>NZ_CP040234.1:0-4569707 GCF_005406305.1 Citrobacter sp. TBCP-5362 | reverse complement strand
GGATCATAGCCTAAACTGAGCAAGAGATCTTCTGTTTCTCACAGATTCTTCCCGATTTATCCACAGGATGATCCAGAACCGGGTAAGTGTAAACGATCCAGGCGAAGTGCTGCACGATTTCGCGCGCATATTGAAAAAATTAATGAGTAAAGACGCTATACTGCATAAACGATCTAATAAAGATCCCGTGCGATCCTTGCGCTTTGCCCGGCAGTCCGTATAATCCTCCACCCGTTGTACAATGCCCATCGTACGGCGTTAGCGCTGCTTGTTTTTCGCGCGAAAAGGTGCGGAAAAACGCAGGGTTTTAAGGAAAGAGAATTGACTCTGGAGTGTACAATTATTACAATCCGGCCTCTTTAATCACCCACGCTGAGGCGTAAGTCGTTCGATAATCGTTCGGGTATACGCAAAAGTCAGTGAATTTATTCAAGTTTAGGTAGAAATCGCCATGAAACGCACTTTTCAACCGTCTGTACTGAAGCGCAACCGTTCTCACGGCTTCCGTGCTCGTATGGCTACTAAAAATGGTCGTCAGGTTCTGGCACGTCGTCGTGCTAAAGGCCGCGCTCGTCTGACCGTTTCCAAGTAATAAAAGCTAACCCCTGAGTGGTTAAGCTCGCATTTCCCAGGGAGTTACGTTTGTTAACTCCCAGTCATTTCACATTTGTCTTCCAGCAGCCACAACGGGCTGGCACGCCGCAAATCACCATTCTCGGCCGCCTGAATTCGCTGGGGCATCCCCGCATCGGTCTAACCGTCGCCAAGAAAAACGTTCGACGCGCGCATGAACGCAATCGGATTAAACGTCTGACGCGTGAAAGCTTCCGTCTGCGTCAACATGAACTCCCTGCAATGGATTTCGTGGTGGTGGCGAAAAAAGGGGTTGCCGACCTCGATAACCGTGCTCTCTCGGAAGCGTTGGAAAAATTATGGCGCCGCCACTGTCGCCTGGCTCGCGGGTCCTGATAGCCCTTATACGGGTCTATCAACGCCTGATCAGTCCGCTGCTTGGGCCGCATTGCCGTTTCACGCCAACCTGCTCAAGCTACGGAATTGAGGCATTGCGCAGGTTTGGAGTGATAAAAGGCAGTTGGTTGACGGTGAAACGCGTATTAAAATGCCACCCTTTACACCCTGGTGGTGACGATCCCGTCCCGCCCGGACCATTTGATACCAGAGAACACTAACGATGGATTCGCAACGCAATCTTTTAGTCATCGCTTTGCTGTTCGTGTCTTTCATGATCTGGCAAGCCTGGGAGCAGGATAAAAATCCGCAGCCTCAGACCCAACAGACCACGCAGACAACGACCACCGCAGCGGGTAGCGCCGCCGACCAGGGCGTACCGGCCAGTGGCCAGGGGAAACTGATTACGGTTAAGACCGACGTGCTTGATCTGACCATCAACACCCGTGGCGGTGATGTTGAGCAGGCCTTGCTGCCAACTTACCCGAAAGAGTTGGGTTCTAAAGAACCGTTCCAGTTGCTGGAAACGACTCCGCAGTTTATCTACCAGGCGCAGAGCGGCCTGACCGGTCGTGATGGCCCGGATAACCCGGCTAACGGCCCGCGTCCGCTGTACAGCGTCGATAACGACACGTTTGTCCTCGCGGATGGCCAGAACGAACTGCATGTTCCGATGACCTGGACTGACGCCGCTGGCAACACCTTCACCAAAACGTTTGTCCTCAAACGCGGTGAATATGCGGTCAACGTCAACTACAGCGTGCAGAACGCCAGTGAGAAACCGCTGGAGATCTCCACCTTTGGTCAGTTGAAGCAATCCATCAATCTGCCGTCTCATCGCGACACCGGTAGCAGCAATTTTGCACTGCATACCTTCCGTGGCGCGGCGTACTCCACGCCGGATGAGAAGTACGAAAAATACAAATTCGACACCATTGCCGATAACGAAAACCTGAACGTCAGCTCCAACGGCGGTTGGGTCGCCATGTTGCAGCAGTACTTCGCAACGGCATGGATTCCGCGTAACGACGGCACCAATAACTTCTATACCGCTAATCTGGGTAACGGCATTGCCGCTATCGGCTATAAATCTCAGCCGGTTCTGGTACAGCCGGGTCAGACTGGCGCCATGACCAGCACCCTGTGGGTTGGCCCGGAAATTCAGGATAAAATGGCGGCCGTTGCACCGCACCTGGATCTGACCGTTGATTACGGTTGGCTGTGGTTCATCTCTCAGCCGCTGTTCAAACTGCTGAAATGGATTCATAGCTTCCTGGGTAACTGGGGCTTCTCTATCATCGTTATCACCTTTATCGTTCGTGGCATCATGTACCCGCTGACAAAAGCGCAGTACACCTCCATGGCGAAGATGCGTATGCTACAGCCGAAGATTCAGGCTATGCGCGAGCGTCTGGGCGATGACAAACAGCGTCAGAGCCAGGAAATGATGGCCCTGTACAAAGCTGAGAAGGTTAACCCGCTGGGCGGCTGCTTCCCGCTGATCATCCAGATGCCTATCTTCCTGGCGTTGTACTACATGCTGATGGGCTCCATTGAACTGCGTCATGCGCCGTTCGCACTGTGGATCCATGACTTGTCCGCACAGGACCCGTACTACATCCTGCCGATCCTGATGGGCGTGACGATGTTCTTCATCCAGAAGATGTCTCCGACCACCGTGACCGACCCGATGCAGCAGAAGATCATGACCTTTATGCCGGTCATCTTCACGGTATTCTTCCTGTGGTTCCCGTCAGGTCTGGTGCTGTACTATATCGTCAGCAACCTGGTAACCATCATCCAGCAGCAGCTGATTTACCGTGGTCTGGAGAAACGTGGCCTGCATAGCCGCGAGAAGAAAAGCTCCTGATTCCATGTAAGCCGGGTAAGCATAGCGCCACCCGGCAATCAGAACAGCGATGACAGGGCGGTCAATTGACCGCCTTTTTTATTAGCAAAAAAGAGAAGATCATGAGCCATAACGACACTATCGTCGCCCAGGCTACCCCACCGGGACGCGGTGGCGTCGGTATCCTGCGTATTTCCGGTCTCAAGGCGCGCGAGGTGGCCGAAGCCGTATTGGGCAAGCTACCAAAACCGCGTTACGCCGATTACCTGCCGTTTAAAGATGCCGATGGCACGGCGCTGGATCAGGGGATCGCGCTGTGGTTTCCTGGCCCGAACTCGTTTACTGGTGAAGACGTACTGGAACTGCAAGGGCATGGCGGCCCGGTCATTCTCGACCTGCTGTTAAAACGTATTCTGACGCTCCCCGGCCTGCGCATTGCCAGACCGGGCGAGTTCTCCGAGCGCGCGTTCCTCAATGACAAGCTCGACTTAGCCCAGGCAGAAGCGATTGCCGACCTGATCGACGCCAGTTCCGAGCAGGCGGCACGCTCGGCGCTAAACTCGCTACAGGGGGCATTTTCCGCGCGTGTGAATAATCTTGTGGAAGCACTCACTCACCTGCGCATCTATGTGGAAGCAGCCATTGACTTCCCGGACGAGGAGATCGACTTCCTCTCCGACGGCAAAATTGAAGCCCAGCTCAACGGCGTGATCGCCGATCTCGATGCGGTACGCGCCGAAGCGCGTCAGGGCAGCCTGCTGCGTGAAGGGATGAAGGTGGTCATTGCCGGACGCCCTAACGCCGGGAAATCGAGCCTGCTGAACGCCCTGGCGGGCCGTGAGGCCGCCATTGTCACCGATATCGCTGGCACCACCCGCGACGTGCTGCGCGAGCATATTCACATTGACGGAATGCCGCTGCACATCATCGATACCGCCGGTCTGCGCGATGCCAGCGATGAAGTGGAACGTATTGGGATTGAGCGCGCCTGGCAGGAGATAGAACAGGCCGACCGCGTGCTGTTTATGGTAGATGGCACAACCACCGATGCCGTTGATCCGGCGGAAATCTGGCCGGACTTTATCGCCCGTTTACCGGCGAAACTGCCGATCACCGTTGTGCGCAACAAAGCTGACATCACTGGCGAGACGCTGGGTATCAGCGAGGTGAATGGTCACTCACTTGTCCGTCTTTCCGCCCGTACCGGCGAAGGCGTGGACGTATTGCGTAACCATCTCAAGCAAAGCATGGGCTTTGACACCAATATGGAAGGCGGCTTCCTTGCCCGCCGTCGCCATCTTCAGGCGCTGGCAGAAGCCGCAGAACATCTCCAGCAGGGTAAATCACAGCTGCTTGGCGCCTGGGCAGGCGAACTGCTGGCAGAGGAGCTGCGTCTGGCGCAGCAGGCGCTGAGTGAGATCACCGGCGAATTTACCTCCGACGATCTGCTGGGCCGTATTTTCTCCAGCTTCTGTATTGGCAAGTGATGTTGTTTTGCCCGGTGGCGCTACGCTTACCGGGCCGACTAAATCTGTAGGCCGGATAAGGCAAAGCCGCCATCCGGCAATAATAAATTTCCTCACAGGAAATCACCGTTGTCCAAATGGCAACTCGCGTCACTGAAAACCTCCCCGTATTCTTAGCGCCACGCTTATTGTGAGGACGCTATGACCCGCTTTCTAATCTGTAGTTTTGCCCTTGTTTTACTCTACCCAGCCGGCATCGACATGTATCTGGTCGGTTTACCCCGTATTGCCGCCGATCTGAACGCCAGCGAGGCGCAGCTGCACATCGCGTTTTCGGTATACCTGGCCGGGATGGCCACCGCAATGCTGTTTGCGGGTAAAGTTGCAGACCAGTCAGGGCGCAAACCGGTGGCGATAGCGGGCGCGGTGATATTCATCATCGCCTCCATGCTTTGCTCACGAGCAACGGACGGGTCGCTGTTCCTGACCGGGCGCTTTATTCAGGGCATCGGGGCGGGGTGCTGTTATGTGGTGGCGTTTGCGATTTTGCGCGACACGCTGGACGATCGCCGCCGGGCGAAAGTGTTATCGCTATTAAACGGAATTACCTGCATTGTACCGGTATTAGCGCCAGTGTTAGGGCATTTGATTATGCTTAAATTCCCGTGGCAAAGTCTGTTTTACACGATGATAGCGATGGGTATCGCGGTATGCCTGCTCTCGGTGTTTATCCTGAAAGAAACGCGCCCGGCAACATGCTCGTCGATCTCGCGCCCTCAGCAAAATGCAGAGTCGCTGCTCAACCGCTTTTTCCTCAGCCGTCTGGCGATCACCACGTTGAGCGTGTCGGTGATCCTCACATTTGTAAACACTTCGCCGGTGTTGCTCATGGAAATGATGGGCTTTGATCGCGGTGAATACGCCACCACAATGGCGCTGACGGCAGGCATCAGCATGGCGGTGTCGTTCTCAACGCCCTTTGCGCTGAGCGTATTTAAACCGCGCACGCTGATGCTCACGTCGCAAGGGCTGTTTCTGGCTGCGGGCATCGTACTCAGCCTCTCATCCTCTCACGCCGTCACGCTCTTTGGCCTGACGCTCATCTGCGCGGGTTTTTCAGTTGGCTTTGGCGTGGCGATGAGCCAGGCATTAGGCCCATTCTCACTGCGTGCTGGCGTCGCAAGCTCTGTACTCGGCATTGCACAGGTCTGCGGGTCATCGCTGTGGATATGGCTGGCGGCAGTCATTGGCTTTAACGCCCTGAATATGCTGATCGGGATTCTGATTGGCTGTAGCATGGTCTGTATCCTGTTACTGATGACCATACAGCCCGCAGCGCACTATGAAAAAATCCATCACCAGTCTCGATCTTAATCTGTTGTTATGTTTGCAGCTTCTGATGCAGGAGCGCAGCGTCACCAAAGCGGCGAAGCGGATGAACGTCACGCCCTCGGCGGTGAGTAAATCGTTGTCAAAGCTGCGAACATGGTTTGATGACCCGCTGTTTGTGAACACGCCGCTGGGGCTGACGCCGACGCCGCTGATGGTCAATATGGAACAAAGCCTGGCGGACTGGATGCAGATGAGCAATCAGCTGCTTGATAAACCGCATCACGAATCGCCACGCGGCCTGAAATTTGAACTGGCGGCAGAGTCGCCGCTGGTAATGATCATGTTCAATTCTCTGTCGCAGCAGATTTATCAGCGCTATCCGCAGGCCACAATCAAGGTGCGTAACTGGGATTACGACTCGCTGGATGCCATCACACGCGGCGAGGTGGATCTCGGCTTTACCGGAAGGGAGAGCCATCCCCGTTCGCGGGAGCTTCTCAGCCTGCTACCGCTGTCTATCGATTTTGAAGTCCTGTTCAGCGACCTCCCCTGGGTCTGGCTGCGGGAAGATCACCCGGCGCTACAAGAAGAGTGGAATCTGGAAACATTTTTACGCTATCCGCATATCAGCATTTGCTGGGAGCAAAGCGACACCTGGGCGCTGGATGATGTATTGCAGGAGATGGGCCGCAAACGCAATATCGCCTTAAGTTTACCGGGGTTTGAACAATCGCTGTTTATGGCCGCCCAGCCGAACCACTCGCTGCTGGCGACCGCGCCTCTCTACTGCCAGCGTTATAACCAGCTCCACCAGCTACCGTTGGTCGCGCGTCCTCTCCCTTTTGACGCCGCCCAGCGAGAAAAGCTGATGGTGCCTTTTACCCTCCTTTGGCATAAACGTAACAGCCATAACCCTAAAATTATCTGGTTAAAAGAGACCATCAAAACGCTCTATAGCCACCTCTCCTGACGGTAAATTAACCACGACCGCGTCAGAAATGTAAAAGTCGCGTAAGCGCCGCTGTTTTCGTCGAACTTTTGACCAGTAAAACCTGTCCATAATCTACGTAAATGTTACTCTCGTAATAATCACGGACCATTAATCACGGAGCGAAAAATGGCGACACATTTTGCCAGAGGGATTCTTACGGAGGGACACCTGATTTCAGTCCGTCTGCCTTCTCCATGCCACATCGAAGCCAGAAACCTTCCCGCTCACCGCCGGACACGTTTTTTGGCTTCACGCGGCTTACTCGCTGAACTGATGTTTATGCTCTACGGAACCAGCGAGCTGCCGGAAATTGCTATTCAGGCCAAAGGGAAGCCTGTCTTTCGCGATAAAAATCTGCCTGCGTTCTCCATCTCATATGCCGGGAATATGGTAGGCGTGGCGCTGACAACGGAGGGGGAATGCGGCCTGGATATGGAATTACAGCGAGCCATGCGAGGCTTCCATAGCCCACTCTCAGCCGAGAGCCCGGCGTTCTCCAGCAACGAAAATCTGTGGATCAACAATCAGAGCGATCCCAACGAAGCGCGCGCGCAACTGATCACCTTACGCCAGAGCGTGCTAAAGCTAACCGGTGACGTACTGAATGACGATCCGCGTGAACTCCAGCTCCTTCCCGGCGCAGGCCGCCTGAAATGCGCCCACGTTACGCAGGTGGAGGCAATATGCGACGCGGAAGATATTCTGGTCTGGTCGGTGGCGGTTACGCCAGCCATTGAAAAACTGAATGTTTGGGAGTTTGATAGTAAGCAAGGATGGAAAAGCCTGGCCGATATCCAGACCCGGGCGAATGAACCTACCGGTCGCCTGATGCGATTCGCTCAATTATCCACAGCAAAGTCATCTTATACACTTAGCTGATTCGGCCCTGTCCCGGCCGCCATGATGAAAAGGAGTAATCATGTCCGAAACGTTGAATGTTGTTACGTTACTGGGGAGCCTGCGCAAAGGTTCATTTAACGGTATGGTCGCCCGCACGCTGCCGAAAATTGCCCCGGCAGGCATGGAGGTCAGCGCATTACCTTCGATTGGCGATATTCCGCTGTATGACGCTGATGTGCAGCAGGAAGAGGGGTTCCCGGCGAGCGTTGAAGCGCTGGCGGAGCAAATCCGTAAAGCGGACGGCGTCGTCATCGTCACACCGGAATACAACTACTCGGTGCCTGGCGGACTGAAAAACGCGATCGACTGGCTGTCCCGCCTGCCAGAACAGCCGTTAGCCGGGAAACCGGTGCTGATCCAGACCAGCTCAATGGGGGCAATCGGCGGCGCTCGCTGTCAGTATCATCTGCGCCAGATTCTGGTATTCCTTGATGCGATGGTAATGAACAAACCGGAGTTTATGGGCGGCGTGATTCAGAACAAAGTTGACCCGCAAACCGGGGAAGTGGTTGATCAAAGCACGATTGATCATCTTACCGGCCAGCTAACCGCGTTTGGCGATTACATTCAGCGCGTTAAAGCGTGATAACAGCGCGCGCGTAGAGCCGCAGGCCGGATAAGGCGTTTGGCCGCCATCCGGCTATCAAATTTGCCTGATGGCGCTACGCTTATCAGGCCAGGACACCTCGCGCAGCGCCGTATCAGCGGCAATTAGTGCGCGTCGATAAACACAATCTTCAGCACAAACAACAACGCCACAACCACCACGCAAGGGCTCAGCTCACGCAGACGTCCGGTACCGATTTTCATCACACAGTAAGAGATAAAGCCCAGCGCGATACCTTCGGTAATCGAGAAGCTGAACGGCATCATCACGGCAGTAATAAACGCCGGAACAGACTCGGTAAGGTCCTGCCATTTCACGCGCGCCAGACTGGAAGTCATCAGTACGCCAACATAGATCAGCGCCCCGGCAGCGGCATAACCCGGCACCATTCCCGCCAGCGGCGACAGGAAGATAACCAGCAGGAACAGCAAACCGACAACAACGGCGGTCAGGCCCGTGCGCCCGCCGACGGATACGCCGGATGAGGACTCGATATAGGCGGTAACCGACGAGGTTCCGATAAACGCCCCGGTCACAGAAGAGACGCTATCGACGAACAGCGCCTGCTTCATCCGCGGGAATTTACCTTTCTCATCAGCCAGACCGGCTTTGTCGGTAACGCCAATCAGCGTACCGGAGGAGTCGAACAGGTTCACCAGCATGAAGGAGAAAATCACGCCAGCCAGACCAATGTTAAACGAGCCCGCCAGATCCACATGCCCGATCACAGAGCTAACGCTTGGCGGCGCAGAGACAATGCCGTTGTAATGCACATCACCCATCATCCAGCCGAGCAGCGTCGTTACAATAATAGAGACCAGCACGGCGGCATGAATGTTACGTGATGCCAGAATAGCGATGATGAAGAAGCCCAGCACGCCGAGCAGTACGCTGTGAGAGGTCAGATTACCGATGCTCACCAGGGTTTCCGGGTTCGCGACGATAACGCCTGCGTTTTTCAGCCCCATCATGCCGATAAACAGGCCGATACCACTGGTGATGCCCACGCGCAGACTGACCGGAATGTTAGCAATCATCCAGTAACGCACACGGAAGATGGTCAGCAGCAGCAGGCCGATCGCTCCCCAGAAGATTGCGCCCATACCAACCTGCCAGGACAGCCCCATCGCGCCAACGACCACGAAGGCGAAAAACGCGTTCAGACCCATAGCCGGCGCCAGCGCGACCGGTAAATTAGCAAACAGCCCCATCAGAATGCTGCCGAACGCCGCGATAAGACAGGTGGTAACGAAGACGGCGCTGGTGTCCATGCCAGCAACGCCAAGAATCTGCGGGTTAACAAAAACGATGTAAACCATCGTCAGGAAGGTGGTAAAACCGGCGATCACTTCGGTTCGTGCCGTCGTGCCATGTTCGCGCAGTTTAAACACGCGTTCCAGCATACCCTGACCAGAAGTCTGGGTGGTGTGTTGTTGACTCATTATCTATTTCCGAACAAGGAGGGAAAATTCGTCGCTATCCTATACCAAAATGCGACAATAAGGGCAGTTGTGAGACACTTTTTTCATTGAATTTGCTTATACGGCAACGATTGCGTCGCACAATAAGGCATTACGAAAACGTTAAACTAGCGAGAAAAGAAAGCATGTCCCAGATTCAAGCGGTATTTTTCGACTGCGACGGTACGCTGGTCGACAGTGAAGTCATTTGCTCCCGCGCGTATGTCGCGATGTTCCAGGAATTCGGCATCACGCTCGATCTCGAAGAGGTGTTCAAACGCTTTAAAGGCGTAAAACTCTACGAAATCATCGATATCATTAACGAGGAGCAGGGAGTGTCGTTAGCAAAAGCGGATTTAGAACCCGTTTACCGCGCCGAGGTCGCACGCCTGTTCGACTCAGAACTGGAGGTAATCGCAGGGGCGAATGCGCTGCTGGACAGCATGACGGTGCCGATGTGCGTCGTCTCTAACGGCCCGGTCAGCAAAATGCAGCATTCACTGGGCAAGCTGGGCATGTTGCATCATTTTCCAGAAAAATTGTTCAGCGGCTATGACATTCAACGCTGGAAGCCCGATCCGGCTCTGATGTTCCACGCGGCAAAAGCCATGAACGTTAACGTGGAGAATTGCATTCTGGTGGATGACTCCAGTGCCGGCGCCCGGTCGGGAATCGATGCGGGAATGGAGGTGTTCTACTTCTGCGCCGATCCGCACAACAAACCGATCGATCATCCGAAAGTGACGACGTTTACCGATTTGGCGCAGTTGCCGGAATTATGGAAAGCGCGCGGGTGGAATATCGTCGATTAAACCGTAGGCCTGATAAGCAAAGCGCCATCAGGCGAATGGCGCAGAATGCCGGATGCGGCGTAACGCCTTATCCGGCCTACAATAGCGACGCCGGGAGATCCCGGCGAACGCAACAAGCCGCTTATTCCTTCGGATCTTTGCCCGCCAGCAGCTTATCCAGCTCATCACCGCCGACGTGGCGGAAATCCTGTCCCTTCACGAAGTAGAAGATGTACTCGCAGATATTCTGGCAACGGTCGCCAATGCGCTCAATGGAGCGTGCGCAGAACAGCGCGGTCAGCACGCTTGGAATGGTGCGCGAATCTTCCATCATGTAGGTCATCAGTTGACGCACGATACCTTCGTATTCCTGGTCAACTTTCTTATCTTCACGGTAGATACGCACCGCTTCGTCAATATCCATTCGCGCGAACGCGTCCAGCACGTCATGCAGCATCTGTACGGTGTGACGCCCCAGCGACTCCAGGCTCACCAGCAGCGGCTGGTGCTGGTGGGAGAATTTCTCCAGCGCGGTGCGACAAATTTTGTCCGCCACGTCGCCAATGCGCTCCAGTTCAGCGATGGTTTTGATGATCGCCATCACCAGGCGCAGGTCGCTCGCTGTCGGCTGGCGTTTGGCAATGATGCGCACGCACGCTTCATCGATCGCCACTTCCATCATGTTGACGTGCTTATCGCCGTCAATAACGCGCTTCGCCAGTTCGCTATCCTGATTATGCATCGCGGTGATCGCATCAGAAAGCTGTTGCTCCACCATGCCGCCCATGGTCATCACCTGGGTGCGGATGCTTTCCAGTTCTGCGTTGAACTGGCCGGAAATATGTTTGTTAAGGTTTAGGTTGTCCATGGTTAGCTCCAAATCAACCGTAGCGGCCAGTAATATAATCTTCGGTTTGCTTTTTAGCGGGCTTAGTGAACAGATCGTCCGTGTTGCTGAACTCAATCAACTCGCCCAGATACATAAACGCCGTGTGGTCGGAACAACGCGCAGCCTGCTGCATGTTGTGCGTCACGATCACCACGGTGTAGTCCTGCTTCAGCTCAGTGATCAGCTCTTCAATACGCCCGGTGGAAATCGGGTCCAGCGCTGAACACGGCTCATCCAACAGCAGAACTTCCGGGCGAATGGCGATACCACGCGCAATGCACAGACGCTGCTGCTGACCACCCGAGAGAGAGTACCCGCTCTGGTGCAATTTATCTTTGGTTTCGTTCCATAATGCGGCTTTGGTCAACGCCCACTGAACGCGTTCGTCCATATCGGCGCGAGACAGTTTCTCAAACAGGCGCACGCCAAAAGCGATGTTGTCATAGATAGACATCGGGAACGGCGTCGGCTTCTGGAACACCATCCCCACTTTGGCACGCAGTAGAGCGATATCCTGGGTGTTGGTAAGGATATTATCGCCATCCAACAGGATCTCGCCTTCCGCGCGCTGCTCTGGATACAACGAATACATTTTGTTAAAGGTACGCAGCAGTGTGGATTTACCACAGCCAGACGGCCCAATAAACGCCGTGACCTGGTTCTTCGCGATATCCAGGTTGATATCCTTCAGGGCATGGAATTTGCCGTAGTAGAAGTTCAAATCACGAACCTGAATCTTACCCGGAGTAGTATCAACCATACTCATTTCAATCTCTTCCTCATTCGGCGTCGCCGTTGGCCGCGCCGTAAAAAATTAACCGCTGTTCACATCTGTAGGCCGGATAAGGCGTTTACGCCGCCATCCGGCACCTGAAATTAACCGTGTTTACTCTTCGCAAAAATGATGCGCGCCAGAATATTCAGCAACAATACGCACAGGGTAATGATCAACACCCCAGCCCAGGCCAGTTGCTGCCACTCCGCGAACGGACTCATCGCAAATTTAAAGATAGTGACCGGCAGGTTAGCGATAGGCTGCATCATGTCGGTGCTCCAGAACTGGTTGGAAAGCGCAGTAAAGAGCAGCGGCGCGGTTTCACCCGCAATACGGGCAACCGCCAGCAGTACGCCGGTGATGATCCCGGAAATTGAGGCTTTCAGGGTAATCGCCGAGATCATTTTCCATTTCGGCGTCCCCAGCGCATAGGCCGCTTCACGCAGGCTATCCGGCACCAGTTTCAGCATGTTCTCTGTGGTACGAATGACGATAGGCACCTGTAGCAGCGCCAGCGCAATCACGCCCGCCCAACCGGAGAAGTGCTCCATCTGCGCCACCACGATGGTGTAAACAAACAGACCGACCACGATAGACGGCGCGGAAAGCAGGATGTCGTTAATGAAACGGATCACTTCCGCAAGCCAGGATTTACGGCCATATTCCGCCAGGTAGATCCCCGCCATGATGCCAAGCGGCGTACCAAATACCGTCGCCCACAAAATTAACAGTCCGCTCCCCGCCAGGGCGTTCGCCAGACCACCGCCAGCGGTATTCGGCGGCGGCGTCATTTCGGTAAACAGCGCCAGCGACATGCCGTCGAAACCACGCGTAATGGTGGACATCAGGATCCAGATGAGCCAGAACAGCCCAAACGCCATCGTCGCCATTGAGAGCGTCAATGCGATGCGGTTTCTCGTGCGGCGCTTAGCCTGCATTTTACGGCGGGATTCCGCCAGTTCTGCGGTCGTTTGCATTTCAAGCGTAGCCATTAGCGTGCCCCCTCATTCTTCGCCAGACGCATAATCATCAGCTTAGAAATCGCCAGCACAATGAAGGTAATCACAAACAGAATCAGACCCAGTTCCATCAACGCGGCAACGTGCAGACCAGACTCCGCTTCGGCAAATTCGTTCGCCAGCGCAGAGGTGATACTGTTGCCCGGCATGTACAGCGAAACGCTGTCGAGCTGGTAGGTGTTACCGATGATAAAGGTCACCGCCATGGTTTCTCCCAGCGCACGACCCAGCCCCAGCATAACGCCGCCGATCACCCCATTTTTGGTGAACGGAAGGACGATACGCCAGATAACTTCCCAGGTGGTGCAGCCGATGCCATAGGCCGACTCTTTCATCATCACCGGGGTTTGTTCGAAGACATCGCGCATAACTGCCGCGATGTAAGGAATGATCATAATGGCGAGAATGACGCCCGCCGCCAGAATACCGATACCAAATGCCGGGCCAGAGAACAGTGCGCCAACAAACGGAATGTTGGAAAGAATATTCCCGACCGGTTCCTGGAACCAGGTAGCAAACAGCGGAGCGAAGATAAACAGCCCCCACATGCCGTAGACGATACTGGGGATAGCCGCCAGCAGTTCGATGGCGATGCCCAGCGGGCGACGCAGCCAGCCCGGTGCCAGTTCCGTCAGAAACAGGGCAATACCGAAGCTCACCGGAACGGCGATCAGCAGAGCGATAAACGAGGTAACCAGCGTGCCATAAATGGGAACCAGCGCGCCGTAGATATCGTTTGGCGCATCCCACTCTTTAGTCCACAGGAACGAGAAGCCAAACTTCTCAATGCTTGGCCAGGAGGAGATAATCAGCGAGACAATAATGCCACCCAACATCAATAGCACAATCAGCGCAGCCAGTTTTACCAGCGCGCTGAATATCATGTCACCCTTTTTACCCGGCGGGTTAAAAGCAGGCTTGGTTGCAGCCATAAATTACTCTTTCCATTAAACGCGTTTACGAAGTTGCCCATGCCGGACGGCGCTACGCTTATCCGGCCTACAAATCGGGCCTACAGTCGGAACTGTAGGGCGGATAAGCGTAGCGCCATCCGCCAGTTCGTTAAAGATATTCTATTAGTACAGCGCTTTACCGCTGCTGTCCTTCACATTGGTCTTCCATGCTGCACGAACCTGCTCAACAACGCTGTCCGGCAGGCTGGCGTAATCCAGGTCATTCGCCTGTTTGCCGCCATTTTTGTACGCCCAGTCGAAGAACTTCAGCACTTCAGCGCCCTGCTCAGGTTTCTTCTGCTCTTTATGGACCAGGATGAAGGTGGTGGAAGTGATTGGCCACGCATCGTCACCTTGCTGGTTCGTCAGATCCTGAGCGAAAGAGGTGCTCCAGTCAGCGCCTTTCGCGGCGTTAGCAAAGCTCTCTTCGGTCGGGCTTACGGGTTTACCATCCGCTGAAATCAGTTTGGTGTAAGCCAGGTTATTTTGCTTCGCATAAGCGTATTCAACATAGCCGATAGAGCCCGGCAGACGCTGTACGAATGCGGCGATACCGTCGTTACCTTTACCGCCCAGACCGGTCGGCCAGTTAACGGTAGAGCCAGCGCCGACTTTAGATTTCCACTCTTCGTTCACTTTCGCCAGGTAGCTGGTGAAAACGAAGGAGGTGCCGGAACCATCTGCACGACGCACAACGGCGATGTTCTGAGAAGGCAGTTTCAGACCCGGGTTCAGTTTGGTGATGGCTTCATCATCCCACTTCTTAATTTTACCCAAGTAGATGTCACCCAGGGTTTTCCCATCCAGCACCAGTTCGCCAGACTTCAGACCCGGGATATTCACCGCCAGCACTACGCCGCCAATGACGGTCGGGAACTGGAACAGACCTTCCTGCTCCAGTTTTTCGTCAGACAGCGGAGCGTCGGATGCACCGAAATCAACGGTGTTAGCCGTAATTTGTTTTACACCACCGGAGGAGCCGATACCCTGGTAGTTTACTTTGCTACCGGTCTCTTTCTGATAGGTATCAGCCCATTTGGCATACACCGGCGCAGGGAAAGTTGCACCTGCACCTGTCAGGCTCGCTGCTGCGAAAGCAGAGAACGCGCTCATGGATAAGGTCGCGGCGACAACAGTTGCGACAGTGGTACGCATGACTTTCATAATGTCTCCTGCAAGATTTTCGTAAATCATTGTTAAGTGGCTACGATGAGCAAAATAGGACAAACAGGTGACAGTTAAATGTACGAAATATGACAGTTTTATGACAACGAAAACTGATGAAATAAATCACAGAAAAAACAATTTATAAACAATCAGTTAATTCACTTCATGACAATGCGATTTCATGAAAATTTTCTTTTTATGACACTGAAAACAGTAGCTGAAGATGACGGTTTGTCACATTAAAACGACGGGAGAATTGATTAAAAACAGAACAGCGCAGAAAAAAATGCCCCGCTTTCGCAGGGCATCGTCACGATTACTCAACGGTAACTGATTTCGCCAGGTTACGCGGCTGGTCCACATCGGTGCCTTTGATCAGCGCAACGTGATACGCCAGCAGTTGCAGCGGAACAGTGTAGAAGATCGGTGCAATCACCTCTTCCACATGCGGCATCTCAATGATGTGCATGTTGTCGCTGCTGACAAAACCGGCATCCTGGTCGGCGAAGACGTACAACTGGCCGCCACGGGCGCGGACTTCTTCGATGTTGGATTTCAGTTTTTCCAGCAGTTCGTTGTTCGGCGCCACCACGATAACCGGCATATCTGCGTCGATCAGCGCCAGCGGGCCGTGTTTCAGCTCACCTGCCGCATACGCTTCTGCGTGAATATAAGAGATCTCTTTCAGCTTCAGCGCACCTTCCAGCGCGATCGGATACTGATCGCCACGGCCCAGGAACAGGGCATGGTGTTTGTCAGAGAAATCTTCCGCCAGCGCTTCGATACGCTTGTCCTGAGACAGCATCTGTTCGATACGGCTCGGCAGCGCCTGCAAACCGTGAACAATATCGTGCTCGATAGACGCATCCAGACCTTTCAGACGCGCCAGCTTCGCCACCAGCATCAGCAGAACGGTCAGCTGAGTGGTAAACGCTTTGGTGGAGGCCACGCCGATTTCCGTCCCGGCGTTGGTCATCATCGCCAGATCGGATTCACGCACCAGGGAAGAACCCGGAACGTTACAGATGGCGAGAGAACCCAGATAGCCCAGCTCTTTCGACAGGCGCAGACCGGCAAGGGTATCCGCCGTTTCGCCAGACTGAGACAGGGTGATCATCAGGCTGTTACGACGCACGGCGGATTTGCGATAGCGGAATTCAGAGGCGATTTCGACGTCGCACGGAATACCGGCCAGCGATTCAAACCAGTAGCGAGAGACCATACCGGAGTTATACGACGTGCCACAGGCGATAATCTGAATATGTTCAACCTGAGACAGCAGTTCGTTCGCTTTTGGCCCCAGCTCGCTTAAATCCACTTCTCCGTGGCTGATACGCCCGGTCAGCGTATTTTTAATCGCATTCGGCTGTTCGTAGATCTCTTTCTGCATGTAGTGGCGGTAAATACCTTTATCGCCCGCGTCATATTGCAGACTGGATTCGATATCCTGACGTTTCACTTCCGCGCCGGATTTATCGAAAATGGAGACCGAACGACGGGTCACTTCCGCAATATCGCCTTCTTCCAGGAAGATGAAGCGACGGGTTACCGGCAGCAGCGCCAGCTGGTCGGAAGCGATAAAGTTTTCGCCCATACCCAGACCGATAACCAGCGGGCTGCCAGAGCGCGCCGCCAGCAGCGTATCCGGGTGACGGGTATCCATGATTACCGTGCCGTACGCGCCGCGCAGTTGCGGAATCGCACGCATAACCGCTTCACGCAGCGTCCCGCCCTGTTCCAGCTCCCAGTGCACTAAGTGAGCAATCACTTCGGTGTCGGTCTCAGAAACGAAGGTATAACCACGCGCTTTCAGTTCTTCACGCAGTGGTTCATGGTTTTCGATGATGCCGTTATGCACCACCACAATGTGGTCAGAAACATGCGGATGCGCGTTTGCTTCCGAAGGTTCACCGTGGGTCGCCCAGCGGGTGTGAGCAATACCGGTGCCGCCAGACAGAGGATGGTCTTCCGCTGCCTGGGCCAGCATCTGTACTTTACCAAGGCGACGCAGACGGGTCATGTGACCTTCCGCATCAACCACGGCCAGACCGGCAGAGTCATAACCACGGTATTCCAGACGACGTAAACCTTCGAGAAGGATTTCAGCTACATCACGTTGCGCGATAGCGCCAACAATTCCACACATAGTATTTAATTCCGATTTTGGCATTATGCCTGTCGTTGTCGCCGACCTGTATACCCGTATTTTCGGGCGCCCCGAGCCTTGTAGAGAGTGGGGTTATTTTTATAGGTACTGCTTTTGGGCGAGCGATATATCTTTATCGCCTCATCCCTCATCTGCCGGATGGCGCTTACGCTTATCCGGCCTACAGAACGTCATCGAACGTAGGCCGGATAAGGCAAAGCCGCCATCCGGCAAAAAGACTTACTTCTTCTTCATCGGACGCTGCCAGCCCTGCTTATGCACCTGCGGCACGCGGCTTAACACCAGTTCGTTATCCGCGACATTGCGGGTAACGGTTGTGCCGGCAGCGATGGTCGCACCTTTACCCACGGTAACTGGCGCCACCAGCTGAGTATCAGAACCGACAAACACATCATCGCCAATAATCGTTTTGAATTTATTTGCGCCATCGTAGTTGCAGGTAATGGTGCCCGCGCCAATATTCACGTTGTCGCCAATTTCCGCATCACCCAGATAGCTCAGGTGGCCCGCTTTCGAACCTTTCCCCAGACGCGCTTTTTTCATTTCAACGAAGTTGCCGACATGAGCGCCTTCCCGCAGCTCCGCGCCGGGGCGCAGACGGGCAAACGGACCAATAGTACAGGCCGCTTCCAGGTGCGCATCTTCCACCACGCTGTACGGGCTGATGTCACAGTCATCGCCAATTACGCTGTTTTTAATAACGCAACCCGCGCCAATCTTCACGCGGTGACCCAGCGTGACGTTGCCTTCGATGATAACGTTAGTATCAATTTCAACATCGCGCCCGTGGGTGAGAGCGCCGCGCAGGTCAAAACGCGCGGGATCGCGCAGCATCACACCGGCCAGCAGCAGCTTTTCGGCCTGCTCGGACTGATAAACGCGTTCCAGACGAGAGAGTTGCAGACGGTTGTTTACGCCTTCCACTTCGCTTAAACGATCCGGGTGTACAGCAGCGATTTCGCGGCCTTCCTGATACGCCAGCGCAATGATGTCGGTAATGTAATATTCACCCTGAGCATTATTGTTGGTCAGTTTCGCCAGCCAGCGCTTCATGTCCGCACCATTAGCGATCAGGATACCGGTATTGATTTCCTGGATCTGACGCTGTTCGTCGGTGGCATCTTTATGCTCAACGATGCCGGTCACTTTACCGTTCTCACGCGTAATACGACCGTAACCGCTCGGATCGTCCAGCTTCACGGTTAACAAACCAATGCCGCCCTGCGGTTTGGCGTCACGCAGACGCTGTAAGGTTTCCACAGAGATCAGCGGCACATCGCCATAGAGCATTAAAATGTCTTCGTCATCGCTAAAGAACGGCGCCGCCTGCTGCATCGCATGACCCGTCCCCAGTTGTTCTGCCTGCAAAACCCAGTTCAGGTTGTCATTTTTAAGGGTGTTTTTAAGCAGATCGCCGCCGTGGCCATAGACCAGATGCACCTGAGATGCGCCTAATTCATTAGCGGCATCAATGACATGCTGAACCATCGCTTTTCCCGCAAGGGTATGCAGCACTTTAGGAAGATCGGAATACATACGCGTGCCTTTGCCTGCGGCAAGGATCACTACGCTCATAGCACTATTCAACATACGCGTCCTGACTGTAATTTGAGAACGAATTTATACCGTTTCACATTGAAAATACTACATTTTTTTCATCGTGAAATGGGCAGAAGAGAAAACGCTCAACGCGGGGTTTTCACCGCTTGTTAATGGGATATTTTCGTTCATCACCCTGCCTTTTGTCTTCAGAAAAGTCAGACTTACCTTTCATTAAAGGCTTAGGTTAATGTTTTTGCTATTTTTTTGACCCATGAATAAAGATGAGACAGCACGGAATAACATTCAGGCAAAAAAAAACCAGCCTGATTTCAGACTGGTTTTTATGCTTTCAAGCCGGTGTTACATCGCTTTTTTGGTCAACTCGATAACGCGCAGTTTGGCGATCGCTTTGGCCAGTTCCGCAGATGCCTGAGCGTAATCCACGTCACCATGAGAGCTCTTAATGCGCTCTTCAGCCTTACGTTTCGCTTCCAGAGCTCGCGCTTCGTCGAGATCCTGGCCGCGAATCGCGGTATCAGCCAGTACGGTCACGCTGCCAGGCTGCACTTCAAGAATGCCGCCAGACAGGTAGATAAACTCTTCATGACCGAACTGTTTAACGATGCGGATCATACCAGGCTTAATGGCGGTGAGCAGCGGCGCGTGGCCCGGGTAAATACCCAGTTCACCTTCACTACCCGTTACCTGGATTTTTTCGACCAGACCAGAGAACATTTGTTGCTCTGCGCTGACGACGTCCAGGTGGTAAGTCATTGCCATATCACCCTCCGATTAAGGCGTTAAAGTTTTTTGGCTTTTTCCACGGCTTCGTCGATGGAACCGACCATGTAGAACGCCTGCTCCGGCAGGTGATCGTATTCGCCTTCCATGATGCCTTTAAAGCCACGGATGGTGTCTTTCAGGGAGACGTATTTACCCGGAGAACCGGTAAATACTTCTGCCACGAAGAACGGCTGGGACAGGAAGCGCTGGATCTTACGTGCGCGAGCTACCACCAGTTTGTCTTCTTCAGACAGTTCATCCATACCCAGGATGGCGATGATGTCTTTCAGTTCCTGGTAACGTTGCAGGATAGACTGTACGCCACGCGCGGTGTCGTAGTGCTCCTGACCAACAACCAGCGGGTCCAGCTGACGGCTGGTGGAATCCAGCGGGTCAACGGCCGGGTAGATACCCAGAGACGCAATCTGACGGCTCAGTACCACGGTTGCGTCAAGGTGCGCAAAGGTGGTGGCTGGAGACGGGTCAGTCAGGTCATCCGCAGGTACGTATACCGCCTGTACGGAAGTGATAGAACCGGTTTTGGTGGAGGTGATACGTTCTTGCAGAACACCCATCTCTTCCGCCAGGGTCGGCTGGTAGCCTACCGCTGAAGGCATACGACCCAGCAGTGCGGATACTTCCGTACCGGCCAGGGTGTAACGGTAGATGTTGTCGACGAACAGCAGAACGTCACGACCTTCGTCACGGAATTTCTCCGCCATGGTCAGGCCGGTCAGCGCAACGCGCAGACGGTTTCCCGGCGGCTCGTTCATCTGGCCGTAAACCAGGGATACTTTGTCGATAACGTTGGAGTCGGTCATTTCGTGGTAGAAGTCGTTACCCTCACGAGTACGTTCACCTACGCCCGCAAACACGGAGTAACCGGAATGTTCGATCGCGATGTTACGGATCAGCTCCATCATGTTTACGGTTTTACCTACACCCGCACCACCGAACAGACCCACTTTACCGCCCTTCGCGAACGGACACATCAGGTCGATAACTTTGATACCGGTTTCCAGCAGTTCCTGAGAGTTTGACAACTCTTCGTAGGACGGTGCCGCACGGTGGATAGCCCAACGCTCTTCTTCACCGATCTCGCCTTTCATGTCTACTGGTTCGCCCAGTACGTTCATGATACGACCCAGCGTTGCTTTACCTACCGGGACTTCGATCGGGTGCTCAAGGTCTTTCACATCCAGACCACGACGCAGGCCGTCGGAAGAACCCATGGCGATGGTACGTACGATACCGCCACCGAGCTGCTGCTGAACTTCCAGCACCAGATGTTCATTACCATTCTGCACCTCAAGGGCGTCGTACACGCGCGGTACGGCATCCTGAGGGAACTCGACGTCAACTACGGCGCCGATTACCTGGACAATTTTTCCAGTAGCCATCTTGAATCCTCTACGAATTAACCTGGTTATACCGCGGATGCACCACCGACGATTTCGGTGAGTTCCTGAGTAATGCTGGCCTGACGAGCTTTGTTGTATACCAACTGCAACTCTTTAATCAGGCTGCCGCCATTGTCGGTCGCGGCTTTCATCGCCACCATACGTGCGGCCTGCTCGCTGGCCAGGTTTTCTACCACGCCCTGATAAACCTGAGATTCCACATAGCGACGCAGGAGGGTATCCAGCAGCGCTTTCGGATCGGGTTCGTACAGGTAATCCCAGGTTTTACGTTTCAGTTCATCATCTTCTGAAGCCGGTAACGGCAGCAGCTGAGTGATAGTCGGAACCTGAGACATGGTGTTAATAAATTTGTTGCTGACAATGTAAAGCTTGTCCAGACGGCCTTCATCATAGGCCTGCAACATCACTTTTACCGGGCCGATCAGTTCGGACAGGGATGGGTTATCCCCCATACCCGTCACCTGGGCGACAACATTGCCACCTACGGAACTAAAGAAAGACACGCCTTTAGAGCCGATCATTGCGAGGTCGCACTGAACGCCTTTATCGGACCATGCTTTCATATCCGCCAGCAGTTTCTTGAACAGGTTAATGTTCAAGCCACCGCACAGACCACGGTCGGTCGACACCACCAGGTAGCCCACGCGCTTAACGTCGCGTTCTTCCAGATAGGGGTGCTTATATTCCAGATTACCGTTCGCAAGGTGACCAATCACTTTGCGCATGGTATCTGCATAAGGACGGCTGGCCGCCATGCGATCCTGCGATTTACGCATTTTGGAAGCGGCGACCATCTCCATCGCTTTAGTGATCTTTTGCGTGTTCTGGACGCTTGCGATCTTACTACGTATCTCTTTTGCGCCGGCCATGAGCTTCTCCTCAATGCCTTGCGGCCTGCCTTAAGGCAGGCCACCAGACGTTACCAGGACTGGGTTGCTTTGAAGGAATCGAGGATGCCTTTCAGCTTGCCTTCGATTTCGTCGTTATAGCCACCGGACTGGTTGATCTCTTGCATCAACGGAGCGTGATCACGGTCGACGTAAGCCAGCAGAGCGGCTTCGAAGCTACCGATTTTCGCCAGTTCTACATCCGCCAGATAACCACGTTCTGCCGCGAACAGAACCAGAGACTGCTGCGCAACGGACATCGGCGCATACTGTTTCTGTTTCAGCAGTTCAGTCACTTTCTGACCGTGGTCAAGCTGTTTACGGGTTGCATCGTCAAGGTCAGATGCAAACTGGGAGAACGCCGCCAGTTCACGATACTGCGCCAGCGCGGTACGGATACCACCGGACAGTTTCTTCATGATCTTGGTCTGCGCTGCACCACCAACACGGGATACGGAGATACCCGGGTTAACCGCAGGACGAATACCAGAGTTAAACAGGTTGGTTTCCAGGAAGATCTGACCATCGGTAATAGAAATTACGTTGGTCGGAACGAACGCAGAAACGTCACCCGCCTGGGTTTCGATAATCGGCAGCGCAGTCAGAGAACCGGTTTTCCCTTTCACTTCACCTTTCGTGAAGGCTTCAACGTATTCAACGTTAACACGCGCAGCACGCTCCAGCAGACGAGAGTGGAGGTAGAATACGTCGCCCGGGAATGCTTCACGTCCTGGCGGACGACGGAGCAGCAGGGAGATCTGACGATAAGCAACAGCCTGTTTGGACAGGTCATCGTAGATGATCAGCGCATCTTCGCCGCGGTCGCGGAAGTATTCGCCCATTGCGCAACCGGCATACGGCGCCAGGTATTGCAGTGCGGCAGATTCAGATGCGGTAGCAACCACAACGATGGTATTTTGCAGTGCGCCGTGTTCTTCCAGCTTGCGAACCACGTTAGAGATGGTGGACGCTTTCTGGCCGATAGCCACGTAGACGCACTTGATGCCGGAATCACGCTGGTTGATGATGGCGTCGATTGCCAGAGCGGTTTTACCGGTCTGACGGTCACCGATGATCAATTCACGCTGGCCACGACCGATTGGGATCATGGAGTCAACGGCTTTATAACCCGTCTGAACAGGCTGATCAACGGACTGACGTTCGATTACGCCCGGCGCGATAGCTTCAACAGCAGAGAAGCCATCATGCTCAACCGGACCTTTACCGTCGATTGGCGCGCCCAGGGTGTTAACCACACGGCCCAGCAGGCCACGGCCAACCGGAACTTCCAGGATACGGCCAGTACATTTAACCTTCATGCCTTCGGCAAGGTCAGCGTACGGACCCATCACAACCGCACCTACAGAGTCGCGCTCCAGGTTCAGTGCGATAGCGTAACGGTTACCCGGCAGGGAGATCATTTCACCCTGCATACAATCGGCCAGGCCGTGAATGCGGATAACACCGTCACTTACAGAAACAATAGTACCTTCGTTGTGAGCTTCACTCACAACATTGAACTGAGCAATGCGCTGCTTGATCAGTTCGCTGATTTCGGTGGAATTCAGTTGCATGCTCCAGTCCCCTTAAGACTGCAAGACGTCTGCAAGGCGTTCAAGACGGCCGCGTACGCTGCCATCAATGACCATATCACCCGCTCGGATGATAACGCCTGCCATTACAGACTTATCGATTTTGCAATTCAGCTTAACTTTGCGTGACAGACGTTTTTCCATCGCAGCGCTAATTTTCGCAAGCTGTTCTTCACTCAATGCGGTGGCGGAAGTTACCTCAACTTCAGAGGTGGACTCACTCGCGGCGCGCAGGTGAATAAACTGCTCCAGAACATCCGGGAGCGCGTTCAGACGATTATTTTCAGCCATCACCCGAATCAGGTTCTGACCGTTTTCGTCCAGCTGCTCACCGCAGACTGCGATAAACGACTCAGCGAGCGTTTCCGGCGCCAGCGCGCCAGAGAGAAGCTCTGCCATTTGTTCGTTCTTGGTTACCTCGGCGGCAAACGCCAGCATGTCCTGCCAGCGCTCTACACTTTGGTGTTCGACGGCAAAGTCAAAAGCTGCTTTGGCGTAGGGGCGAGCTACCGTAACAAATTCAGACATCAGCCCCTCCCTCCTTACAGTTCAGCGACAAGTTTGTCCACGATGTCGCTGTTAGCAGCTTCATCCACGGAACGTTCGATGATCTTCTCGGCGCCAGCAACAGCCAGGATAGCAACTTGCTTACGCAGCTCTTCACGGGCACGTTTACGCTCGGCGTCAATTTCCGCCTGCGCCTGGGCCACGATTTTAGTACGTTCCTGCTCTGCTTCAGTTTTGGCTTCATCCAGGATCTGAGCGCGACGTTTGTTCGCCTGCTCAATGATTACCTGAGCTTCCGCCTTCGCTTTTTTCAGCTGGTCGGTCGCGCTGGCCTTTGCAAGGTCAAGGTCCTTATGTGCTCGTTCTGCGGAAGCAAGACCGTCAGCAATTTCTTTTTGACGTTTTTCGATGGCAGCCATTAACGGCGGCCATACGTACTTCATGCAGAACAGAACGAACAGGACAAACGCGATGGCCTGGCCGAGGATTGTTGCGTTAAGATTCACAGCACAATGCCTCTATCTAGTTAACGTTCTGATATTGCTCTTAATTCAAGCAACGCTTACTACGCGACAGCGAACATCACGTACAGACCCAGACCTACAGCGATCATCGGGATAGCATCCACCAGACCCATAACGATAAAGAACTGAGTACGCAGCAGAGGAATCAGATCAGGTTGACGCGCTGCGCCTTCCAGGAATTTACCCCCGAGGATGCCGATACCGATCGCAGCACCGATTGCCGCCAGACCCATCATCACAGCGGCAGCCATGTACAGCAGATCCATATTCAGGTTTTCCATGACAGTCTCCAGTTTGTTTCAGTTAAAACGTAGTAGTGTTGGTAAAATTAATGCTCTTCAGACGCCATCGACAGATAGACAATCGTCAGAACCATGAAGATGAAGGCTTGCAGCGTAATGATCAGGATGTGGAAAATGGCCCACGGCACATTCAGAATCCACTGTGACCACCACGGCAACAGACCAGCAATCAGAATGAAAATCAGCTCACCGGCATACATGTTGCCGAACAGTCGCAGACCGAGTGATACCGGTTTGGACAGCAGACTTACCCCTTCAAGGATTAAGTTGACAGGGATGAACGCCCAGTGATTGAACGGCTGTAGCGTCAACTCTTTCGTGAAGCCGCCGATGCCTTTCATTTTGATGCTGTAGAACAGAATGAGGATAAATACGCCCAGCGCCATCGACAGGGTGATGTTCACGTCAGCGGACGGAACGACACGCAGTGCCGGCAGACCGAAGATATGCTCGCCGATATACGGCAGCAGATCGATAGGCAGTAAGTCCATCAGGTTCATCAGGAATACCCAGACGAAGATCGTCAGGGCCAGCGGCGCAATCAGCTTGCTTTTGCCATGGTACATGTCTTTCACGCTACCATGCACAAAGCCGATGACCAGCTCAATCGCGGTCTGAAATTTACCTGGTACGCCGCTGGTCGCCTTTTTGGCTACGCTGCGGAACATAAGCAGGAACAACAGACCCAGCACCACCGAGAAGAACATGGAGTCAATATTGAGCGTCCAGAAGGTGGCTGGGGGGTTATGCGGATCCACCAGCGAGAATGTACGCAGGTCCAACTGAAGGTTGTTCAGATGGTGTCCTATGTAATCCTGCGGCGTCATATTTTCTGAAGCCATGATGCCTTTTACCCTTTGTTGTTAATTACAGCCGGCGCCAGTATCTGAACCACCAGCACCAAAACCCACGTAACGATCAGCGGCAAAAATACCGCCTTAAAAACCGCCAACGCCACCACCAGTAAAACCAGCATCGCTAACACCTTGAAGGCTTCGCCGAAAGCGAATGACCAGGCCACGCGGCCTTTCGCAGGTGTATGCGCCTGGTGACGCCAGGCAAATATCATAAACAACATGTTAGGCAGCAACACTGCCAGGCCTCCGCATAAGGCGGAAGCGCCCCAGAAGGGGTCTTTGAGGCTAAACAGCAATCCACTTGCTATTACCGCCAGAAGCTGAATGAACAGAAGCTTACGAGCAACGTTTCGACTCAAGAGCGACACAGACATCACGTTTTTACTCCTGCTCCCTTCGAGGTATGCCGCGTGTCGTATAAAACGTTCTTTAAGGCTTAGAGTCAAGCATCAAAAAGCGGTCAAATTATACGGTGCGCCCTCGTGATTTCAAACAATAAGTAGCTAAAAGGTGAATAAATGTTTAAATATTTTTCCCTGGTGCACATTTATCACTTTTCATCAAACTGTGAACGATCATGCAAAACTGCAAATGGCGCGTAAATACTGGTGATAAAGCGTGCTTCGGATCACATATTGAGCATATTCGCCCCGGCAGTATTTATTTACTTGGCAAATGATGCCTTTTCATCTTTCTGATATTTAAGCCTAAAATCACTCACTATTTAAAAAACACCCGGTTACAAGCTAAAAACCATTCATTGACATTTATAATAAAAATTCAACATACCTGAGTGATTCTTAGGTTCAATTTTTAGCAACCTGATATTTTCAATGTTGATTAATTCATTTTTTAATAAAAAGAGCTACGTTGTAGCAATGATACAAAACGGTGAACTCATGGTTAACGGTAACAAGGTATAACTATTCGTTACCTCGCGATTGTTAACACGCGAGCGCCCGTTTTTTTTCTATTTTTTTTGATAAAAATTAAATTTTGTTTGGCTTAATGACCACCAAATGACGTTCGCCTTCCAGCTGCGGGACACACAGTTTAACCACGGACTCGACGCTGAACGCCGCAGACAGCGAGGCGATTTCCTCTTCCGGCAGTTGACCCTTTAACGCATAAAAGCGGCCATTTTCCCCCGGCAGGTGGCGACACCAGCTCAACATGTCATCGAGAGAGGCGAATGCACGGCTGATCACGCCATCAAACGGCGGCTCAGAAGGGAACTCTTCGACGCGACTCTGCACTGGCGTAATATTTTCCAGCTTGAGTTCGTGCTGAACCTGGCGCAGAAAGCGTACCCGCTTGCCCAGGCTATCCAGCAGCGTGAAATGCGATTCAGGACGGACAATGGAGAGCGGGATCCCCGGCAGCCCCGGTCCCGTACCGACGTCAATAAAACGCTCCCCTTGCAGGTGCGGCGCCACAACGATGCTGTCCAGAATATGGCGTACCAGCATCTCGTTAGGATCCCGCACTGACGTCAGGTTGTAGGCTTTGTTCCATTTGTGCAGCATATCGACATACGCAATCAGCTGATTTTTCTGGTGATCGGTAAGCGAAATGCCTGCTTCATCCAGCAGACGGGAGAGTTTGTTAAGCACGGTCGTTACCTGTTAATAATCAAATGCCCGATGCGCTTTCGCTTATCGGGCCTACAAATTTGTAGGGCGGGCAAGCGAAGCGCCCCCGCCAAATTAGTGTTATCAAGCGCTGCGACGCAGCATTCCCTGTTTCTTCAGCCACACCAGCAAAATTGAAATCGCCGCGGGCGTAACGCCGGAAATGCGCGACGCCTGACCGATAGAGACCGGTTTGTGATCGTTCAGCTTGGCGATAACTTCATTTGACAGACCAGAAACCTGGCGATAATCCAGCGTTGCAGGCAGCAATGCGTTCTCGTTACGCAGCTGTTTTTCGATCTCATCCTGCTGACGGGCGATATAGCCTTCGTATTTTACCTGAATCTCAACCTGTTCAGCGGCCTGCGCATCATCAAGACCCGGAGCGAACGGCGTCAGCGAAGTCAGCTGCGCGTAGGTCATTTCCGGGCGACGCAGCAGGTCTTCACCGCTGGCTTCACGCGACAGCGGCGCAGTCAGGTGAGCGTTCACTTCACCGGCCGATTCCGCCGACGGCGTTACCCAGGTGGATTTCAGACGCTGACGTTCGCGTTCGATATTCTCCAGTTTCTCGTTGAAGCGCGCCCAGCGCTCATCATCCACCAGACCCAGCTCGCGGCCCATTTCGGTCAGACGCAGGTCGGCGTTATCTTCACGCAACATCAGGCGGTATTCCGCGCGGGAGGTAAACATGCGGTACGGTTCTTTGGTGCCCAGCGTGCAAAGATCGTCCACCAGCACGCCGAGGTAAGCCTGAGAACGCGCAGGCGCCCAGCCTTCTTTGTCCGCAGACAGACGGGCGGCGTTCAGACCGGCGAGCAAACCTTGCGCGGCCGCTTCTTCGTAACCTGTCGTCCCGTTGATTTGCCCGGCGAAGAACAATCCCTGGATAAATTTGCTCTCCAGCGTTGGTTTCAGGTCGCGCGGATCGAAGAAATCGTACTCAATGGCATAACCAGGACGCACGATTTTCGCGTTTTCCATCCCCTGCATTGAGCGGACGATCTGCATCTGCACATCGAACGGCAGGCTGGTGGAGATACCGTTCGGGTAAATTTCGTTAGAGGTCAGTCCTTCCGGTTCCAGGAAGATCTGATGTTGGTTGCGATCGGCAAAGCGCATGACTTTATCTTCGATCGACGGGCAGTAACGCGGGCCGATCCCTTCGATCACACCGGCATACATTGGGCTGCGATCGAGGTTGTTGCGGATCACATCATGGGTTTTTTCGTTGGTATGCGTGATGTAGCACGGCACCTGCTGCGGATGCTGGGACGCGTTGCCCATGAACGAGAACACTGGCATCGGGTTATCGCCGTGCTGCTGCGCCAGTACGCTGAAATCAATGGTGCGCGCATCAATACGCGGCGGCGTACCGGTTTTCAGGCGGCTGACGCGCAGCGGAAGTTCACGCAGGCGACGAGACAGTGGAATGGATGGCGGATCGCCAGCACGGCCGCCGCTGTAGTTATCCAGACCAATATGAATTTTGCCGTCAAGGAAAGTCCCGACGGTGAGAACCACCGCTTTAGCCCGGAATTTCAGGCCCATCTGGGTAACTGCGCCCACGACGCGATCGTTTTCAACAATCAGATCTTCAACCGCCTGCTGGAAGATCATCAGGTTCGGCTGATTCTCCAGCGCAGTACGCACCGCCTGGCGATATAGCACGCGATCCGCCTGTGCGCGAGTCGCACGAACGGCCGGACCTTTGCTTGCGTTTAGTATCCTAAACTGGATACCCGCCTGGTCGATCGCTTTCGCCATCAGCCCGCCGAGCGCATCCACTTCTTTTACCAGGTGTCCCTTCCCAATACCGCCAATGGCCGGGTTGCAGCTCATTTGCCCCAGCGTGTCGATATTGTGTGTCAAAAGCAGGGTCTGTTGCCCCATACGCGCTGCGGCCATTGCGGCCTCAGTGCCTGCATGACCCCCGCCAATGATGATGACGTCAAAAGGATCCGGATAAAACATGGTAATTGCCTCGCATACGGCGGTGTGAAAGTGGATTGAAGCCCGGGTCGTGGATTCTACTCAACTTTAGCCGCTGGAGAAAGTCCCGGGATCCTGGGTATTAAAAAGAAGATCTTTTTATTTAGAGATCTGTTTTATTGTGATCTCTTATTAGGATCGCGATTGTCTGTGGATAACCAGGATCCGCTGAATAAGATCAACAAGTTGTTGAGGATCATTAGCTGTGAATGATCGGTGATCCTGGCCCGTATAAGCTGGGATCAGAATGAAGGGTTATGCACAACTCAAAAACTGAACACCGGTTGTTCTTTGGATAACTACTGGTTGATCCAAGCTTCTTACCAGAGTTATCCACACTCGATCGCACGATCTTTACACTATTTTGAGTAAATTAATCCAGGATCCCAGCCAAACCTCTGCCGGATCTTCAGGAATATCGTGTTCAAGGATGTTGATCTTGAGGGTTTCCCCGAGCGATTTTGCGCCTGATGTCTTGAGCGCGGCCTCTATTTTATCGATGGCGCCGCAGAATGTGTCATATTCACGACTTCCGATGCCGATGGCGCCGAAACGAACCTGAGAAAGATCGGGGTTCTGCGACTGAAGCGCTTCATAGAAAGGAGCAAGGTTATCCGGGATATCGCCCGCGCCATGCGTGGAGCTGATAATCAGCCAGGTTCCTGACGCTGACAGATCCTCTAATAGCGGACCGTGCAAGGTTTCGGTTGAAAAACCTGCATCTTCCAGCTTTTCAGCCAGATGTTCTGCAACATATTCGGCACCGCCAAGGGTGCTGCCGCTGATAAGAGTAATGTCTGCCATACGAGCCCATCCTTATAAAGAGGGGCTATTGTACGCTGTGAGCGAGCTGGGATCTACCTGTGGAAAAATGTGGGATTAAAAAAGCCGATCACGGCCGGATAGTACGCATGATCGGGTTTTGCAGGGAGATCAATGTCTCGGTGGACTGAATTTCATCAATTGTTTGGATCTTGTTGATAAGTACCTGTTGCAGGGCGTCGATGGATCGACACATAACCTTAATAAAGATGCTGTAGTGGCCGGTGGTGTAATACGCTTCGGTCACTTCGTCCAGGCTTTCGAGCTTCGCCAGCGCGGATGGGTAGTCTTTCGCGCTTTTTAAAATAATGCCGATAAAGCAGCAGACGTCGTATCCGAGCTGTTTTGGACTGACGTCAATCCGCGCGCCGGTAATGATCCCCGCCTGCTTCATTTTTTCTACGCGAACGTGAATCGTCCCCGGGCTGACGCTAAATTGTTTGGCCAGTTCAGCGTATGCCGTACGCGCATTTGCCATTAACGCTTCCAGGATGCCGCGATCCAGATTGTCGATCTGATAATTTTCCATAGGTTTTTCTTATGTAGATTAGTGATTCACTCTATTTTAGCGTCTTATTTTATCGAATCAAAAGTGAAGTCGGCTTTTTGTTTGTGGATTATTGAATATCACCCTCAATCTGTTGCTTAATCATAGGCAACAGGACGCAGGAGTATACAAAATGAAAACCGCTTACATCGCCAAACAACGTCAAATTAGCTTCGTGAAATCTCACTTCTCTCGTCAACTGGAGGAGCGTCTGGGTCTGATTGAAGTTCAGGCGCCGATCCTTAGCCGCGTAGGAGATGGCACGCAGGATAACTTGTCGGGCTGTGAAAAAGCGGTACAGGTAAAAGTGAAAGCGTTGCCGGATGCCCAGTTTGAAGTGGTGCATTCACTGGCAAAGTGGAAACGCCAGACGCTGGGACAACACGACTTCAGCGCGGGTGAAGGGCTGTACACGCACATGAAAGCCCTTCGCCCTGACGAAGACCGCCTCTCCCCGCTCCACTCCGTCTATGTCGACCAGTGGGACTGGGAACGCGTTATGGGCGACGGTGAGCGTCAATTCGCCACCCTGAAAAGCACGGTAGAGGCTATCTGGGAAGGCATTAAGGCAACCGAAGCCGCGGTAAGCAAAGAATTTGGTCTGGCGCCGTTCCTGCCGGAGCAGATCCACTTTGTTCACAGCCAGGAGCTGCTGGCACGTTACCCGGATCTGGATGCGAAAGGGCGCGAACGCGCGATCGCGAAAGAGCTTGGCGCCGTTTTCCTGGTCGGTATCGGCGGGAAACTGAGTGACGGTAAACGTCACGACGTGCGTGCGCCGGATTATGATGACTGGAGCTCTGCTTCTGATCTGGGCCATGCTGGTCTGAACGGCGATATCCTGGTCTGGAACCCGGTACTGGAAGATGCGTTTGAGCTTTCCTCAATGGGGATCCGTGTCGACGCCGATGCGCTGAAACGCCAGCTTGCTCTGACCGGAGATGAAGATCGCCTGAGTCTGGAGTGGCACCAGGCGCTGCTGCGCGGCGAGATGCCGCAAACGATCGGCGGCGGTATTGGTCAGTCTCGCCTGACGATGCTGTTGCTGCAACTGCCGCACATTGGTCAGGTTCAGTGCGGCGTGTGGCCTGCGCAGGTTCGTGAAAGCGTCGCTTCCCTGCTGTAATTATCTAACGCCGCCAGCGTCGTAGCAGGCGGCTTCGCATCCCGGTATCAAAGCGCCAGATATGGTCGAAAATGCGCATGATGCCGGGTTTGCCATGTGCCGACATCGCCACTGCATGAAAACGGTGCTGGTGTACCCGCTGTAACTCCCCTACTTTATTCACAACATCGTCAGGTAAGCGCTGGGCGATAAAATCTGAAATGACTACCGCATCCGCATCAAACCACTCTCGCCCCTGCATCCGTTCAATAATGGCGCGAAAACAGCTGGCGATATCCGTGCCGCCGCGAAAGCGCTGGCTCAAAAAGCGGATGGCCTGCTCGATGCCTTCTGGGCCAGACAGTTCATAGCGTACGACCTCTGTGGAAAACAGCATGATGAAGCAGCGACGGTTATCCGCCAGCGCGACGCGCATCAGCGCCAGGCAAAAGGCTTTCGCGCACTGCTCGTTAAATCCGCCCATTGAGCCGGAGGTGTCCACGCAAACAATGAATGGCCCGCGCGGCTGTTCGTCAAAATCCTGATGAACGACCGGGCGCTCAGTCACTTTCTCACGCCACGCTTCGCCGTGCAGACGGTACGTGAGCAGCTGTTTTTCCACCAGCCGTCGGTAGAATTCATATTCCAGTTCGGTAATGCCGAGCGTTGCCAGTTCAGGCGGCAGCAGGCGCAGAATGTCGTCGCTTTGCTGAATGCCGTCAACCTGTTCTGGAACGGTCGCCGGTTCGCGCACCAGCGTACGAAACGTCTCCATCGGCGCATCTTTGCGCGGCACCGATTTGGCTTCCCGGGAGCGGCCTAACTGTTCCGCCAGGCGTTTCAGTTCGGGTTGTTCTGCCAGGAAGTCGCCATATTTTACGATCAGCTGATAATCGCCGCGTTTGAGCTGCCCTGCGCTCATGTCCCACAGGCGGCCGGCTGCATGGTCATTTTCCGCCAGGACCGGCTCCAGTTGCCCGCTGAGCGTCATGCGTTCCTGCACTTCACTCAGCAATTGCTCGCGCTCCTCTTCCAGCAACTGGTGATTTAAGGCCGTGGTTTGCACGATCAGGCTTAAACGCCAGCGTTGCAGAAAAAGCGTGTGCAGCGCTGGCGTAAAAGTGGCGTTACTGTCCACCAGTTGCTGGGCTTGCCCGGCATAGGGCGAATGTAGCCGGTGCAGCAACGCTAATATCTGCGGCAATTGCACAATAAACTGCGTTGTTCCAAGAAGCTGGCTTTGTTGATAGCACATCACCTCTTCCGTGAGTTCCGGCGGCACGCGCGCGTCTTTAAGACGGCTGCGCAGCGCTTCGCGCCAGCGGGGAAGATCGTCGGAAATGGCTCTCTTTAATCGGGGGAATTTCTCGAAGAAGATAGCCAGCTGCGGGGAGGCCAGCAAAGTGAGGATAATCTCTTCGATAATCCTCTCTTCACTGACCGCCAGCATGACATTCAGCGTGTCCAGTGTCAGCATTGCTGCGCCTGGCGGATCTGCGCACCAACATCCTGTAGGCTGGCTTCAATACGACCTAACCAGTCGCTATGGATAAACAGACATTTTTGCTGTTCGCTGAACCGGCTGTGCTGCTGGTGCCATTCGCTGTCCAGCGCCTCAAGCTGCTGTTTGATTTCGCCGGGCATTCCCTCTTCTGAACTGCCCGGTAGCGCCAGACGGCTGCCCTGTAGGCTGACGTCGCGCACCACCAGATGCTGAGCGCTATCAACTTCCATATTCAGCGTCTGGGCAAAACCGATCCCGTTGAGTTTGCCGCGGATCTCTCCGCCTTTTGCCAGCCACTGCTCAAGGGCGCTGCGTTCAAAAGCGATATGAATGACTTCCATATCATGCAGTTTAAGCGGTTGTTGCAAAAGCAAGGTTAGCACTGGCGCGCTCGCCTCTGGCGGCAGATCGTAATGGGGACGGCGGCTGAACATTCCTCCCTGACGAACAACGGTAAAGGCTGTTTTATCGCTTTGCTGTTGTTGCAACTGAAGGCGACGTTGCACAATGCCGCCGAGGCGCGTCAGCATTGCCTGTTGCTGCCAGGCGTGCCCGGTCATCAATATTTCAAGCTGTTGCTGCATCAGATTCAGGCTTTGCGCGTCATACCACAGGCAATCTTTCAGCAGGATAAGATCGATTGGCGCAACGGCGTCGCGTCCGCTAAAGAACGCGCTGGCCTGTAACAGACGAATGGCTTTTTTCCAGCGACGGTCGGAAACATAGGGGGCGTCCGGCAGCGCATCAAGCTGCTGGCGCAGCGTGAAAATCAGTTCAAATACATGATCGGGCAGCGTAATGGCGGAAATATCCTTCTGCCACTGATAATACTCTTCATCAGTCACCTGTAATGAGGCTGGCACCGGGTTGTCGCTTTCGTCCTGCTGGCTTACCAGCATGGAGCGGAAATTCGCCTTATCCTGTACTTTATCCAGCCACAGACGAATGAGCATACGGTCGTATAACGCCTCCAGACTGCTGTCTGCTTCGGGAAGCTCGTTTGAGGCCGCCACCAGCAGGCGCATCGGAATTTTTTCTTCGTGCGCGCCGTTACGGAAATGGCGTTCGTTAATGGCGGTCAGCAGAGTGTTCAGGATTGCCGGGCCCGCTTTCCAGATCTCATCCAGAAAGACGATTTCCGCTTCAGGAAGATAACCCGTGGTCAGACGCTCATAGCGACCTTCATCTTTTAGCGCCTGAATGGAGAGAGGACCAAAAACCTCCTCGGGCGTGGAAAAACGCGTCATCAGATACTCAAAGGCGCGGGCGTGCTGAAAGGCGAACTTCAGACGACGGGCTATCAGGCTTTTGGCAATGCCTGGCGGGCCAAGTAAAAAGACGCTCTCACCGCTCAACGCTGCCAGCAGGCAAAGGCGAATGGCGTGGCTACGTTCATAAAGTCCCTTTTCCAGGGCGCTGCTCAGACGGGAAATTCTTTCCGCTAATAAATGTGGGTGAGCCATAATAAGGTGGCGTCCTTCCGCCAGATGTATCATGTTAACAGCGAGTATAGACGTTTCGCCACGAAGCAATAATAGACTGAAGCATCGTTTCTTTTTCTTTGCGCCAGGTTAATCTGACGTCGATTAGGGGTACGATTTTGCGATTAATCGTGCATACTGTGCGCCTTTTTTGTGGGCCAAGGGACTACGCACACATTTCATATATATACACTAAATCATTCAAACTGCATCAAGGTGGCAAAGGAGTGGATCCCCGGGAGCCTTGTCGTTTGAAAGATGCCATGTATAAACGAAAGACGAGTCTATGAGCACTGATAATAAACAATCATTGTCTGCGATCACTCTCGCAGCGATTGGGGTTGTCTATGGTGATATTGGTACCAGCCCACTTTATACACTTCGTGAATGCTTGTCCGGTCAGTTTGGTTTTGGTGTTGAACGTGATGCCGTATTTGGCTTTCTGTCGCTGATTTTCTGGCTGCTGATCTTTGTTGTTTCCATCAAGTATCTGACTTTTGTCATGCGCGCAGATAACGCCGGCGAGGGCGGGATTCTGACCTTAATGTCGCTAGCCGGGCGTAATACATCGGCGAGAATGACGTCCACGCTGGTCATTATGGGGTTAATTGGCGGTAGCTTCTTCTACGGCGAAGTGGTGATTACACCCGCGATCTCAGTCATGTCGGCTATTGAAGGTCTGGAAATTGTGGCGCCGGAACTGGATACCTGGGTCGTCCCGCTTTCTATTATTGTGCTTACTCTGCTGTTTATGATTCAGAAACACGGGACGGGGATGGTCGGTAAGCTGTTTGCGCCGATTATGCTGACGTGGTTTTTGATTCTGGCCGGACTCGGCCTGCGCAGTATCATCGCTAACCCGGATGTGCTTCATGCCCTCAATCCCATGTGGGCGGCGAAATTCTTCCTTGAGTACAAAACGGTGTCGTTTATTGCGCTGGGCGCCGTGGTGCTTTCGATTACCGGGGTTGAGGCGCTGTATGCGGATATGGGGCATTTCGGCAAGCTGCCGATTCGTCTGGCCTGGTTCTCGGTTGTTCTTCCTTCATTAACGTTAAACTACTTTGGTCAGGGCGCATTGCTGCTCAAACACCCGGAAGCGATTAAGAACCCGTTCTTCCTGCTGGCGCCGGAGTGGGCGCTGATCCCGCTACTGATTCTTGCCGCGCTGGCGACGGTTATCGCCTCTCAGGCGGTGATTTCCGGCGTCTTCTCGCTGACGCGCCAGGCGGTGCGGCTGGGATATTTATCGCCCATGCGCATTATCCACACCTCCGAAATGGAGTCCGGGCAGATCTATATTCCGTTCGTGAACTGGATGCTCTATTTTGCGGTGGTTATTGTTATTGTCAGCTTTGAGCGTTCCAGCAACCTGGCGGCGGCATACGGTATTGCCGTTACCGGTACGATGGTGCTGACCTCGATTCTTTCTACCACCGTGGCGCGTAAAAACTGGCACTGGAATAAGTATTTTGTCGCGCTGATTCTGGTGGCGTTCTTGTGCGTTGATGTTCCGCTGTTCTCGGCAAACCTCGACAAGCTGCTGTCGGGCGGCTGGTTGCCGCTGACGCTGGGGATCGTGATGTTCATCATTATGACGACCTGGAAGAGCGAGCGTTTCCGTCTGCTGCGTCGTATGCATGAGCACGGTAACTCCCTGGAAGCCCTGATCGCCTCGCTGGAGAAATCGCCTCCGGTACGCGTCCCCGGTACGGCGGTGTATATGTCCCGCGCGCTGAACGTCATTCCGTTTGCGTTGCTGCATAACCTCAAGCACAACAAGGTGCTGCATGAACGCGTGATTCTGCTGACGCTACGCACGGAAGACGCGCCATACGTACACAATGTTCGCCGGGTGCAGATTGAGCAACTGTCGCCAACCTTCTGGCGCGTGGTGGCCAGCTACGGTTGGCGCGAAACGCCGAACGTTGAGGAAGTGTTCCACCGCTGCGGGCTGGAAGGGCTGAGCTGCCGGATGATGGAAACCTCTTTCTTTATGTCGCATGAATCGCTGATCCTCGGCAAACGTCCGTGGTATTTGCGTCTGCGCGGCAAACTCTATCTGCTGTTGCAGCGTAATGCGCTGCGTGCGCCGGATCAGTTTGAAATCCCGCCAAACCGGGTTATCGAACTGGGAACGCAGGTCGAGATTTAAGCCTTTTAAAATGCCGGGCGGCGTAGCGCCGCCGGGCAATTATCCCCCGCCGCATTTCACTTAGCGAAACGTTTCGACCCCGATCACAATTCCGTTACGTCATGATGGTTTTCTGCTCACTTCCGGGAGTAAACTTATTACCAGCGAAACGTTTCGCTAGTGGGGAAAGAAAATGAAGAAAGGCGCGGTACTTAATTCTGATATTTCATCGGTCATCTCCCGTCTGGGGCATACTGATACGCTGGTAGTGTGTGACGCAGGTTTACCTGTTCCATCCAGTACAACGCGTATCGATATGGCGTTAACCCAGGGCGTACCTTCTTTTATGCAGGTACTGGATGTCGTGACCCATGAAATGCAGGTTGAGGCGGCTATTCTCGCGACGGAAATCAAAGAACATAATCCGCAACTCCACGAAACGTTGCTCAGCCATATTGAGCAACTGCAACAACACCAGGGAAACACCATAGAAATTCGTTACACCACGCATGAACATTTTAAAAAACTAACCGCAGACAGTCAGGCGGTGATTCGCAGCGGGGAGTGCTCCCCGTATGCGAATATTATTCTCTGTGCCGGCGTCACGTTCTGAGGCCATCATGGACGCATTACTGCAACTCAAAGGGATCGATAAAGCGTTCCCGGGCGTGAAAGCGCTATCTGGCGCCGCGTTAAATGTCTATCCAGGCCGCGTAATGGCGCTGGTGGGCGAAAATGGCGCGGGCAAATCCACCATGATGAAAGTCCTGACCGGTATCTATACCCGTGATGCGGGATCGTTATTGTGGCTGGGTAAAGAAACGACCTTCAATGGCCCAAAATCCTCGCAGGAAGCCGGGATCGGCATCATTCACCAGGAACTGAACCTGATCCCGCAGCTCACGATTGCCGAGAATATCTTTCTGGGGCGTGAGTTTGTAAATCGCTTTGGCAAAATCGACTGGAAAAAGATGTATGCCGAAGCGGATGTTCTGCTTGCCAGACTCAATCTGCGCTTCAAAAGCGACAGGCTGGTGGGCGAACTCTCTATCGGCGATCAGCAGATGGTCGAAATCGCCAAGGTACTGAGCTTCGAATCCCGAGTCATCATTATGGATGAACCCACGGATGCGCTCACTGATACCGAAACGGAATCGCTGTTCCGCGTCATCCGCGAGTTGAAATCGCAGGGACGCGGCATTGTCTATATCTCCCACCGCATGAAAGAGATCTTCGAAATTTGCGATGACGTGACGGTTTTCCGCGACGGGCAGTTTATTGCCGAGCGTGAAGTGGCATCGCTGACCGAAGATTCGCTGATTGAAATGATGGTCGGACGTAAGCTTGAAGATCAGTACCCGCGTCTGGATAAAGCGCCAGGCGAGGTACGCCTGAAAGTCGATAACCTGTGCGGTCCCGGGGTTAATAATGTCTCCTTTACTCTGCGCAAAGGGGAAATTCTGGGGATCTCCGGTTTGATGGGCGCCGGGCGTACGGAACTGATGAAAGTGCTGTACGGCGCGCTGCCGCGCACCAGCGGTTACGTCACGCTCGACGGGCATGAAGTGATTACCCGTTCACCGCAGGATGGCCTGGCTAACGGTATTGTTTATATCTCTGAAGACCGTAAACGCGACGGCTTAGTGCTCGGCATGTCGGTAAAAGAGAATATGTCGCTCACCGCGCTGCGTTATTTCAGCCGCGCTGGCGGCAACCTGAAACATAAAGATGAACAGCAGGCGGTGAGTGACTTTATCCGTCTGTTCAATGTGAAAACGCCGTCGATGGAGCAGGCTATCGGGTTGCTCTCTGGCGGCAATCAGCAGAAAGTCGCCATTGCGCGTGGACTGATGACCCGCCCCAAAGTGCTGATCCTCGATGAGCCAACCCGCGGTGTGGACGTTGGCGCGAAAAAAGAAATTTATCAGCTTATCAACCAGTTTAAGGCCGATGGTCTGAGCATCATTCTGGTCTCATCTGAGATGCCAGAAGTATTGGGTATGAGCGATCGCATTATCGTCATGCATGAAGGGCATCTCGGCGGTGAATTCACTCGCGAGCAGGCCACCCAGGAAGTGTTAATGGCTGCCGCTGTGGGCAAGCTTAATCGCGTGAATCAGGAGTAAAAAAGATGACTATCCAGGCTGTTTCTGGTCGCCGTTATTTCACTAAAGCGTGGCTGATGGAGCAGAAATCGCTCATCGCTCTGCTGGTGCTGATCGCGATTGTTTCTACCATGAGTCCCAACTTTTTTACCGTTAATAACCTGTTTAACATTCTCCAGCAAACGTCCGTCAACGCCATCATGGCCGTTGGGATGACGCTGGTTATCCTGACGTCAGGCATCGATCTGTCCGTTGGTTCCCTGCTGGCGCTTACCGGCGCGGTTGCCGCTTCAATTGTAGGGATTGAAGTGAATGCGCTGGTGGCCGTTGCGGCGGCGCTGGCGTTAGGCGCCGCCATTGGCGCGGTGACCGGCGTGATCGTGGCAAAAGGTCGCGTGCAGGCGTTTATCGCCACGCTGGTGATGATGCTTCTGCTGCGCGGCGTCACGATGGTGTACACCAACGGAAGCCCGGTGAATACCGGCTTTACGGATAACGCCGATCTCTTCGGCTGGTTCGGGATTGGCCGCCCGCTGGGCGTTCCGACGCCGGTCTGGATTATGGGCATCGTCTTCCTGGCGGCGTGGTACATGCTGCATCATACTCGCCTGGGTCGCTATATCTATGCGCTGGGCGGCAACGAAGCGGCAACGCGTCTGTCGGGTATCAGCGTCAGTAAAGTCAAAATCATCGTCTATTCGCTTTGTGGTCTGCTGGCCTCGCTGGCGGGCATCATCGAAGTGGCTCGTCTTTCCTCCGCGCAGCCAACGGCGGGTACGGGTTATGAGCTGGATGCCATCGCAGCGGTTGTGTTAGGCGGCACCAGCCTGGCGGGCGGTAAAGGGCGCATTGTTGGGACATTGATCGGCGCATTGATTCTCGGTTTCCTTAATAATGGTTTGAATTTGTTAGGTGTTTCCTCCTATTACCAGATGATCGTCAAAGCGGTGGTGATTTTGCTGGCGGTACTGGTAGACAACAAAAAGCAGTAACAACGACTACAGGACATCTTAAATATGAACATGAAAAAACTGGCTACCCTGGTTTCTGCTGTTGCGCTGAGCGCCACCGTGAGCGCGAATGCGATGGCGAAAGACACCATTGCTCTGGTGATCTCCACGCTCAACAACCCGTTCTTTGTCACCCTGAAAGAGGGGGCGCAGAAAGAAGCGGATAAACTGGGCTATAACCTGGTCGTGCTGGACTCCCAGAACAACCCGGCGAAAGAGCTGGCTAACGTTCAGGATTTAACCGTTCGCGGCACTAAAATTCTGCTGATCAACCCAACCGATTCCGACGCGGTAGGCAACGCGGTTAAGATGGCTAACCAGGCGAAGATTCCGGTTATCACCCTTGATCGCCAGGCAACCAAAGGCGACGTTGTCAGCCACATTGCTTCCGATAACGTGCTGGGCGGCAAAATCGCCGGTGATTACATCGCGAAGAAAGCAGGTGAAGGCGCGAAAGTGATTGAACTGCAAGGCATCGCCGGAACATCCGCAGCGCGTGAGCGTGGCGAAGGCTTCCAGCAGGCCGTTGCGGCACACAAATTTAATGTACTGGCCAGCCAGCCTGCTGACTTTGACCGCACCAAAGGTCTGAACGTCATGCAGAACCTGCTGACTGCGCATCCTGATGTGCAGGCGGTATTCGCACAGAACGACGAAATGGCGCTGGGTGCGCTGCGCGCTCTGCAAACCGCAGGTAAATCTGATGTGATGGTGGTTGGATTTGATGGTACGCCGGATGGCGAGAAGGCGGTAAATGATGGCAAACTGGCTGCGACTATCGCTCAGTTGCCGGATCAGATTGGCGCTAAAGGCGTTGAAACCGCTGATAAAGTACTGAAAGGCGAGAAAGTTCAGGCCAAATATCCGGTTGACCTGAAACTTGTCATCAAGCAGTAATAACGGCTCAGGCCGTTCGCGGTCTGATGGCGACATAAATACGCCATCCTCAGAGAGTTGTTTGAAGATGAAAGCGTAAAAAGAAAAGCAGGGCACGCGCCACCCTAACCCGGTGGCGCACTTTACTGGACATCCCGAACATGAAAACCGCAGGCAACCTTGTCGTCCTTGGCAGTATTAATGCCGATCACATCCTCAACCTCGAATCTTTTCCTGCGCCAGGCGAAACCGTAACGGGCACCCAATATCAGGTGGCATTCGGCGGTAAAGGCGCGAATCAGGCGGTGGCCGCAGGGCGCAGCGGCGCAAATATCGCGTTTATTGCCTGTACTGGCGATGACGATATTGGCGAGAGCGTGCGTAAACAGTTAGCTAGCGATAACATTGATATTGCTCCGGTCAGCGTGATTAACGGGGAATCTACCGGAGTCGCGCTGATTTTTGTTAATGGCGAAGGGGAAAATGTCATCGGCATTCATGCTGGCGCCAATGCCGCATTGTCGCCAGCGCTGGTGGAAGCGCAACGCGAGCGTATCGCCGGGGCTTCTGCGCTATTGATGCAGCTCGAGTCGCCGATTGAAAGCGTGCTGGCGGCGGCAAAAATTGCGCATCAGAACAACACTACCGTTGCGCTTAACCCGGCTCCGGCGCGTGAACTGTCTGATGAGCTGCTGGCGCTGGTGGACATCATTACGCCAAATGAAACCGAAGCGGAAAAGCTCACGGGAATTCGCGTCGAAAGTGATGAAGATGCCGCTAAAGCAGCGCAGGTGCTGCATGATAAAGGCATTCATACCGTACTGATTACGTTAGGCAGCCGCGGCGTGTGGGCCAGCGTGAAGGGCGAAGGCCGTCGTGTGCCGGGGTTTAAAGTGAACGCCGTTGATACGATAGCCGCCGGGGATACTTTTAATGGTGCGTTAGTTACCGCCTTACTGGAAGAGACGCCGCTGCCGGAGGCCATTCGCTTTGCCCATGCCGCTGCTGCGATTGCGGTGACACGCAAAGGTGCGCAACCTTCTGTTCCGTGGCGTGAAGAGATAGAGGCGTTTTTAGGTCAGCAGAGGTAACGTTTGGCTACAATGAAGGATGTTGCCCGTCTGGCGGGCGTTTCCACTTCAACTGTTTCGCACGTTATTAATAAAGATCGCTTTGTCAGTGAAGCTATCACCGGGAAAGTGGAAGCGGCGATTAAAGAGTTAAACTACGCGCCTTCAGCGTTGGCGCGTAGCCTGAAATTAAATCAGACCCGCACAATCGGCATGCTGATCACCGCCAGTACCAATCCTTTTTATTCAGAACTGGTGCGCGGCGTTGAACGTAGCTGCTTCGAGCGGGGCTACAGCCTGGTATTGTGTAATACCGAAGGCGATGAGCAGCGAATGAACCGCAATCTGGAAACGCTGATGCAAAAGCGGGTCGATGGCCTATTGCTGCTCTGTACGGAGACGCATCAACCCTCCCGGGAGATCATGCAGCGTTATCCCTCTATTCCTACCGTGATGATGGACTGGTCGCCCTTTGATGACGAAGGGGATTGCGATCTGATCCAGGACAACTCCCTTCTGGGCGGCGATTTAGCGACGCAATACCTGATTGATAAAGGTTTTACCCGAATAGCCTGCATTACCGGCCCACTGGATAAAACGCCCGCGCGTTTGCGGCTGGAAGGGTATAGGGAGGCCATGAAACGCGCGGGGCTGGAAATTCCTGAAGGGTATGAGATCACAGGAGATTTCGAGTTTGGCGGCGGATTTGAAACCATGCAAATGCTGCTGTCCCATAAACAACGCCCACAGGCGGTATTTGCCGGCAATGATGCAATGGCCGTTGGCGCGTATCAGGCGCTTTATCAGGCAGGGTTGCGCATCCCGCAGGATATGGCGGTGATTGGCTATGATGATATTGAACTGGCGCGCTACATGACGCCGCCGCTGACGACGATTCATCAACCGAAAGATGAACTGGGTGAGTTGGCCATCGACGTGTTGATTCACCGTATGGCACAACCCACGCTACAACAGCAGCGTCTGCAACTTACTCCTGTTCTGATGGCGCGGGGGGCGGTTTAGGTTTGTGCCGTTCTTTGATCAGATTGCGGCCATCTTTGGCTTTCAGCAACATGAACATCAGCGCGGATACCACCGTAATAGCGCCCATCGTAATAAAGGTATAGTGGAACTGTTCAACCGTATTGGTTCCCTCAATCCCTTCATAGAGACGCAATACGGCAGCGCTGATTGCTACCCCTAAACTGATGGAAAGCTGCTGCGTGACGGCCAGCAGGCTGTTGCCGCTGCTGGCGTTATCATCGGTCAGATCTGCAAGGGTGATGGTGTTCATGGCGGTAAACTGCGTGGACATCGCCATCCCCAGAACAAACAGCGGCAGAATCAACATCCATACCGGCATGGCGGGGGATTGCAAAGAGAACTGCGCAATCATCAGGCCAATAAATACCGTAATGCCGACCAGCGTCGTCTTGTACCCCAGTTTACGCAGCACCTGAGTGACCGCTGATTTCGCCAGAATAGAACCCAGCGCCGTCGGGGCCATCATGCAGCCGGCTATCAGCGCCGGGTATCCAAATCCTACCTGTATCATCAGCGGCATCAGGAAGGGAACGCATCCCGTTCCCAGACGCGTGGCGAGGTTTCCAGCTATCCCAACGGAGAACGTGCGCGTTCTGAACAGCGAAAGTGAAATCAACGGCATTGGGTGTCGACGCGCATGGCGAATATAGGCCAGCAGCAGCACGATACTGCTCAGAATAATGGTTAATGCTATCCAGGTTGCGACGATCTTCTCGCCGAAAAGCTCCATTCCGCTGGAGAACAGCACCAGACTCAAACCAAAGAGGAAGAAGCCGGTCATGTCGAAACGGCGTCGCGGCGTGGTGAAGTTTGGCATGTACTTACGGGCATACAGGATACCGACAATGCCAATGGGAATATTAATCAGGAAGATCCAGTGCCAGCTTGCCCATGTCACCAGTATGCCCCCCAATACCGGGCCGAGGATGGGGCCGACCAGGCCTGGCATCGTCACGAAATTCAGAACCGGAAGCAGTTCACTTCGGGGGTAAGCACGTAATAATGCCAGACGGGCGACCGGCATCATCATTGCGCCGCCGATCCCCTGCACCACGCGGAAGACAACCAATTCAGCTAATGAGCCAGAAAGCGCGCATGCCAGCGAGCCGAGCGTAAACAGACTGACGGCAATAATAAAGACGCGACGGGTGCCAAAGCGATCGGCCAGCCATCCGCTTACCGGAATCAGCATCGCGACCGTCAGGGTATAACTGATAATAGCGGACTGCATGGCAAGAGGAGAACGGTTGAGGCTGTGCGCGATAGCGGGTAGAGCGGTATTAAGAATGGTGGCATCCAGCGCCTGCATAAAAAAAGCCATAGCCGCTATCCACGGCAACCCGGCCATACTGCGCGCTTTTTTCTCTGACATTCGGTATCCCGTTACTTGTCCGGTTGTTCGTTCGGCGCTATCAACAATGCCTGGCACGCTTTAAAGGCGCGATCGCCATCACTGTCGGCTATGGCATCTACAATAGCCTGGTGTAAATCCAGCTTCACCACATCGTTATAGGTAATAGAGGTGAAGTAGGTGTGATAGACCGAATGGAACAGCGAGGCAAAAGAGATTAAGAACGGATTCGCGCTCATTTCATAAATATGCTCATGCCACGCCATATCGACTTCAATCCAGCGTTCGCGTCTGAAGTTCTTCTTCAACGCCACCATCTCTTCCATTAAGGTATTCAGATGCGCTTTCTGTTCCGCTGATCCGATCGTCGCTGCCAGTGAACATGCCTGCGGTTCGAGACTGATACGCATCACCAGAAAATGATTAATAACCTGATGGAAGTTTTCTTCTGTCATCCACCAGGTGAGCAGTTCCTGATCGAGGAAGTTCCAGTTTGCCTGCGGCATAACCCGCGTACCAATACGAGGGCGGGGCAACACCATGCCTTTTGCTGTTAGCGTCTTCACTGCCTCACGTACCGCCGTGCGACTCACGCCAAATTGCTCGCCCAGTTCGATTTCTCCGGGAAGAATGGTGCCGGGCGCGTATTCACCCTTTAAGATTCGCTGCGCCAGCTTCTCAGCCAGAACGTAGGAAAGATTTTTCTGTGCAGCTAACTGTTGTGCGCTTAAAGGCATAAATGTTTGTCCTTTTTCTTTTCTTATTCATTAGTATGCCATCAGGAAGTGTGATTAAGGTTGTAAAAACGGCAAATTGCTTATTTTATGGCATGTTAATAGTGGTTTTGCTTAAAAAGAAAGCAGTCGGAAAATAATTTTAAATTTCCCCTTGTCAGGCCGGAATAACTCCCTATAATGCGCCTCCACTGACACGGAACAACGGCACACAGGCCGCCGGGTCAGCGGGGTTCAGCGATGAACGCCGGCAGAGAAAAGTGAAAATAAGCACTTGACTCTGAATGAGGAAAACGTATTATACGTCACCTCGCAACGGTGAGCTGAAAGCCGCGTTGCAACTGCTCTTTAACAATTTATCAGACAATCTGTGTGGGCACTCAAAGTGACATGGATTCTTGACGTCGCAAGACGAAAAATGAATACCAAGTCTCTGAGTGAACACGTAATTCATTACGAAGTTTAATTCACGAGCATCAAACTTAAATTGAAGAGTTTGATCATGGCTCAGATTGAACGCTGGCGGCAGGCCTAACACATGCAAGTCGAACGGTAACAGGAAGCAGCTTGCTGCTTCGCTGACGAGTGGCGGACGGGTGAGTAATGTCTGGGAAACTGCCTGATGGAGGGGGATAACTACTGGAAACGGTAGCTAATACCGCATAACGTCGCAAGACCAAAGAGGGGGACCTTCGGGTCTCTTGCCATCAGATGTGCCCAGATGGGATTAGCTTGTTGGTGGGGTAACGGCTCACCAAGGCGACGATCCCTAGCTGGTCTGAGAGGATGACCAGCCACACTGGAACTGAGACACGGTCCAGACTCCTACGGGAGGCAGCAGTGGGGAATATTGCACAATGGGCGCAAGCCTGATGCAGCCATGCCGCGTGTATGAAGAAGGCCTTCGGGTTGTAAAGTACTTTCAGCGGGGAGGAAGGTGTTGTGGTTAATAACCGCAGCAATTGACGTTACCCGCAGAAGAAGCACCGGCTAACTCCGTGCCAGCAGCCGCGGTAATACGGAGGGTGCAAGCGTTAATCGGAATTACTGGGCGTAAAGCGCACGCAGGCGGTCTGTTAAGTCAGATGTGAAATCCCCGGGCTCAACCTGGGAACTGCATCTGATACTGGCAGGCTTGAGTCTCGTAGAGGGGGGTAGAATTCCAGGTGTAGCGGTGAAATGCGTAGAGATCTGGAGGAATACCGGTGGCGAAGGCGGCCCCCTGGACGAAGACTGACGCTCAGGTGCGAAAGCGTGGGGAGCAAACAGGATTAGATACCCTGGTAGTCCACGCCGTAAACGATGTCGACTTGGAGGTTGTGCCCTTGAGGCGTGGCTTCCGGAGCTAACGCGTTAAGTCGACCGCCTGGGGAGTACGGCCGCAAGGTTAAAACTCAAATGAATTGACGGGGGCCCGCACAAGCGGTGGAGCATGTGGTTTAATTCGATGCAACGCGAAGAACCTTACCTGGTCTTGACATCCACGGAAGGTCTCAGAGATGAGACTGTGCCTTCGGGAGCCGTGAGACAGGTGCTGCATGGCTGTCGTCAGCTCGTGTTGTGAAATGTTGGGTTAAGTCCCGCAACGAGCGCAACCCTTATCCTTTGTTGCCAGCGGTCCGGCCGGGAACTCAAAGGAGACTGCCAGTGATAAACTGGAGGAAGGTGGGGATGACGTCAAGTCATCATGGCCCTTACGACCAGGGCTACACACGTGCTACAATGGCATATACAAAGAGAAGCGACCTCGCGAGAGCAAGCGGACCTCATAAAGTATGTCGTAGTCCGGATTGGAGTCTGCAACTCGACTCCATGAAGTCGGAATCGCTAGTAATCGTGGATCAGAATGCCACGGTGAATACGTTCCCGGGCCTTGTACACACCGCCCGTCACACCATGGGAGTGGGTTGCAAAAGAAGTAGGTAGCTTAACCTTCGGGAGGGCGCTTACCACTTTGTGATTCATGACTGGGGTGAAGTCGTAACAAGGTAACCGTAGGGGAACCTGCGGTTGGATCACCTCCTTACCTTAAAGAACCTGCCTTTGTAGTGTCCACACAGATTGTCTGATGAAAAACGAGCAGTAAAAACCTCTACAGGCTTGTAGCTCAGGTGGTTAGAGCGCACCCCTGATAAGGGTGAGGTCGGTGGTTCAAGTCCACTCAGGCCTACCAAATTCGCTCCCGTGCTTTGTTGTGGCAAAGCTCGCATACCTCAGTATGCTTCGCTTCACCACGCCGCGCCCGGAAACGAATTGGGGATGAGGTTTAACTACATCATATGGGGCTATAGCTCAGCTGGGAGAGCGCCTGCTTTGCACGCAGGAGGTCTGCGGTTCGATCCCGCATAGCTCCACCATATTTTACTGCTCATATAAGAAAACTTCAGAGTGTGCCTGAAAAGGTTCACTGCGAAGTTTTGCTCTTTAAAAATCTGGATCAAGCTGAAAATTGAAACGACACACGTAAAGTGTGTATGAGTCTCTCAAATTTTCGCAACACGAAATGTTTCACGAAACATCTTCGGGTTGTGAGGTTAAGCGACCAAGCGTACACGGTGGATGCCCTGGCAGTCAGAGGCGATGAAGGACGTGCTAATCTGCGAAAAGCGCCGGCGAGGTGATATGAACCCTTGACCCGGCGATGTCCGAATGGGGAAACCCAGTGTGACCTGTCACACTATCGTTAGCTGAATACATAGGCTAACGAGGCGAACCGGGGGAACTGAAACATCTAAGTACCCCGAGGAAAAGAAATCAACCGAGATTCCCCCAGTAGCGGCGAGCGAACGGGGAGGAGCCCAGAGCCTGAATCAGCTTGTGTGTTAGTGGAAGCGTCTGGAAAGTCGCACGGTACAGGGTGATAGTCCCGTACACGAAAACGCACAGGCTGTGAGCTCGATGAGTAGGGCGGGACACGTGGTATCCTGTCTGAATATGGGGGGACCATCCTCCAAGGCTAAATACTCCTGACTGACCGATAGTGAACCAGTACCGTGAGGGAAAGGCGAAAAGAACCCCGGCGAGGGGAGTGAAAAAGAACCTGAAACCGTGTACGTACAAGCAGTGGGAGCCTCTTTTATGGGGTGACTGCGTACCTTTTGTATAATGGGTCAGCGACTTATATTCTGTAGCAAGGTTAACCGCATAGGGGAGCCGAAGGGAAACCGAGTCTTAACTGGGCGTTAAGTTGCAGGGTATAGACCCGAAACCCGGTGATCTAGCCATGGGCAGGTTGAAGGTTGGGTAACACTAACTGGAGGACCGAACCGACTAATGTTGAAAAATTAGCGGATGACCTGTGGCTGGGGGTGAAAGGCCAATCAAACCGGGAGATAGCTGGTTCTCCCCGAAAGCTATTTAGGTAGCGCCTCGTGAATTCATCTCCGGGGGTAGAGCACTGTTTCGGCTAGGGGGCCATCCCGGCTTACCAACCCGATGCAAACTGCGAATACCGGAGAATGTTATCACGGGAGACACACGGCGGGTGCTAACGTCCGTCGTGAAGAGGGAAACAACCCAGACCGCCAGCTAAGGTCCCAAAGTCATGGTTAAGTGGGAAACGATGTGGGAAGGCCCAGACAGCCAGGATGTTGGCTTAGAAGCAGCCATCATTTAAAGAAAGCGTAATAGCTCACTGGTCGAGTCGGCCTGCGCGGAAGATGTAACGGGGCTAAACCATGCACCGAAGCTGCGGCAGCGACACTATGTGTTGTTGGGTAGGGGAGCGTTCTGTAAGCCGTTGAAGGTGGCCTGTGAGGGTTGCTGGAGGTATCAGAAGTGCGAATGCTGACATAAGTAACGATAAAGCGGGTGAAAAGCCCGCTCGCCGGAAGACCAAGGGTTCCTGTCCAACGTTAATCGGGGCAGGGTGAGTCGACCCCTAAGGCGAGGCCGAAAGGCGTAGTCGATGGGAAACAGGTTAATATTCCTGTACTTGGTGTTACTGCGAAGGGGGGACGGAGAAGGCTATGTCGGCCGGGCGACGGTTGTCCCGGTTTAAGCGTGTAGGTGTGTGCTCCAGGCAAATCCGGTGCACTTTAACACTGAGGCGTGATGACGAGGCACTACGGTGCTGAAGTGACAAATGCCCTGCTTCCAGGAAAAGCCTCTAAGCATCAGGTAACATCAAATCGTACCCCAAACCGACACAGGTGGTCAGGTAGAGAATACCAAGGCGCTTGAGAGAACTCGGGTGAAGGAACTAGGCAAAATGGTGCCGTAACTTCGGGAGAAGGCACGCTGATATGTAGGTGAAGTGACTTGCTCATGGAGCTGAAATCAGTCGAAGATACCAGCTGGCTGCAACTGTTTATTAAAAACACAGCACTGTGCAAACACGAAAGTGGACGTATACGGTGTGACGCCTGCCCGGTGCCGGAAGGTTAATTGATGGGGTTATCCCTCGGGAGAAGCTCTTGATCGAAGCCCCGGTAAACGGCGGCCGTAACTATAACGGTCCTAAGGTAGCGAAATTCCTTGTCGGGTAAGTTCCGACCTGCACGAATGGCGTAATGATGGCCAGGCTGTCTCCACCCGAGACTCAGTGAAATTGAACTCGCTGTGAAGATGCAGTGTACCCGCGGCAAGACGGAAAGACCCCGTGAACCTTTACTATAGCTTGACACTGAACACTGGTCCTTGATGTGTAGGATAGGTGGGAGGCTTTGAAGTGTGGACGCCAGTCTGCATGGAGCCGCCCTTGAAATACCACCCTTTAATGGCTGGTGTTCTAACGTGGGCCCGTGATCCGGGTTGCGGACAGTGTCTGGTGGGTAGTTTGACTGGGGCGGTCTCCTCCTAAAGAGTAACGGAGGAGCACGAAGGTCAGCTAATCCTGGTCGGACATCAGGAGGTTAGTGCAATGGCATAAGCTGGCTTGACTGCGAGCGTGACGGCGCGAGCAGGTGCGAAAGCAGGTCATAGTGATCCGGTGGTTCTGAATGGAAGGGCCATCGCTCAACGGATAAAAGGTACTCCGGGGATAACAGGCTGATACCGCCCAAGAGTTCATATCGACGGCGGTGTTTGGCACCTCGATGTCGGCTCATCACATCCTGGGGCTGAAGTAGGTCCCAAGGGTATGGCTGTTCGCCATTTAAAGTGGTACGCGAGCTGGGTTTAGAACGTCGTGAGACAGTTCGGTCCCTATCTGCCGTGGGCGCTGGAGAACTGAGGGGGGCTGCTCCTAGTACGAGAGGACCGGAGTGGACGCATCACTGGTGTTCGGGTTGTCATGCCAATGGCACTGCCCGGTAGCTAAATGCGGAAGAGATAAGTGCTGAAAGCATCTAAGCACGAAACTTGCCCCGAGATGAGTTCTCCCTGACTCCTTGAGAGTCCTGAAGGAACGTTGAAGACGACGACGTTGATAGGCCGGGTGTGTAAGCGCAGCGATGCGTTGAGCTAACCGGTACTAATGAACCGTGAGGCTTAACCTTACAACGCCGAAGATGTTTTGGCGATTTGAGAGACGATTTTCAGCCTGATACAGATTAGTGTTTAATGCGAGAGGCATTAGACGAACAGAATTTGCCTGGCGGCCGTAGCGCGGTGGTCCCACCTGACCCCATGCCGAACTCAGAAGTGAAACGCCGTAGCGCCGATGGTAGTGTGGGGTCTCCCCATGCGAGAGTAGGGAACTGCCAGGCATCAAATTAAGCAGTAAGCTGATGTGAAATCAGTGGATGTAGAAAAATTCGGTGGAGCGGTAGTTCAGTTGGTTAGAATACCTGCCTGTCACGCAGGGGGTCGCGGGTTCGAGTCCCGTCCGTTCCGCCACCCTAATTAGGGGCGTAGTTCAATTGGTAGAGCACCGGTCTCCAAAACCGGGTGTTGGGAGTTCGAGTCTCTCCGCCCCTGCCAGAAAATTATCCTTAGCATTTGCTAAGGATTTTTTTTGCCTGAAAAACGGCCCCCGGCATATCCATTCAACTCCTTTCCCGGCATCCTTGCCATTGCTGTCCCTTTAATCTTCCAGGACGTTTGTTTTTAACAGATCGCGGATCAACGTATGTTTATCGCTATTTTGTAGCCATATTGCATATAACGGGCGTGAAAGCGTAGCGCTGTCGGCAACGGTATGAAGCCCGCCTTTTTCTTTGGCCCAGCCAACTGGAAGCCAACTGCATCCATTAAGAGCAGACAGTTGCTGTCTCGCCAGTTCAGCTGAACTGGTGGTAAGAACGGGAACCTCATCGCTCGCAATCAAACCCACTTCATGCTGTTGAAAATCAGGCCCCCACTCAAGACGCAGATAATTTAATTCATCTTTCATCTGTGATGGGCTGCTGCAATACAATGCGAGTGTGAAATGTCCCAGCAATTGGCTGCTAAACTCATCCATTTTTGGTGCTTCGGTGGTAATGAGCAGATCAAGCTGGCGTTCATGGAGTTGCTTTACTAACGACTGGCGTTGAGCGATCCTGGCTTCAAATTGCAGACTGGCTTGCGGCTCCAGAGACTGATATAAGCGTGCCAGCCAGCCATTGAGCATGCACTCCCACAGAGAAGCGCTGGCACCGATAGAAAACTCATTATGCCGCGATGTATGCGCCACTTCCTTACGTGCCGCCTGCCACGTATTCATCAGCGTTTCTGCATAGGGTAGTAGCTTCTCACCTGCTGCGGTTAAGCGGATATTGTTTCTGTGCCGGGTGAACAGGTTCACACCAAGCTGATTTTCCAGTTGTCTTATCCGAAAACTGACCGCCGATTGGGTCAGGTAGAGCGCTTCTGCCGCTCGTCCAAAGTGGCGTGTCCGGCTAACTTCCAGGAAAGTTTTTAACAATTCCGTATCCACAACGCTCTCCACAAAATTATTTGTCGTAATGATTTAAATCTTTTGTTTTACACTCTGTCAAGCGTAACTAATACTCCGCGCCATAAATAGCTCGGCCAAAGAATTAGGAGCGTGCAGGATGGCGGAAAGCTTTACGACGACTAATCGATATTTCGACAACAAATATTATCCACGCGGATTCTCTCGTCATGGTGATTTCACCATCAAAGAGGCACAACTGCTTGAACGTCATGGTTATGCCTTCAATGAGCTGGATCTGGGGAAACGTGAGCCAGTAACCGAAGAAGAGAGACTGTTTGTCGCGGTATGCCGTGGCGAACGTGAGCCGGTGACAGAAGCAGAACGCGTCTGGTCTAAATATATGACGCGTATTAAGCGTCCAAAACGTTTCCACACTCTGTCTGGCGGTAAACCGCAGATGGAAGGTGCGGAAGACTACACCGAATCTGACGATTAATAAAAAAAGGGCGAAATGCCCTTTTTTTACGTCAGTAGTTTTTGTAAATGAATCAGTAGTCTGTCTATTGCCCGATAGCCCACAGCCTCCTGCAAATGCAGGCGCGTAATATTCTCCGTTTGTTCCAGATCGGCAATGGTACGGGCAACCTTCAGTAAGCGCTGCCAGGCTCGTATAGACAATCCCAGATGTATCAGCGTCTCCTCCAGCCAGTGCGCATCATCACTGTGTAGAGAGCAGTACTTTCGTATACCCTGGCTGTCCAGATGGGCGTTTAGCTTCCCCTGTCGTTCGTACTGGCGTTTCCGTGCGGATATCACCCGTACTTTCACTGTAGCGCTGTCCTCGCCTTTCACCGCTGCCTGGCTGAGTATACCGGGCGGTGGCAGGGGAATTTCGAGCGAGAGATCGAATCGATCGAGAAAGGGGCCGGATAAACGGCTGAGGTAGCGCAACGTCTGTTCCGGGCTACAGCGATTATGGTTCCCCTGATAGTGACCGGTCGGGCTGGGATTCATTGCTGCAATCAGTTGGAAGCGCGCAGGATAGGTGATCTTTGCCCGGGTGCGCGAAAGGTGTATCTGACCAGACTCAATAGGTTCACGTAGCGCATCCAGCGTGCGTCGTTCAAACTCAGGCAGTTCATCCAGAAACAAAATACCGTTGTGCGCCAGCGATATTTCTCCTGGCGCGGGTATTGAACCTCCCCCCACCATTGCCGTTAATGACGCGCTGTGATGAGGCGAGCGGAAAGGACGCCGTTTCCACTGCCTTTGTACCGTATCGGCGTTCACCAGGCTGAGAATCGCCGCACTTTCCAGCGCTTCTTTGTCGCTTAATGATGGCAGTAGCCCATTAATGCGGCTGGCCAGCATGGTTTTTCCCGTACCTGGTGGGCCTATCAGCAGCAGGTTGTGCCCTCCTGCGGCCGTGATTTCCAGGCCTCGTTTCCCCTGTTCCTGACCGATAACATCACTGAGATCGTCATGCAGTAAACAGGCGTCAGAATCGGTAGAGACTGGTTTCTCAAGATCACGTTTCCCTTCCAGAAATGCGCATACCGTTTGCAGATGATCTGCAATCAGGCATCCCTCCCCGCTGATTAGCCCAACTTCCGCCGTATTCTCTTTTGCAACAATGATATGTCTGCCTGCCCGAATCGCCTCGGTTGCACTGGATATCGCGCCTGGAACGCCACGTAACGCACCTGTAAGGGCCAGTTCGCCTACCAGTTCATATTCATTAAGCTTATTTGTTGTAAGTTGCTCTGACGCCGCCAGAAGCGCAATTGCGATAGGTAAATCATATCTTCCGCCCTCTTTGGGTAAATCTGCCGGGGCCAGATTAATGGTGATTTTCTTCGCCGGAAATTCATACCCGCTATTGATGATTGCGCTGCGAACCCGATCCCGGGCCTCCTTTACCGTCGTTTCAGGTAGCCCAACCATTGTTAAACCCGGCAGGCCATTACTGATATGCACCTCGATGGTTATTGGCGGCGCATTAACGCCAAGTGCGGCGCGTGTGTGAACAATCGACAGTGACATAACTCCTCCCGTTGAGAGAATTATGCTGCATTAAAAACCAGAAATATCCTGCATGATTGTTAATTTTCGGCGCATATTCAGGTAATTTTATCGCGTTTTCAAAATATGCTTTGCTGTTCGGAAGCGTGCTCGCAAAAAATAACAGATGCGAAAAAAAGATGGGGGTTGCTGTTGTTTATGAGGCAAAAAGTGAAAATTTTTCATTTCCTGTTTTTTGTATAAAAAACAATGATTTTTTGCTAAACCGTTAGCTGCGTCAGAAAAATGAAAATAAAAATATCTTGTGCTATTGGCGAAAGCTATGGTAACTCTTTAGGCATTCCTTCGAACAAGATGCAAGAATAGACAAAAATGACAGCCCTTCTACGAGTGATTAGCCTGGTCGTGATTAGCGTGGTGGTGATTATTATCCCACCGTGCGGGGCTGCACTTGGACGAGGAAAGGCTTAGAAATCAAGCCTTAACGAACTAAGACCCCCGCACCGAAAGGTCCGGGGGTTTTTTTTGACCTTAAAAACATAAACGAGGAGCAGACAATGACTAATAGCATAAAATTCTGTTTCTCCAGATTTACGGCGGGGATGTAACTATGAATGGGGCACAGTGGGTGGTACATGCTTTGCGAGCACAGGGTGTTGAAACCGTTTTTGGTTATCCCGGTGGCGCAATTATGCCGGTTTACGATGCGTTGTATGACGGCGGCGTGGAACATCTGTTGTGTCGTCACGAGCAGGGTGCGGCGATGGCGGCAATCGGCTATGCGCGTTCAACGGGCAAAACGGGCGTCTGTATCGCCACGTCTGGCCCTGGCGCTACCAATTTGATAACCGGTCTGGCTGACGCACTGTTAGATTCCGTGCCGGTTGTGGCCATCACGGGTCAGGTTTCCGCTCCGTTCATCGGAACGGACGCTTTTCAGGAGGTTGATGTGCTGGGGCTGTCGTTGGCATGTACTAAGCACAGCTTCCTCGTGCAGTCGCTGGAAGAGCTGCCGCGCATCATGGCTGAGGCTTTCCGGGTTGCGAACTCGGGTCGTCCTGGCCCTGTTCTGGTTGATATCCCCAAAGATATCCAGTTAGCCAATGGTTCACTGGAGCCGTATTTCACCACCGTTGAAAACGAAACGGCTTTCCCGCACGCGGACGTTGAGCAGGCGCGTCGGATGATGGCGCAGGCGCAAAAACCGATGCTGTACGTGGGCGGCGGCGTAGGCATGGCGCAGGCCGTACCCGCGCTGCGCGCATTTATCGCTGCGACGCAAATGCCGGTGACCTGCACGTTAAAAGGCCTGGGCGCGGTGGATGCCGACTATCCGTATTATCTCGGTATGTTGGGGATGCATGGCACTAAAGCGGCAAACTTCGCTGTTCAGGAGTGCGATCTGCTGATTGCCGTAGGGGCACGTTTTGATGACCGGGTGACGGGCAAGCTGAATACCTTTGCGCCGAACGCCAGCGTGATCCACATGGATATCGATCCGGCGGAAATGAACAAACTGCGTCAGGCGCATGTCGCGTTGCAGGGCGATCTGAACGCATTATTGCCTGCGCTACAGCAACCGTTAAATATTGACGCCTGGCGTCAGCACAATGCTGAACTGCGTACTGAGCACGCCTGGCGTTACGATCATCCCGGTGAAGCCATCTATGCGCCGCTGCTGTTGAAACAGCTGTCGGAACGTAAACCCGCAGACAGCGTGGTGACGACGGATGTGGGCCAGCATCAGATGTGGTCTGCGCAGCATATGACGTACACTCGCCCGGAGAATTTCATCACCTCCAGCGGCTTAGGTACGATGGGTTTTGGCCTGCCTGCGGCGGTTGGCGCGCAGGTTGCGAGGCCGAATGATACCGTTATCTGTATCTCCGGTGACGGCTCTTTCATGATGAATGTACAAGAGTTGGGCACCGTAAAACGCAAGCAGTTGCCGTTGAAGATTGTCTTACTCGATAACCAGCGGTTAGGTATGGTTCGACAATGGCAACAACTGTTTTTCCAGGAACGATATAGCGAAACCACCCTTACCGATAACCCCGATTTCCTCATGTTAGCCAGCGCCTTCGGCATTCCTGGCCAACACATCACCCGTAAAGACCAGGTTGAAGCGGCGCTCGACACCATGCTGAACAGTGATGGGCCATACCTGCTTCATGTCTCAATCGACGAACTTGAGAATGTCTGGCCCCTGGTGCCGCCTGGCGCCAGTAACTCAGAAATGCTGGAGAAATTATCATGATGCAACATCAGGTCAATGTGGCAGCTCGCTTCAACCCGGAAACGTTAGAACGTGTTTTACGCGTGGTTCGCCACCGTGGTTTTCAGGTGTGCTCCATGAATATGGAAGCCGCCACCGATGCGCAAAATATAAATATCGAATTGACCGTTGCCAGCCCCCGGTCGGTCGACTTACTGTTTAGTCAGTTAAGTAAACTGGTAGATGTTGCACATGTTGCTATCTGCCAGAGCACAACCACATCACAACAAATCCGCGCCTGAGCGCAAAAGGAAGAAAAATGACGACGAAAAAAGCTGATTACATCTGGTTCAATGGTGAGATGATTCGTTGGGAAGATGCGAAGGTTCATGTGATGTCCCACGCACTGCACTACGGTACTTCCGTGTTTGAAGGGATCCGTTGCTACGACTCTCACAAAGGTCCAGTGGTGTTCCGCCATCGTGAACACATGCAGCGTTTGCATGATTCAGCCAAAATCTATCGTTTTCCCGTCTCCCAGAGCGTTGATGAGCTAATGGAAGCCTGCCGCGACGTTATCCGTAAAAACAACCTGACCAGCGCGTATATTCGTCCGCTGGTGTTTGTGGGCGATGTAGGGATGGGCGTTAACCCGCCTCCGGGGTACAGCACTGACGTCATCATCGCGGCGTTCCCGTGGGGCGCATACCTGGGCGCAGAAGCGCTGGATCAGGGGATCGATGCGATGGTTTCTTCCTGGAACCGCGCAGCGCCAAACACCATTCCGACAGCGGCAAAAGCGGGCGGTAACTACCTTTCTTCACTGCTGGTAGGGAGTGAAGCGCGTCGTCATGGCTACCAGGAAGGTATCGCGTTGGATGTGAATGGTTATATTTCCGAAGGCGCAGGCGAAAACCTGTTTGAAGTGAAAGATGGCGTGTTGTTTACCCCGCCGTTTACCTCCTCCGCGCTGCCAGGTATTACCCGTGATGCGATCATCAAGCTGGCGAAAGAGCTGGATATCGAAGTGCGTGAGCAGGTGCTGTCTCGCGAATCTCTGTATCTGGCGGACGAAGTGTTTATGTCCGGTACTGCGGCAGAGATCACGCCGGTTCGCAGCGTGGACGGTATCCAGGTAGGCGAAGGCCGCTGCGGTCCGGTCACCAAACGTATTCAGCAAGCATTCTTTGGCCTCTTCACCGGTGAAACCGAAGATAAATGGGGCTGGTTGGATCAGGTAAATCCATAAATTAAAAATAAATGGGACGGCACGCACCGTCCCATTTAACAGACAGACACTGGGAGTAAATTACGCATGCCTAAGTATCGTTCCGCCACAACCACACATGGTCGCAATATGGCGGGTGCCCGCGCGCTGTGGCGCGCCACCGGGATGACCGATGCCGATTTTGGCAAACCGATCATCGCCGTCGTGAACTCATTCACCCAGTTTGTGCCGGGTCACGTTCATCTGCGCGATCTCGGTAAGCTGGTCGCCGAACAGATTGAAGCCGCTGGCGGCGTCGCCAAAGAGTTCAACACCATTGCCGTGGATGATGGCATCGCTATGGGTCACGGGGGCATGCTGTATTCACTGCCGTCTCGCGAACTGATCGCCGACTCGGTGGAGTACATGGTGAACGCCCACTGTGCGGATGCGATGGTCTGTATCTCCAACTGCGACAAAATCACCCCAGGGATGCTGATGGCCTCGCTGCGCCTGAACATTCCGGTAATTTTTGTCTCCGGCGGCCCGATGGAAGCCGGGAAAACCAAACTTTCCGATCAGATCATCAAGCTCGATCTGGTTGATGCGATGATTCAGGGTGCGGACCCGAAAGTTTCTGACGATCAGAGCAATCAGGTCGAACGCTCCGCTTGCCCGACCTGTGGGTCGTGTTCCGGGATGTTCACCGCTAACTCAATGAACTGCCTGACGGAAGCGCTGGGCCTGTCGCAGCCGGGCAACGGCTCGTTGCTGGCAACCCACGCCGATCGCAAGCAGCTGTTCCTCAATGCCGGTAAGCGCATTGTTGAGCTGACTAAACGTTACTACGAGCAGGATGACGCTTCCGCACTGCCGCGTAATATCGCCAGTAAAGCGGCGTTTGAAAACGCCATGACGCTGGATATCGCCATGGGCGGTTCGACCAACACCGTTTTACACCTGCTGGCGGCGGCGCAGGAAGCGGAAATCGACTTCACTATGAGCGATATCGACAAGCTTTCCCGCAAGGTTCCACAGTTGTGTAAAGTCGCGCCAAGTACGCAGAAATACCACATGGAAGACGTCCACCGCGCAGGCGGCGTACTGGGTATTCTGGGCGAGCTGGATCGCGCCGGGTTGATGAATCGCGATGTAAAAAACGTGCTGGGTCTGACGCTGCCGCAAACGCTGGAGCAGTACGACGTTATGGTCAGCCAGAATGAAGCGGTAAAACAGATGTTCCGTGCAGGCCCGGCGGGTATCCGCACGACGCAGGCGTTCTCGCAGGATTGCCGCTGGGATTCGCTGGATACCGACCGCGCCGAAGGCTGCATTCGCTCGCTGGAACATGCCTACAGCAAAGATGGCGGTCTGGCGGTGCTCTACGGTAACTTTGCTGAAAACGGCTGTATCGTAAAAACCGCAGGCGTGGATGACAGCATCCTGAAATTTACCGGCCCGGCGAAAGTCTATGAAAGCCAGGACGATGCGGTTGAGGCGATTCTTGGCGGTAAGGTGGTTGCTGGTGATGTGGTGGTTATTCGCTACGAAGGGCCGAAGGGGGGGCCTGGTATGCAGGAAATGCTCTACCCGACCACCTTTCTGAAATCGATGGGGCTGGGTAAAGCCTGTGCGCTGATCACCGATGGCCGTTTTTCCGGCGGCACGTCTGGCCTCTCTATCGGTCACGTCTCACCGGAAGCGGCCAGCGGCGGTAATATCGCCATCATCGAAGATGGCGACATGATTGCTATTGATATTCCAAACCGTGGTATTCAACTGCAACTGAGCGATGCGGAAATCGCCGCGCGCCGCGAAGCGCAGGAAGCCCGAGGTGATAAAGCCTGGACGCCGAAAGATCGTCAGCGCCCGGTCTCCTTTGCGTTGCGTGCTTATGCCAGCCTGGCGACCAGCGCCGATAAAGGCGCAGTACGCGATAAATCGAAGCTGGGAGGTTGATGATGGCCGAGTCGCAACCCCTGTCAGCCGCCCCGGAAGGGGCGGAGTATCTGCGTGCGGTACTCCGCGCGCCGGTATATGAAGCAGCGCAGGTGACGCCGCTGCAAAAAATGGAAAAACTCTCTTCGCGCCTCGACAACGTTATTCTCGTGAAGCGTGAAGACAGGCAGCCTGTACACAGCTTCAAGCTGCGCGGAGCTTACGCGATGATGGCGGGGCTCACCGAAGAACAAAAAGCCCACGGCGTTATCACCGCATCGGCGGGTAACCATGCTCAGGGCGTGGCGTTCTCCTCCGCGCGTTTGGGTGTGAAAGCATTGATTGTGATGCCGCTGGCGACCGCCGATATCAAAGTGGACGCGGTGCGCGGGTTTGGCGGGGAAGTGCTGCTGCACGGCGCGAACTTTGATGAAGCGAAAGCGAAAGCTATCGAGCTGGCGCAACAGCAGGGCTTCACCTGGGTTCCGCCGTTCGATCATCCGATGGTGATTGCCGGGCAGGGCACGCTGGCGCTGGAACTGCTCCAGCAGGATGCGCATCTCGACCGCGTATTCGTGCCGGTTGGCGGTGGTGGACTGGCGGCAGGCGTAGCGGTGCTCATCAAACAACTGATGCCGCAAATCAAAGTGATCGCCGTTGAAGCGGAAGATTCGGCCTGCCTGAAAGCGGCGCTGGATGCCGGTCATCCGGTGGATCTCCCGCGTGTGGGACTGTTTGCCGAAGGCGTGGCGGTTAAACGTATCGGCGATGAAACCTTCCGTCTGTGCCAGGAATATCTCGACGACATTATCACCGTTGACAGCGATGCGATTTGCGCAGCGATGAAAGATCTGTTCGAGGATGTGCGTGCGGTGGCGGAACCTTCCGGTGCGCTGGCGCTGGCGGGGATGAAAAAATACATCGCCCAACACAATATTCGCGGCGAACGCCTGGCGCATGTGCTTTCTGGCGCGAATGTGAACTTTCATGGTCTGCGCTATGTGTCTGAACGCTGCGAGCTGGGTGAACAGCGCGAAGCGCTGCTGGCGGTGACTATCCCGGAAGAGAAAGGCAGCTTCCTGAAGTTTTGTCAGTTGCTGGGCGGCCGTTCCGTTACCGAATTTAACTACCGTTTTGCCGACGCTCAAGATGCCTGCATTTTTGTCGGCGTCCGTCTGAGCCGTGGACTGGAAGAGCGCAAAGAGATCCTCGCGCTGCTGCATGAAGGCGGCTACAGCGTGGTGGATCTCTCCGACGACGAAATGGCGAAACTGCATGTGCGCTATATGGTTGGCGGACGCCCATCGAAACCGTTGCAGGAACGTCTGTACAGTTTCGAATTTCCAGAGTCGCCCGGCGCGCTGCTGAAGTTTCTGCACACGCTGGGAACGCACTGGAATATTTCGCTGTTCCACTATCGCAGCCACGGCACCGACTATGGTCGTGTGCTGGCGGCGTTCGAACTGGGCGAAAACGAGCCAGATTTCGAAACCCGGCTGAACGAGCTGGGCTACGAGTGCCACAACGAAAGCGACAACCCGGCGTTCCGCTTTTTCCTGGCGGGTTAGGGTGTTCGGGAAAATGCCTGATGGCGCTGCGCTTATCAGGCCTACGTTCTTTTGAGCCGTAGGCCGGATAAGGCGCTTGCGCCGCCATCCGGCATTAGTGGCCAGGCAGTAAATTCCAGAACGCATCAATAAGCGGCTCATGCAGCCGCTTTTTTTGTGCGCAAACGCCCAGCTCAAACGGCGTTTTCTCGTCGCTGCGCTCCAGGATCATCACGCGGTTACGCACGGGTTCAGGGCTATTTTCCAATACCACTTCCGGCAGCAGCGCCACGCCGCAGCCGAGCGCGACCATCGACACCATCGCTTCATGTCCACCGACCGTCGCGTATATCGACGGATTGCTGATTTTCTGACGGCGGAACCACAGCTCAATACGGCGACGCACCGGGCCTTGATCGGCCATGATAAACGGCACCGTTGACCAGTCGGGTTTATCCACTGAGACCTGATTTCGCACCGGGCAAGGCAATGCGGGAGCTATCAGCACCACCGCCAGATTCTCCAGCATTGAAAACGCAACCGCCCCGGGCAGGGTTTCCGGTTTACCGGCAATCGCCAGATCCGCCTCGCCCGTCACTACTTTTTCCATCGCATCGGCGGCATCGCCGGTGGTGAGTTTGATTTCCACAGAGGGATGCTCCGCCCGGAAACGGTCAAGAATGGGCGGCAGATGGCTATAAGCGGCAGTGACCGAGCAGAAGATATGCAGCTCGCCCGACAGCGACGGGCCTTGTTGGTCGATGGTGTGACGTAACTGCTGATACTGCAACAGCGTTTGCTGGGCGAACGTTCGCAGCTCTTCTCCCGCTTCGGTGAGCGTAACGGTACGGTTATCGCGAATGAACAGCGGCTGGCCGAGATCCTCTTCGAGGCGTTGAATCTGCCGGGAGAGCGTGGAAGGGCTAACGTGCATTGCCCGCGCGCTGCGGCCAAAATGGCGACTTTCCGCCAGATGCAGGAAGGTTTTCAGATCGCGTAAATCCACTGGCTTTACTCCCGATGTCTACGTTGCAGAAATTGCAATGTGATGTTGTGAATATATCAATTTCCGCAATAAATTTCCTGTCATATAGTGAGTTCATTCTCTCTTGCACAGACACGGCAAGCGAACCGAACAATAAGCACGACACAACATCACGGAGTTACAGATATGGCTAACTACTTTAATACACTGAATCTGCGCCAGCAGTTGGCGCAACTGGGTAAATGTCGCTTTATGGGCCGCGATGAATTTGCCGATGGCGCGAGCTACCTTCAGGGTAAAAAAGTGGTCATCGTCGGCTGTGGCGCTCAGGGGCTAAACCAGGGCCTGAACATGCGTGACTCCGGTCTGGATATCGCCTACGCCCTGCGTAAAGAGGCGATTGCCGAGAAACGTGCTTCCTGGCGTAAAGCGACCGAAAACGGCTTCAAAGTGGGGACTTACGAAGAGCTGATCCCGCAGGCTGATCTGGTGGTTAACCTGACGCCGGACAAACAGCACTCCGACGTGGTGCGTTCCGTGCAGCCGCTGATGAAAGACGGCGCGGCGCTGGGTTACTCCCACGGTTTCAACATTGTGGAAGTGGGCGAGCAGATCCGCAAAGACATCACCGTGGTGATGGTGGCGCCGAAGTGCCCGGGTACTGAAGTCCGTGAAGAGTACAAACGTGGTTTCGGTGTACCGACGCTGATCGCCGTTCACCCGGAAAACGATCCGAAAGGCGAAGGGATGGCTATTGCCAAAGCATGGGCGGCGGCAACTGGCGGTCATCGTGCGGGTGTGCTGGAGTCCTCCTTCGTGGCGGAAGTGAAATCTGACCTGATGGGCGAGCAGACCATCCTGTGCGGTATGCTGCAAGCGGGTTCTCTGCTGTGCTTCGATAAGCTGGTGGAAGAAGGTACTGACCCGGCATATGCGGAAAAACTGATTCAGTACGGCTGGGAAACTATCACCGAAGCGCTGAAGCAGGGCGGCATTACGCTGATGATGGATCGTCTGTCCAATCCGGCAAAACTGCGTGCTTATGCGCTGTCTGAACAGCTGAAAACCATCATGGCGCCGCTGTTCCAGAAACACATGGACGACATCATCTCCGGTGAATTCTCCTCCGGCATGATGGCGGACTGGGCGAACGATGATAAGAAACTGCTGACCTGGCGCGAAGAGACCGGTAAAACCGCATTCGAAACCGCGCCGCAGTATGAAGGTAAAATCGGTGAGCAGGAGTACTTCGATAAAGGCGTACTGATGATCGCGATGGTGAAAGCGGGCGTTGAGCTGGCATTCGAAACTATGGTGGATTCCGGCATCATCGAAGAGTCTGCGTACTATGAGTCACTGCACGAACTGCCGCTGATCGCCAACACCATCGCCCGTAAGCGTCTGTATGAAATGAACGTGGTTATCTCTGATACCGCCGAGTACGGCAACTACCTGTTCTCTTACGCTTGCGTACCGTTGCTGAAAGCGTTCATGACTGAAATTCAACCGGGCGATCTGGGTAAAGCGATTGCTGAAGGCGCGGTTGACAACGCACAGCTGCGTGATGTGAACGAAGCGATTCGTGGCCACGCTATTGAGAAAGTGGGCCAGAAACTGCGTGGCTATATGACTGATATGAAACGCATTGCGGTAGCTGGTTAAACAGGTTGTCGGGTGGCGCTAACGCTTACCCGACCTACAAAAAGCCATTATTTCGTAGGCCGGGTAAGCGTTAGCGCCATCCGGCAAAAAAGCCCGGTGTTTATACTCACCGGGCTTTTTATTAGTTGCGATACAGCACCTTAATGATGTGGTATCCGAACTGGGTGTGCAGTGGGCCGGTTGGCTCCAGCACCGGGCAGGAGAAGACCACTTTGTCGAACGCCGGAACCATCTGGCCCTGACGAAACTCACCTAAGTCACCGCCTCTTTTGCCTGACGGGCAGATAGAGTGCTTTTTCGCCAGTTTGCCAAAGTCGGCGCCATTCTTGATTTGTTCCAGAAGATCCAGCGCCAGCTTCTCTTCTTTTACCAGGATATGCAGTGCTGCTGCGGTTTTCGCCATTATTTCGCTCTCATGTCTCAAAGGTTGCCCGCCACTTTATCATTCCTTAGGGCGTCGGACATATACTCTTCGCCATCGCAGGACAGATGTCCCGCCGGGTTTAATGAACCGGGAGATGAACGACACTTTTATCAGACATATTCCCTCTGCAACAGGACAGCCGTCCTGTCTTTCCATCTCAGGAGAGAGATAACATGAGCTCAATGAAAAACGCAGAATTTTCAGGTGACTGGCTGACAGGGCTAACCCAAATCGTACGCGATCCGCAGCTGTATGAGCTGCTCAAATATTGCCCGCTGGACATCATGCAGCGCTGGCGCGTTGAGGAAATACCTCGCGGAGCGCTGATTTGCCGTCAGGGCGACATTTGTCGGCAATTCTCGCTGATTGTTTCCGGTGAGGTGGATGTCTTTTACGAAGCTGAAGACGGGCGCCGTTATCGGCAGGCACATTACCGCAAAGGAGACATGCTGGGCGAGCTGGAGATTTTTGAGTCGCGGCATTACATCTGTTCGGTGATGGCGGTTGGCAGCGTTCAGTTGTTAAGCCTGCCGCAGGCGGATTTTCATCGCTGGCTGGCGCTGGATAACCATTTTAACCAGCGGATGCTGCGCTTTTTCAGCCAGCAATATTATCAGTTGTCGAAAAAGGCCAGCAGCGACAATTTGTACTCGCTGTATCAACGGGTTTGCCAGGCATTATGGCAGCGATATCAACATGATGAATCGACCACGATTTTGCTGGATAAACAAAATCTCAGTCAGGAATTTGCGGCGACGACGCGCAGTATCAACCGTATTTTGCACGATCTGAAATTGCTGAAAATTATTGATACCGACGGTGAGCGGATCGTCTTATTAGCCCCTGAAAAACTGAAACAGGAGGCGGAGATCTGAGTCCCTCAGCACAGTAAGGAGACAGAAGATGCAACCCCATATTCGATTAAGCAATAGCATGACCGGTGCGCGGTATGCGCTATTGCCCGGCGATCCTGAGCGGGTGGACAGGATCGCCCACTTTCTTGATAACCCTGAGATACTGGGGCAAAACCGGGAATTTCGGGCGGCGCGCGGCACATATAAAGGGATTGAGATTCTGGTGCTGTCGACGGGAATCGGCGGGCCATCAACGGCCATTGCCATTGAAGAGTTACGGCAGATTGGCGTAGACACGCTGATTCGCATCGGTAGCTGTGGGGCATTGCAGGATACGCTGGCGCTGGGCGATCTGATTATCGCCAACGGTGCGGTCGCCGATGACGGCACCAGCAAAACCTACGCGCCAGCCTGCTATCCGGCCTGCGCAGACCCGCAGCTTATCGCCACGTTGATCCAGCAGGCGAAGCAGATGAACATTTCTGCGATTTGCGGACTGGTGCGCAGCCACGACAGCTTTTATACCGATCGTGAAGCTGAACTGGATGCGGAATGGTCAGCGCGCGGTATTCTCGGGGCGGATATGGAAACGGCGGCGCTGATGGTGGTCGGCGCACTACGTGGGCTGCGTACGGCGTCGTTGCTGAACGTGGTCGTTGCCCACAACGGCTGTCTGGACAGCAGTATTAATGATTATGTTCAACAGGAAACGCTGTGTCTGCGGGGTGAAGAACGTCAGATTTCCCTGGCGCTACAGGCCATTTATTTCGATAGCCAGCAAGGAGAGCAGTGATGGACTTTTTCAGTATTAATAACGTGATGGTCAACATTCCTCTCGGCGAAGGCGGGTATGCGCTGTCGTGGATTGAGGCTATCGGCACGGTCTTTGGTTTATTGTGCATCTGGTGCGCCAGCCGGGAAAAAATCATCAATTACCTGTTTGGTCTGATTAACGTCACCCTGTTTGCCGCGATCTTTTTCCAGATTCAGCTATATGCCAGCCTGTTGCTTCAGGTGTTCTTCTTTGCCGCCAATATCTATGGCTGGTATGCGTGGAGCCGTCAGAATGAGGCGCAAGAGGCGGCGCTGAAGGTGCGCTGGCTCTCCCGCCAGCAAACGCTGGTGCTGAGCGGTGTGTGTATTGTCGCCATCCTGCTGATGACGCGGTTTATCGACCCGGTGTTCGCCATGCTGACCCATATTATGCTCGGGTTGCTGCAAACGGTAGGGGTTCAGGTGGCGATGCCAGAGCTACAGCCGGACGCGTTCCCGTTCTGGGATTCCACCATGCTGGTGCTGTCGATCGCGGCGATGGTGCTGATGACTCGCAAATATGTGGAAAACTGGCTGCTGTGGGTGCTTATTGACGTCATTAGCGTGGTGATTTACGCGGTACAGGGCGTCTATGCGATGTCGCTGGAGTATGTCCTGCTAACGGCGATTGCGATTATGGGATCGTACAGCTGGATCCTGAGCGCAAAACGCAACGGCTATGCGCCGCTTGCCGCCAGCGCCACCTGATTAACGCTTTCCAGGCTGTCTGAAAGGGCAGCCTGTTACTCCCTCGGCCCTGCTTTCTGCTACAATCCTTCCCCCGTTCGAAGATTGAGCAATATTCCCATGCGTTTAAACCCCGGCCAACAACACGCTGTCGAATTCGTCACCGGCCCCTGCCTGGTGCTGGCGGGCGCGGGTTCTGGTAAGACTCGCGTTATTACCAATAAAATCGCCCATCTGATTCGTGGTTGCGGCTATCAGGCGCGCCATATTGCGGCAGTGACCTTTACCAATAAAGCGGCGCGTGAAATGAAAGAGCGTGTCGGGCAAACGCTGGGGCGTAAAGAGGCGCGCGGGCTGATGATCTCCACTTTCCATACGCTGGGGCTGGATATCATCAAACGTGAATATGCGGCGTTGGGGATGAAATCGAACTTTTCGCTGTTTGACGATACCGATCAGGTCGCATTGCTGAAAGAGCTAACTGACGGTCTGATTGAGGATGACAAAGTTATCTTGCAACAGCTGATCTCGACGATCTCTAACTGGAAAAACGATCTGATGACGCCCACTCAGGCGGCGGCAAGCGCAAAAGGGGAACGCGACCGCATCTTTGCTCACTGTTATGGTCTGTACGATGCGCATCTGAAGGCCTGCAATGTGCTCGATTTTGATGACCTGATTCTATTGCCGACGCTGCTGCTACAGCGTAATGAAGAGGTGCGTGAGCGCTGGCAGAACAGGATTCGCTATCTGCTGGTGGATGAATACCAGGATACCAACACCAGTCAGTATGAACTGGTGAAGCTGCTGGTGGGAAGCCGCGCGCGCTTTACGGTGGTGGGTGATGACGACCAGTCGATCTACTCCTGGCGCGGCGCGCGTCCGCAAAACCTGGTGTTGTTGAGTAAGGATTTCCCGGCGCTACAGGTGATCAAGCTGGAGCAGAACTATCGTTCCTCCGGGCGCATTCTGAAAGCGGCGAATATCCTGATTGCCAATAACCCTCACGTCTTTGAAAAACGCCTCTTTTCTGAACTGGGCTATGGCGCGGAACTCAAGGTGCTGAGCGCGAACAATGAAGAGCACGAGGCCGAACGCGTTACCGGCGAGCTGATTGCCCATCACTTTGTGAATAAGACTGAATACAAGGATTATGCCATTCTGTATCGCGGGAACCACCAGTCGCGGGTGTTTGAAAAATTCCTTATGCAGAACCGTATTCCCTACAAAATTTCTGGCGGCACGTCGTTCTTCTCCCGCCCGGAGATTAAAGACCTGCTGGCCTATCTGCGCGTATTGACCAACCCGGATGATGACAGCGCTTTCCTGCGGATTGTGAATACGCCAAAACGAGAAATCGGCCCGGCCACGCTGCAAAAGCTGGGCGAATGGGCGATGACGCGCAACAAGAGTCTGTTTACCGCCAGTTTTGATGTGGGGCTGAACCAGACGCTGACCGGGCGCGGCTATGATTCACTGACCCGCTTCACCCATTGGCTGGGGGAAATTCAGCGTCTGGCGGAGCGTGAACCGATTGCCGCCGTGCGCGATCTCATCCACGGTATTGATTACGAATCCTGGTTGTATGAGACCTCGCCGAGCCCAAAAGCGGCGGAAATGCGCATGAAGAACGTCAACCAGTTGTTTAGCTGGATGACCGAAATGCTTGAAGGTAACGAACTTGACGAACCCATGACGCTCACCCAGGTGGTGACGCGCTTTACGCTGCGCGACATGATGGAGCGTGGTGAAAGTGAAGAAGAGTTGGATCAGGTACAGCTCATGACGCTGCATGCCTCGAAAGGACTGGAGTTCCCGTACGTGTTTATGGTGGGAATGGAAGAAGGATTCCTGCCGCACCAGAGCAGCATTGACGAAGACAATATCGATGAGGAGCGCCGTCTGGCCTATGTGGGGATCACCCGCGCGCAGAAAGAGCTGATCTTCACGCTGTGCAAAGAGCGTCGTCAGTACGGCGAACTGGTACGCCCGGAACCAAGCCGCTTTTTGCTGGAACTGCCGCAGGACGATCTTATCTGGGAGCAGGAGCGTAAAGTGGTAACGGCCGAGGAGCGGATGCAGAAAGGGCAGGCCAGCATAGCCAATATCCGCGCCATGATGGCGAAAGCAAAAGCGAAGTAGGTATTTTCCAGGCCGGATAAGCGTAAGCGCCATCCGGCAGCCAGCATCTAATGAACGTCCAAAGGCCAGTGGACATAGCTTTGCCACTGGCTTTCCTGATCGATCAACTCTTTACCCAGCGGGTGATGCTCCAGCCACCCTTGCGGCAAGGTTAACGTCAGATTCTCATCCTGCGCCTGCAACGTAATCTGTGGCACCAGATCGTCACGGCGACGGCTGGCAAAAATGATCGCCAGACGCAACAGGCGACAAAGATGTTCAGCGACGCGCGGCGGCACCGCATTCTGCTGGTGGAGGGAAGAGAGGTCGATCGGGTTGGTCTGATTTAACAACAGGGTGGCTAACAGCTTCTTTTGCGCAGGAGTGAATCCCGGTAAATCCAGATTACGCACCAGATAAGCCGCGTGCTGCGGCGCCTGTTTAAAATCAACGCTCAGGCCGATTTCATGCAGCTGACAGGCACTGGTCAGGAGTTCGCGACTGATCGGCTCAAGATGCCACTTATCTTCCACCTGATCGAGAAAGTTTACCGCCAGATCCGCTACGCGATGCGCCTGTTCGGTATCGACCATAAATCGACGCTGAATGTTACGCAGCGTGCGGCTGCGAATATCCTGATCCACCGCCAGATGCAGCATGCCATACACCAACCCTTCGCGCAGCGCTCCGCCTGCAAGCGTCATACACTGGATGTCCAGTTCGGTGAAAATCGCGATCAGAATGGCCAGACCGCTGGGGAATACCAGCGCGCGTTCCAGCGTTAACCCTTCAATTTCCAACTCTTCCAGACGGCCGCAATGAATTGCGCGTTGCTTCAGCTGTTGAAGTTTCGCCAATGTGATGCGCTCATCCATGCCCTGCGCCATCATGATTTCCTGCAACGCCTGGACGGTGCCAGACGCGCCTACGCAGACTTTCCAGCCATGCTTGCGTAGCTCATCGGCGACCGGACGCAGCACTTCACGCGCGGCTTTTTCCGCTTCATCGAAGTTTTCTTGCGCCAGATTGCGATCGGTAAAGTAGCGTTCAAGCCAGGTGACGCAGCCCATTGACAGGCTAAACAGAGAGGTGGTTTGTGCGCCGGTTCCGGTGACCAGTTCGGTGCTGGCGCCGCCAATATCGACCACCAGACGCTGATCGGCGCCGCCGGTGGTATGGGCAACACCCTGATAAATCAGCCGCGCTTCTTCTTCGCCGCTAATGACCTGGACAGGACAACCGAGGATCTCCTGCGCTTTGGCGATAAACTCGCCCGCATTGACGGCGAGACGCAGCGTTGCCGTGGCGACGACGCAGATTTGCGGTTGAGGAATATCCTGTAGGCGTTCAGCGAAAAGGCGCAGACATTGCCAGCCGCGCTCCATCGCTTCAGCGGAAAGCGAATTATCACTGTTCAGGCCCGCAGCCAGACGCACCTTGCGCTTAATTCGCGTGAGCGTCTGGATGCTTCCAGCCACCTCGCGTACAACCAGCATATGAAAACTATTGGAACCGAGATCAATTGCGGCATACAGCGAAGTGGAAGTGAGCATATATTACGTTAACCTGAACGACGACGATTACGCGGCGCGCCGGTGCGACGCGATCCATTGCCTGGGCGCGAGCGCGTCAGGCGCAACGGCTTCGGCAAATTGGTCATCAGCGCTTCCGGGTTATATTTGCTGACCGGGATAGAGTGACCAATATAAGCCTCAATGGCAGGCAGGTTCAGCGCGTACTCTTCACAGGCCAGGCTGATAGAGTGACCGCTCGCTCCTGCGCGACCCGTACGTCCGATACGGTGAACGTAGTCTTCGCAGTCATCCGGCAGGTCATAGTTAAAGACGTGCGTTACGGCCGGAATGTGCAGACCGCGCGCGGCAACGTCGGTTGCGACGAGGATATCGAGATCGCCACGGGTAAACTCGTCGAGAATACGCAGACGTTTTTTCTGGGCAACGTCGCCGGTCAACAGGCCGACACGATGACCGTCAGCTGCCAGATGCCCCCAGATGTCTTCGCAGCGGTGCTTGGTATTGGCGAAAACAATGGCGCGATCCGGCCACTCTTCTTCGATCAGCGTTTGCAGCAAACGCATCTTCTCTTCGTTAGAAGGGTAGAAGAGCTCTTCTTTAATACGGTGGCCTGTCTTTTGTTCCGGTTCCACTTCAACATATTCGGCGTTGTTCATCTGCTCGAACGCCAGTTCGCGAACACGGTAAGAGAGGGTTGCGGAGAACAGCATGTTCAGACGCTGATTGGCCGGCGGCATGCGGCGGAACAGCCAGCGGATGTCTTTAATAAAGCCCAGATCGTACATGCGATCGGCTTCATCCAATACGACGACCTGAATGGCGCCGAGGTTAATGTGGTTTTGTTTCGCGTAGTCGATCAGACGACCCGTGGTGCCGATCAGAATATCGACGCCGCTTTCCAGCACTTTCAGCTGTTTGTCGTAGCCGTCACCGCCGTAGGCCAGGCCTAATTTCAGGCCGGTGGTCTGCGCCAGCGGTTCCGCATCGGCGTGGATCTGCACGGCCAACTCACGCGTCGGCGCCATAATTAAGGCGCGCGGCTGGTTCACCTTGCGATCGTCAATCGCGGGATGAGAGAGAAGATAATGAAACGAAGACGTCAGGAACGCCATCGTTTTTCCGGTTCCGGTTTGCGCCTGCCCTGCGACATCACGACCCGCCAGCGTTAGCGGGAGGGCCAATGCCTGAATGGGCGTACAATTATGAAACCCTTTATTTTCAAGGGCTTCTATCACCTTTGGGTGCAGGGCGAAGTCGGAAAACTTCTGTTCTGTTAAATGTGTTTTGCTCATAGTGTGGTAGAATATCAGCTTACTATTGCTTTACGAAAGCGTATCCGGTGAAATAAAGTCAACCTTTAGTTGGTTAATGCGACATCAACACGTCGTTGATGAAGGCGAAACCAACACACCAGGCTTATTCCTGTGGAGTTATTATGAGCGATAAAATTATTCACCTGACTGACGACAGTTTTGACACGGATGTACTCAAAGCGGACGGGGCTATCCTCGTTGATTTCTGGGCAGAGTGGTGCGGACCGTGCAAAATGATCGCCCCGATTCTGGATGAAATCGCTGACGAATATCAGGGCAAATTGACGGTTGCTAAACTGAACATCGACCAAAACCCAGGCACCGCGCCGAAGTATGGTATCCGTGGCATCCCGACCCTGCTGTTGTTCAAAAACGGTGAAGTCGCAGCAACCAAAGTGGGCGCACTGTCCAAAGGTCAGCTGAAAGAGTTCCTCGACGCCAACCTGGCGTAAGACGGAAGTTTCATGTTCGGGTGACCAGCATCCTAAATTATTCGGATGACTGGACGCCCGGCTTGAGTCGTGCTAACTTAGTGTTGACTTCGTATTAAACATACCTTATTAAGTTTGAGTCTTGTTTTTTCCAACGCTTCCCGTTTTTTCTCGCGCGAGAAGTGAACAGATTCCTGGCTTGTCACTCAATCCGTCTTGTCGTTTCAGTTCTGTGTACTTTCCTGTGACCAGACAGCGAACAGACATGAGTTGGTGGCCGTAAACAGGCATGGATGATCCTGCCATACCATTCACAACATTAAGTTCGAGATTTACCCCAAGTTTAAGAACTCACACCATTATGAATCTTACCGAATTAAAGAATACGCCGGTTTCTGAGCTGATCACTCTCGGCGAAAATATGGGGCTGGAAAACCTGGCTCGTATGCGCAAGCAGGACATTATTTTTGCCATCCTGAAGCAGCACGCAAAGAGTGGCGAAGATATCTTTGGTGACGGTGTGCTGGAGATATTGCAGGATGGATTTGGTTTCCTCCGCTCTGCAGACAGCTCCTACCTCGCCGGTCCTGATGACATCTACGTTTCTCCCAGCCAAATCCGCCGTTTCAACCTCCGCACTGGTGACACCATTTCTGGTAAGATTCGCCCGCCAAAAGAAGGCGAACGTTACTTTGCGCTGTTGAAAGTTAACGAAGTTAACTACGACAAACCTGAAAACGCCCGTAATAAAATCCTCTTTGAGAACTTAACGCCGCTGCACGCGAACTCACGTCTGCGTATGGAACGTGGTAACGGTTCTACTGAAGATTTAACGGCTCGCGTACTGGATCTGGCTTCCCCGATTGGCCGTGGTCAGCGTGGTCTGATCGTCGCACCGCCGAAAGCGGGTAAAACTATGCTGTTGCAGAACATCGCGCAGAGCATTGCTTACAACCATCCTGACTGCGTACTGATGGTGCTGCTGATCGACGAGCGTCCAGAAGAAGTGACCGAAATGCAGCGTCTGGTAAAAGGTGAAGTGGTTGCTTCCACCTTCGACGAACCGGCATCCCGTCACGTTCAGGTTGCTGAAATGGTAATCGAGAAGGCGAAGCGTCTGGTTGAACACAAAAAAGACGTCATCATTCTGCTCGACTCCATCACTCGTCTGGCTCGCGCCTACAACACCGTGGTTCCGGCTTCCGGTAAAGTCCTGACCGGTGGTGTGGACGCCAACGCCCTGCACCGTCCGAAGCGTTTCTTCGGCGCGGCGCGTAACGTGGAAGAGGGCGGCAGCCTGACCATCATCGCAACGGCGCTGATCGACACCGGTTCTAAGATGGATGAAGTGATCTACGAAGAGTTTAAAGGCACCGGTAACATGGAGCTGCACCTCTCCCGTAAGATCGCTGAAAAACGCGTCTTCCCGGCTATCGACTACAACCGTTCCGGTACGCGTAAAGAAGAGCTGCTCACCACTCAGGAAGAGCTACAGAAAATGTGGATCCTGCGCAAAATCATCCATCCGATGGGTGAAATCGACGCGATGGAATTCCTCATTAACAAGCTGGCAATGACCAAGACCAACGACGACTTCTTCGACATGATGAAGCGCTCGTAAGTCCGGCTGATACCGAAAACGCCACGTTTTTACGTGGCGTTTTTCTTTTGCGATTTATCTGATCTGTTAGTCAAATAAACAAGTCATCATCACATTCATTATGTGGAATTGCTGTGGGCTGTATAAACTACGAGTGGTCGAAAGTGTAATGTTCTGAATGCTCTCTTCTAGAGACAGACGTAACGCATTATACTTTAAGGAAATGATATATGCTGAGAGCACATACACTGTGAATTTACTCGCTGCTTTATCTGAGCTAATCAGTATTTTTTTATTCACAACCATTTTTATTTTTCTTGCGCGAAAAGTAGCCATCAAGATAGGTTTAGTGGATAAACCCAATTTTCGTAAACGGCACCAGGGGGTGGTTCCTTTGGTTGGCGGGATTTCTGTGTTCGCAGGAATCAGCTTTATGTTTGCTCTCTCGGATTACTATATTCCGCACGCATCGTTATACCTTTTTTCTGCTGGTGTGCTGGTTTTGGTCGGCGCATTGGATGATCGTTTTGACATTAGCGTGAAAATTCGCGCTGTGGTACAGGCCGCTATTGCTGTTGTCATGATGGTGATAGGGAAACTCCATCTCAGTAGCCTGGGGTATATTTTCGGTCCCTGGGAATTGGTGCTCGGCCCCTTTGGCTATTTCCTCACGCTCTTTGCCGTCTGGGCGGCGATCAATGCTTTCAATATGGTTGATGGTATTGATGGCTTACTTGGCGGGCTGTCCAGCGTCTCATTTGCCGCAATGGGACTGATTCTGTGGTTTGATGGGCAGACGAGTCTGGCGGTATGGTGTTTCGCCATGATCGCCGCGATTCTGCCCTATATCATGTTAAACCTTGGTGTTCTGGGGCGTCGTTATAAAGTCTTTATGGGCGATGCGGGCAGTACGCTGATTGGCTTCACGGTCATCTGGATCCTGCTGGAAACCACGCAGGGTAAAACGCATCCTATCAGCCCGGTTACTGCGCTGTGGATTATTGCGATTCCATTAATGGACATGGTGGCGATTATGTATCGTCGCCTGCGTAAGGGCATGAGCCCCTTTTCTCCCGATCGCCAACATATTCATCATTTGATCATGCGTGCAGGGTTTACTTCCCGACAGGCATTTGTTCTCATTACGCTCGCCGCTGCGATTCTGGCTTCCATTGGCGTTGCCGCAGAATATTCCCATTTTGTTCCAGAATGGGTCATGTTGGTGCTCTTTTTGCTAGCATTCTTCCTTTACGGTTACTGCATTAAGCGTGCCTGGAAGGTGGCGAGATTTATTAAGCGCGTGAAGCGCAGACTACGCAGAAACCGTGATAACAATCCAACGATAACCAAGTAAATTGAGGATGCGATGACACAACCATTACCGGGGGCACACGCCGTGAGCGCTGAAAATGAACTGGATATTCGTGGGTTGTTTCGTACCTTGTGGGCTGGGAAGCTATGGATTGTGGGAACAGGGCTGGCTTTTGCGCTGATTGCGTTAGCGTATACGTTTTTTGCCCGTCAGGAGTGGAGCGCAACGGCGATTTCCGACCGCCCCACCGTCAATATGCTGGGCGGCTATTACTCCCAACAGCAGTTTTTGCGCAACCTTGATATCAAAGCCAGCCTCGCGCCGGCCGATCAGCCTTCGGTAATGGATGAAGCGTATAAAGAGTTCGTCATGCAACTGGCGTCCTGGGATACGCGTCGCGATTTCTGGCTACAGACCGATTATTACAAGCAGCGCATGGTCGGCAACAGCAAAGCCGATGCCGCGATGCTGGATGAAATGATCAATAACATTCAGTTCACGCCAGGCGATTTCACTCGCAACACCAATGATAGCGTGAAGCTGATTGCGGAAACGGCGCCCGATGCCAACAACCTGCTTCGCCAGTATGTGGCGTTTGCCAGCCAGCGTGCGGCGAGCCATCTGAATGATGAGTTAAAGGGTGCATGGGCCGCGCGGACTATCCAGATGAAAGCGCAGGTTAAACGCCAGGAAGAGGTGGCGAAAAGCATTTTCTCTCGTCGTGTTCATAGCATTGAACAGGCGCTCAAAATTGCCGAGCAGCATAATATTTCTCGTACGGCGACCGATGTTCCTGCCGATGAATTACCCGACTCTGAGCTGTTTTTGCTTGGCCGCCCTATGCTACAAGCGCGTCTTGAAAACCTTCAGGCTGTCGGTCCAGCATTCGATCTGGACTATGATCAAAACCGGGCCATGTTGAACACGCTGAACGTGGGGCCGACGCTGGACCCGCGTTTCCAGACCTATCGTTATTTGCGCACGCCGGAAGAACCGGTAAAACGCGATAGCCCGCGCCGTGCTTTCCTGATGGTTATGTGGGGCATTGTTGGGGCGCTGATCGGGGCTGGCGTCGCATTAACCCGCCGTCGCGCGATTTAGCAACATCTCAGCAGTGAGGGGTTAGGCCCTCACTGCCTATTCGAAGAGAATCGATGTGAAAGTACTGACTGTATTTGGCACGCGACCGGAGGCCATCAAGATGGCGCCTCTGGTTCATGCGCTGGCAAAGGACCCTCATTTTGAGGCAAAAGTCTGCGTTACTGCGCAGCATCGGGAGATGCTCGATCAGGTTTTGAATCTCTTTTCTATTGTGCCTGACTACGATCTCAATATTATGCAGCCGGGTCAGGGGCTGACAGAGATTACCTGTCGAATCCTGGAAGGATTAAAACCGATTCTTGCCGATTTTAAACCTGATGTCGTATTGGTGCATGGCGATACGACAACCACTCTCGCCACCAGTCTGGCGGCTTTCTACCAGCGTATTCCTGTCGGTCATGTAGAGGCCGGGCTGCGAACCGGCGATCTCTACTCCCCCTGGCCTGAAGAGGCGAACCGCACCCTGACCGGTCGCCTGGCGATGTACCATTTTGCGCCGACGGAAAATTCACGGCAGAATTTACTGCGGGAACAGATCCCTGATAACCACATCTTTGTCACCGGCAATACCGTGATTGATGCGCTGATCTGGGTGCGCGATCGCGTACTGGCCAGCGATACGCTACGCGCCGAACTGGCAAAGCGGTATCCTTTCCTGTGTGACGATAAAAAAATGATCCTGGTGACCGGACATCGCCGTGAGAGCTTTGGCCGGGGGTTTGAGCAAATCTGTCATGCGCTGGCGGAGATAGCCGCTACCAATCAGGATGTACAAATTGTGTATCCGGTACACCTGAATCCCAACGTCAGCGAACCGGTTAACCGCATCCTGGGTCATGTTGAAAATGTGATACTGATTGAGCCGCAGGATTACCTGCCGTTTGTCTGGCTGATGAACCACGCCTGGCTGATCCTTACCGATTCCGGCGGGATTCAGGAAGAGGCGCCGTCATTAGGCAAACCGGTGTTGGTTATGCGCGAAATGACGGAACGGCCAGAAGCCGTTACCGCTGGCACGGTGCGTCTGGTGGGAACCGATTCACACCGTATTGTGGAAGAAGTCACACGTTTGCTGCACGACGAAAATGAATATCAAACCATGAGCCGCGCCCATAATCCTTATGGCGACGGGCAGGCGTGCGGCCGCATTTTACACGCGTTAAAAAATAATCGGGTATCGCTATGAGTTTTACGACCATTTCTGTTATTGGGCTGGGATACATCGGGTTGCCGACGGCTGCGGCCTTTGCTTCTCGCCAAAAGCACGTTATTGGCGTGGATATCAATCAGCAGGCGGTGGACACCATCAACCGTGGAGCCATCCATATTGTTGAGCCGGATCTGGATAGCGTCGTGAAAACTGCGGTTGAAGGCGGATTCCTCCGGGCCACGACAACGCCGGTAGCAGCCGACGCGTACTTGATCGCCGTGCCGACGCCGTTCAAGGGCGATCACGACCCCGATATGGTTTATGTCGAAGCGGCCGCGAAATCTATTGCTCCCGTACTGAAAAAAGGCGCGCTGGTCATCCTCGAATCCACCTCGCCGGTGGGTGCGACAGAACAAATGGCCGAATGGCTGGCGGAAATACGCCCGGATCTGACTTTCCCGCAGCAGGCGGGGGAACAGGCTGATGTGAACATTGCCTACTGCCCGGAGCGCGTATTACCAGGTCAGGTCATGGTGGAGCTCATCAAGAATGATCGCGTGATTGGCGGCATGACGCCGGTATGTTCCGCGCGTGCCAGCGAGTTGTACAAGATTTTCCTTGAAGGCGAGTGTGTGGTGACTAATTCCCGCACCGCCGAAATGTGTAAGCTCACGGAAAACAGCTTCCGTGACGTCAATATCGCCTTTGCGAACGAGCTGTCGCTGATTTGCGCCGATCAGGGGATTAACGTCTGGGAACTGATTCGTCTGGCGAATCGTCATCCACGCGTGAATATTCTCCAGCCTGGGCCGGGCGTGGGCGGCCACTGCATCGCCGTCGATCCGTGGTTTATCGTGGCGCAAAACTCGCAGCAGGCGCGACTGATCCGTACCGCGCGTGAAGTGAACGACGGTAAACCACACTGGGTGGTGGCGCAGGTGAAAGCCGCAGTGGCGGATTGCCTGACGGCAACGAATAAGCGCGCCAGCGACATCAAAATCGCCTGCTTTGGTCTGGCGTTTAAACCGAATATTGACGATCTGCGTGAAAGCCCGGCGATGGGCATTGCGCAGGAGATTGCGCAATGGCATGCCGGTGAAACGCTGGTGGTAGAGCCTAATATTCATCAGTTGCCGAAAAAACTGGAAGGTCGCTGCACGTTAGCCACGCTGGAAAATGCGCTGGCGGAAGCGGATGTGCTGGTCATGCTGGTTGACCATCATCCGTTTAAAGCGATTAACGGCGACGCCGTGCGGCAACGCTACATTGTGGATACAAAAGGAGTCTGGCGCTGATGAAACGGATTCTGGTCACTGGCGGCGCGGGATTTATCGGCTCTGCCGTTGTACGCCACATCATTGATGAAACCCCCGACGCCGTGGTGGTGGTGGATAAGCTCACCTACGCCGGAAACCTGATGTCGCTGGCGCCAGTTGCACAGCATGAGCGCTTTGCCTTTGAGAGAGTGGATATCTGCGATCGGGCATCGCTGGATCGCGTTTTTCAGCAGTACCAGCCGGATTACGTGATGCATCTGGCGGCGGAAAGCCACGTTGACCGGTCTATCGACGGCCCGGCTGCGTTTATTGAAACCAATATCGTGGGAACCTACACGCTGCTGGAAGCGGCCCGGACTTACTGGGCGACGCTCAATGATGAGAAAAAATCGGCGTTTCGTTTCCACCATATCTCCACTGACGAGGTGTATGGCGATCTGCATTCCACGGATGATTTCTTTACTGAGACCACGCCGTATGCGCCGAGCAGTCCTTATTCCGCCTCGAAAGCCAGCAGCGATCACCTGGTGCGCGCGTGGTTGCGCACCTATGGTCTGCCGACGCTGGTCACTAACTGTTCCAATAATTACGGCCCTTACCACTTCCCGGAAAAGCTGATCCCATTGATGATCCTGAACGCGCTGGCGGGTAAACCGCTGCCGGTGTATGGCAATGGACAACAGATCCGCGACTGGCTGTACGTTGAAGATCACGCCAGGGCGCTGTATCGCGTGCTGACGGCGGGCGAAGTGGGGGAGACATATAACATTGGCGGCCATAATGAGCGCAAGAATCTGGAGGTTGTGGAAACGATTTGCGATCTGCTGGAAGAGCTTGCGCCACAAAAACCGCAGGGCGTGGCGCATTATCGCTCCCTGATCGCTTTTGTGGATGACCGTCCAGGCCATGATTTACGCTATGCCATCGACGCAGCGAAAATTGCGCGTGAACTCGGCTGGACGCCGCAGGAAACCTTTGAAAGCGGAATGCGGAAAACCGTGCAGTGGTATCTGGCGAATGAGGCCTGGTGGAAGCCCGTGCAGGATGGCAGCTATCAGGGTGAACGTTTAGGTCTGAAGGGCTAAATCCGGAGGAGGAACGCATGAAAGGTATCATTCTGGCGGGCGGCTCTGGCACCCGCCTGCATCCGATTACGCGCGGCGTGTCGAAGCAGCTTCTGCCGATTTATGACAAGCCGATGATCTACTATCCGCTGTCGGTACTGATGCTGGCGGGTATCCGGGAAATCCTGATTATCACTACACCGGAAGATAAGCACTATTTTCAGCGTCTGCTGGGCGATGGTTCGGAGTTTGGCATTGAGTTGCAGTATGCCGAACAACCCAGCCCGGATGGGCTGGCGCAGGCCTTTATCATTGGTGAAACATTCCTTAACGGCGAGCCGTCCTGTCTTGTACTGGGCGACAATATCTTCTTTGGTCAGGGTTTCAGCCCGAAATTGCGTCATGTGGCGGCGCGAACCGAAGGGGCGACCGTTTTTGGTTATCAGGTTATGGACCCGGAACGTTTTGGCGTCGTGGAGTTCGACGACAATTTTCGCGCGGTCTCGCTGGAAGAGAAGCCGAAACAGCCGAAATCAAACTGGGCGGTGACCGGTCTCTATTTTTACGACAGCAAGGTAGTAGAGTACGCGAAGCGCGTGAAGCCTTCCGAGCGCGGTGAGCTGGAGATTACGTCCATTAATCAGATGTACCTTAATGACGGCAAGCTGACGGTTGAGTTGCTCGGTCGCGGCTTTGCGTGGCTGGATACCGGCACCCATGACAGCCTGATTGAAGCGAGCACGTTTGTGCAGACGGTTGAAAAACGCCAGGGCTTCAAAATTGCCTGTCTGGAAGAGATCGCCTGGCGTAACGGCTGGCTGGATGACGAGGGCGTAAAACGCGCCGCCAGTTCTTTAGCGAAAACCGGCTATGGCCAATATTTACTGGAGCTACTCCGTGCCCGTCCGCGCCAGTATTGAACCATTAACGTGGGAAAATACGTTCTTTGGCGTCAATAGCGCTATTGTTCGCGTGAACCCTGCCGCGCCGGTGTTAACGCCAGAGGCATTGCAACCCTGGTCGCGCGTGCAGGCGAAAATTTCTGCTGCGCGCACGGATGAATTAGATGCGCTGCAACAGTTGGGGTTTTCTCTGGTAGAAGGCGAAGTCGACTTCAGCCTGCCGGTCGCTGGCGTTGAACGTATTTCTGGCGTGGAAATTGCACAAATTGCCGATATTCCCGCGTTACGTCAACAGGCGTCCGCTGCGTTTGCGCAAAGCCGTTTCCGCGCACCGTGGTATGCGGCGGACGCCAGCGCCCGTTTTTATGCTCAGTGGATTGAAAATGCCGTGCACGGCACCTTCGATCACCAGTGTCTGGTTATCCGGGCGGCGAATAACGATATTCGCGGGTTTGTCTCGCTGCGCGAACTGAACGACACCGATGTGCGCATCGGCCTGCTGGCCGGGCGTGGCGCAGGAGCAGAATTAATGCAGGCGGCGCTCGCGTGGGCGCAGTCTCGCGGGAAGACAACATTGCGGGTGGCGACCCAGATGGGCAACACCGCCGCGCTTAAACGTTATATACAGAGCGGTGGCAACGTAGAAAGCACCGCGTACTGGTTATACAGGTGACAAAATGATTCCATTTAACGCGCCGCCGGTGGTGGGAACCGAACTCGATTACATGCAGTCAGCGCTGGGAAGCGGCAAACTTTGCGGAGATGGCGGCTTTACGCGCCGTTGCCAGCAGTGGCTGGAGCAACGTTTTGGCAGCGCTAAAGTGTTGCTGACGCCATCCTGTACGGCGTCACTTGAAATGGCGGCATTGCTGCTGGACATCCAGCCGGGCGATGAAGTCATTATGCCAAGCTACACCTTCGTTTCTACCGCCAACGCCTTTGTGCTGCGCGGGGCGAAAATCATTTTCGTCGATATCCGCCCGGATACCATGAACATTGATGAAACGCTGATTGAAGCGGCGATTACCGACAAGACGCGCGTCATTGTCCCGGTGCATTACGCGGGCGTCGCCTGCGAAATGGACACCATTATGGCGATTGCGAAGCGTCATAATCTGTTTGTGGTGGAAGATGCCGCGCAGGGCGTGATGTCGACCTGGAAAGGCCGTGCGCTGGGGACGATTGGTCATATCGGTTGCTTCAGTTTTCACGAAACCAAAAACTACACGGCAGGTGGTGAAGGCGGCGCGACGCTGATTAACGACCGTTCCCTGATTGAACGGGCGGAAATCATCCGTGAAAAAGGCACCAATCGCAGCCAGTTCTTCCGGGGACAGGTGGATAAATACACCTGGCGGGATATCGGCTCCAGCTATCTGATGTCCGATCTCCAGGCGGCGTATCTGTGGGCGCAGCTGGAAGCGGCCGATCGCATCAATCAACAGCGTCTGGCGCTGTGGCAGACCTACTATGACGCACTGGCGCCGCTGGCGCGCGCGGGACGTATTGACCTGCCCTCTATCCCGGACGACTGTAGGCACAACGCGCATATGTTTTATATCAAGTTGCGGGATATTACCGATCGCAGCGCGCTGATCAACTTCCTGAAAGAAGCGGAAATCATGGCGGTGTTCCATTACATCCCGCTACATGATTGTCCGGCAGGCGACAAGTTTGGTGAGTTCCGTGGCGAAGATCGGTACACCACCAAAGAGAGCGAGCGCCTGCTGCGCTTGCCGCTGTTTTATAATCTGTCTCCCGTTAATCAGCGAACGGTGATTTCGACCTTGCTGAACTATTTCTCCTGATATGTCGCTTGCGAAAGCGTCCCTGTGGACGGGCGCCAGTACGCTGGTGAAAATTGGCGCAGGCTTACTGGTCGTAAAACTGCTGGCGGTGTCGTTTGGCCCTGCGGGCGTCGGCCAGGCGGGTAACTTCCGCCAGATGGTGACCGTGCTCGGCGTGCTGGCCGGGGCCGGGATATTTAACGGGGTGACGAAGTATGTCGCTCAGCATCATGATAACCCTGCCCGGTTGCGTAACGTGGTGGGCACTTCATCCGCAATGGTGCTGGGGTTCTCCACGCTACTGGCGCTGGTCTTCGTGCTGGCGGCGGCCCCCATTAGCCAGGGGCTGTTTGGGCACAGCCACTACCAGGGGCTGGTGCGTTTAGTGGCGCTGGTGCAGATGGGGATCGCCTGGGCGAACCTGCTGCTGGCGCTGATGAAAGGGTTTCGTGACGCTGCCGGGAATGCGCTGTCGCTGATTGTGGGGAGCCTGGTGGGAGTTGTTGCCTACTATGGCTGCTACCGTCTGGGCGGCTATGAAGGTGCGCTGCTGGGTCTGGCGCTGGTGCCTGCGCTGGTGGTGATCCCGGCGGCGATTATGCTGGTTAAACGCGGCGCGATCCCGCTTAGCTACCTGAAACCGTCGTGGGATAAAGGGCTTGCCGGACAGCTCAGCAAATTTACGCTGATGGCGCTGATTACGTCCGTCACGCTACCGGTGGCTTATGTGATGATGCGAAACCTGCTGGCGGCGCATTACAGCTGGGATGATGTTGGTATCTGGCAGGGCGTAAGCAGTATTTCCGATGCCTATCTACAATTTATTACCGCCTCGTTTAGCGTGTACTTATTGCCAACGCTGTCGCGTCTGACCGAAAAGCAGGCGATTACGCGCGAAGTGGTGAAATCGCTGAAATTTGTTCTGCCTGCGGTGGCGGTGGCGAGTTTTACGGTCTGGCTGCTGCGTGATTTCGCCATCTGGCTGCTCTTTTCCGCCAAATTCACCGCCATGCGCGATCTGTTCGCCTGGCAACTGGTGGGCGATGTGCTGAAAGTGGGCGCGTACGTTTTTGGCTATCTGGTGATCGCAAAAGCGTCGCTGCGGTTTTATATTCTGGCTGAGATTAGCCAGTTCATTTTGTTGACGGCATTCGCTCACTGGCTGATCCCCGCGCATGGCGCGCTGGGGGCGGCACAGGCGTATATGGCCACCTATGTGGTCTATTTCTCTCTCTGTTGTGGCGTGTTTTTACTCTGGCGTAGGCGGGCATGACTGTACTGATTCACGTACTGGGATCGGATATCCCTCACCATAATCAAACCGTGCTGCGGTTTTTCAATGATGCGCTGGCCGCGACAAGCGAGCATGCGCGCGTGTTTATGGTTGCAGGTCAGGATGCGGGGCTCAGGGAAAGCTGCCCGGCTCTGTCGCTGAGTTTCTACGCCGGGAAAAAAACGCTGGCTGAGGCGGTCATCGCCAAAGCGAAAGCCAATCGCCAGCAACGTTTCTTCTTCCACGGTCAGTTCAATACCAGCCTGTGGCTGGCGCTGCTAAGTGGCGGAATCAAACCTGAGCAGTTTTACTGGCACATCTGGGGCGCGGATCTGTATGAAGTTTCCCGTGGGCTGAAATTCCGTCTGTTTTACCCCGTTCGTCGCATGGCGCAAAATCGAGTGGGCTGTGTGTTCGCTACTCGTGGCGATTTGAGCTATTTCGCCCGTCAGCACCCGCGCGCGCGTGGTGAACTGCTCTATTTCCCGACGCGAATGGACTCTTCGCTTAATAACATGGCAAACGATCGTCCGCGTGAAGGGAAAATGACGGTTCTGGTGGGTAACTCCGGCGATCGCAGTAACGAACATATTGCGGCGTTACGCGCGGTGTATCAGCAGTTCGGCGACACAGTAAATGTGATCGTGCCGATGGGCTATCCGGCCAATAACGACGCGTACATTGATGAAGTCCGTCAGGCGGGGCTGGCGCTGTTCAGTGCGGAAAATTTACACATCCTCAGCGAAAAACTAGAATTCGATGCTTATCTGACGCTGCTTCGCCAGTGCGACCTCGGGTATTTCATCTTTGCCCGTCAGCAGGGAATCGGCACGTTGTGCCTGCTTATCCAGACAGGTGTCCCGTGCGTGCTTAACCGTGAGAACCCGTTCTGGCAGGATATGGCGGAGCAGCATCTGCCCGTGTTGTTCACGACGGACGCGCTTAATGAGGGCGTGGTTCGTGAGGCGCAGCGGCAGCTGGCGTCCGTGGATAAAAGCGGGATCACCTTCTTTAGCCCAAATTACCTTGAACCGTGGCATAACGCGTTACGCATTGCCGCAGGAGACGCCGCATGAGCCTGATGCAATTTAGCGGGTTACTGGTCGTCTGGCTGCTCTCTACGCTGTTTATCGCCACGTTGACCTGGTTTGAGTTTCGCCGCGTGCGCTTTAACTTCAACGTATTCTTTTCATTGCTGTTTTTGCTGACCTTTTTCTTCGGCTTCCCGTTGACCAGCGTGCTGGTGTTCCGCTTTGACGTCGGCGTGGCGCCGCCGGAAATCCTGTTGCAGGCGTTATTGTCCGCCGCGTGTTTTTATGCCGTTTATTACGTGACCTATAAAACCCGCTTACGTAAACGCGTGACGGATGTGCCGCGTAAGCCGCTATTTACCATGAACCGGGTGGAGACTCACCTTACCTGGGTCATGCTGATGGGGATTGCATTGGTGAGCGTTGGCATCTTCTTTATGCACAATGGGTTCCTGCTGTTCCGGCTGCACTCTTACAGCCAGATCTTCTCCAGCGAAGTCTCCGGCGTGGCATTGAAACGCTTCTTCTACTTCTTTATTCCGGCGATGCTGGTGATCTACTTCCTGCGCCAGGACAGTAAAGCGTGGCTGTTTTTCCTGGTGAGTACCGTTGCGTTTGGCCTGCTGACCTACATGATTGTTGGCGGCACGCGCGCTAACATCATCATCGCGTTTGCCATCTTCCTGTTTATCGGCATTATTCGTGGCTGGATCTCGCTGTGGATGCTGGTGGCGGCGGGGGTGCTGGGAATTGTCGGGATGTTCTGGCTGGCGCTGAAGCGCTATGGGCTGAACGTGAGCGGCGATGAGGCGTTTTACACTTTCCTGTATCTGACCCGTGATACCTTTTCGCCGTGGGAGAACCTGGCGCTGCTGTTGCAAAACTACGACAACATCGATTTCCAGGGACTGGCGCCGATCGTCCGTGATTTTTATGTCTTTATTCCTTCGTGGCTGTGGCCTGGACGTCCGGGCATTGTGCTGAATTCAGCCAACTACTTTACCTGGGAAGTGCTGAACAACCACTCTGGCCTCGCCATTTCCCCCACGCTGATTGGTTCGCTGGTGGTGATGGGCGGCGCGCTGTTTATCCCTCTGGGGGCGGTCGCGGTTGGGCTGATTATCAAATGGTTTGACTGGCTGTATGAGCTTGGCAACCGCGAGACGAATCGCTATAAGGCGGCGATTTTGCACAGTTTCTGCTTTGGCGCCATCTTCAATATGATTGTTCTGGCGCGAGAAGGGCTGGATTCTTTTGTCTCGCGAGTGGTCTTTTTCCTCGTGATTTTTGGTGCCTGCCTGCTGGTGGCAAAACTCTTGTTCTGGCTTTTCGATTGTGCCGGGTTGGTCCATCAACGGGCGAAACCGCAGCCGCAGACTCAGGTTGAAGGATAATAATGACGGATAACACGACAGCGCCGCTCTATTCACTTCGTGGATTGCAGCTGATTGGCTGGCGCGATATGCAACATGCGCTGAATTACCTGTTTGCCGATGGGCAAATGAAGCAGGGTACGCTGGTGGCGATCAATGCTGAGAAAATGCTGACCGCAGAAGATGACCCGGAAGTCAGGGCGTTGATTGATGCCGCCGAGTTTAAATATGCGGATGGCATTAGCGTCGTGCGCTCAGTGCGTAAGAAATTCCCCCAGGCGCAGGTTTCACGGGTGGCCGGGGCCGATCTCTGGGAAGAACTGATGGCGCGCGCCGGTAAAGAAGGGACGCCTGTTTTTCTGGTCGGCGGTAAGCCGGAGGTGCTGGCGCAGACGGAAGCAAAACTGCGGGCGCAGTGGAACGTCAATATTGTCGGTAGCCAGGACGGTTATTTTAAACCTGAGCAGCGCCAGGCGCTGTTTGAGCGCATCCATGCCAGCGGGGCGAAGATTGTGACCGTGGCAATGGGATCGCCGAAACAAGAAATCCTGATGCGCGACTGTCGGGTGATTCATCCTCAGGCCTTATATATGGGGGTGGGCGGCACCTACGATGTCTTTACCGGTCATGTGAAACGCGCGCCCAAAATGTGGCAGACGCTGGGGCTGGAGTGGCTGTATCGCCTGCTGTCTCAGCCGAGCCGTATCACCCGCCAGCTGCGTCTGTTGCGCTATCTCCGCTGGCATTACACCGGCAATCTCTGAACGCTGCTTTTCTTACGGGTAGCGCATTCTGCTTAATGCGTTGCCCGCCTCCCACATTTTTGTTCCTTTTTTACACAAAACATGCATTTTTTTAATGCTTCATTTGCCATTTTGCCAAATTTAAGAAACCATTCGCATCGCTTGATGTACCCATAACAATAACCGGCAACAACGCCGGAACGAGTGCAAACACGACAAGAGGATTTATGGCAGAGAAAAAACCGGAGCTACAGCGTGGGCTGGAAGCTCGTCATATCGAATTGATCGCCCTTGGGGGCACGATTGGCGTTGGGCTGTTTATGGGTGCCGCCAGTACGCTGAAATGGGCGGGGCCCTCCGTGCTGCTGGCGTATATCGTCGCCGGGCTGTTCGTCTTTTTCATCATGCGCTCAATGGGCGAAATGCTGTTCCTGGAGCCGGTTACTGGCTCATTCGCCGTTTATGCGCACCGTTACATGAGCCCCTTCTTTGGCTATCTCACCGCGTGGTCATACTGGTTTATGTGGATGGCGGTGGGGATATCGGAAATAACCGCTATCGGGGTATACGTGCAGTTCTGGTTCCCGGACATGGCGCAATGGATACCCGCCCTGATCGCCGTTGGGCTGGTGGCGCTGGCTAATCTGGCCGCCGTCCGTCTGTATGGCGAAATCGAGTTCTGGTTTGCGATGATCAAAGTCACCACCATCATTGTGATGATTGTGGTCGGACTGGGGGTGATTTTCTTTGGCTTTGGCAATGGCGGCCAGGCGATCGGTTTTGGCAACCTGACGGAACACGGCGGCTTCTTTGCCGGTGGCTGGAAAGGGTTCCTGACGGCGTTGTGTATTGTGGTCGCCTCCTATCAGGGCGTGGAGCTGATCGGCATTACCGCAGGTGAAGCGAAGAATCCGCAGGTTACGCTGCGCAGCGCGGTAGGCAAGGTACTGTGGCGTATCCTGATTTTCTATGTAGGGGCGATTTTCGTTATCGTGACAATCTTCCCGTGGAACGAAATCGGCAGTAACGGCAGCCCGTTTGTACTCACTTTTGCCAAAATCGGGATTACCGCTGCGGCGGGCATTATTAACTTCGTGGTGCTGACCGCCGCGCTTTCCGGCTGTAACAGCGGCATGTATAGCTGCGGACGTATGCTGTATGCCCTGGCGAAAAACCGCCAGCTTCCGGCGGCGATGGCGAAAGTCTCCCGTCATGGCGTACCGGTCGCCGGGGTGGCGCTGTCGATCGCGATTCTGCTGATTGGCTCATGCCTGAACTACATTATTCCGAACCCGCAGCGGGTATTTGTGTATGTCTACAGCGCCAGCGTATTGCCGGGTATGGTGCCGTGGTTCGTGATCCTGATTAGCCAGGTGCGTTTCCGTCGTGCTCATAAAGACGCGATGATCAGCCATCCTTTCCGTTCTATTATGTTCCCGTGGGCGAATTATTTGACGATGGCGTTCCTGGTTTGCGTTTTAATTGGCATGTACTTGAATGAAGATACTCGTATGTCGCTGTTTGTCGGCATCATCTTCCTGCTTGCCGTCACGCTCGTCTACAAGGTTTTCGGCCTGAATCGCGCCGGAACTGCCCATAAGGTGGGGGAATAAGCAGCAAAACGCGCAAAGCGTAACCAAACGCGCATTTTATTTAAAAAGGCACTAGACAGAGGGGTGGGAAGTCCGTATTATCCACCCCCGCAACGGCGCTAAGCGCCCGTAGCTCAGCTGGATAGAGCGCTGCCCTCCGGAGGCAGAGGTCTCAGGTTCGAATCCTGTCGGGCGCACCATTTACCCGGTGCTGGAGCTGCGGTGGTTTTAATACCGCGTAAAAGATTTCAGTGGTGGCTATAGCTCAGTTGGTAGAGCCCTGGATTGTGATTCCAGTTGTCGTGGGTTCGAATCCCATTAGCCACCCCATTATTAAAAGTTGTGAAATGCGAAGGTGGCGGAATTGGTAGACGCGCTAGCTTCAGGTGTTAGTGTCCTTACGGACGTGGGGGTTCAAGTCCCCCCCCTCGCACCACGACTTAAAGAGTTGAACTAAAAATTCAAAAAAAGCAGTACATCGGCGAGTAGCGCAGCTTGGTAGCGCAACTGGTTTGGGACCAGTGGGTCGGAGGTTCGAATCCTCTCTCGCCGACCAATTTTGAACCCCGCTTCGGCGGGGTTTTTTGTTTTCACCTCTTCTTCCTCTTCTTTCCCGATCCCCTGTATCGCTGTCGCAATGTTGAGACATTCCAGGCTTCTGTTGTCGCTATCTGGTGACGTCTAACATTATGATTTATAAATAATTATTGGTATTGCGTGTTATTTGTCTCCGTTCAGAGACAAAGAGGGGATTTTTATGGCGAAGAAGGCTGGCAGAAACCGCCGCAGAGCCGCGAATGGCCTGATACGTTAAAAAGTCTGAATCCTTATTTTTGGCGGTGCAATCCTGGCATGCAATGTGCAATAATATCCCTGTAGATGCTCATTCCATCTCTTATGTTCGCCTTGGTGCCTCATAAACTCAGGAATGATGCAGAGCCGTTTACGGTGCTTATCGTCCACAGACAGATGTCGCTTACGCCTCATCAAACACCATGGACATAACGTTGAGTGAAGCACCTATTTATGTTGTCATACAGACCTGTTTTGACGCCTGCTCATTTGAGCAGGCGTTTTTTTATGGGGAAGCGGAAGAGAACTGCCGGATGGCGGTTTCGCTTTATCCGGCCTACGGTGACCTGGCAGGCCCGGTAAGCGTAGCGCCACCGGGCAATGGGGAATTACTGCGGAGGATTGTTCTGCAAGGTCAGCATAAGACCGTCGCGGCGCATGGTGGCCGCTTCTTCCGGCTGATGCAACCGGTCCAGCGCATCGGCGAGCCAGGCGTAGTCGTAGGCGTCAGGGCGTTGCTTGAGCGCGGCGCGGAAGGCGAACGTTGCCTCCTGCCATTCGCCATGCTTCATCAACGACTGACCCAGCGTGCTCCACAGTAGCGGGCGATCGCCAACGGTTTTAATCTGCTGGCGCAGGACTTTTTCCAGCTGCTCCGGGTTGTTGGTTTTCAGGCGCGGGATCGGCAGAACCAGGCGGTCGTCATACTGGCGCTTCAGGCCGTCGATGATGATCTGCTGCGCCATATCGTGATCGTCGCATTCAATCAGATGCTCTGCCATTGCCACTTGCAGCGGAACCTGGTGGCGAGTTTTACGGCTCTGGTTCTTCCACCATTCGCGTAATCCTTCGCTGCCCTGATCGGCTCGCGCCTGATCCATCAGCCCAATCCAGGCCTGCTGTTCCAGCATGGCGCGATGTTCTTCATCGCCGACGTTGGCCTTCGCCATTGATGGGATGATGTCCAGCAGTGAACTCCATGCTCCGGTGCGGATGTAAGCCTGTTCCGCCAGGCGCAGCACTTCTGGATGACGCGGGGTAACTTCCAGCAGTTTATCCACGCCGTGACGCGCCGCATGATTCTCGTTGCGCGCCAGTTGCAGACGTACGAGGGCGATCTCCACCGGAATCGTGTCATTGCCCGCCAGTTCAGCGGCACGTTCCAGATGCTGATTAGCGCGCGCTTCGTCACCACGCTGTTGCGCGGCTTCGGCGGCCAGCAGATAGTTCACCACCGGCTGTTCAGCGTGATCGGCATTCTTCGCCATCAGCTTCTCAACCTGCTGGTAATCGCCTTCCGCTAGCTTAAGCAGCGCCTGTTCGGTCTGCTTACGTGCGCGGCGGCGTTTACGCCCGACAAACCAGCCGCGAGTGTGCGCGCCGGTGCGGAAAACGCGTCGCAGCAGCCACTCAATGGCGAACAGAATGACCATCATAACGATCAGGATGATCACCAGCCCCGTCACGCTGGTCTCAATGTTGTAATTATCGGTCTGGATCAGAACATAGCCCTGATGACCGGCGATCATTGGGCCTATGACGATACCGGCGATCAACAACACAAAGAGCAATAATACTTTCAGCATCATTATTCTCCTTGCGGCGCGGCTGCCGGTGCTTCTGCCTGCGGAGCAGGGGCCTGAGCCGCTTCAGTCGTGGCCGCCGCCGGCTGCGCCAGCAGGTTACGCACGCGAGTCTGCATCAGTTTCTCAAGAATCGGCTGGCTCTGTAACGTCTCCGGCACGTCCATCGTGATGCTCTGTTGACTCAGTTTATCCACGTCATCAAGAAACGCTTTGGTCGTTGCATCGTCGGTGTCGTAGTACGCGCGTACCCAGGTGGAGACATTATCCAGTGCCTGACGGTAAGTCTCTTCCTGATGACGCGGCACGGCTTGCGCCGCCACTAACAGGCGGGAACGGATGTTTTCACGTAAGTAAACGTCCTGGTTCGGCGCCAGCAGCGGGACGGCGGTGTCATCACGACGGCGAATAGTAATAAAGCTGTCCATAAAGTTCTGCCAGCTTTTTTGCAGGTTAACGCGCCATTCGCTGATCGAGCTGGACAGCTCGCTGCTGTCGGAGTCCATCGGCGAATCGTCGGTGTCGTTATCGGCCAGACGCAGGTTATCAATCTGGTTAGAGAGCTGGTTCACTTTGAGGATAATGCCGTCGTAGTCCACCTGCGCCACCGCCGACAGGCTGGCAATATCATCGGTAATGGCGCGGCGCGCGGCGATCAGACTGGGGTCGTTCATATCCGCCAGGCTGGCATCCGCGCTTTTGAGCAGCGCCGCAGCGGTGGTGACATCCTGATCGCTCCACAATTTACGTCCGGCGAGTTTGACCAGAAAATCAGATTGCGCCAGCAGCCAGGTTTTGGCATCGCTGCCGGAGATCGTCGCGACTTTCTGTTGCACTTCATCCAGCTGTTTCGCCAGCGCGGCCTGTTGGCGATTTGCATCATCCAGTTGCGTCGCCTGCTGTTTGATAATGCCTTCCAGCTCCGCTTTTTGGCTTTCCTGGGCTTTTTGCAGCGCCGTAAGTTGGTTAACCAGCGCATCGCTGGTGGCCGTTTGTTTAACGGCCTGCTGCTTTCCCCAGCCATACAGACCAACGCCCGCCGCCAGGGCAATGGCGATTGCCACCGCACTCAATACCAGCGCGGCGCCGTTCTTACTCTTCTTTTCTGCATTGACTGGCTGCGGCGTGGTTTCCACGGCCTCCCTGGTCTCTTCAACCACGGCGGAGGATTTTTCTTGTTCCGTCATTATGGCATCCCATTATGAGAGTTATTGTAATGCGCGCAGTAGCGCATCGTTGTCGGCGTTATCAGCGACCTTAATATCTTGCCAGCCCAGTTCCTGGGCGAGGTGCGCCAGACGCTCACTGACGACCAGCAGCCGACAGCGTAGTAACCAGTGCTCACGATACCACTGCGGGATCAGCGACCAGAGCTGTTGCAGCATTTCGCCGCTGGTGACAACAATCGTCGTCACGCCGCGAGAGTGCCAGCGCATCGCCTCTTCCGCGCCATCGTAATGTTTTGCACTGCGTTGATAACATTCACAAAAGGTGACTTCAGCGCCGCGTTCTGTGAGGGTTTTGCCTAACAGTTCACGCCCGCCGTTGCCCCGTAAAATAAGCGCTCGTTTTCCCGCAATATTTTGTAATTCAGGTAATTGTAGCAAGACTTCGCTGATTTCCCGATCCAGAGGATAGCGAATATCGCATCCGCTAACGGTATGCAGCGCCAGCGCCGTTGTGCGCCCGATGGCGAAGTAGCATGGCTGCACAGGCCAGCCCAGCCCCTGCTGTTGTAGTTGGGCGTGGGCAAAGGTGACGGCGTGTTGCGAGAGGGCGAACACCAGATCGTTGTCCGTGAGCGCCGCCAGGCGATCGGCAAGCGTTGCCAGTTCCCGGCCCGGCGTAAACTCAATAAGCGGAAAACTCCAGGCCACCTGCCCCAGTGTGCGCAGACGGCTCACTAACTCTTCCCCGGAGGGAGACGGGCGGGTGACCAGAATACTCATGCGGGCGCTTCTCCGTTATAAACCTCGGTCAGAATCGCGCGGGCGCCGTTTTCCAACAGTTCTTCCGCCAGGGAAATGCCCATTTGCGCGGCGTCCTGCGGCAATCCGCGACGTTCTCCACGAATCATCAGCGAACCATCAGGCGCGCCAACCAGCGCACGCAGCCAGACTTCACCATCAATGATTTCAGCATAGCTGCCAATCGGCACCTGACAGCCCCCTTCCAGGCGGGTGTTCATGGCGCGTTCGGCTTTTACACGTAGCGCGGTTTCTTCATGATTCAGCGGCGCTAACAGCGCCTGAGTACGTGCGTCATCCAGTCGGCATTCAATGCCCACTGCGCCTTGCCCTACGGCAGGGAGAGAGATTTCGGGAGGCAGCGCGGTGCGAATACGCGACGTCAGACCTAACCGTTTTAACCCGGCAACCGCCAGGATAATTGCATCATAATCGCCGTTATCGAGCTTGCTCAGGCGTGTGCCGACGTTGCCGCGCAGCGAGCGGATGACGAGATCCGGGCGACGCTCGGCCAACTGGCACTGGCGACGCAAACTTGATGTGCCGACGATGCTGCCTGCGGGCAGTTCATCCAGATTGTTGTATTGGTTCGAGACGAAAGCATCGCGTGGATCTTCGCGTTCGCAAATCGTGACCAGGCCAAGCCCTTGCGGGAATTCTACCGGCACATCTTTCATCGAATGCACGGCGATATCGGCGCGCTTTTCCAGCAGCGCGACTTCCAGCTCTTTTACAAACAAGCCCTTACCGCCCACTTTTGCCAGAGGGGTGTCCAGAATCACGTCGCCGCGCGTCACCATCGGCACCAGTTCCACGACCAGTCCCGGATGCTGTGCTATCAACGCGTCTTTGACATAATGTGCCTGCCAGAGCGCAAGGGGGCTTTGGCGTGTGGCAATTCTTAAAACATTGTCTAACATGCTTGTTACCGTCATTATCGTCCGTGGACCATCCTAACATCCTTACAAGTGGGATGTCAGTGTTACGGTCAAAGGTGAGTAAGAGGATCAGGCGCGGCGTCGCGACTGGCAGTGAATAATGACGAGAAACCGCCTGACCGTATTAAGGAATTTACACGCAGCTAACGGTGCTACACTTGTATGTAGTGCATCTTTCTTTACGGTCAATGAGCAAGGTGTTAAATTGATCACGTTTTAGACCATTTTTTCGTCTTTACCCCTTAATGGGGAGAAGGATGAAAAAGGTAACGGTTATTTTTGACATACGGTTTATCCCGAATGGTTTGGTTGTCCGCACTCGCGATGGCAATCAGACGCATGACGGGTAGCAACATCAGGCGATACGTCTTGTACCTCTATATTGAGACTTTGAAACAGAGACTGGATGCCATCAATCAATTGCGTGTGGATCGCGCGCTTGCTGCCATGGGCCCTGCCTTCCAGCAGGTATACAGTCTGCTGCCGACATTATTGCACTACCATAATCCGCTGATGCCGGGTTACCTCGACGGTAACGTTCCCAAGGGCATATGCTTTTACACGCCTGATGAAACCCAACGCCACTACCTGAATGAACTTGAACTGTACCGGGGTATGTCCACGCAGGACCCGCCGAAAGGCGAGCTGCCGATCACCGGCGTGTACTCAATGGGCAGTACATCTTCAGTAGGGCAAAGCTGTTCTTCTGACCTGGATATCTGGGTCTGCCACCAGTCCTGGCTTGATAGCGAAGAGCGCCAGTTGCTGCAACGTAAATGCAGCCTGCTGGAAAGCTGGGCCGCTTCGCTGGGCGTGGAAGTCAGCTTCTTCCTGATCGACGAAAACCGTTTCCGCCATAATGAAAGCGGCAGTCTGGGTGGTGAAGACTGCGGCTCGACGCAGCACATCCTGCTGCTCGACGAATTTTATCGCACCGCTGTGCGTCTGGCCGGTAAGCGTATTCTGTGGAATATGGTGCCGTGCGACGAAGAAGAGCATTACGACGACTACGTCATGACGCTTTACGCGCAGGGTGTCCTCACGCCAAACGAATGGCTGGATCTGGGCGGATTAAGCTCGCTCTCCGCCGAAGAGTACTTTGGCGCCAGCCTCTGGCAGTTGTACAAGAGTATCGATTCCCCGTACAAAGCGGTGCTGAAAACGCTGCTGCTGGAAGCCTACTCCTGGGAATATCCCAATCCGCGCCTGTTGGCGAAAGACATTAAACAGCGCCTGCATGACGGCGAGATCGTTTCGTTTGGTCTCGACCCGTATTGCATGATGCTGGAACGCGTGACCGAATACCTCACGGCTATCGAAGATCCGACGCGTCTTGATTTAGTCCGTCGATGTTTCTACTTAAAAGTGTGTGAGAAACTGAGCCGCGAACGCGCCTGCGTTGGCTGGCGTCGTGAAGTGTTAAGTCAGTTAGTGAACGAGTGGGGATGGGACGACGCTCGTCTGACAATGCTCGACAACCGGGCGAACTGGAAGATCGATCAGGTACGCGAAGCGCATAACGAACTGCTCGACGCCATGATGCAGAGCTATCGTAATCTGATCCGTTTTGCCCGCCGTAACAATCTCAGCGTTAGCGCCAGCCCGCAGGATATTGGCGTGCTGACGCGTAAACTGTATGCCGCATTTGAAGCCCTGCCGGGCAAAGTGACGCTGGTGAACCCGCAGATTTCACCGGATCTCTCCGAACCGAACCTGACCTTTATCCATGTGCCGCCGGGCCGGGCCAACCGTTCTGGCTGGTATCTCTACAACCGTGCGCCGAACATGGATTCGATCATCAGCCATCAGCCGCTGGAATATAACCGCTATCTGAACAAACTGGTGGCGTGGGCCTGGTTTAACGGTTTGCTGACGTCGCGTACCCACCTGTTTATTAAGGGCAACGGCATTGTGGACCTGCCTAAGTTGCAGGAGATGGTGGCCGATGTGTCGCACCATTTCCCGCTGCGTTTGCCTGCGCCAACGCCGAAAGCGCTCTACAGTCCGTGTGAAATTCGCCATCTGGCGATCATCGTTAACCTTGAATATGACCCGACGGCGGCGTTCCGCAATCAGGTGGTGCATTTTGATTTCCGTAAGCTGGATGTCTTCAGCTTTGGCGAAGAGCAAAACTGCCTGGTCGGCAGTGTCGACCTGTTGTATCGCAACTCGTGGAACGAAGTGCGTACCCTGCACTTCAACGGCGAACAGGCGATGATTGAAGCGCTGAAAACGATTCTCGGCAAAATGCACCAGGATGCCGCGCCGCCGGACAGCGTGGAAGTGTTCTGCTATAGCCAGCATCTGCGCGGCTTGATCCGCACCCGCGTACAGCAACTGGTCTCCGAGTGCATTGAACTGCGTCTCTCCAGCACCCGCCAGGAAACCGGACGTTTTAAAGCGCTGCGCGTTTCGGGCCAAACCTGGGGGCTGTTCTTCGAGCGCCTGAATGTTTCGGTGCAGAAACTGGAAAACGCCATTGAGTTTTACGGCGCGATTTCGCACAACAAACTTCACGGACTTTCCGTTCAGGTTGAGACCAACCATGTGAAATTACCGTCGGTGGTGGATGGGTTCGCCAGCGAAGGGATCATCCAGTTCTTCTTTGAAGAAACCGGCGATGAGAAAGGCTTTAATATTTATATTCTGGACGAGAGTAACCGGGCGGAAGTGTATCACCACTGCGAAGGCAGCAAAGAAGAGCTGGTACGCGACGTGAGCCGCTTTTATTCGTCGTCGCACGATCGCTTCACCTACGGCTCCAGCTTCATCAACTTCAACCTGCCGCAGTTCTACCAGATTGTGAATACCGACGGTCGCGAGCAGGTCATTCCGTTCCGTACCCAGCCCATAAGCGCCGTGCCACTGGCAAACCAGGACAACGACGCGCCGCTGTTACAGCAGTATTTCTCGTGAACATGATGCCGGATGGCGGTGTTACAAATGACGCGAGATACGTAGGCCGGATAAGCGCAGCGCCATCCGGCAATAAAACTTAGCGGAAGCTCACCGCTTCTCCAGCCTGTTGTGTCGCGGCCTGCTCCAGCAGATCCCAGAAGGTTTCGCCGCTGCGATCGCAAATCCATTCGTCGCCTTTCAGGTCAAAATGGTAGCCGCCCTGTTTGGTCGCCAGCCATACCTGGTGCAGTGGCTCCTGACGGTTGATGATGATTTTGCTGCCGTTTTCAAAGGTAATGGTTAGCACGCCGCCGTTGATTTCGCAGTCGATATCGCTGTCGCCGTCCCAGTCGTCCAGACGTTCTTCAATGGTCATCCACAGGGTGTCTGTGAGGCGATGAAATTCACTGTCGTTCATTGTTGTTTCCCGTTTTTTACGTGATGGCGGCAGTATAACCTGGAAGAATTCATGATGCAGTTTTCAGCCAACTCTTGCTTTTACGTCTTCTCCTGCGATGATAGAAAACAGAAAGCATGAACTTACAGGCAATCCATAATGAAAAATGTGTTTCAGGCACTCGCTGTACTTCTCACTCTGTTCAGCCTGACCGGCTGCGGTCTGAAAGGCCCGCTCTATTTTCCACCTGCTGACAAAAACGCGCCGCCGCCGACGCATGAGGTTGATTCGCAAATCCAATCGACGACGCCCGATCAAAACGATCGCGCTACGGGAGACGGCCCTTCTCAGGTGAACTATTGACGGTACGTTTCTGTCCCCGCGTAAATGGAGTGAATGATGCAATTCTCTAAAATGCATGGCCTTGGCAACGATTTTATGGTCGTCGACGCGGTAACGCAGAATGTCTTTTTCTCGCCGGAGTTGATCCGCCGCCTGTCAGACAGGCATCTGGGCGTGGGGTTCGACCAGCTTCTGGTTGTCGAGCCTCCTTACGATCCTGAACTGGATTTTCATTACCGCATCTTCAACGCCGATGGCAGCGAAGTGTCGCAGTGCGGTAACGGCGCCCGCTGCTTTGCGCGATTTGTGCGTCTGAAAGGACTGACCAATAAGCGCGATATCCGCGTCAGCACGGCCAATGGCCGGATGGTGCTGAGTGTCACTGATGATGAACTGGTGCGGGTGAACATGGGTGAGCCAAACTTTGAACCCGCGCAGGTTCCTTTTCGCGCCAACAAAGCGGAAAAGACCTATATTATGCGAGCGGCCGAGCAGACAATATTGTGCGGCGTGGTTTCAATGGGGAACCCGCACTGCGTGATTCAGGTCGATAATATCGACACGGCGGCAGTCGAAACGCTGGGACCGGTTCTGGAAAGCCATGAACGTTTTCCAGAACGAGCGAATATTGGGTTTATGCAGGTTGTGAAGCGCGAGCATATCCGATTACGCGTTTATGAACGTGGGGCAGGAGAAACTCAGGCCTGCGGCAGCGGCGCATGCGCCGCCGTTGCGGTGGGCATTCAGCAGGGTTTGCTGGCAGAAGAAGTACGCGTGGAATTACCTGGCGGTCGCCTTGATATCGCCTGGAAAGGCCCGGGTCATCCGTTGTATATGACTGGCCCGGCGGCACATGTCTACGACGGATTTATTCATCTATGAAGCAACCAGGGGAAGAACTACAGGAAACACAGATGGAACTGGACGACCGGGCGGTCGTCGATTATCTACTGCGTAACCCTGAGTTTTTTATCCGTAATGCGCGCGCCGTTGAGGCGATGCGCGTTCCGCATCCCGTGCGGGGTACGGTGTCGCTTGTTGAGTGGCACATGGCCCGCGCACGGAATCATATCCATGTTCTTGAAGAGAATATGACGCTGCTAATGGAACAGGCGAATGCCAACGAAAGCCTGTTCTACCGTCTGCTGCATTTGCAGGGACGGCTGGTTTCCGCCAGTAGCCTGGATGAAATGCTGATGCGTTTTCATCGCTGGGCGCGGGAGCTGGGGCTGGCGGGCGCGACCATCCGGCTGTTTCCCGATCGCTGGCGACTCGGCGCGCCGTCGAATCATACCCATCTGGCGTTAAGCCGTCAGGCCTTTGAACCGCTGCGTATCCAGCGTCTGGGGCAGGCGCAACACTATCTTGGCCCATTGAATGGCCCGGAACTGCTGGTGGTGCTGCCTGAAGCCAAAGCGATTGGCTCGGTGGCGATGTCGATGCTGGGGCGCGATGGCGATCTGGGGGTCATACTCTTCAGTAGCCGTGATGTGCATCATTACCAGCAGGGGCAGGGGACACAGTTACTGCAAGAAATCGCCTTGATGTTGCCGGAACTGCTGGAGCGCTGGATTGAACGTGTATGACCGAATTATCGCTTTCTCAGGACGTTGCGCGCTTCTTGCGTTACCTGGGCGTAGAACGGCAACTTAGCCCCATCACGCTACTGAACTATCAGCGTCAGCTTGATGCCATTATCGTTTTAGCCGGAGAAACCGGTCTGCAAAGCTGGCAACAATGTGACGCTGCGATGGTGCGCGCTTTCGCGGTACGCAGCCGCCGTAAAGGGTTAGGGCCCGCCAGCCTGGCGTTGCGCCTCTCTGCTTTACGCAGTTTCTTTGACTGGCTGGTGAGCCAGGGTGAACTCAACGCTAATCCGGCGAAAGGCGTCTCTGCGCCGAAAGCGCCTCGTCACCTGCCGAAAAATATCGACGTGGATGATATCAACCGCCTGCTGGATATCGACCTTAACGATCCGCTTGCCGTGCGCGATCGGGCGATGCTGGAGGTGATGTATGGCTCGGGGTTGCGTTTGTCTGAACTGGTGGGGTTAGACATCAAACACCTCGATCTCGATACGGGCGAAGTGTGGGTGATGGGGAAGGGCAACAAAGAACGGCGTCTGCCCATTGGCCGCAATGCGGTGGCGTGGATTGAGCATTGGCTGGATCTGCGCGGCCTGTTCGGCAGCGATGACGATGCGCTGTTTCTCTCGAAGCTCGGGAAACGGATCTCCGCGCGCAATGTACAAAAACGGTTTGCGGAGTGGGGCATTAAGCAAGGGCTGAACAGCCATGTCCATCCGCATAAACTGCGTCACTCGTTCGCGACCCATATGCTGGAGTCGAGCGGCGACCTGCGCGGCGTGCAGGAGCTGTTAGGCCATGCCAATTTGTCTACCACGCAAATCTATACTCATCTTGATTTTCAACACCTGGCCTCGGTGTACGATGCGGCGCATCCACGCGCCAAACGGGGGAAATAATGCGTTTTTACCGGCCTTTGGGACACATCTCAGCACTCACGTTCGATCTGGATGACACCCTTTATGATAACCGTCCGGTTATCCTGCGCACCGAGCAGGAAGCGCTCACCTTTGTGCAAAACTACCATCCTGCGCTGCGTACATTGCAGAATGCCGACCTGTATCGCCTGCGTCAGGCGGTACGCGAAGCAGAGCCGGAAATTTATCATGATGTGACGCGATGGCGTCATCGCGCCGTGGAGCGCGCCATGCTGGAAGCAGGCCTGTCAGCGGAAGAGGCAATGGCGGGGGCGAACGCCGCGATGATCAATTTCGCAAAGTGGCGCAGCTGTATCGATGTTCCGCAAGTGACGCATGACACGCTGAAGCGGCTTGCAAAAAAATGGCCGCTGGTGGCCATTACTAACGGCAATGCGCAGCCGGAACTGTTTGGGCTGGGCGATTACTTCGAATTTGTGCTGCGCGCAGGCCCGGACGGGCGCTCTAAACCGTTCAGCGACATGTACTCTCTGGCGGCGGAGAAGCTCAACATGCCGATCGGCGAGATCCTCCACGTCGGCGACGATCTGACGACCGATGTCGCCGGGGCGATCCGCTGTGGAATGCAGGCCTGCTGGATCAAACCGGAAAATGCCGACCTGATGCAGACCACTGACAGCCGTTTACTGCCGCATATCGAAATTTCACGGTTGGCATCTTTGACCTCGCTGATATAATCACCAGCAGTATTGTATATATACCCAGCTTTTTGGCGGATGGCGCTGCGCTTATCCGCCCAACACACTTTTACGCGGCGGTGCCAATGGACGTTTCTTACCTGCTCGAAAGCCTTAATGATAAACAGCGCGAAGCGGTGGCTGCGCCACGTAGCAACATGCTGGTGCTGGCGGGAGCGGGGAGCGGCAAAACCCGCGTGCTGGTGCACCGTATCGCCTGGCTGCTGAGCGTAGAGAATAATTCACCCTATTCCATTATGGCCGTTACCTTCACCAATAAGGCGGCGGCGGAAATGCGCCACCGTATCGGTCAGTTAATGGGAACCACGCAGGGCGGGATGTGGGTCGGCACCTTCCACGGTCTGGCGCACCGTCTGCTGCGCGCGCACCATATGGACGCCAACCTGCCGCAGGATTTCCAGATCCTCGACAGCGAAGATCAGCTGCGCCTGCTCAAGCGCCTTATTAAAGCGATGAACCTTGACGAGAAGCAGTGGCCGCCGCGTCAGGCAATGTGGTACATCAACAGCCAGAAAGACGAAGGGCTGCGTCCGCACCATATTCAGAGCTACGGCAACCCGGTGGAGCAGACCTGGCAGAAGGTTTACCAGGCCTATCAGGAAGCGTGCGATCGCGCAGGGCTGGTGGACTTTGCCGAACTGCTGCTGCGCGCGCATGAACTGTGGCTCAACAAGCCGCATATCCTTCAGCACTACCGCGAACGTTTTACCAATATCCTGGTGGACGAATTCCAGGATACCAACAACATCCAGTACGCGTGGATCCGTCTGCTGGCAGGCGATACCGGCAAAGTGATGATCGTCGGCGATGATGACCAGTCTATTTACGGCTGGCGTGGAGCGCAGGTAGAGAACATCCAGCGTTTCCTCAAGGATTTCCCGGGCGCGGAAACCATTCGTCTGGAGCAGAATTACCGCTCGACCAGCAACATCCTCAGCGCGGCGAACACCCTGATTGAAAACAACAATGGCCGTCTGGGGAAAAAGCTGTGGACCGATGGTATTGATGGCGAGCCGATTTCACTGTATTGCGCGTTTAATGAGCTGGATGAGGCGCGTTTTGTTGTTAACCGCATCAAAACCTGGCAGGACAACGGCGGGGCGCTGGAACAGTGCGCCATTCTCTATCGCAGCAACGCCCAGTCGCGCGTACTGGAAGAGGCGCTGTTGCAGGCCAGTATGCCGTACCGTATTTATGGCGGTATGCGCTTCTTCGAACGTCAGGAAATTAAAGATGCGCTCTCCTATCTGCGCCTGATCGCCAATCGTAATGATGATGCGGCGTTTGAGCGCGTGGTGAACACCCCGACGCGCGGTATTGGCGATCGCACGCTGGACGTTGTGCGCCAGACCTCGCGCGACCGTCAGTTAACCTTGTGGCAGGCGTGCCGCGAGCTGTTGCAGGAGAAAGCGCTGGCTGGCCGCGCCGCAAGCGCCCTGCAACGCTTTATCGAGCTAATTGACGCGCTGGCGCAGGAGACGGCAGATATGCCGCTGCATGTTCAGACCGATCGGGTGATTAAAGACTCGGGTCTGCGCATGATGTACGAGCAGGAAAAAGGCGAGAAAGGCCAGACGCGTATTGAGAACTTAGAAGAACTGGTGACGGCGACGCGCCAGTTCAGCTACAACGAAGAAGATGAAGACCTGATGCCGTTGCAGGCGTTTCTCTCTCACGCCGCGCTGGAAGCGGGCGAAGGGCAGGCGGATACGTGGCAGGATGCGGTTCAACTGATGACCTTGCACTCGGCGAAAGGGCTGGAGTTTCCGCAGGTGTTCATCGTCGGCATGGAAGAGGGGATGTTCCCCAGCCAGATGTCGCTGGATGAAGGCGGGCGTCTTGAAGAAGAGCGTCGCCTGGCCTACGTCGGCGTAACCCGCGCGATGCAGAAGCTGACGTTGACCTATGCGGAAACCCGCCGTCTGTATGGCAAAGAGGTCTACCACCGCCCGTCGCGCTTTATCGGCGAATTGCCGGAAGACTGTGTGGAAGAAGTGCGGCTGCGTGCCACGGTCAGTCGTCCGGTGAGTCACCAGCGGATGGGAACCCCGATGGCGGAAAACGACACCGGGTACAAGCTGGGACAGCGCGTGCGTCACCCGAAATTCGGTGAGGGCACGATCGTCAATCTGGAAGGCAGCGGCGAGCACAGCCGGTTACAGGTCGCGTTCCAGGGGCAGGGGATCAAATGGCTGGTAGCGGCCTATGCCAGACTGGAAACGGTTTAATCGGTTTGGCTTTGCCGGATGGCGACGCTGGCGCGTCTTATCCGGCCTACAGACCGGGTAACATTTTGATTTGTAGGCCGGATAAGGCGAAGCCGCCATCCGGCTATCTGTCGGTTAATATTCTGAATATCATAGATAAATAACTCCCCTCTGCTAACATTTTTGCATAAGGGGAAATTATTACTTTTTCGTGTTTCGTTGCGTGTTGACGTCAAATTTTTGCTGGCGTAACATGCGCGCACGATTACGCTAAGAGGACATTCGCCTTGGACACACCCAGTAGATGCTGGCTCATTATCCTGTCATTCAGGATCAACTCCTAAGGCTATCCCTTTTTGCTGATAGCCTTAGCGGTTGTCAGCGACCTTCTCTTTTTCCCGTCGCGCTGAGTCAGGCTGTTTAATGGTCTGAAACCCAATTTGTTTCTGTGTGCCCACCCGAACTGTCCGATATTTTTAAGCATTGGGAGTCCCGGTCATGCTGAGCGCATTTCAACTGGAAAATAATCGACTGACCCGGCTGGAAGTCGAAGAGTCACAAACCCTGATTGATGCCGTATGGGTCGATTTGGTCGAACCGGACGACGACGAGCGACTGCGCGTACAATCTGAGCTGGGCCAAAGCCTGGCGACACGTCCTGAACTGGAAGACATCGAAGCATCCGCGCGTTTCTTTGAAGACGAAGACGGGCTGCACATCCACTCCTTTTTCTTTTTCGAAGATGCGGAAGACCACGCCGGTAACTCCACGGTGGCATTCACCATTCGCGATGGCCGCCTGTTTACGCTGCGTGAACGCGAACTGCCCGCTTTCCGCTTGTACCGTATGCGCGCCCGTAACCAGGCGATGGTGGACGGCAATGCCTATGAATTACTGCTCGACCTGTTTGAAACCAAAATCGAACAGCTGGCGGATGAAATTGAAAACATCTATAGCGATCTGGAAGAGCTGAGCCGCGTGATCATGGAAGGGCATCAGGGCGATGAATATGACGAAGCGCTCTCCACGCTGGCAGAGCTGGAAGATATCGGCTGGAAAGTTCGCTTATGTCTGATGGATACCCAGCGCGCGCTTAACTTCCTGGTACGCAAGGCGCGTCTTCCGGGGGGGCAACTGGAGCAGGCGCGTGAGATCCTGCGCGATATCGAGTCCCTGCTGCCGCACAACGAATCCCTGTTCCAGAAGGTGAACTTCCTGATGCAGGCGGCGATGGGCTTCATCAACATCGAGCAGAACCGCATTATCAAGATCTTCTCGGTGGTATCCGTGGTATTCCTGCCGCCGACGCTGGTGGCGTCCAGCTATGGGATGAACTTTGAGTTTATGCCGGAGCTGAAGTGGAGCTTTGGTTACCCTGGCGCGATTATCTTTATGATCCTTGCGGGTCTGGCGCCGTATTTGTACTTCAAGCGTAAGAACTGGCTGTAATATTGCGCCCGGTGGCGCGTCGCTTACCGGGCCTACCGATCCCGTAGGCCGGATAAGCGACGCGCCACCGGCACGCTTTTATCCTCGAACTTTGCGTCTTTGTGTATAAATCGCATCCATCACAAAAATCGCCAGCGCCACCCAAATAAAGGCGAACGTCACCATCTTATCGGCGCCCGGTATTTCTCCATAGAACGTCACGGCCAGCAGGAACATCAGGGTTGGGCCAATGTACTGGAAAAAACCCAGCGTGGAGAGGCGCAGGCGCGTCGCCGCCCCAGTAAAGCACAGCAGCGGTACCGTGGTGACGATACCTGCCGCAATCAGCAACAGATTCAGCGACAGCGGATTCTGCCCCATATGGCTGGTTGGGCTATCCGCGATGCCAAACAGATAAATCGCGGCGACCGGCAATAGCCACAGCGTTTCGATCAGCATCCCCGTTTGTGCTTCAACCGCAATCTTCTTACGTACCAGGCCGTAAAACGCAAAGCTAAACGCCAGCCCCAGAGCGATGATCGGCAGAGAGCCGAAGGTCCAGAGCTGCACCAGTACGCCGCAGGCCGCCAGAATCACCGCCAGCCACTGCATACGACGGAAGCGCTCGCCGAGGAACAGCATTCCCAGCAGAATGTTAACCAGCGGGTTAATAAAATACCCGAGGCTGGCTTCCAGCATATGGTGGTTATTGACCGCCCAGATAAAGAGCAGCCAGTTTCCACCGATCAGCACGGCTGACAGCGCCAGCATGAAAATTTTCTTCGGCGTTTGCAGCAGCGTTTTAACGCCGGACCACTGGCGGCTGATGCTCATCAGCGCGATCATAAAGAAAAATGACCAGATCACGCGGTGCGTCAGGATCTCGTCTGCGGGCACGTAGTAAATCAGTTTGAAGTACGCGGGTGCGATGCCCCAAATAAAATAGGCGGCAAGAGCGAGTAACACGCCCTGCCGCGTTTGCTTAGCATCCATCGGGAAAACTCATATCAGAAATGTAACAACAGTTTACCTGTTTTTATCCCACCATATAAGTTGCGGTCGCACTGGCAATGTAAAGCTGTTCTTCGTTGTGCAGTTCCACACGCGCCACAGCAACTTTATTGCCCGCGCGCAACAGGCTGCTGGTGGCGGTAAAGCGGTTGCCTCTGCCCGGGCGCAGGTAGTCAACGCGCAGATCGATAGTTCCCATACGCGACATGCGCTGGCGTAGCTCGTCTTCGCTGATGGTCTCATGGCGGGTCAGCGTGCTGCCCACGCACACCAGTCCGGCGGCGACGTCCAGCGCGGAGGCGATCACTCCGCCGTGTAAAATACTTTGCGCCCAGTTGCCTACCATCATCGGCTGATTGTTAAAGGCCAGTTGGGCAAACTCCTTTTCATAGCGTTCCAGCTCCAGTCCTAATGCCCGGTTAAAAGGCATATGGTAAACAAACATCTCGCCCACCAGTTTCAGGGCCTGCTCAGCGGTAAGTACGGAAGACATACGATCCAGACACTCCATTGGTTAATGAAATGTTGATATTATGCTTCTTATTTGTTGTTTTCTACTTTAAGAGAGGATAACTAAACAGGGATTAAGTAAGTATGTAGAATGGCTGGCAGATAATTATACCATTCAACACTTATTGCGTTCAGGAGAACACGACCGATGCGGGCGATTTTGGGTTGGTTATTACCAGCAGCAATGATGCCATTGGCTGTATATGCGCAGGAAGCGACAGTGAAAGAAATTCATGACGCGCCTGCGGTACAGGGCAGTATTATCGCAAACATGTTGCAGGTGCATGATAATCCCTTCACGCTTTATCCTTATGATACGAACTACCTGATCTACACCAATACCAGCGATCTGAACAAAGAAGCGATCAGCTCTTATAACTGGTCTGAAAACGCGCGCAAAGACGAAGTGAAGTTTCAGCTGAGCCTGGCCTTCCCGTTCTGGCGTGGGATTGTTGGGCCAAACTCGGTGCTGGGGGCGTCGTACACGCAGAAATCCTGGTGGCAGTTGTCCAACAGCGAAGAGTCCTCGCCGTTTCGTGAGACTAACTACGAACCGCAGTTGTTCCTCGGCTTTGCCACGGATTACCACTTTGCAGGCTGGACGCTGCGCGATGTGGAGATGGGGTATAACCATAACTCCAACGGGCGTTCCGATCCGACTTCGCGGAGCTGGAACCGCCTGTATACGCGTCTGATGGCGCAAAACGGTAACTGGCTGATGGAAGTGAAACCGTGGTACGTCGTTGGCGGCACCGGCGATAACCCCGATATCACTAAATATATGGGCTACTATCAGCTTAAAATCGGCTATCACCTGGGAGATGCGGTGCTGAGTGCGAAGGGCCAGTACAACTGGAATACCGGTTACGGCGGGGCGGAAGTGGGGTTAAGTTACCCGATGACGAAACATGTGCGTCTCTATACCCAGGTATACAGTGGCTATGGCGAATCGTTAATCGACTATAACTTTAATCAGACGCGTGTCGGCGTGGGTGTTATGCTGAATGACATATTCTGATCTGCGCAATGATTGTGTTTAAAACATTGCAGTTTCTTTCGCAGGCGCTGAAAATAGCGCCTGTTTTTATTTCAGGCAAACGGGGTTAATGTGGCGCAGGCGGAAGTGTTGAATCTGGAATTGGGGGCTAAACAGGTTTTACAGGAAACCTTTGGCTACCAACAGTTTCGCCCAGGCCAGGAAGAGATCATTGAGACGGTCGTCTCGGGTCGTGATTGCCTGGTCGTCATGCCGACCGGCGGCGGCAAATCCCTGTGTTACCAGATTCCAGCCTTACTGCTTAACGGACTCACCGTTGTCGTTTCGCCGCTTATCTCCCTGATGAAAGATCAGGTTGACCAGCTGCTGGCAAACGGCGTGGCGGCGGCGTGCCTGAACTCGACGCAGAGCCGTGAACAGCAGCATGAGGTGATGGCCGGTTGCCGAACCGGGCAGGTTCGCCTGCTGTATATTGCACCGGAGCGCCTGATGCTGGATAACTTCCTTGAGCATCTGGCGCACTGGAACCCGGTCTTACTGGCCGTCGATGAAGCGCACTGTATCTCGCAGTGGGGGCATGACTTCCGCCCGGAATACGCCGCGCTCGGTCAGCTCCGCCAGCGTTTTCCTTCCCTGCCGTTTATGGCGTTGACCGCCACCGCAGATGACACCACCCGACTGGATATTGTTCGCCTGCTGGGGCTGAACGATCCGTTAATCCAGATCAGCAGCTTTGACCGTCCGAACATTCGCTACATGCTGATGGAGAAATTTAAGCCGCTCGATCAGCTGATGCGCTATGTGCAGGAACAGCGCGGCAAGTCCGGTATCATCTACTGTAACAGCCGGGCGAAGGTGGAGGACACCGCCGCACGTCTGCAAAGTCGCGGCATCAGCGCGGCGGCGTATCATGCCGGTCTGGAAAATAACGTGCGCGCCGATGTGCAGGAGAAGTTCCAGCGCGACGATCTGCAAATCGTCGTGGCGACCGTCGCATTTGGTATGGGCATTAACAAACCTAACGTGCGTTTTGTGGTGCATTTTGATATTCCCCGCAATATTGAATCCTACTATCAGGAAACCGGCCGCGCCGGGCGTGACGGCCTGCCCGCAGAGGCGATGCTGTTCTACGATCCGGCTGATATGGCGTGGCTGCGCCGCTGTCTGGAGGAGAAACCCGCCGGGCAGCTACAGGATATTGAACGGCATAAGCTGAACGCGATGGGGGCGTTTGCCGAAGCGCAGACCTGTCGTCGTCTGGTGCTGCTGAACTACTTTGGCGAAGGTCGGCAGGAACCCTGCGGCAACTGCGATATTTGCCTCGACCCGCCAAAACAGTACGACGGCCTGATGGATGCGCGTAAAGCCCTGTCGACGATTTATCGCGTTAATCAGCGTTTTGGTATGGGCTATGTGGTGGAAGTATTGCGCGGCGCGAACAATCAGCGTATCCGCGATTTAGCTCATGACAAATTGCCGGTGTACGGCATTGGTCGCGATCAGAGCCATGAGCACTGGGTCAGCGTGATTCGTCAGCTTATTCATCTGGGTATGGTTACGCAGAATATTGCCCAACATTCGGCGTTGCAGTTAACCGAAGCGGCGCGTCCGGTGCTGCGTGGCGAAGTGCCGTTGCAGCTTGCCGTGCCGCGTATCGTCGCGTTGAAGCCGCGAGTGATGCAGAAATCCTTCGGCGGCAATTACGATCGCAAACTGTTCGCCAAACTGCGCAAATTGCGTAAGGCCATTGCCGATGAAGAGAATATCCCGCCGTATGTCGTCTTTAACGATGCGACGCTGATTGAAATGGCCGAACAGATGCCGGTTTCGCCGAGCGAAATGCTGAGCGTTAACGGCGTCGGCATGCGCAAGCTGGAGCGTTTCGGTAAAGAGTTTATGGCGCTGATCCGCGCGCATGTCGATGGTGACGACGAAGAGTAGTCAGCCAGGTAAAAAAGTGCCAGGATGGTGACTCGGTAAACTATTCCCCCGCGAGTCATTTTTATGTTGATGCTATTTCTCACCGTAGCGATGGTGCATATCGTTGCGTTAATGAGTCCTGGACCGGACTTTTTCTTTGTCTCTCAAACCGCCGTGAGCCGCTCGCGCAAGGAAGCAATGATGGGCGTGCTGGGTATTACCTGCGGTGTCATGGTTTGGGCGGGCGTTGCGTTGCTCGGCCTGCATCTGATTATCGAGAAAATGGCCTGGCTGCATACCATCATTATGGTGGGTGGTGGTTTGTACCTGTGCTGGATGGGCTATCAGATGCTGCGTGGCGCGCTAAAAAAACAGGACGTCGCCGCGCCTGCGCCGCAGATTGAACTGGCGCAAAGCGGTCGTAGCTTTGTGAAAGGTTTGCTGACGAACCTGGCGAACCCGAAAGCGATCATCTATTTCGGATCGGTCTTTTCACTGTTCGTTGGCGATAACGTCGGCGTAGCCGCGCGCTGGGGTATTTTCGCGTTGATTATCGTGGAAACGCTGGCCTGGTTTACCGTGGTTGCCAGCCTGTTCGCGCTACCGAAAATGCGTCGCGGTTATCAGCGTCTGGCGAAGTGGATCGACGGTTTTGCCGGTGCGTTGTTTGCCGGTTTCGGCATTCACCTGATTATTTCGCGTTAAGCCTGTTACCCGCCGGAGGCCTCCGCGCGGGTAATGCTCTTTAATTCTGGAGTTGCCGCAATTCATCCTGTGAAAGACCGGTCATTTCCATAATTGCTTCGATTTCAAAACCTCGCTTTAGCATTGCTTTTGCGACATCTAACAGGGCAATGTGTTTGCCCTCTTCCCGAAGTTGCTCCGCTATTGTCATCAGTTTTTCTCCATGCTGCGGCACGCGCTGTGCCAGCTCATACAGTAATGTTCGAACATCTTGCGTATTCCCTGCCTGCACCATGTAGTTTACCAGCACGGTTATTTGTTGTCCGCTCATCTCCTTTAGCATAAACAGATGAGTCAGTTTATCCAGCAACAACACCATATCACGCTGGCGGATGTGTTTTTGCACCAGCGTCAGCGCGGCCATACTACGATGCTGCATAATCTCATCATCAGGTATGACCGTAATATCTACCAGTGGAAACGCATTGCTGTACAGCTTCCGGGCAGCATCCGCATCGTCAAAGTGATCCAGCCAGTTCATGGCGCCTTTATAGGGACTTTGTTGTCCATGATAAAAGAGCACTGGGATAACCAGCGGTAGAGTTTTGTAGCCAGCTTGCAGGTGTTGGTGCATTGCCGCCACGGCATAGCGCATCAAGCGAAACGACATAAGTTTGTCAGGTGAGCTTTGATGTTCAATCAGGACATGTACATAGCCACGACCGCTGGTGGTTTCCAGAGAATACAGAATGTCGCTGAAATAAGGGCGAAGATCATCTTCTACAAAGTTACCGGGTTCCAGGCGAAGCGTATCCAGTTTGCAAATCTCAAGTAATGAGGGCGGCAGGTGGATTTTAATAAAATCCCGCGCGGTCTCCACGCAGGAGAGGAAAGTTTTAAAAACCGCATCATGTGGAGTTGTCGCTTCCGCCATCGTTATCATCCATGAATAAGAGAGTCCGGCGGTATTCTGGCACTGGCGTCAGCAACGCAATAGCATGATAAAAAATAATTTTCTTTGTTTGCGACCCTTCCCGAAAGGCCAGGTTCAGGCGCTCATATGATTAACATTATGTTGCGAGCGCTATTCCAGTTTCTCAGGCATGCCTTGCGGACGCCAGCAGCGCACCCACCAGCATAAACAGCGAACCAAATACCTTATTCAACGCCTTCATTTGCTTCGGCCCTTTAATCCAGCCTGCGATACGTGTCGCCAGCGTCGCGTAACCGATCATCACAATGATATCAACGACAATGGTTGTGATGCCGAGCACAACGTACTGCATCAGCTGCGGCTCCTGCGGCTTGATAAACTGCGGAAATAGCGCGGCGAGAAAAACAATGCTCTTTGGGTTGGTCAGGTTTACAAATACCGCGCGCCTGAACAGACGGCTTCGGGACTGCGCGTGCGCCAGCGTGTTGAGATCGATAGCGCCTGCGGCACGCCATTGCTGGATACCCAGCCAGATCAGATAAGCGGCGCCCGCCCATTTCAGGACTTCGAATGCGACGACGGAACGTGAAAACAGCGTCCCCAGGCCCACGCCAACCAGTACGATGTGAATGCCAAGCCCGGTCTGCAAACCCGCAATAGACGCCGTTGCGCCGCGATAGCCGTGGCTGATTGCCGTGGTCATGGTATTGATGGCGCCGGAGCCGGGAGAAAGGCTCAAAATAATGGATGTCAGCAGATAAGTGAACCACCATTCGAAGGTCATGAGGAACTCCCTGATTGTCTGTTTTTATGCCACAATACCCTACTGTCGCTGTATTGTGTCAGGCATCATAAAGAAAACGATTTTTACCTGGTAAACGAGGCTGGATACCCGATGTTTCAGCAGCAAAAGGACTGGGAAACGAGAGAAAACGCGTTCGCTGCTTTTTCTATGGGGCCACTGACAGATTTCTGGCGTCAGCGGGAAGAAGCAGAATTCACGGGCGTGGACGACGTTCCCGTACACTTTGTCCGCTTTCACGCAAAGAAAAACGATCGTGTCATCGTCATCTGTCCAGGTCGCATTGAAAGCTACGTAAAGTATGCCGAACTGGCGTATGACCTGTTCCATCTTGGTTTTGATGTCCTCATCATCGACCACCGCGGGCAAGGGCGCTCCGGGCGTTTGCTGTCGGATACGCACCGTGGTCATGTGGTCAATTTTAACGATTATGTCGATGACTTAACCGCATTCTGGCAGCAGGAAGTGCAATCGGGGCCGTGGCGGAAACGCTATATTCTGGCGCACTCTATGGGGGGCGCTATTGCCACGCTGTTCCTGCAACGCAACGCCGTCCAGTGTGATGCCATCGCGCTTTGCGCGCCGATGTTTGGTATCGTGATGCGCTTACCGGAATGGATGGTGCGCCACATTCTTGACTGGGCCGAGGGGCATCAGCGAATCCGTGAAGGGTATGCCATTGGCACCGGGCGCTGGCGAGCGCTGCCTTTTAGTATGAATGTGCTAACGCACAGTCGGCAGCGCTATCGGCGCAATTTACGTTTCTATGCCGATGAACCCCGGCTGCGCGTCGGGGGGCCGACTTACCACTGGGTGCGTGAAGGTATTCTGGCCGGTGAGCAGGCTCTGGCGGGGGCGGGTGATGACGCAACCCCTGTGCTACTCGTTCAGGCTGAAGAAGAGCGTGTGGTGGATAACCGCGCGCATGACCGTTTTTGTGAAATCCGCGCCGCAGCGGGCCATCCCGTAGAGGGAGAGCGACCGCTTGTCATAAAAGGCGCGTACCATGAGATCCTTTTTGAAAAGGACGCAATGCGCTCAGTCGCGCTTAACGCCATTGTCGAATTTTTCGACAGGCATAACTAATTCATCCAGCGGAAACCGCTTTGCCTTGAGGTTTAATTTTCTTATGTATCAGGTTGTTGCGTCTGATTTAGATGGTACGCTGCTCTCTCCCGATCACACGTTGTCCCCTTACGCGAAAGAGACGCTGAAATTATTGACCGCCTGTGGCGTGAATTTTGTGTTCGCGACTGGCCGCCACCACGTCGATGTGGGGCAAATCCGCGATAATCTTGAGATTAAGTCTTACATGATTACCTCCAACGGCGCGCGCGTGCATGACACCGACGGGAAGCTGGTGTTCACTCACAACCTTGACCGCGACATCGCCAGCGATCTGTTTGGCGTAGTGAATGCAAGCTCGGATATCGTGACTAACGTCTATCGCGATGACGAGTGGTTTATGAACCGCCACCGCCCGGATGAAATGCGTTTCTTCAAAGAAGCGGTATTTCACTATTCGCTGTTCGAACCTGCGATGCTGGAGCCCGAAGGGGTCAGCAAAGTGTTCTTCACCAGCGATGCGCATGAAAAACTACTGCCGCTGGAGCAGGCGATTAACGCACGCTGGGGCGATCGCGTGAACGTCAGTTTCTCTACGCTGACCTGTCTGGAAGTGATGGCGGGAGGCGTGTCGAAAGGGCATGCGCTGGAAGCCGTCTCGAAAGCGATGGGCTACAAATTGCAGGATTGCATTGCGTTTGGCGATGGCATGAACGACGCGGAAATGCTCTCGATGGCGGGGAAAGGCTGCATTATGGGCAATGCCCATCAGCGCCTGAAAGATCTGCATCCGGGCCTGGAAATCATTGGCATCAATGCCGACGATGCCGTACCGCATTATCTGCGTAAGCTCTTTTTGCGGTAATGCGATTGCTCTTTAGTTGACCAGTTGTCAACTAAACTCTCCGCTACAATGGGTGCCCTTTATTCAAAGAGACATCCATTGTGGCGCTACTCATCATTACCACTATCCTGTGGGCCTTCTCCTTTAGCCTGTTCGGCGAGTATCTCGCGGGTCATGTTGATAGCTATTTTGCGGTGCTGGTGCGTGTTGGGCTGGCAGCGCTGGTGTTCCTCCCGTTTCTGCGTACCCGTGGGCATAGCGTAAAAACCATTGGCCTGTATATGCTGGTGGGAGCGATGCAGCTTGGCATTATGTATATGCTGAGTTTCCGCGCCTATCTCTATCTGACGGTCTCCGAACTGCTGCTGTTTACCGTCCTCACGCCGCTTTATATCACGCTGATTTATGATTTGATGAGCAAGCGTCGCCTGCGCTGGGGTTATGCCTTCAGCGCGTTGCTGGCGGTCATCGGCGCTGGGATTATTCGTTACGACCAGGTTACCGATCATTTCTGGACGGGGTTACTGCTGGTACAGCTTTCCAATATCAGTTTTGCCATCGGGATGGTGGGCTACAAGCGTCTGATGGAAACCCGGCCTATGCCGCAGCATAACGCGTTCGCCTGGTTTTACGTTGGGGCGTTTCTGGTGGCCGTTGTCGCCTGGTCTATGCTGGGGAACGCGCAGAATATGCCGGAAACGACGCTACAGTGGAGCATTCTGATCTTCCTGGGCGTGGCGGCGTCGGGTATCGGCTACTTCATGTGGAACTATGGCGCGACCCAGGTGGATGCCGGTACGTTAGGCATCATGAACAATATGCATGTGCCTGCGGGACTGTTGGTTAATCTGGCGATCTGGCATCAACAGCCCCACTGGCCGAGTTTTATTACAGGCGCGCTTGTGATACTGGCTTCCCTGTGGGTACATCGGAAGTGGGTCGCTCCGCGCTCCGTACAAACGGCAGATGGTCGCATGCGTGGTTCCGCGCCGAGCGAATAAACGCTTCAGTCACCGCCTGACGCTGCTCGCCATCGCGCACCGCAGCGTAGAGGCGGCTCCATAAACCGTCGCCCAGGGTTTTGGTGACGACCAGCCCCTGGCGTTCGAAACTCTCCACTACCCAGTGCGGCAGGGCGGCAATGCCCATTCTGGCGGCGACCATCTGAATCAGCAGTAGGGTGTTATCCACGTTTTTCAGTGACGGGCTGATGCCGGCGGGTTGCAGGAAATGCCGCCAGACATCCAGTCGGCTGCGCTGTACCGGATAGATCAACAGCGTCTCGCTGGCTAAATCTTCCGGCGTAATCTGCGCCTTACTGGCCAGCGGATGATCGGGCGCCAGCACCAGTCGTACTTCAAAATCGAACATCGGCGAATAGTGCAGCCCGCTGCGCGGCAGGATGTCTGATGTCATCACCAGATCCAGCTCCCCCTGTTGCAGCGCGGGCTGGGGATCAAACGTCACGCCGGATTTGAAATCCATCTCAACCTGCGGCCACCTGGCGTGGAAGTTTTCCAGCGCCGGGGTCAGCCACTGAATACAGCTATGACATTCAATCGCAATGCGTAATCGGGTCTGCTGTGGTTCGTTACAGGCCTGTAGGGCGCGGCTAATCTGTGGCAGTACCTGGTTTGCCAGTTGCAGGAGAATTTCCCCCTGTGGCGTAAAACGCAGCGGCTGACTCTTACGGACAAATAACCGGAAGCCAAGGCGCTGTTCCAGATCGCTGAACTGGTGAGACAAGGCGGATTGGGTCTGGTGCAGCGTAGCCGCCGCAGCCGCCAGCGAACCGCTATTCCGCAACGCCTGGAGCGTTTTCAGGTGTTTAATCTCGATCATGAAAGTCCTTCACTTCGGCATGAGTAAATTGCGCTTGAGGAATATACAGTACCTGCCAATTATAGATGTGTAAACATCTGGACGTCTAAAACTCGTCATATTTCGACTTGCAGATGCGTTGGCTTCCTCGCTTACCCCAGTCACTTACTTCAGTAAGCTCCTGGGGATGCGCATCGTTGCCGCCTTCCTGCAAGCCGAACTATTTAGAGTTTTTTATTCAGATTCAATGAAATAAGAGAGGAATAAACATGACAATCCGCAATCACACCCTCGGTTTTCCTCGCGTTGGCCTGCGTCGTGAGTTAAAAAAAGCGCAAGAGAGCTACTGGGCGGGCAACGCCACCCGTGAAGACCTGCTGGCAACCGGACGTGAACTGCGTGCGCGCCACTGGGATCAACAAAAGCAGGCGGGCATCGACCTGCTGCCGGTGGGCGATTTCGCCTGGTACGACCATGTTCTGACCACCAGCCTGTTGCTGGGCAATGTACCGGCTCGTCATCAGAACAGCGACGGCTCGGTGGATATCGACACTCTGTTCCGCATTGGCCGCGGTCGCGCGCCGACCGGTGAACCGGCTGCGGCGGCGGAAATGACCAAATGGTTTAACACCAACTATCACTATATGGTGCCGGAGTTTGTGAAGGGCCAGCAGTTTAAACTGACCTGGACTCAGCTTCTGGATGAAGTGGACGAAGCGCTGGCGCTGGGTCACAAGGTGAAACCGGTACTGTTGGGGCCGGTAACCTACCTGTGGCTGGGTAAAGTGAAAGGGGAGTCGTTCGACCGTCTGAGCTTGCTGAACGACATTCTGCCGGTCTACAAACAGGTACTGACCGAGCTGGCGAAACGCGGCGTTGAATGGGTACAGATTGATGAACCTGCGCTGGTGCTGGAACTGCCGCAGGAATGGCTGGATGCTTACAAGCCTGCGTATGATGCGCTGCAAGGCCAGGTGAAGCTGCTGCTGACGACCTATTTTGAAGGCGTCACGCCGAATCTGGATACCATCGCCGCGCTGCCGGTGCAGGGTCTGCACGTTGATCTGGTACACGGTAAAGATGACGTTGCCGAACTGCACAAGCGTCTGCCGTCTGACTGGCTGCTGTCTGCGGGTCTGGTTAACGGTCGCAACGTCTGGCGCGCCGATCTTACGGAAAAATATGCGCAAATTAAGGACATTGTCGGCAAACGCGACCTGTGGGTGGCCTCGTCCTGCTCTCTGCTGCACAGCCCGATCGACCTGAGCGTCGAAACTCGTCTGGATGCGGAAGTGAAAAGCTGGTTTGCTTTCGCGCTGCAAAAATGCGGTGAACTGGCGCTGCTGCGCGATGCGCTGAACAGCGGCGACACGGCAAAACTTGAAGCGTGGAGCGCGCCGATTCAGGCTCGTCGCCACTCCACCCGCGTGCACAACGCGGCGGTGGAGAAACGTCTGGCGGCGATTACCGCCCAGGACAGCCAGCGTGCCAGCCCTTATGCCGCACGTGCCCAGGCGCAGCGTAACCGTTTTAACCTGCCGTCATGGCCGACCACCACGATCGGCTCATTCCCGCAGACGACGGAAATCCGCGGCCTGCGTCTGGACTTCAAAAAGGGCAACCTTGATGCGAATCACTACCGTACCGGCATCGCTGAACACATCAAACAGGCGATCGTTGAGCAGGAGCGTTTAGGTTTAGACGTACTGGTACACGGTGAAGCTGAGCGTAACGACATGGTGGAGTACTTCGGTGAACATCTGGATGGTTTTGTCTTCACCCAGAATGGCTGGGTGCAGAGCTATGGCTCTCGCTGCGTGAAACCGCCGGTCGTCATTGGTGATGTCAGCCGCCCGGAACCGATCACCGTGGAGTGGGCGAAATACGCGCAGTCCCTGACTGATAAACCGGTGAAAGGGATGCTGACCGGCCCGGTGACGATCCTCTGCTGGTCATTCCCGCGTGAAGATGTGAGCCGTGAAACCATCGCTAAACAGATTGCGCTGGCGCTGCGTGATGAGGTTGCCGATCTGGAAGCGGCGGGAATCGGCATCATTCAGATTGATGAACCAGCACTGCGTGAAGGGTTGCCGCTGCGTCGTAGCGACTGGGATGCTTACCTGCAATGGGGTGTGGAAGCCTTCCGCATCAACGCTGCGGTGGCGAAGGATGATACCCAGATCCATACCCACATGTGTTACTGCGAGTTCAATGACATCATGGATTCTATCGCGGCGCTGGATGCGGACGTGATTACCATTGAAACGTCGCGCTCTGATATGGAGCTGCTGGAGTCGTTCGAAGAATTTGAATACCCGAACGAAATCGGGCCGGGCGTCTACGACATTCACTCGCCGAACGTACCGAGCGTAGAGTGGATTGAAGCCCTGCTGAATAAAGCCGCTCAGCGTATTCCGGCGGAACGTCTGTGGGTGAACCCGGACTGCGGCCTGAAAACCCGCGGCTGGCCGGAAACCCGCGCCGCGCTGGCGAACATGGTCAAAGCCGCGCAGAATCTGCGTCAGGCATAATTCGCTGCTCGGGAAGCGCTAGCGCTTACCCGGGTTACAGGAAATCGCAACTGTTGTAGGCCCGGTAAGGCGTAGCCGCCACCGGGCAATTAACGTTTATTTCTTCCCGCCGTACTGCGCAAACCACTCAAGCATTCTTTGCCAGCCATCTTTCGCCGACTCTTCATGATAGCTCGGACGATAATCCGCATTAAAAGCATGTCCTGCATCCGGGTAAACGACGATCTCCGCTTTGGCGTTTGCTGCGCGCAGCGCCTGCCGCATGGTTTCGACGGTATCCACGGGAATGCCAGTGTCCTGCCCGCCATACAGCCCCAGAACCGGCGCGTTCAGATCGGTCGCGATATCCACCGGGTGTCTGGGCGAGTTCAGGGTTTTGTCCCCGACCAGCTTTCCATACCATGCTACCGCAGCTTTTAACTGTGGATTGTGTGCAGCATACAGCCAGGTAATACGCCCGCCCCAACAAAAGCCGGTTATCATCAGACGATGCACATCGCCGCCGTTGCGGGAGGCCCAACTGGCGACGTGGTCCAGATCCGCCAGTACCTGAGAGTCCGGTACTTTGGCCACCAGACCGCTTAACAGCGTTGGGATATCGGCAAAATCATTCGGATCGCCTTCGCGGAAATAGAGTTCTGGTGCGATAGCCAGATACCCTTCCAGCGCCAGGCGGCGGCAAACGTCGCGAATATGTTCATGAACACCAAAGATCTCCTGCACCACAATGACAACGGGTAACGCGCCATCGTTCACTTTTGGCCGTGCGTGCCAGGCGGGCATCTCATCACCCTGAGTAGGAATAGATGTTACGCCTGCGATAATGGCGTCATCCGGGGTGTGAACCGTTGTGGTAGCAAGGGGGGAAGCAGCAGGTGCAAAGCCAGATTGTTGTGTCGTTGTCATGGTATTCTCCGTACCCTTAAGGAAATAGCGCAATGTTAAATATAGACAGCATGCAACAAATCACATTGCCTGAAACAGGCTATCTTTTGTGCAATGGTGCGCGGTATTGATATGTTTATGTGATTAACATCACTATTTTATGGTAATTCAATGCAATTTATTTACTTCATGGTGATGAGCGTCACGAAACTATTTTTAGCTCTTCGGTAAAGTGTCTTTTTGCTTCTTCTGACAAACCCGATTCACAGAGGAGTTTTTATGTCCAAGTCTGATGTTTTTCATCTCGGCCTCACCAAAAATGATTTACAAGGGGCTACGCTGGCTATCGTCCCTGGCGACCCGGAGCGTGTGGAAAAGATCGCCGCGCTGATGGAAAAGCCGGTTAAGCTGGCATCTCATCGCGAATTCACCACCTGGCGTGCTGAGCTGGATGGTAAAGCTATCATCGTCTGCTCTACCGGTATTGGCGGCCCGTCCACCTCTATTGCGGTAGAGGAACTGGCGCAACTGGGTATTCGTACTTTCCTGCGTATCGGCACCACTGGCGCTATTCAGCCGCATATCAACGTGGGCGATGTGCTGGTCACAACCGCGTCTGTACGTCTGGACGGAGCGAGCCTGCACTTTGCGCCGATGGAGTTCCCGGCCGTCGCCGATTTTGAATGTACGACTGCGCTGGTTGAAGCGGCGAAATCCGTGGGCGCGACCACTCACGTTGGCGTTACCGCCTCTTCTGACACCTTCTATCCGGGTCAGGAACGTTACGACACCTTCTCTGGCCGCGTCGTTCGTCGTTTTAAAGGTTCTATGGAAGAGTGGCAATCGATGGGCGTCATGAACTACGAAATGGAATCCGCCACGCTGCTGACCATGTGCGCGAGCCAGGGTCTGCGTGCCGGTATGGTGGCGGGCGTTATCGTTAACCGCACTCAGCAAGAGATCCCGAATGCGGAAACGATGAAACAGACCGAAAGCCATGCGGTGAAAATTGTCGTGGAAGCAGCGCGTCGTCTGCTGTAATTCTTCCCTTCCCCACGAAAGGCCGACGCGTTCGGCCTTTTCTTTTTGCGTAGCGCCTCGCAGGAAAACCCTTTCAAACTGGACGTTTATACAGCACAATTCTATTTTGTGCGGGTAATTCCTTGATGCAGGGGGCGTGGTGGATATCACAATCATTTTGTATGCCGTGTTGGCGCTGGCGGGTGTGGGGGTAGGCTGGCTGATCGCCAGTTATCAACAGGCGCAGCATAAGGCCGAACAGCTGGCGGAACGTGAAGAGATTGTGGCGTCGCTCAGCGCTGCAAGACAGCAGGTTGCGCTAAGCGAACACTGGCGCGAGGAGTGTGAACTGCTCAATAACGAACTGCGCAATCTGCGGGACATCAACACCTCGCTGGAAGCGGATCTGCGTGAAGTCACCACGCGGCTGGAGGCCACTCAGCTGCATGCGGAAGATAAAATCCGCCAGATGATCAACAGCGAACAGCGCTTAAGCGAGCAGTTTGAGAACCTTGCCAACCGCATCTTCGAGCAGAGCAACCGCCGGGTTGATGAGCAAAACCGCCAGAGTCTGAATAGCCTGTTAACGCCGCTTCGCGAACAACTGGATGGCTTCCGTCGCCAGGTGCAGGACAGCTTTGGTCAGGAGGCGCGTGAACGCCACACCCTGGCGCATGAGATCCGCAATCTACAACAGCTGAATGCGCAAATGACGCAGGAAGCGGTGAACCTGACGCGCGCGTTGAAAGGCGATAATAAAACCCAGGGTAACTGGGGAGAAGTAGTGCTGACGCGCGTACTTGAAGCCTCGGGTCTGCGTGAAGGTTATGAGTATGAAACCCAGGTGAGTATTGAAAATGACGCCCGCTCGCGTATGCAGCCGGATGTCATTGTGCGTCTGCCGCAAGGGAAGGATGTCGTCATCGACGCCAAAATGACGCTGGTTGCCTATGAGCGCTATTTTAACGCTGAAGATGAGTACACGCGCGAAAGCGCGTTGCAGGAGCACATCGCGTCAGTACGTAACCATATTCGCTTGCTGGGGCGCAAGGATTACCAGCAGTTGCCGGGGTTACGCACGCTCGACTATGTGCTGATGTTCATTCCTGTCGAGCCTGCGTTTTTACTGGCGCTGGACAGACAGCCCGAACTGATTACCGAAGCGCTTAAAAATAATATTATGCTGGTCAGCCCGACGACGTTGCTGGTGGCGTTGCGTACGATTGCCAACTTATGGCGCTATGAGCATCAAAGCCGTAACGCGCAGCACATCGCAGACAGAGCCAGCAAACTCTACGACAAGATGCGCTTATTTATCGATGACATGTCGTCCATCGGCCAGAGTCTGGACAAAGCGCAGGACAACTACCGGCAAGCCATGAAAAAACTCTCCTCAGGGCGTGGAAATGTGCTGGCGCAGGCGGAGGCTTTTCGTGAACTGGGGGTAGAAATCAAACGCGAGATAAATCCAGATCTGGTTGAACGTGCGACCTCGCAGGATGAAGAGTATCGTTTACGCGCGGTTCCTGAAGATCAACAGGATACGCCTTGTGCTGATGATGAGCGGGTAAATCAGCAATCGCACTAGTTCCTTCGGGGTAGCGGAGCCCGGTTGAAGGGTAGGGCAAATTGGCCCAATCTGTTACACTTCTCGAACATTTTATTGATGAGCAGGCACTGAGATGGTGGAAGATTCACAAGAAACGACGCACTTTGGCTTTCAGACCGTCGCTAAAGAGCAGAAAGCTGACATGGTGGCCCACGTTTTTCATTCTGTGGCGTCAAAGTACGATGTCATGAATGACTTGATGTCATTTGGCATTCACCGCTTGTGGAAGCGCTTCACCATCGACTGTAGCGGCGTACGTCGTGGTCAGACTGTTCTTGACCTGGCGGGCGGTACAGGCGACCTGACAGCCAAATTCTCGCGTCTGGTTGGCGAAACCGGCAACGTTATCCTGGCGGATATCAATGACTCGATGCTCAAAATGGGCCGCGAGAAGCTACGTAACATTGGCGTGATTGGCAATGTTAAGTACGTGCAGGCCAACGCCGAAGCGCTACCTTTCCCGGATAACACATTCGATTGCATCACCATTTCGTTTGGTCTGCGTAATGTGACGGAAAAAGAGAAAGCGCTGCGCTCCATGTACCGTGTGCTGAAACCGGGCGGGCGTTTGCTGGTGCTTGAGTTTTCTAAACCAATTATCGAGCCGCTGAGCAAAGCGTATGACGCATATTCATTCCACATTTTGCCGCGTATTGGCTCAGTCGTGGCGAATGATGCGGACAGTTACCGCTATCTGGCGGAATCTATCCGTATGCATCCGGATCAGGACACCTTAAAAGCGATGATGCAGGACGCCGGGTTTGAAAGCGTCGATTACTACAACCTGACGGCGGGCGTTGTTGCGCTGCATCGTGGCTATAAGTTCTGACAGGAGACCGGGGATGCCTTTTACACCCTTCGTGACCGCAGGAATCGAAAATCTGCTCAATACCTTTCTGTACCGTTCACCGGCGCTGAAATCCGCCAGAGCGCGTTTGCAGGACAAGGTGCTGCGTGTGGAGCTCAAAGGATTTTCGACGCCGCTCGTATTGGTGTTCAGTGAACGCCAGGTCGATGTGCTGGGGGCATGGGAAGGCGAGGCTGATTGCACGGTCATCACGCATGCCAGCGTGTTGCCTGAATTGCGCGATCGCCAGCGGCTTACCGCGCTTATTCGCAGCGGCGAGCTGGAGGTTCAGGGCGATATTCAGGTGGTACAGAATTTTGTGGCGCTGGCCGATCTGGCGGAATTCGATCCCGCAGAGCTTTTGGCGCCTTATACCGGCGATATCGCGGCGGAAGGGATCAGCAAAGTCCTGCGTGGCGGCGCTAAGTTTTTACGTCATAACATTCAGCGTCAGCAGCGTTATATCGCTGAGGCGATAACTGAAGAGTGGCGTATGGCGCCTGGGCCGCTGGAAGTGGCATGGTTTGCAGAAGAAACGGCAGCCGTTGAGCGTGCAGTAGACGCGCTGACTAAACGGCTGGAAAAACTGGAGGCCAAATGACGCCAGGTGAAGTACGGCGCCTTTATTTCATCATTCGCACCTTTTTAAGTTACGGCCTTGATGAGCTGATCCCCAAAATGCGTATCACGCTGCCGCTTCGGTTATGGCGTTACTCATTATTCTGGATGCCGAACCGGCATAAAGACAAACCGCTGGGTGAACGATTAAGGCTGGCTTTGCAGGAGCTGGGGCCGGTGTGGATCAAATTTGGTCAAATGCTTTCCACCCGTCGTGACCTTTTCCCGCCTCAGATTGCCGATCAGCTTGCGCTATTGCAGGATAAAGTTGCCCCTTTTGATGGCGCGCTGGCGAAAGCACAAATTGAAGAAGCAATGGGCGGCCTGCCTGTTGAAGAGTGGTTTGATGACTTTGACATCCAGCCATTAGCCTCTGCGTCGATTGCCCAGGTACATACCGCGCGGCTGAAGTCGAACGGTAAAGAGGTGGTGATTAAGGTTATCCGCCCGGATATTCTGCCGGTTATTAAAGCCGATTTAAAACTGATCTACCGTCTTGCCCGTTGGGTGCCGCGCCTGCTGCCGGACGGACGACGCCTGCGCCCGACCGAAGTCGTTCGCGAGTATGAAAAAACGCTGATCGATGAGCTGAATTTGCTGCGTGAATCGGCAAACGCCATCCAGCTACGGCGTAATTTCGAAAACAGCCCCATGCTGTATGTTCCCGAAGTCTATTCCGACTACTGTAGTCAGGACATGATGGTCATGGAGCGGATTTACGGCATTCCCGTTTCGGATGTGGCGACGCTGGAAAAGAACGGCACCAACATGAAGCTGCTGGCTGAGCGTGGCGTACAGGTCTTCTTTACCCAGGTGTTCCGCGACAGTTTTTTCCATGCGGATATGCACCCTGGCAATATCTTCGTCAGCTATGAGCATCCTGAAAATCCGAAATACATTGGGATTGATTGCGGCATTGTGGGGTCGCTGAACAAAGAGGATAAACGCTATCTGGCGGAGAATTTCATCGCGTTCTTTAACCGTGACTACCGCAAAGTAGCGGAACTGCATGTGGATTCAGGGTGGGTGCCACCGGATACCAATGTTGAAGAGTTTGAGTTCGCTATCCGCACCGTGTGCGAGCCTATTTTCGAAAAACCGCTGGCGGAAATCTCGTTTGGTCACGTTTTATTAAACCTTTTCAATACGGCGCGTCGATTTAACATGGAAGTCCAGCCACAGCTGGTATTGTTACAAAAGACATTGCTGTATGTTGAAGGGGTTGGACGCCAGCTCTATCCACAGTTGGATCTGTGGAAAACGGCGAAGCCGTTTCTTGAATCCTGGATTAAAGATCAGGTTGGTATTCCTGCGCTCACCAGAGCACTTAAGGAAAAAGCGCCGTTCTGGGTCGAAAAAATGCCAGAAATACCTGAACTGGTGTATGACAGTTTGCGCCAGGGCAAATATTTACAGCACAGTGTTGATAAGATTGCGCGCGAGCTTCAGGAGAATCATGTGCGTCAGGGACAATCCCGCTATTTACTGGGCATTGGCGCGACGTTGTTGTTAAGTGGGACATTCCTGCTTGTCAGCCGCCCGGAATGGGGGCTGATGCCTTGCTGGTTAATGGCCGGAGGCCTGGTCGCCTGGCTGATTGGCTGGCGTAAAACTCGCTGATTTTTTCATCGCTCAAGGCAAGTCGTGTATAATGCGACCTTAATAATTCATCATCTATCACAGAGGAACTCGTATGGGTGGTATCAGTATTTGGCAGTTGTTGATCATTGCCGTCATCGTTGTACTGCTATTTGGCACCAAAAAGCTCGGCTCCATCGGTTCCGATCTTGGCGCGTCCATTAAAGGCTTCAAAAAAGCGATGAGCGATGATGATGCAAAGCAGGATAAAACCAGTCAGGACGCTGATTTTACCGCTAAATCTATCGCTGATAAGCAAGGTGAAGCGCAAGGCGAAGCGAAGAAAGAAGACGCCAAAAGTCACGATAAAGAGCAGGTATAATTCGTGTTTGACATCGGTTTTAGCGAACTGCTGTTGGTATTCGTGATCGGCCTCATCGTTCTGGGGCCTCAACGATTGCCGGTAGCGGTAAAAACGGTAGCGGGCTGGGTACGCGCGTTGCGATCCCTTGCGACCACGGTTCAGAATGAACTGACCCAGGAGCTGAAGCTCCAGGAGTTCCAGGACAGTCTGAAGAAGGTCGAAAAAGCGAGCCTCCAGAACCTGACTCCAGAACTGAAAGCCTCGATGGATGAACTTCGTCAGGCCGCGGAGTCGATGAAGCGTTCCTACAGCGCCAACGATCCTGAAAAAGCGAGCGATGAAGCGCATACCATCCATAATCCGGTGGTGAAGGATAACGAAGCGCAGCATGAAGGGGTTACACCTGCCGCCGCTGAAACCCAGGCCAACTCTCCTGAGCAAACACCGGAAACGGCTGATGCCGGGCAGCCTGAACAGACGGAAGCCGCTTCCGTAAACGAGATGGACGCAGAAAAGAAATCCGCCGCGACTGTTGTCGAATCCTCCCCCTCGTCGAGTGATAAATCGTAAACATGGCTGTAGATGATACCCAACCTCTTATTACGCATCTGATTGAACTGCGTAAGCGTCTGTTGAACTGCATTATTGCGGTTATTGTGATTTTTCTGGCGTTGGTCTATTTCGCCAATGACATTTATCACATGGTTGCCGCGCCGCTGATCGAACAGATGCCGCAGGGTGCGACGATGATCGCCACCGACGTGGCCTCGCCGTTTTTCACCCCTATCAAACTGACTTTCATGGTGTCGCTGATCCTGTCTGCGCCCGTGATTTTGTACCAGGTATGGGCGTTTATTGCCCCTGCGCTGTATAAGCATGAACGTCGTCTTGTCGTGCCGCTGCTGGTGTCCAGCTCGCTGCTGTTCTATATCGGCATGGCGTTCGCCTACTTTGTGGTCTTCCCGCTCGCGTTTGGTTTCCTTGCCAATACCGCGCCGCAGGGCGTACAGGTTTCTACCGATATCGCCAGTTACCTCAGCTTTGTGATGGCGTTATTTATGGCATTCGGCGTCTCTTTCGAGGTGCCCGTCGCGATTGTCCTGCTCTGCTGGATGGGGGTAACTACCCCTGAGGACTTGCGTAAGAAGCGTCCTTACGTCGTGGTTGGCGCGTTTGTCGTGGGGATGCTGTTGACGCCGCCAGATGTCTTCTCACAAACATTGCTGGCGATACCGATGTACTGCCTGTTTGAGGTTGGCGTGTTCTTCTCTCGCTTCTATGTCGGTAAACGACGTCCACGAGAAGAAGATGACGAGGCCGAGACTGAGCAGGCCGGGAAAACTGAAGAATAAACGCAACCGCCCGTCAGGGCGGTTGTTATATGGGAGGAAGCATGTTTGATATCGGCGTTAATTTAACCAGTTCGCAATTTGCGAAAGATCGCGATGACGTGGTGACGCGCGCGCTGGCTGCCGGGGTGTCGGGTATGCTTCTGACCGGAACCAATCTTCACGAAAGCCAGCAGGCGCAAAAACTGGCGCAGCGTTATGCCTGCTGCTGGTCGACGGCTGGCGTACATCCGCATGACAGCAGCCAGTGGCAATCAGAAACTGAAGACGCGATCGTTGCTCTGGCGAGCCAGCCGGATGTGGTGGCGATTGGCGAATGTGGTCTGGACTTCAATCGTAATTTTTCCACGCCGCAAGAACAGGAACGCGCCTTCCAGGCGCAGTTGCGCATTGCTGCTGAGTTGCAGATGCCCGTTTTTATGCACTGTCGGGATGCGCATGCGCGTTTTCTGGCGCTGCTTGAGCCGTGGCTGGATAAACTCCCGGGCGCGGTGTTGCATTGCTTTACCGGTACGCGTGAGGAGATGCAGGAGTGCATAGACAGAGGGCTTTATATCGGTATCACGGGTTGGGTCTGCGATGAACGTCGCGGTCTTGAATTGCGTGAGTTGCTGCCCTTCATCCCTGCGGAAAAACTGTTGATTGAGACCGACGCCCCCTACCTGTTGCCGCGCGATCTCACGCCTAAACCGGCTTCGCGGCGTAACGAACCGGCGCATCTGGCGCACATTCTTGCGCGCGTTGCCCACTGGCGCGGGGAAGACCCGCAATGGCTGGCGGCCACAACGGATGCCAATGTTAAAACGCTGTTTGGGATTGCTTTCTAAAGCGCGCTTAAACTTTACGAAACGCGGTGTTTTTCACGCTCTGCTTCACCTCTTTATTTAGCAGGTTAAGCAGCAGCATGGAGCGCGCTTCGCCATCCGGTTCGGTAAAAATCGCCTTCAGACCTTCAAATGCGCCTTCAGTGATAATCACGCTGTCCCCCGGGTAGGGCGTTTCGGGATCAACAATGCCTTCCGGTTTGTAGACAGAAAGCTGATGAATCACGTTGGACGGAACGGTGGCAGGGTGCGCGCCAAACCGCACGAAGTGGCTGACGCCGCGCGTGGCGTTGATCGTGGTGGTATGAATCACTTCCGGGTCGAATTCAACAAACAGATAGTTAGGAAAGAGCGGTTCGCTAACGGCGGTACGTTTGCCGCGCACCATTTTTTCCAGCGTGATCATCGGCGTCAGGCAATTTACCGCCTGTCTTTCGAGGTGTTCCTGGGCACGCTGAAGTTGCCCGCGCTTGCAGTACAGTAAATACCAGGATTGCATAATAACTCTTATCCGCTTGTCCGGGGCGCAAGCATAACAAAAGCCATGCGCTAAGTTAATTATACCCGTTGTATTTCAGGCTGCTTCTTTGTTGGCTACCTCGCCGCAACCTGAAATTTATTGGGTAGATAACCCCCGGGTTCCCCTGTACCGTCAGAGTTCACGCTAATTTAACAAAAATACAGCATCACGATGATGAACGCCGTATAATGAGGCGCTTACAAAGAGGCCACAACTGACGCCATGAAATATCACGACTTACGCGACTTCCTGACGCTGCTGGAACAGCAGGGTGAACTCAAACGCATTACGCTTGCGGTAGATCCTCATCTGGAAATGACTGAAATTGCTGACCGTACGCTGCGTGCGGGCGGGCCTGCTCTGTTGTTTGAAAATCCCAAAGGCTATGCGATGCCGGTGCTGTGCAACCTGTTTGGCACGCCCAGACGCGTCGCAATGGGCATGGGCCAGGAAGATGTCACCGCGTTGCGCGAAGTCGGCAAGCTGCTGGCGTTTCTGAAAGAGCCGGAGCCGCCGAAAGGGTTCCGCGACCTGTTTGATAAGCTGCCGCAGTTTAAGCAAGTGCTGAACATGCCGACCAAACGGCTACGCGGCGCGCCGTGCCAGCAGAAAGTGTTCTCTGGCGACGACGTTGATTTACAGCGTATTCCCATCATGACCTGCTGGTCGGAAGATGCCGCGCCGCTTATTACCTGGGGGCTGACCGTGACGCGCGGCCCTCACAAAGAGCGGCAAAATCTGGGGATCTACCGTCAGCAACTGATCGGCAAAAACAAGTTGATCATGCGTTGGTTGTCGCATCGTGGCGGCGCGCTGGATTTCCAGGAGTGGTGCGCGGCGCATCCTGGTGAGCGTTTCCCGATTGCCGTGGCGCTGGGCGCCGATCCGGCCACTATTCTCGGCGCAGTGACTCCCGTACCGGATACACTGTCGGAATACGCGTTTGCAGGGCTGCTGCGTGGCACAAAGACGGAAGTGGTTAAATGTCTCTCCAGCGATCTTGAAGTACCTGCAAGTGCGGAAATCGTCCTGGAAGGTTATATTGAACCGGGCGAAATGGCGGCGGAAGGGCCGTATGGCGACCACACCGGTTATTACAATGAAGTGGATAACTTCCCGGTTTTCACCGTTACGCACATTACGCAGCGTGAAGACGCCATTTATCACTCGACTTATACCGGCCGACCGCCTGATGAACCTGCTGTGCTCGGTGTGGCGTTGAATGAAGTCTTCGTCCCGATTTTGCAAAAGCAGTTCCCGGAAATTGTTGATTTCTATCTTCCGCCGGAAGGGTGTTCTTATCGACTGGCCGTTGTAACGATGAAAAAGCAGTACGCGGGTCATGCGAAACGCGTCATGATGGGCGTTTGGTCATTTTTACGCCAGTTTATGTATACCAAATTTGTTATCGTCTGCGATGACGACGTCAACGCACGCGACTGGAATGATGTGATTTGGGCGATCACCACCCGTATGGACCCGGCGCGGGATACGGTGCTGGTAGAGAACACCCCCATTGATTATCTGGATTTTGCCTCGCCGATCTCCGGGCTAGGTTCAAAAATGGGACTGGATGCCACAAACAAATGGCCGGGCGAAACCCAACGTGAGTGGGGGCGTCCTATCAAGAAAGATCCTGAAGTGACTGCGCGTATTGACGCGATTTGGGATGAGTTGGCCATCTTTAACGACGGTAAAGGCGCCTGAGGCGCGATCGTTTTGCCCTATAGACCCGACAGAGGGAGCGCATGACAACCTTAAGCTGTAAAGTGACCTCGGTAGAAGCTATCACCGATACCGTATATCGCGTTCGTTTAGTGCCAGACGCGGCGTTTTCCTTTCGCGCTGGTCAGTATCTGATGGTCGTAATGGATGAGAGGGATAAGCGTCCGTTCTCTATGGCCTCCACGCCGGATGAGCACGGATTCATTGAGCTGCACATTGGCGCTTCGGAGCTTAATCTGTATGCGATGGCGGTGATGGATCGCATTCTGAAAGACAGAGAAATTGTCGTCGATATTCCGCATGGCGAAGCCTGGCTGCGTGATGATGAAGAACGCCCGCTGATTCTGATTGCGGGGGGAACGGGTTTCTCCTATGTCCGTTCAATTTTGCTGACGGCGCTTGCGCGTAATCCGAATCGCGACGTGACGATCTACTGGGGCGGACGTGAAGAGAAGCATCTCTACGATCTCGCTGAGCTGGAGGCGCTTTCGGTTCAACATCCGAATCTGCGCGTTGAGCCGGTGGTTGAACAACCGGAAGAAGGCTGGCGTGGCCGCACGGGTACGGTATTAACTGCGGTATTGCAGGATCACGGTACGCTGGCGGGGCATGATATCTACATTGCCGGTCGTTTTGAGATGGCGAAAATCGCTCGTGACCTGTTCTGCAATGAGCGTAACGCGCGGGAAGATCGCCTGTTTGGCGATGCGTTTGCCTTTATCTAAGCAATAAAAAACCCGCCCCTGACAGGCGGGAAGAACGGCAACTAAATTGTTATAGAGTGGCATTTGCGTTGTAGGCCGGATAAGACGCCTGAGCGTCGTCATCCGGCATGGTCGCCGGGGGCGCTTCGCTTGCCCGGCCTGCAATAAATAACGCTCTATGATTGAACTCGCTCAAATACTGTCGCGATACCCTGACCTAATCCGATACACATCGTCGCCAGGCCAAACTGGGCGTCTTTGCGCTCCATCAGATTCAACAGCGTGGTGCTGATGCGCGCCCCGGAACAACCCAGCGGGTGACCCAGTGCGATCGCGCCGCCGTTGAGGTTGATCTTCTCGTCAATCTGCTCCATCAGTCCCAGATCTTTTATACACGGCAGGATCTGCGCGGCGAACGCTTCGTTCATTTCAAACAAATCGATATCGCTGGCGGCAAGCCCTGCTTTTTTCAGCGCCAGTTTTGACGCCGGAACCGGGCCGTAACCCATAATTGAGGGATCGCAACCGACAACCGCCATTGAACGAATGCGAGCGCGTGGTTGCAGACCCAGTTCACGCGCACGGCTTTCGCTCATTACCAGCATGGCGGCTGCGCCATCGGAGAGGGCGGAAGAGGTGCCTGCGGTCACGGTGCCGCTGACCGGATCAAACGCGGGGCGCAGAGTCGACAGCGCTTCGACGGTGGTCTCCGGGCGGATGACTTCGTCGTAGTTAAACTGCTTCAGCACGCCGTCGGCGTCATGGCCGCCGGTCGGAATGATCTCGTTTTTAAACGCGCCGGACTGCGTGGCTGCCCAGGCGCGGGCGTGTGAACGTGCGGCAAACGCATCCTGCATTTCACGGCTGATGCCGTGCATACGGGAAAGCATTTCTGCCGTCAGCCCCATCATCCCGGCGGCTTTGGCTACGTTGCGGCTCAGGCCGGGATGGAAATCGACGCCATGACTCATTGGTACATGGCCCATATGCTCCACGCCGCCAATCAGGCACGCCTGCGCGTCGCCGGTCATGATCATCCGTGCGGCATCGTGCAGCGCCTGCATGGAGGAACCACACAGACGGTTAACGGTGACCGCCGGAACGGAGTGGGGGATTTCAGCCAGTAGCGCGGCGTTGCGGGCGATGTTAAAACCTTGCTCCAGCGTTTGTTGCACGCAGCCCCAGTAAATGTCGTCGATAGCGGTTGCTTCCAGCGCGGGATTACGCGCCAGCAGACTGCGCATTAAGTGTGCGGAGAGATCTTCTGCCCGCACGTTACGAAATGCGCCGCCCTTTGAACGGCCCATCGGGGTGCGAATTGCATCGACAATGACAACCTGTTCCATTGTGACTCCTTAAGCCGTTTTCAGGTCGCCAACCGGGCGGGCTGGCTCAACCGGGGGATAGTATGGTTCGTTATGGCGCGCTTTGTTACGCAGACCTTCCGGCACTTCATAGAGTGGGCCGAGGTGCTGATACTGCTGCGCCATATCGAGATATTTTGCGCTGCCGAGCGTATCCAGCCAGCGGAACGCGCCGCCGTGGAACGGAGGGAAGCCCAGACCGTAAACCAGCGCCATATCCGCTTCTGCCGGACTGGCGATGATGCCTTCTTCCAGACAGCGCACCACTTCGTTGACCATCGGAATCATCATGCGGGCGATAATCTCTTCGTCGCTGAAGTCGCGCTTCGGCTGGCTGACCTCTGCCAGCAGGCTGTCTACGGCCGCATCTTCTTCTTTCTTCGGCTTGCCTTTGCTGTCTTCTTTATAGCGCCAGAAGCCGAGACCGTTTTTCTGACCATAGCGGCTGGCGTCAAACAGCGCGTCGATGGCATCACGATAATCTTTCTGCATACGCTGTGGGAAACCGGCCGCCATGACTGCCTGCGCATGATGCGCGGTATCAATCCCGACCACATCCAGCAGATAAGCCGGGCCCATCGGCCAGCCAAACTGTTTCTCCATCACTTTGTCGACTTTGCGGAAATCGGCGCCGTCGCGCAGTAGCTGGCTGAAACCGGCAAAATACGGGAACAGTACGCGGTTAACAAAGAAGCCGGGGCAGTCGTTGACCACAATCGGCGTTTTGCCCATTTTGCTGGCCCAGGCGACGACTTTAGCGATGGTTTCATCCGAGCTTTTCTCGCCGCGAATGATTTCAACCAGCGGCATCCGGTGTACCGGGTTAAAGAAGTGCATGCCGCAGAAGTTTTCCGGGCGCTTCAGCGCGCTTGCCAGTTCACTAATTGGAATGGTGGACGTATTTGACGCCAGCACGGTATCCGGGCGGACGTTGTCTTCGGTCTCCGCCAGTACCGCTTTCTTCACTTTCGGGTTTTCCACTACCGCTTCGACCACTACATCAACGCGATCAAAACCGGCGTAGTTCAGCGTTGGGTGAATCGTTGAAATCACGCCCGCCAGTTTCAGGCCGTCGATCCTGCCGCGTTCCAGCTGCTTATTCAGCAGTTTCGCCGCTTCGGTCATGCCCAGCGTCAGGGATTTGTCGTTGATATCTTTCATGATCACCGGCACGCCTTTCCAGGCTGACTGGTAAGCGATGCCGCCGCCCATAATACCTGCGCCCAGTACGGCTGCCTGCTTCGGTGTTTCAACGTCTTTGGTCAGCTTTTTCGCTTTACCTTTCACGAACTGATCGTTGAGGAAGATACCGACCAGCGCGCGGGCTTCATTGGTATGCGCCAGCGGGACAAAGCTTTTATTTTCCAGATTCAGCGCTTCTTCACGGCCAAAGCGTGCGGCGGCTTCGATCGTTTTCACGGCGGTCATCGGGGCGGGGTAATGCTTCCCGGCCGTCTGCGCCACCATGCCTTTGGCGATGGTAAAGCTCATCGCCGCTTCAATTTTACTGAGCTTCAACGGTTCCAGCTTCGGCTGGCGTTTAGCTTTCCAGTCCAGTGAGCCGTCAATCGCCTGACGTAATACCGCTATTGCGCCATCAAGCAGTTTTTCCGGTTTCACGACACCGTCAACCAGGCCGATTTTCAGCGCCTGCTCAGCGCCGATGTCTTTCCCGGCAGCAATAATTTCCAGCGCGCTGTCAGCGCCCAGCATACGCGGCATACGGACAGAACCGCCAAAGCCCGGCATGATGCCCAGCTTCGTTTCCGGCAGGCCAATGCGCAGATCCGGCGTCACCAGACGATAATCGGTTGCCAGTACGCACTCGCAGCCGCCGCCCAGCGCATAGCCGTTGATGGCGGAAAGCGTTGGCACCGGTAAATCTTCGAGGCGATTAAAGACGCTATTGGCAAAGTGCAGCCACTGGCTTAACTGTTCTTCAGGAACAAGGAACAGCGAAAGGAATTCGGTGATATCAGCACCGACAATAAAGGCTGCTTTGTTAGAGCGCAGCAGCAGCCCTTTTAAATCTGTTTGCTTTTCCAGCACGTCCAGCGCCTGGCCGAGGCTGGCGACGGTCGCAGTGTCGAGTTTATTGACCGATCCTGGGGCATCGAACACCAGTTCGGCGATGCCATCTTCCAGCCAGTCGAGGTACAGGGTGTCGCCTTTGTAAAGCATGTCAGTCTCCTGAATCCGCAAGGTGATCTGGTCATACCAGATGAAGCGAGTGTGTATTTTGTGTTAAAAAAATGCAAATGAGAGATTAAAAAAATGCCGATGCGATCACGCTCGGCAGAAATCACGCTCTCCCGGAGCGATGTGCTAAGATGCGGAGACTCGAGGTCAAAAAACAGAAGGGTAGAAAATGGAATCACTGGCCGCACTCTATAAAAATCATATCGTTACCTTACAAGAACGGACGCGTGACGCACTGGCGCGTTTTAAGCTGGATGCGCTACTTATTCACTCCGGCGAGCTTATCAACGTCTTCCTCGACGACCATCCCTATCCGTTTAAAGTTAACCCGCAGTTTAAAGCCTGGGTACCGGTCACACAGGTTCCAAATTGCTGGTTGCTGGTCGATGGCGTGAATAAACCCAAACTGTGGTTCTACCTGCCGGTGGATTACTGGCACAACGTTGAGCCGCTGCCCACGTCGTTCTGGACCGAAGAGGTAGAGGTGATTGCCCTGCCGAAAGCCGACGGTATTGGCAGCCAGCTCCCTGCCGCGCGCGGTAATATCGGTTACATCGGTCCGGTGCCGGAGCGTGCGCTGCAACTGGATATCGCCGCCAGCAACATCAACCCGAAAGGGGTGATCGATTACCTGCATTACTACCGTGCGTACAAAACGGATTACGAACTGGCCTGTATGCGTGAAGCGCAGAAAACGGCGGTGAACGGCCATCGCGCGGCAGAAGAAGCGTTCCGTTCCGGTATGAGCGAGTTCGACATTAACCTGGCTTACCTGACTGCGACCGGCCACCGTGACACCGATGTGCCTTATAGCAATATCGTGGCGCTCAACGAGCACGCTTCGGTTCTTCATTACACCAAACTGGATCATCGCGCGCCGTCTGAAATGCGCAGCTTCCTGCTGGATGCCGGGGCGGAATATAACGGTTATGCCGCAGACCTGACGCGTACCTGGGCGGCAAACAATGACACCGATTACGCTCAGTTAATCAAAGATGTGAATGACGAACAGCTGGCGCTGATTGCGACCATGAAAGCGGGCGTCAGCTACGTGGATTATCACATTCAGTTCCATCAACGCATCGCGAAATTGCTGCGTAAGCATCATATCGTCACCGATATCAGCGAAGAAGCGATGGTCGAGAACAATCTCACCGGGCCGTTTATGCCGCACGGTATTGGTCATCAGCTGGGTCTTCAGGTTCATGATGTTGCAGGCTTTATGCAGGACGATACCGGGACGCATCTGGCCGCGCCGTCGAAATACCCTTATCTGCGCTGCACCCGCGTGCTGCAACCGCGCATGGTGTTGACCATTGAGCCGGGGATCTACTTTATCGAATCGCTGTTGGCGCCGTGGCGCGAGGGGCAATTCAGCAAGCACTTCAACTGGCAGAAAATTGAAGCGCTGAAACCGTTCGGCGGCATTCGTATTGAAGACAACGTGGTGATTCACGAAAACGGTGTTGAAAATATGACGCGGGATTTGAAACTGGCGTGATGGACAGCTGGTTAATCCCTGCGGCGCCGGTCACTGTCGAGGAAGAGATCAAAAAAAGCCGCTTCATTACGCTGCTCGCCCACACGGACGGCGTTGAAGCGGCGAAAGCCTTTGTTGATGCTGTCAGAGCGGCGCATCCAGATGCGCGTCATCATTGCGTGGCATGGGTGGCGGGCGCGCCGGATGATTCACAACAGCTGGGATTTTCTGATGATGGCGAACCGGCGGGAACGGCAGGCAAACCGATGCTTGCCCAGCTAATGGGCAGCGGCGTTGGCGAGATCACCGCTGTCGTGGTGCGTTACTATGGCGGTATTCTGCTCGGCACCGGTGGGCTGGTAAAAGCCTACGGCGGCGGCGTGAATCAGGCGTTGCGTCAGTTAACGACGCAGCGCAAGACGCCGTTAACCGAATATACTTTGCAGTGTGAGTACGGCCAACTGGCCGGAATAGAAGCATTATTAGGGCAGTTTGCCGGTCAAATCGTTACCAGCGATTATCAGGCATTCGTTCGGCTCAGGGTGGCGCTTCCTTATGCGAATGTGGATGAATTTTCAGCAAGGCTGGCGGATTTTAGCCGTGGTTCATTGCAATTGTTAGCGATTGAAGAATAATCCCACCTCATTTTGAAGAACAAAGGAAGCGGCAGAGATGCATTTTCGCGCCATTACCCGAATCGTTGGACTGCTGGTCATTTTATTTTCGGGAACAATGATCCTCCCTGGACTGGTTGCGTTGATCTACCGTGATGGGGCGGGGCGGGCATTCACGCAGACATTCTTTGTCGCACTGGTGATCGGCTCTCTGCTGTGGTGGCCCAACCGCCGGGAGAAAGGCGAGCTTAAATCCCGCGAAGGGTTTCTCATTGTGGTGCTGTTCTGGACCGTACTGGGAAGCGTGGGGGCGTTGCCGTTTATCTTCTCTGAAAGCCCGAACCTCACCATTACCGATGCTTTTTTTGAATCATTCTCCGGCTTAACGACAACGGGCGCGACGACGCTGGTGGGGCTGGACTCTTTACCGCACGCGATTCTCTTTTACCGCCAGATGCTGCAATGGTTTGGCGGGATGGGGATCATTGTGCTGGCGGTGGCGATTCTTCCTATCCTCGGCGTTGGGGGGATGCAGCTCTACCGCGCAGAAATGCCGGGGCCGCTGAAAGACAATAAAATGCGCCCGCGTATTGCGGAAACGGCAAAGACGCTATGGCTGATTTATGTGTTACTGACGGTGGCCTGCGCGCTGGCGCTATGGTTCGCCGGAATGCCCGCGTTTGACGCCATTGGGCACAGTTTTTCTACTATCGCGATCGGCGGTTTCTCTACGCACGATGCCAGCGTCGGTTATTTCGATAGCCCGACCATTAACAGCATCATGGCTATCTTCTTGCTGATCTCTGGCTGTAACTACGGTCTGCACTTCTCTTTATTAAGCGGGCGCAGCCTGAAAGTTTACTGGCGTGACCCTGAATTTCGCATGTTCATTGGCGTTCAGTTGACGCTGGTGGTGATCTGTACGCTGGTGCTGTGGTTCCACGATATCTATAACTCGGCGCTGACCACGCTCAACCAGGCGTTCTTTCAGGTCGTATCAATGGCGACAACCGCCGGGTTTACCACTGACAGCATCGCCCGCTGGCCGCTCTTTCTGCCGGTGCTGCTGTTATGCTCTGCGTTTATCGGCGGTTGTGCGGGGTCAACGGGCGGCGGGCTGAAGGTGATCCGCATCCTGTTGCTGTTCAAACAGGGGAACCGTGAACTGAAGCGTCTGGTCCATCCGAATGCGGTTTACAGTATAAAACTGGGGCACCGTGCGCTGCCGGAACGTATCCTCGAAGCGGTATGGGGATTTTTTTCTGCTTATGCCTTAGTCTTTATTGTCAGTATGCTGGCCATTATCGCGACTGGCGTGGATGACTTTTCCGCGTTTGCCTCCGTTGTGGCGACCCTTAACAACCTGGGGCCAGGGTTAGGTGTGGTTGCGGACAACTTTGCCAGCATGAACCCTGTTGCGAAATGGATTCTGATCGCCAATATGTTATTTGGTCGTCTTGAAGTCTTTACTTTGCTGGTACTTTTTACCCCTACCTTCTGGCGTGAATAATGGAGTAACACGTGAAAACATTGATTCTTTTTTCTACCCGGGACGGACAAACGCGCGAGATAGCTTCTTATCTGGCCTCGGAATTAAAGGAGCTGGGGATCTGGGCGGATGTGATTAATCTCCATCGTACTGAAGAGCTGGACTGGCAAAGTTACGATCGCGTGGTGATTGGCGCCTCTATTCGTTATGGTCATTACCATGCCGCTTTCCAGGAGTTTGTGAAGAAGCACGCTACGCGCCTGAACGCGATGCCGAGTGCGTTTTATTCCGTTAACCTTGTCGCGCGTAAACCTGAAAAGCGCACACCGCAGACCAACAGCTACGCGCGCAAGTTTCTGATGAGTTCGCAGTGGCGACCCGATCTTTGCGCCGTTATTGCTGGCGCGCTTCGTTACCCTCGTTACCGCTGGTATGACCGTCTGATGATTAAACTCATTATGAAGATGTCTGGCGGTGAAACGGATACGAGTAAAGAAGTGGTCTATACCGACTGGGAACAAGTGGCGAATTTTGCCCGCGACATCGCCCAATTAACCAACAAATCGTTGGCAAAATAAACGTAAAGAATAAAAAACACGCAGTCGGAAAATAATTTTAAATTTCCCCTTGTCAGGCCGGAATAACTCCCTATAATGCGCCTCCACTGACACGGAACAACGGCACACAGGCCGCCGGGTCAGCGGGGTTCAGCGATGAACGCCGGCAGAGAAAAGTGAAAATAAGCACTTGACTCTGAATGAGGAAAACGTATTATACGTCACCTCGCAACGGTGAGCTGAAAGCCGCGTTGCAACTGCTCTTTAACAATTTATCAGACAATCTGTGTGGGCACTCAAAGTGACATGGATTCTTGACGTCGCAAGACGAAAAATGAATACCAAGTCTCTGAGTGAACACGTAATTCATTACGAAGTTTAATTCACGAGCATCAAACTTAAATTGAAGAGTTTGATCATGGCTCAGATTGAACGCTGGCGGCAGGCCTAACACATGCAAGTCGAACGGTAACAGGAAGCAGCTTGCTGCTTCGCTGACGAGTGGCGGACGGGTGAGTAATGTCTGGGAAACTGCCTGATGGAGGGGGATAACTACTGGAAACGGTAGCTAATACCGCATAACGTCGCAAGACCAAAGAGGGGGACCTTCGGGCCTCTTGCCATCAGATGTGCCCAGATGGGATTAGCTTGTTGGTGGGGTAACGGCTCACCAAGGCGACGATCCCTAGCTGGTCTGAGAGGATGACCAGCCACACTGGAACTGAGACACGGTCCAGACTCCTACGGGAGGCAGCAGTGGGGAATATTGCACAATGGGCGCAAGCCTGATGCAGCCATGCCGCGTGTATGAAGAAGGCCTTCGGGTTGTAAAGTACTTTCAGCGGGGAGGAAGGTGTTGTGGTTAATAACCGCAGCAATTGACGTTACCCGCAGAAGAAGCACCGGCTAACTCCGTGCCAGCAGCCGCGGTAATACGGAGGGTGCAAGCGTTAATCGGAATTACTGGGCGTAAAGCGCACGCAGGCGGTCTGTTAAGTCAGATGTGAAATCCCCGGGCTCAACCTGGGAACTGCATCTGATACTGGCAGGCTTGAGTCTCGTAGAGGGGGGTAGAATTCCAGGTGTAGCGGTGAAATGCGTAGAGATCTGGAGGAATACCGGTGGCGAAGGCGGCCCCCTGGACGAAGACTGACGCTCAGGTGCGAAAGCGTGGGGAGCAAACAGGATTAGATACCCTGGTAGTCCACGCCGTAAACGATGTCGACTTGGAGGTTGTGCCCTTGAGGCGTGGCTTCCGGAGCTAACGCGTTAAGTCGACCGCCTGGGGAGTACGGCCGCAAGGTTAAAACTCAAATGAATTGACGGGGGCCCGCACAAGCGGTGGAGCATGTGGTTTAATTCGATGCAACGCGAAGAACCTTACCTGGTCTTGACATCCACAGAACTTGGCAGAGATGCCTTGGTGCCTTCGGGAACTGTGAGACAGGTGCTGCATGGCTGTCGTCAGCTCGTGTTGTGAAATGTTGGGTTAAGTCCCGCAACGAGCGCAACCCTTATCCTTTGTTGCCAGCGGTTAGGCCGGGAACTCAAAGGAGACTGCCAGTGATAAACTGGAGGAAGGTGGGGATGACGTCAAGTCATCATGGCCCTTACGACCAGGGCTACACACGTGCTACAATGGCATATACAAAGAGAAGCGACCTCGCGAGAGCAAGCGGACCTCATAAAGTATGTCGTAGTCCGGATTGGAGTCTGCAACTCGACTCCATGAAGTCGGAATCGCTAGTAATCGTGGATCAGAATGCCACGGTGAATACGTTCCCGGGCCTTGTACACACCGCCCGTCACACCATGGGAGTGGGTTGCAAAAGAAGTAGGTAGCTTAACCTTCGGGAGGGCGCTTACCACTTTGTGATTCATGACTGGGGTGAAGTCGTAACAAGGTAACCGTAGGGGAACCTGCGGTTGGATCACCTCCTTACCTTAAAGAACCTGCCTTTGCAGTGCCCACACAGATTGTCTGATGAAAAGAAAGAAGCAAGGCGTCTTGCGATTGAGACTTCAGTGTCCCCTTCGTCTAGAGGCCCAGGACACCGCCCTTTCACGGCGGTAACAGGGGTTCGAATCCCCTAGGGGACGCCACTTGCTGGTTTGTGTGAGTGAAAGTCGCCGGCCCCCGTATCTCAAAACTGACTTGCGAGTCATGTTTGAGATATTTGCTCTTTAAAAATCTGGATCAAGCTGAAAATTGAAACGACACACGTAAAGTGTGTATGAGTCTCTCAAATTTTCGCAACACGAAGTGTTTCACGAAACATCTTCGGGTTGTGAGGTTAAGCGACCAAGCGTACACGGTGGATGCCCTGGCAGTCAGAGGCGATGAAGGACGTGCTAATCTGCGAAAAGCGCCGGCGAGGTGATATGAACCCTTGACCCGGCGATGTCCGAATGGGGAAACCCAGTGTGATTCGTCACACTATCGTTAGCTGAATACATAGGCTAACGAGGCGAACCGGGGGAACTGAAACATCTAAGTACCCCGAGGAAAAGAAATCAACCGAGATTCCCCCAGTAGCGGCGAGCGAACGGGGAGGAGCCCAGAGCCTGAATCAGCTTGTGTGTTAGTGGAAGCGTCTGGAAAGTCGCACGGTACAGGGTGATAGTCCCGTACACGAAAACGCACAGGCTGTGAGCTCGATGAGTAGGGCGGGACACGTGGTATCCTGTCTGAATATGGGGGGACCATCCTCCAAGGCTAAATACTCCTGACTGACCGATAGTGAACCAGTACCGTGAGGGAAAGGCGAAAAGAACCCCGGCGAGGGGAGTGAAAAAGAACCTGAAACCGTGTACGTACAAGCAGTGGGAGCCTCTTTATGGGGTGACTGCGTACCTTTTGTATAATGGGTCAGCGACTTATATTCTGTAGCAAGGTTAACCGTATAGGGGAGCCGAAGGGAAACCGAGTCTTAACTGGGCGTTAAGTTGCAGGGTATAGACCCGAAACCCGGTGATCTAGCCATGGGCAGGTTGAAGGTTGGGTAACACTAACTGGAGGACCGAACCGACTAATGTTGAAAAATTAGCGGATGACCTGTGGCTGGGGGTGAAAGGCCAATCAAACCGGGAGATAGCTGGTTCTCCCCGAAAGCTATTTAGGTAGCGCCTCGTGAATTCATCTCCGGGGGTAGAGCACTGTTTCGGCTAGGGGGCCATCCCGGCTTACCAACCCGATGCAAACTGCGAATACCGGAGAATGTTATCACGGGAGACACACGGCGGGTGCTAACGTCCGTCGTGAAGAGGGAAACAACCCAGACCGCCAGCTAAGGTCCCAAAGTCATGGTTAAGTGGGAAACGATGTGGGAAGGCCCAGACAGCCAGGATGTTGGCTTAGAAGCAGCCATCATTTAAAGAAAGCGTAATAGCTCACTGGTCGAGTCGGCCTGCGCGGAAGATGTAACGGGGCTAAACCATGCACCGAAGCTGCGGCAGCGACGCTTATGCGTTGTTGGGTAGGGGAGCGTTCTGTAAGCCGTTGAAGGTGTGCTGTGAGGCATGCTGGAGGTATCAGAAGTGCGAATGCTGACATAAGTAACGATAAAGCGGGTGAAAAGCCCGCTCGCCGGAAGACCAAGGGTTCCTGTCCAACGTTAATCGGGGCAGGGTGAGTCGACCCCTAAGGCGAGGCCGAAAGGCGTAGTCGATGGGAAACAGGTTAATATTCCTGTACTTGGTGTTACTGCGAAGGGGGGACGGAGAAGGCTATGTCGGCCGGGCGACGGTTGTCCCGGTTTAAGCGTGTAGGTGTGTGCTCCAGGCAAATCCGGTGCACTTTAACACTGAGGCGTGATGACGAGGCACTACGGTGCTGAAGTGACAAATGCCCTGCTTCCAGGAAAAGCCTCTAAGCATCAGGTAACACGAAATCGTACCCCAAACCGACACAGGTGGTCAGGTAGAGAATACCAAGGCGCTTGAGAGAACTCGGGTGAAGGAACTAGGCAAAATGGTGCCGTAACTTCGGGAGAAGGCACGCTGATATGTAGGTGAAGTGGTTTACCCATGGAGCTGAAATCAGTCGAAGATACCAGCTGGCTGCAACTGTTTATTAAAAACACAGCACTGTGCAAACACGAAAGTGGACGTATACGGTGTGACGCCTGCCCGGTGCCGGAAGGTTAATTGATGGGGTTATCCCTCGGGAGAAGCTCTTGATCGAAGCCCCGGTAAACGGCGGCCGTAACTATAACGGTCCTAAGGTAGCGAAATTCCTTGTCGGGTAAGTTCCGACCTGCACGAATGGCGTAATGATGGCCAGGCTGTCTCCACCCGAGACTCAGTGAAATTGAACTCGCTGTGAAGATGCAGTGTACCCGCGGCAAGACGGAAAGACCCCGTGAACCTTTACTATAGCTTGACACTGAACACTGGTCCTTGATGTGTAGGATAGGTGGGAGGCTTTGAAGTGCGGACGCCAGTCTGCATGGAGCCGCCCTTGAAATACCACCCTTTAATGGCTGGTGTTCTAACGTGGGCCCGTAATCCGGGTTGCGGACAGTGTCTGGTGGGTAGTTTGACTGGGGCGGTCTCCTCCTAAAGAGTAACGGAGGAGCACGAAGGTCAGCTAATCCTGGTCGGACATCAGGAGGTTAGTGCAATGGCATAAGCTGGCTTGACTGCGAGCGTGACGGCGCGAGCAGGTGCGAAAGCAGGTCATAGTGATCCGGTGGTTCTGAATGGAAGGGCCATCGCTCAACGGATAAAAGGTACTCCGGGGATAACAGGCTGATACCGCCCAAGAGTTCATATCGACGGCGGTGTTTGGCACCTCGATGTCGGCTCATCACATCCTGGGGCTGAAGTAGGTCCCAAGGGTATGGCTGTTCGCCATTTAAAGTGGTACGCGAGCTGGGTTTAGAACGTCGTGAGACAGTTCGGTCCCTATCTGCCGTGGGCGCTGGAGAACTGAGGGGGGCTGCTCCTAGTACGAGAGGACCGGAGTGGACGCATCACTGGTGTTCGGGTTGTCATGCCAATGGCACTGCCCGGTAGCTAAATGCGGAAGAGATAAGTGCTGAAAGCATCTAAGCACGAAACTTGCCCCGAGATGAGTTCTCCCTGACTCCTTGAGAGTCCTGAAGGAACGTTGAAGACGACGACGTTGATAGGCCGGGTGTGTAAGCGCAGCGATGCGTTGAGCTAACCGGTACTAATGAACCGTGAGGCTTAACCTTACAACGCCGAAGATGTTTTGGCGATTTGAGAGACGATTTTCAGCCTGATTACAGATTAGTGTTTAATGCGAGAGGCATTAGACGAACAGAATTTGCCTGGCGGCCGTAGCGCGGTGGTCCCACCTGACCCCATGCCGAACTCAGAAGTGAAACGCCGTAGCGCCGATGGTAGTGTGGGGTCTCCCCATGCGAGAGTAGGGAACTGCCAGGCATTAATTAAGTGAAGAGGCCATCCTGAGGGATGGCCTTTTTGCGTTCATGCACCCGGGTGCAGCCGGATGACGCTGCGCTTATCCTGCCTGCAAAAAACCTGTGCCGCCCGCGTACTATCGTCCCAGCCAACGCAAAACAAATGTAGCGATCTGTGGTATATCATTGATATCTAATAGCGGGACATCCAGGGAAAGCGGAATGTCGCTGGCGACGGCGATCACATGTTCATCAATGGTCAGCTCATCCACTTCATGCCCACACCCCTGTCGGAATAATAAGATCTTCGCCACCGCTTCGTGTTTAAAACCTTCAACAAGCACTATATCCAGCTTAGAAACATCCATTCGACTCACCAGATACGTTAAATCCAGCTCAGGTTCTTCCGGTGTTTCTGTCATCAGCGCCCAACGTTGCCGACTGGCGACAAGCGTTTGTGCTGCGCCTGCCTTGCGTAACTCGTAACTGTCTTTGCCGGGCTTATCTACGTCCATATTGTGATGGGTATGCTTAATTAATCCTGGGCGAACCCCTCTGGCGCATAACGCTGGAATCAATTTCTTGAGCAGCGTAGTCTTACCGGTGCCGCTCCATGCGGCTATGCCGAGTAGTGGGATCATGATTTCTCCTGCCATCTGGCGAGTTCTTCCGGCGTATTCACATTCACAAATGCCTGCTTAAAATCACTGAAATCAACAGCATGACCACCGGCCTGGCGCATAAAGACCATGACCCGCCGTTCACCTGACCGGAGATACTCCTGTAAGAAAGGTGCTACGGATCGATTAACCAGTGCAATTGTCGGGTGGTCCCGCTCGCCGTCGTGAACCCATACGACAGGCGCGCTATTACGCTGAGCTTTTAAACGCGCAACCAGATTGCGGGGAATGTAAGGCGTGTCACAAGGGCAAAACAGAAACCAGTCTCCCTTCTCTTGCTGTAAAACAGACAACATACCCGCCAGAGGCCCCGGAAAATCGGCCAGTGAATCGGGGATCACTTTCAGACCGCTTTGTTGATAAATCTCCTGATGGCGATTCGCGTTAATCACGACGGTTTCAAGCTGAGACGCCAGCGTATCAGCAACATGCTTCCAGAGTGGTTTGCCATCCAGCTCAAGCAGACCCTTATCTGCCCCCCCCATTCTCCTGGCCTTACCGCCTGCCAGCACAACCCCCGTTATTGCACTCTCCAGATTCACTGATATCGCCTCTTTTATTGTGGGATTGACCCTGCTAACGTATCTACATCAAATTAAGGAGCACAGCCATGAAATGTAAACGCCTGAATGAAGTCATTGAACTCCTGCAACCAGCCTGGCAGAAAGAGCCCGATCTTAATCTGCTGCAATTTTTACAGAAACTGGCGAAAGAGTCAGGTTTTGACGGCGAACTGGCGGATTTAACCGACGACATTCTGATCTATCACCTGAAAATGCGTGACTCCGCAAAAGATGCGGTGATTCCTGGTATTCAGAAAGATTATGAAGAAGATTTCAAAACGGCGCTATTACGCGCACGCGGCGTGATTAAAGAGTAAAACCTTGTAAGCGGCGCCACCGAAATCGCCACAAAATGATATCCTGAATCATTCGTAGTATTTTCCGGATGATGGGATGAACGATAACGCTTTTACTTTCCAGACATTACACCCGGATACCATCATGGATGCGCTGTTTGAACAGGGAATCCGGGTGGATTCCGGTCTTACCCCGCTCAATAGCTATGAAAACCGCGTCTATCAGTTTCAGGACGAAGACCGTCGACGCTTTGTCGTTAAGTTTTATCGCCCTGAGCGTTGGTCTGCCGATCAAATACGGGAAGAGCATCAGTTTGCACTGGAACTGGTAAAAGATGAGGTGCCGGTTGCGGCGCCGCTTGTCCTCAATGGCCAGACACTACTGAACCACCAGGGATTCCACTACGCGATTTTCCCAAGCGTCGGCGGGCGACAGTTCGAAGCGGATAATATCGATCAGATGGAGGCGGTAGGGCGCTATCTGGGTCGCCTGCATCAGACCGGGCGTAAACACCCTTTTGCCTTCCGGCCGACAATGGGCCTGGAAGAGTATCTCATTGAACCTCGCAAACTTTTCGAAGGCGCATCACTGATTCCCGCAGGGCAAAAAGCGGCTTTCCTGAACGCGACGGACACTCTTATTGCCGCCGTTACCGAACGTTGGCATACCCGTTTTGAGACGCTGCGTTTACACGGGGATTGTCATGCCGGAAATATCCTCTGGCGTGATGGCCCTCTGTTTGTTGATTTAGATGATGCCCGCAATGGCCCTGCCGTTCAGGATCTGTGGATGCTGCTGAATGGCGATAAAGCCGAGCAGCGGATGCAGCTTGAAACGATTATCGAGGCTTATGAAGAAGTTAGCGAGTTTGATATTGCTGAAATAGAACTTATTGAGCCTTTACGCGCGATGCGTTTGGTTTATTATCTTGCCTGGCTGATGCGTCGCTGGGCTGATCCTGCGTTTCCTAAAAATTTCCCGTGGTTAACCGGGGATGATTACTGGCAACGGCAGACTGCGACATTTCTTGAGCAGGCAAAAGTGCTGCAAGAACCCCCTTTACAATTAACGCCAATGTATTAAACGGACACATCAGGAGAGAGTTGATCATGAAAAAGATTTGGCTGGCGCTGGCTGGTATGATTTTAGCTTTTAGCGCATCGGCAGCGCAGTTCAGTGATGGTAAGCAATACATCACACTGGATAAGCCCGTTGCTGGCGAGCCTCAGGTTCTGGAGTTTTTCTCCTTCTACTGCCCGCACTGCTATCAGTTTGAAGAAGTGCTGCACGTTTCTGATAACGTGAAGAAAAAGCTGCCTGAAGGCACCAAAATGACCAAATACCACGTTGAGTTTCTGGGCCCATTGGGTAAGGACCTGACGCAGGCATGGGCTGTGGCGATGGCACTGGGCGTAGAAGATAAAATCACTGCGCCGATGTTTGAAGCAGTACAGAAAAACCAGACCGTTCAGTCTGCTGCCGATATTCGCAAAGTATTCGTTGATGCGGGTGTGAAAGGTGAAGACTACGATGCGGCATGGAACAGCTTCGTGGTGAAATCACTGGTTGCGCAGCAAGAAAAAGCGGCCGCTGATCTCCAGCTTCAGGGTGTACCGGCGATGTTTGTAAACGGCAAATATCAGGTTAACCCGCAAGGGATGGATACCAGCAGCATGGATATCTTCGTACAACAGTACGCCGATACCGTGAAACATCTGGTTGAAAAGAAATAAAAAAATCGCCGGTCATTGACCGGCGTTTTTGTTTTCCGCTTTAATCTTTTCTATCTGTTCGTCTTTTTCATTCCAGAGTGCATTCAACCAAAGCTGGAAACGGCGTTTGAATCCTTTGTCGTTCACATAGTCACCGTGCAGCTCTTCTTTAATCGGCTCCAGATCGATACGTACCACGATGCGCGTCAGTTTACCGCTCAACATATCGTAGAATGGTTTCCGATCGTTTTCCGGGTAGCAGAGGGTAACGTTGAGCAGCTTATCGAACTGAGACCCTAATACGTTTAGCGCCATCGCGATCCCCGCCGCTTTTGGTGGGAGAAGGTTTTTATATGGCGAGCGAGTTTGCCGACGTTTCTCTTCGGTAAAACGCGAACCTTCGACAAAATTTACGATCGTTGTGGGATGCGCGCGAAATTTCTCGCAAGAACGGCGGGTTGTTTCTACATCTTTACCGCGTTGTTCGGGATGACGGAGCAAATAAGCGCGCGAGTAGCGTTTCATAAACGGCATATCCAGCGCCCAGCAGGCCAGGCCGATAAACGGCACCCAGGCCAGCTGCTGCTTAAGAAAGTATTTGTTCATTGGAATGTGCTTACGGAACAGAACGCAAAGCACCACGATATCGGCCCAGCTGTGATGGTTACAAATAAGCAGATACCAGTTTTTCTTGTTCAGGCCTTCCAGCCCTTCCACGTCCCATTTAAGCCACGGATTGAGATGCAGCAGCAGCGCCAACCCTTCACACCAGCAGTACATCATGAAATTACAAAAAACGGATACCTTGCGCCAGACGACAGGAATGGGCAAAAGGAGCTTCACGATCCCGGCAAGGATGATCGGCACAGAACAAAAAATAGTGACCAAAATGGTCAATACGATACTCAGCAACAGCGTTATCGCAGCGAGTATTCTTGTCATAATTAAATTATTCAACGGGTTAGCCATAAATAGTGCGCGAAAGAGACGCAAGGGGCTGATTTTATCAGAAAACGCATCAAATGACGGGTCTTAGCGAAACAGAAAAAATATTGATATCTATCCACACACTGAGATAACGCTGAATAATGGGATAAAGTTCTGGTGATTTAATTAACATATTGAAAAATATGATTAAGTTTAATGAAAATTAAATCATCAGGATGAAATTAAATGAAATGTAATAATTTATGCACAAAGTTATCCACAGCGCGCTTTGCGAGCGATCCAGAAGATCTACAAAACTTTTTCGACAAATGCGGCGAAAAACTCATGTTTTCATCCTGTCTGTGGCATCCTTTACTCATAATCTGATAAACAGGCACGGACATTATGGTTCAGATCCCAGAAAACCCACTTATCCTTGTAGATGGCTCATCTTATCTCTATCGCGCGTATCACGCCTTTCCTCCTCTGACGAACAGCGCAGGGGAGCCTACAGGGGCGATGTACGGTGTTCTCAACATGCTGCGCAGCCTGATTATGCAGTATCAGCCGACGCATGCCGCAGTGGTATTTGATGCCAAGGGTAAAACCTTCCGTGATGAGTTATTCGAACATTACAAATCGCATCGCCCGCCGATGCCTGATGACCTGCGTGCGCAGATTGAACCGCTGCATGCGATGGTAAAAGCGATGGGCCTGCCGCTGCTGGCCGTTTCGGGCGTGGAAGCGGACGACGTTATCGGTACGCTGGCGCGTGAAGCCGAGAAGGTGGGCCGTCCGGTGCTGATCAGCACCGGCGACAAAGATATGGCTCAGCTGGTGACGCCAAATATCACGCTGATTAACACCATGACCAATACGATTCTGGGCCCGGATGAGGTCGTGAACAAGTACGGTGTTCCACCCGAATTGATCATCGATTTCCTGGCGCTGATGGGCGACTCTTCCGATAACATTCCTGGCGTGCCGGGCGTGGGTGAAAAAACCGCCCAGGCGCTCCTTCAGGGGTTAGGTGGGCTGGATACCCTGTATGCCGAATCAGATAAAATTGCGGGCTTAACCTTCCGTGGCGCGAAAACCATGGCCGGGAAGCTTGAGCAGAATAAAGAGGTGGCTTACCTCTCTTATCAACTGGCTACCATCAAAACGGATGTCGAACTGGAGCTAAGCTGCGATCAGCTTGAAGTACAACAACCAGCGGCTGAAGAGTTGCTTGGCCTGTTTAAGAAATATGAATTTAAGCGCTGGACCACCGATGTGGAAGCGGGTAAATGGCTACAGGCGAAAGGTGCGAAGCCCGCAGCAAAACCGCAGGAAACCATAGTTATTGATGAAACGCCAGACGTGCCTGCGACCGCGCTTTCTTACGATAACTACGTCACTATCCTGGATGAAGCGACGCTGGAAAGCTGGATTGAGACGCTGAAAAAGGCGCCCGTTTTTGCATTTGATACCGAAACGGACAGCCTGGATAACCATGCGGCGAATCTGGTCGGTCTCTCTTTTGCTATTGAACCGGGCGTGGCGGCCTACGTTCCCGTGGCGCATGACTACCTGGATGCACCCGATCAGATTTCCCGCGAGCGAGCGCTTGAGCTATTGAAGCCGCTGCTGGAAGATGAGAAGGCGCGTAAGGTTGGGCAAAACCTGAAGTACGATCGCGGCGTATTGCAAAACTATGGCATTGAGCTGCGCGGTATTGCTTTTGACACTATGCTCGAATCCTACATCCTGAACAGCGTTGCTGGCCGCCACGACATGGACAGCCTGTCCGAACGCTGGTTGAAGCATAAGACCATCACTTTTGAAGAGATTGCCGGTAAAGGCAAAAATCAGCTGACCTTTAACCAGATTGCCCTGGAAGAGGCCGGACGTTATGCCGCAGAAGATGCGGACGTTACGTTACAGCTGCATTTGAAAATGTGGCCAGAGCTACAGCAGTACAAAGGGCCGCTGAATGTCTTCGAGAATATCGAAATGCCGCTGGTGCCGGTGCTTTCCCGCGTAGAGCGTAACGGTGTAAAAATCGACCCTGCCGTGCTGCACAAGCATTCAGAGGAGATCACGCTGCGTCTGGCGGAGCTGGAGAAGAAGGCGCATGAGATCGCCGGAGAAGAATTTAACCTCTCTTCTACCAAACAGTTGCAAACCATTCTGTTTGAAAAACAGGGTATTAAGCCACTGAAGAAAACGCCGGGCGGTGCGCCGTCCACCTCGGAAGAGGTGCTGGAAGAGTTGGCGCTGGACTATCCGCTGCCGAAGGTGATTCTGGAATATCGCGGGCTGGCGAAGCTGAAATCGACCTACACCGATAAACTCCCGCTGATGATCAACCCGAAAACCGGGCGAGTGCATACCTCTTATCATCAGGCGGTGACCGCGACGGGGCGTTTATCGTCTACCGATCCTAACCTGCAAAATATTCCGGTACGTAACGAGGAAGGACGCCGTATTCGTCAGGCGTTTATCGCTCCGCAAGATTACGTCATCGCATCAGCGGACTACTCGCAGATTGAGCTGCGTATTATGGCGCACCTTTCCCGTGATAAAGGTCTGTTAACCGCCTTTGCCGAAGGAAAAGATATCCACCGGGCGACGGCTGCTGAAGTGTTTGGACTGCCGCTGGAGAGCGTTACGGCTGAACAGCGCCGCAGCGCCAAAGCGATTAACTTTGGTCTGATCTACGGCATGAGCGCATTCGGTCTGGCGCGTCAGCTCAATATTCCGCGCAAAGAGGCGCAGAAGTACATGGATCTCTACTTCGAACGCTACCCTGGCGTACTGGAATATATGGAACGCACGCGCGCTCAGGCAAAAGAGCGAGGCTATGTTGAAACGCTGGAAGGGCGTCGTCTCTACTTGCCGGATATTAAATCCAGCAATGCTGCGCGTCGTGCCGGTGCGGAACGTGCCGCCATCAACGCTCCGATGCAGGGGACGGCAGCAGACATCATCAAGCGCGCTATGATTGCCGTCGATAAATGGCTGCAAGATGAACAGCCGCGCGTGCGTATGATCATGCAGGTACACGATGAACTGGTGTTCGAAGTGCATAAAGATGATCTCGACGTGGTATCGAAAAAGATCCATCAACTGATGGAAAACTGCACGCGTATTGATGTGCCGTTGCTGGTGGAAGTGGGTAGCGGCGAAAACTGGGATCAGGCGCACTAAGGCTTTACTGAATAACGCGCTTTTTTCGTAACTAAGCAACATAAGATAGAACGTTTTGTGATGATCATTAGAATTCCCTATGTAAAGAATGAAAAAAAATTACAAAAAGTGCTTTCTGAGCTGCTCAAAAAAGAGTAAAGTTATTCGCGTAGGGTACAGAGGTAAGATGTTCTATCTTTCAGACCTTTTACTTCACGTAATCGGATTTGGCTGAATATTTTAGCCGCCCCAGTCAGTAATGACTGGGGCGTTTTTTATTTTGCTCGTCATACTTCAAGCTGCATACGCGTTGGCTTCGAATTATTCGGCTCATCCATGAGCCTCACCCTTACGGGCCGCCGCTTCGCGGCGTTCAAATCTGTTCCAGACAGATTTGTCGCTCACCCCAGTCACTTACTTATGTAAGCTCTTGGGGATTTGCTGTGTTGCCGCCTTAGAGCAAGAATAAAGAACTGTAGGCCGGATAAGACGCGCAGCGGCGCCATCCGGCATATCGGTGGGTTATTCCCCGTCCTGCGTCTCTTCCACGGGAGCCAGATCGTTAAACCAGCTATCCAGTTTCTGACGTAATTTATCCACGCCTTGCTTCTTCAGGGAAGAAAACGTTTCTACCTGCACATCGCCGTTAAAGGCCAGTACCGCTTCACGCACCATATTCAGCTGCGCTTTACGTGCGCCGCTGGCCAGTTTGTCCGCTTTGGTGAGTAAAACCAGAACCTGAATGTTGCTCTCTACGGCCCACTGGATCATCTGCTGGTCGAGATCTTTTAACGGGTGACGGATATCCATCAGTATCACCAGGCCTTGCAGGCTCTGACGTTTTTCCAGGTATTCGCCCAGCGCGCGTTGCCACTTACGCTTCATCTCTTCCGGGACTTCTGCATAGCCATAGCCGGGCAGGTCAACCAGACGTTTGCCTTCAACCACCTCAAACAGGTTGATGAGCTGAGTACGGCCCGGTGTTTTGGATGTACGCGCCAGACTCTTCTGATTCGTAAGCGTGTTCAGCGCGCTGGATTTGCCTGCATTGGAACGGCCAGCAAAAGCCACTTCGATTCCGGTATCGGAAGGTAAATGGCGAATATCAGGCGCACTCATCACAAAGTGCGTCTGTTGATAATTCAAATTAGTCAAAGCGGTCGTCTCCGTCAGTCAAAGCTTTGCAGCGATTATACCTGAACAGCGGCAAAAGACGGATTTTTCAGCATGGGGATGTGTGTAAGCTAAAACCATGCTCTTTGTGAGACATTGCCGATTGTTCTTATGCGAAATTTCAGAGTAAGCGCAGGTCGAAAATTAAGATAAAATAATAAAATCATAACGTTATGTTTCAGGCAATATTCTGAAAAGTGGACATTCGCGTTTCGATTACTTGTGCGTTTATGCCAGAAGAGTAAAGTAGCATCCATAGCGAGGAAGCTGTCAGGATTACGACTCAGGATGAGGGTCAGGAGCGCCAGGAGGCGAAGACGCAGGATTTGTCAGGAAGACAAACGTTCGGAGACGTTAGTAAAAGGAAATGGAAACAACACGGAATGTTTCAGGCTAAGGGAAAAACAGGGCGTGTTGGTAGCCAACAGGGATCGTAGAGCCCGTTAGGGTTGTTAGACAGCAAAAAAGGCGACAGATTACTCTGTCGCCTTTTTTCTTTATAGGGTTTCTGCTAGATTCCGCGGCAAATGAAACTCGTCATACTTCAGGTTGCATGTGCGTTGACTTCCTGCAACTCGAATTATTTAGAGTATATACTGACTAAAACAGCCAAAGACGAATCACTATGAAATCAACTTCTACACCACGCGGTAAAGGTCCCGCAAAAGCGCGTCGTAAAACACGCGAAGAGCTGAATCAGGAAGCGCGCGACCGTAAGCGTCAGAAAAAACACCGTGGTCATGCGGCGGGGAGCCGTGCGACAGGTGACAACGCGGCTTCAGGCGGTAAAAACCAGAACAAGCAGAAAGATCCACGAATTGGCAGTAAAACCCCCATTCCCCTGGGTGTGACCGAAAAAGTCACCAAACAGCACAAACCGAAGAGTGAGAAACCTATGCTTTCACCGCAGGCTGAGTTGGATTTACTGGAAACGGATGAGCGCCTGGATGCGCTGCTGGAACGTCTGGAAGCAGGCGAAACCCTGAGTGCGGAAGACCAAACCTGGGTAGATGCCAAACTGGATCGTATTGATGAGCTGATGCAGAGGTTGGGCCTCTCTTATGATGACGATGAAGAAGAGGAAGAGGACGAAAAGCAGGAAGATATGATGCGCCTGCTCCGGGGCGGCAACTAACGGGTTTACACCGTGGGCCTTCCCGTCCTGCTTATAACCCTTCCGGTTGTATGTTATCTGGTGTGGTTATTCGTTAAACTACAGCGGTTGTCGCGGCGACAGAAGTGGCTGCGCAACCGGTTTATTACCCGTAGTGGGGTAAAGCCGGTACGCCGTACCCGCCAGCGACGCCATCGGAAGGAGTGAGCATGTCTGAACAGTTGATAGACTGGGATCTGGCCCTGATCCAGAAATATAACTATTCCGGGCCACGATATACCTCGTATCCCACAGCGCTGGAGTTTTCGGAAGACTACGGCGAAGAGGCATTTCAGCACGCTGTGGCGCGTTACCCTGAACGTCCGCTGTCTCTGTACGTTCATATCCCGTTTTGCCATAAATTGTGCTATTTCTGCGGTTGCAACAAGATTGTGACCCGCCAGCAGCATAAGGCCGACCAATATCTCGATGCGCTTGAACAAGAAATTATTCATCGCGCGCCGCTGTTTGCCGGACGTCGCGTTAGTCAACTGCACTGGGGCGGCGGAACGCCAACGTACCTGAATAAAGCGCAAATCAGTCGGTTAATGACGCTTCTGCGTGGAAACTTTCATTTTAACGACGACGTCGAAATCTCGATCGAAGTCGATCCCCGTGAAATTGAGCTGGATGTGCTCGATCATTTACGCGCGCAAGGGTTTAACCGCCTGAGTATGGGGGTGCAGGACTTCAATAAAGACGTTCAGCGTCTGGTTAACCGCGAGCAGGATGAAGAGTTTATCTTCTCGCTGCTCAATCATGCGCGCGAGATAGGCTTCACCTCGACGAATATCGATCTGATTTACGGGCTGCCAAAGCAAACGCCGGAAAGCTTCGCCTTTACGCTCAGACGCGTGGCAGAGCTGAGCCCCGATCGCCTGAGTGTCTTTAACTACGCTCATTTGCCCACGTTATTCGCCGCTCAGCGCAAAATCAAAGAGGCTGACCTGCCCAGCGCGCAGCAAAAACTCGATATCCTGCAAGAGACCGTCTCGTCGCTGACGGAGACGGGCTATCAGTTCATCGGGATGGATCACTTTGCCCGCCCGGATGACGAACTGGCCGTTGCCCAGCGTGAGGGCGTTCTGCATCGTAACTTCCAGGGCTATACCACTCAGGGCGATACGGACCTGCTGGGGTTGGGCGTTTCCGCCATCAGTATGATTGGCGACAGCTACGCGCAGAACCAAAAAGAGCTGAAGCGCTACTATCAGCAGGTGGATGAGCTGGGGAATGCGTTATGGCGCGGCATTGTGCTGACCCGCGATGACTGCATTCGTCGGGATATTATTAAGTCGCTGATCTGCAACTTCCGTCTCGATTACGCAGCGGTTGAACAGCAGTGGGATCTCAACTTCGCGGCGTACTTTGCGGAAGATTTAGCGCTGCTGGCGCCGCTGGCGAAAGATGGGCTGGTGGATGTGGATGATAAGGGGATTCAGGTTACGCCGAAAGGCCGTCTGCTGATCCGTAACATCTGTATGTGCTTTGATGCTTATCTGCGCCAGAAAGCGCGGATGCAGCAGTTCTCACGGGTGATTTAGTGGCGTTGCCCGGTGGCGCTACCGCTTACCGGGCCTACAAGTTAACATCAACCGTAGGTCGGATAAGCGGTAGCGCCATCCGGCACGCATTTAGCTAAACAGCCCAACCAGCGCTGCACACAGCACTGCGGCAACCGCAGTTTGTGGCGTGTGGCTGTCGACCGCTCCGCTCGATACCAGATTGATTAATGATTCCAGCATGATGATTCCCCCTGTTTGCCGGGCATGATCATACTCAACTCATCGGAACAGTAAAGCGCAAAATAACGGCAATTTGCGCTTAAATATTAATCTTTACACAACGACGAATCGTCACTCCATACCCAGCTCTTTTAGCTTGCGAGTCAGGGTGTTACGACCCCATCCCAGCAGCCGTGCCGCTTCCTGTTTGTGCCCCTGGGTATGACGCAGCGCGGTGGTTAACAGCGTACGCTCCAGCTCAGGCTGCGCTTCAGAAAGCAGGTTTTGATGACCGGAACGCAACGCGCGATCCGCCCACTGCGCCAGCAATGTGGCCCAACTGTCTGACTGTATGTGCGACTGGCTGTCTGGCACCGTGGCTTCAAACAGCTCGCCGGGTAAGTCCTGAATCAGAACCTCCTGTCCGGCGGCCATCACCGTTAACCAACGGCAGGTATTCTCCAGTTGACGCACGTTGCCAGGCCAGGCCAGACGCGTCAGCGCCGCTTCTGTTTCCGGGTGGAGCAATTTGGCTTCGACGCCCAGCTCGCGGGCAGCCACTTGCAGGAAATGCCGCGCCAGGCGTGGAATATCTTCCCGACGCTCGCGCAGCGGTGGCAAATGTACGCGAATCACGTTCAGGCGGTGGAACAGATCTTCACGGAACTTACCTTCCTGTACGCGTAATTCCAGGTTCTGATGGGTGGCGGCGATAATCCGCACATCAACCTTCACCGGCGCATAGCCACCAACGCGGTAAAACTGCCCATCGGCTAAGACGCGTAGCAAACGCGTCTGCACATCCAGCGGCATATCGCCGATCTCATCGAGAAACAGCGTGCCGCCGTCGGCCTGCTCAAAGCGCCCCTGACGAATGGTATTCGCCCCGGTGAACGCCCCTTTTTCATGACCAAACAGTTCGGACTCGATCAAATCCTTCGGAATAGCCGCCATATTCAGGGCGATAAAGGGAGCTTTTACGCGTGGGCTATGGCGATGCAGCGCATGGGCGACCAGCTCTTTACCGGTCCCGGACTCGCCGTTGATCAGCACGCTGATAGACGAGCGTGAGAGGCGGCCAATAATGCGAAAGACATCCTGCATCGCGGGCGCTTCGCCGATGATATCGGTTGTCGGGCCGTTGATCTGGACATTGCGCGGCTGTTGCTGCTCCTGATAATGGCTGATCGCGCGTTCAACCAGCGCGACCGCTTCGTCAATATCAAAAGGCTTTGGCAGATAATCAAACGCGCCTTGTTGATAAGCGCTGACGGCGGCATCGAGATCGGAATGCGCCGTCATTATGATGACCGGAAGCATGGGGTGACGCTGTTTGATCTGTTTTAACAGCGCCAGTCCGTCCATTCCCGGCATACGGATATCCGACAGCAGGACATCCGGCGTTTTACTCGCCAGCGCGTCCAGCACTTCGTTGCCGCTTTCAAATGTGGTGCAATGTAATCCCGCCCCGGCGAGCGCACGTTCAAGCACCCAACGGATGGAACTATCGTCATCGACTACCCAGACTATCCCTCGTTGCATAAACGTCACCTTTATTTCCTGATAGGCAGGTAAACCGAGAACTCGGTATGACCCGGCCAACTGGTAAATTCAATTTTGCCGGAATGCTGATCAATCAAATTACGGGCAATGGATAAGCCCAGCCCGGTGCCGCCTTCGCGACCGCTGACCATCGGGTAAAACAGCGTGTCCTGTAAATGGGACGGAATACCCGGCCCGTTGTCCTCAACGTCGATGCGCGCCGCCAGGCGATAACGCACGCCATGCAGCGTCAGCTGGAATGCGGTACGGGTACGCAGAATGATTTCACCGCCTTCCGGCCCTAACGCCTGTAAAGCGTTACGCACGATGTTCAGCAGGACCTGTTCAATCTGATCCGGGTCGTGAGGCAGTTCCGGCAGACTGGGGTCATAATCACGAATCAGCGTGACGTTCTCCGGCAGCTCCATCGACACCAGTGCGACGACGCGTTCTGCGACTTTGTGGATACTCTCCGTGACGTGCATACCCGGCTGTTGCGGTCCCAGCAGTCGGTCAACCAGATTACGCAACCTGTCGGCCTGCTCAATAATGACTTTGGTGTACTCCAGCAACGCCGGGTCAGGCAGGGCTTTACTGAGCAGTTGGGCCGCGCCGCGTAAACCACCAAGCGGGTTTTTGATCTCATGCGCCAGACCGCGCACCAGGTCGCGGGCGGCGATTTGCTGGGCATGCTGAAGCTGTTCCTGGCTCAGGCGACGCTGGTTATCCATCGGCGCCATTTCCAGCAGGATGAAGTTATCCGGCAGGCGCTGGGCGGTTAGCGAGAGAATATGGGAGCGTCCGTCGATCACCAGCGTGACTTCGTTGTCCGTAAATCCCTGACCTGCTTCCAGGCTTTCGCGCATCAGCCCAATATTTAATGAAAAATAGCTCAACAGCTCAGGCAGCGGCGTACCAAACAGCTTGCGGGCGCTTTGGGCGAGCAGCTGTTGTGCGGCCGGGTTGGCGTAATGCACCGCCAGCTCGTCGTCGACCAGTAAAATGCTGTTGATTAAAGAATTGAGGATCTGCCCAGCATCGGGCTGCGTGCCTGTTGCCATTTAGCAGTCTCCTGGAATAGTTTGCACCAATTTAGTGCATTATAGCTTTTTACGTGTAAAAAGCGCGTGGGATCAGAACGTTGGTGGAGAAAAAAGCCCATCGTGTGATGGGCTACAGATGAGTGGCAAACGTTGTGCCGGATGGCGGCTTTGCCTTATCCGGCCTACAAGGTGATGTTACCGGTAGGCCTGATAAGCTTGCGCCATCAGGCGTCTTATCATTCGCCATCAATCTCAAACCTGCCTGAACAGGCTAAAAGTTCCACGGCAACTCAACGATTAAACGCTGTAGTACAGCTCAAACTCTACCGGGTGCGGCGTCATGCGCACGCGGTCATTTTCTTCAATGCGCAGGGCGATGTACGCGTCGATCGCTTCATCAGTGAACACGCCGCCTGCTTTCAGGAATTCACGGTCAATATCCAGCTCGTTGAGCGCTTCTTCCAGAGAGCCTGCAACCTGTGGGATCTCTTTCGCTTCTTCCGGCGGCAGGTCATACAGGTTTTTGTCCATCGCTTCGCCTGGGTGGATCTTGTTCTTAATACCGTCAAGACCCGCCATCAGCAGAGCGGCAAAGCACAGGTACGGGTTCGCAGCCGGGTCCGGGAAGCGCACTTCGATACGACGCGCTTTCGGAGAGGCAACAACCGGAATACGGATAGAGGCAGAACGGTTACGGGCGGAGTAGGCCAGCATGACCGGTGCTTCATAACCCGGAACCAGACGTTTGTAGGAGTTAGTGGTCGGGTTCGCCAGGGCGTTGATCGCTTTTGCGTGTTTGATTACGCCGCCGATGTAGTACAGCGCCTGCTCAGACAGACCCGCATATTTGTCGCCGGAGAACAGGTTAGTCCCGTTTTTGGACAGGGACATGTGGCAGTGCATACCGGAACCGTTATCGCCGAACATCGGTTTTGGCATAAAGGTCGCAGTTTTACCGAAACGGTGAGCGACGTTGTGCACAACGTATTTGTAGATCTGAATTTCGTCCGCTTTTTTGGTCATGGTGTTGAAGCGGGTTGCCACTTCGTTCTGACCTGCAGTTGCCACTTCGTGGTGGTGTGCTTCTACAACCAGACCCATTTGCTCCATAACGGAACACATTTCAGAACGGATGTCCTGAGAAGAGTCTACCGGCGGAACCGGGAAGTAACCGCCTTTTACTGCCGGACGGTGACCTTTGTTGCCACCTTCGTACTGGGTGGAGGAGTTCCATGCGCCTTCGATATCGTCGATAGCGACGTGGGAACCGGAGATAGAAGAACCGAAGCGGATATCGTCAAACAGGAAGAACTCTGGCTCTGGCCCGAACAGAACGGTGTCTGCGATGCCGGTAGAGCGCAGGTACTCTTCCGCGCGCTTGGCGATGGAACGCGGGTCGCGATCGTAGCCTTGCAGGGTGCCTGGCTCCAGGATGTCGCAACGAATAATCAGCGTAGAATCAGCGTAGAACGGGTCAATGACCGCAGTGGATGCGTCCGGCATCAGAACCATGTCGGATTCGTTGATACCTTTCCAGCCACCGATCGAGGAGCCGTCAAACATTTTGCCTTCTTCAAAGAATTCGGCATTCACCTGATGAGCAGGAATCGTGACGTGCTGTTCTTTACCTTTGGTATCGGTGAAGCGCAAATCAACAAACTTCACTTCATGCTCATTCAGCATCGTCAAAACGTGTTCAGCGGACATACTTAACTCTCCCGGATTGGTCATTGTCGTCGTGGTAACGAAGTCTTCAATTCTGCAAAAATTGGCCGTGTCGCCGTAAAAAATACAAAGCGAAATCTGTGCCAACTTTTAAATTGCCCCTAAAAGGCGTTATCATGCGCACCATCGTGCAAAAGGGCCGCACCATAGTGGATATGTTGCACCAATATAGTGCTTTAATGTGAACATTAAGCACCATGTTGGTGCAATGGACAGTGAGTGACCCTTTTAACGCTCCGTGAAAGCGATCACAAAGAAACTCTGCAATACTTGTTTGCGGAGGATCTCTGTGATCCTGTTTTGTAGTGCGATTAATCCGTGTACAATAACGCGCTATTTCTAATGCCTGAGGCAAAGTTGTGATCGAAAATTTGCGTAACATCGCCATCATCGCGCACGTTGACCACGGTAAAACTACCCTGGTCGATAAGCTGCTACAGCAATCCGGTACGTTTGATGCGCGTGCCGAAACTCAAGAGCGTGTGATGGACTCCAACGATTTGGAGAAAGAGCGTGGGATTACCATCCTCGCTAAAAACACTGCTATTAAATGGAATGATTACCGTATCAACATCGTTGATACCCCAGGACACGCCGACTTCGGTGGTGAAGTTGAACGTGTAATGTCCATGGTAGACTCCGTGCTGCTGGTGGTTGACGCATTTGACGGCCCGATGCCGCAGACGCGCTTCGTGACCAAAAAAGCCTTTGCTCATGGCCTGAAGCCGATTGTTGTTATCAACAAAGTTGACCGTCCTGGCGCGCGCCCTGACTGGGTTGTAGACCAGGTATTCGACCTGTTCGTTAACCTCGACGCGACCGACGAACAGCTGGACTTCCCGATCATCTACGCTTCGGCGCTGAACGGTATCGCAGGTCTGGATCACGAAGATATGGCGGAAGACATGACCCCGCTGTATCAGGCGATCGTTGACCACGTACCGGCACCGGACGTTGACCTGGACGGCCCGCTCCAGATGCAGATCTCTCAGCTGGACTACAACAACTATGTTGGCGTTATCGGCATTGGTCGTATCAAGCGCGGTAAAGTGAAGCCGAACCAGCAGATCACTATCATCGATAGCGAAGGCAAAACCCGTAACGGTAAAGTGGGCAAAGTGCTGACTCACCTGGGTCTGGAACGTATTGATAGCGACCTGGCGGAAGCGGGCGATATCATTGCAATCACCGGTCTGGGCGAGCTGAACATCTCCGACACCATCTGCGATCCGCAGAATGTTGAAGCGCTGCCAGCGCTGTCTGTTGATGAGCCGACCGTTTCTATGTTCTTCTGCGTAAACACCTCTCCGTTCTGCGGTAAAGAAGGTAAATACGTGACCTCTCGTCAGATCCTTGAGCGTCTGAACAAAGAACTGGTACACAACGTTGCGCTGCGCGTTGAAGAAACCGAAGATGCGGACGCGTTCCGTGTATCCGGTCGTGGTGAACTGCACCTGTCCGTTCTGATTGAAAACATGCGTCGTGAAGGTTTCGAGATGGCGGTTTCCCGTCCGAAAGTTATCTTCCGCGAAATCGACGGCCGTAAACAGGAGCCGTACGAAAACGTCACGCTGGACGTCGAAGAGCAGCACCAGGGTTCTGTGATGCAGGCGCTGGGCGAGCGTAAAGGCGACCTGAAAAACATGAATCCAGATGGCAAAGGCCGCGTACGTCTCGACTACGTGATCCCAAGCCGAGGTCTGATCGGTTTCCGTTCAGAGTTCATGACCATGACCTCCGGTACGGGTCTGCTGTACTCCACCTTCAGCCACTACGACGATATCCGTCCGGGCGAAGTGGGCCAGCGTCAGAACGGCGTACTGATCTCCAACGGTCAGGGTAAAGCGGTTGCGTTCGCACTGTTTGGTTTGCAGGATCGCGGTAAGCTGTTCCTGGGTCACGGCGCGGAAGTTTACGAAGGCCAGATCATCGGTATTCACAGCCGTTCTAACGACCTGACCGTAAACTGCCTGACCGGTAAGAAACTGACCAACATGCGTGCGTCTGGTACTGACGAAGCAACGGTTCTGGTTCCGCCGATCAAGATGACCCTGGAGCAGGCTCTGGAGTTCATCGATGACGACGAACTGGTAGAAGTGACTCCAACCTCTATCCGTATTCGTAAACGTCACCTGACGGAAAACGATCGTCGTCGTGCAATGCGCGGCGCGAAAGAAGAGTAATACGGGCTTACCGTGAAATGCCCGATGGCGCTTCGCTTATCGGGCCTACAAAATCGGCCTGATAACTCCGATTCGTAGGCCGGATAAGGCGTTAGCCGCCATCCGGCAACAAAAAGCCGCTGATTTCAGCGGCTTTTTTTGACTCTCGATTTATTACTGTAAGCTGCTATTGTGGTAAATCTCATGTCCGACGACTGACTGAACTCTCCACCTCCCTCCCTCCCGGACCATACAATCAACGACAATGTGATCGCGTTTTTTGCCAAATGACACATATACATTCACACAAACCGGATCATAATCGGATGAAACTACGGTTACGTTGGTTGGCCAGTCATCGCCGATGTATTGCGCCTTGATAAAGAAGTCAGCGTCATAAAATTCATCGTCCGCGTATTTAGGATCTTGCGCATGACGCAGCTTTTTCATCGTGTCTGACGTAACAAAGTTATCAATTTCATGACCGACGCTGATAGGATAAATATCTTTATTTATCTGATTAATATACCATTTATTGAATTCAAGCGCCCGAGATATGGGGGTTTTATCATCAATTGCGCCAAATGTTGCGAAACTGATGGAAAGTAATATCAATAATTTCAATAATTCTTTCATATTAATTGTGCCTGTAAAGTTTAAAAGCAGGATGTAGCTCCCTGTAATGTGGGCCAGGGTACATACTGCGTTGAATGAAATCGGAATACCATGTTCCCATCCCATCGTAAATACAGGTATGACCATATTGATGCGGGCCAGGTAATGCGCTTATCACTGCGACATCTCCTTCCATCGGTTCACCATAAACTTGCCTGAATCCGGCACGCTCAAGTGAACGATCAAAATTCATGGCATTGGCTCCCTCAATCTGAATACCGCCAGCTCGTATCGCGGCTGCAACGGCACGGGCACAAAAATGAGTACTTTGTTGGTGTGCATGCTGGCGTGCAAAGGTTACTGCGGAATGTTTATTCCATGACATTATAATAACTCCTTTATTGTTAATATATACCAATGTATTTCGCATTACATCAAGGTGGCGACGTAGCTGTGTCGCTACCGTCCTGCTACTTGAATTATGTAAGGTATAAAAAAGAAGTTATTACATTATTTATATAGGATGTGTATTATTAAATGTTTTCTATATATTAATGAAAATAAATTATTATTATAATTTAAATGTTTTCATAAAAATTAAAAATGCGATCTTTCAGTTGAAGATCGCATAATTAAAATCAGAAGAAATATTTTACCCCGACACGAATCTGGTTTTGCTCTCGATGGTAGGGCTCCACATTGCGATCCAACCAACGTAACTCTAAGTACGGCAGCCAGTTCTGGTTAATCCGATATCTGAAAGTATTGGTAATTTCCCAGTGGTGTTTGGTTCCGTTGCTGCTGTTAAAATCATTCACATTATAAAAATAGTGTGGCTCAAAGGTATAAGAAAATTTATCAGTAATGATGAAATTCCAGTAGTTGCCGATTTCATAGCTATCGTTATTATCTAATTCACCATTTAAATCAGTAGAACTGTAGTTATTATGGTTGTAACGGTTACGAACCGTCAGGTTAAACCACGGCGTGAATTTATAATTGACGTCCAGATAAACAGCGCCGCCAGAACCGATGCTTTTATCGTTTATCAGACCACCGGGTTGAATGGTTAACCGGTCCGTCGGTTTAAATAACGGATACCAACCCTCAATTTCATTATAGCCATGCTTTAATTCATCATCACGCTGTAGCGTATAGGTGTTGGTTAACATAATTCCAGCCCCCATATCGGAGTTGTAGCCAACGCGCAGCATGAATTCCATTTGATCGGATGCCAGATTATAGGCCTCGCGGTTTTCCACATAAGCGCCCGCAAAAACAGAAGTGGAGATAACAGAGGATAACAGCATTATTGTGTTCAACGTTTTCATAGTAAATCCATTTTTTAAGCGTAGGGAGCCGCTATCCATCGAAATGGATAGAGCGGCAATTATTTTATTTAATTAGAACAGAGGTTTTTTAATGGCTTACAACGCCTGTTTGTATCGATTGTTTCTTTCGTTGGCTAATTTCCTCAATAATAAAAGCAAAACGTTTTTCATTGAGCTTATAAAAAAAGCCCATTGTGAGAGCGGCGATAATCGCCAGGCCGCATGGCCAGAGAAATATCAACTGACGCAGGCCAAGTAACGTCTCCGCGCTTTGCGCTATGTTCGGCACGTAGCCAATTTGCGTCAGCATAATGCCGGGCAAGAAACCCGCCAGCGCCGCAGAAATTTTTCGTGAGAAGGTATAACCGGTATAAACCGACCCTTCCGCACGAATGCCTGTTTTCCATTCGCCGTAATCGACCGTATCAGGAACCAGCGCCCAGTTCAGGCTGTTAACGAACGCGGTGCCGAAAAACGCCATGCAGGAGAAGATCACGAACAGGAAAGAGGTTCCGCCCCAGAGAAAGTTCAGCACATCGCCGATAGCCCACAGCGTCAGGCCGCCGAGATAGACCTGCTTTTTCCCAAACCGTTTTACGGTTACGGGCACCAGCAGTACGCCGACCAGAATGCACCCCATACTGAAAAATCCCATCCATGACAGCAAATGGATGTCGTTCAGCACGTACTGGGTGTAATAGACCTGAATCGCCAGTTTGATGTTAAACGCGGCCAGCGTACATAAGTTGGCCACGCAGAGCACCAGCAGCGGCGGATTGCGGAAAATCGCACAGAAGGATTTAAGAATGCTGGGCTTATGGTGAGCCGGAACGATATCGATATACCGTTCTTTCACCCCGCTGAAACACCACCACATACTGAACAGGCCGCAAACGGAGAAAATCAACGCGGCTACCAGATAACCCAGAGAAGATGACTGGGTAAAGAGCGCCTGAATCGGCATAAAGCCAACGGTACACAGCAACAGACCGAGCGTTGCGCCGCCCTGACGCCATGCTGCGAGTTGGGCGCGCTCATGCGGGTTTCTGGTGATAGCGGGCACCATCGCCCCGTATGAGCAATTCATCAGGCTGTAAAACAGGCCAAACAGCATGAACAGTACGGTTGCCAGCGCTGTTTTGACCGTCAGCGTAAAATCGGTGGCGAGAAACTGCGCGCTGGCAACCAGCGCGACAGGAAATGATGCATACAGAATGAAAGGGCGAAACTTACCTTTAGCGCCAATATGACGACGGGAATCCAGCAGCACCCCCGTCAACATATCGGTGAACGCGGTAAAGAACTTCGCCACCAGAAAGGTAATCCCACCGTAATATGCGGGCATCCCCAGTTCATCGGTATAAAACTTAAGCAGATACAGCGTACCGATACACAGCATCAAATTTGAGCCGAAGTCACCCATGCCATAGGCATATTTTTCCCGTAGGCTCAGTTTTAGCGTCAGCGGATCATGGTCAGACATAATCGCTCCTCAATAACGCCCCGAAGGGCGCCTTTATTATCATTGTTAAGCCGTTTGTTTACGGGCTTCTATCTCTTCAACGATGCGGACATACATCTTCTCGTTGAGGTTGTAGAAACACCCCATTGCGATGATGGTTATCACCGCCAGCGCGCACGGATAAATAAAGATCAGCTGCCGCAAACCTTCGACAGTGCCTGCCGATTGCACCACATTGGGCACGTAGCCGATTTGGGTCAGCATCCAGCCGGGGAAGAAGCCCGCCAGCGCCTGAGACACCTTACGGAAGAAGGTAAAACCGGTGTATACCGTTCCTTCTGAACGCACGCCGGTGCGCCATTCACCGTATTCCACCGTGTCGGAGACCAGCGCCCAGTTCAGGCTGTTCACAAACGCTGAACCGAAAAATGCCAGGCAGGAAAACGCGACAAAACTGACCGAGCCGCCGCCAAAGAAGTAGTTGAGAAGATCGCCGATAACCCAAACCAGCAGGCCGCCGATGTAGACCTTTTTCTTGCCGAAGCGTCTTACCGCGCCGGGCATTAAAAAGACGCCGATAAAAATGCAGCCCATGCTGAAAAAGCCCATCCAGGAGAGGAGGATCGGGTCATTCAGTACGTACTGGGTGTAATACACCTGGATCGCCAGCTTAACGTTGAAAGCGCCCAGGGTGCAGAGATTCGCGATACATAAAATGAACAGCGGACGGTTCCCGGCAATGGCGCGAAACGACTGGAGCAGCCCCGGTTTTTCGGTCGCTTCAACCGGTTTTACCTCCACATAGCGCTCTTTGACGCCTGCGTAGCAGAGCCACATAAACAGCAGGCCAAACAGTGAGAACAGCGTGGCGGCGAAAATATAGCTTAGCTGTGCGTTCCCTTCGATCAGATTCATCACCGGAACAAAACCGACGGTGCACAGCAGCAGGCCGAGCGTGGCGCCGCCCTGACGCCAGGCGGCAAGCGAGGCGCGCTCATCCGGGTTTTTGGTAATGGCGGGCACCATCGCGCCATACGAACAGTTCATCATGCTGAAGAACAGGCCGTACAGCATAAACAGCACCGTCGCCATCACCGTCTTACCGGTGATTTCAAACGGCGTGCCAACAAAGTTGGCGATGGCCAGCAGGGTCACAGGAAACGCGGCATAGAGCACGAACGGACGGAACTTGCCTTTCGGGCCGATTTTACGCCGCGAGTCGAGCATAATCCCGGTGCCCATATCGGTGAAGGCGGTAAAGAATTTGGCGATCAGGAAAATAATACCGCCATACGTGCCCGGTAGACCCAGCACATCGGTATAAAACTTAAGTAAATAAAGCGTACCAATATCCAGCAGGATATTGGAGCCTAAATCACCCATCCCATAGGCAAGTTTTTCTTTAAACGGCAAGCGTAGGGTCGCCGGATTTGATGACGTTTGACTCATTATTTTTCTCCATATGCCCGTGAGTTTCCCCACGGGCGAGCCGTATTAGATAGTGCGTAAAGAGGCAAACAGTGATGCCCACTCGCTCTCTGCACGGTAAAAGACCGGAGGCTTGCCGAGCGGCGCGTCCACGGTAATCTCGCCGCCGCGAAGCGTTTCGCCCGTCCACGCGTTGATCCAGTTATCCTCAGGCAGATATAGCGTCCAGTCGCGGCGTCCTTGTTCGTGGACCGGCGCAACCAGCAGGTCGCGACCCAGCAGATACTGGTACTTCAGGGTGTAGGTCTGCGCATCGTCCTCGTAGTGCAGGAACAGCGGGCGCATGACCGGCAGACCGGTTCTGGCGTTCTGCGCCACCGCCTGTTTGAGATACGGTTTCAGGGTGGTAAAGACGGTTGTCATACGGGCAAAGTGGGCGATAGTTTCCGCGTCGCCATCAAACTGCCAGTTATCGCCGGGGCGGTTCCCTTCGTGGGTACGCATCATCGGGGTGAAGGCGCTGAAGTCACACCAGCGCAGCAGCAGCTCTTTGCTGCGCTTCATGTCGAACAGGGTGGTATAACCGCCAATATCGCTGTGATGCAGACCGTGACCCGTCATCGCCAGCGACAATGCGGCAGGCACCACGGAGGCAAGACCGTCGTCCAGACTCCAGTCGACGTTCTGATCGCCCGCCCACATCATGGTGGAGTATTTCTGGCTGCCGGTATAACCCGCACGCATAAAGAACAGGATCTCGCCCAGCTTGCCGGTCTCTTGTAGCGCTTCGTAGTTACATTTCGCCCACAGCGCCGGCCAGGCGTTATGCATAATTTCCGCGCTGACGCCGTTATGCAGGTAAGTGTCGGTTGGCAGGTATTCCCCGAAATCCGCCATCCAGCCGCCGCAACCCAGCTCAATCATGTTTTTCTTGATGACATTCTTGAACCAGTCATAGGCTTCAGGATTGGTCAAATCCACGACGCCGCCATAAAACTCGCCGAACTCAACCAGATAGTCATCGCCCGCAGCGTCTTTTGCCAGATAACCGTGTCTGGCCGCTTCGGCGCAAAGATCTTTATCGCTGGCGACGTAAGGATTGATATAGGAGAGGAACTGCACGCCTTCTTCTTGCCATTGTTTGATACGGGTATCCAGCTGCGGATAGTTGTCGCTGTTCCACTTCCAGTTCCACATCACGCGTTTGCCGAAAGAGGTCATGCGGATGCCGGACCAGTCCTGCGCCCAGATGCCATTCACCTTCACGCCTGCGTTGCGCATGGTGTCCAGCTTCTGCTGGCAGACGTCGGTGCCGCCCTGAATGCCGAGCGTCACGCCGTCGTAAACCCAGTCTGGCAACACTGGCTGGCGGCCTAACAGCGCCGTCAATTTTTCCAGCAGGGCGATGTAGCTGTCGGCGCATTCAAAACGCAGGGTGGCGTTGTCTTCCCATAGCGCCAGTTCATGGTATTCCGGCGCGCTAAAGTCGAAATTCATGTAGCAGCTGTTATCGACGTGGCAGTAGTACTTTTGCGTGCTGACAAAAGTGGGCTGTGGGAAAAAGGTCCAGTAGTAATCCCCGCCCGCGTTTTCTTTGCAGTCCGCCTGCCAGGTGACATAGCTGTTTTTGTTGCGCCCGACGCCTTGTTCGCTGGTCCAGAGCGGGAAAGGCTTGCCGCGCAAATCGAAATAAGAGAACTGTTCGCCGCAGCCATAGATGTGATCTTCTGGCTGGGCGGCCAGGCGTAACCAGATGCGGTTATGGGTAAGATCGCTGTTTTGCAGTTTTAGCGTCAGGCGGCCCGCCTCATCGGTGGCGATGTGTAACGCCGCGCTGATGGCATCGCCGCGATTGAAATGGATCAACCAGCCATCCGGGGACTGGCTTGTCGTTGCGTCAGTCAGCGCGATTTTCTCATTCAGCTTATCTTTTATGCTGAAATTACCGCGAAACATGTCGATATCGGCGACGCCGGCGCCAATCCACAGGCAGGGATTTTCTGCGCTGTGGGATAGCAGCAGACGATCTTGCCAGCTCAGGGTGAAGCCGTCATCGGTTGTTGTCAGGGTGATATTGTGTAGGGTATGCATAAGTTTTCTATCCTCAATGTTGCCGGACGGCAGCGCTCTTGCCTACGGTTAGCACGGCGCTCGTCGGCCGGATAAGACGCCTTAACGTCGCCATCCGGCATGTCATATTGTTATTTCGCGTTGCTATCCAGCAGGCCCGCAGCAACGGCGGGAGCCAGCCCCGGCGCCAGCGGCAGGCGCGGGATCACCAGGCAATGCAGCAGGTGGTAAATATCCTGCTTGCCGTCCCACACTTTGGTGGTCACCTGGTTATTGGTATCCAGCTCCTGCCACCACGAACCGTTCTCGTAGTCCATCAGATAAGTGATGCAGTAATCCCACCACTTCTGATACCAGGCTTCGTATTGGCTATCGCCGGTGAGGGTATACAGGGCGTAAGCGGTGCCCATTGCTTCCACAATCGGCCAGCGCACTCTTTCACGTACAATCGGTTTGCCGTCCCAGTCCACGGAGTAGACGAAGCCGTCTGCGCCATCGGGCGCCCAGGCGTCGCGAAGGGTGGCGTGGAATAACCCTTTGGCATCTTCCAGCAGCCAGGCGGGAGGAGTTTCAAAACGCGCTTCCAGGGCCGCATGCAGGTGCAGCATCAGGCGACCCCACTCGATCCAATGCCCCGGCGTGCCGCCGTAAGCGCGGAAACGGTGGGCAGGGTTATCTTTGTTGTAATCGCGAATGGGGTTCCACTGCGCATCGAAGTGCTCGTTGACGCGGTAGTCGCCGTTGCGGGCCACATCGTGAATAATGACAGAGGCGATGCGCAGCGCGCGGTCGAGCCATTTACGATCGTGGGTCACGTCGTACACGATCAAAAAAGCCTCTACGGCATGCATGTTGGCGTTGCCGCCACGGTAATCTTCGGTCTGGCTGAAGGCTTCGTCCCAGGACTCCAGGCACATCTGCTCCTCTTCGCTCCAGAAGTATTTTTCGATGACCTCGATCGCGTCATCCAGCAGTTTTCTGGCCTGTGGATGGCCCGTGGTGACGGCGCTTGCCGCCCCTAACAGGACGAAGAAATGCTGATATCCCTGTTTGGAGGCGTCCATCACGCCTTCATCGTTCACACAGGCATACCAGCCGCCGTAGCGCCGATCGCGTAACGCGCCGTTCAGCGCGTTAATACCATGGTCGACTAACTGATATGCGCCCGGACGGCCCATTGATGCAGCAACGGAATAAACGTGCAGCATACGGGCGGTAATCCACAGGTGCGTACCCATCTCCGCTCTGATCTGCCCCTGGTTTCCCAGCCAGCCGAAACCGGTAGGTACTGCGGATTTTTTCCCAAAGTCAAAAATGCGATCGGTTTCTTGCTCCAGCCAGCGGTTGTGGCTCAACGTGTTAAACCATTTCATGCTTTCATCCTCACATTAACGACGGCGGGCCATCATTTCGTCGACGATCTCACCCAAACGCTGCAACTTAGGCACAGAAATATCACGCAGCATCAGTTCGGTATCCGGCAGGCCAATCACCGATGACCAGACGGCGCGACCCGCCAGAAAACCAGATGCGCCCGCAGTCATTGCGACTCTGACCGCCCGAGGGAACAATTTTTCATCAATACCGGAGGAGAGGATGACCCACGGCATATTGATATGCTCGTTCAGGCGCTGTGACGCGGCGAGAAGGTCGTGCTGTGCGCCTTTTCCGTACAGCGGCATTTCAACTTTGTAGAGATCCGCGCCGCTGTCGCCCAACTCTTTTGCGGCATCAATGATGGCCTGTTCGCGGTCGAACTTATCGCCACGGCGAGGTGGGCGCACAACCGGTTCGATAATGCTCACCAGACCATTGCTGTGGCACATCTCATTAAATTCTTTGACCATATCAAGACGCTGTTGGGCGTCTTCATCGCTGCGCCAGAGCACCAGCAGTTTTAGCGCTTTACCGCCATCTTGCTTTATCGCTTGTGGATTGATTTTTTTATCAATGACGACGCTATCGACAGGAATGCCATTGCCGGGGATGAACGCATCGGCGGCGACGATCATGGCGCAGTTTTTCGCAATCGCGTTTTGCTCCATCACCTGGCGGTAACAGAACTGTTGGTCAATCAGAATGGCGGAGGCATAAGGAGACAGCACTTTTGCGGCATTCACTTTGAAATCCGTCAGTACGCTGTCGGCAACAGGAGACTTCGCACCAGCAGCTGCAAACATTAAGCGCATCGCTTCACGCTGATCGACCGCCAGCATGGCAAAGCCGCCGGATGCGCGCGTAATGTCTTTGATGGTGTAGTTGTTCATTCAGTTTTCCTTTATTCAGTCGTTACATTTTGAATTTGTTCGGTAATCCGGCGCTGTTACGCACCTGTTCGAGAATGGCTGTCCAGTCTTCCCGGCCACGACCGGCGGCGCGAGCCTGGTTATAAACTTCACGGGATGCGGCGCCGAGCGGCATCGGCACATGCAGTTGGTTGGCAACATCCAGCGCAATCCCCAGGTCTTTGTGCGCCAGATCGATCATGAAGGAGGGAGAAAGGTCGCCTTTCAGCACTTTGTTGGGCCAGGAGGTGGTGAAGTGGCCTTTGCCTGCCGGGGTTCCGCTCATCACTTTTAACGCGACGTCGAAGGAGAGGCCCAGCGCTTCGCATAACGCGGCGGCTTCGGCAGAAAGCGCATTCAGCGCGATGCTCATATAGTTATTGATAAGCTTTACGCGAATCCCCATGCCGGGGCCGCCAGCGTTAATCAATTCATTGCCCATCGCCATCAGTACCGGCGTTGCGCGCTCCACCTGTTCTGCGCTGCCGCCTGCCAGTAATAGCAACGTCCCCGCAATGGCGTGATCGGACGTTCGACCGACCGGGACATCCATCATGCTGAACCCTCTGGCGCGCATATCTGCGATAAGTTTGTCCGTCTGTAGCGGATGGATGGTGGACATATCGATCACCAGCGCGTCCTGTGACAAGCCTTCGCAAACGCCTTGATCGCCGAATAACACGCTGCGAACGAGATCGCCATTAGGCAGCATTGTGATGACAAACTCGGCCTCTTTCGCCGCCTGCGCCGGGCTGCTGGCAGGACGAGCGCCTTTTTCCACCAGGGTCTGTATGGCGTCGGGGTTCACATCAAAGACGCTGAGCTGATGGCCCTGCTTGAGCAAATTACTCGCCATGGGCGAACCCATCTGGCCTAATCCGACAAATGCAATCACTGCCATATCGTTCTCCTGAAACGTGGATGTCATTTTTTGTCACTTGTGTGACGCTGATTTTGTCTGTTTTTGATCGTATTTGTAATTTATGGTTAAAAAATTGACAGCCGTCACTTTTTAAACATTTTGCGAAATTAAAATAATCGCATCCCGAAATGCTTAAGGAATGACCATGATTCGTGTTGCTTGTGTGGGTATCACCGTGATGGATCGCATCTATTACGTTGAAGGTTTACCGACTGAAGGAGGTAAATATGTGGCGAAACGTTATACGGAAGTGGGCGGCGGGCCTGCTGCAACTGCCGCAGTGGCTGCGGCGAAACTGGGGGCGCAGGTGGACTTTATTGGGCGTGTGGGAGATGACGACACCGGAAACAGCCTGCTGGCGGAGCTGGAATCCCTGGGGGTAAATACCCGCTATACCCGGCGTTACGCGGGGGCGAAGTCCTCACAGTCTGCGGTCATCGTCGATGCGAAAGGGGAGCGGATTATCGTCAATTATCCCAGCCCGGATTTATTGCATGACGCTGACTGGCTTAATGAGATCGACTTTTCTCAATGGGATGTGGTGCTGGCGGATGTTCGCTGGCATGAAGGGGCGAAACGGGCGTTCACGCTGGCGCGCCGGGCCGGAGTCATGACGGTTCTGGATGGAGATGTGACGCCACAGGACATCAGCGAGCTGGTGGCGTTAAGCGATCATGCCGCCTTCTCTGAACCGGGTCTGACGCGCCTGACGGGAATACAGGATACCGTAAGCGCGTTAAAAAAATCACAAATGCTCACAAATGGACATGTCTATGTCACGCGCGGCAGTGAAGGATGCGACTGGTTAGACGATAATGTCTTTCGGCATCAACCCGGATTCCCGGTAGAGGTGGTTGACACCACCGGCGCGGGGGATGTTTTTCACGGTGCGCTCGCCTTTAGCCTGGCGGGCGGAGCGCCAGTCGAAGAGGCCGTCAGGTTTGCCAGCGGCGTGGCCGCATTGAAATGCACCCGACCAGGCGGGCGTGCTGGAATCCCTGACTGTGATCAAACCCGATCTTTTCTGTCACTTTTTGTATAAAATGTAAGGCAATGGTTTTTCGAGGAATTTGCATGAGTCTTACTGAACTGACCGGTAACCCACGGCATGATCAGTTGCTGGCGCTGATTGGCGAGCGCGGTTACATGAATATTGACGAACTGGCTGGCCTGCTGGATGTGTCCACGCAGACCGTGCGTCGCGATATCCGCAAACTGAGCGATCAGGGATTGATTACGCGTCATCACGGTGGCGCGGGACGGGCTTCCAGCGTTGTGAATACCGCCTTTGAGCAGCGAGAAGTCTCCTGGACGGAAGAGAAAAAAGCCATCGCGGAAGCGGTGGCGGACTATATTCCAGACGGCTCCACGGTCTTTATCACCATTGGTACGACCGTTGAGCAGGTAGCGCGGGCGCTGTTAAACCACAATCATCTGCGAATTATCACTAACAGCCTGCGTGTGGCGCATATTCTGTACAATAATCCGCGTTTTGAAGTGATGGTGCCTGGCGGAACGCTTCGCCCGCATAACAGCGGCATTATCGGCCCTTCTGCGACGGCGTTTGTGGCGGGGTTTCGTGCGGACTATCTTGTCACCAGCGTCGGTGCGATAGAAAGCGATGGCGCGTTGCTGGAGTTTGACGTCAATGAAGCCAGCGTGGTGAAAACCATGATGGCTCACTCCCGGCATATTCTCCTTGCTGCCGATCATACGAAATACCATGCTTCCGCAGCGGTAGAGATTGGCAACGTGTCGCAGGTAACGGCGCTGTTTACTGATGAGTATCCTGGCCCGGCATTGCATAACCTGCTTCAGTCACAGCAGGTTGAGATCGTCCAGGTTAGCCCAGGCCAGGATGACGCAACGTCAGTCTGAAGGGGTTATAAAAAGAACCGTCTTTTTAGACGGTTCTTTTTCACCTTTTTGCTAAATATATAATCATCCTGGTGGTGATATAAAAATCTTAAAATAAAAACCGCCTGCTTATTGTTACCCTGATAGCTGTTGTTTTATAAGGCGTTTATTTTCCTGCCGGGAATGCTTTTATTCTATAAAAATAGTTATTAAGAATAATGCAAATAAATAAGGTGCATTTTATTTACTGTTATCTCATGAGCCCCTGCCGTACATTGACAGATTAAATGAATACTTGTATTTATTCTGCTAAGGTGACAATTCATTACGCCTTTGAACTCTGACTCTTTAATTATTTAAAGATGAGCGGATGGATTTCGCCTTTTATAAATATCTTATGCACGCGTCTTTGATGCTTTTATCCGAATAAAAAAGCCTTACGGAAAAGGTGGCTCTCATGAAATCTTCTCGTCTTATTCAAAAAACGCCGATCCCGGCAAAGCTCGCGCTCTGTATTGCCAGTGCGCTGGCGTTGAGCGGGCAGGCTGTAGCAGGATGTAGTTACACGTCTACCGCACAACTATTTTGTGACAATACAACTATATATCACTATGGTAATCCGCTCGGAGGAGCTGCAAGGGATTACAGTGGATTTGATGAAGTCCGTATTGATACTACCTCAGAAGGAACTACTTCAGGATTAACTGGCTGGGGTGTCTATATTGATAACATTGGCTATAAATTTAAAAATCTGGTTATCAATACAACAGGCACCGCAGCAGATGGAATCCACTCTAAAAATGCAGGCGGTAAACTGGTCGCAGATAATATCTATATTACCGCAACAGGAAGTAGTGCTGATGGAATAAATATTGGTCGCGAATTACAGGCTGATTATTCAATTGTTGAAGTCAATGGTGATGTAACGGTTGATGCTGAAAATGGAATGGGGCTACGCGCCAACGCGTCTGCGAATAAAGACAACGCCCAGTCATCAATAATTATCCATGGTGATACTGATATTGTTACCCGTGGTCCTGGTGGCGCGAATACGGGATACGGGATCTATGCAGGTAGAGATCCCGCGCAATTTACAGGTACAGCAAAAGGCGATGCGAGTATTACGGTTAATGGCACCGCATCAGTCGCGACGTCAGGGCGTAGTGCTCATGCGGTATATGTGGCCCGTAAGGGGTTAATAAACCTTAATAATGTGGATTTGAAAACCTCCGGCGTGGGCGCACATGGCGTTTATGCGTATTCATCTACTGATTCTGCAACGGTGAACCTTAGCGGTGATAGTAAAATTCAGGTTACTGATAGCGGCGCTTATGCCATTTACGCCTATGGTTCACAGGCGTTGGTTCGCTCGTGGGATTATGTTACCGATAGTGCTGGCTCTGGCGTATACGACATTGAAGGAAATTTACGCGCATATTACGGCGGTACGATGGATCTGCGGATGGAAGAGGGGAGCCGTTTTGTGGGGCAAACGGATTCTTCACAACAAAATAGTAACGCGAACTACCATGGTACGCTGGATCTGGATATAAACGGTGCAAACAGCGAATGGACGATGACCGGGAACTCTGTGGTCTCTACTCTGACGCTGAACCAGGCCACATTGCGTTATAGCGCAGATGGCGTGTCCCGCGATGACGAAAGTACCTTTAAAACCCTGACCGTGATGGGCAACTACACCGGCACAGATGCGTTACTGGTGTTGAACACCGTGCTTGAAGGCGATGACTCTTTTACCGATAAACTGATCGTCAAAGGGGATACCTCCGGCAATACCAACGTAGGCATCAATAACATCGGCGGTGTGGGCGATCTGACCCTTAACGGTATTGAGATTGTGGACGTTGAGGGCGTTTCCGACGGAACGTTCACCAAAGCCGGACGTATTGTGGCGGGTGGCTATGACTATGACGTGGTGAAAAATGCCAGTAACTGGTATCTCACCAGCCAGCTAAGCCCGGTGGAGCCAGAACCGGAACCAGAACCTGAGCCGGAACCAGAAAACCCGGACCCGGTCGATCCACCAACACCGCCGGGACCGGTTGACCCGGTGGATCCGCCAGCACCACCAGGGCCGGTTGATCCCGTGGAACCACCAACGCCGCCAGGACCGGTCGATCCTGTTGATCCCCCCGCGCCACCAGAGCCACCGCTGCCGCCAGCGCCTGAACCTGGTGAACATCAATACCGCCCTGAATTTGGTAGCTATCTGGCGAACAACTATGCCGCCAATACGCTGTTTATCACCCGTCTGCACGATCGCCTGGGTGAAACCCAGTACACCGACATATTAACGGGCGAGCAGAAAGTGACCAGCATGTGGATGCGTAACGTAGGTGGTCATATGCGCTTTACTGATGGCAGCAAGCAACTGAAAACGCAGGCTAATCGCTATGTATTGCAGATTGGCGGCGACCTGGCGCAGTGGAGCAGCGATAGTCTCGACCGCTGGCATCTGGGTGTGATGGCAGGTTATGCCAATCAGAAAAGTAAAACGCATAACACCCATAATGGCTACGCTTCACGCGGTCATGTGAACGGCTACAGCGCGGGGTTGTATGCGACGTGGTATGCGAATGAAGCGGATAAAACCGGGACGTATCTGGATAGCTGGGTGCTCTATAACTGGTTTGATAACACCGTGCAGGGTGACCATCTTGCCAGTGAAAAATACAAATCTGACGGTATCACGGCGTCTATCGAAGGGGGATACACCTTCCTGATAGGCGAAAGCGAGCGTACGAGTTACTGGCTCCAGCCAAAAGCCCAGGTGATCTGGATGGACGTGCAGGCCGACTCGCACCGTGAAAGCAACGGCACTCAGGTGAAAGACAAAACTGACGGCAACCTGATGACCCGACTCGGTGTGCGTGCATACCTGAAAGGCCATAACGCCATTGATGATGGCAAAGACCGCGAGTTTCAGCCGTTTGTTGAAGCAAACTGGCTCCACAATACCCACAACCAGAGCGTCCAGATGGGGGCGATCCGGGATGAAATCAGCGGCACCAAAAATATTGGTGAGCTGAAAGTTGGTGTGGAAGGGCAAATTAACCCGCGTTTGCAGGTGTGGGGGAATGTAGCTCAGCAGGTAGGCGACAACAGTTACAGCGATACCGCAGCGATGTTGGGGGTGAAATACAGCTTCTGAACCATAATGGCAGATAGCTTACCGGGCCTACGGACTATTTTGTAGGCCGGATAAGGCAAAGCCGCCATCCGGCAAAAAGTGTTAAGGCGATGCATTGCATCGCCTTTTTTCCGGTTGCGTTAGTCGATTTTTTCCCTGTCCGGCGCATAGTCAAACTCCTGCTTTCCCGCTACAGTTATTCATCCACGGCTTGCAAGGAGAGGATCATGCTCTATATCTTTGATTTAGGTAATGTGATTGTCGATATCGACTTCAACCGCGTGTTAGGTGCATGGAGTGACCTGAGCCGTGTCCCGCTGGCTTCGTTGAAGCAAAGTTTTACGATGGGAGAGGCGTTTCATCAGCATGAGCGGGGGGAGATCACTGATGAAGCCTTCGCAGAAGCGCTGTGCCATGAGATGGCGTTACCGCTGAGCTATGAGCAATTTTCCCACGGCTGGCAGGCGGTATTTGTCGCATTACGGCCCGAGGTTATCGACATCATGCATAAGCTTCGTGAGCAGGGGCATCGTGTTGTCGTATTGTCTAATACCAACCGTCTGCATACGACCTTCTGGCCGGATGAATACCCTGAAGTTCGCCAGGCTGCCGATCATATTTATCTGTCTCAGGAATTGGGCATGCGTAAACCTGAGGTGCGGATTTACCAGCATGTTTTGCAGACAGAAGGTTTTTCTGCCGCCGATACGGTCTTTTTTGACGACAACGCCGATAATATAGAAGGGGCTAACCAGTTGGGGATCACCAGTATTCTGGTGACGGATAAAACGACCATCCCGGATTATTTCGCGAAGTTGTTATGCTAAAAAACGTGCATCAAAAAGCCAGGCATCATACGCGTCCAGTCAGGGCCTGGCTTAAACTGTTGTGGCAGCGCATTGACGAGGACAATATGACCACCCTGGCGGGGAACCTGGCCTATGTCTCGTTGCTCTCGTTAGTGCCGTTGATCGCCGTCGTTTTTGCGCTTTTCGCCGCCTTTCCCATGTTTTCCGATGTCAGCCTCCAGTTACGCCATTTTATTTTTGCTAACTTCATCCCGGCGACGGGAGATGTTATTCAGCGTTATATTGAGCAGTTCGTCGCAAATTCCAACAAAATGACGGCGGTAGGCGCTTGTGGACTGATCGTCACGGCGCTGTTGCTGATGTATGCCATCGACAGCGCCCTGAACACTATCTGGCGTAGCAAACGCACGCGTCCAAAGGTGTATTCTTTCGCCGTTTACTGGATGATCCTGACCCTGGGGCCACTGCTGGCGGGCGCCAGCCTGGCGATCAGCTCCTATCTGCTTTCTCTGCGCTGGGCCAGCGAGCTCAACACGGTTATTGATAACGTCCTGAGGGTATTCCCTCTGATTCTCTCCTGGATTTCGTTCTGGCTGCTGTACAGCATTGTGCCGACCACGCGCGTACCAAACCGCGATGCCGTCGTCGGCGCTTTTGTCGCAGCGGTACTGTTCGAAGCAGGAAAGAAAGGATTCGCGCTTTATATCACCATGTTCCCGTCATATCAGTTGATTTACGGCGTGCTGGCGGTTATCCCCATTTTGTTTGTCTGGGTGTACTGGACATGGTGTATCGTCTTGCTTGGTGCCGAAATAACTGTCACTCTCGGGGAATACCGCAAACTCAAACAAGCCGCAGAACAAGAAGAAGCAGACCAATCATGATTGCATTAATTCAGCGCGTAACCCGTGCCAGCGTCACCGTGGAGGGCGAGGTGACGGGTGAAATCGGCCAAGGACTTTTAGTGTTATTAGGTGTCGAAAGGGATGATGACGAACAGAAAGCGAATCGCCTGTGCGAGCGCGTGCTCGGTTATCGAATTTTTAGCGATGCCGAAGGCAAAATGAATCTCAACGTGCAACAGGCGGGGGGAAGCGTGCTGGTGGTGTCGCAATTTACGCTGGCTGCCGATACCGAACGCGGTATGCGACCGGGCTTCTCAAGAGGCGCCGCGCCGGATCGCGCTGAAGCGCTATATGAATACTTTGTTGAGCGCTGCCGCCAACAGGAAATGAACACGCAAACCGGACGTTTCGCTGCCGATATGCAGGTCTCGCTGGTCAATGATGGCCCCGTAACGTTCTGGCTACAGGTATGAGCCAGCTTCCGGCGTGGCCGCGGGTAACAAGAGAGAGTACAGCTATGTATCACCTTCGAGTACCGCAAACAGAAGAAGAATTAGCGCGTTACTACCAGTTTCGCTGGGAAATGCTGCGCAAACCGCTCCACCAGCCGAAAGGCTCCGAACGCGATGCCTGGGATGCGATGGCGCATCATCAAATGGTGGTGGATGAAGAGGGGAACCTGGTTGCGGTAGGGCGTTTGTATATCAATGCGGATAACGAAGCCTCTATTCGTTTCATGGCCGTTGAACCGTCAGTTCAGGATAAAGGGCTGGGAACGTTGATGGCGATGACCCTGGAGTCCGTGGCGCGCCAGGAAGGGGTAAAACGCGTCACCTGTAGCGCCCGTGAAGATGCGGTAGCGTTCTTCGCCAAACTTGGCTTTGTGAATCAAGGGGAAATCACGACCCCGCAAACCACGCCGGTTCGCCATTTTCTGATGATTAAACCGGTCGCGACGCTGGATGACATTCTGCACCGTGGCGACTGGTGTGGGCAGCTTCAGCAGGCCTGGTATGAGCACATCCCGTTAAGTGAAAAAATGGGGGTGCGCATTCAGCAGTACACTGGTCAGAAATTTATTACGACCATGCCTGAAACGGGCAATCAGAATCCGCACCACACGTTGTTTGCCGGGAGTTTGTTTTCACTGGCGACACTTACCGGCTGGGGGCTGATCTGGCTCATGCTGCGCGAGCGTCATCTGGGCGGTACGATTATTCTCGCCGATGCGCATATTCGCTACAGCAGGCCCATCAGCGGCAAACCCAGCGCAATTGCCGATCTGGGGTCGTTGAGCGGCGATCTGGACAGGCTGGCGCGAGGCCGTAAAGCACGCGTGCAACTGCAAGTGGAGTTGTTTGGCGACGAGACGTCAGGCGCAGTTTTTGAAGGTATTTATATCGTATTGCCGGCAAAACCGTTTGGCCCTTATGAAGAGGGCGGCAACGAGGAAGAGTAGGATAAAGGGGGTAATCCTCCTTTATTCGATATTTTGCTCCCTTAATCTGTATGGATATACAGCGTTATAACCTGGTTTTTAGCGAAAAGAAACGGGGAGTTCTGACGAGGTTGCAATTCTGGAAAGCGGCTCGTAAAAGCAAAAATCGCGCTCATAAAGTCTTTTTTCTGGTCTTTCATCGGTGTATGTTGTTTGAAAATTAATCGCCAATGATATACTGGAGGTATATATGAGTATGATGGCTGGAATGGAAATGGGCAGAATATTACTTGATTTATCAGATGAGGTTATCAAGCGGCTTGATGACCTCAAACAACAGCGTAATCTTCCGCGAGCAGAGCTATTACGCGAAGCAGTTGAACAATACCTGGAAAGGCAGGGACAAGCCGAAACCACTATTTCCGATGCGCTGGGGCTCTGGCAAGGTTGCGAAGAAGATGGCGTTGAATACGAAAGGAAGCTCCGCGAGGAGTGGCAATGATTAAAGGTCCGGTGTTGTTTGACACCAATATTCTCATTGATTTATTTAGCGGGCGTGGTGAAGCGAAGAAGGCGCTCGAAGCTTACTCACCCCAGAATGCCATTAGTCTCATTACCTGGATGGAAGTGATGGTAGGGGCAAAAAAGTACCATCAGGAATCCCGCACACGTATAGCATTGAGCGCTTTTAACGTTATTGGCGTTTCACAGGATATTGCCGAAAGAAGTGTCAGTCTCAGGCAGGAATACGGGATGAAGTTGCCGGATGCGGTTATTCTGGCTACAGCGCACATTCATCGTTTTGCGCTCGTGACGCGCAATACAAAGGACTTTGCGGGGATTCCGGGAGTCATTACGCCTTACCATTTATAAGCCGGGCGGCACGCGCCACCCGACCTGACGTCAGAATTACTCCCCTTCGCCCGGGAACAGGAACGGGTTGATGGAGCTGCGGGCAAAGCCCTCTTGCTCCATGCGCGCGTCGAGCACCAGTGAGGCGAGATCGTCGGCGACGGCTTCCACTTTCGGGTCTTTTTCCTGATACAGAATTTTCAGGTAAGTACCGCAGTCACCACAGCTTTCTGCTTTAATCGACGCCTGTTCGTTATCCAGCGACCAGTAGTGCAGATCGCGACTCTGCTCGCAGTTGCTGCATTTGACGCGCACCACATGCCACTCGGTTTCGCACAGGTTGCAGTGCAGGTAACGCAGACCCTGCGTGGTGCCGATTTGCACCATGCTGGAAACCGGCATTGAGCCGCACACCGGGCAATACTGACGCTGCTCGCCGTACTCCGCACGGGCTTTACCGGGGATCAGGCTGGCCATTTGCGCCCAATAGAGCGACAGCGCCGCCCAGATAAACGGGGCCTTATCACTGCTGACGGAGGCAAAATCGGATTCAAACAGCGCGCTCGCCATTTGCTCCAGTTCCTGTTCCGAAGCCTTCTCCAGATTTTCGATTACCGCCAGCGCGGGGCCGCTCATCTCCGGTTTCAGCTCAGCAATCAGCGAATGCAGCAGTTTCTGCCAGTGCTTATCGCGCGGTAAAACGTGAATGTCCAGCGGCGGTTTGCCCTGCGCGTTCGCTTCTTTGATGCGCGCGGTCAGATCCATCTCCAGCGGATGGTCGTACAGCACCACTTCCTGGGCATGTGCGATCAGCGCGGCAAAGCGCAGGTAATCGCCCAGCGGGTTGTTTTCGGCCAGCTCGCGCAGACGCTCGGCGCGGCGGTTATACAAATTTTTGAGCCGGGGGAACAATAACGGCGGAATCATATCCGCCGTACGTTTCTCGCTCTTCTCCAGCTCATCTTGCGGGATTATGCGAATACTCATTCAGATGACTTTTCCTGTTTCTGGCGGACTTCACGGTACCAGCGCGGGTGATGTTTCTTCGCCCATGACCGGGTTACCCATCCCTCCACCATCGCGGTAATGGTGCCTTTCACCCAGAGGGCGGCGTAAATGTGCACCATGATAACCACAATTAACGCTACTGCGGCAAATGAATGCAGCATTAACGCGAATCGGATCACCGGGATTGAGAAAGCAGGCGCAAAATACGGACGCCAGATGATCACTCCGCTGACCAGCAACAGGACCAGGAAAATAATCGCCGCCCAGAATACGCATTTCTGGCCGAAGTTATAACGTCCGGTGTCGCCGACTTCCTCGTTGACGACGATCTTACGAATATTCTTCGCCCAAAAGATATCATCCCGATTGATTAGATTGTGGTGCCAGTAACGGAAAAACATGATGATGAATGAGGCGAACATGATCACGCCCACGAACGGGTGCACAATGCGCGCCAGCTGTGGGGTGCCCATGATATGCATCAGCCAGTTGAAGGACGGGAACAAAAAGCCCAGTCCGCTCACCGCCGCCAGTACGAAACAGAAGGCGGTTACCCAGTGGTTGATGCGTTCCGGCGCCGTATAGCGCACGATGGTGTCACGTCGTTTCATTTGCGCACCTCGTCTTTCTCTTCATGCAGATTGTCTTCTTCCTCATCTGCACGGTTCGGGCCGACACCGACATAGTGGAAGATGCTGGCCGCAAAGGTCGCAGCAAAGCCGACCGCTGCGAGAGGTTTCCAGATGCCTTTCCAGAATTTCACCGTCGCGCTGATTTCCGGGTTTTCCGGCAGACCGTGGTACAGATTCGGTTTGTCGGCATGGTGCAGCACGTACATGACGTGAGTACCGCCGACGCCTGCCGGATCGTACAGACCTGCATTGTCGTAACCACGGGTTTTCAGCTCAGCCACACGTTCGCCTGCCAGCGTTTTCATCGCCTCTTTGGAACCAAAGTGGATAGCGCCAGTCGGGCAGGTCTTCACGCAGGCCGGTTCTTGCCCCACCACCACGCGGTCAACGCACAGCGTACATTTATAAACGCGGTTGTCGTCCGGGTTGAGGCGCGGCACATCGAACGGACAACCGGCGATGCAGTAGCCGCAGCCGATGCACTGTTCAGACTGGAAGTCGACAATGCCGTTGGCATACTGAATAATAGCCCCTTCTGCCGGACATGCCTTCAGGCAGCCCGGATCGGCGCAGTGCATACAGCCATCCTTACGGATAAGCCATTCCAGTTTGTCGTCTTGCTCCACTTCCGAGAAGCGCATCACCGTCCAGGATTTTGCGGTCAGATCAGCCGGGTTGTCGTACACCCCGATGTTGCTGCCCACTTCATCACGGATGTCGTTCCATTCCGAACAGGCCACCTGACAGGCTTTACAGCCAATACAGGTGGTGACGTCGATAAGCTTCGCCACCTCTTGCTGGTGATCCCGCGCCTGTGGCGCGGGAGTGAAACCGTTAGTCGCGGAACGGCGAACGATGTCTTGCGATTGATAAGCCATAGGTCGTCTCCGTTACACCTTTTCCACATTCACCAGGAAGGACTTGAACTCCGGCGTCTGCGTGTTCGCATCACCGACGAATGGCGTAAGCGTATTGGCGATAAAGCCTTTTTTCGCCACCCCTTCGTAGCCCCAATGAATAGGAATACCGATGGTATCGATATCCTTGCCGTCTGCTTTCAGCGTGCGAATGCGCTTGGTCACTACCGCCTTGGCTTTGATATAGCCACGGTTGGAGGAGACTTTTACGGTATCGCCATGCGCGATGCCGAGCTTGTTCGCCAGCTTCTCGCCGATCTCCACAAACTGTTCCGGCTGCGCGATAGCGTTAAGCAGCGCGTGTTTGGTCCAGTAGTGGAAGTGCTCGGTCAGACGGTAAGTTGTTCCGACGTAAGGGAACTTATCGGCTTTACCCAACGCCTCTGCGTCGCCTTTAAAGATACGGGCGGCAGGGTTGGAGATAACGTTCGGGTGCAGCGGGTTCGTCCCCAGCGGCGTTTCAAACGGCTCGTAGTGTTCCGGGAACGGCCCTTCCGCCATCTTGTCGAGCGCGAACAGGCGACCCATCCCTTCCGGCTGCATGATGAACGGCCCGACGTTGCTACCCGGCGCAGCGGCGCTGTAGTCCGGGATATCCATCCCGCCCCATTTCGCGCCGTCCCATTTCAGGATTTGGCGCTTCGGATCCCACGGGTTGCCCTGTGGGTCTGCGGAAGCGCGGTTATACAGAATGCGGCGGTTCAGCGGCCATGCCCATGCCCACCCCAGCGTATTGCCGAGGCCTGACGGATCGGAGTTATCGCGGCGCGCCATCTGGTTGCCTTCCGGCGTCCAGCTACCGGCGAAAATCCAGCATCCGCTGGAGGTGGTGCCATCGTCACGCAACTGGGCGAACGAGCTGAGCTGTTGGCCTTTCTTCACGATCACCGCCCCCGTTGCCGGGTCGATAAGATCGGCCAGCGCCTTACCGTTACTTTCCATCGCCACTTCTTCCGAAGACGGCTCATGCGGCGCGGAGTAGTTCCAGGTCATATTCAGCACCTGTTCCGGGTTCGCGCCGCCTTGCTCGGCGTACATCTTACGCAGGCGTAAGAAGATACCGGCCAGGATCTCGCCGTCGGTTACGGCGTCGCCGGGGGCGTCCGCGCCTTTCCAGTGCCATTGCAGCCAGCGGCCGGAGTTGACGATAGAGCCGTTCTCTTCGGCGAAGCAGGTTGACGGCAGACGGAACACTTCGGTCTGGATTTTCGACGGATCAACATCGTTCGACTCACCGTGGTTTTGCCAGAAGGTGGACGTTTCGGTGTTGAGCGGGTCGATAGTCACCAGGAACTTCAGTTTAGAGAGTGACGCAACCACTTTGTTTTTGTTCGGGAATGAGGCGACCGGGTTAAAGCCCTGGCAGAGATAGCCATTGACCTTGCCTTCGTTCATCATCTCGAAGTATTGCAGGACGTCGTACCCTTTGTCCCACTTCGGCAACCAGTCGAAGCCCCAGTCGTTTTCCTTCGTTGCGTTATCGCCAAAGAAGGCTTTCATCATAGAAACGAAGAATTTCGGGTAGTTGCTCCAGTAGTTGACCTGACCTTCCAGCAGCGGTTTTGGCGTGTTGGCGGCAAGGTAGGTTTGCAGGTCGGTCTGTTTTTCGCTGGGCAGCGTCATGTAACCCGTCAGGCTTTGCGACAGCAACCCTAAGTCAGTCAGCCCCTGAATGTTGGAGTGACCGCGCAGCGCGTTGACGCCGCCGCCAGCCATCCCCATGTTGCCGAGCAACAGTTGGATCATCGCCATTGTGCGGATGTTTTGCGCGCCGATGGAGTGCTGCGTCCAGCCGAGGGCATACAGGAACGACGCGGTTTTATCTTTGACGCTGGTTTCCGCAATGTATTCGCATACTTTTAGGAAATCGGCTTTCGGCGTGCCGCAGATATTTTCCACCACCTCCGGCGTATAGCGGGAAACGTGCTGCTTGAGCAGGTTCCACACGCAGCGAGGATGTTGCAGCGTGGTATCGCGTTTAGCGAAGCCATTTTCATCCAGTTCGTAGGCCCAACTGGTTTTGTCGTACTTGCGTTTATCCGCGTCATAGCCCGTAAACAGGCCATCTTCGAAGCCAAAATCTTCACGCACGATCAGGCTGGCGTTGGTATAGGCTTCGGTGTATTCGCGGTTGTATTTTTCGTTGTTCAGCAGGTACAGCAGTACGCCTGACAGGAAGGCAATGTCAGTACCGGAACGGATAGGGGCATAGAAATCGGCCACCGACGCCGTACGCGTGAAGCGAGGATCAATCACAATCAGCTTCGCGCCGTTGTGAATTTTAGCTTCCATCGCCCAACGGAACCCTACCGGGTGGGCTTCAGCGGCGTTACCGCCCATCACCACGATGAGGTTGGCGTTCTTCATGTCGACCCAGTGGTTGGTCATCGCACCGCGACCAAATGTTGGAGCAAGACTTGCTACCGTTGGTCCGTGTCAGACACGCGCCTGGTTGTCGACCGCGAGCATACCGAGCGCGCGGGAGAATTTTTGCGTTAAATAGCCGGTTTCGTTACTGGATGCGGAAGCGCACAGCATCCCGGTGGAGAGCCAGCGGTTAACGGTCACGCCTTCGGCGTTCTGCGCAACGTAGTTGGCGTCGCGGTCTTCTTTCATCAGTTTAGCGATGCGGTCGAATGCCTCATCCCAACTGATTTTCTGCCATTTATCTGAACCTGGCGCGCGGTATTCCGGGTATTTCAGGCGGCTTTCGGAGTGAATGAAGTCCACCAGACCGGCCCCTTTCGGGCAAAGCGCGCCACGGCTGACCGGATGATCCGGATCGCCCTCGATGTGGAAGATAGATGCTTTGGCGTTTTTTGCACCGTCGCCGAGGCTGTACATTAACAGCCCGCAACCAACGGAACAGTAAGTGCAGGTGTTACGGGTTTCGCGGGTGCGCAGCAATTTATATTGCCGTGTTTCCGCTAGCGCTACGCTGGGTGCGAAACCCAGTGCCGCCGCCGTGGTGCCTGCCATACCGCCAGCGCAGATCTTAAAGAACTGCCTTCTGCTGACCTGCATGGTTTGCTCCTTGTTTCGACATTGCTATGTAGTTTTACTTTGCGGACCACAATGAAACCGGCCGCAAAGGGAAGAATTTGCGCATTCCCTCAGTTCCGGGAGGGATATAACTCAGGATACCATAATGTTGGTAGGTGTGTTCTGTTGCGGTTAAATAAAAGTGAATGAGTTTTCATGATGGCAATATGAAAATGTGATGTTTATCACATTGATGCATAATGACTGACGAGCTTTGCAACCGAAAAAGCAGGAACTAATACTTTGGAGTTAATAAATTTCGCTGCGTAATCATCACTATGTTAAATAATTGTGTTGTTGTTCGAAAAGAGATGAGGTATCAGCATTCTTTATCGGTAGTTCTGGATGGATCGACTTTTCTGGCGGTAGATAATATTTATTATTTATACAATAACGGGATTTAATCTTTTATATGAATCTTTATATATGTTTGGTGAATGTATATAAGGATTTCCTTTGAGGATTTGCCTGGAATAAATTCTTAAAAATAATCTTTCGATTGTATGGTTTTTTGACAAATGATAAATTTCGCCAACCAATATTGTATGTTGGTGTCATGTCAATTTTTTGAAATATGCAGAGGTCATCATTATATAAAGTGGCTTCTTTTATAAGGAAATAAAAATGAATGTTTTTTTTAAAAAAAGCCTGATGGTGTCTGTGCTGGCGCTGACGGCTTCTTCCGTTATGGCGGCACCGAGCGTTGATATTAAAGTATCAGGGAAAATTGTTCCTGCTTCCTGTATTCCGTCATTCCCAAGCGGCGGCGGTATCGCTGATTTTGGCACCATCAAAGTGGCGTCATTAAATTCAACTGCGCCAACCGCACTGCCTGACATTAAAACCGTGCCAGTCGCCATTACCTGTGAAGAAGATACGCGTGTCGGCGTTTCTTTTACTGATATGCATAGCGCTTCTGTACCGACCACCGGTTATGCCATTAATTTCGCATCGACTGATTTCATTTCTTCTGCTAATTATCTTTTTGGCCTGGGGCTGTACGGTAGCCAGAAAATTGGGGCATATGCGCTGGGTATTCAGATTGATTCAGGAACGCTGACTAACGGCAATGGCGATAACCTGATTGCCTATTTCTCAGCAAATGACGGCACTACCTGGGGAACAAAAGCAGGCAACAGCTATATGCAGATTATAAATAATAACAGCGAGGTTTACAGCTTTGGTAAAAGCTCGGCTGATGCGCCAGAACCGCAAACAAAAGTCAACTTTAACGTCGGTGTGTCCGCGATTATCAACCCGACAGACGATCTGCAAATTACCGATGAAGCGACGCTTGACGGCTTAACCACCGTAGAGCTGGTATATCTGTAATTACACTGCACGTATCGTAGATGCTCCCCATATTACTATGGGGAGCAGTTATGAATATTAATGGACTAATATTATGCTTTCCTTCAAGAAAACATTAATCTGCGCCTGTTTATTGGCGTCATTTAACTGTCTGGCTGCCGGGATGGTGCCCGACACGTCGCTGCTGCTGATTAATGAAGAAGAGCAAGGCGGCAGTATGGATGTCAAAAACACCGATGCTGATGCCCAGCTCTTGTATACCAAAATCGTCAATCTTCCAGACGATCCGCAGCCTGGTCTGATTGTCACGCAACCCGTTACGCGTGTTGATGCCGGTAAGACGCAACGTGTGCGATTCGTTCTTAAAAATAGCGCGGAGCCGTTAAAAGTAGAGCATTTGAAGCGCGTTATTTTTACGACCATCCCGCAACGGGATAAAAACAAAGTTAAAGTGGTCTTTAGCCAAAACCTTCCCGTCATTATTCATCCTTCGGGTTTAGACGTGAATATGGAGCCGAGGAAAGATCTCCAGTGGCATATGCGCGGCGGAAAACTCAGCGTGGAAAATAAAACGCCTTATGTTATCCGTCTGGAGCAGAAAGTAAAATTATTGCCATCAGGCGCGCACGCTGATTTACCAAAGGCTTATATTCTGCCGGGTGAAACAATAAATGCCCATGCCTCGACCACATTATCCGCACTGGATAAAAATATCGAAATGTATCCTGCTACGCGCTATGGCTATAAGGCGAAGAGTTTTGTTGCAGAAATAAAATAATTAATCTCAGTTTATTGTAAAACACATGGAGTGGTTATGATTCGCGGTTCCGCTAAAAAAGGAATTATTGTGTTTTGTCTGACGGCAATCGCTTTCAGTATACGGGCGGAAATAATGCCGACCTCTACTGGAACGATGGAGTTGGCGAGAGCGGTATTTGATACTGATGCATTAGAATCTAATGGTCTCGATCCTGTGATTGCTGATTATTATTCCTTAGCGTCCCGGTTCACTCCTGGTGTCCATAATGTGACCGTTATTATTAATGGCAAAAAACACAGTGTCATGTCGGTTAAGTTTAATGAGGAAGGGCAGCCCTGTATTGATAAGGCATTTCTGGAAAGCGCAGGACTCGTCACGAAAATAAAAAGAGAAACCTGCCCGCTGATCCATCAATACTGGTCTACGGCAACCGTTAGCGCTACGCCTGAAACAGAAGAAATGTCGCTGGTTGTTCCGCAGGAAGCGATTGATCCAGATAATAACCGACAGGTCGCGGACGTTCGCGGTGGTCATGCCGCAATGCTGAATTACTCCATGTTTGGCACGCATTATAAATATGACGGCGATAATTCAGACCGCTTTCAGTCAACGTTTGAACTTGGTTTTAATGCGGGTGACTGGATTGTGCGCAGCACACAATTCGTCAGCGACGGCAGCGACCAGGAATTAGAAACCGACTCGTATTATACCTACGCGCAACGCACTTTTGCCGACTATGGCGTGATGGTGCAGGGCGGGCAAATCAACATTGCCAACAGCCGCTTTAGTATTCCATCGGTCTACGGTGTGCAAGTCATGCCGGATAATACCCTGCTGCCGAACGAGGGGAGCGGCGTCGAGGTGACGGGGATCGCCAGATATTCTCAGGCGCGCGTGGATATTCGCCAGGGTGGGCAGATCATCTATTCAACGCTTGTTCCCGCTGGCCCCTTTACCTTAACCGATGTGCCCATTGCTAACCTCAACACCGACCTGAATGTCACGGTGACGGAGACCGATGGAAGCGAGAGCCATTTTACCGTATCGGCGAGCACGTTTCGTAGTAACCATGTCGGCAGGGCGCCGGGTTTTTCTCTGGCCGTGGGGCGTGCGGAAGATATGGACACGAATTTTGAGCAGCCCTGGATTGTGTCGGCGTCTGATGGCTGGTCAGTGAATAATCGTATGAATCTCATGGCCGGAATGGTGATGGCGGATAACCACTATTACGGTTTCTCTGCCAATGTGGATACCGTTCCCGTACAGAATTTATATGCCTCGCTCGGGTTTCTTGGGTCGATCGATAACCGTAGCCAGACTGATGGGCACAAAACCACGCTGGATCTTGGGTATTCCTTACCCTGGGGGATGGGGATTTCGCTGGGCGGCAGCTACGGCACGGCGGACTATCGCGAAATGCAGGAACTGTATAGCGACGACGATGATTACTCCCCAACGAAATACGATACGAACGTCGCGGTCAGTTGGTCGGATACGCTTCTGGGGCGTTTTTCGCTCGGCTACTACCGTAATGAGGCCTGGGACAGCGACTATAATAGCCGCCGCATTATCTCTTCCTGGTCGCAAACCTATAAATATTTCAGCGTCAGCGTGAACTGGGAATCGGATATCAGTCGTGGGGATGAGAGCGATCGCGATATGTTCTACGTGAACGTTTCTGTTCCGTTAGGCCGTACCGGTGTTTCAACGAACTCGTGGTATCGCGAGAGTGAAGGAAGAAGCTCTTATGGCACGCGGGCGATGGGGTCGCTGAATGACGACAACCAATACACGGTCGGCGTGTCTCGCGATCAGGACGAAAGTGTTACCGACTGGGATAGCTCGCTCAACAGCAATCTTCATTATACCACGCTGTCCGTGGCGGCTGGCGGCGATAACGACAGCAATACGAACTACTCTGCCGCATTGAGTGGCGGCATTGTGGCGCATGACGATGGCGTGACCTTCTCACCGTATCCGGTCGCGGACACGTATGCCATTACCCAACTGGACAAGCCTGTTGCCGGTATCGAAATTGTGACGTCGCGCGGGCCCGTCTGGACCGATAAATGGGGCCAGGCCGTCGTCCCGTCATTGACGCCGTTCCATGAAAGTACGCTGGAACTTAATACCCAAAGTCTTCCGGGCAATCTTGACGTCAATAATGGCCGGACGGCGATTAAAGCATCGCACGGGGCGGTCGCGAAATGGCAATTCACCACGCTGAGTCAGCGGCGCGTGCTGCTCTCTGTCATGCGTGCAGACGGTACTCCGTTGCCGAAAGGCGTCTCCATTGTCAACGACGCCGGGGAATACATCACTTCCGCGCCAGAGGACGGTTTGATCTTCCTGAATGATATATCAGCAAGCCATCAGCTGTATGCGAAGGTGGACGGTGGACGATGCAAACTGAACTACACCCTGCCGGAAGCCGATCCGCAGAAATTCTACGAGGAGATAAAAGGGAAATGTCTCTAATGAAACAGGGAGCTGGCTCCATGAAACACCTTAGCGTTTTTATGCCTGTATTACTGGCGGGTTTCTTGTGTGGGAATGCGCCATCCGCACTGGCGGAAGAAGGCGACTGTCAGATTTTATCTTCGACAAAACAGGTCGACTATGGGCGGTTCCGCAGGGAGGATATGAGGGAGGGGAGCACCGAATACGCCGGGAATATGTATCACGGTTATGCCTCCGTCACCCGGGAGTTACAGGTCTCCGTCATCTGTACTGATGAACATAAAATTCGGCTCTTTGTGGATGGCCCCGCCCGGCAGGGGCAGGCCTGGCGGTTTTCTGACAACGGCGCGATGTCGATTAAAATGAAAAATGCCAGAGTCGATAACGCTCCCGTTCAGTTGGCTTCGGTTCCCCGGGGCGCGGCGCAGGTATCGGGCGGCGCTGCGGAAATGACGCTGTTGCCGGATATGTCCGCTGCTGCGGTAAACGGTCAGGAAGTGGCAGGAAAACAGTGGGTTGCAACACTGATGATCACCACTTATCTTGCCGATAAAGCTTTCCAGACCAGCAATACGCAGGATCTGGAAGAAACCTACACCGTGTCGTTTGACGCTCTCGCGGCTAACTAGCGTTCTCATCCTGCCGACCGGGGCGGTTTTGCCCCGGTTTTGACCTCACAAAAATAATGGAGGACAATAACCGCAGTTAAATGCGCAAAGGCGCTCTCATCCTGCCTGAACGCAATCTCTCTTATCGTGAGTCCATACCAGGAAGCTGCTTTGTCTGACCATCAAAATTCATCCCCGGAGGGCGCTGTTTCTCATGCCGTCTGGACGCGCGGGTGCCTGACGCAATCAAAACCGGATATGCTGGCGACGGAAGTTCCTGTCGCGCTGGTCTATAACGGCATTTCCCATGTGGTGATGATGACCACGCCGAAAGATCTGGAGCAATTCGCGATCGGTTTTTCACTGTCGGAAGGCATTATTGAATGTCCGCAGGATATTTATGGCATGGACGTCGTTCCTTCCTGCAACGGCCTTGAAGTGCAGATTGAGCTTTCCAGCCGCCGCTTTATGGGGCTGAAAGAACGTCGTCGCGCCCTGGCCGGGCGTACCGGCTGCGGCGTTTGCGGCGTGGAGCAACTGAATGACATCGGCAAACCCATTACGCCGCTCCCGTTTACCCAAACCTTTGACCTGGCGAATCTTGATCGCGCGTTGAAGCATCTGTCTGATTTTCAACCGGTTGGTCAGCTTACCGGCTGTACTCACGCGGCGGCGTGGGCGATGCCGTCCGGTGAATTAGCCGGCGGGCATGAAGATGTTGGTCGCCATGTCGCGCTGGATAAACTGCTGGGGCGCCGGGCGACGGAAGGCGAAAGCTGGCAGCAGGGCGCGGTGCTGGTCTCCAGTCGCGCCAGCTATGAAATGGTGCAGAAATCGGCGATGTGCGGCGTTGAAATCCTGTTTGCCGTCTCCGCAGCCACCACGTTAGCGGTTGACGTGGCTGAGCGCTGTAACCTGACGCTGGTGGGCTTTTGCAAGCCGGGCAAGGCGACAATTTATACGCATCCACGGCGTTTGATGACAGGTTGAATTTTATTCAGTAAATTTGAAAAAGAATAGCAAATCCTTCCGCTTTTAGTTGTTCGAATACCGGCCTATTATTTATCACATCAAGGCACGGTGCCTTACTTAAACAACTAAGTTAAAGGGTTTATATCATGAAAAGCATCAAAACTTTTGTCGCAGTTATCGCTCTCGCTACTTCTTTCGGTTCTTTCGCCGCTCAGTCTGTTACCGCGACGGGCTCTACTCTGGAAAGCGCAGAAGCAAAAATTGCCGCTCAGGCTCAGCAGGCTGGCGCCAGTGATTACAAAATCACTTCCGCATACTCCGGTAACCGCGTGCATATGACCGCTGAACTGCTGAAATAAGTGATCCAAAACTGTCGAAAGAGCGCCTTCAGGGCGCTTTTTTCGTTTCTGCGTTTACTGTTTTACTATTCCGATAAATGCCTCATATTTAGTGCATACCCGCCAGCCTTAGCAGCGCTGTCACCACCGCCGCAGCGATAATCACCACAATCAGCGGCATTTTGCGCCACGCCAGGAAAACAGCGAACGCGACGCCCAGTACCCTCGCCATTCCGGCAAAATGTTCGCCTTCATAAAACGTGGTTGCCAGCGCCACTGAAAACAGCAATACCGTTGCCGCATCCGACAATAGCGCCTGAGAACGTTCGGAGAGCGCCAGCCGGTTGCCGAGCTTTGCTCCGCCAAGACGCATCAGATAGGTGCCTGCCGATAACACAGCAATACCGACGATAAACAGCGTCATGTTGCCCATTATTTTTTCCTCGTCAGTAAGCCAAGCAGAGAGAGCAGTACCGGCAACCCGACCGGTGCGAAGGGGACGGCGGCAAGCGACAGCCCGGCGCCGCTACAGGCGCGGATCAGCGTGGTGCGATTCCTGAACGCCGGGATCACTAACGCCAATAAAATGGCGGGAAATACCGCGTCCAGACCGATGGTTTCCGGTGCCGGGAGCAGTTTGCCGACCATCGCGCCAAGCAGTGCGCCCAGCGGCCAAAAAATTGCGACGCCCGCGCCGCACAGCCAGTAGGCGGCTTTGCGCTGTTGCCGTGTTTTTTGCGACAGACCAAAGACGACGCTTTCATCATTCATGATATGGCAGCCCAGAAAGCTGGCGGCGCGGGTGCCTACCAGTTCACGTACCGTTACGCCGAATGGAATATGGCGGGCATTCACCAGCAAACCGGCAGCGGCGGCGGCCAGTGGGTTCCCGCCGCTGGCGACAATGCCGATAAACATAAATTCGGACGCCCCCGCCAGGACAAAAATGGAGAGTACAAACGGCACCCAAATCGGGAAGCCGTAGGCCATCGCCAGCGATCCGTAGGACATCCCGACGACGCCAACGGCCAGACACACTAAAAATATCGCTTTTATCGTGTCTCCGCTGAGACATGAGAGGTGATGTTTCATACTATCTTAGCCATATCGAACGAATTTCCATTATAATGAACGCAACAGAATTGATTTACAAGTCGAACGATTCGTTCGATATAAAGAACGCGGAGTCGTGAATGACACAGCCCATTAGCGTGATCGCGAAAAGCCTGGTGCGCGAACGTCAGCGTACCGGCCTGTCGCTGGCGGAAATCGCCCGGCGTGCGGGGATTGCGAAATCTACCCTGTCGCAACTGGAAGCGGGCAATGGAAATCCTAGCCTGGAAACGCTCTGGGCGCTTTGCGTGGCCCTGGATATTCCCTTTGCACGTCTGCTGGAGCCGCAGGCGCAAAAAACGCAGGTGATTCGTCGCGGAGAAGGGACAAAAGTGGTGGCGGAACAGGCCCACTATCAGGCTATTTTACTGGCTGCCTGTCCACCAGGGGCGCGGCGCGATATCTACCTGCTGCTGACGCAGCCGGGGGCGGATCGTATTTCACATCCACATCCGCCGGGATCGGTGGAGCATATTATTGTGACGCAGGGGAAAGCGCTTGTCGGGCTGACAGAGGCGCCGGAAGAGTTAGGCGAGGGCGATTATATTTGTTATCCCGCCGATCAGGAGCACATTTTTAAAGCGCTGGAAGCGGATACGCAGGCGATCCTGGTGGCCGAGCAAAATTAATTCCGCGCGATGAGGTTTATGACGCCGGATGGCACTGGCGCTTATCCGGCCTACAATTTTGTGCCGTTTGCTACCTGTAGGCCGGATAAGACGCGTTAGCGTCGCCATCCGGCGTTGAGCCATCTGGCTTCAGACAGCCTACGCCAGGTAAAACACTTCTTTTAACTCTGCGCTCACCGGGCTGTTATCCGGGTTGGCAGGCATCACGTCGCGCATATGCTTCCACCAACGCTGGCACACGTCGGTACTGGCGATGGCATTCCAGCGCTCTTCCGATTCAATCTCGACGGTCGCGAACAACAGGTTGCGTTCTTTATCGAGGTAAATCGCATAGTGATGCGCGCCATGCGCTTTCAATACGCTTTCCAGCTCCGGCCAGATGGGATTATGGCGACGCTGATACTCCTCGTGTGCGTCGGCATTCACCTGCATCACAAACGCTTTGCGGATCATAGCGCCTCCAGATACAACTCGCGGACGTCATCGCGGCTGGCGGTGCGTGGATTGCACGGCGCACACGGATCTGCCAGCGCTTTGTCCAGCCAGCCTTCAATATCGTCTTTCGTGACGCCCAGTGTGCTGAAACCTTCAGGAATGCCGACGCGTTTGCTCAATGCGCGGATTGCATTGATCGCTTCCATACTCGCCGCCTCAATGCTCATACCTTGAATATCGACGCCCATCGCCTGGGCGACGCGGGCAAAACGCGCGACCGCGTTCGGGCGGTTAAAGTTCTCAATGATCGGCAGCAGGATGGCGTTACAGACGCCGTGCGGCAGGTTGTGCGTGGCGCCCGGCTGATGCGCCAGCGCGTGTACCAGACCAAGGCCAGCGCTGTTGAACGCCATACCTGCCAGATACTGGCCAAACGCCATCTGCTCACGCGCTTCGAGGTTGTGGCCGTCATCAACCGCTTTCGGCAGCCACAGGTTAATCAGCCGAATGGCTTCCAGCGCATTGGCGTCGGTAAGCGGATGCGCGCCAACCGAGACATAGGCCTCAATGGCGTGGGTCAGCGCATCCATGCCGGTGGCGGCAGTGACGGATGGCGGGATGTCCAGCATAACGCTGGCGTCGTCCACCGCGATATCAGGGATGATATTCGGGTCGATGATGACCTCTTTGACCTGGCGCGCGGAGTCGATAATGACGGCATTGCTGGTCATTTCCGCTGCCGTACCGGCGGTGGTATTAATCGCCACCAGTGGAACGCCCGCGTTTTTGACTTTGCCGACGCCAGAATAGGCGGTAGAGGGGCCAGGGTTCGCCGTCAGAATTTTGACCGCTTTGGCGGTATCGATCGGGCTGCCGCCGCCGAAGGCGATGATGTAATCACACTGCGCGTCCTGATATGCCGAATACCCTTTTTGCACCAGTTCTTCAGTGGGGTTCGGGAAAACCTCGTCGAAAAGATGGTATGACATCTGATGCGCGTCAAGCGCGGCAAACAGGCTGTCCAGCAGGCCCAGTTTTACCAGTTGCCCATCAGTGACGACCAGCGCTTTACCCCATTGCTTGTTCGCGACGAGGTTAACCATATCGCCGATTGCGCCTGCGCCATGCAGGCTAATTTTGGGAAGTGCCAACATGAAGCTCATGAATATTCTCCTTAAGATTGACCGTTACCCTATTGCCCGATGACGCTGCGCTTATCGGGCCTACGGCTTCGTAGGCCCGATAAGGCGAAGCCGCCATCCGGCATTGGATTGCGGGAAGAATCAGTACAACGCTAATGCGCTGGCAAGCGGGGTTACGCCAAAGCGTTTGCCAAGCGCTACCAGTTCTTCACGCGTGATGGTTTGCTTCATACCGCCCATCGAATAGATTTTGACCAGCACCTCCGCAGACTTCTCGGCGGTATCGATCAGGCCGAATGTTTCATCCAGCGTCGGGCCGCTGCCGAACACGCCGTGGAAGGGCCACAGCACCAGCGAGTGCTTCTGCATTTCCTGCGCGGTGGCCTGACCGATCTCATCGGTGCCCGGCACCATCCACGGCAGAATGCCGACGCCGTCCGGGAACACCACCAGGCACTCGGTGCTGCCTTCCCACAGTTTGCGGGTGAAAAGCGGCGTGTTGTTTTCCAGCACGTAGGTCAGCGCGATCAGGTTGGTGGCGTGGCAATGCATAATCACGCGGTCTTTACCGTCGGTGGCGTTAATGCGCTCGCAGTGGGAGAGGAAGTGAGCCGGCAGCTCGGAGGTTGGAACCGCCTCATGATTCAGCCCCCACAGAATGTGGTAGCCCGCGCCGTCGCTGTCCACTTTCACCACGCCTAAATTCGCTGCCGGATCGAGCTGCACGTTGCGGAAGAATTTGCCGGAGCCGGTGACGATAAACGGCGTGTTCGCCAGCAGCGGCATTGGCTGACTCAGCGCGATATAGCGTGGTTCCTGGTGGAAATCGTCGGTAAACGGCGCGATATCCGCCTCATCCAGACGCAGCGTCAGGTTGCCGCCGTTGCGTTCGTCCCAGCCCTTCAGCCAGGCGTCGGAGGTGGCTTTGATCATTCCCTGGACAAACCAGGAGTGGGTAATGTTCTGCATGTTCGGTGTTCCCATTTATTGCCCGAACGTTATCGGGTCTTACGTAGGCCGGATAAGCGCAGCGCCATCCGGCAATCGTGTTTCATTTATTGCCGGATGGCGACGCGGAACGTCTTATCCGGCCTACAAGTCAGGCGTCGCGGTTAGCTACGTTTGCTCAGAATCTCTTTTTCATAGGCACGGACGCTTTCCAGCCACTGGCTGCCGGCTGGCGTGTCGTGACGCTGGCAATACATTTCCCAGACGGCTTGCCACGGCAGGGATTTCTGCTCTTCCAGCAGCGCCAGGCGGGCGGTGTAATCGCCGCTGGCTTCTAACTGACGCAGTTGCCCGGTTGGTTCCAGCAGCGCGCGCAGCAGCGCTTTCTTCATATTGCGCGTGCCGATAACCCACGCGGCGATACGGTTGATGGAGGCATCGAAGAAATCGAGGCCGATATGCACGCGGTCAAACAGGTTGTGACGCACGATTTCGCTGGCAATTGCCTGGGTTTCATCATCCAGCAGCACGACGTGGTCGCTGTCCCAGCGCACCGGGCGGCTGACGTGCAGCAGCAGGCGCGGCACATACAGCATGGCGGCGGAAATCTTGTCGGAAATCACTTCGGTCGGATGGAAGTGGCCCGCGTCGAGGCACAGAGCGGTCTGGCGGCTGGTGGCGTAGCCCATGTAGAACTCGTTGGAGCCGACGGTATAGCTTTCCGCGCCAATACCGAACAGTTTGCTTTCCACGGCGTCGATGTGATGCGCCGGATTCAGTTTTTCGCTGATCACCTCGTCCAGCGCCTCCAGCAGGCGTTGGCGCGGCGCTAAGCGGTCAACGGTGATGTCTTTCATGCCATCCGGGACCCAGATGTTCATCACCGACGGCGTGCCCAGTTGCTCACCGAAGTACGCGGATACGCGGCGGCTGGCCTTGCAGTGGTCAATCCAGAACTGGCGAATGTTGTCGTCCGCGTGCGCCAGGGTAAAGCCGTCAGCGCTCAGCGGGTGAGAAAAGCAGGAGGGGTTGAAGTCCAGCCCTAACTGGTTCGCTTTTGCCCATTCCACCCAGTTTTTGAAGTGCTCCGGCTTGATCTGGTCGCGGGACACCGGCGTGTCAGACTCCAGATAGATTGCGTGTAAGTTCAGGCGTTTTGGCCCCGGGATCAGGCTTAGCGCCTGTTCCAGGTCGGCACGCAGCTCGCTGGCGCTACGTGCTTTACCGGGATAGTTACCGGTGGCCTGAATACCGCCGGTGAGCGATCCTTCCGGGTTTTCGAATCCGGCGACGTCATCGCCCTGCCAGCAGTGCATCGATACCGGCAGACGATCGAGCTGGCGTAACGCCTCCTCGACATCAATACCTACCGCAGCAAAACGTTGTTTCGCCAGTTCCCAGGCTTGTTCAAGTTGAGTGGTCATGCGCAAAGCTCCTTTGTCTGTCGTTTTGATTGAAACTGCGCAACGTGGCGGGCAATTTCACTGTCAGGATTTGGGGTAAAGGTCGTCAGGTCGTAGTTGGTTCTCACCACCTGACGGAAGTCGTCAACGTTGTTCAGTTCGTCCAGCGTCATGAGCTGGATGCCGATATTGCCGAGGGTGGAAGCCTCAATCGGCCCGGCCATCACGCGAATGCCGCAGGCATCAGCGCACAGCTGGTTCAGCAGGGCGTTCTGGCAACCTCCGCCGACGATGTGCAGCTGGCTAAAGGCTTCACCACGCAGGTTCGCCAGCTCCTGCAACACATCGGCATACAGCAGCGCCAGACTGTCGAAAATGCAGCGTGCCAGTTCGGCGTTACGGGTGGGTTCCGGCTGGCCGGATTCACGGCAGGCCGCCTGAATCTCCGCGCTCATATCGGCGGGGTTGATAAAGCGATCGTCATTCGGGTTTATCAGGAAACGGCAGGCCGGAAGCGACTGGGTCTCGGCGATCAGCGTGGGCAGGTCGGTAATCTGGCGCTCTTTCAGTACGCGCTGAAGCAGCCAGAGTCCCATGATGTTTTTCAGCACCCGGTAGCGGCCTTCTGCGCCGCCTTCATTGGTGATGTTCGCCGCCAGCGCCGCGTCATCGGTGTAAGGCGTTCTGCTCTCGAAGCCCATCAACGACCAGGTGCCGGAAGAGAGATAAGCGCTGTTTTTATCGGCCAGCGGAGAGGCGATCACCGCGCTGGCGGTGTCGTGACTGGCGACAGCGACCACCGGAATCTGATTTTTCTGTGGGCAGATCCAGTAGCCGATCACGTTGCCCGGATGGGTAGGTCTGCCAAACCAGGCTTTGTTGGCGCCGGTCCAGTCCAGCAGGGCATCGTCCCAGTCATCGCTGTTGATATTGACGAGCTGCGTGGTGGTGGCGTTGGTGTATTCCCAGTTCATTTCGCCCGTCAGGCGGAAACTGAAATAGTCGGGGATCAGCAGGGCATGCGCCACCTGCGGGATAAGTTCAGGCTGTTGTTCAACCAGCGCGCGGAGCTGATACAGCGTATTGAACGGCAGAAACTGAATGCCGCTGCGGCGATAGATATCATGCTTACCGAGCTGCGCCAGCGCCTGCTGCATCACCCCCGTGGTACGGTTGTCGCGATAAGATACGGGCAGACCGACGCGCTGGCCGTGCTTGTCGAGCAGCACATAGTCCACGCCCCAGGTATCAATGCCGATGCTGTCAATACGGATACCTTCATCGCAGACTTTCTCCAGTCCAAGGCGAATTTCATTTTCCAGGCTGTCGATATCCCAGGCGTCGAACCCGTCTGTTTTTTGCAAACAGTTCGCGAAACGGTGGATTTCACGCAGCGTCAGGGCGTGTTGTTCACTGTCGTAACGCGCCAGCATTACGCGCCCGCTGGATGCCCCGAGATCGACAGCGACACAATGGCGAAAAGTCATGGTGAAGTCCTTCTGAGTTTCATTGCACTCAGTCTAAGAACCCCCAGGAAGGCGTACCTTCCTGTTACTGACAGGTTAAATTGGCCGCTGGCAAGGAGGCAAAGGTGAACGTGATAGCGTTCACAATTTCCGTTTATCAGCGTGAATTGGCCGGATGTGACGGCGTCCGCATTTCCTGATCTTTCCCGTCCTTTCTTGAAAAAACGACCGGGTTTGCGCGCTTTGGCGTTAAAAATTTAAGGTGAGGGTAGTAACCCTTAATTACTATTTCTGACATGTTTCTCATATCAGGAAGCCATCATGACCGTACTGCATAGCGTGGATTTTTTTCCGTCAGGTAAAGCGCCCGTGGCCATTGAACCCCGGCTTCCTCAGTCCGCTTTTCCTGAACATCATCATGATTTTCATGAGATTGTGATTGTTGAACATGGCACTGGCATTCATGTGTTCAATGGGCAGCCCTACACCATTAGCGGCGGTACGGTCTGCTTTGTTCGCGATCATGACAGACATCTGTATGAACACACCGACAACCTGTGTCTGACGAATGTGCTCTATCGCTCGCCGGACGCGTTTCAGTTTCTGGCGGGGCTGAACCAGCTCTTGCCGCAGGAACAGGATGGGCAGTACCCGTCACACTGGCGCGTGAATCAGAGCGCGTTGCAGCAGGTGCGGCAACTGGTGGCGCAGATGGAAAACGCCGGAGACGAGATGGACACGCCTGCGGTCGCCAACCGTGAAATTCTGTTTATGCAGTTGCTGGTGCTGCTGCGTAAAAGCAGTCTGATGGAAGGGGCGGCCAATAACGATGCGCGGCTGAATCAGTTGCTGGCCTGGCTGGAGGATCATTTTGCTGAAGAGGTGTGCTGGGAATCGATAGCCGACAAGTTTTCGCTCTCGCTGCGCACGCTGCACCGTCAGCTCAAACAACAGACCGGCCTGACGCCGCAGCGCTATCTTAACCGTCTGCGGCTTATCAAGGCTCGCCACCTGCTGCGTCACAGTGATGAAAGTGTCACAGATATCGCGTATCGCTGCGGTTTTGGCGACAGTAACCATTTTTCGACGCTGTTTCGCCGGGAATTTGACTGGTCGCCCAGGGATATTCGCCAGGGGCGGGACGCATTGCTACAGTAACGCGAAAGCTATCACCGTTTTTTGTCGCCAATTTGCTGATAATCGTCCCCTTCAATGCCGGATGGCGGCTTCGTCTTATCCGGCCTACGGCGGCGATCTGTAGGCCAGATAAGCGTAGCGCCATCCGGCAAGCATTCAACGTGAGGTGCTGCGGTGGCAAATCAGTTAGTCCTTCTGAAAAAAGACTTTTTTGCGAATGACGGCCAGGCTGTCGCGGTTGCCGATCGCTATCCGCAAAATGTGTTCGCGGAACATACACACGAGTTTTGTGAACTGGTGCTGGTCTGGCGCGGCAACGGTTTGCATGTGCTCAACGATCGCCCTTACCGCATCACGCGTGGCGATCTGTTTTATATTCGCGCCGAGGACAGACACTCCTACACTTCCGTTAACGATTTGGTTTTGCAGAATATTATTTACTGCCCGGAGCGGTTGACCCTGAATCTTGGCTGGGAAAGCGCCATTCCGGGCTTTAACGGCAGTGAACGGCGCCCGCACTGGCGGCTGGGCAGCGTGGGGATGAATCAGGCGCGGCAGGTTATCAGCCAGCTTGAACATGAGAGCAATCAGGGCGATCCGCTGGCGAATGAGATGGCGGAGCTGCTATTTGGTCAGCTGGTGATGACGCTGAAAAGACATCGCTATGCCACCGATGATCTCCCGACCAGAGCGAGCGAAACGTTGCTGGATAAATTGATTACCGCGCTGGCCGGAAGCCTGGAGCGCCCCTTTGCGCTGGACGCGTTTTGCGACCAGGAGCAGTGCAGCGAGCGGGTGCTGCGACAGCAGTTTCGCTCACAGACCGGGATGACCATCAACCAGTATCTTCGCCAGATCCGCATCTGCCATGCGCAGTATTTGCTTCAGCACAGCCGCCTGATGATCAGTGAGATTTCAATGCAGTGCGGCTTTGAGGACAGTAACTACTTTTCGGTGGTGTTTACGCGGGAAACCGGGATGACGCCCAGCCAGTGGCGTCATCACAGTACGCAAAACGATTAGCTTGCCATTCCCATGCCGACGATGTTGGCGGCGATAATAATGACCACGCAACCCAGACTGAGAACGCTGACAGGACGACGACCCGCGTTTTTCCACTCTTTCAGCACCAGACCCACAATCCCACCGCACAGCACGTAGAAGCTCATGTGCAGCATCCAGCTGATGTAGTCATACTGCGGCGGAATGCGAGCGTGGCCCCAGGCGTAGAAAAAGAACTGCAAATACCACATCAGGCCACCCAGCGCGGACAGCAGGATATTGGTGATGATCATCGATTTTGCCAGCGAGAAGTCGGCTTTTATCGACAAGTTTTTCACTTTTGCCAGACGAATGAAACAGAAGCCCAGGTTGATCAGCGCGCCGCCGCCCATGATGACCACGTAGCTTGGCAGAGCGACATACAGCGGATCGACGCCGAGCGCGGCGGCGGCTTCATGCATCGGTTTGGCGGCGTTCATCGCAAAGGACATCCCGGCGGAGAAAATACCGCACATCACCGCCAGCAGCAGACCTTTTTTCAGGTTGAACTCCTCGGCGGTGATCCCCATTTTGCGCTCTTTTAACTGCCCGGCGCGGGTGACGATGCCAACGCCGATCAGCGCCACCAGGACGCCCAGCAGCGTCATTCGTCCGCCTTCGGTATTGATCAGCACATCAAAGTTTCCATTGATGATGGGGGTCATCAGGGTGCCGACGATCAGCGTAATACCAATCGCGATGCCGATCCCCATCGACATGCCGAGATAGCGCATGGTCAGGCCGTAGTTAATATTACCGATGCCCCACATTGCGCCGAACAGAAATACGGGCAACAGGGTGGAGAGGTTGAAGGAACTGTAATAGGCCCAGAAATCCGGGAGCAGCAGGGCGCTGATGGTCCAGGGCAGGATAAGCCAGGAGACAATCCCACCGATTGACCACATGGTTTCCCAGGACCATTGTTTAACTTGTTTGAACGGGGCATAAAAACAGGCTGCACTGGCCGCACCTATCAAATGCCAAAAGATACCCATCGTAATCGCGTTACTCATGACTTAATCCTCATCGTTTTTATTGCCGGTGTGACCCTCCCGACCTGATGAGTGTAAAAATTGCGCAGTTGATTAACCTTTTGAGGATTGCCGACATTTCTTCCTTCCTGGCAACCAGCACGTTATACGGGTGATTTGGCTCACATATTCAAGAACATAATGAAAAGTTATATCCTTATTAAAACTACGGCATTGATAAGCATTTTCAATATCATTTAATTAACTATAATGAACCAACTGCTTACGCGGCATTAACACTTCAGCCGCTCGACAATAATGGAGATGATTATGAGTTATACACTGCCATCCCTGCCGTACGCTTATGATGCGCTGGAACCGCACTTCGATAAGCAGACGATGGAAATCCACCATACCAAACACCATCAAACTTATGTCAACAACGCTAACGCGGCGCTGGAAAACCTGCCTGAATTCGCGAACCTGCCGGTTGAAGAACTGATCACCAAACTGGATCAGCTTCCGGCGGACAAAAAAACCGTACTGCGCAACAACGCGGGCGGCCACGCTAACCACAGCCTGTTCTGGAAAGGCCTGAAAAAAGGCACCGCTTTGCAGGGCGACCTGAAAGCGGCTATCGAACGTGATTTCGGTTCCGTTGATAACTTCAAAGCGGAGTTTGAAAAAGCGGCGGCAACGCGTTTCGGTTCCGGTTGGGCCTGGCTGGTGTTGCAGGGCGACAAACTGGCGGTTGTCTCTACCGCTAACCAGGACTCCCCGCTGATGGGCGAGGCCATTTCCGGCGTTTCCGGTTTCCCAATCCTGGGTCTGGACGTATGGGAACACGCTTACTACCTGAAATTCCAGAACCGTCGCCCGGACTACATCAAAGAGTTCTGGAACGTGGTGAACTGGGACGAAGCTGCTGCGCGTTTCGCGGCGAAAAAATAAGTCTTTTTGCCTGATGGCGCTGCGCTTATCAGGCCTACGAAGAGGATTTGTCGATTTGTAGGCTGGATAAGGCGTTAGCCGCCATCCGGCATTAGATTCAGCCCCCGCAGGCATAACCTGCGGGGGCTTTCTTTTAGGCGCTTTTGGGCTTGCCTGGTGTGACTTACGTCAAATTAAAAACATCAATCCATAAAAAATGAAACATAGTTTTGTTATGTGGTTGGGATCACTTTTATTGTTCGAATGAATGTCTATCGTTTCTTCATCAACGCGGGTGTGCCTCAAAGTAAGGTGCATTCGCCCATAAAAATTGCCCGTTTTTATGTCTACAGGTGAAGGAAATGCAGATTAAACGCACGATAGAAAAAGTCCCGGGTGGCATGATGCTCGTTCCGTTGTTCCTCGGCGCGCTATGCCACACCTTCGCGCCAGGTGCAGGGAAATACTTCGGCTCATTCACAAACGGTATGATCACCGGTACGGTGCCGATTCTGGCGGTCTGGTTCTTTTGTATGGGCGCGTCGATCAAACTGAGCGCCACAGGCACCGTGCTGCGTAAATCCGGGACGCTGGTGGTGACCAAAATTGCGGTTGCCTGGGTGGTGGCCGCTATTGCGTCACGCGTTATCCCGGAACATGGGGTGGAAGCGGGCTTCTTCGCCGGGCTGTCGACGCTGGCGCTGGTGGCCTCTATGGACATGACCAACGGTGGGCTGTACGCCTCCATCATGCAGCAGTACGGCACCAAAGAAGAGGCCGGGGCATTTGTCCTGATGTCGCTGGAGTCAGGGCCGCTGATGACGATGGTTATTCTGGGAACCGCCGGGATTGCCTCGTTTGAACCGCATGTATTTGTGGGGGCGGTATTGCCGTTCCTGATTGGTTTCGCGCTGGGGAATCTCGACCCGGAACTGCGGGAATTCTTCAGCAAAGCGGTACAGACGCTGATTCCGTTCTTCGCCTTCGCGCTGGGCAACACCATTGATTTGAGCGTGATTGCACAGACGGGCGTGCTGGGGATTCTACTGGGTGTGGCGGTCATTATTATCACCGGCATCCCGTTAATCATCGCTGACAAGTTTATCGGCGGCGGTGACGGTACGGCAGGTATTGCCGCCTCAAGTTCTGCGGGCGCCGCAGTAGCCACGCCCGTGCTGATCGCAGAGATGGTTCCGGCGTTTAAACCAATGGCGCCCGCCGCGACCTCGCTGGTTGCCACATCGGTTATCGTGACTTCGATTCTGGTGCCGATCATTACCTCAGTCTGGTCGCGGAAGGTGAAGGCCAGAGCGGCGGAAATCGATATTCGCGGTACGGTGAAATAAACCCGTTTTGCCGGATGACGGCTTATGCCTCATCCGGCGCTTCCGGTCAGAATTAACGGCCAAACACCTCATCAATTGTGCGACGCTCGTGCTCGTTCAGTTCTCCTCCCGCATTACGCGACACGCCGGTACAATAGCCGAACTTACGCGATACCACGGTTTTAATCGTGGTTACAAAATCCTCGCCAATCGCGTAAATGGACATAAACGTGCCGATTTTCTCCTGGATATCGCGCAACGTTTGCAAATCACCCTGCTTAAACGCCTCCCGCGCGCTGACAAACAGCTCCGGCATCACGTTGTTTAAGCCGGAAATAATGCCTGCGCCGCCCGCCAGCAGGTTGGGGATGTAATACTCGTCATAGCCGGAGAGCACGGCAAAATCGTCGCGTACCGCGCGGGTGGTCTGAATCATGCTGCGGGTATGGGACTGGCAGTCGACGGTATCTTTAATCCCGGCAAAATTCGGGAATTCGGCGGCAAGGGTCGCCACCAGATCCGGCGTTAAATCGCAGCCGGTGCGTGCCGGGAAATTGTAGGCGAACCATTTGCCGCTCAGGGCGTTGCCAAGCTGGCGGAAGTAGCTCAGAAGCTGCTTCGACGTCTGCCCGTAGTAATACGGTGGCAGAATCATCACCGCATCGTACCCGACGCGGTACGCTTCCTGCGCCATAAGCAGGATGTCGCCGGTGCAGGTGGAGGAGACATTGGCAACCATCTTCAGCGAACTCATCGCGCGGGCCTCGCGGATCAGCATCAGCCGCTCTTCCAGCGTGAAAGACGCAAATTCGCCAATGCTGCCCATCAGCAAAATAACATCAATGTTGGCTTCGGTAAGGCGTTTGAGATGCTGGCTCAGGCCGTTAAGATCGACTTTTCCGTCATTGTCCATCGGCGTAATGGAAGGACACCAGACGCCAGCAAACTGCGATTGTACTGTCACGTTGTTGACTCCTTATTATGAAATGGCGTTTCAAAATCACTTTAATTGATAGCACGTCTGCTGGCGCATCATGTGAACCCGGCTCTCATTTTGAGCGGCTGAGACAAAATAAATATGCTCTAATGAGGATTATTTGTCGGGAGAGGGAAGCTGATGCGATATCCGGTCGAGGTGTTTACGGGCAAAATTCGGGACTATGCGGGAAGTCGTCCCAGCGCCATTGCGAAAATCCAGGTTGATGGCGAGCTGATGCTTAGCGATCTGGGCCTTGCCGGTGATGAGCAGGCAGAGACAAAAATTCACGGTGGGCCCGATCGCGCGCTGTGCCATTATCCCCGTGAACACTATCTGCACTGGGCGCGTCAATTCCCGGCGCAGGCGGATCTGTTTGTCGCGCCCGCGTTTGGCGAAAACCTTTCGACCGACGGTCTGACCGAGCAAAATGTTTTTATCGGCGATATTTTTCAGTGGGGAGAGGCGCTGATTCAGGTGACTCAGCCACGTTCGCCGTGCTTTAAGCTCAACTTCCATTTCGGCATTAGCGATATGGCGACGCAGATGCAGAACGCCGGGAAAACCGGCTGGCTGTACAGCGTTATCGCGCCGGGGCAGGTATCGGCGGATGCGCCGTTAATTCTGGCGTCGCGCGTCAGTGATGTGAGCGTACAGGAGGCGATTGCGATAGCCTGGCATATGCCGTTCGACGACGGCCAGTATCATCGTTTGCTGTCGGCGGCGGGGTTATCGAAAAGCTGGACCAGAACGATGCAGAAGCGCCGTTTGAGCGGCAAAATTGAAGATCAGTCACGACGTTTACGTGGATGATGTAACGCCCGATGGCGCTACGCTTATCGGTCCTACAACGTACGGTTCCGTAGGCCGGATAAGGGCGTTCACGCCGCCATCCGGCACCACAGCGAGACTTAAGAACGCTTATACAACGGCAGCCAGATCACCAGCCGTAAGCCGCCCAGCGGGCTGTCTTCGGCTTTCACCCAACCGCGATGCTGCTGGATCGCGGTCTCAACGATGGCCAGCCCCAACCCTGTTCCGCCGGACTCCCGATCGCGCGCTTCATCGGTACGATAAAACGGGCGGAAGATCTGTTCGCGGTCTTCAGGGCTAACGCCCGGGCCATCGTCATCAACCGTTATCGTAATGCCGTCTTTATCCACCGCGAAGCCGACTTCAATCTTCGTGTGCGAATAGCGCAGGGCGTTACGGACAATGTTCTCCAGCGCGCTTTCCAGGGTGCTAGGATTGCCGTATAACGGCCACGGCCCCGGCGGGAAGTTCACCGTTAACGATTTGCCCATCTGCTCGGCTTCGAAGGCGGCGTTATCCAGCACGTCTCCCCACAGATGATTGGCTTTCATCGTTTCGCTGACCAGCGCGTTTTTCTGTTGATTACGCGACATCACCAGCAGGTCGTTGATCATGCTGTCCAGCCGCTGCGCTTCGGTCTCAATGCGCTCCAGCTCTTTACTCTCGCCGCTACGGCGACGCAGCAGCGCGGTGCCCAGTTGTAGACGCGTAAGCGGAGTGCGTAGCTCGTGCGAGATATCCGACAGCAGACGCTGCTGCGTGGTCATCATACGTTCCAGCGCAGTTACCATCTGGTTAAAGCTGGCACCAGCCGCAAGAAATTCCTGCGGGCCTGCTTCCAGTTCTGGATGTTGTCGCAGATTACCCTGAGCCACTTCGTCCGCCGCGTTTTTCAACTTACGCGCCGGTTTCGCCAGGCTCCAGGCCAGCCAAAGCAACAGCGGCGAACTGACCAGCATGGTGACGATCAGCAACAAGAGCGGGCGGTCAAACAGCAGATTAATAAAATCGGATTGGGAACTGCTGGCCGGTCGAATCAGATAAAGCTGGTAGTTATCTTCCCCGTCTCTGACAGAGAACGGGCCTACCATCTCAACGCGGCCATATTTCTTCTTCTGCGGATGATCGGCGTTATCCGCCTGACCAATAAAGTTACGAATGATCTGCATTTCGCTGCGTTCTGCGCCGATCACGCGTCCTTCAGTGGTCACAAGCAATAACCGCTGTCCTGGCGGCGCCCACTTGTCGATCGCACGGAACAGGCGACGCCACCACATTAAATCGTTGGGTGGATCGTTCGCGAGTTCAGCTTCTACATGTTGCTCAATCATCAACCCCTGGCGCTGTTCGCTGTCCAGTAGCTCGGTCATCTGGCGTGAGTCGAGCTTGGGTAACATCAATACCAACATCAGCACCAGCGCCAGCGTCAACCAGAAGATGGCAAAGATGCGCGCGGTTAAACTGCCTATCATGAAGCGGAAACCATCAAATAACCGCGACCACGCAGGGTTTTAAACCACGGGTGCCCGTCTTTACGCTCCGGCAGCTTACGACGCAGGTTGGAGATATGCATGTCGATTGCGCGGTCGAACGGCGTCAGGCGTTTACCCAGCACTTCCTGGCTCAAATGTTCACGCGAAACCACCTGGCCGAGATGCTGCGCCAGTAAATAGAGCAGGGTAAATTCGGTGCCGGTTAACTCCAGGGTTTGACCATCGAAGCTGGCCTCCTGGCGACCCGGATTGAGGCTTAACGCATCCACTTCCAGCGTCGGCGAGCCGTTGTCGTTATTCTGCTGCTGTTCGCTCCAGTGCGAGCGGCGCAGAATCGCACGGATACGCGCGACCAGTTCGCGGTCGTTAAACGGTTTAGGTAAATAATCATCCGCGCCCAGCTCAAGGCCGAGTACGCGATCCAGTTCGCTGCCGCGCGCGGTCAGCATAATGACAGGGGTCTGGTGTGTCTGGCGAAGCGCTTTCAACGTATCAATACCGTTTTTCTTCGGCATCATGACATCGAGCAAAAGTAAATCAATGCTGTCGTCCAGAAGCTCAAGCGCCTGCTCCCCGTCATGGGCAACCAGCACATTGAAGCCTTCCATTTCGAGCAGCTCCTTTAACAGGGAAGTTAGCTCTCGGTCATCATCAACTAACAGGATTTTATTCATTGTTTAAGTACCTCCGAGGCAGAAATTACGTCATCAGGCGTCGCTAATCCATGACTTTACGTTGTTTTACACCCCCTGACGCATGTTTGCAGCCCGAATCGTAAACTGTCTCTCGTTGAATCGCGACAGAAAAGATTTTGGGAGCAAGTGATGCGCAAAGTTACCGCTGCCGTCATGGCCTCAACGCTGGCACTCAGTCCTTTAAGCCACGCTGCTGAAGTCGTTACAGGCGATAACTGGCATCAAGGTGAAGGACTTACGCAGCGCAGTACGCAGAGCCATATGTTCGACGGCATAAGTTTAACCGAACATCAGCGTCAACAGATGCGAGATCTGATGCAGCAGGCAAGACACGAACAGCCTCCTGTTAATGTTAGCGAAATGGAGACAATGCATCGCCTTGTCATCGCAGAAAAATTTGATGAAAACGCTGTGCGCGCTCAGGCAGAAAAAATGGCGCAAGAACAGGTTGCCCGTCAGGTCGAAATGGCCAGGGTTCGCAACCAGATGTATCGCCTGTTAACGCCAGAGCAGCAAGCGGTTTTAAATGAGAAGCATCAACAACGAATGGAGCAACTGCGCGATGTGGCGCAATGGCAAAACGGCTCCTCGTTGAAGTTATTGAGTAGTAGCAACTCACGTTCCCAGTAACAAACCCTGTTTTCCTTGCCATAGACACCATCCCTGTCTTCCCCTCCATGATGGAGGGGTTTTTTTTGTCCAAAATTTGTCATCCGGTTATTGCCTTACTGTTTTACTCCATCCGTTATACTACCGGCATGGAAAGGCAGGAGTGTTTATGAATCAAACCTATGGGCGACTGGTCAGCCGGGCGGCAATTGCCGCGACAGTGATGGCGTCACTGTTACTTTTGATCAAAATTTTTGCGTGGTGGTACACCGGGTCGGTGAGTATTCTGGCTGCGTTGGTTGACTCGCTGGTGGATATTGCCGCGTCGCTGACTAACCTGTTAGTGGTGCGCTATTCGCTGCAACCGGCGGATGATGAACACACCTTTGGACACGGCAAAGCAGAGTCGCTGGCGGCGCTGGCGCAGAGCATGTTTATTTCCGGCTCGGCGCTGTTTCTGTTTTTGACCGGTATTCAGCATCTGATTACCCCTACGCCAATGAACGAACCGGGCGTCGGGGTCGTGGTGACGCTTATCGCCCTGGTTTGTACGATCATTCTGGTCACGTTTCAGCGTTGGGTTGTGCGCAAGACGCAAAGTCAGGCAGTACGGGCAGATATGCTTCATTATCAGTCTGATGTTATGATGAACGGAGCGATTCTCGTTGCGCTTGGGCTGGCCTGGTATGGCTGGCATCGCGCGGACGCCTTGTTTGCGTTGGGAATCGGCATCTATATTCTATACAGCGCACTACGTATGGGGTATGAGGCAGTGCAGTCGTTACTGGATCGCGCGCTGCCCGATGAGGAACGTCAGGAAATTATTGATATCGTGACATCGTGGCCGGGCGTCAACGGTGCTCACGATCTTCGCACGCGGCAGTCAGGGCCGACCCGCTTTATTCAGATTCATTTGGAAATGGAAGATAATCTGCCGCTCGTTCAGGCGCATCTGGTGGCTGAACAGGTAGAGCAGGCGATTTTGCGGCGTTTTCCGGGTTCGGATGTCATTATCCACCAGGACCCCTGTTCAGTCGTACCCAGGGAAGGCAAGAGGTTTGAGCTTTCGTAATTCGTTGTAAAAAAGTGAGCAAGGCCAGCATTTTGTGTATAAATTACCGCCGTTTGGCCTGACCTGAATCAATTCAGCAGGAAGCGGTTGTTATACTATCTGCATATTCGTTGGATCGTCCCGATGTGCAGTAACAGTATCGGCTTCCGGCAACAGATTTCATTTTGCATTCCAAAGTTCAGAGGTAGTCATGATTAAGAAAATCGGTGTGTTGACAAGCGGCGGTGATGCGCCTGGCATGAACGCAGCAATCCGTGGTGTTGTACGCGCAGCGTTGACGGAAGGACTGGAAGTAATGGGTATTTATGATGGCTACCTGGGTCTGTATGAAGACCGTATGGTTCAGCTCGACCGTTACAGCGTGTCCGACATGATCAACCGTGGCGGTACTTTCCTCGGTTCCGCGCGCTTCCCGGAATTCCGCGATGAAAATGTTCGCGCAGTGGCTATCGAAAACCTGAAAAAACGTGGCATCGACGCGCTGGTTGTTATCGGCGGTGACGGTTCCTATATGGGTGCAAAACGTCTGACTGAAATGGGCTTCCCGTGCATCGGTCTGCCAGGCACGATCGACAACGACATCAAAGGCACTGACTACACCATCGGTTATTTCACCGCGCTGGGTACGGTAGTGGAAGCGATTGACCGTCTGCGTGACACCTCTTCCTCTCACCAGCGTATCTCCATCGTTGAAGTGATGGGGCGTTACTGCGGCGACCTGACCCTGGCGGCGGCTATCGCTGGGGGCTGTGAGTTTGTTGTGGTGCCGGAAGTGGAATTCAGCCGTGACGATCTGGTTGCGGAAATCAAAGCGGGCATCGCGAAAGGTAAAAAACACGCGATTGTCGCGATCACCGAACATATGTGTGACGTTGATGAACTGGCGCACTACATCGAGAAAGAGACTGGCCGTGAAACGCGTGCGACCGTACTGGGTCACATCCAGCGTGGCGGCTCTCCGGTGCCTTACGACCGTATTCTGGCTTCCCGTATGGGCTCATATGCCATTGAACTGCTGCTGGAAGGCTTTGGCGGACGTTGTGTGGGCATCCAGAACGAACAACTGGTTCACCATGACATCATCGACGCTATCGAAAACATGAAGCGTCCGTTCAAAGGTGACTGGCTGGATTGCGCTAAAAAGCTGTACTGATCGTTGTGTGTATTGTGCCGGGTGGCGGCTTCGCCTTACCCGGCCTACAACAGTACGGCCTGTAGGCCGGATAAGGCGCTAGCCAGCATCCGGCAATATCCTTCATTTATTCCCTCAAGTTATAGCCAATCTTTTTTTATTCTTTAATGTTTGGATTCCTTTCTGGCACGCTTTACTCATCACAACACTACATAAGAGAGCTGGGCGATGAATAAATGGGGCGTGGGGTTAACATTATTGCTGGCATCGACCAGCGTTCTGGCGAAGGATATTCAGTTACTTAACGTGTCTTACGATCCAACGCGCGAGCTGTACGATCAGTACAACAAAGCGTTTAGCGCGCACTGGAAACAAGAAACGGGCGACAACGTGGTGATCCGTCAGTCGCATGGCGGTTCCGGTAAGCAGGCGACGTCAGTCATTAACGGTATTGAGGCCGATGTGGTGACGCTGGCGCTGGCTTATGACGTTGATGCCATTGCAGAGCGCGGCCGTATCGACAAAAACTGGATCAAACGTCTGCCGGACAACTCCGCGCCGTACACGTCCACCATCGTCTTCCTGGTGCGTAAAGGCAATCCGAAGCAAATCCATGACTGGAACGACCTGGTAAAACCGGGCGTGTCGGTGATTACGCCGAACCCGAAAAGCTCTGGCGGCGCACGCTGGAACTATCTGGCTGCGTGGGGATACGCCCTGCACCACAACAACAACGATCAGGCCAAAGCGCAGGACTTCGTAAAAGCGTTATTTAAGAACGTGGAAGTGCTGGATTCTGGCGCGCGCGGTTCAACCAACACCTTTGTTGAGCGTGGGATTGGCGACGTGCTGATCGCCTGGGAGAACGAAGCGCTGTTGGCGACGAACGAACTGGGCAAAGATAAATTCGAAATCGTGACGCCGAGCGAATCAATTCTCGCAGAACCGACCGTCTCCGTGGTGGATAAAGTCGTGGAGAAAAAAGGGACGCAAGCCGTGGCGGAAGCCTATCTGAAGTATCTCTACTCGCCGGAAGGGCAGGAAATTGCGGCGAAAAACTTCTATCGCCCACGCGACCCTGAAGTGGCGAAGAAATATGAAAATGCATTTCCGAAGCTGAAACTCTTCACCATTGACGAGGAGTTTGGCGGGTGGACGAAAGCGCAGAAAGAGCATTTCTCTAATGGCGGTACGTTCGACCAAATCAGCAAACGCTAATGTAAATTGCTTTTCCAGCCCGGTGGCATCGTGCGACCGGGCTTTTTTATTTGTCATCATTTTGCGTTACTCTTGCACGTCAATAAGAGACAGGGAATGAGTAATGAAAAAAACAGGTTATTTTTTGCTGGCGGTTGTGATTGTTGCCGCCGTCGCGGGCATTGGCTACTGGAAGCTGGCCGCTAATCCGAACGCATTGCGGGATATTGTTCTGCAACAATGTGTACCGAACCAACTGCAACAGCAAAATCCTGCGCCATGCGCTGAAGTGAAACCGGATGCCGGGTATGTCGTGTTTAAAGATCGTAATGGCCCGTTGCAGTATCTGTTGATGCCGACGTACCGCATCAACGGTACGGAAAGCCCGCTGCTGGTGGAGCCCTACACGCCGAACTTCTTCTGGCTAGCCTGGCAGGCGCGCAGCTTTATGAGCCAAAAGTACGGCAAAGATATTCCAGACAGCGCCATTTCGCTGGCGATTAACTCACGCTCCGGGCGGACGCAAAACCACTTTCATATCCACATCTCCTGCCTGCGCCCTGATGTGCGAGCGCAACTGGATGATAATCTGGCGAAAGTGAGTACCCGCTGGCTGCCGCTGCCGGGCGGATTGCGCGGGAATGAATATCTGGCGCGTCGGGTGACGGAAAGCGAGCTGGCGCAACGCAGCCCGTTCATGATGCTGGCGGAAGAGGTGCCGGATGCGCGTGAGCACATGGGCAGCTATGCACTGGCGGTGGTGCGCCAGAGCGACGACTCTTTTGTTTTGCTGGCGACGCAGCGCAACCTGCTGGCGTTTAACCTCGCTTCCGCTGAGGAAATTCAGGATCATCAATGTGAGATTTTGCAGTAACCCCACCTAATCTGGCGTTTACTCCACCTGCCTGTCTCCGTATTCTTGTTGAAAAAAACAACAGGAGACAGGCATGTCGCTCTGGCTTACACACCCTCTGTTCATTCCTTCGCTGGTGGTCGGCGTGACCATTCTGCTCTGGGCAACCTCGCTGTTGCCGGAGTTTATTACCGCGCTGCTGTTCTTTACCGTGGCGATGGTGGCGAAGATCGCGCCACCGGACGTCATTTTTGGCGGTTTTGCCTCGTCGGCTTTCTGGCTGGTCTTTAGCGGTTTTGTGCTGGGGGTGGCGATTCGCAAAACAGGGCTGGCAGACAGGGCGGCGCGCGCCTTATCCGCCAGACTGACCGACTCATGGCCGCTGATGGTGGCGAGCGTGGTGCTGCTCAGCTATGCGCTGGCGTTTGTGATGCCGTCCAATATGGGGCGTATCGCGCTGCTGATGCCCATTGTCGCGGCGATGGCGAAACGTGCCGGGATTGCCGATGGCACGCGCGCCTGGTACGGACTGGCGCTTGCGGTGGGCTTTGGAACCTTCCAGCTCTCCGCGACCATCCTGCCTGCTAATGTACCTAACCTGGTGATGAGCGGGGCGGCGGAAGGTTCGTATGGCATCCACCTGAACTATCTGCCGTATCTTCTGCTGCATACGCCTGTTCTGGGCTGGTTGAAAGGTGCGCTGTTAATCGTCCTTATTTGTTGGCTGTTTCCCGGTAAACCGCATGCGCCTCGCGACCTGACGCCGCCTGCGCCGATGAGCCGTGCGGAGAAACGGCTGGCGTGGATGCTGGCGGTGGTGCTGGCGATGTGGGTCAGCGAAAGCTGGCACGGTATTGGCCCGGCGTGGACCGGGCTGGCGGCGGCGGTGATCACGCTGTTGCCGCGCGTGGGGTTTATCAACGGGGAAGAGTTTTCCAGCGGCGTGAATATCCGCACCTGTATTTATGTGGCAGGCATTCTGGGGCTGGCGATCACCGTGACGCAAACCGGCATTGGCAATGCGGTGGGCGAGGCGCTGCTGCATGTCATGCCGCTGGACCCGGAAAAGCCCTTCACCAGTTTCCTGGCGCTGACCGGCATTACCACCGCGCTGAATTTTATTATGACGGCGAACGGCGTTCCGGCGCTGTATACCACGCTGGCGCAGAGTTTTTCCGACGCAACCGGTTTTCCGCTGCTGTCGGTGATTATGATTCAGGTATTGGGGTACTCCACGCCGCTGTTGCCGTATCAGGCGTCGCCGATTGTGGTGGCGATGGCATTAGGGAAAGTCCCGGCAAAACCAGGTATGACGCTGTGTCTGGCACTGGCGCTGGCAACGTATTTGGTGCTGTTGCCGCTGGATTACGTGTGGTTTAGTTTACTGGGGCGTTTGTAAAAAAAGCCCGGTGGCGTTAACGCTTACCGGGCCTGTGATTTTGTGTGGCGGGTAAGCGCACGCGCCACCCGCCACAACAGCATTAAGCTTGTTTAGCCGCTTCCGCTGCTTTAACGATCACCGCGAACGCGTCAGCTTTCAGGGAAGCACCGCCAACCAGCGCGCCGTCGATGTCCGGCTGAGCGAACAGTTCTGCCGCGTTAGCTGCGTTTACGGAACCGCCGTACTGGATGATCACTTGCTCAGCGATTTTCGCGTCAGCTTTGGCGATGTGGTCACGGATGAATTTGTGAACAGCTTGCGCCTGCGCCGGAGTGGCGGATTTGCCAGTACCGATCGCCCATACAGGTTCGTAAGCGATAACCACGCCTTCAAACGCCGCAGCGCCCTGAGTTTTCAGTACCGCATCGATCTGACGAGCACAGACTTCTTCAGTTTTGCCGGCTTCGTTTTCTGCTTCGGTTTCACCGATGCACAGAACCGGAGTCAGACCCTGCTCTTTCAGCACGGCGAATTTCTTCGCGATCAGCTCGTCAGACTCTTTGTGGTAAGTACGACGCTCAGAGTGGCCGATGATGATGTACTGCGCGCCGATATCCTTCAGCATTTCAGCAGAAGTTTCACCGGTGAATGCGCCAGACAGGTTCAGGTCAACGTTCTGCGCGCCCAGAATGATGTGGCTACCAGCAGCGGCGTGTTTCGCCATGTCGATATACATTTCCGGCGGTGCAATCGCAACTGCACAGCCAGCAACGCCAGCCAGTTCTTTACGCAGGTTAGCCACCAGCTCGTTTACCATGTGGCGGCTGCCGTTCAGTTTCCAGTTACCCATCACTAAAGGATGTCGCATTTCATTTCTCCACGCTTTGTCAGCGAATTAAGGAAGATGGCCGCCCTTCAGGGGCGGCATGGTCTGTGAAACAGTATAGAGATCCCTCCCTCGAAAGGCTTTGCTTTTTGTCACTTAATTCAGCCCTTCCAGATTCTCCGATAGCGCTAGCTTAATCGGTTCAACAGCGAAGGTCAGCCCTTTTTCCCCGTTGTCTGCGACAACATAGCGAATCGCGCCTTCCGTTTCGGCGTAGTAGTGCTTATTCTTGCCCGCTGTGAGTAATTTTTGCAGTTTTTGCTGGCTTTGCTCTTTTGTCAGAAGCGGGGCGACGGTGCGGATCACCGCCGCCATGTATTCCTGCGCTTTGGCTTTGGCGGTTTTTTGCTCGGGCCCCTGAATGGGAAGCCAGGTAATCTGCATGCTTTTGATTTTTAACGTACCGCGCTCCAGCGCCGTTGAGGCGTACAGATTTTCATTGATCTTGCTGGCGGCGCGGGTCAGGTTCGCCCTGTCGCGGCTGCTGTCGATAGCACGAAATTCGTTCAGTGGAAGCCGGGGATTTTGCTGATTAAAGTTTTCGCGAAACTGGCTGATGGAGAGATCAAACGTCGGCGCGCCAGCCAGCAGGTAGGGCGCGGTCGTCGCAGACGGCGATGCCTCCGCCAGCACCGTTGTGCTCGCAGTTATGGCGGAAAACAATAATAAAAACAGTGTACACCCTGGCTTCATCAATCTTACCTTTCGTTAGGACTGCTCACGATTAAAACGATAACTGTCGGGCTTGTCAAAAGGGTAAACTGACAGCGAAGGCAATAATAAAGGAACTTACATGACCATACAGCAGTGGTTATTCTCATTTAAAGGGCGTATTGGACGCCGTGATTTCTGGATCTGGCTCGGTTTCTGGTTTGTCGGCATGCTGGTGCTGTTTTCGCTGGCGAGCAAGAACTTACTCGATATCCAGACGGCGGCATTTTGTCTGGTGTGTTTGCTCTGGCCCACGGCGGCGGTCATGGTTAAGCGTTTGCATGACCGGGGGCGCTCCGGCCTGTGGGCGTTATTGATGATTCTGGCGTGGATGCTGCTGGCCGGAAATTGGGTGATGTTGCCGGGAATGTGGCAGTGGGTCGTGGGGCGCTTTGTCCCGACGCTCATTCTGGTCATGATGTTTATCGATCTGGGGGCGTTTGTCGGCACTCAGGGCGAGAATAAGTTCGGCAAAGAAACGCAGGATGTGAAATTTAAAGCAGAGCCTCAGGCAGGCGATAAACCGTAGGCCGGATAAGGCATTTATGCCGCTATCCGGCAGAGCGCCCGGTGGCGCTGGCGCTTACCGGGCCTGCAACCGTGCTTACCAGTAGTGCTCAGCGGTCATGTGCCCAGGACGACGACGCAGGTGTTTGGTCATGTGCCGGGTCTCCTTCAGCAGCTGTTGCGTATCACGCACCATCTGCGGATTTCCGCACAGCATCACATGGCTGGTCTCGGTGTCCATCGGTAAACCGACCGCCGCTTCCAGCGCGCCGCTTTCAATCAGCGCGGGGACGCGCCCGGTAAGCGAGCCTGCGATGGTTTCCCGACTGACGACCGTTTGAATGCGCAGCTTGCCTTCGTAGCGCTTTTGCAATTCCAGCATTAACGGCAGGTAACTTAAATCAGCGGCGTAACGCGCGGCATGCACCAGTACCAGGTTGTTAAAGCGCTCCAGGTCTTTACCGAGTTGCAGAATTGACAAATAAGGGCCAATGGCCGTTCCGGTCGCCAGCATCCACAGGGTGTCGCAGTCAGGCACTTCATCCAGAACAAAGAACCCCGCCGCTTCACTCACCACCTGTACTTCATCGCCAGGTTTAAGCGCCGCCAGACGTGGGCTGAGTTTGCCTTCGGGAACCGTCACCAGGTAAAACTCTAAATCGGGATTATCGGGCGCATTCACATAGGAATAGGCGCGTTGTACGCGTTCGCCATCGATCTCCAGTCCGAGTTTGGTAAACTGGCCTGCGGTGAAGGGATGAACGGGGGCGTGAACGGTCAGACTAAACAGGGCGTCGGTCCAGTACTGTACCTTCGTGACTTTTCCTGTTACCCAATCTGCCATGATCTTCTCCTGTCTGCTGCAATACCCTTATCTTCGTTCGTTGAACGAAAGATTTCCAGCCCCGAAGGGCCGGAAGGCTCAATCGAACAAATCAGTTACAGGATATGCGCCTGCACATCCGGGTCTTTGCGATCCAGATAGTGGATGGACTGAATACGGCGGATAGTGCGCGATTTGCCGCGAATCAGCAGCGTTTCGGTGGTAGCGATATTGCCTTTGCGGCTAATCCCCTCCAGCAGATCGCCTTTGGTGATCCCGGTGGCGGAGAAGATGACGTTATCGCTGCGCGCCATTGCGTCCAGACGCAGCGCTTTACCGGCGTCAATGCCCATAGCTTTACAGCGTGCCAGCTCCTGCTCGCCAATGCGGCGGTTCTCTTCGCTGTCGCCTTTGACGTTGTGACGCGCCAGCAGACGGCCCTGCATGTCGCCATCCAGCGCACGAATCACCGCTGCGGAGACAACGCCTTCCGGCGCGCCGCCAATGCCGTACAGCACGTCCACTTCACTGTCCGGCATACAGGTCAGAATAGAGGCCGCCACGTCGCCATCAGGAATGGCGAATACGCGCACGCCAAGCTGCTGCATCTCTGCAATCACCGCGTCATGACGCGGTTTGGCCAGAATCGTAACCGTCAGTTCGCTGAGTGGTTTGCTGAGGGCGGCTGCGATGTTGCGCAGGTTGTCCGCCAGCGGCAGATTCAGGTCGATAGATCCTTTAGCGCCCGGCCCGACGATCAGTTTTTCCATGTACATATCCGGCGCGTTGAGGAAACAGCCTTTGTCGCCGACCGCCAGAACTGCCAGCGCGTTCGCCTGGCCCATCGCCGTCATACGGGTGCCTTCGATAGGGTCGACGGCGATATCTACCGCATCGCCACGGCCGGTGCCGACTTTCTCACCGATAAACAGCATGGGCGCTTCATCAATCTCGCCTTCGCCGATGACAATGGTGCCGTCAATATTGACCTGGTTGAGCATAATACGCATGGCGTTTACCGCCGCGCCGTCAGCGGTATTTTTGTCGCCGCGTCCCAGCCATTTATAGCCAGCCAGCGCTGCCGCTTCCGTTACGCGGGAAAATTCGATGGCAAGTTCTCGTCTCATAGCAAACTCGTAGCAGAAAGGAATGGCGCGAAGTGTAGCACAGGGGAGGGTGGGAATAATTGATATGCTCGGGGGTTACTTTCGCACAGATTACTTGCCGGGTGGCGGCGTTGCCTTACCCGGCCTACACAAGCATGTAGCCTGTAGGCCGGATAAGCGAAGCTGCCATCCGGCAGGTCAGTATTACTCTTCGTGGTCTTCCCACGCCAGGGCGCGTTTGACCGCTTTTTTCCAGCCGCTGTAACGGAAGTTACGCTCGGTGGTTTCGATGCCAGGACGGAATTCACGCTCAATGACCGCTTTTTCCTGCAACTCATCCAGGTTCTGCCAGTAACCCACCGCCAGACCTGCCAGATACGCCGCACCCAGCGCCGTTACTTCGCGCACTTCCGGGCGCTCAACGCGCGTACCAAGAATGTCTGACTGGAACTGCATCAGGAAGTTGTTGGCAACCGCGCCGCCGTCAACGCGCAGGGCGTGCAGGCGAATACCGGAGTCCGCCTGCATCGCTTCCAGCACGTCGCGCGTCTGGTAAGCGATCGATTCCAGCGTTGCACGGATGATGTGGTTGGAGTTTACGCCACGGGTCAGACCGAAGATGGCGCCGCGCGCATACGGGTCCCAGTACGGCGCGCCCAGACCGGTAAAGGCCGGAACAACATATACGCCGTTGGTATCTTTCACTTTGGTGGCGAAATATTCAGAGTCGAATGCGTCGCTAATGAGTTTCATCTCATCACGCAGCCACTGAATGGATGCGCCAGCCATAAACACCGCCCCTTCCAGCGCGTAGTTCACTTCGCCGGTCGGGCCGCAGGCGATGGTGGTCAAAAGTCCGTTTTCGGACTTAACCGCTTTCTCGCCGGTGTTCATCAGCATAAAGCAGCCGGTGCCGTAAGTGTTTTTCGCCATCCCCTCTTTGACGCACAGCTGGCCGAACAGCGCCGCCTGCTGGTCACCGGCGATCCCGGCGATTGGAATACGCGTGCCGCCTTTACCCCCGATGTTCGTCTGGCCGTACACTTCTGAAGAACGACGCACTTCCGGCAGCATGGCGCGCGGGATATCCAGCGCATCCAGCATTTTGTCATCCCAGTCCAGGGTATGGATGTTGAACAGCATGGTACGTGAAGCGTTGGTGTAATCCGTGACGTGTACGCGTCCCTGCGTCATTTTCCAGATAAGCCAGGTATCCACTGTACCGAACAGCAGTTCACCGCGACGTGCGCGCTCACGGGAGCCTTCTACGTGATCGAGAATCCACTTCACTTTGGTGCCGGAGAAGTACGGGTCAATCACCAGACCGGTGTTGTTGCGGATGTAATCTTCCATGCCGTCACGCTTCAGGCGTTCGCAGATTTCGGCGGTACGGCGGCACTGCCAGACAATCGCGTTATAAATCGGTTTGCCGGTTTCACGTTCCCAGACGATGGTGGTTTCACGCTGGTTAGTAATACCGATTGCTGCGATCTGATCGGAACTGATGTCTGCTTTCGCCAGCACTTCAACCAGCGTTGAGCTTTGGGTGGCCCAGATTTCCATTGGGTCGTGTTCTACCCAGCCTGCTTTCGGGTAGATTTGCTCAAATTCACGTTGCGACACGCTAACGATATTCGCATCGTGATCCATCACGACGGCGCGGGAGCTGGTGGTGCCCTGGTCGAGCGCAACGATATATTTTTTCTCAGTCATAATTTTTTTGTCCCGTAGTCACATTACAGCGAAGCTTTTTGTTGTGCGGTAGTGGTGGTGTCCTTCTCTTCAACCACGCAAGTATCACACGGCAAATGGCGGCCAATCAGTTTACGATAGGCGAATGCGCCCAGAATGGCGCCCGCAATCGGGCCGAACATCGGCACCAGGAAGTAAGGAATATCCTTACCGCCAGTCAAGGCAACGTTCCCCCAGCCAGCGAGCCAGGCGAACAGTTTCGGGCCGAAGTCACGCGCCGGGTTCATCGCAAACCCGGTCAGTGGCCCCATAGAGGCGCCAATTACTGCGATCAGTAAACCAATGAGCAGAGGAGCCAGTGGGCCGCGCGGCACGCCGTTACCATCATCGGTCAGCGCCAGAATAAGCCCCATCAGAATAGCGGTAATTACCATCTCAACCGCGAAGGCTTGCACAAAATTGATATGTGGATTTGGATATGTTGAGAAAGTGCCAGCCAGATCAACACTTTCGATACTGCCACGGACGATGTGGTGCGTTTGTTCAAAATCAGCGAAAAGATTGTAGTAAAGCCCGTAAACTAATGCCGCTGCGCAAAACGCGCCGGCAACTTGAGAAATGATAAAAGGAACAACTTTGCGTTTGTCGAAACAGGCAAACAGCCACAGTGCGATTGTTACGGCTGGATTTAAATGTGCGCCGGAGACACCTGCTGTCAGGTAGATAGCCATCGCCACCCCCAGACCCCAGATGATACTGATTTCCCACTGACCGAAAGTAGCACCTGCTACTTTAAGAGCAGCGACACAACCCACACCGAAGAAAATCAACAACCCAGTACCGAGAAATTCAGCAATGCACTGGCCTTTTAAGGTTGATGTTTGACTCATAATCGGATCCTGAAGAGAGTTTAATGTTTATTGTTTGCGAAGAGGTCACTGACGCCTTCGATGCCTGTAGGCATACTGTTAATTTATCGTTAACGAGCAAAAACGAGAAATATCGAAATCAAAATGTGTGTACTGCGTCAATAAAATGAGCGTTATCGCGCCATGAAGCGCGTTTTACGACAAACCAGGAGTGTGAGCTGAATCATTTCATTAACCAATATGTTAACACTTTAGAGTTATGTGAGTTATGTCACCAGGACAAGGATGAAAAGTGTTGCAAACCGCAATCTACGCGGTATGTCGCTGGACAGGGATGGCGCGGCTTCATACAATCGGCACTATATATTGTGCGCGTTTACGTGAAGCGTCGCCTTGCAATTCAGGAGAGGTATGGCCATGTCATTAGAAGTGTTTGAGAAACTGGAAGCAAAAGTACAGCAGGCGATTGATACCATTACGCTTTTGCAGATGGAAATCGAAGAGCTGAAAGAAAAGAACAACAGCCTGGCGCAGGATGTACAGTCTGCTCAGCATCAGCGTGAAGAGCTGGAGCGTGAGAACAGCCATCTGAAAGAACAGCAGAGCGGGTGGCAGGATCGTTTGCAGGCGCTGCTGGGTCGTATGGAAGAAGTCTGAGCCGTAGCGGTGTTGGCTGCGCTCAGCGTTGTAGGCCGGATAAGGCGTAAGCCGCCATCCGGCACTGCAATATCGCCTGATGGCGCTACGCTTATCAGGCCTACAGTCGGCATCGTTTATGAGCGGCAACGCAATAAAAAAGGCACCTTACGGTGCCTTTTTTGATCACTCGATATCAAGCGGGTCTTCGGAGAGGATTATCCCGGTATTGTCGGCGTAGAGATGATCGCCGGAGAAGAAGGTCACGCCGCCAAAATTGACGCGGACGTCGCTTTCCCCGATTCCTTCACCTGCGGCACCTACCGGAATCGCGGCAAGCGCCTGGATGCCGATATCCAGCTCTTCCAGATCGTCTACCTGACGCACCGCGCCGTAGATGACCAGCCCTTCCCATTCATTCTGCGTAGCCAGACGCGCCAGTTCGGCGTCGACCAGCGCGCGACGGACAGAACCACCGCCATCGACCAGCAGAATGCGACCACGGCCATTCTGTTCGAGCAGATCGTAGAGCAACCCGTTGTCCTCGAAACATTTTACCGTGATGATTTGTCCGCCAAACGACGACCGCCCTCCAAAGTTAGAGAACAGTGGTTCCACGACGTTGACATCTTCCTGGTAGATGTCACAAAGCTCGGAAGTATCGTATTTCATAGGATTAACGTTCAGTTGCTGCGAGAATTTTTAGTATATCGCGCTATGCGTACTGTTTGCAAAATCATCAATTGTTCATTGATATTTGTCAGTTAAACCGCCCACTGGCTTAAGAAAATCCCGACGACAAACAGCAGGTTAGTCAACAGCGCGGCTTTAACGGTACGTTCCAGCATCGGGCGCATCGCAGCGGGTTCCATTTCACGCATCACATAACGCGCCTGTTTAATCAGTAACGGTGCGGCCAGGATGAACAGCCATCCCCACAGGCTTTGCAGTGAAATCAGGTTAAACAGCGCCAGGCAGACCAGTGAACCCATCAACAGGCAGGCGTGATAACGACGTGCGTTAACCGCGCCTAAACGTACCACCAGCGTGTTTTTACCGTTTTCTTTATCGCTGTTGATATCGCGCAGATTGTTGATGTTGAGCACGGCGGTCGCCAGCAGTCCGCAGGCGGTAGCAGGTAAGATAAGCGCAGGAATGAGCGTATGCGCCTGTAGATACCAACTGCCCATTACGCTGAGCCAGCCGAAGAACACCAGCACGGAAATGTCGCCCAGACCAATATAGCCGTAAGGACGGTTCCCGACGGTGTAGGTAATCGCGGCGATAATCGACAGGCCGCCCAGCACCAGGAATCCGACAAAATCCGCCAGCGTATGACATGCGACAGCCACCAGCGCCAGACCGGAGAGGCAAATCAGCGCCACGGTAATGATCAGCGCCCGCTTCATCTCCTGCCGGGTGATCACCCCTTTTTGCATCCCGCGCAGCGGCCCGATGCGGTCAGGCTTATCACTGCCTTTGACGGCGTCGCCATAATCGTTGGCAAGGTTCGATAAGATTTGCAGCAGCCCGGCGGTGATCAACGCCAGCAGCGCAACCAAGGGATCGAAGTACCCTTGCCACCATGCCAGCGCTGTACCGACGATGATTGCCGCAAACGCGAGCGGCAGCGTTTTCGGTCGTAAACTTTCCAGCCAGGCCTGGGAGCGGCTAATTTGTTGTTGTTCAGTCATATTTAGCGCCAATAAAAATGGGGCTTTTCAGCCCCATCAACAGTGATGAAAATGCATTGAACGCGATTATAGGATAAAACGACTCAGATCTTCATCTGCGACCAGCGCATCCAGATGTTTGCTCACATATTCCGCATCAATTGTTATGCTCTGACCATTCAGATCGCTGGCGTCATAGGAGATATCTTCCATCAGACGTTCCAGAACGGTATGCAGACGACGCGCACCGATGTTTTCGGTGGTTTCGTTTACCTGCCATGCCGCTTCGGCAATGCGTTTGATGCCGGACTCGGTAAACTCGATGTCCACGCCTTCGGTCGCCATCAGCGCTTTGTACTGAACGGTAACGGACGCGTTCGGCTCGGTGAGAATGCGTTCGAAATCTTCCGTCGTCAGCGCTTTCAGCTCAACGCGAATCGGCAGACGCCCCTGCAACTCGGGGATCAGATCAGACGGTTTCGCCACCTGGAACGCGCCGGAGGCGATAAACAGGATGTGGTCGGTTTTCACCATACCGTGCTTGGTAGAGACGGTGCAGCCTTCTACCAGCGGCAGCAGGTCGCGCTGTACGCCTTCGCGGGAAACGTCCGGGCCAGAGGATTCGCCGCGTTTACAGATTTTGTCGATTTCGTCGATAAACACGATCCCGTGCTGTTCAACGGCGTCGATGGCTTCCTGTTTCAGCTCTTCCGGGTTCACCAGTTTGGCCGCTTCTTCTTCAATCAACAGCTTCATCGCGTCTTTGATTTTCAGCTTACGCGGTTTTTGTTTCTGGCCGCCCAGGTTCTGGAACATGGACTGCAACTGGCTGGTCATCTCTTCCATTCCCGGAGGCGCCATAATTTCAACGCCCATCGGTGCGGCTGCGAGATTGATCTCAATTTCTTTATCGTCGAGCTGGCCTTCACGCAGTTTTTTGCGGAATGCCTGGCGCGCGGCGGACGGCTCTTGCTGTTGCTCAGCCTGACCCCAGTTATTTTTCGCCGGAGGGATCAGCGCGTCGAGAATACGCTCTTCCGCCATTTCTTCTGCGCGGTAGCGGTTTTTCTCAATAGACTGAACGCGCACCATTTTGATCGCGGAGTCGGTCAGGTCGCGGATAATGGAATCCACTTCTTTACCCACATAACCGACTTCGGTGAATTTTGTCGCTTCAACTTTGATGAACGGCGCGTTGGCCAGTTTTGCCAGGCGACGCGCGATTTCGGTTTTACCTACGCCGGTCGGGCCGATCATCAGAATATTTTTTGGCGTCACTTCATGGCGCAGCTCTTCGTTGAGCTGCATGCGGCGCCAGCGGTTACGCAGTGCAATCGCCACGGAACGCTTGGCGTTGTCCTGGCCAATGATGTGCTTGTTCAGTTCGCTGACGATTTCGCGTGGGGTCATTTCAGACATGGGAGATCCTTACGCTTTAGACGGTAATTCTTCAATGGTGTGGAAGTGGTTGGTGTAAATGCAGATATCGCCTGCAATATCCAACGCCTTTTCAGCAATTTCGCGGGCGCCCAGTTCGGTATTTTCTAACAGTGCGCGTGCCGCAGCCTGGGCGTAGGGACCACCGGAGCCGATAGCAATCAGATCATTTTCCGGCTGTATGACATCGCCATTACCCGTGATGATCAGTGAAGCGGTTTCATCTGCGACGGCCAGCAGCGCTTCGAGCTTGCGTAGCATACGGTCGGTACGCCAGTCTTTCGCCAGTTCAACGGCGGCTTTGACCAGGTGGCCCTGATGCATTTCCAGTTTACGCTCAAACAGTTCGAACAGCGTGAATGCGTCTGCCGTTCCCCCTGCAAATCCCGCAATGACTTTATCGTTGTACAGACGGCGAACTTTCTTCACGTTGCCTTTCATTACGGTATTGCCCAGTGTGGCCTGACCATCACCGGCGATTACCACATGGCCGTTACGGCGTACGCTTACTATTGTTGTCACGAGCAGACCCCTTGGTTACAAATGCAGAATACAGGCCCCGCACGCGGTACGGGGCATAATGCAAATATAAATGGGGGGGATTTTGGGGGTTTCAACCCCCGGAGGCGAGTCGAATGCAGTTTGTGTGGCCTGCCATCTTCAGGCGGTTAAGGGTGCTGTCTGCATTCTCTTTGCCTTTGACTGGGCCGATGACCACACGATTCCACCCGTTGTTGGTGGTGATTTTGGAGTCAAAGCCTTCAAAAGCCAACTGGGCGCGCACGGTTTCCGCTTGCTCGGCGCCTTTGAAGGAGCCGCATTGCACCATCCAGCGACGTTCATCTTTTTTCTCTGCCGTCTGTTTTGGCGCTTCAGGTTCACGCGCGATCGGCACGGCCTGCTGCGTTTTAGGCTGAGAAGTCGTGGTGTGCGCAGGCGTCTGCAACAGGTCCTGATAAGGCTGCTGGGATGTCGTCTGCTTCGGCTGCTGCGTCTGGCGTGGCTGCTGTGCAGGTGCAGTCTGCGCCGTACGCGGTTGCTGCTGTGGCTGTTGGTACGGTTGCTCCGTCACGCGTGGCTGCGTACGCGGCTGTTGAACCGGCTGGGTGTTAGCCCACTGCTGCTGTTGTACCTGCTGCTGTGCCTGACGCTGGCGCTGCAATGTCTGCTGACGCTGTTCAGGCGTCTGTTCGTTCCACGGCACTTCGTTAAGCTGGGTCGGCTGCTGGCGCATATCCGCCTGCATTTGCGCCAGTAGCTGACGCTGCTCGCTGGTGAGCTGCTCCGGGTTCATCACTTCGCCGCCCGCAGAAGGCTCGGTTGGCGCACGCACGCCCGGCTGGCGGCTTTCCAGCTCTTTAATGTAGCGCCAGCGCTCTTCCGGCTTCGGCGGCAGCCCGTTGCCGGTCACTTTCTGGCTTTGCAGCGTTTCGGACTCTTCTTTTTTGTGATGAGTAATGAAGTACAGACCCCCGATAAAGGCCACAAGGACAGCCGCCGCAATAGCGACCATTGCGGGTGAAACCGCAGGCGTGTTGCGTTGCTTTTTCCGTGAGGTGCTCTTTTTGCGCCGCGAAGGTGCCGGTTGACCGCGACGTACATAATCTCGTTGTGCCACTATCGTTTCGCTGTATTTATTCGTTCGTCAGCCCGCCATGTTACTTAAGCGGCGGGCTTTTGACCAGATAGGTGAGTCTTAAAGGTTTAAGTTAAGGCTCGCGTCGAACCACGAATAATTAACTCGCAGTCCAGCAAGCGCGAGCCGCTGCTGACATTTTGCCCCTGTAACTGGTCGAGCAAGAGCAGCATTGCTTCGCGCCCGATATCGAAGCGCGGCTGTGAAACCGTCGTCAGAGGCGGGTCGCAAAATTCCGCCAGCGCAATGTTATCAAAGCCAATGATGGACAGATCGTCAGGGACTTTCAGACCATGACGCTTGGCCCAGGAGAGCGCGCCGAGCGCCATAACGTCGCTGTGACAGAACACGGCGGTCGGAGGCTGCGGAAGCGCAAGTAGCTGTTGCAGCGCGTGGCCGCCCGCCTCGTAGGTGAAATCGCCCCGGGCGATATAATGCGGGTCGACGGTAATGCCGCAGCGACGCAGCGCCTGCACATAGCCTTGCAGACGGTAGTGGCACAGCGGCATCTCCTCCGGCCCGGCAATGCATCCGATACGCTGGTGCCCCTGTTCATGCAGATAATTCACGGCGTTAAAGGCCGCAGTCAGGTTATCAATATGAACGGTAGGCAGCTCCAGCTCCGGCGCGAATTCGTTGGCCATCACCATCGGCGGCAGATTCCGTTGCTCTTCAATGCTGGCGTCGAACGGCAGACGTGAACCGAGCAATAACATGCCATCAATTTGTTTGGTGATGATCAAATTGATAAAGGTCTTTTCTTGCTGATTCTGGTGCGCGCAGTCACCAATCAACACCAGATATCCGTGGCTTGCGGCGGTAACCTCAATGCCCCGGATGATTTCACTGAAAAAGGGATCACAAATATCCGGGACGATCACCAGGATGGTGCGTGATTCATTCCGTTTGCTATTTCGCCCCATTGATTGCGGTAAATATCCCACCTCCATCGCCGCCTGTTCAACCCGGTTACGGGTCGACTGGGAGACTTTATCCGGGTTCATTAACGCACGGGACACGGTTGCTGTTGAGACTTTCGCCTTCATAGCAACATCTTTCATTGTAGCGGCAGCAACCTGTTTCTTCGGTTTCACACTCTCTCCTCGCCTGGGAAATCAGGCGCAGAACTATCCTTGTTTAACTCACATCGAAAACATTTTTATCAGATAGTTAATGGAAGCGGTTACAGAATTTTCATAAAAAGTGTGATGGATATTTAATTTTACGATCCGCCTCGCATCGTGACCCGTTATCCCTCAATGGGATCGACATCCAGCACCCATTTAACCTTGCGGGAATCGGGTAGCGTATTGATGAGCGCCAGCGTGCCGCTGACGATATGTTGCAGACGAATTCGCGACGGATGCTGCAACAAAATTTGCCAACGGTAGCGGCCGCCGCGTTTTGGCGCGAGCGCAGGCACCGGGCCTAATACCCAGAGCTTGTCATCCGCAAGCGGGCTGGCCTGAATCAGATTACGCAGCTGTTGCAGGAACACTGGCGCCTGCTGGTTGTTATGATCTTCCGCCCGTACAATCACATGGCTGGTCCACGGCGGAAGTTGCAGCGTTTGCCGCTCGGCCAGCGCCTGTTCAGCAAAAGCGTCATAGCCTTTGTGCAGCAAGGTTTGCAGCAAAGGGTGCTCTGGATGGTGGGTCTGCAATACCACCTCGCCCTGTTTTCCGGCGCGTCCGGCGCGGCCGGAAACCTGAGTGTAAAGCTGGGCAAAACGTTCCGCCGAACGGAAATCCGCCGAGAACAGCGCGCCGTCAACGTCCAGCAGCGCTACCAGGGTGACGTCCGGGAAATGGTGCCCTTTCGCCAGCATTTGCGTGCCGATCAAAATGCGCGCGCCGCCGCGATGGACTTCCGCCAGATGCTGCTCCAGCGCGCCTTTACGGCTGGTGGTGTCGCGGTCGATGCGCGAGACCGGCACGCCGGGAAAGAAGGGCGCCAACGCCTGCTCAAGCTGTTCTGTCCCTAACCCAACCGGCACCATATGCGTGGAGCCGCAGGAAGGGCACTGACGCGGTATCGGGCGCTGGCTGTCGCAATGGTGACAGCGCAGGTGGTGTTGCGCCTGGTGCAACGTGTAATAGTGATCGCAGCGCGGACATTCGGCAATCCAGCCGCAGTCGTGGCATAACAGCGCAGGAGCAAATCCCCGGCGGTTAAGGAAGAGAATGACCTGGTTATCTGCCTGCAGGTGCTGATGCATACGGGCGATAAGCGCGGGAGCCAGCCCGGCCTGGATCTTCTGGCCTTTTAAATCCAGCACATGCTGGAGGGCAGGGCGTGCGTTGCCTGCCCGGCGCGTCAGGCGCAGCATGCGGTACTTTTTTTGTCGCACGTTGCATAACGTCTCCAGCGCCGGTGTTGCCGAGCCGAGAATAATCGGGATTTGTTCGCTGTGAGCGCGGTATACCGCCAGGTCGCGGGCGTGGTAACGCCAGCCTTCCTGCTGCTTATAGGAGCTATCATGCTCTTCGTCGATCACAATGACGCCGAGGTTTTTAAACGGCGTAAACAACGATGAGCGGGTGCCGATGACAATCGCCGCCTCGCCGTTTTTGGCTTTCAGCCAGGCTGAGAGACGTTCGCTGTCATTTAACCCGGAGTGCAGAACTTCGACGGGGGCGTTGAAGCGCTCGCGAAAGCGGGCGATGGTTTGCGGCGTCAGGCCAATTTCCGGCACCATCACCAGCGCCTGTTTGCCCTGAGCGAGGACGTTTTCCAGTACGCTGAGATAGACCTCTGTTTTACCGGAACCCGTAACGCCTGCCAGCAGCCAGGCAGAAAAGCTGTCCGACGCGCTGTGGATGGCGCCAACGGCGGTGGCCTGTTCGGTATTGAGACGCAGCCGATCGCCACAGACGGCGTAATGGGTGCGCCAGTCGCTAAAGCCGGGCGTTTCGCTCGCCAGCTCGCACAGTCCTTTTTTACGCAGCGCCTGGAGCGCCGCGTCATTAAATTCAAGATCCGCCACCTGGTCGCGCCAGATTTTCCCCTGCCGCAGCGCGGCCAGCGCCTGTTGCTGTTTAGGCGAACGCTTCAGGCTATTGAGATCGATAGCGTGGCCGTCTTCGGTGGCAAACCAGTACCACATCGGCGCGTTGCTGGCGGGTTTCCCCTGGCGCAGCAAAATCGGCAGAGCGTGAAACAGAACGTCACCCATTGGATGGTGGTAGTAATCCGCCGCCCAAAGCAGCAAACGCCAGACGGAGGGTGAAAAGACCGGCTCGCTGTCCAGTACCTCAACGACCGCTTTCAGTTCGTTAAGCGGCAGTTCGCTTTGCTCGCTGACCGACACCACAATCCCGACGCGTTCCTGCTGTTTGCCAAACGGCACGCGCACCCGACACCCGGCTTTGACGGTCATGCCTTCTGGCAAGAGATAGTCAAAGGTGCGGGGTAGCGGAACGGGCAAGGCAACGTGCGCGACGGGCATGTAATCATCCTGGCTGACTTGAATTCTGGCGGGTTAGTATACACATTGTGATGAGGGAGCGCGGATCAGTTTGCATACGCTGGTCAAATTCTGTATGATTCGCCGCCTTTGATACACATTTGTATCATCGACCTATACTATCAACATCGCGTGGTGTCTGGCGTTAGGGCTGGAAGAGCGACGCGGCCTTAAACCGAGGTTTCCCCATGAAAAAAGATATTCACCCGAAATACGAAGAAATTACTGCAAACTGCTCTTGCGGTAATGTCATCAAAATCCGCTCTACTGCAGGTCACGACCTGAACCTGGACGTGTGCGGTAAATGCCACCCGTTCTACACTGGCAAACAGCGTGATGTTGCTACCGGTGGCCGTGTTGACCGCTTCAACAAGCGTTTCAGCATCCCGGGCAGCAAATAAGTTATTGCTGCCAAAGAAAAAAGCGCCGAAAGGCGCTTTTTTTGTCTTTGCCTGATGGCGTTGACGCTTATCAGTACCTGCGGTACTGAATCCTTCCGCCGCTATCCGGCAAAAAAATCAATACTCCCACGTATCCGGGTCGATCCCCAGTTCACGCATGATGATTTTGGCCTCTTCCGGTATTTCATCACTGCGCTCTTTACGCAAGTCTTCATCGTTCGGCAATGGTTGCCCGGTAAAGGCATGCAGAAACGCTTCACACAGCAGTTCGCTGTTGGTGGCGTGACGCAGGTTGTTCACCTGACGACGCGTGCGTTCATCGGTGAGGATTTTTAACACCTTCAGAGGAATGGAAACCGTAATCTTTTTGACTTGCTCACTCTTCTTACCGTGCTCAGCGTATGGGCTGATATATTCGCCGCTCCATTCAGCCATGAGATACCTTTAATCTTCTCGTCATTAGTTAAGGGCCAGAATCGTCGTGCCTGGCCGTAATCCCGCATAGTTTACCGTACAGGCGATATCGTGACACGGGTTAAGCGTCTGTAGATGTGCGCTAATGCATATAATTTTAACGGCTATTTCCAGTTTGCTCAATCTATACGCAAAGAAGTTTAGATGTCCAGATGTATTGACGTCTATTGTAACAATGTTTACTCTGGTGCCTGACTTTTCACCGATTCAGCCCAGGAACTTCTCAACATGACGCGTAAACAGGCCACCATCGCAGTGCGTAGCGGGTTAAATGACGACGAGCAGTACGGTTGCGTTGTCCCGCCGATTCACCTTTCCAGCACCTATAACTTCACCGGTTTTAATGAACCTCGCGCCCATGACTATTCGCGACGTGGAAATCCGACGCGTGATGTGGTTCAGCGCGCGCTGGCGGAGCTGGAGGGCGGTACGGGCGCGGTGCTGACCAATACCGGGATGTCGGCCATTCTGCTGGTGACGACCGTGTTCCTGAAGCCGGGCGATCTGCTGGTGGCGCCGCACGACTGCTACGGCGGTAGCTATCGCCTGTTTGACAGCCTGGCGAAGCGGGGCTGTTATCGCGTGCTGTTTGTCGATCAAGGTGATGAGCAGGCGCTGAAAGCGGCGCTGGCGGAAAAACCGAAGCTGGTGCTGGTGGAAAGCCCCAGTAATCCGTTGTTACGCGTGGTGGATATTGCGAAAATCTGCCAGCTGTCGCGAGAAGCGGGCGCGGTGAGCGTTGTGGACAACACGTTTTTAAGCCCTGCGCTGCAAAATCCGCTGGCGTTGGGCGCCGATCTGGTGTTGCATTCATGCACGAAATATTTAAACGGCCATTCGGATGTGGTGGCTGGCGTGGTGATTGCGAAAGATCCAGAGATTGTCACCGAACTGGCATGGTGGGCCAATAATATTGGCGTCACCGGCGGCGCGTTTGATAGCTATCTGCTGCTACGTGGGCTGCGTACTCTGGCGCCGCGAATGGACGTGGCTCAGCGCAATGCCCAGGCCATTGTGGACTATCTGCAAACCCAGCCGCTGGTGAAAAAACTGTATCATCCGTCGCTGCCGGATAATCAAGGGCACGAGATTGCCGCGCGCCAGCAAAAAGGCTTTGGCGCAATGTTGAGTTTTGAACTGGATGGCGATGAGCAGACGCTGCGTCGTTTCCTGGGCGGGCTGTCGTTGTTTACGCTGGCGGAATCCTTAGGGGGTGTTGAAAGCCTGATCTCCCACGCCGCAACGATGACACATGCAGGCATGGCGCCAGAAGCGCGTGCTGCCGCCGGAATTTCAGAGACGCTGCTGCGTATCTCCACCGGTATTGAAGATGGCGAAGATTTAATTGCCGACCTGGAAAATGGCTTCCGGGCTGCAAACAAGGGGTAAACATGAGTGTGATTGCGCAGGCAGGGGCGAAGGGTCGTCAACTGCATAAATTTGGTGGCAGTAGTCTGGCAGACGTGAAATGTTATCTGCGTGTCGCAGGCATTATGGCGGAGTACTCGCAGCCTGACGATATGATGGTTGTTTCCGCCGCCGGTAGTACCACCAACCAGTTGATTAGCTGGCTGAAGTTAAGCCAGACCGACCGCCTCTCCGCGCATCAGGTGCAACAGACGTTACGCCGCTATCAGAGCGATCTGATCAGCGGGCTGCTTCCCGCCGACGTTGCGGATGGTCTGATCAGCGCTTTCATTAGCGATCTGGAGCGTCTTGCCGCGCTGCTCGACAGCGGCGTGACCGATGCCGTTTATGCCGAAGTCGTCGGGCACGGCGAGATCTGGTCTGCGCGTCTGATGTCCGCAGTGCTGAATGAGCAAGGACTGGCGTCGGCATGGCTGGACGCGCGTGAGTTTTTACGCGCTGAACGCGCCGCGCAGCCGCAGGTAGATGAAGGTCTCTCTTACCCGTTACTGCAACAGTTGCTGGTGCAGCATCCGGGCAAGCGTCTGGTCGTTACCGGTTTTATCAGTCGCAGCAATGCGGGCGAGACGGTGCTGCTGGGCCGTAACGGTTCTGACTATTCCGCCACGCAAATTGGCGCGCTGGCGGGGGTTTCCCGCGTCACCATCTGGAGCGATGTGGCCGGGGTTTACAGCGCCGACCCGCGTAAAGTGAAAGATGCCTGCCTGCTGCCGCTGTTGCGTCTGGATGAAGCCAGCGAGCTGGCGCGTCTGGCCGCGCCGGTTCTGCACGCCCGTACCCTACAGCCGGTTTCCGGCAGCGATATCGATTTGCAGTTGCGCTGTAGCTACACGCCGGATCAGGGGTCCACGCGCATTGAACGCGTGCTGGCGTCCGGCACCGGGGCGCGTATCGTCACCAGTCATGATGACGTTTGCCTGATTGAGTTTCAGGTGCCCGCCAGCCAGGACTTTAAACTGGCCTGGAGAGACGTCGACCAGATTCTGAAACGGGCGCAGGTGCGTCCGCTGGCGGTTGGCGTGCATAACGATCGCCATCTGCTGCAATTCTGCTACACCTCTGAAGTCGCTGATAGCGCATTAAAAATTCTTGATGAAGCGGGCCTGCCGGGCGAATTGCGCCTGCGTCAGGGGCTGGCGCTGGTCGCTATGGTTGGCGCTGGCGTCACCCGTAACCCGCTGCACTGCCACCGCTTCTGGCAACAGCTGAAAGGCCAGCCGGTTGAATTTACCTGGCAGTCGGAAGAGGGGATCAGCCTGGTGGCCGTACTGCGCACCGGCCCGACCGAAAGCCTGATTCAGGGGCTGCACCAGTCTATTTTCCGCGCGGAAAAACGCATCGGCCTGGTGCTGTTCGGCAAAGGCAACATCGGTTCCCGCTGGCTGGAACTGTTTGCCCGCGAGCAGAGCACGCTCTCCGCGCGTACCGGGTTTGAATTTGTCCTGGCGGGCGTGGTGGATAGCCGTCGCAGCCTGCTGAACTACGAAGGGCTGGATGCCAGCCGTGCGCTGGCGTTCTTCAACGACGAAGCGATTGAGCAGGATGAAGAGTCGCTGTTCCTGTGGATGCGCGCCCACCCGTATGACGATCTGGTGGTGCTGGATGTCACCGCCAGCGAGCAACTGGCCGATCAGTATCTTGATTTCGCCAGCCACGGCTTCCACGTTATCAGCGCCAATAAACTGGCGGGGGCGAGCACCAGCGATAAATATCGCCAGATCCACGACGCGTTCGAAAAAACCGGGCGTCACTGGCTGTATAACGCGACCGTCGGCGCGGGCCTGCCGATCAACTATACGGTGCGCGATCTGATTGACAGCGGCGATGCCATTCTGTCGATCAGCGGGATCTTCTCCGGCACGCTGTCGTGGCTGTTCCTGCAATTTGACGGTTCCATACCGTTTACCGATCTGGTGGATCAGGCCTGGCAGCAGGGGCTGACCGAGCCGGACCCGCGTGTTGACCTTTCTGGTAAAGATGTGATGCGCAAGCTGGTGATTCTGGCGCGTGAAGCGGGTTACGACATCGAACCGGACCAGGTGCGCGTTGAATCGCTGGTGCCCACACACTGCGAAGAGGGATCTGTCGATCACTTCTTTGAAAATGGCGATGAGCTGAATGAGCAGATGGTACAGCGTCTGGAAGCCGCTCGTGAAATGGGGCTGGTGCTGCGCTACGTGGCGCGTTTCGACGCCAACGGTAAAGCGCGCGTTGGCGTTGAAGCGGTGCGCCCGGAACATCCGCTGGCGGCGCTGCTGCCGTGCGATAACGTCTTTGCCATCGAAAGCCGTTGGTATCGCGACAATCCGCTGGTGATCCGCGGGCCGGGGGCCGGTCGTGACGTCACCGCCGGGGCGATTCAGTCGGATATCAACCGCCTGGCGCAGCTGCTGTAGTGTTTGTTGCCGGATGGCGCTGCGCTTATCCGGCCTACGGAACATGTAGGCCAGATAAGGCAACGCCGCCACCCGGCGATTCACCGAGTCGCAAACACCTCTTTTGCGGCGAACAGACCGTTAAGCGCAGCCGGAAAACCGGCATAAACCGCCATCTGCATTATCACTTCGATAATTTCCTCCTGCGTTAACCCCACATGTCGCGCGGCGGCAATGTGTACCTTCAACTGCGGCGTGGCGTTGCCCAGCGCGGTTAACGCGGCGACGGTTGCGATTTCCCGACTGCGTAAATCCAGCCCTGGCCGGGAATAGATATCGCCAAACGGAAATTCGATCAGATAACGGGCAAAATCTGGCGCAATGTCTTGCAAACTTTCGATCACCGCATCGCCACCCTTGCCATCCACCTGTTGCAGCATTTTCTGACCGGTAATAAAGCGTTCTGAATGCATAGTGTATTCCTCGTTTGTCTGGAGTCTGTGGCGTGAGGATAGGGGGCGCGGAATGATTTGGATAATACCGTTTCCGTGATACCTTTTCGGTATGACAACATCCCCTCTGCACTCTCTGGATATCCGCCTGCTACGCTACTTTGCCGTGGTGGCGGAAGAGAACAATATGAGCCGCGCGGCACAGCGACTGTTTATGTCGCAACCGCCGCTGAGCCGCCATATTCGCCAGCTTGAAGAACGTCTGGGGGTGACGCTTTTTGTCCGTCATACTCGTGGACTCACGCTGACGGATGAGGGTCTGCGCGCGCTGGAAATCGTCCGCCCGCTGCTGGCGCAGCAGGACAAAACGTATGCTGCGCTGAATCAACTGGCGCAAACCGGCGCGCAATCGCTGCGTTTAGGGCTGAGCACCGCGTTTGAGCAGGGGATTTTTGCCCCCCTGGAGGCGCAGCTGAATACGCGTGTGGAGAGGCTGCATATTGTGCGTCATGGTTCGCCTGAACTGGTACGCCAGGTACGTCGGGGGAAACTGGATGCGGCGCTGGTGGCGCTGCCGCTTGAGGCCACAGGGTTAACCGTCACGCCGCTCGACTGGCAAGAACCGTTGATTGCCGCATTACCCTCCGTCTGGCCGGAAGCGAGCCTGACGTCGCTCTCCTTAGCTGCGCTTAACCACCGCCCGCTGTTCTGGTTCAAACGGGAACGTAATCCGGCCTTTTTTGACTACACCCGACACATTTTCCGTCGCGCTGGCTACGCCCCCTCCTGCCTTGAAGAACCGCTGGAACATGATGTGCTGCTCGCGCGAATCGCCCACGGCGATGGCCTGAGTTTGCTCCCGGGCTCGTTTGCCGCTATTCAGCGCCAGGGCGTGATATTCCGCGTACTTAGCGACACTGAATTACGTATTCGTGCCGGGCTGGTGATGCTGCCTGAGAACGCTGTACGGTTGCGGTGGTTAAATACGCTTGCGATGCAATCCTTCATTATTTCGGACTGATTTGAATTTTTTTCACGTTGTCTGAGTATTCCTCACCTTTAACAGTGATTTTTCTGTTGACGGCATCCCACTTTTCGGTCATTTTTACATCCAGACGTCTAAACGGATAGATGTTCACAACACAACATATAATGACATGCGATTGATGAGGTAAGGTATGAGCTTTTTTCACGCCAACCAGCGGGAAGCCCTGAATCAGAGCCTGGCGGAAGTTCAGGGTCAGATTAATGTTTCGTTCGAGTTTTTCCCGCCGCGCACCAGTGAAATGGAGCAAACCTTGTGGAACTCTATCGATCGACTGAGCAGCCTGAAACCGAAGTTTGTCTCCGTGACCTACGGCGCCAACTCCGGTGAGCGCGACCGTACGCACAGCATCATCAAAGGCATTAAAGAGCGTACGGGCCTGGAAGCCGCGCCGCACCTGACCTGCATCGACGCCACCCGCGATGAACTGCGTACCATTGCCCAGGATTACTGGAATAACGGTATCCGTCATATTGTTGCCCTGCGCGGCGACCTGCCGCCGGGGAGCGGCAAGCCGGATATGTATGCCGCTGACCTGGTCAGCTTACTGAAAGAGGTTGCCGATTTTGATATCTCCGTCGCCGCTTACCCGGAAGTCCACCCGGAAGCGAAAAGCGCGCAGGCGGATTTGCTCAACCTGAAACGCAAAGTCGATGCTGGCGCTAACCGCGCAATTACCCAGTTTTTCTTCGATGTGGAAAGCTACCTGCGTTTTCGCGATCGCTGCGTCTCTGCGGGTATTGATGTCGAAATTATTCCGGGCATTCTGCCGGTCTCCAACTTTAAGCAGGCGAAGAAATTCGCTGATATGACTAACGTGCGCATTCCGGCATGGATGTCACAGATGTTTGACGGCCTGGATGACGATGCGGAAACCCGCAAGCTGGTCGGGGCGAATATCGCGATGGACATGGTGAAGATCTTAAGCCGTGAAGGCGTGAAAGATTTCCACTTCTACACCCTGAACCGCGCTGAAATGAGTTACGCCATTTGCCACACGTTGGGCGTGCGGCCCGGCCTGTAACATGATTAGCCCTCTTCGGAGGGCTTTTTTATGCACATTTTGATCTGACGCCTGATACATAAATTTAAAAGATATTAGCTATCGAATCTGTGGGTTATTTCAACTATATCTTATCGTTGGTGATGTATATCGTAACGATAACACTGTAGAGGGAGCATATAGATGAGCATGTCTGACGATACCCATAATTCATTGTCTACCGGGAAGTGCCCTTTCCATCAGGGCAGCCACGACCGTAGCGCGGGTGCTGGCACCAGCAGCCACGACTGGTGGCCTAACCAACTCCGTGTAGATCTTTTGAATCAGCACTCCAACCGTTCTAACCCGCTGGGTGAGGACTTCGACTACCGCAAAGAATTTAGCAAACTCGACTATTCCGCCCTGAAAGGGGACCTTAAAGCTCTCCTGTCCGATTCTCAGCCGTGGTGGCCTGCGGACTGGGGCAGCTATGCCGGTCTGTTTATTCGTATGGCATGGCATGGCGCGGGCACTTATCGTTCCGTCGACGGGCGCGGTGGCGCCGGACGCGGGCAGCAGCGTTTTGCACCGCTGAACTCTTGGCCGGACAACGTCAGCCTGGATAAGGCGCGTCGTCTGCTGTGGCCTGTCAAGCAGAAATATGGCCAGAAAATCTCCTGGGCCGACCTGTTTATTCTGGCGGGTAACGTGGCGCTGGAGAACTCCGGTTTCCGTACGTTCGGTTTTGGCGCCGGGCGTGAAGATGTGTGGGAACCGGATCTTGATGTGAACTGGGGGGATGAGAAAGCCTGGCTGACGCACCGTCATCCCGAAGCGCTGGCGAAAGCGCCGTTAGGCGCTACCGAAATGGGGCTTATCTACGTTAACCCGGAAGGGCCGGATCACAGCGGTGAACCGCTTTCCGCCGCTGCGGCTATCCGCGCGACGTTCGGCAATATGGGCATGAACGACGAAGAAACCGTGGCGCTGATTGGCGGCGGTCACACGCTGGGTAAAACCCACGGTGCGGCGGCGGCGTCCCATGTTGGCGTTGATCCAGAAGCCGCGCCGATTGAATTGCAGGGGCTGGGCTGGAGCAGTGACTACGGCAGCGGCGCAGGCGGCGATGCGATTACCTCGGGTCTGGAAGTGGTCTGGTCGCAGACGCCGACCCAGTGGAGTAATTACTTCTTCGAAAACCTGTTCAAATACGAGTGGGTGCAGACGCGCAGCCCGGCGGGCGCGATCCAGTTCGAAGCGGTTGATGCGCCAGAAATCATTCCCGATCCGTTCGATCCATCGAAGAAACGTAAACCCACCATGCTGGTGACTGACCTGACGCTGCGTTTCGATCCAGAATTCGAGAAAATTTCCCGCCGTTTCCTCAACGATCCGCAGGCGTTTAACGAAGCATTCGCCCGCGCATGGTTCAAACTGACGCACAGGGATATGGGGCCAAAAGCGCGCTATATCGGACCGGAAGTACCGAAAGAAGATCTGATTTGGCAGGACCCGCTGCCGCAGCCGGTATTTAATCCGAGCCAGGAAGACATCGTCAACCTGAAGGCCGCGATTGCCGCGTCCGGGCTTTCCGTCAGCGAACTGGTGTCGGTTGCATGGGCATCTGCGTCAACCTTCCGTGGCGGCGATAAACGTGGCGGCGCTAACGGCGCTCGCCTGGCTTTAGCGCCGCAGCGAGACTGGGATGTGAACGCCGCTGCGGCGCGCGTTCTGCCGGTTCTGGAAGAGATTCAGAAATCGTCCGGGAAGGCGTCTCTGGCCGATATCATCGTCCTTGCGGGCGTCGTTGGTGTGGAGCAGGCAGCAAGTGCGGCGGGCGTCAGCATCAGCGTGCCGTTCGCGCCGGGCCGTGTGGATGCACGTCAGGATCAGACGGATATCGAGATGTTTGAGCTTCTCGAACCGATCGCAGACGGCTTCCGTAACTATCGCGCACGGCTTGATGTGTCGACCACCGAGTCACTGCTGATTGATAAAGCGCAGCAACTGACGCTGACCGCGCCGGAGATGACGGCGCTGGTGGGTGGGATGCGCGTTCTGGGCGCTAACTTTGATGGCAGCCAGAATGGCGTGTTTACCGACCGCCCGGGCGTACTCAGCAATGATTTCTTTGTGAATCTGCTGGATATGCGTAACGAGTGGAAAGCGGCGGACGAATCGAAAGAGCTGTTCGAAGGCCGCGATCGCCTGAGCGGTGAGGTGAAATTCACGGCGACCCGCGCAGACCTGGTATTCGGTTCTAACTCGGTACTGCGTGCCCTGGCGGAAGTTTACGCCAGCAGCGATGCGCGTGAGAAATTCGTGAAGGATTTCGTCGCGGCATGGGTGAAAGTGATGAACCTGGATCGTTTCGATCTGCTGTAAGCCATCTCAGTAAAATGTGTAGGCCGGATAAGCGTCAGCGCCATCCGGCAAATAAAAAAAGCCCGCACGATCTGCGGGCTTTTTGTCTCTCCTGACCGTTATTCCCACTCTTGCAGGAAACGCTGACCGTACTGGTCGGCAACCAGCAGGGCGGCGTAAACCTGATCCGGCGTGGCGCCGCCAGGCATGTTGTGAATGGTTTCACCTTCCGCGCAGGAGGCTTCTGCCACCGTGCGCATCTTCGCCGGAATGTCCTGCTTAATATCCAGTTGCGCCAGCGTGATCGGCAGGCCAACGGAATGGCACAACGCCGCAGCGGTTTCGATCTCTTCAACCGGCGCGTTTTCCAGTACCAGTTGCGTCAGCGTGCCGAACGCCACTTTCTCACCGTGATAGTAGTGATGCGCGTCTGGAATCGCCGTCAGGCCGTTATGTATGGCATGCGCCGCCGCCAGACCGCCGCTTTCAAAACCGACGCCGCTCAGGTAAGTGTTGGCTTCAATCACGCGTTCCAGCGCCGGCGTGACGACATGCTGCTCAGCCGCCAGCATGGCCTTTTCGCCCTCTTCGATCAGCGTGTTATAGCACAACTCCGCCAGCGCGAGCGCCGCCTGTGTACACTTGCCGCCCGCCATCGTGGTCGCGCCGCTGCGTGAACAGGCGCGCGCTTCAAACCAGGTCGCCAGCGCATCGCCAATACCGGCAGCCAGCAGACGTGCGGGCGCGCCCGCAACGATTTTGGTATCAACAATCACCATATTCGGATTACGCGGCAGCATCAGATAGCGTTCAAACTCGCCTGCATCGGTGTAGATCACGGAAAGCGCGCTACAGGGGGCATCGGTAGAGGCGATGGTCGGCGCGATAGCGACCGGGACATCCATAAAGTGGGCCAGCGCTTTCGCGGTATCCAGCGTTTTGCCGCCGCCGATGCCGAGAACGGCGCCGCACTGCGCTTTATCTGCGACGATACGCAGACGATCGATTTCATTTTGCGAACATTCGCCGCCAAATGGCGCGATTTCCAGAGCCAGCCCGGCATCCTGGAAGCTTTTCTCCAGCGCGGACTGGGCAAAATTTAAGACAAACTTGTCTCCGACCACCAGCCAGCGTTCGGCCAGGGGTTTGAGATATTCTCCAAGACGTGTGATGACATCTGCACCCTGGATGTATTTACCAGGAGATTGAATAATGTGGTCCATACTTTATTTCCCTCACAGGTTGATGTGGCCAAATGCGTTATTCCAGTCTTGCTCAAACTTCCCTATAGCTGACTCTACCGCAGGGGTATTGAGCATTTGTTGAGCTACATCTAAAGGAAGGGTGATTGCTTCGCATCCTGCGAGTAAGCAATCCAGCGCCTGACGCGGCGTTTTAAAGCTGGCGGCCAGTACCATGCTGCCCGGCGCATGCATCTCCAGCAAGGTTTGCAGTTCCTGCACCATACGGATGCCGTCGCCGCCCTGGGCATCAACCCGATTGACATACGGGGCGACGTATTTTGCGCCTGCCAGCGCCGCCAGCAAGCCCTGCGCTGCGCTGTAGACAGCCGTTCCCAGCGTCGTAATACCTTCTTTTTTGAGCTGTTTGATCGCCGCCAGACCTTCGGCAGTGACCGGAATCTTCACCACAATACCAGGAATGGCATTGCTCAGGCGTTTGGCTTCTTCCACCATTCCTTGCGCATCGCGGCTCATCGTCTGGGCAAATAGCGTTCCCTCTTCGCCGATGGCTTTTTGCAGGCGAGGCAGTACATCCCAGATGGATTTTTTACTCGCCGCCACAATGCTTGGGTTGGTGGTGACGCCAGCAACAGGGAAGATGCGCGCCAGACGTTCGACTTCCGCGACGTTCGCGGTATCCAGATAGAGTTCCATTTTGCTCCCTCTTAGAGTTCAAGTTCATGTTGCAACAGGCTGGCAATTGCCTCGGCAGATGCGGCGTTGACCAGCGCGTTGCGGAATTCTTCGTGCATAATGCGGCGGGCCAGGCGTGAGAAAATGCGCATATGCTGGTCGCCTGCGGCGTGTTTGTTGAGTGTCAGCATGATGATGAACTGCGCATCGTCATCGCCCCAGCGTACCGGCGCTTTCAGACGCGCCACGCTGATGGTGGACTGCTCAATGTGTTCAGATTTGCTGTGCGGAATGGCGAAGCTAAACCCTAACCCGGTGGAGAACACGGCTTCACGCGCCCACAGGTCGGCCTCCAGCTTGCGCGGGTAGCGACAGCGGTTTGCCAGCAGCAGGTTGTCGGTCATCCCCTTGATCACCTCTTCTTTGCTGCGCCAGTCGCTATCAAGCGTGATGCACTGGGCGGTGACCAGCGGCGCGTCCTGTTGGGCCATGCGGAATTGCGCCAGCAGATGTTCCACTTCCAGCGAGGTGCGACAGGCCATCGCTTGGTTCAGCAACTGGCGGCAGGCACGACTGTCGAACTGGGCCATCCGCGCTTTAGCGGCAGGAATTGACGGCGCGCTCATGCTGATCTCGTCCAGCCCCAGTCCGACCAGCAGCGGCAACACTGACCCCTTCGCGCCGAGTTCGCCGCACAGGCCAATCCATTTCCCCTGACGATGTACCGCCTGTACGGCGAAATCCAGCGCGCGCAGGAAGGCCGGATTCAGGCTGTTGTAGTGACGAGTGACTTTGGCGTTGTCGCGATCGACCGCCAGCAGATATTGCGTCAGGTCATTGCTGCCAATACTGAAGAAATCAATCTCTTCACAGCACTGGTCGATGATGAACATCACCGATGGCACTTCCAGCATGATGCCGAGGGGGATCTTCTCATCAAACGGGACGTGCTCATTGCGTAACTGCTGTTTAGCCTCCGCCAGCTTCTCTTTGACCCACAGGATCTCTTCCATTGAGGAGATCATCGGGATCATGATTTTCAGGCTGCCGTGTGCGGAAGCGCGGAGGATCGATCGCAACTGCGTGGTAAACAGCGTGGCGTACTCTTCATAAATGCGTACGGCGCGATAGCCGAGGAACGGGTTGGCTTCCGCAGGAATGTTCAGATAATCAACGGGCTTGTCACCGCCGATATCCATCGTGCGCACAATAATGCTACGGCCCTGTGCGGATTCCAGCGCCTGGCAAAAAATGTTGTACAGCTCGTTCTCGCAAGGTGCGCTGGTTCTGTCCATATACAGCATTTCTGTACGGAACAGACCAACCGCTTCCGCGCCGTTGCCGAATGCCGCTTGCGCTTCGACGGAGTGCGCAATGTTGGCGGCCACTTCCATACGGATACCGTCGGCAGTGCGCGCTTGTTGGGTCAGCCAGATACGCTGTTGCTCGCGTAAAGCGTCCTGCACACGGGCTTCCTGTTGGTAGTAACGGATGACGGGTTCATCTGGCGCAACGACAATCGCACCGGCGTTGCCGTCGATATAGACCGTCTGGTGCAGCCACGGCGTTAGCGCCTCAATATCCACGCCAACCAGCGTGGGAATGTTGAATGAGCGGGCAAGAATAACCGTGTGCGAAGTTGTACCGCCGCTTTTTAACAACAAGCCTTTGAGGAACGTTTTGTCCAGTTCGAGGAACTGGCTTGGGGTGAGTTCATCGGCCATACAGACGGTGGGTTGGGTCAGTTTGCCTGGCGCCGGGAAGCGTTGTTCGCCATAAATTTGTTGCAGGAGCTGGAAGCAGACGTCGCGTACGTCCAGCGCGCGTTCCTGTAAATAGCGGCTGCTGGAACGGGCAAACTCATCACAAAAGTGCCCGGCGCTTTCGACTATCGCCTGCGCGCAGCTTAAACCGCGCGCAACGCCTGCCAGCAAATGTTGGCGCAGGGAAGTGTCGCCTGCCAGCGAACGGTGGGCTTCCAGAATAGCGCTGGTGGCGCCGTCGCTGTCGAGCTGGCGGAACGCAATATTCTTTATCAGCAGCGTTAAGCCGTTATCCAGCGCAGATTGCTCGGTCTCTATATCACTGGCAGCAGGGAGTTCGCCGAGCGTATTGAGATCCAGCGAGGAGAGCTGCGTCAGAACGCCGCCCGCGCTGCCGGTGCAGACGGCGCGGGCGCGAAAAAACAGCGGGTTCAGGTTTGTCAGCGATGCCGGAAGCGGCTCCAGTTCACTGTTTTTGATCTCCGCCAGAGGCGCATCGCAAAGGGGGAATTCATCGCGCAGCCATTGGCTCAGGCGCTGGTGGGCATCCTGTTCGTCCGTACCCGAAATCAATAACTGACAGGTGTCGCCTGCCAGCGTGTCGGTGCCAATCAGCGCCAGCGCGCTTTTGGCGTTGCCTTTACGGTCGGTGCACAGGTTATGCCACTCAATGTGTGAGGTAAAGGTATTGCACAGCGTCTCAACGTGGCTTGCCGGGCGGGCGTGTACGCCATTGGGCAGCTCACAGGTAAATTCCACAATCAGGGCCATTGCCTTTCTCCCATAACGATTTTCTGGCTACAGGATAAAAGGGCGTTGCCGCATAGTGCCATGTGACAAAACTGCCAAACGCTGGACAAATGTAACATACACGTCAAATTGCGAGACACTTCACAAGTCGGAATGCGGCATCTTATTTCTGAGGTTTGATAAGTTATGAGGCGGATCGCATTTTTGTACTGATATTACAAAAATCCAGTAAATGGCCTTTTTATCCACTGTCTGCGCCGCGTTGGATTGCCTATTGTTTGCCACAACAACGTTATGGATAGGGGCCTGAAGCGGCCCGGGAGCGACTTATGAAAGAGTTGGTGCAGATCCTGAAAAACACCCGTCAACATCTGATGACCGGTGTTTCGCATATGATCCCCTTCGTCGTAGCGGGTGGGATCTTGCTGGCGGTTTCCGTCATGCTGTATGGCAAAGGCGCTGTTCCCGATGCCGCGACCGATCCTAATCTCAAGAAGCTTTTTGATATTGGCGTCGCAGGGCTGACGCTGATGGTGCCTTTTCTCGCCGCCTATATCGGTTACTCCATTGCTGAACGTTCCGCGCTGGCGCCTTGCGCGATCGGCGCCTGGGTGGGCAACAGCTTTGGCGCCGGGTTCTTTGGCGCGCTCATCGCCGGGATTATCGGCGGTATCGTCGTGCATTATCTGAAGAAAATCCCGGTGCATAAGGTATTGCGCTCGGTGATGCCTATCTTCGTTATCCCTATCGTCGGCACCTTCATTACCGCAGGCATCATGATGTGGGGGCTGGGCGAACCGGTTGGCGCGTTAACCACCAGCCTGACCCAATGGCTGCAAGGAATGCAGCAGGGCAGCATCGTGCTGCTGGCGGTCATCATGGGGCTGATGCTGGCCTTCGATATGGGCGGCCCGATTAACAAAGTGGCCTACGCCTTCATGCTGATTTGCGTGGCGCAGGGCGTATACAGCGTGGTGGCGATTGCTGCGGTGGGTATCTGCGTTCCGCCGCTGGGTCTGGGCCTGGCAACGCTGGTTGGTCGTAAAAACTTCTCTTCTGAAGAACGTGAAGCCGGTAAAGCCGCGCTGGTAATGGGCTGCGTTGGGGTCACAGAAGGCGCGATTCCCTTCGCCGCCGCCGATCCGCTGCGCGTGATCCCGTCCATTATGGTTGGCTCTGCCTGTGGCGCGGTAACGGCTGCGCTGTTTGGCGCGCAGTGTTATGCCGGCTGGGGCGGGCTGATTGTTCTGCCGGTTGTGGAAGGCAAGCTGGGTTATATCGCGGCAGTCGCTGTCGGGGCGGTAGTGACGGCAATCTGCGTTAACGTGCTGAAAAGTCTGGCGCGTAAGAAAGTGTCTCAGGTTGATGAGAAAGAAGACGACCTGGATTTAGAGTTTGAGATGAATTAAGTGAGGAATGAGCCATGACGAAGATTATCGCAGTAACAGCATGTCCTTCTGGTGTCGCACACACCTATATGGCGGCCGAAGCGCTGGAAAGCGCGGCCAAAGCGAAAGGCTGGGAAGTCAAAGTCGAGACCCAGGGCTCGATTGGTCTGGAAAACGAACTGACTGCGGCGGATGTGGCGGATGCGGATATGGTGATTCTGACCAAAGATATCGGCATCAAGTTTGAGGAACGCTTTGCGGGTAAAACCATTGTCCGCGTCAACATCAGCGATGCGGTAAAACGCGCCGATGCCATTATGAACAAAATTGACGCGCATCTTTCGCAAATTGCTTAACGTTAGAATGCCCGATGGCGCAAGCTTATCCGGCCTACGATGTTAATCCCCGTAGGCCGGATAAGGCGCTCACGCCGCCATCCGGCAACAAGCTTGCCTACAGGAGTTCCTCATGACGAATCGTACCCAGCGCCTTAAAGCCGCACTTTTCCAGAATAACCGTGAAATTTCGCTTGAGCGCGCGCAGCTGTATACCGCCAGCTATCAGCAGACAGAGGGAGAGCCGGTCATATTGCGTCGCGCTAAAGCGACGGCGTATATCCTTGAGCATGTTGAAATTTCGATTCGTGATGAGGAGTTGATTGCCGGGAACCGTACGGTGAAACCGCGGGCGGGGATTATGTCGCCGGAAATGGACCCGTACTGGTTACTTAACGAGTTAGAACAGTTCCCGACGCGTCCGCAGGACCGTTTTGACATCAGCGAGGACGATAAGCGCCTCTACCGCGAGGTGCTGTTCCCGTACTGGGAAAAACGGTCGATGAAGGATTTCATCAACGGTCAGATGACCGATGACGTGAAAGCCGCCGTCAGCACGCAGATTTTTAGCGTTAACCAGACGGATAAAGGGCAGGGGCACATTATTATTGATTACCCGCGGCTGTTGAATCATGGTCTGGGTAAACTGGTGGCGCAAGTGCGGCAACACTGCCAGCAGCAGCCGGACAATCACTTTTACCAGGCGGCGTTGCTGCTGCTGGAGGCTTCGCAAGGCCACATTCTGCGTTACGCGACGCTGGCGGAGAAAATGGCGGAAAGCTGCCTGGATGCGCGTCGGCGTCAGGAGTTGCTCACCATTGCCGCGAACTCCCGACATAATATGCAGCACAAGCCGCAAACCTTCTGGCAGGCGTGCCAGCTGTTCTGGTACATGAACATCATTCTGCAATATGAGTCTAACGCCAGCTCGCTCTCGCTGGGGCGTTTTGACCAGTATATGCTGCCGTTTTATCAGGCATCGCTGACCCAAGGCGAAGACCCGGCATTTTTAAAAGAACTCCTCGAATCGCTGTGGGTAAAATGTAACGACATCGTGCTGTTACGTTCGACCAGCAGCGCACGCTATTTCGCCGGATTCCCGACCGGTTACACCGCATTGCTTGGGGGATTGACGGAGAACGGACGCAGTGCGGTGAACGTGCTCTCTTTTCTCTGTCTTGATGCGTACCAGAATGTGCAACTGCCGCAGCCGAACCTTGGCGTGCGTACCAATGCGCTGATTGACACGCCCTTCCTGATGAAAACGGCGGAGACGATTCGCCTCGGCACCGGTATTCCGCAGATCTTTAATGATGAAGTGGTTGTGCCTGCGTTCCTGAACCGGGGTGTTTCGCTGGAGGACGCCCGTGATTACGCGGTAGTGGGGTGTGTGGAGCTGTCGATTCCGGGCAGGACCTACGGTCTGCACGACATCGCCATGTTCAACCTGCTGAAAGTGATGGAAATCAGCCTGTATGAGAATGAAGGAAACCACGCGCTGACGTACGAAGATCTGTTGGCGCATATTCGCGCCAAAATCAGCCATTACATTACGCTGATGGTGGAAGGCAGTAATATTTGCGATATCGGCCACCGTGACTGGGCGCCGGTGCCGCTGCTTTCCTCGTTTATCAGCGACTGCCTGGATAAAGGCCGTGATATTACCGATGGCGGCGCGCGTTATAACTTCTCTGGCGTACAGGGGATTGGCATTGCTAATCTGAGCGACTCCCTGCACGCGTTAAAAGGGCTGGTATTTGATCAGCAACGTTTATGTTTCGATGAACTGCTGGCGGTGTTAAAGGCGAACTTTGCGACGCCGGAAGGTGAGCGAATTCGTGCCCGGCTGATTAACCGCTTCGAGAAATACGGTAATGATATTGATGATGTGGATAACATCAGCGCTGAACTGCTGCGCCATTACTGTAAAGAGGTGGAGAAATACCAGAACCCGCGCGGTGGGCAATTTACACCGGGTTCATACACCGTCTCCGCGCATGTGCCGCTGGGTTCGGTGGTGGGGGCGACGCCGGATGGCCGTTTTGCCGGGGAACAGCTGGCAGACGGCGGGTTGTCGCCAATGCTCGGCCAGGATACGCAGGGGCCGACGGCGGTGCTGAAATCAGTAAGTAAACTGGATAACACGCTGCTTTCTAACGGTACGCTGCTCAACGTGAAGTTTACGCCCGCGACGCTGGAAGGTGAGGCCGGCTTGCGCAAACTGGCGGATTTTCTGCGCGCCTTTACCCAGCTTAAGCTACAGCATATTCAGTTTAACGTGTTGAATGCGGATACGTTGCGTGAAGCGCAATTGCGCCCGCAGGATTTCGCCGGGCTGGTGGTGCGCGTGGCGGGTTACAGTGCCTTCTTTGTCGAGCTGTCGAAGGAGATCCAGGATGACATCATTCGCCGCACCGCGCATCAGCTGTAAGAATCTGGAAACGAGCGCTGATGATGTTGCACGTATTTTCAACATTCAGCGTTATTCGTTGAATGACGGGCAGGGAATCCGTACGGTGGTCTTTTTTAAAGGCTGCCCGCATACCTGTCCGTGGTGCGCCAATCCAGAATCTATTTCGCCACGCATCGAAACGGTGCGGCGGGAGAGTAAATGTCTGCATTGCTCGCCCTGCTTGCGTGATGCGGATGAATGCCCTTCCGGGGCGTTTGAACGTATCGGGCGCGATATTACGCTGGATGAACTGGAACGCGAGGTGATGAAAGACGAACTCTTTTTTCGCACCTCCGGCGGTGGCGTCACGCTTTCTGGCGGTGAAGTATTAATGCAGGCGGCGTTTGCCACGCGGTTTCTGCAACGTCTGCGACGTTTCGGCATTTCCTGCGCGATTGAAACCGCAGGCGATGCGCCTGCCAGCCGGTTGCTACCGCTGGCTAAAGCGTGTGATGAAGTGCTGTTTGATTTAAAGATTATGGAGCCGCGCCAGGCGCATGAGGTGGTCAAAATGAATTTACCACGCGTGCTGGATAACCTGCGTTTACTGGTAAACGAGGGGATTACGGTCATCCCCCGTTTGCCGTTGATTCCGGGCTACACGCTCAACGTTGAGAATATGCAGCGAGCGTTAGCAGTGTTGCTATCGTCAGGGATTAATCAGGTGCACCTGCTACCGTTTCATCAGTATGGTGAAGCGAAATACCGTCTGCTTGGGCAGCCGTGGGCAATGAAAGATGTGCCTGTACCCTCGCCGCAAGATGTGGCGGAAATGCAGGCGTTGGCAGAGCGAGCCGGGTTTCTGGTTACTGTGGGAGGTTAATATGACAGTATCAACTGTACGTTATCTGGTTGCCGTTACCGCCTGCGTCAGCGGCGTGGCGCATACCTATATGGCCGCCGAACGCCTGGAGAAGCTCTGCCAGCAGGAAAAATGGAACATTAAAATTGAAACCCAGGGGGCGCTGGGCACGGAAAACCGCTTAACGGAGGAGGATATCAACCGGGCGGATGTTGTGTTGCTGATTACAGATATTGAACTGGCGGGCGCGGAGCGTTTTGTTCAGAGTCGGTATGTTCAGTCAGGAATTAACGCCTTTCTTCGCGAACCTCAGCGGGTGATGAGCGCCGTGCGTAAACTGCTCACCGCGCCGCAGCATACGCATCTTATTCTGGAGTAGCCTTCTTTTCCGTCAACTGGCTGTGGTACTGCCGACGATATTCTGACGGCGAACGCTCCGTATTTTTACGAAACAGGCGGCAGAAATAGTTGCTGTCGACAAATCCACAGGTGTGAGCCACTTCTTTGACTTTCAGATCGTAACCCTTCAGCAGCGTTTTCGCGTGTTCCAGCCGAGTGTGATTCAGATATTCGTTAAAGCCGATAGCGCCTGTTTTTTGAAACAGATGAGAAAGGTAGTTTGGCGAAATATAAAACGCCTGCGCCACCGATTCGCGGGTGAGCGGGGAAGCGTAACGCTCATCGATATAGCTGCGAATCGCTTCAAAAAGCGCCTGACTCCGTGACGCCGTCTGGATTTGGCTACCCAGCAGGTCGCGGCAGTGGCTCAACAGGCTGGCGACAATTAATCGGGCCGTCTGCTGTTCCTGCGGCTGCATCTGCATTTCATTGAGCGTTTGCAGCAGGAAGGAGCCAATACGTGGGCCTCGACGTGCGACATGCTGCTTCGCAAGATTCTGATATTGTTTGCCGTCCCAGTGAACAACGCTGAAACCTAATTGCTGCTTGCCAAACAGGATGCTGAGCGTGGTGACGGGCGTTTGCCACTGCGGGAAGTTCCAGCTGCCTGCCGGAACATACAGAACGTCGCCAGCGATGAGCGTCACGGGCGCGGCCGGGATGCCTGTATCGGTGAACTCCCCCTCCAGCACAATCTCCAGGCGTGGAAAATCAACCTGATACGCCAGTTCGGGCGCCGTACCGCTGGTATTGGCGAAAAAAACCTGCCGTAGCGCCATAGGGCCGTTAATCAGACGGGAGAGAAGGTGGCTGACGTCGTGATACATGTTGATACCTTGCAGAGCGCAGACAGAGGAAACAGTAACGTTGAACGTAAACCGCCTCAAGCGATAATTGCCGGATGGCGGTACGCGGGTTATGCATTTTGCAGGCCGGATAAGCGTCAGCGCCATCCGGCGATGCCGTTACTGATTCCCGACATGATCCCCGTAAGGCAGGGTATCGTAATCAATCAACGCGTTTTTCTTATACGGGTTGCCAATCCAGCGCGTGATCGCCTTGAACTGCGGGCTGGTGATGGAGCGCGTCGGGTCGAACCCGTCGTAGGTCAGCCCCGCTAAGTCGGACCAGGTATGGATAAGTTCAGAGCTGCTGTACTTGCGGTCAACATACGTAGAGAGATCGCGCGGGTGTGCGGCCTGCCACTTTTCTGACGTCCATAACAGGAACGGCACCGTATACATATGACGCGTAGGGTTGTCTTCGTTACGCCCCTGCGTTTTGTGCGGCGGCGTGTCATACACTTCTTCACCGTGATCGGAGAAGTAGAGCAGAAAACCGTTCGGGTCAGTCGCTTTATAGTCCTTAATCAGGCTGGCGACGACATGGTCGTTATACAGATTCGCGTTATCGTAATCGTTATAAATATCCTGTTCGTCTTCGCTCACGCCCGCAGGGATATGATCGGTTTGACCGTCAAATTTTCCCTGATTCTCCGGGTAGCGGAATTTGTATTTGATATGTGTTCCCAACAGGTGAACGATAATAAATTTCTTCGGCGCCGGGTCGGCCATTACGTCTTTAAAGGGCGCCAGAACGTTGGTGTCATATTCCCGCGCGCTTTGAGTACGCTGCTGATTCATATAAAACTGCTTGTCGGTCTGTTTCGAGAATACGGTCAGCATCGTATTACGCGCGGTCATCGTCTGCTGATTGGTGATCCAGAACGTCTTATAACCTGCCTGTTTCATCATGTTCATCAGCGACGGTTTCGTCAGATACAGATCCGGGTTCTTTTCATTGGCGAAGGTCAGCGCCTGTTGCAGAATTTCAATCGTGTATGGCCGGGAGGTGACGACGTTATTGAATACGGTCAGACCCGGATCGCTTTTATGCAACGCGTCCAGCTCTGGCGTGGTTTCACGCGGATAACCGTACAGACTCATGCGACCACGCTGGGTTGACTCGCCGATAACCAGCACTAACGTACGCGGCGCATCACCGGAGTTATCTTTAAAATTCGTTAACGGAGGCAGCGCGTTGTTCTCGTTAAGCAGGCTATTCAGCGACGTGAGTTGCTGATTATATTGATAATAGCCATTGATAAACTGCCACGGCGCAGCGGGTTCCATACGCGAGGCGAGGCCGCCTAATGTCTGCTCAAACGGCTTATGTTTGATAAACGTCCCGACGGCGATCGGATGCAGAATAAGGCCGTATAACAATGCAAAGGAGACTAACCAGCGCCACGGCGCGGGAATATATATGGGCTTTAAACGCGTCCACAGCAGGATTGCCACGGCGGTATAGGCCAGGGCGATAAGGATAATCTTCAGACTGAAATACTGGCTCAAGTACTCGCTGGCTTCGTTCGCGTTTGTTTCAAACATGACATACAGAACGCTTTGCGAGAATTCCTGCCCGTAAATGACATAATAACTGAGCGCCGCCAGCGAAGAGGCCCAGAGTACAACGCCAATAACGGCGGCAATCGCGCGGGTATGACGGGGAAATAAAAATACCGGGATCAGCCAGAGCGAACTGAAAAGCAGTGAATCACGCAGCCCGTTGGTGCCGCTATAGCCGCTGATGCAAATAACGGCCTGAAGTAATGTAGAGAAGAACCAAAAATAGAGTAGCGCCCAGCCAAGGGCTTTCCAGCTAAACGAAGGTTTAGCAGATGTGTGTGTGAAGAACATATATGAAGCCTGTTTTTATTCGAGTCGCCAACGTAGCGACAAATCATTAAGAGAACCTTAAGTATGGCGATGCCAGTGACCTATTCTTGTTGATGGCGTATTCAGCAGAGTGAACAAAACGCAGGCAGGAATATATTGAAAAACAGGCGATTATTACAGAAATATTTCAAAGCCCTCTCGCCCGGGCGGGCGAGAGGGGATATGACGATGCGTGTGGGTTAGCCGGTATTACGCATCCCCGCAGCCACGCCCGCAATCGTGACCATCAGCGCCTGTTCGACGCGCGGGTCTGGATCTTTACCTTGCTCTTCTGCAAGACGGGAACGGTGTAAAAGCTCCGCCTGCAATACGTTCAGCGGGTCGGTATACACATTCCTTAACTGGATAGACTCGGCAATCCACGGCAGGTCGGCCATCAGATGGGAATCGTTGGCAATCGCCAGCACCACTTTGATGTCCTCTGCCAGCAGGTTGCGTAACTCTTCACCCAGTGGCCACAGCGCTTTTTTGACCAGGCGTTGATCGTAGTATTCCGCCAGCCACAGGTCGGCTTTAGAGAACACCATCTCCAGCATGCCGAGGCGCGTGGAGAAGAACGGCCAGTCGCGGCACATGGCTTCCAGTTCGCTTTGCTTGCCATCTTCAACAACTTTTTGCAGCGCGGTGCCCGCACCCAGCCAGGCCGGGAGCATCAGGCGGTTTTGCGTCCAGGCGAAGATCCAGGGAATGGCGCGCAGGGATTCAACCCCGCCTGTCGGGCGACGTTTTGCCGGGCGCGAACCGAGCGGCAATTTGCCCAGTTCCTGTTCTGGCGTTGCGGAACGGAAGTACGGGACGAAGTCTTTATTCTCACGGACATAGCCGCGATACAGGTCGCAGGAGATCACGGACAGCTCGTCCATGATATGACGCCACGAATTTTTCGGCTCCGGCGGCGGCAGCAGGTTGGCTTCCAGAATCGCGCCGGTGTACAGAGACAGGCTGCTGATGGTGACTTCAGGCAGGCCGTACTTAAAGCGGATCATCTCACCCTGTTCGGTCACGCGCAGACCGCCTTTCAGGCTGCCCGGCGGTTGGGAAAGCAGCGCCGCATGAGCAGGCGCGCCGCCACGGCCAATGGAACCGCCGCGACCGTGGAACAGCGTCAGCTCAATTCCGGCTTTTTCACAGGTTTTGATCAGCGCGTCCTGAGCCTGATACTGCGCCCAGGAGGCGGCCATTACGCCTGCGTCTTTCGCTGAGTCAGAGTAGCCAATCATGACCATCTGTTTGCCCTGAATAAAGCCGCGATACCAGTCGATATTCAGCAACTGAGTCATTACCGCGTCGGCGTTGTTCAGGTCGTCCAGCGTTTCGAACAGCGGCGCAACAGGCATGGCAAAGCTAATTCCGGCTTCTTTCAACAACAGATGCACGGCCAGCACGTCGGACGGCGTTTTCGCCATAGAGATAACGTAAGCGGCGATGGAACCCAGCGGCGCTTCGGCAATCACTTTACAGGTCTCAAGCACTTCGCGGGTGTTGTCGCTCGGTTCCCACTGACGAGGCAGCAGCGGACGCTTGGAGTTGAGTTCGCGGATCAGGAAAGCCTGTTTATCGGCTTCGGACCAGCTTTCATAATCGCCGATGCCCAGATAACGCGTCAGCTCGCCCAGCGCTTCGGTATGGCGGGTGCTCTCCTGGCGAATATCAATGCGCACCAGCGGCACGCCAAAGCATTTCACCCGGCGCAGGGTATCAAGCAGTTCGCCATTGGCGATGATGCCCATGCCGCACGCTTGCAGAGACTGATAACAGGCGTACAGCGGCTCCCACAGCTGCTCGTTTTGCGTCAGCAGGCCAGCGGGTTTCGGCAGTTTCTCGCCTTTCAGACGCGCTTCCAGCCAGGCTTGCGTCGCCATCAGGCGGGAACGCAGGCTTTTCATCAGGTAGCGGTAAGGTTCTGATGCGCCTTCTTCGCCGACCAGCGCCAGTAGTTCCGGCGTGGCGTCGACCATCGACAGCTCAGAAATCAGAACCTGAATATCTTTCAGGAACAGATCGGTGGCTTTCCAGCGGCTCAACAGGAGAACGTGGCGGGTGACATCAGCCGTTACGTTCGGGTTGCCGTCACGGTCGCCGCCCATCCAGGAGGTGAAACGCACCGGAACAAAATCCACCGGCAGTTTGTAGCCCAGATGTTCTTCCAGTTGTTCGTTCAACTCACGTAGATAATTTGGCACCCCTTCCCACAGGCTGTTTTCAACCACCGCAAAGCCCCATTTGGCTTCATCAACCGGACTTGGGCGGTTTTTACGGATTTCATCCGTATGCCAGGACTGGGCGATCAGCTGGCGCAGACGGCGCATGAGCTGATTACGTTCGTAATCCGCGATCTCTTTGTTATCAAGCTGCTTCAGACAGGCGTTGACTTCGCCCATTTTGTGAATCAGCGTGCGGCGAGTGATCTCGGTAGGGTGTGCGGTCAGTACCAGTTCCAGAGATAACGACTCCACCGCGTTTTTGATGGTGGCTTCGTCGAGATTGGGTTGATCTTTCAGTTTACGCAGGGTGCGGGCAATCACTTCCGGGTTGCTGGCAGCTTCGCCCTGCGGCGAAATGCTGTGGTACTGCTCGGCGGTATTGGCCAGGTTCAGGAACTGACTAAACGCGCGGGCAACAGGCAGCAGCTCGTCGTTGGACAGATTCTGTAGCGTGGTGAGCAACTCCTGGCGATTCGCTTCATTGCCAGCGCGAGATGATTTAGACAGCTTACGGATTGTTTCTACGCGATCAAGAATGTTCTCTCCCAGCGCATCCTTGATGGTTTCTCCCAGCACTTTGCCGAGCATACTGACATTACTACGCAACGCGGAATATTGTTCGTTCATATGATCCCAGACACCCCATCTGTTTTGAATATGTCCTGTATCTTTCGCGTCACAGCGGCGTTGGCTGCAACGTGAAATCTTTCGGACTTTAATTTTTTACATCACTTCTTATCTTTATAAAGCCACGTAAAACACCTGACGTCAATTGCTGCGAAATCGGTTCAGCAAACGAATAAATGACGGGAATTTACGTAATTTAATTCACATCGAATCAAATAAGCGTTGCTTATGGAAATGTTAATAAATCACCTCGCTTACCACTAAAGGGTTAGCGAGGTGATAAGCAGTTAATGCCAGCAGAAATGATGGACAACCTGCGTAATCAGCTCGCGGGTTGGCTTGATAAAACGCGTTTCCAGATATTCATCCGGCTGGTGCGCCTGATTAATCGAACCCGGGCCAAGCACCAGCGTTGGGCACAAGGTCTGGATAAACGGCGCTTCGGTGCAGTAGTTCACCACTTCGGTTTGCGCGCCCAGCAGTTTCTCGACCACTTCCACCAGTTGATGGTCAGGCGGGCATTCGTAGCCGGGAATCGGCGGATGCAGTTCGGACACCGTCAGACGGCCCGGCCAGCGCTCGCTCACGGGCGCCAGCGCATCGTTGAGCAATCCGTTGAGATCGTTCAGCGTCATGCCCGGCAGCGGGCGAATATCCATATGCAACTCGCAACAGGCGCAGATACGGTTCGCGGCGTCGCCACCGTGAATGTGGCCCAGGTTTAATGTCGGATAAGGAACGGTAAACGCCGCGTAGTGATAACGTTCTTTCAGGTCATCGCGCAGCTGCATGATGCGGCCAATGGCGTCGTGCATCAGCTCAATGGCGTTAACCCCGCGCGCCGGATCGCTGGAGTGGCCCGATTGCCCCAGAATGCGGATGGCGTTTGAAATGTGGCCTTTGTGTGCGCGCACCGGTTGCAGGGACGTTGGTTCACCGATGATCGCGCAGTCCGGGCGCAGGGCGGTGGTTTCAGCAAAATAGCGCGCGCCCGCCATGCTGGTCTCTTCATCGGCGGTAGCCAGAATATACAGCGGTTTTTTCAGCGTCGTCACATCCACGTCACGCAGGGCATCGAGGATAAAAGCAAAGAAGCCTTTCATGTCCGCCGTACCCAGCCCGTAGAGCTTGTTATCGTGCTCGGTCAGCGTGAACGGATCGCGCGTCCAGCGTCCGTCGTCAAAGGGAACGGTATCGGTATGGCCCGCCAGCAACAAACCGCCAGCACCCTGTCCGGTGCTTGCCAGCATATTGAATTTATTGCGCGTACCGGGGACTGCCTGAACCTCAACCTTGAAGCCCAGATCTTTAAACCAGTCTGCCAGCAGAGTGATTAAAGACGCATTACTTTGATCGAGCGCTTCTTCGGTAGCGCTAATCGACGGTGTGGCAATCAGAGCGCGGTAAATCTCGATAAATGGCGGTAAAGTGTTTTTCATTGTTGACACACCTCGGGTCATGATAGTATCAATATTCATGCATTATTTGTGAATAAAAATACATTAACGTTGAGCGTAAGAAAACCCACCAACTGTAAGGTGAAGTTGTTACGGCTTAACCAGGCAACCAGACATAAGAAGGTGAACAGCCCCGATGTTGAATACGCTGATTGTGGGTGCCAGCGGTTACGCTGGCGCAGAGCTTGTGACCTATGTAAATCGTCATCCTGATATGACCATAACCGCTTTAACCGTCTCAGCGCAAAGCAATGATGCAGGAAAGCTAATCTCTGATTTACATCCGCAGTTAAAAGGCATTGTCGATCTGCCATTGCAGCCAATGTCTGATATTAGCGAGTTCAGCGGCGGGGTGGATGTGGTGTTTCTCGCCACCGCGCATGAAGTGAGCCACGACCTGGCCCCGCAGTTCCTGAATGCGGGCTGCGTTGTGTTTGATCTCTCCGGTGCGTTCCGGGTTAATGATAGCGCCTTCTACGAAAAATATTATGGCTTTACCCATCAGCACCCTGAGTTGCTGGAACAGGCGGTGTATGGCCTGGCGGAGTGGAGCGCGGACAAGCTAAAAGAAGCGAATCTGATTGCGGTGCCGGGATGCTATCCGACGGCGGCGCAATTGTCGTTAAAACCGCTGATTGACGCAGGCCTGCTGGATCTCAACCAGTGGCCGGTCATTAACGCAACCAGCGGCGTGAGCGGCGCCGGGCGTAAGGCGGCGCTTTCGAACAGTTTCTGTGAAGTCAGCCTGCAACCGTATGGCGTCTTTACCCATCGTCATCAGCCGGAAATCGCCACCCATCTGGGGGCAGAGGTTATTTTCACGCCGCATCTGGGGAACTTCCCGCGCGGGATTCTGGAAACGATCACCTGCCGCCTGAACGCTGGCGTTACCCATACTCAGGTGGCGCAAGCGTTGCAGCAGGCGTATGGCGACAAGCCGCTGGTGCGGCTATATGACAAGGGCGTTCCGGCGCTGAAGAATGTGGTCGGGCTGCCGTTCTGCGATATTGGCTTTGCCGTTCAGGGCGAGCACCTGATCGTGGTGGCGACCGAAGATAACCTGTTGAAAGGCGCAGCGGCGCAGGCTGTGCAGTGCGCAAATATCCGTTTCGGCTTTGCTGAAACGCAGTCTCTTATTTAAGGGTGCAATGATGAATCCATTAATTATCAAGCTGGGCGGCGTATTACTGGATAGCGAAGAGGCGCTGGAGCGTCTGTTTACCGCGCTGGTCAATTACCGCGAGTCGCATCAGCGTCCGCTGATTATCGTGCACGGCGGCGGCTGCGTTGTGGATGAGCTGATGAAACAGTTAAATTTGCCGGTGAAAAAGAAAAATGGCCTGCGCGTGACGCCCGCCGATCAGATTGACATCATCACCGGCGCGCTGGCGGGAACCGCCAATAAAACCTTGCTGGCGTGGGCGAAAAAACACCATATCGCGTCCGTTGGCCTGTATCTCGGCGACGGCGATAGCGTAAAAGTGACCCAACTCGATGAAGAGCTGGGCCACGTTGGACTGGCGCAGCCTGGTTCGCCTAAGCTGATTAACATGCTGCTGGAAGGCGGCTTCTTGCCGGTGGTCAGTTCCATTGGCGTGACCGAAGAAGGGCAACTGATGAACGTCAATGCCGATCAGGCGGCGACGGCGCTGGCGGCAACGCTGGGGGCGGATCTGATCCTGCTTTCTGATGTAAGCGGTATTCTGGATGGCAAAGGTCAGCGTATTGCCGAGATGACGGCGGCCAAAGCGGAACAGCTGATCGATCAGGGCATCATTACCGACGGCATGATTGTGAAGGTGAACGCGGCGCTGGACGCCGCCCGCACGCTGGGGCGCCCGGTGGATATCGCCTCCTGGCGTCATGCCGAGCAGCTTCCGGCGTTGTTTAACGGTACGCCGATCGGTACGCGTATTCTGGCTTAAACTATTTTGTGCCCGATGGCGGCCACGCCTTATCGGGTCTGGGTGAACCGAACCTGTAGGCCGGATAAGCTAAGCGCTATCCGGCGTTGAAATTCAAGATATTAAGGAAGCATGTTATGGCACTTTGGGGTGGGCGTTTTACACAGGCAGCGGATCAACGGTTCAAACAGTTTAATGACTCATTGCGCTTTGATTACCGCCTGGCCGAGCAGGATATCGTCGGCTCTGTGGCCTGGTCCAAAGCTCTGGTCACGGTTGGGGTGTTGACTGCGGATGAGCAACTGCAACTGGAAGAGGCGCTGAGCGCGCTGCTGGAAGAGGTTCGGGTGAATCCGCAGCAGATTCTGGAAAGCGACGCGGAAGATATTCACAGCTGGGTGGAAGGCAAACTGATCGATAAAGTCGGCCAGTTGGGTAAAAAGCTGCACACCGGGCGCAGTCGTAACGACCAGGTTGCGACCGACCTGAAGCTATGGTGCAAAGATACGGTCACCGAGTTGCTGTCTGCTAACCGTCAGTTACAAAGCGCGCTGGTAGAGACGGCGCAGAATAATCAGGATGCCGTCATGCCGGGGTACACCCATCTGCAACGCGCGCAGCCGGTGACGTTTGCCCACTGGTGCCTGGCGTATGTGGAAATGCTGGCGCGTGATGAGAGCCGCTTGCAGGATGCGCTCAAGCGTCTGGACGTCAGCCCGTTAGGCTGCGGCGCGCTGGCGGGCACGGCGTATGAAATCGACCGTGAACAGCTGGCCGGCTGGCTGGGCTTTGCCTCGGCGACGCGTAACAGTCTGGACAGCGTGTCCGATCGCGACCATGTGCTGGAACTGCTGTCCGACGCGTCTATCGGCATGGTTCACCTGTCGCGCTTTGCGGAAGACCTGATTTTCTTTAATACCGGTGAAGCGGGCTTTGTGGAACTCTCCGATCGCGTGACGTCGGGTTCATCGCTGATGCCGCAGAAGAAAAACCCGGATGCGCTGGAACTGATCCGTGGCAAGTGCGGCCGTGTGCAGGGGGCGTTAACGGCGATGATGATGACGCTGAAAGGCCTGCCGCTGGCGTACAACAAAGACATGCAGGAAGACAAAGAAGGGCTGTTTGATGCGCTCGATACCTGGCTGGACTGCCTGCACATGGCGGCGCTGGTGCTGGACGGCATTCAGGTAAAACGTCCGCGCTGCCAGGAAGCGGCGCAGCAGGGCTATGCGAATGCGACTGAGCTGGCGGATTATCTGGTTGCCAAAGGCGTGCCGTTCCGTGAAGCGCACCATATTGTGGGTGAAACGGTGGTGGAAGCGATTCGACAGGGAAAACCGCTGGAAGATCTGTCGCTGGCTGACCTGCAAAAATTTAGCGCTGTGATTGGCGATGATGTGTATCCGATTCTGTCGCTGCAATCATGCCTGGATAAACGTGCGGCGAAAGGCGGTGTTTCACCGCAGCAGGTTGCGCAGGCGATCGACTACGCGAAGGCGCGTCTGGCGTAACTGGCGTTGTGCCGGATGGCGGCTGATGCCTTATCCGGCCTACAAAAAATTGTGAACCGTCGCCATCCGGCAACAGTCATCAGAGCCTGGCATCACGTCGGGCTTATTTTATTTATGCAAAAAAAAAGCGGACCATAGGGTCCGCAAAAGTTCACGTTGGCTTTAGTTATTTCGAGTTGAGAAAAACTCTTTGAACGGGCGGTGACTTCAAGGGTTAAAGAGGTACCGCTCCGTTTCTGTGATGTATTATTAGACAGAAAGCTTGATAGGGATAATCGTTCGTTGCTATGCTACCTATCGCCATGAACTATCGTGGCGACGGAGGATGAATAATGAATATTCGTGATCTTGAATACCTGGTGGCATTAGCCGAACACCGCCATTTCCGGCGTGCGGCGGACTCCTGTCACGTCAGCCAGCCGACGCTCAGCGGGCAAATCCGTAAGCTGGAAGATGAACTGGGCGTAATGCTGCTGGAGCGTACGAGTCGTAAAGTTCTGTTCACCCAGGCGGGTTTACTGCTGGTGGATCAGGCGCGCACCGTGCTGCGTGAGGTCAAAGTGCTCAAGGAGATGGCAAGCCAGCAAGGTGAGACGATGTCTGGCCCATTGCATATCGGCCTGATCCCAACGGTTGGCCCTTACCTGCTGCCGCATATTATTCCGATGCTGCATCAGACCTTCCCGAAGCTGGAAATGTATCTGCATGAAGCGCAGACGCACCAGCTGCTGGCGCAACTGGACAGCGGCAAGCTTGACTGCGTGATCCTGGCGCTGGTGAAAGAGAGCGAGGCGTTTATCGAAGTGCCGCTGTTTGATGAACCCATGATGCTGGCGATCTATGAGGATCACCCGTGGGCGAATCGCGATCGTGTGCCGATGTCCGATCTGGCGGGTGAAAAACTGCTGATGCTGGAAGACGGGCACTGCCTGCGCGATCAGGCGATGGGCTTCTGCTTCGAGGCGGGCGCGGATGAAGACACCCATTTCCGGGCGACCAGTCTGGAAACGCTGCGCAACATGGTTGCGGCGGGGAGCGGTATTACCTTACTGCCTGCGCTGGCGGTTCCGCAGGAGCGTAAGCGTGATGGCGTAGTCTACCTGCCGTGCATTAAGCCGGAGCCTAAGCGTACGGTTGGGTTGGTTTATCGTCCGGGATCGCCGCTGCGCAGTCGCTATGAGCAACTGGCGGAGGCCATCCGTGCGGAGATGGATGGCCATTTCGACAAAGCGTTAAAACAGGCGGTTTAAGCCGTTTAGCGCCGCTACCCGATAGGCTTCCGCCATTGTCGGGTAGTTAAAGGTGGTGTTAACGAAGTACTCAATGGTGTTACCGCCGCCTTTCTGTTCCATAATCGCCTGGCCGATGTGAATAATTTCGGCCGCGCGTTCGCCAAAGCAGTGAATCCCCAGAATCTCTTTTGTTTCCCGATGGAACAGGATCTTCAGCGTTCCCACGTTCATCCCGACGATTTGCGCGCGCGCCAGGTGCTTAAACTGCGCACGTCCGACTTCGTAAGGCACTTTCATCGCCGTCAATTGCTGCTCGGTTTTGCCGACGGAGCTGATTTCCGGGATGGTGTAAATCCCGGTAGGGATATCTTCAATAAGATGGGCGGTCGCTTCGCCTTTCACCAGCGCCTGCGCGGCAATTCGACCCTGGTCGTAAGCGGCGGAAGCCAGACTCGGATAGCCAATCACATCGCCCACCGCGTAAATGTGCGGCAGTGCGGTCTGGTACATGCTGTTGACTTTGAGTTGCCCACGGCTGTCGGTTTCCAGACCGATATTTCCCAGCGCCAGTGAATCGGTGTTACCGGTGCGTCCGTTGGCGTACAGCAGACAGTCGGCCTTCAGCTTTTTACCGGATTTCAGGTGCATAATGACGCCGTCGTCGCAGCCTTCAATCTTCTCGTACTCTTCGTTATGACGAATAACCACGCCGCTGTTCCAGAAGTGGTAAGAGAGAGAGTCGGACATCTCCTGATCAAGAAACGCCAGCAGACGGTCGCGGGTGTTAATCAAATCAACTTTGACGTCCATTCCCCGGAAGATTGACGCATATTCGCAGCCGATCACCCCGGCGCCATAGATGATGACGTGACGAGGTTCGTGATGCAGGCTAAGGATTGAGTCGCTGTCGTAAATACGTGGATGCGCGAAATCAACGTCGGCCGGGTGATAAGGACGCGACCCGCAGGCAATCACGAATTTCTCCGCCGTCAGGGTTTCGACCGTGCCGTCGTGGCACTCCAGCGCGAGGGTGTTTTCGTCAACAAAATGCGCATTACCCTGCAATATTTCACAGTGGTTGCGCTCATAAAAGCCCTGCCGCATGCGCGTTTGTTGATTAATGACGTTATCGGCATGGTTGAGAATATCGGCAAAGGAAGAACGAAGTAGTCGGGAGTGGTCGCTGTAGAGGGGGTTCTGGTTGAATTCGATGATACGGCTGACGGCATGGCGGAGCGCTTTCGACGGGATGGTGCCCCAGTGGGTACAACCGCCGCCAACGTTGTGATAACGCTCAATAACGGCGACGCGCGCTCCTTGCTTAACCAGACCCATTGCAGCGCCTTCGCCGCCGGGGCCTGAACCTATGACGATTGCATCATAATCCCAGGAATGTGGCATGGTATTACTCACCTGTTTTTATACATAAAATAAACACGATGATAACATTCGCGCGCCTTTAACCCAATTATCGTTGTGCTTTTTTGTGGAGCTGGAGCACAAACAGCCTGTAAACAATCATTCACAAAGCTGAACAAACAGATTAAGTTTGTTCTCTGGTATAGTGCCAGATAAGGCATATGGAAGGATTCAGACATCGTGATGGGCGTTAGAGCGCAACAAAAAGAAAAAACCCGGCGTTCGCTGGTAGAAGCCGCATTCAGTCAACTGAGCGCCGAACGGAGTTTCGCCAGTCTCAGTTTACGCGAAGTAGCGCGTGAAGCGGGCATTGCGCCAACCTCATTTTATCGCCATTTCCGCGATGTGGATGAGCTTGGCCTGACGATGGTGGATGAGAGCGGTTTAATGCTGCGCCAGCTGATGCGCCAGGCGCGTCAGCGTATTGCCAAAGGCGGCAGTGTGATCCGTACCTCGGTCTCCACATTTATGGAGTTCATCGGCAACAATCCTAACGCCTTCCGTTTATTATTGCGTGAACGTTCCGGCACCTCGGCCGCGTTTCGCGCCGCAGTCGCGCGTGAGATTCAGCATTTCATCGCGGAACTTGCGGACTATCTGGAACTCGAAAACCATATGCCGCGCGCGTTCACTGAAGCGCAAGCCGAAGCGATGGTGACGATTGTGTTTAGTGCAGGTGCCGAGGCGCTGGATGTTGGTGCGGAACAACGCCGACAGCTGGAAGAGCGGCTGGTACTGCAACTGCGCATGATTGCGAAAGGGGCATATTACTGGTACCGCCGTGAACAAGAGAAGATGGCACATCACTCCGAGTAACGTGAAGGACGAGCAATGAAACAGTCAGGTCAAGATAAAGGTACGCTGTTGCTGGCGCTGGTCGCTGGCTTATCGATCAATGGCACATTCGCGGCGCTGTTTAGCTCCATCGTGCCGTTTTCTGTATTCCCGATTATCGCGCTGGTGCTGGCGGTTTATTGCCTGCATCAACGTTATCAAAACCGCACCATGCCTGTCGGCTTGCCGGGGCTGGCTGCCGCCTGTTTTATCCTCGGCGTGTTGTTGTACAGCACCGTGGTACGTGCGGAATACCCGGATATCGGTTCTAACTTCTTCCCGGCGGTGCTGTCGGTGATTCTGGTGTTCTGGATTGGCTTTAAGATGCGTAACCGCAAGCAGGAAGTCGCGGAATAATGCCGGATGGCGGCGTAAACGCCTTATCCGGCCTACGATGATTTGTAGGCCCGGCAAGCGCAGCGCCACCGGGCATATCGCCGGATGGCGGCGTAACCACTTTATCCGGCCTACGTTTTATCTGGCAGTGAGTAACACGCCGCATTCCATATGGTGCGTATACGGGAACTGATCGAACAGAGCCAGACGTGACACATTGTGCGTCTGGCTTAATGTTTCCAGGTTCTTACACAGCGTCTCCGGGTTGCAGGAAATGTACAAAATACGCGGATACGCCTGCACCATTTTCTCGGTTTCACTGTCCAGCCCGCTACGCGGCGGATCGACAAAAATCGTTTCACACTGATAGCTCTTCAGATCGATGCCCTGCAAACGGTTAAACTCACGTACTCCGTTCATCGCCTGCGTAAACTCTTCGGCTGCCATACGGATAATCTGCACGTTATCAATATGGTTAGCGGCAATGTTGTACTGCGCTGCGGCGACTGACGGTTTGGCGATTTCCGTTGCCAGCACCCGGTCGAAGTTACGCGCCAGAGCCAATGAGAAGTTGCCGTTGCCGCAGTACAGTTCAAGCAGGTCGCCTTTCGACGCTTTGGTTGCATCCAGCGCCCACTCCAGCATCTGAATATTCATTGCGGCATTAGGCTGTGTGAAGCTGTTCTCTACCTGACGGTAGACCATCTCTTTTCCCGCCACGGGCAGACGTTCGTCAATGTAATCCTGATCCAGCTCGATTTTGGTTTTGGTCGCCCGGCCAATCAGATGCACATTCAGGTTCTGCGCTCGCAGCGCATCCCGCAGCGTTTCCGCTTCCTGGCGCCACTCATCATCCAGCTTTTTATGGTACAGCAGCGAAACCACCGCCTGATTGCTCATCGTGGTGAGGTAATCAATCTGGAACAGCTTATGGCGCAGGACGCGATTATGGCGCACGCCTTCAATCATCGCCGTCATCAGCTGGTTAATCAGCTCGCTGGCCGCCGGGAAGCTGTCGACGCGGATACGGCTTTTCGTCTGCTGATCAAAAATGATGTGATACAGGTCGTCGCCGTCATGCCACAGGCGAAATTCGGCGCGCATCCGATAATGGCTGACTGGCGAGCGAAACACTTCCGGGACCAGGTCAGAAAACGGCGCCATCATACTCTGCAAGCGCACCACTTTTTCGGCTAGCTGCGCGTCATACTGTTCTGTCGGAAGGTGTTCGGGGGTCATGATGCATCCTGAAAAATAAAAGTACGCGGGGATTGTAGGGATTGCTCATCAGATGTCCAGTCATTGATGATTTCCGATATTGTGATATGCGGTCTGGACGTAGATTGTTACAGAATGTAGCATCCGTGAGCCGGTCCTGTGAGTTAATAGGGAATCCAGTGCGAATCTGGAGCTGACGCGCAGCGGTAAGGAAAGGTGAGATGAGAGCATAAGCAGACACTGCCACCCGGCGGGAAGTCATCATCTCTTGTATCCTGAGGATAACCTTCCAAGCCCGAAGACCTGCCGGCTAACGTCGCATCTGGTGTTCATCATCGCGTACTATCGATGAAGCCTGCGGCATCCTTCTTATATTGTGGATGCTTTACAATGATTAAAAAATCTTCGCTGCTGACGGCGCTCTCCGTCACGGCATTTTCTGGCTGGGCGCAGGATACTAACCCAGACACCCTGATCGTCACCGCAAATCGTTTTCAACAACCTGTTAATACCGTACTGGCGCCTGCTGATGTCGTGACGCGTGAGGATATCGACCGCTGGCAAGCGAAGAATTTGAATGATGTGATGCGCCGCCTGCCAGGCGTTGATATCAATCAAAACGGCGGCATGGGGCAGTCTTCTTCTTTATTTATTCGTGGTACGGAAGCCAAACAGGTATTGGTTCTGGTCGATGGTGTTCCCATGACCCGCCCCGGCATTACGAATAACCCCGATCTGAATCAGATTCCAATATCGCTGGTGCAACGCGTGGAATACATTCGTGGACCACGCTCGGCGATTTATGGTTCCGGCGCAATGGGTGGGGTCATTAACGTTATTACGCACTCCGATCAAGAACAGTCAAAAATTACCGCGGGTGTTGGTTCAAAAGGTTATCAGCAATATGACGGTACGTTGCGCCATCGCTTTGGCGACACTGTCGCCACGGTAGCGGGTTCTTATGAGGGCAATAAAGGCTTTAACGTACAGCCCGGCTCAACCTGGGATCACGATCGCGACCGCGATGGTTTTCGTAGCAAGGCATTCTGGGGCAGCCTCGAACATAAATTTAATGATAATTTCGATGGTTTTTTCCGTGGTCACAGTTATACCAACAACTCTGATTACGATCTGGGAAGCCCGCCGTCCATTCCGGCCTACAGTGCTGATGAATCGCAACTCTACAATCAGAGCTGGGACGCAGGTCTGAAATTCAACTCCGGGATTTACTCTTCACAACTTCTCGCCAGCTACCAGAAGGTGAAGGACTATAACTACAGCAGTATTTATGGTCGCTATCATGACGGTACGACGCTCGATCGCATGACTCAGCGTAACCTGCAATGGGGTAATAACCTTATCGTGGGGCACGGTTCCGTTAGCGCGGGCGTAGACTGGCAGCAGCAGCGTTTGACCTCATCCGATACCGCGCTTTCGGACACATATAAACGCGATAACACCGGTTTATACCTGACCGGTCAGCAACAATTCGGTGATGTAACGCTGGAGGCTTCAGGGCGTGAAGATCATGATGAACAGTTTGGCTGGCATGGCACCTGGCAGACGACGGCTGGATGGGAGTTTATCGACAACTATCGAGTAACTATCGGCTATGGTACCGGGTTCCTGTCTCCATCTCTGGGGCAGCAGTTTGGTTCTACCCGTTTTGGCATCAACGCGAATCCTAACCTGAAACCGGAAGAGTCTAAACAGTGGGAGGCCGGGCTGGAAGGGCTCACTGGTCCGCTGGACTGGCGCCTGTCTGCCTACCATTACAAGATTACTAACCTGATCACCTACTACTTTGATCCAAACACCTACCAGGGTGAGTATGACAATATTGATGCGGCAACCATTAAAGGCGTGGAATGGACGGGCAGCTTTGATACCGGCATCTTTAGCCATCGTGTTACGTTGCAATATGTCGATCCGCGTAATGACGACAACGGTGAAGTGTTAGCCCGACGCTCGAAGCGCCAGGCGAAGTATCAACTGGACTGGACGATGTTTAACGTCGATATGGATGTATCGTGGCAGTATTACGGCAAGCGCTACGATAACAACACCTCCCAGTACAATAACACCCAGCAAATCTTGCCGAGCTATAGCACTGTTGATGTTTCTGCATCGTATCCGATCACCGATCGCCTGACAGTTCGTGGTAAAATCGCCAACCTGTTCGATAAAGATTACGAGACAGCTTATGGCTACCAAACTGCAGGACGAGAGTACTACTTGTCTGGCAGCTACACCTTCTGAACCACGTCCCACCGTGCTGGTGTTTGATTCCGGCGTCGGTGGGTTGTCGGTCTACGATGAGATTCGGCATCTCCTGCCGAATCTCCACTATATATATGCTTTCGATAACGTCGCGTTTCCTTACGGGGAAAAGAGCGAAGCGTTTATTGTCGAGCGCGTCGTCGAGATCGTTACCGCAGTGCAGCAGCGTTATCCTCTCTCACTTGCGGTAATCGCCTGTAATACGGCCAGCACGGTTTCTCTTCCTGCATTGCGTGAAAAATTCGCGTTCCCGGTTGTGGGCGTCGTACCTGCGATTAAACCCGCAGCGAGGCTGACCGCCAACGGCATCGTCGGGTTGCTGGCAACGCGTGGCACGGTAAAACGCCCTTATACCCATGAGTTGATAGCGCGATTTGCGAATGAATGTCAGATAGCGATGTTGGGATCGGCAGAACTGGTGGAGCTGGCGGAAGCCAAACTGCACGGCGAACCCGTATCGCTGGAAGAACTACGCCGTATCCTGAGACCCTGGCTGCGGATGCCGGAACCGCCCGACACGGTTGTTCTGGGATGTACCCATTTCCCTCTATTACAGGAAGAACTGTTGCAGGTCCTTCCTGAAGGGACAAGGCTGGTGGATTCCGGGGCGGCGATTGCGCGTCGCACGGCCTGGTTGTTAGAGCATGAAGCGCCGGATGCCAAATCAGCGGAGGCTAATATTGCTTTCTGCATGGCAATGACGCCAGAGACCGAGCAATTAATACCCGTTTTACAGCGTTACGGTTTCGAAACGCTCGAAAAACTGGCGGTTTGAGGTGGTTTTGCTTAAAAAGAAAGCAGTCGGAAAATAATTTTAAATTACCCCTTGTCAGGCCGGAATAACTCCCTATAATGCGCCTCCACTGACACGGAACAACGGCACACAGGCCGCCGGGTCAGCGGGGTTCAGCGATGAACGCCGGCAGAGAAAAGTGAAAATAAGCACTTGACTCTGAATGAGGAAAACGTATTATACGTCACCTCGCAACGGTGAGCTGAAAGCCGCGTTGCAACTGCTCTTTAACAATTTATCAGACAATCTGTGTGGGCACTCAAAGTGACATGGATTCTTGACGTCGCAAGACGAAAAATGAATACCAAGTCTCTGAGTGAACACGTAATTCATTACGAAGTTTAATTCACGAGCATCAAACTTAAATTGAAGAGTTTGATCATGGCTCAGATTGAACGCTGGCGGCAGGCCTAACACATGCAAGTCGAACGGTAACAGGGAGCAGCTTGCTGCTTCGCTGACGAGTGGCGGACGGGTGAGTAATGTCTGGGAAACTGCCTGATGGAGGGGGATAACTACTGGAAACGGTAGCTAATACCGCATAACGTCGCAAGACCAAAGAGGGGGACCTTCGGGCCTCTTGCCATCAGATGTGCCCAGATGGGATTAGCTTGTTGGTGGGGTAACGGCTCACCAAGGCGACGATCCCTAGCTGGTCTGAGAGGATGACCAGCCACACTGGAACTGAGACACGGTCCAGACTCCTACGGGAGGCAGCAGTGGGGAATATTGCACAATGGGCGCAAGCCTGATGCAGCCATGCCGCGTGTATGAAGAAGGCCTTCGGGTTGTAAAGTACTTTCAGCGGGGAGGAAGGTGTTGTGGTTAATAACCGCAGCAATTGACGTTACCCGCAGAAGAAGCACCGGCTAACTCCGTGCCAGCAGCCGCGGTAATACGGAGGGTGCAAGCGTTAATCGGAATTACTGGGCGTAAAGCGCACGCAGGCGGTCTGTTAAGTCAGATGTGAAATCCCCGGGCTCAACCTGGGAACTGCATCTGATACTGGCAGGCTTGAGTCTCGTAGAGGGGGGTAGAATTCCAGGTGTAGCGGTGAAATGCGTAGAGATCTGGAGGAATACCGGTGGCGAAGGCGGCCCCCTGGACGAAGACTGACGCTCAGGTGCGAAAGCGTGGGGAGCAAACAGGATTAGATACCCTGGTAGTCCACGCCGTAAACGATGTCGACTTGGAGGTTGTGCCCTTGAGGCGTGGCTTCCGGAGCTAACGCGTTAAGTCGACCGCCTGGGGAGTACGGCCGCAAGGTTAAAACTCAAATGAATTGACGGGGGCCCGCACAAGCGGTGGAGCATGTGGTTTAATTCGATGCAACGCGAAGAACCTTACCTGGTCTTGACATCCACGGAAGTTTTCAGAGATGAGAATGTGCCTTCGGGAACCGTGAGACAGGTGCTGCATGGCTGTCGTCAGCTCGTGTTGTGAAATGTTGGGTTAAGTCCCGCAACGAGCGCAACCCTTATCCTTTGTTGCCAGCGGTCCGGCCGGGAACTCAAAGGAGACTGCCAGTGATAAACTGGAGGAAGGTGGGGATGACGTCAAGTCATCATGGCCCTTACGACCAGGGCTACACACGTGCTACAATGGCATATACAAAGAGAAGCGACCTCGCGAGAGCAAGCGGACCTCATAAAGTATGTCGTAGTCCGGATTGGAGTCTGCAACTCGACTCCATGAAGTCGGAATCGCTAGTAATCGTGGATCAGAATGCCACGGTGAATACGTTCCCGGGCCTTGTACACACCGCCCGTCACACCATGGGAGTGGGTTGCAAAAGAAGTAGGTAGCTTAACCTTCGGGAGGGCGCTTACCACTTTGTGATTCATGACTGGGGTGAAGTCGTAACAAGGTAACCGTAGGGGAACCTGCGGTTGGATCACCTCCTTACCTTAAAGAACCTGCCTTTGCAGTGCTCACACAGATTGTCTGATGAAAAACGAGCAGTAAAAACCTCTACAGGCTTGTAGCTCAGGTGGTTAGAGCGCACCCCTGATAAGGGTGAGGTCGGTGGTTCAAGTCCACTCAGGCCTACCAGATTTTCCCTGAATACTGCGTTGTGAAATGACTCACATACTTTAAGTATGCTTCGTCATTCCCCGCCTTGTCTCAGGAAAAATCATTGGTAAGAGGTTCTGACTGTACTGTATGGGGCTATAGCTCAGCTGGGAGAGCGCCTGCTTTGCACGCAGGAGGTCTGCGGTTCGATCCCGCATAGCTCCACCATATTTACTGCTCATATAAGAAAACTTCAGAGTGTACCTGAAAAGGTTCACTGCGAAGTTTTGCTCTTTAAAAATCTGGATCAAGCTGAAAATTGAAACGACACACGTAAAGTGTGTATGAGTCTCTCAAATTTTCGCAACACGAAATGTTTCACGAAACATCTTCGGGTTGTGAGGTTAAGCGACCAAGCGTACACGGTGGATGCCCTGGCAGTCAGAGGCGATGAAGGACGTGCTAATCTGCGAAAAGCGCCGGCGAGGTGATATGAACCCTTGACCCGGCGATGTCCGAATGGGGAAACCCAGTGTGACCTGTCACACTATCGTTAGCTGAATACATAGGCTAACGAGGCGAACCGGGGGAACTGAAACATCTAAGTACCCCGAGGAAAAGAAATCAACCGAGATTCCCCCAGTAGCGGCGAGCGAACGGGGAGGAGCCCAGAGCCTGAATCAGCTTGTGTGTTAGTGGAAGCGTCTGGAAAGTCGCACGGTACAGGGTGATAGTCCCGTACACGAAAACGCACAGGCTGTGAGCTCGATGAGTAGGGCGGGACACGTGGTATCCTGTCTGAATATGGGGGGACCATCCTCCAAGGCTAAATACTCCTGACTGACCGATAGTGAACCAGTACCGTGAGGGAAAGGCGAAAAGAACCCCGGCGAGGGGAGTGAAAAAGAACCTGAAACCGTGTACGTACAAGCAGTGGGAGCCTCTTTATGGGGTGACTGCGTACCTTTTGTATAATGGGTCAGCGACTTATATTCTGTAGCAAGGTTAACCGCATAGGGGAGCCGAAGGGAAACCGAGTCTTAACTGGGCGTTAAGTTGCAGGGTATAGACCCGAAACCCGGTGATCTAGCCATGGGCAGGTTGAAGGTTGGGTAACACTAACTGGAGGACCGAACCGACTAATGTTGAAAAATTAGCGGATGACCTGTGGCTGGGGGTGAAAGGCCAATCAAACCGGGAGATAGCTGGTTCTCCCCGAAAGCTATTTAGGTAGCGCCTCGTGAATTCATCTCCGGGGGTAGAGCACTGTTTCGGCTAGGGGGCCATCCCGGCTTACCAACCCGATGCAAACTGCGAATACCGGAGAATGTTATCACGGGAGACACACGGCGGGTGCTAACGTCCGTCGTGAAGAGGGAAACAACCCAGACCGCCAGCTAAGGTCCCAAAGTCATGGTTAAGTGGGAAACGATGTGGGAAGGCCCAGACAGCCAGGATGTTGGCTTAGAAGCAGCCATCATTTAAAGAAAGCGTAATAGCTCACTGGTCGAGTCGGCCTGCGCGGAAGATGTAACGGGGCTAAACCATGCACCGAAGCTGCGGCAGCGACACTATGTGTTGTTGGGTAGGGGAGCGTTCTGTAAGCCGTTGAAGGTGGCCTGTGAGGGTTGCTGGAGGTATCAGAAGTGCGAATGCTGACATAAGTAACGATAAAGCGGGTGAAAAGCCCGCTCGCCGGAAGACCAAGGGTTCCTGTCCAACGTTAATCGGGGCAGGGTGAGTCGACCCCTAAGGCGAGGCCGAAAGGCGTAGTCGATGGGAAACAGGTTAATATTCCTGTACTTGGTGTTACTGCGAAGGGGGGACGGAGAAGGCTATGTCGGCCGGGCGACGGTTGTCCCGGTTTAAGCGTGTAGGTGTGTGCTCCAGGCAAATCCGGTGCACTTTAACACTGAGGCGTGATGACGAGGCACTACGGTGCTGAAGTGACAAATGCCCTGCTTCCAGGAAAAGCCTCTAAGCATCAGGTAACACGAAATCGTACCCCAAACCGACACAGGTGGTCAGGTAGAGAATACCAAGGCGCTTGAGAGAACTCGGGTGAAGGAACTAGGCAAAATGGTGCCGTAACTTCGGGAGAAGGCACGCTGATATGTAGGTGAAGTGGTTTACCCATGGAGCTGAAATCAGTCGAAGATACCAGCTGGCTGCAACTGTTTATTAAAAACACAGCACTGTGCAAACACGAAAGTGGACGTATACGGTGTGACGCCTGCCCGGTGCCGGAAGGTTAATTGATGGGGTTATCCCTCGGGAGAAGCTCTTGATCGAAGCCCCGGTAAACGGCGGCCGTAACTATAACGGTCCTAAGGTAGCGAAATTCCTTGTCGGGTAAGTTCCGACCTGCACGAATGGCGTAATGATGGCCAGGCTGTCTCCACCCGAGACTCAGTGAAATTGAACTCGCTGTGAAGATGCAGTGTACCCGCGGCAAGACGGAAAGACCCCGTGAACCTTTACTATAGCTTGACACTGAACACTGGTCCTTGATGTGTAGGATAGGTGGGAGGCTTTGAAGTGCGGACGCCAGTCTGCATGGAGCCGCCCTTGAAATACCACCCTTTAATGGCTGGTGTTCTAACGTGGGCCCGTAATCCGGGTTGCGGACAGTGTCTGGTGGGTAGTTTGACTGGGGCGGTCTCCTCCTAAAGAGTAACGGAGGAGCACGAAGGTCAGCTAATCCTGGTCGGACATCAGGAGGTTAGTGCAATGGCATAAGCTGGCTTGACTGCGAGCGTGACGGCGCGAGCAGGTGCGAAAGCAGGTCATAGTGATCCGGTGGTTCTGAATGGAAGGGCCATCGCTCAACGGATAAAAGGTACTCCGGGGATAACAGGCTGATACCGCCCAAGAGTTCATATCGACGGCGGTGTTTGGCACCTCGATGTCGGCTCATCACATCCTGGGGCTGAAGTAGGTCCCAAGGGTATGGCTGTTCGCCATTTAAAGTGGTACGCGAGCTGGGTTTAGAACGTCGTGAGACAGTTCGGTCCCTATCTGCCGTGGGCGCTGGAGAACTGAGGGGGGCTGCTCCTAGTACGAGAGGACCGGAGTGGACGCATCACTGGTGTTCGGGTTGTCATGCCAATGGCACTGCCCGGTAGCTAAATGCGGAAGAGATAAGTGCTGAAAGCATCTAAGCACGAAACTTGCCCCGAGATGAGTTCTCCCTGACTCCTTGAGAGTCCTGAAGGAACGTTGAAGACGACGACGTTGATAGGCCGGGTGTGTAAGCGCAGCGATGCGTTGAGCTAACCGGTACTAATGAACCGTGAGGCTTAACCTTACAACGCCGAAGATGTTTTGGCGATTTGAGAGACGATTTTCAGCCTGATTACAGATTAGTGTTTAATGCCGGAGGCATTAGACGAACAGAATTTGCCTGGCGGCCGTAGCGCGGTGGTCCCACCTGACCCCATGCCGAACTCAGAAGTGAAACGCCGTAGCGCCGATGGTAGTGTGGGGTCTCCCCATGCGAGAGTAGGGAACTGCCAGGCATTAATTAAGTGAAGAGGCCATCCTGAGGGATGGCCTTTTTGCGTTCATGCGCCCGGGTGCAGCCGGATGGCGGCTGCGCCTTATCCCACCTACATAACCACAAGCCATACTGTTACATATGCGGTAAACTAGACGCGATTTTGCATCAGGAAAGCGTCTATGAATCACTCCCTCAAACCCTGGAATACCTTCGGTATCGATCAACGCGCTAACGAGATTGTCTGTGCCGAAAATGAACAACAACTATTGGATGCCTGGCAATCGGCTAAAGCATCAAATCATCCGGTACTGATACTGGGCGAAGGGAGTAACGTTCTGTTTCTTGATACCTTTCATGGAACGGTGATTATCAACCGTATCAAAGGTATTGAGGTGACAGAGCAACCCGAAGCATGGCACTTGCACGTAGGGGCGGGGGAAAACTGGCATAACCTGGTACGATACACTCTCCAGCAAGGTATGCCGGGGCTGGAAAATCTGGCGCTTATTCCGGGGTGCGTCGGTTCTTCTCCTATCCAGAACATTGGCGCCTATGGTGTAGAACTACAGCGGGTCTGTGACTATGTGGATTGTGTCGAGCTGGCAACCGGAAAGCCTCTACGGGTGAGTGCCACAGAGTGCCGCTTTGGTTATCGTGATAGTATCTTCAAGCATGAATATCAGGATCGTTACGCCATTGTGGCTGTCGGCCTGCGTTTACCAAAACAGTGGCAGCCCGTACTGACTTATGGCGACCTGGTTCGCCTTGAACCTGAAACGGTCACGCCGCAGCAGGTGTTTGATGCCGTATGCCATATGCGCACCACGAAACTGCCCGATCCAAAAGTAAATGGTAATGCAGGTAGCTTCTTTAAAAATCCTGTTGTTGCAGCAGAGATTGCGCACACATTACTGGCGCAATTTCCCGGTGCGCCACATTACCCGCAGGCCGATGGTTCAGTGAAGCTGGCTGCCGGTTGGTTGATCGATCAGTGCCAGCTAAAAGGCGTCAGTATTGGGGGCGCTGCGGTACATCGTCAGCAGGCCCTGGTGCTGATTAACGCACATAATGCGACAAGCGAGGATGTGGTGAAACTCGCGCATCATGTGCGTCAGAACGTGGGTGAGAAATTTAATGTCTGGCTGGAACCGGAAGTTCGGTTTATCGGGCAGACCGGTGAAGTGAATGCTGTGGAGATCATTGCATGAAGGATAATACCGTTCCCCTGACGCTGATCTCTTTGCTGGCCGATGGTGAGTTTCATTCGGGTGAACAGCTGGGTGAAACGCTGGGAATGAGCCGCGCAGCCATCAACAAGCATGTCCAGACGCTGCGTGACTGGGGAGTTGATGTGTTTACCGTACCTGGCAAAGGATATAGCCTGCCAGAACCTATCCAATTATTAGATGCTTCTGTCATCCATGCACAACTGGACAGCGGGAATGTCACGGTACTTCCGGTTATCGATTCGACGAACCAGTATCTGCTGGACCGTATTGGCCAGTTGACGTCGGGTGATGCCTGTGTAGCGGAATACCAGCAGGCTGGGCGTGGTCGTCGTGGGCGGAAATGGTTCTCTCCATTTGGTGCGAACCTGTATCTTTCTATGTACTGGCGTCTGGAGCAGGGGCCGGCAGCCGCGATCGGGCTGAGTCTGGTGATCGGCATTGTGATGGCTGAGGTTCTGCGCGATCTGGGGGCAGAGAAGGTTCGGGTTAAGTGGCCTAATGACCTCTATTTACTCGATCGCAAGCTGGCAGGCATTCTGGTTGAGCTTACGGGTAAAACGGGCGACGCTGCACAAATCGTTATCGGCGCAGGTATCAATATGGCCATGCGCCGTGTGGAAGAAGGCGTCGTGAATCAGGGATGGATCAATCTCCAGGAAGCGGGCATTACGCTTGATCGCAACATGCTGGCGGCGACGTTAATCAAAGAGTTGCGTGCGGCGCTGGAACTCTTTGAGCAGGAAGGTCTGGCACCTTACCTGTCTCGCTGGGAAAAACTGGATAATTTTATTAACCGACCGGTTAAACTGATTATTGGTGATAAAGAAATATTTGGTATTTCCCGTGGGATAGATGCGCAAGGCGCGTTGTTGCTTGAACAGGATGGCGTAATTAAGCCGTGGATGGGCGGAGAAATATCTTTACGCAGCGCAGAATAATGAAAAGGGAGCTAACGCTCCCTTTTTACATTATTTTCTCAACCTGACTTGTTCGACCGCATGATTGGCGCTTTTGGTCATAATCAGACTGGCCCGTTCACGAGTGGGTAAAATATTTTGCTTTAAGTTCAACCAGTTGATTTCTTTCCATAACGATGCGGCGGTATTGATCGCTTCATCTTTCGATAATTTTGCGTAATTATGGAAATAAGAATCTGGGTCGGTGAACGCCCCTTCACGGAATTTCAGGAAGCGGTTGATGTACCACGTCTGGAGTAAATCTTCAGGCGCATCAACATAAATAGAAAAATCAACGAAGTCAGAAACAAATACATGATGTGGATCGTGAGGATAATCCATTCCACTCTGTAGTACATTTAAGCCTTCAAGAATTAATATATCGGGCTGCGCGACGGTTTTATCTCCGTCTGGAATCACATCATAAATCAGGTGTGAATAGACTGGCGCGGTAACATTTGGCACCCCTGATTTGAGATCGGAAACGAACTTCACCAGACGGTGCATATCGTAAGACTCAGGAAAGCCTTTCTTCTTCATCAGCCCGCGATCTTTCAGCACCTGGTTAGGGTGCAGAAAACCGTCAGTGGTGATCAATTCGACACGACGATGTTCCGGCCAGCGGCTCAGCAGCGCTTGCAGTACGCGCGCGGTGGTGCTTTTGCCCACGGCAACGCTACCGGCGATGCTGATGATATAAGGAATACGCTGGCCGTTAGTGCCTAAAAATTGCTCCAGAACAGCCTGACGACGCAGGTTTGAACTGATATAGAAATTTAGCAAACGCGACAGGGGCAAATAAATCTCGGCAACTTCTTCCAGTGATAAATCTTCATTAATGCCTTTGAGTCGTGCGATTTCGCCCTCGGTCAGGGTCATCGGCACGGAATCACGAAGCGCAGCCCACTGGTTGCGATCAAATTGTAGGTAAGGCGTCATTAACGTTTGCTCTTTACTCATAAGCATGTTTCTGGCTGTCATTGCTACATCAGGTCAGCGATAAAAAAACGAATCATCCCCGGCATGCAATGGCACGACACATTTCAGTTAATTTGGACAATGGGCAGGAGGGTAACACCAGATGGGAGGGAATAATAAGAAAAAATCTCTCCTGATAAGTTATCCCTGAAACGCAATGTGACGGATATACCATATGTAAAAGAAGAATTTTTCTCTTTCAAACGCAGATATGATGATGCTCTCCGTTAAGCCGTTAGCATCCTGGTGTCGAAAAATCGCACTGACCTGACTAAAAATAGGCCATTTAGCAGTCTTGTCGTGCAAAATGTGAGCGATAGAACATTTTATGCAATTTTTTAGTTGCATGAGGTCGCAGGTCTCCATAGAATGCGCGCTACTTGATGCCGACTTAGCTCAGTAGGTAGAGCAACTGACTTGTAATCAGTAGGTCACCAGTTCGATTCCGGTAGTCGGCACCATCAAGTCCGGTGGGGTTCCCGAGCGGCCAAAGGGAGCAGACTGTAAATCTGCCGTCACAGACTTCGAAGGTTCGAATCCTTCCCCCACCACCACTTTCTGGCAGCGCATTTGCTGTCTGAACTGGTTGAAAAAATTAACCGGTTCGAATAAGAAAAGAGACATGTCTCTTTTTTTGTTACAGAAAGAACTGGGTAGCCGAGTTCCAGGATGCGGGCATCGTATAATGGCTATTACCTCAGCCTTCCAAGCTGATGATGCGGGTTCGATTCCCGCTGCCCGCTCCAGACGTGCTGATATGGCTCAGTTGGTAGAGCGCACCCTTGGTAAGGGTGAGGTCCCCAGTTCGACTCTGGGTATCAGCACCACTTCACTTCTCCTTCCCGTTTCTCTCTGTATAAACTTAAATATTCAACAATTCAGGCATATCGCCTGGTTGATGTGGTGATATCACCGATTTATCCGTGTCTTAGAGGGACAATCGATGTCTAAAGAAAAGTTTGAACGTACAAAACCGCACGTCAACGTCGGTACTATCGGCCACGTTGACCATGGTAAAACAACGCTGACCGCTGCAATCACTACCGTACTGGCTAAAACCTACGGCGGTGCTGCTCGCGCATTCGACCAGATCGATAACGCGCCGGAAGAGAAAGCTCGTGGTATCACCATCAACACTTCTCACGTTGAATACGACACCCCGACTCGCCACTACGCGCACGTAGACTGCCCGGGCCACGCCGACTATGTTAAAAACATGATCACCGGTGCTGCACAGATGGACGGCGCGATCCTGGTTGTTGCTGCGACTGACGGCCCGATGCCGCAGACCCGTGAGCACATCCTGCTGGGTCGTCAGGTAGGTGTTCCGTACATCATCGTGTTCCTGAACAAATGCGACATGGTTGATGACGAAGAGCTGCTGGAACTGGTTGAGATGGAAGTGCGTGAACTGCTGTCTCAGTACGATTTCCCGGGCGACGACACGCCGATCGTTCGTGGTTCTGCTCTGAAGGCGCTGGAAGGCGACGCAGAGTGGGAAGCGAAAATCATCGAACTGGCTGGCTACCTGGATTCTTACATCCCGGAACCAGAGCGTGCGATTGACAAGCCGTTCCTGCTGCCGATCGAAGACGTATTCTCCATCTCCGGTCGTGGTACCGTTGTTACCGGTCGTGTAGAGCGCGGTATCATCAAAGTGGGCGAAGAAGTTGAAATCGTTGGTATCAAAGAGACTGCGAAGTCTACCTGTACTGGCGTTGAAATGTTCCGCAAACTGCTGGACGAAGGCCGTGCTGGTGAGAACGTAGGTGTTCTGCTGCGTGGTATCAAACGTGAAGAAATCGAACGTGGTCAGGTACTGGCTAAGCCGGGCACCATCAAGCCGCACACCAAGTTCGAATCTGAAGTGTACATTCTGTCCAAAGATGAAGGCGGCCGTCATACTCCGTTCTTCAAAGGCTACCGTCCGCAGTTCTACTTCCGTACAACTGACGTGACTGGCACCATCGAACTGCCGGAAGGCGTAGAGATGGTAATGCCGGGCGACAACATCAAAATGGTTGTTACCCTGATCCACCCGATCGCGATGGACGACGGTCTGCGTTTCGCAATCCGTGAAGGCGGCCGTACTGTTGGCGCAGGCGTGGTTGCTAAAGTTCTCGGCTAATCGCTGATAACATTTGACGCAATGCGCAATAAAAGGGCATCATTTGATGCCCTTTTTGTACGCTTTCACATCAGAACCTGGCTCATCAGTGATTTTTTTTGTCATAATCATTGCTGAGACAGGCTCTGCTGAGGGCGTTTAGTCCGAAACGCAACACAGAGCATTTCGGTTTGGATTGCCTCGCATACGCGGGGTGAAAATGTTTGTAGAATACTTCTGACAGGTTGGTTTATGAGTGCGAATACCGAAGCTCAAGGAAGCGGGCGCGGCCTGGAAGCGATGAAGTGGGTCGTTGTTGTCGCATTGCTGCTTGTGGCTATTGTGGGCAACTACCTCTATCGCGACATGATGCTGCCGCTGCGTGCGCTGGCCGTAGTAATTCTGATTGCTGCAGCGGGTGGTGTCGCGCTGTTGACGACAAAAGGTAAAGCAACCGTTGCTTTTGCCCGTGAAGCGCGTACCGAAGTCCGTAAGGTCATTTGGCCGACTCGCCAGGAAACATTGCACACCACGCTGATTGTGGCTGCGGTTACCGCAGTAATGTCACTGATCCTGTGGGGACTGGATGGTATTCTGGTTCGCCTGGTATCCTTTATCACTGGCCTGAGGTTCTGAGATGTCTGAAGCTCCTAAAAAGCGCTGGTACGTCGTTCAGGCGTTTTCCGGTTTTGAAGGCCGCGTAGCAACATCGCTGCGTGAGCATATCAAATTACACAATATGGAAGAGTTGTTTGGTGAAGTCATGGTGCCGACCGAAGAAGTGGTCGAAATCCGTGGTGGCCAGCGTCGCAAAAGCGAGCGCAAATTCTTCCCGGGCTACGTCCTGGTTCAGATGGTGATGAACGACGCAAGCTGGCACCTGGTGCGCAGTGTTCCGCGTGTGATGGGCTTCATCGGCGGTACATCTGACCGTCCGGCGCCAATCAGCGACAAAGAAGTTGATGCGATCATGAACCGCCTGCAACAGGTCGGTGATAAACCGCGTCCGAAAACGCTGTTTGAACCGGGTGAAATGGTTCGTGTTAACGACGGTCCGTTTGCTGACTTTAACGGCGTTGTTGAAGAAGTGGACTACGAGAAGTCCCGCCTGAAGGTGTCTGTTTCTATCTTTGGTCGTGCGACCCCGGTAGAACTGGACTTTGCCCAGGTTGAGAAAGCCTAAGTAGCGATCAAAAAAGCGGCGATTTAATCGTTGCACAAGGCGCGAGATTGGAATACAATTTCGCGCCTTTTGTTTTTATGGGCCTGGCCCGTAAAACGATTTTTTATATCACGGGGAGCCTGTTTTCAGGCGTTATACCCAAACGAGGAAATTGCAATGGCTAAGAAAGTACAAGCCTACGTCAAGCTGCAAGTTGCAGCTGGTATGGCTAACCCGAGTCCGCCAGTAGGTCCGGCTCTGGGTCAGCAGGGCGTAAACATCATGGAATTCTGCAAAGCGTTCAACGCAAAAACTGATTCCATCGAAAAAGGTCTGCCGATTCCGGTTGTTATCACCGTTTACGCTGACCGTTCTTTCACCTTCATTACCAAAACGCCTCCGGCAGCAGTTCTGCTGAAGAAAGCGGCTGGTATTAAGTCTGGTTCCGGCAAGCCGAACAAAGACAAAGTAGGTAAAATTTCCCGCGCTCAGCTGCAGGAAATCGCGCAGACCAAAGCTGCCGACATGACTGGTGCCGACATTGAAGCGATGACTCGCTCCATCGAAGGTACTGCACGTTCCATGGGCCTGGTAGTGGAGGACTAAGAAATGGCTAAACTGACCAAGCGCATGCGTGTGATCCGTGAGAAAGTTGATGCGACCAAACAGTACGACATCAACGAAGCTATCTCTCTGCTGAAAGAACTGGCCACTGCTAAGTTCGTAGAAAGCGTAGACGTTGCCGTTAACCTCGGCATCGACGCGCGTAAATCTGACCAGAACGTACGTGGCGCAACTGTACTGCCGCACGGTACTGGCCGTTCCGTTCGCGTAGCCGTATTTACCCAAGGTGCAAACGCTGAAGCTGCTAAAGCTGCTGGCGCTGAACTGGTAGGTATGGAAGATCTGGCTGAACAGATCAAGAAAGGCGAAATGAACTTTGACGTTGTTATTGCTTCCCCGGATGCAATGCGCGTTGTTGGCCAGCTGGGCCAGGTTCTGGGTCCGCGTGGCCTGATGCCGAACCCGAAAGTGGGTACTGTAACGCCTAACGTTGCTGAAGCGGTTAAGAACGCTAAAGCTGGTCAGGTTCGTTACCGTAACGACAAAAACGGCATCATCCACACCACCATCGGTAAAGTGGATTTTGACGCTGACAAACTGAAAGAAAACCTGGAAGCTCTGCTGGTTGCGCTGAAAAAAGCAAAACCGACTCAGGCGAAAGGCGTGTACATCAAGAAAGTTAGCATCTCCACCACCATGGGTGCTGGCGTTGCCGTTGATCAGTCCGGTCTGACTGCGACTGTGGCGAACTAATATTCGCCTTTACGTGGGCGGTGATTTTGTCTACAATCTTACCCCCACGTTTCTGTTGAAATAAACAGAACTCTATGTGAGTCATTTGAATTGTAGCAGCTAACGCGGCTACGGTTCAAAGGGCGAAGTCATAGACAAGATTTGTTCGTTGGAGCCTGGCCTATCCAGGCCTCCGTCGAAGACCGCAGGTGTTTCGTAAGAAACTTAATGCCCTGCGTAGACGGTGACAGAACGCTAAGATTATTTTTTATACTCTGGCTTGTTTCTGCTCACCGTATTAAGACGCTCTTCTCGTTGAGGAGAGTGAAGTGAGTTCCAGAGCATGAGCTCTGGCAAACATCCAGGAGCAAAGCTAATGGCTTTAAATCTTCAAGACAAACAAGCGATTGTTGCTGAAGTCAGCGAAGTAGCCAAAGGCGCGCTGTCTGCAGTAGTTGCGGATTCCCGTGGCGTAACTGTAGATAAAATGACTGAACTGCGTAAAGCAGGTCGTGAAGCTGGCGTTTACATGCGTGTTGTTCGTAACACCCTGCTGCGCCGCGTCGTTGAAGGTACTCCGTTCGAGTGCCTGAAAGACACGTTTGTTGGTCCGACCCTGATTGCATACTCTATGGAACACCCGGGCGCTGCTGCTCGTCTGTTCAAAGAGTTCGCGAAAGCGAATGCAAAATTTGAGGTCAAAGCCGCTGCCTTTGAAGGTGAGCTGATCCCGGCGTCTCAGATCGACCGCCTGGCAACTCTGCCGACCTACGAAGAAGCAATTGCACGCCTGATGGCAACCATGAAAGAAGCTTCGGCTGGCAAACTGGTTCGTACTCTGGCTGCTGTACGCGATGCGAAAGAAGCTGCTTAATCGCAGTTATCTTTGTAACGCATCCGCTTACGTATAAACTTATTCTGATATTCAGGAACAATTTAAATGTCTATCACTAAAGATCAAATCATTGAAGCAGTATCCGCTATGTCCGTAATGGACGTTGTAGAACTGATCTCTGCAATGGAAGAAAAATTCGGTGTTTCCGCTGCTGCTGCTGTAGCTGTAGCTGCTGGCCCGGTTGAAGCTGCTGAAGAAAAAACTGAATTCGACGTAATTCTGAAAGCTGCTGGCGCTAACAAAGTTGCTGTTATCAAAGCAGTACGTGGCGCGACTGGCCTGGGTCTGAAAGAAGCTAAAGACCTGGTAGAATCTGCTCCGGCCGCTCTGAAAGAAGGCGTGAGCAAAGATGACGCTGAAGCTCTGAAAAAATCTCTGGAAGAAGCTGGCGCTGAAGTTGAAGTTAAATAAGCCAACCCTTCCGGTTGCAGCCTAAGAAATTAGGCTGATGGCTGGTGACTTTTTAGTCACCAGCCTTTTTGCGCTGTAAGGCGCCAGTAGCGTTTCACACTGTTTGACTACTGGTTGTCCTGACAATGCTTGTTTCTATCGACGACTTAATATACTGCGACAGAACGCCCGTTCTGTGTAAATCGCAATGAAATGGTTTAAGCGTGATAGCAACAGGCATTGCGGAAAGTATTCCATTTTCCGGTCAACAAAATAGTGTTGCACAAACTGTCCCTCCGCAGGACAGATGGGTCGACTTGTCAGCGAGCTGAGGAACCCTATGGTTTACTCCTATACCGAGAAAAAACGTATTCGTAAGGATTTTGGTAAACGTCCACAAGTTCTGGATGTACCTTATCTCCTTTCTATCCAGCTTGACTCGTTTCAGAAGTTTATCGAGCAAGATCCTGAAGGGCAGTACGGTCTGGAAGCTGCATTCCGTTCCGTGTTCCCGATTCAGAGCTACAGCGGTAATTCCGAGCTGCAATACGTCAGCTACCGCCTTGGCGAACCGGTGTTTGACGTTCAGGAATGTCAGATCCGTGGCGTGACCTATTCCGCACCGCTGCGCGTAAAACTGCGTCTGGTGATCTACGAGCGCGAAGCGCCGGAAGGCACCGTAAAAGACATTAAAGAACAAGAAGTCTACATGGGCGAAATTCCGCTCATGACCGACAACGGTACTTTCGTTATCAACGGTACTGAGCGTGTTATCGTTTCCCAGCTGCATCGTAGCCCGGGTGTCTTCTTCGACAGCGATAAAGGTAAAACTCACTCTTCCGGTAAAGTACTGTATAACGCGCGTATCATTCCTTACCGTGGTTCATGGCTGGACTTCGAGTTCGATCCGAAAGACAACCTGTTTGTCCGTATCGACCGTCGTCGTAAACTGCCTGCGACCATCATTCTGCGTGCACTGCAATACACCACTGAACAGATCCTGGACCTGTTCTTTGAGAAAGTGATCTTCGAGATCCGCGACAACAAGTTGCAGATGGAACTGGTGCCGGAACGCCTGCGTGGTGAAACCGCCTCCTTTGACATCGAAGCCAACGGCAAAGTGTACGTCGAAAAAGGTCGTCGCATTACTGCGCGCCACATTCGCCAGCTGGAAAAAGACGATATCAAACATATCGAAGTTCCGGTTGAGTACATCGCGGGTAAAGTGGCGTCTAAAGACTACGTTGACGAATCAACTGGCGAGCTGATCTGCGCAGCGAACATGGAGCTGAGCCTGGATCTGCTGGCGAAGCTGAGCCAGTCTGGCCACAAGCGTATCGAAACGCTGTTCACCAACGATCTGGATCACGGCCCGTACATTTCTGAAACGGTACGCATCGACCCGACCAACGATCGTCTGAGCGCGCTGGTAGAAATCTACCGCATGATGCGCCCGGGTGAGCCGCCGACTCGTGAAGCGGCTGAAAGCCTGTTTGAGAACCTGTTCTTCTCCGAAGACCGCTATGACCTGTCTGCGGTTGGTCGTATGAAGTTCAACCGTTCTCTGCTGCGCGACGAAATTGAAGGTTCCGGTATCCTGAGCAAAGACGACATCATTGACGTGATGAAGAAGCTCATTGATATCCGTAACGGTAAAGGCGAAGTCGATGATATCGACCACCTCGGCAACCGTCGTATCCGTTCCGTAGGCGAAATGGCGGAAAACCAATTCCGCGTTGGCCTGGTGCGTGTTGAGCGTGCGGTGAAAGAGCGTCTGTCTCTGGGCGATCTGGATACCCTGATGCCTCAGGACATGATCAACGCCAAACCGATTTCTGCGGCAGTGAAAGAGTTCTTCGGTTCCAGCCAGCTGTCTCAGTTTATGGACCAGAACAACCCGCTGTCTGAGATTACGCACAAACGTCGTATCTCCGCACTCGGCCCAGGCGGTCTGACCCGTGAACGCGCAGGCTTCGAAGTTCGAGACGTACACCCGACCCACTACGGTCGCGTATGTCCTATCGAAACGCCTGAAGGTCCGAACATCGGTCTGATCAACTCCCTGTCCGTGTACGCACAGACTAACGAATACGGTTTCCTCGAGACTCCGTATCGTAAAGTCACCGACGGCGTTGTGACTGACGAAATTCATTACCTGTCTGCTATCGAAGAAGGTAACTACGTTATCGCTCAGGCGAACTCCAACCTGGATGACGAAGGCCACTTTGTAGAAGATCTGGTTACTTGCCGTAGCAAAGGCGAATCCAGCTTGTTCAGCCGCGACCAGGTTGACTACATGGACGTTTCCACCCAGCAGGTGGTTTCCGTCGGTGCGTCCCTGATCCCGTTCCTGGAACACGATGACGCCAACCGTGCATTGATGGGTGCGAACATGCAACGTCAGGCGGTTCCGACTCTGCGCGCTGATAAGCCGCTGGTTGGTACCGGTATGGAACGTGCTGTTGCCGTTGACTCCGGTGTAACTGCGGTTGCTAAACGTGGCGGTACTGTTCAGTACGTGGATGCGTCCCGTATCGTTATCAAAGTTAACGAAGACGAGATGTACCCGGGCGAAGCAGGCATCGACATCTACAACCTGACCAAATACACCCGCTCTAACCAGAACACCTGTATCAACCAGATGCCGTGTGTTTCTCTGGGTGAGCCGGTTGAGCGCGGCGACGTGCTGGCTGACGGTCCGTCCACCGACCTCGGTGAACTGGCGCTGGGTCAGAACATGCGCGTAGCGTTCATGCCGTGGAACGGCTACAACTTCGAAGACTCCATCCTCGTTTCCGAGCGTGTTGTCCAGGAAGACCGTTTCACCACCATCCACATTCAGGAACTGGCCTGTGTGTCTCGTGACACCAAGCTGGGGCCGGAAGAGATCACCGCTGATATCCCGAACGTGGGTGAAGCTGCACTCTCTAAACTGGATGAATCCGGTATCGTTTACATCGGTGCGGAAGTGACCGGCGGCGACATTCTGGTTGGTAAGGTAACGCCGAAAGGTGAAACCCAGCTGACGCCAGAAGAGAAACTGCTGCGTGCGATCTTCGGTGAGAAAGCGTCTGACGTTAAAGACTCTTCTCTGCGCGTACCAAACGGTGTTTCCGGTACGGTTATCGACGTTCAGGTCTTTACTCGCGATGGCGTAGAAAAAGACAAACGTGCGCTGGAAATCGAAGAGATGCAGCTGAAGCAGGCGAAGAAAGACCTGTCTGAAGAATTGCAGATCCTCGAAGCTGGCCTGTTTAGCCGTATCCACGCTGTGCTGGTTTCCGGTGGCGTTGAAGCTGAGAAGCTCGACAAACTGCCGCGCGATCGCTGGCTGGAACTGGGCCTGACCGACGAAGAGAAACAAAATCAGCTGGAGCAACTGGCTGAGCAGTACGACGAACTGAAACACGAGTTCGAGAAAAAACTCGAAGCGAAACGCCGCAAAATCACTCAGGGCGACGATCTGGCACCGGGCGTGCTGAAGATTGTTAAGGTATATCTGGCGGTTAAACGCCGTATCCAGCCTGGTGACAAGATGGCAGGTCGTCACGGTAACAAGGGTGTAATTTCTAAGATCAACCCGATCGAAGATATGCCTTACGATGAAAACGGCACGCCGGTAGACATCGTACTGAACCCGCTGGGCGTACCGTCTCGTATGAACATCGGTCAGATTCTGGAAACCCACTTGGGTATGGCTGCGAAAGGTATCGGCGATAAGATCAACGCCATGCTGAAACAGCAGCAGGAAGTCGCGAAACTGCGCGAATTCATCCAGCGTGCGTACGATCTGGGCGCTGACGTTCGTCAGAAAGTTGACCTGAATACCTTCAGCGATGAAGAAGTTCTGCGTCTGGCTGAAAACCTGCGCAAAGGTATGCCGATCGCAACGCCGGTGTTCGACGGTGCGAAAGAAGCGGAAATTAAAGAGCTGCTGAAACTGGGTGACCTGCCGACTTCCGGCCAGATCACGCTGTTTGACGGCCGTACCGGTGAACAGTTCGAGCGTTCGGTAACCGTAGGTTACATGTACATGCTGAAACTGAACCACCTGGTCGACGACAAAATGCACGCTCGTTCCACCGGTTCCTACAGCCTGGTTACTCAGCAGCCGCTGGGTGGTAAGGCGCAGTTCGGTGGTCAGCGCTTCGGGGAGATGGAAGTGTGGGCGCTGGAAGCATACGGCGCAGCATACACCTTGCAGGAAATGCTCACCGTTAAGTCTGATGACGTGAACGGCCGTACTAAGATGTATAAGAACATCGTGGACGGCAACCATCAGATGGAACCGGGCATGCCGGAATCCTTCAACGTATTGTTGAAAGAGATTCGTTCGCTGGGTATCAACATCGAACTGGAAGACGAGTAATTCTCGCTCAAACAGGTCACTGCTGCCGGGGTAATACCCGGCAGCGGAATGTGCTAACTCCGACGGGAGCAAATCCGTGAAAGACTTATTAAAGTTTCTGAAAGCGCAAACTAAAACCGAAGAGTTTGATGCGATCAAAATTGCTCTGGCTTCGCCAGACATGATCCGTTCATGGTCTTTCGGTGAAGTTAAAAAGCCGGAAACCATCAACTACCGTACGTTCAAGCCTGAGCGTGACGGCCTTTTCTGCGCCCGTATCTTCGGGCCGGTAAAAGATTACGAGTGCCTGTGCGGTAAGTACAAGCGCCTGAAACACCGTGGTGTGATCTGTGAGAAGTGCGGCGTTGAAGTGACCCAGACTAAAGTACGCCGTGAGCGTATGGGCCACATCGAGCTGGCGTCCCCAACTGCTCACATCTGGTTCCTGAAATCTCTGCCGTCTCGTATCGGCCTGCTGCTCGATATGCCGCTGCGCGATATCGAACGCGTGCTGTACTTCGAATCCTATGTGGTTATCGAAGGCGGTATGACTAACCTGGAACGCCAGCAGATCCTGACTGAAGAACAGTATCTGGACGCGCTGGAAGAGTTCGGTGACGAATTCGACGCGAAGATGGGTGCGGAAGCTATTCAGGCCCTGCTGAAGAGCATGGATCTGGAGCAAGAGTGTGAAACTCTGCGCGAAGAGCTGAACGAAACCAACTCCGAAACCAAGCGTAAAAAGCTGACCAAGCGTATCAAACTGCTGGAAGCGTTCGTTCAGTCTGGTAACAAACCAGAGTGGATGATCCTGACCGTTCTGCCGGTTCTGCCGCCAGATCTGCGTCCGCTGGTTCCGCTGGATGGTGGTCGTTTCGCAACGTCGGATCTGAACGATCTGTATCGTCGCGTGATCAACCGTAACAACCGTCTGAAACGTCTGCTGGATCTGGCTGCGCCGGACATCATCGTACGTAACGAAAAACGTATGTTGCAGGAAGCGGTTGACGCCCTGCTGGATAACGGTCGTCGCGGTCGTGCGATCACCGGTTCTAACAAACGTCCTCTGAAATCTTTGGCCGACATGATCAAAGGTAAACAGGGTCGTTTCCGTCAGAACCTGCTCGGTAAGCGTGTTGACTACTCCGGTCGTTCTGTCATTACCGTAGGTCCGTACCTGCGTCTGCATCAGTGCGGTCTGCCGAAGAAAATGGCGCTGGAGCTGTTCAAACCGTTCATCTACGGCAAGCTGGAACTGCGTGGCCTCGCCACCACCATCAAAGCCGCGAAGAAAATGGTTGAGCGTGAAGAAGCTGTCGTGTGGGATATCCTGGACGAAGTTATCCGCGAACACCCGGTACTGCTGAACCGTGCGCCAACACTGCACCGTTTGGGTATCCAGGCATTTGAACCGGTACTGATCGAAGGTAAAGCTATCCAGCTGCACCCGCTGGTTTGTGCGGCATATAACGCCGACTTCGATGGTGACCAGATGGCTGTTCACGTACCGCTGACGCTGGAAGCCCAGCTGGAAGCGCGTGCGCTGATGATGTCTACCAACAACATCCTGTCTCCGGCGAACGGCGAACCTATCATCGTTCCGTCTCAGGACGTTGTATTGGGTCTGTACTACATGACCCGTGACTGTGTTAACGCCAAAGGCGAAGGCATGGTGCTGACTGGCCCGAAAGAAGCTGAGCGTATTTATCGCGCTGGCCTGGCCTCTCTGCATGCGCGCGTTAAAGTGCGTATCACCGAATACGAAAAAGATGCTAACGGCGAATTCGTGGCGAAAACCAGCCTGAAAGACACGACCATCGGCCGTGCCATTCTGTGGATGATCGTACCGAAAGGTCTGCCTTTCTCCATCGTCAACCAGGCGCTGGGTAAGAAAGCCATCTCTAAAATGCTGAACACCTGCTACCGTATTCTGGGCCTGAAACCGACCGTTATTTTTGCGGACCAGACGATGTACACCGGCTTTGCTTATGCAGCGCGTTCAGGTGCATCCGTTGGTATCGACGATATGGTTATCCCGGAGAAGAAACACGAGATCATCTCCGAAGCGGAAGCCGAAGTTGCTGAGATCCAGGAACAGTTCCAGTCTGGTCTGGTAACAGCGGGCGAACGCTATAACAAAGTTATCGATATCTGGGCTGCGGCGAACGATCGTGTATCCAAGGCGATGATGGACAACCTACAGACCGAAACCGTGATTAACCGTGACGGTCAGGAAGAGCAGCAGGTTTCCTTCAACAGCATCTACATGATGGCCGACTCCGGTGCGCGTGGTTCTGCGGCACAGATTCGTCAGCTTGCTGGTATGCGTGGTCTGATGGCGAAGCCAGATGGCTCCATCATCGAAACGCCAATCACCGCGAACTTCCGTGAAGGTCTGAACGTACTCCAGTACTTCATCTCCACTCACGGTGCGCGTAAAGGTCTGGCGGATACCGCACTGAAAACAGCGAACTCCGGTTACCTGACTCGTCGTCTGGTTGACGTTGCGCAGGATCTGGTGGTGACTGAAGACGACTGCGGCACTCACGAAGGTATCCTGATGACTCCGGTTATCGAGGGTGGCGACGTTAAAGAGCCGCTGCGCGATCGCGTACTGGGTCGTGTGACTGCTGAAGACGTACTGAAGCCGGGCACCGCAGATATTCTGGTTCCGCGCAACACGCTGCTGCACGAACAGTGGTGTGACCTGCTGGAAGAGAACTCTGTTGACGCCGTTAAAGTGCGTTCCGTTGTATCCTGTGACACCGACTTTGGTGTATGTGCGCACTGCTACGGTCGTGACCTGGCGCGTGGCCACATCATCAACAAAGGTGAAGCTATCGGCGTTATCGCGGCACAGTCCATCGGTGAGCCGGGTACACAGCTGACGATGCGTACGTTCCACATCGGTGGTGCGGCATCTCGTGCGGCTGCTGAATCCAGCATCCAGGTGAAAAACAAAGGTAGCATCCGTCTGAGCAATGCGAAGTCGGTTGTGAACTCCAGCGGTAAACTGGTTATCACCTCCCGTAACACCGAGCTGAAACTGATCGACGAATTCGGTCGTACCAAAGAGAGCTATAAAGTGCCTTACGGCTCTGTTATGGCGAAAGGTGATGGTGAGCAGGTTGCCGGCGGCGAAACCGTTGCAAACTGGGACCCGCACACCATGCCGGTTATCACCGAAGTAAGTGGTTTCGTCCGCTTCACTGACATGATCGACGGCCAGACCATTACTCGTCAGACTGACGAGCTGACCGGTCTGTCTTCTCTGGTGGTTCTGGATTCCGCAGAGCGTACTACGGGTGGTAAAGACCTGCGTCCGGCGCTGAAAATCGTTGATGCTCAGGGTAACGACGTTCTGATTCCTGGCACCGATATGCCTGCGCAGTACTTCCTGCCGGGTAAAGCGATTGTTCAGCTGGAAGATGGCGTACAGATCAGTTCTGGTGACACCCTGGCGCGTGTTCCGCAGGAATCCGGCGGTACCAAGGATATTACCGGTGGTCTGCCGCGCGTTGCTGACCTGTTCGAAGCGCGTCGTCCGAAAGAGCCGGCAATCCTGGCTGAAATCAGCGGCATCATTTCCTTCGGTAAAGAAACCAAAGGTAAACGTCGTCTGGTTATCACCCCGGTAGACGGTAGCGAGCCGTACGAAGAGATGATTCCGAAATGGCGTCAGCTCAACGTGTTCGAAGGTGAACGTGTAGAACGTGGTGACGTGGTTTCCGATGGCCCGGAAGCGCCGCACGACATTCTGCGTCTGCGTGGTGTTCATGCTGTTACTCGTTACATCGTTAACGAAGTACAGGACGTATACCGTCTGCAGGGCGTTAAGATTAACGATAAACACATCGAAGTTATCGTTCGTCAGATGCTGCGTAAAGCCACCATCGAAAACGCAGGTAGCTCCGACTTCCTGGAAGGCGAGCAGGTTGAATACTCCCGCGTCAAGATCGCTAACCGCGACCTGGAAGCGAACGGCAAAGTGGGTGCAACGTTCTCCCGCGATCTGCTGGGTATCACCAAAGCGTCTCTGGCAACCGAGTCCTTCATCTCTGCGGCATCGTTCCAGGAGACCACGCGTGTCCTGACCGAAGCAGCCGTTGCGGGTAAACGCGACGAACTGCGTGGCCTGAAAGAGAACGTTATCGTGGGTCGTCTGATCCCGGCAGGTACCGGTTATGCGTACCACCAGGATCGTATGCGCCGCCGTGCTGCGGGTGAACTCCCGGCTGCACCGCAGGTGACTGCTGAAGATGCGTCTGCCAGCCTGGCAGAACTGCTGAACGCAGGCCTGGGCGGTTCCGACAACGAGTAATCGTTAAACTGGTGGGGAGGTGTGTTTAAAAACACTTCTCCACCAGCATTGTGCCGGAGTCCGCACATCAGGTTGTTTGTCTACAGGGAAAGAGAAATGCCTGCGATTATTTCATTACTCTATTTAGTGTTTGGGTTTTTCGTATTTACCAGAAAAGTTAGAATTTCAACACTTCTCTCTGGTTTTTTATTGTTTTTGTCATTGAGTATATTTGAACATAAGCCATTGTTGATATTTATCTATTCTTTTCTTATTATCATTGTTACTATCGTTATTTACAGAGTAAAAGTCAGTATAGATAAAAAAGAAGTATTTTATTTTTCAATACCATGTTGGCTTTTAATCATATCTGTAATTATAAATCTGATAAATAACTGAGTTATTTTTTCATGTCTCTTGTTTCTCGCATCATATATAAAAATTCATTTTCATTGGCGATATAAACTAATTGTCCTGATTTTGCGTTATATTTTTCCATTGCACAAGGAACACTATCACCACCGTTAGCCATAAAGAATTTTGCTTTTGTATTACGATAAAGATTTATACTAGGAATAGGATCCCGGCCGAATGTATAGGGGGTTGGGACGCTTGTATTATGTTTTTTCGAGAACCACTTTGGCAACATCCTGCCAAAACCATCAACCGGAGTGATAAAAGTAGTAAATCCACAATATTCGAAGTTAAAAGTTGTTTTGCCATTAGCTTCAGTTTTTTCTGTAATATTAAGTCCAAGTGTGATTCTAAATTTATCCCATAAATTTAACTGATTATAATCCAATGGTTTTCCATTATAAAAAGCCTGCTGTTCACACATTAAATGATAAACCTGTTTTAATACCTGTATTCCTGTAGGGCCAATAGTATTTGCAATGGTGGGTAAGCCGCCTTTGCTATAGATCAGCTCTTTTATAAAATATATATCTGTACCTTTGAAATGACTCATGTTCTGTCCTTGCAGTCAAGCGTTTATTTATCTACGCTATGATAAAGGACGTCAGTTAATTATTACAGTTCTCTTTCGGATATTTTTTATCAGGAAAAATATCATATTTATAATATGAATGTTCTGGATGGTTACTGATAAAAGAATAATATGATTATTCTTTCGTGCTGAGCTAATACCAGGCCCGGTAGCCTGCGCTACCGGGCAATAAATATTAGTTTATTTTACCAGCGACAATCGTCTGTACAACTCAATCATATCCCCGGCCAGATCCTGAATAACCATCGCGTTCATCAGATGATCCTGGGAATGAACGGTGATCAGATTAACAGGCAGTTTTCCGGTTCCTTCATCAATCCCAATCAGCTTTGTCTGGATGCCGTGTGCCAGTTTGACAAACTCGTGCGACTCTTCCATCGCTTTCTCGGCGCCAGCAAAATCGCCTTTTCGCGCCAGTTGCAGTGCGGTCAGTGCCGAACTACGGGCTGCGCCTGCGTTGACCAGCAGCTCCATGATGATCGTCTCTAACTCTTCCATGCTATTACTCCATGAGCTTGAGGGCTTTTTCCAGCACGGCATCGCCTTTCATCATGCCGTAATCCATCATGTCGATAACCGCGACCTTTTTACCTAAGGGGTCGGCAAGCGCCTGCAATTTCGCCTGTTCATACTTGACCTGAGGGCCAAGCAAAACAATATCCGCAGTGGCGATGTTTTCTTTAAATTCAGCCACCGGAACAGCTTTGATACTGACTTCAACCCCTTTCTTCTGCGCGGCGTCTTTCATCCGTTGCACCAGCATGCTGGTGGACATCCCGGCGGCACAGCATAAAACGATATTCTTCATAATCGGCTCTCACGGTTCCCTTGGTTCTTCATCTTTAGCCTGTGGCCGGGGGGAGAACAACCGTCTTAAAGTGAATGTGTGTAAAGCATCACACAAAAACTGAAACCGGTTGCAGTAATCCGATGGGGTCTGCAAAGACCGTCTGACCAGATGTGAAGGCAGGGCGAAATGAGGAAGGAATTTTTCGCCCTGGTCAGCGTCCGCTGCCGACCACGACAACATAAAAAAACGGGAGCCTGACGACAATCTCCCGTTTTTTGTATTACGCACCGGCGCGCAAAAAAATTACGCCGTGTCACATTCGTGCATTATGTTTGCGAAGCACGCCCCAGATAACTATCCCAGTCTTTCCAGACGGGCTGTAACCCCTGTGCGGTCAGTGCATTAGCAATGGCTTCTGGTCGGCGATCGTCATGAGGAGAAAATTGCTCCAGCTCGGGATGATTATCGGCATAGCCGCCTGGCTGCGTTTTTGAAAATGCGCTGACGTTATTAATCGCCAAAGGAATAACGTGATCGCGAAACCACGGCGATTCGCGCGTTGAGAGCGACAGCTCAATCTCCGGCGCCAGCAGACGAAATGCGCAAATGGTTTGCACCAACTGGCGCTCATCCATGATGGAGGCGGGTTCGACGCCGCCAGTACACGGGCGCAGACGCGGGAAGGAGATAGAGTAGCGGCTCTGCCAGTAATGCTTCTGCATCCAGAGCAGATGCTCGGCTACCATGTAGCAGTCCACACGCCAGCTATCAGACAGCCCAATCAACGCGCCGAGACCAATTTTGTCGATACCTGCCCGACCCAGCCTGTCCGGGGTTTCCAGCCGCCAGAAGAAATCCTGCTTTTTCCCTTTCAGATGGTGTTGTGCGTAAATCGCCTCATGGTAGGTCTCCTGGTAGACCATCACGCCGTCAAGCCCCAGCGTTTTTAACTCGCTATACTCTTCTTCCGCCAGCGGTTGCACTTCCATCTGGAGTGAAGAAAACTGGCGACGGATAGTGGGCAAATGACGACGAAAATAGTCCATGCCGACTTTGGCCTGGTGCTCGCCAGTGACAAGCAGGAGATGCTCAAAACCCAGCTCGCGAATCGCCTCGCATTCACGGCCTATTTCTGTTTCATCCAGCGTCTTGCGCTTAATGCGGTTACTCATGGAAAAGCCGCAGTAAGTGCAGTCGTTGGCGCACAGATTGGAGAGATACAGCGGCACATAAAAGCTGACGGTATTGCCAAAGCGCTGACGGGTAAGGCGCTGCGCACGTTGGGCCAACGGCTCCAGATAGTCGCTGGCGGCGGGTGAAAGCAGCGCCATCATGTCGTCGCGGCTAAGTTGCGTGGCGTTAAGCGCCCGTTCCACATCGGCGGCGGTTTTGCTGTTGATGCGCAGGCGAATATCGTCCCAGTCCAGCTGTTGCCAGCGGTCGGTGAACGTTTTCATGCCGAAGCCTCCAGAAATCCGGTGAGCGGGCTGGTGGCCTGAGCGTAACTGCTGCGCGTTCCGGGTACGGCCCGACGCGCCATAACTCCGGCTTCAACCGCCAGGCGAAAAGCCTGCGCCATCATCACCGGATCATCCGCTACCGCAATCGCCGTATTCACCAGTACCGCGTCGGCGCCCATTTCCAGCGCCTGTGTGGCGTGGCTGGGAACGCCGATCCCGGCATCGACCACCACCGGAACGGTGGCCTGTTGGATGATGATCTCCAGCATCGCGCGCGTCTCCAGCCCCTGATTGGAACCAATGGGCGCACCGAGCGGCATGACGGCGGCGCAGCCAACCTCCTCAAGACGTTTGCACAACACCGGGTCGGCGCCGCAGTAGGGCAGCACGACGAACCCCTGTTTTACCAGCGCTTCTGCGGCTTTCAGCGTTTCGACAGGGTCCGGTAGCAGCCAGCGCGCGTCGGGGTGAATCTCCAGTTTCAGCCAGTGTGTGCCCAGGGCCTCCCGCGCCAGTTGCGCGGCGAAGATGGCTTCTTCCGCTGTTTTCGCACCGGAGGTATTGGGAAGCAGCGTTACCCCGGCATCAATAAGCGGCGCCAGAATCGCGTCATTGTGCTGGCGTAAATCCACGCGTTTCATCGCCAGCGTGACCAACTGGCTGCCGGAAGCGCGAATCGCCTCGACCATCAGCTGTGAAGAGGCAAATTTCCCCGTGCCGGTGAACAGATGTGAATCAAACGTTTTATCTGCAATACGTAACATATCAACCCCCTGCAATAACCTGAAAAAGCAGGATCTGGTCGCCTTCCTGCACGATTTGCTGTTCCCACTGTTCACGCGGCAGGATCTGTTGATTCAGCGCCAGCGCCGCCCCTGGTTTCAGTTGGTTAAGCTGAGTGAGCAGATCGATAACGGACAGGCCGTCAGCGCATTGCATAGGTTCATCATTGAACTGAATCTGCATGACGTCCTCCGCATACCGGACAACCGCTGGCGCGATGCAATGCCAGACTGCGCCACTGGCTGGTTTTAGCATCGAATAACCGCAACTCGCCGCCGGGGATGTCCATCCCGCTCAGTAACTTGATGGCTTCCAGCGCCTGCAATGTTCCCATCACGCCGACAACGGGGCCGACGATCCCTGCCGTGCGGCAGTTGCGTTCCGGTTCTTCATCATCCGGCCACAGGCAGCGGTAGCAGCCCTGTTCCCAGGGCGGCGTCAGCACCATCAACTGGCCGCCAAAGCCGACGGCGCTGGCGGTAATGAGTGGAGTATCCAGCGCGACGCAGGCGGCGTTGATCTCCTGACGGGTCGCCATGTTGTCGGTACAGTCGAGCACCACATCGGCGCGCTCAACCGCATGGCGGAGTGCATCGCCAGTGAGGCGCTGCTGTAACGCCAGCAGTTCAATATCCGGGTTCAGCCGCGCCAGCCGCTGCTTTGTCACCAGGGATTTAGGGCGGGCAATATCATCTGTGGTGAACAGGATTTGCCGTTGCAGATTGCTCAGATGCACTTCGTCATCGTCGGCTAAAACCAGCGTACCGATGCCAGCGCCCGCCAGATAGAGCGCCGCAGGGGAACCCAAACCGCCCAGCCCGACAATCAGAACCCGGCTGGCAAGCAATTTTTGCTGTCCTTCAATGGCGATATCGCCGAGCAAAATTTGTCGGCTGTAGCGCATAAAGTCGCGATCATTCATCGCCAGCCCCCGCGATTGCCAGTAACTGCGCCGTTGCTTCGCGCCAGTCTTCCGCCCGGGTAATGGCGCTGACGACGGCAATACTGCCCACGCCGGTTTTCAGCACCGGCGAGGCGCGTTCGAGGCTGATCCCGCCGATGGCAACGGTGGGGTAATCGCCAAGACGTTCAATATGGCGCGCCAGCTGCTCCAGTCCTTGCGGCGCGGACGGCATCTGTTTGGTTTGCGTCGGGAATACGTGGCCGAGTGCGATATAAGACGGTCTGGCCGCCAGCGCTATGTCGATTTCCATGTCATCGTGGGTGGAAACGCCTAAGCGCAGCCCGGCAGCCTGAATCGCCTTCAGGTCGGTGGTTTCCAGATCTTCCTGACCGAGATGCACCCCGTAAGCGTTGTGTTTGATCGCCAGTCGCCAGTAGTCATTGATGAACAGGCGGGCATTGTAGCGGCGACCCAGCGTGATAGCGGCTGATACATCGTCCTCCACCTCTTCGTCGCGCTTGTCTTTGATACGTAGCTGGAGGGTGCGGACACCCGCTTCCAGCAAGCGTTCGATCCATTGCACGCTATCAACGACCGGATAAAGCCCCAGGCGGAAAGGCACCGCCGGGAAATCGGGCTGATACATTATGCCTCCTCCTTCCTGAGATAGATTTCACCGCCTTTGGCGCGGAAGTTTTCTGACATATCCGCCATTCCTACCTCGATGGTCTGCGCCGCCGCGTAGTCGCGGACTTCCTGGCTGATCTTCATTGAGCAGAATTTGGGGCCGCACATGGAACAGAAGTGCGCCACTTTACCGGACTCCTGCGGCAGGGTTTCGTCGTGGTAGGCGCGGGCGGTGAACGGGTCAAGCGCCAGGTTAAACTGGTCTTCCCAGCGGAACTCAAAGCGGGCTTTCGACATGGCGTTATCGCGGATTTGCGCGCCAGGATGGCCTTTTGCTAGGTCGGCGGCATGCGCCGCGATTTTGTAGGTGATCAGCCCCTGTTTCACATCCTCTTTGTTCGGCAGGCCGAGGTGCTCTTTTGGCGTTACGTAGCAGAGCATGGCGCAGCCAAACCAGCCAATCATTGCCGCGCCAATGCCGGAGGTGAAGTGGTCGTAGCCCGGCGCAATATCGGTGGTCAGTGGCCCTAAGGTGTAGAACGGCGCTTCGTGGCAGTGTTCCAGCTCTTCGGTCATGTTACGGCGGATCATCTGCATCGGTACGTGGCCAGGGCCTTCAATCATCACCTGCACGTCGTACTCCCAGGCAATTTTGGTCAGCTCGCCCAGCGTGTGCAGCTCGGCAAACTGCGCTTCGTCGTTCGCATCCTGAATCGATCCCGGACGCAGGCCGTCGCCCAGCGACAGCGAGACATCGTAAGCGGCGCAGATTTCGCAGATTTCGCGGAAGTGCTCGTAGAGGAAGTTTTCTTGATGGTGAGAGAGGCACCATTTCGCCATGATCGAACCGCCGCGCGAGACGATACCGGTCAGACGTTTTGCGGTCATTGGCACATAGCGCAGTAGCACGCCCGCGTGGATGGTGAAGTAGTCTACCCCTTGCTCGGCCTGCTCCAGCAGCGTGTCGCGGAAGGCTTCCCAGGTGAGATCTTCGGCGATCCCGTTCACTTTCTCCAGCGCCTGATAGATCGGCACGGTGCCGATCGGTACCGGGCTGTTACGCAGGATCCACTCGCGAGTTTCGTGAATATAGCGACCGGTTGAGAGATCCATCACCGTATCTGCGCCCCAGCGCGTTGACCACACCAGTTTTTCCACCTCTTCTTCAATGGAGGAAGTGACCGCTGAGTTGCCGATATTGGCGTTGACCTTCACCAGGAAGTTGCGTCCGATGATCATCGGTTCGGATTCCGGGTGGTTGATGTTGGCCGGGATAATCGCGCGACCGGCGGCCACTTCGTCACGAACAAATTCCGGCGTGATGTTTTCCGGCAGGCGCGCGCCAAACCCAACGCCCGGATGCTGCTGGCGTAACACATCGCCGCGAATGCGCTCACGACCCATGTTTTCACGAATAGCGATGAACTCCATTTCCGGGGTTACAATCCCCTGACGCGCATAATGCAGTTGCGTTACGCACTTGCCCGCTTTGGCGCGCTTCGGCGTGAGCAGCCCCGTAAAACGCAGCTCGTCCAGTCCATCATCGGCCAGACGTTCTTTGGTGTACGCCGAGCTACGGTCGGTCAATTCTTCGCTGTCTGCACGAGCCTCAATCCAGGGCTGACGCAGTTTTGCCAGCCCCTGCTGAACGTTAATGGCGACATCAGGATCGCCATAGGGGCCAGAGGTGTCATAGACCGGGATGGCTTCGTTCTCTTCGTATTGCGGATTATCTTTGCTGCCGCCGATGAGCGTGGGGCTTAGCTGGATTTCACGCATCGGAATGCGGATGTCCGGTTGTGAGCCGGTAATATAAATACGTTTTGAGTTCGGAAAGGCGGTGCCTTCCAGGGTGTCGATAAAGTGTTGGGCCTGGGCGCGTTGTTCGCGGCGAGTCAATTTTGTTGCAGACATAGCTCATTCCAAAAAGTGAAGGACGTGGCTTGTCAGACGACGGATGGAGTAATGGATGCGCGTTGCCCGTACAGGCTGACGCATAAAGCAGTTTACTCTTGTTCCCTTCGCAGGTATTAGCCTGATCAGGTTCCGCGGATCCCGAATTAACGGTCTCAGCCTGTGTTTTCACACACGGCACTCCGACAAGATGTAACCCCGGCGACGGGGCAATGGATGTAAATTACTCGTTACTGATTCATAACTCAAGCAGGCCGTGCAATTCCGCTTTCATCCTGGGCATTAAGCGTTAGATTATTGTCGAAGGCCAGCAGGATGAGTTTATCTTCCAGCGTAAACCGCGCTTCCAGCGCTTCGCCGATGTCGGAGAGCACTTGCTGAAATTCCGCATAATTATCGTGATCGATCGCGTTCTCCAGGCTGGAGTCGTAATATTCCATGATCTGTTGAGTATTGGCTTCCAGCAATGAATGGAGGCGCGTTGCGGTCGAACGCGGGTTTCCCTCTTCCATTTCTCGGATAATGTGTTCATAAATACTGAAGTGTCCGGCGGAAAGGTAGTCGACCAGGCCCTGACAAAAATCATCCAGCGCTTTTTCATTCAGCCGCATGTACGATTCTTTGCCAGGCTTAATGCCAACCAGATTGTAGTAAGCCACGAGCAGGTGCTTACGTACATGTAGCCAGCGATCAACCAGTTTATTACTTCCTTCGACGTGTTCCGTCAGGCTTTCCAGCTGGTTTAGCATGATTGACTCCGCAAGTTTAGATTTAAAACTGCTCACCTGAAAAATGTAAATATAATGTTAACAACATGCCAGTGAAGCAAAGGTAGTGCAAGAGCTATGGATCGTATTATTGAAAAATTAGATCACGGTTGGTGGATCGTCAGTCACGAGCAAAAATTATGGTTGCCTCGTGGAGAATTGCCATATGGCGAAGCGACAAATTTCGATCTTGTGGGGCAGCGCGCACTCCTGATTGGCGAGTGGGAAGGGGAGCCTGTCTGGCTGGTGTTACAGCATCGTCGGCATGATATGGGGTCGGTACGGCAGGTCATCGATCGGGACGTTGGCCTGTTTCAACTGGCGGGGCGGGGCGTGCAGCTGGCGGAATTTTACCGTTCGCACAAATTCTGCGGTTACTGCGGCCACCCCATGTACCCAAGCAAGACCGAATGGGCGATGCTGTGCAGCCACTGCCGCGAGCGTTACTATCCGCAGATTGCTCCCTGCATTATTGTCGCCATCCGGCGCGCCGATTCCATTTTACTGGCCCAGCATACGCGCCATCGCAACGGTGTTCATACGGTGCTGGCCGGGTTTGTGGAAGTGGGGGAGACCTTAGAGCAGGCGGTCGCGCGCGAAGTGATGGAAGAGAGCGGCATCAAAGTGAAAAATCTGCGTTACGTGACCTCACAGCCCTGGCCGTTCCCGCAATCGCTGATGACGGCGTTTATGGCGGAGTATGACAGCGGCGAGATTGTCATCGACCCGAAAGAGTTGCTGGAGGCGGGCTGGTATCGCTATGACGATCTTCCGTTATTGCCGCCGCCGGGCACGGTGGCGCGTCGTTTGATCGAAGATACTGTGGCAATGTGTCGGGCTGAGTATGAGTGATGGTACACTGGCACCCTGACGCAATGAAGGAACTGCAAAATGACCGAACTGAAGAACGATCGTTATCTGCGTGCGCTGCTGCGCCAGCCCGTTGATGTTACCCCGGTATGGATGATGCGCCAGGCAGGCCGCTATCTGCCGGAGTACAAAGCCACCCGCGCACAAGCAGGCGATTTTATGTCGCTGTGCAAAAATGCTGAGCTGGCGTGCGAAGTCACGCTACAACCGCTGCGGCGCTACCCGCTTGATGCGGCGATCCTCTTCTCGGACATTCTGACCATCCCGGATGCGATGGGGCTGGGACTCTATTTTGAGGCAGGGGAAGGCCCGCGCTTTACTTCGCCAGTCGCCTGTAAAGCGGATGTCGATAAGCTACCGATTCCTGACCCGGAAGACGAACTGGGCTACGTGATGAACGCGGTGCGTACGATTTGCCGCGAGTTGAAAGGTGACGTTCCGCTGATCGGTTTTTCCGGCAGCCCGTGGACGCTGGCGACTTACATGGTGGAAGGCGGCAGCAGCAAAGCCTTTACCGTCATCAAAAAAATGATGTATGCCGATCCGCAGGCGCTGCATGCGCTGCTCGATAAGCTGGCGAAAAGCGTCACTCTGTATCTCAACGCGCAGATTAAAGCGGGCGCGCAGTCGGTCATGATTTTCGACACCTGGGGCGGCGTGCTGACGGGGCGCGATTACCAGCAGTTCTCGCTGTATTACATGCATAAAATCGTTGATGGTCTGCTGCGGGAAAACGACGGTCGCCGTGTACCGGTCACGTTATTCACCAAAGGTGGCGGCCAGTGGCTGGAGGCGATGGCGGAAACCGGGTGTGATGCGTTAGGTCTCGACTGGACAACCGATATTGCCGACGCGCGCCGTCGCGTGGGCCATAAAGTGGCGCTACAGGGCAATATGGACCCGTCCATGCTCTATGCGCCACCGGCGCGCATTGAAGAGGAAGTGGCGACGATTCTCGCCGGATTCGGCCAGGGTGAAGGCCACGTCTTTAATCTTGGACACGGCATCCACCAGGATGTGCCGCCGGAGCACGCGGGCGCATTTGTTGATGCGGTACACCGCTTGTCTGAACAGTACCACCGCTAAGGAGTCATTATGGATCTCGCGTCGCTACGCGCTCAACAAATCGAACTCGCCTCGTCGGTGATCCGCGAGGATCGCCTTGATAACGATCCGCCGGATCTGATCGCCGGGGCGGATGTTGGGTTCGAGCAGGGCGGGGAAGTGACGCGAGCGGCGATGGTGCTGTTGACGTATCCAGCGCTTGAGCTGGTGGAATACAAAGTGGCGCGTATCGCCACTACCATGCCGTATATTCCCGGCTTCCTCTCCTTTCGCGAGTATCCTGCGCTGTTGGCGGTGTGGGAACAGCTGTCGCAAAAACCGGATTTAGTCTTTGTCGATGGACACGGTATCTCCCACCCGCGTCGTCTGGGGGTGGCAAGCCACTTTGGATTGATGATGGATGTACCCACCATCGGCGTAGCGAAAAAACGGCTGTGCGGCAAGTTTGAGCCGCTTTCCGCCGAACCTGGCGCGCTGGCCCCGCTGATGGACAAAGGCGAGCAGTTAGCCTGGGTCTGGCGCAGTAAAGCGCGCTGTAACCCGCTGTTTATCGCGACCGGACATCGCGTGAGTACCGACAGCGCGTTGGCGTGGGTGCAGCGCTGTATGCAAGGCTACCGTCTGCCGGAACCGACGCGCTGGGCGGATGCGGTGGCATCAGAGCGTCCGGCGTTTATGCGCTGGCAAGCAAATCACCGCTGATTCAGGTACACTGCGGCTCATTTCTGATTTCGAGAATTCAACATGTTACAAAACCCGATTCATCTGCGTCTGGAACGCCTGGAAAGCTGGCAGCACGTCACCTTTATGGCTTGTTTGTGCGAGCGTATGTATCCGAACTATGCCATGTTCTGTCAGCAGACGGGTTTTGGCGATGGGCAGGTGTACCGCCGAATCCTGGATCTCATCTGGGAAACGCTGACGGTGAAAGATGCGAAGGTCAATTTTGACAGCCAGCTGGAAAAGTTTGAGGAAGCGATTCCGGCTGCTGACGATTTTGATCTGTACGGCGTTTACCCGGCGATTGATGCCTGCGTTGCATTAAGCGAGTTAATGCATTCTCGTCTCAGTGGCGAAACGCTGGAACATGCCATTGAGGTCAGTAAGACATCCATTACCACGGTTGCGATGCTGGAAATGACTCAGGCTGGTCGAGAAATGACCGATGAAGAGCTCAAAGAAAACCCGGCTGTTGAACAGGAATGGGACATTCAGTGGGAAATATTCCGACTTTTGGCCGACTGCGAAGAACGCGATATTGAGCTGATAAAAGGGCTTCGGGCAGACCTGCGCGAGGCCGGTGAGAGCAATATCGGTATAAATTTTGAGCAATGACACCAGAAAACGTGATTTAACGCCTGATTTGTCGTGCCTGGAGGCTTCCCTTCCGCCCCCCGTCTGGTCTACATTTGGGGGGCGAAAAAAAGTGGCTATCGGTGCGTGTATGCAGGAGAGTGCTTTTCTGGCATTTCCGTCGCACTCGATGCTTAGCAAGCGATAAACACATTGTAAGGATAACTTATGAACAAGACTCAACTGATTGATGTAATTGCAGACAAAGCAGAACTGTCCAAAACCCAGGCTAAAGCTGCTCTGGAATCCACTCTGGCTGCTATTACTGAGTCTCTGAAAGAAGGCGATGCTGTACAACTGGTTGGTTTCGGTACCTTCAAAGTGAACCACCGCGCTGAGCGTACTGGCCGCAACCCGCAGACCGGTAAAGAAATCAAAATCGCTGCAGCGAATGTACCGGCGTTTGTTTCTGGTAAAGCACTGAAAGACGCAGTTAAGTAATTCGCGTGGCAGTGAACAGTTTTAATGAAGGGGCGCTCTCGCCCCTTTTGTCTGTCTGGCGTCGTATGCTGACGTTGGCAGGCGCGCTGTTGCTGTCTGCTTGTAGCCATAACACAACGCTTCCACCGTTTACGGCCAGCGGTTATGTTGACGACCAGGGTGCGGTACGCATCTGGCGTAAAGATTCCAGCGATGGCGTCCATCTGCTCTCGGTCTTTAGCCCGTGGCGTAACGGCAGCACCACAACCAGCGAATACCGCTGGCAGGGCGACATGCTCTCCCTGATTGAACTCAATATTTACAGCAAACCTTCTGAACATATTCGCGCACGCTTCGACGATCATGGCGAGCTCAGTTTTATGCAGCATGAAGTCGACGGGCAGAAGCAGCAGCTTTCCAGCGACCAGATCGCCTTATACCGCTATCGCGCCAATCAGATCCGCCAGACCAGTGACGCATTGCGTCAGGGGCGCGTCGTGCTGCGTCAGGGACGCTGGCATGCAGACCGTACGGTAACTACCTGCGAAGGCGAAACGTTGAAACCAGACCTGGATGTGTGGGCTATCAGCCACATAGAGCGACGTCAGCAGCGTTCATCGATAGAGGTGAGTGTGGCATGGCTGGAGGCGCCTGATGGCTCTCAGCTGCTGCTGGTGGCCAATGAAGACTTCTGCCACTGGCAACCTATAGAGAAGACGTTCTGATGATTGCCGGATGGCGGCTTGCGTCTTATCCGGCCTACAGTTGCTCTCCATAGGCCGGATAAGAGGTGTCAGCGTTAGTTTTGCTCGCGTTCGATCGCGCGCCAGCCGATATCTTTGCGGCTAAAGCAGTTATCCCAGTGGATATCTGCCATCAGCGCGTAGGCACGCTGCTGTGCTTCGGCAACGGTATGGCCTAGCGCAGTGGCGCACAGTACGCGACCGCCGCTTGTTACGACCCGGTCATCTTCCGCCAGTTTGGTTCCGGCATGGAATACCTTACCGTCCGCCACCTCTTCCAGCGGCAGACCGTGGATCACATCGCCTGTGCGGTAGTCGCCCGGATAACCGCCAGCCGCCATCACCACGCCGAGCGATGCGCGCTCATCCCACTCAGACGTTTTCACGTCCAGCTTACCGTCGCAGGCAGCCAGACAAAGTTCAACCAGATCGGATTTCATACGCAGCATGATTGGCTGGGTTTCCGGGTCGCCAAAGCGGCAGTTGAATTCGATAACTTTCGGGTTGCCCTGTTTATCGATCATCAGCCCGGCGTACAGGAAGCCGGTATAAGTATTGCCTTCCGCCGCCATGCCTTTTACGGTTGGCCAAATGATGCGCTCCATCGTGCGCTGATGAACCTCGTCGGTCACCACCGGCGCCGGGGAGTAAGCGCCCATACCGCCGGTATTCAGCCCGGTATCGCCATCGCCGACGCGTTTGTGATCCTGGCTGGTGGCCATTGGCAACACATGTTCGCCATCGACCATCACGATGAAGCTCGCTTCTTCACCGTCGAGGAACTCTTCGATCACGATACGGTGTCCCGCGTCGCCAAACGCGTTACCCGCCAGCATGTCATGAACGGCGGCTTCGGCCTCGCTCAGCGTCATCGCCACAATCACGCCTTTCCCGGCAGCCAGTCCGTCGGCTTTAATGACGATCGGCGCGCCTTTCTCACGCAGGTAAGCCAGCGCGGGTTCGATCTCCGTGAAGTTCTGGTACTCCGCCGTCGGAATCTGGTGACGGGCGAGGAAATCCTTGGTGAAGGCTTTGGAGCCTTCCAGCTGTGCGGCGCCTTCGGTTGGGCCAAAGATTTTCAGGCCAGCGGCGCGGAAAGTATCCACCACGCCTTTCACCAGCGGCGCTTCCGGGCCGACGATGGTCAGATCGATCTTCTCGTTCTGGGCAAAGCTCAGCAGTGCCGGAATATCCGTGACGCCAATAGCGACGTTTTGCAGCGCCGGTTCCAGCGCTGTTCCGGCGTTACCTGGCGCGACATACACGGTTTCAACCTGCGGTGATTGCGCCGCTTTCCACGCCAGGGCGTGTTCGCGCCCGCCGTTGCCGATTACTAATACTTTCATTGTCTGCTCCGTGAATTAATGGCGGAAGTGACGCATGTCGGTGAAGATCATCGCGATGCCGTGTTCGTCAGCGGCGGCAATGACTTCATCATCACGGATGGAGCCACCGGGCTGGATCACGCAGCTCACGCCAACGGCGGCCGCAGCATCAATACCGTCGCGGAACGGGAAGAACGCGTCAGAGGCCATTGCGGAACCTTTTACTTCCAGGCCTTCATCGCCCGCTTTAATACCGGCGATCTTCGCGGAATAAACGCGGCTCATCTGGCCCGCGCCAATACCGATAGTCATATTCTCTTTCGCGTACACAATCGCGTTGGATTTCACAAATTTTGCTACTTTCCAGCAGAACAGCGCGTCACGCAGTTCCTGCTCGCTCGGCTGACGTTTGGTTACCACGCGCAGTTCGCCTTCGGTCACCATACCCAGGTCACGATCCTGAACCAGCAGGCCGCCGTTAACGCGTTTGAAGTCCAGGCCCGGCACACGCTGTGCCCACTGGCCGCAGGTCAGGACGCGCACGTTCTGTTTGGCGGCGGTAATCTTCAGGGCGTCTTCAGATGCGGAAGGCGCAATGATCACTTCAACAAACTGACGGGAGATGATGGCCTGTGCCGTTTCGGCATCCAGTTCGCGGTTAAACGCGATGATGCCGCCGAATGCGGAGGTCGGGTCAGTCTTGTATGCTCGATCGTAAGCGTCGAGAATAGAAGTGCTTACCGCCACGCCACACGGGTTAGCGTGCTTCACGATGACGCAGGCGGGCTCGCTGAACTCTTTCACACACTCCAGCGCCGCATCGGTATCGGCGATATTGTTGTAGGAGAGCGCTTTGCCCTGTACCTGCTGCGCGGTCGCAACAGATGCTTCTTGCACATTCTCTTCTATATAGAAGGCTGCCTGCTGGTGGCTGTTTTCGCCGTAGCGCATATCCTGCTTCTTAATGAAGTTCAGATTCAGGGTACGCGGGAAGCGGCCAGCGGCCTCTTTGCTTTCACTGTGATATGCCGGAACCATGCTGCCGAAGTAGTTGGCAATCATGCTGTCGTAGGCAGCGGTGTGTTCGAAGGCTTTAATGGCGAGATCGAAACGGGTATCAAGGGTCAGAGAACCGTCGTTGCTATCCATCTCTTTAATAATGGCGTCGTAGTCGCTGCTCTTTACAACGATAGCGACATCTTTATGGTTCTTGGCAGCGGAGCGCACCATGGTCGGGCCGCCGATATCAATGTTCTCTACGGCATCTTCCAGCGAGCAACCTTCACGAGCGACAGTCTGGGCGAACGGGTACAAGTTAACAACAACCATATCGATTGGCGCGATACCGTGTTGTCCCATAATTCCGTCATCCTGACCACGGCGACCGAGAATACCGCCGTGTACTTTCGGATGCAGGGTCTTCACGCGTCCATCCATCATTTCCGGGAAACCGGTGTAATCGGAAACTTCGGTCACCGGCAGACCTTTATCTGCTAACAGACGGGCAGTGCCCCCTGTAGACAGCAGCTCCACACCGCGTGCGGAAAGTGCCTGGGCGAATTCGACGATACCGGCTTTGTCAGAAACACTGAGCAGAGCGCGGCGGACTGGACGACGTTGTTGCATGGTAAATCCCCTGGATTTGACTATTACAGAGAGCGTTAGCTGAATTTTTCGTGAAAAACTCAGCTAACGCCCCTTACGGGGCATCCTTGTTTTGCGGTGGCATTGTAACGAAAACGTTTGCGCAACGCTCGCGAATTTTTCTTTTTCCATTCGATACCCTTTTATTCCTGTATTGAGCGCGTCTTTATTAAGGAGAGATTCAGGAAATGATCGCCAGGATTGTGGATAACTCTGTGTGTAAAAGGGTATAAGGCGGGGTTTTGCTGGGGAATGCAGCAGTCAGTCATTTTTCTGTCATTTTTCTATTGCGGCCTGCGGAGAACTCCCTATAATGCGCCTCCATCGACACGGCGGATGTGAATCACTTCACACAAACAGCCGGTTGATTAAAGAGAAAAATCCTGAAATTCAGGGTTGACTCTGAAAGAGGAAAGCGTAATATACGCCACCTCGCGACAGAGCGCTAAAGCGCGTCGCAACTGCTCTTTAACAATTTATCAGACAATCTGTGTGGGCACTCAAAGTGACATGGATTCTTGATGTCTTCGGACAATAAATGAATACCAAGTCTCTGAGTGAACACGTAATTCATTACGAAGTTTAATTCACGAGCATCAAACTTAAATTGAAGAGTTTGATCATGGCTCAGATTGAACGCTGGCGGCAGGCCTAACACATGCAAGTCGAACGGTAACAGGAAGCAGCTTGCTGCTTTGCTGACGAGTGGCGGACGGGTGAGTAATGTCTGGGAAACTGCCTGATGGAGGGGGATAACTACTGGAAACGGTAGCTAATACCGCATAACGTCGCAAGACCAAAGAGGGGGACCTTCGGGCCTCTTGCCATCAGATGTGCCCAGATGGGATTAGCTTGTTGGTGGGGTAACGGCTCACCAAGGCGACGATCCCTAGCTGGTCTGAGAGGATGACCAGCCACACTGGAACTGAGACACGGTCCAGACTCCTACGGGAGGCAGCAGTGGGGAATATTGCACAATGGGCGCAAGCCTGATGCAGCCATGCCGCGTGTATGAAGAAGGCCTTCGGGTTGTAAAGTACTTTCAGCGGGGAGGAAGGTGCTGTGGTTAATAACCACAGCAATTGACGTTACCCGCAGAAGAAGCACCGGCTAACTCCGTGCCAGCAGCCGCGGTAATACGGAGGGTGCAAGCGTTAATCGGAATTACTGGGCGTAAAGCGCACGCAGGCGGTCTGTTAAGTCAGATGTGAAATCCCCGGGCTCAACCTGGGAACTGCATCTGATACTGGCAGGCTTGAGTCTCGTAGAGGGGGGTAGAATTCCAGGTGTAGCGGTGAAATGCGTAGAGATCTGGAGGAATACCGGTGGCGAAGGCGGCCCCCTGGACGAAGACTGACGCTCAGGTGCGAAAGCGTGGGGAGCAAACAGGATTAGATACCCTGGTAGTCCACGCCGTAAACGATGTCGACTTGGAGGTTGTGCCCTTGAGGCGTGGCTTCCGGAGCTAACGCGTTAAGTCGACCGCCTGGGGAGTACGGCCGCAAGGTTAAAACTCAAATGAATTGACGGGGGCCCGCACAAGCGGTGGAGCATGTGGTTTAATTCGATGCAACGCGAAGAACCTTACCTGGTCTTGACATCCACAGAACTTGGCAGAGATGCCTTGGTGCCTTCGGGAACTGTGAGACAGGTGCTGCATGGCTGTCGTCAGCTCGTGTTGTGAAATGTTGGGTTAAGTCCCGCAACGAGCGCAACCCTTATCCTTTGTTGCCAGCGGTCCGGCCGGGAACTCAAAGGAGACTGCCAGTGATAAACTGGAGGAAGGTGGGGATGACGTCAAGTCATCATGGCCCTTACGACCAGGGCTACACACGTGCTACAATGGCATATACAAAGAGAAGCGACCTCGCGAGAGCAAGCGGACCTCATAAAGTATGTCGTAGTCCGGATTGGAGTCTGCAACTCGACTCCATGAAGTCGGAATCGCTAGTAATCGTGGATCAGAATGCCACGGTGAATACGTTCCCGGGCCTTGTACACACCGCCCGTCACACCATGGGAGTGGGTTGCAAAAGAAGTAGGTAGCTTAACCTTCGGGAGGGCGCTTACCACTTTGTGATTCATGACTGGGGTGAAGTCGTAACAAGGTAACCGTAGGGGAACCTGCGGTTGGATCACCTCCTTACCTTAAAGAACCTGCCTTTGCAGTGCCCACACAGATTGTCTGATGAAAAGAAAGAAGCAAGGCGTCTTGCGATTGAGACTTCAGTGTCCCCTTCGTCTAGAGGCCCAGGACACCGCCCTTTCACGGCGGTAACAGGGGTTCGAATCCCCTAGGGGACGCCAGCGTTCAACTGATGAGGTCAGACCTCCCAGGGGACGCCACTTGCTGGTTCGTGAGTGAAAGTCACCTGCCTTAATATCTCAAAACTCATCTTCGGGTGACGTTTGAGATATTTGCTCTTTAAAAATCTGGATCAAGCTGAAAATTGAAACGACACACGTAAAGTGTGTATGAGTCTCTCAAATTTTCGCAACACGAAATGTTTCACGAAACATCTTCGGGTTGTGAGGTTAAGCGACCAAGCGTACACGGTGGATGCCCTGGCAGTCAGAGGCGATGAAGGACGTGCTAATCTGCGAAAAGCGCCGGCGAGGTGATATGAACCCTTGACCCGGCGATGTCCGAATGGGGAAACCCAGTGTGACCTGTCACACTATCGTTAGCTGAATACATAGGCTAACGAGGCGAACCGGGGGAACTGAAACATCTAAGTACCCCGAGGAAAAGAAATCAACCGAGATTCCCCCAGTAGCGGCGAGCGAACGGGGAGGAGCCCAGAGCCTGAATCAGCTTGTGTGTTAGTGGAAGCGTCTGGAAAGTCGCACGGTACAGGGTGATAGTCCCGTACACGAAAACGCACAGGCTGTGAGCTCGATGAGTAGGGCGGGACACGTGGTATCCTGTCTGAATATGGGGGGACCATCCTCCAAGGCTAAATACTCCTGACTGACCGATAGTGAACCAGTACCGTGAGGGAAAGGCGAAAAGAACCCCGGCGAGGGGAGTGAAAAAGAACCTGAAACCGTGTACGTACAAGCAGTGGGAGCCTCTTTATGGGGTGACTGCGTACCTTTTGTATAATGGGTCAGCGACTTATATTCTGTAGCAAGGTTAACCGCATAGGGGAGCCGAAGGGAAACCGAGTCTTAACTGGGCGTTAAGTTGCAGGGTATAGACCCGAAACCCGGTGATCTAGCCATGGGCAGGTTGAAGGTTGGGTAACACTAACTGGAGGACCGAACCGACTAATGTTGAAAAATTAGCGGATGACCTGTGGCTGGGGGTGAAAGGCCAATCAAACCGGGAGATAGCTGGTTCTCCCCGAAAGCTATTTAGGTAGCGCCTCGTGAATTCATCTCCGGGGGTAGAGCACTGTTTCGGCTAGGGGGCCATCCCGGCTTACCAACCCGATGCAAACTGCGAATACCGGAGAATGTTATCACGGGAGACACACGGCGGGTGCTAACGTCCGTCGTGAAGAGGGAAACAACCCAGACCGCCAGCTAAGGTCCCAAAGTCATGGTTAAGTGGGAAACGATGTGGGAAGGCCCAGACAGCCAGGATGTTGGCTTAGAAGCAGCCATCATTTAAAGAAAGCGTAATAGCTCACTGGTCGAGTCGGCCTGCGCGGAAGATGTAACGGGGCTAAACCATGCACCGAAGCTGCGGCAGCGACACTATGTGTTGTTGGGTAGGGGAGCGTTCTGTAAGCCGTTGAAGGTGGCCTGTGAGGGTTGCTGGAGGTATCAGAAGTGCGAATGCTGACATAAGTAACGATAAAGCGGGTGAAAAGCCCGCTCGCCGGAAGACCAAGGGTTCCTGTCCAACGTTAATCGGGGCAGGGTGAGTCGACCCCTAAGGCGAGGCCGAAAGGCGTAGTCGATGGGAAACAGGTTAATATTCCTGTACTTGGTGTTACTGCGAAGGGGGGACGGAGAAGGCTATGTCGGCCGGGCGACGGTTGTCCCGGTTTAAGCGTGTAGGTGTGTGCTCCAGGCAAATCCGGTGCACTTTAACACTGAGGCGTGATGACGAGGCACTACGGTGCTGAAGTGACAAATGCCCTGCTTCCAGGAAAAGCCTCTAAGCATCAGGTAACACGAAATCGTACCCCAAACCGACACAGGTGGTCAGGTAGAGAATACCAAGGCGCTTGAGAGAACTCGGGTGAAGGAACTAGGCAAAATGGTGCCGTAACTTCGGGAGAAGGCACGCTGATATGTAGGTGAAGTGGTTTACCCATGGAGCTGAAATCAGTCGAAGATACCAGCTGGCTGCAACTGTTTATTAAAAACACAGCACTGTGCAAACACGAAAGTGGACGTATACGGTGTGACGCCTGCCCGGTGCCGGAAGGTTAATTGATGGGGTTATCCCTCGGGAGAAGCTCTTGATCGAAGCCCCGGTAAACGGCGGCCGTAACTATAACGGTCCTAAGGTAGCGAAATTCCTTGTCGGGTAAGTTCCGACCTGCACGAATGGCGTAATGATGGCCAGGCTGTCTCCACCCGAGACTCAGTGAAATTGAACTCGCTGTGAAGATGCAGTGTACCCGCGGCAAGACGGAAAGACCCCGTGAACCTTTACTATAGCTTGACACTGAACACTGGTCCTTGATGTGTAGGATAGGTGGGAGGCTTTGAAGTGCGGACGCCAGTCTGCATGGAGCCGCCCTTGAAATACCACCCTTTAATGGCTGGTGTTCTAACGTGGGCCCGTAATCCGGGTTGCGGACAGTGTCTGGTGGGTAGTTTGACTGGGGCGGTCTCCTCCTAAAGAGTAACGGAGGAGCACGAAGGTCAGCTAATCCTGGTCGGACATCAGGAGGTTAGTGCAATGGCATAAGCTGGCTTGACTGCGAGCGTGACGGCGCGAGCAGGTGCGAAAGCAGGTCATAGTGATCCGGTGGTTCTGAATGGAAGGGCCATCGCTCAACGGATAAAAGGTACTCCGGGGATAACAGGCTGATACCGCCCAAGAGTTCATATCGACGGCGGTGTTTGGCACCTCGATGTCGGCTCATCACATCCTGGGGCTGAAGTAGGTCCCAAGGGTATGGCTGTTCGCCATTTAAAGTGGTACGCGAGCTGGGTTTAGAACGTCGTGAGACAGTTCGGTCCCTATCTGCCGTGGGCGCTGGAGAACTGAGGGGGGCTGCTCCTAGTACGAGAGGACCGGAGTGGACGCATCACTGGTGTTCGGGTTGTCATGCCAATGGCACTGCCCGGTAGCTAAATGCGGAAGAGATAAGTGCTGAAAGCATCTAAGCACGAAACTTGCCCCGAGATGAGTTCTCCCTGACTCCTTGAGAGTCCTGAAGGAACGTTGAAGACGACGACGTTGATAGGCCGGGTGTGTAAGCGCAGCGATGCGTTGAGCTAACCGGTACTAATGAACCGTGAGGCTTAACCTTACAACGCCGAAGATGTTTTGGCGATTTGAGAGACGATTTTCAGCCTGATTACAGATTAGTGTTTAATGCCGGAGGCATTAGACGAACAGAATTTGCCTGGCGGCCGTAGCGCGGTGGTCCCACCTGACCCCATGCCGAACTCAGAAGTGAAACGCCGTAGCGCCGATGGTAGTGTGGGGTCTCCCCATGCGAGAGTAGGGAACTGCCAGGCATTAATTAAGTGAAGAGGCCATCCTGAGGGATGGCCTTTTTGCGTTCATGAGTCCGGGTGCAGCCGGATGGCGGCCGCGCCTTATCCGGCCTACAGACTGTGTGCAAAATACCCGGGATGTTTTTACAGGCCGGATAAGGTGTTCACACCGCCATCCGGCATATATGCGCTGTTCTGCCGGATGACGCTGCGCTTATCCGGCCTACGTATGAACCAGATTCAATAACGGATACGGCCTGCCAAGATCGTCTACCTCTGAACGTCCTGTCACTTTAAATCCCATCTTTTTGTAGAACCCAACCGCTTGTTCATTCTGTTCGTTAACGTTGGTTGTTAACTCGGGGGCCAGCGTAAACGCATGCTCAACCAGCAATTTCCCTACGCCGCAGCCACGAACGTCGGGATCGACAAACAGGGCATCCATGTGCTGCCCGGTCAGCAGCATAAACGCGACGGGCTCATCCTGCTCTGTCACTGCCACCCATAACGGCGCTTCTGGTAAAAAAGAACGCACCAGCTCTTCCAGCTCGCTCCGATAGGATGCAGACAGAAAATGGTGCGTAGCATCAACAGAACGACACCAGATAGCAATCAGTTTTTCCCCTTCATCCTGCCGCGATCGGCGAATGCTAATAACCATATTATCTCCTTTTCTTTGTGCTTATATTCTATCGTAAACACCGCCGTGAAACTTTCTCACCTTCAACATGCAGGCTCGACATTAGAAGAATTTCTGGGTATCTTCAGCTATCTGGATGTCTAAACGTTTAAACGTATGTAGTGAGGTTATCAGGTTATGCCAATTCGCGTGCTGGACGAGCTACCCGCCGTCAATTTCTTACGTGAGGAAAACGTCTTTGTTATGACGACATCCCGCGCTTCTGGTCAGGAAATTCGTCCGCTGAAGGTGCTTATCCTCAACCTGATGCCGAAGAAGATCGAAACGGAAAACCAGTTCCTGCGCCTGTTGTCAAACTCACCGCTTCAGGTCGATGTTCAGCTCTTGCGGATTGATGCCCGTGAATCGCGTAATACACCGGCAGAGCATCTGAACAACTTCTACTGTAACTTCGAGGATATCTGCGATCAGAACTTCGATGGGCTGATTGTCACCGGCGCGCCTCTGGGTCTGGTGGAGTTTAATGATGTTGCGTATTGGCCGCAGATTAAGCAGGTGCTGGAGTGGGCGAAAGATCACGTCACCTCAACGCTGTTTGTCTGTTGGGCGGTACAGGCCGCGCTTAATATTCTCTATGGCATTCCGAAGCAAACCCGCACAGATAAACTTTCCGGCGTCTACGAACATCACATCCTTCATCCTCATGCTTTACTGACTCGTGGTTTTGATGATTCATTCCTTGCTCCGCACTCACGCTATGCCGACTTCCCGGCGGCGCTGATTCGGGACTATACCGACCTTGAGATCCTCGCGGAAACCGAAGATGGAGATGCCTACCTGTTCGCCAGCAAAGATAAACGAATCGCGTTTGTAACCGGTCACCCGGAGTACGATGCCCATACGCTGGCCAGTGAATATTTCCGGGATGTTGAAGCAGGTTTAAGTCCGAATGTACCGTACAACTATTTCCCGAAAAACGATCCGCAAAACAAACCTCGCGCGACCTGGCGCAGCCACGGTAATTTGCTGTTTACCAACTGGCTCAACTATTACGTCTACCAGATCACGCCATATGATCTGCGTCACATGAATCCAACGCTGGATTAATCTTCTGTAGCGCACGATCCTAAAGCGTTTCAGCATGTTGAAACAGGCACCTTCGGGTGCCTTTTTTATTTCTGAAATGCCGCTCATCTTGTAATTAAACTTTATTTTTATTGTTATCAATAAGTTAATTGATAATTAAATTAAAAATGGAAATTGTTTTTGATTTTGGAATTTAATTGAGTAGTCTTAGTTGTACTGAACGAAAACCACACAACGATCCTTCGTTCGCATTGGGGATGTATTCGGATCAATGACGAGGAGCTGCATAATGAATCAACAGGCAACGACAACCGATGAACTGACCTTTACCAGGCCGCATGGTGAGCAGGAGAAGCAAATTCTGACCGCAGAAGCGGTAGAGTTTCTGACCGAACTGGTGACGCGTTTTACGCCAAAGCGTAACAAACTCCTCGCTGCTCGTATTCAGCAACAGCAGGATATTGATGACGGTAAGTTGCCTGATTTTATTTCGGAAACCGATTCCATTCGTGAGGGTGACTGGAAAATTCGCGGCATTCCTGACGATTTACAGGATCGTCGCGTGGAAATCACCGGCCCGGTAGAACGTAAAATGGTGATTAACGCGCTGAATGCTAACGTGAAAGTGTTCATGGCCGACTTTGAGGATTCACTGGCGCCGGAGTGGAGCAAAGTGATTGATGGCCAGATCAACCTGCGTGATGCGGTGAACGGCACCATCAGCTACACCAACGAAGCCGGGAAAATCTATCAACTCAAGCCAGACCCGGCGTTACTGATTTGTCGCGTACGCGGTTTACACCTGCCGGAAAAACATGTGACCTGGCGTGGTGAAGCCATTCCTGGCAGCCTGTTTGATTTCGCTCTCTACTTTTTCCACAACTATAAAGCGTTGCTGGCAAAAGGCAGCGGCCCGTATTTCTACCTGCCGAAAACTCAGGCCTGGCAGGAGGCAGCCTGGTGGAGCGAAGTCTTCAGCTATGCCGAAGATCGTTTTAATCTGCCGCGCGGCACCATCAAAGCCACCTTGCTGATTGAAACGCTGCCTGCCGTCTTCCAGATGGATGAGATCCTGCACGCGCTGCGTGACCATATTGTTGGTCTTAACTGCGGCCGCTGGGATTACATTTTCAGCTATATCAAAACACTGAAAAATCACCCGGATCGCGTCCTGCCGGACCGTCAGGTGGTGACGATGGATAAACCGTTCCTCAGCGCCTATTCACGGCTGTTGATCAAAACCTGCCACAAGCGCGGCGCATTTGCGATGGGCGGCATGGCGGCGTTTATCCCGAGCAAAGACGCCGAGCGCAACAATCAAGTGCTCAACAAAGTGAAAGCGGACAAAGCGCTGGAGGCCAATAACGGTCATGACGGCACCTGGATCGCGCACCCGGGGCTGGCGGACACCGCGATGACGGTCTTTAACGAGGCGCTGGGCGAAAACCAGAACCAGCTGTTTGTTACCCGTGATGAAGATGCGCCCATTACTGCCGAACAGCTGCTGGCGCCCTGTGAGGGCGATCGTACCGAAGAGGGGATGCGCGCCAATATTCGCGTGGCGGTGCAGTACATCGAAGCATGGATCTCCGGCAATGGCTGCGTACCGATTTATGGCCTGATGGAAGATGCGGCAACGGCTGAAATCTCCCGTACCTCTATCTGGCAATGGATTCATCACGAGAAAACCCTGAGCAACGGCAAACCCGTCACGAAAGCGCTATTCCGCCAGATGCTGGCCGAAGAGATGCTGGTGATCCAGGATGAGCTGGGAGAGCACCGCTTCAGCAGCGGGCGCTTTGATGAAGCCGCGCGCCTGATGGAGCAGATCACTACCTCTGATGAACTGATCGATTTCTTGACCCTGCCAGGCTACCGCCTGCTGGCTTAACTCACCACATAACAATATGGAGCATCTGCACATGAAAACCCGTACCCAACAAATCGAAGAGTTACAGAAAGAATGGACGCAACCGCGCTGGGAAGGCATCCGTCGCCCGTATAGCGCGGAGGAAGTGGTGAAATTACGCGGCTCGGTCAACCCGGAATGTACGCTGGCGCAGCTTGGCGCGGCCAAAATGTGGCGTCTGCTGCATGGCGACGCGAAAAAAGGCTACATCAACAGCCTCGGCGCACTGACCGGCGGCCAGGCGCTGCAACAGGCGAAAGCGGGCATTGAGGCGGTCTATCTGTCCGGCTGGCAGGTGGCGGCGGACGCTAACCTGGCCTCCAGCATGTACCCGGATCAATCGCTGTACCCGGCAAACTCTGTTCCGGCGGTCGTGGATCGGATCAACAACACTTTCCGTCGTGCGGATCAGATCCAGTGGGCATCCGGCATTGAGCCTGGCGATCCGCGCTTTGTCGATTACTTCCTGCCGATCGTTGCCGATGCGGAGGCCGGTTTTGGCGGCGTACTGAACGCGTTTGAACTGATGAAATCGATGATCGAAGCCGGTGCAGCGGCTGTTCACTTCGAAGATCAGCTTGCGTCGGTGAAGAAGTGCGGCCATATGGGCGGCAAAGTTCTGGTGCCGACGCAGGAAGCCATTCAGAAACTGGTGGCTGCGCGTCTGGCGGCTGACGTGATGGGCGTACCGACGTTGCTGATTGCCCGTACCGACGCGGATGCGGCAGATCTGATAACCTCCGACTGCGACGCGTACGACAGTGAATTTATTACCGGCGAACGCACCAGCGAAGGCTTCTTCCGCACGCGTGCCGGTATTGAACAGGCGATCAGCCGTGGGCTGGCGTATGCGCCTTACGCAGACCTGGTGTGGTGCGAAACCTCCACGCCGGACCTTGAACTGGCGAAGCGCTTTGCCGATGCCATCCATGCGAAATACCCGGGTAAACTGCTGGCCTACAACTGTTCGCCGTCGTTTAACTGGCAGAAGAACCTGGACGATAAAACCATCGCCAGCTTCCAGCAGCAGCTGTCGGACATGGGCTACAAGTACCAGTTCATCACCCTGGCGGGCATCCACAGCATGTGGTTCAACATGTTCGATCTGGCACATTCCTATGCGCAGGGTGAAGGCATGCGCCACTATGTTGAGAAGGTTCAGCAGCCAGAATTTGCGGCGGCCAAAGACGGTTACACCTTCGTGTCCCATCAGCAGGAAGTGGGGACAGGCTACTTCGACAAAGTGACCACCATTATTCAGGGCGGTACCTCCTCAGTGACGGCACTAACGGGTTCCACTGAAGAATCGCAGTTCTGATCCATGCCGGATGGCGCTTACGCTTATCCGGCCTACTCCGAACCGTAGGCCGGATAAGGTGCTTGCTCCGCCATCCGGCAACCGATGAGGACAAACCATGTCGCGTGGCCTGGAATTACTGATTGCTCAAACCATCCTGCAAGGCTTTGACGCGCAGTATGGTCGATTTTTGGAAGTGACTTCCGGCGCGCAGCAGCGCTTTGAACAGGCCGACTGGCATGCCGTGCAGCAGGCGATGAAAAGCCGTATCCACCTCTACGATCATCACGTTGGTCTGGTGGTGGAACAGTTGCGCTGCATTACTGACGGCAAAAGCACCGATGCGGCCTTTTTACTGCGTGTCAAAGAGCATTACACCCGGCTGTTGCCGGATTACCCGCGCTTCGAGATTGCGGAGAGCTTTTTTAACTCCGTCTACTGTCGGTTATTTGACCACCGCTCGCTCACTCCCGAGCGGCTTTTTATCTTTAGCTCCCAGCCTGAACGCCGGTTTCGCACGATCCCGCGCCCGCTGGCGAAAGATTTCTTCCCCGATCACGGCTGGGAACCGCTGTTGACGCGTATTCTCAGCGATCTACCGCTGCGTTTGCCCTGGCAAAACAAAAGCCGTGATATTCATTACATCATTGCTCACCTGACGGAAACGTTCGGAGCGGAGGCTTTGCACCGCAGCCATTTGCAGGTGGCGAATGAGCTGTTTTATCGCAATAAAGCCGCCTGGCTGGTGGGGAAGTTGCTGACCCCTGCCGGCACGTTGCCGTTTTTGCTGCCGATTCATCGCACCGATGAAGGCGAACTGTTTGTCGATACCTGCCTGACCACCACGGCTGAGGCCAGTATCGTGTTTGGTTTTGCCCGTTCCTACTTCATGGTGTACGCGCCGTTGCCTGCCGCGCTGGTTGAGTGGCTGCGTGAGATCCTGCCAGGTAAAACCACCGCCGAGCTGTATATGGCGATTGGCTGTCAGAAGCATGCGAAAACCGAGAGCTATCGCGAGTATTTACTGTATCTGGCGAACAGCGATGAGCAGTTTATTGAAGCGCCCGGTATTCGCGGCATGGTGATGCTGGTGTTTACGCTGCCGGGCTTTGACCGGGTGTTTAAGATCATCAAGGATACGTTTGCCCCACAAAAGGAGATGTCGGCCGCCCATGTGCGCGCCTGCTATCAACTCGTTAAAGAACACGATCGCGTCGGGCGGATGGCCGATACGCAGGAGTTCGAGAACTTTGTGCTGGAGAAGCGGCGAATCGCGCCAGCGCTGATGACGCTGTTGCGTCAGGAGGCGCCGGAGAAAATCATCGACCTTGGCGATCAGATAGTGATTCGCCATCTCTACATTGAGCGTCGTATGGTGCCGCTGAATATCTGGCTGGAGCAGGTGGAGGGCCAGCAACTGCGTGACGCGATTGAAGAGTACGGCAATGCGATTCGCCAGCTTGCCGCCGCCAACATTTTCCCCGGCGACATGCTGTTTAAAAACTTTGGCGTCACCCGCCACGGGCGCGTGGTGTTCTACGATTACGATGAAATTTGCTACATGACGGAAGTGAATTTCCGCGACATTCCGCAAGCGCGCTACCCGGAAGATGAGCTGGCCAGCGAGCCCTGGTACAGCGTTTCGCCAGGGGATGTTTTCCCGGAAGAGTTTCGCCACTGGCTGTGCGCTGACCCAAGAATTGGGCCGTTATTTGAGGAGATGCACGCCGACCTGTTCCGCGCCGACTACTGGCGGGCGTTACAGACGCGTATCCGCGAAGGGCACGTGGAAGATGTTTACGCCTATCGGCGCAAACAGCGGTTTTGCTTCAGATTTGCGACTTGACGCCCGGTGGCGCTGCGCTTACCGGGCTTACACGTGACTGTAGGCTGGACAAGGCGCTTGCGCCGCCATCCGGCAAGCCTTGCTTATCTAAACCCGCCGTATGCCAGCGTGACTTCTTTCGCCGCTTTAATCACCATCGCGCCAAACTCGGTGACACGATCGTCAGTGATGCGGGAAATCGGCCCGGAAATTGAGATCGCGGCAAACGGCTCGCGGTGCTCGTCGTAAATGCACGACGCAACGCAACGCAGGCCAAGCGCGTGCTCTTCATCATCAAAGGAATAACCGCGTTTGCGCGTCTGGGCGAGGTCGTCTTTCAGATGTACCGGCGACACCAGCGTGGCGTGGGTATAGGCATGCAGCCCTTTACGGTGCAGCAGGCCAGTCACCTGCTCTTCGCTGAGTTGCGCCAGAAACGCTTTCCCGGCGCCGGAAGCGTGCATTGGCAGTTTGCCGCCGATGGGCGCAGACATGCGCATCAGTTGTGTGCACTGTACCTGGTCGATAATAATCGCCTGGTGATCGCTCTGATCCAGCACCGCCAGATTGACCGTCTCACCGGAGTCTTCCATCAGTTTGCGCAGGATAGGGTGGACAATCGCCAGCAGGTTACGGCTCTGCAAAAAACTGCTGCCGACGATAAACGCATGGGCGCCCACGGCCCAGTGGCCCAGCTCTCCCACCTGTCGCACAAAGCCCTGCTGCTGCATGGTGGTTAACAAACGGTGAGTCGTGGAGTTCGGCAGGCCCGCCTGCTGCGCCAGTTCGGTCAGCGCGACGCTGCCGTTGGATTCGGCAATCCACTCCAGCAGCTTCAGGCCACGGGTCAGCGACTGAACCTGCCCGGTTGCGGGCGCAGTGGCAGCGGCGGGTTTTCTACCGCGTTTCGCGGGGACAGGGGCAACCATGGCGGACTCCTTTTCTGTATCGTGGAAATCATTTTCGTTTTATTAAAATATAATGCAAGAATTCCTGCACTGATCGGAGGAGTGAAGCTGAACATGTCTCATGTTGCCCGTTGTTCTCTTTTCCGCCTGTCGTGTTTATGCCAGTATGGTTTGTTGGCCTTTTTTCGGTCCAGGTTGAGTGTTGTCGGGAGCAAGTCGTGAGCAGCAAAGTTGAACAACTGCGTGCGCAGTTAGATGAACGTATTCTGGTTCTGGATGGTGGCATGGGGACAATGATCCAGAGCTATCGCCTGAGTGAAGAGGATTTTCGCGGCGAGCGTTTTGCTGACTGGCCCTGCGATTTGAAAGGCAACAACGACCTGCTGGTACTCAGCAAGCCGGAGGTGATTACCGCGATTCATCACGCTTACTTTGAGGCGGGTGCGGATATCATCGAAACCAACACGTTTAACTCCACGACGATTGCGATGGCGGATTACCAGATGGAATCCCTGTCGGCGGAGATCAACTTTACCGCTGCGAAACTGGCCCGCGCCTGCGCCGATGAATGGACGGCGCGCACGCCGGAAAAACCGCGCTACGTTGCGGGCGTGCTTGGCCCAACCAACCGCACCGCATCCATCTCGCCGGACGTGAACGACCCGGCGTTTCGTAATATCTCCTTCGATCAGCTGGTCGCGGCCTATCGCGAATCCACCAAAGCGCTGGTGGAAGGCGGGTCAGACCTGATTCTGATTGAAACCGTCTTCGACACGCTGAATGCGAAAGCCGCCGTTTTTGCGGTGAAAGAAGAATTTGAAGCGCTGGGCGTCGAGCTGCCGATTATGATCTCCGGCACGATTACCGATGCGTCCGGGCGCACGCTCTCCGGCCAGACTACCGAAGCGTTTTATAACTCGCTGCGTCACGCCGAAGCGCTCACCTTTGGTCTTAACTGCGCGCTGGGGCCGGATGAACTGCGCCAGTATGTGCAGGAACTGGCGCGCATTGCCGAATGCTATGTCACCGCGCACCCGAATGCCGGTCTGCCTAACGCCTTCGGCGAATACGATCTTGATGCTGATACGATGGCGAAGCAGATCCGCGAGTGGGCGGAGTCGGGCTTTCTCAACATTGTCGGCGGCTGCTGTGGGACGACGCCGGAACACATTGCCGCGATGAGCCGCGCGGTTGATGGTTTAGCGCCGCGTAAACTGCCCGATATTCCGGTTGCCTGTCGTCTCTCTGGCCTTGAGCCGTTGAATATTGGCGATGACAGCCTGTTTGTAAACGTGGGTGAGCGTACTAACGTTACTGGTTCCGCTAAATTTAAGCGGCTGATCAAAGAAGAGAAATACAGCGAAGCGCTGGATGTCGCCCGCCAGCAGGTGGAGAGCGGCGCGCAGATTATCGATATCAACATGGATGAGGGGATGCTCGATGCCGAAGTCGCGATGGTGCGCTTCCTCAACCTGATTGCCGGTGAGCCGGATATCGCCCGCGTACCGATCATGATCGACTCCTCAAAATGGGAGGTCATCGAAAAAGGGCTGAAATGCATTCAGGGTAAAGGCATCGTTAACTCCATTTCGATGAAAGAGGGCGTGGAAACCTTTATCCACCATGCGAAGCTGCTGCGTCGCTATGGTGCGGCGGTGGTGGTGATGGCCTTTGATGAACAAGGGCAGGCCGATACCCGCGCGCGTAAGATCGAGATTTGCCGCCGGGCGTACAACATTCTCACCAAAGAGGTGGGCTTCCCGCCGGAAGACATTATCTTTGACCCGAACATTTTTGCCGTAGCGACCGGTATCGACGAACACAACAACTACGCGCAGGACTTTATCGGCGCCTGTGAAGATATCAAACGCGAACTGCCGCACGCGCTGATCTCCGGCGGCGTCTCTAACGTCTCCTTCTCGTTTCGCGGCAACGATCCGGTGCGCGAAGCGATTCATGCGGTGTTCCTCTACTACGCCATCCGTAACGGCATGGGCATGGGGATCGTCAACGCCGGGCAACTGGCGATTTATGACGACCTGCCCGCCGAACTGCGCGACGCGGTGGAAGATGTGATCCTCAATCGCCGCGACGATAGCACCGAGCGTCTGCTGGCGCTGGCGGAAAAATACCGTGGCAGCAAAGCCGATGATTCAGCCAATGCGCAACAGGCGGAATGGCGCAGTTGGGAAGTGAAAAAACGCCTTGAGTATTCGCTGGTAAAAGGCATTACCGAGTTTATCGAACAGGATACCGAAGAAGCCCGTCAGCAGGCGACGCGTCCGATCGAGGTTATCGAAGGGCCGCTGATGGACGGTATGAACGTGGTGGGCGACCTGTTTGGCGAAGGCAAAATGTTCCTGCCGCAGGTGGTGAAATCGGCCCGCGTCATGAAGCAGGCGGTGGCGTATCTGGAACCGTTTATTGAAGCCAGCAAAGAGCAGGGCTCCAGCAACGGTAAAATGGTTATCGCCACCGTGAAGGGCGACGTGCATGACATTGGCAAAAACATTGTTGGCGTCGTTTTACAGTGCAACAACTATGAAATCATCGATCTTGGCGTCATGGTGCCGGCAGAAAAAATCCTCAAAACCGCGAAGGAAGTGAATGCGGATTTGATTGGTCTCTCCGGCCTGATTACCCCGTCGCTGGATGAAATGGTCAACGTGGCAAAGGAGATGGAACGTCAGGGCTTCACCATTCCGCTACTGATTGGCGGCGCGACCACGTCCAAAGCGCACACGGCGGTGAAGATTGAGCAGAACTACAGCGGCCCGACGGTCTATGTCCAGAACGCCTCGCGTACCGTGGGCGTCGTGGCGGCGTTGCTGTCTGAAACCCAGCACGATGAGTTTGTCGCCCGTACCCGTAAAGAGTATGAAACCGTGCGCATCCAGCATGCGCGTAAGAAACCGCGCACGCCGCCGGTGACGCTGGCCGCCGCGCGTGATAATGACCTGGCATTTGACTGGGAAAGCTATACACCGCCTGTCGCTCATCGTCTGGGCGTGCAGGACGTTGAGGCCAGTATCGAAACGCTGCGCAACTACATCGACTGGACGCCGTTCTTTATGACCTGGTCGCTGGCCGGGAAATATCCGCGCATTCTCGAAGACGAGGTGGTGGGCGAAGAGGCGAAACGCCTGTTTAAAGACGCCAACGACATGCTGGATAAACTGAGTGCGGAGAAGACGCTCAACCCGCGTGGCGTGGTGGGGCTGTTCCCGGCAAACCGTGTGGGTGATGATATCGAAATTTATCGCGATGAGACGCGTACCCATGTGCTGGCGGTCAGCCATCATCTGCGTCAGCAAACGGAGAAGGTGGGTTTCGCCAACTATTGCCTGTCTGACTTTGTTGCGCCGAAACAGAGCGGCAAAGAGGATTACATCGGCGCCTTCGCCGTCACGGGCGGTCTGGAAGAGGATGCGCTGGCAGAGGCATTCGAGGCGCAGCATGATGATTACAACAAGATTATGGTCAAAGCGATCGCCGACCGTCTGGCGGAAGCCTTTGCGGAATACCTGCATGAGCGGGTGCGTAAAGTTTACTGGGGCTATGCGGCGAATGAGAACCTCAGCAACGAGGAGCTGATCCGCGAAAACTATCAGGGGATTCGTCCGGCGCCAGGCTATCCGGCCTGCCCGGAGCACACTGAGAAGGGCACCATCTGGCAACTGCTGGACGTGGAAAAACACACCGGCATGAAGCTGACCGAATCTTACGCCATGTGGCCGGGCGCTTCCGTTTCCGGTTGGTACTTCAGCCATCCTGACAGCAAGTACTACACCGTCGCGCAAATACAGCGCGATCAGGTGGAGGATTATGCGCAGCGTAAAGGGATGACGGTCGCGGAGGTGGAGCGCTGGTTGGCCTCCAACCTGGGCTATGATGCCGACTAGTTCATAAAACTGTCATTTTTCCTTACAACAAACAGGGTGCTCATCGGGCGCCCTGTCTCTTTATTGTTTTGAAACCCTTATACTGGAAGAAGGTTCACGGGGCTGCTTGCCGGATGGCGGCGTAAACGCCTATCCGGCCTACAAATATCCCCGTAAGCCGGATAAGCGCAGCGCCATCCGGTAAAAAGGCTGAACATCATAATAATGATAAGGAGTACCTGATTCTGTGTTAACTCTGCTACACCTGCTTTCTGCTGTTGCCCTGCTGGTGTGGGGCACCCATATTGTGCGTACCGGCGTGATGCGCGTTTTCGGCGCTCGTCTGCGTACCGTTCTCAGCCGCAGTGTTGAAAAGAAACCGCTCGCCTTCTGCGCGGGTATCGGCGTTACTGCGCTGGTGCAAAGCAGTAACGCCACGACTATGCTGGTGACGTCATTTGTCGCCCAGGATCTGGTCGCCCTGACGCCTGCACTGGTGATTGTGTTGGGGGCCGACGTGGGGACCGCGCTGATGGCGCGTATCCTTACCTTTGATTTGTCATGGTTATCGCCGCTGCTGATTTTCATCGGCGTTATCTTCTTTTTGGGGCGTAAGCAGTCACGCGCCGGACAACTGGGGCGAGTGGGGATCGGTCTTGGCCTGATACTGTTGGCGCTGGAGCTGATCGTGCAGGCGGTGACGCCGATTACTCAGGCGAATGGCGTACAGGTCATCTTTGCCTCGCTGACCGGCGACATCATGCTGGATGCGCTGATTGGCGCCATGTTTGCCATCATCAGCTATTCCAGCCTGGCTGCCGTCCTGCTGACGGCCACGCTGACGGCGGCGGGCATCATATCGTTCCCGGTCGCGTTGTGCCTGGTCATCGGCGCCAACCTTGGTTCCGGCCTGCTGGCGATGCTCAACAACAGCGCAGCCAATGCCGCCGCTCGCCGCGTGGCGCTGGGCAGTCTGCTGTTTAAGCTGGTGGGCAGCCTGATTATCCTGCCGTTTGTCCATGTGCTGGCCGATACGATGGATGCGTTACCGCTGCCAAAATCCGAACTGGTTATCTACTTCCACGTTTTTTACAACCTGGCGCGGTGTCTGGTGATGATTCCGTTCGCCGAACCGATGGCGCGTTTCTGTAAACGTATTATCCGCGATGAACCGGAACTGGATGCCCATCTGAAGCCTAAACATCTGGATGTCAGCGCGCTGGACACGCCAACGCTCGCGCTGGCCAATGCCGCCCGGGAAGCGCTGCGCATTGGTGATGCGATGGAGCAGATGATGGAAGGTCTGAAAAAGGTGATGCACGGCGAGCCGCGCGAAGAGAAAGAGCTGCGCAAGCTGGCGGATGATATCAACGTGCTTTACACCGCCATCAAACTCTATCTGGCGCGGATGCCGAAAGAGGAACTGGCGGAGGAAGAGTCGCGGCGCTGGGCGGAAATCATCGAGATGTCCCTGAACCTGGAGCAGGCCTCGGATATCGTCGAACGGATGGGCAGCGAGATTGCCGACAAGTCGCTGGCGGCGCGGCGGGCGTTTTCCATTGAAGGGCTGAAAGAGCTGGATGCGCTGTATGATCAGTTACTCAGCAACCTGCAACTGGCTATGTCGGTGTTTTTCTCCGGCGACGTCACCAGCGCCCGACGTTTGCGTCGCAGCAAACATCGTTTCCGTATTCTCAATCGTCGTTATTCACATGCGCATGTGGATCGCCTGCACCAGCAGAACGTACAGAGCATCGAAACCAGCTCATTGCATCTGGGACTGCTGGGCGATATGCAACGCCTGAATTCGCTGTTTTGTTCGGTGGCTTACAGCGTGCTGGAGCAGCCGGATGAAGACGACGAGCGGGATGACTATTGATTGCTGATTGCTGATTGCTGATTGCCGGATGGCGGTGTGAAACGCCTTATCCGGCCTACGTTATAAGCACTATCCTGTAGGCCTGATAAGCGTAGCGCCATCAGGCATTTTACATTCTACATGGCGACGATCAGAAGCGATGACCGGCTTTAAGAGGAACCGCTTCTTCACCCGCGTTGAACACATACGTCGTGTTCGGGCCGCCGAGCGTCGCCTGCCCCTTACTCACCTGAATCCAGTTGCCTTCCGGCAGGCCAATCACCGTTAACTCCGGCGCGACCACCAGCAGCTCGCGAATACGCTGTTCGCGGGTTTCGCCTTTGTGACCTTCCGGCAACGCGTTAGTGAAGTGCGGGTTAATCTGCAACGGGAACAGACCCAGCGCATCAAACCCTTGTGGGTCAACGATTGGCATATCGTTGGTGGTGCGAATGGTCGGACAGGCAAGGTTCGCGCCCGCGCTCCAGCCGATATACAACGCGCCACGCTTAACGGCAGCCACGATGGGCGCCAGCAGCCCACGTTCACGGCTCTCTTTTAGCAACTGGAAAGTGTTCCCACCGCCGACAATCACCACTTCCGCATCGGCAATCGCTGCGACCGGATCGGCGACGCTATGAATACCGGTCACTGAAACGCCGAGCGGCGCAAGGACTGCGGCGGTTTTCGCTGTGTAATCGTCCCAGGTTTGCGTGACGCCAGCAAACGGGAGAAACACCGCTGAACGGCGGCCATGCAGTTGTTCCGCCACCAGCGGCAGCGCGTGTTCCAGCCAGGCTTTTCCCGGCAGAGTGGAGTTACTCAATAACAGCAGTTCCATGACATCTCCAGTAATCAAAAAGTAAAAACATCCGTGATGCTACCACCGCTCATCTTACCGCTTGCTGATGTGGCTCACGATGTGGTTATCGATATTCTGGAACGCGTCTCGCAGGGGGATTTCGTGATGTCATCGACTTTATGAGCAGCGGTGAGCCGCATTCCTGTCATTCGACGCTTTTTCCCTGACCGCAAGGTGCGGTATATTTCGCTTTTACAGGAGAATTTATGCTGCCCGACTCATCTGTCCGATTAAATAAATACATCAGTGAAAGCGGAATTTGCTCGCGTCGCGAGGCGGATCGCTACATTGAACAAGGGAATGTCTTCATTAATGGCAAACGCGCCACCATTGGCGATCAGGTGATGCCTGGCGACGTGGTGAAGGTGAATGGTCGGTTGATTGAGCCGCGCGAAGCGGAAGATCTGGTCTTTATCGCGCTGAACAAACCGGTAGGGATTGTCAGTACCACGGAAGACAGCGAACGCGATAACATCGTGGATTTCGTGAACCACAGCAAACGTATTTTCCCGATTGGCCGCCTGGATAAAGACTCCCAGGGGCTTATCTTTCTTACCAATCACGGCGATCTGGTCAACAAAATCCTCCGTGCCGGTAACGATCACGAGAAAGAGTATCTGGTCACGGTTGATAAGCCAGTAACGGATGACTTTATTCGCGGTATGGGCGCGGGCGTCCCGATTCTCGGCACGGTGACCAAAAAGTGCAAGGTGAAGAAGGAAGCGCCGTTTGTTTTCCGCATTACCCTGATTCAGGGGCTGAACCGCCAGATCCGCCGCATGTGCGAGCACTTTGGCTATGAAGTGACGAAACTCGAACGCACGCGCATTATGAACGTGAGTTTATCCGGTCTGCCGCCCGGCGAGTGGCGGGATCTGACGGATGACGAACTCATCGCTCTGTTTAAGCTGATCGAAAACTCTTCATCAGAAGCCAAACCGACGTCGAAGGCGAAAGCGAAGCCGAAAACGGCGGGCATTAAGCGTCCGGTGGTGAAAATCGAAAAAACCAATGAGAAAGCGCGCCCGGCGTCAAACGGAAAACGCTTTACCTCGCCGGGGCGGAAGAAGAAAGGGCGTTAACGTTTGCCGCGCGTCGGCGTATTGGCCGACCAGGAAAACGACGCCTCAGTATCTGGTTTATAAGCCTGCTTTTTCTTCAACTGGCGGGCTTTTTTGGCCTCTGCTTCGCGCAGCGCCATTAACTTATCAATGTACTCCTTTTTCACGCTGTTGGTTTCCGCATTCGTGAGCGGACGGCCATGTGCAATGCGCGCGCGATCGAGCAGCGTTTTCAGTTCACGCTGCTCGCGCTCGGTCATCTCTTTTTGGGTGATGCGTGGGAGTGCCATAAATGTACCCTCGGTCAGTCAGATAACCCAGTGTACGGCAAAGTGCAGAGGCTGTGTAGGCCGGATAAGGCGTTAGCCACCATCCGGCGACGTGCACGGATTGCGCCTGATGGCGCTACGCTTATCAGGTCTACACCTTCACCCTATCACGCGGCTTCTCGGAAATCGGCTTGCCTGACCAGTAACCGGCCAGCAGTGAGCCAGAGAGGTTATGCCAGACCGAGAACAGCGCGCCGGGGAGCGCGGCCAGCGGAGAGAAGTAAATTTTACCGAGCGCCGCCGCAAGGCCGGAGTTCTGCATTCCAACTTCAATCGCCAGCGTGCGGCAGGTGGACTCATCAAAGCCAAACAGGCGACCGCCCCAGTAACCGCCGAGCAGACCAATGGTGTTGTGCAGGATCACCGCCACAATCACCACAAAACCAACGGATGCGATATGCGAGGCGGAACCGGCCACCACTGCGCTGATGATCGCCAGAATGCACACCATTGAGAACGCAGGCAGATAAGGCTCCACGGTTTTTACCACGCGAGGAAACAGGTGGTGAATGACCAGCCCAAGCGCGATTGGAACCACGACGATCTGTAAAATGCTGAGCAGCATCCCCATCACATCCACCTGAATATGCGCATCCACATACAGGCGCGTCAGCAGCGGTGTCGCGACCACGCCAACCAGCGTGGAAACCGATGAGATAGTAACCGAAAGCGCCACATCCCCTTTCGCCAGATAGATCATGACGTTAGATGCCGTTCCGCTGGCGACGCTGCCCACCAGTACCATCCCGGCTGAGAGGTCTGGCGGCATGTTAAACAGTATCGCCAGTAGCCAGGCGGCGAGCGGCATCACCAGATAATGCAGGAAAATACCGGCAGCGACAGGCGCCGGGCGGGAAAGCACGCGTTTAAAGTCGTCGAGCTTAAGGTGTACACCCATGCCGAACATAATCAGCATCAGCAGCGTAGTCACCCACGAGCCAATGGGGGTGAAGGTCGATGGCGTGTAATACGCAATAACAGAGAGCAGCAGCGCCCATAACGGGAACAGCCGGGTGATAACGGATAACATAATAAATTCCTTGCAGTATTGTCGTGTTGTTTAGTTATAAAAAAGCCGGGTTCGAGCCCGGCTATAGGTATTATTTATCGCGTGAGGAAATTTTATTCAAACAAATTATGATGAAGCTTCTGCACGACCTGCTCCGCTTCGGTGCCTGGCACCAGGAAACAGAGGTTATGGCTGGATGCGCCATAGCAAATCATGCGGATGTTGAACGGTTCCAGTACGCCGAACACTTCTTTACCGACGCCGCAGGCTTTAGACAGATCGTTGCCAATCAGCGCGACCAGCGCGAGATTTTCTTCCACTTCTACCCGGCATAGCGCGGAAAGCTCCATCAGCAAAGACTGCGTCAGCAGCGTGTCGCCCGTTGAAGTGGAACCGGTGGTATCCAGCGTCAGCGCCACGCTCACTTCCGAGGTGGTGATTAAATCTACGGAGATATTGTGCCGCGCCAGAATGCCGAACACTTCCGCCAGGAAACCACGCGAATGCAGCATATTCAGGCTGTGCAGCGTTAACAGCGTCTGTTTGCGACGCAGCGCCAGCGCGCGGAAGAGCGGTGGGTTTTGGGTTTTATTGCATACCAGCGTCCCGCCCGCTTTTGGATCTTTACTGGAGCCGACGAAAACCGGGATATCGCTGCGTACGGCGGGCAGCAGCGTTGCAGGGTGCAGCACCTTCGCGCCAAAGGTCGCCATTTCCGCTGCTTCTTCAAAGGCGATTTCATCGATACGCTGCGCGGCAGGCACCACGCGCGGGTCGGTGGTGTAGATACCCGGCACATCCGTCCAGATATCGACGCGCGCCGCGTGCAGCGCTTCTGCAAGCAGCGCCGCCGTGTAGTCGCTGCCGCCGCGTCCCAGCGTCGTTGTGCGGCCTTTGCTTTCGCTGCCGATAAAGCCCTGGGTGATGACCAGACCCTCTGCCAGGCGTGGGGCAAGCTGTAGCGTGGCCAGCTCCGACAGCGCTGCGATATCCGGTTCCGCGCGGCCAAAACGATCGCTGGTGCGCATCACCTTACGCACGTCAAACCACTGCGCCTGAATATTGCGCTCGCGCAGGATCTCCACAAACAGCAGTGTGGACATCAGCTCGCCGTGGCTCACCAGCTCGTCGGTCAGGGCCATTGACGTCGCCAGTGAAGCCGCTTCGGCAAGCGTGGTAATGTTTTCCAGCAGACGCTCGATCTCTTCGCGGATAACGTTCGGGTAACGCAGACGTTCCAGAATATCGAACTGAATTTTACGGATGGCGTCGAGTTTTTCGAAGCGCTCTGGCGGTTCCAGCCCTTCTGCCAGCGCTACCAGCAGATTGGTGACGCCCGCAGAGGCGGAAAGCACCACTAAGCGTGCGTTAGCATCGGAAAGCACCACGTCGGCGCTACGGTTCATGGCGTCAAAATCGGCGACGCTGGTTCCGCCAAATTTGGCGACGACGAGCGGGGAAACAGCTGTTGTCATATCAACCTCGTGTCAGGGAATGAAAAAAGCGACCATGGCACAAGGGCAGAACAGAAACCGGTGCAGGCGCAAATACCGTATTTATAAATAAAATGTGTGGCTGGGACTGTCAACGCCGGGATTATGCGGATTTTTTATGCTGTCCTGGCCCTCAGTAACAGTGCTTATAACGACTATACCCGTCATACTTCAAGTTGCAGATGTGTTGGCTGCACTCAGAAACCCCAGTCACATAGTTATCTATGCTCCTGGGGATTTCTTCCCTTGCCGCCTTCCTGCAACTCGAATTATTTAGGGTATATACTTTTCGCTGCTTTTTATCCGCGTTTGATTCGCGTTCGGGCTAACGGCACTAAAACAATCACACTTTTTTGTGACTGGCGTTACAATCGATCTCAGTCACAATTCTCAAATCAGAAGAGTATTGCTAATGAAAAACATCAATCCGACGCAGACTTCTGCCTGGCAGGCACTACAAAAACACTACGACGACATGAAGGACGTTACTATCGCGGATCTTTTCGCGAAAGATAGCGACCGTTTTACCCGATTTTCCGCGACGTTTGACGATTTGATGCTGGTGGATTTCTCCAAAAACCGCATCACCGAAGAGACGCTGGCGAAATTGCAGGATCTGGCGAAAGAGACCGATCTGGCCGGTGCGATTAAGTCCATGTTCTCTGGCGAAAAAATCAACCGTACTGAAGACCGTGCCGTGCTGCACGTTGCGCTGCGTAACCGTAGCAATACTCCGATTATCGTTGACGGCAAAGATGTGATGCCGGAAGTGAATGCGGTGCTGGAGAAGATGAAAGCCTTCTCTGAAGCGATTATTTCAGGTCAATGGAAAGGTTACACCGGTAAAGCGATCACTGACGTGGTCAACATCGGTATCGGTGGTTCCGACCTGGGGCCGTTCATGGTGACTGAAGCGCTGCGCCCGTACAAAAACCATCTGAATATGCACTTTGTGTCTAACGTCGATGGCACCCACATCGCCGAAGTGCTGAAGAAAGTAAACCCGGAAACCACCCTGTTCCTGGTGGCGTCTAAAACCTTCACAACGCAGGAAACCATGACCAACGCCCACAGCGCGCGCGACTGGTTCCTGAGCACCGCGAATGATGAAAAACACATCGCGAAACACTTTGCGGCGCTTTCCACCAATGCGAAAGCGGTGGGTGAGTTTGGGATCGACACCGCCAACATGTTCGAGTTCTGGGACTGGGTCGGCGGTCGTTACTCTCTGTGGTCGGCGATTGGCCTGTCTATCATCCTGTCTGTCGGCTTTGACAACTTCGTTGAACTGCTGTCCGGCGCGCATGCGATGGATAAACACTTCTCCACAACACCGGCTGAGAAAAACCTGCCGGTGCTGCTGGCGCTGATCGGTATCTGGTACAACAATTTCTTCGGCGCAGAAACCGAAGCGATTCTGCCGTACGACCAGTATATGCACCGTTTTGCGGCCTACTTCCAGCAGGGCAATATGGAGTCCAACGGCAAGTATGTTGACCGTAACGGCAATGCCGTAGACTACCAGACTGGCCCAATCATCTGGGGTGAACCGGGCACCAACGGCCAGCACGCGTTCTACCAGCTGATTCACCAGGGGACGAAGATGGTGCCTTGCGACTTTATCGCCCCGGCGATAACCCATAACCCGTTGTCCGATCACCATCAGAAACTGCTGTCTAACTTCTTCGCTCAGACCGAAGCGCTGGCGTTCGGCAAATCCCGCGAGGTGGTTGAGCAGGAATATCGCGATCAGGGGAAAGATCCGTCTCAGCTTGAGCATGTGGTGCCGTTCAAAGTGTTCGAAGGCAACCGCCCGACGAACTCCATCCTGCTGCGTGAAATCACGCCGTTTAGCCTGGGGGCGTTGATTGCGCTGTATGAGCACAAAATCTTCACTCAGGGCGCGATCCTGAACATCTTCACCTTCGACCAGTGGGGCGTTGAGCTGGGCAAACAGCTGGCTAACCGTATCCTGCCGGAACTGGGTGATGATAAAGCGATTTCCAGCCATGACAGTTCAACTAACGGTCTGATTAACCGTTATAAAGCATGGCGTGCCTGATGGCGTAACGCCCGGTGGCGCTACGCTTACCGGGCCTACAAATGGTGCGTCCTGTAGGCCGGATAAGGCGTTCCGCCGCCATCCGGCAGAAAAGTGATATATCTGTAATTAAAGCCGATATTATTATCTGCTTTTTTTATAAGATAATTCCGGTTGTCTGTGCTATTCCGCAAAAGTTTATATTGAGCTTAATCCTAAAATAATGAATAACCCGTAAGTTACTCGGTGTTATTTTCAGAGTATACGGATAATGAATATTGCATTGTTTTATTTTAATATGATGTTTTTAAAAGATATTTAATTAGAATATAAATGCCATTTCAGCCAAAAGTTTAATTATCCTAAAACCGCCTCGCTATTTAGACCTGTCGCAATCCACATGCTTTAGTTGTGTATACTCGATCCCGCCTGAAACGTTTTTCGGGTAAATCTCCATTCATTCAATGAAGGGATATTGTGATGAAAAAAGCTCTGTATGGCATTTTTGCCATATCTGCGCTTGCGGCGACTTCTGTCTGGGCCGCCCCCGTTCAGGTGGGTGAAGCAGCAGGGTCGGCGGCGACGTCGGTATCAGCGGGAAGTTCCTCCGCGACCAGCGTCAGCACCGTAAGCTCGGCGGTGGGCGTCGCTCTGGCGGCGACCGGCGGTGGCGATGGTTCTAATACCGGAACCACTACCACCACAACCACCAGTACCCAGTAACACCGGTACGTTTAATCATAACCACACTTCGGTGTGGTTATTTTAGCTTGCCTGAGCCTGTGGGACTTCCTGGCCGGGGCCACCCGGCAATAATGCGGAGAAGAGTCGTGAAGCGACCTGGAATTATCATCATTTGCCTGCTGTTACAGGCTTGCTCAGCCACCACTAAAGGTCTGGGTAATTCGCTGTGGGACAGTCTGTTCGGTACGCCGGGCGTACAACTGACGGACGATGACATTCAAAACATGCCTTATGCCAGCCAGTACATGCAACTCAATGGCGGGCCGCAGCTGTTTGTGGTGCTCGCTTTCGCAGAGAACGGGCAGCAGAAATGGGTGACGCAGGATCAGGCTACCATCGTGACCCAGCATGGCCGCCTGATTAAAACCCTGCTCGGCGGCGACAATCTGATCGGTGTGAACAATCTGGCGGCTGACCCATTGGCCAGACCGGCACAAATCGTAGATGGCGCAACGTGGACGCGCACGATGGGCTGGACGGAACATAAACAGGTGCGTTACGCCACCGCCCGCTCGGTCTTCAAATGGGATGGCACTGACAGCATTAAGGTCGGTAGCGATGTAACCGCCGTTCGCGTACTGGATGAAGAGGTTACAACCGACCAGACGCGCTGGCATAACCGCTACTGGATCGACAGCGAAGGGCAAATCCGCCAGTCGGAACAGTATCTGGGGGCGAACTACTTCCCGGTGAAAACCACGCTCATTAAGGCGGCAAAACAATGATGAAACAGACCATTGCAGCGCTGGCCCTGAGTTTGTGCGCTTCCTCATCTTTTGCCGCAGGCACCGTGAAGGTGTTTGCCGCAGGCAGCACTGAACCGAAGACGCTCACCGGCGCGGAACATCTGATCGATCTGGTCGGGCAGCCGAGACTGGCGAACAGCTGGTGGCCTGGCGCGGTTATCAGCGAAGAGCGGGCTACCGCCACGGCGCAGCGCCAGCAGCAGGAATTATTGGGCCGCCTGGCTGCGTTTGGCGCAGAGAAAAGCGGCGATGACGCCGCCGCAATCAATACGCTGCGCCAGCAGGTGCAGATGTTAAAAGTGACCGGCAGACAGCTCGTTAACCTTGACCCGGATACCGTACGCGTCAGCGAACGGGGCAATCCGCCGTTGCAGGGCCATTACACGCTGTGGGTCGGCGGGCAGCCGACGGATATCACGCTGTTTGGATTGGTTAGCCAGCCGGGTAAACGGCCCTTCAGCCCGGGGCGGGACGTGGCCAGCTACCTTGATGAGCAAAGCCTGCTCAGCGGGGCGGATCGCAGCTATGCGTGGGTTGTCTATCCCGACGGACGCACGCAGAAAGCGCCGGTCGCTTACTGGAACAAGCGTCACGTTGAGCCGATGCCTGGCAGCATCATTTTTGTCGGTCTTACGGATTCTCTATGGAGCAACACGCCGGATGCGCTTAACGCCGACATTCTTCGTACTCTGACGCAGCGGATACCCGAATAATGAAAAAAACACATCTGCTCAGCTTACTGGCGCTGGGCATCAGCGCAGCCTGCCATGCCGAAACATATCCGGCCCCCATTGGGCCGTCACAATCTGACTTCGGCGGCGTGGGACTGCTGCAAACGCCAACGGCGCGAATGGCGCGGGAAGGGGAGATGAGCCTGAACTATCGTGATAACGATCAGTATCGCTACTACTCCGCGTCGATACAGTTGTTCCCGTGGCTGGAAACCACGCTGCGCTATACCGACGTGCGTACCAGACAATACAGCAGCGTGGAGTCGTTTTCCGGCAACCAGACCTACAAAGACAAAGCCTTCGACCTGAAACTGCGGTTATGGGAAGAGAGCTACTGGATGCCGCAGGTGGCGGTCGGCGCAAGAGATATCGGCGGGACGGGGCTGTTCGATGCGGAATACATTGTGGCGAACAAAGCCTGGGGGCCGTTTGATTTCTCGCTCGGTCTTGGCTGGGGTTATCTGGGCACCAGCGGCAACGTGAGCAATCCGTTTTGCTCATACAGCGATAAATTCTGTCACCGCGATAACAGTTATAAACAGGCCGGTTCCGTCAACGGCAGCGATATGTTCCACGGGCCAGCGTCGCTGTTTGGCGGGGTGGAGTATCAAACGCCCTGGCAGCCGCTGCGCCTGAAACTGGAGTATGAAGGCAACAATTATCAGCAGGATTTCGCGGGTAAGCTGGAGCAGAAGAGCAAGTTTAACGTCGGCGCCATTTACCGCGTCACCGATTGGGCCGACGTTAACCTCAGCTATGAACGCGGCAACACCTTCATGTTTGGCGTGACGCTGCGGACAAACTTCAACGATTTGCGCCCATCGTATAACGATAACGCGCGACCGAAATATCAGCCTGAGCCGCAGGACGCCATCCTGCAACACTCGGTCGTCGCTAACCAGTTGACGCTGCTAAAATACAACGCCGGACTGGCGGACCCTAAAATTCAGGTGAAAGGCGATACGCTGTACGTCACCGGCGAGCAGGTGAAATACCGTGACTCGCGGGAAGGGATCGAACGCGCGAATCGGGTCGTCATGAACGATCTGCCAGAAGGGATTCGCACGATCCGCGTGACGGAAAACCGTCTCAATATGCCGCAGGTCACTACGGAAACCGATGTCGCCAGCCTGAAACGCCATCTGGAAGGCGAGCCATTAGGACACGAGACCCCACTGGCGCAAAAACGTGTGGAGCCGATCGTGCCGGAAACAACCGAGCAGGGTTGGTATATCGATAAATCGCGCTTTGATTTCCATATCGATCCGGTGTTGAACCAGTCTGTCGGCGGCCCGGAAAATTTCTATATGTACCAGCTTGGCGTGATGGGGACGGCGGATCTGTGGGTAACGGATCATCTGCTTACCACCGGCAGTCTGTTTGCCAATATCGCCAACAATTACGACAAATTTAACTACACCAACCCACCGAACGATTCGCATCTTCCGCGTGTGCGTACCCATGTGCGTGAATATGTGCAGAACGATATCTATGTGAATAACCTGCAAGCCAACTACTTCCAGTACCTCGGCAACGGTTTCTACGGCCAGGTTTACGGCGGTTATCTGGAGACCATGTACGGCGGCGCAGGGGCGGAAGTGCTGTATCGCCCGGTTGACAGCAACTGGGCGTTTGGTCTTGACGCTAACTACGTGAAACAGCGTGACTGGCGTAGCGCGCAGGATATGATGAAATTCACCGATTACAGCGTGAAAACCGGCCACTTGACCGCCTACTGGACGCCGTCGTTCGCGCAGGATGTGCTGGTGAAAGCGAGCGTCGGTCAATATCTGGCTGGCGACAAGGGCGGTACGCTGGAAATCGCGAAACGCTTTGACAGCGGCGTGGTGGTTGGCGGCTATGCCACGATCACCGATGTGTCGCCGGACGAGTACGGGGAAGGGGATTTCACCAAAGGCGTGTACGTGTCGGTGCCGTTGGATCTCTTCTCGTCCAGCCCAACCCGCAGCCGCGCAGCGATTGGCTGGACGCCGCTGACGCGTGACGGCGGTCAGCAGCTTGGCCGGAAGTTTGGTCTGTACGATATGACCAGCGACCGCAACGTGAATTTCCGCTGATCGAGCCGTTTGCCAGCCGGATGGCGCTACGCTTATCCGGCAATTTACAGGCGACGCAATAATTTTGCCGGGTTTCCGGCATATACGCCTTTCTCGGTGATCGATTTAGTGACCACGCTTCCCGCGCCGATCACTGTGCCGTCGCAAATGCTGACGGCCAGGATGGTCGCGCCGCTGCCGATGGAAACATTGCTGCCGATCTCAATTCGCCCCCAGTTCTGCCTGTTCGGGTCAGGCTTTCCTTCACGAAACATGTCGTTAGCGAACATTACGCCGTGGCCGATAAAGCAATCGCGTCCAATCGTGACATATTCGCAAACAAACGTATGGGACTGAATTTTTGTGTTTGCGCCAATCTGTGTATTGCCCTGTATTTCGACAAAAGGTCCGATGAAAACATTGTCGCCAAGCTGGCAGTCGTACAGGTTTGCGGGCTCATAAATCACCACATTTTCACCGCAGGTGACGTTGCGGACGGTAGCGTGTTTTAACTGCATTTTCCCTTCTCTTTGAAACATGCCATGACAGAGATAATTCTCCGCTGACCTTTGCTGCACAAAACATAAACAAAAAATATAGATCTCCGTCACATTTTTGCGTTATACAGGAACCTTGCTACTGAGAAAGAGGGTGCTGCTATGACGTCACTATCTCGTCCACGCGTGGAGTTTATCTCCACGATCCTACAGACCGTGCTGAATCTTGGGCTGTTAAGTCTGGGCCTGATCCTGGTCGTTTTCCTCGGTAAAGAGACCTTACATCTGGCGGATGTGCTGTTTGCGCCGGAGCAAACCAGCAAATACGAGCTGGTGGAAGGGCTGGTGGTCTACTTTCTCTACTTTGAGTTTATTGCGTTGATTGTGAAGTACTTCCAGTCAGGTTTTCATTTCCCGCTGCGCTACTTTGTCTATATCGGGATCACCGCGATTGTGCGGCTGATCATCGTCGATCATAAATCGCCGATGGATGTGCTGATCTACTCTGCGGCGATCCTGTTATTGGTGATCACCCTGTGGTTATGTAATTCGAAACGGCTAAAACGGGAATAAAAAAAGGCGCTCCGAGGAGCGCCGAAGAACAGTCACAAGTTGGGATAATATAAGTTGAGGGTTGCAGTGGCATTGCCCGTTTCCGGGCAGGTACATCAATGAAACTTAGCCTTTCACACCGCCTGCCGTCAGGCCGTTGACCAGCCAACGTTGGGCCAGCAGGAACACCAGCGTGATCGGGATGGCGGACAACACGGCTGCGGCGGCAAAATCACCCCACAGATAGTTTTGCGGGTTGAGGTACTGCTGCATACCTACCGCCAGGGTATAGCTGTTTACATCACGCAGTAACAGCGAGGCGACAGGAACTTCAGTGATGGCGGCAATGAACGACAGAATAAAGACCACCGCCAGAATCGGCACCGAGAGCGGTAGCAGCACCAGGCGGAAAGCCTGCCACGGCGTCGCGCCATCCAGCGCCGCCGCTTCTTCCAGCGAACCGTCGATGGTTTCAAAATAGCCTTTAATCGTCCAGACGTGCAGCGCAATCCCGCCCAGGTAAGCGAAAATCACCCCGCCGTGGGTATTCAGACCGATAAACGGAATGTACTGGCCGAGACGGTCGAACAACGCGTACAACGCCACCAGTGACAGCACCGCCGGGAACATCTGGAAAATCAGCATCCCTTTGAGCAACGTCGCTTTGCCGGGAAAGCGCATACGGGCAAACGCGTAAGCGCAGGTCGTAGAGAGCGCCACGATGCCAATGGCGGTGATCGCCGCGACTTTGATCGAGTTCCACAGCCATAACAGAACCGGGAAGGGGGGCGGCGTGACACGGCCATCAGCGTGTTCCACGCTGAAGCCCAATGCCAGCCGCCAGTGCTCCCAGGAGATGCGTTCCGGGATCAGGCTCCCGGTTGCGAAGTTGCCTTCACGCAGCGAAATGGCGACGACCATCAGCAGCGGGAACATGATTGCCGCGATAAAAATCAGCAGCCCTAAGTGCGTGATAAAGAGACGCAGCTTTTGAGATTTGGGTTGAACCATTGCCATTGTTGTTATCTCCCTTAATCAAACTTCATACGCGTGGCTTTCAGGTTCACGATGGCCAGCGCGCCAACCAGCAGGAAGATCAGCGTGGCGATCGCGGCCGCCAGACCGAAGTCCTGGCCCCCGCCGCCTTCAAAGGCGATGCGGTAGGTATAGCTCACGAGCAGGTCGGTATAACCGGCTGGCGTAGTGGTGCCGAGGCGGTCCGGGCCGCCGTTGGTCAGAAGCTGAATCAGTACGAAGTTGTTAAAGTTAAAGGCAAAGCTGGCGATCATCAGCGGCGTCAGCGGCTTAATCAGCAGCGGGAATGTAATCTTAAAGAAGTTCTGGAACGGACCCGCGCCGTCCATTGCCGAGGCTTCGTACAGATCGTCTGGAATCGCTTTCAGCAGGCCCATGCAGAGGATCATCATGTACGGATAGCCCAGCCAGGTGTTGACGATAATGACCATCGTGCGGGCGGTGTTCGGGTCGCTGAACCAGGCCGGTTTGAGGCCAAACAGAGCGCTCAGCATCATGTTGATCTCACCAAAGCTCTGGTTGAACAAACCTTTGAAGATCAGAATCGAGATGAACGACGGCACCGCATACGGCAGAATCAGCAGCACGCGGTAAATCGCTTTACCTTTCAGCGCTTCCCACTGTACGAGGCAGGCCAGCACCATCCCAACCGCCACGGTCAGCAGCACGGTGAGAACTGAGAACACCACGGTCCAGACGAAGATCGCGAAGAACGGTTTCTGGATGCCCTCGTCAGTAAAGACGCGGGAGAAATTGTCCCAGCCGATGGTCACGGTGTAGCCTGGGCTCAGTTTTTCGTCGCCCCAGTTGCCGTCCGCGTTGATGGCCTGATAGTAGCCAATATCGTTGTTTGGCCGGTACGCCACGCCGCTCTGGTTATTTGTCAGCGTGCCGTCGCTGGCAAGGGTATAGAGCGGCTGGGTACCGGAAAACTGGCGCAGCGAGCTCATGATGACCTTGCTTTCATCGGGTAAAACGGCGGTAAGCTGGTTCAGCGCCTGACGATTTTGGGTGATGATGCGCAGGTTGGCGCGTTCACCGGTCGGCAGCGCGTCAGCCTCTTTCAGTTGCAGTTTTTGTTCGCCGCCGAATTTAAAGGCGTCGGAGAGATAATTCTTGCCGGTTTCGCCGTCGGTGAGGGCCAGTTGCCACTCGTCACCCGCCGGATACAGGCCAAAGTTATAGGTTTTGCCCGCCTGATAAGAACGATCCATCAGCACCTGCTGGGCGCGTTCAAAGGTGAGCTGGTTGGTGCTGCTGTAGTTGGTAAAGGCGATGGCGATAGTGCAGACCAGCGGGAACAGGACAAACAGCCCCATGCCGGCCATACCCGGATAAACATAGCGCCAGGCATAGGTTTTACGATTCGCGAAAATATACAGGCCAGCAGAGCTTAAAATCAGCGTCATGATGGCAAACAGGTACTCCCCTTGTGCGTACATTAAAACTACAAGGTAACCCACCAGCAGGCCCAGCAGACCAATCGCTGACCACTTCAGCGCGTCGCTTTTCCACCAATGTTTCTTTTTAATGACATCCATGGGGATCTTCCTCTACAACTTTGAAATCCTGTAGGTCAGCGTGCCTGATGGCGCTGCGCTTCTCCGGCCTACCTGTTCTGTAGGCCGGAGAAGGCATTGATGCCACCATCCGGCACACGACCTGAACATTACTTGGTGATACGTCCCTGCGCGTCTTTCAGCGCGGCGTCGACAGTCTGACGACCGCTGGCAGCGTTGATAACTGCCGTACGAACCGCATACCAGAAGGCTGACATCTGCGGAATGTTCGGCATGATTTCGCCTTTCTGGGCGTTATCCATCGTGGCGGCGATACGCGGATCTTTCGCTAACTGATCCTGGAAGGATTTCAGCGCAACCGCGCCCAGCGGTTTGTCCTTGTTCACGACGTCCAGACCCTGATCGGTCAGCAGGTAGTTTTCGAGGAACTCTTTCGCCAGCTCTTTGTTCGGGCTGGCGGCGTTAATGCCCGCGCTCAGCACGCCAACGAACGGTTTAGACGGTTTGCCTTTGAATGTCGGCAGCAGTGTCACGCCGTAATTGATTTTGCTCTTGTCGATGTTTGACCACGCCCACGGACCGTTGATGGTCATCGCCGTTTCGCCTTTGTTAAAGGCGGCTTCCGCGATGGAGTAATCGGTATCGGCGTTCATGTGTTTGTTTTTGATCATATCGACCAGGAAGCCCAGACCGGCTTTCGCCCCTGCGCTGTCTACGCCGACATCTTTCACGTCATACTTACCGTTCTCAAACTTGAACGCGTAACCGCCATCGGCGGCAATCAGCGGCCAGGTGAAGTACGGTTCTTGCAGGTTGAACATCAGCGCGCTCTTACCTTTCGCCTTCAGCTCTTTATCCAGCGCCGGGATCTCTTCCCAGGTTTTCGGCGGGTTCGGAACGAGGTCTTTGTTGTAAATCAGGGACAGTGCTTCAACCGCGATCGGGTAGGCGATCAGCTTGCCGTTGTAACGTACTGCATCCCAGGTGAACGGATAGAGTTTGTCCTGGAACGCCTGGTCCGGGGTGATCTCAGCCAGCAGGCCAGACTGTGCGTAGCCGCCAAAACGGTCATGCGCCCAGAAGATGATGTCCGGGCCGTCACCGGTGGCCGCAACCTGAGGGAATTTCTCTTCCAGCTTGTCCGGGTGCTCAACGGTGACTTTAATGCCAGTGTCTTGTTCGAATTTTTTGCCCACTTCAGCGAGGCCGTTGTAGCCTTTGTCGCCGTTAATCCAGATAACCAGCTTACCTTCTTCAATCTTGGCGAGAGCCGAGGCGGAAAACATCATCGTCGTCAGTGCGGACAATGCGAGGATGCGTGCGCCAGTTTTGATTTTCATATCTCCCATCCTTTTTGGTGATGTGCTCGTGGATACACAGAGGTGGCTTAACGGTATCTAGTTTCTTTATACGACAACCTCTTTCCATCCTCCTTACCCCTACGCCCCACCCCTTCTTTATGTGATCTGTGTTGCATAAATGTGAGTAATGCGTGTTGGCGCACATAAAAGCACCGCGATTTTTGCAGGTGACATCACGAAATTCCTCGGCGGGGCGCGGCCCGGGTCTCAGACGCTGCTCCCTCATCCTCCCGCCTCCTCCCCCATAAAAAAGCCGGGGGGTGGAGGATTTACGCAATCAAGGGATAACGCATAGTCAGGCCATCATGAATGTTGCTGTCGATGACAGGTTGTAACGAAGGGAGAAGGGCATGGCGAGCGTACAGCTACGAAATGTAACGAAAGCCTGGGGTGACGTGGTGGTATCGAAAGATATCAATCTCGACATTCACGAAGGGGAATTCGTGGTGTTTGTCGGACCGTCAGGCTGCGGGAAATCGACCTTGCTGCGTATGATCGCCGGACTTGAAACCATCACCAGCGGAGATCTGTTCATTGGGGAAGCCCGTATGAACGACATCCCGCCCGCCGAACGCGGCGTGGGGATGGTCTTCCAGTCCTATGCGCTCTATCCCCACCTGTCCGTGGCAGAAAACATGTCTTTTGGTTTGAAGCTGGCGGGGGCCAAAAAAGAGGTGATGAATCAGCGTGTGAATCAGGTGGCGGAAGTGCTGCAACTGGCGCACCTGCTGGAGCGCAAGCCGAAAGCGCTCTCCGGCGGCCAGCGCCAGCGCGTGGCGATAGGCCGCACGCTGGTGGCGGAACCGCGCGTGTTCCTGCTTGATGAGCCGCTGTCTAACCTTGATGCCGCCCTGCGCGTGCAGATGCGTATCGAAATCTCCCGCCTGCATAAGCGTCTGGGCCGCACGATGATTTACGTCACCCACGATCAGGTCGAAGCGATGACGCTGGCCGACAAAATCGTGGTGCTGGATGCCGGCCGCGTGGCGCAGGTCGGTAAGCCGCTGGAGCTGTACCACTATCCGGCGGATCGCTTCGTCGCGGGCTTTATCGGTTCCCCGAAAATGAACTTCCTGCCGGTGAAAGTCACTGCGACCGCTATCGAGCAGGTGCAGGTTGAGCTGCCGAACCGCCAGAACGTCTGGCTGCCGGTAGAAAGCAACGGCGTTCAGGTCGGGGCAAATATGTCGTTAGGTATTCGTCCAGAGCATCTGCTGCCCAGCGACATCGCCGATGTCACCCTGGAAGGCGAGGTTCAGGTCGTCGAACAACTTGGTCACGAAACACAAATTCATATCCAGATCCCCGCCATTCGTCAAAACCTGGTTTACCGCCAGAACGACGTGGTGTTGGTAGAAGAGGGTGCCACATTCGCTATCGGTCTGCCGCCAGAGCGTTGCCATCTGTTCCGTGAAGATGGTTCCGCATGCCGTCGGCTGCATAAGGAGCCGGGCGTTTAAGGTCCCCATTAAAAAAACAAAACGCAAAACCATTCGAGGATGTATCGAGGCGGCAAGTGAAAGAACACCGCCAACAAAGAGGCAGTCCGAAGGGGGACGCGTTTAAAGAAAAGCAATGATCTCAGGAGATAGAATAATGATTACTCTGCGCAAACTTCCTCTGGCGGTTGCCGTCGCAGCAGGCGTTATGTCTGCTCAGGCAATGGCAGTGGATTTCCATGGTTATGCTCGTTCCGGTATCGGCTGGACGGGTAGTGGCGGCGAACAACAATGTTTCCAGGCAACTGGCGCTCAAAGTAAATACCGTCTTGGTAACGAATGTGAAACCTATGCGGAATTGAAACTGGGTCAGGAAGTGTGGAAAGAAGGCGACAAGAGCTTTTATTTCGACACTAACGTGGCCTACTCCGTAGCGCAACAGAATGACTGGGAAGCAACCGATCCGGCGTTCCGTGAAGCCAACGTGCAGGGTAAAAACCTGATTGACTGGCTGCCAGGCTCCACCATCTGGGCGGGTAAGCGCTTCTATCAGCGTCATGACGTTCACATGATCGACTTCTACTACTGGGATATTTCTGGTCCTGGTGCGGGTATCGAAAACATCGACCTGGGCTTCGGTAAACTGTCTCTGGCAGCGACCCGCTCTCAGGAAGCCGGTGGTTCCTACACCTTCAGCAGCCAGGATATTTACAACTCTTCTAAAGACACCGCCAACGACGTCTTCGACGTGCGTTTAGCCGGTCTGGAAACGAACCCGGACGGCGTGCTGGAACTGGGTGTCGACTATGGTCGCGCAAACACCACTGACGATTATCGTCTGGCTGACGGCGCATCTAAAGACGGCTGGATGTTCACTGCTGAACATACCCAGAGCATGCTGAAGGGCTACAACAAGTTTGTGGTTCAGTACGCCACTGACGCGATGACCACGCAGGGTAAAGGTATTCCTCAGGGTTCTTACGGCTCGACTTTTGATATCGGCGAAGGCGACGATCAGCTCCATTATGTCGATCGTTACGTCAATAACAACGGTAAGCTGTGGCGTATTCTGGACCACGGGGCGATCTCTCTGGGCGACCGTTGGGACCTGATGTACGTCGGTATGTTCCAGAAACAGGACCTGGATAACGATCTGGGTACTGACTGGTGGACCGTGGGCGTTCGTCCGATGTTCAAATGGACGCCGATCATGAGCACCCTGCTGGAAGTCGGTTACGACAACGTCAAATCTCAGCAGACTGGCGATCGCAACAACCAGTACAAAATCACCCTGGCGCAACAATGGCAGGCTGGCGACAGCATCTGGTCCCGCCCGGCCATCCGTCTCTTCGCAACCTACGCGAAGTGGGATGAGAAATGGGGTTACATCAAAGACGGCGATAACACATTGCGTTATGCCGCATCGAATAACTCCGGCTTCAACACAACCAGCCGTGGCGACAACGATGAGTGGTCCTTCGGCGCCCAGATGGAAATCTGGTGGTAATACGTGACATAACGAGGGGGGCGCAAGTCCCCCGGTAACGAGATGCAGGCCGGATAAGGCGTAGCCGCTATCCGGCATTATCTGCACCGTTTCTCGCGGTTTAGCGCGCTATTGCCTGGCCACCGCTGAACCCGTGCTATCTGAGGTGATAACAATGAAAATGAAGAAAAGTCTCGTCGCCCTTTGTTTATCGGCGGGGTTGCTGGCAAGCGCACCAGGCATCAGCCTGGCGGATGTAAACTATGTTCCGCAAAACACCAGCGCAGCGCCTGCGATTCCGACCACCGCACTACAACAACTCACCTGGACGCCTGTCGACCAGTCCAGTACGCAGTCCACACAGCTTTCTACCGGTGGTCAGCGGCTTGACGTCGCCGGTATTACAGGCCCGGTTGCCGCGTATAGCGTACCGGCGAACATCGGTGAGCTCACGCTGACATTGAGCAGCGAAGTTAACAAACAAACCAGCGTATTTGCACCGAACGTGCTGATTCTCGACCAGAACCTGACGCCTTCAGCGTTTTTCCCCAGCAGCTACTTTACCTACCAGGCCCCCGGCGTGATGAGCGCGGATCGTCTGGAAGGGGTAATGCGTCTGACGCCCGCGCTGGGCCAGCAGAAGCTGTATGTTCTGGTGTTTACCACCAATAACGATCTCCAGCAGACCACCACGCTGCTTGACCCGGCAAAAGCGTATGCGAAAGGCGTGGGTAATGCCGTCCCGGATATTCCCGATCCGATCGCGCGCCACACGACTGATGGCCTGCTGAAACTGAAAGTGAAAACCAACAGCAGCTCCAGCGTACTGGTTGGCCCGCTGTTTGGTTCTTCCGGTCCGGGACCTGTCACCGTCGGCAACACTGCGGCACCGGCGACCGCCTATACCGCACCAGCCGTTGCCGCGCCAGCGCCTGCCCCGGCGAAGAAAAGCGAGCCAATGCTGAACGACACGGAAAGCTACTTCAACAATGCGATTAAGGACGCGGTAGCGAAAGGTGACGTTGATAAAGCTCTGAAACTGCTTGATGAAGCCGAACGCCTGGGATCGACATCTGCCCGTTCCACGTTTATCAGCAGTGTAAAAGGCAAGGGGTAAGCGTCTCCCCACATTGCTGATTTTGCAACAACTGGTGCGTCTCCTGGCGCACCTTTTTTTTAGCATTCCATGCGAGTTGTTACACTTCTGTTGCGCAACCGATCACTTAATTATGTTTACGCCTCCCGTAATCTCTTTTCTGCGATACAATGCCTTTACGTTATTAAACGGAGAGTACGGCATGTCACACCCTGCGTTAACGCAACTGCGTGCGCTGCGCTATTTTAAAGAGATTCCTGCGCTGGATTCCCGGTTGCTCGACTGGTTACTTCTGGAAGATTCCATGACCAAACGTTTTGAGCAAGAAGGGAAACGGGTAAGCGTGACATTGCTTCGGGAAGCGTTTGTTGGTCCACATGAAGTGGCTGAAGAGGTGGCGCTGCTACCGGTCGAATCCCGCTACTGGTTACGTGAAATTTTGTTATGTGCAGACGGCAAACCCTGGCTTGCCGGGCGTACCGTCGTGCCTGAATCAACGTTGTGCGGCCCTGAGCTGGCCTTACAAAATCTGGGAAAAACGCCGTTAGGGTGTTACCTGTTTACATCATCAACGTTGACCCGAGATTTTATTGAGATTGGTCGTGATGCCGCATTGTGGGGGCGTCGTTCCCGCCTGCGTCTGAGCGGTAAGCCGCTGATGCTTACCGAGCTGTTTTTGCCCGCATCACCGTTGTATTAAGAGGAAAACAAAATGGAGTGGAGTCTGACGCAGAATAAGCTGTTGGCGTTTCACCGCCTGATGCGTACGGATAAGCCAATCGGCGCCTTACTGCTGCTCTGGCCGACATTATGGGCGCTGTGGGTAGCAACGCCGGGAGTACCGCAACTGTGGATTCTGGCGGTGTTTGTCGCCGGGGTCTGGTTAATGCGCGCCGCCGGTTGCGTGGTCAACGATTATGCCGATCGTAAGTTTGATGGACATGTGAAACGCACGGCCAACCGACCGTTGCCCAGCGGGGCGGTCACGGAGAAAGAGGCGCGCACGCTGTTTGTCGTACTGGTAGCGCTCTCTTTCCTGCTGGTATTAACGCTGAATACGATGACCATTCTGCTGTCGATTGCGGCGCTGGCGCTGGCGTGGGTCTATCCCTTCATGAAGCGTTACACCCATTTGCCGCAGGTTGTGCTGGGCGCGGCGTTCGGCTGGTCTATTCCTATGGCGTTTGCGGCGGTGAGTGAGTCCGTGCCGCTGAGCTGCTGGCTGATGTTCCTGGCCAATATCCTCTGGGCGGTGGCCTACGACACGCAGTACGCGATGGTTGACCGGGACGACGATCTGAAAATCGGCATTAAATCGACGGCCATTCTGTTCGGGCGACATGACAAACTTATTATCGGGATTTTGCAGATTGCGGTGCTGGCGCTAATGGCGCTGATTGGCTGGCTGAACGGGCTGGGCTGGGGGTATTACTGGTCGGTGCTGGTGGCCGGCGCGCTGTTTGTGTATCAGCAGAAACTGATTATCGGGCGCGAACGTGAAGCCTGTTTTAAAGCGTTTATGAACAATAACTACGTCGGCCTGGTGCTGTTTTTAGGGCTGGCGATGAGTTACGTTGGCTGAAAAAAAGCCCGGTAGCGCTTACCGGGCCTACATAACATATTGCGCAGAACGTAGGCCGGGTAGGGCGAAGCCGCCACCTGGCTTTTTATTGTCACTCGCCCTGCGTTGCGCTCTCAATGGTCAGACGCACATCCGACGTGATCAAATCGGCCAACATCTGATACACCTTCATCGTCTGCTCAGGCTCGGCGTCACCGGTATCGCTGATGTATTTCTCATCACGCAGAGTCAGCACCAGAGAACTGAACACCGCTTTATCGAAGAACTCCGGCGCGTTAATGCCGTGCAGAACGGAAAGACGTTGCGCGACCGTGCGGCTCTCTTTTTCCAGCGTACCACGGTTGATCGACGGATTCGCGCTCAGCAGCCAGAAGGTGATGGCATAGCGTTGCAGCGTTTCGCGCGCGCCAGCCGCCAGCAGTTGCAGCGTGCGAGAATGTGCCGGATTGATATGCAGCTCATCGTTCTGCACGGCGATCAGCCCCTGACGTTGCATCTCACTGCTCAGCGCGTCAATCACGCTGGCAAGCTCATCGTGTTCCCAGCGCAGGAACAGTTCCGCTTTCAGCATCGGATAGAGCACGTCAACATGCTGCATCAGCGCGTCACGCGAGATGTGGCGGTGCTGGGTAATGATGGCCGCCATCAGGGAAGGCAGAACCAGCATATGCGCGATGTTGTTGCGATAGTAGGTCATCAACACGGCCTGCTCGCGCGGCAGAATGATGATATCGCCGATAGTGTCTTTCTCGACCTCAAACTTGTTCATCTGCAAGGCGTGGTCGATCAGTTCACTGGCGCTCTGCGCAGGAACCGTAGAATCCGCCGCGTACGGCACGTTGCGCAGCAGACTCAGATAGCAGTCGAGCTGTTCAGTCAGCTGCTCACGGGTCAGAGAGCGCTGGCGGGAAGCCAGCAGCGCGGTGCAGCACAGGTTCATGGCGTTGGCCGCACCGGCGTTGTTAATGCGCACCATCAGATCGGCGGCAATGTTATTCACCGTCGGCGTCAGCCAGGCCGGGCGGATAGACTCGATAGGATCGATGGATTCACGCCACTCCGGCACATGCTGGTTGAGGTAAGTCATCAATGGCATCGGTTCGCCAAAGTTGACGTAGCCCTGGCCCAGATTACGCAGTTTGCTTAAACCACGCAGCATTTGCGGCAGGCTCTCTTTTTCTTTCGTCGCGCCACGCAGCTCTTTGGCGTAAGTGCCCACTTCCATCACATGCTCATAGCCGATGTAGATCGGCACCAGCGTGATAGGACGCGTGCCGCCGCGCAACATCGCCTGAATGGTCATCGACAGCGTGCCGGTTTTCGGGTCGAGCAGACGACCGGTACGCGAGCGACCGCCTTCGACGAAATATTCGACCGAGTAACCACGGCTGAACAGCTCGCCCAGGTATTCACGGAATACGGTGGAGTAGAGCTTGTTGCCCTTGAAGGTACGACGAATAAAGAACGCGCCCAGACGGCGGAAAATCGGACCCGCCGGCCAGAAGTTCAGGTTGATGCCCGCAGCGATATGCGGCGGCACCAGCCCCTGGTGATACAGCACGTAGGAAAGCAGCATATAGTCCATATGGCTGCGGTGGCAGGGCACATAGACAATTTCATGCCCGTCGTGCGCCAACTGGCGAACGCGCTCGGCGTTATGGACGTTAATCCCCTGATAAAGACGGTTCCAGGTAAAGCCCAGAATACGGTCGGTCAGACGGATCATCTCGTAGGAGAAGTTGGCGGCAATCTCTTCCATCAGCGCAATGGCGTTTTGCTGCGCCTTTTCATGGGAGATTTTTTTGCTGCGCGCTTCATCTTCCACGGCGCGAGCGATGGCTTTTGAAGCCAGCAGCTTGTTAAACAGATCCTGACGGGCTGGCAGACGCGGCCCGACCGCCGCCAGACGTTGACGGGCGAAGTGCATACGCGCCACGCGCGCCAGTTTCTGCGCTATTGTCTTGTCAGTGCCGTGTTCGTCAGCCATCCGACGCAAAGACACGGACGGCGAGAAACGAACAAAGCTGTCGCGTCCCAGCCAGGAGACGGCAAAGAATTTCTGCACGCCGTTCAGCATACGTAAAGGCGGGTTCTCTTCTCCTTTTTCGCGCCCCGGAGAGCGGCCAAACATCACCGATACCGGCACCATTTGCACATCCAGATCGGGATTGCTGCGGTGGAGATCGAGATAGTTGTGGAAAAGCTTAATGGACTCTTCTTTTGGCGTGTAATAGGTGAAGACACGCGGCCCGCCGTGAATAAAGACATAACGCGGCAGCAGCGTTCCGTCGATCTCCAGCGGCTCCAGCGGGTCGGGAAGATCGTGCGCCAGACACTGGGCGCGTAGCGTCAGCAGGTCTGCTTTGGAGTTGTACGGCAATACGTACATAATAGGGCGCGATGTATCAAGTCCCAACTCCGGGGCAGGATCTGCCGGAATAGACTTGCTTTTTACCAGCACGCTTAATGGTAAATTCAGTAATTTGTAGTAAATTCGTGGCCAGCCGGACATAAACGATGTAAAGCCTCTGGTTAATAATGCAAATGCGCTGCAAGGATATCAGAAAGTCTGGTGAATTTCTGGTGTATCCCGTCATACTTCGCGCTGCGTTGCCGTCGCCCGAATCATACGGGCCAACGATATAATTTCATTGACGCTAATAATGCAAAAAGGTTCTTTTAATGGCCAATAATACCACTGGATTCACCCGAATCATTAAAGCCGCAGGCTATTCCTGGAAAGGTTTTCGCGCCGCATGGGTCAACGAAGCGGCGTTTCGCCAGGAAAGCATCGCCGTGCTGGCAGGTGTGCTGATTGCCTGCTGGCTGGATGTGGATGCCATTACTCGCGTACTGCTGATTGGTTCCGTGATGCTGGTGATGATTGTTGAAATCCTTAACAGCGCCATTGAAGCTGTTGTTGACCGTATTGGCTCTGAATACCATGAACTCTCCGGCCGCGCGAAGGACATGGGGTCTGCGGCGGTGCTGCTGTCTATTTTCGTCGCGCTGATGACCTGGGGTCTCCTGCTATGGTCACATTTCCGCTAAGGTTTTTTCGATAAAGATTCCATAACGGTATAAAACTCCTGTTTTCTGCGCAGTTTATGGTTCCAAAATCACCTTTAGCTGTATATACTCACAGCATAACTGTATATACACCCAGGGGGCGGAATGAAAGCGTTAACGGCCAGGCAGCAAGAGGTGTTTGATCTCATTCGGGATCACATCAGCCAGACAGGTATGCCACCAACGCGTGCGGAGATCGCGCAGCGTTTGGGGTTCCGTTCCCCAAACGCCGCTGAAGAACACCTGAAAGCGCTGGCGCGTAAAGGGGTGATTGAAATTGTTTCCGGCGCATCGCGCGGTATTCGCCTGCTTCTGGACGAAGAAGAAGGGTTGCCGCTGGTCGGTCGTGTCGCCGCCGGTGAACCGCTGCTGGCGCAGCAGCATATCGAAGGCCATTATCAGGTCGATCCCTCGCTGTTTAAACCCAATGCTGATTTTCTGCTGCGTGTTAGCGGCATGTCGATGAAAGATATCGGAATTATGGACGGCGATCTGCTGGCGGTGCATAAAACTCAGGATGTCCGTAACGGCCAGGTGGTTGTGGCGCGTATTGACGATGAAGTCACGGTAAAACGCCTGAAAAAACAGGGCAATAAAGTTGAACTTTTGCCAGAAAATAGCGAATTTAAACCGATTGTGGTTGATCTGCGTGAGCAGAGCTTCACCATCGAAGGACTGGCGGTAGGCGTTATCCGTAACGGTGAATGGCTGTAATCAGGCGCTGGCATAACGCCTGATGGCGCTGCGCTTATCAGGCCTACAAATATCCCCGTAGGCCGGATAAGGCATTTACGCCGCCATCCGGCAAATGTGCCCATAGTACCGTAGGCCGGATAAGGCGTTTACGCCGCCATCCGGCGATTAATCGATTGGTTTATTTGACTTTTTCTCAGGCTCATCTGCATGCCTTTCTTCACATCCTCTGATAAAGCACTCTGGCGCCTCGCCTTACCCATGATTTTTTCCAACATCACTGTCCCCTTACTGGGTCTGGTGGATACGGCTGTTATTGGTCATCTCGATAGCCCCGTCTATCTGGGTGGTGTTGCCATTGGCGCAACTGCAACCAGCTTCCTTTTCATGCTGTTGCTCTTCTTACGCATGAGCACTACCGGGTTAACGGCGCAGGCCTTTGGCGCGAAAAATCCGCAAGCGCTGGCGAGAGCGTTGGTGCAACCACTCATCCTGGCGCTGAGCGCGGGGGCGCTGATTGCGCTGCTGCGCACGCCGATTATCGATCTGGCATTGCATATCGTTGGCGGTAGCGAAGCGGTGCTGGAGCAGGCAAGACGCTTTCTGGCGATCCGCTGGCTGAGCGCCCCGGCATCTCTGGCGAATCTGGTTTTGCTTGGTTGGCTGCTTGGCGTTCAGTACGCCCGTGCGCCGGTTATCCTGCTGATTGTCGGGAATATCCTGAACATCGTTCTCGACCTGTGGCTGGTTATGGGGCTGCACATGAACGTGCAGGGGGCTGCGCTGGCGACGGTCATCGCCGAATATGCCACGCTGTTAATTGGTCTGCTGATGGTACGCAAAGTCCTTCGTTTGCGCGGTGTCTCTTCCGGTATGTTGAAACAGGCCTGGCGCGGGAACTTCCGTCGTTTGCTGGCGCTTAATCGCGACATCATGCTGCGTTCGCTGCTGCTGCAACTCTGTTTTGGCGCAATCACGGTACTGGGCGCCCGTATGGGAAGCGATATCATTGCGGTGAATGCCGTTCTTATGACGTTGTTGACCTTTACTGCCTATGCGCTGGACGGCTTCGCCTATGCGGTAGAAGCCCATTCGGGTCAGGCTTATGGCGCGCGGGACGGCAGCCAGCTACTGGACGTATGGCGGGCGGCGTGTCGCCAGTCGGGAATTGTGGCGCTGCTGTTTGCGCTGGTTTATGTGCTGGCGGGGGAGTACATCATCGCCCTGCTGACTTCGCTGCCGCAGATTCAGCTTCTGGCCGATCGCTATCTTATCTGGCAGGTGATTCTGCCGTTGGTGGGCGTCTGGTGCTATTTGCTGGACGGTATGTTTATCGGGGCGACGCGGGCGGCTGAAATGCGTAACAGCATGGCTGTCGCCGCAGCCGGGTTTGCGCTCACCCTACTGACGATACCGCTGCTGGGGAACCACGGACTGTGGCTTGCGCTAACCGTTTTTCTGGCGCTTCGTGGGCTTTCTCTGGCATTTATCTGGCGGCGACACTGGCGAAAAGGGACCTGGTTTGCCTGAGTCCGGTGGTTAAAAACTCTGAATTAAAAAACGAAGGCCGAATCACTGACTACAATTAATCTCACGTTCAGCAGAAAACGTAATGCGTTTGAGCGACGTTCTCCCGCTATTCACAACCGAACGATGAGGACTTGATGATGAATAAAGACGAAATCGGCGGCAACTGGAAACAGTTTAAAGGTAAAGTGAAAGAGCAATGGGGCAAACTGACCGATGACGATATGACAGTCATCGAAGGTAAGCGTGATCAACTGGTGGGTAAAGTCCAGGAACGCTATGGTTACGCAAAAGATGAGGCGGAAAAAGAAGTGAAAGAATGGGAAAACCGTAACGACTACCGCTGGTAATCAACTTCTCCTGCCCGTGAGTACAAGGACGTACTCCCCTCTGTTCAACGTACTTGCTTTGGGCGGCGTCTGCGGATTAGCCGCCCGATTTATTTAACGTGGTTTCTTCTTCACCAAAATAGAATGGTCGTGCTGGCACTCGCCGGGGTGGCGACATGCTTCGACTTCCACACACGCCGGGCATAACCCGTGTGCTTCAATCACGTTATGGCGCAGAGCGAACCCCATTTTTGCCGCCAGCGTATGCATAATGTCTTCCACGCCTTCAGCACACTCCTCTTTTACCACACCACAACGGTCGCAGATAAACATGGCCGAGCTATGGGTCGGCTGATCGAACAGGTGACAGAGCACGTAGCTGTTGGTGGATTCGACCTTGTGAACAAAACCCTGCTCAAGCAGAAAATCGAGCGCACGATACACCGTCGGCGGTTTGGCCTGCGGCTCCGTTTCACGCAGCAGATCCAGCAGGTCATAGGCGCTGATCGCACCTTCCTGCAGACTCATCAGACGCAACACTTCGAGGCGCTGGGGTGTCAGCCGCACATTGCGTTGCGCACAGAGTTTTTCAGCTTGCGCTAAAAGCTCTTGCGTGGTGGTCTTTTCCATGTGGCACCTCGGATTGCGTGAAAGGTTAATCTTCTACTTTACCATGTTCTGCGTAAAACGCCGAGAAGCAGCTCATAACACAGCTCTGGTTGCTACACATAACCGTTTCATGCAAAAAACAATACCTGCACGGCGGCGCGTCTGTCACTGGTTTCTGTAAGTGGGTAAATTGAACCGGGAGGAATAGTCCATAGCGTCACTGGACTTTCACCCGGTGGTATTATTTTCTATCATTGAACGGTTATCTATTAACGCTAATCGTATTATTAAAATTGCTCAGTAAAATTACCATGAGACTTAAGTGAGGGCCTTTTATAAGCGTTCACCTATGAAAGTTTTATGATATTCATGTTCAGTATGCTTTAAGGTTATTTATTGTTCTGCTTTTTATTTGTAACATTATTATTCTTAAATCGTGGTGGCAATGCGTTATTTCTTGACGATGCACAAAATATTACTTTACCCAGAGAATTACTCTCATAAAAGTGGTGTAATAAATCAGGGGCACAAATGGGTGATATTATTTATGTAACCATTGAGGGTGAGCATCAGGGGGATATTTCCTCTGGTTGTGGAACCACAACTTCAGTGGGGAATCGTTGGCAGCAGGGACATGAAGATGAAATTTTCGTTTTTAGCCTTACGCAGGGGATATCAAACACTGGAATGGGGGTGAAGCATCAGGGGCTGTCCTTTAGCAAAGTAATTGACAGGGCGTCACCGTTACTGGCAAATGCGATCAATAATAATGAAAATCTTAAAATGCGCTTTGATATTTATCGGATCAATAGATTTGGCCGGTGGGAGAAGTATTATGTCATTAAACTGAGAGGGGCAAGATTAAATCGGCTGGTATCTGAATCACGGCAAAATAGTTTGGATTATGAATATATTTCGCTGGATTATGATTATATTCATTGTCAGCATCTTCTCGCTGGTACTGAATTCGATTACCTTGTTACGCCTGAACGATATAATCAGCTCTTTCCAGTGGCGCAGGTTATATCTCCTCCCCCGGAGCCGGAGAAACGAAAGGTTACGCTGGTGCTGGGGATCTTCTTCGATGGTACGGGCAATAACGCGGTCAATACGCGAAATATGCTGGCGGCTTGTACCGCGCAGCATTTTGACATTGATAACCCTGATGCGGAAAGAATTCTCCAAAAGAGTGCTTCCGAAAAAATGGGGCTGAGTGGTACAGAGGCAACAAGCTACTACGGGTACTATACAAATATACACTGGCTAAATGAATTGTACTTGCAACGATTTCCTGCTGACGGGAAATATATTCAACATGCCGTATATATTGAGGGCATAGGTACGCAGGCTGGTGAAGCGGACAGCATGATCGGCTTAGGGCTTGGCACGTCTGATTACGGTGTAATCGCTAAAACTGACGATGCGGTAGCGCAACTGGCTGAAGCAATAAAGGCCACAATACGTATATTGGAGGGCAAACTTATTATTGAGAACTTGCTGTTTGATATTTTCGGCTTCAGTCGCGGTGCGGCGGCGGCCCGTCATTTCGCGAATCGCGTACAGTCAGAAGATGGCGCAATTGTGAATGCCATTAATGCTGGCATGGTAAAGCAGGTCTACACGGGGAAACCTGCAGGAAAGACCCGCTTTATGGGTATTTTTGATACCGTTACGGCCGTTGGAACTCCCTTTAATGGTCTGAATCCACACAGTGCTGATACGGGCGACGTCAATATTCGTTTGCGACCCGGCGTGGCGCAAAAAGTTTTCCATATCACCGCTCAGCATGAATGTCGCTATAACTTTGCGCTTAACAGCGTGGCGCCTGCCTGGCCGGAGATAACCTTACCCGGAGTGCATTCCGACATTGGCGGCGGTTACCTGCCTAAGACGCGTGAGGATCTGTTTCTTACCCGCCCGCAGGTGGACACTTTACCATCAAATCAGCCTGATGAACGTTCCGGCGCTTACCGGAAGACTATGGCACAACTACCGGTTCTGGAAGCCTCTCCTGCCATCGCACCGATTATTCGTACTAATGAAATCACCCCTGAAGTTTGGTCAGACGACTACGCCGCTACTGACCGTTATGGTCAGATGCAAAAGCGCAGCTTTGCCGCACTGACGCTGCGCCAGCGTATTGTCCGAAATGACTGGTCGAAAGTAATTCTGTGGGTGATGGTCGATGCGGCGAAGGAGGCGGGAGTGATGTTTGAACCCCTTGAGAACAAAAAAGATATTCAGATTCCAGGTGAGCTTCTCACTTTCTATGAACATGCGACAAGGATAGGTAAATTCGCGCGTTTGAGACAGCCAGCAATCGGTTTTTCCGGGCAAGACATCGAAATTATCGCCAAAACCTATATCCACTGTTCAGCAAACTGGAATGCCGTCGCCGTAAGTAAAACGGGTAAACCACAAGGCGGGGTTTCTGCTTCTGAAACGATCGGCTTCGTTAACCGGCCTGACGCAGGATGGCTCAGAACAGTTTACAACATGGACGGGAAACAATGATGAACGCACGATGGTTACATATTCTGGCAGTCCTGCTGGCGCTGGCGGGGTGCAGTCACCCGCAGACGTATCCCTTACAGTCGAAGCAGGCTGCCAGCGGCGACTGGACATTGCCCTACGGGAAAGGGAGTTTTTCTTTTATCACCCCCTGGCAGTTGCCTGCATATGTTACACAAGCGCGGGTAATCGATACCGACGGGTATCTCTATACCTTTTACACACTGGACTCCACACCAAGAGATCCTGATTCCATTGATAAATGGACCAAAAATATGCATGGCGGAAGCGTTAATTTCAATAAAATCAACAAGCCTCCGCAGTTTATTGTGTTCTGCTGGGATTCCTTAATCGATCGCCGGACTTATGAAACCCGCGTGATATTTTCACCCGCAATGTGGTAGCGTATGAAGACACCTGCCGATCATCTGTTTGGCGGGGAGCCTCTGTGGTACAACAATATTCTGTTCGGCCTTGCGCCTGGCGGCAAGGTCAGGATCTGGTTCCCTGATGCAGGAGATTATCCTGCCATTCCTGTAACACCCCGGAAAATCCACACCCTGTCGGGTAATGAACTGACGATCTGTAAGGAGGGGGCAAACAGCGACTTTCTGCGCGAATACCGTTATTCCAGCGATACAGAAGCGTTTATCAAAGGAAAAACCTACCCCTACGGGGAGTGGTAATAACAGGGACGGGAAACAACGATGAGCACACGATGGTTACGTATTCTGGCAGTCCTGCTGGCGCTGGCGGGGTGCAGTCACCCACAGACGTACCCCTTACAGTCGAAGCAGGCCGCCAGCGGCGACTGGTCTTTACCCTACGGGAAATGGAGTTTTTCTTTTATCACTCCCTGGCGACTTCCAGCACGGGTGAGGCAGGCTCGGGTGATTGATACAGACGGGTATCTCTATACTTTTAACACGGTTGACCATACGGACAAAGATCCGGATTCGGTTAACAAATGGAAGACAAATCTCCATAGGGGAGGGGTGACTTTTAATAAAGTTAATAAACCACCACAGTATATGATCTTCTGTTGGGATTCGTTCATTGACCATCAGACCTACGAAACCCGCGTGATGTTTTCTCCTGCCATATGGCAGAGGATGAAGACCCCAGCAGACCATACTGATCGTTCAGGAGATCCTTTCTGGTACAACAATATTCTGTTCGGCCTTGCGCCTGGTGGCAAGGTCAGGATCTGGTTCCCTGATGCAGGAGATTATCCTGCCATTCCTGTAACACCCCGGAAAATCCACACCCTGTCGGGTAATGAACTGACGATCTGTAAGGAGGGGGCAAACAGCGACTTCCTGCGCGAATACCGTTATTCCAGCGATACAGAAGCGTTTATCAAAGGAAAAACCTACCCCTACGGGGAGTGGTAATAACAGGGACGGGAAACAATGATGAACACACGAACAGTTATGATTCAGGCATTATTTCTCATGGCATCTTTTTAACCTCAATGTGCCATCTGCGTGCGGGTGTTTCTCTATGCTATAGTAGGCCATATCTCATTCCATTCTCCTCTGTAGGCTCCCATTTTTAGGGGGCCTGTCAGGGGTACCGAGAATGCAAAAATACGTTAAAAAGTTTAAAAATGCATCAAAATAAAGAGTCACAAAACACGTTGCAAACCAACGTGATGCCAGAGAAGTTAGCCCTGTATCCTGCTCATCGTTTTTCTATCGCGCCGATGCTCGACTGGACGGACAGACATTGTCGCTACTTCCTGCGTCTGCTGTCTCGCCAGACGTTGCTCTATACCGAGATGGTAACAACCGGGGCGATCATTCATGGCAAAGGCGACTATCTGGCATACAGCGAGGAAGAGCATCCGGTGGCGTTGCAGCTTGGCGGCAGCGATCCGGCTGCGCTGGCGCAATGCGCGAAACTGGCGCAGGCGCGAGGATATGACGAAATTAACCTTAACGTAGGCTGCCCGTCTGACCGTGTACAAAACGGCATGTTTGGCGCCTGTCTGATGGGAAATGCGCAACTGGTGGCGGATTGCGTGAAGGCGATGCGGGACGTAGTGTCGATCCCGGTAACGGTCAAAACCCGTATCGGTATTGACGATCAGGATAGCTACGAATTTCTCTGTGACTTCATCAATACGGTCGCCGGTAAAGGCGAATGCGAGATGTTTATTATCCACGCGCGCAAGGCCTGGCTCTCCGGGCTTAGCCCGAAGGAAAACCGCGAGATCCCGCCGCTGGATTACCCGCGCGTTTACCAGTTAAAGCGTGACTTCCCGCATCTGACCATGTCCATCAACGGGGGTATTACGTCGCTGGAAGAGGCGAAAGCGCATCTGGAACATATGGATGGTGTGATGATCGGGCGCGAAGCCTATCAAAACCCGGGCATTCTGGCCTCCGTTGACCGTGAGATCTTTGGCGCGACCACGGCGGACGCCGATCCTGTGGCTGTCGTTCGCGCCATGTATCCGTACATTGAGCGTGAACTGAGCCAGGGGACATACCTCGGGCATATTACCCGTCATATGCTGGGGCTGTTTCAGGGGATTCCTGGCGCGCGCCAGTGGCGCCGTTATCTGAGCGAAAATGCCCATAAAGCAGGCGCCGACATTGACGTGCTGGAACATGCGCTGAAACGGGTGGCGGATAAGCGTTAAGTTCTCACTAAAAGTTAGTCAATTTCACCACGCCCTGCGCACAGTCGCGGGGCGTTTTGTTTGCAAATCAATAGATTAATTTTGGCATGTTTCTTGTAATGGTCTGAATATGTCGGCCCGCAAAGCGCTACGCCACCGGGCATTCCATATTCAGGGGGAATCATGCTGGAACTACTTTTTGTGATGGGCTTTTTTATCATGCTGATGGCCACCGGCGTGTCATTGTTGGGAATTCTGGCCGCGCTGATGGTGGCGACCGCCGTGATGTTCCTGGGCGGGATGTTTGCGTTGGTGATCAAACTGCTGCCGTGGTTGCTGTTGGCTGTTGCCGTGGTGTGGGTCATCAAAGCGGTAAAAACGCCAAAAATCCCACAGTATCAGCGCAATAACCGTCGGTTTTACTAAGGTATTGTGCAGAGGATCACAACCTGTAACTTTCTTCTTAGAAGCAAATAGGAATTGATTATCAAATCTGTCACTATTGCGCGGCTAATGAATTCATCGAGCTGTACCCTACATACAGCCGAACTAAAAAAGAAAGGGCTTCCCGTGTGGAAGCCCTAATTCTTTTCCCCGTCATACTACGGAATGAGCAGGCTCGATCCCTGCGTTGCCCGGCTTTCCAGCACCTCATGCGCGCGCTGCGCATCTTTCAACGCGTATTTCTGATTCTCCGCGACCTCGACTTTTATCACGCCGCTGGCAATCAGTGAAAACAGCTCGTTGCTGGCTTCGGTCAATTCATCGCGATTGGTAATGTAACCCTGGAGAGAAGGGCGAGTGACGTACAGCGAGCCTTTTTGGTTCAGGATGCCTAAGTTAACGCCGGTCACCGGGCCGGAAGCGTTACCAAAACTCACCATCAGCCCCCGGCGTTGCAGGCAATCCAGCGATGCTTCCCAGGTATCTTTCCCGACTGAATCGTAAACCACCCGTACTTTTTTGCCGCCGGTAATCTCTTTCACCCGTTCAGCGATATTTTCTTCACGATAATTAATCACTTTCCATGCGCCAGCCTGTAAGGCAATTTGCGCTTTCTGCGCGCTGCCTACCGTGCCGATAAGTTTCGCGCCCAGCGCTTTGGCCCACTGGCAGGCTATAAGGCCCACGCCCCCGGCGGCGGCATGGAACAAAAACGGTTCGTCGGGTTTAACCTCATAGGTTTTGCGCAGCAGATAAAAGACCGTTAACCCTTTCAGAAAAGAGGCGGCAGCCTGCTCGAAAGAGATCGCTTTAGGGAGAATGGCGGCCTTATCGGCGGGAACATTGTGTACCGAACTGTAAGCCCCGAGCGCAGACTGGGCATAAACGACGCGGTCGCCCGCTTTAATATGTTTAACGTTGCTGCCGACTTTACTCACCACGCCCGCCGCTTCAGTGCCCAACCCGCTGGGCAGGGATGGCGGTGGATAGAGCCCGCTGCGAATATAGGTATCAATGTAGTTGATGCCAATTGCTTTATTTTCGACCTGGATTTCGTTTTCCGCCGGGTCTACAGGGGTAAAGTCCACTGCTTTCAGGACGTCAGGGCCACCGTGCTTGTGAAATTCAATTCGTGTTGCCATGCTTCCTCCAGAACGTATCGTAAGGGTCCACTTATATGGTAAAGTTTCGACCCATTCTTTATCTCGGTAACTCCATTCACTATGGCAGGAAATAAACCCTTCAACAAACAACAGACTGATGCGCGTGACCGTGATTTGCAGGTTGACGGGCTGAAAGTGCCGCCGCACTCGATTGAAGCGGAACAGTCGGTGTTGGGCGGTTTAATGCTGGATAACGAACGCTGGGACGATGTCGCCGAACGCGTAGTGGCGGATGACTTTTATACCCGGCCGCACCGGCATATTTTTACCGAAATGCACCGTTTGCAGGAGATGGGGAAACCCATTGACCTAATCACGCTGGCGGAGTCGCTGGAAATTCAGGGGCAACTGGACAGCGTTGGCGGTTTTGCTTACCTGGCGGAGTTATCCAAAAATACGCCAAGTGCGGCGAACATTAGCGCTTATGCGGATATTGTCCGCGAACGTGCCGTTGTTCGCGATATGATTTCCGTCGCCCATGAAATTGCCGATGCGGGTTACGATCCGCAGGGGCGCAACAGCGACGAGCTGCTGGATCTCGCGGAATCTCGCGTTTTCCAGATTGCGGAAAACCGCGCCAATAAAGACGAAGGCCCGAAAAGCATCGATCAAATCCTCGATGCGACCGTGGCGCGCATTGAAACCCTTTTCCAGCAGCCGCATGACGGTGTGACAGGGGTCGATACCGGTTATCAGGACTTAAACAAAAAAACCGCCGGTTTGCAGCGCTCGGATCTGATCATCGTTGCGGCGCGTCCGTCGATGGGTAAAACGACATTTGCGATGAACCTCTGCGAAAACGCCGCGATGTTGCAGGAGAAACCGGTACTGATCTTCAGTCTGGAGATGCCCGGCGAACAGATTATGATGCGTATGCTGGCGTCGCTGTCGCGCGTGGACCAGACGCGCATTCGTACGGGTCAGCTGGATGACGAAGACTGGGCGCGTATTTCCGGTACGATGGGCATCCTGCTGGAGAAGCGCAATATGTATATTGACGATTCATCCGGCCTGACGCCGACGGAAGTTCGCTCGCGCGCCCGTCGTATCTACCGTGAACATGGCGGCTTAAGCCTGATCATGATCGACTACCTGCAACTGATGCGCGTGCCGTCGCTCTCCGATAACCGTACGCTGGAAATCGCAGAAATCTCTCGCTCGCTGAAAGCGCTGGCAAAAGAGCTACAGGTGCCGGTGGTGGCGCTGTCGCAGCTTAACCGCTCTCTGGAACAACGCGCCGATAAACGTCCGGTCAACTCGGATCTGCGTGAATCCGGCTCCATCGAGCAGGATGCCGACTTGATCATGTTTATCTATCGTGACGAGGTTTATCACGAAAACAGCGACTTAAAAGGCATCGCAGAAATTATTATTGGTAAACAACGTAACGGCCCAATCGGTACGGTACGTCTGACGTTTAACGGGCAATGGTCGCGTTTCGATAACTATGCGGGACCGCAATACGACGACGAGTAAATCTCCTTCATCATTCACGCCGCAGATGCGTTGACTGCGCCCGCTTACCCCTTCGGGGACAGCGCGTTTTGTCCTGCAACGCGAATGATTTTGGCGATTCTTTTTATAAGGAATTCAAATGCAAGCGGCAACTGTAGTCATTAACCGCCGCGCTCTGCGACACAATCTGCAACGTCTGCGTGAACTGGCGCCTGCCAGCAAGCTGGTTGCGGTCGTGAAAGCGAACGCTTACGGACACGGTCTTCTGGAGACCGCGCGAACGCTCCCTGATGCCGACGCTTTCGGCGTCGCCCGCCTTGAAGAAGCCCTGCGCCTGCGGGCGGGTGGGATCACGCAGCCCATTCTGTTGCTGGAAGGTTTTTTTGAAGCCACCGATCTGCCAGTCATCTCTGCACAGCATCTGCATACCGCCGTGCATAACGAGGAACAGCTTGCCGCGCTGGAAGCCGCCGAGCTGGATGAGCCGGTAACGGTGTGGATGAAACTGGATACGGGAATGCATCGTCTGGGCGTGCGTCCTGAAAAAGCCGAAGCGTTTTATCAACGGCTTACGCAGTGTAAAAACGTGCGCCAGCCGGTAAATATCGTCAGCCATTTCGCCCGCGCCGATGAGCCAGAATGCGGTGCGACCGAGCAGCAACTCGATATTTTTAATACCTTCTGCGAAGGTAAACCGGGGCAACGTTCCATCGCCGCTTCCGGCGGCATCCTGCTGTGGCCACAGTCTCATTTTGACTGGGCGCGACCGGGCATCATCCTCTACGGCGTCTCGCCGCTGGAAAATCAGTCCACTGGCGAAGATTTTGGCTGCCAGCCGGTCATGTCGCTAATCTCCAGCCTCATTGCCGTTCGCGAGCATAAAGCGGGCGAACCGGTGGGTTACGGCGGCACATGGATCAGCGAGCGTGATACGTGTCTGGGCGTGGTTGCTATGGGCTATGGTGATGGTTATCCGCGCGCGGCGCCGTCCGGTACGCCGGTGCTGGTTAACGGTCGGGAAGTGACGATTGTCGGTCGCGTGGCGATGGACATGATCTGCGTCGATTTAGGCCCTCAGGCGCAGGACAAAGCAGGCGATCCGGTCATTTTGTGGGGTGAAGGTCTGCCCGTTGAGCGCATTGCGGAAATAACAAGAGTGAGTGCTTACGAACTTATCACGCGCCTGACATCAAGGGTTGCGATGAAGTACATTGATTAAATGCGTGCCGGGTGGCGCATTGATCCCAGGCCGGATAAGGCGGATACCCCGCCATCCGGCGATATTCACATCAACATCCTCTCGATCTTCTCTCGCTTCCGGTTTATTGTGTTTTAACCCCCTGCCTGTAAACCTGGAGAACCACAGCGTGTTTCAAAAAGTTGACGCCTACGCTGGCGACCCGATTCTTTCGCTTATGGAGCGTTTCAAAGAGGATTCGCGTAGCGACAAAGTGAATCTCAGCATCGGTCTGTATTACAACGAAGAGGGCATCATTCCTCAGCTTAAAGCCGTTGCCGAAGCGGAAGCCCGGATTAATGCACAGCCGCACGGCGCGTCGCTGTACCTGCCAATGGAAGGTCTCAATACCTATCGCCATACCATTGCGCCGTTGCTGTTTGGCGCCGATCATCCGGTTCTTCAGCAGCAACGCGTGGCGACAATTCAGACGCTGGGCGGTTCCGGCGCGCTGAAGGTAGGGGCGGATTTCCTGAAGCGTTATTTTCCTGAATCCGCCGTGTGGGTCAGTGACCCGACCTGGGAAAACCACATCGCAATTTTTGAAGGCGCTGGTTTCGAAGTAAGTACTTACCCCTGGTATGACAACGCCACTAACGGCGTGCGTTTCAACGACTTGCTGGCGACCCTCAACACCTTGCCTGCTCGCAGCATTGTGCTGCTGCATCCGTGCTGCCATAACCCGACCGGTGCTGATTTAACCCATTCGCAGTGGGACGCGGTTATTGAGATCCTGAAAGCGCGCGAGTTGATTCCGTTCCTCGACATTGCCTATCAGGGATTTGGCGCCGGTATGGAAGATGATGCCTACGCAATTCGCGCTATTGCCAGCGCCGGATTGCCCGCGCTGGTCAGTAACTCTTTCTCGAAGATCTTCTCGCTGTATGGCGAGCGTGTGGGCGGGCTTTCGGTGGTCTGTGAAGACGCTGAGGCCGCAGGCCGCGTGTTGGGTCAGCTCAAAGCCACCGTGCGCCGTAACTACTCCAGCCCGCCGAATTTTGGCGCGCAGGTGGTTGCCGCCGTACTGAACGATGAGGCGCTCAAAGCCAGCTGGCTGGCGGAAGTCGAAGCAATGCGCACGCGTATCCTGGCGATGCGTCAGGAACTGGTGAATGTCCTGAACGCCGAGATACCGGGCCGTAACTTTGATTATCTGCTGCAACAGCGCGGCATGTTCAGCTATACCGGCCTGAGCGCTGCACAGGTGGACCGTCTGCGTGATGAGTTCGGCGTCTACCTGATCGCCAGCGGACGCATGTGCGTGGCGGGTCTGAATTCCGGCAATGTCCAGCGCGTGGCGAAGGCGTTTGCTGCGGTGATGTAAGTAATTGTGTTGCCGGATGGCGGCGTTGCCTTATCCGCCTACAAAGCAGCCCGTAGGCCCGGTAAGCGGTAGCGCCACCGGGCGAGCAGCGCTGCCCCCTCCATTCATATGTGATCATCCTCTTTTTCTGTAACAAAACCGCAGAAAATTCTTCCTTTCACCTGCCGCTGGGGTTATGGTCAGAGAGTTTTTTGACCAGTCAATATAATTAAAAATCATAACTAACTGACTATTTAGGGAAAAATATGCGCAAGATAACCTTGGCCTTGAGCGCCTTTTGTTTACTTTTCACGTTAAATAATTCAGCAATCGCCCTGGCGTCCTCGCCGTCGCCGCTAAATCCTGGCACCAACGTCGCGAAACTCGCCGAGCAGTCTCCCATCCACTGGGTTTCTGTCGCGCAGATCGAAAATAGCCTGGCGGGTCGTCCTCCCATTGCTGTCGGGTTTGATATTGATGACACCGTGCTGTTTTCCAGCCCTGGCTTCTGGCGCGGCAAAAAAGTCTATTCGCCAGAAAGCGAGGATTATCTGAAAAATCCGGCATTCTGGGAGAAGATGAACAACGGCTGGGATGAGTTCAGCATTCCGAAAGAGGTGGCGCGTCTGCTTATTGATATGCACGTCCGGCGTGGCGACAGCATCTTTTTTGTCACGGGGCGGAGCCAGACGAAAACCGAAACCGTCTCGAAAACGCTGGCTGATGATTTCCACATTCCCGCAGCCAATATGAATCCTGTGATTTTTGCAGGCGACAAGCCGGGCCAGAACACCAAAACGCAGTGGCTACAGGAGAAAAATATCCGCATCTTCTACGGCGACTCCGACAATGACATTACGGCAGCCCGTGACGCGGGCATCCGTGGCATCCGCATCCTGCGCGCCTCCAACTCTACCTATAAACCGTTGCCGCAGGCCGGCGCGTTTGGGGAAGAGGTGATTGTGAACTCGGAATATTAAAACCGGCGGAACCTTTTGCCCCAGGACTGATAAAACGCATTAGCGTCGCCATCAGGCCTACAGTGGCATCATCCGGCAAGATTCTCAATCGCTGTTTTTTTGAACAAAATTGAGCTGCTGGCTTTTACCTTTGGCGGACTTGCTGCAAACTGAGTAAGAGACGTTCTCAGTGGGGCAATATGCTTAAAAGGGGAATAAGAAGATGACCAATTCGGAGTTACTGCAATATTGCATGGCAAAAACAGGCGCGGAACAGAGCGTTCACAGTGACTGGAAAGCCACACAAATCAAGGTTGAAGATGTGCTTTTTGCCATGGTGAAAGAGGTGGAAAATCGCCCGGCGGTATCTTTGAAAACCAGCCCTGAACTGGCGGAGTTGCTGCGCCAGCAACACAGCGATGTGCGACCAAGCCGACATCTTAATAAAGCGCACTGGAGCACCGTCTACCTGGACGGTTCGCTACCGGATTCGCAAATCTATTATCTGGTGGATGCCTCTTATCAACTGGCGGTAAGTACCCTGCCGGAGGACAAGCGTAAGCTGTTGGTGCAGCCGTGAGCCGTTTTGCCGGATGCGGCGCAAGCGCCTTATCGAGCCTACAAACTATTACGCATATTCTGTAGGCCCGATAAGCGCAGCGCCATCGGGCATTATTACAGCATTGGTTTGAGGAAACGGGCAGTATGTGATGCTTCACACTCTGCGACCGTCTCCGGCGTCCCGGAAACAAGAATTTCGCCGCCGCCGCTGCCGCCTTCCGGGCCGAGATCGACAATCCAGTCCGCCGTCTTAATGACGTCCAGGTTGTGCTCAATCACCACAATGGTGTTGCCCTGGTCGCGCAACTGGTGCAGCACGTCCAGCAGTTGCTGAATATCGGCAAAATGCAGACCGGTGGTCGGTTCATCCAGAATGTACAGCGTCTGCCCGGTGCCGCGTTTCGACAATTCACGCGCCAGCTTCACGCGCTGTGCTTCACCGCCGGAGAGCGTGGTGGCGGACTGACCGAGACGGATGTAGGTCAGACCCACGTCCATCAACGTTTGCAGCTTACGCGCCAGCGCCGGAACGGCGTCAAAAAATTCGCGCGCTTCTTCGATGGTCATATCCAGCACTTCGTGGATAGTCTTGCCCTTGTACTTAATCTCCAGCGTTTCGCGGTTATAGCGCTTGCCTTTGCACTGGTCGCACGGTACGTAAATATCCGGCAGGAAGTGCATTTCAACCTTGATGACGCCGTCGCCCTGACAGGCTTCGCAACGCCCGCCGCGCACGTTAAAGCTGAAACGTCCCGGCGTATAGCCGCGTGAGCGTGATTCCGGCACGCCAGCGAACAGCTCACGTACGGGCGTAAACACGCCGGTATACGTTGCCGGGTTAGAGCGCGGCGTACGGCCAATCGGACTCTGGTCGATGTCGATGACTTTATCGAAATGCTCCAGCCCCTGAATATCACGATACGGCGCAGGTTCCGCAATGGTCGCCCCGTTTAACTGGCGCTGGGCAATCGGGAACAGCGTGTCGTTGATAAGCGTGGACTTACCCGACCCGGATACGCCGGTAATACAGGTAAACAGGCCAACCGGCAGCGTCAGGGTGACGTCTTTCAGGTTGTTGCCGCGCGCGCCGGTCAGCTTCAGCACTTTCTCCGGGTTCGCGGGAACGCGCTGTTTCGGCACTTCAATCTTGCGTTTGCCGCTCATGTACTGGCCGGTGAGGGATTCCGGCACCGCCATAATCGCCTCCAGCGGCCCTTCGGCCACGACCTGACCGCCGTGTACGCCAGCGCCGGGGCCGATATCGATCACATGGTCGGCGGCGCGGATGGCGTCTTCGTCATGCTCCACCACAATCACGGTATTGCCGAGATTACGCAGGTGAATCAGCGTTCCCAGCAAACGTTCGTTATCGCGCTGATGGAGACCGATAGACGGTTCATCCAGCACATACATCACGCCTACCAGCCCCGCGCCAATCTGGCTGGCCAGACGGATACGCTGGGCTTCGCCGCCGGACAAGGTCTCTGCCGAACGGGACAGCGTCAGGTAGTTGAGGCCGACGTTTACCAGGAACTTGAGGCGGTCGCCAATCTCCTTGAGGATCTTCTCCGCAATCTTTGCACGCTGGCCTGCGAGCTTGAGATTGTTGAAGAAGTCCATCGCATGGCCGATGCTCATGTCGGAGATCGCAGGCAGCGGAGTATTCTCGACGAAGACATGACGTGCTTCACGGCGCAGACGCGTGCCTTCACAGCTGGCGCACGGACGGTTGCTGATGAATTTAGCTAACTCTTCACGTACCGCGCTGGACTCCGTCTCTTTGTAACGGCGCTCCATGTTGTGCAGCACGCCTTCGAACGGATGGCGACGCACGGAGGTGTCGCCACGATCGTTGATGTATTTGAACTCGATGCTCTCTTTGCCGGAACCGTACAGAACGACTTTATGCACGTTCTGACTCAGACTTCCCCACGGCGCTTCCACGTCGAACTTATAGTGTTCCGCCAGCGATTTCAGCATCTGGAAATAATAGAAGTTACGGCGATCCCAGCCGCGAATCGCGCCGCCAGCCAGAGAAAGCTCCGGGTTCTGGATCACGCGATCGGGATCGAAATATTGCTGTACGCCGAGGCCGTCGCAGGTCGGGCAGGCTCCCGCCGGGTTGTTAAACGAGAACAGACGCGGTTCCAGCTCGCGCATACTGTAGCCGCAAATTGGGCAGGCGAAGTTGGCGGAAAAGAGCAGCTCTTCCGCTTTCGTATCGTCCATATCCGCGACGATCGCGGTGCCGCCGGAGAGTTCCAGCGCGGTTTCAAAAGATTCCGCCAGGCGCTGGGACAGATCGCTACGGACTTTGAAACGATCGATCACGACCTCAATGGTGTGTTTCTTTTGCAGCTCCAGCTTCGGCGGATCGGAGAGATCGCAGACCTCGCCATCAATACGGGCGCGGATGTAGCCCTGGCTGGCCAGGTTTTCCAGCGTTTTGGCGTGCTCGCCTTTGCGCTCTTTAATAATGGGCGCCAGCAGCATCAGGCGTTTGCCTTCCGGCTGAGACAGCACGTTATCCACCATCTGGCTGACGGTTTGCGCCGCCAGCGGGACGTCATGATCCGGGCAGCGCGGTTCACCCACGCGGGCGAACAGCAGACGCAGATAGTCATGTATTTCGGTAATTGTACCTACCGTAGAGCGCGGGTTATGGGATGTCGATTTCTGCTCAATTGAGATAGCGGGCGATAGCCCCTCAATATGGTCGACATCTGGTTTTTCCATCAAAGACAGAAACTGACGCGCATACGCGGAAAGGGATTCAACGTAACGACGCTGCCCTTCGGCATACAAGGTGTCAAAAGCGAGCGAGGATTTGCCAGAACCCGAAAGCCCGGTGACGACAATCAGTTTGTCGCGCGGGATGACGAGGTTGATGTTTTTGAGATTATGGGTGCGGGCGCCCCGAACTTCGATCTTATCCATTCACCTTTCCCGGATTAAAACGCTTTTTCCCGGCCGCATGGCGCTACCGGCGATCACAAACGGTTAATTATGACACAACTCAACCTGAATGGATATACAGTATTGGAATGCAAAACACAGGCTACTGTGTAACAATGTCCGCCCAAGGTTGTTTACTGGAATCAGCCTCGCATCGTAGTAAAAACGCTATTGGTAATGCTACAATCGCGCGTTTACACTTATTCAGAAACGTTTTTCAGGAGACTCGATCATGGCCAGCAGAGGCGTAAACAAGGTGATTCTCGTCGGTAATCTGGGCCAGGACCCGGAAGTACGCTACATGCCAAATGGTGGCGCAGTTGCCAACATTACGCTGGCTACTTCCGAATCCTGGCGTGATAAGCAGACCGGTGAGATGAAAGAGCAGACGGAATGGCACCGCGTTGTGCTGTTCGGCAAACTGGCGGAAGTGGCCAGCGAATATCTGCGTAAAGGTTCTCAGGTTTACATTGAAGGTCAGCTGCGTACCCGTAAATGGACCGATCAGTCCGGTCAGGACAAATACACCACTGAAGTGGTGGTCAACGTTGGCGGCACCATGCAGATGCTGGGTGGCCGTCAGGGCGGCGGCGCTCCGGCTGGCGGCAATATGGGCGGCGGTCAGCAGCAGGGCGGTTGGGGTCAGCCTCAGCAACCGCAGGGCGGCAACCAGTTCAGCGGCGGCGCGCAGTCCCGTCCGCAGCAACAATCCGCTCCGGCACCGTCTAACGAACCGCCAATGGATTTCGACGACGACATCCCGTTCTGATGAATTAAAAAAGCTCCCTTTTCGGGAGCTTTTTTTGGGGCTGAAATAGCGTGCAATTAAATAGCAGGCTTGTCAGTTTTGTCACCGGACGTAAATATATCTACAGACTTTATGGGTTATTTCCTTTCTTGCTTATGATCAAAAAATACAGGGTATTATTGATTATTATTCCCCCGTTATTTTGGTCAAATGAATGCTGAATCTTGCCAGGTCTTTTCAGGGATATGTGATTGACCTGTCAGCTAACTTAAGGAAATCATCATGAATAAAGTCATTTTAATGCCCGTTGATATTCTGGCGATGGATCTCTCTGACAAAGCCATTGCCTACGCTGATCATATGGTGGACAAAGAAAACGGCGTGATCCATCTGCTGCATGTTTTCCCTAAACTGGGTACCTCCCCAATGCGTGGTTTTGCCTCGGATATCAGAAAATACGAGGAATACATGACGAATGACGCGCAAGAAAAAATGCTTAACCTTGCGAGAAAATTCAAAACGCCGTTGGAGAATATTCGTTTTGAAGTCCGTCATGGCAATATTCGTGATGAAGTAAATAACGCGGTAGAAGCGCATAACGCCGAGATGATTATCATCGGTTCGCGCAAGCCGGGTATTGCAACGCATTTGCTCGGTTCGGCTGCGGCGAATATTTTGCGATACGCGAAAATTCCGGTGATGGTCATTCGTTAATCTGCCATGCCCGGTGGCGCTTTGCTTACCGGGCCTACAAAATGCCTCCCCCATCGGCAAAAAAAAGCCTCCGCTACGGGAGGCTTTTTGCTTCGCGGTGAACCGCCGGCTATTTCCGGCGGAATTTACGGGTGAGCGGTTTCTCTATCTCCACAATGCAGAACAGCACTGCGCCGATAGCGAAGGTTATGCCCCAGTAACGCAGCGGCAGCGCTTCTGTGCCAAACAGCATCTGCATGAAAGGCATATAGATAATCGCTAGCTGTAACAGCAACAGAATGCCGCTGACCATCCAGATGCCTTTATTCATCAGCAGCCCGCGTCCCAGCGAGAAACCATCCGAAACCCGGCAGTTGAGCATATATACCCACTGTGCGGTGACCAGCGTCTGCAACAGCACGGTACGGATAAACTCCGGGCTGTGGCCGCGAGGCTGCAACCAGGCTTCCAGCGCAAAGGCGCAGGCCGCAATTAACGTTCCGACAAAACCGACGCGCCAGATAGCAAAGGCATCCATGACGTTCTCATTACTCTGGCGTGGCGGGCGTCGCATGATGTTGCGCTCACCGGCTTCAAATGCCAGCCCGAACGACAGCGTGGCGGAGGTCGCCATGTTCATCCACAGAATCAGTACCGGCGTGAGCGGGATCAGGTTCCCAGCCAACAGGGCAATGATGATCAGCAGACCCTGTGCCAGGTTGGTGGGCATGATGAACAGAATCGTTTTCTTCAGGTTGTCGTAAACGCGACGCCCCTCCTGCACGGCGCTGGCGATGGTGGCGAAGTTGTCGTCCGTCAGTACCATGTCAGCGGCTTCTTTTGTCACTTCCGTGCCTTTGATGCCCATCGCGATGCCGACGTCCGCCTGCTTCAGCGCGGGGGCGTCGTTGACTCCGTCGCCGGTCATACCGACAATCTCGCCTTTGTTTTGCAGCGCCTTCACCAGACGCAGTTTATGTTCGGGGCTGGTGCGGGCAAAGATGTCGTAGGTGACAGCGGCTTCGGCTAATGCCGCATCGTCCATCTGCTCCAGTTCGTAGCCCGTTACCGCGTGGGTGCTGTTATGAATCCCCAGCATGCCACCGATACTCATGGCCGTTTGCGGGTGATCGCCGGTGATCATCTTCACGCGAATCCCCGCCTGCTGGCAGGCCTGGATTGCGTCAATGGCCTCTGGACGCGGCGGGTCCATCATGCCTGCGATGCCCAGGAAGATCAGGCCGTCATTCAGGCACTCATGGGTGAGAGAGGCGGCTTCTGCACGCCCTGGCTTCCAGGCTGCCGCAACCATGCGCAGACCTTCTTTCGCATAGCGCGCGATCTCCGCTTCCCAGTGATTTTGCGTAAAGGCTTCAGTACCGGTAGCGGTTTGCTGTAGCTGGCACAGTTTAAACAACACATCTGGCGCGCCGGTCACCAGTACGCGCTCTTCATTTCCAATGCGATGGTGCGTCGCCATGTATTTGTACTGCGAATCGAACGGGATTTTGCTGCGCAGTTCAGTTTCAATGGCGGGAAGGCGCGCTTTTGCCGCCAGCACTTTTAAGGCCCCTTCCGTTGGCCCGCCGGTGATGCCCCAGTGACCGTTTTCGTCCTGAATCAATTGGCTGTCATTACACAGGTCGATAGTGCGAAGGTAGTTCTCCAGCAGGCTGCCGGGCAGGATCTCTACCGCAGCGTCGCTCTCCTCAGTATGGATCTCGCCCATTGGCTCATAGCTGTTGCCCTGAACGCGGTAATTTTTGTCCGCCGTAATAATGGCTTTTACCGTCATCTCATTCATGGTCAGGGTGCCCGTTTTATCGGAACAGATCACGGACATCGCACCCAGCGTCTCGACCGTCGGCAGCTTGCGGATAATGGCGTGTTTGCGGGCCATCGTCTGTACGCCGAGCGACAGAATAATCGAGATGATCGCGGGCAGCCCTTCCGGTACGGCCGCGACGGCAAGGCTAATCAGAGAAAGCAGCAGTTCGCCCATCGGCATATCGCGCAGCAGCAGACTGAACACAAATAGTCCTGCCATCATGGCGACGATAATGGCGAAAATGGCTTTGCCGAGTTTATCCATCTGAACCAGCAGCGGGGTACGGTGCTTCTCAATGCCCGTCATCATCTGGTTGATGTGGCCGAGTTCAGTCTCTTCACCAGTGGCGATAACCACGCCCAGCCCGGCGCCTGCACTGATGGTGGTGCCGGAGAACAGCAGATTTTTACGATCGCCTAACGGCAGTTCGCCGGTAAGGGTGTCGGCTGTTTTATCGACAACGGTGGACTCGCCCGTCAGGATGGCCTCTTCAACCCGCAGGTTATGGGCTTCCATAACGCGAAGATCTGCCGGGATGCGATCGCCTGCGCGCAGCACGACGATATCGCCCACCACCAGTTCGGTTGTGGGGACGGTTTCATGTTGACCGTTGCGGATCGCGACCGCTGAGTTCGACAGCATATTGCGGATGCTTTTCAGCGACTTTTCCGCGTTATTTTCCTGAATGTGGCCAATCAGCGCGTTGATAACGGCAACACCCAAAATGACGGCCGTATCCACCCAATGACCCATGACCGCAGTCAGCACCGCCGCAGCGATCAGGACATAAATCAGAACATCGTGGAAATGCGCCAGGAAGCGTAACCATGCCGGTTTGCCTGCTTTTTCTGGCAGCGCGTTAGGCCCATGCTGCGCGAGGCGCGCGCTGGCTTCATTTTGCGTCAGCCCGGAAGGCTGACTCTGCTTTTTTTCAAGTACCTCGTTAACAGATTGCTGGTACGGTTTTTTTTCAACGCATGGCGCAGAATGGAGACGATTTTTATTCGGCATTCTGGTCAATTTAAAATTCCTCGAAGTATAAAATGCATAATGTTTTGAATCGCGCTTATACTATTAAAATAAAGAGTCTGAATTATTGACATTAATCAATGGCGTTTCGTTAAAGATTATTTTATCTTGATGGTTAGATAACGCTTGTAGCGTATATTTTCAGTGTTTTGATGGAAGTGTAAATTTAGTAAAGGAGGTAATTATGTTAGGAATATATAGCGGTAGTCGATTGATGTTACTGGTTATTTTTGCAATTATCATCGCGGTAATTAGCGGGATTTCAACCTACGCCTTCGTTAAATATCTGGGTTGAAAAACACTAAATATAGTGTTCCTTACATAACTTTTAAATATTTAAAGTTAATGACAGAGAATAAAAATAAAGGGCATAAGAATATATTTTTGATGAGCAGTCTGACAGGATGAACAGACTGCTCTGGACAGGTAAAAATATGGCTAGCAGACTAACGAATAATACACATTGGTTTTCCTGTCAGCGGTTCAGGGTGAATTTCCGCATCAACCTGAAATACCTTGCGTAATAATTTTGGTTGCATAACATCAACAGGTTGCCCTTGCGCAATCACATTCCCCTGCGCCAGCACGACAAGATGATCGCAATAGCGACTTGCCTGATTCAGGTCGTGCAGTACCGTCACGACCGTTTTTCCCGCCTGTTTTAGCATCTGCATGAGCGCCATCAACTCCACCTGATGATTAATGTCGAGCCAGGTGGTGGGTTCATCCAGTAATACAATGGGCGTATCCTGCGCTAACACCATCGCCAGAAACACGCGCTGCCGCTGACCGCCGGACAGCTCCGTCAGCCGCCTGTCTGCCAGCGCGTCAGTGTGCGTCTGCGCCATTGCCCGGTTGACATGCTGATGGTCGTCGCGAGAAAGCCGCCCCCACAGCGGCAGCCACGGGCTGCGGCCATAGCTGACCAGTTCCCGCACGGTGATCCCTTCCGGCGTCATGTGCTGTTGCGGCAGTAGCGCCAGGTGACGCGAAAGCGCGCGGGGTGAGAATGCCGACAGCGGCTTACCCGCAATGTGCAAGGTGCCGGATTGCGGTATGAGCAGGCGGGCAAGGCATTTCAGCAGCGTCGATTTGCCGCAGCCATTAGGCCCCAGTAATGCGGTGATCTGCCCGGCGGGTAGCGTAACCGACAGGCCGTCAAGAATGCGTTTATCACCGTATCCGGCAGTCAGGTTTTCACATCTGATATCCATCTAGCGCATCCTCACAAGCAACCAGATAAACCACGGCGCGCCGATAATGGCGGTGAGCATGCCTGCCGGAAGCTCCGTGGGAGGGTTAATGATCCTTGCCAGCAAATCGGCCAGCGTTAAGACAAATGCGCCGATTAGCGCAGCGCCGGGCAGCAGCCAGTGATGGCGCCCTCCCAGCAGGCGTCGGGTCAGGTGGGGCACGACCAGGCTGACGAAAGCTATCGGCCCGCAAACTGCCACGCTGGTGGCTGCCAGCGCGACGGCGAGGAGCAATCCCAGGCGCTGCGCCCGCCTGACCGGGACGCCGAGCGTGCTGGCGCGATCATCGCCCAGCGCCAGCAGATCCAGATCGCGGCAAAACCAGGCGCTGAGTGGAATAAGCGCCAGCATTATCGGCAGCGCCACATACACAAACGACCAGCCGCGTCCCCATAAACTGCCGGTCAGCCACAGCAGCGCGTTGTTAACGTCCTGCGGGCGGGAGAGCATCAGGTAATCCGTCAGGCTGGCCCAGGTTGCCGACAACGCCACGCCGATTAACGCCAGACGTAGGGGGGAGGAGCGACCCGCAATCGCACGCAGCAAGATCAGCGCACAAAGCCCGCCCACAAATGCCAGCAGCGGCAGCCAGACGACCGACAGCGATGGCAGCAGCATGAGTGCGCTTACCGTCGCCAGACTGGCGGCATGGTTCACCCCTAAAATATCCGGCGAGGCCAGCGGATTACGCACGATGCCCTGCACCAGTACGCCGGAAATTGCCAGGGCAGCGCCGACGAATATCGCCAGCAGCAGTCGCGGCAGACGATACTGAGTCAGAACATAGTGGTGCTCGTGATCGGTATGCCAGCCATCGATCAGCGCGGACCAGGGCAGAGGAACCACGCCCAGACGCAATGACAGCAGCGCGGTGATACTCAGCAGGAGCAGCGTGATGAGCAGAATAAAGGCTTTCATCCACGCCTCCTTGCCAGCCAGACAAAACACGGCGCGCCAATCAGCGCCAGCACTGCGCCTGCCGGAAGCTCGCCCGGCCAGGCCAGCGCTCGCGCCAGAATATCTGCCAGCAGCATAAACGTTGCGCCCATCAGCAGGCTCATCGGCAGCAACTTACGCTGGTCGTGACCCGACCACGCCCTGGCCAGATGCGGCATTAACAGGCCGATAAACGCCACCGGCCCCGCCACGCTGACGCAGGCGCCGACCAGCACCAGCACGCCGATATTGACGGTAAGCCGCAGCCGAAACAGGTTTACGCCGAGCGTGTGTGCAGCGACATCGCTGACGTTGAGCAGATTAAGGGCGTTCGCCAGCAGCAGCATGACGGGAATAATCACCAGAACAAAAGGAAAGAGCTGCCAGAACTCGGCCCAGCGCACATGGGCAATACCGCCCGCCAGCCATGAAAAAATGCCGTAAGCGTGGTCTTCCGCCAATAGCAGCGTGATGCGGGTCAGCGCCATACACAGCGCGGAGAGCGCGATTCCGGCGAGAATCAGTTTGTTGCGGTCTGGCTCCTGTCGCCAGCCGCCGCCAGCCAGCATCACCAGAAGCCAGGCGAGGCCTCCGCCTGCGGCGGCGATAAACGCGATGGAATACCCGCTGAGCAGCATGGGGCTGAATGCGCTGGTTAACGCTATCGCCAGTGCCGCACCGCTGTTAATGCCGGTCAGAGAAGGGGAGGCCAGCGGGTTATGGGTCAGGGTTTGCAGCAATGTTCCCGCCAGGGCAAGGCTGGCGCCAATCAGCAATGCCACCAGGCTGCGCGGCAGACGTAAATTACGCACCAACGCCTCCGAAAGCGGAGGCGTTGAAGAAGGAAACAGGGCATGCAGAGCACTGACGGGTGAAATCGGGATCGCCGAGTAGCAGAACAGGCTCAGCCAGAACGCCGCCAGGAGCGCCAGTACGGGCGCTCCCCAAATGATCAATGTCCTCATTGCGTGGTATCAGGCATCTGGTGATGAAAGATTTTCACCGTATCGCCGGCAATGCGTTCCGCAGCGAAAATCCCGCGCATCCGCGCCCAGCTATTGCTATCGACGGCGGCAACCTGGTGGTGTTGCGACGCCTGGAGCATGGACCACAACGTATCCTGCTGCCAGCGTTTAACGATGCTCTCCTGGCGGTAGTGCGCGACAATCAGCCACTGCGGATCGAGCGCCAGTAGCCGCTCCAGATTAATCGTGGTCATTGGCGCAGAGTTGATTGCCTCCGGCACGCGCAGACCCAGCGCGGCGAGCACGCCGCCCGTATACGATTCGCGGCTGTGCAGATTAAACTGCTGTTCGCGTGAGGTGCCGAATACCACGCTGGCCCCTTTCGGCAAGTGGGCGGCAAACGCGCGCATACGTTCCCGATGCAACGTCAGCCGTTTTTGCATTTCAGCATCTTTACCTGATACTTTCCCGATGATCGCGGCGGATTGCAGATTTTCAGCGTACGTTTCATTGCGGGATTTGAGCAACAACACGGGGGCGATCTCTTGCAGCGCGGCGTAAATCCCTGCGTGGCGGCTGCTGTCAGCGATAATCAGGTCAGGTTTTAGCGCGCCGATCGCCTCAAGGCTCGGCTGAGCGCGGGTGCCGACGGACTGCCATTGCCCGATAATCTGACGCACTTCCGGCAGCAGACGCGTGGGATCGTTGTCATCGGCGATCCCCACCGGACTGACGTTCACCGCCGCCAGCGCATCGGCAAACGACAGTTCCAGTACGACAATCCGTTGCGGCGTTTTATTCAGGGTAAAGGCGCCGTGTTCATCCTGCACCGTCACGGCAAAAACCGGCGCTGCCAGGACGATCAGGCTGAAAAAATAAACGCGAATAAAAGCAAACATAGTCAACTCCGGTTGCCGGATGGCGTTGCGCTTACCTGGCCTACGTCACTCTGTAGGCCGGGTAAGGCATTTACGCCGCCACCCGGCAACAAATGAACAATCAGAACTTCAGTGACCCTTGCAGGTACAGCGTTCGCGGCTGTCCGGCATAGATGCCTTTGTTGTTGTCGTCATACGAGCGGGTGTAATACTCATGGTCGAAGATATTCTTTACGCCAAACGCGAGGTTCAGGTTGGCCATCTCGGGGCCGAAGTCATACGCCACGCGCGCGCCCCACAACATGTAACCCGGAATACGCCCGGTGCTGCCGTCCGCGCTCTCTTTCACAGTATTGGCGTTGTCGGCAAACTGGCTGGACTGGAAATCGCTGTTCAGGTTGAACGTCCAGTTGCCGGGTTTGTAATCCACGCCCAGCGTTCCTTTATGCTTCGGTGAGAACGGCACCTGATTGCCGTAAGTGTCGCCTTTTTCGCGAATTTCGGCGTTAACGTACGCGTAGTTAGCGTAAACGGCGACATTTTCCAGCGTGGGCGTCATATCGCCGAGATCGTAACGTACCTGCGTTTCCAGCCCGGTATGACGGGTTTTGCCACGGGCGGTAACCGTATCGTTAGTCTGGTTGGAGTCGTACTGATTATTAAAGTTAATCAGGAACAGCCCCATTTCCGCCGTCAGCGCGCCGTTGTCGAATCGGGTTCCGACTTCCCAGGTTCGCGCTTTTTCCGGTTCCACATTGCCGCTTTGCACAGCCTTGCCAATTTGACTGTACTGTACGGTGCCGAACGAGCCTTCAGTGTTGGCATAAAGATTCCAGCTGCCAGTGAGGTGGTAGAGGACGTTAAGCGCCGGAAGCGGGGCGTTGTAGCTCACCTCTTCGTGCGTACCTTTAACGTTGTTGTCCTGGTAGGATTCAATGTGCTCAAAACGCATACCTGGCGTAATGGTCCAGTTGCCGATATCAATTTTGTCATCGAGATACCAGGCGTGAGCTTCGGTCCCTGAACGCGTATCACGGTCATAAGGGCTGGATGTTGACGGCAACTGACCGCTGGTGGTTGCGGTGTAGTAACGCATTTCATGCGTGGATTCATTGACATAGCGATAGCCTACGCCGACTTCATGCGCAGACGGGCCAATCATAAAGCTCTGGCTGTAGCGCGGTTCAATGCCGCGAACCCAGTAGTAGCGCGGTGAGAGCGTAATGCGTTTTCCTTGCTCTAAATAACCGCTGCGCAGGGTGCGGGTGTAGAAACCCTGAATATTGAATTTGTGCTGGCTGTCGGGCTGGTATTGATATCCCAGACTGGCAAGCTGGCGGCGGCCCCAGAAGCTGTCATACGGGCGCGTGGACTGCCAGCGATCGGCGTCGTAGTCGGCGCGGGACAGGCCGCCGGGCATATCGGCGTGACCGTCATAGTATTGCAGCAGGCTATTGAAGGTGTGTACCTCGTCAGGCGCGTATTTGCTTTTCAGCATCACGTCGTCGATACGGGTGTTGCTGTGTTCGCGCCAGTCGCTGCCGCGCGTGCCGGAGTAGAGCAGGGCCGTGCCGAAACCGTTATCCGCCGTTCCGCCTACCATCAGGTTGTGCGTCTCTTTTGGATTGTTTTGCGACGAGGTGGGGCTGAGTTGCCCTTCAACGCCGGCTTCAATACCGAAATCCTGCGGAATCGCGCGGGTCACGAAGTTCACCACACCACCCACGCTTTGCGGCCCATAGCGCACCGCGCCGCCGCCGCGCACCACGTCAACGGCATCCATATTGCCCAGAGAGACCGGCGCGAGCGACAGCTGCGGCTGACCGTATGGCGCAAAAGGCACGGGGATGCCGTCCATCAATACCGTCGAGCGGCTGGCCAGGCGTGGGTTAAGACCGCGAATACCGAAGTTCATTGCCAGGTCATGGCTGCCGGTGCCGTTGTTTTCCGGGGCGTTGACGCCGGGGATACGGTTCAGCGCTTCGCGCATGGTCGTCGCGCCGGTTTTGGTGAAATCATCCCGACGGATAACGTCACGCGCGCCGGCATGTTCGAACACGTCGTTTTCCCGGGCTTCACCCAGCCAGTCGCCGACTACGGTCAACGAGTCCTCGCTGGCAACCGGGGCGGCTTCCAGCGTCCAGGTGTTATCGCCTAACGATTTTTCCTGTAGGCCGCTCCCCTTTAGCAGCGTGCGCAGGCCATCTTCAAGCGCGTAGTCGCCGTGCAGTCCGTCGCTGTGTTTGCCCCGCGTGAGCGAAGCATCCACTGACATAATAATGCCGCTGCGGGCAGCGTATTGATTAAGTGCTTTGTCTAAATCTCCGGCGGCAATATCGAACTGCGTGGCAAATGCAGGCAGTGAAGCCAGTCCGGCAAGCGGAAGCAGGCTTAAACGAATCGCCATCACCAGAGGTGCTGTGTTATGAAAGGCCATCACGTCTCCATCATCATTTCTTTATTTGTATTCAGTTATGAAGTCGAACGAGCGGGGCAAAAGGGACAATAAAAATGATAATTTTTTTCGTTATCGTTTAAATGGCGGGAGACAGCGTGACCCAGTAGCGCGTAACAAAATGAATTTTCACAGGAAGCGTTTTCGCGATCGCATTCAGTACGGCATCGGTGTTGCCGAGCGGGAACGTCCCTGTCAGGCGTAATCCGGCAACGGCCGGGTCGCAACGCAGTATGCCGTGTCGGTAGCGCGAGAGCGTGGCGATGACGTCGCCTAGAGGTTTGTCGCTGAAACTTAACACGCCCTGCGTCCAGCTTGCAGACTCGTCATTCAATGATGCGACGTCGCCAAACTGCGAGGCGCTGAAGCGCACCGTTTCACCTTGCTGAATAACCCGTTTTTGTTGCGGATCTCCGGCGAGAATCGCTTCGACGGCATGTTGGCGGACGCTAAGGACGGTTTCATCGCCGTCCTGGCGCACGGTAAATTCCGTACCCAATGCGGTGAGCTGGCCCTGGCGCGTCTGTACACGAAACGGGCGTTGCAGCGCGTCTTTACCGGTGGTAATGGCGATCTCGCCGTACCAGAGCTGGATCTGGCGCTGGCTACCGTCAAATCGCACGTTAACCGCGCTGTCGGTATTCAGCGAAAGCAACGTGCCATCCTCCAGCGTCTGCTGGCGAGTCTGCCCCCGGGCGGTACGATAATCAGCACGCAGGCCTTCGCCCAACTCCGATCGCCAGAGCTGCCAGCTGCCGCCCGCGCAGACCAGCAACAGCAACCCTTTCAGTACGTGGCGACGCGTCAGGCGGCTGTCTTTCAGTGTGTGGCTGGCGAGTTTGCCGGGGACGCTGCTCATCTGGCAGCGCAGGTTTTCGACCTGCTGCCAGGCCCATTGATTATCCTGATCTTGTTCATACCACTGCTGCCAGCGCGCTTCCTGCTGGGGGCTCACGCGCTCCCCGCTTAAAACGGCATACCAGTGTGAGGCTGAACGTAGCGCCTGGCGGCGGGCATCGGTGAGGGAGGTTTTCACAGGCCATGCTCCAGGCGGAACAGCAGGCAGTGTTCCGTGGCTTTCGCGACGTACTTTTTCACCGAGCTGACGGAAACATTCAGACGTTGCGCGATGGCGCTGTAGGTCAGCCCGTCAAGCTGAGAAAGCAGGAAGGCCGTTCTCGCTTTGGCGCTCAACCCGTCCAGCATCCTGTCGACAAGTTGCAGCGTTTCGAGATGTGACTGCTTTTCTTCAGCGGAAGGCGCCAGCGTTTCGGGTAACTGCGCAAGCATCTCCAGATACGCTTTTTCCAGCGCATTGCGGCGGAAAAGGTCGATCATCACCCGTTTGGCGACGGTGCAGAGAAACGACTTTGGGTCGCGAATCGCCGTCAGAGATTCACCGTTAATAATACGCAGGAAGGTGTCCTGGGCGACGTCGTCGGCGTCGAACGCCGACTGTAACTTTCGCGCCAGCCAGTGCGTCAGCCAGCCGTGATGCGCGCGATACAGCGATTCAAACGTTAAAGGAGCGCACTGAACTGGAGTCGGCATAGCGGAAAAGTATCAAAAGTTAATCATCACGGCGGGGATGTTAATATGAGAATAGTTCTCATTACAATAAATGATACGGCGATTTTAGCGGGATAAAGGTTAACTGGCTGTTTTTGAGAGAATAAAAAAGCCTCCGGGCGGAGGCTTATATCAGCATCAGGTCAACACCATCGGCCACTCTGGCGGGGTATGGCTCATGGCTTCCACCATCACGGCTTCGATATTGTTCCAGATTGCGGAGACATCCATCAGAGTGATGCCGAGTAACCCGGTTGCAAACCAGCAGGCCGATACGACGCCAAGGCCGCTACTGATCACCGCGAGTCCGATATAGTCGGATTTACGAAAGCGAATATTGAGCGTGCTGGCTAAAAACATGAGCACAGCGCTCAGCAGTTGCCAGCGGAGAAGAACCACGCCAGTGGTTATGGTAGCCATGAAACATTTCCTCTGAGAATAGCAGGTGCCCTGGACAGCGCGGCGTTGCTCACGGAAGGCGTGGTACACTCTGGCTATCGACGGGCATGACATCGACACTGAATGAAACAACGTTTCTGTTTCATCATTTTTGTGAACTATATCACAATAAATTGTTTGTTAGCCAGTGCAGGGCACCCTTTTTTGTGTGCTTTATAACCACAAATTAAATATGGGTATCTGAAGGGGGCTATACCGGAAGATTATGGGGCTGGTTATTGAAGATGTATTTTTATTACCATTTTATTAGCGCCGGAAAATTAACCAGCCTGGAAATTTAACTTAATTTTTCTGCATTAATCGGAAAAAACCCTGGAAAATTCTTACTCCTTTTGGATTAGAATATTCCCTAATAAAAATAAGCATAACTTTAAGTTTGCCTTACGGGAAAATATTATCGTCATCCGTCAATATCAGACTTTTACCAGGAAAAGTCTGTTGCTAATGTCGCTTAATTCATGCAACGTAATCACCTGTTTGTTATAGCATCCGCCTTGATGATGACAGGCACAGACAATTCAGGGATACAGGGCCGAAATGAATCATAGCGCGCAACGAAAGTTGCTGAGATTCCTTGGAACAATCATGGTGGTATTACTCCCCGTGATGCTGGCGCTATGGTTTGCCCACATGCGGGCGGTGTCTGAAACCCGTAATCAACTGCACTCTTTTGCCGAGCTGGCATTAGAAAAAACGGAACTGGTTGTCCAGCAGGTGGAGCTGGCCCGCGACGCGATACAGCAGTATCAGGGAAAAGCCTGTACTCCTGCGCATCAAAAACGAATGCAGGATATTATTCGTGGTCGTCTGTATATCAGCGAGTTAATTTATGCGCAAGACGATCATTTTTTATGCTCTACGGTAATGGCGCCTGCCAGTCCTTATATTATCCCTGCCGCAGATTATAAACGAGAACCAGACGTTTCTATTTATTACTATCGTGATACGCCGTTCTTTGCTGGCTACAAAATGACGTATATGCAAAGAGGACACTATGTCGCGGTAATAAATCCGTTGTCTTACAGCGAGGTGATGTCAGACGATCCGACTCTGGCCTGGGGTGTATATGACACGGTGACGAGCTCCTTTTTCTCCGTGAGCGAACAGGCAAACGTCGAGCAATTATTACCGTTACTGCACCGTGATGAATCTACCTTTCAGCAAAATAATCGCTTCTATACTATTGCCCATTCAGAAAAACGTCCGATCGCGATAATTGTTTCCACTGATAACGCACGTTTCTATCAGAACCTGTACCATCAGGCGACGTTAACGCTGCCGTTAGGCATTATCTGTAGCATCATTGTGTTATTGATGTGGTCGCGTACGCGCGAGGAATATCATTCACCGCGCCGTTTGTTGCAGCGAGCGATCGATAAACGTCAACTGCGTCTTTATTATCAGCCCATTATTGATATTCAAAATGAAAAATGCGTGGGGGCGGAGGCGCTATTGCGCTGGCCTGGTTTTGAAGGGCAGGTGATGAGCCCGGCAGAGTTTATCCCGCTGGCTGAAAAAGAGGGGATGATTGCGCAGATTACCGATTACGTTGTGGAAGAAGTATTCAACGATCTGGGACATTTTCTCGCCTCGCAACCTCATCTTTATATCTCTATTAATCTCTCTGCTTCTGATTTCCACTCCTCCCGGCTTATCGCGTTAATTGCGGAGAAAGCCCGCCAGCATTCCGTTCTTGCGCAACAAATTAAGGTGGAAGTGACGGAGCGCGGCTTTATTGACGTGCCGAAAACCACGCCGGTTATTCAGGCATTTCGTCAGGCGGGTTTTGAAGTGGCAATCGATGATTTTGGAACAGGGTATTCAAACCTGCACAACCTGTATTCATTGAATGTCGATATTCTGAAGATTGATAAATCCTTTATCGACACGCTGACCACCAATAGCACCAGTCATCTGATCGCGGAACATATCATCGAAATGGCGCAAAGTTTACACCTGAAGGCCATTGCCGAAGGCGTGGAAACGGCAGATCAGGTGAACTGGCTGTTCAAGCGCGGCGTTCAGTATTGTCAGGGATGGTATTTTGCGAAGGCGATGCCGCCGCAGGCGTTTATTCAGTGGCTGCAACAGTCGCCCGCACTCCTGATGCAGCGCGGGCAGTAAGGTTACAGACGATGACGGTAGTCGCTGGGCGTGCGGTCAAACTCGCGGCGGAAGACGCGCGAAAATGTCTGTTGCGACACATATCCCAGATCCATCGCGATATCAAAAATGGGGCGCTCGGTCGTTCGTAGCTCTACGGCGGCTAGCAGGAGTCGGCGCTGACGAATATAGTCGCCCAGCGTCTGATGCATCACCGTGCGGAACATCCGCTGTAAATACCACTTCGAGTAACCTGATTTTTTTGCGACCACATCAATGTTCAGCGGTTGGTCGATATGTTCATCAATCCATTCAATAAGGGTCTGAATTATCTGCTGATGGGACATATTGCTGCCTCTTTCTCAGTGTTCGATTCGTCGTTTTGTCTGCGGGCGAGTATAATTCCTCAAGTTAACTTGAGGTAAAGCGATTTATGGAAAAGAAATTACCGCGTATAAAGTCCCTGCTTACGCCGGGTGAGGTGGCGAAACGTAGCGGTGTGGCGGTATCGGCGCTGCACTTTTATGAGAGCAAAGGGCTTATCAGCAGTGTCCGTAACGGCGGCAATCAGCGGCGATATAAGCGCGATGTGCTGCGCTATGTGGCGATCATCAAGATTGCTCAACGTATTGGCATTCCACTGGCGACCATTGGCGAAGCGTTTGGCGTATTGCCTGAGGGGCATACGCTGAGCGCAAAGGAGTGGAAGCAGCTTTCTTCGCAATGGCGCGAGGAGCTGGACAGACGTATTCATACTCTGGTGGCGTTGCGTGATGAGCTGGACGGCTGCATCGGCTGCGGCTGTTTGTCGCGTAGCGATTGCCCGCTGCGCAACCCAGGCGATCAGCTCGGTACGCAGGGAACAGGGGCGCGATTGCTGGAAGATGATTAAATGTCGTTTCGCCGGGACGCGCGTAGGCCGGATAGGCGAGCGCCATATCGCCGCGCATAAAACTAAAGCGCCGCAAGGGCGCTTTAGTTTGTTTCCGGTCTTTGTCTTTCGCTCTATCCCGTTGGTTCACGGGAGGGTTTCCCCCGACATCAACACCCCTCAGTCGAGCACGTGGTGGAGGTTCCGGTTTGTGTTGATACTGTAATTGTATGCCATGCCCGCCCGTTTGCCAGTGTATTGTCTGTTTTTTAGCCGAAATTTTTACGCCATCTCTCGCTCTTTTCTATAGTTAATTTGAATGAAAAACAGGAGACAGCCATGCTGACGGTGCATCATTTGAATCAATCTCGTTCCCAGCGCGTGCTCTGGGCGCTGGAGGAGCTGTCGCTGCCCTACCAGATTGTTCGCTACCAGCGTGAAAAAACCATGCTTGCGCCACCGGCGCTGAAAAAAATCCACCCGCTTGGAAAATCGCCCGTTATTGAAGATAACGGTGAGATCCTCGCCGAATCCGGCGCCATCCTGGAGTATTTGCAGGAAACCTATGACCACGCAGGGCAGTTTAAACCTGCCGATGCCCGGCAAAAACGGCAGTATCGGTTCTGGCTGCATTATGCGGAAGGCTCGTTAATGCCAATGCTGTTAATGAAACTGGTGTTTGTCAGCCTGGGTAAACCGCCGGTGCCATTTGGGTTACGCACGCTGGGCGGCATTCTGGGGCAGGGCGTGCAAAAAGCGTATCTCAACCCGCAACTGGAGACGCATGCGCGCTACATTGATGCGCATCTTGCCGCGCAGCCCTGGTTTGCCGGGGAACATATCAGCATGGCGGATATCCAGATGAGTTTTCCTCTGTTTGCGTTACTGAGCCGAGGCGGAATTAACGACCTGACGCACATTAGCGCCTGGAAGAAGCGCGTAGAGATGCGCCCGGCGTGGCAAAGGGCTATCCAGCAAGGCGGTCCTTTTGAGATCCCTGGCGGGTAGACGGATGTGTCAGTCGTCCGCCCGAGAAAAAATGTTATCAGATTGCGCATTGACGATAACGTTTGCGCATCGACTGGCGATTTATTGAGCGTGATGAAAAGAAATAAGCAAAAAGCCGCAAAGTTTAGTTGAAAAGCCCCGTATTATCGCTGGATAATCGTTTGCTTTTTTTACTACCCGTTTTGTATGCGCGGAGTTAAACGTTTGCTTTTTTGCGACACCCCTTATTGTTGCAAACGTAGCACAAGGAGATGACGTTTCGCTGGCAGTGGATTGTCCACCACGCATACTCGACGAAAAATAAACTCTCAGGGGATGTTTTCTATGTCTACGCCTTCAGCGCGTACCGGCGGTTCACTCGACGCCTGGTTTAAAATTTCACACCGTGGAAGCACCGTCCGTCAGGAAGTGGTTGCCGGATTAACGACTTTCCTGGCGATGGTCTACTCCGTTATCGTGGTTCCGGGGATGCTGGGTAAAGCCGGATTCCCGCCTGCCGCCGTATTTGTGGCGACCTGCCTGGTGGCTGGCGTCGGTTCTATTGTTATGGGTCTGTGGGCGAACCTGCCGTTGGCTATCGGTTGCGCCATCTCGCTGACCGCCTTCACCGCGTTTAGCCTGGTGCTGGGTCAGCACATTAGCGTTCCGGTTGCGCTGGGTGCGGTATTCCTGATGGGCGTGCTGTTTACCATCATCTCGGCGACCGGTATCCGTAGCTGGATCCTGCGCAATCTGCCGCATGGCGTGGCGCACGGCACCGGCATCGGTATCGGCCTGTTCCTGTTGCTGATCGCCGCGAATGGCGTGGGTCTGGTGATTAAGAACCCGCTGGACGGTCTGCCGGTCGCGCTGGGTAACTTTGATTCTTTCCCGGTTATCATGTCGCTGATTGGTCTGGCGGTCATTATCGGCCTGGAAAAACTGAAGGTGCCGGGTGGCATTCTGCTGACCATTATTGGTATTTCGGTTGTGGGTTTGATCTTCGATCCATCCGTCCATTTCTCCGGCTTTTTTGCTATGCCGTCTTTAAGTGATGAACACGGCAACTCGCTGATTGGCAGCCTGGATATTATGGGCGCGCTGAACCCGATCGTCCTGCCGAGCGTGCTGGCGCTGGTGATGACCGCTGTTTTCGACGCCACCGGCACGATTCGCGCGGTCGCTGGCCAGGCGAACCTGCTGGATAAAGACGGGCAGATTATTGATGGCGGCAAAGCGCTGACCACCGACTCCCTGAGCAGCGTGTTCTCTGGTCTGGTTGGCGCAGCGCCTGCGGCGGTATACATTGAATCGGCGGCGGGTACGGCGGCAGGCGGTAAAACGGGTCTGACGGCGATCACCGTCGGCGTCCTGTTCCTGCTGATCCTGTTCCTCTCTCCGCTCTCTTATCTGGTTCCGGTCTACGCGACCGCGCCCGCGCTGATGTACGTCGGCCTGCTGATGCTGAGCAACGTGGCGAAAATCGACTTCGCTGACTTTGTGGATGCGATGGCGGGTCTGATCACGGCGGTGTTTATCGTCCTGACCTGCAACATCGTAACCGGCATTATGATTGGTTTTGCTACGCTGGTGATCGGCCGCATTGTGTCGGGCGAATGGCGTAAGCTGAACGTCGGCACCGTGGTAATTGCCGTAGCGCTGGTCGCCTTCTATGCGGGCGGCTGGGCTATCTGATTCCTGGCGTCCTCTAAAAACGGGTGGCTTTTGCCGCCCGTTTTTATTTTCAGGACACATCCCGTTGTCTTTTGCGTTACTCTGAGGAAGATAGAATTGAGGCACGACGCCTCACGTTTTAAAACATAAGAAATATCGCAAACAGGGAACGCATGGAAATCTTCTTCACAATACTCATCATGACCCTTGTGGTCTCGCTGTCGGGGGTATTTACTCGTGTATTGCCCTTCCAGCTTCCTTTACCCCTCATGCAAATCGCCATTGGCGCGCTGCTGGCATGGCCGACGTTTGGTTTGCATGTGGAATTTGACCCTGAACTGTTCCTGGTGCTGTTTATTCCGCCGCTGTTGTTCGCAGACGGCTGGAAAACGCCGACCCGGGAGTTTCTCGAACATGGGCGAGAGATTTTCGGTCTGGCGCTGGCGCTGGTGCTGGTCACGGTGGTCGGAATTGGCTTTATGATTTACTGGCTGGTGCCGGGCATTCCGCTGATACCGGCCTTCGCGCTGGCTGCCGTACTGTCGCCGACCGATGCGGTTGCGCTTTCCGGCATTGTCGGCGAGGGGCGCATTCCGAAGAAAATTATGGGCATCCTGCAAGGCGAGGCGTTGATGAACGACGCGTCCGGCCTGGTGTCGTTGAAATTTGCCGTCGCAGTGGCGATGGGGACGATGGTGTTTACCGTCGGCGGGGCGACGGTGGAGTTCTTCAAAGTCGCAGTGGGTGGTATTCTGGCGGGCTTTGTCGTCAGTTGGTTATACGGTCGCTCCCTGCGTTTCCTGAGCCGTTGGGGCGGGGATGAGCCAGCGACGCAAATCGTCTTGCTGTTCCTGCTGCCGTTCGCCTCCTACCTGATTGCGGAACATATCGGCGTATCCGGCATTCTTGCCGCTGTGGCGGCCGGGATGACCATCACCCGCTCCGGCGTTATGCGTCGCGCGCCGCTGGCGATGCGTCTGCGCGCCAACAGCACCTGGGCGATGCTGGAGTTTGTCTTTAACGGCATGGTCTTTCTGCTGTTGGGTCTGCAACTGCCAGGGATTCTGGAGTCGTCGCTGGTGGCGGCGGAAGCCGATCCCAACGTTGAAACCTGGATGCTGTTCACCGATATCGTGCTGATTTATGCCGCGCTGATGCTGGTGCGCTTTGGTTGGCTGTGGACGATGAAGAACTTCAGTAATCGCTTCCTGAAGAAAAAGCCGATGGAGTTTGGCGCCTGGACGATGCGTGAAGTTCTTATCGCCTCTTTTGCAGGGGTACGCGGGGCGATTACGCTGGCCGGTGTGCTCTCTATCCCGCTATTGTTGCCGGATGGTAACGGCTTCCCGGCGCGCTATGAGCTGGTATTCCTTGCGGCGGGCGTGATTTTGTTCTCGCTGTTTGTGGGGGTCGTGATGCTGCCGATTCTGCTGCAACATCTGGAAGTGGGCGATCACTCACAGCAGCAGAAAGAGGAGCGAATCGCCCGCGCCGCCACGGCGGAAGTGGCGATTGTCGCGATTCAGAAGATGGAAGAACGTCTGGCGGCGGATACCGAAGAGAACATCGATAACCAGTTGCTCACCGAGGTCAGCTCCCGCGTGATTGGTAACCTGCGTCGCCGCGCCGATGGGCGTAACGATGTGGAAAGCTCAATGCAGGAAGAGAACCTCGAACGGCGCTTCCGCCTGGCGGCGCTACGCTCGGAACGTGCAGAGTTATACCACCTGCGCGCGACGCGTGAGATCAGTAACGAAACCCTGCAAAAACTGCTGCATGACCTGGATTTGCTGGAAGCATTGTTGATCGAAAATCAGTAAGCACCCGTATCGCCCGGTGGCGCTTCGCTTACCGGGCCTACAAAATGCACTCCCGTAGGCCGGATAAGGCGCTTGCGCCGCCATCCGGCGAGCGAGGCGTTATTCCTGCGTTAACCAGAACCCTTCGCAACACGTCAACCACGCTCTGGCGCTGTGGGACAAATAAACGCCTTCGCGCCAGATCATGCCCAACTGCCAGCGTAAGTCACTCTCCAGCGGGAGCCAACGCAGGGTTTGTTTATCCAGCCGTTGGCAAATCGGCTCCGGCAAAATCGCAATTCCGACGCCGGCCTGCACCATAGCGGCCAGGAAATCCCACTGACCGCTGCGTACCGCAATACGCGGCTTCACATCATGCTGCTTAAAAAGCCGCATCAACTGGCGATTCAACGCAAAATCTTCGTTGTAGATAAGCAGAGGATGCTCCGCCAGCGCTTCGGGGGAAATCGACTCGCACGCCATCCACTTACCGGAACGCGGCACCAGCACGCATAGCGGGTGGCTGAACAGCGGCAAGGTCGTCAGTCCGCTCTCTTCCTCCACTGGCAGCGCGGTCATCGCCACATCCAGCTCGCCGTTCATTACCGCCTGCTGTACCGTCAAACCGCCAAATTCTGCAATCTTCAGTTCCACACCCGGATAACGCTGGCGAAACAGGCTAATCGGCCCGGCCATCAGCATGCCGACCATCGGCGGGATGCCAAGCCGCAGCAGCCCTTTATTGAGATGGTTAATATCGCCCAGCTCTGCTTCCAGCTGGCGAAATTCAGCGAGGATCGCCAGGCCGCGCTCGAACACCACGCGCCCGGTATCCGTCAGCAGCAGACGTCGCCCATCGCGGATCAGCAGCGTGCAATTAAGCTCATCTTCCAGATTCTTCAGCATCTTGCTGATGGTGGGCTGAGTGACAAATAACTTCTCCGCTGCGCGGGTGAAACTCTGCTGGCGCACCACCTCGACAAAATAACGCAGCGTTCTGATATCCATGATTATTCCTTAAGACTATGCCTGCAATGAGTTTAATTCATTTCAGTAGCGGACGGGCGCTCTCTATACTGGCGTTCCGTTTTATTTTTCAGGACATTCCCTCATGGCTGTGGCGATAAGCCGCGTTACGCCTGCTGTTATGCAACGACTCCAGATACCGGTTCAGGTACTGCTGTATGCAGGTTTATTTGTTTTTGCTCAATACCTTGTTTCATGGCTGCATCTGCCGCTTCCCGCCAATCTGGTTGGGATGGCGCTGATGCTGGCGCTTATTGTCTGTCGGGTGATCCCGCTTAACTGGGTTCGCGCGGGCGCACGCTGGCTGCTGGCGGAAATGCTGCTGTTCTTTGTCCCCGCCGTGGTGGCGGTCGTTAACTATGCGCAACTGCTGTTGATGGACGGCTGGCGTATCTTCGCCGTGATTGCGATCAGCACGCTGATGGTGCTTGGCGCAACCGCATGGGTGGTGGATAACGTATACCGCTATGAGATGAGCAGGGTAAACCGTGAGTAATTTTCAGCTAAGCGTACTGTGCCTGGTCATCACGCTGGGGATCTATTTCGTCAATAAGCGGCTGTACCGTCGCTTTCGTAAGCTGCCGTTGATGCCGCTGGTGCTCACGCCCGCGCTGTTGGTATTGATACTGGTGTTTGGCCATATCTCCTGGCAGAACTACATTGGCGAATCGCACTGGCTGCTGTGGTTGTTAGGCCCGGCGACCATCGCGTTTGCCGTTCCGGTTTACGATAATCTCGCCATCATTAAACGCCACTGGATGTCGCTGACGGCGGGCGTGGTAACGGCAACCGTGGTGGCGGTCACCAGTTCCGTCTGGCTGGCGCGCCTGTTTACGCTGCCGGATGAGATTCAGCGCAGCCTGGCCGTGCGTTCCGTCACCACGCCATTTGCGCTGGCGGCGGCAGAGCCGCTGGGCGGTCAACCGGATTTAGTGGCGCTCTTTGTGGTGGTGACTGGCGTGTTCGGGATGGCGGTTGGCGATGCGCTGTTTTTGCGCCTGTCTATTCGTGAAGGAATGGCGAAAGGCGCCGGGTTTGGCGCGGCATCACATGGGGCAGGTACGGCGCGTTCGTATGAACTGGGTCAGCAGGAGGGCGTCGTCGCCAGTCTGGTGATGATGCTGTCCGGTGTGATGATGGTGCTGGCGGCGCCGCTGGTCGCAAAAGTGATGTTCTGATGTTGTCCTCCGACCCGTGGGCCGGAGGAGTGCGCTGAATTAATGCGCGCGGCCTTGCTCAACGCCGTACCCGGTCTGGGAACGGATGAACTGGGCGCGGAACTGCTCACGCTCGCGATTACCTTCCGCAGAATTATCGGTAGCGGAGAAGAACCAGATCCCAATAAAGGCAACGCTGATGGAGAACAGCGCCGGATACTCATACGGGAAGATGGCTTTTTCGTGGCCGAGGATTTGCACCCAAATCGTTGGGCCGAGAACCATCAGCACGACAGCCGTCACCAGGCCTAACCAGCCGCCCATCATCGCGCCGCGCGTGGTCAGCTTCGACCAGTACATGGAGAGCAGGATGATTGGGAAGTTGCAGCTCGCCGCGATAGCAAACGCCAGGCCGACCATGAAGGCGATATTCTGGTTTTCAAACAGCACGCCCAGAATGATGGCAATTACGCCCAGCACCAGTACGGTAATTTTCGATACCCGCAATTCTTCGCGTTCGGTCGCGCCTTTACGAAACACGTTCGCGTACAGGTCGTGAGATACCGCCGATGCGCCTGCCAGCGTCAGACCGGCCACGACCGCCAGGATCGTTGCGAAGGCTACCGCAGAGATAAAGCCGAGGAACAGGTTGCCGCCTACCGCGTTCGCCAGATGAACCGCCGCCATGTTGTTGCCGCCGATTAACGCGCCTGCGGCATCTTTATACTCCGGGTTCGCGCCGACCAGCATGATCGCGCCGAAGCCGATAATAAAGGTCAGGATGTAGAAATAACCCATAAAGCCAGTGGCGTAGAACACGCTTTTACGCGCTTCGCGGGCATCGCTGACGGTAAAGAAACGCATCAGAATGTGCGGTAAGCCTGCCGTACCGAACATCAGACCCAGGCCTAATGACAGCGCGGAGATCGGGTCGTTGACCAGACCGCCAGGGCTCATAATGGCTGAACCTTTCGGGTGTACCGCCATCGCTTCGGTGAACAGGTTGTTGAAGCTGAAGCCGACGTGCTTCATGACCATAAAGGCCATAAAGCTGGCGCCGAACAGCAGCAGTACGGCTTTGATAATCTGTACCCATGTCGTTGCCAGCATGCCGCCGAACAGGACGTACATCATCATCAGAACGCCCACCAGCACGACCGCGATGTGGTAGTTCAGACCGAACAACAGCTCGATCAGTTTACCTGCCCCCACCATCTGGGCGATGAGGTAAAGCGCCACGACCACCAGCGAACCACAGGCAGACAGAATGCGGATCGGCCCCTGTTTCAGTCGATAAGAGGCGACGTCAGCAAAGGTATAGCGACCCAGGTTACGCAAGCGCTCGGCGATCAGGAACAGAATGATAGGCCAGCCCACCAGGAAGCCAAGGGAGTAGATCAGCCCGTCGTAGCCGGAGGTGAACACCAGAGCGGAAATTCCGAGGAACGACGCGGCGGACATATAGTCGCCGGCGATCGCCAGCCCATTCTGGAAGCCGGTAATATTCCCGCCTGCCGTGTAATAGTCGCTGCGTGAACGGACGCGTTTAGAGGCCCAGTAGGTGATGCCGAGCGTAAACACCACGAAAATCAGGAACATGACGATTGCCTGCCAGTTGGTTGGCTGGCGTTCTACTGCACCGCTAATGGCATCCGCTGCGTTTGCAGCGAAGGGTAGTGTGGCGGCAAGCGCCGTCAGGACTCTCTTCATGATGCTTTAACCTCGTGCAGGACGGCGTTGTTAAGACGGTCGAATTCACCATTCGCCCGCCAGATGTAAATACCGGTCAGGATGAAGGAGATCAGAATGACGCCCACCCCAATTGGAATACCCCGGGTGACATTGGTGCCGGCGTGTAGCGGAGTGCCCAGCCAGCCCGGCGCGAAGGCAATCAGTAGAATAAAGCTGATATAAACCGCCAGCATGATGACCGACAGGATGGTGGCAAACCGTTGCCGTTTTTCGACTAACTCCCTGAAACGCGCACTGTCTTCTATCCGTTGATAAATATTGTCATTCATCACAGAGTCTCCAGAGATAAGGTAGGGGGATTTTTTTATTTTGCCGGATGGCGGCTGAAGCCTTATCCGGCCTACAAGCGATGTTGAACCTGTAGGCCCGATAAGCAGCGCGCCATCGGGCATTTCACGGTTAGGGTTATGAAGGCATTGCGATGGCCTGCTTCTCTTCGAGCAGTTTCTCGACCACGCCAGGATCGGCGAGAGTTGAGGTATCGCCCAGATTGCTGGTATCGCCCGCTGCGATTTTGCGCAAAATACGGCGCATGATTTTGCCGGAACGCGTTTTCGGCAGTGAGTCTGTCCAGTGCAGCACGTCCGGTGTTGCCAGCGGGCCAATTTCTTTACGTACCCAGTTGCGTACTTCGGTATACAGCTCCGGCGACGGATCTTCGCCGTGATTCAGCGTGACATAGGCGTAGATGGCCTGGCCTTTGATGTTGTGCGGAATACCGACCACCGCGGCTTCGGCAATCTTCGGATGCGACACCAGCGCGGATTCAATCTCCGCCGTGCCCAGACGATGGCCGGAAACGTTCAGTACGTCATCGACGCGCCCGGTGATCCAGTAGTAACCATCTTCATCACGACGCGCGCCGTCGCCGCTGAAATACATGTTTTTGAAGGTAGAGAAGTAGGTCTGCTCAAAACGCTCGTGATCGCCGAACAGGGTACGCGCCTGACCCGGCCAGGAGTCGGTAATCACCAGATTGCCTTCGGTCGCCCCTTCCTGCGGGTGGCCTTCGTTATCCACCAGCGCGGGCTGCACGCCAAAGAACGGACGCGTGGCGGAACCGGCTTTCAGTTCAGTCGCGCCGGGCAGCGGCGTGATCATGAATCCACCGGTTTCGGTCTGCCACCAGGTGTCCACTACCGGGCATTTTTCGTTACCGATCTTCTTCCAGTACCATTCCCACGCTTCCGGGTTGATCGGTTCGCCGACGGAACCGAGGATGCGCAGCGAAGAGCGATCGGTGCCTTCAATCGCCTTATCGCCTTCCGCCATCAGAGCGCGAATAGCGGTTGGGGCGGTGTAGAGAATAGTAACCTGGTGCTTATCCACCACCTGCGCCATCCGCGCAGGCGTCGGCCAGTTTGGCACGCCTTCAAACATCAGGGTGGTTGCGCCGCAGGCCAGCGGCCCATACAGCAGGTAGCTGTGCCCGGTCACCCAGCCTACGTCTGCGGTACACCAGTAGATATCGTCCGGGTGATAGTCAAAGACATACTTAAAGGTGGTGGCGGCATAGACCAGATAGCCGCCGGTGGTATGCAGCACGCCTTTTGGCTTGCCGGTTGAACCGGAGGTGTAGAGGATAAACAGCGGATCTTCCGCATTCATCTCTTCCGGCTGATGGTCAGCGCTGGATTTCTCAATCACGTCGCTCCACCACAGATCGCGGCCTTCATGCCAGTCGACTTTCCCGCCAGTACGTTTTAAAACCACCACATGTTCAACGCTGTTCACATTCGGGTTTTTCAGCGCATCATCGACGTTCTTTTTCAGCGGGATGCCGCGTCCGGCACGCACGCCTTCATCGGCGGTGATCACCAGACGTGAGCTGGAGTCGATGATTCGCCCGGCAACCGCTTCCGGCGAGAAGCCGCCGAAGATCACCGAATGCACCGCGCCAATGCGCGCGCAGGCCAGCATCGCCACCGCCGCTTCCGGCACCATCGGCATATAAATAGCCACGACGTCGCCTTTCTTAATGCCCAGCTCCAGCAGCGTATTGGCGAAACGACAAACATCGCGATGCAATTCGCGATATGAAATGTGTTTGCTCTGGGTGGCGTCATCGCCTTCCCAGATGATGGCGGTACGGTCGCCGTTTTCTTGCAGATGGCGGTCAAGGCAGTTTGCCGCCAGGTTCAGCGTGCCATCTTCATACCATTTAATCGACACGTTGCCGGGCGCAAAGGAGGTGTTCTTCACTTTTTTATACGGTGTAATCCAGTCGAGAATCTTTCCCTGTTCACCCCAAAAGGTATCTGGCTCGTTAATAGATTGTTGATATTTCGCCTCATACTGCTCCGGGTTTATCAGGCAACGATCCGCAATGTTTGCGGGAATAGCGTGTTTATGTATTTGGCTCATGGCTTTTGTTCTCCTTGTAAGATGTTAATAATATGTCTCACAAAAGTTAAATGTAGGGGCTTTGGCAGTTTTGTTTAGTATTTGCGCGGCAGATCACGCAATAACGGAACTGTGCAAATAAACGGCAAAGTGATTTTTGAAGGAATCTCGCAAAAATGGATTAATACCCGCGATAACATGCAGTTACAGGCGAGTTGTTGAAAAAGTGATCCGCGTCGAATGCTAACGAAAGGAGTAGGTTTAAGGAGGGTGGTATAACTCTAAAGTGGTATTTTACATGCACTTACAATTGATTAAAGACAACATTTTTAATGGGGTTTTTTGTTACACATAGAGGGGAGCAATGTCATGACAGTATTCGTGCGGTTGCTGTTGTGGAAAAACAAAATAAAGAACCGCCATTGAAGGCAATGGCGCAATCTGGATGAGACCTCTATGGCAAGGACAATATTACGCGCACGCCGTTTCTTCAGCCTGATATTACCGTTTTTTTTCATTTCCTCTGTATACGCTGAACAAACGTCCGTTCCCGCAAAGACCGTCACCGTTGAAGCGAAGAATGAAACCTTCGCCCCTCAGCATCCCGATCAATATCTCTCATGGAAAGCGACGTCAGAACAGTCAACGCGTGAAGATGCGCTGGCAGAAGACCCGCGTCTGGTGATCCTGTGGGCGGGATACCCCTTCTCGCGTGACTACAATAAGCCGCGCGGGCACGCTTATGCGGTTACCGATGTGCGTGAAACCCTGCGTACCGGCGCACCGAAAAATGCCGAAGATGGCCCATTGCCGATGGCCTGCTGGAGCTGTAAAAGCCCGGATGTGGCGCGTCTGATCCAGAAAGATGGCGAAGACGGCTACTTCCACGGTAAATGGGCGCGCGGCGGCCCGGAAATCGTCAATGCCCTGGGCTGCGCCGACTGCCATAACACCGCCTCAGACGATTTCGCCAAAGGCAAACCAGCGTTAACGCTCTCCCGTCCTTATGCCGAGCGCGCGATGGAAACCATCGGCAAACCGTTTGATAAAGCCAGCCGTTTTGACCAGCAATCTATGGTGTGCGGGCAGTGCCATGTGGAGTACTACTTTGACGGTAAAAACAAAGCCGTCAAATTCCCGTGGGATGAGGGAACAAAAGTCGAGGATATGGAGAAATATTACGACGCCATCGCCTTCTCTGACTGGACAAACCCGCTGTCGAAAACGCCAATGCTGAAAGCGCAGCACCCGGAATATGAAACCTGGAGCGTGGGCATTCACGGCAAGAACAACGTGACCTGTATTGATTGTCACATGCCGAAAGTGCAGAACGCCGAAGGCAAACTCTACACCGACCATAAGATTGGCAACCCGTTTGATAACTTCGCCCAGACCTGCGCCAACTGCCACACCCAGGATAAAGCCTCCCTGCAAAAAGTGGTTGCTGAGCGTAAACAGGCGATTCATGACCTGAAAATCAAGGTTGAAGATCAGTTAGTACACGCGCATTTCGAAGCGAAAGCAGCGTGGGATGCGGGCGCGACAGAAGCGGAAATGAAACCGATTCTGGACGATATTCGTCATGCGCAGTGGCGCTGGGATCTGGCGATTGCCTCGCACGGCATCCATATGCATGCCCCGGATGAAGGTCTGCGTATGCTGGGCGGCGCGATGGATAAAGCGGCGGATGCCCGTACCAAACTGGTGCGTCTGCTGGGCAGTAAAGGCATCACTCATGAAATCCCGCTGCCGGATATCTCCACCAAAGAGAAAGCCCAGAAAGCGATTGGTTTGAACATGCAGCAAATCAACGCCGAGAAGCAGGACTTCATCAAGACGGTGATTCCGCAATGGGAAGATCAGGCGCGTAAAAACGGTCTGTTAAGCCAATAACCCCACATTCCGCCTCGTAAGAGGCGGATAACTCAACGGAGTGAATATGAGCGTATTACGTTCGTTATTAACTGCTGGGGTGCTGGCGTCAGGTCTGTTCTGGAGCCTGTGTGGGATAACCGCTACCCCAACGCCGCAGGACTCAGAGCAACGCTGGACGGTCACCCAGCAGCGTAATCCAGATGCTGCTTGTCTGGATTGCCACAAGCCGGATACCGAGGGTATGCACGGTAAGCACGCTTCTGTCGTTAACCCGAACAACAAGCTGCCGGTTACGTGCACCAACTGTCACGGTCAGCCATCGCCTAAACACCGCGAAGGGGTGAAAGATGTGATGCGCTTTAACGACCCGATGTATACGGTAGAGCAGCAGAACAGCGTCTGTATGTCCTGCCACCTGCCTGAGCAGCTGCAAAAAGCGTTCTGGCCGCATGATGTCCATGTGACCAAAGTGGCGTGCGCCAGCTGTCACTCGCTGCATCCACAGCAAGATACGATGCAGACGCTCAATGAGAAAGGACGGATTAAGATTTGCGTCGATTGCCACAGCGATCAGCGTACCAATCCGCACTTTAACCCGGCGTCCGTTCCCTTGCTTAAGGAGCATCCATGAGTTGCTCTCGTCGCCAGTTTATCACCCGCGTCGGCGCGCTGGTGGCGGTCAGCGGAACAGCAGGACGCGTGGTGGCGAAAACGTTGAATATCAACGGCGTGCGTTACGGCATGGTGCATGATGAGTCATTATGCATCGGCTGTACCGCCTGTATGGATGCCTGTCGGGAAGTGAACCAGGTGCCGGAGGGCGTGTCGCGTCTGACGATTATCCGCAGCGAGCCGCAGGGGACGTTTCCTGACGTGAAGTATCAATTCTTCCGTCATTCGTGCCAGCACTGCGATCATGCGCCCTGCGTCGATGTTTGCCCGACCGGGGCCTCATTCCGCGATGCCGCCAGCGGTATCGTCGATGTGAACCCGGATCTGTGCGTCGGCTGCCAGTATTGCATTGCGGCGTGTCCTTATCGCGTACGCTTTATCCATCCGGTCAGCAAGACGGCGGATAAGTGCGATTTCTGCCGGAAAACCAACCTGAAAGCGGGTAAGTTGCCCGCCTGCGTCGAGTCCTGCCCGACAAAGGCGCTGACGTTTGGCAACCTGGACGATCCCAACAGCGATATCTCTCGTCTGCTGCGGCAGAAAACCACCTACCGCTACAAGCTGGCGCTGGGTACGAAACCGAAGGTCTACCGCGTTCCCTTTAAATTTGGGGAGGTGAGCCAATGACGCACACTTCTGCTTTCCATTTTGAATCGCTGGTGTGGGACTGGCCCATCGCCATCTATCTGTTTCTGATTGGTATTTCTGCCGGGTTAGTGACGCTGGCTATTTTGCTGCGCCGCATTCACCCGGAAGCGGGCGGGGCGGACAGCACGCTGCTGCGTACGACGCTGGTGGTGGGGCCGGGGGCAATTATTCTTGGCCTGCTGATCCTGATCTTTCACCTGACGCGCCCGTGGACCTTCTGGAAACTGATGTTCCACTACAGCTTCACGTCGGTGATGTCGATGGGTGTCATGCTGTTCCAGCTCTATATGGTGGTGCTGGTTCTGTGGCTGGCGAAAATCTTTGAAAAAGAGGTGCTTGCCCTGCAACAGCGCTGGTTGCCGCGTCTGGGGATGGTGCAAAAAGCGTTGACGTTGCTGACGCCGTTCCATCGCCTGCTTGAGACGGTAATGCTGGTGCTGGCGGTACTGCTGGGGGCGTATACCGGCTTCCTGCTGTCGGCGCTGAAGTCCTATCCGTTCCTTAATAACCCGATCCTGCCGGTGCTGTTCCTGTTCTCGGGGATCTCTTCCGGGGCGGCGGTGGCGCTGATTGCGATGGCCTTGCGTCATCGCAGCAATCCGCACAGCACTGAAGCGCATTTTGTGCATCGCATGGAAACGCCGGTCGTCTGGCTGGAAATCTTCCTGCTGGCGGCGTTCTTCGTTGGGCTGGCGTTGGGCGATGACGGTAAAATGCGCGCGCTGACTGCGGCGCTGGGCGGCGGATTCTGGACATGGTGGTTCTGGCTTGGCGTCGCGGGGCTGGGGCTGATTGTGCCAATGCTGCTGAAGCCCTGGGCGAATCGCGGTTCGACGTTTCACGGCGTGCTGGCGGTATGCGGCGCCAGCCTGACCGGTGTCCTGCTGCTGCGCTTTTTCATTCTTTATGCGGGACAGCTAACGGTCGCGTGAGCTTAGGCAGGGTGATCTCTGGACGTATTCCTTCCTGAAGCCGGTTTTCTGGCATTATTACTGAGTCTTGGGGTCAACGTGTTGACCCCACTTGCCACGCTGGTGGGGTTGCGCCAGCGCTGGCAGGGCATCAGACGTCTGGCGATAATCGGCGTCCTGGCGCAATTCGCGCTGTTATTACTGGCGTTCGCTATTCTGGTTTTCTGTTTTCTTACCAGCGATTTTTCGGTTGTCTACGTTGCACAGCATAGCTACAGCCTGCTGCCGTGGGGATTAAAACTGGCGGCGGTGTGGGGCGGTCATGAAGGATCGCTGCTGCTGTGGGTGCTGTTCCTTTCCGGCTGGAGCGCGCTGTTCGCCTGGCGGTGCAAAGGCGAGCGCGATGCGCTCTTTCCGCTAACGCTCTGTATTCTGTCGATGATGACCGCCCTGCTGCTGCTGTTTGTCGTGGTCTGGTCGGACCCGTTCGTGCGTATCTTTCCGCCCGCGATTGAGGGACGCGATCTCAATCCGATGCTGCAACACCTGGGGCTGATTCTCCATCCACCGCTGCTTTATCTGGGCTATGGCGGCCTGATGGTCGCAGCGGGCGTTGCGCTGGCGTCATTGCTGCGCGGCGGCTTTAGCGCGGCCACCGCCTGGGTCTGCTGGCGCTGGGCGCTCCCCGGCTGGTGCGCGCTGACGCTGGGCATCATTCTCGGGTCGTGGTGGGCGTACTGCGAACTGGGCTGGGGCGGCTGGTGGTTCTGGGACCCGGTGGAAAACGCTTCTTTATTACCCTGGCTTTCCGCCAGCGCGCTACTGCACAGCCTGTTCGTTTCCCGCCAGCGCGGCATCTTCCGCCACTGGTCTTTGCTGCTGGCGATTCTGACGCTGATTTTATCCCTGCTGGGCACGCTGATTGTGCGCTCCGGCATTCTGGTTTCTGTCCATGCCTTTGCGCTGGATAACGTGCGTGCGGTGCCGCTGTTCGCGCTGTTTACCGTGTTGAGCCTGGCGTCGCTCGGGTTGTACGCGTGGCGAGGCCAGCAAGTCCGCCAGAATGCGCGTTTTGGCAGTTGGTCGCGTGAGATGATGATTCTGGCCGCGCTGCTGCTTTTTAGCGCCGTGCTGCTGATTGTGCTTATCGGGACGCTCTATCCGATGATTTACGGCCTGTTCGGCTGGGGGCGACTCTCCGTCGGCGCGCCCTATTTTAATCGCGCCACGCTGCCGTTTGGGCTGCTGATGATGTTAGTTATTGTACTGGCGACAATCAGAAGCCGGAAAGTGTCTGTGCGTTGTCAGCTTCCGGCGCTGCTGGCGCACACCGGCGTATTGGTTGTCGCCGCCGGGATTATTTTCTCCAGCGGCAGTCGGCACGAAATCAGCCTTAATCTGCGCCCCGGAGAGCAGGTGGAACTGGCAGGCTACACGTTTCGTTTTGAACGTCTCGATCTGGAGGCGAAAGGCAATTACACCACTGAGAAAGCGCAGATCGCCATTGAGCAGGATAAACGGCACATCGGGCGCGTCACGCCAGAGCGGCGTTTTTACGCGGCGCGCCGTCAGCAGATGATGGAGCCGGGGATTCGCTGGAATCTGCTGCATGACTGGTATGCGGTAATGGGCGAAAAAACCGGGCAGGATCGCTATGCCATGCGCCTGTATGTCCAGACCGGCGTGCGCTGGATCTGGGGCGGAGGGCTGTTGATGATTGCAGGCGCGGCGCTCAGCGGCTGGCGTGGGAGGAAGCGTGATGAGTAAATTAATCAACGCGTTGTCGGATGGCGGCGTACGGGGTGCGCAACACATTGTAGGCCAGATAAGCGCAGCGCCATCCGGCAGAATAGGTTTACTCTTGGCTATCATTTTGTTTTTCATCACCTTCGCAACGCATGCCCAGGTTGTGGACACCTGGCGCTTTGAAAACGCGCAACAGCAGGAAAAATCACTATTTATTGCCAGCCAGCTGCGCTGCCCGCAGTGCCAGAATCAAAACTTGCTGGAATCCAACGCGCCGGTAGCGGTCAGTATGCGCCATCAGGTCTATACCATGGTGGCGGAAGGTAAAAGCGAAGAGGAAATCACCGCCTGGATGACCGAACGCTACGGTGAGTTCGTCCTCTACAACCCGGCGCTAACCGGGCAAACGTTGCTGCTGTGGGCGCTGCCTTTCCTGCTGTTGCTGCTGGTGGGCGTGGCGCTGTGGCGAGTGATAGCGCGTCAGCGTAAAGAGGAGGGGCGTGAATGAGTCTGCATCAGGTGAGCGTACTGCTGCTGCGTCACAGCCAGCGCCAGGCGCAGCAGGCGCTGGCGGGTCAGGACACGGCGCCGCTACAACAGGAATTGCATCATGATTTGGCGGAGCCTGTGGCTTCGGACGCGCCGTCGCGCCCGCTGCCGGTGAAAGCGCTGCTGGCCGTTGCGATCGTCATGGTGATGGCTTGCGTCGGCGGCTATCTGGCGTCGTCAAAATGGCAGGCCGTTCGCCAGGAGCAGCAGCGTCTGGCCGATCCGCTGCGGGCGTTTACCGATGAACCGACGGCGGAAAAGCAGTTGCTGACGTTGCAGGCGGCGATTCGCGCAAACCCGCAGGACAGCGCGCAGTGGGCGACGCTGGGCGAGTACTACCTCTGGCGTAATGCCTATGACAATGCTCTGCTGGCGTATCAGCAGGCGCTGCGCCTGCGGGGAGAGAACGCGGAGATCTATTCGGCGCTGGCGACGGTGCGCTATTACCAGTCCGGGCAGCATATGACGCCGGAAACGCGTGAAATGATCGATAAAGCGCTGGCGCTTGATGCTTCGGAAGTCACCGCGTTAATGCTGCTGGCCGCTGATGCGTTTATGCAGGCTGATTATGTGCAGGCCATCGCATTCTGGCAAAAATTACTGGATTTAAACTCGCCAAGGGTTAATCGCGTGCAACTCATTGACGCTATTAATATGGCGAAGTTGTTGCAGAATCGTCAGAAATAATTTTGTTTTTTTGTGATTTGTGTCGTTTTTGCTGTTTAAAAAGTAAGCGAATGAACGGTGGCGTTAAAATAATTCCAGAAAGGTATTATTCGTTTTTGAGGAAATAAAAATCTTTCCATAACAAATAGTTATTCATGATGATCGCGATAAACTCGCGTTATTATGCATAAAATCAGTTAGATGCCCTGTTCTGAAAGGGTTGCGCAGTATGCCATGCAAATGGTACTGATTATGCGCGTTAAAAAACTCCACAAACGAACGCAACACAATTCATACCCTTTCAGTATGTACTGTTCTCATCCTTTTTTGAATGCAGAACGGCGCTTCATTGAGGAAGTCTGTTGTTATGAAAAACTTGAAAATCAGCCTGGCCTGGCAGATTTTGCTGGCCATGGTGCTGGGTATTCTTCTGGGCAGTTATCTGCATTATCACAGCGACAGCCGCGAATGGCTGGTTGCCAACCTGCTGTCACCGGCGGGCGATATCTTTATCCATCTGATCAAAATGATCGTCGTTCCGATTGTTATCTCCACCCTGATTGTCGGTATTGCCGGTGTCGGCGATGCGAAACAGTTAGGGCGTATCGGTGCCAAAACCATTATCTATTTCGAAGTGATCACGACCGTCGCCATTATCCTCGGTATTACACTGGCGAACGTGTTTCAACCCGGTTCCGGGATTGATATGTCGCAACTGGCGACCGTGGATATTTCGAAATACCAAAGCACGACGGCGGAAGTACAAAGCCATGCGCACGGTTTGATGGGCACGATTTTGTCACTGGTTCCGACCAATATTGTCGCGTCGATGGCGAAGGGCGACATGCTGCCGATTATCTTCTTCTCGGTGCTGTTTGGCCTGGGTCTGTCTTCCCTGCCTGCGACTCACCGTGAACCGCTGGTCACCGTGTTCCGCTCCATCTCAGAAACCATGTTTAAAGTGACCCACATGGTGATGCGTTACGCGCCGGTCGGGGTGTTTGCGCTGATCGCTGTTACCGTGGCGAACTTTGGTTTTGCGTCGCTGTGGCCGCTGGCGAAACTGGTGCTGCTGGTACACTTCGCGATTCTGTTCTTCGCGCTGGTGGTGTTGGGCATCGTGGCGCGTCTGTGCGGTCTGAGCGTCTGGATTCTGATTCGTATCCTGAAAGATGAACTGATTCTGGCTTATTCCACTGCCAGCTCTGAGAGCGTGCTGCCGCGCATTATCGAGAAGATGGAGGCCTATGGCGCTCCGGCGTCGATCACCAGCTTTGTGGTGCCGACCGGGTACTCCTTCAACCTTGATGGCTCAACGCTGTACCAGAGTATCGCGGCGATCTTTATCGCACAGCTGTACGGTATCGACCTGTCGCTGTGGCAGGAAATCATACTGGTGCTGACGCTGATGGTCACCTCGAAAGGGATTGCGGGCGTGCCGGGCGTTTCCTTCGTGGTGCTGCTGGCGACGCTGGGTAGCGTGGGCATTCCGCTGGAAGGGCTGGCGTTTATCGCCGGTGTTGACCGTATCCTCGATATGGCGCGTACCGCGCTGAACGTGGTGGGTAATGCGCTGGCGGTGCTGGTTATCGCCAAGTGGGAACACAAGTTTGACCGTAAGAAAGCGCTGGCGTATGAGCGCGAGGTATTGGGCAAATTTGATAAGACCGCGAATCAGTAATTCATGACAGATTGCCGGATGGCGCTACGCTTATCCGGCCTACGGGAAGCTGTGGTCTGTAGGCCGGATAAGGCGCTTGCGCCGCCATCCGGCAATATTACATTCACCCGTTGGTTAACTTATCAAACTCTTCGCAGCCGGTATCAAACCCTTCCGTACAGCTCAGATTCAACCAGTGCAGCGCCTTCTGTTTATTCTTCTCAATAAAGCCCTGTTCGCCGTTTAAGAACAACATTCCGGCCCAGTATTCGGAGTAGCCGGTACGGGAAATGGCGGAACTGCGTTTGAAATACCAGGTCGCCTTATCGTCATCGGCAGGAATGCCCACGCCGTTGGCATAAATCAGCCCGAGCAGCATCTGCGCATCGGCGGCAGAATCGCTCTCCAGGTTTTCTGAGGCGTTTTGCAACAGTGAAATAGCTTTTGGATAGTCAGGCGTCCCCGCCTGGGTGTTGACCAGAATGCGCGCCAGAGTGATTTCTCCGGCTTTGCTGCCCGCTTGTGCCGCTTTTTCGGCCAGCGTTTTAGCCTGCGGATAATCCAGACTGACGGGGTTGGTGATTTTGATTTGCGCCAGCAATGCGCAGGCATCCGCATCACCGTTGTCTGCGGCTTTTTGCGCCCAGTATTCGGCCTTGCTGAGATCGCCGGAACTGAACCAGGTATCGGCAAGGAAATACTGTGCGCGTCGGTCTCCGCCCTCCGCCGCCTTCAGATACTGGCTGCCAGGCTCAGTATCGGTGGCATGGGCAAAGAATGTCATTAAGAACATCAATGCAAGAAGTGGTTTCATTTTGAGTTTTATTTAGGGTACGGAGTAGACAGTATAAAGAGATCGTATGGATAAAAAAACAGCCTCCGGCGGAGGCTGTTGCAAGGAAAATGTCTGATGGCGATGCTCACGCATCTTATCAGGCCGACAGTGGAAACAGGTCGTAGGCCGGATAAGGCATTCTCATGCCGCCATTCGGCAGATTACCCCATTGCGCTTTCGCGCAGACGGGTTTTCAACTTGCTGTATTCATCAATCACATACTGCTCGGCGGCGCGCTGATCGGCGATCGGCTCGACGCGCACGGCGCAGTACTTGTACTCCGGCGTTTTGGTAATCGGGCTTAAGTTCTCCGTCACCAGCTCGTTACAGGCGCCAATCCACCACTGGTAGGTCATGTAAATCGCCCCTTTGTTCGGACGATCGCTGACCTGCGCACGGGTGATAATTTTGCCTTTACGTGAATGAACCCAGACCAGCGCTTCATCTTCAATGCCCAGACGCGCGGCGTCGGCCGTGTTGATTTGCGCATAGCCAGGCTCATCCGCCAGCGCCGCCAGCGCGGCACAGTTCCCGGTCATCGAGCGACACGAGTAGTGGCCGACTTCACGCACCGTAGACAGCACCATTGGGTACTCTTCGGTGAGTTTGTCGATCGGCGCGACCCAGTCGCAGGTGAAGAACTGCGCCAGACCGTTCGGGGTGTCGAATTTCTCTTTGAAGAGATAAGACGTCCCCTGATCGGCATCCGACGTGTCGCGGCAAGGCCACTGAATGAAGCCCAGCTCGCCCATCTTCTCGTAAGTCGCCCCATAGAAATCCGGGCACAGATGACGCAACTCATCCCAGATCTCCTGGGTGTTGTTGTAGTGCATCGGGTAGCCCATACGGGTGGCGATTTCACTGATGATTTGCCAGTCCGTTTTCAGATCCCACTTCGGTTCAACGGCTTTAAAGAAGCGCTGGAAACCACGGTCAGCAGCGGTAAACACCCCTTCATGCTCGCCCCACGACGTAGACGGTAAAATAACATCCGCCGCCGACGCGGTTTTGGTCATAAAGATGTCCTGCACGATGACCAGTTCCAGGTCTTCAAACCCTTTGCGCACCGCAGAGAGTTCCGCATCGGTTTGCAGCGGATCTTCACCCATAATGTACGCCGCGCGAACTTCGCCATGCGCAGCACGGTGTGGCAGTTCGCTGATGCGATAGCCGGTATGCGCTGGCAGGCTTTCCACGCCCCAGGCTTTGGCGAATTTTTCGCGGTTAGCCGGGTCTTTCACGTACTGATAGCCCGGATAGGTATCCGGCAGCGCGCCCATGTCGCATGCACCCTGAACGTTGTTCTGGCCGCGAACCGGGTTTACGCCCACGCTTGGCTTACCGAGGTTGCCGGTCAGCATGGCGAGACTGGTCAGTGAACGCACGGTTTCCACGCCCTGATAGAACTGGGTCACGCCCATGCCCCACAGGATTGCGGCGCTTTTCGCTTCGGCGTACATACGCGCCGCCTTGCGAATATCGTGCGCGCTCACGCCGGTGATATCCTCAACGGATTCCGGCGTGTAGCCTTCGACAATCTTACGGTACTCTTCAAAGCCTTCAGTACGGGAGGCGACGAACGCCTGGTCGTACAGATTTTCTTCAATAATGACATGACCCATAGCGTTGAGCAGCGCGATATTCGAGCCGTTTCTCAACGCGATGTGGATGTCGGCAATGCGCGCGGTTTCAATTTTACGCGGATCGCAGACGATAATTTTCGCGCCGTTGCGTTTAGCGTTAATCACATGATTCGCCACGATAGGGTGAGAATCCGCCGGGTTATACCCGAAGATGAACACTAAATCGGTGTTATCAATTTCGTTAATCGCATTACTCATTGCGCCGTTACCGACCGACTGGTGCAGACCTGCAACCGATGGGCCGTGTCAGACGCGAGCGCAGCAGTCAACGTTATTGGTACCAATAACGGCGCGCGCGAATTTTTGCATTACATAGTTGGTTTCGTTACCTGTGCCGCGAGACGAACCGGTCGTCTGGATGGCGTCCGGGCCATACTTCGCTTTGATGGCGCTCAGGCGATCGGCGACGTAGTTCAGCGCTTCATCCCAGGAAACGGATTCCAGTTTGCCGCCACGCTGGCGACGAATCATAGGGGTTTTCAGGCGCGGGGTCAGGATCTGGGTATCGTTAATAAAATCCCAGCCATAGTAGCCCTTCAGACACAGAGTACCCTGATTGGTTTTCCCCTGCGCCGCCTCTGCCCGGACGATTTTGCCGTTATCGACCACCAGGTTGATTTTGCAACCTGATGCGCAATACGGGCAAACCGTGACGACTTTTTTCATCGGTCTCGCTCCAGTTAATCAAATCGCGCATACGCGCTGTCGGCCTCATTATGCATCTTTTATGCCATGTTTTTATTGGGGTCTTTCCCTGATATTACGGGTAAAATTTGGTCAAAACCCTGACGAAAAACAGGCTGTCGTCAGTTTTGACGTGACGAACAGGAAAAGCAGTGACGGCCCGGCAGTGTGACCAGGGTTATGTTTCCTGCATCTCCTGCTGCGCAATATCTGTCACTCCGGGCAGAATCAATCACACTCATCTGTAGGGGATGTGAAATGGGGAAGGGTGATGAAACCAGCCATACTGGTCGTGGATGATGACGCGGCGGTCTGCGCATTGTTGCAGGATGTCCTGAACGAGCACGTTTTTGCGGTGACGGTCTGCCATACCGGGCAGGCTGCGCTGGCGTGCGTCGAAACCCAGCCGGAGATTGCGCTGGTGTTGCTGGATATGATGCTGCCCGACACGAACGGTTTGATGGTGTTGCAGCAGGTACAGAAGATCAGGCCTACGCTGCCGGTGGTGATGCTCACGGGGCTGGGGAGCGAGTCGGATGTGGTGGTCGGGCTGGAGATGGGCGCTGATGATTACATCAGCAAACCGTTTAACCCGCGCGTGGTAGTGGCGCGGATGAAAGCCGTACTCCGTCGGGTTGGCGTGCTGATCGCCGAAGGCGGAAGCGTGCAGACGTCCGGCCTCTCTTTCAATGGCTGGCATCTGGATACCGCGCGCTGTCAGTTGCACAATCCGCAGCAGCAGGCGGTGGATCTCACCCAGGGGGAATACAGTTTGCTGCTGGCGCTGGCGCAAAACGCCCGTCGGGTGCTCAGCCGTGAGCAGTTGCTGGAATTAACGCATAGCGACAGCGTTGAGGTGTTTGATCGCACCATTGACGTGTTGATTATGCGTCTGCGCCGCAAAATTGAAATCAATCCGCATCAGCCGACGTTGATCAAAACCCTGCGCGGCCTTGGGTATGTTTTTGCCGCCGATGTGCAGCACCACGATAAAGCCGCGTAATCAGGCGCAGTTGCCGGATGGCGGCGTAAACGCCTTATCCGGCCTACGGAGGCAACGGCCGGATGGCGGCGTAAATGCCTTATCCGGCCTACGGAGGCAACGGCCGGATGGCGGCGTAAATGCCTTATCCGGCCTACGGGGTGGCGGGGTATTTGTAGGCCTGATAAGCGCAGCGCCATCAGGCGTACTGGCTACAAAAGCGTTCGCAACTCCTCAAGCGTTTTCGCGCCATCAATCGCATTGGCGCACAGCAGGCTGACCCGCGCGCAGGCGTGCGCCAGCTTAATGCTCTCGGCCAGCGGCCATACTTCGTGGCAGCCATACAAAAAACCGGCGCAGAACGCATCTCCCGCGCCAACGCTACCGACAATCTCCCTCTGCTCCAGCTTTTGCGATGGTATCCAGACGCCAGGCTGATCCGGCGTTTCGCCCCAGGCGCCTTCCGGGCAATGAATCACCACCCGCTGGCGGACGCCTGCATCCAGCAATTCGCGGGCGGCTGCGGCGATGTGCGGAATATGCGGTTCGCCGTTGGGCTGGCGGATCTCCAGGCCGCTGAACTCCCCGGCCTCCAGCTCGTTGATCACCAGATAATCCAGATGGCGTAGCGCGGGCAAAACCAGCGGCTGATAGCGCGGATCGCCTTTGCGAGACACCAGATCCAGCGAAGTCTCAAAGCCCTCCTCATGCATCTGCGCCATCAGCCGTGCGCTGCGGGTGCCGTAGTCATCATCCGGCATATCCAGACTGTCGAGCAGCAGCAGATAGCCCAGGTGGAAAATCTTCATCGAGGCATCAAGCTCATCGAACGCGGGCAGATCCAACAGACGGTTAGCGCCGGGGGAGTGGAAAAAGGTGCGCTGCCCGCTGGGATCGGTCATCACCTGCGACATCGACGTGGGGGCAAACGTGGTGCGCTGGACATGCTGGCGATTGACGTGATACTGCTCCAGCATCGCCATAATGTAGTCTCCGTCGGCGTCCTGGCCGATTAATCCCACAGCCTGCAACGGCAGTCCGGTGTGCATCTTTGCCAGCGTCAGCAGGACATTAAGCGGCGCGCCGCCCGTCGAACGTTCGCTATGGGTGATCTCCGCCAGCCAGCCGCGCTCCGGCCACTGTACGATTTGGTGCACATGGTCGACCAGCATATTGCCCGCCGCGATAATGCCTTTACGTTCCATCAGATCTGCCCCGCGCTGCCAAAAATGCGCATCTGTTCCGATACCGTATCGGTAATCGCTTCTTCAATGCCCAGCAGCAGTTCGGCGAACTCATCATACAGCGGCTGGCGGTTAGTCATCCGTGATTCCACCGCCGCCAGCGCAGCCTGCGACATACCGGTGTAGAAATTGATTTTGTGAATGCCCAGCGTAATGGCGCGACGAAAATCCTCATCGCTGATGCCGGAACCGCCGTGCAGCACCAGCGGTAGCGCCGTTTGCTGGCGAATGGCGTCCAGACGTGGGAAATCGAGTTTGGGCTCGCCTTTATATTTGCCGTGAGCGTTGCCGATGGCGACGGCCAGGGCATCAATACCGGTGCGGTCAACAAAATCGCGCGCCAGCTGCGGATCGGTAAACAGCGATTCGTCGGCATGACCATACAGCGCACCGCCCTCATCGCCGCCAACCGCGCCAAGTTCCGCCTCTACCGACACGCCAACGGCGTGGCACATCTTCACCACTTCCCGGGTCTGGCGGATGTTTTCCTCATACTCCAGCGTGGAACCATCAAACATTACCGAGCTGAAGCCCAGACGTAACGCCCGCACCACGGATTCAAAATGCAGCCCGTGGTCGAGGTTAAGCACCACCGGAATATCGTGTCGGGCGGCTTCGAATTTTACCGCTTCGACCAGCGAGTCCAGCGAAACATACTTAAAATGGACTTCGGCAATGTTAATGATAAACGGCGAGCGTTCCTGCCTGGCGGCGGCGAACAGCGCGCGTAAAAAATGGGAATCCAGAACGTTAAACGCCCCCAGCGCATAGCGATGCTTGCGGGCATGGTCGAGTCCATCGGCAAGAGAAATCAACGGCATAATGTGCTCCTTGTTCAGCAGAACAGGCGGTACTCGTTACACAACACCAGTTGCGCCGGTTCATCTTCTTCAATGTCGTTATAGCGGGCGATCGGCTGGAGAAAATGGTTGTCATGGTCATCGTCATTGACGGAAGAAACTTCGCCGACCAGCACGTCGCCAAACCCTTTTTCCGCCCAGAAGCTGTGATACAGGCCCGGCGTCAGGCAAATGCTTTCTCCTGGCGAAAGGCGCAGCTGGCTGCCTGCCGCATGGGTCTGTCGACAGCCGTCTATCACAATGGTGACGTCGGTATTGTCGGTCTGGTCCCGGGAGTCGGCGTTCCACAGCTCAACGATTAAATTACCGCCGCCGCGATTGATAATGTCTTCACGCTTGCGCCAGTGGAAATGCATCGGCGTAACCTGCGCGTCGCGCACATGCATGATTTTTTCCGCGTAGCATTTCTCATAAGGCATACCTTTGGGCGAGCCGTTGCGCAGGGTAAACAGCGTCAGTCCCTGAGCGGCAAAATCTGTCCCGCCGAACGCGGTAACATCCCAGCCGAGCCTGAGATCGAATACTTCGCTCCAGGCGGCATCAAGCTGACGCCATTGCGATGGGGCAAAGCTGGCGAAAGGCGGCAGGTGGACGTCATGCATGGAAAAGAATTGCCGCGTGTGGCCGAGAATTTCGTTTATTTCGGAGCGTTTCATTGAAAGAATTCTCCTTATTGTGATGTAGCCTTGTAGGCCAGATAAGGCATTTTTGCCGCCATCCGGCATGAGTTTACTGCCTGATGGCGCTGCGCTTATCGGGCCTACGCAGAGGCCGCTTTCCGTTATTTCACCGTCCAGCCCTTGTAGCTGCCGATGTTGTTTTTATCGATCATCGTCACCGGAATCAGTACAGGTTCACCAGGCGCCGGTTTGCCCTGTAGAATGTCATAGCCGATCTCCACCGCTTTTGCCGCCATCACCTGCGGATCTTGTGCGGGGGTCGCTACAAACAGGGAATTTTCACGCTTCAGCGCCTCTTCGCCATCGGGCGAACCATCCACACCGACGATAAAGAACTCATTGCGCTGTGCCTGTTTTGCCGCCAGATCGGCGCCGATCGCCGTCGGATCGTTGATCGCAAATACGCCGTCGATCTTCGGATTCGCAGCCAGCAGGGCGGTCATCACTTCCAGCCCGCCTTCGCGACTGCCTTTGGCATTCTGGTTCCAGGAGAGCACCTTGATATCCGGGTGGCGTTTGAACTCGGTCTGGCAGCCCTCGACACGGTTCTGCACGGCGGAAACCGGCGGCCCGTTGATGATCACCACATTGCCTTTGCCTTTCAGACGATCGGTAATGTATTTACAGGCCATTTCGCCCGCCTGGGTGTTATCAGAGGTGATGGTGGCGTCTGCGCCTTCGGCAGCCACGTCAACCGCGACCACCACGATCCCGGCGTCTTTCGCCCGTTTCACCGCCGGGCCGATCCCTTTTGAATCTGCGGCGTTAAGGATGATCATATCCACCTTCGCGGCAATAAAGTTGTCGATCTGCGAAACCTGCTGACCCAGATCGTAGCCGCTGGAGACCAGCGTCACTTTTACGCCATCACCGGCCAGTTTGCGTGCTTCCAGCTCCGCCCCTTTTGTTATCTGCACGAAGAACGGGTTGGCAAGATCGCCCACCGTCACGCCGATGGATTTCAGTTCTTTGGCCTGTACAAACGGCGATGCGGCCAGTAACGCGCCAGCACAGAGCGCGGTCACTAATGGTTTCAAACGCATACTCTTTTCCTCACGTAGGGTATTGTTGTTATAAGCCTGATGGCGCTGCGCTTATCCGGCCTGCGAACGGGCAGGCCTGCGCCGCCATCCGGCAAGCTTGTCTATGCACTTTGATGGTGTCGGGTACGGTATTTGTCGATCAGCACCGCTATGATGATCACCGCCCCTTTGATCACCAGTTGCCAGAAGTAAGAGACGCCCATCAGCGTCATGCCGTTATTCAGGGTGGCGATGATCAGCGCGCCCACCAGCGTGCCGGTGATCGTGCCGATCCCGCCGACAAAACTGGTGCCGCCGAGGATCACCGCCGCGATGGCGTCCAGCTCATACCCCATGCCTAAGTTGCCGTTGGCGCTGTAGAGACGCGAGGCGCTCATTACTCCGCCCAGCCCGGAGAGCAGGCCGCTCATGCCGTACACAAACAGCAGCACCAGCCACACTTTGATGCCGGTTAAACGCGCCGCCTGCATGTTGCCGCCCACGGCATAAATATGTACGCCCAGCGTGGTGCGGCGCAGAATGAACCAGCACAGCACGATCACCGCGAGGGCGATAACCACCAGCCACGGAATCGGGCCAAGATAGTTATTGCCAATCCACTCGAAGCTGATGTTGGAGTTGATCACCGTGGTGCCGTCCGCCAGCAGGTAGGCCGCGCCGCGCAGCGCCGTATAGGTGCCGAGCGTGACAATAAAGGGCGGCAGCCCGGCGAAGGCCACCAGCGCGCCGTTAATCAGCCCCAGCCCCAGGCCGAGCATCAGCGCCGCCGGAATCGACAGCATGGCGAACTCGGGTATCAGAGAGACCACCATCGCCGCCACGGCGGTGGTGCCGAGAATCGACCCCACGGAGAGGTCGATGCCGCCAGTCAGAATGATGAACGTCATCCCCGCTGCTAGCACGATGTTGATCGACGCCTGGCGGGTGATGTTCAGCAGGTTGCTTTCAGTGAAAAAGTTAGGTGCGATAAAGCCAAATACCGCCACGATCAGCACTAAAATCGGTAAAATACCGACCGTTTGCATAAGATCGCTCATCAACATCTTTTTTGCGGAGGCGGACTTCGCCACCTGCTGGGGAGTGGTTGGGTTATTCATGATTTCACCGCCTCAAGGTGGGAGTCGTTTACGCCGGTCGCCAGCCGCATGATGTTTTCCTGTGTGATGTCCTGGCTGTGCAATTCCCCGGCAATGCTGCCTTCATGCATGACGTAGACGCGATCGCTCATGCCGACGATTTCCGGTAATTCACTGGAGATCATCAGGATCGCCACGCCCTTACGTGCCATTTCGTTCATGATGCGATAGATCTCGCTTTTCGCGCCGACATCCACACCGCGCGTCGGTTCGTCCAGAATCAGAATGCGCGGGCCGATGGCGACCCAGCGTGAGATCAGAAGCTTTTGCTGATTGCCGCCGGACAAACCTCCGGCGCGAACCTGGGCATGCGGCACGCGAATGTTGAGCAACTGAATGGCGTCATCGGAGATGCTTTGGGCTTTTTTACGGTTCAGCATCCCCCAGTTGGCGTCGCGCTCCAGCGTCGCCATCGTAATGTTCTCCGCCGCCGCCAGTTCTAAAAACAACCCTTGTTCTTTGCGGTTTTCGGTGAGGTAGCCAATACCGTGCTCAATGGCCTCACGCGGGGAGTGGATCACCACCGGCTCGCCATCCACCTCGATCATCCCGCCGGTGGCTTTACGCACGCCGAAAATCAGGTGCGCCAGTTCGGAACGCCCGGCGCCGACCAGCCCGGCCAGGCCGACGATTTCGCCGGAACGTACCAGCAGGCTGCACGGCTGCACTTTACCGCCGTCGGTAAGGTGATGAACGTTCAGACGCGGTTTACCGAGCGGGATGTCGCGTTCTTTGTTGAACAGGTCGCTTAACGGACGCCCCACCATCATGCGCACCAGTTCGGACGCGTTGAGTTTGTCGCGGGTGAGGCTGCCCACGTACTGTCCGTCGCGTAGGACGCTGACGCGATCGGACAGCTCATACACCTCCGCCATACGGTGGCTGATATAGATAACCGCCATCCCTTCATCGCGAAGGCGCATGATCAGCTCAAACAGACGGTGGGTTTCACGAGATGAGAGGGCGGCGGTAGGTTCATCCATCACCAGGATACGGCTGTTGCGATGCAGGGCGCGGGCGATCTCCACCTGCTGCTGTTCGGCGATGGTCAGCCGCATTACCCGATCGCTGGCTTTAAACTGCGCGCCGAGCCGGTCGATGACCTTTTGCGCCTGCAACACCATCTCTTTACGCTGCACGATGCCGCCGCGCGACAGTTCGCTGCCGAGGAAAATATTTTCGGCGACGGTAAGGTTAGGCGCAAGCTGCATCTCCTGATAAATCAGAGTGATGCCTGCGCTCAGGGCATCTTTCGGCCCACGAATATGAAAGGGCTGACCGTCGATCAGAATCTCGCCGCTGGTGGCGGTATACGCACCGGCGAGAATCTTCATCAGGGTGCTTTTACCGGCGCCGTTTTCGCCCATCAGCGCGTGGATTTCACCGGGGTATACCGTCAGATCGACCCCTTTCAGCGCGTAAAATTTGCCAAACGCTTTGGCAATATTGCGCATCTCCAGAACCGGTGTCCTGCTCATGGCGGATCTCCTGCGGGGTTAGCGATATCAGCACTCCATCACAGGAAAGTAAATGCAAAATGTCAGAAGCCGTTCATATTTGTCATATTGCGATTTTTCTTCATGGAGCGTGATATGCCGCAGCACAGACGTCACTTTTTCGCCAGTGCGCGCGGGCGACTGCTGTTTTTTAATCTGCTGGTAGTGGCGGTGACGCTGATGGTGAGCGGCGTGGCGGTGCTGGGCTTTCAGCATGCGAGTCAAATACAGGAGCAGGTGCAGCAGCAAACCGTCGATGACATGACCGGCAGTATGAACCTGGCGCGCGATACGGCGAACGTGGCGACGGCGGCGGTGCGGCTGTCGCAGGTGGTTGGCGCGCTGGAGTACAAGGGCGAAGCGGAGCGGTTGCAGGAGACTCAGCGGGCGCTCAGGCATTCACTCGAACAGCTGGCGACCGCTCCGCTGGCACAGCAGGAACCGGGGCTGGTGGCCCGCATTATTCAACGCAGCAACGAGTTGCAGACCAGCGTGGCGGGCATGTTGCAGCGCGGGCAGCGGCGGCATCTGGAACGTAATACGCTGCTGAGTTCGCTGTATCAGAATCAGAGTTACTTGCGGCATCTGCAACAGCTTGATGCGGCGCAGGATGCGGCGTTGTTCAGTCAAATGGATCGCCTGATTAGCGCCGCCATCGAAACGCCGACGCCGCGCGCCGTCATTAAACAGCTGGATGGCGTGATGCGCGACCTGCCTGAGCAACATGCCGATCCGCTGGTGAACGTGATTCTGTCTGACTTTAACCAGGAGTTACGCAAACTTGAACCGCTCTCGGCGGCGCTGGAGCAAAGCGACCTGGCCATCAGCTGGTACATGTTCCACATCAAAGCGCTGGTGGCGATTTTAAACAGCGACATCAATCAGTATGCGGCGCAGGTGGCGATCATCTCAGAACAGCGGGTGGCGCAAAGCCATCAGGAATTGCGCTCCGGCGCGTTGTTTATCATGACCTTCGCCCTGCTGGCGGTGGTGATTACCGGCTTTGCCGGGTGGTATATCTACCGCAACCTCGGTTCTAACCTGACGGCGATTTCGCGCGCCATGACCCGGCTGGCGCACGGCGAATCGGATGTCAGCGTCCCCGCCTTGCAGCGGCGGGACGAGCTGGGGGAACTGGCGCGCGCGTTTAACGTTTTTGCCCGCAATACGGCGTCGCTGGAGCGCACCTCCCGCCTGCTGAAAGAAAAGACCTCCCAGATGGAGATCGACCGAACGGAGCGTCAGGGGCTGGAAGAGGCGCTGCTGCACAGCCAGAAACTGAAAGCGGTAGGGCAACTGACGGGCGGGCTGGCGCATGATTTTAACAACCTGCTGGCGGTGATTATCGGCAGTCTGGAGCTGGTCAGCCCCGACTCGCCGGATGCGCCGCGCATTACCCGCGCGCTGAAGGCCGCCGAGCGCGGGGCGCTGCTGACGCAACGCCTGCTGGCATTCTCCCGTAAACAGTCGCTGCACCCGCACTCGGTGGAACTGAAAACGCTGCTGGAAAACCTGAGCGAACTGATGCGTCACTCGCTACCGGCCACGCTGACGCTGGAGATAGAAGCCCAGTCGCCCGCCTGGGCCGCATGGATAGACGTCAGTCAACTGGAGAACGCGATCATCAACCTGGTGATGAACGCCCGCGATGCGATGGAAGGGCAGACAGGGACGATCAAAATCCGCACCTGGAATCAGCGGGTTACGCGCAGTGACGGACGTCGTCAGGATATGGTGGCGCTGGAGGTGATCGATCACGGTTGCGGTATGTCGCAGGAGGTGAAAGCGCAGGTGTTCGAGCCGTTCTTCACCACCAAACAGACTGGCAGCGGCAGCGGGCTTGGGTTATCGATGGTTTACGGCTTTGTGCGCCAGTCAGGCGGTCGTGTCGAAATTGAGAGCGCGCCGGGGCAGGGGACGACGGTCAGATTGCAGCTTCCCCGCGCCATCGCGCCTGCGGTGGCAAACCTGGAGCCGGTTGCGGTGCAAAGTACCGCCAGCGACGAGAAACTGGTGCTGGTACTGGAAGATGAGGCGGATGTTCGTCAGACGTTGTGCGAGCAACTGCATCTGCTGGGGTATCTGACGCTGGAGGCCGCCAACGGCGAGCAGGCGATGCAGATGCTGGCGTCATCCGGCGAGATTGATGTTCTTATCAGCGACTTAATGCTGCCAGGCAGTCTGAGCGGTGTGGAGGTGATCAACCATGCCCGCAAGCATTATCCCCGCCTGACGCTGCTGCTTATCAGCGGGCAGGATTTACGCCCGGCGCATAACCCCGCGCTACCGGATGTGGCGCTGCTGCGTAAACCGTTTACCCGGGCGCAGCTCGCGCAGGCGCTGCGGGCGGCGCATGTGCAGGCCTGATAAGCGTCGCGATATCACCGCGACGACAGAAAACGGCAGCGCGCCAGCGTTGCCGCGCCCTGCGCGCCGTTAAACGCGGAGGACGAGGCGGCAATAAAACGTACGGCCTGATACGGCAACGGTCGGCGCAGGTATTTTTGGATCAGGGTAATTAATTGTTCGCGCGGGAAAGCCTGCATATCCATCACGCCGCCGCCCAAAATCACCGCATCGGGATCGAACAGATTTATGCTGGTGGCAATCGCGCGGGCGGCGCTTTCCAGCAGCGCCTGGACGAATGGCGCCTCTCCGGCGTGGACAAACAGTGCGTCCAGCGCGAAATCCCGTGGCTGTTGTTCGTACCAGCGTTTCAGCGCCAGCCCGGAACAGACCGTTTCGAGGCAACCTGGATTGCCGCAGGCACAGGTCTGCGTCATGTCGCCCTGGGGAATGTGCCCCAGTTCGCCCGCCACGCCATGCGCTCCGGTCCAGGGCGCGCCGTTCATCCACACCGCGAAGCCCATTCCCGTGCCGAGGTAGGCGGCCAGCACCTGCTGCTGTGTGAGATGGTTTTCCACGACGTCATACGACAGCTGTAAGTTAACGTCGCGGGAAAACGCGACCGGGCAGCCCAGCGCATCCTCCAGTTTTCCCGCGAGGTCATGCACTTCTTCAGGTTGCAGCGGCAAATTGGGTGTCGAAATGATGGTGCGGTTGTCTTTGCCGACCAGCGCCGGAAATCCCATCACCAGACCACGGCAGCGCGCCTCGTAGCGTGCGATCTGTTCGCTAATCATCTGTGCAATACCGGCCACCACGCCGGGCGCGATCACCTCCGCCGTACGCTGTTTCTCACAGTGCAGAGTCTCACCGCTTGCCGTTTGCAGGCAAAAACGGATATGGGTTGCCCCCATATCCACACCCGCCACAACGCTATGCTGTTTTTGCATGAGGCAGTACCTCGTTTTTCGCCGTCAGGATCTGCGCCGTCATTACTTGCCATGCGTCGTCGATATTCTCCGCGTGGTTAAACAGCCCGGAGGTGCCGACGATAAAGACATCCGCGCCTGCCGCCATCAATTTTTCGTAGGTGGCCTGATTGCAGGAACCATCCACTTCAATTTCGTAATGCAGCCCTTCACGCTCGCGCCAGGCTTTCAGCTCGGCGATTTTATCCAGCATTTCCGGGATGAACGGTTGCCCGGCAAAGCCGGGATCGACGGTCATCACCGTCACTTTATCAGCCTTATGGATATAGTATTTCATCGCCTCAACCGGTGTTTCCGGGTTGAGAATCAAGCCCACTTTCATACCGTGGCGGCGGATTTCGTCAATCAGACGGAACGCCTGACCGTTGATGGTTTCCGGGTGCAGCGTGATGAAATTCGCACCGGCGCGCGCCAGTTGACCAATATAATCCTGCGGACGCGTCACCATCAGATGACAATCAAGAGGTTTGCTCGCCAGTTTCTTGACCTGGCTGACGAAGAAGGGGGACAGCGTCAGATTCGGCACAAAGTGGCCGTCCATAATATCAATATGAAAATAGTCTGCATGGCTGTCGATAAATTCGATCTGTTCTTTAAACTTCAGCAGATCCATACACATTAAAGAGGGAGAGATTTTCATGATCCATTCCTTACTTACTGATAAGACGGTCAAGGGCGACAGCCGCGATAATTAATCCGCCCATCACCACCAGTTGGTAATAGGTTTGTACCTGCAAAATATTCAGGCCGTTGTTGATGGTGCCGATGATTAAGCCGCCAATCACCACCGAGAAGATGCGCCCCTTGCCGCCGAAGAAGCTGGTGCCGCCAATGATGGCGCTGGCGATGGCGTAGGTTTCAAACCCCATTCCGGCTAAGGGTTCTGCGGCGCCGAGTCGCGCAGTAGAAACCACGCCCGCCAGTCCCGCGCAAATGCCGGAGATGATAAACACCACCAGGATGTGAAACTTCACGTCAATCCCGGAATAGAACGCCGAGTTTTTGTTGCCGCCGAGCGCGTAGATGTTGCGCCCAAGCCGCATCCGAGTAGTGAGGAACCAGAGGATCACCGCGACAATCAGCGAGAAGATGACCGGCACGGGAACACCTAACACGCTGGCGGCGAAGAAGTTCACGAAGTCGAATGAGAAGCCGTATACCGAGTTGGCGTCAGAAATCACCAGCGTGATACCACGGAAAATCGCGTTAGTGCCAAGGGTGATAATGAACGGATGCAGGCCGGTCCAGTTCACCAGGCAGCCGTTAATCGCCCCCAGCGCACCGCCGACCAGCACGCCGCCAATCAGCGCCGCAAAGAACGGATCGACGCCTGCCAGCATCAGTTTGGCCGTCACCATCCCGGACAGCGCCAGAATCGCCCCGACGGACAGGTCGATACCGGCGACCAGGATGGCAAAAAATTCACCCATGCCGATCAGCACCGTTACCGAACTCTGAACAAAAATCTGGGTGATGTTGTTGGTGGTCAGAAAATATTCTGACGACAGCGAACCGAAGATGGCGACGATAATCGCCAGAATGAAGAAGGTGCCGTATTTATCCCAGAACAGCGCAAAGTTGAACGGTTTCTTCCCGTTCACGTCACCTTTTACTCTTGTGGTAATGCCCATGCCATAATCTCCTCTTCGCTCATGTCATCGCGATTGGTCAGGATTTGCGTCAGTCGTCCTTCGCAGAACACGGCGATGCGGTCGCAGACGGCGATAATTTCAGGAAGTTCAGATGACACCATCAGGATGACTTTTCCGTCGTCCGCCAACTGGCGCATCACTTTATAAATTTCGGCTTTCGCACCGACGTCGATACCACGGGTCGGCTCGTCGAAAATGATCACCTCCGGGCTACAGCACAACCATTTGGAAATCAGCACTTTCTGCTGGTTTCCGCCGGAGAGTTCGGTGATGTTCTGGTTAACGGAATGACACTTCAGCGCCAGCAGTTCGCGCTGCGCTTCGGCGGTACGCTGCTCGTCGCCTTCGTGGAACAGGCCCATCGCCCCCTTAAAGCCGCCGCTTTTCAGGCTGCGGCCGATCGCCATGTTCTGGGCGATAGAGAAATTGGGGAAGAAGCCGTTATCCCGGCGGCTTTCGGTGATGTAAGCCATCCCTTTTTTCACCGCATCCAGGGGTGAGCGCGGGGAGATGGTTTTCCCGTTCAGACGGATCTCGCCGCTTGCGCGTTTATCGACGCCGAACAGGCAATCCATCAGCTCGGTGCGCCCGGAGCCGACCAGTCCGGCGAAGCCTAAAATTTCGCCCCGGCTGACGCTAAAGGAGATATCGCGAACCTTTTTCTTGTCGCGGCTGGTGACGTTTTTCACCTCGAATACCGTATCGCGCTCGATGTTGCCGGTGCTCTCTTTCATGGCGTTAAAGCGGTTTTGCAGTTCGCGGCCAACCATCAGGCGGACGATATCGTCGTTGCTGACGTCGCTCACCATCCCGCTGCAAACGCTGCTGCCGTCTTTCATCACCGTATAGCGGTCGCAGATGCGGCGAATTTCCGCCAGCTTATGCGAGATGTAGACGATGGCGGTGCCCTCTTTGCGTAGCTGGTTCATGATCAGAAACAGGTAGTCCACCTCTTTATTGGTGAGCGAGGAGGTGGGTTCGTCCATGATGATCACTTTGGCGTTGAGCATCAGCGTCTTGGCGATTTCCAGCATTTGCTTATGGCTGATGGATAAGTTCGCCACCTTTTCGTCTAAATCGACTTTTAAACCGACGCGCAGCAACATCATGGCGGCCCGTACGCGCATCTCTTTCCAGTCAATCATATTGACGCCACAGACTTTTTTCGTCAGATGACGACCAATATATAAATTCTCCAGCACGGTTAATTCATCAATCACGCTGAGTTCCTGATAAATAATGCCAATGCCGAGTTGTGCCGCTAATTTATGATCCAGCTTGTCGTAATTAACGTTATTAATCGTAATGGTGCCTTTGGTCGGTTCATGTATTCCCGACAGAACCTTCATCAACGTTGATTTACCGGCGCCATTTTCTCCTAATAATGCGTGTATTTCATAAGGATAAACCGTTAAATCAACCGATTTTAATGCGTGAACCGGACCAAAGGATTTGCCGATCCCCGCCATCGAGATATATGGCGTGACCATAATTAACCTCTTTTACACTTCATCCTTCAAGCTGCCTCTTTGTTGGCTGTCTTCGCTCACCCCAGTCACTTACTTATGTAAGCTCCTGGGGATTTACTCAGTTGCCGCCTCGATGCATCTCGAATGATTTTGTGTAAGAAAAATATTGACTAAATCAGTGCCATTGCCTGATGGCGCTACGCTTATCAGGCCTACGTTCGCGTCGCCATCCGGCCTATTTACGGACTTACTTTGCGACCAGGATGGAATCAACCAGCTTAAATTCCGGCGCTTTATCCAGCGGGATCACGTTGCCTGATTTCGCGGCATCAACCATCAGCCTGAGCCCTGTCGCGCCGATATCCGCAGGGTTCTGAGCGATGGTCGCCGTCATCTGTCCGGCCTCCACCATTTTGCGGGCTTCCGGGATACCGTCTGTACCCACTACCAGCACTTTTCCGCTTTTCCCGGCGTTAGCCACGGCCTGGGCGACGCCCATCGCCATGGTGTCGTTAGCGCAATAAATCGCTTTGATATTCGGGTTGCGTTGCAGCACGTTGGTGGCAACGTCTAACGCTTTGATTCGGTCCCAGTCTGCGGGTTGGCTGGCGACCAGCTTGATTTGGCTTGCCTTTTTGAAAGCCTCGGTTGCGCCATTGCGGCGCGCCTCGCCGGAGGCGTTACCGGCTTTACCTTCAATAATGGCGACTTCACCGCCCTCGGCGCCCAGTTTCTCAATAATGAACTCCGCGCCTTTGGCGCCCACGGCGACGTTATCGGTGGTGACAAACCCTTCGACGTTACCGCCCGCTTTTTTCAGGTTATCCATATCGATTTTTTCATCGAGATTGACCAGATAAATCCCTTTCTTCCACGCGCGGGCGACGGGTATCACCAGGTTTACTGAGGATAATGGCGCAAAGGCGATACCTTTGTAATTTTTATTGCTGAGATCTTCGAATAGCTGCAACTGAGACTGAAAGTCGCCTTCCGAAGGCGAGGCAAAAATATCGACGCTGACGCCCAGCGTTTTTGCTTCATCTTCAATACCTTTTTTCATATCCACCCAGAATGGATTGGATAATGTTTTTAATACTACGGCATATTCGGCGGCGGCAAATGCGCTGGTGGACAACATTAAGCCCATAGCCGCACCGCTGAAATATTTCAGATATTTATTCATAGCAGTATTCTCAGTGTAGGGTGTTGCTCCCGAAAATGAGAGCAACGAGCATTTTATTTCAGCGCGCCTGGTGAAAAGAAATCAACAATTGCGCCAGTTTTTTGCATATTAATGGTTGCCTGTTCGATATTCAGTTGGGCGACGGAAACAAAAAATGCATCCAGTAGAGTGAGTTGTAATATGCGTGCGGAAGCATTACGCCCTAATAACGGTGTTTCTGGTGCTGGCGAACAAATAATATAGTCAGCCAATTTGGCGATAGGTGAATGGTAGCTGTGGGTGATACAGATAATTTTGGCACCATTCTTTTTCGCCAGTTCAACCGCGGCTTTTACATCACTGGTGCGCCCGGAATGGGTCACCACCAACACGACATCGCCTTCTTTTAATAGCGATGCGGACATCATCATAATGTGCGCGTCCGGGTAAGTCTGGCAGCGCACGCCGATGCGTAAGAACTTATGCTGTACGTCCGCGCAGATGGCATTCGACCCGCCAGCGCCATACAAATCACGCTGCTTCGCCTGATAAAAGAAGCGTGCGGCGCGATGAATCTCATCCACGTTGACGATTGACTGACCTTCCATAATGGTGCGCAAGGTAATGTTGAATACCTTATTCACCACATCCTGCGGCGCTTCATCAAAGGCCAGTTCGGCAGGCAATACCTGCTCAGACTGAGAAAAATAGTCTTCCAGCGCGCTGCGTAAGTTGCGAAACCCGCTGAATCCCAGCAGTTTCGATACCTTAACAATCATGGCTTCAGATACCGCCAGCGCCTCTGCGACATCTTTAATGGCTGGCGCGCTACTGAGATTACCCGGCTTGAGTAACCACTCGACGATACGGCTCTCGTTCTCCGTCATGCCTTCCTGCTTCATGCGCAGGTAAGGCGCAAGCCCGATGCCGTTTGGAAGCCCTGAATCAAATTCTGACTGACTCATTACGTTCTCTTGTCCTTGAAATGAAGACGCCACTATATCACCACAGCAGGAACAGAAAAGATGCTGACAACTTCACAAAATAGTTAAATTTATAAAGTTTGTCATTTTGTGAATTTAATAACGTTGATAAAAATACGGAATGAAAATAAGTCAATATAAAACAATGAATTATAATTTTTGCTTGTTCAGGTGCAGCCTGTGTAAGCATCAAGGTCGGGTATTTGTCGCTCTTGCTTTGCCGAACGGAGGTGTGTAGAACAGGCCCATACAGCGTCTTTCTGTCGATTTATTGTTCTTTTAAATTCATTTAAATCACAAATATTTTTTATTCGTAAAGTTTGACCGGGGCGAGAATGAGTATGAAAAAGATAGCATTTGGCTGTGATCACGTTGGTTTTATCCTGAAACAGGATATTTTGACGCACTTAACCCAGCGCGGTATTACGGTGATTGATAAGGGAACCTGGTCGCCGGAGCGCACGGATTACCCGCATTATGCCAGCGAGGTGGCACAAGCCGTTGTCTCTGGCGAGGTTGATGGCGGTATTCTGGTGTGTGGCACCGGTGTGGGGATTTCGATAACGGCAAACAAGTTTGCCGGAGTCCGCGCCGTCGTTTGCAGCGAACCCTATTCGGCACAGCTTTCGCGCCAGCATAATGATACCAACGTGCTGGCTTTTGGCTCGCGGGTTGTTGGGCTGGAACTGGCAAAAATGATCGTGGATGCCTGGCTGGATGCGGGGTTTGAAGGGGGTCGCCATCAAAAGCGCGTGGAGGCGATTATGGCGATAGAACAGCAGGGCAAATGAGATTCCTCCGCTACACGTCGAACAGGCCATTCGCTACCGTGAGGGGAAGATCTCTGCGAGGCTGGTTTTATGAAACGCTATTCTACGCTCATTGCTCTGGGTCTGTTGTCGCTGACGACGCTTCCTGCGCATGCCGATATTGTTGATGACACCATCGGTAATATTCAGCAGGCGATCAATGACGCGTATAAATCTGACAACGGGCGGGATTATGAGGATGACCGCCGTGATGAAGAGTGGCAGCGTCAGATGAGCGACGATCGCCGCAGACAATATGACGACAGACGCCGTCAGTTTGAAGATCGGCGTCGCCAGTTGGACGATCGCCAACGCCAGCTCGATCAGGAACGTCGTCAGCTGGAAGATGAAGAGCGCAGAATGGAAGACGAGTACGATCGTTAACCGCGCGACAATCGTAGGCCGGATAAGGCGCAATGCGCCGCCATCCGGCGTAAGGCTACTCCAGCACAATCTCCATCCCGTCATATCCGGCTTCAATACCGCCCGGCAGGGGGTTATCCATCAGCCATACGTCGAACGAGTGGCTGATGTGGGTGAGAATGACCCGTGGGCAGTGAATCACCTCATTGAGCGCGATAACCGTGTTTACATCGCAGTGATTACGCGGTGCTTCCGCGCGTGGCGCGTGACTACAGTCGATGACGATCGTTTGCGGCTGGTTATTCAGCAGAAATTTTACTGTCTTGTCCGGCAGCGCTGCGGTGTCCGACAGCCACGCGACGCGGCTGTGCGCAGATTCCAGCAGATAGCCAAACGTCAGTTTTGAATGGTTAAGCGGCAGCGGCGTTACCTGTAATCCCTGGAGATCGAAGACCACAAACGGTTCGACGGTATGGCTGAAATCAAGGATGCCGGGGTGTTTAAACAGATCGTCGCAGCCCTGTTCATCCGGCGGACCATAAACCGGAATCGCGGCGCCCACGCCCCAGCGCAGGGGGAACAGCCCCTGAACATGATCCATATGGTAATGTGTGAGCAGAAACTGCTGAAAAGATCCGGCGGGCCAGCGATCGGTAAGATCGTGCAGGCCCGCATCAAGCAGCGTTACCGCGTCATTGAATTTGACGACGCCGCTACAGGGGCGGCGGCGATACTGCTCCTGTAAGCGTGCCCGACGGCAGGCGAGACAATCGCAGCCGTATGCTGGCACGCCCTGTGCGCCGCCGGTTCCTGTTAGCGTAATCGTCAGGCTCATTAGTCACCTCAAAGCGCTTTGGTAAAACGAAAATGGCTTTGCGCATACCCTTCACGCAGATAAAACCGGTGCGCATCATGGCGTTTCACGCTGGTGGACAGCTCCGTCATCTCCGCGCCGGCCTGGCGGGCCTCTTCTTCCGCCCATGCCAGCAGCTGGCTGCCGACTTTCAGACCTCGCGCCTGCGGCATCACCACCAGTTCCTGGATCTCCCCGATCCAGTTAGCGTGATGCAGGTGGTACTGCATATGCAGGCCGATCATCCCGACTACCTGCCCGTCGCGCAGCGCCAGCTGGTAGCGTATCGTGCGATCCTGCAAATTTGAGGCAAACCCGGCGCGAAAGGCCTGGCGATCGAACTCCGCTTGTTTCAGTTCGCAGATCAGTTGATACACCGCGTCGGTATCGTCCGGCGTGGCCCGGCGTAGTTCACAGACAGGCATGGCTTTTCTCCTGGCGGCCCATTAACGTTAACAAGGTATCGACTGACTGTAGCAAACTTCCGTCATTATTGAGGATATGACAGTTAAAAGGGGCGTAACGGGCCGCACGCGCCAGGCGAGCAGCAATCTCGGTTTCGCTTTCACGCCCGCGCGCCTGTAGGCGCTGGCGCAAAATATCGGGAGAGACCTGTAAACAGATGGGCAGCAGCGCTTTGCCGTAGCGGGCCTGCGCCTGCGGCAGATGGGCGCGTGAGCCGTTAACCACCACGTCAAAACCGGCGTGCAGCCACAGATCGATCTCCACGCCAACGCCATAGTACAGGCCATTAGCGTGCCAGCTCAGCGCCAGTAAATTTTGCCCTGCCCGAGTGAAAAACTCCTGCTCGCTCAGCGCAATATGGTTCTCGTTGCCCGCGTTAGCCGCACGCGTGATATAGCGGTGCGCAACCAGCAACTGCGTATGTTCCCGCTGGCGGAGCGCCGCCAGCAAACTGTCCTTACCGGAGCCGGACGGCCCCATCAGCCAGATCAGTTTTCCCATAGTCAGAACACCCTTTTACCCTGACGCCAGACGTGGTCGATATGAATGTGATCGCCTTTACGGTGCGCCAGCACCAGATCGGCGCGCCTGCCTTCGGCGATGATGCCGCGATCGTCGAGATTCAGCGCGCGCGCCGGGTTGCGTGTCACCAGGTGTATTGCCTGCGGCAGCGTAAATGTGTTGGCCTCGTCGTCCGCCACGCGGAATGCCGCGTCGAGCAGGCTGGCGGGGTAATAGTCGGAGGAGAGGATATCCAGCAACCCCAGTTCTGCCAGCTTATGCGCCGCCACGTTGCCGGAGTGCGAACCGCCGCGCACGATGTTGGGCGCGCCCATCAGTACGTTCATCCCATGCTTGCGTGACGCCTCTGCCGCCTCGAACGTGGTGGGAAATTCGGCGATCACGCTGCCAAGCTGATGCGATTCCAGCACATGATCGGGCGTTGCGTCATCGTGGCTCGCCAGCGCGAGATGACGTTCGCGGCACATCTGCGCGATGGCGGCGCGGTTCGGCTGCGACCAGCGCGCCGCAAGCTGAAGCTGTTCCTCTTCGTAGTGGGCCATCTGTTCATCATTGAGTGAATATTTGCCCTGATAGTATTCACGGTACTTCTCACGGTTAGCGAACTGGCGCTGACCCGGCGAGTGATCCATCAGCGAGACCAGCGTTACCGGCTCGCGATCCACCAGCTTTTCGAACAGCGGCAGGGTGGTGTGATGGGGCAATTCACAGCGCAGATGCAGACGGTGTTCGGCGCGGTTAACGCCGCGTTTCTGCGTCTCTTCGACGGCATTGATCATCTTTTCCAGATTTTCCAGGCGATCGCCGCCGTCGCGGACATCGCCAATCGCAACGGCATCCAGCACGGTGGTGATACCGCTGGCGACCATCAGCGCGTCGTGGCTACTCATGGCGGAATGGGCGGGCCAGTCCACCTTCGGGCGCGGGGTGAAGAATTTGTCGAGATTATCGGTATGCAGCTCAATTAAACCCGGCAGCAGCCAGCCGCCTTCGCCATCCAGCGCCTCGGGGTGACGGCTCTGACTTTCCGCAAAGGCGCGGATAATCCCATCCTGCATTTCCAGCGATCCCTGCACCACTTCGTCTTCCAGCACCAGCTTTACGTTGTTGATAATCATGATGTGGTTCCCATCAGATGCAAACGATCCGCTACGCGATCGCGTACGGTTTGATCGTGAAAAATGCCGACAATCGCCGCGCCGCGCGCTTTGGCTTCTTCAATCAGCGCGACCACGGCGGCGCTGTTTTTGGCGTCCAGTGAGGCGGTGGGTTCATCAAGCAGCAGGATCGGGTAATCGACGATAAACCCGCGCGCGATATTCACGCGCTGCTGCTCGCCGCCGGAAAAGGTGGAGGGAGCGAGATGCCATAGCCGTTCCGGGACGTTCAGGCGCGTCAGCAGGTTCGCGGCTTTCGCGGCGCACGTTTCGCGGGCGACGCCCAGATCCAGCAGCGGCTGCATCACCACATCCAGCGCGGAGATCCGGGGGATCACGCGCAGAAACTGGCTCACCCAGCCGATCGTCGAGCGACGCACTTCCAGCACCTTGCGCGCCGGGGCCTGCACCAGATCGATCCACTCATCGCTATGACGAATGTGGATGTGCCCTTCGTCCGGCAGATAGTTGGCATATAGCGAGCGCAACAGCGTCGATTTACCGCTCCCGGAGTGGCCGTGCAGCACCACGCATTCACCGTTTTGTACCTCCAGAGAGGCGTTTTGCAGCACCGGCAGGCGCACGCCATTTTGCTGGTGCAGCACAAAGGTTTTACTGACGTTTTCTACGCGAATCATTTTGGCCTCTTAATTCTGATTGCCGGATGGCGGCTTCGCCTTATCCGGCCTACAGGTGCGCTTTTTGTAGGCCGGGTAAGCAAAGCGCCACCCGGCAAAACAAAAAATCAGCAAAACAAAAAATCAGTTCTGCAATACCGACGACACCAGCAACTGGGTATACGGATGATGCGGATCGTCGAGCACGCGGTCGGTTAATCCACTTTCCACCACCTGACCCTGCTTCATCACCAGCAGACGGTCTGCTAACAGGCGCGCCACGCCCAAATCGTGGGTGACAATCACCACTGCCAGATCCAGTTCCACCACCAGGCCGCGCAGCAGGTCCAGCAGCTTTGCCTGTACGGAAACGTCCAGCCCGCCGGTGGGTTCGTCCATAAACACCAGCTTCGGGTGAGTGACCAGGTTGCGGGCGATCTGCAAACGCTGCTGCATCCCGCCGGAAAAAGTGGTCGGCAGGTCGTCGATGCGCGAGGCCGGAATTTCCACCTCCTCCAGCCAGCGCTTCGCCGTGGCGCGGATTTCACCATAGTGACGCGCGCCGGTAGCCATCAGGCGTTCGCCGATATTGCCGCCCGCCGAGACCTGGCGGCGCAGTCCGTCCATCGGATGCTGATGCACCACACCCCATTCCGTGCGCAGCAGGCGGCGGCGGTCGGCTTCGCTCATGCCGTACAGTGAACGGTTCTGGTACAAAATGTCGCCGGACTGCGGCGTCAGGCGTGAGGAGATGGATTTCAGCAGGGTGGTTTTGCCGGAACCGGACTCCCCGACAATGCCCAGCACTTCACCAGGCCACAGGTCAAAAGAAACATCGCTGAAGCCTTTGCCCGGCGCGTAGAGATGGGTCAGGTTATTGACTGAAAGCAGCGGTTGCGTCATTTGCTGAGTGCCTCGCTCTGTTGGCGGCAATAATCGGTGTCGGAGCAGACAAACATCCGTTTGCCGGTGTCATCCAGCACCACTTCGTCGAGATAGCTGTGCGTTGAACCGCAGATGGCGCAGGGCTCATCCCAGGTTTGTACGGTGAACGGGTGATCGTCGAAATCGAGGCTTTCCACGCGGGTCCAGGGCGGCACGGCATAGATGCGTTTTTCGCGCCCCGCGCCGAACAGTTGCAGCGCGGGCATCATATTCATCTTCGGGTTGTCGAATTTCGGGATCGGCGACGGGTCCATGACGTAGCGGTCATTGACCTTCACCGGGTAGGCGTAGGTGGTGGCGATATGGCCGAAGCGGGCGATATCTTCGTACAGCTTCACCTGCATGACGCCGTACTCTTCCAGCGCGTGCATGGTGCGGGTTTCGGTTTCGCGCGGTTCGATAAAACGCAGCGGTTCAGGGATCGGCACCTGGAAGATAATGATCTGATCTTCGGTCAGCGGCGTTTCCGGGATCCGATGACGGGTCTGGATCAGCGTCGCGTCTTCGGTGCGTTCGGTGGTGTTCACGCCGGTTACGCGCTTAAAGAAGTTGCGGATCGACACGGCGTTGGTGGTGTCATCCGCCCCCTGGTCGATCACTTTCAGAATGTCTGGCTCGCCAATCACGCTGGCGGTAAGCTGAATGCCGCCCGTTCCCCAGCCGTAGGGCATCGGCATTTCACGCCCGCCGAACGGCACCTGATAACCGGGGATCGCCACCGCTTTTAAAATAGCGCGGCGGATCATGCGTTTGGTTTGCTCGTCGAGATAAGCAAAGTTGTAGCCGGAGAGGTTAGTCGTCACGGGCGGCCTCCTGTTGCAGGCGTTTGAGCAGTTCCAGTTCAGCCTGGAAATCGACGTAGTGGGGGAGTTTGAGGTGCGAAACAAAACCCGCCGCCTCGACGTTATCCGCATGCGCCAGCACGAACTCTTCGTCCTGCGCCGGGCCCGTGACCGTTTCATCGTATTCGGGTGCCTGTAGGGCTCTTTCCACCAGCGCCATTGCCATTGCTTTACGTTCGCTCATGCCGAACACCAGTCCGTAGCCGCGGGTAAAGTGCGGCGCGTCGTTTTCCGGTGCGACAAAGCCGTTGACCATTTCGCATTCTGTCATCAGCAGTTCGCCGACGTTTACGGCAAATCCCAGCTCCTCCGGCACCGTTTCCAGCCCGACGTAGCCGCTGCGGATCTCACCGGCAAACGGGTGGTTGCGCCCGTAGCCGCGTTGCGTGGAATACGCCAGCGCCAGCAGATACCCTTCGTCGCCGCGCATCAGCTGTTGCAGGCGTGAGGAGCGCGAACAAGGGTAAACCGGCGGCGTGCGGGTGATGTCGTCCGGTACGGCGCCGCTGTCTTCTTCACGCTTCGCCAGCCCCTGGTTCGCCAGCAGAGAAAAAACGTGCGGCGCGGCGTCCTGCATGGCGTCAGCGGTACGCAGCGGCGGCGTTTCGCCGTTTGCCAGCAGGGTAAAATCGAGCAGGCGATGGGTGTAATCGTAGGTCGGCCCCAGCAGCTGCCCGCCGGGAATATCCTTGTAGACGGCGGAGATACGGCGCTCTAATCGCATCTCTGCGGTGTTCAGCGGCTCACTGACCGCCAGCTTTGCCAGCGTGGTGCGGTACGCGCGCAGCAGGAAGATGGCTTCGATGTTATCGCCGCTGGCCTGTTTTAAGGCGAGCGCGGCCAGTTCGCGGTCGGCGATGCCCCCTTCGGTCATCACGCGATCCACGGCCAGGTTCAACTGTTGCTCGATTTGCGCCACGCTCAGTTCGGCGAGGGTGTCGTCGCCCCGGCGTCGGTTTTCCTGCAACGCGTGGGCGTTAGCTATCGCCTTTTCGCCCCCTTTGACGGCTACGTACATCAGCACACCTCCACATGGGTGGTTCGCGGAATCGCCAGCAGTCGCTCGCCGCAGGTGAGGATGAGATCGACCCCCAGCGGGAACGGGTGCGGGCGCTCAGTCAGTTCATGGATGAGGCACTCCGGCAGCTGCGGGGCAATCATGCGTTCTTCGGCGATACCCGCCCCGGTCAGGCGCAGCATACGTCCACCGCTCAGGCTGGCGACCTGGACGATCAGGGTGGCGCTGGTTTCCGGCGCGACGGCGCTTCCGGCGGAAAGGGCGTTTAGCTGCTCGCTGCTGATACGTTCATCGGCGACGGCAAAGGCGGCCTGCTGCGGCTGTTCAACCAGCGGCGCGCTGGTGTGAAAGCGCAGGTTCTGACTGGCAATGTCGTTGTTGATGGACGGCGCGAGCCATACCGGGGTGTCGCCGTCGACCAGAGTGAGCAATACGCTGGTGGTGGCCAGATTCAGCGGCTGCCAGCCGTGCTTCAGTTGATGCAGGGCGACAATCACCCCCGGCTCGCTCATCGCCTTCAGCAGGCGACGAAAACTCTGTTGCGCGTCCTGAACGGGCAGGGTAAAGGCGGTTTGTAGGGTCATGCGTTATCTCCGCGTACCAGCGTAAAGAAGTCGACCCGGCTGGCGTTTACTTCGGCGCGGCGAGCGGTAATGTGTGCGTCGCGTTCCGCCTCCAGCGGGGCAATTAAGGTTTCCATTAAGGTCTGGAAGTGAGTGTGCTCCTGCAACAGCGCGTCGATGACGGCGCACTGCTCGGCGTGGTGTTTGTTGCGCCCCAGCAGGTAGCTGTAGCCCAGCGTGCCGCTCTTAAGACGCACCACCGCACGGGTCAGCGTGGTATCTCCGGCGAAAAAGCGGTTGCCGGTGCCGCCCATGCGGGCCTGAATCTGCATCAGCCCGGTTTCCGGGGCGCGAATCAGTTCATATTCCGGCGTGAGTTTCAGCGCCTGCATTTTCACGTTAAGCGCGTCGGCGTTGCTGTAAGCCAGCGCGCGCATCCAGCGCTGGCGAGTGGCGGTATCGAAGTGCATTCCGTCAGTGCTCCATAGTGAATTCGATCATGTCGGCGCGGGTCAGGCTGACGGAGTACTCCGTCGCGTTTTCCTCGCCATCACGGTGGTTCAGCGTGCGCACGCACAGCAGCGGCGCCATATTGGGAATTTCCAGCACCTTGCTCTCTTTGGCCTGCGCACGGCGGGCACTGATGCGCGTCTGGGTGCGCTGTAGCGCCAGACCGCACTGCTCGCGCAGGTAGTCATGCAGCGAACCGTGGTTAAAGCCCTGCAACAGCGGCCAGAGGGCGAGGTCGGAAAAGTAATGGTCGATCAGGCACAGGGCGATGCCATTTACCCGGCGCAGGGTGCGCAGGTGGATGACGTTATCGCCCTCTTTGACGCTCAGCGCATCGGCGATGTGGCTGGATGCCGGGCGCAGCACCGCCAGCAGTTTTTCGCTGGTGGGATGACTGCCTTGTTCCAGTAGATTCTGGCTAAAGCGCGCCTGGGCATTGAGCGGGTAATCGAACGGGCGCATCAGCACCAGCACGCCGACGCCCTGGCGACGCTGCACCCAACCGCGCTCCACGAGCTGGTCGATGGCGCGGCGCAGCGTGTGGCGGTTCACCTCATAGCGGGCGGCAAGCTGATGTTCCGCCGGAAGGTAATCGCCGCAGCGGTAATGCTGGCGAAGCTCCTGCTCAAGTCTCGCGGCAATCTCCTGATAGCGCGTTGGGTAACTGGTCGGATGTGTAGACAAGTGCATAGCCATCAATGCCTCGCTAATCAGATAAAGTGCTTACGCAAACGCTGGGAGAGGAAATCCAGCAGGCTGACGGTAATGATGATTAACACCATCAGGGCGCAGGTCTGCGGGAACTGAAAGCCGCGAATCGCTTCCCACAGCGTGACGCCGATGCCTCCTGCGCCCACCATGCCGACCACCGTGGCGGAGCGGACGTTGGACTCAAAACGGTACAGCGAGTAGGAGATGAGCAGCGGCATAACCTGCGGCAGCACGCCGTAGAGGATCTCTTCAATTTTGTTGGCGCCGGTGGCGCGAATGCCTTCAACCGGGCCGGGTTCAATGGCTTCCACCGCTTCGGAAAGCAGCTTGGAGAGCACGCCGGTGGTGTGGATAAACAGCGCCATGACCCCGGCAAACGGCCCGAGACCAACGGCGACCACGAACAGCATGGCGAAAACCATTTCGTTAATCGCGCGGCAGGCGTCCATCAGGCGACGCATCGGCTGGTAAATCCACCACGGCACGAGGTTATCGGCGCACATCAGGCCGCAGGGAATTGACAGAATGACCGCCAGCGCAGTGCCCCAGACGGCGATTTGCAGGGTGACGGCCATTTCGCCCAGATAGTGCTGCCACTGGCTGAAGTCCGGCGGGAAGAAGTCGGCGGCGAAGGTCGCCATGTTGCCGGAATCCTGAATTAGCGTGAGCGGTGCCATTTCGGCGCCCTTCCACGAAACGACCAGGACGGCGAGAAGGATGGCCCAGCTCAGGAGCGAGAACCAGCTACGCTTTGGCGGGGCGACGGTGATGCTTTGCATGTTTAGCTCCGTGCGTCGTTTATTGCCGGATGGCAGCGCTTGCGCCTTATCTGGCCTACAGAACATCGTAGGCCCGGTAAGCGAAGCGCCACCGGGCATCAGGTTTACTGCACCGCTTTGGTGACGCTGGTCATCGCGCCCAGCGCGGCGGTCAGGCGGTCGAGATCGTCCAGCTGCGCTTTAATCGCGGAGGTTTTGCTGGTTTTTTCGCTCTCGTTCAGCCCTTTGTTGTCCTTCACACCCTGCATTTCTTTAAACAGCGCCAGCTGGCGAATCGGCACCAGTTGCAGGTCGCTGGAGGGGCGGAATGGCGCCCAGCCCAGGCGTTCCAGCACGGTTTTCTCTTCCGCTGTTTTGCCGTAATTCATAAAGAAGTCGTACACCTTGTCCTTGGTGGTTTCGGAGAGATTTTTACGCCAGACGATCGGATCGCCCGGGATCAGCGGCGACTTCCAGACAACTTTCAGTGCTTTCAGCTTGTCCGGCGCGGAGGTTTTCAGTTTGTCGAGGTTTTCGGTGTTATTGGTCGCGACATCCACCTGCTTGTTGGCGACGGCCAGCGCGTTGGTTTCGTGGCTGGCGTTAACGGTGCGTTTGAAGTCGCTGGCGGAGATGCCGTTTTTGGCGAAGACGTAATAACCGGGGACGAGGAAGCCAGAGGTGGAGTTCGGATCGCCATTGCCGAAGGTGAGATCTTTACGTTTGGCGATCAGATCGTCCAGGTTATTGATCGGGCTGTCTTTGTTGACGATCAGCACGCTCCAGTAGCCCGGCGATCCGTCTGCGGCGACGGTCTGGGCAAATACCTGACCGTTAGCGCGATCCACGGCTTCCATCGCCGAGAGGTTGCCGTACCAGGCGATATCCACTTTGTTGAAGCGCATTCCCTGAATGATGCCCGCATAGTCAGGCGCGAAGAAGGCGTTCACTTTGACGCCCAGTTTCTTTTCCATGTCCTTCAGGAACGGGTCCCACTGCGGCTTCAGGTTTTGCTGTGATTCGGTCGAAATAATGCCAAAGTTCAGTGCTTTTTCCTGTTCTTCCGCATGTGCCGGGCTTAACAAGGTGCTGATGCTGAACATGCTGGTGAACGCCAGCGCGGCAACGGCTTTGTAGCTCATTTCCATTCCTCATTGTGGGGATGTTAAGCAGCCTGCGCGTTCTGTTCGACGCGGTTCATGCTGCGGTAGAGATGGTCAAAACGATCGTTATCAAAGTGCTGGCTGCTGCCGTCATAGAACACATGCCCCTGACGCAGCGCCACAATGCGTTCGCAGTAGCGCAGGGCGTAATCCACCTGATGCAGCGTGACGACCACGGTGATACCGTCGGTCTGGTTAATGTCGCGCAGGGTGTCCATCACAATGCGCGCCGACTCCGGGTCCAGCGAGGCGATCGGCTCATCGGCGAGGATCACTTTCGCCTGCTGCATCAATGCCCTGGCGATAGCAACGCGCTGCTGCTGTCCGCCGGAAAGCGTCGATACGCGCTGATGCGCGAAGTGCGCCATCCCGACGCGGGTCAGCGCCTGTAACGCGCGCTGCTTCTGCGCCTGGGTGAACCAGCTAAAACAGGTACGCCAGAACGGCGTGCTGCCGAGCGCGCCAATCAGCACGTTCTCCAGTACGGTCAGACGGTTCACGAGGTTGAACTGCTGGAAGATGTAGCCGGTGTGAGCGCGGCTTTTGCGGATGTCCCGCGCCAGTTTGCCTTCACGCTGTACCGTGCGGCCCAGCAGCTCGACATGGCAGCCCGGCGCTTTATCTCCGGTAATCAAACCGCTTAAGTGACGTAAAAGGGTGGATTTGCCGGAACCGGAAGGCCCAAGCAGAGCCACCATCTCACCGGAAGAGATGTTCAGATCAACCGCATGCAGCGCCTGATGCTGATTGAACGTTTTGGAGAGTTTCTCGACGCGAATAACCGTTTGCATGATGCGGCCTCCCTAAAAAAGTGGCCCCATCGTGGCGGATTAATGTGACGTTTTAGTTAAGGGATGGTTACTTGACGATGAAGAATTGAAGGGGCTTCGATGACAGCACGGGAGGGCGCGCCTCCCGTCGGTTTACTCTGTCGGCTGCGGCTGTTTCACCACATTGATCATCCACGGTACGCCATATTGATCGGTCACTTTCCCGAAACCGTGCGCCCAGAAGGTTTCCTGCCAGTCCATTTCGATTTGTCCCTGTGCGGCCAGGTTATCAAACCAGCGTTTCCCTTCGGCGACATCCTGCGTGTCGAGCACCAGCGTAAAGCCGGAGTAACTCGCGTTACCCGACGCGACGGCGTCGCTCATCATGATGTCGCTGCCTGCAATGCGCACGTTGGCGTGGGCGATGGAGGTATCAGGGAATTGCATGCCTGACGGGCAACCGTCTTCGCTGCCCTGCTCTGGCGGGGGCATTTCACCGAAGGTGATTTTATAGAGGAGTTCCGCGCCTAACGTTTTGTGGTAGTACGCGATAGCGTCGGCACAGTGACCGGCAAAAGAGATGTAGGGACTTAACGGCATAATCGTGACCTCAGGTAAGAGAAGCCAGTTAAGTGTAGTTATCGTAGGCCCGGTAAGCGAAGCGCCACCGGGCAATAAATGCCGGATGGCGGCGTAAACGCCTTACCGGGCCTGGAAAAATCAGTTCTTTTTCACGAACTCAGATTTCAGCTTCATCGGGCCAAAGCCATCGATCTTGCAATCAATGTTGTGGTCGCCTTCAACCAGACGGATGTTCTTCACTTTGGTGCCAATTTTCAGCATGGAAGAACTGCCTTTTACTTTCAGATCTTTAACAACGGTCACGCTGTCGCCGTCTGCCAGCAGGTTGCCGTTGGCATCTTTTACGATCAGCTCGTCGCTGTCCTGCGCCGGTTCTGCGTCGTTCCATTCATGGGCGCATTCCGGGCAGATGAACATGCCGTTATCTTCGTAGGTATATTCGGAGTTGCATTGTGGGCAATGGGGTAATGACATGTCGATTTCCTCAAAAAAGTCAGCAGGGGCAAAAGCGCCCAAAAAATGGCAGATTGCCGAAAAAGGCCGCAATTATACACAAAATCCTTAACGTTGTCGGGACTACTCGCAATTTAAGGATACGACAATCTGTGGCTGAAGGTTGCCGCCAGGGTAAGAAAAATGTCATGACTATTTTTTTAAGGGAAATTGCTACGTTTTACTATTTAAGATAAGGTGAGAGGAACGACCAGACGCTTTATAAATCTTTATCCCTCTTACTTTTACACGGTAAGAGAGACAGGTGTGGTTGATAAAAATATCTCTAATATTAACAATAAGTTATTTTAATAAAATTATTTCCACACGTAATTATAAAAGCCGAAAAGCAAACAAATAAAATCATCCGGCTAAATAAAAGTAATAAAGTTTGCGTTAAGGAAAGATTTTCCATGTACACACAGACAATATATGAATTAAGCCAGGAAGCGGAAAGATTGTTGCTGCTTTCTCTGGAACATCTCCGGTTATTGCAACAACTGCCTGTGGCTTCGCTGGATGGCGTCGCTCAGGAAGGGGGGGAAGGGAATGAAAATACCCGGCCTCAGCCTGTTAGCGGGCGTGACGTGGAGGCTCAGCACGGCACGCTCAATAATGAGCTACGTAAAATAACGCGCCTGGAGATGGTGCTGGCGATTGTCGGGACGATGAAGGCTGGGAAGTCGACGACAATTAACGCCATTGTCGGAACCGAAGTCCTGCCCAACCGTAATCGGCCGATGACGGCGTTACCGACGCTGATTCGCCATACGCCAGGGCAGAAAGAGCCGGTGCTGCATTTTTCTCACGTCGCGCCGATTGATACGCTCATGCAAACGCTGCAACAGCGTATGCAGGCGTGCGATCGCCAGCATCTGACCCAGGTGCTGGAAATCGATAAAGACATGAATGCGCTGCTCCAGCGAATTGAAAAGGGCGTGGCTTTTGAGCGTCATTATCTGGGCGCGCAGCCCATCTTCCACTGTCTGAAAAGCCTGAACGATCTGGTGCGCTTGTCAAAAGCGCTGGGGGTCGATTTTCCTTTTGCGGCGTATGCCGCGATTGAACATATTCCGGTGATTGAGGTGGAGTTTGTGCATCTGGCGGGGCTGGAGAACTATCCGGGGCAACTGACGCTACTGGATACGCCCGGCCCTAATGAAGCCGGGCAGCCGCACCTGCAAAAGATGCTTAATGAACAGCTGGCGCGCGCTTCTGCCGTACTGGCGGTGATGGATTACACCCAACTGAAATCCATTTCGGATGAAGAGGTGCGCCAGGCCATTGCGGCGGTGGGGAAATCCGTGCCGCTGTACGCACTGGTGAATAAGTTCGATCAGAAAGACCGCAACAGCGACGATGAAGAACAGGTTCGCGCGCTGATTTCCGGCACGCTGATGAATGGCAGCATTACGCCCGGGCAAATTTTTCCGGTCTCTTCCATGTGGGGGTATCTGGCGAACCGCGCGCGTCACGAACTGCGGGTGCACGGGCGGTTGCCGGATCATCAGGAACAGCGCTGGGTGCAGGATTTTGCCGAGGCCGCGCTCGGCAGGCGCTGGCGGAGCGCCGATCTTGATGATATCGAACATATTCGTCATGCCGCCGATCTGCTGTGGGAAGATTCGCTATTTGAACAGCCCGTACAGCGACTGATTCACGCCGCTTACGCCAACGCCTCACTGTATGCGCTCCGGTCGGCGTCGCATAAGTTATTGAATTACGCACAGCGCGCGCGTGAATATCTGGATTTTCGCTATCACGGGCTGACGGTGGCGCATGACGCGTTGCAGGTCAATATTTCCCGCGTCGAAGAAGATATGCGGCAGCTTCAGGTGAGCCAGGATCGCGTGAGCGATGAGGTCGGCCATGAAGTTGAACGGATGATGGAGGCGGCAAACACGTTCCTGAGCCAGCAGCAGGCCGATATTTTGCACCGTATCGCGCCGCTTTTTCGCGAAGAGAGCGTGGTGGCGTGGCTGCCGCGCGATCCCCTTTCCCCTGAGCAGGAGGCGGTGGTCGAGGGCGAAACGCTGGTGCTGCATAACGAAAGGCAGGCGCAGGTCGTTTTAAGCAAAATGCGTGCGTCATGCGAAGCGGTATTACTGGCGGCGCAGGAGAACATTAGCCGCGATCTGGCGCTGCGCTTCGAACAGCTCGAATCGACGCTAAGCCGGGTGTTAAATGACGCGATGCGGCCAATTGAAGCGCGGGTAAAAGACGATCTGAGCCAGGCGGGGTTCCGGGCGCGAATCAGCTTCCCGACGTTTCATGCCAGTATGTTTAACTTCAATACTCAACCGTTGTTTAGCGAGGCGGTCGCTCAGGAGAACCCGCCGGAAGGCGCCGCGCCTCGCGCGGGCGGCGTGCGCGACACCTTTGCGCGCTGGCTGAATCAACCGAACTGGGGATGGAATGATTATGTGGAAGCCAGGACACGCTATGTCATTGATATAACGGCATTGCATAACACTCTGATCCAGCATGTCAGCCATTTCTTCCAACAAATTCATAAAGCTTTAGATGCCCAGGTCGATGTTTCTGTTACGGCAGGTATGGCGACCTTTTTTGCCGATTTTTCGTTGTGTCTGTCGGGATTGCAGGAGAGCTTGCGCGAGAGTCTGGTGACGCGCCAGCAACATGAATCGGTTGTGAACAGACTGAGCCAACAGTTACAGCACAGTATCTCCGCCACCCGGTGGATTCATGAAGATTCCCGCCTGTTACGTGATGATATCCAGACCCTTTTTGCAGCCGAGCACTCATGACGAACGTGTTACTGGAAGGCCCGGGACGGATGCTGGAATGCATTCACCCGAAGTTTATGGTCGATCTGGTTCAGGGAGAAGAGCCGAAGCGACCTGGCGGCAACCTGCAACAGCAGCAGCGTTTTCGCGAACGCCTGACGCAAGAAATTCTGAGCCAGACGCAGCTTCGCGCCTGGGTCATGGCGGGCGTATTCAATGAGCATCTGATGATGCGTCTTAAGCTGGTGGAAAAACTGGCGGGGATGCTCGATCCTGGCCATCTGGCGCTGACGCGCATTTCCCGGCAATTGACCCTTCTGCAACAGACGGAAAGCCCCAGAGGGCAAGCTATTCCTGGTATCACGCAGCAGTTAGCGGCGCTGAGCGACGGGTTTGCCCGGCGCAGCGAACATAAAGAGAAGGCGCTGACCCGGCGTGGATTGACGGTGCAGGCGGGCGAACACAGCGAGCAGATTTTTACCCGCTGGCGCGCCGGAGCCTATGACGGCTGGTCATTGCCGGGGCGCTGTTTTGTCGCGCTGGAGGAGCTGCGCTGGGGGCCGTTTGGCGATGCCTGTCGGTTGGGCAATATGGAAGTGGTCGCGATGCTGAAAGATAATTTGCGCGCGATGGCTACCGATTATCTGGCGCACAGTATTCACGCCGCGCCCACCACGCGTCATTATTACCATCAGTGGCTTCATTCGCCCGCCGTGGCCGGCGCGGGGGAGCACAATGACATGTTGAGCTGGATTGGCGACTGGTGCGATCCCGATAAACATCCGGTGTGCTGGTCAGTGACCCAGCGCTGGCAGACGGTGGCGTTGGGGATGCCAAGGCTGTGTTCGGCACAGCGCCTGGTGGATGCGATGATTGAGGAGATTTTTGCGCCGTCCCCTCTCGTGGGCTGAGAGGGGACGTATGACGTTTAGTGATGGAGGGATTCCGTTGGGTTTGCCTCCGCGTTGCCCGGCGCCGGGACGTTGCCGAAACGTTTTGCATACAGGGCGGTGATAATCGGAACCAGAATCGCCGTCACAATCACGCTGGCGGCAACCAGCGCCGTGGCGGACGCGGCGACGGGTTCAAACGCCGGGTTAATCTGCGCGATGATCACCGGGTTCGCTACCGCAGCGCCTGCCGCAGAGGAGGCCGCGACGCCCGCAGTGCCGTTACCGCCGCCAATGACGCGGTCTGCGATAATCAACGGGATACCGGTAATAATGATAACCGCGACACCCAGCAGGATGCCCAGCAGGCCGGTATCGACAATCACGCTCAGGTTAATGGTGTTACCCAGCGCAAAGCCGAAGAACGGGATCAGCACCGGCGTAGCTTTGCTGAAGAACGCGCGCAGGTCGTGGTCCAGGTTGCCTAATGTGAAGCCAATCAGGAACGGCAGCACGGCGCCGACAAAGTGATGCGGTTCGAAGGAGGCGAGACCTGCGGAACCCAGAATCACCATCGTCATCAGCGGGCCAGATTCCAGAGACATCAGGACGAACGCGCCGGACTCTTCTTTGGTACCGTACTGGTTCATCAGGCTGGCGTACAGGCCGCCGTTGGTCATGTCCATTGCGGAGACGATCGCCAGTACGGACAAACCGGCGAAGAAGCCGGTTTGAATACCGGTATCCGGGATAAACGAGGCGGCAATCATCGCGACCACCCACGCCACGGCTATTTTAGTAATAACCAGCGTACCCGATTTACGTAATACCGTTCCGGTAGCGCGCAAATCAATCGAGGCGCCAATACAGAAGAACCAGACGGCCAGAATCGGCACGGTGCCGCTGATCATGCCTTTTGTAAATGAACCAAAATAGGCGCCGGTATCCGGGGCCAGGGTATTTAAAATTGCGCCGAGCAGCAGAGGGATCAACATCATCCCGCCAGGGATGCGTTCAATCGTGGCTTTAATTTTCATAAAAGTCCTCACATCTTGTCGCGCGGAACTAACGGACAAGTCGATAAATATTATTTAATTTCAATTTGTTATTTCACAAAGAGAACGGCGGGAAACCCTCTTTCTCCCTGCGTGATACATAATCGAATGTGGCATACGTCTGTTTGTCACAATCCTCAGGGATGTTGCGTCGGGTGTTATCTTGCATTCAGTGGAATATTGATTCAATCAAAATAAAACACTGTTTTAGTTATCTTCATCACATATTTTGCGTAAAGGCCAGGGAACGCGATGATTATTAAAAATGCTGTAAATTGTTTGTGAAGAGTTATGGCGGATTTTTTGCTAGCAGCATAATAGTGACGGACGTGATATTTCGAAAAGAATAACGAAATCGCCTCTCATTTATTGTCAATAATGCGCTTTGCTGACAATGTAAAAATACAGATAAAAATGCCCTTATTTACGCTCGTTGACGAAACGGCAATATATATGTGAAGTTGATCACAAATTTAAACACTGGTAGGGTAAAGAGGTCATTAACCGCCCAATCAGGCGTCAACAGGTTCGGTTGTACAGACCTTGACCAGTCAGTGTAAGTAAACCTGCTACGCTTGTTCTACGAGGAATTGTGCCCGCACGATTCCAACGCTCGACGGTGACGTTAGCGCTTTGTGCGCCAATGAATGCAGTATGTAGCGAGACAGGGCTTAGTCTACGAGGACAGCTATGCTGAAAAGGAAAAAAGTAAAACCGATTACGCTTCGCGATGTGACCATTATTGATGATGGTAAACTGCGTAAAGCGATTACCGCAGCCTCGCTGGGTAATGCGATGGAGTGGTTTGATTTTGGTGTTTATGGGTTTGTCGCCTACGCGTTAGGTAAAGTGTTTTTCCCGGGGGCTGACCCCAGCGTGCAGATGATTGCCGCACTTGCCACCTTCTCCGTTCCCTTCCTGATTCGACCGCTTGGCGGCTTATTCTTCGGTATGCTCGGCGATAAATATGGTCGCCAGAAGATTCTTGCCATCACGATTGTGATTATGTCGATCAGTACATTCTGTATCGGGTTGATCCCCTCTTATGCCTCTATCGGCATCTGGGCGCCGATACTGTTGCTGCTGTGTAAGATGGCGCAGGGCTTCTCGGTCGGCGGCGAATATACCGGCGCGTCGATCTTTGTCGCCGAATACTCGCCAGACCGTAAACGCGGCTTTATGGGAAGCTGGCTGGACTTCGGCTCCATTGCGGGCTTCGTGCTGGGCGCGGGCGTGGTGGTGCTGATCTCCACCGTTGTCGGCGAGGAGAACTTCCTCGACTGGGGCTGGCGTATTCCGTTCTTCATCGCACTGCCGCTAGGGATCATTGGTCTTTATCTGCGCCATGCGCTGGAAGAGACCCCGGCCTTCCAGCAGCATGTGGATAAGCTGGAGCAGGGCGATCGCGAAGGTTTGCAGGAAGGGCCAAAAGTCTCCTTTAAAGAGATTGCAACCAAACACTGGCGCAGCCTGCTGGCGTGTATCGGCCTGGTGATTGCCACCAACGTGACCTACTACATGCTGCTCACCTATATGCCGAGCTACCTGTCGCATAACCTGCACTACTCGGAAGACCACGGCGTGCTGATTATTATCGCCATCATGATCGGGATGCTGTTTGTGCAGCCGGTGATGGGGCTGCTCAGTGACCGTTTCGGTCGCCGTCCGTTTGTGATTATGGGCAGTATCGCGCTGTTTGCGCTGGCTATTCCGGCCTTTATTCTGATCAACAGTAATATTATCGGCCTGATTTTTGCCGGTCTGCTGATGCTGGCGGTGATCCTGAACTGCTTTACCGGGGTGATGGCCTCTTCTCTGCCAGCGATGTTCCCGACGCACATCCGTTACAGCGCGCTGGCGGCGGCGTTTAATATCTCGGTGCTGATTGCGGGTCTGACGCCGACCCTGGCCGCCTGGCTGGTGGAAAGCTCGCAGAACCTGATGATGCCAGCCTATTACCTGATGGTGATTGCGGTCGTCGGTTTTATTACCGGTATTACCATGAAAGAGACCGCCAACCGTCCGCTGAAAGGGGCGACGCCAGCGGCCTCGGATATCCAGGAAGCGAAAGAAATCCTTGGCGAGCACTACGATAATATCGAGCAGAAAATCGAAGATATCGATCAGGAGATTGAGGAGTTGCAGGCTAAACGTTCGCGGTTAGTGCAGCAGCATCCGCGTATTGACGAGTAAGCTTTAGCGCACCGCCTGATGGCGCTGCGCTTATCAGGCCTACAGACGGTGCAACACCTTTGCCTGATGGCGCTGCGCTTATCAGGCCTACAGACGGCGCAACACCTTTGCCTGATGGCGCTACGCTTATCAGGCCTACAGGCTGCGTTTATCAGGTCGACAAATCTTAATGTTCGCTTAATCTTCGTCAGGCATACTCTCCTCCAGACCATCGGAGGAGAGTGTGATGAAAACGCGAATGTATGAAAGTCTGACAACCCTGTTCAGTATGCTGATTGTCAGCAGTTTCCTGTATGTCTGGGTCACGACTTACTGATCTCTTTTCAACAGCACCCACGCGCGGGTTCCCGTCGTTCCCACACGGTTTTGCAAAAAGAATTGCCCGTGGTGCAGCTGCGTGATGCGGGAGACGATGCTCAATCCCAGCCCGATACCGCCATAGCGGCTGTCCATGCGGACAAACGCTTCACTTAACTCCCCGCATTTACTTTCATCAATTCCCGGCCCTTCGTCTTCGACGGCCATCATCGCGTCGCTTTCCGCATTATTGAGGATAATGGTGATGGTTGACCCTTTCGGACTGTAGCGGTGCGCATTTTCCACGAGATTACGCAACAGCATACGCAGTAGCGTGGCATCGCCGCGCACGGTGGCGTCTGCTGTGCTTTCCGGCAGTTGCAGCGTCTGCTGGCGTGTTTCCAGCATGGTGTTCAGTTCATCGTAAGAGGGCAGGATCACATCATCCAGCAGCTTCACCGACTGGTAATTACCGGATGAGAACGACTGCCCCACGCGCGCTAATTGCAGCAGCTGTGAGACGCTGTCCATCATTTGATCAAGACGCGCAATCAACGGCGTGACGTTAACGTTGTGCGCTTTCGCCAGCAGTTCCAGATGCAGACGCACGCCCGCCAGCGGCGTGCGTAGCTCGTGGGCGACGTCGGCGGTGAACAGGCGTTCATTCTCCAGCGTTGTCGTCAGGCGAGTGACCAGTTGGTTAAGCGCCGAGACAACGGCTTCAATTTCAATCGTCGAGCTGTGAATGTCGATAGGCGTCAGGTTATCGGCCGTGCGGGCTTCCAGCTCTTTTTGCAGGTCGGCAAGCGGGCGGGTGATGCGCCGGACAGCCTGATAGCAGATCAGCAGCGTCAGGCTGACCATAAACACGGCGGGAACGATCAGGCTGGCGACCGCTTCGCGAACCTCATGCCTGATGTGCCGATCGTTATTCCTGTCCTCCAGCAGCGCCTGCTCGAAAAGCTCAATCTGCTCGGTGCTCTCGTGCCATAGCCAGAAGGTGCTGATCAGTTGCAGCACCAGCAGGATAGAGCCAATGGTCAGCATCAGACGCTGACGAAGGGTCATCGGTCTGTGCAGAAAACGCGTAAGGTTCACTTAGTTTTCCTCAACGGCAACCAGCATATAACCAAACCCGCGCACCGTGCGGATACGTGATTTCCCCACTTTGTCGCGCAGGTTGTGAATATGCACTTCCAGGGTATTGGTTGACGGTTCGTTATCCCAGTTATAGATGTCGTTATACAAGATTTCACGGTGTACCGGGCTGCCTGCTTTGAGCATCAGCCGCGACAGCAGCGCATACTCTTTGGGCGTTAAGATAAGCTCTTGCCCGGCCAGCCACACCTGACGACGCCCCAGATTCAGCATCAGATTGCCGACGGTCAATTCGCTTTCACCCTGATTGTGATGACGGCGCAGCAGCGCGCGAATACGCGCATGTAACTCCTCCAGCGCAAACGGCTTTACCAGATAATCATCCGCCCCGACATCCAGCCCGGTGATGCGGTCGTTGAGTGTGTCGCGGGCGGTGAGGATCAATACCGGAAGGGTGTATTTTTTCTGTCTTATTCGCGTCAGAAAATGCAGACCGTCCTCATCAGGCAACCCAAGATCCAGCACGACCAGGCTGTAATGCCCTGTTTCCAGACAGTGTTCCGCCGCCCGGGCGGTAGAAACGCCGTCGCAGGCGTAACCCTCCGTTTGTGCAGCAAGTATCAGTCCCTGTAATAACAGCGTATCGTCTTCAACAATCAGAATTTTCATTCAGTTAGCCTCCTGCAAGGTTGCAGAATATCGTCTGCGGCCTGGTAGTTCCTGGTCTGTACGCCCGTTAATCCGAGCATGGTTGAGAAAAGGTTGTCCTGCGAGAAATCCTCCTGGGCTGCCCGCTTTTGCAAACATGTCAGGTCTGTCCGGTAACGTTTCTGATAATCCTCCGAGAGCCAGAGGAGCATCGGGATATGCTTTTGCGCATCCGGCGCAATGGCGTATGGCAGCCCATGCAAATAGACGCCATTTTCTCCTAAAGATTCACCGTGGTCGGAAAGATAGACCAGGCTGGTGGTGAATTTATCCTGATGCGCTTTTAATATATTGATTGCCTTATCAACAATATAGTCCACGTACAGTACGGTATTATCGTAAGTATTCACTAACTGTTGCTGTGAACAGGTCTGAATTTCATTGGTGTCGCAGGTCGGGGTAAATTGCGCAAACTGCGGCGGATAACGGTGATAATAGGTCGGGCCGTGGCTGCCGATGGTGTGCAGCACAATGACGCCGTCGCCCTGGAGTTTATCGATGTATTCCTCCAGCCCGTGAAAGAGCACTTCGTCGTAACATTCGCCGTTAATGCACTGACCCGGCAATTTCAGCGCGGTCATATCCTGATGCGGCACGCGATCGCAGGCGCCTTTACAGCCGCCGTCGTTATCGTTCCACAGCACGCTAACTCCGGCTCGTTGAATGATGTCCAGCAACCCTTCCTGATGGTGCGCCAGCCCTTCGTTGTAGTGTTTACGCGGCATACCGGAAAACATACAGGGAACCGAGATCGCCGTTGCGGTGCCGCAGGAGGTGGTGTGTGGGAAGTAGACCACATTATCCTGCGCCAGACGCGGGTTGGTTTGCCGTGAATAGCCAGACAGCGAGAAGTTATCCCCACGCGAGGTTTCGCCGACGATCAGGATGGTCAGATTATGCCGTTTTTCTTTCAGCATCGCGGGATTGCGATGCGCATCTTCGCCAATGCGTACCAAAGGCAGGTTGGCGAGTTGCTCATGTGAATACCACGACCAACTGGCGACCAGGCTGTTCGACGGGCTGAGAGACTTGATCAGCTCTTTGTTATTGCGAAAAAGCGAGGCGTAATCTTTGTAGAAGCAGGCGGCGACCAGCACGATCAGCAAAAGCGAAGCCAGCACGTTGAGGGCGCGATACGCGCCGCTGCGTAATGTCAGAGAGGTCGGTTTGATTTTGATGCTACAGGCGATTACCGCCGCCAGAAGGCCGCTTAATCCCAGTGTAAGCGCCATTTGCGGCGTGACCAGCGCGAACGTTTCTGCCGGTGTGGTATCCATCATGTTGGCGATCATGGAGCGGTCCATGACGATGCCGTAGGTCATGATGAAGTATTGTGCGGCGGCGCCCGTCAGAATAAAGAGGCAGGCCAGCGGACGGTTAAGCCACAGGAACGACGCCAGCGTCAGTACGATATTGATGACGCTAAACGCGACAAGCGGCATGGATAAAAACACCAGCACGTTGTGCATTGAATCCAGCGGCAGGGCTTGCATCACCTGCTTGTAGAAAGCGATGTTCAGACAGACGGCGATGTAGAATGAAAGGAGTAACAGCCAGGTAATGTGTCCGAGGGTCGGTCTTTTTAAAACGCGCTTCAGCATTATGGTATGTCCATCAACTAAGTGCGCCGATCCTCGCAAAGCAACATTAAGCCAACCTTAAGTTTTTAAGGTTGTGGGGCGACCTGCGATCGTCGCCACAGGACTGATAAACGTAGCGCCATCGGGGGGAAACGGCGTATCCGCCATGCTGTAAATAAAGGGAAAAACGGCCCGATGAGATAACCGGGCCGGGCAGGTTATTTCGCGCAGTTCGCGCACTGTTTGCTGACAATCTGCTGGAAGAAATCGTTGCCTTTGTCATCCACCAGGATAAACGCCGGGAAGTCTTCCACTTCGATTTTCCAGATCGCTTCCATCCCCAGTTCCGGGTACTCCACGCACTCCAGATGCTTGATACTCTGCTGCGCCAGCACCGCAGCCGGGCCGCCAATGCTGCCCAGATAGAAGCCGCCGTATTTGTGGCAGGCGTCGGTGACCTGCTGGCTACGGTTGCCTTTCGCCAGCATGATCATGCTGCCGCCGTGAGATTGCAGCAGGTCAACGTAGGAGTCCATGCGTCCTGCGGTGGTTGGCCCCAGGGAGCCGGACGGGTAGCCTGCTGGCGTTTTCGCCGGGCCTGCGTAGTAGATGGGGTGATCTTTAATGTACTGCGGCAGACCTTCGCCGGATTCGATGCGCTCTTTCAGCTTCGCATGGGCGATATCGCGACCGACGATGATGGTGCCGCTCAGCGACAGGCGGGTCGATACCGGGTACTGTGAAAGCTGGGCGAGGATCTCTTTCATCGGCCGGTTGAGGTCAACTTTCACCACTTCGCCTTCACCGGCCTGACGCAGGGATTCCGGGATGTACTGCGCGGGATTGTGCTCCAGTTTTTCGATCCAGATCCCTTCACGGTTGATTTTGGCTTTGATGTTGCGGTCAGCCGAGCAGGAGACGCCCATGCCGACCGGGCAGGACGCGCCGTGACGCGGCAGGCGGATTACCCGGATATCGTGCGCGAAGTATTTACCGCCAAACTGTGCGCCGAGGCCGAGCTTCTGCGCCTCTTCCAGCAGTTCCTGTTCCAGTTGAATATCGCGGAAGGCCTGGCCGTGTTCGTTACCTTCAGTCGGCAGACCGTCGTAATAATGCGTACTGGCCAGCTTCACGGTTTTCAGCGTGCTTTCCGCCGATGTCCCGCCAATCACAAACGCGATGTGGTATGGCGGGCAGGCTGCGGTGCCCAGAGTGCGCATTTTCTCAACGAGGAAGTTTTTCAGCTTGCCGGGCGTCAGCAGCGCTTTGGTTTCCTGATACAGATAGGTTTTGTTCGCCGAGCCGCCGCCTTTTGCCACGCAGAGGAACTTGTATTCGTCGCCATCAACCGTGTAGAGGTCGATTTGCGCGGGCAGGTTGGTGCTGGTGTTGACCTCTTTGTACATATCCAGCGCGGCGTTCTGCGAATAGCGCAGGTTGTCTTCGATATAGGTGTTGAACACGCCTTTGGAGAGCGCGGCTTCATCGCCGCCGCCCGTCCAGACGCGCTGGCCCTTTTTACCGACGATAATCGCCGTGCCGGTATCCTGGCAGGTCGGCAGAACGCCTTTAGCGGCAATTTCGGAGTTGCGTAAAAATTGCAGCGCGACGTACTTATCGTTTTCGCTGGCTTCGGGGTCATGGAGAATGGAGGCGACTTGTTGCTGGTGCTCTGGGCGGAGCATAAAGGAGGCATCGTGGAAGGCTTGCTGGGCCAGGAGCGTCAGGGCCTGTGGCTCAACCTTCAGTATCGACTCTCCTTCAAATTCGCCAACGCTAACGTGATCGGAGGTCAGGAGATAATACTCCGTTTTGTCTTCCCCCATCGGGAAAGGCGCCTGATATATAAATTCTTTATTCGACATATGCTTCCAGCCTTTTTAATTATCCTGAATTATTTGAATTGTATAGATGGCGTGCCGCGCGATAACGGGCGGCACGCAAGGTGCTGTTACAGGAACCCGTACATGGCGGCGAAGATCCAGCCAAATACACAGGAGACGCTTACGCCAATCAAACCGGGCAGAATAAAGCTGTGGTTAATGACGAAGCGACCAATGTGGGTGGTGCCGGAACGGTCGAACTGAATCGCGGCCAGATCGCTCGGGTAGGTCGGCAGAATGTAGTAGCCATAGCACGCTGGTGCTGACGCCACGATGTAAGCCGGGTCTACGCCGATAGCCAGTGCTAACGGAACAATCGCCGCCAGCGCCGCCGCCTGGGAGTTTACAAACTTGGAGACCAGCAGCAGAACAATCGCATAGGCCCACGGATACTCTTTCACCATTTCGCCCAGCACGCTTTCGATTTCAGTCATGTGCGCGCCGAACATGGTTTCCGCCATCCAGGCAATACCGTACACCGCCACAATCGCGATCATACCTGAACGGAAGACTTCATTTTTTGAGATAGAAGCAGGATTGGTTTTTGTCAGGATAATAATCAGCGCGCCGGTCAGCAGCATGAACATCTGAATGACCAGTACCATCGACAGCGGTTTGCCGCCGAAGACCGGACGCAGTTCAGAGAAGGCGCCTAACAGAGCGACAACGGCGATGGCCGACAGGAAGATCCACATGGCCAGCCAGTTGCTTTTCGGCAGTTTTTTATCCAGCAGCGTGGCGGTGTCGCCATACACGTAGTGGTAGTTTTCCGGGACGGAGATGAACTTCTGGAACTCTTCGTCTTTATCCAGATCTTTACCACGGAACCAGCTGAAAATACCGATAGCCAGGATACCCAGCAGGGTCGATGGAATGGTGATGGAGAGCAGGTCAAGGAACTCCAGATGCTTACCGTTAAAGGTGAAGTTACCCAGCATCGCGACCAGCGAAACGACCGCCACAGAAACCGGGCTGGCGATGATCCCCATCTGCGCGCCGATAGAACTGGCTGCCATAGGACGTTCCGGGCGAATATTGTTCTTAATCGCGACGTCGTAGATGATGGGCAGAATGGTGTACACCACATGGCCCGTACCGCACAGGATGGTCAGCGTGCAGGTTACAAACGGGGCGACGATGGAGACGTATTTGGGGTTGCGACGCAGCAGCTTCTCGGCAATCTGCAACATCACATCCAGGCCGCCGGAGGCCTGTAGCGTGGCGGAGGCGGCGACCACGGCGATGATCACCAGCATAACGTCGACGGGCGGTTTACCCGGCTGGAGGTGGAAAACAAAGACCAGAATGACCAGACCGATACCGCCTAATAAACCCAGCGCGATACCGCCTTTTCTGGCGCCATAAAACAAACACACTAATATTATGATAAGTTGTATACTAAATAACATTTATCTACCCTCGCGATAAACCTGTTTAATTTTTGATAAATAGATCACAGTCATGTTCTGTTTTTTGTGAATTGTCCTCAGAGCCTGACGAATATTCGCTTTGTCTGTATTGATGATTAATCTCTAAACATGAAATAAGAATTTTTCAGTAAATCATGAGTCATTCTTGGCTTCTGTTTATGGCGTATTCAGAGAACGAAGCTCCCTGGCGATGGGCTGGTTAACAAAGAAGAGCAGGGCAGGTTGTGTGTTTTGTATTCTATGTCACTGAATTTCAGGAACATATCGTCTGCTCACAAAAATAGCGTTATTTTAATTTTTTTTATGTGTCCGGTGAATCCCAGACTACTCCTTTATAGTTAAAAATACACACTCTACGAGTCACATAATACTTAATTAACTTTTGTTACCGTTTTTGAAATTAAAAACAACGTGACGCTTCTGAATAATAAGCTGATGAATTAAAACATATTTGTGTTCATATTTGATCTGGCACAAATTCTCTATTTTTGAGGGTGTAACTTGTGCCTTTGTTATTTTTCATTATTGTAATAATTGTTACCTTTATATAACGCATAATGCGAAGCGGCTTCTTTTCTACTGGCAATATTGCTTAAGTAAAGAATAATGTTCGGCCTGAATACGATAACGGTAAACCGGTCTGCCGGTCACGCCATAATGGATGCTGGTAAACAGAATATGGCAATTGACCAGCCAGATAAGATATTTACGGCAGGAAACGCGGGAAATATTGACCTCATTCGCCAGCTCGTCAGTTGAAAATTCCTGGTCCTGGTGCGCATCGATCCACTGACACAGGGTGCGCAGCGTTTGCGGCGTCAGCCCTTTAGGCAGGCGTCGGGTATCCGGCTCATTGGATGAACTGCCGTGAATCAGCCGATCCAGCTCTGATTGTTCATAATACTGGTGCTTCTCCATCGCCGTTTTCTTTTGCAGCCAGCCGGTCAGCGCCTCTTCAAAGCGGGAAGCCTGAAACGGTTTGATCAAATAATCGACCACGCCGTAATGGAGCGAATCTTTGATGGTGGTGGCGTCGGCGGCGGAGGAGATAACGATGACGTCACATTTGCATCCGGCGCTGTGCAGGACGGGCAGCAGGTCCAGCCCGTTCTCCTTCTGCATGTAAATATCCAGTAAAATCAGATCAATATGGTTTTCGCCGTCGAAGATAAACGCTTTTGCTTTCTCCAGCGTAGACGCGGTGCCGCAGCAGTGAAAGCCAGCGATCTGCGCAACATAGCGGCGGTTTAACTCTGCTACCATCGCATCGTCATCGACAATTAAAACATTGATCATATGCTGGTCCTCTCCCCGTCCCAGGGTATTTGAACAAAAAATTGTGTGAAGATCCCGGGTTCCGATTCGACGGTAATATTGCCGCCGATACTCTCAACTTGCTGTTTTACTATCGCCAGACCGACGCCACGCTCCGTTCCTTTTGACGAGACGCCCTTGTCAAAAATTTGCTCTATGCGTTCGGGGTCAATTCCCGGCCCGTCATCGTTGACTTCACAATGCAGCCAGCCATGCCGATAATGCAAGGATACGCTGATTTCACCGCCGGGTTGTTGACCTAGCGCCTCCAGCGCGTTTTCAATTAAATTGCCCAGAATGGTAATCAATACGGTGATTTGATCTTCATTACGGCTGTCCGGTAATCGACTTTCATTGCTAATCACCAGACTGTGCCCTAAATCGGAGGTGCGATTAATCTTACTGAGCAAAAAGCCTGCGATAACGGGCGACTTTATTTTCCCCAACAGTGAGCCGATCTCTTCCTGATAGTTATTAGCCGTCTTAATAATATAATCTTCAAGCTGCTTATAACTCTTCAGATGCAATAATCCCAGAATGACATGTAATTTGTTCATAAATTCGTGGGATCGTTCACGGAGTGCATCCGCGTAGTTGACCATTCCGTCCAGACGCTGCATGAGCTGGCGGACTTCTGTTTTGTCCCTGAACGTGGAGATCGCGCCGATGATTTTTCCATTGCTGCGTACCGGAACGGTGTTGATAAGCAGCAGACGATCTTTAACGGTAATCTCTTCATCCCGGCGCGGCGTACCGTCGCGGAGCACGTCGTTCAGATTCACTACCTGCGACCAGGCGTGGCTAAGCGAGGATAAGTGCGCGTCATCCTGCGATTTGCGGTAATCAAGAAGTTCCTGCGCCGCCTGGTTGATTAACGTCACCTCGCCGCTGTCGTCAACGGCGACCACCCCCTCTTTGATGGATTGCAGCATCGCCTGGCGCTGCTCAAACAGCGTGGAAATTTCATACGGCTCCAGGCCGAACAGGATGCGTTTGAGCACCTTCACCAGCACGTAAGTGCCCAGCAGTCCCACCAGCGCGCCGAACAGAATTGACCAGATGATGCTCCAGCGGCTGTTGTTGATCTGCTCCGTTACTCTGCTGAGTTCAAGGCCAATCGCCACGACGCCGATCTGCTGATGATTGTCGTCATAAATGGGCGTGAAAACCCGCAGCGCTTTGGCAAGAAAACCGCGATTGATGGCGACATTTTCATGCCCCTGTAGCGCCAGCAGGATGTCGTCGCCTTTAAACGGCTGGCCGATTCGCTGCGCTTCCGGGTGCGAATAGCGAATGCTCTTCATATCGGTAATCACGATAAATAACATATCGTTGCGTTTGCGAACCGCCTCGGCGATCGCCTGAATGCCGCTCTCTGTCGGCTTTTGCTTCATACGCTGGCGAATTTCCGGGGAGTCCGCCAGCGTACGGGCGACCGCCAGCGCTTTGTCTGCCAGCGCGTCGCGCGTCATGTGGCTGATCTGTGAGAAATAAATCAGATGGACGACGAGCAGCACGGAGAACAGCACGGCGCTGACCATCAATATCACGGTCGTGCCGAGTTTCATCTGGCGTTTTCGTCCAGCGCGGCGTTGCAGAGAATGTTTCATCGCGATCCTGAGATTACACATTGTGTGGGTATTATCCCTGATGGGACGGGTAATTCAAAGGAGGTAGGGAAAGACAGGGGCATAAGCACGCTACCGCCCGGCAAACAGGTTAACAACCCGCCGCAATATAATCACCGTTCGCACTGATGGGGATCACCGTCAGAAACAGAATGAGGGCAAACAGTACCAGCGCCAGCCCGCCGATGATGCGGATAACCGGCCCCAGCCAGCGCAAGGGGGCATGGTTCCCGGCAAACAGCGCCTGGGTCTGGTTGCGTGCGTAACGTACCGCCAGCGACAGCCCCATAATCGACAGCGCCGTGCCGAAGGACATGGTCATGACGGCGGCAATCCCCCAACTGACAATACCGAGCGCGTTGGAGAACAGTAAAATCATGATTGCCCCGCTACAGGGGCGGGCGCCTGTCGCCAGAATCACGCCGAGGCGTGTTTTCCAGTTGCCGTCGGTGAGTTCTGCGCCCACGCCGTGATGCCCGCAGCCACAGTGTTCGTCGTGGCTGTGCGGCTGGGAGAAACGCGAAAAAATGGGCTTTGGACGCAGGGTTTTTAGCGCCTGGTAGATGATAAATAGCCCGAACGCGCCAATCAGGACGGCGCTGATTTTCTCGACGTACCAGCGGCTGGTGCTGAGATCGCCGGCGGCCAGGTTGAAGCCGACCGCCAGAATAAACACGAACAGTATGGCGCTGACGCCCTGCATCAGGCTGCCAATAAAGGGTACGACCCGCGCGGCAAGCAGGCTCTCTTTCGTCGTGCTCAGCCAGGTGGTGACGATAAATTTCCCATGCCCCGGCCCAATCGCATGCAGTACGCCATAGAAGAACGCGCCGGTCAGCAGCCATAGCCCGCCGGTGTACTGGTGGTTATTGAGTTGCAGCAAATACATGACCAGATAGCGGTGCAGGGTGATCTGGGCGGCGAGACACCACTGGATAAACGCTTCCCAATGGCTGTGCACGGTGAAACCTGCCCACAGCAGCGTCAACATCAGGAGTCCTGCCAGCGGTAAACGCAGGGAGGGAAGCTGTTTTGGTGCGATCATGATTCCGCCTGGTGATGAGTTTTGCGGAAAGTATAGCCTGAGGAAAGCGATTCTCCGCAGAATTGTCTGCCGGATAAGGCGAAGCCGCTATCCGGCATTTTCCGGTTAAGGCGCGAGGAAGATCTGCGGCCCGCCGCTTGTCGGGTGTGTTCTGACGTGGACTTCCGCGCCGTACCAGCGGGTTAGCGTACCGGCTTGCAGAACCTCGGCGGGTGCGCCTTCGGCAACGATGTTGCCGCCATGCAGCAACACGATTCGATCCGCCCACAGGGCCGCCAGGTTGAGATCGTGCAGCACGATGCAAACATGCAGATGGCCCTTACGGGTCAGCGTTTTCAGCAACCGCAGTAAATGCTGCTGATGGAACAGATCCAGCGCGGAGGTGGGCTCATCAAGAAAAAGCCAGCCGCGTGGGGAGCCGTCGCACCATAGCTGCGCCAGCGCGCGCGCCAGCTGTACGCGCTGCTGTTCGCCGCCGGACAAGGAGGCGTAACGTCTTCCCGCCAGCGACAAACATTCCGTAAGCTGCATCACCTGATGAATCACCGCCGCTTCGGGCTGCTGCGTCCAGGGCATTCGCCCCATGCCGATTACGGCCTCAACGGGCCAGTCAAACCCCATTCGCGTTTGCTGAAGCATGACCGCGCGGTAGCGGGACAGCGTCTGCGCAGGCCATTGCTCAAGCGGTTTGCCGGCCAGCAGGCAACGCCCGTCTGCCGGAGTGAGATAACCGGTGAGCAGCCTTAACAGCGTCGATTTCCCGGCACCGTTGGGGCCAATTAATGCCAGCAGTTCTCCCTGGGTCAGGGAGAGCGAGATATCGCGAATAATTGTTCTGCCCGCAGCGGCGTAGCTGACGCTGTCAGCGAGAAAACGTTCAGCCATACTGACCTCCCCGGCGGAAAATAAGCCACAGGAACCACGGCGCGCCCAGAATACTGGTCAGCAGCCCGACCGGCATTTCAGCCGGGGCAACCAGCGTTCGGGCGATGGTATCGGCAATCAGCAGCAGAAAGGCGCCCGCCAGCACGGAGCCGGGGATCACCGCACGATGGTCTGCCCCTAGCCACATCCGTATCAGATGCGGCACGACCAGACCGATAAAACCGATCACGCCGCTGACGGCGACAGCCGCCGCCACCAGCAACGCGCTACAGATCAGCAGGATTCGCTGAACAACCCGGACATCGACGCCCAGGTAATGCGCCTCTTCCTCTCCCAGTTGCAGCAGGTTAAGCGCGCCAGCAAGACGCCAGATGAGAAATACCGTTGGGATCATCAAAGAGGCGACTGCCAGCAGCGTTGACCACTGCGCCTGGCCAAGGCTGCCCATTCCCCATAGCGAGAGCTGGCGTAGCTGGGTGTCATTGCTGATCCACGACAACACGCCCACCGCCGCGCCGCATAGCGCATTAATGGCGATGCCGACCAGCAGCAGCCGGGAGAGCGAACTGTCCCGCTGTCGGCTGAGCAGGAAAATAACGACCGTTGCGATGAGCGCGCCAATGAATGCCGCCAGCATCGGCGCATACAGCATAATCAGGGGAGGCAGCGTGAGCGGAAGGACGACCCACAGCGCAACGGCTAACGCCGCGCCGCTGCTGATGCCGAGCAGTCCCGGATCGGCGAGGGGGTTGCGAAAGAGCCCCTGCATCACGCACCCGGACAGCGCCAGCGAGCCGCCAATCACCAGTGCGAGCAGAACCCGGGGCAGACGAATATTGAACCAGATCTGGCGTAACGCGTCGTCGCCGTCATGCCAGAGCAGGCTGAGAGGCAGGCGTAATGCGCCAAAACCGCTTGCCACGACCGTCACCACTGCCAGCATCAGCGCCAGCGTATACAGAGAAAGCGTGATCCGCCGTGGCATCAGGGCAATGACTCCGCTTTCGCGCGTAGCTGCTGAATCGCCTGAGGCGTACGCACGCTAAAACCGAGCAGCGCCATATCATCAACCGCGAACACCTGCTTATTGCGACCGGCAGGGGTCTGCGCCAGTCCAGGTAACTTCCAGAGATTCTCTTCGCCGCCCATCGCCGTTAATCCCTCCTGGGGAATCACCACCAGATCGGGCTGGCTGGCGATCACGCCTTCCTGTGAGAGCGGCTGATAGCGGGAGACGCCCTGCATCGCATTTTGTAGCCCTGCCGCGCGAATGGCGGCATCCGCTCCCGTTTGCTGTCCGGCGGCCATCGCGCTCATTCCGCCGTGGTTAAGAATAAACAGCACCCGCTTATTGAGCGGCGTGGTCGGCAGCGCGGAGATCTCTTTATTCAGCGTCTGGCGCAGCGCCTCGCCTTCAGCCACCCGGTCGGTGGCGTTGGCGATGACCTGCACTTTCTCGTCGATGACGCGCAGGTCGTTGCGGCTCGGTACGGTAATGACCCGAACATGACTTTGCTCGACCTGTTTGAGTACCAGCGAGGGCTGAGCCTGGCTGCTTGCCAGCACAAGATCGGGACGCGTGGCGAGGATACCTTCGGCATTTAGCTGGCGCAGATACCCCACATCCGGCAGGGCAGTGGCCTCCGGCGGCCACTGGCTGGTGCTGTCGCGGGCGACCAGCGAAGACTGTGCGCCGAGCGCGTACACGATCTCGGTGACATCTCCGCCGAGCGCGACGATCTTATCCTGTTTCGCGGCAAGAACCGTCAGCGGCAGGGCGGCAATCAGGGCAAGCAGTTTTTTCATGCCGCCAGTCCTTTTGGTATCAGCGCCTCAATCTGTTTGCGCCACTGTGTCTGTTCTGGTTCGCCTTCCGTACGCTGACCGTAAAGCTGAGCGATTTGCGTGCCGTCATGCGCAAAGAGTTCCAGACTGGTGACGTGGCCGTCTGCGGTAGGTTTGCGGGTTATCCAGGTCTCGGCAATCGTCTCTTCCAGCAGGTGCAGCGTAAACGTCGGGTTGAAAATATTCAGCCAGCCTTTCATCGGCACGACTTTTTCGACCACGCCGGTGAAAATTTGCACGCAGCCTCTGTTGCCGACGAACACCATGATTTCATTGCCGTCTTTAAGGGCGGCGTCGAGGAGCTGCGCCAGCGCGCTGTTCGGCACCTTGCAGGCCAGATCGTCAGCGACCCGTTCAAAAGCCTGCTGGCGGGTCAGGTTATGGCGCTTGAGCAGCGTGAAGAACTGGTGAACGTCGGTCATCGCGCGCCACTCTCTGTCGACGGTCACGGCATCGGCAGCCGTTTCGTTAACAGGGGTTTCAGCCGCTTTCAGCGCCAGCGGCGCATTCTCGGTCACGATAAAATGTTGCAGAAGCTCGTCCCAGGCGGCGGTGTCGGTGTTGTCTGTGGCATACACCTTCAGGAGCGCATCGCCCTGATGATCAAAGAACTGAATGCTCTGGCGCTCGCCGCGGGCGGTCGCTTCCTTAATGTGGAACACGCTGGCCCATTGATTTAAAAATAAGCGCAGATCGAGCGCGCGTGGGTTCAGTACCAGCCCGGCGTGACCGCTCAGGTGTTGATTGGTGAATGCGCCGACCTGCTCGTGTACCGCATACTCGTTGCGGCAGATGCATTTTGTTTCGCCAACGGATTCCAGCGCCGCGAAAATTTCACGCGTGTCGCCGCGCAGCCGCCATGCGTCATGACCGACGCGGGCAAACGTCAGCTCCGCCTCGCTGATCCCCAGTAAACCAGCGATGTCACGCGCGTACTTACCAGGATGTTGTTCTTTTAGCTCAAGCCAGCGTGTGTAGTGGTTCATTGTCTCTTCCTTCCAGTATTTGCCCCGGCGAACCGGGGCGGGTGATTACCATTGATAGCTCACGAAAATCTTGCCGTTGCGCCCGTCCTGCGGGATGCCCTGCGGCGACCAGTACTCTTTATCGAAGGCGTTACCCAACACCAGCGTGGTGGTCATGCCTTTCAGCGCCTGCTGTCCCTGGTAGCTAACGTAAAAGTCGTTGACGGCATAACCCGGCTGTTTGCTGTATTCGCTGCTGATATGCGTTGAGCGATCGGCAAACGTTCCTACCCAGCCAACGGAGAAGCCGCTCTGCGCGACGGGAATATTCAGCTTGCTGGTGACGGTATCCGGGTTAATGCTGGAGATATACTCTCCGGTATCCTTGTCTTTCCCACGGGTGCGGTTGTAGGCCACGTCGAGGCTGAACAGATCAGCGGTATATTTCGTCATCACATCCCAGCCCCAGATTTTGGCGTTCGGGACGTTGTAAGACATAGTGGTCGCGGCGGCGAAATCGACGGTCGTGGAGATGTAATCTTTTGCTTTGGTATCAAAGTAGCTGGCTTTGAACTCCAGCGCATCGTTGGACAGCATCAGATTGTCGAAACGCAGACCAAAACCGTACTCCTGCGTTTCGTTGGTTTCCGGGCGCAGGTTAGGGTTTGGCACCCAGTAGTTAGTGTAGAAGCTGCCAATGGAGAAGTGTTTTGCATCGTTATACATTTCACCCATTGTCGGCGCGCGGAATGCCTGGGCGTAAGAGCCAAACAGCATCAGCCAGTCCGTCGGGCTGACGGTTAACCCGGCGCGAGATGACCATTTATCGGCATCAACATCGTCATAGCCGTCGCTGCTGCCGCGGTAGTTGTCGTAACGCGTGCCGCCCAGCAGGGTGACGGGCAGGTCGCGAAGGGTGATTTCATCCTGCAACCAGCCGGAGCTGAAGTCGATTTTTGCTTCCGGGAAGCCGGTTGTCACGCCGCCGGGTTTTTGCTCCTGACGGTAATACTCTCCGCCATACGTCAGCAGGTGAGAGGCGAAAGCGTCGCTGAAGAGACGCGTGCGGTTTTCAACTTTTCCGCCTTTGGTGGTTTGTTTGCGAAATTCGCCCGTGTTATCGACGTTCTGGGCGTTGATGCGCGCTTCAGACCAGTACACTTTAGCATCGGCATTCAGCCAGTCGTTGCCCTGCGGCGCGATCCTGTAAGAGAGCTGCATGTCGCGCTGGATGGTCGAGCGATCCACAAGAGGGTTGCTGGTGGAGGCATCAATCGTTTGCGGGTTCTTTGGCTCTTGCGCGTCGTTGTTGTAGTAACGTAATGACCCACTCAGCGCCTGCGCATCGTTAATATACCAGGTGCCTTTTGCCAGCATGTTATTGATCGATTCATCATTTGGCGCCGTGGAGCCGTCGCCCTGGCGCAGGTCGCCACGATCGCGGCTGGACCACGCCACCAGTCCATCAAGGTTATCGGTTCGGCCAAAGGCGCTGGCGCCCATTCCCAGACTGTGATCGCCGGTGCCGCCAGTGCCAAAGACGCGGAAACCGCTGTTCTGGCCTTCCTGAAGCAGATCTTTCGCATCGGCGGTTTCATAAGAGATCACGCCGCCCAGCGCGCCGCTGCCGTACAGCAGTGCGGAAGGGCCGCGAACGATCTCAATACGTTTGATCAACGCCGGATCGAGGAAGGTGCTGTTGAGGTGCCCGGTATCGGTTCCCTGACGAACGCCGTCCACCAGAATCAGTACGCCGCGACGGTCATAGCCACGCATACTGATATCCTGGCCGTTGGTTCGCCCGCTTCCGCTCAGGGTGATCCCTGGAACAGGACGCAGCAGATCGGCTGCCGAGCTGGCGGTCTGGTTTTCGGGATCGGACGTATCGATAACGCTCACCATCATGGGGGCTTCAAAGGTGCTGCGCGCATTACCGGTCGCAGTGACGGTGATATCGTCTGTGGTCGCGTAAGCCGCTCCTGGCAGGGTGCTAACGATTGCCAGCGCCAGCAGAGATGGGCGCAAAGAGGCAGATTGCAGGCGTAACATAACAACTCTCCATAAGGAAATTGAAAAGTGCTGGCTGCCTGGGGGGAGACCTGGGTGGCTGGCGAAATTGGTTATTTATTTAGTCAGGATCAGTTTCCCGGATTGCGTCTGGCGGAGCAGATAATGTTCACCCTTATGCTCAATCAGTACCCAGCCTTCTTCACCGAGCAATACTTTGCTGTCTATCTGGCGTTTGGTGCCTGAAGGAGAAAGCGGAGCGTTGTTTTTTATTATTGCAGCCATAGTGTTATGCATAGCGGGCGCATCCGTTATGAAAATGATAATAAACATGATAACAAGAATGATTATCATCAAGATCAATTTTTGCATCAAGCGTTTTTTCGTAAAATAGCGTCTGGATCAACTTTGGTGAGAAAAGCGGTGATATTGAGGGGTACGGCAAGTAAAAACCCGCAAAATGGCGGGTTTTTTATCTCGTTACATCGTGATTCACAACGGACTTTATTTTTTCTCCAGCGCTTCCCAGAGACCTGACAGGTAAGTGACGCCGAGCGCGCGGTCGTAAAGACCATAGCCTGGGCGTCCCGTTTCTCCCCAGATAAAGCGACCGTGATCCGGGCGGATGTAGCCATCAAAGCCGTTATCGTGGAGCGCCTGCATTACGCGGTACATGTCCAGCGAACCGTACTGCGAAGGGTGGGCCGACTCGTAGAAGTCTTTATCTTTGATCAGCTTAATGTTGCGTACGTGCGCAAAATGGAGGCGCTTGCGACGCGTGAATTCAGCCAGGATTTCATAGACGTTATTTTCTGGATCTTCAGCGATCGAACCGGTACAGAGGGTGATGCCATTCGCCGGAGAGTCAACGGCATCGCAAATCATCGCCAGGTCGGCGTGGTTTTTGACCACGCGCGGAAGGCCGAAAATAGAATACGGCGGATCGTCCGGGTGAATGGCCATTTTCACGCCCACTTCTTCGCACACGGGAATAATCTCCCGGAGGAAATAAAACAGGTTTTCCCGCAGCTTGTCGTCATCCACTCCACTGTAGCGCGCGAATAATTCCTGCACTTTAGCCAGGCGCTCAGGTTCCCATCCCGGTAATGCGAAACCGTTGGAGTTATCCAGAACCTCTTTTACGACCTCTTCCAGCGTCTTATCAATGCCATGTTTTTCAAAGGCCATCGTCAGAGAACCGTCCGGCAGGACGTAGTTCATGTCCGTTTTCATCCAGTCGAAGACCGGCATGAAGTTATAACAGATGACCTTTATGCCAAAGCCCGCCAGGTTGCGGATCGTCTGCTTGTAATTCTCAATATAGCGATCGCGTTCCGGGGTGCCGATTTTGATGTCATCGTGGATATTGACGCTTTCGATGACTTCCATCTTCAGGCCCGCAGCGTGCGCCTGCTCAACCAGCGCCTTAATTTTTTCAACCGGCCACACTTCTCCAGGGGCGACATCATAGAGCGCCCCGACGACGCCTTCTACACCCGGCACCTGGCGAATGTATTCCAACGGGATTTTGTCTTCCTGTGGCCCAAACCAGCGCATTGTCATCTGCATTCTTTGTCCGCCTTTCTTATCTTATTGCGTATTTCGTATATTTGACTTCATACCATACTAGTATTGACTAGCATATTCAGTAATGACAATTTGATCAACCTTACCGTAGAAAAAAGATTAAATGCCGTCAGGAATATACATTTCCGTTAAGGGGAAGCTTTTACTGGAAAGCTTATTTCCGGTAAGTGTTTTAATTTTGTAAAATATAATGATCAGTTTGTTCTTATTTGTCGTTTATCGTGAAAATAGCCGCTATCGCACAGGGATTAATACACGCCATTATGACTGAAAGTGATTTTTTTATTGAAAGTTGCATAACATGATTTAAGTCACAAATTTCTTAATTACACTTGTATGGTAGTAGACTTTAAATGGGCGGGAGGGGTAATGTCGGGGCTATTAAGTACCTGTCATACACCGATTTTAGCCTCAACCTGGGGACGTTTTAGCAAAAGCCATCCCCTTGTGCGGAGTAATTATGTCCATGATAAATCAAAGTTTTATGATAAATAACGAACCGGGTCAGCGGTTGTATTCTGAGCTGGCTAAGACGTTACCTATTATTGACTATCACTGCCATCTTGAAGCGAAAGCGATTTGGGAAAACAAACCTTTTGCCGATATTACCCAGCTTTGGCTGGAAGGGGACCATTATAAATGGCGGGCGATGCGCGCCAATGGCATACCCGAGCGGAAAATTACCGGCGATGCCTCTTCAGAGGAAAAATTTGAAGCGTGGGCGCAAACCGTTGAGGCCAGTTTTGGTAATCCGCTGTATCACTGGACTCATCTTGAACTGAAATATTATTTCGCGATTGAGGAAACGCTAAACAGTAAGAACTGGCGCACGATTATGGCGCAGTGTAATGAACAATTACGTCGCGATGATTTTTTACCGCAGGCGTTAATTACCCGTTCAAATGTTGAAGCGCTTTGCACAACCGATGGGCCGCTTGACGATCTGGAATATCATCAGCGACTGGCGGAAAAGCGTGATTTTTCAACGCTCGTGCTGCCGACCTTCCGTCCCGATGAACTGTTTGAAACGCATCCCGATCGTTTCCTGACGTTTGTTTCTCGTCTGTCGCAGAAAACCGGAAAAACCATTACCACTCTGAATGAGTTTCTCGCGGCGCTTGAAGCGCGCGTCGATTTTTTCCACAGCACGGGTTGCCGGGTGTCGGATCATGGGCCGCTGGCCGTTCGTTTTCGCCCGTTTGATGCTGCCGGGCAGGCCGCGCTGTTCCAGCGCCGACTGGCAGGTGATGCGCTGAGTGAAGATGAACTTCAGGCCTGGGATAGCCTTATTTTTGTCGCCTTAGCCAAAATGTACAAACAGCGCGACTGGGCAATGCAGATTCACTTTGGCGCGATTCGCAACAACAACACGCCAATGTTCGAAAAAATCGGCATTAACTGTGGCTTTGATTCCATTGGCGATCAGACGCACCTTGCGGAAAGCCTGAATGGTCTGCTGAACGCAATGGCGGAAAACAACGGTCTGCCGAAAACGATCCTCTACAACCTCAACGCCAGCTATAACGATGTGGTTGCCTCCACCATCGCTAATTTCCAGAGCGGTGAAGATGGCGTGAAATCCCCGCTGCAATTTGGCTCCGGCTGGTGGTTTAACGATACGCGACGCGGCATGGTGAATCAGCTCAATGCGCTTGCCGATCAGGGATTACTCTCTAACTTTATTGGTATGCTGACGGATTCCCGCAGCTTTGTCTCCTATACCCGACACGATTATTTCCGCCGAATTCTCTGTGATTTGATTGGCGGGTGGGTCGAAAGAGGGGAAGTGCCGGAGGACGATGCGATCCTCAATAATATGATTCGTGGCATCTGCGTGGATAACGCCCGCCGCTATTTCCGTTTTCGATAAGACTGATGCAGGAATAAACGATGACCCGTAAGAACAGAAAAGTCACCATTCCCGTCAGTATCGGCTACGGCCTGACGGATATCATGGGGGGCGGCGCATTTACCGTTATCGGTGCCTGGCTGCTTTTCTTCTATACCACCTTTGTTGGTCTGTCGCCGATTGAAGCGGCGTCTATTGTGGCGATCGCGCGTATTGTCGATGCGATCGTGAGCCTGTTTATGGGCAGCTTCACGGACCATTTCTATAAGCATTATTTGGGCAAGAAATTTGGCCGCCGCCGGTTCTTCCTGCTCATTGGCGCGCCACTCATGCTGGTTTACATCCTGTTATGGATGAACGGCATGAACTTCTGGTTCTACCTCGCGGTATATCTGGCCTTTGAGATTATCGCCGCTATGGTGCTGATCCCGTGGGAAACGCTGCCGTCTGAGATGACCAAAGACTTCAATGACCGTACCAAACTGTCAACGTGCCGCATGTTCCTGTCGGCATCCGGGACGTTCCTTGCCACCTTTATTCCGGGCCTGCTGATCGGCTGGCTGGGTGAAAACAACGCGGATGCGTATCTGATCAACGGCGTTGTATTTGCCGTGCTGTTTACGGTCTGTGTGTTTATCTCCTGGAAAGTGACCTGGGAACGTGAACTGACGCCGGAAATGCTGGCGGAAATGGAAAAAGAGCGTCAGCCGATGACTGCTGGCGAAAAACTGGCGGCGTTTGGCAACCTGTTCAAAGAGTATGCCTCAACGTTAAAAGTGCGCGCGTTCCGTAAACATCTGGCGATCTATCTCTTCTCCTTTACCGCCAAGGATGTCTACAACACCGTATTCGTCTTTTTCTGCGTCTACTGCCTGAATGTTTCATCCTCGCTGGCGGGAACATTGCTGTCGATGAGTATCGTCGGCTTGCCGGTCACGCTGGCAGCGGGCGTGGCGATTATTAAATATGGCCCTTCTCGCCTCTATGTCTTCTCCTACAGCCTGATGATGCTGTGCCTGGGCGGGTTCTTCCTGGTTTACCAGTTCCCGACCGACAACAAAATCGTATTGTTGGTGATTCTCGCCGGGGTTTACCAGGTTGGGCGCTGCATTCTGGAGTTCACGCCGTGGAACGTGTTCCCGTTCATCCCGGACATTGACGAAATGATCACCCGCCAGCGCCGTGAAGGGCTGTTTGCCGCCGTCATGACGTTCTCCCGTAAGACAACGGTAGCTATTGCGACCTTTGCCGTGGGCCTGCTTCTGCAAAGCGGCGGCTTCGTGAAAGGCAGCCAGACGCAGCCGCAGGAAGCGATCACGACCATTGCCATGCTGCTGTTCGTTGGTACGGCCGGGCTTCTGATCATTGCACTGTGGCAAGCGCTGACCTTCCATCTGAATAAGCGCACGCACAAAATTTTCGTGGACGAAATTGAACGCCTCAAAGCGGACGGTCTTAAACAGGATGTGACGCCGGAAGCCCGCCATATTGTGGAAGACCTGACGGGTTACAGCTATGACTCGCTCTGGTGTCAAAGCGCGCCTGAACGGGTAAAGCCCGCTGAACCCACCTCCATACTGAGCTGATACAGCCTGGCGGCAGCAAGGGCGCAATAGGCCTGCTGCCGCCAATCCCTCTTTTTATACAGTGAGTAGAAAGATGCAAAATAAGCTATTACACGCGAAAGCCACCGTTCCGAACTGGGATCGCAACGCGCTGGTTCCGCGAATTGTTCACCTGGGATTCGGCGCGTTTCATCGTGCGCATCAGGCCGTTTATGCGGATATTCTGGCTGCGGAACACGGCAGCGACTGGGGCTACACCGAAGTTAACCTGATTGGCGGCGAGCAGCAGATCGCCGATCTGAAAAATCAGGATCGCCTCTATACGGTGGCGGAAATGTCGGCCGATGCCTGGACCGCCCGCGTGGTTGGCGTAGTGAAGAACGCGCTGCATGCGCAGGTGGATGGCCTGGAAACGGTGCTGGCTGCCATGTGCGAGCCGCAGGTTGCCATTGTATCGTTGACGATCACGGAAAAAGGCTACTGCCACTCTCCGGCTACCGGCCAGTTGATGCTCGATCACCCGGCTATCGTTGCCGATCTGCAAAACCCTCAGCAGCCAAAATCAGCGCCGGGCGTTATTGTCGCCGCGCTGGCGCGCCGCAGAGCGGCGGGTCTCCCGGCGTTTACCGTGATGTCCTGCGACAATATGCCGGAAAACGGTCATGTTATGCGCAACGTAATATGCGCCTATGCGCAAGCCGTTGATGCCGGGCTGGCTGCCTGGATTGCGCAGAACGTGACGTTCCCCTCCACGATGGTGGATCGTATCGTCCCGGCGATGACGGCGGAAACGCTGGATAAGATTGAACAGCTTACCGGCGTGCGCGACCCGGCAGGCGTGGCCTGCGAGCCATTCCGCCAGTGGGTTATCGAGGATAACTTTGTCGCAGGCCGCCCGGAATGGGAAAAGGCCGGAGCCGAACTGGTGGCTGACGTGCTGCCGTTTGAAGAGATGAAGCTGCGTATGCTTAATGGCAGCCACTCTTTCCTCGCTTATCTGGGTTATCTTTCCGGCTATCAGCACATTAATGAGTGTATGGAAGATGAGCACTTCCGACACGCCGCGAGGGCGCTGATGCTGGAAGAGCAGGCACCGACGCTGAACGTGACGGGGGTGGATCTCACCCGCTATGCCGATATGCTGATTGCGCGCTACAGCAACACGGGACTGCGTCACCGTACCTGGCAGATTGCGATGGACGGCAGCCAGAAACTGCCGCAGCGCATGCTGGATTCCGTTCGCTGGCACCTGGTTCACCACCATCGTTTCGATCTGCTGGCGCTGGGCGTTGCGGGCTGGATGCGTTACGTCGGCGGGGTGGATGAACAGGGAAACCGTATTGACGTCAGCGATCCGCTGTTGCCGGTCTTGCAGAATGCGGTGATGCAGAGCGCGGAAGGCGAGGCGCGGGTAAAAGCGCTGCTGGGCGTGGAGGCCATTTTCGGGAACGAATTACCGCATGAGCCGCTGTTTGTGGCGCAGGTAACGCAGGCTTACCTGTCGCTGCTGGAAAACGGCGCGAAAGCGACGGTCGCCCGCTATATCTCTGAACGGTAAAGCGTAAAGGAGTGCCGCCAGATAACGACGGCACTCCTGCGTTGACTGACGCCCCCCATTCACCAACCCTTTTCCTCTTTTTTTCTCCCGTCGCTTTCTTCTGCGCTAAACAGTGACTAAACAGCGATGATGTCGTTTTAACGATGTAACGCACCTGCGCGAATTAGCGATGTCCGCCACAAAATTCACATATCACTCCCACTGATGAAAGGAAGCGACTTGCTTTTGTACAGGGAGGCGGATAGTTTCTGTAACGTTACACTAAAACGTTACAGAAGAAACATACAGCAGTTTTTCTCATTTACTCTCCTGGCGATTTAGCGGTGCCAGACGGCGTTATCGCTACCCTAATGGTATGTGGAAGGACAATCATGATGGAAATAAAACAGCTTCGTTCGACCAGACGTTTTTTAGCTTTAGCTTGCTTAAGTACCGCGCTGATAGCGGGCAGTGTGGTGACTTCTTTTGCTCAGGCAGCGCTTAATTTTCGCGTTTACTCCTCTCTGCCCGGGGATGATTCCTCCGCGCACTATATCTGGTTTACCCGTTTTCAGGAGAACCTGAACAAAAACGAAAAATTGAAAGGGCAAATTAAGCTCAACTATTTCGCCAACGGGATGTTAGGAAAAGAGGCCGATGCCACGCAGCAGGTACGCATTGGCGCAATCAATATGATGATCTCCGGCACCTCGATTTGGGCCACGCTGGTGCCTGAAATCGGCGTTCTGGATCTGGGTTATCTGTTTAAAGATTACGACCAGGTTGGCAAAACGCTGGACGGAAAAGCGGGCGAGCAGCTTTCTGCGTTAATGCTGAATAAAGCCAACGTTATGGTGCTGGGTTATGGCTATAACTTAGGCGCGCGTAACGTGTATACCAAAAAGGCCATTGAAAAACCTGAAGATTTAAAGAATCTGAAAATCCGCGTTCTGCCAGTGCCTAACTTTATCGCCACGCTGAATCATATGGGCGCGGTGGCGATTCCGATGCCGGGCGGCGAGGTCTATTCCAGTCTGCAAATGGGCGTTATCGACGGCGTTGAACATGATGCGCCGACCATCTACTCCAGCAAATATTATGAAATTATTAAGAATGGCACCCTGACCCGCCATAGCTTTAACCCGCTGATGATTGCCATGAATAAGAAGAGCTTCGAGCAAATTCCAGAAGCGCTGCGGGCCGATGTCCTTGCGGCGGCGCAGGAAGCCACAGAGTACGAGCGCCAGCAGGCAAGCCAGAAAGAGCAGGAAGCGATTAAAAACCTGGAAGCCAAAGGGGTGACATTCCGCGAGACCGATCGCGCGTACTTTGCGCAGCAGGTGCAGCCGGTCTGGAAGGCATTCCTCGATCAATATCCTGATATGAAACCGATTGTTGATGAGATTACCGCCGCGGCGCCAGGCGATAAGTCGTAATACGTGAGCCGCCGATTCAGCCGGTTTTGGGGTGGGTCGGCGGTATCACCCGGTAAGCCCATGAAAGGAGTCCAACATGGCAGATATCTCTATGAAAGCAAAGGATGAAAATGCTTTGCTGATGCTGTTAGGCCGACTGAGCAGAGGCTTAACGACCTTAACATCCTGGGCCGGGGCACTGGTGCTGTTTATCAACGTACTGGTGGTATTCGCATCCGTTATCTGGCGCTACGCATTGCATTCACCGATTCACTGGGCGGAAGAGGTGGCGCGTGCGTTGATGATTGCCCTCGTCTTTTTTGGCGTGGCCACGTCCACAGGCAGAGGCGGGCATATTGGCGTCGATCTGTTCCTGCGTTTTTTGCCCGAGCAGGTGCGCCCTTATGTTATCCACGCCAGTCGTTGGGTGCTGTTTCTGGTGTCGGTGGGGCTGGTTATTTCCAGCTATGACCTGGTGCAGGCCGCGCGGGTACAAACGACCGAGACCGGCCTGCCGCAGACGATTTACGTTATCCCGGTGTTGATCGGTTCCGTGGTAATGATGGTGGCCGCGCTGGAACATGCGCTGCATGAACGCGCGCGGGTTGTTCTGCTCAGCGGCGGCGGAATCCTGGTGCTGGCGGCGCTGGGGTATCTGAAACTCTCGCTGATGGCCGATCCGGCCAGCGCGGCGGCGGGGCTGATGCTGATCTGTTTTGCGCTGGGTATCCTGGCCGGTGTGCCTATCGCGTTTACGCTGGGCATGTCCGCAATGGTGTTCTTTATTTGCGATCCGTCGTTACCGTTTGTCTTTTTCTCTCAGCAGGTTGCCGCCGGGGTAGACCACTTCGTTCTGCTGGCGATTCCGTTCTTTTTACTTGCCGGGGCGGCAATGGAAATCAACGGGATGTCAACGCGTCTGGTTGAGCTGATTGTGCGCGGGATGGGGCGCTTTCGCGGCGGGTTAAACATGACGACCGTGCTGTCGATGGCCTTCTTCTCCGGGATTTCCGGTTCCAAACTGGCGGATGTCGCTGCGGTGGGCGGTGTCTTGATGCCTGCGGTGCGTCGCGCTAAGCAGGACAGCGAAGAGGCCGCAGGGGTGTTCGCCGCATCGGCGGTGATGGCGGAGACCATTCCTCCGTGCGTAAACCTGATCGTCATGGGGTTTGTGGCGAATATCTCCATCGGCGCGCTGTTTATCGCCGGCCTGGTTCCCGCCGTCTGCTTGCTGATACTGCTGATGATCGCGGCCAACCGTTTTGGCGGAAAAATTAACGTCAGCGAGGCTTACCCGGTTTTACGCCCGCGTGCGCAGCTCTACCTTGGCGCCGCCGTGGGGCTGGTCATGATCTTTATGATTGGCCGTGGGGTGATGATGGGGATTGCGACCTCGACAGAAATCTCTGCCTTTGCGGTGATTTACGCCATCGTTGTCGGTCGCCTGGCGTTTCGCGAGCTGACGCTGAAAGCGACGGTGAAAATGTTTATTGATATCGCGGCCATGTCCGGCGTACTGCTGTTCATCGTCGCCTGCGCGACCAGCCTTTCTTATGCGCTGACGATACAGATGATTCCGCAGCAAATCGCTGAACTGCTGGTGGGGATTGGGATGGAACAAGGCGCCTGGCTGTTCCTGCTGTTGACCATTGTGATTCTGATTATCTTTGGCGCGGTTCTGGAAGGTGCGCCAGCGTTGATCATTTTCGCCCCTATCCTGGTGCCAATCGCCATTCAGCTTGGGTTTAACCCGCTGCATTTCGGTATTGTCATGATTCTGGCGATGGGCTTTGGCTTATTTTCACCGCCGATTGGATTAGGGCTGTATACCACCTGCGCCATCTGCGGTGTGGAGATGAAACATGTTATTCGGCCAATGGCGAAATATCTGGCGGTTGTTTTCGTCGGCATCATCATTGTGGCGATGGCGCCGCCATTAACCACCTGGTTGCCTGGACTGGCAGGCTACTGATTATTCATTACGGATATTCGCCACGCTCAGTGGCGGGGATGTCCGCGTGCTGAAAATAGCAGTAACGCGACAGGTTATCGCCTGGCGATGTTTAAATCTGAATAAGTGGAGTATGAAATGGGATCATTAGTGGGTAAAAAAGTTTTTATTACCGGTGCGGAACAGGGTATTGGTAAAGAAACGGCCAGAAAATTAATTGAGGCCGGATGTGATATCTATATTCATTATTTCAGTGGCGAAGAAGGCCCACGAGAATTAATGGCCATTGCGGAGCAAAAGGGAGGCCGGGCGGCTTGCGGTTATGCTGATTTAACGAATGAGGAAGATGCCGCGCGGTGCGTTGCGCAGGGCGCGGCGTTTCTTGGCGGCATTGATATTCTGGTGAATAACGTCGGTGGAATTATCGCCCGAAAATGGCTCGGCGAGATCGAACCACAGTTCTGGCGTACCGTTATTGACGTGAATATGACCACGATGCTCAATGTCACCCAGCAGGCGTTACCCTGGCTGAAAGCCTCGCCAGATGGGGCGAGCATTGTGAATCTGGCGTCATTAGCCGGTCGTTCCGGCGGCCATGCGGGCTCTCTGGTTTATTCCACCACGAAAGGCGCCGTCTTGACCTGGACGCGCTCACTTGCCGCCGAACTGGGCGAATCTGGCATTCGGGTGAACGCCGTGGCCCCTGGATTGATTCTGGGCACCCGTTTTCATAATCAGCATACGACGCAGGCCTCTGCCGACCAGACGATTCAGGCTATTCCTTTGGGGCGCGCCGGTACGCCTGAAGATGTCGCCCGGGTAATCTGTTTCCTCGCCTCTGAATATGATGGTTTCGTCTCCGGCGCGACGATTGATATTAATGGCGGTATTTATCGGGCGTAAAAGCGGGCGGGTTGTAAAACCCGCCTGATTTAAAAGGGACTCTTTATGATAAAGTCAGATATTATTCATCCTGATTTATTACAGGCATTGGCGCAGTGCGGTCATAAAGCCAATATTCTGATCGCGGATGCGAATTACTCTTTCCTGACCAACTCGTCACCGCAGGCACGTATTATCTGGCTTAACTTTTCTCCCGGCTTAATTGGCAGCGTGATGATTCTGGAGAAAATTCTTGGCTATATTAACGTAGAGAAAGCGACGTTAATGACGAGCCCGGCTGAATTTGATAACACGATTGAGCGTGAATACCGTGGTCTGCTTTCAGAAATGACGGAACTTTCTCATGTTGAGCGAAATGCGTTTTACGCGCTGGCAAAATCATCGGATACGCTGCTGGTGATTGCGTCAGGCGAAACCCGCCGTTTTGCCAATATTCTCCTCACCGTCGGCCCGACATTACTCTGAGAAGACGAGAAGAACGCGACGTTCTTCTCGCGTTATTCTCATCGTATATTTTCCGCTTCCCGCACCGATTGTCGGCATACCAGGGAAGGGGGAAACAAAAACTCGTCGGGAGGGATTGCCGGAGTCTCTATTCGGGCGATCAGGCGCTCAACCATCACGTCCGCCATCTCCGTGAGCGGCGGCATAATAGAGGTCAGGCCGGGGTAAACCAGGCCAGAGAGTGAAATATTGTCGATACCGACGAGAGAGATCTCTTCCGGCACGCGGATACGGGCTTCGTGCAAACCACTCATCAAACCAATGCCAAGCGCATCGTTAATGGCGACGATGCCGTCAGGACGAAGGGATTGCTGGCAGAGGGTTTGCGCCAGAGAACGGCCCAGTTCGGTCATTTCGGTATCTCCGTAGGCGGCCATCGCTTTTCCTTCGATGATCATCCCTTCACGATACATGTTGTGCTGGCGTACCGCGCTGAGAAAGCCTTCTATTTTATGCGCGCGGCTGGGGGTCATCCCTGCGACGGTCGCAAACGCGAGGCGGCGACACCCGCGCGCGATAAGATGCTCTGCCGCCATTCGGCCCGCCTCAACGTTATCCATCGACACGCTGTCCAGCGCGAAACCGCCAGAGTCAACGCTTGCAGGCATACGGCCATCGTAGTTCACCATTATCATGCCCTGCGCCGCCGCGCGGGCGAAATGCGGCTTTTCGATATCACAGGCGGCCACAATAATCCCGCGAACGCCATGAGCAAACATATCTTCCAGAAACGCTTCTTCTTCTTCGATTTGGCGATAGGTGTTGCCGATCAGCACGCGGTAGAGGTGTTTTTTGGCGGCCAGATCCACTTCACGCGCCAGTGCCGCAAAGCTGGGGTTCACGATGGATGGCACCAGCAACCCGATCATTTTTGCCTGCCCCGTTTTGAGTTGCTGAGCGACCCGGTTGGGGAAATAGTTGAGCGTTTGCATGCTTTGCTGAATGCGCGCCAGCGTTTCCGGGCGCATTTGATCGGCGCGGCCGTTAAGCACATTGGACACCGTGCTGACGGAAACGCCCGCATGCTTTGCGACATCTCGAATGTTTGCCATACATCTCCTTTGCAGCAATCGGTGAATGGCGGCTCATTCAGTATCGCCATCTGGATAGCAGAGTATAAACTACAACGGTTTAGTGTAACGTTACAGCTAATCGTGTCAATGCCATAAATCCCGTAACCGTTGTTCACACAATGAAAAATCTAAATAACATTGATAATGAGTTTCACTCTCATTATCATGTTGGCTGTGCGGGTTTCGGTGATTATTCTTCGTATCAAGGATGGACACAGAACATATATATGGAAAACCCTTCCCATACATAAAACGAGCATTTTTGTTCGGGTTTCATTCAATAAAACCCCATTTTAAAGGGTTTTTTTCGTGTCCTTGTATTCATGAGATTAATGATGAAAAGCAGCGCAAAAAATAATTATTCTCTGCAAAAATCCTTGCTGGCATTCGCGATTGGTGCCGCCGCTCACGGTGTTTACGCAGCAGAAGACACTACCGGGAAAGAAGATACGATGGTCGTTGAGGCCAAATCCGCAAACAGTGGTTTTAAAGCCGGTGGCGACGCGCAGGTGCCCGCGTTCCTGGAGGGGCAGGTTGCCCACGGAGGACGGCTGGGGGTTCTGGGCGAACAAAAAGCGATGGATGTGCCGTTTAACGTTATCGGTTACACCTCAAAACTGGTGGAAGACCAGCAGGCGAAGACCATCGGCGAGGTGCTGAAAAACGACGCCGCAGTACAGCCCGTACAGGGATACGGGAACTTCTCAGAAAACTATCGTATTCGCGGCTTTGAGCTGGCGGGGGATGACGTGACCTGGGGCGGTCTGGCTGGCGTGCTGCCGCGTCAGGTCGTGGATGCTTCGCTGTTTGAGCGCGTGGAAGTGTTTAAAGGCGCAAGCTCTTTCGTGAACGGCGCAGCAAGTTCCGGCGTGGGCGGTATGGTCAACATGGAGCCGAAACATGCTGATGACCTGCCGCTGACGCGCCTGGGAGTGGATTACACCTCTTCAACTCAGGTAGGCACCACGCTGGATGCCGGTCGTCGTTTTGGCGATAACAATCAGTTTGGCGCGCGAGTAAACATTCTGCATCGTGAAGGCGAAACCGCCGTTGATAATGAGAAAAAACGCACGACGCTGGCCGCCCTCGGGCTGGATTATCGCGGCGATAAACTGCGCTCCTCGCTGGATGTCGCCGCCCAGAAAAAGACGTTCCACGGCGGGACGATGGGAATTAACTTAAGCGGCGTCGATTTCGTGCCGGATGTACCGAACAACACGGATAACTACAGCCAGAAGTGGGGCTACAGTGATATCACCAACCAGTTCGGTATGGCGCGCGCTGAATACGACATCCTGAATAACTGGACGGTCTACGGCGGCGCCGGGGCGCAACATGCGCATGAAACCGGGATTTATACCGCGCCAAAATTACTGAACAGATCGGGTGATGCTGTCGTCGATGTGCTGTATACCAACCGTATTATTGACGCGTTTAGCAGTATGGCGGGTATTCGCGGCGAATTTGATACCTGGTCGGTCAGCCATAAGGTGAACCTGGGCTATTCGGCGGTGATCAAACGCGATAAAACGGCATGGCGTATGAACTGGGCCAACCCTGGCTCCATGACCAATATCTATGACAACCATGACGTGCCGATGCCGCAGTGGGATCTCGCCGGCGGCAACTATCACGATCCGCTGACAACCTCCCGAAACCGTACTCAGGGTTATCTCCTCAGCGATACGCTGGGATTCTTTGATGACCAGGTGCTGCTGACCGTCGCCGCGCGTAATCAGAAAGTGGTGGTGCGTAACTACAGCAATGCGACCGGTGAAGAAGACACTGACTCTCGCTATACGGAAAGTCGATGGATGCCGACCTACGGTATTGTATATAAGCCGTGGGACACGGTGTCACTGTATGCCAACCACACCGAGGCATTACAGCCGGGTGAAAACATTACCGATCAGGAGTCGCCGGATTACGGTAAAAGCATCGGTATTCTGCACTCTAAGCAAAATGAAGTGGGCGTGAAAATTGATTTCGGCACCGTCGGCGGTAGCCTGGCGCTGTTTGAGATTAAGAAACCGTCCGTGATTAAGAACGAGACGACGCAGGAATATTCGACCGATGGCGAGCAGCGTAACCGGGGTGTGGAAGTTAACCTGTTTGGTGAGCCGGTCTACGGTCTGCGTCTGAACAGCAGTGCGACCTGGTTACAGCCGAAACTGACCAAAACGCAGGATGGCGTCAACCAGGGGAATGATGCTTCCGGTACTCCACGTTTCACCGCCGTTCTCGGTGCTGAATATGATATCCGGCAGGTTGATGGGCTGACCGCTACCGCGCGACTGAATCACACCGGCTCGCAGTATGACGGCGCCGCTAATGAGAAGAAGCTGGACAGTTACACCACGCTTAACCTCGGCGTTCGTTACCGGATGCGCATAAACCAGGAGCAGAATGAGATGGTATGGCGTTTAGGGGTGGATAACGTCACCAACGAGCAATACTGGTCTGGTGTATCCGACTACGATGGCGTGTATGTGTACCGTGGCGAACCGCGTACCCTGAAGCTGTCTGTTAATTACGACTTCTGAGTTAAAAACGGGCAGGGATGCCCGGTAGTAATGCCGGATGGCGGCTTCGCCTTATCCGGCCTACGGTATTACGGTGTGGTGTGGGTAATGTCGGATGGCGGCTTTGCCTTATCCGGCCTACGGTACTACGGCGTGGTGAGATTGTAGGCCCGATAAGCTTGCGCCATCGGGCAACCGAACCGGCTATGATGATTTCTGAAACTCGCTGACGGTTTCCCACGCAATCTGCTGCAATGCTTTTGCGGTGGCTGGGGTCATATCCGTGTCTACGGGCAGCGCTCCGCCCACTGGCGACTGGTTATACAGCGTGGCAAAGAACACACAGGCGGCTAAATAGGTTCCTGCGATGGAAGGGTGTACGCCATCGTGGTAATAAAGATTAATTTCCGGGTGTGCTTTACGCGCTTTTTCAAAAGCCAGGCCGACCGGCGCGACATAGCCGCCAGTTTTCTGCGCAATGGAAACATAGGCGTCAGCAAGTTTCTGTATATCCTCTGGTTGATCCCGCTTTGCCCAGGTCATGAAGTACACGACTTTTGAACCTGCCTGATGCGCCATATCCGCCATTTTTGTCGCGGATTCGATGAAATTCTGCCGGGTGCTCTCTTTCTGCGAGATCGTCTCCGTAGAGTTGCCTTGCAAGATGACAACGTCCCATTTTTGCAATGTATTCTGATAGGCGAGATTATGAATTTGCCAGCCTAAATGACCGCTTGAGATGGTGATCCCCCGATATTTATACCCTTTCGCGTGATTCGGCAGTAAAGAGCGCGTCAGATCCCGCAACCGGGTATTAATATTGTTGTTATAGAACGTAAAAGAGTTGCCATACAGCGCGACAATTTTATTATCCCCCTCTATTTTTGCATAGGGTGAGGGCGCTAATAGCGCATCAGCATGCACACATAAACTGCCAAATAAAAAAGTTGATGCAAGGGATAACTGCATTATTCTTTTCATAAATCACCTGTCAGAAGTCATAGCGGAGTCCAACGATGAGCGCGTCATCATTGACTTTTTGGTTTTTATTGGCGAAGGCTTTATCGTAAGTAAATGATAACCAGGTATCATCGGCTAATGTTATTTGTGTTTCGACACGCCAGTCCTCTTTTTCATAGACGGATTTATCTTTCTCATCCAGGAAACTGTAACCGGTAAGGAATTTAAATTTACCGTATTTCCAGGACAGTAATGAATCCATGCCTTTAAAGTCATTGTCGCTTTTATTATCGCGCGCAATGGATGTGCGTAATGCGGTGACGGCGGCTTCAACGTTCTTATAGCTGAGCTGCAAGCCTGCCATGATCTGGTCGTTTTGATTCCGGCCATCGGTGGTTTTTACGCCATCCTGGCGTTTATAACGGCTGGCGGCAATCGCCGGTGTGAGTCTGAAATCCCCCAGTCTGAGCGTGTTTCTGTAACTGGCCATTGCGCCATAATCCAGGGCTTCATTACTGCTGCCATTGCCCGCGACCCACGCCAGCTGTATCTCATTGCCTGCAAATTTAGCATTCCATTGTACGGTGCCGTCCTGGCGGTTGAACTGGTAGGAGTCATCAATGGTGGTGATGCCGTAGCTGTAAATATTCGGCGTAAAGTTTTTATATTTATCAGTCATTTTCATGACCTGATACAACGGGTTTTTGGTCCTGCCGACAATCAGTTCGCCCCAGGTTTTATTGGACAAACCAATATAGGAGTAGCGCGCTTTTAAATCGCTATCCCCGGTATTGCTGTCGTTTTTTTCGGTTCGCACTTGCCATTCCAGACGGCCCACGATCTTTGTCTCGGGGATAAAATCCAAATCCCGGGTAAGGTAAATCCCCAGACGGCCACCCAGATTCGTTCGTGTTTCGCTTCCGGCATAAGAGTTTTCTCCGCTGGCAATTTTACCTTCTACACGGCCATAAATATCCAGCGTATTTCCATCTTTATTATAGATACTCATCGCATATGAGGAGGTTGTCATCCCCGTCAGTAGAATGAGTGAAATCATTTTTATTTTCATAGCATCCCCAGAAAACAATAGTTAGCTTATTTGTCTGTTCGAGTGAGCGGTTTATCGCAGGAGGGATTGTTCTGGAAAAAAGGAAAGTCATGATATGGGAATTATTTTTTCTCATTACAAAATGTGATTTTTAGCGCATAACGATGTCCTGTTTTATCGTGTTGCTAAATTTAATGATGCTTATTTGCGAAAAGTTAAAGCAAAGCGAAATACGCGTTGCACTAACAAGGCAACTCATTGTGATAGCTATCTCATTTTTGTGTTTTTCGGGTGTTAAAAAGGGAAAACAAAATTCTCATGACGTATTTTATGAATGGGAATTTTATTTTCCCCTGTTAATCAGTTGGCCGATCCCGCAAGATTCATTCACGACCTTTTATATTAAGATGCTTTATATTGCCGGAGAGTCGCAGTATGTACGGTAAGCAAACAACAGTATTTGATTCTGACCTCTATTCATCGCTCTTTACCGAGAGTCGGATGCGGGAGATCTGGTCTGACGACAATCTGCTTCGCTGCTGGTTGACGTTTGAAGCAACGGTAGCGCTCGTGCAAAGCGAGCTGGGCATTATTCCTGAACAGGCGGCGATTGAAATCGAGCAGGTATGTCAGAACATCGAGATAAACTGGTCTGCCTTAGCCCAGGGAACGCAAACGGTAGGCATGGCGATTAAGCCCTTGATCGACCAGATTTCGGCTGCTGGCTCTCCGTTGGTTAGCCGCTATCTCCACTGGGGATGCACCACCCAGGATCTGCTGGACTCCGGCGTGGCGATGCGATTACAGCAGACGCTGCAACGGGTATATCAGCAACTGATTGAGGTAGGGGAAGAGATGAAGGGCATGGCCTTAAAGCATGCCCGCACCGTTATGGTTGCGCGCACTAATTCGGTTGATGCTTCCGCCACGACCTGGGGGCTGCACGTCTCCGGCTATCTGGCGGAGGTGAATCGGCATCTGAACCGGCTGCAACAGCTCTATCCCCGGGCGATTACGGGTCTGTTTGGCGGCGCGGTGGGGAATCTTGCCTCCGTCGGTTCTCAGGGAATGGCGACGCGTGAGCGGTTGATGCGGGCGCTGGGGCTAAACGTTCCCTGTGGTATAAACAATGCCAGCCAGGATGCAATTGTTGAAGTGGTTCAATGCTTTGCGCTGATTCACGGTACGCTCTGCCGCCTGGCGAATGACGTGGAAACTCTGGGACGCACCCCCATCGCGGAAGTGCTTGAAGGCGAGGGCGGCGGGGGCTCCAGCACCATGCCGCACAAGGCTAATCCGCGCGCCAGCAATATGATTCAGACGCTGGCGAGGATGGGCTGGATGTACGCCTCCGGCGCGCCTGCGATGCTGGATCAGCAGGATGTGCGCGCGGCGTCGATGAGAGTATTGAACTGGACGATTCTACCCGAGGCGTCGAACGCCTTATCGGTCAGCCTTAGCCGGGCCAAAAAGCTGCTTTCCCACCTTATTGTGAATGAAGACAGAATGCGCGCTAATTTTGACTGCTCGAAATCTTTCATTATGTCGGAATCGATTACGATGAATCTGGCGAACAAAATAGGGCGAGAACCCGCTTATAATTTAGTTAAAGCGCTGCTCAGTCAGGCGAATGGTGAGCAAAGTCTTATCGACATTGTCCACGCCAGCCCGGAAATTCGGGCGTCGTTATCCGCAGAAGAAATTGCCGATGCCTGCGAGCCGTTGTCTTATATTGGTTGCAACGATGCGCTGATTGCCGAGACCCTCGCGCGGTTTGATGAAATGAAAGTCATCGATATCGCGTAGCGCTTTATGTCGGGAGCGTCCCTCCCGACTCTGCTGGTCAGGTATTATGTGAAGAAGCGGAAAATGTCTCAAAGAAGAGAAACAACTCTTCCAGTTGGGCAAAGTTGCCTTCATTGTCACTCTTCTCATAAGCCAGATGCAGAATCAGTTCGATAAAAAAGAAACCGAGAATTCGGCTTTGAAAAATGGACTCCACGTCGCTTGGCAGTACAAACTGAAGATCGCAGAATTTACCGTAAGGATTAGCATCAGAATTGGTGATCAGCACGACGGTCGCATTTTTCTTTCTGAACCATTTCGCGATATTGAGTGCGACCCGGTTAAAGCGATAGTAGGAGAATACGATCAGAACATCATCTGGTTCGATGTTTATCAGGCACTTGGGCAGCTCGCTGATGTCGGTAGGCAGAAGAGTGATGTTGCTGCGAAAGTACTTTAACAACGTACAAAAATGCAGCGCCATCGCGTGGGAGGAGGAAGGGCCGACCACATAAATATGGCGCTGGCTGTTGAGTACCAGTTCGATGAATTTATTCAGGCTATCGATGCTGATAGTCTGTTTAAAACCATTAAATAATGAAGTGACTTTATTATTAAAGGTATCAACAATCTGTTCTGTTTTGGTGGTGTTTTTAGGTCGCTGGCGACTGTTTTTCTCAAAAGGCGCGGCGATTTTGTTTTTTGACAGCGTGGTATCCAGCGCTCTTCTGAAAGCTGCATAGCCAGTAAAACCAACTTTATTCAGAAAGCGCCCGATGGTTGCTTTGCTCACGGCGGCATTCTGGGAAAGATCGACAATCCCATGATAAGGTAATTCGCTGAAGTGTTTATTAATATAGTCATTAAGCCGACATTCAGACTCGGTCAGGTCACCAATATTTTGGGTGAGTGAATTATACTCATCCAGACTTAATGTGTTTTTTCTGTACATGTGCAGTACCCGGTGACGTTTTATATTGAGATTGTTATATGAAAAGATACCTCTGCCGTCAATCATTCCGTGGCTGGCAATTTAGTAAAACGTCTTATTTTCTGCGGGATCGCGCCCCATGTAGATAAGATGCGATCTTACTCACAAAAAAATATGGGAAAAGCCCTTTCCCATATTTTATAGCACGGTGGTTTATTACGATTAAATCGACAGTACAATTATTTAATACCGTGAACTGACGGACATATTCTCATGGCAATATGTATGAGCAGGTTTTTAGCTGTTGGTGAAAACGCTGCTTGCATAAGGCTGACATCTCTGATTTGTATGGTATAGGGATTGTTGTTATGACTGCATTTATTATAGCAATAGTGATAACAGTAATTGCCGCGTGGTTAATTGTGAAAAATTACCAGCCGCAAACTGTGTTATTATTCGCGGGGCTGGCGTTATTAACAGTTACCGTTCTGTTTTACCCAGAGAATAGTATTCTTTATGGTAAAGCAAAATCTACCGGGTCAACCTGGCTGGATATCTTCAGTTTTGCAAAAGAGTCTTTGACCACGCAAATCGCGGGTATCGGCTTAATTATTATGGCGGCGGGAGGATTCGCCAGTTATATGGATCACATCAAAGCCTCGAATGCGATGGTGAATATGTGTATTCGTCCCTTGCAGGTCATTAAAGCGCCTTATCTTATTCTTGCGCTGGGCTACATTTGCGCGCAGCTTCTGCATGTGGCGATCTCCAGCGCAGCCGGGCTGGCGATGTTATTACTGGTGACGTTTTTTCCCGTTCTGGTGCGGCTGGGCGTCAGTAAAGCGTCCGCTGCCGCGATGATCGGCCTGTGCGCGTTTATGGATCTTGGCCCGGCGGTTGGAACGGCGAATCTTGCGGCCAAACATGCCGGAATGGAAAGCGCGATTTACTTTGCGCACTATCAGATGCCGGTGGCGGTTGTGGTTATGCTGGCCGTCGCGGTGGTGATTTTCTTTACCGCCAAATATTTCGATAAAAAAGATGGGTTTGTTCCGGGGACGGAAGAGGTTGCCGAAGCGGAAGAGGAAGGACGCAAAGTGCCCGCCATTTATGCGCTGCTGCCTGTATTGCCCGTCATTCTGGTTCTGGTTTTCAGCCCGCTGGCGATCGCATCCATCAAAATTGACGTTGTGACGGCGATGATCCTCGGGGCGGTGGTCGCTTTTTTCTTCGAGCTGTTCACCACGCGTGATTTCCTCGCCTGTTGCAAAGGGTTGCAGGTATTTTTCAAAGGAATGGGAAGCATGTTTACCAGTATCGTTTCTTTACTGGTCTGTGCGGATATCTATGCCCAGGGGCTACAGAAGATCGGCGCAGTGGACTATCTCCTTCAGTCCGTGCAAAGCGCCGGTCTGGGCTTTACCAGTATGACGCTGGTGATGACGGCGCTGGTGGGCGTTACCGCAGTATTAACCGGTTCTGGCGTGGCGGCATTCTTCTCCTTTTCCGGGCTGGCGCCCTCTATCGCGGCGAAGTTTGGTGAAAGCGCGGTCAATATGATTCTGCCTATGCAGCTGATGGCGGGAATGGGGCGCTCTATTTCTCCGGTTGCAGGCATCATTATCGCCGTGAGCAAAGCGGGCGAATGCTCACCGTTTATGATCGTCAGAAGAACGCTGCTCCCGGCGCTGGCGGGGATTGCCGCGATGTTGATTGCCAACTATGTGCTGATTTAACGCTTTTCTTATTACCGGGTTTAACTCATGGACAACAACGTGACACACGATGTTTTATACGTCCCGTTTACGGGGAAACTGTTACTGGAATCGCCGTTATTGAATAAGGGGAGCAGTTTTACTCAGCAAGAGCGGAATGATTTTAATCTTAATGGATTGCTGCCCTGCGCTATCGAAAATATTGATGAGCAAGCGGAACGCGCTTACCAACAATATCTGGAGGCGGAGTCTGATAACGCGCGGCATATTTATTTGCGTAATATCCAGGATACGAATGAGACGCTATTTTATTACCTGCTGAAAAAACATCTCCCGGAAATGCTGCCGATTGTTTATACCCCGACTGTTGGCGCGGCCTGTGAAAAGTTTTCCGGGATTTACCGTCGCGCCAGAGGGGTCTTTATTTCGTGGCTCGATCGCGAACGTATTGACGATATTCTGCATGATATTCCGAGACACGATATCAAAGTGATTGTGGTGACGGACGGGGAACGCATTCTGGGACTGGGCGATCAGGGCGTCGGGGGAATGGGGATACCGATTGGCAAACTGTCGCTGTATACCGTTTGCGGCGGGGTAAATCCGGCGCATACGTTGCCCGTTATGCTGGATGTCGGGACAAACAATCCGCGATTATTAGACGATCCCCGCTATATGGGCTGGCGGCATCCGCGCATCACCGGTGAAGACTACTTTGCGTTTATCGGTATGTTCATCGCTGCGGTGAAACGTCGCTGGCCGGATGTATTGCTGCAATTTGAGGACTTTGCCCAGCATACTGCGGTTCCTTTGCTGCATCGTTATCGTGATGAGCTGTGCTGTTTTAATGATGACATTCAGGGAACGGCGTCGGTCGCGCTGGCGACAATTTTAGCGGCCTGCCGCGCCAGTCAGCGTGATTTTAATCAGCAGACGATGGTTATTGTTGGCGCAGGGGCGGCGGGTTGCGGCATTGCCCGCCATATCATCGCCTGCCGGGTGGCCGAAGGTATGGACGCCGCAGAGGCCAGCAAAACGATTTTCATGGTGGATCGCGACGGCCTGGTGATGACCACCGCCTCGTCGCTGGCTGATTTTCAGGTTCCGCTGGCGCAGCCTCCTGAAATGCTATCTGGATGGGCATACGCTGGCGCGACGCCATCCTTGCTGGAGGTCATTCATAACGCGAAACCCGGCGTGATGTTGGGCGTTTCAGGGCAGGCGGGGCTGTTCACTGAAGAGGTGGTGCGTACGATGTATCGCCACTGCGAGCGCCCGATTATTATGCCGTTGTCTAACCCGACCTCCAGAATGGAGGCCCGGCCGCAGGACCTTATCCGCTGGACTGATGGACAGGCGATTATCGCAACGGGAAGCCCTTGTGAGCCGGTAGATTTTGCCGGACGTACGATACCGGTATCGCAGTGTAATAACGTGTATATCTTTCCTGCCATTGGTCTTGGCGCAATTGCCAGCGGCGCCAGGAGGATCACGGAAACGATGCTGATGGCGGCGAGCCGCGCGCTTGCCGACGCCTCGCCTTTGGTGCGTCATCATGGCGGAGGATTGCTGCCGGAAATCAATATGATATGCGATGTAACCCGCCGTATTGCCTTTGCGGTGGGGAAGGCGGCGCAGCTGTCCGGCGTAGCGGATGCGCTGGATGATGCAGTGCTGACACAGCGCATTACGGCGCATTTTTGGCTACCGCACTATCGTCCTTATAAACGCCGTGCTATCTAGTTTTTGGCTATGAATGCTCCGCTTCGGCAGTCGCGCCAGAGCGGGGCCGGGCGTATTAATAAAAAATACAAGGCGATAAAAAATAAAGGTAAGGAATAAAACTGACATCATAAGTTGAAAAATAAAACTTCATTAGCCTGCGATGCATTGCGTGGATTGTGCAACTTCATGATATGTATTTAATTATTTTTGAAAGCGGATGTGCGGCCTTATACAAGGTCAGATGGACGGCTGTTAATTAAAATGCTGTTTTTATTTTATGTGGGGAAAACCTTATTCAGAGCGATCGAAATAAGTAAAGAATTGCGGATAAATGTCGTTATAACACTTATCCAAACCGATCGAGACCCTACCCCATGATGTGGAAAACAACTCAAGCCCGAGTGACACTCCTGCTTATAAGTTTTTTTGTTATATTACTGTTGGTTACGTTTGTTGTTATCAAACAATTCGTCTCTCCACAGATTATTGCAACGGAAACCAGAAATATAAGAGCCACGGTCGAGCTGCAAAGTGACGCGATAAAAGAGCAAATGAACCGCGTTAAAGCGCAGCAGCGCACGATCACCGAACTGGTTTCCGGGCTTCAGAGCGAGCAAATTGACGCGCTCTTGCCGCTGTTTGTGAACCAGTATGGCGATCTGAACGTTTTTGGCGGCGGCATCTGGCCATTACCCGGGCTACGCGAGCCGGGCCGCGACAAATTCAGCACTTTTTATGCGCGCGATGCCGGTGGCGTGCTCCAGCTTAATACGGTCTGGAACCAGCCGGAGTCAGAAAAATACTGGGAACAACCGTGGTATAAAGACGGTATGGCTGCGCCAAAAGGTGAGTGTGCATGGGCCAAAGCCTACCAGGATTCGGCCAGCCCGCAGCCGAGAACCAACTGCGCGATGACAATCTGGAAAGAGGGAAAGGCCTGGGGTGTCGCCACTATCGATGTGACGTTGGGCTTTTTTAACCAACTGGCAAAAGAGATGGGGAAGGCGGTTGAGGGAACCGTATTAATTGTTGAGTCTGATGGCAAAATTGTTGGGAACGGCGCGCCGACTCAAGGCAATACCGCATTGATGAATGTGCGTGATTTGAATATTCCGTCAGCTTTACCGCTGCTCAATCTGCTGAGCCAGGGGCAAAAAGCGGAATATGAGGGCGGCTATGACGGCGAAGACGGCGCCCATTCGCTGTTTGTTTTGTCGATAGAAGGCAGCCCGTGGTATCTGGTGATTGATACGCCCAGCAGCAACCTGGTGCGCCAGTCTAATGCGATACTGACAACACTCACGCTCGTGCAGACGGTGATCGGCCTTATCATTGTTCTTGTCCTGATGCTGATTGTGCGCAACATTTTCAGGAATGTGACGCTGCTGAACAGGAACATAGAGGCGCTATCCGGCGGCGGCGCCGATCTCACGCAACGGCTTGTGGAAAGTAAAAGCCCGGAATTTAATGCCATCATCAATAACTTTAATAAATTCATCGCGTTCCTTCAGGATTTGATGCAGCAGGTTGGGTACAGCTCCTCGGCAATTTCTTCCGCTTCGCGGCAGATCGCCGGAGGAAACCTGGATCTCTCCTCCCGTACGGAAGAACAGTCCGCTTCCATTGTTGAAACGGCGGCGTCGATGGAGCAGCTCACCAGCACCGTACGGCAAAATGCGGAGAATGCGTTGCAGGCGAACAGGCTGGCGACACAGGCTTCCGACGCGGCGAAAGCGGGGGCTTCAGTGGTCAATGACGTGGTTGCCACAATGAGCAATATCAATGATTCATCCTCAAAAGTGGTGGAAATCATCAGCGTAATTGATGGCATCGCGTTCCAGACCAATATTCTGGCGCTGAACGCGGCGGTTGAAGCGGCGCGGGCCGGTGAGAATGGCCGTGGTTTTGCCGTCGTTGCCGGTGAAGTGCGTTCTCTTGCGCAGCGAAGCGCTCAGTCCGCGCAGGAAATTAAGAAGCTCATTGAAGAATCGGTCAGCAGTATTGAGCAAGGTAGCGGTCTGGTTCGCCAGGCGGGTACGACAATGGACGGCTTAATGGAGAAGGTTGAAGACGTGAGCGTTTTAATCTCTGAGATCAGCTCCTCAAGCGATGAGCAAAGTCGCGGAATTGAGCAGATTAATATCGCCATTACTCAGCTTGATAGCGCGACCCAGCAGAATGCGGCGCTGGTAGAAGAGGTTGCCGCAGCGGCCCAGTCAATGGAATCGCAAACCGAGATGCTTGAAAAAGTGGTCGGCAGCTTCAAACTCTGAAAAGCGGTATAACAAAACGCGCAGCATGATGGGGTTAGCCCTTCGCCGGACCGTGGAACACGTTGGTCTCAGAAAAGTTATCCCCTGTCATGCGGCGCTCTATGAAACCAGTAAGGCGCAGCGTGCGTTCAGCGAGGTGCGGGATGTTTCGGTAAAAATTGCTGGATTATCTCCGGCAGACGATCGTGAGTGATGGGCGGCGAGAAAAGATAGCCCTGAAAGCGGTCAACTCCCAGCGCTTTCAACTGATTGAATTTCTCCAGGCTATCGACGCCTTCGGCAATACAGCGACTCTGCGTCAACTGGCAGTAATAGAGCAGGCTCTTTATCAGCGCCAGTGCATGTGGATCGCGTTGAAAATCATTCACGATACTCATATCCAGCTTGTAGCCGCTAAAGCGGATTGTCCTGACGGGAAACATTACGCTGCTGTGTGAAAAGCAGTCATCAAGGAAGATGCGAAAGCCTTGCCGTTGGATTTTGTCCATATTTTCTGCTGTTCTTCCTTGCTGATGCAGATCGACCGTTTCTGCAAATTCCAGCACTAATCTACCCGACCATTGCGGCTGCTGTAGCTGCTGGCGCGCCGTTTCCATCATCCGCAGCAGGTTTTCGTGGTTGGCGATGCAGGGTGGAATATTTATTGAGAACCAGAACTTACCCTGGTGTTGGTTAATGTTCTGGATTGCTATTTGTAGCACAAAGGCCGTGAGCAGAAGCCAGGCGTATTCGGCGTGGATCTGCGGCAAAAATTCGCCGGGAAGCAATACGTTGTCGCCTCTTCTCCAGCGGGAAAGGATTTCAACTCCCTGCAACCGCAGGTGGCCGTCGGTTATGGGTTGAAATACCGGGAATACCTGTTGGCTATGAATGGCATGGATAAATTCGCGCTCAAAGGGAGATAGCGCGGCGATGAGCTGATTGTTGTGAGTCTTGCTCTGGCTTCCAGGAAAGCGGGTAATCAGATGCGGGTGAGACGCCACCATCTTTTTTAGTCCTGACGTTCTTTGATTATAAAGTGTTTTCTGGCTCACACCGCGGATCTTCGCCTGTGTGTTGATGCTGTACCCGTACAGAAGAGAGAGGGTGGCGCTCAATTCCGTTTTACTTAACCCTGCTGCCGGTTTGCCCTGTATCTGCGCGTCTAAAAAGGACAATTGCTGGAGTTTCGGGTATTGCAGGAAGTCCCCCTGTAGCAGCGCTGCCAGTTGTTTCCCAGGAAGGTCGGAGGCGACCGCCCGGACGGCGGTAAGTTGCCGTTTATCAGGAACATGGTAGAGCAGCGTTTGCCATAGCCAGGCGGATGGACTACGGCTAAGGATCAGCATGGGCAGCGGTGTTTCTGCCTCAGCAAGCAGGAAGGCGGCTTCCCTAAGAATAAACAGCAGCCAGTAAGGATCGTCAGGGAGAAAAACGACGATCCTTCCGACCTCGGATGTTAGCTGTAGCGAAAGGCGCTCCTGCGTCTGGTGTTGCAGCAGCACCGGTCGCCGTTGACCGCAGGTCATCATTCTGGCGAGTCCTTCCGCCGCCATTGAACAGGGAGACAGGATATAGTCCACCCTTGTTTTCTCCAGCGGGGAGGGAGAGTTACTGGTAAACAAATGTCACCCCGATGATCGACTGTACGTTGCCCGCCGTGACCTGGCCGCTGGTGCGCGCGTAGGTTGCGGTTAAGCCAAGATTTACCGGCGATGTGCCGACCGTGCCCAGTGCTACGGTGTTGTTAGCGGGAACAACACTACCGTATCGGGTCATCTGAACGCCGATACCCTGCGCCGCTGAGGAGGACGCGGTGTTGCTGAAGATAGAGTTGGCGGCATCGACGGTCGTACCTGAAAGGTAATAGCCGAGGTTCTGGTTTTGCGCACAGTGGACAGTGACCGGCACGGCCATTGAGCCGGGATAGTCTGGAAGCGTCACGGTAACATCACGCGCTGATACGTCGCATCCCCCAGTAGGGACAACAACATTATTGTTGGCGTAAATATTCCAGATGAAATTATTCGGGTTTCCGTCGCTGGCCACTTTATGCATATTCAATTGCGCGATGAGTTCGCCAGAGTTGATGACGACGCCTCCCGCTGCTCCGGTCGCGGTCAGATACATGCGCAGCGGCAATCCGCGATAATCCGTATGAGTGATGGTATAGACGGATGAATTACCGTTCATCGGCAAAGGATACGTATTCCCCGCCCAGTAAACGCTCCCCGTAAACGCCGCAAGCGCGCCACCGAAGGCGGAACCGCTGGTTAAATTGATGTAGTCAATGATAGAGCCGCCGGAGGAGTCGTTTTTACAGGAAACTGAAGAGGATAAATCTACGACCAGGTTTTGACCCACTCCAACAGATGGCGTCAGGTTTACATAGACATTCGCTGACCCTGAGGTCATGGTCTGCCCGGTATCATTGACTTTACAGGTGAATGCCGCAGCATCCAGCGACCAACCCATCAGCAGCAGCGTGGTGAATAGCGCGATGATTTTTTTCATGACAAACTCTCCTGACTCAGGCGTAGGTATAGGTGACACTAATCACCGCCTGAATAGTTCCCTGGGTGGCACCGCCGTTGACCGTTAACGCTCTGACCTGTAACGGAAAGCGGGTGGACTGCGTTGAGTCATCCACCTGAACGGATTTCGTGGCGCCATTGTTTAACGTGGTGCCTGCGTCATCCTGCAATTCGAGCTGAATATTGCCGGCGGTCCCCTGGTTTTTGTAATAACCGGTGCTGTCTGCGGTTCCGCTAAAGGTTGCGATGACCCGGGAGGTGCCGATCGGACAGTTAGTGAGTTCCAGCGCGGTACTGTGCCAGGCGGAAGCCGAACCTGCGGTTACCAGGCTGAAGGTATACAGGTCACCGAGGTCAACGGCGGCATTGGTGGTAGACACCGTGCACGGCTTCGCCACCACCTTCCCGTTGACGGTAATCGTGATATCAGCGGCCTGAAGCCCTGAAGAAGCCGCTGTCAGTACGCTTGCCAGAAGCCACCCTACATAGTTGCGTTTCATCTCAGCCTCCGGTTACTGAAATTCAAGCGTGAATGTTGCTGTGGCATTGACGTGCCCGGCGGTGACCGGAATCTGCGTAGCCATCAGGCGTGCATAAAAGTTGAGGATGTTGGTCTGCCCAGGCGTGAGCGTGGTCCACGCGATGGATGATGACGCGGCGTTGAGCGGCAGCATCGTCTGTTGGTTATTGAGGATCTGCACGCCCATGCCTGCGGCTGCCGAGGCACCGCTATCGATCTTCAATAGACTGGTGTTGCTGCCATCCTCCGTGCCGGTAAAGCCGACTTTGACTGCCGTAACCGAGTTACCGCAGGGAGAGAGGACAATACGGAATGGGACGAGCGGGGTTGTCGCCCCCACCGCATTAAACTGTTTGGCAGCGTTATTCATCAGGTCAACGGTAAAATCTTTTGACTCTCCCGCGACAGCGCAGGCATTGTCGCGGACGTAGCCGCTAATCGTAATCGTGCTGTCGGCGGCGAAGACATTGACGCAGGCCAGCGTCAGCACAGCGCCGAGGAAATACAGTGGTTTTTTCATCATCATTCCTTCCTTAACGGCACTCTGCAAAGAGCTGGCTCAGCACATGTTTCTGGCTCTCTTCCGGCAGGCGATACCGGGCCATGCAGTTAGCCCCCGGGCCTTCGCCCCATTTCACCTGAACGCTTCCCGCCAGCGGCATGCCGCTCAGGTAGACCTGGCCGTTATCTGCCACGATGCTGCCGCTCTGGTTATCGCCGGAGGTGACCATAGCGCCGAATGGCACGGGTTTGCCGTTGTGCGTCAGCGTCATCAGGATTTTTACCCCGACGTGGGCTTTAAATTCGGCGCGGACGATGGCGCCGTGGGTCGGCACGACGCTGACCACCGCATCATCGAGATCGACGTTATCCGCCAGGGTGTTGGTATCCAGCGCGACGCGGTTTTCCCTGTACTCAGTGGCGTACGGCATGACGGCATAACCGCGCCAGTCGGTACGTACGCCGGTCTGGTTCTCGACTTTCACGTCTCCGGCGCCAGGCGCTTTAATCAGCACTACCGTGTCATTTAATGGCTGGCTTAAGGTGATGCCGTTGGCATGGGCAAGTACACCGCCGCTCATCCCGTAGTACAGCTGTTTAAATCCATCGCTGTGGCTGTAGCCCACGTTAGCGTTGCCGTAGCCGCCGCGATAGTTCATCGCCGCGTAGCCGGTTCCGCCATTGTTGCCTTCGCCACCGCTGGCATAACCGGTTTGCATGCTGTAGCTCAGGTTATTGTCTTCCAGCAGCGTGCCGTAAAGACCGGCCAGGTTAGTCATCCTGCCATTCAGGTCGTGCGACATGCTGTAGCTGGCGCTTGCGTGCCGCCAGACGGATTTGCTGTCGGAACGCAGCCAGTGGCTAAACGGAATATTGACGTTGAACGCTAACATCTGGTCGCGGCCCTGTTGCCAGGCGTTTTTGGTCAGGCTGTAGCTCAGCGTCCAGTTGATATCGTCAACGGCGGCATTTAACCCCAGCTGTAGCTGTTCGTCGGCCTTGTTGGTTGACCAGTAAGTTTGACGGCTGCCATTCACGTACAGTGTGGCAGTGCGCCCCAACTGCTGCGTTACGCTCATCTGAACCTTGCCCCGCTTGTTATAAGCAAGGTTGTAGTAGTCGGTGAATTTGGGTTTGACCTGAATCACGCCATCCTGGGTTTCAACGTCATAGCCACTCATCCTGCGGTAAGTGGTGTCGGCAAAGCTGTAATAGCCCTGGGTGGAATAACGGTATCCCACCAGTTGGACGTTGGTGCCGGTCTCATAGAGCGACTTGTTATAAAGGAAGCGTATCGATTGCCCCTGGTGAGAGCTGTCGTCAGGCAGGGTGGCGTTGGCCTGAGTTGCATCCAGCGAAACCGCGCCGAACTCGCCCATGTTCTTACCGACCCCTAAATTGAAGGCGCGATAGTTGTCGGCCAGTTGGGTGCCGCCATACAGCGTCCAGCCTGCCGGGAGCCCGTGCAGGAGGGTGCTCTGGAAGAACTTTGGTTTTTCCTGCTGGTCGTTGCCGCTGCGGTATTCACCAGCGGTCACAGCATAACGGGTGTGCCCTTCACGCTGTAACATTGGCACCGTAGACCACGGCACGCTGAAGACCTGGCTGGTGCCATCGGCCTCTTTGATGGTGACCTGGAGATCGCCGCCGTTGCCTGCGGCGTAGAGATCGTTAATTGTGAAGGGGCCCGGCGGCACCGTGCTCTGGTAAATTTCATAGCCGTTTTGTTTGATCGAGACCTGCGCCGTGCCGCGCGCAATGCCGTGGATGACCGGCGCAAAGCCTTTCTGGCTATCCGGCAGCATATTGTCGTCAGAGGCTAACTGGGCGCCACGGAAGTTAATCCCGTCGAAGATATCGCCGTTGGTGTAGCTGTCGCCAAGCGTCAGGCGGGCGCGCAGGGGGGTAATATCGCGCTCCAGCCAGCTGTTCACATGCTGCCACTTATTTTCATTACTGGACGCGCTACCGCCACTGCTGTAGCTCCAGATGGTGTTATCACGCAGACGCCAGGCGCCAAGGTTGAGGCCGCTTTGCAGGTTTAAATACGCGTAATTGCTGCTGTCGCTGGCATCGTTATGTACGTTGTTGCCGGTAAAGTTATAGTTCAGCAAACCGGCGTTAATCCCGTCATCCCAGAGTTCCGGTGGAATATAACCGCGCGCGCGATTGCCCATGAAAGCCTGCGGGACACTCAGGTACAGGCGCTGTTGGCTGACATCGAAGCGGGTGGTGGCATCTTTGACCATTTCCGTCAACGGTACGCAGGCGTCGGACGCCAGCGTATCCATACCGGTGATGGCCGACGTGCTGACCCCCATGCCAGCGAGCTGGCTGCGGGTCAGGCACGGTTCCAGTCGATGACCGTTTGCGCCAGCGTTAAACGTGACGTCGCGGGTAGTTATAAAGCCATCGTTCAGATAGATATCCACGCGATAGGCGCCAGGCGGCACCTCTTGCCCGTTTTCAAATCCAGAGAGATCCGCAACGGCCGAGGGATCGTCGGCCAGGAAACGGGGGTTAAAATAGAGATCTGCCCGCGCGAAACCCGCGAGGCAAAGCGCCAATGGTATCTGCGCAAGGACAAAAATAGAGAATGCTTTGCGCCGGGCGCGTTGGGAACCCAAACGGTCCAGTCCGTATTTGAGATGTGACATAGTCCCTCCGGTCCGAAGTCGCCCGGCTGTCAGTTCTTAATTGTAATGTGCGGGGGAGTCCTGTTGGTGGACTGCCCCTGTGTTAACGCAGAACGCCCTTCATTTGCGGGGTCAGTGCGCCATAGTCATTAATCGTCCGGTAGGTAATGTTGCTACCGGCATCAGGCGGCAACTTGACCGAGGTTTTACCCATTGGCGGCACCAGCGCATTTTCCAGCACGCGCGTGCCGGCATTGAGTTCGGTCACCGTCAGGTAATACGGCGTCGGGTTGTTGAGCGTCAGCGATGAACCGTCACGGTTAAAGGTCAGTTTTTCCGCCGCCTGATCCGGTGGCAGAGCCAGTTTCGTTGGGCGGTAGTAGAGTTTGATTCGGCTGATAATCGCCAGTTGTAAGGTGTTATCGCTGAGCTTTGATTTATCCATCGAAGGAATGGCTTTTACGTTTACCCAGAACAGGCTTTCCCGGTCCTGCGGTAACTGGTTGTTAGTGGCATCAATAATGCGCAAGGTATTCTCTTTCTTACCTTGCATCGCAAACAGCGGAGGGGTGATGACAAAACGACCATCTTTGCCGCCATCGGCGTTTTCAACCCATGACTGAATCAGATAGGTACTGTTATTGTCGTTATTGGTCACCGCCAGCTGAACCTGTTTTTGTCCAGCCGGATAGATAACCCGGGTTGCGCCCAGCGCCACGCCTGCTTCAGCGCTGGTGGAAAAACCGCTTGCGGCGAGCATCAAAAAGCCCGCCAGTAAGCCGCGTGTCATCTCCAGTGTTTTTTTCACATTTTCCCCTTTCGTACTCACCGTTGTTTCCTGTTTCCGGCATACCTGCTGGCTAATTACTGATAGGTCAGAGAGAACCAGATTTGAGCATTGGCGGCTCCCCCGGTGACCTGCTTCCCGGTCGCCCGATACTTCGCCACGAAATGAAGCGTGGTGGGGCCGCTATACAACTGCGTCCAGGCACCCGGCGGGCTGTTGAGTGGAATCAATTGATTGTCTTTATCAAATAAAGCGATGCCTACGCCGGTTGCTATCCCCGGCCCTTCGCCAACTGAAAGCACCTCCGGGTTTTTGCCGTCGGCAACTCCGCGAAATGACACGCCTACGCGCTGACTCACGGCAGTGCTGCAATCCTGTAGATGAATATCGAATGGCACGGGGTTGGCATCTTCCCCTGACGAATGAAACCGATTACTGCTGATCTGCCCCATATTGACCGTCATCTGTTGATCTCCTGCTTCAACGCGGCAGGATTCGGCAATAATGACCCCCTGGAAACGCATGTTTCCCCCGGGCAACGTCACGTTCCAGTGATTGCCAGCCAGTGCCAGCGACGGAAACAGAAATATCAGCAGACCTGATTTCACTCCTTGCATCGTTATCACCCCTGTCCTGTTATGGATAACGGGCCATCCTGGCCCGGAATGCTTCCCTGTCAGACGTTTGAATTACTGGTATTGCACTTTGAAGGTTGCGTCTGCGTTCGCAGTACCGGCAGTTGCTGCGCCAGTTGCGTAGTAACGAGCCTGGAAAGGAATGATGTTAGTACCGTCATTCAGCGTGGTAGCGCTGCTGAAGGTCGCGCCATCCAGCCCCAGAGCGGTGCCAGTTTTGTCGAGGATCTGTACGCCGACGTTAGTCGCGCCGCCTGATGCGGAACTCTGTAGCGCCAGAACGGTAGGGTTGGCGCCATTAACAGCAGTACCTGTGAACGCAACGGAAGCCTGGGTCGCAACGGTCGTGTCGCAATCATCCAGTTGAATGTTGAAACCCACAGCGGAGCTGGTGTTGCCTTCAGCAGCGAGTTTGGCGGAACGAACCTGGCCTAACTGAACTGTCTGATCGATAGAACCGGCATCAACTGCACAAGCGGCGTTAACGATTTCCCCTTTAAAATGCACGGTGCCGCCGTTTACCGTGGTGGTGTCGGCCAGGGCTGCTGTGGAGCTCAGGGACAGTGCTGACAGAACAACGATTGCCAGTGTTTTGATTTTCATGCGGTTTTCCTTTAAACAATGTCGATATTACGAACCGAAACTGGCAGTCGTTGTACCTTCCTGGCATTTCAGGTTTAAGCCGAATAGTTCGACTGCCGATCTTGCGCAGTTTTTACCCAACTGATGAGTCAATTGGGACCATTTTGACTCGTAGCAATAAATTTCTTAATTTCGTTTTTTTATGCGTTGATCTGGAATTTAATTCTTATTTTTTGGTTTTATATAGATGAATATATCTGAGGTGATCGTGAGTTATATCAACAAGACAAGTGGAAAGCAGAACTCGACGTGCGGAGAAAAGGTGAGGATGTATGAAACGTAAAAAAATGTGAGTAAAAAAACAATTTTAAATCAGTTGGATATTTTTTTTTCGCAAAAAAATGGACTTACAGGTTGCAGAAAATTACAAAATTCCTCTATGATATAGACAGTTTGGTCCCAATTGACCTGTTCAATGTCTTATTTTTCCTTAGTTATCAATGAACTATATAGTTCATCATTTTTGATCTTCTGTTTTAGTAGCTTTTCCTCTAGCGGATTTACCCTTTCCCATAATCCTGCAAACCGGGCGGCATTACTGGCTGTATAACGTACGGTGTGGCGAATATTTCGGTGACCAAGGTAATCCTGGATTAGACGTGTATCTGTACCTCTTTCAGCAAGTTCATAACCACATGCATGTCGCAGCATATGCGGATGTGTGGTGGTGCTGGTTCCGGCCTTTTGGCCAGCAGAACGTATTATACGGTATGCCTGCTGGCGGGAAAGTTGTGAGCCTTTACGGGAAATAAACACCGCGTTTATTTTCTGCGCTCCTTTCCAGCTCGCACGAACCCGGCTCCAGCATTCAATGGCTTCACACTCGTCCGGCATGAGGGGATGAATAGTAGAAAAACCATTTTTCAGTCGGCGGATATTGATCCGACCTTCATAAAGATCAAAATCCCGGTAATGCAGGTTCAGTAGTTCACTTATACGCATTCCATGACGAAAGGCCAGCAGGATAAGACAATAATCTCGCTCTCCTGTCTGGCCATGACGTACGGCTTTCATCATGGCCTGAACTTCTCTGGCAGTAAGAAAACGGCGTCGGTTCATAATATTTCTCCTGGTATCAGAATGATAAAGAGTCAGCTCCAGTGATACGAATAACTGATAGCTAAAGCTAGGGATGTATTATTAATTGCACATATTGACCACTATCCCATTTTATTCTATGAAGCTCACAAAGCCCCATGTCAGTGGGCGACTTCATTCTAAAGATTTCATCAGACATCACAAGAAGACTATTCCGTATATTCTCAGAGGGGAAAAATGTATTCAGCGGGGGAATAACTATTCAGACCATGTCAGCGGTGTCAATTATACTGGTCAGAAAAAAATAACACAGGATATAGTGTAGAAACATAAAATAGATAACCATACTACCAATGTGACTATTGCAGTGCCATCCATGGCACATAGCTTTATTCAGACTTATTTACTGTCTATATTTTTCTTTCCTTACAGTCTGCTACAGACATCTCTGTTTTTTGTTTTATTCCAGATGCCATAAAAACGACCAGCGTTACTGGCAGTATACCAGACAGTATGACGAATATTGCGATGGCCAAGGTAATCCTGAATCAAGCGGGTATCTATCCCCATATTTGCCAGAGCAAACCCACAGGAATGGCGAAGCATATGCGGGTGGGCACAAATTGCAAGTTTTGCTTTCTTCCCGGCCTTGGCGATTATCTGATAAAATTGCTGTCTTGAAAGGGGATTGCCTTTACGTGATAAAAATAACCATTCAGTTTCTGAATGTTGGCTTGTAAGGCGAATTTTCAGCCAGGACTTTATCGAACGAATTTCCTCTTCCAGTAAGGGATGGGTAGTTGAGAATCCTTTTTTTAATCGGTAAATATGTATACATTTATCCTTAAGGTCAATATCTGAGATACGCAGACGACATATTTCGCTTGCCCTTAACCCATGAATAAAACACAGCAAAACCAGACAGCGATTACGCACTGCATAGGTTCCTGTACTAACAGCATTAAGAATTAAATTGATTTCATTTTGTGTCATAAACCTGCGTTTCTCTAGTCCATTATTATTTTTCATATCACCTGTTATCCTTTATTTTGCCGACATTCCGCTTATACCTGACTCTCTTCTAATGGATTAAAATCTGCCGAATAATAGCTTTTTCTTCAGGAAATAACCAGGTGTAGTTAAAAATAATGATATGTTCTTAAATTTATGTAGAGTCACAAATGAATAATTAGTCATATGCAGAACTAATTTGTTTTTTGATATCGTAGATGAATTACATATCCGTAATGACGGGACTATCGCTGTAGTTATCATATGGTAATATGATTAATTTAACTTAAGGGTAATTGAATGGCGAAAAGATAAGGTGAATGAACCACATAAGATTCTACATAAATATATTATTCTCAATGGACTGATTTTTTCGGCGTGTGCGGTGTATTGTTATTTCAAGGGGCTATTCCACTCTTTCACACAGTTCATTTTTACCGGGGTTGCAGGTTTTCTTCAGTTTGTATATGTCTTTCAATCTTTCTCGCTTTGATATCTACCATTAAGTCAGAACGGTTTGCTGCGGTGCGAAGCCTGTATACACTCTTCATAGGTATTAGCTCAGACTTGATCTGGCTTTGTCACAATACAGAGTTTTATCTAATCTGACAGGCAACTCTGTGCCAGGAGGAGACGTTGCTAACAACAGTCTGAGTTGATCAACGGGGAGCAGGTCAGTATTTCTGCTCATCACTTTCGCAGACCCAACCGTATAAAATTATGAGGGAATAAAGGCGTAATCATTATCTTATCGTTAAAAATAAATAGGTTAGGTGATATGGCGATGACATCGTAGATATTATCGACAATGAGTTGTAGATGGGTTCTGAACACGGGCACATCGGCATCATCCGCTATGACAAATACAGTTTCATTGCCTAAGCCGCTCCCATTAAACATATCATGAGTGAGTTCATAATCGCTGAAATCCATTTCTGACCATATGAGATTACCGCTATGCCATGGATATTGATGAAAAATATCCATTACCATACTCAAATCATCCCCTTCCACAACATCAAAATCTGCCTTGAGCAACTCCTTACATTCCTCAAACAATGTCATGTCCACTCCCTTTGTGGCTGTATATTTTTATCATAACCTCCCGGGAGGATTGTCTAAAGGAATTATGAACTTCCGCTCCTCGCTCAGAGCGGACACTCAGGTTTAATAATGCAATACGTTCAGCTCAAGTAGTATTACTACTGATAAATCATTTTATGGTGGGGGATTCTGGTAATGGTAAGAAGTGAAAGGGAAAGAAGTGTATGTTGCGGGTGGACGGACTTGTGAAGATCCCCATATGACTAGTGGAGGGCGTATGTTGTCAGATTCCCCCGTTTTCCTCGTGCTTTTGCATCATTATGAACAGTTAGAAATGAAAATAACCGTAGCTGACCGTAGAAAGACCGTATCTGGAAGTAAGAGATAGGCTTGTCAGAGGGTATATATGTCTTTAAATGCAACGAGCATCTAAGAAAATGGCGAGAAATCCAGCAAGCAAATAACGTCCTGTAATGACCAGAAATCTACCGGAACGCCAGAAAGCAAAAAACCAGCCCGTAGGCTGGTTTCTTTAAATTTTGGTGCCCGGACTCGGAATCGAACCAAGGACACGGGGATTTTCAATCCCCTGCTCTACCGACTGAGCTATCCGGGCAACGGGGCGCATTAAACCGTAAAGGCGCGCAGGCGTCAACGGCTTTCCATGAAAAAAATGACAAAAGACAGCTGACTGCCTGCTTTTCACGCAAAAAGCGCAAAATTGGCTCTAATTACGTCAACGCGCCACCCTGACGGCAGCGGGCAAAGCGCAGTATATCCTCCGCCAGACGGTGGGCGGTATCCACATCAGCCTGGCTGCGATTGACCAGCATTCGGCTGAGGCAACCTTCCAGCACCAGTTCCATCTGTTTCGCCACCATCGCCGGGTCGTCAATTTCGAGCGTTGTCAGCAATTCGTGGGTGAAGTCATGCGCCGCCCGTTTTTGCTGATCGGCCAGTTGGTGAATAGGGTGGGCAGGATCGGGATAAAACGTACAGGCAGCAATGAACAGACAACCGGGGTAGCGATTGTTGCTCACGCACTCCGAAAGCGCGTTATAGCGCGCCAGCAGTTTTTGTTCTGCGGTAAGGGTTTCATCAAGCAAAAGCTGGCGACGCCAGATGTCTACCTGTTGACTCAGATAACGCAGGGCGTCGTACAGAATAGCCTCTTTATCGGGCCAGAAGCGCTGTAACTCATCAAGCGGATAATCAATGCGTTCTGCCACCATTTCAAGCGTGGTGTTTGCTATCCCTTGAACCTCAAGTAATTTCAGGGCTTCTCCCAGGACATCTTCACGTTGCACGGTATTCTCCTCCGTCTTTCCCACAGAAAGTGTCGCTCACGGTTGGCGATCGCGCAAATGTGCGCTAAAGGTCGTCGCATCCATAAAGCCCGTCACTCGCGCATTCGGGTGCTCATGGCCTTGCGCATCAAAAAACAGGATTGTCGGTAAACCCAGCACATTCAGGTGCCTGAGCAAGGCGACATCCTGCGCATTGTTGGCGGTGACATTAGCCTGTAGCAGCACGGTGTCGCCCAGCGTCTGCTGAACCTGCGGATCGCTGAAGGTGTACTTCTCAAACTCTTTACAGGCGACACACCAGTCGGCGTAGAGATCCAGCATTACCGGTTTTCCTTTTGCCTCTGCCAGCGCCTGATTTAACGCATCGACTGTCGTAATCGGCTTGAAGTTCAGGTGCGCCTGCGTCTGGGCGGTTGTTGCGCCAAACGCCCAGTCCTGTAACGGGCGTACGCTGACCAGCGCCGCCGCCAGCAGGATGATTTGCACAATGCGCATCCCACCGCGTCTGGCGTGCAGGCTGGTAATAAACGCCCAGCCGAAGAAGGCGACGCCCAGCAGCGACCACAGACGCAGCCCCCACTCGTCGCCGATTACCCGTTCCAGCAAAAAGACCGGCAGCGCGAGGATCACAAAGCCAAAAGCGGTTTTGACGTGTTCCATCCACGGGCCGCTTTTCGGTAGCAGACGGTTGCCAAACACGGTGACCAGAATCAGCGGCAGCCCCATGCCCAGCGCGTAGAGATACAGCGTTCCACCGCCAAGCCACATGTTCCCGCTCTGGGCGATGTACAGCAAAATGGCGCTCAGCGGCGCGGTGGTGCATGGCGAGCAGATAAGCCCGGCAATCGCGCCCATGACAAATACGCCGCCAGGAGAGCCGCCCTGCTGACGGTTACTCATCAACGTGAGGCGAGTTTGCAGTGAAGAAGGCAGCTGTAGCGTGAACAGTCCGAACATTGACAGCGCCAGCAGCGTGAAGACCAGCGCAAGGCCGATTAGCACATAAGGGTGCTGAAGCGCCGCCTGGAACTGTAGCCCGGCAGCGGCCACAACCAGCCCCAGCGCGGTGTAGGTGAGCGCCATACCCTGTACGTAGATAAAGGTCAGCAGCAGCGCGCGTCCGGTTGAGAGGCGTTGTTTACCGCCGAGTACAATGCCGGAAATCAGCGGATACATCGGCAGGACGCAGGGCGTGAAGGCGATCCCGATGCCAATCAGCAATGCCCACAGCGCGGAGAAAGGCAGCCGGGCGGCAGGTTGCGGCGTCTCTTCCGTTTGCGCCGCGACCGGCGACGGCGTGGATTTAGCCACCGTGCTGGCGCTCACTTCGCTTAACGGCACGGTTTTGGTTTCCGGTGGATAGCAGAAGCCTGCGTCAGCACAGCCCTGATACGTCACGGTTAACGTCGCGCCGGATGCGGCCTGGTTAACGATGAGCGGAATGTTTAAGCGCTTGCGGTAGATTTCGCTTTTGCCATAAAACTCATCTTCATGCCAGACGCCCGCAGGGAGCCGGACTTCGGCAATTTCGGCCTGAGATGGGGTGATGCTTATCTGTTTGCGGTAAAGATAGTAGCCGTCTTTCACCTGCCAGGAGAGGTTCAGGTCATGTTGATTCTGCTGAAAATCAAAGGAAAAAGCCTGGTCGGCAGGGACAAACTGCGAGCGGCCTGGTGCGTCAAATAATCCGGCGAAGGCGGATGTGCTACACAGCAGCAGGATCAGCGTAAAGATGCGTTGAGCCATGAGAGGTAATCAGTGTCTCCGTGAGTGACGGGTAAAACCAGAAGTTCAGGCGTTTGATACGGGTGGTGAGACTTCAGGCATTCAAGAAGCGCTTGCTGGTGCGAAACGGTGGTTTTTAAAATCATCTGCACTTCGTATTCCTGCTCCAGTTTGCCCTCCCAGTAATACAAGGATGTCGCGCCCGGCAGTAACGTGGCGCAGGCGGCCAGTTTTTCCGCCAGCACCTTAGCGGCCAGATCCTGGGCTGTTGCTTCATCCGGCGCGGTACAGAGCACCACGACGGCCTCGGGGATGGAGATATCCTGACTATTATCATCAAGCATAAACACCTCGAAAGAACAGAAAGAGCAGCAAGAGTGTGGTCACTATACAACGGAAGGCGGCGGGATGTTAGTCAAAGCGGAGGTAAGAAAGCGGGGCGCGTATACGCCCCGCGAGGAGAACTTACAGCATGACGCTGCCCAACAGGAAGCCGAAGCAAACGGCAAGGGCAACACCCAGCGTACCTGGGATAAAGAACGGGTGGTTAAAGACGAATTTACCGATACGGGTTGTACCGGTGTCATCCATCTGAACCGCAGCAACCAGCGTTGGGTAGGTCGGCAGAATGAACAGGCCGGAAACCGCAGCGAAAGACGCGACAGCGGTCAGCGGAGAGACGTTCAGCGCCAGCGCCATTGGCATCAACGCTTTCGCTGTGGCTGCCTGAGAGTACAGCAGAGCGGAAGCAAAGAAGAAGATGACGGCCAGCAGCCACGGATGGCCCTGAATCACGCTACCCGCAGTGTCTTTGATCCAGTCGATGTTGTGAGAAACGAAAGTATCGCCCAACCATGCTACGCCCAGAATACAGATACAGGCGCTCATACCCGCTTTAAAGGTACTGGAGTTCAGGATGGAGTCCGTTTCGACACGGCAGACGATGGTCGTCAGCGTCGCGACGCTCAGCATGATGATCAGAATCGCGTTGGTGGTGTTCATCAGCGGTGTTGCGACCAGGCCGAGGCTTGGACTGTTGACGATGGCATAAACCACGACGCAGACAACGCCCAGCAGGAACAGCCAGACCGAGGTTTTTGCCATCGGTTTGATTTCAATTTGCTTTTCGCCGCGCAGCTCGATCAGCCCTTCTTCCAGACGTTTGCGGTAAACCGGGTCGTCAGAAAGTTTAGAGTTAAACAGCATTGTGACCAGGAAGGACATCACCAGTACCGCCAGCAGAGTGGACGGAATCACCACGGACAACAGGTGAATATAGCTGATGCCATGACCTTCCATGACGGAAGACATGTACACCACCGCCGCAGAGATAGGCGATGCGGTGATCGCAATCTGTGCGGAAACCACCGCCGTGGAGAGCGGACGGCAAGGTTTGATGCCTTGCTCCTTCGCCACTTCAGCGATAACCGGCAGGGTTGCCAGAGAGATGTTGCCAGTACCGGCAAAGATAGTCAGGAAATAGGTGACGATCGGTGCAAGGATCGTGATGTATTTCGGGTTTTTGCGCAGCAGTTTTTCCGTCTGGTTAACCAGATAGTCCAGACCGCCCGCAACCTGCATTGCGGAGATGGCAGCGATAACCGCCATGATGATGGAAATAACATCGAACGGGATATTCCCTGGTTTAACGCCGATGGCTGCAAGAACCAGAACGCCAAGCCCACCTGCAAATCCAATACCGATGCCCCCAAGTCTGGCACCCAAAAAGATTGCCAGCAAAACGATGATAAGTTCTAAAACTATCATATTAGCCTTCCTTGTTGTTTAACAAGTTGATATTAAATTGTTGTTATTTGGTAACTTATAACAAGAAAAAAGGCACGTCATCTGACGTGCCTCCTGTGTTACTACCCTGTACGATTACTGTTCGCTTTCATCAGTATAACGTTTTGCTTTGTAAGCCGGGTGCATCAGGTTCTGTGCGGAGAAAATATCGTCCAGCTCTGCTTCAGTCAACAGGCCGCGCTCCAGCACCACTTCACGGACGCTCTTACCGGTCTCGGCGCAAATCTTACCAACGATGTCGCCGTTGTGGTGGCCGATGAACGGGTTGAGGTAGGTGACGATGCCGATGGAGTTATAAACGTATCCTTCGCACACTTCTTTGTTTGCGGTAATGCCGTTAATGCATTTTTCCAGCAGGTTGTAGCAGGCATTGCTCAGAATGTGGATAGATTCGAACATCGCCTGGCCGATAACCGGCTCCATTACGTTCAGCTGCAACTGGCCTGCTTCGGCTGCCATCGTTACGGTGGTGTCGTTACCGATGACTTTGAAGCATACCTGGTTAACAACTTCTGGTACTACCGGGTTTACTTTCGCTGGCATGATAGAAGAACCCGCCTGTAGTTCCGGCAGGTTGATCTCGTTCAGACCCGCGCGTGGGCCTGAGGAGAGCAAACGCAGGTCGTTACAGATTTTGGACATCTTCACAGCCAGGCGTTTCAGCGCGCTGTGTACCATGACATAAGCGCCGCAGTCGGACGTTGCTTCAATCAGGTCTTCTGCCGGTACGCAGGCAAAGCCAGTGACTTCAGCCAGTTTCTGCACCGCCAGTGGAGAGTATTCTTTCGGGGTGTTCAGGCCAGTACCGATTGCCGTCGCGCCGAGGTTAACTTCCAGCAGCAGCTCAGCAGTACGTTCAATGCTTTTCACTTCTTCTTTCAGCAGTACGCTGAAAGCGCGGAATTCCTGGCCGAGGGTCATCGGTACAGCATCCTGCAACTGGGTACGGCCCATTTTCAGGATGTCCTGGAACTCAACGGCTTTACGCTCGAAGCCTTCACGCAACTGATTGATTGCATCAATGAGTTTGACGATAGACGCGTAAACGGCAACACGGAAACCGGTTGGATAGGCGTCGTTGGTGGACTGACATTTATTCACATGGTCGTTCGGGTTCAGGTACTGATATTCACCTTTCTGATGACCCATCAGTTCCAGCCCGATATTGGCCAGCACTTCGTTGGTGTTCATGTTGACGGAAGTACCTGCACCGCCCTGGTAAACGTCTACCGGGAACTGGTCCATGCATTTGCCGTTATTCAGGACTTCATCACATGCGGCAATGATGGCGTTGGCCACACTTTTAGGGATGGTTTGCAGCTCTTTGTTGGCCAGGGCCGCTGCCTTTTTCACCATTACCATACCGCGTACAAATTCAGGGATATCGCTGATTTTGTTATTGCTAATGTAGAAGTTTTCAATCGCTCTCAGAGTGTGAACACCATAGTAGGCATCCGCTGGAACTTCCCTGGTACCCAACAAATCTTCTTCGATACGAATGTTGTTTAACATGTGAACCTTCTTTTTCAAGCTGCCAATAATTACATAAACACACAGGATATATGTGGTTTCGAATGTTTCCTGACCGACGATTATCCCCTGCATCGGTCTGATACTCGAGATCATATTCTGCTTCAGGATTTCTACCGTAACCTGGATCACTTAAAGTGTGGGAAGTTACCCCTTATTTATTATTTTGTGAAATAGGTCACCGCTTTGGGATTACCACTAAAAATAAGTGTACAAACAGCTTGAAATTTTGCTAACCGTCTCAACATCTGACGCATGCGAATCGCGCACCCATATCAGACAGACGTGATGAAAACGGCTGTCATTTACAGGAGAGTCCTTTGCGCTGGATACCGTTTATTGCCATCTTTCTCTATGTTTACATTGAGATTTCTATTTTTATCCAGGTCGCCCATGTGCTGGGCGTCCTGATGACGCTGATCCTGGTGATTTTCACCTCGGTCATTGGTATGTCGCTGGTGCGAAACCAGGGTTTCAAGAACTTTTTGTTGATGCAGCAGAAAATGGCGGCTGGCGAAAGTCCGGCGGCGGAGATGATCAAGAGCGTGTCGCTGATCATCGCGGGTCTGCTGCTGGTGTTGCCCGGCTTCTTCACCGACTTCCTGGGGCTGCTTCTTTTATTGCCGCCCGTGCAGAAACACCTGACCATGAAGTTGCTGCCGCATTTGCGTTTTTCCCGTATGCCCGGCGGTGGTTTTAGCGCCGGAACGGGCGGCGGCGAGACGTTTGACGGTGAGTTTCAGCGTAAAGATGACGAGCGTGACCGTTTAGATCATAAAGACGACCGCAAGGATTAAATCAAACATTGAACCGTAGGCCGGATAAACCGCTTCAGCGGCGTCATCCGGCATAAATGCCCGGTGGCGCTATGCTTACCGGGCCTACAACTGCTGACGCTTAGCCAACCTGCGGGGTAAAAACAGCCACAGCGCCGTCAGCATAATCAGCGCGTACAGACACTTCCATCCCACCATTGCCAGCAATAATAGACACAGCAGAGCGCCAGTCACCGCCAGCGCGCGATAGCGTCCTGCCAGCAACCGACACCCGGCCAGCATACACAGCAAGTAGATCATAATGAAAATGCCGTTGGCATAGACGATCAGCGCGTCGAGATTGATCTCAAGGATGTAAATGCACAATGTGCTGAGTACGCAACAGCCCAGTACGGCGTTCAGCGCATTGCGGGGAACGCGGCGGGCAGAAAGGCGCGCCAGATAATGGTCTGGCCTGTCCTGCGCCTGTGACCAGACAAGGCGGGCGAAACTCTGGATATAGATATTCAGGCTGGCGAAGCAGGCCAGATAACCAATAATGCAGGCGACCCACAGCGCCTGTACGCCAAACAATCGCACGACGATGTCAGGGAGCGACGCTGCCGCCGCCATTTGCGCGCCGTAGGCGTCAAAATGCAGAACCGCCACCGTACACGCCCAATAAACGGAGCCAGCCAGCAGCAGACCGATCATCAGCGCGCGCGGGAAATCGCGTTCAGGGTTTTTAAATTCCGATGCCAGATGGGCGAACGCTTCAAGGCCGACAAAGCACCAGAACATAACCGACAGCGCAGCGAACAAGGCGGGCAGCTCAATATCCGCAGGGGCAGGGAACGGAATTTTGTTCGGCTTGAGATCGCCCGCCCACCAGATGGCGACAATCAGCGCCACAATCAGCCCGGCAATGATCGTTTGCAGGTTGGCGCTGGAGCTGGCGCCGCGAGAGCCAATGAACCACACCAGCGCCAGCGTGCCGAATTCCGCCAGTAAAAGCTGCCAGCCGTGCCAGCCAAACATCGCCTGACCGAATCCGGCGGCGATATGCAGCGCCGCTGGCAGGCCGACGGGGATGACCGACAGGAACAGCCATCCGGTGACGCGCGCCATTCGCGAACCAAACGCCATCCCGACAAAATGCGCCACGCCGCCCGCACTGGGGAAATGACGCCCCAGGATGGCAAAAACAATCGCCACAGGAAAGACTAAAACGATGAGCGCAGGCCAGGCCCACAGGCTGTTATTGCCCGCCACCAGCGCGGCCAGCGCCGGGACGGCAAAGACGCCGGTTCCTAACAGTGATGTCGACAACAGGCCCACGCCCTGAGCCAGTCCCAGCTCTTGTTTTAGTCCACTCATGAGTCACTATCCGGTTACGCCCAATTTTTGGGCAACTGCGCAGATTTTCGATGGTAACACAATCGGATTTACTTATGACGGGCTGCCTTAAATCGTTATGAAATGTGAGGTGAGCTATCGTTTTCGCGCGATTTTCTGCTGATAAGAATTTTTTTTCATCTGCCCCCTTGAAGGGGCAAAAACCCATCCCCATCTCTCTGGTCACTAGCCGGGAAACCGTTCACGGGCCGGCGTCACCCATAACTGATAAAGACTTTCTCAAAGGAGAGCTATCAATGAGTATTCGTCCGTTACATGATCGTGTGATCGTCAAACGTAAAGAAGTTGAATCCAAATCTGCTGGCGGCATTGTTCTGACCGGTTCCGCAGCGGGTAAATCAACGCGTGGCGAAATCATCGCTGTCGGTAAGGGTCGCATCCTGGATAACGGTACTGTGCAGCCGCTGGACGTTAAGGTTGGCGACATCGTTATTTTCAACGATGGCTATGGTGTGAAATCTGAGAAGATCGACAATGAAGAAGTGTTGATCATGTCTGAAAGCGACATTCTGGCAATTGTTGAAGCGTAATCCGCGAACGACACTGAACATACGAATTTAAGGGAAAGAGAAAATGGCAGCTAAAGACGTAAAATTCGGTAACGACGCTCGTGTGAAAATGCTGCGCGGCGTAAACGTACTGGCAGACGCAGTGAAAGTGACCCTCGGTCCGAAAGGCCGTAACGTGGTTCTGGATAAATCTTTCGGTGCGCCGACCATCACTAAAGATGGTGTTTCCGTAGCGCGTGAAATCGAGCTGGAAGACAAGTTCGAAAACATGGGCGCGCAGATGGTGAAAGAAGTTGCCTCTAAAGCGAACGACGCGGCAGGCGACGGCACCACCACCGCGACCGTACTGGCTCAGTCCATCATCACTGAAGGTCTGAAAGCCGTTGCTGCGGGCATGAACCCGATGGATCTGAAACGTGGTATCGACAAAGCGGTTGCTGCTGCGGTTGAAGAACTGAAAACCCTGTCCGTACCGTGCTCTGATTCTAAAGCCATTGCTCAGGTTGGTACTATCTCCGCTAACTCCGACGAAACCGTAGGTAAACTGATCGCTGAAGCGATGGACAAAGTCGGTAAAGAAGGCGTGATCACCGTTGAAGACGGTACTGGTTTGCAGGATGAGCTGGACGTGGTTGAAGGTATGCAGTTCGACCGTGGCTACCTGTCTCCTTACTTCATCAACAAGCCGGAAACTGGCGCAGTAGAACTGGAAAGCCCGTTCATCCTGCTGGCTGATAAGAAAATCTCCAACATCCGCGAAATGCTGCCAGTTCTGGAAGCCGTGGCCAAAGCAGGTAAACCGCTGCTGATCATCGCTGAAGACGTTGAAGGCGAAGCGCTGGCGACCCTGGTGGTTAACACCATGCGCGGCATCGTGAAAGTGGCTGCGGTTAAAGCACCGGGCTTCGGCGACCGCCGTAAAGCGATGCTTCAGGATATCGCAACCCTGACCGGCGGTACCGTTATCTCTGAAGAGATCGGTATGGAACTGGAAAAAGCCACCCTGGAAGACCTGGGCCAGGCGAAACGCGTTGTGATCAACAAAGACACCACCACCATCATCGATGGCGTGGGTGAAGAAGCGGCAATCCAGGGTCGTGTGACTCAGATCCGTCAGCAGATCGAAGAAGCTACTTCCGACTACGACCGTGAAAAATTGCAGGAACGCGTAGCGAAACTGGCAGGCGGCGTGGCCGTGATTAAAGTCGGTGCTGCGACCGAAGTTGAAATGAAAGAGAAGAAAGCCCGTGTTGAAGATGCCCTGCACGCAACCCGTGCTGCGGTAGAAGAAGGCGTGGTTGCCGGTGGTGGCGTAGCGCTAATTCGCGTCGCGTCTAAAATTGCGGAACTCAAAGGCCAGAACGAAGACCAGAACGTGGGTATCAAAGTTGCGCTGCGCGCAATGGAATCCCCGCTGCGTCAGATCGTGCTGAACTGCGGCGAAGAACCGTCTGTTGTGGCTAACACCGTTAAAAGCGGCGACGGCAACTACGGTTACAACGCAGCAACCGAAGAATACGGCAACATGATCGATATGGGTATCCTGGACCCGACCAAAGTAACCCGTTCTGCTTTGCAGTACGCGGCATCCGTGGCTGGTCTGATGATCACTACCGAGTGCATGGTAACTGACCTGCCGAAAGGCGATGCTCCTGACTTAGGCGCAGCCGGCGGCATGGGCGGTATGGGTGGAATGGGCGGCATGATGTAATTGCCCACCCCCTGCATCCTTCAGGCCGCAGATGCGTTGGCTGCGTTTGCTAACCCCAGTCACTTACTTGAGTAAGCTTCTGGGGATTAACAAACTGGCCGCCTCCCTGCAACCAGAATGATTTGGGGGCTCATCTCCCAGAATTTAGAAACCCCCGGGCAGAAATGTTCGGGGGTTTTTCTTTTGGTCATCTTTTTAGTATAAGATTCAGACATGGACGACGTGAGTGGCGTCCAGCTCATTGATTATGGGGAATAACATGCACGTAAAATATTTAGCAGGGATCGTCGGTGCTGCGCTGCTGATGGCGGGTTGTAGCTCCAGCAACCAACTGACCGCTGCCGGGCAAAGTGTGCGTTTTGTGGAAGACAAGCCTGGTGCAGAGTGCCAGTTGATCGGCACTGCGACCGGTAAGCAAAGCAACTGGCTTTCTGGTCAGCACGGTGAAGAGGGCGGCTCCATGCGTGGTGCAGCGAACGACCTGCGTAACCAGGCCGCGGCAATGGGCGGAAATGTGATTTATGGCGTCAGCAGCCCAACGCAGGGAATGTTGTCCAGCTTTGTCCCGACCGCCAGTGAAATGAACGGTCAGGTTTATAAGTGCCCTAACTGATTACACTTCATTCTTCAACCTGCCTCTTTGTTGGCTGCGCTGTGAAACCCCAGTCACATAGTTATCTGTGCTGCTGGGGATTTCTTTGCTTGCCGCTGCGATGCAGGTTGAATGATTTTGTGTAATACAGTGGGTCTATACAGGCGCATGTGGTCGTAGGCCGGATAAGCGCAGCGCCATCAGGCGTTTTTCGCTTTCTCGACCGACTGTATGCGTAAATGATGCAACGCGCGCAGGCACTGCTCCTGAGTGAGTTTGTGCGTCTTATCAGCGGTTAGCGTTCTGACAAACACCTGGCACGGTTTCCCGGCCAGCTTCTTCAGCCGTGGGCTGAAATCAAGCAGTCGGCGTGAAATGGCCTCTGCCTCTTTGCTGCCAGAAGGGGTGCGGTTTTTCACCACAGCGCCGCTAAAATGTGTTTTACCTGTCTCATCGGTATAACGATAGAGCACCGCCAGATAATGGCTGAAGAGATTGTGCTTCCATTCAGGTTGCGCGTAGGCGTCATATTCCAGATTACCGTTATCCAGACAGTCGGCATCATATAATGGCAGAAAATCCAGTAGTGATGTAATACGCAGCACCAGCTCACGCATACCGGCATTATCTATGGCGCGAATAATTGCGCGCACCAGAACGTCAATCTGTAATTCATTAATCATCAGCTCGCATGTTTTACCGTCATGCAGCGTAAAAGAAAGCATGACGTTTTCGCTCTGGTCGTCTATCAGCGTTAATGTATTCACCCGGCGATTAATATCTGCGTTTTTGAGTTCCTCTTCCTGAATGGCCGGAATGCTCTCAAGCATTTTTTTACTGACTCTATCCCGTGCTTTTTCATATTGTTGGCGAGCGTTGGGGGACAGGTGATGCTTCTGGTGCAGCCTGCTTTCCAGAGCGATCAGCAGATCTCTTAATTCCAGCGCCGTCAGAAAAAACAACGACTCTTTATTCCTCGGTTCTTTTATTTTTAATGCCAGCGCAATAAACTCATTCGCTTTGCGAATAACGCCCGTATTAACGCCTTTGATACTCATCGCCATAAAGGTTCTCCCTAACCAATTATTAATCAGGTAACTTAATTTGAATCAATATATAATTTTGAAATATATTCGGTGTATTATGTTATTAAAATAACATAATATGGAAAGTGTCGCGCTATATGAACGGATTCAAATAAGCGATTTTAAGGGCGAGTGTCCGAAACCGGACACTCGTTTGAACAATTATTGCTGGCGTAACTGCAAATCTAATGGTGTTTTGCTCGGCTCCCCGCCAATTTCACGCGCCAGTCTGGGCACCATATAACCGGATACCCGCGTCAGCAGTTCACGCATAATTCGCCGCGCTTCATCGTCGCTCACCATGAAATGCGCCGCGCCCTGAACTTTATCCAGCACATGCAGGTAGTAGGGCATGACGCCGGCGTCAAACAGCGCATTGCTGAGGTTTGCCAGCGTTTGCGCGTTATCGTTCACCCCGCGTAGCAGTACGCTCTGGTTGAGCAGGGTAACGCCCGCGTTGCGCAGCGTCGTCATGGCCTGACGGAACGTGTCGTCAATTTCGTTGGCGTGGTTGATGTGGTTCACCAGCAGAATTTGCAGAGAAGAGCGCGCAAAGCGGGCTGCCAGCCCATCCGTAATGCGCGCGGGGATCACGATCGGCAAACGACTGTGGATACGCAGCCGTTTGATGTGCGGGATCGCTTCCAGTTGCGTAAGCAACCAGTCCAGTTCGTGATCTTTCGCCATCAAAGGATCGCCGCCGGAGAAGATGATCTCATCCAGTTCAGGGTGTGCGGCGATGTAGTCCAGCGCGACCTGCCAGTTGCGTTTGTTGCCCTGATTATCCGCATACGGGAAGTGGCGACGGAAGCAGTAGCGGCAATTTACCGCGCATCCGCCTTTTACCAGCAGCAACGCACGGTTGCGGTATTTGTGCAGTAATCCGGGCACGACGCTGTGCTGCTCTTCCAGCGGGTCGGTGGAAAAACCGGGAGCGGTTACGAATTCGTCCTGCGAGGTAAGTACCTGACGCAGAAGCGGATCGTTGGGATTGCCTTTCTCCATACGCGCGATGAAAGATCGCGGTACGCGCAGGGCGAACAGGCGTTTGGCGTCGCGTCCGGCCAACAGTTTTTCATCTGCGTCTATATTCAAAAGATGCAGTAGTTCATCGGGATTGGTCACAACATCGGCAAGTTGCGCTAACCAATCTTCTCTGGATGGGGTATTTAGGGTTACAATATGCGCCATTTTGTGGCTTAGCTACCAGTTAACAATTTTCAGAGGGCCTTATGGCAACGTACTATAGCAACGATTTTCGTGCTGGTCTTAAAATCATGTTGGACGGCGAACCTTATGCGGTTGAAGCCAGCGAATTCGTTAAACCGGGTAAAGGCCAGGCATTCGCACGCGTTAAACTGCGCCGCCTGCTGACCGGCACTCGTGTAGAGAAAACCTTCAAATCCACCGACTCTGCTGAAGGTGCTGATGTTGTCGATATGAACCTGACTTACCTGTACAACGACGGTGAGTTCTGGCACTTCATGAACAACGAAACGTTCGAACAACTGTCTGCTGACGCCAAAGCGATCGGCGACAGCGCGAAATGGCTGCTGGATCAGGCTGAGTGCATCGTGACCCTGTGGAACGGCCAGCCGATCACCGTGACCCCGCCGAACTTTGTTGAACTGGAAATCGTAGATACCGATCCAGGCCTGAAAGGCGATACCGCAGGTACTGGCGGCAAACCGGCTACGCTGTCTACTGGCGCAGTGGTTAAAGTTCCGCTGTTCGTCCAGATTGGCGAAGTGATCAAAGTGGATACGCGCTCTGGCGAATACGTATCCCGCGTTAAATAAGACGCTGATATTAAGATTGATGACAACGTCTGAAATGCCCGATGGCGCAAGTTTATCGGGCCTACGGCGACTGCGTGACGCATGGGTATTAACGCCATCCGGTAAAACAGACGTGGAGTTTGTCAGCAATTTGCTAAGTTGAATTTATGGTGCGGCATTGAGCTGCGCCATACCTTTTCCAGGGCAGGAATGATGAAACGTCTTATCAGTCTTGTAGCACTCATTCTTTTCACCGGCGCGTTGCTGACGGGGTGTAATACCGCGCGTGGCTTTGGTGAAGACATCAAACATCTCGGCAATTCTATCTCTCACGCTGCCAGCTAATTATTTCCAGGTGTCTTAAAAAATCGTCGAACGCCCGTCACATTGCGGGATCTTGTCTATGCTTAAGTGGCTATACACAAACAACATTGGCTAGAAAAGGAAGACGTTATGGTTAAGAAAACAATTGCAGCGATCTTTTCTGTTTTGGTGCTTTCTTCCGTGCTAACTGCGTGTAATACAACACGCGGCGTTGGGCAGGATATCTCTGAAGGCGGCAGCGCCATTTCAGGCGCAGCGACCAGAGCCCAGCAATAAATGTGAACGGTACGGCGTGGCGTCGTACCGTTAATTGATTTGCTCCGGTAAGGATAAAAACGGCGAGTAGCGATTATCCATATGCAATTTCATGCGGATATTGCGTTTGTAGGTGTAGACCGTTTTGCCGTGAATACCGAGCGCAGCCGCGATTGCGTTGTTTCCCGCACCTTCCATCCACATTGTCAGCACCTTTTCCTCCTGCGGCGTAAGCAGCGGCGTGGCGGTTTTTGGCGTGTCAGTAACGGACTGGGCAAGCAGCACGTCCTGAATATTCCGCGATAGCTCATGCAGCGTGGCCTGTTTCGACACTACGGCATGAACCTGATACAGCGGGTCGCTATCGGCCTGGTACTGTACGCCGCCTGATTGCAGCAAAATTAAAGGCGTGGCTCCGCAGGCCATCAGGAGCGGCGCTGCTGGCTTAAAAGAGTGGCTGTAGTTGAAAAAACTATATAAGTCAGCGATAACCAGATGAGGTTTCCACTGGGAAATATGCTCTTTTGCCAGTAGCAGGTTATTCAACCCTGATACCAGGAACGAAGAATCAAATAAGCCAGAATGATTAAGCCAGGCCTCTATCCCCGTGCGGGTGAAATGGCAGCGGTCAATCACTAAAATTTTTAACATAAACTTTCCGCATCCAGAAGTAGGCGATGGCTTCCTGACCTCAGAAAGCGTCTCATCATAGAGAAGTCCGATGAGCGTCGAATGCGTGAACTGCGCTGCGAATTGCGCCCAATTCATGCTTTTGCAACGGCGGAAAATAAAAGGGTTGAATTTGATTTTTTCGCAGGCAAAAATGCTTTCTCACACCTCTGCTTTGCAGGACGACCTGCAAATGTATCTTTCACCGGGGACGGCCCCATTTTTCTGGAGCCAGATATGTCCTGGATAATTTTGTTCATTGCGGGTCTGCTTGAAGTCGTTTGGGCGGTCGGCCTGAAATATACCCACGGATTCAGTCGCCTGACGCCCAGCGTCATTACCATTGCGGCGATGATTGTCAGTATGGCGCTGTTGTCATGGGCGATGAAAACCCTGCCGGTTGGCACGGCATACGCGGTCTGGACGGGCATCGGCGCGGTAGGGGCTGCCATCACCGGCATTTTGCTGCTTGGCGAATCCGCCAGTCCTGCGCGTCTGGCGAGCCTTGCGCTGATCGTAGCGGGGATTATTGGGCTGAAGCTCAGCGCTCACTAATCCTCCGGGAAAAGCGTTAAGCGCCGGGTTGTTTTACCCAGATTAATTTACTGACATCAAACCCTTCCCGGGTCGCGACGGCCAGCATCTGCTGCTTCATCTCTTCGGAGAGCGTCGGCGTGCGTGAGAGTATCCACAGGTAGTCGCGATCCGGGCCGCACACCAGCGCATGGCGGTACTCTCTGTCGATCGCAATGACGTTATACCCGCCGTAGAAAGGGCCGAAGAACGATACTTTCAGCGCGGCGCGGCTGGGGTCGCCCGTAAACCAGGCTTTCCCTTCTGTTTTCTGCCACATGCCCCTGTCCGGGTTGTAGCCTTTGTTGAGGACGTTCAGGCCACCGTCGTCCCGCAGACTGTAGGTTGTCGTCACTTTTTCAAGACCACTTTCAAAGCGGTGATCGAAACGCGCGATTTCATACCAGGTGCCAGTGTAGCGTCTGGCATCAAAGTCAGTGACAACGGTAACGCCCCTGGGCGGGACAGGCGTGCTACACGCGACGACCAGAAACGCAGCGGTAACGGCGGCAACGACAGGCAGCAGGCGCATGGGATTTTCCTTAGCGGTTTTTTCTAAGTGTAGAACCTGGCGAGAAAAATAAGGGAGAAGGGGAAATAAAAAAACGCCCTCTTATCGTGCAGATAAGAGGGCGTATGGCTTAGATTGTGAGGATGCCGATTGCCGTGACAACGGTCAGAATCGCCGCCAGACCGTAGAATACCCATTTGCCGCTTGGCACATGGATTTTCAGGTCATGCATCGCATGGTGCATACGGTGTAAACCGCACCACAGCGGCAGGACGATCATCAGGAACAGGAACGCGCGGCCAATGAAGCTCTGGGCGAACGCCAGTACGCGTTCATAGCTCAGCGCATCGCCCGGGAAAAGTCCCAGCGGCAGCAGAATACCCACCAACAGAACCATTACCGGCGCAATAATCGCGCCCCACATACCACCTGCACCGAACAGGCCCCAGAATACGGGTTCGTCAGAGCGTTTTGGATTTGGATTAATCATCCCGGACTCCTTACCAGTACAGGGCAACATACAGTATGACTACGGTGACAACCGCAGTAACAACCCAGAGACCTTTAATGATCGGCTCTGGCCCCATTTTTTCGTCTTTAACAATGATGTTGGCGGCTTTTGGCGCCAGCTCAAACCAGGTTTTGGTGTGCAGCAAGGCTGCCGCCAGGGCGATCAGGTTTAAGATCACCACTACCGGGTTTTGCAGGAAGCCAACGAAGCCCATCCAGGATTCCGCGCCATGTTTGAGGGCAAACAGGCCGAAGATCAGTTCAATGCTGAACCAGACTGCCGGAACCGCCGTGCCTTCGCGCAGCATGTAAAAGCGATAAAACGGCAGTTTTTTCCACCAGGTGGACGTCATTGGCCGCACATAGGCTTTGCGTTTAGTCGTCATGTTGCACTCCTTAGCGTGGTTTCAGGGTGGCGATAAGAAAGTCTTTCGAACTTTCCACTTTACCCTGCTGAATGGCCGCAGCCGGATCGACGTGTTTCGGACAGACTTCGGAGCAGTAGCCCACGAAGGTACAGGTCCATACGCCGTTCTGACCGTTTAACTGCGCCATACGCTCCTTCTTACCGTGGTCGCGGCTGTCTTCGTTATAACGATGCGCCAGCGTGATCGCAGCCGGGCCGATGAACTCAGGGTTCAGGCCGAATTGCGGGCACGCGGCGTAGCACAGACCACAGTTGATGCAACCGGAGAACTGGTGATACTTCGCCATCTGCGCCGGGGTCTGGGTGTTTGGCCCCTGATCCGGCGTACGCGGGTTGCCGATGATGTACGGCTTGATCGCTTCCAGGCTCTCGATAAAGTGCGTCATATCGACGACCAGATCGCGTTCGATCGGGAAGTTCCCCAGGGCTTCAACCTTCATACCCTTGGTGTAATCACGCAGGAAGGTTTTGCACGCCAGTTTTGGCACGTTGTTAACCATCATGCCGCAAGAACCGCAGATCGCCATACGGCAGGACCAGCGGTAGCTCAGGTCCGGCGCCAGGTTATCTTTGATGTAGCCTAACGCATCCAGCAGCGACGTCGCTTCATCATAAGGCACTTCGTAGAAAGCACTGTGCGGCGCGGTGTCGGTTTCCGGGTTATAGCGCACCACCTCAATTTTCAGGTTTTTCATCTCAGACATTACGCCTTCTCCTTCTTATCGGCGGCTTCCGCTTCAGCGCCATACACACGTTTTGCCGGTGGCAGAGTGGTGATTTTTACGTCGCTGTATTCCAGGCGAGTTGTGCCATCAGCATCGCGGAAAGCGAGGGTATGTTTGAGGAAGTTGACGTCGTCACGCTCGGTGCAGCCTTCGTCCAGACGCTGGTGAGCGCCGCGAGATTCTTTACGTGCCAGCGCGGAGTGCGCCATACATTCCGCTACGTTCAGACCATGACCCAGCTCGATGGTGTACAGCAGGTCGGTGTTGAATACGCTGGAGGTATCGGTGATACGAACGCGCTTGAAGCGTTCCTGCAACTCCGCCAGCTTATCCACGGTTTTCTGCATGAGTTCCGGCGTACGGTAGATACCGCAACCTTCTTCCATCGACAGGCCCATTTCATCGCGGATTTTCGCCCAGTTCTCGTTGCCTTCCTGGTTAACGAGGTCTTTCAGACGTTGTTCAACGCCCGCAACCTGCGCATCAAGCGCGGCGTCGTTAGCCGTACCTGCGGTTGAGGCGCGTTCCATTGCTTGTTCGCCCGCCAGACGGCCAAAGACCACCAGTTCCGCCAGAGAGTTAGAACCCAGACGGTTAGCGCCGTGCAGACCCACAGAGGAGCACTCGCCAACGGCAAACAGACCTTTAATGCGGGTTTCGCAATTCTGATCGGTTTCGATGCCGCCCATGGTGTAGTGCGCGGTTGGACGAACCGGAATCGGCTCTTTAACCGGATCGACGCCCACGTAGGCTTTCGCCAATTCGCAGATGAACGGTAAACGTTCGAGCAGTTTTTTCTCGCCCAGATGGCGCAGGTCGAGGTAAACCACATCGCCACGCGGCGTGGAAATGGTGTTGCCTTTGCGCCATTCGTGCCAGAACGCCTGAGACACTTTGTCGCGCGGCCCCAGTTCCATATATTTGTTTTTCGGCTCGCCAAGCGGCGTTTCCGGGCCCATGCCGTAATCCTGCAAATAGCGGTAGCCGTTTTTGTTGACCAGAATACCGCCTTCACCACGGCAGCCTTCGGTCATCAGGATACCGGAACCCGGCAGACCGGTCGGGTGATACTGAACGAATTCCATATCACGCAGCGGTACGCCGTGGCCCAGCGCCATGCCCATACCGTCGCCGGTCACGATGCCGCCGTTGGTGTTGTAGCGATACACGCGGCCTGCGCCGCCGGTAGCCATCACCACCGCGTTGGCGCGGATCTGCACAAGCGTGCCTTCCATCATGTTCATGGCCACGAGGCCACGGGCATGACCGTCATCGACCAGGATATCCAGGACGAAGTGTTCATCAAAGCGTTGGATTTGTGGGAACTGCAAAGAGGTCTGGAACAGGGTATGCAGCATATGGAAGCCGGTTTTATCTGCGGCAAACCAGGTACGCTCAATTTTCATACCGCCGAAACGACGTACGTTGACGCTGCCGTCCGGGCGGCGGCTCCACGGGCAACCCCATTGCTCAAGTTGCGTCATTTCAGTTGGACAATGGTGGACAAAGTAATCCACGACATCCTGTTCACACAGCCAGTCTCCGCCCGCTACCGTATCGTGAAAATGGTAGTCAAAGCTGTCATGATCCTGGGCGACAGCGGCTGAACCCCCTTCGGCAGCAACGGTGTGGCTGCGCATCGGGTACACTTTTGAGATCAGTGCGATTTTAGCGTTAGGATTCGCCTGCGCGGCAGCTATTGCAGCACGTAATCCCGCGCCACCGGCGCCTATAATGGCAAGATCGGCTTGAAAGGTTTGCACGACATTCCTCCAGATTGTTGTTATTTCGTCCCCGTACACCATCAGATTGAACTCCTGATTGATGCGGGTTGCGAACGCGTTTCCACTGCTCCTTTATAGGTACAACAGTATAGTCTTACGGATGTGAGGGAAATTTGACGTGTTCGATTTTTTTAGCGCATCAACGGGTCGATTTATCATTGATTCTGATTAATTTAATTACTAAACCACCTGGCTTCACTTTTTTTACTTTTCCGGCGGAGCGCATTATTCCCGCACAAAATTTGTTTCACTGGCGTGTTACGAGTAGACTTCGTGCCCTTGTCTTAAATCGGAGAAAGTACCATGAGCGAAACGGCAACCTGGCAGCCGAGCGCGTCCATTCCTAACCTGTTAAAACGTGCAGCAATTATGACGGAGATCCGTCGTTTCTTTGCCGATCGTGGAGTGCTGGAGGTTGAGACGCCCTGCATGAGCCAGGCGACGGTAACGGACATTCATCTGTTCCCGTTCGAAACGCGTTTCGTCGGCCCTGGCCACTCTCAGGGCATGAACCTTTATCTGATGACCAGCCCGGAATACCACATGAAACGCCTGCTGGTGGCGGGATGCGGCCCGGTTTTCCAGCTGTGCCGTAGCTTTCGCAACGAAGAGATGGGGCGTCATCACAACCCGGAATTCACCATGCTGGAGTGGTATCGTCCCCACTACGACATGTACCGTTTGATGAACGAAGTGGACGACCTGCTGCAACAGGTGCTGGAATGTCAACCTGCGGAGAGCCTCTCTTACCAGCAGGTGTTTCAGCGCCATCTGGAGATTGATCCGCTGTCTGCGGATAAAACTCAACTGCGTGAGGCGGCGGCGAAGCTGGATTTAAGCAATATCGCGGATACCGAAGAAGATCGCGATACGCTGCTGCAACTGCTGTTTACTATGGGCGTGGAACCGCACATTGGCAAAGAGAAGCCGACGTTTGTGTACCATTTTCCGGCAAGCCAGGCATCGCTGGCGCAAATCAGCACTGAAGATCATCGGGTGGCTGAACGCTTCGAGGTTTACTTCAAAGGTATTGAGCTGGCGAATGGTTTCCACGAACTGACGGATGCGCGCGAGCAGCAACAACGCTTCGAGCAGGATAACCGTAAGCGCGCCGCGCGAGGCTTACCGCAGCAGCCTATCGATAACAATCTGCTGGAGGCGCTGAAGGTGGGGATGCCTGACTGTTCCGGCGTGGCGCTGGGCGTGGATCGTCTGGTGATGCTGGCGCTGGGGGCGGAAAGCCTCGCTGAGGTTATCGCTTTTACCGTTGATCGGGCATAAATCTGAAAACCCCTCTTTTGCGAAACAAAATGGCGCAATGAGCGCCATTTTGTAGCACATTTTTTCAATTCCCCTCTTATAGCCACAATATAAGTCTGGATGTTTGATACCATTCAGGTATCAATTCTGTGTTGATTTTTATTGCTGACCTCTGCAAGGGGGCAGTGCAAACCGGTGAGCGCCGTTTAGCCAACGTGCCCAGAGTAAGGGATGGTTTCATGAACCAGACAATAAAGAAGATGAGCCTGGCTGGCCTCATCCTGATGATATTTACGTCCGTTTTTGGTTTTGCCAATAGCCCGTCGGCGTTTTATTTAATGGGGTATAGCGCGATCCCGTGGTATATCTTTTCTGCATTATTATTCTTTATTCCATTTGCTTTAATGATGGCTGAAATGGGTTCTGCTTATCGAAAAGAAGAGGGCGGAATCTATTCGTGGATGAATAATAGCGTTGGCCCGCGTTATGCGTTTATCGGCACTTTTATGTGGTTCTCCTCCTATGTTATCTGGATGGTGAGTACTGCGGCGAAAGTCTGGGTGCCTTTCTCTACGTTCTTGTTTGGCGCAGATATGACGCAGCACTGGCGGATCGCCGGGCTTGAACCGACGCAGGTTGTTGGTCTGCTCGCCGTCGGCTGGATGATTCTGGTGACCTGTATCGCATCAAAGGGAATTAATAAAATTGCGCGTATTACGGCAGTAGGGGGGATTGCCGTGATGTGTCTTAATTTGGTTTTGTTGTTAGTGAGTGTCGCTATTTTGTTATTAAATGGTGGGCATTTTGCGGAAAATATTCATTTTGTCTCCTCGCCCAATCCCGGATATCAGTCCGGCCTGGCCATGCTCTCATTTGTTGTTTTCGCTATTTTTGCCTACGGCGGAATTGAAGCGGTAGGCGGCCTGGTGGATAAAACAGAAAAGCCGGAAAAGAACTTTGCGAAAGGAATTGTTTTTGCGGCAATTGTTATTTCCGTTGGTTATTCGCTGGCGATATTTTTATGGGGCGTTAGCACCAACTGGCAACAGGTATTAAGTAATGGCTCCGTTAACCTCGGAAATATCACCTATATTCTGATGAAAAGCCTGGGGATGACGTTGGGTAACGCGCTGCATCTGTCGCCGGAAGCGGCAATGGCGACCGGCGTCTGGTTTGCGCGTATCACTGGCCTCTCCATGTTCCTTGCCTATACCGGCGCGTTCTTTACGCTGAGCTACTCGCCATTGAAGGCCATTATCCAGGGAACGCCAAAAGCGCTGTGGCCTGCGCCGATGACGACGCTGAACGCGGCAGGTATGCCAGCCACCGCAATGTGGATGCAGTGTCTGCTGGTGAGTCTGTTTATTCTGCTGGTCTCTTTTGGCGGTGATACCGCGTCGGCGTTCTACAACAAACTGACGCTGATGGCGAACGTGTCGATGACGTTGCCGTACCTGTTCCTCGCGCTGGCCTTCCCGTTCTTTAAGTCTCGCGAAGGCCTGGAACGGCCATTTGTGATCTTCAAAACCCATGTTTCTACGATGCTGGCAACGGGCGTGGTCGTGCTGGTGGTGACGTTTGCGAATGTGTTTACCATCATTCAGCCGGTAATTGAAGCCGGGGACTGGAATAGCGCACTGTGGATGACCGGCGGCCCGATATTCTTCTCGCTGTTAGCAATGGCGATTTATCAGAACTACAGCCGCCGGATGGCGAAACAGTTTCGCTGGGTGACAGACTGAGGAAAGATACATATTGAATTTCCCCAAAGCCCGAATGGAACACCCTCCGGGCTTTTTCGTATCAAATAATTTTGAGATTTTTATCAGAATGATATTGATGTATATATTTTATGATTATTTACATGTCAAATCTAGGGAAGTGATTTTTTATGGTTGGAAATCATTGTTACTATGAATCTATTTGTGAATATAATTTTTGATTGCTTTTTTATACATGTGGTGTCTATCTCATTACTGATTGAGAACCATGGCTATTGTCGGGTCAATGCTAAATTAACTTTGGTGATAAATTTTCATGATGATTAGCTCTCCACCTTTTTGTGAGATCGACGAATATGGTTTTCCTCATTGGAATGGGTTAGATTTTTTTCGATGGTATGCCTTACCTACCAATTGGCGTTTTATGACTGGGAAAGCATATCTTTGGTATTATAAAACAGCTTGGTTGATTCACCATAGGGCAATGATAAAGCAATACGCTTATGAAGCAAGAATCCCTGAATTACTCCTTGCAGGTGTTGCTGTTGCTGAAGTTGGCGGAACTCCAGAGAGATTTAAAGGTGTTGGTGTTCTGCAATTCAGACAGATAATTGAAGAAATATTGGGAAAGAACAGTAATGAATCGTCTAATGCTACATCGGTCGGTTCAATTGCTATCCAGATCGGTGTTGCAGCCAAAACAATAGGTATCCACCCTGATAAATTGACTCATTTTCAGCAATTTCGCCTGTCGCAGTGTTTACTTGATAACAGCTTTAACATTCGGGTTGTAGCATTCCATTTACATGATCTTATTTTATATGATAATCCAGACGCTGATACTTTATACTTGACTGACGAGCAGATAATATTGGCGGGTTCCAGATATAATCGTGGAACAATGAGAAGTAAAGATGATATTGTTCAATCAATTAGTGAGTTACCCGGTTCTCCGGGGCGTGAATATGGTGAATATGGTCGTCGAATTATAGAAAAGAAAGATATAATACTTAAAATTATGCGAGGCGGTTAATGAGTTGGAAGTCTTTTACGTTGAATTTTATCTGGGGTATAGTAAGCATTATATCGATAATTATATTTTCAACGCAGGACAAGGAATGGTTTATCGATGGCAGGGGAATCAATGATATCTGTGATGTCATGAAATATATTGAGAATGATGATATTCGAACTGTGGGCATAACTTTAACTCTACCTCTGTTTATTCCTTTTATCTATGCAATTGTATGGCGAAGGCAACGTAGTATCTGGCAATATTCTGTTATAGTGGCTCTCCTGCTCTTTTGGTTATGGCGCTTTGTTATTCGATACCAATTATGTTGGTAAATAAGACGTTGGGTAGTGCTCAACACACCCAACGTTCATCTTATTGTGACACAATTTACAAACTTCCCGCCGGACGACTTTTCCTGGCTGCGGATGTCAGCGTTCTTCCTGTCTGCCTGCCATTCAGGCTTTCCAGACGCATCTGGAACGGCGGGAATGGCATATCGATACCGTGCTCATGGAAGCCCGCCAGAATCAACTGGTGGATTTCATGGCGCAACGGCATACGGTGCCCCATCTCTGCGGCATAGATACGCAGTTCGAAGATCTGAATCCCCTGTTGCAGGTCAACCAGGAATACTTCCGGCGCCGGGTTGTCGATCACCAGTGAACAGCGGTGCGCCGCAGTCAGCAGAATTTGCGTCACCTCCTCGCTGTTAGCGTCTGAGGGCGCCGGGATGGTCAGCACCACACGCGTTACCGAATCAGACAGCGACCAGTTGATAAACTGCTCGGTGATGAACGCTTTGTTCGGCACGATAATCTCTTTACGGTCCCAGTCGCTGATGGTGGTGGCGCGGGTGTTGATTTTGGTCACGCTGCCGGTAAGGTCGCGAATGGTCACCGTATCGCCAATACGAATCGGCTTTTCGAACAGGATGATTAAGCCGGAAATAAAGTTGGCGAAGATCTCCTGTAAACCAAAGCCCAGACCGACACCGAGCGCGGCGACCAGCCATTGTAACTTCGACCATTCAATGCCAATCATCGAGAAACCGACCAGCCCGCCAATCAGCATCAACAGATACTTGGTGATGGTGGTGATGGCGTAGCCGGTGCCGGGCGTCAGATCCAGATGCTGCAAGAGCGCCAGCTCCAGCAGTGCGGGCAGGTTACGCACCAGTTGCGTGGTGATGATAAACACCAGGATCGCAATCAACACCGCGCCCAGCGTAATCGGCTCCAGACTTTCAACCCCTTGCACCGTGGAGGTGACATCCCACAGCGAGATATTCTCCAGGAAGCCAAAGGCGGAATGGATTTCCGACCACAGCACAATGACCGACAGCAGGGCGATAAGCATCAGGATAGAACGTACCAGGCGCAGCGACTGGGCGCTGATGGCGTCGAGATCCACTTCGCTTTCATCCACTTCGACGGCCCCTTCGAGGCTGGTGGAGTGGGCGGGTTCTTCTTCACCGCGCGCACGTTGCGCCAGCATTTCGGCCCGGCGATGCTTAGCGCGATCGAACGCCAGACGGCGACGCTGAATCAGCATCCAGCGGCGAATGACGTGATAGATAACCAGCAGCAGGAACCAGATGGCGACGGAGGTCTCCAGTCGCGCCAGCAGCGCCTGTGCGGTAGCCAGATAGCCGACAGCGGCCGCAAGGATCGCAATGAGCGGCGCGCCCATCAGCAGGTTCCAGAGCATACTGTTGACCATATTGTCGCCGCTGCCCTCTTTATCGAGGTACAGCGGGATACCGGCGCGCTTCAGGCTCAGCGTGACAATCGCGAGCGCGCCGCAGATCAGGATGAAACAGAGACGCCCCAGCGAAGCGGAGAACTCCCGATCGTTAAGATTATCAAACATAATCAGCGCCATAATGAGCGGGACAATCAGCCCGATGCTCATCAGGTAATAGCGCATGGCGCGCGCGACACGGTTTCGGGGCCAGCCAAAATGCGCCACGAACAGACCGTTAGGGCGGGCAAAGGTGGCGCAAATCATGACGACCCACAGCAGCGGAACCGTTGCTGTCACTCCGTCGCCGATGGCGACGGCCAGAGGATAAGGCCATGCCTCCTGCAACCCATAGCCCAGCGTGGCCCACAGTACGGGCAGCGGGGAGGCGACCAGAATCGACCAGAACACGGTGCGCAGCGTAAGCCAGAAGTGATCCTGCGTGACTTTCCCGACGCGGGAGGATGAACGCTCCAGAAAACGGGTGAAATGTTTGCGCGAATAGAGACTAAAACCAACCAGCACCAGCGCGCCAAACAGCGGCAGCAGCGTCTCCTTGCTGGTAAGCATCATGATGCTGGCTTTGCCGAGCTGATTGAACGTATCCAGTGAGATCAGTCGACGCAGATCCTGAACGAGGCTGATAGGCCACGAGAGCGACATCGGACTCACGTCAGACGTCCAGAACAGGTAACGGTGAGTGGCTTCGTTGACCTCTTTCAGCGCGTCTTCCAGTTGACTATTGGACACTTTCAGCTTGGTGAGTTCGAGGATCAGCGTATCACCGCCCTGCAACAGTGAATTCAGCAGCTCGCGTTGGGTACGCAGTTGGGCGTCAAGAATGCGGCTCTGCTCAGAGGTCAGCGTTTGACCGTCGGCCTGGCGAATCTGACGTAGTTGCGGTTGTTTGTTGAGCAGGTCTTCGTAGCGCATACGGTGTACGCGCAGTTGCGCCATTTCGGTATCTAACTGCTGCGGCTTGGGCATTTCCGGGAGACGCGATACCTGTGCGCGCAGGGCTTCCCCCAGCATATTCGATACGCCTAACCACTGCGACTGTTCCCGCAGGGTGTTCAGGGCCTGACGAACCTGTAGCGTCTGGCTGGTGGCCTGGCGTTGCTGTGAGGCCACCAGATCCATGCGTTGCGCCTGCTGGTTAAGCGCCTGCGACAGCTCGCGGTTCACCTTGAACTGTTCGATAATGCCCGGCGGCAGGTCAGCGCTGTTTTCCGCCAGCAGTTCGGTGCTCTCCAGCGCTCGCTCTGCTTCTCGTTGGCGCTGGCTGTTTAATTGATTGCGTAATGCCTGCAACCAGGCATCCAGCTGTTGGCTCTGTTTTTCCGCCAGTTCGGAGCGCATACGCGCCAGTTCCTGACGGTTATTCGCCGAAAGCTGCGCCAGTTCCAGTTCATCAACCTGCGCTTTGAGTCTGGCGGATTCGGCCTGCATACTCAGATTTTGCGCCTGGTTGAGCGGGGAGTTGCCGCTGGCGGTGCCAATGCGCCGCTCAATCTCATTTAACTGGCGACGGGCATCCGTTTGCTGTTGTGGAAGCTGGCTTAACGAATCGGCGATTTCACGAGCGCGCTCTCGCTCCTGCTGGGCCTGACGGCTTTTATCCAGCAACTGGCTGCTGACCTGGAGGATCTCCTGGCTTAGCGCATCGGTGGACATGCCTGGCGGCACGCTGCGCGGTTCATCGCGCAAGTTATTGAGCTGTGCGCGTAGCGTCGCGGACAGCTTAGGGAAATTGTCGATAACTTGCTGATATTGTTCGGCGCGCTCAAGAGAACCTTTTCGTTCCTCAAGCGCGTTCAGCGCAGACTGGAGGGCCTCTACGGCCTCTGGCTGAGCGGGTTTTGCCGCTTTAGCCTGCTCCAGTTCCTGGGCAATCAGTTTGGCGTCGGGGGCCGTCGCAGCGTACGCCCCCAGGCTGAGGCACCAGGCCATCAGAAAAGTGATAATCAGGCGCACAGCAGCGATCCTTTATTTAACTTTCGTCTTTCTTGTCGTCAACCAGCGGGCTGGCGTCGTGTTCGGCGTTGATCTCTTCTTCCGGCAGCGGCGCGGGTTCCGCTTCAGGGGTCACGAAGAGTTCGGTAGAAACGGCCAGCGGCTGACCGATTTTGGTCACTGACAGGCTTTGCAGCTGTTCAGCCAGCGTGACTTTACCCGGCGCAAACAGGTTGATCACGGTTGAACCCAGTTTGAAACGGCCCATTTCCTGACCTTTCAACAGCGCCACAGACCCTTCGCTTTCCCCTTCCGGCCATGTCCAGCGTTTGATCACGCCTTCACGCGGCGGCGTAATGGTTCCCGCCCAGACGGTTTCGATGCTGCCGACAATGGTCGCCCCGACCAGAATTTGCGCCATTGGGCCAAACTCCGTGTCAAACAGGCAGATCACGCGTTCGTTACGGGCAAACAGGTTTGGTACGTTCTGCGCGGTCAGGTGATTCACCGAGAACAGATCGCCCGGTACGTAGATCATCTCGCGCAGGATACCGTTGCACGGCATGTGTACGCGGTGGTAGTCGCGCGGAGAGAGGTAGGTGGTGACAAACGAACCGTTGCGGAACAGGTCCGCCATCAGGTAGTTACCTGCCAGCAGCGCTTCCAGGCTGTAGTTGTGACCTTTCGCTTGCAGGATTTTATCTTCTTCGATTTTACCTGACTGGCTGATCACGCCGTCAGCCGGCATCACCAGTATGTTTGGATCGGTATTCACCGGACGGACGTCGTCACGCAGCGGACGAACAAAGAAATCGTTAAAGGTGCGATAGCTGGCGGTATCCGGCTTCTGCGCCTCTTTCATATCGACCTTGTAGTATTTCACGAACAGATCGATAACCAGTTTGGTCAGCCAGCCCGCTCGTTTTCTCGCGCCCCAGCCCGCCAGGCGAGTGAGCCATAGTTTCGGCAGAATGTATTGTAGCGAAAGTTTAAATGAGTTTAACAAGGTAGCCTCCAGGCCATTGTTGTTCCTGAACCGGCATTGACGCCGGCATCCTGAAAAAAGGGGACGATTCTAGCGATGCTTAGCGTAGTTGTCAGTCGTCCATATCAGAAAAGTTTTTACGTGTTTTTACCTGTGCCATGCTTTCCAGAATGCGGTGATAATTTTCGAAACGGGTTTCTGCAATTTTACCGTCTTCTACCGCTTCACGGATGGCGCAACCTGGGTCGGTATCATGCTTGCAGTCGCGATATTTGCAATGGCCCAGGTAGTCATGAAATTCGACAAATCCGTGGGTGATTTGTTCCGGTTCGAGATGCCAGAGGCCAAATTCGCGTACCCCGGGGGAGTCAATCACATCGCCGCCGTGCGGGAAGTGATACAGGCGCGCGGCGGTCGTGGTGTGCTGCCCCAGACCGGAGTTATCCGACACATCATTGGTGAGGATCGCTTCTTGCAGGCCCAGAAGGGCGTTCAACAGGCTCGATTTTCCAACGCCAGACTGCCCGGCAAAGATGCTGATGCGGCCGGTTAGCGCCTCTTCTAATGGTTTGAGGCCATCTTGCGTATGGCTGGATACCATCAACACGCGATAGCCGATGCCGCGATAGATATCCATCTGCTCGTTAACGAAGTCCATCCCTTCGTCATCCAGCAGATCGATTTTATTGAGCACGATAATCGGTTCAACCTGCAACGTTTCGCAGGCCACCAGGTAGCGGTCGATAATATTGAGCGACAGCTCCGGCAAAATGGCGGAGACAATGACGATTTGGTTGATATTGGCGGCAATAGGCTTCACGCCGTCGTAGAAATCCGGGCGCGTTAGCACGGAGGTGCGTTCGTGTACGGCTTCGACGATCCCTTTGACGTTGACGCCTTCAGCCGCCGCTTTACCCGGACGCCAGACGACGCGATCGCCGGTGACCAGCGAACGGATCGTGCGACGGATGTTGCAGCGGTGAATCTCGCCATTGGCGGATTCTACGTCGGCATGCATGCCAAAGCGGCTAATGACGATACCTTCAGCGGTCTCGCCGAACAGGTTGTCATCGAAGTCTGCCTTCTCCGTGGACGTTTTTAGACGACGCTGGTGATTGGCTTTCACGCGGCGCTGTTGGCCTTTGGAGAGTTTATTTTTACTCAATCGTACTGGCTCCTGGTCGCCCGCAATGGGCAAAACATCTATGATACACGCTATTTTAGATGAATATAGTCACACTGACTGTGACCTCTGAAGGGTGGAAAATAGCATGAGTGCCAATGAAAACAACCTCATTTGGATAGATCTTGAGATGACCGGCCTGGATCCCGAGCGCGATCGCATTATTGAGATCGCGACGCTGGTGACCGATGCCAACCTGAATATCCTGGCGGAAGGGCCGACGATTGCGGTGCATCAGTCTGCTGAACAACTGGCGTTAATGGATGACTGGAACGTGCGTACCCATACCGGAAGTGGTCTGGTGGATCGGGTAAAAGCCAGCTCGTTTGACGATCGCGCCGCAGAACTGGCGACCATTGAATTTTTAAAAGAGTGGGTTCCGGCAGGTAAATCACCGATTTGTGGCAACAGCATCGGCCAGGATCGCCGTTTTCTGTTTAAGTACATGCCTGAACTGGAAGCCTATTTCCACTATCGCTATCTGGATGTGAGTACGCTGAAAGAGCTGGCGCGTCGCTGGAAGCCGGAAATCCTTGCCGGTTTTACCAAGCAGGGGACGCACCAGGCGATGGATGATATTCGCGAGTCGGTGGCGGAGCTGGCTTATTACCGCGAGAATTTTATTAAGCTGTAAACGGCGTGTTTGCCGGATGGCGAAGCGAAGCGTCTTATCCGGCTTACGCTTTGCCTGCCGGGTGTGCTTGCGGCGGGGTGAATTTGGCGCTAAATTGTACGCTTTGCTGATAAATTCAACACTCAGAACGAAAACGGAAAAAATTGCGTTTTAGGGGGTTGCAGCAGAAAGGATTTCTCGTATAATGCGCCTCCCGTAACGACGCAGAAATGCGAATTACGACAGCAACAAATTTAATCACAGAATTTCAGATAACAGTCTGAAAAACGAAGATTAAGCGGGAATAGCTCAGTTGGTAGAGCACGACCTTGCCAAGGTCGGGGTCGCGAGTTCGAGTCTCGTTTCCCGCTCCAAAATTTGAAAGCAACACCAGATACCCAATCGCAGGATTTCAGGCAACGGTCTGAAAGACGAAGATTAAGCGGGAATAGCTCAGTTGGTAGAGCACGACCTTGCCAAGGTCGGGGTCGCGAGTTCGAGTCTCGTTTCCCGCTCCAAAATTTGAAAGTATCAGCAGATACGCACCACCCAATCGCAGGATTTCAGGCAGCGGCCTGGAAGACGAAGATTAAGCGGGAATAGCTCAGTTGGTAGAGCACGACCTTGCCAAGGTCGGGGTCGCGAGTTCGAGTCTCGTTTCCCGCTCCAAATTCTTATCTCCATAAAATTATCCACAGCGTATTTTCACGTTGGGGGTCTTTTATTTTGCCTCTGAAACACTCTTGTAAACAGACTTATCCACAGGTCCAGGCATTATTCCTGGAATACAAAAAACTTCGCCTGGTGAATAGTAACTTTGTAACTCATTGAAATTGATGGATTAATTATCATTTCGAAATGTTAATGCGATCACTTGACGATTTTTTCCCTCTTGAATCGCAATGTCTTTTTATTTTTATACACAAGCTGTGGATGACTCAGGCGTCGCGCGGCAGTCCCTTTTCAATGACCCTGACCAGGCGTTGTTTCTTCGGTAATTGCACCTCCACCACGCAGGCATTTCGCTTCTCAATTTGCTGCGCAATCGCCCACTCTATGTGTTCATCGAGAAGTGGGTGCTCACCCCGGCGACTTTCCAGGGCAGTAATTACGGCGTTATCCCAGGGCGCATTGCCTAACGCGACGGCAATATTTCGCAGCCAGCGTAAGTGACCAATGCGGCGAATCGCCGATCCTTCCGTAACTTTTAAAAACCAGGCTTCGCTCCAGCCAAACAGTTCAATCAGCTCTGGCGCGTGAAGATGCTTGCGGGGACTGAAATCTTCTTCATCGGTCAGTTGCGAGTAGCGGTTCCACGGGCAGATAAGCTGACAATCGTCGCAGCCGTAAATCCGGTTGCCCATTAATGGCCGAAGCGCTTCTGGTATCGCCCCCTCCAGCTCAATCGTGAGATAGGAGATGCAGCGGCGCGCATCCACCGTGTAGGGCTCGACGATTGCGCCAGTCGGGCAGATGGTCAGACAGGCAACGCATTTCCCGCAGCCTTCTTCAACTGGCGTATCAATGGGGAGAGGCAAATCAATTAACAACTCCCCCAGAAAAAAGAACGAACCGGCTTCGCGGTTAAGGATTAGTGAGTGCTTACCTGTCCAGCCAAGCCCGGCTTTTTCAGCCAGCGGACGTTCCAGAATGGGCGCAGAATCGACAAACGGTCTAAAATTCAGCGAAACGCAGTGCTGCTGAATCCTCTCGCCGAGTTTTTTGAGACGGTTACGTAACAGCTTATGGTAGTCACGGCCCAGCGCATAACGGCTGACGTAGCCCAGAGAGGGATTTTTTAGGGTACTGGCGAAAGCGGCATTGGCAGGCAGATAATTCATGCGCACACTGATGACGCGTAGCGTGCCGGGCAATAATTCGTGAGGGCGGGCGCGCATCATTCCGTGGCGAGCCATCCAGTCCATTTCGCCGTGGTATTGTTTATCCAGCCATGCCTGTAATTTGGGTTCGCTGGCGCTGAGATCGGTATCGGTAATACCGACCTGCTGAAAGCCCAGTTCCAGCCCCCACTGTTTAATATTTTGCGCTAACTGATTGAGATCGAGGGGCTCTGACATGACGGACCATACAATGAAGAAAAACCCCGCAAGTATACCACACTCCATCTGGCCCGCCGATGAGATCAAATGGGCGGAACGCGAGGCGGCGGACAGCTTAGGGCTGACGCTGTATGAGCTGATGCTGCGGGCGGGGGAAGCCGCATTTCAGGTTGCACGCGACGCGTATCCCGATTCACGGCGCTGGCTGGTGCTTTGCGGTCACGGTAATAATGGCGGCGACGGCTACGTGGTGGCGAGGCTGGCGAAAGCCGCAGGTATTGAGGTGACGCTACTGGCGCAGGAGAGCGATAAGCCGCTTCCTGAAGAGGCAGCGCAGGCACGCGAGGCGTGGCTCAATGCCGGGGGCGTCATTCATGCGTCGGATATCATCTGGCCGGATCATATTGATGTGATTATTGACGCCCTGCTGGGGACCGGCCTGACGCAGGCTCCGCGCACCGCCCTCTCTACGCTTATTGAACGAGCGAACAGCCATCCAGCGCCGGTGGTGGCTATTGATATCCCTTCCGGTTTGCTGGCGCAAACGGGCGCCACGCCTGGTGCGGTGATGAATGCCGCGCATACCGTTACCTTCGTTGCGCTGAAACCCGGTTTACTGACGGGCAAGGCGCGGGATGTCGTGGGAGCGCTGCACTTTGACGCGCTGGGGCTGGAAAGCTGGCTGGCAGGACAAGAAGCTCGTATCCAGCGCTTTGCGGCTTCGCAACTTTCCCACTGGCTGACACCACGCCGCCCGACGTCGCATAAAGGCGATCATGGTCGGCTGGTCATTATTGGCGGCGACCACGGGACGGCGGGAGCGATACGTATGACCGGCGAAGCGGCGCTGCGTGCCGGTGCTGGATTAGTGCGGGTGCTGACGCGCAGCGAAAATATCGCGCCGTTGCTGACCGCCCGTCCCGAACTGATGGTGCATGAACTGACGCCTCAATCTCTTGATGACAGTCTGCAATGGGCGGACGTGGTGGTGATCGGCCCAGGGCTCGGACAGCAGGAATGGGGTAAAAAAGCGCTACAGAAAGCTGAGAATTTTCGCAAACCGATGCTCTGGGATGCGGATGCGCTGAACCTGCTGGCAATCAATCCCGATAAACGTCACAATCGCGTGATCACGCCGCATCCGGGGGAAGCCGCGCGGCTACTGGGTTGTTCTGTCGCAGAAATTGAAAGTGATCGCTTACTTTCAGCACGTCGTCTGGTAAAACGGTATGGTGGCGTGGCGGTGCTGAAAGGTGCGGGAACGGTCGTCGCCGCCCAATCGCATGCGTTGGGCATTATTGATGCCGGTAACGCCGGGATGGCCAGCGGTGGAATGGGCGATGTGCTTTCCGGCATTATTGGCGCATTGCTTGGACAGAAGTTTTCCCCGTATGATGCAGCGTGTGCGGGATGTGTTGCCCACGGTGCGGCGGCGGATGTTTTAGCGGCGCGTTATGGCGCCCGTGGCATGCTGGCAACCGATCTCTTTTCTACGCTACAGCGTATTGTTAACCCTGATGTGATTGACGTAAACCATGATGAATCGAGTAATTCCGCTACCTGACGAGCAGGCGACTTTAGACCTGGGACTACGCGTAGCGAAAGCCTGTGACGGTGCGACCGTCATCTATTTGTACGGCGACCTGGGGGCGGGGAAAACCACCTTCAGCCGGGGATTTCTACAGGCGTTGGGCCACAAAGGTAATGTGAAAAGCCCGACCTACACGCTGGTTGAACCCTATACGCTCGATAACTTAATGGTGTATCACTTCGATTTATACCGACTTGCGGATCCTGAGGAGCTGGAATTTATGGGGATCCGTGATTATTTTGCCAACGATGCCATTTGCCTGGTGGAATGGCCGCAACAAGGTAAAGGTGTACTGCCTGACCCGGATGTCGAAATACACATAGATTACCAGGCGCAAGGTCGTGAGGCGCGCATTAGTGCTGTCTCCTCATCAGGTGATTTGTTGCTGGCGCGTTTGGCCGGTTAACCTTAAGGGTGGCGGGATGATTTATCGCATCAGAAATTGGGTGGTGGCAACGCTGGTTCTGCTGTGCGCGCAGGCGGGGGCCGCCAGCCTCTCCGATATTCAGGTATCTAACGGCGATCGGCAGGCGCGGATTACGTTCAGTTTTATCGGCGATCCTGATTACGCGTTTTCGCAAGAAGGTAAACGTACCGTCGCGCTGGATATCAAACAGACCGGCGTGATTCAGGGACTGCCGTTGCAGTTTAGCGGCAACAACCTGGTAAAAGCGATTCGCTCCGGTACGGCGAAAGATGCGCAGTCGTTGCGGTTGGTTGTCGATCTGACGGAGAACGGTAAAACCGAGGCCGTGAAACGACAGAGCGGCGGTAACTATACCGTGGTTTTTACCATCAACGCCGATACGCCTCCGCCGCCACCTCCACCGCCTGTCGTCGCAAAACGCGTTGAGACGCCGGTGGTTGCTCCGCGTCCGACTGAACCTGCGCGAAATCCGTTTAAAACAAACCAGGATCGCGCTACCGCTGTCACCAGCAGCAATACGGTAACGCGCCCGGCAGCGCGGGCGACATCCAGTAACGGCGACAAAGTGGTGATTGCCATTGATGCCGGTCACGGCGGGCAAGACCCCGGCGCTATTGGCCCCGGCGGGACGCGGGAGAAAAACGTGACGATTGCTATCGCCCGTAAGCTGCGCACGCTGTTGAATAACGATCCGATGTTCAAAGGCGTATTGACCCGCGACGGGGATTATTTCATCTCCGTGATGGGTCGCTCCGACGTGGCGCGTAAGCAGAACGCCAATTTCCTCGTCTCCATTCATGCGGATGCCGCGCCAAACCGTAACGCGACGGGCGCCTCGGTATGGGTGCTGTCAAACCGTCGCGCCAACAGCGAAATGGCGAACTGGCTGGAAGAACATGAGAAGCAGTCTGAGCTGCTGGGCGGCGCGGGCGATGTGCTGGCGAACAGTCAGGCTGACCCCTACTTAAGCCAGGCGGTGCTGGATTTGCAATTCGGTCATTCCCAGCGCGTAGGGTATGATGTGGCGACAAACATGTTAGGTCAGTTGCAGCGCATTGGTTCGCTGCATAAGCGTCGCCCTGAACACGCCAGCCTCGGCGTGTTGCGTTCCCCGGATATCCCCTCGGTGCTGGTTGAAACGGGCTTTATCAGCAACAGCGGCGAAGAGCGTTTACTGGCAAGCGATGCTTATCAGCAGCAGCTGGCAGAGGCGATTTACCAAGGGTTGCGTAACTACTTCCAGGCGCATCCGGTGCAATCCGGGCCGCAGAGCGCTCCGGCGCAAACGGCCAGCGCGGTGTCGCCGGGTGAGTCGTTGATTAACTAAGGATTTTACATGCCGATTCAGGTTCTACCGCCGCAACTGGCGAACCAAATTGCCGCAGGTGAGGTGGTAGAGCGACCTGCGTCGGTTGTGAAAGAGCTGGTGGAAAACAGCCTTGATGCAGGGGCAACGCGGATCGATATTGATATCGAACGCGGCGGCGCAAAGCTTATTCGTATTCGCGATAATGGCTGCGGAATTAAAAAAGACGAGCTGGCGCTGGCGCTGGCTCGCCATGCCACCAGTAAAATCGCCTCGCTTGACGATCTCGAAGCGATTATCAGCCTCGGATTTCGCGGCGAAGCGCTGGCAAGTATCAGCTCGGTTTCGCGTTTAACCCTCACGTCACGTACCGCGGAACAGGCGGAAGCCTGGCAGGCCTATGCCGAAGGGCGTGATATGGACGTGACGGTAAAACCGGCGGCGCATCCGGTCGGCACCACGCTGGAGGTGCTGGACTTGTTCTACAACACGCCGGCGCGGCGCAAGTTTATGCGCACCGAGAAAACCGAGTTCAATCACATTGACGAAATTATCCGCCGCATTGCGCTGGCGCGCTTCGACGTCACCCTTAATTTGTCGCACAACGGTAAAATGGTGCGCCAGTACCGCGCGGTTGCGCAGGACGGGCAGAAGGAACGTCGATTAGGCGCGATTTGCGGCGCACCGTTTCTGGAACAGGCGCTGGCGATTGAATGGCAGCACGGCGATCTGACGCTGCGCGGCTGGGTGGCCGACCCCCACCATACCACGGCGGCGCTGGCGGAAATCCAGTACTGCTACGTGAACGGCCGCATGATGCGCGACCGGTTAATCAATCATGCGATTCGTCAGGCCTGTGAAGACAAACTGGGCGGCGATCGGCAACCGGCATTTGTGCTGTATCTGGAGATTGACCCGCATCAGGTGGATGTGAACGTGCATCCGGCGAAACATGAGGTGCGTTTCCACCAGTCGCGGCTGGTGCATGATTTCATCTATCAGGGCGTATTGAGCGTGCTACAGCAGCAGCTTGATGCGCCGTTGTCGCTGGCGGAAGAAGATCCTGCGCCGCGTCATATCCCGGAAAACCGCGTGGCGGCCGGGCGTAATCATTTCGCTGAACCGGCCTCTGCGCGGGAACCCGCCGCGCCGCGCTATTCCACGTCGTCAGGGGCAACCGGCGGAGGTCAGCCTGCTGCCAGTTGGCCGCATGCCCAGCCGGGCTACCAGAAACAGCAGGGCGAAGTGTACCGCCAGCTGTTACAGACGCCCGCTCCGCGACAACCGGCGCTTGCACCGGAAGCAGAAACGGCAGCGCCGTCGCTGGCAGGGCATAGCCAGAGTTTCGGTCGCGTGCTGACCATTGTCGGCGCGGATTGCGCATTGCTTGAGCGTGACGGCAATATCCACCTGCTGGCGCTGCCCGTGGCGGAACGCTGGCTGCGTCAGGCCCAACTGACGCCGGGGCATACGCCGGTCTGCGCCCAGCCGTTGTTGATTCCGCTGCGCTTAAAAGTGTCGGCGGAGGAGAAATCCGCGCTGGAAAAAGCGCAAACACCACTGACGGATCTGGGGATTGAATTCCAGTCAGATGCGCAGCATGTGACCATTCGTGCAGTGCCTTTACCCTTACGCCAACAAAATTTACAAATCTTGATTCCTGAACTGATAGGCTACCTCGCGCAGCAGTCAGCGTTTGACGCGGGCAATATTGCACAGTGGATTGCGCGGAATTTGATGAGTGAACATCCACAGTGGACGATGGCGCAGGCCATTACGCTGTTGGCTGATGTAGAGCGGCTATGTCCGCAGCTCGTGAAGGCGCCGCCGGGTGGTCTGTTACAACCTGTTGATTTACATTCGGTGATGAACGCCCTGAAACATGAGTGATGTAAGTAAGGCGAGCCTGCCAAAGGCGATTTTTTTGATGGGGCCGACGGCCTCCGGCAAGACGGCGTTAGCAATTGAATTGCGTAAAGTTTTGCCAGTAGAGTTGATAAGCGTTGATTCCGCCCTTATTTATCGGGGGATGGACATCGGTACGGCGAAGCCGACGGCTTCAGAGTTAAAGGCCGCTCCGCACCGATTGCTGGATATTCTCGATCCGGCGCAAGCGTACTCAGCAGCGGATTTTCGCCGCGATGCGTTAGCGGAAATGGCGGAGATTACTGCGGCGGGGCGTATTCCGCTGTTAGTGGGCGGCACCATGTTGTATTTCAAGGCGTTGCTGGAAGGACTTTCGCCCTTACCGTCGGCGGAACCCGAGATCAGAGCCCGAATTGAGCAACAGGCGGCAGAGCAGGGATGGGATGCGTTGCACCGACAGCTTCAGGATATTGATCCGGTCGCTGCCGCACGGATTCATCCAAATGATCCGCAAAGACTTTCCCGGGCACTGGAAGTTTTTTTCATTTCGGGTAAAACTTTAACGGAACTGACGCAAACGTCAGGAGACGCTCTACCGTATCAGGTGCATCAGTTCGCCATCGCCCCGGCGAGCCGTGAACTGCTCCATCAGCGAATTGAGCAGCGTTTTCATCAGATGTTGGCTTCAGGTTTTGAAGCAGAAGTTCGGGCGCTTTTTGCCCGTGGAGATTTGCATACGGATTTGCCTTCCATTCGTTGTGTGGGATACCGCCAGATGTGGTCATACATTGAAGGCGAAATTTCATATGATGAAATGGTTTATAGAGGTGTTTGCGCCACGAGGCAGTTGGCGAAGCGTCAGGTAACCTGGTTGCGTGGTTGGGAAGGAGTACGCTGGCTTGACAGTGAAAAGCCTGACCAGGCGCGAAACGAAGTATTGCAGGTTGTTGGTGCTATCGCGAACTGAATGTGTACAATTGAGACGTATCGTGCGCAATTTTTCAGAATCGAAAGGTTCAAAGTACAAATAAGCATATAAGGAAAAGAGAGAATGGCTAAGGGGCAATCTTTACAAGATCCGTTCCTGAACGCACTGCGTCGGGAACGTGTTCCAGTTTCTATTTATTTGGTGAATGGTATTAAGCTGCAAGGTCAAATCGAGTCTTTTGATCAATTCGTGATCCTGTTGAAAAACACGGTCAGCCAGATGGTTTACAAGCACGCGATTTCTACTGTTGTCCCGTCTCGCCCGGTTTCTCATCACAGTAACAATGCCGGTGGCGGCACCAGCAGTAACTACCATCACGGTAGCAGCGCGCAGGGTACTTCTGCGCAACAGGACAGCGAAGAAACCGAATAAGGTTTTGGCTGTTTTACACACGGGGAGCCAGGGAACCTGCGTTCCCCGCTGATATATATCGAGGGGTTGACGCTTGTTTGACCGTTATGATGCCGGTGAGCAGGCGGTACTGGTACACATCTATTTTTCGCAAGACAAAGATATGGAAGACCTCCAGGAGTTTGAGTCTCTGGTCTCTTCCGCCGGTGTCGAAGCAATGCAGGTGATTACCGGTAGCCGTAAAGCACCGCACCCGAAGTACTTTGTAGGTGAAGGTAAGGCAGTTGAAATTGCGGAAGCCGTGAAAGCGTCTAACGCTGCGGTCGTGCTTTTCGATCATGCTTTAAGCCCGGCCCAGGAGCGTAACCTGGAACGTTTGTGTGAATGTCGCGTGATCGACAGAACCGGTCTTATTTTAGATATTTTTGCTCAGCGTGCACGTACCCACGAAGGTAAGTTGCAGGTTGAACTGGCGCAGTTGCGTCATCTGGCCACGCGTCTGGTTCGTGGCTGGACCCACCTTGAAAGGCAGAAAGGCGGGATTGGTTTGCGCGGTCCGGGTGAAACCCAGCTCGAAACCGACCGTCGTTTGCTGCGTAATCGTATTGTACAGATACAGTCGCGCCTGGAAAAAGTTGAGAAGCAACGTGAGCAGGGGCGGCAGTCGCGTATAAAAGCGGATGTCCCGACGGTCTCGCTGGTGGGATATACCAACGCCGGTAAATCCACCCTTTTCAATCAGATTACTGAAGCCAGGGTGTATGCCGCAGACCAACTGTTTGCGACCCTGGACCCGACGCTGCGCCGTATCGATGTCGCAGATGTGGGGGAAACCGTACTGGCGGATACCGTAGGGTTTATCCGTCATTTACCGCACGATCTGGTGGCGGCGTTTAAAGCGACCTTGCAGGAAACCCGGCAGGCCACGCTCTTGTTACACGTTGTTGATGCCGCTGATGTGCGCGTACAGGAAAACATCGACGCAGTGGATACGGTTCTCGAAGAGATCGACGCTCACGAGATCCCAACCCTGATGGTGATGAACAAGATCGATATGCTGGACGATTTTGAACCGCGTATCGACAGGGATGAAGAGAACAAACCAATCCGTGTCTGGCTTTCTGCGCAAACAGGGGTTGGGATACCACAGCTTTTTCAGGCTTTGACGGAGCGGCTTTCCGGCGAGGTGGCGCAGCATACGTTGCGTTTGCCGCCGCAGGAAGGGCGTCTGAGAAGCCGGTTTTACCAACTTCAGGCAATAGAAAAAGAGTGGATGGAGGAGGACGGCAGCGTAAGTTTGCAGGTTCGCATGCCGATTGTCGACTGGCGTCGCCTCTGTAAACAAGAACCGGCGTTGATCGACTATGTGATCTAATGGCGGCTCGTCTGGAGCATGGAGTAATTTCGCCTTATCCCTCTCGTCGAAAGACAACGGGGATCACCGCATAACAAATATGGAGCACAAACATGGCGTGGAATCAGCCCGGTAATAACGGACAAGACCGCGACCCGTGGGGAAGCAGCAAACCTGGCGGCAACTCTGAGGGAAATGGAAACAAAGGTGGTCGCGATCAGGGGCCACCTGATCTTGATGATATCTTCCGCAAACTGAGTAAAAAGCTCGGTGGTCTGGGTGGCGGTAAAGGTACAGGCTCTGGCGGTGGTAGTTCATCGCAGGGGCCGCGCCCGCATATCGGAGGTCGTGTCGTTACCATCGCAGCGGCAGCGATCGTCATTATCTGGGCTGCCAGCGGTTTCTACACCATCAAAGAAGCGGAACGCGGCGTGGTGACACGCTTCGGTAAATTCAGCCACCTGGTTGAGCCGGGTCTGAACTGGAAGCCGACGTTTATCGATGAGGTTACCCCGGTGAACGTGGAAGCGGTTCGCGAACTGGCGGCGTCCGGTGTGATGCTGACTTCTGATGAAAACGTTGTGCGCGTTGAGATGAACGTGCAGTACCGTGTGACCGATCCGCAACGTTATCTGTTCAGCGTGACCAGCGCGGATGACAGTCTGCGTCAGGCGACCGACAGCGCCCTGCGTGGGGTTATCGGTAAATACACGATGGACCGCATTCTGACGGAAGGTCGTACCGTTATTCGTAGCGATACCCAGCGTGAACTGGAAGAGACCATTCGTCCGTACAACATGGGTATTACCCTGCTGGACGTCAACTTCCAGGCAGCGCGTCCGCCGGAAGAGGTAAAAGCGGCGTTTGACGATGCTATCGCGGCGCGTGAGAACGAACAGCAATACATCCGTGAAGCGGAAGCGTACACCAACGAAGTTCAGCCGCGTGCGAACGGTCAGGCGCAGCGTATTCTTGAAGAAGCGCGTGCATACAGAACCCAAACCATCCTGGAAGCGCAGGGTGAAGTGGCTCGCTTCGCTAAAATTCTGCCGGAATATAAAGCCGCACCAGAGATTACTCGCGAGCGTCTGTATATCGAGACGATGGAAAAAGTGTTGAGCCATACGCGTAAAGTTCTGGTCAACGACAAAGGCGGCAATCTGATGGTTCTGCCATTGGATCAGATGCTGAAAGGCGCTAACGCGCCTGCGGCAAAAGACAGCACGGCTAACAATCTGCTGCGTCTGCCGCCGGCTTCATCGTCCAGCACGAGCGGAGCAAGCAATACCTCGTCCACCAGTCAGGGCGATATTATGGACCAACGCCGCGCTAACGCGCAGCGTAACGACTACCAGCGTCAGGGGGAATAACGATGCGTAAGTCAGTTATTGCGATTATCATCATCGTGCTGGTAGTGCTGTACATGTCTGTCTTTGTTGTCAAAGAAGGCGAGCGCGGAATTACGCTGCGTTTCGGTAAAGTTCTGCGTGACGATGAAAACAAACCGCTGGTTTATGAGCCGGGCCTGCACTTTAAGATCCCGTTCATTGAGTCGGTGAAAACGCTTGATGCGCGTATCCAGACGATGGACAACCAGGCCGATCGCTTTGTAACCAAAGAGAAAAAAGACCTGATCGTTGATTCCTACATCAAATGGCGCATCAGCGATTTCAGCCGTTACTACCTGGCGACAGGCGGCGGCGATGTTTCTCAGGCCGAAGTGCTGCTGAAACGTAAGTTCTCTGACCGTTTGCGCTCTGAGATTGGTCGTCTGGATGTGAAAGACATCGTGACCGATTCCCGTGGCCGTTTAACGCTGGAAGTGCGTGACGCGTTGAACTCCGGTTCTGCGGGAACGGAAGATGAAGTGGCGACTCCGGCGGCGGATAGCGCGATTGCCGAAGCGGCTGAACGCGTTGCGGCAGAAACCAATGGCAAAGTGCCGGTGATCAACCCGAACAGTATGGCGGCGTTAGGTATCGAAGTGGTGGATGTGCGTATCAAGCAGATCAACCTGCCGACCGAAGTATCCGAGGCGATTTACAACCGTATGCGCGCCGAGCGTGAAGCGGTAGCCCGTCGTCACCGTTCACAGGGTCAGGAAGAAGCGGAGAAACTGCGCGCGACCGCCGACTATGAAGTGACCAGAACGCTGGCGGAAGCCGAGCGTCAGGGCCGCATTTCGCGTGGTGAAGGTGATGCCGAAGCCGCGAAACTGTTTGCCGATGCCTTCAGTCAGGACCCGGACTTCTACGCCTTCATCCGTAGCCTGCGTGCTTACGAGAAGAGCTTCGAAGGCAATCAGGACGTGATGATCATGAGCCCGGACAGCGATTTCTTCCGTTACATGAAGACACCGAATACGGCAACACGTTAAAATCGTATCAACGGTTTTAGATGAACAAAACCACCGGCATCCTCAGGGAGGCGGTGGTTTTCTTTTTATATAAGGACGATGGATGAATTCAACTATCTGGCTGGCGCTTGCCCTCGTTTTGGTGCTGGAAGGTTTAGGCCCGATGCTGTATCCCCGCGCCTGGAAGAAAATGATCTCTGCCATGACGCAACTGCCGGAAAATGTTTTACGTCGTTTTGGCGGCGGTCTTGTGGTTGCCGGAGTTGTTGTCTACTACATGTTGAGGAAAACGATTGGCTGATCAAAAAGTAGTCGTATTTGCCGATCTTAGCATGCAAAAAGTGCTGTATATCTGAAAAAGCGATGGTAGAATCCATTTTTAAGCAAACGGTGATTTTGAAAAATGGGTAACAACGTCGTCGTACTGGGCACCCAATGGGGTGACGAAGGTAAAGGAAAGATCGTCGATCTTCTGACTGAACGGGCTAAATATGTTGTACGCTACCAGGGCGGTCACAACGCAGGCCATACTCTCGTAATCAACGGTGAAAAAACCGTCCTCCATCTTATTCCATCAGGTATTCTTCGTGAGAATGTTACCAGCATCATCGGTAACGGCGTTGTGCTGTCTCCGGCTGCGCTGATGAAAGAGATGAAAGGGCTGGAAGACCGTGGTATCCCTGTCCGTGAGCGCCTGCTGCTGTCTGAAGCCTGTCCGCTGATCCTTGATTATCACGTTGCGCTGGATAACGCGCGTGAGAAAGCGCGTGGTGCGAAAGCGATCGGCACCACCGGTCGTGGTATCGGTCCGGCTTATGAAGACAAAGTGGCTCGTCGCGGTCTGCGCGTTGGCGATCTGTTCGATAAAGCTACCTTCGCTGTAAAACTGAAAGAAGTGATGGAATATCACAACTTCCAGCTGGTGAACTTCTACAAAGTGGAAGCTGTTGACTACCAGAAAGTGCTGGATGATGTGATGGCAATTGCCGACATCCTGACCTCTATGGTTGTTGATGTTTCCGATCTGCTGGACCAGGCGCGTAAGCGTGGCGATTTCGTCATGTTCGAAGGCGCGCAGGGTACGCTGCTGGATATCGACCACGGTACTTATCCGTACGTTACCTCCTCTAACACCACTGCGGGTGGCGTAGCGACCGGTTCTGGCCTGGGGCCGCGTTATGTGGACTACGTTCTGGGTATCATCAAAGCTTACTCCACTCGCGTGGGCGCGGGTCCGTTCCCGACTGAGCTGTTTGATGACACCGGCGAGTTCCTGTGCAAGCAGGGTAACGAATACGGTGCCACCACCGGTCGTCGTCGTCGTACCGGCTGGCTGGACTCCGTTGCTGTGCGCCGTGCGGTGCAGATCAATTCCCTGTCTGGCTTCTGCCTGACCAAACTGGACGTGCTGGACGGTCTGGAAGAGGTGAAAATCTGCGTGGCTTACCGTATGCCGGATGGCCGTGAAGTGACCACCACACCGCTGGCAGCGGATGACTGGGAAGGCATCGAGCCGATCTACGAAACCATGCCGGGTTGGTCTGAGTCCACCTTTGGCGTGAAGGATCGCAGCGGCCTGCCGCAGGCGGCGCTGAACTACATCAAACGTATCGAAGAACTGACCGGCGTGCCGATTGATATTATTTCTACCGGCCCGGATCGTACTGAAACGATGATTCTGCGTGACCCGTTTGACGCATAATTTGGGGTCATGGCGCAGTGCCTGATGGTGCTGCGCTTATCAGACCTGTTCACACTGTAGGCCGGATAAGGCGCTTTTCACCGCCATCCGGCTTAATACAGCGTAAGATCCTCGCTTTTTTCCTTCCCGAACTGAAATAAATTAGCGACCTGGCTGGTGGCTGGTTTATCATCAATGTAATTAATACAACTTGGTTTATCCCGTTTTCCCCTTTTCCTGAGGTTGATGTGCAGTTAACGAGTTTCACCGATTACGGATTACGTGCGCTAATCTATATGGCGTCGCTACCCGAAGGACGTATGACCAGTATTTCTGAGGTGACAGAAGTCTACGGCGTGTCCCGTAATCATATGGTCAAAATAATCAATCAACTTAGCCGGGCGGGCTTCGTTACTGCTATTCGAGGAAAAAATGGCGGTATCCGCCTGGGTAAACCGGCTAATGTTATTGTTATCGGTGATGTGGTTCGTGAGCTGGAACCTTTATCTCTGGTAAATTGCAGCAGCGAATTTTGCCACATTACTCCTGCCTGCCGACTCAAGCAGGCACTTTCGAAGGCCGTGCAAAGTTTTCTCAAGGAACTGGATAACTACACGCTTGCCGATTTGGTTGAAGAGAATCAACCGCTTTATAAATTATTGCTGGTGGAGTGACGAAAATCTTCATCAGAGCTGACAACGGAGGAACCGCCATGTCACAAGATCCTTTCCTGGAACGTGAAGCTGAAAAATACGCGAACCCTATCCCGAGCCGGGAATTTATCCTCGAACATTTAACAAAACGTGAAAAACCAGCCAACCGTGATGAGTTGGCTGCGGAACTGAACATTGAAGGTGAAGAGCAGCAGGAAGCCCTGCGCCGCCGTCTGCGCGCGATGGAACGCGACGGACAGCTGGTCTTTACCCGCCGCCAGTGCTATGCGCTGCCGGAACGCCTCGACCTGCTGAAAGGTACCGTTATCGGCCACCGTGATGGCTACGGCTTTTTGCGTGTCGAAGGACGTAAAGATGACCTGTATCTCTCCAGTGAGCAGATGAAAACCTGCATTCATGGCGATCAGGTACTGGCGCAGCCGCTGGGGGCCGATCGTAAAGGCCGCCGCGAAGCGCGTATCGTGCGCGTTCTGGTGCCGAAAACCAGCCAGATTGTCGGTCGTTACTTTACCGATGCTGGCGTGGGCTTTGTGGTGCCGGACGATAGCCGTCTGAGCTTCGACATCCTGATCCCGCCTGAAGAGGTGATGGGCGCGCGCATGGGCTTTGTGGTGGTGGTGGAACTCACCCAGCGCCCGACCCGCCGCACTAAAGCGGTCGGTAAAATCGTTGAGGTTCTCGGCGATAACATGGGCACTGGCATGGCTGTCGATATGGCGCTGCGCACCCATGAAATTCCTTATATCTGGCCGCAGGCGGTAGAACAGCAGATCGCCGGCCTGAAAGAAGAAGTGCCGGAAGAGGCGAAAGCAGGCCGTGTGGATCTGCGCGACTTACCGCTGGTGACGATTGATGGCGAAGACGCCCGTGACTTTGACGATGCGGTTTACTGCGAGAAGAAACGTGGTGGCGGCTGGCGCCTGTGGGTGGCTATCGCTGACGTAAGTTATTACGTGCGTCCGCCAACGCCGCTGGATCGCGAAGCGCGCAACCGTGGGACGTCGGTCTATTTCCCGTCGCAGGTTGTGCCGATGCTGCCGGAAGTGCTCTCCAATGGCCTGTGCTCGCTGAACCCGCAGGTTGACCGCCTGTGTATGGTCTGCGAAATGACCGTTTCATCAAAAGGGCGTTTAACCGGCTATAAATTCTACGAAGCGGTGATGAGTTCCCATGCGCGCCTGACGTATACCAAAGTCTGGCATATGCTACAGGGCGACCAGGACCTGCGTGAGCAGTATGCGCCGCTGGTCAGGCACATCGAAGAGCTGCATAACCTCTACAAAGTGCTGGATAACGCCCGCGAAGAGCGTGGCGGCATCTCATTTGAAAGCGAAGAAGCGAAGTTTATCTTCAATGCTGAACGTCGCATTGAACGTATCGAGCAGACGCAGCGTAATGACGCGCACAAGCTGATCGAAGAATGCATGATTCTGGCGAATATCTCGGCGGCGCGATTCGTTGAGAAAGCCAAAGAGCCTGCGCTGTTCCGTATTCACGACAAGCCGAGCACCGAGGCGATTACCTCCTTCCGTTCCGTTCTGGCGGAGCTGGGGCTGGAATTGCCGGGCGGCAATAAGCCGGAACCGCGTGATTATGCGGAGCTGCTGGAGTCGATTGCCGACAGGCCTGACGCGGAAATGCTGCAAACCATGCTGCTGCGCTCAATGAAACAGGCAATTTACGATCCAGAAAACCGTGGCCACTTTGGTCTGGCATTGCAGTCTTACGCGCACTTTACCTCACCGATCCGCCGTTATCCTGACCTGTCGCTGCACCGCGCTATTAAGTATCTGCTGGCGCATGAGCAAGGGCATAAGGGCAACACGACGGAAACGGGCGGCTACCACTATTCGATGGAAGAGATGCTGCAACTGGGCCAGCACTGTTCTATGACCGAGCGCCGTGCTGACGAAGCCACGCGCGACGTCTCTGACTGGCTGAAGTGTGACTTCATGCTGGATCAGGTGGGGAACGTCTTTAAAGGGGTGATTTCCAGCGTAACCGGGTTCGGCTTCTTTGTTCGTCTGGATGAACTGTTTATTGATGGTCTGGTACACGTCTCTTCGCTGGACAACGATTACTACCGTTTCGATCAGGTAGGGCAGCGTCTGATGGGGGAATCCAGCGGCCAGACCTACCGTCTGGGCGACCGCGTGGAGGTCCGCGTCGAAGCGGTCAATATGGATGAGCGTAAAATTGACTTTAGCCTGATCTCCAGCGAACGCGCCCCGCGCAACGTCGGTAAAACCGCGCGTGAGAAAGCGAAAAGAGGCGAAACGGCTAAAAATGCCGGTAAGCGTCGTCAGGTGGGCAAAAAGGTGAATTTCGAACCGGATAGCGCCTTCCGCGGCGAGAAAGCGAAAGGTAAGGCGAAGAAAGAGAAGAAAGCCAAAAATCCATCGGCAAAGACGCAGAAAATCGCTGCCGCGACAAAAGCGAAGCGCGCGGCGAAGAAAAAGTCAGCTGAGTAATTTCCCCCTCTCCCCCTGCGTGGAGAGGGCGTTTGTACTGTAGACCGGGCAGGCATCGCGCCGCCCGGCAAAATTGATCAATGAGAACCATCAATGAGTGAAATGATTTACGGCATCCACGCGGTGCAGGCTCTGCTGGAACGTGCGCCAGAGCGCTTTCAGGACGTCTTTATTCTGAAAGGGCGGGAAGATAAACGCCTGCTGCCGCTGATCCATGCGCTGGAAGCGCAGGGAGTGGTGATCCAACTGGCGAACCGCCAGTATCTTGATGAAAAAAGCGAGGGTGCGGTACATCAGGGGATCATTGCGCGCGTGAAGCCGGGACGCCAGTATCAGGAAAACGATCTTCCTGATCTGATCGCGAAGTTCGACAATCCCTTCCTGCTGATCCTCGACGGCGTGACCGATCCGCATAACCTCGGCGCCTGTCTGCGTAGCGCAGACGCCGCTGGCGTACATGCGGTCATTGTGCCGAAAGATCGTTCCGCACAGCTTAATGCAACGGCGAAAAAGGTGGCCTGCGGCGCAGCCGAAAGCGTGCCGCTGATCCGTGTGACCAACCTGGCGCGTACCATGCGTCTGTTGCAGGAAGAGAATATCTGGATTGTCGGTACGGCGGGCGAAGCTGACCATACGCTGTTCCAGAGCAAAATGACCGGCCGGATGGCGCTGGTGATGGGCGCTGAAGGCGAAGGGATGCGTCGTCTGACCCGCGAGCACTGTGATGAGCTGATTAGCATTCCGATGGCGGGCAGCGTGTCGTCGCTGAACGTCTCCGTCGCGACCGGGATCTGCTTGTTTGAAGCGGTGCGACAGCGCAGCTAAGCGCTTTTGACTGATGAAGCCATCCCTCGGGATGGCTTTTTTGTGACCGTTATCCCAGGCGTGTCCCCCGCAGGCTGACCATACTTAATGCGACTGCCATTGACGGAGGGAAACACAATGCACTGGCAAACGCATACCGTTTTTAACCAACCGGCACCGCTCAACAACAGCAATTTATTCCTGTCTGATGGCGCGCTTTGCGAGGCGGTCGCCCGTGAAGGCGCGGGCTGGGACAGCGATCTTCTCGCCAGCATCGGTCAACAATTGGGCACTGCGGAGTCGCTGGAGCTGGGGCGGCTGGCGAACGCCTTTCCACCTGAACTGCTGCGTTACGATCCACAAGGGCAGCGGCTGGACGATGTCCGTTTTCATCCCGCCTGGCATCTGCTGATGCAGGGCCTGTGCGCTAACCGTGTGCATAACCTGGCCTGGGAAGAGAACGCCAGACAGGGGGCATTTGTCGCGCGGGCTGCGCGTTTTATGCTGCATGCGCAGGTGGAAGCGGGTACGTTGTGTCCAGTCACGATGACTTTTGCCGCTACGCCGCTGCTGCTACAGATGCTGCCGCCTCCCTTTCACGATTGGTTAACGCCGCTATGCAGCGATCGCTATGATTCACACCTCCTGCCCGGAGGGCAAAAACGCGGCCTGCTGATTGGCATGGGCATGACGGAAAAGCAGGGCGGCTCCGATGTGCTGAGTAACACCACCCGGGCAGAGCGACTGGACGACGGCACCTGGCGCCTGGTGGGGCACAAATGGTTTTTCTCCGTGCCGCAAAGCGACGCGCACCTGGTGCTGGCGCAGACGAAAGGCGGATTATCCTGCTTTTTTGTCCCGCGTTTTTTGCCTGACGGGCAGCGAAACGGCGTTCGCCTTGAGCGGTTGAAAGACAAACTGGGCAACCGCTCTAATGCCAGTTGCGAGGTTGAGTTTCAGGATGCGGTAGGCTGGCTACTGGGTGAGGAAGGCGAGGGGATTCGTCACATACTGAAGATGGGAGGGATGACCCGCTTTGATTGCGCGTTGGGCAGTCATAGTATGATGCGCCGGGCGTTTTCCGTGGCGATTTACCACGCGCATCAGCGGCAGGTGTTCGGCAAGTCTTTGATTGATCAGCCCATGATGCGGCAGGTTTTAAGTCGTATGGCGCTCCAGCTTGAAGGCCAGACGGCGCTGCTGTTTCGTCTGGCTCGTGCGTGGGATCGTCGCAGCGACCCGAAAGAAGCGCTCCGGGCGCGTTTGTTCACGCCAGCCGCGAAGTTTGCTATTTGCAAAAGTGGCATCCCCTTTGTTGCCGAGGCGATGGAAGTGCTCGGTGGCGTTGGCTATTGCGAGGAGAGCGAGCTGCCGCGCCTGTATCGTGAGATGCCGGTCAACAGCATCTGGGAAGGGTCGGGAAACGTCATGTGTCTGGACGTGCTGCGGGTGCTGAGTAAACAGACCGGCGTCTATGAGCTGCTCAACGAGGCTTTTGCGGAGGTCAAAGGGCAGGATCGGCATTATGATCGGGCGGTACGTCAGCTGCAACAGCGCTTGCGCAAACCCGATGAAGCGCAGGGGCGGGAGATAACACAGCAGCTGTTCCTGCTCGGCTGCGGGGCGCAAATGCTGCGCTATGCTTCTCCGCCGTTGGCACAGGCCTGGTGCCAAATGATGCTGGACACGCGCGGCGTGTTACGCCTGTCTGAACAGGTGCAAAATGATCTGTTGCTGCGGGCAACGGGGGGATTGCGATAACGATTTGCCTGATGGCGGCGCGGGCGCGTCTTATCATGCCTGCGATCGGTGCAGGCCAGATAAGTTTACGCCATCAGGCAATCTGTTACGCATAAAGTATGGCTTGTACGCGCCAGTTATCGGGCTGCTGTTCTTCGTACATCTGGATAATCCGATACCACGAAGCGCCCTGCTCATCGGCTTTTAACGCAATGATACGTTCCACATCCTGCTGATTTCCCGAAATATTACTCACGGATATCAGACCAATTTCATTCAGGCCCGTTACGCAGTCCGCGCTGGCGAATTCGGCAGACTGCGCCGTCGTACTCACCAGACCGGCAGAAAGCAGCAGTGAGGATAAGGCAAGAGATCGTTTCATCGTCAGCTCCTTTTACGTGACCCCGCGTTCAACAGGGCATTCCATTGCGGTCATCCCATGATTTCATTGTGCACAGGTAAACGCATAGAGGCGCAAAGCAATGTAAAGCTGACTAAATTTCAACCTTCCGCTATTTACGATACAGGATGGCTTGCGAATACCATTGGCCTGTTACGATGGTTTCATCAACCAACAAAATAACGTAATAATCTGCTTTAGCGGCGGCGGCTTTCGCTCTGATCTCTGCCACAGCATCGTCAGGAGAACCCCGAACCATTGAGCTTACCGTTCCCAGGCGCTGCAACCCTTGTGTCTGGTCACGGCGAATTTCCTGAGGATGGTCAGCGACTGGCGGTGCTGGTTGCGGCGTCCCTTGCAATACGCTACAGGCGCTTAAAAACAGTACCAGCATCAATGGGGCGAACCGTCGCATAACTCTATCTCGTTTACTGATAGCCATAGTGTAGTGCCTTATTAATTTCCTTTAGGGGGAATGTTCCCAAATTGTTATCTCTCACGCGATTTTCGAATGAAAATAGAGTGAAAGCGTAATCCACTTCTCAACATTATGAATCATTGCCGTACTCATTAACTTGAGTTATGTATTTCTCCGTGGCATATCAGAGAAAGGGGGATATATGATAAAAATAGAAACACGGTACCTGGCAGGACATTCCATACTCCACGCGTTTCCTGACGGTAAATGTGACACGCCCCTTCCATGTATTATTTTTTACCACGGTTTTACCTCTTCCAGCCTGGTCTATAGCTACTTTGCGGTTGCCCTGGCGCAGGCCGGGTTCCGGGTTATCATGCCGGATGCGCCCGAGCATGGCGCGCGGTTTAGCGGTGATACGCAGGGGCGAATGACCCAATTCTGGCAGATTCTGCGGCAAAACATGCAGGAATTCGCTGCGTTACGTGCGGCAGTTCAACAGGAAAACTGGGTGCTGGAAGAACGTCTGGCCGTGGGGGGCGCATCAATGGGCGGTATGACGGCGCTGGGGATCATGGCCCGCCACCCGGAGGTAAAATGCGTCGCCAGCCTGATGGGGTCGGGTTATTTCACCCGACTGGCGCATACGCTTTTTCCGCCATTAATTCCTGAGACGCCTGAGCAACAGCGAGAATTTGACGACATTATTGCTCCCCTGACTGAGTGGGAGGTGGCGCATCAGTTGCCAAAACTGGCCGACCGGCCGCTGCTGCTATGGCATGGACAGGAAGATGACGTCGTCCCTGCGGTGGAAACGTTCCGCTTACAACAGGCGCTGATTCAGGCGAACAGGGATCAGAACCTGACCTGTCTGTGGGAGGCAGGCGTACGCCACCGTATTACGCCAGAGGCGCTGGCGGCAACGGTGTCGTTTTTCCGCCAGCATCTTTAAACGCGCAGAATGCTAACGCCTTGCGCTTCAAGCTGTTGCAGAATGTCAGGGTTAGCATTTTTGCCCGTAATCAGCGTGTCGATTTGATCGGCGCGGCTGAACAACATGCCTGCGCGCTCGCCGATCTTGCTGCTATCCACCAGCACCACCAGCTTCCCGACCACGCTGAGCATTTTCTGCTCGGCCATAGCGGTGAGCATATCGGTTTTATACAGACCGTCTGCGGTCAGGCCTTTGCCGCTGGTAAACATCCAGTGCCCGGCATACAGGCTGTTTTCGCTGCCCTGGGGACTAAGCGTGATGGACTGGCTCTTGTTGTACTGACCTCCCATGATGATCACGCTTTCATGTTCCTGATCGATCAGATAGTTCGCCAGCGGGAGATAGTTGGTGATGATCTGCACCGGCTTACCGCATATTTCTCTGCCCAGCAGAAAGGCGGTCGATCCACAGTTGATCACCACGCTTTCCCCAGGATTCACCAGTTGCGCTGCCGCTTTAGCAATGCGCACTTTTTCATCGTGGTTCTGCGCCTGATGCAGATTCATCGGCGTCCAGCGCGGACGTTGCTGAGCGATCGCTTCGGCGCCATTACGCACTTTTTTGAGCTTTCCGCTCTCATCGAGCTTGTTGATATCCCGACGCGCCGTGGCCGGTGAGATCCCCAGACGTTCGATCACATTCTCGACGGTAACAAAGCCCAATTGCGCCAGCATATCCAGCAATATTTGATGTCTTTGTGCTTCAGTCATGAGCTATTCCGATACGAATTGATTTTAAAAGATGATATTTGAAATAGCCTGAAAATACTAAAGTAAATATAGAAAAATGCCGGGAAAACCCGGCATCGGAGAACAATTACAGGAAGGATTTGAACGGTAAATCCGGTTCCATCGTGAAGCAGTCATCAAAACCACGCGGGTAGTGATATTCAAAGTTGTCTTTATCCAGTGGCCAGGTGAACTTACCGCCAACCTGCCAGATAAACGGCTTGAAGCCATACTTCAGGCGATCTTTTTTCATTTCCCACAGAACGCGGATTTCCTGCGGATCGGCCTGGAAGTTCGACCAGATATCATGGTGGAACGGAATCACGACTTTCGTGTTCAGCGCTTCCGCCATACGCAGCATGTCGGCGCTGGTCATCTTGTCGGTGATGCCACGCGGGTTCTCGCCATAGGAGCCGAGCGCCACGTCGATCTGATGCTCATTGCCGTGCTTCGCATAGTAGTTGGAGTAGTGGGAGTCGCCGCTGTGATACAGCGTACCGCCCGGCGTTTTGAACAGGTAGTTCACTGCGCGCGCGTCCATGCCGTCCGGCAGTACGCCCGCCGCCTTTTGATCGGCCGGAAGCGTGATGAGCGCAGTACGATCAAACGCATCAAGCGCATGAATTTCGATGTCTTTCACTTTCACAACATCGCCCGGTTTGACCACGATGCAGCGCTCTTTCGGCACGCCCCAGCCAATCCACAGGTCAACGCAGGTTTGCGGCCCGATGAAAGGCACATCGTTAGCGCAGTTTTGCATCACCGCTGCGGCGACGTTGACGTCGATATGATCGTTATGATCGTGAGTGGCCAGCACGGCATCGATCTGGCGAATCGCGAAAGGATCGAGAACAAACGGCGTGGTGCGCAGGTTCGGCTGCAATTTCTTCACCCCTGCCATACGCTGCATCTGATGGCCCGTTTTCATCAACGGATTGCCGTGGCTTTGTTTGCCGGTGCCGCACCAGAAATCAACGCATACGTTGGTGCCGCCTTCTGATTTCAGCCAGATGCCGGTGCAACCGAGCCACCACATAGCAAATGTGCCGGGCGCGACCTGTTCCTGTTCGATCTCTTCATTCAGCCAGCTTCCCCACTCAGGAAAGGTGCTCAGGATCCATGATTCACGCGTGATACTTTTCACTTTACTCATCGCATTTACCTTCATGTTTGTTCAAATTGAATCAGTGTGTGATTGGTTTTGATTAATCCTGACATTATTTTTTCAAGATGGCAACGGCATATTTTTGCTTGTGCAGGGCGGTCTGGAAGTAAAGGAGAACGTAATGAAGGGCGTATAACTATTGAAATTAAATATATCTATTTGATTAAAATGAGTTTTATTGATGGCTGGTTAACGTCGGGTTAATCCTTTTCTGAAGTGTGGGAATTATTTGCGTGGTGCGTCACAATTAATCAAATTCAATCTTGTTGTGATTACTTTTGAAAATTAGAGTGGTGACACAACAACCTGAGCGTACGCAGAGCTCAGCAACTTCGTCTACTGGAGATCGTTATGGAGATCCTCTACAACATCTTTACCGTTTTCTTTAACCAGGTTATGACCAATGCTCCGCTGCTACTGGGTATTGTCACCTGTCTGGGCTATATCCTCCTACGCAAAAGTGTCAGCGTTATTATCAAAGGTACGATAAAAACCATTATTGGTTTCATGTTATTACAGGCAGGGTCCGGCATCCTGACCAGTACCTTTAAGCCCGTCGTGGCGAAGATGTCTGAGGTGTATGGCATCAATGGCGCGATTTCTGATACTTACGCCTCCATGATGGCGACGATCGAACGCATGGGCGACGCCTACAGTTGGGTCGGGTATGCCGTGCTGTTAGCGCTGGCATTGAATATCGGCTACGTGCTGCTGCGCCGGATTACCGGGATTCGCACCATCATGCTTACCGGGCATATCATGTTCCAGCAGGCGGGGCTGATCGCGGTGTTCTTCTACATCTTCGGTTATCCGATGTGGACCACCATTATCTGCACGGCGGTTCTGGTGTCCCTGTATTGGGGGATCACCTCCAATATGATGTATAAGCCGACGCAGGAAGTCACAGACGGCTGTGGTTTCTCCATTGGTCACCAGCAACAGTTTGCCGCATGGCTGGCGTATAAAGTCGCGCCATATCTCGGTAAAAAAGAAGAGAGCGTTGAAGATCTCAAACTGCCCGGCTGGCTGAATATCTTCCACGACAATATCGTCTCCACGGCAATTGTCATGACCATCTTCTTCGGCGCGATCCTGCTCTCTTTTGGCCTGGATGTGGTTCAGGCGATGGCGGGTAAAACGCACTGGTCTATCTATATCCTGCAAACCGGCTTCCAGTTCGCTGTCGCTATTTTCATCATCACGCAGGGCGTGCGCATGTTTGTCGCCGAACTGTCCGAAGCATTTAACGGTATCTCTCAGCGTCTGATCCCCGGTGCTGTGCTGGCGATTGACTGTGCGGCGATTTATAGCTTCGCGCCGAACGCGGTGGTCTGGGGCTTTATGTGGGGCACGATTGGTCAGCTGATCGCCGTTGGTATTCTGGTAGGTTGCGGCTCCTCCATTCTGATCATCCCTGGCTTTATCCCAATGTTCTTCTCTAACGCCACGATTGGCGTGTTCGCTAACCACTTTGGCGGCTGGCGCGCGGCGCTCAAGATTTGCCTGGTTATGGGCATGATCGAAATCTTTGGCTGCGTCTGGGCGGTGAAACTGACCGGTATGAGCGCCTGGATGGGAATGGCGGACTGGTCGATTCTGGCGCCTCCGATGATGCAAGGCTTCGTCAGCATCGGGCTGATGTTTATGAGCGTCATGATACTGATTTCACTGGCTTATATGTTCTTCGCAGGGCGTACATTGCGCGCTGAAGAAGATGCAGAAAAACAACTGGCAGAACACTCTGCTTAATAAGGAGTTCCGATTATGACCGTACGTATTCTGGCTGTTTGTGGTTGTGGGCAAGGCAGTTCAATGATCATGAAAATGAAAGTTGACCAGTTTCTGACGCAGCAGGGCGTTGCGCACACGGTAAATAGCTGCGCAGTGGGTGAGTACAAAAGTGAGCTGAACGGCGCGGACATCATTATTGCCTCGACGCACGTCGCCAGCGAAATCACCGTCTCCGGTAATAAATATGTGGTGGGTGTGCGCAATATGCTTTCCGCCGCTGATTTTGGTCCGAAACTGATGGAAGTGATCAAAGAGCACTTTCCGAACGACCTGAAATAAGGACGCAGCATGAAATTACGTGATTCGCTGGCGGAGAATAAGTCCATTCGCCTGAATGCAGAAGCGAGCACCTGGCAGGAGGCGGTGAAAATCGGCGTAGACCTGCTGGTGGAAGCAGATGTTGTGGAGCCGCGTTACTACCAGGCCATTCTTGATGGCGTAGAGCGTTTTGGTCCGTATTTTGTGATTGCGCCAGGCCTGGCGATGCCGCATGGCCGCCCGGAAGAGGGCGTCAAAAAAACCGGCTTCGCGCTGGTGACGCTGAAAACGCCGATGGTCTTCAACCACGAAGATAATGACCCGGTCGATATCCTCATCACGCTGGCGGCAGTGGATGCCCGCGCGCATCAGGAAGACGGCATCATGCAAATCGTCAACCTGTTTGAAGATGAAGCCAACTTTGACCGTTTACGCGCCTGCCGTACCGAGCAGGATGTGCTGGATTTAATTGATAACGCCACTGCGGCGGCAGTTTAAGTAAGGAATAGAAATGTCATTACCTATGTTGCAAGTTGCGCTGGATAACCAGACGCTGTCCCACGCTTACGAAACGACCCGCCTGATCGCGGAAGAAGTCGATATTATCGAAGTTGGCACCATCCTGTGCGTGGGTGAAGGCGTACGTGCGGTACGCGATCTGAAAGCGCTTTATCCGCATAAGATCGTGCTGGCTGACGCCAAAATTGCGGACGCGGGGAAAATTCTTTCTCGTATGTGCTTTGAAGCCAACGCGGATTGGGTGACGGTTATCTGCTGCGCGGATATCAACACCGCCAAAGGCGCGCTGGAAGTAGCGCAAGAGTTTAACGGCGATGTGCAGATTGAACTGACCGGCTACTGGACCTGGGAGCAGGCGCAGGAGTGGCGCGATGCGGGGATTCAGCAGGTGGTTTATCACCGTAGCCGTGATGCACAGGCCGCTGGCGTGGCCTGGGGCGAAGCGGATATCAGCGCGATCAAACGTCTCTCTGATATGGGCTTTAAAGTGACCGTGACTGGCGGCCTGGCGCTGGAAGATCTGCCGCTGTTTAAGGGCATTCCAATCCATGTCTTTATTGCTGGTCGCAGCATTCGCGACGCCGCCTCTCCGGTTGAAGCCGCGCGTCAGTTCAAACGTTCTATCGCCCAGTTGTGGGGATAAGGAGCGGATATGCTGTCTAAACAGACTCCGTTTGGCATCTACGAAAAAGCGCTCCCCGCCGGGGAGTGCTGGTTGGATCGCCTGCGGCTGGCGAAAGAACTGGGCTTCGATTTCGTTGAAATGTCTGTCGATGAAACCGATGCCCGCCTGGCGCGCCTCGACTGGAACCGTGAGCAGCGCCTGGCGCTGGTGAGCGCTATCGCTGAGACCGGCGTGCGGGTGCCGTCCATGTGCCTGAGCGCGCATCGTCGCTTTCCGTTGGGCAGTGAAGATGATGCTGTACGTGCGCAAGGGCTGGAGATCATGCGTAAAGCCATTCAGTTTGCGCAGGACATCGGTATTCGCGTCATCCAGCTTGCGGGTTACGACGTGTACTATCAGGAGGCCAACAATGAAACGCGCCGTCGTTTTCGTGATGGGCTGAAAGAGAGCGTCGAAATGGCAAGCCGTGCCCAGGTCACGCTGGCGATGGAGATCATGGATTACCCTCTGATGAACTCCATCAGCAAAGCGTTGGGTTATGCGCACTATCTTAATAACCCGTGGTTCCAGCTTTATCCTGATATTGGCAACCTGTCAGCCTGGGATAACGATGTGCAGATGGAGTTGCAGGCTGGAATGGGGCATATCGTCGCGGTTCATGTCAAAGATACGAAGCCAGGCGTGTTCAAGAACGTGCCGTTCGGTGAAGGTGTCGTCGATTTTGAACGCTGTTTCGCCACGCTCAAGCAGAGTGGGTATTGCGGGCCATACCTGATTGAGATGTGGAGTGAAACGTCGGACGATCCGGCGCGTGAGGTGGCGAAAGCGCGTGATTGGGTGAAAGCGCGTATGGCCAGCGCCGGTCTGGTGGAGACAGCATAATGCAAAAACTCAGGCAGCACGTTTTTGAAGCCAATATGGATTTGCCGCGTTATGGCCTGGTGACTTTCACCTGGGGCAACGTCAGCGCGATCGACAGGGAGCGCGGGCTGGTGGTCATTAAGCCTAGCGGGGTGGCTTATGAAACCATGAAAGCGGACGATATGGTGGTGGTGGATCTCCAGGGCAATGTGGTGGAGGGGCAGTGGCGGCCTTCTTCCGATACCGCCACGCATCTGGCGCTGTACCGTCGTTACCCTTCGCTGGGTGGTATCGTGCACACGCACTCTACGCATGCCACGGCGTGGGCGCAGGCAGGGCTGGCGATCCCGGCGCTGGGCACGACCCATGCGGACTACTTCTTTGGCGATATCCCCTGTACCAGGGCGTTAACCGAAGAAGAAGTGCAGGGTGAATATGAGCTGAACACTGGCCATGTGATTATCGAAACGCTGGGTGACGGTCAGCCGCTACATACGCCTGGCATCGTGGTGTATCAGCACGGGCCGTTTGCCTGGGGCAAAGATGCGCATGATGCCGTGCATAATGCGGTGGTGATGGAAGAAGTCGCGCGGATGGCATGGATTGCTCGCGGTATCAATCCGGCGCTCAGCCCGATCGACGATTATTTAATGAATAAACATTTTATGCGTAAGCATGGGCCTGACGCCTATTACGGACAAAAGTAAGACACGTGCCCTGGAATCATTACTTCCTTCGGGATGTTACCGGCCTGATTCCGGGGCCGCTTTTGCCATAAAAAAGCCCCCGGTTAAGGGGGCAAGTCAAACTATGGCAATGTTCTCGTTGGTTTTTCCTGGTGCTAGCGATAAATATCCGCGCTGGCGCGCATGTTGCCGTTACTTCCCGGTTCCCGGGTCAGGATGGCGTGGTAGTACGTTGCGCCTCGCGCATCTGTCTCTTCATTCAATGCCTGATCTGCTTCACTTTCAGTGGCGAAGTTATGGTTTATATAAATCACGCCTAAGCTCTGCACATCATCCATATTTCGTGCCTGGTGATTATCGATTTTGATGGCTGCCATCGCGTTTGCACTGAGCAAAAGCGCAGCCAGAAGGGTCATAACACGCGCTCGCATACTGTACCTCCTCGACTGCTGTGTCTGGTTAGCAATATCTCCTGTAAGTGAATTGCTTCTGATTTAATTTTAATCGCTACCAGCGAAGTCGATAGCGACCATTTCTGATGCAGTTGTTCAAAAAATTGGCGCGATGCCATGTGATTAATTTTAAATCACATGGTTAACCTGTCTTTGCGCTTCGTGTGAATTTTTGCGCAATCAACTTGTGTTTCCTCATGGGCGCAAGTATTATGACGCGTCATTTTTCAGCCGACCTTTAACACGTTCCTTGCCTCCCCGGGATTCGGCTGACCCAGACAGGAGGCTGAATAATCCGTAAGGAGCAATTCGATGCGTCATTACGAAATCGTTTTTATGGTCCATCCTGACCAGAGCGAACAGGTTCCGGGCATGATCGAGCGCTACACTGGTGCAATCACTGGTGCAGAAGGCAAGATCCACCGTCTGGAAGACTGGGGCCGCCGTCAGCTGGCTTACCCGATCAACAAACTGCACAAAGCTCACTACGTTCTGCTGAACGTTGAAGCGCCGCAGGAAGTGATCGATGAGCTGGAAACTAACTTCCGCTTCAACGATGCCGTTATCCGTAGCATGGTAATGCGTACTAAGCACGCTGTTACCGAAGCATCTCCGATGGTTAAAGCGAAAGACGAGCGCCGTGAGCGTCGCGATGATTTCGCAAACGAAACCGCAGATGATGCAGATGCTGGGGATTCTGAAGAGTAATTTCTGATGACCAACCGTCTGGCGTTGTCCGGCACCGTGTGCAGGATGCCCCTTCGAAAGGTCAGTCCATCAGGAATTCCGCACTGCCAGTTCGTGCTTGAGCATCGTTCTGTGCAGGAGGAAGCCGGGTTTCACCGGCAGGCATGGTGTCAAATGCCCGTTATTGTTAGCGGACACGAAAACCAGGCCATTACTCACAGTATAACGGTCGGCAGCCGCATAACCGTTCAGGGGTTCATCTCTTGCCACAAGGCAAAGAACGGTCTGAGCAAAATGGTTCTGCATGCCGAGCAGATTGAATTGATAGATTCTGGAGACTAGCCATATGGCACGTTATTTCCGTCGTCGCAAGTTCTGCCGTTTCACCGCGGAAGGCGTTCAAGAGATCGACTATAAAGATATCGCTACGCTGAAAAACTACATCACCGAAAGCGGTAAGATTGTCCCAAGCCGTATCACCGGTACCCGTGCAAAATACCAGCGTCAGCTGGCTCGCGCTATCAAACGCGCTCGCTACCTGTCCCTGCTGCCGTACACTGATCGTCATCAGTAATCGGCCACGGTCCATTAATACGACTTTGAGAGGATAAGGTAATGCAAGTTATTCTGCTTGATAAAGTAGCAAACCTGGGTAGCCTGGGTGATCAGGTTAACGTTAAAGCGGGCTATGCTCGTAACTTCCTGGTACCACAGGGTAAAGCTGTTCCTGCTACCAAGAAAAACGTTGAGTTCTTCGAAGCACGTCGCGCTGAACTGGAAGCTAAACTGGCTGACGTTCTGGCTGCTGCAAATGCACGCGCAGAGAAAATCAACGCCCTGGAAACCGTAACCATCGCGTCCAAAGCTGGCGACGAAGGTAAACTGTTCGGTTCCATCGGTACTCGCGACATCGCTGACGCTGTAACAGCAGCAGGCGTTGAAGTGGCTAAGAGCGAAGTTCGTCTGCCGAACGGCGTTCTGCGTACCACTGGTGAGCACGAAGTGAACTTCCAGGTTCACAGCGAAGTATTCGCTAAACTGACTGTAAACGTAGTAGCTGAATAAGTTTTATTCTTCTATCGCGTAAAAACGCCGGCCTTGTGCTGGCGTTTTGCTTTTCTGCCCCCTGTTTTTCGCACTGGCTATTCTTTACCCTTTTCGGGATAATAAAAAATAAAACATTATTTCAAAGTGGTGATGGAATGGAGATAACCCACCAGCAACCCCTGTTCGCGCGTAAAAACGTTGTCTATCTGGGGGCGGCATTTTGTTGTCTGTTATGGGGAAGCGCCTACCCGGCGATAAAAAGCGGGTACGAGATCTTTCAGATTGCGACAGATGATATCCCGTCAAAAATTGTCTTTGCCGGATACCGTTTCTTGTTCGCGGGGTTATTGCTGCTGTTGCTGGCGATGGCGCAGCGTAAACCGATCGGCCGCTTAAGCCCGCGCCAGTTTGGCCAACTGACCCTGCTGGGGCTGACGCAAACCTCGCTGCAATATATCTTTTTCTATATCGGTCTGGCGTTCACCACGGGCGTGAAAGGATCGATCATGAATGCCACAGGCACTTTTTTTAGCGTGTTGCTGGCGCACTTCATCTACCAGAACGACAAACTGAGCTACAACAAAACCCTCGGCTGTATTCTTGGCTTTGCCGGGGTGATGGTGGTGAACTTCAACAGCGGGCTGATGGATTTCAGCTTTAGCCTGTTGGGTGATGGCTCCGTGGTGCTGGCTGCTTTTATTCTTTCTGCCGCGACCCTTTACGGTAAACGTATTTCGCAGACGGTTGACCCAACGGTGATGACGGGCTATCAGCTTGGCATCGGCGGCCTGGCGCTGGTGATTGGCGGCTATGCCTTCGGCGGCTCGCTCTCCGTGCACGGCCTCTCTTCTGTGGCGATTCTGGGCTATCTGACGCTGCTCTCGTCTGTTGCTTTTGCGCTGTGGAGCATTTTGCTCAAGTACAACCGCGTCGGGATGATTGCGCCGTTTAACTTCCTGATTCCGGTTTCCGGTGCGGTGCTGTCGGCGATTTTCCTCGGCGAAAATATTTTTGAATTGAAATATGCGGTTGCGTTGGTGCTGGTGTGTTCGGGGATCTGGTGGGTGAACAAGGTGAAGCGGTAACGCCTGATGGCGCTACCGCTTATCAGGCCTGCAATCGCGGGTGCCGTAGGCCGGATAAGGCGATGCCGCCATCCGGCAATTTGCGCGCTTAACGGGCGCGAATAAAGCTGCCGTTTGGCTGACGGGTAAACAGAACCTGTTGGTCATTACCGGTATCGATGGTCAATCCTGTCACCACGCCATTCGCATTCTGGCGGATCTGCACCATCTGGCCATCTTTCAGATTGCTCAGCGGCTTGCCTGCGCCTTCAACCTGCGCCATCGCGTAAACGTCCGTTGGCGGCAGGCCGTGGTCACGGAACAACTGCGCCAGCGTTTTACCTGACTCCACGCGATAGGAGCGCCACTGCTGGTCAATTCCCCCGTTCTGCTGGAAAGGCTGTGTTTGCGGCTGGGATTGCTGCGTCTGCGGCGGCTCTTCCGGTTGACCTTCCTGGATGGGTTCCGGCGCTACGGGGGCGACCTGTCCCGGATCGTTTTGCGGGGCGACCAGTTGCGCCTGAAGTTCGGCTTCCGTCGGCGGTTGCGACTGTGACTGGATATCTGTCTGGACATTACGCGTGACGACGGGCGTATCGCGGGTATCATTCGAGGGAAGCAGAAAACCGACCACCAGCACGATAGCGGCAATAATAATGCCACGGCGATGCATAGGCGGCAGCGGGTCCATGATGCGAAAATTGTCCGGTGCATGCCAGATTTTCGCCAGGGTTGGTTTTAGTTCAAAGCGCCCGGGCATGGCTTTCCTCCTGCTCCGCGTCTCGTTCCTCAATCATAGAGTATAGATGCCTAACGCTATGATGTTCGTAGTTATACCCGCTTTCGTGACATCAGCATGGGTTATTCTTATTGTTTCTTTTTCCCCGCGATTTGTCATCTCTTCCCGAGACAAAGTTTTACCGGAAGAGACGTGGCTGCTATGCTGCCCGCTACTTTACCTCCGATGAAAGGAAATATGATGGCAACCCCGACTTTTGACACTATCGAAGCGCAAGCAAGCTATGGCATTGGTTTACAGGTAGGGCAGCAGCTGAGCGAATCCGGTCTGGAAGGTCTGTTGCCTGAAGCGCTGGTGGCAGGTATCGCTGATGCGCTGGAAGGCAAACACCCGGCAGTGCCTGTTGATGTGGTGCATCGCGCGCTGCGTGAAATTCACGAACGTGCGGATGCCGTACGTCGCGAACGTTTCCAGGCAATGGCGGCAGATGGCGTCAAATATCTGGAAGAAAACCGTGAGAAAGAGGGTGTGAACAGCACCGAATCCGGTCTGCAATTCCGCGTGATCACCCAGGGTGAAGGCGCGATTCCGGCGCGTACTGACCGTGTACGCGTACACTACACCGGCAAACTGATCGACGGCACCGTCTTTGACAGCTCCGTTGCGCGCGGCGAACCGGCTGAATTCCCGGTGAACGGCGTGATCCCAGGCTGGATTGAAGCGCTGACCCTGATGCCGGTTGGTTCCAAATGGGAACTGACTATCCCTCAGGAACTGGCCTACGGCGAGCGTGGCGCGGGCGCGTCCATTCCTCCGTTCAGCACTCTGGTGTTTGATGTAGAACTGCTGGAAATCCTGTAAGCAGTGACTTCTGTTCCCCTCTTTGTTGGGGGGAACAGAAAATATGCAAGAAAACCGTAAGTTAGCCAGATGTCGATATTTTATCTTGCAAATGTAGCTATTGCGTGTATTTTTGTGAGCTAATTCGCGTTGCCAGAGTGATATGACACTCACTTTAAACATATAATTAACATTATATCTAAATCTTAGTATTCATCCCGCCGATTCTTACCTAATATCGATGAGTCCTGATAACAGGATCGTCGTATCATATGACGCACTAAAGGCCGCAGAGCCTGCACAACACAGACAGGTACAGGAAGAAAAAACATGGTAGATCAGGTAAAAGTCGTTGCCGACGAACAGGCACCGGCTGAACAGTCGCTACGGCGCAATCTCACAAACCGTCATATTCAGCTTATTGCGATTGGCGGCGCCATCGGCACCGGCTTATTTATGGGCTCCGGTAAAACGATCAGCCTCGCCGGGCCGTCGATCATTTTCGTTTATATGATCATCGGTTTTATGCTCTTTTTCGTCATGCGGGCAATGGGTGAATTGCTGCTCTCGAATCTGGAATATAAATCCTTCAGTGATTTCGCTTCCGACCTGCTCGGGCCGTGGGCAGGATATTTCACCGGCTGGACTTACTGGTTCTGCTGGGTGGTCACCGGGATGGCGGACGTCGTTGCGATTACCGCCTATGCGCAGTTTTGGTTCCCCGGCCTTTCCGACTGGGTCGCCTCGCTGGCGGTCGTTGTTCTGCTGCTGAGCCTTAACCTTGCGACCGTGAAAATGTTCGGCGAGATGGAGTTCTGGTTCGCGATGATCAAGATTGTCGCTATCGTGGCGCTGATCGTCGTCGGTCTGGTGATGGTTATGATGCACTTCAAATCACCGACCGGGGTTGAAGCGTCGTTTACTCATCTGTGGAATGATGGCGGCTGGTTCCCGAAAGGGATCAGCGGCTTCTTTGCGGGCTTCCAGATAGCGGTATTCGCGTTCGTGGGGATTGAACTGGTGGGCACCACCGCCGCAGAGACCAAAGACCCGGAGAAATCCCTGCCGCGCGCGATTAACTCAATCCCGATTCGTATCATCATGTTCTACGTTTTTGCGCTGATCATCATTATGTCGGTCACGCCGTGGAGCTCGGTAGTACCAACCAAAAGCCCGTTTGTTGAGCTGTTTGTACTGGTAGGACTGCCGGCCGCCGCCAGCCTGATTAACTTCGTGGTGCTGACGTCTGCGGCCTCTTCCGCCAACAGCGGCGTGTTCTCTACCAGCCGTATGCTGTTTGGTCTGGCGCAAGAGGGCGTGGCGCCGAAAGCGTTCGCTAAATTGTCTAAGCGCGCGGTGCCGGCGAAAGGGCTGACCTTCTCCTGTATCTGTCTGCTGGGCGGCGTGGTGATGCTGTACATCAATCCGAGCGTGATTGGCGCGTTCACCATGATCACGACGGTGTCGGCTATTCTGTTCATGTTTGTCTGGACCATCATTCTCTGCTCGTACCTGGTGTACCGTAAGCAGCGTCCGCACCTGCATGAGAAGTCCATCTATAAGATGCCGCTTGGTAAGCTGATGTGCTGGGTGTGTATGGCGTTCTTCGTCTTTGTGCTGGTACTGCTGACGCTGGAAGATGATACCCGTCAGGCGCTGATCGTCACGCCGCTGTGGTTTATTGCGCTGGGGCTGGGCTGGCTGTTTATCGGTAAGAAACGTATGGCAGGAGTGCGTTAATCTTGATGCCCGGTGGCGTAAAGCTTACCGGGCCTACGGATTGTAGGCCGGATAAGCGTTAGCGCCATCCGGCTACACATTATTCCCCGGCCAGTGCGCGCGGGAACAAGACGTTGTTTTCCAGACTGATGTGTTCCATCAGATCGTCAATCATTTCATTAATGCCGTTGTACATCGCTTTCCAGGTGGTGCAGGCTTCTGGCGGCGGCGTGACGTTGTTGGTGGTGTGTTTGATCACTTCCAGCAATTCGCCAGCGTCATCGTGTTCGCTTTCCATGACGCTAATCGGGCCCATTGCCTGGCTTCCGATGCCTTGTTTGATCATCGGGAACAGGATCTGCTCTTCTTTCATCATGTGGCTGGAAAGTTCCTGATGCAGCATAGTCAGGTATTTCGCCAGACCTTTCGGTACGCTGGGTTTGTCTGCGTGAACGCGTTCCACTTTGGTGGCTTGCAGGATCAGCTCCGGCAGTTGCTCGCGGTGTCTGTCGTGGTAGCGCACGATAATGTGGTCGATAATTTCGGCCAACGGCGCGGTACGCCAGTCCTTCTCAATCGGTTGTTCAGCCAACTGTGCCAGTTCTGCTTCAATGGCTTCTACATCCAGCTCTTTACGTGCAGCAGCGCGCGCGAGCGTCTGCTTACCACCGCAGCAGTAATCCATATCGTACTTACGAAACAGCGCCGAGGCGCGAGGAATAGAGAGCGCCAGTTCACCTAAAGGTTGATCGCGAAAAGACATAGCCGTTACCTCATTCTCAATAATATAAGATGTATTTTAAATGCATCTTTAAGCCGAAGATATAACCCTTTCGGGTCAGAATAAAATGTGATGACCATCACAAAAAAATGTTTGTGCCTTAACGTGCTGAATCTTATTGAAAAGGGCAGGAATACGCGCGGCAAGCCGCCGGACAAAATTAAATATGCCGGCGGCACTGCCGATAGTTAGACCTCTGACAATACCTGCATAGTAAAAGGCAACAAATGTTCAAACGAATCAAAGTTATAACCTTACTGATTATCGTGTTACTCGCCCTCGGCGCGATGCAGCTTATTTCGGCGGGCGTTTTTATCAGCGCGCTCAATAACGATAAGCAGAATTTTACCGTATCGCAGCGTTCCAGCCAGAACGTCGCGGAGTTTACCGATGTCTGGATCAGCCTGAACCAGGCGCGCGTCACGCTTAACCGCGGCATGTTGCGCCTGCAAAGCAGCATGGCCAATGAGATCAACGGCGGTCAGCTAAATGAACTGGTGAAGACGGCGAATGCTCTGCTGGCTGATGCGCAGCGTCATTACGATAAATATTACGCGCTGCCAGAAACGCCGGGGCTGGATGAACACCTGGCCGACCGTCTGGAAGAGCAGTACGGCATCTACTCCGCGACGCTGGCGAAAATGAATACCTTCCTTGCCGCAGGACAACTGGAAGAGATGTTCAAACAGAATGCGGAACAAAAACAGACGGCGATGCAGGACGTGTACCTGGAATGGCGTGCCGCGCAGGCCGAACTGACGAACGCGGGCATTCAACAAAATGAACAGGACTACCAGCGCATTCTGTGGATTCTGGCGGCCGTTATGCTGGCGGTTGTCGCGGTGATTGTGATTAGCTGGCTGGCAATGCAGCGTGTCTTACTTAAACCGTTGCATGATGTTATGGAACATATCCGCCATATTGCGGCAGGCGACCTGACGCGCAATATCCATACCGAAGGCAGTAATGAAATGGCGCTGCTGGCGCATAACGTACATGAGATGCAGCAGGCGCTGGCGAACACGGTCAGCGTGGTACGTGAAGGCGCTGACACGATCTATACCGGTGCGGGTGAAATTGCGACAGGCAGTAGCGATCTCTCTTCACGTACTGAACAGCAGGCTGCATCGCTGGAAGAGACTGCCGCCAGTATGGAACAACTCACCGCAACCGTGAGACAGAACGCCGACAACGCGCGTCAGGCGTCCAGCCTGGCGAAAAATGCCTCTGAGACGGCGCAGAAGGGCGGCAACGTAGTGGACGGCGTTGTGCGCACGATGGATGAAATTGCCACCAGCTCCAGCAAAATCGCGCAGATCACCAGCGTTATCGACGGTATCGCATTCCAGACCAATATCCTGGCGCTGAACGCGGCGGTGGAAGCCGCTCGCGCGGGCGAACAGGGCCGTGGCTTTGCGGTGGTCGCTGGCGAGGTACGCACGCTGGCGCAGCGTAGCGCGCAGGCGGCGAAAGAGATCAAAACGCTGATTGATGACTCCGGTAATCGAGTCAGCGCGGGTTCCGCGCTGGTGCATGAAGCGGGGGAAACGATGGCGGAAATTGTCAGTGCGGTAACGCGTGTGACCGACATCATGGGGGAGATTGCCTCTGCATCTGATGAACAAAGTCGCGGCATTGACCAGGTTGGCCTGGCGGTGGCGGAGATGGATCGCGTGACGCAGCAGAACGCCGCGCTGGTGGAAGAGTCGGCGACTGCCGCCGTTGCGCTTGAAGAGCAGGCGGCACGTCTGACCCAGACGGTAGCAGTGTTTAAAGTTTAACCTCTGCTCCGGCCTACAGGATAATATCTTGTAGGCCGGATTAGCGCAGCGCCATCCGGCACATTATGATTGTGAAACCGCGACGACGCCGGGTTTCTGCGGCCTGGCTCTGACGGCTATCACCACCCCAACAATCAGCAGCGCAATGCCGCTTACCGTCAGCAGCGGTGGAAATTCCTCGCGCAGTATAAAGGTGTACAATAGGCCAGCCAGCGTTTCGAACACGATCAAGGGCCCCAGAATCACCGTCGGCAGCTTTTGACTGGCGACGTTCCAGCATAGCGCCCCCACCCATGAACAGAGCACGGCAATGGCGACCATCAAGGCGACAAAGACATCCGGCCGGGGGCCAAAGGGGAGAGGAAAGTCGGGCATCTGCTTACCCAACCAGATGCAGGCCGCAACATAACCCAGCAGCGAAACGGGAAGCGTCACTAGCGCCTGTGCTGTTGCCCACATCATCGGATGTTTATCCGGGTTTTCCCGCAGCCAGCGGGCATTACGCAACGCGTACCATGCCCAGCACACAACGGAAACCAGCGCCAGCGCGATACCTGAACCGTAGCGCCAGCCGCTAAACTCCGGCAGCCCCTGATTCAGCTCCGCAATATTGACGCACAGCAGGCCAACGCCGATGAGCGCCAGCGCAGGCGCCAGACGCCGCCAGGATAACTTACCATCTCGCTGGCTGTAGAGCAGGTTGGCAAACACCGGGATCACCACCGGCAACGTGCCGATGATCATGGTAGAAACAGGGGCTCCCGTGCGCTGGATAGCGCTCGCCAGGCAGACGTAATAGATCAGATTGCCCATCATCGTCAGCGCGAGTGCGGTTATCCAGTCTTTGCGCGTCAACTGGCGCAGGCGCGCACGCCCCAGCCACGCCAGGGGCACAGCAATTAACCCCAGCGCCAGATAGCGCCCCATCGACTGCAATACCGCCGGATACTCCGGTACGATCAACGGTCCGACAAAAATCAGTCCCCACATTAACCCTGCCAGCAGGGCATACAACACGCCGCTAATCATTGTTGATATCCACATCGTTTCACATTGCGAAAAGTGTAGGCAGGAGAAATGCGCCAGTATTGTATGAGATTGCGCATTAGCGCGGATAAACCTGTTTTTGATAGCGCACTGGCGTAATGCCGTAGCGATGGGTAAAGGCGCGCGTGAGATGAGATTGATCGGTTAGCCCGGTGGCGGCCGCCACATCCGCTGCGGGCATCCCGAGCGTGAGAAACGCCTTTGCCCGCCACAGACGGATCGCCATCAGCATTTGGTGCGGCGTAACGTGGAAATGGGCCTTGAACTGACGCTGAAAATGCCAGGGGCTTAATGAGGCGACCCGCGCCAGTTCGTCAAGCGTGACCGGATGCATGTAGTTGTCGTGCAGGTAGTCCCGCACGCGCTCAAAGCGATGCCCTCCTTCCCGCACTTCCGGCGCATGGCGCGCCAGCGGCTGGAAGGTGTCGATCAGATCGAGCAGCAGCCCTTTTTGCGCCAGCGGATCGTCGGTATGCCACAGGCCGTGGATCAGCGTGCAGATCTGGCGTGAGCGCAGCGGATCGTGGCGCGTGACCTCATGAAACCACCAGTGACGAACCCCGGTCACTTCTTCCAGCAGATCGGGATCGAGATAAATCATCCGATAGCGCCAGCCGTCGGCGGTTTCCGCTTCGCCGGTATGCAGCTCATCGGGATTCATGGTGACAACGGAGTGGACGGGGGCAACGTACTGCGTGCCGCGATAGCGAAAGCGTTCGGCGCCGGCTTCAATTGCGCCGATACCGAAGGCTTCGTGGGTGTGAGGCTCGAAAGCGTAACGCGAGATATGCGCATGATACAGCTCAACCCCCGGCACCTGCGCCAGATGGCGAAAGCGGGCGCTGTCTTTCTCATCGCTAAACTGTTCGGGTACGCCTTGCACGTTGTCTCTCCCTGAAAGCCATCTGTTCATTATCAGAGATGGCCAGCAGGGATGCCACAACAATTAACCTGTTTTTAACACTTACAGGATGCTTTTGACGCTTTCCGCCAGCGAGGTTGTCGGGCGACCGATCAGTGCGCTCAGAGTATGGCTGTCGTCAAACAGGCCGCCTTTTGCGGCGCCCGCGTCAGAATCAGCCAGCATATCCGCCAGACCTGCTGGCAGGCCCACGCCTTTCAGCGCGGCGGCGAAATCGGCTTCATTCAGGTTCTGATAGACGACCTTTTTCCCGCTCTGTTTTGCCAGTTCGGCGGCTAACTGGCTCAGCGTCCAGCCTTCGTCGCCTGCCAGTTCATACACTTTACCGGCATGGCCTTCTTCGCTGATGACGCGAGCGGCTGCGGCAGCGTAATCGGCACGGGTTGCGGAGGCGATTTTGCCTTCTCCGGCCGCGCCGATAAAGACGCCGTGCTCCAGGGCCGCTGGCGCGCTCGCCAGGTAATTTTCGGTGTACCAGCCGTTGCGCAGCAGGGCGTAAGGAATGCCTGAATCCGCCAGCATTTTTTCGGTTTCCACATGTTCAACATGCAGGCCCAGCGGGGAACGGTCTGCGTGCAGCAGGCTGGTATAGGCAATGAATTTCACGTTTGCGGCTATTGCCGCGTTAATCACGTTGCGGTGCTGAGCGGCACGTTGCCCGACTTCGCTTGATGAGATCAGCAGCAATCTGTCGATGCCCTGCAACGCTGCCGTGAACGCGGCTTCGTCGCTGTAGTCCGCCTGGCGTACGGTAACGCCCAGTCGGGTTAGCGCGTCAGCTTTCGCGGGGTTACGGACAATCGCCGCAATCTGGCTGGCAGGAACGGTTTTCAGTAAGGTATCGATAACGTGTTGGCCCAGTTGGCCGGTCGCGCCGGTAATTGCAATCATGGGGGATCTCCCTGTGTTCGTCTTGTGTTTCATTAAGCTAGCACTTAAACTTACTTTTAGTAAGTACGTACAAAAAGGTAAGTGTAAAGATGACGAACCCGACGCTTTCTCAGCAGCTTCGCGATGGCAATTTGTTTGCCGAGCAGTGTCCTTCTCGCGAGGTGTTAAAGCATGTCACCAGCCGCTGGGGCGTATTAATTCTCGTGGCACTGCGTGATGGAACGCACCGCTTCAGCGATTTACGCCGCAAGATGGGCGGCGTGAGTGAAAAAATGCTGGCGCAGTCATTACAGGCGCTGGAGCAGGATGGATTTATTCATCGGGTGTCGTACCCGGTGGTGCCGCCGCATGTGGAGTACAGTCTGACGACGCTGGGTGAACAGGTGAGTGAGAAGGTCGCCGCGCTGGCAGACTGGATCGAGCTCAATTTGCCGCAGGTGCTGGCACAGCGGAAAGAGCGAGCGGCATAATGGCTTGCCGGATGGCGCTGCGCTTATCCGGCCTACGGCGCGTCGATCGCGTAGGCCGGGTAAGGCGAAGCCGCCACCCGGCGTGGTTTTACTTACTCAAATCCAGCTGATAAATCGCAAAGCCGATGTCATCGGTAGCGACTTTATTCATCGGATATTGTCCCTTCTCTTTGATAAACGCGGCAGCCTTATCGGACGGCGAGGTTTCGAAGCGGATATCCAGTTTCGTGTCGCTGTGAACTGGCGCCAGACGCCAGTTGTTGTCCGCCGCCGGGTGGATTTCCCCCGCACGCTTCGACTCCGCGCCAATCCACGCCGCCAGCACGGAGCGGTTCTCATCCGGTGATGCAAAAGCGATGTGGCTGTCGCCCGTACCGGCAAATTTGCCGCCGTAGGCGCGATAGTTATTGGTCGCGACCAGGAACATAGCGTTCGGATCGACAGGCTTGCCGTTGAAGGTCAGATTTTTAATACGTTCCGCTTGCGGATTCACCGTCTGGCATTCGCCGTCGTAGCGCGCAGGCTGCGACACATCAATCTGATACTCCACGCCGTCAATCACATCAAAGTTATAGGTGCGAAAACCGTCCCAGTTGATCAATGACTGCGGTTTACTGCTGTGGACATCAATCTGATTGAACTGCCCGGCGGAACATTCCAGCCACTCTTTCACCTCTTTGCCGCTGGCTTTTACGACGACCAGCGTGTTCGGATAGAGGTAAAGATCAGCGGCGTTGCGGAAGGTAAGCTGACCTTTTTCCACTTCAACAAAGCTGGCAGGATCGTTTTTACGTCCACCGACTTTAAACGGCGCAGCGGCAGAGAGCACCGGCAGTTTCGCCAGGTCCGGGTCGCCCTGAATAAAGTGTTCGACATACGCTTTCTGCGCGTTGTTCACCACCTGCACGGTAGGATCGTCCTGCACCAGCGCCAGGTAGCTGTACATGTTATCGGCGGACTTACCGATCGGTTTGCTAACAAACTCGCGGGTGGCATCGTGGTCGGCTTTCAGGATACCCACCAGTTTTTTATCTTCTGCGGCCAGCGATTTTTTCGCGGCGGCATCGTAAATGGGCCGCGCTTCGGCTTTCGCACCGGTCACCTGCCATTTGCCGCTGTCGTTGTTGAGCACCAGATCCACCACGCCCAGATGATCGCCCCACATACCCGGCATGACCGCCGGTACCCCGTTAAGCGTACCTTTTGCGATATCCGCGCCGTTGATATCGGCAAAATCTTTGGAAGGGAAGACCGCGTGCGCATGGCCGAACATGATGGCGTTAACGCCGGGGACTTCGCTCAGGTAATACACGGAGTTTTCCGCCATCGTCTGGTACGGATCGGCAGAAAGCCCGGAGTGGGCAATCACCACCACAACGTCGGCGCCGTTGGCCCGCATTTCCGGCACATACTGACGAGCGGTTTCGGTAATGTCGTTGACGGTGACTTTGCCGCTCAGGTTGGCTTTATCCCAGGTCATAATCTGCGGAGGGACAAAACCGATATAGCCAATTTTCAGCGTCTGCGTGTTGCCCTCTTTATCGACCACGTCAGTCTCTTTGATCAGATAAGGCGTAAACAGCGGCTTTTTGGTCTTAACGTCGATGATATTGGCATTCACGTAAGGGAACTTCGCGCCCGCCAACGCCTTATGCAGATAGTCCAGACCGTAGTTAAATTCATGGTTACCGAGGTTGCCGACCGCATAATCCAGCGTATTCAACGCCTTGTAGACAGGGTGAATATCACCAGCTTTCAGCCCCTTTGCCGCCATGTAATCGCCCAGCGGACTCCCCTGAATAAGATCGCCGTTATCGACCAGCACGCTATTTTTGACTTCATTTCTGGCGGCGTTAATTAAACTTGCTGTGCGTACCAGTCCGAATTTTTCGGTCGCTGTATCTTTGTAATAATCGAAATCCATCATGTTGCTATGCAAATCAGTGGTTTCCATAATCCGAAGATCGACGGTCGCCGCATTCACGCTGGCGGCGATCAGCGTGGCCAGGAGCGTTGCGCTAAACTTAATCATCAGGGGCATCCTTTTTTAGATCTGAAACACAAAAGAAAATGTATATAAGTCTTGTTGCTTACAGAACTGTGAATCATGACATGAATTCAGCCATTAAAACCGCAATCGCTATCACAGATGGCGGATTCATTTACGATGGGGTATAAGTAAAACAAAGAGTTAAACGCCACTGCCATAAACGAGGTGGAGAATGCTAGAACATGTATGCCAGCTTGCACGGAATGCGGGCGATGCCATTATGCAGGTCTACGATGGAATCAAACCGATTGAAATCACCAACAAGCAGGATGATTCTCCGGTTACTGCGGCGGATATTGCCGCCCACGCGGTGATACTGGAAGGGTTACAGGCGCTGACGCCGGATATCCCGGTTTTGTCGGAAGAAGATCCGCCCTCCTGGGATGTGCGCCAGCACTGGCAGCGCTACTGGCTGGTTGACCCGTTAGACGGCACCAAAGAGTTCATCAAACGTAACGGCGAGTTTACCGTCAATATTGCGCTGATTGATAAAGGTAAACCGGTTCTGGGCGTGGTCTACGCGCCCGTCATGAAAGTGATGTACAGCGCTGTGGAAGGAAAAGCCTGGAAAGAAGAGTGCGGCGTGCGTAAACAGATTCAGGTGCGCGACGCGCGACCGCCGCTGGTGGTGATTAGCCGCTCCCATGCCGACAACGAGCTGCAAGAGTACCTGCAACAGCTGGGCGAGCATCAGACGACCTCCATCGGCTCATCGCTGAAGTTTTGTCTGGTGGCGGAAGGGCAGGCGCAGCTGTATCCGCGCTTTGGGCCGACCTGCGTCTGGGACACTGCCGCAGGCCATGCCGTTGCCGCTGCGGCCGGGGCGCACGTTCACAACTGGCAGGGGAAACCCCTGGACTATACCCCGCGTGAATCGTTCCTTAACCCCGGCTTTCGGGTCTCTATCTACTAATTATTCAGCAACTTATGCAGCAGGGCGATCACCTGCTGCACCTCTGCCGGGCTTAACCCGCCGTCTTTGGCATACTGAATACGCCCGTCTTTATCGAGCACCACAATGGCGGAGCTCTCTTCTTCAAGCTGCCATGCCTTACGCGCCACGCCATTGCTGTCGACAATAAATTGTGACCAAGGATAGAGTTTTTTATTGCTCTCGATGCTGCTGCGCACAAACATGCTGGTGCCCGGGATCGCGTCGTCGGTGTTGACGATGGTGGTCGTCTGGTAGCGGTCATGCGGGAGATTCGCGGATTTAATCGCTTCTATCAGCGCGGCATTTTTCTCTTTCGCTGACGTTCGCCCGGCGATGTGCTGCAACACTCGAACTTTCCCGGGGAGCTGCGCGCTATTCCAGCTTTTGTAGCTAAACTTGTTGTTATCAAGAATCAGTTCGCCGCGATCGGCGATCCCAATCGGTGATACGCGCTGATGGGTTTCAAAGTTATGCGCGGAGGCCATCATCGGCAGTAACAGGCACGACAGCGCCAGCAGTTTACGTAAGGTCATGGGGTTTCCTTCTTTATTTTTTGCAGGTGATCCGACCACTTGGGTCTGAGGTTTAATCATATGTGCGAATGATGCTTTTTCCCGCAAGCGTGATGCCAGTTTGCGGACGGGCGCACAAATCCTGCGAAAAATGAAGACTTATACTGAAGACAGCGAATCGGTGAATAGATAATTCTGAATAACTGTAATGAAAAGGTAAATAAACTTATACACACTGGAAACATCGTAGAGATAGTCTATAGTCATATGGCATTAAAATTTGCGCCTTAGAACAGCTGGGCCGAATGTGGCACCGCAAAGGCGTAACGCTCAGCAGGAGATAACAATGAAAATTTTCCAACGGTACAACCCGCTACAGGTGGCGAAGTACGTGAAGATCCTGTTCCGTGGACGGTTATATATCAAGGACGTTGGCGCTTTTGAGTTTGATAAGGGCAAGATTCTTATCCCAAAAGTGAAGGATAAGCAGCATTTGTCTGTGATGTCCGAAGTTAACCGTCAGGTTCTGCGTCTGCAAACTGAGATGGCTTAACCAAAGTGCTATGCAGTAGTTTAAAGTAGTATAAAAAAACGGCTCCCAATGGGAGCCGTTGATGTTTCCAGGGCCGGGCATTTATGCCGGGCCTTCTTCTTTCTCTTTGCTATCCGGCAGTTTAGGGACCAGGATGCTGGTTTTGGTGTCGAGGCGCGTTACCAGTAGCTGATCGATACGGTAGTTGTCGATATCCACCACCTCAAATTTATAGCCCGAGAACTTCACCGAGTCGGTGCGTTTCGGGATTTTACGCAGCATAAACATCATAAAGCCGCCGATGGTCTCGTAGTTGCCGGACTGCGGGAACTCGTCGATATCCAGCACGCGCATGACGTCGTCAATCGGCGTTCCGCCGTCGATCAGCCAGGAGTTTTCATCGCGCGCCACGATTTGTTCTTCCAGACCCTGACCGACCAGGTCGCCCATCAGCGTGGTCATCACGTCGTTCAGCGTGATAATCCCGACCACCAGCGCGTATTCGTTCATGATCACCGCGAAGTCTTCCCCCGCCGTCTTAAAGCTTTCCAGCGCTTCAGAGAGGGTCAGGGTGTCCGGCACGATTAATGTGTTGCGGATCTGCACGCCGCTGTTAAGCGCCATACTCTGGTTTGCCAGAACGCGGTTGAGCAGATCTTTAGAATCAACGTAGCCGATGATGTGGTCGATATCTTCATTACACACCAGGAATTTTGAGTGCGGATGCTCCGCGACTTTATTTTTCAGGCTTTGCTCATCTTCGTGCAGATCGAACCAGATGATGTTTTCACGCGATGTCATGGAAGACGGCACGGTACGCGATTCCAGCTCAAACACGTTTTCAATCAGCTCGTGTTCCTGCTTACGCAGCACGCCAGCAAGCGCCCCGGCTTCCACGACGGCGTAAATATCGTCCGAGGTGATATCGTCTTTACGCACCATCGGGATTTTAAACAGGCGGAAAATGCTGTTTGCCAGGCCGTTGAAGAACCACACTAAGGGGCGGAAAACGAACAGGCAGAAGCGCATCGGGTTGATGATACGCAAAGCCACGGCTTCTGGCGCAATCATACCGATGCGTTTCGGGGTTAAATCGGCGAACAGGATGAACATACCGGTAACTAACGAGAAGGAGAGCACGAAGCTTAACTGCTCGGAGAGTTCTGGCGACATATAGTTCGAGAACAACGAATGAAAGGCCGGAGAGAATGCGGCATCGCCGACGATACCGCCCAGAATGGCGACAGCGTTAAGGCCAATTTGCACCACGGTAAAAAACGTCCCGGGGTTTTCCTGCATTTTCAGGATGCGTTGCGCATTGATGTTGCCTTCATCAGCCAGCAACTTGAGTTTTATCTTTCGTGAAGCGGCAAGCGAGATCTCGGATATCGAGAAGAACGCACTCACAGCGATCAGGCAGAGTATAATTAAAATACTGTTTAACATATCTTATCCGACCGTTCAGGTCAGATCCTCGGAAGGGGAAGTTGATAAATCCGTGTGATATACACATTGAAAACCGGCCCGAAGGATGTGGGCCGGTAATTTCAGTCGCTAGTATAGCGTAAGGAACTGTAAAGCCGCCAGAGGCGCTGAATTAACCTTGCGGCGGTAAGCACACGCCGATCCCGCCAATGCCGCAATAGCCATACGGATTCTTGTGCAGATACTGCTGGTGATCGTCCTCGGCATAGTAAAACGGGGTGGCGGTGTTGATCTCGGTGGTGATGTGGCGATCGTCGTTTGCCGCAGTCATCGCGCTCTGGAAACGCGCCAGGCTGGCATGTGCGGCGGCGTTCTGCTCTGGCGTTAACGGATAAATCGCCGAGCGGTACTGCGTTCCGTGATCGTTGCCCTGCTGCATACCTTGCGCCGGATCGTGATTTTCCCAGAAGACCTGCAACAATTGTTCATAGCTGATAACCTGCGGATCGTAGACGACGCGTACCGCTTCGGCGTGGCCGGTTTGCCCGGAGCAGACTTCCCGGTAGGTTGGGTTTGGCGTGTAGCCGCCGGTGTATCCCGCTGCGGTGCTGTAAACGCCAGGTAATTGCCAGAACAAACGCTCGACGCCCCAGAAGCAACCCATGGCGAAGAGGGCAATTTCCATCCCTTCGGGCACGTTTGTCATTGAGTGTCCGTTTACCGCATGTAAAGTTGCCACTGGCATCGGGGTATTGCGTCCAGGTAGGGCATCTGCTTGTGAAACAAGATGCTTTTTATCAAATAAACTCATGGGCCATTCTCCCGAAATCAGTAATTGGGGTTAAGGTTGTAACGAGACGCGTCTTTGCACACAATAGTTACAGTGAATGCGTCTAGAGTAAACATAAGAAATATTTGGGTTGTCGTCTGTTTTTCAATCCCGGTTGTTGGGTTTTTGTTAAGCCGTGGAGCGGCATTGTGATTTCCTTCCAGGGGTGGGAATAAGGGATATTCAGGAGAAAACGTGCCATATATCCGTCAGTTATGCTGGGTTAGCTTACTGTGCTTAAGCGGTTCTGCCGTAGCCGCAAACGTCCGTTTACAGGTCGAGGGGTTATCGGGCGAGCTGGAAAAAAACGTTCGTGCGCAGTTGTCTACGATTCAAAGTGATGAAGTGACGCCGGACCGGCGTTTTCGCGCGCGCGTTGATGATGCCATCCGCGAAGGGTTAAAAGCGCTGGGCTACTACGAGCCGACCATTGATTTTGAGCTGCGCCCGCCGCCGGAGAAGGGGCGTCAGGTCTTGCTCGCCAAAGTGACGCCAGGCGAACCGGTTCGCATCGGCGGAACAGAAGTGATTTTACGCGGCGGCGCGCGTACCGACAGGGATTATCTGGATTTGCTGAAAACGCGTCCGGCCATCGGAACCGTGCTGAATCATGGCGACTATGACGGCTTCAAAAAGTCATTAACCAGCGTGGCGCTACGTAAAGGCTATTTCGACAGTGAATTTAATAAAAGCCAGTTAGGCGTGTCGCTCGATCGTCACCAGGCGTTCTGGGACATCGATTACAACAGCGGCGAGCGCTATCGCTTTGGCCAGGTCACTTTCGAAGGTTCGCAGATTCGTGACGAGTATCTGCAAAACCTGATCCCGTTCAAAGAGGGAGATTACTACCAGTCGAAAGACCTGGCGGAACTGAACCGCCGTCTGTCGGCCACCGGTTGGTTTAACTCGGTCGTCGTCGCGCCTGAATTTGATAAAGCGCGCGAAACCAAAGTATTACCGCTGCACGGCGTCATGTCGCCACGTACTGAAAACACCATTGAAACGGGCGTCGGCTACTCTACCGACGTCGGGCCGCGTGTGAAGGCGACGTGGAAAAAACCGTGGATGAACTCCTACGGCCACAGCCTGACCACCAGCGCCAGTATCTCCGCCCCGGAGCAGCAGGTCGATTTCAGCTATAAAATGCCGCTCTTAAAGAACCCGCTGGAACAATACTATCTGGTTCAGGGGGGGATTAAGCGCACCGATCTCAACGACACCGAGGCGGACTCCTCCACGCTTGCCGTTTCCCGCTACTGGGACCTTTCCAGCGGCTGGCAGCGCGCCATCAATCTGCGCTGGAGCCTCGATCACTTTACGCAGGGTAACGTCACCAACACCACCATGCTGCTCTATCCGGGCGTGATGATCAGCCGTACCCGTTCGCGCGGCGGCCTGATGCCGACGTGGGGGGATTCCCAGCGTTACTCCATCGATTACTCAAACACCGCCTGGGGTTCGGACGTGGATTTCTCGGTATTTCAGGCGCAAAACGTCTGGATTCGCTCGCTGTATGACCGCCATCGCTTCGTGATGCGCGGTAACCTGGGCTGGATTGAGACCGGCGATTTCGACAAAGTGCCGCCGGATTTGCGTTTCTTCGCTGGTGGCGATCGCAGTATTCGCGGTTATAAATACAAATCTATCTCGCCGGAAGACAGCGACGGCAACCTGAAAGGGGCGTCGAAGCTGGTGACGGGCTCGCTGGAATACCAGTACAACGTGACCGGAAAATGGTGGGGGGCGATGTTCGTCGACAGCGGCGAAGCCGTCAGCGATATCCGTAAGAGCGACTTTAAAACCGGCGCCGGGGTTGGCGTGCGTTGGCAGTCTCCGGTCGGGCCGATCAAGCTCGATTTTGCCGTGCCGGTTGGTGACAAAGACGAACACGGTTTACAGTTTTACATCGGTCTGGGGCCTGAATTATGAGTTTATGGAAGAAAATAAGCCTCGGCGTACTGATTTTTATTCTGCTGCTGCTGGGAACCGTGGCGTTCCTGGTGGGCACCACGACGGGGCTGCATCTGGTCTTTAACGCGGCGAACCGCTGGGTGCCGGGGCTGGAGATCGGTCAGGTAACTGGCGGCTGGCGTGACCTGTCGCTGAAAAATATTCGTTACGATCAGCCCGGCGTGGCGGTGAATGCCGGTGAAATCCACCTGGCGGTGAAACTCGGCTGCCTGTGGGACAGCAGCCTGTGTGTTAACGATCTGTCGTTGAAGGACATCAACGTCGCCATCGACAGCAAAAAAATGCCGCCTTCCGAACCGGTGGAGGAAGAAGAGGACAGCGGGCCGCTGAATCTTTCCACGCCGTATCCCATCACGCTTTCACGCGTGGCGCTCAGCAATATCAATCTCAAAATTGATGATACGACCGTCTCGGTGATGGCTTTCACCTCCGGCCTTAACTGGCAGGAGAAAACCCTGACTCTGAAGCCCACTTCGCTACAGGGGCTGCTAATCGCGCTGCCAAAAGTGGCGGAAGTGGCGCAGGAAGAGGTGGTTGAACCGAAGATTGACCATCCCCAACCGGATGAAAAGCCGCTTGGCGAGACGCTGAAGGATCTGTTCTCAAAGCCCGTGTTGCCGGAGATGGCCGATGTGCATCTGCCGCTCAACCTTAATATTGAGGAGTTCAAGGGCGAACAGCTGCGCGTGACGGGCGATACTGACCTGACGGTGCGCAACATGCTGCTGAAAGTCAGCAGCATCGACGGCAATATGAAACTGGATGCGCTGGATATCGACGCCAACCAGGGCACCGTCAATGCGACCGGAACGGCGCAGTTGACCAACTCGTGGCCAGTGGATATCACCCTCAACAGCACGCTGAATATCGATCCGCTGAAAGGCGAAAAGGTGAAGCTGAAGGTAGGCGGCGCGCTGCGTGAACAGCTGGAGATCAGCGTTAACCTCTCCGGGCCGGTGGATATGGATCTGCGCGCCCAGACGCGCCTCGCCGAGGCTGGGTTGCCGCTGAACGTCGAAGTGGCAAGCCGCCAGGTTTACTGGCCGTTTACCGGTGACAAGCAGTTCCAGGCCGACGATATCAAACTCAAACTTACCGGCAAGATGACCGACTACACGTTGTCGATGCGCACGGCGGTGAAGGGGCAGGACATTCCGCCCGCCACCATTACCCTGGATGCGAAAGGCAACGAACAGCAGATCAATCTCGATAAGCTCACCGTGGCGGCGCTGGAAGGGAAAACCGAGCTGAAAGCGCTGGTCGACTGGCAGCAGGCGATCAGCTGGCGCGGCGAACTGACGCTGGACGGCATCAACACGGCGAAAGAGATCCCGGACTGGCCTTCTACGCTTAATGGCCTGATCAAAACCCGGGGAAGCCTCTATGGCGGCAGCTGGCAGATGGATGTGCCTGAGCTGAAACTGACCGGTAACGTGAAGCAGAACAAGGTCAATGTTAACGGCTCTCTGAAGGGTAACAGCTACATGCAGTGGGTCATTCCGGGCCTGCATCTGGAGCTGGGACGCAATAGCGCCGATGTGAAAGGCGAGCTGGGCATTAAGGATCTCAATCTCGACGCCACAATTGATGCGCCGAATCTGGATAACGCGCTGCCGGGGCTGGGCGGTACCGCCAAAGGGCTGGTGAAAGTCCGTGGTACGGTCGATGCGCCGCAGCTGCTGGCGGATATCAACGCGCGCGGATTACGCTGGCAGGAGCTGTCGGTGGCGCAGGTGCGTGTGGAAGGGGACATTAAATCCACCGACCAGATCGCCGGGAATCTTGACGTTCGCGTTGAGCGGATTACGCAGCCGGACGTCAATATCAACCTCGTCACCCTGAATGCCAAAGGCAGCGAAAAGCAGCATGAACTGCAACTGCGGATTCAGGGCGAGCCGGTCTCCGGGCAGCTTGCGCTTGCGGGCAGTTTTGACCGTAAAGAAGCGCGCTGGAAAGGCACGCTCAGCAATACGCGCTTCCAGACGCCGGTGGGGCCGTGGTCGCTGACGCGCGCCATTGCGCTGGATTACCGTAATCAGGAACAGAAAATCAGCATCGGGCCGCACTGCTGGACGAACCCGAATGCGGAGCTGTGCGTACCGCAAACGATCGATGCCGGGGCAGAAGGACGGGCGGTAGTGAATCTCAACCGTTTCGATCTGGCGATGCTGAAGCCGTTTATGCCGGACGCCACGCAGGCCAGCGGCGTCTTTAGCGGGAAAGCGGATGTCGCGTGGGACACCACCAAAGAGGGGCTGCCGCAAGGGCAGGTCACGCTGTCGGGTCGTAACGTGAAGGTAACGCAACGGGTCAATGACGCGCCGTTACCGGTGGCTTTCGACACGCTGAACCTGAATGCCGATCTGCACAATAACCGGGCGCAGTTAGGCTGGATGATCCGTCTGACCAATAACGGCCAGTTCGACGGGCAGGTACAGATAACCGACCCGCAAGGGCGGCGTAATATTGGCGGTAACGTCAATATCCGCAACTTCAACCTGGCGATGGTCAACCCTGTCTTCTCGCGCGGCGAAAAAGCGGCGGGCATGTTGAACGCAAACCTGCGTCTGGGGGGCGACGTGCAAAGCCCACAGATGTTTGGTCAGCTACAGCTGAGCGGCCTGGATGTGGATGGCAACTTTATGCCGTTTGATATGCAGCCAAGCCAACTGGCGATGAATTTCAACGGTACGCGCTCAACTCTGCAAGGCGTGGTGCGCACGCAGCAGGGGCAAATTAATCTGAGCGGCGACGCCGACTGGAGCCAGATAGATAACTGGCGCGCCCGCGTGGCGGCGAAAGGCAGCCGCGTGCGTATCACCGTGCCGCCGATGGTGCGGCTGGATGTTTCCCCGGATGTGGTCTTTGAGGCGACGCCGAGCCTGTTCACGCTGGATGGACGTGTGGATGTGCCGTGGGCGCGTATCGTGGTGCATGAACTGCCGGAAAGCGCGGTAGGCGTCTCCAGTGATGAAGTTATGCTCAATAACGATTTACAGCCTGAAAATCCGCAGAGCGCGTCGATTCCGATCAACAGCAACCTGATTGTCCACGTAGGGAACAACGTCCGCATGGATGCGTTTGGCCTGAAAGCGCGTCTGACCGGCGACCTGAAAGTTGCGCAGGATAAACAGGGACTGGGGCTTAACGGGCAGATCAATATTCCTGACGGGCGCTTCCATGCGTATGGTCAGGATCTGATCGTGCGTAAGGGGGAACTGCTGTTCTCTGGCCCGCCGGATCAGCCGCTGCTCAACATCGAGGCGATTCGTAATCCTGAATCGACGGAGAACGACGTCATTGCCGGGGTGCGCGTGACCGGCACTGCGGATGAGCCGAAAGCGGAAATCTTCTCCGACCCGGCGATGTCCCAGCAGGAGGCGCTGTCTTACCTGCTGCGCGGCCAGGGGCTGGAGAGCGATCAGAGCGACAGTGCGGCGATGACCTCAATGCTTGTTGGTCTGGGGGTTGCACAAAGTGGTCAGGTTGTGGGTAAAATCGGGGAGACATTTGGCGTAAGCAATCTGGCGCTGGACACGCAAGGGGTGGGCGACTCATCCCAGGTTGTGGTCAGCGGATATGTGCTGCCAGGTCTGCAAGTGAAATATGGTGTGGGTATATTTGACTCTTTGGCGACGCTCACGTTACGTTATCGCCTGATGCCTAAGCTATATCTGGAAGCAGTGTCTGGCGTAGATCAGGCACTTGATTTGCTCTATCAGTTCGAGTTTTAGCAATGCGAATATTTGTTTACGGCAGTTTACGACGCAAACAGGGCAACAGCCACTGGATGACCAACGCCCAGTTGCTGGGCGATTACAGTATCGATAACTACCAGTTGTATAGCCTGGGCCACTATCCAGGCGCAGTTCCGGGAAACGGATCGGTACACGGTGAAGTTTATCGTATTGATAACGCCACGCTGGCCGAACTTGATGCCTTGCGCACCAGGGGCGGCGAATATGCACGCCAGTTAATCCAGACACCGTACGGAAGCGCATGGATGTATGTGTACCAACGTCCGGTCGAAGGGTTAACGCTGATTGAAAGCGGTAACTGGTTAGACAGAGACCAGTGCTGATAAAAAAACACGCCACCTTCGGGTGGCGTTGTTTTATGTGGTGCCATAATCATGCTGCGGATGCTTGATGGCGCTGCGTCCTTCACCACCGCCACTGGAGGTGGCTTAGGATGGATAAAAAAAAGACCCTCAATAAATGAGGATCTCCAATAGTGACGTTGGCCTTAACGCGAAAACGAACTTATTTCTTCGCTGCGCGCTCGAAGGAAGCAACGATTTCAGCTTTAGCCGCTTCAGCGTTGTCCCAGCCGTCAACTTTCACCCATTTGCCTTTTTCGAGGTCTTTGTAGTGCTCGAAGAAGTGCGTGATCTGCGCTTTCAGCAGTTCCGGCAGGTCGTTCACGTCGTTGATGTGATCGTATTCTTTGCTCAGTTTGGTGTGCGGTACGGCAACCAGCTTCGCATCTTCACCGGATTCGTCGGTCATTTTCAGAACGCCAACTGGACGGCAACGGATCACAGCACCCGGTTGCAGCGGATACGGCGTCGGGACCAGAACGTCTACCGGATCGCCATCCAGAGACAGGGTGTTGTTGATGTAGCCGTAGTTGCACGGATAGAACATCGCGGTGGACATGAAGCGGTCAACGAACAGTGCGCCGCTCTCTTTGTCAACTTCGTATTTGATCGGATCTGCGTTAGCCGGGATCTCAATAACAACGTAGATATCTTCCGGCAGATCTTTACCCGCAGGGACGTTGAGTAAGCTCATGTCTGTTTCCTTTAAATATATATGGCAAACAAGTGGCGAGTATTATAGCCAACTCGCGCTGAAAGTCTCCGCTTGTTTTCGTCTTCTTTCCCCTCCGGCTGCGATTTTCAGACGGTTTACGTGACAGGAAAATCCATAACAACAGCTGCTTTTTTCATAGGCGAATGAAAGCGATTACAAAGTTGTGATTAACCTTTTATTTACTTTTTTGAAGTGTGATGTAACGCAATCCGTTACATCACCTATTGTCTATAGTTTTCCTCGCGAATGCTTTTCACCCAACAATAACCTGGGCTACGAGGACATCATTATGTGGAAGCGCTTACTTTTAGTCACAGCAGTTTCGGCAGCCATGTCGTCTATGGCAATGGCCGCCCCCTTAACCGTAGGATTTTCGCAGGTCGGCTCTGAGTCCGGCTGGCGCGCCGCCGAAACCAACGTGGCGAAGAGCGAGGCCGAAAAACGCGGCATCACGCTGAAAATTGCCGACGGTCAGCAAAAACAGGAAAACCAGATTAAAGCCGTACGCTCATTTGTCGCTCAGGGCGTGGACGCCATCTTTATTGCGCCAGTGGTCGCGACAGGCTGGGAACCGGTCTTAAAAGAAGCCAAAGATGCGGAAATTCCGGTCTTTCTGCTCGACCGCTCCATTGATGTTAAAGACAAATCGCTCTATATGACCACCGTCACCGCCGACAACGTGCTGGAAGGCAGATTGATCGGCGACTGGCTGGTAAAAGAGGTAGATGGCAAGCCGTGTAACGTTGTTGAGCTGCAAGGCACCGTTGGGGCCAGCGTGGCGATCGACCGTAAGAAAGGGTTTGCCGAAGCTATCGCCAAAGCGCCAAACATCAAAATCATCCGCTCTCAGTCTGGCGACTTTACCCGTAGTAAGGGGAAAGAGGTGATGGAGAGCTTTATCAAAGCGGAAAACAACGGCAAAAACATCTGCATGGTTTACGCCCATAACGACGACATGGTGATCGGCGCGATCCAGGCGATTAAAGAAGCGGGCCTGAAGCCGGGAAAAGATATTCTGACGGGCTCTATCGACGGCGTGCCGGATATCTATAAAGCGATGATTGATGGCGAAGCCAACGCCAGCGTTGAACTGACGCCGAACATGGCCGGGCCCGCTTTCGATGCGCTGGAGAAATACAAAAAAGACGGCACGATGCCTGAGAAGCTGACCATCACCAAATCGACGCTGTACCTGCCTGACACCGCAAAAGAAGAGTTAGAGAAGAAGAAAAACATGGGCTACTGATTTTGCTGTCGGTCTTCTGTAGGCCGGATAAGGCGTTACGCCGCCATCCGGCATTTATTGCCTGATGGCGCTGCGCTTATCGGGCCTACGGAAAGGCCGCGCTTTCGAACCGGAGGAATGCCATGACCATAGACCAAAATCAGGAAATCCTCCGTACCGAGGGACTCAGTAAATTCTTTCCCGGCGTTAAGGCGCTGGATAACGTCGATTTTAGCCTGCGCCGGGGCGAAATCATGGCGCTGCTCGGGGAAAACGGGGCGGGAAAATCAACGCTGATTAAAGCATTAACCGGCGTATACCATGCCGATCGCGGCACTATCTGGCTGGAAGGCCAGGCGATTTCACCGAAGAATACCGCGCATGCCCAGCAACTGGGGATCGGAACCGTCTACCAGGAGGTTAACCTTCTGCCCAATATGTCGGTGGCGGATAACCTGTTTATCGGTCGTGAGCCCCGGCGTTTTGGCCTGCTGCGGCGCAAAGAAATGGAGAAACGCGCTACAGAATTGATGGCCTCTTACGGCTTTTCGCTGGATGTGCGTGAGCCGCTCAACCGCTTTTCCGTTGCAATGCAGCAGATTGTCGCTATCTGCCGGGCCATCGATCTCTCCGCGAAAGTCCTGATCCTCGACGAACCCACCGCCAGCCTCGACACCCAGGAAGTTGAGATGCTGTTTGGCCTGATGCGCCATCTGCGCGATCGCGGCGTCAGCCTGATCTTTGTTACGCACTTTCTCGATCAGGTTTATCAGGTGAGCGATCGGATCACCGTGTTACGCAACGGCAGCTTTGTCGGCTGCCGCGAAACCCGCGAGCTTCCACAGATCGAACTGGTGAAAATGATGCTGGGGCGTGAACTGGAGACCCATGCGCTACAGCGGGCGGGGCGCACCTTGCTGAGCGATAAACCGGTGGCTGCCTTTAAAGATTACGGCAGGAAAGGCACCATCTCGCCGTTCAGCCTGGAAGTCCGCCCCGGCGAGATCGTCGGTCTGGCAGGGCTGTTGGGATCGGGGCGTACCGAAACCGCAGAGGTGATCTTCGGCATTAAACCGGCCGACAGCGGCAGTGCGATGATCAAAGGTAAACCGCAAACCCTGCGATCGCCGCATCAGGCTTCGTGCCTTGGGATTGGCTTTTGCCCGGAAGACAGGAAAACGGACGGCATTATTGCCGCCGCATCGGTACGGGAAAATATCATTCTGGCGCTACAGGCGCAGCGAGGCTGGCTGCGGCCGATTTCCCGCAGAGAACAGCAGGAGATTGCCGAGCGTTTTATCCGCCAGTTGGGCATTCGTACCCCCAGTGCGGAACAGCCGATTGAATTTCTCTCCGGCGGCAATCAGCAAAAAGTGTTGCTGTCGCGCTGGTTGCTGACCAAACCGCAGTTCCTGATCCTGGATGAGCCGACACGCGGCATCGACGTTGGGGCGCATGCGGAGATCATCCGCCTGATCGAAACGCTGTGTGCGGACGGGCTGGCGCTGCTGGTCATCTCCTCTGAACTGGAGGAACTGGTGGGCTATGCCGATCGGGTGATCATCATGCGCGATCGTAAACAGGTGGCGGAGATCCCGCTGGCGGAACTGTCCGTTCCGGCGATCATGAACGCCATTGCGGCGTAAGGAGAATAGTGTGATGCCTCAGTCTCTCCCGCAAACCACACCGCCGAAGCGACGTTTTCGCTGGCCGACAGGTATGCCGCAGATCGTGGCATTGCTGCTGGTGCTGTTGGTGGACAGCCTGGTGGCGCCGCATTTCTGGCAGGTGATTTTGCAGGATGGCCGCCTGTTCGGCAGCCCGATTGACATTCTTAACCGCGCGGCTCCCGTTGCGCTGCTGGCGATTGGGATGACGCTGGTGATCGCCACTGGCGGTATCGATCTCTCCGTCGGGGCGGTAATGGCGATTGCCGGAGCGACCACTGCCGCCATGACGGTGGCCGGGCACAGTTTACCGGTGGTGCTGCTCGCGGCGCTGGGAACCGGCGTACTGGCGGGCTTGTGGAATGGCATTCTGGTGGCGATCCTTAAAATTCAGCCGTTTGTCGCCACGCTCATTCTGATGGTGGCCGGACGTGGCGTGGCGCAACTCATCACCTCCGGGCAGATCGTCACCTTTAACTCACCCAACTTATCGTGGTTCGGCAGCGGTTCGCTGCTGCTGTTTCCGACGCCCGTGATTATCGCGCTGCTTACCCTGGTGGTGTTCTGGCTGCTGACCCGTAAAACGGCGCTGGGGATGTTCATTGAAGCGGTGGGGATCAACATTCGGGCGGCGAAAAATGCCGGGGTGAACACCCGCATTATCGTCATGCTCACCTATGTTCTGAGCGGCCTGTGCGCGGCGATTGCGGGCATCATCATCACGGCGGATATTCGCGGCGCGGACGCCAATAACGCCGGACTCTGGCTGGAACTGGACGCCATTCTGGCCGTGGTTATTGGCGGCGGCTCGCTGATGGGCGGGCGCTTTAACCTGCTGCTGTCGGTCGTGGGCGCATTGATTATCCAGGGGATGAATACCGGCATCCTGCTGTCAGGCTTTCCGCCGGAGATGAACCAGGTCGTCAAAGCCATCGTGGTGTTATGCGTGCTGATTGTGCAGTCGCAGCGCTTTATCAGTCTGATAAAAGGAGTGCGTGGTCGTGATAAAACGTAACTTACCGTTGATGATCACCCTCGGGGTTTTTGTGCTGGGCTACCTCTATTGCCTGACGCAGTTTCCCGGTTTCGCCTCAACCCGGGTTATCTGCAACATCCTGACCGATAACGCTTTCCTCGGGATTATCGCGGTTGGCATGACCTTCGTGATCCTCTCCGGCGGCATCGATCTGTCCGTGGGATCGGTGATCGCGTTTACCGGCGTTTTTCTGGCGAAGGCCATTGGCTACTGGGGGATCTCGCCGCTGCTGGCCTTCCCGCTGGTACTGGCGATGGGCTGTGCGTTCGGGGCATTTATGGGGCTACTGATTGATGCGCTGAAGATTCCGGCGTTTATCATTACGCTGGCGGGGATGTTCTTCCTGCGTGGCGTCAGCTACCTGGTGTCTGAGGAGTCGATTCCGATTAACCACCCGATTTACGATACGCTCTCCAGCCTGGCGTGGAAAATCCCCGGCGGCGGGCGTCTGAGCGCAATGGGGCTGCTGATGCTGGCGGTGGTGGTGATCGGTATTTTCCTCGCGCACCGTACGCGGTTTGGTAATCAGGTTTACGCCATTGGCGGAAATGCGGCGTCGGCGAACCTGATGGGGATTTCGACGCGCAGCACCACCATCCGTATTTATATGCTCTCTACCGGGCTTGCGACGCTGGCGGGTATTGTTTTCTCCATTTATACCCAGGCCGGTTATGCGCTGGCGGGCGTTGGTGTTGAGCTGGATGCCATCGCATCGGTGGTGATTGGCGGTACGTTGCTGAGCGGAGGCGTGGGGACGGTGTTAGGTACGCTGTTCGGCGTGGCGATCCAGGGGCTGATCCAGACCTATATTAACTTCGATGGCACGCTGAGTTCCTGGTGGACGAAGATCGCTATCGGGATTTTGTTGTTTATTTTTATTGCCTTGCAGCGTGGTCTGACGGTGCTGTGGGAGAATCGCCAGAGCTCTCCGGTTACGCGTGTCAACACAGCCGCAACACCGAAGTAACATATTGAATTTCCTGAAACGTATAAACTTTTTCCGGTTGTAGTCGATAGATTCTATATCCCTACAACCGGAAAGATAACGATGCCAAAATCCCTCTCTATTCGTACAAGTTTACTGGTTTTACTGTCTTTACTTACCCTGCTCCTGTTGCTGACGGGCGGTATGGGGCTCTACGCCTCCACCCGCATTATCACTTCCTGGGTCTATTATGGGGTGATGACGGGGGCGACGCTGGCCGCCATCGGCCTGCTGGCGCTGGTATGGCTGATGTTGCGTAATAAGCTCCTGAAACCTCTTGGTAATGTTGTTGAGCAACTGGAGCGTCTGGCGACAGGGGATTTATCGCCGACGGTAAGCCATTTTGCCAGCTCTGAATTTAACCGTCTGAATACCGCCCTTGAAGAGATGCGTGCGGCGCTGAGTGAATCCGTGGTACGCGTTCGTGACGCCAGCACGCAAATTGATACCGGCAGCCGTGAACTGACGGCGGGCAACCTGCATCTGGCGCAACGCACGGAGTCTACGGCCACCTCGCTGGAACAGACAGCCGCCAGCATGGAAGAGCTGACTGCGACGGTGAAACTGAACGCTGAAAATGCCGATCAGGCGCACCAACTGGCGAAATCAGTCTCGGACACCGCCGATCGCGGCAGTGAGATGGTGTGCTATGTCATTGAGAAAATGCGTGATATTTCCGGCAGCTCTGACCGTATCGCCGATATTCTCGGCGTAATTGACGGCATCGCTTTCCAGACCAATATTCTGGCGCTGAATGCCTCCGTTGAAGCGGCGCGCGCTGGTGAACAGGGGCGCGGTTTTGCGGTGGTTGCCGGTGAGGTGCGTAATCTCGCCAGCCGCAGCGCCGATGCCGCGAAAGAGATCCGCGCGCTCATCAGCGACTCGCAAACGCATGTCGGAGAGGGCAGCGATCTGGCGATGCAGGCCGGTGAAACGATGGATGAAATTGCGACAGAAGTGATGCGCATGACCAAACTGATGCGTGAGATTGCCAGTGCTTCTCAGGAACAGAGCCGGGGCATTGAGCAGGTGAATATCGCGGTCAGTCAGATGGATGAAACCGCACAGCAGAACGCGGCGCTGGTACAGCAATCTTCCGCAGCCACCCGTTCGCTGGAAGAACAGTCCCATGCGCTGCTGGAGGCGATGGCCGTATTTAAGCTACAGGCAGCGTAACCGAACGTAGGCCGGATAAGGCGAAGCCGCCACCAGGCAATAAATTGCCGGATGGCAACGCTGCGCGTTTTATCCGGCCTACATCCGTGCGATTAATGATAATTATGCGTCCGGGAACTCGCGGATGAAGCGTTCTACGTCTTCCACCATATGATCGGTGCCGACGAAGAACGGACGGCGCTGGTGCAGGCTTTCCGGCGTAATATCCAGAATGCGCTCTTTACCGTCGCTCGCTTTGCCGCCCGCCTGCTCAGCCAGGAAGGCCATCGGGTTGCATTCGTACAGCAGACGCAGTTTCCCTTCCGGGTGGCTGGCGGTGCTCGGGTAGAGGTAGATCCCGCCTTTCAGCAGGTTGCGGTGGAAATCCGCCACCAGGGAGCCAATATAGCGCGAGGTGTACGGGCGATTCGTGGACTTGTCCTCTTCCTGGCAGAACTTAATGTACTTCTTCACGCCATTCGGGAATTTGATGTAGTTGCCTTCGTTAATGGAGTAGGTGTTGCCCTTCTCCGGGAAGCGCATACGTTCCTGGCACAGGCAGAAAACGCCCAGCGACGGATCGTAGGTGAAGGCGTGTACGCCGCAGCCGGTGGTGTAAACCAGCATGGTTGAAGAGCCGTAGACCACATAACCCGCAGCCACCTGCTTGTTGCCCGGTTGCAGGAAATCTTCTTCCGTCACCGGCGTGCCGACAGGCGTTACGCGGCGGTAGATAGAGAAAATAGTACCGACAGAGACGTTAACATCGATGTTGGACGAGCCATCCAGTGGGTCCATCAGCACCACGTATTTCGCGTGTTCGCAGCCTTCAAAGACGACAATTTCATCTTCTTCTTCAGAAGCGATGCCCGCCACAATATCGCGCGCCTTCAGTGCAGCTTTCAGTTTTTCGTTCGCGAACAGGTCGAGTTTCTGCTGAACCTCGCCCTGCACGTTCTCAGCACCGCTGGCACCCAGGATATCGACCAGACCGGCCTTGTTGATATCGCGGTGGATGATCTTGGCGCCCAGCTTTATTGCCGACAACAAAGCAGTGAGCTCACCGGTAGCATGAGAGAACTCGTGCTGCTTTTCGACAATAAATTCACCTAACGTTTTCATAACACTTTCCCTGCAATTGATATGGAGTAAAGCGACCGTAACAATCTTAACAAATATTTCAGCGGCCGCGCTCAGGTGAATCGCGCCAGCAAAGTACGGAATATCCTGAAATGCGTTTCTCACTTGCCTGACATGTGCGTAAAATGGCCCCCAGATTAAAAAAGGGTAGTGACGTATGCGCATTCATATTTTGGGAATTTGTGGCACTTTCATGGGCGGTCTGGCGATGCTGGCGCGCTCGCTCGGTCATGAAGTAACGGGTTCGGACGCCAATGTGTATCCGCCGATGAGCACCCTGCTTGAGAAGCAGGGCATTGATTTAATTCAGGGTTACGACGCCAGCCAGCTCGACCCACAGCCAGACCTGGTGATCATCGGCAATGCCATGACCCGTGGAAATCCGTGTGTTGAAGCGGTGCTGGAAAAGAACATTCCGTATATGTCCGGCCCGCAGTGGCTGCATGACTTTGTTCTGCGCGATCGCTGGGTGCTGGCCGTAGCCGGTACGCACGGTAAAACCACCACGGCAGGCATGGCGACCTGGATTCTGGAAGCCTGCGGTTATCAGCCGGGCTTCGTGATTGGCGGCGTTCCGGGTAATTTCGACGTTTCTGCCCGTCTGGGTGAAAGTCACTTCTTCGTCATTGAGGCGGATGAGTACGACTGCGCGTTCTTCGATAAGCGTTCCAAGTTTGTGCACTACTGCCCGCGCACGCTGATCCTCAACAACCTTGAGTTCGACCATGCGGACATCTTTGACGATCTGAAAGCGATTCAGAAGCAGTTCCACCACCTGGTGCGCATCGTGCCGGGGCAAGGGCGCATTATTTTCCCGGAACACGACATCAACCTGAAGCAGACGATCGCGATGGGCTGCTGGAGCGAGCAGGAGCTGGTGGGCGAGCAGGGGCACTGGCAGGCGAAGAAACTGAACGCGGATGCATCCGTTTGGGAAGTGTGGCTGGACGGTGAAAAAGCCGGCGAAGTGAAGTGGTCGCTGGTCGGTGAACACAATATGAATAACGGGCTGATGGCGATTGCCGCCGCTCGTCATGTTGGCGTAATGCCTGCGGATGCGGCTAACGCGTTGGGATCGTTCATCAACGCCCGTCGTCGTCTGGAGTTGCGCGGTGAAGCCAACGGTGTGACGGTGTATGACGATTTCGCTCACCACCCGACGGCGATTCTGGCGACGCTTGCGGCGTTGCGCAGTAAAGTGGGCGGTACGGCACGCATTCTTGCGGTGCTGGAACCGCGCTCCAACACCATGAAGATGGGTCTTTGCAAAGACGATCTGGCTCCGTCGTTAGGGCGTGCGGATGAAGTGTTCTTGTTGCAACCGCAGCATATTCCGTGGCAGGTGGCGGAAGTCGCGGATGCCTGTGTTCAGCCTGCGCACTGGAGCGGAGATGTGGACGCGCTGGCCGATATGGTGGTGAAAACCGCGCAGCCTGGCGATCATATTCTGGTGATGAGCAACGGCGGGTTCGGCGGCATCCATCAAAAACTGTTGGATGGCCTGGCGAAAAAGGCAGAGGCGGCGGAGTAATCATATGCCCGGTGGCGCTGCGCTTACCGGGCCTACAAACTGTAGGCCGGATAAGACGTTTTGCGTCGCCATCCGGCACACTTCACTCACGTACGCATTACTCTTCGTTTTCCGCCAGCTCACGCAGATACTGGAAGATCTGCCGCGCCGACTTCGGCGGCTTATTGCCTTCTTTCTCTTTCTTCGCGTTGCGGATCAGCGAGCGAAGCTGTTGACGGTCGGCATTCGGCCACAGGCTCAGCACTTCCTCCACCGCATCATCACCTTCAACGATCAGGCGATCGCGCAGTTGCTCAAGCTTATGGAACAGCACCACCTGCTGGTTGTGGCGGTTTTTCAGCTTATCCAGCGCCTGACGAATAGGTTCAACGTCGCGTTGACGCAGCATCTTACCGATCAGCTGCAACTGACGGCGGCGGCCTTCCATCTTAATACGCTGGGCCAGCTCAATGGCGGCGCGCAGATCCGCATCAAGCGGGATCTTATCCAGCGCGTTTTTCCCCAGATCCACAATTTCCGCGCCCAGGCGTTTTAACTCCTCGGCATCGCGTTTAATTTCACTTTTGCTGACCCAGATAATTTCATCGTCTTCGTCTTCGATGTCATCACCGGGAACGTCGTCGAGCCAGTCTTCGGGCTGCTTTGTCATGTCAGGCTCCTTAAAAAAAGAGGCTAATGTTACCAGTTAAGATGCGCACTGAAAAACGGTTCTCTGTTAGACTTCAGAGAAACTCTCTCTACAGTATGGCATTTGCGATGAAAGTAATCTCACAAGTTGAAGCGCAGCGTAAGATTCTGGAAGAAGCGGTCTCGACAGCCCTGGAACTCGCCTCAGGCAAATCAGACGGCGCGGAAGTCTCTGTCAGCAAGACCACCGGCATCAGCGTCAGCACCCGTTATGGTGAAGTGGAGAACGTAGAATTTAATAGTGACGGCGCGCTGGGGATCACCGTTTATCACCAGAACCGTAAAGGCAGCGCGTCATCCACCGATTTAAGCCCGCAGGCGATTGCCCGTACCGTACAGGCAGCGCTGGATATTGCTCGCTATACCTCGCCGGACCCGTGCGCGGGCGTGGCAGATAAAGATCTGCTGGCCTTTGAGGCGCCGGATCTCGACCTGTTCCACCCGGCGGAAGTAACCCCGGATGAAGCCATTGATCTGGCTGCTCGCGCGGAGCAGGCGTCGTTGCAGGCGGATAAACGTATTACCAACACCGAAGGCGGCAGCTTTAACAGCCATTACGGCATCAAAGTGTTCGGCAACAGCCACGGCATGTTGCAGGGATATTGCTCCACGCGCCATTCGCTCTCAAGCTGTGTCATCGCCGAAGAAAAGGGCGACATGGAGCGTGATTACGCCTACACCATTGGCCGTGCGTTAGGCGATCTGCAAACGCCGGAATGGGTGGGCGCCGAGTGCGCGCGCCGTACGTTATCTCGCCTGGCGCCGCGCAAACTCTCGACCATGAAAGCGCCGGTGATTTTCGCGAATGAAGTGGCGACCGGGTTGTTTGGCCATCTGGTCGGCGCGATTGCGGGCGGCTCGGTATACCGTAAATCGACCTTCCTGCTCGACTCGCTGGGCAAACAAATTCTGCCGGAATGGCTGACCATCGAAGAACACCCGCATCTGCTGAAAGGGCTGGCCTCTTCGCCATTCGACAGCGAAGGTGTGCGCACAGAGCGTCGCGACATTGTGAAAGACGGCGTGCTGACCCAGTGGCTGCTGACCAACTATTCCGCGCGCAAACTGGGGCTGAAAAGCACCGGGCACGCGGGCGGCATCCATAACTGGCGCATTGCCGGGCAGGGGCTGAGCTTTGAACAACTGCTCAAAGAGATGGGCACCGGTCTGGTCGTCACCGAACTCATGGGCCAGGGGGTGAGCGGCATTACTGGCGACTACTCCCGTGGCGCGGCCGGTTTCTGGGTTGAGAATGGTGAGATCCAGTATCCGGTCAGCGAGATCACCATCGCCGGGAATTTAAAAGAGATGTGGCGCAATATCGTCACCGTGGGTAACGATATTGAAACGCGTAGCAATATACAGTGTGGTTCCGTGCTGTTACCGGAGATGAAAATCGCCGGGCAGTAGCACTCGTTTGTTTTCTTTTCATAATAAAAATGAGGAAGTGAGCAATGCGTAAAAACCTGTTAACTGTTCTTGCCATATCATCCCTGGCGTTCAGTTCGGCGGTGTTTTCTGCCGATCTTGAAGACAATATGGACACGCTTAACGACAATCTGAAGGTGGTGGAAAAAACGGATAACGCGACCGAACTGAAAGACGCGTTAAGCAAAATGCGCGTTGCTGCGCTGGATGCGCAAAAAGGCACGCCGCCTAAGCTGGAAGATAAAGCCCCGGATAGCCCGGAGATGAAGGATTTTCGCCACGGTTTAGATACGCTGGTCGGTCAGATTGATGGCGCATTAAAACTGGCGAATGAAGGCAAAATCAAAGAGGCGCAAGCGGCGGCGGAAGCGTTTAAAACCACCCGCAACGCGTACCATAAGAAGTATCGTTAATAACGTGATGTAGGCCGGATAAGACGCATCGCGTCGCCATCCGGCATTTCCCCTGGGCCATAAGTAATCCCTATTCCCGTCACACTTTTTCACTTTCGGCGATCGCGCGAATGTGCTTTTTCTCATCGGTTTTTCCGCCTTTCCTTGCGACGTATGTCACAGTTTTTCAGCGATAAATCGCCAAATCCCCCTTTTCTGTGGAACAGATCACTGTCGCCACTCGCCTTTCCACTTCGAAGTGGAAAACAACTCGCTACAAACTTTTAACCCCTGCCGTTAGTTTTAACCCAGAGCCATTAACGGGGTAAGACGAGTGAATAACGGAGCAGTAATGAACGACATGGGGGAGCAGGTGACGGAGATCGGTGAACTGGCCGATCGCATGCTGGCGCAGGTGTATGCCTTACTCAGCGAACATCACATCATTCCCAACGCCGTACAGGAACAAATGCTGACGTCTCATGTTCGCGCCATGGCGCACCGGTCAGTGACCGGCGAGCCTTTGCCGGAAGTGGATGCCAGTTTATTTGATGAAATTTCAGCCGAATCAATGGCACTTGCCCGCGACATCGTGGCGGCGTTTGGCAACCTTCCAGAGGAAGAAGCCTGGCTGCTGTCAGTACATTTCGAAGTCGCGAAAGACAACCTTTAAGGAGCAAAAAATGGAACAGATTACAGTCGTAATTGGCGATCGTCTGGGTAAGGGCCAGAAAGTGGCGGCAGGTGTGGAAAAAGCCGGTGGTCGTGCGGTGGTGGTGCCGGGCGTGGCGGCGGATATGAAGCTGGGCGACGTGATGAAAGCGGAAAACGCTACCTTTGGCATCTCTTTTTGCGGTAGCGGCGGTGCGGGCGCCATCACGGCGCAAAACAAGTATGGCTACAAAGCCAAATACGGGATGCGCTCTGTGGATGAAGGCGTCACGGCTATCAACGAAGGCTGCAACGTGCTGGGGTTCGGCTTTATGGATAAAGAAGAACTTGGCGAGCGTCTGGTTCAGGCGTGGCAGAAGAAATACGGCGCTTAAGTATGAAAGAACAATTCACCACTACGGTGAGAGTCACCGGTAAAGGCGAAGCCAAAGCGCGCGCCTTTGCCGATGCCCTGAACCACGTTCAGGGCGCGGTGATGAAAGCATCGCCGCATATTTTATTGCGTATTGAGCCACAGGATGTGCAGGTTGTTCAAGCGCGTGAAACGGTGCGCAAAGAAGCGTTTTTATTTGTCTTTTTGCGCCGGGAAAGACGCACCTACAGCGTGGAGCTGGAAGTGACCGTCAACGTGACTGCCATCAATCTCGACAAGGTGGACTTCGTCGCGCAACGCTGATTCTTTATTAAAAGGCATAAATATGTTCCTGATAATATTAATAAAATCGCTCATCATTGGTGGCCTGGTCGGCGTCGGTGTGGGCGCCGGGGCTGCACGCATGTTTCATGCGCCGACTACACAGGGTATGGGCGCGTTTCGTACATTGGGGGAACTGAACTCCTGTGAAGGGGACCCGGCTTCTCACTTCTCCTTCGGTCTGGGCTTCTTCTTCAACGCCTGGGCCTCATCCGTTGCGGCAGGTTCATTCACGCAGGATGTCGATCACCGCATCATCCCGAACTGGGGCGCGGCAGCGCTGATGATCAAAAACCGCAATGTCGGCGAGACGCTGCACGATCCGAAGAAAATGGCGATTGCCTGCGGCATCATCGGCATGATCGTCGTGACCTTCCTCAACCTTACCGCCTCTTCCGTACCGGAAGCGTTGCAGGTCACCGCCGTTAAGGTATTGGTGCCTGCGGCTAACCTGCTGGTGAATACCGTGATGCCGGTTATTTTCTGGTTGGCGGCGATCGACGCCGGGAAAAAATCAGGCTTCTGGGCCACCGTGTTTGGCGGCGCGGCGCAGCTGATCATGGGTAACGCCGTTCCGGGTCTGGTGCTGGGTATTCTGATCGGCAAAGGCGTTGAAGAGAGCGGCTGGAACCACGTCACCAAAGTGATGATGGTCGCCATTGTGGCGCTGTTTGTCCTGAGCGGCTTCTTCCGCGGCTTCGACATGAAGATGATCGAATCCTTCAATATGACCGTGCCGAACTGGCTCGAACTGATCCACGGCTCGCTCAGCGGCAAATAACGGAGGCCATCATAATGGAACAGAATAAAGGTTTTTGGTATGCCGACTGGTCGTTCCCGATCTTTGTAGGCTTGCTCTCATCCGGCGTTTTTGCCGGGACGCATATGTACTACCTGTACGGTATCGGCGCGTTTAACGAAGTGGCCTTTGTGGCAATGCTGAAAGCGGGGATGGACACCGGCGTTTACGGCGCGGTGGCCGCGTTTGGCGCAAGCTTCTTGTTTGCCCGCATTATCGAAGGGTCGCTGGTGGGGATTCTGGACATCGGCGGGGCGATCCAGACCGGCGTCGGTCTTGGGGTTCCGGCGCTGCTGCTGGGCGCAGGGATCGTTTTCCCGGTCGCTAACTTTGTCGCCTCGTTAATCACCGGTCTGGTGATTGGTCTGGCAATTGGCTACGTCATCATTCTGGCGCGTAAGTTCACCATCAATCAGAGCGACTCCACCTACGGGGCGGACGTGATGATGGGGGCGGGTAATGCGTCAGGCCGCTTCCTGGGGCCGCTGATCATCCTCAGCGCGATGACCGCCTCGATTCCAATCGGCGTGGGTTCTTTGCTGGGGGCGTTGCTGTTCTATCTCTGGCAGAAGCCGATCACCGGCGGCGCGATCCTCGGCGCCATGATTTTAGGTTCGATCTTCCCGATTGCCATTAGCTAACTGTTGATTTGTAGGCCGGATAAGGCGGTTACGCCGCCATCCGGCAAAGGAGAGAGCGATGTATGATTTACTCCTGCGCCGTGCGCGTCTGGTTGACGATACGGTGAGCGATATCGCCCTGAAGGACGGCAAAATTGCCGCGTTGGGCAATATCCAGCAACCGGCGGCGAAAACCGTCGATCTGCGCGGCGAGTATTACGTTAGCGCAGGGTGGATTGATTCCCACGTCCACTGCTATCCGAAATCCCCGATTTATCACGATGAGCCGGACAGCGTCGGTATTGCGACAGGCGTCACCACCGTTGTTGATGCGGGCAGTACCGGCGCAGACGACATTGATGATTTCTACACGCTGACCCGTGAAGCGGCCACTGAAGTTTATGCGTTGCTGAATATCTCCCGCGTAGGGCTGATCGCACAAAACGAACTGGCGAATATGGCCAATGTCGATGCGGACGCCGTGAAACAGGCGGTGAAACGCCATCCGAATTTCATTGTGGGCCTGAAGGCGCGAATGAGCAGTAGCGTAGTGGGTGAAAACGGCATTACGCCGCTGGAATGCGCCAAAGCGATGCAGAAAGAGAACGGCGATCTGCCGTTGATGGTACACATCGGCAACAATCCGCCGGATCTGGATGAGATCGCTGAGCGTCTGACGGCGGGTGATATCATCACTCATTGCTATAACGGCAAACCTAATCGCATTCTGACGCCGGACGGTGAGCTGCGCGCGTCAATCACCCGGGCGCTACAGCGCGGCGTGCGCCTGGACGTTGGTCACGGCACTGCCAGCCTGAGCTTTGCGGTCGCGCAGCGCGCGATTAGCTTAGGCATTTTGCCGCACACCATCAGCTCGGATATCTACTGTCGTAACCGCATCAATGGCCCGGTTTATTCGCTTGCCAACGTGATGTCGAAATTCCTCGCTATCGGCATGACGCTGCCGCAGGTGATCGACTGTGTGACGGCAAATGCCGCTGATGGCCTGAACCTGAAAAGCAAAGGCCGCCTTGAGCCAGGTCTGGACGCCGACTTGACCCTCTTTACGCTCAGGCGCCAGCCAACCGTGCTGGTGGACGCTGAAAACGACAGCTTACAGGCTGAAAAATTGCTGGTGCCGCTTGCCGCCATCCGTGCGGGTAAGGGCTATGTAACCGAACAAGGGAGTGCTGAACGTGACTTCGATTTATGAAAAATACAATCTGAAACAAGTGATTAATACATCAGGGCGCATGACCGCGCTCGGTGTTTCCACCCCGCGCCCGGAAGTGGTGCAGGCGGCAATGGATGGCATGAACCAGTACTTTGAGATGAAAGATCTGGTCAATAAAACCGGGGAGTACATTGCAAAACTGCTGGATGTGGAAGGGGCGACGGTCGTCTCCTGCGCCTCGGCGGGGATTGCCCAGTCGGTAGCGGCGGTACTGGTTCAGGACAGCGACTGGCTGCTGGAAAACCTGCATGTTACTCCGATCGAGAATAACGAAATTGTATTGCCGAAAGGGCACAACGTTAACTTTGGCGCGCCGGTTGGCACGATGGTGGCGCTGGGCGGCGGTAAGTTGGTCGAAGCCGGTTATGCCAACGAATGTTCCGCAGCGCAGCTTGCGGCGGCGATCACTCCGCGCACGGCGGCGATCCTCTATATCAAATCTCACCACTGCGTGCAGAAAAGCATGCTCAGCGTAGAGCAGGCGGCGGTAGTCGCGCGCACGCACAATTTACCGTTGATTGTGGATGCGGCGGCAGAAGAGGATTTGCAGTGTTACTACCGCGTCGGCGCGGATCTGGTGATCTACAGCGGCGCGAAAGCGATTGAAGGGCCGACCAGCGGTCTGGTGATCGGTAAAACTCAGTACGTCGAGTGGGTGAAACGCCAGACGGCGGGCATTGGCCGCGCCATGAAAGTCGGCAAAGAGGGCATCCTCGGGCTGACCTGCGCCATCGAACTCTACCTGAACGCGCAGAAAGAGAGCGGCGCGGAGATGGTCGAAAAAATGACGCCGTTTATTGATGCGCTGAATGCGCTTAATGGCGTGAGCGCCCGCGTGGTGTGGGACAGCGCTGGACGCGATATCGCGCGAACGGAAATTAAATTCGATGAGGCCGTGACCGGCATTGCCACCGGCGATCTGGTGGAAGCCCTCAAACAGGGTGAGTACGCCATCTATTTCCGTGGCTACAAAGCTAACGAAGGCATTATTGAGGCGGATGTCCGCAGCGTAAATCAGGCGCAACTGGAGATTGTGGCACGCCGCATTCGCGATGTGATTAATCAGGAGAAAAAAGCATGAAACTGACCCCTAACTTTTACCGTGACCGCGTTTGTCTGAACGTTCTGGCGGGTTCCAAAGAGAACGCCCGTGAGATTTATGCGGCGGCGGAAGGCCATGTGCTGGTCGGCGTGCTCTCCAAAAATTACCCGGATGTCGATAGCGCGGTGGCGGATATGCGCGAATATGCGGCGCTTATCGACAATGCCCTCTCTGTTGGCCTGGGGGCTGGCGATCCGAACCAGTCGGCGATGGTGAGCGAAATCTCTCGTCAGGTGCAGCCGCAGCACGTTAATCAGGTCTTTACCGGCGTGGCGACCAGCCGCGCGCTGCTGGGGCAGAGTGAAACGGTCGTTAACGGTCTGGTCTCCCCGACGGGGACGCCGGGCAGAGTGAAAATTTCTACCGGCCCGCTGAGCAGCAAAACGCCGGACGGCATTGTTCCCGTTGAGACGGCGATTGCCCTGCTGAAAGACATGGGCGGCAGCTCGATTAAATACTTCCCGATGGGCGGCCTGAAATGCCGTGATGAGTACAAAGCGGTAGCGGAAGCCTGCGCCCGTCACGACTTCTGGCTGGAGCCGACTGGCGGTATCGATCTGGAAAACTTTGGCGAGATTTTGCAGATTGCGCTTGATGCCGGCGTCAGCAAAATCATTCCTCACATTTATAGTTCGATTATTGATAAGGTGAGTGGCAACACCCGTCCAGACGATGTACGCCAGCTGTTGGCCATTACCCGGACGTGCGTAGGTTAATAGCAAGAGTGAGGTAAGTGACGTGCGATTCCCCAACCAACGTTTGGCACAGCTGTTTGATATGTTGCAAAACGAGACGCTGCCGCAGGATGAGCTGGCGCAGCGGTTGTCGGTTTCCACGCGCACCGTGCGGGCGGACATTACTGCGTTGAATGCGTTGCTGACGCAGTATGGCGCGCAGTTTGTTCTGAGCCGGGGCAACGGTTATCAGCTCCGAATTGACGATCCGACCCGCTATCAAACCCTGCGGGAGCAGCAGCCGAGTACGCTGCGCATCCCGCGAACCAGCCAGGAACGGGTGCACTATCTGGTGGTTCGTTTCCTGACGTCCGCTTTCTCGCTCAAACTGGAAGATCTGGCGGATGAGTGGTTCGTCAGCCGCGCGACGCTGCAAAATGATATGGCGGAAGTTCGCGAGTGGCTGCGCCGCTATCATCTGACGCTGGAAACCCGCCCGCGCCACGGCATGAAATTGTTCGGCAGCGAGATGGCGATCCGCGCGTGTCTGACCGATCTCCTGTGGACGCTGGCGCAGCAGGACCCGGCGAACCCGCTGATTGTGGAAGAGGCGCTTAACGCGGGTGTGCCGGAGCAATTGCAGCCGATTTTGCAGGAAATATTTACCCGTTTTCGTATTCGTTTGACAGATGAAGGCGAGCTGTTTTTACGCCTGTATTGCGCCGTCGCGGTACGGCGCATCAGCGAAGGGTATCCGCTGTCGGAATTTACCACGGAAGAGGTGGAGGACAACGTCTGCTTCGCGGCGCGGGATATTGCGGCGGTGCTGCAACACCTGGCAGATAAACCGCTGTCGGCGTCTGAAGAGAACTGGCTGAAGGTACACATTGCCGCACGGCAGGTGCAGGAGATTGCTCCCAGCGCCATCAATGCCGATGACGATGAAGCGCTGGTTAACTATATCCTCCGTTTTATCAACACGCAGTACAACTATAACCTGTTGAATGACAAACAGTTACATGCCGACCTGCTCACCCACATCAAAACGATGATCACGCGGGTGCGCTATCAGATAATGATCCCCAATCCGCTACTGGAAAACATTAAGCAGCACTACCCTATGGCGTGGGATATGACGCTGGCGGCCGTGTCGGGTTGGGGAAAATACACGCCATATACCATCAGCGAAAACGAGATTGGTTTTCTGGTATTGCATATCGGCGTTGGGCTGGAGCGTAGTTACAACATCGGTTACCAACGGCAGCCTAAAATCCTGCTGGTATGTGACGCGGGAAATGCGATGGTACGCATGATCGAAGCGGTGCTGGCGCGGAAATATCCGCAGATTGAGATCGTGAGAACCCTGACTCTGCGTGACTATGAGCAGCGGGACAGCATTGCCGAAGATTTTGTCATCTCTACCGCGCGCGTCAGCGAAAAAGATAAGCCGGTGGTCATGATTGCGCCATTCCCTACCGACTACCAGCTGGAGCAGATCGGCAAGCTGGTGCTGGTGGACAGAACCCGCCCGTGGATGCTGAACAAATACTTCGACGCCGCCCACTTTCGCATTATTGACGGTGCAATGGATCAGCAGACGCTGTTTAAGACATTGTGCGATCAGCTGCAAAGCGAGGGGTTTGTGGATGCGGAGTTTCTCGACTCGGTGGTTGAGCGTGAGGCCATTGTCAGCACGATGTTAGGCGACAGCATCGCCCTGCCGCACGCCCTGGGATTGCTGGCGAAGAAAACGGTGGTCTATACCGTGCTCGCTCCGCAGGGCATCGTCTGGGGAGATGAGACGGCGCACGTCATCTTTTTACTCGCCATCAGTAAAAGCGAGTACGAAGAAGCAATGGCGATCTACGATATTTTTGTCACTTTCCTGCGTGAGCGCGCCATGACGCGACTCTGCGCCAGCCAGAATTTTGCCGAGTTCAAAGCGGTAGCGATGGAGTGTGTGAGCCGTTTTTGAGAGGCGTTTTCCAGAAATGAATGTTAATGCAAATGTAATGCTATAACGCATTACATTTGTTTATCCTGAAGCAGAGAAACGGCGTTAAAGAGTGCGATCAACGTAAATGATGGACGACCTGGTTACTGCTGCCGCGCCAGATCAGCATCGGGTCTTTAAGATCCTGTACGAATTTACCGTCGACCAGCACGTTAATCAGATCCACAACCTGCATTTGCGCGGCGGTGAGTTCATCCAGCTTATAACCCGTCCATACCCAGATGTCTTTGCCGGGGCACTCTTCGCGAATGCGTTGCACCAGTTTCAGAATGTCCGGTACGTTTTGGGGATGCAGCGGATCGCCGCCAGACAGTGAGATCCCCTGGCGTTTAATCCGCTCGTCGTTCAGATCGTTAATGATCTGGTCTTCCATCTCTTTCGTAAACGGTTTACCCGAATTGAGCCGCCAGGTGCTTTTGTTGTAACACCCGGGGCATTCATGCACGCACCCGGAAACAAACAGGGTACAGCGCGTGCCGGGGCCGTTGACGATGTCGACGGGGTAGTACTGGTGAAAGTTCATAGTCTGTAACCACGCCGGGGGGCGCTACGCTTACCCGGCCTACAGTAAGAGTGCAGTCCGTAGGCCCGGTAAGCGTAGCGCCACCGGGCATTAACGTGACAGCGGATTAACCGATCTGCCCATTGCCTAAATGCTTAACGCGGCGCTTCACTTCTTCCTGCTTACCGGCGTTAAACGGACGCGCATCCGGGCTGCCTAAATAACCGCATACGCGGCGGGTGACTGAAACACGCGCGGCGTCGTGGTTACCGCATTTCGGGCAGGTAAACCCTTTGCTGGTGCACTCGAACTCGCCGGTAAAGCCGCACTCGTAACACTCATCGATTGGCGTGTTGGTTCCGTAATACGGCACATGCTGATAGCTGTAATCCCAGACGTCTTCCAGCGCTTTCAGGTTGTGCTGAATGTTCGGGTATTCGCCGTAGCAAATGAAGCCACCGCTCGCCAGCGGCGGATACGGCGCTTCGAAATCGATTTTATCGTACGGGTTCACCTTCTTCTCCACGTCGAGGTGGAAGCTGTTGGTGTAGTAGCCTTTATCGGTCACGCCCGGCACGACGCCAAACTCAGCGGTATCCAGACGGCAGAAGCGGTCGCACAGGTTCTCGCTCGGTGTGCTGTACAGGCTGAAGCCATAGCCGGTTTCGTCTTTCCACTGATCCACCGCCTGACGCAGGCGCTCGACAATGGCGATACCTTTAGCGCGCAGCGCTTCGCTGTCGTACAGATGTTTGTCGCCAAACAGCGCGTTGATGGTTTCGTGAATACCGATATAGCCCAGCGAAATTGACGCGCGGCCATTTTTAAAAATCTCGGAAACGTCATCGTCAGCTTTCAGGCGGACACCACAGGCGCCTTCCATATAAAGGATTGGCGCAACGCGGGCTTTCACGCCTTCCAGACGGGCGATACGGGTCATCAGCGCCTTACGCGCCAGCACCAGGCGATCGTCCAGTAGCTTCCAGAACGTTGCTTCATTGCCACCGGCTTCCAGCGCGATACGCGGCAGGTTGAGGCTGATGACGCCCAGGTTGTTGCGGCCATCGTGAACCTGTTCGCCGTTCTCATTTTCCCAGACGCCGAGGAAGCTGCGACAGCCCATTGGCGTTTTGAACGAACCGGTCACTTTCACCACCTGATCGTAGTTCAGGATGTCTGGATACATGCGTTTGCTTGCGCACTCCAGCGCCAGCTGTTTGATGTCGTAGTTTGGATCGCCAAACTTGTGGTTCAGACCGTCGCGAATCGCAAACACCAGTTTCGGGAACACAGCGGTTTTACGGTTCTTACCCAGACCTGCGATACGGTTACGCAGGATGGATTGCTGAATCAGGCGCGATTCCCAGCTGGTGCCGAGGCCAAAACCAAAGGTGACGAACGGCGTCTGTCCGTTGGCGGTGTGCAGCGTATTCACTTCGTATTCCAGAGACTGGAAAGCGTCGTAGCACTCTTTCTCGGTACGGGCGTGCGCGTAGCCGTCAGCGTCCGGGATCTGCCACTCTTCGGCGGTCTTACGGTGTTTATTGAAGCTGGCGGTAACAAACGGCGCCAGCACTTCATCAATACGGTTGATGGTGGTGCCGCCATAAATATGGCTGGCGACCTGCGCGATGATTTGCGCGGTTACGGCCGTGGCGGTGGAGATGGATTTCGGCGGCTCGATTTCCGCATTCCCCATCTTAAAGCCCTGCGTCAGCATGCCTTTCAGATCGATCAGCATACAGTTGAACATCGGGAAGAACGGAGAATAGTCGAGATCGTGATAGTGAATGTCGCCGCGCTCGTGCGCCTGCACCACATCACGCGGCAGCAGATGCTGACGGGCGTAGTGTTTCGCCACGATACCGGCCAGCAGGTCGCGCTGGGTCGGGATCACTTTACTGTCTTTGTTGGCGTTTTCGTTCAGCAGCGCGGAGTTGGTTTGCTCAACCAGACCACGAATTTCCTGGTTCAGACGGCCACGTTTTTCACGTTGAATATCACGGTCATGGCGGTATTCAATGTAAGCGCGAGCGAGTTGTTTGTACGGCCCGGACATCAGCTGGTTCTCAACGGCTGTCTGGATCTCGTTGATATCAACCTGGCTGCGCTCATTCATCTGGTTACTAACGACTTCTGCGACGGTGGCGCAGTAATCTGCGTCATCGACTCCCGCTGCTTTAGCTGCACGCAGAATGGCTTCCTTGATGCGCTCTGATTTAAACGGCACTTTACAGCCATCTCGTTTCATCACATGCGGTGTCATGATCACTCCATATTTATAAGAACAGGTTATCCACAGAGGCTGAGGAAGTCTGCGTGGGTTTATTCATCTCTCTATCCAACGACTTCCCGCAATCCCGACCCACGTTATCCACAACATCACCGTTATGGCGTCGTATTGTGTTTGTAGCAATTGTAGTCGATTAATACAACATATTGGGTCGGGTTGCATTTTAAGTTCTATATGTAGTGATTTGCATCAAAGATGTTTACGATTTTATTGATTCAGAACAAAGTAAAAATTTAAGAGTACGAATGGCGGGCGCTTGCGCTTAATGTAAATTTTTGGACTTAAAAATTGCGTAAAAATTCAACAAAATTCGGGCGTTAAGCCAGGCGTTCGTCAAACCGGCGCGAAAAGAAACGACCGGTTTGACGCAGGAGGGGTTATTGCGCTGTTGCGTTCATCCAGTGAATACCCGCATTGATAAATGCAGCAACAGCGACGATCCCCAAAATCAGGGGGACAAGCCGGGTGTTTTTCACCACAATGGCGGTTTCTGGCGAAACCGAAGGCGCATCTGGCGAGAGCAGCGCAAGTACCTCTTCGGCAGAGGAAGCGTTGATGAGTGATTCACGCACTTTATCGTCCACCAGAGACGAGGTTAGTCGGGTTAATAATTGCATATGCGTACTGCCTGCTTCTTCTGGGGGAATCGCCAGCAGAAATACCAACTGAACCTCCTCGTCACCCTCAAGACCCGGCCACATGATGGGCTGGCGAAACAGGGCGACGCTAAATGCGGCCTGGACAACCGATCCGCATTTCCCATGTGGGACAGCCAGCGACTCTCCCAACGCCGTGGGCCCTTCGCTTTCACGGCGCAGGACGCTATCAATAAACATCGCCTTGTCGTTGATCAGGCCCTGCCTGAACAGGGCGGCGGACATCTCCCCGATCACCGCTTCAGGAGTGCGGTGCGGCGGATCGATAAAAATCAGTTCAGAATGCGTAAGCGCGGACAACTCCATGTTATGCCTCCGGTTGCGTATCAGCGAGAATCCATACCGTTTGCCAGCCGGAAAGCTCGCAAGCGCCGTTGAATGCTGCGCCCGTCAGCAGATCTGTTCCTGTGACAGGCAGTGAAAGTGATTGTGGTATTCCTGTGACGTTCACGACGCAGTACAGCGTTTCGCCTTCTGTAGGATGCTGGCGAACGACGCCAAAGAGCGCGTCAGGCAATTCAGGAACGCGCTGCGAGGCGAACGGAGAAAATGCGGGATGCTGCTGGCGTATACACGCTAACTTCGCCAGAGACGCGTAGATTCGGGATTGTCTCGTTTCCGGCGAGAGCAACTGCTCATGGAGCGTGGCAGCGTCCAGTTTTTCCCGGTTAATGCGGCGATTTATGCCCGATTCGAGCAGCCCGGCGTTGTCATTTTCACTGCCGAAGAGGCTGTGATAATAGATCGCAGGCACGCCCCGCAGCATAAAGAGGATGGCGTGCGCGGCGGTGAATCTGGCGAGCTGGTCGTCGGGACTTTCCCCAGGTTCGCTCAATGCGCTCAGAAAGTTGATGTTAAGTTCATACGGCGACTGGCTGCCGTCAGGGTTGGTTTTCCATGAAATACGCCCCTGCTTGCGTTCTACCTCGCTTATCAGAAACTGCCGCTCTTCTGCGCAAAGGAGATTTTCCACGGGACGCAGCCCGATGCCGTCGTGGCTGGCGAGGAAATTAAAAAAGGTCGTCTTGTCGGGAAACGCATCCTGTTCCAGACGTTGCGCCCACTGGCGTAACCAGCGTGCGTTACCGCGTAAAAAGGCATGGAGCGTCAGCGGCGGCAAGGGGAACTGATACACCATGTGAGCTTCATCGCCGTTGCCGAAGTAGCTGATATTTTCCTGATGCGGGACGTTGGTTTCCGTAATCAACAGGCAGTCAGGCCAGGTCGTATCCAGAATGGCGCGCCAGAGTTTAACGATCAGATGCGTCTGCGGCAGGTGAATACAGGTGCTGTTTCGCTCTTTCCACAAAAAACCGATCGCATCGAGCCTGATTGCGCGCGCGCCGCGCGCCGCGTATTCCAGCAGGATGTCGATACTTTCCAGTAACACGTCAGGTTCACGGAAATTCAGATCGATCTGATCGGCGCTGAATGTCGTCCAGATATGTACGGTTTCCCCCGTTTTGCGCTTGAATGGCGTAAGCAGGGGAAGGGCGCGTGGACGCGTGACAAGATGGTAGTCATCGTCAGGGTCGGCGCTAATAAAGTAGTGCTGATAACGCGGTTCGCCGTGTAAATAGCCCTGGAACCAGCGGCTTTGCTGAGAGATATGGTTAATCACGAAATCAAACATCAGATTAAAATCGCCTGCCAGCGCTGCAATGTCTGACCACTGGCCTAATTCTGGCGCAATGTGGCGATAATCTTTAACGCTGAAGCCATCATCAGATGTCCACGGGAACATGGGCAGCAGGTGAATGTCGCTGATGACGCCCTTAAGCCAGCGTGTCGAAAACTGATGCAGGCAGGCAAGAGCGTTTGCGTCCCCGCTATGGATACTGTCGCCATAAGTAATCATCCACACCCGGCTCTGATCCAAAGGTGCGGCGATTTGCTCCCGTAGCTTCCAGCGTTGACAGAGTTGCTCGATTTTCGCCGCCAGCGCGTACCGATCCGCATGGGGATAAAGCTGAGCTAACGTATTTTTGATGAAGGTATGATGGGCGTTCTGGCTCATACTTTTTCGTTACGCTCCTGATGAGTAAAAAGAAAATCACACGTACTGCAAGGCAAAATGGTGGTGCAATCTGCGACAGGTTCTTCCAGATAATTGATTTGCGGAATATTTCTTAGCGAAGGCGGGAGCGGCACCGGGTGCTCTCCGGCATTGAAAACGCGAATGATTGTTCCGTCTACCGTATGGGCATGGGGTATTGCGGAAAGCATCAGCGGTTCGGGAAGCGTCAGCAGGCTGAATGTTTCCGGCAGCGAGCGCGAAGCAAAATTGAGCGTAAAACGCTCCAGGCGGTTGTCCAGCGTGTTCAATGTCTGATTTTGCCAGGTGAATGGCTGGCGCGTCACGCGGGTTTCAAGATGCCTTAACGTCATAGGGTCGGCCCGATCGGCAAGCGCCAGCGTCAGGCTGAAATGCAGCGGTTTAAGCAGCTGCGCGTCGGGCGTGTTGACGACGGTATTATTAATGCCGGAAGCGCGTCCGGGTCGCCAGTCAAGATCGTCACGTCCCAGGACTCCCGTTGATTTAAACAACGTCAACGCTATCTGCGCCGTCTCGTTCTGGCATATCTGAAACTCTTTCATGCCCAGGCTATTGATGATGAGCGAGCGGTTGTTTTCCTCGATGGCGATAATGCCCTCGCTGGTTTCAATATCGACCGGCTTTTCCCGATAGTGCTGACGCCAGTCGGCTGGCGCATCGGCAACAGGACGCCGGATGACGGCAAAGGGCTGAGAGGCGATGGATTCTGTGGTGCGAATGTCGCTGTTGATGAGTAAGCGCAGGCGGTGATCGCAGACGGTGTTTTCCAGCGAAACGTCGATAAAAAGCTGAGCGTCATGCTGGCGAAGCTCGCAGACAAGGCGTACAGGGTAGGGTTGAACATCCTGCGCCGCTCGTGCCGCCAGCGAAGGGGGGAGCATCAGTGTGGCGCTTAGCGTTATCCGTTCAATGTGCGGGCCTTTCTCGCAGGCAATAAGCGTAAATGTGTGGCAGCGCTGCGGAACATCGCCCTCCAGCGGCGAAAAGTCATAGCTATCGCCCGCATCCGCACAGTCTTCAAAGGTCAGCAGGTCGGATATTACCCGGCCGTTGCGCTTATCATGAAGCGACAGCGAACCGGCACGCAGCGCCAGCCGGTAATCATTGTTTTCAATGGCGCTTTCAGCGCAGTTGCGCATTGCTGGCGCGGTGCGTGACGATTCCTGCGCCTGAATGTGGGTATAACCCAGCGGCGGTAACGCTGGCGCGTCAATAGCGACCTGCCAGCGGTAATAAGGCGGAAGTTCGACCTCTTTTTCGCCCTGCACAGTAACCTGAACCGTGCGCCCGCCGGAGACCTGCGTGCGTTCGAGAACGCTGAACGGAAGAGGACGCGCATGATGGCTGAGTTCAATACCGGCCGTACGGCTATATAATGTGGCTTTGATAATGCCTGACCAGGCGGTGGCGCTGGGGTTGATGACGAAAAGATCGCCCTCTTCACAACTGGCGGTCGCCAGTTCTTTTACGACCAGATTCCACAGGCTATGGCTAAGTTGTTCCGTTTGCTCAAGGCGATGGAGAATATCGCGATTGGTGGCATCGCTGTTACACCCGCCGATGGAGTCATGCGCATGATTACGCAGAAGGTTTTTCCATATCTGGTCAACCCACTGCACGTTGACCTCAATGCCCTGATAACGCGCCAGCGCAATGGTGGGTTCGAGCTTGCCTAACAGGAACTGTTCAACATCATAATTCTTCTTTTTGATGTCGTAACGTACTGAACCGATTGTTTTATGAATGCGGGTATAGCGGGGAGATTTTAATTCCCCTTGCCAGCGATCATATCCTGATGCCTGTTGTCGAAGGCGGTCAATGTACGCTTCCAGAGAGGAGATCTGAAAACGATCGCCTTCAGGGGAACATGCGCTGGCGATACGCAGTATCTCCGGCAGATGGGGATCAATATTGACCTGGTCGCCGCCGCAGGGCAGGAGCAGATCGTTCAGGCCGGAGCGTTGGCGGATGTGGTTAACGATTGGGAATATTTTGTCGTGCAGATGCGCGTCGTCTGCACGAATATTTTTTGCCGCGCCATAGCCGAAGGGCATGGCGCAAGCGATAACCTGCGCGCCGGACGGCGCTTGCCAGATGAACTGACTCTTTTCAACCTGCGTATCATGGTTGATGCCCCGCCAGAAAACGATGTTATCAAGGTTACACCCGCGAAGCAGGGTCGGGAGCTGGCTGTTATGGCCGAACGTATCGGGTAAATAGCCGACCATCATGGCATGGCCCAGTTTACGCGCGGAAAGTATCCCGTATTTCAGGTTGCGAATGATGGATTCGCCATGAACATTATACGTATCCGTCTGGGTGTACCACGGGCCGATAAAAAGCCGTCTGTCGGCGACCAGCTGTTTCAGCCGTTCGCAGTATTGAGGATTGACGGCCAGGAAATCTTCCACGACAGCGGTTTGGCCGTCGAAGTGGTAACAGGTATACGCAGGGTTCTGTTCCAGGGTTCGGATCACATCCGCAAAATTCCAGGACGCGAGAATATTGCTATCCTGCAAGGTGAAATACCATTCCTGATCCCAGTGCGTATGGGCGATGACGTGAATGTTGCTCATTTCTACTTCCTGAATTATTTGGCGATCTTAGGGCTGGCGAAGAGCACGCCCAGCGCGCATACAAGAGAACCGGCAAACACGCTGATCAGATACCCTGTGACATTTGTCGCCAGCGGCCATCCCCAGATGGCAGGCAACGGCAGCGATTGCTTCACGCCGAGTGCGATAGCAATAAGCGCGCCGGACATTGCGCCGATCATAAAGACCGGAATCAGGCGTGGATTTTTCAGGATGAAAGGAATAGCGCCTTCTGAAATGCCAATGAATCCCAGCAGTAAAGACGTACCGCCGACGGTTTTTTCTTCGCTGCTAAACACGTTGGGCAGGCCAAAACGGTTATTCAGTAACGCCGCCAGGCCGACGCCGATAGATGGAATGACGATCGCCAGCTCTCTGGCGGTTAAATCGAAGGTTTCGCTGACGCCGTTGAGCCCCAGCGCCACCGAACCAGCGGCTTTATTGATGGGGCCGCCGAGGTCGAAGGCCGTCCCTGCGGCGATCATCATGGCGTAAAAACCGCGCCCGGTGTTGCCAGCGGAGGTGAAAAACTCGACCATCGCCTGGTTGATTGCGCCAAAGAAGGGGTTGATCAGGTACTGCATAACGATGACGAGCGTAATGCCGGTACACAGCGGCACGATAAGCATCGTTTTAATGGTGGTAAGTTGGGCGCGAACGTTAATGGTATTGTTGAGCCACTGCACCAGATGACCGACAAAAAAGCCGATGGCGATGGCGCCGAAGAAGCCTGAGGGCATAAAACCGTCGAGATCAAAAAAGCGTTTATAGACCTCGTCGGACATAATGCCGCCGATAAGTCCGGGGATCAGCGCAGGTTTACCGGCAATAGAGAACGCGAGGTACATGGCAAAAACCGGGTACATGAACTTGATCACCATAAAGCCCAGTTTATCCAGCACCTCGAACGGCGTACCGGCAATTGGAATAAACTGCCCGGTTATTTTGGCGACCGCCATCAGTAATCCACCGAGGACGACGACCGGGAGCATATAGCTGATCGCCGCCATAATATGGCCGATGAAGGTCTGCCAGGCGGAGCGAGCTTCTTCCTGTTCTTCACACGCTACCGTTACGGTTTTATCCATCGCCAGCGCCTGACGCAGGTAACGATCGGTATTTTTGATCAGTTCCTGAGTGCGTATTTTGAGATGAGGAACGTTATCGAATCGTTCAGCGTCCTGGATGGGAACATCGATTGCCAGAATGACGGCATCTGCGCTGGCAATATCTTGTCGGGAAAGCTTGTTTTTGACGCCATCGCTTCCTTGTGTTTCCACTTTGACGATGACGTTATTTTCTTCTCCCCACGCTGCAATTTTGTTGGCAGCCATAAAGGTATGAGCGATGCCGGTCGGGCATGCCGTTATCGCGACGACTTTTTGCCTTGTCATTGTAAAACCCCTAACAATAGAATTGCAGAAATTATAAAGAGAAATAAAAAAGGCAATAAAAGGTTTGATGGTACTAATTGCGTATTGCCATACCTGTTGAATAGAGTGTGATTCGCATTCCAGTGTTATAAATACGATATTGATAGAATATATTATATTCGTAGGTTAAGGGTGGGTTTTATGAATTCCTTTCAGGGTAGTGAAAGATTAATATTTGAGTATATTCAGTGTCATGCTCATGAAATATCGGGTATTTCAGCTAAGGTGATTGCGAGCGAAACATTCACCACTACAACATCCGTTAATCGGGTGTGTAAAAAAATGGGATACCGGAGCTATACCGAGCTACGGTATCAGTTTTCTCGCGACAGGTTAATAGCCGAACCCGTAAGATATGTTGTTGGTGATGAAAAAGAAGAGACCGTTACACAACTGTGCAACATACTGGTTAATTCCAGCCATATCTTCTTATATGCGCGCGGCGCGTCATTGACCAGCCTGAATTATTTGTCGCGTTTTTTGTCGCTGGCGAGCTTGCCGCACCTCATTCTCAATGATGTTCATCAGCTGACGCGAGTCTCTAAAGGTACGCTGGTGTTGATCAGCAAATCGGGTGAAACGGCGTCGTTAGTCGAAATGGCGCGAAACGCGTTACGTAAGGGATTAAAAATCATTGCGATTACAAAACGAGAATCCACGTTAGCGACGATTTCAACATTATGCTGGCCTCTGGATATTGATATTGACGCAATCTCGTTATATCAACGAGAAGGCCAGCTGGAACTGCTGACGGTAGTAGACCGCATCGGATGTTATCTGCTGCAATACGATGCGGCATAGCGCGTTAAAGCTGTTTTACGATACCAAGACGTACGGCGTAATCATTTTCATGATGACCGTCGTCATTGATATAGGTTTTATCAAGAGAGACCAGCTCGACGTACGGCGTCCAGCCATCGTCCAGTTTGTAGTTGAACGCGAGGGTATGTTCCCAGTAAGTATCGTCGCCCGTCCCCTGATCGACGCCATCCTGATAGCGGAAACGGGGGTTATAAGACATGCCAAAGTTACCAATATTGTAGGCAAACCATATATCAAACTGATGAGATTCACGACGTGTATAACCGCTGCCGTCTAATTCTCTGTCGCTGTGCGCATCGTTCACCGTGTTGTAACGATAACGGGCAGAAAGGTTAAGGCCATTATCGAAGGATTTCCAGCCCTGAATAAAAGGGCGATAATGGGTATTACTGGACGTAAATACGGTGACCATCCCCGGTGCGACCGCGTAACCGTCACCTAAATCAAAGCGCCAGCGAGTTTCTATTTCCTGGGCTGCTTCGGTCACGCCTTTATCATCGGAACTGTAGCGATCGGTATCGCCAAAAAACGTATCGTTATGGTTTTGCGCAGCTTCAACGGAGAAATAAAAACCATTGTCGGCCTGGTGCATGACTTTAATTCTGGAATCATTAGCTTCTGAATTGGTATTATGACCAAAACGCAAATCAACAGAGGTATTACCGCACCATCCCTGGCTGCTAATGAGTAAAGCTGAAAGTAAACTTAACTTAATAAGAGGTTTATTCATGATATCCTGCCGGTTATATGATAAGTGTCAGTGGCAGGTCTATTTTTGTTTTATTCTTTAGCGCGTGTAAATTTTATGATGGTACATTCTAAGTATCACTATACGCGGCATTTTTTTACGCTGTCAGAAAGACGGAGAAAATATCTGTGGGCTGAATAATCCGGGATACAGACAGGTCTGTCCGTATCCCGTTGTGATTACTTCTGCAACCACCAGACGGCCTCAAACGGGCGTAACGTCATGGCGGCAGGGCGGGTGGCAACCTCGTCGTAGTTGTGCATCAGCGCCTGCCAGTTTCCTTCGTGATGCTCTGGCAGCCAGGCCTGACAGGCGTTGCTCAGGTTGGCGACCACCAGTAACCGCTGCCCCTGCCATTCGCGGCGATAGCACCATACATGCGGGCTGTCCGGCAGCAGATCCTGATAATTCCCCCAGGTTAAGACCGGCTCTGTTTTGCGCAAGGCAATCAGTCTTTGATAGGTGTAGAACACCGAGTCTTCATCATTTAGCGCCGCCGCCACGTTGATGTCCGCATAGTTATCGCAGAGGTTGATCCACGGCTCGCCTTGCGTAAACCCTGCATTCGCGCTGCTATCCCACTGCATGGGCGTGCGGCTGTTATCGCGGGATTTGCTGGCAAGAATAGCCAGTAGATCATTGGCTTCCCGGCCCTGGGCGCGCAGCCCGGCAAACATGTTGTGGCTTTCCACGTCACGGTAATCGGTGATGTGGGAGAAATGCGGGTTTGTCATGCCAATTTCTTCGCCCTGGTAGATATAGGGCGTACCCTGCATACCGTGCAGCACCATCGCCAGCATCTTCGCCGCCGGAACCCGCAGTTCGCCTTCGTCGCCAAAGCGCGACACGATACGCGGCTGATCGTGGTTACACCAGAACAGGGCATTCCAGGCAACGTTATGCATCCCCTGCTGCCAGTGGCGAAACAACGCTTTTAGCGCCACGTAATCCGGCTTTGCCAGCGTCCATTTCTCGCCGCCGGGATAATCGACTTTCAGATGATGGAAGTTAAAGGTCATCGACAGCTCGCTGCCATCGAGAGCGGCATACCGCTGACAGTTTTCCAGGGTGGTGGATGACATTTCGCCCACCGTCATCAGGTTACGCGGAGTAAAAACGTCACGGTTCATCTCGTGCAAGAACTCATGCGCGCGCGGCCCGTCGGTGTAAAAGCGGCGACCATCGCCGTCCAGATCGTTCGGGAAACGCTGATCTTTGGAGATGAGGTTCACGACATCCAGGCGCAGCCCGTCCACGCCGCGATCGGCCCAGAATTCACACACTTTTTTCAGCTCAGCGCGCACCGCCGGATTTTCCCAGTTCAGGTCGGCCTGCTCCGGGGCGAAAAGGTGCAGGTAATACTGTTCGCTCTGGGCATGCCAGCGCCAGGCGCTGCCGCCAAATTTGGAGCGCCAGTTATTGGGCGGCGCATCCGGCGTACCGTCGCGCCAGATATAAAACTCCCGGTGCGGACTCTCTTTATTCAGCGCGTTGTGGAACCAGGCATGCTGCGTGGAGGTGTGGTTAAACACCATATCCAGAATAATGCGGATGCCGCGCGCTTTGGCCTGCGCCGCCAGTTCGTCAAAATCATCCAGCGTGCCGTAGGCCGGGTCGATGGCGGTGTAGTTCGCGACGTCGTAGCCGTTATCAATCTGCGGTGAAACATAGAATGGCGTCAGCCAGATAGCATCCACCCCCAGTTTTTGCAGGTAATCAAGGCGCTGCGTAACGCCGCGTAAATCGCCGGTTCCGCTGCCGGTCGTGTCCTGAAAACTTTTGGGATAGATCTGGTAAATAACGCCGTTTTGCCACCAGTGGGGAAGGGTATTCATGCTTGTAACCTACATATGCGATGGGGCGCAACTGCGCCCCGAAGAAGAATCAGACAATCTGCAACGTGCCCTGACGGTACTTACGCTGATAGATAACGGAAGTCAGCACGATTGGGATGACGACCGCGATCGCCATCGCCATGCTAAACACCTGCCAGTAGCTCGGCTGGATGGAAAGAATGCCCGGCAAGCCGCCGACGCCGATCCCGTTCGCCATGACGCCGTTCAGGCCGCATAACAACCCGGCGAGGCCAGAGCCGATCATGGCGCACAGCATCGGGAAGCGGTATTTCAGGTTGATGCCGTACATCGCCGGTTCGGTCACGCCGAGGTAGGCGGAGATGGCGGCCGGAACGGAAATTTCGCGTTCGTTGTGCTTACGGCTGGAGATAATAATGCCCACCACAGCGGAAGCCTGGGCGATATTCGACAGCGCAATCAACGGCCATACCGGCGTACCGCCCATGCTCTGAATCATCTGCATATCGATAGCCAGCGTAGTCTGATGTACGCCGGTAATGACCAACGGAGCATACAGGAAGCCGAACAGCGCCGCGCCGACAGGGGCGAAACTCCCGGTCATCAGATGGCGCACCGCAAAGGCCACACCATCGCCAATCATGCGGCCAAACGGGCCGATAAAGGCGTGTGCGAGAAAGACCGCGAGGATCAACGAGCATACCGGCACCACCACCAGATAGAGGTAATCCGGCACGATGCGCTTCATGCGCGTTTCAATAAAGCCGAGCGCCAGACCCGCCAGCAATGCCGGGATGACCTGCGCCTGATAGCCGACTTTCGCAATGCTGAACATGCCGAAGTCCCACACTTCAGGAGCCTGCTGGCCCAGCAGATAGGCGTTCATCAACTGCGGCGACACCAGCGTTACGCCGAGTACGATACCGAGGATCGGCGTGCCGCCCATTTTCTTCACCGCAGACCAGCAGATCCCGACCGGCAGGTAGAAGAAGATCGCTTCGCCGATCAGCCACAGGAAGTCGTAGATCGTTTTCAGCGCGGGATGCATCTGCGCCAGCGTCTGGCCGTTGCTCATCGGCAGATCGCCGATCACGTTGCGAAAACCTAAGATCAGACCGCCGCTGATCAGCGCAGGCAGCAGCGGGAAGAAGATCTCAGCGAAGTGGGAGATCAACTGCTCGTGCCATTTCATATTCTGCCGCGCGGCTTTTTTAGCCTGCTCTTTGTCGGCGTGCGCCTGACCGGTGGTCGCCAGCAGCGCGTTGTAGTAGTCGCCAACGTCAGTGCCAATCACCACCTGGAACTGCCCGGCGTTGGTGAAGCAGCCTTTAACCATCGGTAATTGTTCAATTTCTTTCGGTCTGGCATTTGCTGGCTGGTTCAGCACAAAGCGCAGGCGAGTAATGCAGTGGCTCACCGTGGCGATATTGTCTCGCCCGCCGACCAGTTCAATCAGCTGGTCTATATCAGCTTGTTTTACTTTGCTCATCATAAAGCCCCGTGGCAGATGAAATGTGTCCCTGTAAGCCGGATGATAAGACGCTTTAGCGTCGCCATCCGGCAGCTCTTACGTTGTTGGCGCAAGAGTATATCTTCGGTGAATATTAAAAAATGGGAACGTTCCCGAAACGCAGCGAAGATCACAAATTACCGTTCAGAAAAGAATCAGGAGAGGGTAGACGGAATGACGATCTGGCGGGGATCGCTGCGGCCGTTGATTTGTTCGATCAGCTGTAAGGCCGCTTGTTTCCCGGCTTCAGCGTAACCGGGATCAACCGTGATAATCTCCGGGTGGAGAAATTTCATCAGCGGCGTGTTCCCGACGCTCGCCAGTTGCAGAGAATCGATACGCTGTTCCTGCAAATATTTACTGGCGCCCAGCGCCAGCGTATCGGTCGCGCAGACCAGCGCGCTGGTGTCTGGCGTAATGACATCCGCAGCGTGCTCATAGCCTTGTTTCATCGCCAGGCCAGGCAGAGCGGCGACAGGGTGCAGTTTATTTTTTTTGCAGAAACTCAGATAGGCTTCGTGACGGCGCTTACCGGTCGTGACGTCGCTGTGAGGCACGCCGAGAAAGCTGATCGCCCGATGTCCCTGGTCATACAGACGCTGCATTAAGGTATGGATAGCGCCTTCGTCGTCATAGCACACCGACGCAAAACCGCTGGCGTCCCTTGCCAGCAGCACCAGCGAGGCCTGCCAGGGCGCAAGCATCTCCTCGCAAATACCGGTAAAACCGAACAGCACCACGCCGTCAATGTTACGCCGTCTGAGCATCCCCAGGTGCTCTTCTACCAGTTCTGGCGAGAACTGGCTCTCCATCATGATGGGATCGTAACCCTGCTCGTAAAACGCGGGCAGCATGGTCTGGACGGCGAGGTTTTCTGACAGGGAATCCAGACGGGTAACAATAATGGCGACCACTTTATCACTTTGCCCGCGCATGGCGCGTGCGGAACGGGAAGGGGAAAAACCATGTTGATTCATTACGGCTTCCACACGTTCACGAGTCCGTTCACTTACCCCGCTTTCGTTGTTGAGCACGCGGGAAACGGTGGATTTCCCTACGCCGCTTAAGCGGGCAATGTCTTTAATGGTCAGCCGATTCTGCATCCTGTTTTCCCGTGGTGCGCATCAAGTTGTGTCAAAAAGAGTAACTTTACTCAAGCCAGGGGCAATGGGTAAAGTCTGGTTTATACGCTTCATCCTTCAAGCTAAATGTTTTTGTGTATACGTTTGGTTTAATTACACGGCGGTATCATACCGCCATAATTGCCACAAACCTTATGGTTTTCTGCGTATAATGCGCGGCGCCAATCATTCACTTACCGGAGGCTGCATGGATCCCGAACCCACCCCTCTCCCGCGATGGAGAAATAGCCCTTTCCGGTAAGCCTGTTTTTCACTGTCTTACCGGATACGTAAGGCAGTGACGTTCCCGACGTCCCTGTTATCGCTTTAAATTATCGTCAGGTAAGGCTTTGCCGCGCCTGAGAGATGTTTCTGCGCCGCTTTTTCGGCGCGGAGGGACTGCTTATGCTGAAAAATATCACCCGCGAGCTGTTTGCCCGCCTTAACCGTCATTTACCTCATCGTCTGGTGCATCGTGACCCTCTGCCCAGTGCGCAGAGCGTTGCGAATACTCCGATTCCCCCGTCATTGAGCGATCGCTGCCTGAAAATGGCGGTGATGGAAGAAGCGGCGCTCTGGCGCGCATTCGATGCGCATCCTGAGGGGCTGAATGTCGCAGAGGTGGAGGATGCGCGCGAGAAATACGGTGAAAATCAGCTGCCCACACAGAAGCCGACTCCGTGGTGGAGACACCTGTGGGTCTGCTATCGCAACCCTTTCAATATCTTGCTGACCATTCTCGGCGTCATCTCCTATGCCACGGAAGATCTGTTTGCCGCAGGCGTTATTGCGCTGATGGTCGGGATTTCGACGCTGCTGAATTTTGTGCAGGAAGCGCGTTCGACCAAAGCGGCAGATGCGTTGAAGGCGATGGTCAGCAATACCGCTACGGTGCTGCGCGTTATCAATGAAAAAGGCGAGAACAGCTGGGTTGAGCTGCCCATCGACCAACTGGTGCCGGGCGATATTATCAAGCTGGCGGCGGGCGATATGATCCCGGCGGATTTACGCGTTATTCAGGCGCGCGATCTGTTTGTTGCGCAGGCTTCGCTCACGGGCGAATCTCTGCCGGTAGAAAAAGTGGCGACGACCCGCGACCCTAAGCAAAGCAATCCGCTGGAATGCGACACGCTGTGCTTTATGGGCACCAACGTGGTGAGCGGGACGGCGCAGGCGATCGTCATCGCGACGGGCGGCGAGACCTGGTTTGGTCAACTGGCTGGCCGCGTGAGCGAGCAGGAAAGCGAGCAAAACGCGTTTCAGAAAGGCATCAGCCGCGTCAGTATGCTGTTGATCCGCTTTATGCTGGTCATGGCGCCTATCGTGTTGATCATTAACGGCTATACCAAAGGCGACTGGTGGGAAGCGGCGCTGTTTGCGCTCTCGGTCGCGGTAGGCCTGACGCCGGAAATGCTGCCGATGATTGTCACCTCCACGCTGGCGCGCGGGGCGGTGAAACTGTCGAAGCAAAAAGTCATTGTTAAGCACCTGGACGCCATTCAGAACTTCGGCGCGATGGATATTCTCTGCACCGACAAAACCGGCACGCTGACTCAGGATAAAATTGTGCTGGAGAACCATACGGATGTCTCCGGCAAGCCCAGCGAACGCGTGCTGCATTCCGCCTGGCTGAACAGCCACTACCAGACCGGGTTGAAAAATCTGCTGGATACCGCAGTGCTGGAAGGCGTGGATGAAGAGTCTGCGCGTCAGCTCTCCGGGCGCTGGCAGAAAATTGATGAGATCCCGTTTGATTTTGAGCGTCGCCGGATGTCCGTAGTGGTGGCGGAAGAAGCCGATGTGCATCAACTGGTGTGCAAAGGCGCGTTGCAGGAGATCCTCAGCGTCTGCACCCAGGTGCGCCACAATGGCGATATTGTGCCGATGGATGACAACATGCTGCGCCGGGTGAAGCGCGTAACGGATACGCTGAACCGCCAGGGGCTGCGCGTGGTAGCCGTTGCCACGAAGTATCTGCCTGCGCGGGAAGGGGATTATCAACGCATTGATGAGTCTGACCTGATCCTCGAAGGCTACATTGCGTTTCTCGATCCGCCGAAAGAGACGACCGCTCCGGCGCTGAAGGCGCTGAAAGAGAGCGGCATTACCGTGAAGATCCTCACTGGCGACAGCGAACTGGTGGCGGCGAAAGTATGCCATGAAGTCGGGCTTGATGCGGGCGATGTGGTGACTGGCAGTGATATCGAAGGGCTGAGCGATGATGAACTGGCGGAACTTGCCGCGCGCACCACGCTGTTTGCCCGCCTGACGCCGATGCACAAAGAGCGCATCGTCACGCTGCTGAAACGCGAAGGGCATGTGGTTGGCTTTATGGGCGATGGCATCAATGATGCTCCGGCATTGCGTGCGGCGGATATCGGCATTTCCGTTGATGGCGCCGTGGATATTGCCCGCGAAGCTGCGGATATCATCCTGTTGGAAAAGAGCCTGATGGTGCTGGAAGAGGGCGTTATCGAAGGGCGTCGCACGTTCTCCAACATGCTGAAATACATCAAAATGACCGCGAGTTCTAACTTTGGTAACGTCTTTAGCGTGCTGGTGGCGAGCGCATTCTTGCCCTTCCTGCCAATGCTGCCGCTGCACTTACTGATTCAGAACCTGCTGTACGATGTATCCCAGGTGGCGATCCCGTTTGATAACGTGGATGACGAGCAGATCCAGAAGCCACAACGCTGGAATCCCGCCGATCTGGGGCGTTTTATGATCTTCTTCGGGCCAATCAGTTCGATTTTCGACATCCTGACCTTCTGCCTGATGTGGTGGGTATTCCATGCGAATGTGCCGGAAGCGCAAACCCTGTTCCAGTCGGGTTGGTTTGTCGTCGGGCTGTTATCGCAAACATTGATTGTGCATATGATTCGCACGCGCCGCGTACCGTTTATTCAGAGCCGCGCCGCATGGCCGTTGATGCTGATGACGCTGGTGGTGATGGTGGTGGGTATCGCGCTGCCGTTCTCGCCGTTGGCGGGCTATCTGCAATTACAGGCGCTGCCGCTGAGCTACTTCCCGTGGCTGATCGCTATTCTCGCGGGTTATATGACATTGACACAATTAGTGAAAGGTTTTTATAGCCGTCGTTACGGCTGGCAATAATCCAGAATAATGGCTGCTGCGGCAGCCATTACGCTTTTCTATAACTCCGAAAATATATCCTCACGAAAGTTCCTGTTTTATTTTTTTTGAAATACTAAAGAGTGTGACGGATCACAATTTTACTCCTCTTTCAGACATCTTTTTATCAGGAAAAAGACCTTCATTGCAAAAATGAAACAGCGTGCTAAAAATATTTCCATTCAGTCATATTTTATGAACATAATTATCGTAATACTTTCTTACATGCGTTGGCCTGCGCAGGCTACGCTGTAAAAGGTCATATATAACTGTAAGTTAAGCCCGGCACTCTTTTATCCTGTCAGTTAGCGCTATTCATGGCATTTTTTAAACTGCCAGCGAACCCTATAAAGATCGCCAGGATTTGATTAAACGGATTCAGGATATGAAGTAATACCTCTGGCGGGGTAAGGACTTTATCCGCCTGAACCTAAAGATTAATTCAAGGGGACGACCATGGGTGAATTTTATTCGTCGGTAATGGATTTGTTTTACCGAATCTCAATGTGGGTTGCCGGATTGGCGCTGTTGATTATGGTGGCCGTTATTCCCGTCGGGATATTTGCGCGCTATGTGATGAACAGCGCGTTGTCATGGCCGGAACCGGTCGCCATTCTTTGCATGGTGACATTCACCTTTGTTGGCGCAGCGGTGAGCTATCGCGCGGGTTCCCATATTGCCGTCAGCATGGTGACCGACCGCCTGAGCGAGGGCGCGCAGCGAATCTGTTTCATTGTGGCGGATCTGATGCTGATGGCCGTCAGCCTGTTTATCCTCTGGTACGGCTCCCTGCTGTGCTACGACCTGTGGGAACAGCCGGTGGCGGAATTTCCTCTGTTATCAGCGGGAGAGAACTACCTGCCGTTGCCTGTCGGCTCTGCCATCACGCTGCTTTTCATTATCGAGAAAATTTTCCGTGGTTCGCAGTATCAACGTCCTGTCGTCATGCTGGGCTCAACCCATTAATGCGCGACCCCATTTCATAAAGGAAAGCAGATGGATGCATTTATTCTCGTCTTTACGCTCGGCATTATGCTGGCGATTGGGGTGCCGGTAGCATACGCGGTGGGCATTAGCGCGATCATTGGCGCCTGGTATATCGACATTCCCCTGGAAGCGGTCATGATCCAGCTCACCAGCGGCGTGAACAAATTTTCGCTGCTGGCGATCCCATTTTTTATTCTGGCGGGGGCGATTATGGCGGAGGGCGGTATTGCGCGTCGCCTGGTGAACTTCGCCTACATCTTTGTCGGCTTTATACGCGGCGGGCTGTCGCTGGTGAACATTGTGGCGTCTACCTTTTTTGGCGCGATTTCCGGCTCGTCCGTCGCGGATACGGCGTCTATCGGCTCGGTGATGATCCCGGAGATGGATAAAAAAGGCTATCCGCGTGACTTCGCGGCGGCGGTCACCGCCAGCGGCTCCGTACAGGCGATCCTGACGCCGCCCAGCCACAACTCGGTGATTTATTCGCTGGCGACGGGCGGTACGGTATCGATTGCCGCGCTGTTTATCGCCGGCATTCTACCGGGGCTGCTGTTAAGTTTTACCCTGATGGTGATGTGCGTCGGTTTTGCCCATAAGCGCGGTTATCCGAAAGGCGAGCGGGTGCCGTTTCGCCAGGCGTTGAAGATTTTTGTCGATACGCTGTGGGGGCTGATGACGGTTGTCATCATCATGGGCGGGATTCTCTCCGGCATCTTCACCGCGACGGAATCGGCGGCGATCGCCTGTCTGTGGGCCTTCTTCGTCACTATGTTTATCTACCGCGACTACAAATGGTCTGAACTGCCGAAGCTGATGTACCGCACGGTAAAAACGGTCACCATTGTGATGATCCTGATCGGGTTCGCCGCCGCATTTGGCGCCATCATGACCTACATGCAGCTGCCGATGCGCATTACCGAGGCGTTCACCAGTATTTCAGATAACAAATACGTCATCCTGATGTGCATTAACATTATGCTGCTGCTGATCGGGACACTGATGGACATGGCGCCGCTGATCCTGATCCTGACGCCTGTTCTGCTGCCGGTCACTACGGCATTGGGTATTGATCCGGTGCATTTCGGCATGATCATGCTGGTGAATCTTGGGATCGGCCTGATTACGCCGCCGGTGGGATCGGTGCTGTTTGTTGCCAGTGCGGTGAGTAAGCAGAAAATAGAGCAGGTGGTGAAGGCGATGCTGCCGTTCTACGCGGTACTCTTCCTGGTGTTGATGTTAGTGACCTATATTCCGGCGATCTCGCTGTTCCTGCCGAAACTATTTGGGGTGATGTGATAAATGCCCGGTGGCGCTGGCGCTTACCGGGCCTACAAACGGCGCTTCCCGTAGGCCGGATAAGGCGAAGCTGCCATCCGGCGCAGACATATTTTTAAGGAGACTTAGCGGCGAATAGCGATCGCTTCGATCTCGATTTTTACGTCTTTCGGCAGACGCGCAACTTCAACGCATGAACGTGCCGGGAAGGTCGCATTATGCTCGGTGAAGAACGCTTCATAGGTCGCATTCACGGTCGCGAAGTCGTTCAGGTCTTTAACGAACACGGTTGTTTTCACGATGTCGCCCACTTTCAGGCCTGCGGCTTCGACGATAGCTTTTACGTTTTCCAGCGACTGGCGCGCCTGAGCGGACACGTCATCCGGTACGCTGCCGGTTTTTGGATCAACCGGGATCTGACCGGAAGTGATGATCATGCTGCCCAGGTCAACGCCCTGAACGTATGGGCCGATAGCTGCGGGTGCATTTTCCGTCGCGATAGTTTTGCTCATGATTTCTCCTGAATTACAGCGGTAAATTAGGTACAGGTCATTATAGGGAGCCGGATACCCATTACCAACCTCAATTAGTTGGCCAGCACCACATAATGCGAAAACTCTTTTTCGCAGTATTTACATTTGAGCGCAATGTCATCTGTGCGTTTTTTCACTGCAAAACTGGATGAAACCGGCTCAGCATGACTGATGCAGTTGCTGTTCGGGCAGACCAGCACGTTGTCGATGCGATCCGGCAGGCTCGGGCGCGATTTGCCCACCACATCATAGTTGTCGATGCGGTTTACCGTTGCCTGCGGCGCGTACAGGGAGAGCTGGTTAACCTGTTCTTCGGTCAGGAAGGTGTTCTCGATTTTAATCAGGTCCTTACGACCCATCTCGCCGGACGGCAGGTTAAGGCCGATGGTGATGCGCTGATCGGTCTCGGTCAGTTTGAACAGCGTCAGTAACTTAAAGCCAACCTGCGCGGGAATGTGGTCGATTACGGTGCCACGTTTGATCGCTTCAACCTGTAGTTTATTGTCGTGTGTCATCTCTTTTCCCCTTACAGTGCCAGATCGCTATTCAGAACCAGTGCCAGTAACGCCTGGCGAGCGAAAATACCGTTTCCTGCCTGCTGGAAGTACCAGGCGTGCGGCGTTTTATCTACGTCGGTGGTGATCTCATCAATACGCGGCAGCGGATGCAGAACCTTCATGTTTTCACGCGCGCCGTTCAGGTCGCTGGCGCGCAGGACAAACTGCGCTTTGACGTTGGCGTATTCGGACGGGTCCAGACGCTCTTTCTGCACGCGGGTCATATACAGAATATCCACTTCCGCCATCACCTCTTCGATGGCGCTGTGCAGACTCCAGGCAATGCCTTTATCATCCAGCATATCCAGAATGTATTGCGGCATCGCCAGCGCGTCCGGCGCGATAAAGTAGAAGCGGTTGCCGTCAAACTTCGCCAGCGCCTGCGTCAGTGAGTGTACGGTTCGGCCATATTTCAGGTCGCCGACCATAGCGATGTTCAGATTGTCCAGGCGGCCCTGGGTTTCCTGAATGGTAAACAGATCCAGCAGCGTCTGGGTCGGATGCTGGTTTGCGCCGTCGCCGGCGTTCAGTACCGGCACGTTGCCGGAGAACTCGGTCGCCAGACGCGCTGCACCTTCCTGTGGGTGACGCATCACAATCGCGTCCACATAAGTGCTGATAACGGAGATGGTATCCGCCAGCGTCTCGCCTTTTTTGCCCAGCGACGTGTTAGCGCTGTCGGAAAAGCCCACCACGCTGGCGCCGAGGCGGTGCATCGAGGTTTCAAACGACAGGCGGGTGCGTGTGGATGCCTCGAAGAAGCAGCTGGCGATCACTTTATGCTTCAGCAGCTCCGGCTGTGGATTGGCTTTTAATTTCGCCGCCGTCGCCAGGACCAGATTGAGGTCATCGCGGCTGAGGTCGTTTATGGAAATGATGTGTTTTTGGTATAGCGGGTTAGCCATGTTTATCTCCTGACGCCTGGGCAAAAAAAAAGCCCCTCAATGAGGGGCCTGGAATAGGTGAGCAACGGGAAGAAAAACGGCAGTCCAGCGTCTGTTTTCAGACGCGGTAAGACAGAATGTCGTACACACTGAACCATACTTCCTCCCGGCAAATTGTCCGCGATTATACTCAGCTATGTTATGGGATCAAGCGATTAATGCACATTTTATTCATCGCAAACGGTTCTCATGAATAAGAATTCATTTTTAATAAATAATTAATTTGCTTGTGAACAAGCCCGGTGCGCTGTACGACCCGTGGCGCGACCCAGACGATACTGCTGCCCGCGATCACTCCTAAAATTTCCGGCAGGGCGTGATAATCCAGGATTCTGGCAACGGCGCGGCCATAACCGGCCACCGTGTGGATAAGGATAAATTCGCTATTGTGTTCCACGCTGACCACCATCTCGGATATCGATCGCGCAGCGTCAGGAGCGGGGCGCAATTGCGGATTTACGGAATAAATTTTTTGTCCCTTTGTATTTCTTATTTTTATGACGCCGAGCAGTTTCAACAGACGTGAAACGGTCGACTGGCTGATGCCTTCGAAGCCGTGGTTTTGCAGATCGCGACGTATTTCCTCCTGGGATAAGTAACTTTTTTCTGTAATCAGGCGCTGACATACCGCCAGTTGCTGCTGTTCTTTGGCGGAGCAATCATTGTATTCCTTCATATATGCACCTTGCTTTGTCATTGATATCAATGGACTAGCGAAATTCATCCTGTTTGTCACATTGATAACGAATCAACCGGTCGGTTTTGCAGGAAAGTGAGAAGCCAGTCAAAAAAGAAAGCGTATTGGCTGCGTTCGTTTGCCGGATGGCGGCGCTAAAGCGCCTTATCCGGCCTACGGAATACGCAACCTGTTGGCCTGTGCCGGATGGCGGCGCTAAAGCGCCTTATCCGGCCTACAAAATGCGTAACCTGTAGGCCGGATAAGCGAAGCGCCATCCGGCGGGAGTTACAGCATTGCGCCAACGCTCAAAACAGCCATATTCAGTAGCGTCAGGATCAGCAGCAGCGGCGCGACCCACTTCAGATACCGCACATACGGCACGCGCGCAATCGCCAGCCCTCCCATTACGACCGCCGACGTCGGCGTAATCAGGTTCACAATCCCGGACGCCGATTGATACGCCGTTACCACCAGATCCCGTTGCACATGGGCGAAGTCCGCTAACGGCGCCATGATCGGCATGGTCAACACCGCCAGACCAGAGGAAGAGGGCACCAGGAATGAGAGCAATACTTCCAGCCAGTAAGTGACATTGATAAAAATGGTGGTGGACAAGCCAGATACCAGATTTTCCGCGCTGTGCAAAATGGTATGCGTAATCATGCCATTATCCATCACCACCACAATGCCGCGTGCAATACCGATAATCAGCGCTACGCCAAGCAGATCCCGCGCGCCGTCGATAAACGTACTGGTGAACGCCTCTTCGCTCATCCGGGCGATAACGCCGACGATAATCGCGGACGCCAGGAAAACGCCGGAAATTTCCGCCATCCACCAGCCGAGAACCGCGACGCCGTAAATCATCACGGCAAAGGCGGCGGCGAAAATCAGCAAGATCCATTTGCGGGTTGCGGTGAACTCCAGCAGCGTGCTGGAACGGTTGCCAAGAAAGTGAGCGCGGTTCTCCTCCATCTTATCCGCCACGATAGATAACTCCGGGTTGCTGCGCACTTTGCGGGCATAGCGCATCACCCAGACCACGCAAATAACATAACCAACGACCAGCAGAATGATGCGTAACAGCATACCCTGAGTGAACGGGATTCCGGCGGCGTTGGCGGCAATCACCGTGGCAAAAGGGTTGATGGTCGAACCGAGTGTGCCAATACCTGCGCCGAGCAGCACGGTGGCGGCCGCGACCAGCGGATCGAATCGAGCGGCCATCATCACCGGAACCAGCAGCGTGTAGAAGGGGAGTGACTCTTCCGCCATCCCGTAAATCGTCCCGCCTGCGGCAAAGAGTCCCATTAGTATGGGGATCATCCACTCCTCTTTGCCGTTGAGCCGTACCGTGACGCGTTCAATACCCGCATCGATTGCACCGGTTTTGTTCACCACGCCGAGAAAGCCGCCGATGATTAGTACAAACAGCGCCACATCGATTGCGCCTGCGGTATAGGTTTCGTGGTTGTAGAGGCCGTCAATGGGGGCCAACAGTACGGCGGTAATCCCTTGCGGATGCGACTCGGCAGGAGCATAGGTGCCCGCGACCGGAACCTCTTTACCCAACGTGGGGTTCATCGCCATCTGGTATTTGCCCGCCGGGACAATCCAGGTCATCACAGCGACCAGTGCGATAAGAATAAACAGGATGGTATACGCGCTGGGAAATTTAAATTTGCCCATGGTGTTCTCTCCAGATAACACGGGCATGCGTCGTCAGGCGGCACATGCCCGGAGGGGTTAGTCGCCGAGCGTCGCCACCATGACCGCTTTAATGGTGTGCATACGGTTTTCCGCTTCGTCAAACACGATGGAGTGGGCTGACTCGAACACCTCTTCCGTCACCTCCAGTCCTTTCAGGCCATAGGCGGCCTCGATTTCGCGGCCCACTTTGGTGTGCTCGTTGTGGAAGGCGGGCAGGCAGTGCATAAACTTCACGTTGGGGTTGCCGGTGGCGTTGATGACCTGCTGGTTGATCTGGTATGGCTTCATCAGGCTGACGCGCTCCGCCCACGCCTCTTTTGGTTCGCCCATCGACACCCAGACATCGGTATAGAGGAAATCCACGTCATAAACGCCTTCCTCCACGTCCTCGGTTAGCGTAATGCGCGCGCCGGTGACGCTGGCGATGTCGCGACACTGCGCCACCAGTGCGTCGTCCGGCCAGAAGGATTTCGGTGCGACCAGGCGGATGTCCATCCCCATTTTTGCCGCGCCGACCATCAGCGAATTGCCCATGTTATTGCGGGCGTCGCCGAGGTAAGCGAAGCTGAGTTCAGGCAGCGTTTTGCCCGGCGCATGTTCCAGCATGGTCATCAGGTCGGCGAGGATCTGCGTAGGGTGAAATTCATCGGTCAGGCCGTTCCACACCGGTACGCCCGCGTACTGCCCCAGTTCTTCAACGATCTGCTGACCAAAACCGCGATACTCAATGCCGTCATACATCCGGCCCAGCACGCGGGCGGTATCTTCCATGGATTCTTTATGCCCAATCTGCGAGCCGCTTGGTCCGAGATAGGTCACCTGTGCGCCCTGATCGAATGCGCCGACCTCAAACGCGCAGCGGGTGCGGGTGGAGGTTTTTTCGAAAATTAGCGCGATGTTTTTACCGACCAGCGTTTGCTTCTCGCGCCCGGCTTTTTTTGCCGCTTTCAGCTCGATGGCCAGATCGATCAGGTACTGGATCTCCGTCGGAGTGAAGTCGAGCAGTTTAAGAAAGTTGCGATTTTTCAGTGAAGTAGCCATTACAGTGTCCTTGTTAAAATGAATTACCTGATGGCGCTGCGCTTATCAGGCCTACGGTTATGCGCGTGCTGTAGGCCGGATAAGGCGCCGCCGCCATCCGGCAGAAATCGCCTTATGCGTCGTAATCGACGGTTTCGGGTCGAATCAGGGTGCCTTTGTCACCGCTGAGAATGGCCGGGCCGTCGGCCAGTGAACCGATGCCGGCAATCCCCTGGCAGTGGCTGACAAACCCGGCGCAGGCGGTGACTTTCGGCCCCATCGAACCGGCATCGAACTGCATTTCGCTGAGCAGTTCCGGCGTTACCTGAGCCAGCGGGCGTTGGGTTGGCTTGCCCCAGTCGAGGTACACCGCGTCGGCATCGGTCAGGATCAGTAGCGCGTCCGCGTGGATTTGACTGGCGAGCAGAGCGGCAGAGAGGTCTTTGTCGATCACCGCTTCAATGCCATGAAAACCATCGGCTTTTTCCACTACCGGCACGCCGCCGCCACCGTTGCAGATCACGAGATGGTCGCGGGCGATCAGGGTGCGGATCGCGTCGCTCTCAACGATGCGTTTGGGCTGTGGCGAAGGCACTACGCGGCGAAACGCTTTTCCGTCGGCTTTGAAAATCCAGCCTTTTTCCGCCTGTAGCGTGTTGGCCTGGACGCCGTCATAAACCGGGCCGATATATTTGGTTGGGTTGCGGAATGCCGGATCGTCGGCATCCACCTCCACCTGAGTAAGCAGGACGCTGATTTCACGCTGCGGAAGCTGGTTTTTCAGCGACTGTTGCAGCATGTAGCCGATCATCCCCTGGCTTTCCGCGCCGAGAATATCGAGCGGGTAGGGGGTGACGCGGTCATAGGCGCTGTTCTGCAACGCCAGCAGGCCAACCTGCGGGCCGTTGCCGTGTACCAGCACCACGCGCCACTGTTGCGTCAGTTGAGCGATGGTTTTTGCCGCCAGATCGATGTTTTTACGCTGGATATCCGCTTCCAGCGGTTCGCCGCGTTTGAGCAGCGCATTGCCGCCCAGTGCGACAACCAGAGTGGGTTTGTTGTCCATAATCGCTTCCTTAAATGCCGTCGCGTTCCAGCGGGCAGCTCATGCAGCGCGCGCCGCCGCGTCCGCGTCCCAGTTCATCGCCAGGAATGGGCAGAACGGTGATGCCCGCTTTGTCGTATTTTTCGTTGGTCCAGATGTTGCGTTCGTAGCCGACCACCACACCGGGGCGCAGGGTGAGAACGTTGTTGGCGTCATTCCACTGCTCACGTTCGGCTTCGAAGGCATCGCCGCCAGTAGTGATCAAACGCACCTGATCAATGCCGAGGGCTTTTTCGATGGCGTGTACCAGCGTGCTTTCCTGGGTACGCTTCAGCCCGCCGCGCCCGTCCGGTGTTAAGGTCCAGCACTGGACGTCCGGGCGAACCACTTCCGGGTAGACGGAGAAGGTGTCGATGTCGATATGAGTCATGACGGTATCGAGGTGCATGCAGGAACGGTGTTTTGGCAACTCAACGGCGATGACGCGCTCGGCCTGGCGATGTTTAAACAGCGACTGAGCGAGGAACTCGATCCCCTGCGGGGTGGTACGTTCAGACATGCCAATCAGTACGGCGCCGCGACCAATAACCAGCACGTCTCCGCCTTCTAACGTGGCATGGTCGTAATTAATGTTTTCGTCACCGAAATATTTAATAAATTCGCCATCCGCAAATTGTGGATGCCAGCGATAAATTGCCCGCAGGTTATTGGTTTCACGCTGGCGCGCTGTTTTTGCCATTGGGTTGATCGACACGCCGTTATATATCCAGCATGAGGTATCGCGGGTAAATAAATGATTGGGTAATGGCTTCATAATAAAGTCATTAATATCGTGTGTATCAACCACCATATTTTTAATCGAGGCGGGGATTTCGCCATATGTCAGCCCACCGCTTAAATGGCGCGCTAATTCCCGATGCGGCATATCCGCCAGCCAGGCGCGAATATCCGCCGCGAAAGTCGGGCCCAGGCGATAGTCGGAGATTTGTGTTTCCAGCAGCCAGGTTTTGGCTTCGATAACATCCAGTGTTTGCGTCAGCAGGTCGGTTAGCAGCAACACCTCTATGCCTTGTTGGCGTAACGTATTAGCGAAAATATCGTGCTCTTCGCCTGCGCGTTCCACCGACAGAACGTCATCAAAAAGCAGCTCCTGGCAATTTGATGGCGTCAGTCTTTTCAGACTGAGATTAGGGCGGTGCAACATCACACTACGTAATTGACCGATTTCAGAACCGACATAATGTTTTTCCATCACGATACCTTTTACTCAATTTTCAGGAATAAAGAAGTGGTGGCTGCAAATAATTAAATTGTTTGCAGTCATTACTGTTCAGCTAATTTTCGGAAATCATCATTGATTCTAATTCGGTCTGATAATGTGATGTGTTTCACATCAGAAGGGATATTTAATTTTTCTTATTTAATATATGAGCGAGGTCAGAGAAATTGAAAAATAAAGAGAGTAATAACTGAATTACTACGCAATAAAATGTCTTGTTATTCTTTTTTGTTAATTATTTGTAGATGTTCTAAATTTATTATTTAATTCTATCTTGTTGATTTTATGATGTTTTATTTTTGTCTGTGCATAGGTATGCGGGAGGGTTATTTTATTATTTTTACCTTAACGTAAATCATAAAATAACTATGGTGATAAATGCAGGTTATGCAGGGAAAAGGAAGTGTGATCAACAAGGTGTTTTTCTGATAAACCCTTTTATAACAGCATATTACGGTTTTTACCGTAAAGTGGAGGGGGAAAGTTATGCAAAGGATATGCATAATCTTCGATGACGATTAACAGTCGGACAACATCTTCAGCGATAAACATGCGCTGACGCAAAACATTGTGAAATAGAAGTGGTATGGCAGCGGTTTTTTTCGTATAACCATAAAAATGAAACGTTGTTTTATTTAAGGAGTCTGTGATGATCGTTGGCAATATCCACAATCTGCAACCCTGGCTGCCGGACGCGCTGCGTCAGGCCATTGAACATATTAAAGCGCATGTGACGGATGAAACGGCAAAGGGCAAGCATGATATCGACGGCAATCGCCTGTTTTATCTGGTTTCGGAAGACATGACCGAGCCGTTTGAAAAGCGTCGTGCGGAGTATCACGCGCGCTATCTCGATATTCAGATCGTATTAAAGGGGCAGGAAGGAATGACCTTCAGCACCCAGCCTGCGGGCGCGCCGGAAACTGACTGGCTGGCGGATAAAGACATCGCGTTTTTGCCTGAAGGGGCAGAGGAGAAAACGGTGATCCTTAATGAAGGCGATTTTGTGGTCTTTTACCCGGGGGAAGTCCATAAGCCGCTGTGCGCCGTAGGGGCGCCAGCTCAGGTACGCAAAGCGGTCGTTAAGCTGCTGGTCGAGTAAGTTGCATTGCCGGGTGGCGACGCAAAACGTCTTACCCGGCCTACGGGAGCACGATCTGTAGGCCGGATAAGACGTAATCGTTATTTCGCCAGCGTTGCCACCATCACCGCTTTGATGGTGTGCATCCGGTTTTCCGCCTGGTCAAACACGATGCTGGCCGGAGATTCAAACACCGCATCGGTCACTTCCATCCCGCCGTGCAAACCGAACTCTTCGGCCATTTTCTTGCCAAGCGTGGTCTGATCATCGTGGAATGCGGGCAGGCAGTGCAGAAACTTCACCTGAGGATTACCGGTCTGCGCCATCATTGCGCTGTTTACCTGATACTGACGCAGCAGTGCGATACGCTCCGCCCATTTCTCTTTTGCTTCACCCATCGACACCCATACGTCGGTATAGATAAAGTCCGCGCCTTTCACGCCCGCTGCGATATCTTCAGTCAGCGTAATATCGCCGCCGTTCTTTTGCGCCAGCGCTTTGCACTCTGCGACCAGGCTTGCTTCCGGCCAGCAGGCCTGCGGAGCCACCAGACGTAAATCCAGCCCTGTCAGCGCGGCGGCTTCCAGCATGGAATTCCCCATGTTGTTACGCGCATCGCCAGCGTAAACCAGGGTCATCTCATTGAAGGCTTTGCCCGGCAGATGTTCCTGCATGGTCAGCAAATCCGCCAGCAGCTGCGTGGGGTGAAACTCGTTGGTCAACCCGTTCCACACGGGAACGCCTGCATATTCCGCCAGCGTTTCTACCACTTCCTGGCCGTGGCCGCGGTACTGAATACCGTCATACATGCGTCCCAGCACGCGGGCGGTGTCTTTAATTGACTCTTTATGCCCAATCTGGCTGCCGCTTGGCCCAAGGTACGTTACGCGAGCGCCCTGATCGTATGCGGCAACTTCGAAAGAGCATCGGGTACGGGTCGAGTCTTTTTCGAAGATGAGCGCGATGTTTTTGCCGGTCAGTCTGGCGACTTCTACGCCGTTTTTCTTGTCGGCTTTCAGTTTGGCGGCGAGTTGCAGCAGAGCGGTGAGTTCAGCGGAGGTGAAATCGAGTAATTTCAAAAAATGTTTCTGATAAAACGTAGACATGGTTCCCTCACATGGCAAAGGCCATTTGTTGAATTAAAATTCAATTTATATGGATGATTATGCATTTGCAACCCCATTTAACAAATCTTTCCTGGAAAGGTGGAGGCAATGACAGCGGTGTGTGACAATAAGAGTATCGGCAGGACATTTATGAGGAACGAGCCATGGCAAACCCGGAACTACTGGAAGAGCAGCGTGAAGAGACGCGGCTGATTATTGAAGAATTACTTGAAGATGGCAGCGATCCAGATGCGCTGTACACTATCGAGCACCACTTTTCCGCTGACGACTTCGAAACGCTGGAAAAAGCAGCCGTAGAAGCGTTCAAACTCGGTTATGAAGTGACCGAGCCAGAAGAGCTGGAAGTGGAAGAAGGCGATACGGTGATTTGTTGCGATATCCTCAGCGAATGTGCGCTGAATGCCGATCTGATTGATGCTCAGGTTGAACAACTGATGAACCTGGCTGAGAAATTTGACGTGGAATATGACGGCTGGGGTACGTACTTCGAAGATCCGAACGGCGAAGAGGGTGAAGACGGCGACGATGAAGATTACGTCGACGAAGACGATGACGGCGTACGCCACTAACTCAGAAGCAGAATGTTTGCATAAATTGCCGGATATGGCGTCGCCTTATCCGGCCCGTGGGTGACTTACAGCGTTTTCAGCATGCGGACTTCGCAGTCAACATGCCCGGTGCAGCCCAGCGGTTCGCTGATATGCTCAAATCCCAGATGTTCATACAGGCCAATCGCTTCGCGTAAGGATGCGGTGGTTTCCAGGTAGCAGCGTTTAAACCCCTGCTCACACGCATGCTCCAGCGCCATCAGCGCCAGTTTCTTCGCCAGTCCCTGGCCGCGTACCGTCGGCAAAAAGTACATTTTTTGCAGTTCGCAGATATCCGGTTCGCTACAGCCTAACGGCGCCACGCCGCCGCCGCCCACCACCTGACCGTTCTGCTCGACGACCCAATAGGCCGCGCCTGGCTGACTGTAAACCTGGAACAATTCATCCAGATTAGGATCGGCAACCGTATAGCCTTTATCAGCGGTCAGGCCGTATTCAGCGGAAACCTGGCGGATGACGCGGGCGATAGCGGCGTTATCGTCAGCGGTAAGACGACGCAACGTTGCCGGGACAGAGGTAATGACACTCATAGCGAACTCATGACAGAAACGTGGAACATATGCAGTTAATAACACTGCGGGGAGGGGGAGTGCAAGCGAGGATAATTCAATAAAAAGCCTCTTAGCGAGTGCGTCAGAGGCTTTTATCGTCCGTGGTGCCGGATGCGCTGAAGATGCCTGTAGGCCGGATAAGCGTAGCGCCATCCGGCAAACAGTCAGGCACGATCTTTACAGCGCCGCGATAACCGCCTGCTGCTCAATCAGCTTCGCTTTCGCTTCCGCGTAGTTTTCCAGCTTCTCACGCTCTTTGGCGATCACCGCTTCCGGTGCGCGGGCGACAAAACCTTCGTTCGCCAGCTTGCCTTCAATGCGGCCAATTTCAGCTTCGACCTTCGCCACTTCTTTCGCCAGACGCGCCAGCTCGGCTTCTTTGTCAATCAGCCCCGCCATCGGAATCAGCAGCTCGGCGCCATCGATAATCTTAGTCACGGAAACCGGCCCTTTGTCATCGGCTGGCAGCACGGTGATGCTTTCCAGACGCGCCAGGTTCAGCAGGAAGCTGCGGTTGTCGTTCACGCGGCGAATCGCTTCTTCGCTGCAACCACGCAGCAGCAGTTCCAGCGGTTTGCCCGGCGCGATATTCATTTCCGCACGGATGTTACGTACGGCAACGATCGCCTGCTTCAGCCATTCGGTATCGGCCAGCGCGGCTTCATCCACCTGGGAGGCATCGTACTGCGGGAACGGTTGCAGCATGATGGTGTCGGCGGTAATGCCGGAAATCACTTTCACACGCTGCCAGATGGTCTCGGTGATAAACGGGATGATCGGATGCGCCAGGCGCAGCAGACCTTCCAGCACGGTGACCAGCGTGTTGCGGGTGCCGCGCAGTTCTGCTTCAGAGCCGCCGTTCATGACCGGCTTGGTCAGCTCCAGATACCAGTCGCAGAACTGGTTCCAGGTAAACTCGTACAGAATGCCCGCTGCGATATCGAAGCGGAAGCTGTCCAGCGCTTCGCGGTACGCTTTGATGGTCTGGTTGAACTCCGCCAGGATCCAGCGGTCTGCCAGCGACAGGGTCATCTCGCCGCCGTTGAAGCCGCAATCCTGATCTTCGGTATTCATCAGCACAAAGCGGCTGGCGTTCCACAGCTTGTTACAGAAGTTACGGTAGCCTTCCAGACGCTTCATATCCCAGTTGATGTCGCGGCCGGTAGAGGCCAGCGCCGCCAGGGTGAAACGCAGGGCGTCAGTACCGTGCGGCTCAATGCCGTCCGGGAATTGTTTTTCGGTACGTTTGGCGATCTTCTCAGCCAGCTGCGGCTGCATCATGTTGCCGGTACGTTTTTCCAGCAGCTCCGGCAGGGAAATGCCGTCAACCATATCCAGCGGGTCGATAACGTTACCCTTGGATTTGGACATCTTCTGGCCTTCGTCATCGCGAATCAGACCGGTCATGTAGACGGTCTTGAACGGTACCTGCGGCTTGCCGTTTTCATCTTTGATGAAGTGCATGGTCATCATGATCATGCGGGCAATCCAGAAGAAGATGATGTCGAAACCGGAGACCATCACGCTGGTCGGGTGGAACTGACGCAGCGCGTCGGTGTTTTCCGGCCAGCCGAGAGTAGAGAAGGTCCATAGCGCGGAGGAAAACCAGGTGTCCAGTACGTCGTCGTCCTGACGCAGCGCAACGTCGGCGCTCAGGTTGTTTTCCTGACGCACTTCGTCTTCGCTACGGCCAACGTAGACGTTGCCCGCGTCGTCGTACCATGCCGGGATGCGGTGGCCCCACCACAGCTGACGGGAGATACACCAGTCCTGAATGTCACGCATCCAGGAGAAGTACATGTTTTCGTACTGTTTTGGCACGAACTGGATATCGCCGTTCTCTACCGCTTCCACCGCCGGTTTTGCCAGCACATCAGCGCGTACGTACCACTGGTCGGTCAGCATTGGTTCGATAACCACGCCACCACGGTCGCCGTAAGGAACGGTCAGGTCGTGCGGTTTAATCTCTTCCAGCAGGCCGAGGGCATCGATAGCGGCAACCACCGCTTTACGCGCGGCAAAACGCTCCAGCTTCTGGAACTCAGCCGGGATTTCGTTGGAGTAAACGTCGGACTCTTCGCCTTTGGTGTCATACACTTCCGCGCTTTCACGGATATCGCCGTCAAAGGTCAGAATATTGATCATCGGAAGTTGATGACGACGGCCCACCTCATAGTCGTTAAAGTCGTGCGCCGGGGTGATCTTCACGCAGCCGGTGCCTTTTTCCATGTCGGCATGCTCGTCGCCAACGATCGGAATACGACGGTTCACCAGCGGCAGCACCACGAATTTGCCAATCAGATCTTTATAACGCGGATCTTCCGGGTTGACGGCTACGCCGGTATCGCCCAGCAGGGTTTCCGGGCGGGTGGTGGCGACCACCAGGTAATCTTTACCGTCTGCGGTTTTCGCACCGTCAGCCAGCGGATAGCGGATGTGCCACATAGAGCCTTTGGACTCGCGGTTTTCCACTTCCAGGTCAGAGATCGCGGTGCGCAGTTTCGGGTCCCAGTTGACCAGGCGCTTGCCACGGTAAATCAGATCTTCTTTGTACAGGCGGACAAACACTTCTTTCACGGCATTGGAAAGACCTTCGTCCATGGTGAAGCGTTCGCGCTCCCAGTCCACGGAGTTGCCCAGGCGGCGCATCTGACGGGTAATGGTGCCGCCGGATTCCGCTTTCCACTGCCAGATTTTGTCGATGAAGGCATCGCGGCCATAGTCGTGGCGGGTTTTACCCTCTTCTGCGGCAATCTTGCGCTCAACCACCATCTGGGTAGCGATCCCGGCGTGGTCAGTACCGACCTGCCACAGGGTGTTTTTACCCTGCATGCGCTGATAGCGGATCAGGGTATCCATGATGGTTTGCTGGAAGGCGTGACCCATATGCAAACTGCCGGTGACGTTTGGCGGCGGGATCATGATGCAGAAGCTTTCCTGGCTTTCATCGCCATTCGGCTTAAAGTAGCCCTGCTGCTCCCAGTGCTCGTAAAGCGGCTGTTCGATATCTTGTGGGTTATATGTCTTTTCCATTATTTCCAGGTTGCCGTATTCAGGTTAAAACCAGCCACGCGGTAGGCTTTGTAGCGTTCGCGCGCCAGTTGTTTCAAAGTTTCTTCGTAAGGGACAAAGTCTATCACTTCTGTGAAAGCGGTGGCAAAATCTGCAAAGCCAGTACGCAGGCTGATCAGAATATCACGCGGGCTGCTGTTGCGTTTTTGCGGCCAGGCGATTTCCACCGGTGCGCCGCCGCGCGGACCTTCTCCCGCCAGATTATGCGGGACAAAACTCTCCGGCGGTCTTGCCCACAGCGCTTCATCCAGACGGATGGCCTGTTTTTCGTCTTCACAGGCAATCAGCACGCGTTTACCACTGCGCCAACGTTCTGCGGCAATGTCGCACACCAGTTGTTCAACGGCGCTCAGGCCATCAACGGTGGTGTCATTGTCCAGAATATAGAACGTTGCATTCTTCATATATGGGGCTTCTTGTGGTGAATTTAAATGCGAAGCCGGATGGCGCTACGCTTATCCGGCCTACGGTTAAATACTCCATGTAGGCCGGATAAGGCGCATATGCGTCGCCATCCGGCAATCATGCAAACTTACTCTTCGCCGTTAAAACCCGCGCGATTGAGCAGGAACTGCGACAGCAACGCCACCGGACGACCGGTTGCGCCTTTCGCTTTACCGGAACGCCATGCGGTGCCGGCGATGTCCAGGTGCGCCCAGTTGTACTTACGGGTAAAGCGCGACAGGAAGCAACCGGCGGTGATAGCACCACCAGGACGGCCGCCGATGTTCGCCATATCCGCAAAGTTAGACTCCAGCTGTTCCTGGAACTCATCGCCCAACGGCAAGCGCCATGCGCGGTCGCCCGCCTGTTCGGACGCGCTAATCAGCTCATGCGCCAGCGGATTGTGGTTCGACATCAGACCGGTGATGTGATGGCCCAGCGCAATCACGCAGGCGCCCGTCAGGGTCGCGACGTCAATCACCGTTTCCGGCTCAAAACGCTCAACGTAGGTTAACACGTCGCACAGTACCAGGCGGCCTTCGGCATCGGTGTTCAGCACTTCGACCGTCTGGCCGGACATGGTGGTCAGCACGTCGCCCGGACGATACGCTCGCCCGCCAGGCATGTTTTCGCAGCCTGCCAGCACGCCGATGACGTTAATCGGCAACTGAAGTTCCGCGACCATGCGCATCACGCCGTACACTGCCGCCGCGCCGCACATATCGTACTTCATCTCGTCCATGCCTTCGGCAGGCTTGATGGAGATGCCGCCGGAGTCAAAGGTTAGCCCTTTGCCGACCAGCACAACCGGACGCGCGTCTTCGGACGGGTTGCCTTTGTATTCGATAACCGACATCAGCGATTCGTTCTGCGAACCGTGACCGACCGCCAGATAAGAGTGCATACCCAGCTCTTTCATCTGCTGTTCGCCGATGACGCGGGTGATGACGTTCTTGCTGTAGCTGTCGGCCAACTGGCGCGCCTGAGAGGCCAGGTAGGCGGCATTGCAGATATTCGGCGGCATATTACCGAGATCTTTCGCCGCTTTAATCCCGGCGGCAATCGCCAGACCGTGCTGGATCGCACGCTCGCCGCTGGTCAGCTCACGGCGGGTCGGCACGTTGAAGACCATTTTACGCAGCGGGCGACGCGGCTCGCTCTTGTTGGTCTTCAGTTGATCAAAGCTGTACAGCGTCTCTTTGGCCGTTTCGACAGCCTGACGCACTTTCCAGTAGTTGTTGCGGCCTTTGACGTGCAGTTCGGTCAGGAAGCAGACCGCTTCCATTGAGCCGGTGTCATTCAGCGTATTGATGGTTTTCTGAATGACCTGCTTGTACTGGCGCTCATCGAGCTCGCGCTCTTTACCACAACCAATGAGGAGGATTCGCTCGGAAAGAACGTTAGGAACATGGTGCAGCAACAGGGTCTGCCCCGGTTTTCCTTCCAGTTCACCACGACGCAGCAGGGCGCTGATGTACCCGTCGCTGATTTTATCGAGCTGTTCTGCAATCGGAGAAAGGCGGCGTGGTTCAAAGACGCCCACGACGATGCAGGCACTCCGCTGTTTCTCCGGGCTACCGCTTTTTACACTGAACTCCATGCACTACGCTCCTGAATCTTAAAGACAACGGCGGCGGCTACAGTTAGAATTGCAAGCTTTCGTAACTCATGTCCGCAGTTGCGGTGACTTCGTGTTAATCTTAACGTTATTACGGCATTGGCACGTCAGAACGCGTTCTGAGTGGCGAATCCGCTGAGTATAATAATTTTAGCGACGATTTCGACGACTCAAGAGAATAAATGACGTTTAAGCCATGAAACAAGCTAAATTCCTGCAAAAGACGAGTTTTTACGGGCGTATTTAAAGTGATAATCATAAGATATCTGGTGCGGGAGACGCTCAAAAGCCAACTGGCGATTCTTTTCATCCTGCTTTTGATCTTCTTTTGTCAAAAGCTAGTGAGGATCCTCGGGGCGGCGGTTGACGGTGACATTCCGGCAAATCTGGTGCTCTCGCTACTGGGGCTGGGCGTGCCGGAAATGGCGCAGCTCATCCTGCCATTAAGCCTGTTCCTCGGGCTGTTGATGACGCTGGGCAAACTGTATACCGAAAGTGAAATAACGGTCATGCATGCCTGTGGTCTGAGCCGGGCTGTGCTGGTGAAAGCCGCAATGGTGCTGGCGCTGTTTACCGGCGTCGTCGCCGCTGTCAACGTCATGTGGGCGGGGCCCTGGTCATCCAGACACCAGGATGAGGTACTGGCGGAAGCAAAAGCCAATCCTGGCATGGCCGCGCTGGCGCAAGGGCAGTTCCAGCAGGCGACCAATGGCAGCGCCGTGCTGTTTATTGAAAGCGTTGACGGCAGCGATTTTAAAGATGTGTTCCTTGCGCAAATCCGCCCGAAAGGCAACGCCCGTCCTTCTGTGGTGGTGGCCGATTCTGGACATCTGACGCAATTGCGCGACGGCTCCCAGGTTGTGACGTTGAACAAAGGGACGCGCTTTGAAGGTACAGCCCTGCTGCGTGACTTCCGCATCACCGATTTCCAGAACTATCAGGCGATTATTGGTCATCAGGCCGTTGCGCTGGACCCGAACGATACCGATCAGATGGATATGCGCACGCTGTGGCAGACCGATACCAATCGCGCCCGTGCGGAACTGCACTGGCGTATTACGCTGGTATTCACCGTATTTATGATGGCGCTGATGGTTGTACCGCTGAGCGTGGTTAACCCGCGACAGGGGCGCGTGCTGTCGATGCTGCCAGCTATGCTGCTGTATCTGCTGTTCTTCCTCCTGCAAACCTCCCTGAAATCGAACGGCGGTAAGGGCAAACTGGACCCGGTTATCTGGATGTGGGCGGTCAACCTGATCTATCTGGCGTTGGCGGTTGGTCTGAACCTTTGGGATACGGTGCCGGTACGCCGCCTGCGCGCCCGTCTTCTGCGTAAAGGAGCGGTATAATGCAGCCGTTTGGTGTACTTGACCGCTATATCGGTAAAACCATTTTCACCACCATCATGATGACGTTGTTCATGCTGGTGTCGCTCTCCGGCATCATCAAGTTTGTTGACCAGCTTAAAAAAGCCGGGCAGGGGAGCTACGATGCGCTGGGCGCGGGGATGTATACCCTGCTCAGCGTGCCGAAAGATGTGCAGATTTTCTTCCCGATGGCGGCGCTGCTTGGCGCGCTGCTGGGGCTGGGGATGCTGGCGCAGCGCAGTGAACTGGTGGTGATGCAGGCTTCGGGTTTCACCCGGATGCAGGTGGCGCTGTCGGTGATGAAAACCGCCATTCCACTGGTGCTGTTGACAATGGCCATCGGTGAATGGGTCGCTCCGCAGGGCGAGCAGATGGCGCGTAACTACCGTGCGCAGGCAATGTACGGCGGTTCGTTGCTCTCTACTCAGCAAGGCCTGTGGGCGAAAGATGGCAACAATTTCGTCTATATCGAGCGGGTGAAGGGCGACGAAGAGCTGGCGGGCATTAGCATCTACGCCTTTAACGATCAGCGTCGCTTACAGTCAGTGCGTTATGCCGCGTCTGCGAAGTTCGACGCAGACAACAAGGTCTGGCGTCTGTCGCAGGTGGACGAGTCTGACCTGAAAGACCCGAAACAGATCACCGGTTCGCAGACCGTGAGCGGCACCTGGAAAACCAACCTCACGCCGGACAAACTGGGCGTGGTGGCGCTGGACCCGGATGCGCTCTCCATCAGCGGTTTGCATAACTATGTGAAGTATCTGAAGTCGAGCGGCCAGGACGCCGGACGTTATCAGCTCAATATGTGGAGTAAAATCTTCCAGCCGCTTTCCGTGGCGGTAATGATGTTGATGGCGCTGTCGTTCATTTTTGGCCCGCTGCGTAGCGTGCCGATGGGGGTGCGTGTGGTGACCGGGATCAGCTTTGGTTTCGTCTTCTACGTTCTGGACCAGATTTTCGGCCCGCTGACGCTGGTTTATGGCATTCCGCCGATTATCGGCGCGCTGCTGCCAAGCGCCTCGTTCTTCCTGATTAGCCTCTGGCTGATGATGCGTAAGTCGTAAAATCGATCTCTCTCATTGTTGGCCAGATACGGCGCAGCGCCATCAGGCGCTGCGCTTAGCAAACAAGGATTCCTTCTGTTAGCGTTTTCTACCGCCCATCAGGCTACCTAACATCCCCCGGATAATTTGGTTCGTTACCTGACGCGCTGCGCTTTTGGCGACGCTCTGCACCACACCATCACGTTTGCCGCCGCGTGGCCCGGTGCTGCCAAACAATATCTCTTTCAGCCCGCCAAGAATTCCGTCATCAACGGCGACTTCTTTGCCTTTTGCTGGCGGATTGTTTTGCTGCTCGGTGGTGGCCTGAACGCCTTTTTGCAACATTTCATACGCCGATTCGCGATCGACTTCGTCTTCATATTTGCCGTACAGCGAGGAGTGATTGATAAGCCCGTTACGCTCATCGTCCGTCACCGGCCCCATGCGTGAGCACGGCGCGATGACCATCGCTCGTTCAACCACTGATGGGCTGCCTTTGGTATCCAGGAAGGAGATTAGCGCCTCGCCAGTGCCCAGTTCCTGAATCGCTTTCTCGGTATCAAACGCCGGATTCGCCCGCATGGTTTGCGCGGCGGCTTTCACCGCTTTCTGATCTTTGGGGGTGAAGGCGCGCAGGGCGTGCTGTACGCGGTTGCCTAGCTGACCGAGCACGTTGTCCGGGATATCGGAAGGGTTCTGTGAGACGAACCAGACGCCCACGCCTTTGGAGCGGATCAGGCGGATAACCTGTTCGATTTTATCCAGCAACACCTGCGGAGCGTCGTTGAACAGCAGGTGAGCTTCGTCGAAGAAGAACACCAGCTTCGGTTTTTCCAGATCGCCCGCTTCCGGCAGTTGCTCATACAGTTCGGAGAGCATCCACAGCAGGCTGGCGGCATACAGTTTGGGCATCTGGTAGAGTTTTTCGGCGCTAAGGATGTTGATAATGCCTTTGCCGTTGGCATCGGTACGCATCCAGTCTTTGATGTCCAGCATCGGTTCGCCGAAGAAGTGCGCCGCGCCCTGCTGTTCCAGCGACAACAGCCCGCGCTGGATCGCCCCGACCGATGCGCTGCTGATATTGCCATACTGGTTCTGGAAGGATTTGGCATTATCACCGATATACTGCGTGATCGCCCGCAGGTCTTTAAAGTCCAGCAGCAACAGCCCCTGGTCATCGGCGATGCGGAAGATAATATTCAGCACGCCGGACTGCACCTCGTTCAGGTTCAGCAGGCGAGCCAGCAATAACGGCCCAAGATCGGAGACGGTCGCCCGCAGTGGATGACCTTTTTCGCCAAAAATATCCCACAGCACCACCGGATTAGCGTGCGGTTGCCAGCCGGTGATGCCGATATTTTTCAGCCGTGCGAGCAGTTTTTCAGAAGGTTCGCCTTCCTGCGCGACGCCGGTTAAGTCACCTTTCACATCCGCCATAAATACCGGAACGCCGATGTCTGATAGGGACTCAGCCAGTTTTTGCAGGGTAACCGTTTTGCCGGTTCCGGTTGCGCCGGTAATCAGCCCGTGACGGTTGGTCATGCCCGGCAACAGGAACAGTTCGCTTTCCAGCGTGCGGGCAATTAACAGGGGTGCACTCATGAGATTTTCTCCATTTATCCTGCCTGGAGTATAGGCAACTGCGGCGTACTCTTCACCGCTAAATTGCGGAGATTGCGAGAAGAATTCCAAAAGGGGGAACAAAACCGGGCAGCGAATGCCGCCCGGTGAAGGCAATCAAAAGTCGGCTTGCAGTACCACACGGTAGCGAGCTTTACCGTCACGAACGTGCTGGATGGCCTCGTTGATTTGCGACATCGGGAACAGCTCAGTCGTCGGCGAGACCTTGCTGCGCCCGGCAAATTTCATCAACTTGCGCAGTTCATACGGCGTACCGGTTGCCGAACCGGAGATGCTGCGATCGCCTGCAATCAGGGTAAACGCCGGAACCGGTAGCGGCTTCAGCACCGCGCCAACGGTGTGGAAGTTGCCGCCATAGGCCAGCGCTTCGAAGTAAGGCTGCCAGTCGAGATCGACATTGACGGTGTTGATGATGAGATCAAATTGACCTGCCAGCGCTTTCAACGCCTCTGGATCGCGGCTGTTGACCACTTTATCGGCGCCCATCGCCAGCACTTCCTGTTCTTTGGCCGGGCTGGAGCTGAATGCGGTAACCTCGCAGCCCATCGCGTGTAGCAGCTTAATGGCGATATGGCCGAGGCCGCCGATACCGATCACCCCAACGCGACTGGTGGCGGTAACGTGGTGCATCAGCAGCGGTTTGAAGACGGTGATGCCGCCGCACAGCAGAGGGCCTGCGGATTCAATATCGATGCTTTCTGGAAGCGGGATCACCCATTGCCAGTCTGCTCGCAGCTTCTCGGCAAAGCCGCCGCGATTGAGGATGGTTGGCACCGATCCTTCCAGACAGTTAATCTGATTGCCGCTGATACAGGCATCGCAGTGCCCACAGCTGCGCGCCGTCCAGCCAATCCCGACGCGTTGACCTACCTTCAGACCTTTATCCTGCGCGGCGCTGCCGAGTGCCACGACGCGGCCAATCACCTCATGCCCGGCAACCAGCGGATACTGAGAAAAGCCCCATTCGTTGTCGATCATCGACAGATCGGAGTGGCAGATACCGCAGTAATCTACCTGTACCTCAACATCTTCCGGCTTGAGTTCACCCGCATCATATTCATAGAGTTCAAGTTCGCTGCCCGCCTCTTTTGCGGCATAGCTTTTTATAATAGACATCGTGTTTCCCTCAGTGTGGTGTTGAACTGGAAGTGTAGAGCATGGGAAACGGAGTCGCTTCGCAGAAGGAGGGGTTAAGGAGGTGCCAGCCGTGGGGTTGTGCTGATTTTTTCAACACTTAGCGAGCCGGGCATATGCTACCGCTTGCATGGTGGCGTGTGACAGGTATAATCCACAACGTTTTCCGCATACCTCTTCAGTGCCGAAGTGGCGAAATCGGTAGACGCAGTTGATTCAAAATCAACCGTAGAAATACGTGCCGGTTCGAGTCCGGCCTTCGGCACCAAGTCACTAAATTCCTTACAATACAGCTAGTTAGACAATAAAATCTGTCTCTTTTGCCTGTAAGAAATGCTCTGTTATGTCCCTTGAAAAAGCCGCTGTGGTTGATAGTGGTAATTGGGATGTTAACTCATAGCGGCGTGTAGTTCCAAGCGTCAAACACGTACTGACTCAACTTGAAAGCTATGACGTAGCCACCGTCTCTAAACAATCCCAAAAACTTTTAGTGAAGCGCATTTTAGTCCGATGCCCCCGTTCTGTCGCCGTCGCGAGACGCCGCAGGGGATAAACAGGTTTATGGTGGTTACGGTACTTGCAGACCATATGCAAGCTCTGCCAGCGGTTCGGCCTCGCTCCCTTTGGGTACATGGTCATCCTGATAAGCCTCACTAACTGACATAACCCTGATGAAGTCGCCAGAGGCTCCGCTTGTTGTCTTACCACCAACGGGGCTAATGGTTGGTATTGCCAGATTACTTAGCAGAGGGGCATAAAGGCACTTCGGAGATCCCGTCCCAAGCGGCTCTCAGGGACTTGTGCGCATGAAGTAATGCGGTTGTATTGGGTATGTGCGCACAACCCTCTACAAGCCGCATTCTACCGTTAGCCTATAGCTGAATCCCCGGCTTGAAAAATTGCACGCTTATGGTTGCCCCTCCCTCAACTCTATAGCTCGCCCGCGCCCCCGTGCGCATGTGCGTGCCCGCGCGTCAGGGGTCGCTGAGAAAACCCTAAGATTTTGCTCATCCGAGACAACCGTTGCAGGCGCGAAATGCTGGACGATTGCTGCTGCCGAATGTGGGTGCGGGCGATTGATTTTCACTGTGTATCTGTACATCCCTCTAAAACGATCTGTGCCGCGTTCTACGGCGTCCTGTGCTTTCGGTGTGTGATTTAACGTCTGAGTGATTTCGTGATCGTGGCGGTGCTGTGGTGATCTGCTACGTGCGCCGTGGGGCTTTGCTGCTGTGGTGCGGTGCCAGTCTGTCGCGGCTGCGCCTGTCTCATTCGGGTATACCGCATTGTGATGTGCCGCCGCTGTCGCAATCAAATTTATTTTATACCCTATTGACCACGGTTTTTAAGTGTGATCTCCTTCATGTCGGGATGTGATACTTCACTGAGATTTGGAGGGGGAATCATGAATAACGTTCGTCTGTATGCCAGGGCATCCACCGCCGAGCAACACGCCGACCGTGCCGTTCCTGCGCTGGAGGATTTCGCTAATGAGCGTGGTTGGTCTATTGCTGCGCGATACATCGAGAACGCCAGCGGTGCGCGGCTGGAGCGTCCTGAACTGATGCGCCTGCTGGGTGAGGCGGAGGCTGGCGACGTCCTGCTTATCGAAAGCATCGACAGGCTAAGCCGCCTGACTCAAAAAGAATGGGCGACACTGAAACAGAGGATTCAGGATAAGGGGCTGGTGATCGTCGCCGTTGACCTGCCAACCTCATGGCAGTTGCTGAACGAAACCGCGTCAGAGCTAACCAGTGGCATCCTGAGAGCCGTTAATGCAATGCTGATCGACATCCTCGCTACAATGGCTCGCGTGGACTACGAGACGCGACTGATGCGCCAGCGGCAGGGCATTGAACGAGCCAAAGCTGAGGGGCTTTATCGTGGGAGTCAGAAGGATGCCGCCGCTCGCGAGACCGTCAGGGAAATGCTGGCGCAGGGTGTGAAACCGGATCGCATCATGAAAGCTGCCGGGATAAGCCGGGCAACGTTCTACCGCATCAAGCGAGAGCTGGCCGCCAGCGTTACGGAGTGATGGCCTACAAGCGAATAAGGTGCTATGACTGGCCGTTACTGGGCTGTGGGTGATGGATGACCTACAGCTTTTGTATTGATTTCAGTGGGTTATGTTATGCGTAATGTCATAACGATATGATTTATAATGTATTTTCGTGTTACTTGCGGCTCTCGATGTGAAGAGGTGGCGGGGCTTTAGCCGTGCCAGACGATGAACATCGAGATCAGATTGTGAATGTGATTTATCACTGAACAATTCGAGGGATGGGGCAGGGGAAGGGATCAAAGGCTGTGTTGTCTATCTACAAAGCCAGACGAGACGCGGGCTGGTGCTGCTTGGTTTGCTTTAAAGTTGCATTTTATATGCATGTACAAAAAAGGGTTCTTCCCCTACATCCCCATCTCCTAATCAGTGTATCGCTTCACGCTCACCACTGGCTACGCTTCTCGCGTCCGCTAGTCCGCTTTCATTCGCCTTCGGCTCATTCATCGGCCTGCGTCCGCTGCTGATGCTCGGCCCTCCACGCAACCGTGCTTGCCGGGCGGTCAACGCGGCGGGGTTGTGTAGTGGGACGGTACTCTGTATCGGTATTACTTCTGTATTCAATCTTATCCTGATATCGGTACGGTATTCTTCATAACATCTTCAATTCATTTCTGTAGCATTCAATCATCTTCCTTGTTCGTTTCCTTTCAGGTCTTAGCCGTTGGTCATTGGTCTTACTGCCTGCTGTGCTACTGCCAGCTATGGCACGCCGTCACGGTCTACTGTCTGTTACTGTCCTCCTGCGTTCACTGTCTGCCGTCTGTCATCCTGTCGGATTCCATCCGTTGACGTTCCGCGCTCGCTTGTTTCGGCTGCGCCGCGCTCGCTCTGCGTATCTAGCGATACTATATCACTATAGACACTTTCATAATTATCTATTGATATCAGTAGCTTATATTTTTAATTTTAAAGGCTACTAATAAGGAGATATAGAGCATTACTTGCACGTTTTAAACCTACTTAAAACTGCTCTGTTAAATGCGCCCAGCCCATACGCAATAAGGCTTTGCAGGGTCTTGAACGAAAAATGATCAAATTAAAGTGTCTAATAAGGAGAAAGAACAGCTCCCGAATTGCGACAAACTCTCCGATTTTGAGAGCATCTATTAAGGCAGATAGAACCCCCGACGCAACCACTGCCACGAAAACCTCTATAAGGGCAGAGAGTCTGCCGCACCTGTACCACCGCCCCAACCTGAGCTAATACCTACCCCTATTTTCTGGAGATTTCACCATGCCAACGAATCTACGCCGCCTGCTTGAGCAGGCTGCTGACGCCGAGCTGCTCAATACTGCAAACGCAGATGTGCAGCAAATGATCGCTGACGGGATTGTTATTCGACGTTCCAAGATATGCCCCGTAAAGCGTAAACCCGTTAAGGCGGCATACAACACAAAGACCGAAGAGTTTTATTACAATGCTGATGGCTCCGCTATGACCCTGCGGGAGTGGCGAGCGCTGCACGGTGTTCAACCGAAGAAGCAAAAACAGCGCTCTGACACTGGGTTGCGGCAAGTCATCCAGCCCGGTGACGCAATTCATTGCCGATGCGCTGAGCTGGAGCTGTGGTTAAACAAGAAGCCTGCTCGTTATGCTGACCCGCTGCCGCCAGATTTTCCCGGTGTTCGCGTAGATGATGCCGCATTGAAACCGCGCGAGCACGCCGTGCCGGAAGCGACAACCGGACAGAATGCTTTTCTCAAAGCCTGCCGCGAGTTCCTGATTTGCGATGAGAAGACCATGCGCCGTATCAGTCGGGGCATGAACCAACTGGAAGCTATGCGCAACGCAGATTTCAAACGCTACGGAGACTCAGGGGAGTTTCGTCAATTGTGGTGTGGAGAGTCGAAGCCTACCGAAGATAGATTTAATAGTTCTAATCATCATTGTGACCCGAACGGCTTGGCTGCTTCGCCGTCTGTGCCGCCACTGAATACTGCACCGTATGAGTTCCGCCCGCTGGCTCGCTGTGACCGAAACGCACGCGTTAGCCTGCTGCCACCTGATGGGCTGGAGTGGAGGCCGGGGCAGTTGTCTGTTGCTGATGCGATCTTTTCCCGTGGCAGTGATGTGCTTGCCGTACTGCCGACCGGGTATGGCAAAAGCGCCGCCTTCACTTATCCATTGATTTATGAGTCCCGCGCTGGCATTGGCCTGTCTGTAATCGTGGTTCCTACTAATACCCTTAAGCGTCAGATTCTCCGCCAGTTGCGGGAGGCTGGCATTCACGCTGTGGCCTTTGGCGATAAGCTACCGAGGCACCGCAACGCACAACAACTGGCGGGACTAGCAGCCGGGGTGTTCCGGGTTGCTGTTGTTTCGCCTGAACATCTGGTTCCGTCGAGTCAGGTTCTCGCGGCGCTGATGGCTTATGGCGTTGATCGTTTTATTATCGATGAGGCACACACGGTCAAAGACTGGGATTTCCGCCCAGCTTACGACGCAATGCAGCACACACTACAGAATGCTTTTCCCTCGGCTCAACGCTGCGTGTTTACGGCTACTCTACTACGTGAAAATGAGCGCGGTTTAATGGAGGCGCTGGGATGCCGTGGCGACTACGTCACATTCCGTGCTGATGTTGCTCGCGAGAATATCCAGTTGATTCCGGTCAGGCAGTGCCGCCAGCGATACCGTGCGGCTGTTGGTCTGGCTGAGGCTCTGCCGGATGAAGAGAAGACGCTCATTCTCGTCAATGACCTTAAGACGTTGCGGGCGTACCTGAAGCTCTTGGGCGACCGGGCGCGGCCATATCATTCGAAGACGATGCACCTGAGCAACGAGGAACGCCACGCAAACGCTGAGTGGTTTGCCACTACGCCGGGCGCGATTCTGATTGCTACTAAAGCCTTCGGGCTGGGGGCTGATGTGCCAGACATTCGCAACGTCATCGTTACCTATATTCCTGATGACCTGCCTGACCTCATTCAGATGATTGGACGAGCCGGGCGCGATGGTCAACCTGCCCGCGCGTTTCTGCTGTGGTCATCGCTGGCGCTGGATGCTGCGCCTGATGAGCTTGCTTACTTCTACCGCCCTGAAAACTGCAACTGGCAGTACATCGCAAAATACCTCTGAGTCGAAAGGCTCCCCCTCATTCTCTGGAGTTAATCCATATGCCTGTTACCGAACATGCGCAGCGTCGTGCTGCGCGTGCGGATGCGCTCGTCACCGCACAACTTGCCTTCGCCCTGAACGGCTATTCCTTTGATGGATTGGCTGAGCGCCACCGCCAGACCCTTAACCGTGAGGCTTTGTTACGTCAAGCAAGTACGCCTCTACAGCGGTATTGCCTGCTCAATAACTGTGAGCCTTGGGAATGTCTGGCCGCTGTGCTGAATAGATTCCGACGCCGGGAGGATGGCGCTCGTCTTTGGCCGACCTATCGCATGGCTCGTGAGGTCTTTAATGGGACTGTTCACCCTGCCGACAAGACGCGCGACGAGATATTTCAATCCGTGCAGCGTCGCCTGTTTTTACCAAAGCCAGTACATGCCGAGGTCATTCAACACCTGCGTGCAATGGGACTAACTGGAGACAACCACCAATGACGAAATCTGAATTTGAAAATGAAACGTGGCGAATGAAAGGCTTGCTTCTTGGGGCGCTGATTCGCCGCCTTGAGGAAGACAAGGCTGGTGAGTCGCGCATGGCCGCAGCGGAGTTATCCAGTGCGGTCAACTTCCTTAAGGCCAATGCCGTAGAAGCGCCGGACACGTCATTTAACCGTGTATTTGAGGATGACGAGCAATGACACCCGCAGAGTTTAGAGCATGGTTTGCCACCCTGCCGCCGAATTATCAGAGCGCCGCACGCACCATGTACGACAACGCCCGCAAGTCGGGCACACATACCGCATCAAGCCTTGCGCTGATCCACACGCTGGTTACTGACCAGATTAAATTTGATTCGGAGTTTAATTTATGACTTTGAGTATTACCGATATCCAGCGCATTAACGCGCTGGCTCATAAGCACCTAAAGAACAATGAAGAGATTGCAGCGGAGACAGGTCATACCCTGACCGATATTGATGCTGTAATCCGTGGCGTCTATGTCGATGACTTGGCCGAAAATTGGAAAGACGATGCTGATATCACTCTGGCGGAGTACAACGCCATCCGCAGCCGCTATAAGCCCGGCAAGCTGCACCGCGATACAGAGTTTATGATTGCCCGCGATATGCTGATTCGCCCTGAGACTGTGCTGGCTATCGCCCATTCCCGCTTTAGCAACGTCCACACGCACCCAGTGCCGAAAGCCGTCAAAGCAAAGCCGGAGAAAGCGAAAGTAGTGCGCAAGTTGGTGCCTACTGATTTAGATGAAATCCACAATTTAGAGCGCTTCGGTTGGCCTGCTGCGGAGATCGCCGGGAAGCTGGGCGTCCCTGTTGAAGTCGTCGCGCATGTGCAACGCTGTCTGAGAAATCGTTGGTCGTACCCGGATACTCTGGAGTCTGTTAACTCCAAATTCAGCGAGGCTGAATGATGGCAGAGAACGAACCGCTGCACCCCGCCGTTAACCCTGATCTCTATGTGAACCTTGACGAACAGCGTGAAGGATACGCTCCGATTGAATCACGGGGTTGGGATGTGCTGACGCAGAACCTGACCGGGAAAGGTCGAACTGACCCCAGCCAAACACTTAACCAGAATCCGAAACAACGTCCGCGCGGCTCCGTTGGTGAGCGCCGTTGGCTTCGTAAACGTGGATTACTTTAACGAGGAATTACCATGAGCAAAACTATTGTATTGCTGCCGCCACGTAAGAATACAGACTGGGCTGCACAATTAAAGCTGATTTCTGAATCGCTTGAGGTGAGTCAGGCAGACCTCGCCCGTGCATATCAGGTTGACCGTCAGGATATGGGGAAAGCGTATCACGGTGTACGCAAACTGCCGGAGCGTTGTGTGCCTGTTCATATGCTGTTGTTAGCGCAGGTACACGACTTTAGAGCATTATCAGGAGAATAATTTATGTCTGACCAGAATGTTAATCCGTACCTTTCCGGTGCTGATGCTGCGCCGCAGCAATCGCCATACATGGCTGCACCTGTTGGCGCTGACAATGGCGCATCCCGCTTTAGCTCTGCGCCTGCTGATGCTGATTTCCTCCGTACCCAGCCCGTTAACGGCAATGATGGCGGCCAATGGAATAGTAGCAATATTGCGAATCAGCAAGATCAGAACGCGGACAGCGCCGGGGCGCAGGTGGGCGATACTATCCCCCTGATGGACGGAAGCGCTGTAGAGTTGACTCCTGAACTTCATGGGCTGATGGGGCAGTTTCACCAGTCTGTCGAAAGCCAGTTAGGGCAGGGAACAGTTGACGCCATGTTGCAGTTCGCTGGTACGCTCGACGCCGGGACGCAATCTACCCTTGAACGGATGGTTATGTCTGGCGACCCTGCACAGATGCAGCGGGCGGTTCAGTATCTGCAAGAGCGTATGGCCGCTGGCTCTGCCACTGGTTATGTCCCGTCGCAGGCGAACACATATGGTCAGCCCGCAGCGCAACCTGTCGGTATGTCTCATGCCGAGTTTATCGCAGCGTATGACCAGCTTTCGCAGTGGGCGCAGCAATCAGGGTATGGCCCCGGCCATCGCCAGTACGACGAACAATACCGTGCTCTCGTTGCGCAGCGCTCCGCTGGCAAACGTGCTGGCCGCTAACGCCCAACGGTGGAATGCGCCCTGCAAGACTGAGTGCGCACCAACCCGGTACTACCACACCAATCTATGCGCATGAGTCCCCGCAAGCCGCATTCTGCGCGGCATCTGAAAGCCTATTTTTAATTAACCGAGGTTCGTAATGAGCACCTGTAATTTCCATGCCGTGGAGCGTGTCGCTGACGTGCGCCCGGATTTCGCCTTGCCGCTGGGTAGATGCGACCACATTTACCCTGAGCGTGTGCAGCACGCTTTTAACCCAGACGAAGCGGTTTATATCGTTGCCCGTTCTGCCACATCCGGCACCCGCACATCTGGCGTTAGCCGTGGGCTTTCCCCTGTACTACCGCCGAAGATGGCCGAGCGGATGCGCGAACGTGAACGGCACGAGAAGAATCGAGCCAGACCCCGCAAGGTGATCACTGAGGCGATACGCGCTGACATTATCGATCGCTCTGCAAAAGGCCAGAAGAATCGTTACATCGCAAGCAAGGTTGGCGTGTCTGAAACCTCTGTGCGGAAGGTGTTGAACATGGCGCGTATGAGTGCGCACTAATGCAAGGTAATGCGTTCGCCTTACTTCACGCGCACTAACCCCTGAGAACCGCGCCAGCTCTGGCCTCAAAACGCCCATTTCGGGGCACCTCATCCCTTTAATCGATACCGTTCTGAATCCTGCCTCGGCGGGAGGATTACGCACGTCTGTGCCATGACGATGGCGCGGGCTTCATCAACCTACGTAGGAGTTTTGTTATGGCTGATACTTCGTACAGTCCCGATCTGTTTCGCCCACATTATGGCGGGGTGGAATCCGACAATGATATTCACATCGAGGCTTATGACCGGGATGTCCAGACCCGTTTAGAGTCCAAATCCGTATTTCTGGCCGAGAGGCTGTCTACATACAGGCCGCTGAAAGCCAGCAACCAATACCGCATTGATCGCCTGAGTGGTGATCTTGAGGTGAAGGGCAGAACCGCAGGGCAATCGCTGGAGCCTACCGCTGTTAAGTCGGATAAGCTGATTATCTCTGTGGATACGCTGAGCTATATCCGCATCCCGATTGACTATCAGGATGACTGGACAGCACCCACCTTTCGCTCAGAGCTGAGCCGCAATATCGGTACTGCTCACGCTAAATTCTACGACGAAGCGCACACCATCCAGCTAATCAAAGCGACTGACTTTGTACCACCGCCGACACTGCAACCAACGTTTAACCCGTTGACGGATAACGTTGTCTCGCTCGACCTGACAGCGGGGAGCGAAGAAGACGCCGCGAATGAGCTGGTTAACGCTATTAAAGCTGCTGTTAATCGATTCCTGACTGAGAAAGATATTCCGGTGGCGGAGCTGGTACTGCTTATCGACCCGGCTTGGTTCAGCATCCTGATGGAACATAAGAAGCTGATGAACGTCCGTTACAGCCGGGATAGTGGCAACGATTACGCATGGCGTCGTGTTGGCTATGTCGCTGGGGTGCGAGTTATCGAGCTGAATAGTTACCCGCAGGAAGCCATTACCGGGCATGAACTGGGCGCTGATTATGACGTTACCGCAGAGGAAGCGATGACGAGGGCAACGCTGTTTAAACCTTCCTCGGTACTGTTGACGGTCGAAGCGCAGAGCGTCATCAATCGCCAGTGGGATGATGAACGCGAAATAACGATGGTGATGGACTCATATCGCCTGTTCAACGTTGGGCTGCGTCGTCCTGACTGCGTTATCAATTTCCGACAAGCTGCATAACTGGAGGGGCTGAGTCATGGTTAATGATGCTTACGCCCCTGAGCTGTTGCGATTCCTTTTCCTGTATGACCCGGTGACAGGTCGCCTGCACCATAAAGCTAAGCGACGCCGGGTTAAGGCTGGCTCCTATGCTGACTCCACCCGGCGAGCTGATGGCTATCGTCAAGTTGCCCTGCGACTTGATGGCAAGCAGTACCAGCTAAAAGCCCATCGCGTGGCGTGGATTCTTGCGCATGGCGCTATTCCTCACGGTAAGCAGATCGATCACATCAACGGTATCCGTGACGACAACCGCCTATGCAATCTGCGCTTGGTTACGCAGCGGGAAAACGACCAGAACCGACGCAAGGCAAGGGGGTATAGCTGGAATAAGGGCTGTAGCAAATGGGAGGCTTACATACGCGTAGATGGTGTACTCCGTCACCTTGGCTTATTTACTACCGAAGCGGCGGCGCGTGCTGCCTATTTAAAAGCTAAAGCCAGATACCATCCCTCAACGCCAGCCGATTTGTTGCAGGCTGCCTAATCCTCGGAGGTTCCATATATGGCTGATGAAAAGCCAATTAAACCGCTGGCATGTGATGACCCACGCCGCCAGCGGTACGCCGAACTGTTGGCGCAGGCTGGCCGCATGACTATTCCCCGACTGCATCCGGGCGATGCTAATAGTGTTATGAGTCAGCTTGCGACAACGCTCGGCGCACCTGTCCCGATAGTGGGTGCTATGACGGAGCACGCCGCTGCATGGCGTGCCTGTCTGCTGGATCAAGGACTTGGCGATCTTCTGGATGGATTGAGTAAACAGGTGCTGACCATCTTCTTTCTGCTCTGCTGGAGAGACAGCGCCTTACGATTGGCGGGTAAGCAAAAGGAACGGCTTACAGCGGCCAGCGAGGGTTTGACCATTGAGCAATACCGGGTAATGCACCCGGCTTACAGAGAGAATAAAGAAGATGATAACCACGATTAAATTAAGGTGGCGGTACATCGAGCCGCCGCCAATGACTGGCGTACTCGCTGACCTGAAACAGTGGGTAATGGATAACGGAGAGCCTGAGCTGGAAGCTGAATTTCGTAAGCTGCTGGGGCTAATGCGCCGCAACGGTATCAGTGACAAACGCGTTAATGCGATGGCTGATGAGCTTTATGTTCTGGTTTGCCAACGCCAGTGCGAAGAATACGAAGCCTGCAAGCGGGCAGCCTCTGACAATGGAGACTTTGAATCATGGTTACACGGACAGACCAACTACTAAGAAAAGCGATGCGGGGCTATCTGGAACATCTCGGCAACATGCCGCTGGCAGAACGGATTACAAATGCTGCTGTATTCGAAGATGTGTATCGCTTCCTGTTGAATGGTTCCGGGCGGCTGGAGCTGCGCCGCGCTGACGTGGCTGCCGTCCGTGTCTTCCTGTGGAATTATCAATACCGTCGCTGTGCGGTGACAGGTAAACCGCTGCGCCTTGCGTCTGCCGTGCTAGATCACTGCCATCGAACCGGGCGCGTGCGTGCTGTGGTGCATCGCTCTGCTAACGCTGCTGAGGGTGGGCGATATGTTGGGCGTACTTGTGGCGTGAACATTATAAATTTGAAAGCTATGTTGGATATCTATCGTAAGAATTATTTAGGAATAAATCTTACGTATCCAACATAGAGTAAGAATAAAAGGGTAGGTCATGAAACCTACCCTTTATGGTTATCTTTTATTTATTTTTTCTAAAAGATGCACAACTGATTTGCCAACGGCAAATGACAGATTAACAGGAACCGCATTCCCTATTTGCTTATATTTCGCTGACATTGGGCCTTCAAATACCCAGTCATCGGGGAAGGTCTGTATTCTTGCGTACTCACGCACTGTTAATGGTCGTGTTTCTTCCGGGTGGCAACGCTCTGTTTGTTTCTGCGCTGGGGCACATGTTAAAGTTAGGCTTGGCTCATCCCACGATAAGCGACGAGCCATACCTGTTTTGCCACCGCCTAAGTAAAAACTCTTGAGCATGTATTCTTTTTGAATATCCTCTGGAAGATCTCTCCAGTAGCCACCAGGAGGAACCATGCTTAGAATCTCGGCTTTTCTTTTAGGATACTTTTGTCCCTCAGACTCTGGCACGTCGCTATCGTACAGCTCTCCCTTTTTTAAAGCATCTTTAAGTGTTAATATTTTATTGTAAGAAGACGGCCATTCATAATCGATGCCATTAGCAAGATCATTTCTTACAGCCACTATAATCAAACGCTCGCGTTTTTGTGGCACTTTGTAGAAAATAGCCTTAAGTACCCTAGGCTCAAATAAAGTGTAACCTAGGTCTGTGATAATATTTTTTATTGTTTCTAAAGTTCGCCCATCATCATGATTTAGCAATCCTCGTACATTCTCTGCTAGAAGAACTTTCGGATTGATTTCTTTAACGGCTCTGGCGAACTCAAAGAAAAGGGTGCCTCGTGTATCTTCAAAACCAAGTTTTTTGCCTGCATAAGAGAATGCTTGGCAAGGGAAACCGCCAGCCAGTACGTCAACGGTATCCCTATAAGGGGTGAAGTCAACTTTGCTCACATCGCCTTCAACCACATTCCATTCAGGTCTATTTTTTCGTAACGTCTTACAAGCATGGGAATCAATTTCATTTAGTAAAACAGATTTCAAACCTGCTTTTTCCAAACCTAAAGCCATACCCCCTGCGCCAGCAAATAATTCTAATACAGTATAAATGTTATTACAGGTTTTAGACTCATCAGACCACTGGCTTTTGAATAAAAACTGAGCCTGTTCAAAATGTTTAAGTTGATCTTTTCTATAAAAACGATAGTTGTTCTCGTCATTTCGTTGAGAAACTAATTTTCCAGCAGTGTCCCAACGCCTTAAAGTTTCTTTTGACACACCCAAAATGTCTGCAACTTCTGAAAGTGAAAACTCTTCCTTTAACATACTTAGTAACCATGCCAACATTAGTCATGGTTACTACTGTATGGGTTTACATGGTCGTTGTCAAACATTGATCATGGTTATCAGCCGTAAGCGAGACCAAAATACTTAATAAAGCTATCTTTATCAGGGATGGAGAAGCCTTTCTGTCCGAGACGCTCGTTCAAAACATACTCAATTGCGTGAGGAAGAGCACTATAAAGTTCCTGCAAAGCATCCGGTCTGCCCGTGACAAGCTCATAGAAGCTCGCGCCATCAATGATTCGGATGTTAGGATTCGAAAGGCACAGAGTACCGCTGCCTTTATCAGAGGGGGTAAAAGGGATATCAAACCTAACAGGCTTGCGAGGGATTATATTAACAAAGTAAGCGCAGTAATCCTTAAATCGGCTATATTTAGGTGATACCAGTTCATCTAAGCCTTTATACTTATCAGCTAAGTCCCCGCCAGTAACCGTTGAGTATTTATTCTTCACCTCAGCAATGATTTTTCTCTCTTCGTTGAGGAGATCAACGATACCCCCGATTCCCATGTCCTGCCATCCATCAACATGGCCGAGGATTTTTTGGTGAAACGTACCAACATGATTCTGAATGGTCTTCTGACGTTGCCGTGCAAGTTCGGAGTTTCGCCACTCTTCATGGGATGAGAAACCCGGAGCTTCAAAAAGCGCACCAAAAGGGTCAATCACATTGCTGTTAAAAGTCTTCTCAGCGGCGTCTTTTTTCTTTTTAGCTTTAATTAATAAGGTTTCAACTTCGTTAAAAAGGTCTTCATCACTGATATATTCAAGTAATGCCATGGCTTTCTCTCCATCATTCTTTATAATTCAATGACTTGTTTGCGTAGTAACCTTTGGGAACTATTGCTGTTATGGCTAATTACGCAGCAGCTCTCAAAAACATCATTGGAGCAAGTCTCCCCATCATAACGACTACGGACATAGATGAGAACGATCAATAAGCATTTAAATGATAGAAAGGGCGGATGTTTGCTGCGGCGGGCTTTGAATGGCTTGCGCTAAGGATTCGATCAATATCAATATGTTACAAGGATAGGGGAGTTACCCCCTAAATTTCGAGATAAGCCACTTGTTCTATATACCGAGCCAATTCAATTGGAGATGCAGAATTTTTGGAATAAGTTTTGAAGCTCTCCGTGTTACCTCGCTCATGGCCGACGAGTAAGGCAATGCGATCCTCTGGTACTTGAGCACGATCGAGCTGTTGCACAAACGCATGTCGGAGTGAATGAAACACTTTTCTCTCTGCGGCAGGTTCGCCAAGAACTTTGCGCTTCGCCCGTGTGAACTGCTGGGTGTGCCACGTTGAACGCTTTCCGTCTGCCCGGTCTGTGATTGAGGCGTGATAGAACAGAAAACCGCTATGTGTGGTCTTGAGCAACGACTTCACGAGAGGGATTATCTTGCTGTGTACAGGGACGATTCGCGCCGCGCTCTTGGTCTTCCCCTCGGTGATCTCAAAGCACAAAACGCCCTCGATAGTTTTAATACTGCTCTCACGCAGCGTACATATTTCATTGATCCGCATACCGCTGTAAGCACCAATAGCCGTTACCGCCTTCATCTCGTCATCAAGCAAGGTATAGACCTTTGCCAGCTCTCCCGGTGCGAAGACTTCATAGCTGACCTTGCTGCTTTTGGCTTCGAGTGCATGACCACGCCAAGGGTTATCCTGTGGCGCATCGTGATAGCGATTGCGTGCCAAATCCCATATCTGTGCCAGTGCACTGATATAGTTCTGGATGGTTTGGGGCGCTCGCTCAGTTTTGAGTTTATCTAACCAGCCTGTAACTATGGTTCGGTTAATATCTCGCAACTGAACATCTTTCTTTTTCAGGTGGGTTAACAGCACCTCTACGGCTTTATTGGTCTTGGATAGGGTGGTTAGCTTTCGCTTCTCGCTGTATTGAAGCAGGTACAAATCACGCATTTTTAGCAAGGAAGGGCAAGCCTGAACCGATGCACCAAATGATGCGGGGGCTTCCTTAGCATACATACTGACACGGCGTAGCTCATCAATGATTTGATCGACGGACGAGCCGCCTTGTGGCTTAAGCAGATTCCGTAAGCGAGTCCATTCCAGAGCAATAGCATCGCGAAACAAACGCGCTTGCCGTATGTCTCGTGTCCCTGTGCTTTTCATAAAGTAGCGCTTCCCTTGGAACAGGTGGCGCATGTAGCTGGGAATAGCTATCCGCACGAGGTAATTCCCGCAGGGATCTAAAACTAGATAACGATCTCTCTTGAAACTCATACAAACCCCGGTTATGTTGTCGGGGCTTTTTCATGGCTAAACAGTCTGTGAAATGTGCCGGGGTTATGAGCTTTAGTCTAGCTAGTTCAACGAGTTAACGATGATTGTTGAAGCAAGCTAAGCCGCCTAAACCCGTGCCGGTTCGAGTCCGGCCTTCGCACTTATCCCCTTAACACCTCTCTCATGTACCATTCTACAAGCCCTTACGGCACGTCAATCGGCTTGTCGGCGGAACACAGAACAGCCTGTCGATAATCCTGCCTCCATTCATCATCTTCGACATCTGTACGTGCATAGTCTCGTTTGGTCCAATCGTTCCTTTATCAAAACTTTTATGATGGGCCACATTGTTTGCGTGTCTGTTGGATAGCGAATCCCACCTCGTCAGCAGAGAGTAATGTTCTTCATCAAAACCACTGGCAACTGTTGTGTTCGACGGTCTCTTTTTATTCTCAAACTACGTGAACTTTGCTGCTTATCTACTCTCCCCAAATCCATGCCAAAAAATGTGAACCTCATCCCTGAAGCAAATCGTAATCTCTGAAATCGATCCGTATCGTAAACTTTACTTTACACTTTTAGTGATGTTAGTCACAAAATTAAGCGCGGAGGGTGATCGCAATCTCACAATAGCCTGGTATACAAAATCGACAATGTGAGCGGAAAAGAGGCTGGAAAGTTAAGTTTTCACTGCTTTCTCTCTTTTACCGCGTCTGGAGGGAAACTGCAATTCAAAAGATAAAAAATAACTTGTTGAAATTGAGTCAGTAAAAAAATGGTATGTGATTTAAATCACGCGTATTTACAGATTTTATGATTTACGCCAATGGCGAATATTGACGGAGCTATTTTCTTCATGAATTAAATCTTGCATAGTGCCCTCACATTATTTCTCCCCCTGAATCAGGAGGCGGATAGTTATATTCCATCAATCTTTATTGATGGACCAGGTATGCTTTACTTCACATTAATACGAACATGACCACTGTTAACTGGAGAAACAAAATGAATTATCCGGCAGAACCCTTCCGTATTAAAAGCGTTGAAACTGTATCTATGATCTCGCGTGATGAGCGCATCCAAAAAATGCAGGAAGCGGGCTACAATACCTTCCTGTTGAACTCGAAAGATATCTATATCGACCTGCTGACGGATAGTGGTACGAACGCCATGAGTGATAAGCAGTGGGCCGGGATGATGATTGGTGATGAGGCCTACGCAGGCAGTGAAAACTTTTATCATCTGGAAAGAACGGTTCAGGAGCTGTTTGGCTTTAAACATATTGTTCCTACGCACCAGGGGCGCGGGGCGGAAAACCTGCTATCGCAGCTGGCGATTAAACCGGGGCAATATGTTGCAGGGAATATGTATTTCACCACCACGCGTTATCATCAGGAAAAAAATGGCGCCACCTTTGTGGATATCGTCCGTGATGAGGCGCACGATGCCGGTCTGAATATCGCCTTTAAAGGCGATATCGATCTTAAAAAGCTGCAAAAACTGATTGATGAAAAGGGCGCTGAAAATATTGCCTATATCTGTCTGGCGGTGACGGTGAACCTTGCGGGCGGTCAGCCGGTCTCGATGGCGAATATGCGTGCCGTCAGGGAGTTGACGCAGGCGCATGGCATTAAAGTCTTCTACGATGCAACCCGCTGCGTAGAGAACGCCTATTTCATCAAAGAGCAGGAAAAAGGCTTTGAGAACAAGAGCATCAAAGAGATCGTCCATGAAATGTTCAGCTACGCCGATGGGTGTACCATGAGCGGGAAAAAAGACTGCCTGGTGAATATCGGCGGGTTCCTGTGCATGAACGATGATGAGATGTTCTCGGCGGCTAAAGAGCTGGTGGTGGTATATGAAGGGATGCCATCCTACGGCGGTCTGGCCGGACGCGACATGGAAGCAATGGCCATTGGTCTGCGTGAATCCATGCAGTTTGAGTACATCGAGCACCGTGTGAAGCAGGTTCGTTATCTGGGCGATAAGCTGAAGGCGGCAGGTGTGCCGATTGTTGAACCGGTAGGCGGCCATGCGGTATTCCTCGATGCTCGTCGCTTCTGCGAACACCTGACCCAGGACCAGTTCCCGGCGCAGAGTCTGGCGGCAAGCATCTATATGGAAACGGGCGTGCGCAGCATGGAGCGTGGCATCATCTCCGCAGGGCGTAATAAAGAGACGGGCGATCACCACCGGCCAAAACTGGAAACGGTACGCCTGACTATTCCACGCCGCGTTTATACTTATGCGCATATGGATGTGGTGGCCGATGGCATTATTAAACTCTATAAGCATAAAGAGGATATTCGCGGGCTGAAGTTTATTTATGAGCCTAAGCAGTTGCGCTTCTTTACTGCACGTTTTGATTATATTTAATGGTATTGATAGCCCCATTTTTTAATGGGGCTTTTTGTTTTTTATTATCCAAAGATGTACAAATGACAGCCGTAATTATAATTAATAGTCAACAGGAACATTTATCATGGATATTAATGCCATTGAACGACAGAGTTCCCCCGGACTTATTAGCGGGACGATGCTTGTCATCGCAACGGTAGTCGGCGGGGGAATGTTCTCCCTGCCTATTGCGATGGCGGGAGTCTGGTTTCCCGGCGCCTCTGTTATTCTGATCGTTATTGCCATCATGATGTTATTAACCGGCCTGATGCTGGTGGAAGTGAACCTTCACTATGGTGCCGGAGCCAGTTTTAACACCTTTACTCAGGATCTATTAGGGCGAAAGTGGAATATCGTGGTTGGCATCGCCTTTGGTTTTGTACTCTATATTTTAACCTATGCGTATATCTCCGGGTCATCGGCGGTGATGGCGCAGACGGTGTTTAAATATAGCGGTTTTCGTTTCCCGGCAAACATCTCCGTTATTGTCGTCAGTATGCTGGTTGGCGTAATCGCCTGGTATAGCTCGCTGCTGGTCGGGCGGATCACCACCATTCTGATCGTCGGTAAGTTTGTGGCGTTCTTTGCCACGTTCTCCGGGCTAATCGGCCATATTGAGGTGGCGAAACTGGTCGATAGCGTCGCCATCGCACTGCCGAATACGCAATATCTGCCCTATATTCTGATGACGCTGCCGTTCTGCATTATCTCCTTTGGTTTTCACGGCAATGTGCCGAGTCTGGTGAAACTGTATGGCACCCACGGCGTATCCCATATTACGCGCTCCATCGTGATTGGCACCCTGTTTGCCGTGCTGCTCTATATCTTCTGGCTGGCGGTGACGATGGGCAATATCAGCCGCGCCGAGTTTTCGCCGATCATTGCCAAAGGCGGCAATATTGATGTGTTTGTGGAAGCCATCAGTGGGCTGTTTACCAGTCGCTATATGGATTTAATCCTGACCTTTTTCGGTAACTTTGCCGTTGCCAGTTCGCTGTTGGCCGCTACGCTGGGTCTGTTTGATTATATTGCCGATCTGTTCCACTTCCCGGATAACGGCATCGGCAGACTGAAAACCGCGCTGGTGACCTATTTCCCGCCCGCTGCCGTCTGTTTCTTTTTCCCGAATGGTTTTGTCCACGCGATTGGCTATGCGGGACTGGCGTTTACCATCTGGAGTGTGATCCTGCCGCCATTTCTGGTGAAAGCGTCCCGTAAGCGTTTTGCCACGGCGCGTTATACCGCCCCCTGTAACAATACGGTGCTGAATCTGGTGATTGTCGGCGGAGGGATTGTGTATCTGACGGTGGTGCTGGATGTGTTTGGTTTACTGCCGACGTTCCGTTAGCGGGAGGCGCTATGTTTCTGACATTACTCAGGTTACAGCATCCGCTGGTTTATCGTTACGCCTGGCTGAGGGTGTGGGTGGTGGTGTTAAGAAAATGCGGACTGCGCAAGAATAAAACTCACAAAAGCAATCAGGCCTGTCGCTGACAGGCCTGCCTGGATTTACACCCGGAAGTAGCGTGGTGGAATCAACGTTGAGAATGCGTCGATCTTCTTCACCATCTTTTTCCAGAACAACATAACAACAATCCTCTGTTTAAAATGCAGGCGCTATTTTAGTCAGCGCAGGCATTGCGTAAAAGATCGCCGCGTCGTTCTTATCGTGTGCGCGGTGTAAAGCTTTTTGTTCACTCTGCAAAATGTGGAGGAGTAACACGATCGGCAACCCTGCCGCCGGGTTGACAAGCGTTAAAATAGTACGGGCAATCCCAGCCCGCGTTTCACTTCCCGTAGCGTTGTCTGTGTGACCTCATGCGCCCGTTCACTGCCTTGTTGCAGTATCTGCATCAGCATGCCTTTATCCTGAATATAGGTTGCCCGCCGCTCGCGCACTGGGGCAATCAACTCCTGCAAACAGGCTTCCAGTTCGTTTTTACAGGTGCGATCGCCAAGCCCGCCCTGCTGATAATGCGCTTTCATCGCCGCGACTTTCGTTTTGTCCGGGTGAAAGGCATCCAGCCAGGTGAACACGACATTTCCTTCGATCTGACCCGGATCGCTGACGTTAAGGTGGTGAGGATCGGTGTACATGGCGCTAACCGCTTTGTGGATCGTCTCTTCACTGGCGGAGAGTTGCAGGGTATTGCCGAGAGATTTTGACATTTTAGCGCCGCCATCGATGCCGGGCAGGCGGCTGGTGTCGCTCAGAATCGCCTGACAGTGGTGTAGCAGCGGGGCAGGCAGCAGGCTGTTCATCTTGTGTACGATTTCGTTAGTCTGCTCGATCATCGGCAACTGATCGTCTCCTACGGGCACATATTCCGCTTTAAACGCGGTGATATCCGCCGCCTGGCTGATGGGGTAGACCATAAATCCGACCGGTAACGAGCGGGTAAAGCCTTTCTGCGCAATTTCATTTTTCACCGTCGGATTACGCTCTACGCGGGCGACAGTGACGACATTCATATACAGCATGGTCAGTTCCGCCAGTGCAGGTAAGGCGGATTGCAGGCAGAGCGTGGTGAGTGCAGGGTCGATTCCGGCAGCCAGATAATCCGCCAGCACTTCCGGGATGTTGTCGCGGATCTTTTGCGGGTTCGTACCGTTATCGGTCAGCCCTTGCAGGTCAGCAATCAGCACAAATTGTTGATGGGTATGCTGCAAGGCAACGCGCTGGCGCAGTGAGCCAACGTAGTGCCCGAGGTGCAGGGTGCCCGTAGGGCGATCGCCGGTCAGAATGGTGGGTTTTGTGTTCATCAAAGACTCCTTTACGTGAAAAAACCGAAAGACGTCTCTGGAACGCAATAGCCGCCTTTCGGCGGCTATTAATACGGGGATAAAACAGAACCGTGCCGCCTTTAGTCAGGCAGCCACCAGCGGTTATGGCGTTGGGGAATCGCAGTCTGTTTATTCATAAAAATGACCGTATCACGGTTAAGCGCAGGGGTAAACCTGCTATGTCAGGGTTGTTAATGGGCAACCTGTTCACTCTGCTTGCCATCAGCGCTCTTCAGCATTCTCTTTTTTGCGTAAACTGCCGCTGCTTAACAAGTTGAATCATGCTGATGACGGCGCCGAAAAATAAGGCCGCAGCGCCGCAAAGCGTTGCGCTGGCGATCGCCTCCGTGCCGCTGCCTAGCAGGCTGGTTAACAGTGGGCCGACGATCTGACCGATGCCGTAGGTAAGCGTGACAAGACCCAACAGATTGATATTCCCCGGCACGCTCAGTTGCCGCGCCAGCGGCATCACCAGCGAGGTTGTCCCCATGAACGTCGCGCCAAAACCAATGCTGCTGATAATGAGAAGCGGCAGTGCGTCGCTGGCGAGCGTGAGTATGACGCAGACTCCCTGAATCAGCAGATTCGCCGTCAGGCATTGTAATACGCCCCAGCGCTTTGCCGCCCACAGCCAGCCAAAACAACCGGGAACGATCGCCAGTCCCACCAGTGACCAGAGATGGGCGGTGAGTAGCGGCGAGCCCGCGTTTTTCGCCATCAGCGGCAGATAGGTGGCGACGATGATGTAGCCAAATCCGGCGAAGCCATACAGCAGCGCCAGTTGCCACCAGCGCATCAGCGGATTATGCGTCGGCGCCGGAGGAGCGGGCGGCAACGCGTGGGCGCGGGCAGGGATGAGGAGCGCCAGGAGCAGCAGTAACACGGCGGAGATAACGGCAGCGCCTGACCACAGCATATGGGAAGAAAGCGCATAGCGTAAACCGGCGATAACATACTCGTTGCCCAGCAAGATACCGGCGCCAACGCCGGAGAAAAGCGACGCAATCACAAACGGGTGACGGGTATGTTGCAGGACGATCATCGAGCCAAAAATCATCATTCCGGCGCTGGCGACCCCGGCCAGAAAACGGATCAGCATCACGATGGCAGGTTGCGTAAATATCGCCATCGCAAGGATTAATCCTCCGGTTGCTACTGCCGATGTCAACAGCATTGGCCGTAAGCGAGAAGGGAGGTGAAAGGCGCCGAAGGAGAACAACAGGCTGCCCGCCAGATACCCCGCGTAGTTGGCGCTGGCAATCCAGGAAAGCGCCGCGAAGGTAAACTGACCTTCAGACAGCAGGACCGGTAGCATCGGGGTATACAGAAAACGTCCGATCCCCATTCCCAGCGTCAGTACCATTAAGCCGAAGAGTGCCGTACTGATGGCATGACGGTTTGAATCGGCATTGCCCTGAACCATACTTGCTCTCACTTAGCGCGTTAATTTGTGTTTGTTATATTACATGTGTAAATGATAATAAAAAGTAAAAAATAGAGGCGTGTGAGGGCCCGGCAAGGCATATGCGTTGGGAAATTCAGCAGGCGTCGATCGTTTTTACGCAGTGCCAGCCATCATCCACGCAGCGATAGATGGATTCGGTATGACCGGGAATAATCCACCGCGTTTCTTCGCCGGGGGCGCAGCGCAGGTAAATACATAACCCGCAGCCGCCGCGTAGCTGGCGCGGAATATCCGCCACCCGGAAGGTCATTCCCGCAGCCTGAAGCGCTTTGCGGGTCTGAATGACGCCCACCGTCGAATGAAATAAAAACAGATATTCCGTCATCCGCGTTTTCTCTGGCGTTGACCAATCAGCGCCGCACCAATGGCCCCGGCAAACTGCGCGTCAGGATGGGTGTAAACCGGCATCGCAACGTGGCTTTCCAGCATACGCGCGAATGCCGCACAGTGGCTGACGCCGCCGGTAAACAGCAAAGGTCCCCCGGCAGACAGTCGGCCGATAAAATTAGCGCTACGTCTGGCCATCGCGTTGATCACGCCGGAAAGAATGGCTTCTGGCGCAACGCCCGCAGAACGCAGGCTGATCACTTCAGACTCGGCAAAAACCGTGCACATGCTGGTGATGGCATGAGGCTCAACGCCGTCGGTGATCGTATCCAGTTGATCCACGCTGGCGCCGAGGGTGCGCGAAATCACCTCCAGAAAACGCCCGGTTCCGGCGGCACATTTATCATTCATCAGAAAGTCGGTGAGATTACCGTCGTTATCCAGTTGAATAACTTTGCTGTCCTGGCCGCCAATGTCGATGACCGTGCGGGTTTCAGGAGCCAGGAAGCGCGCCCCCAGCCCGTGGCAGGAGATTTCCGTCACCTGTTTATCGGCAAAATCAACCAACTGGCGTCCGTAGCCGGTTAGCGTCAGAAACGGGCGCGTGTCCAGCCCTGCGCTTAGCGCTTCCCACGCCTCGTGGATAGCATCGGCGGGGCGAAACGGCGTGGGGCAGAGGAAACGGCGTGTGATAACGCCCTCCGCCAGCAAAACGCCTTTTGTCGCCGTGGAGCCGGAATCAATGCCAATCGAATACGTCACGGGCGCTCCTTACAGCATTTCGATAAAGGCCGCGACGCGGGTGCTGAGTTGCCCGATATCCGAAGTGGAGTAGTCCGTTTCGATGGCGATATAAGGGATGTTGTGCTGCTGGCGTACGTGGCGCTTAATCGCCATAGACTCAACGGCATAGGTATGACAGGCCTGCAAAATCACATCCACGACGCCGTCCGCCTGATACTCCTCTACCATCTGGCTGAGCAACGTCAGCCGCTGGTCGTTGGGCGAAATGCAGGAACAGCCAATTGCGAGGTATTTGTCGGTCAGCGCGTCATAGACATCGCCCGTCTCTTCAACGCACTGTTCGGTGGCTTTTGCCCCCGTGCAGTTTTCAAATCCGACGACCCAACCGCCGTTTTCTTCAATGGCGCGTACCACTTTTTCTGCCGCGCCGCCAATCGGGCAGCCGGTGATCAGAATACGCGGGCGGGCGTCCAGCCGCTTGCCGTCCTGCCACTCCTGGCGCACGCGGTCAGCCATGCCGTTGAGCTCGTCGATAAGCGCTTCTTTATCAAAACGAAACGTCGCGCCGTACACCACTTTCAGAATATCGCTGCCGCTAAGAGCAGGAGGATTAAGCTGGCCGACGCGGTAGAAATTGGCCAGCGCGCGGCGTTCGCGGTTTTTCAATACGATCGCGTCGCGCAGGGCGGCTTCGCTGATGGGGTGGCCAAAACGCGTTTCCACAGCCTGTTGCAGACGCAGGATCTCTGCTTTCCATAACGCACGGGAGGCGGCGTCATTGGCGCTGTTGGGTAGTTGCATGACGTGTACGGCCTTAAATTCGGCCATGTATTCGTACATTTTCTTTTTGCCGTCGCAGGTGGTTTCGCCCACCACCAGATCGGAAAAATAAAAGTAGGGGCATTTGTCCGTTTTGCCGAAGCCGTAGCTGCTTTTGATCAGCGGACACAGGTTGCGCGGCAGATCCTTTTCGGCTTCTTCGATGGTTTCGTCCGATGTTGAACACAGGGAAACGACAACCGCGCCCGCCGCCATTGGGATCTCCTGCGGCATAAACGTGCAGTAGGTGCCGACCAGTGGAACCCCCTGTTCTTTAAGATCCATGACGGTGAGAAAGCCTTTCTGACGGGCGTCGGAGAACTGGTTAAAAATGGCGGGTAGATCGGTGATAAGCGACATGGTTTTCCTTCCCCGTAACACGGGAGACAATGAAAAGACCACGCATTATAACCCTGTAAAAACCAGGTGTTTATTGATCTGCTTAAAAGTTGGGTAACGTCAGCAGGGACGGTATTTGCGACAGCAGATACAACACCAGCCCGATGGAGCCGCCGACCAGCGTGCCGTTGACGCGGATAAACTGCAAATCTTTGCCGATGTTCAGCTCTATCTGGCGTGACATATCGCGGGCATCCCAGCTTTTTACCGTGTCGCTGATGTGGCGCGTCAGAAACGTGGCGAATTCCGGCGCGACCCGGTGCGCAGCCTGTTCCAGATGGCCGTTGAGCGAAGCGCGAAGGGCATCATCCGCCACCAGCGTTTCGCCGAACCATTGCCCGGCATGGGCGATCCGCTGCTTCACGCGGGAACCCTCTGCGTTAATATCTGCCTTCAGCCACTGGCGTAAATCAGCCCAGAGTTCACCAAGATAATGGTTAAACGCCTCATCTTCTTTCAGGTACGCTTTGATGCTTTCCGCCCGGGAGGCCATCTCTGGATCGTTTTTGAGTTTGTCGATCAGCTTAAAGGTGGCGCGATCGAAGGCGTGGCGGATCTGGTGCGCCTGGTCGTGGCTGATATCATCCAGCAGCGAATTCACTGCATCGGAAACCAGTTCTGCGCTGTGTTCCCCCAGCCATTCGGTCGGTAAAATTTTTGCTTTTAGCGGATGTTCCGTCTCCAGCCAGCGCACGATTTGCTGTGCGATAAACGCGCGTGAGCTGTCGCGCTGAAGCAGGGCGATCAACTGCGCGATCAGGGTGTCCAGCAGTACCTGATGACGATCGTTTTTGGTCATGCTCTCCAGCATTAACGCGCTGGTGCCAGAGAAGTCCACTTTATCGATCGCTTTGTGTACCGCCCGCTTGAGCAGGCGCTGAATACGGGCGTCGTCCGTCAGTTCGAGAAAACCGCTCATGATTTGCAGCAAATGCATCCCAACCCGCCGGGCGTTATCCGGCTGACTGAACCAGTTGCCGATCAGCAAGGCCGGTTCATGACGGCGAATGAGCGCGACCAGCGACTGGGTATCAAGAAATTTCTCCTGCACAAACTGGCCAAGATTTTCGCCGATTCGATCCTTATTACGCGGGATAATGGCGGTATGCTGCGCGATAAACGGGATCGGCACCCGACGAAACAGCGCCACGACGGCGAACCAGTCCGCCAGTGCGCCCACCATTGCCGCTTCCGCAATGGCTTTAATGCCGAGTACCCAAAAATTTGGCGGCAGGAAAAGCGTCGTGATGAACGTGGCGGCGGCAATCAGCAGCAGCGAGAGCGCCAGTCGTTTGGCGCGTTTGAGTTCAGCAATTTTATTCATAGCGTTAAGGATAGAGCCAGACGGGAGGATCGTGCAAAAGATCATCCCGGGCTACCTGCGGTGAAGGCCTTCTGGCGTAGCGCTATCAGGCATGAGTTTATTTCTCAGTTGCCAGTTCTGTTACCTCATACTGACGCACGCGCTGTAATAGCCCTTTCAATGTGAACACCGCCGCAATTCCTGCCACCACCGCCAACAGATGAAACGGAATCTTGCCGCCGTTAAACCACAGCCCGCGTCCGACTTCGATAGCGACGGCCATGACTGTCAGGATGACGATATTCAGCGACGCTGAGACGGTGCCTTTAGGCAGAGTGTTGGAAAACAGCGTAAAGCGGAACAACGTCGAGAAAATCATCCCGATCCCGAAAGCGTACAGACTGGTGCCCAGCACTGACCACAGCCAGACATGAGGCCACAACAGATTTCCTGCGATCAGGATGGCCAGACCGACAAGCTGTATCGGCGGCGCGCGCCAGATAAAACGCGGATCGCCGGGATCTTTCACAACCCGAGCGACCATCATATTGGCGATGATTACCGCGCCAAACACCGGCACCTGCGCCCAGGCGAACTGCGCGGTAGTCATGCCGCCCGCGTCGATTAAGATTACTGGCGAGACCGCCACCCAACTCATTAGCGGGATGTAGCTCAGCGAAAGCGTTGCGGCGCCGAAGAGGAAAATCCGGTTGTGAAAGACATGGCGAAAATCGCGGAGGACGGCGGGAATGCTAAACGGCGCCGCGCCGCGTTGTACCGTCTCTGGCATCGCCAGCGCCAGGCCGCACAGGGCGATCAGCCCCATCAGCGCAATAATGCCGAACAGGGCTTTCCAGTGAACAAAGTGCATTAGCGCAGCGCCTGAGAGCGGGCCGATAACCGGCGCAACCAGGACTATTGAGGTGATGATCGCCATCAGTTTTATGGCTTTGGTCTGGCCGAAGGCTTCCTGCACGGTAACGTAACCGACCGTGGCGATAAAACAGATGCTGGTGCCCTGAATGAAACGCGCGACCAGAAACTGTGTCATTGACGTTGTAAGGAGTGTGGCGGCGCAGGCAACGGTGAAAATAAGCGCGCCCGTAATCAGCACCGGTCGGCGGCCAATCCGGTCGGAAAGCGGGCCGAGCAACCACTGCAATGCCATCCCTCCGGCCAGATAGAGACTGACGGATGCCGGAGCCAGGCTGACATCGGCATTGAAATCATGCACGACATGGATGATGCCCGGTTGAATCAAATCCGTCGACAGATAGGCGGCAAAGTCGTACAGAATCAGCGCCATCGGGAAAAATAGCGTTGTCGCGCGCCGGGAGAAGAATTGACGTATCCGTTGCATATAAATCGCACTCCATGTCGGAGAAAACCCTGAACGGGTACAGTGAAACATTTCTGCATGGCGTATTCAGAAAAAATGTACGCCTTGCAGAAAGGTGAATTTATCGTTGATAGCGCCTCGCAGCAACGCATAATACCGAATGTCGTTGGCATCCTGACAAGGTAAGGTGACGCCGGATAGTGAGATCATGCAACATCGGCGTATTGCCTTGCTGGAGTTGATACAAAAACATATCCGCCAGCGTGACCTGATGGGGCTGGTGGAGCAACTGGCCTCACTTTTGGTGATGGGATACACTACCGACAGCCAGCTTAAAGTGCTGTTTAATTATATGATGCAGTGCGGCGATGCCTCTCGTTTTAGCCAGTTTATTCACGAGGTGGCCGAACGTTCCCCCCAACACAAGGAGAGTCTGATGACGATAGCTGAACGATTACATGAAGCGGGTCGCCAGGAGGGTATGCAGCAAGGCTTACAGCAAGGCCAACGGGCTGAGGCGCAGCGTATCGCGCGTACAATGCTGGAAGACGGCATCGATCGCGATACGGTTTTACGTATCACCGGACTTGCTGTTGAAGAGGTTATCGCGCTGAACCACTAAACACATATCCACCAGCGCATCACTGGCCCGGTAAACGCCGTTCTGCCGGGCGGGCTTATTCCATCGCCACTTTCACCGCCTCTCCAAGTTTTTGCATCACTTCACGATGTTTCTCGTTCGGCGGTAACGCACAGTTGATGCGCACGCAGTTGCGATACTTCCCGGAGGCGGAAAACAGTGATCCCGGCGCGACCTGGATTTTCAGGCGGCATAGCTGTCTGGCGACGCAGACCATATCGATATGCTCCGGCAGCTCGACCCATAGCATAAAGCCGCCTTTTGGTCGAGTGACGCAGATCCCGCAGGGAAAATATTCGCGTACCCAGCAGGTATAGATCTCCATGTTGCGCTGGTAGATTTGGCGCATTCGCCGGACATGACGGTGATAGTGGCCCTCGCGGACGAAGGTGGCCGCCGCCAGCTGCGTGGCGGGAACGTTGGTGCCGATGACGGCGTATTTCATATGCAGCAGGCGATCGTGGTAACGACCCGGAGCGACCCAGCCTACGCGCAGGCCCGGCGCGACGGATTTGGTAAACGAACTGCACAATAGCACCCGACCATCGATATCCCAGGAGTGGATGGTGCGGGGGCGCGGGTAATCCGTCGCCAGCTCGCCATACACGTCATCTTCAAAAATCACAATATCGTGGCGCTGCGCGAGGCTGAGCACTGCCCGTTTGCGTGCGTCCGGCATAATAAACCCGAGGGGATTATTGCAGTTTGGTACGAGGATAACCCCTTTAATCGGCCACTGATCCAGCGCCATTTCCAGCGCTTCAATACTGATACCGGTATCTGGGTCGGTCGGGATTTCAATGACTTTTATTCCTAAGCCGCGCAGGAGCTGCATGGTGCCGTAATAGGCGGGGGATTCGACGGCGACAATATCACCCGCCTGGCAGACGGTCAGCAGCGCCAGCGACAAACCGCTCTGGCTACCGTTGGTGATAACGATATCATCAGCGCTGACGACCGAACCGCTGTCAAGCATCAGGCGGGCGATCTGTTCCCGCAGTTCGCGGTATCCGGCCAGTTCATCGTAGCCCAGCACCGCCCCTAGGTTATGTTGCGCCACGCGGCTTAGCTCGCGCCAGAGCGGTTTCAGGCTGGGTTGGTGGATATCGGGGACGCCGCTGCTGAAAGGAATGATTGATTTGTCGTTGTGCCCTTCCAGCATGTCCAGCACCTGATCCCACTGGGTGATCTCTACCGGCCGCTGTACCGGGCGTGACATCAGCGGCACCGGCGGTTGCGCCTTGCGTGGGGCGACAAAGTAGCCGGAGCGCGGCTGTGGAGTGATGAGCTGCAACGTCTCCAGCGTCTGATATGCCTGCTGTACGGTACTGATGCTCACCCCATGCTCCTGACTCAGGCTACGCACCGAGGGCAATTTTTCCCCGTGGCGATACAGCCCTTGCTCAATACGCTCGGCCAGCAGATTAGCCAGATGTTGGTAACGCGTCATGCTGTATCCCTCACTCTTGCCATACAGATGGAAAAACCAGTACAGAACGGTGGTCGAAATCGCGTTCAGATACCGTTTTAGCCAATCTGTATGGCAAAGAAAAGTATTTTTTGAATCTGTATTGTGGTGGTGAAGATCCGGGAAGATAAAGCCTCTGACCAGGTGGGGAGGTGGAGTATGGAATTTCACGAGAATCGCGCAAAACAGCCGTTTATTGGTTTTGTTCAGATCTGGCGGGCAATAAAAAGATGGCGACTGCGGGCGCAGACGCAGCGTGTATTGCAACGCATGAACGATGAGCAGTTAAAGGATGTGGGGCTGCGACGGGATCAGATTGAGTGATCCCCCGTAACATCACAGAGGCTGGGCTGTATTCAGTCCGGCCTTTTTACATTCACATAATTTATCAATTGATGCTTCCTTATCAGCCATTTCTTGATACTTATCCTGATAAGTATTATTTTCCCATCTGCTAAGAGGGGAAAGAGAGATGACTGAAGATGAGCTGTTTGCCCGTCGTCCGATGGGGATGCGCATGGCAATGGTGGTACGCCAGTGGCGTGCAATTATTGATGCTGCCATCACCGATACCGGCCTGACGCAGTCAAGCTGGACGGTGCTGATGCAACTGCATCAGTTGGGCGATAACGTCTCGGTCAGCGAACTGGCGGAGGTGCAGGGTATTGAGCTGCCACCGCTGATGCGCACCCTCACGCAACTGGAAAAACAGGGCTATCTGGTGCGTTCAACATCGCCATATGACAAACGCATCCGCCTGCTGACGCTGACAGCGCAAGGCCGTTCAAGGCTGGAAGAACTGAACCGGGTGATTGAGACGTATCAGCAACGCGTCACCCGTACTATCCCGGAAGCGGAACTTGCCGCCTTCAGCGCCACATTAAATCAAATCGCCTGCAATCTGCGGTTAATCCGCGAAGAAGATAATTAACTCTAAAAAACTATGATGACCCCAGAACAAAAATTTGCCCGTTGGGTAAGGGTGAGTATTGCCGCTTTCCTTGCAATATTCGCCTGGTTTATTGTTGCCGATATCTGGATCCCGCTGACGCCGGATTCCACCGTGATGCGTGTGGTGACGCCGGTCTCCTCGCGCGTCTCCGGCTATGTCTCTCACGTCTACGTACGCAACAATAGCCAGGTGAAAAAGGGCGACCTGTTGTATGAACTGGACCCAACGCCGTTTATCAATAAAGTTGAGGCCGCACAGATTGCCTTTGAGCAGGCGAAGCTGAGCAACCAACAGCTGGATGCGCAGATCGCCTCTGCGCGCGCCAACCTGCGCACCGCGCAATACACTGCCCGCAACGATAAGCTCACGTTTGACCGCTATCAGCGGCTGAGCGCGATGCAGAATGTTTCGCAGTCGGATCTGGATAAAGTGCGCACCACCTGGCAGACCAGCGAGCAGTCGGTGGCGGCGCTGAATGCCAGTATCCAGAACCTGCTGATCCAGCGCGGTGAACGCGACGACAGTCGCAATGTGACGCTGCAAAAATACCGCAATGCGCTGGAAGAGGCACAGCTGAACCTGGGCTGGACGAAGGTGCGGGCGGAAACCGACGGGACGGTGAGCAATCTCCAGCTCAACCCTGGGCTTTACGCCACCGCTGCCACGCCTTTGATGGCGCTGGTCAGTAACCAGACCGATATTGTGGCCGATTTTCGTGAGAAAAGCCTGCGTCACACCCGCGTAAATACCGATGCCGCAGTGGTGTTTGACGCCATGCCGGGCAAAGTGTTTCCTGCGCATGTGACCAGCAGCGACGCCGGGATTCTGGCCGGGCAGGAAGCGGTTAACGGACAGCTGTCGCAGCCGGAACAGTCGACGCGCTGGGTGCGCGATGCCCAGCGTATGCGCATTCACGTTACGTTGGATACCCCGCTAGAGAAACCCCTGCCGACCGGCGCTCGCGCTACGGTGCAGTTGTATAACAGCGAAGGGATGTTTGCCCGCACCTTTGCAGGGGCGCAGATCCACCTGGTAAGCTGGCTTCACTATGTCTATTAACACCCTGGCCCACGTCTTTACGCCGCACGGGAATATTGTCTACACCGCCAATGATTTTCGCCAGACCGTGCGTATTTCCGTTGCCGGGACGATAGCGCTGAGTATCTCGACCTTTTACAACGTGCAGTACGGCGTCTTTTTTGTGGTTTATCCGCTGATGCTGTTGTCGCTGGTGCCGGTGTTTAACCGCCATGTGGCTCGTCAGTTTGTATTCAGCGCGGCGGTGAACTGCGTTGAAATGGTGTTGATTGTCGGCTATCTCTCGCAGTGGCCGGTAATTATGACGCTGGTGGTGTTTGGCCTGTACGTGATGCGCTTTCGTTTTATGAGCAAGGGGCCGCTGTTTTTGCTGGGGTCGATGGGCGTGGTGTGCCAGAGCACGATGCTCAACTTTATGAGTTACCCTGGCACCAACTGGCACACGCTGATGTTCTCCAATATGGAGGCCTGCGTGATGGCAGTAGCCCTGAGCGCGCTGCTGCACTATCTGATCCCGGATGTCGAACCGCGTCAGCCGCCGCCGCGTATTGAGAAGGATGATGCCCGTATTCGCCATGAATCGCTGCTTTCCGGCACCGTGGCGACGATGATCTTTGTGATTTTCCAGATCTGTGATTTGAGCGATTCGTTGTCGGCGCTGATGGCGGGAATTTTGATTTTGTTTCCGATGCATTATCGTGGCGCGGTGATCAGCTCTATCTGGCGCGTCGTCGGCGTGGTGCTGGCCTGCCTGTATATTCTGCTGGTGCAACTGCTCATTTATGACTTCAGCAACCATATGCTGCTGATGATGCCGCTGATCGGCCTTGGGCTGGCCTTTAGTGCTCGTCTGCATGTGATGGAAAAGGTTGGCGCGGGCGTCGGTTTTGCCAGTATCACCACCATCGGCATTATGTTCGGCCAGAACCTGCACCCGGATCAGGACCTGGTATTCAGCGATCTGTACCGCATCACCTCCGTCACCGTCGCGCTGGTGGCGACGCTGACGATGGTGTTTCTGGTCCACCGGGTGTTGAACTGCTTTGCTGCGACACGGTTTGTAATTACCGAGTGAGTGTGGAGTAAGTGCCGGATGGCGGCTGCGCCTTATCCGGCCTACGTAGTTGATTTGTAGGCCCGGTAAGCGCAGCGCCACCGGGCATTCGGGCGGTTATTTCTGCCTGGTAGGCTTCGCCGAAATTACGTCGATAAACTCCTGCACCTGCTGTTGCTTATGCGCGGACAGTTTGCACACCCGACGCAGCGACTGCAATAACGCCGGTTCTTCAGGCTCCGACTGCTTTGTCGTCAGCACAATACAGCCTGCCATCACCTTGATATCCATTTTGCTGCCGGTGGTAAAACCGGCGGCTTCCAGCCACTGGCCTTTCAGGGTAATGGCGGGAATACGGGTGTAATCCGGGTAGCGGCTCGCATAACTGACGGTGCCCAGACGATTGTTTGCCGGGGAGACTTCTGGATCGTTGAATTCTGCAATAGAATGCGGGGTAGTCATGATGGCTATTTCCTGTGAATAGTGATTGTGATTAGCGAGGCGCTCGTGTTGCAGCACGGGCGTCTTGCGATAAATACCTGTACATATCATCAGGGAATAGAAGGAAAGTCCAGCTGAAAATAAATGAAAATAACGGCGTGGATGCGGGGATGAATTATTTCTGGTGATGGGAATAAAGCGGCTATTTAGCCGCTTTATTGGTTTCTGAGGCGGGTTAATTTATGGCTGCGTCGGTGAGGGCGTCGGCCAGGTGGAGCTGGGTTTGTTGGGCGGATTGGATATGTTTTCTTAATGAACTACATAAATTCAATAAAGAATTAACAGCCAATACCACTCTTGCTTGTTCGTGCTCCGGCGGTAGTGGAATAACCGTTTGAGAAATCTTTGCGACGTTCAAATTGGGCTGAGCACCACCAGATGCTAATGCTCTCAAGTCATCATATGATTTTTCAAAGAAAATTTTTATAAATTTACGATGGCTATCTTCATTTGCGATTAATTGGATTGCCGCACATGCTTGGTTTGTGCCTGCATTTATTAATAATTCTGTAATTTGGCCTCTGGTTTTACCTTGGCCATACATGGCAATAATGAGGGTTCCTGGTGGATATATCGAAACATTAGTATCATTAATCGCTTTTTTTGTAACGCACTCACTTGTGGTTTTAATAAATGGTTTACTGGTTTCACCACTGGTCACCCAATTAATTTCACCATCCAGCCAATATTTAGGCTCATCACGTGAAGGTGTTGCTCCTGTACCTACTGTTGAAATATCGCTTATTCGACACCATTCCCAACCATCCGGCAGTTCAAAAGGTTTTTCCTCATCACTAATCGGCGGCAACGGTTTTTGTTTTTTAATTTTCCCGTCTTTTATCAGCTGTGCTTTTTCCTGCGCAATACGTTTGAGCAGTTCAGAAGCCGGTTCATCGTTCGGATCCTGCGGCACCAGTTTGCCCATCACCGCCAGTTGCAGAATGGTCTGTTTTAAGGCGTCAATGCTGGCTTCGGTGGTAAACAGCGTATCGAAATGCTCGCTGATACGCGCCCAGTTTTCGGCCAGTTCCTCGGCGTTCTGGCTGCCGGTTAGCGTGGTTAGCAGGGTTTCAACCAGCTGTTGATGGGTGTCCAGACTGGTCAGGGAGTGCTGTTCCAGTTGGTCGCAGAGTGTCATTAGCTCCGTAATTTTATTAACAATGCGAGACTGCTCATCTAGTGGTGGTAATGGAACTAAAAAACGAGCTAAATCTGTAGCTGCCAGATTAGGTTGGGCTGTTCCATTATCATATTTATTTATAAAATCATAAGATAATGGCGCATCGAAATATAAATGAATATATTTATTAAATGTAGGCTTAAAAACACGAACGATTACTAGTGATGAAGCAATTGCTCCTGATAGGTTTTGTACAATTGCTGATTTACCTAGAGAACCTCTAAGACAAAATAAAATATCACCATTGAGGAATTTTCCTGAACGGAGAATGCTAAAATGTTCTGGTGTAATGAATGTCATGTCTTCTTGTCGTATATTTCCATTTTCAAGATGACCTGCGTTGACAAATGGTATTCCTGTCTCTACTAGTGTTGACTTATTCGGATAGTTTTTACTTCTGTCACCATTTTCTAATGAACATATTTCTTGTAATGCAACCCATTCCCACCCCGCAGGCAGCTCAAACGGCTTCTCTTCCTCGCTAATCTCCGGCAGCGGCTTCTGCTTTTTAATTTTCCCCTGCTTCACCAGCTCGGCTTTTTCCGCCGCAATGCGTTTCAGCAATTCAGACGCCGGTTCGTCGTTCGGATCCTGCGGCACCAGCTTGCCGCGCACCGCCAGCTCCAGAATCAGCTCGCGCAGCTTCTTAATGCCGTACAGGTCAATCTTACCCGAGCTGCCGCGCCCGGCGGTGGAGCGGGTTTGTAGCGCCGTGGTCCAGGTGTCGATATGGTCGACAATCAGTTTTTCCACCGCCATCAGTTGGCCTCCTTACCGGAGAGCGCCGGGCCGAGGATATCGCGCAACTGGTGGCGCAGAGTCTGGATTTCTTCCTGCTGCTTTGCGTACTGTGTGAGCAGTTCATCCGGATCGTGGCTGACGGTTTCCGCCTGGTGCGGGTTCTTGATATCGAGGTTAAAGTTGCGGGCAATCACCTCATCGATGCTGACCTTCCACGCCTGTTCGTTCTCGACGCGGCTGACGAAGCCATCGGCTTCGTTGCCCCACCAGTCGATCTCGGCCTGGAATTCTTCAAACTTCATCGGCTTGGTTTTGCTGTAGTTCTTCACGCCCGCCGGGTACGGATGCTCGTAGAACCAGATGTCTTTGGTCGGCTGGCCTTTGGTAAAGAACAGCAGGTTGGTTTTGATCCCGGTGTACGGGTTAAACACGCCGTTCGGCAGACGCACGATGGTGTGCAGGTTGCACTCCTCGGTGAGCAGCTTTTTGATTTTGGTTTTCACGCCTTCGCCAAACAGCGTGCCGTCCGGCAGCACCACCGCCGCGCGGCCGTTTTTCGCCAGCACTTCAATAATCAATTGCAGGAACAGATCCGCCGTCTCGCGGGTCTGCATCTCTGCCGGGAAGTTCTTCTCGATGCCGTCTTCTTCGGTGCCGCCGAACGGCGGGTTGGTGACGATGACATCCAACTGTTCATCCCACGACGACAGCGGCTTGTTGAGGGTGTTGTCGTGACGAATTTGCACCGGCACTTCGATACCGTGCAGCAGCATATTGGTGGTCGCCAGCAGGTGCGGGAGCTGCTTTTTCTCCACGCCGTGGATCTGCTGTTGCAGCGTCTGGTGATCGGCCACGCTCTTCACGTAGTTGTTTTTTACGTGATCGAACGCGCAGGCGAGGAAGCCGCCGGTGCCGCAGGCCGGGTCCATAATCGACTCGCCGAGCTTCGGATCGACGCGATCGACCATAAAGCGGGTGACGGCGCGCGGGGTATAGAATTCACCGGCATTGCCCGCCGATTGCAGATCTTTGAGGATCTGTTCGTAAATGTCGCCGAACAGGTGGCGCTCGCTGGCGCTGGTAAAGTCGATTTCGTTCAGCTTGTTGATCACCTGACGCAGCAGGGTGCCGTTTTTCATGTAGTTATAGGCATCGCTGAACGCCTGTCTGACCACAAAGCCGCGGGGGTTTTTATCGATGGGCGCGGTGAGGTTTTTCAGCGCCGGGAACAGGTCATCGTTGACGAATTCCAGCAGGGAATCGCCGGTAATGCCCTCGGCGTTCGCCGCCCAGGTGCGCCACAGGTAGCGCTGCGGGATCGGATACTGATAGTTATCCTGCTCCAGTTCGAGCGCCTCTTCCTGGGCGTCAAAGATTTTCAGAAACAGCAGCCAGGAGAGCTGGCCGAGGCGCTGCGCATCGCCGTCCACGCCGGCGTCTTTGCGCATAATGTCCTGTAATGATTTGATAACCGAGCTGATTGACATGATGTGTTCCATGTTTCATTAACAATAAGGCCTTCTGCTACGCGGTGGCAGCAGAAGGCGCAAAAGGGGGAGTGGTTACGCGGAGCGGGGCGGTAAGTGGTAGATTTCGCTCTCCAGCTCGCTGATGGCCTGATTATACCCGTTACGGTCGCCGAATCCGCTTTTAATGATCTCCGGCAGCGTACCCATGCTGTCGAACGGCTTAAGCTTCAGTACCTGAATACTCTCTATTTCCTGCACGCCTGCGTCGGCGTATTTATCCAGCAGCGTATTCAGCACCGTCTGCGCGGCGTCGGAGTATTTGGTGAAGTAGTTGCGCTTACGCACGTTCTCCGCCCGCTCTTTGCGGGTTAACGGCGGCTGACCATACACCACGTGGCACAGCATGTCGAACGGGTCGAGGTCTTTACCGACCTCTTCCGCCAGCACTTCCCAGATGATGCCTTGTTGTTCCAGCTCCTTGATGATGGCCTCTTTGCGCTCAGCGTCCAGCCATTTGCGGGTGAAATCATCCAGCGAGGCGTACTCTTTGAGCAGCGTTTTGCGGGTGTAGTCTTTAAAGGATTCGGTGACCAGCTTGCCGTCGGCATCGTAATACTGCACGCGCTGGGCGATCACGCCGACGGCCACGCCGTTGACGTGGAACTTCCGCACTTTGTTCTCGTCGTCTTCCGGCAGCAGGCCGACATCATCTGAACCGGTGACGGTATACGGCGCGGGATCTTCATTGGCACCGATGATGTCGTCTTCGGCTTCTTCCTCGTGCTCGTCGAACAGCTCTTCAAAATCAGACTCCGGGTCGGCGATATCTTCCGGCGTGGTATCCATCACCTTTTCCGGGATGCCGTCGAAGCGCTCGTCGGCGAACAGTTCGGTAGCCTTTTTGAAGTCGAGGATGGTGAACCATAGCTTGCCGTAGCGTTCATCGATGCGGGTGCCGCGACCGATGATCTGCTTGAATTTAGTCATCGACTGAATGTTTTGGTCCAGCACCACCAGTTTGCAGGTTTTGGCATCCACGCCGGTGGTCATCAGTTCGGAGGTGGTGGCGATAACCGGATAGGCTTTTTTGGGGTTAATAAAGTTATCCAGTTGGGCTTTGCCGATGTCGTCATCGCCGGTGATTTTCATCACGTACTTGTCGTTCTTTTTCACCTGTTCCGGGTTGAGATTGACCAGCGCGCGGCGCATCCGCTCCGCGTGATCGATGTCGTTACAGAAGATGATGGTTTTATCCATCGGGTTGGTGCGTTTGAGGTAATCGGTAATGGTTTTGGCCACCAGTTCGGTGCGCTCATCAATCACCATCGTGCGATCAAAATCTTTCTGGTTGTAGATGCGGTCGTCAATCAGCTCGCCGTTTTTATCCGCCTGGCCTTTGGTCGGGCGCCAGCCCTGGAGGTCGACGTCGATATCGACGCGCACCACTTTATAAGGGGCAAGGAAGCCGTCCTCGATGCCTTCTTTGAGCGAGTAGATATACACCGGGTCGCCGAAGTAATCGGTGCTGGAGACTTCATGAGTCTCTTTCGGCGTGGCGGTTAAGCCAATCTGCGTGGCGGCGCTGAAATAGTCGAGGATTTCGCGCCAGGCACTGTCTTCCGAAGCGCTGCCGCGATGGCATTCGTCGATCACAATCAGGTCGAAGAAATCCGGGGCTACCTGTTTAAAGGCTTTTTGATCTTCTTCCGGGCCGGTGATGGCCTGGTACAGCGCGAGATGGATTTCAAATGCCGGGTCGATGGTGCGCCCGGTGACCTTGGTCATCGCCGTGCCAAACGGCAGGAAGTCATTATTTTTGGTCTGATCGACCAGAATGTTGCGATCGGCGAGGAACAGGATCCGCTTCTTACTTTTAGCTTTCCATAAGCGCCAGATAATCTGGAAGGCGGTGTAGGTTTTCCCCGTCCCGGTCGCCATCACCAGCAGAACGCGGTTCTGCCCGGCAGAGACCGCTTCAATCGTTTTATTGATGGCCTGTAGCTGATAGTAGCGCGGCGCTTTGCCACTGCCGTCATCGTAGTAGTCCTGGGTAATAACCGGAAGCTGAGTTTCGGTGTAACCTTTCCAGACGCAGTATTTTTGCCACAATTCGTCAGGCGTTGGGAATTCGTCGAGGGTAATTTCTCGCTCAATCGCGCCGATTGCCGTTTTATCGTGGAAGATAAAGCCATCGCCGTTAGAAGCAAACGCAAAGGGAACGTCCAGCAGGTGGGCATAACCCAGTGCCTGCTGCATGCCTTTGCCGATTTCATGTTTATTGGCTTTGGCTTCGATCACCGCCAGTGGCATGTTTAATTTGTGATACAGCACGATATCGGCAGATTTCACCGTTCTGCGCGCCGCGACTTTGCCGCGCACAATGACCTTACCGTCCCGGAGTTTGACCTCTTGTCTGATTTGCGTTGTGTCGTTCCAGCCAGCATCAAGGATGGCGGGCATAACGCGTTTGGTGATGATGTCTGCTTCCGTCAGGGTACTCAGGTTCAGGTCAGCCATTGGGGATTCTCATCAAATAGCGATGCGCGAATTCTACACAAAAAATCAGATGAAATCATTACACGCTATGTGCATTATTGGTGTTAAGTCTCTGTTTTAGATGAATTCGTGAATTTTGTACCCAACATATAAGGTTTTAATATGGAAGTTATTAATATTTGGAGATCCTTTCTTAAACATTTTAAACAGAAAAAATTAGACTCTGCGGTGGTTGTCTACGGCATGATCGCAATCTATTTAATTCCCTATAAGTTTCCTTTAAAAAGTTACCTGGTTGCATTTCTTTTTATATCTATTCTGATATTCTCCTGTACTCAAGAAAATCGAGTCAGGGAATATATTAGTTTCTTTATACGTACAGACAATAACCATTTATTGACTCGGTTTGCTGGTATTCTATCGCTAACTGCATGGTCAATTTTTTTGCTTTTGTTGTTGTCTGCTAATGTGTTTGTTAACACCATAACGTATTGGTTAGCAATTTTATTTTCAGTCTCTATCCTCATTAGTAGCATTTTGACTGTTTTAGATCTTGCCAGAAATAATACAGCAAAAACCCTTAAGGTAATCGGCCTGGCTGTTACCGCATTTTCAGGTATTTTTGCTTTTACTAGTAGTTACTCTGCCAGCATTTTCTGGCAAATTAGTAATCTGGCGCTATCCTCTTCTCCGTGGTTAGAATATTGTTGGAAAGCCACCGCATTTCTTATGTTTTTCTTGTGGTTATCACAACCTATTTGCTATGGGCTATTTCTGCGTTACGGTGATAAAGCAAAAGGGTATCGAATCTTTACATTAACGGGTGCTTTTATCATGTCAATATTTTTGTTTCTGCTTGTTCCTATGCTGATCGGTGATGCCGCTTATTTTGTGCTAAAAAAGACCATCAACTATGAATGGCGTGATGAAGCAAAATGTGGTGAGCTAAAAATTAAGAATAAAAACGAAAAGTATTTTGGTTTTAATACTAATAAATATACAGTCTTTTATTCAGATAAAAATGAAAAATGGGGGTTCTATGAGCTTACCTGCAAAAAAGGGAGTGACAGGAGAGATTCTTATATTGTAGAACCTTTGCCGGAATATAATATACCCTCGTGGTTAAGGTAGCTTGTATTTATCCTTATGTGGTGGTGTGCTGGTGATGGGAAGAGTACGACAACGGCGAATGGGGTGTTTCTTATCAGCTCAGCAGGGGCCATCATCCCGTGATGGCCCTGATACGCATTACTTCTTCAACCCCGCAAATGCGGCTCTGATCTCGTCTTCCGGCAGTTGAATACCGATAAACACCAGCGTGCTGTGCGGCTGTTCGTCGCCCCACGGGCGGTCCCAGTCGGCGCTGTACAGGCGCTGGACGCCCTGGAACAGCAGGCGGTTCGGTTCGCCTTCAATCCATAGCATTCCTTTGTAGCGCAACAGTTTCTCGGCGGACTCCAGCAGCAGGTTTTCCATGACGCGGGAAACGTCGCTGATGTCTACCGGATAATCCAGCTCCACCACAATTGATGAGATATCGTTTTGTTTGTCGGCGATAAAGTGGAAGCGCGGTGTGGCGCTGACCACGTTCTCCTCCAGCATAAAGCCGTTGGTGTCGAACAACAGGGAGAGGTCGATATCGCCGTGCGTGACGGTGTAAACCGGGGCGCGGGCGTTGATGCGCGCTAAGCGTTCACGCAGTTTTTCGCTAACTCCCGCCACGTCGGTTTTGGTCAGCAGGATGCGGTCGGCATAACCGACCTGCGACTGGGCGATGGTGAACTGGTTCATCTGCTCGTCGGCGTGTACCGCATCGACCAGCGAAATCACGCCGTCCAGCAGGTAGCGCTGGCAAATCACGTCATGGGAGAAAAAGGTCTGAATAATCGGGCCGGGGTCGGCCATGCCGGTGCACTCAATCACCAGACGGTCGAAATGGATGTTGCCCTGGTCGAGGTTGTCTAGCAGGTCTAACAGCGCGTCTTCCAGTTCACTTGAGCGGGTGCAGCAAATGCAGCCGTTAGTCAGGGTTTTGATCTGGGTAGCGCGATCGCCAATCAACTGATCGTCAACGGAAACTTCGCCGAATTCGTTTTCGATAACGGCAATCTTGTAGCCGTGTTTTTCGTTAAGAATGTGGCGCAGCAGGGTGGTTTTACCCGCGCCGAGAAAACCGGTGAGTAGGGTAACTGCAATCGGGGTCATCAGTGCCTCCATTAACAGCAGCGCATGCCGCCTTTTCCGTCGCCGCCGTAACGTGCCTGCTGGCGCTCGCGGAAGAATTCTTCATAGCTCATGTACGGCTTGTCTGGATGGTTGGTTTGCATATGCTCGACATAGTTGTCGTAGTCTGGAATGCCAATCAACATCTTCGCCGCCTGGCCGAGATATTTTTTTGCCTGACCTAAGTTACCAAACATTTTCTCATCCAGATATGAATAAAGCCCAGCGAACCGGGCGTTGGTTTTGCCGGATGGCGGCTTGCGCCTTATCCGGCCTACGTTAACTGCATTTTGTAGGCCGGGTAAGCGTAGCGCCACCCGGCATCCGATTAATGGTGTGAAGAGGTCTTCACGCCGCCTTCCGGCACCGGTACATACGGCGTCTCTTTATCGGTACGACCGTTGATGGTGCGGGCTTTCTGCCAGGTACGGAACCCATAGAAGATGATGCTGTACACTACCACCAGGAACAGAATACTCAGGCCTGCGTTGGTGTAGTTGTTCACGACGATGTGGTTCATATTGGCAATTTGCTGCGCGGTCAGTTCGCTGCCGTTGGCAATCTTCTCTTTGTACTGGTTAGCCATGTAGAAGAAGCCTTCCATCTGCGGGTTGGTGCTGAACAGTTTCAGACCCAGCGCCCAGGTGGTGCAGATCAGCAGCCATACTGCCGGGATAACGGTAACCCAGATGTATTTGGTGCGCTGCATTTTAACCAGTACCACGGTACCCAGAACCAGCGCCACGGCGGCCAGCATCTGGTTGGAGATACCGAACAGCGGCCACAGGCTCTTAACGCCGCCCAGCGGATCAACCACGCCCTGATACAGCAGGTAGCCCCACAGACCGACGCAACCCGCAGTACCGATGACGCCAGCAACCAGAGAGTCGGTTTTCTTCAGGAACGGGACGAAGTTACCCAGCAGATCCTGCAACATAAAGCGGCCGGAGCGGGTGCCTGCATCCAGCGCGGTCAGGATGAACAGCGCTTCGAACAGAATACCGAAGTGATACCAGAAGCCCATGTCAGCCATCGGCAACACTTTGTGGAATACGTGAGCGATACCGACCGCCAGCGTCGGTGCGCCACCTGCGCGGTTCAGTACCGACGGTTCGCCGATGTCTTTCGCGGTTTGCAGGATCTGCTCAGGCGAAATTACAAAGCCCCAGGAGCTGACGGTTGCCGCCGCGTGCGCGGTGACGTCTTTCAGCTGCGCCATAATCAGCGGCGCGTTCTCGCCACCCATTTCGTGCAGGTTCGGCATGGTGATACCGAGGCCCGCCGGTGGGGTGTTCATCGCGAAGTAGAGACCCGGTTCGATGATAGACGCCGCAACCAGCGCCATGATCGCCACGAAGGACTCCATCAGCATTGCGCCATAGCCGATGAAACGCGCGTCGGTTTCACAAGCCAGCAGTTTCGGCGTCGTACCGGAAGAGATCAGCGCGTGGAAGCCAGATACCGCGCCACAGGCGATGGTGATGAACAGGAACGGGAACAGCGCGCCTTTCCACAGCGGGCCGGTACCGTCAATGTACTGGGTCATCGCTGGCATTTTCAGCTCTGGGTTGAGGATCAGAATCCCCAGCGCCAGACCGACGATAACGCCGATTTTCAGGAAGGTTGCCAGATAGTCGCGCGGGGCGAGGATCAGCCATACCGGCAGCAGTGCGGAAATAAACGCGTAACCGATCAGCGCGAAGGTAATGGTGGTGTCTTTAAAGGTCAGCGCCGGGCCCCAGTAGGGGTCGTGCGCAATCACGCCGCCGAAGTAAATAGAAGCAACCAGCAGCACGATGCCAATAACGGAGACTTCACCCACACGTCCCGGACGCAGGAAGCGCATGTAGATTCCCATAAACAGCGCGATAGGTACGGTTGAGCAAACGGTGAAGACGCCCCACGGGCTTTCGGCCAGCGCTTTTACCACGATCAGCGCCAGTACCGCGAGGATGATGATCATGATTAAGAAGCAGCCAAACAGGGCGATGGTGCCCGGCACCGGGCCCATCTCTTCTTTGATCATCTCACCGAGAGACGCGCCGTTACGGCGGGAAGAGATAAACAGCACCATGAAGTCCTGTACCGCACCGGCCAGCACTACGCCCGCCAGCAGCCACAGCGTACCCGGCAGGTAGCCCATTTGCGCGGCCAGAACCGGGCCGACCAGCGGACCGGCGCCAGCGATAGCGGCAAAGTGGTGACCAAACAGTACGTAACGGTTTGTCGGGACGTAGTTCAGGCCGTCGTTATTAATGACCGCAGGCGTAGCACGCGTTGGGTCGAGTTTCATCACCTTCTGGGCGATGTACAGGCTGTAGTAGCGATAAGCCACCAGATAAACAGAGACGGAAGCGACCACGATCCACAGGGCGCTGACGTGCTCACCTCTGCGTAAGGCGACGACCGAGAGGCAGAATGCACCGATGATTCCAAGAATCACCCAGGGTATGTGCTTGAATATCTTTTTCGTATCCATAGTAAAACCTGGTTTTTAAGATTAATAATTGGCCGAAGCCGTTGGGTTTGAGTCTGTGTTTGAGGAGGTAAATTGACTGCTATGCTGAGGTGATCCTGCCAGAGATACGCGCGCGTAAAGTAAGGTAAATAAGTGAGTGGTTATATGTGGGCTTAAGCGGTCAGGAGTGTCAGTGAGTGGTTTTTCCGACGGCGGGATGCGGTCATTTATGTGATTGAGATCACTAATTAAAATCCAGCATTTCTTTTTCGTCGATCGTGAACGGAGAATCATTCGTGCTGATATCGTCCCAACCAGTACGAATTCGGTAAAGTTTTCCCTTTCCAGGCCGAAAATTCTGGTATCTGTCTAGCGGAAAGAGAAAACATGTTAAAACGAATCAAGATTGTGACCAGCTTGCTGCTGGTCCTGGCAATATTTGGCCTTTTACAACTCACCTCAGGCGGTTTGTTCTTTAACTCATTGAAGAATGACAAAGAGAACTTCACCGTTCTGCAAACCATTCGTCAGCAACAGTCCACGCTGAACGCCAGCTGGGTTGCGCTGCTGCAAACGCGAAACACCCTGAACCGGGCGGGTATCCGTTACATGATGGATCAGAACAATATTGGCAGCGGCGCGACCGTTACCGATCTGATGCAAATTGCGACGACCTCTCTGAAACTGGCGGAAAAACACTGGGCTGAGTACGAGGCGTTGCCTCGCGATCCGCGCCAGAGTGAAACGGCGGCAGTGGAGATCAAGCGTAACTACGATATCTACCACAATGCGCTGGCGGAGCTGATCCAGCTGTTGGGCGCAGGTAAGATCAACGACTTCTTCGATCAGCCGACTCAGGGTTATCAGGACGGTTTTGAGAAGCAGTATGTTAACTACATGCAGCAGAACGATCGTCTGTATGACATTGCGGTAGAAGATAATAACCGTTCATACAGCCAGGCGATGTGGGTACTGGCGAGCGTGTTAATTGTTGTACTGCTGGTGATCGTCGCCGTCTGGTTCGGTATTAAGCTCTCTCTGATCGCGCCGATGAACCGTCTGATCGAAAGTATTCGTCATATTGCGAACGGCGATCTGGTGAAACGCATTGATGTGGAAGGCTCTAACGAAATGGGACAACTGGCGCAGAGCCTGCGTCATATGCAGGGCGAGCTGGTTCGTACCGTCGGTGATGTGCGTAACGGCGCGAATGCGATTTACAGCGGCGCCAGCGAAATCGCGATGGGCAACAACGATCTCTCTTCCCGTACTGAACAGCAGGCCGCCTCTCTGGAAGAGACCGCCGCCAGCATGGAAGAGCTGACCGCCACGGTGAAACAGAACGCCGAGAACGCGCGTCAGGCCAGCCATCTGGCATTGAGCGCGTCTGAAACCGCGCAGAAAGGCGGTAAAGTGGTGGATAACGTCGTGCAAACGATGCGTGATATTGCTTCCAGTTCGCAGAAAATTGCCGACATCATCAGTGTGATCGACGGTATTGCTTTCCAGACCAACATCCTGGCGCTGAACGCGGCGGTAGAAGCGGCGCGTGCGGGTGAACAGGGTCGTGGTTTTGCCGTGGTAGCGGGTGAAGTTCGCAACCTGGCGCAACGCAGTGCGCAGGCGGCGCGTGAGATCAAGAGCCTGATTGAAGACTCCGTCAGCCGTGTGGATGTGGGCTCAACGCTGGTCGAAAGCGCCGGTGAAACGATGGATGAAATCGTGAACGCGGTGACGCGTGTGACCGATATCATGGGGGAAATCGCCTCGGCATCTGATGAGCAAAGCCGTGGTATCGACCAGGTTGGCCTGGCGGTAGCGGAGATGGATCGCGTTACCCAGCAGAACGCCTCGCTGGTGGAAGAGTCTGCCGCCGCCGCTGCCGCGCTGGAAGAGCAGGCCAGCCGCTTGACGCAGGCCGTTGCCGTATTCCGCATTCAGCAGGAACAGCAGCGTGCGCGTGATGCCGCAGCGGTGAAACCGGCTTCTGCGTCTGTACTGCCGCGTAAAGCAGCCGTCGCGGATAGCGGTGATAACTGGGAAACCTTCTAAGCCGTCATGCCGGATGGCGCTGGCGCTTATCCGGCCTACGGGCAGGGAGCTGCTGTGATGCCGGATGGCGCTGGCGCTTATCCGGCCTACGGGTAGGAGGCTGCTGTGTTGCCGGATGGCGCTAACGCTTATCCGGCCTACGGGCAGGGAGTTGCTGTGATGCCGGATGGCGCTAACGCTTATCCGGCCTACGGGTAGGGAGTTGCTGTGTTGCCGGATGAATCCGGCCTACGGTATGGATGCGGTGCTTGTAGGCCCGATAAGGCGACAGCCGCCATCGGGCGCTTCAGACCAGCCTCAGGCGCATGGCGCAGCGTGATTCATACGCCAGACCGTGCGCCGTTTCTTCCTCTCGCTTTTGACGTAACCCTGGCGACAGGTTCTCATCATCCAGCACCACAAATCCCATTCGCGCATAGAGCGGCGCATTCCACGCCACGTCCCGAAAGGTGGTAAGCGTCAGCGCATCAAAACCGCTGCTGCGCGCCTGCTCCGCGACGTACGCAATCAGTTGACGGCCAATGCCTTTTCCCTGCCATTCACACAGCAGAGACACCTCGGCGATAAACAGCGATGAATCCAGCGCTTCGGCCAGTAAAAAACCGACAGGACGCTCATCGGCCAGCGCCAGCCAGCTCAATCCTTTTGCGGCGTGTTCCCGGTGTTGTTCAACTGAAATAACAGGGCCGTCGGCTATCCATGCCAGCGCAGGCACGTCCCGAAAGCGTTGACCCGCAGAGCGTTCAATGGCGGGCATGACGGTGATATCAGCCAGCGTGGTAGGGCGAAAAGTCATCTTCATGCGCGGGAGTATAGCGTGGATTGCGCAGACCCGATAAACGTTGTGTTATCGGGCCTGTACTAAGGATTAGCCTTCGGCATTCACCACTTTAATCTCAACCATCCCGATACCCAGCTTACGCGGGGAGTGGCCGAGAATATTGCCTTCATTGGTCGATACCGGGTCGGGCGGCACAATCACCAGCGTACTGGCATTTGACGGGTTATCAAAATGCAGCGTTGTTGTGGTGACTTCGTTCTCTAACACCAGCGTCTGTTCTTCCTTGCCTACGCGAACAGGAATAGGGCGATTAGCATTCGCGCCAAAGGCTTTGGCGGTGATCACCAGATCGAATTTCTTCGGTAACGGCGTGTTGTATTCAATCTTCACTTCATTACCCAGTTGCGCATTAGACCAGCGCCCCCACGATTCCGGTCGTGAAATCCCGCTGAACTGCTTCACCTCTTCCGGCGCGCCAGCCACGTTAAAGATAAAACTGTCGGCTTTATAACGAATGTCGTTATCGACGATCTTCAACGTATCAACGTTGCCTTTGTAACGTTCCATATCGATAACCGTATCTTTAAACGCCGTTTTGCCTTTCCACTGTGCTTTATCGACGTGCTGGATGCTTTGTTGCCCGCCCAGTTGCCCTTGTGAAACGCACCAGTCGGTGGAGAGCGCCAGCTCCGGCGCCCACAGCTGCGCCATTTTGTAGCAGCGATCGACCCAGACGAAGTTATCGCGCGGGGCAAAATTAGCCAGCTGGAAACGCAGCGGGGCAGAGTATTCACTTTCCGGCAGCGGTTCGACGCGCTTATCCGACACCCGCAACAGCAGCGGCAGGCGGAAGTGGCTCCCTGAGAAAGCGATCATGTCTTTATCCCGATCGACGGTAAAATCCTTCATCTCTTTCGGGAAGTTCCACAGGCGAATAATGTCCGGCTTCATCGCCAGGATTTTCTCTTTGCTGTTCAGGAAGACTTCCGACAGCGACTGACCGGAGAGGCTGCTGCGCCCCAGGCCGATAAAGTTATCCCCGCCCAGAATATCCAGCACGGTCGCGCCGTTATCCATCGTGTTGCGTTTCACCGCCAGCGTATCCTGCTGAGGCTGGTCGCCGCGCAGCACGAAGAACAGGTTGTTGCGATCCTGTTTGTTCAGGTACTTCCACGCGGTGTTGTTCATCGCCAGATGGTCGGAGGAAACCACGATGACGGTATTTTTAAACCACGGCGATGCTTTGATTTTATTGATAAATTCGGCGATGTTCTCCTGGCTGCAACTGACGGCGCTAAAGGACTGGTTCGGCTTACCGTCGAAGTCGTAACGCTTGCGGTTACAGGTGCGTGAGATAAACCCGTCCGGGTGGTGAGTATCCACCGTCAGCGTAAACAGCGAGAAACGCTGGCCGGAGCGAGAGAGTTCTTCAAACTTTTTCCATGCCTCGTCGAGCACCGTATCGTCGTAAAAGCCCCAGTCGTTACGATAGCTCGGGTCAGCCACCACGGTTTTTAATTCTTCCGCACCATACAGATGGTCGAAACCGTGGGATTTGAGGAACACGTCTTTTCCGGCGAAACGCAGATTTGCGCCCTGCACAAAATAGTTCTGATAGCCGGAGTTTTTCAGGATATCGCCCAGGCAGATATTCTGCGGGAAGAAGCTGGATACGGAAGCCGACGCGTTGCCTTCAAACGGCGCAAACAGCGGGATGCCGCACTGCGAGGCGACCATTCCGGCGATGGTGTAATCTGTGCCCGGCAATTGCATGGTGTGGCTGAAATCCAGCCCTTCGTTTTTCAGCGCTCCGAGTTCCGGCGTGAGATCCGGGAAGGCATCGTTATCAAAATAGGTGCGCTCCAGGCTTTCACCGTAGATATAGACCAGGTTGAGCTGCGGATTCGGGATCGTTTTCGACGGTTCTTTGTAATAAGCCGGGAAGTCCGGGTCGCCATCGCGCGACTGGGATTTGACCAGTTCGGAGATCTGGCGAAATGCCGGGCTGGCATCCACCGATCCCAGCGCCAGTAAGAGCGCCAGCAGGCTGTAGCCAAAATGGTGAGGATGGTGGCGACGCCTGCGCAGAACCCAGCCTAACGCGCCAAATACGGCGGCCAGCGCAAGTACGATGCCGGCGCCGGGCAGAATATATTTGCTGACGCCGGCACCCGTCAGGCTGTTGGTCAGCGTGTAGAGAACCGCATCGTTAATGCCGTCACCGGTAAAGTAATCACTGGCATAGAGCGTAATATTTAAGACAACAAAAAGCCCAAGTACCGCTAAAATGGCGGCAAACCACCAGGTGTTGCGACCCGCTTTCCACGCATAAATCAGCACGGACGCGAGAAACAGGGCGATGGAAAGTAACTCAGACAACTGATGATCCTCAATAAACCCGCATTCGGCAGGCGGCGTAATCTCTTTTCAGGACATACAATGTAATGGCGATGTCATATTGCTGCAATTATGGTGACATTAAAATGTGCAGTGATTAAGAATTGGTTTAGAACCTGGCTTTTTTGATCGTCGTCACTTCCCGTGATGCGGGGAAGGCGAGACAGAGAGAAGTAGAAAGAGAGAGGTCAGGCCGCGCTCAACGCTAAACGGTTGAAACGCGGCATGTTGGCGCATCAGGAAATGAAGTTCATCCCCTGTTTTAACACCAGGTCGCAGGCTTTGGTTTTCACTTTTTCCGCCAGCGGCGTGCTGCCAATATTATCCAGGCTAAGCTGTTCGCCGTTTTGGGTATTCAGCAGACCCTGAATGCCATCCAGATAATTGGTGTCCTGCTTCTGTTCGGCGGCGCCAAGTCCCAGTTTATCCAGCACCTGGTTTTTAACGTTTTCCGCATCGGTAACGGAAGTCAGTTTCTGTTTCGCGCAATACTGCAAAATACCCGCCGCGTTGTTCATGTTATCAGCGCTTAATGCCTGATTGCCGCCATTCAGCAGGCTGGTCAGAGAAGACAGCGACATGCCGCCCTGCTGTGAAGAGCTGCTTTGTTTGCTCAGTTCGCTGGCGGCGCTGGAGAGAGAATCCTGCCAGGACGCGGCGAAAGCGCTGGTGGCGATAAACGCGCTGGCGGCAACCGCGCAGCACAGAAGACGTTTTGTGGTTTTCATCGTTATGACTCGTGTGTGTGTACCTTTCGTCGCAGTATAGCGCTTGCCTGGGTCGGAATGGTCTTAATACTCTTTGCCGGTGACGCGGCTACGGTAGCTTTCCCAGTTGAAGATCACCCACAGACTGTTGCCCAGACGCATACGATCCATTACGCGTTCGCCAAGGAGTTTGGTCATCTCATCCATATTGCTGTTGGTTAACATCCCGGTAGGGCGTTTGGATGATGAGCGGCGATCGACGATCTGGTTAATGATCACTTTTTCATAGCGGGATTCGGTCTGCATGCCGATCTCGTCGATCACCAGCAGATCCACATTGCTGAGATCGTTGAGCAACTGCTCTTCGCTGGTTTCGCGATTGCTAAAGGTGCCTTTCATCGCGGACATAATATCGGCGACGGTAATGATCAAAACCGATTTTCCGCGCAGCAGCAGTTCATTGCAGATTGCCGCCGCGAGATGGTTTTTCCCGGTGCCGGGTTTGCCCGAAAAGATAAAGCTGGCGATGTTGCCGTCGAACTCTTCGACGTACTGCCGCGCTTTGCTCAGCGCGTTCATCTGCCCGTCGTTCTCAACACGATAGTTATCAAACGAGCAGTTTTGATGCAGCGGACGGATGCCGGAACGGTTGAACGTGCGCTGCATTTTCATCGCCCGGTTTTCACGCGCCAGCGCTGCCGCACGCATTTCGCCTTGCTCTTTCTGCCATGCCAGCAGTTCTTCGCCCGTTTTGAATGCAGGCTCAACATTTGCTGGCATCATTTTTTGCAGACGTTTCATCAGGTCGCCAACGTTTTTCATCGTTACCCTCGAAAACCAGGTGGAATATGGTCGTCAGGTTCGCTGACGTTGTTCACATCACGTTTCGGCATACCGCCGTTACTGGCCCGGCTGATTTGCACGCTGCGCGCCAGCTTTTGCTGCCACTGGATGTGGTGAAAAATCTTACCTTCCGCTTGCCAGTAAGCCACAAACGAGGCCAGCTCTTCGGCGGTGACGGGTTCCCTTAGCGCGACGCCCCACAGCGCGGCCTGCCGCTGAAAGTCAGCATCCGGCTGCCAGTCTGCGTACATGGCGAATTTCCCCAGCGGAACAGCCACAGGCGCGGCCTGGGAGTCTTCGTAGAGTTGAGCATCCAGTGTGACATCGCTTCCCGGGCGCGATAACTTTTCCTCCAGTGCCAGCAGTTCCGCCAGACGTGCCGGCGTCACGGCATAAAACGCGGGCGCGTTATTGGCGAAGACCGCCACCGCGCCGCTTGCCGATTTTGCCAGCACCGCGTTGTGATCGTGTAATAAGGCGTCAATACCGATGACGTCCGGGGTCAAAATTCTGGAAGACATAATGTTTCTCAACAGGGAACCACAACCGAGAAGGAATACTGTTTTTATAGTAACACACAGACGGGAGATATCGGCAGGGTGAGGGAAAGCGGCCTCACCCTGCCTGAGCGCAGGGAGAAAAGCATTACACCCGTGGGCGTTTGCGATACAGCCACAGACCGGGAACGGAAAGCCCGATGGAAAGCGCGCCGACAATAGAGGAGGCTTTCAGGAAATTGGTCAGCAATGTGATCATCAACGGTTCGCTGTAGCCAAAGTGGCTGATTTTGACGGCGGATATCATTGCCGTATAGGCGGATATCCCCGGAAACATCGGGATGACTGCCGCGACGGTAAAGACTTTGGGGTGCGCCAGATACCAGCGCGACCACTGAATGCCGATGCTCCCTACCAGCAGCGAGGCCATAAATGTCGACCATTCGATATTAAACCCGGCGGTCATCATCACCATGCGTGAGCCGTGGCCCAGCGCGCCGAGCAACGCACACCAGGGGAGCGCCCGGTGCGGCACGTTGAACACCATCGCAAAGCCCACTGCCGGGATTGCGGAGAGAATCATGTCCTGCATCAGCGCCAGAAGAAAATCGATTACACCCATCCGCGTAGCCCCCACAGCGTCATCGACATCACCACGCCGACGCACGTCGCCAGCGTTAACAGACTGGCAATCGCCCAGCGCGCCAGACCGGTATTAATGTGGCCCTTAAACATATCCGCGACGGAATTAATCAGCGGAAACCCCGGCACCAGCAGTAAGACGCTGGCGGCCATGGCGATGGTCGGAGTATGGCTGAAAGTGGGCAAGCGAAGCAAAAGGCCGGAAATGGTGGTGGCGACAAAAGCGGTGATGCAAAAGTTGATTTGTGGGTGTAAATGCCGATGCGCCAGTATCTGGCGAATATACATCGCCACCATGCTGGCGAAAAAGGTGATCACCGCGCCATCCCATCCGCCGTTATTCAGTTTGCAGAAGCAGGCGCAGGAAAGCCCGACCATCAGCGACACCAGCCACCGCGGGTAGCGCAACGGTCTGAGCTGGCTAAAGCGCTTCTCTACGCCTTTTATATCCAGCAAATTATGTTCGGCCAGGATGACAATATGCTGCACCTCCGTGACAACGTGCATATTAATGCCGCGATCCTGGTTCTTACGTGTCGATGTCAGACACTGCCCATCTTTAATGGTGGTGAGAACGATAGCGTTGGAGGAGATGGCGCTTTCCACGCTGTCCATCCCTAACGCCAATCCCAGGCGGGTGGAGAGTTCATCAACCAGCGCGCTCTCCGCGCCGTGTTGCAGTAAAAAAAGCCCGCATTGAATACATAACCGTGTAACCGTTCGCTGTAACGACTGCTCTGTTTGCATGACTCGCCCTGACTGAAAAGACGCGTTGCGTACCATCTGAATGACGAAAGTCTTCTTTGTATCATGAAGCCCGACCCTTTTGGCTCTGGCTAAGATCAATTTTGTGATGAAAAAAGAGGCAGGATGCCAGACAATCAGTCTGTGAATGTCATAATTGCAGTATATTGAATGCCTTACGTCGGACGTAAATGACAGGGAATGAAGTATCGTCTGTAACCTCTGAAATTAATGAGACGATATTCTTTTCTTGTGCTTCCTGAAAGCATAACTATCTGATGCGAAACATAGCGTGAGTTTATTAAATTCCCCTTGCATATGTTAGAAATGCTAATGATCTAATTTAGTTAATTTAATTGTACCGCAATTATTTTTAGCGGTAATTATGCAATAATAGTTTGGTGATTTTATACTATGCGGATCATTGTATAGAGTCGTTATTGCTATAACATTTCAAATAAAAGCCAAGGATAAACAATTCACTTCGTCTATTACCACGTCTGTTTTTCTCATTAATTATATTATTTATTAATGAGTGAACAGGAGGGGAGACCTGTGGATATGGAGGAGATATGTTGCCAGGATGCCGCAAAAACATAATTATTATCAGTAAAATACCTGTTATACAGACGGGGTTAAAAGAGGTGGTGCTGGGCCATTTCCCTGCTTATGAACTGATGTACTGCCGTTCCGTAGAAGAACTGACATTAATGCAGTTGCGCCGCTCCGATGTAGTGATTACGGATTTAACGGGAGAATGTAAACATCCCCGCGCTGTCTGCGAGCAATTTTACGCTTTATTATCTCAATACCATGATATTCACTGGGTATTTCTTGTTTCCCGTGCGTTTTACTCACAGGCGATTGAGCTTCTGATGAGCCCCTTCAGTACGTTGCTGTCTGACGTTGAACCGGTTGAGAATCTGGTAAACGTGATTGAAGCAGGCAATGCCCATACGGACAGGATCAGTAAGACGCTGCTATCTCCCGCTCTGCCAGATGTCTCGAGTTTTGGCCATCGTCCGGTTGTTCTTACGCTGTCGGAACGGAAAGTGTTACGGCTTCTGGGTAAGGGTTGGGGGATTAATCAGATAGCGATGTTGCTTAAGAAGAGTAATAAAACGATTAGCGCGCAGAAAAACAGTGCGATGCGACGTCTGTCAATACACAGCAATGCTGAGATGTATGCCTGGATAAACAGTTCTCAGGGAGCAAGAGAATTGAATTTACCTTCAGTTTATGGAGATGCTACTGAATGGAAAACAGAATTGCCAAGGGAAATGTCGCACTCATAGAGAAGTGCGTAATGAGCAGTATTGGAATGAAGAGTTTATTTGACGCGTTTCCTGATTGCCAATATAAACTTCATATTTTTCCAACTCAATCTGCTTTCCAGAAAGCGATGTTAAGTACTCCCTTTTCCGTCGTTATTTTTTCACTTTCTGCGATGCGGGAAGATCGCCGGATGGGGCTGGCTTATCTGGCGGAACTGGCTGTGAATTTTCCTCGTGTGCGCCGACTGGTCATCGCGGATGATGATGCGGAAGCCCGGTTAATTGATTCGCTGTCGCCTTCGCCGTTAGATGGGGTCTTAAGTAAAGCGTCGTCACTGGCCAGTTTGCAGGAAAAGCTCTTTTTATTATTGAACAGTAAGCGAGAGGTGACGGAACATACTCTGAACCTCTGGTATCTCAATCAGAGCCGAATGATAAGCCCCACTGAGCGTGAAATTCTGCGTTTTATGTCGAATGGTTATTCGATGCCACAGATAGCCGTCCAGCTGGAACGCAATATCAAGACGATTCGCGCCCATAAATTTAATGTGATGTCTAAACTGGGCGTCAGTTCAGATGCCGGATTGCTTGATGCGGCGGATATCCTGCTGTCTCTGCGCGCCGAAAAGCCGGGTCGCTTATCCGCGTAATTCTGTAGTCGCTCTGTATTTACAGGTTGCTTGTGCCGGGTTTATCGCCCGGGCACAAATAGCATCACTGGCACACATCAATCCAGGTTGCTGAAGTGAGTTCTGCCATTCTGTCGGGGGAAATTCGGACTGCGCTGTGCGTTGCCCCTGCGGCTGGTAAGACTTCAGCATAATGTTTTAATGAGACGTCGCAATAGACGGGCAGAGGCGTTTCCAGCCCGAAAGGGCAGACACCGCCGACCGGGTGCCCTGTGGCGATCACGACTTCATCGCTGCTGAGCATTCGCGCTTTCGCGCCAAACGTGCTCTTGAGTTTCTTATTGTCCAGGCGGGCATCGCCTTTGGCGACAACCAGAATAATGTCGTCTTTCACCTTAAGTGAAAGCGTTTTTGCTATCTGTCCTGGCGCGACATTGTGTGCTTTCGCTGCCAGTTCCACCGTCGCCGTACTCTGATTTAATTCGATGATTTCAATATCCGGGGCACGTTCGGCCAGAAACTGCCGTACCGATTGCAGACTCATTCTTTTCTCCTGACGCTGTATTAGCAGTCCTGTTTTTCAGAAAACCGCGTGGCGTAATTTGTCATAAGGAAAGCGGCACTGTAAATAATTTATGTAATAAACCAGCAGCATGAGCGATTTTTCGATCGTCTTCACATTCACAGAAACCGGTTACAGTAACCGGTTGCAGTCCGGCGGGCGGGGATTAATACTGAACCTGTCACTTCCTCTGTATCACATAATAAGAGCCATTTATGAAACTTCATTCTCTCTGCTGTATCGCTGGTGTTCTCCCCGGCGCGGTCGCGAAAAGTAGTAATGGACCCTTACACGGCGGTGCTGCTGCCAGCACGTCTATGTTGTTTTGACTGACAGGAGAACGCTATGTCTACCAACCATGCTGTGTTTAATGTGATTTTTCGGTTTGTCGAAAACTACGTGAGTCCCGTTGCCGGACGTATTTCCTCACAACGTCATGTTATGGCAATTCGTGATGGCTTCATTTCGGCAATGCCGTTTATGATTGTCGGCTCCTTCCTGCTGGTTTTCGCCTATCCTCCTTTCTCACCGGACACCACCTGGGGATTTGCCCGTGGCTGGCTGGCGCTGGCGAAACAGTTTGAAAGCCAGATTTTGACGCCGTTTGATATGACGATGGGGATCATGTCCATCTATATCTGTGCGGCCATTGCCTATAACCTGGGCAAACACTATGTTAAATCGCATCAGTTAGATCCGTTTATGTGCGCCATGCTCTCGATCATGGCCTTCTTGCTGGTTGCCGCGCCGAAAACAAACGGTACTATGCCGGTTGACAGCCTGGGCGGAACGGGGATTTTTACCGCGATTCTGGTGGCGATTTATTGTGTTGAAATGATGCGCTTCCTGAAGGCGCATAACATTGGCATTCGCCTGCCCGACCAGGTGCCGCCGATGATCAAGAACTCCTTTGATCTGCTGATTCCGGTGCTGGTGGTGGTTCTGACCTTGTATCCGCTGAGCCTGGCGATCCAGTCGCAGTTCGATATGCTGATCCCACAGGCGATCATGGCGATCTTTAAACCGCTGGTTTCCGCTGCGGATTCATTGCCCGCTATTTTGCTGGCGGTGCTGATTGGGCATCTGCTGTGGTTTGCGGGGATTCACGGAGCAGCGATTGTCTCCGGGATGCTGCAAATGTTCTGGCTGACCAATCTCGGTATGAACCAGACCGCGTTGGCGCAGGGGGCGCCGTTGCCGCACATTTTCATGGAAGCCTTCTGGACTTTCTTCATCGTCATTGGCGGTTCTGGCGCCACGATGGGGCTGGTGATTTGTTATTTACGCAGCCGTTCCGTACATTTGCGCTCTATTGGCCGCTTAAGCGTCGTGCCGAGTATCTTTAATATCAACGAACCGGTTATTTTCGGGACGCCGATTGTGATGAACCCGGTGTTCTTTATCCCGTTTCTGCTGGCGCCAATGGTGAACGCCGTGCTGGCGTGGGCGGCGATGAAACTGGATCTGATTGGGCGGGTGATTTCCGTGGTGCCGTGGACTGCGCCCGCACCGGTTGGCGCTGCGTGGGCACTGGGCTGGGACTACCGTGCGGCGATCCTGGTGGTTATACTGGCGCTGGTGTCCGCCATCATATACTTCCCGTTCTTTAAGGTTTATGAGAAGCAGCTTCTGGCGCAAGAGGCAGAAGAGGCCGGGCGTGCAGAAGAGGAGAGTCAGCAGATGGCCTGACGTGTTGAACAAGGCGCTGCGGCGCCTTGTTTATTTCAGCGTACAGTCACCGCATTGCTGAACGTCTGGCAACCGGTAGCGTTGACAGCAGGTTCGGCGCACCAGCAGACCTTCGCGAGGGACGACGGTACGCCACAGCGGGTTATCCTGGCCGCTGGAAAGTTGCTTTTCGAAGAAGCAGCTCTGGCGCAGCGTTGCCAGCAATGCTTCGCCAAGCAGCGGTTTCATTTCGGTCAGATACCAGTTGATCAGATACCCGGTGTTACTCCAGATAAGCTTACCGTTAATATCGCCGGTTGATTCCAGTGCCTGAACGACCGGCATCAGCGCAGAGACGATCAACGTTTCCATTCTCTGTTGAGGAGAATGCGCGGTTGCCCGCTCGTCCTGATGAACATCAACCCAAAAACAGGCTGCGCGTCCGGTTTCGTGGAACTCAACGTGCATGTGCTCGGGCGAAACGTCAATGGCCCTTTCCTGGGTGAGCAGGGCAAGCATCAGAGGCGGTACCATCAGACCGATATACCATTGCGCCCAAAGTGAAATGAGCGGCTTATTTTCGCGTGGTTGCGTCGGTTGATGACGATAAATATGGTCGGAATAGATAGCCAGCAGGGAGCGCATCGTACCCGGTCGAGCCCACTGCGCCAGCGTCATGGCGCCCGTTGGGTGCGGTTCGTCCAGCCGAATAAAATCAAGCAGATGTTCGCGCGTCCGGGTTATCGTTTCACGCACGGCTTCAGCCAGCGAGGGCATCTCAGGCTGGAGATGGGCTCGCCAGGTGACATCTTCAATGATCGGTGCGGAACGGTAAGGCATAGCGCTGTATATAAGGATAGTAATCTAAATGATAATGATTGCTAATCCTAATGATAGCGATAGTCGATGGCAAGCGCTTTGTCGTGACGCTGTGCGCGGTAGCACGATGATATCGCCCTGTGTCAGACTGTACGCAGTTCGTCACTCGCAAGAATGTTGTTGCGCCCCAGGTTTTTGGCTTCATACAGCGCTTTATCCGCCTTGACGATTGCAGCCTCCATGTCCTGACCCAGTAGCGGCGCGATGCCAACGCTGATGGTGACATTGGTCGCCACGCTGACATTAAACATATGTGGGATTTTGAGATCGTAGACCTTCTGGCGAATACGTTCGGCGGTCGTGCGCGCCTCCTGTGGATCGGTCGCGGTCAGCAGGACCATAAACTCTTCGCCGCCAAAACGGGTGACAATATCCCGGGAACGGACAGCGTCACGAATCGCGGCTGAAACGCGAATGAGAGCCTGGTCGCCCATCATGTGCCCATAGTGATCGTTATAAGCTTTGAAGTGATCGATATCCAGCAGCAATACGTAGTGTTCTTCGTGCGTTTCCAGAGCAAGGAGCGTATTCAGCTTATTTTGCAGGCCGCGGCGATTATACAGGCCAGTCAAAGGATCGAGCATACTCAGCCCGTTCAGCGTTTCTCTCTCTTCCAGCAGTTTGTACATCAGCTGTTGAGCGAAATCGTCATAGCGTTTTTGAATAACATGCTGGATGGCAATGCCCGCCATCGGGAGCGCCATGAGATAAATAATCCGTATGCCGTGTTCGCTGCCATTAAGCCACAGGCAGGCCAGAACGGAAGGCAATGAATGGAACGTAAACGCAATGATATTATTAGCAAAGGCGATGGAGCCAATAAATAACACGCAGAGAAGGGCGATGAGTAGAAAAGTATAATCGCTATGGTTCATAGCATTATATTTCAGTGTGATATGCCAGGCCCACAATATGCCTGATATAACAGAAATAAAGGGGATATTAATCTTTTTATGCGTATATTTTCCGTGCCATATCAGAAGTAACGTACTTGCAACAAAGAGCAGTATTGCCGGGACTGAGACAGCCCTGACCTCATAAAGAGGAAAGACAAGCGTAAACAGCCCGGACACCGCATTGAGAAACAGAAAAAGGCGTAAAGAGAATTGATATTTTTTGGTGCGTAGCGCGCGCCAGGATTGAGCTGTCATATCTGAATGTCGTTATTTATCTATGAATTACGCTGGTTGGGGCCAAAATGAAAAATAACGTGCGGGAAAAAGCCCGCATAAATAAACGTTTTTATTGTTTGTAAGTTAACCACTGCCCAATCTATCACCTTGCTGAATTCATGTCATCAATTGTTAAGACAATCTCATACAAGGAAGTGTGACGAACTGCTGACAAATGAGAAATTTTATCATATGCTATTGGTTATCATTATCGGTATCAGAGGTAAAGCCATGTTGCAGCGTACACTGGGCAGTGGATGGGGGATATTGTTGCCGGGTATTTTTATTACCGGACTGGCGTTTGCCGGCCTCTCCATTGACGCATGGAAGGTACTGATTGTATTAGGGTTACTGCTGACTTCGTTGATGCTGTATCACAAACGCTTACGGCATTTCGTCCTGCTGCCGTCATGTGTCGCGCTGATCAGCGGCATGGTGCTGGTTATGATGAATTTGAATCAGGGATGAACAAACAAGGCGTAAAACAGAGAAGGGAAATAAGATAATTGGTGCGAGGGGGGGACTTGAACCCCCACGTCCGTAAGGACACTAACACCTGAAGCTAGCGCGTCTACCAATTCCGCCACCTTCGCACAGTCATCTTACTTTTTTGATATCGCCTCGTTGGTGCGAGGGGGGGGACTTGAACCCCCACGTCCGTAAGAACACTAACACCTGAAGCTAGCGCGTCTACCAATTCCGCCACCTTCGCCCAGTGCGAGCAATATCAACGTGGTTTTGGTGCGAGGGGGGGGACTTGAACCCCCACGTCCGTAAGGACACTAACACCTGAAGCTAGCGCGTCTACCAATTCCGCCACCTTCGCATACCATCGATTCTTAAAAAGAATCGCTACCACGGAGGCGCATTCTAGTGGTTTTCAGCTTTTCGTCAATAGTTAATTACGCAGGATGGATTGATTGCTGCAAAAATGGGCGCTAACCGCAGGCCGGATAAGCGAAGTGCCATCCGGCATCCGCAAACCATGCCGGATGGCGGTGCAGGCACTTTATCCGGCCTACGATGACCACTCTATTTCTTCGCCTGGCGCGTCATCACCGTGCGGTAAACTTTAAAGCGCCCGGTTTGCGCAATCACTTCGTGGAAGCCAAACGTTTCATCCAGCACTTTCGGGTAGGGCAGGAAGGCGTTAGCCACGATGCGCAACTCACCGCCGCTGTTGAGGTGGCGAACCGCGCCGCGAATCAGCGTTTGCGCGGCATCCAGGCTGGTTTGTATTCCATCGTGGAACGGCGGGTTAGAGATGATCATATCAAAACGCCCTTTTACGTCAGAAAAGACGTTACTGGCGAACACCTCACCCTCAACGCCGTTTGCCGCAAGCGTTGCGCGACTGGCCTCAACGGCAGGCGCGGAAACATCACACAGGGTTAAACGCACTTTTGGCGAGTGGCTGGCTAAGGCCGCAGAGAGCACGCCTGCGCCGCAACCGACATCCAGCACTTTGCCTTTGGTATGTGGCGTCAGCGTGGAAAGCAGCAACTGGCTGCCGACATCCAGACCGTCGCGGCTGAAAACGCCGGGCAGCGTTTTGATGGTCAGATCGTTAATGCGGTACTCGCCCCAGTATTTTTCCGCATCAAAGACAGGCTGTTTTTCCAGACGGCCATGATACAGCCCGCAGCGGCGCGCGCTGTCGATTTTGTTCAGCGGCGCGTAGTCGGCCAGCATTTGCTCTGCGCTGCGAACGCCGCTACGGTTTTCGCCCACCACGAAGATGTCGGTGCCGAGCGGCAGCAGCGACAGGATATTCATCAACTGGAACTGGGCTTCAGGTTTATTTTTCGGCCAGTAGTAGATCAGCGTGTCGCAGTCCGCGACGTCGTCAGCGTGGGCGACCAGGCTAAAGCGCGCCTTCTCGCCCATCAGCTGGCTTAACAACTGCCAGTGGTGGAATTGTTGCGTATGCACGCGGCTGGCGGCGCTTTCGAAGCGGGCTGGCAGGTCATCCTGCAAATCTCCGGCAAACAGAATACGGCTTTGTTCGAAATCATCACTGTGGCGCAGCAAGACTTCACTTGCCGGGGTAAAAGCAGACATGAAAGGTTCCTCTATTGTTCCTGGCGGCGATTATAGTTGTTTGTTGGCGCAGTTTCGACGAATTTGCTATATTTGCGCCCCTGACAGACAGGAGCGTTTCGCTATGACATCCCGACGAGACTGGCAATTACAGCAACTGGGCATTACCCAGTGGTCGCTGCGTCGCCCTGGCGCGCTACAGGGGGAAATCGCGATTTCCCTTCCTGCGCACGTTCGTCTGGTGGTCGTGGCGGAAGAATTACCGGCGCTGACCGAACCCTTGATGAGCGATATTTTGCGCGCATTGACCGTCAGTCCCGACCAGGTATTACCGTTGACGCCTGACCGCGTCGCCATGCTGCCGGAAGGCAGCCGGTGCAACAGCTGGCGGCTGGGTACTGAAGAGCCTTTGCTGCTGGAAGGCGCTCAGGTGACAAGTCCTGCGTTTAATGAATTACGGGCAAACCCAACGGCACGCGCCGCACTATGGCAACAAATTTGCGCATATGAACACGATTTCTTCCCTCAATCCGACTGATTTACCTGCTGCGTTTCTGATTGAAAAACGCGCCCATGCGTTTCCGTGGAGTGAAAAAACCTTTGCCAGCAATCAGGGCGAACGTTACCTCAACTATCAACTGACGGTCGGCGGAAAGATGGCGGCGTTCGCGATTACGCAGGTGGTGCTGGATGAGGCGACGCTGTTCAATATTGCGGTCGACCCGGATTTTCAGCGTCGGGGGCTGGGGCGAGAACTGCTGGAACATCTGATTGATGAACTGGAAAAACGCGGCGTCCTGACGTTATGGCTGGAGGTGCGCGCCTCAAATGCCGCCGCCATCGCACTCTATGAAAGTTTAGGTTTTAATGAGGCAACGGTGCGCCGTAATTACTACCCGACGGCTGACGGGCGTGAGGACGCGATAATCATGGCATTGCCAATCAGTATGTAAGACAAGGTGGAATGATGAAGTGGGACTGGATTTTCTTTGATGCCGACGAAACGCTGTTTACATTTGACTCGTTTACCGGCTTACAGCGGATGTTTCTCGACTATAGCGTCACCTTTACCGCTGAAGATTTTCAGGACTACCAGGCCGTCAATAAACCGCTGTGGGTGGATTATCAGAACGGCGCTATCACTTCGCTTCAGCTTCAGCGCCAGCGCTTTGTCGGCTGGGGCGAGCAGCTGAACGTCCCGCCTGAAGAGTTAAATGATGCGTTTATGAATGCTATGGCGGAGATTTGCGCACCGCTGCCGGGTGCGGTTTCGCTGGTTAACGCCCTGCACGGTAAGGTGAAGATGGGCATCATCACCAACGGATTCACCTCATTGCAGCAAATTCGCCTTGAACGAACAGGGCTTCGCGATCGTTTTGGTCTGCTGGTTATTTCTGAAGAAGTGGGCGTGGCGAAGCCCGATCCGCGCATCTTTGATTACGCGCTGGAGCAGGCGGGCAGCCCTGACCGCTCTCGCGTGTTAATGGTCGGCGATACCGCAGAGTCTGATATTCTCGGCGGCATTAACGCCGGGCTTTCCACCTGCTGGCTGAATGCGCACCATCGCGAGCAGCCTGCGGGCATTGAACCGACCTGGACCGTGGCGTCATTAAGCGAACTGGAGCAACTCCTGTGTAAACACTGATTGCCTCCCCCCCGTTGATGGGTAAAATAGCCGCAATTTTTCGTATTCAACATGCGTGGTCAGACGCCGCGCTTACTCAAGAAGATTGAACTATGACGTTGTCTCCTTATTTGCAAGAGGTGGCTAAGCGCCGCACTTTTGCCATTATTTCTCACCCGGATGCCGGTAAAACCACTATCACTGAGAAGGTATTGTTGTTCGGACAGGCTATCCAGACTGCCGGGACGGTAAAAGGCCGTGGCTCCAGCCAGCATGCAAAATCTGACTGGATGGAAATGGAAAAGCAGCGTGGTATTTCTATTACCACGTCGGTAATGCAGTTCCCGTATCATGATTGCCTGGTCAACCTGCTGGACACCCCCGGGCACGAAGACTTCTCGGAAGATACCTACCGCACGCTGACGGCGGTGGACTGCTGTCTGATGGTGATTGACGCGGCAAAAGGTGTCGAAGATCGTACCCGTAAGCTGATGGAAGTAACCCGCCTGCGCGATACGCCGATCCTCACCTTTATGAACAAACTCGACCGTGACATCCGCGACCCGATGGAGCTGCTGGATGAAGTTGAGAACGAGCTGAAAATCGGCTGTGCGCCGATCACCTGGCCGATTGGCTGCGGGAAGCTGTTTAAAGGCGTCTATCACCTTTATAAAGACGAAACTTACCTGTACCAGACCGGTAAAGGCCACACCATCCAGGAAGTGCGCATTGTAAAAGGTCTGGATAACCCGGAACTTGACGCTGCCGTAGGGGAAGACCTGGCGCAGCAGCTGCGCGACGAGCTGGAACTGGTGCAGGGCGCGTCCAACGAGTTTGACCATGAGCTGTTCCTCGCGGGCGAAATCACCCCGGTCTTCTTTGGTACAGCGCTGGGTAACTTCGGCGTTGACCATATGCTGGATGGCCTGGTGGAGTGGGCGCCTGCGCCGATGCCGCGCCAGACCGATACCCGTACGGTAGAAGCGAAAGAAGAGAAGTTCACCGGTTTCGTGTTTAAGATTCAGGCCAATATGGACCCAAAACACCGCGACCGCGTGGCGTTTATGCGAGTGGTCTCCGGTAAGTACGAAAAAGGCATGAAAATGCGCCAGGTACGTATCGGCAAAGATGTGGTGATTTCTGATGCGCTGACCTTTATGGCGGGCGACCGTTCCCACGTTGAAGAGGCGTATCCGGGCGATATTCTGGGCCTGCACAACCACGGCACCATTCAGATCGGCGACACCTTCACTCAGGGCGAAATGATGAAGTTCACCGGTATACCGAACTTCGCGCCGGAGCTGTTCCGTCGTATCCGCCTGAAAGATCCGCTGAAGCAGAAACAGCTGCTGAAAGGGCTGGTTCAGCTGTCTGAAGAAGGCGCGGTACAGGTGTTCCGTCCGATCGCCAACAACGATCTGATCGTGGGCGCTGTCGGCGTGTTGCAGTTTGACGTGGTGGTTGCCCGTCTGAAGAGCGAATACAACGTTGAGGCTATCTATGAATCCGTCAACGTCGCCACCGCACGCTGGGTTGAATGTACTGACGCGAAGAAATTCGAAGAGTTCAAGCGTAAGAACGAAGTACAACTGGCGCTGGATGGCGGTGATAACCTCACCTATATTGCACCGACAATGGTTAACCTGAACCTGACGCAGGAACGCTACCCTGACGTTCAGTTCCGCAAAACGCGCGAGCACTAATTGTCCCTCCAGGGCGCGTCATCCGGCGCGCCCTGTTACTTTCCCTGCCTTTTTAACCGCTTGCGGAATGTTCTTAAATCCCTCAGTTTTTCTTATGGTTGCTTGTTTTTTAAGCGTATCAGCAAGCGATTTTGCGATTGTGATCTATATTTAACAAAGTGATGACATAAATGACGACTTTTAACACTGTTCAATGCGTGAATACTGGTTGTTAAGGCCGTCATTTATCTTGTCTGCGATATTAATAACTGAATAAAGATGGGATTAGCGCCGCGATTCTGCATAAGTATGTTGATTGTGACGGCTGCCATCCATACAGGAATGAATCGATGACGACGACAAGACTGAAGATTTCTAAAACTCTCCTGGCCGTAATGTTGACCTCCGCTGTCGCGACCGGTTCTGCATTTGCGGAAACCTCTACGCTGGATAAGGCACAGTCCAGCGCAGAAAGCGCGGGACAGAAAGTCGATAGCTCTATGAATAAAGTCGGTAACTTCATGGATGACAGCGCCATCACCGCAAAAGTGAAAGCGGCGTTGGTGGATCATGAAAGTATTAAGAGCACCGATATCTCGGTCAAAACCGATAACAAAGTGGTGATATTAAGCGGCTTTGTTGAAAGCCAGGCTCAGGCTGAAGAAGCCGTGAAAGTGGCGGAAGGCGTTGAGGGTGTGACCTCCGTCAGCGACAAACTGCATGTTCGCGACAGCAAGTCCGGCACGATGAAAGGCTATGCCGGGGATACGGCCACTACCAGCGAGATCAAAGCGAAACTGTTGGCGGATGACATCGTGCCTTCCCGCAAAGTGAAAGTCGAAACCACCGACGGTGTGGTGCAGCTCTCAGGAACCGTAGATTCTCAGGCGCAAATCGACCGTGCTGAAAGTATCGCAAAAGCGGTTGATGGTGTGAAAAGCGTCAAAAATGACCTGAAAACTCAGTAATTCGTCTTAATTCGCCCTCCCGACGTTTGTCGGGAGGCGCAATGTACACCACACTAAAAATATCGCGAATGAGCAACCTGAACGCTCATATCAAGCGGTCGACATTAACTATGGTAAAGGAGAGGCTTATGTTTCGTTGGGGCATTATATTTCTGGTTATCGCGTTAATTGCCGCCGCTCTGGGTTTTGGTGGACTGGCAGGCACCGCGGCTAGCGCAGCGAAAATTGTCTTCGTCGTCGGGATTGTCCTGTTCCTGATCAGCCTGTTTATGGGCCGTAAACGACCCTAGCACGTCACCCGTAATACCCATGATTCATGCTAAGCCAGTCCATCGGACTGGCTTTTACGGTTTTAGCTATCGCGAATTTGCGTTACTTTGTCATTCTATAAAATAAAACACAGGAAGGCAGAGGTGGGGCAGCGAATACCCGTGACGCTCGGCAATATTGCGCCATTATCATTAAACGCGTTCCGACCAGGCCGAATGGCTCTGGTGTGCGAGGGCGGAGGGCAGCGGGGAATCTTTACCGCTGGCGTGCTGGATGAGTTTATGCGCGCGCAGTTCAATCCGTTCGACCTCTACCTCGGCACCTCTGCCGGGGCGCAAAACCTTTCCGCCTATCTCTGTAACCAGCCCGGCTATGGGCGCAAAGTTATTATGCGTTACACCACGAAGCGGGAGTTCTTCGACCCGGTGCGTTTTGTTCGCGGGGGGAACCTGATCGATCTCGACTGGCTGGTGGACGCGACATCCGGGCAGATGCCGCTGGCGATGGACACCGCCGCGCGTCTGTTTGATAGCGGAAAATTCTTCTATATGTGCGCCTGTCGTGGGGATGACTACACGGCGAACTATTTCTCGCCGACGAAGCAAAACTGGCTCGATATTATTCGTGCGACCAGCGCGATTCCGGGGTTCTACCGTACAGGCGTGGCGCTGGATGGCATCAATTATCTGGACGGCGGGATCAGCGATGCGATCCCGGTACAGGAGGCGGCAAAGCGTGGTGCGAAAACGATCGTGGTGATCCGCACGGTGCCTTCGCAAATGTACTATACGCCGCAGTGGTTTAAGCGCATGGAGCGCTGGCTGGGGGAGAGCAGTTTGCAGCCGCTGGTGAATCTGGTACAGCACCACGAAACCAGCTATAGCGCCATTCAGCGTTTTATTGAGAAGCCGCCGGGTAAGCTGCGTATCATTGAAATCTACCCGCCGAAACCGCTGCAAAGCATGGCGTTGGGCAGCCGTCTTCCTGCGCTGCGTGAAGATTACAAAATCGGACGCCTGTGCGGGCGCTATTTTCTGGCGACGGTGGGGAAACTGCTGACGGAGAAACCGCCGCTCTCCCGCCACACGCCGAAGATTGTCATTCCTGGCCCGGTGGTGGTGCCTCCGGCGGCGGTGGCCAACGATATGCACGTAGCAACGGTCAGCGGCGTGGCGCAGGCCAACGACACTACCTTCAATAATGAGGATCTGGCGTGAGTTGCCGATTTATCGACACGCATTGTCATTTTGATTTTCCGCCTTTCACCGGTGATGAAGCGGCCAGCATCCAGCGTGCCGCTGATGCGGGGGTTGGCAAAATCATTGTTCCGGCGACGGCTGCGGTCTGTTTTTCACGCGTGCTGGCACTGGCGGAACGCTTCCCGCCGCTGTTCGCGGCGCTGGGGCTGCACCCCGTGTTTATTGAGCAGCACGCAGATGACAGTCTGGAGCGCCTGCAACAGGCGCTGGATCAACGCCCGCAGAAAGTCGTGGCGGTAGGGGAGATCGGGTTGGATCTTTACCGCGATAATCCTCAGTTTGATGAGCAAGAACGGCTCCTGGAGGCGCAGCTTAAACTGGCGAAACGCTACGATCTGCCGGTGATCCTTCACTCGCGTCGCACCCATGACAAGCTGGCAATGCATCTCAAACGCCACGCCCTGGCGCGAACCGGGGTGGTACACGGTTTTTCCGGCAGCCTACAACAGGCGGAACGCTTTGTTCAGTTAGGCTACAAAATTGGCGTTGGCGGCACGATTACTTATCCGCGCGCCAGTAAAACGCGTGATGTGATGGCGCAACTACCGCTGGACGCATTGCTGCTGGAGACCGACGCGCCGGATATGCCGCTAAATGGTTTTCAGGGGCAGCCAAACCGCCCGGAACAGGCGGCACGGGTATTCAGCGAGCTGTGCGCGCTACGCGATGAACCCTCTGAGGTGATAGCCGAAACGCTGTATCGCAATACGGCGGCGTTATTTCGTCTCTGATTGCCGGATGCGACGCAAAAGCGTCTTACCCGGCCTACGGGCCGACATCATTTGTGGGCCGGATAAGGCGGCCTACGGGCCGACATCATTTGTGGGCCGGATAAGGCGGCCAACGGGTCGACATCATTTGTAGGCCGGATAAGGCGCAGCCGCCATCCGGCGATTCATAAATATAAAGCAGGGAAAATCAGGTTATGCACCCCGTGCGCCCATAATGCGTTTGCCAGCTGTTGCACGTCGTCAGGCGTTGCGCCCGGCCACGCTTTTGCTTCGCCATACACCCCATGCGCATGGAAAGCGTTTAACCGGACGGGAATATCGCCCAGACGGGAGATAAACGCGGCCAGCGGCGCTATCTGTTGCAGGTAATCCACCTGACCAGGAATCACCAGCAGCCGTAACTCGGCCAGCTTGCCATGCTCCGCCAATATCCTGATGCTGTGCTTGATCTGCGCGTTATCCCGCCCGGTAAGACGCTGATGGCAGGCGCTATCCCAGGCTTTTAGATCGAGCATCGCGCCATCACAAACGGGTAGCAGTTTCTGCCAGCCGGTTTCGCTCAACAGGCCGTTGCTGTCGACCAGACACGTCAGCGTACACAACTGCGGATCGGCCTTGATCGCGGCAAACAGCGCGCAAATAAACGGTAACTGGGTGGTGGCTTCGCCCCCGCTGACGGTAATGCCTTCAATAAATGGCGATGCCTTACGGATATGGCCCAGCACTTCATCGACGCTCATCGTCTGCGCCATCGGCGTGGCCTGCTGCGGGCACATCCGTAAACAGGTATCGCACTGCTCGCAGACGTCAGCCTGCCACACCACTTTCCCCGCGCTGAAGCCCCGCGCCTGATGAGGGCACTGGGGAACGCACTCACCGCAGTCGTTGCAGCGCCCGATCGTCCACGGATTATGGCAATTCTTACAGCGCAGATTGCACCCTTGTAAGAACAGAGCCAGACGACTGCCGGGGCCGTCCACGCAGGAGAACGGTATGATTTTACTGACTAAACACTTCATCCTTCGAACTGCCTCTTTGTTGGCTGCACTTATTCACCCCAGTCACGTACTACGTGTACGCTCCTGGGGGGTCATTCGCTTGCCGCCTCGATGCCTCTCGAATGATTTTGCGTTAGGAAGCGCATCTGCTGTTCATGACTTATTACGCGTGCTTGTCGTTCCAGAATGCGCGTATTGCGCGCGGCTTCTTCCCCCAGCCAGGTGGTGTTTGTTCGCGATCCTTCGGCGCGATATTTTTCCAGATCCGACAGGCGCACCATATACCCGGTAACGCGCACCAGATCGTTGCCGCTGACGTTGGCGGTAAATTCACGCATGCCGGCCTTGAACGCGCCCAGACAAAGCTGCACCAGCGCCTGAGGATTCCGCTTGATGGTTTCGTCCAGCGTCAGGATGTCGCTGATCCCGGCATGGTAGTGCGCATGATGGGGGGCGACGGTTTGCAGGTGGGTAATGGGGTCGGGTTCATCGCCGTACGGTAAACGCGCGCCCGGCGTCGTACCGATATCGGAGCTGATGCCTGACTGGGCATGCAGCATCGCCCGCTGTTTCCAGCCATGCTTAACGGGCGTGTTTGCGACGAAATCGGCCAACTGCGCGCTGATGCGATAGCCCAGCGCATTGGCCGCGTCGTCTTTCCCGTAGCGCGCGTTCATCCCCGCGTTTTCACACAGCAGGTTTACCGCTTCGGCCAGGCCATACATCCCAAACATCGGTACAAAACGTCCGGGATCAAGCAACCCTTCCTGCACCAGGAAGCTATTCTCAAAGAAATGTGATTGTTCATAGAGGAAGTCACATCGGGCATCAATGATGGCGATCTGCTGCTGGCAGTAGTGCGGTAGCGTGCGCGTAAAGAAGTCATCGACAGAGGTGCTGCGCTCTGCAACGGCTTTCAGATTGATCCTGACCAGCGTGCTGCCGCCGCCCGCAAGCGGCAGAGAGTTGTAACAACTGACGACGCCATATTGACCTTTTGTGAAAATTTTATCATTTACCGGGCCATTAGAAATATGCGGTTTGCTGCATTCACAAATGTTTTTAGCGACATCAAGCAGTAAATCATCCGGTGTGATATCGGGATCGTAGATAAACGTCAGGTTAGGTGAAACCTGCTTTAACTCAGCATCGGCACGTAAAATAGCGCGGGTGACAGGCGTGTCGGCCGGGCCAATATTGGCATGCATAAAGGCGTCCGGCAGCGTTCTGTCGAGATAGCGCCAGAAACGTTTTATTCGAATATCGATCTCGTCTTGTGTTAGAATTTTAACATACGGCTGCAACAGCGCATCCAGTTGCCCCAGATAGACCGGCATCGATGTTACGGAAGGAACGTGATGGTAGAGGATGGTCAGCAAAGATAGTGCGTCATCCAGATCTTTTGCGCCTTCCAGCTCCAGCCACTGTGAGCCATTAGCCAGAAAACGGGCGTAATCGGGCAAAACATAACGAGGTTTGAACGGGGCATGACCTTCGAACATATCGCAGATAACCCCGTCGTCCAGCGCCTGGCGAGCCTCTGCGGGCAAGGCCGGATAAGGCAAAGCGTTCTCAGCTTCCAGCGCCAGAAAATGACGTTTTTGTTCGGGGCTGAGCACCGGACTGGTCACAATTTGCTGGCAACGATGTTGCAGCGCGGTTTCGCATGAAGTGGGCATCTTCGTTTCCTTTTTGTGCCGAAGGTTAAGCGCCATTGTAGGAAGTTGCGTGATGATGGCTTTTGATCAGGATGCGCCTGTTGCCCACTCGCGAGGCCGGGAAAGGTCATTTATTTGAAGTAGATCTCGTTACAGTAATGCAAATTTGTACGTAGTTTTCATTAACTGTGATGTATATCGAAGTGTAATGGCGAGCGGATGTTAGAATACTAACAAACTCGCAAGGTGAAATTTTATACCGGCGATGAGCCAGGAGAATGTAATGACTGATTTAACCGCAAGCAGCCTGCGTGCGCTGAAACTGATGGACCTGACCACCCTGAATGACGACGACACCAATGAAAAAGTGATCGCGCTGTGTCATCAGGCGAAAACCCCGGTTGGGAATACTGCCGCTATCTGCATCTACCCGCGTTTTATTCCGATTGCGCGTAAGACTCTGAAAGAGCAGGGCACGCCGGATATCCGCATTGCGACCGTCACCAACTTCCCGCACGGTAATGACGACATCGACATCGCGCTGGCAGAAACCCGCGCAGCCATCGCGTACGGCGCGGACGAAGTTGACGTGGTATTCCCGTACCGCGCGCTGATTGCCGGTAACGAGCAGGTGGGCTTCGATCTGGTGAAAGCCTGTAAAGACGCCTGTGCGGCGGCAAACGTGCTGCTGAAAGTGATCATCGAAACCGGTGAACTGAAAGAAGAAGCGTTAATCCGTAAAGCGTCTGAAATTTCCATCAAAGCCGGTGCGGATTTCATCAAAACCTCTACCGGTAAGGTTCCGGTTAACGCAACGCCGGAAAGCGCACGCATCATGATGGAAGTGATCCGCGATATGGGGGTTTCCAAAACCGTTGGTTTCAAACCGGCTGGCGGCGTGCGTACCGCTGAAGATGCACAGCAGTTCCTGGCCATTGCTGACGAACTGTTTGGCGCTGACTGGGCGGATTCCCGTCACTACCGTTTCGGCGCATCCAGCCTGCTGGCAAGCCTGCTGAAAGCGCTGGGTCACGGGGACGGCAAGAGCGCAAGCAGCTACTAAACCTTATATTGCCGGAGTTGTAGTGACGTAGGCCGGATAAGGCGCAGCCACCATCCGGCATCAATACGACTGCCGGGTGGCGCGTTGCTTACCCGGCCTACAATGGCCTTCTACTCTTTTCCCCTGGGGGTTACCGTGTTTCTCGCACAAGAAATTATTCGTAAAAAACGTGATGGTCATCCGTTAAGCGACGAAGAGATCCGCTTCTTTATCAATGGTATTCGTGATAACACCATCTCTGAAGGGCAGATTGCCGCTCTGGCGATGACCATTTTCTTCCACGATATGTCGATGCCTGAACGTGTGTCGCTGACCATGGCGATGCGAGATTCAGGAACCGTTCTGGACTGGAAGAGTCTCAACCTTAACGGCCCCATTGTTGACAAACACTCCACCGGCGGCGTGGGTGATGTGACTTCGCTGATGCTTGGCCCTATGGTGGCGGCCTGCGGCGGCTACATTCCGATGATCTCCGGGCGCGGCCTCGGTCATACCGGCGGTACGCTCGACAAACTGGAAGCGATCCCGGGATTTGATATTTTCCCGGACGACAACCGTTTCCGCGAAATCATTAAAGATGTGGGTGTGGCGATTATTGGGCAGACCAGTTCGCTCGCACCGGCGGATAAACGTTTTTACGCCACCCGCGACATTACCGCGACGGTGGACTCCATCCCGCTGATCACCGCTTCAATCCTCGCGAAAAAACTGGCGGAAGGGCTGGATGCGCTGGTGATGGACGTGAAAGTGGGCAGCGGCGCCTTTATGCCGACCTACGAACTCTCTGCCGCGCTGGCTGAAGCCATCGTTGGCGTTTCCAACGGTGCAGGCGTGCGCACAACTGCGCTGCTCACCGACATGAACCAGGTGCTGGCCTCCAGCGCCGGTAACGCCGTCGAAGTGCGCGAAGCGGTGCAGTTCCTGACAGGTGAATACCGCAACCCGCGTCTGTTCGACGTCACGATGGCGCTGTGCGTGGAGATGCTGATCTCCGGCAAGCTGGCGAAAGATGACGCTGATGCGCGAGTGAAACTACAGGCGGTGCTGGATAACGGCAAAGCGGCGGAAATCTTTGGTCGCATGGTAGCGGCACAGAAAGGGCCGAGCGATTTCGTTGAAAACTACGCGAAATACCTGCCGACGGCGATGCTCAGCAAAGCCGTCTATGCCGATACTGAAGGTTTTGTATCCGCGATGGACACTCGCGCGTTGGGCATGGCGGTGGTTTCAATGGGCGGCGGTCGTCGCCAGGCGTCGGACACCATTGATTACAGCGTCGGCTTTACCGACATGGCGCGTCTGGGCGACAGCGTTGACGGGCAGCGTCCGTTGGCTGTTATCCACGCCAAAGATGAAGCCAGCTGGCAGGAAGCGGCGAAAGCCGTCAAAGCGGCAATCAGCCTTGACGACAAAGCGCCTGAAATTACACCGACAGTCTATCGTCGTATTACCGAATAGCTGTATACTGATCTGATCGCTTTTTTGCAGCGCAAGATGTATGGAGAACAAGATGAAACGTGCATTTATTATGGTGCTGGACTCCTTTGGTATTGGTGCAACTGAAGATGCGGATCGCTTTGGCGACGTAGGTTCAGATACCCTGGGCCATATTGCAGAAGCCTGCGCCAGGGGCGAGGCCGACAATGGCCGTAAAGGCCCACTGAATTTGCCTAACCTGACCCGCCTGGGTCTGGTGAAAGCGCATGAAGGTTCTACCGGTAAAATTGCTGCGGGTATGGACGGCAATGCGGAAGTAATTGGCGCGTACGCGTGGGCGCACGAGCTCTCTTCCGGTAAAGATACCCCGTCTGGCCACTGGGAAATCGCGGGTGTTCCGGTTCTGTTTGACTGGGGCTACTTCAGCGACCATGAAAACAGCTTCCCGCAGGAACTGCTGGATAAGCTGGTAAAACGCGCCAACCTGCCGGGTTATCTCGGTAACTGTCACTCTTCCGGTACGGTCATTCTGGATCAGTTGGGCGAAGAGCATATGAAAACCGGTAAACCGATTTTCTATACCTCCGCTGACTCCGTATTCCAGATCGCCTGCCATGAAGAGACCTTTGGGCTGGATAAACTGTACGAGCTGTGCGAAATCGCCCGTGAAGAGCTGACCGAGGGCGGCTACAACATTGGCCGTGTTATCGCGCGTCCGTTTATCGGCGATAAGGCCGGTAACTTCCAGCGTACCGGCAACCGTCACGATCTGGCCGTTGAACCACCGGCGCCGACCATCTTGCAGAAACTGGTCGACGAGAAAAAAGGGCATGTGGTTTCCGTCGGTAAGATTGCGGATATCTACGCCAACTGCGGCATCACCAAAAAAGTGAAAGCCACTGGCCTGGACGCGCTGTTCGACGCCACCCTTAAAGAGATGAAAGAAGCGGGCGACGAGACGATCGTCTTTACCAACTTTGTTGATTTCGACTCATCCTGGGGGCATCGCCGCGACGTAGCGGGCTATGCTGCGGGTCTGGAGCTGTTTGACCGTCGTCTGCCGGAACTGATGGAACTGGTCGGTGAAGATGACATTCTGATCCTGACCGCCGACCACGGTTGCGACCCGACCTGGACCGGTACGGACCATACTCGCGAGCACATTCCGGTGCTGATTTATGGCCCGAAAGTGAAAGCGGGCTCGCTCGGTCACCGTGAAACCTTCGCGGATATCGGTCAGACGCTGGCAACGTACTTCGGTACGTCGCCGATGGACTACGGCAAAAACATGCTGTGATGCAATTGCCCGGTGGCGCAAGCTTACCGGGCCTACGGTTTTGTAGGCCTGATAAGGCGTAGCCGCCATCAGGCAATAACAACGAGATAAGGATAAAAGATGGCAACTCCACATATTAACGCAGAAATGGGTGATTTCGCTGACGTCGTTTTGATGCCGGGCGACCCGCTGCGTGCGAAGCACATTGCTGAAACTTTCCTTGAAGACGTGCGTGAAGTGAACAACGTTCGCGGCATGTTAGGTTTCACCGGGACGTACAAAGGCCGTAAGATCTCCGTCATGGGTCACGGTATGGGTATCCCGTCCTGCTCCATCTATACCAAAGAGCTGATCACCGATTTCGGCGTGAAGAAAATCATTCGTGTCGGTTCCTGTGGTGCGGTACGCAACGACGTGAAACTGCGCGATGTGGTGATTGGTATGGGTGCCTGCACTGATTCCAAAGTTAACCGTATCCGCTTCAAGGATCATGATTTTGCGGCGATCGCTGACTTTGATATGGTGCGCAACGCGGTAGACGCGGCGAAAGCGCTGGGTGTTGACGCGCGCGTGGGCAACCTGTTCTCCGCCGATCTGTTCTATTCTCCTGACGGCGAAATGTTCGACGTGATGGAAAAATACGGCATCCTGGGCGTGGAAATGGAAGCGGCGGGTATCTACGGCGTAGCGGCTGAGTTTGGTGCGAAAGCGCTGACCATCTGCACCGTGTCTGACCATATCCGTACTCACGAGCAGACCACTGCTGCTGAACGTCAGACGACCTTCAACGACATGATCAAAATCGCGCTGGAATCTGTTCTGCTGGGCGATAAAGAGTAAAAAAAGAAGGGGCAGTTTGCCCCTTTTTCCTGCCTGTTTATTTACCGCCCTTTGGCGATTAATGCGTTAGCAACTCCCAGCTTAAATTACTCTCCATCTCAGTATTGTCGCTGACGTTACGGAACTGCTTTTCGTTCAGCACTGGCGTTAGCGTTAACGTAAAGTTCAACTGCTGCCCGCGCGCGGCTTCATTGTTCTCGATAGCGATAATGGCTTCGTTATTGTGCAGCAGCTGTGTATCGGCATGGCCGTCTGCGGGAATGAACTCATTGCGATCGGTTGTTTTCCCGATCATATAGCTGCGGCCATCCAGTATCATTTGGCTGGCTTTCAACGCCAGCCCCCCGCCGTTACCGAAAAGAAATCGCCCTTGTGGGCCTGCGGCGCCATGTACAAATAGCGCCATCACCTGTGGTTGCGGGCAATAGATGCTGACATTGATATCGCGCGAGGGCATTTTAAACCAGTTTTGCTGTGAGCCGACGTTGTCATTTCGCTGCATCGGGGGAAAGGCTACGGTAGCGCGAGAGAGCGATACCTGGCAGTTCTCGTCTGCCCATGCTATGCGTGACCCCAGCACTGCTAACGTACATAATGCAATGATCCACTTTCCGTATGACTTCATTGGCAAATACCCTCCGCCGTTTCGTAAAACGCCTCTTTATTCTGCACATTGCTTAATGTGTAAGTGATTTTGCAGATACGGTTCATATTGTCATCAACGCTATAGAGCGTTGGCGTTTCGTCAATATTGCTAATAAAGACGCGGCCGCTGTCCACTGCGCTGACCAGGTAGTTTCCTTTTTCATCAACAACAGACGTGCCTTTAGGAAGCCAGGAGCCATCCTGCTGTTTTATCTTCAGCATGACGCGACGGGTGTTTAGCACGTTAAAATCCAGGTCGCTGACGGTGGCATGAGCGGGCACCAGTAGCTTTGTTCCGTTAGCCAGATCCATATTTTTGGGCAACGTATTTGCGTTCACCTCAATACGTGACTTACGCCACTCCGTCAGTCCTGGCACCACGGCCTGCCCCCAGAAATCTGTCCAGACCGGGCCTTGCGGCGTTGCGATTTCGATGCCGCTTTCCGGTTCGCTCAGGTGGGCAATGCCAAAAGTATCTTTAATGGTATAGGGGGAGAAGGTTACCCCCTGGCGATGCAGGGCAATGCCGCCCGACAGCATTGCGCTGTAGCTACGCTGATCGTCATTGTTGGTTGTTGCGCCAACGCTCATCTGCGTGTAGTGCAGGTTGCTGTTGATGTTGCCGTTGAGGGTGTTGAGATCGTTTCCGATATCGCGATCCGCCGAAACGGAGTAGCTGGTATTGTCGCTGAGAGGGCCACTGCTGCGTAAGCCATATGTCGTTCGATCGCCCTGATTGCGCATATATGCGTTAATCGATTGCGACTGGAAAGGAATGTTGAGGTTGATGTAAAACACATCATCGTCATAGCTGTCATCGTTGATGTCGTCATTATCGTTATCGTTATCGTTGCTAACAGAGTGCTGCCAGTTCACGTTTATTGACGCGTATTTAAATGTTTTTCCCCATGAAAGACTCACGTAACTGGAGTCTTCATAATCATCCGTGGCCTGATTATAGCTATAAGCTAACGAGAAGCTTCCTGCTGTTCTGCCGCTCCAGTTCACATTGGCGCTATAGCTGCTTTGATAGCTTGCGCTGTCATCGTCCATCGCCTCGGACAACTCACGATAGTCGTCAGAATAACGCGCGGTGCTGACCCCAACAGAGACATGGCCGGGAAGTGTCAGCTGGTTTTGAATTTCCGCCTTTATACCGCTGCGCGTATCGCCGAAGGATTCGCGGCTGCCCAGCAGACTGGCAAATACTTGCCATTTCTCGTTTGAACTCCACTCCAGCATTGCACCGCTTGCCTGATAATCCTCGGCAAGAACCCCCGCCGCCAGCAAACTTGTTTGTGGGGTAAGGCGCCAGCCGTCTGAAATGTTATATACCCAGGGGTCGCTGTAATCGCTGTCGACGTTGCGCACCTGGCCTACTGACATCATAAGCCCTTGTGGTCGCGGAAGGCCGTTCAGGTTGATTGAGGAGGCAGGTACGATGAAACTGGTTGTGACGTTGTCGGTTTCGACGATGCTGACCTGAAGATCGGCGTTATTTAACAGGATGGGGACATTGTCCAGCCTGAATGCCCCCGCGTTTACCAGCGTGGAATAAACAAGCTGCCCCGCCTGGCGGACTTCTACTCGCGCCTGGTTCGTGCGGGCAATCCCCGTCACGGTGACGCCTGAATTATCAGAGGTCATGCTGGACTCGGGGAGTAACTGAATGCCGCTGAGGGATGTTCCAGAAAACAGCGCCGATCTGGAGCTGATCTGCCCAACCTGGACACGCATCTGTTGCGCTTCAAAAACGTGTTCGCCATAAGTGAATAAATTTTTAGCGCTGCGATCGCCGTCAGAGTCCAGCAGAAAATAGCGGCTGCGCAATGCCCAGTTGGCCAGATTGGCGCCCGCTTCGAGATCGCCCTGCGTGTAGTTATGGCTGTCGCCGCCGTTGTATTCATTTCGCGTGGAAAACAGGCTGTAGTTGAGCAGCCCGGCGCTGCCGCCGTGGCTATAGTTTTTCTCCCGGGACGCGCTATTTTCCAGTGCGTCGGGCGGGACAGTTAACTCCAGCATCTCCTTACCGGGAAGGGACTTTATGACGGCGGAGGGATAATCTTTTTGCAGGTCATGACAGTGTTCTTGCAGGGAAATCCCCAGAGGACGTAGCCCGATCGCTGTCAGAAAATCGTCATCTACGCAGAGTTGCCCTTGTTCGTCAAATTTGGCGCCCAGCGAACCTTTTTCTGACCCGTTTACGTTGATTAGAACGCTATGTACACCGGGCAAAAAACGCGGCTCTTCTGCGAAGTAATTTGCGATATTTTTACTGATGCCGCGCGTATTGAGTATATCGGTACTGAACGTTACCTCACGGGCTAACGCCGTTGAGGTTAATAACGTACATGAATATAACGCGATCTGAATATGGCGAGACAGCAGGTTGATTCCTTTCATATACACTTACTTTGTCCCCGTTTTTTATTGATTATGGTGTTAACGGCGCAGTGAAATTGGGTATGTCGATGCCGTAGCGGCTGGCCGGGAAGAAGCGTACAGATTGATCGGAAATGATGGATTTCTTGACGGTTACATCCAGAACTTCTCCGGGTAAAATATAGGTTTTTGCGATTTCCCCGGCCGTTTGCGAAGGTAAAAAAATCACCTGTTGCGCCAGGCGCACCACATAGGCGGAAGGGTTGCTGACTTTAATATGCTGCCCGGAGCCGGACCATTTCAGCAGTTTCCACGCATCGGTGACGACCGGTAAATTTTTGGGGCGAATTAATACCGGCAGATCCTGACGCAGATTGAAGTTAACTTTCATTGCGCCTTTAGACACGCCTGATGGTGGGATGCCTTCAAAGGTGACGCGTTTATAGTGCTCTTTGGTTAGCGGGGCGCTGCTTTCCATAATAAAGCGGACCTGCTGTTCCTGACCGGGTTCCACGCGTACGACGGGCTGGGTGACGTTGACGGTGATGCCACTGTCATCTTTTACATCTTCTATTGTGGTGTACAGCAACATCGGAACCGTATCGCTGTTTTTGACATTTATCGTTCCGCCATTATGGCTTTCTTCAATAACCAGTAGCGTGGAGGCGGGAACCATTCCTGCCGCATAAGCCTGAGATAAAGGTAAACAGAGAAGCGTGGCGGCAAATATATACGCTTTAACGGTACAAGATTTGTCAGACATTATTGTAATTCCTTCTATTGGAAAAACTCCCCACCCATCCATGTAGGGAGTTGTTGTACAGATATGATTAATAACGATGTGATTAGATATATCTCAGGGTAATGGTGGCGGAACCTGAAATATCGGTATCATCGCTAATGGCCAGTTTGGTGGTATTATCTACAGCCAGAGAAACCTTAAGCGGATAAGTTGCATTGCTATAGGCTGCTGGTTCCAGCGTGCCTTTGGCGCCGACGGTGATGATATCCTGCGTCCCTTCCTGGTTCCGAAAAGAAGTTGCCGTTGTCGCCTTAGCCCACGAACCCATACTTGCGGCGGCGCCTATAATATAGTCAACGTCAAAGGTGTCTTCGCCATTGACGGCTTGCGCGCTTGCTGCCTTGGCAGAATCGATGGATACGGCATAGGCGCCAATGTTGACATTGCCTGCTGTTTTACCTACGCCGAATGAGACTCCTTTACCTTTAATGATGCCGGTTATCCAGATCTCTGCGTTGCTATCCGCTTTGTTATCGGTCAGCGTCCAGCCTACTTTTGTGGCGCTGGGGCACTCGATGACCAGATCGGTGTCTTTCGTGGCGATATCGTTGACGGCCGTTGAGCTAAGGTCGCTGATCAGATGCGAGCCGAAATCAAGTGCGTTGCCGCCGTTGACAGTCGCGGTACAGCCACCGACCAGCAGTTTCCCCGTTACGCGCAGTTCAGTAGTGGAGCCATCGGCCGCCCATGCGTTAGACATGGTCAGTGCCGCGATTGCGGTGGCAAGAAGTGCTTTTTTCATTTGTTGATCCTTAACTTGAATTGTGTGATGGTACGAAAAGGCATGTTACTTGCCTTCTGAATACGTTTTATATCAACCAGATAGCTATGGAATATGGTTGGGATAGAGTTATATTCCAGAAGTAATATATTATCTGGACACAGCAGACAGTGGTTTTAGTTTTATTTAAAACTGATTTCTGGTGATCTTTGTTATTTTTTGTTTTAGAGTTGCTGCTATTTTGTATGCGGTTGGAATATGGCGAGAGTGTATGTTTATATATTCACGCGGTGAATATTATTGATAAATAATATGCCAGCCTGAGCGTTAATCGGCAGGCTTTTAATGCATTGCTGATGGTTATTGAGAAAGTAACGTGCCGCCCTTGTTAAGGAGAAACGAGCACGTCCTGGAGAGGGTTAACGCACCGCCCGCGCAATCCACGCCGACAATTCCCGTAGCTCTTTTTCCTGCTCTGGAAAATCGACTAACAGCGCATCACACTCCTGTTGCAGCATATCCGCACGGTACAGACACCCCTGTAAACGGCCTGCCAGCGCTTCCAGCGGCGCAGGGTTAAGGCTGTCGGTAAAAACCTGAGTGCGCGTGATGTGCCCTTTTTCAACGTCGAAGTGCAGTTCAACGCCGCCCCAGATAAAGCGTTCGTCCAGAAGATGCGTAAAGGCTGGCGCCTGGCCGAAGTTCCATTCCCAACTGCTCTGGCGAGCAAACGTTTCGGCAAAATTGGGCAGATCCGGTGTTTTATCTGGAGAGATTATTTCGGCTTCCACGCGTCCGCCGTAGTGGCTGAAGAACGCCTCGGTAATGGCGTCGCAGATGTGTTCATGGGTAATACCAGGCAGCAGTTCGACCAGATTGGCGACGCGCCCGCGTACGGAAGCGATCCCTTTGGCCTGTAATTTTTTCTTATCAGGATTGAGGTAGTTCGCCAGACGGCTGAGATCGGCATTCAACAGCAATGTGCCGTGGTGGAAGCCGCGATCTTTGGTTTCCCGATAGGCGGAGCCGGAAACCTTGCGATCGCCTTCCGGCGTTTTCACCACCAGATCGTTACGACCGGAAGCCTCTGCGGTAACGCCCAGCGCGTTCAGCGCATTGAGCACTATCGCGGTGGAGATCGTTTTGTCGTACTCCGGCTTCCCGGCCATAAATGTAAAACAGGTATTGCCGAGATCGTGGAACACCGCGCCGCCGCCGCTGCTGCGACGCGCCAGCCGGACATTGTCTTCTTCCATGCGCCGGGTGTTGCACTCTTTCCACGGGTTTTGCGCCCGCCCGATGACGACCGTATCAGCGTTGCGCCACAGGAACAAAACGCGCTGTGTCGCGGGCATCTGGCGAAAAATACATTCTTCAACCGCCAGGTTGAACCAGGGATCGTAAGAGTCAGAGATAAGCAGACGTAATGTCGTCATGGCAGCATTCCTTTTCGTGGTCTCAACTATATTAACGACAAAGCGGCGGCTATCCTATGGTTCTTTCTTCTCGCTTTCTTCCTCTTCCGGTACGGATTTACTGGCGGTGAGCAGGAAAGGCGATTGCTGCCAGCGCGTGCGTTTGCCCTGTAGCAAGGTGCGCGTGAGCACCACGCCAATTGCCAGTGACAGGAGCAGCATCAGGCGTAAAATGTTGGTGGTGTTATCGACCTGTTTCGCTTCGGTCGCCAGCGTATGCGTATCCAGCGTCAGGCGCAGATAGCCCAGCGGGCCATTTTTACCCTGAATAGGTTCGACAATCTGCTGATTAAAATAGCCGCCCGCTTTTTTACCGTCCAGCGCCAGCCTGTCGCGCACATTGACGCTTTCGCCTGCGCGCGTAATAAGATCGCCTTGCTCGTCGTAGACGCCAGCATCCAGAATGCGGCTCTCTTCCGTTAGCTGGCGGAGTACGACGGCGATCCGCTTCTCATCCGGCGTTTCGGTGCGCATCAGCGGCGCGATATTTAAGGTCACCTGGCGCGCCAGCGTGCGGGCCAGTTCTTCGAGCTGCGGATTGCGCTGCCGTTGATGGTTTTGACTGAACCAGGACGCCCCCTGCATCAGCCCGACGAGCAGTGCGAGACAGAACAATACAATCACTGCACGATGAAGCCGGAATTTCAGTTTTGCGCGAGCCATATTCCACCTGCTGAAAATTTGAGGCTTAATGTTGCCAGAAGCGATGGTTACAGGGTAGCCTCATGCGTTATTTTCCCCAGGATGATTCCCGACCCGAACGATTTTACAGGAGCTTTAATGCCTAACATTACCTGGTGCGATCTGCCTGAAGATGTTTCTTTGTGGCCTGGTTTACCCCTTTCATTAAGTGGTGACGAGGTGATGCCACTGGATTACCACGCAGGCCGTAGCGGCTGGCTGCTGTACGGTCGCGGGTTGGATAAGCAGCGCTTAACGCAGTACCAGAGCAAGCTGGGCGCGGCGATGGTGATCGTGGCGGCCTGGTGCGTTGAAGATTATCAGGTGATTCGTCTGGCGGGCTCCTTAACGCCGCGCGCGACGAAGCTGGCGCACGGCGCCGGGCTGGATGTCGCGCCGCTGGGCAAAATTCCGCATCTGCGTACGCCAGGCCTGCTGGTTATGGATATGGATTCGACGGCGATTCAGATCGAATGCATCGATGAAATAGCGAAGCTGGCCGGGACGGGCGAAATGGTTGCGGAAGTCACGGAACGCGCGATGCGCGGCGAACTGGATTTTACCGCCAGCTTACGCAGCCGGGTGGCGACGCTGAAAGGCGCGGATGCCGATATTCTGCGCCAGGTGCGCGAGAATTTGCCGTTGATGCCGGGTCTGACGCAACTGGTGCTGAAGCTGGAAACGCTCGGCTGGAAAGTGGCGATCGCCTCCGGCGGGTTCACCTTTTTTGCAGAATACCTGCGTGAAAAGCTGCGTTTAACCGCGGTGGTGGCGAACGAGCTGGAGATCATCGACGGGAAATTTACCGGCAATGTCATTGGCGATATCGTCGATGCCCGGTACAAAGCTAACACGCTGACCCGACTGGCGCAGGAGTATGAGATTCCCGTGGCGCAGACGGTGGCGATTGGCGATGGCGCTAACGATCTGCCGATGATCAAAGCGGCCGGGCTGGGGATTGCGTACCACGCCAAACCGAAAGTGAATGAAAAGACGGAAATCACGATTCGTCACGCTGATCTGATGGGGGTGTTCTGCATTCTCTCCGGCAGTATGAATCAAAAATGATTGAATTGCCCGATGGCGCCGGGCCTACGGGAAAGTGACTGTAGGCCGGATAAGCGCCAGCGCCATCCGGCAAAAGCGTTAACGAAAGAGGTAAACCGTGGCAAAAGCTCCAAAACGCGCCTTTGTTTGTAATGAATGCGGGGCCGATTATCCGCGCTGGCAGGGGCAATGCAGCACCTGTCATGCCTGGAACACCATCACCGAGGTGCGTCTTGCCGCGTCGCCAACGGTGGCGCGTAATGAGCGACTCAGCGGCTATGCCGGTAACGCAGGTGTGGCAAAGGTGCAGAAATTGTCTGACATCAGCCTTGAGGAGCTGCCGCGTTTTTCCACCGGGTTTAAAGAGTTCGACCGTGTGCTGGGCGGCGGTGTCGTGCCCGGTAGCGCCATCCTGATTGGCGGCAACCCCGGTGCGGGGAAATCCACGCTGCTGCTGCAAACGCTTTGCAAACTGGCCGAGCAGATGAAAACCCTGTATGTCACGGGCGAAGAATCCCTGCAACAGGTAGCGATGCGCGCGCATCGGCTGGGATTGCCGACGGCTAACATGAATATGCTGTCAGAAACCAGTATTGAACAGATCTGCCTGATTGCGGAAGAAGAACAACCGAAGCTGATGGTGATCGACTCCATCCAGGTGATGCATATGGCGGATATCCAGTCCTCGCCAGGCAGCGTGGCCCAGGTGCGTGAGACGGCCGCTTATCTGACGCGCTTTGCCAAAACGCGCGGCGTGGCTATTGTGATGGTTGGTCATGTAACCAAAGACGGCTCGCTGGCTGGCCCGAAGGTGCTGGAGCACTGCATTGACTGCTCGGTGCTATTGGATGGCGACGCTGACTCCCGTTTTCGCACGCTGCGTAGCCATAAAAACCGTTTTGGCGCGGTAAACGAGCTGGGTGTTTTTGCGATGACGGAGCAGGGGCTGCGTGAAGTCAGCAACCCGTCCGCAATTTTCTTAAGCCGTGGCGATGAGGTGACTTCCGGCAGTTCGGTCATGGTGGTGTGGGAAGGGACGCGCCCGCTGCTGGTAGAGATTCAGGCGCTGGTCGATCACTCGATGATGGCGAATCCGCGTCGCGTGGCGGTCGGTCTGGAACAAAACCGTCTGGCGATCCTGCTGGCGGTGCTGCACCGTCATGGCGGATTGCAGATGGCCGATCAGGATGTATTCGTCAATGTCGTGGGCGGCGTGAAGGTCACGGAGACCAGCGCGGATCTCGCGCTATTGCTGGCGATGGTCTCCAGCCTGCGCGACAGGCCGCTGCCGCAGGATCTGGTGGTGTTTGGCGAAGTGGGGCTGGCAGGGGAAATTCGCCCGGTGCCCAGCGGTCAGGAACGTATTTCTGAAGCGGCTAAACACGGTTTCCGCCGCGCTATCGTACCGGCTGCCAACGTGCCGAAAAAGCCGCCGGAAGGGATGCAGGTTTTTGGCGTTAAAAAGCTTGCGGATGCGTTAAGTGTGTTTGACGACTTATAATCATCTGTATGCACTGATGTTGTATAATTTGCCGGATAGCGACGCAGTGCGTCTTATCCGGCCTACGGATTGATGTTGTAGGCCTGATAAGCGAAGCGCCATCAGGCATTGTTACGCGTTTTTTAGCAGGAGGCTCTTGTGTCATCGTTCGACTATCTCAAAACCGCGATCAAGCAAAAGGGGTGTACCCTGCAACAGGTGGCGGATGCCAGCGGCATGACCAAAGGGTATTTGAGCCAACTTCTGAACGCGAAGATTAAAAGCCCCAGCGCGCAAAAGCTGGAGGCGCTGCATCGTTTTTTGGGGCTGGAGTTTCCCCGGCAGCGGAAAAACATCGGCGTGGTGTTTGGCAAGTTCTACCCCCTGCATACCGGGCATATCTATTTGATTCAGCGCGCCTGTAGCCAGGTGGATGAACTGCATATCATTATGGGTTATGACGATACCCGCGACCGCGAACTGTTTGAAGACAGCGCCATGTCGCAACAGCCTACCGTGTCGGATCGTCTGCGTTGGCTACTACAGACCTTTAAATATCAGAAGAATATTCGTATTCATGCCTTCAATGAGGAAGGGATGGAGCCGTACCCGCATGGCTGGGATGTGTGGAGCAACGGCATCAAAGCCTTTATGGAAGAGAAGGGGATTCAGCCTAACTGGATCTACACGTCCGAGGAAGCCGATGCGCCGCAGTATCTCGAACACCTGGCTATTGAAACGGTGCTGGTCGATCCGAAACGAACCTTTATGAGTATCAGCGGGGCGCAGATCCGTGAAAACCCGTTCCGCTACTGGGAATACATTCCGACGGAAGTGAAGCCCTTTTTCGTGCGCACCGTGGCGATATTAGGCGGGGAGTCGAGCGGGAAATCCACGCTGGTGAACAAGCTCGCCAATATTTTTAATACCACCAGCGCGTGGGAGTACGGGCGCGACTATGTCTTCTCGCATCTGGGCGGTGACGAGATGGCGTTACAGTATTCTGATTACGATAAGATCGCGCTGGGCCATGCACAATATATTGATTTTGCGGTGAAATACGCCAATAAAGTGGCCTTTATCGATACCGATTTCGTTACCACGCAGGCCTTTTGTAAAAAATACGAAGGGCGCGAGCATCCGTTTGTACAGGCGTTGATCGATGAATACCGCTTTGATCTGGTGATCCTGCTGGAGAACAATACGCCCTGGGTCGCGGATGGGTTACGGAGTCTGGGCAGTTCGGTGGATCGTAAAGAGTTCCAGAATCTGCTGGTGGATATGCTGCGGGAGAACAACATCAATTTCGTCCACGTAGAAGAGGCCGATTACGATGGTCGATTTTTGCGCTGCGTGGAGTTAGTGAAAGAGATGATGGGCGAGCAGGGTTAAGCCTGAAGCGCCGGATGGCGGCCCACAAGGTGTAGGCCGGATAAGTCTGTAGGCCGGATAAGCGTAGCGCCATCCGGCATCTGATACATTACTTGGCGATACGTTTGTACTTGATACGCTTCGGCTCCAGCGCGTCGGCGCCCAGCGTGCGTTTCTTGTACTCTTCGTACTCGGTAAAGTTACCCTCGAAGAACTCCACCTTGCCTTCATCCTGGTAATCCAGAATGTGCGTGGCGATACGGTCGAGGAACCAACGGTCGTGCGAGATAACCATTGCACAGCCCGGGAACTCCAGCAGGGCGTTTTCCAGCGCGCGCAGGGTTTCGATATCCAGGTCGTTGGTCGGTTCATCGAGCAGCAGCATATTGCCGCCAACCTGCAACAGCTTCGCCAGATGCAGACGACCGCGCTCACCGCCGGACAGTTCGCCCACGCGTTTACCCTGATCGACACCTTTGAAGTTAAAGCGGCCCACATAGGCGCGGCTTGGCATTTCGGTGTTGCCGATCTTCATGATATCCAGCCCGCCGGAAACTTCTTCCCACACGGTTTTGCTGTTATCCATCGCGTCACGGAACTGGTCAACGGAAGCCAGTTTTACAGTCTCCCCCAGCGTGATGGTGCCGCTATCCGGCTGTTCCTGACCGGACATCATGCGGAACAGGGTGGATTTACCCGCGCCGTTCGGACCGATGATGCCGACAATCGCGCCTTTCGGTACTGAGAAGCTGAGATCGTCGATCAGCAGGCGATCGCCGTAGGATTTACGCAGGTTGCTGACTTCAACGACCTTGTCGCCCAGACGTGGTCCAGGTGGAATAAACAGTTCGTTGGTTTCGTTACGTTTCTGGTATTCGGTGCTGTTCAGCTCTTCAAAGCGCGCCAGACGGGCTTTGCCTTTAGACTGACGGCCTTTAGTACCCTGACGCACCCACTCCAGCTCTTTCTCAATGGATTTACGGCGGGCCGCTTCCTGAGAGGCTTCCTGCGCCAGACGCTGATCTTTCTGTTCCAGCCAGGAGGAGTAGTTGCCTTCCCACGGAATTCCTTCGCCACGGTCAAGTTCGAGGATCCAGCCCGCCACGTTGTCGAGGAAGTAACGGTCGTGGGTAATCGCCACAACGGTGCCTTCGAAGTCGTGCAGGAAGCGTTCCAGCCACGCGACGGACTCCGCATCCAGGTGGTTGGTCGGTTCGTCGAGCAGCAGCATGTCCGGTTTTTCCAGCAGCAGACGGCACAGCGCGACGCGGCGGCGCTCACCACCGGAAAGATTCGCGATTTTGGCATCCCAGTCCGGCAGACGCAGGGCGTCAGCGGCGCGCTCCAGCTGTACGTTCAGGTTGTGGCCGTCATGCGCCTGGATGATCTCTTCCAGCTTGCCCTGTTCGGCGGCCAGCTTGTCAAAGTCCGCATCTGGATCGGCGTACAGCGCGTACACTTCATCCAGACGTTTCAGGGCGCCGACCACTTCGGCCACCGCCTCTTCGATCGATTCGCGAACGGTATGTTCAGGGGTGAGCTGAGGTTCCTGCGGCAGGTAGCCAATTTTGATGCCTGGCTGTGGGCGAGCTTCGCCCTCAATATCTGTATCGATGCCAGCCATAATGCGCAGCAGGGTAGACTTACCGGCGCCGTTCAGACCCAGTACGCCGATTTTCGCCCCAGGGAAGAAGCTCAGCGAGATGTTTTTCAAAATATGACGTTTCGGCGGAACCACTTTGCCGACACGATGCATGGTATAAACGAATTGAGCCACGTTGGACTTCGCCTCTATAGGTTTATCGTGATGAAGAATAATTTTCAAAGGCGAAGTGTAGCCTTTTTCCCGGGCTAATCCCAGCCAGCAACTCTCACTCGCAATAAAAGTAAAAAAGTGTCCGTAACATGGCGCATTTAGCAATGTCTGGTTAGCATAAATTCATTACGCGGCATGATGCTGCATTGATGTATCACGACAAGAGGAAGAGCTTGTGGACAAAGCCAAACCATTTACCTGGCGTCTTATCGCCGCCAGCGTATGTCTGCTGACGGTAAGTCAGGCGGCGCGAGCGGATTCTCTGGATGAGCAGCGCAATCGCTATGCGCAAATCAAACAGGCCTGGGATAACCGACAGATGGATGTCGTTGAGCAGATGATGCCTGGCCTGAAGAATTACCCGCTGTATCCCTATCTTGAGTATCGCCAGATCACCGACGATCTGATGAACCAGCCTGCGGTCACCGTCACCCAGTTTGTGCGCGCCAACCCTACGCTTCCTCCTGCGCGTACGCTGCAATCGCGTTTCGTTAATGAGCTAGCGCGTCGCGAAGACTGGCGTGGACTGCTAGCGTTCAGCCCCGAGAAGCCGGGCACCACCGAAGCGCAATGTAATTACTACTACGCGAAATGGAATACCGGGCAGACGGAAGAGGCCTGGCAGGGGGCGAAAGCGCTTTGGCTGACCGGGAAAAGCCAGCCGAACGCCTGTGACAAACTGTTCAGCGTCTGGCGCGCTTCCGGCACCCAGGACCCGCTGGCCTGGCTGGAGCGCATCCGCCTGGCGATGAAAGCAGGCAACACGGGGCTGGTAACGGTGCTGGCCGGGCAGATGCCTGCGCAGTACCAGACCATTGCTTCGGCGATCATCGCGCTGGCGAACGATCCCAATAGCGTGATGACTTTTGCGCGTACGACCGGCGCGACCGATTTTACCCGCCAGATGGCGGCAGTGGCCTTTGCCAGCGTGGCGCGTCAGGACGCAGAGAATGCGCGTTTGATGATCCCGTCACTGGTGCAGGCCCAGCAGCTTAATGAGGAGCAAACTCAGGAACTGCGCGATATCGTCGCCTGGCGGCTGATGGGGAACGATGTGACCGATGCGCAGGCGAAGTGGCGCGATGATGCGATTATGCGCTCGCAATCCACCACGCTGGTGGAACGCCGCGTGCGGATGGCGCTGGGCACCGGCGATCGGCGTGGGCTGAATACCTGGCTTGCCCGACTGCCGATGGAAGCGAAGGAGAAGGATGAATGGCGCTACTGGCAGGCGGATTTGTTGCTTGAACGCGGGCGTGAGGCAGAGGCAAAAGAGATCCTCCATGCGCTGATGCAACAGCGTGGTTTCTACCCGATGGTCGCCGCGCAAAAGCTGGGTGAAGCGTATGTGCTGAAGATCGACAAAGCGCCGACGACAGTGGACGCTTCGCTTACGCAGGGCGCGGAAATGGCGCGAGTACGCGAACTGATGTACTGGAACCTGGATAATACGGCGCGCAGCGAGTGGGCGAATCTGGTCTCCAGCAGGACGAAGTCGGAGCAGGCGCAGCTGGCGCGTTATGCCTTCAATAACCACTGGTGGGATCTGAGCGTGCAGGCGACGATCGCAGGGAAACTGTGGGATCATCTGGAAGAGCGTTTCCCGCTGGCGTACAAGGATCTTTTCGCCCGTTACACCGGCGGCAAAGCGATCTCGCAAAGTTACGCTATGGCGATTGCGCGTCAGGAGAGCGCCTGGAATCCGAAAGTGAAATCCCCGGTAGGAGCCAGCGGTCTGATGCAAGTTATGCCGGGCACGGCGACGCATACGGTGAAAATGTTCTCGATACCGGGCTACAGCAGCCCCAGCCAGCTGCTTGACCCGGAGACGAACATCAACATTGGCACCAGTTACCTGCAATACGTTTATCAACAGTTTGGTAATAACCGTATTTTCTCTTCAGCGGCTTACAATGCCGGGCCGGGGCGCGTTCGTACCTGGCTTGGCAATAGCGCAGGGCGCATCGACGCCGTCGCGTTTGTTGAAAGTATTCCGTTCTCAGAAACGCGGGGCTACGTGAAGAACGTGCTGGCTTATGATGCCTACTATCGCTACTTCATGGGCGATAAACCAACGTTGATGAATGACGCAGAATGGCAGCGCCGTTACTGATCGCATCGGTTATGTTATGCTATCGTACTCGTTAAAGAGTACAATCGGGGGAGGCAGATACGTTTCCCCCTGCAACGATGGCGACATTCTATGACTCAGCAATCACCCTATTCAGCAGCGATGGCAGAACAGCGTCACCAGGAGTGGTTACGCTTTGTTGAGCTGCTCAAGCACGCTTGTGCGGAAGACCTGCATCTTCCCTTACTCAATTTGATGCTGACGCCGGATGAGCGTGAGGCGCTGGGAACGCGCGTGCGTATCATTGAAGAGTTGTTACGCGGTGAAATGAGCCAGCGCGAGCTTAAAAATGAGCTGGGGGCGGGCATCGCCACCATTACGCGCGGTTCCAACAGCCTGAAGTCCGCACCGGTAGAGTTACGCCAGTGGCTGGAGCAGGTGTTGCTCAAGAGCGAAAGGTAATTTCGCCTGATGGCGCTACGCTTATCAGGCCTACAGGAATGGTGAACGTAGGCCGGATAAGGCGAAGCCGCCATCCGGCGTGGATCGCGAGCCCTACCGATACACCGCATTATGAAACGGACTGAGCGCCAGAATCACCGCCTGGTGATAAACGCTGGAGCGGGTCAGTTTTCCGGCGGTAAACACCCCGATAGCCCCCTCTTTACGGCCAATCTCATCAATACCGGTATACTGCGACATCACCGGGCCGAGCGCTTCGCCCTGACGAACTTTTTCAAGGATAACCGCAGGAAGCGGCAGCGTTGCCGATCGCGCCTCGCCTCGCTGGGCGGCATTCTCTATCACCACCCAACTGAACGTACTGTTATCATCAATCCCCGCTTCGATAGCCACCCAAAAATCGGCCTGAGGACGCAGACAGCGCGCATTTTCTACCCGATTCCGTGCGCCAGCGCGCGTTTCCTGACTTCCAAAAGGCTGTTCCGGCACGCCGCTCTCGACGGAGACGGACTCAATATGGCAGGATCCTTCACCGAAAATCTCGTTAAATGCTTGCAGAATTGCCTGAATTTTAGCGGGATTGGTGGTTGCTGAGACAACATGGTGCATAATCAGAATTACTCAGAAATGAATGTCATCGCAGTATAACGGATAAAAAGCATGTTACAGGTATACCTTGTTCGCCACGGTGAAACGCAGTGGAACGCCGAGCGACGTATTCAAGGCCAGTCTGACAGTCCGCTGACCGCTAAAGGTGAGCAACAAGCTATGCAAGTGGGAGAACGCGCCAGAACGCTCGGCATCACCCATATCGTCAGTAGCGATCTCGGTCGCACCCGCCGCACGGCTGAAATCATCGCCCAGGCATGCGGTTGCGATATCACTTTCGACGCCCGCCTGCGTGAGCTGGACATGGGCGTGCTGGAAAAACGGCACATCGACACCCTCACCGAAGAAGAAGAGAACTGGCGTCGCCAGTTAGTGAACGGTACGGTTGACGGGCGCATTCCTGATGGCGAATCCATGCAGGAACTGAGCGATCGCGTCAATGCCGCTCTCGCGTCCTGTCTGGAACTGCCGCAGGGCAGCCGCCCGCTGCTGGTCAGTCACGGTATCGCGCTGGGTTGCCTGGTCAGCACCATTCTGGGATTACCGGCCTGGGCGGAGCGTCGGTTACGTCTGCGTAACTGCTCTATTTCCCGCGTCGATTATCAGGAAAGTTTGTGGCTGGCGCCTGGTTGGGTCGTTGAAACGGCAGGGGACGTCTCGCATCTCGATGCCCCTGCGTTAGATGAGCTACAGCGTTAACGGCGAACGGGGATCAGGAATTCGCAACGCAGGTTAATAGGGCGACCGCCTGTTTTGGCATCTTCTGCCGGGTAGTATCGCTCTATATCCTGCCCTTTACGGCGGGTCAGGTTCAGCATCGGCATACAGGTGCCGTATACCGTCAGGATAAACTCCTGTACCCCGGTTCCTAAACCTTCGTAGGTGAACATCACATATTCGCCGCCCTGTAGGGTAACAGGCTGCGCTGACGGCACATACCCGTTGGCATGTTCTTGCGGTAGCGCGGTGGTGTAGAACACCTCCTGTTCGTCATCTTTCTCAAGGCTGGGGCGCGTTTCGTTAAGGCCGTAGAGCAGCGGAGGAATCGTTGGCGCCTGGCTGAGAAAGTCTTGCCAGAACTGTACGCGCATTTCGTGTCGAAAATCGGAGATTTGCTCCAGCGAACAGGAATAGCTCTGGGTGGTGCCGAGCAGTTGCGTATCTTCCAGGGTGACAAACTGATGTTCAGGCATGGCGAACTCACCCAGACGCATTGGCGGACGAATGCCAAAGGCGCTCCATTCTGGAGAGCGGCGATATAACGCCGGCGTCTGAGAGAACTGCTTTTTAAACGCGCGGGTAAAGGTTTGCTGAGAATCGAAGCGGTACTGCAACGCGATATCCAGAATCGGACGCGCCGTCAGGCGCAGGGCCACGGCGGATTTAGATAAGCGGCGAGCGCGGATGTAAGCGCCAATAGCATGGCCCGTCACGTCCTTAAACATTCTTTGCAGGTGCCACTTGGAATAACCTGCTTTTGCCGCCACATTGTCAAGCGACAGAGGCTGATCCAGATGGCCTTCCAGCCAGGTTAAGAGGTCGCGAATAATGCCAGCCTGATCCATAAAATATCCTCATCCTTTCCACAACGAGCACCTGACATCAGGTAAGTGGATAATAGCATTTTTTGCTGTTTTAGCATTCGGTGTTTTTTTTGCTCATCTGTGCTTTTTTGGGGCACACTAAAGCATGATTATTCTAATCCTGTGATCTGTAAACAGTTTATCCAGACGTGTCGAATAATTGCGCAGTGTAACTTTTATGAATGGTAACAATATGAAATACAAGAGCTTAATACTTTCCTCAATTCTGTTGATGCTGGGGCAGTTTGCGCATGCAGAACAGGTGGGTTCCGTCGATACCGTATTTAAAATGTTTGGGCCTGACCATAAAATCGTCGTCGAAGCGTTTGACGATCCCGACGTCAAAAATGTGACGTGCTATGTAAGTCGGGCGAAAACGGGGGGGATTAAAGGCGGTCTGGGACTGGCCGAAGATACCTCCGACGCGGCGATCTCCTGTCAGCAGGTAGGGCCGATTGAGCTGAGCGATAAAATTAAGAACGGGAAAGCGCAAGGGGATGTCGTTTTCCAGAAACGCACGTCGCTGGTGTTTAAAAAATTACAGGTCGTGCGTTTTTATGATGCCAAACGCAATACGCTGGCGTATCTGGCCTATTCTGACAAGGTCGTTGAAGGGTCGCCAAAAAATGCCATAAGCGCGGTGCCCGTTATGCCGTGGCGGTAACGTTCCTGACGCGTCATCTGGAAGTGATTCCCGTTATGGTCGGATAAGTCATTGACAGACAATAAAAAACGGCGCGTTTTGCGCCGTTTTTGCTGCCGGTGGTAACCGATTAGTCCTGTAGATCACCGCAGAAACGGTAACCTTCACCGTGAATGGTCGCGATGATTTCCGGGGTATCCGGCGTGGATTCGAAATGCTTACGAATACGACGGATAGTCACGTCAACAGTACGGTCATGCGGCTTCAGCTCGCGACCGGTCATTTTCTTCAGCAGTTCTGCACGAGACTGGATCTTGCCCGGGTTCTCGCAGAAGTGAAGCATGGCGCGGAATTCGCTGCGTGGCAGTTTGTACTGCTCACCATCTGGGCCGATCAAAGAACGGCTGTTGATGTCGAGTTCCCAACCGTTGAACTTGTAGCTTTCGACGCTACGGCGCTCTTCACTGACCGTACCCAGATTCATAGTACGGGACAGCAGGTTGCGCGCACGGATAGTCAGTTCGCGTGGGTTAAACGGCTTGGTGATGTAATCGTCTGCGCCGATTTCGAGGCCGAGGATTTTATCGACTTCGTTATCGCGGCCAGTCAGGAACATCAACGCAACGTTAGCCTGTTCGCGCAGTTCACGCGCTAACAGAAGACCGTTTTTCCCTGGCAGGTTGATATCCATGATCACCAGGTTGATGTCATATTCAGAGAGGATCTGATGCATTTCCGCGCCATCTGTCGCTTCGAATACATCATAGCCTTCCGCTTCGAAAATACTTTTCAACGTGTTGCGTGTTACCAACTCGTCTTCAACGATAAGAATGTGCGGGGTCTGCATGTTTGCTACCTAAATTGCCAACTAAATCGAAACAGGAAGTACAAAAGTCCCTGACCTGCCTGATGCATGTCGCAAATTAACATGATCGGCGTAACATGACTAAAGTACGTAATTGCGTTCTTGATGCACTTTCCATCAACGTCAACAACATCATTAGCTTGGTCGTGGGTACTTTCCCTTTGGACCCGACAGTGTCAAAAACGGCTGTCATCCTAACCATTTTAACAGCAACATAACAGGCTAAGACGTACCGGACACCCAATAAAACTACGCTTCGTTGACATATATCAAGTTCAATTGTAGCACGTTAACAGTTTGATGAAATCATCGTATCCAAATGCTAGCGTTCATCACAAATTTGCAATAATCCAACTAGTTGCGCATGCCAACTAATAAATGTAATGAATCCAATAGGTGTGATTCATTCTAAATTAAATTATCCTAAATAAACAGAAGGATATGTAGTATTTCTTAACATAAAACGCAATAGTAAAGATAAGAAATAGTTTAGTGCCTTTTACTGAATGTGAAATGGTTTTTCAACGATTTTCGTTAAAAAATTGTAAATTCGTGCTGCGTAATATGTTGACATTGGTCACATTATTGCCAGCGGCTGGTCAAAAAGAGAATCGAAATGCGTGTAACAATTATTCTGGTCGCGCCTGCCAGAGCGGAAAATATTGGCGCGGCGGCACGGGCAATGAAGACGATGGGGTTTGGCGATATGCGTATTGTCGACAGCCAGGCGCACCTGGAGCCGGCGACCCGTTGGGTCGCACATGGTTCCACTGATGTTATTGATAATATTAGTGTTTATCCAACGCTGGCGGAAGCGCTGCACGATGTTGATTTCACTGTCGCCACCACGGCCCGCAGTCGCGCGAAGTTCCACTACTACGCAACGCCCGCAGAACTGCTGCCGCTGTTACAGGAAAAATCGCAGTGGATGAACCATGCGGCGCTGGTTTTTGGCCGGGAAGATTCGGGCCTGACGAATGAAGAACTGGCGCTGGCAGACGTTTTAACCGGCGTGCCAATGGTTGCTGATTATCCTTCACTCAATTTAGGGCAGGCAGTAATGGTGTATTGCTATCAATTAGCAGGCTTAATGCAACAACCGGCGAAACAAACAGAGGTGACTGACGCGCCGCAATTGCAGGCGTTACGCACACGTGTTTCGCAGTTACTGGCGACGCTGGATGTTGCTGATGACACCAAACTGGCGGACTGGCTGCAACAACGACTGGGGCTGTCAGGGCAGCGCGACACGGCCATGCTGCACCGTTTATTGCATGATATTGAGAAAAACATAACAAAATAAAATATTGTTAAATTACTTAATGTAAGATTTTAAATCTGGTTTCAAGAGGTTGCTTCATTCCGTATTGGTTGAAAATAAATGCGCAAGCAGCAGCTCGTGAACATGTTGCGGAATGTGATCAAATTAAAAATTTATTGACTTAGGTCACGAGATACTTTAACCCTTTAAAGATACAAGACAGACAGATAATAATTACAGAGTACACAACATCCATGAATCGCATCAGCACCACCATTACCACAACCATCACCATTACCACAGGTAACGGTGCGGGCTGACGCGTACAGGAAACACAGAAAAAAGCCCGCACCTGAACAGTGCGGGCTTTTTTTTCGACCAAAGGTAACGAGGTAACAACCATGCGAGTGTTGAAGTTCGGCGGTACATCAGTGGCAAATGCAGAGCGCTTTCTGCGTGTTGCCGATATTCTGGAAAGCAATGCCAGGCAGGGGCAGGTAGCGACTGTTCTCTCTGCCCCCGCCAAAATTACTAACCATCTGGTGGCGATGATTGAAAAGACCATCAGCGGTCAGGATGCTTTACCGAATATCAGCGATGCCGAACGTATTTTTTCCGAACTTCTTACGGGTCTTGCAGCCGCTCAGCCGGGGTTCCCGCTGGCGCAGTTGAAAGTTTTCGTTGAGCAAGAATTTGCGCAAATCAAACATATCCTGCACGGAATCAGCCTGCTGGGCCAGTGCCCGGATAGCATCAATGCTGCGCTGATCTGCCGTGGCGAGAAGATGTCGATCGCGATCATGGCTGGCCTGCTGGAAGTGCGCGGTCATGGCGTGACGGTTATCGATCCGGTCGAAAAATTGTTGGCGGTCGGGCATTACCTCGAATCGACCGTTGATATCGCCGAATCTACGCGCCGTATCGCGGCGGGCCGCATTCCGGCTGACCACATGGTGCTGATGGCAGGTTTCACCGCCGGTAACGAAAAAGGCGAGCTGGTCGTGCTGGGCCGCAACGGTTCTGATTACTCCGCTGCGGTGTTGGCTGCCTGCTTACGCGCCGACTGTTGTGAGATCTGGACTGACGTCGACGGTGTGTATACCTGTGACCCGCGCCAGGTGCCGGACGCCAGGTTGCTGAAGTCGATGTCCTATCAGGAGGCGATGGAGCTTTCTTACTTCGGCGCCAAAGTCCTTCATCCTCGCACCATCACCCCCATTGCTCAGTTCCAAATCCCATGCCTGATTAAAAACACCGGAAACCCGCAAGCCCCTGGTACGCTGATCGGCGCTAGCGTCGATGAAGACGAACTGCCGGTGAAAGGGATCTCGAACCTGAACAATATGGCGATGTTCAGCGTTTCCGGCCCTGGAATGAAAGGGATGATCGGGATGGCGGCGCGCGTCTTCGCGGCAATGTCCCGCGCGGGGATCTCCGTGGTGCTGATCACGCAATCCTCTTCTGAATACAGCATCAGTTTCTGCGTACCGCAGGGCGACTGCGCGCGGGCCCAGCGTGCAATGCAGGATGAGTTCTACCTGGAACTGAAAGAAGGGTTGCTGGAACCGCTGGCAGTGACTGAACGTCTGGCGATCATCTCGGTGGTTGGCGACGGTATGCGCACGCTGCGCGGCATCTCGGCGAAGTTCTTTGCGGCGCTGGCGCGCGCGAATATCAATATTGTCGCGATTGCGCAGGGCTCGTCCGAACGATCGATTTCGGTGGTCGTGAATAACGATGATGTCACAACGGGCGTGCGCGTTACTCACCAGATGCTGTTCAATACCGATCAGGTGATTGAAGTGTTCGTTATCGGCGTTGGCGGCGTTGGCGGCGCGTTACTTGAGCAGCTTAAACGCCAGCAGTCCTGGCTGAAAAACAAGCATATCGACCTGCGTGTTTGCGGCGTGGCGAATTCGAAAGCGCTGTTGACCAATGTGCATGGCCTGAACCTGGATAACTGGCAGGCGGAACTGGCGGAAGCGAAAGAACCGTTTAATTTAGGGCGCTTAATTCGCCTGGTGAAAGAGTATCACCTGCTTAACCCGGTCATTGTTGACTGTACCTCCAGCCAGGCGGTGGCGGATCAATACGCCGACTTCCTGCGTGAAGGCTTCCATGTGGTAACGCCGAACAAAAAAGCCAACACGTCGTCGATGGATTACTACCATCAACTGCGTTTTGCCGCGGCGAAATCCCGACGTAAGTTCCTGTACGACACCAACGTAGGCGCGGGCTTACCGGTTATCGAGAACCTGCAAAACCTGCTGAACGCAGGTGACGAACTGCAACACTTCTCCGGCATCCTGTCTGGATCGCTCTCTTTTATTTTCGGCAAGCTGGATGAAGGCATGAGCCTTTCGGCTGCGACCACGATGGCGCGCGAGTTGGGCTATACCGAACCCGATCCGCGTGACGATCTTTCCGGGATGGATGTGGCGCGCAAATTGCTGATCCTCGCTCGTGAAACGGGACGTGAGCTGGAACTGTCCGATATCGTGATTGAGCCGGTGCTACCGGAAGGTTTCGACGATTCCGGCGATGTCGCCACGTTTATGACCAATCTGTCGCAGCTTGACGACGCGTTTGCCGCCCGCGTGGCGAAAGCCCGTGATGAAGGCAAAGTATTGCGCTATGTTGGCAACATTGAAGACGACGGCGTGTGTCGCGTGAAGATCGCCGAGGTTGACGGCAACGATCCGCTGTTTAAAGTGAAAAACGGGGAGAACGCGCTGGCGTTTTACAGTCACTATTATCAACCGCTGCCGCTGGTTCTGCGCGGTTACGGTGCGGGGAACGATGTGACGGCGGCGGGTGTTTTTGCCGATCTGCTGCGCACCCTTTCATGGAAGTTAGGAGTCTAAAATGGTGAAAGTCTATGCTCCGGCTTCCAGTGCCAATATGAGCGTCGGATTTGATGTGCTTGGGGCGGCCGTCACGCCGGTTGATGGCTCACTGCTGGGCGATGTGGTCTCGGTGGATGCGGCAGAAAGCTTCACGCTGAATAATTTAGGGCGTTTTGCCGACAAGCTGCCGTCAGCGCCGCGTGAAAATATCGTTTATCAGTGCTGGGAGCGTTTTTGCCAGGAGTTAGGTAAACAGATTCCGGTGGCGATGACGCTGGAAAAGAACATGCCGATTGGTTCCGGGTTAGGATCCAGCGCCTGTTCCGTGGTCGCCGCGCTGGTGGCGATGAATGAGTTCTGTGGCAAACCGCTGAACGACACGCGTCTGCTGGCGATCATGGGGGAACTGGAAGGGCGTATCTCTGGCAGCATTCATTACGATAACGTCGCGCCGTGCTTTCTCGGCGGCATGCAGTTGATGATCGAAGAAAACGGCATTATCAGCCAGCAGGTGCCAGGATTTGATGAGTGGCTGTGGGTACTGGCCTATCCGGGGATTAACGTTTCGACGGCTGAAGCGCGGGCGATTTTACCCGCGCAGTATCGCCGTCAGGACTGTATCGCCCACGGGCGGCATCTGGCCGGGTTTATTCATGCCTGCTATTCCCGTCAGCCGCAGCTTGCTGCAAAGCTGATGAAGGATGTGATTGCCGAACCGTACCGCGCTCGTCTGCTGCCGGGCTTCAGCCAGGCGCGTCAGGCGGTGGCGGAAATTGGCGCGCTGGCCAGCGGTATTTCCGGGTCCGGGCCGACGCTTTTCGCGCTCTGTGATAAGCCGGATACGGCGCAGCGTGTAGCAGACTGGCTGGGTAAAAATTACCTGCAAAATCAGGAAGGCTTTGTTCATATTTGTCAGCTGGATACGGCGGGCGCACGAGTACTGGGATAAACAATGAAACTCTACAATCTGAAAGATCATAATGAGCAGGTCAGCTTTGCGCAGGCCGTTACGCAGGGGCTTGGCAAGAATCAGGGGCTCTTTTTCCCGCACGACCTGCCGGAATTTAGCCTGACTGAAGTTGATGAGATGCTGAATCAGGACTTTGTGAGTCGTAGCGCAAAGATCCTTTCCGCGTTTATCGGGGATGAGATCCCGCAGGAAATCTTAGAAGAGCGCGTCCGCGAGGCATTCGCTTTTCCGGCGCCGGTGCGTCAGGTGGAAGGCGATGTCGGGTGCCTGGAGTTGTTCCACGGCCCGACGCTGGCCTTTAAGGATTTTGGCGGTCGCTTTATGGCGCAAATGCTGACGCACATCAGCGGCGACAAACCGGTGACTATCCTGACGGCGACCTCTGGCGATACCGGCGCGGCAGTTGCTCACGCATTCTACGGTCTGAAAAATGTACGCGTCGTGATCCTCTACCCACGCGGCAAGATCAGCCCGTTGCAGGAAAAACTGTTCTGTACGCTGGGCGGCAACATCGAAACGGTTGCGATTGACGGTGATTTCGATGCCTGCCAGGCGCTGGTAAAACAGGCGTTTGATGATGAAGAACTGAAGGCGGCGCTGGGGCTGAATTCGGCGAACTCCATCAACATCAGCCGTCTGCTGGCGCAGATTTGCTATTACTTTGAAGCGGTCGCTCAACTGCCGCAGGACGCGCGTAATCAGTTAGTGATTTCCGTGCCCAGCGGTAACTTTGGCGACCTGACGGCGGGGCTGTTGGCGAAGTCGCTCGGCCTGCCGGTGAAACGCTTTATCGCCGCCACTAACGTCAACGATACGGTGCCGCGCTTCCTGAAAGAGGGGCAGTGGTCGCCGAAAGCGACGCAGGCTACCTTGTCGAACGCGATGGATGTCAGCCAGCCCAATAACTGGCCGCGTGTGGAAGAGCTGTTCCGCCGTAAAATCTGGCGTCTGACGGAGCTGGGCTACGCTGCGGTTGACGATGAGACGACGCAGGAGACCATGCGCGAACTGAAAGCGGCAGGTTATACCTCTGAACCGCACGCTGCCGTGGCGTACCGCGCGCTGCGCGATCAGCTGCACCCGGGGGAGTATGGCTTGTTCCTCGGGACCGCGCATCCGGCGAAATTCAAAGAGAGTGTGGAGGCGATTCTTGGTGAAACATTGGATCTGCCAAAAGAGCTGGCGGATCGTGCCGACCTGCCGCTGCTCTCACATAATCTGCCTGCCGATTTTGCCGAATTGCGTAAGCTGATGATGACACGCGGCTAACAGTTGTGCCCGGTGGCGCTTCGGGGCTATTGTAGGCCGGATAAGGCGTTAGCCGCCATCCGGCTTTTTTATGGAGAAAATAAGGAGAAATTTAGCAGGTAAAAAGGAGTAATTCTCAATAAATGCGGTAACTTAGAGATTAGGATTGCGGAGAATAACAACCCGCGTTCTCATCAAGTAATCTCCTTTCATCGACCCAAATCGGGCAATGGTAAAAAGGAGTACCTCATGAACAAGTTGAAACCCGTGCTTCTTGCACTTTCCATGATGCTGGTGGCTCCCCTCGCAGCACAGGCTGCCGAAATTACCCTCGTACCGGCAGTTAAACTTCAGATTGGCGATCGCGATAACCACGGTAACTACTGGGATGGCGGTCACTGGCGTGACCACGGCTGGTGGCAGAAGCATTATGAGTGGCGAGAAAACCGCTGGCAGCCACATGGACCACGTCCGCAACCGCATCATAATAAGCATGACGAGCATCGTCATGATGATCGCCGCGACGACCACCGCCATTAAGCACGCAAGCCTGATAAGCGTAGCGCTATCAGGCAGTTATGCGGTTTTAGCGCCGGATAGCGACAAAAGGCGTCTTATCCGGCCTGCGCTTCAGGGCATCAGTTTTGCTCGTGGCGTTTAAACACCAGTTCGCCTTTTCCTGACGCTTGCTCATCATAGAAATAGCCTTCGCTGTTAAATGCGGTGAGCTGTTCCGGCTTCGTCAGCCGGTTTTCAATGATGTAACGGCTCATCAGGCCGCGCGCTTTTTTGGCGTAGAAGCTGATAACTTTGAATTTGCCGTTTTTCTCGTCAAGGAACACGGGCTTGATAACCTCCGCATTCAGCTGCTTCGGCTTCACGGATTTATAATATTCATCCGAGGCCAGGTTGATGACGATTTTATCGCCTTGCGCAGCCAGCGCTTCGTTCAGCTTATCGGTAATCACATCGCCCCAGAACTGATAAAGGTCTTTCCCTTTGGCGTTCTCAAGGCGAATACCCATCTCCAGACGGTAAGGCTGCATCAGATCCAGCGGACGCAGGACGCCGTACAACCCGGAAAGCATACGCAAATGCTGCTGCGCGAAATCAAAATCGGCTTCGCTGAACGTTTCCGCCTGTAGTCCGGTATAGACGTCGCCTTTAAACGCCAGAATCGCCTGGCGGGCGTTTTCAGGGGAGAAGTCAGGCTGCCAGTCATGAAAACGGGTGGCATTCAGATCGGCCAGTTTGTCGCTAATGCCCATTAGCTTGCCAATCTGCGGCGCCGAGAGCTTGCGCGCCTCGCGGATCAACTGCTGGGAGTAATCCAGCAGTTCAGGCCGCGTATAGCGCGTCGTGGCCAGCGGGCTTTGGTAATCGAGCGTTTTTGCAGGTGAAATCAGAATCAGCATATCCAGTCCTTGCAGGAAATTTACTGCGACTTTAGCAAAAAAACCGACCGATTTGATCGATGGTTGTGATTGCCGCGCTAGTGACGCGGCAACTCATCCCATGTATCCGGCGCCAGTTGCTGCTCAATTTCAGGGTAGCGGAACGGGTCGAACACGGGTTGTACGCCGAGCTTACGCTGTCGCAGATAGTCGCTGGCGATCGTATGTACCACCGGCGAGAGCAGCAGAATCGCCGTCAGGTTGGTGATGGCCATACAGGCCATAATAATGTCGGCCAACTGCCAGACGAGCGGAAAGCTGAGTAACGTGCCCGCCACGACCATCCCGACGGTGACAATACGCAGCGCCCAGCGCATTCGCAGACTGTCCAGACGCAGAAAAATCAGGTTATTTTCGGCGTAAACGTAGTTGGCGACAATCGAGCTGAAGGCGAACAACACCACAATAAACGCGACAAGGCTTGCGCCCCATTCGCCGGTCAGTGAAATCATTGCCTGTTGCACCAGCTGGATGCCTTCCGTTGGCATATGCGAGGCGCCATTGCCTGCCAGCAGAATAATCATCGCGCTGGCGGTGCAGATAATAATGGTATCGGTAAAGACGCCGATCATCTGCACAATTCCCTGCGCGGCAGGGTGCGGCGGCCAGGATGAAGCGGCGGCCGCAATGTTAGGCGCAGAACCCATTCCCGCTTCGTTGGAGAACATGCCGCGCTGGAAACCGCTGGTAATCGCCTGGCTGAGCGTATACCCAGCCGCCCCAGCAGTGGCTTCCTGCCAGCCGAATGCGCTTTTCACAATCGACGCGATAATGTCGGGCAACTGTTCGATGTGCCAGAGGCAAATCACTAAACCGGTGAGCGTCCACAGAAGGGCCATCGCAGGGACGAACCATTGCATGAGCTTTGCGACATCTTTAATGCCGCGAACGATGACAAAAAAGGCCGCCAGCGCCAGCACGATACCGGAGATAATGGGCGGTATGTCAAAGGCAAAAGCGAGCGCCCGCGAGACGGAGTTCGCCTGTACGCTATTAAAAATCAGACCATACGCAATGAGTAAGAAAATCGCGAAGAGAACGCCCATCCAGCGCATACCCAGACCACGCGCCATATACCATGCCGGGCCGCCGCGATACTGTCCTGTGCTGTCGCGCTCTTTGTAGAGCTGGGCCAGAGAGCATTCGGCAAACGAGGTCGCCATGCCGATAAGCGCAGATACCCACATCCAGAATACGGCGCCTGGCCCGCCTGCGGCGATAGCCAACGCAACGCCTGCCAGGTTGCCGCTGCCAATACGCGCGGCAAGGCTGGTACACAGCGCCTGAAATGACGTAAGCCCGCCCGGCTGGGGATGTATGCTGTTTTTAAGACTTTTGCCAAACTGGCGGATATAGCGAAACTGAACGAATCCGGTACGGTAAGTAAACCAAAACCCTGCGCCAAGCAGGAGGTAGATCATTACCGAACCCCAGAGTATTTCATTAATAAAGGCGAAGAAATCAGGCATTAACATCCCTCTTGTTGATGCCGGTACGCTTTTGGGTTCCAGTGTAAGCGTTACCAATTCACGAACAGTATAGACCCTGTCAGGCTATTGAATGGGGGGAGTCTACCATACTATATGGCAATATCCTTTAATTGCGCGCAGCCCTGGCGAGGGGCTGAAAAAGGGGCAAACAAAGAGGGGGGTGGGATAACCGCATTGTCTGCGGTTGCGCTGTGAGTGCGTCGTGTTATCATCAAGGCAGACCGGTTACATCCCCCTAACAAGCTGTTTAAAGAGAAACACTATCATGACGGACAAATTGACCTCCCTTCGTCAGTTCACCACCGTGGTGGCCGACACCGGAGACATCGCGGCAATGAAGCTGTACCAGCCGCAGGATGCCACAACCAACCCTTCTCTCATTCTTAACGCAGCACAGATCCCGGAATACCGTAAGCTGATTGACGATGCCGTTGCCTGGGCGAAACAGCAGAGCAGCGATCGCGCGCAGCAGATTGTTGACGCGGCCGACAAGCTGGCGGTGAACATTGGTCTGGAGATCCTGAAACTGGTCCCTGGCCGTATCTCCACCGAAGTTGACGCTCGTCTGTCCTACGACACCGACGCGTCTATCGCCAAAGCAAAACGCATCATCAAGCTCTACAACGACGCGGGCATCAGCAACGATCGCATCCTGATCAAACTGGCGTCTACCTGGCAGGGGATTCGTGCTGCTGAACAGCTGGAAAAGGAAGGTATCAACTGTAACCTGACTCTGCTGTTCTCCTTCGCGCAGGCGCGTGCTTGTGCGGAAGCGGGTGTATACCTGATCTCTCCGTTCGTGGGCCGTATTCTTGACTGGTACAAAGCCAATACCGACAAGAAAGAGTACGCTCCGGCAGAAGATCCGGGCGTGGTTTCCGTTACGGAAATCTACGAATACTACAAACAGCACGGTTATGAGACAGTGGTGATGGGCGCGAGCTTCCGCAACGTCGGCGAAATTCTGGAGCTGGCGGGTTGCGATCGTCTTACCATCGCTCCGGCGCTGCTGAAAGAGCTGGCGGAAAGCGAAGGCGCTATCGAACGTAAACTGTCCTTCTCTGGCGAAGTGAAAGCGCGTCCAGAACGCATCACCGAGTCTGAGTTCCTGTGGCAGCACAACCAGGACCCGATGGCGGTAGACAAGCTGGCGGACGGTATCCGTAAGTTTGCTATTGACCAGGAAAAACTGGAAAAAATGATCGGCGATCTGCTGTAATCATTCGGCGTGACCAGACAGGTTTCTGGTCACGCTACCTCTTCTGAAACCTGTCTGTCCTTCCCTTTGCAGTGTATCATTCTGTTTAACGAGACTGTTTAGACGGAATAATCATGAACACCTTACGTATTGGTTTAGTTTCCATTTCTGACCGCGCGTCCAGCGGCGTATACCAGGATAAAGGCATTCCTGCTCTTGAAGAGTGGCTGGCCTCCGCGCTGACTACCCCTTTTGACGTGCAAACCCGACTGATCCCGGATGAGCAGGCGATCATTGAGCAAACGCTGTGTGAGCTGGTGGATGAAATGAGCTGTCACCTGGTACTGACGACGGGCGGTACGGGGCCAGCGCGTCGTGATGTCACGCCTGACGCGACTCTGGCCGTCGCCGACAGAGAAATGCCCGGCTTTGGCGAGCAGATGCGCCAGATCAGCCTGCACTTTGTTCCTACGGCGATCCTTTCCCGCCAGGTTGGCGTGATCCGTAAGCAGGCGCTGATCCTGAACTTACCGGGGCAGCCAAAATCCATCAAAGAGACCCTGGAAGGGGTGAAAGATGCCGAGGGTAAGGTTGTTGTGCCGGGAATTTTCGCAAGCGTACCGTATTGTGTACAGTTGCTTGAAGGGCCTTATGTGGAAACCGCAGCGGAAGTGGTAGCATCTTTCCGCCCGAAAAATGCCAGACGCGACATAAACGCCTGAAGTTGGCCTTTCTGTGACATAAATTACGCAGGTGGTGGAGTATTGAATTGTTTACGATATAGTAATTTTTGATTTACACATATCGATAAGCGCCCTCAATAACTCCACTGACTCATGGTTTGCTATGTCACAACACACACGACCTCTGAATCGCCAGGATTATAAGACTCTTTCACTTGCCGCTCTCGGCGGCGCGCTCGAGTTTTACGACTTCATCATCTTTGTTTTCTTCGCAGCGGTTGTGGGCGAACTATTTTTCCCCGCCGATATTCCTGAGTGGCTTCGTCAGGTTCAGACGTTTGGGATCTTCGCCGCCGGTTATCTGGCGCGCCCGCTGGGCGGCATTATCATGGCGCACTTTGGCGATCTGGTAGGGCGCAAGAAGATGTTCACCCTGAGTATTCTATTGATGGCTGTTCCAACGCTGGCGATTGGCCTGCTGCCGACTTACGCCTCAATGGGCATCCTTGCGCCGTTGTTATTGCTGCTGATGCGTATTTTGCAAGGCGCAGCGATTGGCGGCGAAGTGCCGGGAGCGTGGGTGTTTGTGGCTGAACATGTGCCGGAGCGCCGTATCGGCATCGCCTGCGGCACGCTGACTGCGGGACTGACGGTCGGTATCCTGCTTGGCTCTGTCGTGGCGACGCTGGTGAATACCAGTATGACCCAGCAGGCGGTGCATGATTATGGCTGGCGTATTCCCTTCCTGCTCGGCGGCGTATTTGGTCTGATTGCGATGTATTTACGTCGTTGGTTGCAGGAAACGCCCATCTTCCTTGAAATGCAGCAGCGCAAAACGCTCGCGCAGGAATTGCCCGTCAAAGCGGTAGTGGTGAAACATAAAAAAGCGGTGGCGATTTCGATGCTGCTGACCTGGTTGTTATCGGCCGGCATTGTCGTCGTGATTTTGATGTCGCCGGTCTGGTTGCAAAAGCAGTACGGGTTTGCGCCCGCGTTAACTTTACAGGCAAATAGCGTGGCGACCATTATGCTGTGCGTGGGATGCCTGCTGGCAGGGTTCATTGTCGATCGGGTTGGCGCCAGCAAAACCTTTATTGTAGGCAGTTTTCTGCTGGCCTGCTCAAGCTGGATCTTCTATCACCTGTCTGGTGCGCATCCCGAGCAGTTGTTTTTATTATACGGACTGGTGGGGCTGTGTGTTGGTGTTGTTGGCGCGGTGCCGTACGTAATGGTGCGAGCCTTCCCGGCGGAAGTGCGTTTCACCGGCATCTCTTTTTCTTACAACGTCTCGTATGCCATTTTTGGCGGCCTGACGCCAATTGCGGTCACCATGTTGATGGGCGTGTCGCCAATGGCGCCGGCCTGGTATGTGCTGGCGTTGTCACTGGTGGGGCTGGGGTTGGGCGTCTGGTTGCGACAGGATATTTATTATCGCGATGCGGATGTGCAGGCAGAATTACAACAGCTGTAAAAATTATCCCCCCGGTCGGGGGGATAACGGAAGATTAGTGCGCTTCACCGATTGGCAGGATGGTGCGGCCAAACTGTTCGTTCAGCACTTCGCCCATCGCCAGGTAAATGGCGCTGGCGCCACACACTAAGCCAATCCAACCCGCAACGTGGATCACCGCTTCATTACCCGCGATGTTGCCGAAGGCCAACAGGGCGAACAGTACGGTCAGGCTCAGGAAGACAAACTGTAGCGCGCGAGCGGCTTTCAGCGTGCCAAAGAACATGAACAGTGTGAACACGCCCCACAGCCCCAGGTAGGCGCCCAGGAACTGCGCGTTCGGCGCTTCTGTCAGACCCATTTTCGGCATTAACAGGATCGCGACCAGCGTCAGCCAGAAAGAACCGTAAGAGGTAAATGCGGTTAAGCCGAAGGTATTGCCTTTTTTATATTCCAGCAGGCCAGCAAAAATTTGCGCGATACCGCCGTAGAAAATGCCCATCGCCAGAATAATGCCGTCTAAAGCGAAGAAACCCGCGTTGTGCAGGTTAAGCAGAATGGTGGTCATGCCGAAGCCCATCAGGCCCAGCGGAGCCGGGTTAGCCAACTTAGTGTTGCCCATAATTCCTCAAAATCATCATTAATCGAATGGTGAAATAGTTTCCCCGAACAACCGATACCGTATTCGGGGCGCGGCATGATAATCAGGGGAATAGAGGCTGTCTATGATCTAATAGGGGGAAAATGAAATATTTCCCCTTGTGATGACGATCACGGAAGAAAAAGGCTTAACCGCCGCACAGGCAGAGGTGTTTTCCGTATGCCCGGTGAAGAAAATTATCGTTTTTCGCAAAAAAAATTTTTCATGCCCCCCTTGATGACGTGGGTTACGACCCCATCTTGTAGTCAACCGCAGTGAGTGAGTCTGAAAAAAAACGATTCAGGGTAGTTGAAACCGCACGTTTCGCCCTTATTACAGATTCACAACCACATGATGACCGAATTTTTAGTGGAGACGTTTAGATGGGTAAAATTATTGGTATCGACCTGGGTACTACCAACTCTTGTGTAGCGATTATGGATGGCACAACTGCACGTGTGCTGGAGAACGCCGAGGGCGATCGCACCACGCCTTCTATCATTGCTTATACCCAGGATGGTGAAACTCTGGTTGGTCAGCCGGCTAAACGTCAGGCAGTGACAAACCCGCAAAACACCCTGTTTGCGATTAAACGCCTGATTGGCCGCCGCTTCCAGGACGAAGAAGTTCAGCGTGACGTTTCCATCATGCCGTACAAAATCATCGGCGCCGATAACGGCGACGCATGGCTTGATGTGAAAGGTCAGAAAATGGCACCGCCGCAGATCTCTGCTGAAGTGCTGAAAAAAATGAAGAAAACCGCAGAAGATTACCTGGGCGAACCGGTAACTGAAGCTGTTATCACCGTGCCTGCTTACTTCAACGATGCTCAGCGTCAGGCAACGAAAGATGCCGGTCGTATCGCAGGTCTGGAAGTAAAACGTATCATCAACGAACCGACCGCCGCCGCGCTGGCTTATGGTCTGGATAAAGAAGTCGGCAACCGTACTATCGCGGTTTACGACCTCGGTGGTGGTACTTTCGATATCTCTATTATCGAAATCGACGAAGTTGACGGCGAAAAAACCTTCGAAGTTCTGGCAACCAACGGTGATACCCACCTGGGTGGTGAAGACTTCGACAGCCGTATGATCAACTACCTGGTTGAAGAATTTAAGAAAGATCAGGGCATTGACCTGCGTAACGACCCGCTGGCGATGCAGCGTCTGAAAGAAGCGGCAGAAAAAGCGAAAATCGAGCTTTCTTCCGCACAGCAGACCGACGTGAACCTGCCGTACATCACCGCAGATGCTACCGGTCCGAAACACATGAACATCAAAGTGACTCGCGCGAAACTGGAAAGCCTGGTCGAAGACCTGGTGAACCGTTCCATCGAGCCGCTGAAAGTCGCGTTGCAGGATGCTGGCCTGTCCGTATCTGATATCAACGACGTTATCCTCGTTGGTGGTCAGACGCGTATGCCGATGGTGCAGAAAAAAGTGGCGGAGTTCTTTGGTAAAGAACCGCGTAAAGACGTTAACCCGGACGAAGCTGTTGCTATCGGCGCAGCGGTGCAGGGCGGCGTACTGACCGGTGATGTGAAAGACGTTCTGCTGCTGGACGTTACCCCGCTGTCTCTGGGTATCGAAACCATGGGCGGCGTAATGACGGCGCTGATCAGCAAAAACACCACTATCCCGACCAAGCACAGCCAGGTGTTCTCTACCGCTGAAGACAACCAGTCTGCGGTAACCATCCATGTGTTGCAGGGTGAGCGTAAACGCGCGTCTGATAACAAATCTCTGGGTCAGTTCAACCTGGATGGCATCAACCCGGCGCCGCGCGGTATGCCGCAGATCGAAGTCACCTTTGATATCGATGCTGACGGTATCCTGCACGTTTCCGCGAAAGACAAAAACAGCGGTAAAGAGCAGAAGATCACCATCAAGGCTTCTTCTGGTCTGAACGAGGACGAAATTCAGAAAATGGTTCGCGATGCTGAAGCGAACGCAGAATCTGACCGTAAGTTCGAAGAGCTGGTTCAGACGCGCAACCAGGGCGACCATCTGCTGCACAGCACGCGTAAGCAGGTTGAAGAAGCGGGCGATCAGCTGCCAGCAGACGACAAAACGGCTATCGAGTCTGCACTGAGCGCGCTGGAAACGGCGCTGAAAGGCGAAGACAAAGCGGCTATCGAAGCGAAAATGCAGGAACTGGCGCAGGCTTCCCAGAAACTGATGGAAATCGCTCAGCAGCAGCATGCACAGCAGCAGGCTGGCGGCGCTGACGCTTCTGCAAACAACGCGAAAGATGACGATGTTGTCGACGCTGAGTTTGAAGAAGTGAAAGACAAAAAATAATCGCCCTTTGAACGGGTAAAATACTGGCACGGGCGAAGAGGGTTCCTCTCCGCCCGTGCACGCATGTTAGGGGCAGATAAAAAAAAGATGGCTAAGCAAGACTATTACGAGATTTTAGGCGTTTCCAAAACAGCGGAAGAGCGTGAAATCAAAAAGGCGTACAAGCGCCTGGCCATGAAATATCACCCGGACCGTAACCAGGGTGATAAAGAGGCCGAGGCCAAGTTCAAAGAGATCAAGGAAGCCTACGAAGTTCTGACCGATGCGCAAAAACGTGCGGCATACGATCAGTACGGGCACGCCGCGTTTGAACAAGGCGGTGGTGGATTTGGCGGCGGCTTCGGCGGCGGTGCTGACTTCAGCGATATCTTTGGTGACGTTTTCGGCGATATCTTTGGCGGCGGACGTGGTCGTCAGCGCGCAGCGCGTGGTGCTGATTTACGTTACAACATGGATCTCACCCTGGAAGAAGCCGTACGTGGCGTGACCAAAGAGATCCGTATTCCGACGCTGGAAGAGTGCGACGTTTGCCACGGCAGCGGTGCGAAAGCAGGTACTCAGCCGCAGACCTGTCCAACCTGTCATGGCTCCGGCCAGGTGCAGATGCGTCAGGGCTTCTTCGCCGTGCAGCAAACCTGCCCGCACTGTCAGGGGCGCGGTACGCTGATTAAAGATCCGTGCAACAAATGCCACGGTCATGGCCGCGTAGAGAAAACCAAAACCCTGTCGGTTAAAATCCCGGCGGGTGTGGACACCGGCGATCGTATTCGTCTCTCCGGTGAAGGTGAAGCGGGCGAGCATGGCGCGCCAGCGGGCGATCTGTACGTTCAGGTGCAGGTGAAGCAGCACCCGATCTTCGAGCGTGAAGGCAACAACCTGTATTGCGAAGTGCCGATTAACTTTGCAATGGCAGCGCTGGGTGGCGAGATTGAAGTCCCGACGCTGGATGGCCGTGTGAAGTTGAAAGTGCCGCACGAAACGCAAACTGGCAAGCTGTTCCGTATGCGCGGAAGAGGCGTGAAATCCGTACGCGGCGGCGCGCAGGGCGATCTGCTGTGCCGTGTTGTGGTCGAAACGCCGGTAGGTCTGAACGAGAAGCAGAAGCAGTTGCTGAAAGATCTGCAAGAAAGCTTCGGTGGCCCGACAGGTGAGAAAAACAGTCCACGTTCGAAGAGTTTCTTCGACGGAGTGAAGAAGTTCTTTGACGATTTGACGCGTTAATCACCGTTGTTACATTGCATAAAAAGCCCGGGATTGCACAATCCCGGGCTTTTTTTGTTTATCGGCGGCGATTATCTTATTTCGTAAAAACCGAACATTTCACCATAAATAATCTAATTTTAACGATAGATCATGCGAGGTAAGATAGACGCCACGAGGTTTGATTATATTGAGAGAATAAAAAGTGAAACACCTGCATCGTTTTTTTAGCAGTGATGCCTCCGGGGGCATCATTCTCATTATCGCCGCCGTGCTGGCTATGCTGATGGCGAACAGCGGATTCACCAGCGGATGGTATCACGCCTTTCTGGAGACGCCCGTTCAGCTACGGGTTGGGGCGCTTGAGATCAATAAAAATATGCTGCTGTGGATCAACGACGCGCTAATGGCGGTATTTTTCCTGCTGATTGGTCTGGAGGTCAAGCGCGAGCTTATGCAGGGCTCGCTGGCCAGTTTACGTCAGGCGGCGTTTCCGGTGATTGCCGCCATTGGCGGTATGATTGTTCCGGCGCTGCTCTATCTGGCTTTTAACTATTCCGACCCGATTACGCGCGAAGGCTGGGCGATCCCGGCGGCAACGGATATTGCTTTTGCGCTGGGCGTATTGGCCTTGCTGGGCAGCAGGGTGCCGCTGGCGTTGAAGATATTCCTGATGGCGCTGGCTATTATTGACGATCTGGGCGCGATTGTGATCATTGCGCTGTTCTACACCAGCGATCTTTCGATGGTCTCGCTGGGGGTGGCGGCATTTGCGATTGTGCTTCTGGCCGTGCTGAACCTGTGTGATGTCAGACGAACAGGGGTTTATATCCTGGTCGGCGTGGTGCTGTGGACTGCCGTATTGAAATCTGGCGTCCATGCCACTCTTGCCGGGGTGATCGTCGGCTTCTTCATCCCATTGAAGGAGAAGCATGGTCGTTCTCCGGCGAAGCGTCTGGAACATGTGCTGCATCCGTGGGTGGCGTATCTGATTCTGCCGCTGTTCGCCTTCGCCAATGCGGGCGTCTCGCTACAGGGGGTGACGCTTGACGGGCTGACCTCAATACTCCCGCTGGGAATCATTGCCGGGTTGCTGATCGGTAAACCGCTGGGGATTAGCCTGTTTTGCTGGCTGGCGCTGCGTCTCAAACTGGCGAAGCTGCCGGAAGGAACACGTTTTCAGCAAATTATGGCGGTCGGTATTCTGTGCGGGATCGGTTTTACAATGTCGATTTTCATCGCCAGTCTGGCGTTCGGTAGTGTAGATCCGGCACTGATTAACTGGGCGAAGCTGGGGATTTTGATTGGTTCTCTGCTTTCGGCAGTGATCGGCTATAGCTGGTTACGTACACGTTTAAGCCCGGTGGTCTGAGCGGGGCCAGAGGGTTGGGGGGCTGATGTGGCTCCCCTTGCGACATAGATCAGGGAGAGGAGTGAGCATGTCTCATATTAACTACAACCATCTTTATTATTTTTGGCATGTGTATAAAGAAGGTTCCGTTGTCGGGGCGGCAGAAGCGCTTTACCTGACGCCGCAAACCATCACCGGTCAGATCAAAGCCCTTGAGGAGCGCTTGCAGGGAAAATTATTCAAGCGTAAAGGGCGTGGGCTGGAGCCCAGCGAATTAGGGGAACTGGTGTTTCGCTATGCGGACAAAATGTTTACCTTAAGCCAGGAAATGCTGGATATCGTTAACTACCGCAAAGAGTCTAACCTGCTGTTTGATGTCGGCGTGGCGGATGCGTTGTCAAAACGTCTGGTCAGCAATGTGCTGGACGCGGCCGTGGTTGACGACGAACAAATTCATTTGCGCTGTTTTGAATCCACCCATGAGATGCTGCTTGAGCAGCTTAGCCAGCATAAGCTGGATATGATTATCTCGGATTGCCCAATCGACTCTACCCAGCAGGAAGGGCTGTTTTCGGTGAAGATAGGTGAATGCAGCGTGAGCTTCTGGTGTACGAAACCGCTGCCTGCAAAACCCTTTCCGGCGTGTCTGGAAGAGCGTCGGCTGCTGATCCCAGGCCGTCGCTCTATGCTCGGTCGCAAATTATTAAACTGGTTTAATTCGCAGGGCTTAAACGTCGAAATCCTCGGCGAGTTTGATGATGCGGCGCTGATGAAAGCGTTTGGCGCTACCCACAATGCGATTTTCGTCGCGCCGACGCTCTATGCGCATGACTTTTACGCCGATGAATCGATCGTTGAGATTGGCCGTGTGGAAAACGTCATGGAAGAGTACCATGCCATTTTTGCCGAGAGGATGATTCAGCACCCGGCCGTACAGCGTATTTGTCACGCGGATTATTCGGCGCTATTTAGCCACAAAGGGTAAGTGCTACAGGCCGGGTAAGGCGTTTGCCCGCCATCCGGCAGACATAAAAAAACCCGCTTGCGCGGGCTTTTTTACAAAGCTGATAACAAGCGAGCGATTAAGCCAGTTTGTTGATCTGTGCAGTCAGGTTTGCTTTATGACGTGCAGCTTTGTTTTTGTGGATCAGACCTTTAGCAGCCTGACGGTCCACGATCGGTTGCATTTCGTTAAATGCTTTCAGTGCAGCAGCTTTGTCGCCAGCTTCGATAGCTGCGTATACTTTCTTGATGAAAGTACGCATCATAGAGCGACGGCTTGCGTTGTGCTTACGAGCCTTTTCAGACTGAACGGCGCGCTTCTTAGCTGATTTGATATTAGCCAAGGTCCAACTCCCAAATGTGTTCTATATGGACAATTCAAAGGCCGAGGAATATGCCCTTTTAGCCTTCTTTTGTCAATGGATTTGTGCAAATAAGCGCCGTTAATATGGCGGCACTCGTTACGTAGTGATGGCGCAGGATTCTACCAGCTTGCGGGTCGTGAATACAGCTTTTCCACGATAAAAATTACATTGAATGGGCAGTTTCTTGTTCTGATTTGCCCCATAACAATGAAAACAATCTTCTTTATGTTTCACAGGGGCAATCGTCGGTTAACCTTGACCGCTGTACAAGGTATACTCTGACGATTTTCACTGTTTTGAGCCAGACATGAAGCTGATACGCGGCATACATAATCTCAGTCAGGCCCCGCATGGGTGTGTGCTGACTATTGGTAATTTCGACGGTGTGCATCGTGGCCATCGTGCATTGCTGCAGGGCTTGCGGGAAGAAGGGCGCAAGCGGGGTTTACCAGTGATGGTAATGATTTTCGAACCGCAGCCGCTGGAACTCTTCGCTACGGAAAAGGCCCCTGCGCGCCTGACCCGCCTGCGGGAAAAACTGCGTTACCTGGCGGAATGCGGCGTGGACTACGTGCTGTGCGTACGCTTCGATCGCCGCTTTGCCGCCCTGACCGCACAAAACTTTATCAGCGATCTGCTGGTGAAGCGTCTCGGCGTGCGGTTCCTCGCTGTCGGTGATGATTTCCGTTTTGGCGCTGGTCGCGAAGGCGATTTCTTGTTATTACAGAAAGCCGGAGCGGAGTACGGTTTTGACATCACCAACACGCAGACCTTTTGCGAAGGTGGCGTACGCATCAGCAGTACGGCCGTGCGTCAGGCGCTGGCGGAGGACAACCTGCCGCTGGCTGAAAGTTTGCTGGGGCATCCATTTACCATCTCCGGGCGTGTCGTCCACGGCGATGAGTTAGGGCGCACCATTGGTTTCCCGACGGCGAATTTACCGCTGCGTCGTCAGGTCTCCCCGGTAAAAGGGGTTTATGCGGTGGAAGTGATGGGGCTGGGTGATAAACCCATGCCTGGCGTTGCCAATATCGGCACGCGTCCGACAGTGGCAGGCGTACGCCAACAGTTAGAAGTGCATCTGCTGGACGTTGTAATGGACCTCTATGGTCGCCATATAGATGTAATACTGCGTAAAAAAATACGCAACGAACAGCGATTCGCATCGCTGGATGAACTAAAAGCGCAGATTGCGCGTGATGAGTTAACTGCCCGCGATTTTTTTGGGCTATCAAAACCGGCTTAATGCCTATACGAGTTTTAAATACGGAACCGAGAATCTGATGAGTGACTATAAATCAACCCTGAATTTGCCGGAAACAGGGTTCCCGATGCGCGGCGATCTCGCCAAGCGTGAACCGGGAATGCTGGCGCGTTGGACCGATGATGATCTGTACGGCATCATTCGTGCGGCCAAAAAAGGCAAAAAAACCTTCATTCTGCATGATGGCCCTCCTTATGCGAATGGCAGCATTCATATTGGTCACTCGGTTAATAAGATTCTGAAAGACATTATCGTGAAGTCCAAAGGACTCGCGGGATTTGACTCGCCTTACGTTCCGGGCTGGGACTGCCACGGTCTGCCGATCGAGCTGAAAGTCGAGCAGGAATACGGTAAGCCGGGCGAAAAATTCACGGCTGCGGAATTCCGTGCGAAGTGTCGCGAATACGCCGCCACCCAGGTTGACGGCCAGCGTAAAGACTTCATCCGTCTGGGCGTGCTGGGCGACTGGTCGCATCCGTATTTGACGATGGACTTCAAAACTGAAGCCAACATCATTCGCGCGCTGGGTAAAATCATCGGCAACGGCCATCTGCATAAAGGCGCGAAGCCGGTGCACTGGTGCGTGGACTGCCGTTCCGCGCTGGCGGAAGCGGAAGTTGAATATTATGACAAAACGTCTCCGTCTATCGACGTGGCGTTCCACGCCGCTGACCAGGATGCGGTGAAAGCGACGTTTGGCGTTTCCAGCGTCAACGGCCCGATCTCGCTGGTTATCTGGACCACCACCCCGTGGACGCTGCCTGCGAACCGCGCGATCTCTCTGGCGCCGGATTTTGATTACGCGCTGGTACAAATTGACGGTCAGGCGCTGATTCTGGCGAAAGACCTGGTGGAAAGCGTGATGCAGCGCCTTGGCGCGGCTGACTATACCATCCTCGGCACCGTAAAAGGCGCGGAGCTGGAGCTGTTGCGCTTTACCCATCCGTTTATGGACTTCGACGTTCCGGCGATCCTCGGCGATCACGTCACGCTGGATGCCGGTACGGGGGCGGTGCATACCGCGCCTGGTCATGGCCCGGACGACTATGTCATCGGTCAAAAATACGGTCTGGAAACCGCTAACCCGGTCGGACCGGACGGCGCTTACCTGCCAGGCACGTATCCGACGCTCGATGGCGTGAACGTTTTCAAAGCGAACGACATCGTCGTTGCGCTGCTGCGTGAAAAAGGCGCGCTGCTGCACGTTGAGAAGCTGCAACACAGCTATCCGTGCTGCTGGCGTCACAAAACGCCGATCATCTTCCGTGCGACGCCGCAGTGGTTCGTCAGCATGGATCAGAAAGGCCTGCGCGAGCAGTCGCTGAAAGAGATCAAAGGCGTACAGTGGATCCCGGACTGGGGTCAGGCACGTATTGAATCAATGGTTGCGAACCGCCCTGACTGGTGTATTTCCCGTCAGCGTACCTGGGGCGTGCCGATGTCTCTGTTCGTACATAAAGACACCGAAGAGCTGCACCCGCGCGCCATCGAACTGATGGAAGAAGTGGCGAAGCGCGTTGAAGTGGACGGCATTCAGGCATGGTGGGACCTCGATCCGAAAGAGATCCTCGGCGACGACGCTGACCAGTACGTAAAAGTGCCGGATACGCTGGACGTCTGGTTTGACTCCGGTTCGACACACGCTTCTGTGGTCGATGTGCGTCCTGAGTTTGCCGGTCATGCGGCGGATATGTATCTGGAAGGTTCCGACCAGCATCGCGGCTGGTTCATGTCCTCCCTGATGATCTCCACTGCGATGAAGGGCAAAGCGCCGTACCGTCAGGTACTGACCCACGGCTTCACCGTGGATGGTCAGGGCCGCAAAATGTCCAAATCCATCGGTAACACCGTTTCTCCGCAGGATGTGATGAACAAACTGGGCGCGGATATTCTGCGTCTGTGGGTGGCGTCTACCGACTACACCGGCGAAATGGCCGTTTCCGACGAGATCCTGAAACGCGCTGCCGACAGCTATCGTCGTATCCGTAACACCGCGCGCTTCCTGCTGGCGAACCTGAACGGGTTTGATCCGGTAAAAGATATGGTGAAACCGGAAGAGATGGTGGTGCTGGATCGCTGGGCGGTGGGCTGCGCGAAAGCGGCGCAGGACGATATCCTGAAAGCCTACGAAGCCTATGATTTCCACGAAGTGGTACAGCGTCTGATGCGCTTCTGCTCCGTTGAGATGGGCTCGTTCTACCTCGACATCATCAAAGACCGCCAGTACACCGCGAAAGCCGACAGTGTGGCGCGTCGTAGTTGCCAGAGCGCGCTGTACCATATCGCAGAAGCGCTGGTGCGCTGGATGGCGCCAATCATGTCCTTCACCGCAGATGAAATCTGGGGTTATCTGCCAGGCGATCGTGAGAAGTACGTCTTTACCGGTGAGTGGTATGAAGGTCTGTTTGGCTTAGGCGAAACCGAAGCGATGAATGACGCTTACTGGGATGAGCTGCTGAAAGTGCGTGGCGAAGTGAACAAGGTTATCGAGCAGGCGCGTGCGGACAAGAAAGTCGGTGGTTCTCTCGAAGCGGCTGTCACCCTGTACGCTGAACCGGAACTGGCGGCGAAGCTGACTGCACTGGGCGATGAATTACGATTTGTCCTGTTGACCTCTGGCGCGAAAGTCGCTGACTATGCGGAGGCTTCTGCTGATGCGCAGCAGAGCGAACTGCTCAAAGGGCTGAAAGTCGCGTTGAGTAAAGCCGAAGGTGAGAAGTGCCCACGCTGCTGGCACTACACCACGGATGTCGGCAAGGTAGCGGAACATGCAGAGATCTGCGGCCGCTGTGTCAGCAACATCGCCGGTGATGGCGAAAAACGTAAGTTTGCCTGATGAGTAAGCCTCTTTGTTCAACAGGACTGCGCTGGCTGTGGCTGGTGGTGGTCGTGCTGATTATCGATTTAGGCAGCAAGTACCTGATCCTCCAGAACTTTGCTCTGGGGGATACGGTGTCGTTGTTCCCGTCGCTTAATCTGCACTACGCGCGTAACTATGGTGCGGCGTTTAGCTTCTTAGCCGACAGCGGCGGCTGGCAGCGCTGGTTCTTTGCCGGTATCGCCATCGGTATTTGCGTTATCCTGATGGTGATGATGTATCGCTCGAAGGCGACGCAAAAGCTGAATAACATCGCCTATGCGTTAATCATTGGCGGTGCGCTGGGCAATTTGTTCGACCGTCTGTGGCATGGCTTTGTTGTTGATATGATCGACTTCTATGTCGGCGACTGGCATTTCGCCACCTTTAACCTGGCCGATAGCGCGATTTGTATCGGTGCGGCGTTGATTGTGCTGGAGGGTTTCCTGCCGAAAAAGCAGGCGTAATAAAATGCCGGATGGCGGCGTAAGCGCCTTATCCGGCCTACAAAATAGCGCGATTCTTGTAGGCCCGGTAAGCGTAGCGCCACCGGGCAAACAGGTAGCCCAAAACAAGCCTCTTGTAGGCCCGGTAAGCGTAAGCGCCACCGGGCAAACAGGTGACCCAAAACAAGTGAGCAAACCTGCATGTCTAAATCAGTACAGAGTAACAGTGCGGTGCTGGTGCACTTCACCTTAAAGCTTGACGATGGCTCTACCGCTGAGTCAACGCGTAACAATGGTAAGCCAGCGCTGTTCCGCCTGGGTGACGGCTCCCTGTCCGAAGGGCTGGAGCAGCATCTTCTGGGACTGAAAGACGGCGACAAAACCACGTTTTCTCTGGAGCCGGATGCCGCGTTTGGCGTACCGAGCCCGGACCTGGTTCAATACTTCTCTCGCCGCGAGTTTATGGACGCGGGCGAGCCTGAAGTAGGGGCAATTATGCTCTTTACCGCAATGGACGGCAGTGAGATGCCTGGCGTGATCCGCGAAATTAACGGTGACTCGATTACCGTCGATTTCAACCATCCGCTGGCCGGGCATACCGTTCATTTTGATATTGAAGTGCTGGAAATCGATCCGGCACTGGAGGCGTAAAATGCAGATCCTGTTGGCCAACCCGCGCGGCTTTTGCGCAGGTGTAGACCGCGCTATCAGCATTGTAGAAAACGCGCTGGCTATTTACGGCGCGCCAATTTATGTCCGTCACGAAGTGGTGCACAACCGCTACGTGGTGGATAGCCTGCGTGAGCGCGGGGCGATTTTCATTGAGCAGATCAGTGAAGTGCCGGACGGCGCGATCCTGATTTTCTCCGCACACGGGGTTTCCCAGGCGGTACGTAACGAGGCGAAAAGCCGCGATCTCACCGTTTTTGACGCCACCTGTCCGCTGGTAACAAAAGTGCATATGGAAGTGGCGCGCGCCAGCCGTCGCGGCGAAGAGTCAATCCTGATCGGCCACGCCGGGCACCCGGAAGTGGAAGGGACGATGGGGCAGTACAGCAACCCGGAAGGGGGCATGTATCTGGTCGAGTCGCCGGACGACGTTTTGTCGCTTGATGTCAAAAACGAAGGCAAACTCTCCTTTATGACCCAGACGACTCTCTCCGTCGATGACACGTCTGATGTGATTGACGCGCTGCGTCAACGCTTCCCGAAAATTGTCGGGCCGCGTAAAGATGACATTTGCTACGCCACGACGAACCGCCAGGAAGCGGTGCGCGCGCTGGCGGAACAGGCCGATGTTGTGCTGGTGGTCGGTTCGAAAAACTCCTCCAACTCCAACCGTCTGGCTGAACTGGCGCAGCGTATGGGGAAAGCGGCGTTTCTGATCGACGATGCCACCGACATCCAGGAAGCCTGGGTGAAAGAGGCGAAGTGCGTTGGCGTGACCGCTGGCGCTTCCGCACCGGATATTCTGGTGCAGAATGTGATCGCTCGCCTGCAAGAGCTTGGCGGCGGCGAAGCCATTCCGCTAGAAGGCCGCGAAGAGAACATTGTTTTCGAAGTGCCGAAAGAACTGCGTGTGGATGTTCGTGAAGTAGAGTAACTACGCTTTGACGCCGGTCTGCTATCCGACCGGCATCTTTTATGCCATTACGTTTCGCTCAGGCGATACATCCTGCGCGGATGCCCTGGCTTGCCATACAGCATTTCGACGCGAAGAAAACCCGTCTCGACACCGTGTTCAACATAGCGGCGTGCCGTGGTTTTACTTAACCCCGTTCCGGCAACCACATCGTCAACGGAGAAGCTGCGCGTGCTGTTTTCTGTAAAAAGCTTCTGCACCAGCGCCAGCGTGATTTCTTCAATCCCCTTACTGCCATTCTCCTGACGGTAATTTTTCGCCTGTAACAGGTAGAGTGAATCGACGTTTTGCTGATCGACAATTTTCCATACCCGCTGCTGTTCGGCAAACTGGACAAAACGTTCCAGCGACTGGCTGAGCCGTTTCCACGAGATTGGCTTTAGGATATAGTCAAACGCGCCGTTGCGAATCGCCAGGCTACAGGTATCCATATCACTGGCGGCAGTAATAAAGATCACTGAGCAATTCGTGTTCATGACTAACGGATCGCTGATGAGCGTAATACCCTTACCATCCGGTAGATAGTTGTCCAGCAGCAGTAGCTGAGGCCGCAGCTGGTTGAGTTTTTGCCGGGCATCGGCAAGCGTGGAGGCAATGCCTGCCAGTCGGAGTCTCGGATGTTTGTCGATCAGTTCAGCGTGCAGCTGCGCCAGTTCGTTCTCGTCCTCAACGATCAGGACATCGATAAGTTCAGGTTGCATAATCGGTACCTTCCAGTTCCTGTACGGGACTGCGGGAAATTCCCGTAGCGGGAATAAACAACGTAAATATGGCGCCGCGCGGCGAATTATCAGCGACTTCTATCACCCCTCCCGCCTGAGTGACATAACTTTCAATCAGATACAATCCAATGCCATGATCGCCCCGGGTTTTCGTGGTGACGCCACGTTCGAAAATATGCTCTCGAATCTCCGGTTTAATACCGACTCCCTGATCGGCCACTTCGATAATCAGCTCATGCTCGTTGAGTCTGATCAGCACGTCCACTGGCGCATGCGGTAATGGCGATCGCTGCGTTGCTTCGATCGCGTTATCGAGTAAATTGCCCAGGATCGAAATCAGTTCTGATTCTGCAAGTGGCGGAAAAGGCCTATCCATCCGGCAGCTGGGATCGAAATTCAGTTCCACCCCTTTTTCACCCGCTCTTGCCGCCTTACCTAACAGCAGGCCGCACAACGTCGGTGAACTGAAGCGCGATGAGATAAAGTCCAGCAGCTCCTGGGCATGTTCCGACTGGGCCTGAATATAATCAATGGCTTCATTGTAACGACCCATATGCAGTAAACCAGAAAGGGTCGTCATGCAATTGAGCTGCTCGTGGCGCATGATGCGCAGATTATCTACGTAACGTTTTACCTGGCTTAGCTGAGCGCTCAAACTGTCTATTTCATTGCGATCGCGGAAGGTTATCACCCATCCCTGAAGTGAGTTCTCCAGCATGATGCGCACCCGGCTGGCGATAACCGTCAATTCATTGAAACGGCAGATTTCATCATGAGTGTCATTCTTCAGCATCACCTCTTTAAGGAAGAAGGGGGATGGCGTAATCACTTCGGTAATGTGTTGCCCGCGTATCGCCTGCGCAGGCTGGCCTAAACCCAGCAGCTCGCGGGCAGCCTGATTGATCACCTCAATGTGCAAATTATTATCAATGGCGATTACCCCTTCATAAATCGATTCCATCATCGCTTTTTGCTGACGAACCAGCAGGCCTATCTCTCGCGGCTCCAGTGAAAAAATCTGTTTTTTAATACTGCGGGTGAAGAACCAGGAAAAGACAAAAAGGGATATCAGCAGCAGGATGGCGGCAACCAGGATACTGACGGCTTTATTCACCGTAATGGTGTTGAGGTAACTGGTGAGGTATCCAACGGAGACGATACCAATAACCTTGCCCTGATCGTCAACAATGGGCGCTTTACTGCGCAGGGAGATGCCCAGGCCGCCACGGCGAATTGTCGTGGTGCTCTTTCCGTGAAGCACTTCAGTGTTATCGTCGCCAACCAGCTTTTTTCCTACTCTGTCGGCATAAACCGAATGAAACAGATGGATGCCTTCTTTATCTCCGATAACAATAAAACTGGCGTCGCTATGCGCGGCTATTTTTTGCATAAATTGATGAATCGCCGTGGTATCTCTTTCCACGACTTCTTTTCGCAAATTCGGAATAAGCGCAATTTCTTCCGCCTGTATTTTCGCCCTGGCTCCCATCTCCTGATAAAGCTGCTTTTCTACGTGCATATAATAGTATCCACCCAGTAAGGCAAATAATATGGAGAAAAAAGCAATCAGCGATATAAACAGTTTGATCTGAAATGAAACTTTCATAATGTTCAGGCATCGTCATCAGGGATACGTCACTGTATCATCTTTTGGCCTGAATGAAGCGGTTTTGCCAGAAACCTGTGATCTTTTGCACAGCAGAATATATTGCGGTAGGCAGCGCGCAGGTGCAACGGTGTTACCAAACGTTGCTTTAAATACGCGCTGAAAAGAAACCATAAAAACCACGGCGTTAAATAAGAGGTAAATCACATAAAATAATAGAAACCATTAAAACTATAGAGACCATTAAAACTTCTTTTTGAATTCGTCAGTACTCACACAAAGTAAATATTGAAGCCCATAAACTAACCCTGAAAAATAACCGAGGGCTTAATAATGAGCACGACTGATGATTCTTTCTCTGTTACTCATGAACCGTTAAACATTCAGCGCTTGTCACTTAAAGAGCGCTGGTGGCACATTATGGATACATGGAAAATCGGTATTATTCCATTACCGATGTTTTTGTTGGCCGGTGCATTAATCGCGATTGATTGCCTGGGCGGGAAGCTGCCGAGCGATATTGTCGTGATGGTCGCCACGCTGGCTTTTTTTGGCTTTGCCTGCGGAGAGTTTGGAAAGCGTTTGCCCATCGTCGGCAAACTGGGGGCCGCCGCAATTTGCGCGACCTTTATCCCTTCCGCGTTAGTTTACTATGGCCTGCTGCCGGATGTGGTGGTGGAGTCGACGACCAAATTCTATAAATCTACCAATATCCTGTATCTCTATATCTGCTGCATTATCGTCGGCAGTATTATGAGTATGAATCGCACCGTGCTGATTCAGGGTTTTCTGCGTATTTTCTTCCCAATGTTATGCGGTGAAATCGTCGGCATGGTTGTTGGTATGGGCGTCGGCCTGGCGCTTGGCCTCGAACCCTTTCAGATTTTCTTTTTTATTATTTTGCCCATCATGGCCGGCGGCGTTGGCGAAGGCGCCATTCCGCTTTCAATCGGCTATGCGACCCTGTTACACATGGATCAAGGGGTGGCGCTCGGTCGTATCTTACCGATGGTAATGCTGGGCAGTCTGACCGCCATTATCATCTCCGGCTGCCTGAACCAACTGGGCAAGCGCTTCCCGCATCTGACCGGCGAAGGTCAATTGATGCCAAACCGTGCGAATGCCGATGAACAATCGCCGTCACTGGCGGAAGGCGTCTCTGGCAAAACGGATGTGACCACGATTGCCGCAGGCGCGCTGCTGGCGATACTGCTCTATATGCTGGGTATGTTAGGGCACAAGCTGATTGGCTTGCCCGCACCGGTTGGCATGTTGTTTGTGGCTGTGCTGGTCAAGTTAGTTAACGGCGTATCGCCCCGCGTTCTTGAAGGCTCGCAGGTGGTGTACAAATTCTTCCAGACTTCGGTGACTTACCCCATTCTGTTCGCGGTTGGCGTAGCCATTACGCCGTGGGAGGAACTGGTGAACGCCTTCACCCTGACCAATCTTCTGGTCATTATCAGTACCGTTGCTGCGCTGGTCGCGACAGGATTCTTTGTCGGTAAAAAAATCGGTATGCATCCTATTGATGTCGCCATTGTCTCCTGCTGTCAGAGTGGGCAAGGCGGTACGGGCGACGTAGCGATTTTAACCGCAGGCAACCGCATGAGTCTGATGCCGTTCGCACAAATTGCGACGCGTATCGGCGGGGCGATAAATGTTTCCATTTCGCTGCTGGTGCTGGGTAACTTTCTTATTTAATTGAAGTATGCAGGATTGATAATTATGAAACTCGCAAGCTTTCTTTATCAGGGTACTCGCAGCTATGGCATCGTTACTGCCGGAGGCGTTATTGATTTGGGGAACCGCATCGGCGACCAGTATCGGGACCTGAAGGCGCTATTGCAGGGGGATGGTCTGGAGCAGGCGCGGCGCTTCGCGCAGGCGCCGGTCGATCTAAAAATGGATGCAATCACCTTTTTACCGGTGATAGAGCGACCGGAAAAAATACTCTGTGTCGGCATGAACTACGCCGAAAAGCGCCAGGAGTTCGATCAGCATGACCCCGCGCCGACGCTGTTTGTTCGTTTTGCGGATTCGCAAACCGGGCACAACATGCCGGTACTCAAGCCACGCCATTCGCATGAGTTTGATTACGAGGGGGAGCTGGCGGTGATCATCGGTAACGGTGGCGAGAATATCTCCCGTGACCATGCGCTTGACCATGTCGCCGGATACAGCTGCTATATGGATGGCTCCGCACGCGACTGGCAGCACAGCTGGTTTACTGCGGGGAAAAACTGGCGGCAGACCGGCGCTTTTGGTCCGTGGATGGTCACTGCCGATGAAATTCCCGACCCGCATCAGCTGGCGATCCGCACCTGGCTCAACGGCCGCATGGTACAGGAAGATAACACCAGCAGTATGATCCATAAAGTTGCTGAATTAATTGAGTATATAAGCACTTTCACCCGTCTTAATTCCGGGGACGTCATCATTACGGGCTCGCCGGGCGGCGTAGGGAAAAAGAGGAATCCGCCGTTATTCATGCAGGAAGGCGATCGTATTGAGGTGGAGATTGAGCACATTGGCCATCTGAGTAATGTCATTATGGAAGCCCCGCTACAGGCCTTTGCGGCGGCGCATTAATACGATGAGCCAACACGTTTTGGCGTATGGGATTAATGACAAATTTTGTTTCGTCTCCTTTTGTCGGTCGGTCGCTTGCCAACCGGCAAAAGGTTTGCCAATAATCGGATGCCAACCCTGGAGTTTGTCATCTTTTTATGGAGGAAACATGCGCCTGCCCATTATTCTGGATACCGATCCGGGTATCGACGATGCCGCCGCCATTGCCGCCGCCCTGTTTGCCCCGCAGCTTGACCTGCAACTGATGACCACCGTCGCGGGGAATGTCTCCGTAGAGAAAACCACCCGCAACGCGCTGCAACTGCTGCATTTCTGGAACATGGATATCCCGCTGGCGCAGGGGGCCGCCACGCCGCTGCTGCGCCCGTTGCGCGATGCTGCTTACGTCCACGGCGAGTCGGGCATGGAAGGCTATGACTTTGTCGCCCATGATTGCCAGCCACTGGCAAAACCGGCCTTTATCGCCATTCGGGATGCCCTGATGAGCGCCCCGGAACCCGTCACGCTGGTCGCGATCGGCCCGTTGACCAATATTGCGCTGCTGCTGACTCACTACCCGGAATGCGCTTTTAACATTCGTCGTCTGGTGATCATGGGCGGCTCTGCGGGGCGGGGGAACTTTACGCCGAACGCTGAATTCAATATTGCCGTCGACCCGGAAGCCGCTTCCCGCGTTTTTCAGAGTGGGATAGAGATTGTGATGTGCGGGCTGGATGTGACCAACCAGGCCCTGCTGGCGCCGGATTATCTGGCAAAACTGCCCGAACTTAACCGGACGGGAAAAATGCTGCATGCGTTGTTTAGCCACTACCGCAGCGGCAGCATGAACACCGGGCTGCGCATGCACGATCTCTGCGCCATCGCCTGGCTGGTTCGCCCGGATCTGTTCACCGTTAAACCCTGTTTTGTCGCGGTAGAGACGCAGGGGGAATACACCGCAGGCACAACGGTTGTTGATATTGAAGGCCGACTGGGGAAAAGCCCTAACGTGCAGGTGGCGCTGGAGATAGATGTGGCTGGCTTCCAGCAGTGGGTCGCCGACGTGCTGGCGCTGGCACCCTAGGATTTTAGCTGTTGGCTAAGGTAATCAATCATGGCCCGTATTTTGAGCGGCATATGCTTGTTTCCAGCCCACAAAAGCCATAGCTCGCCGGAGTAGTTGCTGATAAACGTCCACTCTGGCAACACCTGCATGATTTCGCCGTCTTGTAACGCTTCTCTGGCCGTGAATGCGGGGAGACTGCCAATTCCCAGATGGCGCTTTACTGCGTCCAGTCTTACACCCGTATGATTAGCCGCATAGCGCCCCGTTGTTTGAACGACTTCTGTCTTACCTTGTTTACGAAATTTCCAGCGTGAGTCCGTTGGCGTCTCTCCGAGGCTAATGCAACTGTGCTGACGTAAATCTTCCGGGTGCGTCGGTGTCCCCTGTTTTTGCAGATACTCTGGCGTGGCGCAGAGGATGTGGGTGATTGGCATTAACGGCTTGCCATGCAACCCGGGCGAGGGGGTATTGGTGATTTGCAGCGCCAGATCGACACCATCATCAATGAGATCCATATAGCGGTCTTCGAGCCTCAGGCAAACATCAACCAGGGGAAAACGTTCAAGAAATTGCGGGATCAGTGGATGAATAACGAAGCGTCCGACGGCTTTGGGTACGCTGAGCGTAATCTTTCCCTGAGGAACGTGTTGTACGCTTCCCCCGGAATCAATGGCCTGTCGCGCTGCTTCCAGCATCATTTTCGCATGTTCATACACCATCTTTCCTGTTTCACTTAATGCCAGCTTACGTGTTGAACGATGCAACAACTGGCTGCCCGTTTCGCGTTCAAGGCGTGAAACGCTGCGGCTCATGGCTGATGGGGTCACACCTGCTGCGCGCGCTGCGGCAGAAAAGCTACCGTGATCAACAATCAACACAAAAGTGGCCAGATCGGGAAGGAGTGTCAAATTCATTTGTGTTTCTCAGGCAAAGATTCATTGCCGGGCAGGCGGATTATCTGCTCCGGGATAAATAATATACTGCCCTTCACGACAGGAGGACATATGACAGAACGTCTTTATTACAACACCGATGATACAGAAGGTATGGCATGTGTGACGGGGTGCTCTCCACAAATGGATGGCTTGTATGCCGTTACGCTCGATAAAACATTATTCCACCCTCAGGGAGGTGGACAACCCGCAGACAAAGGCTGGATTGCGGATATTCCAGTTTGCGGAATCATGTTACGTGATAATCAAATTATACATATTCTACCGCAACCCGTTGCAGCGGGAGTGGTTCAGCTAAAAGTCGATGCACAGACACGTTTGCTCAACTCTCGTCTGCATTCAGCAGGCCATCTTATCGGGTGTGCGGGAGAAACATGGGGTTGGTCGCCAGTGAAAGCGCACCACTGGCCGGGTGAGGGGCGCATTACCTTTTCAGCAGGTGAACATGCTCGTCTTCCTGATGCTGAAAATCTGCTGGCGTGTATTGAACAGTGGCAGGCGAAGGATTATGCCCGCCGAATTGAGTTTGACGGTGAGCGACGTAAAGTGGGGTTTGGTGAACTTCCGATGTACTTCTGTGGAGGAACACATGTCACTTCGCTCGGCCAACTTGGTCGTATAACGATCGGTGGGATCAAAATGAAGAAAGGGCAGCTCATCATTAACTATTCCATTGAATAGCGTCCATTTGCTCTTGATCGCAGGCAGAGTTGCCTGCGGTGTCCCGCTTTTCCCGCATATAGCTTTTACTGATATCTCTCCCTGTTTATCATTAAATTCTAATTATCGACGTTTTTGGCTAGCGGCGCGGCGTGGTGCTGGTTAATCTGAAAACGATTTACGCAAAATTAACAAAAGAGAATAGCTATGCATGATGCACAAATCCGCGTTGCCATCGCGGGAGCCGGGGGACGCATGGGACGTCAGCTGATTCAGGCCGCCCTGGGGATGGACGGCGTTCAACTCGGCGCGGCGCTGGAGCGGGAAGGTTCTTCATTACTGGGCAGCGATGCCGGTGAATTAGCAGGCGCAGGGAAAACGGGCGTCACCGTGCAAAGTAGCCTCGAAGCGGTAAAAGATGATTTTGACATCTTTATCGATTTCACTCGCCCGGAAGGGACGCTGGCGCACCTGGCGTTTTGCCGTCAGCACGGTAAAGGCATCGTCATTGGCACGACGGGATTTGATGACGCGGGCAAGCAGGCCATTCGCGATGCCGCGCAGGATATCGGCATTGTGTTCGCCGCCAACTTTAGCGTCGGTGTTAACGTCATGCTGAAGCTACTTGAGAAAGCGGCGAAAGTGATGGGCGACTATACCGATATTGAAATTATCGAAGCGCACCATCGCCATAAAGTGGATGCGCCGTCAGGCACCGCGCTGGCGATGGGGGAAGCGATCGCCCACGCGCTGGACAAAGATCTGAAAGCGTGCGCGGTATACAGTCGTGAAGGTTATACCGGCGAACGCGTGCCGGGCACCATCGGTTTTGCGACGGTTCGTGCCGGCGACATTGTGGGTGAACATACTGCGATGTTTGCTGATATCGGTGAACGTATTGAAATCACGCATAAGGCCTCCAGCCGTATGACGTTTGCGAATGGCGCGGTCAGATCGGCTATCTGGCTAAAATCAAAGCCAAATGGTCTTTTTGATATGCGAGATGTGCTGGATTTAAACAATTTATAGCTTGTTTTTACCCTTCGTGATGTGGTTATGGTAATCATAATTTGTTGATTACATAGGGCAATAATTTATTGCCCTATTATTTTTAGCATTATCTTTCTTTTTTTTATTTAAACTCGTAAATTTATCTGTTTTCTTCTGTTTATTTGTTGCTTTTATGTAAATTTTGACCAAATGGTCCACTTTTTTCTTCTCACTGGTTTCATAATGCATTCTTTCAGCCACGCAAGCGTTTTCCAGGACAAGTTAGCTGATCTTTTTGCCTGTTAAATCAGAACATCCTTTCCTGAGTCGTAAAACAATACAAAAAATACCGCCTTTAAGTTGACTTTTACCCGCCTTATCTTCAGAATGCCGCCGTTTGCCAGAAATCCACGGGTAAGCAGATTTGCATTGATTCAGGTTATACAAATGAATTAATATGCAAATAAAGTGAGTGAATATTCTCTGGAGGGTGTTTTGATTAAGTCAGCGCTATTGGTTCTGGAAGACGGAACCCAGTTTCACGGTCGGGCCATAGGGGCAACAGGTTCGGCGGTTGGGGAAGTCGTTTTCAATACTTCAATGACCGGTTATCAAGAAATCCTCACTGATCCTTCCTATTCCCGCCAAATTGTCACTCTTACTTATCCTCATATCGGTAATGTCGGCACCAATGAAGCCGATGAAGAATCCTCTCAGGTTCATGCGCAAGGCCTGGTCATTCGCGATCTGCCGCTGATTGCCAGCAACTTCCGCAATACTGAAGACCTCTCTTCTTACCTGAAACGCCATAACATCGTGGCGATTGCCGATATTGATACCCGTAAGCTGACGCGCCTGCTGCGTGAGAAGGGCGCACAGAACGGCTGCATTATCGCGGGTGATAACCCGGATGCGGCACTGGCGCTGGAGAAAGCGAAAGCCTTCCCGGGCCTCAACGGAATGGACCTGGCGAAAGAAGTGACCACCGCTGAATCCTATAGCTGGACGCAGGGAAGCTGGACGCTTGCAGACGACCTGCCGGAAGCCAAATCAGAAACTGACCTGCCGTTCCACGTTGTGGCTTACGACTACGGCGCGAAACGCAACATCCTGCGTATGCTGGTAGACAGAGGCTGCCGCCTGACGGTGGTTCCGGCGAAGACCTCCGCCGAAGAGGTGCTGAAGATGAACCCGGACGGTATCTTCCTCTCTAACGGCCCTGGCGATCCGGCGCCATGCGACTACGCTATCGAGGCGATTCAGGCATTCCTCGAAACCGATATTCCGGTTTTCGGCATCTGCCTCGGCCATCAGCTGCTGGCGCTGGCGAGCGGCGCGAAAACCATCAAGATGAAGTTCGGCCACCACGGCGGTAACCATCCGGTAAAAGATATCGATAACAATACCGTGATGATTACGGCGCAGAACCACGGTTTTGCGGTGGATGAGGCTTCTATGCCTGCAAATCTGCGAGTGACGCACAAATCGCTGTTCGACGGCACTCTGCAAGGGATTCATCGTACCGATAAACCGGCGTTCAGCTTCCAGGGGCACCCTGAGGCGAGCCCTGGCCCGCATGATGCCGCGCCATTGTTCGACCACTTTATCGAGTTAATTGAGCAGTACCGTCAGTCCGCGAAATAATCAGGAGTAAACAGAGCCATGCCAAAACGTACAGACATAAAAAGTATCCTGATTCTGGGTGCGGGCCCGATTGTTATCGGCCAGGCGTGTGAGTTTGACTACTCTGGCGCCCAGGCGTGTAAAGCGCTGCGCGAAGAAGGTTATCGCGTCATCCTGGTGAACTCTAACCCCGCGACCATCATGACCGACCCGGAAATGGCCGATGCGACCTACATCGAGCCGATTCACTGGGAAGTGGTGCGTAAAATTATTGAGAAAGAGCGCCCGGATGCGGTGCTGCCGACGATGGGCGGCCAGACGGCGCTGAACTGCGCGCTGGAGCTGGAGCGTCAGGGCGTGCTGGCTGAGTTCGGCGTGACCATGATTGGTGCCACTGCCGATGCGATTGATAAAGCCGAAGACCGCCGCCGTTTCGATGTGGCGATGAAGAAAATCGGCCTCGACACTGCCCGCTCCGGTATTGCGCATACGATGGAAGAGGCGCTGGCGGTTGCCGCTGACGTCGGTTATCCGTGCATTATCCGTCCATCCTTTACGATGGGCGGCACCGGCGGCGGTATTGCCTACAACCGCGAAGAGTTCGAAGAAATTTGCGCGCGCGGTCTGGATCTCTCCCCAACCAACGAACTGCTGATAGATGAGTCGCTGATTGGCTGGAAAGAGTACGAAATGGAAGTGGTGCGTGATAAGAACGACAACTGCATTATCGTCTGTTCCATTGAGAACTTTGACGCGATGGGCATCCACACCGGTGACTCCATCACGGTGGCTCCGGCGCAAACGCTGACGGACAAAGAGTACCAAATCATGCGTAACGCCTCGATGGCGGTACTGCGTGAAATCGGCGTGGAAACCGGCGGTTCCAACGTTCAGTTTGCGGTGAACCCGAAAAACGGTCGTCTGATTGTTATCGAAATGAACCCGCGCGTCTCCCGCTCCTCGGCGCTGGCGTCAAAAGCCACCGGCTTCCCGATTGCCAAAGTGGCGGCGAAACTGGCGGTGGGTTACACCCTCGACGAACTGATGAACGACATCACCGGCGGCCGTACCCCGGCATCGTTCGAACCGTCCATCGACTACGTTGTCACCAAAATTCCTCGCTTCAACTTTGAAAAATTCGCGGGCAGCAACGACCGTCTCACCACCCAGATGAAATCCGTCGGCGAAGTGATGGCGATTGGCCGCACTCAGCAGGAATCCTTACAGAAAGCGCTGCGCGGCCTGGAAGTGGGCGCCGCCGGTTTTGACCCGAAAGTGAGCCTGGATGACCCGGAAGCGCTGACCAAAATTCGTCGCGAGCTGAAAGATGCGGGCGCCGAGCGTATCTGGTACATCGCTGATGCGTTCCGCGCGGGGCTGTCTGTCGATGGCGTCTTTAACCTGACCAACATCGACCGCTGGTTCCTGGTGCAGATTGAAGAACTGGTTCGTCTGGAAGAGAAAGTGGCAGAGCTTGGCATCACCGGTCTCGACGCTGACTTCCTGCGGATGCTGAAGCGCAAAGGCTTCGCCGATGCGCGCCTGGCTAAACTGGCGGGCGTGCGCGAAGCGGAAGTGCGCAAACTGCGTGACCAGTTCAACCTGCACCCGGTTTACAAGCGCGTGGACACCTGTGCGGCGGAATTTGCTACCGACACCGCCTACATGTACTCCACTTATGAAGATGAGTGCGAAGCGAATCCGAACCAGGATCGCGACAAAATCATGGTGCTCGGCGGCGGCCCGAACCGTATCGGCCAGGGGATTGAATTTGACTACTGCTGCGTACACGCCTCGCTGGCGCTGCGCGAAGACGGTTACGAGACCATTATGGTCAACTGTAACCCGGAAACGGTCTCCACCGACTACGACACCTCCGACCGCCTGTACTTCGAGCCGGTCACGCTGGAAGATGTGCTGGAAATCGTGCGCGTCGAGAAACCGAAAGGCGTCATCGTACAGTACGGCGGCCAGACTCCGCTGAAACTGGCGCGCGCGCTGGAAGCGGCAGGCGTGCCGGTTATCGGCACCAGCCCGGATGCGATTGACCGCGCGGAAGACCGTGAGCGCTTCCAGCAGGCGGTTGACCGTCTGAAACTGAAACAGCCTGCTAACGCCACCGTGACGGCGATTGAACAGGCCGTTGAGAAGGCAAAAGAGATTGGCTATCCGCTGGTGGTTCGCCCGTCCTACGTGCTGGGTGGCCGCGCGATGGAAATCGTTTACGACGAAGCTGACCTGCGTCGTTACTTCCAGACCGCAGTCAGCGTCTCTAACGATGCGCCGGTACTGCTGGACCGCTTCCTTGATGACGCGGTGGAAGTGGATGTGGATGCTATCTGCGACGGTGAAATGGTGCTGATTGGCGGCATCATGGAGCACATCGAACAGGCGGGCGTGCACTCCGGTGACTCCGCATGTTCTCTGCCGGCCTACACGTTAAGCAAAGAGATTCAGGACGTGATGCGCCAGCAGGTGCAGAAACTGGCCTTTGAGTTGCAGGTGCGTGGTCTGATGAACGTGCAGTTCGCGGTGAAAGACAACGAAGTCTACCTGATTGAAGTGAACCCGCGTGCGGCGCGTACCGTACCGTTTGTCTCCAAAGCGACCGGCTTACCGCTGGCGAAAGTGGCGGCGCGCGTGATGGCGGGCAAATCGCTGACCGAGCAGGGCGTGACGAAAGAAATCATCCCGCCGTACTACTCGGTGAAAGAAGTGGTGCTGCCGTTCAACAAATTCCCGGGCGTTGACCCGCTGTTAGGGCCAGAAATGCGCTCTACCGGGGAAGTGATGGGCGTCGGCCGCACCTTCGCTGAAGCGTTCGCCAAAGCACAGCTTGGCAGCAGCTCGACGATGAAGAAATCGGGCCGTGCGCTGCTCTCCGTTCGTGAAGGCGACAAAGAACGCGTGGTGGACCTGGCGGCGAAGCTGCTGAAACAGGGCTTCGAACTGGATGCGACTCACGGTACGGCGATTGTGCTGGGTGAGGCGGGTATCAACCCGCGTCTGGTCAACAAGGTGCATGAAGGTCGTCCGCACATTCAGGACCGTATCAAGAATGGCGAATACACCTACATCATCAACACCACCGCAGGTCGTCAGGCGATTGAGGACTCTAAACTGATTCGCCGCAGCGCGTTGCAGTATAAAGTGCATTACGACACGACCCTGAACGGCGGCTTCGCCACGACGATGGCACTGAACGCCGATGCGACTGAAAAGGTGATCTCCGTACAGGAAATGCACGCGCAAATTACGAAGTAAGCGGCAGACGCATTTATCTGGTGATATAAAAAGGTTCCTGCAAAGGAACCTTTTTTTTACGCCATAAGGTCATTCCTGGTCACATACGCTTCCTGGATGTGGTTTTCAATGTAACAAGCACGATTTCGCTCACACTAATCAACAATTAAGTCGCATACTATCCCCTTATATCCACAATTTATTTATGGTTAATGGCGTTATTTATATTCAGGCCATAACGAACCGTAGCAAGATTTTTAATTTGTAAAATGGTGTGCTTATGAGTGAAAAATATGTTGAGAAACCACTTTATTTGTTAATTGCTGATTGGGTAATGGCAGAAAACCGGTGGGTGAGCGCCAAAGAGATCGCGAAGCAATTTAATATGGATTATTGCAAAGCGATTAATACGGTTTCGTATATTCTTTCTGAAGTGGGGGAAATAGAGTGCGAGACCAGGACGATCCCTAATCAGCTGGAAGGGCGAGGATGCCAGTGCCAGCGTCTGGTGCGTATTAAGCGTATTGACGCGCAGCTCTATGCGCGTTTGGGTCATAGCGCGCAGGAGAAGATGGTAAAAGCGGAGAGAACCCCGCGAATGCCGGTTCCGCCCGCAGAGCTAAACCGCGAGCAGAAATGGCAGATGATGCTATCAAAAAGTATGCGTCGGTAATGTCGGTGTGCCGGATGATGGCGTAAATGCCTTATCCGGCCTGCAACGGCGTGTTGACCCGTAAGCCGGATAAGCGTTAGCGCCATCCGGCACAAAGCGCTACGCCGATTTTGGCTTCACCTCCGTCGTGCCTTTCAGGCGCGGCCGGTTCTTTTCGACCTGGGTTAAGGGTTGCGTTTCACATAGCGATGCCCGACAGCGTACCGCGAGATCCTGATATTCCTGCGTGTTGAGCCGTTTCCAGTGCAGCTCTTCATCCGTGACATCACGTTTGACGCGTGCAGGCGCGCCAACCAGCAGCTGCCTGGGCGCGCCGACAAAACCTGCTTTTACAAAACTCATGGCGGCAACGATACTCTCTTCGCCGATGATTGCGCCATCCATGATTACGCTGTTCATGCCCACTAACGCATCACGACCAACCACGCAGCCGTGAAGGATTGCGCCGTGCCCGATATGCCCGTTTTCATGCACGATGGTGTCGGTATCGCAATAACCGTGCATGATGCAGCTATCCTGAAGGTTAGCGCCCGCCTCAAGAATCAGACGCCCATAGTCGCCGCGCAGCGATGCAAGTGGGCCGATGTAGACGCCGGCGCCGACGATGACATCGCCAATCAACACGGCGCTGGGATGCACGTACGCCTCTGGATGTACTACCGGAATCAGGCCTTCAAAGGCGTAATAGCTCATGGTTATTCCTCCGTGATTGTTGTCGGATGGCGACAGCGCCTTATCCGACCTACGGCAGTAGGCGGATAAGCGTTAGCGCCATCCGGCAGTACGGCGCTAGCGGCCTTTCCAGACCGGATCGCGTTTTTCGGCAAACGCCTGCGGGCCTTCGATCGCATCTTCAGAGTGCAGTACCGACGGGTAGTGCTTCAATGCGCCGCTGCGAATGTAGCGATAACCTTCTTCCACAGGCATTTCACTGGTTGCGCGGTAGATCTCTTTGAGGGCGGCGATCGCCAACGGCGCGCTGTTCACCAGCTGTTGCGCCAGTTCACGGGCGCTGTCCATTAACGCTTGCTGGCTGACAACCCGGTTCACAATTCCCCAGCGCAAGGCTTCTTCTGCGTCCATTCGTCTGCCGGTCATCAGCATTTCGTTGACGATAGCAGGCGGCAACAGCTTAGGCAGGCGCAGCACACCGCCGCTGTCAGGCACAATGCCGAGCTTTGCTTCAGGCAGCGCGAAACTGGCGTTATCGGCGCAGACGATAAAATCCGCCGCCAGCGCCAGTTCGAACCCGCCGCCGAAGGCATAGCCGTTAACGGCGGCAATCACCGGTTTATCCAGGTCAAAGATCTCGGTTAAACCGGCAAACCCGCCGGGGCCAAAATCGGCGTCCGGGGCTTCGCCTTCGGCTGCCGCTTTTAAATCCCAGCCTGCGGAGAAGAATTTTTCGCCGCCACCGGTGATGATCGCCACACGTAATTCGGGATCGTCACGGAAATTGAGAAAAACTTCGCCCATCTCAAAACTGGTTTTTGCGTCTATTGCATTCACTTTCGGGCGATCCAGCGTAATTTCCAGAATTGGGCCGTGACGGGTCAAATGTAATGATTCACTCATATCTTCACTCCATTATTTAAAATCGGACGGGTAAGAATGCTTATTTCAGGTTCTTTTTAATTATTTTTCCTGAACAGTTTCGGGGCAGATCATTTCTTATCTCAAGAAAAGAGGGGACTTTGAATTTCGCCATATTCTGTTCACAGAAAGCGAAAAACTCCTCTTCCGTTAATGTTTCACCTTCATTAAGCACCACAAAGGCTTTAATGGCTTCATCGCGAATCGAATCGTGAATACCAATAACGACGATGTCCTGAATTTTGGGATGAGCCGAAATAATGTTTTCCAGTTCGACGCAGGAGACATTTTCGCCGCCGCGTTTAATCATGTTGCAACGCCTGTCGACGAAATAGAAAAATCCCTCCTCATCCCGATAGCCGGAATCACCGGTATGCAGCCAGCCGTTGGCTTCCAGCGCTTTGGCGGTGGCTTCCGGCCTGGCGTAATACTCTTTAAAGAGGGTTTTTCCCGGCACGCCTTTAATACAGATTTCACCGATTTCTCCGGCGGGCAGCGAGCGGTTCTGCTCATCGCGGATGTCCGCCTCATAGCAAAATCCAGGGCGACCAATAGATGGCCAGCGCCGTTTATCGCCGGGACGATCGCCAATAATGCCGACAATGGTTTCCGTCATCCCGTAAGAGGTCAGCAGCCGGACGCCGAAACGTGCAATAAAAGCGTCTTTTTCCTGCACGGAAAGGTTGAGATAGAACATCACTTCGCGCAGACAATGCTGCCTCTCTTCCGGGGAGGCGGGCTGCACCATCAGCGTCCTGATCATCATCGGAATACATTCCGTGACGGTGGCGCGATACTTTCGTACCTGTCCCCAGAACGCGCGGGCGCTGTATTTTTCGATCAGCACAAAGGTGCTGCCTGCGGAGAATGCCGCCATTGCCGCAGTACACTGACAGTCAATATGAAAGGCGGGCATCACCGTCAGATAGACGTCATCTTCACGCAGCGCACACTGCCAGGAGGAGTAGTAACCCGCAAAACGCAGGTTGTAATGGGTAATGACCACGCCTTTGGGCCGCGAGGTGGTGCCAGAAGTAAACAGAATCTCCGCCGTGTCGTCAGTGGATAACGGCGGCGCATAGCACAATGTGGCAGGCTGCTGGTCTTTCAGTTGAGAAAAATGGCTAACGTTATCTTCAACGGGCGCATTTTCGCCAATCAGACAGATATGATTGAGCAGGGTATCGTCCTCAAGCAGTATCTGGCGATACATCGGATAAAATTCAGCGCTGGTGACGATGAGCTGCGCGCGGCTGTTTTGTAAAATCCAGGCGCTCTCTTCGCGCAGGAGCCTGGCATTGATCGGCACCATGATGGCGCCAATTTTGGCCAGACCAAACCAGCAGAAAAAGAACTCCGGGCAGTTATCCAGATGCAGCGCGACGTTATCGCCTTTCTGAATTCCTGAGGCGAGGAAAAGGTTCGCCGTGCGGTTGATCTCCTCATTCAGCGACGCGTAGCTGAATTGCCGGACAACGCCTTCGCTGGATTCAAAAATAAGCGCCGTTTTATTTCCGTATACCTCGGCCAGGTCGTCCCACATCTGACGTAAGTTTTGTCCGCCAACGATATCCATTGCACTGTTATCCGTTCGAAAATAGGCATGCGCGCTAACCGGATAAACCGGTTAGCGCTTTGCGTTTAATCCTCAACTTTGGCCAGACCCTTGCTGACCAGTTCCTGTATATCTGCTTCGTTGTAACCGATGTTTTTTAGAATGGCGGCGGTGTCCATGCCATGCGACGGCATGCCACGCCAGATTTTCCCTGGGTTGTTTTTGAATTTCGGCATGATGTTTGGCCCTTTACAGGTGCGGCCATCCATCGTGTGCCACTCGGTAATGGATTCGCGGGCGACGTACTGCGGGTTGCTTTCCAGTTCTGGAATGGTCAGCACTTTCGCGCAGGCGATATTCAGCTCGGCGAAACGCGCCTGCACGTCGGCGATGGAACGGGTCGCCAGCCACGCATCCAGTTTTTCCTCGACTAACGGCCCGTAAGGGCACTCAACGCGATGGATAAGCTGGGTGCCTTCCGGCACCTCTGGCGTACCCAGAATGTGCGCCAGGCCGATATCCTTAAAGCACTCGTTGATCTGCGTAATGCCGACCAGCTCCATCACGATGTAACCGTCTGCGCATTTATACAGCCCGCATCCGGCGTAGTAGGGGTCTTTGCCTTTGGTCATGCGCGGGCAAATTTCGCCGCCGTTGAAGTAATCCATCATGAAGTACTGACCCATGCGCAGCATCACTTCATACATCGCCACATCAATGCTCTCGCCTTTGCCGGTTTCACGCACTCTGTGCAAAGCCGCCAGCGCGGCGGTGGTGGCGGTCATCCCGGAAAAATAGTCCGCCGTATACGGGAACGCGGGCATGGGTTGATCGACATCGCCGTTCTGAATCAGGTAGCCGCTAAAGGCCTGGGCGATGGTGTTGTAAGCCGGGAGGTTGGTGTACTCCTCCGTGCCGTACTGGCCGAAACCGGAAAGGTGGGCGATCACCAGTTTGGGGTTGTGCTCCCACAGCACGTCATCGGTAATTCCGCGACGGGCAAACGCCGGGCCTTTGCTGGCTTCGATGAAGATGTCAGTGGTTTCCATGAGTTTCAGAAACGCTTCCCGACCTTCATCTTTGAAGATGTTAAGGGAGAGGGCATGCAAGTTTCGGCGTGAAAGCTGCGGATAGTTCGGCTGGACGCGAATGGTATCGGCCCAGGCGACGTTTTCAATCCAGATCACTTCCGCGCCCCACTCTGCGAACATTTGTCCGGCGAACGGCCCGGCGATTTCAATCCCGGAGAACACGACCCGCAATCCGGCGAGCGGCCCGAAAGTGGGCATCGGTAAACGTTTCATAAATAAATTCCTGCATTTTTTGTAGGCCCGGTAAGCGCAGCGCCACCGGGCATATCGCCGGATGGCGGTGTAAACGCCTTATCCGGCCTACGATGTTTGTAGGCCCGGTAAGCGCAGCGCCACCGGGCAAATTGCCGGATGGCGGCATAAACGCCTTATCCGGCCTACGATGGTTTGTAGGCCCGGTAAGCGCAGCACCACCGGGCATGTTGCCGGATGGCGGCGTAAACGCCTTACCCGGCCTACGATGGTTTGTAGGCTCGGTAAGCGTAGCGCCACCGGGTAAATTGCCGGATGGTTTGTAGGCCCGCCACCGGGCAATGTTTAACGGTATTGCTTCAGCACGGCGCGGCCGAGCGTCAGGATCTGCATTTCGTCAGAGCCGCCGGAGACGCGGTCAACGCGCAGGTCACGCCAGAAACGCGTAATGCGGTGGTTGCCCGCAATCCCGACGCCGCCCAATACCTGCATGGCGCTGTCTACCACGTCAAACGCGGCGTTGGCGCAGAAGTATTTACACATCGCGGCATCGCCCGAGGTGATGGTGCCGTTATCCGCTTTCCACGCGGCTTCCAGCAGCATGTTTTTCATGGAGTTTAATTTGATCGCCATATGCGCGAACTTCTCCTGAATCAGCTGGAAGCGGCCGATCGTCTCGCCAAACTGCACGCGCTGATTGGCGTAACGCGCAGCGTCTTCGAACGCGCACATCGCCGTACCGTAGTTGGTTAAAGCCACCAGGAAACGTTCGTGGTCGAACTCTTCTTTTACGCGGTTAAAGCCATTACCTTCCCGGCCGAACATGTCTTTTTCGTCCAGCTCAACATCGTCAAAACTGATTTCACAGCAGCTGTCCATGCGCAGGCCGAGCTTCTCAAGTTTGTTAACCTTGATGCCGGGTTTGCTCATATCGACAAACCATTCGGTATAAATCGGTTTGTCCGGGGAGGCGCCGTCCCGTGCCATCACCACGATGTAGGGGGTGTAGGCGCTACTGGTGATGAAACACTTGCTGCCGTTAAGATAAACCTTACCATTTTTACGGGTATAGGTAGTTTTTAAACTGCCAACATCCGATCCCGCTCCCGGTTCGGTGATCGCCGAGTTCCACATCTGCTTGCCGGTTCCCTGGAACGCCATGATTTTATCAATTTGCTCCTGGGTTCCTTCACGCAGGAAAGTGTTAAAACCTCCCGGCAATTGGTACAACACGTAAGTTGGCGCGCCCAGACGCCCCAGTTCCATCCATACGGCGGCAACGGTGACGAAACCGGCTTCCAGCCCGCCGTGTTCTTCCGGGATCAACAGGCTGTCGATGCCCATATCCGCCAGCGCTTTCACAAAACGTTCCGGGTAGACGCTGTCGCGATCGCACTCGGCAAAGTAGGCTTCCCAGTTCTCACTGGCCATCAGTTCACGAATACCGGCGACAAACAGTTCCTGCTCGTCATTCAAATTAAAATCCATCTTCCAGCCTCATTTGTAAGGAGTTTATTGAGTTTATTTATCTTTCCAGTGCACTTTGGCGTCTTTGATAAAGGAGAGCGTTACCATGATGTTGACGAAGAACAGCGGGCATCCTCCGGCGATAATCGCGGTTTGAATGGGTTTTAACCCGCCGAGCGCTAACAGGACGATGCCGATAACGCCAACCAGCACCGACCAGCCGATACGTACCAGCAGCGGCGGCTCTTCACCGTCGCGCACTTCGCGGCAGGTGGACATGGCCAGCGTGTAGGAGCAGGCGTTAATCAGCGTGACGGTGGCGATAAAGCAGAGGATGAAGAATCCCCACATCGTAGCCGTGCTGAATGGCAGTGCGGCCCAGGTTTCGATGATGGCGCGCGCCACGCCGTGCTGTTCGATAAGTTGTGGAATATTGAGGATATTTTTATCCATCAGCAGCAGGGTGTTGCTGCCAAGAACGGTCCACAGAATCCAGGTGGAGGCGGTCAGGCCGAGCACCATCCCAAAGCACAGTTCGCGCACGGTACGGCCGCGGGAAATACGCGCGAGGAAGATACTCATCTGGATGGCGTAAATGACCCACCATGCCCAGTAGAAAACGGTCCAGCCCTGCGGGAAGCCGCCTTTGCCGATCGCATCGGTGTAGAACAACATGCGTGGCAGATACATCAACAGCATACCGACGGAATCGGTGAAGTAGTTCATGATGAAACTGGCGCCGCTGACGATAAACACCCAGCCGAGCATCAGGAAGCTGAGATAGCTACGCACGTCACTGGCGATTTTCACCCCTTTTTGCAGGCCGCAGGCCACGCAAATGGCGTTCAGAACGATCCAGCAGGTAATGATGATGGCGTCCAGTTCCAGCGTATGAGGGATGCCGAACAGATACTGCATACACTCGGTCACCAGCGGCGTCGCCAGGCCGAGGCTGGTGCCCATCGCGAAGATCAGCGCCACCAGATAGAAGTTATCGACAATAGTACCGAATAACCCTTTCGCGTGTTTCTCGCCCACTAAAGGTACCAGCGTCGAGCTGGGACGAATCACGTCCATTTTGCGAACAAAAAAGAAGTAGGCGAACGCGACGGAGAGGAAGCTGTAAGTCGCCCACGGTAACGGCCCCCAGTGAAACAGGCTGTAGGCGAGGCCGATCTCTTTGGCGCCGTTGGAGCCAGGTGCCAGAGCAAAGGGCGGCGTCGAGATGTAATAATAAATTTCGATTGAGCCCCAGAACAGCACGGCGGCGGAAGTGCAGGAGGCGAACATCATGAAAATCCAGCTGGCGGTGCTGAATTCCGGCGGTTCATCACCTAATCTTTTTTTAGCGTAAGGGCCGAAGACCAGCCAGAACCAGCCAAAAAGCATCACCACCATGTACCATTCAAATGCCCAACCCCAGATATTTGTGACATAACTGAAGACGGCATTAATAACAATATTCGCAGCGTCGAGATCTCTGACGGTTAGCCAACAAAGTATCCCTACAATTATTAACGGCGGGAAAAAAACCTTAGGTTCAATCCCGGACTTTCTCTTTTCATTTTTCATGAGTCAATTCCAGTGTCAAAACGAAATTTATGTTACGTTCCCGTTTGTTATATTTTGTTTATTTTTCTTAGTAATAATCTGATGACAGTTAGACCTCAGAGTCGCTTTGGCGAGTAACTCATAATGGGTATTCATTTTGCGGTAATCTGTTATGTTGATCACACTTTTTTGTCTGGTGTTTTTGACCATGATTTTCAAATAAAATCAATGTAAAACAATTGGATATATTGCATCTTGGTCGAATTTCGCGCATCTCTCATTCAATATTGGTGATCCATCAAACAATATTGAAAATTTTTATGTTCTACGGGTGCTGTTCAATATTAGTGAGGTGCTTAACAATATTGAAAGTTGTAAATATCAGCGTGTGACATTTTCAATATTGGTGATTAAAGTTTTATTTCCGAATTAAAGAGCGTGATATCTGTATTTAACACCGCCGATATGGATGACGTTTCCTTCATGATTTCTGGAGATGCAATGAAGATAATTACTTGTTACAAGTGCGTGCCTGATGAACAGGATATTGCGATCAATAATGCCGATGGTTCATTAGATATCAGCAAAGCGGATGCCAAAATCAGTCAGTACGATCTGAATGCGATTGAAGCTGCCTGCCAGTTAAAGCAGCAGGCAAGCGATGCCCAGGTGATTGCCATGAGCGTAGGCGGCAAGGCGCTGACCAACGCCAAAGGGCGTAAAGATGTGCTCTCCCGTGGGCCAGATGAACTGGTCGTGGTGATAGACGACCAGTTTGAACAGGCTTTGCCGCAACGCACCGCCGCAGCGCTTGCCGCCGCCGCGCAAAAATCGGGCTTTGATCTGATCGTTTGCGGCGACGGTTCCTCCGACCTTTATGCCCAGCAGGTCAGCCTGCTGGTGGGTGAAACGCTGAACATTCCGGCCATCAACGGCGTGAGCAAAATCCTCTCCCTGACGGAAAGTGCGCTTACCGTTGAGCGTGAACTGGAAGATGAAATTGAAACCCTGAGTATTCCCCTGCCTGCGGTGGTGGCGGTCTCCACAGACATTAACGCTCCGCAGATCCCGTCGATGAAAGCGATTCTGGGCGCGGCGAAAAAACCGGTGCAGGTCTGGTCTGCGGCGGATATTGGTTTCAGTGCGCCAGACGCGTACTCCGTCCAGAAGGTCGCCGCACCGAAACAACGCGAGCGTCAGCGCATCGTTATTGAAGGCGATGGTGAAGAACAGATCGCCGCGTTCGCCGAACATCTGCGCAAAATCATTTAATTACCGGGGGATATTATGAACACGTTTTCTCATGTCTGGGTATTCAGCGATACCCCTTCTCGTCTGCCGGAACTGATGAGCGGCGCACTGGCTTCAGGCGAGCAGATTCATGCGTTTGTGCAGCACGACGCCGAGGGCGAGACGGCACGCCAACTGGGGGCGAATCACATCTGGCATTTACGCGGTAAACCGGACGACCGCATGGTGGAAGATTACGCCGGGGTGATGGCGCAGACGATTCGCCAGCAGGGGGATTCGGGTCTGGTGCTGCTGCCTAATACCCGCCGTGGCAAACTGCTGGCGGCAAAGCTGGGATTTCGTCTCGCGGCGGCCGTCTCTAACGACGCCAGTGCGGTAACGCAGCAGGAGGGCCATGCGACCGTCCGGCATATGGTCTACGGCGGGCTGGCGATTGGCGAAGAGACCATCACATCACCGTATGCGGTGATCACCGTCGGCAGCGGCACGTTCGAGGCGCAACAGGCGGACGCGTCCCGCCACGGCGAGTCGCATGACGTGCAGTGGCAGTCGCCAGATGTCGTCGTAACGCGCACCGCAACGCAGGCGCGCCAGAGCAACACGGTCGATCTTGATAAAGCGCGACTGGTGGTCAGCGTCGGGCGCGGCATCGGCAGCAAAGAGAATATCTCGCTGGCCCAGGCGCTGTGTCAGGCCATAGGCGCGGAACTGGCGTGTTCTCGTCCGGTGGCGGAAAACGAAAAATGGATGGAGCACGAGCGTTATGTTGGCATCTCCAACCTGATGCTTAAACCAGAGCTTTACCTCGCGGTGGGCATTTCCGGGCAGATCCAGCACATGGTGGGCGCGAACGGTTCACAAACCATCTGCGCCATCAACAAAGATAAAAATGCGCCGATATTTCAATACGCTGATTACGGCATTGTCGGCGATGTGATGAAGATTCTGCCTGCGCTTACGAGCGCTTTAGCACGCTGATCCACTCGGGCAGGGCTTGTGGGTATCGGCCCTGCCGCTGACAGGTAAATCTGGAGTTCTTATGTCCGAAGATATCTTTGATGCCATCATCGTGGGGGCCGGGCTGGCGGGTTCTGTCGCGGCGCTGGTGCTCGCCCGTGAAGGGGCGCAGGTGCTGGTTATTGAGCGCGGCAATTCCGCTGGCGCGAAGAATGTCACCGGCGGGCGCATCTACGCGCACAGTCTGGAGCGCATTATCCCCGGTTTTGCTGAGCATGCCCCGGTTGAACGCGTGATCACCCATGAAAAACTCGCTTTTATGACCGAAAAAGGGGCGATGGCGGTGGATTACGTCAATGGCGAGGATGCCGCGCCTTCGCAGGTCTCTTATTCCGTATTGCGCAGTAAATTTGACGCCTGGCTGATGGAACAGGCTGAAGAGGCGGGCGCGCAGCTGATAACCGGCATCCGCGTGGATAATCTTGTTCAGCGCGACGGCAAAGTGGTGGGCGTTGAGGCGGATGGCGACGTTATTGAAGCGAAAACTGTCATTCTCGCTGATGGCGTGAACTCGCTGTTGGCGGAAAAGCTGGGAATGGCGAAACGTGTAGATGCCGCCCATGTCGCGGTAGGCGTAAAAGAGTTAATTGAGTTGCCTGAATCGGTCATTGTGGATCGCTTCGGATTACAGGGAAATGAAGGCGCGGCCTGTCTGTTTGCCGGTTCTCCGACCGACGGTCTGATGGGCGGCGGCTTCCTCTATACCAATAAAACGACCCTCTCTTTGGGGCTGGTTTGCGGTCTGCATCATCTGAAAGAGGCGAAAAAGTCGGTTCCACAAATGCTGGAAGATTTTAAACAGCATCCGGCGGTGGCGCCGCTGATTGCGGGCGGAAAACTGCTGGAGTACGCCGCGCACGTCGTCCCGGAAGCGGGAATGAATATGCAGCCGGAGCTGGTGGGCGACGGCGTGCTGATTGCCGGTGACGCCGCCGGTATGTGTATGAACCTCGGTTTTACGATTCGCGGTATGGACCTGGCCGTCGCGGCAGGGGAAGCGGCGGCGAAGACCGTACTTTCGGCCATGCAGAGCAACGATTTCAGCCGACAGGGGCTGGCGGAATATCGACAGCATCTCGACAACGGGCCGATGCGGGATATGCGTATGTACCAGCGCTTACCGGCGTTTCTGGACAACCCGCGTATGTTCACGCGCTACCCTGAAATGGCGGTGGGCATTGCCCGCGATCTGTTTACCGTCGATGGCAGCGCTCCCGTCCCTGTGCGTAAAAAAATCCTGCGCCACGCGAAGAAAGTGGGCTTCATCAACCTGATGAAGGATGGCATCAAAGGAGTGACCGTATTATGACTTCTCCCGTCAATGTGGACGTCAAACTGGGCGTCAATAAATTCAATGTGGATGAAGACAATCCGCACATCATCCTGAAAACCGAACCGGATAAGCAGGCGCTGGAGGTGCTGATCAAGGCGTGTCCGGCCGGGTTGTATAAAAAGCAGGACGACGGCAGCGTGCGTTTTGATTACGCCGGGTGCCTGGAGTGCGGCACCTGTCGAATCCTCGGGTTGGGGACGGCGTTGGAGAAATGGGAATACCCGCGCGGCACCTTTGGCGTGGAATTTCGCTACGGCTGAGGTTGATGCCGGATGGCGTCGCTGATGCGTCTTATCCGGCCTACAAAATACGTGATTCGTAGGCCTGATAAGCGTAGCGCCATCAGGCATCAAGTGAAAACAAAACAGGACGCGGCTATGCAGCAGCCCAGGAACTTTGACGACATTAAATTCTCCTCTATTCACCGCAGAATTATGCTGTGGGGAAGCGGCGGGCCGTTCCTGGACGGTTACGTACTGGTCATGATTGGCGTGGCGCTGGAGCAGCTCACGCCTGCGCTGAAGCTGGATGCGCAGTGGCTGGGGTTACTGGGGGCAGGCACGCTGGCCGGGCTGTTTGTCGGTACGTCGCTGTTCGGCTATATCTCAGACAAAGTGGGGCGACGTAAAATGTTCCTCATCGATATCATCGCCATTGGGGTGATATCGGTAGCGACGATGTTTGTCTCATCGCCGATGGAGTTGCTCGTCATGCGCGTGCTGATTGGGGTGGTGATTGGCGCGGATTATCCTATCGCCACCTCGATGATTACCGAGTTTTCCAACACCCGCCAGCGCGCCTTCTCGATCAGTTTTATTGCCGCGATGTGGTACGTCGGCGCCACCTGCGCCGATCTGGTCGGTTACTGGTTGTACGATGTGGCGGGCGGATGGCGCTGGATGCTGGGGAGCGCGGCAATTCCCTGCATTATGATCCTGATCGGGCGCTTCGATCTTCCCGAATCACCGCGCTGGCTGTTGCGTAAGGGGCGGGTGAAAGAGTGTGAGGAGATGATGATTAAACTGTTTGGCGAACCGGTGGCGTTCGATGAAGAACCGCCCCAGGAGACGCGCTTCTTACAGCTGTTTAATCGCCGTCACTTCCCGTTTGTTTTGTTTGTCGCCGCCATCTGGACCTGCCAGGTCATCCCGATGTTCGCCATCTATACCTTTGGCCCGCAGATTGTCGGCCTGCTGGGGCTGGGCGTCGGGAAAAGCGCGGCGCTGGGTAATGTGGTAATCAGTTTGTTCTTTATGCTGGGCTGTATTCCGCCGATGTACTGGCTGAACAGCATAGGGCGACGGCCATTGCTGATCGGCAGCTTTGTTATGATGACGCTGGCGCTGGCTGTGCTGGGGCTGATCCCAGAAATGGGGATCTGGCTGGTGGTTGCGGCCTTTGCGGTGTACGCCTTTTTCTCCGGCGGCCCGGGGAACCTTCAGTGGCTCTATCCGAATGAGCTGTTCCCGACGGATATTCGCGCGTCTGCCGTGGGCGTCATTATGTCCCTGAGTCGAATTGGCACCATCCTTTCAACGTGGGCGCTGCCGATCTTCATCACCAGATATGGGATCAGCTACGTCATGCTGATGGGGGCGGGAATTTCACTTATCGGTCTGCTTATTTCCATCGCCTTTGCGCCGGAGACGCGTGGACTGACGCTTGCCCAGACGAGCAGTATGACGATTCGCAACAAGCCTCTGTGCTAGGGGATATCTTCAGAGTGTTCTGTATTTTCTTTTAAGGTCAGTCAGTTAGTCTATAGTTAATGGGTATGCCACTGAAAATGACTGAAAAGCAGGGAGAACACCATGCAAAAACAACTTCTTATTGCGTCTCTTTTTGCCGCTGCGACGGTATTTACCGTAGCGGGCTGTTCATCAAACCAGGCCATAAAAACCACCGACGGCAAAACGATCGTCACTGATGGTAAACCACAGGTCGATGATGATACCGGACTGGTGTCCTACAAAAACGCAGAAACCGGTAAAACGGAACAGATCAACCGCGATCAGGTGAAGAACATGAGCGAACTGGATAATTAATTCAGTTTTATCCATTTAGCTGCTCAATAATATTCACTATTAGCCTGTTAAATTACTGACTACACTCTGTGGTAAAACAGAGATGTAAAATAACAGGCTACTTCATGATCCTCATTATTTATGCCCATCCGTATCCGCAGCACTCGCATGCGAATAAACGGATGCTGGAACAGGCAAGGACGCTGGATGGCGTCGAAATTCGCTCGCTCTATCAACTTTACCCTGACTTCAATATTGATGTTGCCGCCGAGCAGCAGGCGCTGGCGCGCGCGCGTCTTATCATCTGGCAGCATCCAATGCAGTGGTACAGCGTTCCCCCTTTACTCAAACTCTGGATGGACAAAGTCCTCGCGCATGGCTGGGCCTACGGGCATGGCGGCACGGCGCTCCGGGGTAAAGATCTGATGTGGGCCGTGACGACCGGCGGAGGCGAAAGCCACTTCGCTATTGGCGCCTATCCGGGCTTTGACGTGCTCTCGCAGCCGTTACAGGCTACCGCGCTCTATTGTGGGCTCAACTGGCTGCCGCCTTTTGCGATGCACTGTACGTTTGTCTGTGATGACGAAACGCTCCAGGCGCAGGCGCGCCACTACAAGCAACGTTTGCTGGCGTGGCAGGAGGCAAATCATGGATAGCCATACGCTGATACAGGCGCTGATTTACCTGGGGTCGGCCGCGCTGATTGTGCCGATTGCCGTCCGGCTGGGCTTAGGGTCGGTGCTGGGCTACCTCATTGCCGGGTGTATTATCGGCCCGTGGGGGCTGCGTCTGGTGACGGACGCTGAAGCTATTCTCCATTTCGCCGAAATTGGCGTGGTGCTGATGCTGTTTGTGATTGGGCTGGAGCTGGACCCGCAGCGTTTGTGGAAACTGCGTGCGTCGGTTTTTGGCGGCGGCGCGTTGCAGATGGTGGTATGCGGTGGGTTGATTGGCCTGTTCTGTATGTTCCTCGGTCTGCGCTGGCAGGTGGCGGAGCTGATCGGCATGACGCTGGCGCTCTCTTCCACGGCGATTGCGATGCAGGCGATGGATGAGCGTAACCTGACCGTCTCGCAAATGGGCCGTAGCACATTCGCCGTGCTGCTGTTTCAGGATATTGCCGCTATTCCGCTGGTGGCGATGATCCCCTTACTGGCCGCCAGCAGCGCCTCAACGACGCTGGGCGTCTTTGCGCTGTCTGCGTTAAAAGTGGCGGGAGCGCTGGCGCTGGTGGTGCTGTTAGGGCGATATGTCACGCGTCCGGCGTTGCGTTTTGTCGCGCGTTCCGGTTTGCGTGAAGTGTTCAGCGCCGTGGCCCTGTTTCTGGTCTTTGGCTTCGGCTTGCTGCTGGAAGAAGTGGGGCTGTCGATGGCGATGGGGGCGTTTCTGGCGGGCGTGTTGCTGGCAAGCTCGGAATACCGGCATGCGCTGGAAAGCGACATAGAGCCATTTAAAGGGCTGCTGCTGGGGCTGTTCTTTATCGGCGTCGGCATGTCTATCGACTTTGGCACGCTGATCGATAATCCGTTACGCATTCTTATCCTGCTGGTCGGTTTCCTGGTCATTAAAACGGTAATGCTGTGGCTGGTCGCCAGGCCGCTACGGGTGCCGAATAAGCAACGTCTCTGGTTTGCCGTATTATTAGGACAGGGGAGTGAGTTTGCCTTTGTGGTATTCGGCGCGGCGCAAATGGCCAATGTACTCGACCCGGAATGGGCGAAGGCCTTGACGCTCACCGTTGCGCTCTCAATGGCGGCGACGCCCATTTTTCTGGTGCTCCTGAGCCGTCTGGAAAAATCCGCAACCGGCGAAGCGCGTGAAGCGGATGAGATCGATGCGGAGCAACCGCGCGTGATCATCGCCGGATTTGGCCGTTTTGGGCAGATTACGGGGCGTTTGCTGCTGTCGAGCGGGGTAAAAATGGTGGTTCTCGACCATGACCCGGATCATATTGAAACGCTGCGCAAATTTGGCATGAAGGTCTTTTACGGTGACGCGACGCGCATGGATTTGCTGGAGTCCGCCGGTGCGGCGAAAGCGGAAGTGCTGATCAACGCGATTGACGATCCGCAAACCAGTTTACAACTGACAGAAATGGTAAAAGCCCATTTTCCCGACCTGCAAATTATTGCCCGCGCCCGCGATGTCGATCACTACATCCGTCTGCGACAGGCCGGTGTTGATATGCCGGAGCGTGAAACGTTTGAAGGCGCGTTAAAAACAGGGCGTCAGGCGCTGGAGAAATTAGGGCTGGGACGCTACGAGGCGCGCGAGCGTGCCGATCTGTTCCGTCGTTTTAATACGCAGATGGTGGAAGAGATGGCGAAAGGGGAAAACGATCCAACGTCCCGCGCGGCTGTCTATAAACGCACCAGCGCTATGTTGAGCGAGATTATTACTGAAGACCGTGAACATTTATCGTTAATTCAACGCCACGGCTGGCAAGGCACGGATGAAGGTAAACATACGGGTGACGCAGATGATGAGCCGGAAGTGAAACCGTCAACGTAGGCCAGGTAAGGCGTTTATGCCGCCATCCGGCAATTTGCCCGGTGGCGCTAAGCTTACCGGGCCTACAAACCATCGTAGGCCGGATAAGGCATTTATGCCGCCATCCGGCAATTTGCCCGGTGGTGCTGCGCTTACCGGGCCTACAAACCATCGTAGGCCGGATGGCGCGTCTGATTGCCTGATGGCGGCCTGCGAGCTGACACCGCTTTAAATAAGTCGGGTTGCCAGCAGAACGGAAAATTTTCGTGCTATTCCTCTTTTCGTTAGTCGACGAAAGATTGCTCTTTCCGTATAGTGGCGACAATTTTTTGTATCCAGGAAATATTCAATGATCAGTCTGATTGCGGCGTTAGCGGTAGATCGCGTTATCGGCATGGAAAACGCCATGCCGTGGAACCTGCCTGCCGATCTCGCCTGGTTTAAACGTAACACCTTAAACAAGCCTGTGGTTATGGGGCGCCATACCTGGGAATCCATCGGACGACCGCTGCCGGGGCGTAAAAACATCGTCATCAGCAGCCAGCCTGGCACTGACGATCGCGTGCAGTGGGTGAAATCGGTCGATGAAGCGATTGCCGCCTGCGGCGATGCGCCAGAGATTATGGTGATTGGCGGCGGACGCGTGTACGAACAGTTCTTGCCGAAAGCGCAGAAACTGTATCTGACGCATATTGATGCCGAAGTGGAAGGGGACACCCATTTCCCGGACTACGAACCGGATGACTGGGAATCGGTCTTCAGCGAGTTCCACGACGCCGATGAGCAGAATTCTCATAGCTACTGCTTCGAGATTCTGGAGCGTCGTTAATCCGGCATGTTGTAATGCGGATTTGTAGGCCTGATAAGCGAAGCGCCATCAGGCAATAATGTGGCGTGAATGCCGGATAGCGGCGTAAACGCCTTATCCGGCCTACAAAATAACGCTCAGGCGTTTACCGCCTCGCCTTTGCCTGAATCAAGATGACGATTCGACGGCTGCACGAAGTAGCGCTTATCTTCCCAACGCAGGCAGGTTAAATCCCCGCCCCAGCAGCAGCCGGTATCCAGACCATAAATGCCTTCCGGCGTCCCTTTACCTTCCAGCGACGCCCAGTGACCAAAGACAATGCTGTATGCTTCGCTAACCGGTCCCGGAATGGCGAACCAGGGTTTCAGCGGCGCAGGGGCGTTTTCCGGCGACTCTTTGCTGTACATATCCAGTTGGCCGTTCGGGAAACAGTAACGCATACGGGTGAAGGCATTCGTGATAAAACGCAGCCGCGCCAGACCCGTTAGCTCCGGCGTCCAGTTGTTCGGCATATCGCCGTACATCGCGTCGAGGAAGAAGGGATAGGAGTCGCTCGACAGTACGGCTTCAACATCGCGCGCGCAGTCTTTCGCTGTCTGTAAATCCCACTGCGGCGTAATGCCCGCATGCGCCATCACCAGCTTCTTCTCTTCGTCGACCTGCAACAGCGGCTGACGGCGCAGCCAGTTGAGCAGTTCGTCGGCGTCTGGCGCCTCCAGCAGCGGAGTCAGCCTGTCTTTCGGCTTATTGCGGCTAATGCCCGCAAAGACGGCCAACAGATGTAAATCGTGATTGCCAAGCACCAGACGCACGCAGTCGCCCAGTGATTTCACGTAGCGGAGCACTTCCAGAGAACCAGGGCCGCGAGCGACCAGATCGCCGGTAAGCCACAGGGTATCTGAACCGGGGGTAAATTCCACCTGGTGTAACAATGCGATCAGTTCGTCGTAGCAACCGTGAACGTCGCCAATGAGGTATGTTGCCATTGCTTTAGTTTTAATGAATAAGTGTTGGAACGGCGAGTCGGAACACGGGAATATCGATAGTAAAGGCGACGCCTTTTTCATCGATCATTTCGTAGTGACCCTGCATGGTGCCCAGCGGCGTTTCAATAACGGCGCCGCTGGTGTACTGGTACTCTTCTCCGGGCGCGATGTGCGGCTGCACGCCAACCACACCTTCGCCCTGTACTTCGGTTTCGCGGCCATGACCATTGGTTATCAGCCAATAACGCCCCAACAACTGCACTGGCGCTCGCCCCAAATTGCGGATGGTTACCGTGTATGCGAATACGTAACGTTCATCATCAGGTGAAGATTGCGCTTCAATGTAGACGCTCTGAACCTGAATACACACTCGGGGCGAATTGATCATGCTTAACTCTCCTTCGAAGGCGCGTTTTCTGACAGATAGTTCGCCATCTGGCAATATTGCGCGACAGAGATATTTTCCGCTCGCAATGCCGGGTCAATGCCCAGTTCCGTCAGCACCTCGACGCTGAACAGATTGCCGAGGCTGTTGCGAATCGTTTTACGACGCTGGTTAAACGCCTCGGTGGTGATGCGGCTCAACACGCGTATGTCTTTCACCGGATACGGCATCGTCGCGTGAGGCACCAGACGCACAACGGCGGAATCGACTTTAGGCGGCGGCGTGAAGGCGGATGGTGGCACTTCCAGCACCGGGATCACCTGGCAATAATATTGCGCCATGACGCTTAATCGACCATACGCCTTACTGTTCGGCCCTGCAACCAGACGATTGACCACTTCTTTTTGCAACATAAAGTGCATGTCGGCAATGGCATCAGTATAGCTAAAGAGGTGGAACATCAACGGAGTGGAGATGTTGTAGGGCAAGTTGCCGAATACGCGCAGCGGCTGACCTATCTTCTCAGACAGCTCGCCAAAGTTCATGGTCATGGCATCTTGCTGATAAATCGTCAGTTTCGGCCCCAAAAACGGGTGCGTTTGCAGGCGCGCGGCCAGATCGCGGTCAAGTTCGATCACCGTGAGCTGGTCCAGACGTTCGCCGACAGGCTCCGTCAGCGCTGCCAGACCGGGGCCGATTTCGACCATTGCCTGACCCTTTTGCGGGTTAATGGCGGAGACAATACTGTCGATCACAAACTGATCGTTGAGAAAGTTTTGCCCGAAGCGTTTACGGGCTAAGTGGCCCTGATGGACTCGATTATTCATTGGGTATTAACAATCATTTTGATGGCGAGATTAAGCGCCGTAATAAAACTGCCGACATCCGCTTGCCCCCGACCCGCCAGTTCAAGCGCGGTGCCGTGGTCTACGGATGTTCGAATAAAAGGCAGGCCCAGCGTGATATTCACGCCGCGACCAAATCCCTGGTATTTTAGCACGGGGAGACCCTGATCGTGGTACATCGCCAGCACGGCATCGGCATGATCGAGATATTTAGGCTGGAAAAGCGTGTCGGCGGGCAAAGGGCCGCTTAAGCGCATCCCTTGAGCGCGCAGATCATCCAGTACCGGAACGATCGTGTCGATCTCTTCGGTTCCCATATGGCCGCCTTCACCCGCATGCGGATTTAGCCCGCACACCAGAATATGCGGATCGGCAAGGCCGAATTTCGTGCGTAAATCATGATGCAGAATGCCGATCACCTCATGCAGCAAAGCGGGCGTAATGGCGTCGGCAACCGCTCTTAACGGCAGGTGCGTTGTCGCCAGCGCGACCCGCAGCTCCTCGGTGGCCAGCATCATCACCACTTTCTTTGCCTGCGAACGCGCTTCAAAAAACTCCGTGTGTCCGGTAAACGGTACGCCAGCGTCATTGATGACGCCTTTGTGAACCGGCCCGGTGATCAGCGCCGCAAATTCCCCTTGCTGACAACCGTCGCAGGCGCGCGCCAGCGTATCCACCACATACTGCCCATTCTCAACGCTGAGTTGACCTGGGGTGACAGGAGCGCGAAGCGCTGTCGGCAACAGGGTCAGCGTGCCGGCGGATTGCGGTTTTGCAGGGTGATTTGGCGAGTAGGGAAGAAGCGAGAGGGGCAAACCGAGCAACGCGGCCCGGTCGGTTAACAGACGGGCATCTGCACAGACGACGAGCTCGACCGGCCACTCACGCTGTGCGAGCTGAACGACTAAGTCAGGACCAATCCCGGCGGGTTCGCCGGGAGTGATAACAACGCGTTGAACAGTAGCCATTAATTGCTCAGGATTTTAACGTAAGCGCTGGCGCGTTGTTCCTGCATCCAGGTCGCCGCTTCTTCCGAGAACTTACGGTTCATCAGCATACGGTAAGCTCTGTCTTTCTGCGCCGCGTCGGTTTTATCAACGTTACGCGTATCCAGCAGTTCGATCAGGTGCCAGCCAAAGGAGGAGTGCACCGGGGCGCTCATCTGGCCTTTGTTGAGGCGGGTCAGCGCGTCGCGGAAGGCAGGATCGAAAATATCCGCTGCCGCCCAGCCCAGATCGCCGCCCTGGTTGGCAGAACCTGGGTCCTGTGAAAACTCTTTCGCTGCGGCGGCAAAGGTCGTTTTGCCGCTCTTAATGTCTGCTGCGATCTCTTCCAGTTTCAGGCGCGCCTGTTGATCGGTCATGATCGGCGAGGGTTTCAGCAGAATATGGCGGGCATGAACTTCAGTGACGGAGATGCTCTGGCTCTGGCCGCGCAGATCGTTCACTTTCAGAATGTGGAAGCCAACGCCGGAACGAATCGGGCCAACGATGTCGCCTTTTTTCGCCGTGCTCAGCGCCTGCGCGAAAATGCCCGGCAGCTCCTGAATACGTCCCCAGCCCATCTGGCCGCCTTTCAGCGCCTGCTGGTCGGCGGAGTAGGTGATCGCCAGTTTGCCGAAATCACTGCCGTTACGCGCTTCATCAACAATCGAACGCGCCTGGGCTTCCGCTTCGCTTACCTGATCCGACGTCGGGTTTTCCGGCAGCGGGATCAGAATGTGGCTCAGGTTCAGCTCTGTGCTGGCATCGTTCTGGTTACCGACCTGTTGGGCCAGCGCATCCACTTCCTGCGGCAGGATGGTGACGCGACGGCGCACTTCGTTGTTACGCACTTCGGAGATGATCATCTCTTTGCGGATCTGGCTACGGTAGGTCGAGTAGCTCAGACCATCGTAAGCCAGACGGCTGCGCATCTGGTCCAGCGTCATGTTGTTCTGTTTAGCGATATTGGCGATAGCCTGATCCAGCTGTTCATCAGAGATTTTCACCCCCATCTTCTGACCCATCTGGAGAACGATTTGATCCATGATCAAACGTTCCAGGATCTGATGACGTAGCGTGGCATCATCAGGAAGCTGCTGACCAGCCTGACCCGCATTAAGTTTTACTGATTGCATTAAGCCATCAACGTCGCTTTCCAGCACGACGCCGTTATTGACGACGGCTGCGACTTTATCGACTACCTGCGGGGCAGCGAAACTGGTATTCGCGATCATGGCGATACCGAGAAGCAGCGTTTTCCAGTTCTTCATACTTTTTCCATTTCAATTAACCGCAATGCGGATTACGTGGTAAATCAATCAAATCACAGAGAGCTTTGATACGGCAAAATGTTCGAACGCAACATCTCTTTGGTGCCGAGACCGTAGTTGGAGCTCAGACCACGCAATTCAATGTTAAAGCCGATCACGTTGTCATAAACAGCGTGTTCTTTATCGTTATCCCAACCGTTCAGCTTACGCTCATAACCGAAGCGAATCGCATAGCAGCAGGAGTTGTACTGCACGCCGAGCATCTGGTCGGCAGGCTTATTCACATTGGTATCAAAGTAGTAAGCGCCTACGATAGACCAACGATCGGCAATCGGCCAACTGGCAACGCCCCCGACCTGGGAAATCCCGTTTTTATACTGCTCCGCAGTGGAATAAGACGGCAGCGTAGCCTGAATATATTCCGCGCTGGCATAACGGTAGTTCAACTGTAAGAGACGATTTTCATCGCGACGGTATTCGATCGTACTGCTGCTGGTCGCGACGCTGTCCAGACGCGTGTCGTACTGAATGCCGCTACGCAGTCCCCAGCGGTCGGAGATACGCCAGTAGGTGTCGCCCGCCCAAACCAGTGAGCCCGTTTTGTCGTCATTCTCCCAGGTTATGTTGTCATCGCCGGTGCGAGACTCCGTGAAATAGTAGATTTGACCCACGGAAACATTAAAACGTTCAATTGCGGCATCATCATAAATACGCGATGTGACGCCGGTCGTGACCTGGTTTGCGGAGGCGATACGGTCCAGACCGCCATATGTGCGGTCGCGGAACAGGCCGCTGTAGTCGGACTGCAATAATGAGGAGTCGTAGTTATTGATGCTGCTCTGGTTACGATAGGGAACGTACAGATACTGCGCGCGCGGCTCCAGCGTCTGGGTGTAACCCGGCGCCAACGTCGTCATATCGCGTTCAAACACCATCCTGCCGTCGACTTTGAACTGCGGCATTACGCGGTTAACCGACTCATCGAGTTTATTGACGTTTCGCGAATTGTTGTTGTACGAGTCCAGATTGGTTTGCTGGTAGTGCGTCGCCAGCAGCTTCGCTTCAGTATTGATGCTGCCCCACTGATTCGATAACGGCAGATTGATGGTTGGCTCCAGGTGAACGCGAGTCGCTTCCGGCATGTTGTCTCGGGTGTTTACAAACTTCACGGCCTGGCCATAAATACGCGTATCGAATGGACCAACGTCATTCTGGTAGAAGTTAACGTCTAACTGCGGCTCAGCGGAGTAACTGCTGGTATTCTGATCGCTGAATACCTGGAACTGTTTGGTTGACACCGTGGCATCAAAGTTCTGCACGGCATAGCCGACGCTGAATTTCTGCGTGGCGTAACCGTCGGTACTGGAACCGTACTTATTGTCAAAGTCATTGAAGTAGCTGGAGTCGCTGACCTTGGTATAGTCGACATTAAAGCGCCATACCTGATCCATCACGCCGCCATGACGCCAGTAGAACAACCAGCGACGGGAGTTGCTGTCGTTCGGATGCTCATCGTCGTAAACGCGATCGGAATTCAGATAATCGAACTCCATTAAACCCGCGCCCGCCTGGCTGAGGTAGCGGAACTCATTCTCCCACATGACACCGCCACGACGGTGCATATAATGCGGCGTAATGGTGGCGTCCATATTGGGCGCGATGTTCCAGTAATACGGCAGGTAGAACTCAAAATAGTTCTTGGTGGTGTACTTCGCGTTCGGGATCAGGAAACCGGAGCGGCGTTTGTCACCGACCGGCAGCTGTAAATAAGGGCTGTAAAACACGGGAACCGGACCCAGTTTAAAACGGGCGTTCCAGATTTCCGCTACCTGCTCTTCACGATCGTGAATCACTTCGCTGCCCACAACGCTCCAGGTATCGGAGCCTGGCAGACAGGAGGTAAAGCTGCCATTTTCCAGAATGGTATAGCGGTTTTCGCCACGCTGCTTCATCAGGTCCGCTTTCCCGCGCCCCTGACGGCCGACCATCTGGTAGTCGCCTTCCCACACGTTTGTGTCTTTGGTGTTCAGGTTCGCCCAGCCTTTCGGCCCCTTCAGAATAACCTGATTGTCGTCATAATGGACGTTGCCGAGCGCATCGACGGTACGCACCGGTTCCGGCTGGCCTGGCGCCTCTTTTTGATGGAGTTGCACCTCGTCAGCTTGCAGGCGACTGTTACCCTGGTTGATATCGACATTACCGGTGAATACCGCGTCGTCCGGGTAGTTCCCTTTCGCGTGATCGGCGTTGATCGTCACGGGTAATTCGTTCGTCTCGCCTTTCACCAGAGGACGGTCGTAGCTTGGCACACCCAACATGCACTGCGAGGCAAGGTCGGCGGCCAGGCCCTGCTGACTATAAAGGGCGCTGGCGATCATGGTGGCCAGGAAAGTGGGAATACGTTTTTTCATACGTTGTATTTATTGTTCCATCATCAGTAGCGTTGCGCGTGACAAACGGTCAGAGACTAACGTACTCATCTTCACTACGCTAGTGTTAATCCTGTCCCTTTTCTACCCGTCGTCTTTCAGGTTGCGCTTTCGTGGACGTTATTCACATGCCCCGGCGACTTGCCTGGATAAGCGTCTGGCGGCTGTGCGGCGGTCTTGCTGCAACGTGAAATCCAATGGGTATGTGTCTGTGGTGTTAGGCACGGCATTGAATGACAGGTATGATAATGCAAATTATAGGCGATGTCCCACAATTGACCGCAGCCTTCATTCCAGGAAAAGCACTCTATATTGTGGGACATAGCCTCACTGTCAGCGTAAAGATTTGGGGAGTCTATGCAGTACTGGGGAAAGATTGTAGGTGTCGCAGTGGCGCTGATGATGGGAGGCGGCTTCTGGGGCGTGGTATTAGGTCTGCTGATAGGCCACATGTTCGACAAAGCCCGCAGCCGCAAAATGGCGTGGTTCGCCAATCAGCGTGAACGGCAGGCACTGTTTTTCGCCACCACTTTTGAGGTCATGGGGCATTTAACCAAATCGAAAGGGCGCGTGACGGAAGCGGATATTCATATTGCCAGCCAGTTGATGGACCGGATGAACTTACACGGCGAATCACGTACCGCCGCCCAACACGCGTTTCGCGTGGGAAAATCGGATAATTACCCGTTACGTGAAAAAATGCGCCAGTTTCGCAGCGTCTGCTTTGGGCGGTTTGATCTGATACGGATGTTTCTGGAAATTCAGATTCAGGCGGCGTTTGCGGATGGAACGCTCCACCCGAACGAGCGGGAAGTGCTGTACGTTATCGCCGAGGAGCTGGGGATTTCCCGCGCTCAGTTCGATCAGTTCTTACGCATGATGCAGGGCGGGGCGCAGTTTGGCGGCGGTTATCAGCAACAGCAGGCCGGCGGCGGCTGGCAGCAGGCGCAGCGTGGCCCTACGCTGGAAGATGCCTGCAACGTGCTGGGGGTTAAGCCGACAGATGATGCGACAACCATTAAACGCGCGTATCGCAGACTGATGAGCGAGCACCACCCGGACAAACTGGTCGCAAAAGGGTTGCCGCCGGAGATGATGGAGATGGCGAAGCAAAAAGCGCAGGAAATTCAGAAAGCGTATGAAATGATTAAAGAGCAGAAAGGTTTTAAATAATGGTTTTGCCGGATGGCGACGTAAAGCGTCTTATCCGGCCTACGTTGAGAACGGTAGGCCGGGCAAGCGAAGCGCCCCCGGCACAAATGGGCACAGAATTTAAAAATCTACCGGGGCTTTAAAGGTCATACTGTTGCCATACGCGGGATGGGTGATGGTTAGCGTTTCGGCATGCAGCAACAGACGCGACGCCATCGTCAGCGCTTCTGGCGACGCGTAGAAGCGATCGCCGAGAATGGGGTGTCCCAACGCCAGCATATGCACACGTAGCTGATGAGAACGCCCGGTAATCGGTTTAAGCACCACCCGTGCGGTGTTATCCGCAGCGAAGTCCACCACCTCATACCCGGTTTGCGCAGGCTTACCTGTCTCATAGCACACTTTCTGTTTCGGCCTGTTCGGCCAGTCGCAGATCAGCGGTAAATCAACCAGCCCTTCGGCAGGGGCTGGATGCCCCCACACGCGCGCAACGTACTGTTTTTTCGGTTCACGCTCGCGGAACTGGCGTTTCAGCTCCCGTTCCGCCGCTTTGGTCAGCGCCACTACAATCACGCCGCTGGTCGCCATATCCAGACGATGCACTGACTCCGCCTGCGGATAATCGCGTTGAATACGCGTCATCACGCTATCTTTGTGCTCCTCAAGGCGGCCCGGCACGGACAACAAGCCGCTGGGCTTGTTGACCACCATAATGTGCTCATCCTGATACAGGATAATCAGCCAGGGCTCCTGCGGCGGATTGTAGTTTTCCATCCCCATTTTTTGCTCCGTTACTGATGCGTGACGACGATAAGACGCAAGGCATCCAGACGCCAGTTGGCCTGATCCAGGCTTTCCATTACCTGCTGACGGTTGCTGTCGATCGCCGCAAGTTCATCATCACGGATGTTCGGGTTAACGGCGCGCAGCGCTTCCAGACGCGACAGTTCGGCAGACAGTTTTTCATCCGCTTCGCTACGCGCGGCGTCGATCAGCGCCCGGGCCGATTTCTCCGCCTGCGCTTCGCCCAGTTGCAGAATCGCGTGTACGTCCTGTTGAACCGCGTTGACCAGCTTGCTGCCGGTATGACGGTTAACGGCGCTCAGCTGGCGGTTGAAGGTTTCAAACTCCACCTGCGCGGCCAGGTTATTGCCGTTTTTATCCAGCAGCATGCGCACCGGCGTCGGCGGCAGGAAACGGTTAAGCTGTAAATGTTTCGGCGCCTGCGCTTCAACGACATACACCAGTTCCACCAGCAGCGTTCCCACCGGCAACGCTTTGTTTTTCAACAGTGAAATCGTGCTGCTGCCGGTATCGCCAGACAGAATCAGATCCAGGCCGTTGCGAATCAGCGGATGTTCCCAGGTAACAAACTGCGCATCTTCACGCGACAGCGCCACATCACGCTCGAACGTAATGGTGCAGCCATCTTCCGGCAGGCCAGGGAAGTCCGGCACCAGCATATGATCGGAAGGCGTCAGTACAATCAGGTTCTCACCACGGTCATCCTGGTTAATCCCGACGATATCAAACAGGTTCATGGCGAAGGCGATCAGGCTGGTGTCGTCATCCTGTTCTTCAATGCTCTCTGCCAGCGCCTGCGCTTTCTCGCCGCCGTTAGAGTGGATCTCCAGCAGACGGTCGCGCCCTTGCTCCAGCTGCGCTTTCAGCGCTTCGTGCTGCTCGCGGCAGGTTTTGATCAGCGCGTCAAAACCGTCGGTGTTTTCAGGCGTCGCCAGGTAAGCGATCAGATCGTGATACACCGTATCGTAGATGGCGCGACCGGTCGGGCAGGTGTGCTCAAAGGCATCCAGCCCTTCGTGATACCAGCGAACCAGCACGGACTGCGCGGTTTTTTCCAGATACGGAACGTGGATCTGAATATCGTGCGCCTGGCCGATACGGTCCAGACGGCCAATACGCTGCTCCAGCAAATCCGGGTTAAACGGCAGGTCAAACATCACCAGGTTGCTGGCGAACTGGAAGTTACGGCCTTCAGAACCAATTTCCGAGCACAGCAGAACCTGCGCGCCGCTGTCTTCTTCGCTAAACCACGCGGCGGCGCGGTCGCGTTCAATAATGGACATGCCTTCATGGAATACGGCGGCGCGAATGCCTTCGCGCTCGCGCAGCACCTGCTCCAGTTGCAGCGCGGTGGCGGCTTTCGCGCAGATCACCAGCACTTTCTGCGAGCGGTGGCTGGTCAGATGCCCCATCAGCCACTCCACGCGCGGGTCGAAGTTCCACCAGGTGCCGCTATCCCCTTCGAATTCCTGATAAATCTGCTCCGGGTAGAGCATATCGCGCGCTCTGTCCTCCGCGCTTTTACGCGCGCCCATAATGCCGGAGACTTTAATCGCCGTCTGATATTGCGTTGGCAGCGGCAGCTTGATGGTGTGCAGCTCGCGTTTCGGGAAGCCTTTGACGCCGTTGCGGGTGTTGCGGAACAGTACGCGGCTGGTGCCGTGTCTGTCCATCAGCATGGAGACCAGCTCCTGGCGGGCATTCTGCGCGCCATCGCGGTCGCTGTTCGCCGTTTGCAGCAGCGGTTCGATGTCCTGCTCGCCAATCAGGTCGCCGAGCATGTTCAGCTCTTCGTTGCTCAGCTTGTTGCCTGCCAGCAGCATGGCGACGGCGTCGGCGACCGGGCGATAATTTTTTTGCTCTTCGACAAATTGTTCGAAGTCGTGGAAACGGCTCGGGTCGAGCAGACGCAGACGGGCGAAGTGGCTTTCCATTCCCAGTTGTTCCGGCGTTGCGGTCAGCAGCAGGACGCCAGGCACGCGTTCCGCCAGTTGTTCAATCGCCATATATTCGCGGCTTGGCGCGTCTTCGCTCCACACCAGGTGGTGAGCTTCATCGACGACCAGCAGGTCCCATTGTGCGTCGCACAGATGCTCCAGACGCTGTTTGTTGCGACGCGCGAAGTCCAGCGAGCAGATAACCAGTTGCTCGGTTTCAAACGGGTTGTAGGCATCGTGCTGGGCTTCGGTGTAACGCTCGTCGTCGAACAGCGCGAAGCGCAGGTTGAAGCGGCGCAGCATTTCAACCAGCCACTGATGTTGCAGGGTTTCCGGGACGATGATCAGCACGCGTTCCGCCGCGCCAGACAGCAGTTGTTGGTGCAGGATCATCCCGGCTTCGATGGTTTTTCCTAAGCCCACTTCATCCGCCAGCAGGACGCGCGGCGCGTGGCGGCGACCGACATCATGGGCAATGTTGAGCTGGTGGGGAATCAGGCTGGTGCGCTGACCGCGCAGGCCGCTCCACGGCATGCGGTACTGCTCGCTCTGAAATTTACGTGCGCGGTAGCGCAGAGCGAATCGGTCCATCCGGTCGATTTGCCCGGCGAACAGGCGATCCTGCGGTTTACTGAAAATCAGCTTGCTGTCGAGCAGGACTTCACGCAGCGTGACGGCGGTTTCTTCGGTATCAAGGCGGGTGCCAGTATAGGCAAGCAGGCCGTTTTCTTCTTTTACTTCATCGATTTGTAGCTGCCAGCCTTCATGGCTTGTAATCGTATCACCAGGGTTAAACATCACGCGGGTCACGGGGGAGTCACTGCGCGCATACAGACGGTTTTCACCTGTCGCTGGGAAAAGTAAGGTGACAGTTCGCGCATCCATCGCGACGACGGTTCCAAGTCCCAGTTCGCTTTCTGTATCGCTGATCCAGCGTTGACCAAGTGTAAAAGGCATATATGTTCGGCTCTATATCTTTAATTGCAGGCAATAATCACCCGCTACCAAAATAGAATGGCAGCAGTGTTAATTGGGTCCAGGAATGGAAAGGGCGCTATGGTAATGGATGGCGGCGCATTCGTCACGCGTCAAAATAACCCCAGTTGTCCTGTGAGTAGTGTAGCAAAATTATCATCGATGAAGGGAAGTATTCCCTCTGCGACCGGCTGTAGCTGGCGGGTTAAATAGTGCTCGTAATCCAGCGGTGAATGCCGGTAATCCAGCGGCTCAGGGCCGTTAGTCGTCCACACGTATTTGATCGTGCCGCGGTTCTGATACTGCGCCGGGCGCCCCAGCTTGATGTTTTGTTCATCGGCGAGCCGGGCGGCGCGAACGTGCGGCGGAACGTTACGCTGATATTCGCTCAACGGGCGGCGCAGTCGCTTGCGGTAAACCAGCTGTTCATCCAGCTTGCCCGTCATCAGGTTATCGATGGTTTCCCGGACATACTCCTGATAGGGCTCCTGGCGGAAGATACGCAGGTAAAGCTCCTGCTGGAATTGCTGCGCCAGCGGCGTCCAGTCGGTGCGCACGGTCTCCAGCCCTTTAAATACCATTCGCTGCTTCTCGCCTTCCTGAATCAGCCCGGCATAGCGCTTTTTGCTGCCGGTGTCCGCCCCGCGAATGGTCGGCATCAGAAAGCGGCGGAAGTGGGTTTCAAACTCTAATTCCAGCGCGCTGGTCAGCTTTTGCTGTTGCAGGGATTGCGTCCACCAGTCATTCACATGACGCACCAGCTCGCGGCCAATCCTTGCCGCCTCGTCTTCAGAATGCGCGCCTTTCAGCCAGACGAAAGTGGAATCCGTATCGCCGTAGATCACGTCATAGCCCTGCGCCTCGATCAGCGCTTTGGTCTGACGCATGATCGCGTGGCCGCGCATGGTGATCGACGAGGCCAGTCGGGGATCGAAAAAGCGGCAGGCCGTCGTCCCGAGCACGCCGTAAAACGCATTCATGATGATCTTCAGCGCCTGGGACAGCGGTTTATTGCCGTGGCGTTTGGCCTCATCGCGCCCGTGCCAGATCTGCGTGACGATCTCCGGGAGACAGTGCGTTTCTCGCGAGAACCAGGCGTCAAGAAAGCCTTCGGTGCTGTGTGTCGGGTCCGGTTGCGCCATCCCTTCCACCAGCCCAACCGGGTCGATCAGGAACGTGCGAATGATCGACGGGTACAGGCTCTTATAATCCAGCACCAGTACGGAGTCATACAGGCCAGGGCGCGAGTCCATTACGTAACCGCCAGGGCTGGCATGCGGCGGGACTTCACCGAGATTCGGTGCAACGTAACCGGCGCGATGCATACGGGGAAAATAGAGATGACCGAAGGCGGCGACAGAACCGCCGTGGCGGTCAGCGGGCAGACCGTTAACGGTGGCGCGCTCCAGTAAAAACGGCATGATCTCCGTCTTATGAAAAATCTGCGTCACCAGCTCGCAGTCCTTGAGGTTATACGTGGCGAGCGCGGGCTTATCTTCGGCGAAACGGCGGTCAATTTCGTCCATTCTGTCCCAGGGATTATCGATCGATTTCCCTTCGCCAAGCAGCTCCTGGGCCACGGTTTCCAGTGAAAATGATGAGAAATTCCAGAACGCGGATTTGAGCGCCTCAATGCCGTCAATAATCAACCGCCCTTTGGCCTGGGCGAAAAACACGCCGTTCTTGAAACCGTGCTCGCGCCATTCCAGCTCGGTGTTGTCGCGCCCCAGACGTAGAGGGATACGATAGCGCTCGGCATGTTTTTGCAGGATGCGTAAATCAAACTGCACCACGTTCCAGCCGATGATCACATCGGGATCGTGCCGGGCAAACCAGTCGTTGAGTTTTTCCAGCAGCAGCGGGCGACTCGCCGCATACTCAAGCTGGAAATCCAGCGCCGAGGCATCGCCATTCGCCGGGCCGAGCATAAAAACGACGCGTTGCCCGCAGCCTTGCAGGCCAATGCAGTACAGCTCGCCGTGTCGGGTGGTTTCAATATCCAGCGATACCCATTTCAGCGGGGGACGGTAGTCTGGGTGCGGTTTCAGGCGGGCATTGACGATCGCGCCGTCTTTTGTGTCGCCCTCCAGCCAAACGGGAGCGGTGATAAACCGCTCCATCAGGTAACGTTCCGGCGGGCGCACATCGGCTTCATAGACCGTTACGCCCTGTTCTTTCAGCTGTTTTTCCAGACGCATCAGCTGTCGGTGAGAGCGGCAGTACAACCCCGAGACGGGCTGGCGATGAAAATCCTGCAAATTGAGCGGCGTCAGGCGATAGCCGTTTTCTGTGCGCAGCAGCGAGGTGACGCGGGCGGCCTGATGCGTAGGGATAAACGCGACCGACTCCTGCGGCGCGAGCGTGACCTGCAAAGGACCGGTGTCCGTTGCCAGCCAGAATGAGACCTCCGTTCCTTGCGGGGTATCCCGCCAGTGCCGGGTTAAAATAAAACCTGCCTGCGCCACGCTGCGTACTCATTAAAAAACCAGGCATGATTATAGCCTGGTTTGGAACGTTTTGCTGTGGTTTTATACAGGTGTGGTTGCGCCGTCGGGCTATCCATTACTGCCCGTAATAGGCCTTCGCCCCGTGTTTGCGCAGGTAGTGCTTATCCAGCAACGTTTGCTGCATATCCGGCAACTGTGGCGCAAGCTGGCGGCAGAAGATGCCCATACAGGCGACCTCCTCCAGCACAATGGCGTTATGCACCGCGTCTTCGGCGTTTTTGCCCCAGGTGAACGGACCGTGTGAATGCACCAGCACGCCGGGCATCTGCGCGGCATCGATACCCTGTTTTGCAAAGGTTTCAACGATGACGTTGCCCGTTTCCCATTCATATTCGCCGTTGATCTCCGCATCGGTCATTTTGCGCGTGCAGGGGATCGTGCCGTAAAAATAGTCCGCATGGGTCGTCCCCGTCGCCGGGATGGATTGCCCGGCCTGCGCCCAGATGGTCGCGTGGCGCGAATGGGTGTGGACGATGCCGCCAATCGACGGGAAAGACTGATACAACAGACGGTGGGTCGGCGTATCGGAGGAGGGCTTTTTCGTTCCTTCCACCACTTCACCCGTGGCAATGCTGACCACCACCATATCCTCTGCGCTCATCACGCTGTAGTCGACGCCGGAAGGTTTGATGATGAAGACGCCGCGCTCGCGATCGACGGCGCTGACGTTCCCCCAGGTGAGAGTCACCAGATTGTGTTTTGGCAGCGCCAGATTGGCTTCCAGTACCTGACGTTTGAGGTCTTCTAACATAGCTGTCTCCACGCCGGATGGCGCTGCGCTTATCCGGCCTACGAGGTTGGTGCGACCTGTAGGCCGGATAAGGCATTTACGCCGCTATCCGGCAACTGTTAACGTTTGAAACCGTAATAAACTTCGTTCCAGCGCAGCGCGTCTTTAAAGGCGGGCAGACGGGTATCGTTATCGATGACGGTGATTTCGATATCGTGCATCTCTGCGAACTGGCGCATATCGTTCAGATCCAGCGCATGGCTGAAGACGGTGTGATGCGCGCCACCGGCGAGAATCCACGCTTCGGATGCGGTGGTCAGATCCGGCTGGGCTTTCCACAGCGCGTTGGCGACCGGCAGCTTCGGCAGGTCATGCGGCGTTTTTACGGTGTCGATGCAGTTGACCAGCAGACGATAGCGATCGCCGAGGTCGATCAGGCTGGCGACGATCGCCGGGCCGGTTTGGGTGTTGAAGATCAGACGTGCGGGCGCGTCTTTACCTCCGATGCCGAGGTGCTGCACGTCGAGGATCGGTTTTTCTTCCACCGCGATAGACGGGCATACTTCCAGCATGTGCGAGCCGAGCACCAGATCGTTGCCCTTCTCAAAGTGGTAGGTGTAATCCTCCATAAATGAGGTGCCGCCCGGCAAACCGCCAGACATCACTTTCATGATGCGAAGCAGCGCGGCGGTTTTCCAGTCGCCTTCGCCAGCGAAACCGTAGCCCTGTTGCATCAGGCGCTGTACGGCCAGTCCTGGGAGCTGCTTCAGGCCGTGCAAATCTTCAAACGTCGTGGTGAACGCGTGGAAGCCGCCCTGTTCCAGAAAGCGCTTCATGCCAAGTTCAATACGCGCGGCTTCCAGCACGTTCTGCCGCTTGTCGCCGTGAATTTGCGTCGCGGGCGTCAGGGTATAGCGGCTTTCGTATTCATCCACCAGCGCGTTAATGTCGCCGTCGCTAACCGCATTCACGACCTGCACCAGGTCGCCCACCGCCCAGGTATTCACCGAGAAGCCGAACTTGATCTGCGCCGCCACTTTATCGCCGTCGGTCACGGCCACTTCACGCATGTTGTCGCCAAAGCGGCACACTTTCAGGTGGCGGGTGTCCTGTCTGGAGACCGCCTGACGCATCCATGAGCCGATACGCGCGTGCGCGTGTTTATCCTGCCAGTGACCGGTCACTACCGCGTGCTGCTGACGCATACGCGCGCCAATAAAACCAAACTCGCGTCCGCCATGTGCGGTCTGATTCAGGTTCATAAAGTCCATGTCGATGCTGTCCCACGGCAGGGCGGCATTGAACTGGGTGTGGAACTGCAACAGCGGCTTGTTGAGAATACTCAGCCCGTTAATCCACATTTTCGCGGGCGAGAAGGTGTGCAGCCAGACCACCAGGCCCGCACAGCGATCGTCATAACTGGCGTCACGACAAATCGCGGTGATCTCGTCAGGCGACGTCCCCAGCGGCTTCAGCACCAGTTTGCAGGGCAGTTTTGCTTCGGTATTCAGCGCCTTTACCACATGTTCGGCATGCTGAGTAACCTGGCGCAGCGTTTCAGAGCCATACAAATGCTGGCTGCCAATCACAAACCACACTTCATAGTTGTCAAAAATCGTCATTGTCGTGTCCTTAATGGGTCAGGGTTGCCTGGCTGACCGGGGTTTTTGGCGCCGGGGCGGCAGTCGGAAGATAGTGTTGTTCAGCGCTGACCGCCCACTGCCGGTAGCGCTGATAAAGCTGTTCGAAGCGTTGAGCCTGTTCCGGGCGCGGTTGCAGGGTGTTCTCTACGGCGCTGGCCATTTTTTGTTGTGCGGCAGGGATATCGACATGCGCTTTTGCGGCGACGGCGGCAAAAATGGCGGCGCCTAACGCGCAGCACTGGTCTGAGGCGACAATCTGTAGCGGACGGTTGAGCACGTCGCAGCAGGCCTGCATGATCACCTGATTCTTACGGGCGATGCCGCCCAGCGCCATCACGTTGTTGACGGCAATGCCCTGTTCGGTAAAGCATTCCTGAATGGCGCGTGCGCCGAAGGCGGTGGCGGCGATCAGCCCGCCAAACAGCGCTGGCGCATCGGTAGCGAGATTCAGATCGCTAATCACCCCTTTCAGACGCTGATTAGCGTTCGGCGTGCGGCGACCGTTAAACCAGTCGAGCACCACGGGCAGATGATCCAGCGATGGATTCTTCGCCCACGCCTCGGTCAGCGCCGGGAGTAGCTGCTTTTGGCTGATGGCGATTTGGTCTTTCAGTTCAGGATGCTGCGCCGCAAGCTGCTCCAGCGGCCAGCCGAGAATGCGGCCAAACCAGGCATAGATATCGCCGAACGCCGATTGTCCTGCTTCCAGACCAATAAAATCAGGCACGACGCTGCCGTCTACCTGGCCGCAAATGCCTTTCACCGCGCGGTCGCCGACGCTCTGCTTGTCGGCAATCAGAATGTCGCAGGTCGATGTGCCGATCACTTTCACCAGCGCATTCGGCTGCGCGCCCGCGCCAACCGCGCCCATATGGCAGTCAAACGCGCCGCCAGAGATGACCACGCTTTCCGGCAGGCCGAGGCGTTGCGCCCACTCCGCGCACAGCGTGCCAACCGGCAGATCGGCAGTGAAGGTGTCGGTAAACAGCGGCCAGGCGAGGTGGCGGTTGATGATGGGATCGAGGTCATCGAAGAAACTGGCGGGCGGCAAACCGCCCCAGCTCTCATGCCACAGCGATTTATGTCCGGCGCTACAGCGACCACGGCGAATATCCTGCGGGCGCGTGGTGCCGGAGAGCAGGGCAGGCACCCAGTCGCACAGCTCAATCCAGGAGGCGGCGGCCTGCGCGACGGCGCTGTCCTGACGTGTAACGTGCAGAATTTTCGCCCAGAACCATTCGCTGGAGTAAATGCCGCCGATGTAGCGGGAATAATCGGTTTTGCCCGGCGTATGGCACAGGCGGGTGATGGCTTCCGCTTCTTCGACCGAGGTGTGATCTTTCCACAGGACGAACATCGCATTCGGGTTTTCGGCGAACTCAGGACGCAGCGCCAGTACGTGGCCGTCGGCATCAATGGGGGCGGGGGTGGAGCCGGTGCTGTCGACGCCGATGCCGACCACCTCGCCACGCTGTGACGCGCTCAGGGTCGCGAGGACGTTTTTCAACGCGGCTTCCATTGACTCTATGTAGTCGCGTGGATGATGGCGGAACTGGTTGTTCGGGGCGTCGCAATAGCGCCCTTCCTGCCAGCGGGGATACCACTCTACGCAGGTGGCGATCTCTTCCCCGGTGGTGCAATCCACCGCCAGAGCACGAACTGAATCACTGCCAAAATCGAGGCCAATTGCAATCGCCATCGTCTTACTCCATCGAAAAAAACAGGTATGGAGAAACAGTAGATAGCGGGGATAAAAACCGTCAGGCAGGATCCGCTAATCTTATGGATTAAAATGCTATGGCATTGCAAAGTGTGACGCCGTGCAAATATTCAATGTGGACATTTCTGTCGTAGTTATAGACACTTTTGTTACCCGTTTTTATCGCCTTCGCAATCGGCCTTTGTTACAAATCTCTTTTCTCAAGCGGGGTTGATGATCCGTAACCGCAATGACGGCGGGGCGCAGAGGGGAAGGTGAAGATGTTTCACTCAATATGGACAATTGGTTTCTTCTCAGAACGCCGGGAGTATTGAATTTATGGCTGAAACGCAGAATGATCCCCTGCTGCCGGGTTATTCGTTTAATGCGCATCTGGTTGCCGGGCTGACGCCCATTGAGGCGAACGGCTATCTGGATTTTTTTATCGACCGCCCGCTGGGGATGAAGGGGTATATCCTTAATCTTACGATTCGCGGGGAAGGGGTGATCAATAACCACGGCAAACAGTTTGTCTGCCGTCCGGGGGATATTTTGCTGTTTCCGCCTGGCGAGGTACACCACTACGGTCGCCATCCCAATGCGAGCGAATGGTATCACCAGTGGGTGTACTTCCGACCGCGCGCCTACTGGCAGGAGTGGCTCACCTGGCCGACGATTTTTGCGCAGACCGGTTTTTTCCGCCCTGACGAAGCGCACCAGCCGCGTTTTAATGAGCTTTTTGGTCAAATCATCAATGCCGGGCAGGGGGAAGGGCGCTACTCTGAACTGCTGGCGATTAACCTGCTGGAGCAGCTTCTGCTGCGACGTATGGAGGCGATCAATGAATCGTTGCATCCGCCGATGGACAGCCGGGTGCGCGATGCCTGTCAGTACATCAGCGATCATCTGGCGGACAGCCAGTTTGATATTGCCAGCGTAGCGCAGCATGTCTGCCTGTCGCCGTCTCGCCTGTCGCACCTGTTCCGCCAACAGTTAGGCATTAGCGTACTGAGCTGGCGCGAGGATCAGCGCATCAGCCAGGCGAAGCTGCTGCTCAGCACGACGCGGATGCCGATAGCCACCGTCGGGCGCAATGTCGGGTTTGACGATCAGCTTTATTTCTCTCGCGTCTTTAAAAAATGTACCGGGGCCAGCCCGAGCGAGTTCCGCGCTGGTTGTGAATAAAAAGTGAATGATGTGTCTGCAAAGATGTCATAACGCGTAATCTATTCAGACAATTGGCGACTTGACGAAGCGGGTGAGGGTTAGCAGAATCGCTGCTTCGTAAATCTGACGGACACATTATGCAAGCATTGCTGGAACACTTTATTCTCCAATCCGCTCTGTACTCGCTAATTGCGGTGGCGCTGGTGGCCTTTCTGGAGTCGCTGGCGTTGGTCGGTCTGATTCTGCCCGGTACGGTGATGATGGCGGGGCTGGGGGCGCTTATCGGCAGCGGTGAGCTGAATTTCTGGCATGCGTGGCTGGCGGGCATTATCGGTTGCCTGCTGGGGGACTGGATCTCCTTCTGGTTGGGCTGGCGCTTCAAAAAGCCGCTGCACCGCTGGTCTTTTATGAAAAAGAACAAAGCGCTGCTGGATAAAACCGAACACGCGCTGCATCAACACAGCATGTTCACCATTCTGGTCGGGCGTTTTGTCGGCCCGACGCGGCCGCTGGTGCCGATGGTGGCGGGTATGCTGGATCTGCCCGTCGCGAAATTTATCGTGCCGAATATTATTGGCTGCGTGCTGTGGCCGCCGTTCTATTTCTTGCCGGGGATTCTGGCGGGCGCTGCGATCGACATTCCGGCCGATATGCAGAGTGGTTATTTCAAATGGCTGTTGTTGGCAACGGCGCTGCTGCTGTGGCTGGCGGCCTGGCTGTGCTGGCGGTTATGGCGTAGCGGTAAGGCCGCCGCCGATCGCTTAACGCCGTTTTTACCGCGAGGCCGCCTGTTATGGCTGGCGCCGGTGATGCTCGGCGCGGGCATTGTCGCGCTGGTGATGCTGCTTCGTCATCCGCTGATGCCGGTGTATATCGATATTCTGCGTAAAGTCGTGGGTTACTGAGGAATCTTTTGCCGGATGGCGCTGACGCTTATCCGGCCTACAACGGATGCCTGTCCGTAGGCCCGGTAAGCGCAGCGCCACCGGGCACCCCATTACGCTTTAATGCCCAGCAATGCCGAAGCGCTGGCCTGACCGCTTAATAACTCATCCGTTTTGCCCTGCCATGCGATACGCCCGTCGGCCACGACAATCGAGCGTGACGCAATGCGCGCGGCATCTTCCACGCTATGCGACACCATCAGCAGGGTTAATTGCTGGTCGCGGCAGACGTCGCCGACCAACGTCAGCATCTCCTGACGCAGGGCGGGATCGAGAGCGGAAAACGGCTCGTCGAGCAGCAATACCGGCTGCTCGCGCACCAGGCAGCGCGCAAGCGCCACGCGTTGACGTTGCCCGCCGGAAAGCTCGCCCGGCAGGCGCTCCAGCAGATTTTCGATCCCCATCTGGCGTGCAATATGATGCAGCTTCTCCCGCTGAGCCGCGTTCAGCTTTAGCCCAGGGTTTAACCCCAGCCCGATGTTCTGCTGCACGTTGAGGTGGCTGAACAGATTATTTTCCTGAAACAGCATGGAAACGGGACGGCGGGAGGGCGGTGTCGTGGTGTGATCCTGACCTTCAATCATTATTGTGCCGCTGGCCGGTGTCAGAAACCCGGCGATTAAATTCAGCAACGTACTTTTCCCGGCGCCGCTTGGCCCGAGAACCGCCACCTGTTCACCGCGCGCCACCGACAGTGTGAAGCGCATGGGCAAATGGTGATAAAGCCAGGTGATATCAGTCAGTTTTAACATTTCGCCCCGGTAATTTTTCGATAACGGTAAACAGCATAAAGCAGAGCATCAGCAGTAATAATGCGGTAACCGCGCCGTCCTGGCTGCGATAGGAGCCAATTTGCTGATACAGATAAAACGGTAGCGTGCGGAAATCGTCGTTGCCAAACAGCGCCACCACGCCAAAATCACCGATGGAGAGCACGCAGGCAAAGGCCAGCGCCTGCGCCAGAGGGCGTTTCAGGGCGCGCAGTTCCACCACCTTCAGCCGCGACCATCCCTCAATGCCCAATGACTGACACAGCATACTGTAACGTGCGGTCACGTCGCGCATGGGGTTTTCCAGCACTTTTAGCGCATAGGGAATCGCCATTAGCGCGTTGGTGAAAATCACAATACCGTCAGCCGACTCCGGTAGTCCAACGCTGTTGTTGAGCAGTAAAAAGAAGCCGGTCGCCAGCACGATGCCGGGCATGGCAAGGATCAACATCCCGCTCAGTTCCAGCGCCTGGCCTGCCAGTACCTGCTGGCGGGCGCGCAGTTCGCGGCTGCTCCATAAAAGCATCATCGTCAGGATGACGCACAGCACTCCCGCCGCCAGCGCAATGCGCAGAGAGGTCCACAGCGCCTGCCACAAAATGGGTTGCGCCAGCACGTCCAACAGGCTGCGATTGACGCCATCAATAATAACCGCCAGCAGCGGCGGGAGAAGCAACAGCAGCGCCAGGGCGATCAGCAGGCTGTCCGTCAGGCGGCTGTGGAGCCGATCGTCAGGGTCGCGCCAGCCTTGCACCAGCGTGACGCCGGGGGCAATGGCTTTACTCAGCCGCTGGCTCAGCAGCACCAGCGCCAGACAACATATCATCTGGATCAGCGCCAGCATGGCCGCACGGGCAGGATCGTAGTCGTAGCTCAGCGCCTGATAGATGGCCAGCTCGATAGTGGTAGCCTGCGGGCCGCCGCCAAGTGACAACACGGTGGCGAAACTGGCGAAACAGAGCATAAAAATCAGCGCCGCCACCGGCGGGATTTGACGACGCAGCCACGGCCATTCAACAAAGCGGAAGAAGTGCCAGCCGCGCATACCTAGCTGCGCGGCGAGCTGTCGCTGTTCGCCGGGAATGTTTTCCAGCGCCTGAAGCAGCAGGCGGCTTGCCATCGGCAGGTTAAAAAAGACGTGCGCCAGTAAAATCCCCTGCAAGCCGTAGGGCGAGAAATGCCACTCCAGCCCCAGCGTATGCCACAGCGAGGCCAGCCAGCCCTGACGACCGTAGACGCTGAGGATACCGAAAACGGCGACCAGCACCGGTAAAATCAGCGTCATGGCGCACAGGCGCAATAACGCCAGACGTCCGGGAAAACGGCGACGATAGAGCGCTCTGGCGAGGAAAATCGCCGGGATGACGGAGAGCAGCGCCGACAGGAACGCCTGCCAGAACGAGAAACGCACGACGTGCCACAGGTAGCTGTCCTGCCACAGCGACGACCATTCACCCTGCGGCGCGTTAAGCCATAGCGCCAGAAATGCCGCCAGAGCCACTGCCACCATCAGCGCGGCGGCAGAAAGCCCGGGTATCAGCCAGCCGGGAATTAGCGGCTGACGGCGCGTTGCCATTCGCTAATCCATGCCTGACGCTGGGATGCCACTTCCGCAGGCGTAAATTCCAGCGTGGTGGATGGCTTCGTCAGTTGTTCAAATCCTGCGGGCAGGGCGACGTCAGCGACCGGATACATCCAGTTGCCGGTAGGAATGGCGTTCTGGAATGCCGGTGAAACCATAAACTTGAGGAATTTTTCTGCCAGTTCCGGCTGTTTGCTGGCGGCAGTGCGCGCAGCCACTTCCACTTGCAGGTAATGACCTTCGCTGAAGCTGGCGGCGGCGTAGTTATCTTTCTTCTCTTCGATGATGTGATACGCCGGAGAGGTGGTGTAGCTCAGCACCAGATCGCTTTCGCCTTTCAGGAACAGGCCGTAGGATTCGCTCCAGCCTTTGGTGACGGTGACCGTTTTGGCCGCCAGTTTTTGCCAGGCTTCCGGCGCGTTATCGCCGTAGACTTTCTGCATCCACAGCAGCAGACCCAGCCCCGGTGTACTGGTGCGCGGGTCCTGATAAATCACGCGCCATTTCCGATCGCTCTCTACCAGTTCTTTCAGGCTTTTCGGTGGGTTTTTCAGTTTGTTTTTGTCATAGATGAAGGCGAAGTAGCCATAATCAAACGGCACGAATGTGTCGTTATGCCAGCCGCCTGGCACGTTAACCGCATCAGGCGCAATGCCGCTTTTCGCGAACAGGCGGGTTTGCGTGGCGGCTTCCAGCAGGTTGTTGTCCAGGCCAAGCACCACGTCGGCTTTGCTGTTTTTCCCTTCCATTCGCAGGCGGTTGAGCAGCGACACGCCATCTTCCAGCGCCACCAGCTTCAGTTCGCAATCACAGTCAGCTTCAAAGGCTTTTTTGATTGTCGGGCCAGGCCCCCAGTCGGCAGCGAAGGAGTCATAGGTATAGACGGTCAGAACAGGTTTGGCGAAGGCAGGCGCTGCGCACAGGAGTAGCAAGGGAAGACATTTTTTTAACACTTTGCACCTCATAAAGTGGGTGGCAAAGGACTTGAGAAGCAGTCTCAAATCCCTTCGCCGGCGTTATCCGGATCAGGTTCGACGGGTATTTTCTCAGCCCATACACTTCACGAATGGTTTCGCGTATGTTTATCAGCACCCCGTTGAGGACGGCGTTAGTGTAGTGATTTTGTTGCTAAGCGGCAATCATGGGTCGGGTGGCGCAAACCATGCCGATTTAAAGTCAAACCAGCCGAGGGTGTTCATACGTAGCCCGCGCATACTGCGCTGCCCCTGGATGATCAGCCAGTGGTGGATCAGCGGGACGATCGCTTTACTGGCGAGCAATTGCTGGCACCACACTGCCAGGTTCATCTCGCCGTTTCGCCACTGCGCGGCGTCGCCCTCCCAGTCCAGCGGGATGCAATGCTGCAACAGCGGGACTTCGCACAGGTGCGCAAACAGGGAAAAATCGAGTGGTAGCGTAAAGTTGGCGCTGTTGAGCCAGATGTCGCTTGTGACCTCCCCCGCATGCCATTGATCGTAGTCGATCTCATGGATATCCAGATGGACCTGATGTTCAGCCAGCAGCTGGCTCATGATCTGCGCGATCACCCGATGTTCGATGTGGTCGTGGTAGTAGGTCAGCGTGATCGTCTCCAGCCCGGCGGGTTTTTCGCCGTGTCCCGGGCGGGCATGGTGCCAGCGGGGCAGTAATCCGTAAGCCGGGAACCAGTGGCGCTGGTATTGCTCGTCGGCATAGAAGAGCAAATTGCTGGGAGAGAGCACGCGGCTTATCCACTCTCTGACTTCCTGATTCGCGCCGCGATTCGTCCGGGCGTCGAACAGCATATAGTAGCAGCCCTCTTCCAGTCGGCTTTCGATGGCTTTTTCATCTTCGGTCGGCCCTTTTAACGTCAGACCGCCGTTCGGTTCGTCGCCAATGTCCGGCAATACCCAGACGTTCACTTCATCAATCAGCGCCCGATAGCCGAAGAAATCATCAAAGGCGTGGATTTTTAACTGGTTGCGCGTATTACGCATCACCGCGTAAGGGCCGGTGCCGATCGGATGGCTGGAGAAATTATTCAGCGTTTCCCACTCCCGCGGCAGGATCATCGCCGGAACCTGACCCAGCAGCCACGGCAGCCAGCGATCCGGCTGCGACAGGTGAATATCCAGCGTCCAGGCGGTGGGGGAGACTATCTCGGTAATGTGCGAGTAGAGCGGCAGGGCGTTGATGCGCGTCAGTGAGGCAATGACATCCTCCATCTCCAGCTCACGTCCGTGATGGAAGTGAATCCCCGGACGAAGAAAAAAACGCCACTGCAAAGGGGAAATCTGTTGCCAGTGGTGGGCAATGTCGGCTTCCAGTTCCCCATTTTCCTCATTTACACGCGTCAGTGCGCTGAAAATTTGCCGGGCGATATGGGTTTCTGAACGACGCAATGCGGTGCCAGGCAGCAGGTTGTGCATTGGACGATAGTAGAGCACGCGCAGAATATGCCGCCCCTGGCGAAAGCTGCGCCCCAGGTGGGACACCAGCATTTGCCGCACGGCGGTTTTGTCGCCCACCAGCTGTACCAACTGGTCGATGCGATCTTGCTCCAGCAGGTCTTCCGCCCGCTGCTGCTGTAGCGCCAGCCCGGTATAGAGGAAGGTCAGACGGGAGCGTTTCCCGCGTCCGACCTCCGCCTCCCACGTCAACCAGCCACGTTCCTGCATGGTATTCAGCAGCGTACGCATATGGCGGCGGGAGCAGCTCAGCAGGTCCGCCAGCTCGTTGAGCGTGGTGTCTTGCGTTTTGCCGTCGCAGCATTGCCACAGACGGATGAACTGTTGTTGCAGACGACCTGAAGACATAAAAGGGGAACTCCTGCGCAAAACTCAGCAATTTTACTATCCCCATATTAGGTCAATAATGGATTCCGATGAAGCAATATGGAGAGGTCTTCGATGCGTCAGTTTTATTTGAAGTACTTTACCGCGACAGAAGGGTTGTCCTGGTTGGCTTGTCCGAGCGCGCCGCAGCGCTTAAAGATGCTTGAAGAACTGATGCAGTGGGAGGTGACTGCCTGACCTCGGATTTCCGAATTGCAGACATCATGTGTGACTGAGTATTGGTGTTTATCGCCGCGCCAGCAGATAATTCCTGCTGGCTTTTTTCGTTTCGGCTGCGTTTAGCCATAAAAAGGGAAAGTATGCTCTGGTTAATGACGATGGGACGGCGCCTCAACGGTGTTTATACCGCTTTTATGCTGGTTGCCTTTATGATGGGCGTGGCGGGAGCGTTGCAGGCACCGACGCTGAGCCTGTTTTTGAGTCGTGAAGTTGGTGCGCAGCCGTTCTGGGTCGGCCTTTTTTACACGGTCAACGCGATTGCCGGGATTCTGGTCAGCCTTGCATTAGCAAAACGCTCGGACAGTAAAGGCGATCGCCGTAAGCTGATTATGTTCTGCTGCCTGATGGCGATTGGCAACGCGCTACTGTTCGCCTTCAATCGCCATTATCTCACCCTGATCACCTGCGGCGTGTTATTCGCGTCGCTGGCCAATACCGCCATGCCGCAGCTATTTGCGTTGGCGCGGGAATATGCCGATAACTCCGCGCGTGAAGTGGTGATGTTCAGCTCGGTAATGCGTGCACAGCTTTCACTGGCATGGGTGATTGGCCCGCCGCTGGCTTTTATGCTGGCGCTGAACTATGGCTTCACGGCGATGTTTTCCATTGCCGCCGGCATATTCGCCATCAGCCTGGCGTTGATTGCTTTTATTCTGCCCTCGGTGGCGCGCGTTGAGCAGCCTGCCGATGTTCCGGTCACGGAAGCGGGCGGCTGGCAGGATAAAAACGTCCGTATGCTGTTTATCGCCTCCACGCTGATGTGGACCTGCAACACCATGTACATCATTGATATGCCGCTATGGATAAGCCTTGAGCTGGGTTTACCGGATAAACTGGCCGGAATATTGATGGGGACTGCGGCAGGTCTGGAGATCCCGGCGATGATTCTGGCTGGCTACTCGGTGAAGCGCTTCGGTAAGCGGCGGATGATGGTTATCGCCGTGGCTGCGGGGGTACTGTTTTATCTCGGCCTGATTTTCTTTCACAGCCAGACGGCGTTGCTTATCCTGCAACTGTTTAACGCGGTGTTTATCGGCATTGTGGCGGGGATTGGCATGCTGTGGTTTCAGGATTTAATGCCTGGCCGCGCCGGTTCAGCCACCACGCTGTTTACCAACAGTATCTCCACGGGAGTGATTCTGGCGGGGGTGATTCAGGGCGCGGTCGCGCAAAGCTACGGGCATTTCGCTGTTTACTGGGTGATAGCGGCGATTTCGCTGGTGGCGCTGGTGATGACCGGGCGGGTGAAGGATGTGTAAAAAATGCCGGATGACGGCTTCGCCTTATCCGGCCTACACAGAGTGGCAGGCCGGATAAACGAAGTGCCATCCGGCAGGTATGCTGAGAATCAGCGCATAAACGACGGTTGTTTCTCTTCGTATGCCGCAATTGCGCTTTCGTGTTGCAACGTCAGGCCGATGCTGTCCAGACCGTTCAACATGCAGTGGCGGCGGAAGTCGTCGATTTTAAAGCTGTAGGACTTATCGCCCGCTTTTACTACCTGCGCTTCCAGATCCACTTCAAATTTAATCCCCGGATTGGCTTTCACCAGGGCGAACAGTTCATCGACCTCTTCATCGCTCAGTTTCACCGGCAGCAGCTGGTTGTTAAAGCTGTTGCCATAGAAGATATCCGCGAAGCTCGGCGCGATGACCACTTTAAAGCCGTAATCGGTCAGCGCCCACGGCGCGTGCTCGCGCGATGAACCGCAGCCGAAGTTTTCCCGCGCCAGCAGAATCGATGCGCCTTTATATTCCGGGAAGTTCAGCACGAACTCCGGGTTCGGCTGCTGACCCTTTTCATCCAGAAAACGCCAGTCATTGAACAGATGCGCGCCAAAACCGGTGCGGGTGACTTTCTGTAAAAACTGTTTCGGTATAATCGCGTCGGTATCGACGTTAGCAGCATCCAGCGGGACGACCAGGCCGGTGTGTTGGGTAAATTTCTCTGCCATGGTGTGCTCCTTATTTGATGCTGCGAATATCGGCGAAATGACCGGTGACGGCGGCAGCGGCAGCCATCGCCGGGCTAACCAGATGCGTGCGTCCGCCGCGCCCCTGACGACCTTCAAAGTTACGGTTGCTGGTGGAGGCGCAGCGCTCGCCCGGATTCAGACGGTCGTTGTTCATCGCCAGACACATGGAACAGCCTGGTAAACGCCATTCAAAACCGGCTTCGATAAAGATCTTATCCAGACCTTCCGCCTCTGCCTGCGCTTTTACGGGGCCGGAGCCGGGAACCACCAGAGCCTGAACGCCCGGTGCAACTTTACGCCCTTTGGCGATTTCCGCCGCCGCGCGTAAATCTTCAATACGCGAGTTGGTGCAGGAACCGATAAACACTTTGTCGATCGCCACGTCGGTTAACGGAATGCCCGGTTTCAGCCCCATATAGGCCAGCGCTTTTTCGGCGCTTGCGCGCTCGACAGGATCGGCAAACGAGGCCGGATCGGGGATATTGTCGTTGACGGAGATAACCTGACCCGGGTTGGTTCCCCAGGTAACCTGCGGCGCAATGTCTTCCGCTTGCAGGGTCACGACGGTATCGAACGTTGCGCCGTCGTCGGTTTTCAGGGTTTTCCAGTATGCGACGGCATCGTCAAAATCGCTGCCTTTCGGGGCGTGCAGACGCCCTTTTACGTAGTTGAAGGTGGTGTCATCCGGCGCGACCAGACCGGCTTTGGCGCCCATCTCGATCGCCATGTTGCACAGGGTCATACGACCTTCCATGCTCAGATTGCGAATTGCTTCGCCGCAGAACTCGACCACATGGCCCGTACCGCCCGCGCTGCCGGTTTTACCGATAATCGCCAGCACGATATCTTTCGCCGTAATGCCCGGCGCAGCCGTGCCTTTCACCTCAATCTTCATGGTTTTTGCGCGGCCCTGTTTCAGGGTCTGCGTCGCCAGAACGTGTTCAACTTCGGAGGTGCCGATGCCAAACGCCAGCGCGCCGAATGCGCCGTGCGTGGCGGTATGGGAATCGCCGCAAACAATGGTCATCCCCGGTAAGGTCACGCCCTGTTCCGGCCCCATTACGTGGACGATCCCCTGATACGGGTGGTTCAGGTCATACAGCTCCACGCCGAACGCTTTGCAGTTTTTGATCAACTCCTGCATCTGAATCCGCGCCATCTCGCCAGAGGCGTTGATGTCTTTGGTTTGCGTAGAGACGTTATGATCCATCGTCGCGAAGGTTTTACCGGGCTGGCGAACCGGGCGGCCGTGGGCGCGCAGGCCGTCAAACGCCTGCGGAGAGGTCACTTCATGCACCAGATGCCTGTCGATGTACAGCAGCGGGGTTTCGTTCTGCGCCTCATAAACCACATGCGCATCGAACAATTTTTCATACAACGTTTTAGCCATGATTACACCCCTTCGGCGACATAACGGGCAATGATGTCGCCCATCTCATCAGTACTGACAGCGGCAGCGCCACGGGCTAAATCACCGGTGCGAATACCTTCTTCTAATGCGCGGTTAATAGCGCTTTCAATGGCCGTTGCCGCATCGTCGGCATCCAGGCTGTAACGCAGCAGTAACGCCAGCGACAGGATCTGCGCGATCGGGTTGGCGATGTTTTTCCCGGCGATATCCGGCGCAGAACCGCCCGCAGGTTCATACAGGCCGAAACCCTGCTCGTTCAGGCTGGCGGAAGGCAACATCCCCATTGAGCCGGTGATCATCGCGCATTCGTCAGACAGAATGTCGCCAAACAGGTTGGAGCACAGCAGCACGTCAAACTGAGAGGGATCTTTAATCAACTGCATCGTGGCATTGTCGATGTACATGTGCGCCAGTTCGACATCCGGGTACGCTTTGGCGACCTCATTGACGATCTCGCGCCACAGAATGGACGTTTGCAGGACGTTGGCTTTGTCGATCGACGTAACTTTACGGCGACGTTTACGCGCCGATTCGAAGGCGATGCGCGCGATACGTTCGATTTCAAAACGGTGATACACCTCGGTATCGAAGGCTTTTTCATGTTGCCCGCTGCCTTCGCGGCCTTTCGGCTGACCAAAATAGATCCCGCCGGTTAATTCACGCACGCACAGGATGTCGAAACCGTTGGCCGCGATGTCGGCGCGCAGCGGACAGAAGGCTTCCAGCCCCTGGTACAGCTTTGCCGGACGCAGGTTGCTAAACAATTTGAAGTGTTTACGCAGCGGCAGCAATGCGCCGCGTTCCGGTTGGCTGTCCGGTGGCAGATTTTCCCATTTCGGGCCGCCGACGGAGCCAAACAGAATGGCATCCGCTTGTTCACAGCCTTCAACGGTCGCTTTCGGCAGCGGTTGACCGTGGTTGTCGATAGCGGCGCCGCCGACATCGTAATGGCTGGTGGTAATGCGCATAGCAAAACGACTGCGAACGGCTTCCAGGACTTTCAGGGCTTGCGCCATCACTTCCGGGCCAATACCGTCACCCGGCAAAACAGCAATATGGTAATTCTTCGACATCACACGGTTTCCTTATTGTTCTCTTTATTCTGAGCTTTGCGTTGCAATTCTTTTTCGACTTCGGCGGCGCGCCAGATGTTGTTCAGGACATGCACCATCGCTTTCGCGGAGGATTCGACGATATCGGTCGCCAGACCGACCCCGTGGAAGCGACGGCCGTTATAGTTGGCGACGATATCCACCTGGCCCAGCGCATCTTTGCCGTGGCCTTTCGCCGACAGGCTGTATTTCACCAGTTCAATGTTGTAATCGGTGATGCGGTTGATGGCCTGGTAAATGGCATCGACCGGGCCGTTGCCGTTCGCGGCTTCCGCTTTGATGTCGTCGCCGCAGGCCAGTTTGACGGAGGCCGTGGCGATATCGTTAGAGCCGGACTGCACGCTGAAATAGTCCAGACGGAAATGCTCTGGTTCTTCCTGTTGTTTATTGATGAAGGCCAGCGCCTCCAGGTCGTAATCGAATACCTGACCTTTTTTATCCGCCAGCTTCAGGAAAGCGTCGTACAGGTTATCCAGATTGTATTCACTCTCTTTATAGCCCATCTCGTCCATACGGTGTTTTACGGCAGCACGCCCGGAGCGAGAGGTCAGGTTCAACTGGATCTGGTTCAGGCCGATAGACTCTGGCGTCATGATTTCGTAGTTTTCACGGTTTTTCAGCACGCCGTCCTGGTGAATGCCGGAGGAGTGGGCGAACGCGCCGCTGCCGACAATAGCTTTGTTCGCCGGGATCGGCATGTTGCAGATCTGACTGACCAACTGGCTGGTGCGCCAGATCTCCTGGTGATTGATGCGGGTATGCACATTCAGAATGTCCTGGCGTACCTTGATCGCCATGATGACTTCTTCCAGCGAGCAGTTACCGGCACGTTCGCCGATACCGTTCATGGCGCCTTCAACCTGACGCGCGCCCGCGTGGACGGCCGCCAGCGCATTGCCGACGCCCAGACCTAAATCATCATGGGTATGTACGGAGATGATGGCCTTGTCGATATTCGGTACGCGCTCATACAGCCCGGAAATAATACCGCCGAACTCGAAGGGCATGGTGTAGCCCACGGTATCGGGAATGTTGATTGTTTTCGCGCCCGCATTGATCGCCGCTTCCACGACGCGAGCGAGATCGTCAATCGGGGTACGACCTGCGTCTTCGCATGAGAACTCCACGTCATCAGTGTAATTACGTGCACGCTTAACCATATAGACAGCACGCTCAATCACTTCATCCAGCGTGCTGCGCAGCTTGGTGGCGATATGCATCGGCGAGGTGGCGATAAAGGTATGGATGCGGAAAGCGTCCGCGACCTTCAGTGATTCTGCCGCGACGTCGATGTCTTTTTCCACGCAGCGGGCTAACGCGCAAACGCGGCTGTTTTTGACCTGGCGGGCGATAGTCTGTACCGACTCAAAATCGCCAGGTGAAGAGACGGGAAAACCCACTTCCATCACATCGACGCCCATACGTTCAAGGGCCAGGGCAATTTGCAGCTTTTCTTTCACACTCAGGCTAGCCTGTAACGCCTGTTCACCGTCGCGTAAAGTGGTATCGAAAATAATGACTTGCTGGCTCATGGTTTAGGTCCTTGTCTCTTTAGGGCGCCTTGCTTCGAGCATAAAAAAACCCGCGCAACGGCGCGGGTTTTTAATCTTACTGATGCTGACTTAATGCTGAATGTCGCTCACCAGTCTACCGCGCAACGAAGATGCGTTTAGTAGTAGTAGACCGTTAAAGCGAGCGATACGAATCATTAAATCAACTCCAGATGAATGCGATATGCTTTTAGTGGTACTGGATACGCTGCGCGATGTCAACCCTGTTGCAGATAAACCCTCCCATGCAGAGGGGATCTTGCGTTCTGTACTTTAGCTAATTGTGCTGAACTTTCAGGCGAATGCAAAATAAATCGACAGGAGGTGCGTACATACTTTTCACTGTTTGACATATTTGAGCATGTTTATTTGCAACTACAGCAAGCTGAAAGGGGAGTAAAGGTATTGCAAAGGTCGTACTTATCTTTTTGATTTTATTTATTTTTATATCTTTCGTGAATAAATTAATGAAACCGTTGCACACGTTATTGATAAATTATTGTTAAGAGTAAAAGCACAACTAATATAAACAATTAATTAAAACTTAATTTATTATTCACCAAAAGCATGATTGTGTATTCGCCACGCTTATGTTTATATTGCTTTTGTAATTTAAACATTATGAATCATCGTGCTGTGGCCTCTGCCGTATTGTACTGGCATGGGCTTTCGCCTTTTCCTGAACGATGCCTTTATGTTTTCCTAATTTTTATGTTTTCTCTTTTTCTTATTTTATATGCATGATAAATCATATTTCCTGAGATTATTTCTGCATTTCGTCAAGAAAAAGGGAGTTTAGTGTGACAGTGGAGTTAACTATGCCAGAGATAGAAATAGATAAACCGCATCCGATAGAAATGGTTAAGCCTCAGCTTCGTATGGTTGATCTGAATTTACTGACCGTCTTTGATGCCGTGATGCAAGAGCAGAATATCACGCGGGCGGCCCACTCCCTGGGGATGTCGCAGCCTGCCGTCAGTAATGCGGTGGCGCGTCTGAAAGTCATGTTTAATGACGAGCTGTTTGTCCGGTACGGACGCGGTATCCAGCCAACGGCGCGCGCTTATCAGCTATTTGGTTCTGTTCGCCAGGCGTTACAGTTGGTGCAAAATGAGTTGCCCGGTTCAGGTTTTGAACCCGCCAGCAGCGAGCGTGTATTCCATCTTTGCGTGTGCAGCCCGCTGGATAATATTCTGACGTCGCTTATTTATAATCGCGTTGAAAAGATTGCGCCGAATATTCATGTCGTTTTTAAATCATCGTTAAATCAAAATACGGAACATCAGCTGCGTTATCAGGAAACGGAATTTGTTATTGGGTATGAAGAGTTTCGCCGTCCTGAGTTTACCAGCGTATCGTTATTTAAAGATGAAATGGTGCTGGTCGCCAGCAGAAAACATCCGCGTATCAGCGGTCCGTTGCTGGAGAGCGATGTTTATAATGAACAACATGCGGTCGTTTCACTCGATCGTTATGCCTCGTTTAGCCAGCCGTGGTATGACACGCCAGACAGACAAAGCTGCATCGCTTATCAGGGAATGGCATTGATCAGCGTGCTTAATGTTGTCTCTCAAACGCAACTGGTGGCAGTTGCGCCGCGTTGGTTAGCCGATGAATTTGCCGAGTCATTAGCGTTACAGATATTACCGTTGCCTTTAAAACTGAATAGCCGGACCTGTTATCTTTCCTGGCATGATGCCGCGGGTCGGGATAAGGGTCATCAATGGATGGAAGAGTTATTGGTTTCTGTCTGTCAAAAGTGAATACGGGTGGAATAAATCAGAGTGAAATATCTGGTTTATTCTGCTTTTTCGTCTGTGTGTGAAATTTTATACTGAATTGTGCATCCAGGCGCTTTACGCATATCGCAAAAAATGGCGATATTGCTGTAAGTCCCCATTTTTAAGCGATTATTTATCATCACATCTGCTTATCCTGGTGTAATTCGCCGTTTCTTCTGCGCTTTCATCTCATTTATTCTTATTTATCTTCGAGCGACGACATCAGCCTGAATTGCCTGCGTCATGGCGAGCAGTTAATGTGTTAGCAAAAGGTAAATCATCATAATAGTGGAGCAAGCCATGGAGATGTTGTCTGGAGCCGAGATGGTCGTCCGATCGCTCATCGATCAGGGCGTGAAGCAGGTATTCGGTTATCCCGGGGGCGCGGTCCTCGATATTTATGATGCGCTGCACACGGTCGGTGGTATCGATCATGTGCTTGTCCGTCATGAACAAGCGGCTGTGCATATGGCGGATGGTCTGGCGCGGGCAACAGGTGAAGTCGGGGTCGTTCTGGTCACTTCCGGGCCAGGCGCCACGAATGCGATCACCGGTATTGCCACGGCCTATATGGACTCCATTCCTCTGGTCATCCTTTCCGGGCAAGTGGCGACGTCGTTGATTGGCTATGACGCCTTTCAGGAATGTGACATGGTGGGGATCTCACGTCCGGTGGTGAAACACAGCTTCCTCGTTAAACAGACGGAAGACATCCCGCAGGTGCTGAAAAAAGCGTTCTGGCTGGCGGCAAGCGGGCGTCCTGGACCCGTGGTCGTGGACCTCCCGAAAGATATTCTGAATCCGGCGAAAAAGTTGCCCTACGTCTGGCCGGAGTCGGTCAGTATGCGCTCTTATAACCCGACCACGACAGGACATAAAGGGCAGATTAAGCGCGCGCTGCAAACGCTGGCGGCGGCAAAAAAACCGGTGGTCTACGTCGGCGGCGGTGCAGTGAATGCGGGTTGTCATGAACAACTGCGGCAAACCATTGAAGCGCTCAACCTGCCGGTCGTCTCGTCGCTGATGGGGCTGGGCGCATTCCCGGCCACGCATCGTCAGTCGTTAGGGATGCTGGGGATGCACGGCACCTATGAAGCCAACATGACCATGCATCATTCCGATGTGATTTTTGCCGTCGGGGTGCGTTTTGACGATCGCACGACCAATAATCTGGCGAAATACTGCCCGAATGCGACCGTGCTGCATATCGATATCGATCCGACGTCTATCTCTAAAACCGTGACGGCGGATATTCCCATTGTGGGTGATGCGCGCCTGGTTCTGGAGCAAATGCTGGAATTACTACCGCAGGAAGTCGCACAGCAGCCGCTGGATGATATTCGCGACTGGTGGCAACACATTGAACGCTGGCGCGCCCGTCAGTGCCTGAAATATGACACCCAAAGCGAGAGCATTAAACCGCAGGCGGTGATCGAGGCTATCTGGCGTCTGACGAAAGGCGATGCGTATGTCACTTCTGATGTCGGCCAGCACCAGATGTTCGCCGCGCTCTATTACCCCTTTGATAAGCCGCGTCGCTGGATTAACTCCGGCGGTCTCGGCACGATGGGCTTTGGCCTGCCAGCGGCTCTGGGCGTGAAGATGGCGCTGCCGGATGAAACGGTAGTGTGCGTCACGGGAGATGGCAGCATTCAGATGAACATTCAGGAGCTGTCGACGGCGCTGCAATATGAACTGCCGGTGCTGGTGCTCAACCTTAACAACCGCTATCTCGGCATGGTCAAACAATGGCAGGACATGATCTACTCCGGGCGCCACTCCCAGTCTTACATGCAGTCGCTGCCCGATTTTGTACGCCTTGCCGAGGCTTATGGGCATATCGGTATCCAGATTAATCATCCAGATGAACTGGAGAGCAAGCTGGGCGAAGCGCTGGAACATGTGCGTAACCATCGTCTGGTGTTTGTCGATGTCACCGTCGATGGCAGTGAGCATGTCTACCCGATGCAGATTCGTGGGGGCGGGATGGATGAAATGTGGTTAAGCAAAACGGAGAGGACCTGATTATGCGCCGGATATTATCAGTATTGCTGGAAAACGAGTCGGGTGCATTGTCGCGTGTGATTGGCCTCTTCGCCCAGCGTGGATACAACATTGAAAGCCTTACCGTCGCGCCGACCGACGATCCGACGTTATCGCGTATGACCATCCAGACAGTTGGCGATGAGAAAGTTCTGGAGCAAATTGAAAAGCAACTGCACAAGCTGGTAGATGTTCTGCGCGTAAGCGAACTTGGGCAGGGCGCGCACGTTGAGCGAGAAATCATGCTGGTGAAGATTCAGGCCAGCGGATACGGAAGGGAAGAGGTGAAGCGCAACACGGAGATTTTCCGTGGGCAGATTATTGATGTCACGCCTTCTATTTATACCGTCCAGCTGGCAGGCACCAGCGATAAGCTGGACGCGTTTCTGGCGACGCTGCGTGAAGTGGCGAAAATTGTTGAAGTTGCCCGTTCCGGCGTCGTCGGGCTTTCGCGCGGCGACAAGATCATGCGTTAGTCATTGTGTTGTCTTTCAATTGTAGGCCTGATAAGACGCGGTAGCGTCGCCATCAGGCCATTATACCCAGCCGGATGGCGCTAATGCTTATCCGGCCTACAGGTGACGTCTCGACCTCCGCCGACGCTACCCGTTGGCTTTTTTTTGCGAAATCAGTGGTAACCCGGAATAAAAGCGGTTGCCGCAGTCACTATTCTGCGCTTAGATGTTAAGAAATTTAACCCATGCCGTCACAATGGTTATGGTTTGTACATTTTACGCAAGGGGCAATTGTGAAACTGGATGAAATCGCTCGGCTGGCCGGTGTATCGCGAACGACTGCAAGCTACGTTATTAACGGAAAAGCAAAGCAATACCGCGTGAGCGACAAGACCGTCGAGAAAGTCATGGCGGTGGTGCGTGAGCATAATTACCACCCGAATGCTGTGGCCGCCGGGCTGCGTGCTGGACGCACACGTTCTATCGGACTGGTCATTCCCGATCTGGAGAACACGAGTTATACCCGTATCGCCAACTACCTGGAGCGCCAGGCGCGCCAGCGCGGTTATCAACTGCTGATTGCCTGCTCAGAAGATCAGCCGGATAACGAAATGCGGTGTATCGAACACCTTCTACAACGCCAGGTGGATGCGATCATTGTATCGACCTCGTTACCGCCGGAGCATCCGTTCTACCAGCGCTGGGCCAATGGTTCATTCCCCATCGTGGCGCTGGATCGCGCGCTGGATCGCGAGCATTTCACCAGTGTTGTCGGGGCGGATCAGGATGATGCGGAAATGCTGGCGGCAGAGTTACGTAAATTCCCGGCGGAAACGGTGCTTTACCTGGGCGCGTTGCCGGAGCTGTCCGTCAGTTTCCTGCGCGAGCAGGGGTTCCGTACCGCATGGAAAGACGATCCGCGCGAAGTACACTATCTGTATGCCAACAGCTACGAGCGGGAAGCGGCGGCGCAGCTGTTCGAGAAATGGCTGGAAACTCACCCGATGCCGCAGGCGCTGTTTACCACATCGTTTGCGCTCTTGCAGGGCGTGATGGATGTGACGTTACGTCGTGACGGGAAGCTGCCTTCCAACCTGGCGATCGCCACCTTTGGCGATAATGAACTGCTCGACTTCTTGCAGTGTCCGGTTCTGGCGGTCGCACAGCGTCATCGTGATGTTGCTGAACGCGTCCTGGAGATCGTCCTGGCCAGCCTGGATGAGCCGCGTAAACCGAAGCCAGGTTTAACGCGAATCAAACGTAATTTGTACCGTCGCGGTATTCTTAGCCGCAGTTAGTCCATTTCTGTCGGCCGGATAGGGCGGTTATGCCGCCATCCGGCAAATCGCCCGGCGGCGTTGTCGCTGACCGGGCAAATATTCACCTGCCAACAATACTCACACCATAATTAAGATTATTCCTTAGAATTATCCGACTTATCTTTCAAATATGCTGATTTTAAACCTGTCGATACCGACTTCAGGTTTATTGAGACGTCGTATTGAACCCGTTTTGTATTATTTTGTTACATGCGGGCGACGAATTGCCGAATTAACAAACACTTTTTTTCGATGTGGCCTCCACGTCGCGGCTGGCTTGTCGGTGCGGGGCGTAGAGAGCGATAAACAGGTACTGTTATCTCGCTGCATATTGTCCTAAAATGCCGCTCGCGTCGCAAACTGACACTTTATATTTTTATCAGATGATATTGAGTCGTTTTAAACGGTGATGAGTTTTTGGATCTTTTTTCTTACAAATATTCATGACGTTAATTTGCTTCGCTCGTTGGACGGAATTTAATCAACGCTGATATTAGCCGTATACATTGGGTTTTTTACTCCGGTAAGCGTCCTGACTTGCTTGACAAGCTTTTCCTCCGCTCCGTAAACTCCTTTAAGTGGGAATTTGTGGGGCAAAGTGGTAATAAGGGGTGAGGCTGGCATGTTCCGGGGAGCAACGTTAGTCAATCTCGACAGTAAGGGGCGCTTATCTGTGCCCACCCGTTACCGGGATCAACTGATCGAGAACGCTACCGGTCAAATGGTTTGTACCATTGACATCCATCACCCGTGCCTGCTGCTTTACCCCCTGCCTGAATGGGAAATTATCGAGCAAAAATTATCGCGTCTGTCGAGCATGAACCCGGTTGAGCGCCGCGTGCAGCGTTTACTGTTGGGGCATGCCAGCGAATGTCAGATGGATAGCGCGGGTCGCTTATTGATCGCGCCGATTCTGCGGCAACATGCCGGGCTGACGAAAGAAGTGATGCTGGTTGGACAGTTCAATAAGTTTGAACTGTGGGATGAAACGACCTGGTATCAACAGGTCAAGGAAGATATCGACGCTGAGCAGTCAGTAACCGAAACCTTGTCGGAACGACTGCAGGACTTGTCTCTATAATGATGATGGAAAATTTTAAACACACTACGGTGCTGTTGGACGAGGCCGTAAATGGTCTGAACATTCGCCCTGACGGCATCTACATTGATGGGACATTTGGTCGCGGCGGCCACTCACGTCTGATCCTCTCCCGGCTTGGCGAAGAGGGACGTTTGCTGGCGATCGATCGCGATCCACAGGCTATTGCCGAAGCCCAGGCCATCAATGATCCTCGCTTCTCCATCATTCATGGACCTTTCTCTGCGCTTGCTGATTATGTAAGTGAGCGCGAACTTATCGGCAAGATCGACGGGATTCTCCTTGATCTTGGCGTCTCTTCACCGCAACTCGATGATGCCGAACGTGGTTTTTCTTTTATGCGCGATGGCCCGCTGGATATGCGTATGGACCCAACGCGCGGTCAGTCTGCCGCAGAATGGCTGCAAACCGCGGAAGAAGCCGATATTGCCTGGGTGCTGAAAACCTTTGGCGAAGAGCGTTTTGCGAAACGTATTGCCCGCGCCATTGTGGAGCGCAACCGCGAACAGCCCATGACCCGCACCAAAGAACTGGCGGAAGTGGTCGCAGCGGCGACGCCGGTGAAGGACAAATTCAAACATCCCGCGACCCGTACCTTCCAGGCGGTGCGCATTTGGGTGAACAGTGAACTGGAGGAGATAGAGCAGGCGCTAAAAAGCTCGCTCAGCGTGCTGGCCCCGGGTGGGCGGCTTTCCATTATCAGTTTCCACTCGCTGGAAGACCGTATTGTGAAGCGCTTTATGCGTGAGCAAAGCCGCGGTCCACAGGTTCCAGCAGGGTTGCCGATGACGGAAGAGCAGCTCAAAAAACTGGGCGGTCGTGAGCTAAGAGCATTAGGCAAGTTGATGCCGGGCGAAGAAGAAGTGGCGGAAAATCCACGCGCCCGTAGTTCAGTTCTGCGTATTGCAGAGAGGACGAACGCATGATCAGCAGAGTGACAGAAGCCCTGAGCAAAGTGAAGGGATCGACGGGAATCACCAATCGCCATGCTTTGCCTGGCGTGATCGGTGACGATCTTTTGCGATTTGGGAAGCTGCCACTCTGCCTGTTCATTTGCATCATTTTAACGGCGGTCACCGTCGTGACAACGGCGCACCATACGCGCCTGTTAACCGCACAGCGCGAGCAACTGGTGCTGGAGCGTGATGCGCTGGATATCGAATGGCGCAACCTGATTCTTGAAGAAAACGCGCTCGGCGATCATAGCCGGGTAGAACGGATCGCAACGGAAAAGTTGCAGATGCAGCATGTCGATCCCTCACAAGAAAATATCGTAGTGCAAAAATAAGGATAAACGCGACGCATGAAAGCAGCGGCAAAGACGCTCAAACCAAAACGCCAGGAAGAACAAGCCAACTTTGTCAGTTGGCGTTTTGCGTTGCTGTGCGGCTGTATTCTGCTGGCGCTGGGTTTCCTGCTGGGGCGCGTGGCCTGGCTGCAAATTATTGCGCCTGACATGTTAGTGCGTCAGGGCGACATGCGCTCTTTGCGTGTACAGGAAGTCTCCACCTCTCGCGGCATGATCACCGACCGCTCTGGTCGCCCACTGGCGGTGAGCGTGCCGGTAAAAGCCATCTGGGCGGACCCGAAAGAGCTGCATGATGCAGGCGGGATCACGCTGGACAACCGCTGGAAAGCGCTGGCGGACGCGCTGAAAATGCCGCTCGACCAACTGGCGGCTCGCGTTAATGCGAACCCGAAAGGCCGCTTTATCTATCTGGCGCGTCAGGTTAACCCGGATCTCGGCGACTACATCAAAAAACTGAAGCTGCCAGGCATTCATTTGCGCGAAGAGTCCCGCCGTTACTATCCTTCCGGGGAAGTGACCGCTCACCTCATTGGCTTCACTAACGTCGATAGCCAGGGGATTGAAGGCGTCGAGAAGAGCTTCGATAAGTGGCTGACCGGCCAGCCTGGTGAACGTATTGTACGTAAAGATCGCTATGGCCGGGTTATTGAAGATATCTCTTCTACCGACAGCCAGGCCGCGCACAATCTGGCGCTGAGCATTGATGAGCGCCTGCAAGCGTTGGTCTATCGCGAACTGAACAACGCCGTGGCCTTCAACAAAGCGGAGTCAGGCAGCGCCGTGCTGGTGGATGTCAATACTGGCGAAGTGCTGGCAATGGCGAACAGCCCGTCCTACAACCCGAATAACCTGACCGGTACGCCGAAAGACGCTATGCGTAACCGCACCATCACGGACGTGTTTGAACCCGGTTCAACCGTCAAACCGATGGTGGTGATGACCGCGTTACAGCGCGGGGTCGTGCGTGAAAACACCGTGCTGAACACGGTGCCATATCGAATTAATGGTCACGAAATCAAAGACGTGGCGCGTTACAGCGAATTGACCCTGACCGGGGTTTTACAGAAGTCGAGTAACGTCGGCGTTTCTAAGCTGGCGTTAGCGATGCCGTCCTCAGCGTTAGTAGATACTTACTCACGTTTTGGGCTAGGAAAGGCGACCAATTTGGGGTTGGTCGGAGAACGCAGTGGCTTATATCCTCAAAAACAACGGTGGTCTGACATAGAGAGGGCCACCTTCTCTTTCGGCTATGGGCTAATGGTAACCCCGTTACAGTTAGCGCGAGTCTACGCAACGATTGGCAGCTACGGCGTTTATCGTCCGCTGTCGATTACCAAAGTTGATCCTCCTGTACCGGGCGAGCGCGTCTTCCCGGAAGCGACCGTTCGTACCGTCGTCCACATGATGGAAAGCGTGGCGCTGCCGGGTGGTGGTGGCGTGAAGGCGGCGATCAAAGGTTATCGCATCGCCATTAAAACCGGTACGGCGAAAAAAGTGGGGCCGGATGGCCGCTACATCAACAAATACATTGCTTATACCGCAGGCGTTGCGCCTGCGAGTCAGCCGCGCTTCGCGCTGGTGGTTGTTATCAACGATCCGCAGGCGGGTAAATACTACGGCGGCGCCGTTTCCGCGCCGGTATTCGGTGCCATTATGGGCGGCGTACTGCGCACCATGAACATCGAACCGGATGCGCTGGCAACGGGCGAAAAAAGTGAATTTGTAATTAACCAAGGCGAGGGAACAGGTGGCAGATCGTAATTTGCGCGACCTTCTCGCTCCGTGGGTGCCTGGCGCACCGGAGCGAGCACTGCGGGAGATGACACTCGACAGCCGTGTGGCTGCATCGGGCGATCTCTTTGTGGCAGTGGTGGGTCATCAGGCGGACGGGCGTCGATATATCCCGCAGGCGATAGCGCAAGGTGTGGCTGCCATTATTGCAGAGGCCAAAGATGAGGCGACCGACGGGGAAATCCGTGAAATGCACGGTGTGCCGGTTATCTATCTGAGCCAGCTCAACGAGCGTTTATCTGCACTGGCGGGCCGCTTCTACCACGAGCCATCTGAACATATGCGTCTGGTCGGCGTGACCGGAACGAACGGAAAAACCACCACCACGCAACTGCTGGCGCAGTGGAGCCAGCTGCTTGGCGAAACCAGCGCGGTAATGGGAACGGTGGGTAATGGCCTGTTGGGCAAAGTGATCCCGACGGAGAACACAACCGGTTCCGCCGTTGACGTACAGCATGTGCTGGCCGGTCTGGTCGAGCAGGGCGCAACATTCGGTGCAATGGAAGTCTCTTCCCACGGTCTGGTGCAGCACCGGGTCGCCGCGCTGAAATTTGCCGCCTCTGTTTTCACGAATTTAAGCCGCGATCACCTTGATTATCACGGTGACATGGAACATTACGAAGCGGCGAAATGGATGCTCTATTCAACGCACCATTACGGCGAGGCTATCGTCAATGCCGATGATGAAGTCGGACGCCGATGGCTGGTGAGGTTGCCGGATGCCGTTGCGGTCTCGATGGAGGATCATATCAACCCGAACTGCCACGGACGTTGGCTGAAAGCGGTTGAGGTGAAGTACCACGATAGCGGCGCGACGATCCGTTTCGACTCCAGTTGGGGCGAAGGCGAGATTGAAAGCCGTCTGATGGGCGCGTTTAACGTCAGCAACCTGCTGCTGGCGCTGGCAACGTTGCTGGCGCTTGGCTATCCCCTGGCGGATCTGCTGAAAACCGCCCCCCGACTGCAACCGGTTTGCGGGCGGATGGAGGTGTTCAGCGCGCCGGGCAAAACCACGGTGGTGGTCGATTACGCCCACACGCCGGATGCGCTGGAAAAAGCGTTGCAGGCTGCGCGGTTGCACTGTACTGGTCAACTGTGGTGCGTCTTTGGCTGCGGCGGCGATCGCGATAAAGGTAAACGTCCGCTGATGGGGGCGATTGCCGAAGAGTTCGCGGACGTGGTGGTCGTGACGGACGATAACCCACGCACCGAAGAGCCGCGCGCGATCATTAACGACATTCTGGCGGGTATGCTGGATGCCGGGCACGCGAAAGTGATGGAAGGCCGCGCGGAGGCGGTGACCTGCGCCATTATGCAGGCGAAAGAAAACGACGTGGTTCTGGTCGCGGGTAAAGGGCATGAGGATTACCAGATTGTCGGTACTCAGCGCCTTGATTACTCCGACCGCGTGACGGCTGCGCGTCTGCTGGGGGTGATTGCATGATTAGCGTAACGCTCAGCCAACTGGCCGGTATTCTGCACGGCGAATTACAGGGCGCAGACCTGACGATTGACGCGGTCACGACTGATACGCGTAAAGTGACGCCGGGCTGCCTGTTTGTGGCGCTGAAAGGCGAGCGTTTCGACGCCCATGATTTTGCGGATAACGCGAAAGAGGGCGGCGCCGGTGCGCTGCTGGTGAGTCGCCCGCTGGATTGCGATCTGCCGCAGCTGATCGTCAAAGATACGCGGCTGGCCTTCGGCGAACTGGCCGCATGGGTTCGGGCGCAGGTTCCCGCTCGCGTCGTGGCGTTAACCGGCTCCTCCGGCAAAACATCCGTTAAAGAGATGACCGCCGCCATTCTGAGTCAGTGTGGCAACACCTTATACACCGCGGGCAACCTGAATAACGATATCGGCGTACCGATGACGTTGCTGCGGTTAAACAACGATTATGACTATGCCGTCATTGAGTTAGGCGCCAATCACCAGGGCGAAATTGCCTGGACCGTCGGTCTGACGCGTCCTGAAGCGGCACTGGTTAATAATCTGGCGGCAGCGCACCTGGAAGGATTCGGTTCGCTGGCGGGCGTGGTGAAAGCGAAAGGCGAAATCTATACCGGCTTGCCGGTGAATGGGATCGCCATTATGAACGCCGATAACAACGACTGGCTGAACTGGCAGGGCATTATTGGCGATCGCAAAGTGTGGCGTTTTTCACCGAATGCCGCCAACAGCGATTTTACCGCGACCAATATCCATGTGACCTCGCACGGTACGGAATTCACGCTGCAAACGCCGACGGGCGACATTGACGTCCTGCTGCCGCTGCCTGGTCGTCACAATATTGCGAACGCGCTGGCGGCGGCTGCGCTGTCGATGGCGGTAGGGGCTACCCTTGACGCCATTAAAACCGGTCTGGCGAACCTGAAAGCTGTGCCGGGGCGCCTGTTCCCCATCCAGTTGAATGACAACCAGCTGTTACTTGATGACTCCTATAACGCCAACGTCGGTTCGATGACTGCCGCTGTGCAGGTGCTGTCTGAAATGCCGGGCTACCGGGTGCTGGTGGTCGGCGATATGGCGGAGCTGGGCGCGGAAAGCGAAGCATGCCATGTTCAGGTCGGTGAAGCGGCAAAAGCGGCGGGTATCGACAGCGTGCTGAGTACAGGAAAACTGAGTCAGGCGATCGGCAATGCCAGCGGCGTTGGCGAACATTTTGCGGATAAATCGGCTCTGGTCGCGCGTCTTAACACGCTGATTGCGGAGCATCAGATTATTACCATTTTAGTGAAGGGTTCACGTAGTGCCGCCATGGAAGAGGTAGTACGCGCATTACAGGAGAATGGAACATGTTAGTTTGGCTGGCCGAACATTTGGTCAAATATTATTCCGGCTTTAACGTCTTTTCCTATCTGACGTTTCGCGCCATCGTCAGCCTGCTGACCGCGCTGTTCATCTCCTTGTGGATGGGCCCGCGTATGATTGCCCGCTTACAAAAATTGTCTTTTGGCCAGGTCGTGCGTAATGACGGCCCGGAATCGCACTTTAGCAAGCGCGGTACGCCGACAATGGGCGGGATTATGATTCTGACGGCGATTGTGGTCTCCGTCCTGCTGTGGGCTTACCCGTCTAACCCGTACGTCTGGTGCGTGCTGGTGGTGCTGGTGGGCTACGGCATTATTGGTTTTGTCGATGATTATCGCAAAGTGGTGCGTAAAGACACCAAAGGGCTGATTGCTCGCTGGAAATATTTCTGGATGTCGGTGATTGCGCTGGGCGTGGCGTTCGCGCTGTATCTGGCAGGGAAAGACACGCCGGCCACCGAACTGGTGGTGCCGTTCTTTAAAGACGTGATGCCGCAACTGGGTCTGTTCTACGTGCTGCTGGCGTACTTCGTGATCGTCGGAACGGGCAACGCGGTTAACCTGACCGATGGCCTGGACGGCCTGGCGATTATGCCGACCGTATTCGTCGCCGCCGGTTTTGCGCTGGTGGCGTGGGCAACCGGCAACATGAACTTCGCCAACTACCTGCATATTCCGTACTTACGTCATGCCGGTGAACTGGTGATTGTCTGTACGGCGATTGTCGGCGCGGGCTTAGGTTTCCTGTGGTTTAACACCTATCCGGCGCAGGTCTTTATGGGAGACGTCGGGTCGCTGGCGCTGGGCGGCGCGCTGGGCATCATCGCGGTGCTGCTGCGTCAGGAGTTTTTGCTGGTGATTATGGGCGGCGTGTTTGTCGTGGAAACCCTGTCAGTCATTTTGCAGGTCGGTTCCTTTAAATTGCGCGGGCAGCGCATCTTCCGCATGGCGCCGATTCACCATCACTATGAACTGAAAGGCTGGCCGGAACCGCGCGTTATCGTGCGCTTCTGGATTATTTCGCTGATGCTGGTCCTGATTGGCCTGGCAACGCTGAAGGTACGTTAATCATGGCTGATTACCAGGGTAAAAAAGTCGTCATTATTGGTCTGGGATTGACCGGACTTTCCTGCGTGGACTTTTTCCTGGCGCGCGGCGTAACGCCGCGCGTAATGGATACCCGTGCGACGCCGTCGGGTCTGGACAAATTACCGGAAGCGGTAGAGCGTCACGTCGGCAGCCTGAATGATGACTGGCTACTGGCGGCGGATCTGATCGTCGCCAGCCCTGGTATTGCTCTGGCGCACCCTTCACTGAGCGCTGCCGCCGATGCGGGTATTGAGATTGTCGGCGATATCGAACTGTTCTGTCGCGAAGCGCAGGCGCCGATCGTGGCGATCACCGGATCGAACGGTAAAAGCACCGTGACCACGCTGGTAGGCGAGATGGCGAAAGCGGCGGGCGTGAACGTGGGCGTTGGCGGTAACATCGGTCTGCCTGCGTTGATGCTGCTGGACGCCGCTCGCGAGCTGTACGTACTGGAGCTTTCCAGCTTCCAGCTGGAAACGACATCCAGCCTACAGGCCGTTGCCGCAACCATCCTGAACGTTACCGAAGACCATATGGACCGATATCCGTTTGGTCTGCAACAGTATCGCGCGGCAAAACTGCGCGTGTATGAGAATGCGAAAGTTTGCGTGGTGAATGCCGATGACGCGCTGACCATGCCGGTACGCGGCGCGGATGCGCGTTGCGTCAGTTTTGGCGTCAACATGGGGGATTATCACCTCAATCGCCAGCAGGGCGAGACCTGGCTGCGGGTGAAGGGTGAAAAAGTGTTGAACGTGAAAGAGATGAAGCTTTCCGGCCAGCACAACTACACCAATGCGCTGGCGGCGCTGGCGCTGGCCGATGCGGCGGGTTTACCGCGCGCCAGCAGCCTGAAAGCGTTGACGACCTTTACCGGCCTGGCGCATCGCTTCCAGCTGGCGCTGGAGCATAACGGCGTGCGCTGGATTAATGACTCCAAAGCCACCAACGTAGGCAGCACGGAAGCGGCGCTGAATGGCCTGCACGTAGACGGTACGCTGCACCTGCTGCTCGGCGGCGATGGTAAATCGGCGGACTTCTCTTCGCTCACCCGTTACCTGGGCGGCGATCGCGTTCGCCTGTACTGCTTTGGTCGTGATGGCGCGCAGCTGGCGGCGCTGCGCCCGGAAATCGCAGAACAAACTGAGACGATGGAAGAGGCGATGCGTCTGCTGGCGCCGCGTTTGCAACCGGGCGATATGGTTCTGCTGTCCCCGGCCTGCGCCAGCCTCGATCAGTTTAAGAATTTTGAGCAACGGGGCGATGCCTTTACCCGTCTGGCGAAGGAGTTAGGTTGATGCGTTTATCTCTCCCTCGCCTGAGAATGCCGCGCCTGCCGGGATTTGGAATCCTGGTATGGGTCTTTACGGCGCTTAAAGGCTGGGTGATGGCGTCGCGCGATAAAGACGACGATAGCCTGATCATGTATGACCGCACGTTGCTCTGGCTGACATTTGGCCTGGCGGCGATCGGTTTCATCATGGTGACGTCGGCGTCAATGCCTGTCGGACAACGTCTGGCGAACGATCCTTTCCTGTTTGCCAAGCGTGACGCGCTGTACATACTCCTGGCGTTTTGCCTGGCGATGATCACGCTGCGTTTACCGATGGAGTTCTGGCAAAAGTACAGCACCACGATGCTGATCGCGTCGATCATCATGTTGTTGATCGTGCTGGTGGTGGGTAGCTCAGTTAACGGGGCATCGCGTTGGATTGCGCTGGGGCCGCTGCGTATTCAGCCTGCGGAATTTACCAAACTGTCGCTGTTCTGCTACCTCGCCAACTATCTGGTGCGCAAAGTTGATGAAGTGCGTAATAACCTGCGCGGCTTCTTAAAACCGATGGGCGTGATTCTGGTGCTGGCGATTTTGCTGCTGGCGCAGCCCGATCTCGGGACGGTGGTGGTGCTGTTCGTTACCACGCTGGCGATGCTGTTTCTCGCCGGGGCGAAGTTATGGCAGTTCATTGCCATCATCGGCATGGGGATATCGGCGGTGATCCTGCTGATCCTCGCCGAACCGTATCGTATTCGCCGTGTGACCTCTTTCTGGAACCCCTGGGAAGATCCGTTTGGCAGCGGCTACCAGCTGACGCAATCCCTGATGGCATTTGGCCGTGGTGAGATGTGGGGGCAGGGGCTGGGGAACTCGGTACAAAAACTGGAGTATCTGCCGGAAGCGCATACTGACTTCATCTTCGCCATTATTGGGGAAGAACTGGGTTATATCGGTGTGGTACTGGCGCTTTTAATGGTATTCTTCGTCGCTTTTCGCGCGATGTCGATTGGCCGTAAGGCGCTGGAGATTGATCACCGTTTTTCAGGATTCCTGGCCTGCTCGATTGGAATCTGGTTCAGCTTCCAGGCGCTGGTCAACGTCGGCGCGGCGGCAGGCATGCTGCCAACGAAGGGTCTGACGCTGCCGCTGATCAGTTATGGTGGTTCCAGTTTGCTGATCATGTCGACGGCCATCATGTTTTTGTTACGTATTGATTATGAAACGCGTCTGGAAAAAGCGCAGGCGTTTACACGAGGTTCACGATGAGTGGTCAACCGAAGCGGTTAATGGTGATGGCGGGCGGTACTGGCGGACATGTGTTCCCAGGACTGGCCGTCGCGCACCATTTAATGGACCAGGGCTGGCAAGTACGCTGGCTCGGAACCGCCGATCGTATGGAAGCGGATTTAGTGCCGAAGCATGGCATTGAGATTGATTTTATTCGCATTTCCGGTTTGCGCGGAAAAGGCGTGAAAGCGCTGCTGGCGGCACCGCTGCGTATTTTTAACGCCTGGCGTCAGGCGCGGGCGATCATGAAGCGGTTTAAGCCTGATGTGGTGCTCGGCATGGGCGGCTATGTCTCTGGCCCCGGCGGTCTGGCGGCGTGGTCGCTGGGTATTCCGGTTGTGCTGCATGAGCAAAACGGCATTGCAGGGTTGACCAATAAGTGGCTGGCGAAAATCGCCACGACGGTGATGCAGGCTTTTCCCGGCGCGTTTCCGAAAGCGGACGTGGTCGGAAACCCGGTACGTACTGACGTACTGGCGCTCCCCTTGCCGCAAGAACGCCTGGCCGGACGTGAAGGGCCGATTCGCGTGCTGGTGGTGGGCGGCTCTCAGGGGGCGCGGGTATTAAACCAGACGCTGCCGCAGGTTGCAGCAAAACTGGGCAATACGGTCACTATCTGGCATCAAAGCGGTAAAGGCGCGCAGCAGACCGTAGAGCAGGCTTATGCCGGGGCGGGGCAACCGCAGCATAAGGTGACGGAATTTATTGATGACATGGCCGCAGCCTATGCGTGGGCGGATGTTGTCGTTTGCCGCTCTGGCGCGTTAACGGTGAGTGAAATCGCCGCCGCCGGTTTGCCCGCGCTGTTTGTGCCGTTTCAGCATAAAGACCGGCAGCAGTACTGGAATGCCCTGCCGCTGGAGAAAGCGGGGGCCGCCAAAATTTTTGAGCAGCCGCAGTTTACTGTGGATGCCGTCGCCAGCACCCTGTCCGGGTGGTCGCGAGAAACGTTATTAACCATGGCAGAACGTGCCCGCGCTGCATCCATTCCAGATGCCACCGAGCGTGTTGCAAATGAAGTGAGCCGGGCTGCCCGGGCGTAATTGTGGCGGTGCCTTTTGCACCGCATGAATTGAGAAGTGAATGGCGTAAAGAATGAATACACAACAACTGGCAAAACTGCGTTCCATCGTGCCCGAAATGCGTCGCGTTCGGCACATCCACTTTGTCGGCATCGGTGGTGCCGGTATGGGCGGTATTGCCGAAGTTCTGGCCAATGAAGGGTATCAGATCAGTGGTTCTGATTTAGCGCCGAATCCGGTTACGCAGCAACTGGCGAGCCTTGGCGCCACCATTTTCTTCAATCATCGCCCGGAAAACGTGCGCGATGCGAGCGTGGTGGTGGTTTCCAGCGCGATCTCTGCGGATAACCCGGAGATTGTCGCGGCGCATGAAGCGCGTATTCCGGTGATCCGTCGCGCGGAGATGCTGGCGGAGTTAATGCGTTTTCGTCACGGCATCGCCATTGCCGGGACGCACGGTAAAACAACGACCACCGCGATGGTCTCCAGCATTTACGCGGAAGCGGGACTGGACCCGACCTTCGTCAACGGTGGGCTGGTGAAAGCGGCGGGCGTGCATGCGCGTTTAGGCCACAGCCGTTATCTGATTGCGGAAGCGGATGAGAGCGATGCGTCGTTCCTGCATCTGCAACCGATGGTGGCGATTGTCACCAATATTGAAGCCGACCATATGGATACTTACCAGGGCGACTTCGAAAATTTGAAGCAGACCTTTATTAATTTCCTGCACAATTTGCCGTTTTATGGTCGTGCAGTGATGTGTGTTGACGATCCGGTGATCCGCGAGCTGCTGCCGCGCGTGGGCCGTCAGACCACAACTTATGGTTTTAGCGACGACGCTGACGTGCGTGTGGAAGAGTACCAGCAGGTTGGGCCGCAGGGGCATTTTACGCTGCTGCGTCAGGATAAACCTGCAATGCAGGTGACGCTGAATGCGCCGGGCCGCCACAATGCGCTGAACGCGGCGGCTGCCGTGGCGGTGGCGACCGAAGAGGGGATTGACGACGAGGCGATTCTGCGCGCGCTGGAAAGCTTCCAGGGTACCGGGCGTCGCTTCGATTTCCTCGGCGAATTCCCGCTTGAGCCGGTAAACGGTAAAGCAGGGACGGCGATGCTGGTCGATGATTACGGCCATCATCCAACGGAAGTTGACGCCACCATTAAGGCCGCGCGTGCAGGCTGGCCGGATAAAAATCTGGTGATGGTTTTCCAGCCGCACCGCTTCACGCGTACGCGCGATCTGTACGACGATTTCGCCAACGTGCTGACGCAGGTTGACGCGCTGTTAATGCTGGATGTTTACGCCGCAGGCGAAGCGCCAATTCCGGGAGCGGACAGCCGTTCGCTGTGCCGTACGATTCGCGGTCGCGGTAAAATTGACCCGATTCTGGTCTCCGATCCGGCGCAGGTTGCGCAAATGCTGGCGCCGGTATTAACCGGTAATGATTTGATTTTGGTGCAAGGCGCGGGAAATATCGGCAAAATTGCGCGCACCTTAGCTGAAATTAAACTGAAGCCGCAAACCCAGGAGGAGGAGCAACATGGCTGATAAAATCGCGGTCCTGTTGGGTGGAACCTCCGCCGAACGTGATGTTTCGCTGAATTCCGGCGCGGCGGTGCTGGCCGGGTTACGCGAAGGCGGCGTGGATGCGCATCCGATCGACCCGAAAGAGGTTGATGTCACCCTGCTGAAATCAATGGGTTTTCAGAAGGTGTTTATTGCGTTGCATGGTCGCGGCGGTGAAGATGGCACGCTGCAAGGGATGCTGGATCTGATTGGCCTGCCCTATACCGGCAGCGGGGTGATGGCTTCAGCAATCTCAATGGATAAACTGCGCAGCAAATTGCTGTGGCAGGGCGCCGGATTACCGGTTGCGCCGTGGGTGGCATTGACGCGCGCTGAGTTTGAAAAAGGGCTTAGCGACGACGCGCTAACGCAAATTTCTGCGCTGGGTTTGCCGCTGATTGTGAAGCCGAGCCGTGAAGGTTCCAGCGTCGGCATGTCGAAAGTGGTAGAAGAAAATGCTTTGCAGGCAGCATTAGCATTGGCTTTTCAGCATGATGAAGAAGTACTGATTGAGAAATGGCTCAGTGGCCCGGAATTTACGGTTGCGATACTCGGTGAAGAAATTTTACCGTCAATTCGTATCCAACCCGCCGGAACCTTCTATGATTATGAGGCGAAGTATCTCTCTGATGAGACACAATATTTCTGCCCGGCAGGTCTGGAAGAGGAACAAGAGGCTATTTTGCAGACATTGGTCCTGAAAGCGTGGACCGCGTTGGGTTGCAAAGGATGGGGCCGCATCGACGTCATGCTGGACAGCGATGGCCAGTTTTATCTGCTGGAAGCGAATACCTCGCCGGGTATGACCAGCCACAGTCTGGTGCCGATGGCGGCGCGTCAGGCGGGCATGAGCTTCTCGCAGTTGGTGGTACGAATTCTGGAGTTGGCGGACTGATATGTCGCAGGCTGCGCTGAACACGCGAAACAGTGATGAAGAGGTGTCTTCTTCACGGCGCAATAATGGAACGCGTCTTGCAGGAATACTGTTCCTGCTGACGGTGCTCTGCACCGTGTTTGTCAGCGGCTGGGTTGTGTTGGGCTGGATGGAAGACGCGCAGCGTTTGCCGTTGTCGAAACTGGTGTTGACCGGCGAGCGGCATTACACGCGCAATGATGACATCCGCCAGTCGATTCTGGCGTTGGGCGCGCCGGGTACGTTTATGACTCAGGATGTGAACATTATCCAGAGCCAGATAGAGCGTTTACCGTGGATTAAACAGGCCAGCGTCAGAAAGCAATGGCCTGATGAATTGAAGATTCATCTGGTTGAATATGTGCCGATTGCGCGTTGGAATGATCAGCATATGGTTGATGCCGAAGGCAATACCTTCAGCGTACCGGCAGAGCGAACCAGTAAACAGGTATTACCCATGTTGTATGGCCCGGAAGGCAGCGCGAGTGAAGTGTTGCAGGGGTATCGCGATATGGGGCAGGTGCTGGCTAAGGACAGATTCACCCTGAAGGAAGCGGCAATGACCGCGCGTCGTTCCTGGCAGTTGACGCTGAATAACGATATTAAGCTCAACCTCGGCAGGGGCGATACGATGAAACGTTTGGCTCGCTTTGTAGAACTTTATCCGGTTTTACAGCAGCAGGCGCAAACCGATGGCAAACGGATAAGCTACGTTGATTTGCGTTATGACTCGGGGGCGGCAGTAGGGTGGGCACCCTTACCTCCAGAGGAATCTAATCAGCAACAGAATCAGGCACAGGCAGAACAACAATGATCAAGGCGACGGACAGAAAACTGGTAGTAGGACTGGAGATTGGCACCGCGAAGGTTGCCGCTTTAGTAGGGGAAGTTCTGCCCGACGGTATGGTCAATATCATTGGCGTGGGCAGTTGCCCGTCGCGAGGTATGGATAAAGGCGGGGTGAACGACCTCGAGTCAGTGGTGAAGTGCGTACAGCGCGCCATTGACCAGGCGGAGCTGATGGCGGATTGCCAGATCTCCTCGGTGTATCTGGCGCTTTCTGGCAAGCACATTAGCTGTCAGAATGAAATTGGTATGGTGCCGATCTCCGAAGAAGAAGTGACGCAGGAAGATGTGGAAAACGTCGTGCATACCGCGAAGTCGGTGCGCGTGCGTGATGAGCATCGTGTACTGCATGTTATTCCGCAGGAATATGCGATCGATTACCAGGAAGGTATTAAGAATCCGGTTGGCCTTTCCGGCGTGCGTATGCAGGCAAAAGTGCACTTGATCACATGCCACAACGACATGGCGAAAAACATCGTTAAAGCGGTGGAACGTTGTGGCCTGAAAGTTGACCAACTCATATTTGCCGGGTTAGCGGCCAGTTACTCCGTTTTAACGGAAGATGAACGTGAACTTGGCGTCTGCGTGGTTGATATCGGTGGTGGTACAATGGATATCGCCGTTTATACTGGCGGGGCGTTGCGCCATACCAAGGTAATCCCTTACGCAGGGAATGTCGTGACCAGCGATATCGCGTATGCCTTCGGTACGCCGCCGAGCGATGCTGAAGCCATCAAAGTGCGTCACGGCTGCGCGCTGGGCTCTATCGTCGGCAAAGACGAAAGCGTTGAAGTGCCGAGCGTGGGCGGTCGTCCGCCGCGTAGTCTGCAACGTCAGACGCTTGCGGAGGTGATTGAGCCGCGTTACACCGAGCTGCTCAACCTGGTCAACGAAGAGATTTTGCAATTACAGGAACAGCTTCGCCAGCAGGGTGTGAAACATCATCTGGCGGCGGGGATTGTATTAACCGGCGGCGCGGCGCAAATTGAAGGTCTTGCTGCCTGTGCTCAGCGCGTGTTCCATACGCAAGTGCGTATTGGCGCGCCGCTGAATATTACCGGACTGACGGATTATGCCCAGGAGCCGTACTACTCAACGGCGGTGGGGCTGCTTCACTACGGGAAAGAGTCCCACTTAAGTGGCGAAGCGGAAGTGGAAAAACGTGTTACGGCATCAGTTGGCTCGTGGATCAAGCGACTTAATAGCTGGCTGCGAAAAGAGTTTTAATTTTTATGAGACCGGCGACTATTAACGGTCTCAGGCGACAGGCACAAAACGGAGAGAAACTATGTTTGAACCTATGGAACTGACCAACGACGCGGTGATTAAAGTCATCGGCGTCGGTGGCGGCGGCGGTAATGCCGTTGAACACATGGTGCGCGAGCGCATCGAAGGTGTTGAATTCTTCGCGGTGAATACCGACGCTCAGGCGTTGCGTAAGACTGCGGTTGGGCAGACCATTCAGATTGGTAGCGGCATCACCAAAGGTCTGGGCGCGGGTGCAAACCCGGAAGTCGGCCGCAATGCGGCGGACGAAGATCGTGAAGCACTGCGTGCAGCGCTTGACGGCGCAGACATGGTGTTTATCGCAGCAGGCATGGGCGGCGGTACCGGTACCGGTGCAGCGCCAGTGGTTGCGGAAGTGGCAAAAGATTTAGGTATCCTGACCGTTGCCGTGGTGACGAAGCCTTTCAACTTCGAAGGCAAGAAGCGCATGGCATTCGCGGAGCAGGGTATTACTGAGCTGTCCAAACATGTGGACTCGCTGATCACCATCCCGAACGACAAGCTGCTGAAAGTGCTGGGACGCGGTATCTCCCTGCTGGATGCGTTTGGCGCGGCGAACGACGTGCTGAAAGGCGCGGTTCAGGGTATCGCTGAGCTGATTACCCGCCCAGGTCTGATGAACGTCGACTTTGCAGACGTGCGCACCGTGATGTCCGAAATGGGCTACGCGATGATGGGCTCCGGCGTGGCAAGCGGTGAAGACCGTGCGGAAGAAGCGGCAGAAATGGCGATCTCTTCTCCGCTGCTGGAAGATATCGATCTGTCTGGCGCGCGCGGCGTGCTGGTTAACATCACTGCGGGCTTCGACCTGCGTCTGGATGAGTTCGAAACCGTTGGTAACACCATCCGTGCTTTTGCGTCGGATAACGCGACCGTGGTTATCGGTACTTCTCTGGACCCGGATATGAATGACGAACTGCGCGTCACCGTTGTGGCAACCGGTATTGGTATGGACAAGCGTCCTGAAATCACCCTGGTGACCAACAAACAGGTACAGCAGCCGGTGATGGATCGTTACCAGCAGCACGGCATGGCGCCGCTGACGCAAGAGCAGAAGCCGGTCGCAAAAGTGGTGAACGACAATACGCCGCAAACGGCAAAAGAACCGGATTATCTGGATATCCCTGCGTTCCTGCGTAAGCAAGCCGATTAAGAATTGGCTGGAATTTGGGATTCACGGCTCTTTGTGCTAAACTGGCCCACCGAATGTATAGTACACTTCGGTTGGATAGGTAATTTGGCGAGATTATACGATGATCAAACAAAGGACACTTAAACGTATCGTTCAGGCGACAGGTGTCGGTTTACATACCGGCAAGAAAGTCACCCTGACCTTACGCCCTGCGCCGGCCAACACCGGGGTCATCTATCGTCGCACCGACTTGAATCCACCGGTAGATTTCCCGGCCGATGCCAAATCTGTGCGTGATACCATGCTCTGTACGTGTCTGGTCAACGAGCATGATGTACGGATTTCAACCGTAGAGCACCTTAACGCTGCTCTGGCGGGTCTGGGTATCGATAATATCGTTATCGAAGTCGATGCGCCGGAAATCCCGATCATGGATGGCAGTGCTGCTCCGTTTGTCTACCTGCTGCTTGATGCGGGTATTGATGAGCTGAACTGCGCCAAAAAATTTGTACGCATCAAAGAGACGGTTCGCGTCGAAGATGGTGACAAGTGGGCTGAATTTAAGCCGTACAATGGTTTTACGTTGGATTTCACCATCGACTTTAACCATCCGGCGATTGATTCCAGCAGCCAGCGCTATGCGATGAACTTCTCTGCGGACGCGTTCATGCGCCAGATCAGCCGTGCGCGTACCTTCGGTTTCATGCGTGATATCGAATATTTGCAGTCCCGTGGCCTGTGCCTGGGCGGCAGCTTCGATTGTGCCATCGTTGTTGACGATTATCGCGTACTGAACGAAGACGGTCTGCGTTTTGAAGACGAATTTGTTCGTCACAAAATGCTCGACGCGATCGGTGACTTGTTCATGTGCGGTCACAACATTATTGGTGCGTTTACCGCGTATAAGTCCGGTCACGCATTGAATAACAAACTGTTGCAGGCTGTCCTGGCGAAACAGGAAGCCTGGGAATATGTGACCTTCCAGGACGACGCAGAACTGCCGTTGGCTTTCAAAGCGCCTTCGACTGTACTGGCATAATAGCTATACACAAAATCATTCAAGTTGCATCAAGACGGCAACTGAGCGAATTCCCAGGAGTGTACAACCAGTACATGACTGGGGCGAGAGAAGGCAGCCAACAAAGAGGCAGCTTGAAGGATGAAGTGTATACCTGTCGCATAAATTCGACTGGTTAATCTGGCACCCTCTCCGGCCAGGTAAGCCAGTCGTTTTTTTATCTCTTCCGTCCGGCGTTTGCCTTCGCCTTTTTCTCTGCCGCTGAACCGAAATACAGTGCGTTCGCTGCTTTCTTAAGCATTTTTATCCTCAGCGCCATGTCATTACTGCTGTAGAGCGTACGCTTTAATGGTAATATTTGTGCGCAAAAAACGTTTTGAATTCGTAAGCCCACATGCCGGGCATATCAGGGTGGCAATGACGTGAGTGGAATACTGACGCGCTGGCGACAGTTAGGTAGACGGTACTTCTGGCCGCATCTCTTATTGGGGATGGTCGCGGCTAGCTTTGGTCTGCCCGCTCTCAGTAACGCAGCCGAGCCTAATACGCCGGCGAAAGCGACCGCCAGTAACCACGATCAATCCGTTAAGGTTAACTTCAGCCAGCTCGCGCTGCTGGAGGCGAGTAACCGCCGCCCGAATTTTACCGTCGACTACTGGCATCAGCATGCGATTCGCACGGTTATCCGTCATCTCTCTTTTGCCATGGCGCCGCAAACGCTGCCGGTTGTTGAAGAGTCTTCGCCACTTCAGGCGCACCATATTGCGTTACTGAACACGCTCAGCGCGATGCTGACGCAGGAAGGCACACCGCCAACGATTGTACGTCGCGTCGCCCGTGCGCACTTTACGCCTCAGGCCTCATTTAGCGTTCCCGCCTGGATAAGTCAGGCGCAGGGAATCCGCGCTGGCCCTCAACGCCTCAGCTAAAAACAAAAAACCTTCAACTAATTATAGAGACTCCGCATCGCGGGGCGTTTGAGATTTTATTATGCTAATCAAATTGTTAACCAAAGTATTCGGTAGTCGTAACGATCGTACCTTGCGTCGTATGCGTAAAGCGGTCGGCATCATCAATGCCATGGAACCGGAGATGGAAAAACTCTCCGATGACGAACTGAAAGGGAAAACGGCAGAGTTTCGCGCGCGTCTGGAGAAAGGCGAAAGCGTTGAAAGCCTGATCCCGGAAGCGTTCGCCGTGGTTCGTGAAGCGAGTAAGCGCGTATTCGGCATGCGTCACTTTGACGTCCAGTTGCTGGGCGGTATGGTGCTGAACGATCGCTGTATCGCGGAAATGCGTACCGGTGAAGGTAAAACCCTGACCGCAACGCTGCCTGCTTACCTGAACGCGTTAAGCGGTAAGGGCGTACACGTCGTCACAGTGAACGACTATCTGGCGCAACGTGATGCTGAAAACAACCGCCCGCTGTTTGAATTCCTCGGGATGAGCGTCGGTATTAACCTGCCGGGCATGCCTGCCCCAGCAAAACGTGAAGCTTACGCCGCCGACATCACTTACGGCACCAACAACGAATACGGCTTTGACTACCTGCGCGATAACATGGCGTTCAGCCCGGAAGAGCGCGTACAGCGTAAACTGCACTATGCGCTGGTGGATGAGGTCGACTCCATCCTGATCGATGAAGCGCGTACGCCGCTGATCATTTCCGGCCCGGCTGAAGACAGCTCGGAAATGTACAAGAAAGTAAACAAGATCATCCCGCATCTGATTCGCCAGGAGAAAGAAGACTCTGATACCTTCCAGGGCGAAGGCCACTTCTCCGTTGATGAGAAAGCGCGTCAGGTCAACCTGACGGAACGCGGTCTGGTGCTGATCGAAGAACTGCTGGTGAAAGAAGGCATTATGGATGAAGGCGAGTCCCTGTACTCTCCGGGCAACATCATGCTGATGCACCACGTAACCGCCGCGCTGCGCGCGCACGCGCTGTTTACCCGCGATGTGGATTACATCGTTAAAGATGGCGAAGTGATCATCGTTGACGAACACACCGGTCGTACCATGCAGGGTCGCCGCTGGTCCGACGGTTTGCACCAGGCTGTGGAAGCGAAAGAAGGCGTGGAAATCCAGAACGAGAACCAGACGCTGGCATCCATCACCTTCCAGAACTACTTCCGTCTGTATGAGAAACTGGCCGGTATGACTGGTACCGCAGATACCGAAGCGTTCGAATTCAGCTCCATCTATAAGCTGGATACCGTTGTGGTTCCGACCAACCGTCCGATGATCCGTAAGGATATGCCGGATCTGGTCTACATGACCGAAGCGGAAAAAATTCAGGCGATCATTGAAGACATCAAAGAGCGTACCGCGAACGGCCAGCCGGTGCTGGTGGGTACGATCTCGATCGAAAAATCTGAAGTGGTCTCTAATGAGCTGACCAAAGCGGGCATCAAGCATAACGTTCTGAACGCCAAATTCCACGCCAACGAAGCGGCGATTGTCGCGCAGGCGGGCTACCCGGCTGCGGTCACTATCGCCACCAACATGGCCGGTCGTGGTACGGACATCGTGCTGGGTGGTAGCTGGCAGGCTGAAGTGGCGGAGCTGGAAAACCCAACGCCAGAGCAGATCGCGCAGATCAAAGCGGACTGGCAGGTTCGCCATGAGGCGGTGCTGGCGTCTGGCGGTCTGCACATCATCGGCACTGAGCGCCACGAATCTCGCCGTATCGACAACCAGTTGCGTGGTCGTTCCGGTCGTCAGGGCGATGCGGGTTCTTCCCGTTTCTACCTGTCAATGGAAGATGCGCTGATGCGTATTTTTGCCTCTGACCGTGTGTCGGGCATGATGCGTAAACTGGGTATGAAACCAGGTGAAGCCATTGAGCACCCGTGGGTGACTAAAGCGATTGCCAATGCGCAGCGTAAAGTTGAAAGCCGCAACTTCGATATTCGTAAGCAGCTGCTGGAATACGACGATGTCGCGAACGATCAGCGTCGCGCCATTTACACCCAGCGTAACGAACTGCTGGATGTCAGCGACGTCAGCGAAACCATCAACAGCATTCGTGAAGACGTCTTTAAAGTGACGATCGATGCGTACATTCCGCCGCAGTCGCTGGAAGAGATGTGGGATATTCCGGGTTTGCAGGAACGTCTGAAAAACGACTTCGATCTGGATATGCCAATTGCCGAGTGGCTGGATAAAGAGCCGGAGCTGCACGAAGAGACGCTGCGTGAGCGTATTCTGGCGCACTCAATCGAAGTGTATCAGCGTAAAGAAGAAGTAGTTGGCGCAGAGATGATGCGTCACTTCGAAAAAGGCGTCATGCTGCAAACTCTTGATTCGCTGTGGAAAGAGCACCTGGCGGCGATGGATTACCTGCGTCAGGGTATCCACCTGCGTGGCTATGCGCAGAAAGATCCGAAGCAGGAATACAAACGCGAGTCCTTCTCCATGTTTGCAGCAATGCTGGAATCGCTGAAGTATGAAGTGGTCAGTACGCTGAGCAAAGTTCAGGTTCGTATGCCTGAAGAAGTAGAAGCGATGGAACAACAGCGCCGCGAAGAAGCCGAGCGTTTAGCGCAGATGCAGCAGCTTAGTCATCAGGATGACGACAGCGCAGCGGCTGCTGCTCTGGCAGCGCAAACGGGCGATCGTAAAGTGGGTCGTAACGATCCTTGCCCTTGCGGTTCCGGTAAAAAATACAAACAGTGCCACGGCCGTCTGAGCTAAGGTCTGAATAAAGACAATGAGGCGCAGGTGACTGCGCCTTTTTTATGGATGTAACCGTATGAAAAAACTGCAAATCGCTGTCGGGATTATTCGCAACCCGAACCACGAAATTTTTATTACCCAACGTGCGGCCGATGCTCATATGGCCAATAAACTGGAGTTTCCCGGCGGGAAAATCGAAGCGGGCGAAACGCCGGAGCAGGCGCTGATCCGGGAGTTGCAGGAAGAAGTGGGGATCACCCCGCGTGAAGCAACGCTATTTGAAAAGCTGGAATATCAGTTCCCGGACAGGCACATCACACTGTGGTTCTGGTTAGTTGATCACTGGGAAGGGGAGCCGTGGGGAAAAGAGGGGCAACCGGGGCGGTGGATTGCGCAAGATGCTCTGAATGCGGAAGATTTCCCGCCCGCGAATGCGCCAGTAATTGAAAAACTGATTGCTGGCTAATGGTGTTCGTAGTTCGTAGGCCGGATAAGGCAACGCCGCCATCCGGCAAATTATGGCGGGGGCGCTGCGCTTGCCCGCCCTACGTTTTAGTTGAATTACTTCTGTTCTTCACTCCAGTCGTCGCTTTCTGACAAGTCGCCAGAGCTTGGAATACGCTTCTCTTCAGCGGCCCACTCGCCGAGATCGATCAACTGGCAGCGTTTAGAACAAAATGGACGGAACGGACTCACTTCGCCCCAGACAACGGTTTTCCCGCAGGTTGGGCAGCTAACGGTGATAGTTTCTGACATCTTTACTCCTTAACAACATGCCAGTTCGAAATCGAGGCGCTCAGGCACCAGGCCATTTTCGCTATCCAGCGGCATAAAGCGAATCGCAAAGCGGCTCTTATGCCCGGAAATTTGCGGATAGAGCTGTGAATCAAGCGCCAGTTGCAAACGCAGCAGGTCGGCATCATCGCCATTGTCCTGATAAAAACCATTCAGACTGGTTTGCTTACGGAACGGCGAGGAATTACGAATCAAATCCAGGATCAGCGTTAATGCCTGATTGAGCGGATTCAGGCTGGCGATCCAGGTTTCAACCTGCGCATCACGCTGTTCCTGCGGCAAATGCAGCCAGATATGCAGGGTCGGCAAATCAAAACTACAACAACCGCCAGGAATACTCAGGCGCTGACGAACCAGAGCAATCAGGCGATCTTCACGTAACTGCTGCCCGATACGCGGAGCAGAAATCAGAATGCTGCCCGCCGTCTTCAATTGCTGGCGCAGAGCCTCAATTCGACTCTGGTCAACCCCCGGCACTTCAACCCAGGCCTGAAGTTTGCGCTGCTGACGCTCAAGCTCTTTTAGCAACTCGGTCCGCACTTCACCACGTTCGAACACATCCAGCAAATCCCCGATGTTACGGAAAAAATGCAGAGCGTCCGCATGATCTGCGAGGGGTAAATTGACGGAGAGTTGCTGAATCAGAAACTCAATGCGCAGCCATGTACGCATCTTCTCATTGAGAGGGTGTTCAAAAAGGACCTGGGTGTGCATTACGGTTTTTCCTGTGAGACAAACTGCGACGCAAGCTGTAAATAGCGCGCGTGCAGGCGGGCAACATCCGACGCGATAGCGTCCGGTGCGCCATTATTATCAATAACATCATCTGCCACGGCAAGGCGTGCTTCACGCGTTGCCTGGGCAGCCAGAATTTGTTCAACATGTTCACGCGTCACATCATCGCGCTGCATGGTCCGCAAGAGCTGCGTTTCGGGCGTCACGTCGACCACCAGAACGCGATTGGCTTGTTTATACAGCGCATTTTCGACGAGCAGGGGCACAACCCATAGCACGTAAGGGGACGTTGCCTGCTGAAACTGACGCCGGGTTTCCTGCTGAATTAACGGATGGAGCAGGGCATTCAGCCAGGATTTCTCTTCAGGACTGGCAAAGATACGTTCGCGCAACATCCGACGTTGTAGCGAACCGTCTGGCGCGATAAGTGCAGAACCAAAATGTTCAGCGATCGCCATAAGGGCGGGTTGACCGGGTTCAACCACCTGACGCGCAATAATATCGGCGTCGATAACGTTTATTCCGAGGTCAGCGAATGCATTCGCAACGGTGCTTTTACCACTGCCAATGCCGCCGGTTAAGGCTACTGTATACCTCATAAGTCCAGATCCTGGGATTTAGGTTTGATAATCAAATGGTTAAAAGTTGAGCGCGCGAAGGCGATATTACTGTAGGCATTATCTACTATTCGCCAGGTAAATTTATGGGATTGTAGCGTAAAAAAAGAGAATTTCGCAGTCTTGCGCAAGCCTGATTAGTGCGTATGATAACGTCACTGGAGTTGTGAGTTTCGCTTTTTTGCCATTAACCCCAGGAATCCGCACATGCGTATCGAAGAAGATCTGAAATTAGGTTTCAAAGACGTTCTTATCCGCCCTAAACGCTCTACCCTCAAAAGTCGTTCTGATGTTGAACTGGAACGTCAATTCACCTTTAAACATTCAGGTCAGACCTGGTCCGGCGTGCCGATTATCGCGGCAAATATGGACACCGTCGGGACTTTCGAGATGGCAAGCGCTCTGGCATCGTTCGACATTCTGACTGCCGTACATAAGCACTATTCCGTTGAGGACTGGAACGCCTTCACCAGTACCGCCTCTGAGGATGTTCTCAGGCATGTGATGGTTTCAACAGGCACCTCCGATGCTGATTTCGAAAAAACCAAACAGATTCTGGCGCAGAGCCCGGCACTGAACTTTGTTTGTATTGATGTGGCAAATGGTTACTCCGAACACTTCGTGCAGTTTGTTTCAAAGGCGCGTGAAGCATGGCCGACAAAAACCATTTGTGCCGGTAACGTGGTGACTGGTGAAATGTGTGAAGAGTTGGTTCTCTCCGGCGCGGATATTGTAAAAGTCGGGATTGGCCCTGGCTCCGTATGTACCACGCGTGTGAAAACTGGCGTGGGCTATCCGCAGCTTTCTGCGGTGATTGAATGCGCCGATGCCGCGCATGGTCTGGGCGGTATGATTGTCAGCGATGGCGGTTGCACCATGCCTGGCGATGTCGCAAAAGCGTTCGGCGGCGGCGCGGATTTCGTGATGCTGGGCGGTATGCTGGCAGGCCATGAAGAAAGCGGCGGTAAAATTGTTGAAGAGAATGGCGAGAAATTTATGCTGTTCTATGGCATGAGTTCTGAATCCGCTATGACCCGTCACGTTGGCGGCGTTGCGCAATATCGTGCAGCAGAAGGGAAAACCGTTAAGCTGCCGCTGCGTGGCCCGGTGGAATACACCGCGCGTGATATCCTCGGCGGTCTGCGTTCAGCCTGTACCTACGTTGGCGCCTCCCGTCTGAAAGAGCTGACGAAACGCACGACGTTTATTCGGGTACAGGAACAAGAAAACCGCGTTTTCAATAGCCTGTAATCCCCTGCGCTGGCGCAGCACAATGCGCCAGCATTATCCCATACCGCTCATTGCATCCCCCAGATGGAAAACGGGCAAATACATTGCCACGACCAACGTACCAATAATGACCCCTGTGATAACAAGCAAGGCGGGTTCCAGTAGCGCCGCCAGGTTATCCGCCAGCGATAGCGTATTCTCACCGTGGTGCCGGGCAAGGTTATGCAACATTGCATCCAGCGCGCCGGAAGTTTCACCGGTCATGACCAACTGTATGCACAATGGGCTGAACTCACCGGCATTTTTAAGCGCCTGCCAGACCGGTTTTCCGGCATGAATATCGCGATGAACCTGAGCTAAACGCTGAGACCAGTAAGGGCAATTCAGGGTTTCTGCGACACTTTCCAGCCCTTGTGAAAAGGGGATTCCGGCGCGTTGCGTTAATGCCAGGATGGTGAAAATCTGCGTGAGTTTTTGGCCTCTGACCAGGCGTGCAATAACGGGACAGCGCAGCAGAAGACGCTGGCGTTGAATCTGCCAGTACGGTTTTTTTATTATCAAACCGTAGATTACCCCCGTTGCGATACCGGGCAGCGCCATCAGCCAGCCCCATTGGGCACTCCACTGCGCCAGTGTGATGATGCCCTGCGTCAGTGCCGGTAACGGCGTATTGAATGTCCGGTAGATAGCGGCAAACTCTGGCAGGACAAAGTGCAGCATGGCGAAAACAACCATCACGGCCATCGTCAGAATTATGATGGGATAACGCAGCGCTTTTTTGACTTTGTCAGCAAGCTGTTTTTGGGCATTTTGCTGACGCGCCAGCTCAAAGCAGCATTCATCGAGTTTTCCGGTAAGTTCCCCGGTACGGATCATCGCCTGATAGAGTGGAGGAAAGACCTGCGGCCATTGCGCCAGCGCGGAAGAAAGCGGGGCGCCTTGCTCCAGGTTATGGGCCAGCGTTTGCAGCAGCGCCTGCCATTGTCGACTGGGATGCTGCCCGGCAAGCAACGTCAGTCCTTCGGAAAGCGTAAGCCCCGCTTTGAGAAGCGTCGCCAGTTGGTGGACGATCTCCGCGCTTTGTTCTGCGCGCCAGTGTGCCGCTTTAACGCTCAAGCGTTTTGCGCGTATCGGTATGATGTGCTGATGTTCCAGAGCAACGAGCAGTGCGGCACGATCGTCAGCCCATAATGCCCCCTCTTCCGAATGGCCCGTGGCGTTAATCCCTTGCCAGCGCCAAAGCTGTTTAGCTGACATGGGGTAGCCCCAGAACGCGCAGGAGTTCTTCAAAGGTCGTCAATCCTTGTTCAACCGCATGACAGCCGTTCTCAAAAAGCGTACTCATCCCTTCCTGTCGGGCGCAGGACTCCAGCGCCTCAACGGTTGCATTGTTGATAAGCAACTGTCGCAATGCGGGCGTAACAGGCAAAACCTCGAAGAGTGCGGTACGCCCATAAAATCCGTGGTAGCAACGTTCGCAACCTGGCGCTTGCCAGCGGGGAAGCGTGGTAGGCCATAGCGCGGCGGGAAGCGAGACAGGCTCTGCGGCAAGATGACGGCAGTACGGACATAATTTTCTGACCAGTCGCTGGGCGACGACCAGCGTCAGGGCGGATGAGATCATCCAACGCGCGACGCCCATCTGCTGTAAACGTATCAGCGTTTCACTGGTGGAGTTGGTGTGCAGCGTGGACAGCACCAGGTGGCCGGTTTGCGCGGCTTTAATCGCAATTTCTGCTGTTTCGCCATCACGGATTTCGCCCACCATTATAATGTCGGGGTCCTGACGCAGCAGCGCGCGTAATACGCTCTGAAAGGTAAGTCCGGCGCGCGGATGAATTTGTGTCTGATTAAGGCCCTCGACAGGGATTTCGACCGGGTCTTCTACGCTACAGAGATTCACATCCAGGGTGTTGCGCGCCTGTAGCGCGCTGTAGAGCGTTACGGTTTTTCCACTGCCGGTAGGGCCTGTCACCAGAACCAGCCCCTGCGGTTGCCGTAGCGCCTGCATGAGCAGGGCGAGTTGCGTATCAGGCATGCCTAACGCGTTGAGATCAAGCGCCTGCTCGACCTGGTGAAGTAACCGCAGTACCACTTTCTCACCGTCCCGGCAGGGGAGGATCGCGACACGAAATGAAACCGCATTGCCCGCAAGCGTCACGGTAAATTGCCCGTCTTGCGGGAGTCGATGTTCGGCAATATCCAGATTGCCCAGTACCTTTAACCTTGCCGTCAGTGTCGCGCCGGTGACGGATGAAACGCCGGGCAAGGCATGAAGTACGCCATCCACGCGCAGCCTGATTCGGTAGTGGTTTTCCGCAGGTTCAATGTGGATGTCGGAAGCGCGTTTTGCCAGCGCGGATTCCAGCGTCTGCTGCAAAAGTTCCGCCGCCGTGCGGCTATCGTCGGCGATGACGGCCGGGAGCATTTTCCGGGGCTTATGCATATGGCCTTCCATCTGCTGACGAGTCCAGCAGACAATGTCGATCCGCTTTGTTGTGGCAAAGTGCAGGGCGTCCAGTAGTTCATGGGACGGTGAATCTACGACCGCGACGTGAACCACCTCGTTATCGGCATCGAGCAATATTCCCTGATGACGCAGGCACAGCGCCGTAAGTTGCGTGATGTTCATTGCTTTCTCCTTAGCTGGCGTCAAAGCGGAAAACATCTTCACAAGCCTGTTGCAGCGCGCTGTCGCTCTGGATGTTGCAACTGCGCGTCCAGCCGGTGATGCCGTTGGCGTTATCCCAGTTGGGCGTCATGGTGATGCTCAGACCGTTGAGGCTCTCCTGCCCGGTGAGCATTACCACGCCTTTTTCTATGCTCATGCCAGAGACGTAGCGGGTGGTGGTCGGAGAGGGGATGCCGTTGCTGCTGGCGTCGCAGGTTGCAATGCCGCCGTGTTCCAGCGCGCAGAGTTCGACGGCGGTGCGGTAAGGAACGAATGTCTGCAACATATCCGTCAGTGCGGCTTTGCACAGGTAGTTCTGGTAGGCCGGAATGCCGATGGCGCTCAGGATGGCGATAATGCCGATCACCACCATCAGTTCGATAAGCGTAAATCCGCGTTGTTTGTCCATTGTCTGCTCCTTGAGTTAACAGGCGCTACTTTGGCAAACGCAGGATATGATCCGCGAGCGGCAAAAATCGAAACGGGAAAGGGGATTCAGAAGATTGTTAGCGGGTTGCATAGCAAGGCAGCAGGTTTGCGAGGCCGCCCGAAAAAATGTGCCGGATGGCGGCGTAAACGCCTTATCCGGCCTACGGATTTACATCGTTTGTAGGCCCGATAAGCGAAGCGCCATCGGGCATTATCGGCAGGGTGTTACATCGTTTGTAGGCCCGATAAGCGGAGCGCCACCGGGCATTATCAGCCGGGATTAGCATTATTTGTAGGCCCGATAAGCGAAGCGCCATCGGGCATGACAATCCGGCGTTAGCGAAAACGCATGGAGAGATCGAGCGCTCTCACATGTTTGGTCAGCGCGCCAACGGAGATAAAATCTACACCGGTTTCGGCAAATTCGCGCAGGGTTTCATCAGTGACATTGCCGGAAACTTCCAGCCGCGCCTGTCCGTTGGTGCGTTTCACCGCTTCACGCATCTGATCCGTTTCGAAGTTATCCAGCATGATGATGTCTGCGCCCGCTTTCAGCGCGTCGTCCAGCTCATCCAGATTCTCAACTTCAACTTCAACCGGCACATCAGGATGCAGCCAGAAGGCTTTCTCGACCGCCTGGCGCACTGAGCCGGAAGCGATGATGTGGTTCTCTTTAATCAGAAAGGCGTCGGAAAGCCCCAGACGGTGATTCGCGCCGCCGCCGCACAATACGGCGTATTTTAATGCGGTTCGCAGACCCGGCAGGGTTTTGCGGGTGTCCAGCAGTTGCGTTTTTGTCCCCGCCAGTAAATCAACGTATTTACGGACTTCGCTTGCGACGCCGGAAAGCGTCTGAACAAAGTTCAACGCGGTGCGCTCGCCGGTCAGCAGGATGCGAGACGGGCCGTCCAGTTCAAACAGCGGCTGGTTGGCTTTAATGCTGTCGCCGTCCTGTACGCGCCAGGTGATGCTGACATCATCGCCGGCCAGTTGAATAAAGACCTCTTCTACCCAACGTTTTCCGCAGAATACGCCATCTTCACGGGTAATCACCGTGGCGTGAGAACGGGTGTTCTCCGGTAAAAGCTGCGCGGTAATATCGTTATTTGCGTCAACTTCTCCGCCTAAATCTTCACGCAGCGCCTGGGCGACAGCGGTGGGGATATCCAGATTTATGCGTTCCAACAGCGCGTCACGTCGGTAGTCAGGGTTGTAGCGGCGAGGCGGCATGATAAAACTCCAAATTGGTAACGAATCATAAGGTAGAAACATGCTACTCTGAACCGGATAACTGCACCATATAAAAGGAGGTTCTGTATGCTGTTAGACAAGGGCTGGCTGGCGGAGGCGCGACGCGTCCCCTCTCCTCATTTTGACTGCCGCCCGGATGACGAAACCCCTTCTTTGCTGGTGGTGCACAATATCAGCCTGCCGCCAGGCGAGTTTGGTGGTCCGTGGATTGATGCGCTATTCACCGGAACACTCGATCCCGCTGCCCATCCTTTTTTTGCCGAGATTGCCCATTTGCGCGTTTCGGCACATTGTCTGATTCGCCGTGATGGCGAAATTGTGCAGTATGTCCCTTTCGACAAGCGTGCCTGGCATGCGGGCGTGTCGAACTATCAGGGGCGTGAGCGCTGTAATGATTTTTCCATTGGTATCGAGCTGGAGGGAACGGACACGCTGGCTTATACCGATGCGCAGTATCAGCAACTGGCCGCCGTGACGCGCACGCTGATTGCGCTTTACCCGGCGATAGCCGACAACATGACCGGACACTGCAATATTGCGCCTGAGCGTAAAACCGATCCCGGTCCGTCTTTCGACTGGGCGAAGTTTCGCGCGCTGGTCACCGCCTCGTCACACAAGGAGATGACATGACGCTGTTTACGACATTACTGGTGCTGATTGTTGAGCGCCTGTTCAAGCTGGGTGAGCACTGGCATCTCGACCACCGACTGGAGGTCCTGTTCCGCCGGACGACGCATTTTTCGATGGTGCGTACGTTGGGGATGACGATTGTTGCGATGGCGGTGACGTTCCTGCTGCTGCGTGCGCTGGAAGGTTTACTGTTTAACGCTCCCACTCTGGTGGTCTGGATACTGATTGGTGTGTTGTGTATTGGTGCAGGGAAGGTTCGTCTGCATTATCACGCGTACCTGAACGCAGCTTCCCGTAATGATGCCCATGCCCGTGAAGCGATGGCTAACGAACTGACGCTGATCCACGGCGTGCCGCCAGACTGCAACGAACGGGAGTTTTTGCGCGAGCTGCAAAATGCGCTGCTCTGGATAAATTTCCGCTTTTATCTGGCGCCGCTGTTCTGGTTTATTATCGGCGGCCCGTGGGGGCCGGTGACGCTGGTCGGCTATGCGTTTCTGCGCGCCTGGCAGTCCTGGCTGGCGCGTTATCAAACGCCGCATCAACGTTTGCAGTCCGGCATTGACGCGATTCTTCATGTTCTGGACTGGATTCCGGTGCGTCTGGCTGGCGTGGTTTATGCGCTGCTGGGGCATGGCGAGAAGGCGCTGCCCGCCTGGTTTGTTTCGCTGGCGGATCTGCGCACGTCTCAGTACCAGGTGTTGACGCGTCTGGCACAGTTCTCGCTGGCCCGCGAGCCGCACACGGATAAGGTCGAAACGCCGAAAGCCGCTGTCTCAATGGCGAAGAAAACGTCTCTGGCGGTGGTGGTGGCGATCGCATTTCTGACCATTTACGGAGCGCTGGTGTAATGTCGTTTCGCCGGATGGCGCTGCGCTTATCCGGCCTACGGCATCACTCATTTATAGGTTTATAGGCCCGGTAAGCGCAGCGCCGCCGGGCAACGAGCTCAGACGGTATCCGCAGGCGGGATGCCAAAATCTGGCATTCCGTTTTCGTCCCAGCGAATCAGCTTCAGGCGGGTATGACGGTTCGGATCGTACAGCGGATCGCCTTCAATCTCCGTATAATTTCGCGCATGGTAGACCAGTACATCATCGCCTTCCGGCGTTTGGGTAAAGCTGTTGTGCCCTGGCCCATACTGGCAGTTTTCATTGCTGGTGGTAAAGACCGGACGCGGTGATTTGTGCCAGTTTGCCGGGTTTTGCGGATCGGCATGCATATCAATCCACAGCAGACCCATACAGTAGTTTTCGTCGGTGGCGCTGGCGGAATAGCTGATAAACAGCTTATCGCCGTGTGTGATAACCGCAGGCCCTTCATTGACGCGAAAACCCCGGCACTCCCAGTCGTATTCCGGCTTGCTGAGCATCACCGGCGCGCCTTTGATCGTCCACGGATTTTCCAGCCCGGCAAGATAGATATTGGAATTTCCGGCGATATCCGGCGCTTTCTGCGCCCACAAATACCACTGTTTTCCCTGATGGCTAAAAGTCGTGGCATCCAGCGCGAAGGTATCAAATGGTGTTTTGACCTGACCTTTTTCTTCCCAGACGCCGCTGAGTGGGTCGGCATCTGTACACTCCAGGACAAACATACGGTGCTGGAACATTCCCAGTTTGTCGAGCGCCTGGGTATGCGCGGCGGCGAAATAGATGTACCACTTGCCGTCGATGCGGTGAATCTCTGGCGCCCAGATAAGCTCGCACATCGGGCCGCTTTCAGGTTTACGCCAGACGACGACAGGGGAGGCGGTGCGTAAGTTTTCCAGCGAGTTTGCCCGACGGATCTCCAGCCGGTCATACTCCGGCACCGAGGCGATAAAGTAATAATGGTTGCCGTCGCGAAGGATAAACGGATCGGCGCGTTGTTCAATAAACGGGTTGGGCCAGTTTTGCATCAGGCTTTCCTTACTGTTTCAGCGACGTTAAATTGCGGGTCATCGTTGAGCTCGCGGTAGCTGGCGCGGCGTTTTTCCAGGTCCTTCTGAATCTGTTTCATCAGTTCGCGATCCACTTTCAGCAGGCGAACCACGCCGGCGGTGATCAGATAGCCGACGCCGGGGATCACCGTGAAGAGCAGAACAATACCGCCGATTGCCGTGTCGCTCTGCGCTTTGGCGCCAGCGTCGTAGCCATACCAGGATAACAGGAAACCGACCATTGCTCCGGCAATCGCCAGACCCAGTTTCAGGAAGAACAGGTTGCCGGAAAAACTGATGCCGGTGATGCGCTTGCCGGTTTTCCATTCGCCGTAGTCATCGACGTCTGCCATCAGCGACCAGTGCAGCGGGGAAGGGATCTGATGCAGGATGTTAAGCAGGAAGTAGAGCACCACGATAAGCGTAGTGGCTTTTGGATCGAAGAAGTAAAAAGCGCAGGAGAACAGCGCCAGCGCGATATTGGTCCAGAAGAAGACCTTCAGTTTGCACCAGCTGTCGGTCAGCACTTTCGCCAGCATACTGCCGATCATCATTCCCACCACGCCAAGGCTAATGAAAAGGGTAGCGAAGTGAGTGCTTTGCCCCATTACCCAGGTCACGTAATACATGGTTGCCGCCATGCGGATAAACCCCGGACAGACGTTGCACAACGTCAGCAGCAGGATGCGTACCCATTGATCGTTTTTCCATACGTCTTTGAAATCGTTCTTCATGTCATCATGGGTAGGAACGGCGGGACGAATGCGTTCACGAACGGTGGCGAAGCAGAACAGGAACATGCACATGCCGATAATCGCCAGTACGGTCATCGCCATCTGGTAGCCTTTGGCTTTATTGTCGCCGCCAAACCACTCCACCATCGGCAGCAGCGTTAATGACAACAGCAGAGTGGCAATCCCGACCAGCACAAAGCGGTATGACTGGCAGGCCACGCGCTCTTGCGGATCGTTGGTGATGACGCCGCCTAATGAGCAGTAGGGAATATTGATGGCGGTGTAGGTAATCGACAGCAGGAAATAGGTGACAAACGCATAGATAACCTTGCTGTTATATGTCCATTCCGGGGTGGTGAACATCAGGATGCTGAACAGCGCATAAGGGAAGGCAATCCACAGCAGCCAGGGACGAAATCGCCCGTATTTGCTTTGGGTACGATCGGCGATTGCGCCCATAATCGGGTCGGTAACGGCATCAATCACGCGAACGGAGAGGAGTAATACACCGACCAGAGCGGGAGCCAGCCCAAAAATATCTGTATAAAAATAGTTAACAAACAGCATTATGGCGCCAAAGATGATGTTGCATCCGGCGTCACCCATGCCATAGCCGATTTTTTCTTTTATCGACAGCTTACCCTTTTCCATTGAAACGTCTCCCATCAGATGATGTAGAGAATTATTCTGCGCAAGCGAAGTAATTGCGTTGCAGGATAACGCCGCTGATATGGATAAAATGGCTATACAGAGGAAAATGTGAGGCAGGTTGCAACCCTCACTCTTGCAAGTGAGGGCTGTGGGGATTAATGCGCTTTAACGGTTTTTGCGGTTTTCTGTTTACACAGATAGCCTACGCCCAGAATGACAATCCACACCGGAATCAGGTAGACCGAGATGGCCATGCCTGGCGTCATCAGCATAATGACCAGCACCGCCGCCATAAACAGCAGGCAGACCCAGTTACCCAGCGGGTAGAACAGCGCCGGGAAGCGAGTTTTCACTCCCTGCTGCTGTTTGGCGCGACGGAACTTTATGTGCGCGAGGCTGATCATTGCCCAGTTGATCACCAGAGCAGAGACCACCAGCGCCATCAGCAAGCCGAATGCCGAGTCCGGCGCCATATAGTTAATCAGCACGCAGAGCGCGGTAACCAGTGCGGAAACCAGAATGGTGTTCACCGGTACGCCGCGTTTATCCACGCTTAAAAACACTTTCGGCGCGTTGCCCTGCTGAGCCAGGCCGAACAGCATACGGCTGTTGCAGTATACGCAGCTGTTATAGACGGACAGCGCCGCGGTCAGTACCACGATATTCAGCGCGTTGGCCACGAGGGTATCGCCCAGTTCGTGGAAGATCAGGACGAACGGGCTGGTATCCGCCGTTACGCGCGTCCACGGCAGCAGAGAAAGCAGCACCGCCAGCGAACCAATATAGAAAATCAAAATACGGTAGATAACCTGGTTCGTCGCTTTCGGAATGCTTTGCTCCGGGTTGTCCGCTTCCGCCGCCGTGATCCCGACCAGCTCCAGTCCGCCGAAGGAGAACATGATAATCGCCATCATCATGACCAGCCCGGTGAAGCCATGCGGCAGGAAGCCGCCCTGTTCCCACAGGTTACGCACGGTTGCCTGCGGGCCGCCGTTGCCGCTAAACAGCAGCCAGCCGCCGAAGAGGATCATCGCCACCACTGCGATAACTTTAATGATGGCAAACCAGAACTCCATCTCACCAAACACTTTCACATTGGTCAGGTTGATGGCGTTGATGAGCACAAAGAAGGCCGCAGCGGAGACCCAGGTGGGGATTTCAGGCCACCAGAACTGAATGTATTTCCCGACCGCCGTCAGTTCCGCCATCGCAACCAGCACATACAGCACCCAATAGTTCCAGCCGGAAGCGAAGCCTGCAAATCCGCCCCAGTATTTATAGGCGAAGTGGCTGAACGAACCGGCAACCGGCTCTTCAACCACCATTTCACCTAACTGACGCATGATCAGAAAAGCGATAAAGCCCGCGATGGCATAACCCAGAATAATCCCTGGCCCTGCTGACTGGATAACGGATGCGCTGCCCAGAAACAGCCCGGTACCGATTGCGCCCCCCAGGGCGATTAGCTGGATATGGCGGTTTTTAAGACCGCGCTTTAGCTGCTCGCCATGCTGTTGACCTTCCATCATGAAACCTCGTGTGTGGTTATTTTTGAACTACGCAGTGACGCGTGTGTAAGTTTGCAATTCCATTTGTTGTATTAATATGTTTACGCTGATGAAATCTTAATTGTTACCGAAAGTCTTTCGTCGGCTAAAGAATAATGGTATGCGGGCGTTAATGCACCTGCTTTATGAAGGGACGATGACGAGTTGAATAAAAAGAAACCATTTGTAAATACCACCTCTCCCACCTCAAATTTTAGCCGATAAATATTTATTCATTATTTGTGAATATGAAAGCATTAAATAAGCGGTTGAATCGGTTCAGATAAAATTTTTCCTCGTTTCAATTACGTTAAATCTACTCCCAGGGGAGTAAATTTAACATTTGTGCATAGTTACATCTTTGAAACGTTATTTCTGTAATCTTGTTAAAATGTGCGTGGTTTACTGATTTCAATCAAAACCTGTATGGACAGAAGGTGAATACTTTGTTACTTTAGCGTCACGAACGTGAAATTGGTAAGACCAATTGACTCCGGGCAAATGGCTTAAGACAGGAAATCATGGCCTACAGCAAAATCCGCCAACCAAAACTATCCGATGTGATTGAGCAGCAGCTGGAGTTTTTAATCCTTGAGGGGACTTTGCGCCCCGGCGAAAAACTCCCACCGGAACGTGAACTGGCTAAACAGTTCGACGTCTCCCGCCCCTCTTTACGCGAGGCGATCCAACGTCTCGAAGCGAAGGGTTTGCTGCTTCGTCGCCAGGGCGGCGGAACTTTTGTGCAGAGCAGTCTGTGGCAGAGCTTTAGCGACCCACTGGTAGAACTGCTCTCCGATCATCCTGAATCCCAATTTGACCTGCTTGAGACGCGCCATGCGCTGGAAGGCATTGCCGCTTATTACGCGGCATTGCGTAGCACGGATGAAGACAAAACCCGCATTCGTGAACTCCATCATGCCATCGAGCTTGCTCAACAGTCCGGCGATCTGGATGCCGAATCCGACGCGGTTCTCCAGTATCAAATCGCTGTCACCGAAGCGGCGCACAATGTGGTGCTGCTCCATCTGCTAAGGTGTATGGAGCCGATGCTGGCGCAAAACGTTCGTCAGAACTTTGAATTGCTGTATGCGCGCCGGGAGATGCTTCCGCTGGTGAGCAGTCATCGCACCCGTATTTTTGAAGCGATCATCGCCGGTAACCCGATCGATGCGCGTGAAGCGTCGCATCGTCACCTGGCGTTTATCGAAGAGATTCTCCTGGACAGAAGCCGTGAGGAAAGCCGTCGTGAACGCGCCTTACGCCGTCTGGAGCAACGAAAGAATTAGTGATTTTTCTGGCAGAACGTTAACCAGAAGATGTTGTAAATCAAGCGCAAATTATAGCGCGCGGCAACTAAACGCAGAACCTGTCTTATTGCGCTTTCTGGCGAAAGCTCAATGGGACAGGTTCCAGACAAATCAACGTATTAGATAGATAAGGAATACCCCCATGTCAGAACGTTTCCCAAATGACGTGGATCCGATCGAAACTCGCGACTGGCTACAGGCGATCGAATCGGTCATCCGTGAAGAAGGTGTTGAGCGTGCTCAGTATCTGATTGACCAGCTTCTTTCTGAAGCCCGCAAAGGCGGCGTGAAAGTAGCGGCAGGTGCAGGGGCTAGCAACTATGTAAACACTATTGCCGTTGAAGATGAACCGGAATACCCGGGCAATCTGGAACTGGAGCGTCGTATCCGTTCAGCTATCCGCTGGAACGCCATCATGACCGTACTGCGTGCGTCTAAAAAAGACCTCGAACTGGGTGGCCACATGGCTTCCTTCCAGTCTTCCGCAACCGTTTATGATGTTTGCTTCAACCACTTCTTCCGCGCACGCAATGAGCAGGATGGCGGCGACCTGGTATACTTCCAGGGCCACATCTCCCCGGGCGTGTATGCACGCGCATTCCTGGAAGGCCGTCTGACTGAAGAGCAGATGGACAACTTCCGTCAGGAAGTTCATGGCAAAGGCCTCTCTTCCTACCCGCACCCGAAACTGATGCCGGAATTCTGGCAGTTCCCGACCGTATCTATGGGGCTGGGCCCAATCGGCGCGATCTACCAGGCTAAATTCCTGAAATATCTGGAACACCGTGGTCTGAAAGACACGTCCAAACAGACCGTTTACGCTTTCCTGGGCGACGGCGAGATGGACGAGCCGGAATCCAAAGGGGCTATCACCATCGCCACCCGTGAGAAACTGGACAACCTGGTCTTCATCATCAACTGTAACCTGCAACGTCTGGACGGCCCGGTAACCGGTAACGGCAAAATCGTTAACGAACTGGAAGGCATCTTTGACGGCGCTGGCTGGAACGTGATCAAAGTGATGTGGGGCGGTCGTTGGGATGAGCTGCTGCGTAAAGACACCAGCGGTAAACTGATCCAGCTGATGAACGAAACCGTTGACGGCGACTACCAGACCTTCAAATCCAAAGATGGCGCTTACGTACGTGAGCACTTCTTCGGTAAATATCCAGAAACCGCAGCCCTGGTTGCTGACTGGACTGATGAGCAGATCTGGGCACTGAACCGTGGTGGTCACGATCCGAAGAAAGTCTACGCTGCACTGAAAAAAGCGCAGGAAACCAAAGGCAAAGCAACGGTAATCCTGGCCCATACCATCAAAGGTTATGGCATGGGTGACACTGCCGAAGGTAAAAACATCGCGCACCAGGTTAAGAAAATGAACATGGACGGCGTTCGTTACGTCCGCGATCGTTTCAACGTGCCGGTATCCGATGCTGACATCGAAAAACTGCCGTACATTACCTTCCCGGAAGGTTCTGAAGAGCACACTTATTTGCACGCACAGCGTCAGAAACTGCACGGCTACCTGCCGAGCCGCCAGCCGAACTTCACTGAGAAGCTGGAACTGCCGACCCTGGAAGACTTCGGCGCGCTGCTGGAAGAGCAGAACAAAGAGATCTCCACCACTATCGCTTTCGTTCGTGCCCTGAACGTGATGCTGAAAAACAAGTCGATCAAAGATCGTCTGGTTCCGATCATCGCTGACGAAGCGCGTACTTTCGGTATGGAAGGTCTGTTCCGTCAGATCGGTATTTACAGCCCGAACGGCCAGCAGTACACCCCGCAGGACCGTGAGCAGGTTGCTTACTACAAAGAAGACGAGAAAGGTCAGATTTTGCAGGAAGGCATCAACGAGCTGGGCGCAGGTTCTTCCTGGCTGGCCGCTGCGACCTCTTACAGCACCAACAACCTGCCGATGATCCCGTTCTACATCTACTACTCCATGTTCGGGTTCCAGCGTATTGGCGACCTGTGCTGGGCAGCAGGTGACCAACAGGCGCGCGGCTTCCTGATCGGTGGTACTTCCGGTCGTACGACGCTGAACGGCGAAGGTTTGCAGCACGAAGATGGCCACAGCCACATTCAGTCTCTGACTATCCCGAACTGTATCTCTTACGATCCGTCTTACGCGTACGAAGTTGCGGTCATCATGCACGATGGTCTGGAGCGTATGTACGGTGAGAAACAAGAGAACGTTTACTACTACATCACCACGCTGAATGAAAACTACCACATGCCAGCCATGCCGGAAGGTGCTGAGGAAGGTATCCGTAAAGGTATCTACAAACTCGAAACCCTCGAAGGTAAGAAAGGTAAAGTTCAGCTGCTGGGCTCCGGTTCTATCCTGCGTCACGTTCGTGAAGCAGCAGAGATCCTGGCGAAAGATTACGGCGTAGGTTCTGACGTTTACAGCGTCACCTCCTTCACTGAACTGGCGCGTGATGGCCAGGATTGTGAGCGCTGGAACATGCTGCATCCGCTGGAAACTCCACGCGTTCCGTACATTGCCCAGGTAATGAACGACGCGCCGGCAGTGGCATCGACTGACTATATGAAACTGTTCGCCGAGCAGGTTCGTACTTATGTACCGGCTGATGATTACCGCGTACTGGGTACTGACGGTTTCGGCCGCTCTGACAGCCGTGAGAACCTGCGTCACCACTTCGAAGTGGATGCATCTTATGTGGTTGTTGCGGCTCTGGGCGAGCTGGCTAAACGTGGCGAAATCGATAAGAAAGTGGTAGCGGAAGCCATCACCAAATTCAACATCGATGCAGATAAAGTTAACCCGCGTCTGGCGTAAGAGGTAAAAGAATAATGGCTATCGAAATCAACGTACCGGACATCGGGGCTGATGAAGTTGAAATCACCGAAATCCTGGTCAAAGTGGGCGACAAAGTTGAAGCTGAACAGTCGCTGATCACCGTAGAAGGCGACAAGGCCTCTATGGAAGTTCCATCGCCGCAGGCGGGCGTCGTTAAAGAGATTAAAGTCTCTGTTGGCGACAAAACCGCGACGGGCGCACTTATCATGATTTTCGATTCCGCCGACGGTGCAGCTGACGCTGCGCCTGCTCCGGCAGAAGAGAAGAAAGAAGCCGCTCCGGCAGCCGCTCCTGCTGCTGCGGCAGCGAAAGACGTACACGTACCGGATATCGGCGGCGACGAAGTTGAAGTCACCGAGATCCTGGTCAAAGTGGGCGACACCGTTGCGGCTGAGCAGTCGCTGATCACCGTAGAAGGCGACAAAGCCTCTATGGAAGTGCCGGCGCCGTTCGCGGGTACAGTTAAAGAGATCAAAGTCAACGCTGGCGATAAAGTGTCTACCGGCTCTCTGATCATGGTCTTCGAAGTGGCGGGCGCTGCGCCTGCTGCTGCGCCCGCTCAGGCGGCAGCACCAGCAGCGGCGGCTCCGGCAGCAGCGGCTGGCGCGAAAGACGTTAACGTACCGGACATCGGCGGCGACGAAGTTGAAGTCACCGAAGTGATGGTTAAAGTCGGCGATAAAGTGGAAGCTGAACAGTCGCTGATCACCGTAGAAGGCGACAAAGCCTCTATGGAAGTGCCGGCGCCGTTCGCGGGCGTGGTTAAAGAGCTGAAAGTTAACGTTGGCGACAAAGTGTCTACCGGCTCTCTGATTATGGTCTTCGAAGTGGAAGGCGCTACCCCTGCCGCGGCTCCGGCTGCTGCTCCGGCACCTGCCGCTGCACCTGCTCAGGCCGCTAAACCGGCTGCTGCGCCTGCGGCAAAAGCGGAAGGCAAATCTGAGTTTGCTGAAAACGACGCTTACGTTCACGCGACCCCGCTGATTCGCCGCCTGGCGCGCGAGTTCGGCGTTAACCTGGCGAAAGTGAAGGGCACTGGCCGTAAAGGTCGTATCCTGCGCGAAGACGTTCAGGCTTACGTGAAAGACGCTATCAAGCGCGCTGAATCCGCGCCAGCGGGCGCAACCGGCGGTTCTCTGCCAGGTCTGCTGCCGTGGCCGAAAGTGGACTTCAGCAAGTTTGGTGAAGTGGAAGAAGTTGAACTGGGCCGCATCCAGAAGATCTCTGGTGCTAACCTGAGCCGTAACTGGGTGATGATCCCGCACGTTACGCACTTCGACAAAACGGATATCACCGATCTGGAAGCGTTCCGTAAGCAGCAGAATGCGGAAGCTGAAAAACGTAAGCTGGACGTGAAATTCACGCCAGTGGTCTTCATCATGAAAGCCGTTGCCGCTGCTCTGGAACAGATGCCGCGCTTCAACAGCTCTCTGTCTGAAGACGGTCAGCGCCTGACGTTGAAGAAGTACATCAACATTGGTGTCGCGGTCGACACGCCGAACGGTCTGGTTGTTCCGGTGTTCAAAGATGTGAACAAGAAGAGCATTACTGAGCTGTCCCGTGAACTGACGACCATCTCTAAGAAAGCGCGTGATGGTAAGCTGACCGCTGGCGAAATGCAGGGCGGTTGCTTCACTATCTCCAGCATCGGCGGCCTGGGCACCACCCACTTCGCGCCGATTGTGAACGCGCCGGAAGTGGCTATCCTCGGCGTTTCTAAGTCCGCAATGGAACCGGTGTGGAATGGTAAAGAGTTTACTCCGCGTCTGATGATGCCGATTTCTCTCTCCTTCGACCACCGCGTGATTGACGGTGCTGATGGTGCTCGCTTTATCACCATCATCAACAACACGCTGTCTGACATTCGCCGTCTGGTGATGTAAGCAAGCAAAAAAGTCGGCCTGACGGCCGGCTTTTTTCTGGTAATCTCATGAAGTGAGTGAGGTTATCGTGCGAAAGACAAATCGGTTGCCGTTTGTTGTTTCAAAATTGTTAACAATTTTGTAAAATACGGGCGGATAGAACGACCCGGTGGATGATGGGCGACAAGACCAGGGATCGCCGGGAATAAATTAAGAGGTCATGATGAGTACTGAAATCAAAACTCAGGTCGTGGTACTTGGGGCAGGCCCGGCAGGTTACTCTGCTGCCTTCCGTTGCGCTGATTTAGGTCTGGAAACCGTAATCGTAGAACGTTACAACACCCTCGGCGGTGTTTGTCTGAACGTCGGCTGTATCCCTTCTAAAGCTCTTCTGCACGTAGCAAAAGTTATCGAAGAAGCCAAAGCACTGGCTGAACACGGTATCGTTTTTGGCGAGCCGAAAACCGATATCGACAAAATTCGTACCTGGAAAGAGAAAGTTATCACTCAACTGACCGGCGGTCTGGCTGGTATGGCGAAAGGCCGTAAAGTGAAAGTGGTAAACGGTCTGGGTAAATTCACCGGGGCCAACACCCTGGAAGTGGAAGGCGAGAACGGCAAAACCGTGATCAACTTCGACAACGCGATTATCGCAGCAGGTTCCCGTCCGATCCAACTGCCGTTTATTCCGCACGAAGATCCGCGCGTCTGGGACTCCACCGACGCACTGGAACTGAAATCCGTACCGAAACGTCTGCTGGTTATGGGCGGCGGTATCATCGGTCTGGAAATGGGTACGGTGTACCATGCGCTGGGTTCAGAGATCGACGTGGTTGAAATGTTCGACCAGGTTATCCCGGCGGCTGACAAAGACATCGTTAAAGTCTTCACCAAACGCATCGGCAAGAAATTCAACCTGATGCTGGAAACCAAAGTGACTGCCGTTGAAGCGAAAGAAGACGGTATTTACGTTTCCATGGAAGGCAAAAAAGCACCAGCAGAAGCACAGCGTTACGATGCGGTGCTGGTGGCTATCGGCCGTGTGCCGAACGGTAAAAACCTCGATGCTGGCAAGGCTGGCGTAGAAGTTGACGACCGTGGCTTCATCCGCGTAGACAAACAGCTGCGCACTAACGTACCGCACATCTTTGCTATCGGCGATATCGTCGGTCAGCCGATGCTGGCGCACAAAGGTGTTCACGAAGGTCACGTTGCCGCTGAAGTTATCGCCGGTAAGAAACACTACTTCGATCCGAAAGTTATTCCGTCCATCGCCTACACTGAGCCAGAAGTTGCATGGGTAGGTCTGACGGAGAAAGAAGCGAAAGAGAAAGGCATCAGCTACGAAACCGCCACCTTCCCGTGGGCAGCGTCTGGCCGTGCTATCGCTTCTGACTGCGCAGACGGTATGACCAAGCTGATTTTCGACAAAGAATCTCACCGTGTTATCGGTGGTGCGATTGTCGGCACCAACGGCGGCGAGCTGCTGGGCGAAATCGGTCTGGCGATCGAGATGGGCTGTGATGCTGAAGACATCGCGCTGACTATCCACGCTCACCCGACTCTGCACGAGTCCGTTGGCCTGGCAGCCGAAGTGTTCGAAGGCAGCATCACCGACCTGCCGAACCCGAAAGCGAAGAAGAAATAATCTTCTGAGTTGATAAAGAAAAAGCGGCTTAGCGGCCGCTTTTTTATTGGGTCAAATCCTGCCCCGGGTTTTGCCGGATGGCGGCATCAACGCCTTATCCGGCCTGTAATCTTTGATAACCGCTTTTACTCAACGGTCTGCCAGTGGGCATCGGCATTGAATTTATTGATTGTCGCGACGTTCTTCTCCGTCCCTTTTCCCAGGTTCGCCTGATACACCTTATCGTCCTGATTCACCATAAAGCTCATGACGCCCGTCTTCCCCCAAATTACCGGCCAGGCCAGCAGGGCGAAACCGTTCTCTGTGCTATCGGGAATAATGCGGAAATGGTAGCCGTGATAACCCTCACCGGGTGCCGAAGGACTGAATGCCGGGCCTAACGGGCTGGGCATCTCGCCGGGTTGTGCCGGCCAGTACAGTCCATCCTGCTGACCTTTGCTACTGATGAGTTTTGTCGCGAACCTCTGTTTGCGTTGCCAGTAATCGTATTGGGCATCCACATAGGCACGCATCGCTTCTATCGCCGACAGTTCATTGCGGCCGATGGCGCGGGTGAGGATCTCGTCCTGTGCGGCCGCCATATCAAAATGCCAGCCATCAGCATCTTTCATCATCGGTACAGGCAGTTGCCACTCGTCGCGCCCGACGTTCAGGTGCGCGGTATCGTCTTGCTGTACGATACGGTGGCTGATTTTCCAGTCGCGGTTAAAGCGGGCAACGGCTTCGGGGTCGGCGCCTTCCTGCGGCAGAAACTGTCGCCAGTTGTCGCCCAATAGCGCCGTCAACTGCGCCTCGTTTTGTGTGGCGACTGCGGTCGCGAACGCCGTTGCCGCGTCGTCAGGCGAAGGGAAGCGTTGTTGCGCGTAGCTCAACAACGGCAGCGACAGCAGCAGGGTGCTTAACAGGATTTTTTTCATCATCGACTCCGGTTAACGACGGCGAAATTCATGGCGCTCGGAAAGGTGTTCACGCGCAGCGGCACGCTGTTCAGTATTGAGATTGCCGACGTGACGACTCTGCTGGCCGCGCTGCTGCTGGGATTGCCAGGAGGGCGAACGGCTGTCGTTACCGCTGAACACATTGGCATGGTTCTGCCGGAAGGTCTGACGCTGCTGCGGCGTGGCGGATGCAACGCGCTGGTGAACGGTCTCCCGTTGCGGCTGTGACAGTGAATGTGACTGAGCCGACTCTCTGTGAACGCTGTCTTGCCGGGTGTCGTAGCCGCGATAGTTATTCCGCTGGGCAATCTGGTTTAGCTGCTGCGAGGCCGCTTTGCGCTGAGCATCGCGGGACGTCGCGCCAGGTGGTTGGGTTCGCGTGGCGGGAGACGCGTGGCTATGCTGCTGGAATTGCGCCATCGCCGCCTGACGCTGGCCGTCGCGGGAGGCTGGCGTCTGTTGAGTAGCGCTTAACCCGCCGCTGACATCGGTTTGATGAAAACGTTGGGACACCGCGTTGTTCTGATAGGGCACGCCGTTGCGATACGCCGGGTTGTGCTGCCAGGCCATTGTCTGCCCTTTGAGATTTTGCCCGGTAATGTGATTGAAGTTATTCACATTGATATTGATGTTATCCCCGTTGTGCTGGTAGCCATTGCCGCCGTGATGGTCGTTATCATCGTGGTGGTGATGGTCATCGTCGTGGTGATGATGATCGTCGTCCCAGTCGATGCTGCTGAACAACGCGTAGGTGGTGGCGACGCCGAGGCTATAACCAAAGCCTTTCACGAAACTGTCGGCGAATTGCTGTCCGGGAGGCGGCGGCAGATACACGGGCGGGTAAGCGGTGTTCGGCCAGGCGCCGTAAACGGTCGCGGGATTATAGTTGGGAACATAGACGACCTGTGGATCGGCGGGCTCAATTTTGATCACCGTCGGCGTCGTGCTCTGTACGTTAGCGGCGGCGGTCGCCTGCGTAGCTGCGGCGCTCTGCTTCGGCGTGCTGCTGACCGTTTGCTGCGGCGTGGATTTCAGCGAGCCGGTTTGCTGCGCCAGTAAACGCAGCCGTTGCACCGCGTCCATGACGTCCTGCGGCTGGGCCAGAAAAGCGTCGCCAAGGTTTTGCACCCACGTTGGGTTTTCGCCCATCAGCGCCATCAACTGGGGAAACGCCACCAGTGATTTCACGCTCGGGTCCCAGGGCTGACCGGAGACGGCCTGTATTGCCGCGTCGCCTTGCAGGGTTGGGTTGTCATGCGACCACTGCACCGCCTGAACCACGTTCGCCGGATAGGTGGCGGCCATCAGCACCTGAGAAAGCAGTGAGTCAGGGTAGAGCGCTATCGGGGCGACCCATTGATCGATTTGCGCTGCGGTAAACGCGGCTTTTGTTTCAGGTTCCGCGGCGGCGGTCGGCTGCGGCTGCACGGCAACGGGCGCGGGTTGAAGCGGGGCTTCGGGCGTGCGGCTTTTTACATACAACACACCCGAAGCGGCAAATAACCCTGCGCTGCATACCAGCGCAATTACATGGGGCTTAAAGGGCAACGTCATTTTATCTCTCCCGATTCCTGAAGAATCGTCATGGTCATTATGCCTGCCGCCAGCGGGTGCGGTGTTGCGTGAGTATAGGGCGGCGGGAGTTTAATTTTTGACTAATATTGGGATCGCTACCGTCAGGTGATGATTAGCGTTCGAAATAATGTGAGCAAACGTTACAGGGGAAAATGTCTCTTTCCTGAAAAGGCGAAGGGCAATAGACCATGCGTAACGATTCAGCCACTTTTTTATGTTGCTTTTTTGTAAACAGATTAACACCCCACTAAAATCCTGCTATTCTGCCCGTTGCGGTATCGGGCATTTACCCTACAAACTGCTGTCTCACAGGAGCGTGAAGAGAATCGCCCATATACAAAAGCGCCGCACTATGACAATGAGAGCGAGGAGAACCGTCGTGCTAGAAGAATACCGTAAGCACGTAGCTGAGCGTGCCGCCCTTGGGATTGTGCCCAAACCCTTAGATGCAACCCAAATGGCCGCACTTGTCGAGCTGCTGAAGACCCCGCCTGTGGGCGAAGAAGAATTCCTGTTAGACCTGTTAATCAACCGTGTTCCCCCTGGCGTCGATGAAGCCGCCTATGTAAAAGCGGGCTTTCTCGCTGCCGTCGCGAAAGGCGACACCACCTCCCCGCTGGTTACTCCAGAAAAAGCCATTGAACTGCTGGGCACCATGCAGGGTGGTTACAACATTCATCCGCTGATTGACGCGCTGGACGATGCCAAACTGGCGCCGATTGCCGCCAAAGCGCTGTCTCATACCCTGCTGATGTTCGACAACTTCTACGATGTAGAAGAAAAAGCCAAAGCGGGCAACGAATATGCGAAGCAGGTGATGCAGTCCTGGGCCGATGCCGAATGGTTCCTGAACCGTCCTGCTCTGGCTGAAAAAATCACCGTTACCGTCTTTAAAGTGACCGGTGAAACCAACACCGACGACCTCTCCCCGGCGCCAGATGCCTGGTCCCGCCCGGACATTCCGCTGCACGCGCTGGCGATGCTGAAAAACGCCCGTGAAGGCATTGAGCCGGATCAGCCTGGCGTGGTGGGGCCGATCAAACAGATCGAAGCGTTGCAGCAAAAAGGCTATCCGTTAGCCTACGTGGGCGACGTTGTTGGCACCGGTTCTTCGCGTAAATCCGCTACCAACTCCGTGTTGTGGTTCATGGGCGATGACATCCCGAATGTGCCGAACAAACGCGGCGGCGGTCTGTGTCTTGGCGGCAAAATTGCGCCTATCTTCTTTAACACGATGGAAGATGCGGGCGCGCTGCCCATTGAAGTGGACGTGAATAACCTGAACATGGGCGATGTGATTGACGTTTACCCGTACAAAGGTGAAGTCCGCCATCACGAAACCGGCGAACTGCTGGCGAGCTTTGAACTGAAAACCGACGTGCTGATCGACGAAGTGCGCGCGGGCGGTCGTATTCCGCTGATCATCGGTCGCGGCCTGACCACCAAAGCGCGTGAAGCGCTGGGTCTGCCGCACAGCGATGTGTTCCGTCAGGCGAAAGACGTGGCGGAAAGCGCTCGCGGCTACTCGCTGGCGCAGAAGATGGTGGGCCGCGCCTGCGGCGTTGCCGGTATCCGTCCGGGCGCTTACTGCGAACCGAAAATGACCTCCGTAGGCTCTCAGGATACCACTGGCCCAATGACCCGTGACGAACTGAAAGACCTGGCGTGCCTGGGCTTCTCGTCTGACCTGGTGATGCAGTCTTTCTGCCATACCGCAGCGTATCCGAAACCGGTTGACGTAACTACGCACCACACGCTGCCGGATTTCATCATGAACCGTGGCGGCGTCTCTCTGCGTCCGGGCGATGGCGTAATCCACTCCTGGCTGAACCGTATGCTGCTGCCGGATACCGTTGGTACCGGCGGCGACTCCCATACCCGTTTCCCGATTGGTATCTCCTTCCCGGCGGGTTCTGGCCTGGTGGCGTTTGCGGCGGCGACCGGCGTCATGCCGCTGGATATGCCGGAATCAGTGCTGGTGCGCTTTAAAGGCAAAATGCAGCCGGGTATCACCCTGCGCGATCTGGTACACGCGATCCCGCTGTACGCGATCAAACAGGGTCTGCTGACCGTTGAGAAGAAAGGTAAGAAAAACATCTTCTCCGGCCGTATTCTGGAAATCGAAGGGCTGCCGGACCTGAAAGTGGAACAGGCGTTTGAGCTGACCGATGCCTCTGCGGAGCGTTCTGCGGCAGGCTGTACCATTAAGCTCAACAAAGAGCCGATTATCGAGTACCTGAACTCCAACATCGTTCTGCTGAAGTGGATGATCGCGGAAGGTTACGGCGATCGCCGCACCCTGGAGCGCCGTATTCAGGGCATGGAAAAATGGCTGGCGGACCCGCAGTTGCTGGAAGCGGATGCGGATGCTGATTATGCGGCGGTGATCGAGATCGATCTGGCTGATATCAAAGAGCCGATCCTCTGCGCGCCGAACGATCCTGACGATGCGCGTCTGCTGTCTGATGTGCAGGGCGAGAAGATTGACGAAGTCTTTATCGGTTCCTGTATGACCAACATCGGTCACTTCCGTGCGGCAGGTAAACTGCTGGATGCGCACAAAGGCCAGCTGCCGACCCGCCTGTGGGTGGCGCCACCAACCCGTATGGATGCCGCGCAGTTGACCGAAGAGGGCTACTATAGCGTCTTTGGTAAGAGCGGCGCGCGGATTGAAATTCCAGGCTGTTCACTGTGCATGGGGAACCAGGCGCGTGTGGCTGACGGGGCGACGGTTGTTTCTACCTCAACCCGTAACTTCCCGAACCGTCTGGGAACCGGGGCGAACGTCTATCTGGCTTCTGCGGAACTGGCGGCGGTTGCGGCGCTGATCGGCAAACTGCCGACGCCGGAAGAGTACCAGACCTACGTTGCGCAGGTGGATAAAACCGCCGTGGATACCTACCGTTATCTGAACTTCGATCAGCTTTCCCAGTACACCGAGAAAGCCGACGGCGTGATTTTCCAGACCGCGGTGTAACGGCTCCGACCTGTTCTGCGTAAAAACGCATCAATGCCCGGTGAACCTTGCGTCACCGGGCATTTTTATTTCTATTCCTTCCGCCCGTTCCGCTTTTTTTCTTCCGTTGTGCTGCGATAATTACAGCATGGGCGCAATGCGGTAATGGCGCATTGCCGGGAGCAGAGGAACACATTATGGATTACGAATTTCTGCGCGATATTACCGGAGTGGTAAAAGTGCGAATGTCCATGGGCCACGAGGTGGTGGGGCACTGGTTTAACGAAGAAGTGAAAGAGAACCTGGCCTTGCTTGATGAAGTGGAACAAGCGGCGCGTGCGCTAAAGGGCAGTGAGCGTTCCTGGCAACGGGCGGGACATGAATATACGCTCTGGATGGATGGCGAAGAGGTGATGGTTCGCGCTAATCAACTGGAGTTTACCGGCGACGAAATGGAAGAGGGGATGAACTACTACGACGAAGAGAGCTTATCGCTCTGCGGCGTGGAGGACTTTCTTCAGGTTGTTGCGGCTTACCGTCATTTCATTCAACAACGCTAAATACGGTGGAGCCTCCGTGCTCCGCCGTTACGCTTATACCGCAGGGATATTGCGGCCGTAGTAAATCTCGCGCATCTCTTTCCACAGCGCAGCGGTAATCTCTTTGCGCTCGGTTTCCGTCAGATCTTCCGGTTTAGTGTGGAACATGTAGTGCTTAAGATCGAACTCTTTAAGCAGCATCTTGGTATGGAAGATATTTTCCTGATACACGTTCACATCCACCATGTCATACAGCGACTTCATGTCGTCGGACATAAAGTTCTGAATGGAGTTAATCTCATGATCGATAAAGTGTTTCATGCCGTTGACGTCGCGGGTAAACCCACGCACGCGGTAGTCGATGGTGACGATATCGGACTCTAACTGGTGGATTAGGTAATTCAGCGCCTTCAGCGGGGAAATCACGCCGCAGGTCGAAACTTCAATGTCGGCGCGGAAGGTGCACAATCCGCCTTCCGGGTGGCTTTCCGGGTAGGTATGCACGCAGATATGGCTCTTATCCAGATGGGCGACGACGGCCTCGGGCAGCGGGCCGGGATGCTCTGTTTTGTCGATAAGCTGCGGGTCGACCGGCTCTTCGCTTACCAGAATAGTGACGCTGGCGCCCTGGGGTTCATAATCCTGGCGGGCGATATTCAGGATATTCGCGCCGATGATGGAGCACGTCTCTGACAGAATTTCCGTCAGGCGATTGGCGTTATAGAGTTCATCGATATAGGCAATGTAACCATCGCGCTCTTCTGCGGTTTTGGCGTAGCAGATATCGTAAATACAAAAACTCAGACTTTTGGTCAGATTATTAAAGCCATGCAGTTTCAGTTTTTTCAATTTCTTATCTTCTCCTTAGGACGACGGTGTTGCGAGCGCGTCTTGCAAATACTGAGGTAAGGCAAAAGCTGCCGTGTGAACAGACGGATTGTAGTAACGGCATTTCAGGCCGGAGGTATGGAAACGCGCCTGAATAATCTCGGTTGACAGGTGGCGCAGCGCGTCATTGTCCGTCGCCCACGCGAAGGTCATAATGCCGCCGTAGTAGGTCGGAATGGCTGCCTGGTAGAAGCTGACATCGCCAAAGTAATGGCTGAGCTTGCGGTGGCTGTCAATGGCTTCATCCTGTTGCAGGAAGCAGACGCCGTTCTGTGCGACAAAGATCCCGCCAGGATTCAGACAGCGCTTGCAACCTTCATAGAAGGTTGAGGTGAACAGACTCTCGCCGGGGCCGATCGGATCGGTACAGTCGGAGATGATCACATCAAAGGTCTGGCTGGTCTGATTCACGAAGTTAACGCCATCGTCGATCACCAGATTAAAACGCGGATCGTCATAGCTGCCTGCGTTGTGATTCGGCAGATACTGACGGCAGAAAGAGACCACGCCTGCGTCGATCTCCACCATCGTGATCGTTTCGACATTTTTATGCCGTGTCACTTCACGCAGCATTGCGCCGTCGCCGCCGCCGATGATCAGCACATGTTTCGCGTGGCCGTGTGCCAGCAGCGGAACGTGGGTCATCATCTCGTGATAGATAAACTCATCGCGCTCGGTGGTTTGCACCACGCCGTCCAGCGCCATTACGCGGCCAAACGCGGCGTTCTCGAAAATAATCAGATCCTGGTGATCGGTTTTCTCGTGATACAGCACGTTGTCTACGGCAAAGTACTGACCAAACTGGTCGTGTAGCGTTTCATGCCACTTCGTATTTTCGGCCATTGGCTGATACCTCCATTGTTAACACCCGTAAAAAATGGGCGCAACATAATAGCTAACAATGACCGATGATGCACGGTCATTATTTCAGCAATAAGGTATCCGTTGGGTATAACGCGAGTTATTTTACGTAGGCCAGCAAACTCAGGGAATCGCGCGCCAGCGCTTTGCATTTTTTGGCGACGGGAATACCGATGCCGCTCAGATCGCGGTAGCTGTCTTCACCGAGGGATTTCATGTCGAAGGAGTCGTAATTGCTGAGGTCCCACTGGTTTTGCTGGGCAAAAAAGACCAGTGCGCGACGAATCTGACCGTTCGGGAGATTCTGGTAACCGCAGTCATTTTTCAGAAAGACGAACACCGCCGTTAAATCTGCCATATCTTCGGCTTCGGATTCACTGAGCGCATAGCTGTTTGCGCATACGGCCATCAGGCTGCCGAACAACACTGTTCTGAAAAACGTCTTCATTGCTTCTACCACTGCATCACGGAAATTAAACGTTAGCACACTGCGGGCGAGGCGACGACATTTATTATTGTATCCGACGGGCGTCTGTGACTTGACCTTCCCGTAAGGGGAGGGTCTATGCTCAAAGGTCAGACTGCGTCCCGCCGGTTGAAAATAAGGAAGTGATTATGCAACGTCGTGATTTCTTAAAATATTCTGTGGCGCTTGGGGTCGCATCGGCACTGCCGTTGTGGAGCCGCGCCGTGTTTGCTGCGGAACGTCCCGCGTTACCCATTCCCGATCTTTTAACCGCCGACGCGCGCAATCACATTTCGCTGATTGTCAAAGCCGGACAGTCGACCTTCGCGGGTAAAACGGCAACGACCTGGGGCTACAACGGCACGCTACTCGGGCCGGCGCTTAAGCTGCACAAAGGTCAGCGTATTACCGTGGATATTCATAACCAGCTTGCCGAGGAGACGACGCTGCACTGGCATGGGCTGGAAGTTCCCGGCGAGGTGGACGGCGGCCCGCAGGGGGTGATTGCGGCGGGCGGCAAGCGCTCCGTCACCTTCACGCCTGAACAGCGTGCGGCAACCTGCTGGTTCCACCCTCATCAGCATGGGAAAACCGGTCGTCAGGTGGCGATGGGACTGGCGGGCCTGGTACTGATTGAAGATGAAGACATTGGCAAACTGCTCCTGCCAAAACAGTGGGGGATAGACGATGTGCCGGTGATTATTCAGGACAAACAGTTTTCCCCTGACGGACAAATCAATTATCAACTGGATATGATGACCGCCGCCGTCGGGTGGTTTGGCGACACGCTGCTGACCAACGGGGCGATTTATCCGCAACATGCTGCGCCAAAAGGCTGGCTGCGTCTGCGCCTGCTGAATGGCTGCAACGCGCGTTCACTGAACATCGCCACCAGCGACAACCGCCCGCTGTATGTTATCGCCAGCGATGGCGGCCTGCTGGCGGAGCCGGTGAAGGTAAACGCACTGCCCATGTTAATGGGGGAGCGTTTCGAAGTGCTTATCGACATCAGCGACGGCAAAGCGTTTGAGTTGATGACGCTGCCCGTCAGTCAGATGGGGATGACGATCGCGCCGTTTGATAAACCGCACCCGGTTATGCATATCCAGCCGCTGGCGGTCACGGCCTCCGGCACTTTGCCGGATACGCTGACCACGATGCCTGCATTGCCTTCTCTTGATGGCCTGACGCAGCGAAAACTGCAACTGTCGATGGACCCGATGCTCGACATGATGGGTATGCAGATGCTGATGCAAAAGTATGGCGACCGGGCGATGGCGGGAATGGATCATGGGCAGATGATGGGGCATATGAATCACGGTAGTGGTGGACATATGAACCACGGCGGGAAGTTCGATTTCCACAATGCCAATAAGATCAACGGTCTGGCGTTTGATATGACGACACCGATGTTTGCCGCCGCCAAAGGGCAGTATGAGCGCTGGGTTATTTCCGGCGAAGGCGACATGATGCTGCATCCGTTCCATATTCATGGTACGCAGTTCCGTATCCTGTCGGAAAACGGCAGCGCTCCGGCGGCGCATCGCGCAGGCTGGAAGGATACGGTGCGGGTTGAAGGCGGGATCAGCGAGGTGCTGGTGAAGTTTGATCACGAGGCATCGCAAGAACATGCTTACATGGCGCACTGCCATCTGCTGGAGCATGAAGATACAGGCATGATGCTTGGCTTTACGGTATAAACATGCCGGATGGCGCTGGCGCTTATCCGGCCTACAGTCTCGGTTTTACGGTATAAACATGCCGGATGGCACTGACGCTTATCCGGCCTACAGTAAAATGAGCATCCTGTAGGCCGGATAAGGCGAAGCCGCCATCCGGCATAAACGTTACTGCGCGTCGTCAGGCAGAGCGTACGCGACAATATAGTCGCCCATCTTCGTCCCGAACGAACCGTGACCCCCGGCGGAAATCACGACGTACTGCTTACCGTTGACTTCATACGTCATCGGCGTTGCCTGACCGCCTGCGGGCAGACGGCCTTCCCACAGTTTTTCACCATTGCTCATGTTGTAAGCGCGCAGGTAGTTATCTGCGGTCGCGGCAATAAACAGCACGTTGCCAGCGGTAGAGATTGGGCCGCCCAGCATTGGCATTCCCATATTGAACGGCACCTTAAACGGCATCGGGAACGGCATGCTGTCCTGCGGCGTACCAATACGTTTTTTCCAGACAACTTCGTTGGTTTTCAGATCCAGCGCGGAGATGTAACCCCAGGCAGGCTGTTTACACGGCAGACCAAACGGCGACAGGAACGGGTTCAGCGTCACGCCATACGGTACGCCATACTGCGGTTGAATACCCGATTCCGAACCGGTGCCTTTGGCATCTTCCGGCGGCTCCATCGGATTACCCGGGCCGCGTGGGATCAGTTTAGAGACAAACGGCAGCGCCATCGGGTTGGCAATCGCCACCTGACGGTTTGGGTCGACGGAAATGCCGCCCCATTCAAACATACCGAGGTTGCCCGGGAAGACCAGCGTGCCTTTTTCTGATGGTGGGGTAAAGATCCCTTCATAACGCATCTGATGGAACATCACGCGGCACACCAGCTGATCGAACATGGTGGCGCCCCACATATCCGCACCGGTCAGGTCTTTCGTCGGACGGAAGCTCAAATCAGAGAACGGCTGCGTTTTGGTGACGTAATCCCCTTTGGCCGCGCCCTGCGGCACCGGTTTTTCCGGGGCAGGCACCACAAGCTGACCATTGCGACGGTCCAGCACGAAAATATTACCGGTTTTTGCCGGAGCGTAGATGACCGGAACGGTTTGCCCTTTCACGGTGATATCCGCCAGCGTCGGCTGGGACGGCATATCCATATCCCACAGATCGTGATGAACGGTCTGATAGCTCCAGGCCAGTTTACCGGTCGTTGCATTGAGCGCCAGGATCGAGCTGGCATAGCGCTCCTGCTCTGGCGTACGGTTGCCGCCCCAGATATCCGGGGTGGTGACGCCCATCGGCAGATAGACCAGATCCAGCTTCGCGTCATACGCGGCTGGCGCCCAGGAGTTTGGCGAGTTTGGCGTGAAGTGGTGCTCATCCGATGGGATCGCGTTCGGGTCTTTCGCACCGGGATCGAATGCCCATAGCAATTTACCGCTGTTCACGTCAAAGCCGCGAATAACCCCGGACGGCTCGCGGGTAGAGAAGTTATCGGTGACGGCGCCTGCAATGACGATCACCTTGTCGGTCACGACCGGCGGTGATGTGGGTTCATACATGCCCGGCGTAGTGACCGGCATATTGGTTTGCAGGTTCAGAATGCCGTTGTTGGCAAAGGATTCGCACAGCTTGCCGTTGTCCGCGTTGAGGGCGAAAATACGGCCATCGTTCACCGGCAGAATAATCCGGCGCGGGCAGTCTGAAACGACATCCGGCGAGGCGTTATCGGCCGTGGCTTCATGATAGGAGACGCCACGGCAGGTGACATGCTGGAAGCTGGGATCGGTATTGAGCTGCGGGTCGAAATGCCACTTCTCTTTCCCGCTCGCCGCGTCCAGCGCGAACAAACGCTGGTGGGCGGTACACAGATACAGCGTATCGCCGACTTTAATCGGGGTCACTTCGTTGGTGATTTCACCCGGATCGTTCGGCTGCTTCAGATCGCCGGTACGGAACACCCACGCCTCTTTCAGGTTGTGGACGTTATCAGCAGTGATCTGCTTCAGCGGGGAGTAGCGTTGCCCTTCCTGATTGCGGCCATAGGCAGGCCAGTCCTGGTCCGCAACCGGAGAGATCGGTTCGGCAGGCACCGCGTCCGCGCTTAGCGTACCGTTGATCTCTTGCGGGTCGTTGAAGCCAGCCCAGGTGAGGATGCCGCCGCTTATCAGCAGGGCAACTACCAGCGCGCTGACAGCGCCGCTGGAAGGGACGCTCAGGCGATGCCAGACAAACGGTAAAATCAGCCAGATGCCGAAGAAGACCAGAATGTCGCTACGCGGGGTTAGCGCCCAGAAGTCGAAGCCGACTTCCCACACGCCCCAGATCATGGTGGCGAGGAGCAGGGCGGCATACAGCCACAGCGCGGAACGCTTGCTGCGCCATAATAGCCCGGCGACGCCAAGCATGACGATGCCCGCAATCGGGTAGTACCAGGAGCCGCCGATGGCGACCAGCCAGCCGCCGCCGATCAGCAGATACAGCCCGCAGAGTGCAGCGAAGAGGGCTGTCAGCGTCACGAGAAGCCGTGGCGCTTTTGCGTTGTTATTTGCCATAAAAAGATACCATCTCAATTTGTTAATTTTTTAGTAGCAATTAATTATAGGATTTAACAAGTGTGATCGTCATCACAAAATGAGCTTTATTAACAGATGCCGCGAATAAATACTTTTGCTGGTATACTGCGTGCCTTGCGCTTCGATGCTGTCTTATCAAGAGCAGGCATGAAGTGATTTGTTTTTAAATCATATGGTTAGAGATATGAAACATACTGTAGAAGTAATGATCCCCGAAGCGGAGATCAAAGCGCGCATTGCCGAACTGGGTCGTCAGATTACTGAACGTTATAAAGACAGCGGCAGTGACATGGTGCTGGTAGGTCTGCTGCGTGGCTCATTTATGTTTATGGCGGATCTGTGCCGCGAGGTACAGGTGTCTCATGAAGTCGATTTTATGACCGCCTCCAGCTACGGTAGCGGCATGTCCACCACTCGCGATGTGAAAATTCTCAAGGACCTGGATGAAGATATCCGTGGCAAGGATGTGCTGATTGTCGAAGATATTATCGATTCCGGGAATACGCTGTCGAAAGTGCGGGAAATCCTGAGCCTGCGTGAGCCAAAGTCTCTGGCGATTTGTACGCTGCTGGATAAGCCGTCTCGCCGTGAGGTTGACGTCCCGGTTGAGTTTATCGGTTTCTCGATCCCGGATGAATTCGTTGTGGGTTACGGCATCGACTATGCTCAGCGTTATCGCCATCTGCCGTATGTTGGTAAAGTGGTGCTGCTGGACGAGTAAGAACGTTGTGCCGGATGGCGCTACAGGTGCTATGTCCGTAGAAATGTAGGCCGGGTAAGGCGTAGCCGCCACCCGGCAATACACGTTTACTTGTGGTTAATATGCTTTTTGCTGAGGTTTGAAACCCCCCGACGATAGCGCTGTTCCAGCGTTTCACGGTTGGTCGCCGTGACTTCCAGATCGCGCAGCAGGCCGTCGTGAATACCGTAGGCCCAGCCGTGAATCGTCACTTTCTGACCGCGTTTCCACGCGGACTGCATGATGGTTGAGTGGCCCAGGTTATATACCTGTTCCATCACGTTCAGCTCGCACAGGGTATCGATTCGACGCTCCTGCGGCATTTCTCCGAGTAATGAGCTATGTTTGAACCAGATATCGCGAATGTGCAGCAACCAGTTGTTAATTAACCCCAGTTCCGGGTTTTCAACAGCCGCCTGGACGCCGCCACAACCGTAGTGACCACAAATAATAATATGTTCAACTTCCAGTACATCGACGGCATACTGCACTACGGAGAGGCAGTTGAGATCGGTGTGAATGACCAGGTTGGCAACATTGCGGTGAACAAATAATTCGCCCGGCTCAAGGCCGGTTAAACGTTCTGCGGGAACGCGGCTGTCGGAACATCCAATCCATAGAAAGCGCGGTTTCTGCGCTTGCGCCAGTTTCTCAAAAAATCCGGGATCCTCTTCCACCAGCATTTTTGACCATAGTGCATTGTTGCTGATGAGTGTATCTATGTCTTTCATGGAGGTTAACGACCTGTAACCAAATAAGTGCGTTGGGCTAATATAGGGCAACTCCGGGATTATTTAAACCATATACTCGTCATTCTTCACGTTGCAGGTGCGTTGGCTTCCTCGCTCACCCCGGTCACTTACTGGTGTAAGCTTCCGGGGATTCACTGCGTTGCCGCCTTCCTGCAACTCGAATTATTTAGAGTGTAAATAAAGTGTAAGAACGTAAGGTAAGTAAAAATTCATGACCATTGCACTGGAACTTCAGCAACTTAAAAAAACGTATCCGGGCGGCGTTCAGGCGCTCCGTGGGATCGATTTGCAGGTTGAGGCGGGTGATTTTTATGCGCTTCTGGGGCCAAACGGGGCGGGGAAATCAACCACCATTGGCATTATCAGCTCGCTGGTTAACAAAACCTCCGGGCGCGTCTGCGTCTTTGGTTACGACCTTGAAAAAGATGTGGTCAACGCCAAACGCCAGCTTGGCCTGGTGCCGCAGGAATTTAACTTCAACCCGTTTGAAACCGTCCAGCAGATCGTCGTCAATCAGGCGGGGTACTACGGCGTTGAGCGTAAAGAAGCCGTTGCGCGCAGCGAAAAGTATCTGAAACAACTCGATCTGTGGGAAAAACGTAACGAACGTGCGCGTATGCTCTCCGGCGGGATGAAGCGTCGTTTGATGATCGCCCGGGCGCTGATGCATGAGCCGAAACTGTTGATTCTGGATGAACCCACCGCAGGGGTGGATATTGAACTTCGCCGCTCAATGTGGGGCTTTTTGAAGGATTTAAACGACAAAGGCACCACGATTATCCTGACGACGCACTATCTTGAAGAAGCGGAAATGCTGTGTCGCAACATCGGTATCATTCAGCACGGCGCGCTGGTGGAAAACACCTCAATGAAAAATCTGCTCTCTAAGCTGAAATCCGAGACGTTTATTCTCGATCTGGCGGCGAAAAGCCCGCTGCCGAGGCTGGAAGGCTATCAGTACCGTCTGGTGGATACCTCGACGCTGGAGGTCGAAGTATTGCGGGAACAGGGCATCAATAGCGTCTTTTCGCAACTGAGCAGCCAGGGCGTTCAGGTTCTCAGTATGCGTAACAAGGCAAACCGCCTGGAAGAACTGTTTGTCTCTCTGGTGCATGATAAAAAAGGAGATCGCGGATGATGCAGCTGTATTGGGTCGCGCTGAAAAGCATCTGGGCGAAAGAGATTAACCGCTTTATGCGTATCTGGGTGCAGACGCTGGTGCCGCCGGTCATCACCATGACGCTCTATTTTATTATCTTCGGTAATCTGATCGGCTCACGCATTGGCGAGATGCACGGTTTTAGCTATATGCAGTTTATCGTGCCGGGCTTAATCATGATGGCGGTGATCACCAACGCATATGCCAATGTGGCCTCATCCTTCTTTAGCGCCAAATTCCAGCGCAACATTGAAGAGCTGCTGGTGGCGCCTGTCCCGACGCACGTCATTATCGTCGGATATATTGGCGGCGGCGTGGCGCGCGGGCTGTGCGTAGGGGTTCTGGTTACGGTGATTTCGCTGTTCTTTGTGCCGTTCCAGGTACACTCCTGGGTGTTCGTGGCGTTAACGCTGGTGCTGACGGCGGTGCTGTTTTCGCTGGCAGGGCTGCTGAACTCGGTCTTTGCGAAAACCTTTGATGATATCAGCCTGATCCCGACGTTCGTGCTGACGCCGCTCACCTACCTGGGCGGGGTGTTTTATTCCCTGACGCTGCTACCGCCGTTCTGGCAAGGATTGTCGCATCTGAACCCGATTGTCTACATGATCAGCGGCTTCCGCTATGGTTTCCTGGGCATTCACGATGTACCTCTGGTCACTACGTTCGGCGTGCTGGCCGTGTTTATCCTGGCGTTTTACCTGCTGTGCTGGTACTTAATCCAGCGCGGACGCGGCTTGCGCACGTAATGTTTTTCCTCTCCTCCGCCGGGGGAGGGGCAGACTTTGACGTTTATCACCCTTACTCATTTATCACACTGATAAACTACTTGCTTGCTAAGGAGGTAGGCTATGTTGGGTTGGGTGATTACCTGTCATGACGATCGCGCGCAGGAGCTACAGGATCGTCTGGAAGAAAAACATGGCCCGCTGGCGCAGTGCCGGGCGGTGAACTTCTGGCGCGGTCTGAGTACCAATATGCTCAGCCGTATGATGTGTGAAGCATTACACCAGGCGGATTCCGGCGATGGGGTGATCTTTTTAACGGACACGTCCGGCGCCGCACCTTATCGTGTGGCGTCGCTGATGAGCCATAAACATTCCGGCTGCGAAGTGATTGCCGGTGTGACGTATTCATTGCTTGAAGAAATGCTTGCCGCACGGGAATCCATGAGCAGCGCGGCGTTCCGTGACACCATTGTTTCCCTCGGCGCGCCCGATGTCACCAGTCTCTGGCATCAACAGCAAAAAAATCCGCCTTTTGTGCTGAAGCATGATTTGTACGCGTACTGACGGTCAATTCGTGGAGGCGATGATGCGGCTGACAGGCAGTCAGCCGCAGGGAACGTTATTCGTAGCTGAGGGTGAAAGTACCGACGGTTTCAAAAGTGCCGGCTTTAATTGTACCGATTTTGATTAACTGCCCGGTGAAATCCAGACCAATAGATTCATGATACCACTCACGATTTCCGCTGTAGGTGATACCGACATGCTCCGAACCGTCTACCTTCATTGTTTGTGTGTTGTTATTGATAATGGAACGAATTTTTACGCCCACGCCCTCGGCGCTCCCTGAAGAGTTGGTGAGAATCGTATTGTCTGCGCCATGATTGCCGGTCAGGGTGACGGTAACGGTCGTCAATGAGCAGCGGAATAAGTTAAACGTAAACGGCTTTTCTACCGACTCGCCCGTTTTTTCGAAATCGGAACGGTAAAAGTCGCCAAAATCCACGTCCCGATCGTATTCGTCATTATTTATCCCCATCCCCTGGCAGGTCGGCTCCATGACGGAAAACGCCATCGATGCTCCACTCATCATAAGGTCGAGATCGTTTTGCCCGGCATCTCCTATGTGCAGAGTACCTATTTTCCCTGGCAGCGCGTTCCCGTCCGTCTGACCATTTCGGGGGTGGTAGTCTGGCGTCTGATACATCGTGACGAAGATATCCCAGTTGCGTGTTGCGCTCGGCCCCGTCCAGGGGGCATCGCCATGGCTTGGGAAGGTTGACGTTCCTCCGGGCAGCGGCAGGTTTAAATCCAGATCGTTAGTGTTGTTGCCGTTGTGGCAGTTCCCGACACACCTCACGGAATAGGTGTAAACAATGCCGGGAATCGAGGTTTTGAGCAGCCCGGTAGGGCCATCTGACCCCTGAGTGGTATATTGATCCCACAAATTGGCGTCGGTAGGGCCGGTCAACGTTACGGCATTGCTCCCATTACCTCCGCATGTGATGGGCGCCGCTCCCTGGAATAAAGGGAAATCACCCTCCATAGACTGAGGGTTCATAATGATGAGCGGCGTATCGATGCCTCCGATGGGGCCGATGAGCGTTCTGGCAGTCCAGAAAGCAGGTATACTGGCCTGCTGTGTCGTAAAATGACATGCGGTGTCTGCTAACGCTTGCCTGGCGAAAATGGAGAGCACGCAAAATAATAGCGGCAGTAAATAGCGTAATTTCATCATAAATCCCTTTACTGATAGGTTACATTGACCACCACATTGCTGGTCACCAGTCCGTTGCCGACATCGCCCGTGTTCTGGTAGCGGGCGTAAAACACATAATCTGCTGGAAAGAGCGGTGCCGCTTGCCCGCTAAGGTCATACGCTACGTCGGAACTGCCATCGCTATTCAATACGTTCGTGTGGTGTGTGGCGGAAAAAACAACCACACCGACATTTCTGGCCTGATCGCTGACCGCGTTATTGATAAATACCTGGCTGTTGTCGGGGTTTATACCGAATTGCGGTTCAAATCGAAAATGAAGCTGCTGGCTTCCTTCGCTTCCTGCTGGCGGCACGTCGCAGTTGACAACCTGAATGGTAAACGTTGTACCGCCAGCGTCCGTTTCCGGCCGCAGGCGATCGCTGTTGTCCGTATTGTAAAACCAACTGCGCGTGACGGTTGGCAACTCGACATTACCGCCATTTTCCAGGCTTACTTGGCAGGTATTGGCCAGAATCTTCGCCTTAAAATTGACGTCCATTCCGCTGTCGTCAGCCTGACTGACGACAGGCCACAGTCCTGCCAGGCCCACCAGCAGGGCGAAAGTAAATCGCATAAAAAATAGTGTCTGTCGCATAGTTGCCCGCTGGCTACATTACTGGTAGGTGACTAAAAAGGTGATAAGCGACGTCGCTTCACCTGTTGTGATATCAGCGGCTGTTTTACCGTTCGCAACGACCCAGCGAGCCACCAGAGGATAGGTGTAGCTCTGGTTCATATTCTTCGAACCAAACGAATGCGTCAGTACATTCGAAGGGTTGCCCGTCTGGCAGGCTAACTGGGTGCCTGAGTCTGCGGCGGTTTCCCAGATCTCAACGGCGGTATTCGTGGCGCCTGTTGTCGCGTAGGAGTCGCCGGAACAGGTATTGCCCGCCCCTGGCTGAGCCGCCACGGTTGTGGTTAACACGCCCGCGCATTCGGTCAGTGCGATATTAAAGGATTCGGTACGCGTACCGACTTCGTTCTTATACAGATCGCCGAAGTCAATCGTGCTGGTCGGGCCATCTGCATCCGTCACCTGGGTGTTACAGGTGCCGGGGAGGATCTCAGTGGTAAAGATAGCCTGCAACTGATTGGTGCCTGTCACCGGGGCGGCGTGGGTCAGGCCGCTGAATAATCCACCAGCTACCGCCAGCGCGAGAAAAAGAGAATTAGATTTCATTATGATGCTCCGTTATATCGCAGGAATTATTCATAGCTAAAGTTAAAGGTTGCTGTTGCCTGGAAGGCGCCAACCGCCGGGGTTGTACCGGAGATCCTTGTCGTCACCAGACGCGCCACAAGGTCGACCTGTTTGCTGTCTATTTCAGCAGGACTCCATTTAATCACCTCGGCATCGTTATCTGAGGTCTCCGTTTCGTTGGCAAAAATAGCAAAATAGCTGGTTGGTGCACTGACACGAGAGAATTTCAGGCCAACCCCGGTGGGGCCTGTCTCACCCGTACCGGGGAGGAGGATGGTTTTCGGCGTACCGCTGTCGTAACCGGAGGTCGTGCCGCTGATGGAGGCTTTAATTCCGGTTACGGATTCCGGGCAGTTTTTAATTTTCAGGGCGAATTGCGCCATCGTTGGCCCTGACGCTGCCTCGCTGGTCTGGTATTTAATGATATCGCCCAGCGACACTTTGCCGTCGGCGCCGATGATGATGGTGGAGCTACTGTCCGAGTCATTAATCGTCATATCACAGGTTGTGTCCCGGATATTGGCTCGGAAGGTAATGTCGATGCTGTCGCCGTTGTCTGCATGAACGGATGAACACACCGCCAGCGCTAACATAGCGACAGGTAAACTGCGGAGATATTTATTACTTTTTAAAGTCATTAAGGGAACTCCCTGTAGAAAAATAACTTATTGCATATGACAGAGTTGATTGTTCAGGATTGTGGTTAATCCTGCCTTTTGTGCGCTGTCGGTAATGTGATAATTCACCGTACAGGCGCTACCTGCTTCTTTACCCCAGACAACTCGCAGGGTGCCCTGATCTTCTACGCCGCGCACATAAGCCTGCCCGGCCTGACCGACGGCGCCGACCAGCTCGCCTTTATCGGTCAGGACGTCTGCGCCGAGTGGAATAAAGCCTTTATCGTTGCGTAGAAGTTCAAGGATGAGAGAACGACCTTCGTCGGTTTCGAAGTTGACCAGCACCACGGCGCCATCACGCGGGACGATGGTTTCACTGGTGTTTTTGACCTCGACGTCGGCGTCCAGAGAACTGATATTCAGCCCAACGCGGTTCTCACGGTAAGCCGAGGCATACGGCATAATCGCGTATCCTGAACGACCTATTTCACCTTTGCCGTAACCGAGCTGCGCGCCTTTTGCGCCGCTGGCATGAACCAGAATGATGGGGCCGGTGTCACTTAACGTTCCTGGCGCCATCGTCAGGCCGCCAGTGTGAACCACCATGCCGCCGCTATAGTTGGCGGAATATTGTTTGCTGCTGTCATCGCTAAAAGAGGTAGAGACTGACAGGGGGCCATACGGACTGCTCCACGAGCCGTAACCGCTGATCTGATTCAAATCGCCATAATCACCGGTATTGCTTGCCGTACTGATGGAGTAGTTAATCTTACCGTCTTCAGTATTACCGCTGGCGGTGTTGTTAAAGTTGGCGCTGCCTTCCATATCCGTACGCGCGCTCATATTGACGTTGTTAAAACCGGCAATATTTTTACGTTCACTGGAGAACGTGCTTAACGGAATGCTGACGTTGAGATAAACGCTGTCATCTTTTTCGCCATCTTCATCATAGGTACGCTGGAGCGAGATGCTGTAGCTGCCATAGCGGAAGTCATTGCTGTAACCTGCGCTGTAGTTTGAGGTGGAACCACTCTCATTCCAGTAGTCTTCCCAGGTGCCGGTGACATAGAGCGAGCCGTAGTTTTCACCATTGAACGCCAGCGGTTGACTGACGCTAATCTGAAACTGGTTTTTCATACGCTGATAGTCAGAATAGAGTTCGTCGCTGGACTCATATGACTGATTCTTATAGCTGCCGTATTTCACGTCGTCCTGTAGCGCGGCGGCGTCCCGCAAGCTGAGGTAGTCTTCCGTCGAGAAACGGTATGCCGCCACATTGAATGAGGTGTCGGTGGTTTCGATGACCTTGCTGTACGTCAGGCGATAGCTTTGGCCGGTCAGCGTCCCCAGCTCGTCAATTTGTGCATGTGACTGCGTGACGTCTAACGCGAAGGCGCCGATCGCGGTGTTCATCGCCACGCCAAGCAAACCGGCGTAAAAATCCATGTCGCTGTACTGCACGCCCGCGTAGCCGGTAAAGGTGTTGTTGAGACCGTAATACCAGGTGGCGTAACCAATGTTCGGTCTGTCATGCAGCGAATCGTCGTTCAGTTCGCCCGCGCCAAACTCCCAGCGTGAGGTTCCCGGACGCATCATCTGCGTAACCGAGGAAAAAGGAACCGTGAAGGTTCTCTTGCTGCCGTCAGACTCTTCTACAGTCACCTGTAGATCGTTACCGTAGCCGGTGGTGCTGAGATCGCTCAGTTCAAACGGGCCTGGCGGTACGGTGGTTTCATAAATTTTGCTGCCGCTTTGCATGACGGTGACTTTGGCGTTGCTGTTGGCGACGCCACGAATGACCGGTGAGTAGTTGGTACGGCCTTCCGGGCGCATGCGATCGTCGCTGTACAGGCGCATCCCGCGCAGGCTGACGGAGTCGAAGGTGTCGCCGTTGGTGTAGGTTTCGCCCGCCACAACCTGCGCGGTTAACGCCGGAATGTCGCGCTGGAGGTAAATGTCCTGGCTGGAGTAATCTGAACCGTTGTCTTTATCCCAGTTGTAGGTGCCGCGGGAGCGCAGCCGCCATGCGCCCAAATTCAGCCCATATTGCAGACCGGCGTAAGCCGTGTCGGAATTATTGCCATCGCTTTCGCTATGCCAGGCGTTGAGGTTGTACGACAGCAACGCCGCCGGAATACCTGCATCCCATAATGATGGATCGACATATCCCGCCGGGCGTTTGAGAACGTAAAGCTGCGGCATCGTCAATTCCAGGGTAAGTTTTGAGGTATCGAAATTCACCGACGAGTGGGGGTAATATTTTTTGATATCAATACAGGTTGTATCATCGTCGGAAATAGTATTCCCCAGCACACTACTATCAACGCCCGCTTGTTTCAGCAACAATGCGGTAATACACGGCGTGGCGCGTGGCGTTCCGTTATCTTTAAATTCGATGTTTTGCGTCGATTTATTTTCACCGTTCAGGCTTATTTTCGCCCGGTAGGTTCCCGGTAATATTGGATTACCCTGAGCATAACGGCTTACATCGACTGCACTCCCCATATTCAGCAGGAATTGATCGTTAAACTCTACCATTTCCTCTGAGTCGGGAGCAGAGGACTGTGCAGGCGTATTTCCCGTCGCATGAACAGAGAACGGCAATGCCGCACTAATGGCGAGACATAATAGAGATCGTCGAAAAATCATAACAAGTCCAGTCGATTAAAGCGGGTTGCCGTTATATAAGAAGAAAAAATATATTTTTAATTTATTAATTAACGTTGGCGGTGAGTTTTTCCGTTCCGCCAAAATCATTGATAGCGATATACACCACTTCTCCGCTGGCGTTATTCGTTAATCCTTTAACCGTCATGGTTTCGCTGGAGAACGGCTTAATCGACTTACTGTCAATTTCATACTCTTTGGCGCCGACCTTAAACGTTGCGCTGGAGAGTGAAACGTTATAGGGCGAGTCGTTACGGCCAACTAAAGACAGGGTGTTGCCCTGGCGCGTTTGCGACCATTTAACCTGCTTCATCGCCTCACCCGGGGTGCCTTTTAAGCCGTCCGGGCGGAAAAATAGCTTAATACGGGTACGGAAAGCGAGTTGCAGTTGGTTCTGGCTTTCGCCGTCTTTCGCCGTTGCTTTTTTGGGGATTTCCAGCACGTTAAACCAGAATAAGGATTCCCGATCCTGCGGCAGCGGCTGCTGTAAATATGTCACACGCACAGACTGGCCTTTCCCTGGATCGATGCGTGAAATGGGCGGGGTAATGACAAAAGGCAGTTTTAATTCCTGCGGGTTAACGTTCGGGCTCCCGTCATCCAGCCAGATCTGAAGTAACAGCGGGTTTTTGCCTCGGTTATCCAGGTTCACAATCACATCTTTCATGGATTGTTGATATACGATGCGTGTGCCGGAGATAACCACGTCGGCGCATGCCTGAAAAGAGGCGACACCGATCATGGCGGCGGTGAGGGTTTTTAATCCGGTTTTTAACGTCAGGCTGAACATGATGCTATCCACTCCCTGTTGGATGTAACGAAAACATCCTCTGGCTTAAGCCAGAGGATGAAGAACGACAGTCCTGTTGCTTATTGGTAGTTCATGGTGAAGGCAACCTGTGCCTGCACGGAACCGCTGGTTACGCCAGTAGCCGGGCCCATATAAGCGACGGTGTAGTTCAGTTCGCCTTTGCCATCAGTCAGCGTGGTTGACTGAGTGTTGTTAGGATGATCGATTTTGATCAGATCGGTCTTCGTGTTGCCATCGTTGTGCAGAACCAGGCTTACGTTGGTTGCTGAACCTTGCAGGCCAGTTGGTGGAACCAGCGCGCCTTCGTTGTTTGCGGAAGAACCGCCCCAGGAATCAAACTGCGCATCAGCAGACTGCAACTCAGTATCCGCACAGGAAATAGACAGCGCGAACTTAGCCTGGCCCAGGGTGCTGTTAACGTCGGCAGCAGTACCTGGGGTGAAGTCTTCTACTGACACGGTCGGCAGAGTGACGTTGAAGTCTTTAGTTGTCTGGGAGCTCAGTGGATCATCTTTCAGCGTGATGTTACAGGTATTCGGGGTGACCAGGCCGTGGAAGGTGATGGTGCCACGATCCGCGTCTGCTGCGAATGCTGAACTGGAAATAGTTGCCAGAACTGCCGCAGCTAATGCGTATTTTTTCAATGCCATTTTGGTAAACATCCGTATTAGATAATAAGTGTACTTTACGTTTTTAGAAAAAGTACTTCGTCTGTTAAGCGTAAAGGCCGGCCGGGAATTACATTAACTTTGCGGAGTATAGGAAAATATTTATTGATAATTGTAATTATCTTTACTTAAATGGTGTTTAAGTAAACTTAACTGATGGTTATTTCGTTGAAAGGTAAGTGTTTTTATTTTTGGTTATTCATCTGATGAATTTGTGAGGAAAAGAATTTAATGATATAAATAAATATAACGATGGATTGTTGGACGTTTGTTTAAATTTTCTGATAACGCCACAACTAATATTATTAGTTGTCCTGATAAGAAAGGCCGGAATTATTTAAAATAAAAGGAGCTGAAGTTTTTCGGCTCCTTTTATTAATATAATAATATATTTGGGAAATATCAGGCAACCTGTACCGGGATCGCTTTCGCGGTGCGCTTCATTTCATTATCGCCTTCAAAATAGGCGACGTTGGGCTGCCAGCGACGCGCTTCTTCGTCTGACATGGTAACGAAACTTGCGATGATCACGATATCGCCCACCGCAGCGCAGTGCGCCGCTGCGCCGTTCACGGAGATGATTCTGGAACCACGCTCGGCGGCAATCGCATAGGTTGAGAAGCGCTTGCCGTTAGTCACGTTCCAGATATCAATGGCTTCGTTTTCAAGAATACCGGCTGCGTCCAGAAAATCCTGATCAATGGCGCAGGAACCTTCGTAGTGCAGGTCCGCCTGAGTCACTTTCACGCGATGGAGTTTGCCCTGCAACATAGTGCGAATCATAACTTCTACCTTTAAATCTTAGCGATAACGAAGCAGGCGTAGCCTGCTTTGAGGAAATTCTCAGGCAGTATTGCCTGATTTTTAACCCCTGTCTACTGGGTTAATGTAACGGACTGATTGTCGATCAGGCGAGCCTGGCCCAGCCATGCCGCCATCAGGATCACCGCGCGTTTGCTGCTATCGGTGAGTTCCAGCAGCGTGTCCGCGTCGCGAATCTGAATGTCATCGGCGCGGAAGCCTTTTTCATTCAGCTCCTGCTCGGCGACGGCGATCATCTCTTCCAGATCGCGATTACCCGCCAGCAATTTCTCGGCGACGCTGTTCATCACCTTATTTAAGCCGGGAGCAATTTTGCGCTGTTCGGCGGTCAGGTAACCGTTACGCGAACTCAGCGCTAAACCATCTTTGGCGCGAATAATCGGTACGCCGACGATCTCGATGTCGTAGCCCATATCGGCCACCATCTTGCGGATTAAAGCCAGTTGCTGGAAGTCCTTTTCGCCAAAGCAGGCGATGTCCGGCTGGACGAGATTGAAGAGTTTGCTGACGATGGTGGAAACACCACGGAAATGGCCCGGACGGCTGGCGCCTTCCAGCATGGTGGACAGCCCAGGAACATCAACGTAAGTCTGGCCGTCGGTGCCTTGCGGGTAAATTTCCGCTGGCGCCGGCGCGAACACGAAATCCACTTTGCGTTTGTTCAGCTTTTCGCAATCTTCCTGCAACGTTCGTGGGTAGCGTACCAGATCGTCCGGGCGGTCAAACTGCATTGGGTTCACGAAAATACTGACCACCACGACGTCAGCGCGCGCTTTCGCTTCCTCAACCAGTTTCATATGACCATCGTGCAGGTTGCCCATCGTTGGCACCAGCGCAATGCGTTTACCGTCCTGGCGCAGGCGGCGAATATGCTGTCGCAGCAGCGGCAGGGTTTCAATAATTAGCACAACAAGACTCCTTAAGTTGCCTGATGGACAGTGGTTTGTAGGCCTGATAAGCGTAGCGCCATCAGGCATTTTGCCGGATGGCGACGCAGGGCGTTTTATCCGGCCTACAAGCACCCCATTAATGGAAGCTGTGTTCTTCGCCCGGATAGACGCTGGACTCAACCTCGGCAATATACTGCCGCACGGCGGCGCGCATGTCGCCTGCTTCCGCCAGGAAATTTTTAGCAAATTTCGGAATGTGGCCGCCGGTAATGCCGAAGGCGTCGTGCATCACCAGGATCTGACCGTCGGTTACGTTGCCTGCGCCAATGCCGATGACCGGAATAGAGAGCGCTTCGGTGACGCGTTTAGCAAGCTCAACCGGCACGCATTCCAGCACCAGCAACTGCGCGCCTGCCGCTTCCAGCGCCAGCGCATCATCCAGCAGTACCTGCCCCGCATCGCCGCGCCCCTGGATCTTATAGCCGCCAAAGATATTGACGGACTGCGGCGTCAGTCCCAGATGGCCGCACACCGGCACCGCGCGTTCGGTGAGCATTTTTACCGTATCGACCAGCCAGGCGCCGCCTTCGATTTTGACCATATTCGCCCCCGCGCGCATCACCACGGCGGCGTTTTCAAACGCCTGCTCCGGGGTGGCATAGGCCATAAACGGCAGGTCGGAGAGCAGGAGACAGTTAGGCGCGCCACGGCGCACCGCACGCGTGTGGTAAGCGATATCTTCTACGGTAACAGGCAGGGTGGAATCGTGTCCCTGAACCGTCATGCCCAGCGAGTCGCCTACCAGCATCACGTTGATACCCTCGTCAGCGAAGAGTCTGGCGAAGCTGTAATCGTAGGCGGTGATAGTCGCGAAGCGCTTTTTCTCTTGCTTACATTTTTGCAGCAAGGCGATAGTCGTCGGTTTCATAACGTTTCCTGATGGTGGAGGTCATATTAACCGGCATTTTAACAGCAGCATTGATGGGGGCAATGGATTTAAGCAATCGATTAACCCGAAAGCAGTAAACGCTAAAGAGGGGCGGGCAATTTACCAGTAGGCAGGTTTTTCTGCTGCGAGACGCGTGAGGTAATGATGCAGCGTGACGCCGTCCGGGAACACCAGGTTGGGGGCGATTTCAAAGAGCGGCCACAGCATAAAACCGCGATTTTTCATATCGTAGTGCGGTATCGTCAGGCGGGGCGTGTTTATTACGTCATCACCAAACAGCATGATGTCGAGATCGAGCGTGCGCGGTCCCCAGCGTTCGGCTTTGCGAACGCGGCCCTGTTGTAACTCAATACGCTGCGTGTGGTTGAGCAGTTCTTCCGGCGCCAGTTGGGTTTCCAGCGCAACGGCGGCGTTCAGGTAGTCGGGCTGATCCTGCGGGCCTAGCGGGGGAGTGCGGTAAAACGAGGAAACGGCAACAATGCGGCTGTCCGGGATGTCGCCGATAGCCTTCACGGCAGCATTAACCTGCTCCAGCGGAGAGGCTAAGTTGCTGCCGAGCGCGATATAGGCAACCGTCACGCGGTTCCCTCGCGGCGTGGCGCGCGTTTACGCGGACGACGATGGCGGCGGCGCGGCGCGGGGTCTTCATCCAGCTCATTCAGCATGCCTTTCTGATCGGGCGGCGCTGAAACCTGGAACTCGCCCCACCACTGCGCCAGACGTTGCAGTTCAGCGTTGTTTTCCACCTCGGCGCGCAACGCCAGCAGATCGTATGCGGCGCGGAATTTCGGGTGCTCCAGCAGCTTCCAGGCGCGTTTGCCCTGGCGGCGGGACATCCGCAACTGGAGTTGCCAGATATCACGGGTTAACGTTGTGAGGCGTTTCGGGATCGCCAGCGAACGGCACGCTTCGTCCAGCACCTCGTTCATGGCCAGCGCAAAGGCGTCGTAATAGGCCAGGCCGCTCTCCTGAGCGATTTTCTGCGCCATTTCCAGCAACGGATACCAGAACATGGCGGCAAACAAGAACGCCGGGTTAACGCGCATGTCGTTATGAATGCGGTTATCGGTATTTTTCAGCACCTGCGCAATGATGCGCTCCATCGCGCTGTCGCCGTTTTCGGTGAAATAACGCGTAATGGTGGGGAACAGGGGCTGGAACAGGCTGTATTCACGCAGCTTTTTGTAGGTTTCGAAACCATATCCCGCTTGCAGAAGCTTCAGGGACTCTTCAAACAGACGCGCGGGCGGAATATCGTTGAGTAAGGTCGCCAGGCGCGGAATCGGCTCTGCGGTTTCCGGGCTGATGCGCATATCGAGTTTTGCGGCGAAACGGACTGCACGCAGCATTCGCACCGGATCTTCGCGGTAACGCGTTTCAGGGTTGCCGATCAGGCGAATCACGCCGTCTTTCAGATCCTGCATACCGCCGACGTAATCGCGCACGGTGAAATCCGCCACGCTGTAATAGAGGCTGTTAATGGTGAAGTCACGACGCTGGGCGTCTTCTTCAATGGAGCCGAAGATGTTATCGCGCAACAGCATGCCGTTTTGCCCGCGCTGGGAGGTGGCGCGGTCGCTGTCGTTGCCCTCATGGTGACCACGAAATGTCGCCACTTCGATAATCTCCGGGCCGAACATGACGTGCGCCAGACGGAAACGGCGACCCACCAGACGACAGTTACGGAACAACTTCCGCACCTGATCCGGCGTTGCGTTGGTGGTGACATCGAAATCTTTCGGTTTTTTGCCGAGCAGAAGATCGCGCACGCCGCCGCCAACCAGCCAGGCCTCATATCCCGCTTTATTGAGCCTGTACATTACTTTCAGAGCATTTTCACTGATATCTTTGCGGGAAATAGCGTGCTGCTCACGCGGGATTACCGTCATATGTGGACGGGCGACGGCAAGCTCGGCCTCGCTCTCCTCGCGGTTTAGCACCTTGCGGCAAAAATTAGCGACTCGGGTAAAAATAGTGCACCTCGGTAGTGTCAAACATCAATCAGGACAAGTTACTGCGTAAAAATAGCGGCTAATCATAGCTCAGCAAGACGCATTTGAGAATGCTGGATTTACACTTGCCGATTCCGGCACCGTCGTAAGCGTCCAGTTATCCACCGCATACTGCAATAATTCGTCGGTATGCATATCCTGCCATTGCGCCGTGGCGTTCTGGCCCAGAAAGCGCAGCGCGGCAATGAGTACGGGGCGTGGATCGCCCTCCGGCAAGGCTGGGGCATGATTCTGTTTGGAAAGTTTAGCGCCTTGTTCGTTGAGCGCCAACGGCAGATGAATATAGTCCGGCGCGCGCCAGCCGAACTGCTGGTACAACGAAATTTGCCGTACCGTGGGTTCGATTAAATCCGCGCCGCGCACGATTTCCGTGACGCCCTGAAAATGATCGTCCACGACCACCGCCAGGTTATAGGCGAACAGACCATCGCGGCGATGAATAATAAAATCCTCGCGCGCCAGCAGCGGGTCGGCCTGGATATCACCGCGCAGCACGTCATGAAATTGCATCACCGGGCTGAACTGTTTAATCCGCACGGCGGCATTTTCCGGCCCATGCTGCAAGGTTCGGCAATGGCCGTCGTAAACGCCGCCGATGCGTTGAATGCGCGCGCGCGGGCAGGTGCAGTAGTAGCTTAAATTCTGCTGGCGCAGCCAGGCGAGCGCGTCGCGGTAGGCGTCATGGCGTTGGGACTGCCACAATATATCGCCATCCCAGTGCAGGCCGTAATGTTCCAGCTGACGCAGAATTGTCTCTGCGGCACCGGGAACTTCACGAGGGGGATCGATATCTTCAATGCGTACTCGCCAGATCCCATGCTGAGAGCGGGCTCGCAGGTAACTACCGAGGGCGGCGATCAGTGAACCAAAGTGCAGCTCGCCAGAGGGGGACGGGGCGAAGCGGCCAATATAGTGTGCGTTGGTCATACCGGTGGACAATATAAAAGAATAAGGCGGGAGATAACCCCGCCCGGATTTTGCCGGATGGCGGCGCAAACCCTTCATCCGGCCTATGAATTGTTGCCAGGCAGGATAAGCGTAGCGCCATCCGGCGTTCTACGGTCTGACGGGATTAGCCCGCCATTTGTTTTTCGCGGATCTCAGCCAGCGTTTTGCAGTCGATGCACAGATCGGCTGTTGGACGCGCTTCCAGACGGCGAATACCAATTTCGACACCGCAGGATTCGCAGTAGCCAAAATCTTCGTCTTCCACTTTCTTCAGCGTTTTCTCGATCTTTTTGATCAGTTTGCGCTCACGGTCGCGGTTACGCAGCTCAAGGCTAAATTCTTCTTCCTGCGCGGCACGGTCAACCGGATCAGGGAAGTTAGCCGCTTCGTCCTGCATATGAGTCACAGTGCGATCGACTTCATCCCTGAGTTGATTACGCCATGCTTCAAGAATACGCTTGAAGTGCGACAGCTGGGCTTCGTTCATATACTCTTCGCCCGGTTTCTCCTGGTACGGCTCCACCCCAGCGATGGCGAGAATACTCAGGGACGATGTTTTACGGTTTTGCCCTTCTTGCATGTTGCTTCTCCTTAACACGCACTATCGATCCCCATTGTCGGGGGAAAAATCAGGTCGCTATAAATAGCAGATGCTTTTCAGGATAGCAATTATCTAAACGTAACACTTGACAACCCTGTGAGGAAAAGCGTATTTGCGTACGCGACCAGAATACTAATTAACCGATTGTTTACGCCATTATAAAGTCATGGGTAACGGTTCTTTTAGAGTCATACCTTCGGCAGAAAGTTCGGCTTTATAAACCAGAATTTCTACCCCCTTTAGCTGTGCTTCAATCAATAGTTGCGCATATTTTGCATCGATATGCCGCGCGGGTGAAAACCGTGTAATGGCTGAATGCAGCACCGCGAATAACACCACGGCGCGATGGCCTTCAGCCGCTACGCTCATCAGTTCCCGAAGGTGTTTTTGTCCCCGTAAGGTGACGGCATCGGGAAAATAACCATACTCTTGTTCCGCTAATGTGACCGATTTCACTTCAATATAGCAGTCGGGTCGGGAATCTGCCTGTAACATGAAATCAATACGGCTGCGTTCCGCGCCGTATTTTACTTCGCTTTTTAACAGGCTGTAGCCTGAAAGTTCTGAAAGCTGCTCATTCTGAATCGCTTCCTTCGTTAATCTGTTTGCCCACAGGGTGTTAACGCAGATAAGTGCGCCTGTCCGGGTTTGCGTTAATTCCCAGGTGTGCGGATATTTGCGTTTAGTATTTTCTGATGTCGAATACCAGACGGTATCGCCCGGCGTGGCGCATCCGGTCATCGCACCGGTATTTGGGCAGTGTAACGTTAATTCCGTGCCGTCCGGCGTAATGACATCGGCTAAAAAACGTTTGTAGCGCTGAATTAAGGTGGCGCGCTGTAATGGCGGAGAGAACTGCATGTGATTTCCTTAAAGCCTGCTTTTGCAGACTATTTTATTCGGTAAGCGTCCAGCGCTGTAGTTGTGTGTAACGTGTGCGGCCGCGTTCGAACGACGAGGCATAAAGCGCAAATTCATTGACCGGAAACGACCAGCAAAAACCCGGCGCTGGAATGGCGACCGCATGGCTGGCGTCACGCAGCAGCGTAATATGCGGATGAAAAGGCTGCGGGCTTTGATAACAACCGCTGCGCGCCGCCTGGGCGCGTAACATGTTCGCCAGTTGCAGCAGCCCGCGCGGCGGCTGTCGCGTCCCCAGCCAGACGACCCGCGAACGTAGCCACTGGCCCGCGTCATCCAGCCTGAGCGTAAAGCCTGGCTGACGGATGCGTCCGGCAAGCTGTGATAACGCCTGTTGCTTGCTCGCGCTCACCTCGCCTAAAAACGCCAGCGTCAGGTGCAAATTTGCTGCGGCGACCGGCCTGCCGTCGTCCGGGGAAAAATGACCGGCGCGCCAGGCGATGATCTGCTCACGAACCTCGTCGGGCAATTCAATGGCAAAGAACAGCCTTTTCGGCTCAGACATGATGGGTACTCGGTTATGAATTAACGCGATGCTACAATGCAGCGCGAAGAATGTTAACCCTCTGGAGCCATTTGTGACGTCGTTGCCCGTTGCCGCCGTACTGCCCGAATTACTTGCCGCGCTTGAAAGCGCGCCCCAGGTTTTGCTCACCGCCCCAACCGGCGCAGGGAAATCGACCTGGCTGCCGTTGCAGTTTCTGACGCATAAAGGCATTCAGGGGCGAATTATCCTGCTGGAGCCGCGCCGCCTGGCGGCACGCAATGTGGCGCAGCGGCTGGCGGAACTCCTGAACGAGAAGCCCGGCGAGACGGTCGGTTATCGGATGCGCGCGCAAAGCTGTGTTGGCCCGCAGACGCGGCTTGAAGTGGTGACGGAAGGGGTGCTGACAAGAATGATCCAGCGCGATCCCGAGCTGAACGGCGTCGGGCTGGTGATCCTCGATGAATTTCATGAGCGTAGTTTGCAGGCGGATCTGGCGCTGGCCCTGCTGCTGGACGTGCAGCAAGGGCTGCGTGACGATCTGAAACTGCTGATCATGTCTGCGACGCTGGACAACGGGAAGCTGCAACAGCGCCTTCCTGATGCGCCGCAGGTGGTGTCTGAGGGGCGTGCCTGGCCCGTTGAGCGTCGCTACCAGTCACTTCCGGCCCAACTGCGTTTTGATGAGGCGGTGGCCATCGCCACGGCAGATTTGCTGCGTCACGAAACCGGCTCTCTGCTGCTGTTTTTACCGGGCGTTGGGGAAATTCTGCGCGTACAGGAATACCTGGCCGCGCGCGTGGCGGATGATGTGCTGTTATGCCCGCTGTATGGCGCGTTGTCTCTGGAGGCGCAGCGTAAAGCGATACTGCCTGCGCCGCGCGGGATGCGCAAAGTCGTGCTGGCGACCAATATTGCTGAAACCAGTTTAACCATCGAGGGTATCCGTCTGGTGGTGGACAGCGCGCAGGAGCGCGTGGCGCGCTATGACGTGCGAACCGGCCTGACGCGGCTGATTACCCAGCGCGTCAGTCAGGCCTCCATGACGCAGCGAGCCGGACGCGCCGGGCGTCTGGAACCGGGCGTGTGTGTTCACCTGCTGGCGAAAGAGCAGGCGGAAAGGGCGGCGGCGCAAAGCGAGCCGGAGATTTTACAAAGCGATCTGTCCGGTTTACTGCTGGAGCTGCTGCAATGGGGATGCAGCGATCCCGTGCAGCTAAACTGGCTGGACCTTCCCCCGTCTGCCAACGTGCAGGCAGCCCGGCGGCTGTTGCAGATGCTGAATGCGCTGGATGGTGAGCGGCTGAGCGCGACGGGGCAGAAAATGGCGCGGCTTGGCAACGACCCCCGTCTGGCGGCGATGCTGGTCAGCGCCGGCAATGACAGTGAAAAGGCGACAGCGGCGAAACTGGCGGCGATTCTGGAGGAGCCGCCACGCGCGGGCAATACCGACCTCAGCGTGGCGTTTTCGCGCCAGCAACCGGGCTGGCAGCAGCGTAGCCAGCAGCTCCTGAAACGGCTCAACGGGCGAGGCGGCGAAGTGGACGGCACGATGCTGGCGCCGCTGCTTGCGCAGGCGTTTGCCGATCGTATTGCGCGTCGACGCGGTCAGGAAGGGCGCTATCAACTGGCGAATGGCATGGGCGCGGTGCTTGACGCCGATGACGCGCTGGGTCGCCATGAGTGGCTTATCGCACCGTTGCTGTTGCAGGGGAGCGCGTCGCCGGATGCCCGTATTCTGCTGGCTTTACCGCTGGATATTGAGGCGCTTATTCAGGCATGTCCGGCGCTGTTGCAGCAGTCCGACACGGTAGAGTGGGACGACGCGCAGGGAACGTTAAAGGCGCTGCGCCGAATGCGCATCGGGCAACTGACGGTAAAAGTTCAGCCGCTGGCTAAGCCTTCGGAAGAGGAACTGCACCAGGCGATGCTCAATGGCATTCGCGATAAAGGGCTAAGTGTGCTCAACTGGACGCCGGAGGCTGAACAGTTCCGCCTGCGTCTGCTGTGCGCGGCGCAATGGTTGCCGGAGTACGACTGGCCTGCCGTTGATGACGCTTCTCTTCTGGCTACGCTGGAAAGCTGGCTGCTGCCGCACATGACGGGCGTTCATACGCTGCGCGCCCTGAAAGCCCTGAATATTACCCTGGCGTTACGTGGCCTGCTGGACTGGTCTATGCTGCAACGTCTGGATAGTGAGCTGCCCGCGCATTACACTGTGCCGACGGGAAGCCGGATAGCCATTCGTTATCACGAAGATAACCCGCCAGCGCTGGCGGTCAGAATGCAGGAGATGTTTGGCGAAGCAAATACGCCTGCTATCGCGCAGGGGCGCGTGCCGCTGGTGCTGGAGTTGCTCTCACCGGCTCAACGCCCGCTACAGATTACGCGCGATTTAAGCGCGTTCTGGCAGGGAGCGTACCGCGAGGTACAAAAAGAGATGAAAGGGCGTTATCCCAAACATGTCTGGCCGGACGATCCGGCGAATACCGCGCCGACGCGGCGCACGAAGAAGTATTCATGACTGCCGGATGGCGCTGTGCTTATCAGGCCTGCTCGCTCAAATGTAGGCTGGATAAGGCGAAGCCGCCATCCGGCATAAACATGGCAGAAAATTGAGAGATTTCTTCTTCTGTCGACTGACGGAAGGACAGAGAATCGGGCCTTTGCGCCTGTATGTTGCGGAGAAAAAGCATGGCCGGGAATGACCGCGAGCCAATTGGACGCAAAGGGAAACCACCGCGTCCGGTGAAACAAAAGGTAAGCCGTCGTCGACTCAGAGATGAAGAGTACGACGACGATTATGATGATGACTATGAGGATGAAGAACCGATGCCGCGTAACGGTAAGGGCAAAGGGCGTAAGCCTCGTGGCAAGCGTGGCTGGCTCTGGCTACTGCTAAAACTGTCGATTGTTTTTGTCGTGCTGATTGCGATCTACGGCGTCTATCTGGATCAAAAAATCCGTAGCCGTATTGATGGCAAAGTCTGGCAGCTTCCTGCGGCGGTATATGGCCGGATGGTTAACCTTGAGCCGGAAATGCCCGTCAGCAAGAATGAAATGGTGAAATTGCTGGAGGCCACCCAGTACCGTCAGGTGACGAAAATGACGCGTCCCGGCGAGTTTACCGTACAGGCGAACAGCATCGAGATGATCCGCCGTCCGTTTGACTTCCCGGACAGCAAAGAAGGGCAGGTGCGTGCGCGTCTGACCTTTGACGGCGGCCATCTGGATACGATCGTGAATATGGATAACAACCGCCAGTTTGGTTTCTTCCGTCTCGATCCGCGCCTGATCACCATGCTCTCTTCGCCGAACGGCGAACAGCGCCTGTTCGTGCCGCGCAGCGGTTTCCCGGATCTGCTGGTGGATACGCTGCTGGCGACGGAAGACCGTCATTTCTATGAGCACGATGGCGTTAGCCTGTATTCCATCGGTCGTGCGGTGCTGGCGAACCTTACCGCCGGGCGCACGGTTCAGGGGGCGAGTACGCTGACGCAACAGCTGGTGAAAAACCTGTTCCTCACCAGCGAACGCTCCTACTGGCGTAAAGCGAACGAAGCTTACATGGCGCTGCTGATGGATGCGCGCTACAGCAAGGACAGGATCCTTGAGTTGTACATGAACGAAGTCTATCTCGGCCAGAGCGGCGATAACGAGATTCGCGGCTTCCCGCTGGCGAGCCTGTACTACTTTGGCCGCCCGGTCGAAGAGTTGAGCCTCGATCAGCAGGCGCTGCTGGTGGGGATGGTGAAAGGGGCGTCAATCTACAACCCGTGGCGTAACCCGAAACTGGCGCTGGAGCGTCGTAATCTGGTGCTGCGTCTGCTGCAACAACAGCAGGTGATCGACCAGGAGCTGTACGACATGCTGAGCGCGCGTCCGCTGGGCGTGCAGCCGCGCGGCGGGGTGATCTCGCCACAGCCAGCCTTTATGCAGATGGTGCGTCAGGAGTTGCAGGCGAAGCTCGGCGACAAAGTGAAAGACCTTTCTGGCGTGAAGATCTTCACCACTTTTGATTCCGTGGCGCAGGATGCGGCTGAAAAAGCGGCCGTTGAGGGCATTCCGGCGCTGAAGAAACAGCGCAATCTGAGCGATCTGGAAACCGCGATTGTGGTGGTAGACCGCTTCAGCGGTGAGGTGCGTGCGATGGTCGGCGGGGCGGAGCCGCAGTTCGCCGGGTACAACCGTGCGATGCAGGCGCGCCGTTCTATCGGCTCTCTGGCAAAACCGGCGACCTATCTGACGGCGTTAAGCCAGCCGAAGCTGTATCGCCTGAACACCTGGATTGCCGACGCGCCGATCGCGCTTCGTCAGCCGAACGGGCAGGTCTGGTCTCCGCAGAACGATGACCGTCGTTACAGCGAAAGTGGCAAAGTGATGCTGGTGGACGCGCTGACGCGCTCCATGAACGTACCGACGGTGAATCTGGGGATGGCGCTGGGGCTTCCTGCCGTCACCGATACCTGGATGAAGCTGGGCGTGCCGAAAGATCAGCTGCATCCGGTTCCGGCCATGCTGCTGGGGGCGCTGAACCTGACGCCAATCGAAGTGGCGCAAGCGTTCCAGACCATCGCCAGCGGCGGCAACCGGGCGCCGTTGTCAGCATTGCGTTCGGTGATTGCGGAAGACGGTACGGTGCTGTATCAGAGCTTCCCGCAGGCTGAGCGCGCGGTTCCGGCGCAGGCGGCGTATATGACGTTGTGGACGATGCAGCAGGTTGTGCAGCGCGGCACCGGGCGTCAGCTGGGCGCGAAGTATCCGGGTCTGCATCTGGCGGGTAAAACCGGGACTACCAACAACAATGTCGATACCTGGTTTGCAGGGATTGATGGCAGCCAGGTGACGATTACCTGGGTGGGTCGCGATAATAACCAGCCGACGAAACTGTACGGCGCCAGCGGCGCGATGTCGATTTATCAGCGTTATCTGGCGAACCAAACGCCAACGCCGCTGACGCTGACGCCGCCGGAAGATGTGGTGGATATGGGCGTCGATTACGACGGTAATTTCGTCTGTAGCGGTGGAATGCGAGCGCTGCCGGTCTGGACGACCGACCCGGACGCGCTGTGCCAGCAGGGCGAAATGATGCAACAGCAGCAGCCGACCGGGAACCCGTTCGATCAGTCTTCTTCGCAGCAACAGCAGCCTCAACAGCAGCAACCGGCGCAGCAGGAGAAGAAAGACAGCGACGGCGTGGCGGGGTGGATCAAGGATATGTTTGGTAGTAACTAACCGTTGCGCCTGATGGCGCTGCGCTTATCAGGCCTACGGAACCAATAAACGCATTGGATCTTGTAGGCCGGATAAGACGCGCCAGCGTCGCCATCCGGCAAGATGGCAAAAACAGGCGCGAACCGTAGGCCGGATAAGGCGCGTCAGCGCTGCCATCCGGCAAATTTCCGCAGAATAACATTCCAGCCTAAATCATTAACCCTTCCTTTTCATCTGGTTATTTCTTAACCCCTTAGTTTTGATAGGGGCGCGTATTGCTTGCTATCGCGCCAACGTTTCGAATATTATGCTGCGGTCATAAGAATAATTCTCGTTTACGTTATCATTCACTTTTCATTAGAGATATACCAATGGCGCGTCTTAAAACTGCTCAGCCAAACTCTTCGCTGCGTAAAATCGCAGTCGTAGTAGCCACAGCGGTTAGCGGCATGTCTGTCTATGCACAGGCGGCGGTTGAACCGAAAGAAGAAACTATCACCGTAACCGCTGCACCTGCCCAGCAGGAAAGTGCCTGGGGGCCGGCGGCGACCATCGCGGCCAGACAATCCGCCACAGCGACCAAAACGGATACCCCCATTCAAAAGGTGCCACAGTCTATTTCTGTGGTAACTGCCGAGGAGATGGCGCTGCATCAGCCTAAATCTGTGAAAGAGGCGCTCAGCTACACTCCTGGTGTTGCCGTGGGCACTCGTGGCGCGTCTAACACTTATGATTACCTGATCATCCGCGGTTTCGCCGCTGACGGCCAAAGTCAGAACAACTATCTGAATGGCCTGAAGATGCAGGGTAACTTTTACAATGATGCGGTGATTGACCCTTATATGCTGGAGCGCGCTGAAGTCATGCGCGGCCCGGTTTCCGTTCTCTACGGAAAAAGCAACCCTGGTGGTTTGTTGAACATGGTCAGCAAGCGTCCAACCACGGAACCGCTGAAAGAAGTTCAGTTCAAGATGGGCACCGACAGCCTGTTCCAGACCGGTTTTGACTTTAGTGATGCTCTGGATGACGATGGTGTTTACTCTTATCGCTTAACCGGCCTTGCGCGTTCTGCGAATGCCCAGCAGCAAGGTGCGGAAGAACAGCGTTATGCCATCGCGCCATCTTTCAGCTGGCGTCCGAATGATAAAACCAACTTTACCTTCTTATCTTATTTCCAGAATGAACCGGAAACAGGTTATTACGGCTGGCTGCCGAAAGAAGGGACAGTGACTAAGTTACCGAACGGTAAGCGTCTCTCTACCGATTTCAACGAAGGTGCGAACAACAATACCTATTCTCGTAACGAGAAGATGGTGGGCTACAGCTTCGACCACGAATTTAACGACACCTTTACCGTGCGTCAGAACCTGCGTTACGCGCAAAATAAAGTCTCGCAGAACAGCGTGTATGGCTACGGTATGTGCTCCGATCCGCTCTATACAAAGGATCCGGCTAATAGTCCTTGCGCCAGCGTTCCTCAGTCAGATTGGGGTCATACGCTGACTCGTCAGTACGTTATCGATAATGAGAAATTGCAGAACTTCGCTGTCGATACCCAACTGCAAAGCAAGTTTGCAACGGCCGATGTGGATCACACGCTGCTGACCGGCGTTGACTTTATGCGTATGCGTAACGATATTGACTCCTGGTTTGGCTATGCTGGTTCTGTAACGCCGTCCGACATCTATAACCTTGATCGCAGTGACTTCGATTTTGGCTCACATCCTGGCCCTTCAGGCCCTTACAAAGTGCTGAATAAGCAGAAGCAAACTGGCTTGTACGTGCAGGATCAGATGCAATGGGATAAGGTGCTGGTTACTCTGGGCGGTCGTTACGACTGGGCTGACCAGGAGTCCTTCAACCGTGTTTACGGTACTACCGATAAGCGCGACGACAAACAGTTCACCTGGCGTGGCGGTGTTAACTACCTGTTCGACAATGGCGTAACCCCGTATTTCAGCTATAGCGAGTCGTTTGAACCGGCTTCGCAGACGGGGGAAAGCGGTAATATCTTTGCTCCATCCAAAGGTAAGCAGTACGAAGCTGGCGTGAAATACGTGCCGAGCGATCGTCCGATCGTGATTACCGGTGCAGTGTATCAGCTCACCAAAACCAACAATCTGATGCCCGACCCGAATGGATCGTCCTGGTCAGTCGAAGGCGGTGAAATTCGTTCACGTGGTGTGGAAATTGAAGCGAAAGCCGCGCTGTCTGCAAGCGTCAACGTGGTTGGTTCTTATACCTATACCGATGCGGAATACACTACCGACACCAGCTACAAAGGCAACACGCCTGCTCAGGTGCCTAAACATATGGCATCATTGTGGGGTGATTACACCCTCTATGACGGCGCGCTTTCCGGGCTGACGTTGGGTACGGGTGTTCGTTATACTGGCTCCAGCTATGGCGACCCGGCAAACTCCTTCAAAGTGGGGAGCTATACGCTGGTGGATGCGTTAGTACGTTACGATCTGGCGCGCGTTGGTATGGCTGGGTCTAACGTGGCGCTGCATGTGAACAACTTGTTTGACCGTGAGTACGTCGCAAGCTGCTTTAACACCTATGGCTGCTTCTGGGGCGCGGAGCGTCAGGTCGTTGCAACCGCAACCTTCCGTTTCTAATTTCTCTTTGGGCACGGTTCGCCGTGCCCGCTTTACAAGTTGGCCGCTATGCAGGAAAACACAACCCGTCCCGACACGACTTTCGCCCTACGTAATGTCTCCTTTCGTGTGCCTGGCCGCACGCTTCTGCATCCTCTTTCGCTGACCTTTCCGGTGGGTAAAGTTACCGGGCTTATTGGTCACAACGGTTCAGGTAAATCAACCTTACTGAAAATGCTGGGGCGGCATCAACCGCCGTCGGAAGGCGACGTGTTGCTCGACGATCAGCCGTTGAACAGCTGGAACAGTAAAGCGTTTGCCCGCAAGGTCGCCTATCTGCCGCAGCAGCTTCCGCAGGCGGAAGGGATGACGGTGCGCGAGCTGGTGGCGATTGGGCGTTATCCGTGGCACGGCGCGCTGGGTCGTTTTGGCGTAACCGACAGAGAAAAAGTGGAAGAGGCGATTACGCTGGTGGGACTAAAACCACTGGCGCACCGTCTGGTGGACAGCCTCTCCGGTGGGGAACGTCAGCGGGCGTGGATCGCCATGCTGGTGGCCCAGGATAGCCGCTGTTTGCTACTCGACGAACCCACCTCCGCGCTGGATATCGCGCATCAGGTTGATGTGCTGGCGCTGGTGCACCGCTTAAGCCAGCAGCGTGGGCTGACGGTGATTGCCGTTTTGCACGACATCAACATGGCGGCCCGCTACTGTGATTATCTGGTGGCGCTGCGCGGTGGCGAAATGATTGCCCAGGGTACGCCAGCAGAGTTGATGCGTGGTGAAACGCTGGAGCTGATTTATGGCATCCCGATGGGAATTTTGCCGCATCCGGCTGGCGCCGCACCCGTGAGTTTTGTCTATTAATGAGCGGTTTACATTCTATTACCCGACGTCGATTGTTAACGGCGATGGCGCTTTCTCCTCTGCTCTGGCAAATGGGGCAAGCCCGGGCCGCAACCGTCGATCCTCATCGTATTGTCGCCCTGGAGTGGTTGCCGGTAGAGCTGCTGTTAGCGCTCGGCATCATGCCTTACGGCGTGGCGGATATTCCCAATTATCGCCTGTGGGTTAACGAGCCCGCATTGCCGGAGTCGGTCATTGACGTTGGGCTGCGTACCGAACCTAATCTGGAACTGCTGACCGAAATGAAGCCCTCATTTATGGTCTGGTCGGCAGGCTATGGCCCTTCGCCTGAAAAGCTGGCGCGTATCGCGCCGGGGCGCGGCTTTAGCTTCAGCGACGGCAAAAAACCGTTAGCGGTAGCGCGTCAGTCGTTAATTGAAATGGCGCAACTGCTTAATCTTGAGTCTGCGGCCAGCCGCCATCTGGCGGAATACGATAGCTTTATCGACAGCCAGAAACCGCGCTTTGCCCGGCGTGGCGACCGGCCTCTGCTGCTGATGACGTTGCTCGATCCGCGCCATATGCTGGTTTTCGGCCCGAACTGCTTATTCCAGGAGACGCTGGACGCGTTCGGCATTCGCAATGCCTGGCAGGGGGAAACCAATTTCTGGGGCAGCACTGCGGTCGGTATCGACCGGCTGGCGGCCTATAAAGACGCTGACGTCCTCTGTTTTGATCACGGCAATAACCCGGATATGGCTGCGCTGATGGCGACGCCGCTGTGGCAGGCGATGCCGTTTGTGCGCGCCGGACGTTTTCAGCGCGTGCCTGCCGTCTGGTTTTATGGCGCGACGCTGTCGAGCATGCGTTTCATGCGCATTCTGGATAATGCGCTGGGAGGTAAAGCGTGAGCCGACGTATTGCGCTATTTCCGGCGTTGCTGCTGGCGGTGTTATTTATCGCCGCTGCCTGGCTGACCTGGTTTAACTTCTCCATCGCATTGCCGCGCAGCCAGTGGCAGCAAGCGTTCTGGTCGCCGGATATCGACAGCATTGAGCAAATGATTTTCCACTATAGCCTGCTACCACGCCTGGTGATCGCCTTGCTGGTCGGGGCCGGACTTGGGCTGGTGGGCGTATTGTTCCAGCAGGTGCTGCGTAACCCGCTGGCGGAGCCAACGACGCTCGGCGTGGCGACAGGGGCGCAGCTCGGGATTACTGTAACGACGCTATGGGCGATTCCCGGCGCGATGGCCACGCAATTTGCGGCGCTGGCAGGCGCGTGCGTGGTGGGGGCGCTGGTGTTTGGCGTCGCCTGGGGAAAACGCCTGTCACCGGTTACGCTGATTCTCGCCGGTCTGGTGGTGAGCCTGTATTGCGGGGCGATTAACCAGCTGATGGTGATTTTCCACCACGACCAGTTGCAAAGCATGTTCCTGTGGAGCACCGGAACGCTGACGCAAACCGACTGGAGTGGGGTGCAGAGGCTGTGGCCGCAGCTGCTGGGCGGCGTGATGCTCACCTTGCTATTGCTGCGTCCGATGACCCTGATGGGGCTGGATGACGGCGTGGCGCGCAATCTGGGGCTGGCCTTGTCGCTGGCGCGTCTGGCGGCTTTATCGCTGGCGATCGTGCTCAGCGCGATGCTGGTTAACGCCGTTGGGATTATCGGCTTTATCGGCCTGTTCGCCCCGCTGCTGGCGAAAATGCTTGGGGCGCGTCGCTTACTGGCGCGCCTGATGCTGGCGCCGCTGATTGGCGCGCTGATCCTTTGGCTTTCCGATCAGACCATTTTGTGGCTGACCCGCGTCTGGATGGAGGTCTCCACGGGTTCCGTGACGGCGCTGATTGGCGCGCCGCTGTTGCTGTGGCTGCTGCCGCGTCTGCGCAGCATGAGCGCGCCGGCAATGAACGCCAATGACCGCGTAGCGGCGGAACGCCAGCATGTGTTGAGTTTTGCGCTGGCAGGCGGTGTCGTGCTGCTGCTGGCGGTGTTCGTGGCGCTCTCTTTTGGCCGTGACGCGCACGGCTGGAACTGGGCGAGCGGCGCGCTGCTGGATGAACTGATGCCCTGGCGCTGGCCGCGTATTCTGGCGGCATTGATTGCGGGCGTGATGCTGGCGGTAGCGGGGTGCATTATTCAACGCCTGACCGGAAACCCGATGGCCAGCCCGGAAGTGCTGGGTATCAGCTCCGGCGCGGCGTTCGGCGTGGTACTGATGCTATTCCTGGTGCCGGGTAACGCCTTTGGCTGGCTGCTGCCTGCCGGGAGCATCGGCGCGGCGGCGACGTTGCTGATCATCATGGTCGCGGCAGGACGCGGGGGCTTTTCTCCGCACCGTATGCTGCTGGCGGGGATGGCGCTCAGTACGGCGTTTACGATGCTGTTGATGATGTTACAGGCGAGCGGCGATCCGCGCATGGCGGGAGTGCTGACCTGGATTTCCGGTTCGACCTACAACGCGTCGGAAGAACAGGTGGTACGCACTGGCATTGTGATGGTGATTCTGCTGGCGATTACGCCGCTGTGTCGTCGCTGGTTAACCATTTTACCGCTGGGCGGCGAGACGGCGCGGGCGGTGGGTATCGCGTTGACGCCATCGCGTGTTGGGCTGTTGTTGCTGGCGGCCTGTCTGACGGCGACCGCGACGATGACCATTGGGCCGCTGAGCTTCGTCGGGCTGATGGCGCCGCATATCGCGCGGATGCTCGGTTTTCGCCGCACGATGCCGCATATGATTATGTCGGCGCTGGCGGGGGGAATACTGCTGGTTTTCGCCGACTGGTGCGGCAGAATGGTGTTGTTCCCGTATCAGATCCCGGCGGGATTGCTCTCGACGTTTATCGGCGCGCCGTATTTTATTTATCTGTTACGTAAGCAGAGCCGGTAATGGTGCCTTATCCGGCCTACGGCGCCATATGTAGGCCGGGTAAGCGTAAGCGCCACCCGGCAATGACAATTTACAGCTTCGCAAATACCCGACGCGCGGCATCGATGGTGTTGTTGATATCGTCCATGCTGTGCGCCACGGACATAAAGCCTGCCTCGAAGGCGGACGGCGCCAGGTAAACGCCTTCATCCAGCATCATGTGGAAGAAACGTTTGAAGCGCTCAACGTCGCATGCCATTACATCCTGATAGCAGTTTACGGATTCCGCATCGGTAAAGAAGATGCCGAACATACCGCCGACGTGATTCACCACCAGTGGAATGTTGGCTTCCTGCGCGGCGTCCAGCAGGCCTTCTGCCAGTCGGGTCGTCAGTTCGTCCAGCGTCTCGTGAATCCCCGGCTGGGCGACTTCGGTCAGGCAGGCGAAACCCGCCGCCATGGCAATCGGGTTGCCGGAAAGCGTTCCCGCCTGGTAAACCGGGCCAGTCGGCGCCAGTGCGTCCATCACATCGCGGCGTCCGCCAAATGCGCCTACCGGCATACCGCCGCCGATGATTTTGCCCAGACAGGTCAGATCCGGCACTACGCCGTAATAATCCTGTGCGCCCGCCAGCGCCACGCGGAAACCGGTCATCACTTCGTCAATGATCAGCAGCGCGCCGAATTCGTCGCACAGGGCGCGCAGGCCCGGCAGGAATTCCGGCAGCGGAGGGATGCAGTTCATATTGCCCGCCACCGGCTCGACGATAATACAGGCAATCTCTTGCGGATATTGCTCGAACGCCGCGCGTACAGAAGCCAGATCGTTATAGGTGCAGGTCAGGGTATGTCTGGCGAAATCAGCCGGAACGCCCGGTGAGTTCGGCTGGCCCAGCGTCAGTGCGCCGGAACCCGCTTTCACCAGCAGGCAGTCGGCGTGGCCGTGGTAGCAGCCTTCAAATTTGATGATCTTGTCGCGACCGGTGAAGCCGCGCGCCAGGCGAATCGCACTCATTGTGGCTTCGGTGCCGGAGTTCACCATCCGCACCATGTCCATAGTCGGCACCAGTTCGGTGACCAGCTCCGCCATTTTAACTTCCATCTCGGTCGGCGCGCCGAAACTCAGCCCGCGCGCAGCGGCTTCAATCACTGCATTACGGATGGCGGGGTGGTTATGGCCCAGCACCATCGGACCCCAGGAGCCGACGTAATCGATGTACGCTTTGCCATCGACATCATACAGATACGCGCCGTCTGCTTTTTCGATAAACAGCGGGGTGCCGCCCACGCCAGTGAAGGCGCGAACAGGGGAGTTGACGCCGCCGGGGATAAGCTCGCGCGCTGCGCTGTAGAGGTTTTCAGACTTGCTCATGGATGGGGTTCCTGGTTCGTAGAAAAAGTGAATGCCCTTTATTCTAAGTTATTCACAGAAGGTTATGAACATTTTGCGCATTTGAAACATGGCGATTTACAGGGGATTTTCCCGAAACAGGCGGGTACAATGCCGCTTCTGTATTTGTATTACCAATTAATGATCATCTGATGAACACAGACACTCCCACTTTCGAAGCACAGCAAGTTGTGCGCTTACGGCGCGGGGATCTGATCCGCAGACTACTTCAGCGGGATAAAACGCCGCTGGCCATCTTATTAACGGCGGCGGTGGTCGGCACCGTCACGGGCCTTATTGGCGTCGCGTTTGAGAAAGCCGTGACCTGGGTGCAAAACTTACGTATCGGCGCGCTCGTTCAGACGGCCGATTACGCGATTCTGGTCTGGCCGCTGGCCTTTATCCTCTCTGCGCTGCTGGCGATGGTCGGTTATTTTCTGGTGCGTAAGTTTGCGCCAGAAGCCGGTGGGTCGGGCATCCCGGAAATAGAAGGCGCGCTGGAAGAGTTGCGTCCTGTTCGCTGGTGGCGCGTGCTGCCGGTGAAATTTGTGGGCGGTATGGGAACGCTGGGCGCTGGCATGGTGCTGGGGCGGGAAGGGCCGACGGTACAAATCGGGGGCAATATCGGGCGAATGGTGCTGGACCTCTTCCGTATGCGTAGCGCCGAGGCGCGTCACACCTTACTGGCAACCGGCGCGGCCGCAGGGTTATCGGCAGCCTTTAACGCGCCGCTGGCGGGGATCTTATTTATCATCGAAGAGATGCGCCCGCAGTTTCGCTACAATTTAATTTCGATCAAAGCCGTGTTTACGGGCGTGATCATGTCGAGCATTGTGTTTCGTATTTTTAACGGTGAAGCGCCGATTATTGAGGTCGGGAAGCTCTCAAACGCACCGGTTAATACGCTATGGTTATATTTAATCCTCGGCATGATTTTTGGCTGCGTCGGGCCGCTGTTCAATCACCTGGTATTGCGCACTCAGGATATGTTCCAGCGTTTTCACGGCGGCGAAATCAAAAGGTGGGTTCTGATGGGCGGCGCGATCGGCGGCCTGTGCGGTATTCTCGGCTTAATTGAGCCGGAAGCGGCGGGCGGTGGATTTAATTTGATCCCCATTGCGGCGGCGGGGAATTACAGCGTAGGCCTGCTGCTGTTTATTTTTATCGCCCGCGTCCTTACCACGCTGCTTTGTTTCTCATCCGGCGCGCCGGGCGGAATTTTTGCGCCAATGCTGGCGTTGGGGACGTTGCTCGGCACCGCATTTGGTATGGCGGCTGCGGCGTGTTTTCCGCAGTACCATCTGGAAGCCGGAACATTCGCGATTGCCGGAATGGGCGCGTTGCTGGCGGCGTCGGTGCGTGCGCCTTTAACGGGAATCGTGTTAGTGCTGGAGATGACCGATAACTATCAGCTCATTTTGCCAATGATTATTACCTGTCTTGGCGCAACACTATTAGCACAATTTATGGGCGGAAAACCGCTATACTCCACCATCCTTGCGCGTACGCTGGCGAAACAGGATGCGGAGCAGGCGGCAAAAAGCCAGCGGTCGGTCGCTGGTGAGAATACTTGAATGAAATACCAGGGTATTAGATAATGCCATAACGATTGGGTTATAATTTGCCCAATTGCCAATGTCGTTTGGAGCAAAAAATGAGTGATGACGTAGCGCTGCCACTGCAATTTACTGAAGCAGCAGCCAAGAAAGTAAAAAGCCTGATCGCTGACGAAGATAACCCGAATCTGAAACTGCGCGTGTATATCACCGGCGGTGGTTGCAGCGGTTTCCAGTACGGTTTTACCTTTGATGATCAGGTAAACGAAGGTGATATGACCATCGAGAAGCAGGGTGTTGGCCTGGTGGTTGACCCGATGAGCCTGCAATATCTGGTAGGCGGCGCTGTCGATTACACCGAAGGTCTGGAAGGTTCCCGCTTTGTGGTCACCAACCCGAATGCGAAAAGCACCTGCGGGTGTGGTTCGTCCTTTAGTATCTGATGTATTGCCGGATGGCGACGCAGGGCGTCTCATCCGGCCTACGGTGCGTGTTGCTGCGTTCCTGAATGTAGGCCCGATAAGCGTCAGCGCCATCGGGCAGTGAAATCAACGCCCGTTCTCATCCAGAGCAAACGTCGGTAATTTTAAATGCCAACGAATTGCGGCCAGACGAATCATCAACGTCACAACCATCCCCATCATACTGGCGCTTTCCAGCGGCACGGAAAAGGTATAAAACGCCGTCGCATGCACGATGCCGCCGATAATACAGGCCGTGGCATAAATCTCCGTGCGTAAGATCATCGGCACTTCACGCGCCAGCACGTCGCGGATAATCCCGCCGCCGACGCCGGTAATCACGCCCATACAGATGGCGACCAGCGGGCCTGTTTCGGCAAGGAACGCCTTATTGACGCCAATACCGACGAACACCGCGAGGCCGACGGCATCCAGCACGGGAAGCATCCATTTAGGCAATCGTCTCGGCTGGCGCACCAGCAAAATGGTGAGCATGCTGGTGACCATCGCCACCACCAGGTCGGTCGGATCTTTGACCCAAAAGACGGGCCCGTTATCCAGCGCCATATCGCGGATCGTCCCGCCGCCCACTGCGGTCACGACGCCCAATACCAGTACGCCAAACGGGTCCATACGCAACTTTCCGGCCAGCAATACGCCAGAGATAGCAAAGACAGCTGTGCCTACAATATCCAGCCAATAGACGAGCATTATCGAATCCCCACTGAGAACCTGACTGCGCAGGTTCTATTCTACTTGTGAAAGCGCATTACAGAGTTGTTTTGCGGCGAGGATGATACGCGGGCTCGCGCGTTCAAACCAGTCACCATTCAGCGGTATAACCGGGATTTTTAGCTGATTTTGCCAGTATTGTTCTATTTTAGGAATTTCGCCCGCATCGCCGGTAACGACAATCGCCTGCGGATGTCGGGCCAGCACCTGCTCGCGGCTGACCTGCGGCCAGGGGACGCGACTGCCCGCAAAAATATTTTCTCCGCCGCAGACCTCCAGAACCTGGTTCTGGATGGAGCCTTTTCCGCTGGTGAATAACGGATTCGCGCCAAACTGGAGAAAAACGCGTTTTTTCGGTTTATCAGCGTACTGCGACTTTAGCGCGGCATACTCGTCCAGCAGCGTTTGCGCCGCACGTCTGGCTTTTTCTGGCTCAGGGCTCCATGCGGCAAGCTGGCGCAGTGCGTCGGCGACCTGCTCAATGGTTACGGCATCCACCCACATGATTTTAATGCCCAGGGACGCCAGCTGGTTAACCTGCCGTTCAGCATTGCCCCCTCGCCAGGCGATGACCAGGTCGGGTTTGAGCGCCACAATACGTTCCAGATTCATCCCTTGCCAGGTGGAGACTTCTTCGATGTTTTTCGCTTGCGGGGGATAGTCGGAATAACTGCTGACGCCAACGGGCATGATCCCTGCGGCAAAGGCAAGTTCGGTGTTGGAAGGGGAGAGGGAAACGACGCGCGGTGCGGCGCAAAGCCACAGCGGAAGGGCTAAAAGCAGGGCGGCCAGCGCCCTGGAGAATAATTTAGCCATGCGCCAGTTTCTGCACCAGCGTTTCAACCATCAGGCTGGACTGCTTCGCGGCTACGGCCAGGAATTCGTCAAAGCTGAGGTGGGATTGCTGATCGGCCACATCAGAGATGGCGCGAACCACCACGAAAGGCACGTTGAAGTTATGGCAGACATGCGCGATCGCGGTCGCTTCCATTTCCACGGCAATCGCCTGCGGGAAATTGTGGCGGATTTTCGCCAGGCCCACGGAGCCGTTAATGAAAGCGTCGCCGCTGACGATCAATCCGCGAACCGCATTCAGGTTGAGTTTTGCGATGCAGGATTCCGCCGCCGCGATCAGCGCGTCGTCGGCTTTAAAACCTGCCGGGCAGCCAGGGAGCTGACCAAATTCATAACCAAACGCGGTAACGTCGGCATCGTGATAACGCGCTTCATCGGAAACGACGATATCGCCGACTGTCAGCGTCGGGGCCAGACCGCCAGCGGAACCGGTATTAATAATGACATCCGGCTTGCAACGTTCCAGCAGCAACGTTGCGCCCAGCGCCGCCGCGACTTTACCGATGCCGGATTTCAGCAGCGCAATCTCGGTCCCGTTCAGTTGGCCGGTGTAAATTTCACAACCGCCCAGGGTGATCGTCTGACGGTTTTCGATTTTGTCACGCAGCAGCGTAACTTCTTCTTCCATTGCACCAATGATGCCGATTTTCATAGATTTACTCGCGATAAGCCAGATTTGAAGGCATAGTCTATCATGCGCTTAAGGGGAAGCGCATTTCTCAGGCGGGAGAGGACATGGCACAGATCGATTTCCGAAATAAAATTAACTGGCATCGTCGTTATCGTTCACCGCAGGGTGTGAAGACCGAACATGAGATCCTGCGGATCTTTGAAAGCGATCGTGGACGCATCATCAATTCCCCGGCGATCCGTCGGCTTCAGCAAAAAACGCAGGTCTTTCCACTGGAGCGTAACGCCGCCGTTCGGACGCGGTTGACGCATTCTATGGAGGTGCAGCAGGTCGGACGTTATATCGCGAAAGAGATCCTGAGCCGGTTAAAAGAGTTAAAGCTGCTGGAACAATACGGTCTGGATGAACTGACCGGCCCCTTTGAGAGCATTGTGGAAATGTCCTGCCTGATGCATGACATTGGCAATCCGCCGTTTGGTCATTTCGGCGAGGCGGCGATCAATGACTGGTTTCGCCAGCGCCTGCACCCGGCGGATGCGGAAAGCCAGCCGCTTAGCGACGATCGCTGCGCGGTGGCGGCGCTGCGTCTGCGTGAAGGCGAGGAGTCTTTGAATGATATTCGTCGCAAGGTGCGCCAGGATTTATGTCATTTCGAGGGCAACGCGCAGGGCATCCGCCTGGTGCATACATTAATGCGCATGAATCTGACCTGGGCGCAGGTGGGCGGCATTTTAAAATACACTCGCCCGGCATGGTGGCGAGGAGAAACGCCCGCGACGCACCGTTATTTAATGAAGAAGCCGGGGTATTATCTCTCTGAAGCGCCGTATATTGAGAGGTTACGTAAAGAACTTGCGTTAGCGCCTTACAGCCGCTTCCCATTAACATGGATTATGGAGGCCGCCGATGATATCTCTTATTGCGTGGCCGATCTGGAAGATGCCGTCGAGAAAAGAATCTTCAGCGTTGAGCAGTTATATCACCATCTTTACGAAGCATGGGGCCACCATGAAAAAGGGTCGCTGTTTACTCAGGTTGTTGAGAATGCCTGGGAAAAGTCTCGCTCAAATTCGCTAAGTCGCAGTACGGAAGATCAGTTCTTTATGTATTTACGCGTGAATACGCTAAATAAACTGGTGCCCTACGCGGCTCAGCGTTTTATTGATAATCTGCCGCAAATCTTTGACGGCAGTTTCAATCATGCGCTGCTGGAAGACGCAAGCAGCTTCAGCCAGTTGCTTGAGTTATATAAAAATGTGGCGATAAAACATGTGTTTAGTCACCCGGATGTTGAACAACTGGAATTACAGGGCTATCGCGTCATCAGCGGGTTATTAGAAATTTACCAACCGTTATTACGTATGTCCCTGGTCGATTTCAGGGAACTGGTTGAAAAAGAGCGGGTGAAGCGCTTTCCAATAGAATCTCGTTTATTCCAGAAGCTCTCTACGCGCCATCGCCTGGCTTACGTGGAGGCCGTCAGTAAATTATCGTCGGAGGCGCCGGAGTATCCCACGCTGGAATATTATTATCGCTGCCGTTTGATCCAGGATTATATCAGCGGGATGACGGATCTGTACGCCTGGGATGAATACCGGCGTCTGATGGCGGTTGAATAATAAATACGCTTTTGTAAAGATGGACAATAAATTTTTACTTTTTCCAGAAACTTTATTCTGGAACTTCGCGCTATAAAACGAATCTGACGTACACAGCAATTTTGCGTTATCTGTTAATCGAGATTGAAACACATGAAAAAAACCACATTAGCAATGAGTGCACTGGCTCTGAGTTTAGGTTTGGCGCTGTCCCCCCTGTCTGCAACGGCGGCTGAGACGGCGTCTTCGGCAACGACTGCCCAGCAGATGCCAAGTCTGGCACCGATGCTCGAAAAAGTGATGCCATCGGTGGTGAGTATCAACGTGGAAGGTAGCACAACCGTCAACACGCCGCGTATGCCGCGTAATTTCCAGCAGTTCTTTGGCGATGATTCGCCATTCTGCCAGGACGGTTCGCCGTTCCAGAGTTCTCCGTTCTGCCAGGGCGGGGGTCAGGGCGGCGGTCAGCAACAGAAATTTATGGCGCTGGGCTCCGGCGTCATTATTGATGCCGCAAAAGGTTATGTCGTCACCAACAACCATGTGGTGGATAACGCGACGGTCATCAAAGTTCAACTGAGCGATGGCCGTAAATTTGACGCCAAGGTCGTCGGTAAAGATCCGCGCTCTGATATCGCGCTGGTTCAAATTCAGGACCCGAAAAATCTGACGGCCATTAAGCTGGCGGATTCCGACGCGCTGCGCGTGGGGGATTATACCGTCGCTATCGGCAACCCGTTTGGTCTGGGCGAAACGGTGACTTCCGGTATCGTCTCCGCACTGGGCCGTAGCGGTCTGAACGCGGAAAACTACGAAAACTTTATCCAGACGGATGCCGCCATCAACCGTGGTAACTCCGGTGGCGCGCTGGTGAACCTGAACGGCGAGCTGATCGGGATTAACACCGCGATTCTTGCGCCGGACGGCGGCAACATCGGTATTGGTTTTGCTATCCCCAGCAACATGGTGAAAAACCTGACCTCCCAGATGGTGGAGTATGGCCAGGTTAAACGCGGTGAGTTGGGTATCATGGGGACGGAGCTAAACTCTGAACTGGCGAAGGCGATGAAAGTTGATGCCCAGCGCGGCGCGTTTGTCAGCCAGGTGATGGCGAACTCTTCTGCGGCGAAAGCCGGTATTAAAGCCGGGGACGTGATCACGTCCCTGAACGGTAAGCCGATCAGCAGCTTTGCCGCGCTGCGCGCCCAGGTGGGTACGATGCCGGTAGGCAGCAAAATTAGCCTTGGTCTGCTGCGTGATGGCAAGCCGGTGACTGTCAACCTGGAACTGCAACAGAGCAGCCAGAATCAGGTTGATTCCAGCTCCATCTTCAATGGTATTGAAGGCGCGGAAATGAGCAACAAAGGCCAGGATAAAGGCGTTGTTGTCAGCAACGTGAAGCCGAATACGCCGGCTGCGCAGATTGGCCTGAAGAAAGGGGATGTGATTGTGGGGGCCAACCAGCAGGCGATTAAGAACATCGCTGAGCTGCGTAAAATCCTCGACAGCAAACCTTCTGTTCTGGCGCTGAATATTCAGCGCGGCGATAGCACCATCTATCTGCTGATGCAGTAATTTCCTCTCTTGCCCTTTTCCTGTCCGGGAAAAGGGCATTTCTCACATTCTGTGAGGCCCCCCACAACTCCATACTTCTCTGCTTTAGTTTGTGCAGATGCACAATGATGCAGGTTAGCATCTTCCCTATGCTTGAGCTCTGCTCACAGGAGGGGATTATGGCTGGCTGGCATCTTGATACCAAAATGGCACAGGATATTGTGGCGCGCACAATGCGCATCATCGATACCAATATCAACGTAATGGATGCCCGTGGGCGTATTATCGGTAGCGGCGATCGGGAGCGCATTGGTGAATTGCACGAAGGCGCGCTGTTGGTGCTGTCGCAGGGGCGCGTGGTCGATATTGATGATGCGGTGGCGCGGCATCTTCACGGCGTGCGCCAGGGGATCAACCTGCCGTTGCGCCTGGAAGGGGAGATCGTCGGCGTTATTGGTTTAACCGGTGAGCCACAACACCTGCGAAAATACGGTGAGCTGGTCTGTATGACGGCCGAAATGATGCTGGAGCAGTCGCGGCTGATGCATCTGCTGGCCCAGGACAGTCGTCTGCGTGAAGAACTGGTGATGAACCTGATTCAGGCTGAGGAAAATACGCCAGCGTTGACGGAGTGGGCGCAGCGGCTGGGTATCGACCTGAACCAACCGCGTGTGGCTGCCGTGGTCGAAGTGGACAGCGGGCAGCTTGGCGTTGACAGCGCGATGGAGGAGTTGCAGCAGCTGCAAAATGCGTTAACGACGCCTGAACGCAACAATTTGATTGCTATCGTTTCTTTGACGGAAATGGTTGTGCTGAAACCGGCGCTTAATCAGTTTGGGCGCTGGGATGCGGACGACCATCGCAAGCGTATTGAGCAGTTGATTGCCCGGATGAAAGAGAACGGGCAATTGCGCTTTCGGGTCGCACTGGGGAACTATTTTACCGGCCTGGGCAGTATCGCCCGCTCCTGGCGCACTGCGCGTACTACCATGATGGTGGGCAAGCAGCGTATGCCGGAGCAACGCAGCTACTTTTACCAGGATTTAATGCTGCCAGTGCTGCTGGACAGCCTGCGTGGCGGCTGGCAGGCCAATGAGCTGGCGCGCCCGCTCTCAAAGCTGAAGGCGATGGATAATAACGGGCTGTTACGCCGGACGCTGGCCGCGTGGTTTCGCCATAACGTGCAGCCGCTGGCAACGTCGAAGGCGCTCTTTATTCACCGTAATACGCTGGAATACCGTCTGAACCGCATCTCTGAGTTAACGGGGCTGGATTTGGGCAATTTTGACGATCGGCTGTTGCTGTATGTCGCACTGCAACTGGACGAGCAGCATTGATTGCCTGATGGCGCGACGCTTATCAGGCCTACCGGGAGTTACCTGTAGGCCGGATAAGGCGTAACACGCCGCCATCCGGCAACACACAGCTTACTTACGCGTTAGTTTTTCCAGATCCGCTTCGATTTCGTTGATCTTGTTGGCGACTACGCTTTCCAGATGACGTAAATCATCCAGGATCTTACGTTTGAGATCGACTTCCGTGCGATCGCGCTGGCAGATCTGATCCAGTTCATCGATCACATAGCGCAGGTTAGGACTGATCTCCTGCACCTCTTTGTAACCTTGTCCGATACCATCGGCGACGACGGTTTTACGCTGGCGGGGATATTTGAACTTTACGCTTTTGGCAAAGAACTCGCCTCTATCCTTCTGGAAATAGATTTTCAGGATATCGTTGTTGGCTTCTTGCCGCAGGCTGTAACGATCGATTTCTTCAGGATTGGTAATGCCCAGACTTTTCAGATTGTCATACATAGCGGTACCCTTCATCTCAACATAACCTATGAATAATTAACGAAAAGTTCTCTTTCCGCCAGCCACAGATGTAAAAAAAGCGGGCTCAGCCCGCTTTTTCAAATCATTGTTAGTCGATGGTACGTAACAGCTCGTTGATCCCGACTTTGCCGCGCGTCTTCGCGTCGACTTTTTTCACGATGACCGCACAGTACAGGCTGTACTTACCGTCTTTCGACGGCAGGTTGCCGGAAACCACAACGGAGCCTGCCGGTACGCGGCCATAATGGATTTCGCCCGTTTCGCGATCGTAAATACGGGTGCTTTGACCGATGTACACGCCCATAGAGATGACGGAACCTTCCTCAACGATCACCCCTTCAACCACTTCAGAACGCGCGCCGATGAAGCAGTTATCTTCGATGATTGTCGGGTTCGCCTGTAGCGGTTCCAGTACGCCGCCGATGCCGACGCCGCCGGACAGGTGTACGTTTTTACCAATCTGCGCGCAGGAACCTACGGTCGCCCAGGTATCTACCATCGTGCCTTCATCAACGAATGCGCCGATGTTTACGTAGGATGGCATCAGCACGGTGTTGCGTGCGATAAACGCGCCCTGACGCACAGCGGCAGGCGGCACTACGCGGAAGCCTTCTTTCTGGAAGCGCGCTTCGTCATAGTCGGCGAATTTCATCGGCACTTTATCGAAGTAGCGGCTTTCCGCACCGTCGATAACCTGGTTATCGTTAATACGGAAAGAGAGCAGAACCGCTTTCTTCAGCCACTGGTGAGTCACCCACTGACCATCAATCTTTTCTGCCACACGCAGCGCACCGGAATCCAGCAGAGAAATGACCTGGTTAACCGCTTCACGGGTCACGGTATCTACATTCGCCGGAGTGATGTCGGCACGGCGCTCGAAAGCGGACTCAATAACGTTCTGTAACTGCTGCATTGTTAAACTCTTTCCATATGAATAAACACACTACCCTTTATCGTTTGGATTGAGGGCCGCTGTCAACCGTTGATGCACTTCCTGCTGTAGCTCATTATTAAGGGCACGCCGGTCGGCTGTCGCGATTATGAATAAATCTTCTACTCGCTCGCCAATGGTTGTAATTCGGGCGCCATGAAGCGAAATTCCCAGATCGGCAAAAATTTGCCCGACCCGCGCCAGCAGGCCCGGCTGATCGAGAGCGATAAGTTCAAGGAACGATTTTCTGTCGGTGTGAGTAGGCAGAAAAGTGACCTCGGTATCGACGGTAAAGTGGCGCAGTTTGGCCGGCTGGCGACGCGGCTGCGGAGGCTGCCAGCTGCTCTGGGTAATCGCCTGCTCCAGTCCAAAACGGATGGCTTCGTGACGGTCGGCGGAGAGAGGGCTGCCGTCCGGCTCCAGCACAATAAAGGTATCCATCGCCATGCCGTCGCGGGTGGTGAAGATTTGCGCGTCATGAACGCTCAGATTGCGCCTGTCCAGCTCTGCGCAAACGGCGGCAAACAGATAAGGGCGATCAGGACTCCAGATGAAGATCTCCGTTCCGCCGCGCGTGGCCTGCGGGCTGACCAGAATCAGCGGTCGGGTCAGATCGTGCTGTAACAGATGACGCGCATGCCAGGCTAGCTGATTCGGGCTATGGCGCACGAAATAGTTAGCGCGGCAGCGTGTCCAGATTTGATGCAGCGCCTCTTCGTTTATATTGTCCATTCGCAGCAGCGCCAGTGCCTGAAGCTGATGATGGCGCACGCGTTCGCGCATATCCGGCGTGTTTTGCATGCCGCGACGTAGCTGTTTTTCGGTGGCAAAGTACAGTTCGCGCAACAGGCTTTGCTTCCAGCTGTTCCACAGCGTTTCGTTAGTGGCGCAAATGTCAGCGACCGTCAGGCATACCAGGAAGCGCAGACGGTGTTCCGTTTGCACCTCTTCGGCGAACTGTTTGATGACCTCAGGGTCCTGGATATCGCGCCGCTGGGCGGTAACCGACATTAGCAGGTGCTGGCGTACCAGCCAGGCGACCAGTTGCGTTTCGCGTGAGTTCAGACCGTGCAGTTCGGCAAATTTGAGCACGTCCTGCGCGCCGAGTACCGAGTGGTCGCCGCCGCGCCCTTTGGCGATATCATGGAACAGCGCCGCGATCAGGATCAGTTCCGGTTGCCGCAGGCGCGGCCAGAGATCGACGCACAGCGGATGGCGCTGGCGGGTCTCTTCTTTGGCGAAACTTTCCAGCTTCAGCATCACGCGAATGGTGTGCTCATCCACCGTGTAGGCATGGAACAGGTCGAACTGCATTTGGCCGACGATATGCGACCATTGCGGCATGTAAGCCCAAAGCACGCTGTGGCGATGCATTGGCAGCAAACCGCGGCTGACGGCGCCCGGATGACGCAGCATACTGAGAAACAGAGAGCGCGCTTCCGGGATGTAGCACAGCGGCTGGGTCAGGTGGCGGCGGGCATGGCGCAGATGGCGCAGCGTGGTGGAATAGATGCCAGTGATGGTGCTATTGCGCACCATCGTATAAAACATCCGCAGGATCGCTTCCGGTGAACGGATAAACAGATCGTCATCGCGCAGGTCGATCAGCGTGCCGCGCAGTTGAAACTCGTCATCAATCGGGCGAGGTTTTTCATCGGCGGGCAGGGCGAGGATTGCTTCATCAAACAGCTGTAATAGCATCTGGTTTAGTTCGCTGACCCGACGCGTGACCCGGAAATAGTCTTTCATCATGTGCTCAACCGGCTCGTTGCCTTCGCCAGTGTAGTTGAGCCGCTGGGCAACGCTGAGCTGCCTGTCGAACAACAGGCGGTTGTCGTAACGGCTGACCGCCAGGTGCAGCGCGAAGCGAATGCGCCACAAAATATGCAGGCACTCGTTTAGCTCAGCGCGTTCTGCCTGGGTTAAGAAGCCGAAGCCGACCATCTCATTGAGAGACGTTGCGCCGAAGTGGCGGCGGGCCACCCATTGCAGGGTGTGGATATCACGCAGGCCGCCGGGGCTGCTTTTAATATCGGGTTCAAGGTTATAGCTGGTGCCGTGATAGCGCTGGTGGCGCTGGTTTTGCTCTTCGACTTTGGCGGCGAAAAATTTCTCCGACGGCCAGAAACCTTCACTGAAAATATGCTTTTGCAGCTCCAGAAAAAGCGCCACGTCGCCGATCAGCAGACGTGTTTCAATCAGATTGGTGGCGACGGTTAAGTCCGACAGCCCTTCCAGCAAACACTCTTCCAGTGTGCGCACGCTATGCCCGACTTCCAGCTTCACATCCCACAGCAAGGTCAGCAGTTCCCCGACTTTTTGCGCCTGAGCGTCGGGCAGCTTTTTACGGCTCAGGATGAGCAGGTCAATGTCGGAAAGCGGATGCAGCTCGCCCCGGCCATAGCCGCCGACGGCCACCAGGGCCAGATCGGCAATTTGCCCGAATCCGGCATCGATCCACAGTCGTTGCAACAACTGGTCGATAAATTCGGTGCGGGCTTCAATCAATTGCTCTGCGGAAATCCCGCTGTCAAAAGCGTCTCCCAGCCACTGCTGGAAAATATCAATGTGGGCTTTAATTCCGCTGACGGTAAGCTCGTCACGCGACCAGGCTCCCGGATTTTGCGGTTGGCCGGGTAGGGTGGGGAGAGCCGTATTCGCGTGCTGTTCAGGAAGAGTATTCATTATGTGCCACCCATTAAAAAGCCGGATGCGGCGTTAACGCCTTATCCGGCCTACGGGTAAACGCTGATTGTAGGCCTGATAAGCGGTAGCGCCATCAGGCAAAAGTTTATGCGTCGTGCGTGATAATCGCCGGGATGGTGTCATCCTTGCGTAACGTCAGAATTTCACAGCCGTTTTCGGTTACCACAATAGTATGCTCGTACTGCGCAGACAAGCTTCTGTCTTTGGTTTTTACCGTCCAGCCGTCTTTCATGGTGCGGATGCGGTAATCACCGGCGTTCAGCATCGGTTCAACGGTGAACGTCATTCCCGGTTGCAGAACCACGCCGCCGTCGTCCGCATCGTAGTGCAGAACCTGCGGTTCTTCATGGAAGCCGCGACCAATCCCGTGACCGCAATATTCGCGAACGACAGAGAAACCTTCGCCTTCCGCGTATTTCTGAATGGCCGCGCCCAGCGTGCGCAGACGGATGCCCGGCTTGACCATTCGCAGCGCCAGATACAGGCTTTCCTGGGTTACACGGCACAGGCGCTCGCCCAGAATCGTCGGTTTGCCGACGATAAACATTTTCGACGTATCGCCGTGGTATTCATCTTTAATTACGGTTACGTCGATATTGACGATATCGCCGTCTTTCAGCAATTTGCCGTCGTCCGGGATACCGTGGCACACCACTTCATTAATGGAGATGCAAACGGATTTCGGATAACCGTGGTAGCCGAGGCAAGCGGAGATCGCGTGTTGTTCATTGACGATGTAGTCGTTGCAGATGCGATCCAGTTCCCCGGTGCTGACGCCCGGTTTGATATACGGTTCGATCATCTCCAGCACTTCTGCGGCCAGGCGGCCAGCGACGCGCATTTTTTCGATTTCTTCAGGGGTCTTGATTGAGATAGCCATGAATTCTGTCCATCGGTGTCGATTATTTCGACAATAATTGTGTAAGTGCTGTCAATGGTATCAGTCCAAAGCGTAGCCTGCCAAATTGAGAATCATTAACAGCACATCGAGCCAACAATTATTGGTGTCCGCGGCGTATTTGTGGTATAAAGCGCGCCGGACTTCCGTTCCATTCGAAGACTACACAAGATGGACTGAAGCGACAAATCTCACTTTGTGTAACAACACACACGTATCGGCACATATTCCGGGGTGCCCTTTGGGGTCGGTAATATGGGATACGTGGAGGCATAACCCCAACTTTTATATATAGAGGTTTTAATCATGGCAACTGTTTCCATGCGCGACATGCTCAAGGCTGGTGTTCACTTCGGTCACCAGACCCGTTACTGGAACCCGAAAATGAAGCCGTTCATCTTCGGTGCGCGTAACAAAGTTCACATCATCAACCTTGAGAAAACGGTACCGATGTTCAACGAAGCGCTGGCTGAACTGAACAAGATTGCTTCTCGCAAAGGTAAAATCCTTTTCGTTGGTACTAAACGTGCTGCAAGCGAAGCGGTGAAAGACGCTGCTAACAGCTGCGACCAGTTCTTCGTGAACCATCGCTGGCTGGGCGGTATGCTGACTAACTGGAAAACCGTTCGTCAGTCCATCAAACGTCTGAAAGACCTGGAAACTCAGTCTCAGGACGGTACTTTCGAAAAGCTGACCAAAAAAGAAGCGCTGATGCGCACTCGTGAGCTTGAGAAACTGGAAAACAGCCTGGGCGGTATCAAAGACATGGGCGGCCTGCCGGACGCACTGTTCGTTATCGATGCTGACCACGAGCACATTGCTATCAAAGAAGCAAACAACCTGGGTATCCCGGTATTTGCTATCGTTGATACCAACTCTGATCCGGACGGTGTTGACTTCGTTATCCCGGGTAACGACGACGCAATCCGTGCTGTTAGCCTGTACCTGGGCGCTGTAGCTGCAACCGTTCGTGAAGGCCGTTCTCAGGATCTGGCTTCTCAGGCGGAAGAAAGCTTCGTAGAAGCTGAATAATAAGGCACGCTCGTTCGAGCCCCCTTATAAACCAGGTAGTATCACGTTTGGTTAGGGGCCCTTTAGGCCCCTTTTTCACTTTTAAATCTGTGCGGTTTGATGCCGGGCAGATCAAATCTTCCGAGGATTTTAGAATGGCTGAAATTACCGCATCCCTGGTAAAAGAGCTGCGTGAGCGTACTGGCGCAGGCATGATGGATTGCAAAAAAGCACTGACTGAAGCGAATGGCGACATCGAGCTGGCAATCGAAAACATGCGTAAATCCGGTGCGATCAAAGCAGCGAAAAAAGCAGGCAACGTTGCTGCTGACGGCGTGATCAAAACCAAAATCGACGGCAACTACGGCATCATTCTGGAAGTTAACTGCCAGACTGACTTCGTTGCTAAAGATGCTGGTTTCCAGGCATTTGCTGACAAAGTGCTGGACGCCGCTGTTGCTGGCAAAATCACTGACGTTGACGTGCTGAAAGCACAGTTCGAAGAAGAGCGCGTTGCTCTGGTGGCAAAAATTGGTGAAAACATCAACATTCGCCGTGTTGCTTCCCTGGAAGGCGACGTTCTGGGTTCTTACCAGCACGGTGCGCGCATCGGTGTTCTGGTTGCGGCTAAAGGCGCTGACGAAGAGCTGGTTAAACAGCTGGCAATGCACGTTGCTGCAAGCAAGCCTGAGTTCGTTAAGCCGGAAGACGTGTCTGCTGAAGTGGTAGAGAAAGAATACCAGGTACAGCTGGACATCGCGATGCAGTCTGGTAAGCCGAAAGAAATCGCAGAGAAAATGGTTGAAGGCCGCATGAAGAAATTCACCGGCGAAGTTTCTCTGACCGGTCAGCCTTTCGTTATGGAACCGAGCAAATCTGTTGGTCAGCTGCTGAAAGAGCACAACGCCGACGTAACTGGCTTCATCCGCTTTGAAGTGGGCGAAGGCATCGAGAAAGTTGAGACTGACTTTGCAGCAGAAGTTGCTGCGATGTCCAAGCAGTCTTAATTGTCGAAAAGGAGCCGCCTGAGGGCGGCTTCTTTTTGCGTCCATCTTGTAAATTCAGCCAACCCCTATAGTGGCTGCGCTGAAAAGCGACATACAATGTCGCCGGAATTAACTCATCTCAATCGTTGACAGTCTCAGGAAAGAAACATGGCTACCAATGCAAAACCCGTCTATAAACGTATTCTGCTTAAATTGAGTGGCGAAGCTCTGCAGGGTTCGGAAGGCTTCGGTATTGATGCAAGCATACTGGATCGTATGGCTCAGGAAATCAAAGAACTGGTGGAACTGGGCATTCAGGTTGGTGTGGTGATTGGTGGCGGTAACCTGTTCCGTGGTGCTGGTCTGGCGAAAGCGGGTATGAACCGCGTTGTGGGCGACCACATGGGCATGCTGGCCACCGTGATGAACGGTCTGGCGATGCGCGATGCGCTCCACCGCGCCTATGTGAACGCCCGCCTGATGTCCGCTATTCCGCTGAATGGCGTGTGTGACAACTACAGCTGGGCAGAAGCCATTAGTCTGCTGCGTAATAACCGTGTGGTTATCCTGTCTGCGGGCACCGGCAACCCCTTCTTCACCACCGACTCTGCGGCTTGCCTGCGCGGTATCGAAATTGAAGCGGATGTGGTGCTGAAAGCCACGAAAGTCGATGGCGTATTTACTGCGGACCCGGCCAAAGATCCGTCCGCCACGATGTATGAGCAACTCACCTACGGCGAAGTGCTGGATAAAGAGCTGAAAGTGATGGATCTGGCCGCGTTCACGCTGGCTCGTGACCACAAATTGCCAATTCGTGTCTTCAATATGAACAAGCCGGGCGCGCTGCGTCGCGTCGTGATGGGCGAAAAAGAAGGGACTTTAATCACGGAATAATTCCCGTGATGGCCAATTCCGGGTAAGATTCGCCTTTACCCGGCAGGATTTATATATCCTGTGGCATGAATTAAACGAGACTATACTGAGCATACTCTGTATACACGAAATCATTCATGCTGCATCACGGCGGCAAGAGCGTGAATCCCGAGGCGCGTACATCGGTACGTGACAGGGAAGAACGTTCGCAGCCAACGCAGAGGCAGCCTGAAGGATGAAGTGTATTGTGTGATTGTCTGGTCGACTGAGACTAGTTTTCAAGGATTCGTAACGTGATTAGCGATATCAGAAAAGATGCTGAAGTACGCATGGAAAAATGCGTTGAAGCGTTTAAAAACCAAATCAGCAAAATTCGCACGGGTCGTGCTTCTCCCAGCCTGCTGGATGGCATTGTCGTGGAATATTACGGCACGCCGACTCCGCTGCGTCAGCTGGCGAGCGTAACGGTAGAAGACTCCCGCACGCTGAAAATCAACGTGTTCGATCGCTCCATGAGCCCGGCGGTTGAGAAAGCGATTATGGCTTCTGACCTCGGCCTGAACCCGAGTTCTGCGGGTAGCGATATCCGTGTTCCGCTGCCGCCGCTGACTGAAGAACGTCGTAAAGACCTGACCAAAATCGTTCGTGGCGAAGCAGAGCAGGCGCGTGTTGCCGTGCGTAACGTACGCCGTGACGCGAACGACAAAGTAAAAGCGCTGCTGAAAGATAAAGAGATCAGCGAAGATGACGATCGCCGTTCTCAGGACGAAGTACAGAAACTGACTGACGCTGCCATCAAGAAAGTTGATGCGGCGCTGACGGAAAAAGAAGCGGAACTGATGCAGTTCTGATTTTCCTGTACGACTAAAACGCCGCTGGTTGACCCTGACGGGTCTTCCGGGCGGCGTTTTGCTTTCTATCCTGTCTCAATTCTTCTGGACGTTTCATGAAGCAACTAACCATTCTGGGCTCGACCGGCTCTATTGGTTGCAGCACGCTGGATGTGGTGCGCCATAATCCTGAAAGTTTCCGTGTTGTCGCGCTGGTTGCGGGTAAAAATGTCACCCGTATGGTAGAGCAGTGCCTGGAGTTTTCGCCGCGTTATGCGGTGATGGACGATGAACAGAGCGCTCAACGGCTGAAAACTGCGCTTCTGGAACATGGAAGCCGCACTGACGTCCTGAGCGGACAACAGGCCGCCTGCGATATGGCTGCGCTGGATGAGGTCGATCAGGTGATGGCGGCTATCGTGGGCGCGGCAGGTCTGCTGCCTACGCTTGCGGCGATTCGCGCCGGTAAAACCATCCTGCTTGCCAATAAAGAGTCGCTGATTACCTGCGGGCGTCTGTTTATGGACGAGGTGAAACGCAGTAAAGCCCGGCTTTTACCGGTAGATAGCGAACATAACGCGATTTTTCAGAGTATGCCCCAACCTATTCAAAACGATCTGGGATACGCTGAGCTGGAGCAAAATGGCGTGATGTCGATTTTGCTTACCGGGTCTGGTGGCCCTTTTCGTGAAACGCCATTGTGCGATCTGGCGGCCATGACGCCCGATCAGGCATGTCGTCATCCGAACTGGTCTATGGGACGAAAAATTTCCGTCGATTCCGCCACCATGATGAATAAAGGTCTGGAATACATTGAAGCGCGTTGGTTGTTTAACGCCAGCGCAAGCCAGATGGACGTGTTGATTCACCCGCAGTCGGTTATTCACTCAATGGTGCGTTATCAGGACGGCAGCGTTCTGGCGCAACTGGGGGAGCCGGATATGCGTACGCCAATCGCGCATACGATGGCGTGGCCGAATCGCGTGAACTCTGGCGTGAAGCCGCTCGATTTTTGCACGCTCAGTGCGTTGACGTTCTCTGCGCCGGATTATCAGCGCTATCCGTGCCTGAAACTGGCGATGGACGCGTTTGAGCAAGGTCAGGCCGCGACAACCGCGCTGAATGCGGCGAATGAAATCACCGTCGCCGCATTTCTGGCTGAAGAGATTCGCTTTACAGATATTGCTGAGCTCAATTTATCTGTGCTGGAGAAAATGGATTTGCAGGAACCGGGAAGCGTTGACGACGTTCTCAGGGTTGATGCCGTCGCGCGTGACGTCGCCAGAAAACAGGTGATGCGACTCGCAAGCTGATGATAATCCCTCTACACAGGATCGTGCTATTTGTTAGCGTTGGGCTTCAGTGATATAGTCTGCGCCACCCGATCGCAGATATTTGGCTTTATGCGGTCAGGTAAGCCGTGGTTTGACACGGCTTTTTTGTGGATGCACAAAATCATTCAGGTTGCATCATTCATAGCCAACGAAGAGGCAGCCTGAAGGATGAAGCGCAAAAGGCTTCAGTATTCCTGAGTACCGTTAAATCCTTTCAGGGACTAAAAACGCGTTATGTTGTCTGCAACTCAACCACTAAGCGAAAATTTGCCAGCACATGGCTGTCGCCATGTAGCAATCATTATGGATGGCAATGGCCGCTGGGCGAAAAAGCAAGGGAAGATTCGCGCCTTTGGGCATAAGGCCGGAGCAAAATCCGTCCGTCGGGCCGTATCTTTCGCTGCCAACAACGGTATTGATGCGTTAACGCTGTATGCCTTTAGCAGTGAGAACTGGAACCGACCAGCGCAGGAAGTGAGTGCGTTAATGGAGCTGTTCGTGTGGGCGCTGGATAGCGAAGTAAAAAGCCTGCATCGCCATAACGTTCGCCTGCGCATTATTGGCGACACCAGTCGATTTAACTCGCGTTTGCAAGACCGTATTCGCAAGTCTGAAGCGCTTACCGCCCAGAATACCGGGCTGACGCTGAATATCGCGGCGAATTATGGCGGACGTTGGGATATTGTCCAGGGAGTCAGGCAACTGGCAGAACAGGTGCAGGAAGGACTGCTGCGCCCTGATCAGATTGACGAAGAGATGCTAAACCAGAAAATCTGTATGCATGAACTGGCTCCTGTAGATTTAGTAATTAGGACTGGGGGAGAGCATCGCATTAGTAACTTTTTGCTTTGGCAAATTGCCTATGCCGAACTTTACTTTACTGATGTTCTTTGGCCCGATTTCGATGAACAAGACTTTGAAGGGGCGCTGCATGCCTTTGCCAATCGAGAGCGTCGTTTCGGCGGCACCGAGCCCGGTGATGAAAAAGCCTGATGGGGGTCGCTTTTGCTGAAGTATCGCCTGATTTCTGCTTTTGTTTTAATACCCGTTGTCATCGCGGCGCTTTTTTTACTCCCGCCGGTGGGGTTCGCCATTGTCACGCTGGTCGTTTGTATGCTGGCCGCCTGGGAATGGGGACAGTTAAGCGGTTTTACCACGCGTACTCAGCGGGTCTGGCTGGCGGTGCTGTGCGGGTTATTGCTGGCGCTGATGCTGTTTTTGCTGCCTGAATATCACCGCAACATTCATCAACCGCTTGTTGAGGTTTCGCTTTGGGCGTCGTTGGGCTGGTGGGTCGTTGCATTATTACTGGTGTTATTTTATCCCGGTTCGGCGGCGATCTGGCGTAATTCAAAGACATTACGCGTAATTTTCGGGGTGTTAACCATCATTCCTTTTTTTTGGGGAATGCTGGCGCTGCGCGCCTGGCACTATGATGAGAATCATTACAGTGGCGCCATATGGCTGCTCTATGTCATGATCCTCGTCTGGGGGGCAGACTCCGGGGCATATATGTTTGGCAAACTGTTCGGCAAACATAAACTTGCGCCAAAGGTTTCTCCTGGTAAAACCTGGCAGGGCTTTATTGGCGGACTCGCGACTGCCGCCGTGATTTCATGGGGTTACGGCATGTGGGCGAATCTGGATGTTGCGCCTTCAACCTTACTGATTTGTTCTGTCATCGCGGCCCTGGCGTCAGTGCTGGGCGATCTGACTGAGAGCATGTTTAAGCGTGAAGCAGGAATTAAGGACAGTGGTCACTTGATCCCAGGGCATGGTGGTATTCTGGATCGTATTGATAGCCTGACGGCGGCAGTACCGGTCTTTGCTTGCCTGTTGTTACTGGTATTCAGGACACTCTAACGGAAGGTTTTATGCTGAGTATTCTCTGGAATCTGGCTGCATTCATCGTCGCACTGGGTGTGCTTATCACCGTGCATGAATTTGGTCATTTCTGGGTTGCCCGGCGCTGCGGTGTTCGTGTCGAGCGCTTTTCTATCGGTTTTGGGAAAGCGCTTTGGCGGCGTACCGATCGATACGGTACGGAATATGTGATCGCCATGATTCCCCTCGGCGGTTACGTCAAAATGCTGGATGAGCGCGCTGAGCCGGTTGTGCCGGAACTGCGCCACCACGCTTTCAACAATAAAACCGTGGGACAGCGGGCGGCGATTATCGCCGCAGGTCCGATTGCAAATTTTCTTTTCGCTATTTTTGCCTACTGGCTGGTTTTTATCATCGGCGTCCCTGGCGTTCGTCCGGTGGTTGGTGAAATAACACCCAACTCGATTGCCGCCCAGGCGCAAATTCTTCCTGGTACGGAACTTAAAGCCATTGATGGCATCGAAACCCCTGATTGGGATGCGGTGCGCTTACAGCTGGTGTCCAAAATCGGCGATGAGCGTACGACAATCAGCGTGGCGCCGTTCGGCAGTAATCAGCGCCAGGATAAAACGTTAGATTTGCGCCACTGGGCATTTGAGCCAGACAAAGAAGATCCTGTATCTTCTTTAGGGATTCGGCCGCGTGGTCCACAGATCGAACCGGTGCTGTCAGAAGTGCAGGCGAACTCCGCTGCAAGTAAGGCGGGTTTGCAAGCAGGCGACAGGATCGTTAAAGTCGATGGTCAGTCGTTAACGCAATGGATGACGTTTGTGACGCTTGTGCGCAACAATCCAGATAAGCCGTTAGCGCTGGAAATTGAAAGGCAGGGGAGTTCCTTGTCTTTGACGTTAATCCCGGATACAAAGCCGGTTAACGGAAAGGCAGAAGGTTTTGCGGGTGTTGTGCCTAAAATTATTCCTCTGCCGGATGAGTACAAGACTGTACGCCAGTATGGGCCATTCAGCGCCATCCTCGAAGCCACGGACAAGACGTGGCAGTTGATGAAGCTGACGGTCAGTATGCTGGGAAAATTGATAACCGGTGATGTGAAACTGAACAACCTCAGTGGGCCGATTTCTATCGCTCAGGGGGCTGGGATGTCAGCGGAATTTGGGGGCATTTATTACCTGATGTTTCTTGCGCTTATCAGCGTGAACTTAGGGATAATCAACCTGTTTCCGCTGCCCGTTCTTGACGGGGGGCATCTGCTGTTCCTGGCGATTGAAAAGCTGAAGGGCGGGCCGGTATCCGAGCGGGTTCAAGACTTTAGTTACCGCATTGGCGCGATTTTGCTGGTGTTGTTAATGGGGCTTGCACTTTTCAATGATTTCTCTCGGTTGTAAGAGAGTTAGTTAGGAAGAACGCATAATAACGATGGCGATGAAAAAGTTGCTCATAGCGTCGCTGCTGTTTAGCAGCGCCACCGTATACGGTGCTGAAGGGTTCGTGGTGAAGGACATTCATTTCGAAGGCCTACAGCGAGTCGCCGTTGGTGCGGCCCTCCTCAGTATGCCGGTGCGCACAGGCGACACGGTTAATGATGAAGATATCAGTAATACCATTCGTGCTCTGTTCGCCACTGGCAACTTCGAGGATGTCCGCGTCCTGCGCGATGGTGATACGCTTCTGGTTCAGGTAAAAGAACGTCCGACGATTGCCAGCATCACTTTCTCCGGTAACAAATCGGTGAAAGATGACATGCTAAAGCAGAACCTTGAGGCGTCTGGCGTGCGTGTTGGCGAATCACTGGATCGCACCACGCTCTCTGATATCGAAAAAGGACTGGAAGACTTCTACTACAGCGTTGGTAAATACAGCGCCAGCGTAAAAGCGGTCGTCACGCCGTTGCCGCGTAACCGTGTGGACCTCAAACTGGTGTTCCAGGAGGGTGTATCGGCGAAGATCCAACAGATCAATATCGTCGGCAACCATGCCTTCAGCACTGACGAACTCATTTCTCACTTCCAACTGCGCGACGAAGTGCCGTGGTGGAACGTCGTGGGCGATCGTAAATACCAGAAACAGAAACTGGCTGGCGACCTTGAGACGCTGCGCAGCTACTATCTGGATCGCGGTTATGCCCGTTTCAACATCGATTCGACGCAGGTCAGCCTGACGCCGGATAAGAAAGGCATCTACATCACCGTTAATATCACCGAAGGCGATCAGTACAAGCTTTCCGGTGTGCAGGTGAGCGGTAACCTGGCTGGACACTCCGCCGAGATTGAGAACCTGACGAAGATCGAACCAGGCGAACTCTATAACGGTACCAAAGTGACCAAAATGGAAGACGACATCAAGAAACTTCTTGGTCGTTATGGCTATGCCTACCCGCGCGTGCAGTCGCAGCCTGAAATCAACGATGCCGACAAAACCGTTAAATTACGTGTGAACGTTGATGCGGGTAACCGTTTCTACGTGCGTAAGATCCGTTTTGAAGGCAACGACACCTCGAAAGATTCCGTCCTGCGTCGCGAAATGCGCCAGATGGAAGGGGCATGGTTAGGCAGCGATCTGGTCGATCAGGGTAAAGAGCGTCTGAACCGTCTGGGTTACTTCGAAACCGTCGATACCGACACGCAGCGCGTTCCGGGCAGCCCGGACCAGGTTGACGTCGTCTATAAAGTGAAAGAGCGTAACACCGGTAGCTTTAACTTCGGTATTGGTTACGGCACAGAAAGCGGCGTGAGCTTCCAGGCGGGCGTTCAGCAGGATAACTGGTTAGGTACGGGTTATTCCGTGGGTATTAACGGGACCAAAAACGACTACCAGACCTATACTGAACTGTCTGTCACTAACCCATACTTCACCGTTGATGGCGTCAGCCTCGGCGGCCGTATCTTCTATAATGACTTCCAGGCAGATGATGCGGATCTGTCCGACTATACCAACAAAAGTTATGGTACAGACGTTACGCTGGGCTTCCCGATTAACGAGTACAACACGCTGCGTGCAGGTTTAGGTTATGTACATAACTCCCTGTCCAACATGCAGCCGCAGGTTGCCATGTGGCGTTACCTGAACTCGATGGGTGAATATCCGTCCAATACGAATGACCGCAACTCATTCAGCGCTAACGACTTCACCTTCAACTACGGTTGGACTTATAACAAGCTGGACCGTGGCTTCTTCCCGACGGAAGGTACGCGTGTCAACCTGAATGGTAAAGTGACCATCCCGGGCTCTGATAACGAATACTACAAAGCGACGCTGGATACCGCGACCTATGTGCCGATCGATGACGATCACAAATGGGTGGTTCTGGGTCGTACTCGTTGGGGTTATGGTGACGGTATTGGCGGCAAAGAGATGCCGTTCTATGAGAACTTCTATGCCGGTGGCTCAAGCACCGTGCGTGGCTTCCAGTCCAATACTATCGGTCCAAAAGCGGTGTACTACCCGGCGAGCAGCCGTCATGACGGTGATGACGACTACGATAACGATTGTAAGAGCACTGAAACTGCGCCATGTAAGTCTGATGACGCAGTAGGCGGTAACGCTATGGCTGTCGCCAGCCTCGAATTCATCACCCCGACGCCGTTTATTAGCGACAAGTACGCTAACTCGGTTCGTACCTCCTTCTTCTGGGACGTAGGTACTGTCTGGGATACGAACTGGGATTCGAACGCGTATGCCGGTTACCCGGACTACAGCGATCCGAGTAATATCCGTATGTCTGCTGGTATCGCATTACAATGGATGTCCCCATTGGGGCCGTTGGTCTTCTCCTACGCCCAGCCGTTCAAAAAGTACGATGGAGACAAATCGGAACAGTTCCAGTTTAACATTGGTAAGACCTGGTAATTGTTCTGTGCAACGGAATGTAATGGTAGTGTAGCGATGACTTTTGGCGATCTCGTCTGAGATCGCCTGGCCACGCAAAGAACTGTGCCTGCGGGCACAAATGGGATGGTAAGGAGTTTATTGTGAAAAAGTGGTTATTAGCTGCAGGTCTCGGTTTAGCGATGGTAACGTCCGCACAGGCTGCTGACAAAATTGCGATCGTTAATATGGGTAGCCTGTTCCAACAGGTCGCACAGAAGACGGGTGTTTCTAACACGCTGGAAAACGAGTTCAAAGGCCGTGCCAGCGAATTGCAGCGTATGGAAACCGATCTGCAATCTAAAATGCAGCGTTTGCAGTCCATGAAAGCAGGTAGCGAACGTACTAAGCTGGAAAAAGACGTGATGGCTCAACGCCAGACTTTCTCTCAGAAAGCCCAGGCTTTTGAACAGGATCGCGCGCGTCGTTCCAACGAAGAGCGTGGCAAACTGGTTACCCGTATCCAGACTGCTGTGAAATCCGTTGCTAACAGCCAGAGCATCGATCTGGTCGTTGATGCCAACACCGTTGCTTATAACAGCAGCGACGTGAAAGACATCACTGCTGACGTACTGAAACAGGTTAAATAAGTAATGCCTTCAATTCGACTGGCTGATTTAGCAGAGCAGTTGGATGCAGAATTACACGGTGATGGCGATATCGTCATCACCGGCGTTGCGTCCATGCAATCTGCGCAAACAGGCCACATCACGTTCATGGTGAATCCTAAATACCGTGAACACTTAGGCGTATGCCAGGCTTCTGCCGTTGTCATGACGCAGGACGATCTTCCTTTTGCTAAGAGTGCAGCGCTGGTAGTGAAGAACCCCTACCTGACGTATGCGCGAATGGCGCAAATTTTAGATACCACGCCGCAGCCAGCGCAGAATATTGCACCGAGTGCAGCGATCGATGCGACAGCGATGCTGGGTAACAATGTTTCAGTTGGCGCGAATGCGGTCATTGAGTCTGGCGTAGAACTGGGCGATAACGTGATTATCGGCGCAGGTTGCTTCGTCGGGAAAAACACAAAAATCGGTGCAGGTTCGCGTCTGTGGGCGAATGTAACGATTTACCACGACATTCAGATCGGTGAGAATTGCCTGATCCAGTCGAGCACTGTCGTCGGCGCAGACGGTTTTGGTTACGCTAACGATCGGGGTAACTGGGTGAAGATCCCGCAGCTTGGTCGCGTCATTATTGGCGATCGTGTTGAGATCGGCGCCTGTACGACGATTGACCGTGGCGCGCTGGATGACACTGTGATCGGCAACGGCGTTATCATTGATAACCAGTGCCAGATTGCACATAACGTTGTGATTGGCGACAATACGGCGGTTGCCGGTGGCGTCATTATGGCGGGCAGCCTGAAGATTGGCCGTTACTGCATGATTGGCGGGGCCAGCGTGATTAACGGGCATATGGAAATATGCGATAAAGTCACGGTGACGGGTATGGGGATGGTCATGCGTCCTATCACTGAGCCTGGCGTCTATTCTTCAGGCATTCCGTTGCAGCCTAACAAAGTATGGCGTAAAACCGCTGCACTGGTGATGAACATTGATGATATGAGCAAGCGTCTCAAAGCGATTGAGCGCAAGGTTAATCAACAAGACTAGCGTTCCACCTGTAGTGCCATCCTTTTACGGCCTGTCACATTCATATGATTGCGGCAGGCCGTGTTATTATTGCCTTTTAGTATATTTGGACAGGAAGAGTATTTTGACTACTAACACTCATACTCTGCATATTGAAGAGATTTTAGAACTTCTGCCGCACCGTTTTCCGTTTTTGCTGGTTGACCGTGTGCTGGACTTTGAAGAAGGTCGTTTTCTGCGCGCAGTGAAGAATGTCTCCGTAAATGAGCCTTTCTTCCAGGGCCATTTCCCGGGTAAACCGATTTTTCCGGGTGTGCTGATTCTGGAAGCGATGGCGCAGGCAACAGGGATTCTGGCGTTTAAAAGCGTTGGAAAACTGGAGCCGGGTGAACTGTATTACTTCGCGGGTATTGACGAAGCGCGCTTTAAGCGTCCTGTCGTGCCTGGCGATCAGATGATCATGGAAGTGACTTTCGAGAAAACGCGCCGTGGCCTGACCCGCTTTAAAGGGGTTGCTCTGGTCGATGGCAAAGTTGTGTGCGAAGCAACCATGATGTGTGCTCGTAGCCGGGAGGCCTGATACGTGATTGATAAATCCGCCTTTATTCATCCAACCGCCATTGTGGAAGACGGCGCCTGTATTGGCGCTAATGTTCATATTGGTCCTTTTTGTATTGTTGGACCCCATGTCGAAATTGGTGAGGGTACCGTACTGAAGTCTCACGTTGTCGTGAATGGCCATACAAAAATTGGTCGCGATAACGAGATTTATCAGTTCGTCTCCATCGGTGAAGTAAACCAGGATCTGAAATATGCTGGCGAGCCGACCCGTGTGGAAATTGGCGATCGTAACCGCATTCGCGAAAGCGTCACCATTCATCGTGGCACAGTGCAGGGTGGTGGGTTGACGAAGGTGGGCAGCGATAACTTACTGATGATCAATGCCCATGTGGCGCACGATTGTACAGTAGGCAACCGCTGTATTCTGGCCAATAACGCTACGCTTGCGGGCCACGTTTCGCTGGATGATTTTGTCATCATCGGCGGCATGACCGCAGTGCACCAGTTCTGCACCATTGGCGCGCATGTGATGGTTGGCGGCTGTTCTGGCGTTGCCCAGGACGTTCCGCCGTACGTTATTGCTCAGGGCAATCACGCGACGCCGTTTGGCGTCAACATCGAAGGGCTGAAGCGTCGCGGTTTCACCCGCGAAGCGATCACCGCGATCCGCAACGCTTACAAAGCGTTGTACCGCAGCGGCAAAACGCTGGATGAAGCTAAACCGGAAATTGCCGAACTGGCGAAGCAGTACCCGGAAGTGCAACTCTTTAGCGATTTCTTTGCCCGCTCAACGCGCGGTCTGATTCGTTAATGGCGGAACAGCGTCCCTTAACGATAGCCCTGGTCGCCGGAGAAACCTCCGGCGATATTCTTGGTGCAGGCTTAATTCGCGCGCTGAAGACGCGTGTGCCCAACGCGCGTTTCGTCGGCGTGGCGGGGCCGCGTATGCAGGCTGAAGGCTGCGAAGCCTGGTATGAGATGGAAGAGCTGGCGGTAATGGGCATTGTTGAAGTGCTTGGTCGCCTGCGTCGCTTATTGCATATTCGTGCCGATTTGACCCGCCGCTTTACCGAGCTTCAGCCGGATGTTTTTGTCGGCATTGATGCGCCGGACTTCAATATCACCCTTGAAGGCAACCTGAAAAAGCAGGGCATAAAAACCATCCATTATGTCAGTCCGTCCGTCTGGGCGTGGCGACAGAAACGCGTTTTCAAAATAGGCAGATCCACCAATATGGTGCTGGCTTTTCTGCCTTTCGAAAAAGCGTTTTACGACAAGTTTAACGTGCCATGCCGTTTTATCGGGCATACGATGGCGGACGCTATGCCGCTGGACCCGGATAAAAACGCCGCGCGTGATGTGCTGGGAATCTCGCATGATGCACACTGCCTGGCGCTACTGCCCGGTAGCCGTGGCGCGGAAGTGGAGATGCTCAGCGCGGATTTCCTGAAAACCGCGCAGCTGCTGCGTCAGACCTATCCTGACCTTGAAGTTGTCGTACCGCTGGTGAACGCCAAACGCCGCGAGCAGTTTGAGCGCATTAAAGCTGAGGTTGCGCCGGAGCTTTCCGTGCATCTGCTCGACGGAATGGGACGTGAAGCGATGGTGGCCAGCGACGCCGCATTGCTGGCGTCTGGTACGGCGGCGCTGGAGTGTATGCTGGCGAAATGCCCGATGGTGGTGGGGTATCGGATGAAACCCTTTACCTTCTGGCTGGCGAAGCGCCTGGTAAAGACCGATTATGTTTCGCTGCCTAATCTGCTGGCGGGAAGAGAATTAGTCAAAGAGCTGTTGCAGGAAGAGTGTGAGCCGCATGCGCTTGCAGAGGCCTTGCTGCCGCTGCTGGCGAATGGCAAAACCAGCCATGCGATGCATGACACCTTCCGCGAGTTGCACCAGCAAATCCGTTGCAATGCCGATGAGCAAGCGGCGGACGCTGTCCTGGAGTTAGCACAATGATCGAATTTGTTTATCCGCATACGCAGTTGGTCGCGGGTGTGGATGAAGTTGGACGCGGCCCGCTGGTCGGCGCGGTGGTGACGGCCGCTGTGATCCTCGATCCGGCTCGCCCAATCGTGGGTCTCAATGATTCCAAGAAGCTCTCAGAAAAGCGCCGTCTGGCGCTGTATGATGAAATCAAAGAAAAAGCGTTAAGCTGGAGTCTGGGACGCGCGGAACCTCATGAAATTGATGAGCTAAATATTTTGCACGCCACGATGCTGGCGATGCAGCGCGCCGTTGCCGGTTTGCATATTGCGCCGGAATATGTGCTGATTGACGGCAACCGCTGTCCGGCACTGCCCGTGCCCTCTATGGCGGTGGTGAAAGGCGACAGCCGTGTGGCCGAGATCAGCGCGGCATCTATTATTGCGAAAGTGACGCGCGATGCCGAAATGGCGGCGCTGGACGGTATTTTCCCACAGTATGGTTTTGCCCAGCACAAAGGGTATCCGACCGCTTTTCATCTGGCGGCGCTTGCTGAACATGGTGCGACGGAGCATCATCGACGTAGTTTTGCTCCTGTCAAACGCGCCCTGGGACTTGCGTCCTGATTCTTGTGTCGAGATTAAGTAAACGGGAATCTGAAGATGTCTGAACCACGTTTCGTCCACCTGCGGGTGCACAGCGACTACTCCATGATCGATGGGCTGGCGAAAACCGGGCCGCTGGTAAAAAAGGCGGCCGCGTTAGGCATGCCTGCGCTGGCGATCACCGATTTTACCAACCTTTGCGGTCTGGTGAAGTTCTACGGAACGGGCCACGGCGCAGGGATTAAGCCCATTGTCGGCGCTGATTTCCATGTTCGCGGCACCCCGCTGGGAGATGAACTCTGCCAGTTGACCGTGCTGGCGGCAAATAATACGGGCTATCAGAATCTTACTCTGTTGATCTCAAAAGCCTATCAGCGTGGCTACGGCGCAGAAGGGCCGGTGATCGACAGGGAATGGCTGACTGAATTAAAAGACGGTCTGATTTTGCTTTCCGGTGGCCGGATGGGCGATGTGGGCCGCAGTTTGTTGCGCGGCAACAGTGCGCTGGTGGACGAATGCGTCGCCTTCTATGAAGAACATTTCTCCGACCGCTACTATCTGGAGCTGATCCGCACGGGTCGGCAGGATGAGGAAACGTATCTGCATGCGGCGGTTGAGCTGGCGGAAACGCGTGGCTTGCCGGTTGTCGCAACGAATGATGTCCGCTTTATTAACAGCGAGGACTTTGACGCGCACGAAATCCGCGTGGCTATTCACGATGGTTTTACGCTCGACGATCCTAAACGCCCGCGTAACTATTCGCCGCAGCAATATATGCGTAGCGAAGACGAGATGTGCGAACTGTTCTCCGACATCCCGGAAGCGCTGGAAAACAGCGTTGAGATTGCCAAACGCTGTAACGTGACCGTCCGTCTGGGCGAATACTTCCTGCCGCAGTTTCCAACGGGGGACATGACCACCGAAGACTTCCTGGTCAAGAAATCGAAAGAGGGTCTGGAAGAACGTCTCGAATTCCTGTTCCCTGACGAAGCGGTGCGTAAAGAGAAGCGTCCCCCCTATGACGAACGTCTGGACATTGAACTTCAGGTTATTAACCAGATGGGGTTCCCAGGCTACTTCCTCATCGTGATGGAGTTTATCCAGTGGTCGAAAGATAACGGCGTACCGGTAGGGCCGGGGCGCGGTTCCGGTGCGGGGTCGCTGGTGGCCTATGCGCTGAAAATTACCGACCTTGATCCGCTGGAATTCGACCTGCTGTTCGAACGTTTCCTTAACCCGGAACGTGTCTCCATGCCTGACTTCGACGTTGACTTCTGTATGGAGAAACGCGACCAGGTTATCGAACACGTAGCGGATATGTACGGCCGCGATGCGGTATCTCAGATTATTACCTTCGGTACGATGGCGGCGAAAGCGGTTATCCGCGATGTGGGGCGCGTGCTGGGGCACCCATATGGTTTCGTGGATCGTATCTCGAAGCTGGTGCCGCCTGACCCAGGCATGACGCTGGCGAAAGCGTTTGAGGCGGAACCGCAACTGCCGGAAATTTACGAGGCGGATGAGGAAGTTAAAGCGTTGATCGATATGGCGCGCAAGCTGGAAGGCGTCACGCGTAACGCCGGTAAGCACGCCGGTGGCGTGGTTATCGCGCCGACCAAAATCACCGATTTTGCGCCGCTGTACTGTGATGAGGCCGGCCAGCACCCGGTAACGCAGTTTGATAAAAATGACGTGGAATACGCAGGGCTGGTCAAATTCGACTTCCTGGGGCTGCGCACGCTCACCATCATTAACTGGGCGCTGGAGATGATCAACGCCCGCCGCGAGAAGAATGGCGAACCGCCGTTGGATATCGCGGCGATCCCGCTGGATGACAAGAAAAGCTTCGACATGCTGCAACGCTCGGAAACCACGGCGGTCTTCCAGCTTGAATCCCGCGGCATGAAAGATCTGATTAAGCGTCTGCAACCTGACTGCTTCGAAGATATGATCGCGCTGGTGGCGTTGTTCCGCCCCGGCCCGTTGCAGTCGGGTATGGTGGATAACTTCATCGACCGTAAGCATGGCCGTGAAGAGATTTCCTATCCAGACGTGCAATGGCAGCATGAAAGCCTGAAACCCGTACTGGAGCCGACCTACGGCATCATCCTGTACCAGGAACAGGTTATGCAGATTGCCCAGGTGCTTTCCGGTTACACCCTTGGCGGCGCGGATATGCTGCGTCGTGCGATGGGTAAGAAAAAGCCGGAAGAGATGGCGAAACAGCGTTCCGTCTTTGAAGAGGGCGCCAGAAAGAACGGCATCGACGGCGAGCTGGCGATAAAAATCTTCGACCTGGTGGAAAAGTTCGCCGGGTACGGGTTTAACAAATCGCACTCTGCCGCCTATGCGCTGGTGTCTTACCAGACGCTGTGGCTGAAAGCGCACTACCCGGCAGAGTTTATGGCGGCGGTAATGACCGCCGATATGGACAACACCGAAAAAGTGGTCGGTCTGGTGGATGAATGCTGGCGCATGGGGCTTAAAATCCTGCCGCCGGATATCAACTCAGGACTGTATCACTTCCACGTTAACGACGACGGCGAAATTGTTTACGGCATCGGCGCGATCAAAGGCGTGGGTGAAGGCCCGATTGAAGCTATCATCGAGGCGCGCAATAAAGACGGTTACTTCCGCGAGCTGTTTGATTTATGCGCCCGCACGGACACGAAAAAGCTCAACCGCCGGGTACTGGAAAAACTGATTATGTCCGGGGCGTTTGACCGCCTTGGGCCGCACCGTGCCGCGCTGATGAACTCGCTGGGCGACGCGCTGAAAGCCGCCGATCAGCATGCCAAAGCGGAAGCGATCGGGCAGGCGGATATGTTTGGCGTACTGGCGGAAGAGCCGGAACAAATTGAACAATCCTATGCCAGCTGCCAGCCGTGGCCGGAACAGGTGGTGCTGGACGGGGAACGTGAAACGTTGGGGCTTTACCTGACGGGACACCCTATCAATCAGTATTTAAAAGAAATTGAGCGCTATGTCGGAGGCTACCGGCTGAAAGACATGCATCCGACAGAACGTGGTAAAGTCACCACGGCTGCGGGGCTCGTGATTGCTGCAAGGGTTATGGTCACCAAGCGCGGCAATCGTATCGGCATCTGTACGCTGGATGACCGCTCTGGACGTCTGGAAGTTATGCTGTTTACCGACGCTCTGGATAAATATCAGCAATTGCTGGAAAAAGACCGCATACTTATCGTCAGCGGACAGGTCAGCTTTGATGACTTCAGCGGCGGGCTTAAAATGATGGCCCGTGAAGTCATGGATATTGACGAAGCCCGGGAAAAATATGCTCGCGGGCTTGCTATCTCGCTGACGGACAGGCAAATTGATGACCAGCTTTTAAACCGACTCCGTCAGTCTCTGGAACCCCACCGCTCGGGGACAATTCCAGTACATCTCTACTATCAGAGGGCGGATGCACGCGCGCGGTTGCGTTTTGGCGCGACGTGGCGTGTCTCTCCGAGCGATCGTTTGCTAAACGATCTCCGTGGCCTCATTGGTTCGGAGCAGGTGGAACTGGAGTTTGACTAATACAGGAATACTATGAGTCTGAATTTCCTTGATTTTGAACAGCCGATTGCAGAGCTGGAAGCGAAAATCGATTCTCTGACAGCGGTAAGCCGCCAGGACGAGAAACTGGATATTAATATCGATGAAGAAGTGCATCGTCTGCGTGAAAAAAGCGTAGAACTGACGCGCAAAATCTTTGCCGATCTTGGCGCATGGCAGGTTGCTCAACTGGCGCGCCATCCGCAACGTCCATACACCCTGGATTATGTTCGCCTGGCGTTTGATGAATTTGACGAACTGGCGGGCGATCGCGCCTATGCGGATGATAAAGCTATCGTCGGCGGCATCGCGCGTCTGGATGGTCGTCCAGTGATGATTATTGGTCATCAGAAAGGCCGTGAAACGAAAGAGAAAATCCGTCGTAACTTCGGCATGCCGGCACCTGAAGGGTATCGCAAAGCGCTGCGTCTGATGGAAATGGCTGAGCGTTTCAACATGCCGATCATTACCTTTATCGACACCCCTGGCGCTTACCCTGGCGTGGGCGCGGAAGAACGCGGTCAGTCTGAAGCGATCGCACGTAACCTGCGTGAAATGTCACGCCTGAGCGTACCGGTGATTTGTACCGTTATCGGCGAAGGGGGTTCCGGCGGCGCGCTGGCGATTGGCGTGGGCGATAAAGTGAATATGTTGCAGTACAGCACCTATTCCGTTATCTCCCCGGAAGGCTGTGCGTCCATTCTGTGGAAAAGCGCGGACAAAGCGCCGCTGGCCGCAGAAGCGATGGGTATTATCGCGCCGCGCCTGAAGGAGCTGAAGCTGATTGATTCCATCATTCAGGAACCGCTGGGTGGCGCGCACCGTAACCCGGAAGCGATGGCGGCTTCTCTGAAAGCGCAACTGCTGGCCGATCTCGCCGATCTCGACGTGTTGAGCAAAGACGATTTGAAAAACCGTCGTTATCAGCGCCTGATGAGCTACGGCTACGCGTAAACATCATCAATGCCCGATGGCGCTTACGCTTATCGGACATGGAGTAAAAAGGGTCACATTTTGTGGCCCTTTTTTTTACCTGCGGTTTGACCAGGCTATGATTAGCTAAGGTTTTTCCAGGAGGAACGCATGAATATCATTGCCATCATGGGGCCGCATGGCGTTTTTTATAAAGACGAACCCATCAAGGAACTTGAGCTTGCCCTACAGTCGCAGGGGTTTCAGATTATCTGGCCGCAAAATAGCGTCGACCTGCTGAAATTCATTGAACACAATCCGCGAATCTGTGGCGTCATTTTTGACTGGGATGAGTACAGCCTCGATTTGTGTAGCGATATCAACCAGCTAAATGAATACCTGCCGTTGTATGCGTTTATCAATACGCATTCGACGATGGATGTCAGCGTGCATGATATGCGTATGGCACTGTGGTTTTTTGAATACGCGCTCGGCCAGTCAGAAGATATTGCAACCCGCATCCGCCAGTATACGAATGAATACCTTGATAACATCACGCCGCCGTTCACCCGGGCGCTGTTTACCTATGTGAAGGAAGGGAAGTATACCTTCTGTACGCCGGGGCATATGGCGGGAACGGCGTACCAGAAAAGCCCGATTGGCTGTCTGTTTTATGACTTCTTCGGGGGGAATACGCTAAAAGCGGATGTGTCTATTTCCGTGACCGAACTGGGTTCGCTGCTGGACCATACCGGGCCGCACCTGGAGGCGGAAGAGTATATTGCCCGCACCTTCGGCGCCGAGCAGAGTTATATGGTGACCAACGGCACCTCCACATCGAACAAAATTGTCGGCATGTACGCGGCGCCGTCGGGCAGCACGCTGCTGATTGACCGCAACTGCCATAAATCTCTCGCGCACCTGTTGATGATGAGCGATGTGGTGCCCCTCTGGCTGAAACCCACGCGCAACGCACTCGGTATTCTGGGGGGCATTCCTAAGCGTGAATTTACGCGTGAGAGTATTGAACATAAGGTTTCGGAGACGGCGCAGGCGCAGTGGCCGGTACATGCGGTTATCACCAACTCGACCTATGACGGCCTGCTGTACAACACCAACTGGATTAAACAAACGCTGGATGTCCCTTCGATCCATTTCGACTCGGCCTGGGTGCCCTATACCCATTTTCACCCGATTTATCAGGGGAAAAGCGGGATGAGCGGCGAGCGGGTGCCGGGAAAAGTCATCTTCGAAACGCAGTCGACGCATAAAATGCTGGCGGCGCTGTCTCAGGCATCGCTTATTCACATTAAAGGGGATTACGATGAAGATACCTTTAATGAAGCGTTTATGATGCACACCTCAACATCGCCAAGCTACCCCATTGTGGCGTCGATTGAGACGGCTGCGGCAATGCTGCGTGGCAATCCGGGTAAACGATTGATCAATCGCTCCGTGGAGCGGGCGCTTCATTTTCGCAAAGAGGTACAGCGGCTGCGCGAAGAGTCAGAAGGCTGGTTCTTTGATATCTGGCAACCGGAAGAGGTGGATGAAGCGGAATGCTGGCCCGTTGCGCCCGGCGAGGAGTGGCACGGTTTTACCGATGCGGATGCCGACCATATGTTTCTCGATCCGGTGAAAGTCACCATTTTGACGCCCGGTATGGATGAGCAGGGCAACATGAGCGAGGAGGGGATCCCCGCCGCGCTGGTGGCGAAGTTCCTTGATGAGCGCGGCGTGGTGGTAGAAAAAACCGGGCCTTATAACCTGCTGTTCCTGTTCAGTATTGGTATTGATAAAACCCGGGCGATGGGATTGCTGCGCGGCCTGACGGAGTTTAAACGCGCTTACGATCTTAATCTGCGCGTTAAAAATATGCTGCCGGATCTGTACGCCGAAGATCCCGATTTTTATCGTAATATGCGGATTCAGGATCTGGCGCAGGGTATCCATAAACTGATCCGCCAGCACGATCTTTCCGGGTTGATGTCACGGGCGTTCGACACATTGCCCGAAATGAAAATGACGCCGCATCAGGCCTGGCAGAGGCAGATAAAAGGCGAAGTGGAGACCATCGCGATTGATCAACTGGTGGGGCGTATTTCCGCCAGTATGGTGCTGCCGTATCCGCCTGGTGTGCCGTTGCTGATGCCGGGGGAGATGATCACCGAAGCGAGCCGTGCGGTACTCGATTTTCTGCTGATGCTGTGTTCCATCGGCCACCATTACCCTGGCTTTGAGACCGATATTCATGGCGCAAAACAGGATGAAGATGGCGTTTACCGAGTGAGAGTCTTAAAAACGGCATGATGGCTTGCCTGAGCGACTGCAAGGCGGGTAACGTGCTGATAACACATTAAGGAGACGCTATGCTGGGATTAAAACAGGTTCACCATATTGCGATTATTGCGACGGATTATGCGGCGAGCAAAACGTTTTATTGTGACGTACTGGGCTTCACGCTGTTGAGTGAAGCGTACCGGGAAGAACGTGATTCCTGGAAAGGCGACCTGGCGTTAAACGGGCAATATGTGATTGAGCTTTTTTCTTTTCCCTTCCCGCCTGCGCGACCGAGCCGACCGGAGGCCTGCGGTCTGCGGCATCTGGCGTTCAGCGTGGAAGACGTAGACAAAGCGGTAGCGCATCTGGAGGCGAACAACGTTAAATGCGAGTCGGTTCGCGTTGACCCGTTTACGAATAAACGTTTTACCTTTTTCAACGATCCAGACGGACTGCCGCTCGAACTGTATGAGCAGTAAAACTTGTCATCACGGTTTCTGCCCGGTAACGTGCCGGGCAGTGCCACAGTTAAGCAATGATCATGACAACACTCACCCTGAACGCCTCACTCCTGCCATACCGCCAGATTCTGGTGGCCTTTAGCGGCGGGCTGGATTCTACCGTACTGCTGCATCAACTGGTGCAATGGCGAGAACAGCAGCCTGATGTCACGCTGCGCGCCATCCATATTCATCATGGGTTAAGCTCTCATGCCGATAGCTGGGTGACGCATTGCGAGGCTGTGTGCCAGCAGTGGCAGGTGCCGCTGGTTGTCCGACGAGTGCAGCTTCAGGATGAGGGGCTGGGGATTGAGGCTCAGGCGCGCCAGGCGCGATACGCAGCCTTTGCGCAGGCGCTGCATCCCGGTGAAGTCCTGGTCACGGCCCAGCATCTTGACGATCAATGTGAAACGTTTCTGCTGGCGTTGAAGCGCGGCAGCGGCCCGGCGGGATTGTCCGCTATGGGGGAACGCTCGTCGTTTGCCGGAACGCAGCTGATCCGCCCGTTACTTGGGGAAACCCGTGCGGCGCTGGAGCAGTGGGCAAAACGCTATGCGCTGCGCTGGATTGAGGATGAAAGCAATCAGGATGATGCCTACGATCGTAATTTCCTGCGCCTTAGGGTGCTACCGCTGCTGCAACAACGCTGGCCGCATTTTGCTGAAGCGACTGCCCGTAGCGCCGCGCTTTGCGCAGAACAGGAGCGCCTGCTGGATGAGCTTCTGGCAGAGGATTTAGCGGGCTGTATCACCGCTGATGGAGCATTGCAGTTAGCGCCGTTAATGGCGATGAGCGGCCCGCGACGTGCTGCGCTATTGCGCCGCTGGCTGGCCGCGAAGCATGCGCCGATGCCTTCCCGAGACGGGCTGGAACGTATCTGGCAGGAGGTGGCGCTGGCGCGTGAGGACGCCGCTCCCTGTTTGCGCTTTGGCGAGTACGACATTCGCCGTTATCAGTTACAGCTATGGTGGATAAAATCCGTTACCGGCCAAAGCGCGACGGTGATCCCGTGGTCATCGTGGCAAACACCGTTATCGCTGCCCGTTGGACTTGGGACGGTACGGCTCGTTCCAGGAGGCGACCTGCGCATGCCGCGTGCCGACGAGCCGGTTAGCATACGCTTTAAGGCATCTGGGTTACTGCATATTATCGGGCGCAATGGCGGGCGTAAGCTAAAGAAAATCTGGCAGGAGCTGGGCGTACCGCCCTGGCGGCGGGATACCACGCCGCTGCTGTTTTATGGCGAGACGTTGATTGCTGCCGCAGGTATTTTTGTTACCTGTGATGGTCTGGCGGAGGAGGGAGCGGGCGTCAGGCTGGAATGGAAGGAAGAGACGTCGTCATCGCGTAATGCCTGATGGCGCTGCGCTTATCAGGCCTACGTATCGCATGGAAAGTAGGCCGGATAAGGTGCTTGCACCGCCATCCGGCAACAAAAGAATCAGGATTCGCTGACGATTACAGTACCGATTTGTGGATGACTGAAGCTGGTAATTTTGTCCAGACGCAGCTCGCGTGTTTCACCGGCGACATCCGCGATCAGATATTCCACGTTTTTGCGCGATACCAGATCGTTGGCTTTCGCCTGTAAAACTTCTCCATCCTTAAGTTCCAGCGTCAGTAACAGATGATGCTGGCAGGCGAGCTCAAGATTATCGTAATCATCGCAGTTGATGGGTTGATACGTTTCATTCATTGACATAATCGCTCACCAGTAAGTTCGCGGCAGCATATGCCGCCTTTTCCCTGACCGACTCTGAAAGGGCATCGTCTGCTGCCACTTCATTAAGCACTTTCAATACACAACCCAGCGCATCCGGGACATACCCTAAGTCTCCGCTGGCGATTTCCGCATACCGCTTGCGTATTAACTCACAATATTTTTCCACATGCCCTCCTGTCAGCACTCTGACTTAACCGTGGATGCAAGTCTAAGCCTACGAAGATAAACTCTGTTTAGCAAGGTGACTATAACATACCCATCCAGGCAATATCAGCAGGTTGACGGCGCAGGTATACGACATCCGTTAACAGCCTTTTGACGCAGATTTCGCTACAATGTGTCCCTGATTCGAAAGGAGTTCTCTCATGGCGCTTAAAGCGACGATTTATAAAGCCGTAGTCAATGTGGCGGATCTTGACCGCAACCAGTTTCTTGACGCGGCATTGACGCTGGCGCGTCACCCTTCTGAAACGCAGGAGCGCATGATGCTGCGCCTGCTGGCCTGGATTAAATATGCCGATGAGCGCCTACAGTTCACGCGTGGTCTGAGCGCAGAAGATGAGCCTGAGGCATGGCTGCGTAACGACCATCTGGGGATTGATTTATGGGTTGAGCTGGGGCTGCCGGATGAGCGCCGCATTAAGAAAGCCTGTACCCAGGCTGCGGAGGTTGCGCTGTTTGCCTATAATAGTCGTGCCGCGCAAATCTGGTGGCAGCAGAACCAGAGTAAATGCGCGCAGTACGCTAACCTGTCCGTGTGGTATCTGGATGATGAGCAACTGGCGAAACTGAGTGATTTTGCCGGCCGAACCATGACGTTACAGGCAACGATTCAGGATGGCGCCATCTGGCTGTCGGATTCTCAGAATAATCTGGAAATTCATCTGGCTGCATGGCAACAGCCTTCATGATTGTCATCTCCCGAAATGTCTCGATTCCCGACAATGAGCTGGAAATCACAGCCATTCGTGCGCAGGGAGCGGGTGGACAGCACGTTAATAAGACCTCAACGGCTATCCATTTGCGCTTTGACATTCGGGCCTCTGGCCTGCCAGAGTATTATAAGGAACGTTTGTTGGCTGCCAGCCATCACCTTATTAGCAGCGATGGCGTCATTATTATTAAGGCGCAGGAGTATCGCAGCCAGGAGCTCAACCGGGAGGCGGCTATCGCCCGGCTGGTGGCAGTCATCAAAGAATTAACCGCAGTGCAAAAAAGCCGACGGGCAACCCGCCCTACGCGCGCGTCGAAAGAACGCAGGTTGTCATCGAAGGCACAAAAATCCACAGTGAAGGCGCTTCGCGGTAGAGTTCGTCGTCCTCAGGAGTGACGAGCGGGGATAACATTTCATAAGGAATTTATGGTGAAAACAGCGATATTGTCAGTAGCGGCAGCATGCACGCTCTTTGCCTTGATCGGATGTAATAATCGTACTGAAGTGGAGGCGCTACAGCCGACGCAGACGGCAGAATTAAAACCGATGCAGCAAAGCTGGCGTGGCGTATTGCCTTGCGCAGACTGTGAAGGGATCGAAACCTCTTTGTTCCTGGAAAAAGATGGAACATGGGTGATGAATGAACGTTATCAGGGCGTTCGTGAAGAACCCTCTTCGTTTGCCTCGTATGGCACCTGGGCGCGTACAGCCGATAAACTGGTATTGACCGACAGCAAAGGCGAGAAGTCTTACTATCGTGCGAAAGGCGACGCTCTGGAAATGCTTGATCGTGAAGGTAATCCGATTGAGTCGCAGTTTAATTACACGCTTGAGTCGGTGTCTGCCAGTTTGCCCGTAACGCCAATGCCGGTGCGCGGCATGTATTTCTATATGGCGGATGCGGCGACCTTTACCGATTGCGCTACCGGGAAACGCATGCCGGTGGCGAACAATGCTCAGCTGGAACGTGATTATCTGGCGGCACGAGGCGCTGCGGAAAAACCGGTATTATTAACGGTGGAAGGTCACTTTACGCAGGAAGCCAACCCGGATACGGGCGCGCAGGTAAAAACGCTGGTGGCCGATAAAGAGATTAAATTCGTTCCTGGACAGGATTGTTCCAGCAAGTAATTGCGGTATCGACCCCGTCTGGACATTAAAAAACCCCGCATCAGCGGGGTTTTTTGTGTTTAGCCTTTGATGGCTTTCACCAGGAAATCGACGATCTCGCCAGTTTTAATCAACTGCTTCTCGCCGTTACGACGGTATTTGTATTCAATATCGTCGTTGTCCAGGTTACGGTCGCCCAGCACGATAGTGTGCGGGATGCCGATCAGTTCCATATCCGCGAACATGACGCCCGGACGCTCTTTGCGGTCATCCATCAGCACTTCGATGCCTTGTGCGCGCAGTTCACCGTACAGTTTTTCCGCCAGTTCCTGCACCCGGAAGGATTTGTGCATGTTCATCGGCAGAATGGCAACCTGGAATGGCGCGATGGCATCAGGCCATACGATACCGCGTTCGTCGTAGTTCTGCTCAATCGCCGCCGCCACCACGCGCGTTACCCCGATACCGTAGCAACCCATCGTCAGGATCTGGTTACGACCATCTTCACCCTGTACGGAGGCTTTCAGCGCTTCGGAATACTTGGTGCCCAGTTGGAAGATATGACCCACTTCGATGCCGCGTTTAATCAGCAGCGTGCCCTGGCCGTCCGGGCTTGGATCGCCTGCCACGACGTTACGGATATCGGCGACTTCTGGCGTCGCGACATCGCGATCCCAGTTGATGCCGAAGTAGTGCTTACCGTCGATGTTGGCGCCTGCCGCGAAATCGCTCATTACTGCAACGGTACGGTCGATCACCACCGGAACCGGCATATTTACCGGGCCGAGAGAACCCGGGCCGGCTTTCACCAGCGCACGAATCTCTTCTTCTGTGGCGAAGGTCAGCGGGCTGGCAACCTGCGGCAGTTTTTCCGCTTTCACTTCGTTCAGTTCGTGATCGCCACGTACCAGCAGAGCAACCAGCGGGTAGCTGCTTCCTTCAACCGCTTTCACCAGCAGCGTTTTGACGGTTTTCTCAATCGGCAGATTGAACTGCTCAACCAGCTCCGCAATGGTTTTCGCGTTTGGCGTATCAACCAGCGTCATCTCCTGGCTGGCAGCCGCGCGCGGCGCTTTCGGCGCAACGGCTTCGGCGAACTCAATGTTAGCCGCGTAGTCAGAAGAATCAGAGAAGATCACATCATCTTCACCGCTTTGCGCCAGTACCTGGAACTCGTGGGATGCGTTACCGCCGATAGACCCCGTGTCTGCCTGTACCGCGCGGAAATCCAGGCCCATACGGCTGAAGATTTTGCTGTAAGCGGCATACATCGCGTCGTAAGTTTCCTGTAGCGATTCCTGAGAGGTATGGAAAGAGTAGGCGTCTTTCATCAGGAACTCGCGGGAACGCATTACGCCGAAACGCGGACGTACTTCGTCACGGAATTTGGTCTGGATCTGGAAGAAGTTCAGCGGCAGCTGTTTGTAAGAGCTGAGTTCGTTACGAATCAGGTCGGTGATAACTTCTTCGTGAGTCGGGCCGAGTACGAACGGACGCTCGCCACGGTCAACAAAACGCAGCAGTTCCGGGCCGTACTGTTCCCAACGACCACTCTCTTGCCACAGGTCAGCAGGCTGAACCACTGGCATTGACACCTCGATGGCACCGGCGTTATTCATCTCTTCACGCACGATGTTTTCGACTTTTTTCAGGACGCGCAGGCCAGTCGGCAGCCAGGTATATAACCCGGAGGCGAGCTTGCGGATCATCCCGGCGCGCAGCATCAGCTGATGGCTGATAACCTCGGCGTCGGCAGGTGTCTCCTTCAGAGTGGAGAGCAGATATTGGCTAGTACGCATGTTGTTACGGTTCCAGTTGGACGATCGAACAGGCTCAACGCGAGCCTGACACAAAAAAAGTGATTTAGTTTACCAGCGAGAAAGGGATGTCAAAAGAGAAGGGCGTGAAATTAGCGGGGTTCCAGCGCAAAGACTTCAAAACCCTCTTCGGTGACGCGCCAGCGCACGTTGAAATCGTGCAGCCAGACGGCGTACGTTTTACCTGTCCCTTCACCTTTACGATAGGCGGGACGCGGATCTTGCGCCAGCACTTCGCCGATAAATGTTTTCAGTTGCGGGTAACGTTGTTCAAGCCGTGAAAGCTGTTGGTCAATTTCGGCCGTGAAGCTGACGTGCATCTCTGCCACAGGCGCCTGTTGCGCGTAGCTGGCCGTTGCGTCCGGTAATGACTCGGCAAACGGCAGGTAGGGTTTGATATCAATAACCGGCGTGCCATCAACCAGATCCAGACTGCCCAGCTTCAGGATGACTTTCTCTTTCTGACAGACAATCTCTTTCAATTCAACCAGCGACATGCCGACAGGGTTAGGGCGAAAGGTGGAACGGGTCGCGAAGACGCCCATCCGGGCATTGCCGCCGAGACGGGGAGGGCGAACCGTCGGGCGCCATCCGCCAGCCATCGTCTGATGAAAGACGAAGATCACCCACAAATGGCTGAATGCTTCCAGACCGCGAACGGCATCGGCCTGATTATAGGGCGCAACAAGATGCAGTTCGCCGTCGGCGCTTTTTACCAGACCTGGCTGGCGCGGGACGGCGAACTTTTCTTTATAGGGGGAGCGAATAACGCCTATTTGCTCGAACTGAAAACTGCTCATTTAGCCGAGATGTTAAGGGCGGAACCGATGCAAACAGCCTGACGGTAGCAGCCTGGCGTTCCACTGGTGACTTCGCAGCTGTGCAGCAGTACAGCATTCGCCTTCATTTTAGAGGCGTTAATCTGCATGCGTTTACGTGCCGTCGGGATGCTCGGCGGGGAATCCTGATTAGATGCCTGGCAGGAGTCACCGCTGACTTCGCCAAGATCGCGGAACGGTTTACCCACTAACTCTTCGGCGTTGGTGTAAATTCGGACCGGTGCGGCACGCGGCGCTTTCGGTTTTTCCGACTCCGCTTTTGGCGGGGTTGCGGTGCTTTGAACGGGTTCAACAGGGGATCTGCTTAGCATGGAACAACCGCCCAGCATGAGTGCCAATAAACAGATCGGTAAAGCACGCATAATATTTCCTCAATGAATGATCTAATCGTCAGATATTGAATCAGGAGCTTGCATAAATGACAAGACGGGCAAGCGCCCGTCCTGAATGATATTACAGATTGTGGAAACCGCCTAAAAATTACCAGCCTTTAACAGCACCTCCGTTGAAGACTTTATTCGCGGCTTCGTAGACTTCGTCAGACTGATAAGCCTGAACGAATTTCTTCACGTTCTCTGCGTCTTTATTGTCTTCACGCGTTACGATCAGGTTAACGTACGGGGAATCTTTATCTTCCACGAAGATACCGTCTTTTGCCGGCGTCAGGTCAATCTGGCTGGCGTAAGTGGTGTTAATCACGGCCAGGGCAATTTGCGCATCGTCCAGAGAGCGCGGCAGTTGCGGTGCTTCCAGCTCAACAATTTTCAGGTTCTTCGGGTTTTCGGTCACGTCCAGAACGGTCGGCAGCAGGCCAACGCCATCTTTCAGTTTGATTAATCCTACTTTCTGCAACAGCAGCAGTGAACGACCAAGGTTAGTCGGATCGTTTGGTACGGCTACCTGAGAACCATCCTGTAGCTCATCAAGTGATTTGATTTTTTTGGAATAACCGGCAATCGGATAAACAAAGGTATTGCCAACGGCAACCAGCTTATAACCGCGATCTTTGATTTGCTGATCCAGGTACGGCTTGTGCTGGAAAGCGTTCGCGTCGATATCGCCTTTGCTTAACGCTTCGTTCGGTAATACGTAGTCGTTGAACGTCACCAGCTCAACATCCAGACCGTATTTTTCTTTCGCTACTTTTTGCGCGACTTCCGCAACCTGCTGTTCAGCGCCGACAATCACGCCCACTTTGATGTGGTTCGGATCTTTTTCATCCTGGCCGCAACCCACAAGTGCCAGAGAACCAATCAGGGCTCCCACTGCCGCAAAGGTTTTAAATTTGAACGCCATGCTTATTTCCTTAATGAGTCATTTGTGTTGTGTTTAATGTTACTTGTGCGTCACTGCCCGAACGATGCGATCGCCGGATAACTGAATTAAATAAACCAGAACGACCAGTAATACCAGCACCGTATTCATCACGGTAGCATTGTAGCCAATGTAACCATACTGATAGCCAATCTGACCGAGTCCGCCAGCGCCAACGGCGCCGCCCATAGCAGAGTAGCCCACCAGAGTGATCAGGGTAATGGTTGCGGCATTGACCAGACCCGGTAATGCTTCCGGCAGCAGCACCTTACGCACGATTTGCAGCGGCGTGGCCCCCATCGCACGGGAGGCTTCGATCAATCCGGTTGGGATTTCCAGCAATGCGTTTTCCACCATGCGGGCGATAAACGGCGCGGCGCCGACGGTTAACGGCACAATCGCCGCCTGCAAACCGATGGAGGTGCCGACAATCACACGGGTAAATGGAATCATCCATACCAGTAAGATAATGAACGGGATGGAACGGAAGATATTGACGACCGCAGAGAGTGTGCGGTAGAGCTTCGCGTTTTCAATAATTTGCCCTGGACGCGTAACGTACAGCAGTACGCCAACCGGCAGACCAATAACAAAACCAAAAAAGCCGGATACAAAAGTCATTGCCAGCGTTTCCCAGACGCCGCGCGCCAGTAACCACATCATCGCCTCAGACATAACCCAGTACCTCTACTTTCACATGGTGTTCCTGCAACCAGGCAATTGCGGCTTGCGTCTCTTCTTGCGTGCCGTGCATTTCCGTCAGCATAATGCCGAACTTCACGCCGCCTGCGTAATCCATCTGCGCGCTAATAATGTTGTTGTTCACATTGAAGCGGCGGGCCGTCTCAGACAGCAGCGGGGCGTCTACGGATTGTCCGGTAAATTCCATACGCAGCATGGGGACGCTGTCCGCATACGGCTCCGCTTTTAAACGTTCCAGATAATCTTCCGGGATATCCAGATGCAATGTGGACTGGATAAACTTCTGCGCCAGCGGCGTCTTTGGATGGGAGAACACTTCGCTGACCGTATCCTGCTCAATCAGCTCTCCGTTACTGATAACTGCGACACAATCGCAAATGCGCTTAACCACATCCATCTCATGAGTAATAAGAAGAATGGTCAGGCCAAGGCGACGGTTAATATCTTTCAACAGTTCCAGAATCGAACGGGTTGTTGCCGGATCGAGGGCGCTGGTGGCCTCGTCGCACAGCAGGACTTTGGGATTGCTGGCTAATGCGCGAGCAATCGCCACACGCTGTTTCTGGCCGCCGGAAAGGTTGGCCGGGTAGCTGTCGTGCTTATCGCCGAGCCCTACCAGATCCAACAGCTCTGTGACGCGGCGTTTAATCTCGTCTTTCGGCGTATTGTCCAGTTCCAGCGGCAACGCCACGTTGCCAAAAACGGTACGTGAAGATAACAGGTTAAAATGCTGGAAAATCATGCCAATCTGGCGACGGGCTTTCGTCAACTCAGATTCAGAAAGGGTGGTCAGCTCCTGGCCGCCAACCAATACGCTCCCTTCCGTGGGACGTTCCAGCAGATTCACACAGCGAATGAGTGTGCTTTTACCGGCGCCGGAGGCGCCAATAACGCCATAAATTTGTCCGGCAGGGACATGCAGGCTGACGTTGTTCAGCGCCTGAATGGTGCGAGTCCCCTGTTGGAACACTTTGGTGATATTCGAAAGTTTAATCATTGATTATTTATTATCGTAATTAAGTTAGCCGTGGCATTTTCTTCTGCCTGATACGGTCGAAGCCGTCAACAAAATGGATGTTAAGGCATCCAGACGTCTAAATCAATCAGGCTTTCGATGATGAGCACTTTCTTGCTCGCTGAAACATGCGATACTAACGGCACATGCCTTATTCAGGAGCTATAAAAGGTGGCAAAGTCCGTACCCGCAATTTTCCTCGACCGTGATGGCACTATTAATGTGGATCATGGTTACGTACATGAAATCGATGAGTTCGAGTTTATTGAAGGCGTCATTGACGCGATGCGTGAACTGAAAAAGATGGGCTTTGCGCTTGTCGTTGTTACCAACCAGTCTGGTATTGCGCGTGGTAAATTTACGGAAGCGCAGTTCGAGACGCTGACCGAATGGATGGACTGGTCGCTGGCGGACCGCGATGTCGATCTGGATGGCATCTATTATTGTCCGCATCATCCGCAGGGCAGCGTAGAAGAGTTCCGTCAGGCGTGTGATTGTCGTAAACCGCATCCGGGGATGCTTATCTCTGCGCGTGATTTTCTGCACATTGATATGGCCGCGTCTTATATGGTGGGTGACAAAATAGAAGATATGCAGGCGGCGGCAGCGGCAAATGTTGGTACGAAAGTATTGGTACGCACCGGTAAGCCCGTTACGCCCGAAGCAGAAAATGCGGCAGATTGGGTGTTAAATAGCCTTGCTGACCTGCCATCGGCGATAAGAAAGCAGCAAAAATAAGCGTTATGATTAAAAGATGAGCGGTTGAGATAAAAATGCATTTTTCCGCTTGTCTTCCTGAGACGACCCCCTATAATGCGCCTCCATCGACACGGCGGATGTGAATCACTTCACACAAACAGCCGGTTGATTAAAGAGAAAAATCCTGAAATTCAGGGTTGACTCTGAAAGAGGAAGGCGTAATATACGCCACCTCGCGACAGAGCGCTAAAGCGCGTCGCAACTGCTCTTTAACAATTTATCAGACAATCTGTGTGGGCACTCAAAGTGACATGGATTCTTGACGTCGCAAGACGAAAAATGAATACCAAGTCTCTGAGTGAACACGTAATTCATTACGAAGTTTAATTCACGAGCATCAAACTTAAATTGAAGAGTTTGATCATGGCTCAGATTGAACGCTGGCGGCAGGCCTAACACATGCAAGTCGAACGGTAACAGGAAGCAGCTTGCTGCTTCGCTGACGAGTGGCGGACGGGTGAGTAATGTCTGGGAAACTGCCTGATGGAGGGGGATAACTACTGGAAACGGTAGCTAATACCGCATAACGTCGCAAGACCAAAGAGGGGGACCTTCGGGCCTCTTGCCATCAGATGTGCCCAGATGGGATTAGCTAGTTGGTGGGGTAACGGCTCACCAAGGCGACGATCCCTAGCTGGTCTGAGAGGATGACCAGCCACACTGGAACTGAGACACGGTCCAGACTCCTACGGGAGGCAGCAGTGGGGAATATTGCACAATGGGCGCAAGCCTGATGCAGCCATGCCGCGTGTATGAAGAAGGCCTTCGGGTTGTAAAGTACTTTCAGCGGGGAGGAAGGTGTTGTGGTTAATAACCGCAGCAATTGACGTTACCCGCAGAAGAAGCACCGGCTAACTCCGTGCCAGCAGCCGCGGTAATACGGAGGGTGCAAGCGTTAATCGGAATTACTGGGCGTAAAGCGCACGCAGGCGGTCTGTTAAGTCAGATGTGAAATCCCCGGGCTCAACCTGGGAACTGCATCTGATACTGGCAGGCTTGAGTCTCGTAGAGGGGGGTAGAATTCCAGGTGTAGCGGTGAAATGCGTAGAGATCTGGAGGAATACCGGTGGCGAAGGCGGCCCCCTGGACGAAGACTGACGCTCAGGTGCGAAAGCGTGGGGAGCAAACAGGATTAGATACCCTGGTAGTCCACGCCGTAAACGATGTCGACTTGGAGGTTGTGCCCTTGAGGCGTGGCTTCCGGAGCTAACGCGTTAAGTCGACCGCCTGGGGAGTACGGCCGCAAGGTTAAAACTCAAATGAATTGACGGGGGCCCGCACAAGCGGTGGAGCATGTGGTTTAATTCGATGCAACGCGAAGAACCTTACCTGGTCTTGACATCCACAGAACTTGGCAGAGATGCCTTGGTGCCTTCGGGAACTGTGAGACAGGTGCTGCATGGCTGTCGTCAGCTCGTGTTGTGAAATGTTGGGTTAAGTCCCGCAACGAGCGCAACCCTTATCCTTTGTTGCCAGCGGTTAGGCCGGGAACTCAAAGGAGACTGCCAGTGATAAACTGGAGGAAGGTGGGGATGACGTCAAGTCATCATGGCCCTTACGACCAGGGCTACACACGTGCTACAATGGCATATACAAAGAGAAGCGACCTCGCGAGAGCAAGCGGACCTCATAAAGTATGTCGTAGTCCGGATTGGAGTCTGCAACTCGACTCCATGAAGTCGGAATCGCTAGTAATCGTGGATCAGAATGCCACGGTGAATACGTTCCCGGGCCTTGTACACACCGCCCGTCACACCATGGGAGTGGGTTGCAAAAGAAGTAGGTAGCTTAACCTTCGGGAGGGCGCTTACCACTTTGTGATTCATGACTGGGGTGAAGTCGTAACAAGGTAACCGTAGGGGAACCTGCGGTTGGATCACCTCCTTACCTTAAAGAACCTGCCTTTGTAGTGTCCACACAGATTGTCTGATGAAAAGAAAGAAGCAAGGCGTCTTGCGATTGAGACTTCAGTGTCCCCTTCGTCTAGAGGCCCAGGACACCGCCCTTTCACGGCGGTAACAGGGGTTCGAATCCCCTAGGGGACGCCAGCGTTCAACTGATGAGGTCAGACCTCCCAGGGGACGCCACTTGCTGGTTCGTGAGTGAAAGTCACCTGCCTTAATATCTCAAAACTCATCTTCGGGTGACGTTTGAGATATTTGCTCTTTAAAAATCTGGATCAAGCTGAAAATTGAAACGACACACGTAAAGTGTGTATGAGTCTCTCAAATTTTCGCAACACGAAATGTTTCACGAAACATCTTCGGGTTGTGAGGTTAAGCGACCAAGCGTACACGGTGGATGCCCTGGCAGTCAGAGGCGATGAAGGACGTGCTAATCTGCGAAAAGCGCCGGCGAGGTGATATGAACCCTTGACCCGGCGATGTCCGAATGGGGAAACCCAGTGTGATTCGTCACACTATCGTTAGCTGAATACATAGGCTAACGAGGCGAACCGGGGGAACTGAAACATCTAAGTACCCCGAGGAAAAGAAATCAACCGAGATTCCCCCAGTAGCGGCGAGCGAACGGGGAGGAGCCCAGAGCCTGAATCAGCTTGTGTGTTAGTGGAAGCGTCTGGAAAGTCGCACGGTACAGGGTGAAAGTCCCGTACACGAAAACGCACAGGCTGTGAGCTCGATGAGTAGGGCGGGACACGTGGTATCCTGTCTGAATATGGGGGGACCATCCTCCAAGGCTAAATACTCCTGACTGACCGATAGTGAACCAGTACCGTGAGGGAAAGGCGAAAAGAACCCCGGCGAGGGGAGTGAAAAAGAACCTGAAACCGTGTACGTACAAGCAGTGGGAGCCTCTTTTATGGGGTGACTGCGTACCTTTTGTATAATGGGTCAGCGACTTATATTCTGTAGCAAGGTTAACCGCATAGGGGAGCCGAAGGGAAACCGAGTCTTAACTGGGCGTTAAGTTGCAGGGTATAGACCCGAAACCCGGTGATCTAGCCATGGGCAGGTTGAAGGTTGGGTAACACTAACTGGAGGACCGAACCGACTAATGTTGAAAAATTAGCGGATGACCTGTGGCTGGGGGTGAAAGGCCAATCAAACCGGGAGATAGCTGGTTCTCCCCGAAAGCTATTTAGGTAGCGCCTCGTGAATTCATCTCCGGGGGTAGAGCACTGTTTCGGCTAGGGGGCCATCCCGGCTTACCAACCCGATGCAAACTGCGAATACCGGAGAATGTTATCACGGGAGACACACGGCGGGTGCTAACGTCCGTCGTGAAGAGGGAAACAACCCAGACCGCCAGCTAAGGTCCCAAAGTCATGGTTAAGTGGGAAACGATGTGGGAAGGCCCAGACAGCCAGGATGTTGGCTTAGAAGCAGCCATCATTTAAAGAAAGCGTAATAGCTCACTGGTCGAGTCGGCCTGCGCGGAAGATGTAACGGGGCTAAACCATGCACCGAAGCTGCGGCAGCGACACTATGTGTTGTTGGGTAGGGGAGCGTTCTGTAAGCCGTTGAAGGTGGCCTGTGAGGGTTGCTGGAGGTATCAGAAGTGCGAATGCTGACATAAGTAACGATAAAGCGGGTGAAAAGCCCGCTCGCCGGAAGACCAAGGGTTCCTGTCCAACGTTAATCGGGGCAGGGTGAGTCGACCCCTAAGGCGAGGCCGAAAGGCGTAGTCGATGGGAAACAGGTTAATATTCCTGTACTTGGTGTTACTGCGAAGGGGGGACGGAGAAGGCTATGTCGGCCGGGCGACGGTTGTCCCGGTTTAAGCGTGTAGGTGTGTGCTCCAGGCAAATCCGGTGCACTTTAACACTGAGGCGTGATGACGAGGCACTACGGTGCTGAAGTGACAAATGCCCTGCTTCCAGGAAAAGCCTCTAAGCATCAGGTAACATCAAATCGTACCCCAAACCGACACAGGTGGTCAGGTAGAGAATACCAAGGCGCTTGAGAGAACTCGGGTGAAGGAACTAGGCAAAATGGTGCCGTAACTTCGGGAGAAGGCACGCTGATATGTAGGTGAAGTGACTTGCTCATGGAGCTGAAATCAGTCGAAGATACCAGCTGGCTGCAACTGTTTATTAAAAACACAGCACTGTGCAAACACGAAAGTGGACGTATACGGTGTGACGCCTGCCCGGTGCCGGAAGGTTAATTGATGGGGTTATCCCTCGGGAGAAGCTCTTGATCGAAGCCCCGGTAAACGGCGGCCGTAACTATAACGGTCCTAAGGTAGCGAAATTCCTTGTCGGGTAAGTTCCGACCTGCACGAATGGCGTAATGATGGCCAGGCTGTCTCCACCCGAGACTCAGTGAAATTGAACTCGCTGTGAAGATGCAGTGTACCCGCGGCAAGACGGAAAGACCCCGTGAACCTTTACTATAGCTTGACACTGAACACTGGTCCTTGATGTGTAGGATAGGTGGGAGGCTTTGAAGTGTGGACGCCAGTCTGCATGGAGCCGCCCTTGAAATACCACCCTTTAATGGCTGGTGTTCTAACGTGGGCCCGTGATCCGGGTTGCGGACAGTGTCTGGTGGGTAGTTTGACTGGGGCGGTCTCCTCCTAAAGAGTAACGGAGGAGCACGAAGGTCAGCTAATCCTGGTCGGACATCAGGAGGTTAGTGCAATGGCATAAGCTGGCTTGACTGCGAGCGTGACGGCGCGAGCAGGTGCGAAAGCAGGTCATAGTGATCCGGTGGTTCTGAATGGAAGGGCCATCGCTCAACGGATAAAAGGTACTCCGGGGATAACAGGCTGATACCGCCCAAGAGTTCATATCGACGGCGGTGTTTGGCACCTCGATGTCGGCTCATCACATCCTGGGGCTGAAGTAGGTCCCAAGGGTATGGCTGTTCGCCATTTAAAGTGGTACGCGAGCTGGGTTTAGAACGTCGTGAGACAGTTCGGTCCCTATCTGCCGTGGGCGCTGGAGAACTGAGGGGGGCTGCTCCTAGTACGAGAGGACCGGAGTGGACGCATCACTGGTGTTCGGGTTGTCATGCCAATGGCACTGCCCGGTAGCTAAATGCGGAAGAGATAAGTGCTGAAAGCATCTAAGCACGAAACTTGCCCCGAGATGAGTTCTCCCTGACTCCTTGAGAGTCCTGAAGGAACGTTGAAGACGACGACGTTGATAGGCCGGGTGTGTAAGCGCAGCGATGCGTTGAGCTAACCGGTACTAATGAACCGTGAGGCTTAACCTTACAACGCCGAAGATGTTTTGGCGGACTGAGAGACGATTTTCAGCCTGATTACAGATTAGAGTTTAATGCGAGAGGCATTAGACGAACAGAATTTGCCTGGCGGCCGTAGCGCGGTGGTCCCACCTGACCCCATGCCGAACTCAGAAGTGAAACGCCGTAGCGCCGATGGTAGTGTGGGGTCTCCCCATGCGAGAGTAGGGAACTGCCAGGCATCAAATTAAGCAGTAAGCTGATGTGAAATCAGTGGATGTAGAAAAATTCGGTGGAGCGGTAGTTCAGTTGGTTAGAATACCTGCCTGTCACGCAGGGGGTCGCGGGTTCGAGTCCCGTCCGTTCCGCCACTTATTAAGAGCCCTGAGCTAACGCTCAGGGCTTTTTTCTTGTCTGCTGTTCCATTATTGCTTATTTCGCAAAAATCCTCTGCGTTCTACGATCTTTTTCCGCATAAAAACAACCGCGATAATCCCTCCTCAGTTAACGACACAACAATTAATGAGGAACTCAATGACAATCCCTGCATTTGGTTTAGGTACTTTTCGCTTGAAAAACGATGTTGTTATCGCATCGGTCAAAACAGCGCTGGAACTGGGCTATCGTGCAATTGATACCGCACAAATCTATGATAATGAAGCGGCTGTTGGTCAGGCGATTGCCGAAAGTGGCATCCCGCGTGGCGAGCTGTACATCACCACCAAGATTTGGACTGAAAATCTCAGCAAAGAGAAGCTGATCCTGAGTCTGAAAGAAAGTCTGGAAAAACTGCGCACTGATTATGTGGATCTGGCATTGATCCACTGGCCGTCACCAAACGATGCGGTATCTGTCGAAGAGTTCATGCAGGCGCTGCTGGAAGCAAAAGAGCAGGGACTGACGCGCGAAATCGGTATTTCTAACTTTACTATCCCGTTGATGGAAAAAGCCATTGCCGCTGTCGGCGCAGAAAACATTGCGACTAACCAGATTGAACTGTCTCCGTATCTGCAAAACCGCAAGGTCGTGGATTGGGCAAAACAGCATGGAATTCACATCACCTCTTACATGACGTTGGCTTATGGTAAGGCACTGAAAGATGAAGTGATTGCCCGTATTGCCGCTAAGCACAATGCGACTCCTGCGCAGGTGATCCTTGCATGGGCAATGGGAGAAGGCTACTCCGTAATTCCTTCTTCCACTAAACGTGAAAACCTGGCAAGCAACCTACTGGCGCTCGATCTGCGTCTGGATGCCGAAGATAAAAAGGCGATTGCCGCACTGGACTGCAACGATCGCCTTGTCAGCCCGGAAGGTCTGGCGCCAGAGTGGGACTGATCGACTAATCCTCTCTCTGTATCCTTAACCCTCTTTTACAGCTCCTTCGGGGGCTGTTTTTACATGATCGCTGAGAAAATCGATAAATGCCCGAATGCGGGTACTGACCGCACGATCGCTGTAATAAACGGCACTGAAAGGCATCTCTACCGGTAGGCGCTTATCGGCCATCAGCTCCACAAGCTCTCCCCGCGCGATTTCTTTATCAATCATATAGTCAGACAGGCAGGCGATCCCGTTACCACTCAGACAAAGCTGCTTGAGCGTCTCACCGCTATTTGACGACAGACCGCTGCTGATTTCATGGAGTTGCCCGTCGCTACATGCTACAGGCCATGTATTGAGCGAAGCCGGTTCAGTGAATCCGAGACATAGATGCTGTTTTAACTCTTCAATGGTTTCGGGTTTGCCAAAGCGGGCAATATAATCCGGCGACGCGATAATCTTTCGATAACTGGTAAAGAGCGGGCGGGCGCGCAGGCTTGAATCGGTCAGCGTCCCGGCACGTATGGCGACATCGACCTTTCGTTCAATCAGATTGATGAATGTTTCTGAGGAAACCAGTGATAACGTCATTTCTGGATAACGCTCGCGAAAAGGCTTAACCAGCGGCATCAGAAAGTGCAGTATCACCGGCGTGGCGGCGTCGATACGCAACAGGCCGCGTGGAGTGCTTCGCGTTTCCATCACCTCCGTTTCAGCGGCGGCCATGTCTTGTAGTATCGACTGCACGCGACGAAAATAACGTTCGCCTTCTTCCGTCAGACTCAGCTGGCGTGTTGTGCGATTAAGCAGACTCACGCCCAGTTTCATTTCCAGCTTTTTGACCGCCCGGCTGACCGCAGAATTCGCCTGTCCAAGTTGCTCCGCAGCGCGGCTAAAGCTACCGCTTTCGACTACGGCAACAAATATCACGAGTTCTTCTGAAGTGGCTTTCATTTTTGCACCTGAAGCAAAATTATATTGATATTTTGGCTATTTTTTCATTAAAACATCCTGGGCTGTTGGTTTCAATCTGCGCGTGAGGTGTGGTGGCCGGAGCGCCTGTTCTGACGGCGTTAACCTGTGATCGGTTGGATAGGCCAGTTCGCGCTGTTCCTGGTTAAATTTACGGAGGTAAGCGCTTGCTTACAAAACAATATGTAACTGCTCGTTGAAAGTGTGAGCTAAAATCCCTATAACAGAATAACCAGTCCGTGCCCGGGCTGGTTGACGTTACAGAGGTTTTAAAGTCAAACGTGCGAAAAAATACTTATGCCATGCGCTATATTGCCGGACAACCCGCCGAGCGGATTTTACCGCCTGGGTCGTTTGCGAGTATTGGCCAGGCATTACCCGCCGGAGTGCCGTTAAGCAGTGAAGACCGCATTCGGATTCTGGTGTGGAATATCTTTAAACAGCAGCGGGCCGAATGGTTATCGGTGCTGAAAAACTTTGGCAAAGATGCGCACCTGGTTTTATTACAGGAAGCGCAAACCACGCCTGAACTGGTGCAGTTTGCGACCGCTAACTATCTTGCAGCCGATCAGGTTCCCGCTTTTGTGTTACCTCAGCATCCTTCGGGTGTTATGACGCTTTCTGCTGCTCATCCCGTCTACTGTTGCCCGCTGCGCGAACGTGAGCCCATTTTACGTCTGGCGAAGTCAGCGCTGGTGACCGTTTATCCTTTGCCTGATACGCGATTGTTGATGGTGGTAAACATTCACGCCGTTAACTTCAGTCTTGGGGTGGATGTGTATAGTAAGCAGTTACTTCCTATTGGCGATCAAATTGCGCATCACAGCGGCCCGGTGATTATGGCCGGTGATTTTAATGCCTGGAGCCGACCACGAATGAACGCGCTGTATCGCTTTGCGCGCGAGATGTCCCTGCGCCAGGTGCGTTTTACTGACGATCAGCGCCGACGGGCGTTTGGCCGTCCTCTTGATTTTGTGTTTTATCGAGGTTTGAACGTTAGCGAGGCTTCCGTTCTGGTCACGCGCGCGTCCGATCATAACCCGCTACTCGTTGAATTCAGTCCCGGCAAACCTGAACAATAAGGTGTGTCAGGTCTGCCGTGGGGCAGGCCTGAAGTGGTGCTGCCCTTTATTTTGCAAACAACCAAAGGACAACACGATGACAACACACTCCCACCATGACAACGTCGAAAAGCAGTTTGGCTCTCAGGCAAATGCCTATTTAACCAGCACCGTTCATGCTTCTGGTCGTGACTTACAGCGACTGGCGGAACGGCTGTCCTCTTTTCCGCATGCCAGCGTACTGGATATGGGATGTGGCGCCGGGCACGCCAGTTTTATTGCTGCGCAGAACGTAAAGCAGGTGGTGGCTTACGATTTGTCTTCGCAGATGCTTGAGGTCGTCGTACAGGCGGCGAAAGAGAAAGGTTTAGAAAATATCGCGACCCGACAGGGGTATGCTGAAAATCTGCCGTTTGAGGATCACGCCTTTGATGTTGTGATTAGCCGCTATTCTGCACATCACTGGCATGATGTTGGGCTGGCACTGCGTGAAGTCAACCGGGTTCTGAAAGCGGGTGGCGTGTTGATTATGATGGATGTGATGTCGCCTGGGCATCCGGTGCGCGATATCTGGTTACAGACTGTAGAAGCGTTACGCGACACTTCTCATGTACGTAACTACTCCAGCGGTGAGTGGCTGTCTCTGGTGAATGATGCGAATCTGATTGTCGATACGTTGTTAACGGACCGCTTACCGCTGGAGTTCAGTTCATGGGTAGCGAGAATGCGTACGCCTGCGGCGCTGGTTGAGGCTATTCGTTTGTATCAGAAGAGCGCATCCGCGGAGGTAAAAGCGTATTTCGCTTTGCAGGAGGACGGTTCGTTTACCAGCGATACGATTATGGTTGAGGCGCATAAAGCGGCATAAATAAAAAAGGCACTGGGGGGAAACCAGTGCCTTTTCTGAGTCATGCTATCAGGAGTCAGGTGTGCTGCTGTTCTTCACAAACAACGTTAGCTGATCGCCTGGTTGCAGATTTGCTGTATCGCTGTTCCAGCGCATCACATCTTTGATGTTCACCCCGTGACGTTTGGCGATACTCGAAAGCGAATCACCTTTCCGCACACGATAGGTAATGCTATCGCTGTTGTTGGCCAGACGCTGTGCGCTACTGCCTGCGCCAATCGTCAGACTTTGGCCCACTTTCAGGTTAGATCCGCGCAGACTATTCCACTGCTGCAAATCTTTCGTGCTCACGCCAAGGCGTGCCGCGATGCCGGAAAGCGTATCGCCAGAGCGAACTTTGTAGCTACGGCTGTTCAGCGGCGTATTGTCTGCGACCAGCGTAGACTGTACGGCAGCAATTTCGCCTGAAGCCAGAGACTCACGCAGTTGTTCTGCATGCTTCTTTGGCACCATCACGTACTGTGGGCCGCTAACGCCTAGCGTAGAGCCTTTCACGCCAGCATTAAACGCCTTCAGCTTGGTGACGGACATGCCCGCCATATCTGCAACCTGCGCCATCTCAACCGGGCTGCTCAAACGAACGCGCGCCAGCGCACGGCTTTCGTCTGTGGTTGGCAGACGCACGCCATAGCGTTTGCTGTTTTTGAGAATATCGCTCAATGCCAGCATTTTTGGCACGTACAGCTTCGTTTCCTGAGGTAACGAAAGCGACCAGAAGTCGGTGGCTTTGCCACGCGCCTTATTCGCTTTGATTGCCTTCATCACGCGACCTTCGCCGCTATTATAAGCTGCAACGGTCAACAGCCAGTCGCCATCAAACATCTTATTCAGACGCTGCATCATGTCTAACGCGGCCGTTGTGGAAGCCACAACGTCACGACGCGCATCATAATTGCGGGTCTGTTTCAAACCATAATTGCGCCCTGTGCTCGGAATGATCTGCCAGATGCCTGCGGCATTGGCGCCAGACGTTGCGTGTGGGTCAAAAGCGCTCTCCACTATGGGTAGTAGTACCAGTTCCATCGGCATGTTACGTTTCTTAACCTGCCCGGCTATCCAGTACATATACGGCTCTGCCCGTAAAGTTACATCGTGGAGATAGCTCTTATTGCGTAAATACTTCTGTTTCTGTTCGCGTATCCGGTTGTTCTCCGGAATTCCCATCTTTAGCTCGTCGCCAATGAAAGCCCACAAGTCTTGATCCGGCGCGAGAGACGTCCCATCGTCCATCCATCGTGCCTGACTCGTAAACTTTCCTGCTTCCCCTTGACCAGCTGCAGAAAGGCTCTGTGCGTGCTGTTGGACGTTGCCAGTGTTCTGAGACGACTGGCACCCCACAAGCAGGACAGAGGCGAGTAATATCGCTTTTGCCTTCATGTGTGTGTCAATAGTTGCTTAAAAGACGACCGATCATAACGGCGAAGTTCGCCAATGACAAGTAGGAATTGTCAGAAGCTGTCTTTCTTTGACCTTAACCAGGCAAAACGCTCTTCAGGTTGTTGCAACTTTGTTTCTTTGTTTATTTCATTAATTAAATCAGGATCTTCCGTTCTCAAAAAAATATTATTTTTCCGCTCATTTTTCAGAATTACGGGGAGTGTAATTTGGTTTTTTGCGCGTAACTCATTAACTTTACGATAATATTCATTTATGAACGAATCGTGCGGTAGGATGCTCAATGCAAACTTCATGTTTGCTAAAGTATACTCATGTGCGCAACAAATCAGCGTATCGTCAGGAAGGGCGCTGATTTTTTTAAGTGATTGATACATCTGTGAGGCTGTACCTTCAAACAGGCGTCCACAACCTCCAGAGAAAAGGGTGTCGCCGCAGAAAAAGTAAGGGTGGCTAAAGTAACAGATATGTCCTAAAGTGTGACCCGGTGTGGCAAATATACTAAATTCATGCCCTAAAACGAGGGCGCTATCGCCATCTTTGACTACGCGCGTGGTTCCCTTATCTTGTGTTTCTGCCGGTCCGTAAACCACTACGTGCGGAAAATGTTGAAGAAGTTCTTTCACGCCGCCAACATGGTCGTGGTGATGGTGAGTGAGGAAAATCGCTTCCGGCTGCCAGTTCTTCTCTTTGATGGCGTTTAGCACGGGAGCCGCTTCGCCAGGATCAACGATCAGACAACGTCCTTCATTATTACTCAGAACCCAGATGTAATTGTCCTGAAATGCGGGAATACTGTTAAGATTCATAAATTACCTCTTAGTGCGTAGCGGAAGGTTGTGATGAAACCGGCAAGGATCCCTCAAACAGTCATAGCTCCCCATCGCTGGGGCGATTTGCCCTGGGGTGAATACTATCGTGAGGCGCTGGAGCATCAGCTTAACCCGTGGTTCGCCAAAATGTATGGTTTTCATTTGCTTAAAATTGGTAATTTAAGCGCAGAAATCAACTCTGAAGCGTGCGCCGTTTCTCATCAAGTCAATATTTCCCTGCAAGGCGCGCCCGTCCAGGTTCAGGCCGATCCCTTACATCTTCCCTTTGCCGATAAGTCTGTTGATGTTTGTCTGTTGGCGCATACGCTACCGTGGTGCGTCGACCCACATCGGTTACTGCGTGAGGCCGATCGGGTGTTAATTGATGATGGCTGGCTGGTTTTGAGTGGTTTTAACCCGATTAGTCTGATGGGCCTGCGTAAGCTGGTGCCCGTCTTGCGTAAATCTTCACCTTATAACAGCCGGATGTTTACGCTGATGCGCCAACTGGACTGGCTCTCGTTATTGAATTTTGAAGTGCTGCACTACAGTCGTTTTCATGTTTTACCCTGGTCAAAGCAAGGGGGAAAGCTGCTGAGCACGCATATTCCGGCGCTGGGCTGCCTGCAACTGATTGTGGCGCGTAAGCGAACCATCCCGCTTACGCTTAACCCGATGAAACAAAATAAAAGCAAAGCGCGGATTCGCCAGGCCGTGGGCGCGACCCGGCAATACCGTAAGCCAGACGCTTAAGCCTCTGCCTGATAGCCAACGTCTTCCTGCGTAGGATTCATCGCTGCCGCACGCGCCAGCTCATCGCAACGTTCGTTTTCAGGATGGCCGGCATGGCCTTTTACCCATTCCCATTTGATTTGATGTTGGCCCAGCGCGGCATCAAGGCGCTTCCAGAGATCGACATTCTTTACCGGCTTTTTCTCTGCTGTTTTCCAGCCGCGCTTTTTCCAGTTGTGGATCCATTGCGTAATTCCCTGACGGACATACTGGCTGTCCGTGCTTAATGTGACTTCACAATGTTCTTTTAACGCTTCCAGCGCGACGATGGCCGCCATAAGCTCCATGCGATTGTTAGTTGTGAGGCTATATCCTTCGCTAAAGGTTTTTTCATGGCCGCGATAGCGTAAAATAGCGCCATAACCACCTGGACCTGGATTTCCCAGGCAAGAACCATCGGTGAAAATTTCTACCTGTTTAAGCATCTCTGGTAGACTTCCTGTAATTGAAATCGATCGTAAAACGACAAGTCTGACATAAATGACCGCTATGAGCACTGCAATTACACGACAGATCGTCCTCGATACCGAAACCACCGGTATGAACCAGATCGGCGCCCACTACGAAGGCCATAAGATCATTGAGATCGGTGCGGTCGAGGTCGTGAACCGCCGCCTTACCGGCAATAACTTCCACGTCTATCTAAAACCGGACCGACTGGTGGACCCGGAAGCGTTCGGCGTACACGGTATTGCGGATGAATTTCTGCTCGATAAACCCGTTTTTGCCGATGTGGTTGACGACTTCCTGGAGTATATCCGTGGCGCGGAACTGGTGATCCATAACGCATCGTTTGATATCGGCTTTATGGATTATGAGTTCGCCAAGCTCAGTCGTGGTATTCCGAAAACAAGCGAGTTCTGCAAAATCACCGATAGCCTGGCGCTGGCGAGGAGGATGTTCCCCGGCAAGCGTAACAGCCTTGATGCGCTTTGTTCACGCTATGAGATAGATAACAGCAAACGTACGCTGCACGGCGCATTGCTCGATGCCCAGATTCTGGCCGATGTCTATCTGGCGATGACCGGCGGGCAAACGTCGATGGCCTTCTCAATGGAAGGGGAAACGCAGCAGCAGCAGGGTGAAGCGACAATCCAGCGTATTGTCCGTCAGGCCAGCAAGTTACGCGTTGTTTTAGCGACTGATGAAGAGCTGATGGCGCATGAGTCGCGTCTCGACCTGGTGCAGAAGAAAGGCGGAAGTTGCCTCTGGCGAGCGTAATTCGGGGTTTTACGACGTAAAAATAGCCGTCCGGGTGATTTTTACAGCAAACGATTCAAAACGTGAGAAAAACCGTTGACGAGGTGCAAGGCAATCCGTAATATGCGCTTCGTTCCCAAGAGGAACACAACGCGGAGCGGTAGTTCAGTTGGTTAGAATACCTGCCTGTCACGCAGGGGGTCGCGGGTTCGAGTCCCGTCCGTTCCGCCACTATTCAGAAAGCCTGAATCAGAAATGATTCAGGCTTTCGTCGTTTTTAGCCTTCAACAAAAATTATCCTTTTCTGTAGAAATGCCAGAATCGTTGCAAAGAAGGATAAACAATCATCAGCGTAACGTGAACGGGTCGGCGTCCTGCCATGCCGGAAATTTCTCGCGGTATTCCCGTAACGCCGTGAGTGACAGGTCTGCATCAATACGTGTCGCCTGATGTGGCTCGGCGGTGGCGATAATCTCTCCTTGCGGGTTAATCACCCGACTGTCCCCACGGTAATGGTGCCCGTTGCCGTCAGTGCCAACACGGTTGCAGCCTGCTACATAGGCCTGGTTTTCAATCGCGCGTGCGGTGAGCAGCGCCTGCCAGTGTAGAGAACGCGGAGCAGGCCAGTTCGCTACATACAGCGCCAGGTCATAATCATTAAGATTGCGGGACCATACCGGAAAACGCAGGTCATAACACACTAACGGCAGAATACGCCAGCCGCGCCATTCAACGACAACACGTTTATCGCCCGCCTGGTAATGATGATGTTCATCCGCCATGCGGAACAGATGGCGTTTATCATAGCAATGAACGTTGCCGTCAGGTTCAACCAGTAAAAAACGGTTTACCGGGCCACGTTCGGTTTGCAACGCAGCGCTGCCCGCAATCAGGGCATCAGTCTGTTGTGCTTTGGCCTGCATCCAGTCGATCGCATCTTCTTGCGGGAGTGACTGAAGTGCGGCTTCCATCGTAAAACCGGTGGTAAACATTTCAGGTAAAACAATGACGTCACGTCCGGTGATGGTTTCCAGCAGTCTGTCAAAATGACGTAAATTGGCCGGACCGTCCATCCAGACCAGCGGTTGTTGCAACAGGGTAATTTTCAAACCAGGCACGATCGGGGCTCCTCGTTGAACAGCATTTTTACACTGTAGCATGAGCATCAACGAAAATGTGGCAATAAAAAGCCCCGCAGAAGCGGGGCTTTCAGGGGAGATGAGGATTAAGCGGCTTCTACTTTACGCACTTGCTTCTCTGGCAACTTTACCGGCTGAGTCGCCAGCGCGTCGGCATCAAAATCATCAACGTTAATGCTGCGCAGACGGCTTTCTTCCGCTTTCACCAGAATGGCGGCTTCATCGTTATCAATCAGCCCTTTTGCCAGCGCGTTATGCGCCAGTTCATCCAGACGGGTAAACGGCAGATTTTTACCCAGCTCTTTGCAGATCCGCTGGTGGATAGGATCTGCCGCTATCACGTCCAGCAGCGCTTCTTCCAGCAAGCCGACCGGGTTATGCTCGCTCGGCGTCAGGTATTGACCGCGACCGATACGTGAACGGGTTGCGCTCGGTACTTGTAGAATCTGCGCGACCTTATGATCCAGCTTGTCGGAAGGGGCAAGGTAGTGACGACCGGTTGGGAAGATCACCACGTTCAGCAGACCCGCAACAAAACGGTTCGGGAAGTTTTGCAGCAGTTCATCCATCGCTTGCTCCGCCTGATACAACGCATCCTGTACGCCCCAGTGCACCAGCGGCAGATCGGCTTCGTTACGGCCTTCATCGTCATAGCGTTTCAGCACGGCGGAGGCCAGATACAGCTGGCTTAAAATATCGCCCAGGCGTGCGGAGATACGTTCACGACGTTTCAGGCTACCGCCCAACACCGCCATTGAGACATCAGACAGCAGGGCCAGGTTGGCGCTCAGTCGGTTAAGGTGCTGGTAATAACGTTTCGTTGCGTCGCTGGTCGGGGTGTAGCTGGTCAGGCCGCGGGTCAGACCGAGCCAGAAGCTGCGTACTTTGTTGCTACCGACATGGCCGATATGTTTAAACAGCAGATTGTCGAACGCATTCACATCGTTGCTTTGCGCGGCGGCCATCTCTTCCAGAACATACGGATGACAGCGAATCGCCCCCTGACCGAAGATCATCATGCTGCGGGTCAGGATATTCGCACCTTCAACGGTGATGGCGATAGGCGCCCCCTGGTAAGAACGCGCCAGGAAGTTGCTTTCGCCGAGCATAATGCCTTTACCACCGGTAATGTCCATTGCGTCGATGATGGACTGCTGGCCGCGATGGGTACAGTGGTACTTGACGATAGCTGACAGCACCGCCGGTTTTTCACCCAGCATAATGCCGTAGGTAATCAGCGACGCTGCGGCGTCCATTACGTAGGCGTTACCGGCAATGCGCGCCAGCGCCTCTTCAATACCTTCCATCTTGCCGATAGAGATTTTGAACTGGCGACGAATATGGGCATATGCCCCGGTTGCCAGCGCGACGGATTTAACCCCGCCGGTCGAGTTGGACGGCAGCGTGATACCACGGCCTACCGACAGGCATTCCACCAGCATACGCCAGCCCTGGCCTGCCATCTTCGGCCCGCCAATGATGTAGTCGATCGGCACAAAGATATCTTTGCCGTGCGTAGGCCCGTTCTGGAACGGTACGTTCAGTGGGAAGTGACGGCGACCAATTTCGACGCCAGGCGTTGAGGTCGGGATCAGCGCACAGGTGATACCCAATTCTTCTTCGCCACCCAGCAGTTTTTCCGGGTCAGAGAGTTTAAAGGCCAGGCCCAGCACGGTCGCGATAGGGGCCAGCGTAATGTAACGTTTGTTCCAGGTCAGGCGCATACCCAGCACCTGCTGGCCTTGCCATTCGCCCATGCAGACGACGCCGGTATCAGGAATTGCGCCCGCATCGGAGCCCGCTTCCGGGCTGGTCAGCGCGAAGCAAGGGATCTCCTGACCACGCGCCAGACGCGGCAGGTAATGGTTTTTCTGCTCTTCAGTACCGTAGTGTTGCAGCAGTTCACCTGGGCCTAATGAGTTAGGCACGCCCACGGTAATCGCCAGAATCCCGGAAACGCCGGAGAGTTTTTGCAGCACGCGAGACTGCGCATACGCCGAAAACTCCAGGCCGCCGTACTCTTTCTTGATGATCATCGCGAAGAAGCGATGCTCTTTCAGGTAGTCCCACAGCTCCGGCGGCAGATCGGCTAATTCGTGCGTGATCTGGAAATCATTCGCCATACGGCAGGCTTCTTCTACCGGGCCATCCAGGAACGCCTGTTCTTCAGCAGTCAGATGCGGTTGCGGATAGTTGTGCAATTTTTTCCAGTCAGGTTTGCCCTGGAAGAGATCGCCTTCCCACCATGTTGTACCGGCATCAATGGCCTCTTTCTCCGTGCGCGACATCGGCGGCATCACTTTACGGAAGCTACGAAACGCTGGCGCAGAGATCATCGACTTACGCATCGGCGTAACGTTAAACGGTACGAGGATAATGGCCAGAGGAACCAGCACCCAGATAGACCACAGGCCAGCAACGCCCAGCGCGGCTGTCCATGCGAGTAAAATCAGGCTGCTGAGGAATAAGCTCACGCGGTGATAAAACAGCGCGCCGAGCAGAACAACCGTTGCGAGAATACTCAAAATCATCATAACGAAAAGCTCCCTTGCTTGTAGGAGGTCTGACCACTTGTGATGATATGGTTGTAGTGGATGTCATTTCTTTTAGCAATGTGTTTACAAAATAATTACAACGAAGCTCACATTGTTGCCGTTTTCACCGGCACAAAAAATCAAAAGCCAGCGGCATTCCTGTGGCTTGTGCTTCTCGCTTTCTGCGCTATCCGGTACACTGCATCTGTCAATTACATTCATGCTGAAGGATATCCTCATGTACCAGGATCTTATTCGTAACGAACTGAACGAAGCGGCGGAAACGCTGGCCAATTTTTTAAAAGATGAAGCCAATATTCACGCTATTCAGCGCGCGGCGGTCCTGCTGGCAGACAGTTTTAAAGCGGGTGGCAAGGTACTTTCCTGCGGTAACGGCGGCTCTCATTGCGACGCGATGCATTTTGCCGAAGAGCTGACCGGTCGCTACCGCGAAAACCGTCCAGGCTACCCGGCGATCGCTATTTCTGACGTCAGCCATATCTCCTGTGTCAGTAATGATTTTGGTTACGACTATGTTTTCTCCCGCTACGTTGAAGCGGTTGGCCGTGAAGGGGATGTGCTGTTAGGGATCTCAACTTCGGGCAACTCTGGTAACGTGATTAAAGCGATTGCCGCAGCACGCGAGAAGGGAATGAAAGTCATCACCCTGACCGGGAAAGACGGCGGTAAAATGGCAGGGACGGCGGATATTGAAATTCGCGTGCCGCATTTCGGTTATGCTGATCGTATTCAGGAAATCCATATCAAAGTGATTCATATCCTGATCCAATTGATCGAAAAAGAGATGGTTAAGTAAGCGGATAATTCTTTACTGTGTTTTTGCCGGATGATGACGTTAAAGCGTCTTATCCGGCCTACATTTGATTTGTCCAGGCCTGATAAGCGCAGCGCCATCAGGCGGTTCAGCGTTTTAAGGTAGGTGATGTATGTGCGAACTGCTCGGGATGAGCGCCAATGTGCCAACCGATATTTGCTTTAGTTTCACCGGGCTGGTTCAGCGTGGTGGAGGAACCGGGCCGCACAAAGACGGCTGGGGCATTACGTTTTATGAAGGTAAAGGGTGTCGCACGTTTAAAGATCCGCAACCCAGTTTTAATTCGCCCATCGCCAGACTGGTGCAAGACTATCCCATCAAATCCTGTTCCGTCGTTGCCCATATTCGCCAGGCGAATCGTGGGGAAGTGGTGCTGGAAAATACGCATCCGTTTACCCGTGAGCTTTGGGGGCGTAACTGGACGTATGCGCATAACGGGCAGCTCAACGGCTACAAATCACTTGAAACCGGTAATTTTCGCCCGGTTGGTGAGACGGACAGCGAAAAAGCGTTCTGCTGGCTGCTGCATAAGCTGACGCAGCGTTATCCGCGCACGCCGGGCAATATGATGGCGGTATTTAAATATATTGCGACGCTGGCAGAAGAACTCCGTAAGAAAGGTGTCTTCAACATGCTGCTGTCAGACGGGCGCTATGTTATGGCCTATTGCTCGACCAATTTATTCTGGATCACCCGCCGCGCGCCGTTTGGCGTTGCCACGCTGTTGGACCAGGATGTGGAAATCGACTTCAGTTCACAAACCACACCGAATGATGTGGTTACCGTGATTGCAACGCAGCCGCTGACGGGAAATGAAACCTGGCAAAAGATTATGCCAGGCGAATGGCGATTATTTTGTCTCGGGGAGCGTATAGTTTGACGCCAGCTGTGGCTGAACCACTTCATGGCTCAACGGTTTGCTGACCACGTAACGGCCATCAACAACGGAAACCGTTGGTGGCTTACGGGTTTGCTCAAAGTAGTCGTAGCCCGGTTTTAGCTGCGTCCAGAAATCTTTGTAATACGAATACTTATGGCGCTGCATATTTGCATCGGTCATGCGGAAGGGATAGATGCTCACCTGTACGCTGGATTGCCCGAATACCAGGGCGCCGGTTACAAACTGGAAAATCTCATCAATGCCGCTGTCGGTCATGGCATAGCAACCGACGGAGACGCAGGCGCCGTGGATCATCAGATACTTACCTTCATAACCGTGTGCGCGGTCATAGGCGTTCGGAAAACCGATATTAATGGCCTTATAGAAACGGCTGTCCGGTTTGAGCTGATTACGCTGGACGCTGTAAAAACCTTCCGGGCTTTTAAAGTCACCCTGGCGCTGTTTGGGGCCTAAGCCACCGGAATAGTTGCAAATTTTGTAGCTGTCGAGCAATTGATATTGCTCACCCATCTTGACGTACAGATCGAGCGTACGCTCTTCTTTAAAGATCTGAATATAGACAGGCGACCCCATCAACTGCTGCTTATATTCTTTACTGACTGGCGTGGTTGGGCTGCTACTGCTTAGCAAACCGGCAAATGAGACGCACGGGATCAGAAGCATCGCAAGAAAAAATGCGATTTTACGCATACTGCTTATTCCTTGATAAAACGGTTACACACGCCAGAACGGCAAACAGAGTCCCCAAATCAGACTAATCCGTATTTGGTGCGCTCACATTATCACCACGGCAGTTTTTCGCAAGCCCCAGGCGATGCGTTTACAATTTAGTTTCTCTTTATACTGAAATTTAGCCGTCAAGGCAGTCAGAACCCGGCGCATTCTGCCGCGGCTTAATTTCCACTCGCTTCTCACAATACAAAATATACTGTATACTTAAACAGTATTGCAGAGGTGAGCCATGCGCAAAATCATACATGTTGATATGGACTGTTTTTACGCGGCGGTTGAAATGCGCGATAACCCGGCCCTGCGTGATATTCCCATTGCTATCGGCGGCAGCCGCGAGCGCAGGGGCGTTATCAGTACGGCAAATTATCCCGCCCGCAAATTTGGCGTGCGCAGCGCGATGCCGACCGGTATGGCGCTTAAGCTTTGCCCGCACCTCACGCTATTGCCGGGGCGGTTTGAGGCGTATAAAGAAGCGTCGCAGCATATCCGTGAAATCTTCTCTCGCTATACTTCGCGTATAGAGCCGCTTTCGCTGGATGAAGCTTATCTGGACGTTACCGACAGCACTTATTGCCACGGCTCCGCCACGCTTATCGCTCAGGAAATCCGTCAGACGATTTTTAACGAACTCCAGCTCACCGCATCAGCAGGTATTGCTCCGGTTAAGTTTCTGGCAAAAATTGCTTCTGATCTTAATAAACCGAATGGGCAATATGTGATTACCCCCGCCGATGTTCCTGAGTTTCTCAAAACCTTACCGCTGGGGAAAATTCCGGGGGTGGGTAAAGTGTCTGCGGCCAGGCTGGAAACGATGGGGCTGCGTACCTGTGAAGACGTGCAAAAGTACGATCTGGCGATGTTACTCAAGCGCTTTGGTAAGTTTGGCCGCGTGTTATGGGAGCGTAGCCAGGGGATTGATGAGCGGGATGTAAACAATGAAAGACTGCGTAAATCGATAGGCGTTGAACGTACGCTGGCGGAGGATATTCACGAATGGGCGGAATGCGAGGCGATCATTGAGCGGTTATATCCAGAGCTGGAAAGGCGGCTGGCAAAAGTGAAGCCTGACCTGCTCATCGCCCGCCAGGGGGTTAAATTAAAATTTAACGATTTCCAGTTGACCACTCAGGAGCACGTCTGGCCGCGTTTAAGCAAGGACGATTTAATCACGACGGCGCGTAAAACCTGGAATGAGCGGCGGGGAGGGCGGGGCGTGCGGCTGGTAGGGTTACACGTTACGCTACTGGACCCACAACTGGAAAGACAGCTTCTGCTGGGGCTGTGACTTTGATGTATTGCCGGATGGCGCTGCGCTTATCCGGCCTACAAATCAGCGTGTAGGCCGGATAAGGCGTTTACGCCGCCATCCGGCAATGTTTCGTAGCGACTTACTTCGCCGGAATAGACTTCAGCAGTTCAGTCAGAAGCCGCCAGTAGTGACCGACGCTTTCGATATGAACCTGCTCATCTGGAGAGTGCGGGCCGGTAATGGTTGGCCCGATAGAGACCATGTCCATATCCGGGTACGGTTTTTTGAACAGACCGCATTCCAGACCCGCGTGAATAATCTGGATGTTCGGCGTCTTATTGAACAGACGCTGGTAAGTTTCACGCACCAGGTGCATTACCGGCGAGTTCGCATCTGGCTGCCAGCCCGGATAGCCGCCTTTTGCTTCGGTTTTCGCGCCAGCCAGTTTACCCAGCGAATCCAGCATGCTCACCACGTAGTCTTTACCGCTGTCGATCAGCGAGCGGATCAGGCAGTGGATTTCCACGTTGTTGTCGGTCATGGTCACAACGCCCACGTTCAGGGACGTCTCAACCACGCCTTTCGCTACGTCGGAATTGCGAATCACGCCGTTTGGCGTGGCGTTCAGCAGACGGATAAAGCCATCGCGGGACGAGGCAGTCAGCGCCGCTTTGTCGTTAGCGGCTGCTTCCAGCAGAACCACCAGATTCTTCTCTTTCTCTGCCAGTTCGTTTTTCAGGATCTCCTGATAAGCGTTCACCCGTGTTTTCAGCGCATCGACGTTATCTGCCGCTACAGCAACGGTGGCGAAGGCTTCACGCGGGATAGCGTTACGCAGCGTACCGCCGTTGAAATCAACCAGACGCAGACCCAGTTCTTCAGCATGATCCGCCAGGAAGCGCACCAGCAGCTTGTTGGCATTGCCGAGACCGACGTGGATTTCGCCGCCGGAGTGGCCGCCTTTCAGGCCTTTCAGCGTCAGTTTAAAGCTCTGGAAACCCGCCGGAATGGCTTCACGGGACAGCGGCAGGTTAGAGGTAAAATCGATACCGCCTGCACAGCCCATGTAGATCTCACCTTCTTCTTCGGAGTCGGTATTGATCAGAATATCGGCCTGTAGCCAGCCAGGTTGAAGGCCGAATGCGCCGTCCATACCGGCTTCTTCCGTCATGGTCAGCAGCACTTCCAGCGGGCCGTGCACGACGTTGTCGTCAGCCAGAACGGCCAGCGCGGAAGCCATACCAATGCCGTTATCCGCGCCCAGCGTGGTGCCGCGGGCTTTTACCCACTCGCCGTCAATATAAGGCTGGATCGGATCTTTGGTGAAGTCGTGTACGGTGTCGTTGTTTTTCTGCGGAACCATATCCAGGTGCGCCTGCAAAACCACTGGTTTGCGGTTTTCCATACCTGCGGTGGCAGGTTTACGAATCAGGATATTACCGACCCGATCGCGCTCAGCGTGGAAACCTTTCTCTTTGGCCCAGCCCATAATGTGTTCAGCGAGCTGCTCTTCATGGTAGGACGGATGAGGAATAGAACAGATTTTTGCAAAAATATCCCACAGCGGTTGTGGAGATAATTGAGACAGTTCAGACACGATAAGTCTCCTTGACGATGTCCTGCAAAACTTTCTTGCAGGCCACAGGGTTAGCAGATTGATTGTCACCACAAGTCGGGCTTGCGAGATGCGATTGAGAATACCACTTTCCTGGTCTTCGGGTAGTATAAAGCACGTAAAAAGAGGGCTGGATTCCGCGAAACACTGGTTTTTAGCGCGTCAGGTCTCTATAATCTCGCGCAACCTGGTTCACCCTCAATTTTTAAGCCGTAGATAAACAGGCTGGGACACTTCACATGAGCGAAAAATACGTCGTCACCTGGGACATGTTGCAGATTCACGCACGCAAACTGGCAAGCCGCCTGATGCCTTCTGAACAATGGAAAGGCATTATTGCCGTCAGCCGTGGTGGTCTGGTACCGGGCGCATTGCTGGCGCGTGAGTTGGGTATTCGCCATGTCGATACCGTTTGCATCTCCAGCTACGACCACGACAACCAGCGCGAACTGAAAGTGCTGAAACGTGCGGAAGGCGATGGTGAAGGTTTCATCGTGATCGACGATCTGGTCGATACCGGCGGTACTGCTGTTGCTATCCGCGAAATGTACCCTAAAGCTCATTTCGTCACTATCTTCGCTAAACCGGCTGGCCGCCCGCTGGTGGATGATTATGTGATTGATATCCCGCAGGACACCTGGATTGAACAGCCGTGGGATATGGGCGTGGTATTCGTCCCGCCAATCTCTGGTCGCTAATCACTGAAATTTTCAACGCCTGGCAATGCCGGGCGTTGTTTTTTTTAGCCGCACACACGTTACAATAGGCCTCAGTAAGTACCCTTGGAGGCTGCACGAATGTCACAGGCTAACCTCAGCGAAACCCTGTTTAAACCCCGTTTCAAACATCCTGAAACGTCGACGCTTGTCCGGCGCTTCAATCACGGAACGCAGCCGTCCGTGCAGTCCACTTTGGATGGTAAAAACGTGCCGCACTGGTATCGCATGATCAACCGTCTGATGTGGATCTGGCGCGGTATCGATCCGCGAGAAATCCTTGATGTGCAGGCGCGTATCGTAATGAGCGAAGCCGAGCGAACCGACAAAGAGCTGTACGACACGGTGATTGGCTACCGTGGCGGTAACTGGATCTTTGAATGGTCGAAACAGGCGATGGAATGGCAGCAGAAAGCCTGCCAGGAAACAGACTCACAGCGCAGCGGGCGTCACTGGCTGCACGCTTCCTCGCTCTACAACATTGCGGCTTACCCGCATCTTAAAGGGGATGAGCTGGCGGAGCAGGCGCAGGCGCTGGCGAACCGCGCGTATGAAGAGGCCGCGCAACGCTTGCCGGGCTCGCTGCGTGAAATGGCGTTTTCGATCCCCGGCGGCGCGCCTGTCACTGCGTTTTTGCATATGCCGAAAGGGGATGGCCCGTTCCCGACCGTACTGATGTGCGGCGGCCTGGACTCCATGCAAACGGACTATTACACCCTGTTCGAACGTTACTTCGCGCCGCGCGGTATGGCGATGCTGACGCTGGATATGCCGTCGGTTGGATTCTCGTCAAAATGGAAACTCACCCAGGACTCCAGTCTGCTGCATCAGCATGTGTTGAAAGCGCTGCCTGGGGTGCCGTGGGTTGATCATACCCGGGTGGCGGCGTTTGGTTTTCGTTTTGGCGCTAACGTTGCGGTACGTCTGGCCTACCTGGAAGCGCCGCGACTGAAAGCGGTAGCCTGTCTGGGGCCGGTGGTCCATGCGTTGTTAAGCGATTCACAACGTCAGGGGACGGTGCCGGAAATGTATCTTGACGTGCTGGCAAGCCGTCTGGGGATGCATGATGCGTCAGATGAAGCGCTGCGCGTTGAGCTAAATCGTTATTCACTGAAGGTGCAGGGGTTGCTCGGCAGACGCTGCCCAACGCCGATGTTATCTGGCTTCTGGAAAAACGATCCGTTTAGCCCGGAAGAGGAGTCCCGGCTCATCACCTCGTCATCTTCCGACGGTAAGCTGATGGAGATTCCATTTAATCCGGTGTATCGCAATTTTGACACTGCGCTGAAAGAAATTACCGGTTGGATCAATCACAGATTGTGTTAATGGATTGCTAAATTTTATTGTTTTGGTAAAACAGTTGCTTCACCAAAGGAGATCGCAATGACGTTACCGAGTGGACACCCGAAAAGTAGATTGATCAAGAAATTCACTGCGCTTGGCCCGTATATACGCGAAGGGCAGTGCGAAGATAATCGTTTTTTTTTCGATTGCCTGGCTGTTTGCGTCAACGTGAAGCCAGCGCCTGAGAAACGTGAATTCTGGGGCTGGTGGATGGAACTGGAAGCGCAGGAAAAACGCTTTACCTACAGCTACCAGTTTGGCCTGTTTGACAAAGAAGGTAACTGAACCGCCGTGCCGATTAAAGAGACCGAGGTGGTTGAACGCCTGGAGTACACCCTGCGCGAGTTTCATGAAAAATTGCGTGCACTGCTGACTTCGCTGAATCTGGCGCTGGAACCCGCCGATAACTTCAAAGAACCGGTGAAGTTAACGGCGTAACATAGAATAGTGCCGGATGACGCTACGCTTATCCGGCCTGCAACAGTGCAAAAGAGTAGGCCGGATAAGACGCCTGAGCGTCGTCATCCGGCAAATTAAGACAATCAGAACTGGTACGTCATACCAATCGCGACGATATCATCGCTGCTTACGCCCAGCTTGTTATCATCGTCAATCTGGTTGATTTTATAATCAACGAACGCGGACATATTTTTATTGAAATAATATGTTGCGCCCACATCGATATATTTCACGATATCTTCATCACCGATACCTTCAATATCTTTGCCTTTAGACTGAACATAGCCCAGGGAAGGACGCAGACCGAAATCAAACTGATACTGGGCAACCGCTTCGAAGTTTTGCGCTTTATTGGCGAAACCACCGGAAATAGGCGCCATGTTGCGGGTTTCAGAATAGATAGTCGCCAGGTAAATGTTATTGGCGTCATATTTCAGACCCGTCGCCCAACCTTCCGCGTTTTTACCTTGTCCGCGAGATTGCAGGTTCTGCTCATTGGTGCGGTCTGAATTGGCGTATGCGCCGATGATGGCGAAGTCGCTGCCGCCGAAGTCATAGCTCAGAGATGTGCCGAAACCGTCGCCATTCTGCTTTTTGACGTCGCGGTTTTCGTTTTTACCCTGATATTGCAGGGTTAAGTTCAGACCATCGATAACGCCGAAGAAATCGGTGTTACGGTAAGTTGCCAGGCCACTGGCGCGTTTGGTCATAAAGTTGTCGGTCTGTGCAAGGCCGTCGCCGCCGAATTCAGGGAACATATCCGTCCACGCGGCAACGTCGTACAAGGCGCCCAGGTTACGACCATAATCTAACGAACCGAAATCGTTCAGCTTCAGACCCGCAAAAGCCAGACGAGTTTTCTGACCGCCTTCGCTTTCTGTTTTGTTACCGGCGAACTCAGCTTCCCAGCGACCGTAACCGGTCAGCTGATCGTTAATCTGCGTTTCGCCTTTAAAGCCAAAGCGGATATAAGTCTGGTCGCCATCTTTGCTGTCATCATCACTGATGTAGTGCATCGCTTTTACTTTGCCATACACGTCCAGTTTATTACTGTTTTTGTTATACACTTCTGCTGCCTGCACGGATGCCGATGCAACAATACCCATCACCACTAATGCCAGAGTGCTCTTTTTCATTTTCATTCCTGATTTAAAATTACGCGCTAATATTCGCTGGGAGTGATCCCCGTGAAAAACAGGATGGTTTTTAACGCTCTGCAATGAAGGTTTTATGACAAATTAAGAATATTTTTAAAAAAGGATGATTTATTATTGCGGTAATAAAATTGTCAGAAACTGCCGCTACGCTTGCTGATCCTGCGCAACAAAATTTCATGCTTTGTGCTCTGGTTGTTGGCAACCGGGGCCAGTCCTGCTAAAACGTTCGTTTGATATCATTTTCCCCTATTTTGAATGGCAGAGAATCATGAGTGACAGCCAGACGCTGGTGGTAAAACTCGGCACCAGTGTGCTAACGGGCGGATCGCGCCGCCTGAACCGTGCCCATATCGTAGAACTTGTTCGTCAATGCGCGCAGCTACATGCCGCAGGCCATCGTATTGTGATCGTCACGTCGGGTGCTATCGCCGCCGGGCGTGAGCATCTTGGCTACCCGGAACTCCCGGCGACCATAGCGTCTAAACAACTGTTGGCGGCGGTGGGGCAGAGTCGTCTGATTCAGCTTTGGGAACAGCTATTCTCTATCTACGGTATTCACATCGGGCAGATGCTGCTGACGCGTGCGGATATGGAAGACAGAGAGCGCTTCCTGAACGCGCGTGACACCCTGCGTGCGCTGCTGGACAACAATATTGTCCCTGTCATCAATGAAAACGATGCCGTGGCGACCGCTGAAATAAAAGTGGGCGATAACGACAACCTTTCCGCGCTGGCCGCCATTCTGGCGGGCGCCGACAAATTGTTGTTACTGACCGATCAGCAAGGGTTGTTTACCGCCGATCCGCGAACCAACCCGCAGGCTGAGCTGATTAAAGACGTGTACGGCATTGATGATGCGCTGCGTGCGATTGCAGGCGACAGCGTCTCTGGCCTGGGAACCGGGGGAATGGGCACCAAATTGCAGGCTGCCGACGTTGCCTGTCGTGCCGGAATCGACACCATCATCGCAGCGGGCAGCAAGCCGGGCGTGATTGGCGATGTTATGGCAGGCATTTCTGCGGGAACCCGTTTCCATGCGCAAGCCTCCCCGCTGGAAAACCGCAAACGCTGGATCTTTGGCGCGCCGCCTGCCGGTGAAATCACGGTGGATGAAGGGGCGACATCTGCGATGCTGGAACGCGGTAGCTCATTATTGCCAAAAGGCATTAAAAGCGTGACAGGTAACTTCTCGCGTGGTGAAGTGATCCGCATCCGTAACCAGGAAGGGCGCGATATCGCCCACGGCGTCACCCGTTATAACAGCGACGCGCTGCGCCGTATTGCTGGTCACCACTCTCAGCAGATTGACGCGATTCTTGGCTATGAATATGGCCCGGTCGCTGTCCATCGCGATGACATGATTACCCGTTAAGGAGCCGACGTATGCTGGAACAAATGGGCATTGCTGCCAAAGCGGCGTCCTACAAACTGGCGCTACTCTCCAGTCGCGAGAAGAATCGCGTACTGGAAAAAATAGCGGACGAACTGGAAGCGCAAACTGAAAGCATCCTGAGCGCTAATGCTCAGGACGTTGCCGAGGCGCGCGAAAACGGCCTCAGCGAAGCGATGCTGGATCGTCTGGCATTGACACCGGCGCGCCTGAAAGCGATTGCCGATGACGTCCGTCAGGTGTGTAACCTGGCCGACCCGGTCGGACAGGTGATTGATGGCGGTCTGCTGGACAGCGGGCTGCGTCTGGAACGTCGTCGTGTTCCGCTGGGCGTCATTGGCGTGATTTACGAAGCGCGTCCCAATGTGACCGTTGACGTCGCCTCGTTGTGCCTGAAAACCGGCAACGCGGCGATTCTGCGCGGCGGTAAAGAGACATATCGCACCAATGCGGCAACGGTTGCGGTGATTCAGCAAGCGCTGGAAGCCTGCGGCTTACCTGCTGGCGCAGTTCAGGCGATCGACAGCCCGGATCGCGCGCTGGTCAATGAAATGCTGCGTATGGATAAATACATCGACATGCTGATCCCTCGTGGCGGCGCGGGCCTGCACAAGCTGTGCCGTGAGCAGTCGACGATCCCGGTGATCACCGGCGGGATTGGCGTATGCCATATCTTTGTTGACGACAGCGCGGAGATCGAGCCGGCGCTGAAGATCATCGTCAATGCGAAAACCCAGCGTCCGAGTACCTGCAACACGGTGGAAACGCTGCTGGTGCATCAGGATATCGCTGCGCGTTTTCTGCCTGCGCTGAGCAAGCAAATGGCGGAAAGCGGCGTCATGCTGCATGCTGACGATGCGGCGCTGGCCCAACTGAAATCAGGCCCGGCTAACGTGGTGTCGGTGAAAGCCGAAGAGTATGACGACGAGTTCCTGTCGTTGGATCTGAACGTGAAAATCGTGGCCGGCCTGGATGACGCAATTGCGCATATTCGTGAACACGGTACTCAACATTCCGATGCGATCCTGACGCGCACTCTGCGCAACGCCGATCGTTTTGTGAATGAAGTGGATTCGTCCGCCGTTTACGTCAATGCTTCTACCCGATTTACCGATGGCGGACAATTTGGCCTGGGCGCGGAAGTGGCCGTCAGCACGCAAAAATTACACGCACGTGGCCCAATGGGGCTGGAAGCGCTGACCACCTACAAGTGGATCGGCATCGGTGACGATACCATTCGTGCGTAATTAAAACCGGAGTGATGCAAAATCAGCCACTTGATTCACAAGGCTATTGACGCATCACCCGGTTAGTTTTAACCTTCTACCCCGTGATTCACACTCGTGGTCATGTCCTTTCAGGGCCGATATAGCTCAGTTGGTAGAGCAGCGCATTCGTAATGCGAAGGTCGTAGGTTCGACTCCTATTATCGGCACCATCCTACCTATTTTAACGTCTCCTTAAGTCTACTCAAATACCCTTTAAACCCTTATAATACGCGGTTTCACGGCCCTTGTTGTCTCTGCTCGTCTACTCACGTTCACAGAAATCTACGGTGAGTTGGGGGTATCAATGGGGGTATTCGCTGTTCGGTCTAAAGGAGATACCCCCAGATGAAGCTCAATGCCAGACAGGTCGAGACTGCCAAGCCCAAAGATAAACCCTACAAGATGGCTGATGGTGGTGGCCTCTACTTATTGGTTAAAACTAACGGGTCACGCTACTGGCGTTTAAAGTATCGTATCGATGGAAAGGAAAAGTTATTGGCGCTGGGGGTATATCCCGATGTGTCTTTGGCTGATGCCAGAGCAAAGCGTGATGAAGCTCGAAAAGGTATCGCTGGGGGTATCGATCCTTTAGAGCTTAAGAAAGAACATAAAGCTGAGCGTGAAGCGCAGGTCAAAAACACCTTTCAGCAAATTGCGCTCGAATGGCACAGCATGAAAGTGAAAAAATGGTCAGTTGGGTATGCCTCTGACATTCTCGAAGCTTTCAATAAAGATATTTTTCCTTTTCTTGGTCAACGGCCTGTTGCGGACATTAAGCCATTAGAGCTTCTTAATGTGCTTAAAAAAATCGAAGCCAGAGGTGCAACAGAGAAAGCAAAGAAAGTGCGCCAACGATGTGGTGAAGTGTTTCGCTATGCCATCGTGACAGGCAGAGCCGAGTATAATCCCGCTCCTGATCTCACCAGTGCCATGCAGGGGCATGAATCTACACATTACCCGTTCCTGACCACCGAAGAGCTTCCTGCCTTTTTTAAAGCCCTTGCTGGCTACTCTGGTAGTGAATTGATGGTGTTGGCAGCAAGATTATTGATCCTTACTGGCCTAAGAACGGGTGAATTGCGTGGTGCCTTATGGTCGGAAATCGATTCCGAGAAAGCGCTATGGGAAATTTCTGCTGAACGCATGAAAATGCGCCGTCCTCATATCATCCCGCTATCTACCCAAGCGTTAGCCATTATCGAAAAGATCAGAGCAATGACGGGACAATTCCCTTTGCTGTTTCCGGGCCGCAATGATCCAAGTAAGACCATGAGCGAAGCCAGTATCAATCAGGTATTTAAGCGAATCGGCTATACAGGACGGGTTACGGGTCACGGCTTCCGTCATACTATGAGCACCGTTCTTCATGAACAGGGCTACAACACCGCATGGATTGAAACCCAACTAGCCCATGTTGATAAGAATGCTATCCGTGGCACCTACAACCATGCGCAATATCTCGATGGCAGACGCGAGATGCTGCAATGGTATGCCGACTACATGGTAAGCCTTGAGAAAGGCGGTAATGTCGTACAGGGAACGTTTAATCGGTGTGGGTAAGGATAACTGCTGATGAAAGAAGGGTTATGTCTTAACGGCCATAGCCCTTTTTCTTGGCTAATGCAGATAAGAATTAAGTCAGAATTTAAACTGATGTTTATTAAGTAATTGATTAATATGAAAATTATAAAATACCTTGAAACAGGAAAATAAATAGCACTTATTGCTAAATCGCTCTACACCCCGCCCAGTGACAGCTCTCCCGCCATTTCATCTGTTTTTGTATGAAAAACACTCAATTCGAGTTCAATTCTGATTTTCCGAGGGTTGAACGTCATAAGCGATCTGAAGATACTACATTCATCAAAACAACAACGGAGAAATATATGACAACAAAAAAACTTATTCGCATGCCGGAAGTGATCAATAAAACAGGATTTAGCAAAGCATGGATCTATAGACTTATTAGTAAGGGGGATTTCCCTAAGCCGATTAAGATTGGAATAAGAGCCAGTGCCTTTGTTGAAAGTGAGATTGATGAATGGATTGAACAACTGATCTATTCATCACGTAATACAGCTGCATAATAATATATGGGTAGTATGTGAAAGCAATATAAACATATATTTATAAAATACAACAATCCCTTTTAAATAATACATGAAAGTGTAGGGGGATATTTACTTAACGATTAAATAAGGAACCAAAAATGAAAAAAGAAAATAAATGTAATAGTCAGAACTCAGCAGAACTTACAGCATTGTTAGAATACTCTCGCTTTACCAAGAAAGTGCTTGCGAAGCCTGCTAATGAAGTATTCGATCTATTTACTGATAAATATTATATGGAAACCGTTTACGATGATATTATTGAAAAAACGAAGAAGAGTATTGATCAAAGTCAGCATAGATACATAGATTTTGAAGAGGTTAGAATAAATATAATGTGTATGCATACAGAGGCCATTATGATTTGTTATATGTGAAAATAAAACATATCAAAATGGATTGTATAGCGTTTAGAGATTTTATATGAATAATATTGATATCTTAAGCAAAAGGTCAGATATATATCTGACCTTTATTAAGTCTGCTATCGTTAACCAAAATGATTTTGTGAAATATCTCCTATCTTCCTATTGACTATTAAAATATAAGATCTATAAAAAGTAAAGATACAAAAAAAGCCAGATGTTAAATCTGACTTTTTAAGGACTAAAAAAGTTTTCGCTGACTTTTTTAAGTCTTGTAATCAGTTAGAGGATTAACGTGATTACAAATATAATAAAGTATTAAATAATCTTTTCATATTTGTCAAATCTAAATCTGAGCTTTTTACAAGTCTTTTGAATACCATTTCCAGAATCTTTAATGTCCTCAAAAGCAATCAAATTATAAACCTTTGTATCAGGTCTGCATATGTGGAGCAATTGAGCGCGAGTCGCTAATGAGAGATGTCCGTATGTTTTGTTGATTGTAGGTATAGAAGGGGAAGCGACGTAATACCAACCCGAAGCGAAGTTCTAAACAGATAAGTGAAGTTGTATATGGAATAGCTATGAGAAAGCCCTACCTTTGTTGAAAGCATAAATAGGGGATAACAATACATTAATCTGCATGAACGAATCTGGGGGTGTCGTAGGGTGTCCTACATTGGAAACGATGTAGAGCTTTAAGCCAGATCAACTTGGGTGAAGTCATATTTTTCATCTTGGTTTTCGCCAATCTTGATAGATTTTCAACAAAATAAGTTGAAAATTTCAGGAGGCGAAGCCTTGGGTGAAGTCCCATTTTAGGGGGCGAACACAAGGCAGTATATAGCTCTCAGTAAAGCTAAGTTTATTTATAGTAAAGGTGCCTTGTTTTATATGGCACTAATAAAATATAAAGCAGAGCTAGATCAAAAAAACTATAAAACGAGGGCTAATAAAGTAAAAAGGAAAATATATCTAAAAAATATAAAAAAAGTCTCGTTCCAGATATCCCACCATAGAACTTTTCCCGCTGTTGTCCGTTCAAGATCCAAATCCTTAACAGAAATAGATCGGTATAAAAGATCGATATGTTAATATTGATAGGTTTTAACAATCAAAAGGCACTAAATCGATCGTTATTAATTGGTTTAAACGATCGGTTATTTTATTTTGATAGTTTTTATCTATCATTGTTTATTTTTTCGATCGGTACAAACGATATGACTAGACATGAAAATAATTGAATCCTAAGGCGTTTACAGGTCAATCGTAGATCTGTGCTATTGGTGAAGGAAAAGGTATGCGGAAATTTATGTTAGTGGCAGGTCTTGCCGTCCTGCTAGCAGGGTGTGGCGATGATGGCATCTATGGCAACTATGTTAATCAACAGTTCGGCGTCAGGCTTGATATTCAGAAAGATGTGATCAAGTTTCGCGATGGTGTTTTTACCGTTAAAAGCTGGGATGAAAGCAAGAAACCCATCTATATCGCCAAAACGCAAAACAAAAATCTCGGATCTTGGACTTTTAAAATCGAAAAAGTCAAAGATGGAGTTGTTTACCAAGGTGCGGTTTTTAAGAAAGATTAGAGGAATAGGAAATGGAAAATAATACCATTCAATGCCCATACTGTCTAAAAGAAAGTCAGAAAGGGGTTCACGTATGCACTGGATGTCAAGCAACTGTATTATACGGTGCTCCGCCGGGTTGGTGTGTATTTTTAATAGTATTCAGCACCTTAATATTATCAGTTTTGATCGGTATGAGTTCAGGAATAATAGCTGGTAATATTAGTTTATTTGTCATTGCGATTGTTGGGTTTATTATTAGCAAGTTGGTTTTTTCTGACAGGATTTCTTTCAGAAGGAGAATGTAAAATACGTCTTCCAAGGTGATGGCTCGAAGTGTCGAACCATCACCCATATAAATTTTATTTCCTCCTCTATATCATCAAGCACTAAATCGGAACCCGCAAGCGGGACCCCACGATTTAGCCCTTGACGATTTCCCCCCCCCAAAGTTGTCATAAAGACAATATATTATTTACCCTATCTTTATTTGCATTTTATTTATCGTGCAGTGTATTTATTTATGTAGCCGCTATTGACTAGTTTTTTAGATCGGTTATTTATTTAAATATAAGTTGAGTTCAGCTTTTATTTTTTAGCTTTCGGAAACTGAGGCAAGGTGTAATAGCGTATCCGCTATTTACCCAATCCTTCGGATTGCCCTATCTCGCTTTGCTCGTAGGGTTGAAAAAGATCTACCCTTCCGCCTGTTCCCCTTATCAAATGGGAGGCGGTAAATCAAACCCCAAAGATTTACTTTGGATATTATAAATAATATTAGGAGTTATACATATGTCGCACGATTTTAGTATTGAAAGAAAAAAAGATAAAAAAGTAGCTTTCTTTTTTGGTTATGCTGACGCTGTTTTTTATAAGAGTTTTCATTGTGAAGAGTATAATAATCATTTTTCAGGTAGCAATGAAGGTAAAACAATAAGTAAAAAGGGAGCAGAAAACGCATTGAATAAAATAATAAATAGCGAGGAAATAAAGAACTATCCAGATCCTGAACGTATCAATGACATTAAAGATTTTTATAATAATGTTGTTTTGAAATCAAAAGAAGAAGATGAGTTTTATATTCACTTTAGTTGAGGAAATTAATAGATGATTATAGCAATAGCAATGATGCTTCTTTGTATAATGCTTGGCGGCTTCATGATCCGTAGTTGTATGGGTAAAAAAGACTCTTCAAGCGAAGCAAAGCAATCAATATTAGACGTTAGAAAAATGATAGATAAAAAAGCACTGATTAAATATAAGAGGAGTAATAGAATATGAATAATGATGACTTAGAGAAACAAATAAGTTTAAAAATGAAGTTTGAGTTATTAGCAAGATTTTTTTATTACATAGAACAAGATAAAGATATATCTTTCAATGAAATTAATGTTGATGAACAAAGACTATGCTATTTCGTGGCTCACAGGTATATACAAGAAAATAAAGCTGATGATCTTCTAAAAACATTGATTAAGGAAAATGATGAAGACTATATAAAAGCTATTAAGGATTATATATGTTAAATACAGATAGAAAAAGAGGTCGTATAAATTTAACCTCGGAGGAACGAAGGGATATATCTATACAGTTCAGAGTAAACAAAGCAGAGTTTGAATATCTAAAATCATTAGTTTCAGCGTCTGGCCTTGAAAGAGGCCATTACATCCGAAGAGAAATATTAAAGTCTGAACCTATTGTAAGAAGACAAATGCCCGAAGTTAATCAAAAAACTTATATACAACTTTCATCGTTAGGAAACAATATAAATCAAGCAACAAAAAAACTAAATAGCAATGAATACTTTGATAAAAATGAAGTTAATAAGCTTAATTTTAATATAAAGCAAGTTAGCAGAAGGATAATAGAAATAAACAAGGATCTAAATTATGAAGGGATACGTAGCGAAGTCAGGTAAATCATTTAAAAACAGAGTTAAGTATATATTAAAAGATGATCATGATTTCATTTGTAGCAATATGTCAGCAGATAAAAATAATGTTAGTGATTTAACTGATGAGTTCAAAGCTGTAAGCAATTTTAGACCTGATATAAATAAACCAACTTTTCATGCGTTTTTATCTCTTCCAAAAGATGAGAAGCTCACAGATGAACAATGGCAAGAGATAGCAAAAGACTATTTGAAAGAAATGAATATCGATATAGACAAACATCAATATATTTGTGTGCGTCATAAAGATACTGATAAAGACCATATCCATATAGTAGCGAATCGTGTCGGCCTTGATGGTTCTGTATGGCACGGTCAGCACTCAGCATTTAATACAATAACAGCTTGTGAACGTTTAGAAGTAAAGCACGGCTTAACCATTACACAGGGACTTAAAGGTCAAAAATCAGACGTATCAGCACCAACCAAGAACGAGATCGAGCAAGCTCTTCGTACAGGTGAAAAACCAGCTCGTATCGTGCTACAGAACGCCTTACAGGCGGCTATGACAGGAAAACCAGACTTAGAGACGTTCGTAGAACGTCTGCAGGCCGTAAGCATTGAGCCAAGGTTCAATGTTGCCAGCACTGGCAACGTGGCGGGGGTTTCATTCAGTGTAAATGACATAGCGTTTAAGGGATCTTCATTAGGCAAAAAATTTAGCTGGAACACTATTAAAACAAAGGTGAAATATGACAAAAATAGAGATGATGAACTCGTTAGAAGTTTCTCAGCAAGAAAAGATGATGAACCAAATAGTATTGGACGATCACTTATTGAACCAAATATCAATGACAGTAGAGCCACTGACCGAATCGATGATGATATTATCAGAATCAGTCAGCACAGCATTGAATCAGACACAGCAGACACTAACAAGGGTGAACAACTCGTTAGAAACAACAACTACAGCTTTAAACTCAGCAAAAAATATAATAGACCAACAAGCTCTAAAGTTAGAAGAACAACACAAAAAGCTGCACAAATACGCAACAGAGTTAAAAAACAACACAATAAAGAACCAATCAAAACTTATAATAAAAGTGGCCTCGGTGGTAGGAGTAATACATATATTGGTGGTTCTATCAGTAGGATACTTTATCATGCAGAAACAGCAACAACAGCTACCCATCAATTTAGACTCAAAGGCCGTAGCAATTTCAATAGTAGAGCAGTTAAGATCGAAGAGGTAAGAGAACGTTTAGGTATAAAAAAACCTGTTATTCAGCCAAGGAATAAAGAAAAAGTGATTGAAGAAAAAATAATGAAAAAAACGTCATATATAGTGGACTATGAAAATAGATTTAAATCTAAGTTAAAAGGAAATCTAAAAGATGGATATCTAGAACAAAAAAATCAGGACAAGTTTATATTTTTCAATCAAAGAGGTTTTAAATCATGAGTTAATCTGCATTTAGTATCATCAAGAAATTATCATATGCATTAACTTTAAATGTTTGTGGTCATTTCTAAAATTACATTTTACCGCACATTCATCGATGATGAATTAAAGGAATAAGTATTCCTTTAAAAAGCAATTTGTCTAATTAATTACTTTTTACCAGTATATACCAATATAGTCTAATTTAGTTGTCATTTTAAACTTGACTAAATTTATCAAAAGTTACATAGTTTCTTGAAAAAACCACGCCCCTGCTGTTTATAATCGTTGGCATTGCTGAATAAAATATTTGGAGACAATAATGAATAATGAGCAAGCGAAATTTTTAGAGTTAGAGGAACTTTGTAAACAAGACGGTTTTATTCATGCGTATTCATATTTATGCCTAAGAGACTGTACAATAGGTTTCCAAGGAGGATTGGAAACTGATGATTTGAACCATCTAACTTCATCTGACCGATTGATTAAAACTGAGTTATCACTACTGCATGGGTTGATGCTCAAGTCCGGTTATAATGCAGTAGAAATAAGCAGCGATAAGCTAACTCAATATGTTGATTCTGCTGAACAAATTTTAAAAGATATTCATGAGGCCATAAAAACTTCAGGAATGAAAAATTTCTCTCTTGAGAATCCGAAACTTTCGTTTGAAAGTTTTTTTACGGAAAAAGATGTTGTTCGTGAGTTTATATTTTATAGTGCTGAGCAGGCATTTGAGTTTCAATTTGCATCATTCGCAAGAGAACGTTATATAGAAGATGAAGTATGGCTCCGTGATCATGTTGGTTTCGATATGAATGATGCTTATACAATATATCGAGCTATTAATGAAATGCTTAATGAAAATCTTAACTCCATTGCATCACGTAGCGAATTAATAAGTCATAAAGAATCTCGCCTTCAGTTTCATGAAATAAATGTTGATGAGCTAATTCGTTTATCTAAACAGTCAAAGGAAATAGTAATTGCTTTTTTGACTATTTTTAGTACAAGTTCAAAAGATGATAACACATCGTTTAGCTCAATAGATGATTTTAATATTATTAATGCAAAGCCTATTGTATGTCTAAATGATAAATATTATTTATTCCAGTTAACATCACTTGCTCAATCAATGTATGAAAGCCCAATATTTTGGATGCGTGAAGATAAATCGTATCGCAAGTTTGCTGATGAGCATAGAGGAAATTTCACTGAGGCATTCACATATAATAAATTAGTATCTGTTTTTGGAAGAGAAAACGTCTATGTAAATATTGATATTTTTAAAAATGCGGCAGAGAAAATTGGTGAGATCGATATACTCGTTAAATTCGGGAGTAAATATTTAATCGTACAAGCAAAATCTAAAGGTATGACGCTTTCCTCAAGAAAAGGACAAGCTGAGATTGTTAAAGATGATTTCACTAAGGGATTTCAGAACGCTTATGATCAGGCGATAGAATGCTCCAATGCTCTTATGGAAGCGGGGGTTCACTTTAAGGATGCAAGTGGAAATTTGGTAGAATTTAAAGATCGGCCTACATCTTGCTACCCAGTTTGTATAACATCTGAGAGTTATCCGTCCTTAGCTTTTCAGTGTCGACTTCATCTTAAATATGAGAAAACAGAACATTTAAAAGCACCATATATTATGGATATTTTTTTCTTAGATATTCTTACTGAGTTTCTTTCGGAGCCTTTATTTTTCTTGAGTTTTGTTGACCGCCGTACTGGTTATCATGACGCTCTAATGGCGAGCACAGAAATTGTTCTTCTATCCATGCATTTAAAATATAATTTATGGATTGAGAATGATATGACCTTTATGCATCTAGCGGATGATATTGCTTCTGACTTAGATGCTGCTTTTATGGTACGAAGATTAGCACTGCCCGGTAGTGGAACACCAAAAGGCATTTTGCAAAAATATACATCAGGATTCTTTGGTAGGCTTCTTTTTAAAATTCAACGACTGGCTAATGATGATTTAACAGATCTGGGCCTGATCCTTTTAAAAGGAAATGGTAAGTTTGTCGATATGCTTAATGAGGCAGTAGGTAGGATACAATACTTAACCATACAGGATAACCTTACTCATGATTTTACTATTCAGCTAGAAAATGGGGTTGGTGGTCTAACCGTTCATACATTAGCTGGTGATTTAGAATCAGCTCAAAATAAATTGATGGCCCATGTTAATGCAAAAAAATATTTAGCAAAGCAAAATCAATGGTTTGGGGTTTTGGTTGAGGCTGATCGACTTGGTATGGTGGCTTCGATATGTAAGCTATCCTTTCCGTGGCAAAAAGATACAAAAATGGATCTTGCAGTTAAAGAAGCAAAAATGGATAAGCCAATGATTTATGATTCGAAGGAATTAAGGGGGAAATTTAAAGTTAAGCTTGGAAGAAATGATAAGTGTTTATGTGGAAGCGGTAAAAAATATAAAAAATGCTGTCTTATAAAAAATAATCTATGATGTTAGAATGACTCTTAATATAATTTGTAGGTTTGATAGGTATTTTTGTATGGACAATAAATGGGCAGATAATTATATCTGTCCATGTCTCGCTATTTATTCCGATAAGCCGTATGTATTTTTCAACCGAAATTCGAAAGTGTTTATTATTTTTGTGGGAAATTTCTATTTCTCCACCCTTCGTTTTTTATTCCACTTTTGTGTGGCCATTTTAATAGGTTGTTATAAATTTTGTAATCGAATACATCGTCCATGTTTTTCCCTCCTTCAAAGTAGAATTCATCTTCTTCAATTCTTTTACATATTTTTATTAACTCATCATTGATTATTGAAATAATTTCCTTTGCATCTCCTTGTTTTATTCTCCAAGGAGTGGATATTCTACTGTCTGTATCTATTTTCCCCTTGCTACGAGATAGTCCAACATATATAGAGTTTTGTTTTTTTTCTTCCAGTTTTCTACTTTGTATTAATGATATAAATTTTGGTGAATAATCATTTGTTTCTCTTGCTACAAAATTCCATTGTTTTTTAGGATGTTGATATAGGAGCTTAAGCCATTCCTGCTCAAAATCTGCTTTTGGATAGCCTTCATTTGTTTCAGATGTCCAGATATAGTGATCCACCCAGTTAGCCTTTGAAAACTCTTCAAGAGCTAACACGGAAAGCTGAAATGCGCTGGGATATGATCCATTTCTATAGAGTAAAATAGAGTCAAAATGAAGTCGTATAGTATTTCTTAACGATTCGGTGGCTATTTTGTTGAGCTTATATTTTGAGATGCCATCTTCTTTCTTCATAGAAACTCCATTCCATAGGTTAACTCGCTATACAAACATATATTATCATAGAGTATGGAACTTCCCCACCATCCGCTATAGCGAGTGATGTTCAAAAGGAACTACCATTAAGTAATAATCTCACATCATGAACACAAAAAATCTATTGGGGGTATCTTCGGGGGTATCACCAAAGATGGAACATATAATTTTCATTAATAATCAATAAATTAATGCATAGGTGTTGTTCCTATTATCGCACCATTTCAAATTCCTCTCAGATCTACCGAAATCAACTCAAAGCCCGTATCTTATTAACAGAGTCATTTAGCCGAAAGTTCTCTTCGGATGATTTCTGCGCCTGCGCTTAGGGCATCGAGCTTACCTCTGGCTACCCGACGAGATAAGGGGGCCATACCACAGTTGGTAGAAGGATAGAGCTTGTCGGCATCGACAAACTGAAGCGCTTTACGTAACGTACTGGCGACTTCTTCTGGTGTCTCAATGGTGTTGGTTGCCACGTCAATGGCCCCTACCATGACTTTTTTACCGCGAATCAGTTCAAGCAGATCCATTGGAACATGCGAGTTATGACATTCCAGTGAGATGATATCGATATTAGACGTTTGCAGTTTGGGAAAAGCTTCTTCATATTGTCTCCACTCTGACCCCAGCGTCTTTTTCCAGTCGGTATTGGCTTTGATGCCATATCCATAGCAGATATGCACAGCGGTTTCGCATTTTAGCCCTTCAATGGCTTTTTCTAACGCGGCGATCCCCCAGTCATTCACTTCATCAAAAAACACATTAAATGCGGGCTCATCAAACTGGATAATATCGACGCCGGCAGCTTCTAACTCTCTGGCTTCCTGATTGAGAATTTTTGCAAATTCCCAGGCCAGCTTTTCGCGGCTTTTATAGTGGGCATCGTAGAGCGTATCGATCATCGTCATAGGCCCTGGCAGCGCCCATTTAATCGGCTGACGAGTGAGCTGGCGTAAATACTTTGCATCTTCAACAAAAACGGGTTTTTGACGCGCTACCGCATCAACAACGGTCGGTACGCTCGCATCATAGCGATTACGAATTTTAACAATCTGACGTTTCTCAAAATCAACGCCGCTGAGGTGTTCAATAAACGTGGTGACAAAGTGTTGGCGCGTTTGCTCGCCATCACTAACAATATCAATACCTGCCCGTAGTTGATCATCCAGGGACAAACGTAGCGCATCTTGTTTTCCCTCGATTAATTCCTCATTTTGCAATTTCCAGGGCGACCAAAGCGTCTCAGGTTGAGCAAGCCAGGAAGGTTTAGGTAAACTGCCAGCCGTTGAAGTGGGTAGTAATATTTTCATAATCGATGACCTTTTATTTTCGGTTAATCAAAGAGCGTAGTGAGCAGACCATTTTTCAAGAATATCTTTGTATGGTTTGATGAAGTGCTCTTCTGTAAACTTTCCTTGCTCAATAGCCAGCTGGCTGCGTTCTTCCCGATCATAAACAATTTTTGTTAATGAATGATCCTGGTGGTTCAGATTTGGTTGATAGCATTGACCTGCTGCGGCGTTAGCATTGTAAATTTCAGGTCGGTAAATCTTCTGGAACGTCTCCATCGTGCTGATGGTGCTGATAAGTTCAAGATTCGTGTAATCACTAAGTAAATCACCAGAAAAATAAAAGGCTAAAGGTGCAACGCTATTTTTGGGCATAAAATAGCGAACCTGCAAATCCATTTTTTTGAAGTATTTCTCAGTTAACGAAGAACCACCTGGCTGGTATTCGATACCCAATACAGGATGCTGATTTCCAGTCCGATGATAGATATCGTTACTTGACACGCTGAGGCATATCACAGGTGGTTTTTTGAAATGCTCTTTGTATTCATTTGAGTTTATGAAATGTTTAAATATGTTCCCATGCAAATCACCAAAATTATCTGGAATGCTAAACTCAGGTTTGTTTTTGTTATGTTCTGGCAGTAATACGCTAAAATCATAATCTCGTACGTAAGAGGAAAAATTATTCCCGACAATACCTTCAAAACGTTCGTTGTTCTTTTTGTCAATAATATTGGTTTTTAATATTTCAATTGCGGGGAACGTATCGCTGTTGCTATCAACGTTAATATTCATCGCAACAGAAATGATATCAAGTTCCACAGAATAACGATCGCTTTTGGGGTTATCCCAATACGCCAGTGTATTGAAGCGATTGTCAATCATCACTAACGTGTTGCGTAAGTTTTCCTGGCGGTTCTTTCCTCTGGCCAGATTCGCAAAGTTGGTAGTAATACGCGTATTTTCAGAAGGGTTATAATGTTCATCGAAGCGACTGCTTTTGATCGTAAATGTAAAATCGTTATTCATCGTGATTCTGCATCCTAAGTCATGATATGAAAACTGAATTAATTTATTGATTTTACAGAGTTACCTGACTTTATTATTTAGCAGTCTTCATGTTATCAATAAGTGAGTAAGGTCTCTTTTATGCCAGAGTCACTGGATGAGTGAAAGAGACTTAATTTCATTACAACATGAGTCATATTCATGGTCTGCTGTATGGTCAAACCCGGTCATGCTTGTAATCGATTAAGTTGAATAGTGATTCTTCTGACTGACCGGTTCACCTGGCTCTGTTATTCAAGCGCAGCTGGCAGGATGCTGTGCAGCAGAACATTAGCGCCTTTTTCTGCCCATTCCGGCTGAATATTTTCTGCCTCGTTATGGCTGATGCCTTTTTCGCAGGGGATAAAAATCATGCTGGCGGGCGCGATTTTGCTGATATAACAGGTATCGTGACCGGCGCCGGACACCATCCGTTTGCTGCTGTATCCCAGTGCCTGGGCCGCGTTTGCGCTGCGCTGTAGACAGGTCTCGTCAAATGCGATGGGGGCGTAATCGAAGATGCGTTCCACGTCGAGCTGAATGCCGCGCTGATTCAGATCGGCGGTTGCCTTGCGAAGCGCCGTTTCCATTGCCTGGAGGGCGGCAGTCTGTGGATGACGAAATTCCACGCTGCAATGTACTTCCCCTGGCACTACGTTACGCGATCCCGGTGAAATCTGCGCCATGCCGATTGTCGCTCTGCCGTCAGGTTCGTGCTGATTGCCAATGTCTTCCACCGCCAGCGCCAGACGGGCGAAGGTGGTCAACGCATCGCGGCGGCTGGCCATTGGCGTGGTGCCGGCATGGGCGGCAAATCCGCGGATTACAACGTTGAACCAGCGCTGGCCCATAGCGGCATGCACCAGGCCGATATCAATACCTTCCTCTTCGAGAATCGGGCCTTGCTCGATATGTAGCTCGTAACAGGTGTAGACAGGGAAGGCGACGGCGGGCTGGTCGCCACGGTAACCGATGGCCTCAAGCGCCTCGCCGACGCTGATGCCGTCCTGATCTTCACGCGCCCATGCGTATTGTTGTGTGAACTGCCCGCTCCAGACGCCGGAGGCCAGCATTGCTGGCGCGAAGCGTGCGCCTTCTTCATTGGTCCAGTTGACCAGTACAATATCGCGTTCGGTCTCAATGTTCTGATCGTTTAAAGTACGCAGCACTTCCAGCCCGGCCAGCACGCCGTAAATTCCATCATATCGCCCACCCAGCGGCTGAGAATCAACGTGTGAACCGGTCATCACCGGCGCAAGCTGTGGTTTTTTACCGGCGCGGCGAATAAACATGTTGCCCATGCTATCGATTTCGCAGCGAAACCCGGCTTCCTGCGCCCAGTCGCGCAGTAAATCACGGGCGAGGCGATCCTCATTGCTTAATGCCAGTCGGGTGACGCCACTAGCTGGCGTGCCGCCGATTTGCGCCATTATCTCAAGCGTCGACCATAAACGCTCTGCGTTCACGCGGATCATACGTCTTCCTTTTTGGTGCGATAGCGAAAGTCACAGCATGCGCCACCCTGCATGATGGTGGTCGTACGGGTCAGCTCCACGTCGGGCGCGTAGCCGACGATAAATTTCTCATCTCGGGCGCAGGAGAGCAGGTGACCAATCTCACCGAGGCCCATCTCGTGGTACATCTCGGCATAACGGCAACGGGTGACGTTATAGTTGTACTGCTTGTCGTCGGCGTCGATCACTTTGACATCCAGCGCGTTATCCTTCTCCCACAGGTATTGCAGGGCGATAAAACTCTTCACGTCTGTGCCATTCGGCTCCTTGTGCGCAAATTCTTTACCGGCATCGATCGCCGCCTGCTCAATGGCTTCGCCAATGACCGCCTGGGCGCGGGCTTTCCCTATCTCGCGCACCAGGATTTCATAGATTGGTTTAATAATCTCTGCTTCTATTTTGCGGCGGGCGAGAATGCCCAGCTCATTATTATCACTCATCACATTGCCTCACTGCGTTACTTCGTTTTGGCGCCGCCCAGTACCGTTTGCGGCTGCCATTTACCATCCACGACTTTGTAGACGGTGAAAGACGGCGATTTCAGGTTGCCTTCATTATCAAAAGCGATCTGCCCGGTAACGCCGGAATAGCTTATTGCGCGCAGAACCGGCAGATACTCAGCCGGATCGACAGAGTCGGCTTTTTCCATCGCAGCAACCAGAACGCGGGTGGCGTCATAGGCGAATGGGGCGTGGAGTTCAATATGGGTGTGGTAGCGAGACTGATACTCTTGCTCAAACGCCTTACCGCCCGGCATCTGCTCAACTGGCAGGCCCGGCTCCAGCGCCACGACGCCTTCGCCTTCTTTCTGGGCCAGTTGCAGGAAGGTCTGGCTGACGAAGCCGCCTGCGCCCATCAGCGTGGCGTTCATACCCAGCTGTTTGATACGACGCGCCAGCGGCGCGGCCTGGCTATCCACGCCGCCGAAGAAGATCAGGTCAGCATTTTTGCTACGAATGGCGGTCAGCACGGCGCTGAAATCCACGGTTTTGTCGTCAACGTACTGACGGTCAACAATCTTCACGCCCTGCGCTTCAAGTGATTTTATAAACTCGTCAGCCAGCCCCTGACCGAATGCGGTACGGTCGTCGATCACGGCAATACGTTTTGCCTTCAGGGTATTCACCGCGTACTGACCGGCAAACTGGCCGCCGTCGTCGTCATGCCCCATCACACGGAAGCTGGTATCAAAGCCCTGTCTGGTATAGGCATGACCGGTGGCAACAGGCGCGACCTGGGCGATACCCGCATCGTGATAAACGCGTGCCGCCGGAATACTGGTGCCGGTATTCCAGTGGCCGACTACGCCCGCCACGCCGCTATCGACCAGACGCTGCGCCACAGCCACGGCAGTGCGCGGGTCGGACTGATCGTCTTCAGATTGCAGCCTGAAGGTCACCGCTTTACCACCGATGGTCGGGTGCTGCTTGTTGATATCGTCAATCGCCAGTTGGGCGCCGTTCTCCAGATCTTTACCAATACGGGCAGACGGGCCGGTAAGCGGGCCTGCAAGACCGATGGTCACGGTTTCGCTTTTAGCTGACCATGCACCTGTAGAGGCAAAACTACTGAGCAGAATAGCGGCGCTGAGCGCACTGATTTTTACTGTTTTCATTGTTTTTCCCTGCTGTTGGTGAGTGTGTTAAACAGGCATTTCGCCCAAATAAATCTGTGCAATTTGATCGTCATTAAGCATCGCTTTCGACTCGCCGTGATGCACAATGCTGCCGCTGTCCATCACCCAGGCGCTGTCGGTTACTTCCAGCGCCAGTCGGGCGTTTTGTTCAATGAGCAGCAGGGCGACGCCGCGTGCGCGCAGCCCGGCGATCACGGTAAAAATGTTTTCCACCATCCTGGGGGCTAACCCCATAGATGGCTCGTCGAGGATCAGCAAACGCGGGCGGCTCAGCAGGGCGCGGTTGAGCGCCAACAGCTGCTGTTCGCCGCCAGAGAGCAGTCCTGCAAGCTGGTGCTGGCGTTCGCCAAGACGCGGGAAACGCTCAAAAATCTCTGCCATTTCGCGCTTAACGCTGGCGGCGTCACGCCTTAACCATGCCCCCATCTGCAAATTTTCAAGCACCGTCATGCGGGCAAAGATGCCGCGACCTTCCGGCACCATCACCAGCCCGTTGCGCAGCAGCGTCTCCGGTTTCTGTTTGCGTACGGCTTTGCCATTGAACTCAATGTTGCCGTTAAAACTTTCCAGCCCGGTGATGGCGCGCACGGTGGAACTTTTACCCGCGCCGTTGGCGCCAATCAGCGTGGCTTGTTCACCCTCATGCAGGGTAAAGGAGATATCGCGAACGGCCTGAATACCGCCGTAATGCACATCCAGGCGTTCCACCTTCAGTAACTCAGACATGCTTATTGCCTCCAAGCCAGGCTGCGATAACTGCCGGGTCGCGACGCACGCTATCCGGTGTGCCGCAGGCCAGCGTTTTGCCGTAATCGAGCACCGTCAGGCGGTCGCAGATGTTCATCACCAGCTTGACGTCGTGCTCGATCATCAGCAGGGTTTTGCCATCTTCACGAATACGAATTAACAGCTCGCCAAGCGCGACCTTCTCGGCGGCATTCATCCCCGCAGCAGGTTCGTCAAGCGCCAGAAGCAGCGGATCTGTAGCCAGCGCGCGGGCGATCTCAAGACGACGCTGGTGGCCATAGGCCAGATCGCAGGCGCGGTAATGGGCAAACTTTGCAATGCCGGTGTACTCCAGCCAGCGCCAGGCCTGTTCGCGGGTTTGCGCTTCTTCCTCACGGGCGCGTTTATGGCGGCTCAGTGCAGCCCATAGCCCATTACGGGTACGAACGTGGCGACCGACCATCACGTTTTCCAGCACCGACATCTCGTTGAACAGACGCACGTTTTGAAAAGTGCGTGCAATCCCGGCGGCGGTGACTTTCTCTATCTGTTTTGGGTAATAGGGTTGGTCTGCAATAAAAAACGCCCCCCTGTCTGCCGGGTAAAGCCCGGTAATCAGGTTAAAACAGGTGGTTTTTCCGGCTCCGTTGGGGCCGATCAGACCGTAGATCTCGCCTTTATTGATGGAAAGCGAAACATCGTCCACGGCGGTCAGGCCGCCAAAGCGTTTGGACATATTGCTCACGGTTAACAGGCTCATGCTTTCACCTCTTTGTGGCGAACCGGCCAGATACCGGATGGGCGAACCAGCATCACCAGCACCAGTGCAAGGCCGTAGAAGAGCTGGCGCAAAATTTCCGGGTCAATCAGTACCGTGCCGAACAACATCTGTTGAACAGGGGCCGCCTGGCTACGGAGCAGTTCCGGCAGGGCGGTCAGGAGTACCGCACCGAGGATCACGCCGGGGATATGGCCCATACCGCCCAGCACCACCATCGCCAGCACGGCAATGGACTCTTGCAAGGTGAAGGATTCCGGGGAGACAAATCCCTGAAACGCGCCAAACAGTGCGCCAGCGACGCCGCCAAACGAGGCGCCCATAGCAAAAGCCAGCAGCTTATAGTTACGCACGTTAATGCCCATCGCGCGGGCCACGTCTTCGTCCTCACGAATCGCGTGCCAGGCGCGGCCGATACGTGAGTGTTGCAGGCGCAGGCAGACAAAAATGATCGCCACAATGACCAGCATCAGCAGGTAGTACCACAGCCACAACGCGGGCACTTTAAAGCCGAGCCAGTGATAAACACCGCTGAACTTCAGGCCAAACAGGTTAAGCGTATCCACGCCGGTGATGCCTTTGGCGCCGTTGGTGATATTCACCGGGCGATCGAGGTTGCGCATCAGAATGCGGATAATTTCGCCAAAGCCCAGCGTAACAATTGCCAGATAATCCCCGCGCAGCTTCAGCGTCGGTGCGCCAAGCAAAATGCCGCATACGGCAGCGACCAGTGCCGCAGCAGGAACGATCAGCAGATACGAGGTATGTAGCCCGTCCGGGAACCAGACGGTGAGGATTGGGAACACCTCAGACAGATGGGGAGAGGCCAGCAGAGCGGCCAGATAAGCCCCAACGGCATAAAAGGCAATAAACCCCATATCCAGCAGGCCGGTATAGCCCACGACGATATTGAGCCCCAGCGCCAGCATGATGTAGAGCAGGGCGAAATCGATCACGCGGACCCAGTAGTTACCGCCAAGCTGACTGGCAACGACAGGAGCGATCAGCAATGCGATGCAGAACAAAGTCATGCCTGACCAGAATTTGCGCGTCGTGGCTGGAGCTTGCAGTTGTACGGTTGTCATTGATTTTCCCTTACGCTCTGTGCGCCACGCGCTCGCCCAGCAAACCTGCCGGACGGAATACCAGCACCAGGATCAACACGATGAAGGCAAACACGTCCTGGTAATTACTGCCAAAGACGCCGTTAGTGAGTTCACCGAGATAGCCCGCACCCAGCGCTTCTATGACACCCAGTAAAATCCCGCCGATCATCGCGCCGCGAATATTGCCAATGCCGCCAAGCACGGCGGCGGTGAACGCTTTAATTCCGGGTAGAAAGCCCATTGAGAAGCTGGCGTTACCGTAGTTGCTCGCCATCATCACGCCGGCCAGCGCCGCAAAAATGCCGCCGATAGCAAACGTCAGGGTGATGATGGCGTTTGGGTTAACGCCCATCAGCGTGGCGACCCGCGGATTCTCTGCCACTGCGCGCATGCCTCGCCCGAGACGAGTGTATTCAACCAGCAGCCATAGACCGGTCATGACCGCCAGCGCCAGCCCGACGGTGACAATGCCGGTGAGAGTGATAATCGCGGGTGGATGAGTTTCGCCGCCGGAGGTCACGGCGATCGGGGCCATCGACAGGATCTGCGGGAACATCAGCGGGTTGCGGGTCCAGACGATCATCGCCACGGTTTGCAGTAATACGGAAACGCCGATACCGGAGATCAGCGGAGCCAGCCGTGGGGCGTTACGCAGCCTGCGGTAGGCGAAACGTTCCACCGCCATTGCCAGCAGGGCGCAGACGGCCATCGCAATGAGCAGCGCTACACCGAGTTGCAATAACTGCGGCATAGCAGGGAAGGTATGATTCAGGACATTGATGGCGGAGAGCGTAGTAAGCGCGCCAACCATCAGGATATCGCCGTGAGCAAAGTTAATAATACGCAAAATACCATACACCATGGTATAGCCCAGCGCGATCAGCGCGTAGATGCTGCCCAGCATCACACCGTTTATCAGTTGTTGTATGAGTGTGTCCAACGTTTGTACCCGACAAATTGCTCTTTCAGTGGGTACCATCCAATAATTGAATAAAATTGTAAAATACACATATATTATTTCTTATGATAAACAGATATTTTTATATCTTAATGATTAATATGATTATTTTATTAATCACAAAACAAGCTTATAGCCTAAAGAAATCAATATATGAATAAAACAGAACAATTGACGACATTGCCCTCCTTTGCGGAGAGTCGCCTTGCCAACGATCCTCCGTTGCGGGCGGTGCGCGCCTTTGAAGCCATTGCCCGGTTAGGAAGCGTGACGCAAGCCGCGAGGGAACTGGCGATTTCGCCATCTGCGGTTAGCCATCAGCTCAAATTACTTGAGGGATATCTGCAAATCGCGCTCACCGAACGGCATGGGCGACGACTGGCGCTGAGCCAGCAAGGGCGTGAATATTATCGTTCGATCCGTGCGGCGTTTAACGTTTTGCGTCAGGCGACGGAGCATCTGGTGGAGCAGGAGCAGACCCGGCAGGTAACGATTAGCCTGATTCCGCTTTTTGGGATGGGCTGGTTTATTCCTCGCCTGCCGATGTTTATGCGCGCGAATCCGCATACCGAGATTAACGTGGTGTATGCCAATCACCGCAACTATCTGAGTGACGCTTCAGACATGTCGATCCGCTTCGGCAATGGCAACTGGGCGGGATACCAGAGTGAAAAACTGATTTCCGGGCGTATGGTGCCAGTATGCAGCCAGGCGTTTTTGCGACTGCATGGTCATATTGATACCCCGGAGCAACTGATGCAGATGCCGCTGCTGCATGATGAAGAACGAACCACCTGGCATCAATGGTTTATTCAGCAGGGCGTGAAGCGTTCCCCGCCGCGCAGCGGCCCCTTGTTTGAGGACGGTCTGCTGACGCTGGCGGGTGTACAGGCAGGACTGGGATGCGCCCTGATGCGCGAACCCCTCATTATGCCGTACCTGGACAAAGGCGAGTTGGTGAAGATTTTCGATCTGCCAATAGATGACGGGCGCGACTACTATTTGTGCGTCCGCCAGGATAGTGAAATGACGCAGGATGGCAAGCTATTACAGAACTGGTTAAGGCGCGAAGCGGCTACCGTATAACGATGTCACCGCATATGAAGCGAATAAGGGGCGACATAATGAAATGCCGTTTTCAGCGCAGCGTTGCATAGCCTCTGGAAAACGCAATTTCTTCCCGGTCGCAGACGACTTGCCAGGCGTCTGCTGACGGGGTGATAAATCCCCGCAGCCCCAGAGGCCGTAATAGCGTGGCGTCGCGTTCTGTATTCAGCGTCAGCAGCGCCGTTTGCAGCGCCGCAATGGCCTGTGGATTAACGGTATCGCTTGCCACCAGTAAAGGCATCGGTGCGGGAACGCTGCGCGTCAGTATGCGCACATGGCGCGTTAGTTCCGGCTCATACCGGCACAGAAGCGACCAGGCATAGCTGTCCAACGGGCCGACATCCGCTTCGCCCGCCGCCAGCGCTTCCACCACGCGTCGCGGGGTGATTAGCGGCCCGACAAGCGTGCGATAGAGCGTCTTTCGCGTCTCGTTAATGTATGCCGACAGATGATAGCGTACCGCGTTATAGCCGGAGTGCGACTCCGGGTTGGTATACGCCAGCCGCCCGCCGAACGTCTCTTCCAGACATCTGGCGGTAGACGATGTCGGCACCATAAATAGGGTGCGGTAGTGCCCTGGAATCCCTTCCCTGGCGGCCTCTTCCGTAATCGGCGCGGCCACCGGGCGTACCGGAAAGCGCCGCTGCGCGAAGGGCCAGCCGCACATGAATACCGCCAGCAGATCGGAACGAGCCCATAGCCCCTCCAGCCTGGCCGGGGCCGGGTAGTCAACAATCTCTGCCGTCAGCCCGGCGCGGCGCACGGCTTCGGGCAGGAGTCTTTTCCACCCCTCCGCCGCAGCCGGAGTTACCGAGTACATTCTTGCGTTAACAATCATCGGTAACGTAGCTCCTGACCAATACCCAGCGCATGCGCTTTCTTCAGCATCGTATGCCCCAGCGCAATATCGCTTAGCGACAGCCCCCGGTGCCAGAAGAGGATGGTTTCATCATCATTTTCACGGCCTGGCTTCGTGCCCGCGACAATGTCGCCCAGCTCGGCATGCAGGGTATGCTCACTTAATTTTCCCGCTTCTACGTGGGCTCGCAGTGAACCAAACATGCCGCCTTTGCACTGCCCCCAGTCGTCCACCACCAGCTTATCCATCATATCGGTGAGCGACAGTTCCACGGCGCTCATGGTGCCGTAGGGCACAACAAAGGCGCCGGGCTTTATCCATTCTGTTTTTAACAGCGGCGTAGGCGCATTAAGACGCGAGGCTTCGACCACAATATCCGCGCCGCGCACGCAGCTTTCCCAGTCATCGGTAACGATGATTTTTTTGCCGAGATCCTGCTCCAGACGGCGGGCAAATGCGGTACGGCTTTCCGGGCGACGCGAATGAATGCGGATTTCATCAAAATCATAAATGCTGTTGAGCAGGCGAACGTTCCACCAGGCGGTTCCCCGCGCGCCGATATGCCCCAGCACTTTACTGTTGCGGCGGGCAAGGTGGCGTGCGCCCAGCGCGGTAAGCGCGCCGGTGCGCATATCGGTGATTGCCGACGCGTCCAGAATGGCGACCGGCATTCCGGTGCGCGGATCGAACAGGTTCAGTAGCGCCATTTCCGAGGGTAGCCCGAGCGTATAGTTATTGACGTAATCGCCGACGATTTTTACCCCGGCGAGTCCCAGCGGTTCGATATAACCGCGCAGCACGTTAAAGTGGCCGTTAAACGCTTTATCGGGAATTAAATGCATGCGCGGTTCAATGACTGTTTTTTTCTCTCCCTGTGCCCGCAGCCCGTCCTCCACCGCCGTGAGGATTTCTGTATCCGTGAGCTTCAGTTGGTCAACGTCGGGGCCGTTTAGCCAGGTTAAATGGATGGGTTGAGTCATAGATTTCTCTCACTGGTAGCATGGTTCGCATCGGGTCGTACGTGGGTGAAAAGCCGCTGGCGAGTTAATACGCCAACGGGCGCGCCGCATTTGGTGACGGTGATGCTGTCGGCGCGCCGGGAAAGCATCAGCGCCAGCGCGTCTTTCAGAGTAGCGTTGACGTCAAGCCGTTGTGGGTGGTCAGCGCTTAGAGACGTTTCCATCGCCTGGGCTACCGGGGTAATAGCAAGAAGTTTCAGCGCCGCATCGCTACCGACAAAAGCCGCGACGAACTCATCCGCCGGGGCCGAGAGCACTTCAGCGGGCGGGGCATACTGGCACAGGCGTCCTTCGCGCATAATGGCGATGCGATCACCCATTTTGATGGCCTCATCAAGATCGTGAGTGACGATAATCACCGTCTTTTTCACGCGTTGCAGAATCTGCTTAAACTCGGTCTGTAATCGCCCGCGAACCAGCGGATCGATGGCGCCGAACGGTTCATCCATCAGCATGACCGGCGGGTCCGCCGCCAGTGCGCGGGCAACGCCGACCCGTTGCCGCTGACCACCGGAAAGCGCGGCAGGAAATCGGCTGGCGTATTGCCGGGCATCCAGCCCGACCAGTTCCAGTAATGTTTCCACTCGCGCCTGAATACGCGAGGCGCTCCAGCCCAGCAGGCGCGGCACCGTGGCGATGTTGTCGGCGACGGTCATATGCGGGAACAGTCCGACGTTCTGAATAACATAGCCGATATGTCGACGCAGCATCACCGGATCTTCCGTTGCGACGTCGCGCCCATTTACCCGGACACGCCCGGAAGTGGGTTGTTCCAGCCGGTTGATTAAGCGCATGGTGGTGGTTTTACCGCAGCCGGAAGGGCCAATCAGGGCCGTGGTGGTTCCCTCTTCAAACGTCATGGAGAGATCGTCAAGCGCTTTACGCGGCGAACCAGGATAAGTTTTGCTAATATTTTCCAGTGTAATCATTGTATTAGCCCTTACGTCGGCTGAGAATACAGGCGCTCAAGCAGGGCGAAAAGCGCTTCGATAGCCACAGCGAGCAGAATAATCGGCACCGCGCCGACCAGCAGGCGCGACATGTCCATGATGGCAATGCCGGTGGTGACAAAATCCCCCAGACCGCCGCCACCGATAAATGACGCCAGAGCCGCGCCGCCGACAACCTGTACGGCGGCGGTACGGCAGCCGGCGAGAATGCCGGGAGCCGCCAGTGGCAGTACGATTTTGCCTGTGACCTGCCAGGGCGTGAGCCCCATGCCGTGCGCCGCTGAGAGCGTATCCGGGTTCACGGACTGAATGCTGGTGCAGGTGTTGAGCAAAATCGGCGGCACGGCCAGCACCACCAGCGCGACGACTGAAGGCAGCAGGCCAATACCGAGAAACGGCATGACCGCCGCAAGGATCGCCAGACTTGGGATCGTCCGCAGCGTGCTGGCGCCGCTGGTGATGATAAAAGCGAGGCGAGGGATGTTCGCGATCAGCACACCCGTCGGGATAGCAATAATCAGGGCGATGCTGAGCGCCAGCCCGCACATCATCAGATGCTGCCACACTGCCTGCCAGAACAGCGGCTGGTTATCCAGCACCCATAGCCATGCCTGGATTATCATTGGTCTCTCCCCTGTAAAACGCGCCGCTGTAGCCGGACAAAAAACAGATCCGCGCCGATCGCCAGCAGCGACGTCAGGCCGCCGCCGATAAATATTTTCTCTGGATAGCGCTGATCCAGCCCGGCGAGAATAATCGCGCCAAGTCCACCGGCGTTGATATATGCCGCGACCGTAGCGATGCCGATAAGCGTGGTGGTGGCAATGCGCAGTCCGGTGATGATGAACGGTAGCGCCAGCGGCAGTTCCACTTCGCGCAGATTGCGCCAGGCGCCATATCCCATTCCGCGCGCCGCTTCGCGGACGTCCAGCGGAATGGCATGAAAACCGGTGGCAATATTGCGGGTCAGGATCATCAGCGCATAGGCTGTCAGCCCGACAATCGCCGGGAGCATTCCGATGCCGAGCCACGGGATGAGCAGTGCGAATAGCGCCAGCCCTGGAATGGAAAAAATCATGCCGGTGACCGCCATCACCAGCGCATACAGTCGCGGGCGGCGGGCGGTGGTAATGCCGAGAAACAGTGAAATGGCGAACGCCATCAGCATTGCGGCGCCGACCAGTACCAGATGCTGCCAGAGCGCCAGCAGAATGTCGTCATAGTGTCGCGTCGCCCAGCGCATCAGGAGGTCTCCAGCAATACGGCCTGGCCTGCAAGCCATTCCGGCTGCATTATTGCGTCGGCCAGAACGGAAATATCGCCAGCGCTGGCGCGATCTTCATCCAGCGGCGCCACCCGAGCGCGAATCTTGTCGTGTAATGCCGTTGCATAGCGTCCTGGCCGTGGCGACGCCTGAAGATCCAGCGCCTGCGCGGCGACCAACAGTTCAATGGCCACCAGATAGCGCAGGCTTTCCAGTAGTCGTGTGGTTTTGGCGACCACCCCCATTGCCTGCGAGGCGTAATCTTCAATCCGATCGGCTACCGGCATCGTCAGCGGGGAGAGCGGCTGGGCATGATGGGCGATATCGCTGACCAGCGCGGAAACCGTTTTTTGCAGCGTGGCGAAGCCTGTCTGCCCAGCGTGGCGGGTGAGAAAACGCGGCAGGCCGCTGGCGGCGGGTGACATCAGTTTCATGATGCGTTCGCCGCTGCATGCGGCATGGCGGGCGAGAGCCAGCCCGAGGCTTTCCAGCGCCAGCGCCAGATGCGTGGCATCAAAATTGGCATTTGCCAGAACCTGTTCAGACTCAGCCAGCAGGCCGGGATTGTCGTCGGCGCTGTTGAGTTCCAGTTCCACCACCGCGCGGGCATTCAACCAGGCATGGCAAACGCAGGCCAGCACCGGCGCGACGCAGCGGAAGCTGAGCGGGTCCTGCAACGAACGCGCGCTGCCGGGCTGGAGTAGCGAGCTGCCTTCCAGCAGTGCCAGCAGATACGCGGCGGTCTTAGCCTGTTGCGGTGCGGGGCGCATCCGCGCCGCCCAGGGCGTCAGCGGCGAGATATTAGCGCGAAACGCTTCAAACGAGAGCACGATAGCGCCCGCGTGGGCGTTCATAAGCCGGGCGGCGTCGTGCAGCAGCAGCGCGGCGAGGCCGACGCTGGCGGCGTTAGACGACACCAGCGCCAGCCCGTCTTTTCCACGCAGCGGCGCAGGCGTCAGACCCGTCTGGTTCAGCAGTGCGGAGACTGGCGCCACCGTACCCTGAAATTCCGCTTCGCCATCGCCGATGAGCGCGCGTCCGATATGCGCCAGCGGCGCGAGATCCGCTTCGCCGATAGATCCGATAAGCGGAACGCGCGGATGGATGCCTTCGTTGATAAAGGCCAGCAGCATCTGCGCCACGGGCAGAGAAATACCCGATGCGCCCTGCACGAAACCCGCAAGACGCGCCAGCATGATCGCGCGAACCTGTGCGGGCGTTGCCTGCTGGCCGACGCCGACCGCCCGCGCCAGCGGGATTCGTCGCTGAATCGCCTGTAGCAGATCCTCATCGTGACGGTCATTTTGCGTGTGCAGCAGCGTCGTATCGACATTAGCGCCAAGCCCGGTGGTGACGCCATAGATATGTTTTCCGGCGCTGATGCTATGCAGCAGAAAATCAAAGGACGCGCTGATGGCCTGCTGCGCCTGCGCCCCCAGCGCGACAGTCTGGCCGCAATCAGCGACAGCTCGCACGTCATCAAGCGTGAGCGGCGCGTCGCCCAGAAAAAGTGTCGTTGTCACGGTCGTACCCTATTTAATTACGCCTTTTGCGCGCAAAAAGTCTTCCGCCACATCGCGCGGTTCTTCTTTATTCTTTTCCACTTCCGCATTCAGTTTTTGCATCGTGGCGTTATCAAGCAACTGGCTGATGTTATTTAAAATGTCGCGAACCTGGGGATGTGCCTGTAGCGCGGCATCGCGCACGACCGGCGCAACTTCGTAGGGAGGAAAGAGGTGTTTATCGTCTTCCAGTGCGACATACTGGTTTTCCGCGATTTGCCAGTCGGTTGCGAAGCCGTTTGCGACGTCTATTTGCCCGGCAGCAAGGGCGTCGTAGCGCAGGCCGACTTTGGCAAACTGGCGGAAGGCTTTAAATTTAATGCCGTAGGTCTGCTCCAGCCCTTTCAGGCCGTCCTGGCGGTCGCCAAACTCCGCACCTGCGCCGATGGTCAGTTCCGGCGCGGCTTTGGCGAGATCGGAGAGCGTTTTCAGGTGGTATTTCTCTGCGGTTTGTTTGCTCACCAGCAGTGCATAGCCGTTGTTCACGCGGGCTGGTTGCAGCCAGGTGAGATGATATTGCTGCTGGTAGGCGTCACTGACCTGCTTAAACACCTGTGCGGCATCGGAGGAGGGTTTTCCTTTGACCACTGCGCTGAGCGCCGTACCGGTATATTCCGGGTACATATCAATTTCGCCTTTCAGCAGCGCAGCGTGGGCGATTAGCGTCCCGCCCAGGTTTGTTTTGCGTTCAACGGAAAGACCGGATTGCTCCAGTGCCTGGGCATAGATTTCCGCCAGAATATATTGTTCGGTAAAGTTTTTGCTGCCCACAACGAAATCCGCTGCCTGCGCCTGCGCTGCGAACAACCCCAGCGCCAGCCAGGAGGCTGCCAGTTTGTTTTTTATGCTCATCCCCGTTTCCCCGCAAAGAAATGCATGAATTTACTTGTATATACAAACCAGCGAAGCTAGCAGCATATTGACGGCGCATGAAATAGGGATTCGTTCTTTCTTATAACGAAACTTTAAATGTTTACTATTTGGCTGACTTCTCCATGATGTGCCGTTTATTGATGCTGATTACAATATGGATAATGGGTTCGAACGTGTGAAACCGTAAATTTCAGGGAAGGGAGTTGTATTATGGAAAGGAGTAAAGCCATTTTTTGGTAATGGCTTAGTCAATGGGGAATACCCGCTTACCCCGCTAAATGATGAAGGGTAAAGGCCCGATTGCCGCAGAATGTATACGCAGGCCGGAGAGCAGGCTCCTGAATGTTATTCACCTATCGGTTGATAACCCTGCCATTCTGGTTGGTCACGACGTCCTGTCGGGCTGGGTGTCAGATGAATAAATAGCCCGCCTACCTTTTCAAGTAACAGGCAATCATCGACATCCTTCAGATTGTCTTTATGTTGCTGTTCAACGCCGCAGAGCAACGTTTGTAGTGCATTCTTTCTGGCCTGTTGTGCGTCTTGCGCGACAAAAAGATCAAATTCATGTAATTCAGCTAACGTATCAGGCCGGTATCCACCAACGTTAACAAAAAATAACCTGTTCGCCGTTGGGGAGGGTTCAGGAGAGAGTGTGACAGAATAGCCATTCACCCACGTAATACGGCTGTAACCATCAATGTGAATCTTATCCTTGTCACCAAACCATGCTTCTCTTAGCGCAGGCCAGGCGTCTTGTGGCTCGTTGGCTGCGACAAACTGAATATCGTGTACTTCGATATTGGATTTACCGGCATTTCCACCGATATAAAACATATACAGGTTCATGGAAACTCTCTTTTAGCATTGATGTCGCTATGCATTTGACTACATAACGATTGTGGTCGCAACCTGATAAACAATATCGGGAGTCTGGGTATCCCCGGTATCAAAGCGTACCAGCATCGCCAGACAAGTTTCAGACGGGGCTCAGTGCCGTTGAATGGTCTTAACAGCGGAGAGCGCCGGGTGGATACATAAGTAATTTTGGCTGCTCAGTAATCCCATCTTTTTTAATGCCGACCTCTTGTAGTAAGAGACCGTTTTTTCAGAGATGTTTATTGCGCTGTACATTCGTTTCACATTCCCGGCGCGGACTAACTCACTGAGAATAAAAAACTCTTTGTCAGTGATGGTGTTACTTTCCGTATTTTTTCTATTTGAAATAGCTATCAGAATATCGTTTAATTCTGATAATGTTTTGTTTTTATTGAAGTAATATACACCGTACTGGCAAAAGAAATGGCGACGGGAATGCAGGCCTGACGGTGATATGCACAGCGTAACCTTACTAAAGAAAAAGGTTATTAACCTGTCGAGTAAACCCGGCTCTCTGACGGAGAGCAACACAACGGTATCTTTTGATAGCGAAAAAGAGGTGGTTAGCGTGAAACGTTCAAACTCGCCAGCATCGCTTAAAAAAATGCTCTCGATACGCGTACCTGACTCTTTCATCCCTTTCGATATACCCGTCAGATAATAGATGTCATCAGACACTATCACTATTTTCGACTTCATTTGAATCCCTTTTTTATATTTGAAATATGCTGGTTTCCTTAATATTTAAATCGTTATTACGAATGATTCTCGCTCATCAACGGGCCAGAGAAATCCCTGGGCATAATGTACGTCGCTCTCCGAAATAAAGCGGTGCTGGTATTCATTTTCAACGCCTTCCACCAGAACATGATCCGTCAGATATTCCACCTGCTTTACCAGCGTTGTCATTGCTGGGGTATCCTGTTCAGCGGATATTCTCCAGAGTTCATGTTTATCAATTTTAATCCCATCAAAGCGAAAGGGGAGTTGCGCAATTAACGGAATATGCCTGACATAGAGATCGTCCAGCCAAAGTTGAGTATTAAAAGCGCGCATTAGGGTCAGAATTGCATCAATATGTGGCACAAGTCGCGGAAAATAAGACTCGCTTTGCTGGCAATCAATTTCAATGACCTTTGGGCCGGGTAACATGGCAAGAATCGATCTGAGCCACACCAGATTCATAAGCAATGGAATCGTAATATTCAAAAATAAAATGCCATTGCGATCGTGCTGATTTGCTACTCCCGTGCATATCTGTTCCTGAACAATATGTGACAGGAGTTCTGGCGAAACAGAGCGGAAAAATAGTTCTGGATCTGCCCCTTCCGGCTGGCAGAGCACCTCACCGCCAATCCGTCTACCGGTCTGGACATGAATGATAGGTTCGATACGGCACATGAGTTTCATAATAATGGCATATCCTTTTTAATTATAAACGGTGCATCGGGCTTTTCTGGGATTAATTAAATCGGTCGCGATAAGATATGCTTGCACTTTTTAGTGGATTACTGTTTATCGCTTTCAGCATTTTTATGTGTTCATTTTTAGTGCTTAGATGCAGCTTTTTATTGATCTTTTTGATGTAGTAAAAAAGCGTGTGATAGCGTTTATTTATTATTTTTGCGATGTCATGGGTAGGCGTGCTGTGGGCCAGTTCGGTCAGAACGGTCCATTCAATGTCGTCAAAAGAATCCGGCTGTTCTATTTCAGCCATGAGATCGTTAATGTACTGGCTGTAAAAAGCCTCATCCAGCCAGCAGGCATGAACGGCATGATTAAGCTCGGACATGGGTTCATACTTAGAAACGATATTGATATAATGAAAACTTCGCAAAACCTGAAGCAGGTAACTGTTACGCGTAAAAGTAAACACCGTTAAGCGAATGCCAGGATAGTTTATCTGCATATCATAAATGAAATTAAGCGCCTCCAGCGCACTCTCCTCCAGCGTAAAAACTTCCATGACGACATTATCAATAATATGGTTTTCTATTTTGTATTTTGCTTCTCTGAATGTCGGGCTGGTGTGTAATACCAAAGGGTTGATCAGATGTTTGCAAAGAAAATTAATCATATAGTTATCGGTATCAATAATTAACGTTGAATGGAGCGGCTGCGTAACGCTATTTAATGACTTGACAGAGTTTTCTATCATGACTAAATCAAATCTTGCAGTGGAAGGATTACAGGGGGAGTCCTCACTGCTGAGATAAAGAAATTGATCGTTCTGTAGTGTACGCATTATATTTTTCGATCCGCATATCGTTTACAATAATGACAAGATGTAAAATTTAACTGTAACTATTTATAAAATAAGAAAATAATAGTGATGCTATTAAAACACACCATGATAAGGCGTTGATATACACTTCATCCTTCAGGCTGCCTCTTTGTTGGCTGCGCTCATTCACCCCAGTCACGTACTACGTGTACGCTCCTGGGGGCTCATTCACTTGCCGCCTTGATGCCTCTCGAATGATTTTGTGTATAAATATCTTTCTTTTTTTGTTGAGGCTTCTGATTATTTCAGTAGATGACTATTCTGTTTCTCGCCTTTTATCATGGGTAAATGATGTTTACTTTCGCCGTGGTTTGTATTCTGCCTTCCGTCGGTTTTGCACCATAGATGTAATAATATGCTCTCAGTGGAATATCAAAATTGCTTCCCCACTGCGCAATCTTATAGAGTTCATACTCGCTGGTAATATTACCTGCGGTAAGCTCTGTCTGGCTGATGGCAATTTTTTTACTGGTATCGGCACGCATAATTCGCACCCCAATATTCCTTGCCGTTCCCTGGGTGTTTTTCAGGGTGTATTTATCCGTATCGACGCTGGCGCTACTGAGATAAAACTGAATGGTGCGTGTACTCATGCCTTCTAACAGGTCGCTGCATTCGGCATGCAGAGTGAAGTTTTCATAAAACTGCGCTTCCTTTCCTGCGGATATCAGGCTGGTAAGATCGGTTTCCGGTAGCGTGACCGTCGTATCCGGGATGCTACAGGTGCTGACATGAGGACGATAATTGATCGTGATATTCTGGTAGAACAGGCGTTTCTCTTCGTCAGAACCGATAAGGCCTAATATCCATTTAATGAATTCAGCTAAATTAACGCCGGGAAACCAGAAATCGATACCTGAAGCATCAACAACGGATATAGCGTGAGCAAGAGTAATACTGGTTGCGTCCGGGCCAACGTTATAGACATAGGCCGGGTTGGCGCCGCTCGGTACGCTTTTGAGTAACTTAGCCTTATAGGTATAGACCACGTTATTCAGCGAAGTACCGGGAATATGACTTTCTCCAGAGCGACTATAGTCTTTTTTCGTGGGTACAATATTGCCGATGGTGAATTGCAATACATAGTTACCATAATTGATATAGGCCGTGCTGTTGGCCATTTCAGAGATAATGGCAACACGGTTAACATAACCAATCCATTCGCCACTACAGCTAAACGTACCGGATGACAGCGACAGGTTCTGCGAACCTGTGGTTTCGCTGCTGAGGGAAAGTGAATCCAGGTTGAGCACCAGATTGCTCTCTTTTTGCGCGCCGGAATCGCTTTTACAGGAGGCCTGTACGCCATAGCTTATCGATCCCAGTAGCCAGGCAAGAATTAACGTTATTGTACGGATAGTGATTTTCATCCTCTGCTCCTGCCATTAGCGGCAAATATTTATCTGACCATCGTGGGTCGGCTGGCTAATAACACAGCTTTGGCGGCCGTCACTGCTGGTTTTGATATGTAAACGTGACGGGAGCTGTTCCGTTTTCAGGTACAACATTCCTCCCTGGGCGACATATCCGACGCTGGCGCCAGCATCGTCAAAAATTTCGGTGCCGAAGGGGAGAGGGCGCCCGTTAACGGCCCGTGCTGGCAACATGAACTGCCGCCGTTGGTCGGTATCGAAGCGCACATAGGTGACGGAACCCGCATAAGGCACCACTTCCTGGATATTGCCTTTCAGCTCAACGCCTTCCTTCATATGGGTGGTATCTAACTGGATTCGGTTTTTACGGTACGGGGACAGGTAAGGAACCAACGCTTTCCCGGCGGTATTCGTGGTGCGTGTGCCGTCGCCGCCCAGCGTGGCCCCTTGAGCGCCTGGCGCGTCGATAATTGCGAAGGTATCGCCCAACTGGCTGGACGTCAGCAGGCCGCCCCGATAAGCCACCAGGCTACCGCTGGCTCCCGCGCCGATCTGACGATAGTCTCCTGACTCGCTATAGCTGCCGTTTAAGGTGGTAAACGCAGTGCGATAGCTCAGGCTGCTGCTGGCCGAGTTATTCCCACCGCGACGGTTGCTGCCGCTGACGCTATAGGTCGCCTGATTAAATTCGCCTGCGGTTCCGCTGATCCCCACGTTCGTGTCGGAATAGCCGTCACGATTAAATGTAACGCTGCTGTTGAGGAAAACGGGCCGTTCAAAGAGACTCAGGGGCACCGAGAACGTGAGGTAATAACGTCGTTCTTCGCGCTGATTATCGTTACGCATGCTGCTGGCTGAGAGGGTATAACTTACGGCGCCAACGTGGTTGGAATACCCCAGTTGATACTCTTTTGTTGTGCCATTACCATTCCAGTAGTCCCGCCAGGTTCCTGATAAGTAAAGGGAACCCAGTTCCTCACCCAGAGACTGGCTCAGGTTGATATTAAAGGTGTTTTTCTGGCGCATATATCTGGCATTAGGGCTGTCAGTGTTCTCTTTTTGCCAGTTATGCAAAGCGATTGCATCATTGAAGCTGTAATAGTTTTTCGTGGAATAGCGATACGCCGCCAGCGCAAAGTTCGTCCCGGTGACATTAAAGAAACGGCTAAAGGCGACTTTGTAACTTTGCCCGCGGACTTTTTTATCTGCCGGAATTTGCGTTTGTGACTGTGTGACGTCAAAAGACAGCGCGCCAAACGGGAGATTAAGGCCGCTCCCGAGAAGAAACGCGTTATAGTCTTCGCTGTAAATTACCCCGGTATAACCGGTGATCAGGTTATTGATCCCGTATTGATAGCTGCCCTGGGCAAACTGGGGGCGATAGCGGCTTTCTTCCGTGCGCGCTTCCCCCAGCAACAGACCATATTTCCCAATCCCTTCTTGCAGCATGTTTGGCACCGAAGAAAAGGGGACGATGAAACTGCTGGTGCGCCCGTCTGCTTCAATGACTTCGACATTCAGATCGCCGCCTGAGCCGGTAGGAAGGATATCCGCAATTTCAAATGGGCCAGGCGACACGTTTTTCTGATAAATAACCTGCCCGTTCTGACTAATTTTAACCAGCGCGTTAGACTGTGCGACGCCGCGTACAATCGGGGAAAAGCCCTGCTGAGAATCGGGTAACATGCGCATATCCGTGCCCATGCTGACGCCGCGAAAACGCAAAGAGTCAAAAAGATCGTTGCTGGAATAGCTGTCACCCATGCGGATGATCGATTTAAGCGCAGCGATCCCGCGCTCAACGTAGCGTGTATTGTTTGTCCATGATCCTTCCACGCCCTTGCTTTTGTTATAGCTGGAGCTATCGCGAAATTGCCAGCCAAACGCATTCAGCCCGCTGTTTAACTGGAAATAGGCGTTTTCCTGATTGCGTCCTCCGCCTTTGGCTTCGTTGTAGTTATAGTTGGCATTGTATCCCAGCATCAGCGCCGGAATGCCTTCATCCCAAAAGACGGGATCGACATAACCGCGCAGCGTCTGGCGAATATACGCCTGGGGAATGGTCAGACGTAGCGACATATCGGCCGCATTGACTTTCATACTGCCTCCGTGCAGTAACGTATTCACATCCACTCGCTCGCTGGCGCTGTTTGCGGCAGGGACTATTGAGGGAAGAAGCCCAAGCTGGGCAATATTCTCATGCTGGAAAAACGTTCCTTCATCCGTGATATAAACGGGAAGGCGGCCTTTCCACTCCTCGTTAATAAAAACATCAAACGGGTATTCACCAGGAGGAAGCGCAGAGGCACGATAAAAACGCGACATATCGGCATTTTTAGAGTCACCGGCTAAAAAGTCAGTATTGAAAGCCACGGCATACGCCCGGCTATAAATAGACATCATCGCCAGTATTGGCAATAAACATGCGTATTGACTCTTTTTACCAGCCATTGCCATCCCCATTCATTTGGACATTATTATATTATTTTGTGGTGAATGAATATTTTTGATATGAACCGTAATCATCAACTAACAGAATATCCAAAGCCTGCCCCGATAAAACCGCCCCTGTCGTGGGTATTGTCAGTGTCGACAATGGCGCAATCATTTTAGGTTCGTCAGTAAGAGATTTACCTCGTGAACTCATTGTAGCAATCGATGCGAAATAAGGAGCCCGGTTTGTGGCGACAAGTTGATTACCCTGCGCGCTAAACGATAAATACTTATGTAAATCGCTGGCCGGAATCGTGAGTTCGGTCGGGCGATAAAATAATTTGATGCGTGACTTAATGGCGATTTGCATCGTGTTTTTGCCATCAAGATTTTCCTGTTTTGGCGGAATATCCAGCACATTCAGGTAATAAACGGACTCCCTGTCCTGAGGCAGCGCGTTGGCTGAACCGGTATAGCGAATGCGCAGCTGCTGGCCGCTACCGCCTTCAACTTTCACCACTGGCGGCGTCAGCAAAAAGGGAACCTGAGCGGTTTCTGGCGTAGAGTCTGGATTACCTTCGTCTATCCAGGCCTGAATTAACGCCGGACTGTTGCCACGGTTAATCAGCTGAACCGTTGTTTCTTTTTGTTCTTCAGGATAGATAACCCTGGTATTGCTAATAATAACATTCGCCAGACTGCTAAAGCTGAAGGCAATAAGCGTTAGAAAAATGAGAGAACGTTTCATATTAACCTGAAAAAAGAGAGCCTAATCTAATCAATATACCTGGTCGCGTTTATTTTCTCTCTTCCCTCCTGAATTGCAGGTATAAGAATACCTCACCAGAAGGTGAAAATAATTCGCGAATACAATAAGTCAATAATGACGGATCAGGCTCTTTATTTATATGAGTAAATTAACCCGTTGCTTATAAATACGCGACGGTATAAGTCAGCATGGTGTTAACGGCACCGGTATCGGCAGCGTCTGAACCGACTTTATAGTAGTTCGCATACAGATCGACAGTGGCGCTATCACCTTCAACATTCGTATCAAGGTTAGTATGCAGGTTCAGCGGCGTCTGGCTATTGGCCAGCGTGCTGAGTGCGATACCCACGTTTTTCTTCGTGCCGTCGGTTCTCAACTGTGTGTTGTTCAGATACAGACCATCGTTAGAAATACTGTCTGAACTCAGGATCAGATTCAGGGTATTTTTATTTCCCGCGCCATCGTCCTGCCCCAGGGAAGCAGAAGTACAGCCGGTAAATTCCAGAGTAAATTGTTTACGGTTTTTCTGGATCAGACCTGCGGTAGATGCATCGCTAACGGCGATGGGATCTAATGGAATCGTCAGGTCAGCAGAGTTTCCGCCGTTAATTGTACAGGTTGTATCAGTAACCTGGCCGGTAAAGGTGATAGTACCGCCAGAAGCCTCGGTTGCAGCGCTGACATTAAAGGCTGCGAAGGATGACGCGATAACGAAAGAAGAGATAGCGAGCTTTTTCATTGATATTAACTCCAGTATGTTTGCTCCCGTCCTGGGGACGAACATTTCATGTCACAAAACCGTCCTGGTCTTGCTGTCTACATCCGTAAAATCCCTGAAAACGGAAAAATGGAGCCTGCATCATTATTTCCATCAGGTTAGGTGATGATCCTAATTGATGTAACACAATCTTAAAATATCAGTTTAAGAATTTACTTAAATTAAGTGTATAAGTCTGCTGTTTTGGTTTTTTTTCTTGTTTATCAGCATATGGCACTGATCGTGTAACTGAGATGTAACTTTAAATTTTAAAATTCTTATAAAACGAAAGGCAAAATGGAAAAAATCTGATGCTTACATTCAGTAATATTGATTTACACAATCAGGTAACGACAAAAAAAGAGAATATTTTGCTCGCTAATGTTATATTTATAAAGAAAAGTAGTTAAATGTTCTTTATTTGTTTTGTTTTTGTTTCATTATTCAGGGTGAATTATTTTAATTAATAAGATTTATTAAAATGAAAGTGGGTGAAGAGGATGAGAAAAAGGGATAAAAACGCCCAGGCATGCAATATAAAATGGCGTTTTAATAAAAAGGAGAGCGGAGGGGGATTGCTGCTTATTCTTGCAGGTACGCACTGACGCTAACTAAATAGCGCAATGGCAGGGGAGCAGAGTGTACGGCTTTGCCATATGGGGACTGTTATATACCGCAAACTCCGTATTTTTATAGGCGGGGCTGCGTTCTGTCGTTGCATTCCGGCCTTTATCTGTCCCTTAATTCGCTCCCGATCACCGCAGACTTCCCAGCATTTTATCTTCTTCGGCGCCGCTGATTAACCGGGTTAATTCCTGACAGGCAGCAATACGGCCATTTTCTAATGTGAAACAGGCAAAGACTTCGGTTTGTGCCTGTTCGCCGTTCGTTTTGATGACGGTCACCAGGTGATGGGTCAGAACGTGATTGCCCTGCTGAGCGATGGCCAGAATGTTCACCTTCATGGTACGAGTAACCTGTTTTAGTTTTGCCATGTGTGCGACGAAGTTCTCGTAATCAAGGTCGATGCCATTTACCGTCTGGCGATAATCGGGCGTGAAAAATGATTCGATAGTGTGTTCATCGTGCCCGGGCCGGGAAATAACGGCATCAAGCGCCTGAGCAATGCGTTGCATCATATTTTCCAATGTTCTCTTCCTCATCGTGATTGCGTACAGGGAAGATTACCCTCAGACTGAAGCGGCAAAGTAACCGTAGTAAGACAATAAATACGCTAAATCGGCCATGATGATAGAAAGCATTCAACCTTTACATCACTCCTCTAAGCATACGACTCAGTGGCACCATCACCCTGGCGGGCAGTTGTACTGGATCACGCGTGGCATGGTGATGGTCGAAACGGAACAAGGGCAGTGGGCGTTGACGCCCGGTTCGGTAGGGTGGATTCCGCCGTCGTTACCCCATTGCGCGTGGATGCCGGTGAGTGCATATGGCGCCAGTCTGCACTTCAGCGCGGAATTTTGCGGGGTCTTTCCCTCCTCGCCGTGCGTTCGGGCAGCGTCGCCTTTTTTACTGCTGTTGCTTGAGAAAATTTGTGGGGAGGGAACCATCGGAGAGCCTTCAGAGCGGCTGGCCCACCTGTTGCAGGTTATGGTCGATGAGATTCGCTATGCTGATGCGCTCTCTTCACAATTGATCCTTCCCGACGACAGAAGGGTCAGACAGATTGCGCAAAAAATACTGGCCGACAGGGCCTGTACGCTGAGTCAGGCAGAGCTGGCGAAACAGGTCGGGCTGAGCGTCAGGACGTTGAGCCGCCTTTTTATACAGCAGACGGGATTAACATTCGGTCAGTGGAAGCAAAAAGCGAAAGTCATTTTGTCTCTGGAATATTTACTGCGCGGAGAGCCTGTCAGCCTTGTCGCGCAATTAGCGGGTTATGAGAATGTGAGTGCATTTATTGCCGTGTTCAGGCGTTTTATGGGAATGACACCAGGGCAGTTCTATCTGCGTTTCGGTCATGGTACGAATGTGGTTTAAAAAAAGGTCGCATAAATAGAGTCACTTATGCGACAAGGCACACGGAGTCAGACATCCCTGCCTGTATAATAGAATCTTATGATTTGTTCTTCGTTTTCTCCAGAATGACGCCTTCCAGAAAAATAATTCTGTTTTCCAGCAGATTAATATAATCCTTCATCAGGACATTTTCTTGTCGCAACGTTTTAAAGACATTAATTTTTAAGTTAAGGTCGTGGTCTATTTTATTTCTTCCTGTTTTTTTTATGTTTAACAGTTCCCTTTTCATAAATATTCCTTATGCTTATAAGGTTATGCCTTTATTTCTTATTGCCCATATTTATGCTGTGTAATTATCTTGTCAAGATTATTATTTTTTCTCATTGGATTTAAGATGCAAGGACAATGTACCGGAGAGAATAAATGAGACTCTGGACTCAGGTGTGTTCTGTTTACATTGATGTATTACACTTTTATCAGTGTTGACATGTTATCAGTTAGTTGTTTATATAACATATATTTTACAGTAAAAAGTTCATAATTGTGATATGGTCACTTGAACTCTTTTTTATTGGACTGCATGTCTTTCATTTTTTTGCTTATTTAGCACGCTCATACAGATCTTTTCTAAACTTTACCTGATGTGCGCCTGTCTTCTTCTTCCTGAAAAGACGTATAATTGTGAAACACAATTCGTACAAGGATAATAATTATGCCGAAAATCATTCAGTCTTTATTATTATTTATTGCACTAAGTAATATCTCAATAGCATCGACGCAGGAAACGGCGTTTTTGGCTGAACGCGGGCTGGCGGGAAAATCGGTTGAGCAAATGGTGGATACTATCGATCAAAACCCTCAGGCGCGCCCTTTACCGTATACCGCTTCTGTGACCAGCACGGATCTGAAACTGTCGGCGAATGGCGAAACGTACACCTTTCCGCTGGGTGAGAAATTTTATCTCTCGCTGGCGCCTTATGAATATCAAACCCATCCCTGTTTTAACCACAGTCTTTCAGGTTGCCAGGGAGAAATGCCGGACACCTGGTTTGATGTGAACGTGACAGATCGGAACGGTACGGTGTTGATACATAAGAAAATGAAAAGTTATCAGAATGGCTTTATCGGGTTATGGCTGCCGCGTAACACTGAGGGGATGATTGAAATCAGTCATGAGGGGAAAAAAGCGGCTTATTCGTTTAAAACCGCGAATGACAGTCAGACTTGCCTGACCGACCTGCAATTACGCGCTGCCTCGTAAAGGGATAAACAGCCTGAAGAGATGACTGACGATGTGCTGCATTCTTCGCCAGTCTCTATCTTCAGGGCGATTCCCTTGCCGGTGACTCAGCCCCGCATCGGGTGCGAATCACGTATCATGTAATGGTGACTTCTTTTCGGATTTTGTTTTGAAATTCCGTAGACAGCGATTTAAATTGCGCTCGCTTTTCTGTCAGTGTGGTAATGACTTTATTGCTGCTGGTACATCTGCCGTAGATAAAGTCAAAATAGATAGAGCAGTTTGAAACTTTACACAGCGTATTATAATCATCCTGTAGATGCGGAAAGTAAATAGATATTAATGCTTTTATTTTGGAGTAAAGTTTGCTGTCGCCGCTTATTGTCGGTTGTGTTATCGGCGTTTCTGTGGCGCTTTTACTCTTCACTTTTGTAATGAAAAACTCAATGGTGGATATTCGATACGTATGCCATTCGATTTCCATTGCTAACAGCTCCTCATATTTTTGCAGAATTTTATTATTCTGATCCTCTTTCCTTTTGAGTTCCAGCCCATCCATTATTTTTTGTTCTATTTTAGCTTCGGCTTTCAGAATGAGTATCCATCCTCCAGACAGCGCCAGGATGCAGCCAATTATGATTAAGGAGATAATAAATATTATGTCCATACATCAGACTCCTTCATTTGTTATTTTGCTCAAATTGCCTGAGTACCATTGCGACACAATCCGGCCTGTACTTAAATCTTATGTTGTGTGATTGATATAAATTCTGTTGATATTTTAAAAAATAGATGCAGAGTTAGCTGATATGTTTCATTAAGTCAAATCAGATCGCCTTGTCAATGTGTAAATAAAGTATTTGTTTTCTGTTCAAGCGTAAGGTTTTTGATTTTTCTTATTTCTGTTAGACATGAGGCAGAGTATTAGTAATTCTCTTAGGGCGTTAATGGACGAACATACAACAAAAGGAGTTTGTTATGGAGTGGAGCGTCGAAAATAACCTGGTGTGCCCGACAACGGGAACCGCCTTTGCGCTGACCAGCGGAGCGGAAAATCTTAAGTTCATTCTGTGGTATAAGGGCGATTATTTTTTACGCACAGGTTCCGTTATCTCCCCGGAGGATTCAGGCGTCCTGGCGAACGGGAAAAAAAGAAACATCAAAATCCTGCACGTTTTCCCCTACAGCAATGCGTTATGGGCCTCTTTTCATAACCGAATTGACTGCCCGGGAAATGGCGTTGTTACCATCAATCACTGTGCGCGACAGCAGCGGTGCGTATTCACGCTTTGTCCGTATGGCGCGAGGACTGTCACCGGATAAAATAATTTATGGCGTGACTATTCTGGCATCGCAGAACGTCGTCGTTACATGCAAATTGGGTATCCATCCTTTTTATTGCTGTCATTTAAGACGGGCCGGTTTTGTGTCGCCTGAATACAGAGTGCCCTGAGTAGAAAAGAAGCGACCTGATATGTCTTTAAGGTTTATAACAAAATCAGATAAAAGAATCCTTACAGCTTCTGTCTTTCTGTTTTTTCTGGTATTTGCCAGCGTGCTGTGGCTGGAGTTAACGAGCGTACAGCAAAGTAAGCAGGCGCTGCTGCAATCTGAGGTCAAAAGTCTGGCTTTTGTCGTCGATAAAGTATTAGGCGATGCCCGACTGGCGATTGCGCAGGCGCAACCGTTACTGGGTCAGCCCTGTAATACGACACTGGAAAAAAAGCTCAATATTATCCCCACACGCTACCCGCATCTTCAGTCGCTTAACTTTACGCAGGGCAATACGATTTATTGTTCCTCGCTGCTCTACAACAAAGGGTACACCCTGAGTCCTGCTCTCTCTTTACAGCAGGGCATAAGGGTTGATCGGGTGATCACCTCTCCGCATGATTTCATCATGATGCTTTATGTTTCTTATCCGGCGGGAAGAATATTTGCGGCTTCTGATGTGCGCATTATCGTTGAGCGCATCAAAAATATGGCGTTCAGCGATCGTATTGTTTTACGCATGAACGATAAAATTTTAACCGCCTCTGGCGTTAAACCGGGGAGTTTGCAGGAGTCGCATTTTTCACACTATATAAAAGCGGAAAGTAATAACAAACTTTATACGATTGCCTGGCGAAAAACCGAACTGGGGGATGCGCTGGCCGTGATCGCCCACTCATGGCGCTATATTGCGATGATTATCGCCAGCGCGCTCGTATCATCCATATTGCTCTGGTTACTGTTATCGCATCGGGCATCATTACCTCATCACCTTGCGGTAGCCATCAGAAGAAATGAAATCCAGCCTTACTACCAGCCGATTGTATGCGCCAAAACAAACCGCGTGATTGGCGCGGAAGTTCTGGCCCGCTGGCAACATTGTGAAGCGGGGTCTGTTTCTCCCGATATCTTTATCCCGGTGGCAGAACGTGCCGGGTTGATTGCCGACCTGACGAAAGGATTACTGGATCTGGTGGTCATCGATATTCAACGCTCGGTCACGGTATTTAAACCGGGTTTTAAATTTAACCTGAACATCAGCCATGCTCATCTGGTGAAGGACTCTTTTTATTCATTCATCGGAACGTATTCAGGTGTGTTTCGCGAACAGAACCTGCAACTTGTTTTTGAAATCACCGAGCGTGGAGAGATCGAAGTGAATGATGATATCTCCAATAAAATTGATTATATGAAGATTCATAATGTCGGGCTGTCGCTGGATGACTTTGGCACGGGATTTTCTAACCTGTCTTATATCACTGACCTGCGGCCAGAGAATATTAAAATAGGTCGCATGTTTATTAATCTGATTTCGGAAGGGAAAAATACGCCGCTTGTTGATTGTGTGGTCGAGATGGCACAAAGAATGCGTATTCAAACGACTGCGGAAGGGGTGGAGCATAAGTACCAGGTTGATTATCTTCGATCTAAAAATGTTGATTTCTTCCAGGGCTATTTCTTCTCCCGGCCACTTTCATTCGCGAATTTTATCCGCTTTATCAGAGGTTATCAGGTTGTCACGTAACATACTGATTATAGGAATTATATCCTGAAGGACTCTGCGCGGGGGAGGGGGCGTGATATGAACGATAAGCTATCTCAAGTGCGTGACAGATTACCGCTCATAATAATTATGCTGTATAGCGATGATTCAGACTGGCGTCTCTTTACCTAAATCATACTGAATTAACTGCCATTGCACGGGCGAGCCCTGATAATAAGGCATCATTTCCCCTTTTTTTAGGTTCACTACAGCCGATACCGCGGTGCTGGACAATTGCCAGTAGCCGCTTTGTGGACTGGCCTGCCCGCTGTTACGCGTGATGCCGAGAGGTTTGCGACTGGCATCGTTTTGTGACGAACCTGAGGAGAGTGTCGAAAGCATGTAATTACTACTGTCTATCTTCATAACCTAACAATCCATGAGGAACACATATTGTTATCAAGCGACATTTACCGGCAACAACTTAAATCAGGGAGGTGATTATTCATAATGTGAATAAAATCTTGTGACTTATTGCAAATAAAACATAATTTAGCCAAAATAAGCCCCTGTATTGGTTAAAGATTATTCATAATGATTGGTCGCCTGATTAACTGTCTGATACTCCTTGTGTCATTCTCCGCTGCCAGCGCTTATGCGGTTAACTGTCAGCGTGCTTCTATGCCTTTAGAAAACACCATTTGTAACAACGACAATCTTCATTGGCTGGACAGCACGATGACGGTTATCTATCACACGATGTTGGTCAGAAACCCTTCTCAACAGGTTCACAAGAAGTACCAGGAATGGGAAAAGTCGCTACAGGCGTGTACCTCCGACAGCTGCATTGAGCGCGCCTACTATCAGGGCATCAGTTCTATTTCAGACGTTGCCCCGGATTTTGACTGGGAAGGGCTGTGGTGGAACACCAGTGTGTCCAATTTAAGTGGCGGAATGATCCAGTTCAGCCGGAGCGCGGAATGGTCAGTCACGACGGATATTCGCGTCTGGTCGGGATTGAATAAAGATGAGTTTACGGCTGAAGCCCGAAAACTGTACGGCATGGCGCTGGTCGAACGTATTGCCGATACCAGTAATTGCAAACTGCTGTTTATCCCCCGTAAAAGCGGCGCGCTTCAGGTCTACAGCAACGCGGACTGGGGATGCCGGATTTCGATGCCGACGGGGGCATTTATTGATGGGCGTTATCTGCGCTCGGATCACGATCCTCGCCCGAAGGCGACGCTGTACTCGCTGGGAATTTTCTCCGACCCCAAAATGGATGAGCGCTTCCGCGCGCTGGTGGGGGATGATTACCAGAAGTTTGTGGATACCGCCAACGTTTACATTTATCAGGATGATATAGATAACATCGGCGCAACGGTCGTCTCTATGTGGGTGCGTGGCGCGGCGAACAACCATACGGCCATTATTATGTACACGCAAAGCAATATCTGGGCGGCGAGGGTAGAACGCGACAGCGCCGGAAAAATGCAGTTGTACTACTTCAGCACCAGAGGTAACGATATCAAGAAAATGCCGCGTACGCTCGCTGGCTGGAAACTGCGTTACCTGGATCAATAAAACCTGTCGTTATGGGAAAGGAGATCGTCATCGCGATCTCCTTTGTCGATCTCCTGCCGGTTATGCCAGCGTCCCTACGACGTTCAGATCCGCGTCATCCGGTACTTCATTATAAGAAAGAATATGCAGCCCGCTGGCGAACAGTCGGCCATAGCGGGAGATCACCGGACGTAGCTGCGGCGTTACCAGCAGCAGTGGCGGCAGCCCTTTCGCCTTCATCTGCTCGTAAATCATCGGCATTGTCGTCTGCAACTGGGTCAGAATGTTCGGATCGACAGGGAAGCTATCCAGCGCCACTTTTCCGGCCTGCTGCGCCTGGTTGAGCGCGCCCAGCAGCATATTCTCCAGTTGGCTGTCGATGGTGTAGGCCGCGAGTTGTTGACGATCGCCGTTAATGGTGTGAACGATGGCGCGGCGCAGAGCATAGCGCACGTCGGAGGTCAGCAGCACGGGATCTTTCGTCACGGTGACGCTTTCCAGCAATGTGGACGCGATGGTGACGATATCCTTCAGTGAAATCTGCTCCAGCAATAACTGACGATAAATGCGCAGCAGCAGACTGTAGCTAAACGCGGCATTTAAATCCTCCGCCAGCTTTGGTGCCTGGAGCGCCAGGCGCGCATGCAGGTGGGTAATATCGTCATAGTTAAACAGATCTGGCAGATGTTCGCGGGCGACCTTGTTGACGTGCGTCGCCACCACGCTCGCGCAGTCAACCACCTGATAACCAAGATTCAGCGCTTTCGCCTTTTGTTCCGGGTCGATCCAGACAATTGCCATGCCGTAAGCGGGGTCGGTATCCAGTATGCCGTTGATCTCCCCGTACAATTCAGTGCCGGGAATCGCCATCAGTTTTTCAGCCTGGACTTCGCCGATCGCGGTACGAATGCCGTTGATATGAATCGCGTATTGCGCCGGTTTCAGGCGGAAGTTTTCCCGGATGCGGATCTCCGGCAGCAGTACGCCGCAGTGCTCGGAAATGACCTGGCGAACGCCGCGTATACGTTGTGACAACGGACTGCCCTTCGACTCATCCACCAGCGTGACCAGTTTATAGCCGAGATTCAGGCCAATGGGCTCCACCAATGGAATGCTTTCCCAGGAAACGCCTGGCGTCGCATCCGGCGCGATGGCTTCGGTGATGGCCTCCATATCCGTCTCTTCCTGGGCGGGCTGCACCGCTTTGCTCTGCCGCCAGGCGGCAAACAGCAGCAGGGCGGTGAAGCTCAGGAAGGCAATGTGCGGCATTCCCGGCACAATCGCGAGAATAAACATCACGAAAGCGGCGGTATAGAGCACCTTCGGGCGAGAGAGAAGCTGGATTTTAATCTCATCGCTGACGTCATTGCCTTCGCTGACGCGGGTCACGATAATCGCTGCGGCAGTCGCCAGCAGCAGCGACGGGATCTGGGCGACCAGACCGTCACCAATGGTCAGCAGAACGTACTGGCGGAACGCGTGGCTGGCATCGAGATCGTATTTAAAAATACCGATACAGATACCGCCGATCACGTTGATGATCAGCACCATGATCCCGGCGATGGCGTCACCGCGAACAAACTTCGACGCGCCGTCCATCGCACCGTAGAAGTCTGCTTCTTTCGATACTTCCTGTCGGCGGTTTCGGGCCTGCTGCTGGTTAATCAGACCCGCGTTCAGATCGGCGTCGATAGCCATCTGTTTGCCCGGCAGCGCATCCAGGGTAAAGCGCGCGGAAACCTCGGAAATACGTTCCGCCCCTTTGGTGACTACCACGAAGTTGATGATCATCAGGATGATAAACACCACGAAACCGACGACGAAATCGCCGCCGATGACCACCTGACCAAAGGCTTCAATGACCTTACCCGCCGCGCCTTCGCCTTCATGACCGTGCAGCAACACCACGCGGGTAGAGGCGACGTTCAGCGTCAGACGCATTAACGTCGTGATCAGCAACAGCGTCGGGAAAATCGCAAAGTCCAGCGGACGCTGCATATTCACCGATACCAGCAGCACGATGACCGCCAGGACGATATTAAAGGTAAACAGAATATCCAGCATCAGCGGCGACAACGGCAGAATAACCATTGCCAGCACGCAGAGAAGCAGAATAGGCACGCCGACTTGCCCCTGACGGAGCACGCTCAGCGCGTTGCGCAATTTACTGTTCGCCATTGGCTTTCAGTACCTCTTGAGGAATGTTGATTTGCCTGTTCAGGCGGGGCTTTTGTTCCACGTTGCCTTCGCGCCAGGATTTTAATTGCATGACGTAGGTCAGTACGTGGGCAATCGCGCGGAAAAGCTGCGTGGGAATCTGTTGGTTAACGCGGGTGGTGTAATAAACTGCCCGCGCCAGCGGCGGAAATTCCACCACCTCGATATTGTGATTAGCGCCCACTTCACGGATCCAGAGCGCAACATCGTCGATTCCTTTAGCAACGATGTAAGGGGCTTCGGCACGCTGTGGATCATATTTCAGCGCAACGGCGTAATGCGTCGGGTTGGTGATGATAACGTCTGCCGTTGGTACGGTTCGTGCGATTTGCCCCATCGCCATCTGACGCTGAAGCTGGCGGATGCGTCCTTTAATCTGTGGATTACCGTCATTGTTTTTATACTCTTCTTTCACTTCCTGTTTGGTCATGCGCATTTTTTTGGTGAACATGAACTTACTGAGCGGTACATCCAGCAGGGCGAAAATGACGATAACGGCGATGAAGTAGCTGAAGACGTGACGAAAAATGGCAAACCCTTGTCCGATCGCCTGACGAAGATAAAGCTGTTGCAGGTGCAGCAGAGCGTGCATGGAGTCATGCACCATCATGTACAACACGGTAAGAATAATGCCGCACTTGAGCAGCATCTTGCCGACTTCCGTGTAGTGGCTGGCGGAAAACATCCGCTTGATGCCGCTAATGGGGCTGAGCTTTTTAAAATCCGGCTTCAGTTTTGTGGGGGTAAAAATCCAGCCGCCAGGCACCAGGCTTGCCACTATGCAGCACAGCGGAATCGGAATCAGCGTTGCGATAAAGCGCAGTACAACCCAGACGTTCAGCAGCATAAACTGATTCAGCGCCGTGGGATCGTCGAGCCTGCCCGCCATTTCACCGACAGCGGCAAACGATTCACGGATTAACTGCTGATAATAGGGCAGAAATGCGGCGAGGGTGAAAAACGACGCCAGCAGTCCCGCCGCCATCGTCAGATCTTTTGAGCGCGGGAGGTCGCCTTTTTCACGCGCTTTGCGCAGTTTTCCGGGGGTGGGTTTTTCGCTTTTGTCGCCGCTGGAGGACATTACGGCACCCTTATGGCGTCGAGCTTCGCCAGTATTTCATTGGTGAGATTGAGATAGTGATCAGGAATGTTGGTCACCATCATCGAGATACAGAGCAACCCAAACAGCATACTGATCGGAAAACCCAGCGAGAAAAGGTTCAGCGTCGGTGAAACGCGGTTTAACAGGCCAAATCCGCCCTGCACAATCAGCATGACGAACGTCGTTGGCAGCGCGATAAGCGTCGCGGATGCCATAATCCAGCCCAGTCCCTGAACAATCAGCGTCAGCGTTGGCTGGTTAATCGCCTGACCAATAGGCCAGTAGCTAAAGCCTTTGAACAGAATCGTGACCAGCAGCAGGTGCCCATCCATGATGAAAAAGAGCAGTGCGCAGAAAACATAAATGATCTGCGAAATCACCGTAGTGGAGCTGCCGTTGACCGGGTCGTTCATCATCGCCATCCCCAGCCCCATGTTCATCGACAGAATATGCCCGGCGGTTTGCAGCGTGACAAAGACGAGCTGGAGCGCCATGCCGAACAGGAATCCCCACAGGAGCTGCTCGCCGATCAGCAAGACGGTGCGCATCGAAAGCAGTTCGCTGAGCACAACATTATTGGGCAGCATAGGGGTGATAATGATCGACAGCGCCAGCGCTGCGGCAATCTTAATGCGACGGGAAAAAGCCCGGTTGTCCAGCACGGGCGCGAACTGCAAAAACGCCAGGATGCGGAAAAAGGGCAGCACCAGAGCCATCAGCGGCGTGAACAGCGCCTGTATATCGATTCCCATCGCCGCTTAACCGACCAGCGCCGCCGCCTGGTGAAAGATCTGGATCGTAAAATCCACCAGTTGCGTCAGCATCCACTTACCGGCGAAGATCAGCACGCCCAGGGTGACGACCAGTCGCGGCAGAAAGCTCAGCGTCTGTTCGTTAATTTGCGTGGTGGCCTGAAAAATACTGACGCACAGCCCGACAATCAGGCTGGGAATAATGGCGACGGCGGAAATCAGCAGCACCAGATGGATGCCGGTCGCCATGATGTCGCCTGCCGTGTCCATGTTCATCATCGCTAAAGACCCTGAACGCTGGAGGCCAGCGTACCGACGATCAATGTCCAGCCATCGCACAGGACGAACAGCATCAGCTTAAAGGGCAGCGAGACGATCAGCGGCGAGAGCATCATCATCCCCATTGCCATCAAGATACTGGCGACAATCAGGTCGATCACCAGGAAGGGGATATAGATCATAAAGCCGATCTGGAAGGCGGTTTTCAGTTCGCTCAGCAGATAGGCCGGAGTCACGATCGTGAGATCCTGCTCGCGCGCATCGCCCTCGATCCCGGCGATGCTCATCATTTGCGCCATCGCTTTATTGTTCGTCTGGGCCAGCATGTAGTTCTTCAGCGGCACTTCCGCCTTCGCCAGCGCCTGTTTCAGCGTGATTTCATCTTTTTGAAAAGGGTCAATGGCGTCAGTATAAATCGTGGTCCAGACCGGGCGCATCACCAGCAATGTCAGCGCCAGCGCAATCCCGGTAAGAATTTTATTGGGTGGACTTTGTTGCAGCCCGAGCGCCTGGCGCAGAATCGCCAGAACGATAATGAAGCGGGTGAAACAGGTCATCATCAGCACCATGATCGGCAATAAGCCGAGCAGGGTCATCAGGATCAGGATCTCAATTTTAACGTTGTAATCCTGACCTGCGCCGTTGGCGGCGGTGCTAAAGAGGGTAATGTCGCCATTTGCAGCCAGTGCCGGTTGTGCGACAAGCAGACCCAGGAGCAGCAGAGCGATGCCGCTTCTGTTAAACAAGCGGTTCATCGCGTGAGCTCACCGAGTTCTTTGGCGTTGAATTCAATGATTCGCAGGCCGTATTTATCGTTGAGCACCACCACTTCTGCTTTACCAAACAGAATGCCATTCACTTTAATGTCCAGCGGCTCGCCCGCCATCTTGTCCAGTTCGACCACCGAATCGCTGTTGACTGACATTAATTCAGCAAGCGAGATATTTACGGAAGCGACTTCCAGCGTCAGCGTCACGGGAATGCGGCTAAACAGCGCCATTTTACGGATATCCGTCATCGCGGTGTTGCGCGTTTCAGGCTGCAAATCCAGGCGGATATTCCCTTCGACGGTGTCTTCCTGCGTCATATCGCTAAGGTTCAGGTCATCCAGGTCAAGAGACTGGCTTAGCTCGTGTTGCAAATCACTCATATTGCTTCTCGGTTGTCTTATCATAGATATCGCACAAAAACAGCTTGCTACGATCTTCAACGATAGCAGCCTCAAAAATCTGTTCTTTGCCGATAAATACCGGTAAAGGTTCGTTAATGGCGATGGGGATGATATCCCCGGGTTTAATATCGGAAATCTGGGCGACGGTCAGGTTCAGGCTGGCCAGACGCCCGCTCAGTTTTAACGGCAGACTGTCGAACAACCGTTCTATCTGCGCAGGGCTCAGGGGCACGCTTTTCACGGCGCGGCTATCGGCCGCATCTGGCGAACGGAGTATCGCCAGCATCTGATCAACATGGTGGTGATCGAGCAGAATGGTAAAAGAGCCGTGATCGTACCCTTCGAGGGTAAAGGTAATGCACCAGGACCAGTGGCTAATGACCGTTGAATAATCGACCTTAATATCGAGATTTTCGCCAAAGGTTTCTTTGCAAATCACCAGTTGCGTGAGTTCCTGACCCAGTTTACTTCTCAGGCGTTCTTCTGTTTTTGTCACGCGCAACGATTCATCTGGCGCAACATGGCTGCTGTCTTTACTTAAACCGTAATAATCATGAAGGATGTTCAGCAATAAGATGCGATCAATAACAAAGGCGACATTTCCGTAAGGCGTCGAAAAAACCTGCGCATTCTTATATTGCTGGTCGATTGCGAAGGTCATCGACTTCAACGCGGCATTAACACGGAGTTTCTTCAGAAAATAAATGCTCAGGCGTGCATCAAGTATGTCAAAACTGTCATTCATCAACTTGGGTAACTTGTGCCACGGCCGACCGAGTTTACTGGTGTCGAGCTTTACCAGAGAAGGTAAATCCTTTCTCTGATGAATTCTGACTCGCTGTGATGCAGGGTTCATGATTATTCCGGGTTACCAAAAGTTTAGATGAAAAATAACGCCACTTTTTGGTTGTTGTGTAGCGTGAACCGTAAAATTTCCTGGAGGTATTTGAGTTTTAAAAATTATGTGTCGCTCTTGAACAACACAGAAGAAACGTCGCTGTCGAAAACTCTCACACATTACGTCAGGATGTAGATTAGACAATCTTAACCCTGCTATTGCAAGCATCCAGGGGTTATTAATCCATTATTTCTCTAGGAATTTTCTCATTAATAACTTTTTTAATTTATTGATTTTTATAGATTAATATTTTAATACCCATTAAAAACAAGACAATTCTTATTCGCTACGTATACTGCCTTTACTTTATGAAAGTTGCCTGATTCATGAGTTAAAAAAACTGTTTATTTTTATTAACATCTTATAAAAACCCATTAACAAACTGGGTTTGTGATGTTTTTAAAAGATGCTTTGAATAATGGCTGAACAGCATATTTCTTATTTTGTTTTTTCTGTTGGTACACCTAAATGAGTATTATCATTGAATGCGAAGATCGTAATAGAAATGGCTTTATCGCCGTTTCTCCTGCCAGCGTTAGCGTAATGTCGTTAGCGCGTCGCGTTGCTAAGTATAATGTATCAGTACTGATTACGGGCGAAACGGGAACAGGGAAAGAGTGTATCGCCAAATACATTCACGAGAATGCCTGCGGCAGTGACGCCCCGTATGTCGGCGTTAACTGTGCAGCTATTCCAGAGAGTATGCTGGAAGCCATTTTATTTGGTTACGAGAAAGGCGCGTTTACCGGCGCTGTTGCGAGCGTTGCCGGTAAATTTGAGCAGGCTAATGGCGGCACGCTGCTGCTTGATGAGATTGGCGATATGCCGTTGGCGTTGCAGGCAAAATTACTGCGCGTATTGCAAGAGCAGGAAGTTGAACGTCTGGGAAGCCATAAGCGTATTCCGTTGGATATTCGCCTGATCGCTTCTACAAATAAAGATTTGCAGCAGGAAATTGCCGAAGGCCGTTTCCGCCAGGATCTTTTCTACCGTATTTCCGTCGTGCCTATTCATATTACGCCGCTGCGTGAACGCAGGCAGGACATCCTGCCATTGGCCCAGCGTTTTATCACTAAATACCGCGCTTTTCATAAAGGCGATCTGCGTCTGAGCGATGAGGCGCGTACCGTTCTGCTCAGATACGACTGGCCGGGTAATGTCCGTGAACTGGAGAATGTGATTCAGCGCGGCATGATTTTGTGCAACGGCGAAGAGATTCACGCCGCCGACTTTGGCCTGGCCGTTCGCGCTTCCCAGCCTGAAGCGCCGGTTATCGAAATGATGCCTGCCTATCGCGAGCAGGAGACGGGCAACCCGTCGATCCGCGATGTCAAACTGCACGGACGGCTGGCGGAATACCAGTACATCATCGATCTGCTTAAACGCCATAAAGGCAACAAATCCAAAACCGCAGAGTTTTTAGGCATCACCCCACGCGCTCTACGTTATCGTCTCGCCTCCATGCGCGACGAGGGTATTGATATTGAATGTTATTCCTGAGGCCAGGAAGGATTGATGAATGGATAAGATTACTGCCGCAGGCATTAACACGACACACCAGGCGTTGCTGAACAGAATGCAGCAAACCGCTTCATTAGCGTCAGCCGGTTCGGTTGACGCCTCTTTAACTATCGCTCCCGCCAGTAACGCGTTTGGCGTCAGTGAACCGATTTCCTTTGCGGGCGCGCTGAATAACGCTATCGATAACGTCGATGCGATTCAACACAGCGCAGGCGCAAAGCAAAAAGCGATTGATATGGGGCTGAGCGACGACTTAGCCGGTGCGATGATCGAAAGTCAGAAAGCCAGCGTGGCTTTTTCGGCCATGATGCAGGTGCGTAATAAGCTCACCACGGCACTGGACGAAGTAATGAATATTCCGCTCTAAGGTTTTAACCGTGCTTACTAAGATTAAAAGTCGTCTCCCTTCCGTGTCGGTGCCATCCGGTCTGAATAAGCCCCAGCTCATGGCGATTGTGGGCGGCGTGGTGCTGGCGGCCGCGATTATTCTGTCGCTGTGGAACCGCAATCAGGGTTATGTCGCGCTCTATGGTTCGCAGGAACATCTGCCGGTGTCACAGGTGGTGGACGTTCTGGGGGCAGAAAACATCGCTTACCGCATTAACCCGGACAATGGCCAGATTCTGGTGAGCGAAAGCAAACTGCCGCAGGCGCGAATGGCGCTGGCGGCAAAAGGCATCAGCGCGGCGACGCCCGATGGCTACGAGTTGATGGACAAAGAAGAGATGCTCGGCAGCAGCCAGTTTATTCAGAATGTCCGTTACAAACGTAGCCTGGAAGGGGAACTGGCGAAGAGCATCATGGCGCTGGACCCCGTGGAAAACGCGCGCGTCCATCTTGGGCTTAACGAGTCCAGCTCCTTTGTATTGACCAACAAACCGACCAGCAGCGCATCGGTCATGGTGCAACTGCACTATGGCAGAAAACTGGATGAGCAGCAGGTCGCTTCTGTCATTCAACTGGTGGCCGGAAGCGTACCGGGTATGCAGCCTGGCGCGGTGCGGGTGGTCGATCAGAGCGGTAATTTGTTGTCTGACGGCATCGAAGGCCCAGATGGCGGCATGGCGAGCAAGCGCATGGGCGATGACGTCATGCAGCGCATTCGCGAGGATACCACGAAAAATATCACCAGCCTGCTGACGTCGTTAGTGGGGCCGGGCAACTTCCGTATCAGCGTCGCGCCGACCGTAGATTTAAGCCGTGTGGAAGAGACTCAGGAACGGCTGGGTAAAGATCCGCGCGTCAGCGATGAACAACTGAGCCAGGAAAACACCACCAATGAAATGGCGTTTGGCATTCCCGGCTCGCTGAGTAACCGTCCGGTCAACCCGACGCCGCAGGCTCCCGCCAACCCGGCGGAGGGCAATCCGCCCGCTGCAAACGCCGCGAATAACACCGACCCGCGCTCGCTTTCCAGCCGCAGCCAGGAACAGCGTAAATACGCGTTTGATCGTGATATTCGCCATATCCGCCACCCGGGTTACAAGCTGGAAAAACTGAGTGTCGCGGTGGTGCTGAACCAGGCCGCTCCTGCGCTGGCGAAAATTACGCCGGAACAACTGACGTCGATGACGCGCCTGGTGGAAAGCGCGGCGGGTATCGAAAAAGCGCGCGGCGATGCCTTAACGCTGGATGTTCTGACCTTCACGGCCCCGGCAGACGATGTCATGCCAGACCTGAAATGGTGGCAGGACCCTTCCATGCAGTACTGGGGACAGAATGGCGGAATTGGGCTGCTGGCCTTGCTGACATTGCTGTTTGGCGTTCGCCCGCTGGTACAGCGCTTTGGACGTCGCGACCCGATCACCCTTGATGGCGAGGCGACGAAGAAAGAGCTGGAAGCGCCTGACAATGGGGTGGTGATGAACGATGACGAGTTCGCCAGCCTGTCGAAAGCGGCGTTCAACAATAATGAAGATCTGCTGCCGCCGCAAAGCTCCGGCCTGGAAGCCAAAGTGGAATTCCTCCAGCTGTTGGCCCAGAGCGAAACCGAGCGCGTAGCAGAAGTACTGAAACAATGGATCAACAGCAATGACCGAAGCAACAGTAAGCCGGAATGATAAAAACCACTCAGCCTCAGCCGGGCGTAGCCGTCTGGAGCAGGCGGCGATCCTGCTGATGAGCGTAGGCGAAGAGGCCGCCGCGCAGGTGATGCAGAAGCTGAACCGCGAAGAGGTTATGTTGTTGAGCGAAACGATGGCGCGTCTCCATGATGTGAAGGTGCATCAGGCGCGTCTGGCAATGAACAATTTTTTCTCTGATTACCGTGAACAAAGCGGGATCAACGGCGCCTCACGCACGTATCTGCGCAGCATTCTGGAAAAAGCGTTGGGCGGTGAGATTGCCCGCAGCGTGATCAACGGTATCTACGGCGATGAAATTCGCTACCGTATGGCACGCCTGCAATGGGTCGATATCCCACAGCTGGCGGCATTGATTGAGCAGGAACATCTCCAGCTCCAGGCCGTTTTTCTCGCCTTCCTGCCGCCGGATATTGCCGCCAGCGTGTTAAGCGTTCTGCCGCAAGAACGGCAGGATGAAATTATCTATCGCGTCGCGCGTCTGGACGACATCAACCGTGACGTTATCGACGAACTGGACAGACTGATCGATCGCGGCGTCGCGGTGCTTTCCGAGCATGGTTCAAAAGTGATTGGCCTCAAACATGCCGCCAACATCGTTAACCGTATCCCCAGCAATCAGCAACAGCTGCTGGATCAACTGCGCGAGCGCGACGAGAAAGTGGTCGAAGATCTGAAAGACGAGATGTACGAGTTCTACATTCTCAGTCGTCAGACGCCGGTGACGTTGCAGCGTCTGATGGATGAAATCCCGATCGAAGAGTGGGCGGTAGCCCTGAAAGGGACGGAGCCGGTTCTGCGTCAGGCCATCTTTAACGTGATGCCGAAACGCCAGGTCACGCTGCTGCAAAGCACCACAACCCGCCTGGGGCCAGTGCCGATCAGCCGTATAGAGCAGGTGCGCAAAGAGATCATGCAGGTTGTGCGCCAGCTGGCTGAAGAAGGTGAAATTCAGGTGCAACTGTTTGCCGAGCAGACGGTGGAGTAAACCATGTTCAAGAAACGGAGTTTACCGCTGGATGCCCTGACCGCCAGCCGCCAGGCGGTGGTTAAGCCGCGCTTATACCGCTTCCCGCCCCTGCGTAATCGCAGGATGCCTGCCGGTGTTGTCGCTGATGAAGACGCCGCACCGACGCTGGACCCCGCCGACTACCAGTTACAGGTAAAAGAGGGGTTCCAGGAAGGGATGAACCGGGGGTTTGCCCAGGGGATGGAAGAAGGCCGGGAAGAGGGCTACCAGGAAGGCATTCGTCTTGGTTTTGACGAAGGGATGCGCAAAGGGCTGATTGAAGGTAAACAGCAGGCGCGTCAACAGTTCCTGGACGCCGCCGCCCCGTTTGAGCGCCTGACCGCAGAGGTGCAGAACTACCTGGAGCGTTACGAGCAGCGTCGCCGCGAAGAGTTGCTGCAACTGGTGGAAAAAGTGACCCGTCAGGTGATCCGCTGTGAACTGGCGTTGCACCCGACGCAACTGCTGGCGCTGGTGGAAGAGGCGTTGACCAGCCTGCCGCATCAGCCGGAGCAGGTGCGTGTTCAGCTGAACAGCGAAGAATTTATGCGCATCAGCGAGGCCGAACCGGAGAAAGCGCGTGAGTGGGGACTGGTTGCCGATCCTTCTCTGGAGCCGGGAGAGTGCCGCGTTATCACCGATACCACGGAGATGGATGTGGGCTGTCAGCACCGTCTCGATCAGTGCGTAGATGTACTGAAAAACAGTTTGCTGCCGGAATCGCCGCATGAGCAGCCTTGATTTTGAAGAGGCGCTGCGCTCTATCGAGCAGATCGATCTGGCGCGCGTCGCCGGGAGGTTGGTCAGGGTCAACGGCATTCTGCTGGAGTGCGTCGGTTGTCGTCTGGCGGTAGGGCAGATGTGCCATGTTGAAAGCGTCGATCAGGAGATGATGGATGCGCAGGTGGTTGGCTTTGATCGTGACGTGACCTACCTGATGCCCTTCAAGCATCCCTCTGGCCTGATCGCTGGCGCACGCGTGTTTCCCGCAGGCAAAACTGAAGGGGTTATGATCGGCGATCAGTGGCTGGGACGCGTGGTAAACGGTCTTGGCGAACCTCTTGATAATAAAGGAAAGCTCGGCGGAGATACGCTGTTAGCGCAGCAGCTTCCGCAGGTGCATCCGCTTAAGCGTCAGCCTGTTCATGCGCCGCTGGACGTTGGCGTTCGCGCCATCAACGGCTTGCTGACTATCGGTAAAGGCCAGCGCGTCGGGCTGATGGCGGGCAGCGGCGTCGGTAAAAGCGTTCTGCTCGGCATGATCACGCGTTACACCCGGGCGGAAGTCGTGGTGGTAGGGCTGATCGGCGAGCGAGGCCGTGAAGTCAAAGAGTTTATTGAAAATGCTTTGCAGGCTGAAGGGCTGGCGAAGTCGGTGATTGTCGCCGCGCCAGCGGATGAATCGCCGCTGATGCGCATCAAAGCCACCGAGTTATGCCACACCATTGCTGGCTATTACCGCGATAAAGGGAAAGACGTTCTGCTGCTGGTAGATTCCCTCACGCGTTACGCGATGGCGCAGCGCGAAATCGCCCTGTCGCTTGGCGAACCGCCTGCGACCAAAGGCTATCCGCCGTCGGCGTTTGGGATGATCCCGCGGCTGGTTGAAAGCGCCGGAAACAGCGAAAGCGAGGGATCGATGACCGCGATCTATACGGTGCTGGCGGAAGGGGACGATCAGCAAGATCCGATTGTGGACTGCGCCCGCGCGGTGCTTGACGGGCATATCGTGCTTTCGCGCCACCTTGCCGAGGCCGGGCATTATCCGGCGATTGATGTCGGCCAGTCTATCAGCCGCTGTATGAGTCAGGTGACGGAGCGTGAGCACCAGCTCGCCGCCCGCACGCTGAAACAGCTGTATGCCGAATACCAAAGTATTAAACCGCTGATCCCGCTGGGGGGATACGTTGCAGGCGCCGATCCGCTGGCAGACAGAGCGGTACGTCTTTCGCCCGCGATCAATCAATTCTTACAACAGGAAGTCCAGGATGCCGCGCTGCTTGAGCCGACAATCAGCGATCTGTGCGCCCTGGCGCAGGCAGGGTAATGCACGATGAGCAAACTGATTTCTACGCTTGAGCAACTTCACCTGCTGCGCGCCCGCGCGGTAGAAGACTTAAGCACGAAGCTGGCATCGCAAAACCAGCTGTGCCAACGGTTTGAGAAAAATATCGATACGCTGACGTCACTTGCTGCGGGTCTGGTGTCTCAGAGCGCCAACAGTGCGGCCATGATGATTAACCAGTCGAAATATAAACATAACATTCAACGCATTATCGACTGGCAAAAACAGGAGCAGGCGCTGGCGCACCTGGAAGCGCAAAAAATTCAGGGCAACCTGCTGGCGGAGGCGAAGCGGGAAAAAAGCATTGAGCTGGTTCTCGACGCTAAACGCGCTGACCGGCAGGCTGAAATCAACCGTCGGGAACAGAAAATGACCGATTCGCTCTCTGCCCAGTGCTGGCTGCGTCAACAACGTCTGATTCGTCAACGATAGCGCTATGAAAAGAAACAAACCGGGTTTCCCGCAAACGTCTTCGCGTTCTCTGATGGGGACGCTGATTCACCGTCAGCAGACGGCGCGCGTTCACAGCACGCCGTTCGTTAGCGTCGTCTGCCCGACGTATAACCGACGCGAGTTCCTGCCGTATCTGCTGTATATCTGGCAGTACCAGGACTATCCGGCCGACAAACGCGAACTGATTATTCTGGATGATTCTCCGGTCAGCAATGCCGATCTGATTGAGATGATGACGGACCCGTCGCAGCCCAACGTGCGTTATGTCCACAGTGAAGCGCGTCTGGTATTGGGGCAAAAACGTAACATGCTCAATGCGATGGCGCAGGGAGAGTACATCCTGTGTTTTGACGATGACGATTATTACCCGCCGGATAAAATTTCCTGGCAGGTGGCGCAGATGCAGGCCAGCAACGCGCTGTTCTCCGGCAGCGATCAGATTTATATCTGGTACAGCCATCTGGACAAAATCTATATCACGCACCCTTTCGGGCCGAGACATGCGCTGAACGGCACTTTTGGGTATCACCGCAATTTGTTGAAAAAAAATCGTTATGACGACGATGCGACAAAAGCGGAAGAGACGGGATTCCTGAAAGGCTTTACCACGCCGGTTCACCAGATAGATCCGAAGCGCGCCATTCTCTGTATTTCGCACAGCAGCAATACCTATGACAAAGATTTCATCATGGGCAGCTCCACGCCGGTGGATCTGACGCTGGAAGACATTGTCGATGACGCGAACTTGCTGGCGCACTACCGTCGACTGAGTCATGCGCCGCTGAATGTTCAGGTGAACTGGCAGGCTTTTGAAAAGGTGGCGGTGCTCTACGACCCGGCAAAAGAGGCGGAGCTGGCCCGTCGCTGCGAGGCTTTACTGGATTTTGGCCTGCGCGGCGAACAGATCTGGCCGGTAGCGAAAAACGCGGAGGCGTCGGCGGAACGGGCGGAACTGGCAACGCACTGCCAGGTGCTTGAGCGGGCGCAGAAAGAAGGCTGGAAAAATGTGCTGCTGCTGGATGCCGACGTGCAGTTCGTCAAAAAAGAGAACGCCGTTAACGACATCAACAAGCTGCTGAATGGCCTGAACCAGCTTAACTGGCAGGTGCTTCTGCTCGGCGGGCGCTATGAAAACTTTACGCTCACCCAGTCATTGAAGGGCGTAGCGCGGATCTATAACGCGGGCTGCGGCTGCGCGTATGCCGTTAACGCAGGTTATTACGATGCCCTGCTGGACGCCTATCGCCAGGCGATGGACTACCCGGCAAGCCTGGATCGCTGCTGGGCGGCATTAATGAATAAGGGGGATTTGTGGCTGGGATTCAGCCCGAGCTTTGCCTTCCTGCAACATCACCCGGACCCTAAAAGTGGCGAAATCATCGATTGTACGCACTGGTTTTTCCGTAAACACCGCTAACCGCAGGCCAGAATACGCCTGGAGAGAGCAAACATGGAACTGATAGAACATTACCAACCTGAATTTGTGTCACGCTTTGATGCGCGAGAAACCCCGTGCCAGTGCCCGGCTTGCCAGCATGCGCAGCAAAACTGGCCGCGTATTAGCGTGAAGCTGAAAAACCAGCAGCGTGAAAGTCTGGATATCACCTGTGAAGCGGCGGCCAGAGAGATGCTGCTTAACCCGGAGGCCTTTATCCTGCACACCTCGCAAGGGGAGGCGCAGGGCGAAGATGAGTTATCCGCCTGGAGCGAAACCCTGAACCAGCAATGTATTAACCTGGCGGTACATCCTGCGCTGTCGCTGGAAGGCAGCCTGTATGCGATCGGCGTTTTGCTGAGTAAGGCGCAGCAGTATCTGGACGGCGGCGAGCACGATCCGGCCCTGCTGTCCTCTATGGGAGAGCAACTGGCGATGCTGGCAGAGCAGGGCGTGCTGACACAGCAATTTGCGCTGTTGCCTCCGATTGCTGAAAACCGCATTGCCGCGCTAAAAGAGATGGGCCGGGTACGCCTGAATCTGAATCTGCCGCTGACTGAAAAAATGAGCGTGGCGCTGAAAATGAGCGAGCTGTCGGTGATGCAGCCAGCGCGGCTGGCGGATCGTCTTCAGCAACTGGAATCGCTCTGGTCAACCATTCCACTGTTTGATGAACAGCCGCATATCCTGCGTAATGCGCTGATTTATCAACTGTATAACGATGTATTCCCCGGCATTCAATGCACCAATTACGGTGAGGCGCTACTGGGGCTGGCCAACCAGTTCTTCCAGATCAAAATGCTGTGCGCAATCCGCCGCGAACAGGGAGCGCTGACGCAGGATGATGTCGTGCTGCTGATTAACGCGCTGAAGGGGTGGCAGCAGCAGAATCCGTTCTCCGCGAATGCGGCGCATACCTCTGACTACAGCCTGCTGTGCGGGTTGTCGCTGTTGTAATAAATCATATGGATACTGTTTATTTACATCTTAATGCTGCAATGGGAGATACCCTGTATCTCCTGGCAGCGTGCAGAGCCATCAAAAATAAAACAGGCGCGAGCATCATTATGTTGAGCCAGCCGCACTTTAGCGCGCTGGCGCGGGCATGCCCGCATATCAGCGAGGTCTGGCCGGTGGACTCTCTTAATGCGGAGCAGCATCAATGCATTCAGCGGGCGCAGGCGCAAGGGCGACTCTTTGACTTTACGCATTGGGCCCATGCGCTCAGACCGCTACATATGATCGATGCTTTTCTCGCGCAGGCAGGGCTTGAGGCGTCCGCAGCGGATAAACACCTCGATTTGGTCATTCCAGAATCTGCCCACAGTGCCGTTGACGCGTTCTGGCAGCAACATAAATTAGAGAACGCGCCGGTGTTATTAATGCACCCTAATATTGGGCACCCAAACCGGACCTGGCCGCAAAATAACTGGCATGAGCTGGCGCAAATGTGGCTGCAAACGGGGTGGCAAGTTGTGTTCATTGGGAGCAATAACAACTCTGAGGCGGGAAAATCGATGGCGGAAGCGTATCCGGCCGGGGTTATCAATGCTATTGACCGCTTTTCAGCGCTGGAAACGGTTGCGCTTATGCAGCGAGCGAACATGCTGGTTTCCTGTGATTCAGGGCCGGTCATGCTTGCGGCGGCAACAGATCTCCCTGTGGTAGCCCTCTATTCAACCGTGGCGGCGGAACACCGGTTGCCGTTTCGCCGTGGGGAAGCGGGCTGGCGTTGTATGGGAATTGATCTTGCCTGTAGTCATGGGCCATGTGCGCGTTTGCTAATGAACGATGTCATTTTCACCACCGTGCTTAAACGCCCTTTTGATGTGCCGACGACTCAGGAATTTGCAAACTGGTGCGTTCATAAAACCCCTTTCCGTTGTCTGCGACAATATGAACCGACGATGCTGTATACCCAAATGGTCAGTTTTGTTTTATCGCTCCAGGAATAACGTTATTTCTTGTCGTGTCGGTTCCAGAAGGAATATCTGGTAAAAGCGATTGGCTATGCGGCATAGCCAATCGTATTGCTAAATAGCGTGGTATGAAGACTAAAAACCTTCGGCTAATATTCTTCTTTTGTTCTTTATCGCCAGTTCAATTCTGCCTGATAGCGCGATGAATTCGCTCTCATCAATAATATTGCTGTCGCGAGCAATTTGGTTAATCAAGGCATGCAGCAACACAAGCCCATTCTCTGTTGGCGTGTCTACATACAGTTCATGAAAAATGGATGCCAGATAGTGAATCATCTTCTGTGCGGAAAATAAAGGCAGCGTTTCGGGCAAATTACGGATTATCGCATCCTGATATAGCATACCCGTATATCGGTTTAAACATTGTACGGTTTGGGGATTGCTGATATTTCCGGCCCGGGGAAGCAGCAGTCGGAAGGTATCAAGGATAGCCAGCGCGCGTTTTGCTTTGCTGCTGGAAGTGGTGATTGAGCCGTTACGAATGGTATGGAAATACAGTCTGTCGGCAAGGCACCTTACTTTTGCGTCGGGCACGCTGAGCAGCAATTCGGTGGTGAAGTATTCATCCTCAAAAAACGGTGTCTTAAACCGCATATGAGCATACGTTTTTCGCCGCCAGGCATATCCCCAGACCACAACGGAGTAACCGTGTCCTGTTCGGGCGCGTTCGGTAATGCAGTGATTAAAGAACGTTTCGGCATGAAATGTTTTATTAATCAGATTACGCGGCCGTTGATAATACCCGGAAACCATATTGTTGCTGATATGGTGCAGGTGAAATTCCAGATGGGTGGAGAAAAACAGGACATCCAGGTGATGCTTTTCCATTTCGCGCACAATGGTTTCGATACCATCCGAAGCGATATGATCGTCAGAGTCCAGGCAATAAATATATTCACCTGATGCGCTTGCTAACGCGGCGTTGCGGGCCTCGGCAAGTCCTCTGTTTTCCTGGTCAACAATACGCATACCCGGCAGACGGTTCTGATAACGCGCCAGAATATCCCGGGAGTTATCTGTCGAACCGTCATTAACCGCGATAATTTCCAGATGCCGCCAGGTCTGTGCAACGAGTGAATCAAGGCAGCGCTCAAGGTATGCGCTGACATTGTAGACCGGCAAAATAATCGATACGACAGGGTGATTCATTGGCTACTCTCCCTGTTGCTATGATTTCAGCTTTTGGATGATTATCTCAATTGCGGATTCAGCAAACGCCGTCCGCGTTTGATCGAATCGAGGCATACCTTTTAAATGGCTATGATTCAGCCTCTCTATTTTCTCAATGCTGAAGTTCCCTGGCAGGGTTTGTAATAACGATAATACGTTGACGGAAACAGGCGACCAGCTCCTATGCTTAAAGGGCGTAAAAGTATGTTTATGATCGTCGTTGAAGGTTGATGGCCAAACGCCTTGCTCGTATAAATCTTCGTCTGGAATGGTTAAAACCAGATGACCGCCGGGTTTTACGACCCTTAACCAATGAGGCAGCGCGACGTAGGGGTCCATAACATGCTCCAGGCAATGCCCTGAATAAACGAAATCAAATTCGTTATCCGGTACTCTGGCTAAATACTGCGCGTCACCTTGTTGAAGATCGAATACGGTTATTGATTGGATTAAAGGAAACAGGCTTTGATACAACGCAATACTGTCATCGCCGCCGCCAATATCCAGACCTTTTCCTGACAGCCAGCGAGTACTGAAACGCGCATCAAGCAATCGCCTGTTAATTGACATACAGGTTGATCCTGGTATCCCCGTTCGAAATACGGGGGCGGCAGTCCGGTCTCCTGCCAGAATATGGGTGTTAACGCCGAATTCTCGCCAGCTTTTAGGCCAAAGTACAACGTAGCCCTGGTCATCGGGGTAATGTTTGATGATATGCGTCCCGCTATAGGCCTCAAGCGCTTCCAGAAACGCGTTCTCAGCGTCTTCTGTGGGAGGAGGGAGCGCTTTGCAGCCGGTGGCCTCATGCATAACGCGAAGATAGATACGGCTATCATCAATAATAATCAGCGCATTATCCGCAAATTCTTTTAGCTGGCGTAACTCATTGAGCAGAGGAAGGCGCGTTTCCTCATTGTATTTATTGCTCTGGTAGTCCTCGAATTTAAAATCTGCGCCGGGGAAGTGTGCATCCAGAAAAACAACGGCGCGCTTGATGAAAAGAGTGCGTTTAATTTCTTCATGGGACAAAAATGTCAGACTGTCTTCATTGTACAGATGCAGATTGTCTATTTTTGGCGCGGCATCAAATAACGGTTTATAGATTTCACAGGAATAAACTTCTTCAGCACCTGAGCGTAAGGCATATACACTTGATGCACCTTTACCAAAACCTGTTTCAATTACATGAGTAACACGATAGTGACGAATCAGGTGGGGAAGGTTGAAGCGTCGTAATTGCCCCATAATATTGGCCTCGATGAAAATTACGGATAGAACGCAAACGGAACAAAGCTACAAATCAATAAATTACAGTGCATTACCCCTGCTGATACAGCCAGTTTTCGGGTTCGCTGATATTCAACAGATTGGTCAGAATCTCCTGCTGCATATTCATCAGCATGGCGTTGTATTCATTGGTGGCCTGACATTGCGCGACCTGTTGCTGGAGACTTTGCCAGAGAGCGGAAACGGAAGGCTGGTGGGCGGCAGGCAGGCGGGCAATGAGCGTTTGCATGCCCTGCGCGTTGGCGTTAATGCCTAACCGTTCAAGCAGGCGATAACGTTGCTGACTGTGCTGCGACAAGTGCTGGTAGCACGCCATGATTTGCGCGTTCAGCACGTCAAGCTCTGCGGCGCGGCGCGCAATAATGTGGTCGCGCTGCTGTATGAGTAAATCATTCAGGACATGGTAATGCTTACGGTCTTCGGCCATGTCCTGTATCAGTGTTTTAACGCTCTGAGCGGCGTTAGTCATAATTACCTCTGGAAATACTTCTGCATCGCATCCGTCAGCGAATCGAGGTTAACCGCGATTTTACCGCTGCTGATCGCGTCTTTCATTTCAGCTACGCGCGCCATATCCACTTCCGGCAGCGCAGAGAGTTGTGTTTGCGCATCGCCCAGTACCGGATCGATCGCGGCGCTGCGCTCAATTTTCGTGCCTTCCTGAGCGACAGTGCGGGTCTGTTCTGCGGCGCTGCTCTTGTTGATTGCGGTTGCCAGATTGTATTGATTCGCTACTACTTTCATCGCTTCGCCTCTTTTTCATCTTTTCGTTATGGTTGCGGATGAATCCTGCCCTGCGGAAGGAGGACTTCCGATGCCCTCACCGTTAAAGAGCGGCCTGCTGCCGGTAAAACTTAAACCGCAAATGAATATTTTTAGTTTCCGCTGGCGTAGACCATTTTGACGACGCCAGCGTCCGCGACAATTGCGCTGACCACCCGCTCGCTGCTCTCATTTTTCACCTTAATCATTTCGCCTTTACATCCCTTTTTCATGGCTTCCCCCATCGTACGGGCCTCTACGCCTCCCTGTTCGGCGATCATCAGAACGCGCTGACCGCGTTCAACCAGCACCGGAGATTCCAGTTGCGTCAGGGTGATCGGCTGTAGTTCACGAATGCGGCGCTTCACGGTCAGCCCAATGGCCTCATCCGGGTCGGTGAGGTAGTTGCCGCGCGTGCTGCTGATGTTGAGCTTTTTGATGGATACGTCGCTGGCGGATAACACCTGGCCGCGCTCCAGCGAATTTTTGGCGATCACCACCGGAAGATAGACATCCGGTTTGACGGTGACGGCGACATCCCAGCCTTGCGGCCCTTCACAGCGCACATCAAAACGCAGGCGGTTGAGATCGATGCGTTCGCCGCCGGGCAGCGACACGGTTAGCGCGTCAGGGCAGGGAGCGTACCGGGAGACGTCGGAAGGGATAAACAGGTTCATCTTCGCCTGATACTCGGGCCACTTGCGGCGCCCGGCCTCCTGGCGAAGGGCTTGCGCTGCGTGATGTTGAACGGCGGCAGTGACCTGCTTACGCGCGCTCTGCACTTTTTCCGGGGCGGCGAAGGATGGCAGCGCCGTAAAAAGCATCAGCAGGAAGGATAACGTTCCAGGGCGGAAGCAACGCTTCACCCGTGTAGGGATAAAACCAATAAAGCCATTAAAAATCATGATGTTAAAACCTTGGCATGAATATTGCTATACAGGGAAGCAGATCATTGCAGGTTTAGCATCACGAGGGTGTGAGTTGTGAGTATTACTTTTGACAAAGCATTGGGCGTTCATCCACAGGCTGTAGCGCTTCGACTTTCCCGAGCAGAGTTGCTGTCAGCCAATCTGGCAAACGTCGATACCCCCAATTTCCAGGCTAAAGATATTGATTTTGCCGCTGAGATGCAACGTTCATCGTGGAGTTTTTCGAATCCGTCAGCGCCGCAAGAGATGTACCGCGTGCCTTATCAGCCCTCTTCCGATGGCAACACCGTTGCGCTGAACGTCGAGCAGGCTGAGTTTGCGAAGAATACCCAGGATTATCAGATGAGCCTGGCATTTTTAAACATGAAATTCACGGGCCTGAAAAAGGCCATTGAAGGTAAGTAATCCTACGCAGGTGATAACGGAATATGGCTTTTACCGATATTTATCGCGTTTCGGGGTCGGCGATGACGGCGCAAACCGTTCGTCTGAATACCATCGCCAGTAACCTCGCTAATGCGGAAACCGCCTCCGCCACCGAAGACGGCGTCTATAAAGCCCGTCGTCCGGTGTTTGCTGCGGTTTATAAGAATGATGAGTTAATGAATAGCAGGGCGTTAACCGGCGCGCGCGTCCAGGTGATGGATGTTGTCGAAACCGGCAATGCCGTACAGCGTTATGAGCCGCATAACCCGATGGCGAATACGGATGGCTATGTCTACTACCCGGATGTCAACGTGGTAGAGGAGATGGCGGACATGATGTCGGCGTCGCGCGGTTTCGAAACCAATGTTGATGTTCTGAACAGTGTTAAAAGCATGCAGCAAAGTCTGCTGAGACTCGGAGAGGTATAAGGATGAATGTAGACGGCACGTCCACCAGAAGCCAGACAGGAACGTCGGATAGCAGCATTGCCAGTAACAACAATAACAGCAGCGTAGCCGGCATGAACACGCTGTTCATGCAGCTTCTGGTCGCGCAGATCCAGAATCAGGACCCGCTGAACCCTACCGATGGCACCGAGTATGTCAGCCAGCTGGCGCAGCTGACGCAGGTTCAGTCAATGGAAACCATGTCGCAATTGATGGCGAACAGTTCCGTATTGATGGACAACCTGCAAACGCTCACCACCGGCAACCTGGTCGGGCAGCATGTGATGGTGCAGACCGACGCGATCAACTCTGACGGCGAAACGACGATTAACGGACGTCTGACGCTGGATCACGCTTCCGGTGTGACGACGGTCATCGTCAAAGACGCGGCCGGCACCGAGCACAAAATTGAGCTGGGGAAACAGGATGCCGGGCAGGTGGACTTCACCATTGACCCGCAGGAGCTGGGCCTGAGCGAAGGGAAATACACCCTTAGCGTTGTGACCGATACGGGCGAAGAAGGCATTCCTGTTGAAGTGGGCGGCATCGTCAACAATGTGCGCATCCCGCTTGATGGCAGCGCCATCCAACTGAATATCACCGGAATCGGTGAGATTGCTTACAACAATATTACCCAGTTTGGCAGCGACTCGCAGAAACGTGCGTAAGTCGGGTTAAGCGTTGAGTTAACAGGAATTTATTATGAGTTTTAATATTGCGACCTCCGGTCTGAATGCGATTACCGAGCAGTTGAACGCCATTTCCAACAACATTGCGAACTCCGGCACCGTAGGATTCAAATCCGGCCGTGCGGAATTTTCCTCACTGTATGCGGAAAGCCAGCCGTTGGGCGTAGGGGTTTCTGGTGTGACCCAGAGTATTACCCGAGGCGGAAACATTTCTACCACCGGAAATGCGCTCGATCTGGCGATCAGCGATAGCGGATTTTTCATGGTGCGTGACAGCACGGGGACCACGGCATATACGCGTGCGGGCTACTTCGGCACCGACAGCAGCGGCAACCTGATCAACAACCTGGGGATGTATCTTCAGGGCTACCCGGTTAATGCTAACGGCGAGATAGAAGTGGGGACGATCGGCAATCTGACGATCAGCAGCGGCTCTATTCCGGCGAAAGCGACCGACAGCCTCGACTTCACCGCCAACCTGGATGCGCGCGCCGCCGAGCCGGAGACGGCGCCTTTCAACCCAAAAGACAGCACTTCCTATAACAATACCTACACCACGCAGGTTTTTGATTCCCTGGGACGCGAGCACACGCTGAACCAGTATTTTGTGAAAACCGGCGAGAACACCTGGCAGGTTCACTATTACATGGACGACGTGGAAATCCCGGACAGCAGCCAGGCGATAGAATTTACCGAGCAGGGCGTCCTGAAAAGCCCGGTTGGCCTGACGAACCTGACCACATCGATCTCCGGCGCGGCGGATCTCTCTATCGATCTGAGCTACAACGGCACCAGCCAGTACGGTTCTGACTTCTCCGTCAGCAAAAACAACAGTAGCGGCTACGCGTCTGGCGAACGTACCGGTCAGGCGATTGATGAAGACGGCAGCGTTTACGCGACCTTCTCCAACGGCGAACGGATGTTGCAGGGGCAACTGGTGCTGGCGAACTTTGCGAACCCGAATGGTCTGGCGTCAAAAGACGGCACGACGTGGGTACAAACCGCCAGTTCCGGCGCGCCGCTGACCGGAACGCCGGGCACCGGTTTGCTGGGTTCTGTGAAATCCGGCGCGCTGGAATCCTCAAACGTGGATTTGACCTCTGAGCTGGTTGGTCTGATGACCGCGCAGCGTAATTACCAGGCGAACACGAAGGTTATCAGCACCAACGACAACATGATGAACGCTCTCTTCCAGGCGGTGTAATGGATCGTTTGATTTTTACCGCCATGAGCGGCGCATCGCGCAGTTTGTCGCAGCAGCAGATCCATGCAAACAACCTGGCGAATGTGAATACCCAGGGGTTTCGTAGCGATCTTGATAATGCGATTTCTCAGCAGGTTAACGGCGAGGGATATGCCTCGCGTTATATGGCGCTGCCTACTCAGGGCGGCGTGGATATGACGCCTGGCGCGGTACGTGAAACGGGGCGCAATCTGGATATCGCCATTAAAGGCGATGGGCTGATTGCGCTGGCCAGCGGCAACCGTGAGGTTTACACCCGCAACGGGCAGATCGACGTCAGCCCGGAGGGCGATCTGTCGATCAACGGTCTGCCGGTTGAAGGTGACAACGGCCCGATCGTTTTACCGCCGTTCTCGTCCGTCAGCATCGGTGAAGACGGTGTGATCACTATCGTGCCTGACGACGGCGATATTGCCGCGCCGGTTGATGTTGACCGCATCAAGCTGGTGAACATTCCGGTAAGCGATCTGAGCAAAAATGTGGATGGCTTTCTGGTGAGCAACACGGCGATTAACCCACGCGATGAAGAGGTGATGGTGGCGTCCGGGCATCTGGAAACCGCTAACGTCTCGGCCATTAATGAGATGGTCGCCAGCATTGCGCTGAATCGTCAGTTTGAAGCGCAAATCAAGATGATGAAAGCCGCTGAAGATCTCGCTAATTCAGGCAACCGTCTGATTCGTGGCACCTGATAACAATAAGAAGGAATAAAGATGAATCCCGCTTTATGGATCAGTAAAACCGGCCTGGCGGCGCAGGACGCCAAAATGACCGCGATTTCCAACAACCTGGCGAACGTCAACACCACCGGGTTTAAACGCGATCGCGCGATGTTCGCCGATCTGTTTTATCAGAATCAGCGCACGCCAGGCGGGCAGCTCGATCAGAACAATATCGCGCCGACCGGCATTCAGTACGGCACCGGGGTGAAGATCGTCGGGACGCAGAAAGAGTTTACCGTCGGCAGCATCCAGAACACCGGGCAAACCTTCGACGTGGCGATCACCGGGCAAGGGTTCTTCCAGGTGGAAACTGCGGATGGCGATATCGCGTATACCCGCGCCGGTAATTTCCAGAAAACGCCAGATGGCGTGCTGACGAATGCGCAGGGGCTGCCGCTGGTGCCGCAGATTGAATTGCCGGAGAACGTCAAAGATTTGCAGATTGGTAAAGACGGCACCATCACCGCGACGGTGGCAGGCGAAACCGATCCGGTGGAGCTGGGGCAGTTGACGCTGGTGAACTTCGTCAATCCGGCCGGTCTGGAGGCGATAGGCGGCAACTTATACCGTGAAACGGCGGCCAGCGGCGAAGCGGTTGAAGGCGTACCCGGCGAGGACGCGCTCGGACAACTGGAGCAGGGCTCTCTGGAAGGTTCTAACGTACAGGTCGTTGAAGAGATGGTCGACATGATCACCGTTCAGCGTGCCTACGAAATGAACGCCAAGATGGTCTCTGCCGCCGATGACATGTTGAAGTTTGTCACCCAGTCGATGTAACGACAGGGCTTTAAAGTGAAAGAGAAATGAAAAAGCAGTTAGTTATCAGTCTACTGGCGCTGTTTTTGTCGGGCTGCGAAAGCCCGGCGTTGCTGGTGAAAAAAGACGATGCGGCGTATGCGCCGCCGGAAGATATCGTGGTGCCTGAAACGCAGGTGCGCGGCGGTGGGTTATATAACGGCAACTACAACTGGTCGTTAACCCAGGATCGCCGGGCTTATCGCGTAGGCGACATCCTGACCGTTAAGCTGGATGAGTCTACTCAGGCCAGCAAGCAGGCGCGCACTAACTTTGGTAAGAAAAACGATGTTTCCCTGGGGATACCGGAAGCATTCGGCCATTCAATCGATAAGCTTTCCGGCTCGATTGACGGCAACCGAAACTTTAACGGTAATGCCACCTCGCAGCAGCAAAACAGTCTGCGCGGCGCGATCACCGTTGCGGTTTATAAAGTGTTGCCAAACGGCGTGCTGGCGATTCGCGGGGAGAAATGGCTTACCCTCAACCAGGGGGATGAGTATATGCGGGTGACGGGCCTGGTGCGCGCGGAAGATATCGAACGCGACAACTCCGTCTCTTCACAGCGAATCGCCAATGCCCGTATCTCCTATGCCGGACGCGGCGCGCTCAGCGACGCGAATGCGGCAGGCTGGCTGACCCGCTTCTTCAACCACCCGCTGTTCCCAATTTAATGGAGGCCATGATGCGTAAACTGGCACTCTTTTTCCTGCTGATTTGCAGCATGAACGCGGCGGCGCAGCGTCTTGGCGATGTGGTCGATATTCAGGGCGTGCGCGGCAACCAGCTGGTGGGCTACAGCCTGGTTGTGGGGCTTGACGGTACAGGGGATAAAAACCAGGTCAAGTTCACCAGCCAGTCCGTTACCAACATGCTGCGCCAGTTTGGCGTGCAGTTGCCTGCGAAGATTGATCCGAAGGTGAAGAACGTCGCGGCCGTGGCGATTAGCGCCACGCTGCCGCCGGGCTATGCGCGTGGGCAAAGTATTGATGTAACCGTCTCCTCGATTGGCGATGCGAAAAGCCTGCGTGGCGGTACGCTGCTGCTGACTCAACTGCGTGGTGCCGATGGCGAAGTGTATGCGCTGGCACAGGGGAATGTGGTGGTAGGCGGCGTGAAAACCGAGGGCAACAGCGGCTCCAGCGTGACCATCAACACCGCGACCGTTGGCCGTGTGCCAAACGGCGGCTCGGTGGAGCGCGAAGTGCCGAGCGATTTCCAGCAGGAGCCGGTGGTGATGCTGAACCTGAAACGTCCCAGCTTTAAGACTGCCAACAGCGTCGCAGTCGCGCTGAACAACGCCTTTGGTTCCGGCACGGCGACCGCGCAAAGCGCGACTAACGTGGCGGTACGTGCGCCGATGGGCGCGGGCGATCGGGTGGCCTTTATGTCCTCTCTGGAAGATGTGCAGATTAACGCCGGTAAACAGCCGCCACGCGTGGTGTTCAACGCCCGAACGGGAACGGTGGTCATTGGCGATGGCGTAGTGGTGCGCGCTGCGGCGGTATCACACGGCAACCTGACCGTCACCATCCGCGAGTCGTCGAACGTCAGCCAGCCTGGCGCATTCAGCCAGGGAAGAACGGTTGTCACGCCGGAAAGCGACGTCAACGTTAATCGTGGCCGGGGTCAGATGGTGACTATTGCGGCGGGAACCAGCCTGCGCAGCATCGTGAATACCATTAACAGCCTTGGCGCGGCGCCGGACGACACGATGGCTATCTTACAGGCGCTGCATGAAGCCGGCGCGCTGGATGCTGAACTGGTCGTGATTTAAGGAAATACCATGCTGAATGCCATTAACCGACAAACCGCGATTCTGCCCGGCGATCTCTCCGGGCAGGTAAAGCCGCAGAATCTTGAACAGGCCGCCGAACAGTTTGAGGCGCTGATGCTGCGTTCCATGCTGTCGCAAATGCGCAAGGCGTCCGATGTGCTGGGGGAAGACAACCCTTTCAACAGCAAACAGCAGCGGATGATGCGTGATTTTTACGATGACCGACTGGCGTCTGACCTGGCGTCTCAGCGCAGCACCGGGATTACCCAGATGATCATCAACCAGCTTTCGCCGCAGGTGAATACGCCGCTTAAGAAAACGGATGAAATGACCGCTTTAGAAGAGCAACCGAAAGAACTTAAAACGCCTGTGGTTCCGGTAATGCGCGGGCAGGAGTAAGCCATGAGTATGATTAATATTGCCTTCAGCGGTTTGCAGGCAGCCCAGGTGGGCATGAATGTCACCTCGATGAACATCGCTAACCTGCTGACGCCGGGGTACAGCCGCCAGGGCATTATCCAAAGCTCCATCGGCCCAATGGGGGAAGCGGGTTTTACCGCCGGGAACGGGGTACAGGTCGACAGTATTCGCCGCATCTCCAGTCAGTATCTGGTTAATCAGGTGTGGCAGACCAACTCGAAAGCCAGCTATTTCGAAACCGGAAATCAATATATCGGCGCGCTGGAACAGGTGATCGGCACCGACTCTACCAGTCTTGGTAACGGGCTGGATGATTTTGTCAGCGCCCTGAGCGCATTGACCCAGACGCCGGAATCCCCGGCGCTGCGTCAGCAGCTTATTAACCAGGCGGGCGCGCTGGCGACCCGTTTCAATAACGTTAACAACTTCATCTCCAGCCAGAAAGAGTCGATCAACACCCAGCGCAACGCGATGGTTGACCAGATCAACACCCTGAGTACCAGTATTGCGGACTACAACAAAAAAATTACCGACATGGAGTCAACCGGCGGTAACAGCAGCGTACTGCGCGATCAGCGTGATGAACTGGTAAAACAGTTAAGTACGCTGGCGGACGTGAAGGTGACGGACGATGGTTCCAGCGGGTACACCGTCTCAATGGCGAACGGTCAGCCGCTGGTGAGCGGTAAGGTCGCCGGGCAGCTCAGCGCGGGGCAGGACGCCAACGGCAACTCCACGCTGACGCTGAAATTTTCCACCAGCGAGTTCACGCTGAACCCGTCGGCGGGCGGTCAACTTGGCGCGCTGTATGATTATGAAACCGGCACCCTCCAACAGATGAAAGATTCGGTGCAAGGGATGGCGGAATCGGTGGCAAAACTGTTTAACGATCAGCTGGCGAAGGGCTATGACCTGAATGGCAATTCAGGCAAGCCGCTGTTTACTTTCGATCCGAGCAATCCTGCGGGCATGTTGCAGGTGACGGATCTGAAGCCTGAAGAACTGGCGCTGTCCGGCATCCAGGCCGACGACGGCACGGGCGTACCGGGCAACGGCGATAACCTGAAGGCGCTGATCGAACTGAAAAACCAGAAAACGGATATTCCGGGTCTGGGAAATATGAGCCTGAGCGAAGGGGCTGCGGCGATCATTTCCACTATCGGTATTGCCAGTAAGCAGAGCAAAACAGAAATGGAAGCGGCGTCGACGGTGCGCGACCAGGCGCAGAATCAGCGCGATAACCTGAGCGCGGTAAACCAGGATGAAGAGGCGATTAATCTACAGATCTACATGCAGGCTTACCAGTCGAACATGAAGGTGATCTCCACCGGAAATCAGATCTTCAGCGACCTGCTGGGGATGTTTTAAGCGCCATCAGAGAATTTAAATTATGCGTATTAGTAGTCTTTACAACTCAAATGCCATGCTGGCGCAATTAGGCGTTAACGGCACGCGTATCAGTAAGTTGATGGAGCAGATGTCGACGCAAAAGCGCATTAATGTGCCGTCTGACGATCCTGTTTCCGCAAGTCGTCTGGTGCAACTGAACCGTGAGCAGTCTGCGATTAAACAGTATCAGAGCAATATTTCCAGCCTGAGCGGCGCGCTGTCGATTCAGGAGTCGAACATCACCGCGCTCAGTAACCAGATGCTGGCGGTCGGCGATAAGCTGAAGCTGGCGAATAACAGTACGCTCAGCCAGAAAGATATGGCGGGTTACGGCATGGAGCTTTCTTCAATGCTGGATTCGCTGGTCGCCACCCTGAACGCTAAAAATGAAAACGGCAGCTATCTGTTTTCCGGCACGCAGACTGACAGCCAGACGGTAACGTGGGACGAGGCGAAAGGGCAGTATGTGTACGGTGGCAATGACAGCAGCCGCGAAACGATTGTCGCGAACGGCGTCTCTATTACGGAAAACACCCAGGTCGCTCAGGCATTCTCCGGTTCAGGAAACGACCTTGAGATGCTGAATAAATTGAAAGCGCTCAGCGACAAAATGCAGGACCCGAACGCGAATTACGCTGACTATAAAGACGAACTGGAGGAGATGATCGGTGTCGCGCAAAATACCAGCGATAACATCTCCAGCCTCTTCACCGATCTTGGCGGCCGTCAGAACCGCCTGACGCTGCTCAGCGATGCGCACAGCGATGTCAGCCTTGCGAACGATCAGGTTGTACGGGACCTGTCCGAAACGGACTGGGCGACCACCAGTATCAACCTGCAACTGTATACGCAGTCGGTGCAGATCACTAATAAGGCTTACAGTATGGTGAGTCAGCTTAACTTGTTTAGTCTGTTGTAATTGTTATGCAGGTAGGTTTAAAAACAACGTCCCTTACGACTTCCGCGCCCGCAACCGGGCGCGGAAGCATTGATGCGCCGCAAACGGTCGGCCGCGTCAACGCGCCAGAAATCACCGCGACCCGCAATGCGTTCCCCGAATCGGCGCTGTTGTCCCGCCGTCCGATGCGCTACAACGTACAGCTAAATCAACAACTCACGGCAGTGCAGCAGGCTGACAGCTATCTGGCGCAGACGGAAACACAATTGTTGCAGGTGCGTCAGTCGTCGCTTCGCGGCGATGCGACGCAGCCGGCGAATACGCTGCAAAAACATTTGATGCGTCGGACGCAGCTTTCCGGCGGCACTGTCGATCGCCATCTGACCGCGTCGCTGGAGCAAAAAAGCACGGTTAACTTTACGCTTCCCGGCAGTGAGAGGCTTCTCAGCCAGCCGGGGGGAGAAACGCTGGTATTTTCACTGGGCGGGCGACAGCGTGAGATGACCGCCATTTCGTTGCCGGAAGAGGCGACGCCGCGTCAGACGTTGACCCAGTTGAATGTGGGGCTGGGCCGTCTGGGGATTCATGCGCGTCAGACGGCAAACGGGCAACTGATGTTCAGCGTGGATGAAAGCCGTTGGGAGCGGGTCAGCCAACAGCTCACCGTGCGCGGAGAGGGCAGGCATTTCCCCGCCGATGCGTTTACGTTGCTCACGCCACAGGCGGAAACGGCAAGCAGCGATGAGGTTGTTTCGCTGGCGACGCGTCGGGAAAGGGAAAGCCAGGTAAAGCTGCAAAATACGCTGGAGCACATTACCACCCAGCGCAGCAGGCTTCGCCAACAGCAGGAGCGCGTGGCGTCGCGCATCAATGATATGGCGACGGTATACAGCCCGGCGCAGGCCCGGGAAACCGCGCGCGGCCTGGGGGAAGCGCTGGCGAGCAGCGCCAGCAGCTACAGCACCCTCTCCAGGGCGCTGGGCGCGCAGGCAAACGTCAGGCTGGCGACGGTAAAAAATTTGCTGGGGTGATTATCGTAACCGGAAGCGGGCCTCCGCCTCCGGTTTTGACTTACTGCTGGATGGGGTAGAGAAAAATCGACCCGCTTTGCCCTACCACTAACGGTTGCCCGTTAAATGCCAGCGGCTCCATCCAGAAATTGGTGTTCATCAGCATATCGACCAGACCATCTATCATCAGCCCCTTGTGCGTGGTGGTGTAGTAGATGGGCGTCAGGTAAAAATAGAGTTTGCCGTTTTTCCCTGACGTCGGCGTAAATTTTTCCTTTAGTACGAAACGATTGTCATCAGGGCTGGTAATGGTCGCCAGAATGGTGCCTTTCGTTGTTTTCATCCGTGAATTATAAATTTCTTTCGTCTGCGACATCAGGTCATAGAAACCAAGCTGGAAAGTCCCTTCCACATCCGTATTGGGTCGCTCTGCGCCGCCTGTGAGGGCACTGGTGCCGAATGCGATGGCGAGAAGCACGGAAATACTCAACAAAATCACAAAATTAACTTTCTTTGCATGTTGCCATTTCATTCAGTTTTCTCCGGGTTTCACGCATAATCAGGTTGTTCAGCCGTGTCGGATCGATACGCCAGTGATAAATCGTCATCGCTAACTGCTTTTTGTCGCACTGGCTGGTAAGGGCGAACGTGTAGTTCAGCGATGAATTGGTGATGCTAAAGTAGACGCTCATCCTGACTGACTGCATTTTGATCTGCTGATTAATGGTATAAAAAGTGTCTTTCAGCTTGGTGTACAAGTTATTGGCGTCATAAGACGGCTCGCTGCTCGTCCCAATGGAATACAGGTTGATGTTGCTGTAAACGTTAGGCTGTATCTCCTGGGCGACCAGATGTTCATGACCTTTCAGTTTCATGTACCAGCCGGTAAAGAGTATGCTGCCGATCGCCGTCAGCGCGAGCAGTAAAAACACGGTGGTCCAGTGGATGGATTTTTTCACTGGCCTGGTCGTTGCAGGCGGCGTTACGCGGACGATATCGTTCGCTTGTTCCGCGACAGGAAGTGACGTCTCGTCGACAACCTCATATTCCCCGGCTAGATCGGAGGGGGCGTTTTCTTCCAGCGGAAGATGATTTTCTTCGGGATCGCGAACCTCGCTCTCTTCTTTTTCGATAAAGCAGCAATAATCAGGCTCAAGCAAATACCCTTTTTTAGGGATGGTTTTGATGATTTTTTGCTTTTTGCCGTCGTCTTCCAGTGCCGTACGCAGCGCGTGGATGGCATTGGGCAGACTGTTATTACCGATGACGCGGCGTTCCCAGACCAGCGTGGTGAGTTCTTCACGCGTAAAGATCTTTCCCGCATCTTGCATGAGCGTTTCAAGGAGTTTGAGTTGATATTCTCCCAGACGTTTACGTTCCCCTGTTGTTAAATGGAGAATAGATCCCGAGGGGATATCAACCAGCCAGTTATTAACGGAGTAATAGCGTTTATTCATTTATTCATCGATGGATATACCACCCCAGTAAATGCAACGGCTAAATATCGCAAGAAAATATAGCCTGAACACGGATGTTGACTATCTGTTAATTCCATTTGAAATTCTTAATGAATGCCGCTTGCCTGCGGGAGGTGAGGAAACGAAAAGCGCTTTTGCCGATGACTGAGTTTGTTTTTCAGCCTGAACAGCACTCAGAAACAAGACACCAGCGGCCTGCTGTTGTTCTGATTATCGCGGAATCATCTTTTCCTGGCGCTCTTTTTACGCGATAAAAATGTGATGTGCAACCTCATTTGCAGTGAAAGATTCGCCTTATTATTAATTCTTCTGATTAAAAGTTAATCGAAATAGTTAAAAGATCCTTATGTAAAATCAGGCCCTGCGAATGTGAAAAATTTGTGTTCATCAATCTCCTTTCATGGGGTGTGGGTATATTTTTTGGCAGATTAAAACAATAAACAAGAAAAAATAAAGGAGCGGAGTTAATTTTTTTATCGTTTGTGTCGCCTGATTGCATAATTATGGGGTTGGTTTTATTGCCGGGCTAAAGGTGGTTTATTGAGGATGGTATAATAAGAATAATTAATTGGATATTTTTCGTCTTGAAAAAAGAGGGTGACAAATCTTTAAATAAATTTTCATTAAATGAATTTAATTTTTCGTTGTGGTGGGTCGTTTTTATCAGTCAGCAACGACAAGAACCTGATAAAACAGACGGAGAAATATATTATGTCGCTTTCGATTTTCACCAGTGCTTCTTCTATGGCATCCACCAATGCCCTGAATAAATCCAACAATCTGCTGTCTACCGCAATGGAGCGTCTGGGCACCGGCAAACGCATCAACTCCGCAGCGGACGATGCGGCGGGCTTGCAGATTGCCACTCGCCTTCAGGGTCAGACCAACGGCATGGCCGTTGCGCAGCGTAACATCTCTGATGCCACCGCATTGCTGCAAACCGCAGAAGGCGCGTTCGACGAAGTGAGCAACATCATGTACCGCATGAAAGATCTCGCCACCCAGGCAGCGAACGACACCAACACCACCAAAGACCGTGATGCCATCAACGCTGAAATGAACGACCTGAATGCCGAACTGAAAAACATCATGGGCAACACGTCTTATGCGGGCGATAAATTATTCGGTACCGGCGGTAAATTTGCCGATTCCCTGAACTTCCAGATTGGTTCTTCCTCTGGAGAAACCATGACCGTGAGCCTGGGTGATGAACTGGGCGGTACAGCGAGTGGCCTGTTTAGCGCTTCTGGTTTCTCGGGTATCGGTGACTGGAACAACACCGCTTCCGGTATCAACATCGGGAGCGCCTCCGACGCTACGGCGATGATGAACTCTCTGGAAACGGCGCTGAATGACGTCGGCGCCGTGCGCTCCAAAATGGGTGCGAGCATTAACCGTCTGGGCCACACCGCGGCCAACCTGGCAAACATGAAAGACAACACCGATCTGGCGCTAAGCAATATTCAGGATGCGGACTTCGCCAGCGAAGCCTCCTCCATGACGCGTAACCAGATGCTGGCGCAGACCAGCATGTCCATGCTGAAACAGTCCAACAGCATGTCCAGCATGGTGATGTCTCTGCTGGGTTAACAGTAAGCCGCCGCTTGCCTGGAAAGGCAGGCGATGTGTTCTTATGACGCTGCATCCTGCACGGGGTGCGGCTTTTTTTGTGTCTGCTGTTGCCGTGCAGCTCCTTTTGCCATCTTTCTTCGCCATTTTTTTCCCCGGGTTGCCTGAAAAATGGTCATTCGAACGTCGTCGGATTTAATTTTCGAAATGGATGTGTCGTTTTGAATCAGTACAACGAATGAATGACCTGAATGAATAAGGAATATCTATGTCGCTTTCTATTTTCACCAGCGCTTCTTCCATGGCATCCACCAATGCCCTGAATAAATCCAACAATCTGCTGTCCACCGCAATGGAACGTCTGGGTACTGGCAAGCGTATTAACTCCGCAGCGGACGATGCGGCGGGTCTACAGATTGCCACCCGTTTGCAGGGCCAGACCAACGGCATGGCCGTTGCACAGCGCAACATCTCTGATGCCACTGCGCTGCTACAGACCTCCGAAGGTGCGTTCGACGAAGTGAGCAACATCATGTACCGCATGAAAGACCTTGCCACCCAGGCAGCGAACGACACCAACACCACCAAAGACCGCGATGCCATCAACGCCGAGCTGAACGACCTGAACTCTGAGTTGCAGAACATCATGAACAACACCTCCTATGCAGGTGACAAACTGTTCGGCGCTTCCGGTAAGTTTGGCGAAGCGATGAACTTCCAGATTGGCTCTTCCACCGATGAAACCATGCAGGTTGATCTGTCTAAAGAGCTGAAAGGTTCTGGCACCGACTCGCTGATTGATGCCAGCGGCGGTTTTGGCACGATTAGCGATACAAGCAGCAGCTACTACTCGGCCAGCGGCATCAACATTACTGACGCTGCCGGCGCGAAAGATCTGATGAACAACCTGGAAACTACGCTGAATGACGTCGGCGCCGTGCGTTCCAAAATGGGTGCGAGCATTAACCGTCTGGGCCACACCGCGGCCAACCTGGCAAACATGAAAGACAACACCGATCTGGCGCTGAGCAATATTCAGGATGCGGACTTCGCCAGCGAAGCCTCCTCTATGACCCGTAACCAGATGCTGGCGCAAACCAGCATGTCCATGCTGAAACAGTCCAACAGCATGTCCAGCATGGTGATGTCTCTGCTGGGTTAATCCTTCGCGGATATCTGCCCCTAAAACACCGCTGTATGGCGGTGTTTTTGTATCCGGCAATGCGCTTCCTTCTGCCGGAAATTGCGGAAGGGGACATTCCTCCTCTTACGTAACTCATTGATAAACACTTACTAAAAAATTGGCACGATAGTTGCTTTATCTACTGTATGTTGAAAGCGGCGCGCGTGCCCGGAGAAACCCACTATGTCTGATTTTGATCCAACGACACTGGCCACACAGTTGGCAGGCTATGACATTCTTGCGCTGCAAACCTCGCTGAAATCACAGACTTCCACGCTGGAAGCGCAGAAAAAAGCGCTTTCCTCGCTGCGTACCGCCCTGTCGGATTTCCGTTCGGCAATCACCGGGCTGAATTCCTCCAGCACCAGCGTGCTGAAAAATACCGCGACCATGAACCAGGAAGGGATCGCGACCATCACCGCCAGCGCGTCTGCCCGTAAAGGGACATACAGCCTGAACGTCACCCAACTGGCTTCTGCGCAGCAGAAAGGGTTTGACGGGCTTGATGATGAGGCGATTAAAAACGCCAGCGGTACGCTGAAGATCAATCTCAACGGCGAGAGCCTTGAAATTGAGATGGATGATTTAGACAGCCTCGCTGATTTTGCCGACGCCATCAATAATGCGGATTTCCCGAGCGCGTCTGACACCGCGACCTCTGACGACGGTCAGAACGGCGTTACCGCTTCGCTGATGCGTATTGATGGCAAGGTGACGCTGATGATGAGCAGCGATCAGAGCGGCGAGAAATACGATATTCAGCTGGATACCAGCGGCATGACCAACGGTCAGGATATCTTTAATGGCGAGAATGTGATTACCGCCGGTAAAGATGCCAAATTCACCGTTGGCGATTCCAGCACCGTTTACTCCAGCAGCTCCAATACCCTGGATAACCTGGTAGACGGCGTTTCGATCAAACTGACCGGCACCACCGAAGCCAACAAGCCGCTGGTTATTTCAGTCGACACGGATGCCACGGGGACAAAGGAGCAAATCCAGGCCTTTATCGATGCCTATAACACGTTGCAGGACACCATCTCCGGGCTGACGGCGACCGGCAGCAGCTCTGATTCGCGCGGCGCGTTTGCCGGTGATGCCAGTATCTCCTCGTTAACCAACGATCTGAGCAACATGCTGCGTGGCACCTTCGGCGATCAAAACATGACGAAGTTCGGCATTACTGCCGACAAAGACGGCAAGCTGTCGATCGACGCCGACACGCTCAATGAGCAACTGAAATCAAATCCGCAATCGGTCGCTGATTTCTTCAACGGGAATAACGGGCTGATTAAAGCGATGGATAAATCGCTGGATAAATACCTGAATACCAGCACCGGTTTATTAAAAGGTCGCCAGGAAACGCTCGACAGACAGCAGCGCGACATCGACACCAAAACCGAAAAAATGAACACGCGTTATGAGTCCTCCTATAACCGCTACCTGAAGCAGTTCACGCAGTTGCAGTCGATCATGACGCAGATGAATAACACCATGAGTATGTTTAGCTAATTCTTAGGGAATTTAACTTTCAATGTACGGTAACGAGCAGGAAGGCTTCGGCCTCTATCACCAATCTGACCTGGCGATTCAGGCCGCAGCAGCGAATCCGCATCAGTTAGTGCTGATGTTGTTCAATGGCCTGATGGATGAACTGGTACGCGCGAAAAGCCATATTGCGGCGCGTCGCTACGAACGTAAGGCGCAAAGCATTAATAAATGCATCGACATCCTGAACGCGCTGACCAGCGCGCTGGATTTTGAAAAAGGCGGCGAGCTGGCATTAAGTCTGGCGAATCTTTATGACTACTGCGTTTACCGCCTCTATGACGCCAGCCACAAGCTGTCTGTCGAAAATATTGAAGAGGTGGAAGTTATCCTCGGCAATATTCAGGACGGCTGGGAAAAAATGGGTCAGGGAACATGAGCTATGCGTTGACGATGCGAACGCTGATGCAGGCGTTACGCCAGGCCGCAGCCGACCATAACTGGTCTGCCGTACGGAATGTTGACCTGAAGATTGCTGAATTGCTTACCGCTGTCCGGGGTAAACCCCTGGACGCGGCAGACAGCAAAGCCCTGGACGAACTGCGGGAGATTCACCGTCAGGTGCGCGATTACTGTCAGGGGCAGAGCGACATTATCGCGAACAAAATGGCGCTCGCCATGCGCAATCGTGAAGGCGCGACGGCGTATGCCGCGTTTATGGACGCAGAGGATATGGGGTAATGGATATTCTCAATCTTTCTCAAAATGCGGGGCACGCTTCCGGTTTGCCGATGCAGGCGGAGACGATCGCCGGGCAGAGCGGCGCTCAGTCATCTGCCGGGCAGACGCAGCCAGGATTCAACGATGCGTTGATGAATGTTGTCAGCACGCTGATGGGCGGGCAGGGCAAAAATGCCCTGGGGATTACCGTCAGCGCGCAGCCGGTGAGCGTGCAGGACGAGGACGATACGGGCGATCGGCATCAGAAGGATGCCTCTCCGTTGAAAGACGATGCGCAGCAGCAGCTGTTGCAGGCGCTGTTGATGACCGGGCAGATGCCGGTTAAACCCGTCAGCTACGCGGGTCGTTCGCAAAACGAGATGAATGCGCTGACGTTGCAGACGCAGCCGTTACTGGCGGGACAGTTGCAGGAGAAGGGGGCGTTATCGCCAACGCTGCGCCCGACGCTGGCGGCAGGGGTTAACGTAACGCCTGCGACCGAGTCGCCGCAGACGCCAACCGCAGGGTTGCAGCACATTACGCCGCAGCTTATGACCGCAGTCGCTGTGGCGACGCCGACAGTGAATGCGCAGCCGGTCTCCGTTGTCTCCACGACGCCAACGGCGGCGGTGACGCCTGATGCAATGTCTGCGCATACCTCGACATTAAAACTTGATACGGAAACCTCCCGCTGGACGCAGCAGTTGCAAAGCGCGTTGGGCGATCGTCTGCAACTTCAGGTGAAGAACCAGATCCAGCACGCCACTATCCGTCTCGATCCGCCTGAAATGGGCAAGATCGACATCTCGTTGCAGCTTGATAACGGGCGCGTACAGGTACAAATCAACGCCAGCCATGCTGAGGTCTATCGTGCGCTTCAGCAAACGAGCAACGATCTGCGCCAGAGCCTGACCGAACAGAACTTTGTTCAGGTAAACGTGCAGGTCTCCTCTCAGTCAGGGCAGCAGCAGGGCAAAGAACAGCAGTTCGCACAACAACACGCCATCATTCAGGCGGGAGATGAGATAGCGGCAGGTCTGCCGGAATCAGAAAGCACCCGCCGTGAAGATGATTCGGTATTACTGACCGTTTAACAAAAAGACATTTATGAACGCAAAAACAATCTCCTTTGGGCTGGCGATCGCTTTGGTTACCGCTTTACTGACGGCATGTTTAACCGTTGCCGGCACCTGGCTACTTCGCGCGGACACGGCATCGGAGAGCAATCCGTTGACGAGCTTATTTAAATCCTCCACGCCGCAACAGGTGGAGTTCGTGGAAATTAAAAACATCCTCATCACCCTGAAAGGGAAAGGTAATGCGGAGCGTTATCTGATGCTGGAACTGAACCTGGCGACCATGAGCGCGGAAAACGCGCGGACGGCGCAAGACATGATCCCTGCGATTCGCGGGGCGACCGTCAATTTGTTTTCTGAAATGGACTATGACGCCGTGCGTGCGCTAAGCGTCAGCAACCTGCACGACAAACTCAAAGCCGCCTATGCCGCCAGATTCGACAGCCTGAAGATGGACGTCCCCTTTGATGACGTCATCATCAGCAAAATGGTCTTCCAGTGATTGATAAGCCGTATTGGACATGATGGATTTTATCGCAAGTGAAACGCTGACGCCTGCGGATGAAGCGCGCTATGTCAGCACGTATCTGCCGCTCGTCAACAAAGTGGTGAAGCAACTCGCTTACCAGACCAGTAGCGTTATTGATCGGGATGATATGGAACAGATCGCGCTAATGGGGTTATTAACCTCGTTGCGCCGTTACGGTCATCCTGATGAGCAGTTTGCCGCTTATGCCATACAACGCGTTCGCGGCGCGGTACTGGATGAGCTGCGGTTGCTTGACTGGCGTCCGCGTCGTTTGCGACAGAAAACGCATAAGCTCAATGACGCGATCCGCGAGATTGCGCGTCAGCTGGGGCGTACGCCCAGCTTTGAGGATATCAGCCACCATCTTTCCATTACGGCTGAAGAGTATCAGGAATATCTCTTACTCGATTGCGCCAAAACGCTGGAGAGTCTCGACGATCTTTTGGGTAATGACGTATATGCGGGGGCGCTGGATAGCCGTCCGCTTGAAGAAGAGATCATCGTCAGCAGAACGCTACGCAACGCGTTGGCGAGTCTTGATGAGCGTGAGCAACTTATTCTCACGCTCTATTACCAGCATGAAATGAGCCTGAAGGAAATTGCGCTGGTCCTCAATTTAACCGAGGCCAGGGTATGTCAGCTCAATAAAATCATTGCGCAAAAAATTCAGTCTTTTTTCCAGAAGTGAAAGGTTTATGCAGAAATTCTTAGGTATTCTCATCATCATGGGGTGTGTTGCCGGCGGCTTTATTTTGTCAGGCGGACACCTCGCCTCATTCTGGCAGCCGGGTGAAATCATCATTATTCTTGGCGCGGGACTGGGGGCGATGGTACTGGCGAACCCCAAAGCGGTGCTGAGCGAAATGTACCATCAGTTTCGCGGCATTATGCGCAAAAACGAATATACCGATGAGTATCAGCGCCAGCTGCTGATGCTGCTGTATGAACTGCTGGAACTGGTGCAGGACGGCGGCCTGAAGGTGCTGGATGAGCATATCGAAGCACCGGAAAACAGCGCGTTATTCCAGAAATACCCCCTCATGCTGCACGACAAAGCGCTGGTGACGTTCATCTCCGATAACTTCCGCCTGATGGCGATGGGGAAAATCAACGAGCACGAGCTGGAAGGGATTCTCGAACAGGAACTGGTGGCAATGGAAGAGAACCTTCTGCAACCGTCCCGCTCTTTGCAACGTACTGCGGAAGCGATGCCTGGATTCGGCATCTGCGCGGCGGTACTTGGCATCATCATTACCATGCAATCCATTGACGGCTCTATTGCGGTCATCGGTGTGAAGGTTGCGGCCGCTCTGGTGGGAACCTTCCTCGGCGTATTCTTCTGTTACTGCCTGATGGACCCGGTGGCGAACGCCATGGAGCAACGCACCAAAAAGCAAATCTCGGTGCTGGAGTGCGTGCGTACCGTACTGGTGAACCACGTTGCCGGTAAGCCGACGCTGCTGGCGGTCGATGCCGGGCGCAAAATGCTGCCGATGGACACGAAACCGACATTCGCGACGCTGGACGGTTGGGTAAACCAGATGATGGGTGATGCCTGATGCGTAACCGCAGCAAAGAACATACCACGATCATCAAACGCTCCTCGCGTAAAAGCCATGATGAATTTCATGGCGGCGCCTGGAAAGTGGCCTTCGCAGACTTCACGCTGGCAATGATGGCGCTGTTTATGGTGCTGTGGATCATGGGCGCGGTAACGGAAGAAGAACGTAAAGAGATTGTCTCCATGCTTAATGGCGAGTCGGTCTTTGAAGGCAACTCATTAACGCCCATTACGCAAAAAGAGGGGCAGGGCGGGCAGCTTTCGCTGATTGACAGCCGTCATCCGAAAACGCCTAAACCGTCGAAAACGGCAGAGTCGTCAAAACCGTTGACCGATGCGGAGAAGCAGATTGCTCAGCAGGCGAAACAGACGGAAAGCCTGGACGACGTGAACGCCCGCTCGCGTAATGAGATTGAAGATCTGGCGCGCATTATCATGAAAATCACCTCGACGTACGATGCACAAGCCAACCTGAAAATGGAAATTGTGCCGCAGGGGCTGCGTATTCTGGTCTCGGACGATCAAAAACGCGAGATGTTCCAGCGCAGTAGCGCAATCCTGACGCCGTTTTTCAAACGCTTACTGACGGAGTTCGCGCCGGAACTGAACAAGATTGACAACAAGATCATCATCACCGGCCATACCGATGCCACGCGTTTTCGCGATCAGGTGCTTTATAACAACTGGAACCTGTCCGGTGAACGCGCCATGCAGGCGCGGGCGGTTCTGACCACCGGGGGGCTGGATCAAAGCAAAATTCTGCAAGTGAGCGGCATGGCGGATCAGATGTTGCTTGACCCGCAACATCCGCTGAGTTCCGCGAACCGCCGCATTGAAATTATGGTGCTGACGCATTCCGCCAGTGATTCTCTGTACCAGTTCTTTGGGCAGCATGGCGAAAAAGTCATTAAACCGCTGACCGATAAACTGACGAAAAACCATTAATCAGATCGTTATTGCTGTGAAACGTTTCATCCGTTCTGTCCGTTTTGTACCTGCCCGGCATGTTCTGTGCCGCCAGGTACCTTTTTTTTCTCTCATCCTGTTATTGCTGATGCCGACAGGCTACAGCATCGCAAAGCCGAAGCCTGTAGAAGCGGGTATGACGCAGCAGGAAAACGCGTTGCAGATGCGGAAAAAAAATCGCGAGCGGCTGATGGCGAAAGTGAAAAAACGGACTGCCGTCGTACCGTTAACGCCGGAACAAAAGCAGCGGGAAACGGCGAAAAAACTGGCTGACCGCACTAAAAACCGCGAGATGCTGGCAATGCATGCTCGCTGGCAGCCCGGTAGCCTGGGAAGCTCCGACACACTGTGGAGTCAGGCGCGCAAAGGGAAGGACAAAACGGGGCGCATCAGCCCGAAACTGGCGTCCCGATTACATACCGTCATCAAGCGTCTGGAAGACCAGTTAGGTAAGCCCTATGTCTGGGGCGGTAAAAATCCGCTGGAAGGATTTGATTGCAGTGGCCTGGTTTTCTACGCCTTCAATCATGTGCTGGAGCGCAAGCTACCCCGCACGGCAAACGGCATGTATCAGGACCCCACTCTTAAACATATTCGCGTAGATAAACTCCGTCGCGGCGATCTGGTGTTTTTTAACATTAACCAGCGACCGGGCGCCGACCATGTTGGCGTCTACCTTGGAAACGATGAGTTTATTGAGGCCCCGCGTAGCGGGCTAAATATCCGCATTAGCCAGCTTTCAGATGATTTCTGGCAATCGCATTACCTCGGCGCTCGCCGCATTCTGACGGAAGAGGCGACGCTGTAAAAATGACCCTTAGATTGAGTTAAAACCCATGACCGCAACACGTATGAAATTCGCCATTGATGATGGCTCAACCAATGTGAAAATTAGCTGGATTGAAAACGGTACGCTGAAGACCGTTGTTTCGCCGAACTCCTTCCGTAAGGACTGGAAAAGCGCGGCGCTGCTGCGTGGTCAGTCGGTATACAACTACACCATCGGCACCACGAAATACACCTATGATGCGACCTCGGATAAAGCGCTTTCCACGACGCACATCGAATACCAGTATGACGATTTGAATCTGCTGGCGGTTCATCATGCGCTGCTGCAAACCGGCCTGACGCCGCGTGACGTTGAAGTTATCGTCACACTGCCGATTACGCAATTCTACAAGCCGGACGATTGCCAGCGTAACGATGAGCGCATCGAAGCGAAACGTCGCAACCTGATGCGTGAGATCTCGCTGAATAAAGGCGAGCTGTTCCGTATCGTTGATGTGCATGTTATGCCGGAGAGCCTGCCTGCGGCGCTGTCGCATCTGCTTAACTCCAACGTGAATGAATTCACCAAGTCGCTGGTCATCGACTGCGGCGGGACAACGCTGGATATGGGGGTGATTGTCGGCGAGTTTGACGATGTTTCAGCAATTTACGGCAACAACGAAATCGGCGTGGCGATGGTGACGGACGCCACGCGTAAATTACTGGCGGCGGCGGACAGCGACTCCAGCTATCTGGTGGCGAACGAGCTGATTAAGCGTCGCAACGATCTGGATTTTGTCAGAAGCGTTATCAACGATGAATCGCGGATTGACGAGATCCTTGAACGGATCGAGATCAAGATTCAGGAGCTTGGCGATCAGGTGGCTTATGAAGCGAAGAAATTCGCTAAGAACCCTAACCGCGTTTATCTGGTCGGCGGCGGTGCGCATCTGATCGAATCCGCTCTGCGCCAGGCCTATTCGACGCTCGGCGAACGCGTGGTGACGCTCGACAACCCGCAAAGCGCGCTCTCTCGCGAGATCTGCCTGTACCATGCTGAGTCAGGCGTTGAGCAGATTGATTCGCCGCAAATGGTTGAGGTAGGCGACGATGAGTAACAGGCAGATCCGCCGTGTTAACCTCTCATTGCATTTGTCGCCAGAGCGATCGCGCGCGGATTTGCGCGCGATGCTGCAACTAAAAAAATGGTATGGCGCAGTGCAGCGGGACGGGAGCGACGTCAATGACGCCAACATGGAGATCCGCCAGTTTCATCGCAATATCTATCTGTCCGGCCTGCAATTGCATCTTCTCAACCCGCAATTGTGCAGCCATGTTGCAGAATCCCTGAGCCGGGAAGGTTTGAGCCTCGAATCCCTTTGCGCGGAATTGCAGGAGAGCAATTTGCTGCCCGTCGCCCTCATGGCCGGCGATGGCGATGCAGAAAAAGAGAAAGACTTCAGCGAACAGCAGCTGGCGCAAATGCGTACGCTGATGGCGCAGGCCCTGCAAAAACAGCAGGTCGCCGCAGCGCCATCGGATAACACGCAGCATGAGGAGACGGCAAAACTGCGCGAAGAGGTCGCCCAGCTCAAAGTCTTGCTGGAACAGCAGCATCTGCTGTTGCAACAGCTGCGCGTGACGGGGCGCACGTCAACGGCGGAACCGGCTAAATCCGTAAATGCTGAAGAAGTCGATCTCAGTACCGTAGATGCGCCAACGCAGAAGATGAGTAAAGTGCGTCAGAAAGGGATCTTTTAGACTTTCGCCCGGCGCGTCACCAGTGCTGAAAAGGGAACCCGGCGGTTCCCTTTTTATTTTATGCCGCCGCGCACGGCGTACTACCGGTATACCGGCAGAAGGTTAATGCTGGATAGAATATGGATAAGCGCGTTAGCTGCCCCAAAGCATAAAATCAGGACGATCATCGCGTTGCCTCCCCATACCCGATAGTGCGGGCTGTTAAAGCGTTTGCGCGATGCGCGCGCCAGCAGCGCCGGGACAATCGCCGCCCAGACGGTGGCGGCCAGCCCGGCAAAACCGATGGCGTAGATAAACCCATTTGGCCAGATTAAACCGCCGGTGATGGGCGGAAGAAACGTGACCAGCGCAGTTTTGAAACGTCCTTTTGGCGAGTCGTCGAACCTGAAGAGATCGGCGAGGTAATCAAATAATCCCAGCGTAACGCCGAGGAACGAACTGGCGACGGCAAAGTTGGAGAAGACGGTCAGCAGCAGATCGAGCGTTGAGCTGTTCAGCAAACCGCTCAGCGTCTGTACCAGCACGTCGATATTGCCGCCTTTTTCGGCGATCTCAATAAACGCCGGACGCGGAATATTCCCCATCGTACCGACCAGCCAGATGATATACAGCACCAGCGCCATCAACGTTCCCAGCAGCAGGCAGCGGCGGATGGTCAACGGATCTTTGCCGTAATATTTCATCAGGCTGGGCACGTTGCCGTGATAACCAAATGAGGCGAGACAGAACGGCAACGTCATCAGGACGTAGGGCAGGTAGCTGGGGCTGACTTCAGCGGTATTGAGTAAAATCGTCGGCTGGACGTGCCAGAGCAAACCGCCAAACGTCATAAAGAAGGTGAGAATTTTGGCGCCCAGCACAATGGTCGTCATACGGCTCACCGCCCGGGTGCTTAGCCAGACAATAAACGCTACCGCCAGGGCGAATAATAACCCGCCGAGCCTGGCCGGAAAGACGATCCCCATTTGTGCAAAGGTATGGTGAATAACCGAACCGCTGGCGGAAATATAGGCGTAAGTCAGAATATACAGCACGAACGCGACGGTCAGACCGTTAATAATATTCCAGCGATTTCCCAGCAGGTCTTTGGTAATCGTGTCGAAGCTGGCGCCAATATGATAATTCAGGTTTGCTTCCAGGATCATTAACCCGGAATGCAGCATACAAAACCAGGTAAAAATTAATGCCAGCAGTGACCAGAAAAACCAGGCGCCAGACATCACCACCGGGAGAGAAAACATGCCCGCGCCAATAATGGTTCCACCGATAATCATTGCCCCGCCGATCAGCGACGGCGCTTTATTTGCGACCGATAATGTAGCCATAGTGCGTTTTCCTCGCGTGGCTATGCCCGTCATTGTGCAGAGAAAAGGGCGATCCCGCTTTTCTCATGCCTGAATGCGTCGAATATCGTATTAAATAGCGGAATCGCGCTCCCGCAGGGGAGCGCGTATCAGAACGTTATTTCACCGGTTTCAGCCGGGCCACAAAGTGGCGCAGCACCGGCGGTTCATAGGTGAAAGTCAGCCCTTTGATCGATGCGGCGCGGGCTTTTACGGCGATTAACGCATCCGCGATATAGTCCATGTGATCGTTGGTGTAGACCCGGCGGGGGATCGTCAGACGCAGTAACTCCATTGGCGACGGTTTTTGTTTGCCAGTGGCCGGATCGCGCCCAAGCAGCAGAGAGCCAATTTCCACGCTGCGAATCCCGGCTTCCAGGTACAGTTCGTTATTCAGCGCATGAGCCGGGAACTGTTCTGCCGGAATGTGCGGCAGCAGCAGCTTCGCATCGACAAATACCGCGTGGCCCCCGGTTGGATACTGGATTGGAATCCCCCCTTCGCGCAGCCGTTCGCCCAGGTATTCCACCTGGTTAATCCGATAGGCGAGGAAATCTTCATTCATCCCTTCTTCGAGGCCGATCGCCAGCGCTTCCATATCGCGCCCCGCCAGCCCGCCGTAAGTGACAAACCCTTCCATCGGCACGCAGCGAATGCGCACGTCGTTGAACAGATCTTCATCATCACGGAAGCAGCACAGCCCGCCGATATTGACCATCGGATCTTTCTTCGCCGACATGGTCAGCATATCCCCATACTGGTACATCTCACGGACGATCTCTTTCACCGTTTTATCCGCGTATCCCTCTTCGCGCTGTTTAATAAACCAGGCGTTTTCGCAGAAGCGGGCGGAGTCGATGACCACCGGAATATTGTGCCGCTTCGCTATTTGATACACCTCGCGCATATTGGCGATGGAAACCGGCTGGCCGCCTGAGCTGTTGCAGGTGACGGTGGTGATAATCGCCGCGACGTTTTCTGCGCCATGTTCCGCGATAGTGGCGTTGAGCAGGTCGATATCAAAGTTGCCTTTCCAGTCGTACCATGAGGTGGTGTCGAACGCTTTTGGCGTCACCACGTTGATGGCTTTCGCGCCGTTTAATTCGACATGGGCGGCGGTCGTATCAAAGTGGAAGTTGGAAATAAAGACCGGTTTTTCGGCGTTGCGGCGGGCAATCAGGCAGGGAAACAGGATTTGCTCGGCGCCGCGTCCCTGGTGCGTAGGGATCGTGAACGGGTAGCCGATCAGCTCTTTTACTTTGTCGCACAGATGGTAATAGTTGCGTGAGCCGGCGTAGGCTTCATCGCCCATCATCAGGCCTGACCATTGACGATCGCTCATTGCGCCAGTGCCGGAGTCGGTCAACAGGTCGATATATACATCATCGCTTTTGAGCAGAAAAGGGTTATATCCCGCTTCTTCAAGCGCTTTAACACGGTCGTCCCAGGTGGTCATACGAATGTTTTCTACCATTTTAATGCGGAACGGCTCAGGAATACGTTTCATATTATTTCTCCAATAGCATGTCGCGCTACGTGAACGTTATTTTTGTGCCTTTAACAGGCGCAAGAAATACCGACCAAACGTAGTGTTCAGTTAATTTTTTATTGATGTTGAACGGCTAAGGAGAATTAACGCGGAAAGTCGTTAGAAATACGCGGATCGAGGTTATACCAGAAGTGTAGACCGCCTACGGCAATGAGGCGATAAAACGATTTGTGTTTCATTACATCGTCCTCCATGAGTGAAAGGGAATTTAAAAATAGCGGAAGATTAAAATTTATCCGCGATAAAAATCACAAAATGTTCAATCTGATACAGTTCAGTTAAGAAAGTTGATGAGGCGCGCATTTTTGCGTTCATTGGGCGGTGTGAGTTTATTCATCTTAATGTGAGGGAATAGCGGGAATACCCTGCCAGAATTGACAGGGTATTTGGATGAGAAGGATCAGAACTCCATTTTTACCGTGAACTGAACTTCACGCGGGTCGCCAATCTGATTACCCAGATTATTGGTGGCAATGGATGAGGTGTAATACGTTTTATCAAACACGTTTTTCACGTTGAGTTGCAGAGTCACCGGGTATTGCAGTTTCATCTTATAGGCTGCAAAGGCATCGGCCACAAAATAACCAGGCAGATAATAGTCCGCGCCGTTGGTGGCGGAACGACGGCTTACGCCATGTCCGCCGCCGCCAATGGTCAACGTATTGCCCATAAAGGCGTTGTGAATGTCATAGGTCAGGAACAATGAACCGGTATGACGCGGTACGTTAGGCAGCGGTTTCCCTTTGTAATCGGGATCTTCCGTGACTTTCGCTGCGGTATAACCGTAGCTGGCGATGATATTGGTATTGGGCGTCAGCGAGCCCGCGACATCCACTTCCACCCCTTGTGAACGTACGCGCCCTGCGGTTTTCGCCACGGTTTCGTCATCCACGATTTCGTTGTACAGCACGTTGCGCTTATCAATATTGAACAGGGCGATATTGGCGGTGATGCCGTCAAAGAGATCGAATTTCGCCCCCACTTCATAGGCGGTAGAGGTTTCCGGCGGCAGATCGCCAATGTAGCTGGCAATAGAGTATTGCGGCATAAAGGCGCGCGATACGTTGCCAAACAGCGACACAGAAGGGGTCAGCTTATAGACCATGCCGAATTTCGGCACCCACTGCTGGTCCGTACTGTCGGTGTTGACGTTGAACGGGCGGCCCTTCCCGGCATATTCGGTGTAGTACTGATAGCGCATCCCGGCGACGGCGATCCACTTATCGGTCAGATACAGCGCATCCTGTACGTAAGCGGAATAGCTCTCCTGCTTAATCGTCTGGTCGCTGTCGGAGGCCGAGACGCTGGTGCATTTGCCGAGCGTACCGTAGACCGGATTGTAAATATTAAAGCCTTTCACGTTCTTACAGCGAATCATATCCGTGCGCAGCAGATCGTAATTCTCATAAGAGACGCCGGTCAGGATCTCGTTATAGAAACCAGCGATATCCACGTTTCCTTGTAAATCGGCGCGGGTCGCGTGCATCCGTTGGGTGGAGCCTTGCGTCGCATCCACGCGGCGGGTCAGGTTCCCGGTAGCGGAATCATAAGCCATCACGCGAGCCTGGTTATCGCTGTATTTATCCTGGCTGAAGCTGTAATCAAACTTCGCCGTCCACGCGCTGTTGAAGCGATATTCGGCATTGAGCTGCGCCAGATCCGATTCGCCATCGGTGATATTGAATTTCTCATCAAAGCGGGTTTTCCGATCCACGTTAACCGGCTGTTTGGTATTGAGATCGAAAATGGTGCCGCGATCGAACGGGGCTTTGTAATTACGGTGCGAATAGAGCACGCTGACCGTCGCGTTGTCGCCAAACCAGGTCAGGGAAGGGGAGATGAAGCTGCTCTGGTTAGTGCCATAGTTGCGCCAGTAGTCCTCGTGCTGATACTCGCCGATCAGGCGATACGCCAGTTGGGTGCCTTCAATCGGCCCGGTGATGTCAAACTGGCCTGTGCCGCCGCCGAAGCTGGAGGAGGTAGCGGAAATCGAGCCGCCAAATTGCGTTTGCGGACGTTTGGTTACGACGTTAATCAGGCCGCCGGGATCGAGAATACCGTACAGCGTGGAGGCCGGGCCTTTCAGCACTTCTACCCGCGACGTGGCCGCGTTGAAACTGCGCGGCAATACGGTTTTAAGACCGTTGGTCATCACGGAACCGTCACGATTCGCGCCGAAACCACGGCGAACAAACGCATCCTGCGTTCCGCCCAGCGTGTTGGTTTGCACGACGTTGCTGACGTTATACAGTGCTTCATCGAGCGTTGTGGCGTGCTGATCTTCCAGCACTTTGTCGCTGACGGTATTGACCACCTGCGGGATATCCAGCAGCGGCATCGACGTCAGCGTGGCGGTGGACGAACTCAGCGGTTGATAACCTGATGTGACGGCCTGATCGGCAGAAGAGGCGTCTGCGCGCACGGTCATCGTCTCTTCATTTTTGAGCGGCGAGTTTTCTTTTTCCGCCGCCATGACCGCAGGAGCCGTCGTGATACCCAAAAACAGAGCGGAGCACAGCGCTCGCCCTTTCATCCCAGAAAAATAAGGAGTTAACTTAGCCATCTTTTATTTATTCCGCAAAATACCCTGCCAAAAACGGGAGGGGAAACAGGTTTATCCAGTTCATTGCCCGGCTTGCTAGCCATGCGTTTTATCCATCTTTTAACCAACGTAAACGGCGTCAGATGTGTAATTGAGAATCATTCAATCATGGGCGTTTGTAGTAGTAAACGTAAAAATGAAAAAGAAACTACAGCGGGGTTAACGTCATAAAACCGTAGTGTTATTGCGGGAAAATAATTTTTAATTTATTGATATTTATCTGTTTTTATAAGTTTGTTCGTCTTTTTCTGCGGCGTTTTTGTTGCGTGCGTACGGTGATGTAACTACAGGGCGTAATTGCTTGACTACTACAGCGCAACCCAGCAAGATCTTAAAGAGAATGAGTTTTATTTTTATTTGAAAGGCTGCGCGCGCTGGCTTTGCCAGGCTGCGACGGCGCAGGAGTGAACATGCCACAGCATGTGGAAAACACCGCCCACAGAACGGGCATTGAGCTGAAACAGCTTTCTGCTGGCTATCGTCACCACGCCATCGTGCATGACGTCTGCCTCACTATCCCGCAAGGTAAAATGACGGTGCTGGCCGGGGCGAACGGCTCAGGCAAATCCACCTTATTAAGTACGATTGCCCGAATGCTGAAGCCGTTGGGCGGCAGCGTGCTGCTTGATGGTAAAGCGATTCATCAACAGCCGACCAAAGCGGTTTCGCGTCAGCTTGGCATCCTGCCGCAATCCCCGCTGGTGCCGGAGGGATTAACGGTTTTTGAACTGGTTTCGCGCGGGCGTTTTCCCTGGCAGAATTTTCTCCAGCAATGGACCGATGATGACGCACAGGCCGTAGAGCAGGCGTTACAGCTCACCGGAACAACCGACTTCGCCCATTTGCCGGTGGAGAGTCTCTCCGGCGGGCAGCGCCAGCGGTGCTGGATTGCGATGGCGCTGGCGCAGCAAACGCCGTTTATTCTGCTGGATGAGCCTACAACCTTTCTCGATCTGCGTTATCAGGTAGAGATCCTTGAGCTTCTGCACTCCCTGACCCGCCATCATGGTCGTACCGTGGTGGTGGTGTTACATGATCTCAATTTCGCGGTGAATTACGGCGATATGCTGGTCTTTCTCAGACAGGGACGGCTGGAGGGGATCGTACATGAAGGAGAGCACTGTACGCCGGAGCTGATCAAATCGGTGTTTGACGTCGATGTGCAGATGTCGGTGAATCCGTTGACCGGAAAGCCATTCTTCATGCCGTTTCGTGCCAGGGCTGGAGCGGAAGAATGACGGCTATGGTCATCGCATCAGGCCGCCGTCGTGGTCGATTTCTGCTGGCGCTTCCTGTCTTGCTACTGCTGCTGTTTATGCTGGCGGTGATTCATCTGGGCGTCGGGGCGCGTGCCGTCAGTCCGCAGACCGTCATTCAGGCGTTATTTCACTTCGATGCCAAAAACTTTGATCACCGAATCGTTATCTCTCTGCGTCTGTTGCGTATGGCTGCGGCCATGCTGGTTGGCGCGGCTTTGGGCGTAGCCGGCGTTCTGTTACAGGCATTGATTCGCAACCCGCTGGGCGAACCGCACATTCTGGGGCTGAATGCGGGGGCCGCGTTCTCCGTGGTGCTGTGTACCGCGCTGGGCGTCGCGGGGCTCAGTCAGTCACTGGTTGCGGCAGGGGGCGCAGCGGCACTCTTTTCGCTGGTGATGGCGCTCTCTTCCGCCGGGCGTGGCGGAGTGACGCCGCTGAAGGTCACGCTCTGCGGCGTGGCGCTGTCGGCGATGGTGTCGTCGCTCACGGCGGCAATCCTTATTCTGGATGAGCAGACGTTGCTGGCGATGCGCACCTGGCTGGTGGGCGATCTCGCGGGGATGAGTTGGGAAAAAGTACGCCAGGCCCTCCTGCCGTCGCTGGTTGGCGTTGTACTGGCGGTAGCGATAGCGCCGGGGCTGAATATTCTGGCGCTAGGCGACCGGATGGCCTGTGGGTTGGGCGTTAATATTCTGCGCATTCGTCTGATGGCGATGATCGCCATTGCGCTGCTGTGCGGCGCGGCGGTATCCGTCGCCGGGCCGCTGGGTTTTATCGGGCTGTTGGTTCCGGGCGTCATCAGACGCCTGGTGACGGAAGACATTCGCCAGATGCTCCCGCTGGCGGCGCTGCTGGGGGCGGCAGTGCTGCTACTGGCGGATATCGTTGCCCGAACCCTGCTTGCCCCGCAGGAGCTGGCTACAGGGGTGATGACCGCGCTGGTCGGCGCGCCGGTGTTTATTTTCATTGCGTCGAGATTTCTTAAATGAGCGTTGTTCTGGCGCGTGCCGGGCTGCGCGCATGGCGGGTGGGGAAATTCTCACGCCTTGTCCGGCTGAAAACGGTGTGGTGTGTGCTGGGGTTTGCCACGCTGGCCGCCGTACTGCTGGTTTCGGGCGTGTTGCAGGGGTCGCTTCCCGTTCCGGCTTCCGCCATCGGGCGTGCGTTGTTCTCTCCGCAGGCGTTAACGGAGCAGCAGCAGTATGTTGTCTGGGATGTCCGTCTTCCGCGTTTGCTGATGGCGCTGCTGTGTGGAGCAATGCTGGGGCTGGCTGGCGCGGCGATGCAGTCGATTACCCGTAACGGCCTGGCTGACCCCGGTCTTATCGGCGTGAAAGAGGGGAGTAGCGTGGTGGTACTGGCGTTAGTGCTGCTCTTCCCGTCGGTCAGCCTGGTCTGGCGACCGCTGGCGGGTATTGCTGGCGGATTACTGGTCGCCGCGCTGGTCATGCTGCTGGCCCGTGATTTCTCCCGCCCGCGATTTGTGCTGATCGGCATTGGCGTCTCATGGTTCTTTGCTGCGGGAATGGGCGTTTTTATGACGACAGCCGATGTCCGCGATGTGCAAACGGCGCTGGTCTGGCTAGCCGGAAGCCTGCACGCCGCCACCTGGCCGTTGCTGTGGGTGGCGCTGGGGTGGGCGTTGCCTGCGGCTGTTCTGCTGTTTGCGACGGCGAGAGCATCGGATGTGGCGCTGCTGGGTAATCACACCGCGACCGGGCTCGGGGTGCGTCTGTCTCATCTGGCGCTGCTGCGTTTTATGGCGCCGGTCTTTCTGACCGCCGCCAGCGTCTCCTGCGTGGGCAGCCTGGGGTTTGTCGGCCTGATGGCGCCGCATATGGCGCGTTTTTGCCTGCGCGGAGGGCAAATGGCGTTGCTGTGGGGCAGTGCGCTCATTGGCGCTCTGCTGGTGCTGCTCACGGATACCATCGGGCGTCTGGCCTTTGCGCCGCTGCAAATACCGGCGGGGATCGTGATTGCGCTGGTCGGCGGCCCTTTCTTTTTACTGTTGCTCTGGCGTCGTCGGGATCGTTTGTAATTTTTAAGAGGGTGTATGCGTTTACTTTTTTCGCTGTTGCTGCTGCTGGGGTGCTCTGTACAGGCAGAGGTTGCCACCCGGCCTTTTACCGACGATCTCGGACGCGTGGTGAACGTGCCGCTGCATCCGCAGCGCATTGTGTCATTACACGATCTTGATATCACCATTCCGCTGATTGAGCTGGGCGTTCCGCCGGTCGCCAGCCACGGCAGAACGCGTCCTGACGGCAGCCATTTCCTGCGTTCGGGCGCGCTGCTGACCGGCGTCGATTTTGATCATTCGACAATAAAGTTTATTGGTACGGCAGACATTGATATTGAAGCGATTGTCGCCGCGAAACCCGATTTGATCATCACCGAGCCGAGTCGCCATACGCCCATCGAACAACTGGAGAAAATCGCCCCGACGGTGAGCATTGATCATCTCGACGGCGGCGCGCCGGAAATTTACCGCAAGCTCGCGCAGCTTACCGGAACTCAGGCGCGACTGGCTATCCTGGAGCGTCGCTACCGGGAAGAGATTGACCGGTTGAAGCACACGGTGGATACCCAACACATTACGGTGTCAGTCATTCAGGCAAACCAAGGAAAAATCAATGCGTTGCACACCTATCATTCGTTAGGACGCGTCCTGCGCGATGCCGGATTTTCCTTCCCGAAACTGATCGACAGCATTCCGCCGGGAGGGCGGATTGACGTGAGCGCGGAGCGTCTGCCAGAGATGGATGCGGATTTTGTTTTTGCCACCTGGCGCGGTGATACCGGTGGTAAGCCGCAGGATGAAATTGCCGCGATGGATGCCGTGTTGCCGGGCTGGTGCGAGTTTCTTACCGCTTGCCAGCGCGGGCACTACGTTTTGATCTCCCGTGAAGAGGCGATTTCGAACTCCTTTGCATCACTCAGCCTGATGGTTGCACAGGTACAGTCGCATATTGCCGGGCGCCACTTACCGGAGGGGAAATAACCATGCTGACGGCGAAGAAAGTGAAAAATCGTATTGATGTCTACGGCGATCGCTTCCGGGCGCGGGCGCATCTGCTTTCGCCGAGGATGCAGGCGGTGGCGCGTTATATCCATGAGAACCGGGAAGTGGTACTGGAATTTACGGCGATAGAAATTGCGGCCGCCACTCAAACTTCTGACGCGACGGTTGTCCGGGCGATTCAGGCATTGGGGTTTGCCGGGCTGCGCGATTTAAAACAGACCATCGAACACTGGTTTGGCCCGGGTATCACCTCGGAAGAGAAAATGACGACCACGGTGAATACGCTTTCCTGCGATGTAAATTCGAGCATTGATTTTGTTCTGCAAGGGCATCAGCGCACCTGCGACGTGCTGTCTACGCCGCAAAACCGTTACGCGATTGCGCAGGCGGTCGCACTGTTGGTGGAGGCGCGTCAGGTGGGGATATTTGGCATTGGCGCATCCGGGATACTTGCGGACTACACGGCGCGTCTGCTCAGCCGTATTGGCTTGCCGTCGGTGGCGTTTAATCGTACCGGGATTAACCTGGCGGAACAGCTGATTGCGCTACAGCGGGGGGATGTGCTGATTATGATGGCACAGAAATCGCCGCATCGCGAAGGGTTGACGACCATCCGCGAGGCGAAGCGGTTGGGCGTGCCGGTGATTTTACTGACCAATGCGCTGGAATCACGTTTTAGCAAGGAGGCGGATGTGGTGATCAATGTGCCGCGCGGCGGTGAGAACGGGAAAATGCCGTTGCACGGTACGGTGCTGGTTTGCCTGGAAATGATCGTGTTGTCTGTCGCTTCGACAGCCCCGCAGCGTTCGATTAAGTCCGTTAAGCGCATCAATGAATTGTACCGGGGAATTGGAAAGTCAGGGGCAAAGAAATAAATTTAAATATTCTCTCCATTTGATTTTCAGATTTTTTTCATTAAATCTCCATAATCTCTCCATTATTTTCCTGGCAAATAATGCAGGAAAATAATAAGCAAAAAAATCCTTTTCAATGTGCGCAGGAGACGTATAATTAGCCAAAATGAGAACGATCATTCTCACTTTTGAGGTGACGAGGAGATGCGATGAGCAGCAAGCTGGAAATCCGCCAGAAACAACGACAGGATGAGATCATCAACGCCGCGCGCCAGTGCTTTCGCGCCAGCGGATTTCACGGCGCCAGCATGTCGCAGATCGCTGCTGAAGCCCGTCTCAGCGTGGGGCAAATCTATCGCTACTTCGCCAGTAAAGATGCCATTATCGAAGAGATGATCCGCCGTATTATCGACTATCGCATTACACAGATAGAAGATAAAACCCAGACGGAGCGTATCCCCGGAATCCTGGCCTGGCGGCAAACGCTGAGCGAGGATGATGATGCGCTGATGCTGGAGATGGCGGCTGAATCGACCCGCAATCCTCATGTTGCCGCGATGCTCGAAGAGGCGGATGCGCGGATGTTCGACAACGCCTGCGCGCACTTGAGAAAAACGTGTCCGCAACTTAGCGAGGTCCGCATCCGTTGCTGTGTTGAAGTGATTGCAACCATGATGGAAGGGGCGGTTTACCGTCGCCTGACGCCGCAAAAAAGTGACCCTGATGCGTTACAGGAGATATATCGGGATATCGTTACCATGCTTGTGAATGGCTGAATAAAGAATCTAATAATCAAAGGGAAATAAATTATTTCCCTTATTGTCGTTGTGAGAAATAGCTCATGACGCGATACCGCTGTACCTGAAATAACGTTCAGTCGCCTGGTGCTACCTTGTTAATTTTAACGGGGCAGGCGTTTCTCACCCTGGAAAAAAGATGAAATACATAACAACATCAATTATCGCGCTATTGTTATTATCCGGCTGTGATAATACGCAAACCGACAATACCGCTTCTCCGTCTCAGGAAGTGGGCGTCGTGACCCTTAAAACAGAACCCGTTTCTGTCGTCAGTGAACTGACCGGACGCACCAGCGCAGCGCTCAGTGCCGAAGTTCGCCCGCAGGTGGGGGGCATTATTCAAAAACGCCTGTTTAATGAGGGCGATATCGTCAAAGCGGGGCAGGCGCTGTATCAGATCGATCCCGCCAGCTATCGCGCCGCATGGAACGAAGCGAATGCCTCGCTCAGACAGGCGCAGGCGCTGGTGAATGCCGACTGCCAGAAGGCGCAACGTTACGCGCGGCTGGTTAACGATGACGGTGTTTCCCGCCAGGATGCCGATGATGCGCAGGCCACCTGTGCCCAGGACAAAGCCAGCGTGGAAGCAAAGAAAGCCGCATTAGAAAGCGCGCGTATCAATCTGGACTGGACCACCATTACCGCCCCGGTTTCCGGGCGCATTGGTATCTCATCCGTCACGCCCGGCGCGCTGGTGACGGCTTCACAGGAGACGGCGCTGGCGACCATTCGTGGGCTCGACACCATGTATGTCGATCTTACCCGCTCCAGCGTGGATTTGCTGCGCCTGCGTAAGCAGTCTCTGGCGACCAACAGCGATACCCTGAACGTGACGCTGACGCTTGAAGATGGCACGACCTATAGCGAAAAAGGAAAGTTAGCGCTGACGGAAGTGGCGGTAGATGAGTCTACAGGCTCAGTCACGCTGCGGGCGATTTTCCCCAACCCTCAACAGCAGCTGTTACCCGGTATGTTCGTTCACGCCCGCATTGATGAAGGGATCATGAACGATGCGATCCTCGCGCCGCAGCAGGGGATCACGCGCGATGCAAAAGGCAATGCGACAGCGCTGGTGGTCACTAAAGACAATAAAGTGGCGCAGCGTACCCTGGAAACAGGCGATACCTATGGGGATAAATGGCTGGTGCTGGACGGTTTACGTAGCGGCGACCGGTTGATCGTTGAGGGATCAAGTAAGGTCACGCCGGGTCAGCAGGTTAACGCCGTTGATGTACAACTGAACGGAGGCAAAGGCTGATGTTCTCCCGTTTCTTTGTGCGCAGACCCGTTTTCGCCTGGGTTATCGCCATTCTGATCATGCTGGCCGGTATTCTGGCGATTAAAACGCTGCCGGTTGCGCAGTATCCTGACGTGGCGCCGCCGTCGGTGAAAATCTCGGCGACCTATACCGGCGCTTCCGCTGAAACGCTGGAAAACAGCGTGACTCAGGTGATTGAACAGCAGCTTACCGGGCTGGATAACCTGCTCTATTTTACCTCGACCAGCAGTTCCGATGGTTCGGTCAGTATTGATGTCACCTTTGAACAGGGCACTGACCCTGACACCGCGCAGGTGCAGGTACAGAACAAGGTGCAGCAGGCGGAATCCCGCTTGCCGAGCGAGGTTCAACAATCCGGCGTCACGGTGGTGAAATCGCAAAGTAACTTCCTGCTGATTGCCGCCGTGTACGATAAGTCCGACCGGGCGAGCAGCTCAGATATCGCTGACTGGCTGGTGAGTAACGTACAGGACCCGCTGGCACGCGTGGAAGGGGTCGGGAGCCTACAGGTGTTTGGTGCGGAATACGCCATGCGTATCTGGCTGGACCCGGCGAAACTGGCCTCCTATTCTTTGATGCCGTCGGATGTGCAGAGCGCCATTGAAGCGCAAAACGTTCAGGTTTCCGCCGGGAAAATCGGTGCGTTACCTTCCCCTGACACACAGCAATTGACCGCTACGGTTCGCGCGCAGTCGCGCTTGCAGACGGTAGAACAATTCAAAAAGATCATTATCAAAAGCCAGTCTGACGGGGCCGTGGTACGCATCCAGGATGTGGCGCGCGTGGAGATGGGCAGTGAAGACTACACCGCCATCGCTAAACTCAACGGTCATCCGGCTGCGGGGGTTGCGGTCATGCTTGCGCCGGGGGCGAACGCGCTGGATACCGCCACGCTGGTAAAAGATAAAGTCGCTGAATTTAAACGGGATATGCCGCAGGGCTATGACGTGGCGTATCCGAAAGACAGCACTGAATTTATTAAGATCTCCGTAGAAGATGTGGTTCAGACGCTGTTTGAAGCCATCATTCTGGTGGTCTGCGTGATGTACCTGTTCTTGCAGAATCTTCGCGCCACGCTGATTCCGGCGCTGGCGGTTCCGGTCGTGCTGCTCGGTACTTTTGGCGTGCTGGCGCTGTTTGGCTACTCCATCAATACGCTGACGCTGTTTGCGATGGTGCTGGCGATAGGCCTGCTGGTCGATGACGCCATTGTGGTGGTGGAAAACGTCGAGCGTATTATGCGCGATGAAGGGCTGCCCGCGCGCGAAGCTACCGAAAAATCGATGGGGGAAATCGCTGGCGCGCTGGTGGCTATCGCTCTTGTTTTGTCTGCGGTATTCCTGCCGATGGCGTTCTTTGGCGGCTCTACCGGCGTCATTTATCGCCAGTTTTCAGTGACGATTATCTCGGCAATGCTGCTCTCGGTTGTGGTGGCGTTGACCCTGACCCCAGCCCTGTGCGGTTCGATTCTTAGCCATACCGCGCCGCATAAAAAGGGCTTCTTCGGGATATTCAACCGATTCTATAGCCGAACTGAACAGGGTTATCAGCGCGGCGTCCTGCATGTGCTGCGTCGCAGCGTCAGCGTGATGGGCGTTTATGCGCTGTTATGCGGGGCGATGGCGCTGGCGATGTGGAAGCTGCCCGGCAGCTTCTTACCGACCGAAGATCAGGGTGAAATTATGGTGCAGTACACCCTGCCCGCAGGGGCGACGGCGTCGCGAACCGCAGAGGTCAATCGTCAGGTGACAGACTGGTTTCTCAATAAAGAGAAGGCCAATACGGACGTTATTTTTACCGTCGATGGTTTTAGCTTCAGCGGCAGCGGGCAGAATGCCGGGATGGCGTTCGTTTCGCTGAAAAACTGGTCGGAGCGTAAAGGCGAAGAAAATACCGCACAGGCTATTGCGCTGCGTGCCAGTAAAGAACTGGGCGCCATTCGCGATGCGACGCTTTTTGCGATGACGCCGCCGTCGGTTGAGGGGCTGGGGCAAAGCAACGGCTTCTCTTTTGAGCTGATGGCGAATGGGGCGACCGATCGCGATACCCTGTTACAGATGCGTAATCAGCTGATCGCCCAGGCAAACCAGAGCGATATTCTGCACGCCGTGCGCGCAAATGACCTGCCGCAAATGCCGCAGCTTCAGGTGGATATCGACAGTAATAAGGCCGTCTCGCTGGGGCTTGGTTTAAGCGATGTGACCAGCACCTTATCCAGCGCCTGGGGGGGAACCTATGTCAATGACTTTATCGATCGCGGTCGCGTGAAGAAGGTCTACATTCAGGGCGACAGCGAGTTCCGTTCTTCGCCTGCGGACCTGGGCAAATGGTTCGTGCGCGGCAGCGATAACAGCATGACGCCCTTTTCCGCCTTCGCCACTACCCGTTGGGAGTACGGCCCGGAAAGTCTGGTGCGCTACAACGGCTCTGCCGCCTATGAGATTCAGGGAGAAAACGCCAGCGGTTTCAGCTCCGGCGCCGCGATGGACAAAATGGAAGCGCTGGCAAACAGCTTGCCTGCTGGCACCACATGGGCGTGGAGCGGGTTGTCATTGCAGGAAAAGCTGGCCAGCGGTCAAGCTATGAGCTTGTACGCCATCTCTATTCTGGTGGTTTTCCTCTGCCTGGCGGCGCTGTATGAAAGCTGGTCGGTACCGTTTTCGGTGATTCTGGTCATCCCTCTGGGGCTGTTAGGCGCGGCGCTGGCGGCCTGGATGCGTGATTTAAATAATGATGTTTACTTCCAGGTCGCGCTGCTGACCACCATCGGCCTGTCGTCGAAAAACGCCATTCTGATCGTCGAATTTGCCGAAGCTGCGGTCGCGGAAGGCTATTCCCTGAGCCGGGCTGCGCTGCGAGCGGCGCAGACCCGTTTACGCCCAATCATTATGACCTCTCTGGCCTTTATTGCCGGGGTTACGCCGCTGGCTATCGCCACAGGGGCCGGGGCGAACAGCCGTGTGGCGATCGGGACCGGAATCATCGGTGGGACATTAACCGCCACGCTGTTGGCTATCTTCTTCGTCCCGCTGTTCTTCGTGCTGGTTAGGCATCTGTTTACCCGCAAGTCCCGTCGTCAGGAGTAAGTTATGTTGCGTATTTTTCTCTTTGTTTTCGCTCTCCTGAGCGCAGGGTGTGTGTCGCTTGATCCGCACTACAGCACGCCCGATGCGCCGGTTCCGGCAAGTTTACCGGGTGCGCAGGGGCAGGGGAACGCTGTCAGCCGCGACTGGCAGCAGATTGTTAACGACGCGCGGCTGCAACAGGTGGTGAACACCGCCCTTAATAGTAACCGTGATGTACAAAAGGCGATTGCTGATATCGACTCCGCACGGGCGTTGTATGGCGAAGCGCGTGCCTCGTTGTTCCCGACGGTGAATGCTTCACTCAGTTCTACACGCAGCCGTACGCTGGCGAACGGAACCGGAACGAGCGCTGAAGCCGATGGCGCGGTGTCCAGCTTTGAGCTGGATCTGTTTGGCCGCAATCAGAGCCTGTCGCGGGCGGCGCGAGAAACCTGGCTTGCCAGCGAATTTACCGCGCAGAACACCCGTTTGACGTTAATTGCCGAGATCAGCACCGCGTGGCTGACCCTGGCGGCAGATAACAGCAATCTGGCGCTGGCCAGGGAGACGATGGCCAGTGCGGAAAACTCGCTGAAAATTGTTCAACGTCAGCAGCAGGTCGGGACAGCCGCCGCAACGGATGTCAGTGAAGTGATGAGCGTTTACCAGCAGGCGCGCGCCAGCGTAGCCAGTTATCAGACTCAGGTGGCGCAGGATATCAACGCCCTGAACCTGCTGGCGGGCACAACGCTGCCGGAAAGCGTGCTGCCCGGTACGCTGGAAAGCCTTGATGCGCAGGTGATTACGCTGGTGCCCGCTGGCGTCTCTTCTTCCGTGCTGTTGCGTCGGCCGGATATTCAGGAAGCGGAACATAACCTGAAAAGCGCCAATGCCGATATTGGCGCGGCGCGAGCGAATTTCTTCCCGACCATCTCCCTGACGGCAAGCGCCGGTGTCGGCAGCGATGCGCTCTCGTCCTTGTTCAGTCATGGCATGAAGGTGTGGTCGTTTGCGCCTTCCATTACGCTGCCGCTGTTTACCGGCGGCAGCAACCTGGCGCAGCTTCGCTATGCCGAAGCGCAAAAACGGGGACTCATTGCTACCTATGAAAAAACGGTGCAAAGCGCGTTCAAAGATGTGGCTGATGCGCTTGCCCGGCGTGCGACGCTGGATGAACAGCTGGATGCCCAGCGCCAGTATGTCGCCGCAGAACAAAAAACGCTGGATGTCGGGATGCGTCGCTATCGCGCCGGGGTCGGGGATTATCTGACCGTACTGACGGCGCAACGCACGCTGTGGTCGGCGCAGCAGACGCTTATCGCCCTGCAACTGACGGACAATGAAAACCGCATAACGCTCTGGCAGTCGCTCGGCGGCGGGGCCCGGTAATCAGAGGGAGGTGTTTTTATGGCGCGTGTGTCGCTTTCGTGGGTGCTGATCCTCGGTCTGTTAACCGGGATCGGGCCGCTGTGTACCGATCTTTATCTGCCCGCTCTGCCGGAGATGTCCGAACAGCTGGCAACGACGACCACCCTGACGCAACTGACGCTGACGTCTTCGCTGATCGGTCTTGGGCTTGGGCAACTGCTGTTTGGCCCGCTCAGCGACCGGATTGGTCGTAAGGTTCCGTTGATCCTGTCGCTGTTGCTGTTTATTGCCTCTTCGGTACTGTGCGCGACAACTCAGGATATTCACTGGCTGATCGTCTGGCGTTTTGTGCAGGGCGCGGCGGGGGCCGGTGGTTCGGTGCTCTCGCGCTCTATTGCGCGGGACAAATATCAGGGCGTGACCCTGACCCAGTTCTTCGCGCTGCTCATGACGGTGAACGGCATCGCCCCGGTGCTTTCTCCGGTTCTGGGCGGCTACATTGCCACCGCGTTTGACTGGCGTATGTTGTTTTGGGTAATGGCGGGGATTGCGACACTGCTTTTGCTCTGTTGCATCCTGTTTATCAGTGAGACGCTGCCGCAGCGAACGCGCGGCGCATCGTTATTTTCGACCGGGCGCAGCGTGGTGAAAAATCGTCTCTTTATGCGCTTTTGCCTGATGCAGGCCTTCATGCTGGCGGGGTTGTTTGCTTATATCGGCTCTTCGTCATTTGTGCTGCAAAGCGAGTATGGCTTAAGCCCGATGCAGTTCAGCCTGCTGTTTGGCCTTAATGGGATCGGGCTGATCGTCGCCTCGCTGATTTTTTCCCGTCTTGCGCGTCGAATCACGGCAATGACGCTGCTGCGCGGCGGCTTGCTGTTGGCCGTCATCTGCGCGTTAATCACCTTGCTCTGCGCCTGGCTACAGCAGCCGGTTCTGGCGCTGGTGGCGCTCTTTTTTACCGTCGCCTTTTGCAGCGGAATTGGCACCGTGGCGGGCGCAGAGGCGATGAGCGTGGTGGCTGTTCAGGAGTCAGGAACCGCCTCCGCGCTGATGGGGATGAGCATGTTTGTTTTCGGTGGCATCGCCGCGCCGTTGTCGGGGCTGGGCGGCGAAACCATGCTGAAAATGAGTCTGGCGGTGGCGCTCTGTTATGTGGCCGCTCTGCTACTGGCTAGCGGTGGTTCACGCCTTCGTAAATCAGCCTGAGGGCGAACACGCCGATGATCGCGCCAATCACCCTGCTGGCAATGCGCTGAATCCGCCCGTAAGCGCGGCGTACCGCCGGTAGGGAAAAGGCCTGGCTCAGGAAGATGCGCCAGATGACGGAAGAGAGCACGATGCCGGCCCAGGCCATCAGTCTTGCCCATGTCGGGGTTTCCGCGCTGAGCGTGACCGAGAAAATACTGATGAAAAACAGCACCGTCTGCGGATTTGACAGATCGGTTAGCAGTCCCCGGCGGAAGAACACGCTCCAGGGAGCGGAAATGGGCTGTTGCAGAGTCGGCATTTGCGGGGTGGCCTGATGGCGGATGCTGTTCCAGGCAAACCATAACAAATATGCGCCGCCGACGATTTTGATCAGCGAGAAAATTTCTTCGCACTGGGTAATCAGGGTCGCCATGCCAAACAGTCCCAGCCCGGAATAAATCGCATCGCCAAGCGCCACGCCCAGCCCCGTTAATACACCGGCCCGACGCCCGGAGGCGAGGCTGGTTTGTACCACCACAAAGAGGTTTGCGCCGGGGTTAAAGAAGGTTAAGACGAACAGGCTGACGGTCAGGACAACCGCGTGCAGAGGTTCCATAGTGAGATTTCCAGGGCCTGATAGTTAACGCCATACTATTTATAGTAAAAGTGCAGGGGTGAGAGAAAGATCACAAATTATGATACATCCGGCTGACTGGATTTTTCCGCTAATCTCAACTAGTTATTTAATCACTCAGAACAGAGCATCCGTTCCGAGAAGGCGATGATAGCGTAATAACACAACCGGAGCTTTTATATGAAGACAGGATATAAAGTATTGATTGGTGCGTTAGCGTTTGTCGTAACCAACGTCTATGCCGCGGAACTGTTGACAAAGGTCGAGTTTGAGAAAGTGGCGTCGCAATACACGAAGATAGGCACCATTAATACCAGCAACGAGACGTCAACTATGGAGGCAAAAGAGGATCTGCTTAAAAAGGCCGATGAAAAAGGGGCTGATGTGGTCGTACTGACCTCCGGGCAAACCGATAATAAAATTCATGGTACTGCGGATATCTACAAGAAAAAATAAGCTGTCATTGTGCCGGATGGCGACGTAAAACGTCTTATCCGGCCTACGGTTCAGTGCTGCTCGTAGCTCGTAGGCCGGATAAGCGTCAGCGCCATCCGGCAATAAGTTCTCACTCTGCTCGTAGGCCGGATAAGCGTCAGCGCCATCCGGCGATAAGTCCTCACTCTGCTCGTAGGCCGGATAAGCGTCAGCGCCATCCGGCGATAAACCTTCACTCTTTTAATCGTCGCCAGAATGTCGTCCGGCTAATACCCAGATATCGCGCCGCCGCGGTTTTATCGCCGTTAAACTGCGCCAGAACCTGCTGCGGCGTAAGCGCTGATGGCGCTTCGGGAATCGTCGCCAGCTCGGGTAAAAACTGCTGTAAAAACTGGCTATCCAGACTGGGCTGCGGCTCGACGCTTAAAAAAAGCGCCAGGCGCTCCATCATATTCCGCAGCTCGCGAATATTGCCGGGCCAGGCATAGCGCAGAAGAATGGTCTGGCTTTGCGCCAGCCCCTCGCGCACCGATTCGCCAAACGGCGCGTCTAATGCCGCCAGGGACTGTTTCAAAAATCCCTCTGCCAGCGGCACGATATCTGACGGGCGCTCCCGAAGGGGCGGAAGCGTCAGGCGCAGAATGCTGAGACGATAAAACAGATCGGTGCGAAATTGCCCCTGCTTTATCGCCTGTTCCAGATTGCAGTGCGTGGCGCTGATAACCCGTACATCCACCGGGACAGGCTGATGCCCGCCAACGCGCGTCACCTCTTTCTCTTCCAGTACGCGCAGCAGGCGGGTCTGTAAGGGCAGGGGCATTTCCCCGATCTCATCCAGAAACAGCGTCCCGCCGTGGGCGATTTCAAACAGACCGGCGCGTCCGCCGCGTCGGGAACCGGTAAATGCCCCCTCCTCATAACCGAATAACTCTGCTTCAAGCAGCGATTCGGTAATTGCGCCGCAGTTAATGGCCACAAACGGAGGCGTTTTTTTACCGCTGCGCTGGCCCCGACGGGCAAAAAACTCGCGGTGAATCGCCTGCGCCGCCAGCTCTTTACCGGTGCCGGTCTCGCCCTGAATCAACACCGCCGCGCTGGAGCGGGCGTACAGCATGATCGTATGGCGAACCTGCTCCATTTGCGCGGAATGGCCGCGCATATCTCCCAGATCGTAGCGGGTGCGCAGCCCGTTGCCGGAGGCATATTGGCCGCCATGTTGCAGCGTCAGCCGGGTCATATCCAGCGCATCGCTAAACGCCTGACGCACGGTGGCCGCAGAATAGATAAAAATGCCGGTCATCCCGGCTTCTTCCGCCAGATCGGTAATTAGCCCTGCGCCGACTGCCGCCTCAATGCCGTTGGCTTTCAGTTCATTAATTTGCCCACGGGCATCCTCTTCGGTGATGTAGCTGCGCTGTTCCAGACGCAAATTAAACGTTTTTTGAAAGGCGATCAGCGCGGGGATCGTCTCCTGGTAAGTGATAACGCCAATGGACGAGGTCAGTTTGCCGGCTTTCGCCAGCGCCTGGAGCACGTCGAATCCGCTGGGTTTTATCAGGATCACCGGTATGGAGAGGCGGCTTTTTAAATAAGCGCCGTTGGAACCCGCCGCGATAATGGCGTCACAGCGCTCGGTCGCCAGTTTTTTACGGATATAGTTCACCGCTTTTTCAAACCCAAGCTGGATGGGGGTGATGGTCGCCAGATGGTCGAACTCCAGGCTGATGTCGCGAAACAGCTCGAACAGACGCGTTACCGAGACCGTCCAGATCACCGGCTTGTCATGATTATCGCGAGCGGGAAGGTGCGTGTCAGCCATAGCAGTTGATGTTGTATTGAGGGACCGAGATTTTGTTTTAGTCGTGTTTCATAAATGTTGCAATGAAACAGCGCGAACCGTTTCATGAAACGTTAGCTGACACGCTTTTGTCCTGATGAAAGGTATGGTTAAGTTTGTATTTTTTGTTATTTGTTTGAATTATAAGAAAAAACAAAATTCTCTCTTTTTCAGCGACCGCTCTGGCATTCCCTTTGCTTTATGTGAATCAACATTAAATAACAAGTTGATAACAAGAGGACGGGATATGTCTCTACACTCTCCGGGCCAGGCGTTTCGCGCTGCGCTCACCAAAGAAAACCCCTTACAGATCGTCGGCGCCATCAATGCCAATCACGCATTGCTGGCCCAGCGCGCAGGCTATCAGGCGATTTACCTTTCCGGCGGCGGCGTGGCGGCGGGATCGCTGGGTCTGCCGGATCTGGGGATCTCCACGCTGGATGATGTGTTGACCGACATCCGCCGTATTACCGACGTTTGCCCGCTGCCGCTGCTGGTGGATGCCGACATCGGCTTTGGTTCCTCCGCCTTTAACGTGGCGCGTACGGTGAAGTCGATGATCAAAGCCGGCGCCGCTGCGCTGCATATCGAAGATCAGATCGGCGCGAAACGCTGCGGCCATCGCCCGAATAAGGCGATCGTGTCCAAAGAGGAGATGGTGGACAGGATTCGTGCGGCGGTGGATGCGCGTACCGATCCTGACTTCGTGATCATGGCGCGTACCGATGCGCTGGCGGTGGAAGGACTAGAGGCGGCGATCGATCGCGCGCGGGCTTATGTGGAAGCGGGGGCCGACATGCTGTTCCCGGAAGCGATTACTGAGCTGTCAATGTATCGCCAGTTCGCCGATGCCGTACCGGTGCCGATCCTGGCGAATATCACGGAGTTTGGCGCGACGCCGCTGTTTACCACCGACGAACTGCGCAGCGCTAACGTGGCGATGGCGCTCTACCCGCTGTCGGCATTTCGCGCCATGAATCGCGCTGCCGAGCGTGTCTACAACGTGCTGCGCCAGGAAGGCACGCAAAAAAACGTTATCGACATTATGCAGACCCGCAACGAGCTGTACGAAAGCATCAATTATTACCAGTACGAAGAGAAGCTGGATGCGCTGAACCTGAAGTAGACCCGTAGGCCGGATAAACGAAGTGCCATCCGGCAATGCCCGATGGCGGCTGCGCCTTATCCGGCCTACGGCGGCGAAACGTACACCCTCAATACCCTACATATAACAATGACGAGGACAACATGAGCGATACGACGATCCTGCAAAACAACACACATGTCATTAAGCCTAAGAAATCTGTCGCATTATCGGGCGTTCCGGCCGGAAATACCGCGTTGTGTACCGTGGGAAAAAGCGGCAACGACTTACACTATCGCGGGTACGATATTCTCGATCTTGCGGAGCATTGTGAATTTGAAGAAGTCGCGCATCTGTTAATTCACGGCAAATTGCCCAATAGCGACGAACTCCATGCCTATAAAAATAAACTGAAAGCATTGCGTGGATTACCGGCCAATGTACGCACCGTGCTGGAAGCATTGCCTGCGGCGTCGCACCCGATGGATGTCATGCGCACCGGCGTGTCGGCGCTCGGCTGTACGCTGCCGGAAAAAGAGGGGCATACCGTTTCCGGCGCGCGCGATATCGCCGACAAACTGCTGGCCTCGCTCAGTTCCATCCTGCTCTACTGGTATCACTACAGTCATAACGGCGAACGTATTCAGCCGGAAACTGACGACGACTCCGTCGGTAGCCATTTCCTGCATCTGCTGCACGGCGAGAAGCCGTCGCAAAGCTGGGAAAAGGCGATGCACATCTCGCTGGTGCTGTATGCCGAGCATGAATTCAACGCGTCCACTTTCACCAGCCGGGTGATTGCAGGGACGGGCTCCGATGTCTACTCCGCCATCATCGGCGCGATTGGCGCGCTGCGCGGCCCGAAGCACGGCGGGGCGAATGAGGTATCGCTGGAAATTCAGCAGCGCTACGAAACGCCGGAGGAAGCCGAGGCGGATATCCGCAAACGCATTGAAAATAAAGAGGTGATCATTGGTTTCGGCCATCCGGTCTACACCATTGCCGATCCGCGCCATCAGGTGATCAAACGTGTGGCGAAACAGCTTTCGGAGGCCGGTGGTTCGCTGAAGATGTACAACATCGCCGACCGTCTGGAAAACGTGATGTGGGAATCGAAAAAGATGTTCCCCAACCTCGACTGGTTCTCGGCGGTCTCCTACAACATGATGGGCGTCCCCACCGAAATGTTCACCCCGCTGTTTGTGATCGCCCGCGTCACCGGCTGGGCGGCGCACATCATCGAACAGCGTCAGGACAACAAAATTATCCGACCTTCCGCCAATTATACCGGCCCGGAAGATCGCGAATTTATTCCGCTGGATCAGCGCCAATAACTTTATTTCTCTAACGATAAAACGCAGGAAATGTACCCTATGTCCGCACAAATAATGAACATTCGCCCGGAATTTGACCGTGAAATCGTGGATATCGTCGATTACGTCATGAACTACGACATCACCTCTAAAGTGGCCTGGGACACCGCCCACTACTGCTTGCTCGACACGCTGGGCTGCGGTCTGGAAGCGCTGGAATATCCGGCCTGTAAAAAACTGCTGGGGCCGATCGTTCCGGGCACCGTCGTGCCGAACGGCGTACGCGTACCGGGCACCCAGTTTCAGCTCGATCCGGTGCAGGCGGCGTTTAATATCGGCGCGATGATCCGCTGGCTCGACTTCAACGATACCTGGCTGGCGGCAGAGTGGGGCCACCCCTCTGATAACCTCGGCGGGATTCTGGCAACGGCGGACTGGCTGTCGCGTAATGCGGTTGCCGCAGGCAAAGCGCCGCTGACCATGAAGCAGGTGCTGGCCGGGATGATCAAAGCCCATGAGATTCAGGGCTGCATCGCGCTGGAAAATTCCTTCAACCGCGTCGGCCTGGATCACGTACTGCTGGTCAAAGTGGCTTCGACAGCGGTTGTCGCCGAAATGCTGGGGCTGACGCGTGATGAGATCCTCAACGCGGTGTCGCTGGCGTGGGTGGATGGTCAGTCGCTGCGCACCTATCGCCATGCGCCAAACACCGGTACACGTAAGTCCTGGGCGGCGGGCGATGCCACCTCCCGTGCGGTGCGTCTGGCGCTGATGGCAAAAACCGGTGAGATGGGCTATCCGTCGGCGCTGACGGCGAAAACCTGGGGCTTTTATGACGTCTCTTTCAACGCCGAGCCGTTTCGCTTCCAGCGTCCGTATGGTTCTTACGTCATGGAAAACGTGCTGTTCAAAATCTCCTTCCCGGCGGAGTTCCACTCGCAGACGGCGGTTGAAGCCGCCATGACCCTCTTTGAACAGATGCAGGCGGCGGGTAAAACGGCGGCGGATATTGAGAAGGTGACGATTCGCACCCATGAAGCCTGCATTCGCATCATCGACAAAAAAGGACCGTTGAATAACCCGGCCGACCGCGACCACTGCATTCAGTACATGGTGGCGATCCCGCTACTGTTCGGGCGCTTAACGGCGGCGGATTATGAGGACGGCGTAGCGCAGGACAAACGCATTGACGCCCTGCGCGAGAAGATAACCTGCTTTGAAGACCCGGCGTTTACCGCCGACTACCACGACCCGGAAAAACGCGCCATCGCCAACGCTATCACCCTTGAATTTACCGATGGTTCACAGTTTGCCGAGGTGGTAGTGGAGTACCCGATTGGCCACGCTCGCCGCCGCGCCGACGGCATTCCGAAGCTTATCGATAAATTCAAAATCAACCTGGCGCGTCAGTTCCCGACCCGTCAGCAGCAGCGCATTCTGGATGTCTCCCTGGACAGAACTCGCCTGGAGCAGATGCCGGTCAATGAATACCTCGACTTATTTGTCATCTGAGCCAGCAGGCAGTAAGTTCAACAGGAGAGCTTCATGTCTTTTAGCGAGTTTTATCAGCGTTCCATTACGCAGCCGGCGTCGTTCTGGGCCGAGCAGGCCCGACGTATCGACTGGCAGCAGCCGTTTACCCAAACGCTGGATCACAGCGATCCGCCGTTTGCCCGCTGGTTTTGCGGCGGAACCACTAATTTGTGCCATAACGCTATCGACCGCTGGCTGGATAAGCAGCCGGATGCGCTGGCGCTGATTGCCGTCTCTTCTGAAACGGAAGAGGAGCGCACGTTTACCTTCAGCCAGTTGTATGACGAAGTGAACGTGGTGGCGTCGATGCTGTTGTCGCTGGGCGTGCAGCGTGGCGACCGGGTGCTGGTTTACATGCCGATGATTGCCGAGGCGCACATTACGCTGCTGGCCTGCGCGCGGATTGGCGCGATTCATTCGGTGGTGTTCGGCGGTTTTGCCTCGCACAGCGTAGCGGCGCGAATCGACGACGCTAAGCCGGTGCTGATTGTCTCGGCAGACGCCGGGGCGCGCGGCGGTAAGATTCTGCCGTATAAAAAGCTGCTGGATGATGCCATCGCGCAGGCGCAGCATCAGCCGCGCCACGTTTTGCTGGTGGATCGCGGGCTGGCGAAAATGGCGCGAGTACCGACGCGCGATCTCGATTTTGCGTCGCTGCGTCAGCAGCATCTCGGGGCGCGGGTGCCGGTGGCCTGGCTGGAATCCAATGAGATCTCCTGCATTCTCTATACCTCCGGCACGACCGGAAAACCGAAAGGCGTACAGCGCGACGTCGGCGGCTATGCGGTGGCGCTGGCAACCTCGATGGACACTATCTTCGGCGGCAAAGCGGGCGGCGTGTTCTTTTGCGCGTCGGATATCGGTTGGGTTGTGGGGCACTCCTATATTGTCTACGCGCCGTTGCTGGCAGGCATGGCAACCATCGTTTATGAAGGGTTGCCGACGTACCCAGACTGCGGCGTCTGGTGGAAGATCGTAGAGAAATACCGCGTCAGCCGGATGTTCTCTGCGCCGACCGCCATCCGCGTGTTGAAGAAGTTTCCGACGGCGCAGATCCGCAATCACGATCTCTCCTCGCTGGAGGTGCTCTATCTGGCCGGTGAGCCGCTGGATGAGCCGACGGCCGCCTGGGTGACGGAGACGCTGGATGTGCCGGTTATCGACAACTACTGGCAGACCGAGTCCGGCTGGCCGATTATGGCGATCGCCCGCGCGCTGGACGACCGGCCTTCACGGCTGGGCAGCCCCGGCGTACCGATGTACGGCTATAACGTGCAGCTGCTCAACGAGGTCACTGGTGAACCTTGCGAGGTGAACGAGAAGGGGATGCTGGTCATTGAGGGGCCGCTGCCGCCTGGCTGCGTTCAGACTATCTGGGGGGACGATGCACGTTTTGTGAATACCTACTGGTCGCTGTTCTCGCGTCAGGTGTACGCCACTTTCGACTGGGGGATTCGCGACGCGGACGGCTATTATTTCATCCTCGGGCGCACCGATGATGTGATCAACGTCGCCGGGCACCGTCTGGGCACGCGCGAGATCGAGGAAAGCATTTCCAGTTACCCGAACGTGGCGGAAGTGGCGGTGGTGGGGGTGAAAGATGCGCTGAAGGGGCAGGTGGCGGTAGCGTTTGTGATCCCGAAACAGAGCGACACGCTAGAGGACAGGGACGTGGCGCAAACGGAAGAGAAGGCGATTATGTCGCTGGTGGACAGTCAGATCGGTAATTTTGGCCGCCCGGCGCACGTCTGGTTTGTTTCACAGTTGCCGAAAACACGTTCTGGCAAAATGCTGCGTCGTACGATTCAGGCGATTTGCGAAGGCCGCGATCCGGGCGATTTGTCCACGCTTGACGATCCCGCTTCATTGCAACAAATCCGTCAGGTGATTGAGGAGTAACCGAGGTGCCCGATGGCGTTATCGCTTATCGGGCCAGGAAGAAAATGTATCGCAGGCCGGATACGGTGCTTGCACCGTCATCCGGCAGTTTCCCTTTTACCGCCAGCTTATCTGGTAGTGGTAGCGCCCGGCGCTGAGCTGATATTCCGCAGAGACAGAAGGGCTCCAGGAGTCATCGCCGCCCACGCCCATATGGAAACCGTCAATATTGAGCCAGGTGCCCGCTTCCGGCTGGAGCAGATGGCGGTGGCTGGTTTCCATCAGCTGTTTCTGGCTATAGCGACCGATGTTGAACTGAAAATCGCCGCGCCACTGATGCGCGCCATAGCGCAATTCACGCGTTCCGCAGCGCAGGCCGTTTTCGCTCGGGAAAACATACGGGGTGTACATCTCTTCCAGCGGCAGATCCCAGCGATCAAAGCAGGCGGCAGAGAGACGATCCGGGTAGTTTTCGTGCGGGCCTAACCCCAGCCAGTTAACCCGCTCCGCCACCTGCGCAAGCTGGCAGCTCAGGCCGATGCGCGCCGGATGCGGTGTCCCGCTGGCGACGTCAACATCTACCGTTATCTGCATTTCACCGTTGCCGTCGATACGGTAGGTTTTCCGGCTGATGAACAGCGTCTCGCCCTGATACTGCCAGGCGTGGGCGGTGGTAATCAGTACCGCGCTGGCAAGCGTGTCGGCATCGCATTGCAGTAATACCGCTTTAGCCTGGTAATGACCGGCGGCCTTCCAGCGTTCAACCCAGGCGTTAGGGTCGATGCGGGTTGCTTCGCTCACGCCGATGTCGTTGTCCAGCGGCGCGCGGGTGAACTGATCGACAAGCGGAGTCAGCAACTGTGCCTCTTCGCCAATCCAGAATTGCGTCAATACGCCCAGTTGGCGGCTGAACTCCCAGCGTTTCTCGCCTGCGACAATACGGAATGCCGTCCCGCTGCTGGTGAGGTGTGGCGCGTTGCCAGCGTGCTGCGGCCACTGCGTAGCGAGTTTTTCGCCGAGCTTCCACTGTTGCCAGGCGCTGATATGTCCGGCTTGCGACCACGCGGTTGCCTGCGGCTGTTCAACGCGTACCGTCAGCCACAGCTGGCCTGCGGTTTCCGCTTCCGGGAGCGCTGGCAGCGCGATGATCTGACGTCCCTGCGGCGGGATATCCAGCGTCACAACGCCTGCGGTCAGCGGGTTGCCATCCAGCGCCAGTGACCAGTGGAGCACCTCGTTATCGCTATGGCGGAACAGGTATTCGCTGGTCACTTCAATCTGGCATTCGGCTCCCGGCAGCAGCACAAACTGGAAAAACTGCTGCGCGTGTTTGGCTTCATACAGTGACGGATGCGGCGTACGGTCGGCGAACACCAGGCCGTTCATACAGAACTGACGGTCGTTAGGCGTGTCGCCAAAGTCGCCGCCGTAGGCTGACCACGGCCGACCGTCGTCGTCATATTTGATAAGCGACTGATCCACCCAGTCCCAGACAAAACCGCCTTGCAGGCGCGGATACTGGCGAAACGCCTGCCAGTATTTCGCGTAACCTCCGAGGCTGTTGCCCATCGCGTGGGCGTATTCACACAGGATCAGCGGGCGCTGCTCGCCCGGCATCGACAGCCATTTTTTGATCGACCATTTCGGTACGGCGGGGAAGGGCTGATCCTGATCGACGCGGGCGTACATCGGGCAAATGATGTCGGTTGCCGCCGTATTCGCGCCGCCGCCTTCATACTGCACAGGGCGGGAGGGATCTTCCGACTTAATCCAGCGGTACAGCGCGTCGTGGTTGGCGCCGTGCCCGGACTCGTTGCCCAGTGACCAGATAATAATGCTCGGATGGTTGCGGTCGCGCTGTACCATCCGCGTCACACGCTGGCTCATGGCGGGCAGCCAGACCGGATCGTCGCTCAGGCGATTCATCGGCACCATGCCGTGGGTTTCGATATTGGCCTCATCCACCACGTACAGGCCGTAGCGATCGCACAGGGTGTACCACAGCGGGTGATTCGGATAATGGGAGCAGCGCACGGCGTTAAAATTGTTCTGCTTCATCAGCAGAATGTCTTTAATCATGGTCTCTTTATCCATCACCTGGCCGTTTTCCGGGTGATGTTCATGGCGGTTGGCGCCGCGGATCAGCAGCGGCTTACCGTTTAACAGCAGCAGACCGTTTTCAATGCTGACCTGACGGAAACCGACGTCGCAGGCTTCGGCTTCAATCAGCGTGCCATCGGCGGCGTGTAGCTGTACAACGGCACGATACAGATGCGGGGTCTCCGCGCTCCACAGCGCCGGGTGTTCGACATTCAGACGAAGGGTTGTGCGATCAGGGTAAGCGCCGCGCTCATCAATGATCCCGCTGCCGAGCGGGGCGGTTTTTTCTCCGACGAATGTTTCGCTATCCCACAGTTGCACCGTCACGCGTAAATCATCGCGTCGTTCCCCCGTCGCTCTGACCTCCGCTTCCAGCACTGCGCGGCTGAAATCATCGTTGAAGCGGGTGTTGATGCGCAGGTCACGGATTTGCGTTGCCGGTTTATGCAGCAGCGAGACGTCGCGAAAGATGCCGCTCATCCGCCACATATCCTGATCTTCCAGATAGCTGCCGTCACTCCAGCGCAGCACCATTACCGCGAGGCGGTTTTCACCATTAAGCAAAAAATGCGTGAGATCGAATTCAGACGGCAGACGGCTGTCCTGACCGTATCCGACCCAGCGACCGTTGCACCACAAATGGAAGGCGGAGTTCACGCCATCAAAAATGATCCGCGTCTGGCCTGCCTGTAGCCAGTCTGCGTCAATACTGAATGTGAGCGAGTAACATCCGGTTGGGTTATCTGCCGGAACGAACGGCGGGTTAACCGGAATGGGATAGGTGACGTTGGTATAAATGGGGGCGTCGTAACCGTCCATTTGCCAGTTAGACGGCACGCGCACGCTATCCGCCTGTTGCAGATCGCTTGTCCGCCAGCTCTCTGGTACTGCTTCAGGCGCTGAAAACCAGGCAAACGTCCATTCACCGTTCAGGCTGCGCTTTTGTGCGGAGTCACGGTTCACGCGGGCGTCATCGGCATTACGCCAGCTGCAAAAAGGAGGGTGCGCCTCCAGGCGATTAAGTTGCGTTACGCCAGGGTTTTCCCAGTCGCGACGTTTCAGAACGACGGCGAGTGAATCTGCATTCTGGGGCATAGCGGTATCCTGATTGGGTTTGTTATTCGCTCACAATTTCAGTCAAAATACGAAGAAGGGATTCCTGCTGTAAAGGACAGGAGGTTCAATGAGTGAACTGACTCACACAATTGTTATGCGTTCACATTTTCGGCGCTAACAGCGAAACCTGCCGAGCCAGTTGGATCAGGGAGTCGGCCAACGCCTGCGGAGAAGTGACCTGAGCATTGGGGGGCTGCACGGTTTTACGCTGAACCAATGAAACGGGGAGTCGCTGGTTATCGGTGGCGGGTTCGCCACGGGAGAGTTGCAGCAGTTTGTCGACGCTGGTTGCGCCAAGCAGGGGGAAATTCTGTCTGATGGTGGTCAGCGGTGGGATGTAGCAGGCGCTGTCTTCGGTGTCATCGTAGCCTATCACCGAGATATCCTGCGGGATGCGCAGGCCAAACTCGGCGATCGCCCGCATGGCGCCCAGCGCCATCTGATCGTTAGCCACCAGTATTGCGGTGGGCATCGTTCCGTCATTGAGCATCTGCATGGTTTGCTGGAAGCCGGACATCGCGCTCCAGTCGCCTTCCGTTTCTGCCACCGGTCGCAGCTGATAGTGGGTCAGATATTTATGCCAGCCCGCCAGTCTTAGCCGTGCAGAGACGGACGAGCGCGGCCCTGTCAACAGCGCGATGCGCTGGTGCCCGTGTTCTACCAGATGCTCAACGCCCAGACGCGCGCCGTCGTCATGGGAAAAAATAATGCTGTTAACGGGGAACCGATCGGACACGTCGAGAAACAGTACCGGCACGTTGCCGCAGGCGGCGGCAACGGCAATGGCATCGTTCTCATCAAGCGGGTAGTTGATGATCAACCCGCTTACCCGCTGCGCCAGCAGGTTATGTACCGCCGCTTTGCAGGCGTCTACTCCGTTGCGCTCCACCATCGCGATCACCACGCTGGCGCCTGACCTGTCGGCGCGGGATTTAATCGCCGCGACAATTTGCGACGGCGCGTGCAGCGCGAGGTTAGCGGTGGCGACACCGATGAGCGGGGTTTGTTTACCCGCCAGCTGCTGCGCGACGCGATTGGGAATGTAATTCAGCTCCGCCATCGCGGCTTCGACTTTTTCACGGGTTTTGGCGGAAACGTGGCTGGCCTGATTCACCACGCGAGAGACGGTCTGATAAGAGACGCCTGCACGGTCTGCAACATCATAGAGCGTTACCGGTTTCACATTCATCACCCTGAATTTGTTGTTATCTGCGCGTTATGATGCCACACCCTGAAGGTTTTTCGCCATTCTGCCGGGCTGACGTCAGTTTGTCGGCTGATATCACCCCTGGCTCCTGACGTTGTCCTCATTCCGTCGTATGAGTGGGGACGGTATGTTCCCACTTCTGTTTGAGCGCCGGTGCGTCGCCTTGTTGCCAGAGTTGTAAGAGATTCTGGCAGCGGAGGCATTATGAGCTGGCGACCCTTTCTTTACCTCATTGTTACTCCTCACCCGGTGCTGAGCGCCCGGCGCGCGCGTTTGCGGCTGGTACAAGGCTGACGGGTCTTTAATAATTGCGTAGCGCTCCCGATTACCACCCGGCGCGCTGTGTTATGGTGCTTGTTTCATTGCCGATTTCATAAGCAGAAACAGGAGCCAGACTATGTCGCAACATAATCCGTTGAGTGCCATCCTCGATAAACAGGATTTCCTGTTGCTGGACGGGGCGATGGCGACGGAACTGGAAGCGCGCGGCTGTGATTTAGCCGATAGCCTGTGGTCAGCGAAGGTGCTGGTAGAAAACCCGGCGCTGATCCGCGAAGTCCACCTTGATTACTACCGGGCGGGGGCGCAGTGCGCGATTACCGCCAGCTACCAGGCAACGCCCGCAGGACTTGCCGCGCGTGGGTTTGATGACGCGCAGTCGAAAGCGCTGATCGGCAAGAGTGTGGAACTGGCGCGCAAAGCGCGGGAAGCGTATCTGGCTGAGAACCCGCAGGCGGGCACGCTGCTGGTGGCGGGTTCCGTCGGGCCATATGGCGCGTATCTGGCCGACGGTGCGGAATATCGCGGGGATTACGTATGTACTCCCGAAGCGTTCCAGGCTTTTCATCGCCCGCGTGTGGAAGCGCTGCTGGATGCGGGCGTTGACCTGCTGGCCTGCGAAACGCTGCCGAATTTTATTGAGATTAAAGCGCTGGCTGAGTTGTTAACCGAATATCCACGGGCACGGGCATGGTTTTCGTTTACGCTGCGCGACAGTGAGCATCTGAGCGATGGTACGCCGCTGCGTGACGTGGCGACGTTTCTCAACGCCTGCCCGCAGGTTGTGGCGACTGGCGTAAACTGTATCGCGCTGGAAAACGTCACCGCCGCATTGCAGCATTTGCACGGGCTGACCGCGCTGCCGCTGGTGGTTTATCCCAATTCGGGCGAACGGTACGATGCGGTAAGCAAAACCTGGCATCATCACGGCGAAGCGTGCGCCACGCTGGCGGAGTATTTACCGCAGTGGCTGGCGGCGGGTGCGAAGCTGATTGGCGGCTGTTGCCGGACGACGCCGAAGGATATTGCTGAATTGAACGCGCAACGTTGAGTGTGCGCCGGGTGGCGGCTGATGCCTTACCCGGCCTACAACGTGCACGAACCGTAGGCCGGGTAAGCGTAGCGCCACCCGGCATCAATTACACTGCGTCTGCTAAAACAAACATCCCGTACGGGTGGATTTCGAGGTAATAATTTTCCCCCACGTCCGGCTGCAATCGGGTGGCGTTAACCTGCAATAAAATCTCCTGTCCGTGCCACGCCACCGTCACCTCATACTGCGGCCCCATATAGGCGACATGTTGAATCACACAACGCTGGCTCTCTTCGCCGCGATCGCTCAAGGTAATCGCTTCCGGGCGCACGCCAACGGTGCCGGAACCCTGGGCGGCAAAGTGCGCCGGGCGCGGCAGCCGATAGCCGTAGATATCCACATACTCCTGACTGAACGTCGCCGGGAACAGGTTGGCATCGCCCATAAAGCTCGCCATAAAGCGTGACGCAGGTTGACGGTAGAGATCCTGCGGCGAACCGATCTGCATAATATGCCCCTTGTTCATCACCAGTACGGTATCGGAAACCGCAAAGGCTTCGCTCTGATCGTGGGTGACGTACAGCGAGGTGATATCAAACTGCTTTTGCAGTTCGCGGATCTTGTCGCGCATGCTGCGACGCAGGTTGGCGTCGAGGTTACTTAACGGCTCATCAAACAGCAGCACCTTCGGCTTGAGGATCAGCGCGCGCGCCAGCGCCACGCGCTGCTGCTGACCGCCGGAGATCTGATCAACATAGCGGTCTTCGAATCCTTCCAGATCCACCATCGCCAGCGCCTCTTTCACACGGGCTTTCACTTCGCTGCGCGACACGCCAAGCATCTTCAGACCGTAGCCGACGTTTTCCCCCAGCGACATGTGCGGGAACAGGGCATAAGACTGAAAGACCATACAGATATCACGCTGCTGAATAGAGCGATGGGTGACGTCTTCGCCATCAATGAAAATCTGTCCTTCGCTCGGTTTTTCCAGCCCGGCCACCAGACGCAAAATGGTCGTTTTGCCGCAGCCGGAAGGGCCGAGCAGCGTCACCATTTGCCCCTGCGGGATGGTGAGATTGATATTATCGATAACCGTGTTGCTGCCGAATCGTTTGGTGACGTTGCGCAGTTCAACAAAATTTTTCTGACTCATAGTGCGCTCCATTACGCCTGGTTTTTGGCTTTTGAACGGGAGATACGCGCTTCCCCGATCAGCCAGTCAAAGATGAAAATAATCGCCAGCATCACCACGATCAGAATCGAGCCGTAGGCGATCGCCACGCCGTATTCGCCGTCTTCCACGCGGTTGAGGATGTAGGCCGTCGCCACGCGGGTGTCTGGCGTGACGAGGAACACAATGGCGCTGACGGTGGTAATGGCGCGCACAAAGCTGTAGATCAGCGCCGAGAGGATCGCCGGGCGCAGCAGCGGCAGCAGGATGTGCGTGATGGTGCGTAAGCTCCCGGCGCGCAGGCTGAGCGACGCTTCATCCAGCGATTTATCGATCTGGCCTAATCCGGCGATCCCGGCGCGAATCCCAACCGGCACGTTACGCATCACCATCGAAATAATCACAATCGCCGCCGTTCCGGTGAGGTACACCGGGGCGCTGTTAAAGGCGAGGATGTACGACACGCCCGCCACGGTGCCCGGTACGGCGAAGCACAGCATGGTGGTGAACTCGATAGTCTTTTTGCCTTTGAACTGCTGGCGTACCACAATCCAGGCGATCAGCAGACCGAAGATGGCGGTGATCGGCGCGGCAATTCCGGCGTAGAGCAACGTATCAAGCAGGGAAGGCCACGCGCCGTCGCTCATTCCCTGGCCGAACAGCTTGATAAAGTTCGCCAGCGTCAGGGTGTAATCCACGCCCCAGTTGACGGTGAAGCTACCGTAGAAAATGCTGCCGTAGAGCAGGGCGTTGAAGGCTATCCACACGGCCAGAATGGCGATGACGCTCCACACTAGGGTGACAGGCAGCGGCTGGACGTCGCCACGGTACGATTTCCCGGAGACCGTGACGTAAGAGCGCTTACCGATCCACATATACTGCACACAGAACACCAGCAGCGAGAACAGCAGCAGGAACGCGCCCAGCGTACTGGCGGCCTGATAATCAAGCTGCGAACCTGTGATATAGAAATAGATCTGCGTCGCCAGCACGTCGAAGTTACCGCCGAGCACCAGCGGGTTACTGAAGTCGGCCAGCGACTGCACCACCACAATTAAAAAGGCGTTCGCCAGCGCTGGTTTCAGCAGCGGGACAAACACACCGTTAAAGGTCTGCCAGCGGCTGGCGCGCAGGGTGTACGAGGCTTCTTCCAGCGATGGATGGATAGTTTTGATCGCCCCGTCGAGGATCATAAACGCCATCGGGGTAAAGGCCAGCACCTGCGCCAGCCAGATGCCGGTAAACCCGTACAGCCAGTTGGTGTTGGTCAGCCCGAACCACTCGACCATAAATTCGGTGACGTAGCCGGAGCGTCCCATCATCAGCGTAACGCCTAAACCCACTACGAACGGCGGCGTGACGATTGGCAAAATCGAGAAGATGCGGCCAATAATGGCGCTGCGTTTGGCAATGCGGGTGGTGTAAATCGCCAGCACCAGGCCGAAGAAGGTACAGCCCACGCCCACCGCAATCGACAGGGCGATGGAGTTGAGGATCACCTGGATGATATGCGCCTGCGACAGCACCGTCATAAACGCCAGCGGCGCGAATTCCCCGGCATCGTTGGTGAACATCGGGATGAAAATCGCGATACTCGGCCAGACGATAAAGATGCCGATCAGCGCCACAATGGCGGTAAGTGAGCCGATCACGAAGCGGTCGCCGCCCAGCCATTCCAGACGGGTCAACGCCAGCGTCATGATCGCGCCCAGCGCGACGAACAGCACGATAGTGGCGTAGCCTAAACCACGGCCTTCAACGGTGGCGCTGACGACGATAAAGGCCATACACAACAGCGCCCAGCCCGCATCAAGGTAATGGCGGCTGCGCTGTTCGCGCCTGGCTTCATGGAACGGGCGAATCAGCAGCAGGCTTGGCAGCAGATACCACAGCCAACTGATATTGAGCTGTGACCAGCCGTAGGATTCAAGGATTTCATCGCCCGTGGACTCCAGCAGGCCGTAATCCAGGCTCCAGCTTGGCAGCAGGGCAAACGCCAGCCAGCCCAGCAGAACCCAAAAGAATATCGCATCCCGTTTTTTCACGGGATGGTGTGCAAGTGTGTGTGACATAGCGGTTCCGGTATTGTGGGCCGGGTACGGCGTTACGCCGCCACCCGGCAAATGAACGCAATGTGGGCTTATTTACCCATCTTCACTTCGCTAACCCATTTATTGATAAGCTGCTTACGGACGTCGGTAGAACCGTATTTATCCATGTCGTAATTGATGAGCTTCAGGTCGTCGAGCTTCAGCGAGTTCGGTGATGTTTCCGCTGTGGTGTTGGTCAGGATCTGATAAGACTTGCCTTTCTTCCACGCCAGTTCTTGTGCTTCTTTTGACAGCACCCAGTCCACGAACAGTTTGGCGTTGTCGAGGTTGCGCGCGCCTTTCAGGATGCTGACGCCGCCAATTTCATAGCCGGTGCCTTCGCACGGAGAGATCAGCTCCAGCGGCGCGCCCTGTTCTTTTTCCAGCGAATAGTCGTGCAGGAAGCCAATGCCGATAGCGGTTTCGCCACGGGCGGCGTTACGTGCCGGGGCAATACCGGATTTGGTGTACTGAGACACGTTGGCGTTGAGCTGTTTCAGGTAATCAAAGGCCTGATCTTCTCCCCACAGTTGGGCGAAGGTTGCCAGTGCGGTATACGCGGTGCCTGAACTTTGCGGGTCGGCAATCTGGATCTCGCCTTTGTATTCCGGTTTGGTCAGGTCTTTCCAGCATTTTGGCACCGGCAGATTTTTCTCTTTCAGGCGCTGGGTATTGACGCCAAAACCGAGAATACCGACATACACCGCTGAAGAGAGGTTGCCTTTTACTTTCGCCGGATCGCGGAATTTCTCCATGACCTGCTCAAGATTGGGAGACTTGTAGGGTTGCAGCAGCCCCATTTCACCCGCCTGAGACTGAGGGTCCAGCGTCCCGCCGTACCAGACGTCCGCCTGCGGGTTTTTCTTCTCGGCATCGACTTTCGCCAGCGTACTGCCGGAGCCGTTGCGAATGAACGAGGTTTTGACGTCATATTTGTCGCCAAACGCTTTGGTTTCTGCTTCGCACATTTCGTTGGTGGCGCTGCAATAAACCACCAGGCGGCCTTTGGCCTGCGCGGCGCCGGTTAAGGTTGCCAGCGCAATGCCGGATGCAATCAGGGTAGAGGTAAGCGTCAATTTCATTGTTTTATCCTTTGACTGAGCGAGGTGGTGATGCCCGCCATCAGCAGCGGCATCAGCAATAAACCCATAAGTACCGCGGCGACCGAGAGCAGACTGAACATGCCCGACCAGCCGTAGCGTTCAATGACCAGCGACAGAGGCCAGCCCGCCAGCGCTGCCCCCAGATAGGCGAACAGGCCGAGAAACCCGGTGATGGAACCGGCCGCCGCTTTGTGCCCGCACTCGACGGCGGCAAGGCCAATCAACATTTGCGGGCCAAAAACGAAAAAGCCCACCGTGAAGAAACAGACCGCCAGCAGTGCGTAATGGTGTACCGGCGCTAACCACAACGCGGCGACGGACACCATCAGCCCCAGCGTGAACAGCAAAATCATCGGCGCGCGCTGGCCGCTGAACAGCAAATCCGACCCCCAACCGGCGAACAACGCGCCGAGCAGACCGCCAACTTCAAACAGCATCACCGTGGCGTTGGCGCTGAGCAGATTGACGCCGTGGCTTTCCGTGAGCCAGATGTTGCCCCAGTCGTTGAGGGCGATGCGGATCAGATAGACCAGCACATATGAGACGCCCAGCAGCCAGATCATCGGGTTTTTCAGCATCGTGGTGCGCAACATCTGCCACAGCCCCATCGGCGGGCTTTGCTGCTCCTGGCGCAGCTCCAGCGGGTCATGACGCCATGCGCCGACCGTTGGCAATCCCTCTTCCTGCGGCGTGCCTTTCAGCTGTAGCGTGAGCCAGATACCTAATGCCATGCTGATGATCCCCGGCGCCAGCATCGCCGCCTGCCAGCCCCACCAGTGGGCGGCGAAAGCGCTAATCAGCGGGATAATCGCCCCGCCGATGTTGATCGACATATTCCAGCAGCCCCACCAGAAGCCGCGCTCGTTGCGCGAATACCAGTGGGTCAGCAGTCGGGCGCAGGGCGGCCATCCCCAGCCCTGAAAGAAACCGTTCAGCGTCCAGACCGCCAGCAGCAGCGTCAGCGACTCGCCAAAGGCGAACACCATATTCAGCAGGCCGGTGGCGAACAGGCCAACGCCCATAAACCAGCGCTGCCCGTGGCTGTCGTGCCACAGCCCGGCGGTAAACTTCGACAGGCCGTAGGTCAGGTAAAACAGTGAACCCAACAGGCCGATATCGCCTTTATCGAGTCCCAGATCCGTTTGCAGCGCCGGAAGCACGTAATTCACGCTTTTTCGCGTCAGGTAAAACGCGGCGTACCCGATGACCATGCACATCAGCAACCGCAGGCGTAGCGCCCGGTATCGTTGGTCTGTTTCGTTTACTGGGCGTGGATGCATGGCCGTCTCCGTTTGTGCTGACTATAGGAAAGTGAAAACCAAAGGGGATGAGAGAAAGTCCGCAGTGACTAAGACTTTTTCCTGGTCAGGACGTGGTTTGTTGCAAAATTGTGGGCAAGTTAACAATTACCCGCGTGCCGTGCAGCGATTCGAGCGTCAGTTCGCCGCCCAGCGCGCTGACCCGTTCGCGCATCCCCTGAATACCGAATCCCGGCATTTTTTCAGGCTGGATGCCGGTGCCGTTGTCCCGAACTTCCAGATGGAGGGTCTGTTTCTGCTGGCTTAACAGAATCGTGACCTCGCTGGCTTCGGCATGTTTACAGACGTTGTTCAGCAGTTCCTGCAACAGGCGGTAGAGAGTAAACCTGACGGTTTCATTTTCCGGGGTAAGCGTAAGGCGATACTCAAACTGGCAGCGAATCCCACGTTCGGGGAACGCGAATTCGTTGACCAGATGATGCAGCGCCTCTTTAAACGACAGCTCATCCAGCGCGGGGGGACGTAGCTGGCGTAACAGCTGGCGGGTAGAGTGGTGAATTCGGCGGGCGAGATCGTTTATCTGGCTGGCGGCGGCCTGCGTCTGCGCCGGATCGCGCGCGCGTTTCACGAGCTGTGACTGGATCTGAATGGCGGTGATGTTCTGCCCGATCTCGTCGTGCAGCTCGCGCGCCAGGTTTTTGCGCGTATCCTCTTCGGTATGGATCAGCTTTTCGGTCAGCGCCCGGCGCGCCGCCAGCTCCGACTCCAGACGCTGGCGATAGTGGTGCAGGTTTTGCGCCAGATGTTGCTGGCGGCTGATGGCGATCCCAAGACCTATGCCGAGTAGCGCCTGGGTAGCGAGGAAAATCTCCAGTTCGACCAGGTTGTTAAACCCGACGCCGACCTGGCGGGCGATGGTGATCATCATGCTGCCCAGCAGCCCGGAGAGCACGCCGCCCTGCCAGCCAAACTTCCACGCCATCACCACGTTAGGCAGGAACACCACAATCAGCAGCAGGCGTTCAATTTCCGGCGACAGCACCATTTGCGTGCCGATGCCGATAATAAAGAACAGGCTGCACCAGATGATCAGCGAAGTGCGCAGCGGCGGGTTGTTGGTATCCAGCCCCAACAGGTGATAACGGTGCTGCTGGCGTAAAAATTCAAATACCAGATAAACAAAGGGGGTGAGCAGCACGCCGCCGGTAAACGACGCCAGACCAGTCAGCATTGCCGGGCTTTTTATAAAGGGCGACAGCAGGGCGGTATTCAGCAGAGAGGCCAGCGTGACGGCGGCCAGCAGCAGCGTGAGACGCTGCCAGTACAGGGGAAAACGGTGCCAGAATTTTTGTCCGATGCTGGCCGGGATCAGGCAGATCAGCGGCGCCGCCAGCAGGACGTAGCCGCTGAGCAGTTGCTCGCTATGGAGCCATAACGGCATCAGCACCGGCGGCAGTATCAGCGCGGGCCAGTAACGGCGGGAGAGTAAAATCAACAGCGCAAGATAAACGCCGTGCGGCAAAAAGAGCGCCGCCTGTTGGCCGTTATGGGTCAGGTAAAAGCCCAGCGTCCATAGCATCAGCCAACCTGTTCCCCAGGCCAGCAGGATAAACAGTGAGATCACCCAGTAACGCACGCCGCGAGACATCAGTGCCCCGTCAGCAGCTGGTGGTCGAGGGCGAAATGCACCAGCTCGATGGTACTGTGGCACTGCAATTTACCCAGTACGTTAGCACGGTGGACGTGAACGGTTTTATGGCTGAGGTCGAGCTTAAATGCGATCTCTTTGACGCTGTCGCCTTTGACCAGTAAATCAAAAACTTCTCGCTCACGGGGGGTTAATACCTCCAGCACCTGCGCCGGCTGTTCGCCGCCGCGCAGCGCCCGCAACGCATCGGCGCACAGATAGTGGCCGCCCATACCGACGGAACGCACCGCCTGAACCAGCTCTTCCGGCCCGCAGCGTTTGGTCAGATAGCCGCTGGCGCCTGCATCCAGCGCGCTTTGCACAAACGCTGGCGTGTCGTAAATGCTGAGGACGATGGCGCGAAACGTGGGTTTTTGCGCGCGTAGCCGCTTTAACAGACTCAGCCCGTTTTCGTCCGGCATCGCGATATCCAGCACCGCGACGTTAACGTCATCGCGCAATAATGCGGGCCAGGCTTCCGCCGCGCTGCTGTACTGGCCTGCTACGTCCAGATCGTCTTCAAGACTTAATAATTGCGCAAAGCCGGAACGCACCACCACATGGTCATCAACCAGCACCACACGAATCATATGCTTACTCTCTTGCCGAATAATGCCTCTATGATGCCTGCCCCCGCTGCGCTGGCAATCATCCGGGTGTGGTTATGGAATGAATGTAACAAAATCGCAATAATTTGCAGGGTGTTGTTGTCGTGGTAGGCCTGATAAGCGTAGTGCCATCAGGCATGGATTGCCGGATGGCGGCGCAAGCGCCTGATCCGGCCTGCAACTCAATGCTAAATACATTTCCACACTAACCATTCCCGTTTTTTTTCTAAAAACGCTTTGCTATTAGCAAGAATTTTTAATTCCTTTATCAAACACGGCCGCAACGAAATACTGCCCCCATAACAAGACAGGGGAGCAGACAATAATGGGTATTTCATCGCGTAACACACTTCTCGCCGCACTGGCGTTTATTGCATTCCAGGCGCAGGCGGTTAACGTCACCGTCGCGTACCAGACATCCGCCGAACCGGCGAAAGTGGCGCAGGCGGATAACACCTTCGCCAAAGAGAGCGGGGCGACCGTTGACTGGCGTAAATTCGACAGCGGCGCGAGCATCGTGCGCGCGCTGGCTTCCGGCGATGTACAGATCGGCAACCTTGGCTCCAGCCCACTGGCGGTCGCCGCCAGCCAACAGGTGCCGATTGAGGTTTTCCTGCTGGCGTCAAAACTGGGGGAATCCGAAGCGCTGGTGGTGAAGAAAACGATCGCTAAGCCGGAGGATCTCATCGGCAAACGCATTGCGGTGCCGTTTATCTCCACCACTCATTACAGCCTGCTGGCCGCGCTGAAACACTGGGGCATTAAGCCCGGGCAGGTCGAAATCATCAATCTGCAACCACCGGCGATCATTGCCGCCTGGCAGCGTGGCGATATTGACGGCGCTTACGTCTGGGCGCCCGCCGTTAACGCGCTGGAAAAAGACGGGAACGTGCTGACAGACTCGGGGAAAGTCGGCGAATGGGGCTCGCCGACGCTGGATGTGTGGGTAGTGCGTAAAGACTTCGCGGAAAAACATCCAGAGGTAGTCAAAGCATTCGCGAAAAGCGCTATCGACGCGCAGCAACCCTATATCGCCAATCCTGAGGCGTGGCTTCAGCAGCCGGATAACATCAGCAAACTGTCGCGCTTAAGCGGCGTGCCGGAAACGGACGTGCCGGGGCTGGTGAAAGGCAATACCTACCTGACGGCGCAACAGCAGGCCGTTGAGCTGAACGGGCCGGTCAATAAAGCGATTATCGACACCGCGCAGTTCCTGAAAGAGCAGGGCAAAGTGCCCGCCGTCGCGACGGATTATAGCCAGTACGTCACCGATCGCTTTGTGCAATAAGGAGGCGCGGATGCTGCAAGTTTCCCATCTCTTTGCTGATTACGCCGGTAAACCGGCGCTGGAAGATATCAATCTGACGCTCGACAGCGGTGAGCTGTTAGTGGTGCTGGGCCCGTCAGGGTGTGGGAAAACCACGTTGCTGAATCTGATCGCCGGTTTTCTGCCTTATCAGCACGGCACGATCCAACTGGCGGGCAAACGGGTCGATGGGCCGGGTGCGGAGCGCGGCGTCGTCTTTCAGAACGAAGGGCTGCTGCCCTGGCGCAACGTGCAGGATAACGTCGGACTTGGCCTGCAACTGGCGGGAGCGGACAAAACCCGGCGTCAGCACGTTGCGCAGCAGATGCTGAAAAAAGTCGGGCTGGAAGGGGCGGGAAAACGCTTTATCTGGCAGCTTTCCGGCGGGCAGCGCCAGCGTGTCGGCATCGCCCGCGCGCTGGCGGCAAATCCTCAACTCCTGCTGCTGGATGAGCCTTTCGGCGCGCTGGACGCTTTCACCCGTGAGCAGATGCAAACGCTGCTGCTGAAACTCTGGCATGAGACCGGCAAACAGGTGTTGCTCATTACGCATGATATTGAAGAGGCTGTGTTTATGGCGACGGAGCTGGTGCTGCTTTCTCCTGGCCCCGGTCGCGTGCAGGAACGGCTGTCGCTTGATTTCGCCCGCCGCTTTGTGGGGGGCGAATCCTGCCGCAGCATTAAATCCGATCCGCAGTTTATCGAGACGCGGGAGTATGTGTTAAGCCGCGTCTTTGAACAACGGGAGGCCTTCTCATGAGCGTGGTCATCAACGATAAGCTGCGTCAACGCGGGTTGAAATGGCGCTGGCCGTTCTCTCGTCGCATTACTCTGAGTATCAGCACATTAGCGGTGATTCTGGCCGTGTGGTGGAGCGTAGCGGCGTTGCAGTTAATCAGCCCGCTGTTTCTGCCGCCGCCGGGGCAGGTGCTGCAAAAACTGATCGCCATCGCCGGGCCGCAAGGGTTTATGGACGCCACGCTGTGGCAGCATCTGGCGGCGAGCCTGACGCGCATTCTGCTGGCGCTGCTGGCCGCCGTGATTATCGGCATTCCGGTGGGCATTGCGATGGGGCTAAGCCCAACGATACGCGGCATTCTCGATCCGATCATTGAACTCTACCGACCAGTCCCGCCGCTTGCGTATTTACCGCTGATGGTGATCTGGTTTGGGATTGGCGAGACCTCCAAGATCCTGCTGATCTATCTGGCGATTTTCGCCCCGGTCGCCATGTCGGCGCTGGCGGGCGTCAAAAGCGCACAGCAGGTTCGCATTCGTGCGGCGCAGTCGTTAGGCGCCGGACGAGTACAGGTATTGTGGTTTGTGATTCTGCCCGGCGCGCTGCCGGAGATCCTCACCGGATTACGCATTGGCCTGGGCGTGGGCTGGTCAACGCTGGTGGCGGCTGAGCTGATTGCCGCCACCCGGGGTTTAGGGTTTATGGTGCAGTCCGCCGGGGAATTTCTGGCAACCGACGTGGTGCTGGCGGGGATCGCGGTGATTGCAGTGATCGCGTTTATTTTAGAACTGGGTCTGCGTGCGCTTCAGCGCCGCCTGACGCCCTGGCATGGAGAAGTACAATGAGTGAACGTCTGAGCATTACCCCGCTGGGGCCGTATATTGGCGCGCTGGTTTCCGGCGCGGATCTGACCCGCCCGCTGAGCGATAATCAATTCGAACAGCTGTATCACGCGGTGCTGCGCCACCAGGTGGTTTTTCTGCGTGAACAAGCCATTACGCCACAGCAACAGCGCGCGCTGGCACAGCGTTTTGGCGATCTGCATATTCATCCGGTCTATCCCCACGCCGAAGGCGTCGAAGAGATTATCGTGCTGGATACCCATAACGATAACCCGCCGGATAACGATAACTGGCACACCGATGTGACCTTTATTGAGACGCCGCCAGCAGGGGCGATTCTGGCGGCAAAGGAACTGCCCTCTACCGGCGGGGATACGCTATGGACCAGCGGTATTGCCGCATATGACGCGCTTTCCGAACCGTTTCGCCAGTTGCTGAGCGGCTTGCGGGCGGAGCATGATTTCCGTAAATCGTTCCCGGAATACAAATACCGCAAAACTGATGAGGAGCATCAGCGCTGGCTTGAGGCGGTAGCAAAACATCCGCCTTTGCTGCATCCGGTGGTGCGTACCCATCCGGTGAGCGGCAAACAGGCGCTGTTTGTGAATGAAGGCTTTACCACGCGGATTGTCGATGTGACGGAAAAAGAGAGCGAGGCGCTGCTTGGATTCTTGTTTGCGCACATCATAAAACCGGAGTTTCAGGTGCGCTGGCGCTGGCAGCCTGATGACGTAGCCATCTGGGATAACCGCGTCACCCAGCATTATGCCAACGCTGATTACCTGCCGCAGCGGCGCATTATGCACCGGGCGACGATTCTGGGAGATAAGCCGTTTTATCGCGCACCGTAATAGATAATCACACTATTCGGTTAGGGAACGGTTAGGGAAATGCAGGCCTGATAAGCGCAGCGCCATCAGGCACGATGTGGCACCGCGCCGGATGGCGGGGTAAACGCCTTATCCTACCTGGAAACCCAAATGCGCGCCAATATAGCGCTGATACCTGTTTGCCTTCAGATAGGTTAAATCGACCAGCACCAGACCATCCACGCAGTTGCTGAATGCCGGATCGTTACCGAAATCAATAAACTGCACGCCGCCGGGGTCGCAAAGTTCGGAGTACTGTTTGTAGAGCGGGGGAATACCGCAGCCCAGATTGCCGAGCAACGATTTCAGCCGCGTCAGATCGTCGTTGTAGCTTTTGCCTTCAAACTGCGCCAGTACGTCCGGCAATGACGCGGGGTAGGGCTGGCGTGATATTGCCAGCGGGTGCGTCGGCGGGAACCACAGGCGATAAAAGGCCACCAGTAAATCCCGCGCATCCGCAGGCAGACCGCCGGAAATAGACACCGGGCCGAACAGGTATCGGTATTGCGGATAGCGCGCCAGATAAGCGCCAATGCCAGACCAGAGATAGTCCAGCCCGCGACGTCCCCAGTAACGCGGCTGGATAAAACTGCGACCCAGCTCAATGCCGTGCTGCATCACTTGCGCCATCTGCTCGTCGTAATGGAACAAACTGTAGCTGTAAAGCCCTTCTATGCCACGTTTTTCCTGCTGCTGCGCGCAGGGAATGAACCGATAGGCGCCAACAATTTCCAGATCGTCTTCATCCCATAAAATCAGGTGCAGATAGTCGTCATCATAGCGGTCGGTGTCCCGACGCTTTCCGCTGCCTTCGCCAACCGCGCGAAAGGCGATTTCACGCAGCCGCCCCAGTTCCCGCAGGATGGGGACATCCTCTTTGCCGTTGCGCTGCCAGAGGTAAATGTGCTTCCCGTCGGCAGTGTGCCCAAGGCATTCCGCCTGGGCGAGATCGCGTTTGAGGTGCGCTCTGTCTTCTGCGCGGGCTATCGTACTTTCGGTGGTGAATAACCCGGGGCGTCCTTTACCTAATGCCGCGACGTGCTGACGGCATTTTTCGGCCTGCTCGCGGACGTTGGTTTTCGTGGCGGACCACTGTGTCCAGGCGATTTGTTGGCCGATGCGGAGCGGCAGGCTGCTGCGACGCCGACGAAACATCTGCTGCATCAGGAGCAGCAATGCGAAGGTGGGGGACACCAGGCTGCTGGCGTAAAACAGCGAGCTGTTACGCGCGTTGATATGTACGGGAAGCAGCGGCGTGCGGTATTTCTCCGCCACCCGGATAAACCCGGAATGCCATCGGCCTTCCCTGATTCCCTGCGATGTGAAGCGCGCTACTTCGCCCGCCGGAAAGAAAATTAACGCTCCGCCAGCCTGTAAGTGCGCATCTATCTGTTGTAGCGATGATTTTGGCGTGCGCCCGCCGATGTTGTCCACGGGAATGAAAAGTGAGCTGAGCGGTTGCAGATGCGAGAGCAGGCGGTTGGTCACTACTTTCACGTCACGGCGCACACGCGAGATGGCATACAGCAGGGCCAGCCCATCAAGCGTGCCTGTCGGGTGGTTGGCAATGATGACCAGCGGGCCATGTGCGGGGATGTTTTCGAGGTCGTGTGCGGGGATATCGCAGCGTATTTCAAGGTGTTCGAGAACTTGTTCCACCATGTCCACCCCTTTCAGATGGGGATGGCGGGATGCAAATTGCTGAAATTCTTCTTCATACAGCAACCGCCTGAGCAGATTTTTTTGCCAGGGTGTCGGCCTCGCCTGAGGCCACAGGTCGTCGAGTACGTTATCGAGACTAAACATAGCGGCTCCTCCTCCCGTCCTGTGCTGACAGTAGAAGGTACAAATGTCGTTTGTATGACGATGAGGTGACGTTTTGTGACAGTGCCAGATGGCGGCACCCGGCCTACAGATGTCAATCCCGTAGGCCGGATAAGCGCAGTACCAGCAGGCACTGCATCTCAGAAAGGATTAACGCAGGATTTTTTTCTCCGCCAGATCCAGCGCGAAGTAGCTGAAGATCAGATCCGCGCCCGCGCGTTTGATCGAGCCTAAGCTTTCCAGCACCACTTTCTCTTCGTCGATCGCGCCCGCCATCGCGGCGAATTTGATCATGGCGTATTCGCCGCTGACCTGATACGCGCCGAGCGGTAATTCGGTACGATCGCGGATATCACGCAGAATATCCAGATAAGCGCCAGCGGGTTTCACCATCAGGCAGTCCGCGCCCTGCGCTTCGTCGAGCAACGACTCGCGAATCGCTTCACGGCGGTTCATCGGATTCATTTGATAGGTCTTACGATCGCCTTTCAGTGCCGTACCGGCCGCTTCACGGAACGGGCCGTAGAAAGAGGAGGCGAACTTGGTGGAGTAGGACATGATGGCCGTATCCGTAAAACCGGCGGCATCCAGCGCCTGGCGAATCGCCTGCACCTGACCGTCCATCGCGGCGGAAGGGGCAATAAAATCAGCGCCCGCAGCGGCGGCGACCACCGCTTGTTTACCGAGGTTCGCCAGGGTTGCATCGTTGTCGACGCCGTGTTCGCACAGCACGCCGCAGTGACCGTGGGAGGTGTACTCACAGAAACAGGTGTCAGACATCACGATCATTTCTGGCACGGTTTGCTTGCAGATGCGTGACATGCGCGCCACCAGGCCGTCTTCTTTCCAGGCATCGCTGCCGGTGTCGTCGGTATGGTGGGAAATGCCGAAGGTCATCACTGACCGAATGCCGGCGTTGGCGATGCGTTCAATCTCGCGCGCCAGGTGTTTTTCAGGAATGCGCATGACGCCAGGCATGGCGTCGATCGCTTTGTAGTCGTCGAGTTCTTCTTCAACAAAAATCGGCAACACCAGGTCGTTTAAACTGAGTGTTGTCTCTTCAAACATGGCGCGCAGCGCAGCGGATTTGCGCAGGCGACGGGGGCGTTGGATTAGGTCTGTCATGGTATGCCTGATGTTTGTGGAATCGAAACGTCGAGTATACCTGAACCTGCCGCGAGGTGTTTTACGAAAGTTGTCCTTATGTGAAGTATTGCGGGTTGCTGTTAATGAAGCGATTAAATATTCGCAATTAGTATTTCTATGAATAAGATTATTTTTGTTAGTGATACATTTATTTCTGGTTTTAATTTTATTAAATGTTGTTTTAAGCTCTTCTGTCCTTTATTTATTGGTGATTTCTTTATTTCTTCATCATATATCATTCAGTTAAATAAGTAACTTCTATTTCCCTTTCTAATTTATTGAAAACTGGCGATTTAAAAAATATCTGTGATTTTGCTGGAGGTTTTTTAATTGTCCGCTTTCGGACATTAAACAAAGAATAATTGAACCTTTCAATGCTGACGCCGCATAATCGACCTGCGAAACATAAAATGTTTTCTATGCATTGATAATTGATGGATCAACTATATTACGTCCCTGAGGAGGGATGACAAATGCACTCCTGGAAAAAGAAACTTGTAGTCTCACAATTAGCACTGGCCTGCACTCTGGCAATCACCTCTCAGGCAAATGCTTCTACGGATATTTCTGGAACCACCTACACAACATTCAACCACTATAACGACGCAACCTACGCTGATGGTGTTTATTATGATGGTTACGTAGGCTGGAACAACTACGCGACCGATAGCGTTTATAACGGTGATATTTATCCGGTTATCAACAACGCTACCGTTAACGGCGTAATCTCAACCTACTATCTGGATGATGGTCTTTCTACCAACACCAACAGTAATAGTCTGACAATCAAAAACAGCACCATTCACGGGATGATCACCTCTGAGTGCATGACCACTGATTGCGTGGGTCGTGATGCGACCGGTTATGTTTATGACCGTCTGGCGCTGACTGTTGATAACTCAACCATCGATGATAACTACGAGCATTATACCTATAATGGCACGTACACTGATGGTACGGCGGATACGCATGTTGTTGACGTTTACAACCTGGGTACTGCGATTACGCTGGATCAGGAAGTTGACCTGGTCATCAAAAATAATTCCCACGTTGCGGGTATTACGCTGACTCAGGGTTATGAGTGGGAAGACATTGACGATAATACCGTTAGCACCGGCGTTAACAGCGCTGAAGTGTTCAACAACACCGTCACGGTGACTGACTCTACGGTGACCTCTGGCTCATGGTCAGATGAAGGGACTTCCGGTTGGTTCGGTAACACCAACAACGCGAGCGATTACAGCGATTCTTATACTGCTGATGACGTGGCGATTGCGGCGATTGCGCATCCGAATGCGGATAACGCAATGCAGACCACTGTTAACCTCAGCAATTCTACCCTGATGGGCGACGTTGTTTTCTCCAGCAACTTTGACGAAAACTTCTTCCCGAACGGGGCGGATACTTATCGCGATACGGACGCTGACCTGGACACCAACGGCTGGGATGGCACTGACCGTATGGATGTTACGCTGAACAACGGCAGCAAGTGGGTTGGCGCGGCAATGTCCGTACATCAGGTTGATTCTGATGGTGACGGCGTGTACGACAGCTTTGCTGCGGGCACCGATGCCACTGCGACGCTGATCGACATTGCGGCTAACAGCCTGTGGCCTTCCTCTACTTACGGCATTGACAATAATGACACCGCGTATGGCGAAGATGGTCATGTTGTTGGTAACGAAGTCTATCAGAGCGGCCTGTTCAATGTGACGCTGAACGGTGGTTCACAGTGGGATACCACGAAAACCTCGCTGATTGATACGCTGAGCATCAACAGCGGTTCCGTCGTGAATGTGGCAGACTCTGATCTGGTTTCTGACAGCATCTCCCTGACCGGCGGCGCGGCCCTGAATATCAATGAAGATGGTCATGTTGCAACTGATGAACTGACAATCAACAACAGTACCGTCACGATTGCTGATGATGTGTCTGCTGGCTGGGGCGTGTACGATGCCGCACTGTATGCAAACACCATCAACGTCACCAACAACGGCGTTCTGGATGTGGGCAACAGCACCGCGTATGCGCTGCAAGCTGATACCCTGAATCTGACCAGCTACACCGATGCTAACGGTAACGTGAATGCCGGTGTCTTCAACGTTCACAGCAACAGCTTTGTGCTGGATGCCGATCTGACTAACGATCGTACTAACGACATCACTAAGTCTAACTACGGCTACGGTGTGATCGCGATGAACTCTGATGGTCACCTGACCATCAACGGTAATGGCGATGCCTGGACTGGCGATCAATCTGAAGTCGATAACGCGGGTGATAACGTTGCTGCGGCAACCGGTAACTACAAAGTGCGTATCGATAACGCGACCGGTGAAGGTTCTGTCGCTGATTACAAAGGCAAAGAGCTGATCTACGTTAACGACAAGAACAGCAAAGCCACCTTCTCCGCAGCGAACAAAGCTGACCTGGGGGCATACACCTATCAGGCTCAGCAGGAAGGCAACACTGTTGTTATGCAACAGATGGAACTGACCGACTACGCGAACATGGCGCTGAGCATCCCGTCTGCAAACACCAATATCTGGAACCTGGAACAAGACACCGTTGGTACTCGTCTGACCAACTCTCGTCATGGTCTGGCTGATAACGGCGGCGCATGGGTGAGCTACTTTGGCGGTAGCTTCGATGGCGACAACGGCACCATTAACTACGATCAGGATGTGAACGGCATCATGGTCGGTGTTGATACCAAAATTGACGGTAACAATGCTAAATGGATTGTCGGTGCGGCGGCTGGCTTTGCGAAAGGTGACATGAGCGACCGTACCGGTCAGGTGGATCAGGACAGCCAGTCTGCCTATATCTACTCTTCCGCTCGCTTTGCCAACAATGTCTTTGTTGATGGTAGCCTGAGCTATTCTCACTTCAACAACGATCTGTCTGCCAACATGAGCAACGGCCAGTACGTTGATGGCAACACCTCTGCGGATGCGTGGGGCTTTGGTCTGAAACTGGGTTATGACTGGAAACTGGGCGACGCTGGCTATGTCACGCCGTACGGTAGCGTATCCGGCCTGTTCCAGTCCGGCGACGATTATCAGCTCAGCAACGACATGAAAGTTGACGGTCAGTCTTATGACAGCATGCGTTATGAACTGGGTGTTGATGCAGGTTATACCTTCACCTACAGCGAAGATCAGGCGCTGACGCCTTACTTCAAGCTGGCCTATGTTTATGACGACGCGAATAACGACGCCGACGTAAATGGCGATTCCATCGATAACGGCGTAGAAGGTTCTGCGGTACGTGTTGGTCTGGGCACTCAGTTCAGCTTCACCAAAAACTTCAGCGCTTATACCGATGCCAACTACCTCGGTGGTGGTGATGTCGATCAAGACTGGTCCGCGAATGTGGGCGTTAAATACACCTGGTAATTGTTTTTCATGATGAAAACACAGGTGATTTAATCAAAGGAAATGCCCGTCATGGATATGGCGGGCATTAATGCAAGGATGCGCATATGCTGTCTCTGAATAAACCACTTCAGGAATTTAGTAAGCTCGATAAGTGCCTGTCTAAATACGGCACGTACTTTGAATACGCCGATGAAAAGCAGGTTGTCTATTCGAATGATGCCAATCAAGGCGATACGTTTGTCATTTTAGACGGTCTCATCTCTTTGCGCAGAGGGGAGAACGTGCTTATGGGGATAACGCAGGCTCCCTTTATTATGGGTATTGCTGATGGCGTGATGAAAAATGATATCGAATATAAATTAGTCACGGAAAGTCGTTGTACCGGTTATTTTCTTCCTTCTTCCCACGCGATAAAAATCCTTGAGCAACACCAGTTATGGCGTGAAGCCTTTTGCTGGCTGGCATGGGAAAACAGAACTCTGGAACTGCGCGATCTGCAATTAATTGGCAATAACTCGTATGATCAAATTCGGGCGACGTTGATCGCGATGGTTGACTGGGATGAAGGCCTACGAGCGCGTATTGGCGTGATGAACTACATTCATCAGAGAACGCGAATTTCCCGTTCCGTAGTGGCTGAAGTGCTCGCCGCGTTACGCAAAGGGAACTACATCGAAATGAAAAAAGGCAAACTGGTCAATATCAACCATTTGCCTTCAGAGTATTGATCAGGATGCGGGCACGATCAGCGGTTTATTTCCGCTCAATTCTGTTACCAGGTCGTTGATGCCATCGCTCATATTAGTAAATCGCGTAAGCGGTGAGCGAGTGACGACCACAAAAGCGCCAACGTTGTGTTGCGGAATCATCGCCATATAGGTGATGAAACCACCGCCGCCGCCGGTTTTTTGAATAATCCCCGGACGTCCGTTTTTAGGCGCCATATAGACCCAGCCTAAGCCCAGCGCATCGGCTTTGCCCGGCACGTCCATACCTGTCACCCGTGTGAGCTGAGTTCGCTGATAAATCAGCGTTTGCATACGATCGGCCTGATTACTGCGATGATAAAAGTCGGATGAGAGATATTGCTGCATCCAGCGCATCATATCTCCCGGCGTGGAATAGACGCCGCCGCTGCCAATTGCCGCCAGCGTGTTGTTACAGGGACTGGCCCCTTTCTCCGCCACCATCAGGCGCTTGCACTGATCGGGGGAGGGGGTAAAGGTTGTGTCTTTCATCCCCAATGGGCGCGTAATCTGTTCTTCAAATAACTGCGTGTAGGGTTTGCCGGATGCGGTTGCCAGCGCGTCAGCCAGCAGGTCAAACGCAAGGTTGGAATAAGACGCCTGCGAGCCAGGAGCCGCTTTTAGCGTTGCGGTAGAGAGGTAGCTCCAGCGCTGTTCGCGGGTTGGCCAGACAAATACCGGGCGATGCGGCGCGCCGCCGGGTTGCTCACGCGGCAGGGCGCTGGTATGGGTCGCCAGATTCACCAGGGTGATAGGCGTTCCGTTGTAGGTCGGTACGCGCGCCCCAGGCGGGGCATACTTGCTCAGCGGGTCGTGTAATTTCACCGTCCCCTGATCGAGCAGTTTGACCAGCATCTCGCTGGTCATGAGTTTCGTGATAGACGCAATGCGAATAACGGAGTCCAGTTGAGGATGTACGTTATTGCCGGGGCGAGTCTCCCCGAAACTGCGGAACACGCGTTGATTACCATCAATCACCACCAGCGCCATTCCCGTCGCGCCGCTGCCGTAAAAGATATGGTTGGCATAACGATCAACGATATCGGAAGCGAAAACCGGATCGGTGATTGGCTGTGCCGCCTGGACAGATGTCAATGACGCCGCGCACAGCACGGCAGAAAAAAGCAGACTACGTTTCAACGGTTGTGTCCATCAGTTAAATGAAAAAACTATGCGTATTTATACTACCTGGCGGCGCGTTGCAAAGCGCTAAAAAGACAATAATAGTGTGAAAAACGTAACGACGAGTAAACAGGGCATTTTTTCCCAATCGCGAATGTCCGCTTTTGTGATCCCGCGCTTGTGGTAACCTTGGTCGGTTTTTGGGTTTCGCCTTCCTGTTGCTGTTGAAGGGAGCCGAAACTCGCTGAAACAATTCTGAAAAAATGATGTGCGAACTAAGCTGGCGAATACGGGTCACAATGCTCGGTTTCCGTCGCGGTTTTGTTGGGCCAGGCCCGTCTTGTCGCGCTCAGCGCTGCGGCAAAAGCACAGCAGTCGTCATAACGATAAGAAGTTAGCAGGAGAGCATCATGTTTAAGTCTTTTTTCCCAAAGCCGGGGCCGTTTTTTATCTCGGCGTTTTTTTGGGCGCTTGTCGCCGTCATTTTCTGGCAAGCGGGCGGAGGCGCCTGGGTTGCGCATCTTACTGGCGCTTCCGGTGATGTTCCCATCAGTGCCGCACGCTTCTGGTCGCTGGACTACCTGATTTTCTACGCGTATTACGTCCTTTGCGTCGGATTGTTTGCGATGTTCTGGTTTATTTATAGCCCGCATCGCTGGCAATACTGGTCGATTCTGGGCACCTCGTTGATCATCTTTGTGACCTGGTTTTTGGTGGAAGTGGGCGTGGCGGTCAACGCCTGGTACGCGCCGTTTTACGACCTGATCCAGACGGCGCTTAGCTCGCCGCATAAGGTCACTATCGAACAGTTTTACCGTGAAGTCGGCGTGTTTCTCGGGATAGCGCTGATTGCCGTAGTGATTGGCGTGATGAACAATTTCTTCGTCAGCCACTATGTGTTTCGCTGGCGTACCGCGATGAACGAACACTACATGGCGCACTGGCAGCATTTGCGCCATATTGAAGGCGCCGCGCAGCGTGTGCAGGAAGATACGATGCGTTTTGCCTCTACGCTGGAGAATATGGGCGTAAGCTTTATCAATGCCATCATGACGTTGATCGCCTTTTTACCCGTGCTGGTTACGCTGTCTGCGCACGTACCGGATCTGCCGATCGTCGGGCATATTCCTTATGGGCTGGTTATCGCGGCTATCATCTGGTCGCTGATGGGAACAGGATTGCTGGCCGTGGTGGGGATCAAACTGCCGGGGCTGGAGTTTAAAAACCAGCGGGTTGAGGCCGCTTACCGTAAAGAGCTGGTCTACGGTGAAGACGACGCCAGCCGCGCTACGCCGCCCACCGTGCGTGAGTTGTTCAGCGCGGTGCGCCAGAACTATTTCCGCCTCTACTTCCACTATATGTACTTCAACATTGCACGCATTCTCTATCTACAGGTGGATAACGTTTTCGGTCTGTTCCTGCTGTTTCCGTCGATTGTTGCCGGTACGATTACGCTGGGCCTGATGACGCAGATTACCAACGTGTTTGGTCAGGTGCGCGGTTCCTTCCAGTATCTGATTAACTCCTGGACCACGCTGGTGGAACTGATGTCCATCTATAAACGTCTGCGCAGCTTTGAGCGCGAACTGGATGGGCAGGATATCCAGGAAGTGACGAGTACATTTAGCTAACAAACAAAAGGAAACGTTATGTCGGCGGCGTCCCGTCTTTACCCTTTATCATTCCTGGCTGCGTTGGTGCTGGCAGGGTGTAGTAGCCAGCCTTCGCAACCGCTGAAAAAAGGGGAAAAACCTGTCGATGTGGCAAGCGTGGTGCGCCAGAAAATGCCCGCCAGCGTAAAAGACAGGGACGCGTGGGCGCAGGACATCGCAAAGACCTTCGAAAGCCAGGGGCTGGCGCCAACGGTTGAGAATGTCTGCTCGGTGCTGGCGGTGGCGCAGCAGGAGTCTAACTATCAGGCGGACCCGGTGGTGCCGGGGTTGAGCAAAATCGCCTGGCAGGAGATCGACAGGCGTGCTGAGCGGATGCATATCCCCGTTTTTCTGGTGCATACCGCGCTGAAAATTAACTCCCCGAACGGAAAAAGCTACAGCGAACGTCTGGACGCGGTGAAAACGGAAAAACAGCTCAGCGCGATTTTTGATGATTTTATTAATATGGTGCCGATGGGGCAGACGCTGTTCGGTTCGCTTAATCCGGTGCATACCGGCGGGCCGATGCAGGTCAGCATCGCCTTTGCCGAACGGCACACAAAAGGTTATCCGTGGACCATGAACGGGACGGTTCGCCAGGAGGTCTTTAGCCGCCGTGGCGGACTGTGGTTTGGAACCTGGCATCTGTTGAACTATCCGGCGAATTACAGCGCGCCTGTATTCCGTTTTGCTGATTTTAATGCCGGTTGGTACGCCAGTCGTAATGCGGCATTTCAGAATGCGGTCAGTAAAGCCAGCGGCGTTAAGCTGGCGCTGGACGGCGACTTGATTCGTTATGACAGCAAAGAGGCCGGGAAAACGGAACAGGCAATCCGTAAGCTGGCGGGCAAGCTGGACATGAGCGACAGCGCGATTCGACGTCAACTGGAAAAGGGAGACAGCCTTGCTTTTGAGGAGACGGCGTTGTACGAGAAAGTGTATAAGCTGGCGGAAGCCAAAACCGGTAAGGCATTACCGCGCGAGATGTTGCCAGGTATTCAGCTGGAAAGTCCGAAGATCACCCGTAATCTCACTACCGCGTGGTTTGCTAAACGTGTGGACGAGCGTCGGGCGCGTTGTATGAATTTGTCGGCCGGATAAACCTGGTGTCATCCGGCACAGGGAGAGTTACTGATGACGGTGACGCCAGCGCAAAATTACGGCAATGACGCCAAAAATCAGGCAACCTGTCAGGAAAGGCACCAGTCCGAAAATGGTGCCGACGCCTAATCCAATTTCCACGCGGGGGCGTCCGGTCTCTTGCATCTGCATCAGATGTTCATAAACGCCAGGCGCGTGAACCAGAAGGTTCAGGATCTGCGCCCCTGCCCAAAAGCAAAACAGCACAAACACGGCATAGGCGATATTACCTGGCGTGGAGGAGGTATCTCGATGTTTCCCGCTAAACAGGGATTTTGAGAGGGTAAAGTCAGCCATAAAGACCTCCGGGATAGTCTTCTGCACGAATCTGGCGTCATGCCAGCGGCTTATCGTGAAGTCTGACAGGTCATCGTGTTTGTCAATATCAGAATGATGGTAATTTCACTCAGGGATGACTCCTGGATTGCGGATTTTTTGTCTGATGTCACAATTTTGTTACCTTAATCTAAATTGATTAACATTTGAGAAATTCCGCACAGGCCACAGACGCTCAGGCAGAAATGTGCGAGGATGATTTTTTATTGTTTTAGCGTCGGAGCTGTCATGAACCTGCCTGTAAAAATTCGCCGTGACTGGCACTATTATGCTTTCGCCATTGGACTGATCTTTATTTTGAATGGCGTGGTGGGGTTGTTGGGCTTTGAAGCAAAAGGATGGCAAACCTACGCGGTAGGCCTGGTGACGTGGGTATTCAGTTTCTGGCTTGCCGGGCTGATTATTCGTCGCCGTGAGGATGATAAAACCGAAGAAGCTTAATGCGGTAGTGTGCCGGATGGCGGCATCGGCCTACGGGCGTAAAACGTCGTAGGCCTGATAAGCCAAAGCGCCATCAGGCGGTCAACACCAGATGGCGCATCGTCATCATGACATGCTGGTTTTCAGGGCGTTATCCGCCGCATGACGTTCCAGCGCCAGTTCAATCAGACGGGTAATCAAATCGGTATACCCTAAGCCACTTGCCTGCCAGAGTTTCGGGTACATGCTGATGTTGGTGAATCCCGGCAGCGTATTGATCTCGTTAATCACCACCTCGTTTTCCGCCGTTAAGAAGACGTCCACGCGCGCCATTCCCGCACAACCTAACGTCTGGTACGCCTGAATGGCGATCTGGCGGATCTTGTCGTTCACCTCTTGCGGGATTTGGGCGGGAACCACGACCTGCGCCCCGTTGTCGTCGATATATTTGGTGTCGTAAGCGTAAAAATCACTGTTCAGGACGATCTCGCCGCAGGTGCTGGCCTGCGGGTGATCGTTGCCCAGCACGGCGCACTCGATCTCACGGCCTTTGATCCCTTGCTCAACAACCACTTTGTGATCGAATTCGAACGCCAGCGCAACGGCCTGTTCATATTGCGCTTCGCTGGTGACTTTGCTGACGCCCACAGAGGAGCCCTGATTTGCGGGTTTCACAAACAGCGGCAGACCCAGCCGGGACGCCACTTCCGCAAAACGGATCGCATCGCGATTCGCGCGAGTCAGCGTAATAAACGGCGCGATGTTCAGCCCGGCATCGCGCAGCAGACGTTTGGTGACGTCTTTATCCATGCAGGCGGCGGAACCCAGCACATCGGAGCCGACAAACGGTAAATTCGCTACGCGCAGCATCCCTTGCAGCGAGCCGTCTTCCCCCAGCGTGCCGTGTACGATCGGGAAAATGACGTCCACCGTCGGTAATGGCTGGCCGTTCTGTGCGTCAATTAACTGGTGTTCGTGTTTGCCCGGAACCTGCGCCAGGCTGGTAGAAGAGGGGCGCAGCGCAATGTGCGCGGGGTCGTTTGCATTCAGCAGATAGTTTTCGGCATCGCTGACATGCCATTGCCCTTGTTTATCAATGCCTAACAGCACAACGTCAAAGCGGGCTTTGTCGATGGCATCGACAATATTTTTTGCCGATTGCAAAGACACTTCATGTTCCGCTGATTTACCACCAAATACGATACCTACCCGCAATTTTGCCATCTTAAAAACCCATTCCATCGAACGCAAAGCGTATACATTACCACGACAAAACGTCGGATTCGCGGGCTTCTGCCATAATGTTTAAGGGAATCAGAGAGGAGGGGGCGTGAAAGGTAAGGGTTGGCTTGCGATTGTGCTGCTGGGGGCCGTGGGGGTGGTGGGTTATCGCTCTCTTCCGTCGCATTACAATCCTTTTGTTCCCTTGCAACTGTCCGACCCTCCGGGCTGGCTCACCAAATTCAAACTACAGCGTCTGACGCCGCAACAGTGCCAGGGATTACTTGAGCAGGCCAATCGCCAGGGAATGATCTCGTCGCAACCCGTTGCCGACAGCGCGGGCGAATGTCCGCTGTCAGACGTGGTACGGGTCAGGCATTTTGGCTCCGTGTCGTTGAGCAGCAGTTTCCTGGCCTCTTGCCCGCTGGCGCTGAGTTCTGCGCTGTTTGTGGCGCGCCAGGCGAAACCGCTAACCCAGTCGTTTATGGGCAGTCAACTGACCCGTATTGAGCACCTTGGCAGCTATGCCTGTCGCAATATCTATCACCGGGCGGATGCGCGTCGCAGTGAACATGCCAGCGCGCAGGCGTGGGATATCAGCGGTTTTCAACTGGCGGACGGTCGAAAAGTTACGGTTCTGCGGGGATGGAAGGATGAGAAAACTGCCCCCTGGCTGCGCGCGATGCTTAACGCCAGTTGCACTTATTATGGCAATGGACTGGGGCCGGAGTACAACGCCGCGCACGCCAACCATTTCCATCTCGGTATGCGCGGATACGGGCTTTGTCGTTGAAGCATAAATCCCTGTTCTGAGCGGGCATATAATGTGACATATTTCACAAATCTGATGAACGGGGAGATAAAATAGCAAAATAGAGGTTACCGCATCTCTGGAACCGCTTCTGCTGGCGCAACTTGCTAAGCTGGTGAGCGTTTTCAGCTATTTATCGTTATGAGCACTTATGGAATCCTGGAAGGTTAATCTTATCTCCGTCTGGTTCGGCTGCTTTTTTACCGGGCTGGCGATCAGTCAGATCCTGCCATTTTTACCGCTGTATATCTCGCAAATGGGCGTCACTTCGCATGAAGCGCTCTCCATGTGGTCTGGCTTAACCTTCAGTATTACCTTTCTCATCTCCGCGATTGTTTCGCCCATGTGGGGCAGTCTGGCTGACCGTAAAGGCCGCAAACTGATGCTACTGCGCGCATCGCTCGGCATGGCGATCGCGATTTTACTTCAGGCGTTTGCGACCAATGTCTGGCAACTGTTTCTTTTGCGCGGCGTCATGGGGCTTACCTCCGGGTACATTCCTAACGCGATGGCGCTGGTGGCTTCGCAGGTGCCGAGAGAGCGTAGCGGCTGGGCGCTCAGTACGCTTTCCACCGCCCAGATCAGCGGGGTGATCGGCGGGCCGTTAATGGGCGGAGTTATTGCCGATCATATCGGGCTGCGGGCGGTCTTTTTTATTACCGCCACGTTGTTGATGGTGAGCTTTCTGGTAACGCTGTTTTTAATTAAAGAGGGCGTTCGTCCGACTCTCAAAAAGAGTGAACGACTGAGCGGCAAAGCGGTTTTTGCCTCATTGCCCTATCCGGGTCTGGTGATTAGCCTGTTTTTCACGACGATGGTGATCCAGCTCTGTAACGGTTCGATCAGCCCCATCCTGGCGCTGTTTATCAAATCCATGCTGCCGGACAGCACGAACATTGCCTTTTTGAGCGGATTAATTGCGTCGGTGCCCGGCGTTTCAGCGCTCATTTCCGCCCCCCGCCTTGGCAAACTTGGCGACAGGATCGGGACGGAAAGGATTCTGATGGCGACGCTGGTCTGTGCCGTGGTGCTGTTTTTCGCCATGTCGTGGGTGACGACGCCGTTCCAGTTGGGGGTTCTGCGTTTTCTGTTAGGTTTTGCCGATGGCGCGATGCTGCCTGCCGTACAGACCTTATTGGTGAAGTATTCCAGCGATCGAATAACCGGCCGTATCTTTGGTTATAACCAGTCGTTTATGTATCTCGGAAATGTGGCCGGGCCGCTGATGGGGGCGTCCGTATCGGCGATGGCGGGCTTTCGCTGGGTATTTGTCGCGACGGCGCTCATTGTGCTGGTGAATATCTGGCAACTGGCGATTGCGTTGCGCCGCCGTCACGCTGCCTGAGATCCGCTGCTAATCGTGATCATGTGCAGAAAGCATTCTGCACATGATCCCTTCTTTGCTACCAAATCCAACGTAGATCACAAATTGACCATTAGTTGTGTAAGAGAACTTCTTTTTTCTACTGTTACGCGTATACAGTTACGCGTAACAGTTATCGAAAAAGAGGTTTTTGATGAAAAGTATTTTTAGTCTTGCAGGTAAACGCGCATTGATTACGGGGTCAGCGCAGGGAATCGGTAATTTGCTGGCAAGGGGGCTGGCAGAGCATGGCGCCAGCCTGGTGATTAACGACATTACGCAGCAGCGGGCGGAACAGGCTGCGAGCACACTGACGGCTCTGGGTTATGACGCCGTGGGTTATGGGTTTGATGTCACTCACGCGGCGGAGGTGGAAAAAGCGATTGCGCATATTGAGCAGGAAATTGGGGCGATTGATATTCTCATCAATAATGCCGGTATCCAGCGTCGTTACCCCCTGACGGAATTTCCTGAAGCAGAGTGGGATCGCGTTATTGATGTCAATCAGAAATCCGTCTTCCTTGTTTCTCAACAGGTGGCCAAATATATGATGGCGCGCCGGGAAGGGAAGATTATTAATATTTGTTCCATGCAGAGTGAATTAGGCCGGAAAACAATTACACCCTACGCTGCCTCAAAAGGCGCGGTGAAAATGTTGACGCGAGGAATGTGCGTGGAACTGGCGGAATATAATATTCAGGTTAACGGTATTGCGCCGGGCTATTTTGCCACAGAGATGACGGAAGCGCTGGTAAACGACGACGCCTTTTCCGCCTGGCTGTACCAGCGCACGCCTGCCGCGCGCTGGGGAAAGCCGGAGGAGTTGATTGGCGCGGCGGTTTATCTTGCGGCCCCGGCCTCGAATTTTGTTAACGGTCATATTCTCTTCGTCGACGGCGGAATGTTAGCTGCGGTATAGACTCATTATCAAAAGGAATGTGTATGAACGCTCTTGCTAAATTACCAGCCCGGCGCTGGTGGTATTTAATGCCGATTATTTTTATTACTTACAGCTTAGCGTATCTCGATCGCGCCAATTATGGTTTTGCCGCCGCAGCAGGTATTGAAACCGATCTGGGTATTACGAAAGGAACCGCATCCTTAATTGGCGCGCTTTTTTTCCTCGGGTATTTCTTTTTTCAGGTGCCGGGGGCCTTGTACGCCGTTAAACGCAGCGTACGGAAAATGATCTTTTTCAGCCTGATCCTGTGGGGAATATGTGCCGCCGCGACGGGGTTTGTCAGTAATATTCCCATGCTGATGGCGATCCGTTTTACTCTTGGCGTGGTTGAGGCGGCGGTGATGCCAGCCATGCTGATTTATATCAGCAACTGGTTTACGAAAACCGAGCGCTCGCGGGCGAATACCTTTTTGATTCTGGGTAATCCGGTCACCGTGTTGTGGATGTCGATTGTCTCCGGTTATCTGATTCAGGCCTGGGGATGGCGCGAGATGTTCATTATTGAGGGCATCCCGGCGGTACTGTGGGCATTTTGTTGGTGGGTGCTGGTTCGTGATAAACCGGCCGATGCCAGCTGGCTGACGGCGGAGGAAAAAGAGACGCTGCAACAGGCGATGGATCGTGAGCAAACCCATATTAAACCGGTACGTAACTACGGCGAAGCCATGCGCTCGCGTAACGTTGTCATGCTGTGCGCGGTACATGCTTTGTGGAGTATCGGCGTGTACGGATTCATGATGTGGATGCCATCCATCCTGAAATCAGCGGCCCAAATGGATATCGTATCCGTCGGCTGGCTGGCCGCCGTGCCTTATCTGGCGGCGATCTGTCTGATGCTTACCGTGTCGTGGTTATCGGATAAGTTTCAGAACCGTAAGCTGTTTATCTGGCCGTTGCTGCTGATTGCCGCCATCGCTTTCTTATGTTCCTGGCTGTTGGGGAGCAACGCTTTCTGGCTCTCTTATGGATTGCTGGTGGTTGCCGCAGCCTGCATGTATGCGCCTTACGGCCCGTTTTTTGCCTTAATTCCTGAACTGTTGCCGCGTAATGTGGCGGGCGTGTCGATGGGCTTAATCAACAGTTTCGGCGCGTTAGGGGCATTCCTCGGCGCATGGCTGGTGGGGTATCTCAATGGCCTGACGGGCGGGCCGGGCGTTTCGTACACCTTTATGGCGATTTCCCTGCTGGCCTCGGTGGTATTGATGTATAACGTGCGCGCTAATCAGGCGCCGTCGTCCACATCCTTACAAACCGGGAAAGCGGTGGGCTAATCCGGCCGGATAAGATGCAGTCCCTCGCTGGCTGTGTTAAGGTTCTCTGCGAATTGATCACGCTGTCTTTCGCAGAGAACTTCATGAAAAACAATCGGATGACCTTGCAGGATATCGCCACGCTGGCTGGGCTAAATAAGATGACGGTAAGCCGTTATCTTCGCGATCCCAATCAGGTCTCGCAGCGTAGCCGCGAGCTGATTTCGAAGATCATGGAGGAGAATAATTATATTCCCAATCGCGCCCCCGAGATTTTGCTTAATGCGCGCAGTAAAACGATCGGGGTGCTGATTCCCTCCTTTCGCAACCAGATTTTTGCCGATGTCCTGGCGGGGATTGAATCGGTGACTTCCGCTCATCAATACCAGACGCTGATCGCTAACTATGAATATGACCCGGAGCGGGAAGAGCGCGAAGTGCTTAACCTGCTCTCCTACAACATTGATGCGCTGATTCTGACCGGAAAACAACATACTGAACGTATGGTGCAGTATGTGCGCGCCAGCGGTATCCCCGTGGCGGAGTTAATGGATATCACCGAGCATTGTCTGGATATGCAGGTTGGTATTGATAACGAAAAAGCCGCGTGGGATATGACTCAGGCGTTTCTGGAGGCGGGAAAACGCGCCGTGGCGTTTTTCGGCTCTATGGACGACCCGCGTGATGTCAGTCGCTATCGCGGCGTTGAGCGTGCGCTGAGCGAGCAGGGGTTACAGCCTTACCATGTGGTGCCAAAAGCCATTTCGTCACTGGCCTTAGGTCGTCAGTTGTTTTTGCAGACGATGCACGACAGACCGGATATTAACGCGATTTTTTGCACCAATGACGACTTAGCCGTTGGCGCGCTGCTGGAGTGTCAGTCGCAGCAGATCCCCGTTCCGCAACAGGTTGCTATTGCCGGATTTCATGGCCTGGAAATCGGCCGCGCACGTTTGCAAAAAATAGCGAGCGTGATTACCCCCCGCTACGATATGGGAAGCGTAGCCGCAGATATGCTGATTAAACGTCTGGGCGGAAAAGAGACGCTGGACAGGGTCAATCTGGGATATCAAATATATTATGGCGATACGCTTTAAGTTAAATTCTGGCGTATTTACCATAACTTTAATTTATGTAATGGCGTGACTATTTATACCCTGATTTTTTACGGTTGAATTATTTTCTCGCGAGAAACGTTTCGCTCCATTTTGTCAGCGCATTATTTACAGAAAGTCTTTCCTTTATCATAAAAATACTACTTTTACCCTCTAGGCAGTCGTGAACCATAATGATAACGTCAGCATTCCTCGGATAAGGAAATACGGTCATGAAAAATCTCATTTCAGAGTTGTTGCTGAGGCTCGCCCAAAAAGAAGAAGAGTCGAAAGAACTGGTTGCTCAGGTAGAAGCGTTAGAGATTATTGTCACGGCGATGCTGCGTAATATGGCGCAAAATGAGCAGCAGAAGCTCATTCATCAGGTTGAGGATGCGCTCGACGGCGTAAAGCCGGATGCCAGCGTTCCAGATTACGATACGGAATTGCTGCGCCAGTATGTAAAAAAGTTACTGAGGCATCCTCGTAGCTGATCGTATTCAGAGTAAACACTGTCATAACCTTGTCACGTCAGTTACCTATAGTCGCTTTGTTTTTATTTTACTGTATTTATACCCGTTGTACTTCAGGTTGCATATGTATTGGCTTTCTGTAACCCGAATTATTTAGGGTAGGCACATGGAGAAAATAAAGTGAAACAAAGCGCTATTGCTATTGCCCTGTTACCTCTGCTGTTTACCCCCATTACGCATGCCAGGACGTCCGCGATGACGGTGCTGGATAATCGTGCCGCACAGGGAGATATTACCACGCCAGGCGGGGCGCGCCGATTAGCGGGCGATCAAACGGCGGCGCTGCGAGATTCGCTGAGCGATAAACCGGCCAAAAATATTATCTTGCTGATCGGCGATGGTATGGGTGATTCTGAAATCACTGCGGCGCGAAATTATGCGCAAGGGGCCGGCGGCTTTTTTAAAGGAATTGATGCTTTACCGTTGACCGGGCAATACACCCATTACGCGCTGGATAAAGAAACGGGTAAACCGGATTACGTCACAGATTCCGCCGCGTCGGCAACGGCGTGGTCGACGGGAGTTAAAACCTATAACGGCGCGTTAGGCGTCGATATCCACGAAAAAGATCACACCACGATCCTGGAGATGGCCAAAGCGGCAGGTCTGGCGACGGGCAACGTCTCGACCGCAGAATTACAGGATGCGACACCCGCCGCGTTAGTCTCCCATGTAACCTCACGCAAATGCTACGGCCCCAGCCTTACCAGCACTCTTTGCCCGACAAACGCGCTGGAGAAGGGTGGAAAAGGGTCGATCACCGAGCAACTGCTGAATGCGCGGGCGGACGTTACGCTTGGCGGCGGCGCGGCCACCTTTGCTGAAATGGCGACAGCAGGCGAATGGCAGGGGAAAACGTTGCGTGAGCAGGCGCTGGAGCGGGGATATCAGCTGGTGAACGATGCCGCCTCGCTGAAGGCGGTAACGGCGGCAAATCAGGATAAGCCGCTGCTGGGCTTGTTCTCCGACGGCAACATGCCGGTTCGCTGGGAAGGCCCGAAAGCCTCTTATCACGGCAACCTTGAACAACCTGCGGTGACCTGCAAGGCAAACCCGCAGCGCGATGATACCGTGCCTACGCTGGCGCAAATGACGGACAAAGCGATTGAGCTGTTGAGTAAGAATGAAAAAGGTTTCTTCTTGCAGGTTGAAGGCGCGTCCATCGATAAACAGGATCACGCCGCCAACCCATGCGGGCAGATTGGTGAAACGGTCGATCTGGACGAAGCCGTGCAGCGTGCGCTGGCATTCGCTAAAAAAGAGGGCAATACCCTGGTTGTGGTGACTGCCGATCATGCGCATTCCAGCCAGATTATCGCGCCGGAAAGCAAAGCGCCGGGACTGACGCAGGCGTTAAATACCAAAGATGGCGCGGTGATGGTCATCAGCTACGGCAACTCGGAAGAGGAGTCGCAGGAACATACCGGCAGCCAGTTGCGCATTGCCGCATACGGCCCGCATGCGGCGAATGTCGTCGGATTAACGGACCAGACCGATCTGTTTTACACCATGAAAGCGGCGTTGGGACTGAAGTAAACGGACTCCTGACGGCAATACTTTTGCCGTCAGGTGGTATTTTCGTCGTCAGCAGCCAGACTTAGAGTTAGCCTCCTTCGGTTACGGCGCACGTAACCAGAAGGATGACGTGTAGTGTCAACACTCACAGAAGGATGGTGCTATGAAAATAACATTACTGGTTACCCTGCTGTTTGGGCTGGTTTTTTTAACCGCCGTCGGCGCTGCCGAGAAGACATTAACCCCGCAACAACAGCGTATGACGAGCTGCAATCAGCAAGCGACGGCGCAGGCGTTAAAAGGGGATGCGCGTAAGACCTACATGAGCGATTGCCTGAAAAACAGTAAATCCGCCCCAGGTGAGAAAAGCCTGACGCCGCAGCAACAGAGAATGCGTGAGTGCAACCAGCAGGCGACGGACCAGTCGCTGAAAGGCGACGATCGCAGCAAGTTTATGAGTGCCTGTCTGAAAAAATCCGCATAGTGCTAACGGGTGAGCTGAGAAAATCACTCACCCGAAATTTCATACTTCCTTCACAATCCCCCTCTCTATAATTTGGGAAAATTGTTTCAGAATGTTCCCAAAAAATAATGAATGATGAAAACTTTTACAAAAAAGCGGTCGCACAGAGTGAGCCACCTCACTCTCCTCAAAATGACCATCAACGCTCCGGGCTGCGATTCGCCAGGCGGGTGAGACTGCCGCGTGCGGTAGGACTGGGATGGATGTTTCTCCCGATCGCCGCCGTACTGGCTTCACAACCGATTGCGGGAGGATGGTGGTTGTTTCTGGTTGGCTGGTCTTTCGTCTGGCCGCACCTGGCGTTGCAACTGGCGAGTAAAGCCATCGATCCCTTAAGCCGGGAAATATACAACTTAAAGGCGGATGCCATTCTTGCTGGCGTCTGGGTTGGGGTGATGGGCGTCAACGTGCTGCCCTCCACGGCTCTGCTGATGATGATGTGTATGAATTTGATGGGCGCGGGAGGACTGCGGCTCTTTATCGCCGGTATGGTGTTAATGGTTGTGTCATGTCTGGTGACGTTACAGCTGACCGGAATTACCGTGGCTTTTCGCAGCGCGCCGCTGGAGTGGTGGTTCTCCCTGCCGGTGATTGTGATTTATCCCTTGCTGTTTGCCTGGGTGAGTTACCAGACGGCGACCAAACTGGCGGAACATAAACGCAGGCTACAGGTGATGAGCATGCGGGATGGTATGACCGGCGTCTATAACCGGCGTCACTGGGAAATATTGTTGCGTAATGAATTTGATAACTGTCGCCGCTACCACCGGGACGCCACGTTGCTCATCATCGATATCGATCACTTTAAGAGCATTAACGATACCTGGGGGCACGATGTCGGAGATGAGGCGATTATTGCCCTGACGCGCCAGTTGCAGATGACGCTGCGCGGCAGCGATGTGATAGGACGTTTTGGCGGCGACGAGTTTGCGGTGATCATGTGCGGTACGCCAGCGGATAACGCGATTGCCGCGATGTCGCGGGTTCATGAGCGATTAAACGCATTACGCCTGCCGTGCGCGCCACAGGTTATTTTGCGCATCAGCGTGGGCGTTGCGCCATTGACCACGCAAATCGGACACTACCGGGAATGGCTGAAATCGGCGGATATGGCGCTTTATAAAGCAAAGAACGCCGGACGTAACCGTACCGAAGTGGCGGCCTGACGTCCGGCAACTGGCTCAGGATTTACTGAGTTTCTCTGATTTTTCCATACACTTCGCCATCGCTTCGATAATCGACGCCCGGAATCCTCGCTCCTCCAGCACGCGAACGGCTTCAATGGTCGTCCCGCCAGGCGAGCACACCATATCTTTCAGTTCCCCCGGATGTTTACCCGTTTCGAGCACCATTTTGGCGGAGCCCATTACGGCCTGCGCGGCGAATTTATAGGCCTGCGCGCGAGGCATTCCGCCCAGCACCGCGGCATCGGCCATCGCCTCAATAAACATGAAGACATAAGCCGGAGCGGAACCGCTGACCCCAACGACGGGGTGGATCATCGACTCGGCAATCACTTCCGCTTCGCCAAAGCAGCGGAAAATGTTCAGCACGTCAGCGGTATCTTCCGGCGTGACCAGCGCATTTGGCGTTATGGAGGTCATGCCCGCGTTGACTAAAGACGGCGTGTTTGGCATCGCGCGAACAATTTTGCGATCGTGCCCCAGCGCGCGCGCCAGCTGATCGAGCGTGACCCCCGCAGCGATAGAGACGACTAATGAGTCCTTGTTCAGGCTGGAGCTGATTTCGCTCAGCACTTTAATCATGATGCCCGGCTTCACGGCGCCGAAAACGATATCCGCAACCTGCGCGACGTCCTGCGCACTCTGCGCCGCATTGATGCCGTACCGATCGTGCAGCGCGGCGACGTTATCCGGGGACGGGGTATAGACCCAGATTTGCCCGGGGAGAACCTGACCGCTGGCAATCAGGCCGCCCAGAATGGCTTTTCCCATATTACCGCAACCGATAAAACCGATTTTCTTCTCCATTTCGTCACTCCCTATGCGTATTTTTAGTTGGGGTTATTAGCTTAACGTGGATTGAAAGTCTCATGAAGGAGAAACAGCACTTTGACGGAAGACAAAAGCACGAGACAATAGACGATTGCACATGAGCCTGGAGCGGTTATGACAATATGGGTGGATGCGGATGCGTGTCCGAATGTGATTAAAGAGATTCTGTACCGTGCGTCTGAACGTATGCAGATGCCGCTTATTCTGGTGGCAAACCAGAATTTACGCGTACCGCCTTCGCGTTTTATCCGCACACTGCGCGTACCCGCCGGATTTGATGTCGCTGACAACGAGATTGTGCGTCAGTGCGAAGCCGGAGATTTGGTCATTACGGCGGATATCCCGCTGGCCTCTGAAGTGCTGGAAAAAGGGGCGGCGGCGTTGAATCCACGCGGCGAACGCTATACGGAGTCAACGATCCGCGAACGCCTGACAATGCGTGATTTTATGGATACCCTGCGCGCCAGCGGGATTCAGACGGGCGGGCCGGACAGCCTTTCTCCGCGTGATCGCCAGCATTTCGCCGCCGAGCTGGATAAGTGGTGGCTGGAAGTCCAGCGCAGAACGCGCTAAATGTAATGTTATTTTTACACTTTGCTGCTGATGATTTCTTGTTATAGTAAGCGCGTACAATCTTTCACGGTTTTTGTGGAATGATTTATTTACATTTAACGATGTACTAGTTTGGTGGTATGATTATTACTTTGATGACATCAGATCCCGCACCTTTGCGGCTCTCTGGGGAAAGCCCGCTATGACGCAACCTCTCTTTCTTGTTGGCCCTCGCGGCTGTGGTAAAACAACAACCGGTATGGCGCTTGCGCAGGCAGTGGATTTCCAGTTTGTCGATACCGATCGGTGGTTGCAATCGCACGTCCAGATGACGGTTGCGGAGATTGTTGACCGGGAAGGGTGGGACAGCTTTCGCGCCAGAGAAACAGCAGCGCTGAAGGCGGTTACCGCGCCGTCAACGGTGGTTGCGACGGGGGGAGGGATCATCCTCACCGAATACAATCGTCGCTATATGCGCGAAAATGGCATTGTGATTTATTTAAGCGCGCCAGTGTCCACGCTGGTGAACCGGCTGGAGGCTGCGCCAGAAGAGGGACTGCGCCCGACGCTAACCGGCAAGCCCTTAAGTGAAGAGGTGCAGGAAGTGCTCGAACAGCGCGACGCGCTGTATCGTGAAGCCGCGCATTACATCATCGATGCGAGCCATGCCCCTGACCAGGTTGTTTCTGAAATTCTTACCGCGTTGTCGCAGGCGGCGCAACGATTGCAGGGCGGCGTCTATAATTAAAGTTCATCCAGTAAAAAGGAAGAACTATGCCAACAAAACCGCCTTATCCCCGGGAAGCGTATATCGTCACCGTTGAGAAAGGAACGCCAGGTCAGACGGTGACCTGGTATCAGCTTCGCGCCGACTATCCCGAACCTAACGCACTGATCAGCGAGCATCCTTCCGCGCAGGAAGCGATGGATGCCAAAACGCGCTATGAAGATCCCGATAAAAGCTGATAAATCCTGACGTGTGGAACGCCCGGCAAGGCGCCTGAGTCACGTCACAACGTACTTGCATCACACTTTTCACTCATTGCCGCATTCTGCTAAAACTGAAAATTAAACGATAACAATATACTACTGGAGTGATTTGGAATCTTTACACAATGCATTGCCGATCTCCTGCTACGCTTTTCTGCATTTGTAGCGCAGGGCAGGTAAGTGTTCAGGCATTTACCCGGGAATTAACGACGAAGTAAAAAGAAGGTGGAACAGAAAATGAGTGCGTCGTTGGCTATCCTCACGATCGGCGTTGTGCCAATGAGCGAAGTGCTGCCGCTTCTGACGGAGTATATCGATGAGCAACATATTACCCATCATAGTCTGTTGGGTGAGATCAGCCGTGAAGAGGTGTTGGCGGAGTACGCCGTCGAGGCCGGAGACGATCCGCTATTAACGTTGCTCAGTGATAACCAAATCGTCCATGTTTCGCGCCAGAAAGTGGAGCGCGACCTGCAAAGTATTATCGAAGTGCTGGATAACCAGGGCTACGATGTCATTTTACTGATGAATACCGCCGCGATTAACAGTATGACCGCGCGTAACACGATCCTGCTGGAGCCATTGCGTATTATCCCGCCGTTAGTGGCGTCGATTGTTGATGGCCACCAGGTGGGCGTGATTGTGCCGGTTGAAGAGTTACTGGATGTGCAGGCGAGAAAATGGCAGGTCTTACAACGTCCTCCGGTCTTTTCTTTGGCGAATCCCGTGCAGGGATCGGAACAACAACTGATTGATGCCGGTAAAGATTTGCTGGAACAGGGCGCGGATGTGATCATGCTGGATTCCATTGGATTTAATCAGCGTCATCGTGATTTATTGCAAAGAGCACTGGATGTTCCGGTCTTGCTCTCTAATGTATTGATTGCACGGCTGGCTTCGGAGTTACTCGGTTAATTTTGCGTGACAGGCAGAAGGTCGCGACCCTATATTGGTGCTTAACGTAACCATGAGAAAGGGCCAGTTTATGCTACAAAGTAACGAATACTTTTCCGGCAAAGTGAAATCAATCGGCTTTACCAGCAGCAGTACTGGTCGCGCCAGTGTCGGCGTGATGGCGGAAGGCGAATATGCCTTTAGCACTGCCGCGCCGGAGGAGATGACGGTGGTCAGTGGCGCGTTGAACGTACTGCTTCCGGGGGAAACCGAGTGGAAAGTCTACGCAGCGGGCGAGGTGTTTAACGTCCCTGGCCAAAGTGAGTTCCATTTGCAGGTGGCTGAACCGACGTCCTATCTTTGCCGCTATTTATAATGGCGCTTCCCTCTCCTGGCGGAGAGGGAATATTCACTTAGCGTTGCGCTTCGCCGCCCAGACCTTCAACCAGGCTTTGAATTAACGCCGCCAACTCACCCGTCATCAGAATGAAATCGGCATCAAAACGCTGAGCGTAGTCTTCGCGATCGATATCTTCGTTTTGATCGCGCAGTTCATCGCTGAACTTCAGGCGTTTGATCGAACCGTCATCGCAGATCAAAAACTGAATGCGCTGCTGCCAGTCGAGCGCCAGTTTCGTGACCACTTTACCCGCTTCAATGTGCACGGCGATCTCGTCGCTGACCAGATCCTGTTTCTTCGCGCGGATCACGCCGCCATCTTCCAGCATTGCTTTCAGCTCTGCTTCGTCCAGCAACTGGAATCCCTGCGCCACCGTACCGGAACGCACCCATTCGGTGAGCGTCAGCTCGATAGGATTTTCCAGCGCCAGCGGAACCACCGGCAGCGAGCCGAGGCTTTTACGCAGCAACGCCAGCGTATCTTCCGCTTTTTTAGCGCTTGCGCAATCGACCATGATCAGACCGTTAACGGTGTCGATCCACATCATTGTCTGACTAAAACGGCTAAAGGCGCGCGGCAGCAGTGAGTGCAGCACTTCATCTTTCAGCGAGTCTTTTTCCGTTTTTTTTAGCTTGCGCCCCTGGTCAGCTTCCAGTTTGGCGATTTTCGCTTCCAGCGCTTGCTTGATCACCGGCGACGGCAGAATTTTCTCTTCTTTGCGCGCGCAGATAATAATTTGGCCATTGGCGGTATGCGTTAACGCATCGCTGTGCGAGCCCATTGGCGGAACCCAGCCCATTTTTGCCATATCCTGGCTGCCGCAAGGGGTAAACGTCATCGAGGCTAGCTGTTTTTCCATCTCCTCGGCGCGCAACGAAATATCGCGGCTAAGACGGTAAACCATTAAATTTTTGAACCACAGCATGATAATTTCCACGGCCTTGTCGTTAAATCCAGCGGGTATAATAACGAATTGTCGGCGGGCTTGCATTGCCAACCAGAACACCCGCCTCTACTCTGTTGATATTCCCTAAAAATGAGGAGCGATGTGTGCGTATAGGTATCGATTTAGGCGGCACGAAAACGGAAGTGATTGCGCTCGGCGATGCGGGGGAACAGCTGTTTCGCCATCGTCTGCCTACGCCGCGGGATGATTATCGACAAACGATAGAGACCATCGCTTCGCTGGTCGAAATGGCGGAAAAGGCGACGGGCCAGACGGGTACGGTAGGGATGGGTATTCCAGGTTCGATCTCGCCCTATACCGGCGTGGTAAAGAACGCTAACTCAACCTGGCTTAACGGTCAGCCGTTCGATAAAGATTTGAGTGCGCGTTTGCAGCGGGAAGTGCGCCTGGCGAACGACGCCAACTGCCTGGCGGTGTCCGAAGCGGTGGATGGCGCGGCGGCCGGAGCGCAGACCGTTTTTGCGGTGATTATCGGCACCGGGTGCGGGGCTGGCGTGGCGCTGAACGGTCGGGCCCATACCGGCGGCAACGGTACGGCAGGCGAGTGGGGGCACAATCCCTTGCCGTGGATGGATGAAGATGAACTGCGCTACCGTGAAGAAGTGCCCTGCTATTGTGGCAAACAAGGCTGCATTGAAACCTTTATCTCAGGAACCGGGTTTGCCACGGATTACCATCGTCTGAGTGGTCATCCGCTGAAAGGGAATGACATTATCCGTCTGGTTAACGAGCAGGACGCGCTGGCGGAACGGGCGCTTAGCCGTTATGAACTGCGCCTGGCGAAATCGTTAGCCCATGTGGTCAACATCCTCGACCCGGACGTTATCGTGTTAGGCGGCGGGATGAGCAATGTCGACCGGTTGTACAACACCGTGCCATCGTTGATTAAACCGTTTGTTTTTGGCGGCGAATGCGAAACGCCGGTTCGTAAGGCGTTACATGGCGATTCCAGCGGCGTTCGCGGCGCGGCATGGTTGTGGCCGCAGGAGTAAATCGTTTTTTGCCGGATAAGGCGTAATGCCCGGTGGCGCTATGCTTACCGGGCCTACAATGTGCTCCCTGTAGGCCGGATAAGGCGTTTACGCCGCCATCCGGCGTAATGCCCGGTGGCGCTACGCTTACCGGGCCTACAACGTTCTCCCTGTAGGCCGGATAAGGCGTTTACGCCGCCATCCGGCATAGTGCCCGGTGGCGCTACGCTTACCGGGCCTACAACGTGCTCCCTGTAGGCCGGATAAGGCGGTTACGCCGCCATCCGGCATAGTGCCCGGTGGAGCTATGCTTACCGGGCCTACAATGTGCTTCCTGTAGGCCGGACAAGGCGGTGACGCCGCCATCCGGCGTAATGCCCGGTGGCGCTACGCTTACCGGGCCTACAATGTGCTCCCTGTAGGCCGGATAAGGCGTTTACGCCGCCATCCGGCAAAACAGCCGTCATTCCACAGCAAACATCTTATCCAGTTTGCTGTAACCCAGCCCGTTGATTTTCTTCACCTTAATTTGCACAGGAATGCGTTCTTTCATCGCTTCCACATGGCTTATTACGCCAATCGTCTTACCGGTGGCATTCAGCGCGTCCAGGGCATCCAGCGCGGTATCCAGCGTCTCGCTGTCCAGTGTGCCGAACCCTTCATCAAGGAACAGGGAGTCGATGCGCGTTTTGTGGCTGACCAGATCGGACAACGCCAGCGCCAGCGCCAGACTGACCAGGAAACTTTCGCCGCCGGACAGCGTGCGGGTATCGCGAACGGCATCCGCTTGCCAGGTATCGACCACCTCCAGTTCCAGCGCTTCGCTGGCCTTGCGCTGGAGCAGGTAACGACCATGCAGGCGAGTCAGCTGATTGTTCGCCAGCCAGACCAGGTTATCCAGCGTCAGTCCCTGAGCAAATTTGCGGAATTTATCGCCCTCTTTAGAGCCGATTAACGCGTTCAGATAACCCCAGTCCTCCACCTGCTGCGAGGCGTTTTCAATCGCCAGCATCAGAGACTGCTGCTGTTGGCGGTTATCCGCATCCTGTTTGAGCTGCTGGCGGATCTCCCCCTGACGCGTCGTATTGTCCCGCAGTTGTCCGGTTAATTGCGCCACGGCCTGCTGAATGTGTTCAGGTGTGAGCGTGAGATCCAGCCCCTCGGGCGGATGTTGTTGATGTTCTGCCAGCGCCTGGTTCGCCTGAGCGGCTAAGGCCTGCGCCTGCTGTAACTGGTTTTCCAGCGCCTGGCGATGTTGTTCGAGGCGGGCGATGGTCTCATCGTCCAGCAGCGCGGCAAGGAAGGCGGCGCGATCGTCAAATACGCTGGCCTTGAGCGCGGCGTCAAAGTGCGCCTGCGCCTGTGCTACCCGCTGCATTTCCTGCGCCTCCTGCTGTTGCAAGGTCTGCCACTGGCTCTGTAGCGAAACGCAATCATCATGTACCTGCCGCCAGTTATCCAGCGCCACGCGCTCGTCGCTCTCCGGGAGAATATCTGTTTCCGGTAGTGTTTCCAGCAGGGGAACCAACTGCGCGATGCGCATTTGTAGCTCGCCCAGTTCCGTTTGGCGCTGTTGCCATGTTTGCGCGTCATCCGCGCGGGCGTTTAACCACGACGCTTCTTCTCCGTCGGCGGGCAGGGATAACCCGTAGCGGCGCAGTTCAGACAGCAGCGTGGTTTGACGCTGGTCGATTTGCTGCTGAAATTGCGTAACCTGCCCGGTATGGGCGGCGATCTGCGCCTGCAACATATGGCGCTGGCTGAGCTGATACAGCTGTTGTTCATAGTCCTGCCGGGCGGTAAGCCACGGTGAAATATCGTCCTGAGGCTGCAGCGTAACTTTCAGCGCGTCACACAGCGTCTGCCATTCTTGAGTGAGCGCTTGCTCCTCTTTTACCAGTGCCTGCGCTTCGCTTTCGTCGCGGTGTAGCTGCTGCGTTAATGTTTCCAGTTGCCCGCGTAAGGCGGCGCCTTCTTCCGCCAGCGTCTTGACCTCTTTTTCCAGTGCATCGCGCCGCGCCTGATTCACGCCGGGTTCGAGTGCCTGATAGGATGCAATCGCCGGATGCGAGGTCGATCCGCAGAGCGGGCATGGCTGGCCGGATTGCAGCAGCGCTCGCTGGCTTTCCAGATCTTTGATGCGCGCCTCCTGCTCGCAAATCGTTTTCACATCCATGAACTGCTGATTTTTTTCTTTATATTTCTGTCGCTTATCCTCCAGCGCCGCACTGCGTCGGGCCAACTCCTGCTGACTATTCTGGATCGCGGTTTGCAGTTGTTCCCGTCGTTTTTGCTTAGGCGCTATCTGCCCATGCAGGCTGGCGAGCCGCTGACGCAGCGGCTGCTGTTGCGTATGCTGCGCCAGCGCTGCCGTGGCCTCTTCTGGCGTAAGCGTCAGAGGATTCGGTGGAAGCGCGTCACGCTTGCGGATATCGCTTGCACACTGCTGCTGCCATTTAAGCAGCTGCGCTTTATCGCTGGACTGTTGAGCAAACAGCGCACGCCAGCCTGCCAGTTCACTGCTCCACAAGCGGAAGCGTTCATGTTCGGTGAGCCACCCGGTCAGCGTCTGCATGGTGGCGCGCAGTTCGGCGGATTGTTGTTGAGCGCTGTGTCGAATGCGGCTGCGCAGGTGTAATACGCTTTGTAAGCGAGTATTTACTTCCTGAATTTGCTGGCGTGTGCGCCCGGCGGCAGCGGTTTGTTCCTCAATGCGTTCCCAGTGTGGACGTAACTGCCGGGCAGGATGCGCCAGGTTCAGCGCGGCCAGCTGCGGCTTCGCGTTTTCCTGTTCTTCCTGGGCAACCCGCAGCGCCTGCTGGCGGCGATTCATTTCAGCCTGCAACTCATTCTGACGGGTCAGCCAGTGCAGATGTTGCTGGTGAAGCTGCTGGCGGGCGAGCAGCTGTTTTTCTTCGTCAGTGAGCGCCTGCAAACTTTCATTGAGGGAATGCTGCTGCTCCGGCGCTAACAGCGAGACGCCGCTGGCCTGCGCCTGAAGCTTTTCCAGGTCGGTGCGGGCGGTCTTGTGCTTTTCAAACACCAGCGCAGAGATCTGCCCGTAGATTTCGGTTCCGGTCAGCTCTTCCAGAAGCTCGGCGCGTTCTTTTGGCTTCGCATTGAGAAACGCAGCGAACTGCCCCTGTGACAGCAGCATGGAGCGGGTAAAGCGTCCGTAATCCAGCCCGGTGAGCGATGCCGTCATCTCCAGCTTATCTTTGACCTTATCGGCGAGGATTTTTCCGTCGGTGCAGCGCGCCAGCTCCACGCGCGGCACTTGCAGGTTTCCGTCCGGCTGATTGCGGGCGCGGTTCTGGCTCCAGAAAGCGCGGTAAGACTCGCCTTTAACCTCGAACTCCACTTCGGCGAGGCATTCGGCCGTATCGCGGGTCATCAGATCGTTTTGCGATTGCGAAACGGTGCTCAGGCGCGGCGTCTCGTGATAGAGCGCAAGACAGATGGCGTCGAGCAGCGTGGTTTTCCCCGCGCCGGTCGGCCCGGTGATGGCAAACAGCCCGTTGCTGGCAAAAGGTTCTGCCGTGAAATCGACTTTCCATTCTCCCTTCAGGGAGTTGAGGTTTTTCAGGCGCAGGCTGAGAATTTTCATGCGTCATGCTCCCCGGCCAGCGAATGTAGGGTGGTGGTAAAAAGCTGTGTCAGACGTTCACGCTGGGGCTCATCCAGCTCTTCCAGCGCCAAGCGGCGAGTAAAAACGTCTTCCACGCGCAGTTCGCTCAGGGTTTCACGTCGTTCGTTAGCCATAATGCGTTCGCGATTTTCCCGACTGCGGCGCACCAGTAAAACCTCAACGGGCAGCGACTCCGTTAATGCCTGAATTTTGCGCTGCATATCGTGAAGGTATTCGTCGGTGGTGATTTCAATATCCAGCCAGACGGGAGGCTCCTGGTGAACATCGCGCCATTGCTCAAGTTGTTCGGTGATGGAGGCCAGATCGCCTTTCAGCACCGCCAGCGGTTGAGTGACGGGAACGGTGAGGTTCTCTACTTGATGTAATTTGCCGTTTGCAAAACTGACCAGATGGACGCATTTGCTTTTGCCGCACTCATCAAAGCTCAGCGCGATCGGAGAGCCGCAGTAGCGGATGTGTTCCGTGCCGCCAATGATCTGCGCCCGGTGAATGTGTCCCAGCGCGATATAATCGGCAGGAGGGAAGTTTTGCGCCGGGAAAGCATCCAGCGTGCCAATATAGATGTCACGTACCGCGTCACTTTTACTGGCGCCAACGGTGGTCAGGTGCCCGGTGGCGATAACCGGCAGAGTTTGATCGCCGTCGCCGCGCAGCTTACAGGCTTCCTGATACTGTTGTTGGTAATAATCCGTGATCGCCCCGAGCAGATGCTGCTGTTTTTCATTGCCCGAAAGCCCCGCCTGGCTGGTGATGATGTCGCGCGGGCGTAAAAACGGAATCGGGCAAAGCACGGCGCCCGGCGTGCCGTCGCGACGGTAAAGGTACTGCGGCGCGTGGCCTGCGCTGGCGACCACGGTGGTGTTGAGAAACGCCAGAATATCGCGGGATTCGTTGAGCGTGGCGACGGAGTCATGGTTTCCGGCCAGCACCACCAGATGACAGCCGGTTTGCTGTAAATTGACAACAAACCGGTTATACAACTCGCGGGCATAGCTTGGCGGCGATCCTGTATCAAAAATGTCACCCGCGACAATAATCGCATCCACCTGGTGAGATTGCGCGGTTTCCAGCAGCCAGTCGAGAAACGCCTGGTGCTCGGCGGCGCGGCTTTTGCTGTAGAAGTTTTGTCCCAGATGCCAGTCAGAGGTGTGAAGGATGCGCATAACGGTTCCATGACGAAAAAGCGTGGGCAGGATTATAACCCGTCGGGAACGGTAATATCTTGTTTCGTGACTGTCATAAATCAATAACCTGAGCCGAATGTCGACTATCTTTTTCATAAATCTGTCATAAATCTGACGCATAATGGCGCCGCATTGATGACAACGACTTATTTAAACAGGGCAAATCATGGCGAGACGTATTCTGGTCGTAGAAGATGAAGCTCCAATTCGTGAAATGGTCTGCTTCGTGCTCGAGCAAAATGGCTTTCAGCCAGTAGAAGCCGAAGATTATGACAGTGCTGTGAACCAACTGAATGAACCCTGGCCGGATTTAATCCTCCTTGACTGGATGTTGCCCGGCGGGTCGGGCCTTCAGTTTATTAAACACCTCAAGCGTGAAGCGATGACCCGGGATATCCCTGTGGTTATGCTGACGGCAAGAGGCGAAGAGGAAGACCGCGTGCGCGGGCTGGAAACCGGGGCGGATGACTATGTCACCAAGCCGTTTTCCCCTAAAGAGCTGGTGGCGCGTATCAAAGCTGTGATGCGCCGCATTTCGCCGATGGCGGTAGAAGAGGTGATTGAGATGCAGGGGCTTAGCCTCGATCCAACCTCGCACCGCGTGATGACCGGGGAAAATCCGCTCGATATGGGGCCGACCGAATTTAAATTGTTACACTTCTTTATGACGCACCCTGAGCGCGTCTACAGTCGCGAGCAGCTCCTCAACCATGTCTGGGGAACGAATGTGTATGTTGAAGACCGTACGGTCGATGTACATATTCGTCGTTTGCGTAAAGCGCTGGAGCACAGCGGTCACGATCGTATGGTGCAAACGGTACGCGGAACCGGGTATCGCTTTTCGACCCGTTTTTAATACCTTGCCGCCAGACCGGCATCTCGGTGTGGCGGGCGGGTTTACTATTCTGAAGGGAGTGTGACGCGTGCTGGAACGGCTGTCATGGAAAAGGCTGGTGCTGGAGCTGATCCTCTGCTGCATCCCCGCTTTTATCCTCAGTGCTTTTTTTGGTTATCTGCCCTGGTTTTTACTGGCGTCGGTAACGGGATTGCTGATCTGGCATTTCTGGAATTTATTGCGCCTCTCCTGGTGGCTGTGGGTCGATATGAGTATGACGCCGCCGCCGGGACGCGGGAGCTGGGAGCCGCTGCTGTACGGTCTGCACCAGATGCAGTTGCGTAATAAAAAGCGGCGTCGCGAACTGGGAAACCTGATTAAACGCTTTCGCAGCGGGGCGGAATCCCTCCCCGACGCGGTGGTGCTGACAACCGAAGACGGCGGGATTTTCTGGTGTAACGGGCTGGCGCAACAGGTGCTTGGGCTGCGCTGGCCGGACGACAACGGGCAAAACATTCTGAACCTGCTGCGCTACCCGGAATTTACGCAGTATCTCAAAACACGCGATTTTATCCGGCCGCTCAATCTGGTGCTCAACACCGGGCGGCATCTGGAGATCCGCGTGATGCCTTATACCGATCAGCAACTGTTGATGGTCGCGCGCGACGTGACGCAGATGCACCAGCTTGAAGGCGCGCGGCGCAATTTCTTCGCGAACGTCAGCCATGAACTACGCACGCCGCTCACCGTCTTGCAGGGCTATCTGGAGATGATGCAGGAGCAGCCTCTGGAAGGTGCGACGCGGGAGAAGGCGCTGCATACGATGCGTGAGCAAACGCACCGGATGGAAGGGCTGGTGAAACAACTGCTGACGCTGTCGAAAATTGAGGCGGCGCCCGCGCTGCTGTTGAACGAAAGGGTGGATGTGCCGATGATGCTGCGCGTTGTTGAGCGTGAGGCGCAGGCGCTCAGCCAGCAGAAACACACCTTTACGTTTGAAGTGGATGCCCGGCTGAGCGTATTGGGCAACGAAGAACAGTTGCGCAGCGCGATTTCGAACCTGGTCTATAACGCGGTGAATCACACGCCTGCGGGAACGCATATTACCGTGCGCTGGCAGCATGTGACTCACGGTGCGGAGTTCAGCGTGGAAGATAACGGGCCGGGGATTGCGCCTGAGCATATTCCGCGTCTGACGGAGCGTTTCTACCGTGTGGACAAAGCGCGGTCGCGGCAAACCGGGGGAAGCGGATTAGGTCTGGCGATTGTGAAACATGCGCTGAATCATCACGAGAGTCGATTGATTATCGACAGTTCTCCGGGTAAAGGGACGCGCTTCAGCTTTGTGCTGCCGGAACGATTAATTGCCAAAAATTGCGCTTAATTGTGGTTCGTAAGGTTAGCTTTCCATAAGCCAGCGGATGCTGGCTTATTTTCTTTGCAGTAAAGAAGACTCCACTGAATTTTTCAACGTCTGATGCTTTTTTGTTCGCATGATTAGCCATGACTTTTTCTTATGGATAGCGTTTTGTACTGGTTGCTAATTTCATATCGCTATATTCTTCTGGTTTTTGGATCTCACCTTGCTTTAAAACGTTATAAGCGTTTAAATTGCGCTCCAGATGCTGTCATACCGACTGCATTTACGCGGTAAATCGAAAAACTATTCTTCGCCGCGCCAGCCCAGGAGCATATCCCGCTGGAATTGCTTAAAAATGCCGCTGTATCGTCCCGCAGGGAAGGGCAGAAAATTTAACGTTTTCAACACCACATCCACAGGCAGTAAAACTTTATGACCCATCAGTTAAAATCGCGCGATATTATCGCTCTGGGCTTTATGACATTTGCGCTGTTCGTTGGCGCAGGCAATATTATCTTTCCGCCGATGGTCGGTTTGCAGGCAGGCGAACACGTCTGGACTGCGGCGTTCGGCTTTCTGATTACTGCCGTTGGTCTTCCGGTACTTACCGTTGTGGCGCTGGCGAAAGTCGGCGGCGGCGTTGATAGCCTGAGCACCCCGATTGGTAAAGTGGCTGGCGTTCTGCTGGCGACCGTCTGTTATCTGGCGGTGGGGCCGTTATTCGCAACGCCGCGTACGGCGACCGTCTCCTTTGAAGTCGGGATTGCGCCGCTGACCGGCGATTCCGCACTGCCGCTGTTTATCTACAGCCTGGTGTATTTCGCCATTGTGATTCTGGTATCGCTCTATCCGGGCAAGCTGCTGGACACGGTGGGTAACTTCCTGGCGCCGCTGAAAATCATCGCGCTGATTATTCTCTCCGTTGCGGCAATCATCTGGCCTGCCGGCCCGATTAGCGACGCGATGGATGCCTACCAGAACGCGGCGTTCTCTAATGGCTTTGTGAATGGCTATCTGACGATGGATACGCTGGGCGCAATGGTGTTTGGTATCGTTATCGTCAATGCGGCGCGCTCGCGCGGCGTTAAAGAAGCGCGTCTGCTGACCCGTTATACCGTCTGGGCGGGCCTGATGGCGGGTGTGGGTTTGACGCTGCTGTACCTTGCGCTGTTCCGTCTGGGATCGGATAGCGCGACGCTGGTCGATCAGTCTGCTAACGGCGCGGCAATCCTGCACGCTTACGTTCAGCATACCTTCGGCGGCGCGGGTAGCCTGCTGCTGGCGGCGCTGATTTTCATCGCCTGTCTGGTGACGGCGGTTGGCCTGACCTGCGCATGTGCGGAGTTCTTTGCGCAGTACGTCCCACTCTCTTATCGCACGCTGGTGTTTATTCTGGGCGGCTTCTCAATGGTGGTATCGAATCTGGGTCTGAGCCATCTGATTCAGATTTCTATTCCGGTGCTGACAGCCATCTATCCGCCGTGTATCGCACTGGTTGTATTAAGCTTTACCCGCTCATGGTGGCATAATTCTTCCCGCGTCATTGCTCCGGCGATGTTTATCAGCCTGGTTTTTGGTATCCTTGACGGGATTAAAGCCTCTGCGATTGGTGACATCTTACCGGCCTGGACCCAGCGTTTACCGCTGGCGGAACAGGGGCTGGCGTGGTTGATGCCAACAGTGGTGATGGTTGTTCTGGCAATTATCTGGGATCGCGCCGCAGGTCGACAAGTGACCTCCAGCGCTCACTAAGATCACTGACAGTATGTTTTAACCACGGGGCTACAGGCCCCGTGGTTTTTTTATTATTTTGATGGGTTCGGAATTGATGGAAAGCAATAACAAGCTAAAGCGTGGGCTGAGCACCCGGCACATTCGCTTTATGGCATTGGGCTCGGCAATTGGCACCGGATTATTTTATGGCTCGGCAGACGCCATCAAAATGGCCGGGCCAAGCGTGTTGCTGGCCTACATTATCGGCGGGGTCGCGGCGTACATTATTATGCGCGCGCTGGGCGAAATGTCCGTGCATAACCCCGCCGCCAGCTCGTTCTCGCGCTATGCGCAGGAAAACCTCGGCCCGCTCGCCGGTTACATTACCGGCTGGACTTACTGTTTTGAAATTCTGATTGTCGCCATTGCCGACGTGACCGCCTTCGGTATCTATATGGGGGTCTGGTTCCCTGCGGTGCCGCACTGGATCTGGGTGCTGAGCGTGGTGCTACTTATCTGCGCCATCAACCTGATGAGCGTGAAGGTATTTGGCGAGCTGGAATTCTGGTTCTCGTTCTTTAAAGTCGCCACTATCATCATCATGATTGTCGCCGGCTTTGGCATCATTATCTGGGGGATTGGCAACGGCGGGCAGCCGACCGGGGTCCACAACCTGTGGAGCAACGGTGGGTTCTTCAGCAACGGCTGGCTGGGGATGGTGATGTCGCTGCAAATGGTGATGTTCGCTTACGGCGGGATTGAAATTATCGGCATCACCGCCGGAGAAGCGAAAGACCCGGAGAAATCTATTCCGCGCGCCATCAATTCCGTGCCGATGCGTATTCTGGTGTTCTACGTGGGCACGCTGTTCGTCATCATGTCTATCTACCCGTGGAACCAGGTTGGCACCAGCGGCAGCCCGTTCGTCCTGACCTTCCAGCATCTTGGCATTACGTTTGCCGCCAGCATCCTGAACTTTGTGGTGCTGACCGCTTCGCTGTCGGCGATTAACTCCGACGTGTTCGGCGTGGGACGTATGCTGCACGGTATGGCGGAGCAGGGCAGTGCGCCGAAAGTGTTCGCTAAAACGTCGCGTCGCGGTATTCCGTGGGTGACGGTTATGGTGATGACCATTGCGCTGCTGTTCGCGGTTTACCTGAACTACATCATGCCGGAAAACGTCTTCCTGGTGATTGCTTCGCTGGCGACCTTCGCCACGGTATGGGTATGGATTATGATCCTGCTGTCGCAGATTGCGTTCCGCCGCCGTCTGCCGCCGGATGAGGTGAAGGCGCTGAAATTTAAAGTGCCGGGCGGCGTGGCGACAACCGTTACGGGCCTGATCTTCCTGGTCTTTATTATCGCGCTTATCGGCTACCATCCAGATACCCGTATTTCGCTGTACGTCGGTTTCGCCTGGATCGCACTGCTGCTGGTCGGCTGGATGTTTAAACGCCGCCGCGACCGCCAACTGGCTGAAGTGGGGTGATTCCCCGCCGGATGGCGCTAACGCTGACCCGGCCTACAGGCAACCGTAGGCCGGGTCAGGCGAAGCCGCCGCCCGGCAGTATCAAACAATATCCTCCCCCGGACTCCTCCCCCAATAAACATTAAGATGATGAGTTATCCTTGATGTCGCTATGGCAAGGTGGCTTCATTTTCATCAAAGGGGATACGTGATGTTGAACGCCTGGCACCTTCCGGTTGCCCCATTTGTTAAGCAAAACAAAGAACAACTGACCATAACGTTATGGCTGAGCGGGGAAAACCCGCCCCAGCGTGTGACGCTACGCGCTGAGAACGATAATGAAGAAATCTCGCTGGCGATGCATCGGCTGCGCAGTCAACCGCAACCGGGCGTCACGGCGTGGCGGGCGGCGATCGATCTCGCCAGCGGACAGCCGCGCCGTCGCTACAGCTTTAAACTCCTCTGGCACGATCGCCAGCTGTGGTTCACGCCGCAGGGATTTAGCCGTTTCCCGCCCGCGCGGCTGGAGCAGTTTGCCGTCGATGTGCCGGACAATGGCCCGCAATGGGTCGCCGATCAGATTTTCTATCAAATCTTCCCGGATCGCTTTGCCCGCAGCCAGCCGCGCGAAGCGGAACAGGATAATGTCTATTACCATCATGCCGCCGGTCAGGATATCGTCTTGCACGACTGGGACGATCCGGTGACTGCGCAGGCCGGGGGATCGACGTTCTACGGCGGCGATCTGGACGGGATCAGCGAGAAACTGCCGTACCTGAAAAAACTGGGGGTGACGGCGCTGTACCTGAACCCGGTCTTTAGCGCGCCAAGCGTTCATAAATACGATACGGAAGATTATCGTCACGTTGATCCGCAGTTTGGCGGCGATCGGGCGCTGCTGCGCCTGCGGCAGCATACGCAGCAGCAGGGAATGCGCCTGGTGCTGGACGGCGTCTTTAACCATAGCGGCGACTCGCACGCCTGGTTTGACAGGCACAATCGGGGAACCGGCGGCGCATGCCACAACCCGGATTCGCCCTGGCGTGACTGGTACTCTTTCTCCCCGGAGGGCGTGGCGCTGGACTGGCTGGGGTATCCGAGTCTGCCCAAGCTGGATTTCCAGTCGGAAAGCCTGGTCAATGAAATCTACCGCGGTGAAGACAGCATTGTGCGTCACTGGCTGAAAGCGCCGTGGCATATGGACGGCTGGCGGCTTGATGTGGTGCATATGCTGGGCGAGGCCGGAGGTGCGCGCAATAACCTGCAACACGTTGCCGGTATTACGCAGGCGGCAAAAGAGACGCAGCCTGACGCCTATATCGTTGGCGAGCATTTTGGCGATGCGCGGCAATGGCTCCAGGCGGATGCGGAAGACGCCGCCATGAACTATCGCGGCTTCACTTTCCCGCTGTGGGGATTTCTCGCCAATACCGATATCTCTTACGATCCGCAGCACATTGACGCGCAAACCTGCATCGCCTGGATGGATAACTACCGCGCCGGCCTGTCGCATCAGCAGCAGTTACGGATGTTTAACCAACTGGACAGCCACGATACCGCCCGTTTTAAATCGCTGCTGGGCAAAGACGTGGCGCGTTTGCCGCTGGCGGTCGTCTGGCTGTTTACCTGGCTAGGCGTTCCCTGCATCTATTACGGCGATGAAGTGGGGCTGGACGGCAATAACGATCCGTTCTGTCGTAAGCCGTTCCCGTGGCAGGTTGAAAAACAGGATGCCACGCTGTTGGCGCTGTACCAGCGTCTGGGGAAACTTCGCCAGCGCACGCAGGCGCTACGTCACGGCGGTTGCCAGGTGATTTATGCCGAAGAAGATGTGGTGGTCTTTGTGCGAGTCTATCACCAGCAGCGCGTACTGGTGGCGATCAACCGGGGCGAGGCCTGTGAGGTCGTATTGCCTGCCTCACCGTTGCTTAACGTCAGCGAGTGGCGAGGCAAAGAGGGGAAAGGCCAACTGGCTGAGGGCGTTCTCAGCCTGCCCGCCATTTCCGCTACGGTCTGGGTGAATCACTGATAGAGCTGCGCGACTTCCGGGCTGGCGAGCAGGGCTTCTCGCCACCAGCGCTGCGCCAGACCATCGCTGTGGTTGCGCCATGCCATATAGGCGACATCTTTCTGCCGAAAAGAGATGACGGATTTTTCCACCAGCTCGCCGGTGGCAAGCCACGGTCTGACAATATGGCGGGGGAGGAATCCGCACCCTAAACCGGCGCGCAGCAGCGTCACTTTGCTGTCGAAGTCATCCACGCGAATTTGCGGCTGCTCATCCATTAAATTGGATTGCAGGGGATGGCAGAAGCGGGCGCTGTCGCTGATCACCACCGCCCGATGCAGACAGAGTTGCTCATTGGTCAGACCGTCCGTGGCGGCGGCCAGCGGGTGCGAAGGCGCGACCACAAATACGTTGTCCAGGGTGCCGAGCATTTTATATGACCAGGCGGCGGAGGTCGGAGGCTCGTTAATTGCGCCGAGAATGATGTCCGCGCCGTTGTGCGTCAGCTCTTCCCACGATCCCGCCAGCGTATGGTGTGTAAAATTGAGGCGCGTTTGCTTATTCAGCGCATAAAACGCATCAATAACGGGCAGCAGCGTCTCGAAAGGGAAGGAATCATCCAGCGCTATCGCCAGCTCTTTTTCCCAGCCAGAGCTTAACTGTACGGCTTGTTTCTCCAGGTCTTTTGCGGCGTTGAGCAGCAGACGCCCTTTTTCCAGCATCATTCGTCCGGTATCGGTAAATTTTGCCCGGTGGCCGGAGCGATCGAGAAGCTCAATATCGAGATCGTTTTCCAGTTTCTGAATCATATAGCTAAGCGCCGCGGGGGTTTTAAACAGCGACCCGGCCGCAGCGGCAAACGAGCCGTGTTTGTCGATAGCATCAAGAATGAGCAGAACGTCCAGATTGATTCGCATGATCTGAAAATATCCTGAAAATGAAATAAGTACGTTGTACAGACTGTCGAAAAACAATGCCAGTGAATAATTTAGACCAAAGCATGGCATTTTTTTGAGGGTGTCTGTTATGCAAAATAAGATGAAATAACCACGTTATTAGCATGGTTCATTTCCTCAATAATGCATTCAAAATGGTCGGCTTTATTCGCCCCGAAGCCGCGTTCTGGTTTACGCTGCGATCCGGCATTTTCACCTTCAGGGATGGCAAAAATGTAATAATCTATGTCATTCTGGTCTGTCCTTGTACAGTGAAGGTGGAAACATGGATGAGCTTTTAATCCTTGGCTGCATTGTTTTATTCTTCGCGCTGGTGGTGGTTCCCATTCTCGCGATTGTCGCGCTCAACCGCAGCGCGGCGGTTCGCTTTGAGCTGGCGGTGTTGCGCCGACGGGTTGAGCAACTTGAACAGCAGCGTGCGGAAGAAGCGCCTGCGGTACAGGTGACGGCGGAACCTTCGCTATCTGCGAAAGAGCGTGTCGCGTCATCGCCGCCTGATGCCATCGAAGCGGCCATACCTGAGCCGGAAAATCCCTGGGCTGCGCAGGAAACCCTCGCAAAACCGCTTCCGGCGCCTGCGAAAAAGGCGAAACCTTCCGCGTTCGGCGGCGTTTTCACCTCGCTGGCGCGCTGGTTTATGCAGGGAAATCCGCTGGCGAAGCTGGGCATTCTGCTCCTCTTTTTCGGTTTATCCTTCCTGTTGCGTTATACGGTTGAACACGCGCTGTTTCCGCTTGAACTGCGTCTTGTCACTGCGGCGCTGTGTGCCGTAGTGCTGCTCGCGACAGGCTGGCGTTTGCGACGCAAACAGCCGGTCTATGCGCTGATCCTGCAAGGCGGCGCGACAGGCGTGCTCTATCTGACCGTCTTTGGCGCATTCCGGCTGTGGCAAATGCTGCCGATGACGCTGGCGTTTGCGCTGCTGGTGCTGATTTGCGCCGCAAGCGTAGGGCTGGCAATTTTGCAAAAAGCGCTTAGCCTGGCGATGCTGGCCAGCCTGGGCGGCTATCTTGCGCCGCTGCTGCTGTCGACGGGCGGCGGGAACTATGTGGCGCTGTTCTCGTTCTATCTCCTGCTGTCGGCAGGCATTCTTGCCATAAGCGTCTGGCAGCACTGGCGTGAGCTTAATCTGCTGGGGTTATTATTCACTTTCGGGGTCGGCGGCCTGTGGGGCGTCAGCGACTACCGGCCTGAATACTGGCTCAACTGCCAGCTTTTCCTGATTGCCAATATCATTATTTTCGGTGTGCTGAGCGTGGCGCTGTCGCTGCGGGCGCAGGAAAAAGGCAAACATATTGTTGATGGCGTGCTGTTGTTTGCGCCGCCGCTGGTTGGGTTTGGCATGCAGTACGCCATTACCCAACATATGGATTATGGTCCAGCGCTCAGTGCGCTGGGCTACGGCGCGTTCTATATGGCGCTGGCGTGGCTGGCGCTGCGCCGCTACCCGTCGATGGGAAGGCCGCTGGTGCTGGCGGCGCTCGCGTTGGGCGGCGCGTTTACCACCCTTGCCATCCCGCTGGCGCTTTCGGCGCGCTGGACGGCAATGGCCTGGGCGCTGGAGGGGCTTGGCGTATTGTGGCTGGGTATGCAGCAACAGCAGCGGCGGATGAGCTATAGCGGCACTGCGCTAATGCTACTGGCTGTGGGCAGCGCGCTGTGGGCGCTGGCCGATGACGCCGCGCCGCTGACGGTGATGATGATCTTCGCCGTGCTGAGTTTGTGCTGGCTGGGCGGCGCGTGGCTGTGGCGCAGCGAGAAGAAGGAGGTCAGTTGGGCGCTGCTGGCGGGCGGCATCGCCTTCTGGATCGTCGCGCTGACGGGGGCCTCGCAACTGGCGCTGGCGCGTTATGCTGCCGAATGGTCTGGCGTGCTGGCGCTACTCGCCGCGTCCGCCTGGCTCTGGCGTTATCTGAGCGGGCGGCTCGCCTGGCGGGCGTTAGGTTACAGCCGCTGGCTGCTGTGGCCTGCGATGCTGCTGGCATTGCTGTACCAGATTGAAGAACGGCAGATTTTCGCCGCAGGCTGGCAAAATCTGGCGTGGTGCGTGGCGCTGCCTTGTGCGGTGCTCATGCTTTATCGTGATGATGCGCATCTGCCGCCGCGCATCTCCCGGACGCTGCATTTATCCTTGTTCTGGATGGTGCTTTTAGCGCTTGGGATGGAGCTGTTCTGGTTTGTGCAGTCGTTGCCGTGGGGAATGGACGCCTGGCGCAGCGGGTTGATGATGGCGGCGGGCGGAATCGTCATACTGCTGGTACACGCCGCGCTGCGCCGCGATTTGTGGCCGTTCAAATGCTGGCCTGCGTTGTACGGCGCGCTGGCGCTGGCGCCCGTGGCAGCGATCCTGCTGTTGCTTCTGGTGCTGGCGAATTTACAGGATGGCGTGGTTTTCCAACAGCGCTATCTGCCAGTGGTGAACCCGCTTGAGGAGGGAGCCGCTTTCGCCTTGCTGGGATTGTTCCTCCTTGCGCGTTTCTCTCGTCGTTTTCTGCCGTCGCCGTTAGCGAAATATCGCGCATGGGCGCCTGTGGTGCTGGCGGCGCTCGCATTCTGGTGGTTGAACGGAGGGCTGATGCGGGCGCTGGCGTGGTATGGCGAGGTGGCGTGGAGCATGGAGACATTGTGGCATTCGCGGTTGATCCAGACCTGTTTCGCCCTGTTCTGGATGCTGACGGCGTTAATTATGATGTTGCTCGCGACCCGTCGCCGTTCGCGGCGGGAATGGTTATGCGGCGCGGCGCTTTTGGGGATCGTCATTGTTAAGCTGATGCTGGTGGATAGCGCGCGCGGCGGCGGGCTGGCGCGCGCCATCGCTTTTATCGGCGTGGCGATCCTGGTACTTATCGTCGGGTATTTCTCACCGTTACCGCCCAAAGCAGGAGAAGAAAAATGAAATGGATGAAAGCGGTAGTCTGGAGCGCGTTGCTGAGTGTGGCGTGGCCGGTGTTCAGCCGTGACGAAGCCCCGGAAACGCCGCAGGATTACGCCACCGGCATGATGCTGGAAGCGACGGGTTCATCGCCGTGGTATCGCGTTTCGCTGCCGCTGGCGCTTTACCAACAAAGCGCCTGGCCGGATTTACGCGATGTGCGGGTTTTTAACCGCCAGGGCGATACGGTGCCCTTTGCGCTGACGGCGCAGAAAACGCCGTCTGTCACGCCAGAGACGGTGGCGCTGCGGCTTTTTCCTCTGGATATGTCGCCAGTATCACCGCGGGAAGGGGAGCGCCGTGGAAGCGAATCCTTTGTTTTGCGTTCAAAGACCGGCGTGGAAATTCATCTGGAAAGCGATGACGTTAACGCGGTTGGGCAGAGCTATTTACTGACTCTGCCGGAAGAGATGACGGCGGCCTTTTCGCTGGCGCAACTGCGCCTGAACTGGAACACGCCTGCGGGCAACTGGCAGGGGAAGGCGTCCGTTTATGCCAGCCGTGATTTACGTTACTGGCAACCCGTGCAAGAAGACGCGCCGCTGATGGATCTGACGCGCGATAACGATCGGCTGAAAATGGACACCATCAGCGCCAGCCTGACGCTCTCTGCGGAAGGCCGTCGCTACCTGCTGGTGATTCTTGATTCGCAAAGTCCGCCGCTGACGTTAAACAGCGTAAGCGCCATTGCGGACAGCGGAGAACCGGCGTCGGAGCGTATTGCGCTGGAGGCCCACGCAAAGAAAGTGTCGGAAACAGAAGCCGTATGGCGCTGGAATCAGCCGCAGCCGCTGACGTCGCTCAGAATTGCGTTGGAAAACGAGGGCGTTTTACCGGTTGAGCTGGCATGGCGCGGCGGGGAAAAAGAGGCGTGGCGTCCACTGACGAAAACGATCCTGTACCGCCTCGACGGGAAGCGTTCGGAAGATATTTTTCTTTCAGGTCAACAGGTTGAAGCTATCCATATGACCACCATCAACGCCCGATTGCCGGAGACGCTGCCTGCACTGAGCGGCGCGCGGGACAGTTATCAACTGGTGTTCAATACCCAAGGGAAAGGCCCGTATATGCTGACCTGGGGAAACCGGGCGGCGGAAAAAGCCGATGTTGAGCTGGATATGCTGATCCCGGCGTCGTTGCGCAAAACGCAGGATGTTAACGACCTGCCCTGGGCGATGACGCAGCGGCGCGTAACGCTGGGCGGTGAGGCGCGGCTGACGGCAACGTCGGCTGCGGAGCAGCAAAGCCGCTGGAAAACGTTACTGGTGTGGGGGGCATTGATTGCTGGCGTCGCGGTACTGTTGGTGATGGCGTGGCGAATCTGGCGCGAGGTGAAAAAGGACGGCGCGGCGTAAACGCGACATGTTTGTAGGCCTGATAAGCGCAATAAAAAAGCTCGCCATAGCGAGCTTTTTTCAATTCGAGCCGATTACAGGCTGGCGACGTTTTCAGTCAGGTATTTTGCCACGCCGTCTGGAGAGGCGTTCATCCCTTCTTTGCCTTTTTCCCACTGTGCCGGGCACACTTCGCCGTGCTCTTCGTGGAACTGCAACGCGTCAACCATACGCAGCATTTCGTCGATGTTACGGCCCAGCGGCAGGTCGTTAACCACCTGGTGACGAACCACGCCGTTGGCGTCGATAAGGAAAGAACCGCGCAGGGCAACGCCCGCTTCCGGGTGTTCGATACCGTAGGCTTTCTGGATTTCACGCTTCACGTCAGCAACCATTGCGTATTTCACTGCACCGATGCCGCCTTTATCGACAGGGGTGTTACGCCATGCGTTGTGGACGAATTCAGAGTCAAAAGAAACGCCGACAACTTCTACGCCACGCGCCTGGAACTCTTCATAACGTTTGTCGAAAGCAATCAGTTCAGACGGGCAAACGAAGGTGAAGTCCATCGGCCAGAAGAACAGAACGGTTGCTTTGCCGTTGGTGTGCTGTTTGAAGTTGAAGTTTTCAACGATCTCACCGCTACCCAGTACGGCGGCTGCTGTGAAGTCCGGGGCCTGACGAGTAACCAGTACCATATAAATACTCCTGCAAAGTTAAGGGGTTTGGAACGCAACGCGGGCAAGTATAGGGAGGGGAAGAGGGCAACTCAACGCGGTGCTGACAATCAATGAGACAGGTTTCACCTATCAATTTTTTGCCTGATGGCGTTACGCTTATCAGGCAGCTAAAGCGACTTCTGACGCGCCTGCGCCATCATGCGCGGGTAGAAGCGCCAGAAGCGCGCTTCTAACGCATCGTAGTGCGCATCCAGATCGTACCAGGAGTCGCGCAGGGCATCGAGGCGTGGGCGGCGATTCGCCATCCCGTTGAGGACATTCTGGATAAAATCCATATCGCGATAACGCTCCAGCCACTTTTCCGACCACAGATAATCGTTCAGATTCACAAAACGCGGCGGCGAGTCGGGCAAAATAGTGCTGACTTGCGCATGGGCGTAGCCCACGAACGCCTGCAACGGGAAATCGGGAGATATTGTCGCCCAGTGGCGCGACAGGAAGTGGTCCCACATCACATCCAGAGTGATGGGGGCTACACGACGGGTTTCGCTGCGAAACCATTCCCGCGCTTCACGCACTTCCGGCAGATTATCGGTCATGACGTCAATCCGTCGATGCATATAAATCCCTTCCACCACGTCAGGGGGAAAATTAGCCTCCGGGTTTCCCCGAACAAAATCGGCCAGTAAATTGCCGGAAAGCGAGCTGTCGGCGAGATGCGCTAAGTGCAGGTGTGCAAGAAAATTCATATCCACTTCATCCTTCAAACTGCCTCTTTGTTGGCTGCGAGTTACTCGGCCCATCCCCGGGCCTCACCCCAGCGACTTACTTGAGTAAGCGCCTGGGGACTTATTCAGTTGCCGCCTCGATGCATCCTGAATGATTTTGTCTATAGCTTATATCTCTTAACTTGAGGGGTAACGGTTGCAGGGAGCGCGCCCCGGCACTAGACTACCCGCCTCTTATTTTAGTCTGAGTCAGTGTCATGCGCGTTACCGATTTTTCCTTTGAATTACCCGAATCCCTGATTGCCCACTATCCGCAGCCTGAGCGCAGTCGTTGCCGCTTGCTGTCACTGGACGGGCCGACGGGCGCGCTGACGCACGGTACTTTCACCGATCTGCTCGATAAGCTCAACCCTGGCGATCTGCTGGTCTTTAATAATACCCGCGTCATCCCGGCGCGTCTGTTTGGCCGTAAAGCCAGCGGCGGCAAGATTGAAGTGCTGGTTGAGCGGATGCTGGATGACAAACGCATTCTGGCGCATATTCGCGCTTCCAAAGCGCCGAAACCGGGCGCGGAACTGCTGTTGGGCGATGACGAAAGCATTAACGCCACCATGACCGCGCGTCATGGCGCGCTGTTTGAAGTTGAGTTCAACGACGCGCGCCCGGTTCTGGAGATTCTCAACGCGATCGGCCATATGCCGCTGCCGCCGTACATCGACCGCCCGGATGAAGACGCCGACCGTGAGTTGTATCAGACGGTCTACAGTGAAAAACCGGGGGCCGTTGCCGCGCCAACCGCAGGTTTGCACTTTGACGATCCGCTGCTGGCCGCGCTGCGCGAAAAAGGCATTGAGATGGCGTTTGTGACGCTGCACGTCGGCGCGGGGACGTTCCAGCCGGTGCGTGTGGAGACCATTGAAGATCACATCATGCACTCGGAGTACGCCGAAGTCCCGCAGGAGGTGGTTGATGCGGTGCTGGCGGCAAAAGCGCGGGGCAATCGGATCATCGCGGTAGGCACCACCTCGGTACGCTCACTGGAGAGTGCGGCGCAGGCGGCGAAAAACGACCTGATCGAACCGTTCTTCGGCGATACGCAAATCTTCATCTACCCAGGTTATCAATACAAAGTGATTGATGCGCTGGTGACCAATTTCCATCTGCCGGAATCGACGCTGATTATGCTGGTGTCCGCTTTTGCGGGTTATCAGCACACGATGAATGCGTACAAGGCTGCGGTAGAACAAAATTATCGCTTTTTTAGCTACGGGGACGCGATGTTTATCACGTACAATCCGCAGGCTTTGAATGAGCGTGTCGGGAAGTAGGTTCGCGGCACAGGTTTAAACGTCAGACTGTTTTTCTGGCGTATGGAGAGAAAATGAAATTCGAACTGGATACTACCGACGGACGCGCTCGCCGTGGCCGCCTGGTGTTTGATCGTGGCGTAGTGGAAACGCCTGCTTTTATGCCTGTCGGTACGTATGGCACCGTTAAAGGCATGACGCCGGAAGAAGTTGAAGCCACTGGCGCACAAATTATTCTCGGCAACACCTTCCACCTGTGGCTGCGCCCGGGTCAGGAAATCATGAAACTGCATGGCGATCTGCATGATTTCATGCAGTGGAAAGGCCCGATCCTGACGGACTCCGGCGGTTTCCAGGTGTTCAGCCTCGGCGATATTCGCAAGATCACCGAGCAGGGCGTGCATTTCCGCAACCCGATCAACGGCGATCCGATTTTCCTCGATCCTGAAAAATCCATGGAGATTCAGTACGATCTCGGTTCCGATATCGTCATGATTTTTGACGAATGTACGCCGTATCCGGCGGACTGGGACTATGCTAAACGCTCTATGGAGATGTCTTTACGCTGGGCGAAGCGTAGCCGCGACCGTTTTGATGGTTTGGGCAACAAAAATGCGCTTTTTGGCATCATTCAGGGCAGCGTTTACGAAGATTTACGCGATATCTCCGTCAAAGGTCTGGTAGAGATTGGCTTTGATGGCTACGCTGTCGGCGGTCTGGCTGTGGGTGAGCCGAAGGAAGACATGCACCGCATTCTGGAGCATGTCTGCCCGCAAATCCCGGCGGACAAACCTCGTTACCTGATGGGCGTCGGCAAACCGGAAGATCTGGTGGAAGGCGTGCGTCGCGGTATCGATATGTTTGACTGTGTTATGCCAACACGCAATGCCCGTAATGGTCACCTGTTCGTGACTGACGGCGTGGTGAAAATTCGTAATGCGAAGCATAAAAGCGACACCAGCCCGCTCGATGCCGAGTGTGATTGCTACACCTGTCGCAATTATTCGCGTGCCTACTTGCATCATCTCGACCGTTGCAACGAAATATTGGGCGCGCGACTCAACACGATTCATAACCTGCGTTACTACCAGCGTTTGATGGCGGGTTTACGCAAGGCTATTGAAGAGGGTAAATTAGAGAGCTTCGTGACCGATTTTTACCAACGTCAGGGTCGACCTGTTCCACCTTTGAACGTTGATTAATTTTAATAATGAGGGAAATTTAATGAGCTTTTTTATTTCTGATGCGGTAGCGGCAACAGGTGCTCCGGCGCAGGGCAGCCCGATGTCTCTGATTTTGATGCTGGTGGTGTTTGGTCTGATTTTCTACTTCATGATCCTGCGTCCACAGCAGAAGCGCACCAAAGAACACAAAAACCTGATGAGCTCCATCGCAAAAGGCGATGAAGTGCTGACTAACGGTGGCCTGGTGGGTCGTGTAACGAAAGTAGCGGAATCCGGCTACATCGTTATCGCGCTGAATGACACCACTGAAGTGGTTATCAAACGTGACTTCGTAGCTGCCGTTCTGCCGAAAGGCACTATGAAGGCGCTGTAATCTATTGTTTTCCCAAAGGGAACTGCCGTGTTAAACCGTTATCCTTTGTGGAAGTACATCATGCTGGTCGTCGTGATTGTCGTCGGCCTGCTTTACGCACTTCCCAACCTGTATGGTGAGGATCCGGCTGTTCAAATCACTGGCGCGCGCGGCGTCGCCGCCAGTGAGCAAACGCTGATCCAGGTCCAGAAAACGTTACAAGAAGAAAAAATTACCGCTAAGTCTGTGGCTCTGGAAGAGGGCGCTATTCTTGCGCGCTTCGACACCACCGACATCCAGCTGCGCGCCCGTGAAGCGCTGGTTGGCGTGCTGGGTGATAAATACGTCGTGGCGCTTAACCTTGCTCCGGCAACGCCTCGTTGGCTGGCGGCCATTAAAGCCGAGCCGATGAAACTTGGCCTTGACCTGCGTGGCGGCGTTCACTTCCTGATGGAAGTGGATATGGACACCGCGTTAGGTAAGCTTCAGGAGCAAAATATCGATAGCCTGCGCAGCGACCTGCGTGAAAAAGGCATTCCTTATACCACTGTTCGCAAAGAAGATAACTACGGTCTGAGCATCACGTTCCGCGATAACAAAGCGCGTGATGAAGCGATCTCTTATCTGAGCGGGCGTCACCGCGATCTGGTGATTACCAGCCAGGGCAATACGGTGCTGCGTGCGGTCATGTCTGATGCGCGTCTGAGCGAAGCGCGTGAATATGCCGTTCAGCAGAACATCAACATTCTGCGTAACCGTGTAAACCAATTGGGCGTGGCTGAGCCGGTTGTCCAGCGTCAGGGTGCGGATCGCATCGTCGTTGAGCTGCCGGGTATTCAGGATACCGCGCGTGCGAAAGAGATTCTGGGCGCTACCGCGACCCTCGAATTCCGTCTGGTAAACACCAATGTTGACCAGTCTGCGGCGGCATCCGGGCGCGTACCGGGTGACTCGGAAGTGAAACAGACGCGCGAAGGCCAGCCGGTTGTGCTGTACAAACGCGTGATCCTGACCGGTGACCATATCACCGACTCCACTTCCAGCCAGGACGAATACAACCAACCGCAGGTTAACATCTCGCTGGATAGCGCAGGTGGCAACATCATGTCTAACTTCACCAAAGACAATATCGGCAAGCCGATGGCGACCTTGTTTGTGGAGTACAAAGACAGCGGTAAGAAAGATGCCAACGGCCGTGCGGTACTGGTGAAGCAGGAAGAGGTGATTAACATCGCCAACATCCAGTCTCGCCTGGGCAACAGCTTCCGTATTACCGGTATCAACAACCCGAACGAAGCCCGCCAGCTCTCTCTGCTGCTGCGCGCCGGTGCGCTGATTGCGCCGATTCAGATTGTTGAAGAACGGACTATCGGCCCGACGCTGGGTATGCAGAACATCAAACAGGGCCTGGAAGCGTGTCTGGCCGGTCTGGTGGTCTCCATCCTGTTCATGATCTTCTTCTACAAGAAGTTCGGTCTGATTGCGACAAGCGCGCTGGTGGCCAACCTGGTATTGATTGTCGGTATCATGTCGCTGCTGCCGGGGGCCACGCTGAGTATGCCGGGGATTGCCGGTATCGTGCTAACCCTTGCGGTGGCGGTCGACGCCAACGTACTGATCAACGAACGTATTAAAGAAGAGTTGAGCAACGGGCGTACGGTTCAGCAGGCGATTGATGAAGGTTATAAAGGCGCGTTCAGTTCCATCTTCGATGCGAACATTACCACGCTGATTAAAGTCATCATCCTGTACGCAGTCGGCACCGGGGCAATTAAAGGGTTCGCGATTACTACCGGTATCGGTGTGGCGACGTCGATGTTTACCGCGATTGTCGGTACGCGTGCCATCGTAAACCTGTTGTATGGCGGCAAACGCATCAACAAGCTGTCAATCTGAGGAGTGCGATGTGGCACAGGAATATACTGTTGAACAATTGAACCACGGCCGTAAAGTCTATGACTTTATGCGCTGGGACTACTGGGCTTTCGGCATCTCTGGTTTCCTGCTGATTGCGGCCATCGTGGTGATGGGCGTGCGCGGTTTTAACTGGGGTCTCGATTTTACCGGTGGTACGGTTATCGAAATCACGCTGGAAAAACCGGCCGAAATGGACGTGATGCGTGATGCGCTGGAAAAAGCGGGCTTTGCCGAGCCGCTGTTGCAGAACTTCGGTAGCAGCCACGACATTATGGTGCGTATGCCGCCGACGGAAGGTGAAGACGGCGGTCAGGTGCTGGGTAGCAAGGTGCTGAGTGTCATTAACGAAGCCACCAGCCAGAACGCCGCCGTGAAGCGTATTGAGTTTGTCGGGCCGAGCGTGGGCGCCGATCTGGCGCAAACCGGTGCGATGGCGCTGATTGTCGCGCTGATCTCTATCCTCATTTATGTCGGTTTCCGCTTTGAGTGGCGACTGGCGGCGGGGGTGGTTATCGCGCTGGCGCACGACGTGATTATCACCTTAGGGATTCTGTCGTTGTTCCATATTGAGATCGACCTGACGATCGTTGCATCGTTGATGTCGGTTATCGGTTACTCGCTGAACGACAGTATCGTGGTATCTGACCGTATTCGTGAAAACTTCCGCAAAATTCGTCGCGGGACGCCTTACGAAATCTTTAACGTGTCGTTGACCCAGACGCTGCACCGTACGTTGATCACCTCCGGGACGACGTTAGTGGTGATTCTGATGCTGTACCTCTTCGGTGGTCCGGTACTGGAAGGCTTCTCTCTGACCATGCTGATTGGTGTTTCTATCGGTACGGCATCGTCGATCTATGTGGCCTCGGCGCTGGCGCTGAAGCTGGGCATGAAGCGCGAGCATATGTTGCAGCAGAAAGTTGAGAAAGAAGGGGCGGATCAGCCGTCTATTCTGCCTTAATCACGCAGTCACGTTATTACTGGAATCCCGGTCGCATGGCCGGGATTTTTTTATCGCTAAAAAAGCCTGCGGTTAAGCGGGCTTCTGCATCCTTCACGGGCAATGGGGTACGCAGAGTGTTAAACTTGCTCATAACCCTACATTCAACGCAGATACAGAGTCACTATGGCGATTATCCCTAAAAACTATACGCGGCTGGAAAACGGCTATCGTGAAAAGGCGCTCAAATTATTTCCGTGGGTATGCGGGCGATGCTCTCGCGAATTTGTTTACTCTAACCTGCGCGAATTAACCGTCCATCATATCGATCACGACCACACCAATAACCCGGAAGACGGCAGTAACTGGGAGTTGCTGTGTCTGTACTGTCACGATCATGAGCATTCGAAATATACCGAAGCCGATCAGTATGGCTCAACCGTTATTGCCGGGGAGGATGCGCAGAAAGATGTCGGCGCTGCGATGCATAACCCTTTCGCTAATCTGAAAGCGATGATGGATCAGAAGAAATAAAAAAGCACCGGCGCGTTGCGCGTTCGGTGCTCTTTCTGTGCCCGGCGTTGTGCTGGCCGGGCGTAAACAGCTTAGAAGTTGTAACCGACAACCAGGTAGCCACCCCAACCGGTAGCTTTAACCGTTTCGGATTGCCATACCGGCTGAGCGCCGTTTTCCCACTGTCCGCCGTTATGGAAGTAACGAGCCACTACAGAGTAGTGCCAGTGATCGTAGTTCAGCGCCAGGATGTGGCTGGATGCGATAGAGTTGCTGGTACGGTACTGAGAGTCTCCCAGATCGGAGCCCCAGTCAAAGTTAGTGAAACCGATGTAGCTCAGGTTGCCGCCCCACAGCTCGGTGAGTGGCACGAAGTATTTCACTTTGAAACGGTAGCCGTCCCACTCGTTTTCGTTATCAGCCAGGTAGTTCTGCCACTGGTACTTCGCATAGACGTTCAGAGACAGGCTCATCGGCAGACCGGTTTCGATGTCAGTACCCAGACCCATGTACCAGGTGCTCTGACGGCCAGACTTGTTACGACCCATGTCATAGATGTAGTTGTTAGCGAAATACCACTCTTTGAACGGGCCAAAGCTCAGGTCGGCTCCGGTCAGTTTGTCGATAGAGAAACGCGGTTCAATTTCCATGAACAGCGGGGAACCGTGGTTCCAGATACCCTTCGCGTTGGTGTTACCGCCGAAGAATACCGGCGCATCCATATAGCCGTAGAAATCGAACCAGTCTTTTTTCGCGAATGCTTCATATTCCAGATAGGTATCGTTACGGAGCTGCGGTCCGAAACGGGTATGGTAGCTGCCTACGACGTTAACGCTCTGGTGCCACCAGTCTGAAAGGTATTGCGGTTTGTCATTTTCTGCTGCGTTAACAGTAAAGGACGATGAGAGCGCCAGCACTGCACCGGCTGCAAGTAATGTTTTTTTCATATTGTATGCCACTGTTTGAAATCCCTTGAAGGGAATGAAAAAGGCGCAATTTGCGTTTCTAAATATTTCGTGTTTCTGCGGAGCCTATTATAGAAATCATTGCTCACAAAAATATGTCTTGTTTCACAGATCTATCATCTACGTAATCGATTGCGTTCACGTTTGCGTACTTTAAGCGCGGCGATTGTACTGACTTTCATGAATGTTGCCAACTTTTAGCAAAAATTGCGGTGATGTCAGGGGAGTAACAAAAAGCCGGGGAGGGATGTTGCGGAACGCACAAAACGCTCCGCCGGAGGTTTATTGATTAACAGGCTGGATATCGTGAACGCGGACAAAACCTAACTGGTCGGGCGTCAATCCGTTTAATTGTAACGGGATGTCCACATCGCTCGGCGCCAGGATGCTGGCCGGGGCGTTAATCAGTTGATTCTGGACATTCACTTCCTGATAGTTATCCGTGGTGCCCTGAATCTGCCCGTATTCGACAGTACCGCTAAACGCCGGTAACGGATCGTTGGACTCACCCTGAATGCGCAGCGTCACGCGTGTGCCGTCGGCATTTGGCGCGATATTCACCAGGGACATACGCAGCGTACCGATCTGACTGTTCAGGCGGGCAGGCGTTTTTGAACCCGGCAGCAGATAGACCCCGCTGGTGGATTTCGCATTCAACATATTTTGCTGAGTAATCTTCACGGTTTCCTGGTTTAACTGCGCCATTTCCGTATTCAGCGTGCTGACGCTTTGGTTCATCTGGCGAACTTCGCTCTGCTGCGCGCAGGCGCTCAGGCTAAAGAGGCTTCCCACCAGGAGAATTCTTAGGTAACGTCTTGTCATGTAGATTATTTCCTTCATGGTCGCGATACCCTAATGGTAGATCGCAAAGGGGCGTAAGGTATCGATCCTTTGTCTCAAAAGTGCTCCGCCTTTGTTGTCGCGCCAGTTCAGGGTAAAATAGATTTCTGTTAACCACCTGGTCAGGACGCCGTATGCATTGCCCATTCTGTTTCGCCGTAGACACTAAGGTTATTGACTCTCGTCTCGTGGGTGAGGGCTCTTCCGTACGCCGCCGTCGGCAGTGTCTGGTCTGTAATGAACGTTTCACTACCTTTGAAGTGGCAGAGCTTGTTATGCCGCGCGTAGTGAAAAGTAACGATGTGCGTGAACCTTTCAACGAAGAGAAGTTGCGCAGCGGTATGCTAAGAGCGCTGGAAAAACGCCCTGTTAGCTCTGATGACGTCGAAATGGCGTTGAATCACATCAAATCACAGCTGCGAGCCACCGGGGAACGCGAAGTTCCCAGCAAAATGATTGGCAACCTGGTGATGGAGCAACTGAAAAAGCTCGATAAAGTGGCTTACATCCGCTTTGCCTCCGTCTATCGGAGTTTCGAAGACATCAAAGAATTCGGCGAAGAGATTGCTCGCCTACAGGATTAAGCCATGCTGGATGAGTTTTACATGGCGCGTGCGCTGAAGCTGGCGCAGCGCGGGCGTTTCACCACGCACCCGAACCCGAATGTAGGCTGTGTGATCGTCAAAGATGGCGAAATCGTTGGCGAAGGCTACCATCATCGCGCGGGTGAACCGCATGCTGAAGTCCATGCGCTGCGTATGGCGGGAGACAAAGCCAAAGGCGCGACCGCGTATGTCACGCTTGAACCGTGCAGCCATCATGGCCGTACGCCGCCGTGCTGCGATGCGTTGATTGCCGCTGGCGTGGCGCGGGTCGTTGCGGCGATGCAGGACCCCAATCCGCAGGTCGCGGGACGTGGGCTGTACCGTTTGCAGCAGGCGGGGATCGACGTCAGCCACGGGCTGATGATGAGCGAAACGGAACAGCTGAACAAAGGTTTCCTCAAGCGGATGCGCACCGGCTTCCCGTATGTGCAGCTCAAGCTCGGCGCATCGCTGGATGGCCGCACGGCGATGGCCAGCGGTGAAAGCCAGTGGATTACCTCCCCGCAGGCGCGGCGCGATGTGCAGCGTTTACGGGCGCAAAGCCACGCGATTCTGACCAGCAGCGCGACGGTGCTGGCCGACGACCCGGCGTTAACGGTTCGGTGGCCTGAACTGGATGCCTCAACCCAGACTCTCTATCCGCAGGAAAACCTGCGTCAGCCGATTCGCATTGTCCTCGATAGCCAAAACCGCGTGACGCCGGAGCACCGTATTGTGCAGCAGCCGGGAGAAACCTGGTTTGCCCGTACACAGGACGATTCCCGCATCTGGCCTGAGACGGTTCGCAGCCTGCGGGTGCCGGAGCATAACGGTCATCTGGATCTGGTGGTGCTGATGATGCTGTTGGGTAAACAGCAGATTAACAGCATCTGGGTGGAGGCCGGGCCGGTGCTTGCGGGCGCGCTGTTGCAGGCGGGCGTGGTGGACGAGCTTATCGTCTATGTTGCGCCTAAACTGTTAGGAAGTGATGCGCGAGGATTATGTGTGCTGCCGGGGCTTGAGAAACTGAGCGAGGCACCCCATTTTAAATTCAACGAGATACGCCATGTAGGCCCGGATGTTTGCCTGCATTTGATTCCCGCGTAAAGGCTTCGAAATAGAGAAGCGGCGCGTCGAGTATTATGATAAAATCCGCCCCCCTGCGGGGCCATATCGAACCCGAAGGAAGAATATGAACATTATTGAAGCTAACGTTGCTACCCCGGACGCTCGCGTCGCCATCACCATTGCGCGTTTCAACAATTTTATCAATGACAGCCTGCTGGAAGGCGCGATTGACGCCCTGAAGCGTATTGGTCAGGTAAAAGATGAAAATATTACCGTGGTTTGGGTTCCTGGCGCGTATGAACTGCCGCTGGCGGCTGGCGCATTGGCAAAAACCGGTAAATATGACGCGGTGATTGCGCTGGGTACAGTGATTCGTGGCGGTACCGCGCACTTTGAATATGTGGCTGGCGGTGCAAGCAACGGCCTGGCGCATGTCGCCCAGGACAGCGAAATCCCGGTAGCCTTTGGTGTTCTGACCACTGAAAGTATTGAACAAGCCATCGAACGTGCTGGCACTAAAGCTGGCAACAAAGGTGCGGAAGCCGCACTGACCGCGCTTGAAATGATTAATGTATTGAAAGCCATCAAGGCCTGATTTTTGTAAGGGGAAATCCGTGAAACCTGCTGCTCGTCGCCGCGCTCGTGAGTGTGCCGTTCAGGCGCTCTACTCCTGGCAGTTGTCCCAGAACGACATCGCTGATGTTGAATACCAGTTCCTGGCGGAACAGGACGTAAAAGATGTCGACGTTCTGTATTTCCGTGAACTGCTGTCCGGGGTGGCGACTAACAGCGCGTACCTGGACGGATTGATGAAACCGTACCTGTCTCGTCTGCTGGAAGAGCTGGGTCAGGTAGAAAAAGCTGTGCTGCGTATTGCGTTGTTTGAACTGTCTAAACGTAGTGATGTGCCATATAAAGTGGCCATCAACGAAGCGATTGAACTGGCGAAGACCTTCGGCGCCGAAGACAGCCACAAGTTCGTCAACGGCGTACTGGACAAAGCAGCACCTGTGATTCGCCCCAACAAAAAGTAATCTCCAGGTCGGCTGGTGGCGGGATGTATTCCCGCTATCTCCGGCCTTTTCTTTTTTTCTGCTGAGGCATAACGTATGGCATGCGGCGAGTTCTCCCTGATTGCCCGTTATTTTGACCGTGTTAGAAGCTCTCGTCTCGACGTCGAAACCGGTATCGGTGACGATTGCGCTCTCCTGAATATTCCTGAAAAACAGACGCTGGCGATCAGTACCGATACGCTGGTGGCGGGCAACCATTTCCTGACTGATATCGATCCTGCCGATCTGGCCTGGAAAGCGCTGGCGGTTAACTTAAGCGATCTGGCGGCGATGGGGGCCGATCCGGCCTGGCTGACGCTGGCCCTGACGTTGCCGGACGTTGACGAAGCGTGGCTGGAAGCGTTTAGCGACAGCCTGTTTGACCTGCTGAATTACTACGATATGCAGCTGATTGGCGGCGACACCACGCGTGGGCCGCTGTCGATGACGCTGGGTATTCATGGCTATGTGCCCGTGGGACGCGCGCTCAAGCGTTCCGGGGCAAAACCTGGCGACAGGATTTACATCACCGGCACGCCGGGGGACAGCGCCGCTGGGCTGGCGATTTTACAGCATCGCTTACAGGTGGCGGATGCGAAAGACGCAGATTACTTGATTAAGCGGCACCTGCGCCCGACGCCGCGTATTTTGCAGGGGCAAGCTCTGCGCGACCTGGCGAATGCGGCGATCGATCTTTCCGATGGCCTGATTTCTGATTTACGGCATATCGTTAACGCCAGCGGCTGTGGCGCGCGGGTGGATGTGGATGCGCTGCGGTATTCTGAGGCGGTTACCCGTCATGTTGATCCCGAGCAGGCGCTGCGCTGGGCGCTTTCGGGCGGTGAAGATTATGAATTATGCTTCACTGTACCGGAGTTGAACCGTGGCGCGCTGGATGTGGCGCTGGGGAATCTTGGCGTACCGTTTACCTGCATCGGACAAATGAGTGCGGATGTGGAAGGCATCAGCTTCATGCGTGACGGAAAGCCTGTCACTTTTGACTGGAAAGGATATGACCATTTTGCCACGCCATAAAGATGTTGCCAAAAGTCGGCTGAGCCTGCGTAACCCGTGGCACTTGCTGGCTACCGGGTTTGGCAGCGGCCTCAGCCCGATTATTCCGGGAACAATGGGGTCGTTAGCGGCGATCCCATTCTGGTATCTGATGACATTTCTGCCTTGGCAGCTCTACTCGCTGGTGGTGATGTTGGGGATCTGTATTGGCGTTTATCTTTGCCACCGAACGGCGAAGGATATGGGCGTTCACGATCACGGCAGTATTGTCTGGGATGAGTTTATCGGGATGTGGATCACCCTGATGGCGCTCCCTACGATGGACTGGCAGTGGGTTGCCGCCGGATTTGTGATTTTCCGTATTCTGGATATGTGGAAACCCTGGCCGATTCGCTGGTTCGACCGTAACGTACACGGCGGAATGGGGATAATGGTTGACGATATCGTCGCAGGGGTTATTTCCGCCGGTCTGCTTTATTTCATTGGGCACCATTGGCCCATCGGGTTGTTTTAAACCTGTAGGCCCGATAAGCGTAGCGCCATCGGGCGTGGTATGGCCGGATGGCGGCATACATGCCTTATCCGGCCTACATGCTCATCGGGCAATATTATTTAAACCCGACCACCGGGTGCTGTTTATATGGCGTTTCCAGCTCGGCAATCTGCTCTGGCTTCAACGTCAAATCCACCGCGCCGAGCAACTCATCCAGCTGTTCTTCCCGCGATGTACCGATAATCGGCGCAGCGATGCCTGGTTTACTCAATAGCCATGCCAGCGCCACCTGCGCACGCGTTGCGCCAAGATCCTCACTGACGCCCGTCAGACGCTCTGCAATCCGTGCGTCATTCTCATCGCTCTCGCTGTACAGCGTCTTGCCGAACTCATCGGATACCGAACGTGCGGTGGTTTCTCCCCACGGGCGCGTCAGTCGTCCTCGTGCCAGCGGGCTCCACGGAATCACCGCGATCCCTTCGTGATAGCACAGTGGCAGCATTTCGCGCTCTTCTTCGCGATAGATGAGATTGTAATGATCCTGCATACTGACAAACTGCGCCCAGCCGTGCTGTTTTTGCAGCGCCAGCGCCTGGGCAAACTGCGCGGCGTGCATGGAGGAGGCGCCGATATAGCGCGCCTTACCGGCCTTCACCACATCATTCAGCGCTTCCAGCGTCTCTTCTATCGGCGTGTTGTAATCCCAGCGGTGAATTTGCAGGATATCCACATAGTCCATACCCAGACGTTTCAGGCTGTCATCAATGGAACGCAGGATTTGCGCGCGGGATAATCCTTCTGGCAGGTCGCCGACGCGATGAAAAACTTTGGTGGCGACCACCACTTCTTCGCGGCGGGCGAAATCACGCAGCGCGCGACCCACAATCTCTTCGCTGCTGCCTGCGGAATAGCTATTGGCGGTATCAAAAAAGTTAATACCGCCTTCAAGCGCGCGCTTAATGATGGGGCGGCTGCTTTCTTCCGGTAGCGTCCAGGCGTGATTGCCGCGATCCGGTTCACCGAACGTCATGCAGCCCAGACAAAGGCGAGAAACCCGTAGATCTGTTTTTCCTAAGGTGTTGTATTGCATTGTTCCGCTCCTGTTATACCCGTTATTGATTAAGCATAGCAGGAGCGAGGAGGGGATTATGCCAGCCAGTCCTTGATTTTGGCCTCAATTCCGGCGGCATCCAGACCGAGTTCCGCGCGAGCCTCGTCCTGTGTACCCTGCGGGATAAAGAAGTCCGGCAGGCCGATATTCAGTACCGGAACGACTTTACGATGCGCCATCAGCACTTCGTTAACGCCGCTGCCCGCGCCGCCCATAATGGCGTTCTCTTCAAGCGTGATCAGCACTTCGTGACGTTCAGCCATCTCCAGAATCAACGTTTCATCCAGCGGCTTCACAAAGCGCATATCGACTAAGGTCGCGTTCAGGGATTCGGCGACTTTTGCCGCTTCCGGCAGTAGCGTACCAAAGTTCAGAATTGCCAGTTTTTCACCCTGACGTTTGACGAGTCCTTTGCCGATCGGCAGTTTTTCCAGCGGCGTCAGTTCCACGCCAACGGCGTTGCCACGCGGATAACGCACTGCCGTTGGGCCATTGTTATAGTGATAGCCGGTGTACAGCATTTGGCGGCACTCGTTTTCATCGCTCGGCGTCATAATGATCATTTCCGGGATGCAGCGCAGGTAAGAAAGATCGAACGCGCCCTGGTGCGTCTGCCCGTCAGCGCCGACGATACCGGCGCGGTCGATAGCAAACATCACCGGCAGTTTTTGGATCGCGACGTCATGCAGCACCTGATCGTAGGCGCGTTGTAGGAAGGTGGAGTAGATCGCCACGATCGGCTTATAACCACCGATTGCCAGACCGGCGGCAAAGGTCACAGCATGCTGCTCGGCAATCGCCACGTCAAAGTAGCGGTCGGGGAATTTACGTGAAAACTCCACCATGCCGGAACCTTCGCGCATTGCCGGGGTGATCGCCATCAGCTTGCTGTCTTTGGCGGCGGTTTCGCACAGCCAGTCGCCAAAGATCTTTGAATAGCTCGGCAGGCCGCCGCTGCTTTTTGGCAGGCAGCCGCTGGACGGATCGAATTTTGGCACCGCGTGGAAGGTGATCGGATCTTTTTCCGCCGGTTCATAGCCACGACCTTTTTTGGTCATGATATGCAGGAACTGCGGGCCTTTCAGATCGCGCATGTTCTTCAGCGTGGTAATCAGCCCCAGCACGTCGTGACCATCGACCGGGCCGATATAGTTAAAGCCCAGCTCTTCAAACAGCGTGCCTGGCACGACCATGCCTTTGATATGTTCTTCGGTACGTTTGAGTAGCTCTTTGATTGGCGGCACGCCGGAGAACACTTTCTTCCCGCCTTCACGCAGGGACGAGTAGAGCTTGCCGGAAAGCAGCTGCGCCAGGTGGTTGTTCAGCGCGCCGACGTTTTCCGAGATCGACATTTCGTTGTCGTTGAGAATGACCAGCATGTCCGGCTTGATATCGCCCGCGTGGTTCATCGCTTCAAACGCCATCCCGGCGGTGATCGCCCCGTCGCCAATGACGCAAACGGTGCGACGGTCTTTGCCTTCTTTTTCTGCGGCGACCGCAATGCCAATGCCTGCGCTAATGGAGGTAGAGGAGTGGCCGACGCTCAGTACGTCGTATTCGCTTTCACCGCGCCACGGGAAGGGGTGCAAACCGCCTTTCTGGCGAATGGTGCCTATTTTATCCCGACGCCCGGTGAGAATTTTGTGCGGATAAGCCTGATGCCCCACGTCCCAGATTAACTGGTCAAACGGGGTGTTATAGACATAGTGCAGCGCCACGGTGAGCTCCACCGTGCCCAGCCCGGAGGCGAAATGTCCGCTGGAACGACTGACGCTGTCGAGTAAATAGCGGCGCAGTTCGTCGCAGAGTTTCGGCAGACTCTCTTTTGGTAGCAGGCGTAACTCCGAAGTGGAGTCGACCAGTGCCAGGGTCGGGTATTTGGCTATATCAAAACTCATCAGAGGCCTATTAAGTAAGACTTGTTGTTTGTTTATTTATCACGCTGGATTATGTAGTCCGCTAGCGCTTCCAGTGCCGAGGTATCGAGTGAGAGGTCTGCCAGCTGCGTTAACGACTGACGGGCGTCTTCGATCAGATCCCGGGCTTTATTCCGGGCTTGCTCAAGGCCCAGAAGTGCAGGGTAGGTACTTTTGCCAAGTTGCTGGTCAGCACCCTGACGTTTACCCAACGTTGCAGTATCGCCCACCACATCCAGAATGTCATCCTGGACCTGGAAGGCAAGGCCGATACTTTCTGCGTACTTATCGAGTATCGGCAAGGCGTTTCGTCCGTTTTCTCCGGCACTTAGCGCGCCAAGACGAACCGCAGCGCGAATCAGCGCGCCCGTTTTATGACGATGGATACGCTCCAGCGCCTCCAGCGGCACCTGTTTCCCTTCGGCAGCAAGATCCAACGCCTGGCCACCGCACATTCCGGCGATGCCGCTGGCGTTCGCCAGTTCAGAAATCATAGCAATGCGGTCGCGGTCGGCCACTTCCGGCATCGGGGCATCGCTAATGATAGAAAACGCCAGCGTTTGCAGGGCATCTCCGGCCAGAATGGCATTCGCTTCGCCAAATTTGACGTGGCAGGTCGGCAGACCGCGACGCAGGTCGTCGTCGTCCATCGCGGGTAAATCGTCATGAATCAACGAATAAGCGTGAATGCACTCAACGGCGGCTGCCGGAGCATCCAGCGTGGACAGGCTTACGCCAAACATCCTGCCCGTTGCGTAAACCAGGAACGGGCGCAGACGTTTACCGCCTAATAATGCGCCATACTGCATGGTTTCGACCACGGGAGTGTTCTGAAAGGGCAGTGGTGCGATAAAACGGCTCAGCGCCTGGTTGGCCTGCTCGACGCAGGCCTGTAGCTGCTGCGAAAAATCCATTTACTCATTATCCGGTGTAAAAGGCTCAGGAGATGCATCTTCATTGTCAGACAGCAGAATCTGCACACGCTGTTCGGCCTGTTGCAACTTTGCCTGCCCCTGACGCGCCAGCTGCACGCCACGTTCAAATTCGTTCAGCGCCTCTTCCAGCGGCAGGTCGCCGCTTTCCAGACGGGTAACAATCTGTTCCAGCTCGCTCAGCGCTGTTTCAAAGCTGGCGGGCGCCTCATTTTTCTTCGGCATAATGAATATCTGACTCTCAATATTTTCAGCTCTGATATGGTAACGGACTCAGAGCAATTATCAAATAACGCGCAATGTGCACAGGACGACCATGATGGTGGTATACTTCCGCGCCTGGATGCAGCTCCATGTATGGGCTGCTGTACTCTTTTCTCCACGACAAGCCTTGATGCTTGCTTAAGAACCATTGCCGCCATGAAGTTTATCATTAAATTGTTCCCGGAAATCACTATCAAAAGCCAATCTGTGCGTTTGCGCTTTATAAAAATTCTGACCGGGAACATCCGTAACGTGTTAAAGCACTACGATGAGACCCTCGCCGTTGTTCGCCACTGGGATAACATTGAAGTTCGCGCCAAAGATGAAAATCAACGCCTGGCGATTCGCGACGCGCTGACCCGTATTCCGGGCATCCACCATATTCTCGAAGTCGAAGATGTGCCGTTCACTGATATGCACGATATCTTTGAGAAAGCGCTGGTGCAGTATCGCGATCGGCTTGAGGGCAAAACCTTCTGTGTGCGCGTTAAACGTCGTGGTAAGCATGAGTTTAGCTCCATTGAGGTGGAACGTTACGTCGGCGGCGGTTTAAATCAGCATATTGAATCGGCGCGCGTGAAGCTGACCAACCCGGATGTGACGGTACATCTGGAAGTGGAAGACGATCGTCTGCTGCTGATTAAAGGCCGTTACGAAGGTATCGGCGGTTTCCCGATCGGCACCCAGGAAGATGTCCTGTCGCTGATCTCCGGCGGTTTTGACTCCGGCGTTTCCAGCTATATGCTGATGCGTCGCGGCTGCCGCGTACACTACTGCTTCTTTAACCTCGGCGGCGCGGCGCATGAAATCGGCGTTCGCCAGGTGGCGCATTACCTGTGGAACCGCTTTGGCAGTTCGCATCGCGTGCGTTTTGTCGCCATCAACTTTGAACCGGTGGTCGGCGAGATCCTCGAAAAAGTCGATGATGGTCAGATGGGCGTGGTGCTGAAGCGCATGATGGTGCGCGCGGCGTCGAAAGTGGCGGAGCGCTACGGCGTCCAGGCGCTGGTGACGGGTGAAGCGCTGGGGCAGGTTTCCAGCCAGACGCTGACTAACCTGCGTCTTATCGACAACGTTTCCGATACGCTGATCCTGCGCCCGCTGATCTCTTACGACAAAGAGCACATCATCAACCTGGCGCGCCAGATTGGTACGGAAGATTTTGCCCGCACGATGCCGGAATACTGCGGCGTTATCTCGAAAAGCCCGACGGTGAAAGCGATCAAGGCGAAGATTGAAGCGGAAGAAGAGCACTTCGACTTTAGCATTCTCGATAAAGTGGTTGAGGAAGCGAGCAATGTCGATATTCGCGAAATCGCCCAACAGACCGGGCAGGACGTGGTGGAAGTGGAAACCGTCAGCGGCTTTGGCCCGAACGACGTGATTCTGGATATTCGCTCCGTTGATGAGCAGGATGACAAACCGCTGAAAATCGAAGGCGTGGATGTGGTTTCTCTGCCGTTCTACAAGCTGAGCACGAAGTTTGGCGATCTCGACCAGAGCAAAACCTGGCTGCTGTGGTGTGAACGCGGCGTGATGAGCCGTTTGCAGGCGCTCTATCTGCGTGAGCAGGGCTTCCAGAATGTGAAGGTGTATCGTCCGTAATTGTTAGCACGATTACAGGCCTGATATGCATCGCGCTATCAGGCGCAACGTATTGCCGGATGACGGCGTAACCGCCTTATCCGGCCTACGCACCGCCATCCGGCGCTATTCGTAGTAATTATAAATTCCCGCCGCCATCACCAGCTGTGACGCCACTTCATGGGCTTTTTCGCGGCCAACCAGCAGATCGATAATTTTCAGTCCGAAGTCAATCGACGTTCCTGGCGCCTGGCTGGTCAGCAGCTTCACGCGCGGGTCCCACACCACACGTTTATCCTGCCACTGTTCGGCGGGAATGTTGTCTTTCAACGCCGGGAATCCGGTCATATTGCCGATGGGAAAGATATCGTGCGGAACGAGAACCGTGGCGGCCGCTGCGCAAATCGCGGCGACAATACGCCCGGAACGGTGGAACTGCTTAACGGTTTCGACCAGCAACGGGCTGTCGCGAAAACACTCCGCCCCCTTAATGCCGCCAGGCAATACAATGATGTCGTAATCGCCGTCGGCCACCTCGACCAGCGGCGCATCCGCCAGCAGTTTTACGCCACGCGAACAGACTATGGTGAGATTTCCGTCGCTGGCGACGCTCGCGGTCGTGACCTGAATACCGCCACGAACCAGCAGATCGATAGTGGTGACCGCTTCGGTCTCTTCACTACCAGGGGCGAGGCATACCAGTGCCGATGCGCTCATACTCACTCTCCTTTCGCTTTACCATTTCAAACAGACGGGCATTTTCCGGGACGGCGATGCCATGCGCGCGGGCGCGTTTTAACAAATAACCCGTAATATAGTCGATCTCGGTATGACGCAGGGCACGCATGTCCTGCAACATAGACGAGATATTTTCTGCCGTACTCTCAATCACTTGATCGACATAATAACGTAAATCATCCGCCGACGTATGGTGTCCTTCGCGCTCGATAACCGCAGCGACCTCCTGACATATCGCCATTACCGCTTCCGGGTGGTGGCGTAATTCGCCGTTGGGGCAGTCCCATAGCGCGGTAAGGGGATTAATCACACAGTTTACCGCCAGTTTGCGCCACATCTCTGCGCGAATGTTGTTGTGCCAGGCGACGTCAGGCAGCACGCCCTGCAAAATATCGGCCAGATAGCTGTAGTCCCCGTCCTGCTCACGCGCCGGGCCAATATGGGTAGTGCCGTTGGCGACATGAATGATGACATTCCCGTCGCGTCTGGCGGCATGCGTCGTGGTACCCATCAGTAACGGCTGCGGGATGTTTTGCAACTCTTCGATTGTGCCCATCCCGTTGTGAATCAGCAGGATCGGCGTGGTTTCAGGCAGAATGGCGACCAGACCTCTTACGGCATCGTAGACCTGCCAGGCTTTCAGCGTGACCAGCAGCAGATCGCTGTTGGCCAGAAAATCAGGATCGTTCGCCGTCAGGGATTCGTTAAATATTGAACCGTCCGTCTCTATCAGATTCACGCTGCAATAGGGTTGCGGTACGCGCAGCCAACCCTGTACTTCATGTCCATGTTTGCACAGCGCTGTAAGCCAAAGTTGCCCTAAGGCTCCGCATCCCAGTACGGTAATTTTCATTGTTCCTCCTCACCTGCAACAGCGCCAGGTGTTATGGCCTAAGTATAGCGCCATCAGCTAAGCTTCTCGTTATGTCTCGTTACGGGTATTATGCTTCGCATCAAAAACGAAGGGAGAGGAAAAGATGCCATCTTTCGATATTGTCTCTGAAGTCGATCTTCAGGAAGCGCGTAACGCAGTAGATAATGCGACTCGCGAAGTCGAATCACGCTTTGATTTTCGTGGCGTTGAGGCCACGTTTGAATTAAACGACGCGAACAAAACCATCAAAGTACTGAGCGAATCGGATTTCCAGGTGAATCAGCTATTGGATATTCTGCGCGCGAAGCTGCTCAAGCGCGGCATTGAAGGCAGTTCGCTGGATGTGCCGGAAGCATTTGTCCACAGCGGTAAAACCTGGTTTGTGGAAGCGAAGCTGAAGCAGGGCATTGAAAGCGCGGTTCAGAAGAAGATCGTGAAGCTGATTAAAGACAGCAAGCTGAAAGTGCAGGCGCAAATTCAGGGGGAAGAGATCCGTGTGACCGGAAAATCCCGTGACGATCTGCAATCCGTCATGGCGCTGGTGCGCGGCGGGGATTTGGGACAGCCGTTCCAGTTCAAAAACTTCCGCGATTAAGTTGTGATGCCTGATGGCGCTGCGCTTATCCGGCCTACGGACAATGCGGTCTTGTAGGCCGGATAAGGCGGTAGCCGCCATCCGGCATTTCTCACGCCAGCCTGATCGCCTGCTCAACCTCAAAACGGTTGGTCACTTTGCTGTCGATCTTCACATAGGCGGAATGCTCTTTCTCTGCGATCAGCACCTCAATCACACCTTCAGTCGCCAGCAGACGCTGTTTCAGCGCGTCATTGGCGGCAATCTCCGGCGGAATTTCCACGCGTAAGCTGCTGACATACGGCGGTTCTTTCATCGTACTTGCTACTGCCAGCCAGACGACGGTCAGCAATGCGCCAGCCAGAAATACCGCCTGACCGTCGAACAGACCATTCACCCAGCCGCCCAGCGAGCCGCCAATCGCGACGCCGAGGAACTGGCTGGTGGAGTAAACGCCCATCGCGGTGCCCTTATAACCGGCTGGAGACTCTTTGCTGATCAGCGAGGGGAGGAGGGCTTCCATCAGGTTAAAAGCGAGGAAGAACAGCTGTACCCCGGCAATTAACCCCCAGAAGTGCACGCCTGCGCCCCACAGCACGACTTCGGCAATCAGTATCAACGCGACGCACAGCAGAAAGACCCGCTTCATCCGGCGTTTGACTTCGGCGTAGATAATGAACGGGACTACGGAGCCAAATGAGATCAGCATTGTGACCAGATAAATCTTCCAGTGTTCGGCGGCGGGGAAACCGGCAGCGGCAAGCTGGCCGGGGAGGGCGACGAAGGTCGACATCAGCAGAATATGCAGACACATGATGCCGAAGTTAAGCTTCAACAGCTTAGGTTCGGCCAGCACTTTGCTGAAACTGCCTTTCACCATGCCGGATTCACGGTTCAATACGTGGGTTGTGCTGTTGGGGACAACCCAAACGGTCAGGGCGATGCCGAGCGCGGCGAGTGCCGCAATCATCCAGAACAGGGCGTTCAGCCCCAGTTTGTGGGTGACGATCGGCCCAAGCACCATCGCAATGGCGAAGGTAATACCAAAACTGACGCCAATAAACGCCATCGCTTTGGTTCGGTTTTGCTCGCGGGTTAAGTCAGACAGCAGCGCCATGACGGCGGCGGCGATTGCGCCAGAACCTTGCAGCGCGCGGCCAAGAATAATCCCCCAGATGGAGTCAGACAGCGCGGCGATCACGCTACCCAGCACGAACACGGCCAGACCGCCGATAATTAACGGCTTACGCCCGACGCGGTCTGAGAGTAACCCGAAGGGGATCTGGAAAACGGCTTGCGCCAGGCCGTAAATACCGATAGCAATGCCGATCAAGGCTTCGCTGGCGCCCTGAAGCGCCATACCATAGGTGGTCAGAACCGGCAGGACCATAAACATGCCAAGCATGCGCAAAGAAAATACAGTCCCTAAACCCCAGGTGGCGCGCAACTCACCCGGCGTCATTTTGTAATCGTTCATTCCCACCTCTGTATAAAATCCGCGACTAGTGTAAAGCGGCGAGGTAACAGGGTAAACCACTACGGTATGTAGAATTGTGTTGAGACTTAAAAGAAATAGTTACTAGTGCAACTAATTTACTTGCGATAATTACAGGCGTAGTCTTTTTGTGGTTATTTCTAATGGAAAGCGGGAAAAGGAAAATGGCGATTCCAGGCAATATGTGGATTTATGACGATGGCGGCGCGCTGATTAAGGGCGGCTGCGATGTAAAAGATAGGGAATACAGTATTGAATTTAAAGGCTTTCACCACAATTTATCTATTTCAACTGATAACGCAACAGGTAAGCCGACGGGCACACGCCAGCACTCACCGATGATGATCGTCAAAGAGTTCGATTACTCCAGCCCGTATTTATACAAAGCTGTTGCAACAGGCCAAAATCTTAAATCAGCAGAGATACGCTGGTACAAAATTAACGATGCGGGTCAGGAGGTCGAGTATTTTAATATGTTGCTCGAAGGTGTGCGGATTGTTTCTGTCTCTCCAACGATGGCAGGGCCAGAAGACAATAACAACAACCATCTTGAAACCATAGAATTACGTTACGAGAAAATCACCTGGAAGCACTGTGATGGCAATATTATCTACAGTGATGCATGGAATGACCGGCAGTCCGTCTGAGGGAGGCGTCAATGGATACGACGGAAGAAGCGAATGGAACTTATTGGTATCATGGGCACGCTAATGTAACGCCTGGTGAACTATTTGATTTGATATTTATTGAGCAGTTAGCTGATTCATTAGGGATAACCACTGAAGCCGCTACGTTAGTGTTGATAGGTCAACCATTGATTCCCGTAAAAGGAAAATTATCAGCAGCTACGAACACACCGGGTACCAGCATTGCATCTATCTTATGCAGAAAACTTCTGAAAGGGGCTCGTTTCCCATTTGGATTAAGACCGCATGCGCCTATGGGGAAATTTTCTAAATTGAAGATGGTTCCCACAAACCAAATTGCAACTTATATAGGTCGATGGATTCCTTTTATCGGTCATGCTCAGCTAATCATGCTGCTGTTCATGGTTACAAAACATACGCGTGATAAATACAACCTTATCGCACGACCCAAAGATCGCATACAGTGGACATCTTTCTGATGAGAAATTATGAAGCTGAAGTAATTGAGTACATCATGAAGAACTACCCAATCAGGGAACGTTGGTTTAGGCCTGGCCTTAAACAGGTTACTAAAGAGTGGACCCTGGAAGATGATTTTCAGTTTGTACCAGAAGATGCCGATGATTTTTTAGTCGATTTATTTGAACATTTTGATATTGAGTATTCAAACTTTGATGCGCGGAATTATATTGAATATGAATATCCATTCTGGCAAAAAAAGCTGCCTGAAATAGAGTTAAAGCCTTTGACAGTAGAGATGATTATAGAGTCAGCAAAGGCGGGTAAATGGCTTTATGACTGAATAACATCCCTCAGATAAAAAAGGGTGCCGAAGCACCCTTGTAGCATTCGCTGATTTTACCCGACCCAGGTCAGCAGGCTGTGTGAGTCCGGCACCATAAAGTCGACGGACATCATCACGCTTAACGCAGTGATGGCAATGATGGAAAAGCCGAACAGCTTACGCGCCCAGACTTTGTCATCTTCCACTTTGTAACCGCGCAGGGCCATACCGAGCCACCAGACGCTCACGGCTGCCGCGACCACCAGATATTTGTATCCGGCATAGCCGCCCAGGGAGAGCATCAGCGTCGCAACGGCAAAGGCGATGATGTACAGCGTGATATGGTTCTTCGCCACCGAGATGCCTTTCACCACCGGCAGAACCGGAATGTTGGCAGCCTGATAATCCTTGAAGCGGAAAATCGCGATGGCGTAAGAGTGCGGCATCTGCCACAGGCTAAAGATCGCCAGCAGAATCAGCGCGCCGCTGTCGAACTCGCCCGTTACGGCGCAGTAGCCAATCACCGGCGGCGCAGCGCCGGAGAGAGAACCAATCAGCGTGCCGTAAACGGAGTGGCGTTTCATGTACAGACTATAAATGCCGACATACACCACGAAGCCCATCACCCCCAGCCAGCAGGCCAGAGGATTCGCGCCAAACCACAGCAGCATAAAGCCAGCAATACCCAGCAAGGTGGCGTACACCAGCGAGACAGCAGGAGAAATCAGGCCTTTGACCAGCACCCGATTCTTGGTCCTTTCCATCTTCCTGTCGATATCCCTGTCGATGTAGTTGTTAAATACACAACCCGACGCCACAACCAGTGACACCCCGACCAGCGTATAGATAAACAGGGGATAGTCGATGCTGCCTTTAGAAGCCAGCAGGAATCCCCCAATCACCGAGATCAGGTTGCCAAAGATGATGCCTGGTTTCGTTACTTGCAGGTATTGCTTAAACATCATAACCGCCGCTCTTAGTGCATCATCATATTGTAGTTCAGGTTCCACATAATCCAGATGGAGCCCACCACCAGAATGGCAATGATCAGCACGGTAAAGACAAAGGCCGTCATGTTCCAGCCTTCGTCAGATTTCGTATTCATGTGCAGGAAGCACACCAGATGCACCAGAATCTGCACCACTGCCATCGCCAGGATAGTCCCCAGAATCACGGCCGGGGAACCTGTACCCGTCATCACCATCCAGAACGGAATGACCGTCAGGATGATCGACAGAATAAAACCTGTCATGTAAGTTTTTACGCTGCCGTGGGACGCGCCGCTGTGATCGGTAGAATGACTCATTACATCGCCCCCATCAGATAAACAACAGTGAACACACAGATCCACACCACATCCAGGAAGTGCCAGAACAGGCTCAGGCACATGATGCGGGTACGGTTAGTGCTGGTCAGGCCGCGACGGGCGATCTGCACCATCAGCACCGCCATCCAGATAAGACCGGAGGTGACGTGCAGACCGTGCGTACCGACCAGCGCGAAGAACGCAGACAGGAAGCCGCTGCGATCCGGGCCCATGCCTTCAACAATCAGGTGATGGAATTCGTAGATTTCCATCCCGATAAATCCGGCACCGAACAAGAAGGTCAACGCCAGCCAGGAGACAACCTGGCTCTTGTTATCCTTGTGCATGGCGATAGCCGCCATGCCGTAGGTGATGGAGCTGAACAACAGCAGGAAAGTTTCAACCAGAACGAACGGCAGTTCAAAAATGTCCTTACCTGTCGGGCCGCCTGCGGTGCCGTTCACCAGAACGGCATAGGTTGCGAACAGAATAGAGAACAGAATGCAGTCGCTCATCAGGTAGATCCAAAATCCGAAGATTTTGGTCTGGCCTGCATCGTGGTGCCCGTGTTCGTGCGCGTGGGCAGTCGCGTGCGTTTGCGCTAAAGTATCAGTTGCCATTTTTCAGCCCTGCCTTAGAAATCTCATCGAAATGCTGGTTTTCCAGTTTTTCGACTTCCGGGACTGGTACGTAGTAGTCCACGTCCTCGTCAAAGCTCTTAACAATCCAGCTGATGATCATGCCTGCGAAGCTTGCAATCGCCAGCCACCAGATATGCCAGATCATGGCGAAACCAAAAATAGTGGAGAAGGCGGCGATAACGATGCCCGCACCGCTGTTTTTCGGCATATGAATTTCTTCATAATGCGCAGGCTGTTTGTACGCTTCGCCTTTTTCTTTCATTTCCCAGAAGGCATCACGCTCGTGAACGTGCGGCACAACGGCAAAGTTATAGAACGGAGGCGGAGAAGAGGTTGCCCACTCCAGCGTACGCGCGCCCCACGGGTCGCCGGTCAGGTCGCGGTTCTGCTCGCGGTCGCGAATAGAAACGAAGATCTGAATCAGCTGGCACAGGATGCCCAGTGCAATCAGCGCGGCGCCACAGGCGGCAATCAGCAGCATTGGATGGAACTGCGGGTCAATCTGCTGGCTGAGGCGACGGGTCATCCCCATGAAGCCCAGCACGTACAGCGGCATAAACGCCACGAAGAAGCCGATGATCCAGAACCAGAATGCGCGTTTACCCCAGGTCTCGTTCAGCGTGAAGCCGAACGCTTTCGGCCACCAGTAGGTCATACCGGCGAAGCACCCGAAGACCACACCGCCGATGATAACGTTATGGAAGTGCGCAATCAGGAACAGGCTGTTGTGCAGAACGAAGTCCGCGCCCGGAACCGCCAGCAGAACGCCAGTCATACCGCCGACCGAGAAGGTCACGATAAAGCCGATCGTCCACAGCATCGCTGAGTGGAAGACGATACGCCCCTGGTACATGGTGAACAGCCAGTTGAAGATCTTAACCCCGGTCGGGATTGCGATAATCATCGTGGTAATACCGAAGAAGGCGTTTACGTTCGCGCCCGCACCCATGGTGAAGAAGTGGTGCAGCCAAACGATGAACGACAGAACGGTGATACACACGGTCGCCCAAACCAGCGAGGTGTAACCAAACAGGCGTTTACGCGAGAAGGTTGCGGCGATTTCGGAGAACACCCCGAAGACCGGCAGAACCAGGATGTACACTTCCGGGTGGCCCCAGGCCCAAATCAGGTTGATGTACATCATCATGTTGCCGCCCATATCGTTGGTAAAGAAATGGGTGCCCAGATAGCGATCCAGGGTCAGCAGCGCGATGGTGACAGTCAGAATTGGGAAGGAGGCGATAATCAGGATGTTCGCGCACAGCGATGCCCAGGTAAATACCGGCATCTTGAACATGGTCATGCCCGGCGCACGCATCTTCAGAATCGTCACGAAGAAGTTGATACCTGTCAGCGTCGTACCGATACCGGATAGCTGGAGACTCCAGATCCAGTAATCGACCCCGACACTCGGACTGTACTCTATTCCCGAGAGCGGCGGATAAGCCAGCCAGCCGGTCTGCGCGAACTCACCAACGCCCAGAGACAGGTTAACCAGGATAACGCCGACAACGGTGAACCAGAAGCTCAGGTTGTTCAGGAACGGGAACGCAACGTCACGCGCGCCGATCTGCAACGGAACCACCAGGTTCATTAGACCGATAACGAATGGCATTGCCACGAAGAAGATCATGATCACGCCGTGAGCGGTGAAGATCTGATCGTAGTGATGCGGCGGCAGGAAGCCTGCTTCGCCCGCAGAAGCCAGCGCCTGCTGGCTACGCATCATGATGGCGTCGGCAAAGCCGCGTATCAACATAACAATTGCGACGATGACATACATGATGCCAAGACGCTTGTGGTCAACCGAAGTAAGCCACTCTTTCCATAGGTAGGTCCACTTACCGAAGTAAGTGATCAAGGCTAAAAGCGCCAGACCCCCGACGATAATGGCAGCGATCGTAACCATGACGATAGGTTCATGGAACGGGACTGCATCCAGTGTCAATTTTCCGAACATCGTTTTCTTCCTCGGCCCCTTAGTGAGCGGATTCCGCGTGGCTCATGTCCATGCCTTCCATGCCTTCATGCGAGCTGTGCTCACCTTCCGGTTGGGTCATGTCCATGCTCTTACCGTGAGCCATAAATTTGTTAATGACGTCTTTAAACAAATCCGGTTTCACGTTGGAGAAATATTCCACCTGGTTGTATTCGCTTGGCGCAGCCACTTTCTCGAACGCAGCCATGTCGCTCATGGTGTTCGGTGACTGTTTAGCTTTAGCAACCCACTGGTCGAATGTGGCGCGGTCCGGCGTGGCGATAGCTTTGAACTTCATACCGGAGAAACCAGGGCCGCTATAGCTTGCGGAAATACCATCATAGGTACCGGCTTCGTTGGCAATCAGATGCAGTCGAGTCTGCATACCGGCCATGGCATAAATCTGGCTACCCAGACGCGGGATAAAGAAGGAGTTCATCACGGAGTTGGAGGTCACTTTGAAATAAACCGGAGTGTTCGCCGGGAAGGCGATTTCATTCACGGTTGCAATGCCCTGTTCCGGGTAGATGAAGAACCATTTCCAGTCCATGGAAACCACTTCGATGGTAATGGGCTTCTCGTCATGCGCCAGCGGCTTGCTTGGCTCAAGAGCGTGAGTGGTTTTCCAGGTAAGTACAGCAAGGAAAATGATGATCAGAATCGGCACCGTCCAGACCACAGCTTCCACTTTATTGGAGTGTGACCAGTTCGGGCTGTACTTCGCATCTTTATTGCTCGCACGGTACTTCCAGGCGAAACCAACAGCCATCAAGATGGCGGGAATAACGACAATCAACATCAGGCCAAAAGCCGTCAGTATCAGTGAACGTTGTTCCAGTCCAATCTGTCCTTTGGGGTCAAGAAGTGCAGAATTACAGCCACTGAGTAATGCAGTGCCTGCAATTAATGACAACCATCCCAAACTTTTATTGTATTTCCTGAGTCTCATTTAACGACCTCAATTCCACGGGACCTGGTGGCGTTTAAAGTGTGTGGGCATTTTACGGGAAGGTTACATTACTGTAAACATGATTGGATCTGTGTTACTGGGTTCTGCCGGGCATGTCACATATGTTGCAGGATATGTCGCGTTGACTTTAAGAACCTGTTGCAACATCACGTTATAACGAAAGAGGGCTGGAAGGCAGGGCTTACAGGGTAATTGGTATAACCAATGCGAAATTAAAACAATTGTTTAACAATTAATTATCAACAAAGAGACAAATGAAAAACAAAAAATAAAACTATATTGGCTGAATCGAGTAAGGAAAATAAAATCTATAAAAGGCGTCAATAATTTCCAGATGCTATTGCGCACAAAACAACAAATATTATTTTTCGCAACTGCTGCTTATTTAGCCGTTATAATTTCGCTCTGTTATTACAACGGCAAATAACGTTGCCCGCTTACACAAGACGTGTTTTGCGTAGCGCCAGATAATCCAGCACCCCGCCGAACAAAATGCCGCATATCGCCACCATGACCCCCGCCTCAAGCAGTTCGGGCAGGAAGGAGAAGCGAGTGTAGTCCACGGCGTTCATCGTCAGCAGCAACAGCCATACCGCCAGCAGGCCGCAACCGATCATTAGCGTCAGCAGCGCCAGACCATACGCCCCGCGAAATTCCGTACGGGGGATGAAGCTTTCGCTTTCCCAACTGTGTTCAAGGGTTTGACGACAAACCAGCAGAAGCAGAAGGCCAGGCACAGCCGCTGCGACGGAGAAGAGATAAAACGTGGGCCAGCCATGCGCTTCGACAAACCATCCGGCAACGGGGCCGACATACACGCGTCCCACCGCAGAGAGCGCGGAGAGCAGGGCAAACTGGGTGGCGGAAAACGATTTGTTGCACAGCGTCATTAACAATGCGACAAAGGCCGCTGTTCCCATTCCGCCGCACAGGTTCTCGAAGAAGACCGCTGCGGCCATGCTGAACATATGCTTGTCCGTCACGGAAAGCAGCCAGTAACCGGCGTTGGAAACGCCTTGCAGAATGCCGAAAATCAGCAGCGCGCGGAAAAGGGAAAGGCGCTGCATCAGGATGCCGCCGTACAGCGCGCCGACAATCGTCGCCAGCAGTCCCAGCGTTTTATTGACCACGCCGACTTCACCGGCATCAAAACCAACGCCGCGAATCAAAAAGGTGGTGGTCAGACTCATGGCGAATGCGTCGCCCAGCTTATACAGCACGATTAACAACAAGATCAGCCAGGCGTTGTTGCGGCCAAAAAAGTCGCGCAGCGGAGCGGCGACCGCCTGTTCCAGCGTTTTAGGCACTGGAATGGAATCTTCAGGTTCAGGGGCCAGGAGCGTGGCGATAATACAGGGTACAAGCAGCGCCGCCATCAGCCAGTACATCCCCTGCCAGCCGAGCCAGCGATCCGCCAGCCACAGCGCCAGACCACCGGAGACCAGCATCCCTAGCCGATAGCCCAGTACGCTAATCGCCGCCCCGGTGCCGCGTTCTTCCGCAGGCAGAACATCTGTTTTCCACGCGTCAAAGACAATGTCCTGAGATGCGGAACAGAAGGCGATGATAACCGCCAGCGCCGCCATCCAGCGCAGCTGCGTGCCGGGTTCCAGAAAACCCATCGCCGCAATGGCGAGCAGCAGCAGAATCTGCGTGGTAATCAGCCAGCCGCGACGACGACCTAAAAAAGGTGGCGTGTAACGGTCCATGACCGGAGACCAGAGGAATTTAAAGACGTAGGCCTGGCCCACCAGAGAGAAGAAACCAATGGTTTTGAGATCGATATTCTCAACGGTCATCCAGGCCTGTAGCGTGCCGGAGGTGAGCGCGAGGGGTAAACCTGATGCAAACCCCAGAATCAACAGGATAGCTGAACGCGGTTGCTGAAAAATACGTAAATATTGGTTGGGCATGGGCATCTACAGGCCCGACAAGCGCCGGGCCATCTGGACAGAAATTAACGTGCGTTCTGCTTAATGAATTCGTGAATGCTGGTGTCCTGAGACATATCAGCGATGGTGTCGGTCAGGACGCTGTTAACCGCGTTGGCGATATTCTGGTTGGACGCCTGGAATGCGCCTTCAACAGAGTAGCTCGCACGGTAGTTTTTTGTCATCTTGTTGCCGTTTGCCGCCGTCGCGATGATGGCAATATCCGCTTTGGTGGCGATGTTGTAGCGAACGTTACCCTGAGATACATCGGCATACAGCTGATTTACGATGATTTGCAGGTTCACAGCGCCGTTCGGCCCCACCATATAACCGCGTGCGGTCATCTGTTTTTCCAGCACTTCTTGCAGCAGGAAGCGCAGATCGCGGGAGGCGGTCAGAGTAACCAGTTGGTTATTACGCGTAACTTTCGCCAGCGCCTGATCCTGACGCTGGTCGGCGCCGTTGATGCTCACAGTAACGCCCATCAGACTTGGATCCTGTTGCGGCAGTGTGATTTTCGGCGATACGTCAATGGTTGTCGGCGGTGTTGCGCACCCTGCCAGCATAACCAGAGCAATTAATGGAAAGAGGATTTTCTTTAACATGTTCGGGCTCTCAGTGACTCTTAAGCGTGATAGATAAAAATTCCCGCCATCATAACATTGCCAACGGCGAGGGGAAGTGGTCAACGCATGTAAATTCATCGCGTTGTCTGTTTTCTGACCCTCGGTACACCTTACTTCGGGTTTTCGCAACCAAATGAATGGATAAGTCAGTAAACTTCATACGTTTGAATGAAAATATCAGACGAACGCTAAATTTTTGTTGTCATGATGTAATGTAAACGGTAAAAGCGGCTAGTATTTAAAGGGATGGGTGACATCTCAGCGTTGTCGGAGGAGATATTTCATGATGATACGTGAGCAAATAGAAGAAAAATTAAGGGCAGCGTTCGAACCCGTGTTCCTCGAAGTTGTGGATGAAAGCTATCGTCACAATGTTCCGGCAGGCTCTGAGAGCCACTTTAAGGTTGTGCTGGTCAGCGATCGCTTCACTGGCGAACGTTTTCTTAATCGCCACCGGATGATTTACGGCACGTTAACGGCAGAACTCTCCACAACCGTACATGCGCTGGCCCTGCATACCTATACCATTAAGGAGTGGGAAGGATTGCAGGATACGATCTTCGCATCGCCTCCTTGCCGTGGCGCAGGAAGCATCGCGTAGAAAAACGCATTTGCAACTGTTGGCGCTTTTCCAGTATGTTGCTACAGATTATGTGAAAACGGCCTGCGGGCCGTTTTGTTTTGTCTGAATTTTGAGCGAGATGTACAGTATTCAGACCAAAATTAGCCGGGAATTGTGAAAAAAGCCGCAGCAACGCGCGATAACCGTTCTCGACTCATAAAAGTGATGCCGCTATAATGCGGCGTCTTATTTTTCGGAATGTCTTCGGGATGATTCTGACGACAGGGAATGTGATTGATTATGAGAACATCCCGGTTCCGCGAAGCCAACAACCTGTGCTTGCGGAGTAGAGTTGACCGAGCACTGTGATTTTTTGAGGTAACAAGATGCAAGTTTCAGTTGAAACCACTCAAGGCCTTGGCCGCCGTGTAACGATTACTATCGCTGCTGACAGCATCGAGACCGCTGTGAAAAGCGAGCTGGTCAACGTAGCGAAGAAAGTGCGTATTGACGGCTTCCGCAAGGGCAAAGTACCGATGAATGTTGTTGCTCAGCGTTATGGCGCTTCTGTTCGCCAGGACGTTCTGGGTGACCTGATGAGCCGTAACTTCGTTGACGCGATCATCAAAGAAAAAATCAACCCGGCTGGCGCACCGAACTATGTTCCGGGCGAATACAAACTGGGCGAAGACTTCACCTACGCTGTAGAATTTGAAGTCTACCCGGAAGTTGAACTGACCGGTCTGGAATCCATCGAAGTTGAAAAACCGGTTGTTGAAGTGACCGACGCCGATGTTGACGTGATGCTGGACACCCTGCGTAAACAGCAGGCAACCTGGAAAGACAAAGACGGCGCTGCTGATGCAGAAGACCGTGTAACCATCGACTTCACCGGTTCTGTTGACGGTGAAGAGTTCGAAGGCGGCAAAGCGTCTGACTTCGTACTGGCGATGGGCCAGGGTCGTATGATCCCGGGCTTTGAAGACGGTATCAAAGGTCATAAAGCAGGCGAAGAGTTCACTATCGACGTGACCTTCCCGGAAGAATATCACGCTGAAAACCTGAAAGGTAAAGCCGCTAAATTCGCTATCAACCTGAAGAAAGTTGAAGAGCGCGAGCTGCCGGAACTGACCGAAGAATTCATCAAGCGTTTCGGCGTTGAAGATGGTTCTGTTGCCGGTCTGCGTACTGAAGTGCGTAAAAACATGGAACGCGAGCTGAAAGGCGCGGTGCGTAACCGCGTGAAGTCTCAGGCGATTGAAGGCCTGGTGAAAGCGAACGACATCGACGTTCCGTCTGCGCTGATCGACAGCGAAGTTGACGTTCTGCGTCGTCAGGCTGCACAGCGTTTCGGCGGCAACGAGAAACAAGCGCTGGAACTGCCGCGTGAACTGTTCGAAGAACAGGCTAAGCGTCGCGTTGTTGTCGGCCTGCTGCTGGGCGAAGTGATTCGCACTCAGGAGCTGAAAGCTGACGAAGAGCGCGTTAAAGGTCTGATCGAAGAGATGGCTTCTGCGTACGAAGATCCGAAAGAAGTTATCGAGTTCTACAGCAAAAACAAAGAGCTGATGGACAACATGCGTAACGTCGCTCTGGAAGAGCAGGCCGTTGAAGCCGTTCTGGCGAAAGCGAAAGTGACTGAAAAAGCCACTTCCTTCAACGAACTGATGAACCAGCAGGCGTAATTCGTCGCTTAATTAGCACGAAATTCGCACAAGAGCCCGTCACCTCCAGGTGGCGGGCTTTTTTTTGTCACGCATTTTGCATGGAAGAGTGCGAAAACAGCGTTTCAGTGTTAGCGTTACAACAAAAGATTGTTATGCTTGAATTATGGCGATGCCGTACCCATAACAGAGGGACTAGCTGATAATCCGTCCATAAGGTTACAATCGGTACAGCAGGTTTTTTCAATTTTTATCCAGGAGACGGAAATGTCATACAGCGGCGAACGAGATAACTTTGCACCCCATATGGCGCTGGTGCCGATGGTCATTGAACAGACCTCACGTGGTGAGCGCTCTTTTGATATCTATTCTCGTCTACTTAAGGAACGTGTCATTTTTCTGACCGGCCAGGTCGAAGACCATATGGCTAACCTGATTGTGGCGCAGATGCTGTTCCTGGAAGCGGAAAACCCGGAAAAAGATATCTACCTGTACATTAACTCCCCAGGCGGGGTTATCACCGCAGGGATGTCTATCTACGACACCATGCAGTTTATTAAGCCGGACGTTAGCACGATTTGTATGGGCCAGGCGGCTTCTATGGGCGCGTTCCTGCTGACTGCTGGCGCAAAAGGCAAACGTTTCTGCCTGCCTAACTCTCGCGTCATGATTCACCAGCCTCTCGGCGGTTATCAGGGCCAGGCGACAGATATTGAAATTCATGCCCGTGAAATCCTGAAGGTGAAAGGGCGCATGAATGAACTTATGGCGCACCATACGGGTCAGTCTCTTGAGCAGATTGAACGTGATACCGAGCGCGACCGCTTCCTCTCCGCGTCTGAAGCGGTGGAGTACGGTCTGGTCGACTCGATTTTGACCCATCGTAATTGATGCCCAGGGCGCAGGTGTGCCGCTATAATACTATCCAGGGGCGGCACAACGCTGACAAGCGACTTGCGCCTGAGAATGGCATTTGCGTCGTCGTGTGCGGCACAAAGAACAAAGAAGAGGTTTTGACTCATGACAGATAAACGCAAAGATGGCTCGGGCAAATTGTTGTACTGCTCTTTTTGCGGCAAAAGCCAGCATGAAGTGCGCAAGCTGATTGCCGGTCCATCCGTGTATATCTGCGACGAATGTGTTGATCTATGTAACGACATCATTCGCGAAGAGATTAAGGAAGTGGCACCGCACCGTGAACGCAGTGCGCTGCCGACGCCACATGAAATTCGCAACCATCTGGACGATTATGTTATCGGCCAGGAGCAGGCGAAAAAAGTGCTGGCGGTCGCGGTATACAACCACTACAAACGTCTGCGCAACGGCGACACCAGCAATGGCGTTGAGTTGGGCAAAAGTAACATTCTGCTGATCGGGCCGACCGGTTCCGGTAAAACGCTGTTGGCCGAAACGCTGGCGCGTCTGCTGGACGTACCGTTCACCATGGCGGATGCCACCACCCTGACCGAAGCCGGTTATGTGGGCGAAGATGTTGAGAACATCATTCAGAAGCTGTTGCAAAAATGCGATTACGATGTGCAGAAAGCGCAGCGTGGTATTGTCTACATCGATGAAATCGACAAGATTTCCCGTAAGTCTGACAACCCGTCCATTACCCGTGACGTTTCCGGTGAAGGCGTACAGCAGGCGCTGTTGAAACTGATCGAAGGGACGGTTGCCGCCGTTCCGCCACAGGGAGGACGCAAGCATCCGCAGCAGGAGTTCTTGCAGGTTGATACCTCTAAGATCCTGTTTATCTGCGGCGGCGCGTTCGCCGGTCTGGATAAAGTGATTGCTAATCGTGTTGAAACCGGCTCCGGCATTGGTTTTGGCGCAACGGTCAAAGCGAAATCCGACAAGGCCAGCGAAGGCGAACTGCTGGCGCAGGTTGAGCCGGAAGATCTGATCAAATTTGGTCTGATTCCTGAGTTCATTGGTCGTCTGCCGGTTGTGGCGACGCTGAATGAGCTGAGTGAAGAAGCGCTGATCCAGATCCTGAAAGAGCCGAAAAACGCCCTGACCAAACAGTATCAGGCGCTGTTTAACCTGGAAGGCGTCGATCTGGAATTTCGTGACGAAGCGCTGGATGCTATCGCGAAGAAAGCGATGGCGCGTAAAACCGGCGCCCGTGGTCTGCGTTCCATCGTTGAAGCGGCGCTGCTTGATACCATGTACGATCTGCCTTCTATGGAAGACGTCGAAAAAGTGGTTATCGACGAGTCCGTCATCGGCGGTCAGAGCAAGCCGTTGCTGATTTACGGCAAGCCGGAAGCGCAGCAGGCATCTGGTGAATAATTAACCAACTCATACAATCAGTTAACGAAAAAGGGGGGATTTTATCCCCCCTTTTATTTTTCCGTAAACATGGCGTTGAATGTGTGGGAAACATCCCCATATACTGACATACATGTTAATGGCTGCGTGAAGCACAGTCGCGCAGTCTGATTACCTGGCGGACACTAAACTAAGAGAGAGCTCTATGAATCCTGAGCGTTCTGAACGCATTGAAATCCCCGTATTGCCGTTGCGCGATGTGGTGGTTTATCCGCACATGGTCATACCCTTATTTGTAGGGCGGGAAAAATCTATCCGTTGTCTGGAAGCGGCTATGGACCATGATAAAAAAATCATGCTGGTCGCCCAGAAAGAAGCATCAACGGATGAGCCGGGTGTAAACGATCTTTTCACCGTCGGGACCGTGGCCTCAATTTTGCAAATGCTGAAACTGCCTGACGGTACTGTCAAAGTGCTGGTTGAGGGGTTGCAGCGCGCGCGTATTTCTGCGCTGTCAGATAACGGCGAACACTTTTCCGCTAAGGCGGAATACCTTGAATCGCCGGCGATTGATGAGCGCGAGCAGGAAGTGCTGGTGCGCACTGCCATCAGTCAGTTCGAAGGCTACATCAAGCTGAACAAAAAAATCCCACCGGAAGTGCTGACGTCGCTCAATAGCATTGACGATCCTGCGCGTCTGGCGGACACCATCGCTGCCCATATGCCGCTGAAGCTGGCGGATAAGCAGTCCGTGCTGGAGATGTCCGACGTTAACGAACGTCTGGAATATCTGATGGCGATGATGGAATCTGAAATCGATCTGTTGCAGGTTGAGAAGCGTATTCGCAACCGCGTTAAAAAGCAGATGGAGAAATCTCAGCGTGAGTACTATCTGAATGAGCAAATGAAAGCCATTCAGAAAGAACTGGGCGAGATGGACGACGCGCCGGATGAAAACGAAGCGCTGAAGCGTAAAATCGACGCGGCGAAAATGCCGAAAGAGGCAAAAGAGAAAGCGGAAGCAGAATTGCAGAAGCTGAAAATGATGTCTCCGATGTCGGCGGAAGCGACGGTTGTACGCGGCTACATCGACTGGATGGTGCAGGTGCCGTGGAACGCGCGTAGCAAGGTCAAAAAAGACCTGCGTCAGGCACAGGAAATTCTCGACACAGACCATTACGGTCTGGAGCGTGTGAAAGATCGCATCCTTGAGTATCTCGCGGTACAAAGCCGTGTAAACAAAATCAAAGGGCCGATCCTGTGTCTGGTTGGGCCGCCGGGGGTAGGTAAAACCTCTCTGGGCCAGTCCATCGCCAAAGCGACCGGGCGTAAATATATCCGTATGGCGCTTGGCGGCGTGCGTGATGAAGCAGAAATCCGCGGCCACCGCCGGACATACATCGGCTCTATGCCGGGTAAACTGATCCAGAAAATGGCTAAAGTGGGCGTTAAAAACCCACTGTTCCTGCTCGATGAGATCGACAAAATGTCTTCCGACATGCGTGGCGATCCGGCCTCTGCGCTGCTTGAGGTGCTGGACCCTGAGCAGAACGTGGCGTTCAGCGATCACTACCTGGAAGTGGATTACGATCTCAGCGACGTGATGTTCGTTGCCACCTCCAACTCCATGAACATTCCGGCGCCGCTGCTGGATCGTATGGAAGTGATTCGTCTGTCCGGTTATACCGAAGACGAGAAGCTGAACATTGCTAAACAGCACCTGCTGCCGAAACAGATCGAGCGTAACGCACTGAAGAAAGGTGAGCTGACGGTTGAGGATAGCGCCATTATCGGCATTATCCGTTACTACACCCGTGAAGCGGGCGTGCGTAGCCTGGAGCGTGAAATCTCCAAACTGTGCCGCAAAGCCGTGAAACAGCTGCTGCTGGATAAGTCGCTGAAACACATTGTGATCGATGGCGATAACCTGCATGACTACCTCGGCGTACAGCGCTTTGACTACGGCCGCGCGGACAACGAAAACCGTGTGGGTCAGGTAACGGGTCTGGCATGGACGGAAGTGGGCGGCGACCTGCTGACCATCGAAACCGCCTGTGTGCCGGGTAAAGGCAAACTGACTTACACCGGTTCTCTCGGTGAGGTTATGCAGGAATCTATTCAGGCTGCGCTGACCGTGGTGCGTGCGCGTGCGGAAAAACTGGGTATTAATCCAGACTTTTACGAAAAACGTGACATCCACGTTCACGTACCGGAAGGGGCGACGCCGAAAGACGGCCCGAGCGCCGGTATTGCGATGTGTACCGCGCTGGTCTCCTGCCTGACGGGTAATCCTGTTCGCGCTGATGTGGCGATGACCGGGGAAATTACCCTGCGAGGCCAGGTACTGCCTATCGGCGGCCTGAAAGAGAAACTGCTGGCGGCGCACCGTGGCGGGATCAAAACCGTGTTAATTCCGTTTGAGAATAAACGCGATCTGGAAGAGATTCCAGACAACGTTATTGCCGATCTGGACATTCATCCGGTGAAACGCATTGAGGAAGTTCTGACTCTTGCGTTGCAAAATGAGCCGTCCGGCATACAGGTTGTCACCGCAAAATAGTGACCTCGCGCAAATAGCGCTAAGAAAAACAGGGCTGGCAGGGCATTTCGTGCTTGCCAGCCTTTTTTTGTATAGCTAATTTAGATGACGGATCGGGCTTGCCATCATTAACGGGTGTTGTAAGGGCATGGCAGGCCTGATATAACTGCTGCGCGGTCGCACTTTGAAGGATTCCGGTGCGATATAAATTATAAAAGAGGAAGAGAAGAGTGAATAAATCTCAACTGATCGACAAAATTGCTGCAGGGGCTGATATCTCTAAGGCTGCGGCTGGACGTGCGTTAGATGCAATTATTGCTTCTGTCACTGAATCACTGAAAGAAGGTGATGATGTAGCGCTGGTAGGTTTTGGTACTTTTGCTGTTAAAGAGCGTGCTGCCCGTACTGGTCGCAACCCGCAAACAGGTAAAGAGATCACCATCGCTGCCGCTAAAGTGCCGGGTTTCCGTGCAGGTAAAGCGCTGAAAGACGCGGTAAACTAAGAGCTTCTCCCCCTGGGGATGTGACAAAGTACAAGGGCGCATCATCTGATGTGCCTTTTTTATTTGTCCAGTACTACTTTATTTGAGTTTATGCTGGTTGTGGGCTGACAATTACCCCGGTTTCTTGTCACAATACAGCTTTCCGCGCAGCGTTCAGAAAACGCTATGCTGCGTGAAGTATGAATACGCAAAACAGTCACCTACAGCGGAGTGTGGTTACACCATGATGGACAGCTTACGCACGGCTGCTAACAGTCTCGTGCTCAAGATTATTTTCGGTATCATTATCGTGTCGTTCATTTTGACCGGCGTGAGTGGTTACCTGATTGGCGGAAGCAATAACTACGCCGCAAAAGTGAATGACCAGGAAATCAGCCGCTCGCAGTTTGAGAATGCGTTTAACAGCGAACGTAATCGTATGCAGCAGCAGCTGGGCGATCAGTATTCTGAACTGGCGGCGAATGAAGGCTACATGAAAACGCTGCGTCAGCAGGTACTGAATCGTCTTATCGATGAAGCCTTGCTGGATCAATACGCGCATGAGCTTAAACTCAGCATCAGCGACGAACAGGTTAAGCAGGCCATCTTTTCAACGGCGGCTTTCCAGGTTGACGGCAAATTTGATAACAACCGCTACAACGCGATTGTGAATCAGATGGGGATGACAGCCGATCAGTATGCTCAAGCATTGCGTAACCAGCTCACCACCCAGCAACTGATTGCTGGCGTTGCCGGTACTGATTTCATGCTGAAAGGTGAAACGGACGAGCTGGCGGCGTTAGTCGCGCAGCAGCGTGTGGTGCGTGAAGCGACGATTGACGTAAATGCACTGGCTGCGAAGCAGCAGGCTACCGATCAGGAAGTGTCCAGCTACTACGAGCAGAACAAGAACCGCTTTATGACCCCGGAGCAGTTCCGCGTGAGCTACATCAAGCTGGATGCGGCTGCCATGCAGGAAACGGTCAACGATGCGGATATCCAGTCTTACTATGACCAGCATCAGGATCAGTTCACCCAGCCGCAGCGTAACCGTTACAGCGTCATTCAGACCAAAACGGAAGATGAAGCGAAAGCGGTGCTGGACGCGTTGAACAAAGGCGGTGATTTTGCCGCGCTGGCGAAAGAGAAATCCGCAGATATTATCTCTGCGCGCAACGGCGGCGATATGGGCTGGCTGGAAGACGCCACCACGCCGGACGAACTGAAAAATGCCGGTCTGAAAGAAAAAGGCCAGCTGTCTGGCGTGATTAAATCCTCTGTTGGCTTCCTGGTCGCGCGTCTGGATGATGTTCAGCCTGCGAAAGTGAAACCGCTGAGCGAAGCGCGTGATGACATTGCCGCGAAAGTGAAGCAGGAAAAAGCGCTGGATGCCTATTACGCGCTGCAACAAAAAGTCAGCGATGCGGCGAGCAACGATACCGAATCTCTGGCGGGCGCTGAACAGGCCGCTGGCGTGAAAGCAGTTGAAACCGGCTGGTTCAGCCATGACAACCTGCCAGAAGAGCTGAATTTTAAACCGGTTGCCGATGCTATCTTCAACGGTGGTCTGGTTGGCGAGAACGGTACGCCGGGCAGCAACTCCGATATCATCACCGTGGATGGCGACCGCGCATTCGTGCTGCGCATCAGCGAGCATAAACCTGAAGCGGTTAAGCCTCTGGCTGACGTGAAAGAGCAGGTGGCTGCGCTCGTTAAGCACAATAAAGCAGAGCAGCAGGCAAAACTGGATGCTGACAAACTGCTGGTTGAGCTGAAAGCGGGTAAAGGCGCAGAAGCGATGAAAGCGGCCGGTCTGAGCTTTGGCGAAGCGAAAACGCTGAGCCGTACCGGGCAGGACCCGGTAAGCCAGGCTGCGTTTGCGCTGGGTCTGCCAGAGAAAGATAAGCCGAGCTATGGCGTCGCTAACGATATGCAGGGCAACGTTGTGCTGCTGGCGCTGGACGACGTGAAAGCGGGCTCTATGCCGGAAGAGCAGAAAAAAGCGATGGTTCAGGGTATTACCCAGAATAACGCGCAGATTACCTTTGAAGCGCTGATGAGTAACCTGCGTAAAGCGGCGAAAATCAAAGTCGGCGATGCGCTGGAACAGCAGTAATCACCGAGACGCTTCGCAAAAAACTGCAAAAAGTTGTAACCCTCAAAGGCCGCCTTCGCGGCCTTTTCCATTTCTGATATTTGCTATTTGTTTGCCTTTCGCCGCCCCGCTATCGTGATGCCACTGTTAACACACAAGGAGAAAACAGTATGAAACATGGAATCAACGCACTGCTGGTCACGATGACTCTGGCCTGCGCAGGCATGACGCACAACGCGCTGGCTGCCGGAACGGTAGAGAAAAATCAGGCGGTACAAACAAAGGCGGATTCGTCTGCGTCCGCGCAGACTAAAGCCTCCGTGCCAGCAAAGGCCAGCGATGATGAAGGCGCGAGGGTCAGTATCAACACGGCTTCAGCGGAAGATCTGGCGCGGGTGATGAATGGCGTCGGGCTGAAAAAAGCGCAGGCGATAGTCAACTATCGGGAAGAGTATGGGCCGTTTAAAACGGTGGATGATTTAAAGCAGGTTCCGGGGATGGGGAGTTCGCTGGTGGAACGCAATCTGGCGGTGTTGACGCTGTAATAACTTGCACTGTGGCAAAAGTTTGCCAGGATAATGAGGTCATACCAGTTATGGCCTCTGTTCCTATAACAACAACGTAAGGTTATTGCGCTATGCAAACACAAATCAAAGTCCGTGGTTATCACCTTGATGTTTATCAGCACGTTAATAATGCCCGCTATCTTGAGTTTCTTGAAGAAGCACGCTGGGATGGGCTGGAAAACAGTGACAGCTTTCAATGGATGACGGCTCGTAACATCGCTTTTGTGGTGGTGAATATTAATATTAACTACCGTCGCCCCGCCGTGCTGAGCGATCTGCTGACCGTCACCAGTCAGGTGCAGCAGTTAAACGGGAAGAGCGGCATTTTAAGCCAGGTCATTACGCTTGAGCCGGAAGGGCAGGTTGTGGTGGACGCGCAGATTACTTTTGTCTGTATTGATTTGAAAACGCAGAAAGCATTGCCGCTGGAAGGTGAGTTACGCGAGAAACTGGAGCAGATGGTGAAGTAACGGAAAGTTGCCTGATGGCGCTTCGCTTATCAGGCCTGCGGGCGACATTGACCACGGTGAATGTCGCCAGGCCGGATAAGGTGCGTGCACCGCCATCCGGCAAAACGATCACTTTAACCCTGTTTTCTGCTTCATTGCCGCCATCACTGCCGGTTTATCCGCCAGATAATGGTTCAGGCCGTTGGCGCGCAGATTACAGGCGGCGCACTGCCCGCAACCGTCACCTTTGATGCCGTTATAACAGGTCAGCGTCTCTTCGCGCACCAGATCCAGCTTGCCCCAGTAATCAGCGAGTGCCCAGGTTTCGGCTTTATCAATCCACATCAGCGGGGTTTCAAAGCGAATATCCTTCGCCATACCCAGGGTGACGGCATGATTCAGCGCTTTGACAAACTCATCGCGGCAGTCCGGGTAGCCGGAGAAATCCGTCTCGCAAACGCCGGTGATCACCGCTTCGGCTTTCACCTGATAAGCGTAAATCGCCGCCAGAGTCAGAAACAGAATATTACGCCCAGGGACAAACGTATTCGGAATACCGTCGGCATCCGGTTCATAGTCCGGTACGGGAATGTTATCGCGCGTCAGGCTACTGACCGCCAGTTCGCTCAGCAGCGTTACGTCCAGCACCTTATGCGCACGCGCGCCGAGTTTTAAGGCCAGATCACGTGCGACATCAATCTCAGCGCGATGGCGCTGACCATAATCAAAGGTGACGCAGTGCACTTCATCATACTGATGCAGCGCTTGCGCCAGACAGGTTGTGGAGTCCTGGCCTCCACTGAATACAACGACGGCACGTTTCATAACTTATCCTGACAAAAACGAAAAACTCTATGGTAGCGCCTGCGGATGGCTGCGACCAGCTTCTTCACCGCGTGGCGGCGGAAGCCATGCTTTCTCAAACTCAAACCAGCCGCGTGGATTGAGTTGAACGCCATTGACGCCCGGCGGCGCGCTAATACGGTAGTGATAGTTAAAAAGCGGCGTAAGCGTGGCGTCATTCATCAGACTCGTGAATACTTGTTGTAACGCAGTATAGCGGTCGTCTTCACCGGGCTGCGTTTGTAAGGCATCCAGCGTTGCCTGAAGATGGGCGAAAGCAGGGGCATCCAGCACATGCGGCCAGAGTTGATCGCAGCGTAGCCACTGCTCAAGCGTATATTCCGGCGCTTCGCCAATCAGCCTGTCGCCCATCATGAGATCCGCTTTTGCCAGCGAAGGGCAGTTATCCCAGTTTTTCGCGTTGTGGAAAATCAACGTTAATTCACAGCCGAGCGTTGCCAGATATTGCTGGAGTTGCTCCGCCATGGTGTGCAACTCAACGGGAAGGTGGTAGACCAGCGTCAGTTTTTTCGGTAATTCAACGGATTCCAGCCCCTTCCATTGCGGCATTACCCAGCCTGGCAGCAGCGCGTTGCTGGGCGTGATCAGATTTTCATCTACCGGCAGCGTCTGTAATAACGACGTATGATGAATGATGTCTACCAGGCGACGCGCCTGTTGCAGGCTGAGTTTCGAGCCTTTTTTAAGCGTCAGGTAGCAAAATCCCAGGCTAATACCGCTGCTCACCTGGCTAAGTGAGGCCAGCTCCTCAGGGTTGCCGATGGCAATCTGTACCGGATGACGGCAGCTGGTGCCTAAATCCTGGTCAAAAAGCTGAGGCGTGATCCAGTATTCAATCGCCTTTAGCAGCGGATGGCAAAGGTGGTAATTGTCGTGGCTTTCCAGGCGTACCAGCTCCGGCGTAAATAACGTCAGCCGAAAAGGTCCGGTGCCTGACAGCGGCTGATGCGGGTGCGCCAGGTGGCTACAGTAGCTTGCCAGACGGTGCGCCAGCCAGTAATCAGGGCGATGGAGAATGAACGTCAGGCATTGCGGATGGGTGACTTCAATCCGCTTGACGCTGATAAACAATTTATTGAGGGCTGGCAGGTCAAGCAGCATCAGCAGGCGCGTGTGCAGCTGCGCAGTTTTTACCGTATCGCCATTATGCCAGTGCAGGGTAGAGCGAATATAAAAATCCCAGCGCATACCGTCGGCGGAGATATCCCAGTGATGTGCTAAATCCCCGCAGGGGCGCTGGCTGGCGTTGTCAAAGCGGGTGAGGCCGGAGAAAATTTGTCCCGCAAGATGCTGTTCTGCGCGACCGGGCAGAAATCCCGGATGCAACGGGTCCAGCGGACGATAGTAGGGAATACGCAGGGTCGGCGTGTCGTTTTGCCACTGCCCGCCCATAAACGGTTGCAGCATGGTACGCAGTTCGCCTGGCGCCAGCTGTGCCAGCTCCAGCACATTAAGCTGCTGACCTTTTTCCAGCGCTTGTTCCATCATGGTATTGCGCAGTGACTCCGGCGTGACCAGAAATTGCAGTTTACCGCGCTTACCCCGCCCGGATTGCGCCTCCCATGTTAACCAGCCAGCTTCCTGCGCCTGACGTAGTAGCGTACGGACGTGGCGTTCGCTACAAAAACAGCGCTCCGCCAGTTCCCCAACGGTGACCGACTGAGGTTCTCCGGCCGAGGGCTGCCAGAGACGTTGATATTGTTTTAAACGGTTGAGAAGTCGCATTGAAACCCGGAACAATTCATTTTATCTATTCACTATTACTTCCGTATATCTCAGGTGATACTCAATCACAAGTTAATTGTGTCACAGTGTGGAGAAAGAGATGGCTCGTCTGGCTGCATTTGATATGGATGGCACGCTTTTGATGCCAAACCACCATCTGGGTCATGAGACCCTTGCAACGCTGGCGCGTCTGCGTGAACGCGATATCACTTTGACGTTTGCGACCGGTCGACATGTGCTGGAAATGCGGCATATTCTGGGGGCCATCTCAATGGATGCGTTTTTGATAACTGGCAACGGGACGCGCATTCACTCGCAGGAAGGCGATATGCTGCATCGCCAGGATCTGGACCCCGCCATTGCCGATCGCGTATTGCACCAGGCGTGGGATACCCGGGCCAGTATGCACGTATTCAACGATAACGGCTGGTTTACGGGGAGCGCGATCCCCGCGCTATTACAGGCGCATGTCTACAGCGGGTTCCACTATCAGATCGTGGATGTCAAACGTATCCCGGCCCACCAGGTCACTAAGATCTGTTTTTGTGGCGATCACGATGATCTGATCCGGCTGCGTATTCAACTGAATGAGGCGCTGGGCGAGCGGGCGAATCTCTGCTTTTCCGCTGTGGATTGCCTGGAAGTGCTGCCGCTCGGCTGTAATAAAGGTTCCGCGCTGGCGGTATTAAGCGACCATTTGGGGCTGTCGCTGACGGAATGCATGGCGTTTGGCGATGCGATGAACGATCGCGAAATGCTGGAGAGCGTGGGACGTGGTTTGATTATGGGCAACGCGATGCCTCAACTGATCGCTGAACTGCCGCATCTTTCAGTGATTGGCCATTGTCGTAATCAGGCGGTCTCTCACTTTTTAACGCATTGGCTGGATAATCCGCATCTACCTTATTCCCCCGAATGAGTGATCCTTTCCAGCAAGCCAGGCCCGTAAAGCCTGGCTTTTTTTATGCCGCTTAACGGACGTTCAGCAGTTGGGCAATTTCCGCCTGCCACGGCGCTAAATCGCCAATGTGATCGTTAACCCACTGGGGATTGTAATAGGTGTCGAGATAGCGTTCGCCGCTGTCACACAGCAGCGTGACGAGAGAACCTGTCTCTCCGGCGTCGCGCATTCTGGCCGCAATCTGCAACGTTCCCCACATATTAGTGCCGGTGGAGGCGCCCACTTTACGGCCCAGCTGCGTTTCCAGCCAGTGCGCGGTCGCGACGCTGGCGGCGTCGGGTACGCGCAGCATTTCGTCCACCACATCCGGGATGAAGGAAGGTTCCACGCGCGGGCGGCCAATCCCCTCAATTTTGCTGCCCACCGGACTGCGCAATGTGGCGTCGCGATCCTGCCAGTAGGGCAGGAAGACCGAGTTTTCCGGGTCAACCACCATCAGGCGCGTGTCATACCCATGACAGCGAATATAGCGGCCAATTGTCGCTGACGTGCCGCCTGTCCCCGCGCTCATCACGATATGCTTCGGCACCGGATTCGGCTCACGCTGCATCTGATGGAAAATACTGTCGGCGATATTATTGTTGCCGCGCCAGTCGGTGGCGCGTTCGGCATAGGTGAACTGATCCATATAGTGACCGTTCAGTTCGCGCGCCAGCTGCTCAGAGGCGGCGTAAATCTCGCAGGCGCTTTCGACAAAGTGGCAGCGACCGCCATAAAACGCAATTTGTTCGATTTTGCGTTTTGCCGTGCAGGAAGGCATTACCGCGATAAACGGCAGGCCGAGCAGTCGGGCGAACCAGGCTTCGGAAACCGCCGTTGAACCGGAGGAGGATTCAATAATGGTCGTGTTTTCTTTAATCCAGCCGTTACACAACCCATACAGGAACAATGAACGCGCCAGACGGTGCTTCAGGCTGCCGGTCGGATGGGTGCTTTCATCCTTCAGGTAGATCTGGATGCCCGGAAACGCCGGTAGCGACAACCGGATCAGATGCGTGTCGGCTGAACGCTGATAGTCAGCGTTAATTTCATTAATGGCGTTTTTAACCCAGGTGCTATTCATCATTAATTTCCATTTGTCATTTTGTGCCCAGATTAGCGAAAAGCACGGAAAAAATTGTTGCCATTTCACCTTTAAAATAGAATGTAAGGAGAAAAATCTTCTCTGTGGGGTGGGTATGTTAGATAAAATTGACCGTAAGCTGCTGCTTTTGTTGCAGCAGGACTGCACCCTCTCTTTGCAGGCGCTGGCCGATGCCGTTAATCTGACCACCACACCCTGCTGGAAACGGCTGAAACGTCTGGAAGACGACGGCATTCTCCTCGGTAAAGTCGCGCTGCTGGACCCAGAGAAATTGGGTCTGGGGTTAACGGCGTTCGTACTGATCAAAACCCAGCATCACAGTAGTGAATGGTACAGCCGCTTCGTGACGGTGGTCACCGAAATGCCGGAAGTGCTGGGGTTCTGGCGTATGGCCGGGGAATACGACTATCTGATGCGGGTTCAGGTAGCAGATATGAAGCGTTATGACGACTTCTACAAACGTCTGGTGAACAGTGTTCCGGGATTGTCAGACGTAACGTCGAGCTTTGCGATGGAACAGATTAAGTACACAACCGCTCTGCCTATTGAATAATTCTCCCGGAAAATATTGCCGGAAATCATGTCAGGATATAACGCGTGCGATTATTTGCTCAATTAAGCTGGTACTTCCGTCGGGAGTGGCGTCGCTATCTCGGCGCCGTGGCCTTGCTTATCATTATCGCTGTCCTTCAGTTGATCCCGCCCAAAGTGGTCGGGATCGTTGTGGATGGCGTCACTGCGCAACATTTCACTACCGGTCAGGTATTGATGTGGGTGGGCACGATGGCCATGATTGCGGTAATCGTCTATTTGTTGCGCTATGTCTGGCGCGTGCTGCTGTTCGGCGCCTCTTATCAACTGGCGGTTGAACTGCGTGAAGATTACTACCGCCAGCTCAGTCGTCAGCATCCTGAATTTTATCTGCGACATCGCACCGGCGACTTAATGGCGCGCGCGACTAACGACGTCGATCGTGTCGTCTTTGCCGCCGGGGAAGGGGTGCTCACGCTGGTGGATTCGCTGGTGATGGGCTGCGCCGTGCTGATCGTGATGTCAACGCAGCTCAGTTGGCAACTGACGCTGTTCGCGCTGTTGCCTATGCCGATTATGGCGCTGATGATCAAGCGCTACGGCGACCGTCTGCATAACCGCTTCAAACTGGCGCAGGCGGCGTTTTCCAGCCTGAACGATCGTACCCAGGAGAGCCTGACCAGCATTCGCATGATCAAAGCTTTTGGCCTTGAAGATCGACAGTCGTCGCTGTTTGCGGCGGACGCGGAAGACACCGGGAAGAAAAACATGCGGGTAGCGCGTATCGACGCCCGTTTTGATCCCACGATTTATATTGCCATCGGCATGGCTAATCTGCTTGCCATCGGCGGCGGAAGCTGGATGGTGGTGCACGGTACGCTGACGCTTGGGGAACTGACCAGCTTTATGATGTACCTCGGGCTGATGATCTGGCCTATGTTAGCGCTGGCCTGGATGTTTAACATTGTGGAACGCGGTAGCGCAGCGTACAGCCGTATCCGCGCGATGCTGGCGGAAGCGCCGGTCGTCAACGACGGAACGGAGACGGTGCCGGAAGGGCGGGGAGCGCTGACGGTCTCCATTCGTGAATTCAGCTACCCGCAAACCGCGCATCCGGCGCTGGAAAATGTGCAATTCCAGCTTGAGCCAGGGCAGATGCTGGGGATCTGCGGGCCGACGGGCGCGGGGAAAAGCACCCTTCTTTCGCTTATTCAGCGCCATTTCGATATTACGCAGGGGGATATCCGTTTTCATGATATTCCGCTGACGCGCTTGCAGCTTGATAGCTGGCGCAGTCGCCTGGCGGTCGTCAGCCAGACGCCGTTCCTGTTCTCCGACACGGTCGGCAATAACATCGCGCTGGGGCGCCCAAACGCGACGCAGGAAGAGATTGAACAGGTGGCGCGGCTGGCCAGCGTGCATGAGGATATTTTGCGTCTGCCTCAAGGATATGACACCGAAGTGGGCGAACGCGGCGTCATGCTGTCTGGCGGGCAAAAACAGCGCATTTCTATTGCGCGCGCGTTACTGCTCAATGCGGAAATCCTGATTCTGGATGATGCGCTGTCGGCGGTAGATGGCCGTACCGAACACCAGATCCTGCATAATTTACGCCAGTGGGGAGAGGGGCGCACCGTGATTATTAGCGCGCACCGCTTATCCGCTCTGACGGAAGCCAACGAGATTATCGTGATGCAGCATGGCCATATCGCCCAGCGTGGCGATCATGATGAATTAGTGCTGCAAACGGGCTGGTATCGCGATATGTATCGCTATCAGCAACTGGAGGCGGCGCTGACTGACGCTCCTGAAATCAACGAGGAGACGGCAGATGCGTAGTTTTGGACAGTTATGGCCGACCCTGAAAAGGCTGCTGGCGTATGGTTCGCCGTGGCGTAAACCGCTTGCCATCGCCGTGGTGATGCTGTGGATCGCGGCGGCGGCGGAAGTCAGCGGCCCGTTACTTATCAGCTACTTTATCGACAATATGGTCGCGAAGAGCCACCTGCCGCTGGGCACGGTCGCGGGGCTGGTGGCGGCGTACATTGGCTTACAGTTTCTGGCGGCGGGGCTGCATTATGCGCAGTCGCTGTTGTTTAATCAGGCGGCCGTCGGCGTAGTGCAACAACTGCGTACCGATGTGATGGATGCCGCTTTGCGCCAGCCACTGAGCGCCTTTGACACGCAGCCGGTGGGGCAACTGATCTCTCGCGTGACCAATGATACGGAAGTCATCCGCGACCTTTACGTCACGGTCGTGGCGACGGTGCTGCGTAGCGCGGCGTTAATTGGCGCGATGCTGGTCGCCATGTTCAGCCTCGACTGGCGGATGGCGCTGGTCGCGATGGCGATTTTCCCGGCGGTGCTGGTGGTGATGGTGATTTACCAGCGCTATAGCACGCCGATTGTGCGCCGCGTGCGGACATATCTGGCGGACATCAATGATGGCTTCAATGAGGTCATTAACGGCATGAGCGTTATTCAGCAGTTCCGCCAGCAGGCGCGGTTCGGCGAGAGAATGGGGGAGGCCAGCCGCTCGCACTATATGGCGCGGATGCAGACCCTGCGACTGGACGGCTTTTTATTGCGCCCGCTGCTCAGCCTTTTTTCCGCGCTGATCCTCTGCGGATTACTGATGCTGTTTAGCTTTACCTCGCGTGGCACCATTGAAGTCGGGGTGTTGTACGCCTTTATCAGCTATCTGGGGCGTCTGAACGAGCCATTGATTGAACTGACGACCCAACAGTCGATGTTGCAACAGGCTGCGGTGGCGGGGGAGCGCGTATTCGAACTGATGGACGGCCCACGCCAGGATTATGGTCGGGATGAGCGCCCGTTGCAGTCGGGCAGGATTGACGTTGATGATGTCTCCTTCGCCTACCGTGACGACAATCTGGTGCTGCAAAACATTACGCTCTCCGTTCCGTCGCGCAGCTTTGTGGCGCTGGTCGGGCATACCGGCAGCGGCAAGAGTACCCTCGCCAGCCTGCTGATGGGGTATTACCCGCTTACACAGGGAGACATTCGCCTTGACGACCGTTCGCTGTCAACGTTGAGCCACGGGGTTTTACGTCAGGGAGTCGCGATGGTGCAGCAGGACCCGGTGGTGATGGCGGATACGTTCCTGGCAAACGTCACGCTGGGGCGCGATATTTCTGAGGAACAGGTCTGGCAGGCGCTGGAAACCGTGCAACTGGCGGAGCTGGCGCGTAGTCTGAGCGAGGGTATCCACACCCGGCTGGGCGAGCAGGGTAATAATCTGTCCGTCGGGCAGAAACAGCTGCTGGCGCTGGCGCGGGTGCTGGTTGATACGCCGCAGGTTCTGATTCTGGATGAAGCCACCGCCAGCATTGACTCCGGTACTGAACAGGCGATTCAGCAAGCGCTGGCGGCAGTGCGTGAACACACCACGCTGGTGGTGATTGCACATCGCCTGTCAACCATTGTCGATGCGGACACCATTCTGGTGCTGCATCGCGGGCAGGCGGTCGAGCGCGGTACGCATCAACAACTGCTCGAAGCGCAAGGGCGTTACTGGCAGATGTACCAACTACAGCTTGCCGGTGAAGAGCTGGCGGCCAGCGCGCGTGAGGAATCGCTCAGCGCCTGATGGCGCTGCGCTTATCAGGCCTACGGACAATACGCTCTTGTAGGCCGGATAAGCTGCTTACGCCGCCATCCGGCAATCAACAATCTGGTGCAAAAATGTAACGTACCGTGCACCGTTATAGTGCGTTTTTTCTTTTCCTTCCCCTGCCGTACCCTACAAGCCTGAATTATCCCGCGTTTTTCATTTCTGGCACACCCCTTGCAATATCCCTGTCGTGAAGCGGCAGACATTATCGAATTCTGACAGGAGGGGATCTATGAAGCTGGTTACCGTGGTAATCAAACCGTTCAAACTGGAAGACGTCCGTGAAGCACTGTCTTCGATTGGTATTCAAGGGCTGACAGTCACCGAAGTGAAAGGCTTCGGGCGTCAGAAAGGTCATGCCGAGCTGTACCGCGGTGCGGAATACAGCGTCAACTTCCTGCCCAAAGTGAAGATTGATGTGGCGATTGCCGACGACCAGCTTGATGAAGTCATTGAGGTCATCAGCAAGGCGGCCTACACCGGAAAAATTGGCGACGGCAAAATTTTTGTCGCTGAGCTGCAACGTGTCATTCGTATTCGTACCGGCGAAGCCGACGAAGCGGCACTGTAACTCCTGGCACACAGTGATAGGGAACGAAAAGATGAAGATAGCAACGATGAAAACTGGCCTTGCTTCACTGGCTTTGCTTCCAGGTCTGGCAATGGCGGCTCCGGCGGTTGTGGATAAAGCCGACAATGCCTTTATGATGATTTGCACCGCGCTGGTGCTGTTCATGACCATTCCGGGCATTGCTCTGTTCTATGGCGGATTGATCCGTGGAAAGAACGTGCTGTCGATGTTGACGCAGGTTGCCGTCACCTTCGCGCTGGTCTGTATTTTGTGGGTTGTTTATGGCTATTCGCTGGCCTTTGGCGAGGGGAACAACTTCTTTGGCGACTTCAACTGGGTGATGCTGAAAAATATTGAGCTCACGGCAGTGATGGGCAGTTTCTACCAGTATATTCACGTTGCTTTCCAGGGCTCTTTCGCCTGCATTACCGTCGGGCTGATCGTGGGGGCGCTGGCTGAACGTATCCGCTTCTCTGCGGTACTGATTTTCGTGGTGGTGTGGCTGACGCTCTCCTATATCCCGATTGCGCATATGGTCTGGGGCGGCGGTTTGCTGGCTTCTCACGGCGCGCTGGATTTTGCGGGCGGTACGGTCGTGCATATCAATGCGGCGATTGCTGGTCTGGTGGGCGCTTATCTGATTGGCAAGCGTGTCGGCTTTGGTAAAGAGGCGTTCAAACCCCATAACCTGCCGATGGTTTTCACCGGCACCGCGATCCTCTATATCGGCTGGTTTGGCTTTAACGCCGGGTCGGCGGGCATGGCGAACGAGATTGCTGCACTGGCCTTTGTTAATACCGTGGTGGCAACGGCTGCCGCTATTCTGGGGTGGATTTTCGGCGAGTGGGCGCTGCGCGGTAAACCGTCTCTGCTGGGCGCCTGCTCCGGCGCTATCGCGGGACTGGTCGGCATAACGCCAGCCTGTGGTTACATTGGCGTCGGCGGCGCGTTGATTCTCGGTGTCGTTGCGGGGCTGGCGGGTCTGTGGGGCGTGACGATGCTTAAACGTCTGCTGCGTGTGGACGATCCTTGCGATGTGTTTGGCATCCACGGCGTTTGCGGCATCGTTGGGTGTATCCTGACCGGGATCTTTGCGTCCACCACCCTCGGCGGTGTAGGGTTTGCCGAAGGCGTGACGATGGGGCATCAGCTGCTGGTGCAGCTGGAGAGTATCGCTATCACCATCGTCTGGTCTGGCGTAGTGGCGTTTATCGGCTACAAACTGGCGGATATCACCGTTGGGCTGCGCGTACCGGAAGAGCAGGAGCGCGAAGGTCTGGACGTCAACAGCCACGGCGAGAATGCGTATAACGCCTGATCATCAACAGGCCGAATGGCGACGCTTTTGCGTCGCCATTCGGCCATTTTCAATTGCGATTGCGCATCACGCCTTCCTGAACGGTCGATGCGACCATTACGCCATCCCGCGTGTAAAACTCCCCACGAACAAAACCACGGGCGCTGGAAGCTGAGGTGCTCTCTACGCTGTACAGCAACCATTCGTTCATGTTGAAAGGGCGATGGAACCACATTGAATGGTCGATCGTGGCAATTTGCAGACCTTTTTCCAGGAAGCCGATGCCGTAGGGTTGCAGCGCGACGGGCAGGAAATTCAGATCGGAAGCATAACCCAGCAGATACTGATGAATGCGGATATCATCCGGTATCGTACCGTTGGCGCGGATCCAGACCTGGCGCGTCGGGTTCGCAACGTGGCCTTTTAACGGGTTGTGGAACTCTACCGGGCGGATCTCCAGCGGGCGGTCGCTGATAAATTTCTCTTTCAGCACGGGCGGCAGCAGATGCGCCAATGAACGGGCGATCTCCGTCTCCGATTGCAGCGTTTCCGGCGCAGGGGCGTCCGGCATGGTTTTCTGATGCTCAAATCCCTCTTCCGGCGCCTGGAAGGAGGCTGTCATATAGAAAATAGGCTTCCCGTTCTGGATGGCGGCGACGCGACGCGCGCTGAAACTGTTGCCGTCGCGCAGAACTTCCACATCGTAAATAATGGGCTTCAGGCTGTCGCCGGGGCGCAGAAAGTAGCTGTGAAAAGAGTGAACCAGACGTTGTTCAGGTACGGTCTCTTTGGCAGCATACAGCGCCTGACCGACCACCTGACCACCAAAAACCTGACGTAATCCTAAGTCTTCACTTTGGCCCCGAAAGAGTCCTTCTTCAATTTTTTCCAGATCTAACAATGACAGCAAATTATTCAGTGCCTGACTCATACGTGCTCTCCAGGTAACAACGGCGCCGAAGCGAGGTAGGCAGAGTATAACGCAATTTTGAAAGTGGTCCGATGGGTGCAATAGTCTGAATTACGGACTAATTCCAGGCAAAAATAAGTGAGATATGCCACACTTAGTCACGTTATGTCTTTGTTAACCACTCTTCCGGCGGGTAAAGCACCTCCCGCTGATGCATTGATGATAAGGAGAATTTAATGAAACTCGTGCACATGGTAAGTGGTTTAGCGGTTGCGGTTGCTCTGGCAGCCTGCGCAGACAGAAGCGCAGATATCCAGACGCCTGCGCCTGACCCAAATACTTCTGGCGTGGCTACACAGTCAACTATTCAGCAACCTAATGTCTCCGGTACTGTCTGGATCCGTCAGAAAGTGGCTCTGCCACCGGATGCCGTACTGACCGTGACGCTGTCTGATGCCTCACTGGCGGATGCGCCGTCGAAAGTGCTGTCGCAGAAAGCGGTGCGCACCGAGGGGAAACAGTCGCCATTTAGCTTTGTACTGCCGTTTAACCCGGCTGACATCCAGCCAAATGCGCGGATTCTGTTGAGCGCCGCCGTGACGATTAATGACAAACTGGTCTTTATCACCGATACCGTACAGCCAGTCATTAATCAGGGCGGCACGAAAGCGGATCTGACGCTGGTGCCGGTTCAGCAAACGGCAGTGCCTGTTCAGGCCAGCGGCGGCGCAGCGACAACCGTACCGTCAACGTCACCGACGCAGGTGAACCCGTCTTCCGCCGTACCGGCGCCGACACAGTACTAAGCTCTCACAGGACAACCCTCTCCGGCCGGAGAGGGTTAATAAATCCAGCGATATCGTTGCATATCGATTTGCCCACTCCCCGAGACCACCACGCCTTCTGACAGTAACGCCTGACGTTGGCGTTGCAGGTCTGGCCCGGTCAGGGAGATGGCGCCATGACGATTCACGACCCGATGCCAGGGGAGGGTGCTGCCTTCCGGCAATCGTTTTAATACGCCGCCGACCTGACGCGCGGCACGAGGTGAACCGGCGAGGCGGGCGACGTCGCCATAAGTCGTGACAAACCCTTCGGGGATTGAGGCCACGATTTGCCAGACGCGTTGGGGGAAAGTGTCTTGTCTGTCCATCATTCATTCCTGCGATAATCTTCCAGCATAATCGTGAACCGCCGGGGAGTGAAGCCTCATTGCGCAAGAAAACAGCATCCGATGTTGGATGGGTTGCATTTACAGGGGCCAGCAGTGATAATGCGCCTGCGCGTTGGTTAACAACGCTCTCAATGGGGGCTCTGTTGGTTCTCCCGCAACGCTACTCTGTTTACCAGGTCAGGTCCGGAAGGAAGCAGCCAGAGCAGATGACGTGTGTGCCGGGATGTAGCTGGCAGGGCCCCCACCCAATTCTGCCGTCCGGCAACCTCTTCATTTTCCTCCTCTTGTCATATTAACGTCATTATTTTGTCATCAAATGCTGGCAGAGTGTTATCGGGACGTTATTAATCAGTTTGTGCCCTGATATTCACGCGGTGACGATAGCTGTGTCGCACACGACGTGTTTTGCCTGTTTACAAGGACTCTTTACGATGGCTACTGCTGTACTAAATGTCAAAATCGATGAGACGTTAAAAGAGAAGCTTCGCCATTATGCCGAAGCAAATAATGAGAACTTAAGTATCACCACAGAAAAACTGCTGCTGATTGCATTTGAGGCCGCAGAAGAGGCGGGAGTCTCGGCGAGTGATATCGACAGTCAGCATACGGAAGAATCCGTGGATGAGCCGCTTACTCCTAAAGAAATCAAAGCATTACGCAGATTACTCAAGAAGAAAAAATGAAACAACAACTCTCAATCGCCAGTAATTATGGCGAAGCCTGCGAATTACTGCGTTCCGGCTATGTGAAGCATGTTCGTCTTAACTGGAATGTTGGTAGTGATGAATTCTTTCGTATTGCCTCCGACTGGTGCGATGCCGGGGCAAAAATAAAGAAAGACGGCGAGAACTTCATTATTTCCCTGAAAGGTTTCCCCGTCCCACGCCAGCAATAAAACGACGATGACAGGCCATATTAGATAATTTTGCGTATTTTCCCTGCGCTGTTTTGTGAGCGCAGGTTGTCCCATATCGGCTGTAATGTCTGAAAAGCCGATCGCAGTGTTTCATCCGGCAGGGTGAACGGCATACGTAAGAAACGATCAAACGCACCCGCGAGACCAAAACGCGTACCGGTGCCCAGTTGAATCCCTTCGCTTTCGGCGCGCGTTGCAAAGAGCGTGGCCAGCGTGTCGGGTAACTCCACCCAAAAAGAGAGCCCGCCCTGCGGCTGCCTGAAGCGCCATTCAGGAAAATGCGCGTGCATCAGTTCACAACACAAGTCGCGTCGTTGGGACAGCAACTGCCGTCTGTCAGGAAGAAAGCTGGCGGCATTATCAAGCAGCCAGCCGGTCGCTAACTGCTCCAGTACCGGCGATCCTAAATCAAACGTATCCCGGGTTTGTACCAGCGCGGCGATTGTCCGTGATGAGGCGCGAACCCACCCCAGACGCAACCCGCCCCAGAAACTTTTTCCTGCCGATCCCAGCATAATAATCGGCGCGTCGGCATTGTAATGCGCGAGTGGGGGCGGCGGCGGGGCGTTGTACCACAAATTAACCATCGTCTCGTCCACAACCAGCGTGGTATGCGTTCTGGCGGCAATATCCGCGACCGCTTGCCGCGTGGCGGCATCCATACAGCGCCCGGTGGGATTATGGAAATCCGGCATCAGATAAGCCATTCTCGGCGCGGTTTGCGCAATGGTCGCCATCAGACCGGCGGTGTCCCAACCCTGTTCGGGCAATGAGACGCCAACGGGGCGACAGGAGGCTCCCTGAATCGCGGCGATTGCGAGCGGGTAGGTCGGGTGATCCACCACCACGCGATCGCCCGGGCCCGTCAGGAGTCGCAGGAGCAGCGCCAGCCCGCTCACGGCGCCATTGACCACCATGATTTCATCAGGGCGGGTTGGCAAGCCGCGCTCGCAATAGTGCCGGGCGATAGATTCACGTAAAGAGAGCAGGCCTTGCGGCAGATACCCGGAACTCAGCAGATGCTGCGGCATTGCGCAAAGCGCCTGCTGGTAAGCCTGGTGAATTTCAGGGCCTGCGCTGAGCGCGGCGGTAGAGAGATCCAATGCCATATTGGCTCCACCGCGCGTGGGCACAGGGTGAATGGCATCCGGTAAGATCACCCGCGAGCCGCTACCCTGACGGCTTTCCAGATAACCTTCTTCCCGAAGTTGCGCCATTGCGCTGGCGACGGTGGTTCGGCTGATCTTCAATACGGCGGCCAGTTCGCGTTCGCCGGGCAGTCGGCTATCGAGCGCCAGTCGGCCATCAAGAATCAGCAGACGCAGGGCCTCCGCCAGCTGACGCCAGACAGGAGTACGTGAGGGAGTCTCCTGCCAGTGCCCAAGCAGGCGCTGAAGAGACTGGCTTCCATAGCGGCGTGATGACATAGCAGTCCACTTTTTTAAAACTGGACATTAATCATAGTGCCAATTGCGGTGAAGATGAAAGGTATCTGAACGGGGAGAATGGAAGAATGCTGCGTCGTCTGATTCAACTGTATACCGGTCTGGCTCTTTATGGCGTATCGACTGCAATGTTTGTGCGTGCGGACTTAGGGGCCGATCCGTGGAACGTTTTCCACCTTGGCGTGGCGAATTTGCTGTCAATGAACATTGGCATGGTGATTATCGCCGTTGGCGTGCTGGTGTTATTACTGTGGATTCCGCTGCGCCAACGACCGGGTCTTGGTACCATCAGCAACGTGATCGTTATTGGGCTGGCGGCGGATGTTGCGCTGGCCGTACTGCCCGCTTTTGAGTCGTTGCTGGTCCGCAGTGTTCTGTTGATCTCCGCTGTAGTGGTCAACGCGCTGGCGACCAGCATGTATATTGGGGCCGGTTTCGGCGCAGGCCCGCGAGATGGCCTGATGACCGGGATTCACGCGCGCACCGGTTGGTCGATACGCGCCATCCGTACGGCGATTGAAGTTTCGGTATTGCTGAGCGGCTGGTTGCTGGGGGGGACGCTGGGCGTCGGTACGGTATTGTATGCGCTGGCTATCGGGCCGCTGATTCAGATCTGCTTGCCGTGGTTTCGCTATCAGCCCCGGGCCCGCATTCGGGCTCGTCATTCGCCCACAGCAGAGTAACGCGATGGCGACTAGACTTAACAACGACTGACGCGGCCAGAATTGGCTTGCCGCGCAGTACGCTTCGGAGGTTTTTCTCATGAAGTATGTTGATGGTTTTGTGGTTGCCGTACCTGCTGAAAACAAGGAGGCGTATCGGGAAATGGCGGCAAAAGCGGCTCCTCTCTTTAAAGAGTTTGGGGCGTTACGCGTCGTTGAGTGTTGGGCTGATGATGTGCCGGACGGCAAATTGACCGACTTTCGCATGGCGGTAAAAGCGGAAGATCACGAAGAGGTGGTGTTTAGCTGGATTGAATACCCTTCGAAAGAGGTTCGCGACGCGGCGAATCAGAAAATGATGTCAGACCCACGAATGAAGGAGTTTGGCGATGCCATGCCTTTTGATGGCAAGCGCATGATTTACGGCGGATTCTCTCCCATTCTGGATGACTGAAGCGACAGGCTGTGCGGCGTGCCGCCAGCCGTCCCCATTCTAAATCCGTTTTTCCGCCCACAAAATAAATTCTGCGGCGGGCAGCGCTTTGCTGTAAAGCCATCCCTGACCATACTGCACGCCGTGCTGGCGTAACCAGTCCTCCTGATGCGTCGTTTCAATACCTTCCGCCACCATTTTCAGCTTCAGCGTTTTCGCCATTTCAATAATATGCGGCGTCACATTTTTGTAGGCCAGCGCATCAACAAAGGACTTGTCGATCTTCAGAATATCCACGTCCAGATTCTGTAAGTAGCAAAGACTGGAATAGCCAGTGCCAAAGTCATCAAGATAAATCGCGTGACCAGCTTTGCGGTATCTGGCAATGACTGGCGCGCTGGTTTTGGGATCGGCAAACTCACGCTCGGTCAACTCCAGCGCGATTTGCGACGGTGAAATCTGACTCCGGTTAAGCAACTGGCTGAGATGTACCGGAAGTTTCTCTGACGCAAGGGTCGTTGCCTCAATATTGATAGAAATGTGCTGCTCAGGGTGTTGTCGCAGCCATGTTCCCATCTCCTCAAAAACGGTCTCTAAAATCAGGTGGGTGAGCGGTTCGGAAAGCCCCGTTTGTTCTGCGAGGGGAATAAATATTTCTGGCGAAAGGTAGCTGCCGTCGGTTTGCGGCCAGCGAGCCAGTGCTTCCGCGCCTGCTATCTTCCCGCTACTCAGCGAAATAATCGGCTGATAATGCACCTTAATATCACGGTTATGGATGGCGTCCAGCAAACGGTGGTGTGGTGATTGTAAGCGGCGAAGAATGCGCAGAATAAACGCCGCCGCCAGCAGGCTCGCCATCATCCCCAGCGGTAGCCAGATAAAAGCCTGGCGATACCAGTTCTTTTGTAGCGGCAGCGTGGAGGCCCAGGTCACGATGGCGATGTTCATTTCAGGAGAGCGCTGAATTGTGTAGACACTGTTGCGATCTTCCCGGTATTGACCGGGCGACTGCTGCAATTGTCGAATAATGTCGGGATCGAGCCGATTGCTACTGGCGGCCACGATGTTATTTGCTTCGCCAATAATAGCGGCATCAATATGCCATGAACTAAATGGGATCACATCAATGAAGGAGGCGGGGTCCATCATGACCACATAGTGTCCTTTACCCACAGCGACCATAAAGCGCTTGAGCCCTAAATCATTTTGCGAGGTAAGCCATATGCGGTAGCCGTCCAGGGTGATCTTTTCCGGTTTGGGGAAAACGAAGGGGGCGCTTTTTTGCTCCAGCGATGAGCAAACAGGCATATTTTGGTCGAGGTATAGCACTTCCTGAATGTAGCGCAGACTGTAAGATATTCGGCGCATTGTCAGTAAATGCGCATTACTACAAGGCGTACCGCGAAAGGCGTTTAGCTGGCCTAACGCCAGTTTGCTCTGGGAGGCAACTTTGTCAGCGCGTAAGGCTACGCGTGATGAATAGACGTTAAGTTCCTCAATAAATTTCTTTTCAACCTGGCGATGAGCGAGCCAGAGGCTTAATCCCACAGGGGCAAGGACAGACAGAATGAGCACCCCTGTGACCAGGCTGACCAAATGTCGTGTTGTCACGGTGATATCCTTATTGATGCAGCATATGGCGAGTATATCTGAACGTAAAAAAGCCCTTCGTTTAATCACGTTATTCTAACTGCTTTTGCTCTTTCTGGCTCAATAAGGGCTTGTTTCGACTTAAAACGTACAATGTTGAAGGATAACCACATCATTATGAGGGTTGAAAAGCGGCAATTTGCGGCGTATTTTATTGTTACGTTATAACATAATATTGAGGCTGTCATGAAACCGAATATCCATCCTGCCTATCGCACCGTGGTGTTCCACGATACCAGTGCGAATGAATACTTTAAGGTGGGGTCAACGATCAAAACCGAGCGTGAGATTGAGCTTGAGGGCGTGACTTATCCGTATGTCACCATTGAGGTGTCTTCTAAATCACACCCTTATTACACCGGAAAACAAAAAACCTTTGATAACGAAGGCAGCGCAGCACGTTTCCAGAAACGTTTCGGAAATTTTATTGGCGCTAAGCGAGGATAAGATGCAGGTACTGAATTCATTGCGTAGCGCAAAGCAGCGGCACCCGGACTGCCAGATAGTTAAACGCAAAGGGCGTTTATATGTGATCTGCAAATCCAATCCACGTTTTAAAGCGGTGCAGGGTCGTAAAAAAAGACGTTAATGATTTGCCAACATTGCAGGGACTACAGTGCGTGCCAGGGACGGTACGCACTTTTTACATCTGCAACAGTGAGAAAACTAGTGGCTTGTTTCTGTGCGAGTGAGCGTGAAAACATCGTAGAAAGAGAGTTTGCCTTTACGCGTTATCATCTTCTGTAATTGTGCTTTCTGGTCGCTGCCAACATGCGGTGACTGAAGAATAGCGTGGATCAGCGCAGGGGGAACGAAACGCGTGTTATACCATTCTCCGTTATAGCAAACCCTGAAATCCAGCACGTCGATATCCTCGTAGCGATAACGCGGGGCGACATCAAAAAAGAAAAAACCATTCAACAGGACGAATAATACGACCAGCAGCCACACTGAATCCACCAGCGTGTCTGATTGCAGCATGACGGCCAGCGTGGCAAACCAGGCGATATACATGCCAATAAACAGCCCCGGATGTTTGCGAATAAAACTAATACTGAAACGCGGTCTGTTGTCGCGTTTCTCGCGAGCATTGAGATCGTCAATCGTTTCCGTCAGCAGGCGCTGTATTTCTGTCATCATTTGCCTTTGTGATTTCTGTAACATTCAGGGAACAGCCCATTTTAGAAGGGCGAACTTCATGAAAAAAGTAACAGATTAACCACAATTTATCATAACAGTTACAATTCGCTTTACAGCGTTTTAATGATTCGTGCGGGATTTCCACCGACCACAACGTTGGCCGGAACGCTTTTGGTCACGACGGCGCCTGATGCGATAACGGCGTTATCGCCAATGGTGACGCCAGGGTTAATCACGGCGCGACCGCCGATCCAGACATTATTCCCGATGGTTACAGGTTTACCCAGTTCCCTACCGCTATTGCGTTCTGTGGCATCCAGCGGGTGCGTCGCCGTATAGATATGCACGCCAGGCGCGAGCATACAATTGTCGCCGATATGAATCGGGCAGACATCCAGCATCACACAGTCGAAGTTAGCGTAAAATGCTTTGCCGAGGTAAATATTGTAACCGTAATCACAGCGGAAGGAGGGTTCAATATACGCACCGTCGCTCTGGCCTAGCAGGTCGCTCAGAATAGCCTGTCGCGCATTCTTCTCGTCCGGTGCGGAGTGGTTGTATCGATGAAGCAACTGGCGCGCCCGCAGGCGGTCGTTGCGCAATGTCTCATCGGCCGGGCAATATAACTCACCGGCAATCATCTTCTGCTTTTCTTCGCTCATTATGCACTCTTCTGTTTGTGGATTAACTGCCGCAGTACAGTAAAGCGCAACGCCTTTTAAGGGAACGTTCCCGTTGCCTTGATGTGATCTAAATCACGAGACGTAAAATAGGAATTAACGGTAAATACAGGGAAGCCCTCGGTCAGGCAGAACGAACGTATTCTCCATAGCGTTATGCAAAAATTAGCGAATGAATTTCCACACGGAGGTGGGAATCTTGTCGTAGAGCTTATTCATCGTCAATTCTGCAAGACGGTGATCTGCTGCTGAGTAAAATACAGCCAATTCATTGTCAGACAATTCATATTTATTTTTCTCTATTACACGTTCCAGCGTGTCTATTGTCTGGCAGCGTCGTAAACGCATCAAATAATCTGTTTTCGTTAATGGTTTATCGGACATAAATCTTACCTATGATTGTAATAATTTTTAACATGACAAGCTAACAGGATTCGCCCTGGTGGCATTGACGAAGCAGCGAAACAGGCGGTTTCCTGATTTTCGCCATTTTTGCAGATCCTGCGCATTAATGCCGTAACTGCTGAACAACATAAAGGTGTCATCCAGATATTCATCTATCTGTGCAATCAGCTTATTGTCCTCATTATACTTAATTTTATAATTAAGTGCGAAGGTTGCAATATGCTCTATCAGTTCATTGAGCTGAAGATTGATTGCCGAAGTAGGGTCATTAACCCAACCGTGGTTGCTTTCTTCAAGGTTTGCAAGACAGTCATGATACAGGGTTTCACAGAGAAATTTAAGCTGTGCGATATCATGTCTTTTGGGTGAGTACTCATCCATAACGCATCCCCTTCTTAGTGGCTTGAACTAACCGAACACCTTTCGGGATGGATACAACTAACTGACCTGGAACTTGCGCTCTTCTCCTGATGTTTTAACTATAATCCACTCTAAAAAAGATTTCATCGTCCTATTACGAAAAATTACAATTAGGTAAAAGTATGTTGCCCCAACGCAATTTTACATTTTAACCGTAAAAGACGATGCCTGAAATGAGGCGATCTTTTTATTGTTTTTGCAATCATTGAGTTATCGTCATTTGTGCTAACAACGATTGTTAAGAAGGCTGTTACACTCACGATATACCAGGAATAATCTTAATGATTTCTTAATTAACGGAAAAAATAAGAAATGACCAGACTCTCTAAGAATAGCCTTTAGCACGCTGGGGATTATATGTCTTATTTATTCTACGGTGAATAAACAAACTAACAATAAGCGCTTTTTATGATTTTTATCCAGAAAAAAGGCCGCTTGCGCGGCCTTTTCACAGGAGATGAATCAATGATGCTCTACCGAATGGCTGTGCTCAATGTCTTCGCTCTTGCGGCTAAAGCGGCGGCGTACCACCACAAAGAAGACCGGAACGAAGAAGATAGCCAGAACCGTTGCGGTGACCATCCCGCCCATTACGCCGGTGCCCACAGCGTTCTGCGCGCCGGAACCTGCGCCAGAGCTGATAACCAGCGGCATAACACCGAGGATAAACGCCAGAGACGTCATCAGGATCGGGCGTAAACGCATACGTACCGCTTCCAGCGTTGCTTCTATCAGACCTTTGCCTTCTTTATCCATTAAGTCTTTGGCGAATTCGACGATAAGTATCGCGTTCTTCGCCGACAACCCAATGGTTGTGAGCAGGCCCACCTGGAAGTAAACGTCGTTGGTCAGGCCACGGAAGGTTGCCGCCAGCAGCGCGCCGATAACCCCGAGCGGCACCACCAGCATAACGGAGAACGGAATAGACCAGCTCTCATACAGCGCCGCCAGACACAGGAAGACCACGATCAGTGAAATGGCGTACAGGGCAGGCGCCTGGTTGCCGGACAGTCGTTCCTGATAAGACATCCCGGTCCAGTCGTAGCCGATGCCGGATGGCAGTTTGCTTGCCAGCTCTTCCATCATCGCCATTGCTTCACCGGTACTCTTACCTGGTGCCGCCTGGCCGAGGATTTCCATTGAAGGCAGACCGTTATAGCGTTCCAGACGCGGTGAACCGTATTCCCAGCGCGAGGAGGAGAAGGCCGAGAACGGCACCATCTGACCATCGCTACCGCGCACATACCAGTTTCCGATATCTTCCGGCAACATACGGTATTTCGCTTCAGACATGACGTAAACTTTCTTCACACGACCACGGTCGATGAAGTCGTTCACATAGCTGCCGCCCCATGCTGCGCCCAGCGTCGTGTTAATATCGCTAATGGAAACACCCAGCGCCTGCGCTTTTTCCTGATCGATATCGACCTTGAACTGCGGCGTATCTTCCAGACCGTTCGGACGAACGCCGACCAGCAGATCCGGGTGTTTTGCAACTTCGCCAAATAGCTGGTTACGCGCCTGCGTCAGTTTTTCATGACCGAGGCCGCCCTGGTCAATCAACTGGAAGTCGAAGCCCGTTGCCGTACCCAGTTCGACAATCGCTGGCAGGTTAAAGGCGAACACCATCGCATCTTTAATCTGGGAGAATGCGCCCATCGCGCGACCGGTGATCGCATCGACTTTATTCTCATCCCCCGGACGGTCGGCCCAGTCTTTCAACGAGACGAACGCGATACCGGTGTTCTGACCACGACCAGCAAAACCAAAGCCGTTAACCGCAAAGACGGATTCAACGTTATCTTTCTCTTTGGTGAGATAATAGTCGGTCATCTCATCGAGAACTTTCTGCGTACGCTCCTGGGTTGCGCCCGCTGGCAGCTGCGCCATGCTCAGGAAGACCCCCTGGTCCTCGTCCGGCAAGAAGGAGCTTGGCAGACGAACGAACAGGTAAGCCATGCCGACAACGATGATCAGATAGAGCAGCAGATAACGACCGGTGCTGCGCAGGATGTTGCCTACGCTGTCGGTGTAGTGGTGCGTGCTCTTCTCGAACATGTTGTTGAACCAGCCAAAGAAACCTTTGGTTGACCCGTGGCTGCCTTTGGCAACCGGCTTAAGCATGGTGGCGCACAGGGCTGGCGTCAGGATCAATGCCACCAGCACTGACAGCGCCATTGCGGACACAATGGTGATGGAGAACTGACGATAAATAGCCCCTGTAGACCCGCCGAAGAAGGCCATCGGGATAAATACCGCTGACAGCACCATCGCGATACCCACCAGCGCGCCCTGAATCTGGCCCATTGATTTTCGCGTGGCTTCTTTCGGCGGCAATCCTTCTTCGGACATTACACGCTCAACGTTCTCTACCACCACGATGGCGTCATCCACCAACAGACCGATGGCGAGCACCATCCCGAACATTGTTAGCGTGTTTATCGAGAAACCGAACGCCGAAAGCACGGCGAATGTCCCCAACAGCACCACCGGCACCGCGATTGTCGGAATCAACGTCGCGCGGAAGTTTTGCAGGAACAGGTACATGACCAGGAACACGAGGATGATGGCTTCTACCAGCGTTTTCACCACTTCGTGAATGGAGATCGTCACGAACGGGGTGGTGTCATACGGGTAAACGATCTTCATCCCTGACGGGAAGAACGGTTCCATCTTCTTCAGTTCTGCACGGATGGCGTTTGCGGTATCCAGCGCGTTCGCACCGGTCGCCAGCTTGATCCCCAGACCAGACGCAGGCTGTCCGTTGAACTTCGCAATGATGTCGTAGTTCTCACCGCCCAGTTCAATTCTTGCTACATCGCGCAGGCGAACCTGGGAGCCATCCTGGTTCACTTTCAGCAGAATTTTACCGAACTCTTCCGTAGAGGTCAGACGCGTTTGTGCGATGATGGAGGCGTTCAGTTGCTGGCCTTTCACTGGCGGCGTACCGCCAAGCTGACCGGCCGCAACCTGGGCGTTCTGCGCTTTGATCGCGTTAATCACATCCACTGGCGTGAGCTGGAAGTTGTTCAGCTTCGTTGGGTCCATCCAGATACGCATCGCGTACTGCGAACCAAACAGCTGCACGTCACCCACACCTGACGTACGGCTGATGGCGTCTTTCATGTTCGCCGCAACGTAGTCAGAGATATCCTCCTGGGTCATGGTGCCGTCGGTGTTAATGACGCCCACAACCATCAGGAAGCTGCTGGATGATTTCTCAACGCTCACACCCTGCTGTTGAACCTCCTGGGGAAGCAGCGGCATGGCCAGTTGCAGTTTGTTCTGCACCTGAACTTGCGCGATATCTGCATCCGTACCGGATTCGAAGGTCAGGGTGATCTGCACGGTACCCGTGGAGTCACTGTTTGAGGACATGTACATCAGGTTATCGATACCGTTCATGTTCTGTTCGATAACCTGCGTCACCGTGTCCTGCACGGTTTTCGCATCAGCGCCAGGGTAAGTCGCGGAGATCGTCACTGCGGGCGGCGCAATCGTTGGATATTGCGCTACCGGCAGTTTGAGGATCGCGAGGCCCCCTGCCAACATGATGATAATGGCGATCACCCACGCAAATATAGGGCGATCGATAAAGAAATTAGGCATGTCTTAACGGCTCCTGTTTAAGTTAAGACTTAGACTGTTCAGACGGGTTAGCGCTTGCGGCTTGCTGTTCATTATCCGCGGTGACTTCCTGCGCTTTAACCTGCGCGCCAGGACGCACTTTTTGCAGCCCGGTAACAATCACGCGATCGCCCGATTTGAGTCCATCAGTGACTAACCACTTATCGCCAATCGCCTGGTTTGCGACGATCTGACGGGTTTCCACTTTGTCATCGGCGCCGACAACCAACGCACTGGCATCACCGCGTGGCGTACGGGTAACGCCCTGCTGGGGAACCAGCAATGCATCAGGATTGGTGCCTTCTTCCAGACGTGCGCGAACAAACATACCAGGCAGTAAGGTATGGTCCGGGTTAGGGAAGATTGCGCGTAACGTAATAGAACCGGTGGTTTGGTCGACGGTGACGTCAGAAAACTCAAGCGTACCGGATTGCGGATAGGTAATGCCGTCGCTGGTGACCAGCTCGACTTTCGCTTTGCCGTTCTCTTGCTTCAGTTTGCCGCTCGCCAGCTCCTGTTTCAGGCGCAGGAAGTCGTTGCTTGACTGCGTTACATCCACATAGATCGGGTCGAGTTGCTGTACTGTCGCGAGGGCGGTAGCCTGGCCGTTTTGTACCAGCGCGCCTTCCGTTACGGATGATTTACCGATCCGGCCGCTAATCGGGGAGGTCACTTTGGTATACGCCAGATTAATGCGTGCGGTTTCAACGGCCGCTTTTGCCGCCACAACGGACGCATTCGCCTGTTGCGCATCTGCCAGCGCGCTATCGTAGTCTTGTTGGCTGATGTATTTCGTACCCAACAGTTTCTGATAACGTTTAACCGTTAACTGAGCGATATTTGCAGCCGCCTGCGCTTTAGCGAGATCGCCTTTGGCGCTTTCGTAAGCCGCCTGGTAAGTCGCAGGATCAATCTGATAGAGAGACACACCCGCTTCAATGTCGCCGCCTTCCGTAAAGTTACGTTTCAGGATAATTCCGCTTACCTGAGGACGAACTTCCGCAATACGGTATGCATTGGTGCGACCCGGGAGTTCAGTAGTGATCTGTAGAGGTTCAGTTTTGAGCGTCACAACCCCAACTTCTGGCATCTGCTGACCACCTTGTTGGGCCTGTTTGTCGTCACATCCTGTTAGCGCTAAGCTGCCTGAGAGCATCAGAACGACCGCCAGAGGCGTAAACCCTCTGTTTTTGTTCATATGTAAACCTCGAGTGTCCGATTTCAAATTGATCAATGGTCAAAAGTCCACAAACCCATTGCTGCGTTTATATTATCGTCGTGCTATGGTACATACATCCACAAATGTATGTAAATCTAACGCCTGTAAATTCACCGACATATGGCACGAAAAACCAAACAACAAGCACAGGAAACTCGGCAACACATCCTGGATGTAGCTCTGCGTTTGTTCTCGCGACAAGGGGTATCATCCACTTCGCTCGCGGAGATTGCAAAAGCCGCTGGCGTTACACGCGGTGCAATCTATTGGCACTTCAAAAACAAGTCGGATTTATTCAGTGAAATCTGGGAGCTATCAGAATCCAATATTGGTGAGCTTGAGATTGAGTATCAGGCAAAATTCCCCGACGATCCACTATCAGTATTAAGAGAAATTTTAGTCCATCTTCTTGAAGCAACCGTGACGGAAGAGCGCCGACGTTTATTGATGGAAATTATATTCCACAAATGCGAATTCGTGGGTGAAATGGCGGTAGTGCAACAGGCGCAGCGAAGCATCTGCGTGGAAAGCTATGATCGCATTGAACAAACGCTAACACATTGTATTAAAGCAAAAATGCTCCCGGGAAACCTGATGACGCGTCGTGCGGCAATATTAATGCGCGGCTATATTTCCGGCATCATGGAAAACTGGCTCTTTGCGCCGCAATCCTTTGATCTGAAAAAAGAAGCGCGAGATTACGTCGCCATCTTGTTGGAAATGTATCTGCTTTGCCCGACGCTGAGGGCGGCGCCTGCCCTCGAAAGCCCCTGATATCATTCCAGGAATTATCCTGGACATTTTCTGTTCCGCTATTCTGTCCGTCACCGCCGTGATATTCTTGCGGCTTGACTATTTCCGGTCATTCTTCCGGTTCAGAAACCTTCACTCCCATGACTATGTTGCAGCTCTATAAACGTTCATCGCATCTTGTTTTTATCTCAATCATTTTCTTTGTGTTATTGCTGTGCGGTCAGTCGTCGGCGTTTGCCCGTGCGCAAACGAATGGCGATCTGCCGTCGAAAGCAGACGTGCAAAGCCAGCTGGATGCGCTGGGTAAACAGAAAGACCTCTCGGCGCTGGATAAACTGGTCCAGCAGGATCTCATCGATACGCTCGCCACGCTTGATAAAATCGATCGGGTAAAAGAGGAGACCACGCAATTACGCCAGAAAGTCGCGCAGGCGCCGGAAAAAATGCGTCAGGCGACGGACGCGCTGAATGCCCTCAGCGATGTGGATAATGACGACGAAACGCGAAAAACGTTGAGCACGCTTTCGCTGCGCCAGCTGGAACTTCGGGTTGCGCAGGTGCTGGACGATTTGCAGAACTCGCAAAACGATCTGGCGACTTACAATAGTCAGCTGGTTTCGCTCCAGACGCAGCCTGAGCGTGTGCAAAACGCGATGTATACCGCGTCGCAGCAAATGCAGCAAATCCGTAATCGACTGGACGGCACCAGTGTCGGGGATGGCGCATTGCGCCCGAGTCAACAGGCTCTGCTACAGGCGCAACAGGCGTTGCTTAACGCGCAAATCGATCAACAGCGCAAAAGTCTGGAAGGCAATACGGTTTTGCAGGATACCCTGCAAAAACAGCGCGATTACGTCACGGCGAACACCAATCGACTGGAACACCAGCTCCAGCTTTTGCAGGAAGCGGTCAACAGCAAACGTCTGACGCTAACCGAGAAGACGGCGCAGGAGGCGATCTCGCCGGATGAAACGGCGCGTATTCAGGCTAACCCTCTTGTGAAGCAGGAGCTGGATGTCAATCATCAACTGAGCCAGCGCTTGATCACGGCAACCGAAAACGGCAACGCGCTCATGCAGCAGAACATCAAAGTCAAAAACTGGCTTGATCGCGCGCTGCAATCAGAGCGCAATATCAAAGAGCAGATTGCGGTGCTGAGAGGCAGTTTGCTGTTGTCGCGTATCTTGTATCAGCAGCAGCAAACGCTGCCGTCGGCAGATGAACTTGTCGATATGACCAACCGGATTGCGGATTTGCGTCTGGAGCAGTTTGAAGTTAACCAGCAGCGTGACGCTTTGTTCCAGAACGATGCCTTTGTGGCCAAACTGGAAGAAGGGCACACTGACGAGGTTAATGACGAAGTGCATGATGCGCTGCTGCAAGTGGTTGATATGCGCAGGGAATTGCTGGATCAGTTGAATAAGCAACTGGGCAATCAGCTGATGATGGCCATTAACCTGCAAATCAATCAACAGCAGCTGATGAGCGTCTCGAAAAACCTTAAAGAGATCCTGACTCAGCAAATCTTTTGGGTTAACAGTAACCGCCCGATGGACTGGGACTGGATTAAAGCCTTCCCGCAAACGCTGAAAGATCAGTTCAGGTCGATGAAAATTACGGTGAACTGGGAAAAGGCCTGGCCTGCGGTATTCATCGCATTCCTCGCGGGGCTGCCTTTGCTGCTGATCGCCGGGGTGATTCGCTGGCGACTGAAATGGCTTAAAGCGTACCAGGAGAAGCTGGCGGCCGCGGTGGGATCATTGCGTAACGACAGCCAGCTCAATACGCCGAAAGCGATTTTCATCGATCTGATTCGCGCCTTGCCGGTTTGTCTGATAATCCTTGCGGTAGGGCTGATCCTCCTCACCATGCAGTTGAATATTAGCGACCTGTTATGGGCGTTCAGTAAAAAGCTGGCGTTGTTCTGGCTGGTATTCGGTCTGTGCTGGAAGGTGCTGGAGAAAGAGGGCGTTGCCATTCGGCACTTCGGCATGCCGGCGAAATTGACCAGCCACTGGCGCCGCCAGATTGTGCGCATCAGTCTGGCGCTACTGCCGCTGCATTTCTGGTCGGTGGTCGCTGAACTTTCTCCGCTGCACCTGATGGACGATGTGCTGGGGCAGGTGGTGATTTTCCTCAACCTTCTGCTTATTACTCTGCTGGTGTGGCCAATGTGCCGCGATAGCTGGCGTGATAAGGAGTCGCATGGTTTACGTCTGATCACGATTACCGTGCTCTCCATCATTCCCGTCGCGTTGATGGTGTTGACCGCGACGGGCTATTTCTATACCACGCTACGCCTGTCCGGGCGCTGGATTGAAACCGTCTATCTGGTGATTATCTGGAACCTGCTGTATCAGACCGTGTTACGCGGCCTGAGCGTCGCGGCGCGTCGTATTGCCTGGCGCCGTGCGCTGGCGCGTCGTCAGAATCTGGTGAAAGAGGGGGCGGAAGGCGCGGAGCCGCAGGAAGAACCGACCATTGCGCTGGAACAGGTTAACCAGCAAACGCTGCGCATCACCATGCTGCTGATGATTGCCCTGTTCGGGGTGATGTTCTGGGCGATTTGGTCCGATCTGATCACCGTGTTCAGCTATCTCGACAGCATCACGCTCTGGCACTACAACGGCACGGAAGCGGGCGCTGCGGTGGTTAAAAACGTTACGATGGGCAGCCTGCTGTTTGCCATTATTGTGTCAATGGTGGCCTGGGCGCTGATCCGTAACTTACCTGGCCTGCTGGAAGTTCTGGTACTTTCCAGACTGAAAATGCGCCAGGGGGCTTCGTATGCGATCACCACGATCCTCAACTACATCATCATTGCCGTTGGCGCGATGACGGTATTCGGATCGCTTGGCGTATCGTGGGACAAACTACAGTGGCTGGCGGCGGCGTTATCGGTTGGTCTTGGTTTCGGCTTGCAGGAGATTTTCGGTAACTTCGTCTCTGGCATTATTATCCTGTTTGAACGCCCGGTACGCATTGGCGATACGGTGACTATCGGCACCTTCTCCGGGACGGTCAGCAAGATCCGTATTCGTGCGACCACCATTACCGACTTCGATCGTAAAGAGGTGATCATTCCGAACAAAGCCTTCGTGACCGAACGATTGATCAACTGGTCGCTGTCCGACACCACCACCCGGCTGGTGATCCGCCTTGGCGTCGCCTATGGCTCGGATCTGGACAAAGTGAAAAAAGTGCTGTTGCAGGCGGCGACGGAGCACCCAAAAGTGATGCGTGAGCCAGAACCTGCGGTGTTCTTTACCACGTTTGGCGCCAGTACGCTCGATCATGAACTGCGTCTGTACGTGCGTGAACTGCGCGATCGCAGCCATACGGTGGATGAGCTGAACCGGACCATCGATCGTTTGTGCCGTGAAAATAACATCGACATCGCTTTTAACCAGCTTGAAGTGCATCTGCGCAATGAGAAAGGTGACGAGGTGACGGAAGTCAAACGCGAAATCAAAGGCGACGATCCGACGCCGTCGGTGGGCTAAGTTCTGTTCAGGGCGGCCAGGCCGCCCTGAGTACCTCTAATGGGAGAGCGCAGACAGCTCTTCTGGCGAGAGTCCGGTTAGGTGGGTGATCAGATCGGGGGCCAGACCGCTGTCGAGCATTTTGAGAGCGATGCTGCGCGCTTCGGCCTGACGACCTTCTTCTAAACCCTTCTGCCGTCCTTGTTGCATTCCTTTTTGCAGTCCGTCTGCTCTGCCTTTCTCTTCCAGCCATTCGGCAATGCTCATCAGTTGCTCCTTATACTGGGGGGCGCAGCTGGCCAGTTTGCGGATCAACGCGCCGGGGTCCGTGGTATTCCCAACCTGCAACATATAGTGTATCAGCACGTTGATTTGGCTACGGGTAAGGTGTTCCTGCGTTAATAGCGTGATTAATTGATCCTGTAATTCGGCCAGATCGCGTCGGCGTATATGCTTTTGCAGTAGCTCCAGCATCGCCATTCGCCGATGCCGCATGATCTGATTATCCGGCATTACGGTCAGGTCCACCAGCGCAAATTCATTGCTGTAAAGGCTATTGGCAAGCGCGGGCTCACAAAACATATTCTGCCAGTTCAGGCTGTAGGGCCACGGGCTAATTGACCCGTGGTAGAACAGTAAGGGAACCACTAACGGCAGCGTGTCGTGCCCGGCATCAAGATGCCGCTGCATGGCGGCGATGGCATAACGCATCAGGCGAAACGCCATGAATTTATCGGGTTTGCTTTGATGCTCAATCAGCGCATAAACGTAGCCTGGTCCATGCGTAGTTTGCAGGGAATAGAGGATGTCTGAATAGCTGGCCCGTAAGTTCTCTTCGACAAAACTTCCTGACTCCAGCGTCAGGGAATCCAGATTGCAGATGCGAAGAAAGGTGTCAGGTAAATGGATCTGTAAAAAATCCCGCGCGATCGCTTTTTGCGTCAGCAGTTGCCGAAATACCGCATCATGCGGCGTGGTTGAAAGTCGTTCCATGAACTGTCCGTCGTCATTGTGTCCCGACGCAGACTCTGACATTGACGGTGAGGACGCACCAGCTCCCTTTTAATCGCTTTGCGAGGCGTCTTCCGCGTTTTTTAGTTTGTTTTCATAATCACGCTTCACAATTTCCAGCGCGCGTAGCACGGTTTGCGCGGGCAACTGATTCTCTTCAAGCAGGACGATCAGATCGACGGCCAGTTTGACGTCGTCCGGGGCATTCTCAAGCGACATATTTTCTCCAGTGGTTAACGGGTCAGGCGCGCCAGTACGCGCTCTATTTTTTCCAGCGCATGACGACAGCGCGCCAGACGGCCTTCAAACGCCTCGATTTCCCGGTGCAGCGCCTGCTGCTCGGTGAAGCCGGTGACCTGCGCCAGACGGGCTTTACGCTCCTCGGCCATTTCCAGCAGACGACGCTCAAACTCCTGATGCTTTACGCGTTTACGTTGCCAGCGCGCCAGCCCCGGGGAGGCGCTGTCCCACTCCCTGAGCGACCAGGTCGCGGTTTCCCGTGTTATCGCCTCAATCTGTGAAACCAGGCGTTCCGCCAGCCAGGCAATCTGCGGCAGCGTCTGTTGTTCAACCGCATGGCGCAACGCGTCAAGGTTGGTTCCGGCTTCATCCAGATACGCCTTCAATAGCGTGCTGCGGGTGCGAAAAAGATGCCTGTCAAAGCGTGCGCTGAGCGTCGCATGCTGTGCCAGCGGCGCGCTCTGCTGGCGCAGACTGGCGAGCTGGCTTTCCAGCCTGTGTAACAGCATGGCGGTTTTCAATGTAACACTCCGATGAAAATGATAACTGTTATGCTACAGTAGCAGCCTTGTGTGCTACGTACTGTCATTATGAAACGTACTATTTTAATCATCATTGGCTGGCTGGCGGTAGTGTTAGGGACGCTGGGCGTCGTGTTGCCGCTATTGCCTACTACGCCGTTTATTTTACTGGCGGCCTGGTGTTTTGCCCGTTCGTCGCCGCGCTTTCATGACTGGCTGCTTTACCGCTCCTGGTTTGGCGGCTATTTGCGTCACTGGCAAAAGCATCGCGCGATGCCGCCGGGGGCGAAACCGCGCGCTATTGCGTTGATATTGATTACATTCGGTATCTCGCTTTGGCTGGTGCATATGATGTGGGTACGAATACTGCTGCTGGCGATCCTGGCCTGCCTGTTGATTTTTATGTGGCGGATACCGGTGATTGATGAAAAGCAATAAAAGCAATAAAAGCAATAAAAGCACTGAAGCGCAATAATCGCTGTTGCAATTGTCTTACGCAGCCAGTAAATTCGACCGTTTTCGAGCACAGGCGCAGACGGTTAAAGGTTAAACAATCGTTACTTTGACCCCCTTAATTCGCGCCGTGAGTAACACCGTAATAGCAGGCATATATCCATGACCGCGACTGCACAGCAGCTTGAGTTTCTCAAAAATAGCATTAAAAGCATTCACGATTACCCGAAACCGGGCATTCTTTTCCGTGATGTCACCAGCTTGCTGGAAGACCCGAAAGCCTATGCGCTCAGCATTGAATTGCTGGTTGAACGATACAAAAATGCAGGCATCACCAAAGTTGTCGGCACCGAAGCGCGTGGCTTCCTGTTTGGCGCGCCGGTCGCGCTGGGCCTGGGCGTCGGGTTTGTTCCGGTGCGTAAACCGCGCAAACTGCCGCGTGAAACGATCGCTGAAAGCTATGAGCTGGAGTACGGCACCGATCAGCTGGAAATCCACGTTGATGCCATCAAACCGGGCGATAAAGTGCTGGTGGTGGACGATCTCCTGGCGACCGGCGGCACAATTGAAGCGACTGTGAAGCTGATCCGTCGTCTGGGTGGGGAAGTGACCGATGCCGCTTTCATCATTAATCTGTTCGATCTGGGTGGTGAGCAGCGTCTGGCAAAACAGGGGATTACCTGTTATAGCCTGGTTCCCTTCCCGGGGCACTGATTCAGGCTAGCTTATTCGCCACTTTGGTTCCGGCCAGTGCCCGACAAAACGCATTTGCGTTTTGAACGCCGCTTGCGGCGGCTCAAAAGGGTGAGCGTCGCGAATAAAGCCTCACAACCTCGCTGTATTTGCGAGGTTGTGTTAGCATTCCCCCCATGAATCCACCTTCCAGCGTTTCAGAGCCAGCCAATGAGTTATCAGGTCTTAGCCCGAAAATGGCGCCCACAAACCTTTGCTGACGTCGTCGGCCAGGAACATGTGCTGACCGCACTGGCGAACGGCTTGTCGTTAGGGCGTATTCATCACGCATATCTTTTTTCCGGCACCCGTGGCGTCGGTAAAACCTCCATCGCCCGTCTGCTGGCGAAGGGACTGAACTGTGAAACCGGTATCACCGCCACGCCGTGCGGCGTATGTGACAACTGCCGGGAAATCGAGCAGGGGCGTTTTGTCGATCTGATTGAGATCGACGCCGCGTCGCGCACCAAAGTGGAAGATACCCGCGACCTGCTGGACAACGTCCAGTACGCGCCCGCGCGCGGCCGCTTTAAGGTCTATCTGATCGACGAAGTGCATATGCTCTCGCGGCACAGCTTCAACGCGTTGCTTAAAACGCTCGAAGAACCGCCTGCACACGTCAAATTCCTGCTGGCGACCACCGATCCGCAGAAGCTGCCGGTGACGATTTTGTCGCGCTGCCTGCAATTCCATCTCAAGGCGCTGGATGTCGAACAAATTCGCCATCAGCTTGAGCATATCCTTAACGAAGAACATATCGCGCATGAGCCGCGCGCGCTGCAACTGCTCTCCCGCGCAGCGGACGGCAGCCTGCGCGATGCGCTAAGCCTGACCGACCAGGCGATCGCCAGCGGTGACGGGCAGGTCTCCACCCTGGCGGTGAGCGCGATGCTCGGCACGCTGGATGATGACCAGGCGCTTTCGCTGGTCGAGGCGGTGGTTGCCGCCAATGGCGAGCGCGTGATGTCGCTGGTGAACGATGCCGCCGCGCGCGGTATTGAGTGGGAAGCGCTGCTGGTCGAAATGCTGGGGCTGTTGCACCGCATTGCGATGGTGCAGCTGTCGCCTGCCGCGCTGGGTAACGATATGGCGGCGATTGAGCAGCGCATGCGTGAACTGGCGCGAACTGTGCCGCCAGCGGACATACAGCTCTATTACCAGACGCTGTTGATTGGGCGCAAAGAGTTGCCCTATGCCCCGGACAGACGGATGGGCGTTGAAATGACGCTATTACGCGCGCTGGCATTCCACCCACGTATGCCGCTGCCGGAACCGGAAAGACCGCAGCAATCTTTTGCGCCGGTCGCGCCAACGGCGGTGATGACGCCGACGCAGGTGCCTTCTCAACAATCCGCTCCGGTACGCCAGGAGGTGCCGTTGCCAGATGCCACCAGCCAGGTGCTGGCGGCGCGCAACCAGCTTCAGCGTGCTCAGGGAGCAACCAAAACAAAAAAGAGTGAACCGGCAGCCGCTTCCCGCGCGCGGCCGGTAAATAACGCTGCGCTGGAAAGATTAGCCTCTGTCTCTGAACGCGTTCAGGCGCGTCCGGCGCCGTCTGCGCTGGAACAGACGCCGACGAAGAAAGAAGCCTACCGCTGGAAGGCGACCAATCCGGTGGTGGAAGTAAAAGAGGTTGTGGCCACGCCGAAAGCGCTGAAAAAGGCGCTGGAGCATGAAAAAACACCGGAACTGGCGACCAAACTGGCCGCGGAAGCGACTGAACGCGATCCGTGGGCGGCACAAATTAGCCAGCTCTCCCTGCCGAAGCTGGTGGAACAGGTGGCGTTAAACGCCTGGAAAGAGGAGAACGGCAATACCATTTGCCTGCATCTGCGCTCCACGCAGCGACACCTTAACTCCACTGGCGCGCAGCAAAAGCTGGCGGAAGCATTGAGCGCCCTGACGGGAACGACGGTTGAACTGACCATCGTTGAAGATGATAATCCGGCGGTGCGAACGCCGCTGGAGTGGCGTCAGGCGATTTATGAAGAGAAACTTGCGCAGGCGCGTGAGTCGATTATCGCGGATAACAACATTCAGACGCTGCGTCGATTCTTTGACGCGGATCTGGATGAAGAGAGTATTCGCCCCATTTGATCGTAAGCCCGGCTTGCGATTGTAAACCATCAAGAGAGAGAGCTTATGTTTGGAAAAGGCGGTCTGGGCAACCTGATGAAGCAAGCCCAGCAGATGCAAGAAAAAATGCAGCAGATGCAGGAAGAAATCGCCAAACTGGAAGTCACCGGCGAGTCTGGCGCAGGTCTGGTGAAAGTGACCATTAACGGTGCGCACAACTGCCGTCGCGTGGAAATCGACCCAAGCCTGCTGGAAGACGATAAAGAGATGCTGGAAGATCTGGTCGCTGCGGCGTTCAACGATGCGGCGCGTCGCATTGAAGAGACCCAGAAAGAGAAGATGGCGTCTGTCTCCTCCGGTATGCAACTGCCGCCTGGCTTTAAGATGCCGTTCTGATGCAAACCAGCCCGCTGTTAACTCAGCTTATGGAAGCACTGCGCTGTCTGCCGGGCGTTGGCCCGAAGTCAGCGCAGCGCATGGCGTTTACGCTGCTTCAGCGTGACCGCAGCGGCGGGATGCGTCTGGCGCAAGCGCTCACCCGGGCGATGTCGGAAATCGGCCACTGTGCCGATTGCCGCACCTTCACTGAGCAGGACGTGTGCAATATCTGTTCGAATCCGCGTCGTCAGGAAAACGGTCAAATCTGCGTGGTGGAGAGTCCGGCGGACATCTACGCCATTGAGCAGACCGGGCAATTCTCTGGCCGCTACTTCGTGCTGATGGGGCATCTGTCGCCGCTCGACGGCATCGGGCCGGACGATATCGGTCTCGATCGTCTGGAGCAGCGTCTGGCGTCAGAACAGCTCAGCGAAGTGATCCTCGCGACCAACCCGACGGTCGAAGGGGAGGCTACCGCGAACTATATTGCCGAACTTTGCGCGCAATATGGCGTTGAAGCCAGCCGTATCGCCCACGGCGTACCGGTGGGCGGCGAACTGGAAATGGTCGACGGCACCACGCTGTCCCACTCGCTTGCCGGGCGTCATAAGATTCGTTTTTAATCAATCGGGAGAACATTCGCGTTCTCCCGCTTGAAAACTCATTTCCCGTCCCCATCTCTCCCTCAACGCATTTTGACCTTGTAAATGGCATTGTTGAGGTATTTATCCAATGAAAGGACAAGAAACTCGTGGTTTTCAGTCAGAAGTAAAACAGCTTCTGCACCTGATGATCCATTCTCTGTACTCCAATAAAGAAATTTTCCTGCGTGAGCTTATCTCTAACGCCTCAGATGCGGCGGACAAGCTGCGTTTTCGCGCGCTGTCGAACCCGGATCTGTATGAAGGCGACGGCGAGCTGCGCGTGCGTGTCTCCTTCGATAAAGATAAGCGTACGCTGACCATCGCCGATAATGGCGTGGGGATGAACCGTGATGACGTTATCGATCATCTGGGGACCATTGCGAAATCCGGCACTAAATCTTTCCTTGAATCCATGGGTTCCGATCAGGCGAAAGACAGCCAGTTGATCGGCCAGTTCGGGGTCGGCTTCTACTCTGCGTTTATCGTCGCGGATAAAGTGACCGTGCGTACCCGCGCGGCGGGCGATAAGCCGGAAAACGGCGTGTTCTGGGAATCGGCGGGCGAAGGTGAGTACACCGTTGCGGATATCACTAAAGACGATCGCGGTACGGAAATCACCCTGCACCTGCGTGAAGGCGAAGACGAGTTCCTTGATGACTGGCGCGTACGCTCCATCATCAGCAAATATTCCGACCATATCGCATTGCCAGTAGAGATTGAAAAACAGGAAGAAAAAGACGGTGAAACGATCGTCTCCTGGGAGAAAATCAACAAGGCGCAGGCGCTGTGGACGCGTAACAAGTCAGAAATCAAAGACGACGAGTATAACGAGTTCTACAAGCACATTGCTCACGACTTCACCGACCCGCTGACCTGGAGCCACAACCGCGTGGAAGGTAAGCAGGAGTACACCAGCCTGCTGTACATCCCGTCTCAGGCGCCGTGGGATATGTGGAACCGCGATCACAAGCATGGGCTGAAACTGTACGTACAGCGCGTCTTTATCATGGACGACGCCGAGCAGTTTATGCCGAACTACCTGCGCTTCGTGCGTGGTCTGATTGATTCCAACGATCTGCCGCTGAACGTTTCCCGCGAAATCCTTCAGGACAGCACCGTTACCCGCAACCTGCGCAGCGCGTTGACCAAACGTGTTCTGCAAATGCTGGAAAAACTGGCGAAAGACGATGCGGAAAAATACCAGACCTTCTGGAAACAGTTTGGTCTGGTGCTGAAAGAAGGCCCGGCGGAAGATCATGCCAACCAGGAAGCCATCGCGAAACTGATGCGCTTTGCCTCAACGCATACGGACTCTTCCGCACAAACCGTCTCTCTGGAAGATTATATCTCCCGCATGAAAGAAGGGCAGGAGAAGATCTACTACATCACGGCAGACAGCTACGCGGCGGCGAAGAGCAGCCCGCACCTGGAGCTGCTGCGTAAGAAAGGCATCGAAGTGCTGCTGCTTTCCGATCGCATTGATGAGTGGATGATGAATTACCTGACCGAGTTCGACGGTAAGGCGTTCCAGTCCGTATCTAAAGTTGACGAATCGCTGGAAAAACTGGCGGATGAAGTCGATGAAAGCGCAAAAGAAGCGGAAAAAGCGCTGACGCCGTTCGTTGAGCGCGTGAAAACCCTGCTGGGCGATCGTGTGAAAGAGGTGCGTCTGACGCATCGTCTGACCGATACTCCGGCCATTGTCACCACCGACGCTGACGAGATGAGTACCCAGATGGCGAAGCTGTTTGCCGCTGCCGGTCAGGCCGTGCCGGAAGTGAAATACATCTTTGAACTTAACCCGGATCACGTACTGGTGAAACGTACGGCGGATACCCAGGACGAAGCGCAGTTTAACGAATGGGTAGAGCTGTTGTTGGATCAGGCGCTGTTTGCCGAACGCGGTACGCTGGAAGATCCGAACCAGTTTATCCGTCGTATGAACCAGTTGCTGGTGTCTTAATCGGCACCGCGTCATGCCGGATGGCGCTAATGCTTATCCGGCCTACGAGCAGGTTGCTTATGTAGGCCCGATAAGCGCAGCGCCATCGGGCATTTTTTATTTTATCCTCTCTTTTTCTTCATTTTCCCGCCGTTAACCGTTTCAGCGCAGGGCGCCTTCCTTGAGCGAATTGCGTGATGGTGGTATCGTTTAGCGCTTTTTTAAAAAATATCGACAACCTTTAAGGGGATTTTCGTAATGCGTATCATTCTGCTTGGCGCTCCGGGCGCGGGTAAAGGAACTCAGGCTCAGTTCATCATGGAGAAATATGGTATTGTGCAAATCTCCACTGGCGACATGCTGCGTGCCGCCGTGAAATCTGGCTCCGAGCTGGGTAAACAAGCGAAAGACATCATGGACGCCGGCAAGCTGGTGACCGATGAGCTGGTGATTGCGCTGGTAAAAGAGCGTATCGCGCAGGACGATTGCCGCAACGGTTTCCTGCTGGACGGCTTCCCGCGTACAATTCCGCAGGCTGACGCCATGAAAGAAGCGGGCATTGCGGTTGACTATGTTCTCGAATTCGACGTACCGGACGAGCTGATCGTTGACCGCATCGTGGGTCGTCGCGTGCATGCGGCGTCTGGCCGTGTTTATCACATCAAATTCAATCCGCCGAAAGTGGAAGGCAAGGACGATGTGACCGGCGAAGAGCTGACCACCCGTAAAGACGATCAGGAAGAGACCGTTCGTAAGCGTCTGGTGGAATACCATCAGATGACTGCGCCGCTGATTGGTTACTACCAGAAAGAAGCGGAAGCGGGTAACACTAAATACGCGAAAGTGGACGGTACTCAGGCCGTTGCCGATGTGCGTGCCGACCTTGAAAAAATCCTCGGTTAATCCGTAAATTGCCCGATGGCGCTACGCTTATCGGGCCTACGGCCTACGATTTTCTTGTAGGCCTGATAAGCGTAGCGCCATCAGGCAAATTCTCATCTTACCTCTCACAGCAATTAGTTCTTCTTCCTCGCTTTTCCGCTACAATTATCAACAATTTGAATCAACAAGAGGCGGTAATGCGTCAGACGAAAACCGGTATCCTGCTGGCTAACCTCGGCACTCCCGATGCCCCAACTCCTGAAGCGGTTAAACGCTATCTGAAGCAATTTTTAAGCGATGAGCGCGTGGTGGATACTTCCCGCCTGCTGTGGTGGCCGCTTTTGCGTGGTGTGATTTTGCCGCTGCGCGCGCCGCGTGTCGCAAAACTGTACCAGTCTATCTGGCAGGAAGGCGGATCGCCGTTGCTGGTTTACAGCAGGGAGCAACAGCAGGCGCTGGCAGAGCGTCTCCCGGATACGCCCGTTGCGCTGGGGATGAGCTACGGTTCGCCGTCGCTGGAAAGCGCGGTGGATGAACTGCTGGCGAACCACGTCGATCACATCGTGGTGCTGCCGCTCTACCCGCAATACTCCTGTTCGACGGTGGCGGCCGTCTGGGACGAACTGGCGCGTATTCTGGCGCGTAAACGCAGTATTCCAGGCGTCTCGTTTATTCGTGACTACGCTGATGACAATAGCTATATCACCGCCCTGGCAAATAGCGCCCGTGCCTCGTTTGCCCAACATGGCGAGCCGGACTTGCTGCTGCTCTCGTATCACGGCATCCCGCAGCGTTACGCTGACGAAGGCGACGACTACCCGCAACGCTGTCGCGATACTACCCGTGAACTGGTCTCCGCGCTTGGTCTGGCGCCAGAAAAAGTGATGATGACCTTCCAGTCTCGCTTTGGCCGCGAGCCGTGGCTGACGCCGTATACTGACGAAACGCTGAAAATGCTGGGCGAAAAAGGCACCGGGCATATTCAGGTGATGTGTCCTGGTTTTGCGGCGGATTGTCTGGAAACGCTGGAGGAGATCGCGTTGCAAAACCGGGAAATCTTCCTTGAGGCGGGCGGTAAAAAATACGAATACATTCCGGCGCTCAATGCCGCGCCGGAACACATCGATATGATGCTGAAGCTGACCGCGCCGTACCTCTGAGGCTATTTTAACTGCGCCATAAAGAAACGCGCGCCATCCTGTAGCGCATCGTCAGCGGTTTTCATCATGCGTGAATAGTGCAGGAAGGCGTGCAGCGTGCCGGGGTACATCCGGTACTCACTGGGCTGATTATGCGCCTGGAGCGTCTGGTGCAGTAGACGGCTGTCATCAAGTAACGGATCGAACTCCGCGCTGGCAATAAAGCAGGGCGGCACATTGCGGGTCAGATCGTTATTGAACAGGCAATACCAGGGGGATTCGCGATCCTGCTCGTCACGCAGATAGGCGTTTTCATATCTCTCCAGATCCTGACGGGTTAAGCCGTCCCATTCTCCGCCAAATAAACGGCGGCTGGGCGAATCCTGTAACCCGTAGAGACCATACCACAGCAGCATGGCGACCACGCTCCCGCATACAATCTGCTTATCGCGCAGCCACAGCGCGCTGGCGAGCGCCAGCATAGCGCCTGCGGAATCCCCGGCAAAACCGATTTGCGCCATGTTCAATGCGTATTCATCGGCGCGTTGATGAAAGAACCGACATGCCGCGACGGTCTCCTCAATCGCCTGTGGGAAACGCGCCTCGGGAGAGAGCGTATAGTCGATGCCGACGACCGTACACCGCGTATAGCTCGCCAGCAGCCGCATAATGCGGTCGTGGGTATCCAGATTGCCGAGAATAAATCCGCCGCCGTGCAGATAAAACAGCGTTGCTCTGCTGTTGTGCTGTGGATAATACAGACGCGTGGCGACCTCGCCGTAGGATGTGGGAACCGCCGCCTTCCGCGTTGCCATCTGCGGCGCTCCGGCGTTCCAGAACCGGCGCTCGCGGGTGTAGTGCTGGCGCTGCGCCGCAATGTCATCCGCAGGCCACGGCGGCAGCTCCGCCTGATGAACGTTGATGACGGCCCTCATCTGCGCAGAAATAAGATCGAGAACGGGAATTTTGTTTTCTGGCTTCATAACGCGCTCCTTGTGAAATGCCTCCATTGTAGAAAGCGATCGCCAATAAACTGCGATCTCACCGTCCGATATTGAAACTCCGCGCCTCGTCGCGCGGGCAGGGGGGAATGTGCTACCATGCACCGCTCAGTTATCCACCTGTAAACACAATCATGAAATTTCCCGGTAAACGTAAATCCAAACACTATTTCCCCGTTAATGCCCGTGACCCGCTGTTGCAACAAATTCAGGCTGAAAATGAAACCAGCGCGTCATGGGTGGTCGGTATCGATCAGACGCTGGTGGATATTGAAGCGAAAGTCGATGATGATTTTGTGAAACGTTATGGATTGAGCGCCGGGCATTCTCTGGTGATTGAGGATGATGTCGCAGAAGCGTTGTATCAGGAGCTGGTGCGTGAAAACCTGATCACCCACCAGTTTGCCGGTGGCACCATTGGTAATACCATGCACAACTACTCGGTGCTGGCGGACGATCGCTCCGTTCTGCTGGGCGTGATGTGCAGCAATATTGAGATTGGCAGCTACGCCTACCGCTATTTATGTAACACATCGAGCCGTACCGACCTCAACCACCTGCAAGGGGTTGATGGCCCCATTGGCCGCTGCTTTACGCTGATTGGCGAATCCGGCGAGCGTACTTTCGCCATCAGTCCCGGCCACATGAACCAGCTTCGGGCGGAGAGCATCCCGGAATCGGTGATTGCGGGCGCATCTGCGCTGGTGCTGACCTCCTATCTGGTGCGCTGTAAACCGGGCGAGCCGATGCCGGAAGCGACCATGAAAGCCATTGAGTACGCGAAAAAGCATAATGTGCCGGTGGTGCTGACCCTGGGGACGAAGTTTGTTATCGCCGATAATCCGCAGTGGTGGCAGGCGTTCCTCAAAGAGCATGTCTCCATTCTGGCGATGAATGAAGAAGAGGCGGAAGCGTTAACCGGCGAGAACGATCCGCTGCTGGCGTCTGATAAGGCGCTGGACTGGGTGGATTTGGTGCTGTGTACCGCCGGGCCGATTGGGTTGTATATGGCGGGCTTTACCGAAGATGAAGCGAAACGCAAAACCCAGCACCCGCTGCTGCCGGGGGCGATTGCCGAGTTTAATCAGTATGAGTTCAGCCGTGCGATGCGGCATAAAGATTGTCTCCATCCGCTGCGGGTCTACTCGCACATCGCCCCGTACATGGGCGGGCCGGAAAAAATCATGAACACCAATGGCGCGGGAGACGGCGCGCTGGCGGCGCTGTTACATGATATTACCGCCAATAATTATCACCGCACCAATGTGCCTAACTCCAGTAAGCATAAATTCACCTGGCTGACTTATTCGTCTCTGGCGCAGGTGTGTAAGTATGCGAACCGTGTGAGTTATCAGGTATTGAACCAGCATTCCCCGCGGTTGACGCGCGGTCTGCCGGAACGGGAAGACAGCCTCGAAGAGTCTTACTGGGATCGCTGAGTTATTGCCCGATGGCGCTGCGCTTATCGGGCCTACAAGAAAATCGTAGGCCGGATAAGGTGATTACACCGCCATCCGGCATCACACCGTTTAACCCGTCACCACTTCGCCTGCGGGCGGGGTTTCCAGCAGCTCCAGCATGGTGCGGGCAATTTCACGCTCGCCCATTACCACCTGATTCGCCCCGCGCTCGGTGATGTATTCCACCTCATCGTCATAATGCGCGCGTGCGATAATCTCAATATGCGGGCATTTCTCGCGGGCGGAGGCCACGATTTCACCGGCCTCGTAACCGTTCGGAATGGTCAGCAACAGCCAGCGAGCGCAGTCCAGATGCGCCAGGTTCATGATCTCTTCGTTAGCGGCATTCCCCAGTACGGCGCGAATACCGCGCTCACGCAGCTCATCCACGCGGGTACGTGAGGTTTCAATGACCACCAGTGGAATGCCTGCCGCCATCAGTTTTTCGCCCAGCAGGCTACCGACGCGGCCAAAACCGACCAGCAGCGCGTGGTTGCAGATATCCACCGGAATCTGCTTCTCTTCTTCGATCGCTTCTTCCAGCGTCTGCTCTTCCAGCGTTTCCGTTTTGGCGAGGTATTTCTCTAACAGCGCAAACAGCACCGGGTTGAGCATAATCGACAGAATCGCGCCCGCCAGCACCAGGTTCTGCCCTGCCTGCGGCAGCAGATCCAACGCCATGCCCAGACCTGCCAGAATAAAGGCAAATTCACCAATCTGCGCCAGGCTGGCGGCGATGGTCAGCGCGGTGCGCGGCGAGTGCCCGAACAGGCGAACCAGGAAGAAAGCGGCAACTGATTTACCGAAGATAATAATGGCCAGCGTAGCCAGTACCGCCATCGGCTGTTGAATCAGGATTAACGGGTCAAACAGCATCCCGACGGAGACAAAGAACAGGACCGCAAAGGCGTCGCGAAGCGGCAGCGTATCGTGCGCGGCGCGGTGGCTCAATTCTGATTCGTTTAACACCATCCCGGCAAAGAAAGCGCCCAGCGCAAAGGAGACATCGAACAGCTCGACGGCGCCAAAGGCGATGCCCAGCGCCAGCGCCAGTACGGAAAGGGTAAACAGTTCACGGGAGCCGGTGGCGGCGCTGCGCGCCATAATCCACGGCACCAGACGGCGCCCAACCAGCATCATAATGGCGATAAACGCCACCACTTTACCGATGGTGATGCCCATATCAACTGCCAGCGACGCGAAGCCGACATCGCCTTTTTCCAGCATTCCCGCCACGGCGGGCAGAAGAACCAGCGTCAGAACCATCACCAGATCTTCCACAATCAGCCAGCCGATGGCGATTTGCCCGCGCTGACTGTCAATAAGCTGTCTCTCTTCAAGCGCGCGCAGCAGCACCACGGTACTGGCGGTTGAAAGACATAACCCGAAGACGATACCGGTCATGAGCGACCAGCCCAACACCGCTGAAAGCGCCATACCCAGCAACGTCGCCACGGCTATCTGGGCGACCGCGCCGGGAATGGCGATGGCCTTTACCGCCATCAGATCCTTCAATGAAAAGTGCAACCCGACGCCGAACATCAGCAGGATTACGCCAAGCTCCGCCAGTTCAGGCGCAAGTTTGGTATCCGCGACAAAACCCGGAGTAAATGGCCCCGCAAGAACGCCCGCTAACAGATATCCCACCAGAGGAGAAATACGCAGTTTATTGGCAAGCATGCCGAGTATAAAAGCGAGCACGAGGCCGCCAACAATGGTGGTAATAAGCGGGGTGGCGTGATGCATTCCGTCTCCTTTGGTCGTTATGTTGATCCATTTTTGGTCGCCCTGGCGTCATCGCTCGCACAGCCTCACAAACGATGGCGCCAGAGAAACCAAAATTCCAGGTAATAGTTTATGACAATTTCGATGTTTATGTTTATGAATAATTGTTGAAATTTGATGAAAAGTGGAATTTAGAATAAAAAAGGCACGGATTGGAAAACTGGCGGGGTATCTGTGAGCTAAAGGCTTACGGTGACTGGAAGAGAGTGCGACCAAAGTTTACCTTTGGCCGCAGGAAAATCAGGCTTTATGTCGGTTGTCAGGCAAGAATATGGTCAGTATCCCCAGAAGTGGCAGGAAAGCACATATTTTGTAGACCAAATCAATACTGGTGTGGTCGGCGAGCAGGCCTAATACCGCAGCGCCAAGGCCTCCCATACCGAACGCGAAACCGAAAAAGAGCCCAGAAACCATACCGATACGCCCCGGAAGCAGTTCCTGCGCATACACCAGGATGGCAGAAAAGGCCGATGCGAGGATAAAACCAATTATCACGGTTAAAATCCCCGTCCAGTGCAGGGTTGCATAGGGTAAAACGAGAGTAAACGGCGCTACACCCAGAATTGAGCCCCAAATAACATATTTTCGGCCTATTTTATCACCCAGAGGCCCGCCGATTACCGTTCCAGCCGCAACGGCAAACAGGAAGGCAAACAGATGAAACTGTGCGTTTTGTACCGATAATCCGAATTTTTGCATCAGATAAAAGGTGTAATAGCTGCTGATGCTCGCCATATAGAAGTATTTGGAGAAAATCAGGACTAACAGCACGCTGACGGCAAGTATCACTTTATTGCGCGGCAGCGGATTGACGATGGTCGCCTTCGGTTTTCCTTTACTTATCCGGTGTTGCGCGGCATACCAGCGGCTGATCTGCGCCAGCACAATAATGGCCAGCAACGCGGCCAATACAAACCAGGCCACATTACCTTTGCCATATGGCGCGATGATGACAGCAGCCAGTAGCGGCCCCAGCGAACTGCCGAAGTTGCCGCCAACCTGGAAGATGGATTGCGCCAGCCCGTGGCGCCCGCCGGAGGCCATACGCGCCACGCGGGAAGATTCTGGATGAAATACCGAAGAACCGGTGCCGACCAGCGCCGCCGCCAGCAGCACAGCGCCAAAACTGCCCGCCAGCGCCAGCAGTACCAGACCGCTCAGCGTAAAGCACATCCCAATGGGGAGCGACCATGGCATGGGATATTTATCCGTCCAGTATCCGACGACCGGCTGGAGCAGGGAGGAGGCGAGCTGGAAGGTCAGGGTAATCATCCCTATCTGCATAAAGGTCAGGGAAAACTCTGATTGCAGCAGCGGGTAAATCGCTAAAATTAGCGACTGGATCATATCGTTCAACAAATGAGACAGGCTGATCGCGCCTAAGATGCCAAACGAGGTGCGTGCTTTAGTCGCAGCAGCAGAGGCGCCCGCTAACGGCTGGGTTGGTTCACTCATTGCCATAGAATGTCACTTCTGTTTTGTTTGCGATGTTGGGGATAATCGAATTTGTAATTATTACTCGACTAACATACCTGTGGACGGTGTTTGAAGGAAGTCTCAATTCTGAAAACATTTTCGACTATTATTTCAGATCATTGTAATTTCAGCGGTTGATATTGAGTCAGGGAGAGAAGCATGAAATTTTTGAAACGGGGTGTGGCGCTGGCATTGTTTGCCGCGTTTACGCTGGCAAGCCAGCCTGTTCAGGCTTATGAAAAAGATAAAACCTATAAAATCACCATTCTGCATACTAACGATCACCACGGTCACTTCTGGCGCAGCGAATACGGCGAGTACGGTTTATCGGCGCAAAAAACGCTGGTGGACGGCATTCGCAAAGAGGTCGCGGCTGAAGGCGGCAGCGTGCTGCTGCTTTCCGGCGGCGACATTAACACTGGCGTACCGGAATCCGACTTGCAGGACGCGGAACCTGACTTTCGTGGTATGAACCTGATTGGCTACGATGCGATGGCCGTCGGTAATCATGAGTTTGATAATCCGCTCAGCGTGCTGCGTCAGCAGGAAAAGTGGGCCAAATTCCCCTTCCTTTCCGCCAATATCTACCAAAAGAGTACCGGAGAACGCCTGTTCAAGCCCTGGGCTATTTTTAAACGCCAGGATCTGAAAATCGCCGTCCTCGGATTGACGACGGACGACACGGCGAAAATCGGTAACCCGGAATTCTTCACCGATATCGAGTTCCGTAAACCGGCCGAAGAGGCGAAGGTGGTGATTCAGGAACTGCAAGTGAATGAAAAGCCGGACATCATTATCGCCACTACCCACATGGGGCACTATGACAACGGCGATCACGGTTCGAACGCGCCGGGCGATGTTGAAATGGCGCGTAGTCTGCCAAAAGGCTCGTTGGCGATGATTGTGGGTGGTCACTCACAGGACCCGGTGTGCATGGCGTCCGAAAACAAAAAGCAGGTTGATTATGTGCCGGGTACGCCTTGCGCGCCGGATAAGCAGAACGGCATCTGGATTGTGCAGGCGCATGAGTGGGGGAAATACGTTGGCCGCGCGGACTTTGAGTTCCGTAACGGCGAGATGAAAATGGTCAACTATCAGCTCATTCCGGTAAACCTGAAGAAGAAAGTCACCTGGGATAACGGGAAAAGTGAGCGCGTACTTTACACCCCGGAAATTTCAGAAAATCAGCAAATGCTCTCGCTTCTGACGCCATTCCAGAACAAAGGTAAAGCGCAGCTGGACGTGAAGATTGGCAGCGTCAATGGTCGTCTTGAAGGGGATCGCAACAAAGTTCGCTTTGTGCAGACTAATATGGGCCATCTGATTCTGGCCGCGCAAATCGCGCGCACCAGCGCCAATTTCGGCGTGATGAGCGGCGGGGGGATTCGCGACTCCATTGAAGGCGGCAACATTACCTATAAAAGCGTGCTCAAGGTGCAGCCGTTTGGCAACGTAGTGGTCTATGTCGACATGAGCGGTAAAGAAGTAATTGATTACCTGACCGCCGTCGCGCAGATGAAGCCGGATTCCGGGGCGTATCCGCAGTTTGCAAACGTCAGTTTTGTGGCGAAAGACGGCAAACTTCATGACCTGAAAATTAAAGACGAGCCTGTTGACCCGGCGAAAACCTACCGGATGGCGACGCTGAGCTTCAATGCGACGGGCGGCGACGGGTATCCGCAAATTGATAATAAACCGGGATACGTGAATACCGGGTTTATTGATGCGGAAGTGCTGAAAGAGTACGTGCAGAAGAACTCACCGCTGGATGCCAGCGCGTATGAGCCGAAGGGCGAAGTCAGCTGGCAGTAACAGGGCGTAGTGCCGGTACGGGTCAATGCGGTTTGTAGGCCTGATAAGCGTAGCGCCATCAGGCAATCATTCTAAAATCGCTTAATCCCGGCGAGCGATATCGGCGAATTTCGCATCCAGAATTTTGGCTAAATCGCCCGCCGCCAGCTCGATGTCCAGCCCGCGTTTGCCGCCGGAAACATAAATGGTGGCAAACGTTTGGGCCGGCGCGTCAATCAGCGTCGGCAGCCGTTTTTTCTGCCCCAGCGGGCTGATGCCGCCGACCAGATAACCTGTCGTCCGTTGGGCGACCATCGGATCGGCCATATCAACCTTTTTAGCCCCCAGCGCTTTCGCTACTTTTTTCAGATCCAGCTGTCCGGCAACGGGCGTTACCGCGACCGCCAGGTGCTTCATATCGCCGTTTACGGCAACCAGCAGCGTCTTGTAAACCTGATCAGGATTCAGGCCTAATTTGCGCACCACTTCATCGCCAAAATTGGTTTCTGACGGATCGTGATCGTAGGCGTGGATCTGAAAAGTAATGTTGTTTTTTTCGAGTAATTTTACGGCGGGTGTCATAGCAATTATTCCTGGCCCAGACAAAATACCCTTAAAGCATACGCCTGATGGTGGTCTAAAAAATAGTACCATCTTGCGCAATAGTATTGGCAGGATGGTGACTTTGAGCGACAATCGACATAACCAGGGCGCTACGTCCTGGCATAATAATAACGATGAAATTCCTCTTTGACGGGCCAATAGAAATATTGGCCATTTTTTTAACGCATTAGTGCAGGCAAATTGCCTTCCCCGTAAAGATGAAGCGCGCCGACCGCCACGACGTACCGCCCTGGCGGCATGGCATGCAGACGCTCCCGCCAGGCGACATTTCGCTGATGCATCAGCACATCATACAGCGACTGACTGAAAGTATTCGGCAATGAAATAGCATTATTCTGCGGGGGCGATTTCAGCCACCAGCTCATCATCTGTTGCAGCAGTCTGGCGTTGGTATGCCAGTGCGTCAGGGTATCATCCAGTAGCGCCAGTCCGTTATCAGGGAGCTGGCACAGCAGATCGATCTGGCTGGAAGCGCCTTCCAGTTCGATGATCGGTTTTTGCGCCTGTTTTGCCGTTTTCAGCAACTGGTAATCAATACCGTATTCCGGTCGCAGCCCCAGTTGTTGCGCCTGAGTCGCCTGCAATATCATGGCGATTTGCCATAACGGCTGGGTCGAAAAGAGAGAAGGGGAAATGCCCAGTTCATGGGTGATTTTATGCAGGCGCTGACGTAACTCGTCGCTAATTCGCTCATCCAGGTCGGCAAAGGCAGGCAGGTCGGTAAAAGGCGAATCGTTGCCTGAAACATCGGCTTCAACAATCAGCGCGTCCGCCTGCCTGAGCTTTTTAAGCAGTTTTGCCGGAAGGGGGGCCATATCGCGCGTTCCCATGTGAATACTGCCCACAAGATGAAAACAGCGATCGCCGGGTAACATGATGTCGATGGCAGGCCAGGTATAATGGTTGCCGCGCAGTGCAGCCCATAACGCTTTTACCCGGTATAACAGATCCATACGCCCTCCCTTAGTGGAAAACCATGCTAGCGTGTGGCTCTGGAAGGTGCAATGCGTGAAATGCCGGATGGCGACGCAAAAGCATCTTATCCGGCCTACGATGAGAGTGCTGCGTAGGCCGGATAAGCGTTAGCGCCACCCGGCGATAAGGCGCCTTACTCTTTTGGTTCAAAGCGCAACAACCGGTTGGCGTTGCTCACCACGGTAATTGAGGAAAGCGCCATTGCCGCGCCTGCCACAACCGGGTTAAGCAGCGTGCCGGTGAACGGCCACAGAATCCCGGCGGCAACGGGGATGCCGATGCTGTTATAGATAAACGCGCCGAGCAGGTTCTGCTTCATGTTTCGCAGGGTCGCCCGTGAGATGGCCAGCGCGTCCGCCACGCCCATCAGGCTATGGCGCATCAGGGTTATCGCCGCAGTTTCAATCGCCACGTCGCTGCCGCCGCCCATTGCGATGCCGACATCCGCCTGCGCCAGCGCCGGTGCGTCGTTGATGCCATCGCCGACCATTGCGACCTGACGCCCCTGACTTTGCAGACGCTTAATCGCATCGGCTTTACCGTCCGGCAGCACGCCCGCGATCACCTCATCAATCCCGGCTTCTTTGGCAATGGCGTTGGCGGTGGTCGGGTTATCCCCGGTTAACATCACCAGACGATACCCGGCGCGGTGCAGGCGCTGAAGCGCTGCGACGCTGTCGCTGCGCAGCGGATCGCGGATCGCCAGCAGCGCCGCGGCTTTTCCGTCAATCGCCAACAATACGGGCGTTGCCCCCTGAGAAGCCTGCGCTGAAATTTCAGCGTCCATTGCGGTCGTGACAACCTGTTGTTCATTCAGCAGCGCCTGATTGCCTAACAGCAACGTATGCCCGTCCGCTTCGCCGCTAACGCCTAAGCCACGTAACGTCCGAAAGTTATTCACCTGAGGCAGGGCGGCGTCGGCGGCTTTTTCCAGGATAGCGTGCGCCAGCGGGTGGCTGGAGCCTTGTTCCAGCGCGGCCGCCAGACGTAAGGCGCTCGCCTCATCGGTATCGCCAAATGTCCTGATGGCGACGACCTGCGGTTTACCTTCCGTCAGCGTACCGGTTTTATCAAATATCACGGTGTCCAGCGTGCTGGCGCGTTGCAGCGCGTCGGCGTCGCGTACCAGGACGCCAAATTCAGCTGCTCGCCCCACGCCCGAGATAATCGACATCGGTGTCGCCAGACCCAGCGCACACGGACAGGCGATAATCAGGACGGTGGTGGCGATCACCAGCGTGTAAACAATTTGCGGCGCCGGCCCAAAGACATACCAGATACCTGCGCTCACCAGGGCAATCACCACCACGACTGGCACGAACACCGAGGAGATTTTATCGGCAAGCTGACCGATTTCCGGTTTGCTGCTCTGTGCCTGGCGCACCATGCGAATAATGCGCGACAGGGTGGTATGGCTGCCGACTGCGCTTGCGCGAAACAGCACGCTGCCGTCCTGCACCACGGTTCCGGCATGAACGCTGTCGCCTTCGCCTTTCTGCTGCGGGATCGGTTCGCCAGTGAGCATCGCTTCATCCAGCCAGGCTTCGCCCTGAGTGATTTCACCGTCTACCGGCACACGGTCGCCGGTGGTCAGACGCAGCAACATGCCCGGCTGTACATCCGCCAGAGGTACGCTTTTTTCACCGTCATCAGTGACCACGCGCGCCGTCGGCGGGGTTAAGTCGAGCAATTTTTCCAGCGCTTTAGAAGAGCGCTGGCGCGCACGGGCTTCCAGCATGTGTCCGAGGTTGATCAGACCGATGATCATCGCACTGGCTTCATAATAGAGATGGCGCGCTTCCATCGGGAACCACTGCGGCCACAGGTTGACGCTCATCGAGTACAGCCAGGCCACCCCGGTGCCGAGCGCTACCAGCGTATCCATCGTGGCGGTGCCGTTCATCAGGCTTTTCCATGCGCTGCGGTAGAAGTGTCCGCCCGCAAAAACCATCACGGCAAGGGTCGCCAGGCCGATTGCCAGCCACAGGCTGCGGTTATCGGCGGTGACCATCATGTTGTCGCCGAGCATCCCCCAGACCATCACCGGCACGCCGACCAGCAGCGCGACAATCGCCTGCCAGCGGAAGCGCTTCATGGTAGCGAGTGCGGTTTCCTGCTGGCGTTCGCGGCGTTTAACGTCATCTTCGATCGCTTCTGCGCCGTAGCCAGCTTTCTCTACCGCCTGCACTAAATCTGCGGCGGACGCGCTGCCCATTACCAGCGCAGTGCGTTCCGCCAGGTTTACCCGTGCCTGTGTGACGCCCGGTACGCTTTGCAATGCGTTTTGCACCCGGGAAACACAGCTGGCGCAGCTCATGCCGCTTAACAGCAGCTGTTGGCTTTCATCATCGGCCGTCGCTGCCGGAAGCTCAGGGGGAACCGCTGTCAGTGCTTCCGACGGGATTGATGACTCCGCCAGCGGTTTAGCCTTTGGGTGGCTTAACTCCGCGCCGTAACCGGCTTGTTTAATGGTTTCAATAAGCGCTTCGGCGCTGGCGCTGCCGGTAACGTGCGCTTCGGTTACCGTGACGTCCGCCTGTTCAACGTCAGGACGTTGTTCAAGACTTTCTTTCACGCGTTTGACGCAGTGGCCACAGGACAGACCGTCCAGGGTCAGGTCGATAGTTTGAGACATAACACACTCCTTTATGACAGGATTAACTGACTGTGATAAAGGGTAAACCTTCCATCAAGGGGAAGGTCAAGAAGTTTGTTTTATACTCGTGTTTTTCAGTGTTCCAGCGCGATAGCGCAGACGTGTTCGAGCGTAGAAAGGTTGCTGTACAGTTCGGGCAAGGTTATTTTTTTTCTGATCACAACCTTAAGGTTGACCTCTATTTTTCCCTTTTTTACATCGCGGATAGTAATGGTCTCAATAATGCTTTTTTGCTGATTAATACTTTCTACCAGCGTTTGTAGCCCTGATTTTTCGTCAAGAATAATGCGGATTTTTACTTTGCCGGGGAGCTGGTTTTTTGTTTGTAAAAAGATCACAAAATAACTGAGCTTTATAGCCAGCAGAAATAACCCTGTGGCAAGCAGGGCATGAAGATAAAAACCGGCTCCGCTGGTAATTCCTATGCCAGCAGAAGCCCAGACGATGGCTGCGGTTGTTAGCCCGGATATCGCATCATCATGGCGATGGAGGATAACCCCGGCACCGAGAAAACCCACGCCACTGATGATTTGTGCGGCCAGGCGCATAGGATCGCTACGGATATTCATTGAAATCTCAGCGTAATACTCCGCAGATTGAATCGAAACAATGGTCAGGGCACAACTGGCTACTGAAATAATCACACATGTTTTAAACCCGACAGGCTTTCCCTTTGATTCTCTTTCAAGCCCGATGATTCCTCCCAGGAAAAAAGCGACGCAAATTTTGCATAATGTAATTAAAATTGGTTCTCCTTCACCAGAGAGGATGAGTGCTAACGTATTCATTTTTCCCCCAGAAAAACATAACCTTACACACTGCGCGAATACCTTCTTTTTCTGTGCAGCATCGCTATGCGCCGTAGCGATGGATGTAGTGTTCAATCAGCGAAAGAAGTTGATGGTTATCGATAGTCTGTAGAATTTTTATCATCGTGCCTTTGGGCTCGGGTATTCCCACGTCCAGGCGTAATGTGTCACGTCCATAACGACAGGTCATACCACGAGTAAGGCCTTCAAGCGAGACGTCCAGAAAGTCTTCTGTCGTTGCGGCGAGCGAGGGATCAAGCAACCAGGCGATCGTCAGAACATCGTGGATCCAGCAGCCAGGCAGATTGCGGGTCTGCATAGAGTAGGTGATCCACGGGCGAATGGTTTTTTCCAGATAGAGACCAAGAACGTTTTCTGCCGCAGCCAGACGATCCAAATCGGTATGAAGCATTTGGGTTTTTGTCGTGACATCCATCGGAACCAATGTGACCGGCGCACCGCTGGTGAGTACGGCATGAGCTGCTTCTGGATCAAGGCCAAAATTAGTGTCTTTCAGATAGCCAGGAACATTGAATACTCCGCCCATGATCACGATATTCTTCACCGCATGAACGAGCTGCGGATAGAGCTGTAGAGCAATGGCGACGTTGGTGAGTGGGCCTGTTGCAACCAGCGTTATCTCACCGGGGTTGTTGCATATCAGCTCACCTATCGCCTCAGGCGCAAGAGGCTTCGTGGTCTGGTATGCCTGCGGAACGGGGACGTCAGCCCAGAGTTGGCGTAAGCCATATTGGTCTACACCATGATCAAGCTTTTCCCGCCAGGGCTGCGGATCTTCTCTGAGCGCGCGTGCGGCGCCACGGTAGACAGAAACGGGTACACCTAATTGTTGAACGAAATCTTTGGCTACTGCATATCCGATTTCTACCGGTGTATTACCAGCCACCGTTGTGATCATCTCCAGAGAGATTTGCGGCGCGGCAATGGCGAGTGCCAGCGCGAGGCCGTCATCGATATTGGCGCCGGGAATGCCATTACCCGGATCGCAGTCGATAATCACGCGCATAGATTTATTTTTATCTGGTTTCAGGTTGTACTTCATGTCCCTGGCAGCCACACGACTCTCCCACTCGTAAAAAAAACTCAAATTCAACGCGGCGAACTTCTCCATCCCAGTTTTTCAACATATCAATTGCCGCACGAGCCATTTTGTCGACAGGCTGTCGGACGGCGGTCAGGGAAGGTACGTTGTAAGCCGATTCTTGTGTTGCGTTAAAGCAGACCAGCGCCACATCCTGTGGAACGCGTAATCCTTGTTCTGCCAGAGCGCGTAAACAGCCAAGCGCCTGCTGTTCGTTGGTTGCGAACAGCGCGCGCGGTGGTTTACCTTGCAACATGCGTTTTGTCGCCTCGTAACCTCCGGCGCGGGTATAGTTAGTCGAAAAGATCCAGGAGGGGTTGATAATTAGCGATGACTCTTCCAGCGCTAGCTGCCATCCCCGGATACGATCCTGGGTGTTCAACATTTCACGCGGACCACAAATAATGCCAATATCGCGGTAACCGTGATCAATCAGATGCTTCGTCACCTGCCAGGCCGCCAGTTGTTCATCTACCTGAATAACACTGACATTCAACCCAGGGTCCACGCGATCCAGCATGACGCAGGGGGTTCCGCTCTCCTGAATCAGCTCAATATAGGGATGCCGGTCAACACTGGTATAGATAAGCCCGTCGACCTGACGGTTTAGCATATTGTTAATCAGTTCACGCTCACGTCCGCTGTTGTCGCCCGCATCGCCCAGCAGGAGCACTTTCCCATCAGAAAATGCTTCACGTTGCAGGGCATGCGCCATTGAGGCGATAAACGGGTTAGAGATGTCTGGCGCAATGAGTCCATAGGTTTGCGTGCTGCCTGAAGCCAGGGCGCGCGCTATACCATTAGGTCGATAACCGGTTTTTTTTATGGCCTGCAATACGCGCTGTCGGGTCGCTTCGGCGACGGGGCGCGGACCGTTATTAATAACGTAACTGACAACAGCGACAGATGTTCCCGCTTCTTTTGCAACATCAGAACGTGTTACGCGTTGTGAATGTGATTGGGTCACAAGGCACCTACCTGATTGAGTTCAGAGTGATCTTTTTTCCTGACAGCATAAGGTGTTATGACCCAAAAATCTTTGGTAAAGAACGCGCAACTCACGTTCTCTGGCCTCAAATTGCATCCTCGGGCAAGTTGAGATCCCGCCCACGAGTCTCTGGCGCGAAGAAAGTCGTCACCAGCCCAATTGCGGCCATCAGGGTGAAATAGACGGCGATAGGCCACCAGTGTCCGTAAAATGAGAGCAGCGCCGAGGCGACAAGTGGCGCCGTACCACCAGACATAATGGACCCCAGCTCTTTTGCGAAAGCCATTTTAGTATAACGGTTGGTCACACCGAAAAGCTCAACGCCCCATGCAGCCTGAACACCGAAAATGCCCAGCGAAGCGAGCCCCATTCCGGTAATGATCGTCGGGATAACAATCCACGGTTCACGAGAGTCCAGCAGCATGAATGCCGGAAATGCGTACAGAATCAGTAGCAGACAGAACCAACGGTAAGTGATACGTCTGCCAAATCGGTCAGAAAGCCAACCCGCCAGCGGAATAATGGCAAATCCCAGAATAGAGGCGATAAATACCGCAACAGTGGGGACAGATTTATCAACCATCAGCACTTTGGCAACATAGCCAATGATGAATCCCTGGGCCAGATAGGAGGGGCCATTTTCGCCGATGCGTAATCCGACCATGGTCCAGAATGCTCTGGTGCGTTGCCAGAAGCTACGGGTGTCATACTGTTGCATCTCCTGACCCTGGCGAAGCGCGTTCTCTCGCTCGGCTTGCAGGAGTGCTTTTTGACGCTCAAAGACGGGCGTTTCACGCATATGGCGGCGAATAAACAGTGCGGCGGCGGCGATGAGGAAGCTGCAAAGAAAAGGGATGCGCCATCCCCAGCTAAGCAAGGCGTCTTTATCCATTTGCAGTACGATGAGCCAGACTAAAGAAGCCAGCAATGTTCCGCTATTTGAGCCCAGAGCGATAATCGAGGAGACCAGTCCGCGATGCTTAACTGGGGCATATTCACCGAGCATGACGGTGCCGCCTGAAAGCTCTGCCCCGGCGCCCAGCCCCTGGGAAAATCGTAAGATGACCAGGCATACCGGCGCCCAAACGCCAATCTGGGCGTAGCTGGGAATTAAACCGATCAACATGGTCGACATGCCCATTAACCCGATAGTGATAACCATGACAGTCTTCCGGCCATGACGGTCGCCTATCCAGCCGAACAACAGCGCGCCGATGGGGCGTGCTATAAACCCGACGGAATAGGCGGCGAAGCTGGAAAGTAGCGCCATAACTGGTGTGGCTTCAGGAAAAAAGACGTCGCCAAAGATAATGCCTGCGGCGAGGCCATACAGCGCAAAATCGGCATATTCCATTGTCGTGCCTAACCAGCAGGAAAATGTCGCTCGCCAGAATTCGCGGCGCCCCTCGGGGGTTTCCAGTCGTTCCTGAGCTGCCTGTTGGCCGTCCGTCAGGGGAACAGAGGATGAATGCGTGTTCATAAGAACTCCTTGAAGTTAGCTGTCGACATAAGTCGCAGGTTTATACTCTTCACGTTCTACTCGCGTAGATATTATATTTTTACCGCAGATTAATAAATCTACCCGCGTAGAATGACCAGTTGAAAGAGTCAGAATTGAGAAAGCGATCACTTATAACAGGCAATTGTTACAGAAAATGGAGCATCAGCATTCGATGCTCCGCAAGTTTTACCGATCGAGGACGATCAGCGGTGAGAGATTTGATGGATCGTTTAAAACCGTGATATCCGCGCCGTAAAGCGTTTTCAGCGCCTGTTGTTTCAGCACCTCCTGCGGCCTGCCGTTATCAATAAGGCGGCTGTTTGCCATCAGCACCACCCGGTCGGCATAACGTGCGGCAAGATTGAGATCGTGCAGCACGCAGCAGACGTTGAACTGCCGTTCACGCACCAGTTGGCGCAGCAGACGGAAAAGATGCTGCTGGTGGTGAATATCCAGTGCGGAGGTGGGTTCATCCAGAAACAGCCATTTGGGCGAAGGCTCGGGTTCCCAGAGCTGAACCAGCAGGCGCGCCAGCTGTACCCGCTGCTGTTCGCCGCCCGACAACTGCCGATAATCACGCGAGGCCAGCTGGCTGCAATCGCACAACGCCATGATGTGCTCGGTTTCATCGCGTGGATTATGCGTCCGATGAGGATGCCTGCCCATGCGAATGACTTCCCGAACGCTGAACGGGAACGCCATGTGGCTGTTCTGGCGCATCACCGCGCGGGTCTTCGCCAGTTCCGTCAGCGGCCATTCGGTCAGCGGCTTGCCCAGAAGCGTACAGCGACCAGAGTCGGGCTTCAGATACCCGGTAAGCTGGCGCAGCAGCGTGGATTTCCCGGCGCCATTCGGCCCTAAAATAGCGACGATTTCACCACCAGGCAGAGTCAGCGAAACATTGTCCGTTAAACGGCGTCCATGAATGCTGTAAACCAGATTTTGGGCATCAATCATACCACCCTCCGGCTGTTCAGAATGAGCCACAGGAACCAAGGGCCGCCAATCAGGCTGGTCAGAAGGCCGACCGGCATCTCCGCAGGCTGTACCAGCGTGCGTGCCAGCGTGTCGGCAACCAGGAGCAAACATGCCCCTGCAAGTGTAGAGCAGGGAATGAGCCAGCGATGGTCTGCGCCGATGATCATGCGAATTAAATGAGGAACCACCAGACCGATAAAGCCAATCACGCCGCTTACCGAAACGGCTGCGCCCACCAGCAGGGAGCTGAGCAACAACAGCTGCTGACGTTTACGCTTTACGTTTACCCCCAGATAGTGCGCCTCTTCATCCCCTAATTGCAGCAGGTTTAGCGTCCCGGAAAGACAGGCGGTGGCGGTGATGGCGGGCAGCGCGAACGAACTGGCCACCAGTAGCGTCGGCCACTGCGCCTGACCGAGGCTGCCCATCATCCATAGCGTCAACTGACGTAATTGCTGTTCGTCGCCAACATAGCTCAGTATGCCGATAGCCGCCCCGCACAGCGCATTAATCGCAATCCCGGCCAGCAGCAGTTGCATCATGCCGCCGTGAGCGTGGCGCAGGCTGATCAGAAAAATAACCGCGCAGACCACCACGCTGCCGGCGACGGCAAAGATCATCTGTTCATAGAGCGCCAGAACGACGGGAAACGAAAGAGGGAAAACGATCGCGACGCCGACCATTAACGCAGAGCCGCTGCTGACGCCGAGCAACCCCGGATCGGCCATCGGGTTGCGAAAAAGTCCCTGCATGATCACGCCCGCCGTCGCCAGCGCGCCGCCAACCAGCACGGCCAACAGAACGCGGGGCAAACGGATGTTCAGCCAGATATCCCGGTACTCTTGGTTAAACAGCGCGCTGAAGCTGATGTTCAGCGCCCCCTGGCTGGCGCCGAACAGCACCAGTGCGATCAGCAAGAGTGAAAGCCCCGTCAATACACTGAGGGAAGAGAGTGAATCCTTGAACACTCGAATCTCCATAACGTCATTGCGGCGCGGATGTCCGCGCCGCGAGGGGATCACACCGGCTTTAGTTCAGGCTCAACCAGACTGTAGATCTGATTGTTAAGCGCAGGCGCGCAGGCCAGTTCATGAATATGGGCGGCGACATCCGCACGCATCACAAACCCGTGGCACTCCTGTCCCTGGTAGCGCTGCGCTTTACCTGTCGCATCGCCATTCAGTAAACCGCCAGGCCGCAGGATGGCATAATCCAGCTGACTGGTTTGCAGCCAACTTTCCGCCAGCGTTTTTTCCCGCACGGCCTGGCCGAATGCGGCTTTTGCGCGAGGGGATAAAAATGCCCAACTGTCGCCGCATCCCAGCGACGTCACCAGAATCATGCGTTTGATGCCCACTTTTTCCGCTTCATCAATAACGGTTCTGTGCGCCAGATAATCCTGGTTTCCCCCCATTGATGAAATGACAAGCGCCTCCGGCCCTGCGGCATGGCAGGCGCAGGACACGACGCTTGCGTCGCAGGCATCGCCAATAAATACCTGAACGCCTTTGCTTTGCAAAAGGGCCGCGGTTTCCGGGTGACGAATCACGGCAACGACCGGGCGCTGTTGCGTCAGCGCGAGTTCAAGCGTTCTGGCACCCACGCCCGTACCGCCGGCACCGAAAAGTAACCACGGCGTCATCAGGCGTTTTCCTTCAGAGAGGAGGCCAGTGTGCGGAAGGCGTCAACCTGTTCGCCCAGTAGCTGACGATGCTCGTCGCGACCGAGGAAGACTTTAAACATGGCGCTGCCCGCCTGGTTGAGGAACAGAATAGACGCAGTGTCCATGCCCATAAATTTGCGTTCCACTAAGGCGATGTGCGTGCAGTTTTCCGCTTTGATATGGCCGGTCATGCCTTTTTTACCGCGCAGATTGAAATAACCGTGACGATGGAAGCCGGAGGGCAGTTCACCGGTAAATTCGAGAATGACATCGGCGGTGTGCACCAGGGTTGTGACTTTGCCCCATTCGCTGACGGTGTCCCAGACGGTATCGAATTTATCGCCGCTGACCAGAGTATGAGAGGGCAGGTTTTTGACCACGTCTAAAAGCGTGGTGTTGTACTGTGCGGCGATCGCTTCCAGCGTTCCGTCCGGCTCAGTGCGCAAAAAATCCTGTAAAGAGACATGGCTCATAAGTTACTCCTTTTATGGTTTATCTACCGCGATACGCGGTGCGTTAAGTTCCTGAATCAGCTCGTCAAGAGACTGCAAAATATTGCTTGCCCAGAAGCGTCCTTCGTTGGTCAGACGCAGGCAGGTTGACGCATCGCGGGTCAGCCCCGCGTTGTGCCATTGGGTCAGTAATGGAATCAGTTGCTCCGCGTGAGGCGTCAGCTCATCAAGCGGTACGCGCGCCGTTTCAATCCCTGCCTGTAACGTATGGCGCCACTGAAAGCCGCGTTCGGCGGTACGCATCATCATCATTAACGGCTTTTTCCCGGCGGCGATAGTTTCATGCCAGGTGGAAAGGTTTCTCTCCACCATCCAGGAGTAGCCGTTGACCGAACCGCCTGCGCCGGAGCCGAAGGCGAGGCAGTCAGCGCCTTGCTTGATCAGCAGGTTGTACAGGTTGCGTTCTCGGGTGGTACGCGCCCAGTGGCTGTTGCTGATGCAGCGCCAGCCCGCGCTCTCCATAAAATCGCAGCCCTGAAGGTAGAGGTCGCGACGCGCTGAGGGGGAAGGAACGGTCGTCCGGCCACTTTCAACCGCTTTACCGAGCGGCGTATTGGGAAGCAAATTCAGCGCATACAGATCGATCCCATCCAGCCCGATATCGCGGGCTATCGCCAGATCTTCACCCCACAGGGCGGCATCCTGACCGGGCAGGCCGAACAGCAGATCGCACACCACGGCGGCGCGATCCCGCCGCACCAGGCCGTTCATAAAGGCGATGGCGGTTGGGCCGTCCGAGGTGCGCGCCATTTTCTTGCGGATCTTGCTGTTGAAAGACTGAATGCCGATAGAAAACCGATTGGCGCCCGCATCAAGACAGGCATCAACACGGGCATCATCAAAGTTGAGCACCCGACCTTCGATAGTGATTTCGCAATCCGGCGCCAGCGGCAGTTTTTCACGCAGCGTGGTGATGATCCTGGCCAGATCCCTGGCCGACAGCGCAGATGGCGTTCCGCCGCCGAAATACACCGCATGAATGGGCGCTGACTGGTGCAGCGTGCTGTCGGCTTCCATCTCTATTTCACGTAGCAGAGCGTCGGTATAGCGTGCGCAGTGATCCTCTTCAAAGCGGTTCTGATAAAAACCGCAGAAAGTACAGTGGGTTGCGCAAAAAGGGATATGTAAATACACCAGTCTTTTGCGCGGTGGAACGGTCTGGCTGATGACGTTCTGCCAGGTTTGCGACAATTGCTCTTTTGCAACAGGAATCGCACCACGCCACGGCATCGTGGCCCGACGATCCTTAAAGGGCTGGTTCCCCTCCAGCGCGAAATGTGGAGTGAGATCCAGCGTGTGTTGAGTATTCATAATTGTAATGCCAAATCCATTTAATGAGGCCAGAGTTGCTGGTGCAGAGTTTCAACGGCGTCAGCGACGCGGGGACCCATCCCCAGAATCAACGCCTGATCAATGGCGACGATCCGCTGATTTTTCCAGGCGGAGGTATGGGTGATACCGGCAATGGCGCGCAGGCGATTGATGTCGCCCTCGACCATCTGTGATGTCACAACAATCACCTGCGGGTTTGCCGCAATCAGCGATTCCGCGCTGTAACTTTTATATTGCGCATGCTGGGCGACATTCTGCGCGCCTGCGAGGGTCAGAATCGCGTCAGCGACGCTGCCCTTACCGGCGATCTGCGGGGCGCTGCCCCCCGCAGAAAGAATAAACATCGCCTTAACCGGCGCGCCTTTCGCCTTCACGCTGTCCTGCACACGATCCAGCCGCTGGCGAATGTGGTTAACCAGCGCGTCGCCCTGCTCAGGAACCTGGAGTGTGTTCGCCAGGGCATGAATATTGGCATACATCTGGTCAACGGTGGCCGGAACGCGCGGCAGGGTGACAACGTTGACTTTTTGGGTGCGCAACTGCTCCAGCACAATATGCGGGCCCGCGTCCTGCCAGGTAATAAAGCTGTCCGGGCGCAGCGATAAAATGCCTTCACTGTTCAGTTGCTTCCAGTAGCCAATATGCGGCAGTGCAGCGGTTTCGGGGGGATAAGAGGTGGTTTCATCCACCCCGACAACGCGATCGCCGATGCCCATCGCAAAAATAAGCTCGCTGAGAGAACCGCCCGCCACCACCAGTCGTTCGGCCGCCTGCACGCTGAAGGCGCTAACCAGCGCCAGTAAGCCAATGACAAGTCTCTTCATCGTCAGAAATTCCACGCAAAACCAATCGCTGCGTTAAAGCCCGCCGCTGGAATAGATTCATGAGCGGTCTGGTAACGTTTATCGGTCAGGTTGTTCAGCGCCAGATTGACCTGATACTGATCCTGCGGACCAAACTCGGTATTAAAGGCGAGGTTAAGCGTCGCCCAGCCCGGATAGCGAATTTCAGTCTCTCCCGTGTTGTCTTTGGCGCTGGATGCCGCACGGATGAAGAGATCGGAAGTGATATTCGCGGCATTGAGCAGCAGCGTGTGTTTCAGACCTGCGCGGCCTGTCAGCATCGGTTCGCCGGTATCCCAGGTTTTCTGCACGTCGCCTTCATACTGACGACGAATCAGGTTGCCGCTCAGATAAGGCGATACGGCCCAGGCGTTGTATTCCGCCGTCAGCTCCATCCCCCAGGTTTTGGCGCGGTCAATGTTGTCGTAGTAGTAGGATGAGGTGCTGCTGCCATTACAAATCGCTTGCCCTGAACAGGCAAGACTGGCGATATAGTCTTTGGCTTCGGAGTAGTAAATCGCCCCGTCAATCAGCCACATATTGCCTTTGTAACGCGCACCCAGTTCATAGTTATTGGAGTGCTCAGCCTTCAGGTCAGGATTGCCATAGGTGATTCTGCCGCCCGCAGACGTTTGCATAAACAACTGAACCAGCGTCGGGAAGACATATCCCTGAGCATAGGCTGCGCGTAGCTCAAGATTATCAAAACCGGAGTAACGCAGGCTGGTTGAGGTGACTAACTCATCGTCATGCGCTGACTTTCCACCGGATGACTGCCAGGTTGTGCCGCTCAGACTGTCGCTACGGTTCAGTTTAGAAGAGAGCCAGTACTGACGTGCGCCGACGGTCCAGGTCCAGTCATCGGCAAAACGCCAGTCGTTTTGCGCAAATATTGAGGCGTTACCTTGTTCAGCCTCAATATGTGACAGGGTATTGGTCTGGATATCGAAGACGCCGGTTGCCGCTGTCTGACGCGTGCTGCTATTGGTGTCCTGCTTCACTTTGTCGTGCTGATACTGCGTCCCGATAACCAGCTCGTTGTTCGCTGGCAGTGAGAAGTTGCTCTGTAACGTCACACCCTGCGTGTACTGTTTATCATTGGTGTTGGTCTGATTGCTGACTGTCAGCGCCTGAATCATCGGGCTTGGGATGACCTGGGTGGTTTTTACCCGATTCTCAAATTTACGCTCAATGGTCTGGCTGTAAGCGTCGAGGTGGATTTTTTTCAGGTAATCGCCATCGGCATCATAGTCATAGAAAACGCCGACCTTTTCGCGTTCCAGTTTCGGAATACGGACGCTGAATTCGTCATACTGGTTATCCGCATCGCTAATCCAGGTTTGGGTAGACGTTTTGTAGCGATCGAGTGATAGTCCAAATTTATGGCGATCGAGATTGTAGCCAAGCCAGACGCCCTGGCTGTTGTTGCGGAAATTGGTGTTGGGCAATCTGCCGTCAGGCGTGTCGCGGTTGCCCTGATCGGAATAACTGCCGTTAATGCGGTAGTCGAAGTTGCCGACGCTGCCCCAGGCGGCGGCCGACTCCTCCCAGCCTGCGGTCGCGGAGTTGTAAACGGCTTTGACGCTTCCGCCGAGCGGCTTATCGCCGCCTTTTTTCGTAATAAAGTTCACCACGCCGCCAATGGCCTGCGAGCCATAGAGCACCGAGTAGGGGCCTTTAACGATTTCAATACGCTCAAGCGACGATTCATCAATGAGCAAGCCGGCGCCGTAGTTTTGCCCGGCGCGCTGATAGCTGACGACCTGGCCGTCAATCAAAATTAATACGCGTGAAGAGGCTTCGCCGCGAATGCGGATCTGTTTGCGTCCTGCCAGAGAGTTATCAGTAACCTCAACGCCGGGGATGTCCTGTAGATCGTCCGCAATCGACACGCTGGTGGAATTCTGTATGGCCTGGCGGTCGATAACCTGAATCGTGGCCGGGCTTTCCCAAAGGCTACTTTCTGAGCGGTTAGCGGTGACGATTAACGTGTCGTCATCCGATACTTTATGATGTTGTGCTGTAGTTGTCGTGGCTGCTGAAACAGCACCTGAAACGCATAATGTCAGGGCCGAAAGAATAAATGGCCGTTGGCTAATCCGTGGCAACATGTGAGAACCTTTATGAGTATGTAAATGATCATCATTATCATTCGCGTTTATATAGAAGATGTATCCACAAGTTCAAGGTTGAAAGGTGTATAATTAATGCACCTTTGATCTGTATCAATATGTTGCAAGCAAGACAACCATAAGTGTGAGCGAGATCGCACATAACAGTAGGATTGCTAAGGATTTATTGCACAGGCGCCAGGGGCATTCCACCCCGTGATAGCATGGGGGCGATGTGGGTTATAATGAGCTTCGGCATCAACATGCTCTGCGGGGGGGAGATGTGAATATTAGCGATGTTGCGAAAAAAACAGGCTTAACCAGCAAGGCTATTCGATTTTATGAAGAGAAAGGGCTGGTGACGCCGCCGCTGCGCAGTGAAAACGGATACCGCACTTACAGCCAGCAGCATTTAAATGAGTTAACGCTGTTGCGTCAGGCGCGTCAGGTCGGTTTTAACCTGGAAGAGTGCGGTGAACTGGTGAATTTGTTTAACGATCCGGGGCGCCATAGCGCAGATGTGAAAAAACGCACGCTGGAAAAGGTCGCTGAGATTGAACGCCACATCAGCGAATTGCAGGCTATGCGCACGCAATTACTGACCCTGGCGGAGTCATGCCCGGGTGATGACAGCGCCGATTGCCCGATCATTGATAATCTTTCCGGCTGCTGTCATCACAAAGGTAAAGCCCGCCGTTGATCACACGGCCTTTATGCGCAACGTTATCCCTTCGATGGCAATCACCTCCACCTGCGTTCCGGCGCTCAGATCCGCGTCGGCGCTGACGGGCCAGGAGCTGTCGCCGACGCGCATGTGGCCGCGTCCGTTGACCAGCGCGGTTTCCAGAATAAAGCGGTGGCCTACCAGCTGTTTCCCGCGTTGATTAAGGTGACTGTCAGCCGGTTTTTGCTCACGCACGCGCCGTGCCAGCCACTTCCACCACAGCCAGGCCGCCAGCAGCGTCAATACGGCGAACATAACGCCTTGCCACTCCCAGCCGAGCGGCACCAGCCAGACCACCAGGCCAGTAATCACGGCGGCGACACCGCTCCACAGCAGGTAGCCGTTCCCTCCCAGCATCTCGGCGGCCAGCAGTAGCCCACCAAGACTCAGCCAGAAAATATGCGGGTGAACCAGAATCATCGCTATCATGATTTGTTCCGTTCGCTGGTGCTGTCCTTGATAAGTTCGGTGATCCCGGCAATGGAGCCCATCAGACTGCTGGCGTCCAGCGGCATCATGACAACCTTACTGTTGCCCGACGAACCAATCTGCTGCAACGCTTCGGTGTATTTCTGCGCCACGAAGTAGTTCACCGCCTGAATATCCCCGGCGGCGATCGCTTCAGAGACCATCTGGGTGGCGCGGGCTTCCGCTTCGGCGGAACGTTCACGTGCTTCAGCCTGTAAGAAGGCAGACTGGCGTTCGCCTTCCGCTTTCAGGATCTGCGACTGTTTTTCACCCTCAGCTTTCAGAATTTCAGCCTGGCGCACCCCTTCCGCCTCCAGAATGTAGGCGCGTTTGGTACGTTCCGCTTTCATCTGGGCGTTCATGGATGAAATCAATTCCGCCGGTGGACGAACATCGCGGATCTCGATACGCGTAACCTTGACGCCCCAGGGATTGGTGGCCTCATCGACAATGTGCAACAGGCGCGTGTTGATGCTGTCGCGCTGGGAAAGCATTTCATCCAGCTCCATTGACCCCAGTACGGTACGGATGTTGGTCATGGTGAGGTTGATAATGGCCAGCTCAAGATTGCTGACTTCATAGGCCGCGCGCGGAGCGTCGATAACCTGAATAAAGCACACCGCGTCAATGGTGACGTTGGCGTTATCTTTTGAGATAACCTCCTGCGACGGGATATCGAGTACCTGTTCCATCATGTTGATCTTGCGACCAATTCTGTCCATAAACGGCACCACCAGGCTCAGGCCTGGTTGCAGGGTTTTGGTGTAACGGCCAAAACGCTCCACGGTCCACTGGTATCCCTGTGGGACAATTTTGACGCCTGCGCCGACTATCACCAACGCCACGAAAATGAGAATAGGGATAAAAATAAGCATTGATAAACCTCCTGTCGTGCTGTCCATGTAAAAAAACGGTCTTTGCGGTCTGTTTAATCAAATTATACCCGATTAATCAAAGTGAGTTCCCCTCTTATAAATTACAGGGATACACTGTTTACTTTAAAGATGTGAAAAATGGATGTGAGATGAAAGAGAGCAGCCCTTTGCTCCAGCTAAGAAAGGTGGGATACCAGGCTGGCGCCACGAAAATTCTCAATAACATCAGTTTCATGCTGAATGCCGGGGAATTTAAACTGATTACCGGCCCATCCGGGTGCGGTAAAAGCACATTGCTAAAGATTGTGGCGTCATTAATCAGCCCGGATACGGGGGATATCCTGTTTGAAGGCGAAGAGATTGCTACGCTTAAGCCCGAAACTTACCGCCAGCAGGTCTCTTATTGCGCCCAGACGCCAGTGCTGTTTGGCGATACGGTGTATGACAACCTGATTTTCCCCTGGCAGATCCGCAACAAAACGCCGGAACCGAAGGCTTTTCTCGCCGATCTGGCGCAGTTTGAGCTATCGGAAACCATTTTACAGAAAAACATTACGGCGCTTTCCGGCGGGGAAAAACAACGTATCTCATTGATCCGTAATTTACAGTTTCTGCCGCAGGTTCTGCTGCTGGATGAGATCACCAGTGCGCTGGATGAGCACAATAAAGAGAATGTGAATGACATTATTCATCGCTATGTTCGCGATAAAAATATTGCCGTGTTGTGGGTAACACACGATAAAGATGAAATTAATCATGCGGATAATGTGATTACGCTTCAGCCTCATGCCGGAGAAATGCAGGAAGCTACCTATGAACGAGCATAATATAACGAATGAGTCGCTGGCGTTATCGATGATGCTGGTGGTTGTGGCTATTCTGATTAGCCACAAAGAGAAACTGGCACTGGAAAAAGATATTCTCTGGAGCGTTGCCCGGGCGGTAATCCAGCTTGTTATCGTCGGCTATGTTCTGAAATACATTTTTGGCGTCAATCACGCCATCCTGACATTATTGATGGTGCTATTTATCTGTTTTAACGCGGCGTATAACGCGCAAAAACGCAGTAAATATATTGATAAAGCGTTTACCTCGTCGTTTATTGCGATTACGACCGGAGCGGGGCTGACGCTGGCGGTACTGGTATTGTCAGGATCTATCGAGTTTACGCCGATGCAGGTGATCCCGATTTCCGGCATGATTGCGGGTAACGCGATGGTGGCGGTAGGGTTGTGCTACAACAATCTGGGCCAGCGATTCAGCAGCGAGCAGCAGCAAATTCAGGAGAAGCTCAGTCTGGGCGCAACGCCGAAAACGGCGTCTGCGGGGCTTATTCGCGACAGTATTCGCGCGTCGCTGATCCCGACCATTGATTCGGCAAAAACGGTTGGGCTGGTGAGCTTACCGGGGATGATGTCCGGGTTGATTTTTGCCGGTATCGATCCGGTAAAAGCTATTAAGTATCAGATAATGGTGACTTTTATGCTGCTATCCACAGCAAGCCTGTCGACCATTATCGCCTGCTATTTAACCTACCGGAAATTCTATAATTCGCGCCACCAACTGGTGGTGACGCATTTAAAGAAGATGTGATGCCGGAGGGATCGGTATTTTTAGCGTTTGTAGGCCCGATAAGCGTAGCGCCATCGGGCAAAATGTAGCGGATTAGTACAACAGCGCGTACAGCTGGCGGCGGAATTTCGACGCCAGCGCATCGCCGGTGCCTAACGCGGCGAGGATCTCCTGGAACGTTTTCCGTGCCTGACCGTCTGCGGCGGCGAGATCTTTCTTCAAATGGCTGAACAATAACTCCAGCGCCTCTTCGTTACGCCCGACCTGATGCAGTTGCAGCGCCAGTTGCGCCGCCAGCGCTGCATCTTCTGGATTGTCCGCAACCTGCTGTTGCAGTTGCTGGATTTCCGGGGTGTCGGCCGCCTGTTTCAGTAAATCAATCTGCGCGACCAGGCCCTGATAGCGGGTGTCCTGATCCTGTAACGGAATGGTTTTCAGCACGGCTTCGGCGTCTTCCGTACGGTTGAGGGCAATCTGGGTTTCCGCCAGCAGCAGGCCGATCTCGCCGTTCTGATGAGAGAGCTGCCAGGCGTCTTTCAGCAGCGGCAGCGCTTCAATGTAGTTGCCTTCCTGCATCAGTTGCATTGCCTGCTGCGCTTTCAGCTCTTCTTCACGCGGCAGCACTTTGTCGAGCAGCGCGCGAATCGCTTCTTCCGGCTGCGGCCCCTGGAAGCCGTCGACCGGCTGACCGTTCTGGAACAGATACACGGTAGGAATAGCGCGCAAGCCAAACTGGGAGGCGATCATCTGCTCGGCGTCGCAGTCGAGCTTCGCGAGGATAAACTGGCCGTTGTACTGTGCGGCAAGGCTTTCCAGCACCGGCGTCAGTTGCAGACAATGCTGGCTGCGTTCAGACCAAAAATAGAACAGAACCGGGGTGGTCATCGACTGTTCGAGGGTCTGTTGCAGGTTAGATTCGTTAATATTGACAATATTTTGTACGGACATGGAGTCACTCTCTTTATGTCTGGTTCTCTTTTACATGGGGGCTGACGCGTGCGCTTCAACTCAACCCTGCAAAATTTTGTCCATTGCGCGTCCCGGCAGCACGCGCTTCAGCAGCGTGATCGCCCACGTCACCATCGTAACCGGGTAGCGTAATTTCGGTTTGTCGCTCTCAAAAGCATGGCGGACTTTAGCGACAACGGCTTCTGGCCCGAGCGTAAAACGCGCGGCAATCCCCGGATTTTCTACCGGTTTGTCGCTCTGGGTCTGGCTGACGTTATCGGTAAACCGGGTACGAATCGGGCCGGGTTCGATCAGGCTGACCTTAATACCCGTGTGGCGCAGCTCCATGCGCAGCGCATCAGACCAGGCTTCCAGCGCATATTTGCTGGCGGCATAGGCGCCGCGCCCTGGCGTGGAGATCAGCCCCATCACGGATGAGGTCATCACAATGCGCCCTTCGCCGTACGGCAGCATAGCAGGGAGCAGGCGCATAGTGAGCTGGTGCGCGCCAAAGAAATTGGCGGAAAACTGCTGCTCCATCTGCGCGCGGCTGATAGTGGTAAGCGGGCCATACACGCCGTATCCGGCATTGTTAAAGATCCCATATAAACGATTATCGGTCAGGGCGATCACGTCGTCTGCGGCGCGATCCACGCTTTCCGGCGAGTCGAGGTCGATCAGCACGCCGGTGAATCCCATGCTGTTCATCCGCGTGACGTCATCGGGTTTACGGCAACCTGCCAGAATTTGAAAACCCTGACGTTTCAGTTCAAGAGCGCTTTCCAGACCGATTCCGCTGGAACATCCTGTAATTAAGACCGATTTTTGCATAACTTTACCTGTCAGGATCTCCGTTGATTTACGAGTCGTGGTTAACTAATGGGGTTAGTTGTTGCGCCATCCAGTCGGCAATAAACGGCTGGGCGTCGCGATTAGGATGAATACCGTCGTCCTGCATCCATTGTGGTTTCAGATAAACCTCTTCCATAAAAAAGGGCAGAAGCGGAATATCAAACTCTTTGGCAAGCCGTGGGTAGATGGCGCTAAAGGTTTCATTATAACGGCGACCATAGTTTGCGGGCAGACGAATTTGCATGAGCAACGGTTCGGCGTTTGCGGCCTTCACATCCAGCAGGATTTTACGCAGGGTTTGCTCGGTTTGCTGAGGTTGAAAACCGCGCAGGCCGTCATTGCCGCCAAGCTCGACCAGAACCCAGCGGGGCTGATGCTGCTTCAGCAGCGCAGGCAGACGCGCCAGGCCTTGCTGCGAGGTGTCGCCGCTAATGCTGGCATTGATGACCGGCGTTTTGTCCTGCCATTTGTCGTTAAGCAGCGCAGGCCAGGCCGCGCTGGCGGACATGCGGTATCCGGCGCTCAGGCTGTCACCCAGAATTAATAACGTGTCCGCTGCGGCGGCGCGGAACGTTAACAGGACCAGAAACAGGAAGGGCAAATGCCAGCGGAAAACATTGTTGAAGTTCATCGTCTTAAGAAGTCCGTCGGTCAGGGTGAGCATGAGCTTTCCATCCTTACCGGAGTTGAACTGGTTGTCAAACGCGCCGAGACCATTGCGCTAATCGGCGAGTCAGGATCGGGGAAATCGACTCTGCTGGCGATTCTGGCCGGGCTGGATGATGGCAGCAGCGGCGAGGTGAATCTGGTCGGGCAGTCTCTGCACACGATGGATGAAGAGGCGCGGGCGCAGCTGCGCGCGCAGCATGTCGGCTTTGTTTTCCAGTCTTTTATGTTGATTCCCACGCTGAATGCCCTGGAAAACGTTGAACTGCCCGCCTTGCTGCGGGGGGAGAACAGCGGGAAAAGCCGCGATGGCGCGAAAGCGTTGCTGGAACAGTTAGGCCTGGGGAAACGTCTTGATCATCTTCCGGCTCAGCTTTCCGGCGGCGAGCAGCAGCGTGTGGCGCTGGCGAGAGCGTTCAACGGGCGGCCAGACGTGCTGTTTGCCGATGAACCGACGGGAAACCTTGACCGGCAGACCGGGGATAAAATCGCCGATCTGCTGTTTTCGCTTAATCGAGAACATGGCACCACCCTGATTCTGGTGACGCACGACCCGCAGCTGGCGGCGCGTTGCGACCGGCGATTACGCCTGGTGGATGGGCAGTTGCAGGAGGAGGCATGATTGCACGCTGGTTCTGGCGCGAATGGCGCTCACCTTCCTTACTGATTGTCTGGCTGGCGCTGAGTCTGGCGGTGGCCTGCGTGCTGGCGCTGGGCAATATCAGCGACCGCATGGAAAAGGGTTTAAGTCAGCAAAGCCGTGATTTTATGGCCGGAGACCGGGCGCTGCGCAGTTCGCGCGAAGTGCCGCTGGCGTGGATCGATGAGGCGCGCAAACGCGGTCTGAAAGTGGGCGAACAGATGACCTTCGCCACCATGACCTTCGCGGACGATACGCCGCAGTTGGCCAGCGTCAAAGCGGTGGATGACGTTTATCCGATGTACGGTGAGCTGCAAACGAATCCGCCGGGGTTAAAACCGCAGCCGGGTTCCGTGTTGCTGGCGCCAAGACTGATGGCGCTCCTCAACCTGAAAACGGGTGACAGCATCGACGTCGGTGACGCCACGCTGCGTATTGCTGGCGAGGTGGTACAGGAGCCGGATTCCGGGTTTAACCCTTTCCAGATGGCTCCACGCCTGATGATGCACATTGCGGATGTTGAAAAAACGGGCGCAGTACAGCCGGGAAGTCGCGTGACGTGGCGCTATAAGTTTGGCGGTACGCCGCAGCAGCTGGACGGCTATGAAAAGTGGCTATTGCCACAGCTTAAGCCTGAACATCGCTGGTACGGGCTGGAACAAGATGAAGGCGCGCTGGGCAAATCGCTTGAACGCTCGCAGCAGTTCCTGCTGCTGTCGGCGCTGTTAACGTTGCTGTTAGCTGTAGCGGCCGTGGCGGTGGCGATGAGCCACTACTGCCGCAGCCGCTACGATCTGATTGCGATCCTCAAAACGCTGGGGGCGGGCAGGGCGCAGCTGCGCAAGCTGATCGTCGGGCAGTGGGGGATGCTGCTGGCTCTTTCCGCCGTGACGGGAGGCGCCATTGGGTTATTGTTCGAGAACGTGCTGATGGTGCTTCTTAAACCGGTGTTACCCGCCGTTCTGCCGCCAGCCAGCCTCTGGCCGTGGCTGTGGGCGCTGGGAACGATGATCATCATTTCTTTGCTGGTTGGACTGCGTCCGTATCGTTTGCTGCTGGCGACGCAGCCGTTGCGTGTGCTGCGGCGTGATGTGGTTGCGCGTGTTTGGCCGCTGAAGATGTATCTTCCGGTGGTCACGGTTGTCGTCGTCGCGCTGCTCGCGGGGTTGATGGGCGGCAGCATGTTGCTGTGGGCGGTGCTGGCCGGCGCGGTGGTGCTGGCGCTACTTTGCGGTGTGCTGGGCTGGATGCTGTTGAACGTGCTGCGCGGTATGACGTTGACATCGCTGCCTCTGCGCCTGGCCGTAAGCCGACTGCTGCGCCAGCCGTGGTCCACGTTAAGCCAGCTCTCGGCTTTTTCGCTCTCTTTTATGCTGCTGGCGCTTCTTCTGGTGCTGCGCGGCGATCTGCTGGATCGCTGGCAACAACAACTGCCGCCGGAAAGTCCGAACTATTTCCTCATCAATATCGCTTCTGAACAGGTGGTGCCGCTGAAAGCCTTCCTGTCTGAGCATCAGGTGATCCCGGAGGCATTCTTCCCGATCGTGCGGGCGCGACTGACGGAGATTAATGGTCTGCCGACCGAAGGAAATCAGGACGAAGCGCTTAACCGTGAGCTGAATCTGACGTGGCAGGATACGCGCCCGGATCATAACCCGATTACCGCCGGAAGCTGGCCGCCAAAAGCGGGAGAGGTCTCGATAGAGGAAGGGCTGGCGAAGCGGCTGAATATACAACTCGGCGATCGCGTGACCTTTATGGGCGATACCCAGGACTTTAGCGCGACGGTCAGCAGCCTGCGCAAAGTAGACTGGGAAAGTCTGCGCCCTAACTTCTTCTTTATCTTCCCCTCCGGCGCGCTGGACGGGCAGCCGCAGAGCTGGCTTACCAGCTTCCGTTGGGAAAATGGCAACGGCATGCTGACGCAGCTTAATCGCGAGTTCCCGACCATCAGCCTGCTGGATATCGGCGCGATCCTGAAACAGGTCGGTCAGGTGCTGGAGCAGGTCAGCCGGGCGCTGGAGGTGATGGTGGTGCTGGTCACGGCCTGCGGCATGCTGTTGTTACTGGCGCAGGTTCAGGTCGGAATGCGTCAACGTCATCAGGAACTGGTGGTCTGGCGCACCTTAGGCGCGGGCAAAAAACTGCTGCGCACCACGCTCTGGTGTGAATTTGCCATGCTGGGTATGGTCTCCGGGCTGGTGGCGGCGATCGGCGCGGAAACTGCGCTGGCGGTGCTGCAAAGTCAGGTGTTCGATTTTCCGTGGGAACCGGACTGGCGCGTGTGGATTATTTTGCCCGTCTGCGGCGCATTATTACTTTCATTATGCGGCGGATGGCTCGGCGCGCGTCTGTTAAAAGGCAAAGCGTTATTTCGCCAATTTAATAATTAATTTATAGATGTGATGATCACACACCGGTTTTTATACCGGTGTGTAGTTTTAATAATATAATTTATATACGTGATGATTACGCACCGGTGTTTATACTGGTGTGTACTCCCTATGTGGCACGAATTGTTAACCCCTCGATTTTTAGTAGCACAAAACATTAAAAACCCGCCAACACGACAGGATTAATACCAGTTAATATTTAATTGCTAAATAGTTAGCGGGCTATGCCCGTTGTTTTTTACGTTGCCGGTATTTTGCCGGCAGTGCGAATAATGGCGGGTAAATCTATCAAGGAAAATATAATGACAATAAAAAAAACAGCGCTGGCGGCATCGATCGGCGCGGCAGTGGCATTAACGTCTTTCGCATCTCAGGCGGAAATCACTGTTCTGAAACAAGATCCACAGGCGGGTAATCCGCTGAGCCGTCTTAACTTCACCGTTGGCGGCAGTATTCGTCCTCAGTTCCAGAATATGGCTGGCGACGACGGTAAAAATGGTTACAAACGTAATGGCTTCGATGGCGGCACCCGTTTCCGTTTCGCGGCTGATTACTATCTGTTTGATGACATTAGCTGGGTCAGCTACTACGAGCTGGGCGTTAACTTCCCGGCGATGTTCAACTGGGATAACCACTACGCAGACGGCGCGAACGACACCACTCGCCGTATGCTGTACACCGGTCTGAAAAGCGATACCTGGGGTACGCTGACTTTCGGTCAACAGAACAGCGTTTATTATGATGTGGTTGGCGTGAAAACCGATATCTGGGACTATGACATGATTGGTCAGGCGCCAGGCAACGGTATCAACGGCGACTACGACGGTTCTTACCGTACCCGTAAGTCCCTGAAGTATAAGAAAACAGTTGGCGACGTCGATCTCTACGCGTCTTATCTGTTCAGCGATGATTACAACCCGAACAACGGCCTGCGCTACAAGCGTAAAGGCGGCGGTTCTCTGGGTGCGGATTACCACATCACGGACGATCTGACCTGGGGTACGGCGTGGAACTATACGCGTGCGGAAATGCGCCCAGGTAACGGCGGCGACGGTAAAGACTACGATCAAAATATCGTTGGTACTGCGCTTAGCTGGACGCCGGATAACTGGACCTTCGCGCTGGGCGGCGGCTGGTATCAGAACTTCATGACCACCAAACGCGTAGACTCGCATGACTACTTTGCGGGCGACGCATGGGGTATTGAATACTTTGCCGGTTATAAATTCCCGATCAACCAGTATGCGGTGAAATCTATTCAGCCGTACTTTATGGGTGACCGTATTGAATATGTGAACGGCCGTAACTACCAGCGTATTGATAATGGCGTCGGTATTAGCTTCCAGCTGGATTATGGTTTCCGCGTGGATTACGAACACGTATTCACCTCCAGCACCGACGATCTGGGCGATATGAACCTGGTTCGTCTGCGTTACGACTTCTAATCATTGACGCCTGCCAAACCGAATGCCCGATGGCGCTTGCGCTAATCGGGCCTACGAGTGCAGCGCAATAATAGAGCGTCCAGGCCGGATAAGGCATTTATGCCGCTATCCGGCTTTTTCATTTCTCCCCATCCCCTTTCAACGACATACTCTGCAACATCATGAAATAATTTCAAGGACAACAGGTTGTGAACTGTGTCATGTTAACAAATAGCCTTGTATTCAGGCCCAAATGAACAACGTCGCATCGCACGGCGTACTGCACTGCATCACAACATTTAAAAGGGAGAAATTATGGGACTGCGTCAGAGTTTACGCGTTGCCGCCGGGGCGCTTTTGCTGGCCTGCGGCCTGCAATTTGCTCATGCTAATAACGATCCACAGACTATTGTATTCGGCGTCGCGCCGGGTCCGTATGGCGATATGGTCAAACAGGCCATCGCGCCAACGCTGAAAGAGAAAGGCTACAAGGTCGTGGTGCGCGAATTTAGCGACTATGTTCAGCCAAACATGGCGTTATCCAACGGCAGCATTGACGCTAACCTGTTCCAGCACACGCTCTATTTTGAAAAATTCACCGCCGATAAAGGGCTGAAACTGACGAAGCTGATCGTCGTGCCGACGGCCGGAATGGGGTTCTATTCCCGTAAAATCAATAGCCTGGACGAGCTGAAGAAAGGGGACATTATTACCCTGTCGAATGACCCGACCAATCTGGCGCGCGGTCTGCGTTTCCTGCAATCAATCGGTCTTATCACCATTAAAGACAATATCGACCCGACGAAAGCCTCCGAGCGTGATATCGCCAGCAACCCGAAAGGGCTGGTGTTTAAACCGCTGGAAGCGGCGCAGCTGCCGCGCACGCTGGATGGCGTGACCGGCGCGCTGGTTAACGGTAATTTCGCCGTTGCGGCGGGGCTGGATCTTTCCAGCGCGCTAAAACAAGAGCAACTGGATGAAAACCTGAAAAATATCATTGCCGTACGCAGTGAGGATGCCGACAAGCCGTTCGCGAAAGATATTGTCGATGCGGTAAAATCTCCGGCCTACCGTGCGGTCATTGACGATCCGAAGAATATTTACAGCGCCTTCCAGAAGCCGGAATGGATGACCGCAGACAAATAATCGCTGCGCAAGGGAATTAACGGGGCAGCGGCGACTGCCCTTTTCGCATTTCTGAGGTGAGCATGATTGAGATTGAAAAGGTCTGCGTGGATTTTACGGCAGGCCGTGGCGCATCGACCCGCGCGGTGGATGACGTCAGCCTGCGGATAGCGGCGGGCGAAATTTTTGGCATTGTCGGCACCAGCGGCGCGGGGAAAAGTACGCTGCTGCGTACCCTTAATGCCTTAACGCGCCCGAGTCAGGGAAGCGTGAAAGTGAACGGTGTGGCGATCTCTGCGCTGGAAGGGGCGAATCTGCGTAAAGCCCGCCAGCGTATTGGGATGATTTTCCAGCACTTTAATCTGATGCATACCCGCACGGTGGCGCAAAACGTCGCTTTCAGCCTGAAATCCGCCGGATGGGAGCGCAGCAAGATCGCCCCGCGCGTCGCCGAAATTCTGGCGCTGGTCGGGCTGGCGGATAAGGCGAACCGCTTTCCGGTACAGCTTAGCGGCGGTCAAAAGCAGCGAGTGGGGATTGCCCGCGCGATCGCCAACCATCCAGATGTACTGCTCTGCGACGAACCAACTTCCGCGCTGGATCTGGAAACGTCAGCGACCATTCTGGCGCTGCTCAAACAGATTAACGAACAGCTGGGGATCACGATCGTGCTGATCACCCACGAGATGAATGTGATCAAGTCCATCTGCGATCGCGTGGCGGTGATGTCCGGCGGCAAAGTGGTGGAGTCGGGCGACGTGTTTGATGTTTTCGCGCATCCGCAGCACGCCTTCACACAGCAACTGGTGTCGCACACCCTCAATCTGACGTTACCGGAACGTCTGCGCCAGCATCTGCCCGGTCAGTTACTGAAAATTCTGTTTATCGGTGATTCGGCGGAGCAGCCGGTGTTGTCTGATGTGGCGGTGAAGTTCGGCGTAGCGGTGAACATTCTGCACGGCAAAATTGAATATATCGGCGAACGCGCGCTGGGGATTTTAGTGGTGCAACTGACTGCGCCGCACAACCCGTCAGCGGTGGATGCCGCGGTAGCGCATATTCGGCAACGTACTGCGCAGGTGGAGGTGATTCGTGGATGATTTACTGCCGGATTTAACGCTGGCGTTCAATGAAACCTTTCAAATGCTGAGCATTTCAACGGTGCTGGCGGTTGTCGGCGGGCTGCCGCTCGGCTTCCTTATCTTTGTCACCGACCGGAATCTGTTCTGGCAGAATCGCTTCGTGTATCTGGTGAGTTCGGTTCTGGTGAACATTATCCGCTCGGTGCCGTTCGTGATTTTGCTGGTGCTGCTGTTGCCGCTCACGCAATTTTTGCTCGGCAATACCATCGGGCCGATTGCCGCCTCCGTCCCTCTCTCTGTTGCGGCGATAGCGTTCTATGCGCGTCTGGTCGATAGCGCGCTGCGTGAGGTGGATAAAGGGATTATCGAAGCGGCAGAAGCGTTCGGCGCCAGCCCGATGCGCATTATCTGCACCGTACTGCTGCCAGAGGCCAGCGCCGGTCTGCTACGCGGGCTGACCATCACGCTGGTGAGTCTGATTGGCTATTCCGCGATGGCCGGGATTGTCGGTGGCGGCGGGGTCGGCGACCTGGCGATTCGCTACGGTTATTACCGCTACGAAACCCAGGTGATGATTGTCACCGTGGTCGCGTTGATTATTCTGGTGCAGGTTGTACAGATGCTCGGCGACTGGCTGGCGAAACGCGCCGATAAACGCGACAGACATTAGGGCATAATATTTGTAGGCCGGATAAGGCGTTAGCCGCCATCCGGCAGAATGCCCGCAATCGCTAGTTTTGAAGCCACTGTGCAACGTCCTGCCATATGCCGCGAAAGACGATTTTCGCGGCTTTCTTTTCCAGTTGATAGCGATACATCGGATCGTAGTATTCGTTTAGGAGCGGCACCAGCCAGGCCAGATGCCCGTCGGTACTGCCGCTGGCCTGCTGCATGGCCAGCGCAGCGTCTAGTTTTACCGTCAGCTCTTTAAAACGCTGCAAACCAAGGCGGCGCTGAATGGCGGAAAGCCCATGATGCAGATAGTCGCTGTACGCCAGCCAGCCGTCTTCTTCCCCGCAGGCATGGGTGAAGTCGCGATGCATGCGGATAAAATACTCATCGCGCAGCCGCTCCAGACGCAGCTCGAACGGATCGTCCACAACCGCAATGGGTGCCTGCGCCATGCGTTCGCGCAGACATTCGGGCAGATGATTTGCGCCAATCATCCGGCCTTCGTCTTCCAGCACCCACATCTGTAACTCCTGACGGGCGTCGGTTTTCAACATCTCCACGGCGAGGTGGTTTTCAAAACTGGCCTGACTCAGCTGCGGCTTCAGCGTGCGGCCGAATGACGAACCGCGATGATGCGCCAGTCCTTCCAGATCCACGCCGTTCGGCTGCTGTCGAACCAGCTGTGTTTTTCCACTGCCGGTACAGCCGCCAATTAAGATCATGGGTTTTTGTACCAGCGTGTCGGTGATGTGCATGGCCGCCTGGCGGAGCGCTTTGTAGCCGCCCTGGATCAGCGGATAATCCACGCCGGACTCATGTAGCCACTGTTGTACGATATGCGAACGCTGACCGCCGCGCGCGCAGCAGAGATAACCCCGTGGATGTTGAATACAGGCTTTTCGCCAGGCCTCCAGCCGCCGTTGACGCTCGTCGCCGGCAACGAGTTTATGGCCCAACGCCAGTGCCGCTTCCGGCCCCTGGCGTTTGTAACAGGTGCCGACTGCCGCGCGTTCTTCATTATTCATTAAGGGCAGGTTAATCGCAGTGGGCATGGCGCCCTGCGTAAATTCTATCGGCGCGCGAACGTCGATTAAAGGCGTATCGGCCGCCAGAATGGCGCGATAGTCCGTCCCATCGTTCATTGTGGAATCCTGAAAAAAAACAAACGGCAATGACGGGGATTTTACGCGCTGAAGGAGGAGCCGGAAAAGGATAAGATTCCTTTCCCGGCATTTTATGTATTACTTAAGCTTACTTTGCGCCCAGATGATGCCGCTGGCGTATTCCGGCGGCAGCAAGGGAACTAAGGCTTCCAGCGTTGCGCTTAAGCGATCGGTATCGCTGTCGGTCAGGTTCAGGTGGCCCACTTTACGCCCCTCGCGAACCTCTTTGTCGTACCAGTGCAGATGCACCAGCGGCAGTTTCAGCCAGTCGTAATTCAGAGCGCTGCCAATCAGGTTCACCATCACGGACGGGCTGTCCACGACCGGTGACGGTAACGGCAGGCCGGTAATCGCGCGCAGATGCAGCTCAAACTGGCTGATGCTGGCGCCGTTTTGCGTCCAGTGCCCGCTGTTGTGTACCCGCGGCGCCAGTTCGTTGATGAGCAACCCTTCCGGCGTGATAAAACACTCCATCGCCATGACGCCGACATAACCCAGTTCATGCATGATGGCGGAGAGCATGGCTTCCGCCTGTTCCTGCTGTTTCGCGTTGGCCTGCGGGAACGCTACGCTGGTGCGCAGAATCCCGTCCTGGTGCAGGTTGTGCGTCAGCGGGTAGAACACGGTGCTGCCGTCATGGGCGCGTGCGCCGACTAACGACACTTCGCCAGAGAAGTTAATGCCCTGTTCAACAATGCACTCGCCGTAACCGTCGTCCGGGAACTGAGCGGTTTCATCCGCGCGTAAACGCCACTGCCCACGGCCGTCGTAACCGCCAACGCGCCGTTTGACGATAGCCAGTTCGCCCAGACGCGCAAATACGGCGGGCCACTCGTCCCGGCTTGCCAGCAACTGCCAGGGCGCCGTCGCCAGCGAGAGTTTGTCAAAAAGCTGCTTTTGCGTCAGGCGGTCGGCAATAATCGGGAAAACGTCGCGGTTGACGAAAGCCGGGTGGCGCGCCAGTTCGCGGGTCAGCGCGGTTTCCGGCCAGCGTTCGATTTCCGCTGTGATCACGCTTTGTTGAACCGGGACGGCGGTAGGTTCCGCGTCCAGCCCGACAGGCCAGACGGTGATGCCCAACGGTTCGCCCGCCTGACGCAGCATCCGTCCTAACTGGCCGTTACCCAGTACGCAGACCTGCTTCATGCCGCACCTCGTGGGTCGGGATTCTCAAGCACCTCATCGGTCTGGGCTTTACGCCAGTCCGCCAGACGTTGGCGCAGGTCTTTATCGTGTGTCGCCAGAATTTGCGCTGCCAGCAGCGCCGCGTTTGCCGCGCCAGCTTTGCCGATCGCCAGCGTGCCAACCGGAATGCCGCGCGGCATCTGGACGATAGAGTAGAGGCTGTCCACGCCGCTCAGCGCAGCGCTTTGCACCGGCACGCCCAGTACCGGCACCAGCGTTTTTGCCGCAATCATTCCCGGCAGATGCGCCGCGCCGCCAGCACCGGCAATAATCACCTGATAACCTTTCTCTTCGGCGCTTTCGGCGAAGCTGAACAGCTTATCGGGGGTGCGGTGTGCGGAAACCACTTCAACGTGGTGTGGAACGTTCAGGATATCGAAGATTTCGGCGGCAAACTGCATGGTAGCCCAGTCGCTTTTGGACCCCATCACGATGGCGACACGCGCCGGATTATTGCGGGAAGACATGCGTCTTAAAACTCCTGTGGTGCACAACTCTCGGCTTTTGAGGGCACAGAGAATAGCACGGAAATACGACAAGGAAAACGGTTGCGTACCTTATGACGTCGTCAATTCACGGGAGAGGTTAAAACGGGAAATGGAGAAGCTCAACGTCATCCGGCGTGACTTTGACCATCGACCCTTCGCTATGCCAGGCGCCTAAAACAACGCGGAACGCGGGTTTGCCGTTAGCGCTCAGTTCGTGAACGTCCGGGCGATGAGTATGACCATGAATCAGCCATTGCACATGGTGTTTTTCCATTTCGGCCACCACGGCATGTGGATTAACGTCCATGATCTCCAGTGACTTGCTGCTGTTGGCGGCTTTGCTGCCTGCGCGCATTCTGGCGGCAATACGATTGCGGATAAACAGCGGCAGGGCGAGGAACAGCGTCTGTAGCCAGGGTTTGTGAACTTTGGCGCGAAACGCCTGGTAACCGGCATCGTCGGTGCAGAGCGTGTCGCCGTGCATAATCAATACGCGACGACCATAGAGGTCGAGCACCTTTTCCTGCGGCAATAGCGTCATTCCGCTTTCACGGGCAAAGCGTTTGCCGATCAAAAAATCACGGTTGCCGTGAATAAAGAAGCAGGGTACGCCGGAATCTACAACGGCTTTAATGGCTGCGGCCATTTCGCGGTGCAGCGGGTTGGGATCGTCGTCGCCTATCCAGGCTTCGAAAAGGTCGCCAAGAATGTACAGCGCATCGGCCTGGCGCGCGTCACCGGCTAAAAAACGCAGAAAACCGGCGGTGATCGCCGGTTCTTCCGTGCAGAGGTGAAGATCTGCAATAAACAGTGTCGCCACGATTACTCGCTGACGGTCACGTTTTCGATGATAACGTCTTCTTTCGGCACGTCCTGATGCATACCGCTGCGGCCTGTTGATACGCCTTTGATTTTATCAACCACGTCCATGCCTTCCACGACTTCAGCGAATACGCAGTAGCCCCAGCCCTGCATGCTTTCGCCAGAGAAGTTCAGGAAGTCGTTGTCGGCCACGTTGATGAAGAACTGCGCCGTTGCGGAGTGTGGAGCCTGAGTACGCGCCATTGCCAGCGTGCCACGGGTGTTTTTCAGACCGTTGTTGGCTTCGTTTTTGATCGCTTCTTTGGTCGCTTTCTGCTTCATGCCAGGTTCAAAACCGCCGCCCTGAATCATGAAACCGTTAATAACACGGTGGAAAATGGTGTTGTTGTAAAAACCTTCGCGGCAGTAGTCCAGGAAGTTTTTAACTGTTTCAGGCGCTTTGTCATCAAACGTTTTGATTACGATATCGCCGTGATTAGTGTGGAAAGTAACCATTTTTGCATCCTGTTCCGATATAGTGGTGCTTCGACCCCGGTAAGGGTCACATATAGGGGGGTGTTATAGCATAACCGCACGCTGCGATCACCTCGCAAAGTGTGCTGCTTCGATTACGAATAATATGTATCATACGGATATTATTACCCACACACGTCTATACGGAATCTTCGATGTTAAAAATCTTTAATACACTGACGCGCCAAAAAGAGGAATTCAAACCTATTCATGCCGGGGAAGTCGGCATGTACGTGTGTGGTATTACCGTTTACGACCTCTGTCATATCGGTCACGGGCGTACGTTTGTCGCCTTCGACGTCGTCGCGCGCTATTTGCGTTTCCTCGGTTATACGCTGAAGTACGTGCGTAACATTACCGATATCGACGACAAGATCATTAAACGGGCGAACGAAAACGGTGAAAGCTTTGTCGCGCTGGTCGATCGTATGATTGCGGAGATGCACAAAGATTTTGACGCGCTGAATATTCTGCGCCCGGATCTGGAGCCGCGTGCAACGCACCATATCGCCGAAATTATTGAGATCACCGAACAGCTGATCGCCAAAGGTCACGCTTATGTGGCGGACAATGGCGACGTGATGTTCGACGTGCCGACCGACCCGAACTACGGTCAGCTGTCGCGCCAGGATCTGGAACAGCTACAGGCGGGCGCTCGCGTTGACGTCGTTGACGTAAAACACAACCCGATGGATTTCGTGCTGTGGAAGATGTCCAAAGAGGGCGAACCGAGCTGGCCGTCGCCGTGGGGCGCGGGTCGTCCAGGCTGGCACATTGAATGTTCCGCCATGAACTGCAAACAGCTGGGTAACCATTTTGATATTCATGGCGGCGGTTCCGACCTGATGTTCCCGCACCATGAGAACGAAATCGCCCAGTCTACCTGCGCGCACGACGGTGAGTATGTGAACTACTGGATGCACTCCGGCATGGTGATGGTGGATCGTGAGAAGATGTCGAAATCGCTGGGCAACTTCTTTACCGTGCGCGATGTGCTGAAATACTACGACGCGGAAACCGTTCGCTACTTCCTGATGTCCGGCCACTATCGTAGCCAGCTCAACTACAGCGAAGAGAACCTCAAGCAGGCGCGTTCCGCCCTGGAGCGTCTGTACACCGCGCTGCGCGGAACAGACAAAACCGTTGCGCCTGCGGGCGGCGAAGCGTTTGAAGCGCGTTTTGTGGAGGCAATGAACGACGATTTCAACACGCCGGAAGCCTACTCTGTGCTGTTTGATATGGCGCGTGAGGTGAACCGTCTGAAGAGTGAGGATATGGCTGCCGCGAATGCGATGGCGTCACATCTGCGTAAAATTTCCGGCGTGCTGGGGCTGCTGGAGCAGGAGCCGGAAGCGTTCCTGCAAAGCGGAGCGCAGGCGGATGACGGCGAAGTGGCTGAAATCAAAGCGTTAATTCAACAGCGTCTGGATGCGCGTAAAGCCAAAGACTGGGCGGCGGCGGATGCGGCGCGTGACCGTCTGAATGAGATGGGCATCGTGCTGGAAGATGGTCCGCAAGGGACAACCTGGCGCCGTAAATAACGTCATTGCCGGATGGCGGCTAACGCCTTATCCGGCCTACACTGGCATAACCAGTAGGCCGGATAAGACGCGATAGCGTCGCCATCCGGCACTCTGAATCAGGCGACGACGTTAACGCTTTGTCCTGCGAAGCTGACGGTTTGTCCGGCAACAATTTTGCAGCGTTTGCGGGTTTCAACCGCGCCATCAACCTTCACTAAACCTTCTGCAATGGCAATTTTCGCCTGGGCGCCGCTTTCGCTCCAGCCTTCCAGTTTGAGCAGGTCGCACAACTCAACGTGCGGGTGCTTGCCTAAAGAGAATGTTGCCATGTTATTTACCTTGTGGATCGTGATATTCAACGCACGCCTGTAGCGTGTTTTCGATAAGTGTTGCGACCGTCATCGGACCGACGCCGCCCGGCACCGGGGTGATATAGGATGCGCGCGCGGCAGCGTCTTCAAAGACCACATCGCCGACCACTTTACCATTTTCCAGTCGGTTGATTCCGACATCAATCACGATGGCGCCTTCTTTAATCCACTCGCCGGGAATAAATCCGGGTTTGCCGACGGCGACAATCAGCAGATCGGCGTGTTCAACATGGCGACGCAGATCTTTGGTGAAGCGGTGAGTCACGGTCGTTGTGCAGCCTGCCAGCAGCAGTTCCATGCTCATCGGGCGACCGACGATATTCGAGGCGCCGATGACGACGGCATTCAGTCCGAAGGTATCGATGTTGTAACGCTCCAGCAGCGTGACGATGCCGCGCGGCGTACAGGGGCGCAGACGCGGCGCGCGCTGGCACAGACGGCCTACGTTGTAGGGATGGAAACCGTCTACGTCTTTGTCCGGCGCAATGCGTTCCAGCACTTTGACGTTATCGATGCCCGCCGGTAGCGGCAACTGCACCAGAATACCGTCGATAGTGTTGTCGGCGTTAAGCGTATCAATCAGTTCCAGCAGTTCTGCTTCGCTGGTGGTTTCGGGCAGGTCATAGGAGCGGGAGACGAATCCCACCTCTTCACAGGCTTTGCGCTTACTCGCCACATAAATCTGCGAAGCCGGGTTGCTGCCTACCAATACAACGGCCAACCCTGGGGCGCGAAGTCCGGCCGCGACACGCGCCTGAACTTTTTGAGCAACCTCAGAGCGCACCTGCTGCGCAATCGTTTTACCGTCAATAATCTTTGCTGCCATCAGAGAGAGGATTCCGTCTGTTACATTAAGTCGAAGGGGATGTGGCTATTTTGTCAGAAGCGGGGCGCGCTGTCAGTTATCGTTTGCGTCTTTACGTGTGATCGGTGCAGTGACCACTGCGATACGGGCTGCGGCGAGGGGCAAAATCCTGTGGGCAATTAATGAGCAACCTAATCAAAATTAACCTAAAAGAAACAATTCATCACCCTGCTAAAATTAGGGGGAATGCCGCGAAAAACGTGGCGTTAAGTGTGATATTGAACACTTTTATATAAAAAAGGCTTAGACCTGTCCTATATCCCAATAAGAATTTACCTGGGCTAATTAAAGAGATTGAAGGTATTTTTCACTTATTGAAATGTTTAATTTATCCCTGTGACGAATTGTCATATTCGTAAAGATTAATTAGTGAATCTAATGCTCAGGAGAGTTGGGGTAAAAAGGTTAGCTAATTCTCTTTCGATATATATCTTTACAGGATGCAGAGATAATTAGCCTGACATTATTATGTCGATTTTGATTCAAACGGTTCCCGCAGGAAACTGGAGCCGAATGTGCGTAATTCAAGGGAAATCCATGAAACTTAAATTAATGACCTCTTCCGTTATTGCTGGCCTGATGTTTGCTGCTGGTGCGGCTCATGCCGATCCGGTAAGCGTTAGCGGCGGTACGGTTCACTTTGAAGGTGAGCTGGTCAATGCTGCGTGTGCCGTTAGCACGAAATCTGCCGATCAGACCGTGACCCTGGGCCAGTATCGTACCGCCAGCTTTACCGCTGTTGGCGATACCAGCGCACAGATTCCGTTCACCATTGTACTGAATGACTGCGATCCGAGCGTAGCAGCGACCGCTGCCGTTGCGTTCTCTGGTCAGGCTGACGGTACAAACGACAGCCTGCTGGCAGTCGTGTCTGGTGACAATGGCACCACGGCAGGCGGCGTAGGGATCGAAATTCTTGATAACACCTCTTCTCCGCTGAAGCCAGACGGCGCGACCTTCTCTACGGCTCAGGCGCTGGTAGAAGGTAGCAACACGCTGCGTTTCACCGCGCGTTATAAAGCGACTGCTGCGGACACCACGCCGGGTCAGGCTAACGCCGACGCAACCTTCATCATGAAGTACGAATAAACCCACCAGGGATTCAGGGATGTGGCAAGCCTCAATGGATGAGGCGCTATCCGGGGACGATAAGTGATACAGCAGATGATTAGCAAAGGCGTGGCGCTGGTGGGGCTGATTTGCGCGATGCCCGCATTCGCGCATACGGTGATACTGGAGAGCGGTAATCTTCACCTGCGAGGCCAGCTGGTAAACGGCGCCTGCGCGGTGAATTCCGAAAGCCAGGATCTCCGTGTACAGATGGGGCAATACCGCACCAATGTCTTTTCTGGCACCGGGAGTTTCGCCCCGACCAGCATTCCTTTCGTGCTGCGATTAACCGATTGTAGTTCAGAGGTTTATAGCCATGTTGGGATCGCTTTTTCCGGTGTGACTCCCGCAGAAGATCCGCAGGTATTCCTGGCGCGCAGCGACACGGCGGCGACCTCCGGTATTGGTCTGGCATTATTTGATGAAGAACAACGGCAAATCATACCCAATTCCTTGCCGCTTCATTATGCCCCTATTTTAACGCAAGAAATGACATTTCATTTCACGGCTCGCTATCGGGCAATCTCGGAAAATATGACGCCGGGAAGTATTCATTCAGATGTGTGGTTTACGCTGGTTTACCCCTGATTTGTTTTCCGGGCGTTGATAAAACGCAAAAGGTATTTTTTGCCATGCTTAATTATATAAAATCAGGCCTTATTATTTTTATTGCCTTATGGACTTCAATGAGTGCGCAGGCGGCCGGGGGAATTGCATTAGGCGCCACCCGCGTTATTTATCCGGCAGACGCCAAACAGACCTCGCTGGCAATTAGCAACAGCGCATCGAAAGAGCGTTATCTGGTTAATTCATGGATTGAGAACAGCGCCGGCGTCAAAGAAAAATCGTTCGTTGTTACACCGCCGCTGTTTGTCAGCGAACCCAAAAGTGAAAACACGCTGCGTATTATTTATGCCGGACAACCCCTGCCTGCCGATCGGGAGTCTTTGTTCTGGATGAACGTGAAAGCGATACCGTCGGTGGATAAAAACAGCCTTGAAGGCAAAAACGTCCTGCAACTGGCGATCCTGTCGCGCATTAAGCTGTTTGTTCGCCCTGCCAATCTGCCGCAGGTGCAGGAAGACGCGCCAGGAATGCTGCAATTCTCCCGTTCCGGGAACCACCTGAAAATCACCAATCCGTCTGCTTACTATCTCACGCTGGTCAATCTCAAAGTGGGAAATCAGAAGGTTGATAACGTCATGGTCGCGCCGAAGAACAATACCCAGATTCTGCTTCCGGCAGGCGCGCAGGGAAGTGTGACGTTCCAGACGGTAAATGATTACGGTGCGCTGACACCGGCGAAAACGGTTAGCTTGCGCTGATCGGAACGTGTGAAGCCACACTGAGAAAACGATGAAGAAGATAACGTATCTTCCCGGTTCACTGCCGGGGTATACGCCACATCTGACGGGGGTGGCGTTGTCCATATTGGCGGCGCTCTATCCGGCGATAAGTCATGGCGAAAGTTACTTTAACCCGGCTTTTTTGTCGGCAGATGCTGCGTCCGTGGCAGATTTGTCACGTTTTGAGAAAGGCAATCACCAGCCCCCGGGCATCTATCGGGTGGATATCTGGCGCAACGATGAGTTCGTCGCGACCCAGGATATTCGCTTTGAAACCTCGTCGACGAAAACCGGTGAAAAATCAGGCGGATTAATGCCCTGTTTTGATCTGGCGTGGATCAAAAGGCTGGGGGTAAATACCACCGCCTTTCCTGCGCTTGGGCAAAGCCAGGAGGAGACCTGCATCAATTTGCCAGAGGCGATTCCCGGCGCTGAAATCGCTTTTGATTTTTCCTCAATGCGTTTAAATATCAGTCTTCCGCAGGCGTCAATGCTGAACAGCGCGCGCGGGTATATCCCGCCGGAAGAGTGGGATGAAGGGATTCCCGCCGCGCTTATCAACTACAGTTTTACCGGCAGTCGCGGGACGAACAGCGACAGCTATTTTTTAAGCCTGATGAGCGGCCTGAACTATGGCCCGTGGCGGTTGCGTAACAACGGCGCGTGGAGCTATTCCAAAGGCGACGGATACCACTCGCAAAGCTGGAAAAACATCGGCACCTGGGTACAACGCGCCATCATCCCGTTGAAAAGCGAACTGGTGATGGGGGACAGCAACACCGGCAACGACGTGTTTGACAGCGTGGGCTTTCGCGGGGCGCGGCTCTACTCTTCCGACAATATGTACCCTGATAGCCTGCAAGGCTATGCGCCGACCGTGCGTGGGATCGCCCGTACCGCCGCAAAACTGACTATCCGCCAGAACGGCTATGTGATCTATCAGAGCTATGTCTCACCGGGCGCTTTCGCGATCACCGACCTCAACCCAACGTCTTCAAGCGGCGACCTGGACGTGACGGTTGATGAGAAAGACGGCAGTCAGCAGCGCTATACGGTGCCGTACTCCACCGTTCCGCTGTTGCAGCGCGAAGGACGTATGAAGTTCGACCTGGTGGCGGGGGATTTCCGCAGCGGCAATAGCCAGCAATCTTCGCCATTCTTCTTCCAGGGAACGCTGATCGCCGGTCTGCCTGAAGGGTATACCGCTTATGGCGGCACGCAACTGGCTTCGCGCTACAGCTCGGTGGTGCTGGGGGCCGGACGGAACCTGGGCGACTGGGGCGCGGTTTCGGTAGACGTCACCCACGCCCGCAGCCAACTGGCGGATGACAGCACCCACCAGGGGCAGTCGCTGCGTTTCCTGTACGCCAAGTCGTTGAACAACTACGGCACTAACTTCCAGTTACTGGGCTATCGCTATTCCACGCGCGGATTCTACACGCTTGACGATGTGGCGTACCGCAGTATGGAAGGGTACGAGTATGAATATGACAGCGAAGGTAAGCGTCATAAAGTGCCGGTAGTGCAGAGCTATCACAACCTGAACTACAGCAAAAAAGGCCGATTCCAGGTCAACATTTCACAGAATCTGGGGGATTACGGCTCGCTGTATATCTCCGGCAGTCAGCAAACATACTGGAACACGTCGGATGCCAATACCTGGTATCAACTGGGATATGCCAGCGGCTGGCAAGGGATCAGCTACTCCCTTTCCTGGTCGTGGAATGAATCCGTAGGGATTTCCGGCACCGATCGCATTCTGGCATTCAACATGTCGGTTCCGTTCAGCGTGCTCACCGGGCGACGCTACTCGCGCGACAATGCCCTGGATCGCACCTACGCCACCTTTAACGCGAACCGGAACAGCAATGGACAGAACAGCTGGCAGACCGGCATCGGCGGGACATTGTTAGACGGGCGTAACCTGAGCTACAGCGTGAACCAGGGACACAGCAGCACCAATGGCTACAGCGGCAGCGCCAGCGCGAACTGGCAGGCGGCTTACGGGACGCTCGGCGTGGGGTACAACTACGATCGAGACCAGCATGACTACAACTGGCAGCTGTCTGGCGGCGTGGTCGGTCATGCGGACGGCATCACGCTCAGTCAGCCTTTAGGCGATACCAATGTCCTGATTAAAGCGCCAGGCGCCGAAGGGGTGCATATAGAAAACCAGACCGGGGTGCAAACCGACTGGCGCGGATATGCGGTCATGCCTTACGCCACCGTATATCGCTATAACCGTGTCGCGCTGGATACCAACTCAATGGATAACCACACCGATGTGGAGAATAACGTCAGCAGCGTGGTGCCGACGCAAGGGGCGCTGGTACGCGCTGCCTTTGACACGCGAATCGGCGTGCGCGCAATTGTCACCGCAAAACAGGGCGATCGCCCGGTGCCGTTTGGCTCAATTGTGCGCGAAACCGCCAGCGGCGTCACCAGTATGGCGGGCGAGGACGGGCAAATTTATCTGAGCGGACTGCCGCTGAAAGGGGAACTGTTGATTCAGTGGGGAGAGGGAGCGAACGCCCGCTGCGTGGCGCATTATTCCCTGCCTGAAGAGAGCCTGAAGCAGGCGGTGACGCTGCTTAATGCGACCTGTAAACGTCCGTCGTCATGAAAGGTAAGAAAAGATGAAAATGAAATCAGGGTTGTTGCCGGGCGCCATCGCATTATTGCTGGCGAATCCGGCATGGGCGACGGTCTGCCATAACTCGAACGGTACGCCGACCGATGTGTTTTACGATCTGTCGAATGTTTTTACCAGCAGCAATAATCAGGTAGGACAGGTGGTGACGCTGCCGGAGAAATCGGGCTGGGTTGGCGTACAGGCGACGTGTCCTGCTGGTACGAATGTGGATTATACCTTTCGAAGCTATGTGACTGAACTTCCCGTGCAAAGTACGGAAGGGGGATTCCAGTATCTCAAGCTCAATGACTACCTGCTGGGGGCGATGAGTATCACCGACAGCGCTGCCGGATTATTTTATCCGCCCCGTAATTATATTCGCATGGGGACGCACCCCAATGTACCGAAACAAAAGCCCTTCGGCGTGATGGACTCTAAGCTGATCTTTAAACTCAAAGTGATACGGCCTTTTATCAACATGGTGCCGATTCCCCGGCAGACCATGTTCTCGGTGTATGTCACCACCAGCACCGGCGATGCTCTGAGCACGCCGGTTTATACCATCAGCTACAGCGGTAAAGTCGAGGTTCCGCAAAGCTGTGAAGTGAATGCCGGGCAGGTTGTGGAATTTGATTTTGGCGATATCGGCGCCGCGCTGTTCAGCAAAGCCGGGGCGGGAAATCGCCCGGAAGGGGTGACGCCGCAGACAAAAACGGTCGCCATAAAATGTACGAACGTCGCGGCGCAGGCCTATTTGTCGATGCGTCTGGAGGCGGAGAAAATCTCCGGGCAGGCGATGGTCTCTGATAATCCCGACTTAGGCTTTATCGTTTCCGACAGCGGCGGCGTGCCGCTGACGCCTAACAATCTGGCCAGCAAAATTCCATTCCGTCTGGATGACAGCGCCGCCGCCAGCGTGGGGATCCGCGCATGGCCGGTAAGCATCACGGGGAGTAAACCGACGGAAGGGCCTTTTACCGCTCGTGGGTATCTGCGTGTGGATTACGACTAAGGGGAACGCACAGCCATGAGACTTTTGCTGGCTATTTTTTGCAGCGTGTTGCTGAGCCCGCTTTGCCGGGCTGACACCGCTCTGGGCGAGATTAATATTGAACTGCGCGGTAATGTTGTGGACTTCACCTGCACCGCAGTGACCGGTGACAGTAACAAAACGGTTGAGCTGGGCACCTGGCCCACGAAGCAGTTGAAAACCAGCGGCGATACCACCCAGCCCGTGCCTTTCAGTATCAAACTTGAGGGCTGCCCGCCGGGCGCGGCGTCGATGACCTTTTCAGGAACGCCAGCGGCGGGGACGTCGCTGCTGGCGCTGGATGATGCGGTCATGGCGCAAAAAGTGGCCATTGAGATCCGCGACAGCGATCGCAGCAGATTACCGCTTGAGCAAGCCAGCCAGTCGGTAAGCGTTGATGAAAACGGTAATGCTACGCTGACGTTTTATGCGAATTACATTGCGTTGGCCGATGGCGTTCAGCCAGGAGTCGCAAAGGCGGATGCGACTTTTATGATCAATTACAACTGAAGCCCGATCCCGATAACGTACTCCCGAACGATTTCTCGTCGGGAGTCAGCCACGATCACAGCAAGTCGTGTACCTTCGCGTAATCAATAAGCTCAACAATGGTATGCAGGCCGAGTTTCGAAAATATGTTCGCTTTATGCGCGCTGATGGTTTTGTTACTCAGCAAGAGCTGCTCTGCGATTTCTTTATTCGATAAACCGTTGGCGAGATAGCGCAGTACCGTAACCTCCCTGTTTGAGAGCGGCATATCATTGTGCTCACCTTTTCGTGAACTGGTATTACTGATAAAATTTAGCGTCTCTGAAGGAAAAAAAGAATATCCTGATAAGATCATTTTCACTGCGTTATAAATATCATTGAGATCCTTTCTTTTACTGACAAATCCGTTTGCGCCTGCCCGGATAGCTCTCCCGGCATAAAAAGATTCAGATTTAGACGACAAGAAAAGAATTTTGGTATTTTCTTGTATTGATTTGATTCGTTTAAGCAGTGTAAATCCATCTGTACCCGGCAGCTCTATATCCAGGATGACCAGATCCACAGGATATGTGCGCAGATAATCTACCGCGGTACGATTGTCATCGGTTTTCAGGACAACCTGGATATTACTATTCTTTTCGAGAAGCACTTCTATCGACATTCTGACAATAGGGTGTTCGTCCATAATGATAACGGATGCAGGTTTCATTGTTGTATGCCTCAGACTGTTTGCGCGTCTTCCGTTTGCGGATAAGCGTCAGACACTATTAATTATCAAATAGCCAGAATATACCTCACGAACCTGGGAAGTGGTGAAGGTAATACCATCCTTGTTAACTGACTATTTTGCGTAAGAGCAATAAGCGTGGGGAATATCCATTTCGCACCAACAAAAAAGAAAATTCTGATTAACTAAGAATAGGGAGGATTATACCTGGTCTATTTTTTCGGAAAAGGCTTACGGTACACAAATCGGTGCTGGCTGTTAGGATGTTCTGCATGTTTTAGACTGTTTAATAGCGTTTGGTTTTATTCTCTGTTGAATCAATGTTCTGTGGCTAAAAGTATTTTTTTTAAATATAAAAACAACACAAAAGACCAATTGTTTAGTTTCTGTTATGTGATTTTTGGGCGAATTTTCAACGATGAGGCCGTGAGAGCCCGTCAATTGAAGGATTATAGAGAAAGAGGGATTTTCCTATGATACCAGGAATAGTTGTAAATATTAATTTTATGTAAAAAATTTACATTTAGTCAGGCGTTAAAATAAGTAATTTCTTAAAAAATCTTATAGCTTAAGAGGTTAGCGTGTTAAATTAAGTGAAGAGAAGTGACGCTAAGGCGGTGTATCAGATACAGCAAACTGTGTCGATGCGGCAGATCCAACTGAGTAATAAGTTGATTGAGTCGATAGATCACCCGGTGATAAGGCGTATTGAGTAAAAGCGCGATTTCCTTTAAAGACATACCCTGAGATAACGCGGAAATGATCTTCCAGTCAGTATGGCTAAAGGTGCCATCAGTATTTTGAACGGTGGAGGGAGATAATAAGGCGTTACGTAATGATGAGAGATTCTGGCGACGTTGCAGAATATAAAACTTACCGGCTTTTTGCATAAAACGCGTCAGACTAACATCCTTATCCGGCACCAGTAAGTAAACCTGGATATCGCTTCGCTCTCGGATAAGCAGGCGTAATCGCTCAAGCGTTTCGTAGCAGGAGACCGCCAGTCCAGCCATATCAACAATCAATTGTCTGATGCCCGTCTCTTCCAGCCTGCGTGAGGGTGATTCCAGAGAGCTGAACACCGCCGTGCGTTTTCCAGAAAATAAATAGCGATTCAGTGTATATCCGAGATAGTTATCCGTCGTGATAATAACCTGAGAGATTGTATTGTCCGGTAGGGCATAATTGAGACGTTGGGTCAGATATTCCAGACGATCAAATACCTGTGGTTCAAGGTGATGGTAGTGGTGAGTGCAATCGGTATTTCTTAAACGGCGATGTCTTTCTTTGCGAAGTGCGCTGCGCATCCTTTCCCTTTCCGTTTTTCTACTCTTTGTTTTGCAAAAGCGCGGGCCATAAGTATCCCTGGCCTAATTGGGCGCCAGAATGAAAAGCAATTTCTTTTTGCGCATGATTTTCAATACCTTCAATGAGTATGACATCTGCAATGTTATACCCCATAAAAATCACCTGGCGCAGTTTCTGAGGATGCAGAATTAGATCCCAGAACGCATTTTTATCCAGTTTCAGACCACTAAAACGCCAGCGGGCGGCAGCCACTTCTTTGATCAAATTTTCATCGACATCATCCAGCCAGACGGGAATTCCGATAGACTCAACCTGTTTTATTTTTTCATAGAGTTGGGAACGCTGGCGGCTATTAAGTGAAAAAAGCGTTTCTGGGTCCTGGATTTCAAGGATCAGATTGGATGGGCAGGGGGTTACTCCTGAATTAAAAAAATCCAGGTGTAAAAATACCTTCAGCGGTAAATTAAGAAAATAATGTACGCCTTTGGGATAATGCGTAATAGTGGCGACTTGCTGATAAAAATTCGCCACTATTTTTTCTGACGAGAGGTGGCGAAAAAAATGCTCAGTATTGACATGAAAAGGAACCTGAGTCAGAACTTCATAGCCAAAGGTGCGGGCAGAAGATAAATGGACTATCGGCTCAAGCTTTAAAGGATATTCCCAACAAAAAGGACGTTCCTTTTGAGTGCGCAATGTTGCAGAGTCAAGAATATTTCCCTGTAATACCGGGCGAGTTGCCACAAAAACACTCCTGTAGGCATAAAAAATGCCGCCGAATATTTTCGGTTCCTGACGGTTGTGCAATCAGGAAATATGATAAGTGTCATTGTGGCAGTATGCGAAAAATCGCTGTAGATGACGTTACTTAATCATCTGTGAGATATTTCTCAACATGATGGATGGAAAATTGAGAATATGTCTATTCTTGCAGAAAACCCAGGTTAACTCTGATGTAATTTAAGAACTGCTGTTCATTTTTTACGTGCAGTTTCTTCATGATGCTGCGGCGAATTGATTTGGTTTGTTCTTCGCTCAGCGAAAGGAGTACGGCAATTTCGCTTAACCGGTGCCCGCGGGCGACCATCTTTAAAAACTGGCGTTCCAGAATGGAGAAATGGCGAGTCGTACAGTAATGGCAAACAGAAGGGGGAACGCTGCGGCGAAGTGCCCGTTTATGCAGGATAAGCACCATCTTTTTGGTTATCTCATCAACATCGTCCTCCCGATAAATATGCGGCAGCATATAGAGACACGGCCTGAACATAAGTTTGTCTTTATCGTATTCATTACAAATAATGACTCTCTGCTGGTGCCGGGTATGTACCGGTATCTGATAACATCCGGCACTAAACCAGTCTTCATCCAGCGATAAAAATGCGATATCCGCTTTGTCTATATCATCAGCAGGTAGAAATTGAATTTTCTGATGCCACTGATGAGTCAGACGAGTCATGATGATTTTAAGACCGTGTTCGAAATGGCTATTTTGTTCTTTTATGGCGACACTCAGCATAAAAAATATCCTGAACAGCTGGGAAGTGGGGAGGAAATAGTAAGTAAACGCATTAATTTTCTAAATACATTTATCCTTAAAATGCCACTTTATGCAGGCCGAGTTCTTACCAGGTGATTTCCTGGATAGTTGCGTAGCGCCAGAAAAAAATATTCGTACACTTCCTCAGCAACCAGAACAAAAGCCATTGACTCAGCAGGCGCTCACCGTATAATTCACGCGTTTCATCCGCATGAAGCCATCGCTTCACACAGTGCGCCCTTAGCTCAGTTGGATAGAGCAACGGCCTTCTAAGCCGTGGGTCGCAGGTTCGAATCCTGCAGGGCGCGCCAGTCTTTATTCTCGCCTTTCTGTCAGACCCCATTTCGCTGCGTCGTTATCACTGCATTTCAATCGCCATGTTTCGGCAATGTCAGAATAAAGCGCGTTGCGCGCAGATCGGACGTTACGGACACGGTTCCCTGATGGGCGATGACAATTGATTTGACAATCGCCAGCCCAATTCCGCTGCCTTCGCCCTTACGCTGTCGGGAAGGGTCAACCCGGTAGAAGCGGTCAAACAGGCGCGGTAAATGTTCTGGCGCAATGGGGGCGCCGGGGTTTTCAACGGTAATCTGTGCCTGTCTGTCCATTTCTTTGAGCCGCACGGTGACGGCTTCGCCTTTCGGGGTGTAGCGCATGGCGTTAGACAGCAAGTTGCTGAGCGCTCTGCGTAACATGATGGGATCGCCGGATACCCAACACGCGCGTCCTTCAAAATGCAAACGCACTTCGCGTTCTTCTGCCCAGGCTTCAAAAAAGTCGAACACCTTGTGGACTTCATCCGCCAGGTCGAGCGCCTTTTTCTCCGGGATGAGCTGGTTATTGTCGGCCTGAGCCAGAAACAGCATGTCGCTTACCATCTTCGACATACGGCCAAACTCTTCGAGGTTGGAGTAGAGTACGTCTTCCAGCTCTTTTTGGCTGCGGGTCTGGCTTAGCGCAATCTCTGTTTGCGTCACCAGGTTCGTAATCGGGGTGCGAATTTCATGGGCGATATCCGCAGAGAAATTCGACTGGCGGGTAAAAACATCCTCAATGCGTTCAAGCATATGGTTAAACGAGAGCACCAGCCGCTCCAGCTCAATCGGAACGGCCTGCGGGTCAAGACGCACATCAAGGTCTTTCGACGTAATATTTTGAATCCGGCGGCTGACGCTGCGAATCGGTTCATGGCCTTTGTAGACGGCGAACAGCACAATAAAAATGATCATCATGCTAATCAACGAGGCCGTCATAATCAGCTTATTTTTCAGATCGTTAATATAGTGCAGATGGAAGTCGATCGATAACGCCATATAGAGCGTGTAGGCTGGTTGCCCGTCCGCGAGTTGCCCGACCGGCAGGCGAATCATGCGCCATGCGGAATGAGCACCGTGCCCGTTAGCGTGCCTCTTGCTTTGTAAGTCCGGGCTGGACAACAAAAAGACATCGCCGTTACGCGCGCTGCTATCCGGCGTGGCTTTGGCGATAAACTGGCGAAGATCAGGTGAACCGGGAGAGTGAAAAATCGCCCGCTGGTTGGCATCTTCCAGCGAAATGATGACGTTCGAGTAACCGGCGGCAACGTTTTTTAGGATTTCCAGCCGACGCGCTTCCGGTTCGTCGGGATGCGTGAGGATTCGCTCCAGCGTCGCGCTGATCTCTTTCAGGTCATTGATATCCTGCTCGGCAAAATGCACTTTTACGGAGTGAATCATGATCCAGGCAAACGCGAAAAAAGAGGCAATGGTGGCGAGGCTGATGAAAAATGTCAGGCGCGTCGCCAGCGAGAAAGGGCGCTGAAAGCGTTTAGTCACCATCCGGTACCTCAAGCACATAGCCCACGCCACGCACGGTCTGGATGAGTTTCGGTTCGAACTCGTTATCGATTTTCGCGCGCAGCCGTTTAACGGCAACGTCAATCGCGTTGGTATCGCTGTCAAAGTTCATATCCCAGACCTGGGAAGCGATCAGCGAGCGGGGCAAGACTTCTCCCTGGTGGCGGACGAAAAACTCCAGTAGCGTAAACTCTTTACTGGTGAGCGTGATGCGCATGCCGTTGCGGGTCACTTTTCTGCTGACCAGATCGAGCGTCAAATCCGCGACCTGAAACTGACTTTCGACCATCACCGCCGCGCCGCGACGCAGCAGCGTTCTGACGCGAGCCAGTAATTCAGCGAAAGCGAACGGTTTAACCAGATAGTCGTCAGCCCCCAGCTCCAGACCTTTTACCCGGTGTTCAATGGTGCCCAGCGCGGTAAGAAGAAGGATTGGCATGCCTTTGTTGGCGGTGCGCAGCATACGGACAATATCCCAGCCATTCACATCCGGCAGCATGATGTCGAGGATCAGCAGATCGTAATCTCCCGTCATCGCCAGGTGATACCCGTTAAGCCCGTTATCCGCCAGGTCCACCACGAAGCCCGCTTCCGTCAGACCTTTGGTCAGGTATTCACCGGTTTTTTTCTCGTCTTCGACTATCAGAATCTTCATCACGTCTTCCTTCACGCAAAGGTTGGGCGGGTTTTCAATTCTAGAGGAGCAGGATCGGATAGCAATCGGTTATTGGGAAAATGACAACTTTGTCATTTTCCTGTCACGGGCCGAACAGAGTCACTTCGTTAAGGTACAGGGCATAAATTCACATTCACTATATGGTTATCAGTCCCGTTGGGACGAGAAACGCTATGCGCAAATTTAAGCTTCTTACCCTCAGCGTGATGCTTGTTCTGACGGGCTGTTCGCTGGCGCCGGACTATCAGCGGCCCGCGTTGCCGGTGCCGCAACAATTCTCCCTGAGCCAGAATGCGCTGGTTTCTGCGCCTGCGGGGTATCAGGAGACCGGCTGGCGAACCTTTTTTGTTGATGAGCAAGTAAAGTCGCTGATCGGTGAGGCGTTACGCAATAACCGTGACTTGCGCATGGCGACGCTGAAAGTGCAGGAAGCCAGAGCGCAATACCGGGTGACGGATGCCGATCGTTATCCGCAGCTTAATTCCGATGCCAGCGGAAGCTGGGAAGGAAAATTAAAGGGTGACAGCAGCAGTACCCGCGAATATGAAGCCGGGCTGAATCTGAGTTTTGATCTGGACTTTTTTGGCCGGCTGAAAAACATGAGTGAGGCTGACCGACAGAACTATTTTGCCAGCGAAGAAGCGCGCCGGGCAGTGCATATCTTATTAATCTCAAACGTGGCGCAAAGTTATTTTAATCAACGGCTGGCGTACGCGCAGTTGCAAATCGCACAAGAAACGCTGGAAAACTATACACGCTCTTACGCATTTGTAGAAAAGCAGTTGCTGACCGGCAGCACGACCGTTCTGGCGCTGGAACAGGCGCGGGGCGTGATTGAAAGCACCCGCAGCGATATTGCGAAACGACAGGGCGAGCTGGCGCAGGCTAATAATGCGCTGCAATTGCTGTTGGGCACTTATTCTGTGCTGCCGGATGACAGGGCGCGCGATAGCGGAGATATTAAAAACGTGACGCTCCCGCCGTCGCTTTCCTCGCAAATCTTGTTGCAGCGCCCGGATATTATGGAAGCTGAACATTCGTTGATGGCGGCGAATGCCAATATTGGCGCGGCGCGCGCGGCCTTTTTTCCCTCCATTACCCTGACCAGCGGGGTGTCCGGCAGCAGCAGCGATCTCTCCCGTTTATTTAATGCCGCGAGCGGGATGTGGAATTTTATCCCGAAAGTGGAACTGCCGATTTTTAACGCCGGACGTAATCAGGCCAACCTCGATCTGGCGGAAATTCGCCAGCAGCAATCGGTTGTGAATTATGAACAGAAGATCCAGACCGCGTTTAAAGAGGTGGCGGATGCGCTGGCTTTGCGCCAGAGCCTGGCCGACCAGATAACCGCGCAACAGCGTTATCTGAGCTCGCTGCGTATTACGCTGCAACGCGCCAGAGCGCTCTATCAGCATGGCGCGGTCAGCTATATCGAAGTGCTGGATGCGGAGCGCTCTCTGTTTTCAACCCAGCAAACGTTACTCGATCTGAATTACGCCCGACAGGCTAATGAAATTACGCTGTTCACCGCGCTGGGCGGCGGTTGGGTGGAATAAAAATTTATCGTTATTTTCAGGAGAAAGCATGATGAACAATACAGTAAAAGCGGCGATTTTGGGTCTGTTCTCCGCCGTGGTATTTAACGTTCAGGCGAATGAACACCACCACGGCGAGATGATGAATAACGCATCAGCGGCGCAGCCGGAGCAGGTGATTCATTCAACCGGCGTGGTTAAAGCCATCGACAAAGACACGAAAAAAGTGACTATCGATCATGAACCTATTCCGGCGGTCAACTGGCCTGCGATGACGATGCGCTTTACCCTGACCCCGGAAACCCGTTCCGGTGACATTAAACCCGGCGACAAAGTGGCGTTTACTTTCGTTCAGCAGGGCAATCTCTCTTTATTACGCGATATTCAGGTCAGCCAGTAAAGCGTATTCGCTGTCTCTTTGTTCTTGCCCGGGTTTACAGAAGCGCGGGCATATCTCCCGCGTAACTGATCCAGAAAATGGATCGAATGGAAGTCACTATGGCGTCTTTAAAAATAAAAACTACCGCGCTTATTCTCGGCAGTATGATCGTCGGAGGGATTATCTCGGTCGGCGTTTACGCTTATTTTGCGTCTGCGCATCAGCCTGTCGATACTGCGCCTGCCTCCGAAAAGGAGGCCCGTAAGGTTCTGTTCTGGTATGACCCCATGTATCCGAATACGCGCTTTGATAAGCCCGGTAAATCGCCGTTTATGGATATGGATCTGGTGGCGAAATACGCTGACGAAGAGTCAGACACGACCTCTGCGCCAGGCGTGCGTATCGATCCGGTACAGACGCAGAATTTAGGGTTAAAGACGGAGGCTGTCCGCCGTGGGCCGCTGCGCTACGCGCAAACTTTTCCGGCTAACGTCAGTTTCAATGAATACCAGTTTGTGATTATGCAGGCGCGTTCCGCTGGCTTTATCGATAAAGTCTGGCCGCTGACGGTGGGGGATAAAATTAAGAAAGGAACGCCGCTGATCGACCTGACCATTCCTGACTGGGTTGAAGCCCAGAGTGAATATTTACTGCTGCGGGAAACGGGTGGTACGGCAACGCAGGTGGAAGGCATTCTTGAACGACTGCGTCTGGCCGGGATGCCGGAAGAGGATATCCGCCGCTTAGTCTCGACCCGTAAAATTCAAACCCGCTTTACCCTGAAAGCGCCTATTGATGGGGTGATCACCGCGTTCGATCTGCGCGCCGGGATGAATATCGCCAAAGATAACGTGGTGGCGAAAATCCAGGGGATGGACCCGGTGTGGATCAGCGCGGCCGTTCCTGAATCCATCGCATGGCTGATTAAAGATGCCTCGCAGTTCGATATTACCGTGCCCGCGTGGCCGGATAAACGCTTCACCATCAGTAAATGGGCGATTCTGCCAAGCGTGGACGCCACCACCCGTACCCTCCAGTTGCGCTTACAGGTTGATAACCCTGATGAAGCGCTCAAGCCCGGAATGAATGCGTACCTGAAGCTGAAAACGCAAAGCGAACCGATGCTGTTAATCCCGTCTAAAGCATTGATTGATAATGGAACGGAACAGCGGGTGATCGCCGTCGACAACGACGGTCGCTTTGTGCCGAAACAGGTCTCGGTGTTCCATGAATCACAAGGCGTGACGGCGATTCGCGGCGGGCTTGCCGAAGGTGAAAAAGTGGTCTCCAGCGGACTGTTCCTGATTGACTCCGAAGCCAATATCTCCGGCGCGCTGGATCGTATGCGGGCGCAATCTGCTGCGCCCGATCATGCGGCCCATTCACATTGAGGGAATGACAAATGATTGAATGGATTATCCGCCGCTCCGTAGCGAACCGTTTTCTGGTTGTGATGGGGGCGCTGTTCCTCAGCATCTGGGGAACCTGGACCATCATTAACACGCCGGTTGATGCGCTACCTGACCTGTCTGACGTGCAGGTAATTGTGAAAACCAGCTATCCGGGACAGGCGCCGCAGATTGTTGAAAATCAGGTGACCTATCCATTGACGACCACCATGCTGTCAGTGCCAGGCGCGAAGACGGTGCGCGGTTTCTCGCAGTTTGGCGATTCTTACGTGTACGTCATTTTTGAAGATGGCACCGATCCCTACTGGGCGCGTTCTCGCGTGCTGGAGTACCTCAATCAGGTGCAGGGGAAACTGCCTGCGGGCGTCAGCGCGGAAATGGGGCCAGACGCCACCGGCGTCGGCTGGATATTTGAATATGCGCTGGTGGATCGCAGCGGTAAACACGATCTGGCGGAACTGCGCTCTTTACAGGACTGGTTTTTAAAGTATGAGCTGAAAACCATTCCGAATGTGGCGGAAGTGGCCTCGGTCGGCGGCGTGGTGAAAGAGTACCAGGTCGTTATCGACCCGATGAAACTCACGCAGTATGGCATCAGCCTTGCGCAGGTGAAGTCGGCTCTGGATATGTCCAACCAGGAGGCGGGGGGCTCCTCCGTCGAATTGTCAGAAGCGGAATACATGGTGCGCGCCAGCGGCTATTTGCAGACCCTCGATGACTTCAACAACATTGTGCTGAAATCCGGTGAGAACGGCGTTCCGGTGTACCTTCGCGATGTCGCCCGCGTACAGATTGGCCCGGAAATGCGCCGGGGCATTGCTGAACTGAACGGCGAAGGCGAAGTGGCGGGCGGGGTGGTGATCCTGCGTTCCGGTAAAAACGCCCGGGACGTTATTTCCGCCGTGAAGACGAAGCTGGAAACGCTGAAAAGCAGTCTGCCGGAAGGCGTTGACGTCGTGACAACCTACGATCGCAGCCAGCTGATTGACCGCGCTATTGATAACCTCAGCTACAAATTGCTCGAAGAGTTTATTGTGGTTGCGCTGGTCTGCGCGCTGTTCCTGTGGCATGTCCGCTCTGCGCTGGTGGCGATCATTTCGTTGCCGCTGGGCCTCTGTATTGCCTTTATCGTGATGCATTTTCAGGGGCTGAACGCCAATATTATGTCGCTCGGCGGGATCGCCATTGCGGTAGGGGCAATGGTGGATGCCGCGATTGTGATGATCGAAAACGCGCATAAACGGCTGGAGGAGTGGGGGCACCAGCATCCCGGCGACTCGCTGGATAACGAAACGCGCTGGAAGGTTATCACGAACGCCTCGGTGGAAGTGGGCCCGGCGCTGTTTATCAGTCTGCTGATTATTACCCTGTCGTTCATCCCGATTTTTACCCTCGAAGGGCAGGAAGGACGCCTGTTCGGCCCGCTGGCATTCACTAAAACCTATGCGATGGCAGGGGCAGCCTTCCTGGCGATCGTGGTGATCCCGATCCTGATGGGCTACTGGATTCGCGGCAAGATCCCGGCAGAGAGCAGTAATCCGCTTAACCGCTTTTTGATCCGCATTTATCACCCGCTGCTGTTGAAAGTGCTGCACTGGCCGAAGACCACGCTGCTGGTGGCGGTACTTTCGATCCTGACGGTCATCTGGCCGCTTAATAAAGTGGGCGGGGAGTTCTTACCGCAAATTAACGAGGGCGATCTGCTGTATATGCCTTCCACGCTACCGGGGATTTCGGCGGCGCAGGCGGCGGATATGCTGCAAAAAACCGATAAACTGATCATGACGGTGCCGGAAGTGGCGCGCGTGTTCGGCAAAACCGGCAAGGCGGAAACGGCCACCGACTCTGCGCCGCTGGAGATGGTGGAAACGACGATCCAACTGAAACCGCAGGATCAGTGGCGACCGGGAATGACGATGGACAAAATCATCGAAGAACTGGATAAAACGGTGCGCTTACCGGGGCTGGCGAATCTGTGGGTGCCGCCAATCCGTAACCGAATCGACATGTTGTCTACCGGGATAAAAAGCCCGATCGGTATTAAAGTGTCCGGCACCGTGCTGGCTGATATTGATGCCACGGCGGAGCAGATCGAAGAGGTTGCCAGAACCGTACCGGGCGTTGCGTCGGCGCTGGCGGAACGGCTGGAAGGAGGCCGTTACCTCAATATCGACATTCATCGTGAAAAAGCCGCTCGTTACGGGATGACCGTCGGTGATGTACAACTGTTTATTACCTCCGCAGTCGGTGGGGCGATGGTAAGCGAAACCGTGGAGGGGATTGCGCGTTATCCCATTAACCTGCGCTACCCGCAACGCTATCGCGACAGCCCGGAAACCTTACGTCAACTGCCGATTCTGACGCCAATGCAGCAGCAAATTACCCTGGCGGATGTGGCGGACGTGAAGATCGCGCCAGGACCGTCGATGTTAAAAACCGAAAATGCCCGACCTGCAAGCTGGATCTATATTGATGCGCGCGATCGTGACATGGTGTCGGTAGTTAACGATCTGAAAAAAGCGATCGCGGAAAAGGTGCAGTTGAAACCGGGAACCAGCGTGGCGTTTTCCGGGCAGTTTGAGCTGCTTGAACGCGCCAGCCATAAGCTGAAGCTGATGGTGCCGATGACGCTGATGATTATTTTCGTTCTGCTGTATCTGGCGTTTCGTCGGGTGGGAGAAGCGCTGCTGATCATTACCAGCGTTCCTTTCGCCCTGGTCGGCGGGATCTGGTTCCTGTACTGGATGGGCTTTCATTTGTCCGTTGCCACCGGAACAGGATTCATCGCGCTGGCAGGCGTCGCCGCAGAGTTTGGCGTGGTCATGCTGATGTACCTGCGTCATGCGATTGAAGCGGAGCCGTCTCTGGATAATCCACAAACCTTTACGGCAGAGAAACTTGATGAGGCGCTGTACCACGGTGCGGTTCTTCGCGTGCGGCCAAAGGCCATGACCGTGGCGGTGATTATCGCCGGTCTGTTGCCTATTTTATGGGGAACCGGGGCGGGTTCAGAAGTGATGAGCCGTATTGCCGCGCCGATGATTGGCGGTATGATCACCGCGCCGCTGCTGTCGCTATTTATCATTCCGGCGGCGTATAAACTGATGTGGTTGCGCACGCATCAACATAAGCGCTCATAACGTTATACCTGCTGCGCCAGTCGTCCGGCTCGTGGAGTACGCTTCATGGGCCGGATGAGATGCCATAGCGTATTGAACGGTGAATTATGTTTATCTTTTAAAATCAAGTTATTACTGTTGCGTGGTGAATATTTTGTCTTTATCGCCGCAAAGAAAGTAAGCCTTAACAGGTTAATTTATTTTAAGTGTTTCTGCTCAGGTTCATTATTATTTTTTCCCTCCTGACGTTACATTTTTGTTCTCCAGATCTTCTTCAATATTAAAGACGATGCCGCAGTGTAAATTCCACGCATAATGAAAAAATCCGACAGTCTACTCCTTTAGTTTATATTGCAATCCCTCTTTTTTTATTTCAGAATCGCGGCGCGAGCAGCGATGTTATTCCAAATTGTTATAATTTTGAGTTAAATTTGTATTGTGTAGCACATAAGTTACGCTAACTTTAATCATTTATGAATGTTTTTATGTATCAATAAAACGGCAAAAATAGTTAAAAACTTAATTTCTCACGAATTATTTGATCTGGAATCCATTATGGTAATCAAAAGCTAGGGATGGGGGACGATTTTGCGTTTTTCACATAAACGAGAATGAGATGTATCTCGAATAAAAAATAAGGACTTGCTGATGAGTTTTGGATTGATGAAGGATAACAAGTTTGAAATTATCGCTGTTTTCCGTGAAGAGCTACTAAAGAAGACTAAACTAGAGCTTAAATATGCCAACACTAGTGTGGTCACGCAGCTGGAAAAAGTTGATTTTGAACATTTTGTTATCCCTCACCATAAGGATATTGTCACCAAAAAGATCCAAACGTTTATTCTTCACAGTGAAAATGGAATTATAAAATTTAACGCCAGAATTGATCAGGAAATGTCAGACGGCATGGAGAATGCGCTGGCGTATTTCATTCCCGAGATGGTCTTTCTTATACAACGACGCCAGCATCAGCGCTTCTCCTTCCTGAAGGGACACAGTTTCAACTGCTTTGGACGATATAAAAATGGAGAGAATTATTCTTTCAAAATTAAAAATATGTCCAGGGGGGGATGTGCATTAATTGCGCAGGATGCGAATACGCGTTTTCTCTATAAAGATGCCGTCATAAAAGGCGCGTCTCTGGATTTTGAGCAATTCGGCTATTTGCAACTCGACTTAAAAGTGGTGGATGTGGTGATGGTCAATGAATTTGATGCAGAGAATCAGCTGTATTCCTGTTATCAGGTCTCCTGTCGTTTTGATTTTAAAAATTCGCGTGAAGAAGCAGAGATCGAAAGAATCATCATTAGTTTTTTAATGGGCAATAAAGTTCGACGGCTATAAAGGGTAAAGGGTGGTCATGATGATGTTGTGAGCAACGGTATCCCTGCCTCCCTGACGCTCCGCCTTACCCTGCGAGGATCTCTTGTTCCGCATGTTTTACCTGAACTTCCAGCGTATCGCGAATTTCCGCTAATGCGCGCTCCTGCTCGGCAAAGTACGCTTCTTTGTCGGTTACGGATGTGGCAAGACGCCAGGCGTTCTCCGTTTCCAGCTCGCTTATCTCTTTGAGCAGGGCGTTAATTTGCGTTCTGAGTTGCTCTATCTTACTGCGCAGATGGGCAAGATTGTTCAGCCTGTCGCTCGCCAGCATCGGCTCCAGACCGCTTTGCAACTGGGTAAGTAGCGAACGGATCGTGGCCAGGTCGGCATTCTGCCTGGCCTGGTTAAGTTGAACCATCATCTGGTGCGCTTTTTCTTTCAGCTCATCGGCGACCACGTCCGGGTGGCAGAGTCGGCTGGCCTGGCGCCACAGGCGTTTAAGCTCATTACGTTCATCAGCAGAGAGGCGCTGATCGCGCGCATAGCGGTGCTGCGCATCCTGATGCTGCTCCTGATATTCCTCATATTCGTGATCGGCCTCTTCACGCGCCTGTCGGGTTGCGCTGTCATCCTGACGTGAGAAATCATTCTCCAGCTCGCGAATTTCCGCCAGCAGGGAGGTGATAAGTTCCGTCTGCTGCTGAATACGCTCTCTGGTTTCCACCGCTTCCCGGGAGGTTGAGCTAAGGCTTACCCAGTGCTGTTTAAGCTTCACTAACTGATCGATAGCCTGAGAAATATACTGCTGGCAGGACTGATAGTCCTTTTCACGTCGTCTGAGTTCGGCCTCTTGCCTACGCTGCGCGCTGGCGGCCAGCTGTTTGCGCAGCTCCAGAATACGGCCCATGAGCGGGCCAAGGCGCAAGTGATACAAATCGTTGAAGTCGTCGAGGATCTGGATGCGGGCATTGCGTTTGTCGATCAGCTCGCGTAGCTGCGTTTCGAGCGCCTTCAGTTCCAGCTTGCTGGCGGCGATGCCGGGGTCCTGCCACGTCGAGACGGCGCGCTGGGACTGTAACCAGGCGGCAATTTCACGCATCGCGTCGCCGAAACGTCGCTCCTCGATCGCCAGGGCAATGGTGCCGATGGCCACATCCAGAGAGGCGTCTTTCAGGTGCGCAAGTTGCTGATGGATGATCTCCTCATCCTCAAGTTCGATGGCGCTTTTGACGATCTCTAACCGTTTAATGATTTTATTCATGACAGCCGATGCCCGACGTGACTCAAAAACGAGTGACAGATAGTAGATCCGACTCACGCGTTTGAAAATATAGAAAAAAAATTAAAACATATTCTGTGGTGTGTGAAGCCTTTTCGTCCAGAACAATTCATGAAAATTATACGACGTGCCCTGGTATGCCCATCTGGCTTGTACTTCAAACCACCGTTTTGAAATTTCGTCTTTCGGGTGAATTATTCTTGCTTCGCTAAAGAGAATAAGTATAGTTCTCATTCTCTTTATTATTTAATGGCCTGGCGGCGAATGCGCTTACGGTTCGTAAGACTTTCCCTCTCTACACGGATGGTTCATCACGTCACTGCCGCGTGCAAAGGACGTTATCAGGCTTTTTTCACATGGTTCACATTACCCAGGTAAGGATTTCCAAAATGAAAAAGACAACATCCGCGTTGGCCCTGCTGATTGCCGTTGCATTAAGTGGTTGTGCGGCCACTTCCGGTTCTTCAACCCCCGTTGCGCCGCAGGTAACGTCGACGGCGCCAGCCGTTGCGACCGATGTTCAGAAACGTGATTTAGCCGATGGACTGTATGAAATGGCGTTAAGCCCGTCAGGCGATGCGCTTTACGTTGCCAGCGCCGAAGGTTTTAAAGATGTGCAGGGCGGGGTGGTCTACAAACTGGACCCGAAGACGCTGAAAACCATTGGCGCCAGCCACACTGACCTGAAAAACTTCGGTATGGCGATTTCGCCGGACGGTAAAACCGTCTATGTCACCAATTCGCTGGATGGCGGCGTGAGCGCGCTGAATACCGCCGACGGCAAAGTGAAAAACCGTGTGCTCTTCCCGGAACGTAACCCGGAAGGATTCCCGTACGGCGCGCGTCAGGTTCTGCTGCATAACGGCCTGCTGTATATCGGCGCCGTTGCCGATCCGGCGGTGATCTGGGTCGTCGATGCCGACACCCTGAAGTTGAAAACCCGCATCAAAAATACCGGTAAATGGATGACCGGTCTGCACTATTCTGACAGCACGCAGCGTATCTATGCCGCGAATGGCGGCGGTGAAATTCTGGTTATCAATCCTCGCACGCAGCGCGTAGAAAAACGCTGGAAACCGCTGGGTGATAAACCGGCGCTGCTACTGAATATGGCGGAAGATACGCAAACCGGTCGCCTGTTTGTTACCGACAACTCCAAAGCGAAAACCACGCTGGTGCTGGATATCCATACGGGCAAACTCATCAAACAGCTGGATGTGGGTGATTCCTTATCGGTGAAATTCAACCCGAAACGCAATGAACTTTATATTTCTCAGCGTGAGTCCGGGAAGTTGCTCAGCCTCAACGCGACGGATTACAGCGTGAAGAAATCCTGGGATCTGCCGCCGAATCCAAACAGCCTGCTGCTGTCCACCGATGGCCAGACGCTGTATGTCACGGTGAAACAGAAATTCAATAAAGATCACTCGACTGATGCGCCAGACAGCGTGGTGCGTATTGATCTGAACAAATAATAAATAGCGTCGCCTCGGGGCGTCAGGCAGGGATGCCTGGCGCATCCCTGAGGATTGTGCCTTGCGGCAACTATAGCGAAATGTTAAAAGGTGCCCCTTCAATAAAAACGATACAGGGGTAGGGCGTGAAAAACGCGTCAACTGCATCTGGCAACAGTTTGCCTGATGCTGCGTCGAACGGAGAGCCGACGCTTCAACGGGGGTTGCAAAACCGCCATATTCAATTGATTGCGCTGGGCGGCGCAATTGGTACAGGTCTGTTTCTGGGGATTGGCCCCGCCATTCAAATGGCTGGCCCGGCGGTTCTGCTGGGTTACGGCGTCGCCGGAATTATCGCTTTCCTCATCATGCGCCAGCTGGGTGAAATGGTGGTTGAAGAACCCGTTTCCGGCTCTTTCGCGCACTTTGCATACAAATACTGGGGCCCCTTCGCCGGTTTTCTTTCCGGCTGGAACTACTGGGTCATGTTCGTACTGGTCGGAATGGCGGAGCTGACTGCCGCCGGTATCTATATGCAATACTGGCTTCCCGATGTTCCAACCTGGATCTGGGCCGCCGCGTTCTTCATTATCATCAACGCCGTTAACCTCGTGAACGTGCGCCTGTACGGTGAAACGGAGTTCTGGTTTGCGCTAATCAAAGTGCTGGCGATTATCGGCATGATCGGCTTTGGCCTGTGGATGCTCTTTTCTGGTAACGGGGGAGAACATGCCAGTATCGAGAATCTCTGGCGCTACAACGGCTTTTTCGCTACCGGCTGGAACGGGCTGATCCTCTCTCTGGCGGTGATCATGTTCTCTTTCGGCGGGCTTGAGCTTATTGGGATCACCGCCGCTGAAGCGCGCGATCCGCATAAAAGCATTCCAAAAGCGGTGAATCAGGTGGTTTACCGTATTCTGCTGTTTTATATCGGTTCGCTGGTGGTGCTGTTAGCGCTTTATCCGTGGGTGGAAGTGCAATCCAACAGCAGCCCGTTCGTGATGATTTTCCATAATCTCGACAGTAACGTGGTGGCTTCTGCGCTGAACTTTGTCATTCTGGTGGCCTCGCTGTCGGTTTATAACAGTGGCGTCTATTCCAACAGCCGTATGCTGTTCGGTCTTTCCGTTCAGGGAAATGCGCCGAAGTTTTTAACCCGCGTCAGTCGCCGTGGCGTACCGGTGAACTCGTTGGTGCTCTCTGGCGCTATCACCTCGCTGGTGGTACTCATCAACTATCTGCTGCCGCAGAAAGCCTTTGGCTTACTGATGGCGCTGGTGGTCGCCACGCTGCTGCTGAACTGGATTATGATCTGCCTGGCGCACCTGCGTTTTCGCGCGGCGATGCGGCGCAAAGGTCGCGACACGCAGTTCAGGGCGTTGCTGTACCCTGCCGGGAACTACCTGTGCATTGCTTTTCTGGCGATGATTCTGGTTCTGATGTGTACCATTGACGATATGCGCATGTCGGCGATATTGCTGCCGGTATGGATACTGTTCCTGTTCGTTGCCTTTAAATTACTGCGCCGTAAAACCCGTTAATCCTGCTGCCCGGTGGCGTTGCGCTTACCGGGCCTGCACAGCCGCCACCCGCAACATCGTGCGCCGCGCCACGCTTCACCTTTATCGTGACTCTCCTCGCAATTCTTATTTGATCCGCAGGATCTTTGTTTTGTAATCGATTACTTTTCATTTTGAGTTTATTTGTAATCGATTACTTTTTAAAGGTGAGGCAAAAAAATGGTGTCGACAACCGAAAGTAGTGGAAAACAGACCGTACAGTACCGGCTGCTGGTGCCGAGACTGTCGTTAATGATGTTCTTACAGTTCTTCATCTGGGGGAGCTGGTCGGTGACGCTGGGGCTGGTGATGACCCAGTACAACATGTCGCTGCTGATTGGCGATGCGTTTTCCGCCGGGCCGATCGCCTCCATCCTGTCGCCGTTTGTACTGGGGATGCTGGTGGATCGCTTCTTTGCGTCGCAAAAAGTGATGGCGGTGATGCATGTGGCGGGGGCGGCGATTCTGTGGTTTGTGCCGCAGGCGCTGGTGGCGCAAAACGGGGCATTGCTCATCGGGCTGCTGTTTGGCTATACGCTGTGCTACATGCCAACGCTGGCGCTGACCAACAACATCGCCTTTCATAGCCTGTCAGATAAAGATAAAACCTTCCCGGTTGTACGCGTGTTCGGCACGATTGGCTGGATTGTGGCCGGTATTTTTATCGGCGTGACGGGGATTTCCGACACCACCGGGATCTTCACGCTTGCCGCGCTCTGCTCTGTGATTCTGGCGCTCTACAGCCTGACGCTGCCGCACACCCCTGCGCCAGCGAAGGGGTTGCCGGTGAAGATACGCGATCTTTTTTGCGCTGATGCGTTTGCATTACTCAAGACCCGCCACTTCTTTGTGTTCTCGCTTTGCGCGACGTTAATCTCCGTGCCGCTGGGAACTTACTACGCCTATACCGCCTCGTTCCTGGCGGATGCTGGCGTGGGCGATGTCAGCACCGCGATGTCATTCGGCCAGATGTCCGAAATCGTCTTTATGCTGGTGATCCCCTTCCTGTTCCGCCGTCTGGGGGTGAAATACATGCTGCTGATCGGGATGTGCGCCTGGTTTGTCCGTTATGCCTTCTTTGCGCTCGGCATCAGCGAAGAGGGGCGCTTCCTGCTCTATCTCGGTATTTTGCTTCATGGCGTGTGCTATGACTTTTTCTTTGTCGTGGGTTTTATCTATACCGACCGCATTGCCGGAGAAAAGGTGAAGGGGCAGGCGCAAAGTATGATCGTCATGTTTACCTATGGCATCGGTATGCTGCTCGGCTCGCAGATTTCAGGCGCGCTGTACAACCGCCTGGTGGCGGGGCAGGCGGTTCCCCAGGCCTGGGTGACGTTCTGGTGGCTCCCGGCAGTGGCCGCTGCGGTGATTGCCGCGATTTTCCTTTTCGCTTTCAAGTATGACGAGAAAGAGCAGGCGTAATTTTCAGGAGGGGTTATGAGAACCATTAAGGGACCGGGTATTTTTCTGGCGCAGTTTATCGGCAGGCAACCCCCGTTTAATACGCTGGAAGGGCTGGCCGGTTGGGCGGCAGGGCTGGGTTATAAGGCCTTGCAGATCCCCTGCAATCATAAAGCGTTGTTTGATGTTGAACAGGCCGCCGTGAGCCAGACCTACTGTGATGATATTCGCGGGATGCTGGCGGATCACGGCCTGGTCATCAGTGAATTATCGACCCATCTTGAAGGTCAACTGATTGCGGTACACCCGGCCTATGATGAGGCGTTTGCCGGTTTTGCGCCGCCGTCGGTGCGCGGAAACCCGCAGGCGCGACAGGCATGGGCGACGCAGACGTTGCAACAGGCTGCCGCCGCTTCGCAAAAACTGGGGCTGACCGCACATGCCACCTTCTCCGGTTCGCTCGCCTGGCCCTATTTTTACCCCTGGCCGCCGCATAATCGTCAGCGTTTTGACGAGGCGTTCAGCGAACTGGCGCGCCGCTGGCGACCGATTCTCGACTGCTTTGATGAGCATGGCGTGGACGTGTGTTATGAGATTCACCCCAGCGAGGATTTGCACGATGGCGTCACGTTCGAGCGTTTTTTAGCGCTGGTCGACGATCATGCGCGTTGCCATATTCTGTACGATCCCAGCCACCTGCTGCTGCAACAGATGGATTATCTGGGTTTTGTGGATGTGTACCACTCGCGCATTAAAGCGTTTCATGTGAAAGATGCCGAGTATCGCGCCAGCAGCCGTAGCGGCGTATACGGCGGGTATCAACCCTGGATTGAGCGGGCCGGGCGGTTTCGTTCGCCGGGCGACGGACAGGTGGATTTCAAAACGCTGTTCAGCAAGTTCGCCCAATATGATTACCCCGGCTGGGCGGTACTGGAGTGGGAGTGCTGCCTGAAAGAAGCCGCCACCGGCGCGCGTGAGGGCAGTGAATTTATTCGCCGTCATATTATTCCGGTTTCTGAGCATGCGTTTGATGATTTCGCTGCGGGTGATGAGGTACGTAAATGATTCAGGTTGGCATTATCGGAACCGGGTTTATTGGCCCTGCGCATATTGAAGCCTTGCGCCGACCGGGAAACGTATCGGTGGTTGCGCTTTGTGACAGTTCGCTGGAGAAGGCGCAGGAGAAAGCCCGGGCGCTAAACGTTCCGCATGCTTACGGCAGCGTGGAGGCATTACTGGCGCATCCGGGATTGCAGGTGGTACACAATTGCACGCCGAACTATCTTCATGCCGACATTAATCGCCAGGCGTTGCGGGCGGGGTTGTCTGTGTTCTCCGAAAAACCGCTCTGCATGACGCCGGATGAAGCGCGTGAACTGGCCGCACTGGCGGAGCAGGCGGGGGTGGTGCATGGCGTGAGTTTTGTCTACCGGCAGTTTGCGATGGTGCAGCAGGCTGCCAGCATGGTACGCGCCGGGAGCATTGGGCGGCAGTTTTCCGTGCAGGGCAGTTATTTGCAGGACTGGATGCTGCTGGAAACCGACTATAACTGGCGCGTAGACCCCGCGCTTGGCGGGGGCTCACGCGCGGTGGCGGATATCGGTTCACACTGGTGCGACACGGTGCAGTTTGTTACCGGAAATCGGATTGTGGAGGTGATGGCGGATCTTGCCACGGTCTGGCCAACGCGTAAGGCCAGCGTGGAAGGAAACTCGACGTTTACTCAGCCGCTCACGGAACGCCAGTGGGTAGATAAACCGGTCAGCACGGAAGACAGAGGCGCGGTGCTGGTACGTTTTGATGACGGTAGCAAAGGCTGTTTCAGCGTTTCACAGGTGAGCGCCGGGCGGAAAAACCAGCTGACATTTGAGATTAACGGCAGTCACTGTTCGCTGGCCTGGGATCAGGAAGTGCCGCAGCAGCTGTGGATCGGCCACCGGCAGCAGGCGAATCAGATCCTGACGGACGACCCCGGATTAATGAACGCGGATGTGGCTGGCAGCGCGCACTTTCCCGGTGGGCATATTGAGGGCTGGCCGGATGCCTTTAAAAACATGATGCAGCAGTTTTATCTTGCGGTGCAGGCAGGAAAAATGCCCGCGCCGGAGGTGCGTCGTTTTGCCTCGTTCGCGGACGGTGCTGACGTGATGTATATCATTGACGCCATTGTGAAAAGCCATCAACACCAGCGGTGGGTGAGCGTGATGCGGTAAACCTTCGCCCGGTTCGCCGGAGGGCGATTTTATGGTAGCCTCAACACAAAGCGCAAACCGCAGGATGTGTCGCCGTTATGTCTATTCAAAAAATCGCCCAGCTCGCCGGTGTGTCGGTGGCGACGGTATCACGCGTGCTCAATAACAGTGATACCGTCAAAGCCAAAAACCGCGAGCGCGTGCTGCAAGCCATCAAGGAAAGTAACTATCAGCCCAACCTGCTGGCGCGCCAGCTTCGCACCGCGCGCAGCTCAATGATTCTGGTGATGGTTTCAAATATTGCGAACCCTTTTTGCGCTGAAGTGGTGAAGGGCATTGAAGAAGAGGCGGAGAAAAACGGGTATCGCATTCTGCTGTGTAATTCAGGCTCGGATATGGCGCGTTCAAAATCGGCGCTGAAACTGCTCTCGGGGAAAATTGTCGATGGCATTATCACTATGGATGCGTTTTCAAAATTACCGGAGCTGACCACCATGATCGGCGATGCGCCGTGGGTGCAGTGCGCGGAATACGCCGATAAAGGCGCGGTCTCCTGTGTGGGGATCAATGACGTTGATGCCGCACAGTCGGTCATCTTCCATCTGGTCGAAAAGGGGTATCAGCGGATTGCGCTGATCAACCATGATTTAAGCTATAAATATGCGCGTCTGAGGGAGCGGGGGTATAAGGCGGCGCTTCATGCCTGGTCTCTGGATTATCAGGCGGTAGAGTATGCCAGCGAACTGAGTTCCAGCGCCGGAATGGCGGCGATGGACGTTTTGCTGGCGGCAGAAACGCGCCCGGATGCGGTTTTTGCGGTATCGGATACCCTGGCGGCAGGCGCCATGCGCGCCATTGCCAACGCCGGATTGCGCATCCCGCAGGATATCGCCGTCGTGGGTTTTGACGGTACGGAGCTGGCGGAGATGGTCTCCCCGCAACTGACCACTATCGAGCAGCCTTCCCGCGATATTGGCCGTAAAGCGGTCGGGCTGCTGCTGAACCGGATTGAACACCCGGATGCGTCAACCGAAAGGGTGATGATGGACTGGCGCTATATTTCCCGCGCCAGTACCTGATATTAGCGCTGAAACGCCCCGGACAGCGCGCGAATATCGTTTCCTGTAGGGGACTGGTGAATCCGTAAGCCAAACTCTTCGACCACGGCAAAAATGTGGTCGAAAATATCGGCCTGAATACTTTCATATTCCAGCCACACCACGGTATTGGTAAACGCGTAAATCTCAATGGGTAAACCCTGATCGTCCGGCGCAAGCTGGCGTACCATCATGGTCATATCTTTGCGGATACGCGGATGGTGGCGTAAATATTCATTCAGGTAGGCGCGGAAAGTGCCAATATTGGTCATCCGACGATGATTGAGTACGGATTCCGGCGCAGTCTGCTGTTGGTTCCATTCCTGGATTTCCTGATGACGGGTGGTTAAATAGGGCTTTAACAAATGCGCTTTATATAAACGCTGCTGCTCATCCTCATCAAGAAAATGAATGCTGGTGGCGTCGATACTGATGCTGCGTTTAATTCGGCGACCGCCAGAGGCGGACATGCCGCTCCAGTTTTTGAAAGAGTCCGAAACCAGGGACCAGGTGGGGATGGTGGTAATGGTATTATCCCAGTTACGCACTTTCACGGTGGTTAAGCCGATATCGATCACCGCGCCGTCCGCGCCGTATTTCGGCATTTCCAGCCAGTCGCCCAGCTTCAGCATATCGTTCGCTGAAAGCTGTATACCCGCGACCAGACCGAGAATGGGGTCTTTAAACACCAGCATTAAGACGGCGGCCATCGCACCGAGACTGCTAATGAGAATGGCCGGAGACTGACCTATCAGCAGGGAGATCATCAGAATACCGATGATAATGGCGCCGATGAGTTTGATGCCCTGGAATATCCCTTTCAGCGGAAGCTGAGACGCCGCCGGGAATTTTTGCGACAGGTTGAGAATAACATCCAGTAACGAAAAGACGGACAACAGGGCATACATCATGATCCACAGCTGTGCGCAGGTGGTTAATATCTCAGCCGCCTCAGTCCCCTTTTGTAGCCAGAGCACAGCCTGAATATTGACGATAATCCCCTGGAGCGTAAATGCCAGGCGGTGAAATAATTTATTCTGGGTAATGATTTGCAGCCACAGGCGTGAACTGGCGCTGGCGCGCTTTTCAAAGGCTCGCAGCACCACCCAATGCAAAATAATATGCACAATGATGGCAGTGAGAAAAATAATGCCAAAAATCATCACCAGCGAAGTGGTGTGATTCATTTCGATCCCGAGTTCTTCTACCTGAGATATTAATTCCTGCATAACGTCTCCTTTATAAACAGCGGTCTATGATGACCGCTGTGCGGATATTATGCAAATTGCACGATGCAGGTTTGTTATTTTGACACCATACAGGGGCGGGTTGCATTGATATTCAATGCGCGGCGAAACCATAATGTCGCCAGAACCAGACTGAGCATCATGGCAGCTTCGACGGCCAGAAAACCGATCACCGACTGCGTATAATCGCCGTGACTATTGTGTTGCAGATGCAAAAATAACGCCCCCAGCACCGCCGGGCCAAGCCCCAATGTGGCTTGCTGCAACGTGCTTAAAATGGCGCTTCCGGCTCCGGCATCCTGCGTGCTGATATCGCGCATGCCGATACGATAAAAGCTGTTCACGATCAGCGCCTGTCCATAACCTATCAGGGCCGTTGCCGGCGCCAGCGCGAAGGTGGATGTTTGCATACCCGAATGCCAGAAGGTCATCATTAACCCGGCTAAGCCGACTATCTGAATCGCCAGACCCATCAACAGAATACGCCCCATGCTGTAGCGCGCAATCAATCGCGGTGCGTAGCAGGCCGAGATGAAATAGGCCGCGCCGAGGGCGATAAAGCTGTTACCGGATTCCCACGGCGCCATCCCCAGACCCATTTGCAGAGTCAGCGCCATACAGAACATAAAACCTGACCATGCGCTAAAAAACAGCAATGCGATCAGAATGCCGAAGCGGATGCTGGTCAGCCGTAACAGGCGCGGCGGCAGAAGCGGGTGCTGGTGGCGCAGCTCCTGCCGGAGCGCATTTTTACGCATCCACCATCCCAGCGGGAGAATGGCAAATAGCGCCGCCTGAGCCTGCCAGGGCCAGCCGGTTTCTGGCCCCAGCGCCATAGGAAAAAGCAGGCAGCAGAGGATGGCGGCCAGACAGACGGTGCCCAACCAGTCGATGTCGGCGCGGGTTTCGCTGGCCGTTTCGGGAACGTGGCGGCGGCTGAATGCCAGTACCAGAAGGCAGACCGGGACATTAATAAAAAATGCGTTGCGCCAGCCAAGCCCGGCGATATCCGCCGAGACCAGCCAGCCACCGCCCATTTGACCGACGATAAAGGCAATGCCGCCAATACCGCCATACAAACTGATGGCCTTTGCGTGCGCGCTTCCTTTTAGCGTGACGTGAAGCGTGGCGAGAATTTGCGGCACGATCAACGCCGCGCCAGCCCCCTGCAAAATACGGGCGCCCAGCAGCATGTGAATAGAATTCGCCAGACCGCAGAGCAGGGAGGCGACGCCAAAGAATGCGACTCCCCACATAAACAGGCGGCGGCGACCGTAGTTATCGCCGAGCTTGCTCCCCAACGCCAGACAGACCGCGAACGTAATCCCATAGAGGGCGACAATTAACTCCAGTTGCGTCGTTGTCGCCTGTAAAGACCGGGTAATGGATTCCAGGGCGACGTTGGTAATCGATGTATCAATAAGCGGCAGCATTTGGCCTGTCAGCAAGAGCGATAGCCCGGTGCGACTGAGTGAAACGGCTGACGTATTCATGGTAACTCCATTGCGTCATTCAACAGATGGACGTAGCATTACTGAAGAATTAAACGGGTACCAGTTCCTGGTTATACTGGTATTGGTACTACCATGCTGGAGGTAATATGACGGTGATGACGCGACGTGAGCCCACGGTGATGCAACCCGCAGACAACCGGAAGCAGCTCGGCGCATTTTTACGCGCCCGGCGGGAAAGCCTCGATCCGCAACGTATGGGGCTGCCGCGCGTCGGTCGGCGGCGAACGCCCGGTCTGCGCCGCGAAGAGGTGGCGATGCTGGCGGAAGTTGGCGTGACCTGGTACACCTGGCTGGAACAGGGGCGGGAGGTGAATCCCTCTGAGTCGGTACTGGTTGGCGTTGCGAATGCGCTGCAATGCAGCCCGCTGGAAACCCGACACCTGTTTGTACTGGCCGGGCTGACGCCGCCGGAATCGACGCAGATCACCGTGTGCGAGGGGATCAGCGCGGGAACCCGCCGTATGCTTGACAGCCTGATGCCGCAGCCAGCCAGCATTCAGAAACCTAATTTTGATATTGTGGCGTGGAATGAGAGTTTTTGTCGGCTGATGGGCGTGGATTTTGCCACGATCCCGGATGACGATCGCAACTGTATTTACCTCTACCTCACCAACGAAACCTGGCGCAGTCGCATAGAAAACCGCGACGTGCTGCCGACGTTTGTCTCTTATTTCCGTGCGGCAATGGCGGAACACCGTGGCGATCCGGGGTGGGAAAATAAACTGGCGCGCTTTTTCGCCGCATCTTCCGAGTTTGAAGCGTTATGGCATCAGCGTTATGAGGTGCGTGGCGTGGAAAACCAGGTGAAGAATTTTCTCCATCCCCGGTTAGGGCGTTTTAGTTTGCAGCAGATGTACTGGTATTCCGCACCGCGTAACGGCTCCCGGTTGTTGGTGTATTTACCGATGGATGAGGCCGGAGAACAGGCGCTGGCGTGGCTGGATAAGCAGTAAAATGCCCGGTGGCGCTATGCTTACCGGGCCTACAACAACGTGTGCTCCGTAGGCCGGATAAGGCGATATGCCCGGTGGCGCTGCGCTTACCGGGCCTACAATAACGTGTGCTCCGTAGGCCGGATAAGGCGATATGCCCGGTGGCGCTGCGCTTACCGGGCCTACAATAGCGTATGCTCCGTAGGCCGGATAAGGCGCAGCCGCCATCCGGCATAACAAGAAATCAGACTTCCGTCAGGGTGGTTTCCTGCGGCAGGCGGGATTTCGGCAGCGCAGCGTTAAAATCTTCTACGCTGTGATGGCCGACAGGCACCACGACCAGGCTGGTATAACCTTTCTCTTTCAGGCCAAATTCAGCGTCAAGAACCGCGGCGTCGAAGCCTTCAATCGGTACGGCGTCCAGACCCATCGCGGCGACGCCCAGCAGGAAGTTGCCAACGTTCAGGTATACCTGTTTCGCCATCCACTGATCGTCATCTTTCAGGTCGCGGCGGTGCAGATCCGCGAAAAAGCGACGGCCTTTGTTATTTGCCGCTTTGGCTTCCGGCGTGGCAAAACGGCCATCGGCATCTTCCTGATCGACAACGCGATCCAGCCAGGCGTCGTCCATTGCGGTTTTTGCGCAAAACACGACGACATGGGAAGCATCCAGCATTTTGCGCTCGTTAAACACGAAATTACCGGCGGCGGATTTCGCAACGCGCGCTTTCCCTTCTTCGGTACTGGCGACGATGAAATGCCACGGCTGAGAGTTGGTGCTGGAAGGGCTATATTGCAGCAATGTTTTGAGTTTTTCCGCTTCGTCTGCGGTCAGTTGTTTGCTGGGATCGAACGCCTTAGTGGAGTAGCGTTTTAAGGCGACAGAAACGATATCCATAAATACTCCTGATGTTTTTTAATACCCTGCGGGTGCGTTTTCGTGCCAGCAGGGTACAGGGTTAGCGCATAAAAGATAAGAGAGAAAAGTGCGAAAACACTTATCGATATCAACGATAAATCAGGCGGGGCGCAGACGTTTTTGATCTTTTTTAGCCAGACCATCCACCACCAGATTCCAGGAGTCGCCGATCAGGTCGGCAAGCAGCGACGGTGTGATATCGTCTCCTGCGTAAACGGAAATCCAGTGTTTTTTGTTCATGTGGTAACCGGGTTCAATACTGCGGTAAATCTGCTGATTTAACAGGGATTTCTGTGGATCGGATTTCAGGTTCACAAATCGACGGCCGCGTTGTTCTGAAACGATCATGAATATCTTGCCGCCGACTTTAAAGACATCGAACTCCGGGCCGAACGGCCAGCAGTGTTCGGTGAAAGGCAGTTCGAGCGCGATGCGTTTCGCACAACGGTGCAGCGTCTGGCCGTCCATTATTTTTCCTCGCGGGTGAGGGCGCGCCACATCGCTTCAAAACCCAGCGAGATGTACTCATTTGCGTGGGCCGGATCGCGGGCGGCAAATTCCATCGTGGTTTCCGCCAGGGTGAGGAACAGGGCATCGCCAAAGGCACGGTATTCGTCAGACATGAAAATGGGCAGAACCGAGCGATGGCAGAGATCGCGCAGTTCCGGGAACATATCGTCTGCCAGTTGCTCGGTTTCTTTCGTGATTTTCTCACTAACCGCAAGCTGGCGGATGGTGCGGTGCCCGTTAGTGTTGTTCAGGCCCCAGTTGATGTAGCTGTTCCAGATGAAGTGCGTCATGGTTCTGGTGTCGGTGATTGAACGGTCCAGATTCGCCATCATCGACTGGCAGAGATCCTGCTTCAAATGCAGATAAAGCTCGTTGATTAAGTCATCTTTTGTCGCGAAATAGCGAAACAATGTTCCCTCAGCAACACCTGCGTTGCGAGCAATGACGGCGGTGGAGGCGGCAATGCCGGATTGCGCGATCGCTTTTGTTGCGGCTTCCAGTAACGCCAGTTTTTTGTCTTCACTCTTCGGACGAGCCACTACACTTTACCCTTAATGATGTAAAAAACACGATTGAAACACGCTCTTTGCAGCGCCGCAACGGTGAATGTCAAAGATTGAAAATCATCTTGACGAGATTCCTTCGCTTTCTATAATGAGTGCTTACTCACTCATAATCAAGTGACAGTCGCGCAAACCAGCGGAAAGGGGCGCGTTTTCGGATCAGGATATGAAGCGTCTCACAATTTGTGTGGTTGTTATTATGCTTATTGCTTCTACAGCGAGTCTGCCGTTTGTCCTTAACGCCGGGTTTGGTCAGGTGCCGCAGGGCGCTCAACTGAGCCTGGTGGAACAGTCTCCACACTATCGTGATGGACAGTTTCATAATCAATTACCCACTCCCGGTTACACCGGGGATAAGGGGATGCTCGCCGCATGGTGGGAGTTTCTGGTCGCTAAACGTGAAAACGCGCGGCCTGCCCAGCCGTTGCCGCTGGTAAACACCGATCTCGCCAGCGTACCGCGCGATCGGGACACGCTCATCTGGCTGGGCCATTCCTCCTGGTATCTGCAACTGGCGGGAAAACGCATTCTGATCGACCCGGTATTCAGCAGCTATGCGGCGCCGTTTTCGTTTCTGAATAAAGCCTTTGCCGGAGACTACCCCTGGACGGCGCAAAATATGCCGGAGATCGACCTGCTGATCATCTCGCACGATCACTATGACCATCTGGACTACGCCACCATCAAAGCGCTGATGCCGAAGATTAAGCGGGTCATTACGCCGCTGGGTGTGGGATCGCATTTGCGCTACTGGGGCATGAATGGCGGGATTATCGACGAGCGCGACTGGAACCAGTCCGTCAGGATCGATGACGCGCTGCTGATCCACGTCCTGCCCGCGCGCCATTTTTCTGGTCGGGGGCTCAAACGTAACCAGACGCTGTGGGCGAGTTTTATGTTTGAGACGCCTGAGCAGAAGGTTTATTACAGCGGGGACTCCGGTTACGGGCCGCATTTTAAGGCGATTGGAGAACAGTTCGGCTCAGTCGATCTGGCCATCATGGAAAACGGTCAGTACGACCGGGACTGGCGATACATTCACATGATGCCGGAAGAGACCGCGCAGGCGGCGCAGGACCTGCGCGCAAAAGCGATTTTACCCGGTCATGCCGGGCGTTTTGTCCTGGCGAAACACAGTTGGGACGATCCGTATAAACGTCTGGCGCTGGCGAGTCGTCATAAACGCTACCGTCTGCTGACGCCGACGCTGGGTGAACCGGTGATGTTGGCCGATCCGACCCAGCAGTTTACGGCCTGGTGGGAATAAGCGACCATTTTTCGGAGGGGGAGAGCACGATGACCATTTCCGCTCAGGTAATCGACACTATTGTCGAGTGGATTGATGATAATTTAAATCAACCGTTGCGCATTGATGATATTGCCCGCCACGCCGGGTACTCCAAATGGCATCTGCAACGCCTGTTTATGCAGTACAAAGGGGAGAGTCTGGGGCGCTATATCCGGGAGCGTAAGCTGCGGCTGGCGGCGCGTGATTTACGCGATACTGACCAAAGGGTGTATGACATCTGCCTGAAGTACGGTTTTGATTCGCAGCAGACCTTTACGCGGATCTTCACCCGAACCTTTAATCAGCCGCCGGGCGCCTACCGTAAAGAGAATCACAGCCGTACGCACTGAGTTTCCCCGGCAGCGCCTGGCTGCCGGGAATCTTTCTTACCAGGAATAGCTCACTGTTGCCGTAACCGTGCGACCTACGCCATAGAAGCAGGCGGTGTCGCTGGCGCAAGAGGCCACGTATTTCGTATCGGCGATATTATTGACATTAAACTGTACGGCTGCGCCTTTCAGGCTGCTGTTCAGTTCTCCCAGTTCGTAGCTCACCATCGCGTCATACAGATCCACCGCCGGCACTTTAAAGGTGTTTTTCGCATCGCCGTAGCTGGTGCCGATGTAGCGCACGCCCACGCCGGTCGTCAGGCTTTTCAGCGGGCCGCCGGGGAAGGTATAACTGGCGAAGGCGGAAGCCATGTGGGCAGGAATACGGGCAGGCGTTTTCCCTTCCGTACCCGCTACCGTGGTGTTGACGGTTTCCGCATCCGTGTAGGTATACGAGCCAATCAGGTTGACGCTATCCCACAGTGAAGAGTGAATTTCCGCTTCCACGCCTTTGGAACGCACTTCCCCCGCGTTTTCGAACCAGCCCAGCGTGCTGTTGTAAGTGGACACATTGCTCTGTTTGAGATCGTATAACGCCAGCGACATCAGCGTGTTATCCACCGGCTGATACTTCACGCCCACTTCGGTTTGTTTACCGGTAGTGGGTTTAAACGGCGCGCTGCCCGGCGCGCGGTTGGTTTGCAGATTAGGTTCATACGAGGTGCTGTAGCTGATGTACGGCGAGAGGCCGAAATCAAAGGCATACAGCAAGCCGGTACGCCAGGTGAACTTGTTGTCGTTCTGCTGCGTTTTCTCACTGTTGATGTAATCGGTGGTGCGAACTTCCGTCCAGTCATAGCGCCCGGAGAGCAGCAGCTCCCAGTTGTTCCAGCTCATCTGATCCTGCAAATAGAGGCCCATCTGATCGAGGTTCTGCTGTTCGTGGCTGGCGGTGCTGAAGGTGCTTTCATCGACGTTTACGCCATAAACCGGGTGCGTCCAGTCCATATCGTACTGCGAGCCGGAACCGCGCATTAACAGTTGCTTGTCGTTGCTGGACTTGTAATCCAGCCCGCCGAGCAGCGTATGGTTCATCTGCGCGGTCGCAAACTGTGCTTCCAGTTGGTTATCAATGCCAAACTCATTGGTCGTGCGCTCCTCATGCTGGGCGCGACGGCTGAGCAGCGTGCTTTCCGGTTTGCTGTTGAAGTAAACCAGATAGCGGTATTTTTGCTTGATGCTGGCATAGCGGGCGTTCTGGCGGAAGGTCATCATGTCATTGAACTGATGTTCAAACTCATAACCCACCATCGTCTGCTCACGCCATGACTGATCGTAATCAGGATCGCTGACGTTAAAATCGAGCGGAATATATTTTCCGTTAGCGCTGGTGACGGTGCCATAAGCAGGCAGGAAGTTACGGTAGCCCGCATCGGGATCTTTCTGGTAGCTGGTCAGCAGCGTGAAACGGGTCTGATCGTTTGGATACCAGGTGATAGCCGGAGCAATCGCGACGCGCGAATCTTTATAGTCTTCAACCTGGTTATGTTGAGTGCGGGCGATCCCGTTCAGGCGATACAGTACCCGGCCGTCATCGCTCAGCGGGCCGCCGAAATCAAATGCGCCTTCCGCCAGATCGCGATTACCGGTGCTGAACTGAACCTTATGAATCGGTTCGCTGGTGGGGCGTTTGCTGGTCATGCTGATAAGCCCGCCGGGGTTCACCTGGCCAAACAGAACCGAAGCCGGGCCGCGCACCAGCTCTACCCGCTCCAGCAGCCACGGATCAACGGTGCCGGTTTGCGATGACGCCGTTGCGCCAAAGCTCAAACCATCAAGGAATTTAGGAACGTAGCTGAAGCCGCGTACAAACACTTCATCGTTACGGTTGGATGAGCCGCGATACTCCGTAAATGCCCCGGCGGTGTAGCGTAGCGCCTGGGAGACGGAGGTGGCGTCCAGCGCGTCCATCTGGTCGCGGGTAACGACGGAGACGGACTGCGGCGTTTTCACCAGCTCCGCGGAGGTTTTGGTTGCCGACAGGGTTTTGGTCGCCACCATTCCCTTCACCGGCGCAGTGGGTTCCTGGCTGACGCCTTGCGTCACCAGAATGGTCTCCTCCTGCGTTTTGGCAAACGTCGTCGTACTGACGGTCGCCAGGCTGAGAACCCAGAGCTGCATTATCTTGTTATTTTTAAATATCATTTAGCATCCTTTTCTATGCCATACCTGAAATTGTCCGGTCGTCCTGTCAGACAAATGCCGGACTGCCATCCTCATTAAACGCGACAGATGTTATTGCAAATCATTACCATTTGCATTAGCGTTGTTAACAAATTTCATCAGGAAAGCACCGTTAATGAAGATGGCATGGAGTGGTTTGGTGATTGGGCTGGGGACGATGTCGGCTCAGGCGATGCCGTGTTCGACGCCCTCCGTTCAGGGAGAGCAGCAGGGGAAATTTGATGCCAGCGGCGAGATCTGCTTTGTGCTTCCCGCGCTGAGTGAAAATTATGTTTCGGCCACCCTGTCGGGGATTACCGATGCTCGTTTGCTGGACGGTCAGAACCGTCGCATCCGTACTTTACTGGAAGGTGGCCCGGCCGATGGCGAGCATCAGCTGTTGTTTTCGTTGCCGGTACAACAGGCCACCTCGCTGGTGTTGCACGGTAATGAGGGCGCTCGCTGGCGGTTTACATGGCAGATGAAAGAAACCACGCCGCTGCCGAAAATACAGCGCGTCGCTCCCGTCAGCCCAACCTTGCAGCAACTGGAAAAAGCGCTGGCGGTAGGCGCCGGAACCGCCCATTTCTGGCAGGATCTACAGCGCAACGGCACGCCGCTGGTGGAGCCGGTTGACGACAGCCATAAGCGGGTTACGTTTCTGTGGCGCGGTGCGAAGCAGAACGTTTTTATTCTCGGTTCTCCGGCAGGCGATCACGATCCCCTGTTCCGCCTGGGCGATTCCGACGTCTGGTTCCGCAGCTATGTGGTGCCTGCGGATACGGTAATGCAGTACAAACTGGCGCCGGATGTTCCGCTGGTGAACGGTTCGCCGCGCGATCAGCGGCGGGCGATTCTGGTCAGCGCGCAGAGAGATCCGCTTAACCCGCTGACGCTTGGCGAGAAGTATGCCGATCGCTGGAATCAGTTTTCCCTTCTCGATCTGAGTCCCGTGCGGTTTTGCTCTGCGCAAGCTACCGCGCAGCCTGTTCGTTACGGTTCGCTTACGCGCAAAACATTGTTCAGCGAACGTCTGGGCAACAGTCGTGAAATTGCGATTTATCGCCCACACAGCGCGCAACCGGCACGCTGGACGCTGATGCTGTTTGACGGCAAAACGTATCTTGATGATTACCATATCGATCGCGTGCTGGATGGGCTGATCGCGCGCCATCAACTGCCGCCGATAAACGTGGTGTTTATTGATACGCTCGATCACGCCAGACGGGCGAAAGAGCTGCCGCCGAACCCTGATTTTGCCGACTTTATGGCGCATGAATTATTGCCCTGGCTGCGTCAGCAGGGGGTGACCACGCAACGACAAAAAACGGTGCTGGCGGGCTCCAGCTATGGCGGGCTGGCGTCATCCTGGGTCGCGTTGCGCTATCCGCGTCTGTTCGGTAACGTGCTGAGTTTATCCGGTTCGTACTGGTGGGCGCCAAAAGACGAGGAGGCCAGCTGGCTGACGCGTCAGTACCAGAATTCGCCGCGTTATCCTGTCCGCTTCTGGTTGCAGGCCGGCCGCTTTGAAACCAAAGGCCCGGACGGCGGTATTTATCGCAACACGCTGGAATTTGCGCAGGTACTACGTGAAAAAGGCTATCCGGTGAGTTTTCATCCGTGGTCAAGCGGGCACGATTACGCCGCGTGGTGTGAAGCGCTGGTTCACGGTATGCGGGATTTCACCGGCTTAGTCAGCCAGCGAAAACCAGCAACGCCAGATAAAGCGGATCACGAAATATTCGAGAGCGCCAAGCGTTAAAAACCACAGGCAAAACAGCAGGGTGTAAAGCTGGTTGAGATCCATTAAATGGAAGGTCGCAACCAGCTTTTGCGCCAGCACCATGCCCGGCGAGGGCACAGGCAGCAGCAGACAGGAGAGAAAAGCCATCAGCAGGATGCCAGCAGCGGTCATCAACGATTCAAGCGGGTGTTTCATGGCATTGTTAAACTTGAGTTAAAAAGCCATTGTCCGGGATATCGCCGGGTAACGCAAATCGTCGCCTACTGACCCGCCCAGATCTCGCAATGTTTTTTCACCAGCCCAATCAGCGAACCGCCATCCGTCACAAACTCCCGCATCTGCCGCGCTTCATTCAGCCCGTTTTTCACCTGTAGGCGCAGAGCGTTAATGGCGCTGGCGGCGCCGACGTTATCTGCGGAGGAGGCAACATTCTCCAGCAGGCGCAGCGTGTCATCAGACAGCAGGTGATGGTCGCCGGTGTGGACATCGGTCAATGTTCCCTCCAGGCCATACCGACAAGCCTGAAAGCGGTTGAATTTGTACAGCAGATAATCCCGCTCCTGATGCCTGAACGGGCGCTCGGTCAGCAGCCAGTGGGCCGTCGCCTGAATCAGCCCCGCGATATTGACCGCATGAGCAAGGGTCAGAGGCGTATCCATTACCCGAACTTCTACCGTGCCGAAGTGAGGGCTGGGACGGATATCCCAGTGCAGATCTTTGATGCTGTCGATCATGCTGGTGTACGCGAGGCGGCGGAACAGCCCTTCACATTCCTGCCAGTTGCTGGCCCACGGCATCGGGCCGTTATCAGGAAAGCTTGAGAAGATATTCAGCCGGGCGCTGGAAAAACGGGTATCTGACCCTTGCATATACGGCGATGCCGCCGCCAGCGCAATAAAGTGAGGAACAAAGCGCGACAGACCATGCAGGAGGTAGATAGCGTCATCACCGTTCGCGCATCCAATATGGACGTGCTGACCAAATACCGTCGCCTGCTGAATCAGATAACCGAAGTTTTCCAGCGTACGCTGGTAGCGCGCATTGTCGCACACCTCCTGGCGCTGCCACTTTTGAAAAGGGTGCGTGCCCCCGCCGCAGATTTCAAGATGATGGTCTGCGGCAGCCTGCAAAATCACCTGCTGCATGGCGGAGAACTGCGCCGCCGCCTGGTCAATGTTGCGGCAGACTCCCGTCGCCATCTCAAGCATGCTTTCGGTGATATCGTGCTTCACTTCTCCGGCGGTGAGTTGGGATTTGACGGCGTCAATCAGGGTGGAAGAGTCCTGGCTTAAATCGTAACCCGGCGGATTGACCACCTGCATTTCCAGTTCAATTCCCAGCGTAAACGGTTCGGAAACGTGAAAATCGGGTAGCGGCATAACGTTCTCTTTTGTCAGGGCGTTGCGTTGAGTATAGATGTCAGGGAGGAGGAGGGGGGGCGTGGTCTTTTCCCGCTCAGCAGCAGAGCGGGAAAAAGAGGTGGGATTAACGCAGCGGCGGCTGATGCACGGGCGCATCACCTGCGACGTAATAGCTTGCGGTGCTCTTTGCCAGCGGTTCGCGGCCACGAATCGCATCGGCCATCTTCTCGCCGATCATAATGGTGGTGGCGTTCAGGTTGCCGGTGATAATTTGCGGCATAATGGAGGCGTCCACCACGCGCAGATTTTCCACGCCGTGAACCCGGCCTTCGCCGTCGACTACCGCCATTTCGTCGTAACCCATTTTGCAGGTGCCGCAAGGATGAAACGCGGTCTCCGCATGGTCGCGCACAAACGCATCCAGCTGTTCGTCGGTCTGGCACGTAATGCCAGGGCTGATTTCTCGTCCACGGTATTTGTCCAGCGCAGGCTGGTTGATGATTTCACGCGTGATGCGTATGGCATCGCGGAACTCCTGCCAGTCCTGCCCGGTAGACATATAGTTAAACAGAATGGCCGGATGCTCGCGCGGATCGCGCGATTTAATGTGCACATGCCCACGGCTGGGTGAGCGCATCGAACCGACATGGCACTGAAAACCGTGTTCTTTCACCGCATTCGAGCCGTTGTAATTAATCGCCACCGGCAGGAAGTGATACTGAATATTCGGCCAGCTAAACGCTTCGCTGCTGCGGATAAATCCACCTGCCTCAAAATGGTTGCTGGCGCCCACGCCGGTGCCGCCAAATAACCACTCAGCGCCAATTTTCGGCTGGTTCCACCATTGCAACGCCGGGTAGAGAGAGACGGGTTCTTTGCACTCATACTGTAGATACATCTCCAGATGGTCCTGCAAGTTTTCACCCACGCCCGGCAGGTGGTGCACCAGCGGAATATCAAACGCTTTCAGTAGCGATGCGTCACCCACGCCGGAGCGTTGCAGGATTTGCGGCGACGCAATGGCGCCCGCGCACAGCAACACCTCTTTACGCGCCATCGCCCGGGTCGGGATGGTGCTGTCGCCTTCCAGCCACTCAACGCCTGACGCTTTTTTACCTTCGAATAGAATATGGTCGGTCAGCGCATGGGTGATGATGGTCAGATTCGGCCGACCTTTGGCCTGATCGAGATACCCGCGTGCCGTACTGGCGCGTCGTCCTTGCGGCGTCACGGTTCTGTCCATCGGCCCAAACCCCTCCTGCTGATAGCCGTTGAGGTCGTCGGTACGTGGATATCCCGCCTGGACGCCCGCTTCTATCATCGCATGGAACAATGGGTTGTTATTGTGCTTTGGCGTGGCGACGCTTACCGGGCCGTCGCCGCCGTGGTAGTCGTTGGGGCCGATATCACGGGTTTCCGCCTTGCGGTAATAGGGCAGGCAGTTGAGGTAACTCCAGTGTTCGAGGCCTGGCTCCTGCGCCCAGTTGTCGAGATCCATCGCGTTGCCGCGAATGTAACACATGCCGTTAATCAGCGATGAGCCGCCCAGCCCTTTACCACGGCCGCACTCCATGCGGCGGTAGTTCATATGCGGCTCCGGTTCGGTCTCATACGCCCAGTTATAACGTTTACCCTGTAGCGGAAACGCCAGCGCGGCAGGCATCTGGGTGCGGAAATCCGCACGGTAGTCCGGGCCGCCCGCTTCCAGCAGCAACACGGTGGTGTCGCTGTCTTCAGTCAGCCGTGTTGCCAGTACGTTGCCCGCCGAACCGGCGCCAATAATGATGTAGTCAAAATGCAAACAAACCTCCTGGTTAAAATATGGATTGAAACTGACCCATCTCAACCTGGATGGACTTCACCTGGGTGTAGCTTTGCAGCGTCATGATGCCGTTCTCGCGACCAATACCGGAATGCTTGTAGCCGCCGACCGGCATTTCAGCAGGAGATTCCCCCCAGGTATTGATCCAGCAGATCCCCGCTTCAAGCTGGTGGATTGCGCGATGAGCGCGGTTGAGATCGGCTGTCACTACCCCGGCGGCCAGTCCGTAATCGGTGTTATTGGCGCGGCGGATCGCCTCTTCTTCGTTTTCGTAGGTCAGAATGGACATCACCGGGCCGAAAATTTCTTCGCGTACGATGGTCATCTCATCCCGGCAGTCGGTGAATACGGTGGGGGCGACCCAGGCGCCGTTATCAAACGCTTCGCCTTTTAATACGTCGCCGCCGCAAAGCAGCGTTGCGCCTTCCGCTTTTCCGCTGGCGATATAGCGCAGAACGTTGTCGCGATGAGGGAAGCTCACCAGTGGGCCAAAATTGGTTGCCGGGTCAGACAGATCGCCTGCGCGAATGCGGCTTACGCGCGCCAGAATTTTTTGCTCGAAGGCGCTTTTCATGTGCGCCGGAATGAATACGCGCGTGCCGTTGGTGCAGACCTGGCCGGAGCTGAAGAAGTTCGCCATCATGGCGATATCCGCCGCGAGGTCGGGGTCCGCGTCGTCAAAGATAATCAGCGGTGATTTGCCGCCCAGCTCCATCGTCACCTCTTTCAGCGATGAAGCCGCTGAATTGGCCATCACTTTCTTGCCGCTGGCGACGCCGCCGGTGAAGGAGATTTTGGCGATATCAGGATGTTCCGTCAGGAACTGCCCTGTTTCCGCGCCGGTGCCTGGCAGCACGTTGAACACGCCGTCCGGGAGACCGGCTTCGCTGTAGATTTCCGCCAGTTTTAACGCGGTTAGCGGCGTGACTTCACTGGGTTTGAAGATCATGGCATTGCCTGCCGCCAGCGCCGGAGCGGATTTCCACAGGGCGATTTGAATGGGGTAGTTCCATGCGCCGATCCCGGCCACCACGCCCAGCGGCTCGCGACGGGTGTAGACGAATGACGTCTCGCGTAGCGGGATCTGGCTGCCTTCCAGGGCAGGGATCAGCCCGGCGTAATACTCAAGCACGTCAGCGCCGGTGGCGATGTCTACGCTGGCGGTTTCGCTCAGTGGTTTACCGGTATCGAGCGTTTCCAGTTGCGCCAGCTCGTCATTGCGTTCACGCAGAATATCAACTGCCCGACGCAGGATTCGCGAGCGCGCCATTGCGCTCATCGCGGCCCATATTTTTTGCCCGCGCTGCGCGCTTTTCACGGCGCGATCGACATCGTCGCGGCCTGCGGCCTGTACGGTAGCCAGTACCTCGCCGTTAGCGGGATTGATCGTCTCAAAGGTGCGACCGCTGGTAGCGGCAGTATATGCGCCGTCAATATAAAGCTGTTGTTCTGCCATTCGGGGCATGGGTTCTCCTCGGTTAGTCAGTGGCGTTCGGCAAATGCTGACTGATGAAATGGGTGGTCAGCGCCTGAGCGAGACTGAGATTAAACGGTTTTCCGCTCAGCGCGGCGCGTAGCCACAGCCCATCGATAAGCGCCGCCAGGCCATAGCCGGCCTGTTGAGCCTGCTGGCGCGGAAGTTCGCGCCTGAATTCATACACAATGTTTGACAGTAGCCGCTTGCTGGCGACCTGTTGCAGGCGGTAGAGCATCGGCTGATGCATGCTGCTTGCCCAGAATGCGAGCCAGGCTTTCATCGCGGCCTGGCTTATCTGGCTGTCGTCAAAGTTGCCCGCTACGATGGCGCGCAAACGCAATTCTGCGCTGGCCTCTGGAAGGGCATGCAACCGACGCAGGACGGCATAGCGAAGCTGGCTGGTGATGTCGCGCATCGTCGCTTCCAGCAATCCATTTTTATCCTTGAAATAGTGACTGATGATGCCGGTCGACACGCCTGCTCGTCGGGCTATTTGCGCAATGGTCGCGTCATGCATCCCGACTTCATTAATGGCCTCCAGGGTGGCGTCAATCAGTTGCCTGCGACGAAGGGTTTGCATCCCCACTTTGGGCATTTTTATCGCTCCAGTCATCAGTTATGGTTATGTATTAAACCGTTTTTTGATTGGACGTTCAATATAAAATGTGTCTTAATTGTTATCAATTTGGCGGTTAACAGGTAAGGGGAATGTAATGGGATATTAGATAAAATTAATAAAAACAATAGATTGAAAATATCATCATTTCTGTTAATAAGGCTATTTTTGCAAATCTGTTAAAAATGCCATCGCCTTACAGAATCTCAAAAAGTTAGCTGCTCGACAGAGTAGTCACCGTTACTTAATCAGAGGTAATCGATGACGAACCTTGCTCAGAACAGAGAAAAGGACAAAATCAATCCCGTTGTGTTTTATACGTCTGCCGGACTGATTTTGTTGTTTTCCCTGACGACCATTTTTTTTAGTGATTTCTCCGCAGTCTGGATCGGCCGCACGCTGAACTGGGTCTCCAGAACGTTTGGCTGGTACTATCTGCTGGCCGCCACGCTCTATATCGTTTTTGTCATATTCATTGCCTGCTCGCGTTTCGGTTCCGTCAAGCTTGGGCCTGAGCAGTCAAAGCCGGAATTTAGTCTGCTAAGCTGGGCGGCAATGCTTTTCGCCGCCGGGATTGGCATCGACCTGATGTTCTTCTCGGTGGCGGAGCCCGTCACCCAATATATGCAGCCGCCGGAAGGGGCAGGGCAGACCATTGAAGCCGCCCGCCAGTCGATGGTCTGGACGCTGTTTCACTACGGCCTGACCGGTTGGTCGATGTATGCGTTAATGGGGATGGCGCTTGGCTACTTTAGCTATCGCTATAACCTGCCGCTGACCATTCGCTCAGCGCTCTATCCGATCTTCGGTAAGCGCATCAACGGGCCGATTGGGCATAGCGTGGATATTGCCGCGGTTATCGGCACCATCTTTGGTATCGCCACGACGCTGGGGATTGGTGTGGTGCAGCTCAATTACGGTCTGAGCGTGCTGTTTGATATCCCGGATTCAATGGCGGCCAAAGCGGCGCTGATTGTGCTGTCGGTGGTGATCGCCACGATCTCGGTGACTTCTGGCGTGGACAAAGGCATTCGGGTTCTGTCGGAGCTGAATGTGCTGCTGGCGCTGGGGTTGATCCTCTTTGTGCTGTTTATGGGGGACACCTCATTCCTGCTCAATGCGCTGGTGCTGAATGTGGGCGACTACGTTAACCGCTTTATGGGGATGACGTTGAACAGCTTTGCGTTCGACAGGCCGGTTGAGTGGATGAACAACTGGACGCTCTTTTTCTGGGCGTGGTGGGTTGCGTGGTCGCCGTTTGTCGGGTTGTTCCTGGCGCGTATTTCGCGTGGCCGCACCATTCGCCAGTTTGTCTTCGGTACGTTGATTATCCCGTTCACTTTCACCCTGCTGTGGCTGTCGGTGTTTGGCAATAGCGCGCTGTATGAAATCATTCATGGCGATGCCGGTTTTGCCGAGGAAGCGATGGCGCACCCTGAGCGCGGCTTTTATAGCCTGCTGGCGCAGTATCCGGCCTTCACCTTCAGCGCGTCTGTCGCCACAATCACCGGTCTGTTGTTCTACGTGACATCGGCGGACTCCGGTGCGCTGGTGCTGGGCAATTTCACCTCAAAACTGAAAGACATCAACAGCGATGCGCCAGCCTGGCTGCGTGTTTTCTGGTCGGTAGCGATTGGCCTGCTGACGCTGGGGATGCTGATGACCAACGGGATTTCAGCGCTGCAAAACACGACGGTAATCATGGGGCTGCCGTTTAGTTTTGTGATCTTCTTCATTATGGCGGGATTGTATAAATCATTGAAAGTTGAAGATTATCGTCGGGAAAGCGCCAGTCGTCATACCGCGCCGCGTCCGATGGGCGTGCAGGACCGGCTGAGCTGGAAAAAACGACTGTCGCGCCTGATGAACTACCCGGGAACACGCTATACCCGCGAAATGATGGAGAAGGTATGTTTCCCGGCAATGGAAGAGGTCGCCCATGAACTGCAACTGCGCGGCGCATCGGTGGAGCTGAAAAGTATGCCGCCGCAGGAAGGGGAAAACCTTGGTCATCTGGATCTACGGGTTCACATGGGCGATGAGCGCAACTTTATCTATCAGATCTGGCCGCAGCAGTACGCAATCCCCGGCTTTACCTACCGGGCGCGTAGCGGCAAGTCGAGCTATTACCGGCTGGAAACGTTCCTGCTGGAAGGAAGCCAGGGAAATGACCTGATGGACTACAGCAAAGAGCAGGTGATTACGGACATTCTCGATCAGTATGAACGTCATCTGAACTTTATTCATCTGGATCGTGAAGCGCCTGGCAACGGGGTGTTGTTCCCGGGAATGTAAGCGGATCTCACGTTTTCTGAAAATAGTTCCGTCAACCTTGAGGCTAACAACCCGAACACGACAATTCGGCTTGTTAGTCTCTTCTTCGCATGGAGGCGATATATGCTGACGAAATACGCTTTTATGGCAATTTTTGTGCTCCGCAGTCAGCAATGGCTGCGGGCAAATTCTACAGGACGGACGCGCAGAGCGTAATGACCTGACCGTCGTACTCACGCCACGAAATATCCACTGTGCAATCAGCAAGCTGCGGCGAAAACGCCGACGTCATTTGCATGGTTAGATGTGTTTTCGTCACTGAAACGATCCTGGCACTGGCAAAACCCGGTAACGTTGCCGCGCGATCGGAGAACGCTTTATAGACGCTCTCTTTGGCGGAAAACGCCAGGGTTAACGCGAGCGGAAAAGGGAGAGGGCTGCGCTGTAAAACGCGTTGTTCATCGTTATCGACGATACTGCTGGTGAGTTCTGCCGTCGTTTGAGGCGTGAAGATTGCTTCGATATCAACCCCTACCGGAGTGAGGGAGACGACTGCCAGCGCCGTGGCGGCGCTGTGGCTGATACTGCCGAACAGACCTTCCGGCCACAAGGGCTGCCGTTTATCGCCGATAGCGGGTACGGTTTTGTGCCCATATTCAGTCAGAGCATGAAACGCGGCGAGACGTCCCGCTAAATGTTCAGCCTGACGTTTTCGCCCGGCGGGAAGCAGCTGCGCATGGTGCGGCAACCAGAGCAGATCGTGTTCGTGGAAGCTATCGATATCGAACCCGATAAGATGAAGTTTGTGGCGGGAAAAAGAGAGGGGGGTGTAAGTGGTTCGCATGGTTTCTCATAAAAACCCTCTCCCCGTTCAGGGAGAGGGTGGTCGTTATCAGAAGCGCGTGTTAACGCCCATGTACCATGTACGACCCGGCTCGTTGTAGGTGTAAGCACCTGCACCGTACATATAAGCGCCGGTCGTGTCGTTACCCGTGGTCTGGGCATTCCCCGCACGCCATTGACGCTTGTCGAAGACGTTATCCACGCCGCCGGTCAGGCTGACGTTTTTGGTTACGTCCCAGGTCGCGCTCAGGCCGACAATGCTGTACGGGCTAACTTCATCTTTCTCAGAGCCGGTAGCAGGCTGGCCCTTATAGTTGTATTTCTTCGGCTGCTGCTTGCCGTACCAGGTGAAGGTTGACTGCACTGACACATCCTGGTGTACCTGCCAGCTCAGGGTTGAGTTCAGCGTGTACTCCGGGATGATCGACAGACGATCGCCGGTTGTTTTGTTCTTGCTCTGTAGCATGTAGGTAATGTTGTTGGTCCAGTTTATCGCATCGCTGACCGGAATATTCAACGATCCTTCCAGACCTTCTACCACGGCCTTCGGCACGTTTTCCCACTGGTAGATATCGGTTTGCACTTTACCTGAAGAGGTATGGCCGACTGGCGCATAGCCCGCTTCAATCTTATCGCGGTAGTCGTTACGGAACCAGGTCACACCGGCCTGCCAGCCGTCGTGTTTCCACTCAAGACCAATCTCTTTGTTGACGCTGGTTTCCGCTTTCAGGTCATCGTTACCCATCATGTAGCAACCGACGCCATCGGAGCTTGCATAGCAACCCTGGCCTTTGCTGTACAGCAGGTAGTTCGGGTTGGTCTGATAGAGGCTCGGTGCTTTATAGGCACGGGCGATACCCATCTTCAGGGTGAAATCATCGCCCAGCGCCTGCGACAGGTTCAGGGACGGGCTCCAGTTGTTGCCGACGATAGTGTGGTGATCAAAGCGCAGCGCCGGGGTCAGCATGGTGCTGTCAGTTATCTCCATGTTGTTCTCGGCAAACAGGGAGAAGATTTCTGCGGATGAGTACGGACTGCGATCGTCGCTCATGCCTGGAATGGCTCCGCCCTGTTGAGCCTGAGTATTCGAGGCGGAATCCTTCATACGCTGCTGGTTCCACTCAGTACCCAGCGTCAGGTTTTGATTAACGATGAAATCAAGCGGCAGGTTAATTTCACTGTGCAACATCACGTCGGCCAGGTCGGTGTCGGTGAATTCGTCGCTGTTGAACAACCCTTCGAGACCGCCCGCCAGCCCTTCGCCCAGACGCGAGTTGCGGGTGTGCTCATACTGTGCCCAGTTGCTGGTGGTGATACCGTTATCCCAGCCGCCGTTCCAGGTCACTGCGAAGTTCTGGCGATAAATACGGTTAGTCTCTTTACCGTAGTTTTTCTTCACCAGGGCATTGTCGTTATTGGTGTTTTGGGTGTCACCCGCGTAAAGGTTGTTCTGGCGGCTGTAGCCTGCTTCAAACTCCAGCGCCTGCATTGGCGCGAAATCCCAACGTACGACACCATTAATATCTTTGTTTTCAACCCCTTCGCGACCAGCTGGCAGGGTGTTGGCGTAGGCGCCGGTACGCTCAGACTGGTGGCCCTGGTTGATGTCCCAGGCGTCGGCCTGAGTTTTATCCAGGTTGCCGTACATGCGGAAGCTGAATTCGCCGCCCAGCGGGCCGCTCAGGCTAAAGTTGGTGCGCTTGGTGGAACCTTCGTCTTTGTGTTCCGGCGCATTCAGATAGGTGTTCCACGAACCGTGCCACTGATCGTCGAATTTCTTGGTGATGATGTTTACCACGCCGCCCGCTGCGCCGTTGCCGTAACGTGCCGCCGCAGGGCCACGAATCACATCAATGCGTTCGATCATCTCTGGCGGCACCCAACCGGTATCGCCACGGGTGTCACGCTCGCCGCGCCAGCCCAGACGGATGGAGTTGCGGCTGGTCACCGGTTTGCCGTCGATCAGAATCAGGGTGTTTTCCGGGCCCATGCCGCGAATGTCGATCTGGCGGTTGTTGCCGCGCTGGCCGCTGGTTGAGTTACCGGTCAGGTTCACGCCCGGCATGGTGCGGATGATTTCGGCAACGTCGCGAGCGGGAGGATTTTTACGGATTTCGTCGGCGGTGATGGTCGATACGCCCGGTGCCTGGAGGTTCTGCTGGGCGGCGGTGACCACGATGGTGTCTTCATGAAGCGCTGCGCTATCAGTGGTCTCCTCCGCCATAACAGGCAGAGCGACCCCATAAATTCCCAGATTGACCAGTAAGGCCAGGGAATGAATCTTATTGTTCATTGTGTTTCCTGCTTATCTTTATTTAGCCACATGCGCCAAACTCTCGTGGTGAGGTGTTTAGCCTGATGTCGCCCGCATCTGCGAAAGCCATACATTCCAGAAAAAGCACGCAGTGCAGGTTTCAGGTTGTGTTTCTCATTTGAACGTGGCGTCAATGCACGAATGAGAGACCCAGCCTGGGTGGTGAAATAATGTTCGCGCTTCCCACGGCGCGACAATACGCTATTGCAAATGAAAATAGTTATCAATAATATTATCAATATATTTCATCATTAAATAAAAAATTACACAATAAACATGAGGTTATGACGGTGACGGCGTTAACGACAGGAAGTGAGACCTGGTGGCAGTCAAAACACGGTCCCGAATGGGAGCGTGAAACAGACGAAAAATATCGGGTGACTTTCTGGTGGCGCGATCCGCAGGGGACGGAAAGCCGCTCTTCAATTCGCCGCGTATGGGTCTACATTACGGGCGTCACCGACCATCATCAGAATGCGGTTCCGCAATCCATGCAGCGTATTGCGGGCACGGATGTCTGGCGATGGAGCACGACATTAAGCGCCGACTGGCGTGGCAGTTACTGTTTCATCCCTTCTGAACGCGATGATATTTTTGCTTCTCTGGCAGTAGACGAAACGCCTGACAGAACCACGCTGCGTGAAGGCTGGCGTCAGTTATTGCCGCAGGCGATTGCCGATCCTCTTAACCCGGTGAGCTGGAAGGGGGGGCGGGGCCATGCGGTTTCCGCGCTGGAAATGCCTGGCGCGCCAGCACAACCCGGCTGGGATAAGACTGAAAATCCGTCAGCTCCCCCGGTATGTTTGCAATGGCGCAGCGAGCGGCTGGGCAATACGCGTCGCGTGTGGGTGTTCACGACCGGCGACGCCCGGCCTGAACGTCCGCTAGCGATTCTGCTCGACGGGCAGTTTTGGGCGGAAAGCATGCCCGTCTGGCCCGCGCTCACCTCACTGACCCGGCGGCGTCAGCTCCCTCCTGCGGTCTACCTGCTGATTGATGCCATTGATACCCCCCACCGTAGCCGTGAACTGCCCTGCAATGCCGATTTCTGGCTGGCGGTACAACAAGAACTCCTGCCGCTGGTGAAAACCGTTGCGCCATTCAGCGATTGTGCAAAAAGGACGATCGTCGCCGGGCAGAGTTTTGGCGGGCTCTCCTCGCTGTATGCCGGTCTGAACTGGCCTGAACGCTTTGGCTGCGTACTGAGCCAGTCGGGATCGTTCTGGTGGCCGCAGCGCGGCGCAGATCGGGAAGGCGAGATTATTGAACAGCTGAAGGCGGGCACATTGACCGCCAGAGGGTTGCGCATCGTGCTGGAGGCCGGTATCAGAGAGCCGCTTATTTTCCGGGCGAATCAGGCGCTTTACAGCCAACTACACACTACGCAGCAGTCGGTTTTCTGGCGTCAGGTTGACGGCGGACATGATGCGCTTTGCTGGCGTGGCGGATTAATGCAGGGGTTGATGACCCTCTGGCAACCGTTAACCGACACGCTGTAGCTGGCGATTTTCCACGACAGGAGTTGAGTATGGAATTCAGTAATCCCTTCGATAACCCGCAGGGACAATTTTACATTCTGCAAAACCCGCAGCGTCAATTTAGCCTCTGGCCACAGCAGTGTTCTCTCCCTGCGGGCTGGCAGGTGGTGTGCGAACCGCAATCGCAGGCGCTTTGCCAGCAGTGGCTGGATGCGCACTGGACCACGCTAACTCCCGCCCATTACGCCGCTGCGCAGGAGGCTCAATGACCACGCGTTTACCGTTAGTGGCCGCCCAGCCAGGGATCTGGATGGCGGAAAAACTCTCTACGCTGCCTTCCGCCTGGAGCGTGGCGCACTATGTGGAATTACACGGCACGCTGAATGCCCCTCTGCTGGCGCAGGCGGTAGTAACCGGTATGGCGCAAGCGGATACCCTCCGTATGCGATTTACTGAAGATAACGGCGAGGTCTGGCAGTGGGTGGACCCGGCATTCACGTTTGCACAACCCGAGCTTATCGATCTGCGTGACGAGCCCGATCCGCATGCGGCGGCGCTGGCGCGGATGCAGGCCGATCTGCGACAAAATTTACGCGTTGATGGCGGCAAACCGCTGGCGTTCCACCAGTTGATTCAGGTCGATGATACCCGTTGGTACTGGTATCAGCGTTATCACCATCTACTGGTGGATGGCTTCAGTTTCCCGGCGATAACCCGTCAGATCGCGGCGATTTACCGCGCCTGGCAGTGTAACGCCCAGACGCCCGACTCGCCGTTTACGCCATTTGCTGACGTGGTGGAGGAGTATCAGCGTTACCGTGAGAGCGAGGCTTATCAACGCGATGGCGCCTTCTGGGCGGAGCAGCGTCGCCAGTTGCCGCCTCCCGCTTCGCTGTCGGCTGCGCCGCTTCCCGGGCGGGCGGCCAGCGCCGATATTTTGCGTATGAAACTGGATGTGCCCGACGGTGTTTTCCGTCAGCTGGCGGCACGCATGTCTGATATTCAACGTGCGGATTTAGCGCTGGCGCTGGTGGCGCTATGGCTGGGCCGCCTGTGCGGCCGGATGGACTATGCTGCCGGATTTATATTCATGCGGCGTATGGGCTCGGCGGCGTTAACGGCGACCGGCCCGGTACTGAACGTCCTGCCGTTAGGGGTAAGCATTAATGCGGCGGAAACGCTGCCGGAACTGGCGACGCGTCTTGCCGGGCAGATGAAAAAAATGCGTCGCCATCAGCGTTATGACGCCGAACAGATCGTTCGCGACAGCGGCCGCGCGGCGGGTGAAGAACCGCTGTTTGGCCCGGTACTGAACGTGAAGGTCTTTGATTATCAACTGGATATTCCCGGTGTACAGGCGCAAACCCATACGCTGGCGACCGGCCCGGTTAACGATCTTGAACTGGCGCTGTTCCCGGATGAAGAGGGCGGCCTGAGCATTGAAATCTTAGCCAACAAACAGCGCTATGATGAGGCGACGTTATCCTGCCATGCGTCGCGGCTGACGGCGCTGATACGCCAGTTTGCGGGCAATCCGGCGCTGCGCTGCGGCGATGCCGAAATGCTCCTGCCTGCCGAATATGCGCAACTGGCGCAGATTAATGATACGGCGGTAAGCATACCGCTCACGACGCTCAGCGCGCTGGTTGACGAACAGACACGCAAAACGCCGGACGCGCCCGCGCTGGCTGATGCGCGCCATCAGCTCAGTTATCAGGAGATGCGCGAGCAGGTGATCGCCCTGGCGCACCTGCTGCGTGAACGTGGCGTTAAACCGGGCGACAGCGTCGCGGTGGCGTTGCCGCGCTCGGTTTTCCTGACGCTGGCGCTGCACGGCATTGTGGAGGCCGGAGCCGCCTGGCTGCCGTTAGATACGGGGTATCCAGACGATCGTCTGCGAATGATGCTCGAAGACGCGCAGCCGAAATTACTGATCACAACCGCAGAACAACTGCCGCGATTTAACGATATCCCCGGCGTAGAAAGCCTGTGCTACAACGCGCTGCTGCCGACGAACGGCGCTGAATCGCTGGCGTTGTCGTTGCCGCACCATACGGCATACATCATCTTTACATCCGGTTCGACCGGCAGGCCGAAAGGGGTAATGGTCGGGCAAACCGCGATCGTGAATCGCCTGCTGTGGATGCAGGATCACTATCCGTTAACGGCAGAGGATGTGGTCGCACAAAAAACGCCGTGCAGTTTCGATGTTTCGGTGTGGGAGTTCTTCTGGCCGTTTATTGCCGGGGCGAAGCTGGTGATGGCGGAGCCGGACGCGCACCGCGATCCGATTGCCATGCAGCATTTCTTTGCGAAGTATGGTGTGACCACCACCCACTTTGTCCCGTCAATGCTGGCGGCGTTCGTCGCCTCGCTCACCCCTGAATCCGCTCATGAAAGCTGCGCTACGCTACAGCGCGTATTTTGTAGCGGCGAGGCGCTGCCCACCGGGCTGTGCCGCGAGTGGGAACAGTTGACCGGCGCGCCGCTGCACAATCTGTACGGGCCGACGGAAGCGGCGGTGGATGTCAGCTGGTATCCCGCCTGCGGCAAAGAACTGGCGGATGTCACCGGAAACAGCGTGCCGATTGGCTATCCGGTCTGGAATACCGGGCTGCGCATTCTTGATGCGATGATGCGCCCGGTGCCGCCGGGCACCGCGGGTGATTTATACCTGACCGGCATCCAGCTGGCGCAGGGGTATCTGGGGCGCCCGGATCTGACGGCGAGTCGCTTTATTGCCGATCCGTTTATGCCGGGCGAACGCATGTATCGCACCGGAGACGTGGCGCGCTGGCTGGAAAATGGCGCGGTAGAGTACCTTGGCCGCAGCGACGATCAGCTAAAAATTCGTGGTCAGCGCATTGAACTGGGCGAGATTGATCGGGTTATGCAAACGCTGCCGGACGTCGAGCACGCCGTGGCTCACGCCTGCGTGTTTAACCAGGCGGCCGCGACAGGAGGCGATGCCCGCCAACTGGTAGGCTATCTGGTGTCACAATCCGGCTTACCGCTGGATATTCCGGCGCTTCAGGAACGGTTACGCGAGACATTACCGCCGCATATGGTGCCTGTGGTTCTGCTACAGCTTGTGGAACTGCCGCTCAGCGCAAACGGGAAACTGGATCGTAAAGCGCTGCCGATGCCGCAACTGACGCAACGTACGCCGGGGCGCGCGCCCTTACCAGGGACCGAAAAAACGGTGGCTGACGCCTTTGCCGACCTGCTGGGTTGTGAGGTCAATGATGTGGAGGCCGACTTCTTTGCGCTGGGCGGGCATTCGTTACTGGCGATGAAACTCGCCGCGCAGTTGAGCCGCGCGTCCGGGCGTCAGGTGACGCCGGGGCAGGTGATGGTGGCGTCAACCGTTGGTCAGCTTAGCGCGTTGCTGGATTCCGCCGATGACGAGCAATCTCAGCGTCTGGGCTTTGAAACGCTCCTGCCGCTGCGTGAAAGCAGTGGACCAACGTTATTCTGCTTCCATCCGGCGTCCGGTTTTGCCTGGCAGTTTAGCGTGCTGGCTCGTTATCTCAGCCTACACTGGTCGATTACGGGGATTCAGTCGCCAAGGCCTGATGGACCGATGCAAACGGCCACGAATCTGGATGAGGTGTGTGAGCGTCATCTGGAAACGCTGCTGGCGCAGCAGCCGCACGGGCCTTACTACCTGCTGGGGTATTCGCTGGGCGGAACGCTGGCCCAGGGCATTGCGGCGCGCTTGCGTGCGCGTGGCGAAACGGTTGCCTTCCTCGGGCTGCTGGATACCTGGCCGCCGGAAACGCAAAACTGGCAGGAAAAAGAGGCCAATGGTCTGGACCCTGAAGTGTTAGCGGAGATCGCGCGTGAACGCGAAGCGTTCCTTGCTGCGCAACAGGGAAATGCCTCCGGGGAGTTATTCAGCACCATCGAAGGAAACTACGCCGATGCCGTGCGGCTTCTGACAACCGCGCATAGCGTACCGTTCGATGGACGCGCAACGCTGTTTGTCGCGGAGCGTACCCTGCCGGAAGGAATAAGTCCTGAACGCAGCTGGGCGCCGTGGATGGCAGAACTGGATATCTATCGCCAGGATTGCGCCCACGTCGATATTATTTCACCTGCCGCGTTTGAGAATATCGGGCCGATTATTCGCGCATTGCTCGACCAGTAAGCGAAGCGTTCTGACGCCTTTAAAAATCTAATTCTACTGATGCCCATAATAGCTACCAATTATTATGGGCTTTTTATTTGTCTTCAGCATTGATTTAACATAAGTGAAACATAATCAGACGGTTAGTGAAATTCCGAAAGTTGCATGCTACCTGTGGGAACAGGCAAAGAACGTTTCGGATAATTCTGAGATGCTGTTAGAATATTAGAAAGGATGTTTTTATTCATTGGACTCAATGTCAGGTTACACAACATGTCATCACTCAATGTTAAGCAGGAAAAAGATTCGGAATTTACTGGCTATCCGTTAGCGCCGTCAAACAGTAATGAAATTGATTTGTTAAGCCTTGTTGATGTTTTATGGCGGGCGAAAAATCGCATTATTGCGACTGTTTTTGCGTTTGCGCTGGCAGGTATTCTGCTGTCCTTTATTCTGCCGCAGAAATGGACCAGTCGGGCGATTGTCACCCCGGCAGAGGCCGTACAGTGGCAGGAACTGGAAAAAACGCTGACCACATTGCGTGTGCTGAACCTCGACATTAATTTGCAGCGAGACGCCGTCTTTACGCTTTTCATTAAGAAGTTCAGCTCAACATCGCTGCTGGATGAATATCTTCGCGCCTCCCCGTATGTGATGGATCAATTGAAAGGGGCGGATATTGATGAAATGGAACTGCATCGGGCGATTGTTGCGCTCAGTGAAAAGATGAACGCGGTGGATACCAACGCCGGTAAGAAAAACGAGACGTCGTTATTTACCTCGTGGACATTGAGTTTTACTGCGCCAACGAAAGAAGAGGCGCAGAAGGTGCTGGCCGGCTATATCCAGTATGTGTCGGACATCGTCGTGAAAGAGACGCTGGAGAATATTCGTAACCAGTTGGACACCAGAACGCATTTCGAGAAAGAAAAACTGGCGATGGACCGGGTGAGATTGCGCAACCAGCTTGATGCGAACATTCAGCGACTTAATTATTCCCTGGAGATTGCCAACGCCGCCGGGATTAAGAAGCCGGTCTACAGTAATGGTCAGGCGGTAAAAGACGACCCGGATTTCTCTATTTCTCTGGGCGCCGACGGTATTGCGCAAAAATTGCAAATTGAAAAGTCCGTCACGGACGTTGCGGAAATTAACGCTGAAATACGCAATCGCCAGTATTACGTAGAGCAACTGACCGCGATGAATATCAATGATGTGAAATTTATGCCGTTTAAATATCAGCTATCGCCTTCGCTGCCAGTGAAAAAAGACGGCCCGGGCAAAGCGTTGATCGTGATTCTGGCTGCGTTGTTGGGCGGTATGATCGCGTGCGGCGGTGTTCTGCTGCGTCATGCCATGCTGTCCCGTAAACTGGATGATGCGATTCAACTGGAAGAACGGTTAGTCTAAGCACTATCCGGCAAATCGCCCGGTGGCGCTGTCGCTGACCGGGCCTGTATTGTTACCCCTCCGCCATTGAGATTACTTCGGACGACCCAGCGGCACAACCAGCGGCGTTCCGGCGATCGGATCGTCGATGATCGTGCAACGTAATCCATAAATTTTCTCAATAAGATCCGCTGTCACAATCTCCTTTGGCGCTCCCTCTGCGACGATCTTGCCTTCACGTAACGCGATTAAATGCGTGGCGTACCGGCAGGCCTGGTTAAGGTCGTGCAGAACCGCAGCGAGGGTGTAACCTTTCTCGCGATTCAGCTCGCTCAACAGCTCCAGCAGATCGATCTGGTGGCTGATATCCAGCCAGGTCGTCGGTTCATCCAGCAACATGATGGATGTTTCCTGCGCCAGCACCATTGCTATCCATGCTCGCTGCCGCTGCCCGCCTGAAAGCGTGTCCACGCTTTGCGTCGCCAGGTGGGTAATCCCCGTGGCGCGCATCGCACCGGCGACGGCGTCTTCGTCTTCTTTGCGCCAGCGGGTAAACAAAGGCTGATGCGGATAGCGGCCCCGGGCAACCAGCTCCTGTACGGTGATATCGCCCGGCGTGGTGGCGTTTTGCGCCAGCAGGCCGATTCGTCGCGCCACCTCTTTACTGGCGTAGTGCTGAATATGCTCGCCGTCGAGCCAGACGTGGCCATGTACGGGCGACATCAGACGGCTTAGCGTACGCAATAACGTTGATTTGCCGCAGCCATTCGGCCCAATAATGGCAGTGAAGTGACCATCCGGGATAGAAACATTCAGATTCTCCGCGACGGTATACTTGCCATAACCCAACGTTAACTGGTCGCCACGCAAACGGGCTACTGATTCGGTCATTTTTTGCGGGACTCCTGAATTAACAAGACGATAAGGTAAATACCGCCGAGGCTTACGGTGACAACGCCTACCGGAAGCTGGTAAGGCATAAACAGTTGTTGGGCGCACAGGTCGGCGGCCAGCAGCAATAGCGCGCCGCACAATGCGGACTGGGTTAACCCCCAGCGTGCCGTGCCGCTAAGGCGCCGCGCGATGTGCGGCGCAACCAGCGCAATGAAAGATATCGGGCCTGCGAGCGCCGTCGCGGCGGCGGTCAGCACCACGGCGACCAGCATCATCATTAACCGGGAACGTTCAACGCTGACGCCAAGCGCGCAGGCGCTGTCATCACCCATTTCCAGCAAGCGCAGACGACGTACCAGCAATGCGGCACACGCCAGCATCAGAACGATCAGCGGTGCCGAGGGCCACGTTTTGGCCCAGGTCAGTCCGTTGAGCGACCCGGCGTTCCACAATCCGGCGGAGAGGGCCGTTTCTAACGACGCCTGCAACAGCAGCCAGGTGTTGAACGCCACCAGCATGGCGCGCACGCCGATGCCGATAATAATCAGCCGGAAGGTCTCAATGCCGTTGCGCCAGGCAAGCAGCCAGACGATCAGCGAGGTGAGAATCCCGCCAGCCATCGCCGCCATCGCGATCGCCGTCAGGTTCTGGCCAAACAGCACCATTGCCACCAGCACGCCGCTCCAGGCCCCGGTGTTAAAACCCATTACGTCCGGGCTACCCAGCGGGTTGCGCATCAACGACTGAAAAATCGCCCCGCTGACGCCCAACGCGGCGCCAATCAGCAGCGCCATCAGCACACGAGGCAGACGCCATTCGGTCACCACAAGGGTAATGCTGCGCGGGGCGTCTCCCAGTAGCGCATTGATGATTTGCGAGATTTCCAGCGTAACGGCGCCGCTGCGCAGGCTCCACAAGCCGACAGCGATACAGCCGAGCACCAGCAACAGACAACTTATGATCAGGCGGCGGGAAAGGTGCATCATACGGCACCTCCGCGCTGCTTGCGCCGCACGAGGAAAATAAGCACTGGCGCGCCGAGAAAGGCGCTGACAACCGAAACGCGCAATTCACCGGGAACGATGAGTCGCCCGATAATATCGGCAAACAGCAGCAGGGTCGGGGTCGCCAGCAACGTGACCGGCAGCGACCAGCGGTGATCCGCCCCCACCAGCCAGCGGGCCATGTGCGGCATCATCAGACCGATAAACGCGATGGGGCCAACAACCGCCGTCGCGCTGCCGCATAACACGGTAATCACCAGCAGGCCGATGAGCTGGGTACGCGCCACTTTGCTGCCCAGCGCGGTGGCAGTATCGCTACCGAGACTCAGGCTGTTCAGCGCGCGGCTGAGAAACAGCGCGGTAGCACCGGCAATCAACACCGGCACGACAATAACCTTGAGCGTTTGCAGACTGCGAATGTCCAGCGAGCCGGCCTGCCAGAAACGGAGCTGATCGTACACATCCGGGTTCAGCAACGCGATACCGTTGGAAAGCCCCTCCAGCACTGCGCCGAGCGCGACACCCGCCAGCGTGAGGCGAACCGGGCTTAACTGCCCGGCGCCTTGGCTGCCGGTAAAGGCGACAATCAGCGAGGCGACCAGCGCCCCGGCAAACGCCATCAGCAACTGTTCCTGTGGAGAGGAAAAACCAAACAGCGCCGCGCCGAGTACGATCGCGAAACTGGCGCCGGAATTGACGCCGAGAATGCCCGGGTCGGCAAGCGGGTTGCGGGTGAGCGTTTGCATTAACGCCCCGGCGAGCCCCAGTGCGCCGCCAGCCAGCAGGCCAGCCAGCGTGCGCGGCAATCGCGCGTCCAGCACGATGGTGCAGTCAGCGCTTTGGCAGGTGCCGGTAATTGCTTCAAGTACGACGGACGCAGGCAGTGATTTTGCGCCGATAGCCAGACTTAATGCCGTGGCGAGAATAAGTAATAACAACAAGCCGGGCACGGCGATGGCGCGTGCCACGGAAACAGAGCATGACATATCAACTTCCCTGATAATGATAGTAATTATCGTTATCGATCTTATTCGGTTATGTTAGCATGTGCAGCCATTGAATGGATATTTAAAAAAAGTTCGCATTAAGGCGTTGTAATGAATCGACAATCCTGGCTGCTGAATCTCAGCCTGTTGAAGACGCACCCTGCATTTCGCGCTGTCTTCCTCGCCCGTTTTATCTCTATTGTCTCGCTGGGTCTGCTGGGCGTAGCGGTGCCGGTACAGATCCAGATGATGACCCACTCGACGTGGCAGGTTGGTCTGTCGGTGACGCTGACCGGCAGCGCGATGTTTGTTGGCCTGATGGTCGGCGGCGTGCTGGCGGATCGTTATGAACGTAAAAAGGTGATCCTGCTGGCGCGCGGCACCTGCGGTATTGGCTTTATTGGCCTGTGTCTGAACGCGCTGTTGCCGGAACCTTCGCTGCTGGCAATCTATCTGCTCGGTCTGTGGGATGGCTTTTTTGCCTCGCTGGGGGTCACGGCGCTACTGGCGGCGACGCCTGCGCTGGTAGGGCGAGAAAACCTTATGCAGGCCGGGGCGATTACGATGCTGACGGTGCGTCTGGGATCGGTGATTTCACCGATGCTGGGTGGCGTATTGCTGGCTACCGGCGGCGTGGCCTGGAACTACGGTCTGGCGGCGGCAGGAACATTTATCACGCTGCTGCCGTTGCTGAGCCTTCCGGCGCTCCCGCCGCCGCCGCAACCGCGTGAGCATCCGTTGAAATCACTGTTGGCGGCGTTCCGTTTCTTGCTCTCCAGCCCACTCATTGGCGGCATTGCGTTGCTTGGCGGACTTTTGACGATGGCAAGTGCGGTGCGTGTGCTTTATCCGGCGCTGGCGATTAACTGGCACATGTCCGCCGCGCAAATCGGTTTACTTTATGCCGCTATCCCATTGGGGGCGGCTGTTGGCGCGTTAACCAGCGGGCAACTGGCGCACAGCGTTCGCCCTGGACTGTTGATGCTGGCTTCCACCGTAGGGTCGTTCCTGGCGATTGGGTTGTTTGGGCTGATGCCTGTCTGGCTGCTCGGGGTGATCTGTCTGGCGCTGTTCGGCTGGCTCAGCGCGATTAGCTCGTTACTGCAATACACCCTGTTGCAGACGCAAACGCCGGAAGCCATGCTCGGGCGAATCAACGGCCTGTGGACGGCGCAAAACGTGACCGGCGACGCCATCGGCGCAGCGCTGTTGGGCGGGCTGGGCGCCATGATGACGCCGGTTGCGTCAGCGAGCGTGAGCGGGTTTGGGCTGGTGATTGTTGGGTTGTTGTTAATGCTGCTGCTGGGCGAGTTGCGCCGTTTTCGCCAGCCGCCGCCGGTGCCAGATGGCGCACCGCTTTAAAATGCAGGCCGGACAGGGCATTGGCCGCTATCCGGCAAGTAAGTTAAAACAGCGCGGCGAGACGGTTAAGCAGTAACGTTGCGCTGTAGTAGTCCAGACGGAACGTTTCGGTGCCCAGCGCATAAACGCGCTTGTTTTGCACGGCAGGCAGGTGAGCAAGCAGTGGGTTGGCGTAAATAGCGTCGGCATCTTTGCTATCACCGGCAAACAGGAACAGCGCTTCGCCGTTCAGACCTGCCGCCAGGTTTTCCCCGCCAAGCTGGATGATGTCATGACGTTTGCCCTGGCTTTTACTGGTTTGCAGTCCGGCAGGGAGGGGCGCCAGCGTAAAGCCTAACTGTTCCATCAGCTTGCCCTGGGCTGAATCCTGCGTCCACAGGTTGGCGCTGTGTGCGGCAGCGGTGTAGACCAGCGCGCTGACCGGTTGCGGCGGTAATGTGAGCTGTTGTTTAACGGTCGCCAGTTGTTTATCAAATTCCGCGATGCGCACAGCGGCCTGTTTTTCCTGGCCGGTGATCTCGCCCAGTTGCGTCAGCAGAGACTGCCAGCTTTTATCGTCGTAATTGATGATAAGCGTAGGGGCAATAGTAGAAAGCTGATCGTACAGCGCCAGCGCAGAGTCGCCGCCGGTTGCGCTAATCAGAATAAGGTCCGGCATTTGTGCGGCAACGGCTTCAGCGCTTGGTTCGCCGATGTACAGGCGCGCCAGCTTGCGCGCTTTCGCAACGTCGCTCCATTGACGCAGAAATCCCCGATCGTCGGCAAAGCGGTTATTAGGGGTGGTCGCTCCGCTGGCGACAACGGGAGCATCAATCGCCAGCAGCGAGCCCGTCAGGGTCACGCTGGTAGAGACGATACGTTCAGGTTTATGGTCCAGCGTATGCGTGCCGCGGCTGTCGGTGATCTGGCGCGGCCAGTCAGCGGCATGACCTAAAGAAATTCCTGAAATGAAAAGCCCAACCAGTATCAGGGATGTTCTGCAAAGCAGGGGAAGTCTCACGAATCAGCGTCCTGTTATTAATGGAGTTAATGCTTCTCATTTTCATTGTTAGCGGGAAGGGATGCAAGTCTAAGTCGCACATTGTGCTACCCCAAGAGTTGACATGCTGTCTGTTTACTTTTAGGTTAGCGCCCGAAAATATAAATGATAATCATTATTAAAGCCTTTATCATTTTTGGAGGATGATATGGATACGTCACTGGCCGAGGAAGTTCAGCAGAAAATGGCAACGCTCACCCCCGATCGCTTTTTCTTTATGTCGCCGTATCGCAGCTTTACGACGTCAGGATGCTTCGCCCGTTTCGCTGAACCAGCGGTTGACGGGGATTCGTTAGACAGCCCCTTCCAACAAAAATTACAGCAAGCCTTTGCCGACGCCAGAGCGCAGGGTATCGCAAATCCTGTTATGGTCGGCGCTATCCCCTTCGATACCCGCCAGCCATCCTCGCTGTTCATTCCTGAGTCCTGGCAGACCTTCTCCCGACCGGCAAAGCAACAATCCTCGCGTTACTTTACCGGGCATCAGGCACTGAATGTTGTTGATCGTAAAAGTATCCCTGAACAGGAAACGTTTGAAGCGATGGTGGCGCGCGCGGCAGCGCTGACGGCGACGCCTGAAGTCGACAAAGTGGTTCTGTCACGCCTGATTGATATTACGACCGATGCCACCATTGACAGCGGCGCGCTGCTGGAGCGGCTGGTGGCGCAGAATCCGGTGAGTTACAACTTCCATGTGCCTCTGGAGGATGGCGGCGTGCTGCTTGGCGCCAGCCCGGAATTGCTGCTGCGTAAAGAGGGCGAGCGCTTTAGTTCGCTGCCGTTGGCCGGGTCGGCGCGTCGCCAGCCTGATGATGTGCTGGATCGTGAAGCGGGCAACCGACTGCTGGCTTCTGAAAAAGACAGACACGAACATGAGCTGGTCACTCAGGCCATGAAGACGGTGCTGCGCGACCGCAGCAGTGAATTACAGCTGCCCGCATCTCCACAATTGATCACCACCCCGACGTTATGGCATCTCGGTACGCCGTTCGAAGGTAAGGCGAATGCGGAAGAAAATGCCCTGACGCTGGCGTGTCTGCTGCATCCGACGCCTGCGTTGAGCGGTTTCCCGCATCAGGTGGCGAAAAAATTAATTGCTGAACTGGAGCCATTCGATCGTGAACTGTTCGGCGGCATCGTCGGCTGGTGTGACGCTGAAGGAAACGGCGAGTGGGTCGTGACGATTCGTTGCGCGAAGCTGCGACAAAACCAGGTTCGCCTGTTCGCGGGCGCCGGGATTGTGCCTGCTTCCTCTCCGGTCGCGGAGTGGCGCGAGACCGGCGTGAAGCTTTCTACTATGTTGAACGTTTTTGGACTGCATTAAGGAGCGATGATGACCATTCCTTTCACCCGTTGGCCGGAGGAGTTTGCCCGCCGCTATCGTGAAAAAGGGTACTGGCAGGATCTGCCGCTGACCGATATTTTAACCCGCCACGCAGACAGCGATAAAACGGCGGTGATTGATGGCGATCGACACCTGAGCTATCGCGAACTGAACCAGGCGGCGGATAATCTGGCCTGTAGCCTGCGTCGTCAGGGGATCAAACCCGGCGAAACCGCGCTGGTGCAACTGGGCAACGTGGCGGAGCTGTATATCACTTTCTTCGCCCTGCTGAAGCTTGGCGTCGCACCGGTTCTGGCGCTGTTCAGCCATCAACGGACGGAACTTAACGCTTACGCGAAGCAAATTGAACCGGCGCTGGTGATTGCTGACCGCCAGCACGCGCTGTTCACCGGGGACGATTTCCTCAATACGTTTATTGCCGAACACAATTCCGTGCGTGTGGTGCTGTTGCTCAACGATGCGGGTGAACACAACCTGCAAACGGCGATTGACCAGCCTGCGGTTGATTTTACCGCCACGCCATCACCTGCCGATGAGGTGGCTTATTTCCAGCTTTCCGGTGGTACAACCGGAACGCCGAAGCTGATCCCGCGCACCCATAATGATTATTACTACAGCGTGCGCCGCAGCAATGAAATTTGCCACTTTACCGAAGCCACGCGTTTCTTATGCGCGATTCCGGCTGCGCATAACTACGCCATGAGTTCGCCGGGATCGCTGGGCGTCTTTCTGGCCCAGGGAACGGTGGTGCTGGCGGCTGACCCGAGTGCTACGCTCTGTTTCCCGTTAATTGAAAAGCATCAGATTAATTCAACGGCGCTGGTGCCGCCTGCGGTGAGCCTGTGGTTGCAGGCGATTCAGGAGTGGGGCAGCAACGCGCAACTGGCCTCGTTGAAACTGTTGCAGGTAGGCGGCGCGCGGCTTTCAGCGACGCTTGCCGCGCGTATTCCGGCGGAAATCGGCTGTCAGTTGCAGCAGGTATTCGGCATGGCGGAAGGACTGGTGAATTACACCCGTCTGGACGACAGCCCGGAGCGCATCATCAATACTCAGGGTTGCCCGATGTGCCCGGACGATGAGGTCTGGGTGGCTGACGCTGACGGCAATCCGCTGCCGCAGGGGGAAACGGGACGCCTGATGACGCGCGGGCCGTACACGTTTCGCGGCTATTTTAAAAGCCCGGAGCATAACGCCAGCGCGTTTGATGCCAACGGCTTTTACTGCTCCGGCGATCTGATCTCCATTGATCCAGATGGCTATATCACCGTGCAGGGTCGTGAAAAAGATCAGATCAATCGCGGCGGGGAGAAGATCGCCGCTGAAGAGATTGAAAACCTGTTACTGCGCCACCCGGCCGTAATCCATGCCGCGCTGGTCAGCATGGAAGATGAGCTGATGGGGGAAAAAAGCTGCGCCTGGCTGGTGGTGAAAGAGCCGCTTCGCGCGGTACAGGTACGCCGCTTCCTGCGTGAGCAGGGGGTCGCCGAATTCAAATTGCCGGATCGCGTGGAGTGCGTCGAGGCGTTGCCTCTGACCCCGGTCGGTAAAGTCGATAAAAAACAATTACGTCAGTGGCTGGCGTCACGTTCACTGACCTGAAGGAGAAAGAGAGATGGCAATTCCGAAATTGCAGGCGTACGCGCTGCCTGGCGCGCTCGATATTCCGCCCAATAAAGTGAACTGGGCCTTTGAACCTGAACGCGCTGCGCTGTTGATCCACGATATGCAGGATTATTTTGTCAGCTTCTGGGGCGACAACTGCCCGATGATGAAACAGGTGATCGCGAATATCGCCGCCCTGCGTCAGTACTGCAAAGAGCACAACATTCCGGTCTATTACACCGCTCAGCCGAAAGATCAGAGCGATGAAGATCGCGCCCTGTTGAACGATATGTGGGGGCCGGGCCTGACGCGTTCTCCCGAGCAGCAAAAGATTGTCGATGCGCTGGCGCCGGACGAGGCGGACACCGTGCTGGTGAAATGGCGCTACAGCGCGTTTCACCGTTCGCCGCTGGAGCAGATGTTAAAAGAAACCGGGCGTAATCAGCTGATTATCACGGGTGTGTATGCGCACATTGGCTGTATGACTACGGCGACCGACGCTTTCATGCGCGATATCAAGCCGTTTATGGTGGCGGATGCGCTGGCCGATTTCAGCCGTGAAGAACATGTGATGTCGCTTAACTATGTTGCCGGTCGCTCCGGTCGCGTGGTGATGACGCAGGAACTGCTGCCGACGCCGGTTCCGGCGAGCAAAGCGGAGCTGCGGGCGCTGATCCTGCCGCTGCTGGATGAATCCGACGAGCCGCTGGATGATGAAAACCTGATTGATTACGGGCTGGACTCTGTACGTATGATGGCGCTGGCGGCTCGCTGGCGTAAAGTGCATGGCGATATCGACTTCGTGATGCTGGCGAAAAACCCGACGATCGATGCCTGGTGGACGCTGCTTTCCCGTGAGGTGAAGTGATGGCCGGATTGGATTTTAACGGCAAAACCGTCTGGGTGACCGGCGCGGGAAAAGGGATTGGTTATACCACGGCGCTGGCGTTTGTTGCGGCTGGCGCGCAGGTGACGGGATTCGATCGCGAGTTCACGCAGGATGCGTATCCCTTTGCGACCGAAGTGCTGGATGTCGCAGACGCCGCGCAGGTCGCTCAGGTTTGCCAGCGCGTGCTGGCGCAAACCGAACGGCTGGATGTGCTGGTGAATGCCGCCGGGATTTTACGGATGGGGGCGACCGATGCGCTAAGCGCCGAGGACTGGCAGCAGACGTTCGCCGTCAACGTCGGCGGCGCGTTTAACCTCTTCCAGCAGACGATGGCGCAATTTCGTCAGCAGCAGGGCGGGGCGATTGTTACCGTCGCGTCTGATGCGGCGCACACGCCGCGCATTGGCATGAGCGCCTATGGCGCGTCCAAAGCGGCGCTGAAAAGCCTGGCGCTGACCGTTGGGCTGGAGCTGGCGGGCAGCGGCGTTCGCTGTAACGTTGTCTCTCCGGGCTCTACCGATACCGATATGCAGCGCACGCTGTGGGTGAGCGATGATGCGGAACAACAGCGTATTCGTGGCTTTGGCGAACAGTTTAAGCTTGGCATTCCGCTGGGTAAAATCGCGCGTCCGCAGGAAATCGCGAATACCATTTTATTCCTCGCGTCCGATCTGGCCAGCCACATTACGCTACAGGACATTGTGGTTGACGGCGGCTCAACCCTGGGAGCGTAACGATGATCTGGAAACGCCATTTAACGCTTGATGAGCTGAACGCCACCAGTCTGAACACGATGGTGGCGCATCTGGCGATCGTCTATACCCGTCTGGGTGATGACGTGCTGGAGGCGGAAATGCCCGTCGATGCGCGAACGCATCAGCCTTTCGGCTTGTTACACGGCGGCGCTTCGGCGGCGCTGGCGGAGACCCTGGGGTCAATGGCCGGGTATCTGATGACCCGTGACGGCCAGTGCGTGGTGGGAACCGAGCTGAATGCCACGCATCATCGCGCCGTGTCGCAGGGGAAGGTGCGCGGCGTTTGCCAGCCGCTGCATCTGGGCCGGCAAAGCCAGAGCTGGGAAATTGTGATTTTTGACGAGCAGGGACGACGTTGCTGTACCTGCCGCCTGGGGACGGCGGTGATGGGCTAGGCCCAACAAAATGCAATGATGTTGCAGCGTTGACCGGCCAATGAAGTGATCCAGTTAACAATGCAATGTAAATAATCAGTTTTATAGCGTTGTCAGGTTGTTAAAACCAGCAGAGGTGTTATAGAAACAAAATGTAACATCTCTCTGGAACACAACACGCAAACGGACAACAACTATGAACAAATCAGGGAAATACCTCGTCTGGACATTGCTCTCCGTTATGGGAGCATTTGCCCTGGGATATATTGCGTTAAACCGTGGGGAACAGATCAACGCGCTATGGATCGTCGTGGCGTCAGTTTGTGTCTACCTCATTGCCTACCGTTTTTATGGTCTGTATATCGCCAAAAATGTGCTGGCGGTTGACCCGACGCGCATGACGCCTGCGGTGCGTCATAACGATGGTCTGGACTACGTACCTACCGATAAGAAAGTGCTGTTCGGTCACCATTTTGCGGCGATTGCCGGGGCAGGGCCGTTGGTTGGGCCGGTGCTGGCGGCGCAGATGGGGTATCTGCCCGGTATGATCTGGCTGCTTGCCGGGGTTGTGCTGGCAGGCGCGGTGCAGGACTTTATGGTGCTGTTCGTTTCTACCCGTCGTGACGGTCGTTCGCTGGGTGAACTGGTTAAAGAAGAGATGGGCCCAACGGCTGGCGTGATCGCGCTGGTGGCCTGTTTCATGATCATGGTGATTATCCTTGCGGTACTGGCGATGATCGTCGTGAAAGCCCTGACCCACAGCCCGTGGGGGACGTACACCGTTGCGTTCACCATTCCGTTGGCCATTTTTATGGGCGTCTACCTGCGTTACCTGCGTCCGGGACGTATTGGCGAGGTGTCTGTTATTGGTCTGGTGTTCCTTGTCTTTGCCATCATCTCCGGTGGGTGGGTGGCGGAAAGCCCAACCTGGGCGCCGTATTTTGACTTTACCGGCGTACAGTTGACCTGGATGCTGGTGGGCTACGGTTTTGTGGCGGCGGTTCTGCCGGTATGGCTGCTGCTGGCGCCGCGTGATTACCTCTCAACCTTCCTGAAGATTGGTACGATTGTCGGTCTGGCCGTCGGCATTCTGATTATGCGTCCGACGCTGACGATGCCTGCGCTGACCAAATTTGTGGATGGCACCGGCCCGGTGTGGACCGGTAACCTGTTCCCGTTCTTGTTCATCACCATTGCCTGTGGCGCGGTGTCTGGCTTCCATGCGCTGATCTCTTCCGGCACCACGCCGAAGATGCTGGCGAACGAAGGGCAGGCCTGCTTTATCGGCTACGGCGGGATGTTGATGGAATCCTTTGTGGCGATTATGGCGCTGGTTTCCGCATGTATCATCGATCCGGGCGTTTACTTCGCCATGAACAGCCCAATGGCCGTACTGGCGCCAGCCGGAACCGCTGATGTGGTTGCTTCTGCTGCGCAGGTGGTCAGTAGCTGGGGCTTTGCGATTACGCCTGATACGCTGCATCAGATTGCCAACGAAGTGGGCGAACAATCCATTATTTCTCGTGCCGGTGGCGCGCCAACGCTGGCGGTGGGGATGGCCTACATCCTGCACGGGGCGCTGGGCGGTATGATGGATGTGGCGTTCTGGTATCACTTCGCGATTCTGTTTGAAGCCCTGTTCATTCTGACGGCGGTTGATGCCGGTACGCGTGCGGCGCGCTTTATGTTGCAGGATCTGCTGGGCGTGGTCTCTCCGGGTCTGAAACGTACGGATTCACTGCCTGCGAACCTGTTAGCGACGGCGCTGTGCGTGCTGGCGTGGGGATACTTCCTGCACCAGGGTGTGGTGGACCCGTTAGGAGGGATCAACACCCTGTGGCCGCTGTTTGGTATCGCGAACCAGATGCTGGCGGGTATGGCGCTGATGCTCTGCGCGGTTGTACTGTTCAAGATGAAACGTCAGCGTTACGCATGGGTGGCGCTGGTGCCTACCGCCTGGCTGCTGATCTGTACGCTGACCGCAGGCTGGCAGAAAGCGTTTAGCCCGGATACCAAAATTGGTTTCCTGGCGATCGCCAATAAATTCCAGGCGATGATCGACAGTGGCGATATTCCTGCGCAGTACACGCAGTCTCAGCTGGCGCAGCTGGTGTTCAACAACCGTCTGGATGCCGGTCTGACCATCTTCTTCATGGTTGTGGTGGTGGTTCTGGCCCTGTTCTCAATCAAAACTGCGCTGGCAGCGCTGAAAGAGGACAAACCGACGGCGAAAGAAACGCCGTATGAAGCCATGCCGGAAAACGTTGAAGAGATTGTGGCGCAGGCGAAAGGCGCGCACTGATTTTTAAATAAGCGGCCCTCTTCTTAACGGGAGAGGGCATTTGCGTCACAGGTGGTAACGATGTTTGATACGCTTTCTAAGGCCGGGAAATATCTGGGTCAGGCGGCAAAACTGATGATTGGCGTGCCGGACTATGACAACTACGTTGAGCATATGCGCGTGACGCACCCGGATCAGACGCCAATGACTTACGAAGAATTTTTTCGTGAGCGGCAGGATGCGCGTTATGGCGGGAAAGGCGGCGCACGTTGCTGCTGATGTTTTGTGTTGCCCGGTGGCGCTACGCTTACCGGGCCTACGCTGAGTTTTGTGTTGCCCGGTGGCGCTATGCTTACCGGGCCTACGCTGATGTTTTGTGTTGCCCGATGGCGCTATGCTTACCGGGCCTACGGGGTATTTTACAGGCCGGATAAGGCGCAGCCGCCATCCGGCAAGCCGCCGCTAAACCGTAAACGACTCTACCTTTTCAAACGCGGCGCGTAATGTGGCTGGCGTTAACGTCACCGGCAGAAAGTGGATGGATTCGACCGGGCGCAGGGTGTGGGCAATCACGTTATCAATCTCCGCCTGGTTCTGGATATCGACATCCAGCGCCGCCAGCGTGGTGGGCAGACTAAAGCGCTGATAAGCGGCGACAAGCTGCGCCAGTACCTCATCCTGACCCAGCAATGCGCTTTGCACCAGAATGCCATAGGCCACTTTGGTGCCGTGCAGAAACTTCTCGGTTTGCGGCAATACGGTGAGCCCATTATGGACGGCGTGTGCCGCCGCCACACGGGTATAACGCTCGCCAAGACCGCCGACCATGCCGCCCCCGGCAATAATAGCATCCACCACATCGCGAAATGCCTGGGTGAGTTCTCCACGCTCTTTGTCCGCCAGCGCCTGTTCGCTGCTTTCCAGTAGCACATCACGGATCGCCAGCGCGCCGTTAATGCCCAGACGCACGGTAAGCGGTAAGGTTTCTGGCTGTGGCGCTAATACAACGGCTTCGTACCATTTTGCCAGCGTGTCGCCGATGCCGGCCAGCAGATAGGCCTCTGGCGCGCGGAGAATGATTTCCGGTTCTACCAGCACCAGATAATTGGCGTCGTCAAAAATTTCAAAGTGCAGCGCCTGACCGGCATCGTTGTACCAGACCGACAGCGGTGTCCAGGCCGCGCAGGTGGCCGCGATAGTCGGGATCGCCACGAAGGGGAGTTGTAGCCGACGGGCAAGGGCTTTGGCGGTATCAAGCAGCGTGCCGCCGCCGATACCGATCACTACGCGGCGGTCGTCGCCTGCTTTCACGGCCAGTTGTTTCACATCGCTTTCGCTGCAATGGCCGGTAAACGGCAGGTGTCTGGCTCCCGGAAGATCAAACGCATCCGGCAGGTAAGGGCGGGCGGCGGCAATCGCACGTTCGCCATACACCCATACTGCGGCGGAGAGTTGCCCGGCGCTGAAAAAATCCTTCAGTCGGGAGAGGCTGCCGGTATGGGAAAAGTAGTTAGCCGGGCCGGTAACGACGCGGATGTCAGTGTTGCTCATGGTGTGTTGTCCTTGTGGCTGTGCTGTCCGGGAGTTGTTTTTATTTAGACGTCTAAGCGTCTTGATTGCCAAATGCTAACATCGTGTTATAGTGGTTTCAACATCGACATCACCCTCGGGTATGATAACTATGAGTAATAACCCACTGATTCCGCAAAGCAAACTGCCTAATTTAGGCACCACAATCTTTACACAAATGAGCGCCCTGGCGCAGGAGCATCAGGCGATTAACCTGTCGCAGGGATTTCCTGATTTCGATGGCCCGCGCTATCTACAGGAACGTCTGGCCTGGCATGTTGCACAAGGGGCGAATCAATATGCGCCAATGACCGGCGTGCCTGCATTACGCGAAGCCATTGCGGAAAAAACGGCGGCGTTATACGGCTATAAGGCTGATGCCGGGAGCGAGGTGACGGTAACGGCGGGGGCAACGGAAGCGTTGTATGCCGCTATCACCGCGTTGGTTCGTGCGGGAGATGAGGTGATCTGCTTCGATCCCAGCTATGACAGCTACGCGCCAGCCGTTGAACTGTCCGGCGGCGTGCTGAAACGTCTGGCGCTTCAGCCGCCGCAGTTTCGCGTTGACTGGCAGGCATTTGCTGCGTTACTGAGCGAACGTACCCGGCTGGTGATCCTCAATACGCCGCATAACCCGAGCGCGACCGTCTGGCGCAAAGCCGACTTTGAAGCGCTGTGGCAGGCGATTGGCGATCGCGAAATCTATGTATTAAGCGATGAAGTGTATGAGCATATCTGCTTTGCGCCAGAAGGCCATGCCAGCGTACTGGCGCATCCGCAGCTACGTGAGCGTGCTGTCGCGGTCTCGTCATTCGGTAAAACCTTTCATATGACCGGCTGGAAGGTGGGGTACTGCGTAGCGCCAGCGGCGATCAGCGCGGAATTGCGTAAAGTGCATCAGTATCTGACGTTCTGCGTCAACACACCGGCGCAACTGGCGCTGGCCGATATGCTGCGTGCTGAACCGGAACATTACCGCGATTTACCCGCATTTTACCGGAAGAAGCGTGACGTTCTGGTTAATGCCCTGCGTGACAGTCGTCTGGAAATCCTGCCCTGCGAAGGCACCTATTTTCTGCTGGTGGATTACAGTGCGGTATCAGACCTCAATGACGTGGATTTCTGCCAGTGGCTGACCCGGGAAATCGGCGTTGCGGCGATTCCGCTGTCGGTATTTTGCGCCGATCCTTTCCCACATAAACTTATCCGTTTATGTTTTGCCAAGCAGGAATCCACGCTGCTGGCGGCCGCAGAACGCCTGTGTAAATTGTAATTACTTTACGGTCCAGGCTTTGGAGAATCGACGGTCGGCAAAGAGTTCCTGTAGGCCGTTGATTTGTTTCAGACGCAGGACTTCATCTTTATCCATGCCCAGCTCTTTTCCGATTCGCGTCTCGTCCCAGCCCAACAGGGAGAGTTCTCGCACAATTTCCGACATCGCGTGAATCTGATGACGACCTCGGGCGCGGTTGTGACGAATGGTCGCCGCAATTCGTTCATGGCGATTGCGTTCCAGACAGGTGACGGGAAGATAGCCTTTTAACTTTGAGCGTAATGTGGATTTCCCTTTACCGAGTTCGTGACGGTGAAAGCCATCCACGATTTCATATTTTTCTGCCGCCGTTTCTGCAACGACAATAGGCTGCGTGAAGCCATCTACCTCAATAGACTTCAGCAGGAGCCTTTTCTCCGGGGGCGCCACATTGTTTGGGTTGTAATCATTAGGTTCGATTTGTTCGTTTTTTACCCATTGCACGCAGTCTACCGGCTGATCACGAAAGGGGCTGACGCGGTGGATCGCCATCCTGAATTCGTTGATTGCCGCAATTCTCTCTTCTTCGTTCAGCGTGGAGAGAAAGTCGGTTATTTGTTGGGTGAGTCGCTGTTGCATAAAATCCCCCATTCTTTGCGCTTTGCTTTCATGCGTTCATTGTAGCGCTGGTAGTGTTTAGGCTTTGTCGGGCTGAATGAGAGCGCCCGACACCAGTAATCATTGTTCAATAGCACCTTGCAGATACGTCGCCATGAGGGGATATCTTTGGAGCCGATATCGCCTTCCTGCGTTTGTGGAATGTTCTCCATTCCTTTCTTTTTATACCATTGCAGGTAGACCGCGATTTTGTTGCGGTAATGCTCGGCGCTCTGTTCCGGCATGCTGTCCAACAGCAGCATGGCGTAGCTTTGCCAGCTATGGTGCTCGGGTTTCAGTATTTTTCGATGGCCGTAAAAATGGTTATCCTGGCCTGCATATATCCCTCCGCTGCGCACGCCGCTTACCCTGGCGCACATTGCTGCCCAGCGTTCGGGTTCAATGACATGATAGAGCCACAATCCCTGACGTTGCTCCGGGCCGAAAGGTTCGCAGATGCGCATATACCGGAGCGGCACGTTGGCCTGGTACATCAGGTTATAAAGCGGGTTGCAAGGCTGCTTCGTTTTTGCGAACCATGTCCAGATGTCTGCCGTTTTCCAGTCATACATCGGGTAAATATACCAGGTGTGCCCGCCCTGAGCGGCGGTCGTCCAGGGTTTGTCGTCCGCAAAACGCTGTTTGCTCAGGGAGGCGATAGCGACAAACCGATTGTAAGACTCGTCAGCGCGGATGCCGATCAGCATCGCCGCAGGACGCTTTTCTGAAAACCACTCGGCAAAGTCGCGAACAAATTGTTCGAAGGTCATGCCTGGCTGATAAAAAGGAAAGTAAGCCGGATCGGTAATGGCGTCGGCAGGCGGTTGACGCACCCATTCAGCATTCGGGTCCCAGCATTGCCATTCGGGTTGGTATTGCGACAGCGAATTTTGTGTGGTGAGCGGCAGAGCAACCCAGTAAAAATGTTCAATGACATCGGAATATTGTTCGCGTAATGACTGAACATAGTCAATTGTGCAGGAGAATTGCACTTCCCAGTCAATAAATATTACGCAGATCTTCTTCTTTAACTTACGCGCGATTCCGGCGGTAAGGTGCAGCATCAACCCTGAGTCTTTCCCCCCGGAAAATGACACGCAAATACGCGGTAAGGTGGTGAGTGTCCATGTAATGCGCTCTTCCGCAGCTTCCAAAACATTTTGGTCAAGTGGGATTTTATAAACAGACATAATGAGTTCATACCTGAACGGAAAATGGCTATGTGTAGAATACAGAAAAATAATTATATATATTATATGATATAATCAACAGAATGTGCAAGGTTTAAAAAAGCATCCAAAACTTAAATTAATTTTATATTAATTATTTTAATTTTGAATGCTTGTGTCGGCGATGGCCCCGGATGTTTTCGTTTCAGCTATTTTCCGTCATTTTGTTAATGATACTCGTAAAACCTTTGTTATTCAGTGACGTTCGATTATATACCAGGTATAACTGAACTGAAGGTAAATCCTGATCAATATTAACCCGTTGCAGTTTAAGGGTGGAGTGAAAGAAGTCATATATGACTTCAGGAACGATGCCAATTATGTTGGTTTCAGCAATAGTATTAATGATTGCAACCATCGAGTCACTGCGAAACCCAATTTTCCGGCTGGCAAGAAGGGAGTTGACCAGCGACTGGTATTCTTTAACGCCTGGCTCCTCTCCCTGGTATGAGGTAAACGGTTCTTCTAGTATTTGCGCTAATGTACTGGCGTCACTGATTCTGGGGTGATCGGCACGACACACCAGTACGCTTTTGATTGTTTTAAAAGGCGTACAGACAACCGAATGGTTGTTCAGCGGCGTGGTGGTGATCACCATGTCCGCCTTGCGGTATGCCAGCAGGTCTTCTGCTGATTCCGCAGACATCAGGATATCATGATGCTCAATTTCAACGGAAGAATCTTCCATAATAAAATTAATCAGCTTTATTACGTTCATTGCAGTAAGTAGCTGAGGGCTGTAAATGATAAATTTTTTCTTAAGGCTGGAACTATGCATAATATTAATTGTTTGTTCCAGACTATTGAGGTTTTCCTCAAGATGATGATGCAGATTTATACCGGTGACGGTCGGCGTGATGCCTTTTCCTGAACGAATAAATAAAGGATCGTTGAATTGAGTTCGTAATCGTTGCAGAGATTGACTCACGGCTGACGGGGTGATGTACAGCGTTTCCGCCGCTTTACTAATGCTTAAATTCTGGTAGATACACTCAAAAATAATCAGTAAGTTGAGATCGAATTTTTTGAGATCGTAGAGATTAGCCATGTTTTTTTCTTCCTGTTTTGTGACTATTGTCATAACTATATTTGTTATAGTTATGCAACACATCCAATGCTTTACAATAGTGATGTTTGCTAAGCTTAAATTCTCTTTCAATAATACTAAAATAGCATAGCTCAGAATATCTTTGCGAGCGATTTATAATGGAAAAGGAGATTGACAGAAAAACAATGACAATCTCCCCCCTTTAATTTAGGTTTAATGTTCACCCATCATAATGTCCAGCTGCGCTTTTTCCGGTAACCCGACGACCTGCTGTAACATATTTTCTTTATTCATATAGTAAATGGCTGGCGTTGCATTCGCCCCCAGATCGTCCATGAGTTTCTGATGAATATTCAGCATTTTCATCTTATCTTCTGGCAGCGGTGAAGGGATCGCCAGATTGAGTTTACCGCCTGACGCTTCATAGTCATGCCAGGTTTTTGCCGGATCGCGGGTGGATAAGATAGCGGCAGCCGTTGCCGGGCTTTCGGGTTTGATCACGCCCACCAGTAGCGTCCGCAGTTGTACTTTGCCGGATTCGACCCAGGGGCGCGCCTGCTGCCAGAACTGTTTGCAGTAAGGGCAGAAAGGGTCCGCAAAGACATAAAGAATCACCGGCGCCTCTTTTTTGCCGTCCAGAATCCACGACGCTTTTTCCATCCGCTGCCACATTTCTCTGCCGACCGGGGCGTAGATCTCTTTTTCTATCAGCGCATTACTGAGGTTTGCGCCTTTTTCGTCGTACATGTAGCCGGAAATCGCGTGTTTCCCGTCAGGCGTGAGGTAGATGGTCACGCCCATATCCTGGTATTTGCCCAGATAGCCTTTCATTCCGCCGGGGGCGTCAAAAGACTTCAGGATCGTAATTCCCTGTTTTTCTATCGCTTTAACCGGGGCAGGCAGTTCTTCAGCAAAGGCGATGAGCGGGAGCAACGTCAGCAGCAATGTTCGTTTTATCATTATATTTCCTTAAAAATCAGTGCAAAAGGAACATTGACGGCAAAACCTATCACAGTCATAGGTAAGGTCTGCCGTCGGAAGATTGCCCTTTCTTTGGTAGGGTGATGTAATCCTTTCGCTGTTACAGCCTTTGTTAAGGTAATGTAGAGCGCAACACATAGCCAGTTTCACTGGCGCTGAAGTTACCTACGGGTAGTTCAGGTAATGGGGCCGCCTGTAAAGGGGGCCTTTTTACTTTTTGTCGCTAAACGTTCACAACGTTGTCTTGTGTGAGTTGTTAGGTATCGCTGATTGATTTGATAATGCAAACGCATTAGCCCAATCACGGAAAGTTGGTTACTTTACATCTCAACGAAAACACGGAGGAAGTATAGATGTCCTTGATTAATACCAAAATTAAACCTTTCAAAAACCAGGCGTTCAAAAACGGTGAATTCATCGAAGTAACCGAGAAAGATACCGAAGGCCGCTGGAGCGTCTTCTTCTTCTACCCGGCTGACTTCACTTTCGTATGCCCGACCGAACTGGGCGACGTTGCAGATCATTACGATGAATTGCAGAAACTGGGCGTAGACGTTTACTCTGTTTCTACCGACACCCACTTTACTCACAAAGCATGGCACAGCAGCTCTGAAACCATCGCAAAAATCAAATATGCGATGATCGGTGACCCGACTGGCGCCCTGACCCGTAACTTCGACAACATGCGTGAAGACGAAGGTCTGGCTGACCGTGCGACTTTCGTTGTTGACCCGCAGGGTATCATCCAGGCTATCGAAGTTACCGCTGAAGGTATCGGCCGTGACGCATCTGACCTGCTGCGTAAAATCAAAGCGGCTCAGTATGTTGCTGCTCACCCAGGCGAAGTTTGCCCGGCTAAATGGAAAGAAGGCGAAGCGACTCTGGCTCCGTCCCTGGACCTGGTCGGCAAAATCTAAAATTCGCTGCGCCTTTCGCGCTACAGGTGCGTTGGCTGCGCTTTCTCACCCCGGTCACTTACTGATGTAAGCTCCCGGGGATTCATAAGCTTGCCGCCTTCCTGTAACACGAAATACTGGCGAATTAATCCTTAAGCGGGTGCGTCGCACCCGTTTTTTCCAGCACCATCATGCAAGTCGCATTCAGGCTGCCGGTATAAGGCAACTTGCATGATGATGTTTTTAGAGAGGGAAGAATAATGCTCGACACTAACATGAAAACTCAGCTCAAAGCGTATCTTGAGAAACTGACCAGGCCTGTTGAGCTGATTGCCACGCTGGACGACAGCGCTAAATCGGCAGAAATCAAGGAACTGCTGGCTGAAATCGCTGAACTGTCAGAGAAAGTCACATTTAAAGAAGATAACAGCCTGCCGGTGCGCAAGCCTTCTTTCTTGATAGCAAACCCGGGTTCTGACCAGGGGCCGCGCTTTGCGGGTTCTCCGCTGGGGCATGAATTTACCTCGCTGGTGCTGGCGCTGTTGTGGACTGGCGGCCATCCGTCGAAAGAGGCGCAGTCTCTGCTGGAGCAGATCCGCGATATCGACGGCGATTTCGAGTTTGAAACTTATTACTCGCTCTCCTGCCACAACTGCCCTGACGTCGTACAGGCGCTGAACCTGATGGCGGTGCTGAACCCGCGTATCAAACATACCGCGATTGACGGCGGCACATTCCAGAATGAAATCACCGATCGTAATGTGATGGGCGTTCCGGCTGTGTACCTGAACGGTAACGAATTCGGTCAGGGACGTATGACGCTGACGGAAATCGTCGCCAAAGTGGATACCGGCGCAGAAAAACGGGCGGCGGAAGAGCTGAATAAGCGTGACGCTTACGACGTACTGATTGTCGGTTCCGGCCCGGCGGGGGCGGCAGCGGCAGTTTACTCCGCACGTAAAGGCATTCGTACCGGTCTGATGGGCGAGCGTTTTGGCGGTCAGGTGCTGGATACCGTTGATATCGAGAACTATATTTCCGTGCCAAAAACGGAAGGGCAGAAGCTGGCTGGCGCGCTGAAAGCGCACGTTGATGATTACGATGTTGACGTGATCGACAGCCAGAGCGCGAGCAAACTGCTTCCGGCGGCAACGGAAGGGGGCCTGCATCAGATTGAGACCGCTTCCGGCGCGGTGCTGAAAGCCCGCAGCATTATCATTGCCACCGGTGCCAAATGGCGCAACATGAACGTGCCGGGCGAAGATCAGTACCGCACGAAAGGCGTAACCTATTGCCCGCACTGCGACGGCCCGCTGTTTAAAGGCAAACGCGTTGCGGTAATCGGCGGAGGGAACTCCGGCGTGGAAGCGGCGATTGACCTCGCGGGGATCGTTGAGCACGTTACGCTGCTGGAATTTGCGCCAGAAATGAAAGCCGACCAGGTTCTGCAAGATAAAGTGCGTAGCCTGAAAAACGTCGACATTATTCTGAACGCGCAGACAACGGAAGTGAAAGGCGACGGCAGTAAAGTGACGGGGCTGGAATATCGCGATCGCGTAAGCGGCGACATCCACAACGTTGCGCTGTCTGGGATCTTCGTACAGATTGGCTTGCTGCCAAACACCAACTGGCTGGAAGGCGCGATTGAGCGTAACCGTATGGGCGAAATCATCATTGATGGCCGGTGCGAAACCAGCGTGAAGGGCGTATTCGCCGCAGGCGACTGCACCACGGTTCCTTACAAACAGATCATCATCGCGACGGGCGAAGGCGCGAAAGCCTCTCTGAGCGCATTTGATTATCTGATCCGCAGTAAGACGGCATAAAAAGAAAGTAAGACTACACCTGCAATGCAAGAGGCTGCCAATGGCAGCCTCTTTTTTTACGCAACAGCCTTGCGATTTACCGCACAACCAGCACCGGCAACGTAGCATGGCGGACAACGCTGGAGGCGTTAGAACCCAGCAAATGCGTGGTGATAGACGGATTGCGGGAGCCAATGACCACGACGTCCGCATTCAGCTCTTCGCCCAGTTCGTTCACCACATCCCGCACGTTACCAAAGCGGACGTGCTGCTTAATCCGGGAAGGGTCGATACTGAAATGACTCACCATCGTTTGCAGGCGAGTCTCCGCTTCGTGCTGCAAATGCTCCTCAAAACGACGAACGTCGGCGGCAAAGCGGTGCAGACTCAGGCTGGCGGAGCCCGGAAGAACATGCAACAGATGAATGACGCCATCCTGTTGCGCCAGAAACTCTGCGTGGCGCACGGCCTTGTCGCTAAGTTCCATTTCGAAAACATCAACCGGCATAATGATTGTCTTATACATACCCGTTTCTCCCTGTTAACTAATACTGAATTCATTCAAACATATAATAATATTTCTTTCTGGTATCTGCCCGGCACTTTTCATATCACAACGTTTCTTTACGACTGATTGATGCTTATGACCAGAAGCTACCAGCGTCGCTCAAGGTAAAGCACGGCCACGACGATAATCGCCATCATAATAAGAAATGCCAGCGTGATGAAAAGAGCCTCATTCATGACCGTACTCGCGGCAATGAAACGGATTAATTCTGGATGACGGGGAATGGGGGTGAACCAGGAGGAATGGGTGATTTTCGGAAAGAGGATGCAGGGAGCATCCTCTGTGTAAACGGGTGAACGCTTATCCAGATGGTTTAGCGCAGGTAGTCGCCCGCTGCTTCAGGCTGATATTCAAGTTCCAGCACTTCAAGGTGAGTGGACGCCCCGCCAGGCAGGTCCCAGTGAATGGTATCGCCGACGCGCAGGCCCAGCAATGCCGCGCCCACCGGCGCCATTACGGAAAGCTGCGTATTGCTGTCGGTCATATTCGCCGGATACACCAGCGTGCGCACGCGAATCTCGCCATCGCTGAGATTGCGGAATTTCACCCGACTGTTCATGGTGACGACGTCGTGCGGCATGGCTTCCGGCGAGCACATCTGGGCGCGATCCAGCTCCGCATTTAATGCGTCAGCAATGGGTAAACCAGCAAACGCAGGCTGCTCCAACAGGCGGTCGATGCGTTCGGCGTCGAGGTCGTTGATGATAATAGTTGGTCTGGACATTTGTTACTCCATGTCGTCGATGCTGCGAGTGCCGCAGGTAAATAATCCCAAAAGAAAACCCTCACCGTCAGGCGGCGAGGGTTTAGCTTTCATGATAATACTGAGACTTCCCCCTTCTTTGAAGTGATTTAGCTCACATTCGGGGAAATCCTCAATACGGTTGTCTTTGCGTAAATTTTAGTCGCAAGCCGTGATGGTTCTCAAGTTTGTATACCGCCTCAGTAACCCGCTTTGTCAATCACAAACCGCTTCCCGCAATTGCCCGGATGGGGTTGCGATATAAACGAGGAAGCGGAAAGCGGATCGTTAATCCTGGCGGCGTTGAGCGAGAACTGTATTTCTGTCAGATAAGCCGGGTTCCCGTGGCAACTCAGTTTCACCGCCTTCACGTTTTCTTTCCCCCAGCTTTGGGCGACGGCGGCGTCAAACGCGGCGCGGCTGACCCTTTTCCCGTAATTTGCGGCCAGAAAATCGCCCAGCGCGCTGTGTTTTATCTCATGGTTCAGCCGTACCATTGTGCCGAAATAAACGTCTGGATCAAATCCAAAGCAGGCACCGTGCTTGGCGTATTCATAACGTTCCAGGCAGGATTTTCCACCGGCTCCGGGCATGACCGCGCTGAGTTTTGCCGCGCTCTCCAGTGAAAGGCCGGTTTCAGGCGCGGCGCATTTACGGCTGGCGCGCGCTTCCGGCAGATTGGGGATCGGACGAGTCGCGCAGCCAAACCGCATCCAGCGGCGCTCGTCCACGCCACGCGCGGCAACCGATCCCGGCAGACCTGGCCACAGACCGTGGACAGTCAGAAAATCAGCTTTGTTGGGAATCTCTTTCTGCTGACGGCACTCTTCGGGTTCCCGATGATCGCGCTCATGCTGACTTTGACAAAAACCGGTTTGCCAGGAGAGCGCCAGCACATAGCGGTCAAAATCAGCGTACTGTTTTGCCTGAAGTGGCTCAGCGTTAACGTTGAAGAGGGGAAGCAGGAATACCGCCAGGAGAGAACCATAACGCCATGTTGATTTCATGATGGATGCTGAAACTCATACAAATATTGAATACCACCTATTTAACCATAAAAAAAGCCAGTCAGGTTTATCTGACTGGCATGAGAGGGATAACGCGTTAGCCGTCATCCGGCATTATGTGCCGATGTTTAGTTCCACAGCGCCAGAATCGGCCAGCCAACCACCAGCAGCATGGTGATGTAGATAACCCCAAAGATCGCGCCGAGACGCCAGTAATCTTTGGATTTTACATAGCCGCAGCCGTAGATGATGACCCCCGGCCCTGTTGCATACGGCGTCAGGCAGCCCATGATACCGATAGACAGCACCAGCAGAATACAAAGTTGCTCCATCGGAACGCCTGGAATACCTTTACCTATCGCCAGAATGACCGGCAGCATGGTTGCGGTATGTGCGGACAGGCTGGCGAACAGGTAGTGAGCAAAGTAGAACACCAGTACCAGCACAATCACCGTTGCGTTAGGTGAGAAGCCTTCCAGATGGGCGCTCATTGTGGTAGCAAACCAGTCGATAAAGCCCGAACGGGTTAAACCGTTGGCCATGACAACCAGCGTCGCGAGGTTAACAAGGGTGTTCCACGCACTGTTATAACGCGTGATGTCTTTCCACGGCACAACGTGCAGCGCCAGCATCAGGGATACCGCCAGCAGACCGACAGCGGTGGCATCAATCACTTCACCGCCAAATACCCACAGTCCGAGGCTGAGCAACACCAGACCGATCAGCGTCATCTCTTTGCGGGTCAGCGTGCCCATCGTTTTTAACTCTTCGCCAGCCCATGCCGCAACTTCGGCGCTGTGGGTCACTTCGGGTTTGTAGAGTACGTAAGAGAGCCACGGTGCGACGATCAGCAGAATGATCCCTACCGGTAAGAAGCCCAGGAACCACTGCAACCAGCTGATCTGAATACCGGCAATTTTGCTGACAAATTCCAGACCCAGAACGTTAGGCGCCGCGCCGGTCACGAACATGGAAGAACTGAGGCTGGTACTGATGACCATCATCCACATCAAATAACCGCCAATGCGGCGCGCGGAAGGATCGTTTGGAAACGACTTAAACAGCGGCGGCAGGTTCTTGATTACCGGGAATACCGTACCGCCGGTACGCGCGGTGTTGGACGGCGTAAACGGCGCCAGCAGAATATCGATGATGACAATGGCATAACCCAGCGTCAGGGTGCGTTTACCCATGAATTTCACCAGGAAGAGCGCAATACGGCGGCCCAGACCGGTGACTTCATAGCCCAGCGCGAAAATGAATGCGCCGAACACCAGCCAGACGGTGGTGCTGGAGAAGCCCGCCAGCCCCCATTTCAGCGCCTGTTTGCCTGCGTTAAAGGCCGGGTCGGCCAGCTCTGAGGCATCAAATAACAGATAGTTGCTGCCGATAACGCAAATGGTCACCGCGATAAAACTGATTGCGGTGGCCGGAATCGGCTCCAGTATCATCCCGACGATCATCGCCACGAAAACGGCGAAGTAGTGCCATGCCTGAGGGGGCATGCCGTCCGGGACGGGGATCAAAAACATGATGCCCATAACGACTAATGGGGCCAATAACTTCCATATATTATCTTTAGATAAAGACATAAGTGATTCTCCGAAAAGGATCTTTCAATAATTATGTAAATGATTAACTTGCGAAATTTGTGCTAAAAACCAGGTGACGATCAGCAAGTCGGCGCTGCCGCCAGGGCTGAGGTTGCGTGCAATGCACTGCTGATCGAACCGGTGGAGATGTTCAAGATCGGCAGGAGAACGAATGCCTCCTTGCCGTAATAATGTTGTCGCCTGCTGTTGTATCCAGCGCAGGCCTTCCGCGCCGCCGCGTGATGCGACGTTGGTGTCGCCGTTCATTGAGATCAGCAGCAGCAGGGTGTCGAGCAGCGCCAGCTCGGGGTCGTGCCCCTGCGCCAGCAATGCGCGGTAGTGTGGTAAAGCATGGCGGATCACTAACGGGTAACCCGCTTCGGCTTCGCCGCGCGCGCCAGTTAACCCCAGCTGTTGGTACAAGCGTTGACCTGCGGTGAGTTGTTGATTGTTCTGTCGCAGTTCACGCTCGGTCAGACCCCGGCAAAATGTTGCGGCGGTCGAGCAGATGTTTGCAGGTGTGATCGGGGAATGCTGCTGGTGCAGGCGTCCGATGGCGGCGCACAGCAGTCCCAGGGAAAATATGCTGCCTTTATGCGTGTTAACGCCGGCAGTGGCGCGAAACATGTCGGCTTCGCAGGCCATACCTAATGGACGTAGCCCTTTCAGTACATCGTCTGACGGCAGCTGCGCGCAACTCGCGCCATATTCGATAAAACGCGGCAGCCAGCCCTGAATGGCCAGCGCGCTGCGATGGAAATCTTCCAGCGCCATGTCTTTGTGCGCGCCGCAGTTAATGCGATCGACCAGACCCGGCTTGGGAGATAAATTCACCTCAGTCAGCATGGCGCGCCACGCCAGCAGGGCGTACGCGTCAAGCAGCGTCTGAGGAATGGCGGCGGAATCAGTTGATGTGGCTGGAATCGGCATCATGCAGCAGCGCCTCCATGCGAATAAGTAAGTCGGAAAGCGCGTGGGTTTTCCCCCGGGCGCATTCAGCGGCGCTTTGCTCGCACAACAGGCAGCGGCGGGCAGGAAGCGAAAAATGACGGCGGGACAGAATGTCGCCTTCCGGCGTCAGCACATCGATATCCCATAAACGTCCCAGCGGGTGCTGATGCTCAAGCTCGATCGTGGCGAGCTTGAGATCGCGGGCCGGCGCCTCAATGGCGAGGAACCCTTCCGGCCCACTGGCTGAGGCCAGTGCAGCCTGCTCCCTGACAGACCAACCTGCTTTTTTCGCCACGGCGAGCAGGGCGGTTACGCCGTGATTGAAGATTCGGCGAGTAAGCTCGCTGTCTTTAATCGGGCCGGGCGCCACCACGGTAAAGGAGACCAGTGGAGTGAGATGGCGCGTCAGCCAGGCGTGTTGCCGCGCTTGTCTCTCATCACGGCTGACGAGCAGCTCGGGAATGGAAACCGCATGGCGAGTGGCCTGTTCAGGGAGCAGGTGCATGGCTTATTCCTTCACCTGATGAACAACGTCAATGACCGAACCGTCGCGGTAACGCACTACGGCGATGACGCGATCGGTATATTCAATGGCGCGAGGTTGGCCGGTGAGCAACTGCGCACGTTCACGCAGCCATTCAATGGAGACCACTTTCATTCCCGCTTCTTTCAGGCGTTCCGCCAGCTCCGGGCGCGCCGGGTTGACGGCGATGCCGTGGTCGGTCACCAGAATGTCGACGCTGGAGCCAGGCGTTACGCAGGTGAGCACGTTATCGACCAGCGTCGGGATGCGGCCGCGAACCAGCGGTGCGACGATGATTGACAGCGCGGCGGCAACGGCGGTATCGCAGTGACCACCTGACGCGCCGCGCAGTACGCCATCGGAACCGGTCAGCACGTTTACGTTGAACTGGGTATCCACCTCCAGGGCGCTCAGTACCACGACATCCAGACGATCGACCGATGCGCCTTTTGAACCCCAGTTGGCGTACTGGTTGGCGCTGATTTCGATGTGATTCGGGTTGCGGGCCAGCGATTCTGCGGCGTTACGGTCGAAGCTCTGTACGTCCAGTAATTTGCGGATCAGCCCTTTTTCATGCAGGTCGACAATCGTGGCGGTAATGCCGCCCAGCGCGAAATCCGCGTGAATATCGCGGCTGCGCATTTTGTCTTCCAGAAAACGGGTTACTGCCAGAGAGGCGCCGCCGGTTCCGGTTTGCAGAGAGAAGCCTTCCTGGAAATAGCCTGAGTTGGCAATCACGTCTGCCGCGCTGCGGGCAATTAACAGTTCACGCGGGTTGGTGGTCATACGGGTCGCATCTGCGCCAATTTTGTCGGCGTCGCCTACCCGTTCGATCTGCACGATGAGATCCACCTGGTCCTGGGCGATACTGGCTGGATTATGCGGATACGGCAGCAGCGCTTCCGTCAGCAGAACAACCTGGCGGGCGTTTTCGGCATCCACTTTCGCATAGCCCAGCGAACCGCAGCAGGCTTTACCGGTGTAGCCGTTGGCGTTGCCAAACGGATCGCAAGACGGCACGCCGAGGAAGGCCACATCGATATTGAGCTCACCGCTTTGCACCAGATGGACGCGACCGCCGTGGGAGTGGATTTGTACGGGCTCATCCAGCAATCCGCGGGAGATCTCTTCCGCCAGGGGGCCACGCAGACCAGACGTGTAAATTCGGCTCACGACGCCCTGGCGAATATGCCCGACCAGTGGCGCGTGGCAATCGCTCAGCGAACTGGAGGCCAGCGTCAGGTTTTTAAAGCCCATGCTGGCGATGGTGTCCATCACCAGGTTGATCGTCAGGTCGCCGCCACGGAAAGCGTGGTGGAAAGAGATGGTCATTCCATCCTGTAAACCAGAACGGCGGATGGCTTCTTCAAGCGTGGCGCACAGTTTTTTATCGCGCGGTTTTTGCGCCTGTAAATTCAGTTTCGAAGTGCTCTGAAAAGCGGAAAATTCGCTTTCGGCATGGCGACTCCAGGCCGCTACCCGTTCTTGTCGTTGAAGTTGTTCGATTTTCTGCGTCATTTTTTTGCCTTATTCTTCGCGAATGCCGGAAAGTTCTGCACGGGAGAGCACCAGACGGGCGCGTTCAATCACCGGGCTGTCTACCATTTTGCCGTTCAGGGAGACGACGCCGCGGCCTTCACGGGCGGCGGCTTCTGCGGCTTCCACGACCAGACGCGCATGGGCGACTTCTTTAAGCGTCGGGGCATACAGGTTGTGCAGCAGTTCAATCTGGCGTGGGTTGATGAGGGACTTGCCGTCAAAACCCAGCTGTTTGATGTGTGACGCTTCGTGCAGGAAGCCCGCTTCGTTATTGGCATCGGAATAGACGGTATCGAACGCCTGAATGCCTGCGGAGCGTGCCGCCTGTAAAATGGAGCAGCGGGCAAACAGCAGCTCGGTGCCTTCCGGGGAACGTTCGGTACGCAGATTGCGCACATAGTCTTCCGCCCCCAGCGCGATCCCGATGAGACGTTCGGAGGCGTGGGCGATTTCAACGGCGCGGGTAATGCCCAGCGGCGACTCGATTGCGGCCAGCAGCCCGGTGCTGCCGGGTTCACGACCGCAGGTTTGCTCAATGCGCAGGATCTCTTTCTCGATGTCGGTAACATCCTGAGCGGTGTCGGTTTTCGGCAAACGGACAACGTCAGCGCCGCCGCGAACCACCGCTTCAAGGTCGTTAATGCCCCATTCGGAATCCAGCGCATTAACGCGGACAATGGTTTCCACATCACGGTACAGCGGGTGTTGCAGGGCGTGATATACCAGACGGCGAGCGGTATCTTTTTCACGTAGTGCGACGGAATCTTCCAGGTCGAACATCAGCGCATCGGCCGGGTAGATAAACGAGTTGCTGACCATCGCGGCATTTGCGCCGGGGACGAACAGCATGCTGCGGCGGGTGCGGGATTTACGTTGTTGCAGAGAGGCGGAAATCATTGGCGATCCTCCCACGGCAGAGCGGGAATGCCGCTGGCGCGAGCCAGTAACGCTTCCAGCCGCGCGCGCAAAATGCAGTCCAGCGCGCCTTTGTCATCAACATTTAGTTGCACGCCGCGGACGTTATAACGGGCAAGCACATCCAGAATGGTGGCGCGAATGGCGTCGCCAAACTGTTTTTCAACGCTGCTGTTGATTTGCAGGTCAATATCCTGCGTGTCGAGTGGAGCAATGCGAATCATCACATCACCGGACTCAAGTGTGCCAGCGACGGCAGCCTGGTCTATTTTCATTTTTCACCTGTTTCTAATGCGGGGGTCTTTTGGCGGACTACCGCGCTGGACGGGTTACGTTCAACCATGCCTTGCAGATAGTGCAGAGTGGGGTTGGGAACCAGCGGTGCGATAGCCGTGAGATCTTTTTTAACCAGCAACTTGCGCACCCAGGAGGCGGAAATCGGCATCTCCTGGAAACACAGCCGCTCAATTTCCACCAGCTCGATGGGGGGGCGGGAAGCGTTGGCGTCTCCAGCCAGTAGCGCATATCGTGGTTGTACTGGGAGGTGACGGTGCAAAACGGTTCCGTGCCGACAAAACGGTGTGTTACACCCAATGCTGGCGCCAGGTACTGGCGGAAAATCTTCAGGTCGATTTCGGTGTAACAGTGGTTAATGACGCTTTGTTCTTTGATGAAGTAGCACGGAAAGGTCGCACGCGAGATGATGTACTCGGAACCGCGATGCACGGTCAGGCGTGGAATATCCGTTGTTCCTTTGATCACCAGATCAAACCTGTCCTCGTACGGAAAACGCGACGTATCCTCTTTTACCAGGAACAGATGCAGCCAGTCGCACTGTGCGGCGGCCTGTTGGATCAGGTAGCGATGCCCGTTTGTGAAGGGGTTGGCGTTCATGACGATACAGCCGATTTTTTTCCCGTCATGACGCAGTTTCGTTAAGGATTCAGCGTAGCGTTTCAGGCGCGTATTGCTGTTTTCCATGAGCACCATCACGCCAGGCACATCAGCCAGCGTTGAGAAGCCGCACTGTTTAAAGAGCGCTTCGTATTCTGTTTTGGTGTAGATGAAGAGGTGCGTACAGTGCCTTTCGTAGGCGAGGTTGATTAACTCTGTAGCCAGCGTCAGCGCCAGCCCTTCGCCGCGCACGGATTGGCAGATAGCAACGCATTTAATGATATTTCCGGCAATACCGCCGCAGGCAATAAGACGATCATCGCGCGTAACGGTAATAAAAACTTCGACGGTGGTATCTACGCTTAAATCATTCTCTTTCAGAAATTGCGTGATAACCGCCATCTTTTTATTTTCTGAGCGTTTCACTTGCGTGAATACATTATTACCGAACATAGTATTGAGCGTCCTGATGATATATTTTGTTGCCAGTTTTTTGCGTATGTTGTGTGTCGTTGCAACCTGATAACGTTTTGTTTTCAATTGGAGCGGTCGTTGTTTTTATTACGACGTATTTCTTTTTCTCTCTGTTGCCTACATCGTAAGGGGTATTTTGGTGGTAAATTTTGATTTATTTCACAAACACTTAGATGGTTTTTATGTGTTTAATGGTTTTAAGTTTTTTAATTAATTTAATAGCAAATTGCGCGGTGGGTTTTATTTGTTTAATTGATTTAAGGTGGGGAATCTGTAACGATCGCTATTAAATGCACAGCAGAAAGTTAAAACATTTTTATTACATATACGGGAAATGAGACGCTTACGCCAGCGAAGGAATAACAATGCCCGACCCAAAAAATAAAAAACGGTTTCTTTTTTTTCGTCAACTCGCGTTCCCGCTGCGGATTTTTCTGCTCATTCTGGTCGTTTCTGTTTTCATCATCGCCGCGTTAGCCCGCTATTTTTCCGCCAGCTTTGAAGACTATCTGGCATCGCATGTCAGGGATATGGCGATGAACCAGGCAAAGATTATCGCCTCCAACGACAGTATCATCACGGCCGTGAAACACCGGGATTACAGGCGGCTGGCGACCATCGCGGATAAACTACAAAGCGACACCGATTTTGATTATGTGGTCATCGGCGACAAAAACTCGATTCGCCTCTACCATCCTAACCCGGAAAAAATTGGTTACCCGATGCAGTTCACGAAACCCGGCGCGCTGGAGAACGGTGAGAGCTATTTCATCACCGGCAAGGGGTCTATTGGTATGGCAATGCGCGCTAAAACGCCGATATTTGACGACAATGGCAACGTGATCGGCGTGGTTTCCATCGGTTATCTGGTCAGTAAAATTGACAGCTGGCGACTGGATTTTTTACTGCCGATGGCGGGCGTATTCGTTCTGCTGCTGGTGGTGCTTATGCTGCTTTCCTGGTTTTTCGCCGCCCACATTCGCCGCCAGATGCTGGGGATGGAGCCAAAGCAGATTGCGCGCGTTGTGCGCCAGCAGGAGGCATTATTCAGTTCAGTGTATGAAGGATTAATTGCAGTCGACCCGGAAGGGCACATTACCGCCATTAACCGCAACGCGCGAAAAATGCTGGGGCTGCGTTCGCCGGGACGGCAATGGCTGGGTAAGTCGATAGAGACGGTAGTTAATCCTGCGGACTTCTTCACACAGCAGATTGCGGAAAAACGCCAGGATGTGATGGCGAATTTCAATGGGTTGAGCGTTATTGCTAATCGTGAGGCCATTCGCTCCGGGGATGAATTACTGGGGGCGATCATCAGCTTTCGCAGCAAGGATGAAATTTCCACCCTGAACGCCCAACTGACGCAAATAAAACAGTATGTGGAGAGCCTGAGAACGCTGCGTCATGAACACCTGAACTGGATGTCGACGCTCAACGGTCTGCTCCAGATGAAAGAGTATGATCGGGTCAGGGAAATGGTGCAGGGCGAGTCGCAGGCGCAACAGCAACTGATCGATAGTCTACGCAGCGCGTTTGCCGATCGCCAGGTCGCCGGTCTGCTGTTCGGCAAAGTCCAGCGGGCGCGGGAGCTGGGGCTAAAAATGACGATCGTACCCGGGAGTCAGCTGCACCGACTCCCGGAAGGGCTTGATAGCACCGAATTTGCCGCGATTGTCGGCAATCTTCTCGATAACGCGTTTGAAGCCAGTTTGCGTACCCGGGAAGGGAATAACGTCGTTGAACTCTATTTGAGCGACGAAGGGGACGATGTGGTGATTGAAGTTGCCGATCAGGGATGCGGCGTTCCTGAATCTCTGCGCGAAAAAATATTTGAACAGGGTGTCAGCACCCGAACCGATGAACCAGGCGAACATGGCATCGGGCTGTATCTGATTGCAAGTTATGTGGGGCGCTGTGGCGGGGTGATTACGCTGGAAGATAATGATCCCTGTGGCACCTTGTTTTCTCTATTTCTTCCGAAAGTGAAAAAAAACGATGACGGAACCATTAACCCTATTGATCGTTGAGGATGAAACGCTGCTGGCGGAAATGCATGCGGAATATATCCGCCATATTCCCGGTTTCAGCCAGATATGGCTGGCGGGCAATCTGGCGCAGGCCCGTATGATGATCGAACGTTTTAAACCCGGGCTTATTCTGTTGGATAACTATCTGCCGGATGGGAAGGGCATCACGTTGCTGCATGAACTGATGCAGGCGCGCTATCCCGGCGGAATCGTGTTTACCACGGCCGCCAGTGATATGGAAACCGTCTCCGAAGCGGTGCGCTGGGGGGCGTTTGATTATCTGGTGAAGCCGATTGCCTATGAGCGTCTGGGGCAGACGCTTACGCGGTATCAGCAACGCCGGCGTATGCTGGCGGGTAACGATAGCGCCAGCCAACGGCAGATTGACGAGATGTTTAATGCCTATGCGCGAGGGGAGCCAAAAGGTGATTTGCCGACCGGGATTGATGCTCTGACGCTGAATGCCGTGCTGAAGCTGTTTAGCGACCCAGCGACGCGCTATACGGCTGAGACGGTGGCGCAGGCGTTGACGATCAGCCGTACCACATCCCGGCGGTATCTGGAGTATTGCGCCAGTCAGCATTTGATTATTGCCGAGATTATTCACGGAAAAGTGGGCAGACCGCAGCGTATTTACCACGGTTGAATTCGGGATTGACCAATCGCCCGGTGGCGCTGCGCTTACCGGGCCTACGGGTAAGTTTTGTAGGCCGGATAAGGCGTTACGCCGCCACCCGGCCAATCGCCCGGTGGCGCTGCGCTTACCGGGCCTACGGGTAAGTTTTGTAGGCCGGATAAGGCGTTACCGCCGCCATCCGGCGAATCGCCCGGTGGCGCTGTGCTTACCGGGCCTACGGGGAGTTTTGTAGGCCGGATAAGGCGTTACGCCGCCATCCGGCGAATCGTCTACAAATTACTTCGCTTAACCACCCGCCACAGCGGAAGAAGTGCCTGGCACCATCACTTCAGTTGCAATGATGACAACCAGCAGCCCAACCATAACCGGAACGGAAGTACGCTTCACCACTTCAAACGGCGAAATCTTCGCCATCCCTGCCACCGCAACGACGACGCCAGAGACCGGGGAGATCGTGCGCCCCAGATTTGAAGCCTGCAACATGGGAATGGACAGGTAAGCCGGGTTAATACCGGAAGAGTGCGCCAGTTTGGGAATCATTTCGACAAAGGCATAGAAAGGCGCGTTACCGGAACCGGTGGTCATTGCCGCGAGCATGGTCAGGATCACCAGTACCAGCATGAGGATAATACTGGCGGAGCCAAACGAGGTGGCGATAGAGATCAGACTCTGGATGAAACCGATAGTGCTCAGCCCCTGAGCGAATACCCCGGCTGCGACCAGCAGCATCACCACGCCCGCAAATGCGTCAGCCATCCCGCGGTACGCGACTTCCAGACCGGAAAAGACTTTCTGTGTATTGAATCCGCGAATGAACTCCAGCACGGCAGCGAGCAGCATACAGATGACGAGAATAGTAATAATGTGCAGCTGCGGACCCCATTTACCATCAAAAACCAGAACGCCGATAATCGGTGTGAATGGCAGAATGGCGTAAAACGCCGGGGCGGTGGTGGTAATTTCGTTTACATCCAGCATTTCATGGGAGATGTTCTCTTTTTTATCCAGATAACGCTGCCAGAAAAAGTGGGCAATCGCCATACCGATAATGGCGGCAATGGAGATCGGCAGGGTCGTTTTAAAGGCAAAATCAATCAACGGCATCTCAGCCGCTTTTGCCGCCAGAACCACGTCGCCCGAGGTCGGAGAGAGGATGATCGCTGCGGGGGAAGCGCAGATGGCTGCGGCAGCGCCACGGCTGATCCCGACGTTAACCATCACCGGAAAGAGCGTTGCCATCAACAATACGCCAAGCCCGGTTGCCGAAGAGACCGCCAGCGACATCAGGCAGGCGACAAAATAGGCGGCGATCATCAGCAGGTAAGGTGAGTTAATGTATTGCAGCGGTTTGGAGGCCAGTTTTACAACCATGTCGTTTGCGCCGATATGCGTCATGTAGGCGGCGAAACCGCACAGCATCATGATCATCATACCGAGGTCGCCACCACGGCTCATCAACAGAATCTTAATGTATTCAACGATGTCCGTCGCGGTATAGCCGGTACTGGTTTCACTGGCGGGCAGGACTTTATGCCCCATTAACGCGCTGATAATCAGCAGCACCAGGCCGCCCACAAAGAGCACGCCGGTTGCCGAATAACCTTTAATGATGTAGCGCGCTACACCCACAATAACCATAACCCCAATAAGGAGTTCAATAAACGTTAGCATTGTTTCCCCTGTCGCCTGGACGCCCAGAAAGTAAGAATAAAAAAGGAACAGAAAGTGGTGTGAAAATGTGCCGAATAAACCGCTTCCCCTTGCTGATTAAAATCAAGAAAAGGACGGATTAAACGTCCTGTGTTGTTATTTTTTCATGCAGGCAACGAATATGAAATCTCTCAGGTGAAAAATTTACGTAGAAACGTATTTGTTTTGTATTTGTTATTTTTATGGAAATGTAATGTTAATGATGGGGTGGTGTACAGAATTATAACAGGCCAGATTCCCTTTCCTGATGATAAAAAGTTTCAGTAAACGGCGATGATCCGTATGAAATAAACGGGAAATAAGCGGGTTCGTTATTGCAAAGGGGAGTTTTCTGATTTTTCGTTACCTGTTTTTTGTTAAGATTCCATTCAGGTTCGTTTTGCTACGATCGGTATTGAACTCCAGGATGGTAATTAAGTTGTGATTGTCGCTAAAAAATATTTTCTTGTTCTTTCATTTCTCTTTGTGCAATTCGCCCTTCTGCCCCAGGCCTTTTCAGCAGATAAAGGCTGGTTTGATACGCTGAAAGATAATGTGTCGGAAACCTGGCAACAACCCGAGCATTATGATTTGTACGTGCCGGCCATTACCTGGCATGCGCGGTTTGCCTACGATAAAGAAAAAACGGATCGCTACAATGAGCGCCCGTGGGGGGCAGGGTTTGGTCAGTCTCGCTGGGATGATAAAGGCAACTGGCATGGGCTTTACATCATGGCGTTTAAAGACTCCTTCAATAAGTGGGAGCCTATCGGCGGTTACGGTTGGGAAAAAACCTGGCGACCTCTGGCAGATGAAAACTTCCACATGGGGCTGGGATTTACCGCTGGCGCAACGGCGCGTGATAACTGGAAGTACATTCCGGTGCCGGTTCTGTTGCCGTTAGCCTCGATAGGCTACGGTCCGGCAACGTTCCAGATGACCTACATCCCCGGTACGTATAACAACGGTAACGTCTACTTTGCCTGGATGCGTTTCCAGTTTTGATGAGTGATATGCCTTGTTAGTGGTATATAAAATAGCGTTATAAAACAATAGGTAGTACAAAAAATCTAAAAAATAACGCGATATTTATCACTTTTTGGCAAAGTTGGACTGGACAAAATGCACCACAATTGATGTACTGGTACCCGACACAGCATTTGTGTCTATTTTTCATGTAAAGGTAATTTTGATGTCTAAGATTAAAGGTAACGTTAAGTGGTTTAATGAATCCAAAGGATTCGGTTTCATTACTCCGGAAGATGGCAGCAAAGACGTGTTCGTACACTTCTCTGCAATCCAGACTAATGGTTTTAAAACTCTGGCTGAAGGTCAGCGCGTAGAGTTCGAAATCACTAACGGTGCCAAAGGCCCTTCTGCTGCTAACGTAATCGCTCTGTAAGCATACGACAGCAAGAATTCCAAAACCCGCCAACTGGCGGGTTTTTTTATGCCCTTAATGCGCGGTGGATGCCGAAAACAGCCAAAACGCAAGCGCGGTCATGGCAAATGACCCGAGCAGGTTGACCAGTATATTCACCATCGCCCAGCCAAAACGCCCATCCTGGAGCAAAAAAACAACTTCCGCTGAGAAGGTGGAAAACGTGGTCAGGCCGCCGCAAAAACCGGTGGTAATCAATACCTTCCACATCGGATCAATATTCGTCATGCGACTAAATAAGGCGAAGCCCATACCGATGATGAAGGCGCCGATCAAATTCGCCGTCAGGGTGCCGAACGGAATGGACTGATGAAGCGGATTAAACCGCATACTCAACATCCATCTCGCCACGCTTCCTGTACCACCGCCAATAAAAACTGCTAAAAGGAGTTGTAACACTGAATATTCCTGCTATTTGATTGTATATGGGATGAGTGTAACGCCGAATAAACATCTTTGGCGAGTTTAACGAATCTGGTCGGAGGGGAGTATGCTCGTTGCAGCAGGACAATTTGCCGTGGCGTCGGTCTGGGAAAAGAACGCCGAAACATGCGTTTCGTTAATGTCTCAGGCGGCAGAAAATGGCGTTTCCTTACTGGTGTTGCCTGAGGCGCTGCTGGCTCGCGACGATCGCGATCCCGATCTGTCGGTTAAGTCTGCGCAGCTACTGGAGGGCGGATTTTTGCGCTGCTTGCTGCGTGAGAGCGCGCGCAATACGATGACGACAATCCTGACGATTCATGTTCCTTCAACGCCGGGGCGGGCATTCAACATGCAGGTTGCGTTGTGCGGGGGAAAGATTGTTGCGCATTACGCCAAGCTGCATTTGTACGATGCCTTTTCGATTCAGGAGTCCCGCAGCGTTGATGCAGGCGACACCATTGCCCCGCTGCTGGATGTTGAGGGGATCAAAGTTGGGTTAATGACCTGCTATGACCTGCGCTTCCCGGAGTTGGCACTGGCGCTGGCTTTGCAGGGGGCTGACATTCTGGTGCTGCCTGCCGCCTGGGTAAGAGGGGCGCTGAAAGAGCATCACTGGGCGACCTTGCTGGCGGCAAGAGCGCTGGATTCAACCTGCTATATCGTTGCCGCAGGGGAGTGCGGCAACAAAAATATCGGTCAGAGCCGAATCGTCGATCCGTTTGGCGTCACAGTAGCCGCTGCGGCAGAGACTCCGGCGCTGATTATGGCCGAGGTCTCCGCCGAGCGCGTCAGGCAAGTTCGGGCGCAACTTCCCGTTTTACGTAACCGTCGTTTTGCGCCACCGCAATTATTATGATGTTTTTTTAAACTAAGCTTGATTCACCTTGTTACAGATTGCTATTGTGTGCGCGCGTCGAATGACCGTTAATATTCTCAGGTTAATATGGCGCGTTAAGCCGCCTGATTTTAAGTCAAGAAGGTATCTATGGGTGAGATTAGTATTACCAAACTGCTGGTGGTTGCCGCACTGGTCGTTCTGCTGTTTGGTACCAGGAAGTTACGTACGCTGGGCGGAGACCTGGGCACGGCAATTAAAGGTTTCAAAAAGGCGATGAATGATGAAGACGCTGGCGCGAAAAAAGAAGCGGGCGGCGATATTCAGGCTGAGAAACTCTCTCATAAAGAGTGATCATGACGCGAGCAGGATGCTCCTTCATCTGACTCTGAAGAGAAAAAACCCGCGTTTAAGCGGGTTTTTTATGCGTTAAATGTAAGCGAGTATTACTCGATCACTTCACTTCCAGTCCTTTCGCCTGCATGTCTGCATGGTAAGAAGAACGAACAAACGGCCCGCAAGCGGCATGGGTAAAGCCCATCGCCATGGCTTCGGCTTTCATCTCATCGAACTCTTCCGGGCTAACATAACGCTGTACCGGCAGGTGATGGCGGCTTGGCTGTAAATACTGGCCCAGCGTCAGCATGGTGACGCCATGACGGCGCAAGTCGCGCATAACCTCAATGATTTCAGCGTTGGTTTCTCCCAGACCGACCATCAGACCCGATTTGGTTGGGATTTCCGGGTGGGCCTCTTTGAAACGCTCCAGCAGTTTCAGCGACCAGTTGTAATCGGCGCCTGGGCGTACCTGACGATAGACACGCGGTACGTTTTCAAGGTTATGGTTGAACACATCTGGCGGGGTAGCGTTAAGGATCTCCAGTGCGCGATCCATACGGCCACGGAAGTCAGGCACCAGCGTTTCAATTTTAATTGCCGGGCTTTTTTCACGAATCGCGGTAATGCAGTCAGCAAAGTGCTGAGCGCCGCCATCGCGCAGATCATCGCGGTCAACGGAGGTGATAACCACATAGCGTAACGCCATATCCGCAATCGTCTGAGCCAGTTTTAATGGTTCGTTAGTATCCGGGGCGACAGGGCGACCGTGGGCAACGTCACAGAACGGGCAACGGCGGGTACAAATCGCGCCGAGGATCATAAAGGTGGCGGTTCCGTGATTGAAACATTCCGCCAGGTTAGGGCAAGAGGCTTCCTCGCAGACAGAATGCAGGCCATTTTTGCGCATTGCCGCTTTGATGCCCTGGATACGAGTGGAGTCCGCTGGAAGCTTTATTTTCATCCATTCCGGTTTACGCAGCAGGGCTTCGCGCTCTGTTGCCACATTTTTAACCGGGATAAGGGCCATCTTATCGGCATCGCGGTATTTAACACCGCGTTCCATCACAATGGGTTTACTCATAGCGTGCGTGTTCCAGTTGCGAATAACGAAGGAAAGCGTTTCAATTCAAGGGAATGTTGCATTTATCAACTATTTTTGAATTAACTACAGGCAGTATATCATTGAAACGGGCCATAAAGCAGCCTGAGTGGTCGGCAAAATGTAAAATAGTTGTTGTTTTGTGCCATTTGCCCAACATCTCCTGTGACTAAGCAGCAACATCTCCCGTTCGAAACGCATCGCGTATTACATCAATAACATTCTCCAGCACCGGGTCACGCAAGCTTAATTTGTTGTAATGCAGCGAAAAGTCGATTCTCTCATCGCTTAGTGGCGCATAGGGAATGCGCTTGAGCGGCCAGCAACGGCTAAATAAGGTGTAGAACCGGGTGGGCATCATCCCCAGCAGGTCGCTGCTGGCGATGAGTGAGGCAATGGTGAAGATGTTGTAGCTGCTAAAGTTGATTTGTCGTTCAGGGAAGAGGTCCTGGATACGCTGACGCACCAGGCTGAAATTCTGCCCTTCGAGCATCAGCAGAGTATGGTCGACCGCTTTCAGCTTCTCTTCGGTTAGCGGGGCGGAAAGTGAAGGGTGATCCTGGCGACAAACCAGCTCAACAGTATCGGCAAACAGCACATGGTGATGAATGGCCCGACTACTGTAGATATGGGTATCGATGACCAAATCGGTCTGAAACTGGCTGAGCTGGCATTCGGCGTCGCTTACCGGAATGTTGCGTAACAGAAGCTGCGGATACCGGGATTTGATCGCCTGATAGATGGTTGGCATGACTAACGCCCCGATAGAGGGAGGCGTGCCTATCGTGATGGTGCGCTGTTTGTCGTAACTGCCGGTCAGATCCAGCGCGCCCAGAATAGATTCCAGCCCCTGGCTAATATACTCATGCAGATGGGTGGCATAGGCCGTCGGGGTCACGCCCTGGCCTTTACGGATAAATAGCGGGTCGGGAAATATAGCGCGTAATTTTTGAATAGACTGGCTAATAGCGGATGGCGTTAAATTAAGAATTTTCGCAGCATTGACGATGCCTTTATGAACGTATACCGCTTCAAAAATAGTCAAGAGATTAAGGTCAATATTTCTCAGCGTTCTGAAAATTTGAGGTTTGTCTTCTGGCCGTTGCTCGATTAGACGTCGTCCCGGCAGATTATTATCATTCACGCTCTCGCTCCGAATTTATTCACGTTATAAATAATAGTAGGGTTTATATTTATTGCATTTTTGATTTGGCTTAAATATCGCCTGAATGTCAATATCAGTAACAATTTCAACAGGGTAACAAACAGTACATTCGGATTTTAGCCACGGCGAATCCCCTCATTCTGATGGCTGATGAGGTTGCGTCATTGACGGTTTTAGCTTAGGCATAACGAAAATATAGAAACCGGGCGGAGAAGTAAAGCATTCAAGCAATATATAGTTAATGACCCATGAATTGCGTGGGTCATTATATTTTATTGATTAAGCAGGAATATATTCATGAGGTGGATTGTTTAGCAGGGCTAAAATATTGGCCAACAGGCGAGGGGCAATATTATCCGTCGTTGCGTTATTATCCCATTGCGATATTTTCGCCATTTCCATCCCGGCATAACCGCAAGGATTGATGCGTAAGAACGGAGAGAGATCCATATTGACGTTTAATGCCAGACCATGAAAAGAGCAGCCGCGACGGATTCGTAAACCCAGTGAGCAGATCTTTTTTTCTCCCACATAAACTCCGGGCGCATCGGCTCGCGGATGCGCATCAATACCCAGTTCGGCAAGCGTATTGACGACGGTTTGTTCCAGCAGCGTTACCAGCTCCCGCACGCCCAGCTTACGGCGTTTAAGATTCAGCAGAACATACATTACCTGCTGGCCGGGGCCGTGATAGGTGACTTGCCCGCCACGATCGCTCTGGATCACCGGAATATCGCCGGGCATTAATACATGCTCCGCTTTACCGGCCTGACCCTGGGTGAAAACAGGAAAGTGCTCAACTAACCAGATCTCATCGGGCGTGTTTTCATCGCGGGTATCGGTGAATTCGTGCATGGCCTGGGAAACGGGTTCGTAGGGCTGAAGACCGAGCTGGCGGACAAGAATTTTATCCTGATACAAAACGGCATCTCCGTAGAGAATGAACAAAAGAGGGAGAAAAGTATATCACAGCGGGGGAGGATGTTACCCGGGCAACGCCGGGTAACGAACGGATGTATTACAGCACCATACGAACGATATCGATATTACCCAGTTCTTCGTACAGTGTTTCAACCTGCTCGATATGGGTTGCGTTGATGGTGATAGAGACCGAGTGGTAGTTACCTTTGCTGCTCGGTTTTACCGTCGGGGAGTAATCACCTGGCGCATGGCGCTGTACCACTTCAACCACCTGATCAACCAGCTCAGGCAACGCCTGCCCCATTACTTTGTAAGTAAATGGCGTAGGGAATTCAAGCAGTTCGTTAAGTTTGGTTTTCATGTCAGCTCCGGCATTACATCAAAAAATAATAACTCCCACAGCGTGTGGGAGTTATCAGGATACTCAGTATATGGGGATGGAAATCACACTTTCAAGTGCTTAATTTTTAACCAAACCAGTGATGGAACATTAATTTAATGTAATCAATGATTTTGCCGAAGAAGTTACCTTCAGGAATTTCCTGTAGTACCACCAGCGGGCGCTGCTCAATGGTTTTGCCATCCAATTGGAAGTTGATTGTGCCGACGACCTGGTTTTTCTGCAACGGGGCATGCAGTTCCGCCGTGTTCAGCACATAGCTGGCTTTCAGATCTTTCATGCGGCCGCGAGGGATAGTCAGATAGACGTCTTTATCCACACCCAGCGAGGCGCGGTCGGTGTCGCCAAACCAGGCCGGTTCAGAGGCAAACTCTTTCCCGACTTTCAGCGGGTTCACGGTTTCAAAGAAGCGGAAGCCCCAGGTCAGCAGTTTTTTGCTTTCTGTTTCACGACCTTTGTAGGTACGTCCACCCATCACCGCAGAGATCAGGCGCATCTGGCCTTCAGTTGCCGACGCCACGAGGTTGTAGCCTGCTTTATCCGTGTGGCCGGTTTTGATCCCGTCAACGTTCAGGCTGTTGTCCCACAGCAGACCATTGCGGTTTAACTGGCGAATCCCGTTGAAGGTGAACTCTTTTTCTTTGTAGATAGAGTATTCGTTTGGCACATCGCGGATTAACGCCTGGCCGATCAGCGCCATGTCGCGCGCAGAGCTGTATTGTCCATCAGCATCCAGGCCATGAACGGTCTGGAAGTGGGTGTTTTTCAGACCCAGGGCATTCACATAGCTGTTCATCAGCCCGACGAAGGCATCCTGGCTGCCGGCGGCAAAGTCGGCCATCGCCACGCAGGCGTCGTTGCCGGATTGCAGGTTAATACCACGGATTAACTGGGAAACAGGAACTTGCATACCCGGTTTCAGGAACATCAGGGACGAGCCTTTAAATACCGGGTTGCCGGTAGCCCAGGCGTCGTTGCCGATCGTCACCAGATCGGTTTCTTTAAATTTCCCTGCTTTCATCGCCTGGCCGATGACATAGCTGGTCATCATTTTGGTCAGGCTGGCGGGATCGCGGCGCGTATCCGCATTTTGTTCCGCCAGCACTTTGCCGGAGTTGTAGTCGATCAGGATATACGACTCCGCATCGATCTGCGGAACGCCTGGGATCATGGTTTTGATATTCAGGTCATCGGCATGCGCGCTTGTGATAAAGGCGGCGCAAAGAGCCGTGGTGAGCGCCATGCGCTGCATGAAACGAGCGGAAAAAGTGGTCTTCATGGTCTGAACTACGACGTCCGTGATGGAATTAAAAAAAGTGCCCTACTATAGCAAAAGCATAACCGGCAGGCATCTGACTTTCCGCGTGACTTTGTTAATGTCATTTACAGAAATTGACAATTCAGATGCCCTTTGCAGGCTACTGCGCGCTGGCGATAAAGGACTGTAACTGGGCTTCAGATTGCAGACGCTGCTGCAACGCGCTGGCTTCAGTTTTGCTGGCGAATGGCCCAAGCTGAATGCGCCAGACCGCGCCGTTTTGCATCACACGCCCCGGTACGCCAAACTGCTGGCTTAAACGCTGCTGGTACTGCTGCGCGCGCGTTTGATCGCTGACCGCGCCAACCTGAACCACGAAACCGCTGCTTGCGGCGGCCGGAGCTGGAGTCGGCGTCGGGGCAGCGACTGCGCCCTGAGTCGAACCAGGAGCCGTTACCGGCGCGGCGGGTGTCGCTGCGGCGGGCTGTGGCGCGGGCGTTGCTTCGCTGCCTTCGAGCACCCCGGAGGCGAGCGTGGTCGGCGCGCCAAGGAAGCCGCTGCTGTTGACCGGTGCGCCGCTTGGATCATCGCTTTTCAGCGTCGAATTGCTTATCGCTCGGACATCGCCTTGCGGCTGTACCGATTCCGGCGCGGAAGAGACGCTGCCCATGCCGCCGCTTAAATCAGGGCGCGCGGGCAGGGCGTAGGTCTGTTTCGCCACTGTCGTGCAGGCCATGCCTGGCCCTGACAGTGAACCATCCTGCGCAACGATAATGGGATCAACGCGGACTTTGGTGTTATTCGACGTATTCAGACGATCGGCTGCCGCGCGGGAGAGTGAAATCACCCGATCGTTACCGTAAGGGCCGCGATCGTTAATGCGTACCACGATCATCCGGCCATTCGCCAGATTCGTGATTCGCGCATAGCTCGGGATCGGCAGCGTTGGATGCGCAGCGGTGAGCTGCATCGGGTCAAACGCTTCGCCTGATGCGGTCAAATTGCTGCCGGGTTCCGCATCATAAATGGCGGCAAGCCCGGCCTGGCTAAAGCGAGACGGGTCCTGGACAATTTTGTAGCTTCTACCGTCTCGTTGATAATCCTGATTTGCTGTCGGGCTCAGAGGTTCATAACGTGGCTCCGCCCCGCCGATCTCAACAATCGGCCCGTTACACACCGCAGGCTGCGGCGCGACGGCAACCTGCTGCTGACCATCATCACTCGAACACGCCGCGAGTAACATTATTCCTGCCGCGACGCAGACTCCTGGCAACTGCTTACGCATTGCGCACCCCTTACACGCTTTTCGACAACATTTTTCTGTGGGTGTGGATCGACATAACAATCCCGAACCCGGCCATCAGCACTATCAGTGCGGAGCCTCCGTAACTGACCAGCGGGAGTGGAACCCCTACAACGGGCAGAATACCGCTCACCATACCAATATTTACGAAGACATAAACGAATAATATCAACATTAAACCACCGGCCATCACGCGGCCAAAGGTGGTTTGCGCGCGGGCAGCGATCCACAGTCCGCGCATAATCAGCAGAATGTAGAGCGCCAGCAGGATTAATATTCCCACCAGACCTAACTCTTCCGCCAGTACGGCGAAGATAAAGTCGGTGTGGCGTTCGGGTAAAAACTCAAGCTGCGACTGAGTGCCGTGCAGCCAGCCTTTACCGCGCAGGCCGCCGGAGCCAATCGCAATTTTAGACTGGATGATATGATAACCCGCGCCTAAAGGGTCGGTCTCCGGGTCGAGAAGCATCATGACGCGCTGGCGCTGATAATCATGCATCAGGAAGAACCACATGATCGGGATAAACGCGGCAATCAGCACCACCGCAATGCCGATTAAACGCCAGCTCAAACCAGACAAAAACAGCACGAACAGGCCGGAAAGGGCGACCAGAATCGAGGTGCCCAGGTCAGGCTGCGCGGCGACCAGCAGCGTCGGCATAAAAATCAATACCAGCGCGATAGCCGTGTTTTTCAGCGACGGCGGGCAGACATCACGGTTGATAAAGCGCGCCACCATCAGGGGGACGGCGATCTTGGCGATTTCAGAAGGCTGAAAACGGACGATCCCCAGATCCAGCCAGCGTTGCGCTCCTTTGGATATCGCCCCGAAGGCGTCTACCGCCACCAGCAGGATGATGCAGAAAATATAGAGATAGGGCGCCCATCCTTCGTAGACACGAGGCGGGATTTGCGCCATCACCACCATAATGACCAGACCCATCGCGATCTGACCGATTTTTCGCTCCATCATGCCAATATCCTGGCCGCTGGCGCTCCAGATGACTAATGAACTGTAAACCAGCAGCGCCAGCAGAATCAGTAACATCGTGGGATCGATATGGATTTTATCCCAGAATGTTTTTTTGTTCGGATTATCCGTCACGATTATTGGTCCTCCGCCGCTGCAACCGCCGGGTTTTCCGCAGGCAAATTGGTGTTGTTGTCGCCCAACATGATGTGGTCAAGAATCTGACGCATAATTGTACCGACAGCCGGGCCCGCGCCGCCGTTTTCCAGGATCATGGCGACAGCAACCTGGGGATTGTTATACGGCGCGAATGCCGTCATCAGTTTATGGTCGCGTAGTCGTTCAGCAATTTTGTGCGCGTTGTAGGTTTCGTTGGCTTTCAGGCCAAAGACCTGTGCCGTACCAGACTTCGCGGCGATTTTATACGGCGCGCTGGCGAAATATTTATGCGCAGTGCCGTTCGCGCGGTTTGCGACGCCGTACATGCCGTCTTTGGCGATTTCCCAGTAACCGGAGTGAATATCGCCGACAGGCGGTTCGTGCGGCTGTACCCACGGCACCTGTTTGCCATTCTCCGCCGTGCTCATCAGCAGATGCGGCACTTTTACCACCCCGTCGTTAATCAGGATCATCAGCGCCTTGCTCATCTGGATCGGGGTCGCCGTCCAGTAACCCTGGCCGATGCCCACCGGGATGGTATCGCCCTGATACCACGGCTTTTTAAAGCGTTTTTGCTTCCATTCACGGGTTGGCATATTGCCGGAACGCTCTTCAGCCAGATCGATGCCGGTATATTCCCCGTATCCAAATTTGCTCATCCACTCGGAGAGTCGGTCTATCCCCATGTCATAGGCCACCTGGTAGAAGAAGGTATCCGCTGACTCTTCAAGGGATTTGGTGATATTCAGATGACCGTGACCCCATTTTTTCCAGTCACGGTAACGCTTCTCAGAACCCGGCAACTGCCACCATCCGGGGTCGAACAGGCTGGTATTGCGGGTGATCACCCCAGCGCTTAAAGCGGACACCGCGACATACGGTTTAACCGTTGAGGCCGGCGGGTAAACACCTTGCGTCGCCCGGTTAACCAGCGGCGTATTCGGGTCGTTGAGCAACCCTGAGTAATCTTTGCTGGAGATGCCATCCACAAACAGGTTCGGGTCGTAGCTCGGCATGGAAACCAGCGCCAGTACGCCGCCTGTCCGTGGGTCGGTTACGATCACGGCGGCGCGGCTGCCCGCCAGCAGCGTTTCAATATATTGCTGGAGTTTCAGGTCAATTGTGAGATGGATGTCATGCCCGGCCTGCGGCGGCACCTCTTTAAGCTGACGGATGACGCGGCCACGGTTGTTAACTTCAACCTCTTCATAACCCGTCTGGCCGTGCAGCACCTCTTCGTAATAGCGCTCAATCCCCAGCTTGCCTATATCGTGCGTGGCGGCGTAGTTGGCCAGCTTACCGTCTTTATCAAGGCGTTCGACGTCTTTATCGTTAATCTTCGAAACGTAGCCGATGACGTGGGTCAGCGCGGAGTTGTAAGGATAGTAGCGGCGCTTGTAGCCTTTCACTTCCACGCCAGGAAAACGGTACTGGTTGACGGCAAAACGCGCGACCTGCACTTCGGTCAGGTTCGTTTTGACGGGAATAGAGGTAAAACGGTGTGAACGCGCGCGCTCTTTCTTGAACGCGGCAATGTCATCGTCGTTCAAATCGACCACGCTGCGTAACGCATCCAGCGTTTGCTGAACGTTATCGACCTTCTCCGGCATCATTTCTATCTGATAAATAGTGCGGTTGAGGGCGAGAGGGATGCCGTTACGGTCATAGATGATCCCACGGCTGGGGGCGATAGGGACCAGTTTGATGCGGTTTTCGTTTGAGCGGGTCTGGTAATCGGTGAAACGCACGATTTGCAGATTATAAAGGTTGGCGATGAGCACGCCGGTCAGCAGCAAAATACCCAAAAAAGCGACCAGCGCCCGGCGCACGAACAGCGCGGACTCAGCCGTATAGTCGCGAAAAGAATTCTGTAGTTTCATCCGCTGCTTAATCTACTCAAGGCTTAATAATCACTCACGGTGATAAGGGTGGTTGGTGGTAATACTCCACGCCCGGTACAGACTCTCTGCCACCAGCACCCGAACCAGCGGGTGAGGGAGGGTTAACGCAGAAAGTGACCAGCTTTGTTCCGCCGCCGCTTTACAGGCCGGAGACAACCCCTCAGGGCCGCCAATCAGGAGACTGACGTCGCGACCATCCAGCTTCCAGCGCTCCAGCTCAGTCGCCAGCTGCGGCGTGTCCCAGGGTTTCCCTGGGATATCAAGGGTGACGATACGGTTTTTGCCTGCGGCCGCCAGCATCTGCTCACCCTCTTTGTCGAGAATACGTTTAATATCCGCGTTCTTGCCGCGTTTGCCCGCTGGAATTTCGATCAGCTCAAACGGCATGTCTTTCGGAAAACGCCGGAGATACTCCGTAAAACCGGTTTGTACCCAGTCGGGCATTTTCGTACCGACAGCGACAAGTTGAAGCTTCACGCATTAACTCCAGAGTTTTTCCAGTTCATACAGGCGACGGCTCTCTTCCTGCATGACATGGACAATCACATCACCCAGGTCAACGACAATCCAGTCGGCTACGCTTTCACCTTCAACGCCAAGCGGCAACATGCCCGCCGCGCGAGATTCCTGTACAACGTGGTCAGCAATAGACATAACGTGACGGCTGGATGTACCGGTGCAGATAATCATGCAGTCGGTGATACTGGATTTACCCTGAACATCTAAGGTGATGATGTCCTGACCTTTCAGGTCATCAATTTTGTCGATTACAAAATCCTGGAGTGCTTTACCCTGCAAGTTTTCCCCCTGGGTATTACGGATGAATATAAATAAGCCTGTCAGTATACCTGAACCCGAGGCGATGTCGGGACTAATGTCATCAACGGGCGTTTAAAAGTGGGTTATCATCCCATCCCGCACAACAGATTGCATCGCCATTTTTGTAAAACAATTTCTGCAAAGCTCTGAAGGGCGGGAGAAGTCTGGCGCGGAGGATAGCAGCCTGTCAGGGGGTGTCAATGGTCGAAACGCCCCCGAGGAGAAAAAACAGAAATATCACTCGCCGTGATGCCAGACGGCCCGACTGTTTAACACCTTCAGCGTGGCGAAATCTTCACAAAAATCAATGGCGCTCCAGCATCCTTGCTCAACCCTGAAATGCCATAATGAGGCGGCGGGCATGGACAATAATCGCGCGATCATGAGACTCAGAACCCCCTGGTGGCTCACGACCAGCAGGTTTTTATTATCTTTATAATCAGTAAGTTGTGCAATAAAGCGCTCTACGCGTTGTGAGAATGCCTGGAAGCCTTCCCCATTGGTCGGGACGGCGTTCTGCCAGTCGGTACACCAGGCCGCGTAGCTTGCCGCGTCTTCGTGGCTCAGATCGTGGTGATGACGCATCTCCCAGTCGCCAAAAAACATCTCGTTAAGCTCCGGGAACAGGCGCTGCGGTACGTCGCGGTCGTGAAGCACCAGCCGCGCCGTGTGGCGGGCGCGTTCCAGTTCGCTACAGAATACGTTGTCGAAGGGGACATTGCGCAGCAGGTTATTCAACGTTTGCGCCTGGGCTATCCCTTTTTCTGTCAGCGGAGTGGGGGCGTGGCCGCTGTATAATCCGGCTACATTGGCTTCGGTTTCCCCATGACGAACTAACCAGAGTCGCATGTTTTTCCTCGTGATATGTATTCGCGCAAAATATGATATTCACCCTGATTGCGAAGCGCTTTTTCACTAAAATAGACTTTTTATCGGAGGCAAGATGCCTTTACTGAGGAGTGCGCATGGCGGTAACACCCGGGAAGCCGCCGCATTGTTGGGCATCTCGCCTGAACAGTTGCTGGATTTTAGCGCAAATATTAATCCTCTGGGTATGCCAGGGCGCTTAAAACGCGCGCTTATCGACAATCTTACCTGCGCGGAGCGGTATCCTGATGTGGATTATCAGCATCTGCACCAGGCGCTGGCGCAGCACCATCAGATCCCCGCGTCATGGCTCCTGGCCGGAAATGGCGAGACGGAATCCATCTTCACGCTGGTTCACGGGCTGAAGCCGCGTCATGCCATGATCGTCACGCCGGGCTTTGCCGAGTATCGCCGTGCGCTACAGTGGGGCGCGTGTGAGATACATGAATTTGCGCTTCGCGAAGCCGATGGCTGGCAACTCACGGACGCCATTCTGAATGCGCTGACCCCGGATCTGGACTGCCTGTTTCTCTGTACGCCAAATAATCCAACCGGACTCCTGCCTGCCCGCGAACTGTTACTGGCTATTGCGGAACGCTGTAAGACGCAGGGGATCGCGCTGATCCTGGATGAGGCGTTTATCGATTTTATTCCGGGTGAAGAGGGCTTTATTCCGCTGTTGCAGGGCAACCCGCATATCTGGGTGCTGCGTTCGCTCACCAAATTTTACGCCATTCCGGGGCTGCGGCTGGGCTATCTGGTGAACAGCGACGAGCAGGCGGTCGCGCGAATGAGAGCGCAACAGATGCCCTGGTCAATCAACGCGTTTGCGGCGCTGGCCGGAGAGGTTATCTTGCAGGATGCCGCCTATCACCAGGCGACCTGGCAGTGGCTGGCGGAGGAGGGGCAACGCTTCCGTCAGCGGTTACATGCGTTTCCTGAGCTAACGGTTTATCCCGGTCGGGCGAATTATCTTTTATTACGCTGTGAGCGGGAAGGTCTGGATTTGCAACGCGCCTTGCTGGAAAAGCACATTCTGATCCGCAGCTGTGCTAACTATCCGGGGCTTGACGCGCGTTATTACCGGGTGGCGATTCGCAGTCAGGAAGAGAACCGCCGCCTGCTGACGGCGCTGGCGGAAGTCTTTACCGATACAACCCTTGCTGGTTGATGTAGTTCAGGACGGATTCCGGCATGAGATCGTCGCACGGTTCGCCTTTCTCCAGTCGCTCGCGGATAAGGGTGGCGGAGATATTGAACCAGGGCGTTTCAGCCAGATAAATTTTACCCGCCGGGAGCGCGTGCAGATCGTCCGGCGTATGGGTTAAATGGCGCTCCAGCCACTGCTGATGTTGCTCTTTCACCATCTCAAGCGGGTAGCCGGGGCGTCGGCAAACGATCAGGTGAGTATTGTCCAGAATGGTTTCATAGTCATGCCAGGTCGGGAACGTCAGTAAGGAGTCCTGGCCGATGATAAACGCCAGCGGCGCGTCCGGGCCTTGCTCTTCACGCCACTCTTTCAGCGTTTGCGCGGTGTAAGAGGCGGTATCGCGTTTGAGTTCGCGCTCATCCAGGATAAACAGCGGCTTGTCGGCGATAGCCAGCTCAAGCATATATTTACGCTGTGCGCTGGACGCTTCAGGCTGTGGACGATGAGGCGGTACGTTATTGGGCATGACAATCACCCGCGACAGACCAATCAGATTGGCCAGTGTTTCCACGGGCTTGAGATGACCATAATGCACGGGATCAAAGGTGCCGCCGAACAGAGCCTGTAACGATTTCATATCAACCATCAATAAAAACATCTGCCAGCGCTTTGTGGCAGAGAAGAAGAGAAAGCCCCTCCAGCTCAGCCCACACTGACTGTCCATAATCTTGTTTTAGCGTAATTTCCGTCCGCGTCAACAGTTGCACTGCCTGGCGAAGCTGGGTCTGCTGGAGCCGATTCAACGCATCGCCAATCATGCCGCGACGGTTTTGCCATACCCGATGTTTATCAAACAGCGTGCGCAGAGGCGTATGGGCGGATTGCCGTTTAAGGTTAACCAGCATCAGTAATTCGCGTTGCAGGGTGCGCAGCAGGATCACGGGTTCACTGCCTTCAAGGCGCAGTTGCTGCAAAATATGCAGGGCGCGTTTGCTTTTGCCCATCAATAACGCATCCACCCAATGGTATGGCGTAAAGTGCGCCGCGTCGTTGACGGCCTGCTCTACGCGTGGAAGCGTGAGCTTACCGTCAGGCCAGAGGAGTGAAAGCCGCTCCAGCGCCTGCGCCAGCGCCAGCAGGTTGCCTTCGTAGCAATAACACAGCAGCTGATTCGCGGCGTCATCCAGTTGCAAATTATTCTGCTTTGCTCTGGCGGCAACCCAGCGCGGTAGCTGCGCTTGCTCCGGTGTCTGACAGCTTACCTGCACGCCAGTGCCCGCCAGCGAGGTATACCAGGCGGCGTTTTCCTGGGCTTTAGTGAGCTTGTTTCCGCGCACGATCAGCAGCAGGTCGTCATGCAGCAAACCGCTGAGCGTTGCGAGCTGTTCATTGATCGCCGCATTCGGGCCATTTTCCGGTAGCAACAACAGCAGCGTTTGACGGCTGGCAAACAGGCTCATTGCCTGACACTGTGAGAACAGAGTTCCCCAGTCGGTGCTGGTGTCGATCGTAAAGGCGTGGTGTTCTTCGAACCCTTGCGCAGCGGCCGTCAGACGAATAGCGTCCTGGCTTTCCTGCAACAAGAGAGGGTCGTTGCCCAGGAGCAAATACGCCGCGCGCAGCCCTTCATTGAGCTGTGCGCGGAGTTGTTCAGGGTACAACCGGATCATCAGTTACCCAGCGTGGTGGACACGCGTGCCGGGGAAGATGCTGGCGTCGCCGTGGTGTTTTCAGCGGCGTCCGCGTTTTCCTGGGATGACTGAGCATCAGCGACATGGATACTCGGCAGCTTGCGAATCAACTGTTCGGCCGCTTTGTCATACATCTCTTTGATGATCATATCCTGTTCATTATCCTTCGCCAGCGCGGTTTGCGGGTTATCAAAGAATGAACGGTACACTTTCGTGCTGATCGGATAAATATCATGACCCGGGATCAGAACGCTTGCACTGACGCTCATGACCATCTGGTATTCCGCCGTACGGCCATCCTGGAACACGGAGGCGGTATCTTTAGAGATACTGGTCCGGCCAAGGCGCAGTGACGGAACATCCTGGCGCGTTGTATCTTTTTCAAGCAATTCAATATTGTTAAGACGCAGTTGGTTACGTACCGCCCGGCTTAATGGTCCATTCGGATCGCTTGTATCAAGAATCATAGTTTTCATCGTGCTGGGCACCTGCGTAGTGCTACGCAGATGCCAGCCGCACCCGGCGGTGACCAGCACCGCCAGGGATAACAACAATGTTGTCAGATGTCGCACGCTTCCTCCCGCGCTTAGCCAACGACCAAATTGAGGAGTTTACCCGGAACGTAAATCACTTTACGCACGGTAACGCCATCAAGATATTTTGCGACCAAATGTTCCTGGCCAGCACGTTCACGAACCTGTTCTTCAGTGGCGTTCACCGGTACGGTGATTTTGCCACGGACTTTACCGTTCACCTGAACCACAACCAACGTAGAGTCTTCTACCATTGCTTTGTCGTCAGCGACCGGCCACGGCGCGTTATCGATATCGCCTTCGCCTTTCAGCGCTTCCCACAGCGTGAAGCAGGCATGTGGGGTGAACGGGTTGAGCATACGCACGACAGCCAGCAGCGCTTCCTGCATCAGGGCGCGATCCTGCTCGCCTTCCTGCGGCGCTTTCGCCAGTTTGTTCATCAGCTCCATAATCGCAGCAATCGCGGTGTTGAAGGTCTGACGGCGGCCGATATCATCGGTCACTTTCGCGATGGTTTTGTGGACGTCGCGACGCAGCGCTTTCTGATCTTCGCTCAGCGCATCAACGTTCAGTGCCGCAACCTCGCCTTTCGCGGTGTGCTCATAGACCAGTTTCCAGACGCGCTTCAGGAAGCGGTTTGCCCCTTCCACGCCAGATTCCTGCCATTCCAGCGTCATATCGGCCGGAGAAGCAAACATCATGAACAGACGCACGGTGTCCGCGCCGTAACGCTCAACCATTACCTGCGGGTCGATGCCGTTGTTTTTGGACTTGGACATCTTGCTCATGCCGGTGTACACCAGCTCATGGCCCGCCGCGTCTTTCGCCTTAACGATGCGGCCTTTCTCGTCGCGCTCAACGATGGCATCAACCGGGGAAACCCAGTTACGCTCGCCGTTTTCGCCTACATAGTAGAATGCGTCTGCCAGCACCATACCCTGGCACAGCAGCTGTTTCGCCGGTTCGTCAGAGTTCACCATGCCCGCGTCGCGCATCAGCTTGTGGAAGAAGCGGAAGTAGAGCAGGTGCATGATCGCGTGTTCAATACCGCCGATGTAGATATCGACCGGCAGCCAGTAGTTTGCTGCTTCCGGGTCCAGCATCCCTTCGTTGTACTGCGGGCAGGTGTAGCGTGCGTAGTACCAGGAGGACTCCATAAAGGTGTCAAAGGTGTCGGTTTCACGCAGCGCAGGCTGACCGTTAACGGTGGTTTTCGCCCACTCAGGATCGGCTTTGATCGGGCTGGTGATGCCGTCCATGACGACGTCTTCCGGCAGGATGACCGGCAGTTGATCTTCCGGGGTCGGCAGAACGGTGCCGTCTTCCAGAGTCACCATCGGAATCGGCGCGCCCCAGTAACGCTGACGGGAAACGCCCCAGTCGCGCAGACGGTAGTTGACTTTACGCTCGCCGACGCCTTTCGCCGCCAGTTTATCGGCAATCGCGTTGAAGGCGTCTTCAAAGCCCAGACCGTTAAACTCGCCGGAGTTAAACAGTACGCCTTTCTCGGTCAGCGCCTGCTCGGACAGATCCGGTTCAGAGCCGTCAGCCGCCAGGATAACCGGCTTGATGGTCAGGCCATATTTGGTGGCAAATTCGTAGTCGCGCTGATCGTGGCCCGGAACGGCCATGACCGCCCCGGTACCGTATTCCATCAGCACGAAGTTGGCGGCCCATACCGGGATCGCTTCGCCGGTCAGCGGGTGAATGGCTTTAAAACCGGTGTCGACGCCTTTTTTCTCCATCGTCGCCATATCGGCTTCCGCCACTTTGGTGTTGCGGCATTCGTCGATAAAGGCAGCCAGTTCCGGGTTGTTGGCAGCCGCTTTCTGCGCCAGCGGGTGACCTGCGGCGACCGCCAGGTAAGTGGCGCCCATGAACGTGTCTGGACGCGTGGTGTACACCGTCAGCGTATTGTCGTAGCCGTTCACGTCAAAAGTGATCTCGACGCCTTCAGAACGGCCGATCCAGTTGCGCTGCATGGTTTTAACGGTGTCTGGCCAGTGATCCAGTTTATCCAGATCGTTCAGCAGTTCGTCGGCGTAGGCGGTGATCTTAATGAACCACTGCGGGATCTCTTTACGCTCAACTTTGGTGTCGCAGCGCCAGCAGCAGCCGTCGATAACCTGCTCGTTCGCCAGTACGGTCTGGTCGTTCGGGCACCAGTTCACCGCAGAGGTCTTTTTGTACACCAGGCCTTTTTTATACAGTTCGGTGAAGAATTTTTGCTCCCAGCGGTAGTATTCCGGGGTGCAGGTCGCCAGCTCGCGGCTCCAGTCATAGCCGAAGCCCAGCATTTTGAGCTGGTTTTTCATGTAGGCGATGTTGTCATAGGTCCACGGCGCCGGCGCCGTGTTGTTTTTCACCGCCGCGCCTTCAGCAGGCAGACCGAATGCATCCCAGCCGATGGGCTGTAGAACGTTTTTACCCAGCATGCGCTGGTAGCGGGCAATCACATCACCGATGGTGTAGTTACGCACATGGCCCATGTGTAGTCGACCAGAAGGATAGGGAAGCATCGACAGGCAGTAATACTTCTCTTTGCTCTCGTCTTCGGTTACTTCAAAGGTGCGCTTCTCGTCCCAGTGTTGCTGGACTTTTGATTCTATCTCTTCCGGGCGGTATTGCTCTTGCATGGCAGCCAGTGGTCCTGTTTTCATTACGGCTACAAACGTAGCGTTAGATGTGGTGTTTCAGATCCGCATAGCATAGCCCAAACGCCCGCGCCAAAACAGCCTTTCGCGCATTCTGCATTGAATTCCCGCCATGCTAATCCTTGCATGAATTTACACAGTCTGTGGGCGGTCTTGCAAAGCGCGGCGTAAATAACGTCTATTATTATAGACAGTTAACGACCCAGGAGGCGAAGCGATGAACAAGGTTGCTCAATATTACCGTGAACTGGTGACGTCATTAAGCGAACGCCTGCGTAATGGCGAACGCGATATTGACGCGCTGGTGGAACAGGCGCGTCAGAGCGTAATGAAAGCAGGGGAGTTAACGCGAATCGAGGTGGACGAACTGACGCGCGCCGTCAGACGCGACCTGGAAGAGTTCGCCATGAGCTACGAGGAGAGCCAGGAAGAGGAGAGCGACAGCGTCTTTATGCGGGTGATTAAAGAGAGCCTCTGGCAGGAACTGGCGGACATCACCGACAAAACGCAACTGGAGTGGCGCGAAGTGTTCCAGGATCTCAATCACCACGGGGTCTACCACAGCGGCGAGGTGGTTGGCTTGGGCAACCTTGTGTGCGAGAAGTGTCATTACCATTTAGCGGTGTATACGCCGGATGTACTGCCGCTGTGCCCGAAATGCGGCCACGACCAGTTCCAGCGCAGACCGTTTGAGCCGTAATCGGCAGTGCCGGATGGTGACGCGAAGCGTCTTATCCGGCCTACAAATTGTACGCTGATGTAGGCCGGATAAGCGTTAGCGCCATCCGGCTGGTTATGATGCGTAGAACGCCAGCCTCTCCGCCAGCAAATCCACAAAGCCCTGCCGGTCGATATCGACCATGACCGTCGCATTCGGTTTATTGCCCGTCAGGAAGTAATAATCCACGACCGTCATTCCCTGGGTGTATTTCCCCTGAGTCTCCACGCCGACCCAACGTTCAACGGTGGTGAAAAGCTCGGGTTTTAGCAGCCAGGCGATGGTGCAAGGGTCATGCAACGGCGCGCCGGTAAAGCCCCACTTTTCGTCTTTGTGATATTCGAGGAAGAAATCCAGCAGCTCCGCCACGATCGTGGAAACAGGATTGCCTGTCGCCCGGAAACGCTCGGTATCTTCAGCATGAATCTGCGCTTTGTGCGTTACGTCCAGCCCGGCCATCACCACGGGAATCCCTGACTGGAAGACAATCTCTGCCGCCTCGGGGTCGACGTAAATATTGAATTCTGCCGCTGGCGTCCAGTTACCTAATCCCATCGCGCCGCCCATGATCACAATACGGGCGATTTTACGGTGCAATTCTGGATGGCTGTTCAGCAGCAAGGCGACATTGGTTTGCGGCCCGGTGGCGACGATGGTTACCGGTTCCGGGCTTTCGCGCAGGGTTTTCGCCATCAGCTCAACGGCGGTGCAGGTCTGCGGCGCAAATGACGGCTCCGGTAGCGCCGGGCCGTCCAGTCCGCTTTCGCCGTGTACGTTATCGGCGATGATCAGATCGCGCATCAGCGGTTTTATCGCGCCGCCCGCGACAGGAATATCGGTACGCCCCAGTAGCGTCAGCATACGCAATACGTTACGCAGCGTTTTGTCAGGCGTCTGGTTACCGGCGGAAGAGGTGATCGCTTTCACATCCAGTTCAGGCGATGCGAGGGCGAGAACAATTGCGATGGCGTCGTCATGACCTGGATCGCAATCAAAAAGGACTGGAAGTGCCATTGTTGCTCCTTGTAAGTGGTACTTTGTGACAAGGGTAACGCCGGGATGAGTGCGATTCGAGATATGAAGAGATAAAGCGTGATATGGCGCGCACTCTGTCGTGCGCGCCGGGAGGATTAATGCAGGATCTTCGCCAGGAAGTCTTTGGCGCGATCCGATTTCGGGTTGGCGAAGAACTCCTCTTTCGGCGAGTCTTCGACAATTTTTCCCTCGTCCATAAAGATCACCCGATTGGCCACCTTACGGGCAAAGCCCATTTCGTGGGTGACGACCATCATGGTCATCCCTTCGTTTGCCAGCTCGACCATAACGTCCAGCACTTCGTTGATCATTTCAGGATCGAGTGCGGATGTCGGTTCATCAAACAGCATAGCGATAGGGTCCATGCACAGCGCGCGCGCGATTGCCACACGCTGTTGCTGCCCGCCGGAAAGCTGCGCCGGGAACTTATTGGCATGGGCCGAAAGTCCTACGCGCTCAAGTAACTTCTGCGCTTTTTCACGGGCGGGCGCTTTGCCGCGTTTGAGCACTTTCACCTGCGCCAGCGTCAGGTTTTCAATGATCGACAGATGCGGGAACAGTTCAAAATGCTGGAACACCATTCCGACCCGCGAGCGGAGCTTCGCCAGATCCGTTTTTTTGTCATTCACTTTGGTGCCGTCAACGGTGATTTCACCCTGTTGCACCGGTTCCAGTCCGTTCACCGTTTTGATCAGGGTCGATTTACCGGAACCCGACGGGCCGCAGACCACCACCACTTCACCTTTTTTCACTTCCGTGGAGCAGTCGGTCAGCACCTGAAAGTGACCATACCATTTAGAAACATTTTTCAGGGTAATCATTAAACTGTCCTTTTCTTCAAATAGCTGACCAACAACGACGCGCTCAGGCTGATAACAAAGTAGACGGCACCGGCAAACAGGATCATTTCGACCTGCGTACCATCACGCTCGCCAATGGTGGTGGCGGTGCGGAAGAAATCCGCGAGGCTTAACACGTAAACCAGGGAGGTATCCTGGAACAGTACGATACCCTGGGTAAGCAGCAGCGGCACCATCGCACGGAACGCCTGCGGCAGGATGATGAGCTTCATCGACTGCCAGTGGGTCATCCCCAGCGCCAGCGCAGCGCTGGACTGCCCGCGTGAAATGCTCTGAATACCCGCACGGATAATCTCCGAGTAATACGCCGCTTCAAACATGGAAAACGCGACCATCGCTGAAATCAGGCGAATATCCGTTTTGGGCGAAATACCCAGTACGTCCTGCAACAGCCCCGGCACAATCAGGTAGAACCATAGCAGCACCATCACCAGCGGGATGGAGCGGAAAACGTTGACGTAAGCTTTCGCAAACCAGGCGACAGGGGCGAAACTTGAAAGACGCATTACCGCCAGAATGGTGCCCCAGAGAATCCCGATCACCACGGCGGTGACGGTAATTTTCAGGGTGATCACCAGCCCGGCCAGCAAATACGGCATGGAAGGAACGATCGAACTCCAGTCAAACTCGTACATTATTTGCCTCCCATATTGCCAGGCAGGCGGACTTTACGTTCCACCAGATTCATCACCAGCATAATGACGGCATTAATCAGCACGTAGGCCAGCGTAATCGCGGTGAACGACTCCCAGGCGTGGGCGGAGTAATCCAGCAGCTTGCCCGCCTGCGCCGCCATATCCACCAGACCAATGGTCGATGCGATGGCGGAGTTTTTCACCAGGTTCATCATTTCCGAGGTCATCGGCGGGACAATCACCCGATAGGCGTTCGGTAGCAGAACATAGCGATAAGCCTGAGGCAGCGTCAGCCCCATCGCCAGCGCAGCGTTTTTCTGCCCGCGAGGCAGCGACTGAATCGCGGCGCGTACCTGCTCGCAGACGCGCGCAGCGGTAAACAGCCCCAGACAGATCATTGATGAGAGGAAAAATTGAATGTTCGGGTCCAGTTCCGCCTTGAACCACATGCCGATATTTTCCGGCAACAGCTCAGGCACGACCAGATACCAGGTAAAGAACTGAACAATCAGCGGGACGTTACGAAACAGTTCCACGTAAAGCGTCCCCATTCCTGAGAGGAAGCGGTTAGGTACAGTACGTAAAATGCCGAATAACGAGCCGACGAGGAAAGCAATAATCCAGGCGGTGATGGATAACGCGACGGTGACCTGGAAGCCGCTCCAGAGCCAGCCGAGATACGTGGTGTTGCCGAACGGGGCTTGTTGTAAAAAAATCCCCCAGTTCCAGTCTATTGACATAAATCTACTCCAGAAAAAAAAGGGTAGCAGCGCTACCCTCGAAGATTGTTATCCAGCGTTTTGCGGTTTTCAGGCCTGATGGGGAACGACCATCAGGCTTATAGTCTGTCCGTGCTGAATGACAATCGAGAGGGCAAGGAGATCCCGCCCCATTTATTTTAGTTAGTTAAGTGCTTTGTCATTCGGTTCTTTGAACAGCGCCTTCATCTCGTCGGACAGTTCGAAATTCATGTTCAGGTTTTTCGGCGGGATTGGGTTTTTAAACCACTTATCAAACCATTTTTCCGCTTCGCCTGAGGTCTGCACCTGGGCAATCGTGTCATCTACCAGCGTTTTAAACTCAGGATCGTTTTTACGCAGCATACAGCCGTAGGCTTCCTGAGATTGCGGTTTACCGACGATCTCCCAGTTGTCTGGTTTTTTGGCTTTCGCGCGTTCACCCGCCAGCAGGGCATCATCCATCATAAAGGCGACGGCGCGACCGCTTTCCAGCGTACGGAAGGAGTCGCCGTGATCTTTCGCGCTGATAATGCGCATATTCATTTTTTGTTCTTCATTCAGCTTGTGCAGCAGAATTTCAGAGGTGGTACCGGAGGTGACCACGACCGCTTTCCCTTTCAGGTCTGGGAAGTCTTTAATATCGCCGTCTTTTTTCGCCAGCAGACGCGTACCGACGATGAAAATGGTGTCAGAGAACGCAGCTTGTTTCTGGCGTTCGACGTTGTTGGTGGTGGAGCCACACTCAAAGTCGAAGGTTCCGTTTTGCAACAGTGGAATACGGTTCTGGGAGGTAATTGGGATCAGCTTCACCTGTAGGTCAGGTTTGTTAAGCTTTTTCTTCACGGCTTCAACGATGGCGTTGGAGTAGTCCTGTGAATAACCGACCACTTTTTGCTGGTTGTCGTAGTAAGAGAACGGCACGGAGGACTCGCGGTGGCCAACGACGATAATGCCATTCTTCGCGATTTTATCCAGCGTACTGCCCGCCGCCGGCGCGGCGTCTTCCGCGTGTGCCAGACCGGCAGACATTCCCATGACCAGCATTGCTGTGGCTAGCTTACGTAATTGCATATCCAACTCCTTTATCGTCTGCGCCATCGACGCATTGATACCCATTGTGAGTGTTTGTGTTGTTATCGTCTGCAACTTGAGCGTGCAGTGTTATGCGTGTTTGTTAACATTTAGTTTGGCTGAATGTAAAGATTTTGCTGCTTTATTGTTTATTTTTGCGAAGTGCGCCGCACCGTTTAGAGGCAAAAATCTTTCATTGCACTGTTTGGGTGCTACCGATGATCGATATTGGTGCGACCAGGTTGCACATATAGCCAAAACAAGGTTTACCTTGTTTAACAAAGCAATAGGCGTGCCAGAATGGAGGGATATAGCCAGGCCGGGTAAGACGCATCGCGTCTTACCCGGTAATAAGGGAGATTATTTACGACGCTGACGCAGGCTCATCACCACGGCGCCAAAGCCCATCAGCGCGGTGAGCAACCATAACGGCCAGTTGCCGGTACGGGCATAAGGCGTTAAACCACGGGTTGGCGTAACGTGGGTGGTCAACACGTCGCGGGTAAACTGCGGGATCATCGCCTGAATTTCACCCTGCGGGCCAATGACTGCCGTAATGCCGTTGTTGGTGCTGCGCAACAGCGGGCGCGCCAGCTCCAGAGAACGCATTCTCGCCATCTGGAAGTGCTGCCACGGGCCGATAGATTTTCCGAACCAGGCGTCGTTAGAGATGGTCAGCAGATAGTCAGTGTCCGGGCGGAAATTGTCCCGAACCTGTTCACCCAGAATGATTTCGTAGCAAATCGCCGCCGTCAGTTTAAAGCCATGCGCATGCAGCTGTGGCTGTATGTACGGCCCACGGCTGAATGAGGACATCGGCAGGTCAAAGAACGGCGCTAACGGGCGCAGAATCGACTCCAGCGGCACGAACTCGCCAAACGGCACCAGGTGGTTTTTGTTGTAGCGATTGCTGGAATCGTAGCTGTACGGGCTGTCTTTACCCAGCGTGATAATCGTGTTGTAGGTGTCGTAGCGGTTCTGCTTGTTCAGACGCGCATCGACGATGCCGGTAATCAACGTGCTGTTTTTGGATTTCAGCAGATCGTCCATCATGCCGAGAAAACGCTGCTGATTAATCTCCAGATCGGGAATGGCGGACTCTGGCCAGATAATCAGTTGCGATTTACCCATTTCCGGCTGGGTGGCGTCGAGATAGATTTTCAGCGTATTGATAAGCTGACTCTCATCCCACTTCAGTGATTGGGGAATGTCGCCCTGAACCAGCGAGACCTGCGTTGTTTTTTCCGGCTCCAGCGTATACCACTGGATGTAACGCAGCGGGAAGGGCAGGGCAAATAACACCAGCGCGGCGACCAGAGGACGCCAGTTGCGGGTAACTGCCGCCAGCACCAGCAGGCCGCTGACCATCATCAGCAGGAAGTTGATGGCCTCAACGCCCATCACCGGCGCCAGCCCTTTTAGCGGGCCGTCAATCTGGCTATAGCCGAACTGTAGCCACGGGAAGCCGGTCAGTACCCAGCCACGCAGAAACTCGGTGATTTGCCAGACTACGGGGGCGGCGATCGCCACGCGCAGCCAGGTGGTTTTCGGCCACAGACGCGACAGAATACCGGCGAACAGGCCCGTGTAGAGGGAAAGGTATGCGGCAAGCAGCACCACAAGGAAGACGTTTATCGGGCCGGGCATACCGCCGAACTGCGCGATACTGACGTAGACCCAGTTGATGCCGGAGCCAAAGAGTCCCAGCCCCCAGAAGTAGCCGATAGCAGCCGACTGGAGCGGACGGCGGTGTAAGGTTAACGCCTGTAGGCCCATAAGCGAGATAAGCGCGGCGGGCCAGACGTCATACGGAGAAAAAGCCAGCGTTCCGCAGGCGCCGAATAATAACGCCAGCAGCAGGCGAATGCGCTGGCGTTCAATCAGTGAGGCAAATGCCATTTAGTCTTTAGTCCACTTTTGGTTTTATTCGTCCAGTTTAGGCTGGGGCGAGTCATCCGGTATTCTGACATGAACCTGAATAATACGACGGCTGTCGGCCATAGCGACTTTGAACTGGTAACCATCAATGTCAATGGTCTCACCGCGCGCAGGCAGATGACCGAACGACTGCATCACCAGACCGCCAATGGTATCGACCTCTTCATCGCTGAAGCTGGTGCCGAAGGCTTCGTTGAAGTCTTCAATCGGTGCGAGAGCGCGAATGGTCCAGGTGTGGCGACTGAGCTGACGGAAGTCGATATCATCTTCTTCATCATACTCGTCTTCAATTTCACCCACGATCAGTTCGAGAATGTCTTCAATGGTCACCAGACCCGACACCCCGCCAAACTCGTCGATAACGATCGCCATATGGTAACGCTGGGAGCGGAACTCTTTGAGCATGCGGTCAACGCGCTTACTCTCCGGGACAACAACGGCCTGGCGTAACACTTTTTCCATGCTGAAGGCTTCGGCATCGCTGCGCATAAACGGCAGCAGATCCTTCGCCATCAGAATCCCTTCAATGTGATCTTTGTCTTCGCTGATGACCGGGAAACGCGAGTGTGCTGACTCAATGATGACATCAAGGCACTCATCCAGCGTCTGGTTGCGTTTCAGGGTAATCATCTGGGAGCGGGGGATCATGATGTCGCGAACGCGCTGGTCCGCAATGTCCATCACCCCTTCGAGCATATCGCGCGTATCTTCATCGATAAGGTCGTTCTGCCCGGAATCACGGATCAGCGCCAGCAGTTCGTCACGGTTTTTGGGTTCACCGTGGAAAAGTTGGCTCAGTAACAGGGAAAAAAATCCCTTTTTGCTGTTTAACGTGTCACTACTGTGTGAATTGTCGTCGCTCATGGCGTCGTATGGGTTCTCATGTTGGTTAATAGGTCGCTCGTCATGCATATACTTAACGGCTGACGGCATGTTTGTTCATCGTACTTAGTCTTTCTCGGAAATGTACGGGTCCTCATAGCCCAGAGCAAGCATAATCTCTGTTTCGAGGGCTTCCATCTCTTCCGCTTCATCATCTTCGATATGGTCGTAGCCCAGCAAATGCAGGCTGCCGTGCACGACCATATGCGCCCAGTGGGCCTCCAGCGGCTTATCTTGTTCTTTCGCTTCTTGCTCCACTACCTGGCGGCAGATGATCAGATCGCCCAGCAGCGGCATCTCCATACCTGGCGGCGCTTCAAACGGGAAAGAGAGCACGTTGGTTGGCTTATCTTTCCCGCGGTAGGTCAGGTTAAGATCGTGGCTTTCGGCTTCATCCACCAGGCGAATCGTCACTTCTGATTCTTCCTGAAACTGTGGGATCACCGCATTCAGCCACGTCTGAAACTGGCTCTCTTCCGGCAGGCCGGAATGGTCTTCACATGCCAGTTGTAAATCGAGGATCACCTGACTCATTTTTGTTCCTGCTCCTGCGCTTCACGCTTGCGTTCTGCCGCCAGCGCTGCCTTGCGTTTTTGCTCCGCTTCTTCCCAGGCTTCATAGGCGTTAACGATACGGGCAACCACTGGATGGCGCACCACGTCTTCGCTGTGGAAGAAGTTAAAGCTGATCTCTTCGACTTCCGCCAGCACTTCTATCGCATGGCGCAGGCCAGACTTCGTGTTGCGCGGCAGGTCAATCTGCGTGACGTCACCGGTAATAACCGCTTTCGAATTAAAGCCGATACGCGTCAGGAACATCTTCATCTGTTCGATGGTGGTGTTCTGGCTCTCATCGAGAATAATAAAGGCGTCGTTCAGCGTACGACCGCGCATATAGGCCAGCGGCGCGACTTCAATGACGTTGCGCTCAATCAGCTTTTCTACTTTCTCGAAGCCGAGCATCTCAAACAGCGCGTCGTACAGCGGGCGAAGATACGGGTCGACCTTCTGGCTCAGGTCGCCTGGCAGAAAGCCCAGTTTTTCCCCGGCTTCCACCGCCGGACGGGTCAGCAGAATACGACGAATTTCCTGACGCTCAAGAGCGTCCACGGCGGCGGCAACGGCGAGGTAGGTTTTCCCCGTACCGGCAGGGCCAACGCCGAAAGTAATGTCGTGATCGAGAATATTGGCGATGTACTGCGCCTGATTCGGCGTGCGCGGCTTAATCACGCCACGCTTGGTTTTAATATTTATCGCCTTGCCATAGTCAGGAACGCTCTCCGCGCTTTGTTCCAGCACGCGCGCTTCTTTAATCGCAAGGTGGATTTGTTCCGGCTCGATGTCCTGAATCTGACCGCGCATCGGGGCGGTATCGACGTACAGGCTGCGCAGGATATCTACCGCGGCGGTGACGCAAATCGGGCGACCGGTCAGCTTAAAGTGATTGTCACGACGGTTGATCTCGATGCCGAGACGGCGTTCCAGTTGTTTGATGTTGTCGTCAAACGGGCCGCAAAGGCTCAACAGACGGGCGTTGTCTGCGGGCTCAAGGGTAATTTCGCGAGTGTCTATGTTCAAACTGTTCCTCTTATGCCTGAGTTGCCGGAAAATGAAAATTCACCGGCAGATAAGGAAATTATTCACGCCACAGGATAAAGGCGCAAGCATTGCAATGAAGATGGGGGCGTAGGGGGGAATTACAAGGCCTGTCTGTTATTTGCCGGATGGCGGCACAAGTGCCTTATCCGGCCTACGAACCATATTGTGCCGTAGGCCCGATAAGTGCAGCGCCATCGGGCATTTTTTCGCTTTTCAGCAGGATTAAGGCTGGTAAAAACCGACGCCAATCTCGTTTTCTTTACGGGTACGGGCAATGACTGACTCCGGCGTTTCAGCCACGCGCAGCCCCATCTCATCTTCGGTGCGTACAACCTTGCCGCGCAGAGAGTTGGTGTAGACATCGGTGATTTCCACATCCACAAACTTACCGATCATCTCCGGGGTGCCTTCAAAGTTCACCACGCGGTTATTTTCGGTACGGCCTGACAGTTCCATAATGCTCTTACGCGAGGTGCCTTCCACCAGAATACGCTGGACGGTGCCGAGCATCCGACGGCTCCAGGCCATCGCCTGCTGGTTAATACGCTCCTGTAGAATATACAGACGCTGCTTTTTCTCTTCTTCCGGCACATCGTCAACCATATCGGCCGCCGGTGTTCCCGGACGCGCCGAGAAGATAAAGCTGTAGCTCATGTCGAAATTGACGTCGGCAATCAGCTTCATGGTCTGTTCGAAGTCCTGAGTCGTTTCGCCAGGGAAACCAACGATGAAGTCCGAGCTGATTTGAATATCCGGGCGCGCCGCGCGCAGTTTACGGATGATCGCTTTGTACTCCAGCGCCGTGTGGGTACGCCCCATCAGATTCAGTACGCGATCCGCGCCGCTCTGTACCGGCAGGTGCAGGAAGCTCACCAGTTCCGGCGTATCACGGTAAACTTCGATGATGTCGTCGGTGAACTCGATCGGGTGGCTGGTGGTGAAGCGGATGCGATCGATCCCGTCGATGGCGGCAACCAGACGCAGCAGGTCGGCAAAGGAGCCGGTGGTACCGTCGTAGTTTTCACCGCGCCAGGCGTTAACGTTCTGACCGAGCAGGTTGACTTCACGCACGCCCTGAGCGGCAAGCTGGGCGATCTCAAACAGGATGTCGTCAGACGGACGGCTGACCTCTTCACCACGGGTATACGGCACCACACAGTACGTGCAGTATTTATTACACCCTTCCATGATGGAGACAAACGCGGTCGGGCCTTCCGCACGCGGTTCCGGCAGGCGGTCGAACTTCTCGATTTCCGGGAAGCTGATGTCCACCACCGGGCTGCGGTCGCCACGAACGGAGTTGATCATTTCCGGTAAGCGGTGCAGCGTTTGCGGGCCAAAAATAATATCGACATAGTGCGCACGCTGACGGATGTGGTCGCCTTCCTGGGAGGCCACGCAACCGCCGACGCCGATAATCAGGTCCGGGTTCTTCTCTTTTAAGAGCTTCCAGCGGCCTAATTGATGGAAGACTTTTTCCTGAGCCTTCTCGCGGATTGAGCAGGTATTCAGCAGCAGCACATCCGCTTCTTCCGCGACCTCGGTCAGTTGATACCCGTGGGTAGCATCCAGCAGATCGGCCATCTTCGATGAATCGTACTCGTTCATCTGACAGCCCCAGGTTTTAATATGGAGTTTTTTGGTCATCGACTTGCTCTTGCGAAATAGTGGCTGAATTGCAGGGCGCATAGTGTAATGCTTTGGCGCGGTTGTGACCAGTATGACGCTTATCAGCCCTTAGAGGTAAAAAATCCTGTAAACTTGTCTTATCAACGTAACAGGATGAGTGACCATGACAAATCAACCAACGGAAATTGCCATTGTTGGCGGGGGGATGGTCGGCGGCGCGCTGGCGCTGGGACTGGCGCAGCATGGATTTACCGTCACGGTGATTGAACATGCTGAGCCTGCGCCGTTTGTGGCCGATAGCCAGCCTGATGTGCGTATTTCAGCGATCAGCGCGGCGTCGGTGTCGCTGCTTAAAGGCCTGGGCGTCTGGGATGCGGTGCAGGGGATGCGCAGCCATCCGTACCGTCGTCTGGAAACCTGGGAGTGGGAAAACGCCCATGTGGTGTTTGACGCCGCCGAGCTTAAGTTACCGCTGCTTGGCTATATGGTTGAGAATATCGTGCTGCAACAGGCGCTGTGGCAGGCGCTGGACGTGCACCCGAAAGTGATGCTACGCGTACCTGCTTCACTGATTGCGTTGCATCGCCACAATGATCGACATGAGCTGGAGCTGGCGGATGGCGAGCGTCTTACCGCAAAACTGGTGATCGGCGCTGACGGTGCGAACTCGCAGGTACGACAGCTGGCGGGGATTGGCATTCATGCCTGGCAGTATGCTCAGTCCTGCATGCTGATTACCGTACAGTGTGAGAGCGATCCCGGTGACAGCACCTGGCAGCAATTTACGCCAGACGGCCCACGGGCCTTTTTACCGTTGTTCGACAACTGGGCATCGTTGGTGTGGTATGACTCACCAGCGCGTATTCGCCAGTTGCAGAACCTGAGTATGCCGCAGTTGCAGGTGGAAATTATGCAACATTTTCCGTCGCGTCTGGGGGCGGTCACACCGGTTGCGGCAGGCGCTTTTCCGCTGACGCGCCGCCATGCGTTGCAATACGTACAGCCTGGCCTGGCGCTGGTGGGGGATGCGGCGCATACCATTCATCCATTAGCCGGGCAGGGGGTAAACCTGGGGTATCGTGATGTGGATGCGCTGCTGGATGTGTTGATCAGCGCCCGCAGTCATGGCGAAGTCTGGGCCAGTCACCAGGTGCTGAAACGCTATCAGACGCGCCGCATGGCGGATAACTTCATTATGCAAAGCGGAATGGATCTGTTCTATGCCGGTTTCAGCAATAATCTTCAGCCGCTGCGCATTATGCGTAATATTGGATTGATGGCGGCAGAGCGCGCAGGCGTGTTGAAACGTCAGGCCCTGAAATATGCGTTAGGGTTGTAGGATATTCTGTGCCTGATAGCGTTGCGCTTATCAGGCCTACACCGCCCCCCGGCGCGCCAGACAGAAAAGCAAAAAGCTCGCCGAAGCGAGCTTTTTTAATGTGGCTGGGGTACGAGGATTCGAACCTCGGAATGCCGGAATCAGAATCCGGTGCCTTACCGCTTGGCGATACCCCAATGGTTGGGTCTTTGCGTTCGTCATCCGAACGTCTTTCAAATTTGGCTGGGGTACGAGGATTCGAACCTCGGAATGCCGGAATCAGAATCCGGTGCCTTACCGCTTGGCGATACCCCAAAAATTTGGTGGCTACGACGGGATTCGAACCTGTGACCCCATCATTATGAGTGATGTGCTCTAACCAACTGAGCTACGTAGCCAGATTGTTTTCTTCGATGGCTGGGGTACCTGGATTCGAACCAGGGAATGCCGGTATCAAAAACCGGTGCCTTACCGCTTGGCGATACCCCAATGACCGTCGCGGCAATCCGCAAACTCGAAGAAATATGGCTGGGGTACCTGGATTCGAACCAGGGAATGCCGGTATCAAAAACCGGTGCCTTACCGCTTGGCGATACCCCATCCGTGCAACGCGTACTGGTGAATGGTGCGGGAGGCGAGACTTGAACTCGCACACCTTGCGGCGCCAGAACCTAAATCTGGTGCGTCTACCAATTTCGCCACTCCCGCAAAAAAGATGGTGGCTACGACGGGATTCGAACCTGTGACCCCATCATTATGAGTGATGTGCTCTAACCAACTGAGCTACGTAGCCATCTTTTTTCGCGTTACCTTATCGGCGTTGCGGGGCGCATTATGCGTATTGAGCCTTGAAGCGTCAACCTCTTTTTCATTGAAAATGGCCGGAATGTGACTGTTTGGTTAGGTTGCGAACAGCGTGACGCAATATTCGGCAATTATTGGTTATTAATCGTTTTTTGCGGTGAAAAAACGGCGTAAAAAAAGAGCCCCGCAGGACTCTTTTTAACACGATAACTTATTTATAAGCGGACTGGTGTACGCCGACGGCGCGGCCTGATGGATCGTCCATCGTTTTGAACGCCTCATCCCATTCGATGGCCTTCGCAGAAGAACAGGCGACGGACGGGCCGCCTGGCACACATTCTGCTGCGCTGGGTACCGGGAACAACTCTTCGAAGATTTCACGGTACAGGTACGCTTCTTTAGAAGATGGCGTGTTGTACGGGAAACGGAAGCGGGCGGTTTCCAGTTGCTGGTCGGAAATTTGCTCTGCCGCGACCTCTTTCAGCGTGTCGATCCAGCTGTAGCCGACGCCGTCAGAGAACTGCTCTTTTTGACGCCATGCCACGCTTGCGGGCAGGTAGGATTCAAAACATTCACGCAGGATATGTTTCTCCATTTTGCCGTTGCCGCACATTTTGTCTTCCGGGTTGATGCGCATCGCCACATCGAGGAATTTCTTATCCAGGAACGGGACGCGGGCTTCGACGCCCCAGGCAGACATCGCTTTGTTGGCGCGAGCGCAGTCAAACATATGCAGCGCCTGTAGTTTACGCACGGTCTCTTCGTGCAGTTCTTTGGCGTTTGGCGCTTTATGGAAGTAGAGGTAGCCGCCGAACACTTCATCGGAACCTTCGCCGGACAGCACCATTTTGATTCCCATCGCTTTGATTTTACGCGACATTAAATACATCGGCGTCGAGGCGCGAATGGTGGTGACATCGTAAGTTTCGATGTGGTAAATCACGTCGCGAATCGCATCCAGACCTTCCTGCACGGTGAAGTGAATTTCGTGATGCACGGTGCCGAGATGGTTTGCCACTTCCTGCGCGGCTTTCAGATCCGGGGAGCCTTCCAGACCGACAGCAAAGGAGTGCAACTGAGGCCACCAGGCTTCCGAACGTTCCTGATCTTCCACGCGGCGTGCGGCGAATTTCTTGGTGATGGCGGAAATGATGGAGGAATCCAGGCCGCCCGAGAGCAATACGCCGTATGGCACGTCTGACATCAGGTGGCTTTTGACGGACTCTTCCAGCGCCTGACGCAGCACGTTTTTGTCCGTTTCGTTGTCTTTCACTGCGTCGAACTCGAACCAGTCGCGCTGGTAGTACTGACGAATCTCACCGTCTTTGCTCCACAGGTAGCTGCCTGCCGGGAACTCTTTAATCGTGCGGCAGACCGGCACCAGCGCCTTCATTTCAGAGGCGACATAAAAGTTGCCGTGCTCGTCATGACCCATATAAAGCGGGATGATCCCGATGTGGTCGCGACCAATCAGCCAGGCATCCTGTTCGCTGTCGTACAGCGCAAAGGCGAACATACCCTGTAAGTCGTCGAGAAATTCCACCCCTTTTTCCTGGTACAGCGCGAGGATCACTTCACAGTCAGACCCGGTCTGGAACTGATAGCGATCGCCATATTCCGCGCGTAATGCCTGGTGGTTATAAATTTCACCGTTAACGGCCAGCACATGTGTTTTCTTTTCATTGTACAGCGGCTGCGCACCGGCGTTGACGTCGACAATAGACAGACGCTCGTGTGCCAGAATCGCGTTATCGCAGGCGTAAATACCGGACCAGTCTGGGCCGCGATGGCGCATCAAACGTGACAGCTCAAGGGCTTTTTTACGCAGCTCAACCGCGTCTGTTTTGATATCGAATACGCCAAAAATAGAACACATAACCTTCTCCATTAACCCGTTGCGTGGTGCTTTTTTGTGTTTGCTTGTTTATGAAAATGCCGCAAAGCCGCAGGGTTCGCAAGAGATTTGGTGTGATGAAAGCAAAAAATGCAATGGCAGTTGTTGAATGATGAAAAAAGATTACGTAATGAGCGTGTTTATTGATGAATCGATAATTTTATGGCGATTTTATTAAACGATGTTTTTTATCAGGCCTACGATTCGAACAGAACAATATTGTAGGCCTGATAAGCGCAGCGCCATCAGGCTGGGGGGCGTTTAGATAACGTCGATTTCGGCGACGGAAGGATAAATCCAGCTTGGTCTGAACGGCATGTCGTCGATATCGTTGAGCGTTGAGACGCCAGAGAGCACCAGAATGGTTTCCAGACCGGCCTGGAATCCCGCCAGAATATCGGTGCGCAGATTGTCGCCGACGATAACGGTCTCTTCCGAGTGCGCCTGCATTTTGTTTAACGCGGCGCGGATAATCCACGGGCTGGGTTTACCGACGTAAAAAGGCTTACGACCAGAGATTTTTTCAATACCTGCACAGAGCGCGCCGCAGGCCGGATAGAAACCACGACCGTGGGTATCGGGGTTGGTGGCGATGAAACGGGCGCCGTTGGCGACGAAGAAGGCCGCTTTATGCATCATGTCCCAGTTATAGGAACGGGTCTCACCGACAATCACAAAATCGGGATTGACGTCGGTAATGGTAAAACCTGCTTTATACAATTCGTGAATTAGTGCGCCTTCACCGACCACATAGGCTTTCTTGCCTTCCTGACGACGCAGGAAATCGGCGGTGGCCATCGCGGAAGTATAAAAAACGCTATCCGGTACATTAACCCCTGCGGTAGCAAAACGGTTCGCCAGATCCTGGCCGGTCTGCGAAGGGTAATTGGTCAGCAGCACCAGCGGCAGACCTTTTTCCATTACATCCGTCAGAAATTCTGCCGCACCGGGTACGGCAACATTGTCGTGCATCAGCACGCCGTCAATATCACAAATTACATTCTTGATGGTCATGAACTACCCAAAGGATTTAGTCATAATGCGCCACTATAAAAGCTCATTAATTTTCCAGCAAATGTTGCAACAAAATGCCGTTGAGCATGGCGCGTTTCACCAGCGCAAATGCGCCGATGGCGGAGCGGTGATCCAGCGTGGAACGGACAACCGGCAAATTTTTGCGAAACGCTTTCAGCGCCTGTGTGTTGATGCAGCTTTCGATCGCCGGCAGCAGCACTTTATCCGCTTCGGTAATTTCACCGGCAATCACGATTTTTTGCGGATTAAACAGGTTGATAGCGATAGCGATGGTTTTGCCCAGATGACGACCAACGTGTTCAATCACCTCTGCCGCTAAGCTGTCACCTTTATTAGCTGCCTTGCAGATGGTTTTAATCGTGCAGTCGTCCAGCGTAACGCGACTTTGGTAGCCCTGCTTGAGTAAGTGCTGTACGCGTTGTTCAATGGCCGCGTTGGCGGCGATGGTTTCCAGACAGCCAAAATTGCCGCAGTGACAGCGCTCGCCCAGCGGCTCGACCTGAATATGACCGATCTCTCCGACGTTGCCGTTGCGACCAATAAAAATGCGGCCATTTGAGATAATCCCGGCGCCAGTCCCCCGGTGTACGCGCACCAGAATGGAATCTTCGCAATCCTGGCTTGCACCGAAATAGTGCTCGGCCAGCGCCAGACTGCGGATATCGTGACCGACAAAACAGGTTACGTGAAAACGTTTTTCCAGCGCTTCAACTAATCCCCAGTTTTCAACCTGAATATGCGGCATATAGCGGATCACGCCGCTTTCGGGATCGACAAGACCCGGCAGGATCACAGAAATCGCGATTAACTCGCGAAGTTTACGCTGGTTACTGTCGATGAACGTGGTGATGGCATTGAGCAGGGCATGTTCCAGCGTCTCCTGAGTGCGCTCTGGCAGCGGGTAGTGCTCTTCAGCCAGCACTTTACTGCTCAGGTCAAACAGGGTAATGGTTGCGTCATGACGACCCAACCGCACGCCAATAGCATGGAAATTGCGGGTTTCGGTAACGATGGAGATGGCGCGGCGGCCCCCGGTAGAGGCCTGCTGATCAACTTCTTTGATCAGCCCGCGTTCAATGAGTTGACGCGTAATTTTGGTTACGCTGGCGGGAGCAAGCTGGCTTTGCTCGGCAATCTGAATACGCGAGATTGGCCCATGCTGGTCAATCAGGCGGTAAACGGCCGCGCTGTTAAGCTGTTTTACGAGATCAACATTACCTATTTGAGCTTGTCCGCCTGGTGTCATACTTTCTCTTACTCAGTAACGACCTCGTTACCATTAACGATGGTCTTGATGATTTTAAAGTCGTGGGTGAAGGCGGTCAGGTTCGCAACTTTACCCGGCGCGAGGCTGCCGAGCTGCTTATCGACGCCAATCGCGCGCGCAGGGTAGAGCGTTGCCATACGCAGCACTTCATCCAGCGCAATACCGCAATGTTCAACCAGATTACGCACGCCTTCGATCATGGTTAATGATGATCCGCTCAGCGTACCGTTCTCATCCACACACAGTCCATTACGGTAGTATATTGTTTTACCAGCAAAAATGAACTGTTCAATGTTTGCACCCGCCGGGGCGGTTGCATCAGTCACCAGGCAAAGTTTGTCACCTTTCAGACGTTTAGCGTTACGAATGTTGACGTAATCAACATGCAGACCATCCGCGATGATGCCGCAATAAATATCGGCATCGTCAAGAATGGCGCCCGCCAGACCCGGTTCACGGCCCGTAATATACGGCATCGCGTTGAACAAGTGGGTGGCAAAGGTGATCCCTGCGCGGAAACCGGCTTTCGCCTCTTTTAACGTCGCGTTGGAGTGACCAGCTGAAACCACAATGCCCGCCGCCGCCAGTTTGGCGATCACTTCCGCCGGCACCATTTCCGGCGCCAGCGTGACTTTGGTGATCACATCGGCATTATCGCACAGGAAGTCCACCAGCGCAGCGTCAGGTTGGCGGACAAAACTCGGATTATGGGTGCCTTTTTTGACCAGGTTCAGCCACGGACCTTCAAGATGAAGACCTAATGCCTGATTCGGGTATTTCGCCAGGTATTCACGCATGACGCGAATGCCCTGTTTCATCAGATCGTCGCTGGTGGTAATCAGCGTCGGCAGGTAGCTGGTGCAGCCTGATTTCTCATTGGCTTTCTGCATGATTTCCAGCGTTTCGACAGTCACCGCGTCAGCGGTATCGTTGAACTGGACGCCGCCGCAGCCGTTTAATTGCACATCAATAAAACCGGGGGAGAGAATGGCCCCATTCAACGCGCGTTGTTCTATCTCTGGCGGCAGTTCCGCCATTGGACAGATGCGATCAATCAGGCCATTGGCGACAACAATCGCATGGTCATCAAGAATTTCGTGACCGGTAAAAATCCGGCCCTGGGTTAAAGCATACATTCCGACCCCCGATTTCAAAAAATGCCGCCCTGCGTCTGCGTACAGGGCGGAGATAACATTACAGACCTTTAATATTTTCGGCTTCTAACTCGTTGAAATATTTCAGTGTCTTAACTTTCAGTTCCATAGTGGAAGGTTCGTCGCACACCACGACTGCTTTCGGATGCAGTTGCAGACAGCTAATGGTCCACATGTGGTTGACGTTGCCTTCGACAGCCGCCTGTAGCGCCTGCGCTTTCTGATGGCCCAGCACCAGAATCATCACTTCTTCTGCGTCCAGCAGCGTACCCACGCCTACGGTCAGCGCATATTTCGGCACCTGGTTGACGTCGCCGTCAAAGAAGCGGGAGTTTGCCACGCGGGTGTCATGGGTCAGCGTTTTGATACGCGTACGGGAAGCCAGGGAAGAAGCCGGTTCGTTAAACGCGATATGGCCGTCGTTACCTACGCCGCCCATAAACAGGTGAATTTTACCGTAAGAACGGATTTTTTCTTCATAATTACGGCATTCCGCATCGATATCCGGCGCGTTACCGTTGAGCAGGTTAATATTTTCTGCCGGAATATCAACGTGATCGAAGAAATTGCGGTGCATGAAGCTGTGGTAGCTTTCCGGGTGTTCTTTCGGAAGGCCAACATATTCGTCCATGTTGAATGTCACCACATGCTTAAAGCTGACCTGGCCCGCTTTGTGCATTTCGACTAATGCTTTATACGCCGTCAGCGGCGTGCCGCCGGTCGGCAGGCCCAGGACAAACGGGCGATCGGCGGTAGGTTTGAAGGCGTTAATACGGTTAACGATATGGCGAGCAGCCCATTTGCCGACCTGTTCTGCGGACGTCAGGGGGATCAGTCTCATTCTTCACCTCAAAAGTAAAAGTAATAAATTGGCGGATTGAGCATCTGTACGTTAGTAAGCGTAACCTGGATTCGTATGGACAGGCGCTAATCCGTGTTGATTTTTTGAATGATAAAATAAGTTTTCGCAGTTAGCCAGTATAAGGGAGGGTGAATAACGATATTTGGTGATTCAAATCACAAAAAACACGCGTTTAATTTGCGATACGAATTAATTTTTCACACACTCTGAGCGTAGATGAATAATTCATACCGTTGTTGCCAAACATCACGCTTTAACGATTTGTCGCACAATAAAAAAATGGCTTCCAGAAGCCTAATCGGGGTCTCGTAGGGGGAATAAGATGAATATTTTAGGTTTTTTCCAGCGACTGGGTAGGGCGTTACAGCTCCCTATCGCAGTGCTGCCGGTGGCGGCACTGTTGCTGCGATTCGGTCAACCAGATTTACTGAATGTCGCCTTTATCGCGCAGGCGGGCGGGGCGATCTTCGATAACCTCGCACTGATCTTCGCCATCGGTGTGGCATCCAGCTGGTCTAAGGACAGCGCGGGTGCAGCAGCGCTGGCGGGTGCGGTCGGGTACTTCGTACTGACCAAAGCGATGGTGACGATTAACCCGGAAATCAACATGGGCGTCCTGGCGGGTATCATTACCGGTCTGGTGGGCGGCGCCGTTTATAACCGTTGGTCCGGTATCAAACTTCCTGATTTCCTGAGCTTCTTTGGCGGCAAACGTTTTGTGCCGATCGCCACGGGCTTCTTCTGTCTGGTGCTGGCGGCGATTTTCGGTTACGTCTGGCCTCCGGTTCAGCACGCTATTCATGCAGGCGGTGAATGGATTGTCGGCGCGGGCGCGCTGGGCTCCGGTATCTTCGGTTTCATCAACCGTCTGTTGATCCCGACAGGTCTGCATCAGGTGCTGAACACTATCGCCTGGTTCCAGATTGGCGAGTTCACTAACACGGCAGGTACGGTATTCCACGGCGACATCAACCGCTTCTACGCGGGTGACGGCACGGCGGGGATGTTCATGTCCGGCTTCTTCCCGATCATGATGTTCGGTCTGCCGGGTGCGGCGCTGGCGATGTACTTCGCTGCGCCGAAAGCGCGTCGTCCAATGGTTGGCGGTATGTTGCTGTCCGTTGCGATCACCGCGTTCCTGACCGGTGTTACTGAGCCGCTGGAATTCCTGTTCATGTTCCTGGCGCCGTTGCTGTACCTCCTGCACGCAATATTGACCGGTATCAGCCTGTTCATCGCGACGCTGCTGGGTATTCATGCGGGCTTCTCCTTCTCCGCAGGCGCAATTGACTACGTGTTGATGTATAGCCTGCCTGCGGCCAGCAAAAACGTCTGGATGCTGCTGGTGATGGGCGCGGTCTTCTTCGTCATCTACTTCCTGCTGTTCAGCGCGGTAATTCGCGTGTTCAACCTGAAAACGCCAGGTCGTGAAGATAAAGACGACGATATCGTGACTGACGAAGCGAACAGCAACACTGAAGAAGGTATGACCCAACTGGCGACCAACTACATTGCTGCGGTTGGCGGTACGGATAACCTGAAAGCGATCGATGCCTGCATCACCCGTCTGCGTCTGACCGTTGCCGATGCGGCTCGCGTGAGCGATGCGATGTGTAAACGTCTTGGTGCGTCCGGCGTGGTGAAACTGAACAAACAGACCATCCAGGTTATCGTCGGCGCGAAAGCGGAATCTATCGGCGACGAAATGAAGAAAGTGGTGGCGCGTGGCCCGGTTGCGGCAGCGTCTGCTGACAGCGCGCCAGTGACTGCGGCGCCGGCGGCAAAACCGCAGGCGGTTCCTAATGCGGTGACTATCGCGACGCTGGTTTCTCCAGTCACGGGTGACGTGGTTGCGCTGGAACAGGTTCCTGACGAAGCGTTCGCCAGCAAAGCGGTTGGCGACGGCGTGGCGGTGAAACCAACGGATAAAACCGTTGTTTCCCCGGCGGCAGGCACCATTGTGAAAATCTTCAACACCAATCATGCGTTCTGCCTGGAGACTGAAAAAGGCGCGGAAATCGTTGTCCACATGGGGATCGATACCGTTGCGCTGAACGGTCAGGGCTTCAAACGCCTGGTGGAAGAGGGTGCCGAAGTGGTTGCCGGTCAGCCGATCCTGGAAATGGATCTGGAGTTCCTGAACGCCAATGCGCGCTCGATGATTAGCCCGGTGGTTTGCAGCAACATTGACGATTTCAGCGGTCTGGTGATTAAAGCTGAAGGTCAGGTGGTTGCGGGTCAAACGCCACTGTATGAGATTAAAGGCAAATAATCGCTCCTGAGTAGAGTTTGTGCCTGAGCGGCGGGGGGAAACCTCCGCCGCTTTTTTTTGCAGCCTGTAGGCCGGATAAGGTATAGCCGCTATCCGGCAAATGCGCCTGATGGCGCTGTGCTTATCAGGCCTACGGTTCGACACAGTTTGTAGGCCGGATAAGGCGTAGCCGTCATCCGGCAAAGCGCCGTCGCTTTTTTTTACAGCAATCAGCCCCCATATTTTCTTCAAAGCCACTTTTTAAGTAACTAAAGGTTGTCAGTCTGTCCGGCTTATAAGATCATATGCCGTTATACGTTGTTTACGCTTTGAGGAATCCACGATGAGTGAGGCTGAAGCCCGCCCGACTAACTTTATTCGTCAGATCATCGATGAAGATCTGGCCAGTGGTAAGCACACCACAATCCACACCCGTTTTCCGCCGGAGCCGAATGGCTATCTGCACATCGGCCACGCGAAATCCATCTGTCTGAACTTTGGCATCGCGCAAGATTATCAGGGCCTGTGCAACCTGCGTTTCGATGATACCAACCCGGTAAAAGAAGATATCGAGTACGTTGATTCGATCAAAAACGACGTCGAGTGGTTAGGTTTTCACTGGGCTGGCAACGTTTGCTACTCCTCAGATTACTTCGATCAGCTGCATGCGTATGCGGTTGAACTGATCACCAAAGGTCTGGCGTACGTCGATGAGCTGACGCCGGATCAGATCCGCGAATATCGCGGTACGCTGAAAGAGCCGGGTAAAAACAGCCCGTTTCGCGATCGCAGCGTGGAAGAGAACCTGGCGCTGTTTGAAAAAATGCGTACCGGTGGTTTTGAAGAAGGTAAAGCGTGCCTGCGCGCCAAAATTGATATGGCGTCGCCGTTTATCGTGATGCGCGATCCGGTGCTGTACCGCATTAAATTTGCCGAACACCACCAGACCGGCAACAAGTGGTGCATCTACCCGATGTACGACTTTACCCACTGCATCAGCGATGCGCTGGAAGGCATTACGCACTCTCTGTGTACGCTGGAATTCCAGGACAACCGTCGTCTGTACGACTGGGTGCTGGACAACATCACCATCCCGGTTCACCCGCGTCAGTACGAATTCTCGCGCCTGAATCTGGAATATACCGTGATGTCCAAGCGTAAGCTGAACCTGCTGGTGACGGACAAACACGTTGAAGGCTGGGACGATCCGCGTATGCCGACCATTTCTGGCCTGCGTCGTCGTGGCTATACCGCGGCCTCCATCCGTGAATTCTGCAAACGCATCGGCGTTACCAAGCAGGACAACACCATTGAGATGGCGTCGCTGGAGTCCTGCATTCGTGAAGATCTGAACGAAAACGCACCGCGCGCGATGGCGGTTATCGATCCGGTGAAACTGGTTATCGAAAACTACCCGCAGGGCGAAAGCGAAATGGTCACCATGCCGAACCATCCGAACAAACCGGAAATGGGCAGCCGTGAAGTACCGTTTAGCGGTGAGATCTGGATCGATCGTGCTGACTTCCGCGAAGAAGCGAACAAGCAGTACAAGCGTCTGGTGATGGGGAAAGAAGTGCGTCTGCGTAACGCCTATGTGGTGAAAGCTGAGCGCGTGGAGAAGGATGCGGAAGGCAATATCACCACCATCTTCTGTACCTATGATGCGGACACCCTGAGCAAAGATCCGGCCGATGGCCGTAAAGTGAAGGGCGTCATTCACTGGGTAAGCGCGGCACACGCGCTGCCGGTTGAAATTCGTCTGTACGATCGTCTGTTCAGCGTGCCGAACCCGGGGGCCGCAGAGGACTTCCTGTCCGTGATCAACCCTGAATCGCTGGTGATTAAGCAGGGTTACGCGGAACCGTCGTTGCAGAACGCCGTAGCGGGTAAAGCGTATCAGTTTGAGCGTGAAGGCTACTTCTGCCTGGACAGCCGCTACACAACGGCGGATAAACGTGTGTTTAACCGTACCGTAGGTCTGCGCGATACGTGGGCTAAAGCGGGCGAGTAAAGCCACCGCATCACATCACCTTCCAACGCCGCATTTTGCGGCGTTTTTTTATCCTTTCCATTTTGTCATCCCGCTCTCTGTTTGCAGAGCGAATTAATGCCGCCAGGAAAATAATTTCGCAACAAAATAGTTTTGGCATAGTGAATTTATGGAATGAATATCATTTCATGTGAAACCGATTTCATGTGCATGGAAAACAAGACAATTTTAACTTTTGTTCATCTTTTTTAGCGCCTGATGAAAATGTAACAGAAAGCAATGAAATATGTGCGGTTGCTCATACTCTTACATTCTCGTTACAGAAAGAGATTGATAATTCGCGTCGCGAAAAATAGTCTGTTCACTGTAGTCTGCGAGGTTTTTCTCAACGCTACTTTTACATTTTTATTTTTCGCTGTCCGCTTTTGTTCGGCAGCATTTTATACGTCAAAGAGGATTAACACATGCGTACGTTTAGTGGCAAACGTAGTACGCTGGCGCTGGCTATCGCCGGTATTACAGCAATGTCAGGTTTGGTCGTCGTTCCACAGGCTCAGGCCGAAGGCTTTATTGACGATTCCACGTTAACAGGCGGCATCTATTACTGGCAGCGTGAGCGTGACCGTAAAGATGTCACCGACGATGACAAATATAAAACCAACCTTTCACACGCGACCTGGAACGCCAACCTGGATTTCCAGTCTGGTTATGCGGCTGATATGTTCGGTCTGGATATCGCGGCATTTACCGCGATAGAAATGGCGGAAAACGGCGACAGCGGACACCCCAACGAAATCGCCTTCTCGAAAAAGAATAAAGGTTACGATGAAGATTATTCTGGCGATAAGAGCGGGATCAGCCTTTATAAAGCCGCGGCAAAATTTAAGTACGGGCCAACCTGGGCGCGTGCGGGGTATATCCAGCCGACCGGTCAGACGCTGTTAGCGCCGCACTGGAGCTTTATGCCGGGTACTTATCAGGGCGCGGAAGCCGGAGCGAATTTTGACTACGGTGATGCGGGCGCGCTGAGTTTCTCCTATATGTGGGCCAACCAATATAAAGCGCCGTGGCACACCGATGTTGATAAATTCTATCAGGCCGATAAAAAGACCAAAGTGGATTACCTCCACTCTATCGGCGCTAAATACGATTTCAAAAATGACCTCGTGCTGGAAGCGGCATTTGGTCAGTCAGAAGGGTATGTCGACCAGTATTTTGCCAAAGCCAGCTACAAATTTGATTTGGGCGGTAACCCGTTCACCACCAGCTATCAGTTCTATGGTGCGCGCGACAAAGTTGATGATCGCAGCGTAAACGATATTTATGACGGCACCGCCTGGTTGCAGGCGCTGACTTTCGGTTACAAAGTGGCCGAAGTCGTCGATTTGCGCCTGGAAGGGACCTGGGTTAAGGCGGACGGTCAACAAGGTTACTTCCTGCAACGTATGACGCCAACTTACGCATCCTCAAACGGTCGTCTGGATATCTGGTGGGATAACCGCTCAGACTTTAACGCCAACGGCGAAAAAGCCGTCTTCTTCGGTGCGATGTACGATCTGAAAAACTGGAACCTGCCGGGCTGGGCAGTGGGGGCGTCATACGTTTACGCCTGGGACGCGAAGCCATCAACCTGGCAGATTACCCCGGATGCGTACTATGACAAAAACCGTACCATTGAAGAGTCTTCTTACAGCCTTGATGCGGTCTACACCCTACAGGAAGGCCGTGCCAAAGGCACCATGTTTAAACTGCACTTCACGGAATATGACAACCACTCCAACATTCCAAGCTGGGGCGGCGGTTACGGCAACATCTTCCAGGATGAACGTGACGTGAAGTTCATGGTTATCGCTCCGTTCACTATTTTCTGATGCCCGTTGCGGCAGGCGATTTGTCTGCCGCAACGTTGAGGACACTGATATGAAAAAACTGTTACTCATCGCCATGATGGCATCGGGACTGGTGGCCTGCGCGCAGCCAACCGCGCCCAAAGAAGACAGTCAGTTAAAAGAGGCGTACAGCGCCTGCATCAATACGGCGCAAGGTTCGCCAGAGAAAATTGAGGCCTGTCAGAGCGTACTGAACGTGCTGAAGAAAGATGACCAGCACAAGCAGTTTGCTACAGAAGAGAGCGTGCGCGTGCTGGATTATCAGCAGTGCATTCAGGCTACGCGTACGGGGAACGATCAGGCGGTGACCGCCGATTGCGACAAAATCTGGCAGGAAATTCGCAGTAAAAATAGCGCCAAATAAAAGCAGGGCGGGTTAATGGCGGGCGGAGAGAACTCTCCGCCCGTTTGCGTTTTTTAAGGCCGCTACCGGGTCGGAGGCATAAAAAAAGCCAACCGGTCGGTTGGCTTTTTAGCAGGTTTCACATTACTTCGCGTCGTGCGCGTGCTCGTCTTCCCGGCAATCGCCTTCAGCGCAGTGGCCGTAGAGATAGAGGCTGTGGTTCGTCAAACGAATGCCATGCTTAGCCGCAATCTCACGCTGGCGCGCTTCGATAGAATCATCACTGAATTCGATCACTTTGCCACAATCGAGGCAAATAAGGTGATCGTGATGATGCTGTTGGGTCAGCTCAAAAACGGATTTACCGCCTTCAAAGTTGTGGCGGGTTACGATACCGGCGTCATCAAACTGGTTCAGCACGCGGTACACGGTCGCCAGCCCAATCTCTTCACCCATGTCGATCAGACGTTTATATAAATCTTCCGCACTGACGTGATGGTTATCCGGTTCCTGAAGAACTTCCAGAATTTTTAAACGAGGAAGCGTTACTTTCAGGCCAGCCTTCTTTAATGCGGTATTGTTGTCAGTCATGCGGAATCTGTCCTGTTGCTAAACGATTCACTTCAAACAAAGAAGTGACAGAAATTGCACTTGAGATCATGCGTTTCATTATAGAACTGCCACGCCTAAATGAAAACTGCAAGCCTCCGGCAAATATTGTTAATAAAAACGAGGTATCGCCAACAAACACACTGTGCAATACCAGAATAACACCCGGACATTGTACAGGGTCAGGCAAGAAAGTTACAAATTTGTAGCAATTATTTTAATTGGTTTTATCTATTGATGCGACGCAGATGCTTTTCTGCGCCGCACAAAATCAGGCGTTAATGATTTCGTCGAGGTGCAGTTCGCCGGAAATCTGTTTAACCCATTTTTCAACGCGCTCTGCGGTCAGTTCAGGCTGACGGTCTTCGTCGATAGCCAGACCAACAAAGTGATCGTCGTCAGCCAGACCTTTGGACGCTTCAAAATGGTAGCCCGCCGTTGGCCAGTGACCGACGATGGTCGCGCCGCGCGGCTCAATGATGTCGCGGATGGTGCCTAACGCGTCGCAGAAATATTCTGCGTAATCTTCCTGGTCGCCGCAGCCGAACAGCGCCACCAGTTTACCGTTAAAATCAATCTCTTCGAGAGTCGGGAAGAAGTCATCCCAGTCACATTGCGCTTCACCGTAGTACCAGGTCGGGATGCCCAGCAGCAGGATGTCGTACCCTTCCAGGTCCTCTTTGCTGCTTTTCGCAATGTCATGCACATCGGCAACGTCTTTACCAAGCTGTTTTTGAATCATTTTTGCGATATTTTCGGTATTACCGGTGTCGCTGCCGAAAAAGATGCCAGTGATTGCCATGAGTAAAATAACCTCTTGAAACTTATTGAAATGGTGGTGGCGTATTGCCCGCAGATAAGGGCAATCATAGCAGAACAGTCAGGCATGCGGAAACAGCAATCACGCGGGACTGCACTCTGTGCTACATGATTTATGATATTGAGCAGTTTTTCAGACTACGCCCTGGCCGCGCAGCGCTGCCAGTTGAGTCATCAGCATCTCTTCGATGAGTTCGCTACGGCTCATATTGCGGGATTCGGCCAGCTCGTTCAGCGCATCGACAGCCTCAGCGTTGAGTTTCAGTTCGACACGCTTAAGGCCACGTACTTTGTCGCGTTTTAGCTGGTTACGCTTATTAATGCGCAGCTGTTCATCACGCGAAAGCGGATTGGTTTTGGGTCGTCCCGGGCGACGCTCGTGTGCGAACAGATCTAATGTCGTACGGTCCGTTTGTTCTTTGGCCATGATTTTGGTGACTTCGGGGAAACAATCAGCCAGGCGTCTGCCCGGATGGATAGCGCGCCATCATACATCAGCAAGGCAGACACGCCAACGCCCGCGGACGTAATCGCGCGCGGAAGCTGAGTTTTTAATCAGTTGGCCTTATCTGCCAGATAGCGACGAATGGCGCGCAGCACCGCATCGGGTTTTTCCGCGTGAACCCAGTGGCCCGCTCCGGCGATGACGTGCGCCCGCGCCTGAGGGAACTGCGCCAGCAGATCGTGACGATATGCTTCGGTCACATAAGGGGAGTTGCCGCCGGGGATAAACAACGCCGGGCGATCCCAGGCTGGAATGGTCTCCCAGCCCACAATATGTGGATACTGTTCCCACAACACCGGTACGTTAAAGCGCCATTCGCCGTCGATAAACGATTTCAGCAGAAACTGGATGACGCCTTCTTCTTGCAGATGTTGACGCATAACGGTGGCGGCCTGTTGACGGGTTTCGGCGCCCGCGTCGGTGACGGCATTGATGGCGGCGAAGATTTCATCGTGGCGGCGAACGTGGTAATCGACCGGCGCGATGTCGATCGCGACCAACTGGTCAATACGCTCCGGCGCCAGCGCGGTGAGCGCCATTACCGCTTTACCGCCCATAGAGTGGCCGATAAAGGTGGCTTTCTCAATGCCTTCGGCATCAATGGTATCCAGTAAGTCTTGCGCCATTGCCGGGTAGTCCATCACCGGATCGCGAGGGGAGAGACCGTGGTTGCGCATATCAACCTGAATGATATCGTGATCGGTCACCAGGTCGCGCGCCAGCACGCCGAGGTTGTCCAGGCTGCCAAACAAACCGTGAACGAGGACGATGGGAGAATTATTGTGCAGGTTTTGTGCAGTTTGCGCTCGGATATTCAATTTCATGGCAAAGTTCTTTTTTTCGCTCTGTCGGGTTAGGGTATTATGTTGACTATTCTGCCACAGGGCTGCAACAACTACGGTTTACTCCGAGTTTTTCCGTCAGCCAGGTTTGACGCTATCCGCTGTTGGAATTTGCCTTTACACTACGTGCAGGTAATCCCAACGACTTGTATTCAGATAAGACACCGCACTGGATTAAGATGAAAACGATTGAAGTTGATGATGAACTCTATAGCTATATTGCCAGCCACACCAAGCATATTGGCGAGAGCGCATCCGACATTTTACGGCGCATGTTGAAGTTTTCCGCCGTATCACAGCCTGTCACTCCGGCGGCGAAAGAGGTTCGCGTCGCGCAACCTGCTATCGTGGAAGCGAAGCCCGTCAACCCCGTAAAAGATAAAGTCCGCGCCATGCGTGAACTGCTGCTTTCCGACGAGTACGCGGAGCAGAAGAAAGCGGTAAACCGCTTCATGCTGGTGCTGTCTACACTCTACTCACTGGATAATCGCGCGTTTGCCGAAGCAACGGAGTCGTTGCATGGCCGTACGCGCGTCTATTTTGCGGCTGATGAACAAACGCTGCTGAAAAATGGTAATCAAACCAAACCGAAACATGTGCCCGGCACGCCGTATTGGGTGATTACCAACACCAACACCGGCCGTAAATGCAGCATGGTTGAACACATCATGCAGTCAATGCAATTCCCGGCGGAATTGATTGAGAAGGTTTGCGGAACAATTTAATCCTTGCATTAAAAGGACCAGGCAATGGCAATCCACAACCGTGCAGGTCAACCTGCGCAACAGAGTGATTTGATTAACGTCGCCCAACTGACGGCACAGTACTATGTACTGAAACCCGAAGCAGGGAATGCAGAGCACGCCGTGAAGTTCGGTACGTCCGGGCATCGCGGTAGCGCAGGTCGTCATAGTTTTAACGAGCCGCACATCCTGGCGATCGCCCAGGCGATTGCGGAAGAGCGTGCAAAAAACGGTATCACTGGTCCTTGTTATGTGGGCAAAGATACCCACGCGCTGTCTGAACCGGCATTTATCTCTGTACTGGAAGTGCTGGCGGCGAACGGTGTTGATGTCATCGTGCAGGAAAACAATGGTTTCACGCCAACGCCTGCCGTTTCTAACGCTATCCTGGTTCACAATAAAAAAGGCGGCCCGCTGGCTGATGGCATCGTGATCACGCCATCTCACAACCCACCGGAAGACGGCGGTATTAAGTACAACCCGCCAAACGGCGGCCCGGCGGATACCAACGTCACCAAAGTGGTGGAAGACAGGGCCAACGCGCTGTTGGCTGACGGCCTGAAGGGCGTGAAACGTATCTCTCTGGATGCGGCGATGGCCTCAGGCCACGTTAAAGAGCAGGATCTGGTGCAGCCGTTCGTTGAAGGGCTGGCGGATATCGTCGATATGGCGGCGATTCAGAAAGCGGGCCTGACGCTGGGCGTCGATCCGCTGGGCGGTTCCGGTATCGAATACTGGAAGCGTATTGCTAAGCACTACAACCTGAACCTGACTATCGTTAACGATCACGTTGACCAGACGTTCCGCTTTATGCATCTCGACAAAGACGGCGCAATCCGTATGGACTGTTCCTCCGAGTGCGCGATGGCGGGTCTGCTGGCGCTGCGTGATAAGTTCGATCTGGCGTTCGCCAACGACCCGGACTATGACCGCCACGGCATCGTGACTCCGGCAGGGCTGATGAACCCGAACCACTATCTGGCGGTAGCGATCAACTATCTGTTCCAGCACCGTCCGCAGTGGGGCAAAGAGGTGGCGGTCGGTAAAACGCTGGTTTCCTCTGCGATGATCGACCGCGTGGTGAACGATTTGGGGCGTAAACTGGTGGAAGTGCCGGTCGGCTTTAAATGGTTCGTTGACGGTCTGTTCGACGGCAGCTTCGGCTTCGGCGGCGAAGAGAGCGCCGGGGCGTCTTTCCTGCGTTTCGACGGCACGCCGTGGTCTACCGATAAAGACGGCATCATCATGTGCCTGCTGGCGGCGGAAATCACGGCCGTCACCGGGAAGAACCCGCAGGAGCACTACAACGATCTGGCGGCTCGCTTTGGCGCGCCGAGCTATAACCGTTTGCAGGCAAGCGCAACGTCTGCGCAGAAAGCCGCATTGTCTAAGCTCTCTCCAGAAATGGTGAGCGCCAGCACGCTGGCGGGCGATCCGATCACCGCGCGTCTGACGGCGGCGCCGGGTAACGGCGCGTCGATTGGCGGCCTGAAAGTGATGACCGACAACGGCTGGTTCGCCGCGCGGCCTTCTGGTACGGAAGACGCTTATAAGATTTATTGCGAAAGCTTCCTCGGCGAGGAACACCGCAAGCAGATCGAAAAAGAAGCGGTTGAGATTGTCAGCGAAGTGCTGAAAAACGCGTAAGTGCGGTTTGTGTGCCGGGCGGTACTGCATTTGCCCGGCTACAACAACGATCGTAGGCCCGGTAAGCGTTAGCGCCACCGGGCTTTTTTTTTAGCCGTGTTTGTTTTTCAGCTCAAAGCGCGGCGATACCAGTCCATACAGCGTCCAGCCGAGGAAGGTCACGATGGAGCCGTACAGCATCGCTTCTTCACCGGATGAATACAGCGCGTAGAAGCTGTACAGTGCGCCGATGAATGCCACGAAGTTCGCCGTTTTGGCTTTTGACGACGGAACATTTGCCACTTTCTGAATGATCACCAGCGCGGCCATCGACAGAATGTACGGGATAATGTTTGTTACCACCGCCAGGTTAACCAGCACGTTGAACTGGCTGTTCAGCGATGGGCTGATGGTCATCAGCGATAATCCGCTCTGGATAATCACGATGGTCAGCATCCCCTGAACCGGCGCATCCACTTTCGTTACGCGAGAGAAGATTTTCGGGAAATATCCTTCATCCGCCGAGGATTTGAAAACCTGGGCGATAGTGAACTGCCAGCCCAGCAGCGAACCGCAGCAGGACATCACCATCAACGCCATGATCACTTTACCGACTTCCGGGGTAAACATCTGTGCGAACGCCAGACCGAACGGCGCGGTGGAGTTGGCCAGATCCATGTTCGGTACGATCCCGGCAATCACGTTGGTGGAGATGATGTAAATCACCGCCGCGCCCAGCGTACCGCCTAATACCGCAATCGGTACGTTACGCTCCGGGTTTTCCACCACTTCGGCGTTGGCGCAGGCAGATTCCAGACCGAGGAAGGCCCACAGCGTCATCGCAATAGAAGAACCGACGGCGGTGAAGAACGGTACGTGATGCGGGTTCCAGGAGTTGACGTACAGCGTCGGGCTAAACCAGAACCAGCCGATGATGCACAGACCGACAACCGGAATAATCACGCCCCAGACGGTGATACTGCTGATTTGCCCGGTAATGCGCGCGCCGCCGAAGTTGGCGACGGTGCACAGCCACAGCACGCCGATGGTCGCCAGACCGATCTGCACCGGTGACAGCGTGGCGCCGAACAGCTCGGTGCCGTAGCCGACGGCGGAGATGGCGATAGCGACGTTGGCAATCAACAGCGAAACGCCATAGGTGTAGTTCGCCATAAAGTTGCCGGACTTACCAAAGGCATACTCCGCGTAGCCGCCCATACCGCCGGATTTACGGCTGAACATCCCGCATTTGGCGAAAGCCCATGCCAGCGCCATTGAACCAACGGCAGTCACCAGCCACGAGATGATCGAGATGGTGCCGACCTCTGCAAGTTTGGTGGGCAGCATGATAATCCCGGAGCCCATCATATTGACCATTGTCAGGATGGTGAGCTGAACGACGCCCATTTTATTGGATTTGGCTTTACTCATAATTTTTCCCCTTTCAGCAGGGTGTTCTGTGCTTCGCGCGGTTTAATGACGTAGCACCACACCTGTTTACGGCCGTCGTGTTCTTCGATGTAAACGCCCTGTAGTTCAGGCGCAAAGCCCGGCAGCAGGTTGATCCCTTCTTCCAGCGCGCTGAAATAACGCAGCACCGCACCGCCCCAGATTTCACCCGGAACAACGCACAAAACCCCTGGCGGATACGGAAGCGCGCCTTCTGCCGCGATCCGTCCTTCCGCGTCCGGCAGGCGAACCAGTTCGACTTCACCGCGCAGATAGGCGTAGTTGGCGTCCTGCGGGTTCATGCTGACGCGTGGGAAATGGGATTTACGGAACATCTCTTTTTGCAGCTGTTTCACGTTATGGCGTGCGTACAGATCGTGCATCTCCTGGCACAGCTGACGCAGGGTGTAGCCGGCATAACGCGCTTCATGCTGCTTATAAATTGACGGCAGAACGTCAGCCAGCGGCGCATCGGCTTCCAGCAGTTTCTCAAAGCGCACCAGCAGGGCGACGAGTTGCTGCAATTTCGCCATGTCTTCCGCTGGCGTCAGCAGGAACAGGATCGAGTTGAGATCGCATTTTTCCGGCACCACGCCGTTTTCACGCAGGAAGTTGGCAAGGATGGTCGCCGGAACGCCAAAGGTGTCGTATTCGCCGTTGCGCGCATTGATGCCCGGCGTCGTGAGCAGCAGTTTGCACGGATCAACAAAGTACTGGTGTTCGGCGTAGCCTTCGAAGGCATGCCAGTGTTCGCCCGGCACAAAGTGGAAGAAGCGCAGGTCGTTTGCGATCTCCGCCGTGGGGTAAGACTGCCACGGTTTACCGTCGATCAGTTCCGGCACAAACGGACGGATGTGATGGCAGTTATCAAGGATCAGCTTGCGTGCATTGATGCCGTTCGCCACGCAGTCCATCCACATGTTACGGCCACCGACGCCTTCGTGCATTTTGGCGTTGATGTCCAGGGCGGCGAACAGCGGGTAGAACGGGCTGGTGGAGGCGTGCATCATGAACGCGTTATTCATACGTTTATGCGGCACATAGCGAGACTGACCTTTGATATGGCTGTCTTTCTTGTGGATCTGCGAGGTCTGGGAGAAACCGGCCTGCTGTTTGTGAACAGACTGCGTGACCAGGATACCCGGATCGTTCTCGTTCAGGTCCAGCAACAACGGCGAGCAATCGGCCATCATCGGAATAAACTGCTCGTAGCCGACCCATGCGGAGTCAAACAGGATGTAGTCGCACAGATGACCAATCTTATCCACCACCTGACGGGCGTTATAGATGGTGCCGTCGTAGGTGCCTAACTGGATCACCGCCAGGCGGAACGGGCGGGCGTCTTGCGCGCGTTGCGGCGCCACTTCGCTGACCAGTTCACGCAGATAGCCTTCTTCAAAGCAGTGGGCGTCGATCCCGCCGATGAAGCCGTACGGGTTGCGCGCGGTTTCCAGATAAACCGGCGTCGCGCCCGCCTGCAACAGCGCGCCGTGGTGGTTCGATTTGTGGTTATTACGATCGAACAGCACCAGATCGCCTGGGGTCAGCAGCGCGTTAAGTACCACTTTGTTTGACGATGAGGTGCCGTTCAGCACAAAGTAGGTTTTATCGGCGTTGAACACTTTCGCGGCGTGTTGTTGCGCGATGCACGGTGCGCCTTCATGGATAAGCAGATCGCCCATCGCCACGTCGGCATTACACAAATCAGAGCGGAAAAGCGTTTCGCCAAAGTACTCAACAAACTGGTTCCCTGCGGGGTGACGGCGGAAGAATTCACCGCCCTGATGCCCCGGACAGTCAAATGCGCTGTTGCCCTGGTTTACGTAGTCCACCAGCGCCCGGAAGAACGGCGGGCGCAGTTGCGTTTCATAGTGGCTGGCAGCGGTCTCCAGTTGGCGGCCATAGAAGGCGTTACGGGCTTCATTATGTTCGAATACGCCCGAGATCCGCGGCAGATATTCTGCCGGAACGCGCTCTTCATTTTGTGTCGCGATAAACACGGGAATACCGTAGCCCGTCGCATCAATCTCATCGAGTTTACCTCGTTCAATATCATTGATGGATAACACGATAGCGGCAACATCAATGAAATTACTTTCATCAACATTAACGATACTGCGCTGTGTAGAAAAACAATCAGGGCAGGAACGACTGACGGCAATTTTTAATTCAGACATTTTCATCTCTTTATTTTCAGGTAATAGCAGGTCCTCAATTTCTCGAATGAGAAACTGATAGCTCCGGAAAAAAAGCAATACGACGCCACTGATAAATAAATCAGTAAATTGCTTTTTAGAAGATGCAATAAACCCTAACCTTTCCGGTCACAGGTAAAACAGGGTTATGCAGTGTGAGCACCACGAGATACAGGCGTTAGCCTGCGATACAAGGGGTCAGGAAGACCTGTATGCTGGAGTGCCCTTAGTCGAAAGACTAACGGGCATTAAAGAAATGAAAGTCGAAGCTGTTACGGTGAGCAAACATCATAATATGAGTTGTCCGCCTTATATGGGGCATTGTACGGCTATTATTTTCCATTTTGGTTACCTTTACTGGATAAGTGGAAGGTGAGGGTATTTTATCCAGGAAATGAGCCTGATCTGTGAAGAAGATCAATAAAAAACGATCATTTCTAAAATATTTAGTCGTTGTTTATGCATATCACACGATAAGATATCGTATTGTTGTTTATATGTTATTGGTTTGTGTTTTTATATTTTTTAAGGAATGAGCTTACACTGCAAAATACATTATTTGCAGTGTGGTTAATGATAAAAATGATATTTGGGAATTAATTAAAAAAAATGAATAACCATTCATGGCATAAAACGATAACCGATTCCGGTTTCGGTAATGAAATGGCGGGGGCGGGCGGGATCTTTCTCCAGTTTCTGTCGCAGGTGACCCATATAAATACGCAAATAGTGACTGTGCTCGACGGCGTTCGGGCCCCAGACCTGGTTCAACAGCTGGCGCTGGGTGAGCACTTTGCCCGCATTATTCAGCAACACGGCCAGTAAGCGAAACTCAATCGGCGTCAGGTGAATTTCTTCTTCATCACGGTGGACAAGGTGTGCTGCTAAGTCCACTTTTATGCTGGAAAACTGCACGATGGGGTCAGGAGAAGGGCCGCTGGCGTGACGGCGCAGCGCCACGCGTAAGCGCGCCTGTAGTTCGCCAATGCCGAAGGGTTTACTCAGATAGTCATCGGCGCCTGCATCCAGTGCAGTGATTTTATCGCTCTCCTCGCTGCGAGCAGAAAGCACAATCACCGGAATTGCGCTCCATTGTCGCAGGTCGCGAATAAAATCGATGCCGTCGCCGTCAGGCAGGCCAAGATCAAGAATGATGAGATCGGGTTTCCGCGTGGCGGCTTCCAGCAACCCACGGCTTAGCGTCTCTGCTTCGTATACGCGCAGCCCGTCGCTTTCCAGCGCGCTGCGCAGAAAGCGACGAATAGCCTGTTCGTCTTCAACAATCAGAACGTTGGTCACATATCCTCATGAAAATCTTCAAGTTCAGGTGCAGTTTCCTGCGGGAGTGTAACACGGAAACAGGCTCCGCCCTGTGGGCGATTGTGGGCGGAAATCGTTCCACCGTGCACTTCAACAATCGCCTGGCAAATAGCCAGCCCCAGCCCAACGCCCGGTACGGCAGACTCTTTATTTCCCCGGGCAAATTTGTCGAAGATGCTTTTCTCCTGCCCGTCAGGAATGCCGGGGCCATTATCCCAGACGTCAAGCTGAAGATGTTCGTCTTCAACATGGGCATCAATGCCGATCTCCGCCTGTGAACCGGCGTATTTGACGGCGTTTTCCAGAAGGTTGATCAGTACCCGTTCAAACAGCGGGCCGTCAACGTGTACCAGCGTCAGCGGCGCTGGCAGCGACAGGTTAATGGGGTGGGATAGCCCCGGCTCCAGCATTTGCAGGGCGCTGCCGACAACCTCTTCCAGCGTCAGCCACTCTTTTTTAAGATTAAATCCACCGGACTGGATGCGCGCCATATCCAGCAGGTTATTCACCAGCCGGGTGGTGTTGAGTATGTGCTGGCGGATTTCGCTGGCCTGGCGCGCATGTGGCGATCCTTCACTTGCCAAATCCAGGGTTAAAATCTCCGCCTGACCAAACAGCACCGTCAGCGGCGTGCGCAAGTCGTGGGAGAGGGCGGCGAGCAGGGCATTGCGAATGCTCTCGCGCTCGCTGGCGAGTCGGGCCAGCTCTTCACTGGCGGTGAGCGTCAGACGCTCCAGCGCGCTGGCGACCAGCAAGGTGAATGTTTCCAGTAGCCGCTGTTGCTCCGGGATCATCAACTGGCGAAGATTCCCCGGCTCGACCACCACCAGGCCATGCGTTTTATCGGCGCTTTTTAACGGTAAAATTTGATACGGCACGCCGGGCAGGGTATCTGTGCCCGCCCCGGCCGGCTGGCCTTTGTCAAAGCTCCACCGGGCGATGGCGTCATCCCACGGCGTTATGCCCTGCTGGTGGGTCAGCGGCGTCAGCGTGCCGTTTTCATCCGGCAATAACACCTGGCTGCGGGCCTGAAACGTGGAGGCGATAAACTGTTCGCTGGTGGCGGCGATATCCTGCCTGCTTCGCCCCACCGCCAGCGCTTTGGACATCTCGTACAGATGGCGCGTGCGCTGTTCCCGATAGCGGGCAACCCGCGCCTGATAGCGTACGCCCGCCGTCAGGTTACCGATCACCAGCCCCACCGTCAGCATCACGGCGAAGGTCAACAGATACTGCACATCGGAAACGGCAAGCGTGCCGCGAGGAGCAATAAAAAAGAGATCGAAGCTGGCGACATTAATAAAGGTTGCCACTACCGAGGGCCAGCGCCCATAAAACAGAGCGATAATCACCACGCCCAGCAGATACAGCATCACCAGGTTAGCCGCGTCAAAGGCGACCATCCACTGTACGGCGATGACGGTGGTCACTGCGCAAAGGGCGATCGCGACCAGGCAGCCCTGTATCTGCACCCGCCACTTATCTTTGAAGGCACGAGTATCCGGTGTCTGATTCAACGGGCGAGTCGGGGGATCATCAAGGGCGACGACCACCTGATCGAGATCCGGCGCCTGTTTCGCCAGGCGATCGGCAAACGAATCTCTGCGCCACCAGCGTCGCGTTGCCGGACGCCCCAGCACAATTTTGCCGAGGTTATGTTCCCGGGCGTAACGCACAACCGCTTTTTCTTCGGCGGGATCGGAAAGTGTGGCGGTCTCTGCGCCCAGCTCCTGCGCCAGACGCAGGGCGCTCAAGATGGCGCGCCGCTGCTTTTCCGGCAGGCGATGCAGCGCCGGGGTTTCGACATACACCGCGTGCCAGACGCTGCCAAGGCGGGCAGCCAGCCGCGCGGCGGCACGGACCAGTTTTTCACTGCCGGTGTTGTGCCCGATGCACAGCAGAATGGCGTCGCGGGTATGCCACACTTTCTCTTCGCCCGGATGGCTCCGCCAGGCGCGCATTTGATCGTCCACCCGGTCGGCCGTGCGGCGCAGCGCCAGTTCACGCAGGGCGATCAAATTGCCTTTGCGAAAGAAGTGCTCAATGGCGCGTTCAGCCTGACCGGCAATGTACACCTTGCCCTCTTTCAGACGCGCTCGCAGATCGTCAGGCGGCAGGTCGACCAGAACCACCTCGTCGGCGGCATCGAAGAAAGGGTCTGGCACGGTTTCACGAACCTGAATGCCGGTCACGCCGCTGACCACATCGTTGAGGCTTTCCAGGTGCTGGACGTTGACGGTGGTAAAGACGTCAATACCCGCTTCCAGCAGCTCTTCAATATCCTGCCAGCGTTTGGGATGGCGCGAGCCTGGCGCATTGCTGTGCGCCAGTTCGTCCATGAGAATAAGCGCCGGGCGACGGGCCAGCGCCGCGTCAAGATCGAACTCGCTGAGATGGCGTCCGTGACGCGTCTGTCGTTTTAGCGGCAGGATGCTGAGGCCGTCCAGCAGCGCAGCGGTCTCTTTACGCCCGTGGGTTTCCACGACACCCGTCAAAATATCCAGCCCTTGCGCCCGCAGTCGCTGCGCCTCAGCCAGCATCGCCCAGGTTTTCCCGACGCCTGCGCAGGCGCCGAAGAAGATTTTCAGTTTTCCCCGGTGTGGTGCGGCGGTCTGTTCCAGCAGGCGATCGGGGTCAGGGCGTAGCGGTTCTTCATTAACCATCAGAGCTTATCCAGCGCTAAATTGAGTTCCACGATATTGACCACTGGCTGGCCGATAAAACTCACCAGCGGCTTTTGCGTATATTCTGCGACCAACTGCGTCACGGCTTCAACGCTGAGATTTCGCGCTTTGGCGACGCGCGGGATCTGCCACGCCGCCGCTGCTGGCGTCAGGTTATTGTCCAGCCCGCTGGCGGAGGCGGTGAGCAGTTCCACCGGAATCGTCGTGCTGGCGTCCGGGTTAGCGGCCCGCAGCGCCTTCACCCGCTGCTGCAACTGTTTATCCAGCACCGGGTTGCTGACCGCCAGATTACTGCCGCCGGAAGCCATGGGATTATAGGGCATTTCCGCCGTTGCTGACGGGCGTCCCTGAAAATAGCCGTCGGCGGTAAAATTCTGCCCGATAAGCGCAGAGCCGCGCACGAGACTGCCATCAACAATCAGTGAACCGTTAGCCTGATGCGGGAACCACCATTGCCCCAGCGCGGTGGTAAGCAGCGGGTAAATGCCGCCGGTTAGCAGCGTCAGAAACACCAGCGTTGATAATGCAGGACGTAATCCACTCATTATAAACCTCACACCAGACCCAGCAGAGTCAGCAGTAAATCAATCACTTTAATGCCGATAAACGGCACAACCAGACCACCCAGGCCGTAAATCCACAGATTACGGCGCAGCATGGCAGAGGCCGAAAGCGGCTTATAGCTCACCCCTTTCAATGCCAGCGGGATCAGAAAAACGATAATCAACGCATTGAAGATCACCGCGCTGAGGATTGCGGAATCCGGCGAATGCAGACGCATAATGTTCAGCGTATTCAACTGCGGGTACGTCGCGGCAAACGCCGCCGGAATGATGGCGAAATATTTCGCCACGTCATTGGCGATACTGAACGTGGTGAGCGAACCGCGCGTCATCAACATCTGTTTACCGATATGCACCACTTCGATCAGCTTGGTCGGGTTGGAATCCAGATCCACCATGTTACCGGCTTCTTTCGCTGCCTGAGTACCGGAGTTCATCGCCACCGCCACATCAGCCTGCGCCAGCGCCGGTGCATCGTTGGTTCCATCGCCGGTCATCGCCACCAGGCGACCTTCAGCCTGGTACTGGCGGATCAACGCCAGCTTGGCTTCTGGTGTGGCTTCCGCCAGGAAATCATCCACACCGGCTTCGGCGGCAATCGCCGCTGCCGTCAGGCGGTTGTCGCCGGTGATCATCACCGTTTTGATGCCCATTTTGCGCAACTGGGCAAACCGTTCCTTAATCCCGCCTTTGACAATATCTTTCAGCGCGATAACGCCCAGCACGCGGGAACCTTCCACCACCACCAGCGGCGTGGCGCCAAGACGGGCGACGCTATCCACTTTTTGCTCCACGTCAGCGGGGAAGTGACCGCCGCTGGCTTCAACGTGGCGGCGAATGGCGTCCACGGAACCTTTACGGATCATTCGGTTATCAATGTTGATGCCGCTCATCCGGCTTTGCGCGGTAAAGGGAACAAAGGTGGCATGGCGCGACTGCACATCGCGCTCGCGCAGATTAAAACGCTGTTTGGCGAGAATGACGATGCTGCGGCCTTCCGGCGTCTCGTCGGCCAGCGAAGAGAGCTGCGCCGCGTCGGCCAGCGTCTTTTCATCCACGCCCTGAGCGGGCAGAAAGTCCGAGGCCTGACGGTTGCCGAGGGTGATGGTGCCGGTTTTATCCAGCAGCAGCACGTCCACGTCGCCTGCGGCTTCTACCGCCCGCCCACTGGTGGCGATGACGTTTGCTCCCAGCATTCGACTCATCCCGGCGACGCCGATCGCCGAAAGTAATCCGCCGATAGTGGTGGGGATCAGGCAAACCAGCAGGGCGACCAGCACCGTCACGCTGACGGCATGGCCGCCCCAGGCGGAAAAGGGCCAGAGCGTGGCGGTTGCCAGTAAAAAGACAATAGTCAGGGCAATCAGCAGAATGGTCAGCGCGATTTCGTTTGGCGTTTTACGGCGCTGCGCGCCTTCCACCATCGCGATCATCCGGTCAAGGAAGGTTTCGCCGGGATTCACGCTGCATTCGATGACCAGCCAGTCGGAGAGAATACGTGTTCCGCCGGTCACTGAGGCAAAGTCGCCGCCAGATTCACGAATCACCGGCGCGGACTCACCGGTAATGGCGCTTTCGTCCACCGATGCGCCGCCTTCAATGACCTCGCCGTCGCAGGGAATAATATCGCCCGCTTCAACCAGGACGATATCCCCTTTACGCAGCTCATCGGCAGGGAGGCGATCCGCCTGCGCGCCATACTTTGGTTCACGCAGTTTGCGGGCAAATGCCGTTTTCTTCACCCCTTTCAGACTGCTGGCCTGCGCTTTGCTGCGACCTTCCGCCAGCGCTTCGGCAACGTTTGCGAACAGGACGGTAACCCATAGCCAGAGGCTTATCGCGCCAGTAAACCGGGGATTACCTGGCATCTGCCCGGTTGCCATCGCCACCGTGATAAGGGTCGTCAGCAGACTGCCGATCCAGACAATAAACATGACCGGATTGCGCCACTGGGTATGTGGGCTTAATTTTTTCACGGCCTCGATCAGCGCCTGAGCGACCAGGGAGGGCTCGAACAGCGCCAGTTGTTTGCGACTCATCACCATGTACTCCGCTTCGCTCAATATAAAGAGAGGTGTTCAGCAACCGGCCCAAGCGCCAGCGCAGGAATAAAGGTCAGTGCGCCCACCAGCAACACCGTACCGATCAGCAGGCCGACAAACAGCGCGCCGTGCGTCGGCAGTGTGCCGGGGCTGGCCGGCTGGCGCTTTTTACCGACCAGCGATCCGGCAATTGCCATGACCGGGATAATCACCCCGAAGCGACCGACAAACATGCAGAAGGCCAGCAGGCAGTTCCAGAAGGGCGTGTTGGCGTTCAGACCGGCAAAGGCGCTGCCGTTGTTGTTGGCCGCCGAAGAGACGGCGTACAGCACTTCGCTAAAACCGTGTGGGCCGGGGTTGAGCATTCCGCTGCGGCCGGTTTCGGTCATCATCGCCAGCGCCGTACCGAGCAATACCAGCGTCGGGGTAATCAGAATCGCCAGGGCGGTCATTTTCATTTCGCGCACGTCGATTTTTTTACCCAGATATTCTGGCGTGCGGCCAATCATCAGCCCGGCGATAAATACGGCTAACAATACGAACAACAGCATGCCGTACAAACCCGAACCGACGCCGCCAAAAACCACTTCGCCGATTTGCATCAGCCACATTGGCACCATGCCGCCCAGTGCGGTAAAAGAGTCATGCATAGCGATAACCGCCCCGCAGGAGGCCGCCGTGGTCACGACGGCGAACAGGCTGCTGACCAGCACGCCAAAGCGACTCTCTTTGCCTTCCATATTGAGGCTGCTGTCGGCGCCAAACTTCAGCAGATGAGGATTGCCCTGGACTTCCGCCGACATCACCACGGCGACGCAGACCACGAAAATGATCGACATCGCCCACAGCAGCATCTGCCCCTGACGGCGATCGCCTGACGCATCGCCAAAGGCAAAGCAAAGCGCGGCGGGAATCAAAAAGATCGCCAGCATCTGTACCATGTTGGTTAATGCGCTCGGGTTTTCAAACGGATGCGATGAGTTTGCGTTGAAGAACCCGCCGCCGTTGGTGCCGAGCATCTTTATGGCTTCCTGTGAAGCTACCGGCCCCATCGGCAAAAGCTGTTTCACACCTTCAACGCTGGTGAACGGTTGATAGGGCAGCAGGTTTTGCAGTGCGCCCTGCTGGATGAAAAGCAGGGCGATTAACAGGGCGAGCGGCAATAAGATCCACAGCGTAATGCGCACCAAATCCATCCAGGCGTTGCCCAGCGTATCCATGTTCTGGCGCGTAAAGGCGCGGATCAGAGCGAAGATCACTGCGATACCGGTAGCCGCCGACAGGAAATTCTGTACGGTCAGTCCCGCCATCTGGCTGAAGTAGCTTAAGGTGGTTTCCCCGCCGTAGGACTGCCAGTTGGTATTGGTGACAAAACTGATGGCCGTATTGAGCGCCAGATGCCAGGAAAGGCCAGGCAACTGCTGCGGGTTCAGCGGCAGCAGGTTTTGCCCCAGCAGCATCAGAAACAGCACTGTCAGACCCAACAGATTCAGGGTAAGAATGGCCAGCAGATACTGTTTCCAGTCCATTTCCTGCGTCGATATCCCCAACCCGCGCCATAGCAGACGCTCTACGCTGGCGGTGCCTGGCAGGGGAATGTCGTTGATCAGTCGCGCCAGACCCACGCCTAAAGGGCGGGCGAGCACGAACAGGATCAGTAAAAAACTGGCTGTCAGTAAAAATCCCTGGGCCGCCATCAGAATGCCTCCGCATTAATCAGGGCATACACCAGGTAACCCAAAAGTAAGAAAATCAGCATGATGCCGATGATTACGCCTGCACTCACGGTGCACCTCCAGTGGTTTTTCTTCTGATATGCGGAGGGTAATTTTTTGCCTGCAAAGATTTCGCAAAAATCGGCGCGTAGGGTGTAAAAAAAGTATAAAAATGGAAAAGACCATTATTTAACTAATGATTAGTATTAATTTAACTTTTATGTAACTTAATTACAGGGTGAATGTAAATAAAGCTTAAATAGACAAAAATAAGTGGTCGGATGAGTAGTAAAATTACACGCAAAGCGGTACTATTTTCAGCAGATAACCAATTTGACTTTACCGGTGATGATTACCGGCCAGATAAAGGGGAGAAAAGTATGGAACTCTATAAAGAATATCCAGCTCATGTTGTTTTGTTACGCCGCACTCTCGCCGTTGTGGCTGGGGTTCTGGCGCTGCCGGTCATGTTGTTCTGGAAAGACCGTGCTCGTTTTTACAGCTATCTGCATCGCGTCTGGTCGAAAACCAGCGATAAACCGGTGTGGATGGAGCAGGCAGAAAAAGTGACCTGCGATTTCTACTGATATACAGCATCGTCCGAGAAAACCGCCAACAGAAATGTGGCGGTTTTTTTATACGTTATGCCGGATGGCGGCGATGCCTTATTCGGCCTACAGATAGTGCCACACTGTAGGCCCGGTAAGCGTCGCGCCACCGGGCCTAAGAAATGTGGCGGTTTTTTTATACATTATGCCGGATGGCGGCGATGCCTTATCCGGCCTACAGGATAGTGCCACACTGTAGGCCCGGTAAGCGTAGCGCCACCGGGCGTAAGAAATGTGGCGGTTTTTTTTATACATTATGCCGGATGGCGGCGATGCCTTATCCGGCCTACAGGATAGTGCCACACTGTAGGCCCGGTAAGCGTAGCGCCACCGGGCGTAAGAAATGTGGCGGTCGGATGGCGGCGATGCCTTATCCGGCCTACAGGATAGTGCCGCACTGTAGGCCCGGTAAGCGCCGCGCCCCCGGGCGTAAGAAATGTGGCGGTTTTTTTATACGTTATGCCGGATGGCGGCGATACCTTATCCGGCCTACAGGACAGTCACACTGTAGGCCCGGTAAGCGTCGCGCCACCGGGCGTAATGTCATTCAGGACTCAACCGCCAGCGGGCGGTTTCTGAATTTGAGTGACTGATACAGCCAAATCAGCAGTACCAGCGCCACGCAGGCCAGCGCTCCCCAGGTTATCTGGTCGAACACATCGATATAGGCATTGATGGCGTAGTTGATCGCGCCGCTTGCATCAAACGCGCTCTGCGAGGTCTGATCGGCAATGACGCCAGCCAGATAGTTGGCGATCGCGCCGGAGAGCAACATATAGATACCGGTCAGAACGCCCGTCACGCCAGGGATCTCAATACGTGTAATCTGCGACATTGCGACCGGGTCGATGAACAACTCGGCAAAACCCATTACCGCCAACCCTAAGATCATCAGTGGCATAGAAGAGTGACCGTAGGCGGCAGATAACCGGGCGCTTACGGTCAGAATGCAGAATCCGGCGCTCATCAAACCGAGACCCAGGGCGAATTTCCCCCAGATCCGCACGGTACGGTTGCCGCCCATACTCTCCTTAATCAGCCAGGCCAGCACCACGCCGCACAGCATGACCGCGAAGGCATTCACTGACTGGAACATTGCCGTCGGTACTTCGTAACCCAGAATCGTACGGTTCACAAATCGGTCGATGTACAAACTGATGGAGCTGCCGCCCTGTTGAGCGAACGCCCAGAACAACATGCTGAAGAAGGTGAGAACCACAATCAGCCCCAGCTCTTTACGCTGTTTTTGCGTCTGTGCCTGACGGTAGATTTTTGTCAGCACCGCAAGACCAATGACGGTGGCGACAATCAGCGCATAGACCGACCATTCTTTCCAGAACAGCACCGTGATCAGCAGCGGCGCGGCGACCAACAGCACCAGCAGCCAACACCAGTTGGGCAGAACAAACGTCCTGGCGTGCAGCGCGACTTTATTCACCCCAGTGGTGTGGGCGAAATGGCGATTACCGCACAGGAAGATAATTAACCCGGCGATCATGCCGATGGCGGCCAGCGCAAAACCCATCGCCCAGCTGTACTCTTCCTGAACATAACCACAGGCGATAGGGGCAACGATCGAGCCGATATTGCCGGCGGCATACAGCAGTGAGAATCCCCCGTCGCGGCGTGGATCTTCCGGCTTATACAGCTCACCCAACAGGCAACTGATGTTGGATTTGAACAGACCGTAACCGCAGACGATGATCGCCAGCGACAAATAAAGGAAGGTCGGCGCGATTTCACTCGCCCCCAGCACCAGATGCCCAACGGCCATCAAAAATGCTCCCAGCATGACCGCCATGCGATTACCAAGCACTTTATCCGCCAGATACCCGCCGAGAATCGGGGTGACATAGACCAGCGAACAGTAAGCGCTGAACAGCGCATACGCATGGTTATCGTCGTATTTTAGCTGGTTGGTGAGATAGAGAATCAGCAGGGCGCGCATGCCGTAAAAGCTGAAGTATTCCCAAATTTGCAGTGCGACGACGTAATAAATGGCGCGCGGTTGAGAAGATGGTTTATTCATTGTGATTCCGGGATGGATGTCACACCGCAAAAGAAATCCGCGGCGTGAGTGTGTTTCCTTAAAGTTATAACTTCGATACAGATCTGATTATTTTTGCAATATGCTGTCTGATTGCATAAATATACATGAATCAGATCGAGTAAGGGTAAGCATTTTGCGTCTTAAAACGGCGTGATTGTTTCTCAATGTGTCGAAGAAATGGCTATCGACGAAGTGACGGGAGAACGCTATTTTAACGTAGTGCACATATGAAGAAGGGAGCGATGATGAAAAACACCGAACTGGAACAACTGATCAATGAAAAGCTGAACAGCGCGGCCATCAGCGATTACGCGCCGAATGGCTTACAGGTTGAAGGCAAAGAGACGGTGCAAAAAATCGTGACCGGCGTGACGGCAAGCCAGGCCTTACTGGATGAAGCGGTACGCCAGCAGGCTGATGCGGTCATCGTTCATCATGGTTACTTCTGGAAAGGGGAATCTCCGGTCATTCGCGGTATGAAACGCAATCGGCTGAAAACGCTGCTGGCGAATGACATTAACCTCTATGGCTGGCATCTGCCGTTGGATGCGCACCCGGAACTGGGAAACAACGTGCAGCTGGCGGCGCTGCTTGGCATTACCGTGATGGGGGAAATCGAGCCGCTGGTGCCGTGGGGAGAGTTATCAATGCCGGTGCCGGGGCTGGAACTGGCCTCGTGGATTGAAGCGCGCCTGGGACGTAAACCGTTATGGTGCGGCGATACCGGGCCGGAAAAAGTGCAGCGTGTGGCCTGGTGTACCGGTGGCGGGCAAAGTTTTATCGACAGCGCCGCGCGCTTTGGCGTGGATGCGTTTATTACCGGCGAGGTCTCTGAACAAACGATTCACTCCGCCCGCGAACAGGGGCTGCATTTCTATGCCGCCGGACACCACGCCACCGAGCGCGGCGGTATTCGCGCGTTAAGCGAATGGCTGACTGAAAATACGAGTCTGGATGTGACCTTTATTGATATTCCTAATCCGGCATAACGCATAAAACACGAGAGGGACGAAAGTGCAACGAGCGCGTTGTTATCTGTTAGGTGAAACGGCGGTGGTGCTGGAGCTTGAACCGCCGGTCACGCTGGCATCCCAGAAACGCATCTGGCGACTGGCGCAGCGTCTGGTCGATATGCCGAATGTTGTTGAAGCGATTCCGGGTATGAACAATATCACGGTGATCCTGCGCGAGCCGCAGACGCTGGCGCTGGATGCGATTGAACGTTTGCAGCGCTGGTGGGAAGAGAGTGAGGCGCTGGAGCCTGATTCACGCTTTATCGAAATTCCCGTGACCTACGGCGGCGAGGGCGGCCCGGATCTGGCGGAGGTGGCGCGACACAGCGGATTAAGCGAAAAGCAGGTGGTTGAACTGCACGCTTCAGTAGAGTACGTCGTCTGGTTTTTAGGTTTTCAGCCGGGCTTCCCGTATCTCGGGGGCTTACCGGAACAATTACACACGCCAAGACGGGCAGAACCGCGCCTGATTGTTCCGGCGGGTTCCGTGGGGATTGGCGGCCCGCAAACCGGGATTTACCCTCTGCCGACGCCGGGCGGCTGGCAACTAATCGGCCATACGCCGCTGAAGCTGTTCGACCCACAGCGGGATGAGCCCATCCTGTTACGTCCGGGCGACACCATACGCTTTGTCCCGCAGAAGGAGGGGGTATGCTGAACATTATTCGCGCGGGTATGTACACCTCGGTGCAGGATGGGGGACGACACGGCTATCGTCAGTCCGGTATTAGTCATTGCGGCGCGCTGGACAAACCGGCGCTGCATATCGCGAACCTGCTGGTGGGGAATGACGCCAGTGCTCCGGCGCTGGAGATTACGCTCGGCCAACTGGTGGTGGAATTTGAATCCGACGGCTGGTTTGCATTGACCGGCGCCGGGTGCGAGGCCCGTCTGGACGACCAACCGGTCTGGACCGGCTGGCGGCTGCCGGTGAAAGCGGGACAGCGTCTGGCGCTGAAGCGCCCGCTCCACGGAATGCGCAGCTATCTGGCCGTGGCGGGCGGTATTGACGTGCCTGAAGTGATGGGGTCATGCAGCACCGACCTGAAAGTCGGCATTGGCGGGCTGGAAGGGCGTTTGTTAAAAGATGGCGATCGGCTGGCGACAGGAAGGTCAGAACGCCAGTTCAGCGGCCCGCAGGGCGTTAAACAGCTGCTGTGGGGGAACCGGATTCGCGCGTTGCCTGGCCCGGAATACCAGGAGTTTGAAGCGGCCTCGCAGGAGGCGTTCTGGCGCTCGCCGTGGCAGCTTAGCCCGCAAAGTAACCGTATGGGCTATCGTTTGCAGGGGCAACCGCTGAAACGTACCACCGAACGTGAGTTACTGTCGCACGGGCTGCTGCCGGGCGTTATTCAGGTGCCGCATAATGGTCAGCCGATCGTGCTGATGAACGATGCCCAGACCACCGGCGGCTACCCGCGTATCGCCTGCATCATTGAGGCGGATATGTATCATCTGGCGCAGATCCCTCTCGGGCAACCGATCCATTTTGTTCAGTGTACGCTGGAGGAGGCGCTTAAGGCGCGTCACGACCAGCAGCGTTATCTGGAACAGTTAACATGGCGACTCAACGATGAACATTGATCTTAACGCAGACTTAGGAGAAGGGTGCGCCAGCGATGCGGCGTTACTGCAACTGGTGTCATCCGCCAACATCGCCTGCGGATTTCACGCGGGCGATGCGCAAACCATGCTGGCGAGCGTGCGCGAAGCGCTGAAAAACGGTGTAGCGATTGGCGCGCATCCCAGTTTCCCGGATCGGGAAAACTTTGGCCGCACCGCCATGACGTTACCGCCGGAAACCGTCTACGCCCAGACGCTGTACCAGATCGGCGCGCTGGCGGCGATAGCCCGTGCGGAAGGCGGCGTTATGCGTCATGTCAAACCGCACGGTATGTTGTACAACCAGGCGGCGAAAGATCCACAGCTGGCGGATGCCATCGCCAGAGCGGTACATGCCTGCGATCCGTCGCTGATTCTGGTCGGGCTGGCGGGTAGCGAACTGATTCGCGCAGGCGAGCATTATGGCCTGACGACGCGTCAGGAAGTTTTTGCCGATCGGGGGTATCAGGCTGACGGCAGCCTGGTGCCGCGAACCCAGCCGGGCGCGCTGGTAGAAGACGAAGAGCACGCGTTGGCGCAAACGCTGGGCATGGTGGAATCCGGTAGAGTGAAAAGCATTACCGGTGAATGGGCGAACGTTGTGGCGCAAACGGTATGTATTCACGGCGACGGCGAGCACGCACTCGCTTTTGCCCGTCGTTTGCGCGCGGCGTTTGAAGAACGCAGTATCAGGATTATGGCATAACCAATAACCAGGCTGACACAGTGCCCGAAGAGGCGCTGTGCAAATAAAAACAACGCAACACGACTGACAGGAACGGATCATGGGAGACGCAATTTCTCTCTGGCCACTGATGGGTATCGCCGTCATTGTGGCTGGATTTCTTTTACGCTTTAACCCGGTATTAGTGGTCATTATTGCCGGGATCGTTACGGGACTGGCGGCGCAGATGCCGATCGCCACGATCCTCGAAAAACTGGGTGAAGGGTTCCTCAATACCCGTAACCTGCCCTTTATTCTGCTGATTCCGCTGGCGGTTATCGGTCTGCTGGAACGTCACGGGCTTAAAGAGCGCGCGCAGGCGTGGATCGCGAAAATCCGCAGCGCCACGGCAGGACGTCTGCTGATTGTCTATCTGTTTGTCCGCGAAGCGACGGCAGCGCTGGGGCTGACCAGTCTCGGCGGCCATCCGCAAATGGTGCGTCCGTTGCTGGCGCCGATGGCGGAAGGGGCGGCAGAGAAAATACACGGGGAACTGCCAGGCACGGTTCGCTACCGGCTGCGGGCAATGTCAGCAGCCACCGATAACGTCGGGCTGTTTTTTGGCGAAGACATTTTCGTGGCTTTTGGCGCCATCATCTTTATGCACAACTTCATGCTGGAGTCCGGCGGGATTCAGACCGAGCCGCTGCATATTGCGCTGTGGGGGATTCCGACGGCGATCTGCGCTTTTCTGATTCACGGCGCGCGCCTGTGGCGTCTGGACAATTATCTGCAACGTGAGGTGGCGAAAGTCAGCGCGGCGATGAGCAAAGGAGAGGCGAAATGAATTTTCAACAAAGCTATCTCTATTGGCTGGCCGGTGTGGTGCTGTTGATTGTCGCCGTCATGTCGTGGCAGGACAAAGCCAACCCGCGTCGCCTGACGACGGGGTTATTCTGGGGCGTTTATGGCGTACTGTTCCTGCTCGGCGACTGGACTTATCAGCTGGTGGGCGACAAACGCATGGTTAACATCGCCGTCGGTGGGGCGGTGGTGGTGATGGCGCTGATTGCCGGTTTCGGCGGCGTGAAGCTCGGAAGCTATCACCAGCGAACTCGCGAACAGCGTGAGGAAAGCGCCAGTCGTCTGGGCAACCGCCTGTTTTATCCGGCGCTGGCGATCCCGGTGGTCACGGTGATCGGCGTGCTTATGTTCAACCATGTTCCCGGATTGCAGGAGGCGCTGTTCGGGCCGGGCAATCACGCCACGCTGGTGACGCTGTTTTCCATGACTGCGGGGTCATTGATTGGTCTGGGGATGGCGATAAAGATGACGCATGAGAAGGTGCACCAGCCGATTCAGGAAGCGCGTCGTCTGCTGGATTCCATCGGTTGGGCGTTCATTTTGCCGCAGATCCTCGCCACGTTAGGGCTGTTATTTACCGCGGCAGGCGTCGGCAGCGGAATTTCGTATCTCACCCAGGAATATCTTGCTGTCGATAGCCGTTTTATCGCCGTGGCGGTCTACACCATCGGTATGGCGCTACTGACGATGGTGATGGGGAACGCCTTTGCCGCATTCCCGATTGTGACGGCGGGGATTGGGATTCCAATCCTGGTGCTGCAACATGGCGGGAATCCGGCGGTGATGGCGGCAATCGGCATGTTCTCCGGCTACTGCGGAACGCTGATGACGCCGATGGCGGCAAACTTTAATATCGTGCCTGCGGCGCTGCTGGAACTGCCGGATAAAAATGCGGTGATCAAAGCGCAGGTGCCGACCGGTATTGTGCTGCTGTTGGTTAACGTGTTTCTGATGTATTTCCTGATGTTTCTGTAAGGAGGAAGGATGAAGACGGTATTAATCACCGGGTTTGAACCCTTCGGCGGCGAGCAGGTTAACCCTTCCTGGGAAGTGGTCTCGCGTCTCGACAATGCTATCATCGCAGGGTGTCGCGTGGTGGCCCGCCAGCTCCCTTGCGTCTTTGGCGACTCTCTCACCGTGCTGAATGCGGCGATTGACGCGTTATCCCCGGTGCTGGTGATGGCGATAGGGCAGGCCGGAGGGCGTACGGATATTACCGTGGAGCGCGTGGCGATTAATATTGACGATGCGCGTATCCCCGATAATCGCGGCAGGCAGCCAGTTGATGAGCCCATCGTGGCGGAAGGCCCGGCAGCCTGGTTTAGCACGCTGCCGATCAAAGCGATGGTCTCGGCGATGCGTGAAGCGGGGATTCCGGCATCGGTCTCTCAGACCGCAGGCACTTTTGTCTGCAACCACGTAATGTATGGACTGTTGCATAAATTGCGCGATATTCAGGACGTGAAGGGTGGATTTATCCATATTCCTTATCTGCCGGAACAGGCGGCGGCACATCCTGGTGCGCCCAGCATGGCGGCGGAAACGGTGCGTCAGGCGTTGGAAATCGCCATTGTCACAGCGCTTCATGTGGAAACTGACATTGCAGTAACAGGCGGAGCAACTCACTAACAAAGGACAGAACTATGCCTGAAGGCCCGGAGATCCGTCGTGCGGCGGATAACCTGGAGGCGGCGATCAAAGGCAAACCGTTGACGGACGTCTGGTTTGCCTTTTCGCAGTTAAAACCGTATGAATCGCCGCTGATTGGGCAGACGGTCACCCATATCGAAACGCGGGGGAAAGCGTTGCTGACCCACTTTTCGCAGGGGCTGACGCTCTACAGCCATAACCAGTTGTATGGCGTATGGCGAGTAGTGGAGACGGGGAACATCCCGGCAACCACCCGGGTATTACGCGTTAACCTGCAAACGGCGGATAAAACCATTCTGCTTTACAGCGCGTCCGACATTGAAATGTTGACGCCGGAACAGCTCGCCACCCACCCGTTTCTGCAACGCGTCGGGCCGGACGTGCTGGACCCGCGGCTGACGCCCGATGATGTAAAAGCGCGTCTGCTCTCTGCGCGTTTTCGTAATCGTCAGTTTTCCGGGCTGTTGCTGGATCAGGCGTTTCTCGCCGGGCTGGGCAACTATCTGCGTGTGGAAATTCTCTGGCAGGTAGGGCTGACGGGGCAGCATAAGGCGAAAGATCTCAGTGACCAACAGCTGGAGGCGTTATCTCATGTGCTGCTCGATATCCCGCGCCTTTCTTATACCACGCGCGGTCAGGCGGATGAGAACACGCATCACGGCGCGCTGTTTCGCTTTAAGGTGTTCCACCGGGACGGCGAAGCCTGCGAGCGCTGCGGCGGCATTATTGAGAAAACGACGCTCTCCTCGCGCCCGTTCTACTGGTGTCCACACTGCCAGACGTAATTCGTCAACGCGCCGGATGGCGGCTTCGCCTTATCCGGCTTACAGGCCAGACCATCCAGCGTGGAAACTAGGCGGGGGAATACGTTTTGCGATATTGCAACGGCGTTTTACCCATATTCTTGCGAAAACAGGTAATAAACCAGGCGTACTCGGAGAAACCGACCTGTTCGGCAATCTCACGCACTGAGCTGTTGGTGTGCAACAGCAATTCACATGCCTGACGGATACGGCGCATCATCAGATACTCCTGAATGGTGCCGCCCGTTTCCTCGTGAAAGCGGCGTGAGGCATGTCCGCGCGAGCAGCCCATCTCGCGGGCGATATCGTCCAGCGAGCAGCGCTGGTGAAAATGAGTTTCTATCCAACGGATAATGCTGACCGAAAAGGTATTGTATCCCGTCGCCTGCTCCTGATGCGGCAGCAGGCTGATAATCTGCATCACCAGAAATGCGCTGTCGCTGACGCTGAACGTTTTGCTTTTTACCAGCGTTTCAAAACGGCTCAGCAGCGTTTCAATCACCGGCTGTACGTCGCCGACATCAAATACCCGCGCCTTTTCTCCCCGACCGCAGAGCTGACGCAGCAACATTTGCTGACGTGGAAAATCCCGCAGGTACTGCTCAATAATTGAGCCATTAAAATGCAGCGTTGTACGGTGATAAACATTACGATCGTCCTGCTCGACAAACACCTTATGCAGCTTTCCCGGCGGAAAAATAAAAATACGCCCCGGTTTAACGGTGTACTGCTGGTGCTCCATTAGCGCGATGCCAACTCCCTGAGAAACTGACAGGATCTCCACACACTGATGCCAGTGGTAGTAGTTGGCAGGCATATTCTTCATGCGGTTAAAGTAAATCGACTTATCGTTGAGGTTGATATTCTCAAGATAACTGCTGTCTTCCATTCGCTGCATTTCTGCCCGCCCCTCCCGCAATGTGAATAAACTTAAACTTTTATCACTCTAATCGAATTTTTGTCGCTAAAAGAGGATGAATGTTGTTATTCATCACCGACGTTGTCCGAAAATACGACAATTATCACATTTGTCTGTCCGTCTGAATCCTTATTATGCGTCCAACATTTATCAAATGAAACGAGGTTTCATTATGCGAATAAGGCAAGAATACGTCGGACTGGCGCAACAATGGCTGGCGTCAGCCGTCCCCCATTTGAGGCGAGGAAACACGCGTCTGGACGCCGGAGAAACGTCCGCACACTATCCGGCGGATGTCTCCGGAATGGAAGGTTTCTCTCGTCTGTTGTGGCTGCTGGCGCCGTTACTGAGCGGTGGCGAAGCCGATGATTTTCGCGAGACGTTTATCGACGGTATTCGTCACGGCTGCGATCCCGAACACCCTGACTACTGGGGCTCCTTGGCGGATAACGATCAGCGATGCGTCGAAATGGCGGCGTTTGGCCTGGCGCTGGCGTTACCGGGAACGGGGCTTTGGTCAGCGCTCTCTATCGACGAGCAAAACAATCTGGAGCGCTGGTTACGCCAGAGCGCCGACATTCAGATCCCCGATAACAACTGGCATTTCTTCCCGGTGCTGGTGCAGGTGGGGCTTAAGTGCGTCGGGCGGCATTACGACATGATGGTGATTGATAAGCATCTGAATGCCATTGAACCGTTCTGGCTTGGCAACGGCTGGTACGCCGATGGCGCCGGTAAGCCGCGCGACTACTACATCTCCAGCGGGTTTCACTTTTACAGCCTGCTGTACAGCCACTTCATGCAGGATGCTGATCCTGAACGTTGCCTGCGCTATCGTCAGCGCGCGCGTCAGTTCGCGAAAGATTATATCCATTACTTTACCGGTGACGGCAATGCGATCCCCTTTGGCCGTAGCCTGACTTATCGCTTCGTACAGGTCGCATTCTGGAGCGCGGTGGCATATACCGGGCTGGATGTGTTTAGCGTACCGGTTATCAAAGGGCTGATCCTGCGGCATATCGACTGGTGGATGAGCCAACCGTTTATCGGCCCGGATGGTTTGTTCACGCTGGGGTACACATACCCGAATCTGGTGATGACCGAAGATTACAACAGCCCCGGTTCGCCGTACTGGGCATGTAAGGCATTGCTGATTCTGGCGCTGCCGCAAGAGAGTGCGTTCTGGCAGGCGGAACCCGCGCCATTGCCCGCGCTGGAGACGGTTCACCCGATAGCGGAAGCCGGGCAGTTTATTGTTCATGCGGAGGATAACCATCACGTCTGGATGCTGATGTCCGGGCAGTACGATCGCAATAACTTCGTCAATTTCGACGCCAAATACTGCAAGTTCGCCTATTCCAGCCACTTTGGTTTCACCCTTGAACGCGGCGTGTATGGTCTGAACCATGCCGCCTGTGACTCGACGCTGATGTTCAGCGAGCAGGACGGCTACTGGCGCGGGCGTCGCGAGTGCGATGCGGTGGAGATGACGCCAGCGTGGCTTCGAAGCGTCTGGCGCCCCTGGCCGGATGTCAGCGTCACCACCTGGCTTATTCCGCATGAGCAGGGGCATCTCCGGCTACATCGCGTTGTAACCCCACGCACGCTCGACTGCGTGGAAGGCGGATTCGCACTGAATCGCCATCATCGGACGACGACCCGAATGGCAAAAAACGGGCTGACTCTCAGTACCACTTCCGGCGTGTGTCAGATCGAGGATTTGCTGGCTGAACGCCAGCCGCTGGTCGTCACCACCCCGCCGAACAGCAACATTCTGTATGCCTCTCCTGGAGAGATCCCCTGTCTCGGCACGACGCTCACGCCGGGCACTCACTGGCTGGCCTGTAGCGTTAACGCCACGATGTCTCCGTCGCTGCCGCCGCCGGTGGTCATGGCATTCGATCGTGTCAATCAGGTGCTGACGCTGAACTCGAAAACGCTGGAAATAAAATAATTGACGCTGATGCGGAGAAAATAATGATGAACCCTGTTCAGTCGACACGTTCGGCTTACATCAAGCTGAGTCTGTTTGTATTTCTGTTTACCTTTACCTGGGCGGCCAGTTTTGGCCTGTATGCTATCTGGCTGGGGGATAAAGCCGGGCTGGATGGCGTGGAAATCGGCACGGTGTTTGCCGTTAACGGCGTTTTTGCGGTGATTATCAAACCCGTTTACGGCTACATCATGGACAAAATGGGCATGAAAAAACACCTGCTCTATTTTGTCTGTATTGTTTCGGCACTGATGGCGCCGTTTTACATCTGGTGCTATCTGCCGCTGCTGCAAACCCATTTTGTCAGCGGAATGATTGTCGGCGCGCTGTTTTTCAGCCTCGGCTGGTATGCGGGCGTGGCGGCGGAAGAGTCGTATGTTGACCGTTTCAGCCGTCTGTATGACATGGAGTTTGGCCGCATCCGCATGTGGGCGGCGCTGGGCTGGGCGACGGCGTCGTCGTTTTCCGGCTATCTCTACAATATCTCCCCCAAAATCAACTTTGTTATCAGCACCGTTTCCGCGCTGTGCATGTTTGTGGTGCTGCTGACGCTGAAGGTCGATCACTTTGGTCAGGAAGAAAACAACGTTCTGTCGAAAGAGAAGATTGTCATTGGCGATGTGTTCCAGCTGCTGCGTAATAAAAAGTTCTGGACCTTCTCCCTGTATATCGCGGGCGTGGCATGGATGATGTTTATTGCCGAGCAGCAATTCTCTCGCTATTTCGTCACCTTCTTCAGTACCAAAGAGGAAGGAAACGCCATGTTTGGCTATATGAGCACCGCGCAGTCCGCCGCCGAGTTCTTCGGCATGATGCTGGTGCCCGCCATCATTAACCGCATCGGCGCCAAGCAGGGGATGCTCCTGACAGGGCTGGTGATCAGCCTGCGTTTGATTATCTCCGGGTTAACTAACGATCCGCTGATTATCTGCCTGGTGAAACCGCTGTATGGAATTGAAATTGCGCTGATTCTGGTCTCGGTTTTCAAATATATCGCCGAACACTTCGACAAGCGCGTCAACGCCACGATGTATCTGCTGGGTTATCAGGCCATGATTTACGTCGGCTCTATCGTGGTGGCGCCGCCTGCCGGGTATGCCTATCAGAAGATCGGTTTTGAGCACACCTATCTGATTATGGGCATCATCGCGCTGATATTTACCGGGATCTCCGCCATCACGCTATCTCCCTGCTATCAGCATAAAAAAAACACCGCCATCCCTGCCCACGGGCAAGAAGCCATTCATTAAAGTAAAGAAAACGAGAGAATTATGTCTGCAACTATCCGTAAAGAAACGATTGTCCCTGTTGCGCTACAGCGCGGCGAGCGCGCTGCTATCGCGCAGAAAATTCGTCATGCGTTGCCGGTGATTTTGAAGGCTGTTGATCGTAACAGCGCTTATTTCGGCCAGCGTTTTCCCGACGCGGCATGTAAAAACGGTATCTATCCGATTATCGATAATCAGGAGTGGACGACCAGTTTCTGGACCGGGCAACTGTGGCTGGCATGGGAGTGGACAGGGAATGCCGCATATCGTGCGTTAGCCGGGCAGCATGTCCGCTCCTTTGGCGAACGTATCGCAAAGCGCGACCACACTAACCACCACGACCTCGGGTTTCTGTACAGCCTTTCCTGCGTGGCTGCCAGCAAATTGACCGATAACCGGGAGGCAATATATATCGCTCAGCAGGCGGCAGAAGTGTTGATGGAGCGCTATCACGACAAGTGCGGCATTATTCAGGCGTGGGGCGAGCTGGATAACCCGGAACAGCAGGGGAGGATGATCATTGACTGCAATATGAATCTGCCGTTGTTGTATCAGGCCAGCGCGACAACGGGCGACCCGCGCTATGCACAGGCGGCGAAAAGCCATATTGAGCAGGCGCGACGCTATATTGTGCGCGAGGACGGCTCGACGTTTCACACGTACTATATGGATGTTCACACCGGTGAGCCACGTTTTGGCAATACCCATCAGGGGTTCTCCGACGATTCCTGCTGGTCGCGTGGGCAGGCATGGGGCGTGTATGGTTTTCTGCTGAACTACCTCTATACCGGGGATGAGAAACTGCTGGAATTGAGCCAGACGCTGGCAAACTATTTTATTAACCGTTTGCCGGAAGACCTGGTCTGTTACTGGGATCTGGCGCTGACCGATCCCAACAGCGAAAAAGACAGTTCTGCCAGCGCGATTCTCGCCTGCGCCTTGCTGGAGCTGGTAAAACAGCTTCCGGCGACTCATCCCGATCGCGAAAGTTATGAGGCGCTGGCATTGCGAATGATTGAGCGGATGCTCGACGGCTATCTCAATCTGGAGCACAAAGAAGGCGAAGGATTATTAAAACATTCTGTTTATTATTTTAAAGGTAACGTCGGCGTGAATGAATGCTGTGCCTGGGGTGATTATTTCCTGATGGAGGCCATTACCCGCGCAACGTCATGCTGGAATAGTTACTGGTAATATCCCACTCCTCCTGTTGAATAATAATGCTATTCAGTTAGCAGGGGGAGATTTTATCTCTGTTTCTGCAAGGAAAATATAATGCAAAGTAAGAATATGAATACAGCCCTATTAGCGGCTGCACTGGTCATGCCTTCCGCCAGCGTTTTTGCGGACAATAACAGTCATTCAACGACGGTGCCACAGGCAAAAGAAAAACCGTTCACGACGGTTTATTTTGCGCCACGCACACAATATCGTACGGCCAGCGAGCGTTTTTTACAACGACTGATGCTGACAGGCGTGGTGCAGGACCCGAACAGTATTTTCGCCCGAATGTACTGGAGTTTTGAGACGGACTCCGATCTCGGTAAAAATATGGAGCAGTGGAAAAGCAGCTACGAAGAAGCGGAGTTTAACAAGCCGTTCCCGCTGGGCGAGAGCGACTTCTGGCTTGAACCTGGGGTTGTCTTTCATTGGGAGTCCGCCGGTTCGCGTATCGATCCTTACCTCGGCATTGGTTATCACTTTGACCCAACGCTGGGTGCCGTTTTACGCTATCGCTATAATCATCAAAATCACGACAGCCAGACGCTACAGGGCGACTGGGATGACTCTTCGGAACATCGCGTTGATATTTATTTGACCAAATATTTTACGCCAGATTTTTGGGTGCAATATAATCCAACATATTACAGTAAAACGCATGGTGATAAATTTGAATATGCGAATGGTAAAAACCATACGCTGCAACATAATTTTGTTTTTAACTTCCATGCAACGCCGCGTTTTTATCCCTTCTTTGAATTAGGTTATCTGGATGAATATAAAGATGGCGATGACACCAAAAATGAATATCAGATCAGGGTTGGGTTTAAATATAATTTAAATTAAACATTTTATGCCTGCGGCTGTTTCGGCGCATAGGTTGAAATAAAACGGGCAACCGCAGGCCCGGTCAACAAAATGCTGAATAGCCGCAGGGTTTGCATCGCCATAATCAGCGCCATGTCGGCGTTGCTACCGGCGGCGATCACCGCCACGGTATCCAGCCCGCCGGGGCTGGTGGCAAGCCAGGCGGTGATAAAATCAATCTGCATGTAGTGGGCGAGTCCCCAGGCCATCGCCGCGCAAATCGCCATCAGGGCAAAGATGGAGGCCAGAATCTGCGGCAGCGGACGCAGCGCCATAAAAAAGACCTGCCTGTCGAACCCTAATCCGATGCGCCAGCCAATGGCCATATACGCAATCGCCAGCAGCCATTCCGGCAGTTCAATCACGATCATGCCGCCTGCATGAAGCCATGCGCCGACGATCATCGGCGCCAGCATCGTACCGGAAGGAATGCGTAATATGCGCCCGGCGAAGCCTGCAACCGCAGCCAGCAGCAGCGTGCTCCACAGATTGCCGCTCAGCGGCGGGAACCACGCAATCTGCTGGCTGACCGCTTCTGCGCTGTCGCCGAGGATCAGCCGCGTGACCAGCACGGCGGCGCCTGCGACAAACAGTACCCGCAGGTACTGCATAAACGCCACCAGGCGGATATCCGCGCCGTAGTCCTGCGCCATCGCCACCATTGCCGCCGCGCCGCCGGGGGAGGAACCCCATGCGCCGGTATTGCCTGGCAGTGAGCTGTAGCGCACCAGCAGCCAGCCGACCACTGCGCTGGAGAGCAGCGTCACCAGCAGAATGGCTAACACCACCGGCCAGTTCACCGCCAGCGTGGTGAGAATCGAACCAGTAAGGTTTTGCGCAATCATGCAGCCGAGAATGGCCTGCGCTGCGAGAAAAGTGGAGCGGGGGAGTTGCAGCGTAATGCCTTTCAGACTGAATGCGATACCGGCAATCATCGGGCCGAGCAGCAGCGCCGCCGGAAGGTGGATGCAGAGAAAAGCCAGCGAAAGAAGGAGTGATAGCAGGAACAACAAACCCCACTGCAAAACCGGCATCCTGTGCTCCCTGTGTTAATTCTCGTGAAATCTCAATAAATCATAGGGAAAGCGTGATGAGAATAACATAACGGGGGTCAAGAAAAGGTGGGGTTTGCTGTTATTTGCCTGATGGTGGCATAAATGTCTTATCCGGCCTACAAAAGTGAATCATCGTAGGCCGGATAAGATCCGGCGTTTACAGATTAACGCTTAATATCAGACTTGAAATCGCGCTTTTCGTAGCCGGTGTACAGCTGACGCGGACGGGCGATTTTCATGCCTTCGCTGTGCATTTCGTTCCAGTGTGCAATCCAGCCCACTGTACGCGCCATCGCGAAGATCACGGTGAACATGGAGGACGGAATGCCCATCGCTTTCAGAATGATGCCGGAGTAGAAGTCTACGTTCGGGTAGAGTTTCTTCTCGATAAAGTACGGGTCGTTCAGCGCGATGTGTTCCAGCTCCATCGCGACTTCCAGCAGGTCATCTTTGGTGCCCAGCTCTTTCAGAACTTCGTGGCAGGTTTCACGCATGACGGTAGCGCGCGGGTCATAGTTTTTGTAAACACGGTGACCGAAGCCCATCAGGCGGAAAGAATCATTCTTGTCTTTTGCCCGGCGAATAAATTCCGGGATGTGTTTAACAGAGCTGATTTCTACCAGCATTTTCAGCGCCGCTTCGTTCGCGCCGCCATGCGCCGGTCCCCACAGGGAGGCAATGCCCGCCGCGATGCAGGCGAACGGGTTCGCGCCGGAGGAGCCTGCGGTACGGACGGTTGACGTCGATGCGTTCTGTTCGTGATCGGCGTGAAGAATCAGAATGCGATCCATTGCGCGTTCCAGCACCGGGTTAACTTCATAGTTTTCGCACGGTGTGGAGAACATCATGTTCAGGAAGTTGCCGGAATAGGAGAGGTCGTTGCGCGGGTAGACGAACGGTTGACCGATAGAATACTTGTAACACATTGCCGCCATTGTCGGCATTTTGGACAGCAGGCGGAACGCGGCGATTTCACGATGACGCGGATTATTCACATCCATCGAGTCGTGGTAGAACGCAGCCAGCGCGCCGGTGACGCCGCACATAACGGCCATCGGATGCGAGTCGCGGCGAAAACCGTGGAACAGACGGGTAATCTGCTCATGGATCATGGTATGGCGTGTGACGGTGGTTTTGAACTCGTCGTACTCTGCCTGGGTCGGTTTCTCGCCGTACAGCAGGATGTAACATACTTCCAGATAGTTAGACTCGGTAGCCAGTTGGTCAATCGGGAAGCCGCGATGTAACAGAATGCCTTCGTCGCCGTCGATGAAGGTGATTTTGGATTCGCAGGATGCGGTAGAGGTGAAACCTGGATCAAAAGTGAACATCCCCTTTGAGCCGAGACTACGAATATCAATAACGTCTTGACCGAGTGTGCCCTTTAGCACATCCAGTTCAATAGCAGAGTCACCATTTAGGGTGAGTTTTGCTTTTGTATCAGCCATTTACGGTCTCCTTAGCGCCTTATTGCTTAAGACTACTCAGTGAGATTTGCTTCGTTACATAAATCAACCGTTACCAGTTTGTTATTTGGCTCGCCGCTCTGCGAAAGAGGAGAAAACCAGGGTACAGAGCAATGGGCGCTTGCAGGTAAAAACAGTTAACTTATGGCGAATTAGCAACAAATCAACAACTTAGCAATCCGAATTATTAAACCTGACTATCACTAATAACTGTCCTGAATAAATTGGTCAATACCGCCACACTGTTACATAACTTATTAGCAGGTGAAAGAGTGACCCCATAACTTTTGCGCATTATATGCCTTTTCTGGTGTTGTTTGTAACAACTTTGTTTAATGTTTGTCAAATCAGATGATTAAAAATTAAATAAATGTTGTTATCGTGACCTATGTCACTGTTCGGGATAAAACCCGACAAACTATATGTAGGTTAATTGTAATGATTTTGTGAACGTCCTATACTGCCGCCAGGTCTCCGGAATACCCTGCAATCCCGAGCCACCCAGCGTTGTAACGTGTCGTTTTAGCAACTGGAAGCAGTGTTTTACATGACGCGCAGTTATAGAAAGGACGCTGTCTGACCCGCAAGCAGACCGGAGGAAGGAAATCCCGTCGTCTTTCTGGCTACAGGTAGATTCACCCTCTGTACCCGAAGTCCAAAGGGAATAATAAGAACAGCATGTGGGCGTTATTCATGATAAGAAATGTGAAAAAACAAAGACCTGTCAATCTGGATCTGACAACGATCCGGTTCCCAATCACGGCGATAGCGTCCATTCTCCATCGCGTTTCTGGAGTGATCACCTTCGTGGCGGTCGGGATTCTGTTGTGGTTATTGGGCACCAGCCTCTCTTCCCCTGAAGGATTCCAGCAGGCATCCGCCATCATGGGGAGCTTCTTTGTTAAATTTATTATGTGGGGCATCCTCACCGCGCTGGCGTATCACGTCGTGGTCGGTATTCGTCACATGATGATGGATTTTGGCTATCTGGAAGAAACATTCGAAGCGGGTAAACGCTCAGCCAAAATCTCTTTTGTTATCACTGTCGTGCTTTCACTTCTCGCAGGAGTCCTCGTATGGTAAGCAACGCCTCCGCATTAGGACGCAATGGCGTACATGACTTCATCCTGGTCCGTGCTACCGCTATCGTTCTGACCCTCTACATCGTTTATATGGTGGGCTTTTTCGCAATAAGCGGCGAGCTGACCTTTGATGTCTGGAGCGGTTTCTTTTCATCGGCATTCACCAAAGTCTTCACCCTGCTGGCACTTTTCTCCATCTTGATTCATGCCTGGATCGGCATGTGGCAGGTGTTGACCGACTACGTTAAACCTCTGGCCCTGCGCCTTGTGCTACAGCTGGCAATCGTTGTTGCGCTGGTGGTTTACGTCATTTATGGATTTGTTGTGGTGTGGGGTGTGTAATGAAACTGCCAGTCAGAGAATTTGATGCTGTTGTTATTGGCGCAGGCGGCGCAGGTATGCGCGCAGCGCTGCAAATTTCCCAGAGCGGCCAGACCTGTGCGCTGCTCTCCAAAGTCTTCCCAACCCGTTCCCATACCGTATCCGCACAAGGTGGCATCACCGTGGCGCTCGGTAATACCCATGAAGATAACTGGGAATGGCACATGTACGATACCGTAAAAGGATCGGACTACATCGGCGACCAGGACGCGATTGAATATATGTGCAAAACCGGCCCGGAAGCGATTCTGGAACTGGAACACATGGGGCTGCCTTTCTCCCGTCTTGACGATGGCCGTATCTATCAGCGTCCGTTCGGCGGCCAGTCGAAAAACTTCGGCGGCGAACAGGCGGCGCGTACCGCAGCGGCGGCTGACCGTACCGGTCACGCGCTGTTGCACACGCTGTACCAGCAGAACCTGAAAAACCACACCACCATTTTTTCTGAATGGTATGCGCTGGATCTGGTGAAAAACCAGGATGGCGCGGTAGTGGGGTGTACCGCGCTGTGTATCGAAACCGGCGAAGTGGTCTACTTCAAAGCGCGCGCAACCGTGCTGGCGACCGGCGGCGCAGGCCGTATTTACCAGTCCACCACTAACGCTCATATCAACACCGGCGACGGCGTGGGTATGGCGCTGCGTGCCGGTGTACCGGTGCAGGATATGGAAATGTGGCAGTTCCACCCGACCGGCATTGCGGGCGCGGGCGTGCTGGTGACGGAAGGCTGCCGTGGTGAAGGCGGTTATCTGCTGAATAAACATGGCGAGCGCTTTATGGAGCGCTATGCCCCGAACGCGAAGGACCTGGCCGGTCGTGACGTGGTCGCGCGTTCTATTATGATCGAAATCCGTGAAGGTCGCGGCTGCGACGGCCCGTGGGGGCCGCACGCGAAACTGAAGCTCGACCATTTGGGTAAAGAAGTGCTCGAATCCCGTCTGCCGGGTATCCTCGAATTGTCCCGTACCTTTGCGCACGTTGACCCGGTTAAAGAGCCGATCCCGGTTATCCCAACCTGTCACTACATGATGGGCGGTATCCCGACCAAAGTGACCGGTCAGGCGCTGACCGTGAACGAGCAGGGCGAAGACGTGGTGATTCCTGGCCTGTTCGCGGTGGGTGAGATCGCCTGCGTATCCGTACACGGCGCTAACCGTCTGGGCGGCAACTCGCTGCTTGACCTGGTGGTCTTCGGACGTGCTGCCGGTCTGCATTTGCAGGAGTCCATCGCCGAGCAGGGCGCGCTGCGTGACGCCAGCGAGTCTGACATTGAGGCCTCTCTGGAACGTCTCAACCGCTGGAACAACAACCGTGACGGCGAAGATCCGGTGGTTATCCGTAAAGCGTTGCAGGAATGTATGCAGCACAACTTCTCGGTATTCCGTGAAGGCGACGCGATGGCGAAAGGGCTTGAGCAACTGAAGGTGATCCGTGAGCGTCTGAAAAACGCCCGTCTGGATGACACCTCCAGCGAGTTCAACACCCAGCGCGTCGAGTGTCTGGAGCTGGACAACCTGATGGAAACGGCTTACGCAACTGCGGTATCCGCCAACTTCCGTACCGAAAGCCGTGGCGCGCATAGCCGCTTCGACTTCCCGGATCGCGATGATGAAAACTGGCTGTGCCATTCCCTGTATCTGCCAGAGACGGAATCCATGACGCGTCGTAGCGTCAATATGGAACCGAAACTGCGCCCGGCATTCCCGCCGAAGATTCGTACTTACTAATGCGGAGACAGGAAAATGAAACTCGAGTTTTCGATTTATCGCTATAACCCGGATGTTGATGACGCTCCGCGTATGCAGGATTACACCCTGGAAGGCGAAGAAGGGCGTGACATGATGCTGCTGGATGCGCTGATGCAGCTGAAAGAGAAAGATCCCAGCCTCTCTTTCCGTCGCTCATGCCGTGAAGGCGTGTGCGGTTCAGATGGCCTGAACATGAACGGCAAAAACGGCCTGGCGTGTATTACGCCGGTTTCGGCGCTACACCAGCCGGGTAAGAAGATTGTTATCCGTCCGCTGCCCGGTTTACCGGTTATCCGCGATTTGGTGGTAGACATGGGGCAATTCTACGCACAATATGAGAAGATTAAGCCTTACTTATTGAATAATGGGCAAAATCCACCCGCTCGTGAGCATTTACAGATGCCTGAGCAGCGTGAAAAACTCGATGGGCTGTATGAGTGTATTCTTTGTGCGTGCTGTTCAACGTCGTGCCCGTCGTTCTGGTGGAACCCGGATAAGTTTATCGGCCCGGCAGGCCTGTTAGCGGCGTATCGTTTCCTGATCGATAGCCGTGATACCGAGACCGACAGCCGCCTGGAAGACCTGAGCGATGCATTCAGCGTATTCCGCTGTCATAGCATCATGAACTGCGTCAGTGTATGTCCTAAGGGGCTGAACCCGACGCGCGCCATCGGCCATATTAAGTCGATGTTGTTGCAACGCAGTGCGTAAATAATAACGCCGGTAAGCGCAGTAAATGACAGTCCCGTAGGCCGGATAAGACGTTGGCGTCGTCATCCGGCATATATTGCCCGATGGCGCTACGCTTATCAGGTCTACGGGGCCACCACCGGTTTGAAATGCAGGAAACCTTTAAAAACTGCCCTGATGGTTAGACAGTTTCTAAAGGTTCCTTCGCGAGCCGCTACACAGAGAAGAGCTCGCAAGTGAACCCCGGCACGCACAGCAATGTGCGTGGTAGTATCCACGGCGAAGTAAGCATACAGAATGCTTAAGGGATCACGATGCAGAACAGCGCTTTGAAAGCCTGGTTGGACTCTTCTTACCTCTCTGGCGCAAACCAGAGCTGGATAGAACAGCTCTATGAAGACTTCTTAACCGATCCTGACTCGGTAGACGCTAACTGGCGTTCGACGTTCCAGCAGTTACCTGGCACCGGAGTCAAACCGGATCAATTCCATTCAAAAACGCGTGATTATTTCCGTCGTCTGGCGAAGGATGCCTCACGTTACTCTTCTTCGATTTCCGACCCTGACACTAATACGAAGCAGGTCAAAGTCCTGCAACTTATCAACGCTTATCGTTTCCGTGGTCACCAGCATGCGAATCTCGATCCGCTGGGACTGTGGGAACAAGAAAACGTGGCGGATCTGGACCCCTCTTTCCACGATCTGACAGAGGCCGATTTCCAGGAAAGCTTTAACGTAGGTTCTTTTGCGATTGGCAAAGAGACGATGAAGCTGGGCGAACTTATTTCCGCGCTCAAACAAACATACTGCGGCCCGATTGGCGCCGAGTATATGCATATCACCAGCACCGAAGAGAAACGCTGGATTCAGCAGCGTATCGAATCCGGCCGCGCCGCCTTCAGCGCGGAAGAGAAAAAACGCTTCCTCAACGAACTGACCGCCGCCGAAGGGCTGGAGCGTTATCTGGGGGCGAAATTCCCGGGGGCGAAACGCTTCTCGCTGGAAGGCGGCGATGCGTTAATCCCGATGCTCAAAGAGATGATCCGCCATGCGGGCAACAGCGGCACCCGCGAAGTGGTGCTGGGTATGGCGCACCGTGGTCGTCTGAACGTGCTGGTCAACGTGCTGGGTAAAAAACCGCAGGATCTGTTCGACGAATTTGCGGGCAAACATAAAGAGCATCTCGGCACCGGCGACGTGAAGTACCACATGGGCTTCTCGTCTGATATCGAAACCGAAGGCGGTCTGGTTCACCTGGCGCTGGCGTTTAACCCGTCGCACCTGGAAATCGTCAGCCCGGTAGTGATCGGTTCCGTGCGCGCCCGTCTGGATCGTCTGGATGAGCCGAGCAGCAATAAAGTGCTGCCAATCACCATTCACGGCGACGCCGCAGTGACGGGCCAGGGCGTGGTTCAGGAAACCCTGAACATGTCCAAGGCGCGTGGTTACGAAGTGGGCGGTACGGTGCGTATCGTCATCAACAACCAGGTGGGCTTTACCACCTCCAACCCGCTGGATGCGCGTTCCACCCCATACTGCACCGACATCGGCAAGATGGTTCAGGCGCCGATTTTCCACGTTAACGCGGATGACCCGGAAGCGGTGGCTTTCGTTACCCGTCTGGCGCTGGACTTCCGTAACACCTTTAAACGCGATGTCTTCATCGATCTGGTGTGCTACCGCCGTCACGGCCATAACGAAGCCGACGAGCCGAGCGCAACCCAGCCGCTGATGTACCAGAAAATCAAAAAGCATCCGACGCCGCGTAAACTCTACGCCGACAAGCTGGAAGCGGACAAGGTCGCTACGCTGGAAGACGCCACTGAAATGGTCAACCTCTACCGCGATGCGCTGGATGCAGGTGAATGCGTGGTGAAAGAGTGGCGTCCGATGAACATGCACTCCTTCACCTGGTCGCCGTACCTCAACCATGAATGGGATGAGAGCTACCCGAACAAGGTGGAAATGAAGCGTTTGCAGGAACTGGCTAAACGCATCAGCACGGTGCCGGAAGCGGTAGAAATGCAGTCGCGCGTCGCCAAAATTTACGGCGATCGTCAGTCGATGGCCGCTGGCGAGAAGCTGTTCGACTGGGGCGGCGCGGAAACGCTGGCCTACGCCACGCTGGTTGATGAGGGGATTCCGGTGCGTCTGTCCGGTGAGGACTCCGGTCGCGGCACCTTCTTCCACCGTCATGCGGTGATTCATAACCAGGCAAATGGCTCCACGTATACGCCGTTGCAGCACATTCATAACGGTCAGGGCACCTTCCGTGTCTGGGACTCCGTCCTGTCTGAAGAAGCGGTGCTGGCGTTCGAATACGGTTATGCCACCGCTGAACCGCGTACCCTGACCATTTGGGAAGCGCAGTTCGGCGACTTCGCCAACGGCGCGCAGGTGGTGATCGATCAGTTCATCTCCTCCGGCGAGCAGAAATGGGGGCGGATGTGCGGTCTGGTGATGCTGCTGCCGCACGGCTACGAAGGGCAGGGGCCGGAGCACTCCTCCGCGCGTCTGGAACGTTATCTGCAACTTTGCGCTGAGCAGAACATGCAGGTTTGCGTCCCGTCCACCCCGGCGCAGGTTTACCACATGCTGCGTCGTCAGGCGCTGCGCGGTATGCGCCGTCCGCTGGTCGTTATGTCGCCGAAGTCGCTGCTGCGTCATCCGCTGGCGGTCTCCAGCCTGGACGAACTGGCCAACGGCGCCTTCCAGCCAGCGATTGGCGAGGTTGATGAGCTCGATCCGCAAGGCGTGAAGCGCGTGGTGATGTGTTCTGGTAAGGTTTATTACGACCTGCTGGAACAACGCCGTAAAAACGATCAGAAAGATGTCGCCATTGTGCGCATTGAACAGCTCTACCCGTTCCCGCACAAAGCGGTTCAGGAAGCGCTGAAACCGTACGCCCACGTACATGATTTTGTCTGGTGCCAGGAAGAGCCGCTCAACCAGGGCGCATGGTACTGTAGTCAGCATCATTTCCGTGAAGTGATTCCATTTGGGTCTGCTCTGCGTTACGCAGGTCGCCCGGCCTCCGCCTCCCCGGCGGTAGGGTATCTGTCCGTTCACCAGAAACAGCAACAAGATCTGGTTAATGACGCGCTGAACGTCGATTAATTAAAGGATAAATAATGAGTAGCGTAGATATTCTTGTTCCCGACCTGCCTGAGTCCGTAGCGGACGCAACCGTTGCGACCTGGCACAAAAAACCGGGCGATAGTGTCCAGCGTGATGAAGTGCTGGTAGAAATCGAAACTGACAAAGTGGTACTGGAAGTACCGGCATCGGCTGACGGCATTCTGGATGCGGTTCTGGAAGATGAAGGTACGACGGTAACGTCTCGCCAGATCCTGGGTCGCCTGCGTGAAGGCAACAGCTCCGGTAAAGAGACCAGCGCCAAATCCGAAGAGAAAGCGTCTACACCGGCGCAGCGCCAGCAGGCGTCGCTATCCGAGCAGAACAACGATGCCCTCAGCCCGGCGATCCGCCGTCTGTTGGGTGAACACAACCTCGACGCCAGCGCCATCAAAGGCACGGGCGTAGGCGGTCGCATCACGCGCGAAGATGTGGAAAAACATCTGGCGAAGGCACCGGCGAAAGCGGAAGCCAAAGCGCCGGAAGCCGCGCCTGCCGCACAGCCTGCGCTTGGCGCTCGCAGTGAAAAACGCGTCCCGATGACCCGTCTGCGCAAGCGCGTAGCCGAGCGTCTGCTGGAAGCGAAAAACTCCACCGCGATGCTGACCACGTTCAACGAAGTCAACATGAAGCCAATCATGGATCTGCGTAAGCAGTACGGCGACGCGTTTGAAAAACGTCACGGCATTCGTCTGGGCTTCATGTCCTTCTACGTGAAAGCGGTGGTTGAAGCGCTGAAACGCTACCCGGAAGTGAACGCCTCCATTGATGGCGACGACGTGGTGTATCACAACTACTTCGACGTCAGCATGGCGGTTTCCACGCCGCGTGGTCTGGTAACGCCGGTACTGCGTGATGTCGATACCCTCGGCATGGCGGATATCGAGAAGAAAATCAAAGAACTGGCCGTGAAAGGGCGTGACGGTAAGCTGACGGTGGACGATCTGACCGGCGGTAATTTCACCATCACCAACGGTGGCGTGTTCGGCTCGCTGATGTCTACCCCGATCATCAACCCGCCGCAGAGCGCAATCCTCGGCATGCATGCGATCAAAGATCGTCCGATGGCGGTGGATGGCAAGGTTGAGATCCTGCCGATGATGTACCTGGCGCTGTCTTACGATCACCGTCTGATCGATGGTCGTGAATCAGTGGGCTTCCTGGTCGCCATTAAAGAGCTGCTGGAAGATCCGACGCGTCTGCTGCTGGACGTGTAGTCACTTTTTAGTGTCACCTGCCCTGTAGGCCGGATAAGGCGCTGGTGAGATGCCTGATGGCGACGCAGCCGCGTCTAATCAGGCCTACAGGTTTAAAGATAACGATTACCTGAAGGATGGACAGAACACATGAACTTACATGAATATCAGGCAAAACAACTTTTTGCCCGCTATGGCTTACCGGCGCCGGTGGGTTATGCCTGTACTACTCCGCGTGAAGCAGAAGAAGCCGCTTCAAAAATCGGCGCGGGTCCGTGGGTAGTAAAATGTCAGGTTCACGCAGGCGGCCGTGGCAAAGCGGGCGGTGTGAAGGTTGTTAACAGCAAAGAAGAGATTCGCGCGTTTGCGGAACACTGGCTGGGTAAACGCCTCGTGACCTACCAGACAGACGCGAACGGTCAACCGGTCAACCAGATTCTGGTTGAAGCGGCGACCGATATCGATAAAGAGCTGTATCTTGGCGCGGTTGTTGACCGCAGCTCCCGCCGCGTGGTCTTTATGGCCTCCACCGAAGGCGGCGTGGAAATCGAAAAAGTGGCGGAAGAGACCCCGCACCTGATCCACAAAATCGCCCTCGATCCGCTGGCGGGTCCAATGCCGTATCAGGGCCGCGAACTGGCGTTCAAACTGGGTCTGGAAGGTAAGCAGGTTCAGCAATTTACGAAGATCTTTATGGGTCTGGCGACCATTTTCCTTGAGCGCGATCTGGCGCTGATCGAAATCAACCCGCTGGTGATCACTAAGCAGGGCGATCTGATCTGTCTCGACGGCAAATTGGGCGCTGACGGCAACGCGCTGTTCCGCCAGCCGGATCTGCGTGAAATGCGCGACCAGTCTCAGGAAGACCCGCGTGAAGCGCAGGCGGCGCAGTGGGAACTGAACTACGTGGCGCTGGACGGCAACATCGGCTGCATGGTTAACGGCGCAGGTCTGGCGATGGGCACGATGGACATCGTTAAACTGCACGGCGGCGAACCGGCTAACTTCCTCGACGTAGGCGGCGGCGCGACCAAAGAGCGCGTAACCGAAGCGTTCAAAATCATCCTCTCTGACGACAACGTGAAAGCGGTTCTGGTTAACATCTTCGGCGGCATTGTCCGTTGCGACCTGATTGCCGACGGTATCATCGGCGCGGTAGAAGAAGTGGGTGTTAGCGTACCGGTTGTCGTTCGTCTGGAAGGCAACAACGCCGAACTCGGCGCGAAAAAACTGGCTGACAGCGGCCTGAATATTATTGCAGCGAAAAGTCTGACGGATGCAGCTCAGCAGGTTGTTGCCGCAGTGGAGGGGAAATAATGTCTGTTTTAATCGATAAAAACACCAAGGTTATCTGCCAGGGCTTTACCGGTAGCCAGGGGACTTTCCACTCTGAACAGGCGATTGCTTACGGCACGCAGATGGTGGGCGGCGTAACGCCAGGCAAAGGCGGCACCACGCATCTGGGTCTGCCGGTGTTCAATACCGTGCGTGAAGCGGTAGAAGCCACTGGCGCCACCGCAACGGTTATCTACGTTCCGGCGCCGTTCTGTAAAGACTCCATTCTGGAGGCTGTCGACGCGGGCATCAAACTGATTATCACCATCACTGAAGGTATCCCGACGCTGGATATGCTGACCGTGAAAGTCGCGCTTGACGAAGCGGACGTGCGCATGATCGGCCCGAACTGCCCGGGCGTGATCACCCCTGGCGAGTGCAAAATCGGCATCATGCCGGGCCACATCCACAAGCCGGGCAAAGTGGGCATCGTGTCCCGCTCCGGTACGCTGACCTATGAAGCGGTTAAGCAGACCACTGACTACGGTTTCGGCCAGTCCACCTGTGTGGGCATCGGCGGCGACCCGATCCCGGGCTCTAACTTCATCGATATCCTGAAACTGTTCCAGGAAGATCCGCAGACTGAAGCGATCGTGATGATCGGTGAGATCGGCGGTAGCGCGGAAGAAGAGGCGGCGGCATACATCAAAGAACACGTAACCAAGCCGGTTGTCGGTTACATCGCGGGCGTCACCGCGCCGAAAGGCAAGCGTATGGGTCACGCGGGCGCGATTATCGCGGGTGGTAAAGGTACGGCGGATGAGAAATTCGCCGCGCTGGAAGCCGCAGGCGTGAAAACCGTTCGTAGCCTGGCGGATATCGGCGAAGCGCTGAAAGCCGTAATGAAGTAATTCTCAAAAAGCAGCAATAAGGCCCGACTCCTTCGTGCGACAGGGGAATACCTGAAGCGCGAAGGATGCAGGGCTGGTCCGTTTTCGACATGGTTGGTCACCTTCTGGTGACCTTTTTTTTGCCTGTTTTGCCGCTTAACCGTGTTGAAAATAAGCATCTTGCTGCGGTAAACGTTTACCCGCGCTTATTGTTATTAATATCATCCTGCCAGCAGGTAACGAACAGAAAATTATCAGATACATAAACAGTCGCTTTCTGTTATGCCGCGTGTTAAATCCTCCTTAAATAAACCACAAATAATATTGATTCACCTCGCAACATTTTTTCTCCATAAAACAAGTTAACATGAAAAATTATTAAGAACTTATTAGCACTATTTGCCTGTAATTAACCGCGTTTAAATTGTGTTTATTGTCGGGGTTGAGTATTATTGCTTAATATTTAAACACTGGCAGTGTGCGTAAATCATGGAGTGGATCAATGACATTAGCGGAGAAAATAAAATATAACTCTCGGGGATAATCTGGAGGGGTTGCATTAATTTTTTATAAATTAAACTATTTTTGTACGCTGCATATGGAAGACGTTATGAGAGGAAAGATACCCAAGACCGAATTACTGGTGACTTTTGAAGTGGTGGCGCGTCACGAAAGCTATACCCGGGCAGCAGAAGAGTTGGCGTTGACTCAGAGTGCCGTGTTCCGGCAGGTGAATGCGCTGGAGGATTTTTTACATACCTCGTTATTTAACCATGCCAAAAAGCGAATTTTTTTAAATGCAGCCGGTAAGCATTATCTGAGCATTGTTAAAGAAACACTTAACAAACTTGAACGCGATACCAATACGATAATGACCTGGCAACCCACCGTTCAGGTCATTGAGCTGGCGGTGAACCCAACGTTCAGTACCCACTGGCTGATTCCGAATTTACGTGAATTTAATAAAATAAATCCTGACATTATCGTTAATATTCATTCGCTGGCGAATATTGGCGATTTTCTTAACCGTGAGTATGACGCCGCCATTATGCGGGAAGATTTTTGCTCGCCCTGGTCAGAGGTGGAGTATTTATTTGAAGAGGAAATTTTACCCGTATGCAGTGGCAGCCTTTTACCTCAGCCGAATCAAAAACTGACCGTAGAAGAGTTGCTCAATGAATTTCCCCTTTTGCATCAAAGTACGCGCATCAAAGGCTGGCAGGAATGGTTCGCGCTGTCGGATATCAACAGTCCGCTGGTGAATAAAGGCCCGCGCTTTGATTTATTGTCGATGCTGATTGCCGCCGTGCGTTCTAATCTGGGCGTGGCGCTATTGCCCCGGTTTGCGATCCAGCACGATCTGGATAACGGTGAGATGGTGATTCCCTGCGATGTGCCGATGCGTACAGGGAACCGGTTTATTATGACGTGGCGCGAAGAAAAAGCGGAATCCCGGTATTTACAGATCTTCCGTGACTGGCTGCTGCAAAAATCGGTAATCTCAGCGGTGGAGCGCTGATGCCGGATGGCGGCCGGTGGCCTTATCCGGCCTACAAGCGGTGAGGGCTGCGGCCGGTGGCTTTATCCGGCCTACAGGCGGTGAGGGCTGTAGGCCTGATAAGCGCAGCGCCATCAGGCAAAGGCGCGGCTACCAGTCTATCCCCGCCTGCGCCTGAATGCCGCTATCGAATGCATGCTTCACCGGGCGGACTTCGCTGACCGTATCGGCGAGTTCCAGTAACTGCGTATGACACCCGCGACCGGTAACGATCACGCTCTGCTGTTCGGGACGATTCACAATCGCGGCGATCACGTCCTGGGTGTCCAGGTAGTGATAAGCCAGCATGTATGTCAGTTCATCCAGCACCACCAGATCGTAACGCGGATCGGCGAGCATGCGCCTTCCTTCCTGCCAGACGGCTTCCGCCGCCTGTATATCCGCTTCCCGATCCTGCGTCTCCCAGGTAAAACCGGTGCCCATAATGTGAAACTCAACGCCCAGCGGTTGCAGCGTGTTGTATTCACCGTTATCCCACTGACCTTTAATAAATTGCGCGACGCCAACGGTTTTGCCGTGACCGACCGCGCGGGTTGCGGTGCCAAAGGCCGCCGTCGATTTTCCTTTACCGTTCCCGGTGAAAACAATCAGGACTCCTTTCTGTTCCGTGGCCGCCGCCACGCGGGTGTCCACCTGTTCTTTCAGTTTTTGCTGCCGCTGGCGGTGCCTGTCAGTATTGGCTCGCGCTTCCATAAATGCTCCTTAATGTCCTGCCGGACAGGTCGCGCAGCGATGTTGCTGCTCAAACTGGCTGAAGAAGTTATTGCCTTTATCATCCACCAGCACAAAGGCGGGCAGGTTTTTGACCTCCATCATCCACACGGCTTCCATCCCCAGTTCGGGATACTCAAGGCAGCGTAAGCTTTTAACGTACTGCTGCGCCAGAAGCGCGGCGGCGCCGCCAATGCTGCCAAGATTGAAGCCGCCATGCTTGTGGCAGGCTTCGGTCACTTGCTGGCTGCGGTTGCCTTTCGAAAGCATGATCAAACTGCCGCCCGCCGCCTGGAAGGCGTCAACATAGCCGTCCATGCGCCCGCCGGTGGTCGGGCCGAGAGAGCCGCAGGCCTGTTTTTCCGGCGTTTTGGCTGGCCCCGCGTAATAAACAATGTGATTTTTCATGTAGTCCGGCATCGGTTCGCCGTTATCCAGACGCTCTTTAATTTTGGCGTGCGCGATATCGCGGGCGACGACAATCGGGCCGTTCAGCGACAGTCGGGTGCCGACAGGCAGCGTGGAAAGGTTATGCAGGATCTCGCGCAGCGGACGGTTGAGATCGAGCTGTACGGTCTGGGCGCTGTTTTCCACGCGCAGGGATTCAGGAATAAATTTTCCCGGATTGTGTTCGAGTTTTTCCAGCCAGATGCCGCGCTTGTTGATCTTCGCTTTAATATTGCGGTCGGCAGAGCAGGAGAGCGCCATTGCGATGGGGCAGGAACCGCCGTGGCGCGGCAGGCGGATAACGCGGATATCATGAGCGAAATATTTGCCGCCAAACTGTGCTCCGATGCCAAATTCGCGGCTGGCATTGAGCAGGGTTGTTTCCAGCGCTGTGTCGCGAAACGCCTGGCCCAGCTCGTTTCCGCTGGTCGGCAGGGTGTCGTAATATTTGGTTGAGGCCAGCTTCGCCACTTTCAGCGCCTGGTCGGCAGACAATCCGCCAACCACAAAAGCGATATGGTAGGGCGGGCAGGCTGCTGTTCCCAGCGAACGCATTTTTTCGATCAGGAAAGCGGTGAGTTTTTCGGGTTGCAGAATAGATTTGGTTTCCTGAAACAGCGCCGCTTTGTTGGCGGAACCGCCGCCTTTATTGACGAAGAGAAACCGGTATTCGTCACCCGGCGTCGCGCTGATATCAATCTGGGCGGGCAGGTTGGTTTGGGTATTCACCTCGGTGTACATGTCCAGCGGGGCGTTCTGGGAGTAGCGTAAGTTATTTTCCTGGAAAGTGATGTACACGCCTTTGCTCAGGGCTTCGGCATCGTTGCCGCCTGTCCAGACGTGCTGACCTTTGCTCGCCACAATGGTTGCCGTTCCCGTGTCCTGGCAGTTTGGCAGTACGCCTTTCGCCGAGACTTCGGCATTGCGTAACAGTTGCAGCGCGACGTACTTATCATTACTGCTGGCCTGCGGATCGTGCAGGATGCTGGCAATCTGCTTCAGATGCGCGGTGCGCAGGAAAAACGAGGCTTCATAAAATGCCTGTTGGGCCAGCAGAGTCAGCGCTTCAGGCGCGACTTTGATAACCTCTTCACCGTCTAACTCCGTTACCGTAATGTGCTTGTCGCTGAGTAATTCATATTCCGTCGTATCTTTGCTTTGAACAAACGGTTCCTGCCAGACAAATGGTTTAGACATATTAACTTCTCACCTTTAAGTTATTTTTGCCGGACGGCTGTCCGGCCTACAACAATGCGCAAACCGTAGGCCGGATAAGCGTTAGCGCCATCCGGCATCGCTGTGGTATCAGGACATCGCCACTTCTGAGTGTTCGGTTGCCGGGCGCTCCTGTTCCGGGGTTTTGACCGGTGCTTTGCCACGGCAGCCTGCGCCGAAGTGCTCGCCTTCCCAACGACCGACAATCGCCGCACCCATCGCATTACTCATCACGTTGGTGGCAGAACGGCCCATATCGAGGAACGGATCGACGCCCATCAGCAGGATCAGACCGGCTTCTGGAATGTTGAACTGGTTGAGGGTAGCGGCGATAACCACCATTGACGCACGCGGCACGCCTGCCATTCCTTTGGAGGTCAGCATCAGAATCAGCAGCATGGTGATCTGCTCGCCCATGCTCAGTTCAATGTTGCACGCCTGGGCGATAAACACGGTGGCAAACGAGCAGTAGGCCATTGAGCCGACGAGGTTAAAGGAGTAACCGATAGGCAGTACGAAGCTGGCAATCTTGGAAGAGACGCCAAACTTCTCCAGCTTGTCCAGCGTACCAGGGAAAGCCGCTTCCGAGCTGGACGTGGTAAAGGCCAGCAGCGCGGGTTCGAAGATTGCTTTGGTCAGACGACTGATGCACGGCCCGACAATCATTGTTGACAGGCCAATCAGGATCGCCCACAGCATCCCCAGCGTCAGGTAGAACTCGCCCATGAAGATCCCGGCGCTGACCATCACGCCCAGACCGCGTTCAGCAATCAAACCGGAGATGGCGGCAAAGACGGTCAGCGGCGCAAACAGCATCACGTAACCTGTCAGCTTCAGCATGACGTGCACCAGCGAGTCGAGCACTTTAACAATGGCGGCGCCTTTTTCACCAACAGCGGCCAGGCTGCAACCGAGGAAAATGGAGAACACCACAATTTGCAGGATCTCGTTGCGCGCCATCGCATCGATAATGCTGGTGGGCACGGCGTGCGAGATAAAGACTTTCAGCGTGAAGGGTTCAGACTGCACGGCGGCAACCGCGCCTGCGTCGTGTGCCACAAAGTTAATGCCTGCGCCTGGCTGGAACATATTGACGATGACCAGACCCAACGCAATAGACAATAATGAGGCGCAAATAAACAGGAAAAAGGTTTTAGAGAATATACGCCCCAGCGTTTTGGCATCGCCCATTTTGGCGATCCCCACCACTAACGTTGAAATAACCAGGGGGGCAATAATCATTTTTACCATGCGTAAAAATATGGTGGTAAAAATAGAGATGTCCTGGGCGTACGATTTTGCTGTTTCAGCCGATGCCATATTATTAATGGCCACCCCGGCAATCATGCCGAGTATCAGGCCTAATATGATCATTTTGGTTAAACTTATTTTTTTCATGTTTGCTCCATCGGATAATGGTTGGAGAATAATGTGTAGGGCAGCGCATACCCGAACGCAGACAACCGCTCAGGTACGCGCTTGTTATGACCAACCGCATGAATAATCAGGAAAACAGTGATACAGCAAAATCCTGTATCCTGATGGCTGTTGTTGTATTGTTATGACTACAAGTCGAAGGTAATACTTAATAGCGGCGCGTGTTGCTGCGCGCCATAAACATCATTGTCACCAACGTTGCCGGAAATAATATCGCGCGGCATGACAATTTTTACCGCATTTGCCGGATCAAACCAGACAATGCGATGAATAAAATCAGGCTCGACGTTATATAAACGGGCAATAAGCTGCGGCGTTAATTGTTCCGATGCTTTTACCCGCTGATAGTCTTCCCGGGTTTTAAACAAAATATCTAAAACCAGTTCGTACGGTCCGGCGTTTTTGGAACGAATCACCTGCGCCAGTGAGCAAATAGAGTGTTTCATGCCTGAACTCCTTCCGGCGTCACCTGTTCGAGGTGGAAATCAAATTGCAGCGCGTCGCTCGCTTCAATCAGGTGATAGATTGAAAACTCATACACTGGCCCGCTTTGAATATCGGAAGGCGAGAACGGGAAGGCGAGGTTGCCCGCCGTTGCAATCCGGTTTTCATAGCCGTAGTGCAGGAGGGTGGAACGCACCAGCGAACAGACGCTGTTGGCGATATCCTGCGTCGGCGCGACCACGTCGAGTAATATGCCCAGTTCGTGCCCGGCGCTCTGCATCGGTTCGTGATTGCCCATCACCCCGTTCTTACCGTACAGGTGGAACGTCATGCGGATGCTGTCATCATTCAGCGAGAGGTTACGCGCCACGCTGGTCTTCACCTCTTCGAGAATGGTGTCAATGCTGGCAATCATGATCGGGTCGCGGGTCCCGGCGATGGTCAGACAGCGGAAGCCCACCTGACGCGCGCCTTCCAGTTTCAGCGCGTACGGCGTCTCTTCGTGACGGGAACCGCTGACGTAGACCTCGCCCTCGTTGACCGCTTTGAAGCTACACCCTTTCAGATTCAGCACGCCGCCCGGCCCCGGCAGGTAGTACGGATCGGATTTCTCATACAGGGTGTGCGCCGCCGCAGAGGTTTCGGTGAACTTGCGCTTTGGATTGAACGTTTTAAGCGTAAAGCCGTTATCGTCAATGATCCCCATCGCGCAGTCGGAACCGGAACCCGGCGTCGCGGCGATGGCCGCGCACTCAAGGATCTTGCCGCAGTGCAGCGCCAGACCTTCATCAAAGCCCTGCATGATCGGCAGCGCCGCGAAGCAGGCCGGATCGTAAGCGCGTCCGCCCAGCACCACCTGCGCACCGGCTTTCAGCGCCCGCTGGAAAGGTTCGATGCCCATTTGCGCGACGATATAGGTGCTTTGGTCGATCGCGTCGTGGGTCAGTTCCGGGACGAAATCCAGCGCGGTGATTTTGCCGTTATCCAGCGCCTGGTGAACGATCGCTTTATCAACATCTGACGGGATAAGCGCCATCGAAAACGACAGCTTCTCTTCCTGCGCAATCTCAAGGATTATCTGGCGACACCACTCCAGATGCGGCGCCGCGCCGGAGCCTCCGGCAGTGCCGATCACCACCGGGATGTTGTTTTTCACGCCTGCGGTGATCATATAGCGCAGATCGCGTTTCACTCCCGCCCTGTCGGTAAAGGGTTTCCCTGCCCCCAGGTAGTGGGGGCCAGGATCGGAGGAACCGGCGTCAACGGCGATCAGATCCGGCGACTCCTCCATCGCTTTGCGAAAGCTCTCTTCCGGGAAGCCATAGCCCAGAATGGCCGTCGGCGATAAGATCTTAAATGTGCGTGCCATTTCTCAATCCTTTGTCTGCAACAGCGCGATGGTACGGTTCATCTCGTTAAACACGATGTTGAGACCTTCATCGAAGCCCATACCCGGTTTCACCAGCATCCGCATCGGGCGCGCGGCCAGCGCGAGATGTACGCAGGTGCGGGCGCTGATCTCGGTTTCGTTACAGGTGCCGCCCTGATAGGCTTCCATCCCGTGTTTGTTGCAATAGAGCACGGCGTCAACGATGTTATGAATGCCGCCGAGATCCGGGGTTTTGATCTGCACCATGTGGCAACTGCCCGCGTCAGTGAAATCGACGATGTCCTGATAGGTGTTACACCATTCGTCAGCGACAATTTTCACGCCGGAACCGAGGCGGGTCAGCTCTTTGGTGATGGCGGTCAGCAGACGGATCTGATCCGGTTTGTTACCGGCATCCACCGGGCCTTCAATGTACAACGGCAGACCCTGCGCTTCTTTCTCCAGGCTGGCGATGTACTCCGCGCAGCGTACCGGGTCCATATCGAAGATCAGACCGATAGTGCCGTAGACATCAATATGCAGCGTCGGGTGATAGCGTGGGCTGGTGCGCAGGCTCAGGATGCGATCGGACAGCCAGCGTACATACTCACGCAGTTTCTCGCCCTGAAAGCCCAGTTTCTCTTCCACGTTGTTGATCAGCGCATGCGGCAGCACGTCAACGCCTTTGAGGATCATCTTATCGACGGCGATATAGCGATCGTCGCCGCTCTGACCAAATAACGGAATCGCTTCCGGGACGCACGGTAACTGCCATTCATCGCAAACCACTTCTGCTTTCAGACGACCGGACGCCAGCGCGGTGGCGTCGAGCAGCGCCTGCGACAGGCCGTAACGCACGGCGGTGTGCAGCAGATTGCCGTCAATGCGCAGCTTGTCGAAGAAGCGGGCGTTCGGCAGGAACGCATCGACATCACGGCCTTCCAGCAGCGGTTTAATGTGATCGTTCAGGAACGGAATAAAGTGCTCTGCCAGGAACAGCGGGTCACGACCGCCAGCGCCGGAATACTGCACGGCGGCGCAGTCACCGACCGCTACCGCGCCATTTTCCAGAATCAGCTGTACCGAGATGCACTCGCCCGCCTGACGCACAGAGGTAAAGCCGGGCGTGACCGGCGCGCCGGTATAAATGAATCCATCATGACCCGCGCCGTTTTTAATCGCCTGCTGATCGTCGAAATAGAATGAGGAGTAGCCAGCGGTGAAAAGGGCCTGTTTAATTTTCATTATGGTCTTCCTATTAATTGACTGTGGGATACCGCGTTGATGTCATCAACAACCATCTGGAATGAGGGCTTGCGTCCTTCAAAATGGGCGCGCTCAGCGACGTAATCGTGGTGCAGGGCGAGGATATCTTTCGGCAGCGGAACCGCACCGGCTTCAAGGATGCGAATGGCGCCGGAGTTATCGCGAACCGGCAGGATTTTGCCTGCGTTACAGGAGGCTGGGGCGAAAGGGACGTCCAGCACGCCGGCTTCAAAAGCCAGCACCGTGCCGCGCGCCACATCGCCGTTACCCAGCTCAAAGACTTTTTTCAGCACCGCACGGACTTCGCACTTAATCAGTTCGACTTCCTGTTCCACGGCCGCGCACGGCGGGAATTTCTGGTCGCTGACCATATTGAGCATCTGGCGAGAGGCTTTAAGTCCCTGGGCGTTTGCGGCGGCCGTTGGGATACCGAAGGCTTCGTGCGGACTCTTGGTGATCACTTTGGTCGCGCCGGACATACCCGCCACCGCCGCGCCCCAGGAGATAATGGCGAACGCTTTGGATTCATCCTCCGGGAAGCCGCCCATCCACTGGTGGAAGACGGTGCTCAGTTCGTAATCATCAAAGCCGTAGTTCTGGAAATATTCGTGGGACAGTTCGCGCAGTGACTGAATGGCGGCGATATCCTGCGTCAGGCTGCCCACCTGGCCATAGCCGACGGTAATCGACTTCACGCCCTGTTCCAGCGCCAGCAGACCTTCGATGATGGCGACCGCGTGGGACATAAACGGCGGGATCAGCGTGCCGGTCAGCGGGCCGAACGGCTCGCGGTTAATGCGGATGCCGTGCTCTTCATACATTCCCATCAGACGGTCGCAGTACTGCCAGTCGCGGATTGATTTTTCCAGCGTGACGCGCTTGGCGTAAGGAATGTTGTAGGAGATGCCGCCGCCTTCATAGCTGGTGAAGCCGCTGGCCATCGCGATTTCCGCCAGCAGTCGCGCATCCGGTGTACCGTGACGAACCTGAATGGGTTTTTCCAGCGCTTCCGTCATCCGGCGACAGGCAGCAACGCCATGGTTGACAACCGGCAGGCCGTTCAGCTTAGAGGTGCCTGCTTCGATGGATTTTTGAATACCGATCGCCGCTTCTTCGTAACGGTTCAGACGGGTATAGGCATCGATGGTGCTGGGAAGCAGATCGCACTCTTCCTGCAACGTTTTGAGCAGCGCGATGTGTTCATCCATCAGCGCCACGCCCGCGCGCGGCTGGCTGAGCGTTTTGCCTTCCTGATCGGCTTTTAACAGGGCGTGAGAAAAGCGTTTTTTCTCTGGAATGGTTTGCTGATACTTCACGCCATCTTCAAAATTCTCGACGTCCTTGCCGGTATGCCAGGTTTGTAATACCTGATGCCGCTCGGTCATGAATTCGTCATGGGTTAACTTTTTATTTCGGAGTTCCATTCGTAGCTGCCTTAGGTTTTATAGGGTTAAACATTGAATACTGGTGCGAGCGGCGAGCTGCGGGTACAGCCTGGCGACGTTCGCCAGCAGAGGAAGCAAGCCTTTTGAATCGCGGTAATAGTCAAACTGCCCGGGTAAGAGAATGCGTCTGCCGTCATCGTCCAGCTCGCGGTATTTCAACCAGCGATGGATGTCGAACTGACTGGCGCGGGAGAGCCATCCGCCGGAACCGACAACTTTGCGAACGGTGGTGAGGTCGCGCCCCATCTGTAAGTCGACGTTGCCCACGCAGGTGCAGACCTGCTTTTTGGTGCCCGCGTGACGTTCGCTGGCATAACCCACGCACAGTCCTGCCAGCAGGGCGTCGAAGAATTTCTCTTCGCCGCTGCGGGGAAGGTAATCGGGGTGGGAAACCAGGTGGCGCAGATAGCCGTAGAACGCCTCCTGACGCTCAGGCTGTTGGGCAAACACGACGTTTACCATCTCCTGGGTGCTTTCTCCGACCACAAGGGCAGAGACGCGCATCCCGAGATCGCCTTCAACGGTGCGTTTGACGAACGGTTCCGGCACGCCATGCAGCACGGTATCGGGAGAGAGCATATTGGCGCAGGCGGAGTACACGTCGGTGGTGGCGCCGCCCATATCGATCAGCATGAACTCTTTCCATGCGCTGTCGATGTCGCTGATGGCTTTAACCAGCTCGTAGACGGTCCACGGCGTTGGCATCGGCTCTTCGCCGGTTTCGCCAACAATCACGTCCAGCCCTTTGCCTTTCACGATGCGGGACAGGAACAGATCGCAAATGGCCTGGCGGGCGGCATACGGATTCGGGTGATCGAGGTCGGGCAGAATGTTGTCTACCGTGGTCAGATCTTTGTGCCCCAGAATGGCCTGTACCTCATCCTGAATGTCACGGTTTCCGGCATAAATAATCGCGCAATCCAGATTTGAGTTCGCCAGCGCGCGCGCATTCGCCAGACCGTAGCTTTCTTCGCCGCCATCCGTACCGCCGGTAAACAGCAGGATGTCCGGCGGCGAGTTTTCTAACGCCTGGATGTCATGGCGGTTGAGCTTATACGCGTAATATTGCGCGATCTTCGCCCCCGCTGAGTGGGCAGTAACTTTTGCGGATTCCAGCGTGATAGACGGCACCAGCCCCATAGCGGCGACGGCGAGCCCGCCTTTTGCCGATGAGGAGTATTTCAACTGCACTTCGCCGCTTTTCAGCAACGGACGAGCATCGGCGACATTCAGCACCTGATTCAGACTGGCAAAAAAACCGTCTGCCAGATGGTATGTGGTGGTTGGCGTCAGGACATGGTTCACCAGGGTTAACGCATCCCCCTCCCTGGCGAAGAGGGCGGCTTTGGTCCATGTCGAGCCGATATCGACAGAGACGATTTGCATCAGATGGCCTCTTCAAGGCAGCGCTGTTCAACACCATGACGCGGGTTAATGTCTCCGGCCATTAACCGGCACACATCTTCCAGATCGTGACTTGGCGCAAAGACGCGGTTAAAGCCCATCTCTTTAAACTTCGCTTCCACGTCGGCAAAGTCATGTTTACCCACCACCAGATTGCCGCCGACATAGAGCAGAATGTCACCAATACCGCGTTCGATGCAGCGTTCACGTAAACCGAGGCAGTCGATATCGCCGTGGCCGTAAATGGATGACACGACAATCGCATCGGCGCCGGTTTCGATTGCGGCATCAATATATTCATCCTGGCTTACCATGACCCCCAGATTGATTACGCGAAAATCATGGGCAGTAAAAACGCGATCCAAAACTTTATTGCCTACTGCATGGCAGTCAGCACCAATGACGCCAATAACAAGTGTTGATTTTTTCATGAGTAATCCTCTGTAGAGCTGATGAACAAAAGGTAAGAGTCTTCGTTTAATATTGCGCACTCAGGTTTCTGCAACCTTTTAATAGTCATGGAGTGTCTGTGCAGGCGGGAAGGGATGCAATTGATCTATTTTCAAAATATCTTTCTTAAAAATAATGTTCTTAATTAATCATTAGAAGTGTGTTTGTTATCAATGAGTTATTATTGATTTTCCAGCTCTGGTTAATTTAATTGGAACAGGGAGTTAATAAATAATATGCTGTATTTGTGATCGCGGTCTTATTTATTTTTGCAAACGGTTATTGAGAGATAAATATAATATAAAGGCAAAACTGTGAGTTAAATAACGGAACAGAAATGGATGTTTCTATAAGAACACTGCTTATTGTTAATAAAAGGATAAATATGATAATAATTTGTTCTTTCTTACCGGGCGGATTATTTGTGAGCCCGGTAGCATATTGTCACAATACCGTGAACAGAAAACATGATCAGCGCTGTTTTCTGCGCGCGATCAACGTAAATTTATAATCATCGGTATTAAACGCATTACGGCTATATTCAAATACCTGACCGTCTTTCAGGAATCCGCGGGAGACTTTCTCCAGGATCGGTTTGTTTGCGCTGATCGCCAGCGTGCGGCTCATTTCTTCGGTTGGCATGATCGGGATCAGCTCCTGCTCGCTGCGATCAATGACCATCTGCTTCACCTCTTCAATAAAGTGATACTTGGAATTTTCCATCACCTGCCAGGTCAGGTCGGGAAAGAGCGCCAGCGGCATCCATGTCTCTTCGAGGGCGACGGGTTTTTGCTTAATGTAACGCACGCGTTTTACGTGCCAGACCCGGTTGTTCTCCGCCAGTTGTAACTGGTTGCGCAGAAAGTCATCCGCCGGGATCACTTCAAAAACCAAAACGTCACTGTGGGTGTCAACATGGCGATCGGCGAGTTTTTCGTAAAAGCTGGTTAGCTGGTAGATATCGTAATTGACCCGCTCTTCTTTCACATAGGTCCCGCTGCCCTGAATGCTTTCGATGATCTGCTGTTCGGTCAGTTGCTTGAGCGCCTGACGTACCGTGACCCGGCTCACGCCAAACGCATGCTGCAATGCCTGCTCGGTGGGTAACGCGTCGCCTGCTTTCAGTTCGCCACGTTCAATCTGCTCGCGGATTCGGTCAGCAATCTGTCGGTATAACGGTTTTTGGCTCATCTTTTTACTTTTGTATGAATGAATTAATACGACTTCGTTGATTATGCCCGATCAATAGCTCTTGTAAATAATACAAATTAAATACAAATTATTTTGCGTAAGTGAAAATGATCACATAAATGTATTGTTTAATCTGGCACAATTTCTGAAACATACAATGACAGTGTGAGGACTATGATGAACCTGACGACGTTAACCCACCGCGATGCGTTATGCCTGAACGCCCGGTTTGGCAGTCGTGAAGAGGCTATTCACGCGTTAACCCAGCGGCTTGTGCAACTGGGGAAAATTTCAGATTCCGATGCTTACCTTGAAGAAGTCTTTTTGCGTGAAAGCCAGGGGCCAACGGCGTTGGGAGAAGGGCTGGCGGTGCCGCATGGTAAAACGTCGGCGGTTAAAGAAGCGGCATTTGCCGTGGCCACCCTGCGCGAACCCATGATGTGGGAAGGGGTTGACGGGCCGGAAGCGGTGACGCTGATTTTTCTGCTCGCCATTCCGCCAGGCGAAGCGGGAAGCACCCATATGCAGTTGCTGACCGCACTCACCACGCGACTGGCGGATGATGACACCCGCGCGAGGATTCTGGCAGCGACCACGGCGGATGAGCTACTGTCGGCGCTGGACGACCAATATCAGGAAAGCGCTTTTCAGCCCTTACAGGATGCGCCGACCATCGTCTGCGTAACGGCGTGCCCGGCGGGGATTGCGCACACCTATATGGCGGCGGAGTATCTGGAAAAAGCGGGACGCAAACTGGGCGTGAACGTGTATGTGGAAAAGCAGGGCGCTAACGGAATTGAAGGCCGTCTTACCGCACAGCAGCTGAACGCGGCAAAAGCCTGCATTTTCGCCGCAGAGGTGGCGATAAAAGAGAGTGAGCGCTTTGCGGGCATTCCTGCGCTGTCGGTGCCCGTCGCCGAACCTATCCGCCACGCCGAAGCATTGATCCAACAAGCGCTGGCGCTGGAGCCCGTGCAGGGCGATCGCGCGGTTTACCAGGAAACGGCAGCGCCTAAGAGTCTGAAAACGGAGTTAAAACAGGCGCTGTTGAGCGGCATCTCGTTCGCCGTGCCGCTGATTGTCGCCGGGGGAACCGTACTGGCCGTGTCGGTGCTGCTGGCGCAAATGCTCGGCTTGCAGCATCTCTTCGATCAGGAGAACTCCTGGCTGTGGATGTACCGCAAGCTGGGCGGCGGGATGCTCGGCATCCTGATGGTGCCGGTGCTCGCGGCTTATACCGCCTATTCGCTGGCGGATAAACCCGCGCTGGCTCCCGGATTCGCCGCCGGCCTTGCCGCCAATATGATTGGCTCCGGCTTTCTCGGCGCGATCGCGGGTGGCTTGATCGCCGGATATCTGATGCGCTGGGTGAAAAACCATCTTCGCCTGAGCAGCAAATTCAACGGCTTCCTGACCTTCTATCTGTATCCGGTCATCGGCACCTTAGGCGCGGGCAGCCTGATGCTGTTTGTGGTGGGCGAGCCCGTTGCGTGGATCAACAACGCGCTGACCGCCTGGCTTAATGGGCTGAGCGGCGCCAATGCGCTGCTGCTTGGCGCGATTCTCGGCTTTATGTGTTCTTTCGATTTGGGCGGGCCGGTCAATAAAGCGTCTTACGCGTTCTGCCTTGGGGCGATGGCGAACGGCGTCTACGGCCCGTATGCCATTTTCGCCTCGGTCAAAATGGTGTCCGCCTTCACCGTAACGGCATCAACGATGCTGGCGCCGAGGCTGTTCAAAGAGTTTGAGATCGAAACAGGAAAGTCGACCTGGCTACTGGGGCTGGCGGGCATTACGGAAGGGGCAATCCCGATGGCGATTGAAGATCCGCTGCGGGTTATCGGTTCTTTTGTTCTGGGGTCAATGGTGACGGGCGCGATTGTCGGCGCGATGAACATTGGTCTTTCGACGCCGGGCGCAGGCATTTTCTCACTCTTTCTTTTGCATGACGCCGGATACGGCGGTTTCGTCGCCGCCGCAGGCTGGTTTGGCGCAGCGTTAGTGGGGACAGCGATATCGACCACTATCCTGCTGTTCTGGCGTCGTCATGCGGTAAAGCAGGGCAAGTATCTGACTAACAATGTGTTGCCATAAACGAACTAACAGGAAACGAAGATGAAAGCAGTATCTCGCGTTCACATTACGCCGCACATGCACTGGGATCGTGAATGGTATTTCACCACGGAAGCGTCACGTATTTTGCTGGTCAACAATATGGAGGAGATCCTGACCCGCCTGGAGCAGGATGCAGAGTATAAATACTATGTCCTTGACGGGCAGACGGCGGTGCTGGAGGACTATTTCGCCGTCAAAGCGGAAAATAAAGCGCGGGTAAGAAAACTGGTGCAGGCCGGAAAACTGATTATCGGCCCGTGGTATACCCAAACGGATACCACGCTGGTATCCGGGGAGTCGATCGTGCGTAATCTGATGTACGGTATGCGCGACTGCCAGGCGTTTGGCGAACCGATGAAAATTGGCTATCTGCCGGATTCGTTCGGCATGTCGGGGCAGCTTCCGCATATCTATAACGGTTTCGGTATTACCCGCGCCATGTTCTGGCGTGGTTGTTCGGAACGCCATGGCACCGATAAAACCGAGTTTTTATGGCAAAGCGCGGATGGCAGTGAAGTGACGGCGCAGGTGCTGCCGCTGGGCTACGCGATTGGTAAGTACTTACCGGAGGACGAGGCCGGGCTGCGTAAACGTCTCGACAGCTACTTCGATGTGCTGGAGCGCGCGTCGCTGACCAAAGAAATTTTGCTGCCGAATGGCCACGATCAGATGCCGTTGCAGCAAAATATCTTTGCGGTGATGGATAAACTGCGCGAAATCTACCCGCAGCGTAAGTTTGTGATGAGCCGCTTTGAAGAGGTGTTTGAACACATAGAAGCCCGCCGCGAGCAACTTGCCACGCTGAAAGGCGAGTTTATTGATGGCAAATATATGCGCGTTCATCGCACCATTGGTTCGACGCGGATGGACATCAAAATCGCCCATGCGCGCATCGAGAACAAAATCGTCAACATTCTTGAGCCGCTGGCGACGCTGGCCTGGACGCTGGGGTTTGAGTATCACCACGGCCTGCTGGAGAAAATGTGGAAAGAGATTCTGAAGAATCACGCCCACGACAGCATCGGCTGCTGTTGCAGTGACAAAGTACACCGCGAAATTGCCTCCCGTTTCGAGCTGGCTGAGGATATGGCCGACAACCTGATCTGTTTTTATCAGCGCAAAATCGCCGACAACATGCCGCAGAGCGATGCCGACAAACTGGTGCTGTTTAACCTGATGCCGTGGCCGCGTGAAGAGGTGATTAACACCACGGTACGCCTGCGCGCCAGCCAGTTCTCTCTGCGGGATGATCGGGGCAACGCCATTCCTTATTGCATTCGCCATGCCCGGGAGATCGATCCCGGTTTAATTGACCGCCAGATTGTGCATTACGGTAACTACGAGCCGTTTATGGAATTTGATATCCAGATCCAGCAGATTATCCCTTCAATGGGCTATCGCACGCTTTATATCGAACCGAACGCAGCGGGCAATGTGGTGAGCCCGACGGTTTCATCAGACGCGCTGCTGGAGAACGCGTTCTGGCAGATTACGGCGAATGATGACGGTACGCTGAACCTGCGCGATAAAGACAGCGGCGTGCGTTATCAGCGCATACTGGCGCTGGAAGAGGGGTCAGACGATGGCGATGAGTACGATTACTCCCCCGCCAGAGAAGAGTGGCTGCTTACTTCGACGACGGCAAAACCGGAATATGAAGTGATTCATGACGCATGGCAGAGCAGGGTTGTCATTCGCTATACCCTGGCGGTTCCGGCGAATCTTGCCGAACGCAGCGCACGGCAGCGCAACGGAACGTTAGGCGTGGAGATCGCCGTTACCCTGAGCCATAACAGCAGACGCATTGATGTTGAGGTGGCGCTGGATAATCAGGCTGACGATCACCGCGTGCGGGTGTTAATCCCCACGCCGTTCACGACGGATGTTGTGCTGGCGGACACCCAGTTTGGCGCAGTGACGCGTCCGGTACAGGACAGCGCGATGGAAAACTGGCAGGAAGAGGGGTGGAAAGAGGCGCCGGTACCGGTCTGGAATATGCTGAACTATGCGGCGCTTCAGGAAGAGAGAAATGGCCTCGCGCTTTTCACGGAGGGATTACGTGAATTTGAAGTTATCGGCGAAGGGAAGAAAACGTTCGCCTTAACGCTCTTGCGTGGGGTGGGGCTGCTGGGGAAAGAGGATCTACTGCTGCGGCCAGGGCGGCCTTCCGGCATCAAAATGGCGGTGCCGGATTCACAAATGCGCGGAATGCTACGCAGTCGGTTTAGCCTGTTCAGCTATAGCGGAACGCCTTTTAGCGCCGGTGTCGCGCAACAGGCGAAGGCGTGGCTGACGCCTGTTCAGTGCTATAACAAAATTCCCTGGGATGCGATGAAACTCAACAAGGCCGATGTTTGCGTACCGGAACATTACAGCCTGTTAACGATGTCGCCGGTGGGCTGCCTGTTAAGCGCGCTGAAAAAAGCAGAGGATCGCGATGCTGTCATCCTGCGCCTGTACAATCCGTCCGAAACAACCTCATGTGATGCCACCGTTGCCTTCGGCAGAGCCGTTAGCGCATGTACAGAGACCATGATGGATGAACAGGCGTGCCCTGCGAAAGGAGAGGGCGCAAGTGGGGCTGGCCTCTTTCTGCCGGGGCAGTCCCGAACGTTTAGCTACACGCTTGCCTGAATCTCAGACAAACAGATTAAAGCCACGCTTAGCGTGGCTTTATTGTTAACGGAATAATAACAATCCGGTGTTAATTTCAATGGGCTTAAAAGTAAAATATTTGTGACTATTTTCATGGCGAATTGACCCTGTGGAAAATTACGCTGAAGCGTCTACGCTAAATAGTTGCAGACGGCAAAAGAATGTCGTCGATGATAACGTTAAATGAAATGCTGTTTTTTTATATATACCTTTCTATTAGATAACCGCCAACACCCTCAGAGATACATATGCGCAACATTGTTTTCACCGTGTTTACGCATTGTATACACCGTTAACGAATTTTGGTGTTTTTGATTTAAATCAATGTTTAATGCTTGGAAAAAGATGTCAAAACACGATAAATTGTCGCCGATCAAATTGGCCTGAAACTGGTAAATTAGCTATAAATTGATCAATGTCGAAAAATGCAAATTTGACTCAATAAAAACCTGTTTATTGTAGGGATTTTACGGCGTAATATATTTGCGGGATCAATTTAGGTTTTTTATTAACATGTTTGTAACTTTTTATCATTGCTGTTTCCTCTGATGATGAAACGGCAACGGTGAAGGGGAGCAAATAAATTTTATTGGGGCATGCGTGTGACCCTTTCTAACGGGGTTCACTCTCGGAGTCTTCATGCGATGAGCAAGGAGTCATGATGTTAGATATAGTCGAACTGTCGCGCTTACAGTTTGCCTTGACCGCGATGTACCACTTCCTGTTTGTGCCGCTGACGCTCGGTATGGCGTTCCTGCTGGCCATTATGGAAACGGTATACGTCCTTTCCGGCAAACAGATTTATAAAGATATGACCAAGTTCTGGGGCAAGTTGTTTGGTATCAACTTCGCTCTGGGTGTGGCTACCGGTCTGACCATGGAGTTCCAGTTCGGGACTAACTGGTCTTACTATTCCCACTATGTAGGGGATATCTTCGGTGCGCCGCTGGCAATCGAAGGTTTGATGGCCTTCTTCCTCGAATCCACCTTTGTAGGTCTGTTCTTCTTTGGCTGGGACCGTCTGGGCAAAGTCCAGCATATGTGTGTCACCTGGCTGGTGGCGCTGGGTTCCAACCTGTCTGCGCTGTGGATACTTGTGGCGAACGGCTGGATGCAGAACCCTATCGCATCGGATTTCAACTTCGAAACCATGCGTATGGAGATGGTGAGCTTCTCCGAACTGGTGCTTAACCCGGTTGCGCAGGTGAAATTCGTTCACACTGTGGCGTCTGGCTATGTGACCGGTGCAATGTTCATCCTCGGTATCAGTGCTTACTACCTGCTGAAAGGCCGCGACATCGCGTTCGCTAAACGCTCCTTTGCTATCGCCGCCAGCTTCGGTATGGCTGCTGTGCTGTCTGTTATCGTGCTGGGTGACGAATCCGGCTACGAAATGGGCGACGTGCAGAAAACCAAACTCGCCGCGATTGAAGCGGAATGGGAAACCCAGCCAGCGCCTGCTTCCTTCACCCTGTTCGGTATCCCGGATCAGGAGACGCAGGAAAACAAACTGGCTATCCAGATCCCTTACGCGCTGGGTATTATCGCGACTCGCTCCGTCGATACGCCGGTCATCGGTCTGAAAGACCTGATGGTGCAGCATGAAGAACGTATCCGTAGCGGGATGAAAGCCTACGCGCTGCTGGAAGAACTGCGTGCCGGTTCTACCGACCAGGCCGTTCGCGACCAGTTCAATAACGTGAAGAAAGATCTGGGCTACGGTCTGCTGCTTAAACGCTATACGCCGAACGTCACTGACGCGACCGAAGCGCAAATTGAGATGGCGACCAAAGACTCCATCCCACGCGTTGCGCCGCTGTACTTTGCGTTCCGTATCATGGTTGCGTGCGGCTTCCTGCTGCTGGCGATCATCGCGCTCTCCTTCTGGAGCGTCATTCGTAACCGCATCGGTGAGAAAAAATGGCTGCTGCGCGCGGCGCTGTACGGCATCCCGCTGCCGTGGATTGCTGTAGAAGCAGGCTGGTTCGTTGCCGAATATGGTCGTCAGCCGTGGGCGATCGGTGAGGTGCTGCCAACCGCCGTGGCGAACTCGTCACTGACGGTCGGTGACCTGCTGTTCTCCATGATCCTGATTTGCGGCCTGTATACCCTGTTCCTGGTGGCGGAGCTGTACTTAATGTTCAAGTTTGCACGCCGTGGCCCAAGCAGCCTGAAAACCGGTCGCTATCACTTTGAGCAGCCCAATGTGGCCTCTCAGCCGGCACGCTAAGACAGGAGTCGTCAAATGATCGATTATGAAGTATTGCGTTTTATCTGGTGGCTGCTGGTTGGCATTCTGCTGATCGGTTTTGCGGTTACCGATGGCTTCGACATGGGGGTGGGCATGCTCACCCGTTTCCTCGGTCGTAACGACACCGAGCGTCGAATTATGATCAACTCCATCGCCCCGCACTGGGATGGTAACCAGGTGTGGCTGATCACCGCCGGTGGCGCGCTGTTCGCCGCCTGGCCGATGGTTTACGCTGCGGCGTTTTCTGGTTTCTATGTGGCGATGATCCTCGTGCTGGCGTCCTTGTTCTTCCGTCCGGTCGGTTTTGACTACCGTTCCAAGATTGAAGACACCCGCTGGCGCAACATGTGGGACTGGGGCATCTTCGTGGGGAGCTTTGTGCCGCCGCTGGTTATCGGCGTGGCGTTCGGCAACCTGTTACAGGGCGTACCGTTCCATATCGACGAGTATCTGCGTCTGTACTACACCGGTAACTTCTTCCAGTTGCTGAACCCGTTTGGCCTGCTGGCAGGTATCGTCAGCGTAGGGATGATCATTACCCAGGGCGCGACCTATCTGCAAATGCGTACCGTGGGTGAGCTGCACCTGCGTTCCCGCACGACGGCACAGGTAGCCGCGCTGGTTACGCTGGTGTGCTTCGCGCTGGCGGGCGTATGGGTGGTTTACGGTATTGATGGTTATGTCGTGACTTCCGCGATGGATCATCACGCCGCATCTAACCCGCTGACCAAAGAAGTCGCGCGTGAAGCCGGTGCGTGGATGGTGAACTTCAACAGTACGCCGATCCTGTGGCTGGTTCCGGCGCTGGGCGTGGTTCTGCCGCTGCTGACTATCCTGACCTCCCGTATGGAGAAAGGAGCATGGGCATTCCTGTTCTCTTCTCTGACCCTGGCCTGCATCATCCTGACTGCCGGTATCGCAATGTTCCCGTTTGTGATGCCTTCCAGCACCATGATGAATGCGAGCCTGACCATGTGGGATGCGACCTCCAGCCAGAGAACACTGAACCTGATGACCTGGGTTGCGTTGGTGTTTGTACCGATCATTCTGATCTACACCAGCTGGTGTTACTGGAAAATGTTCGGCCGCATCACTAAAGAACATATTGAAAGCAACACCCACTCTCTGTACTAAGTAAGGAGCTAAAAATGTGGTATTTCGCATGGATTCTGGGAACGCTTCTTGCCTGTGCATTTGGGATAATCACTGCGCTGGCGCTTGAGCACGTAGAATCAGGTAAAGCCGGACAAGAAGACAGCTAATGACCAGTATTATCGCAACGTTGTATGCGGTAATGGATAAGCGCCCATTACGGGCGCTTTCCTTTATGCTGGCGTTAGTGTTGGCAGGCTGCATCTTCTGGGACCCGACGCGTTTCGCGGCGAAAACAAGCGAGCTGGAAATCTGGCATGGTTTTCTGCTGATGTGGGCCGTCTGTACGGGCGTGATTCATGGCGTAGGATTTCGTCCTCGCGCCGTTCACTGGCAGGGGATCTTTTGCCCGCTGCTCGCTGATATCGTGCTTATTGTTGGTCTGATTTTCTTCTTCTTTTGAATAAGAAGTATCCTTAAAAATTTATGGGTTTTCATAAGCCCATAAATTTTTACTCTCCCTTAACTTCCCCCCATTCCCAAGCCTCATCCGCGCGCGTATAGTAGCAACGTTTAAAAGCGTTAACTTTTTTTGCATTACCGGGATGTACAGTGAATATATTTCGATGGCCGGTTCGTGTCTATTATGAGGATACCGACGCCGGTGGTGTGGTTTACCACGCCAGTTACGTCGCTTTTTATGAAAGAGCACGCACAGAGATGCTGCGTCATCATCACTTCAGTCAGCAGGTGCTGTTGGCTGAACGGGTTGCCTTCGTGGTGCGTAAAATGACGCTGGAATATTATGCGCCTGCGCGACTCGACGATATGCTCGAAGTCCAAACTGAAATTACGTCAATGCGTGGCACCTCTTTGGTTTTCACGCAACGCATTGTCAACGCAGAGAACAACGTGCTCAACGAAGCGGAAGTTCTGATTGTTTGCGTTGATCCACTCAAAATGAAGCCTCGTGCGCTTCCCAAGTCTATTGTCGCGGAGTTTAAGCAGTGACTGACATGAATATCCTTGATTTGTTCCTGAAGGCAAGCCTTCTGGTTAAACTTATCATGTTGATTTTGATTGGTTTTTCAATCGCATCCTGGGCTATCATCATCCAGCGGACTCGTATTCTTAACGCTGCGGCGCGCGAAGCGGAAGCGTTCGAAGATAAATTCTGGTCTGGAATCGAACTGTCTCGCCTGTATCAGGAGAGCCAGGGGCGTCGTGATAGCCTCGCGGGTTCGGAACAAATCTTCTATAGCGGGTTCAAAGAGTTTGTGCGACTGCATCGTGCAAACAACCATGCGCCGGAAGCGGTTGTTGAGGGGGCGTCCCGTGCGATGCGTATCTCCATGAACCGTGAGCTGGAAACATTAGAGACGCACATTCCTTTCCTCGGCACCGTGGGTTCCATCAGTCCGTATATTGGTCTGTTTGGTACGGTATGGGGGATTATGCACGCGTTTATCGCCCTCGGTGCGGTGAAACAGGCGACGCTGCAAATGGTGGCGCCGGGTATCGCGGAAGCGCTGATTGCAACGGCTATCGGTCTGTTTGCGGCGATTCCAGCGGTTATGGCCTACAACCGTCTGAATCAGCGCGTGAACAAGCTGGAACTGAATTACGACAACTTTATGGAAGAGTTCACCGCCATTCTGCACCGTCAGGCGTTTACCAGTAGCGAGAGCAACAAGGGGTAAGCCATGGCCAGAACGCGTGGACGAGGTCGTCGCGATCTCAAGTCCGAAATCAACATTGTACCGTTGCTCGACGTACTGTTGGTGCTGCTGCTGATTTTCATGGCGACGGCGCCGATCATTACCCAGAGTGTGGAAGTCGATCTGCCGGACGCGACCGAGTCGCAGGCTGTCAGCACCAATGACGATCCGCCGGTCATTATTGAAGTTTCCGGTATTGGGCAATACAGCGTGGTGGTTGAGAAAGACAGGATGGATCAGTTGCCGCCAGAGCAGGTTATTGCCGAAGCGAAAAGTCGCCTGGAATCCAATCCGAAAACGGTCTTCTTAATCGGTGGCGCGAAAGACGTGCCTTACGATGAAATAATTAAAGCGCTGAACTTGTTACACAGTGCGGGCGTGAAATCGGTTGGCTTGATGACGCAGCCTATCTGATCTTCTGCGTCTCCGGGACGTAAAGATAGCAAGTAACAGGCGCACAGTTTTTGGGAACCGAGAGTGTCAAAGGCAACCGAACAAAACGACAAGCTCAAACGGGCGATAATTATTTCAGCGGTACTGCATGTCATCTTATTTGCAGTGCTGATCTGGAGTTCGTTCGATGAGCATATAGAGGCTTCAGCCGGGGGCGGCGGTGGTTCTTCCATCGACGCCGTCATGGTCGATCCCGGCGCAGTTGTTCAGCAGTACGATCGTCAGCAGCAGCAACAGGCGAGCGCGAAGCGTGCGGCGGAACAGCGTGAGAAACAGGCGCAGCAGCAAGCTGAAGAGCTTCGCGAGAAGCAGGCGGCTGAACAGGAACGACTGAAGCAACTTGAGAAAGAACGTTTAGCCGCGCAGGAACAGGCGCGCGAGCAGGCGGAACAGCAGAAACAAGCGGAAGCGGCCGCGAAGAAAGCGCAGGAGCAGCAGAAACAGGCTGAAGAAGCGGCGGCGAAAGCCGCAGCGGATGCGAAAGCGAAAGCGGACGCGCAGGCTAAAGCAGCGGCGGAAGCGCAGAAGAAAGCGGAAGCTGAAGCGGTAAAAGCGGCTGCTGATGCGAAGAAGAAAGCCGAAGCTGAAGCGGCAAAAGCCACCGCCGACGCGAAGAAAAAAGCGGAAGCCGAGGCGGCTAAGCAGGCTCAGACAGAGGCCGCGAAGAAAGCCGCAGCAGAAAAGGCTGCTGCTGAAAAAGCGGCCGCAGAGAAGAAAGCTGCCGCCGACAAAGCCGCCGCTGAGAAAGCGGCAGCAGCAAAAAAAGCTGCTGCTGAGAAGGCTGCTGCCGATAAGAAAGCTGCGGCAGATAAAGCGGCTGCTGCGAAGAAAGCCGCAGCCGAAAAAGCCGCTGCCGCATCTGGCGTCGACGACCTGTTGGGCGATTTAAGCTCCGGTAAGAATGCGCCGAAAACCGGCGGCGGAGCGGCAGGAAGCAATGCTTCTCCTGCGGGGAGTGGTAATACTAAAAACAATGGCGCATCAGGCGCGGATATCAGCAATTATGCCGGGCAGATTAAATCGGCCATTGAAAGTAAGTTTTACGACGCATCGTCCTATGCAGGTAAAACCTGTACGCTGCGTATAAAACTGGCGCCAGACGGCCTGTTGCTGGATATTCAGTCTGAAGGTGGCGATCCCGCGCTTTGTCAGGCAGCGCTTGCTGCGGCCCGACAGGCGAAGATTCCAAAACCACCAAGCCAGGCGGTATACGAAGTGTTTAAAAACGCACCTCTGGACTTTAAACCGTAAGCTAAACTTTCCCCGTCACGACGGGGAAAGAAACGCTACGGGAGTCGCTGGGTTCTGGTAGTTTTGTGTATTTGAGTTTGTTAACATTCTGCTAAATTATCGTGGGCTTTCCGCCCGGATAAGGGAGATATGATGAAGCAGGCATTACGAGTAGCATTTGGTTTCTTAATGCTGTGGGCAGCGGTGCTGCACGCAGAAGTACGTATCGAGATCACCCAGGGGGTGGACTCGGCGCGCCCGATTGGCGTTGTGCCATTCCAGTGGGCAGGGCCGGGAGCTGCGCCTGAAGATATTGGCGGCATCGTTGGCGCTGACCTGCGCAACAGCGGTAAATTCAATCCGTTGGATCGTTCTCGTCTGCCGCAGCAGCCGGGTACGGCGCAAGAAGTTCAGCCGGCGGCATGGTCTGCGCTGGGTATTGATGCGGTTGTTGTCGGCCAGGTGACTCCGAATCCTGACGGTTCCTACAATGTTGCTTATCAGCTGGTTGACACCGGCGGCGCACCGGGTACTGTACTGGCGCAGAACTCTTACAAAGTGAACAAGCAGTGGCTGCGTTATGCTGGCCATACTGCAAGTGATGAAGTGTTTGAGAAGCTGACCGGCATCAAGGGCGCATTCCGCACCCGTATCGCTTACGTAGTGCAGACTAACGGCGGCCAGTTCCCGTATGAACTGCGTGTGTCTGACTACGATGGCTACAACCAGTTCGTGGTTCACCGTTCTCCGCAGCCGCTGATGTCTCCGGCGTGGTCTCCTGACGGCTCTAAACTGGCCTACGTGACCTTCGAAAGCGGTCGTTCTGCGCTGGTTATCCAGACGCTGGCTAACGGGGCTGTGCGTCAGGTTGCGTCGTTCCCGCGTCACAACGGCGCGCCTGCGTTCTCGCCGGATGGCAGCAAACTGGCGTTTGCCCTGTCTAAAACCGGTAGCCTGAACCTGTATGTGATGGACATTGGTTCTGGTCAGATTCGTCAGGTGACGGATGGTCGCAGCAACAACACCGAACCAACGTGGTTCCCGGACAGCCAGAACCTGGCCTTTACCTCTGACCAGGCCGGTCGTCCGCAGGTGTATAAAGTTAACGTGAACGGCGGTGCTCCGCAGCGTATCACCTGGGAAGGTTCGCAAAACCAGGATGCGGATGTGAGCAGCGACGGTAAATTTATGGTAATGGTAAGCTCGGCGAATGGTCAGCAGCACATTGCCAAACAAGATCTGGTAGCGGGTGGCGTACAGGTTCTGTCGTCAACGTTCCTGGATGAAACGCCAAGTCTGGCACCTAACGGCACTATGGTAATCTACAGCTCTTCTCAGGGGATGGGATCCGTGCTGAATTTGGTTTCTACAGATGGGCGTTTCAAGGCGCGTCTTCCGGCAACTGATGGTCAGGTTAAATTCCCTGCCTGGTCGCCGTATCTGTGATAATAATTAATTGATTAGTAAAGGAATCATTGAAATGCAACTGAACAAAGTGCTGAAAGGGCTGATGATCGCTCTGCCTGTTATGGCAATTGCTGCATGTTCTTCCAACAAGAACGCCAGCAATGACGGCAGCGAAGGCATGCTGGGTGCAGGCACTGGTATGGATGCGAACGGCAGCGGCAACATGTCTTCTGAAGAGCAAGCGCGTTTGCAGATGCAGCAATTGCAGCAGAACAACATCGTTTACTTCGATCTGGACAAGTACGATATCCGTTCTGACTTCGCGGCAATGCTGGATGCGCACGCTAACTTCCTGCGTAGCAACCCGTCTTACAAAGTCACCGTAGAAGGTCATGCGGACGAACGTGGTACTCCTGAGTACAACATCTCCCTGGGCGAACGCCGTGCTAACGCTGTTAAGATGTACTTGCAGGGTAAAGGCGTTTCTGCTGACCAGATCTCCATCGTTTCTTACGGTAAAGAAAAACCCGCAGTACTGGGTCACGACGAAGCGGCTTACGCTAAAAACCGTCGCGCCGTACTGGTTTACTAAGAGAATTGCATGAGCAGTAACTTCAGACATCACCTGTTGAGTCTGTCGTTACTGGTTGGCATAGCGGCCCCCTGGGCCGCTTTTGCTCAGGCGCCAATCAGTAGTGTCGGCTCAGGCTCGGTCGAAGACCGCGTCACTCAACTCGAGCGTATTTCGAATGCTCACAGCCAGCTTTTAACCCAACTCCAGCAACAACTCTCTGATAATCAGTCCGATATTGATTCCCTGCGTGGTCAAATCCAGGAAAGCCAGTATCAGCTGAATCAGGTTGTTGAACGACAGAAGCAGATCCTGCTACAGATGGACAGTCTGAGCAGCGGTAGCGCAGCGACGCCGTCGGCGGGCGGCGAGCAAAGCGGGGCGGCAACCGCAACACCTGCGCCTGGCGCGGGCGCGGCGACGTCAGGCGCGCCGGTACAAAGCGGCGACGCCAATACCGATTACAATGCGGCAATTGCTCTGGTGCAGGATAAGTCCCGCCAGGATGATGCGATTGTGGCGTTTCAGAACTTCATCAAAAAATACCCGGACTCAACTTATCAGCCGAATGCCAATTACTGGCTCGGCCAGTTGAATTACAACAAGGGTAAAAAAGATGATGCCGCATTTTATTTTGCCTCGGTAGTCAAAAACTACCCGAAGTCACCAAAAGCGGCTGACGCGATGTACAAAGTCGGCGTCATCATGCAGGACAAAGGCGACGCGGCAAAAGCCAAAGCGGTTTATCAGCAGGTTATCAGTAAATACCCTGGCACTGATGGCGCAAAACAAGCGCAAAAACGTCTTAACGCGATGTAATGCACACCACGCGACCAGAAATCGCGTTATTTCTGGTCTCGTCGTGCGATTCCTAAGCAGTTGAGTGATCTACATCGAAATTTTTGTTGCGCTGAAATCTGAAATCAGTAATATATGCCGCCGTTGCCAGGGGATATCAAACAAACCGAAAGCAGCGCAAAAGTGGGTCGTTAGCTCAGTTGGTAGAGCAGTTGACTTTTAATCAATTGGTCGCAGGTTCGAATCCTGCACGACCCACCACTTTAAAGATGGAAACATCTTACCAGCGTAGTATCGGGTGATTAGCTCAGCTGGGAGAGCACCTCCCTTACAAGGAGGGGGTCGGCGGTTCGATCCCGTCATCACCCACCACTCGGGTCGTTAGCTCAGTTGGTAGAGCAGTTGACTTTTAATCAATTGGTCGCAGGTTCGAATCCTGCACGACCCACCAGTTTTAGCATCACACTCAGATGTTAAGCGTGAAGGATAACGTTGCATCAGCAACGGCCCGTAGGGCGAGGCGAAGCCGAGTCATCCTGCACGACCCACCAATTTAAAAATTGGTGCCGAGTAAAATCTTTCAGGTAACACCCGTATGGGTCGTTAGCTCAGTTGGTAGAGCAGTTGACTTTTAATCAATTGGTCGCAGGTTCGAATCCTGCACGACCCACCAGTTTTAAAGGTGGTTACTGGTAGAGAACGTGAAGGATAACGTTGCGTCAGCAACGGCCCGAAGGGCGAGGCGAAGCCGAGTCATCCTGCACGACCCACCATCCTGAATGATTAAGCAGTAAAATCCCGCAAGGGGTCGTTAGCTCAGTTGGTAGAGCAGTTGACTTTTAATCAATTGGTCGCAGGTTCGAATCCTGCACGACCCACCAATTTTAACATTGCACTCAGATGTTAAACGTGAAGGATAACGTTGCGTCAGCAACGGCCCGAAGGGCGAGGCGAAGCCGAGTCATCCTGCACGACCCACCAATGTAAAAAGGCGCCCTAAAGGCGCCTTTTTGCTATGCGCAGAATTTGTGCCTGATGGCGCTGCGCTTATCAGGCCTACAGCGATACACTCGTTCAGGTCGGATAAGACGTCAGTCGGCGACCCGTAGGCCGGATAAGGCGCTTGCGCCGCCATCCGGCATTATCAAGCGCAATTGTTGTGACTTTTGCCAGCCAATCGGCTATCTTGTTTAGCATATAAAACAAATTTAACCGATTGTGGCGTGGGTTACGCTTTATATCGGTTATTTCGTTAAGCCAGTAAAACGAGAAAGCATGATGAGCGTAATGTTTGACCCGGAAGCCGCAATCTATCCGTTTCCGCCGAAACCGACCCCGCTAAGCGTGGATGAAAAGCAATTCTACCGCGAGAAAATCAAACGTCTGCTGAAAGCGCGCGATGCCGTCATGGTGGCGCACTATTACACCGATCCCGAAATTCAGCAACTGGCTGAAGAAACCGGAGGATGCATTTCCGACTCGCTGGAGATGGCGCGATTTGGCGCGAAACATCCTGCCTCCACGTTGCTGGTCGCTGGCGTCCGTTTTATGGGCGAGACGGCCAAAATTCTCAGCCCGGAAAAAACCATCCTGATGCCGACTCTACAGGCGGAATGCTCGCTGGATCTGGGTTGTCCGATTGACGAATTTAGCGCGTTTTGCGACGCCCACCCGGATCGCACAGTAGTGGTTTACGCCAACACGTCTGCTGCCGTCAAAGCCCGCGCTGACTGGGTTGTTACCTCCAGTATCGCTGTTGAACTGATTGAACATCTGGACAGTCTGGGTGAGAAAATTATCTGGGCGCCGGATCGCCACCTGGGACATTACGTGCAAAAGCAGACCGGCGCGGATGTGCTCTGCTGGCAGGGGGCCTGTATCGTTCATGATGAATTTAAAACCCAGGCGTTGACCCGGATGAAAGGTTTGTACCCGGATGCCGCCGTGCTGGTGCATCCTGAGTCGCCACAATCGATTGTCGATATGGCGGATGCCGTCGGGTCTACCAGCCAGCTGATTAATGCCGCCCGCACGCTGCCGCATAAGCAGCTTATTGTGGCGACCGACCGGGGCATTTTCTATAAAATGCAGCAGGCGGTGCCTGATAAAGAGTTGCTTGAAGCGCCGACAGCCGGAGAAGGGGCGACCTGCCGTAGCTGCGCGCATTGTCCGTGGATGGCGATGAACGGCCTTAAGGCGATTGCTGAGGGGTTAGAGCAGGGCGGGCAGGCCCATGAGATTCACGTTGACCAGGCGTTGCGAGAAGGGGCGCTGCTGCCGCTCAACCGTATGCTGGAATTTGCGGCTACACTACGAGCGTAAAACGTAAAACGCTCTGGGGGAAAGATGGATTTTTTTAGCACACAGAACATTCTGGTTCATATTCCAATTGGCGCTGGCGGTTACGACCTGTCATGGATTGAAGCTGTTGGCACCGTTGCGGGTTTGCTGTGTATCGGGCTTGCCAGCCTGGAAAAGATCAGCAACTATTTTTTCGGCCTGATTAACGTGACGCTATTCGCGATCATCTTTTTTCAGATCCAACTCTACGCCAGCCTGTTGCTTCAGGTATTTTTCTTTGCCGCCAATATTTACGGCTGGTATGCCTGGTCCCGCAAAACAAGCCAGCATGAGATTGAATTGAAAATTCGCTGGCTGCCGCTGCCAAAAGCGCTGGCTTGGCTGGCGGTATGCGTGGTGGCGATAGGCCTGATGACCGCGTATATCGATCCGGTATTTGCTTTCCTGACTCGCGTCGCCGTCAACCTGATGCAGGCGCTGGGATTGTCGGTCGCCGTACCGGAGTTGCAGCCTGATGCCTTCCCGTTCTGGGACTCCTGCATGATGGTGCTGTCGATTGTGGCGATGATCCTGATGACGCGCAAGTACGTCGAAAACTGGCTGCTGTGGGTGATTATCAACGTGATAAGCGTGGTGATCTTCGCACTGCAAGGCGTCTATGCGATGTCGCTGGAGTATCTGATCCTGACCTTCATCGCCCTGAATGGCAGCCGGATGTGGATCAACAGCGCGCGCGAACGAGGCTCACACGCGCTTTCCAGTTAGTGGTGATGGTGCGAATGGCCGGATAGCCCCTGATTCAGGTGGCAGTCCAGCCCGTTGCACGGCTGATATTCCATCTGAATGGTGGCGTGCTCAATCTGGTAATGGTGAATCAGGAAATGCTGGATGCGCGCCAGCAACGCGTCATGATCGTGCGGCGGGATCACCTGCACATGCAGCGTCATCACGGGTTTTTCTCCTATCATCCAGACATGGACGTGATGCACATTGCGTACTTCGGGAATATCCCGGCTGAGATGGCGACGCAACGCCGCGATATCCAGCGAAACCGGCGCGCCTTCCAGTAATTCATTTACGCTGTCTTTTAACAGACGCCAGGCGCTGCGTAACACCAGTATGGAAACCAGGATCGAGAGAATCGGGTCCGCTGGCGTCCAGCCTGTCCAGATGATAATCAGTGCGGCAAAAATGGCGCCGACCGATCCCAGTAAATCCCCCATCACATGCAGCGCGGCGGCACGCACATTGAGGTTTTTTTCTTCATTCCCCCGGTGCAGGAGCCAGAACGCGAACACGTTGGCGAGCAAACCCGCCACTGCGATAGTCATCATCATGCCGCCTGCGACAGGGCGTGGCGTATAGAAGCGCTGAATGGCTTCCCAGACGATTAAAAGGGTAATCACCACTAATGCAATGGCGTTAACAAACGCGGCCAGCGTTGTCAGTCTCAGCCAGCCGAAAGTGTGGCGAATGGTTGGAGGACGCCGGGAAAACTGTACGGCCATCAGAGCGAACAACAGGGCTGCGGCATCGGTAAGCATATGCCCGGCATCGGCCAGCAGCGCCAGCGATCCTGAAAGAATGCCGCCCACCACTTCAACCAGCATAAATCCGGCGGTGACACAAAATGCGAACAGCAACCGACGCGCGTTCTTATCTTCCGGCAGATGCGAAGCAGTATGAGAGTGTGAATGTGCCATCGTGTCATCCCTTTGTTATTTTCATTATTACTGTATGACATCATACAAGTTTTGGGCTGACAAAATAAAAAGGAGAGCGTCAGCTCTCCCGTTACCTGGCCTTTTTTCAGGCTTACTGCGTGGTGCCATCGGTTTTAGTATCAACGTCGTTGTTGATGCCGTCGCCGGTCTCTACTTTCTTATTCACGTCCGGGCAGCGGCCGTCCTTACACATGGTGTTTTTATGCACTTCATCGGAGGTCATGCCGTCGTGGTTCATTGATGAGCCATCCGGGTGAAGCATGGTGCCGCCGGAATTAATCTGGCTGTTGTCCACATTGTTTGGCGCGATGTTTTCGCGGGCGTCAGGGGCGACCTGTCCGGCATCCGCCGAAGAGTTTGCCTGTCCGTTGTTGGACTGCGTATTCGCGTCGGCGGCCAACGCTGCGCCACTGGCAAGGCTGAGTATGGCAGTAAGAAAAAGTGTGGCCAGTTTTGTCATTTTCATAAGATGCTCCTGTTATGGTCGATATGTCGGATAACTCTTCCAACAGTGCATGTGCCAGTAAAATCTCAGAGAGGGGTTAAAGATCCCGCACTGGCGATTTAGCCCAGCAGAGAATCTTGAAAAAACTCACAAAAAGAGTGTTTGCAGTTAAAAATTGTAGGTTAGATCTCGTTTTTCGCTACTTTCTGGCGTTTTTTTTCCTAATTCCAGGATTAGTCCGTTCGAAGTGTAAAAGTCAGTTTACACTTTTTAGCCAAAGAGATAGATTGAAGGGATTGCATTTAATTAGATAAGTATGGCAACACTGGAATAATCATGAATTATCAGAACGACGATTTACGTATTAAAGAGATCAACGAGTTATTACCGCCAGTCGCACTCCTTGAAAAATTTCCCGCTACAGAGAATGCAGCAAACACCGTTGCCCATGCCCGCAAAGCGATTCATAAAATCCTGAAAGGGAATGACGATCGCCTGCTGGTGGTGATTGGGCCGTGCTCAATTCATGATCCGGTTGCCGCCAAAGAGTATGCCGCTCGTTTAATGACGCTGCGTGAAGAGCTAAAAGGCGAGCTTGAAATTGTCATGCGCGTCTATTTTGAAAAACCGCGCACCACGGTGGGCTGGAAAGGGCTGATCAACGATCCGCATATGGATAACAGCTTCCAGATTAACGATGGCCTGCGTATTGCCCGCAAGCTATTGCTCGACATTAACGACAGCGGATTACCTGCTGCGGGTGAGTTCCTTGATATGATCACCCCGCAATACCTGGCGGATCTGATGAGCTGGGGCGCGATTGGCGCACGTACCACGGAGTCTCAGGTACACCGCGAGCTGGCCTCCGGTCTTTCCTGCCCGGTCGGCTTTAAAAATGGCACCGACGGCACCATCAAAGTAGCGATTGACGCCATCAATGCCGCCGGTGCGCCTCACTGCTTCCTCTCCGTCACCAAGTGGGGGCACTCCGCCATTGTGAATACCAGCGGCAACGGCGACTGCCACATTATTCTGCGTGGAGGCAAGGAGCCAAACTACAGCGCGCAACATGTGGCAGAAGTAAAAGAAGGTCTTGCTAAAGCGGGGCTTGCGCCGCAGGTTATGATCGATTTCAGCCATGCGAACTCCTCCAAACAGTTTAAAAAGCAGATGGACGTTTGTGCGGATGTTTGCCAGCAGATTGCGCGTGGCGAAAACGCGATCATTGGCGTGATGGTGGAAAGCCATCTGGTGGAAGGTAATCAGAGCCTGGAAAGCGGCGAACCGCTGACCTATGGTAAGAGCGTTACCGACGCCTGCATCGGCTGGGAAGATACGGATGCGCTGCTGCGTCAGTTGTCGAATGCGGTGAAAGCCCGTCGCGGATAATTCCTCCTGCCAACGCACGTTGCGCAATTGAAAAACCGGCAAATCAGGCCGGTTTTTTTCTACTAACTGTTTGTAATCCAAAAGAGTTAGTTCTTTGTTTAAAAGTTTTGATGTGATCGTGATCAACTTTTTACACTTATATCGGTCGTAATATAAATTTTTACATAACGATTGATAATACAAATGAATAAGCCCACTCAACTGGCAACGCTGTTGCCTCTTCTCATTTCCCTGGCGCCGCACAGCGCACATGCGGCAAACACCTCTGAAGATGAAATTATCGTCACCAGCCAGCCTTCCGCCGATACCACGCATGCCGCTTCCGGCGCTGGATTCAAAACCAATGATATCGATGTCGGGCCGCTGGGCAATAAGGCCTGGGTTGATACACCGTATTCGACCACGACCGTCACCAAAGAGATGATTGAGAACCAGCAGGCGCAAAGCGTGAGCGAACTGCTGAAATACTCGCCCAGCACACAAATGCAGGCGCGCGGCGGCATGGATGTCGGCAGACCGCAGAGCCGGGGGATGCAGGGCAGCGTGGTTGCCAACAGCCGCCTGGATGGGTTGAACATCGTCTCAACCACCGCTTTCCCCGTTGAGATGCTGGAACGCCTGGATGTGCTCAACAGCCTGACCGGCGCGCTGTACGGCCCGGCAAGTCCGGCCGGGCAGTTTAATTTTGTCGCCAAACGCCCAACGGAAGAGACGCTGCGCAAAGTCACTCTGGGTTATCAAAGCCGGAGCGCCTTCACCGGGCATGTTGATTTGGGCGGACACATTGATGATGACAACCGTTTTGGCTATCGCGTGAATGTGCTGAATCAGGAAGGTGAAGGGAATCTGGATGACAGTACGCTGCGCCGTAAGTTGCTTTCCGTGGCGCTGGACTGGAATATTCAGCCAGGCACGCAATTGCAGCTGGATGCCAGCCACTATGAGTTTATTCAAAAAGGCTATCCGGGAAGCTTCAGCTATGGCCCGAACATTAAATTACCTTCCGCCCCCGATCCCAAAGATAAAAATCTGGCGCTCAGCACGGCCGGGAACGATCTGACAACCGACACGGTGAGCACGCGTCTTATTCATTATCTCAATGATGACTGGTCCGTAACGGCAGGCGTTGGCTGGCAGCAGGCGGATCGTGCGATGCGTAACGTATCCAGCAAAATTATCAATAACCAGGGCGATATCAGCCGTTCGCTGAAAGACTCTACTGCCGCAGGACGTTTTCGCGTACTGAGCAATACCGCCACGCTTAACGGTCATGTTGATACCGGTTCTGTCGGGCATGATATTGCGCTCTCGACCACCGGTTATGTCTGGTCGCTGTACAGTGCGAAAGGGACGGGGCCGTCTTATAGCTGGGACACCACCAATATGTACCACCCCTCTGAGATGTACGAAAAGGGCGATGGCAAAATCATAACCGGTGGGGATCGTTATAAATCCAGCGTCAACACGCAACAGAGCATTACCCTTGGGGATACCGTGACTTTCACGCCGAAATGGTCGGCGATGTTCTGCTTGAGCCAGAGCTGGATTCAGTCGCAGAACTACAATAAAAGCGGTCATAAAACCGGCCAGATTGATGAGAACGGTTTAAGCCCGAATGCGGCGTTGATGTATAAAATCACCCCGAATGTGATGGCCTACGTCAGCTATGCGGAGTCGCTGGAACAGGGCGGGACGGCGCCAACCAATAGCGACGTGAAAAATGCCGGGCAAACCCTCGACCCGTATCGCAGCAAACAATATGAGATGGGGCTAAAAGCCGATGTCTCCGGGATGAATCTGGGGGCGGCGCTGTTCCGTCTTGAGCGTCCATTTGCCTATGTCGATCCCGGCGACAATGTCTATAAGGAACAGGGGAACCAGGTCAATAACGGTCTGGAATTGACGGCCTCCGGTAATGTCTGGCAAGGGCTGAATATCTACAGCGGCGTGACGCTCCTCGATCCGAAACTGAAAGATACGGTGAGCGATACCACCAGCGATAAACGGGTGGTAGGCGTACCGAAAGTACAGGCGAACGTGCTGGCGGAGTACAGCTTACCGTCGATGCCGGAATGGGTATACAGCGCTAACGTTCATTATACCGGCAAGCGTGCCGCCAACGATACCAACACCGCATGGGCCAGCAGCTACACCACCTGGGACCTGGGCACCCGCTACACCACGAAAATCAGCAACGTGCCGACCACCTTCCGCGTGGTGGTTAACAACGTGTTCGATAAGCACTACTGGGCATCAATCTTCCCGTCAGGCACCGATGGCGATAACAGTTCACCCAGCGCCTTTATCGGCAGCGGGCGTGAAGTTCGCGCCTCCGTCACGTTTGATTTTTAAAGGATGGAGTCATGACGCTAACCCGCATTTTCCCCGCGCTGGCCTGGCTGGTGGCGGGGAGCCTGTTTGCCGCGCAGCCGCACAGCGATGTGCGCATCGCTTCGCCGTGGCCGGCGCAAAACACCATCATCACCATGCTGGGGTATGGCGATAATATTGTTGGCACGTCGATGATTGCAAAGACGATTCCGCTTTTTCGCCAGAGTCTGCCGCATATTGAGAATGTCGCCGTTGTCAGCGTCAACAGCGGTCACGAACTGGACCCGGAGCAGATCATCTCGCTCGGTACGCAACTGCTGTTTGTGCCGAAATCGATGACGGTGCCGAGGGCGTCGCTGCTCCAGCAGGCAGGGGTGCGCGTACTGGCGTTTGAGGCGAACTCCATGCAGGCGCTGACCGCCAGGGTGCATAAAACAGCGGAGGTGCTGGGGCCGGATGCGCAGGATAAAGCGCAGCGGTATCAGCAGTATTTTGACCGCAATGTGGCGCGGGTAAAGGCGCGCTTAAGCGATCTTCCTGAAGATCAGCGAATGACCCTCTATCACAGCATGGGCAATCCGCTGACCACTTCCGGCAGGCCGTCGCTTAATCAGGACTGGATGGATCTGGCCGGTGCAAAAAACGTCGCCGAGCGCTGGTTTAGCCACAAGCAAAACCGGACGGGGGAAGTCGCTCTTGAGCAGATTGTCGCGGCAAATCCGGCGGTGATTGTCGCCATGAATAAGCGGGATGCGGATGCCATCCTGACTTCTCCCCAGTGGGCGCAGGTGGACGCCGTGATTCATCATCGCGTGTATGTGAACCCGAAAGGGATGTTCTGGTGGTGTCGGGAGACCAGCGAAGAGGCGTTACAATTCCTCTGGCTGGCAAAAACGCTCTACCCGCAGCGCTTTGCCGATGTGGATATGCGCAAGGAGACCCGCCGCTTTTACCAGGACTTCTTTGGCATTACACTCAGCGACGCGCAGATTAGCGATGTGCTCAATCCGCCGAAATGACTCTACAGGTAAGGAACGTTATGTCGCTATCCGCTAATGCTCCGTCGATCGACGATCGCTACCGTCTTGTGGTACGCAAGCGGTTGATGCTGGCGCTGCTGATTATTGCGGCGATAGTCGCCTCGCTGGTGCTGGACTCTACGCTTGGCCCGTCTGGTCTGTCGCTCGGCGAGCTCTGGCAAACGCTGCTGCACCCGGCAAGCGTTAATGCGGGGACGCGCGTTATCGTCTGGGATATCCGTTTACCCTATGCGCTGATGGCGTTACTGGTGGGAATGGCTTTGGGGCTGGCGGGCGCCGAAATGCAGACAATCCTGAACAACCCGCTGGCGAGTCCGTTCACGCTGGGCGTTTCTTCCGCAGCGGCCTTTGGCGCTGCGCTGGCGATCGTGTTGGGTATCGGCATTCCCGGCGTTCCTGCCGCCTGGTTTATTCCCGCGAATGCCTTTGCTTTTGCGCTGCTGTCCGCCCTGCTGCTGGACGGGATTACTCGCTGGACGCGCGTGGCGACCTCTGGCGTGGTGCTGTTCGGTATCGCGCTGGTGTTTACCTTTAATGCGCTGGTGTCGATGATGCAGTTCGTTGCCGATGAGGACACGCTACAGGGGCTGGTGTTCTGGACGATGGGCAGCCTGGCGCGCGCGTCGTGGGAAAAGCTCGGCGTGCTGGCGTTGGTGTTTGCCATTGTGCTGCCGTGGTCGATGCGTAGCGCCTGGCAATTGACGGCGCTACGGTTGGGGGAAGATCGGGCGATGAGTTTTGGCATTGACGTGCGGCGCCTGCGCCTGTCATCGCTGCTGCGCATCAGCCTGCTATCGGCGCTGTCGGTGGCGTTTGTCGGGCCAATCGGTTTTATCGGTCTGGTCGCGCCGCACATTGCGCGAATGCTGTTTGGTGAAGATCACCGGTTCTATCTGCCGGGCAGCGTGTTGACGGGGGGGCTGGTGCTGTCGCTGGCCTCGATCGCGTCGAAGAATATTGTTCCTGGGGTGATCATCCCGGTAGGCATCGTAACGTCGCTGGTGGGTGTGCCATTCTTCCTGAGCATTATTTTGCGCCACCGGGGGAGCATGTCATGAGCGGGTTGATCCTCAAGGGAATAAGCGCCGGTTATCCGAAACATCCGGTTATTCACGATCTCAGCGTGCCTGAGCTGCCGCGCGGTAAAATTACCGTTCTGCTGGGGCCGAACGGCTGCGGGAAATCAACGTTATTACGCGCGCTGGCCGGGCTGAATAAAGCCCGTGGCGAGGTCATGCTGGACGGTGAGAACCTGATGTCGCTGCCGTTTGCCCGGCGTGCGGAAAAGGTGGTGTTTTTACCTCAGTCGCTGCCGCAGGGCGTACATCTGCATGTGCTGGAGTCAATTATCGTGGCGCAGCGGGCGTCCGGCGGGCGGGATGGCGCGAACAGCCACTCGCAGGTGCTGGCAATCCTGGATCAACTCGGCATTGCGCATCTGGCGCTGCACTATCTTGACCAGCTTTCCGGCGGCCAGCGGCAACTGGTGGGGCTGGCGCAGTCGCTGATTCGCTACCCGGAACTTTTGTTGCTGGACGAGCCGCTTAGCGCGCTGGATCTGAACTATCAGTTTCACGTTATGGATCTGATCGCGCGGGAAACGCGGGCGCGCAATATGGTGACGGTTGTGGTGGTGCATGACATTAATATCGCGCTACGCCACAGCGAACATGTGCTGATGCTGAAGGAGGGCAAACTGGTGGCCAGCGGCGCGCCGGAAGCGGTTATTACCGCAGAAAGCCTGGCGGAAGTGTATAACGTTCGGGGTCGTGTGGAACGTTGTTCACAGGGCAGGGCGCAGGTGGTGCTCGACGGGGTTATCGGGGTTTAAGTGCATGTATTGCCGGATGGCGGCTTACGCCTTATCCGGCCTACAGGACGCATATTGCCAACCCGTAGGCCCGATAAGCGAAGCGCCATCAGGCAAATCAGATTACTTCGCTTTACCCTGGTTCGCTACGGCCGCCGCTTTTGCCGCGATCTCGTCAGCGTTACCCAGATAGTAATGTTTGATCGGTTTGAAGTTTTCGTCGAACTCGTACACCAGCGGTACACCGGTCGGGATGTTCAGTTCGAGAATCTCTTCTTCGCTCATGTTATCCAGGTATTTCACCAGCGCACGCAGAGAGTTACCGTGAGCGGCGATGATGATGCGCTCACCGCTTTTCATGCGTGGCAGAATGGTTTCGTTCCAGTAAGGGATCACGCGATCGATGGTCAGCGCGAGGCTTTCAGTCAGCGGCAGCTCTTTCTCGGTCAGTTGCGCATAACGCGGATCGTGGCCCGGGTAACGCTCGTCATCTTTGGTCAGCTCCGGCGGGGTTACGGCAAAACCGCGACGCCACTGTTTAACCTGCTCATCACCGTATTTTTCAGCGGTTTCCGCTTTGTTCAGACCCTGTAGTGCGCCGTAGTGACGTTCGTTCAGCTTCCAGGATTTTTCAACCGGCAGCCAGGCCTGATCCAGTTCGTCCAGGACGTTCCACAGCGTGTGGATGGCACGTTTCAGCACGGAGGTATAAGCAAAATCGAAGCTATAGCCTTCCTCTTTCAGCAGTTTACCTGCCGCTTTTGCTTCACCCACGCCTTTCTCGGACAGGTCAACATCGTACCAACCGGTGAAGCGGTTTTCGTTGTTCCACTGACTTTCGCCGTGACGTACCAGAACCAGCTTAGTTACAGCCATACTCTCACTCCTCAAGCTTTATTGAATGATAATAATTCTCATTATATTGCCGTGACAGGTCAGCGGCAACGCTTACGCATAACCATAGCGAAAATAGTGACGCAGTGTAAGGTTCTTGTGAACCCGGAGTTGCGATTTTGTCTTTGAGTGGTGGGGATTTGAGCAAAGCGACGCGCCACAGGCCCGATAGCTGGCACCATCGGGCCTGTTATGGCTCATCGTCAGGCCGGAATAAACTGATATTCCGTCAGGCTGGCGTACTCGTCGCCGGGATGCAACACGCAGTCAGGTTGCGGCCATTCCGGGTGGTTCGGGCTGTCTGGCAGAAATTCGCTTTCCAGCGCCAGGCCTTGCCAGTCGGCATAAGGTTCAGGCCCGCGCGACGGCGTGCCGCCCAGATAGTTGCCGGAATAGAATTGCAGCGCCGGAGCGGAGGTATAAACCTTCATCTGCAATTTCTCATCCTGCGACCACAGATGTGCGGCTGGCTGGCTGGCATCGCCTTTGGTCTGCAATAAAAAGGCGTGATCGTAACCTTTTACCTTGCGCTGATCGTCATCGGCAAGAAACGCGCTGGCGATGGTTTTTGCGCTGCGGAAGTCGAACGAGGTTCCGGCAACGGATTTCAGCCCGTCGCGTGGAATACCGCTTTCATCAACCGGCAGGTACGTATCAGCCAGAATCTGTAGCTTGTGTTGGCGTACGTCCGACTGCTCGCCGTCCAGGTTAAAGTAGACGTGATTGGTCAGGTTCACCGGGCAGGGCTTATCTACCGTCGCTCGATAGGTGATGGAGATTCGGTTATCGTTGGTGAGACGATACTGCGCGGTGGCGCAGAGATGGCCGGGGAAGCCCTGATCGCCATCGTCAGACGTCAGTGCAAACAGCACCTGACGATCGTTCTGGTTGACTATCTGCCAGCGACGTTTGTCAAAGCCGTCCGGCCCGCCGTGCAGTTGGTTTTCACCCTGGCTCGGCAGCAGGCTGACGGTTTCACCCGCCCAGGTGTAACGGCTGTTGGCAATGCGATTGGCGTAGCGGCCAATCGATGCGCCAAGAAAGGCGGCCTGATCCTGGTAATATTCCGGGCTGGCGCACCCCAGCAACGCTTCACGGACGCTGCCATCGGTTAGCGGGATACGGGCGGAAAGTAGTGTGGCGCCCCAGTCCATCAGCGTGACCACCATCCCTGCATCGTTGCGCAGGGTGAGCAGGCGGTACGGCTGACCATCGGGCGCCAGTGCGGGCGTTTCGTTTAGCACTGTCCGGCTCCTTGTGAGGGTTTGCATACGTAAAACGTTTCTTTGATTCCGGTTTTCGCTTCATACTGCGTGGCCACGGCCTGCTGTACGGCAGGAACCAGCGCTTCCGGGATCAACGCGACGACGCAGCCGCCGAAGCCGCCGCCGGTCATGCGTACGCCGCCTTTATCGCCGATGGTCGCTTTCACAATTTCGACCAGCGTGTCGATCTGCGGGACGGTGATTTCGAAGTCATCGCGCATTGAGGCGTGAGATTCCGCCATCAATTCACCCATGCGTTTCAGGTCGCCTTTCTCCAGCGCGCTGGCGGCTTCAACGGTACGGGCGTTTTCGGTCAGTACGTGGCGAACACGTTTGGCGACAATCGGGTCCAGCTCGCTGGCCACCGCGTTGAACGCCGCAAGGCTGACATCGCGCAACGCCGGTTGCTGGAAGAAACGCGCGCCCGTTTCACACTGCTCGCGGCGGGTATTGTACTCGCTGCCCACCAGCGTACGTTTAAAGTTACTGTTGATGATCACCACCGCCACGCCTTCCGGCATGGAAACCGCTTTCGTACCCAGCGTGCGGCAGTCAATCAGCAGGGCATGATCTTTTTTACCCAGCGCGGAGATCAGCTGATCCATAATGCCGCAGTTGCAGCCGACGAACTGATTCTCCGCTTCCTGGCCGTTGAGCGCGATTTGCGCGCCATCCAGCGGCAGGTGGTACAACTGCTGGAATACGGTGCCGACCGCGACTTCCAGCGACGCAGAAGAACTGAGTCCCGCGCCCTGCGGTACATTGCCGCTGATAACCAGATCCGCGCCGCCAAATGCGTTATTTCGTTTTTGCAGATGCTTCACCACGCCGCGCACGTAGTTTGACCACTGCTGGCTGTCGTGGGTAACGATCGGCGCATCAAGGGAGAATTCATCAACTTGGTTGTCGTAGTCAGCCGCAATCACGCGCACTTTGCGATCGTCACGCGTGGCGCAGCTAATCACCGTCTGGTAGTCGATAGCGCAAGGCAGCACGAAGCCGTCGTTGTAATCGGTGTGCTCGCCGATCAGATTGACGCGACCAGGCGCCTGAATGGTGTGGGTAGCAGGGTAGCCGAAAATTTCTGCAAACAGAGATTGTGTTTTCTCTTTCAGACTCATTATTTAAACTCCTGATTCGCGAAAATGAATGTCGCTGACCGCGCGCAGACGCTCCGCCGCTTGTTCTGCCGTCAGATCGCGCTGGGTCTCCGCCAGCATTTCATAACCGACCATAAATTTACGGACGGTCGCGGAACGCAGCAGCGGTGGATAAAAGTGCGCGTGCAGCTGCCAGTGCCCGTTCTCTTCACCGTTAAACGGCGCGCCGTGCCAGCCCATGGAGTAGGGGAAGGAGCACTGGAACAGGTTGTCATAACGACTGGTCAGCTTTTTCAGCGCCAGCGCCAGGGAGTCGCGCTGATCGTCGGTCAAATCGGTAATGCGCAGCACATGCGCTTTGGGCAGCAGCAGCGTTTCAAACGGCCAGGCCGCCCAGTAAGGCACGACCGCCAGCCAGTGCTCGGTTTCAACCACCGTACGGCTGCCGTCCGCCAGTTCGCGCTGCACATAATCCACCAGCATTGGGGAGTGCTGTTCGGCGAAGTAGGCTTTTTGCAAACGATCTTCACGCTCGGCTTCGTTCGGCAGGAAGCTGTTGGCCCAAATCTGGCCGTGCGGATGCGGGTTGGAGCAGCCCATCGCCGCGCCTTTATTCTCAAAAACCTGCACCCAGGGGTAGGTTTTTCCCAGATCGGCAGTCTGTTCTTGCCAGGTTTTGATGATGTCCGTCAGCGCGGGGAGGCTCAGTTCCGGCAGCGTCTTGCTGTGATCGGGAGAAAAGCAGATCACGCGGCTGGTGCCGCGGGCGCTCTGGCAACGCATTAACGGGTCATGGCTGTCCGGCGCGTCCGGGGTGTCAGACATCAGCGCGGCAAAGTCATTTGTAAAGACATAGGTGCCGGTGTAATCCGGGTTTTTATCTCCGGTTACGCGCGTATTGCCCGCGCACAGGAAGCAGTCCGGGTCATGGGCGGGAAGCGCCTGCTGAGATGGCGTTTCCTGCGCCCCCTGCCAGGGGCGCTTTGCGCGATGCGGTGAAACCAGAATCCACTGTCCGGTTAGCGGGTTAAAACGGCGATGTGGATGATCGACAGGATTAAATTGCGTCATGACATGTCCTTAGTCTGGATATCCCTGCGGATGGCGTGACTGCCAACGCCAGGTGTCCTGCGCCATTTCGTCAAGTGTGCGGGTTACGCGCCAGTCCAGTTCGCGGTCGGCTTTGCTGGCGTCCGCCCAGTAGGCCGGAAGGTCGCCTTCACGGCGTGGGGCAAAATGATAAGCAACGGGTTTACCGCAGGCTTTGCTGAAGGCGTTAACCACATCCAGCACGCTGTTGCCAACACCGGCGCCAAGGTTGTAAATATGCACGCCTTGTTTGCCAGCCAGTTTTTCCATCGCGGTTACGTGGCCGTCGGCAAGATCCATCACATGGATGTAATCGCGCACGCCGGTGCCGTCTTCGGTAGGGTAGTCGTTGCCAAAGACCGCGAGTGATTCGCGACGGCCAACGGCGACCTGGGCGATGTACGGCATCAGGTTGTTAGGAATGCCCTGCGGATCTTCGCCCATATCACCTGACGGATGCGCGCCGACCGGGTTGAAGTAGCGCAGCAGGGCGATGCTCCAGTCCGTCTGCGCTTTTTGCAGGTCGGTCAGGATCTGTTCGACCATCAGTTTACTTTTGCCATATGGGCTCTGCGGCGTGCCGGTCGGGAAACTTTCGACATAAGGAATTTTGGGCTGATCGCCGTAGACGGTGGCGGAGGAGCTGAAGATGAAGTTTTTGACATTGGCGGCGCGCATGGCGCTGATTAAACGCAGCGTACCGTTGACGTTGTTGTCATAGTATTCCAGCGGTTTGGCGACAGATTCGCCCACGGCTTTCAGACCGGCAAAGTGAATGACGGCGTCAATCGCGTGGTCATGCAGAATTTCAGTCATCAGCGCTTCGTTACGAATATCGCCTTCAACGAAAGTTGGGTGCTTACCACTTAATCGCTCGATAACAGGCAGTACGCTGCGCTTACTGTTGCAGAGGTTATCAAGGATGATGACATCGTGACCGTTTTTCAGTAACTGTACACAAGTATGACTTCCAATGTAACCGCTACCACCGGTGACCAGTACTCTCATAATTCGCTCCGTTAAGCCTATGGTATGGAATAACCATAGCATAACAAAGATGCGAAAAGTGTGACATGGAATATATTAGTGGAATCGTTTACACTTCGGTTTTTTCACCCACCGACGACTGTTATTTAATGATAAATCATATGCTTTAAGAATGATTGCGCCTTTTATCTGAAAAAGCAGTGAAAAAAGGGGCGTGGTCGCACGCCCCCAATGAACCGCTAACGCAGCGTCGTCTGTTGGTAGCGGTAACTCTCGCCTTCCGGTACAAACTCCAGCCGATGGGTAATGCAGCCTGGGGCGTCTTCCGCGTGATGGGAGACAAACAGCAACTGCGTTTCTCCCTCGCTAATCAGTACATCGACAAAGCGGCGAACGAGTTGACGATTCAGCGGGTCCAGGCCTTGTAAGGGCTCATCAAGAATCAGCAGCGTAGGGTGTTTGACCAGCGCACGGGCAATCAGCGCCAGCCGTTGTTGCCCCCAGGACAGGCTGTGGAAAGGCGCATCCGCAGTGCGTTTGTCTATTCCCAGAATATCCAGCCATTGCTGCGCCAGCTTGTGCTGCCTGTCGGAAACCGCCTGGTAGATGCCAATCGAGTCAAAGTAACCGGAGAGAATGACATTACGCACCGTGGTGCTGACGCGGTAATCCAGATGCAGGCTGCTGCTGACATAGCCGATATGTTTTTTGATATCCCAGATTGTTTCACCACTCCCGCGACGGCGGCCAAACAACGTCAGGTCGTTGCTGTATCCCTGCGGATGGTCGCCGGTGATTAAACTTAGCAGGGTGGATTTTCCCGCGCCGTTAGGCCCGACAATCTGCCAGTGCTCACCTGGATTCACCTGCCAGCTCAGATGATTAAGAATAGGGCGGTCGTTATAGGAGATGACGCCATCGTTGAGAATAATGCGCGCCGCGCCGTCCGGCAGGGCGTGACGGGCAGAAGGTTCATCCGGCTCGGGCAACTTTACGCCTTCCAGTCGTTCGCTATGCGCGAGTTGGGCAATCAGCGCCCGCTGGAGCAAATCCGCTTTTTCCCCCGTTTCCGTTAACGTGCAGTCGGCAAGGACTCCCGCATACTGAACGAATTCGGGGATCTCATCGAAGCGGTTTAACACCAGCACAAGCGTGTAGCCCGACTGGTGCAGCGTGGCGAGAAGATTCGCCAGTTGCTGGCGGGAGGCGACATCCAGCCCGTCAAACGGCTCATCGAGGATTAATAAATCCGGTTCTGACATCAGCGCCTGACAAAGCAGCGTTTTGCGCGTTTCGCCCGTAGAAAGGTATTTAAAACGTCTGTCGAGCAGAGAAGAAATGCCAAACTGCTGCGCCAGTTCAGCACAGCGGGCGGGATCGCTCACCTCATCCTGAATGATTTCTGCCGTAGTTCGTCCGGTGTCGTCTTCGCCAGGGCTGAGCAGGTCGGTGTTATTGCGCTGCCATTCATCGCTGACCAGTTTTTGCAACTGTTCGAATGAGAGGCGGGTGACGCGCGCGAACTGAGACTGGCGCTCGCCTTTCAGTAGCGTCAGTTCTCCCGCCAGCGCGCGGGCCAGCGCCGATTTCCCGCTTCCATTGGTGCCGACAAAAGCCCAGCTATCCCCCGCCTGCAACGTCAGCGCACTTAACTGAAGCGTTTTTGTGTCGCTCAGGCGAAACGTACCTTGCGAAATATGCAATGATGACATTTTGTATCCCATTTTTTGCAGCGATGAATGACAGGGATACGTGTTCAAAGAACAGATGTCAATGCACTTAGCACAACGTAGCGATAATCACTCTGTCAGCATTAAAATATGCCGTCACGTTAGCACCTTCTTCCAGCGTGGCGGTCTCTTCAACAGGCAGGGTGGCGCATAACGTCTGGCCGTCAGGTAATGTCATGAGGACTTCGCACTGCTCGGCGCCGCGTTCAATATGGCTGATGGTTCCCTGAAGCTGGTTGTCGGCAGCCCGGGCAATCGCCTCGTCCTGGGTAATGCCAACCCACGGCGCTTTCAGCAGGATCAGGACTTCTTTACCTTCATCAAGGCCAAGACGCTCGCCGCTTTGCGCAGTGATGGCGACCTTCAGTCGCGTTTCGCCGTCGGCCAGCAGCACATCGACATGCTGTTGAACCTGATCGTGATCGCGTGCGGTAATGGTGCCGAACCACTGGTTACGGGCGCTGGTTTGCAAAGAGAAACGGGAAATGGCGGCCAGCAGGCTGTCGAGCGGCAGGGCGTCGTCGTCGCTCAGCACGTCGAACGCTTTTTGCTGAATCTGGGCGAGCAAATCGTAAAGCTGGATCAGGCGCTGACCGTAGCGAGTCAGTATCGCGCCGCCGCCGCCTTTGCCGCCCGTTGCGCGCTCGACGAGCGTCTGCTCGCTGAGTTGGTTCATCTCGTTAATGGCATCCCAGGCGCTTTTGTAGCTGATGCCCGCATCTTTCGCCCCCTGGCTGATGGAGCCGGAAAGCGCGATATGCTTGAGCAGCGAAATGCGGCGGGGGTCCGCAAACAATTTTTGTTGAAGTTTGAGTGTAAGGAGGATTTCGGCCTGCATAACAAGATCCTGGCAAAAGGGTTATTGTGACGGAAAACCGCTTCCGCGCAAAGTCGACCGCACAAAAGGGGAGTGCTTTTCTCATTTATGCAGTTAGAATATCAAAAGAATCCTATCTGGAGTTGACCATGTTAGAGTTATTGAAAAGTCTGGTATTCGCCGTAGTCATGGTTCCGGTGGTCATGGCCATCATTCTGGGGCTGATTTACGGTCTGGGTGAAGTGTTCAACATTTTCTCCGGTATCGGTCAGAAAGACCAGTCCAGACAGAACCATTGATTTTTAAACGCCCGCTCAGTCGGGCGTTTTACTTTCTTCGACTTTCAGGCCGCATTTTTGTTGGCTGTGCCTGTGAGTCTCAGCGCAACCCGAAATCCATTGGGTAGCGCCCCTCAAGATCCTGCTTTTCCTGCCGATATTTTCTTTGCGTAACCTCAATTGGGTATCAATAACTTCTGGGAAAAACCTTATTTTCTCGCTATATTTGCGCCTACATAACGACACTCAAAGGAGTTACAGATGGCACGTACATGGTTACGCCTGTTTGCTGGGGCAACATTATCTCTGACTGTTGCCGGACATGCGCTGGCGGATGAAGGGAAAATCACCGTATTCGCGGCGGCTTCGCTGACCAACGCAATGCAGGATATTGCGGTTGAATACAAAAAAGAGAAGAACGTTGACGTTGTCTCTTCATTTGCCTCTTCTTCTACGCTGGCTCGCCAGATTGAAGCGGGAGCGCCAGCGGATCTGTTTATCTCTGCTGACCAGAAATGGATGGATTACGCGGTAGACAAAAAAGCGATTGATACCGCAACGCGTGAAACGCTGCTTGGCAACAGCCTGGTTGTGGTCGCGCCAAAAGCCAGTGAACAGAAAGACATCACCATCGACAGCAAAACCAACTGGACGACTCTGCTGAATGGCGGTCGTCTGGCGGTGGGCGACCCGGAACACGTTCCGGCTGGCATTTATGCAAAAGAAGCGCTGCAAAAACTGGGCGCATGGGATACCCTGGCGCCGAAACTGGCTCCTGCGGAAGACGTGCGTGGCGCACTGGCGCTGGTGGAGCGTAGCGAAGCGCCGCTGGGCATCGTTTACGGTTCTGATGCCGTTGCCAGCAAAGGCGTGAAAGTGGTTGGCACGTTCCCGGAAGATTCCCATAAGAAAGTGGAATACCCGATCGCGATTGTTGATGGACACAAAAACGCAACGGTCAGCGCGTTCTATGACTACCTGAAAGGACCGCAGGCTTCCGAAATCTTTAAACGTTATGGATTTACGACGAAGTAATGATACTGACTGATCCAGAATGGCAGGCCGTTCTACTGAGCCTGAAAGTTTCTTCCCTGGCCGTGTTGTTTAGTCTGCCGTTTGGGATCTTTTTTGCCTGGTTACTTGTGCGATGCAAGTTTCCAGGCAAAGCGTTGCTCGACAGCGTACTGCATCTGCCGCTGGTTTTACCGCCCGTGGTGGTCGGTTATCTGCTGCTTATCGCGATGGGCCGACGCGGATTTATTGGTCAGTGGCTTTATGACTGGTTCGGCATTACCTTTGCCTTTAGCTGGCGAGGCGCCGTGCTGGCGGCGGCGGTGATGTCTTTCCCGTTAATGGTTCGTGCTATTCGTCTGGCGCTTGAAGGGGTTGACATTAAGCTGGAGCAGGCCGCCAGAACGCTGGGCGCAGGACGCTGGCGTGTTTTCCTCACCATTACGCTACCGCTGACATTGCCTGGCATCATCGTCGGGACCGTGCTGGCGTTTGCCCGTTCGCTCGGCGAGTTCGGCGCTACCATCACTTTCGTGTCTAACATTCCGGGTGAAACCCGCACCATTCCTTCCGCGATGTATACCCTGATCCAGACCCCTGGCGGCGAAAGCGCGGCGGCGAGATTGTGCATTATTTCTATTGTGCTGGCGCTGATCTCATTGTTGATTTCGGAATGGCTGGCGCGTATCAGCCGTGAGCGCGCGGGGAGATAAACATGCTGGAACTCAATTTCTCCCAGACGCTGGGTACCCACTGTCTGACGCTCAATGAAACGCTACCTGCCAATGGGATCACCGCTATTTTTGGCGTTTCCGGCGCCGGGAAAACATCGCTGATCAATGCCATCAGCGGACTGACGCGCCCGCAAAAAGGGCGCATTGTGCTCAATGGTCGCGTGCTTAATGATGTTGAAAATGGCATCTGCCTGACGCCGGAAAAACGGCGCGTCGGTTATGTGTTCCAGGATGCCCGACTGTTTCCGCATTACAAAGTGCGTGGCAATCTGCGCTATGGCATGGCGAAAAGCATGGCCGGACAGTTCGACAAGCTGGTGGATTTGCTCGGTATCGAACCTTTGCTGGAGCGTTTGCCTGGCAGCCTTTCCGGCGGGGAAAAACAGCGTGTGGCGATTGGCCGCGCGTTGCTGACCGCGCCGGAGCTACTGTTGCTTGATGAGCCGCTGGCTTCGCTGGATATTCCGCGCAAACGCGAACTGCTGCCGTATCTGCAACGCCTGGCGCGCGAAATTAATATCCCCCTGCTGTACGTCAGCCACTCGCTGGACGAGATTTTACATCTGGCAGACAGAGTCATGGTGCTGGAAAACGGGCAGGTGAAAGCGTTTGGCGCGCTGGAAGAGGTCTGGGGCAGCAGTGTGATGCACCCGTGGCTGCCGAAAGAGCAGCAGAGCAGCATCCTGAAAGTGAGCGTGCTGGAGCATCATCCGCATTATGCAATGACCGCGCTGGCGCTGGGCGATCAGCACCTGTGGGTCAACAAACTGGAAGAGCCGCTGCAAACCGTGCTGCGTATTCGTATTCAGGCCTCGGACGTGTCGCTGGTATTACAGCCACCGATGCAAACCAGTATCCGTAATATCCTGCGGGCAAAAGTGGCAAACTGTTATGACGATAACGGGCAGGTGGAAGTCCAGCTTGAAGTCGGCGGGAAAACGCTGTGGGCGAGAATCAGCCCGTGGGCCAGGGATGAGCTGGGCATCAAACCTGGCCTGTGGCTGTACGCGCAAATCAAGAGTGTTTCAATTACCGCCTGATTACAGCAGGTGGGTATAAATAAACTTCGCAATGCTGTCCGTGGTGTTATCGCCGATCACGATATTCGCCCGTGTTTTCACCGCGTCGTCAGCATTGCCCATCGCGACGCCGGTGCCTGCCGCTTCCAGCATACTGATATCATTGTAGTTATCGCCAAACGCCACCACATTCTCCATCGACCAGCCCTGCGCTTCAATCCATTGGGTAAGGCGCTTCCCTTTGCTGTTCCCTTTACGCGCGATATCCACCTGATCGTGCCAGGACCATTCGCACTCCAGACCCAGCTGATGCTCAACCTGCTGCACGAACTGTTGCAGTTTTGGCAGATTTTCATCGGTCAGCGCGAATTTCCAGACGGCGTTGACGTCGCGTGCCGACTGCGCCAGCGACGGCACCTGAGTAAAGGTCGGACGCTGTTCCGGCGGCAGCGTCTGCGCCCAGTTAGCGGTACGGATCACATGGCCGGTCGGGCGTTCATAAACCATCGCGTCATCAACGTACATCAGACCGTGAATCTGATGCGCATCCAGCAGATCAATCAGTTGCAATGCCTGATCGACAGGCAGCGGATCGGCCTCAAGAACATTTTTTGCTTGATAATCATACAAGTAAGTGCCATTACAGCAAATTGCAGGTGTATCCAGCGCCAGTGCCTGATAAAAAGGATGAATCGCAACGTGATGACGGCCAGTGACGATGATAAGTTGGTAGCCTGCCTCTCTGGCGCGAGAAAGCGCCTCAAGCGAGGAGGGGAGCAATGTTTTTTTCGGCGTCAGTAAGGTGCCGTCTAAATCCAGGGCAATCACACGAGCGGTCATAGGGAGTTCCAGATTAAGGTTGAGAATTTTGCCTGCGGGAATGGTACACCGAGACGGTTGGCCGGACAAAATTCTGAGCGTTAATTCAGCATTCACCGTTAAAAGCGTCTACGTTAAGCTGTATTCCGCAATTGCAGACAGTTGCCATAAGGAAGGAGTAGTCATGAAGCAAACCGTTTATACCGCCAGCCCTGAGAGCCAGCAAATTCACGTCTGGAGCCTGAATCATGACGGCTCGCTGAAGCTGGTGCAGGTGGTTGATGTTCCGGGGCAGGTTCAGCCGATGGTGGTCAGCCCTGATAAGCGCTATCTCTATGTTGGCGTCCGTCCTGAGTTCCGCGTGCTGGCTTACCGTATTGCGCCAGATGACGGCGCGCTGACCTTCGCGGCGGAGTCCGCTCTGCCGGGTAGCCCAACCCATATCTCTACCGATCATCAGGGCCGTTTTGTGTTTGTTGGCTCGTACAATGCCGGTAACGTCAGCGTGACCCGTCTGGATGATGGCCTGCCGGCTGGCGTGGTGGATGTCGTTGAAGGGTTGGAAGGGTGCCACTCAGCGAATATCTCGCCGGATAACCGGACGCTGTGGGTGCCTGCGCTGAAGCAGGATCGCATTTGCCTGTTTACGCTCAGTGACGACGGCAAACTGGTCGCCCAGGAACCGGCGGAAGTCACCACCGTTGAAGGGGCCGGGCCGCGCCATATGGCGTTCCACCCGAACCAGCAATATGCCTACTGTGTGAATGAACTGAACAGCTCTGTTGATGTCTGGGAGCTGAAAGATCCGCACGGCAATATTGAATGCGTGCAGACGCTGGATATGATGCCTGCCGATTTTTCTGACACGCGTTGGGCGGCGGATATCCATATTACGCCGGATGGCCGTCATCTGTATGCCTGCGACCGTACCGCCAGCCTGATTACCGTTTTTAGCGTTTCTGAAGACGGCAGCGTACTGACGAAAGAGGGCTTCCAGCCGACTGAAACGCAGCCGCGCGGCTTTAACGTCGATCATAGCGGTAAGTATCTGATTGCCGCCGGGCAGAAGTCACACCATATTGCGGTGTATGCCATTGCCGGTGAGCAGGGGTTGCTGACGGAGAAAGGCCGTTATGCGGTAGGCCAGGGGCCTATGTGGGTCGTGGTTAACGCGTATTAATATTCCGTGACGTTGTGCCCGGTGGCGCTCGCTTACCGGGCCGTCGGCCGGATACGGCGTTATTGTTGCCGCTGTGGTTCAGCAAAAGGCGTCCACAGCGTGTCTTTATCATCGGCCCAGACATTCAAAAGCAGAGAGAAAAAACGCTCTGCCGGAGGAGAGAGAACGGCGTCTTTGCGCCGGATAATCCCTAACGTGCGTCTGATAACGGGTTCGATCAACGGGATTCCGATAAGCGTGGGATGCACTGTCTGAGGCATTGCCAGCCCCGGCAGCGCAGAAATACCCAGCCCGGCCTCAACCAGCCCAAGCGAGGTCGATAAATGACGAACCTCGTAAAACCAGTCCAGCTTCCAGGGTTTATCCGCCAGATTGTGCTCAATAAGCAGCCTGTTACCGCTGGATGACCGCACGCCAATCAATTTGTAGCCCACCAACTCCTGCCATTCGACCAGTTGCTTACTGGCTAAGGGATGGTTTCGTCGACAGGCCAGAACAAACGGTTCATTCACCAGCGGGGTGAAGTCAATAGCAGAATTTGTGATGCTGTTCATATTTATGCCGAAATCAGCTTCGTTACCCAACACCGATTCCATGCAGTTGTTCGTACCTTTTTCAAGAATTCGTATTTTGATATTGGGGTACAACTCATTAAATTTTCCGATAGCAAGGGGTAAAAAATAGAAAACAGCGGTCGGAATACAGGACAATGTGATCGTGCCGTGGTGATAAGCATTCATTTCGCGAACATTAAAAAGAGCTTCATCCAATTTTCTTATTAATTCTCTGGCTTCCGGTAACAGCATCCTCCCCGCTTTTGTTAATTCTACTTTACGTGTTGTTCTCTCAAAAAGCAGGGTATGTAAATCATCTTCCATCTTTTTTATTCTGCGAGTTAATGCAGGTTGCGTAATGTTAAGTAATTTAGCGGCTTTGTTAAATGATCCTGCCTCTGCCAGTGTGACAAATGCCTTCATACTTGATAATTCGTGTTTCATCATAACTCCAGAAAATAGAATCCAGGGATTCCCTGATTTGCTGCCCCAGGAGAGAAAAACGTAGTTTATATGTAAATTATCCGTCTTGATTAATGCAAATAAATTATCAATCATAAATTTAAAGTCATTAGCCTCTCTATTCTGCGCGTGCAACCATGTCCTCATTAACGCTAATGTTTTTTAATTGAGGGCAATGTTATGAAAAAAATTCCCTGCACGTTGATGCGAGGGGGAACATCCAGAGGGGCGTTTTTATTAGCAGAACACCTTCCTGAGGAGAGACAGCGGCGCGATGCCATATTGATGGCAATTATGGGATCGGGGAATGAGCTGGAAATAGATGGCATTGGCGGCGGTAATCCGTTGACCAGTAAAGTGGCCATTATCCGTCGTTCGGATGACTCAAAAGCAGATATCGACTATTTATTTGCTCAGGTTCTGGTACATGAACACCGCGTTGATACCACGCCGAACTGTGGAAATATGCTTTCCGCGGTAGGCGCATTTGCGATTGAACATGGCTTAATTGAGACTACGCCGCCCGTCACGCGCGTGCGTATACGTAATGTAAATACAAATACGTATATCGAAGCGGACGTGCAGACGCCGGACGGCGCCGTTGAGTACGAAGGCCAGGCAAAAATCGATGGCGTACCGGGAACGGCCGCGCCCGTGGCACTCACGTTTTTGAACGCTGCTGGCGCCAAAACCGGGCAAATTTTTCCGACCGGTCATCGTGTCGATCATTTTGATTCCGTTGCCGTCACCTGTATTGATATGGCGATGCCGGTGGTTATTATCGCTGCCGAAGATGTCGGTAAAACGGGTTATGAATCCCCTGCGGAACTTGATGCCGATACTGAATTATTGCGCCGCATTGAATCCATCCGTTTGCAGGCGGGTAAAGCGATGGGGTTAGGCGACGTCAGCAATATGGTTATTCCTAAACCGGTGCTTATTTCCCCGGCCAGACGGGGTGGGACGATCAATGTGCGCTATTTTATGCCGCACTCCTGCCATAAGGCGCTGGCGATTACTGGTGCCATCGCGCTTGCCAGTAGCTGTGCGACAGACGGGACGGTCGCCCACCGGATGACGCAATTGACGGACTATGGCGATATAAATATCGAACACCCGGGCGGGTGCCTTGATATTCATTTAACAAATGAAGGTAATGAGCCTTCTTCAATACGCGCTTCTGTTATTCGCACAGCAAGAAAGATTTTTGCAGGTGAAGTTTATATTCCTGAATGATGTTGATCTCATTTCGCTGTGATTAAGGAAAATTAAACAATGCCTTTTCTGTATAACGAATACAGATAAATCAGGGTGCAAAAAAATGAATAAAAAATCTATATGGAAGCTAATTATTATATTAGCGATCCCGTGTATTATTGGCTTAATTCCTGCGCCAGCCGGTCTGAGTGAACTCGCCTGGGTTCTCTTTGGCATCTATCTTGCGGCAATCGTGGGGCTGGTGATAAAACCGTTTCCTGAACCCGTCGTATTATTGATTGCCGTCGCGGCATCGATGGTCGTGGTCGGAAATTTAAGTGAAGGGGCGTTTAAAACGACCAGCGTGCTCAGCGGTTATGCCTCTGGAACGACGTGGCTGGTATTTTCTGCGTTTACGTTAAGCGCCGCGTTTGTCACTACTGGCCTGGGCAAACGCATTGCGTATATTCTGATTGGTAAGATTGGGAATACCACGCTGGGGCTGGGCTACGTTACGGTTTTTCTCGATCTGGTTCTCTCTCCGGCAACGCCGTCAAACACGGCGCGCGCAGGCGGCATTGTTTTACCTATCATCAACAGTGTGGCCGTCGCGCTGGGTTCAGAGCCTGAAAAAAGCCCCCGTCGTGTCGGTCATTACTTAATGATGTCCGTGTATATGGTCACGAAAACGACCAGTTATATGTTTTTTACCGCAATGGCAGGGAACATACTGGCGCTGAAAATGATCAATGATATTTGCCATCTGCAATTAAGCTGGGGGGGATGGGCGCTGGCAGCAATGGTGCCGGGTATCATTATGTTTCTGGTGACGCCGCTGGTGATTTATACCATGTACCCGCCGGAAATTAAAAAGGTTGATAATAAGACGATCGCGAAAGCCGGGCTTCAGGATCTCGGGCCAATGAAAGGCCGTGAGAAATTACTGCTGGGTATTTTTGTCCTCGCGCTGTCAGGCTGGATTTTCAGTAAACAACTTGGCGTGGATGAATCAACCGTTGCGATTGTGGTGATGGGCGCGATGTTGTTACTGGGCGTGGTGAGCTGGGATGATGTCGTTAAAAATAAAGGCGGCTGGAATACATTAATCTGGTACGGCGGTATCATTGGCTTAAGCTCTTTATTATCGAAAGTGAAGTTTTTTGACTGGCTGGCTGAACTGTTTAAAAACAATCTCTCTTTTGATAATCATGGTAACGTGGCGTTCTTCGTCATTTTGTTTCTGAGTATTATTGTCCGTTATTTCTTTGCCTCCGGTAGCGCTTATATTGTGGCGATGATGCCGGTATTCGCCATGCTGGCGAATGTCTCTGGTGCGCCATTAATGCTAACCGCGCTGGCCTTATTATTCTCCAACTCTTATGGCGGAATGGTCACGCACTATGGCGGTGCCGCTGGCCCGGTTATTTTCGGGGTCGGTTATAACGATATTAAGTCCTGGTGGCTCGTCGGCGCGGTTCTGACCATTTTAACGTTCCTGGTACATATCACGGTTGGTATCTGGTGGTGGAACATGTTGATTGACTGGAACATGCTGTAATCAACCGTCAGCGTTCATTTTTATTATTAATGACATGGTCTGTTGTCCGTGCATGGAAACATGCACGGCAATGTGGAGTAATGAATGATTAAGTTATATGACAAAGGGATTTATCTCTCCGGTAACAATGAGATAATTGCAGAAGAACAGTATTGCGGTAATGTACAAAAAGAGGAAGCCAAAAAAGGCACCATAGCATGGTCCATTCTTGCGTCTCATAATACGTCAGGAAATATGGATAAACTTAAAATCAAGTTTGATTCGTTAACCTCCCACGATATTACCTATGTAGGCATAATTCAGACCGCGAAAGCGTCCGGGATGGTGCGTTTTCCATTACCTTATGTTCTCACAAACTGTCATAACTCATTATGCGCCGTTGGTGGAACCATTAATGGCGATGATCATCTTTTTGGACTCTCCGCTGCGCAGCGCTATGGCGGTATTTATGTGCCGCCCCATATTGCGGTCATCCACCAATATATGCGCGAGATGATGGCGGGCGGTGGAAAAATGATTTTAGGCTCAGACAGCCACACGCGCTATGGCGCGCTGGGGACGATGGCCGTAGGGGAGGGCGGAGGTGAACTCGTCAAGCAACTGTTGAATGATAGCTGGGATATCGATTATCCGGGCGTCGTGGCGGTATATCTGACGGGAAAACCGGCGCCAGGCGTTGGCCCGCAGGATGTGGCATTAGCCATCATTGGCGCCGTATTTAAAAATGGCTATGTCAAAAATAAGGTCATGGAATTTGTGGGGCCGGGCATTAGCGCAATGTCCACGGATTTCCGTAACAGTGTTGATGTCATGACCACGGAGACGACCTGCCTGAGTTCGGTGTGGCAAACGGATGATGAGACCCGTAGCTGGCTGGCGTTACATGGCCGTGAACCGGATTATCGACAGCTGAATCCGCAGCCAATGGCCTGGTACGATGGCTGTATTTATGTTGATTTGAGCACAATTAAACCGATGATCGCGCTACCTTTCCATCCGAGTAATGTGTATGAAATCGACACGTTAAATGAGAATTTGACGGATATTCTGCACCAGGTAGAAATTGAGTCTGCACGCATGGCCCGTGGGAAAGCCAAAATCTCACTGCTGGATAAAGTTGAGAAGGGGAGATTAAAGGTTCAGCAGGGAATTATTGCCGGATGCTCAGGCGGTAACTATGAGAACGTCATTGCGGCGGCGAATGCGTTGCGCGGTAAATCGTGTGGTAATGAGACGTTCTCACTCGCGGTTTACCCCTCTTCACAGCCTGTATTTATGGATCTGGCGAAAAAAGGCGTGGTGGCCGATTTAACTGGCGCGGGCGCAATCATCAGAACCGCTTTCTGCGGCCCATGCTTTGGCGCTGGCGATACGCCCGTTAACAACGGGCTGAGCATTCGCCACACCACCCGTAACTTCCCGAACCGTGAAGGTTCGAAACCGGGTAATGGTCAAATGTCCGCGGTTGCGCTGATGGATGCGCGTTCTATTGCGGCGACGGCAATAAATGGGGGCTATCTGACCTCCGCCGCTGAACTGGACTGCTGGGAAAACGTTCCTGACTATGCGTTTGATCCCACTCCGTACAAAAACCGTGTCTATCAGGGTTTTGTTAAAGGGGCGACGCAGCAATCGCTCATCTATGGCCCGAATATTAAAGACTGGCCGGCGCTGGGGGCGCTGACGGAAAATATTCTGCTCAAGGTGGCGTCAAAAATTCTTGATGAAGTCACAACGACGGATGAGCTGATTCCGTCCGGGGAGACCTCCTCTTTTCGCTCAAATCCGGTTGGTCTGGCGGAGTTCACCCTGTCACGCCGCGATCCAGACTATGTTGGCCGAAGCAAAGCAACCGCGACGCTGGAAAAACAGCGTCTGGCAGGCGAGGTGAGTGGGCTGGAGCCGGTCTTTGCCCGTATTCGCACAATTGCGGGCCAGGAAACCACCGATCCGTTAGCCACCGGGATTGGCAGCATGATTTATGCCGTTAAGCCGGGAGACGGTTCCGCGCGTGAACAGGCGGCAAGCTGTCAGCGCGTGATTGGCGGTCTGGCGAATATAGCCCAGGAGTATGCGACGAAACGCTACCGTTCGAATGTGATCAACTGGGGAATGTTGCCGTTGCAAATGGCGGGTGATCCTGGGTTTGACGTCGGGGATTATATTTACATTCCTGGCGTCCGTACGGCGCTGGAACAATGCGCAACCACCTTAAAAGGCTATGTGATTCATGACGATGAAATCACGGAAATCAGTCTGTATCTGGAAAGCCTGACCGCCGAGGAACGTGAAATTATCAAAGCGGGAAGTCTGATTAATTTCAATAAAAACCGTCAGATGTAAAAAAAGGTCGTCACGCCCGGCGTGACGACCTTTTCTCTTTTATCTGGCCTGAAGAATAATCGTCAGCAGATATTATTGCTTCGGTTCGGCAACCACTTTACTGCCTAAACCCCGGTTGTTGTATTCCCACATCCGGTTAAAGTTCGTGTCGTTCAGGTTACGCTGTACCTCGTCTTTATCATCCTTCGCGCCAGTATTCCCGGCAAAAGGACGTTTGGAGATAACGGCGTCAGCCCACGGTTTCGCCATATTGAACCCTTCGTTAATCACGCTATCGCGGATAACGACCTGACCGTTGGTGTTGGCATCCACATCCAGCGAACGACCCAGTTGCGCGACGCCATCACCTGCGGCGGTAAAGCGGCTGTTGGTGGCGAGGAAACCGTAATAAATATTCGACAGCGTTGCCGGAGCGAAAACATACGCTTCCTGCTGGGTACGGGAGTTCACCACGCGGAAATCGGTGTTATCGAACACCACTGCGCCGCGACCGGAAACCATATCCACATCCCCTTCAATGTAACTGTTCGTCACCAGCGTGCGTGGTTGGCGATCGTTTTGCAGACGGTTCTGCACGCCGCTGTTGGTCACGAAGAAGGTATTCTGGCGACCCAGAATGTTCACTTTATTAATCTGCACTTTGTCGCCGTCAGTGCGTAAGGCCACTGCCGGATGGTTGCCGGCGTCAACGCTGTCACCGAGATTGTTTTCGATGGTCAGATTTTGTAACTGCAAGCCGTCATTCTGTGACCAGACCACCGCAGAACACATCACGCCAATGCTGGCGCCGCGTTTGCTCTGGCAGTTATCAAACATATACCACGCAGGTTTGCCCGGCATGTATTTACCGCCCGGGTTCACTGAACGACGCCAGTCGGTCGTGCTCATTTCGCCGTCAATCGCCTGGCCGATTTTCACATCAATCGCGTTCTCGCCCGTGCCGTACAGCGTCAGGCTGCCAGGCGCCGCCGGGATATACACGGTTCCCTGATACTCGCCCGGCATAATGGCGATGTACAGACGCTTGCTGCTGCGCTGCGTAATTGCTGCATCTACCGCCGCCTGAATGGTGGTGTGCGTCACGCCTGGCGTGCCAGCCGGGCCGACAACGAAGTCAGGTTGCGCAGGCAGCGTAATGGCGGAAGGCGTCCACGGCGCCGTATTCGGCGTCAGTGACGAGAAATAGTGTGCAGCAACGAAATTCTGCGCTTCGTTCGCTGACAGGATCGGACGCGAGGAGGTTCCTGGCGCGGTCTGATCGGATGGGATTTGATCGGGCGGCGTAGAGCTACAGGCGGTCAGCGTCACGCCAAAAGCCAGTGCCAGCGCCAGACGGGAAACCGAAAATGTGTTCACAGGTTGCTCCGGGCTTTGAAAGTTAAATTAATTCCATTGAAGCCTGCTTTTTTATACTAAGTTGAGCGAAACGGGAAGGTGAAAAGGTAAAAAGTTCTTTTTTAGACGCCGCGCACCCGATGTTCCAGGCAAGTACATCACAAATAAATAACATTCATGGCCTGTAAGATTGACAACCCCGGCAGAATAAAAAATAAATGTATAGACAACCCATGACAAGTGATGAACCCAATGGCGCAACTTTTACCTGATGACACGATCTGGCGGAATGGCCGACTGGCGACGATGGATACTGAACGCGGTAGCCCTTATGGGATGGTGGACGATCATGCGCTTGTCGTCCGCCAGGGCCGGATTCTGGATATTGTGCCTGCGTCGTCGCTCAACGCCGCGCACCGCAATACCGTGGATCTGCAAGGCCGACTGGTCACGCCCGGATTGATTGACTGTCACACCCACCTGATTTTTGGCGGCACGCGCGCCGGGGAGTGGGAGCAGCGGCTTAACGGCGTGTCGTACCAGCAGATCAGCGCGCAGGGCGGCGGTATCAACGCGACCGTCGCCGCGACCCGGACGGCCTCTGAAGATGAACTTTTAACTGTTGCGCGCGCGCGGATGGCGCGATTGCTGCAAGAAGGCGTTACGTTGCTGGAGGTGAAATCCGGCTATGGCCTGAATTTCGCCACGGAAGAGAAAATGTTGCGCGTTGCCGCTGCGCTGGCGCATGAAAACAGGGTGGAAATCAGTCCTACCCTGCTGGCGGCACACGCGACGCCAGCAGAATACCGTGACGATCCCGACGGCTATATCACGCTAGTTTGCGAAAGTATTCTGCCCGGATTATGGGCAAAAGGGCTGTTTGAGTCGGTGGATCTTTTCTGTGAAAGCGTGGGGTTTAACCTGGCGCAGAGTGAGCGGGTATTTCAGGCCGCTCAGGCGTTGGGCATTCCGGTAAAAGGGCACGTTGAGCAGCTCTCCTTGCTGGGGGGCGCGCAACTGGTGAGTCGTTATCAGGGGTTATCCGCCGACCATATTGAGTATCTGGATGAGGCTGGCGTGGCGGCGATGAGTCGCAGCGGCACCGTGGGCGTTCTGCTGCCGGGGGCGTTTTATTTCCTCAAAGAGACGCAGCGCCCGCCGGTGGCGTTGCTCCGCCACTATGGCGTGCCAATGGCGGTTGCAACGGACTTTAACCCCGGCACCAGTCCGTTTATCAGTTTGCATCTGGCGATGAACATGGCCTGCGTACAGTTTGGCTTAACGCCGGAAGAGGCGTGGGCGGGCGTGACGCGGCATGCTGCGCGCGCGCTGGGGCGGCAGACGACGCATGGGCAATTGAAAGCGGGATATGTCGCTGACTTTGCCGTATGGGACGCTGAGCTTCCGGTTGAAATCCTTTATGAACCGGGGCGTAACCCGCTCTGTCACCGTGTATTCAGAGGAGAAGTAACATGACGCAATGGCAACCCGCATCTCCCACGCTCTGGCAGGGGCGTGATGACAGCGCCGAGGCGGCTAACGCGCTGCGTCTCTTTCAGACGGTGACGCGCAGCCCGACGTTTTCTCCCGAAATGTATCGTGAAAAAATCGCCTTGCTCGGCTTTGCCTGTGACGAAGGCGTGAAGCGAAACCAGGGGCGACCTGGCGCCGCTGGCGCGCCGGATGCCCTGCGCCGGGCGCTGGCGAACCTGGCCTCTCACCACGGCCACGATCGGCTGGTGGATTTAGGTAACATTATTGCGCAAGCCCCCGATCTGGAAGGCGCGCAGCAGGCGCTTCGCGATGCGGTACGGCGCTGCCAGCAGGCGGATATGCGCACGTTTGTGCTAGGCGGCGGACATGAAACGGCGTTTGGGCATGGCGCGGGACTGCTTGATGCGTTCCCGCATGCCAGAGTCGGCATTATTAATCTTGATGCGCATCTGGATCTGCGTCGGGCTGACCACGCCACCTCCGGTACGCCGTTTCGCCAGTTGGCGCAATTATGCGATGAACAACAGCGTGAGTTTCATTACGCCTGCTTTGGCGTCAGTCGGGCGGCAAATACGCAGGCGTTATGGGATGAGGCGCAACAACGCGGAGTGACCATCGTAGAAGACGTGGATTGTGATACCGCTCAGGCGCCGTTGGCGCAGGTTATCGACAGCGTGGATAAGATCTACCTGACCATCGATCTTGATGTGCTGCCCGCCTGGGAGATGCCCGCAGTGTCTGCGCCCGCAGCGCTCGGTGTGCCGTTGGCGACGGTGATGCGGCTTGTCGATGCCGTTTGTCGCAGCGGTAAGCTACAGGCGGTGGATATGGTTGAATTTAATCCGCGCTTTGACGATGATGGCAACGCCGCGCGTGTTGCGGCACGCCTCGGCTGGCAAATCGCACACGGGTGGCGTTAATCGCGATGTTTGTCCGGCCCAGAATCGCGTTACAGGCCGGATAATGCCATCCGGCAAATAAAATCATACGCTTAAGGAAGGCTTACGCATGCTCCCATCCCGTTCTGCCCCTGTGCCTTTCTATGAAAAGGTCAAACAGACGATCAGCGACAACATCGCCAGCGGCGTCTGGCGCCCGCATGACCGTATTCCCTCGGAAGCGGAACTGGTGGCGCAATTTGGCTTCAGCCGGATGACAATCAACCGGGCGTTGCGGGAATTAACGGATGAAGGGCTGCTGGTGCGTTTACAGGGCGTCGGCACATTTGTGGCGGAACCGAAAGGGCAGTCCGCACTGTTTGAAATTCGCAGCATTGCCGATGAAATCGTCGCCCGTCACCATCAGCACCGCTGTGAGGTGCTGACGCTGGAACAGACGCAGGCGAATGCGCTTCAGGCCACGGCCCTGAATGTGCGTGAAGGCACGCTGATTTTTCATTCGGTGATGGTGCACTATGAAAACGATCTGCCGGTGCAGATTGAGGATCGCTGTGTGAATGCCGGCGTTGTACCGGATTATCTGGCGCAGGATTACAGTCAGACCACGCCTCATGCATACCTGTCGCTGATCGCCCCGCTAACGGAAGGAGAGCACATTGTGGAAGCCGTGCGCGCCACGGCGGAAGAGTGCGCGCTGCTGAACATTAAGGAGCACGATCCCTGCCTGTTAATTCATCGACGCACCTGGTCTGCGTCGCACATTGTTTCTCACGCTCGCCTGCTTTTCCCCGGTTCTCGCTACCGGTTGCAGGGCCATTTTATGTCCTGAATGACGGCGCGATAAAAAGCGTGATTGCTGACGCAATATAACAAAAATGTATCTCAGTTGTTAAAATCAGCCTTGCGACAAGTTGTATAGACAAGTATATGTTGCTTATCTGTCCGATCATCGTAAGGAGTCTGGTGTCATGCCTCAAAGCAAGTATCGTCAGCAGGATATTCGCGCCCCGAGGGGAACAACCCTGACGGCAAAAAGCTGGTTAACCGAAGCGCCGCTGCGCATGTTAATGAACAACCTCGATCCCGATGTTGCCGAGAATCCGCATGAACTGGTGGTTTATGGCGGCATTGGCCGCGCAGCGCGCGACTGGGAGTGCTATGACGCCATCATCAATGCGCTGACCAAACTGGAGGCCGATGAAACCCTGCTGGTGCAGTCCGGTAAACCGGTCGGCGTGTTTAAGACCCACGAAAACGCGCCGCGTGTCCTGATCGCTAACTCCAACCTGGTGCCGCACTGGGCGACCTGGGAACATTTCAATGAGTTGGACGCCAAAGGGCTGGCGATGTACGGCCAGATGACCGCCGGAAGCTGGATCTATATCGGCAGTCAGGGCATCGTGCAGGGTACCTATGAAACCTTTGTTGAAGCAGGACGGCAGCACTATCAGGGGAATTTGTCCGGGCGCTGGGTACTGACCGCCGGGCTTGGCGGTATGGGCGGCGCGCAGCCGCTGGCCGCGACGCTGGCGGGGGCGTGCTCGCTGAATATCGAATGCCAGCAAAGCCGTATTGATTTCCGTCTGCGTACCCGCTACGTCGATGAACAGGCCACCTCGCTGGACGACGCGCTGGCGCGAATTGAAAAATATACCCGCGAAGGTAAAGCCGTCTCCGTTGCGCTGTGCGCCAACGCGGCGGACGTCGTGCCGGAACTGGTAAAACGCGGCGTTCGCCCGGATCTGGTGACCGACCAGACCAGCGCGCACGATCCGCTGCACGGTTATCTGCCCTCTGGCTGGCGTTGGGAGGAGTATCAGGCGAAAGCGGCGTCAGATCCACAGGGCACGGTACAGGCGGCGAAACGCTCAATGGCGAAGCACGTACAGGCGATGCTGGCGTTCAGTGAAATGGGCGTCCCGACCTTCGATTATGGCAACAATATCCGCCAGATGGCGAAAGAGATGGGCGTAGAGAACGCCTTTGATTTTCCTGGGTTCGTTCCGGCCTATATCCGCCCGCTTTTTTGTCGGGGGATCGGCCCATTCCGTTGGGTGGCGCTTTCCGGCGATCCAGAAGATATTTATAAAACCGATGCCAAAGTCAAAGAGATTGTGGCGGATGACAAACATCTGCATCACTGGCTGGATATGGCGCGCGAACGTATTAACTTCCAGGGCTTACCGGCGCGTATTTGCTGGGTGGGGCTGGCGTGGCGGCAAAAGCTGGGTCTGGCGTTTAACGAAATGGTACGCCGTGGAGAGGTCTCCGCGCCGATCGTCATTGGCCGCGATCATCTGGATTCCGGCTCCGTCGCCAGTCCAAACCGGGAAACGGAAGCGATGCGCGACGGTTCTGATGCGGTATCCGACTGGCCGTTACTGAACGCGCTGCTCAATACCGCCAGCGGTGCGACCTGGGTTTCGCTGCATCATGGCGGCGGCGTCGGCATGGGGTTCTCGCAACATGCCGGAATGGTGATTGTCTGCGACGGCACCGACGAGGCGGCGGCGCGTATCGCCAGAGTGCTGCATAACGATCCGGCGACAGGCGTGATGCGTCATGCTGACGCCGGGTATGAGATTGCGGTTGAATGCGCCGCAGAACAAGGGCTGAACTTGCCGATGATCGCGGCTACTCAAGGAAAACGCTGATATGAATACGCTTACGTTAACGCCGGGTCATCTGAGTTTTGCGCAGCTTCGCGCCGTCTGGCAGCAGCCAGTGCAACTGCGTCTTGATAGCAGCGCGGTTGACGGTATTAATGCCAGCGTCGACTGCGTGAACAATATCGTCGCCGAGGGGCGCACGGCCTACGGTATCAATACCGGTTTTGGTCTGCTGGCGCAGACGCGCATCGCCACGGAGGATCTGCAAAACCTGCAACGTTCGCTGGTGCTCTCCCACGCGGCGGGTATTGGCGAGCCGCTGGACGACGCGATGGTGCGTCTGATCATGGTGCTGAAAATCAATAGCCTGGCGCGTGGTTTCTCGGGCATTCGCCTGAGCGTGATTGAAGCGCTGATTGCGCTGGTTAACGCAGAGGTCTGGCCGCTGATCCCGGCGAAAGGTTCTGTAGGGGCATCGGGCGATCTGGCGCCGCTGGCGCATATGTCGTTGACGCTGCTTGGCGAAGGGAAAGCCCGCTGGCAGGGGGAGTGGCTTCCGGCGAAAGAGGCGTTGAAAAAGGCCGGACTGGAACCGATCACGCTGGCGGCGAAAGAGGGACTGGCGCTGCTGAATGGCACCCAGGCCTCCACCGCCTTTGCGCTGCGTGGGCTGTTCGAAGCGCAGGCGCTGTTCGCCTCTGCGGTGGTCTGCGGGGCGTTAACCACCGAAGCCGTTCTGGGGTCGCGCCGACCGTTTGATGCGCGCATTCATGCCGCGCGCGGTCAGCGTGGGCAGATCGACGCCGCCGGGCTGTTCCGCCACGTTCTGACGGAGACCAGCGCGATAGCACAGTCGCACCATAACTGTGAAAAGGTGCAGGACCCGTACTCGCTGCGTTGTCAGCCGCAGGTGATGGGCGCGTGCCTCACACAACTGCGTCAGGCGATGGAGGTGCTGCTCGTTGAAGCCAACGCCGTTTCGGATAATCCGCTGGTGTTTGCCGAAGAGGGGGATGTGATTTCCGGCGGTAACTTCCATGCCGAACCGGTGGCGATGGCGGCGGATAATCTGGCGCTGGCGATTGCGGAAATCGGCGCGCTGTCGGAAAGGCGTATCGCGCTGATGATGGATAAACATATGTCGCAGTTGCCGCCTTTCCTGGTGAAAAACGGCGGCGTCAACTCCGGTTTTATGATTGCGCAGGTGACCGCTGCGGCGCTGGCCAGCGAGAACAAAGCGCTGGCGCATCCGCACAGCGTGGACAGCCTGCCGACGTCGGCCAATCAGGAAGATCATGTGTCGATGGCGCCCGCTGCGGGTCGGCGACTATGGGAAATGGCGGCAAACACGCGTGGGGTCATTGCGGTAGAGTGGCTGGCGGCCTGTCAGGGTATCGACCTCCGGGAAGGGTTAACCTCAAGCCCGCTGCTGGAGCAGGCGCGAAAAGCGCTGCGCGAGCAGGTGCCGCATTATACTCAGGACCGTTTCTTCGCGCCGGATATTGAGTGCGCGACCGAACTGCTGGCGCGCGGGGACTTGTTCCGGTTATTACCTGATTTCTTGTAAAAAAATGCCGGATGGCGCTGACGCTTATCCGGCCTACGGCGCTGGGTGTCAGGTGCCGCAGGCCGGATAAGACGCTTTAGCGTCGCCATCAGGCAACAACGGCACTTAGCTGAACATTGCGGTAATCGACGCGCTGGCGAGCGAATGGAAATGGACGTTAAAGCCCACCATCGCGCCGCTGGCGCCTGCATCGACATCAATGCGCTCCACATCCAGCGCGTGAACGGTAAAGATGTAGCGGTGCGTTTCCCCTTTCGGCGGAGCTGCGCCGCCGTAGCCTGCTTTACCAAAATCGGTGCGCGTCTGGAGAGTCCCTTCCGGCATCGCCACCAGGCCGGAACCAAACCCTTGCGGCAGTACGCGGGTATCGGCTGGCAGGTTGGCGACAATCCAGTGCCACCAGCCTGAGCCGGTTGGCGCATCGGGATCGTAGCAGGTCACGACAAAGCTTTTCGTACCGGCGGGCACCTCGTCCCAGGCCAGATGCGGGGAGATGTTGTCCCCGTCATAGCCCATGCCGTTAAACACATGGCGATGGGGCAGTTTTTCCCCGTCGCGCAGGTCGTTGCTGATAAGTTTCATACCGCCTCCATTAATCTACTGATTAGCAAGGAAGTGTAGCCAGAACCGCTACAGCTTACCGCTGATTAATGGATAAAAAATGTTTCATTGCGCACAGCGTCGTTCACCGCCTGCGTCAGACGATGCAATTGTTCCGGCTGGATGATATAGGGCGGCATCAGGTAGATCAGTTTACCGAACGGGCGCACCCAGACGCCTTGCCCGACAAAGAAACGCTGTAACGCCGCCATATTGACCGGGTGCGTGGTTTCCACGACGCCGATGGCGCCGAGTACGCGCACGTCAGCGACCCAGGACGATGCGCGCGCGGGCGCTAATTCGCGGCGTAACTGCGTTTCAATCGCCGCCACCTGCTGCTGCCACTCGCCCGTTTCCAGCAGGGAAAGACTGGCGCAAGCCACGGCACATGCCAGCGGATTGCCCATAAAAGTCGGGCCATGCATAAAGCAACCGGCTTCGCCGTTGCTGATGGTTTCAGCGACCAGACGGGTGGTTAGCGTGGCGGAAAGCGTCATCGTACCGCCGGTGATGGCCTTACCGAGACACAAAATATCCGGCGTAATGTCTGCATGTTCGCAGGCAAACAGTTTACCTGTGCGGCCAAATCCGGTGGCGATCTCATCGGCAATCAGCAGAATCCCTTCACGATCGCACATCTTGCGGATGCGGCGAAGCCACTCCGGGTGATACATCCGCATCCCGCCTGCGCCCTGGACAATGGGCTCCAGAATCACCGCCGCAATCTCATGCCGGTGCGCCGCCATCAGGCGGGCAAAGGCCACCATATCCCGCTCGTCCCATTCGCCATCCATCCGGCTTTGCGGGGCGGGGGCAAAGAGGTTTTCCGGCAGATAGCCCTTCCACAGGCTGTGCATTGAGTTATCTGGATCGCATACCGACATCGCGCCGAAGGTGTCTCCGTGATAGCCGTTGCGAAAGGTCAGAAAACGCTGACGAGACTCGCCTTTCGCCTGCCAGTATTGCAGCGCCATTTTCATCGCCACTTCCACCGCCACCGAACCGGAGTCCGCCAGGAACACGCACTCCAGCGCTTGCGGCGTCATCGCCACCAGCTTGCGACACAGGTTGACCGCAGGGGCATGGGTAATGCCGCCAAACATCACATGCGACATGGCGTCAATTTGCGTTTTCATCGCGGCGTTGAGCTGTGGATGGCTGTAACCGTGGATCGCCGCCCACCATGACGACATGCCGTCGATCAGACGGTCGCCGTTGGCCAAAATCAGTTCGCAACCCTCGGCGCGCGCAACCGGATAAACCGGGAGCGGGGAGGTCATGGAGGTATAGGGATGCCAGATATGGCGTTGGTCAAAGGCAAGATCGTCCGTTGTCATAATCGACTTGTAAACCAAATTAAAAACATTTAGGTTTACGAGTCTACACCGAATCAAGAATTAACAACACCCTTTGGAGAGGCCCTATGGCTCACCACCCACGCTGGACATTGTCGCAAGTTACCGAATTATTTAATAAACCGCTGCTGGATCTGCTGTTTGACGCGCAGCAAATCCATCGTCAGCATTTCGATCCGCAACAGGTGCAGGTCAGCACGCTGCTGTCGATTAAAACCGGCGCCTGCCCGGAAGACTGCAAATATTGCCCGCAGAGTTCCCGCTATAAGACGGGGCTGGAAGCGGAACGTCTGATGGAAGTGGAGCAGGTGCTGGACTCCGCGCGCAAAGCGAAGAACGCCGGTTCAACCCGTTTCTGCATGGGCGCGGCATGGAAAAACCCGCACGAGCGCGATATGCCGTATCTGGAACAGATGGTGCAGGGCGTGAAGGCGATGGGGCTGGAAGCCTGTATGACCCTCGGCACGCTCAATGAATCTCAGGCGCAGCGCCTCGCCAACGCCGGGCTGGACTACTACAACCACAACCTGGATACCTCCCCGGAATTTTACGGCAACATCATCACGACCCGCTCGTATCAGGAACGTCTTGATACGCTGGACAAAGTGCGTGAAGCGGGGATTAAAGTCTGCTCTGGCGGTATCGTTGGCTTAGGCGAAACGGTTAAAGATCGCGCCGGGCTGCTGTTGCAACTGGCGAATTTGCCGACCCCGCCGGAAAGCGTGCCGATCAACATGCTGGTGAAGGTCAAAGGTACGCCGCTGGCGGATAATGAGGATGTGGATGCGTTTGATTTCATCCGCACGATCGCTGTCGCGCGCATTATGATGCCAACCTCCTACGTGCGTCTTTCTGCGGGTCGCGAACAGATGAACGAGCAAACGCAGGCGATGTGCTTTATGGCGGGGGCGAACTCCATCTTCTACGGCTGTAAGCTGCTGACCACGCCGAACCCGGAAGAAGACAAAGATCTCCAGCTGTTCCGCAAACTGGGGCTGAACCCGCAGCAAACGTCGGTGCTGGCTGGTGACAACGAACAGCAACAGCGTCTGGAACAGGCGCTGATGACCCCGGATACAGACGACTATTACAACGCGGCAGCAGTATGACCTGGCAGCAAAAAATCGACGATGCGCTTACGGCGCGTCGTTCTGCCGATGCGTTGCGTCGCCGCTATGCGGTGACGCAGGGGGCAGGGCGTTGGCTGGTGGCTAACGAACGCCAGTATCTGAATTTCTCCAGCAATGACTACCTCGGTTTAAGTCACCATCCGCAGATTATTCGCGCCTGGCAACAGGGTGCGGAGCGCTTTGGCGTCGGCAGCGGCGGCTCCGGCCACGTCAGCGGCTACTCCGTGGCGCATCAGGCGCTTGAGGAGGCGCTGGCAGGCTGGCTTGGCTATTCGCGGGCGCTGCTGTTTATCTCTGGCTTTGCGGCGAATCAGGCGGTTATCGCCGCGCTGATGGCGAAAGACGATCGGATTGTCGCGGACCGTCTCAGCCACGCCTCATTGCTGGAAGCGGCAAACCTCAGCCCGGCGACGCTTCGCCGCTTTACCCACAACGATCCTCAACACCTGGCGCGCCTGCTGGACGCCCCGTGCGGCGGGCAGCAACTGGTGGTGACAGAGGGCATATTCAGTATGGACGGCGACGGCGCGCCGCTGGCGGAGATCCACCGTGCCGCACGGCAGCGTAACGCCTGGCTGCTGGTGGATGATGCGCACGGTATTGGCGTTACGGGTGATGAGGGGCGCGGAAGCTGCTGGCGACAGCAGGTCAAACCTGAGCTGCTGATTGTGACGTTTGGCAAAGGTTTTGGCGTCAGCGGGGCGGCGATTCTCTGCTCTGAAAGCGTTGCGGATTATCTGTTGCAGTTTGCCCGCCATCTGATCTACAGCACCAGTATGCCACCGGCCCAGGCGCAGGCGCTGAGCGCGGCGCTGGCGGTGATCCGAAGCCCGGAAGGCGCAGATCGCCGGGAAAAACTGGCTGCGTTAATTCAGCGCTTCCGTTCGGGCGTTAAGGCCAGCGATTTTACGCTGGCAAATTCGCACAGTGCGATTCAGCCGCTGATTGTCGGAGACAATGCGCGCGCGTTACGGCTGGCGGATACTCTGCGGGAGCAGGGATGCTGGGTGAGCGCGATCCGACCGCCTACCGTTCCGGCCGGTACTGCCCGGTTGCGCCTGACGCTCACTCAGGCGCATGAAGCGCAGGATATTGATCGCTTACTGGAGGTGCTGGATGGCGCAGGTTGATAAGCAGGCGATTGCGGCCGCGTTTGGGCGCGCGGCGTCGCATTATGAGCAGCACGCTGAACTGCAACGCCAGAGTGCGGACGCGCTGCTGGCGCTGCTGGCAGGGCGCGAATGTGCGCACGTTCTGGACGCCGGTTGTGGGCCAGGGCGGATGAGCCGCTTCTGGCGAGAGCAGGGATGCGAGGTCACGGCGCTCGATCTCTCGGCGCAAATGCTGGATGAGGCGCGTCGTCAGCAGGCTGCTCACCATTACCTTGCGGCGGATATCGAAGCCATCCCGCTGGCGGCGGCGCGGTTTGATTTGGCATGGAGCAACCTGGCGGTGCAGTGGTGCGGCGACTTGCGCGGCGCGCTAAGCGAACTGTATCGCGTGGTGCGTCCTGGCGGCGTGGTGGCGTTTACCTCGCTGGCGCACGGATCGCTGCCGGAACTGCGTCAGGCCTGGCAGGCGGTAGATAACCGGGGGCATGCCAACCACTTTTTGTCGCCAGAGGCGATCGGCAATGCGATGCACGGCTGGCGCGTCCGTCAGCAGATCCAGGCGATCACCCTGTGGTTTGATGATGCGCTCAGCGCGATGCGTTCGCTTAAAGGCATTGGGGCGACGCATCTGCACGAGGGGCGTGAACCGCGCGTGTTAACGCGTTCGCAGTTGCGACAGTTACAGTTGGCCTGGCCGCAGCAGCAGGGGAAATATCCGCTGACGTATCAGCTTTTTTTGGGAGTCATTGAACGTGATTAAACGGTATTTTGTCACCGGGACGGACACTGAAGTCGGAAAAACGGTCGCCAGTTGCGCCCTGTTACAGGCTGCCGCGCAGAGCGGCTTTCGGACGGCAGGCTACAAGCCCGTGGCGTCGGGCAGCGAGATGACGGCGCAGGGGCTGCGCAATAGCGATGCCCTGGCGCTACAGCGCAACAGCACGCTGACGCTGGCCTATGAAGTGATCAACCCCTACACCTTTGCGGAACCGACCTCGCCGCACATTGTGAGCGCAGAGGAGGGGAGACCCGTTCAGGCCTCGGTGATGTCCGCCGGTTTACGCGCGCTGGAACGCCAGGCCGACTGGGTGTTAGTGGAAGGGGCGGGCGGCTGGTTTACTCCGCTTGGCGAAACGCTGACGTTTGCCGACTGGGTTGCGGCGGAGCACCTGCCGGTGATTCTGGTGGTGGGCGTGAAGCTTGGGTGTATCAATCATGCCATGCTGACGGCGCAGGCCGTGCAGCAAGCCGGGCTGACGCTTGCCGGGTGGGTAGCCAATGACGTGACGCCGCCCGGAAAGCGCCATGCGGAATACATGGCGACGCTAACGCGGGTGATTACGGCTCCTCTGCTGGGCGAAATCCCCTGGCTTTCCGGGAAGGCGGAAAGTGCATCAACAGGACAATATCTCGACCTGACGCGCCTGAAGGCGGTGTAAAACGGGTGAAAATGCGAGCAGGATCTCGCCTGCCGCCCGCGTTTCGTTAGCTGATAAAAATCAAAAAAAAGCGATAATTTTTTTTTAGCCCCTCATCAAGTGGCGTCCGCGCGATTTTGCCAGGCGGCAGTCCATACGGGCTGGACGCAGTTATCCACCATTCCTGTGGATAACCTTGTGTATTAGAGTTAGAAAACACAACGTAAGCGAGAGAAGACGCGGCCTGCGACTAAATTGATGCGAAAGGCGTCTTAAGTAAATAGTGCTTATGAAACAATTTGTTAGATAAAAGCAATGGCTGTAAGGAAAGTGTCACGGGTTGCCACAAATCTTTCATCACACATCTTGACAAGTGTTAAAAAAGTCTTTGGTTTGGGGATAACCGCATCTCACTGGTTTTTTATCTCGTCAGGGTCTACATTTTACGTCGCAATGCCGGGTGTTATCCCTTATTTGAGTAATACCTTAAGTCGCCACTGTTTTTTCATCCAGTATATTTTGCTGGCAATATTAGCGGCTCCGGGTAAAATTAGTGTCCTGCCCGCCCATTCCTTCAGGTAGCTGCCCATGAGTAAACCGTTCAAACTGAATTCCGCTTTTAAACCTTCAGGCGATCAGCCGGAGGCGATACGTCGTCTGGAGGAAGGTCTTGAAGATGGTCTGGCGCACCAGACGCTGTTGGGCGTAACGGGATCAGGGAAAACGTTCACCATCGCCAATGTGATTGCCGATTTACAGCGCCCGACGATGGTGCTTGCGCCCAATAAAACGCTGGCGGCCCAGTTATACGGCGAAATGAAAGAGTTCTTCCCTGACAACGCGGTGGAATATTTCGTCTCTTACTATGACTACTATCAGCCAGAGGCGTATGTGCCCAGCTCCGACACCTTTATCGAAAAAGATGCGTCGGTGAACGAACACATAGAACAGATGCGACTGTCGGCGACCAAGGCGCTGCTTGAGCGGCGGGACGTTGTGGTCGTGGCTTCGGTTTCCGCTATCTACGGTCTGGGCGATCCCGATTTATACCTGAAGATGATGCTGCACCTGACGGTGGGGATGATCATCGATCAGCGCGCTATCCTGCGCCGTCTGGCGGAGTTGCAATATACCCGCAACGATCAGGCCTTCCAGCGCGGCACTTTCCGCGTACGCGGCGAGGTCATCGACATCTTCCCGGCAGAGTCTGACGATATTGCGCTGCGGGTTGAGCTGTTTGACGAAGAGGTTGAACGTCTGTCGCTGTTTGACCCGCTGACCGGGCAGGTTGAATCGACTATCCAGCGCTACACCATCTACCCGAAAACGCACTACGTTACGCCGCGCGAGCGCATCGTACAGGCGATGGAGGAGATCAAAGACGAACTGGTGGACAGACGCAGGATCATGCTGGAAAACAATAAGTTGCTGGAAGAACAGCGCTTAACCCAGCGTACGCAGTTCGATCTGGAAATGATGAACGAGCTGGGATATTGCTCGGGGATTGAAAACTACTCCCGCTACCTTTCCGGGCGCGGGCCTGGCGAGCCGCCGCCGACGCTGTTTGACTATCTGCCAGCCGATGGCCTGTTAGTCGTGGATGAATCTCACGTCACGATTCCGCAAATCGGCGGGATGTTTCGTGGGGACAGGGCGCGCAAAGAGACGCTGGTGGAGTACGGTTTCCGTCTGCCGTCAGCGCTGGATAACCGTCCGCTAAAATTTGAAGAGTTTGAAGCGCTGGCCCCGCAAACCATCTACGTTTCCGCCACGCCGGGCAACTATGAGCTGGAGAAATCCGGCGGCGAGGTGGTGGATCAGGTGGTGCGTCCCACCGGGCTGCTGGACCCGATCATTGAAGTTCGGCCGGTGGCGACGCAGGTTGATGATCTGCTCTCTGAGATCCGCCTGCGGGCGGCGATTAACGAACGTGTGCTGGTGACGACGCTGACCAAGCGAATGGCGGAAGATCTTACCGAATATCTCGAAGAACACGGCGAGCGCGTACGTTACCTGCACTCGGACATCGATACCGTTGAGCGTATGGAAATCATTCGTGATTTGCGTCTGGGCGAGTTTGACGTGCTGGTGGGGATCAACCTGTTGCGAGAAGGGCTGGACATGCCTGAGGTCTCGCTGGTGGCGATTCTGGACGCAGACAAAGAAGGCTTCCTGCGTTCAGAGCGTTCGCTGATTCAGACCATCGGCCGTGCGGCGCGTAACGTCAACGGGAAGGCGATCCTCTATGGCGATAAGATCACCCCGTCGATGGCGAAAGCGATAGGCGAAACCGAACGTCGTCGCGAGAAACAGCAGTTATACAACGAAGAGCACGGTATCGTTCCGCAGGGGCTGAATAAGAAAGTGGTCGATATTCTGGCGTTGGGTCAGAACATCGCGAAAACCAAAGCGAAGGGCAAAGGGAAGTCCCGCGCAGCGGCGAAATCGGGTGTGGTTGAGATGGATATGACGCCGAAAGCGTTGCAGCAGAAAATTCATGAGCTGGAAGGCCAGATGATGCAGCATGCGCAAAACCTGGAGTTTGAAGAAGCCGCAGAGATTCGCGACCAGCTGCATCAGCTACGTGAGCTGTTTATCGCGGCGTCATGACGATGCCGGATGGCGACGTAAAGCGTCTTATCCGGCCTACGGTTGTTCCGCCTGTTGTGTGTAGGCCCGGTAGGCGAAGCGCCACCGGGCAAATCTGAATACGCTTACCCTAACGCCTGTATCGCTTTCTCCAGCGCGTTATGCAGCAGCTGTCGGTCATGGCGATACGGAATATCGCTGGCTTCCAGCACTTCCTGAATCACAATCCGGCCCGTCACCGCCGAGGCATCCACTTTCGGGCCAACCACAATGGCGTCGATAACCTGTTTCCCGACGTATTGCTCCATAATCGCCAGTTTGTCGACAAGCGTTAAGCTGGCGGCGGGCAGACTCAATTCGCGCCCCAGATTACCGATATAGACCATCGGCGCCGGAGTACGGCGCAGCGCCTGCGCCAGCTCATCAAGCAGCAGAATCGGCATCAAACTGGTGTAGAAACTTCCGGGGCCAATCAGAATCAAATCGGCTTCGCTAATGGCCTGCACCGCTTCCCGGGTGGTGGGGACTTTCGGTGACAGCATCAGCTCCTGCGGCGGGGTCGCCAGTTGATCGATATTCACCTCGCCGTATACTTCATGCCCCTGATCGTCGATGGCCATCAGGTCTACCGGCAGCTCCGACATAGGGATTAAATGCGCATCCACCTTCAATAAGTTGCGAATTAAATTTATCGCTTCGAGAGGCCGCACGCTCAGGTGATCCAGCGCCTTTAACATCAGATTTCCGAGGTTATGGCCGGAAAGTTCACCATTACCGCCAAAACGGTACTCAAACATCGCCGACGCGACGCTGGGTTCGGTAATTAACTGGTTCAGACAGTTGCGCATATCGCCCCAGGCGATTCCCCCTTCAGAGCGGCGAATACGGCCTGTGGAACCCCCGTTATCGGTGGTGGTGACAATACCGGTCAGGCGTGAGCCTAATGAAGAGAGTGAAGAGAGAACGCGTCCTAATCCATGCCCTCCGCCGAGAGCGACAACACGATCCAGGTCTGCCAGCGTACGATTGCGCATACAAATTCCTAATATCAGAGGTACTGCGCTACAGTAGCGCAAATAGCGCCTTTTCAGCAATTAGCCAACGAACAACGATGGAAAATAAATCCATCCCCTCTACCTCTTTCGGATAGGGTTAGCCTGATGGCTAACTGATGTATATCAATGCAAAAGTGTGATTTTTGCTTATTCTGTAGCGAAATAGCACGATTATGACGCTATATACATGATTATATAGCGTAAGGTGGGAATGGCAAAAATGCTATTTACACGCTAGTATCGGCATAACCACCTTTTTAAGCGATGCTTAAAAAGACACTCTAGCCTCTACGCCTGTGTCAAATTGATATGGTGTTTTGGCCGTGACAAGCCTCGAAAGAGTTTGCCACCAGGGCGCAGGAAGAAATGACTCCGCCTCCCGTATTTGGAAAGGTGTACATGGCCTCACAACTTACCGATGCTTTCGCACGTAAGTTTTATTACTTACGTCTGTCGATTACTGATGTGTGTAACTTTCGTTGCACATACTGCCTGCCGGATGGCTACAAGCCTGGCGGTGTCACCAATAACGGCTTTCTGACCGTCGATGAAATTCGCCGTGTGACGCGCGCGTTTGCCAGTCTGGGCACCGAAAAAGTGCGCCTTACCGGCGGTGAACCGTCGCTGCGTCGCGACTTTACCGACATCATTGCCGCCGTGCGTGAAAACGACGCGATTCGCCAGATTGCGGTGACCACTAATGGGTATCGTCTGGCGCGTGATGCGGCGAACTGGCGCGACGCGGGTCTGACGGGCATCAACGTCAGCGTCGATAGCCTTGACGCCCGTCAGTTTCACGCCATTACCGGGCAGGATAAATTCCAGCAGGTGATGGCGGGCATTGACGCCGCGTTTGACGCCGGTTTCGCAAAGGTCAAAGTGAACACCGTGTTGATGCGCGATGTGAACCATCATCAACTGGACACCTTTCTCGCCTGGATTCAGGCACGCCCCATTCAACTGCGCTTCATTGAACTGATGGAGACGGGAGAGGGGAGCGAACTCTTTCGTAAACACCATATTTCTGGACAGGTGCTGCGTGATGAACTGCTGCGTCGCGGTTGGATTCATCAGCTGCGCCAGCGCAGCGACGGCCCGGCGCAGGTTTTTTGTCATCCTGACTATGCCGGTGAAATCGGTCTCATCATGCCGTATGAAAAAGATTTCTGCGCCACCTGCAACCGTCTGCGCGTTTCCTCGGTCGGTAAACTCCATCTTTGCCTGTTTGGCGAAGGCGGCGTAAGCCTGCGCGACCTGCTGGAAGACGATGCACAGCAACATGCGCTGGAAGAACGCATTTCAGCCGCGCTGCTGGAGAAAAAGCAGACCCACTTCCTGCACCAGAACAATACCGGTATTACGCAAAATCTATCGTACATAGGCGGTTAACGCCTTAACGGACAAGGAGTTTTTATGAGTCAGGTAAGCGCTGAGTTTATCCCTACCCGCATTGCTATTCTTACGGTTTCCAGTCGTCGCGGCGAAGAAGACGACACTTCCGGTCATTTTCTGCGCGACGCCGCGCTGGAAGCGGGGCATCAGGTCGTGGACAAAGCCATCGTTAAAGAGAACCGCTACGCCATTCGCGCGCAGGTTTCCGCGTGGATCGCCAGCGATGACGTTCAGGTGGTGCTCATCACCGGCGGCACCGGGCTGACCGATGGCGATCAGGCGCCGGAAGCGTTACTGCCGCTCTTTGATCGCGAAGTCGAAGGGTTTGGCGAAGTGTTCCGCATGTTGTCGTTTGAAGAGATTGGCACATCGACCCTGCAATCTCGCGCGGTGGCCGGCGTTGCCAACAAGACGCTGATTTTTGCGATGCCGGGCTCCACAAAAGCGTGCCGCACCGCCTGGGACAACATCATCGCGCCGCAGCTTGATGCTCGCACACGCCCGTGTAACTTCCACCCACATTTGAAGAAATAAGTATGTCGCAACTGACCCATATTAATGCCGCTGGCGAAGCGCACATGGTGGACGTCTCCGCCAAAGCGGAAACCGTACGTGAGGCGCGCGCCGAAGCGTTTGTGACGATGCGCAGTGAAACGCTGGCGATGATTATCGACGGTAGCCACCATAAGGGCGATGTTTTCGCGACCGCGCGTATCGCCGGGATTCAGGCGGCTAAACGTACCTGGGAGCTGATCCCGCTGTGCCATCCGCTGTTGTTGAGTAAGGTCGAAGTGCAATTGCAGGCGGAACCTGAACACAACCGGGTACGCATTGAATCGTTGTGTCGCTTGACGGGGAAAACCGGCGTGGAGATGGAAGCGCTGACTGCCGCTTCCGTGGCGGCATTGACGATCTACGACATGTGCAAAGCGGTGCAAAAGGATATGGTGATTGGCCCGGTGCGTTTGCTGGCGAAAAGCGGCGGTAAGTCTGGCGATTTTAAGGTGGATGCGCATGATTAAGGTTCTGTTTTTCGCTCAGGTGCGTGAACTGGTGGGAACGGATGCGTTAGAGGTCGCCGCCGATTTCCCAACCGTAGAAGCGCTGCGTCAGCATCTGGCGGCGCAAAGCGATCGCTGGGCGCTGGCGCTGGAAGACGGCAAGCTGCTGGCCGCCGTCAATCAGACGCTGGTCAGTTTTGAACATCCGCTGACGGCGGGTGATGAAGTGGCCTTTTTCCCACCGGTGACAGGAGGCTGAGATGGCTGAAACGCGAGTGATCGTTGGCCATGCGCCGTTCAGCGTTGGGGAGGAGTACCCCTGGCTGGCGGAGCGTGATGAAGATGGCGCAGTCGTGACCTTTACCGGTAAAGTCCGCAATCATAATCTGGGCGACAGCGTTAAAGCGCTGACGCTGGAACATTACCCGGGGATGACGGAAAAAGCGCTGGCGGATATCGTGGACGAGGCGCGCTCGCGCTGGCCGCTGGGGCGCGTGACGGTGATCCATCGTATTGGCGAACTGTGGCCGGGCGATGAGATTGTCTTTGTCGGCGTAACCAGCGCGCACCGTAGCAGCGCGTTCGAGGCCGGGCAATTCATTATGGATTATCTGAAAACCCGCGCGCCGTTCTGGAAGCGTGAAGCGACGCCGGAAGGCGAGCGCTGGGTGGAAGCGCGCGATAGCGATCGGCAGGCGGCAAAACGCTGGTAGCAGAATGTGATACCCTTATTCAGGGGTATCACTTTTAATCAGGAGATCATCATGGACCGATTCCCACGATCCGATTCTATCGTACAGACCCGTTCCGGCCTGCAAACGTATATGGCGCAGGTATATGGCTGGATGACGGTTGGGCTGCTGCTGACCGCATTTATCGCCTGGTATGCAGCGAATACGCCTGCGGTGATGATGTTTGTCTTTTCCAGCAAAATCACCTTCTTTGGCTTGATTATCGCCCAGCTTGCGCTGGTTATTGCGCTGTCAGCAATGGTGCAAAAACTTAGCGCCGGGATGGCGACCACGCTGTTTATGCTCTATTCGGCGCTGACGGGCCTGACGCTGTCGAGCATTTTTATCGTTTATACCTATTCGTCTATCGCCAGCACGTTTGTCGTGACCGGCGGGATGTTTGGCGTGATGAGCCTGTATGGCTACACCACGAAACGCGATCTCAGCGGCTGGGGCAGCATGCTGTTTATGGCGCTGATCGGCATTATTCTGGCATCGTTGGTCAACTTCTGGCTCAAAAGCGAAGCGTTGATGTGGGCGGTGACCTATATCGGGGTGGTTGTCTTTGTTGGTCTGACCGCCTATGACACGCAGAAGCTGAAAAACATTGGCGAGCAGATTGATGTTCGTGACAGCTCGACGCTGCGGAAATACTCGATTCTCGGCGCGTTAACGCTGTATCTGGACTTCATCAACCTGTTCCTGATGCTGCTGCGTATTTTCGGTAATCGCCGTTAATTGGCGTGAACGCTGTATCCGGCCTACAGGTTAGGCCGGTAATACACGTTTATAGACCTGATAAGCAGCAAATAACTCGTCACTTCGCTAAGGCTTTCTCGTTTTTCGCCCGCAGCTTCTTTGCCCGACTTTCCAGCAGCAGATAGCAAATCAACGCCAGCAATAGCGGAATAAAATAATAGAGCACACGCCAGGCGAGCAGGGCGGCGATAATGGTGCCTTGCGACGTATGCTCACCCGCCAGCAGCGCCATAAACACGGCCTCCAGAACGCCGATCCCGGCCGGGATATGCACGATCACTCCGGCAATACTGCTCACCAGCAGCACGCCAAGTACAAAGAAATAATTAACGTCTTGCCCCATCAGCAGCCAGATAATGGCACCCATCACCATCCAGTTAGCGCTGGAAATCCCCATCTGCGCGAGGGCGAATTTCCATGACGGAAGCATCAGCTTTTGGCCTTTAATCGTGATATGACGCCGTTTTGCAAAGGCGCAAAACCACAGGTAGACGGCAATCACCAGCAACAACACAATACCGAGAATGCGCAGCGTATTTTCATCGATATACCAGTGGGCCGGGAGTTGCACGACGCCGAAGGTAAAAATAATTCCGCCCAGCAGAATATAGCCCAGCCAGTTGGTGGTAATGCTCAGCGAAAAAATACGCGTGATGGTGCTCCCCGGTAAGCCGAGGCGGGAGTACAGACGGTAGCGCATACCGATTCCGCCGACCCAGGTGCTTAACGTCAGATTGAAGGCGTAACAGATAAACGACACCAGCATGACCTGCCGCTTCGCCAGCTTGTGGCCGCAGTAAAAACGCCCCAGCAGATCGTAGCAGCCGTAAAGAAGGTAGCTGACAATCACCAGCCCAACCGCGCTCAACAGCGCAATCCGGTTGTAATCCCGGATCACTGTCCAGACATCTTCCCAGTTGACCTTTCCGGCATAAATGACCAGCAGGACAATCACCGCGATAAAAAACAGCCAGGTGAGGATCTTTTTCGCCAGCCGCCATCGCGGGTGTGATGTTGACATCAGGGCTTCACCCCCGTGTTTTCCGCTTCGACCCGATCCTGCGTTTCCATCGTCGGTTGAGCGGGCGGTTCAACCTGCGCCAGATGCGGCGTGTGCGCCGGTAGCCAACCAACCAGCGCCGGGAAGTGGCGCAGGAAGTGGAACGCCAGCACGCTTTTGCTCAGATTCCACCAGGTGCGCTTCGGCAGCATAGACTCGTCCACCTGCTTGCAATCATTGGCGATAATGGCGTTCAGGTTGTCGCGCAGCGTCTGGTTAAACGTGCGGTCATGAATAATGACGTTTGCTTCAAGGTTAAGCGACAGACTGAGCGGATCGAGGTTGCTGGAGCCGACGGTCGCCCAGTGATCGTCCATCAACGCCACTTTGCCGTGCAGCGGGCGACGGCGATATTCATAGACATGGACGCCGCCTTTCACCAGATAGTTGTACAGCAGACGCGCGCCGACTTTGACGATGGGCATATCGGGTTCCCCCTGGATCACCAGTTTTACCCGCACGCCGCGTCGGGCGGCTTTGCGCATGGCATGCAGCAGGCGATAGCCGGGAAAGAAATAGGCATTGGCGATAATCACTTCACGTTTCGCCTGCGTAAGCATCTTCAGATAGTGACGTTCAATATCGTTGCGATGTTCATCATTATCGCGCCAGATAAACAGCACCTGCGCTTCGCCGGGTTTCCGGTTTTCTTCGGCGCGATGATGGCGTCGCCACCAGCGGCGCGCGGCGCTTTGCCCCGGCAGGTTTTCCAGCTCAAACTGCAAAATATCCTCCACGACCGGCCCTTCGACGCGAACGGCGTAATCCTGTTTGGCTTCCGGGCCGTAATCGGACATATGTTCTGCGGAGTAATTCAGCCCGCCGACAAACGCGACCCGATCGTCAATAACCACGATTTTACGGTGCATACGGCGAAAGAGGTTGGTGCGCATGCCGAACAGGGGAGGACGCGGATCGTAATAGCGGAAGATTATCCCCGCTGCGGTCAGCTCCCCGACAAACGCCTCGCTAAGGTCGGGTGAGCCGTAGCCGTCTAACAGCACTTCCGCTTTTACGCCGCGTCTGGCCGCTTTAAGCAGCGCCGCGTGTAGCTGCTTACCTACGTCATCTTCAAACCAGATGAAGGTTTCCAGGATGATCCTCTGCTGTGCCTGCGCGATAGCGTCAAACACGGCGGGATAGAACTGGTCGCCGTTTTCCAGTAGCTGAATCTGATTGCCTTCACGCCATCCACATTTCATAGATGTATCTCCGCGCTAAGAGGGGCATGGTCAGATAAATGTCGCCAGTTACGCAACGGCAACGCCGCAGGAGAGCTGGCATTGGCATTCTTGACGTATATACGATCGAGTCGCAGTATCGGCAGCCTGACCGGAAAGGTGCGCGCCGGGCGGCCATGCGCGCGGGTGAAGATCTCCTCCAGCCCCGCAGACGCTTTTAACGGATAGTTGGCTTTCTGCCGCCAGTCGTTGAAATCCCCGGCGACCACCACGGGTTCGGATTCGGGAAGGGCGTTAACCCATTCAACCAGCATATCCAGCTGCGCCTGGCGGTGGCCTTCCCGTAAGCCGAGATGCACGCACATTACATGAATTGGCTGAGCCTGCATCGGCGGAACAATACGGCAATACAGCACGCCGCGTTTTTCACTGCCGCCGACGGAGACATCGCGATTTTCATAGTGTTCAATCGGATAGCGCGACAGCACCGCGTTGCCGTGATGCCCTTCCGGGTAGACGGCATTACGACCATAGGCGAAATCGCTCCACATGGTGTCGGCAAGAAATTCGTAATGAGTGGTATCAGGCCAGTTCTCGACGTGCAGCGGATGAACTTCATGCGCGCCCATCACTTCCTGGAGGCAGACAATATCCGCGCTGACGGTTCTGACGGCGTCGCGCAGCTCCGGCAGAATAAAGCGCTTATTAAAGGCGGTAAAACCCTTATGCGTGTTAATTGTGAGCACTTTGAATGAAAAATTTCGCGTTTGTTGGATCATTTTCTTCCTGTCCGCGTCACTATCCTGATTGAAATAGTGTAGTCGTCGTCACAAAAAGATGCGGTCTTACGGAATTTTCCGTAAAGTTCGGTACTCTGAATAATTAGATAAAAATCCTTCAGGAGAAAAAGCCATGAGGTGGCAACAACGTGTTCGTGTCGCAACGGGTCTTAGTTGCTGGCAGATAATGTTGCATTTACTGGTAGTGGCGCTGCTGGTAATGGGCTGGATGAGCGGCGCTTTAGTCCGTGTCGGCCTGGGATTATGCGTGCTTTATGGCGTGACGGTGCTGCTGATGCTGGCGTTACAACGCCACCACGAACAGCGCTGGCGCGACGTTGCGGATGTGCTGGAAGAGCTGACGACCACCTGGTATTTCGGCGCCGCGATGATTGCTCTGTGGCTGCTGTCCCGCGTACTGCACAACAACCTGCTGCTGGCGCTGGCTGGGCTGGCGATCCTTGCCGGGCCTGCTGTGGTTTCGCTGCTGACGAAGGAGAAAAAGCTACATCACTTTGCGTCTAAACATCGCATACGCCGCTGACCCCGTTGTGGCCGTGATCACCAGTAGCGGCCACAAACTCCCCCAGACGATCTTCAGACTCGCATCTTTCAAATAAATCTGCTTGGTGATGTCCGTAAAATGGCGGATAGGGTTTATCCACGTCAGATTTTGTAGCCATACCGGCATGTTCTCGACCGGAGAAACGTATCCCGATAGCAGGATAGCAGGCATCATAAAGACGAATACGCCGATGAAAGCCTGCTGTTGGGTGGAGCAGAGCGACGAGATTAACAAGCCAAATCCAACCAGCGACAGCCCGTAAATCACCATTGTGAAGTAGAACAGCGCCAGCGAACCGGCAAAGGGGATGTGGTACGCCCAGATGCCAATAGCCAGTACGATCGTGGCCTGAAAAGTGGCGACAATCAGCGCGGGCACCGCTTTACCGATGAAAATTTGCCAGGTGGTGAGAGGGGAAACCAGCAGTTGATCCAGCGTACCCTGTTCGCGCTCGCGGGCAACGGAAAGCGAGGTGACGATCATGACGCCTATCGTGGTGATCATGGCGATCAGAGACGGTACCACAAACCACTTATAGTCCAGATTCGGGTTGTACCAGTTGCGCACCACCAGCTCGCTGTTGTTGGGCTTGGGTTTGCCCTCTGTCAGCTCCTGCTGATAATCCTTGACGATCTGCTGGAGATAATTGGCGGCGATTTGCGCGCTGTTGGAGTTACGGCCATCAAGAATGAGCTGTAGCGGCGCGGGCTGGAGGTTATCCAGGTGACGGGAAAAATCGGCCGGAAAGCGCACCAGCAGCAGCGCTTTTTGCGTGTCGATCGTCGGCTGGATTTCCTGCGGGCTTTTCAGCAGCAGGATATGGGTAAACGCTTTGGCGCGCGCGAACCGTTGCGTCAGCTCGACGGCATGTTTGCCATTATCTTCGTTATAAATGGCAATGGTGGCATTGGTCACTTCCAGCGTGGCGGCAAAGGGAAACAGCAGCACCTGGATCAGCACCGGTAAGATCAGGATCGCGCGGGTCTGCGGCTCGCGTAACAGCGATTGCAGCTCTTTGCGGATTAATGTCCACAGGCGATGAAACATGTTTATCTCCCTTATGCCATGCCGGATGTCGGCGGCGCCTTATCCGGCCTACAAACTTAACGTCTTTGCCGGATGGCGGCGTAAACGCCTTATCCGGCCTACAAACTTAAGGTCTTCGCCGGATGGTGGCGTAAATGCCTTATCCGGCCTACAAACTTAATGTCTTTGTCGGATGGCGGCGTAAACGCCTTATCCGGCCTACAAACTTAATGTCTTTGTCGGATGGCGGCGTAAATGCCTTATCCGGCCTACAAAATATGTGGTCGTAGGCCTGATAAGCGAAGCGCCATCAGGCAGAAAATTTAATCCAGCCGGCGTTTGGTCTTCATCCACGTCAGGCCGATAAACATGGCTGCCGAAGCGATTAAAAATAACGTATTAACGATCAACACAATGGGGATGTTCCCCGCCAGAAACAGGCTTTGCAGGGTGCTGACGAAATAGCGCGCCGGAATAATGTAAGTCACCGCGCGGATGACGGCAGGCATACTGTCTATCTGAAAAATAAAGCCTGACAGCATAATCGACGGTAAAAAAGCGGCGTTCAGCGCGACCTGCGCGGCGTTAAACTGGTTACGGGTAATGGTGGAAATCAGCAGCCCCATTCCCAGCGTACTGAGCAGAAACAGGCTGGTGATAAGAAACAGAATCACCAGCGAGCCGCGCCAGGGCACGCCAAGAATAAACACCGACACCAGCATACACAGCAGCATCGCCAGCATGCCGAGGAAGTAGTAGGGGATCAGTTTGCACAGCAACAACTCTGCGCGCGTCACCTCGGTCGAGAGCAGCGCCTCCATCGTCCCGCGTTCCCACTCGCGCGCAACCACCAGCGAAGTGAGAATGGCGCCAATCACCGTCATGATAATGGTGACTGCGCCGGGAATGATAAAGTGCTGGCTGATGGCCGCCGGGTTAAACCAGTAGCGGGTCTGCACGTCGATCAGCGGTTCAAATTCCTCCCCACGATCTTCAGCCCGCTGCATTTGCCAGATCTGCCAGACCCCCTCCACGTAACCCTGCACGAAGTTGGCGGTGTTCGGTTCGCTGCCGTCGGTGATAACCTGTATCGGCGCGGTGTCATTCTCTCGCGCCATCTTTTGCGCAAAATCGACAGGGATCACCACCAGCCCGCGAATGCGCCCGGCCTGCATTTTCTCAATAAGCTCATGGCGGCTATCGCTGATGGTGGCGTCGATATACGGCGAACCGGTCATAGCGTGGGTGAAATCCAGCGCCTCCTCGCTCTGTTGTTCGAGCAGAATGCCGACCCGCAGCTTGCTGGAGTCGAGGTTAATCCCGTAGCCAAAAATAAACAGCAACAGCAGCGGGATCACCACGGCGATCAGCCAGCTACTGGGATCGCGGATAATCTGACGCGTCTCTTTCACGCACAGCGCGCGTACGCGCCGCCAGGAGAGCAGGGCGTTACTCATGAGTATGCTCCTTATCCCAGTCGTGAATGAGCGTGATAAAGGCCTGCTCCATCGTCGGGTCCGGCGTGTCGTCGTCTGCCGCCTGCGCTTTCAGATCGTCCGGCGTCCCGCTGGCGATCAGCTTGCCGCGATAAACCAGCCCGATACGGTCGCAGTATTCCGCTTCGTCCATAAAGTGGGTGGTGACCATCACCGTGACCCCTTTTTCTACCATGCTGTTGATGTGCAGCCAGAACTCACGGCGGGTGAGGGGATCGACGCCGGAGGTGGGTTCGTCGAGAAACAGAATGTCGGGCTCATGCATCAGCGAACAGGCCAGCGCCAGACGCTGTTTAAAACCGAGCGGCAGCGCATCCGTCGCATGAGAGGCGATGCTTTTCAGGCCGAAGGCTTCGCTCATGCGGGTGATTTTTTCGTTTTGCGCCCGGCCTCGCAGGCCATAAACCCCGGAGAAAAAGCGCAGGTTTTGCTCTACCGTCAGGTTGCCGTACAGGGAAAATTTTTGCGCCATATACCCTAAATGCTGGCGCGCCTTGCCGGAGCTGACTTTCAAATCCATATCCAGCACCAGCGCTTTGCCGGAAGTTGGCACCAGCAAACCGCACATCATCTTGAACGTGGTGGATTTCCCCGCGCCGTTGGGGCCGAGCAGACCGAAGATTTCTCCGCGCTCAACGGCGAAGTTAACGTGGTCGGTGGCGGCGAAGTCGCCGAATTTTTTGGTCAGTTCTTTGGCCTCAATGACCGTCTCACCCGGCGTGCCGTCAACGGTATGCAGGATCGCGCCGAGCGGAGACTCCGACGTACCCGCGCCGCCAAGCAGGTCGATAAAGGCATCTTCAAAGCGCGGCGTGGTGTCGTTAATCGTTATCTCCGGCATCCCTTCGGCCCGGCGGATATCCTCTGCGGTAGCCTCTTTTTTCAGGATCAGCCGTACCGATTTCCCCTGAATCATACCGTCGCTGACCTGCGGCAGTTTCAACGCGCGTTGCAGGAGCTTGCGGTTATTCTCCTGCGGGCTGCTCATTAAGAAACTGCGTCCTGCCATGGTCTGCGTTAGCTTAGTCGGTTCGCCCTGATACAGCAGCTCTCCTTCGTTCATCAGCAGCACGTCGCGACACTGTTCGGCTTCGTCCAGGTATGACGTACTCCACAGGATAAGCATGCCGTCACCCGCCAGTTCATGCACCATTTGCCACAGCTCGCGACGGGAGATGGGGTCAACGCCGACGCCCGGTTCGTCAAGCAGCAGCACTTTCGGCTCGCCGACCAGCGTACAGGCCAGCCCGAGTTTTTGTTTCATCCCGCCCGAGAGCTTGCCTGCCAGCCGTTTGGTGAAGGGGCCGAGGGCGGTAAATTCCAGCAGACGGGCAAACGTTTTTTGCCGTTCTTCGCCCGTTACGCTGCGTAAATCCGCATAGAGATTGAGATTCTCCATCACGGTCAGATCTTCATACAGACCAAATTTTTGCGGCATGTAACCAAGTACCGCATGCAATTCACTGTCGTTTTTGATCGGATCGAACCCGATCACCGACGCGCTGCCGCTATCGGGCTTGAGCAGCCCTGCCAGCATCCGCATCAGCGTGGTTTTGCCTGCGCCATCCGGCCCGACCAGACCCGTGACATAACCGGCGTGGATCGTACAGTCGAGCGGGGCGACCGCCGGTTTTTCCATTCCGGCGAAGCGCTTCACCAGGCCGTTTAACGTAATGACGGCGTCATTCATGCCGCGCCTCGTCGCTGAACGTCAGCGTTACCGGCATTCCCTGGCGCAGCGCATCGTCCGCGTCAGTCACCACAATGCGCAGTCGATAGACCAGGTCTGTGCGCAGATCCGGCGTTTCAACGGTTTTCGGGGTGAATTCAGCGGTCGGCGATACGAAGCCGATTTTGCCGTGGTAAGGCTTGTCAGGGCGGCCATCGGTGTAGAGTAAAATTTCGCGGCCGGGCTGCGCCTGGCTGAGGTTGCGTTCATCCACGTAGGCGCGAACCCATACCGGACGAGTCAGCGACAGCGTCAGCACGGTGCTGCCTGCGTTGAGCATACTGCCGGGCTCTACCGCGCGGGTTAACAGCGTACCGTCAGAGGGGGCGATCAGCGTTGTATCCTGTAAATCGAGTTCTGACTGCGCCAGCTGCGCCTGCGCCTGTTCGAGGCTGGCTTTTGCCTGGGCGATATCCTGCTGGCGGTTACCGGTACGGTACTGGCTCAATTTGTCCTGTGCGGATTTCAGCTGCGCCTGCGCCTGATCGCGGGATGAGCGGGCGTTCTCCAGGTCGTTGGCGGAGATCGTGCGGCTTTTCCACAATCCCTGCTGGCGCTGATAAAAGTTCTGCGCATAGTCAAATGCGGCCTGCGCCTGTTTTACGGCGGCAGCGGCCTGGGCTATCTCTTCATCGCGATACCCCGCGAGCATCAGATCATACTGTGCCTGGGCGACGGAGACGCCTGCTTTAGCCTGCATCAACGCGTTCTCGTACGGGGCTTTATCCAGCACGCCCAATACCTGCCCGGACGTAATGGCGTCGCCTTCGTCAACGGCCAGCGAAGCCAGCCGGCCTCCGACGCGAAAACTCATATTGACGGTGCGAATATCCACATTGCCGTAGAGCGTCAGCCCGTTATCCTGCCGACTCTGATACCACCATGTACCACCGGCAAGCACGGCGGCCAGCGCCGCGACAGCCAGTGCGATAACGACAGGTTTTTTCATTGCTCCTGACTCCTTTGCGTTAAGCCTTGCAGAATGAGATCGATATGACAGGTGATCGTCTGGTAAATCTGTTCTGTTTTCTCTTCATCAAACGTTGACCAGCCGGTACGCAGCAAAATGGTTTCTTTTCCCAGGCGGAAGGCCAGCACTTCGCCCAGCAGCGCGTGCGTGTGGAGAATGGTTTGCGTATCTCCCGGATCGCGGCCGGTATACCCCGCAATCAGGCGCGTCAGATGCGTGTGAAGGGGGTTGAGAACCTGATCGTGTACCCGTTGATAAGCCGCCGTCGGGGAGAGCTGCTCGCGCGAAATAAATTTGCTCAGGTTGACCGTGTCGTCCTGGGTTAACAGCATGATCATATTTTTGCAGGCGCGCAGGATCAGCTCGCGCATTGCGGCGCGATCGGGCTGCGGCTGGGCGAACAGTCGTTCCGCTTCCTCGGCATGAGGGCGAAACTGGGCGCCGATGAAATCAGCTATCCACTGGGCGCAGGCGAGGTATAAATCCTCTTTGGAGCCAAAGTAGTAAGTGATGGCGGCGATATTTTGTCCGGCCTGGGCGGCAATGTCGCGTGTGGTGGCATGGAGGCCGTATTCGCCAAACTGCGCCAGCGCAGCGGCGATAAGCTGGCTTTTGGCCTGTTCGCCTTTCGTCGTCATGGTTGGGGTATTCATCGCGCAACCCAATTCTTAATCAATCGATTGATTAAGATTATGACCGATAATTGTTCTTGTCCAGTGTGGTGGTTTATTTTGTTTTTTCCAGTCACGGGGATAATTTATGCGGTATGTCACAAAAACTGCTACACTCCGCCCCTTCATGACATTGTGGTTTTTGTCATCCCTCTTGTGAGTATCTCCCTGAAAACTACACCGGTAACGGTCGGGGCGGTTCGGAGTAGTTATGTCTTTTGATTCCCTTGGGTTGAATCCTGATATTTTGCGCGCGATTGCCGAGCAGGGTTACCGTGAACCTACCCCTATTCAGCAGCAGGCGATCCCTGCGGTGCTGGAAGGCCGCGACCTGATGGCCAGCGCCCAGACGGGGACGGGTAAAACAGCCGGTTTTACGCTGCCGCTGTTACAACATCTGATCACGCAGCAGCCGCACGCGAAGGGCCGTCGCCCGGTACGCGCGTTGATTCTGACGCCGACCCGTGAGCTGGCGGCGCAAATTGGCGAAAACGTCCGGGATTACAGTAAATACCTGAACATTCGCTCTCTGGTCGTGTTTGGCGGCGTCAGCATTAACCCGCAGATGATGAAACTGCGCGGCGGCGTTGACGTGCTGGTGGCAACGCCGGGGCGTTTGCTCGACCTGGAACATCAAAACGCGGTGAAGCTGGATCAGATTGAGATTCTGGTGCTGGATGAAGCTGACCGTATGCTCGACATGGGCTTTATCCACGATATTCGCCGCGTGCTGGCAAAACTGCCGCCGAAGCGCCAGAACCTGCTGTTCTCCGCCACATTCTCCGATGACATTAAAGCGCTTGCTGAAAAGCTGTTGCATAACCCGCTGGAAATTGAAGTGGCGCGCCGTAATACCGCTTCTGAGCAGGTGACCCAGCACGTTCATTTCGTGGATAAAAAACGCAAGCGCGAACTGTTGTCGCAGATGATTGGCAAAGGCAACTGGCAGCAGGTGCTGGTCTTTACCCGTACCAAACACGGCGCTAACCATCTGGCGGAACAGCTGAATAAAGACGGCATTCGCAGTGCGGCGATCCACGGTAATAAATCTCAGGGCGCGCGTACCCGCGCACTGGCTGATTTCAAATCCGGCGATATCCGTGTCCTGGTGGCGACCGACATCGCGGCGCGCGGGCTGGATATCGAAGAGCTGCCGCATGTGGTGAACTATGAGCTGCCAAACGTCCCGGAAGATTACGTTCACCGTATCGGCCGTACCGGTCGTGCCGCCGCGACCGGCGAAGCGTTATCGCTGGTCTGCGTTGATGAACACAAACTGCTGCGCGATATCGAGAAGCTGCTGAAAAAAGAGATCCCGCGCATCACCACGCCGGGTTATGAACCAGACCCGTCAATTAAAGCGGAGCCGATTCAGAACGGTCGCCAGCAGCAGCGTGGCGGCGGTGGTCGCGGCCGAGGCCAGGGTCAGGGACAGGGCGGAGCAGGCCGTGCCCAGCAACCGCGTCGCAATGATGGCGGGGCGCCGAAAGCCAAACCGCGCAGCGGAGAAGGTAAGCCAGGCGGCGATAAACCGCGTCCGCCGCGCCGCCCGCGCAGACTGGCGGATTAATTGCGAGCCCGGCCGAAAGGTCGGGCTTTTCTTTTTGCGACCCGCGCCAGAAAGTGCCACAATAGTGGCTGTTTATACAGTATTTCAGGTTTTCTCATGGCATTGACCGCTGCGCTTAAAGCGCAAATCGCCGCCTGGTATAAGGCGCTTCAGGAGCAGATCCCCGACTTTATCCCCCGTGCGCCGCAGCGGCAGATGATTGCCGATGTCGCCAAAACGCTGGCGGGTGAAGAAGGGCGTCATCTGGCGATTGAGGCGCCGACCGGGGTCGGGAAAACCCTCTCTTACCTTATTTCCGGTATTGCCATCGCCCGCGAAGAACAAAAAACGCTGGTGGTGAGCACCGCCAACGTGGCGTTGCAGGATCAGATCTACAGCAAAGATCTCCCGCTGCTGCGCAAAATCATTCCTGACTTGCGGTTTACCGCCGCGTTTGGTCGTGGGCGCTACGTTTGCCCGCGTAATCTGGCGGCGCTGGCCAGCAGCGAACCGAATCAACAGGATCTGCTCGCGTTTCTGGATGACGAACTGACGCCGAATAACCAGGAAGAGCAAAAGCGCTGCGCCAGGCTAAAGGGCGATCTTGACAGCTACAAATGGGACGGGTTGCGCGATCATACCGATATCGCCATTGACGACGCGCTCTGGAAGCGCCTGAGCACCGATAAAGCCAGTTGCCTGAACCGCAATTGCCATTACTACCGTGAATGCCCTTTTTTTGTCGCCCGACGGGAAATTCAGGAAGCTGAAGTGGTGGTGGCGAACCATGCGCTGGTGATGGCGGCGATGGAGAGCGAAGCGGTGCTGCCGGAGCCGAAAAATCTTCTGCTGGTGCTGGACGAAGGCCACCATCTGCCGGATGTCGCGCGCGACGCGCTGGAGATGAGCGCTGAGATCTCCGCCCCCTGGTATCGCCTGCAACTGGATCTGTTCACTAAGCTGGTGGCGACCTGCCTGGAACAGTTCCGCCCGAAAACCACGCCGCCGCTGGCGAATCCTGAGCGCCTGAATGCGCACTGCGAAGAGTTGTACGAGCTGATTGCCTCGCTCAACAACATCCTGAATCTGTATATGCCCGCGACGCAGGACGCTGAGCACCGCTTTGCGATGGGCGAGTTACCGGATGAGATCATGGCGATCTGCCAGCGGCTGGCGAAGCTGACGGAAATGCTGCGTGGGCTGGCGGAGCTGTTCCTTAACGATCTCAGCGAGAAAACCGGCTCGCACGATATTGTGCGCCTGCACCGGGTGATTTTGCAGATGAACCGCGCGCTGGGCATGTTTGAGGCGCAAAGCAAGCTCTGGCGGCTGGCGTCGCTGGCGCAGTCTTCCGGTGCGCCGGTCTCGAAGTGGGCCACGCGGGAGGCGCGCGATGGGCAGATACACGTCTGGTTCCACTGTGTGGGCATTCGCGTCAGCGATCAGCTTGAAAGGCTGCTCTGGCGCAGCGTGCCGCATATTATTGTAACGTCGGCGACCCTGCGTTCGCTTAACAGCTTCTCGCGCTTGCAGGAGATGAGCGGCCTGAAGGAGAAAGCGGGCGATCGCTTTGTGGCGCTGGATTCCCCCTTTAATCATGTGGAGCAGGGTAAAATTGTCATTCCGCAGATGCGCTATGAACCGTTGATTGATAACGAAGAGCAGCATATTGCGGAGATGGCGGCCTATTTCCGTCAGGCGCTGGAAAGCAAAAAACACCACGGCATGCTGGTTTTGTTTGCCAGCGGACGGGCGATGCAGCGCTTTCTGGAGCATGTGACCGATTTGCGTCTTTTGCTGCTGGTTCAGGGCGATCAGCCGCGCTATCGCCTGGTGGAACTGCACCGTAAGCGGGTGGCGAACGGCGAGCGCAGCGTGCTGATTGGCCTGCAATCTTTTGCCGAGGGGTTGGATCTGAAAGGCGACCTGCTGACTCAGGTGCATATTCACAAGATTGCGTTTCCTCCCATCGACAGCCCGGTGGTGATCACCGAAGGCGAGTGGCTGAAAAGCCTGAATCGCTACCCGTTTGAAGTGCAGAGCCTGCCAAACGCGTCGTTTAACCTGATCCAGCAGGTGGGCCGTTTGATTCGTAGCCACGGCTGCTGGGGAGAGGTGGTGATTTACGACAAGCGTCTGTTAACCAAAAGCTACGGGCAGCGTTTGCTGAATGCGCTCCCGGTATTTCCGATTGAACGCCCGGAAGTGCCGGAGGTAAAAAAACGCCCGACAAAAGTGGTTGCCGGGCGTAAAAAAAGCATCCGTGCGAAGGGGCGCGCTCCTACTGATAGGTAAACGTGACCTGTATGACGCTATCGAACGAGCCCGCGCTGACGGGCATGGACGTGGCGTAATAGCGGGCGGCTAACGGGAAAGTGGCCGTGTGATCGCTTTGGTTGATCAGCACGTTAAAGCTTGCCTGCGGGGCGATGAGAATATTGTCCTGCCGATCGGCCAGCTCCAGCGCAAGCCCTTTCGCATTGCCGCTGTTGGCAAATTTGGTCGGGTGTACGCTATCGGCCTGTCCGTAAAAAAACGCGTTGGCCAGCGTGAGTGTTTTTGGGCAATGCGTTACTTCCAGGGAAAACGCTTTCCATTCGCCGGTATCGCCTACGTCTTTGAAATCACTCGATGACGCCTGCCCCAAATCGACGGTTAAATCTTTACTGGCGCTGTCCACGGAGCAGGTGTTGGCATAGATGTTACCCACCATTTGCACCTGGATATCATCTGCGCAGGCATATGCCATCAGACCTGCGGTGAGTAAGAAAACCATTTTTTTCATCGCGATCACTTATAGGCCAGCGTAATCGTGGCGACGGTATTTGCCGGGCCTGGCGTAACGTCGTCGCTGATTTGCTCATAGCGGACCTGGAACGGAATATCCAGCGTTTCGTTGGCTTTTGCCTCGCTTTGCGTGTTGACGTAGTTGTCGAAGGTGGCGATATTGCCATCAAACAGCATTCTGACGCCGACGCCGGTCGCCATCCCACTTTGCTGAGTCAGCTTCATCACGCCGGCAAAACCCGATTCGTAGCCATTCGCACTGGTGATCTTCACTTCAGGCTGTACGGTGGAATTACAGTTGACCGTAACGTTAAAATTCTGTGCTGGCATCGAGAGGGTGCCTACTCCCATAAAATCACTGATCGGAAAGTCGCCCAGATTGACGGTCAGGTTTTTCGGTAACACGGAGCAGGTTACGGTTTCGAGATCCACATTGCCGGCATAGGCAATGTGGTTAGGACTCCCGATACCTTCGTGACCAAACACGCCAATCCCAAACTCTGTTTGCGCCTGCACCAGTGTACCGGAGGTCACGTCACTGCCGGTTTTCACCAACTCAAGCGTGACGTTGAAGTTAAATGACTGCTGTCCATCGCTGGATACATAACCGATCGGCGTGCCGCGTGAATCGCACTGTACGCCGCCTGCGCCGCTGATCCGCTGGCCTTGCTCGTTCATCAGCGCGATGCCAACGCCGGGCACCCCGGAGTCGTACACCCCTCTCAGGCCTGGTATCTCAGCGCCTGTTCCGTAATAGCAGGAGACAATTTCCAGACCGCTATCAATACTTTGATCGCACTGTCCGGCAACGTGTACGGTTTGCTCTGTTCCTGGAATGGTCTCACCAATCGCCAGCGTCGTCGGTACGGAAACAGATGCCACGTTGATCATTTTGGGCATATCCGGCGTTGTGCAGGCCGCCTTTGCATGCGGCATAAACAAGGCTGCGCTGGCCAAAATCAGGAGGAAAAAACACTGTTTAATCATTTGCATAATGTTGAGTCTGCATGGTGAATCAATGACACTGCGCGGCAGCGTTAATGATGCTGGTTTTATGTCTCTCATCCGTTAGCGTGTACTCTGCGACGCAGTGTTCGCTGGCATCCTGACCCCACGACACGAAGAGCGTTCCGTGCTGAGGTAAACCGGAGAGATAAGTCTGACCGCCGTTGCCAACAATAAACTCGCTGTCTTTATCGTCGGTGGTGACGGTTGCGCCAAAGGGCAGCGGCTTACCGTTTTGCGTGAGCATCATTAAAACCCTGCTGCCCACGCGGGTGTTAAAACTGGCGCGGACTACCGCGCCGCGCGTTGGGGTTACTATTCGCGCGGCATGGGTTACGTCGGCATCGTCTGGCAGTGTTTCTGTGTCCAGGGCAATCGTGTTGTGGCGGTAGGCTGATACAAATGGCACAACGGTATAGCCGCGAAAATCGGTTTTGACGCCGGTCTGATTGGTAATGTGCGTGCCATGTGTTCCCGGTGCTTTTACCAGCGCGATGGTTTCACCGAGCGGTTGCGTCAGAGTGATGCCGTTGGCGTGCGCCACAACGCCGCCTTGCAGACCCACATTAACGCTCCGTTGATGGCTGTCCTGGCTGACGCCGCCGCTCACTTCGCCATAGGTTCCTTTGTAATCGGCATTCATACTGGTTGAGTTGCCGCTTCCGGTATTGCTCACGCCTTCCTGGATATTCCAGTTCAGGTTGTCTTCGGCCAGAGCAGTACCGTTAAGGCCAATGTTTTGCGTGGCGCCGTCTTGACTGTTGTTCAGGTTGTACGTCGCCCAGGTGTTGTGCATCCAGTGGTCGAGTGGAACCGAAACGCTCAGCGCGAACTGGTTGTCATGGGTAACGGACTCACCGTTTTCATCGCTGTCGCTGGTGTTTTTGTTCATGCTGTAACTCAGGCTATAGCTCACGCCATGCCAGCTGTTGTTGTAGCTGAGGCTCATGGAGGTCATATCCTGGCGCTGGCTCCAGTAGGTCTCTTTGACCAGACTCAGCGTAAAAGACCCCCAGCTCTCGCCGAGCGTCTGATCGACAGTGGCTTCGGTACGCGCGCGGCGCTGCTGCGGGGCGGACCAGTCGCTGGCGCGGGTATAGGACTCCATTGTGTCTTCCAGGGTGTAAAAACCCTTACTGTTATAGCGATACCCGGCCAGGGAAAAGTTGGTGCCTGCGCCTGCAAAATCTTTGCTGTAACGCACGCGCCATGACTGCCCCGTGCTGGCCTGCTGCTGTTTCAGCAATGCTTTGGCCCGCGTGACGTCGACAGAAAACGCGCCTAAATCCCCCAGGTTTTTCCCGGTGCCGATCGCCTGCGACTGGTAATGGCGGCTTTGCTGTACGCCGCCATAGGCGGTAAAACCATAAGGTAGGCCATAGATTGCGCTCCCCTGAGCAAATGGAGTTTGCTCGACGTCTTTGTCATAGGCGCGATAGCGACCGGCAGTTACGCTATAGCGCAGGTTTTTTTCACGCTGCAACACGGGTACGGAGGCGTAGGGCACCACGAAATGGCTTTCGCTGCCGTCCGTCTCTTTGACGGTGACCTGCAAGTCGCCGCTGCTGCCCGTCGGGTAGAGATCGTTAATTTCAAATGCGCCTGGCGCTACGGTGTTCTGATAAATGACGTAGCCGTTCTGACGAACCATCACCAGGGCGTTACTGTGTGCGGTGCCACGGATAATCGGCGCATAGCCTTTTTCGCTATCCGGCAGCATGTCGCTGTCGGAATTGAGTTGTATGCCGGTATAAGGCACGCTGTCGAACACGTCCGCCGGAGAGGCGCTTTGCCCTACCGTGAGATCGCTTTTCATCGCCACGATATCGCGCTGCGCGTAGGTATAAACCGACGAGAATTTCTGCTGTTCGTCATGGCCCGTGACGTTACGATTCCAGGTTGAGTAATTGCGCACGCGCCAGGCGCCGATGTTGAACCCGGGACGCAGGTTGACATACTGGCTGCTGTTATCCTGTTCACCCTGCCGGCGGGCGTCGCTCTGACTGGTGTTGGCGCTGTAGTTCAGTAGACCGGCGGTAATGCCTTCATCGAACGTTTTTGGGTCGATATAACCGCGCGGAATCTGGCCCAGCGCTGACTGGGGAATACTGAGCAATAGCTGCTGGTTGCGCACGCGAAACGTGGCGGAGGCGGCGGGAATGGCGCTTAAATCTGCACATTTTCCTTGTGCCATGAGCTTCGGAAACGCCTTCGTTTTAATGCCGAGACTCTTTAAATCATCCAGGCTGAAACAGGGCTGGAGTGAACGGTTGCCCTTAACATCTTTCTGTAATTTAAATGTGACATCGCGGGTGTCGACTTTATTATTATCAATAAAGATTGATACCTGGTATTTTCCTGGTGCTTGTCCTGGACCTTTTTCATATACCGATAAATCGGTTTTTTCCTGTCGGGGATTATCAATATCCAGGAGCGCCGGGTTAAAATAATCATCTGCCCGCGTTTGCTGCGCAAAACAGAATACTGCCAGGCCACATAGCAGGGGTAGCAGTGTGAATAATTTGCAGGAAAACGGCTTTTTATCGCGGTACATGATTATTTTAATTGCCTGTGCGCCGTTATCTTAATGGACAGGCTTAGACCAGGTTCGGCTGATGCTGCCGTAATCAGTAATAATGGAATAGGTCACGGTGTTACCGTCAGTATTGGCGGGCAGAGCCATGTGGGTTGCCGTTTCAGGTACTGCCCAGGTCGCTTTACTGATTTTATGACCATTAATTATCACGCTCTGGAAATTCATATAAAACGGCGTCGGGTTATTGACGACTAGATCGTGACCTTCACGATGCCATTCCAGTTTGTCAGCAACCTCTTCTGGCTTACCTTTCACGGAGGATGGGCGATACAATAATTTAATACGCGTGTTGATCGCGATTTGCAGGGTATTTACCCCCTCAACGTGTTTTGAGGATGGAATAGCCTTGATATTCAGCCAGTACAGCGATTCACGATCCTCAGGCAGATTGCCACCTGTGCGAATAACCCGCAGAACGTTGTCTTCTTTCGCATTCAGGCGAAACAGCGGCGGCGTAATCAGAAAGGGGGTGTTGCCCGGATTTTTACTGCCGGAATCGACCCAGGATTGTACCAGATAGTCCGTTGAATCTGGGTTTGAAAGACCAAGCGAGGATTCCTTTTTGTCTCCCTGGTAAACAAGACGGGTGCCGTTAATAATAACTCCAGCATGCGCTGTCGCTGCTACCAGAAAAAGAGTGCCCAGTAAATAACCGTGACGCATAAATATTTCTCAGCATGAATAAAAGATATTAGCCCTGAAGAAAGGGCTAATATCTTCGGATGGATAATATCAGTTATAGATAACGGTAAAGGTAGATACGGAATTTGCCGGGCCGGCCGTAACGGCAGCCTGAGTCTGAATATAACGCGCTGCAAATTCCAGATCGTTTACCGTGCTTCCTGCCGTCAGTGGATATTGACGGGAAGGGGTATATAAGCTGACGGGTTGCTCTGACGAGTCGAGCAACTGAATTGCCACACCGGTAGCCGTCTCCGTGTCTGGCGTTAATGCCAGGGTCGTGCTGTTATCCGTATCCGGCGTACCGCCAAAATTAATGGCGGCAGAGGTCACCGTTTCCGGGCAGTCTTTTAGCTGAATATCGAATTTCGTTGGTGTGCTGGTAGAGCCTGCGCCAGAAAATACGGTTTTAGACACTCTGCCCAACTCGACATTTAGCGGATTACTTAACCCATTAACGACCTGACAAGCGGAGTCAATGATTTCACCCGTAAAGTTAATCTGACCTTCGCCATTTGTTGCCGCAAATGCGGATGCGGAACATCCTACTGTTGCAGCGATGAATAAACCTAAAGCAACCTTGTTCATCATAAATCCTGGTGTATAAGTGGTGAAAACCAGCCTGGACGTTTTCACCGTGGACCCTCAATAACTCTTCGCCAGATATTTAATCAGATTGTTTACGGATTAGAATCGTGTATAAAAATCACAAATATTTGAACTAATGCTTGCGTTTTAATAATTACTACAAAAACAGGTGATTGATGGCTGAGATAAAAAACTAACGGCAGGGTCTCCAGAGGGGCTATATTGTTAAAAAAATGTCGCAGTGGAGAATGTCATGGATTATCGCAAAATCATCAAAGAGGTCGGTCGAGGTAAAAATCACGCCCGCGACCTGGATCAGGATACCGCGCGCGGCCTGTATACCCATATGTTGAATGGCGATGTGCCCGAACTGGAAATGGGCGGCGTGTTGATCGCGTTGCGTATTAAAGGGGAAGGAGAAGCGGAGATGCTGGGCTTTTATGAAGCCATGCAGAACCACACGATTACGCTTACGCCGCCGGTCGCCAAACCGATGCCGATTGTCATCCCCAGTTACAACGGGGCGCGCAAACAGGCGAACCTGACGCCGTTGCTGGCGATTCTGCTGCATAAACTGGGCTTTCCGGTGGTGGTACATGGCGTAAGCGAAGATCCGACGCGCGTACTGACGGAGACCATTTTCGAACTGATGGGGATTGCGCCGACGCTGCACGCCGGTCAGGCTCAGGCGAAACTGGATGGACACGAGCCGGTGTTTATTCCTGTTGGTACGCTGTGCCCACCGCTGGAAAAACAGCTGGCAATGCGCTGGCGGCTGGGCGTGCGTAACAGCGCGCACACGCTGGCGAAGTTAGCGACGCCGTTTGCGGAAGATGCCGCCTTGCGGTTGTCCAGCGTCTCGCACCCGGAGTACGTTCCGCGCGTCGCGAAATTTTTTGCCGACATCGGCGGGCGCGGTTTGCTGATGCACGGCACGGAAGGGGAGGTGTATGCCAATCCACAGCGTTGCCCGCAAATCAGCCTGATCGACCGTTCCGGCGTGCAGGTGCTTCAGGATCGCCAGAGCGAGATGCCCGACGAGCCGGTGCCGCTGCCTGCGGCAAAAGACCCGGAAACCACCGCCCGCTGGATTGAGCGCTGCCTGGCGGGAAGCGAGCCGATCCCGGCTTCCCTGAAAATTCAGATGGCGTGCTGCCTGGTGGCTACGGGAGAAGCGGCGACGTTAACGGAAGGGCTTGCGCGGGTAGCGCAGCATTTTTAAACGTCAGGCAAAAAAAAGCCCGTCCAGTGGCGGACGGGCGAACAAGGGTAACACAGGTTCAATGAGGGTTGGAGCAGTGTGTCTGTCGGCAAACAGACGGGTATAACAGAAACGCGTGAAATTATTTGTAGATAACAGCAGTGCCGCTCATTTTGTTGTTGTTGGTTGCGGAAGTGATGCTATAACCGGTTGCGCCGGCAGCTGCCGCTTTCTCAGCCAGTTTCGCTTCCAGGCCATCCAGAGTGGTGGCGCCTTCCGCAGAAACAACACCGATTTTATTCATGCTTTGCGCCTGGGAAGCCGTTACCGGCTCGGCAGCGAAAACGCCAAATGACAGGGTAGACAGAGCGATAGCAGCAACAGCATATTTGATATTTTTCATGATTAATCTCTCGCAGGTTATTCTTGTGTAGTGAGACGTTGTTCCGTCGATGTGATAAGTATCACGGTTTTTTGCGGGAGATAAAATCGAATAGAATTGACGTCATCCATCAAATAATTTGAATGACAAATAACTTATTGATTATTAATAAATTCAAAACATGGATTTACGCTTCTTGCCGTTTCACTTTACAGAAGAGAGAGTAACGGCACATTTTGCCACGCAGAAGGTGAAAAAGCATGAGAGTAAAAGAACATGCTTACGCTGTTGTTTTACGTAAAGAAAAGTTAGCGTAACTGGCTATCTTTCGATCCCCTGCGATTATATCCTGAGAATGTTGCGTTATGTAAATCTTTCTCCTGCTGGCAGGCAATGCATAGCCTTACTCCCGGAACGGCTTTACGCCGCGCTTCCGGGATAGGATCGCCGCACTCTTCACACTCATACAGGCTTTCGCCTTGAGGAATTTCGCCGCGAGCGCGGGCGACAGCATCTTCAATAGTATTGTTGATTTGTTCATTAACGGCGTCGTCGTTCGCCCACCCGGATGCCATATACCGGTTCCTCCCCCTTTATTCCACACGGTAAGTGTAGTGAATATGGGGTCAAAAATCGTACAGTCAATAGCGCAGAAGCAGGCCGGTATATCAGTCAGCGAAAAACATCAGCGAATGAAAAAGACGGGGGAAGTTTTCTATGCTAAGGAAAACTGCATTCGGTGGGAATGCAGTTACCTGGTAGGGGGTTATTTGTAGATAGTGGCAGTGCCATACATTTGGTTATCGCCACCGGCAGAATTGACGACAAAACCTTTGGCGCCTTGTTCACGCGCTTTTTCTGCCAGTTTATTTTCAAGTTCGCTCAGCGTCGTCGCGCCTGTCGCCGAGACGGTCCCGGCGGGTCTGAGCTGGCCTGCTTCTGAGCTGCTAAGCGGCTGCGCGGCGAATGCACTAAAACTCATGCCAGTGAGCAGAGCAGCAGCCAGTACGGTGAGGCATTTTTTCATAACGGCATCCTCTTAGAAACAACAGGTGGTGCCTCATAAGTTTAGGACGTTGATGACGCAAAATTAACGCAAAAAATTGATTATGATGTGCTTGTTTTTTGAACGATGTTTTTTGACGAATATTGACAAATCAATGACATACAGATTATTGATTTTCCAGGATTTTGTCGCTAAGCGCTGCGGAGCGACCCGTGTTCGTCTGCGGTATAAGCGGGCTTTCTCCGTCAGGTTTGTTTACCACGTTGCGTTATGCGAGTATCTTACGCCGCTGCTAAAAGGAGAATGCCATGTCTGCCCAGAAACCGGGATTGCACCCACGTAATCGCCATCATCATCGTTACGATCTCGCGACGTTATGCCAGGTCACGCCAGAACTGGCGCAATTTCTTACCCGTACGCCTGCGGGTGAGCAAAGCGTTGATTTCGCGAATCCTCTGGCAGTTAAGGCGCTCAATAAAGCGCTGCTGGCGTATTTCTATCAGGTGGCAAACTGGGATATTCCCGAAGGCTTTCTGTGCCCGCCGGTGCCAGGCCGCGCCGATTATATTCACCATCTGGCGGATCTGCTGGGCGAAACCACAGGCGCGATTCCGGCGGATGCGAGCGTGCTGGATGTGGGGACAGGAGCGAACTGCATTTACCCGCTTATCGGCGTGCATGAATACGGCTGGCGCTTTACCGGCAGCGAAGTCCATGCGCAGGCGCTGGCCAGCGCCCAGGCGATCATCAGCGGTAACCCAGGCTTAACCCGATCGATTCGTCTGCGTCGGCAGAAAGATCCTGCGGCAATCTTCAACGGCATCATTCATAAGAATGAACAGTATGACGCCACGCTGTGCAATCCGCCGTTCCACGATTCGGCGGCTTCTGCCCGTGCGGGGAGCGAGCGCAAACGTCGCAATCTGGGGCAGGATAAAAACGATGCCCTGAATTTTGGCGGCCAGCAGCAGGAACTCTGGTGCGAAGGCGGGGAAGTGGCGTTTATCAAAACGATGATCGCGGAAAGCCAGGCCTTTGGCCGCCAGGTGATGTGGTTCACCACGTTAGTGTCGCGCGGCGAAAATTTGCCGCCGCTGTACCGCGCGCTGACGGACGTTGGGGCGGTAAAAGTGGTCAAAAAGGAGATGGCCCAGGGGCAAAAGCAGAGCCGCTTTATTGCCTGGACCTTTATGGATGACGATCAGCGTCGCCGTTTTATGGCGCGTAAGCGCTAAAGCGTGGGTTCGCTCGGCGGCAGGGGGTCTGTCGCTGGCGCCTGACCGATCGTCGGTGCGGGCAGTACCTGATACGTTTGCACCGGCGCGCGAACGCCTGCCAGATCAAAATGTTTTTTCACCTGGCTGTCGAGCGCGAAGCGTACCGTCCACTGTTTTAAGGGCAAGGTGGTAAAGGAGACCCGCAGCGTAAAAGCGGTATTGGTCAGCCCGACGATCCCGGAGAATGACGGTTCTCCGATAATCAACCCGCGAATATCTTCCGTCTCCATCACCGCAGCCACCGCGTCCTTCAATGCCTGATTGGCTTTATCCGCATCTTCATGGCGATCCACGTCATAGTTAGCCACGACCGAACCAATGCCGCGCACAAAGTTCGCGAAGGTGGTAATCGAAGACCACGGAATAATGTGGTACGCCCCGGTATCCTGGCGTACGCCTACCGAGCGAATCGACATTCGTTCCACCGTACCGGTCAGCGGGCCGATAGTCACCAGATCGCCGGTATTCATCCCGTTTTCAAACTGGATGAATACGCCGGTAATAATATCTTTCACCAGCGTTTGCGAACCGAACGAAATCGCCAGCCCCAGCGCCCCGGCGCCGGCCAGTAAGGGGGCAATGTTCACGCCAATCTCTGACAGCACGATCATGATAGTGATTGTACTGATGATCACCGCCAGGGCGTTACGAAACAGCGTAAGCAGGGTTCGGGTACGCGCGCTGGGCAAGGGGCGGCCGTGAATATCTGATGCCAGGCGGTTCTCGATCAGGCTGGCGAGGATGGTCCATCCGACCGCAGAGAAAAAGAGGATCAGCGCAATGCGGATCAGAATATCGACGGTTTTTTCTCCCGCGCCGTTGTGCAGCCAGTTCCAGAAGTCGAATAACCCCCAGGCGTTGAGCAACAGCATGATCGCCACGCAAACCGTCAGGATTCGCGCGGCTTTCAGGGCGGTTGACAGCCAGCCGTTCAGCCGTTTTTGCAGCTCAGGGTAGTTGCGCTGCGTAGGGGGCGACAGCGTAATGGTTTTGGCTATCCAGCGTGAGAACATGCCGGAAACAAACGCGGCGACACCGATAATGAGCAGGCTGCGTACCGTCGCGCCCATCATAAACTTCAGGCTATTGCCCGGGTCGAACAATGAGAAGAAAAACAGCACGATAAAATAGGCGCTGGCCAGCCAGTGCCACACCAGCGCGAAGGCGCGAATAAACAGACTGAAAAAGGCCAGCGACCGTTCCGCGAGATTCAGCAGATGCTGGGTGATCTCTTTTTTGTTTTTGAAGATCAGATACAGCGCCCACAGTGTAATGCACAGCATGATGATGACGTTCGCCATCGCGCCGACCTGGACGTTGACCTGGTTGGAGATAATCGGCACGGCGACGATCAGACCATAGCCGATCAGGCTACTGAGCGAACTCAGACGGCGATTCCAGTAGCGCGCGCTGGCGTCCTGAATCGTGAACGGACGCAACTCCGCTACGTTAGGGCAAAAGATCAGACGCAGAATGGCTTTGAAAAACTCAATCAGGGCAAACGCGTTCAGGAACAGACTTTGTTGAAAGGCGATGGTTCGGCTACCGGCGTTCATTCTGTCGCTCAGTATCTGCCCGACAAACAGGGTCAGCGCCAGCAGGAGCAGATCGATGATAAATGCGCCGATAATCATTGCGGGAAGCTGTAGCCAGTTGCTGCGGTCGCGATTTTTTGCGCGCGCCCACTGACCCATTTTGCGATACAGCGGCAGCGCGCAAAGCCGTATCAGCCAGTAAAAGACAAATACCGAAGCTGCCAGCATCAGGAAGTGGGTCAGGGCATTGGTAAATGCCTGCGTGTTAAACGGCTTATGCGGCGAGTCGGTGATGTTACGATAAAGCTGGGCAAAGCGCCCGGAGAGGGCTTCTCCGTAACGCCGGCTGATGTCGGTTACATTCTCCAGCACCGTTTTTTCTTCCGTAACCGTGGGCGGCGTTATCGTGGGGACGGGCTCTGGCGGCGGCGTGGCGGCGACTTTCCGTAGCTGGTCGATGAGCTCCTTGCGAGAGGTCTCGTTTTCCAGCACATCTGCCAGCGCCGCGTAGGCGGCTTTCTTTTGTTCGACATCGGGTTCAGCCGCAGGCGCGGCCTCCTGACTGCCTGAGGCGTCCGTTGTGACGCCGGGGATCGCGACCGCATGCGCGGGGGCGCCCAGCAGTAAAAAGAGGATGAACAGGGTCCGCCGCATGACTCCTCCTGTGAGAAATATAAGCAAAAAGATAAGTATAGATGCTTAAAGGGGAGGGATTTGAAATGGGAGGATTCCGGGGAAACCCTCCCTTCCGGGCGGAAGGGAGGGGCGTGCCTCAGGAAACGTGCTGCAAGAACTCCTGCAAACGCTGGCTGGGCGGATTTTCAATCAGGGTTTGCGGATTACCGTCTTCCGCAATGCGCCCTTTGTCGATGAAGATCAGACGGGAGGCCACTTTCTCGGCAAAGCCGATTTCGTGGGTCACAATGACCATTGTCATCCCTTCTTCCGCCAGATCCTGCATGACTTTCAGCACTTCGTGACGCAGTTCCGGGTCCAGCGCGGAGGTCGGTTCATCAAACAGCATCATTTTCGGCTTCACCGCCAGCGCGCGGGCAATCGCCACACGCTGCTGCTGACCGCCGGAAAGTTCGGAAGGGTAGTGATGCGCGCGCTCTGCCAGCCCGACTTTCGCTAATAACTCTTTGGCCTGCTTTTCAGCATCTTCTTTCTTCGCGCCGCGCACACGCAGCGGCCCGAACATGACGTTTTCCAGCGCCGTCAGATGCGGGAAGAGATAGAACTGCTGGAACACCATGCCGGCTTCCTGACGGATTAACCGCTCATCCACCTTCGGATCGTTCACTTTCAGACCATCAACAATCAACTCGCCGGACGTGATCTCTTCCAGTTTGTTGATGCAGCGCAGTAGAGTGGACTTCCCGGAGCCGGATGGCCCGATGATGACCACCACTTCACCCTGTTTGATGTTCAGATCAATATTGTGCAGCACCTGGGTTGGCCCAAAATGCTTGGAGACGTTTTTAAATTCAATCACAGGATTTTCATCCTTCTTTCCAGACGACGCAGAATGAAGCTCAGTACCAGCGTAATGATCAGATAGAACACCGCAACGGCACTCCAGATTTCCAGCGCGCGGAAGTTACCGGCGATGATTTCCTGCCCCTGACGAGTCAGTTCAGCGACGCCGATAACAATAAACAGCGAGGTATCTTTGATGCTGATAATCCACTGATTACCGAGCGGCGGCAGCATACGGCGCAGCGCGAGCGGTAAAATAACGTGGCGAATGGTTTCGCCGCGAGACAGCCCTAACGCCAGGCCCGCTTCGCGAAAACCTTTGTGGATAGACAGCACCGCACCGCGCGTGATTTCTGCAATGTACGCGCCCGAGTTAATCATGATGGTAACAACGGCGGCGCTGAAGGGATCAATTCGCAGATCGTTAAACGCCATCGGCAACGCGAAGTAGATAAACATCACCTGCACAACGATAGGCGTACCGCGAATCACTTCGATAAAGACCAGCGCAACGTGGTTGGCGATCCAACCACCAAAGGTGCGCGCAAAACCCGCAAGCAACCCGATGACCAGGCCGCCAGCCAGACCAAGGATTGAAATCCACAGGGTCATTTTGGCGCCTTCAATCAACAGCGGGATGGCGGGCCAGATGGCACTCCAGTCAAACTCCATAAATTGTTCCTGTTACCGTGGTGAAAATACTCAAAGGCCTGTACGCCCGGTAAGCGCAAGTGCCACCGGGCGTAACGAGCTAAAATACAGCGTTATTATTTAGGTTCAGTACCGAACCATTTTTTGTAGATTTCGTTATAGGTGCCGTTTTCACGCAGCGTTTTCAGCGCGCCGTTCACTTTCTCACGCAGTTCGTCGCTGCCTTTCGGGAAGGCGATGCCGTATTGCTGCGCTTCCAGAGACTCACCTACCGCTTTGAACTGACCATTGCCCGCGGTTTTGATGAAATAGAGGATGTTTGGCGTATCGTGCAGAACGGCGTCCGCACGGTTGGTGCCCAGTTCCATGTAGGCGTTATCGATGTTCGGGAACTGACGCAGATCTTTGGTTTTGATGTTTGCTTTCGCGTAATCGACAGAACCGGTGCCGCTCTTCACCGCAACCACTTTGCCGTCGAGGTCTTTCACGCTTTTCACATCGTTGTTATTGGCTTTCACCATGACCAACAGACCGCTTTTGTAATAGCCGTCAGAGAAGTCGATCGCTTTTTTACGTTCGTCGGTGATCGTGATGCCTGCCAGCGCCAGGTCGACGTTTTTGGTTTGCAGCGCCGGGATGATGCCGCTGAAATCCATCGGTTTCAGGGTGTAGTCCAGATTCAGCTCTTTCGCGACAGCGGCCCACAGATCCACATCAAAGCCAACGTATTTGTCGCCCTGTTTGAATTCAAACGGAACGAACGCCGTGTCGGTTGCCACGACGAGTTTCTTATCCGCGGCGTGAGAAGACACCGCAAAAGCCAGGGTAAGTGCAGCCAGTGAAACTTTTAATACAGACTTCATAGCATTTCCTTTTATATCCACGGGGCGATCCCCTGCGAGAACATATGGCGTAATGAAAGAATCGTGCCAATTATGCAACTCATTGTTTTAAAAAGAAGGCGTTTCATTTTAATGCACAATAAGCGTGGCAAAACTGACGGATTGCACCGTTTTGGGGCGCTGATTTAGTGCAGACCGAATCAGGTGCAAACGGTATGACTATTTAGCGCAAAAATTGTTGCTAAAACAATCTCTCGTTAACGATTGTGTGAGGTGATTATTACAAATATTTTACTTTACGGCAGGGCGGAAGAAATTTGATGCACTATAAAAGTGCAAAACCCCCGCCGAAGCGAGGGTTCATAGGTCTTACTTATCATGCTGCTTATTCGATGTTGGCTTCGATGAACCACAGGAATTTATCGAGGTCGCGGGAAGCCGCGGTAAAGATATCAGCAGTGTCTTCGTCTTTGGCTTCGCTGATGGCTTTACGGACGTCATTGGCGACAACAGAGTAACGATCCGCCAGCTCTTTCAGGTGATCCTGAACGCTATGGATATCCAGCGGATAGCTTTTCAGCGGTGTTTTGCTGTTAATCACTTGCGTTGTCCCTAATGCCACGCCACCCAGCTGTACGGCACGTTCTGCCATGGTATCAAGGTGGTCGGTCAGCGCTGTACGGAAGCCATCCAGCATCTCATGTACGGCAATAAAGTTAGCACCGCGCATATTCCAGTGAGCCTGCTTAGTGATCAGTGACAGGTCAATGAACTGGATCACCTGACGATTCAGCAACTCAACCGTCGCTTTCTTATCGCTGTCTGATACATCGTTGCGGGTATAAAGCAGATTAGACGCTTTCGTTTTTACCAGTTTAGCGGTACTCATAATCTCATATCCTCTTGATGTTTTGTGTCCCAGGTAATTAACGAAACTAAGTATAGCACCGGTTTTTCATTTTGCTTTTCTGTCTGTGCCTATCACTTTAATAGCGCAGAAAGTGTTTAATATTGAAAACGATTAAAAATCAATATGTTATTAAATTAAGTGTCAGCATGTTAATAATTCTCATTCACTATGAGCGATAAACATAAATAGGTTTGCAGACAGCAGAAAAATAGCGGAGATAATAATAATGAGAAGGATAAAAGCAATATTCTGCATGATTATGCAAATCATGCAGAATTGTAACGTTAATTAATGTCGACTTGCTGAATTTTCGTTTCTCGCCGGATGGTGAGCGTGGACCCCATCGAGGCGGCAATGATGGCGGCCAGGGCCAGAAGCTGCACCAGCGTCAGCGTTTCTCCCAGGAAAATCATCCCCGAAACGGCAGCCAGCGCGGGCTCCATGCTCATCAGCGTCCCAAACGTTCGCGTGGGCAGTCGCGTCAGCGCGATCATTTCCAGCGAGTAGGGCAGCGCCGTTGACAGCACGGCGACAGCCAGACCCAGCGGGAGAATCGACCAGTGCCATAGTGCTTCTCCCGCCTGTAGCGCGCCAACCGGAACGAAAACGATCGCCGCAATGAGCGAGCCTACCGCCACGGTCGCGGGGCCGTGTTCTTCACCCGCCCGCTGCCCGGTCAGAATATAGATAGCCCAGCAGGCGCCTGCGCCGAGCGCCAGCGCGGCACCCGTTAAATCAACATGCGATACGCCCTGACCAAGCGGCAACAGGAACCAGAGTCCAAGCACGGCCAGCACAACCCAGATGAAATCGACAGGCCGTCTGGACGAGAACAGCGCGACCGCCAGCGGCCCGGTGAACTCCAGCGCAACGGCGATGCCGAGCGGCACCGTCTGAATCGACAGGTAAAACAGGTAGTTCATCCCGCCAAGCGACAGACCGTAAAACAGGAGCGGCAGCCGCTGTTCTCTGGCAAAGCGCAGACGCCAGGGCTTAAAGAACGCAATCAGGATTAGCGTGCCTAATGCCAGACGCAGTGCGGTAACGCCCGGCGCCCCGACGAGAGGGAACAGCGATTTCGCCAGCGAGGCTCCGCTCTGAATAGAGGACATCGCAATGAGCAAAACCAAAATAGGCAGCCAGACTGGCTTACGTGACGACCCCGGCATCCTTTCTCCTGTCAATTAATGTCAATAGAAGTAAAAAAGGCAGTGTAATAGAAATAACCTCTGACGGTTGAGTATTCGTTGAAAAAAAATCCCGGAGAATCCGTAAAATATCGATGAATTGATGGATTAATAAACTGCGTAATTAGGAATTATCTGGATGAATGTACCATATTGTGCGCGTAATAATGGTGCGCTTCACCGGAAAAGTGATGTTATTTGAAAGAGATAGCGGGTTATGGAAATGTTCTGTTACACGAAAAGACCCGTTAGACATCGCGAATCGCAAAGAGTTTCTCATCAATTTTTGATATATTTATAACTTAGGATTTACTTGAAGCACATTTGAGGTGGTTATGAAAAAAATTGCATGTCTTTCAGCACTGGCCGCTGTTCTGGCTATTTCCGCAGGTACTGCTGTAGCTGCTACTTCTACCGTTACGGGTGGTTACGCTCAGAGCGATGCTCAGGGCGCAGCGAACAAAATGAACGGTTTTAACCTGAAGTATCGCTACGAGCAGGACAACAACCCGCTGGGCGTAATCGGTTCCTTCACCTACACAGAAAAAGATCGTACTAACGGTGCTGGCGATTACAACAAAACTCAGTACTACGGCCTCACCGCCGGTCCTGCTTACCGTCTGAACGACTGGGCAAGCATCTACGGTGTTGTTGGTGTGGGTTACGGTAAATTCCAGACTGCTGCCACCCCGGCTGACAAACACGACACCAGCGACTACGGTTTCTCCTACGGTGCCGGTTTGCAGTTCAACCCGATCGAAAACGTTGCGCTGGACTTCTCTTATGAGCAGAGCCGTATCCGTAACGTGGACGTCGGCACCTGGATCGCCGGTGTTGGTTACCGCTTCTAATCACTTCGGTGATATGAAAAATCCGCCCCTCGGGGCGGATTTTTTTGTCTGATGTGTAGGCCGGATAAGGTATTTATGCCGCCATCCGGCAATGCCTGATGGCGACGCTGAGGCGTCTTATCAGGTCTACAACATTATCAGGACTACAGGTTTAGCGCTGTTTGGTACTAAAAATATCCGTACCCAGATGGTTGTAATCCACCTTCTGCAACTTGAAGTTGGTGATGAAGACCGGTCCGGCTTTCTGCTCAGAGATAAAACGGTATTTGGTTTTAATCTCTTTCGCGCTGATCCCCGTCCATTGCGAGAAAAAGCCTAAGAAATCATTTGCCGAGCGGCGCGCTTTAATCACGTGATGCGCTTTGTCATCGCTGGAAAGCACCATAAACGGCACCTGAAAATTCTGCTGATACCTGTCGTCATGCGCCAGATACTGCACCTCTTTCCCGCGCTCTTTAAATGCGAGGCCATGATCCGAGAAGTAGACCATAGAGAAGCTGTCGCCGCTGTTACGCAACTGCGCGTACAGTTTTCCCAGTAATGCGTCCGTTTGGGTCATGGTGTACAGGTAGCAAGAGGTCTCTTTCGACTGCACGAAAACGTCGTATTTTCCCTGCGTGCGATCGCAGGCCTGCGGGTGCGAGCCCATCAGGTGCAGCACAATTAACTGCGGCTGCGTGCGTTCTGTCTCCAGTACCTGAGCGGTCATTTTTAACAGCGCATCGTCACGCGTATTCTTGTCGGCTTCGAAGTCTCCGCTTTTCAGGAAGTGCGCTTCATCGGCACGTTTCGCGATGCTGGCGATAGCCGTATCGTATTCGCCGATTTGCCCCTGATTCGAGAACCACCAGGTCTGGAAACCGGCACGGTTGGCCAGCGTCACGAAGTTATCCTGGAATTGCGGCTTGTTGTCGACCACGCGATTGAGCGTTAAACCGAGCGATTTTTGCGTTGAGCCGCTGGCGGCAACGTAATCCATGAAAAAATAACCGTTGGCGGTACTGGCGAACGGGGTGTTATCCCAGTGACCGCCGAATGCGCCCATTGCGTCACGCCGCGCGCTTTCACCGATCACCACCACGTAGGTATGGTATTGGGGCTTAACCGCAGTGACCGTCCAGGTATCCTTCATCCCGGACAGCTTCGCCATCCGCTCTTGCTCCTCAATCACCTCATTGTTGTTGACGATGACATCCTTCACGAAGCGAAAAACCGGGTAGCCGGTGTCTTTTAATTTAAACACGCCGCCCCACGCCAGGTTTTGCACCGGCGCGACAAAAAAGGCGATGATGCTGAACAGCAGACACACGCTGTCCACAACGCGCCAGGCTTTTTTCTCCGTCTCTTGCTTACGGCGAACGGCAATCACGCCCAGTGCAAAGATAAAGAGGCCTACCAGATAGTTGTACCACGGGAAGATGGTCAGGATTTCGGTGGACTCTTCCACGTTGGTCGAATGCAGCGCCAGCAGCGTATTAAAGTTTGGCGAGCCGTAGGCCTGGCCGAACGGAAAATACATGGCGGCGATCAGCGAGCATAGCCCGATCAACACCTTTTGCGCGCGCGGCGCGGTGCGCCAGAGCAACAGCAATAGGCAGGTAAAGGCTGCTGTATAGAACAGGCTAAACGGGTAGCCCGACGCGAGGTTAATCAGCAGCGACTGTAAAAAGTAGAAGCCAGTCCACGGGCTAATGGCCCTGCTGCGGGCAATAAGCGAGTCTTTGAGGGTTAAATTCATATGCCACTATTGCAAAAACGCCATGTGCTCACCCTGGCGTTAAGGGTCAATACCTGCCGGAAAGTGCGTGAAGAGGGGATGGGGTCCGCATCTGCGAGCCGCAATATATGCAGGGCTGCGCAACGATAGAGCGTGTGTATAAGAAGGTCAACTACTACAAGGAAAATGTTTTGCGAAGGGGGCAGCAAAACCGACAAAAAGAAAGGGTATTGAGATAAAACACAGCGCGAGCGCACCTTGATGGCCGCGAAGATGGCGTCAAAATGGAGCGGCGTACCGCGACGCCGCGTTATTTTGACGAGGGCTGATCCTGCTCGGGTTTGCCGTTGATCATGTCACACAGCATGGACAGCAGCATTAACCGTACTTTAAAGGGAGAGTGGCTAAACACGCGCATACACCTCTTAAATTCGTTCATAGAAACCTCCTGACTTTACGATCCCATCGATCCGTGAGGGATGCCTGCATTACATACAGATATAGCACAGGCTATATTATATAGCTATTGCTAAAACGTTAAATTTTTGAGCCTGTGCAACTCTGGTTTACAATGGGCCCACTCCAGCCAGATGCAATTAACGCGTCACAGTAACGAGGAAGCAGAATGAGTCGTCGCGCAGGTACGCCAACAACAAAAAAAGTGACGCAATTAGTGAATGTCGAAGAACACGTCGAAGGGTTCCGCCAGGTCAGGGAAGCGCATCGCCGTGAACTGATCGATGACTACGTTGAGCTGATTTCCGATTTAATTATCGAGGTCGGTGAAGCGCGTCAGGTTGATATGGCGGCGCGACTTGGCGTTTCCCAGCCGACGGTCGCCAAGATGCTCAAGCGTCTGGCGTCGGTAGGGCTTATCGAAATGATCCCCTGGCGCGGGGTATTCCTGACCGCAGAAGGCGAGAAGCTGGCGCAGGAAAGCCGTGAACGCCACCAGATCGTGGAAAACTTTTTACTGGTGCTGGGTGTCAGCCCGGAAATCGCACGCCGCGATGCGGAAGGGATGGAGCACCATGTAAGCCAGGAAACGCTTGAGGCTTTCCGCCTGTTTACGCAAAAGCACGGAACGCCTTCTGAATGAGTTTTCCTTTTCTGCGGGCATTAAGACGCGATCGTTTCCTGCTGTTATTACTCCTTGTCGGGGCCGGACTCAGTCTGTTCGTCCCGTTTACTCCCCGCACCTGGCCGGGTGCAATTGACTGGCACACCATTATTACGCTGAGCGGTTTGATGCTGCTGACCAAAGGCGTTGAGCTGAGCGGATATTTTGATGTGCTGGGCCGCAGAATGGTTCGTCGTTTTAAAACGGAACGCCGTCTGGCAATGTTTATGGTGCTGGCGGCGGCGGTGCTGTCAACGTTCCTGACCAACGATGTGGCGCTGTTTATCGTCGTTCCGCTGACTATTACCCTGAAAAGACTGTGTGCGATTCCGGTAAACCGGCTGATTATCTTTGAGGCGCTGGCGGTCAACGCCGGTTCGCTGCTCACGCCGATTGGCAATCCGCAAAATATTTTGTTGTGGGGGCGTTCTGGTCTTTCATTTGCGGCTTTTGTCTGGCAGATGGCGCCGCTTGCCGCCGTGATGATGCTGACGCTGTTGGTGCTGTGCGGCCTTTGTTTTCCGGGGCAGGCGTTGCAATACCATACCGGTACGCGCGCCCCTGAGTGGCAACCGCGCCTGGTGTGGAGCTGCTCTGGGTTGTATATCGTGTTTCTGACCGCGCTTGAACTGAAGCAGGAACTCTGGGGGCTGGCGATTGTGGCGGCAGGGTTCATCGTCCTGGCGCGCCGCGTGGTACTGAGCGTCGACTGGACGTTACTGCTGGTGTTTATGGTGATGTTTATCGACGTGCATTTATTGATACAGCTACCGGTGTTACAGGGCGTACTGCGCCATGTTGAAACGCTCTCTGCGCCGGGGCTTTGGCTGACTGCGCTCGGTCTGTCGCAGTTTATCAGCAATGTGCCCGCCACGATTTTATTGCTCAACTACGTTCCGCCGACCGCGTTGCTGGCCTGGGCGGTCAATATCGGTGGTTTTGGTTTGCTACCGGGATCGCTGGCGAATCTGATTGCATTGCGGATGGCAAATGATCGGCGTATCTGGTGGCGGTTTCATTGGTATTCGTTGCCGATGCTGCTCTGGGCGGCGCTGGTGGGATATGGATTGTTGCTGCTGAAGTGATGGCCCGATGGCGCTATGCTTATCGGGCCGACGCGGTAGGCCGGGTAAGGCGAGAGTCGCCACCCGGCACATGGCTCTGATCAGTTCAGACGAACCGGCATACCGGAACGGTTCTGAACGGCCTGCTCAACCACAGACTGATCGACATCAGGCTGGCTGGTGACGCTCTGAACGCTTTTGTTCAGGTTAATCGGTACGATCTCGCCGCCTTCGAACTGCGCTTCCGTGGTAGACAGAGGGTTATGGACTTCAATGTAACGGCTGCCATCTGGCTCAGTGGTCGCTTTCACCGGCTCGTCGATAAACTGTACGCGGGTGCCGACCGGCACATTTTCAAACAGGAACTTGATGTCGTCGTTACGCAGACGGACGCAGCCGTGGCTGACGCGCAGGCCGATACCGAAGTTGGCGTTGGTGCCATGAATCGCATACAGACGACCAATGTACAGCGCGTACAGACCCATCGGGTTATCCGGGCCAGCCGGCACGACGGCTGGCAGCGGTTCGCCCGCCGCGCGGTATTCGGCATGCATTTTCGCCGTCGGCGTCCAGGTCGGGCCTGCTTTCTTACGCTCAACTTTCGTTGTCCAGTTGATTGGCGTGTCTTTCCCTAACTGACCGATACCAATCGGCAGGACGATCACCGTGTTGGTGCCTTTCGGGTAGTAGTACAGACGCATTTCCGCACTGTTAATGACAATGCCTTCATGCACGGTGTCCGGCAGGATCAGCTGCTGAGGAATGTTCAGCACCGTACCGCCTTTTGGCAGGAAGGTATCAACACCCGGGTTCGCTTCCAGCATGTTAGACAGCCCCATCTGGTATTCAGCCGCAAAATACTCCAGCGGTTGGGTATTGCCTTCCGGGATAGTGATCACCTGGTTTTGACCAACGACGCGACTGCCATCGGTCGGTAAAGGATAAGTCACCGCTGAGGCGGTGCTGCAAAAGCCAACTACAGCGAGGGTCGCCGCGAAAAACGTTGTTAATTTCATATTCATGTTATGCGAGATTCAGTGCCTGGCAGGCTATTGGGTTGAGAATTCTGTCATGTTGGGAGCGCATTATATGTGCATTCCCGTTAAGTGGGAATTCAGATGTGTACGAAATCACATTTTTTTCCCGTGAGGACAATTTTAGCGGCTTACCGTGAGGCGCGATCTTATTTAAGACTTGTGGCATAATAAGCGGTTTGTCACATATTTTTCAGGATACGCCAGTGTTAGTTTCCAGCAACGTCACCATGCAGTTCGGCAGCAAGCCGCTGTTTGAAAATATTTCCGTCAAATTTGGCGGCGGCAACCGTTACGGCCTGATTGGCGCCAACGGTAGCGGTAAATCCACTTTTATGAAAATCCTCGGCGGCGATCTCGAACCGACGCTGGGCAACGTCTCTCTCGATCCAAACGAGCGTATCGGTAAGCTGCGCCAGGATCAGTTTGCCTTCGAAGAGTTTAGCGTACTCGACACAGTGATCATGGGGCATGTTGAACTGTGGGAAGTAAAACAGGAACGCGACCGCATCTACGCGCTGCCGGAAATGAGTGAAGAAGATGGCTATAAAGTGGCCGATCTGGAAGTGAAATACGGCGAAATGGATGGTTACTCTGCCGAAGCGCGCGCGGGCGAACTGCTGCTGGGCGTGGGTATTCCGGTTGAGCAGCACTACGGCCCGATGAGCGAAGTCGCGCCAGGCTGGAAACTGCGTGTCCTGCTGGCGCAGGCGCTGTTTTCCGACCCCGATATCCTGCTGCTTGATGAACCGACCAACAACCTCGACATCGACACGATCCGTTGGCTGGAGCAGGTACTGAACGAACGTGACAGCACCATGATCATCATTTCGCACGACCGTCACTTCCTGAATATGGTGTGTACGCATATGGCGGATCTGGATTACGGCGAACTGCGCATTTACCCGGGTAACTACGACGAGTATATGACTGCCGCCACCCAGGCGCGTGAACGCCTGCTGGCCGATAACGCCAAGAAAAAGGCGCAGATTGCAGACCTGCAATCTTTCGTCAGCCGCTTTAGCGCTAACGCGTCTAAGTCTCGCCAGGCAACGTCTCGTGCCCGTCAGATTGATAAAATTAAGCTTGATGAGGTGAAGGCCTCCAGCCGTCAGAACCCGTTCATCCGTTTTGAACAGGATAAGAAGCTGTTCCGTAACGCGCTGGAAGTGGAAGCGCTCGCGAAAGGCTTTGATAATGGCCCGCTGTTCAAGGGCGTTAATCTGCTGCTGGAAGTGGGCGAAAAGCTTGCGGTACTCGGGACTAACGGCGTGGGTAAATCCACGTTGCTGAAAACGCTGGTGGGCGATCTGGCGCCGGATAACGGCACCGTGAAATGGTCAGAGAACGCGCGCATTGGGTATTACGCGCAGGATCACGAATATGAGTTCGAAAATGACCTGACGGTGTTTGAATGGATGAGTCAGTGGAAGCAGGAAGGCGATGACGAGCAGGCTGTACGCAGCATTCTTGGCCGTCTGTTGTTCAGCCAGGACGATATCAGAAAACCGGCGAAGGTGCTCTCCGGTGGTGAAAAAGGGCGTATGTTGTTCGGTAAGCTGATGATGCAGAAACCGAATATCCTGGTGATGGACGAACCGACCAACCACCTGGATATGGAATCGATCGAATCGCTGAACATGGCGCTGGAGATGTATCAGGGCACCCTGATTTTCGTTTCTCACGACCGTGAGTTTGTTAGCTCGCTGGCGACGCGCGTGCTGGAAATTACGCCGCAGCGTGTGGTGGACTTCAGCGGCAACTACGAAGATTATCTGCGTAGTAAAGGGATCGACGGCTAAAAAAAAGCCCGGTGGCGCTACGCTTACCGGGCCTACGCTACAGTTTGTAGGCCGGGTAAGGCGAAGCCGCCACCCGGCAATTTTCAGAGCACCCACTCACTCCCTTCAACGCCATTCACCCGCAGCGTACGTTTTTCCCCTACCGGTAACGATACCTTCAACATGTTCCATGCCGGACGATAGTCGCCACGCGCGTTGATTTTCAGGTTGACGGTCGCCCCATCGCACACCATCTCCCACTCCACCCACAGGGCATTGCCCGTCTGATAACCCCAGCTTTCGCCATCGTCTTCAAACAGCAGACCGGACGTTGTCCCCACGCCTTTAACCGGGAACAGTTTCAGTTCGCGGGTATCGTCGCGTTCAGCGCTGACATGGGTGATCCGTTCGCTCAGCGGCAGGCCTGCACCGACGCGTACCAGCAGCGGCAGTTTTTCCAGCGGCGCGTTCAGCGTGATCCACTGGCCCCCAGAGAACCATTCGTGGCTATCGAAATCGTACCAGCCGGTTTCGTTATCCGGCAGCCAGACGCGGCGTTCACGTTGACCGGGTTCCACCACGCTCGCCACCAGAATATCGCGGCCAAGCAGGAAGTCGTCGCACTCTGCGAAGGTTTGCGCGTCGTGCTCGTGGTCGAGGAAAGTGGGGCGCAGCATCGGCTCGTCGTCGGCGTGCGCCTGCCACAGCAGCGTGTAGAAGTAGGGCAGCAGACGGTAACGTAGCTCAATCGCGCTACGAATCGCCGGCGTTACGCCCGGGTACATCCACGGCTCATTCACCGTATGATCGTCATTCCATGAGTGGATGGTAAAGCGAGGGTGCATCACGCCATTCTGTACCCAACGCACGAACAGCTCCGCATCCGGTTTATCGCCAGAGAAACCGCCGACGTCGTGACCCACGTTATACAGCCCGGACAGACTCATCCCCAGCCCCATGCGGGTGTTGTAGCGCAGGGTATCCCAACTGGTGCGGTTATCGCCGCTCCAGGTTTGCACGTAACGCTGCATCCCGGCGCAGCCGGAACGGGAGATCAGGTACGGGCGTTTTTCCGGCGCAAAGCGCTGCTGCGCTTCCAGCGAGGCGCGCATCATTAACAGCGGCATGACCGGGCGAATATGTTTGATGGCGATTTCGCGGCCAAAGCCGTGGCAGCGGGCTTCGCCATCCCACACTTCAAACTCGTTGTTGTCGTTCCAGGTGGAGTCGATCCCCATCTCCAGCAACTGCGTGGTGACGCCTTCCTGCCACCAGGCGACGGTTTGCGGATTGGTGAAATCAAGGTTAGAACCTTCGTCATCCCAGAAACTTGAACGTTCCGGCGCGTCGGTTTCCGAATCACGGATAAATAACCCTCTTTCCGCGACTTCGTTGTAGCGCGGGTGATCCTGCAACAAACACGGTTTAATGTTGGCCGCCAGCTTCAACCCCGCATCGTGGAATGCCTGGGTCATTACTTTCGGCTGCGGCACCTTGTCGTAGTTCCAGTTAAAGACGTAGCGTTTGCCGTTAATGGAGGTGTAGCCAGATGAAAGCTGGAACGAATCGCACGGAATCGCGTGTTCATTGCACAGACGGATAAAGTTCATCAGCTGGTTTTGCGCGTCCGGCGCATCGGTGTAATGCATGGTCGAGCCGCTGTAACCCAGGCTCCACTTCGGCCCGAACAGGGTTTTCCCCGTCAGGCGCACAAAGGCTTTGGTGACATCCAGCACACGCTTGCCGGTAAAGATGTAGTAATCGATATCGCCCGCTTCCGCCTGCCAGCGGCGATAGGCGGTGTGATAGTTGTCGATTTCATTGCCCAGATCCAGCCAGCAGCTGCTCAGGTTGTCGTAAAACAGACCGTAGCTGACGTCATCGCGGCGGGCGATGGTGAATGGAATATGTTTGTACAGCGGATCGGTGCTGACCGCGTTATAGCCCATCGCATCAAGGTTGCGCATCTCATAGCGTTGGCCGTTGCGTTGCAGGTCGCCCGCTTTCTCGCCCAGGCCGTAAAAACGTTCATCTTTACGGCGGCTTAAATAGTGCGCCACGCCGTCGCCGTGAGCGTTCAGCAGATAGGCGCTGGTGGGGCGGTCGTTGACCAGCGGCTGCCAGTCGCCCGCCTCATCGCGATAGTGCCACTCCAGCCACAGCGGCTGGTGGACGGTCACGCGCAGTTGCTCAGTGGCGACAATCAGCGCGCCATCCTGCTGCGTCAGTTGCCAGGCCGGGCAGCTAAAGCCGCTGACATCCTCACGGCTGCGGCCTTCCCACGGCACATCCTGCGCCGGGGCGATACTCCAGGTTCTGTCTAATGCCAGTTCGCCTTTACGTTTGATCAGCACGCGAAACAGATTTTCTTCCAGTACGTACAGGCACAGATGGTGTTGACCATCTACCAGCAGTTCCAGATGATGGGCCGACTGTTTCTCTACAATCCAGTTTTTCAGGGTTTTCATACGCAATACATCCACTATCAGGCGCGCTTGGCGCGACGTTCAGCAATAAATGCCACCAGGAAAACAGCGCCAATCAGGTCAAAGAACCCCATGGCGATAAAGAGCGGGTTAAAGCCGATTTTGTCGGCGGTAACGCCAATTAACAGAGAGAAGAGGAAGCTGGCGATCCACGCCGCAGAGCCGCGCATTCCGTTGACGGTCGCCATCTGGCCTTTATCAAACGACTCCACGACCAGCGCGCTCAGCATGCAGGAGATGATCTGATGACCGAAGCCGCCGATGGAGATCAGCACGATGGTGATATACGGATCGCGGGTAATGGCCACGATGCCGAGAGAAATCATCAGAAACGCGCCGGTCACGGAGCTTGCCACCACGGAGTTAACGCGAGAGCAGCCAAACAGACGGGTATACAGGCGGGTGAGGTAGCCGCTCGCCACGCTGCCGAGATCGGCGGCGAGGAACGGCAGCCAGGCGAACATGGCGATCTGCTTCAGATCCATACCGTGTTCCTTCGCCAGATACAGCGGTACCCAGAAGCTCAGCACCGCCCAGGCCGGTTCTGCCATAAAGGCCGGGATCGCGATACCGTAGAAACGTTTATTTTTCGACACGGTTTTCAGCGCGGTCAGGAAGGGCAGTTTCACGGCCGGAGGCTCGTTATCCTGCTTGATGTACTCCAGCTCCTCTTCACTCAGGTTCGGGTGCTGTTCCGGGTTATGGTAGAACGCCCACCACAGGATCACCCACAGCAGCGCCAGCACGCCGGTAAACATAAATGCACCCTGCCAGCCGAATGAGGCGTGCGCGAAGTAGATGATTGGCGGCGCCAGCATGGCGCCAATTGAGAAGCCGACGCCCGCCCAGCCCGCCGCGACCGGACGCTCTGATTTCGGGAACCATTCGCCGATGGTTTTGGCGTTGGCTGGCGTAGCGGCCGCTTCAGATGCGCCCATAAAGAAGCGCAAAATAGCCAGATGCAGCCAGCTTCCGGCGCCCGCGTGGAAGATACACATCAGCGCCCAGATCCCGGCGCAGACCATAAAGCCAATCTTCAGGCCAATCACATCGATCAGCCAGCCGCACAGGGGCTGGAAAATGGTGTAGGCAATCTGGAACGCGCCGACAATCCAGGAGTATTGCTCGGTGGTGATCCCCAGACTCTCTTTCAGCTCCGGCGCCAGGATACCCAGCGAGTTACGCGTGATGTAGTTAACGGTCACACCCAGTAAGAACAGCACCAGCACATACCAGCGCAAATTTTTGATGACGCGGCGGGTTTTACTCGCGGCGACAGTGTTATTGATGTCCTGACTCATTTCTTTTCTCCACAAGACGGACGGTAGGGGAAATAAACGTTTGGGTGTCACACAAATTTTGTTATCTCATTGAAAGTTATCTTTTTATTTATTCTTAGTTGCTATACAACTAGTATGTAAGTTGTGTGACAAGTTCAGGTTAAGTGAGAAAATGGGCGGGCAATAGTGGATTTTGTGCAAGTTTTCTCATTACTAACGGTATCGCTCTGGCAAGATGGACGTTAAGCCAGTTATTTCCCTGTTTGTGCGTTATGAAAATTTTTTCATTTAGCAAATGGAGCAAGATCACAAAATGGATAAAAGGCTCAAAATCAGCGAAATTGCCGCGCGGACGCAGCTTTCCGTCAGCACCGTCTCCCGCGTGCTGGCGGGGAAGGCAAATACCAGTGAAAAAGCGCGCAACAAAGTGCTGGAGTGCGCGCGGGAGCTGGGCGTCATGGATGGGATGGCGGCAGGCAGGCTGTTGCTGAATAGTCTGGTGGTCTTTGCGCCGCAGCGGGCGTTTGATGAGCGGTCCGACATCTTTTACTACCGCGTGATTCAGAACGTGAGTAAAGGACTGACGGCGTATGAAGTACGGCTGCGTTATTGCGCGCTTGAGGAGCTGGACAGTGACGCGCAGCTTTTCCTCGCGCGGATGAACGAAGCGGAAACGCAGGCGGCGATTTTGTTAGGGATTGACGATCCGCATATTCACGATTTGGCGGTGGACGTGGGGAAACCCTGCGTACTGATTAATTGCCGCGACCAGCGAATGCGTTTGCCAGCCGTTTCGCCCGATCACCGCGCCATTGGCGAACTTGCCGCTGATTATCTTTTTTCAATGGGGCATCGCGACGTGATGACGGTGCTCTGCCTGCGTCGCTACACGATGGAGCTGCGTCTGGCCGGCATTCGCGACGCCTGGCAAACCCATAATCTGAAATTTAACGATAAGCGGGATTTACTGGTATCGCCGAGTTTCAGTGCGAAAGAGGCGGAGCAGCGGGTCAGCGAATGGCTGGCGAATACGCCGGATAAGGCATTGCCGACGGCGTTTTTGGTCGGCGGTGATTTTATGGCGGCGGGCGTCATCAGCGCGTTGCAAAAGCGCGGCCTTCGCGTGCCGCAGGATGTGTCGGTGATGAGTATTGACGGCTTTAATCTGGCGGAAATTCAGGATGTGCCGTTAACAGCAGTACATGTGCCGCGCGATGAGCTGGGGACGGAGGCGGTACATATGCTGCAACAACGTCTGGTTCGTCCGAATGCGCCAATCGGTACGCTGTTGCTGAACGGCACGTTGACGGTGCGGGAGTCGGTGCGGCGGATACGTCCAGGAAAACGACGCACCGCCGTAGAGCGGGAAGGGCTGTATGACGCTTAACTCATGCCCAGCGCGCGTTTTCCGTGAACGTTCAGATCGCTCAGCGTAAAACGGCCTTCCCAGTTTGTTTCGTAATCTTCACGCGGGAAATCGCCTGGCGATGCGCCCGTTTCCAGCGCGGCTTTGACCTTGTGCGCGTAAGCCAGGTTTTTCTCACACATCGGCGCGGCGGGGATGTACATCACGTTCCCCCAGCCTTGCTGATTTTCCACCGGCGCGACGGAGTGGATCACATCGCAATGCCACCAGACGGAGTCCCCGGCCTCCAGTTGCGGAATACTGGTCAATGCCTCAATCAGCAGCGGATGCCATTGTTGCGAAACCGGCAGCACCCGGCCTGGCGCAACGCCGCACAGTTCATCTTCAGGAACGTCATCCAGCAGGGGGCGTAACAGGATATACGCCATCGCTTCTGGAATCGGCACCACATGCAGCAAGCCCTGGCCCGGCAGCATATCTGACAGCGCCGTCCACCCCTGGAAGGTGCGGAAAACCGAGCATTTGGTGGTGTTATCGACCGTATACTCTTCGACTTCGGTACGGTAGGCGGCATGCCAGGGATCGTACTTTTCCAGCTCGCCGTTAAAGATACTGGCGAAAACCCGTTGATAGGCGGGCAGCAGCCAGCGTTCCAGCGCGCCGGAATCGGTATGCGCCCCCAGACCTTTTGAGGTGGTGCCGGGTGGGCGGCGGCGGATGCGATCCGGGTAGATCACGCTGATATCCGGGTTGAACCACTGTCTGCCGTCGCTTTCAAATGTCCACAGCCGATTAAGGAAAGACTGAACGTTCGCCATCTCTTCGCTCTGACGAGCCTGCATCTGCGCCTGCGACCAGTAAATCGGATAAATTTCAGGGCGGGAGGCGGTTAATGTGCCGAAGAAGTTATCGCCGGGACCTTTGTACACCTCATCAAAATGGTTGCGATCCAGATAATCCAGCATGGATTGATCCCATGCCAGCGCCTGTTCCCGCGGGAAATGGCCCTTAATGACCGCGCATCCGCGCCGCTTGATCTGTTCACGCTGCGCTGCCGTGATGGCGCCGGACTGGATATCCGCGTAAGACAGCGCAGGCCAGACGGCATCGCCCTGCGCTTTGAGCGTATTGATTTCCGCCACGCGTGTGGCAATCACCTCGCTGAGCCTGTCAAAAACGCCCTGCACATCACCGAGCTGCGCCCGCAACGCCTGCTTCATCTGCCGGATCGCCGCTTTATGATCGGCCGGTAATGTATCGCTTGTGAAGGTTAAAGCCATAACCACCTCGCATTGACTTTCATTCGAAACTTAAATTAATTACAAATGACAATATAAGTTATAAATAAGTTAATGCAAGTTTAAAAACTTGATGCGGTACGCAGAATGGAAAAGCAGGGGGAAACCGGAGCAGCGCTCCGGTATCTGGAATCAGACGTTAAAAGGCGGGGCGTTATCCAGTACGGCCTGAATCACGTTTAACGCCCCCTGATGGTTGTTATCATCGGTATGATAACGGCTGAGGGCTTTGATGTTGTCTGCGGCGTTCGCCATCGCGAAAGCGTACCGCGCCATTTTCAGCATTTCCGCATCGTTGTCGCTGTCGCCAATCGCCACCACATTTTGCGGCGAAAGATCCCAGCGTTTCAACAGACGGCTGATGCCGTTCGCTTTGTGTAATCCCGGTATGATTAAGTCGATGAAGCCGAAGCCGCTGGTCACGGGTTTCATAATGCCGTCCAGCGACGTATGCAGCGCATCGACCACGAAGGGGATCTGCTGGTCTGGCAGGTTCAGTGAAAACTTAAACAGAACATCGTCAATGTCCTGGTAATCCTTCACGGGTTGCAGACGGTGGTAGTGCTTCGACATCAGCGCCACAAAAGATTCCGGCGCATGTTCGCTGACATAAGCGCTTTTCAGGCCGCAGGCGACAAAATTAAGCTGCTTATCTTTTAACAGCTCGCCAATCACAATACGGGATTCATGCCGGGTCAGTTCGCCATGAAACAGCTGCTTGCCATGCTCATAAACCAGCGCGCCATTTTCCGCGACGAAGGAAATTTCGTCTTTCAGCTCGGGGAAAAAGGAAATGAGTTGGTAATACTGATTGCCGCTGGCGACGACAAATTCGATGCCGCGTTTTTTTAGTTCCTGATACTGCGCCATAAATCGTGCGTGATCGTACTTTTTGGCGTCGTCGAGAAAAGTTCCGTCCATATCAGTGACGATAACTTTAACGGTCATACATTGCTCCTGGGTCACTGCGTTTTGAAACATTCTAATAACAAGGTGACGGGGAGCACAAATTTAATTTCGAATGAAAGTCAGAAAGCCGGGTGGCGGCTTCGCCTTATCCGGCCTACGGGGGAATATGTAGGCCTGGTAATCGAAGCGCCACCGGGCATATTTTTACAACATATGTTCAGTACGGGCGATGATATCGTCCTGCGCATCCGGCGACAGTGCGGTAAAGAAGGCGGAATAACCGGCCACCCTGACCACCAGATCGCGATACTGATCCGGGTGCTTCTTCGCGTCCAGCAGCGTTTCGCGCGACACGATGTTGTACTGAATATGCCAGCCTTTATGCACTTCGAAGAAAGTGCGCAGCAGTATCATCAGCTTCTGCTTGTCGGATTCGTTCTCCAGCGTCGCCGGGTTCAGCTTCTGGTTGAGCAACACGCCGCCGAGAATTGAGCCGGTAGGCAGTTTGCCGACGGAGCCAATAACCGCCGTTGGACCGAGATGGTCAGTACCGGAAGCCGGGCTTGCCCCTTCCGCCAGCGGGGTATGCGCTTTACGGCCATCCGGCGTCGCCATCGTTGCCGCGCCAAACGGTACGTTTGCAGAGATGGACGAGGTTCCGGCGTAATAGTTGCCGCCCGTCGGGCCGCGACCGTAACGCGGGTTGTGATACTGCTTCAGCTCGTCGATATAGGTCTGATAAGTGCGGGCCAGCAGGGTATCGACGGTGTCATCGTCGTTACCGTATTTTGGCGCGCCGTTGATCAGCCGCTGGCGTAACTGTTCATGAGTGAGGCCTTCAAAGTCATCGGCCAGTGCGGCGGCAAGTTGCTGTTGGCCGATAGCCCCCTGTTCAAAGACCAGTTTTTTCACCGCCGCCAGGCTGTTGCCGAGGTTAGCGATACCGACCTGCAAACCGGAAACCCAGTCATATTTCGCGCCGCCTTGTTTGATGCTCTTCGCGCGTTCGATGCAATCATCCACCAGCGCCGAGCAGAGAATGTCATGGACGTTCTCTTCCAGCATGGTGTCGACCACGTACTCGATTTCGATCGATTTGCGCGTGTAGTAGCGAATCTGCGTATCCCAGGAGTCCATCACTTCATCGAAGCTGGTGAAGTTACCGGCGGAGAGCGCCTTTTCCTGCGGCAGGAAGACCTTACCGCTGGTGGCGTCGCGACCGCCTTCCAGCGCTGCCAGCATCACGCGGGCAAAGTTAATGAAGCTCATGCCGGTGCAGCGGTAGCCCCATTTGCCACCCACGGCGGTTTCGATACAGCCGATGGCCGCGTAGTCGTAAGCGTCTTGTGGGTCGATACCGAGTTTAATAAATTCCGGGATAACGATTTCGTCGTTATTGAACGCGGGCATCCCAAAGCCGCAGCGAATAACCTGCACGCAGGCATCGAGGAAGTCGTTGCTCATTCCGGCGTGATAGCGCACGCTGAGGTTCGGCTGGGTGGAACGCAGGCGGCCGCAGGACTCCAGAATAGCGTAAGAGAGCGGATTGACCGCATCCACCGGCTGACCGTTGACCAGACTCTGACCGCCAATGGTGACGTTCTGATACAGCGGGCTGCCCGCAGAGGCTTTGGAGTGAGAGCCGGAGCGGATCTTGTTCACTTCCAGCAGCTTCAGCCAGCAGCTGTGCAGCAGTTCAATCGCGTGTTCGCGATCCAGCGTCTGGTTTTGCTCCACATCACGACGGTAATACGGCCAGAGATACTGATCCATACGTCCAAACGAGACGGAGTGGCCGTTAGACTCGATTTGCAAAATTAACTGGATGAAATAGCACAGTTGCAGCGCCTGCCAGAACGTCTGCGGCGGCTGATGGGCGATGAGATCGCAGTTCTCCGCCATCGCCAGCAGTTCGTCACGGCGACTTTCACGGCTTTCTGTCGCCGCCATCTGACGCGCCAGGTCGGCAAAACGTTTGATGTGCAGGCTGACCGCCTCCAGCACGATATCAATCGCTTTCAGGAACTGCTCGCCGTGCAGGTCTTCCAGTACGGTCAGGTTAATGCGCGAACGGCGTTCCGCCACCTTGTCACGCAGACCATCAAGACCTTTTTCCAGCAGCAACGGGAAGTTTACCGCCAGATGCGCGTCGCCGGAGGTCATGTTGCCCTCGGCTTTAATGATGCCGGTTTCCAGCAGACCTTTTTGCTCATCGGTAAACATGCCGTAGCAGCGGTCCTGTACCGTCTGACCACGCCACCACGGGCACACGGCGTGTAAAACGCGTTTGTTCTCTTCGCTGACCGCAAAACCGGCACCAGGGCGATCGGCCAGATCGTCGATCTCTTTTTCAATCCACGAGACGGTGTATTCCGGGAAGATCGGCGCGGCGCGCACTTCGCTTGCCTGGTTGCCGATAATCAGTTCGTCATGTTTGATCCAGATAGTGCGTTCCGCCAGATGGTGCGCCAGCGCCAGCGCGCGACGAACCGGAATCGGCTTATCCAGATGTTGCTGATACATCTCGGTGTAGTGCTGCGCGCGCTCCGTACATACGGGCGGCTTCACAATGTGCACCAGCGCGGTTTTATGCGCTTTGATGCGGTCGCTGAGCGTATCCAGTTTCAGTGTGGTCATGGGATTATCCTCGTAAAGTCGCGGTTAAACCTTTGCTGCTGGCGTACTGCTGCGCAAAATCAAGCAACGCGGGCGCATCAAGTGGTTTGTCCGGGGCATAGTAGGGCTGACTGAGTAAGTGGTATTTATTGATGCCCAGCGTGTGATAGGGCAGAAAATGGATCTCACCGACGTGCAGTTCGTCGGCGGCAAAATCGGTAATGGCTTTGATCGCCTCTTCATCGGCGTTAAAACCCTGAATGAGCGGCACGCGGATGATCATTCTTTTACCGGCGGCAGCGAGCTTTTTCAGGTTTTCCAGTACGCGAGAAGCGCTGCCATCGGTCCACTGCTTAAACGGCGCCTCGGCAACGTGTTTTAAATCGGCGAGGAACAGATCGACATTCGGCAGGGACGGTTCGATATATTTCCACGGTACGTGCAGACAGGTTTCGACCGCGGTATGGATACCCGCATCATGGCTGGCTTTGAACAACGCGGCGGCCAGTTCCGGCTGCATAAAGGGCTCGCCGCCGGAGAGCGTTATACCGCCGCCGCTGCGATCGTAAAACGGCTTGTCGCGCAGTACGGTGTCCATGATCTCTTCCACGCGCTTTGTTTCGCCGCAGACGGTTAACGCCTGAGTAGGGCAGCAGTGGGTGAGGGCATCCATATGCGCATCGGTCAGTTTTTCGCGATGAATAAGCAGGCCGTTCAGCGCGCGTTCGATCACCTCTGGCGCGGCTTGTGCGCACAGCGTGCACCCGTCAAGGCACAGGCGCGCATCGTATAAGAGATCTCTGGCGCGTGCGCGGCTTTCCGGGTTCTGGCACCAGCGGCAGCCCAGCGAGCAGCCTTTCAGGAAGACAACGGTGCGAATGCCGGGGCCATCATGGGTAGAATAGCGCTGAATATTGAAAATCATAAACGGCCTCTCTTTCTTTCGTATAAAGATTAAATAACTTTCGAATGAAAGTTATGTTGATGCAGGTCAACTCTCAGAGAGGTTTTGTCGTGATAGTCTTAAACTATGCAAAATCTCACAGTTTGAGGAATGGTTATGGAACTCTATCTGGATACGTCTGACGTTGAGGCCGTGAAATCGCTGGCGCGTATATTCCCGCTGGCAGGGGTGACGACGAATCCCAGTATCGTGGCGGCAGGTAAAAAACCGTTGGAGGTGTTACTCCCGGAATTGCACGACGCGATGGGCGGGCAGGGGCGTTTATTCGCTCAGGTGATGGCGAGCACGGCGCAAGGAATGGTCAGCGATGCGCGTAAGCTGCGGGCGATTATTCCTGATATCGTGGTAAAAGTGCCGGTTACAGCCGAAGGACTGGCAGCGATTAAATTGTTGAAAGCGGAAGGTATTCCGACGCTGGGGACGGCGGTTTACGGCGCGGCGCAGGGACTGTTATCCGCGCTGGCGGGCGCCGACTACGTGGCGCCTTACGTTAACCGCGTGGACGCACAGGGCGGGAACGGTATTCAGACGGTTAATGATTTGCAGCAGCTACTGAAAATGCACGCCCCGCACGCCAAAGTGCTGGCGGCCAGTTTTAAAACGCCGCGTCAGGCGCTGGACTGCCTGTTGGCCGGGTGTGAATCCATCACCCTGCCGCTGGATGTCGCGCAGCAGCTTATCAGTTACCCGGCTGTCGATGCCGCAGTAGCGAAGTTTGAGCACGACTGGCAGGGCGCGTTCGGACGAACGTCGCTTTGAGCGACGCGTAGGCGCCATCTGGCAACATGCCCGGGGCGCTGCGCTTGCCGGGCCTACAAACCATCGTCAGCCGCCATCCGGCACCTGTGCTCCGCATACCTCGCAACCCGGATTGCGCATTAATTTCATTTCGCGGAACTGACAGGTCATCGCGTCGTACATCACAATCTTGCCGGATGCGGGTTGACCGTAATGCGCCAGCAATTTGATGGCTTCCATCGCCTGCAATGAACCGATCACCCCTATCAGCGGCGCCATAACGCCCGCTTCCACGCAGGTGAGGGCGTTCTCGCCAAACAGACGGCTCAGACAGCGGTAGCAGGGTTCGCCTTCCTGCCAGGTAAAGACGGTGATCTGTCCTTCCATACGGATGGCGGCGCCGGAAACCAGCGGCACTTTGGCGGCGAAACATCCGGCATTAAGCTGATTACGGATGGCAACATTGTCAGTACAGTCCAGCACCAGATCGTGCCCGGCGATAAGCGCATTCAGCGCCGGTTCGTCCAGCAGGGCGTTGATCGGTGTAAGGGTGATATAAGGGTTGATGCGCGCCAGCGCCTCGCGCGCCGAATCCACCTTCGGCTGCCCGACGGTGGCATCGCTGTGCAGCGTCTGGCGTTGCAGGTTCGACACTGAAACGGTGTCAAAATCGAGCAGCGTGAGCTGCCCAACGCCCGCGCCCGCGAGGTACTGCGTTGCCGCACACCCGAGCCCACCCAGGCCAACGACCAGCACCCGCGCATCCTTTAGCGCTTCCTGTCCTTCAAAATCGAACCCTCGCAGAATGATTTGCCGGTTGTAGCGCATCATCTCCTGGTCGCTGAGTTCCGCCATTACAGGCCTCCAAACAGCGCGTTAAACGGCTCGACTTCCACCCATTCGCCCGCGTCAACGTTGCCGCGATCGCGTTCCAGCACAATAAAACAGTTACCCATGCTAAAGGAGCTGAAAATATGCGAACCCTGGTGTCCCGTGGTGGTGACTTCCAGTTCGCCGTCAGCCGTGCGTTGCAGAATGCCGCGCTGAAAATCAAGACGGCCCGGCGTTTTCTTCAGCCGTGAAGCGGTACGCACGCGCTGACGCGCTGGCAGACCGCTGGCGATATTGCCGCTAAGTTTCGCCAGCAACGGCTGCACGAGCTGATAGAACGTCAGCGCCGCAGAGACCGGGTTGCCCGGCAGACCGCAGAACCAGCTGTTGCTCAGTTTACCGAAGGCGAACGGTTTGCCAGGTTTAATCGCCAGTTTCCAGAACGCGATTTCCCCCAGCTCTTCAAGGATCGTTTTGGTGTAATCCGCCTCGCCCACTGAAACGCCGCCAGAGCTGATAACCACATCGGCCTGGCTGTCGGCTTCGATAAAGGCGGCGCGTAGCTGCTGCGGGTTATCGCGAATGATCCCGAGATTGATCACCTCGCAGCCTAACTGTTCAAGCATCAAGTGTACGGTTAAGCGGTTGGTGTCATAAATTTGCCCGTCGCCCAGCGGCTGACCCGGCAATTGCAGCTCATCGCCGGTGGAGAACAGCGCCACGCGCACTTTGCGCACGACCTGCGCTTCGGCGATGCCCAGCGAAGCCAGTACCGGCAGTTCTGCGGTGGTCAGGCGAGTCCCCGCCGGGAAAACCACGGCGTCATGGGTGATGTCTTCCCCACGGCGGCGGATGTTTTGTCCGTTACGAACGTCAGCGGTAAAGCGGATGCCTTCGTCGGTTTGCTCCGTCTGTTCCTGCATGACCACCGCCTCACACCCCGCAGGCACCGGCGCGCCGGTCATAATGCGGATACAGGCGCCAGCAGGCCATTCCCCCTGGAACGGTTGCCCGGCAAAGGCTTTCCCCGCCACCGGCAGCGGTTGACCAGCGGTCAGATCCGCCAAACGCACCGCGTAACCGTCCATTGCAGCGTTATCGAATCCCGGAACGTCCAGCGGGGAGACCACATCGTTTGCCAGGATGCGGCCAAAACAGTGAACCAGCGGCAGGGTTTCGAATGCCGTGAGTGGCGTAATGCGCGACAACATCTGGGTGAGCGCCGTTTCAAGCGGCATCAGTCCGGCGGTAAATTCCATGAAAACACTCCTGCGAGGCAAAATCGAATCCGTCTATTATGTCAGAAAATGCGGGCAGGCTGTATGCCACCTCAGACTTAGGGGCTGGCCCTTTACCTTTACATGCCGCCTGCATCTTTCTATATTCAAAAATCGAATCAATAACTCACAACAATTCTGATATTTATAGGGAAAGTTGTGTGCCACCGCTAACGGACGACAAATAATGGGCAAAGCAGTCATTGCTATTCACGGCGGCGCAGGCGCAATTACGCGCGCACAGATGAGCCAGGAGCAGGAACAGCGCTATATTCAGGCGCTGTCGGACATCGTCGAAACAGGACAGAAAATGCTGGAGGCGGGCGAAAGCGCGCTGGATGTGGTGACGGAAGCGGTGCGTTTGCTGGAAGAGTGCCCATTATTTAATGCCGGGATCGGCGCGGTTTACACGCGCGACGCCACCCACGAACTGGATGCCTGCGTCATGGACGGCAATACGCTTAACGCAGGCGCTGTCGCTGGCGTTCGCCATTTACGCAACCCGGTGCTGGCCGCCAGGCTGGTGATGGAGCAAAGCCCGCATGTGCTGATGGTGGGGGACGGGGCGGAAGCGTTTGCGGCTTCCCGGGGGATGGAGCGCGTTTCTGCCGATCTTTTCTCCACGCCTGAGCGCTATGCGCAACTGCTGGCGGCGCGTGACGCCGGAGAAACGGTGCTCGACCATAGCGGCGCGCCGTTGGATGAAACCACCAAAATGGGCACCGTGGGCGCGGTGGCGCGGGATCGGTTTGGTAATCTGGCGGCGGCCACGTCGACGGGCGGCATGACGAATAAACTGCCTGGTCGCGTAGGCGACAGCCCGCTGGTCGGGGCTGGGTGTTACGCCAACAACGCCAGCGCGGCGGTTTCCTGTACCGGAACGGGCGAGGTGTTTATCCGCGCATTGGCGGCCTACGATATTGCCGCGCTGATGGACTACGGCGGACTCAGCCTGGCGGAAGCCTGCGAGCGTGTGGTCATGGAGAAATTGCCTGCGCTGGGCGGCAGCGGTGGGCTGATTGCCGTCGATCACGAAGGCAACGTCGCCCTACCTTTTAACAGCGAAGGCATGTATCGCGCCTGGGGATATGCCGGAGATACGCCAACGACGGGGATCTACCGGGAGTGAGGAGCAACAGGTGCCACACAGTCACGAATTAGACGCCAGCGACGTACTGGCGGTCAAAAATTTGAACATTGCGTTCGAGCAGGAGCAGCAACGCGTCAGCGCGGTGCGCAATGTGTCGTTTCGGCTTCAGCGAGGCGAAACGCTGGCGATTGTCGGCGAATCGGGATCGGGGAAATCCGTTACGGCGTTATCGTTGATGCGCCTGATCGAGCAGGCGGGCGGCGACGTTCACTGCGATCAGATGCTGCTTCGGCGGCGTAATCGCCAGGTCATTGAACTGGGAGAACAAAGCGATGCGCAGATGCAGCGCGTGCGCGGCGCGGATATCGCCATGATCTTTCAGGAGCCGATGACCTCGCTTAACCCGGTATTTACCGTGGGCGAGCAGATTGCCGAGTCCATTCGCCTGCATCAGGGGGCGAGCCGCGAAGAGGCAATGGCGGAAGCGAAACGGATGCTTGACCAGGTGCGTATTCCTGAGTCGCAGGCCATCTTATCGCGTTACCCGCATCAGCTTTCCGGCGGGATGCGCCAGCGGGTGATGATCGCGATGGCGTTGTCGTGCCGCCCGGCGGTGCTGATTGCCGATGAACCGACCACCGCGCTGGACGTCACGATTCAGGCGCAGATCCTGCAACTGATCAAAGTGCTGCAACAGGATATGTCGATGGGGGTGATTTTTATCACCCATGACATGGGCGTGGTGGCCGATATTGCCGATCGCGTCCTGGTGATGTATCAGGGCGAAGCGGTGGAAACCGGCAGCGTTGAGCAAATTTTCCACGCGCCGCAGCACCCTTATACCAAAGCGCTGCTGGCCGCCGTGCCGCAATTAGGCGAGATGAGCGGACACGATCTGCCGCGCCGCTTTCCGCTGATTTCACTGAACGATCCCGATCGTGTGGAACCGCAAACTGAGCAGGACACGGTGGTGGCAGGCGATCCGATCCTGCAAGTGCGCAACCTGGTGACGCGTTTCCCGCTGCGCAGCGGCATTCTTAACCGCGTGACCCGTGAAGTGCATGCGGTGGAAAACGTCAGCTTTGATCTCTGGCCTGGCGAAACGCTCTCGCTGGTGGGGGAATCCGGCTGCGGTAAATCGACCACCGGGCGGGCGCTGCTGCGGCTGGTGGAGTCGCAGGCTGGCGAAATTACCTTCAACGGGCGGCGGATCGACACGCTTCCTGCCGGTAAGTTACAGCCGCTACGGCGAGATATTCAGTTTATTTTTCAGGACCCTTACGCTTCGCTCGACCCGCGCCAGACGGTGGGTTACTCCATAATGGAACCATTGCGGGTGCATGGTTTGCTGGAAGGCGAGGCGGCCGCGTCGCGGGTGGCGTGGTTGCTTGAGCGTGTAGGATTGCGCCCGGAACATGCGTGGCGCTATCCGCATGAGTTTTCTGGCGGCCAGCGTCAGCGTATCTGCATCGCCCGCGCGCTGGCGCTGAATCCAAAAGTGATTATCGCCGATGAGTCAGTTTCCGCGCTGGATGTCTCGATTCGCGGGCAGATCATTAATCTGTTGCTCGATTTGCAGCGGGAAATGGGCATCGCGTATCTGTTTATTTCACACGATATGGCGGTAGTGGAGCGCATCAGCCATCGCGTGGCGGTGATGTATCTGGGGCAGATTGTGGAAATCGGCCCCCGCCGGGCGGTGTTTGAAAATCCGCAGCATCCCTATACCCGTAAATTAATGGCGGCAGTACCGGTGGCCGATCCTTCCCGGCACAGGCCGCAGCGTGTGCTGCTGTCGGACGATATCCCCAGCAACATCCGTAAACGTGGGGAGGAGATCGCGCCCGCTCCATTGCAGTTAGTCGGGCCAGGGCATTATGTCGCGCGCCCGCAGGCAGAAAATGCGTTATCGCGTTTATAACATCTCATAAAACAGGCAGGGTTCAGGAGAATAATATGACAACATTTGTAACCCGTAATTGGCTGGTTGCGCTGGGCGTCGCTTCTGCACTGGCGGCATCTCCGGCGTTTGCTGCTAAAGATGTGGTGGTAGCGGTAGGCTCTAATTTCACCACGCTCGATCCGTACGATGCGAACGACACTTTATCGCAGGCGGTGGCGAAGTCGTTTTATCAGGGGCTGTTTGGTCTTGATAAAGACATGAAGCTAAAAAATGTGCTGGCTGAAAGCTACACCGTTTCCGACGATGGCCTGATCTACACCCTGAAGCTGCGCCAGGGGGTAAAATTCCAGGACGGCACCGACTTTAACGCGGCGGCGGTGAAGGCCAACCTCGATCGCGCGAGCGATCCAGAAAACCATCTCAAACGCTACAACCTGTATAAAAACATCGATAAAACCGAAGCGGTCGATCCGACGACGGTAAAAATTACGCTGAAACAACCGTTCTCGGCGTTTATCAATATTCTGGCGCACCCGGCGACGGCGATGATCTCTCCGGCCGCGCTGGAAAAATACGGTAAGGACATTGGCTTCCATCCGGTCGGCACCGGGCCGTATCAGCTGGATACCTGGAACCAGACTGATTTCGTGAAAGTGAAGAAATTTGCGGATTACTGGCAGAAAGGTTTACCTAAACTGGATACGATCACCTGGCGTCCGGTAACGGACAACAACACCCGCGCGGCAATGCTGCAAACCGGGGAAGCGCAATTTGCGTTCCCGATCCCATACGAGCAGGCGACAATTCTGGAGAAAAACAAAAATCTACAGTTGGTTGCCAGCCCGTCGATCATGCAGCGTTACATCAGCATGAACGTGACGCAAAAACCGTTCGATAATCCGAAGGTGCGGGAAGCGCTGAACTACGCCATCAACCGTCAGGCGCTGGTCAAAGTGGCCTTTGCCGGTTATGCGACGCCTGCCACGGGCGTGGTGCCGCCAGCCATTGCGTATGCGCAGAGCTACGCGCCGTGGCCTTACGATCCGGCGAAAGCGCGCGAACTGCTGAAAGAGGCGGGCTATCCGAATGGGTTTAGCACCACGCTGTGGTCGTCTCATAACCACAGCACCGCGCAGAAAGTGCTGCAATTTACGCAACAGCAGCTGGCGCAGGTCGGTATTAAGGCGCAGGTAACGGCGATGGACGCCGGGCAGCGTGCGGCAGAAGTGGAAGGCAAGGGGCAGAAAGAGAGCGGTGTGAGGATGTTCTACACCGGCTGGTCGGCTTCCACGGGGGAGGCGGACTGGGCGTTGTCACCGCTGTTTGCCTCGCAAAACTGGCCGCCAACGCTGTTCAATACTGCGTTCTACAGCAACAAGCAGGTTGATGACGACTTAGCGGCAGCGCTGAAAACCAACGATCCGCAGGAGAAAGCGCGCCTGTATAAAGAGGCGCAGGACACCCTCTGGAAAGAGTCCCCCTGGATTCCGCTGGTGGTGGAGAAACTGGTCTCAGCCCACAGTAAAAATTTGACGGGTTTCTGGATCATGCCGGACACTGGCTTCAGTTTTGATGACGCGGATTTGCAGTAAGCAACGCGCGCCCGATGGTTTTATCCGGCTTGCAGACGCAGTTCGTTGCAGGTCGGATAAGGGATTTACATCGCCATCCGGCAAAAGGTTTGTAAAGGGAGCCTGATGCTTAATTATGTGCTTAAGCGCCTGCTGGGGTTGATTCCGACTCTGTTTATTGTGGCGGTGCTGGTGTTTTTATTTGTTCATCTGTTGCCTGGCGATCCGGCGCGGCTGATTGCCGGGCCGGAGGCTGACGCGCAGGTGATTGAACTGGTGCGACAGCAGCTTGGTCTCGATCGGCCGTTGCATGTCCAGTTCTGGCATTACATGACTAACGTGTTGCAGGGTGATTTCGGCACGTCGATGGTGTCTCGGCGTCCGGTATCGGCAGAGATTGCCAGCCGCTTTATGCCGACGCTGTGGTTGACCATCACCAGTATGGTATGGGCGGTACTGTTCGGGATGACCGCCGGAATTATCGCCGCCGTCTGGCGTAATCGCTGGCCGGACAGACTCAGCATGACGCTGGCGGTAACCGGGATTTCGTTCCCGGCGTTCGCACTGGGGATGCTGCTGATGCAGATATTCTCCGTTGAGCTGGGGTGGTTGCCGACCGTGGGCGCAGATAGCTGGCAGCACTATATTCTTCCCTCCATCACGCTTGGCGCCGCCGTTGCGGCCGTGATGGCGCGCTTTACCCGAGCGTCGTTTGTGGATGTCCTCAGTGAAGACTATATGCGCACCGCGCGCGCGAAAGGGGTCAGCGAAACCTGGGTGGTGCTGAAACACGGTCTGCGTAACGCCATGATCCCGGTTGTGACCATGATGGGGTTGCAGTTTGGCTTTCTGCTCGGCGGTTCGATTGTCGTCGAGAAGGTCTTCAACTGGCCCGGACTGGGGCGGTTGCTGGTTGATTCAGTGGAAATGCGCGACTACCCGGTGATTCAGGCTGAAGTGCTGCTGTTTTCTCTGGAGTTTATTCTTATCAATTTAGTGGTGGATGTGCTTTATGCCGCCATTAACCCGGCTATCAGGTACAAGTAAGGATGCGATTATTTAACTGGCGCCGTCAGGCGGTTTTAGATGCCATGCCGCTGGTCAAACCCGACCGGGTGCGTACGCCGTGGCATGAATTCTGGCGGCGTTTTCGCCGTCAGCATGTGGCGATGATCGCAGGGATATTTGTGCTGTTGCTGATCCTGGTGGCGATATTCGCCCGCTGGCTAACGCCTTTCGATGCGGAAAATTACTTTGATTACGATCGCCTGAATGACGGTCCTTCGGCGGCTCACTGGTTTGGCGTGGACTCGCTGGGGCGGGATATTTTCAGCCGCGTCCTGGTCGGGGCGCAAATTTCGCTGGCGGCAGGCGTTTTCGCCGTCTTTATCGGCGCGGCGCTTGGCACGGTGCTTGGGCTGGTCGCGGGCTATTACGAAGGCTGGTGGGACCGGCTGATTATGCGTATTTGCGATGTGCTGTTCGCGTTTCCGGGCATTCTGTTAGCGATTGCGGTCGTGGCGGTGCTCGGTAGCGGTATTGCGAATGTGATTATCGCCGTTGCCATTTTTTCTATCCCCGCGTTTGCCCGTCTGGTGCGCGGAAACACATTAGTGCTGAAACAGCAGACGTTTATTGAGTCGGCGCACAGTATTGGCGCCAGCGACGCGACGATTTTGTTCAACCATATTTTGCCCGGCACGGTCTCGTCGATCGTGGTCTTTTTCACTATGCGCATCGGGACGTCGATTATTTCTGCGGCAAGCCTGTCGTTTCTGGGGTTAGGCGCGCAGCCGCCAACGCCGGAGTGGGGGGCGATGCTCAATGAAGCGCGGGCGGATATGGTCATCGCGCCGCATGTGGCGATTTTTCCGGCGGTGGCGATTTTCCTGACGGTGCTGGCGTTTAACCTGCTGGGCGACGGGCTGCGCGACGCGCTGGACCCGAAGATTAAGGGGTGAATGTCGAACCGTAGGCCGGATAAGACGCTTCAGCGTCGCCATCAGGCATTGCGCCGGATGGCGGCATAAATGCCTTATCCGCCTACGGGTTTTACGATAATTTGGGCGAATTAAACGCGGCTGCCCCACAGGTCATATTCGTCGGCGTTATCAACTTTCACGCGGATAACGTCGCCGGGTTTAACGTTGGTTTCACCGTTGAGGTAGACCGCGCCGTCGATTTCCGGTGCGTCAGCCATGCTGCGGCCAATCGCGCCTTCTTTGTCAACCTCGTCGATAATGACCAGGATTTCGCGCCCCACTTTCTCTTGCAGACGTTCTGCGGAGATCTGCTGTTGCAGCTGCATAAAGCGGTTCCAGCGCTCTTCTTTCACCTCTTCCGGCACCTGATCCGGCAGCGCGTTCGCGCCAGCGCCTTCGACCGGGCTGTACTTGAAGCAGCCGACGCGATCCAGGCGCGCCTCTTTGAGGAAGTCGAGCAGCATCTGGAAATCGTCTTCCGTCTCGCCAGGGAAACCAACGATAAAGGTCGAACGCAGGGTCAGTTCCGGGCAAATCTCACGCCACTGTTTGATGCGCGCCAGTTGGCGATCGACAGCGCCCGGACGCTTCATCAGTTTGAGAATGCGCGGGCTGGCATGTTGCAGGGGGATATCCAGATACGGCAGGATTTTGCCCTCCGCCATCAGCGGGATCACGTCATCAACGTGCGGATAAGGGTAGACGTAGTGCAGGCGCGTCCAGATGCCCAGTTTTGACAACTGCTCGCAAAGGTCGACCATGCTCGTTTTTACCGGCTCGCCGTTGTGGAAACCGGTGCGGTGCTTCACATCCACGCCGTAAGCGGAGGTATCCTGGGAGATGACGAGGATCTCTTTCACGCCCGCATCGACCAGACGTTTGGCCTCGCTTAACACTTCGCCAATCGGACGGCTGACCAGATCGCCGCGCATGGACGGAATAATGCAGAAGGTGCAGCGATGGTTGCAGCCTTCAGAAATCTTCAGGTAGGCGTAGTGACGCGGGGTCAGCTTAACGCCCTGTTCCGGCACCAGGCTCAGGAACGGGTTGTGCTTTGGTTTTGGTACGTAATGGTGAACGTGTTCCAGAACCTGCTCATAGCTATGCGGCCCGGTGATTTCCAGCACTTTAGGGTGCACTTCACGGATCTGATCGACTTTCGCGCCCAGGCAGCCGGTGACAATCACCTTACCATTTTCAGTCAGCGCTTCACCAATCGCTTCCAGAGACTCCTGTACGGCGCTGTCGATAAAGCCACAGGTATTGACGATCACCATGTCGGCGTCGTCGTAGCTCGGTACGACGTCATAGCCTTCGGTACGCAGTTCAGTCAGGATTCGCTCCGAATCAACCAGGTTTTTCGGGCAGCCCAGGGAAACGAAGCCGATTTTCGGCTGGCGGGTTACATTGCTCATAGCTTAAAAATTGTTCAGTTATTGGAATGGTCAGGGCAGGGATTCTACAGAGATCCGGGCAAAAAATGTATCGCTATCTCATCGCCTGTGCGGGTAAGCGCGCCACGGGGTTTATAGCAAATATGTAAAGTATGTTAATACCGAGTGAATTATTGATCTCAGGCAGCACTTTGTTCAAAAAATGACCATACTATTAAGTTGCAGTATGGTTGGAAAGAGGAGGAACAAGGTATGGTCGTTGACAGACTAAGAACCGAGCTACTTAACAAGCTGATAAACGCCCGAATCGATCTCGCCGCTTATTTGCAGTTAAGAAAGGCGAAAGGCTATATGTCAGTCAGCGAAAGTGATCATCTGCGTGACAACTTTTTTGAACTGAATCGTGGACTTCACGATAAATCACTGCTGCAAGGTCTGCATCTGGATCAGGAAGAATGGAATGCTTTACATCGTGCTGAAGGCGCACTGGCAGCCGCCGCAGTATGTCTCATGAGCGGACACCATGACTGTCCGACGTTTATCGCCGTCAACGCAGAGAAACTTGAAAACTGTCTGACAACATTGACGCTGAGTATCCAGAGCCTGAAAGCGCAATCACCGCTTGAACAGGTCTAAGTCAGGGGGAGGCGACTCCCCCTTTTCGTTAAGTTTTTGTAAAAATCAATCCGCGCTGTCCCTTGCTGACTACGCTTTAACGCAGGGTCATACAGGAGGCGGTATGCGTCGGACACTTTTCTCTGTTGCCTTATTGGCACTGTTTTCTCCCTTCGTGAATGCGGAAACCCCGGCGGTGAAGGTGGAGGTTTTGCAGACCAAACTTGATCACCCCTGGGCGCTGGCTTTTCTGCCGGATAACCGCGGTATGTTGATAACTCTCAGAGGCGGCCAGCTTCGTCACTGGCAGGCGGGTAAAGGGCTTTCCGATCCGATAACGGGCGTGCCGAAGGTCTGGGCGAACGGGCAGGGGGGATTACTGGACGTGGCGCTCGCGCCTGATTTTGAGCAGTCTCGCCGCGTCTGGCTCAGTTTTTCTGAGGCCGATCGCGAGGGGGAAGCCGGAACGGCGGTAGGCTTCGGGCGACTCAGCGATGACCTGAAGCATCTGGAGGAATTCCAGACCGTTTTTCGTCAGATGCCGAAACTCTCAACCGGTAATCATTTCGGCGGACGACTGGTTTTTGACGGCAAAGGCCATCTGTTTATCGGGCTTGGTGAAAATAATCAGCGCCCTACCGCACAGGATCTGGACAAGTTGCAGGGCAAAGTGGTGCGCCTGACCGACCAGGGGAGCGTGCCGCCGGATAATCCCTTTGTGAATCAGACCGGCGCGCGCCCTGAGATCTGGTCGTACGGCATACGTAACCCGCAGGGTATGGCGATAAACCCGTGGAGCGATGCGCTGTGGTTGAATGAGCATGGCCCGCGCGGCGGCGATGAAATCAATATCCCCGAAAAAGGTAAAAATTATGGCTGGCCGCTGGCAACCTGGGGCATCAACTACAGCGGCTTTAAAATCCCGGAAGCGAGAGGTGAAATTGTCGAGGGAACGGAGCAGCCGATCTTCTACTGGAAAAAATCGCCAGCGGTCAGCGGCATGGCGTTTTATAACAGCGACACGTTCCCTCAATGGAAGCAGAAACTGTTTATCGGCGCGCTGAAAGAGCAGGATGTGATTGTCCTGAGCGTTAACGGCGATAAGGTGACGGAGGACGGACGGATTCTGGGCGACAGAGGGAAACGTATTCGCGATGTGCGCGCAGGACCCGACGGTTATTTATATGTCTTAACCGACGAGTCCGATGGAGAACTGCTGAAAGTTAGCCCACGCGCTTAGCTGACCGGGATCATCACCGTTTTACGAAACGCCGGGCGTTCGGTAAGTTGCTGATACCAGCGCTCAAGGTGAGGGCGCGGCGTCCAGCTCAGGCCAACGTTAAACAGGTTGTAGACGAAGGGGGCGATCGCGATATCCGCCGTGCCGAACTCCGCGCCGGAGAACCAGGTCTGGCTGGCCAGCGCCTCATCAAGAATGCCAAACAGGCCGTCGCAGACGTTGGCGCCGGCGTCAATCGCCGCCTGGTCGCGCTGCTCCGGCGGGGTGCGGACTAAACCCATCAGGATCACGCGATGCGCCGGGCTTAACGTCTGGTTTGCCCAGTCCATCCACTTTTCCCCTTCTGCCCGTCTCGCCGGAGAGTCTACCCACAGACGCTTTTGCCCATACTGCGCCGCCAGATAGCGGACGATGGTATTGGACTCCCAGAGCAAAACGTCCGTTTCATCATCGCGCAGCAGCGGCACCAGGCCATTCGGGTTCATCGCCAGATAGTCAGCGTCATGATTCAGCCCGAACTGCCCGCCTGCCAGAATTTGCGTATAAGGCAGCTCCAGTTCGTCGAGCGTCCATCGCACTTTTTTGACGTTGGTTGAGTTATTCCGTCCCCACAGCGTAATCATAGTTACCCCTCAAATTGTTCTGCAATCGGTATCCAACTCGTCCCATGGTGGGATAAAGCTAACATTTACGCAACAGCTTGCAAAAAAATCCTCACGGAGGCAGCGCAGCGTGGCGTTATTGCATAAACTTTAAAAACTTTACCAACTTACGGTTTCTTTAAGTTCGTTAGTGCGTTATTACTCACCGCACTTATAACACGGTGGTATGGCGTGTTTTTTTGGAATGGATACTCGGGTGGCATTTATGACGCAATACTCTTCTTCCCTTCGTAGTCTTGCTGCGGGTTCAGCACTCTTATTCCTTTTTGCGCCGACGTTACAGGCGGCTGAGCAGACAACGGCGCCGCCGAGCGTTGATGCGCGCGCGTGGATTTTAATGGACTATTCCAGCGGCAAGGTGCTGGCGGAAGGCAACGCCGACGAGAAACTGGACCCCGCCAGCCTGACCAAAATTATGACCAGTTACGTCGTCGGGCAGGCGCTGAAGGCTGGAAAAATTCAGCTCACGGATATGGTGACGGTAGGAAAAGACGCCTGGGCCACGGGCAACCCGGCTCTGCGCGGTTCGTCGGTCATGTTCCTTAAGCCCGGAGATCAGGTCTCGGTATCCGATCTCAACAAGGGCGTGATCATCCAGTCGGGTAACGACGCCTGTATTGCGCTTGCGGATTATGTTGCCGGAAGCCAGGAGTCGTTCATTGGTTTGATGAATGGTTACGCGAAAAAACTGGGGCTGACCAACACAACGTTCCAGACGGTTCACGGCCTGGATGCGCCGGGGCAGTTTAGTACCGCGCGTGATATGGCGCTGCTGGGCAAAGCGCTGATCCATGATGTGCCGGAAGAGTACGCCATTCACAAAGAAAAAGAGTTCACTTTCAACAAGATTCGCCAGCCGAACCGTAACCGCCTGCTGTGGAGTTCTAATCTGAACGTTGACGGCATGAAAACCGGGACAACGGCAGGCGCCGGATACAATCTGGTGGCCTCTGCGACTCAGGGAGATATGCGTTTGATCTCCGTCGTGCTGGGGACGAAAACCGATCGCATCCGTTTTAATGAGTCAGAGAAATTGTTGACCTGGGGCTTCCGCTTCTTTGAAACGGTGACACCCATTAAACCTGACGCGACGTTCGTGACTCAGCGCGTCTGGTTTGGGGATAAGAGCGAGGTGAATCTGGGCGCGGGAGAGGCGGGTTCCGTGACGATTCCGCGCGGACAGCTGAAAAACCTGAAGGCCAGCTTTACGCTGACGGAACCGCAGCTGACCGCGCCGTTGAAGAAAGGCCAGGTTGTCGGCACCATCGACTTCCAACTCAACGGAAAGTCCATTGAACAGCGTCCGCTGATGGTGATGGAAAACGTGGAAGAGGGCGGCTTCTTTGGGCGGATATGGGACTTCGTCCTGATGAAATTCCACCAGTGGTTTGGCGGCTGGTTCTCTTAATCGCGGTGACGGTGCCGGATGGCGTTAACGCTTATCCGGCCTACGATACGTGCATATTTGTAGGCCGGATAAGGTGCGGCAGCGCCGCCATTCGGCAAACCTGACATCAATACATCAACGTAATGCGCTGCGCTTTGGCATAATCGACAAACTCATCGTCGGGGCGGCAGTCGCTCACTACCGCATCAAAACGCGTTAATTCGCCCATCCGCGCGGGTCGCACCTTGCCGAATTTACTGTGATCCACCACCAGGACATGGTATTGCGCCATCGACATAGCCCAGTGTTTCACCGGCAGTTCTTCGAGGTTAAAACAGGTTGCCCCTTTGCTGATATGAACGCCTGCGGCGGAATAAAAGGCGATATCAGGGCAGATATTATTCAGGGTTTCCTGAAAATCGAGCGGTTTGAAAATGGCGTTGCTGGCGTGAAATTCCCCGCCGCACAGAATCGCCCGGCACAGCGGTTTTTCCTGGAGCGCCAGAAACGTATTCAGGGAATAACAGACGGCGGTGAAAGGCAATTCGTTATCAATGGCTTCAATGATCCACGGCGTGGTGGTGCCGCAGTCAAAAAAAATCGTCTGATGCGCCTGTACCAGACCGGCGGCCAGCTGCGCGGCGCGGCGCTTCTCTTCAACCAGGCGGGATTTTTGATCGCTCAATAAATAATGGCTGGCGCTGCGGGGTTCCAGAACAATATACCCGCCCAGTAACACGACGGGCGCGCTTTTATTATTCAGGTCGCGACGAATGGTCATCTCCGATACGCCCAGCAGAGTCGCGGCTTCTTTCAGGTGTAATTTATCACTGCGTTTTAGCGCTTGCAGCAATTGACCAATACGCTCGTCGCGTCGTGTTTCCATAATTCCCCTGGACAGTTGAATAAGCACTCTGCACAGTACAGAGCGCTTAATACTACTCTTTTTTCACCAGGTTAGTCACGTACCCAGCCTTTACGAATGGGCAGCGCGAAGCAGACGCGGTAGCACGTTTGTAGGCCGTGGTAGAGAGCAACCCCATATTTTTGCCACAGCATTTGCGTGCTCAGGCAGCCGATCATCCCGACCAGCAAACCGCCGAGCATATCCAGCGGCCAGTGAACGCCGAGGTAAACGCGTGACCAGGCGACCGTCACGGCCAGCGCCATGAGCAGTACGCCAGACCAGACGCGGTGCCAGAATAAAAACGCCAGCGCAAAGGTAAAGACAACGGTGCCGTGGTCGCTCGGGAAGGAGTCATCGGGCGCGTGATGCAGGAAGTTATAGCCGATACGATCGACAAAAGGACGATCGTGCGGGAAAAGATGCCCCATTATCCAGGAGATCGTCAGGCTGATGAGCAGCGCGATACCCATTTTAATCACCAGCTGGCGTTGAGCGCAGACCCGATCGCGCGGCCCCCATAACCAAAGCACAACGGCCTGCAGCGGCACGATGTTAATCAAATCTCTGGCAATGAAAATGGCCAGAGCGATCATCCACTGTGCGGAGTCGGGGGTGGCATTGATTAAGTAAAACAGCGAGTTGTTAAGGTTTTCCAGCATAACATCCAGACTCAGTGCAGTGATTAAACGAAACGACCCTACGTGCTCCGGGTAAGGGCGAGAATACAAAGTGCCGCAACGGGGGGAAAGCGGTATTGTCTTATTTACCTGTAAAATGAGGAAATTTAAGACAATGGCGCGAGCTTATTCGCCATGATAGCGCCAGCAACTTAAATTAACCTTAAAGCAAAAGGTCACGAAGGATGATTATGTAAAAATGTGCGCATTTTGTTTTTAAATCACATAATTCGCTATCTCAGGTAACGTACTTTCATTACACTTTGCGCGATTTTTTATTTGCGAAGAGATTGCATGCAAAACCTTTCACAAACAGGCGTCCGGCTCGGACGTCAGGCACTGCTTTTCCCTCTCTGTCTGGTGCTTTACGAATTTTCTACGTATATCGGCAACGATATGATCCAGCCGGGGATGCTGGCGGTGGTGGAACAGTATCAGGCCGGGATCGACTGGGTTCCGACCTCGATGACTGCCTACCTGGCGGGCGGGATGTTTTTGCAGTGGCTGTTAGGGCCGCTGTCGGATCGTATTGGACGCCGCCCGGTGATGTTAGCGGGCGTGATCTGGTTTATCGTCACCTGCCTTGCCACACTGCTGGCGCAAAACATTGAGCAGTTCACCCTGCTGCGTTTTTTGCAGGGGGTAAGCCTGTGCTTTATTGGCGCCGTGGGGTACGCCGCCATTCAGGAATCCTTTGAAGAAGCGGTGTGTATCAAAATTACGGCGCTAATGGCTAACGTTGCCCTGATTGCGCCGTTGCTGGGGCCGCTGGTGGGCGCCGCCTGGGTGCATGTTCTGCCGTGGGAAGGGATGTTTGTTCTGTTTGCCGTACTGGCGGCGATTGCTTTTGTCGGCTTACAGCGCGCGATGCCGGAGACTGCGACCCGCCTTGGCGAGAAGCTGTCGCTTAAAGAACTGGGGCGGGATTACACGCTGGTGCTGAAAAACGTGCGGTTTGTTGCCGGCGCGCTGGCGCTGGGGTTCGTCAGCCTGCCGCTGCTGGCGTGGATTGCCCAGTCGCCGATCATAATCATCAGCGGTGAGCAGCTCAGCAGCTATGAATATGGCTTGTTGCAGGTTCCTGTCTTTGGCGCGCTGATTGCCGGGAATCTGGTGCTGGCGCGGTTGACCTCCCGGCGAACGGTGCGCGCATTGATTATCATGGGCGGCTGGCCGATTGTGGCGGGATTGCTGATCGCCGCAGCCGCGACGGTGGTCTCTTCCCATGCGTATCTATGGATGACGGCGGGTCTGAGCGTCTACGCCTTTGGCATCGGCGTGGCGAACGCGGGGCTGGTGCGTCTGACCCTGTTTGCCAGCGATATGAGCAAAGGCACGGTTTCTGCGGCGATGGGGATGTTGCAGATGCTGATCTTTACCGTGGGTATTGAAGTGAGCAAGCATGCTTATCTGAGCGGCGGCAACGGCTTATTCAGCCTCTTCAACCTGGCGAACGGCATTCTCTGGCTGCTGTTGATGGTTATCTTCCTGAAAGACAAACGGGTAGGGGATTCACGGGAAGGGTGAGGCCCTCCGGCGCAGCGCCATCAGACCTCAAAGAGGCATTACCCACTGAATGGGGCTTCGTTTTTCAGCACGCGGTCGATAACGTCCAGCACGCCTTCCGCGTTATTCGAGCCCGCCCGATATTTCGCCGCAGAGGCCACCGCCGCTCCGGCGTTTTCCATCGCAAAACTGAAGCCGGCCTGACGCAGCATCTCAATATCATTGCCGCCGTCGCCAAACGTCACGACCTCATCATTGTTAATCCCCCAGCGTTGTTGCAGCAGACGCAAGCCGTTCGCTTTGTGTACGCCGGGAATGATCAAATCGATGCTGCCGTAACCGGTGTGAACCGGCACCATGATATCGCCAATCGCATCATGCAGCGCCGTCTGAACCTGGGGAATACGGTCATCAGTAATGTTGAGGCCGAATTTAAAGAACACGTCATTGATGTTGTCGAAGCTGTCCACGAACTCAAGGCGATGGTAGTACATCGCCGCAACCTGTTTCAGTTCATCGTTGTACTGTTTCAGGGTATAGGCGCTGTTTTTACCGCAGGCGATGATTTCAATATCCGCGCGGGTCAGCAGATGATCGACAACGGCAGCAAAATCCTCTTTCGCCAGTTCGCCGTTGAACACGTCTTCGCCCTCGCTGACCACCCAGCCGCCGTTTTCAGCGACAAAGGCGATTTCGTGGGCGATCTCTGGAAAGAAAGAGATTAACTGGTAATACTGATTACCGCTGGCGACCACAAAGCGGATGCCTTTCTGCTTCATTAGCCGATACTGCGCCATAAACCGGTCGCGATTATAGGTTTTTTGATCGCTCAAAAAGGTGCCGTCCATGTCTACCGCAATTAGCTTGATACCCATTAACTATTCTCCATAACAGATTGAGTGTTTGATGTCGGTTTGGCGACAGCCTTTGCGACAAGAGCGGCAAGGATGACCAGCGCCAGCACAACCAGCATTGCGCTGCGCAAACCATAATGTTCGCCAAGATAGCCCAGCAGCGGCGGCCCCACCAGGAAGGCCAGATAACCGGTTGTCGCCACCACGCTGACGCGGGTTGGCGCGTCCGGGCCGGTATCGCTGGCCGCTGAAATCGTTAGCGGGAAGCCAAGCGACGCCCCAAGCCCCCAGAGAATAACGGAAACGCCCGCGACCCAGGCGCTGTCGACGAAGATAATCAGACCAATACCGAGCGCTCCCATTAGCGCGCTGGCGCGGACTACCGCCACGCGGCTATAACGGTCGATAAACCAGCCGCCGGTAAAGCGCCCGACGGTCATACCGAGCGTAAAGCCCGCATAAATCAGCGAGCCGGACGTTGGGCTGAAGCCGTGACCATCCACCATCAGAAGCGGCAGCCAGTCGTTGGCGGACCCTTCAGCGAAGGCCATCGCCAGTACCACCACGCCGATCAACAGTAGCTGGACATCGCGATAAAAAGGTACGCCTTTTTCCGTTGTGTGGGCGCCGTCGGCGGCGTTTTTCCCCGTGCCGTCGGGAATGGCGCGAATAGCAATAAAAATGGGGACGATCGCGACGAGAGCCGCCAGCAGGATATGAGCGTTGGCAGGGACGTTAAAGGCGGTTAGCGCCATGCCGACGCCAGCGCCAGCCAGCGTACCGAAGCTGTAAAAACCGTGCATCATCGGCAGGACGGTTTTATTCATTTCACGTTCAACCGCCGCCCCTTCGACGTTGATAGCGACTTCGGCGGCGCCAAAGCTGGCGCCGAATACGCCTAAGCCAAGCGCAAAAACCAGCGGAGAAGCGAACCACAGCGCAATGCTGAGGATAACCATCCCCGCAACGGCGCAGGACATGGTGGTCTGAATGACGTTGCGCGTGCCAAATCGTTTTACCAGCCAGGCGGAACACAGAATACCGCTCATCGAACCGATGGAAAGCCCAAACAGCACCGCCCCCATTTCTGCCGTTGATACCGAAAGGATATCGCGAATGGCGGGGGTGCGGGTTGCCCATGAGGCCATCAACAGCCCTGGCAAGAAGAAGAACATAAAAAGCGCCCAGGTCCGGCGCCTTAAGGCTTTACGTGATGAGATGGCGGTCATTGATTCAAACTGAAAAAAAAGAATACAGGGGACAACACTAGCAAGTTTGTGTACATTTGTACACAAACTTGATGAGAGGAAAAGCAGTGCGACGAGCTAACGATCCCCTGCGGCGAGACAAAATCGTTCAGGCCACGCAGGAAGCGATAATAACGCATGGCATTCACGGCGTTACGCACCGCAAAATCGCGGCGATAGCGCAGGTGCCGCTCGGGTCGATGACCTATTATTTTTCGGGAATCGATGAGTTGCTGATCGAGGCGTTAAGCCGATTTACAGCAACAATGTCGCACCAGTTTCAGTCATTCTTTGCCGATGTCACGAACGTTCAGGACGCCTGTCACGCCATTACCGACATGATCTACAGCTCGCTGGTGACCACGCCAGATAATATGGAGCTGATGTACCAGCTGTATGCCTTCGCCAGCCGAAAACCGGCGCTGAAAACGGTGATGCAGAACTGGATGCAGCGCAGTCAGCAAACGCTGGAGCAGTGGTTTGAACCGGTGACCGCCCGCGCGCTGGACGCGTTTATCGAAGGCATGACCCTCCATTTCGTCACCGACAGAGCGCCTTTAACGCGGGACGATATTCTGGTCATGGTGAAGCGTATTGCCGGGCAGGCGTGATTTTCAGGCAACAAAAAACCCATCAACCTTGAACCAAAATGGCGGGGTTGATGGGCTCCACAAATTGGGGACATCAAAGAAAAGCAGTGGCACTAGTTATGACTGACGCCTTGAAGAAAAGTTCTGCTTACCTGCAAAAATTTTTCACTTAAAGGCAAACTTCAGTTTTATCCTAAGCCCGGCCAGATGATGACAATAAGTGTCCCCGCCAGCGTTAACAGAACGTTGGCTATCGCGTAGGTTCCCGCATAGCCTAATGCCGGAATGTTGCTGCGCGCCGTGTCGCTGATGATCTCCATCGCCGGAGCACAGGTGCGCGCGCCCATCATGGCGCCGAAGAGCAGGGCGCGGTTCATACGTAATACATAAGCGCCGAACAGGAAGCAGATAATGACCGGCACCAGGCTCACCACAAGACCGGCAATCAACATTTGCCCGCCGACCGCGCCAAGCCCGTTCCCGATGCCGCTGCCCGCGCTCAGGCCGACGCCGGCCATAAAGACCATCAAACCAAACTCTTTCACCATGTTCAGCGCGCCCTGCGGGATGTACCCGAAGGTGGGGTGGTTAGCTCGCAGGAAACCGAGCATGATCCCGGCGAACAGCAGCCCGGCGGCGTTGCCGATGCCGAAGCTGAAATTACTGAACTGGAAGGTGATCATCCCGATCATCAGGCCGATGATAAAGAAGGCGCAGAAGGCCAGCAGATCGGTTACCTGACTGTGAATCGAGATAAAGCCGATACGGTCCGCGACGGTTTTCACGCGACGCGCATCGCCGCTCACCTGCAAGACGTCGCCTTTATTCAGCACCACGTTGTCGTCGATCGGCATTTCAATCTGGCTGCGGATCACGCGGTTAAGGAAGCAGCCGTGGTCGGTCAGCTTCAACTGGGCGAGACGGCGGCCTACGGCATTGTGGTTTTTCACGACGATCTCTTCGGTCACGATGCGCATGTCGAGCAGGTCGCGGTCGAAGACTTCTTTGCCGTTACGGAAGCTGGGATCCAGCCGGGCGTGTGCATCCGGGTAACCGACCAGGGCAATCTCATCGCCCATCTGCAATACCGCGTCGCCATCCGGGTTCGCCAGAATACCGTTACGGCGGATGCGCTCAATGTAGCAACCGGTCTGACGATAGATACCCAGTTCGCGCAGATTTTTCCCGTCGGCCCAGGCCACCAGTTCCGGGCCGACGCGATAAGCGCGGATGACCGGCAGATAGACCTTGCGGTTGGCGTCGGTATCCAGGCCGCGCTCGCGGGCAATCTGCTGGGCGCTGGTTTGCAAATCCTGATGTTGCAGTTTCGGCAGGTAACGTGCGCCGACAATCAGGCTGACCAGGCCGATGAGGTAGGTCAGCGCGTAGCCCAGGCTCAGGTTGTCCAGCGCGACCGAGAGCTGCGAACTCTCCATACCGGAATGGCGTAACGTGTCGCCTGCGCCGACCAGCACAGGGGTCGAGGTCATGGAGCCCGCCAGCATACCGGCGGTCAGGCCGATATCCCAGCCAAAGAGCTTACCCAGCCCTAATGCGATCAGCAGCGCGCTACCGACCATGACCAGAGCAAGCATCAGGTAATTTTTGCCGTCGCGAAAAAAAATAGAAAAAAAGTTGGGGCCAGCTTCGACGCCGACACAAAAAATAAACAGCATAAAGCCCAGATTTAGTGCATCGGTGTTAATACTAAAGTGCTGCTGCCCTAATAATAGGGAGACCACTAAAACGCCAATGGAATTACCGAGTTGGACTGAACCCAGGCGTAACTTACCCAGACATAGCCCGAGAGCCAGGACCACAAATAATAACAGGATGTAATTCCCATTTAACAAATCTGCGACGTTTATATTCACGGAGACTAACTTCTTGTTTACCAGTAAGCTGTTGAAAGAAATGACAATTTACGCTAATGTTTTTGCCAGAAATTATGAGGCGTCGGCATCGTATCGGCGCTCAAATAAAAGCAGCACAACAATTTAATTCGCTAGTTTAATCTCATTACGTATCAACGGCTATAAGAATCGTGTGGGTGTGTTTTTGGCATGGAATGCCGAACGACTTTATCTGACTGGACGCCTTCGGGCGAAAAAAGTGTTCGATAGAGATAGTGTCAGGAGGAACGATTGAAACATAAACAAGGTTGGGCGGGTGCAATCTGCTGCTTTGTACTCTTTATTGTGGTGTGCCTTTCATTAACGATGCATATGAAAGGGGCATTTCGGGTTGCCGGGCATCCTGAGATTGGGCTGTTGTTTTTTACGTTACCTGGCGCGGTGGCCAGTTTTTTTTCCCATCGCAGAGAAGTCATTAAACCTCTTATCGGCGCCATGCTGGCCGCACCATGTTGTCTGGTTCTGATGCGATTTGTTTTTATGCCTACGCGCTCCGTATGGCAAGAACTGGCGTGGTTGTTCAGTGCGGTGTTCTGGTGTGCGCTCGGCGCGCTTTGCTTTTTATTTATCAGCAGCCTGTTTAGTCAGCGGCGTAAAAAGAACCGATAACGCCCTCCGGGAGAGGGCGTAAAGCAGCGATCAGGCGAACAGGTTCAGATTCTCTTTTGCCCAAGCCTCAAAATCGGTGTAACCGCCGATGTGTTTCTGATCGACAAAAATCTGCGGTACGGTCTCTACCGGTTTACCCACGGTTTTTTCCAGATCCGCTTTGGTAATGCCTTCAGCATGAATATCAATATAGCGATAGTTAAAATCGTCGCGCTCAGTGCTCAGTTTTTCTGCTAACTCTTTCGCACGCACGCAATACGGGCACCCTGGGCGACCAAAAATAACGGTAAACATTGTTTTTTTCCTCGAACTCATAGCCTTGTGACGAATGGCGGCTATGATGCCGTTAAACGACGCGTCTGAAAAGCAGGTTGCGCCTGTTGCTTTGATACCTATAGGCTATATCTGTTAAACACGATAAACCTGAACGCGTTACACTGAGCATCCGTTATCCGGGAGGCCCTTATGCGCTCGATTGGCGCTTTACCCAAAAGCGTGTTGATTCTGGAAATTCTCGGTATGATTTTGCTGGCAGCGGCGTTGCTGTCGCTCAATCAGTACCTCACATTACCCGCGCCGATGAACAGCCCGCTGGCGGTAACGGTGATGATATTTCTCGGTATCCTGCTTATGCTTCCCGCTGCGGTGGCGCTGATGTGGCGGATCGCGCAGCTTATTGCGCCGCAACTGATGACGCGCTCACCCGATTCTTCTTCCCGTTCAGCAAGAGAAAAACCGCATGACTCCAACCATTGATTTAATCCGTGGTCACCGTTCTATTCGTCATTTCACCGATGAGCCGATTTCCGATGCGCAGCGTGAGTCGATTATTGCCGCCGCGCGGGGAACCTCAAGCTCCAGTTTTTTACAGTGCAGTTCCATTATCCGCATTACCGATAAAGCCATGCGCGAAGCGCTGGTGCCCCTGACGGGCGGGCAAAAGCACGTTGCGCAGGCCGCGGAATTCTGGGTTTTCTGCGCTGATTTTAATCGTCACTTACAGATTTGCCCGGACGCGCAGCTCGGGCTGGCGGAACAGCTGCTGCTGGGCACGGTCGATACGGCGATGATGGGGCAAAATGCGCTGACCGCTGCCGAATCCCTGGGGCTGGGCGGCGTCTACATCGGCGGTATCCGCAATCATATTGAAGCGGTTACGGAACAGCTGAAATTACCGAAATATGTCCTGCCGCTGTTTGGGCTGTGCCTCGGCTGGCCTGCGGATAACCCTGGCGTTAAGCCGCGCCTGCCCGCAGAACTGGTGGTGCATGAAAATCACTATCAGCCTGTGGATGCCGCGCTGCTGGCGCAATATGATGAGCAGATCGCGGAGTATTACCTGACCCGCGACAGCAATACGCGCCGCGATACCTGGAGCGATCATATCCGTCGTACCATCATCAAAGAGAATCGCCCGTTTATTCTGGACTATTTGCATAAACAGGGTTGGGCGACGCGCTAACACCCGGTGTATGATACGCAGGCTTTTACCAGGTCTTTTAGAGAGGTGCAGGGTGAAAATTGCCATATTGTCCCGGGACGGAACGCTCTATTCTTGTAAACGCCTGCGCGAAGCGGCGATGAAGCGCGGCCATCTGGTCGAAATACTCGATCCGCTTTCCTGCTATATGAACATCAGCCCGGCGGCCTCTTCTATTCACTATAAAGGCCGCCAGTTGCCGCATTTTGATGCCGTCATCCCCCGTATTGGCTCCGCCATCACGTTTTACGGTACAGCGGCGCTGCGTCAGTTCGAAATGCTGGGTAGCTATCCGCTGAACGAATCCGTGGCGATTACCCGCGCGCGCGATAAACTGCGTTCGCTACAGTTACTGGCCCGGCAGGGGATTGACTTGCCCGTTACTGGCATTGCGCATTCGCCGGATGACACCAGCGATCTGATCGACATGGTCGGCGGCGCGCCGCTGGTGGTAAAACTGGTGGAAGGTACGCAGGGCATTGGCGTGGTGCTGGCGGAAACCCGGCAAGCCGCAGAGAGCGTGATTGATGCGTTTCGTGGCCTCAATGCGCACATTCTGGTGCAGGAGTACATCAAAGAGGCCAGAGGGCGTGACATCCGTTGTCTGGTCGTGGGCGACGAAGTGGTGGCGGCCATTGAGCGGCGGGCAAAAGAGGGCGATTTTCGCTCCAACCTTCATCGCGGCGGTATGGCGAGTATCGCCAGTATCACGCCGCGTGAACGAGAGATCGCGATAAAAGCGGCGCAGACGATGGGGCTGGATGTCGCTGGCGTCGATATTCTGCGCGCGGAGCGTGGGCCGCTGGTCATGGAAGTGAACGCCTCTCCGGGTCTGGAAGGGGTAGAAAAAACGACGGGTGTGGATATCGCCGGGCGAATGATCCAGTGGATCGAGCGTCACGCCACCCCCGAATTTTGCCTTAAAACGGGCGGTTAATCGCAATATCGTTCCCGATCGTGGTATGACGCGGTCTTTTTGCGTAAGCTGTGCCGGTAATTTTTTATCGTAAGAGGTAGCACATTATTATGACATCACTGGTCGTTCCTACTCTGGATACGTTGCGTCAATGGCTCGACGACCTGGGCATGAGTTTTTTTGAATGTGATACCTGTCAGGCGCTGCATTTGCCCCATATGCAAAATTTTGACGGCATTTACGATGCGAAAATCGACCTGGTGGATAACACGGTGCTGTTTTCCGCAATGGCGGAAGTGAGGCCCTCTGCGCTGCTGCCGCTGGCTGCCGATCTGTCGGCAATTAACGCCAGCTCGTTAACGGTGAAAGCGTTCCTGGATATGCAGGATGATAATCTGCCAAAACTGGTGGTTTGCCAGTCTTTATCCGTTATGCGGGGCGTGACGTATGAACAGTTCGAGTGGTTTGTTCGTCAGAGCGAAGAGCAGATTTCTATGGTGATCCTGGAAGCCGGAGCGCATCAGCTGCTGTTCAGCGCAGAAGAAGACGCGCAAAAAAGTAGCGCTGAAAATCATTTTCTTCACTGAAATCTGCGCACATGCAACCTGAAGAATGACGCGTCTAACGCAGTCGCTGCCAGAGCGGCTGCTGTTTGCATTTTTTTATTCTGCCTTTAACCTTTCTTTAAAGAATAATTCACCTCCTTTCCGCCTGTTTCGCTTTATCACATAGACAAAACCTGCATAAAAAATTGATAAAAGGCGTTTTTTAATCTGAGCTATAGCCTCGAACCCTGGCTAAAGTTATTCTTGCGAAGCTTTTACACGTCATCCTTCAGACAACCTCCTGAATGATTTTGTGTATTTATGGCGAGCAATGACGGCAGGGAGAGAGCCCTCTCTTCTGTAACTGTGTCGAGTGACAAAATATGCACGTTTCTTGCATATCTTAGAATGCAACTTTTTTGGTTCGTTTGTTAACGAACTTTCAGAAGGAAAGAGATTATGACCGCCTTAAATAAAAAATGGCTATCGGGTCTGGTTGCGGGTGCTCTGATGGCCGTCTCTGCCAGCACGCTCGCCGCTGAACAAAAAACACTGCATATCTATAACTGGTCTGATTATATCGCCCCGGATACGGTCGCGAACTTTGAAAAAGAGACCGGTATCAAAGTGGTCTATGACGTCTTCGACTCCAACGAGGTACTGGAAGGGAAACTCATGGCCGGGAGCACCGGTTTTGATCTGGTTGTCCCGTCGGCCAGTTTTCTGGAACGCCAGCTCACTGCGGGCGTATTCCAGCCGCTGGATAAAAGCAAACTACCTGGCTGGAAAAACCTCGATCCAGAGCTGTTGAAGCTGGTAGCGAAGCACGATCCTGACAACAAATACGCGATGCCGTATATGTGGGCGACTACCGGTATCGGTTATAACATCGATAAAGTCAAAGCGGTGCTGGGGGCTGACGCACCGGTCGATAGCTGGGATCTGGTGCTGAAACCTGAAAATCTGGAAAAACTTAAAAGCTGCGGCGTCTCCTTCCTTGATGCGCCTGAAGAGGTGTTCGCGACCGTGCTGAACTACCTGGGGAAAGATCCCAACAGCACCAAAGCGGATGACTACACGGGGCCTGCGACCGATCTGTTGCTGAAGCTGCGCCCGAACATTCGTTATTTCCACTCGTCTCAATACATAAACGATCTGGCGAACGGCGATACCTGCGTGGCGATTGGCTGGGCAGGGGACGTATGGCAGGCGGCTAACCGCGCGAAAGAAGCGAAAAACGGCGTGAATATCTCCTTCTCCATTCCGAAAGAGGGGGCGATGGCGTTCTTTGATGTGTTCGCGATGCCTGCTGATGCGAAAAACAAAGAAGAGGCTTATCAGTTCCTCAACTATCTGCTGCGCCCGGACGTGATCGCCCACATTTCCGACCATGTGTTCTACGCCAACGCCAACAAAGAAGCGACGGCGCTGGTCAGCGCTGAAGTGCGTGACAACCCGGGCATTTATCCGCCTGCGGATGTGCGAGCGAAAATGTTCACGCTGAAAGTGCAGGAACCGAAGATCGACCGTGTGCGTACGCGTGCCTGGACGAAGGTGAAAAGCGGTAAATAAGCCGCTGTATCAGAACGTTGCCCGGTGAGGTTTACCGGGCAATGCGCACTTTTATGGTGCGTTTGCACTGATTTTTGTTTATGCCGGAGAGCACCCCGTGAACGACGCAACCCCCCGCCCACAGGCGAAAACCCGTAAAGCGCTGACGCCGCTTCTTGAAATCCGCAACCTGACAAAATCATTTGATGGTCAACACGCCGTGGATGATGTCAGCCTCACCATCTATAAAGGCGAAATATTTGCGCTGCTTGGCGCATCGGGCTGCGGGAAATCCACGCTGCTGCGTATGCTGGCCGGATTTGAACAACCCTCCGCCGGGCAAATCATGCTCGATGGCGTCGATCTGGCGCATGTCCCGCCTTATCTGCGCCCTATCAATATGATGTTTCAGTCTTATGCGCTGTTCCCCCATATGACGGTGGAGCAGAACATTGCGTTTGGGCTGAAGCAGGACAAGCTGTCGAAGGCGGAAATCACCGCGCGCGTGAACGAAATGCTGGGGCTGGTGCATATGCAGGAGTTCGCTAAACGTAAGCCTCATCAGCTTTCCGGCGGCCAGCGTCAGCGTGTGGCGCTGGCGCGTAGCCTGGCGAAACGCCCGAAGCTGTTGCTGCTCGACGAACCGATGGGCGCGCTGGATAAAAAGCTGCGCGACCGGATGCAGCTGGAAGTCGTCGATATTCTTGAGCGCGTTGGCGCGACCTGCGTGATGGTGACGCACGATCAGGAAGAGGCGATGACGATGGCCGGGCGAATTGCGATCATGAACCGTGGGAAATTCGTGCAGATTGGCGAACCGGAAGAGATTTATGAACATCCGACCACCCGCTACAGCGCGGAATTTATCGGTTCTGTGAATGTCTTTGAAGGCCTGCTGAAGGAACGTCAGGATGATGGGCTGGTTATTGATTCGCTGGGGCTGGTGCATCCTCTGAAAGTGGATGCGGATGCGTCCGTTGTCGATAACGTTCCGGTGTATGTCGCGCTGCGCCCGGAAAAAATCATGCTGTGCGACGCGCCGCCAGAAGACGGCTACAACTTTGCCGTGGGTGAAGTGGTGCATATCGCCTACCTCGGCGATTTGTCGATTTATCATGTGCGGTTGAAAAGCGGCCAGATGTTGAGCGCTCAGTTACAGAACGCGCATCGCTATCGCAAAGGGTTGCCGACCTGGGGCGATGAAGTGCGTTTATGCTGGGATGCGGACAGTTGTGTGGTGTTGACGGTTTAAGGAGCGAAAATGAGTACACTTGAACCTCCGGCTCGCGATAAAAAGCCCGGCGGCCTGACGCTGTGGCTGGCGCGGATGCAAATGAAGCATGGGCGTAAGCTGGTCATCGCGGTGCCGTACCTTTGGCTGATCCTGCTTTTCCTGCTGCCGTTTCTGATTGTGTTTAAAATCAGCCTGGCGGAGATGGCGCGGGCGATCCCGCCCTATACCGATCTGATGGCGTGGGCCGACGGGCAGCTATCCCTGACCCTCAACCTGGGAAACTTCCTGCAACTGACGGACGATCCGCTCTATTTTGACGCCTATTTGCAGTCTTTGCAGGTGGCGGGCGTTTCGACTCTCTGCTGTTTGCTGCTGGGGTATCCGCTGGCCTGGGCGGTGGCGCACAGCAGGCCGTCGACGCGTAATATTCTGCTGTTGCTGGTGATCCTGCCGTCCTGGACCTCGTTTTTGATCCGCGTTTACGCCTGGATGGGGATTCTGAAAAATAACGGCGTGCTGAATAACTTCCTGATGTGGCTGGGGGTTATCGATCATCCCCTGACGATTTTGCATACCAATCTGGCGGTGTATATCGGTATTGTCTACGCCTATCTGCCGTTTATGGTGCTGCCGATTTATATCGCGCTGACGCGCATTGACTATTCGCTGGTGGAGGCCTCGCTGGATCTGGGCGCGCGTCCGCTGAAAACCTTCTTTAGCGTCATTGTGCCGTTAACGAAAGGGGGTATTATCGCCGGATCGATGCTGGTGTTTATTCCGGCGGTGGGGGAATTTGTGATCCCGGAACTGCTCGGCGGGCCAGACAGCATTATGATCGGCCGCGTACTGTGGCAGGAGTTCTTCAACAACCGCGACTGGCCGGTGGCCTCTGCGGTGGCTATCATCATGTTATTACTGCTGATTGTACCGATTATCTGGTTCCATAAGCATCAGCAAAAAAGCGAGGGGGAACTCGGATGAATACTTTACCGGTGGTTCGTTCGCCCTGGCGAATTGTTATTCTGGTGCTCGGGTTTACCTTTCTGTATGCGCCGATGCTGATGCTGGTCATCTATTCGTTTAACAGCTCGAAGCTGGTGACCGTCTGGGCGGGATGGTCTACGCGCTGGTATGGCGAGCTGTTCCGGGATAGCGCGATGATAAGCGCCGTCGGCCTGAGTCTCACGATTGCCGCTTGCGCCGCGACAATGGCGGCTATTCTGGGGACGATTGCCGCCGTGGTAATGGTGCGTTTTGGCCGTTTTCGTGGAGCGAATGGCTTTGCGTTTATGATCACCGCGCCGCTGGTTATGCCGGATGTGATTACCGGGCTGTCGCTGTTGCTGCTGTTTGTGGCTCTGGCCCATGCGATCGGCTGGCCCGCAGATCGCGGAATGCTGACAATCTGGCTGGCGCACGTTACCTTCTGTACGGCCTATGTGGCGGTGGTTATTTCATCGCGTCTGCGCGAACTGGATCGCTCGATTGAAGAGGCGGCGATGGATCTTGGCGCGACGCCGTTAAAAGTGTTCTTTGTGATTACGCTGCCGATGATCATGCCTGCGGTGATCTCTGGATGGCTGCTGGCTTTCACGCTGTCGCTGGACGATCTGGTGATCGCCAGTTTTGTCTCTGGCCCGGGGGCGACGACATTGCCGATGCTGGTCTTCTCCAGCGTGCGTATGGGGGTTAACCCGGAGATTAACGCGCTGGCGACCCTTATCCTCGGCGTGGTAGGCATTGTCGGTTTTATCGCCTGGTATCTGATGGCGCGCGCAGAAAAGCAGCGAATGCGTGATATCCAACGTGCAAGACGCGGCTGAAGAAACTAAAATCTGCCAACCTGGCAACACGTTACCGTGGGCAAGCGCGGTAACGTTTTCATGGAAGACGATTCGTTGGGATTTTTTAAGAAATCATCCTCATCACATGCCCGTTTAAATGTACCCACGCTGGTGCAGGTGGCGGCGCTCGCGATTATTTTGATCCGCTGCCTCGATTTGCTGATGATTTTTAACACGCTCGGCATGCGGGGAATGGGGGAGTTTATTCATCGCAGCGTGCAAACCTGGAATCTGACGCTGGTGTTTTTAGGCAGCCTGGCGCTGGTCTTTACTGAAATATATTGCGCGTTTTCGCTGGTGAAAGGGCGCAACTGGGCACGCTGGGTGTACCTGCTCACGCAGGTTATTGCCACAGGCTATCTGTGGGCGGCGTCGCTGGGCTATGGCTACCCGGAACTGTTCAGTATTGCCGGGGAGTCGAAACGCGAAATTTTGCACACGCTGGTGATGCAGAAATTGCCGGACATGCTGGTTCTGATGCTGCTCTTTATCCCTGCGGGCAGCAGGCGGTTCTTCCGTTTGCAATAACGTGTATAATCCTCGCCCCTGGTAATATGAAGGTCTTTGTATGCAGTGCGCACTCTACGACGCCGGTCGCTGTCGATCCTGTCAGTGGATAGTCCAGCCGATCCGCGATCAACTCTCCGCCAAAACCGCCGATCTGAAGGGGCTGCTTGCCGATTTTTCAGTTGAACAGTGGTGTGCGCCGGTCAGCGGCCCGGAACAGGCCTTTCGTAATAAAGCCAAAATGGTGGTCAGCGGCAGCGTGGAAAAGCCGCTGTTAGGCATGTTGCATCGCGATGGCACCCCGGAGGATTTGAGTGACTGTCCGCTCTATCCCGACACGTTTGCTCCCGTTTTTGCCACGCTGAAGCCGTTCATCGCCCGTGCCGGGTTAACGCCTTACAACGTGGCGCGCAAACGCGGCGAGCTGAAATACATCCTGCTGACGGAAAGCCAGTTCGATGGCGGCATGATGCTGCGGTTCGTGCTGCGCTCAGAAACCAAACTGGCGCAGCTGCGCGCGGCGCTGCCGTGGCTACAGGCGCAGTTACCGCAACTGAAGGTTATTACCGCGAATATTCAACCGGTACACATGGCGATTATGGAAGGGGAGACGGAGATCTTCCTGACGGAGCAGCAGGCGCTGGCAGAACGTTTTAACGATGTGCCGCTGTGGATCCGTCCGCAGAGCTTTTTCCAGACCAACCCGGTCGTTGCGAGCCATCTGTATGCGACAGCACGTGACTGGGTGCGTCAGCTGCCTGTTCATCACATGTGGGATCTGTTTTGCGGCGTCGGGGGATTTGGTTTGCACTGCGCCACCCCGGAAATGACGTTGACGGGCATTGAGATCGCACCAGAGGCAATCGCCTGCGCGAAGCAATCCGCCGTGGAACTGGGGCTGACGAATCTTCATTTTCAGGCGCTGGACTCCACCCGATTCGCCACCGCGCAAGGAGAGGTGCCGGAACTGGTGCTGGTGAACCCGCCGCGTCGCGGCATTGGAAAAGTCCTGTGCGACTATCTTAGCCAGATGGCGCCGGAATACATCATCTACTCCAGCTGCAACGCGCAGACGATGGCAAAGGACATTGCCAACTTGCCGGGCTACCGTATTGAGCGTGTTCAGCTTTTCGATATGTTCCCGCATACCGCGCATTATGAAGTGTTAACGCTGTTGACCAAAACACGCTGACCGGTAGGCCGGGTAAAGCGAAGCCGCCGCCTGGCGCAACGTCCGCACAAAGTTCAACAAAATGTGAACTCTTCCCCCCTGTGAAATCGGGTAAGCTTAAGTCATTGGCATTGAGAGAATGAAGGCTTACCCATGAAGCAGATCCTGCTGGTGGAAGATGACCACGACATCGCGGCGCTCCTGCGCCTCAATCTAGAAGACGAAGGCTACGCCATTACTCACCAACCGGATGGGGGTAAGGCGTTACAGTGCCTTGAAACCCAACCCTGGGATGCCGTGATCCTCGACCTGATGCTCCCCAACGTTGACGGTCTGGAGATTTGTCGTCGCATCCGTCAGATGACCCGCTACCTGCCGGTGATTATTATCAGCGCCCGCAGCAGCGAAACGGACCGCATTACCGGGCTGGAAACCGGGGCAGATGATTACCTGGCAAAACCCTTCTCGGTGCAGGAGCTGATCGCGCGCATCAAAGCGCTGTTTCGCCGTCAGCAGGCTATGGGGCAGGCACAGACTGCCGGGCATATTCAGGCTCATGGCCTGACGCTTGATCCGCTGGCGCGTACGGTGCGCCTGCACGGTCAGGACGTGGACCTCACGCCGCGTGAATTTGAGCTGCTGTACTTCTTTGCCCGTCATCCTGGAGAAGTCTTTTCGCGTCTGGCGCTGCTGGAACAGGTCTGGGGCTATCAGCACGAAGGGTATGAGCACACCGTCAACACCCACATTAATCGCCTGCGTATCAAGATTGAAAAAGATGCCGCTGAACCGGAGATTATTCGTACCGTCTGGGGCAAAGGTTACAAATTTGCGGAGCTGAACCATGATGCGGCGCTTTAGCCTGAGCCAGCGGCTGACGCTGCTGTTCATTCTGCTGCTGATGCTCTGCGCCACCGTTGCCTGCGCGGTGCAACTCTACAGCAGTATGCAGTACGGCAACGCGATGGTGCAGCGGCTGTCCGGCGGGCTGGCGCAACAGATTGTGCAGCGTGAACCCATTCTGGATGCGCAGGGCAGGGTTGACCGCAGCGTGCTGAAGCCGCTGTTTGACCGCCTGATGACCTTTAACCCGAGCGTTGAGCTGTATGTCGTCTCTTCTGACGGCGAACTGCTGGCCGATGCCGCGCCGCCGGGCCATATCCAGCGGCAAAAGATCGATATTAGTCCATTGCAAACCTTTCTCAGCGGCGCAGCGATGCCCGTCTATGGCGACGATCCGCGTAGTCAGAGTCAGAAGGTTTTCAGCGTTACCCCTTTACGTCAGGATGGTGAGCTTAAAGGCTATTTGTACATCATCCTGCAAGGCGAAGAGTCAAATGCGCTGGCAGAAATGGCCTGGCATAAAGCACTTTGGAGTACGGTGTTGTGGTCCCTGCTATGGGTGGCGCTGTTCGGCCTGCTGGCGGGGTTACTGATCTGGTACTGGGTGACGCGCCCGGTAAAACGCCTGACGATGGACGTTGCCGGGCTGGAGCAGGACAGCATTACCGCCATCAAACAGCTGGCGGCACAGCAGCCGGAAACCACGGTGAGTGATGAAGTTGCGGTGCTGCGCAATACTTTTATCGAGCTGGCGCGCAAAATCGCCGGTCAGTGGGATCAACTGGCCGACAGCGACCGGCAGCGCCGGGAGTTTATCGCCAATATCTCGCATGACTTACGCACGCCGCTGACGTCATTGCTGGGCTACCTGGAAACGTTATCGCTTAAATCCGCTACGCTGACGCCGCAGGAAACGCAGCAATATCTCGCCACTGCGCTGCGTCAGGGGCACAAGGTGCGGCACCTGTCGCAGCAGCTTTTCGAGCTGGCGCGGCTTGAGCACGGCAGCATTAAACCGCAACTGGAGCGCTTTGCTATTGGTGAGCTGATTCAGGATGTGGCGCAAAAATTCGATCTGACAATAGAGACCCGGCAGTTGCATTTGCAGGTCGATATGCCGCATTCCCTGCCGCTTATCAATGCTGACGTCTCGATGATAGAGCGGGTAGTGACAAATCTGCTGGATAACGCCGTGCGCCATTCGCCGCAGGGGAGCGCTATCCGGCTGAAGGTATGGCAGGAGGAGGCGCAGCTACAGGTAGAGGTCAGCGACAGCGGGCCAGGTATCGACGAAGCGTTGCGTGAACAACTGTTCCAGCGACCATCGGTGCTGGGGCATCAGGCGTCGCGGGAAGATCGCGGAGGGTTAGGGCTGCTGATTGTAAGACGGATGCTGGAACTGCACGGCGGTGGGATCAGGCTGATGGATTCGGTGAGTGGCGCGCGCTTTAGGTTCTTTGTGCCCTTATAGAATTGCCGGATGGCGCTGCGCCATCCGGCAAGGAAGATTACTGCGGGAACCACTGATCGCTGATTTTCTGATAAGTGCCGTCAGCTTTGATTGCCGCCAGCGCGGTGTTCAGTTTTTCCAGCAGCGCTTTATTATCCGGGCGCACAGCGATGCCAAGGCCGGTGCCGAAGTATTGCGGATCGGTCACTTTTTCTGTTGCCGCGCCCAGTTGCGGATTGGTTTTCAGCCACTCATTCACCACGGCGGTATCGCCGAATACGCCATCAATACGGCCATTTTTCAGGTCGATAATCGCATTCTGGTAGCTGTCATAAGCTACGGTTTTCACTTCAGGATGCTTATCTTGCAGGTATTTCTGGTGCGTGGTGCCGTTTTCCATGCCGATACGTTTCCCTTTCAGGTCGGCAAAGGTTTTATAGCTGTCTTTTTTCGCAATCACCAGCGCAGAGTTGGCATAGTAAGGGCTGGTGAACGTCACCTGTTTGCTACGCTCAGGGGTAATATCCATACCAGAGATAACCGCGTCATATTTTTTGAATTTCAGCGCCGGGATCAGGCTGTCAAACGCGTGGTTGGTAAAAGTACAGTCGGCCTGCATTTGTTTGCATAACGCAGTCGCCAGATCGATATCGAAACCGACGATTTTATTGCTCGCATCCAGTGATTCGAACGGCGGGTAAGTAGCGGAAACGCCGAAATTGATTTTATCGGCAGCTGAGGCGCCAGCGGCGAAAGTAGCGAGTAATGCGGCCAGAACTAACTTTTTCATGGTGGAACTCCCGTCTGTCAATCTTATGATTATTCACCGTGTCTGCGGCATGGGTTTACAATGCCATTTAATGAATTTATATGCAATAAAAATGATTAAGTATTTTTGTTATTATAAAAAAAGACGGACAGCTTAGTGGCTTGTCCGCCTTTATGATTTCGTTTTATGCATTTATGTCGATAATTTTGTAGGCTGGATAAGGCGCTTGCGCCATTGCCTGATGGCGACGCTGACGCATCTTATCAGGCCTACATATGATGTTCTTAATTCCTGCGCTCAAACGCCAGCGCTTTACGCTCGATGAGGCGCATCAGCAAGGTTAACAAACCGTTGACGATCAGATAAATCACGCCAGCCGCGCCAAACACCATCACATCGTAGGTACGACCGTACAGCAGCTGGCCGTGGCCCATCACTTCCATCAGCGTAATGGTGTACGCCAGAGACGTACTCTTGAAGACCAGCACCACCTCATTGGAGTAAGAGGAGAGGGCGCGTTTAAACGCGTACGGCAGCAGGATCGCCAGGGTATCTTTTTTGCTCATCCCCAGCGCGCCGCAGGACTGCCACTGGCCTTCCGGGATCGCGCGAATCGCGCCATAGAACAACTGCGTGGTATAGGCCGCGCTGTTGAGCGACAGGGCAAGTAAGGCGCATAGCCACGGCTCGGACAGCAGATGCCAGAGTACCGGGTAATCCTGTAACGACGGGAATTGCCCCGGGCCGTAGTAGATCAGGAAGATTTGCACCAGCAGCGGCGTACCGGTAAACAGCGTAATGTAGCCGCGAACCAGCCATACCAGCACCGGTGTTTTCAGCGTCAGAATGATGGTGAAAATCAGCGCCAGGATCAGCGCGACGATGATAGACGCAACCGTCAGCGTCAGGCTGGTGTGCAGCCCTTTCATCAGTTCAGGTAAATACTCAAACATCAGCCTGGTCTCCGCTCAAAACGTGTCGCGCGCAGGTCAATGCGTTTGAGAATGTACTGACTCACCAGCGTAATCACCAGATAGATAGCCGCAGCCACAATGTACCAGGTGAACGGCTCCTGAGTGCGCGTGGCGATGCTTTTTGTTTGCAGCATCAGATCGTTCACGCTGATAAGGCTGACCAGCGCGGTATCTTTCAGCAATACCAGCCACTGGTTGCCCAGCCCTGGCAGCGCATGACGCCACATTTGCGGCATCACCAGGCGGAAGAAAATCGCGGTTTTTGATAAGCCCAACGCCTGACCAGATTCCCACTGTCCAGACGGAACCGCTTTCAGCGCGCCGCGCAGCGTTTGCGACGCGTATGCCGCATACAGCAACGACAGCGCGATGACGCCGCACAGGAACGGGCTGACGTCGAAGTCTTCAATCTGCATCTGCAACGGGATTTGCACAAACCCCAGGTTGATGGTGAAGCCATCAGACAGCATCAGCAGAAGCTGAGAGGAACCGAAATAGATAAACAGCACCACCAGAATTTCCGGCAGGCCGCGCAGAATCGTGACCAGTGCGGAACCTGTCCAGGCTATCGGGCGCCATTTTACGGACTCCCAGACGGCAAAAATCATAGCGAGGACGAGGCCGATGATCAGCGCACAAACGGCAAGGCCGACGGTCATCCCGGCGGCGCTTGCTAAAGGAAAAAATTCGTTCATCAAGTCTTACTTCTGGAACCATTTGTTGTAGATGGTTTCGTACGTGCCATCTTGCTTCACTTTTTCCAGCGCAGTGTTGAATTTCTGCTGTAGTTCCGTGTTGCCCTGGCGTACCGCGATGCCGAGGCCGGTGCCGAAGTAATCTTTATCGGTCACTTTATCGCCAACCGGCGCCAGCTTCGGATTATCTTTCAGCCATTCAGTGACCACGGCGGTATCGCCGAACACGCCGTCAATACGACCATTTTGCAGATCCAGCTTCGCGTTCTGGTAGCTGTCATAAGGCACGGTGGTGATTTCCGGGTGCTTATCCATGATGAACTTCTGGTGGGTAGTGCCATTCTGTACGCCCACTTTTTTGCCTTTCAGCTGGTCGATGCTGGTGTATTTACCTTGCTGACCGATGAACAGCGCGGAGTTATCATAGTAAGGCGTGGTGAACAGAACCTGCTTTTCACGCTCAGGCGTGATGTCCATACCGGCCATTACCGCGTCGAAACGACGGAACTTCAGGCTTGGGATCAGGCTGTCAAACGCCTGGTTGGTAAAGGTGCAGGTCGCGTCAATCTCTTTACACAGCGCATTGGCCAGATCGACGTCAAAGCCAACGATTTTGTTACTGGCATCCATAGATTCGAACGGAGGGTAGGATGCTTCCGTGGCGAAACGGATGGTTTGAGCTGCTGTAGCGGAAAGGCTAAAGCCTGCAATTAGCGCGGCAATCAGAACTTTTTTCATTGTCATTGTCCCGAATCTTAGTGAGATAAATAGTTTTTAAATGCATCGGTCTGCGGGTTCGCAAAGCAGCTCGCATCCCCTTGCTCGACGATGTGACCGTTTTCCATATAGATCACCCGGCTGGCGGTTTTACGCGCCACTTCTACTTCGTGAGTGACGATCACCTGGGTAATTTTGGTTTCCGCCAGTTCACGAATAATACTGACGATTTGCGCGGTGATTTCCGGGTCCAGCGCGGCGGTTGGCTCGTCAAACAGCAGCACCTGCGGCTCCATCATTAACGCACGGGCGATAGCCACACGCTGTTGCTGACCGCCGGAAAGATGCAGAGGATAGCGATCGCTGTAAGGTTTCAGACGCAGACGTTCCAGCAGCTTCTCGGCACGCGCCAGCGCCTGGTCTTTTGACAGACCCAGCACGCGGCAGGGCGCTTCAATCAGGTTTTGTTGTACCGTGAGATGCGGCCAGAGATTGTATTGCTGAAAAACCATGCCTACGTTCTGGCGCAATTCACGAATCGCCTTATCGGAAGGCGTTTTCGTGAAGTCGAAATGATTTCCTGCGATAGTGAGCGTGCCGGAGCGCGGCATCTCAAGCAGATTGAGTACACGCAGCAGCGAGCTTTTACCCGCTCCGCTTGGGCCAAGTAACACCAGCGTTTCGCCCTGAGGGCAATCCAGCGTGATATCGAACAGCGCCTGATGCGCGCCGTAGAAGCAATTAATGCCGTTTAATTGAATACTCATTGATTCTCGTATGCTGGCAGTCTGATAACTGTACACGTCATCCTTCATGCTGCCTCTTTGTTGGCTGCTGAGTGACTCGTCTCACCCTGAGACTCGCCCTTACGGACCGTTGCTCGCGACGTTCAAATCTGTTCCTGACAGATTTGTCACTCCAGTCACTTGCCGCTTCGACGCATCATGAATGATTTTGTGTATGTTGAGGCCGCAGATAGTACCTTTGACAGAATAGTTATGCAATATTTATGCGTTAAAAGTTAAATGCAAACCGCATTCTTCACTAAACATAGCACAAAATAGCGGGGGCGGTAGGCGGCAAGAATAATTGTCGGCATTCTATGCAGAATGCCAGACAATTTGTGGGGCTTATGATTTATCGACGTTTTGTCGGGTGATCAGCGGTTTTCGACGGACTGGCGCAGCGTACCGGCTGGCGCGTGGACGCTGCCGCCAAGATAACGTACATCATCAATAACCCAGCACTGACCCTCATGGATCATCAGCACTTCGTCGCGCCAGGTCTGGTCGCCTTGCTTCAGCTCCACGCGCAGCGGGATGTTGCGGGCGTCGCGATTAGGAATGGTGGACGCGCTGGCTACGCTGGCGCTATCCGGGAAGGTGGTGCGGCTGGAGAACGGGTCGCTGCTCATCAACTGGCGGTGTTCGCCATCACGGCTGGCGTCAGAGAGCAGTTTTGCCAGGTTGTCGCTTAAGTAAGGGCGAAGGGCGGTAATGTCGTTAGTACGGTTTTGAATGCGGTAGTCATAAAATTGTTGAGCCACGCTGTCCGGCCCGCCTTCTATGCACGACCCGCTGCGCGGGCCATTGTCTTTATAAGCAGGAGTGACGGTTGTGCAGGCACTGAGCAGCAGTGCGCATGGGACGAGCAGAGAGAGTTTGCTGTAGCGCATAGTGATTTCCTTATAAGCGATCTGCCAAAAAGCGATCTACGATAATCAATTATATCTTTTCAATGATAGCGTATCGGTCTGATAATGCGTTTGAGATCGAGTGCTTAGGTAAACAAGGAGATCGGCTATGCAGTTTTCGACAACCCCGACGCTGGAAGGGCAGAACATCGTGGAATATTGCGGTGTGGTAACGGGTGAAGCCATTTTGGGCGCCAACATTTTCCGTGACTTCTTCGCGGGTATTCGCGATATCGTCGGCGGACGTTCGGGTTCCTATGAAAAAGAGTTGCGTAAAGCGCGTGAAATCGCTTTTCAGGAACTGGGCGAACAGGCGAAAGCGCTGGGTGCGGATGCGGTTGTGGGCATTGATATTGACTATGAGACCGTAGGCAAAGACAGCAGTATGCTGATGGTGAGCGTCAGCGGTACGGCGGTAAAAACGCGCCGATGAGACGTCTGCTCTGGCTGGTCGCGTTCGCGCTTCTGTTAACCGGGTGCGCGGGCGAGAAAGGGATTATTGATAAAGACGGGTATCAGCTGGATACCCGTCATCAGGCACAAGCGGCGTACCCGCGCATCAAAATCCTGGTCATCCACTACACGGCGGATGACTTTGATACCTCTCTGGCGACGTTAACGGATAAAAACGTCAGCTCGCACTATTTAATTCCTGCTGTACCGCCGCTTCACCGTGGCAAGCCGCGTATCTGGCAACTGGTGCCAGAGCACGATCTGGCGTGGCACGCGGGCATCAGTTTCTGGCGCGGCGCAACGCGCATCAACGACACGTCTGTTGGTATCGAACTGGAAAATCGCGGCTGGCAAAAGTCGGCGGGAATGAAATACTTCGCCCCGTTTGAACCTGCGCAAATTCAGGCCCTGATCCCACTGGCGAAAGAGATCATTGCCCGCTACGACATTAAGCCGCAAAACGTGGTGGCGCATGCGGATATTGCCCCGCAGCGTAAAGACGATCCTGGCCCTCTGTTCCCCTGGCGCGATCTGGCGGCGCAGGGCATTGGCGCCTGGCCTGATGAACAGCGCGTGACATTTTATCTGGCGGGACGCGCGCCCAATACGCCAGTCGATCCCGCATCATTGCTCGACTTGCTTTCGCGTTATGGTTACGAGGTCAAACCGGAGATGACCGCGCGTGAACAGCAGCGGGTGATCATGGCGTTCCAGATGCATTTCCGCCCGGCGTTATGGAACGGGGTGGCGGATGCGCAAACGCAAGCGATTGCTAATGCGTTACTGGAAAAATATGGACAGAATTAATGGCGCTGGCGTCGTGATAAAAGTCAGTTAACTTGTTTATTTTCATCGAAATTCATTTTGGATAAAAATCAAATTAATCTATGGTTAATTGACTTTAAATTCCCCTCATCTATGATTGATTTTATCAGGAAGATATTTCTTATACGCTAAAAGTCGTGAAACTTAGCGCGCACAATCTTTTTTTTGCTTAATTTTATTTTTAACCAGGTTGAATCAGTGAGTGACATTAAGCTGAGGTTATCACTCGTCGCTTGTCATTAAATTTAAATCAATATTCTTTGAAAGGCATAATATGTTAAGCATTTACGGTAAGAAAATTCGTCCGCATCATGAAATGGAACGTATTATTTCTTTAACGTCAGGTTATAAAGAAAAAACCTTAAAAAAATGGCAGAAAATCACCACCAGTGACTCGGAATATATTCATATTATCGTGAGCGGAGACGTTGAATTTCGCCGTACCTCCGATGAGTTATGTATGTTTACCCTGCAAGGGCAGTGTATCTTTGGGCTGTCTGCCATATTTTATGGTTCTCTGCATATGTATGGGCTTGCTCGTACCAATACCGTCGTGCGCTCAATCAAAAAAGATGAGTTTATGCGCCTGTTGACTGAACACAGTTTATGGCCAGATCTCACCAGGGTGCTGTCATGGTATATTTGTCTGCTTAGCAAACGTGATGATGTTTTGGTTGCCCGTAGCGCTTACTCTGTTATTCGTGAATTTTTAATCGAAATTAATGAGCTGATTATTCACCATAACCGTGACATCAATGTATACGACTATATTCAGGAGTATACGAATTTTGCCCGCAGTACGATCATCAAAATTCTCTCTGATCTTAAAAAAGGAAACTATATCGTCATTGAGAAAAGCCGATTAATGTCGATGACGACCTTGCCAGAAAAATATTAATCACATTTCCCATCGTCTCCTCTTCAGCTAATGAAGCGGAGGCCTTTGGGAGCGCATTAAGGCGTAATGATGTTTTCTTGCGTCATCAGTCATCGGGCGGTTCCGGTATTTTTCCCTGCTGATAGTCCTCTTTTTGCTCCTGTAACGCTTGCAGGAAACGCGCTTTCAACGATGGCGTCTGTTCTTCCGCGCCGGGCAATGCCCGATCCGAGAGATCGCCTTCCGGCGCTTGCCGCCAGTCGCTGTCTTGACTTACCGGCGCTTCATCCTGCAATGGGGGTAACGCCTGGGGAGCAGGGGCCGGTTTGGGTGCTGGCTGTGGGAATGGCTTCGAAATATAAACATAGTGCATCTCAGAAAGCCGGGTATCCGGGTTTTCCATTTTTGTCGGTTTCGGCTCAGGCGTCGGATGATGACAGTTCCAGTAAATATGGGCATACAGTCCGGCAATAATAAACGTGCAGAGGGTCAGCAGCCACATCATGGCGCGGAACAGCACTTTTTGGGGCGCCGGAAGGCGCCAGGCAAAATGGACCGCTTCTCCCGTCGTGAAACTGCGCTGTGCAGCAAGGCAAATGGTGGACATTATTTCGTGTTCCCTTGCGTTTTATGTTCCTGCTTCTGGCTTAGTGTTTGCGCCAGTACGCCCGGAACGCTGTTGGTTGCGCGCATTAACTGCATCAGCGTCTCTTCGCCGGCGATGCCGTCGACATGCAGTCCTGCCTTATCCTGAAATTCACGGGTGCGTTTTGCCAGTTCAGCCGTCCAGCTTCGCGAGTGGGTCAGCGGTTCATTCAACGTCTGGCTTAGCGTTTGATCCAGCCATGCCAGGTCTTTATCGCCGCTGGTCGCGCTAATCTCATCTTTCCCTTGCGGCGTTAAACGATGCAAAAGCGTGTAATTTCCGGTGGCGTGTTGATTAAACCAGTGCCTGCTTACCTGCCAGGTTCGGTTATTGATCAGAAGATCGAGCGACTGTTTATCAACGTGGGCCACGACGGCGTAATTCAGGTGATTACCCGTTTTGATCTCTCCTGCCCACGGATAACCTTCCTGTTCCAGCGCCTGTAAAGACGAATTCCCCTGACGACACATCAGGTTCACTCGCGCTGCGTTCTGGCATAGCGCATCGTTCGCGGAAGCATCATAACCCCACATAAGATAGAGCTGATGCATGGCGTCCGACTGATTCACCACCTCATTTTCAATGGTGGGCATAACAGGCGCAGTCGCCTCAGGCAGCATCTTTTTCCAGCTGGCCGGAACCGGCACTTGTTGCGGCAGGCGAGACGCGATCGCGCCGGAAAAGTACCAGCCGCAGCAGGCGAACAGGACGGAGGCAAACAGCCCTGCGGTTGCCAGGCGTTTACCGCGCGATGTGGGCGGCAGGAGTTCACCGGCAGCCAGGCGTAAATGGCGTGGGGAAACCTGTATCGCCCGCTCGGTCCATGCGGCAAGCAGCGCCAGATGCGCCAGTTTATTGAGTCCGGTCACGCGGCCTTTGGTCAGCGCATGCATTCTGCGCACCCGTGCGGGCGTCAGTGGCGAGGTATCGACGTTTTGTTCGTCCATCTGTGCCCCGACGTAGTCGAGATATTCACGGCAGGTCAGCGAACGTAGCGCAAGGCAGGTATGAACGCGGGGCTGTAAACCAGAATGATCCAGAAGACGGGATTTCTGATCGGGAGAGCCGGTCAGAAGAATCGTGAGCGGGAAGTTCAGCTCTTGCGCCCGCGTCAGCAACATACCCAGAACATCCCAACAATTATCTTTCATGGCCTGTGCCGTGGAGAGGATCAGCAGTTTGCCTTTTTTATTACGCGAAGGCGTTTCCTCATGCCATTGGCGCAAAATGGCATCAATGGCATAAATTTTGTTTTTACCCTCTTTAACGGCAGGGTTCAGTTTATAGAGCAGCGTACTGGCGCTCAGTTTGGGGAAGGCGTTAATGGCCAGCGCAGGTGTGTCGCCGTTACGCAGTTTTTCCACAAAGGCATTGTCTAATTCAGGTTCGTCAGAAAACAGACCGATGATGCCGGGTACGTTGGTTTTTTCCTGCAACAGGGAAAAGATGTCCTGATGATAATGAACGAAAAACTCTCCTGTTCGCCGGGTGAGTTTGCCAAACGGCTGAGCGGAAAATTTAAAATGATGCTGATACATGGTGTCTCGCTGTACTTTCTGGCTTCTGGAAACGTTGCGCTAAAAATAATTGAGCGGGTTTATTCGGGCAAATACCGGACAGGAGAAAATTACTCTGATTATTTTCGCTAACACCAGTAAGTGAAATCGTCAATGTTTTTCTGCAATAAAGTTGCCGGGAAAGCGAGTGGTCGACTTTCTTGCCGCTCATTACTATTTGCCGCACCGATTGGCGCAGCCGGTGCTGCGAAATTTAGCTTTATTAAAGGCATTTAAATAATGAGGATGCAGCTTTTCTCCCGATTGATTGCACCCTGCGTGATGTTTGTTTTACTGATATTCAGCGGGCATCAAGGGTATGTCGTTTTTAAAAACTATAATAAGGTTACAAACAAGTTAAATAACAGAAAAATTAACGTGCGTAAAAATGACGAAAAAGAAAAGTCATTTGCGCTTTTTCAACCTGCCGTCTGGCAGCGAAATACGCCAGCAGCGGTTAAATCGCCGCTCTCTGCCGAGATTGAAGGCATCGTCAGCAGCGATGAAAAATGGCTATCGTTTGCCGTTATTAAAACGCCTGCGGGACAGCAAAGTTATCGCGAAGGCGAAAGCCTCGTGGGAGTGAGTAACGCCTGTATTGAGGAGATCAATAACGACAATGTGGTGGTTAATTATGAAGGTACTACGCAGGTACTGGCATTAAAGAAACCTGATTATTTCAGAGGCAGTGTTGAAAGCGGCCCGCTACAAAAACCGACAAATGATGCCGGTGCAGAGAGCCTGCATCTTAATGATGTCCTGGTGCTAAAACCGTTTATTGAAAAAGGTCGTCTGGAAGGGTACGAAATCAACCCGCGCAATGCTTCGTCTTTCTTTCAGAACAGTGGGCTGGAGAAGGGCGATGTGGTTGTGAAGGTGAACAGTACCGATATGACGAAAGAAGAACAGGCGAAAAGCATCATTGCTGGCTGGTCAAAAATGAAAGAAGCGGCGGTAGTCGTAAGACGTCACGCTCACCTGGAAAATATTCAGGTCAATGTTTTAAACAACTAACAAGTGAATTGCCATGAAGAAATTTCCGTGGGCGTGCGTGGCGCTGACAACTCTGGCGTTATATTCCAGTTCGCTCTTTGCGGCGAATTTTAGCGCCAGCTTTAAAAATACTGATATTCGTGAGTTTATTGATACGGTTGGTCGTAATCTCAATAAAACGATTCTGGTCGATCCGTCGGTACAGGGAACCGTATCGGTTCGGACGTATAACGTCCTGACCGAAGATGAATACTATCAGTTTTTCCTCAGCGTGCTGGATTTGTACGGACTTTCCGTGATTCCGATGGATAACGGCATGGTGAAAGTGGTTCGTTCATCCGTTGCGAGAACCGCGGGAACGCCGATTGCCGACAGCAAAAATCCCGGTAAAGGGGATGAAGTTATTACCCGCGTCGTGCGGATGGAAAATGTACCGGTACGCGAACTGGCGCCGCTGTTGCGCCAGCTGAACGATGCGACCGGTATCGGCAACGTGGTGCACTTTGAGCCGTCGAACGTCCTGCTGCTCACCGGTAAAGCCTCGGTGGTGAACCGCCTGGTCGATCTGGTTCAGCGCGTCGATCGTTCCGGCGTACAGCGGCGCGAAATCGTTCCGCTGCATTACGCCTCCGCGAAGGAACTTTCGGATATGTTGAATAACCTCAACAACGAAGAGCAAAAAGGGCAGAACGCACCGCAACTGGCGACCAAAGTGGTGGCGGATGAGGAGACGAATAGCCTGGTCATTAGCGGCAGCGAAGAAGCGCGGGCGCGTACCCGCACGCTGATAGCGCAGCTTGATCGCGAGCAGAATAACGAGGGGAATACCCGCGTCTTCTACCTGAAATATGCCAATGCCGCCAAAGTGGTGCCGGTGTTAACGGGCATTGGAGAGCAGATGAAGGACAAGCCGGGCGCGGCGAAAAGTAAATCGCCGGTTGCCGCGACCGATCTGAATATTACTGCCGACGAGTCGACAAACTCACTGGTGATCACCGCGCAGCCGAACGTGATGAACTCGCTTGAGAAAGTGATCGACAAGCTGGACATTCGCCGTCCCCAGGTACTGGTGGAAGCCATTATCGCTGAAGTGCAGGATGGCGCCGGAACCGATCTCGGCGTGCAGTGGACGAGCAAACACGGCGGCGTACAGTTTGGCGCAACCGGTCTGCCGATCGGCCAGGTTAAGAACGGGACGATAAAAGGCGTGAATTTTACCGGTATGGCGACAGGTTTCTTTAACGGCGATTTCGGCGCGCTGATGACGGCGCTGTCGACCAACGGCAAAAACGACATTCTCTCCACGCCGAGCGTGGTGACGCTGGATAACAAAGAAGCGTCGTTTAACGTTGGTCAGGATGTGCCGGTGCTTTCTGGTTCGCAGACGACGACGGGCGACAACGTCTTTAACACCGTTGAGCGTAAGACGGTGGGGACGAAGTTGAAGATCCTGCCGCAGATTAATGACGGCGACATGATCCACATGAAGATCGAGCAGGAAGTTTCCAGCGTGGACGCCAGTTCGACGGAGGATTCGTCTTTAGGCCCCACCTTTAACACCCGCACGATCAATAACGAAGTGATGGTTCATAGCGGGCAGACGGTAGTGCTGGGAGGGCTTATCGAAAATGTCACCAAACAGAATGTGTCGAAAGTGCCGCTGCTTGGCGATATTCCTCTGGTGGGGCAACTGTTCCGCTACACCTCGCAGGATACCACCAAACGAAACCTGATGGTCTTTATCCATACCACCGTTCTGCGCGATGACGACAACTACAGCGCCGCGTCGAAAGAGAAATACGACCAGGTGCGCGCGCGCCAGCAGCAGCGTATGGAGGAGAAAAAAATGGGCATCCTGGAGCCGGGTGATAACGCCATTCTGCCCGCGTTCCCGTCGCCCGTAAACACCAGCACTGCTGCGCCAGCCACGGCGTCGCGCAATCCGTTTAAAGAGTAAGCCGGGGGTGTCGCGTGGATGAATTAAGCAAAAATTTGTGCAGCAGCAGCTTCGCAAAAGACAACGGTGTGCTGCTTTATCACAACGACGTATATATCCGTGAGGATGCGCCCGCGTTTGCCCTGCTGGAGATGCGTCGCGTGCTGGGGCGTGCCTTTATGCCGGTAACATTAACGCCAGAAGCGTTTGAAGAGATGCTGGCTAAAATCTGGCAGCAGAATAGCGGTGTTTCGCAGCAGCTGGTTGATGATATGGATGCCAATATCGATCTGATGGCGTTAACCGAGGAGATCCCCGATAACGAGGATTTGCTGGATAACGATGAAAACTCGCCGGTTATCCGTCTGATTAACGCCATTCTTGGCGAGGCGGTGAAGGATGGCGCGTCGGATATCCATATCGAAACCTTTGAGCGCACGCTGAGTATCCGTTTTCGCGTTGATGGCGTGCTGCGTCCTGTATTGCAGCCCGCGCGTAAGCTGGCGCCGCTGCTGGTATCGAGGATTAAGGTGATGTCTAAACTGGATATCGCCGAAAAACGCCTGCCGCAGGACGGTCGCATCTCCCTGCGCATTGGGCGTAAGGCGGTGGATGTGCGTGTCTCAACCATCCCGTCGCAGTATGGCGAGCGGGTGGTCATGCGTCTGCTGGATAAAAGCAACCTGAAGCCGGATATCAATAAGCTGGGGTTGATCGACGAAGAACTGGAACAGCTCAAAGGACTGATTGGCCGCCCGCATGGGATTATCCTGGTGACCGGGCCGACCGGGTCCGGTAAGAGCACGACGCTTTACGCCATCCTCTCGGCGCTAAACGGCCATGAACGCAATATTCTTACCGTTGAAGATCCGATCGAATATGAACTGGAAGGCGTGGGGCAGACGCAGGTTAACCCGCGAGTGGATATGACGTTTGCCCGAGGCCTGCGCGCGATCCTCCGTCAGGACCCGGATGTGGTGATGATCGGTGAAATTCGTGACGGCGAAACCGCGCAGATTGCGGTTCAGGCGTCGCTTACCGGCCATCTGGTCATGTCTACGCTGCATACCAACAGCGCGGCGGGAGCGATTACCCGGTTGCGCGATATGGGGCTGGAGTCGTTTTTAATTGGTTCATCGCTGCTTGGCGTCATTGCCCAGCGTCTGGTTCGTCGGCTGTGTCCTCACTGCCGCGCCGTCAGTCCGCTGGATGATAATGAAAAACCGCTGTTCAGCTTTATGGAGAGCCCCCCCGACGTGATTTATCGCGCCGTGGGGTGTGAACAGTGCCGCCAGAGCGGTTACCAGGGACGCGCCGGTATTCATGAGTTTCTGCTGGTGGACAGCGCGATGCGCCGCGCTATTCATGAAGATAAAGACGAAATGTCGATTGAAACTCAGCTGTTTAAGCAGGCCTACAGCCTGCGGGAAAATGGTTTGTTGAAGGTGATCTCCGGCGTCACCTCGCTGGAGGAAGTGATGCGTGTTACCGCCGAGCGCGGAGGTGACGAATAATGGCCTGGTTCGCATGGACGGCTACGGATGCCGCCGGGAAAACCCGGCGCGGCGCCTTGCAGGCTGAAGGCCCAAAGCAGGTGCGCCAGACGCTGCGCGAACAGAAGCTGATGCCGATCAGCATTACGCTCACCCGCGAGCGCGCCGCCGGAAAGGGGGCTCAGAAAGGCGCAAAACTTTCGACACCGGTGCTCTCAATGTTTACCCGCCAGCTGTCGACGTTGGTTAATGCCGCACTGCCGCTGGAGAGTGCGCTGAAGGCGATTTCTAAGCAGACGGAAGACAAAAAGCTGGCGGTGATGGTCGGTGAGATCCGCGATAAAGTGGTAGAAGGGCACACGCTTTTCGACGCTTTCAGCCAGTTTCCGCGTACTTTCGACAAGCTCTATTGCACGCTGGTGATGGCAGGGGAAAAGACCGGGCATCTCGGCGGCGTGCTGGAAAAGCTGGCTGAATACAACGAACAGCGACAGAAAATGAAAAGCAAGCTGTCGCAGGCGATGGTCTATCCCATCACCCTGACGGTGGTGGCGATTGCGGTTATCTCCATTCTGCTGGTGGCGGTGGTGCCGCAGGTCATCGAACAGTTTGTGCATATGAAGCAGCAGTTGCCCGTCACCACCCGTACCCTGATTGCGGTCAGCGATTTTTTGCAGGCTTACGGAATGGTTATCGGCGGCGGCCTTGTCGGATCGTTTATCGCTTTTAACGCCTGGCTTAAAAAAGAGCGTCATCGTTTTGCATATCACCGCTGGCTGGTGAACCGTTCGCCGCTGAAAAAACTGGTCTGTGCAATAAACAGTGCCCGTTACATCCGCACCCTGAGCATTTTACAAGCCAGTAGCGTGCCGTTGCTGGAAGGTATGTATATCGCGATGGACGGTATTGAGAATCTGTATGCGCGTCAGGTACTGGAACAGGCGGCGGATACCGTGCGTCAGGGCGCGTCATTATATAACGCACTGGAGCAGGCCAGATTATTTCCGCCAACCATGCTTTATATGATTGCTTCTGGCGAAGAGAGCGGCGAACTCGGTTCATTAATGGATCGCGCCGCCGAAAACCAGGAGTCGGCATTACAACATCGCATTACATTAACGCTGTCGGTATTTGAACCGGCGCTGGTGGTGACGATGGCGACGGTGGTTTTATTTATCGTACTGTCAATATTACAACCGCTTCTTCAGCTCAATAATATGGTGGGTTAATTATGTCTGTGAAAAAAAATAGCCTGAAAGGTCAGGCCGGGTTTACTTTGCTCGAATTAATGGTGGTCATCGTTATTCTTGGTGTTCTGGCCAGCATGGTGGTGCCGAATCTGATGGGGAATAAAGAGAAAGCGGATGCGCAAAAAGCGACCAGCGATATTGTCGCACTGGAAGGCTCGCTGGATATGTATAAGCTCGATAACCATCGCTACCCAACCACCGAACAGGGGGTGCAGGCGTTGGTGACGAAGCCGGAGATCGCGCCGATTCCCAACGGCTATCGTGCTGACGGTTATATTCGCCGTCTGCCGCAGGACCCGTGGGGAAATGATTACATTCTGGTTAGCCCTGGCGAACATGGCGCGGTAGATGTTTTCTCCTCCGGCCCGGATGGTGAAGCGAATACCGCCGATGATATAACGAACTGGTCTTTAGATAAAAAAGATAAGTAATGAATAAGCAACGTGGATTTACATTGCTGGAAATTATTCTGGCGCTGGTTATTTTTGCCAGCTGCGCCATGATGGTGGTTTCGACAATACCCTCACGCAGCGGCGCAGATATATTAGGCCAGCAATTACAATCCCTCGTTGAATATGGTTCTGATCGGGCAGTGATGGACGGAAATATAGTCGGGCTGGTGATGACGCCAACGGAATACCAGCTGGTGAAGTGGGCCGGGGAAAACGGCGGGCGTCATTGGGCGCCGCTGACAGCCGGGCGTATTTTCACCCACGGACAGTTTCCTGAAGAGATGCACGTTTCGCTCGCTCCCCAGCGTCTGGCGGCCACGCCTGATGCCGATCCGCAGGTGCTCTTTTTACCGGATGGGGAAATTAGCCGATTCACGCTGACGTTGCAGAGCTATGACAAACAGCACCATTTCCGCGTGGTGTCGCAGGGCGCTTCACCCGTTTTGGTAGAGAACAATGACTAAACCGGAAGCGAAAGAACAGGGCATGACGCTGTTGGAAGTCATGGTGGCGCTGGTGATCTTTTCTACCGCCGCGCTGGCGTTGATGAATTCCGTCTCGCTGAATGTGCGTTTTACGCACGGTCTTGCCGATACGCTACAGGCCAGTTGGGTTGCGGAAAACCAGCTCGCGCAAGCGCAGCTTGCAAAAAGCGTTTTTCCCGACGTCGCTGAAGAAGGCAGTGAAACGATGGGTGGACGCAACTGGAACTGGCGAAAACAGCGGGTGAAAACCGATGACAAGGCGTTTGCCGATGAAGTCCAGGTGTATGCCGAAGGCGAAGAGGGCCAGCCGGTCATCACGCTGCGGGTTGTCCCGCCGAAGGAGCGCAAATGAATACGCCACTCCGTCGCCAGCAAGGTTTTACGCTGCTGGAGATCATGATTGCGCTGACGATTTTTGCCGTGATCAGCACCCTTGCCTGGCAAATCCTTGACGGCGCGATGCGCACCACCACGGCAACGGATGCTGCTGCGACGACGCTTAATCAGCTTCAGCGAGCCTGTAACCTGCTGGAGCGCGATTTCTCTCAGCTCCAGCCGCGCGCGCCGCGCAATGAAACGGATGTGTTCCGTCTGGATCAACATGCCGTTGAGCTGACGACGGTAAGCGGCGTCAGTGGGCAAATTCAGCTGGAACGCGTGCGCTGGCGGCTGGAGGCGCATCGCCTGTGGCGTGATGTCTGGCCTGACATTGATAGTCCGGCTGACGTGAGTCCAGAAGAAGTACCGATTTTAAGCAACGTTAAAGCGATGAAGTGGCGATTCTGGCGACAGGGCTGGCAGACGACATGGGTTGAAACCGCCCATCAGCCGGAAGGCGCCGAACTGACGCTGACGATGGAAAACGGGGATACCTGGCGCTGGGTGTTTATGACGCCGGGAGACATGCCGGAAATCCAGGGAGAAAAGAAAGACGAAAGCGCTGAGGCTGCACAACCCACGCCTGCTGACGTTACGGCATCGGTTCCGCCAGCACGCGGTGGAGAACAGCAATGAACACGCAATCGGCGCAAAAACAGCGCGGCGTCGCGCTGCTGGTGGTGTTGATTTTGCTGGTGATGATGTCAGCGCTGGCGGCAAAGATCGGTCAGCAGTTTTGCCGAAATTTGCAGAAAACCCGCTATCAGGTCAGTCAGCAGCAGCTGCGCTGGGCGATGCAAGGCCAGGCTGCGGCGATAAAAGATCGTCTGCAAACCGACGCCAGCGGTGAGAGCAATGGATTATCGCCAGAAGGCGCGTGGCACGAACCGCTGGAAACTCAGGGTGAGAACTATACCGTCGTGAGCCAGATTGAGGACGCCCAGACCTGCTTTAACGTGAACAGTCTGCTGGCCATTGACCCTGCGCCTCCTGCGGATAGCGCCGCCGCGCAGCCGACAAAGCCGGTGAAAGAGCAGATCGTTGAACAGTTGCTGATCGACAGCGGCATCAGTACGGCAGCGGCGGAAGAGGTTTATCAACAACTGGTGGATTATCTGGACGCTGACAGCACAACCGCAAAAGAGGCTCTGGAAAGCGATGCCTGGGCGGGTGTGACGCCGCAGCGCCTTCCTGCGAATCAGATGATGCGCACCATCAGCGAGATAAAACGGTTGCCGGGTTTTCCGGTGGCGGCATATCCCCGCGTCAGCAAGGTGCTGTGCGCGCTGCCTGATACGGAGAGCAAAGTGGATGTGAATACCCTGAAGCCCGGGCAGGCGCCGCTGTTGTCTGCGCTGTCTGCGGGGACGTTAAGTGAGGATGACGCAGCACGGCTGATTGCCTCGCGCCCGGAAGAAGGGTGGGCGTCGGTTGACGCGTTCAGTAAAACGCTCGAAACAAACTATCCGCAGAGCAAAGCGATCCTCGCGCAGATGCAGGCGTTTGTTGCGGTGAACAGTCACTATTTCCGGGTCGAGAGTACCGGTAATACTGATGATTTAACGCTGCGCGTTGTCAGCCAGATTCATGTCGATCGTGACTCTGGCGAGGTGAGAACCTGGCAACGCCGTTACCGAATGATTGAATAAGAAAAGTCATAGTCTATGAAACAGGTACTTTTTATTCGTCCCGATGCAAACGTGGACGGGAAAATCGAGTGGTGCGTCTCCGGTAGCCAGCAGGTGGCAACGCTGGAAAGTCGGGATGCGCTGAGAACGCTTGCCGTAAATCCCCTGGCGACACGCGTTTGTTTGCTGTTGCCCGCCAGTGAGATGGTGTTCCGTCATTTTACCCTGCCCAAAAAAGGGTTATCGACGGCCTCCACACCGTTTTCATGGCTGGCGGAAGAGACGCTGATCGGCGATGTGGACTCGCTGCACTGGACGGTATTGCGAAAAAAAGGGCGGGAAGTGGATGCCGTGGCCATTGACGCCACCTGCTTTGAGCGCTGGCTTGCGCTGTGCGAAGAGGCCGGACTGAAGGTGATTCAGGTATTGCCGGACGCCGTTCTGCTGCCGGTAAACGAAGGCGGCAGTACGCTGGTTTCCTGTGACGAAAGCTGGTGGCTGCGCTTTCCGCCGTTCGGCGCCTGCGAAGCGGATGCTACGCTGCTGCCGCTGTTGCTGGCGCAAGGCGGCGATGGCGAAGTGCGCTGCTACGGCGAAGCACCTGCGGGTATCGATGTCACTGAACAACTGCCGTGGCAGCATCCGCTGGTATTGATTCAGCCGCAATGGAAAGCGTGTCGCGCCAATATGCTGCATGGCGCATTTGCCGCCTGCGGCAAAGAGGTGGGGCGATTTCGTCATCTGAGGACAGCAATGGCGGTGTCTGCGCTGCTGTCGATGGGGTTGCTGATTGGCCCGCGCGTGGCAATGGCATGGATGTTGGTTCAGCAGGAAAATCAGGTACAGGCCGAGATTGCCCAGGTCGCTCAACACTATTTCCCGAGTCTGCGGCAGAAAACCAATATCAAATACCATTTTGGTCAGAATATTAAAAAACAGAGTAAAGGTATTTTTCTGCAACTTGAGGCGCTGGAACAGGTTAAACAGTCTGTTCCTGCTATTGAGATAAATGAAGTGGAATATGACAACGCGCAGAATGTGTTGACGCTGAACGCGGCCTCGCCGAACGCGCAGGCGCTACAGGATTTCGTTACGCAGGCCACTCCCCATTTTGACTTTGCGTTACAACCGGTTTCGAACCAGTCACCCTATACGGCGATCGTGACGGGGAAATATAAATGAAAGAGCGAATTGCACAATTAAAAGCACGCTATCAAAACTACAGCGATCGCGAGCGTGGTCTTATTACGCTATGTGCGGCGGCGATGTGCTGCGCGGTAATTTATTACGGCGGCATTATTCCGCTGGATCATATGATTCAAAACAGCCAGTCCACGTTAATGCGGCAAAAAGAGACGCTGCGCTGGATGCGGGACGAAATCGATAAAAATCATTTACAGGCGAAAGTCTTAAAAACGAACAACCCGCGAACGGTTATTGAAGAGAGCGCGAAAGAGATCCATCTCGCGTTGTCTGATATTCGTCAGGATGAACGCTCACTCTCTTTTGTTGTTGAACAGGTCAATATTTATGAACTGAAAAACTGGCTACGTGAAGTGAATGTCACGTCCGGCGTTCAGTTGCAAAAAATGGATTTGCGGCCGGTCGATCGTCAAAGCGACGTGAAAGCCAATATTACGCTGAGCTGGAATAAAAACGCATGAATACGATCATGTTGTTTCGGGAAAGCTGGCCGATTGGGTTTTGCATAATGAGCGCCTGTCTGGGCGGGATCCTCGGCAGTTTTCTTGGTGTAGTCAGCGAGCGCGTTCCCGCAATGGTGATGGAAAAGGAAGGGGCGGGGAATTTACTTTTTCCTGCCTCGCACTGCGCGGACTGCGGGCATCAACTGGCCTGGTGGGAAAATATTCCGTTACTGAGCTGGTGCTGCCTGCGCGGTCGTTGCCGCCATTGCCAGTCTGTGATTCCCCTGCGCTTGCTGTTGGTGGAGTTAGCCAGTGCGCTTTTTTTTGCGGCAACGGCGGCGGCGCTCCCTTCCTTTGTCACGCTGATCGCGCTGTGGGTTTTATGGTGCGGTTTGCTGCCGCTCACGATGATTGATGCGAAATATATGCTGTTGCCGGATTGTCTCACGCAGCCGCTGCTGTGGGCTGGGCTGCTGCTGCATTGCGTTTTCCACACGATGCCGTTGGCGAGCGCGTTATATGGCGCCGTTGCGGGGTATCTCATTCTGTGGCTGGTGTACTGGAGTTTTCGCCTGCTGACGGGGCGGGAAGGGCTTGGACAGGGCGATTTTAAGCTACTGGCGGCGCTGGGGGCGTGGTGCGGCTGGCAGGCGTTACCGTTATTAATTCTGGTTGCGGCATTAAGCGGTATTGTTCTGTATGGACTTTTTTACTCTGGCGTAAATAAAGCGGGGCAAATTCCTTTTGGTCCCTGTCTGGCCTTTTCGGGAATGGCGATGTTTATCTTCCAGACATTGCAATTCACATTCTGACGCGGCTGGTCAAGTGTTTTTTTAAATTCTTTCGCCGAGGGAATAAAGGGAACTTATTTATTTTCCAGATTATCATTGTCGCATAAGTCAATAGAATTAATGCTTATGCCATTTTAGGGAGGAGCGTAAAGCGAAATAGATTATTTCATTTTTATAATGGGTTGGTTTCCGTTGTCTTAAATAAATTGCTGTTTGAAATTCGTCCATGCTCTAAGGAATGCATGGCTGTTAAATATTCACGAATAAAATTATCAGGAATTAATAATGAAATTTATGAAGCCTAAATATCTGGCACTTTTTGTGGCAGCAGCGACAAGTCCGGTTTTTGCCGCTGCGCCGGGTACGCCGTCTATTACCAGCGGCAATGATAAATTCGCCATTGTGGAAGTGGATCAGGCTGCGCAGGATTATAACAACCTGGTGAAAGTTCATAACGATGGCGTGGACGTCAAGGTGGAATGGAACGTCTGGAGCGGCGATGCGCCGACCTCCGCGAAAGTGCTGTTGGATGGTAAGACCGTATGGTCTGGCGCAGGTAGCGCTGCCGGTTCTGCGACCTTCAAAGTCAAAAAAGGCGGTCGTTATCAGGAGCAGGTTGAATTATGTAATACCAGCGGGTGTACGAAAAGCGCCAGCAAGCTGATTATTGTGGCGGATACCGACGGTAGCCATCTGCTGCCGCTGAATACCACCATGAAGGAAAACAATAAAACGTTTGCTCAGCATACCGATAAAGTGGTGGGCGCGTACTTCCCGGAATGGGGCGTGTATGGCCGTAATTTCCCGGTGGATAAGATCCCGGCGGCTAACCTGAACCATATCCTGTACGGCTTTATTCCCATTTGCGGCGGCGACGGCATCAATGACAGCCTGAAATCCATCGAAGGTGGCAACAGTTTTGAAGCGCTGAAACGCGCCTGTAATGGCCGACAGGACTATACCGTGGCGATCCACGATCCGTGGGCGGCGTTGCAAAAACCGCAGGCTGGCGTCTCTAACTGGGATGACCCGTATAAAGGCAACTTCGGTCAATTGATGGCGCTGAAAAAAGCGCACCCGGATCTGAAAATCCTGCCATCGGTTGGGGGATGGACGCTTTCCGATCCGTTTTTCCAGATGCATGACAGCGCGATTCGCGCGCGGTTTGTTGCTTCCGTTAAGGATTTCCTGAAGACCTGGAAATTCTTCGACGGCGTAGATATTGACTGGGAATTCCCGGGCGGCGGCGGTCAGAATGAAACGCTGGGCAACCCGCAGCAGGATAAAGCGACCTACACGGCACTGATGCACGATCTGCGCACTATGCTTAACGAACTGTCTGCCGAAACCGGTCGGACTTACGAGTTGACCTCCGCTATCGGTTCCGGTCAGGACAAAATCGAAGACGTGGACTACGCCCAGGCGCAGCAGTATATGGATCACATCTTCCTGATGAGCTACGACTTCTACGGCGGCTGGAGCAACACCGATCTGGGGCACCAGGCGGCGCTGCACGGCGCAGAGTGGAAACCGGACACCAAATACACCACGGAAAATGGCGTCAATGCGTTGCTGGCACAGGGCGTGCAGCCAGGCAAGATCGTGGTGGGCGCGGGGATGTATGGCCGCGGCTGGACTGGCGTGCATGGCTATACCGGCGACAATCCGTTTACCGGTACGGCTACCGGCCCGGTGAAAGGCACCTGGGAGCCGGGCGTGGTTGATTATCGTCAGATTGTTAACGAATACAAAGGCAAACCAGGCTGGGAATACCGTTACGACGCTGCGGCGGAAGCGCCGTATATTTTCAATAAATCCACCGGCGACCTGATTACCTATGAAGACGCCCGTTCTGCGGCGGCGAAAGGTAAATACGTCCTGGCTAACAACCTCGGCGGCCTGTTTTCCTGGTCTATCGACTCTGATAACGGCGACATTCTGAACGCGATGAACGAAAGCTTGCTGGGTGGGGGTTCTACACCGGTTGAGCCGGTTGTGACCAACCATGCGCCAGTCGCGACCGCAGTTGACCAGGTCGTAACCGGCCCGGCGACGGTCACGCTGGACGGTTCTGCCTCTACCGACCCGGATGGCGATGCGATCACCTATAAGTGGACGCAGATCTCCGGTCCGTCCGTAACGCTGAACAAGAGCACCAGCGCGAAAGCGAGCTTTAACGTCGCCGCCGTCTCCAGCAATCAGAATCTGGCGTTCCGTCTGACCGTTACCGATGCGAAAGGTCTGAGTAACGCCATTGACGTTCAGGTTGTGAACAAAGCGCCAAAAGCGAACCAGGCGCCGGTTGTGAATCCGCTGGAAACGGTGTCGCTTGAAGCAGGCGCAACCTACACGCTGAATGCGCAGGCTGCCGATCCTGATGGCGACGCGTTGACCTACGCCTGGAGCGTGCCGGGCGACATGAACGCGACGGGGACGGACACCTCCAGCGTGACCATCACCGCGCCGGAAGTGAGCTCTGCCTCGACTTACACCGTCAGCGTCGTGGTCAGCGATGGTAAAACCAGCGTGCAGTCCAACGTGCAGATTAACGTTACGCCAAAAGCAGCGCCGGTGCCGTCCGACGAAGGGACGACACCGTCTGATGAAGGCACCACGCCATCCGATGAGGGGACGACGCCGTCTGATGAAGGCGCGGCAACCGGCGGTTGCGACAGCCCGGTTGATGCCAATGCCAGCCACTACGCGGCATGGGACGCCAGCAAAATCTACAACAATGGCGATACCGTCAGTTTTGATCACCTGGTGTGGAAAGCGAAGTACTGGACGCAGGGCAATCAGCCAGGCTTTGGTGTGGACGCGTGGGAACTGGTCAGCCAGGTGAAATTCAACTGGCGTTCCGATGTGGTTTACAACGGCGGTGAGACTACCACCTATCAGGGGTCTGTATACCGCGCCAAATGGTGGACGCAGGGTGATAAACCCGGCAACAGCGATGTGTGGGTGAAAGAAGGCGCCGCCGCAGACTGTCAATAATCCTCTTACCTTAATAATGCGGATACGTTATCTATCCGCGAAGGGTAGCCGCCCCTGTCTGGGGGCGGCCATCTCTAAAAAATAATGTGCATAACGAACAAGGAGCAGATCACCCCGACAACCGGATAAAAATATGAAACGTTTAATTTTGTTGTTATTGATGTTAAGTCAAAGCGCGTTTGCCAACTGCTGGGACAGAGCCGCAAATTATTATCATGTTGACCCTTATTTATTATTTGCCATTGCGCAAGTCGAGTCTGGCATGAATCCCTATGCGGTAGGACGAAATCACGACGGGACGAGAGATGTCGGGTTGATGCAAATAAATAGTTCGCATTTTTCAGCGCTGGAACGCCGTGGCATTGATGAGTATCGACTGATGCTGGAACCCTGTACATCTATTATGGTCGGCGCGTCGATCTTATCCGATATGATCAAAGTATATGGTTATAACTGGGAGGCGGTAGGCGCATATAACGCCGGGGTTAAAAAAGAGAATTACCCGCAGCGCATGATTTACGCGCATAAAGTCTGGGAAACATACCAGCGTATAAAAATGACCACGCAATATAAATAAATCCAGCTGCTTTTATTTTTTGAAGAATTCCTGCTGGTGTTCTTCGAAAAGTAAAACCCCAGGTTCTGATGTTTGTTTATTCGTGTTGTTAATGGACAACGCAGAATTTGAATTAATCACTATTGTACATAAAGGAAAAATTGAAATGAGCAAAAGGACATTATTGAGTGTACTCATTGCGGGTGCCTGTGCGGTGCCGTTTATGGCGCAAGCAAATACATTGCAGGCCAGCAGCAGTGAGCCTTACACCATAAAAGCCAGCGATCTGGCGAAAAAGGAGCAGGAGCTGACAAATTTCCCGTTGATGGCTTCGGTGAAAGAGACGATCCAGACGCTGGATAATGCCCAGGTAGAACTCATTGAACCCGGTCGCGCCGCCAACCCGGAAAACGTCAAACGCGTTGAGGGGATCATCAAAGCCAGCGACTGGGAATATCTTTTCCCGCTGCGTGCTAAAGAATATACCTACAGCAATTTCCTGAAAGCAGTCGGCAAATTCCCGGCGCTGTGTAAGACCTATAACGATGGTCGCGACAGTGATGCGATTTGCCGCAAAGAGCTGGCTACGATGTTCGCCCACTTTGCGCAGGAAACCGGCGGCCATGAGAGCTGGCGTCCAGAGGCCGAATGGCGTCAGGCGCTGGTGTATGTGCGTGAAATGGGCTGGAGCGAAGGGCAGAAAGGCGGCTATAACGGCGAATGTAACCCGAGCGTCTGGCAGGGGCAAACCTGGCCGTGCGGCAAAGACAAAGATGGTGAATTCCTGAGTTACTTTGGCCGCGGTGCGAAACAGTTGTCCTATAACTACAACTACGGGCCGTTCTCCGAAGCGATGTATGGCGACGTTCGCACGCTGCTGGATAAACCGGAGCTGGTTGCCGATACCTGGCTGAACCTGGCGAGCGCTATTTTCTTCTTCGCCTACCCGCAGCCGCCGAAACCTAGCATGTTGCAGGTCATCGATGGCACCTGGCAGCCGAACGCGCATGATAAGGCTAACGGTCTGGTGCCCGGCTTTGGCGTCACCACCCAGATTATCAACGGCGGCGTTGAATGCGGCGGCCCGACGGAAATCGCGCAGTCGCAGAACCGTATCAAATACTACAAAGAGTTCGCTAACTACCTGAAAGTACCGGTTCCGGCAGATGAAGTGCTGGGCTGCGCCAACATGAAGCAGTTCGATGAAGGCGGCGCGGGCGCATTGAAGATCTACTGGGAACAAGATTGGGGATGGAGCTCGGATACGCCGGACGGCAAAACCTATGCCTGCCAACTGGTGGGTTATCAGACGCCATTCAGCGCGTTTAAAGAGGGGGATTACACGAAATGTGTACAGCATTTCTACAATGTGAACATCATTAATGATGACGGTTCTTCGACTAAACCGGATGAAGAGCCCGTAACGCCAACACCGGCTGATGATACGCCTGCACCTGCGCCAGTGCCGGATGAAACGCCGACTGAGCCGACCACCGTTAACCATGCACCGGTAGCCCATATCGCAGGGCCGATTGGCGCGGTAGATGCGGGGGCGCAGGTCTCTTTGAGCGCGGAGGGGTCGACTGACGAAGACGGCAACAAACTGACCTACACCTGGCGTGCTCAGGATGGTCAGACCGTGTCTGGCGAAGACAAAGCGGTCGTAACCTTCGCCGCGCCGGAAGCGGCGACCGCTCAGCAGTACGAGGTGAGCCTGACCGTCAGTGATGGTGAATTGAGCAGCACCACCTCTTATCTGCTCAACGTGAAAGCGAAAGCGGCAACGCCATCTCAGGACGACGGCGCTTCGGGTTCGTATCCGGCATGGAGCGCGAACAGCAAGTACAATGCGGGCGATATCGTGAATAACCACGGTAAGCTGTTCCAGTGCAAACCATTCCCGTATAGCGGCTGGTGTAATACGGCGCCGGCCTATTATGAACCCGGCGCGGGTCTGGCATGGTCTGACGCGTGGAGCGCGCTGTAATGACAATATAAAACGACAACGCCTGAAATGCCCGATGGCGCAGGCTTATCGGGCCTGTGGCGGGTGAGTCGTATCTATTGTGCCATCCGGTACAACAATCTGACGGCAACCTGATGGTTGCCGTTTTTTGTGTTCACTGTGCGCCGGTCAGCGCGGTAGCTTGCCGTGATCGCGCAGCCAGGCGGCGGTACGCTCAATGCCTTCATCCAGCGTGACGATGGGCTGATAGCCCAGTTCCTCCTGGGCGCGCGTGGTGTCCAGCGTAAAATCGAAATTCAGCTTGGAAACGCCGTAGTGCGTCAGCGTCGGCTCTTTCGCCGATTTATTGCCGAAACGCTCCATGCTGCGGGCGATCATATCCAGCATCGGATACGGAACCGAACGGATTCGGCAATCAATGTTTAATTCATCAATCAGCTTCTGCACAATGCTGCGCAGCGTCCGGTGTTCGCCATTTGTGATGTTATAGATCCGACCAGAAGGCAGCTTGTCACTGCTTTCCTGGCTTGCCAGCCACATCGCATGGACGGCATTTTCATAATAAGTCATATCCACCAGCGCGCTGCCGCCGTGCGGCAACAGAACGCTGCCGTAGTGGTGCATCATATGCGCCAGACGCGGAATAAAGACTTTATCGTGTGGGCCAAACAGACTTTGCGGGCGCAGGACAGTAAAACGCGTCTGCGGGTTGGCCTGCGCCAGCAGGTTAATCACCTCTTCACCGGCCGCTTTGCTGCGTGCAAATTCGTTGGCGAAGCGGTGAGGGCGAAAATCCTCTTTGATATCGCGATGGTGGTGATAATCAAAATAGAGTGACGGAGAGGAAATATGAATAAAGTTACGTACGCCCCAGGCGACGGCCCATTCGCCGAGGCGTCGGGTGGCGCGGACGTTCGCCAGATCGAAGGCTTCCTGGGTTCCCCACGGCGAGGTGAAACTGGAGCAGTGCCACAGCGTATCAATGCCTGCGAGCATCACTTTTGCCTGCGAAGAGACCAGCTCGGTCAAATCCGCATGGACAAATTCCGCTCCCATTTTTTGCAGCAGCTTGCCCATCGCTTCATTGCGACCGGTAGCTCTGACGCTGATGCCTTTATTGCGCAAAAACTCAACCGCGTTTCGACCTAAGCCGCTGGTGGCGCCGGTAACCAGTACCTTCATATCAATCCACTGTGGTTAATAGAACTTCGTGCGCATTCTTCCGTGAATTACGTCGGTATGCAATGGGAAACATGAAAGAATACAGTATGTTTTTATGATTAATCTGTGATTTGTTCTGCAAGCCGGGTAATTCGCTTTGCCATACCCCGGAAAATAAAGAGATGCGCCGGGATCATCAGCAGCCAGTAGAAAAGGCCTGGCATCCCGTGCGGGTGCCACCAGGCGCGCACGTCAATTTGCCGGTGATCGCCTTTATCTTCAAGGGTAAAGCTCAGACGGCCAAGACCCGGCGCTTTCATGCCAAACAGTAAGGTCAGCTGCTTTTCCGGCTCGACAATGATGACTTTCCAGCTGTCCACCGTGTCGCCGGTCTGAAGAAGCGCGTGTTCAGGTCGGCCTTTTGCCAGCCGATGTCCCACCAGCAGATCCATTGCCGCACGCGTTTTCCAGAGAATATTGCCAAAGAAATAGCCTTCTTTGCCGCCGAGACGGTTGATCACCTGCCACAGGGCTTTCCGGCTGGCGGAGGTTTTAACCGTGAATCCGGCCTGTTTGGCAAAATAGCCATACTCTGGTCGCCAGCGGGCAAACGCCTGGGCGTCGTATCCCCAGTCGCTGGAGTTGACCAGTTTTTCTTCCTCCTTCAGCGTGCGACGCACGGCATCGTCAAAGGAGATGAGCGTCTGGGGGACCAACGCCCGCAGTTCGGTATCATCGGCCAGCAGGTCATGTTTCAGCCCCTGGATCAGCGCTTTTGCCGTGGTCGGCGGAACGGACGTAATGACATTTAAAAACCAGACTGAAATCCAGCGGGTCGGAAAAGGGATGGGGATCAGCAGGCGATGTTTGCCGCTGACGGCCATAAAGTGCTTGAACTGCTCCTGATAGCTTAAGACCTGCGGCCCGGCGGCTTCGAGAACCCGGTGCTCGCAGGCAGGGTGATCCAGCAACGCCACCAGATAGTGCAGCAAATTTTCCAGCGCGATGGGCGTGGTTCGGGAGCGCACCCAGCGAGGTGGCGTCAGCACCGGCAGGTTGTAGACCATATCGCGCATCACTTCGAAGGCGGCTGAACCTGCGCCGACGATAATGCCGGCGCGCAGTTCAGTCACCGGCACGCCGGATTCGCGCAGCGTCTCCGCAGTTAACTGCCGGGCGCGCAAATGGTCAGACTGCTCATGTTTCGGCGCCTGCAACGAACTGAGGAATATGAGCTGTTTGACCGGTACTTCACGCAGCGCATCGCGCACGTTCATCGCAACCTGGCGCTCATGGGCAATAAAATCGCCGCCTTCGCCCATGCCATGCACCAGATAATAGACGGTGTCGACCTCGCGGAGCAGCGCGGGCAGATTATCCGGCCAGTTGAGATCGACTTTATGACAACTGACGTTAGCCAGTTGCTGTTTTTCCAGCCGTTCAATGCGACGTGCCGCCGCCAGAATCTGATGCCCTTGCGCGCTGAGCGCCCGCACCAGATGTTGACCAATGTAACCACTGGCGCCAAGAACCAAAATACGTTGCGGCACGTCCGTCTCCTTAGCGGGTTAAAAAGGCGCGCCAGTGGGCGGCGACTTCAGCAAGCTGTTCACGCGATACGTCCAGATGCGTCACCAGACGCACGATTGGCGACGCGTTGATCAGCACGTCACGCGCCTTCATGTATTCGCCCAGCGCCGCTGCGTTCTCTTCACCAACGCGGACAAACAGCATATTGGTGTCGTGACGCATAACATCCGCACCAGCTTCACGCAGTTGCTCCGCCATCCAGGCCGCGTTGTCGTGATCGTCCTGTAAACGTGCGACGTTATTTTTCAACGCGTACAGCCCGGCGGCCGCCAGAATGCCGGCCTGACGCATACCGCCGCCGGTCATTTTGCGCCAGCGGATGGCGCGCTTAATGTAGTCCTGGTTGCCGACTAACAGTGAGCCTACCGGCGTCCCCAGACCTTTTGACAGGCAAATGGTGAATGAGTCGCAGTATTGAGTAATGTCTTTCAGTTCGCAGCCGTAGGCGACGACCGCGTTAAAAATACGCGCGCCGTCAACGTGTAACGCCAGACCGCGCTCGCGGGTAAATTCCCACGCCTGTTTTAAATATTCGCGCGGCAGCACTTTACCGTTGTGGGTGTTTTCCAGACTGAGTAAGCGAGTGCGGGCAAAATGGATATCATCCGCCTTGATCTTCGCGGCGACCTTATCCAGCGGCAACGTACCGTCTGCGGCGGCATCAATGGGCTGCGGTTGAATGCTGCCCAGCACCGCCGCGCCGCCTGCCTCGTACAGATAGTTATGCGCGCCCTGACCGGCGATATACTCTTCGCCGCGTTCACAGTGGCTGAGCAGAGCGACCAGGTTAGCCTGAGTGCCGGTGGGTAAAAAAATCGCCGCGTCTTTGCCGGAAAGCTCAGCGGCGTATTGCTGGAGGGCGTTGACAGTTGGGTCATCTCCGTACACGTCGTCCCCGACCGGGGCGGCCATCATTTCTTCGAGCATGGCACGACTTGGCCGGGTGACGGTATCACTACGTAAATCGATCATTGCACATCCCTATAGTTTAAAAGGCGATGTGCATTGTTTTACCTTAGCCAGTTGGTTTTCGCCAGTTCGATCACTTCATCACCGCGCCCGCTGATGATCGCACGCAGCATATACAGGCTAAACCCTTTGGCCTGCTCCAGTTTGATTTGCGGCGGAATGGCCAGTTCTTCTTTCGCCACGACCACATCGACCAGTACCGGGCCGTCGATAGACAGCGCGCGTTGCAGCGCCTCGTCGACGTCGGCGGCTTTTTCAACGCGGAGCCCTGTAATGCCGCAGGCTTCAGCGATGCGGGCGAAGTTCGTGTCGTGCAGTTCGGTGCCGTCGGTGAGGTAGCCGCCCGCTTTCATCTCCATTGCCACAAAGCCCAGCACGCTGTTGTTGAAAACAACAATTTTTACCGGCAGCTTCATCTGTACGAAAGAGAGGAAATCGCCCATTAGCATACTGAATCCCCCGTCGCCGCACATGGCGATCACCTGACGGCCCGGTTCGGTGGCCTGGGCGCCTAACGCCTGCGGCATGGCATTGGCCATTGAACCGTGGTTAAACGATCCCAGCAGACGGCGCTTACCGTTCATTTTCAGATAACGCGCCGCCCATACGGTCGGCGTGCCGACGTCGCAGGTAAAGATGGCGTCATCTGCGGCGAAATGGCTGATCTGCTGCGCCAGATATTGCGGGTGAATCGCTTTCTCGCTCGGTTTGGCTAAATCATCCAGCCCTTTGCGCGCGTCGCGATAGTGCTCCAGTGCTTTATCAAGGAATTTACGATCGGTTTTTTCTTCCAGCATCGGCAATAACGCTGCGAGCGTGGAGCGAATATCGCCGACCAGCGCCATATCGACTTTACTGTGCGCGCCAATGCTTGCCGGGTTGATATCGATTTGAATGATTTTGGCGTCGGTCGGGTAAAAGGCGCGATAGGGAAACTGGGTGCCGAGCAGGATCAGGGTGTCAGCATTCATCATCGTATGGAAACCGGATGAGAAGCCGATCAATCCCGTCATGCCCACATCGTAAGGGTTGTCGTACTCTACATGCTCTTTGCCGCGCAGCGCATGAACAATTGGCGCTTTAATTTTGGCGGCGAATTCCACCAGCTCTTTATGCGCGCCCGCGCAGCCGCTGCCACACATCAGGGCGATATTGCTGGAGTAACGTAATAGCTGTGCCAGTTTTTTCAGCTCTTCTTCGGCCGGGGTCACGATCGGCAGCGGGGCATGATACCAGTGGGTGCTGGCGCTTTCCGGCGCCGGTTTCAGCGCAACGTCGCCCGGCAGCACCACGACGGAGACGCCACGGTTAAGCACCGCCTTACGCATGGCGATCGCCAGTACCTGCGGGATCTGCTCCGGGGTGGAAACCAGCTCGCAATAGTGGCTGCATTCGCGAAACAGCTCTTGTGGGTGGGTCTCCTGAAAGTAGCCGCTGCCGATTTCGCTGGAAGGAATGTGGGCGGCGATAGCCAGAACCGGGACGTGATTACGGTGGCAATCGAACAGACCGTTAATCAAATGCAGGTTGCCAGGCCCGCATGAACCCGCGCACACCGCCAGTTCACCGGTGAGTTGCGCTTCCGCGCCAGCAGCAAAGGCGGCGACCTCTTCATGGCGCGTCGACATCCAGTCAATCGTCCCCATCCGGTTCAGGCTGTCGCTCAGGCCATTCAGGGAGTCGCCCGTCACGCCCCAGATACGTTTCACGCCAGCCTGTTCAAGTGTTTTTGCAATGTAAGCGGCAACGGTTTGTTTCATGGTTTTCCATCTCCTGTAATGTGATACCGGTTACAAGTTTAGATGAAGATAATCGTTACGCTTTGTCATCCCCCCTTATTTTCAGCAGCTATATTTCAACCGACAGAACGCGTAATTTAATGGCAAACCAGCCGGAACCAGGAGTCAATTCAGATGGTTACAACGTTATTAAATGCAGTGAACCGTATGCTGACGCATGAAGATTTTGGCAAGTTTCTGTTACGCCTCGCGGTAGGGGGGCTGATGCTGTTTCACGGCCTGCATAAACTGTTCGACGGTATTGATGGCATTAGCAATATGCTGATTGCAAAAGGATTGCCCGGGTTTATCGCCTATGGCGTGCTGGTGGGCGAGGTGATTGCGCCTTGCCTGATTGTGCTGGGTATTCTTACGCGTCCTGCCGCGCTGGTGCTGGCATTGACGATGGTGGTGGCGTGGTTAATGGTCGGCACCGGGAAAACCTGGCAACTGGATGCCGTCGGCGCATGGGCGATAGAAAGTTTAGTTTATTTCTTTATTGGCGCGCTGGCGGTGGCGTTTCTGGGGGCGGGGCGGTTCTCTGTTGCGGGAAATTCGGCCTGGCGGTGAAGAATTGCCGGATGGCGGCGTAAATGCCTTACCCGGCCTGCCGAAAAATGGCAGGCCGGGTAAGCGAAGCGTCATCCGGCAATGAGAGCTTATGCCAGAACTAAATCGCCCTGCGGATGGCAGGAGCAGGCCAGTACATAACCGTCGGCGATTTCCGCATCGGTCAGCGTCATGGTGCTGCTGACCGTATATTCACCGGAAACCACTTTGGTTTTGCAGCAGCCGCACACGCCAGCACGACATGCCACGGTCACCGGAACTTTATTGCTTTCCAGCGCGTCCAGCAGCGTGGTGCCGACAGGCGCGTAAAACTCCTGCGCCGGTTGCAGTTTGGTGAACTTCAGACCCTCCGTTGCCGCTTCGGCAACTGGCGTAAAGAACTTCTCTTTAAAGAAGCGCGTTACGCCGAGCGCTTTCACTTCCTGCTCAACCATGTCCATATACGGCGCCGGGCCGCAGGTCATGACGGTGCGCGATGCCAGGTCCGGCACGTTTTTCAGTAACGCAGTGGTCAGGCGACCCGCCACGAAACCGTGGGTCGCATTGTTCTCCGCCACCAGCGTGACCGGGTACTGACGCCATTCCTCAGCGAAAATCACATCCTGCGGCGAACGCACGTTGAAGATCACCTGCACATCTGCCTGCGGGCGGTATTTTGCCAGCCAGCGACGCATCGACATAATTGGCGTGACGCCGCAACCGGCCGCCAGCATCAGGAACTTGTCTTCGGCTTTGTCTTCACAGATAAAGTCGCCCATCGCATCGGACAGCCAGATATAATCGCCGCGTTTCACCTCGCGGGTTAACCACTGTGAACCTGCGCCTTCATCAATGCGACGGATCGTCAGCGTAATGTACTCGCTCACGCCCGGCGTGGAAGAAATGGTGTAGGCCCGCAGCGTATCCGCAGAGTTGCGAACGCTGACCAGTGCATACTGACCGGCACGGTACGGATAGTGATCGTGACACAGTAATGAGAGAGTCCACACATCCGGGGTTTCCTGATGGATGTGATGTACCTGCATCCGCCACGGACACTGAGTGGTTGGCATCGTCATTCTAAAACTCCTTACGCGCTCAACAGTTGCTGCATATCTTCTTCAACGGTGGTGACCTGACGCAGGCCAAATTTCTCGTTGAGGACAGCCAGCAGATCCGGGGTGAAGAAACCTGGCGCAGTCGGCCCGGTCACGATGTTTTTCACGCCCAGAGACAACAGCGTCAGCAGGATGACGATCGCTTTCTGTTCGAACCAGGAGAGCACCAGAGACAGCGGCAGGTCGTTCACGCCACAGCCCAGTTTTTCTGCCAGCGTGACGGCCAGAATGATGGCGGAGTAAGCGTCGTTACACTGACCGGCGTCAACCAGACGCGGCAGACCTTCGATGTCGCCGAATTCCAGTTTGTTGAAGCGGTATTTACCACAGGCCAGCGTCAGAATCAGGCAGTCATCCGGTACGCTGGTCGCGAAATCGGTGAAGTAGTTACGTTCGCCACGCGCGCCGTCACAGCCGCCCACCAGGAAGATGTGACGCAGTTTTTCGCGGCTGACCAGGTCGATCAGGCTGTCTGCTGCGCCCAGCAGCGTCTGGCGACCGAAACCAACGGTGATCAGATGCGGGATTTCGCTGTACGGGAAGCCTGCCATCTGCTGCGCCTGGGCGATAACCGGAGAGAAATCTTCGCCTTCCAGATGGTTTACGCCCGGCCAACCGACGATGCTGCGCGTCCAGATACGGTCGTCATACGCGCCAACGGTCGGGTCGATGATGCAGTTAGAGGTCATCACGATAGGGCCAGGGAAGCGGGCGAATTCAACCTGCTGGTTCTGCCAGCCGCTGCCGTAGTTACCGACCAGGTGTTTGAATTTACGCAGTTCCGGGTAACCGTGCGCGGGCAGCATTTCACCGTGGGTATAGACGTTCACGCCAGTCCCTTCGGTCTGCTCCAGCAGGTTGTACAGATCTTTCAGGTCGTGACCGGAGATCAGGATGCACTTACCTTCAACCGCTTTCACGTTAACCTGAGTCGGGGTCGGGTGGCCGTATTTGGTGGTTTCACCGGCATCCAGGATGCTCATCACTTTGAAGTTCATCTGGCCGATTTCCATAGAACATTCCAGCAGAGCGTTCATATCGGAAGGCCAGGTGCCCAGCCACGCCATGATTTTGTGGTACTGCGCGTAGATGTCGTTGTCATACTGACCCAGAACGTGGGCGTGCTCCATGTACGCTGCCGCACCTTTCAGGCCATACAGGCAAAGCAGACGCAGGCCGAGGATGTTCTCGCCAATAGCGGCTTTGTCTTTGTTCGGGGTGAACTCGGCGGCCTGACGTTGCAAATCGCCCAGATCGTCGCTGACCAGTTGCAGGTCGGCCATCGGATTGTTTACCGTAGCGCTTGCATCGATGTTCTGGCACTGCGCTTTCAGCGATTCGCGCAGGGCGATCGCTTCACGGGCATAGCCGACGATACGCGGAGAATCGAAGTTAACGTTGGTCAGGGTGGAGAAAAATGCACGCGGGGCAAAGTTGTCAACGTCATGATCGATGATGCCATATTCACGGGCTTTAGCAGCCCATGCAGACAGACCTTGCAGGGACGCAATCAGCAGATCCTGGAGATCGGACGTTTCCGCTGTTTTACCGCACATACCCTGCGCGTAGGAGCAGCCGTTCCCCGCCGGAGTACGGATGGTTTGTTCACATTGCACACAAAACATGGTCACACCTTTTTTAAAGTTATATTTAATATACATGTTTAAGGTTATGCCTGCGCGCAAAGGGATAAAAGTGATTTCTTACATAATTTACAGGGAGATTGATTTAGCGCAATTTTGGCGGCAGGGTTCTACCGCCAGGGAGGTATCAGGCTGAGAAAAAGGCCATCAGGATCGGCACCAGCAGGCTGAGGATAAAACCGTGAACGATGGCGGCAGGCACCATCTCCAGACCGCCTGTACGCTGAAGCACCGGCAACGTGAAGTCCATCGACGTGGCGCCGCATAACCCTAACGCGGTGGAGCGACTGCGACGAACCAGACCGGGGATCAGCATAATCGCTATCAGCTCGCGCGCCAGATCGTTAAAGAAAGCGGCGCTGCCAATTACCGGGCCGAACGATTCGGTCAATAAAATGCCGGACAGGGAATACCAGCCGAAACCCGATGCCATAGCCAGCGCGGTTTTGATCGGCAGGCCGAGAATGAGCGCATTGATGACTCCGCCGAGCATAGAGCTGGCGACCACCACCACGGCGACAATCATCCCCCGGCGATTCAGCACAATCTGTTTTAAGGTCATGCCATTGTTTCGCAACTGAATGCCGATCAGGAATAATAAGAAGATCAGCGTATATTCGCTGGCTTCCGTAGCGTGTTTGAGAAATGCCAGCCCGCTGAGGCCAAGCAGAAAACCCAGCACCACGACGCCGCATAATTTAAGTGACTCAAGCGCCATCGCGATACGTGAAGGTAATTTCTCCTGCTGGTGGTTGTGTCGCCACGGTAGCGAACGTTCCAGCCAGAATAATGCCGCGATGTTGCACAGCAAAATAACAGTAATACTGACAGCGGAATAATGAAAAATAGCGAGCAAATTACTGGCGAGATTATCCAGGAACGCCAGGCTGATCCCCATAAAAAAGAGAATGACGTAGACGATCCAGCTTAACAGCCGGTTGATCAGTTTTAATGCGGCCTGATGCTGAAGCGGAATGAGGTAGCCCACAATCAGTGGAACCAAAATGATTAAAAGTCCTGAAAACATGAACAACCGGGTCCTTTATATGCGAGACAGCGCAATGACACTACCCAATAAAGGCGGTCAGGTAAAGGAGCAAAAAAAAACCGGGTGGCGTTAACGCTTACCCGGCCTGCTTATTGTACTGTACCGCAGGTCGGGTAAGGCGTAGTCGCCACCCGACACCACGGACTTCACTCAATTAATCGCGTTTTTCAAGCAGCGTGCGGTACAGCACGCCACCCAGAATACCGCCGATAATCGGCATCACCCAGAACAGCCACAGTTGTTGTAATGCCCAACCGCCCTGGAAGATCGCAACCGCGGTGCTGCGCGCCGGGTTCACAGAGGTGTTGGTGACCGGAATACTGATCAGGTGAATCAGGGTTAACGCCAGACCAATGGCGATTGGGGCAAAACCCGCCGGGGCGTGTTTGTCCGTCGCGCCATGAATGACCAGCAGGAAACCGGCGGTCAGCACGATTTCAATGACGATGGCGGAAAGCATGGAATAACCGCCAGGGGAATGTTCGCCGTAACCGTTAGAGGCAAAACCGCTGGCAGCGGCATCAAAGCCTGCTTTACCGCTGGCAATCAGATACAGCACCGCCGCGGCAATAATACCGCCGACAACCTGAGCGATAATATAGCCAATGACCTCTTTTGCCGGAAAACGACCGCCAGCCCATAAACCTAATGTCACTGCCGGGTTAAAATGTCCGCCGGAAATATGACCTACGGCAAATGCCATTGTCAGTACGGTCAGACCAAAAGCCAGCGCGACACCCGCAAAACCAATTCCCAGTTCAGGGAATGCCGCAGCCAGAACGGCGCTTCCGCAGCCACCGAAAACGAGCCAGAATGTACCGAAACATTCGGCTGCTAATTTTCTAAACATAACCACCTCAAATAATAAAATTAACCACATTGAATATGCGGCTGTTTTTTTATCGTCATAAAAGGGTGACGACATAATGCAGGAAACTGTATTTTAAGAACGAACGTCACCCAATCACCAGTTAAAAAAATTCAGTTAGTTTGATTTAGGGCAATGTGGTGTGAATCCTTGTTCTGATTTGTCTTAATAAAGAGTGTAGTGCACGGACTTAATGCTGCAATTATCACGCCATGCAACGGATTTTGTCGTTATACTGCGGAAAGGATAAGTTGTTCATTTCTGGAGGATACATGATTCTCGAACGCGTTGAGATTGTGGGTTTTCGCGGGATCAATCGATTATCGTTGATGCTGGAGCAAAACAACGTGCTGATTGGGGAGAACGCGTGGGGGAAATCCAGCCTGCTGGATGCCTTAACTTTGCTGCTGTCGCCAGAATCGGAACTGTATCATTTCATCCGCGAGGATTTCTGGTTTCCCCCCGGAGATATTCAGGGACGTGAACATCATCTGCATATTATCCTCACTTTCCGTGAATCTCAGCCAGGCCGCCATCGGGTGCGTCGATACCGCCCGCTGGAGGCATGCTGGTCTCCCTGTCAGGATGGTTTTCACCGTATTTTCTACCGCCTGGAGGGGGAGAGCGCGGCAGATGGCAGCGTGATGACGCTGCGCAGCTTCCTTGATGGCGACGGCCACCCGCTACCGGTCGATGATATTAATCGCCAGGCACACCATCTCATTCGTTTGATGCCGGTACTGCGCCTGCGCGATGCGCGCTTTATGCGACGCATCCGTAACGGTACGGTGCCCGATGTTCCCGATGTTGAAGTTACCGCCTGCCAGTTGGACTTTCTGGCGCGAGAGCTGGCGACCCGTCCGCAGAATTTAACGGACGGGCAGATCCGCCAGGGGCTTTCGGCGATGGTACAGCTGCTGGAGCACTACTTTTCCGAGCAAGGCGCGGGGCAATCCCGTCATCGGTTGATGCGTCGCCGTTCGAACAACGAGCAGCGTAGCTGGCGCTATCTGGACATTATTAACCGGATGATCGACAAACCCGGCGGCCGAACGCATCGCGTGATCCTGCTGGGGCTGTTCTCCACGCTGTTACAGGCGAAAGGGACGCTGCGGCTGGATAAAGATGCCCGACCATTATTATTGGTTGAAGACCCGGAAACGCGTCTGCATCCAATTATGCTGTCGGTGGCATGGCAGTTGTTGAATCTTTTACCGCTGCAACGTGTGGCAACGACCAATTCCGGCGAGCTGCTGTCGCTGACGCCTGTGGAGCACGTTGTCCGTCTGGTGCGTGAATCTTCACGGGTCGCGGCCTGGCGACTGGAGCCTGGCGGGCTGAGCGCGGAAGATGGTCGCCGCATCGCCTTTCATATTCGTTTTAACCGGGCCTCGTCGCTGTTTTCCCGCTGCTGGCTGCTGGTGGAAGGCGAAACGGAAACCTGGGTTATCAACGAACTGGCGCGCCAGTGTGGGCACCACTTCGATGCCGAAGGGATTAAAGTGATCGAATTCGCCCAGTCTGGCCTGAGACCGCTGGTAAAATTCGCCCGCCGGATGGGGATTGAGTGGCATGTGCTGGTGGATGGCGACGAAGCCGGGAAAAAATATGCCGCAACGGTGCGCGGTTTGCTGAATAACGACCGGGAAGAAGAGCGTGAGCACCTGACGGCATTGCCTGCTCTGGATATGGAACATTTTATGTATCGGTCAGGATTTGCTGATGTCTTTCATCGGGTGGCGCAAATACCGGAAAACGTCCCGATGAATATGCGGAAAATTATCTCGAAGGCGATCCACCGCTCGTCAAAGCCTGATTTAGCCATTGAAGTGGCGATGGAGGCAGGGCGACGCGGCGTTGACGCGGTGCCGACGCTGTTCAAAAAAATGTTCTCCCGCGTACTCTGGCTGGCGCGCGGGAGAGCGGATTAGCGGCGAAACAGCCGCGACATCTGTGGCGGAATGCAGTCCAGCAATGGATAGCGACGGCGATATTCGGCGCGTTTTTCAGTGTTTGTTTATTTACCGTTAAGGTTTATCTTCCCACTCTGGTGGATATCTCGGGGAATGTTGGATCGTTATGAAGCTCAAGGGAAAAATGAAAAAGCGCTATCTTCTCATCGCCCTCATTATCATCGTGGCGATGTTTACGCTCTGGCGAACGTTAAATGCGCCGTTACCCCACTATCAAACGCTGATTGTCCGTCCGGGCGACCTCCAGCAGAGCGTGCTGGCGACGGGGAAACTGGATGCGCTGCGCAAAGTGGATGTTGGGGCGCAGGTCAGCGGCCAGCTTAAAACGCTGTCGGTCGCAATTGGCGACAAGGTGAAAAAAGATCAGCTGCTTGGCGTTATCGATCCTGAACAAGCGGAAAACCAGATCAAAGAGGTGGAAGCCACGCTGATGGAATTACGCGCTCAGCGCCGACAGGCTGAAGCCGAGTGGAAACTGGCGCGCGTCACCCTGTCACGCCAGCAACAGCTGGCGAAAACCCAGGCGATTTCGCGACAGGAACTGGATACGGCCGCGACGGAAATGGCCGTCAAACAGGCGCAGATCGGCACGATTGACGCGCAGATTAAACGTAATCAGGCTTCTCTTGATACGGCAAAAACCAACCTGGATTACACCCGCATTGTCGCCCCGATGGCAGGCGAGGTGACGCAAATCACCACCTTGCAGGGACAGACGGTGATTGCCGCTCAACAGGCGCCAAATATCCTGACGCTGGCGGATATGAGCACCATGCTGGTGAAGGCGCAGGTTTCCGAAGCGGACGTTATTCACCTGCGTCCCGGACAAAAAGCCTGGTTTACCGTGCTGGGCGACCCTCAGACCCGCTATGAAGGCGCGCTGAAAGATGTCCTGCCCACGCCTGAAAAAGTGAACGACGCTATTTTCTATTACGCGCGTTTTGAAGTTCCTAACCCGAAAGGGATTTTGCGCCTGGACATGACCGCACAGGTGCATATTCAGCTCACGGACATTAAAAACGTGTTGACGATTCCGCTGGCGGCGCTTGGCGACCCGGTCGGCAACAACCGCTACAAAGTCACGCTGTTGCGTAACGGCGAAACCCGTGAACGCGAGGTGTCGATTGGCGCGCGTAACGATACCGACGTGGAGATCGTCAAGGGACTGGAAGAGGGCGATGAGGTGGTGATCAGCGAGAGCAAACCTGGAGCCGCGCAATGACGGCATTGCTTGAACTGAGCAATATTCGCCGTAGCTATCCGTCAGGTGAAGAACAGGTCGAGGTGCTGAAGGGCATCTCCCTGCAAATTCATGCCGGAGAGATGGTGGCGATTGTCGGCGCGTCCGGCTCCGGTAAATCGACCCTGATGAATATCCTCGGCTGTCTGGATAAACCCACCAGCGGCACCTATCGGATTGCGGGGCGGGATGTCTCTACGCTCGACAGCGACGCGCTGGCGCAACTCCGCCGCGAACATTTTGGTTTTATCTTCCAGCGTTATCATTTGCTCTCACATCTGACGGCGGCGCAAAACGTTGAGGTGCCCGCCGTTTATGCCGGTACGGAGCGCAAACGACGGCTGGAGCGGGCCGAAGAGTTGCTGCAACGGCTGGGGCTGGGCGATCGGGTGGATTATCAGCCTTCGCAGCTCTCCGGCGGGCAACAGCAGCGGGTGAGTATTGCGCGCGCGTTGATGAACGGCGGGCAGGTGATCCTCGCCGATGAACCGACGGGGGCGCTCGACAGCCATTCCGGCGATGAAGTGATGGCGATTCTGCATCAACTGCGCGATCGGGGGCATACGGTCATTATCGTGACCCACGACCCGCAGGTTGCCGCTCAGGCCGAACGGGTGATTGAAATCCACGATGGCGAGATCGTGCGTAATCCGCCGTCGCAGAAAACGCAAGCGGGGCAAGGCATCGCAGAGCCCGTCGTCAAAACGGCCTCCGGCTGGAGCCAGTTTGTCAGCGGATTTCGTGAGGCGCTCACGATGGCGTGGCTGGCGATGGCCGCCAATAAAATGCGCACCTTGCTCACCATGCTGGGGATTATTATCGGGATTGCGTCGGTGGTGTCGATCGTGGTGGTCGGCGATGCGGCAAAACAGATGGTGCTGGCGGATATTCGCGCTATTGGCACCAATACTATCGATATTTATCCCGGTAAAGACTTCGGCGACGACGATCCGCAATATCAGCAGGCGCTGAAATATGACGATTTGAACGCGATTCAGAAGCAGCCGTGGGTAACGTCCGCGACGCCTGCCGTATCGCAAAATCTGCGGCTTCGCTATGGCAACATCGACGTGGCCGCCAGCGCCAATGGCGTCAGCGGCGACTATTTTAACGTCTACGGCATGACCTTTAGCGAGGGGAACACGTTCAACAGAGAGCAGTTGAATGGCCGGGCACAGGTGGTGGTGCTCGACAGCAACACGCGGCGTCAACTTTTCCCCAATAAAGCGAAAGTGGTGGGCGAAGTGATCCTGGTCGGTAATATGCCTGCAACGGTGATCGGCGTGGCCGAAGAGAAACAGTCTATGTTCGGCAGCAGTAAGATCCTCCGCGTCTGGCTGCCGTACAGCACGATGTCCGGGCGGGTGATGGGGCAGTCATGGCTGAATTCCATCACCGTTCGGGTGAAAGAGGGATTTGACAGCGCGCAGGCTGAGCAGCAGCTTACCCGCCTGCTGACGCTGCGCCACGGGAAGAAGGATTTCTTTACCTGGAATATGGACGGCGTCTTGAAAACCGCCGAAAAGACCACACGTACTCTTCAACTGTTCCTGACGCTGGTTGCGGTTATCTCACTGGTGGTAGGGGGGATTGGCGTAATGAACATTATGCTGGTTTCCGTCACTGAACGAACCCGGGAGATCGGTATCCGTATGGCGGTAGGCGCGCGCGCCAGCGATGTGCTGCAACAGTTCTTAATTGAAGCGGTGCTGGTGTGTCTGGTCGGCGGCGCGTTGGGGATCGGGCTGTCGATGTTGATCGCCTTTACGCTACAGATGTTTTTACCCGGCTGGGAAATCGGCTTCTCGCCCGTCGCGCTCCTGACGGCGTTCTTGTGCTCGACGTTTACCGGGATACTGTTTGGCTGGTTGCCCGCACGTAATGCGGCACGACTCGATCCGGTAGATGCGCTGGCGCGGGAGTGAATCTTGCCGGATGTTTGTCCGCCGGGTAAGGCGCGTCAGCGTCGCTATTCGGCAAAAAGCAATGGCGCAGAAATAAAAATGCCAGCCGATCGGGCTGGCATTTTGACTGCGGGATGTACACAATGAGACAGAAGAGCTATGCAACGGCTTCTGCTTCGATGGGCACGATGACACTGGCGTGATTGCCTTTTGGCCCCTGGTGGACATCAAACCGGACAGACTGCCCGGCTTTAAGCGTTCTGTAACCATCCATTTGAATGGTGGAGTAATGGGCGAAAATATCTTCGCCGCCGCCTTCAGGGCAGATGAAACCAAACCCTTTGGCATTGTTGAACCACTTTACAGTACCCGTTTCCATGCTTCGACATCCTTCGTAAATCTTATATAAGTAAGATGGAATGAACCGGTGGCGGAGTGGGGGCTGTTCAAAACCTCGCCAACTCTCGAAACTACAATTTAGAGAAATCAGGCGGGGCGTCAAGCGCCAGGCGGGGTGGATGGGGTAAAAATGAATCAAAAATTTGAAGCAGTTAACGCTATTGCCGGTAATGTGACAGATGTCGCGGATGACAGAGATAGATGATAGTTATCTATTAATTGGGGTAGATTGATTGCGTGCATAGGCTCTTGTCAGCGGCAGTACGTTCTGCCGGTAACCGTAACCGAAGATGACGACTGACAATGGGTAAGACGAACGATTGGCTGGATTTTGACCAGCTGGCGGAAGATAAGGTGCGCGACGCGCTAAAACCGCCATCTATGTATAAAGTGATATTAGTCAATGATGATTACACTCCAATGGAGTTTGTTATTGACGTGTTACAAAAATTCTTTTCTTATGATGTAGAACGTGCAACGCAACTGATGCTTGCGGTTCACTATCAAGGTAAAGCTATCTGCGGCGTATTTACCGCCGAGGTTGCGGAGACCAAAGTGGCGATGGTGAACAAGTATGCGAGGGAGAACGAGCATCCGTTGCTGTGTACGCTGGAAAAAGCCTGAATGCAGGCGTAAAAATTGGGGGAGGTGCCTATGCTCAATCAAGAACTGGAACTCAGTTTAAACATGGCTTTCGCCAGAGCGCGCGAGCACCGACATGAGTTTATGACCGTCGAGCACTTGTTACTGGCGTTGCTCAGTAACCCATCGGCCCGCGAAGCGCTGGAAGCGTGCTCCGTGGATTTGGTGGCGCTCCGTCAGGAACTTGAAGCCTTCATTGAACAAACCACACCCGTACTGCCTGCCAGCGAAGAAGAGCGCGACACACAGCCGACGTTGAGTTTTCAGCGCGTGCTGCAACGTGCGGTCTTTCACGTTCAGTCCTCCGGGCGCAGTGAGGTAACTGGCGCGAATGTGCTGGTGGCTATCTTCAGCGAACAGGAATCCCAGGCGGCCTATCTGCTGCGTAAGCATGAAGTCAGCCGCCTCGACGTGGTGAACTTTATTTCTCATGGGACGCGAAAGGACGAGCCGAGTCAGTCTTCTGACCCCGGCAATCAGCCAAATAGCGAAGAACAAGTTGGCGGGGAGGAACGTATGGAGAACTTCACGACTAACCTTAACCAGCTTGCTCGCGTGGGCGGAATCGATCCGCTGATTGGTCGTGAAAAAGAGCTGGAGCGTGCCATTCAGGTGCTGTGTCGCCGCCGGAAAAATAACCCGCTGCTGGTGGGTGAGTCCGGCGTCGGTAAGACGGCGATTGCCGAAGGTCTGGCCTGGCGTATTGTCCAGGGCGATGTGCCGGAAGTGATGGCGGATTGCACCCTCTACTCGCTGGATATCGGCTCGCTGCTGGCGGGCACCAAGTATCGCGGCGATTTCGAAAAACGTTTTAAAGCGCTGCTCAAACAGCTGGAACAGGACACCAACAGCATCCTGTTTATTGATGAGATCCACACCATTATCGGTGCGGGTGCGGCGTCGGGCGGCCAGGTGGATGCCGCAAACCTGATTAAACCGCTGCTCTCCAGCGGTAAGATCCGCGTGATTGGTTCCACGACGTATCAGGAATTCAGCAACATTTTCGAGAAAGACCGCGCGTTAGCGCGTCGCTTCCAGAAAATTGATATCACTGAGCCGTCCGTGGATGAGACTGTGCAGATCATCAACGGCCTGAAACCGAAGTACGAAGCGCACCACGATGTTCGCTACACGGCGAAAGCGGTGCGTGCGGCGGTAGAGCTGGCGGTGAAATACATCAACGACCGTCATCTGCCGGATAAGGCGATTGACGTCATCGACGAAGCCGGTGCGCGTGCTCGTCTGATGCCGGTCAGCAAGCGCAAGAAAACCGTCAACGTGGCGGATATTGAGTCCGTTGTGGCGCGCATCGCGCGTATTCCTGAGAAGAGCGTCTCGCAGAGCGATCGCGATACGCTGAAAAACCTCGGCGACCGCCTGAAAATGCTGGTCTTCGGGCAGGATAAGGCAATTGAAGCGCTGACCGAAGCGATCAAAATGAGCCGTGCGGGTCTCGGTCATGAACATAAACCTGTCGGTTCGTTCCTGTTCGCGGGGCCTACCGGGGTAGGGAAAACCGAGGTAACGGTACAGCTCTCCAAAGCGCTGGGTATTGAGCTGCTGCGGTTTGATATGTCCGAGTATATGGAACGCCACACCGTAAGCCGCCTGATCGGCGCGCCTCCAGGATATGTCGGTTTCGACCAGGGCGGTCTGCTGACCGATGCGGTTATCAAACATCCGCATGCGGTTCTGCTGCTGGATGAAATTGAGAAGGCGCATCCAGATGTCTTTAACCTGCTGTTGCAGGTGATGGACAACGGCACGCTGACGGACAACAACGGGCGTAAAGCGGATTTCCGCAACGTGGTGCTGGTGATGACCACCAACGCCGGTGTGCGTGAAACTGAGCGTAAATCGATTGGCCTCATCCATCAGGACAACAGTACGGACGCGATGGGTGAAATCAAGAAAGTGTTTACGCCGGAGTTCCGTAACCGTCTCGACAACATTATCTGGTTCGATCACCTGTCTACTGAAGTGATCCATCAGGTTGTCGATAAGTTTATTGTCGAGTTGCAGGTTCAACTGGATCAGAAAGGCGTTTCCCTGGAAGTGAGTCAGGAAGCGCGTGACTGGCTGGCTGAGAAAGGCTATGACCGCGCGATGGGCGCACGTCCAATGACGCGCGTCGTCCAGGACAACCTGAAAAAACCGTTGGCAAACGAGCTGCTGTTCGGTTCGCTGGTTGGCGGCGGCCAGGTGACCGTTGCTCTGGATAAAGAGAAAAATGAGCTGACGTATGGCTTCCAGAGTGCGCAAAAGCACAAACCGGAAGCCGCGCATTAATCTCGTAACCGGTAAAATCTGAACGCCAGTCGCGTTCAGATAAACTCGCTAAAATCCGTAATCTCTTTTGAGGTTACGGATTTTTTTGCCGTCATGCCCCGGATACCTGGAAACCCTTTTTTTGAGTGTTTTTTTAACGCTATGATTTTTATGTGTTTATATTAGGTGGCGATAAAAGGGTATTTAATCATTTCGTTGATATTTTTCTTTATTAACACCATGATAGCGACGAACTGCTTCAGTTCACTGCCGTACAGGCAGCTTAGAAAAAGAACGATGAACCTGTAAGTGATCGTGATGAGGTTCACTGCCGTACAGGCAGCTTAGAAACAGCGCGCCACTCCCTTCACGGCACCACGAAAGTTCACTGCCGTACAGGCAGCTTAGAAACTGAGCCACCGCTACGGTAAACCCCTGTCGGATGTTCACTGCCGTACAGGCAGCTTAGAAAGCGACAGGTTCAGAACCTGCTGGGATGCGACTGTTCACTGCCGTACAGGCAGCTTAGAAAACGTCATTTTGTTCAATCTCGATTTCCCTGATGTTCACTGCCGTACAGGCAGCTTAGAAAGGGTATTATTAATGTGCTTGAGAGAGTTCCTTGTTCACTGCCGTACAGGCAGCTTAGAAAGCCGGGCGGCTGGCATTCATCAACCCGCTCACCGTTCACTGCCGTACAGGCAGCTTAGAAATGGAAGCCGCAGGCAAATTCCCAAAACGCTGGGTTCACTGCCGTACAGGCAGCTTAGAAACAATAGGCACGAGAACGGCGCACCATTCGATATGTTCACTGCCGTACAGGCAGCTTAGAAATCTAATGTGTGGACACAATGTGGACATTCCACGTTCACTGCCGTACAGGCAGCTTAGAAATTTGATGGTTTGCCCGCGCATATCAGGAATAAGTTCACTGCCGTACAGGCAGCTTAGAAAAGTACGTAGGTTCGTCTGAGTGGATGCCGGAAGTTCACTGCCGTACAGGCAGCTTAGAAAACAGCCAGAAAATGGCATTTATGGAACGCTATGTTCACTGCCGTACAGGCAGCTTAGAAAAGTGACTGCCCACGGAAACAATCATAACTTGAGTTCACTGCCGTACAGGCAGCTTAGAAAAGTTATCGCCCGACAGTTTGGCGCCAGCATCGGTTCACTGCCGTACAGGCAGCTTAGAAATGGTAATTAGCACGTAATGCATTAGCCGAAGCGTTCACTGCCGTACAGGCAGCTTAGAAATGAGGTGATATATCCGATTAATGGTTGGAAATGTTCACTGCCGTACAGGCAGCTTAGAAAAGGTACAGAGTAAGTCGGCATCGGCCGGGCACAGTTCACTGCCGTACAGGCAGCTTAGAAATTAAGGCGATACACGCAGCCGCCGATAGTTCCGTTCACTGCCGTACAGGCAGCTTAGAAATGTCCCGGGGCAGTGGATTGCGTGCAGTAAAGGTTCACTGCCGTACAGGCAGCTTAGAAACCACACCGAGCGGATTTTGCCAACAATGGCAGGTTCACTGCCGTACAGGCAGCTTAGAAAAGCGACAAGCCGACAGAAGATGATATTTGGGCGTTCACTGCCGTACAGGCAGCTTAGAAACAAACGGGAAAGTCGATAAAATTATCGAGCTTGTTCACTGCCGTACAGGCAGCTTAGAAAGTATCGCCGACTGCGTCCCGATGCGGGAGAAAGTTCACTGCCGTACAGGCAGCTTAGAAAGCAACTCAGGATGATCCTTGTTCCGGGTTCACGTTCACTGCCGTACAGGCAGCTTAGAAAAAGAATACGGCGCATCATCGGCGTGAAATCCGGTTCACTGCCGTACAGGCAGCTTAGAAACGACGCGGAAGATCATAAAATCGCGTGCCGCTGTTCACTGCCGTACAGGCAGCTACCACACCACAAATGTAATTATTTATTTTGAAAGCTCTTTTGTTGATTTTTATCATTTCATCTGCCGGAGCCTCATCAGTACTATCGATAACACATAAAATGACGGGGTTTAAATAGATATGTCTGCAAATTCAATTATGCCTTCGGATTTAAAAACCATTCTGCACTCTAAACGCGCCAATATATATTATCTTGAAAAGTGCCGTGTGCAGGTAAATGGTGGGCGAGTTGAATACATTACGAGTGCAGGTAATGAATCATATTACTGGAATATTCCTGTCGCGAATACTACGGCAGTGATGCTGGGTATGGGCACGTCAGTGTCACAGGCGGCGATGCGGGAGTTTGCAAGGGCTGGCGTGATGGTTGGCTTCTGTGGCACTGATGGTACGCCGCTTTATTCCGCAAATGAAGTTGATATTGATGTGTCATGGCTGTCACCGCAAAGTGAATATCGACCGACTGAATATTTACAGCATTGGGTCTCTTTCTGGTTTAAAGAAGAAAAAAGACTGATTGCGGCAAAGATGTTTCAGAAAATAAGATTGCAGCAAATAGAAAAATATTGGTTAGCTCCATCATCACAGAAAATATTTCAGCCAGACCGGGAACGATTAAATGATATTATCACGCGCGCGGATGCGTCTATGGCGCAAGCAGAGGATCATACTCATTTAATGCTCAAAGAGGCGCAATTAACAAAATCGCTGTATAAACTGGTGAGCCAGACCGTTGGATATGGCGATTTTACCCGAGCAAAACGGGGCGGTGGTCTGGATATGGCGAATCGGTTTCTGGATCAGGGTAATTATCTGGCATACGGATTAGCGGCTGTTGCGGCATGGGTTACAGGGCTCCCACACGGTCTGGCGGTTATGCACGGTAAAACGCGTCGCGGCGGCCTGGTCTTTGATTTGGCCGATCTTATCAAAGACGCGCTTGTCATGCCGCAAGCGTTTATCGCGGCAATGGAGGGGGAGGATGCACAGGCGTTCCGCCAGCGCTGTATTAATAGATTTCAGCAGTCTGATGCTTTAGATTTAATGATCACCACGCTTCAGGACACGGCGCGACAGCTGGCTGAGGATAGCGAATGAATGTGCTGATTATCTCTCGCTGCACCAAACGCGCTCGCGAGGAGAGTTGCCGTATACTCGATCAGTTTGCTGAGCGAACGGGAGACGCGGCCTGGCAAACCATCATCACCTTAGAAGGCGTTAACACGCTGCGCCGTTTATTACGGAAAACCGCAAGGCGTAATACTGCGGTTGCCTGCCACTGGTTGAAGAAAAACGGGCAAATGGAATTGCTATGGATTGTCGGCAATATACGTCGTTTTAATGCGCAAGGGCGTGTTCCTACCAACCGAACCACACAAACGCTTATCACGAACAACGATGAACATCGGTGGCGATGTGCGGAAAGCATTGCGCTGTTAGCAGCGATTGCGGGCTTGTTTCATGATTTTGGTAAGGCAGGGTTCTGTTTTCAGGAAAGCCTGACGAAAAAAACAGCTAAAAGTTATCAACCTTATCGCCATGAATGGGTTTCGGTACGCCTGTTTCAGGCGTTTGTCGGTGAGCAACATGATGAACAGTGGCTGGCAAAACTCGGTGAGTTGTCTGCGGATGACGACGCTGAACTTCTGGCTCGATTGCGCAAGGATAACCCCTGCTATTCTGACAGCCCTTTTCGTACGCTTCCACCGCTTGCCAGCGTCGTCGCCTGGCTAATTTTGTCTCATCACCGTCTTCCTGAAAACCTGCGTGGCGACAACGAGCTGGAGGGATGTCAGAGCTGGCTTGAAAATCAGCTTAATGCAGACTGGAACGCCGTGAATCATATAAAAGAAGGGTGGCGAGACGTCGATTTTCGCAATGTCTGGGTTTTTCCATCAGGCACGCCTGTACAAAGTCGCGTCTGGCGGGAGAAAGCTCGTCAGATCTCCCGACGCGCTAAGAATGCTGCGGCATTAAAACAGTGGGGACAGATGGATCAACTGTTCACGCTGCATATGGCGCGTTTTTGTCTGATGCTGGCCGATCACTTCTACTCTTCCAGCCATCCTCACCCAACGTGGCAAGATCCTGATTATTGTGTATGGGCAAACAGCGATCGGAAAAATGGCACGCTAAAACAACGGGTTGATGAGCATCTGACTGGTGTCGCGCATCACGCATTGCTTCTGGGGAGACAACTGGCGCGTGTGCGTTCGTCGCTTCCGGCGATTGCAAGGCATAAAGGTTTTCGTGAGCGTTCGGGTAATCCGCTTTATCACTGGCAAAATAAAGCCTGGGATGTAGCTGTCGCGCTGCGTGAGAGGAGTCGGGAAGAAGGGTTTTTCGGCGTCAATATGGCCTCGACGGGCTGCGGGAAGACGCTTGCCAATGCACGAATAATGTATGCGCTGGCTGATGAGCAGGAAGGCTGTCGCTTCACCGTGGCAATGGGGTTACGCACGCTGACGCTGCAAACCGGCGATGCGTTGCGTAATCGACTGAAGCTGGACGACGATGACCTGGCGGTACTGATTGGCTCGGGTGCGGTGAAACAGTTGTGGCAGAAGGAAAAAGAACCGGAACCAGACAGGGATAGCGCCTCGGCAAAGGCCTTGTCTGAAGAACAGCAATATGTTCATTATGAAGGCAGTGTGCAAACGGGGGCGCTGGAAAAATGGTTGAGCGGCGACAGGAAATTGTCGGCGTTAGTCAGTGCCCCTGTTTTAGTGACAACCCTCGATCATTTGATTTCGGCGACGGAAGGTGTGCGTGGCGGGAAGCAGCTACCGGCGATGTTGCGTTTGCTGACCAGCGATCTGGTGCTGGATGAACCTGATGATTTTGATATTGCCGATCTGCATGCCGTTTGCCGCCTGATGAACTGGGCCGGGATGCTGGGAACCCGCGTGCTGCTCTCGTCGGCAACGCTGCCGCCGGATCTTATCCAGGCAATGTTTGCCGCCTGGCTTGCCGGGCGCAAAATATGGCAGGCGTCCTGCGGCGCGTCAGAGAAACCGATGAATATTTGCTGCGCATGGTTCGATGAAAAAGGCGCGAAGGTGGAGCACATCGCGGATGGACGCAGCTTTAGCATTGCGCATAAAACATTTGTTGAGCAGCGGGCGGCAATGCTGGCGGCAAAACCTCGTCTGCACTTTGGGCGTATTTCGCCCGTATCTCCGGCGTCGCCAGAGGTGAGCGATGTCATTACCTGCGTGGCCCGCGCCGTGCATACGGAAATGCAGGTTTTACATCACGCGCATAAAGAGACGCATCCCGGTGGTAAGACCGTGTCATTGGGTTTAGTCAGGTTCGCGAATATCGATCCGCTGGTCGCTGTCGCAAAAGCGTTAATGGCGATCCCTTCGCCGCAGGATGTCTGTATCCATTATTGTGTCTACCATGCCCGGCACCCGCTGGCGGTGCGTTCAGCCATCGAAAAATGTCTGGATAGCGCATTTACTCGCCATCAGCCCGATACGCTCTGGCAACATCCAGATATTGCAAAAGCCCTCAATCTCCGCCCGGAGAAGCATCACCTTTTTGTCGTGTTAGGGACTTCCGTCATGGAGGTTGGCAGGGACTGGGACAGCAGTTGGGGCATCATCGAACCCAGCTCTATGCGATCCATTATTCAGTTCGCCGGGCGTATACAGCGCCATCGACGCGTCGTTCCAGAGAACGAAAACCTGGTGATTCTCAGCAGTAATATTAAAGCGCTGAGAAAGCGCTCCCCCGCGTTTTGTAAGCCGGGATTTGAAAATAAGGATCATCCATTAGCCAGTCACGACCTGCGTGAATTACTACCACCGCAGGATTATCAGACGATCACTGCATTGCCACGTATTTTGCCTGCAAATGGTGAAAATAAACTGGCGGAACTGGAGCACATGCGGCTCAGGGAAGAATTACTCAGCAGTAAGAGCCGGCAGATTATTGCCGCAAACTGGTGGCGTAAACCGCTCACCTGGAATGCCTGGCTACAGCGTAAGACACCGTTTCGTCAGTCGCAGCCGGAAGCCAGATTTTTTCTGCATATGGAAGAGGAAGAGAGCGAGCCTTATTTCGCATTTCATACCGAAAACGGCAACATCAAGGCTTCCGATAAATTTGTTCTTCAGGACATTGAGTATGCAGAGGGAACAGACCATTGGGGATGTACGGACTACCGCCAGGTGTTGCTGGCGTTGGCCGATGCCCAACAGACTGAGATTAACCGCGTAGGTGAAATTTTCGGTGAGATCAGCGTACCTGTAAATGAAGAGGATGTGACGAGCGACTGGCGTTACCACCCGTGGTTGGGTGTTTACAGGGATATTAATTAAGAACGTCGGGAGCAGTTATGACAACTGAAGCACTGACCCATTTTATTACCGATTACATTGCCTCGCGAAGGCAGCCAAAGCTGGAAGCCTTTGAAAAAGAGGCTGCAAAGCGACTGGCGCAGGGAGAAGATGCCAGTACCATCGCCCTGGAACGTCAGACGCTTGAGGCACGCTATCAACCGCAAAATTGGTTGACGGATGCGGCAAGGCGAGCAGAGCAAATTAGCCTGGTGACGCATGCGGCTAAATTTACCCACGGGGATTCAAAAAGCAGCAGCATATATCGCGATACCGTGGGTGAAGAGGGGTATTTAAGCACTGCGTCGCTTAAGAACCTCCCGACGGATGCCGTTGGAAATGCCGCCGCGCTTGACGTCGCGAAATTGTTGCAAACCGACGTCGAGGGTGACTCGCTGCTGGCTTGTCTGAAGCGGGGTGAACATCAACCGCTTCACGCCTTTGCTGAGAATGACGCTCAACTGACGCAGTGGGTGGAAGGGTTTAATCGTGCGTTAACGCCCACTCAGCCGGCATCGCATAAACTCGCTAAACAGGTCTATTTCCCCGTAGGCAATGATTACCATCTGTTGTGTCCGTTGTTTGCTACCTCGCTGGCGCAGGTGTTGCATGAAAAACTAGTCGCACCTCGCTTTGGAGAAGAGGCGAAAGCGGTACGCGATGCGCACAAAGCGGGTAAATGGCATCCGCATCCCGATGTTCGTTATCCAGACATGGCTGAAATGCATTTTGGCGGTACCAAGCCACAGAATATTTCTGCGTTGAACAGCGCGCGCGGTGGGCGTATCTGGCTGCTGTCGTCGCAGCCGCCTCAATGGCTGAATCTGGATAAAGCGCCGCAAAATATGCTCAATCTCTTTGCGTTGCGCGGCGCGTTTAATCGGGCCGCGTCAGGTATTGTTTCCCGTATGGTGTTTCTGCTGAAAGAAAATACTGAGAAGAATAATCACGCTATTCGCAATGCGCGAGCAGCGTATGTTGATGAGCTTATCGACCTTCTTTTCATGCATGCCGCCACTTTCCAGCAGGCGTCCTGGCAAGGCTGGACGCGAAATAATACCGATCTCCTCCTCCATCAGCAGCTTTGGCTCGATCCCTGGCGCGGCCAGACGGATGAAACTTTCCGTCTTGAACGTGACAAAGATGACTGGCAAATAAGCGTTGCGGATGATTTCGCACGCTGGCTGAACTATCGGCTTAATAAGGCGCGTCTGGATGTGGGGCTTGTTGAGCGCCGGGAATGGCGGACGCAATCGCTGTTTCGCCAGCGGATGCGGGAAATGGAAGCGATTTTGCGGGAGGCGCTGAAATGCGTTATCTGATTTTATTGCCCCATATCCGTATTGAAAATGCGAATGCCGTTGCCGGGTTAACCTGGGGTTTTCCGGCGATAAGCCATTTTCTGGGGTACGTGCATGCGCTTTCCCGTAAAGTGCGCGCCACGCATGGCGTGCATTTTGATGGCTGCGCGGTGATCAGCCATCATTCTCATGTTCAGGCATATTCCTCGGGGCGTGACTATCAGTTTGCGCTTACGCGTAACCCTTTGACTAAAGAAGGGAAAACGGCCTCGTTCAATGAAGAAGGAAGAATGCACCTTACCGTCTCCCTGGTGATTGAGTGCCAGGGTGAAATCGTGAATGGCGAATACGGCAAAGAGGCGTTTTGTTCGCAGTTGAAAATGCTGTGTCAGAGCCAAAAGCTGGCGGGCGGAAGTATTGTCAGTCTGCGCGATCCGCAGGTATTTCCTGCGCCGGATGATGAAAAACAGCTCCGTCAGATCCTCTGGCGGCTGATGCCGGGTTTTGCTCTTTGCGACCGCAGCGAATGGCTGACAACGCATTATCACCAGCGTCGGCAACAACAGCCGGAAAGCACATTACTGGATGCCTGGTTAGATTTTGCCGCAATCCAGTACCGCGCTATACCACCGGAAGAGGGGGGCAACGCTCAATGGGAATATCAGCCTAAGCCGATGCCTGGTTATCTGGTGCCGCTGATGTGCGGCTATCAGCGTATTTCTCCGCTTTATTCCCCCGGAGAGGTTGCCAGTGCGCGCGATAATTCGACGCCGTTTGCGTTTACCGAGGCGGTGTATGGCGTAGGAGAATGGCGTGGGTTGCATCGTGTTACGGATATTCAGCCGCTTCTCTGGCGCTACCGCACAACCGACACGGGCTACTATTGCTCTGCAATGCCTGTCGCAGACGACTTTACGTTTAACGAAGACGACGATTTAGAATAAGGACATGACTATGGCAAAGGCTCCTGTATCTGTAAAAACCGCTTCTGTACTGGCATTTGAGCGCAAACTCGCTACGTCCGATGCGATGATGTATGCGGGTAACTGGCAAAGCGATCATTGGCAACCGATTGAAATTCAGGAAAAGGCGGTTCGAGGAACGATTTCCAATCGGCTGAAAAATGCGATTTCCAGCGATCCGGCGAAGCTGGATGCGGAAATTCAAAAAGCAAACCTGCAACGTGTGGATATTGCGGCCTTACCGGCAGATGCCGACACCTTGAAAGTGGTGTTTACGCTGCGCGTATTGGGTAATTTATCTACGCCATCGGTATGTAATGATATGGCATACCAGGATGCGCTTCAGCAGGTTATTGATGGCTATATCAATGAGTATGGATTTGGTGAACTGGCGCGCAGGTACGCCACGAATCTGGCAAACGGACGTTTCCTGTGGCGCAACCGCATTGGCGCTGAGCAGATCCAGGTGAATGTCGCGGCCAGTGGGCAGGAATGGATTTTTAACAGTCACAACTATTCCCTGCGTGAGTTTGAGCAGGAAGATGCTTCGCTGAGCCAACTGGCGGCGATAATCGAAAAAGGATTAAGCGGTCAGGAATGGGTCATGCTGACTGTCGAAGCGCAGGTGCGTCTGGGCGCCGGGCAGGAGGTTTTTCCTTCGCAGGAACTGGTGCTGGACAGTAACAGCAGTAAAAGCAGGGTGTTATACCAGGTCAGTGGTGTTGCGGGCATTCACTCGCAGAAAATCGGCAACGCTTTGCGTACCGTCGATACGTGGCACCCAAAAGTAGAAGAATTGGGCGCGATTGCGGTAGAACCCTATGGCTCAGTAACCAGTCGTGGCGTAGCGTGTCGCCAGCCGAAGGATAAAATGGATTTTTATACCTTACTGGATAACTGGGTCACTAAGGGTATGAAACCGGATGCCGCTCAGCAGCATTATGTGATGGCGGTACTGGTTCGCGGCGGCGTATTTGGTGAGAAAAGCGAATAAGGAGCGATGATGGATCACTATTTTGATCTCCGTGTCCTGCCAGACCCCGAATTTAATACTGAAATGCTGATGGCGGCGTTATTTGCCAAACTGCATCGTGCGTTAGGCGCAAGGGGAAAGGGGGATATTGGCGTTAGCTTCCCCCAGTTTGGCGTGACGCCAGGATCGTGCTTGCGTCTTCATGGTTCGTTATTGGCGTTACAGGAACTTGAGGCCGGTTCATGGCGCAAGGGGCTGAATGATTATTGCCAGTGTATGGCGATAACGCCTGTTCCGGCTGTAAAAGGCTGGCGCACGGTGAGTCGGGTGCAGGTGAAAAGCAGTCCACAACGGTTATTGCGGCGTTCCGTCAGGAAGGGATGGTTAACGGAAGAGCAGGCGCAGCAGCGCCTGGTGGAGTCAACCGAACAGCATAGCGATTTGCCTTACCTGAACGTTAAGAGCTTGTCGAATCAGCAACAATTTCGGGTGTTTATTCGCCACGGTGAACTGCGTTCTGAACCTGTTAGCGGGACATTCACAAGCTATGGATTAAGTTCTACGGCGACCATTCCCTGGTTCTGAGAAGCCTGATGGCGCTTCGCTTATCAGGCCTACAGAGCTCCACTCGTAGGCCGGATAAGGCGTGTGCGCCGCTATCCGGCCTACGAGTGGAGCTCTGTAGGCCGGATAAGGCGTGTGCGCCGCTATCCGGCGATGTGCAATAGGCGAAAAAAAGCCCGTACTTTCGTACGCGCTCTTTTCTGAATATGGCGGTGAGGGGGGGATTCGAACCCCCGATACGTTGCCGTATACACACTTTCCAGGCGTGCTCCTTCAGCCACTCGGACACCTCACCATATTGTATTGCTGCCTGACCGCTTGGGGGGCAACGGGGCGCTACTATAGGGAGTTGCGCCAAAACGGTCAAGCAGAATTTACGCTTTAATTATCGTTTGGTTACGCAATGAACATATTCCCTGCCCTGGGGGAGCAGGGAATACGATTAGCGCTGTGAATCCAGTATCTCACCGTTTTTCACCACTTCCTGCGCTTTGCTGTAACTCTCGATCAACAACTGATATGCCGGGAACACTTTGGTGTAGACCTCAGCCCACTCTGCTGCGTCTTCACGGTTCCAGGTGCTCTGCAACTCGGAAGCCACTGCGGCGGTATCCATCGGTACGACGCCAGCCTGAACAACGCGTGCCAGCGTGATCTCCTGGGCCATTTTGCTGTAGGTGCCGGAAGCATCAATGACAGCAAACACTTTATAACCTTCCGCGACTGCGCTAATCGCCGGGAATGCCATGCAAACGCTGGTAATCGTGCCGGCGATAATCAGCGTTTTACGGCCGGTCGCTTTTACCGCCTGGACGAAATCAGCGTTATCCCAGGCGTTGATCTCGCCTTTGCGGGCAATATACTGCGCGTGCGGTGCATTGGCGTGGATCTCCGGGATCAGCGGGCCGTTCGGTCCCTGCGGTACAGATGCCGTCGTAATGACCGGCATCTTCGACAAGGTCGCCATTTTGGCCAGCGCGGCCGCACGGGCGCGTAATTCAGGCATCGGCATATCGCCAACGGTCTGGAAAAGCCCGCTCTGGTGGTCGATTAACAGCATAACGGAATCGTTAACGTCAATTACCGGGCGCAAACCATTAAAATTAGCAGGACTGGACATATTGTGTACTCCTCAATGTTTTCAGATTTGGCCAAAACGGCCGGAGTTGAAATCGCGTACGGCTTCTGCGATTTCTTGTTTTGTGTTCATGACAAATGGGCCGTAACCGACAATAGGCTCATTCAGCGGCTCGCCCGACAACAGCAGAACGCTGGCATCGCTACTGGCTTCGAGATACAGGTTTTCACCTTCCTGGCTTAACACCACCAGTTGCGCTTCATTTACCGGTGTTGTGCCATTCACCGTAATACTTCCTTTCAGGACGACCAGCGCGGTGCTCCACCCTTCAGCGACGGGCAGCGTAAGATGACGATCGCGTTGCAGGCGCATATCCCAGACATTCAACGGCGAGAAGGTATGCGCCGGGCCTTGCACATCCTGATAGCGGCCCGCAATAATGCGCGCGGTTCCGGCTTCGTCAGGCAGCGTTACGGCAGGGATGAGATCGCTGCTGATGCTTTGATAACCCGGCACCGCCATTTTGTCTTTCGCGGGCAGGTTCACCCACAGTTGCACCATTTCCAGCTCGCCTCCCTGTTGGGTAAAGGCTGAAGAATGAAACTCTTCATGCAAAATGCCTGCGCCTGCGGTCATCCACTGCACATCGCCAGGGCCGATGACGCCGCCGCGGCCTGTTGAATCGCGGTGCTCAACTTCGCCGCTGTAAACAATCGTGACGGTTTCAAAACCGCGATGCGGGTGTTCTCCCACTCCACGTTTTTCGTTTTCGGCGCCAGGGGAAAAGGTATGCGGCCCGGCATAGTCCAGCAGCAGGAACGGGCTTAACTGCTCTGCATGGGACTGATAAGAGAATAGCGAACGAACCGGAAATCCATCGCCAACCCAGTGCGGGCGAGGTGCGGTATAGACGCCTGTAATCTGTTTCATGGTGGTCTCCTCGGTGGCGTTGTCTTGATGTAAATAAGCTTATATCTATGACAATGATCTGAGTAGTCGCTAAAATAGACCTTACCGTTCTATAAACAGGACAATGTAATGACAAAACCGGATCTCAATGATTTTGCGTGGTTTGTTCATGTCGTCGAGGAGGGGGGATTTGCGGCGGCAGGGCGAGCGCTGGATGAACCAAAGTCAAAGCTTAGCCGACGTATTGCGCAACTGGAGGAACGGCTGGGCGTTCGCCTTATTCAACGAACCACGCGGCAATTTAATGTCACTGAAGTCGGGCAGACCTTTTATGAACATTGTAAGGCAATGCTGGTGGAAGCACAGGCGGCGCAGGATGCGATAGCCGCCTTACAGGTCGAGCCGCGCGGCATTGTAAAACTGACATGTCCAGTGACGTTGCTACATGTTCATATCGGCCCAATGCTGGCGAAGTTTATGGCGCGTTATCCCGATGTGTCGTTACAACTTGAAGCAACCAACCGCCGTGTTGACGTGGTTGGCGAGGGCATTGACGTTGCAATTCGCGTCCGGCCGCGTCCTTTTGAAGACAGCGATCTGGTGATGCGCGTGCTGGCGGACAGGGGGCACCGTTTGTTTGCCAGCCCGACATTGGTACAGCGTATGGGGAATCCTTCTTCGCCAGCAGAACTGCATCACTGGCCCGGACTGAGCCTGGCTTCAGGTAAACATATCCACCGCTGGGAACTCTTTGGTCCACAGGGCGCGCGTGCTGAAGTTCACTTTACACCGCGTTTGATCACTACAGACATGCTGGCGCTGCGTGAAGCGGCCGTTGCGGGCGTCGGCCTCGTTCAGTTACCTGTTTTAATGGTGAAAGACCAACTGGCTGCGGGGGAGCTGGTTGCCTTGCTGGAAGGATGGGAACCCAGAAGAGAGGTGATTCATGCGGTATTCCCGTCCCGCCGTGGATTGCTGCCGTCCGTACGCGCACTGGTGGATTTTTTGACAGAAGAGTATGCGCGGATGGTGGAAGATTAAAACAGAGCGCAATATACCCCTTTTTATTTTATGTTACTAACTTATTGATTTTATTTTATATATACAACTTGGGTGAAAAAGGGTCTGACAGGAAGACGTTGCGTTTTTCTTCAATAAATCAACGTGATTGTCTGATATTATTCCTGTTCACTGCCGTACAGGCAGCTTAGAAACGCCTTGAACCTCAATTCTTGTCCAGTTTCCAGTTCACTGCCGTACAGGCAGCTTAGAAAGCAGTATAAATATCAGCGGGACATGATACAGCGTTCACTGCCGTACAGGCAGCTTAGAAAATAGCAGCGAGGCGCTCCAGTTCTCCGGCAGCGTTCACTGCCGTACAGGCAGCTTAGAAAATGCTCGCGTACTGGTTCGTGGCGATATCGCCGTTCACTGCCGTACAGGCAGCTTAGAAAAAGTTGATCACCGTTGTTCGCCGTAGCGTTTCGTTCACTGCCGTACAGGCAGTTCAGTATTGAATGTAGAAGGAAGGGACGCTGCGGGGAATAAAAATAACGTTAATTCGCATCAACGGTATTCATGCAGGAAAGGGACAACAAAAAGGCCGGATAAACCGACCTTTTTTTATCTTTACGCCACCCGGGCGTGAAAACAATCAGCGACTACGGAAGACAATGCGGCCTTTGCTCAGGTCGTACGGGGTCAGTTCAACAGTCACTTTGTCGCCCGTCAGGATGCGGATGTAGTTTTTACGCATTTTACCGGAGATGTGTGCAGTAACCACGTGACCGTTTTCTAATTCTACGCGGAACATGGTATTAGGTAACGTTTCGAGAACGGTACCCTGCATTTCAATATTGTCTTCTTTGGCCATCTAATCCTCTGGGGTATCACTACCGTAATTTGAACCGGCAAGATAATGCCGAAGTTCTTTAAATAAGTAAAGATTTGCGCGTTTAAAACGCAGCAAATCAGGTTTGGCGCATTACTCCGAAAAACACGGCAAAGCCGCACTTGAAGCGCAACGTATAAGGGAGCGATGAGATAAACGATGGGCGTTACCTGACGCGAACGGTTCCTTAACGGCGGCGGGGTAATGGGCATAACCTGCTCTGCGGCACAATTATAACACCCTGACAAAAAATGTGCCGAAAACATTCACGCCTGAGGTGAAAATAACGTGCGCGGCACCCAGAAATGACCCGGTAATCGCTGTTGCCGTAATGATCCCAGATGCTCAAGGTATTGCCTGCGGGGAATTTCGACAGCGCCAAGCGATGCCGTGTGGCTATTCAGCACCTGGCAGTCGATTAATTTTCCACCCTGACGAATAAATTCAGCGCAAAAAACAAGCAGCGCGGTTTTGGAGGCGTTCTCCTGGCGACTGAACATCGATTCGCCGCAAAACAGGGTGCCTTGCGAAACGCCATACATGCCGCCGACGAGCGCGTTGTGTCGCCATACTTCGATGGAATGCGCATGCCCCAGCTCATGTAAGCGGTGATACGCTTCCACCACATCGCGCGTGATCCAGGTTCCTTCGTCACGATCGTTGGCGCAGCCTTCAATAACCTGACCAAACGCATAATTAAGCGTGACGCGATAGGGCGATCGTTTGTGAAAACGCTTCATGCTGCGGCTGATGTGTAATGTTTCAGGCTGCAAAATAGCGCGAGGATCGGGTGACCACCAAAGAATCGGGTCGCCCGGTGAAAACCACGGGAAAATACCCCGCTGATAGGCCATCAATAAGCGGGCAGGGCTGAGATCGCCACCAAGCGCCAATAAACCATTGGGTTCACGTAACGCGCCTTCCGGCGAGGGGAAGGCGATTGAGTGGCGAGAAAGCTGAACCAGGCGCATGACCGCAGAACTCCAGTACGCAAGTCGGATCGTTCAATAATAGCTTACAGACGTTGCTTAAACTGGTAATAACGACCCTGCCTGGCTAACAGATCTGCGTGATTACCTTGCTCAATAATTTGTCCGTTGTCCATCACTATTATTTGATCAAAACGCGACAGCCCGCGCAGACGGTGCGTGACCATTAAAACGGTTTTCCCGCGCATAACCTCTGCCAGCAATTCAAGCATCTGGCTTTCGGTTGTCGCGTCCAGCCCCTCAGTGGGTTCATCGAGCAGCATGAGCGGCGCATCGTGCAGCAGGGCACGGGCGATAGCCAGACGACGAAGCTCGCCGCCTGACAGCTGACGTCCGCCTTCGCCTAGCCAGCTGTTAAGTCCGCCATCCTCCAGCAGCTTTTCCAGCCCGACACGGCGCAGCATCTCTGAGAGCGTATCGTCGTTTGCGTCTGGCGCTGCCAGCAGCAGGTTGTCACGCAATGTGGCGCTGAACAGGTGTACTCGCTGCGACACCACGCTAATGGTGCGACGCAGGGCCGCTTCATCCAGCGTTGAAATTGGTTGATCGTTAAGCAGAATATCGCCGCTCTGCGGGTCCCAGGCGCGGGTGAGCAGTTGCAGCAATGTCGATTTCCCGCAGCCGGTGCGTCCGAGAATAGCGATATGTTCTCCGGGCGCGACTTGCAGAGAAAGGGCATCCAGCGCTTTTTGCGGCTGCTCCGGGTAACTGAATGAAACGTCACGCAGCGTCAGCGTTACCTGCCGGGGAGCCGCTGCTTCGCCATCCGGGAAGGTCACTTCAGGCTGCTGCTCGGTCAGTTCGGTAATACGCAGCGCAGAGGCGATGACCTGGCCAAGATGTTGAAACGCGCCGGTAACGGGGGCAAGCGCTTCAAATGCCGCCAGCGCGCAAAAGACAAACAGCGCTATCAGCGCGCCAGGCTGGCTGTTATCGCCGACGCCGCCGGAAGCCATCCATAACATCAGCATTACCGCCAGTGCGCCAATAAGCAGCATTAAGGCCTGGGATAGCGCCGTTAATTCAGACTGACGTCGCTGGGCTTCATGCCACTGTAATTCCGTGGCTTCCATTTGCGCCCGATAGCGCGAGCTGGCGCCAAATATAGTCAGTTCCGCCTGACCCTGTAGCCAGGCGGTTAACTGCTGGCGATACTGACCGCGTAAATGGGTTAAGTTCTGCCCGGTGCTTTTTCCGGCGCGATAGAAGAGCGGCGGCATAATAAACAGCGTCAGCAGCATAATGCCGCCCAGCGTAATCGCAAGGGTGAAATCGAGAACACTCAGCCCCAGCGTGACCACCATAATCACCACAAACGCGCCAACCAGCGGAGAGATAACGCGCAGGTAGAGGTGATCCAGCGTGTCGACATCGGCGACGACGCGGTTCAGCAGCTCGCCCTGACGATAGCGGGCAAGGCCAGCAGGGGAGAGCGGCAGCAGCTTGCTGAACGTATGAATACGCAAATGTTGCAATACGCGGAAGGTGGCGTCATGGCTGACCAGACGCTCGAAATACCGGCCCGCAGTACGGGTGATCGCCGCACCGCGTACGCCAGCAGCCGGCAGCATGTAGTTAAAGCTATAGATACCCGCCACACCGACTACGGCTGAAGCGGAGAGGAACCAGCCAGAGAGCGTCAGCAAACCGATACTGGCCAGTAGCGTGACGATGGCCAGAATAATACCGAGCGTTAACATCCACTTATGACGTTTATACAGCGTCAGATACGGTAGCAAGGCGCGCATTTAAATGTCCTCCTGACGATGAGCCAATAGTGTCGCAAACGCGCCGTTGGCGCTGCTGAGTTGGGCATAATCACCTTGCTCGATGATCTGCCCATCCTGCATAACCCAGATCACGTCCCAGTCGGCAAGATCTTCTAACTGATGCGTTACCATCAGCGTGGTCTGGCGTTTTGATGCGGCATTCAGCGCCTGCATTACACGCTGTTCGCTGTGGGCATCCAGACTGGCGGCGGGTTCATCCAGCAACAACAATTTGCAGGGATTCAGCAGGGCGCGGGCAACCGCAACCCGCTGCGCCTGACCGACGGAAAGGCGACCCGCGTGATCGCCAGTCGGCGTGTCTACACCTTGCGGCAGCAGAGGTAAAAACTCACTGACCCAGGCGCTGTCGAGAGCCGCCTGTAACGCTTGTTCACTGGCATCCGGGCGGGCAAGCAGGACGTTTTCACGGAGCGTGCCTGCCGGTAATTGTGGGTTTTGCCCCACCCAGGAGAGATGTTTTCGCCAGGATTCCGGGGATAAATCACGAAGTTCAACGCCGTTAATGCACAGGGAGCCCTGATAAGAGAGAAAGCCAGACAGCGCGTTTAACAGTGAACTCTTTCCTGAACCGCTGCGACCAACCAGTACGGCGCGCTGGCCTGCGGCCAGTGTGAAATTCAGCGGTCCGGCAAGCGGTTTACCTTCCGGCGAGGTAATTATCAGATCCTGCGCTTCAAGGGTTACCGGTTCTTTCCCGGAAAGTTCGACATCACCGCGTTCCGGGTGAGCGAGAGGCGTTTCCATAAAGGTTTTCAGGCTGTCAGCCGCACCTACCGCCTGCGCTTTGGCATGGTAAAAGGTGCCCAGATCGCGCAGTGGCTGGAAAAACTCCGGCGCCAGAATCAGCGCCAGGAAGCCGGCGGCAAGCGTGACGCCTGTCCCGTAATGGCCGAAATTAAGTTCGCCGAGGTAGGAGAAACCGAAATAAACCGCGACCAGCGCAATGGACAGCGACGTGAAGAACTCCAGTACCCCGGAGGATAAAAAGGCGAGACGCAGGACTTCCATTGTGCGCTGGCGAAAATCTTGTGAAGCGACACGAATGCTTTCCGTTTCTGCTTCACCGCGCCCGAAGATGCGCAGCGTCTCCATACCGCGTAAGCGGTCGAGGAAATGCCCGCTCAGGCGGGCAAGCGCCTGGAAATTACGGCGGTTAGCGTCGGCGGCGCCCATTCCCACCATCGCCATAAATAATGGGATCAGCGGTGCGGTGCCGAGCAAAATCAGCGCGGCGGCCCAGTTTGACGGGAAAATCGCCGCCACAATCAACAAGGGAACGCAGACAGCAAGCGCCATTTGCGGCAGATAGCGGGCATAGTAATCATGCATATCGTCAATCTGCTCCAGCACCAGCGTCGCCCAGCTACCAGCCGGTTTACCCTGAATCCAGGCTGGCCCTGCCTGTTGCAGGCGATCCAGCACCTGGCGGCGGATCTCAAATCGGATATGCTGCCCGGCATGAAAACCCACCCGCTCGCGCAGCCAGACCACCCAGGCGCGCAGGACAAACACCAACATCAGTACGATGAAGGGGAGCAGGAGGGCTTCGCGGGGAATATTGTCCATGATCATATGCTGGAGAATGCGAGCCATGATCCAGGCCTGAGCGACAATCAGTACGCCACTCACGAAACCCAACAGGCGTGAAATGTTCAGCCAACGTTGGGAAATTACACTTTGCTGTTTTAACCAGCGGGTCAATTCTTTTTGACGGGTTTTATTCATTGCACGCTTAGCAGGTGAGTTATCGGAATTTTTGGCACGGCAATGTTACAACGGGGCAAAAATAAAGGCGACTTATAGTCGCCTTTTTTACTTTTGTTACTGATTTGTAAAAACTATTTGCACGCGTCAGCCAGACCGTCAAGGTAGCGTTCAGCGTCCAGCGCCGCCATGCAACCTGTGCCCGCTGAGGTGATTGCCTGACGATAAATATGGTCCATCACGTCGCCTGCGGCGAACACGCCGGGAACGCTGGTCTGCGTGGCGTTACCGTGGATGCCGGACTGGACTTTGATATAGCCGTTTTCCAGTTCAAGCTGACCTTCAAAAATCGCGGTGTTCGGGCTGTGGCCGATGGCGACAAACAGGCCTGCAACGTCAAGGGATTCGATGTTGTCCGGGTTTTGCGTATCACGCAGACGCAAACCGGTAACGCCCATCTGATCGCCGGTCACCTCTTCCAGAGTGCGGTGGGTATGCAGCACGATGTTGCCGTTTTCCACTTTATCCATCAGGCGCTTGATCAGAATTTTTTCGGCGCGGAAGCCGTCGCGACGGTGAATCAAATGCACTTCAGCGGCGATGTTCGCCAGGTATAACGCTTCTTCAACCGCCGTGTTGCCGCCGCCGATGACCGCGACCTTCTGGTTGCGATAGAAGAAACCGTCGCAGGTGGCGCAGGCAGACACGCCACGGCCTTTAAACGCTTCTTCAGACGGCAGGCCGAGGTAGCGTGCGGAAGCGCCGGTTGCGATGATCAGCGCATCGCAGGTGTATTCGCCGCTGTCGCCGGTCAGACGGAAAGGACGGTTTTGCAGATCCACGCTATTGATGTGATCGAAGATGATTTCAGTATCAAATTTCGTCGCATGTTCGTGCATGCGCTCCATCAACAGCGGGCCGGTCAGATCGTTCGGATCGCCAGGCCAGTTTTCCACTTCCGTCGTGGTGGTCAGTTGACCGCCTTTCTCCATACCGGTAACCAGAACCGGTTGCAGGTTTGCGCGCGCAGCGTAGACCGCAGCGGTATATCCCGCCGGTCCAGAACCCAGGATAAGCAGTTTACTGTGTTTGGTCGTGCCCATGAGATCCCCATAGTTGTTGGCAGACAATGGGCAGGATTGTAGGGAATTTGCAGACGTAAAAAAAGAGTATAGCGATTTTGTTAACAATATGTGTAATAGCAGGAACCGATGAATGGGCGGATTTAGGGCTGCGATATAACGCTTTCTACTTAAAATCGGCCAGTTATAAGGTGATAAAATGACGATTTAGCGCCGCTCTTAATGAATAACTGGCATGTTGTACTAAAAATCGATGTTTTGCTTTGACAATCCCCTGCTGTTTTGCGAAAACATCTTCTGGAAGAAAAAAACAGTGTTATGTGTGTGCTGCATAATCATGCATATAAGCACCATGTTTACCGGGCTAGTGAAATCTACGCATGGCGTGGACAGACGCCATTCGTGATGTCGATAGCTGCCATCCGGCAACGGTCTTCTCACCATAGGCCCTGGCATTGCGCGCCGTTAATCCCTCTGGGTTCGGTCTATTGTGATGGGCATCGACTCTGAACAGTGATGTTAGTAGAGTCAGGCAGGAGTAGGGAAGGAATACAGAGAGACAATAATAATGGTAGATAGCAAGAAGCGCCCTGGCAAAGATCTCGACCGTATCGATCGTAACATTCTTAATGAGTTGCAAAAGGATGGGCGTATTTCTAACGTCGAGCTTTCTAAACGAGTGGGACTTTCACCGACGCCTTGCCTTGAGCGTGTCCGTCGGCTGGAAAGACAGGGTTTTATTCAGGGCTATACGGCGCTGTTAAACCCGCATTATCTGGATGCATCACTTCTGGTTTTTGTTGAGATTACTCTGAATCGTGGCGCTCCAGATGTGTTTGAACAATTTAACGCCGCAGTACAAAAACTTGAAGAAATTCAAGAGTGTCATTTAGTTTCCGGTGATTTCGACTACCTGTTGAAAACACGCGTGCCGGATATGTCAGCGTACCGTAAGCTGCTGGGTGAAACCCTGCTGCGTCTGCCTGGCGTGAATGACACACGTACTTACGTGGTAATGGAAGAAGTCAAACAGAGCAATCGTCTGGTAATTAAGACGCGCTAACACGGAACAGGTGCAAAATCGACGTAGTTTGATTACACTCCTGTTAATCCATACAGCAACAGTGCCGGGGCAACCCGGTGCTGTTGTCCGTTTTAGCATCGGGCAGGAAAAGCCCGAAACCTGGAGAGCCTTTTTTGAGCCAGGAATACACTGAAGACAAAGAAGTCACATTGAAAAAGTTAAGCAGCGGGCGCCGACTTCTGGAAGCGTTGCTGATCCTTATTGCCCTTTTTGCCGTCTGGTTGATGGCAGCCTTACTTAGCTTTAACCCTTCAGATCCCAGTTGGTCGCAAACCGCATGGCATGAGCCTATCCATAATTTGGGCGGCGCGCCGGGCGCATGGCTGGCTGACACGCTGTTCTTTATCTTTGGCGTGATGGCCTACACCATCCCGGTGATTATCGTTGGCGGCTGCTGGTTTGCCTGGCGGCACCAGAGCAACGACGATTACATCGACTATTTTGCCGTGTCGCTGCGCATTATCGGCGTCCTGGCGTTGATTCTTACCTCCTGCGGATTAGCCGCAATTAATGCTGATGATATCTGGTACTTCGCGTCTGGCGGCGTCATTGGCAGCCTGTTAAGCACCACGCTTCAGCCTCTGCTGCACAGCAGCGGGGGAACGATTACGCTGCTGTGCGTCTGGGCAGCCGGTCTGACGCTCTTCACCGGCTGGTCCTGGGTGAGCATTGCAGAAAAACTGGGTGGCTGGCTGCTGAATATTCTCACCTTCGCCAGCAACCGTACTCGCCGCGATGACACCTGGGTCGATGACGACGAGTATGAAGATGATGACGAATACGAAGAAGATGAAGCGGTGGGCGCACAGCGCGAATCCCGACGTGCGCGCATCCTTCGTGGCGCCCTGGCGCGCCGTAAGCGGCTGGCAGAGAAGTTCAGCAATCCGCGTGGGCGACACACGGATGCGGCGCTTTTCTCCGGCAAGCGTATGGATGATGAAGACGATATCGAATACAGCGCGCGTGGCGTGGCTGCCGATCCTGATGATGTGCTGTTCTCCGGCCATCGTGCGACGCAGCCGGAATATGAGGAATACGATCCTCTGCTGAATGGGCATTCGGTCACGGAGCCTGTTGCCTCCGCTGCTGCGGCGACAACGGCAACGCAAGCCTGGGCGGCGCCTGTTGATCCGGTTATGTCTGCACCGTCGGTGCCGGGTGCTGAAGCCGCGTCTGCGCAACCGGTGGTGGAATGGCAGCCTGTTCCGGGGCCGCAAACCGGCGAACCGGTCATTGCGCCCGCGCCGGAAAGTTATCCGCCGCAACCACAATATGCGCAGCCGCAAGCGCCACATCATGAACCGTGGCAGCAGCCTGCGCCGACCGAGCCGCAAGCGCAGTATTACGCTGAACACGCGTATGAACAGCCTGTGCCGCAGGAACCTGCGGCGGAACAACCCTGGCATCCTGAGCCGGTTTATCCGCAAGAGCCTGTTTATCAACACGAGCCGACTTTCGAGCCGCAGCCGGCTTACCCGCAGGAACCGGTTCAGGATACGTATTATCAGCAGCAGCCCGCTGTTGAGCCGCCGTCTGCGGTGGAGCCTGAGCCTGTAGCAGAAGAAATTAAACCCGCCCGTCCGCCGCTCTACTACTTTGAAGAAGTGGAAGAGAAACGCGCGCGTGAGCGTGAGCAACTGGCTGCATGGTATCAGCCGATTCCTGAGCCAGCGAAAGCGCCGGAGCCGGTTAAACCATCGGTACCGACAGCAGCTTCTGTGCCGCCTGTTGAATCCGTTGCCGCGGTTGCGCCGTTGGCGGCAGGCGTCAAAGATGCAACGCTGGCCGCAGGAGCGGCGGCATCCGCTGCACCTGCGTTTAGCCCGGTAAGCGGTGGTGCGCCACGCCCACAGGTTAAAGAGGGGATTGGCCCGCAACTGCCTCGCCCTAACCGCGTTCGCGTTCCGACCCGCCGTGAGCTGGCCTCGTATGGCATAAAATTACCGTCTCAGCGTATCGCGGAAGAGAAAGCGCGTGCGGCGGGGCGTCATCAGTATGATGCCGAAACGCAGTATAGCGATGATGAAATTGATGAGATGCAGCAGGATGAGCTGGCACGTCAGTTCGCCCAGTCTCAGCAGCATCGTTATGGTTCCGAATATCAACATGATGCTCCTCAGGCAGAAGATGAGGATGCAGCAGAAGCTGAACTGGCTCGCCAGTTTGCCTCTTCACAGCAGCAGCGCTATGCCGGGGAACAGCCTGCGGGAGCCCATCCGTTCTCGCTGGATGATTTTGAATTCTCGCCGATGAAAGCGCTGGTGGATGAAGGCCCGCATGAGCCGTTGTTTACTCCCGGTGTGATGCCTGAGCAGCCTGTTGCGCCGCAGCCACAGTATCAGCAGCCGCAACAGCCCGTCGCGCCGCAGCAACCGTATCAACAGCCGCAGCAGCCGGTTGCACCGCAGCAACCGTATCAACAACCGCAGCAGCCGGTTGTGCCGCAGCAACTGTATCAACAACCGCAACAACCGGCCGCGCCACAGCCGCAGGAAAGCCTGATCCATCCGTTGTTGATGCGTAATGGCGACAGTCGTCCGTTGCAGAAACCTACCACGCCGTTGCCGTCGCTGGATCTGCTGACGCCGCCGCCGAGCGCAGTGGAACCGGTCGATACTTTCGCGCTGGAACAAATGGCACGCCTGGTCGAAGCGCGTCTGGCGGATTTCCGCATTAAAGCTGATGTGGTGAACTATTCCCCAGGGCCTGTTATTACCCGTTTTGAGCTGAATCTGGCGCCGGGCGTGAAAGCCGCGCGTATTTCTAACCTGTCACGCGATCTCGCGCGTTCACTGTCAACCGTTGCGGTACGCGTGGTAGAAGTGATTCCTGGTAAGCCTTACGTGGGCCTCGAACTGCCGAACAAAAAACGTCAGACCGTCTACCTGCGTGAAGTGCTGGATAACGCTAAATTCCGCGAGAATCCGTCGCCGCTCACCGTGGTGCTGGGTAAAGATATCGCTGGCGATCCGGTTGTGGCCGATCTGGCGAAAATGCCTCATCTGCTGGTTGCGGGGACGACGGGTTCCGGTAAATCGGTTGGGGTCAATGCCATGATCCTCAGCATGCTGTATAAAGCGCAGCCAGAAGATGTGCGTTTCATCATGATTGACCCGAAAATGCTGGAACTTTCGGTCTATGAAGGCATTCCGCATCTGCTGACCGAAGTGGTCACGGATATGAAAGACGCCGCCAACGCACTGCGCTGGAGCGTTAATGAAATGGAACGCCGCTATAAGCTGATGTCGGCGCTTGGCGTGCGTAATCTGGCAGGCTATAACGAGAAAATTGCCGAAGCGGCACGGATGGGGCGTCCGATTCCAGACCCGTACTGGAAGCCGGGCGACAGCATGGATGCCCAGCATCCGGTGCTGGAAAAACTGCCGTATATCGTGGTTCTGGTCGATGAATTCGCCGATCTGATGATGACCGTCGGTAAGAAAGTTGAAGAGCTGATTGCGCGTCTGGCGCAGAAAGCGCGTGCCGCAGGTATTCACCTGGTGCTGGCGACTCAGCGCCCGTCGGTTGACGTTATTACCGGTCTGATTAAGGCCAACATTCCGACGCGTATCGCCTTTACCGTATCCAGTAAGATCGACTCACGCACGATCCTCGATCAGGGCGGCGCGGAATCCCTGCTGGGGATGGGGGATATGCTTTATTCCGGCCCGAACTCGACCATGCCGGTACGTGTTCATGGCGCGTTTGTCCGCGACCAGGAAGTGCATGCGGTGGTGCAGGACTGGAAAGCGCGTGGTCGCCCGCAATACATTGATGGCATCACCTCGGATAGCGAAAGCGAAGGGGGCGGCGGCGGCTTTGACGGCGGCGAGGAGCTGGATCCGTTATTCGATCAGGCGGTGAGCTTTGTGACCGAAAAACGCAAAGCGTCCATTTCTGGCGTTCAGCGTCAGTTCCGTATCGGTTACAACCGTGCGGCACGTATTGTCGAGCAGATGGAAGCCCAAGGCATTGTCAGCGAACAAGGCCATAACGGGAACCGCGAGGTGCTGGCGCCACCGCCGTTCGAATGATTGCAAAGATCGGTAAATAAATAAGAATTCAGTATTTTCTTCTTTCCTCATGCTGATTTTTGGCCTGGAATAGAGAGCAGAGGGAACTCCCCATCGGGAGTGACGTATTTTGAGGAATAATGATGAAAAAAATCGCAATCACCTGCGCATTACTCTCCGGCTTTGTGGTGAGCAGCGTATGGGCGGATGCCGCCAGCGATCTGAAAAGCCGTCTGGATAAAGTCAGCAGCTTCCACGCCAGCTTTACACAAAAAGTGACTGACGGCAGCGGCGCCGCCGTTCAGGAAGGCCAGGGCGACTTATGGGTTAAGCGTCCTAATCTGTTTAACTGGCATATGACGCAGCCCGACGAGAGCATTCTGGTCTCTGACGGGAAAACGCTATGGTTCTTTAACCCGTTTGTCGAGCAGGCAACGGCGACCTGGTTAAAAGATGCGACGGGCAATACGCCGTTTATGCTGATAGCCCGCAACCAGTCCAGCGACTGGCAGCAGTACAACATCAAACAAAATGGCGATGACTTTGTGCTGACGCCAAAAAGCAGTAGCGGTAACCTGAAACAGTTCACCATTAATGTGGGTCGTGACGGGACTATTCATCAGTTCAGCGCAGTGGAACAAGACGATCAGCGCAGCAGCTATCAGCTGAAATCTCAGCAGAATAGCGCTGTCGATGCATCAAAATTTACCTTTACTCCGCCGCAAGGTGTAACGGTAGACGACCAACGTAAGTAGAGGCGCATGAGTGAGCAATCTGTCGCTCGATTTTTCTGATAATACCTTTCAGCCACTGGCCGCGCGTATGCGGCCAGAAAATTTAGCGCAGTATATTGGTCAGCAGCATCTGCTGGCTGCGGGTAAGCCTTTGCCTCGTGCAATTGAGGCCGGGCACCTGCACTCGATGATTTTGTGGGGGCCGCCCGGTACGGGCAAAACCACGCTGGCCGAAGTGATTGCCCGCTATGCCAATGCTGACGTCGAACGCATTTCCGCCGTGACTTCTGGCGTAAAAGAGATCCGTGAAGCCATTGAACGCGCCCGCCAGAACCGTAATGCCGGGCGCCGCACTATTCTGTTTGTCGATGAAGTCCATCGCTTCAACAAGAGCCAGCAGGATGCGTTTCTGCCGCATATCGAAGACGGCACGATTACGTTTATTGGCGCGACGACCGAAAACCCGTCCTTCGAGCTGAACTCGGCTTTGCTGTCACGCGCCCGCGTGTATCTCCTCAAATCCTTAACGACTGAAGATATTGAGCAGGTGCTGAATCAGGCGATGGATGACAAAGCGCGTGGTTATGGCGGCCAGGATATCGTTCTGCCGGACGAGACGCGCCGGGCGATCGCCGAACTGGTGAACGGAGATGCGCGTCGGGCGTTAAATACGCTGGAAATGATGGCAGACATGGCGGAAGTGGATGACAGCGGTAAGCGAGTATTATTGCCCGCATTACTGACCGAAATCGCCGGGGAGCGCAGCGCGCGCTTTGATAATAAAGGCGATCGCTTTTACGATCTCATCTCCGCATTGCATAAATCGGTGCGTGGCAGCGCCCCGGACGCGGCGCTTTACTGGTATGCCCGGATCATTACCGCTGGCGGCGACCCGCTGTATGTCGCCCGACGTTGCCTGGCGATTGCTTCTGAAGACGTCGGCAATGCCGATCCTCGCGCAATGCAGGTGGCGATTTCTGCGTGGGATTGCTTTACCCGTGTTGGCCCTGCGGAAGGGGAACGGGCGATAGCCCAGGCGATTGTTTATCTGGCCTGTGCGCCGAAAAGTAACGCGGTTTATACCGCGTTCAAAGCGGCGCTGGCCGATGCCCGTGAACGCCCGGATTATGATGTGCCTGTGCATCTGCGCAATGCGCCGACGAAACTGATGAAAGAAATGGGCTATGGCCAGGAATACCGCTACGCGCATGATGAGCCAAACGCCTACGCCGCAGGCGAGGTTTATTTCCCGCCGGAAATAGCGCAAACACGCTATTATCATCCCACAAACAGGGGGCTTGAAGGCAAGATTGGCGAAAAGCTCGCCTGGCTGGCTGAACAGGATCAAAATAGCCCCACAAAACGCTACCGTTAGCGCGATCGTTGCGGTAATGTTGGCACTGTATCCCTGTGACTGCAGGCTGTGGTCACGTTTCCTATTTTAATTCGATAAGCACAGGATAAGCATGCTCGATCCCAATCTGCTGCGTAATGAGCCAGACGCAGTCGCTGAAAAACTGGCACGCCGGGGCTTTAAGCTGGATGTAGATAAGCTGCGCGCTCTTGAAGAGCGTCGTAAAGTTTTGCAGGTCAACACGGAAAACCTGCAAGCAGAGCGTAACTCTCGATCGAAATCCATCGGCCAGGCGAAAGCGCGCGGGGAAGATATCGAGCCTTTACGTCTGGAAGTGAACAAGCTGGGCGAAGAGCTGGATGCGGCAAAAGCCGAGCTGGAGAGCTTACAGGCTGAAATTCGCGATATCGCGCTGACCATTCCTAACTTACCGGCTGATGATGTACCGGTAGGTAAAGATGAAAACGACAACGTTGAAGTCAGCCGTTGGGGAACCCCGCGTGAGTTTGATTTCGACGTCCGCGATCATGTGACGCTGGGTGAAATGCACGCCGGTCTCGACTTCGCGGCTGCGGTTAAACTGACCGGTTCTCGTTTTGTGGTAATGAAAGGGCAGATTGCCCGTATGCACCGCGCGCTGTCGCAGTTCATGCTGGATCTGCACACTGAACAGCATGGTTACAGTGAAAACTACGTGCCGTATCTGGTGAACCACGACACGCTGTACGGTACAGGGCAGTTGCCGAAATTTGCGGGCGATCTGTTCCATACTCGCCCGCTGGAAGAAGAGGCTGACAGCAGCAACTATGCGCTGATCCCGACGGCGGAAGTGCCGCTGACTAACCTGGTGCGTGATGAAATCATCGACGAAGATGCGTTGCCGATCAAAATGACTGCGCATACGCCATGCTTCCGTTCTGAAGCGGGTTCTTACGGTCGTGACACGCGCGGTCTGATCCGTATGCACCAGTTCGATAAAGTTGAGATGGTGCAGATTGTGCGTCCAGAAGAGTCAATGGATGCGCTGGAAGAGATGACCGGCCATGCTGAGAAAGTGCTTCAGTTGCTGGGTCTGCCGTACCGTAAAATCGTTCTGTGTACTGGTGACATGGGCTTTGGCGCATGTAAAACCTACGATCTCGAAGTATGGATCCCGGCGCAGAACACCTATCGTGAAATCTCTTCCTGCTCGAACGTATGGGATTTCCAGGCGCGTCGTATGCAGGCACGCTGCCGCAGTAAGTCCGACAAGAAAACCCGTCTGGTTCATACCCTGAACGGTTCCGGTCTGGCGGTTGGGCGTACTTTAGTTGCCGTGATGGAAAACTACCAGCAGGCTGATGGCCGCATCGAAGTTCCAGAAGTATTACGTCCGTATATGAACGGACTGGAATATATCGGCTAATCCCCGCTTCTCTCTGCTTAAAAAGCGCCTCCGGGCGCTTTTTTTTATGCCTGTTTGACACCGGACAAGAATGGTTACCCCTTTGGGGGTAATACTACCTTCGAATGAAGATTAGCATTTATCGCTGATTTTTCTCATATTCATTATATACAAAACTATATAGCGATTTATTCGCTGTATAAATAACTACATAACGAAGTGTCTGGCTTTTATCAATCGTGAGCAAGCAAAGTGAGTCATCATGAAAACGAATATCCCCGATGCTGTACTGGCAGCTGAGGTAACTCGTCGAGGCCTGGTAAAAACGACAGCAATAGGCGGACTGGCAATCGCCAGTAGCGCATTGACTCTGCCATTTACCCGGATCGCCAATGCGGCTGACGCTATCAGCCCCAGCGCATCCAGCGAAAAAATTATCTGGAGCGCTTGCACCGTTAACTGTGGAAGCCGCTGCCCGCTGCGCATGCATGTGGTGGACGGTGAAATCAAATATGTTGAAACGGACAATACGGGCGATGATAACTATGACGGTCTGCATCAGATTCGCGCCTGTCTGCGCGGGCGTTCTATGCGCCGCCGGGTTTATAACCCCGATCGTCTGAAGTATCCAATGAAGCGCGTTGGCAAGCGTGGTGAAGGTAAGTTTGAGCGCATCAGCTGGGATGAAGCCTATGACATTATCACCACCAATATGCAGCGTCTTATCAAAGACTACGGCAATGAATCCATCTATTTAAACTATGGTACGGGTACGCTTGGCGGCACGATGACGCGCTCCTGGCCGCCAGGAAAAACACTGGTTGCCCGGCTGATGAACTGCTGCGGCGGTTACCTCAACCACTACGGCGATTACTCATCCGCGCAAATTGCCGCCGGGTTAAATTACACCTACGGCGGCTGGGCGGACGGTAATAGTCCTTCCGACATTGAAAATAGTAAGCTGGTTGTGCTGTTTGGTAACAATCCGGGGGAAACCCGTATGAGCGGCGGCGGGGTAACCTATTACCTCGAACAGGCACGGCAAAAATCAAACGCGCGGATGATTATTATCGATCCGCGTTATACCGATACCGGCGCGGGTCGTGAGGATGAGTGGATTCCGATTCGCCCGGGTACGGATGCGGCGCTGGTAAATGCGCTGGCATACGTCATGATCACCGAAGATATGGTCGATCAGCCGTTCCTCGACAAATACTGCGTGGGTTATGACGAAAAAACCTTACCCGCCAGCGCGCCGAAAAATGGTCACTACAAAGCCTATATTCTGGGACAGGGTAGAGATGGTATTGCGAAGACGCCAGAGTGGGCGTCGCAGATCACCGGTATCCCGGCGGTGCGCATTGTAAAACTGGCGCGTGAAATCGGTAGCGCCAAACCCGCTTACATCAGCCAGGGTTGGGGGCCGCAGCGTCATGCCAACGGCGAAATCGTTACTCGCGCAATCTCTATGCTGGCGATCCTGACCGGCAACGTCGGCATTAACGGCGGCAACAGCGGTGCGCGTGAGGGATCTTACGATTTGCCGTTTGAGCGTATGCCAACGCTGGAAAACCCGGTCGAGACCAGCATTTCGATGTTCTTATGGACCGATGCCATTGAGCGCGGGCCGGAAATGACGGCGCTGCGTGACGGGGTTCGCGGCAAAGATAAACTCGACGTTCCCATCAAAATGATCTGGAACTATGCCGGTAACTGCCTGATTAACCAGCATTCCGAAATTAACCGTACGCATGAAATTTTGCAGGATGACAAGAAGTGCGAAATGATCGTCGTTATCGACTGTCATATGACCTCTTCAGCGAAATATGCCGATATTCTGCTGCCGGACTGCACCGCTTCTGAGCAGATGGACTTCGCGCTGGATGCCTCCTGCGGGAACATGTCCTACGTTATTTTCACCGATCAGGCCATTAAACCGCGCTTTGAGTGCAAGACTATCTATCAGATGACCAGTGAGCTGGCGAAGCGTCTCGGCGTGGAGCAGCAGTTTACCGAAGGGCGTACGCAAGAAGAGTGGATGCGTCATCTGTACGAACAGTCGCGTCAGGCGATTCCCGAACTGCCGACATTTGAAGCATTCCGCAAGCAGGGCATCTTTAAGCAGCGCGACCCTGAAGGTCATCACGTTGCCTATAAAGCCTTCCGTGACGATCCGCAGGCGAACCCGCTGACAACGCCGTCGGGCAAAATCGAAATCTATTCGCAGGCGCTGGCAGAGATTGCGGCAACCTGGGAACTGCCGGAAGGCGATGTGATCGATCCGTTGCCGATCTATACGCCGGGCTTCGAAAACTACAGCGATCCGTTGACCAAAGACTATCCGTTGCAATTAACGGGCTTCCACTACAAATCTCGCGTGCACTCTACCTATGGCAACGTGGACGTTCTGAAAGCTTCCTGCCGCCAGGAGATGTGGATTAACCCGATGGACGCGCAAAAACGCGGCATCAGCAACGGCGACAAAGTGCGTATCTTCAACGGTCGCGGCGAGTTGCATATTGAGGCGAAAGTGACGCCGCGCATGATGCCGGGCGTCGTTGCGTTGGGCGAAGGCGCCTGGTATGACCCGGATGCAAAACGCGTGGATCAGGGGGGATGTATTAACGTCCTGACGACCCAGCGTCCTTCTCCTCTCGCTAAGGGGAATCCGTCCCATACGAACCTCGTTCAGGTTGAGAAGGTATAAGGAGTAACCGATGACAACCCAATATGGATTTTTTATTGACTCCAGTCGTTGCACCGGTTGCAAAACCTGCGAACTGGCCTGCAAAGACTACAAAGATTTAACCCCGGACGTCAGCTTCCGCCGCATCTATGAATATGCGGGCGGCGACTGGCAGGAGGATAACGGCGTCTGGCACCAGAACGTCTTTGCCTACTATCTCTCCATTTCCTGCAACCACTGCGAAGACCCGGCCTGCACGAAAGTGTGCCCGAGCGGCGCGATGCACAAACGCGAGGACGGTTTTGTGGTGGTGGATGAGGACGTCTGCATCGGCTGTCGCTACTGCCATATGGCCTGCCCGTACGGTGCGCCGCAGTACAACGCCGCCAAAGGCCACATGACCAAATGCGACGGCTGTCATGACCGCGTTGCCGACGGCAAAAAGCCGATCTGCGTCGAGTCCTGCCCGCTGCGCGCGCTGGACTTTGGCCCGATAGAAGAGTTGCGGAAGAAACATGGCACGCTGGCGGCCGTTGCGCCGCTGCCGGGCGCGCACTTCACCAGACCGAACATTGTGATTAAACCCAACGCCAACAGCCGCTCGACCGGGGATACCACGGGTTATCTGGCAAATCCGAAGGAGGTGTAAGATGGGAAGTGGATGGCATGAATGGCCGCTGATGATCTTCACGGTTTTTGGTCAGTGCGTGGTCGGCGGTTTTATCGTTCTGGCTCTGGCGCTGATGAAAGGCGAGTTGCGTACCGAATCTCAACAGCGAGTGCTGACCGGCATGTTTGCTCTGTGGGTGCTAATGGGAATTGGCTTCATCGCGTCTATGCTGCATCTGGGGTCGCCAATGCGCGCCTTCAATTCGCTGAACCGCGTGGGCTCGTCGGCATTGAGTAATGAAATTGCCAGCGGCTCGCTCTTTTTTGCCGTCGGCGGGATCGGCTGGTTACTGGCGGTGCTGAAAAAGCTCTCTCCGGCGCTGCGTAATCTCTGGCTGGTTGTGACGATCGTGCTGGGCGTTATCTTTGTCTGGATGATGGTGCGCGTGTATAACAGCATTGATACCGTACCGACCTGGTACAGCATCTGGACGCCGCTGGGCTTCTTCCTGACGCTGTTTATGGGGGGGCCGTTGCTGGGTTATCTGCTGCTGCGTATTGCGGGCATCGATGGCTGGGCGATGCGTCTGCTGCCCGTAATTTCAGTCCTCGCACTGGTGGTCAGCGCCATTATGTCAGTGATGCAGGGAGCGGAGCTGGCGACGATTCATAGCTCCATCCAGCAGGCTTCTGCGCTCGTACCGGATTATGGTTCGCTGATGGCCTGGCGTATTGTGGTGCTGGTCGTGGCACTGTGCTGCTGGATTGTGCCGCAGTTGAAAGGTTATCAACCTGCGGTTCCGCTGCTGTCGGTGGCGTTTATCCTGCTGCTGGTGGGGGAACTGATTGGTCGCGGCGTATTCTACGGGCTCCATATGACCGTGGGAATGGCGGTGGCGAGTTAATCCATAATATGCCGGATGGCGGCTCGCGCCTTATCAGGCCTACGGATCGTGTAGGCCTGATAAGCGAAGCGCCATCAGACAATATGTCCCTGGTCTTTTACTTCTGCTTAGTTAACGTGTCGTAGCTGGTCATCAGATTGCGATAATCAGGAATGTGATTAGAGAACAGCGTCGCCAGACCTTCGATATCATTACGCCAGTCGCGGTGTAACTCACACGCCACGCCAAACCATGTCATTAATTGCGCGCCAGCCTGCGACATGCGATCCCAGGCGGAGTGACGGGTAATTTCATTAAAGGTGCCTGATGCATCGGTCACGACAAACACATCGAACCCTTCTTCAATCGCAGAGAGGGCGGGGAAGGCCACGCACACTTCCGTGACAACCCCCGCAATGATGAGCTGCTTCTTACCTGTCGCCTTAACGGCTTTCACGAAATCTTCATTGTCCCACGCGTTGATGTTTCCGGGGCGTGCAATGTAGGGGGCATCGGGGAACTGTGCTTTCAATTCCGGCACCAACGGCCCGTTTGGCCCCGTTTCGAAACTGGTGGTAAGGATGGTGGGGAGGTTGAAGTATTTGGCTAAATCGCCAAGTGCGAGAACGTTATTTTTGAATTTGTCAGGATCGATGTCTCGTACAAGAGACAGCAGCCCCGCCTGGTGATCAACTAAAAGAACCGCAGCATCATTTTTATCGAGACGAACGTAAGGCTTAGTCATTATCTTCTCCTGATGAGAGTTAGCGTTACATCAAAAGCCATTCCGGTGTGTTGTCTTCCCCAAAAGCATAGACCGGAAAAATGATGTTGCAGGAACCATGAAATTTTTCGACTGAACGAAACGCGGCAGTTTTGTTTTAGGTCAATTAAAACAATAACATGATGTTTATCGGATGCTGCTCTTTCATGCCATGAATCAGTATTTCAAATCGAAGGGCGGGAAAGCGCGTAATGCCGCGATTCGGGTAGATTGACAATGTTTTTGTTGGTGGCATGATGCGCATGAAATTTGAACTTCCTCACGGTTTTTATCCATGTCCATCTATACCCGGCCCGTCATGCTTTTGCTGTGCGGCCTGCTTTTGTTGACCCTGGCGATCGCAGTATTAAACACGCTCGTCCCCTTGTGGCTTGCCCAGGAAAGCCTGGCAACCTGGCAGGTCGGTATGGTCAGTTCGTCCTACTTTACCGGGAATCTGGTTGGGACGTTGCTTACCGGGTATTTAATCAAGCGCCTGGGATTTAACCGCAGCTACTATATTGCCTCGCTCATTTTTGCGGCGGGTTGCGTAGGGCTGGGCATGATGATTGGTTTCTGGAGCTGGCTGGCCTGGCGCTTTGTTGCCGGCGTGGGCTGCGCCATGATTTGGGTCGTGGTGGAAAGCGCTTTGATGTGCAGCGGAACATCCCGTAATCGTGGGCGGTTACTGGCTGCGTACATGATGGTCTATTACGTGGGAACGTTTTTGGGGCAACTGCTGGTCAGTAAAGTTCCGACAGAATTAATGAGCGTTCTGCCGTGGGTAACCGGCATGATTCTGGCGGGCATTTTGCCGCTGCTCTTTACCCGTATCCTGAACCAGCAGTCGGAAGAACACGATACGACGCCGATTACGTCAATGCTGAGACTGCGTCAGGCGCGGTTAGGTGTAAACGGATGCATTATTTCCGGGATTGTACTGGGATCGCTGTATGGCCTGATGCCGCTGTACCTTAATCATCAGGGGATTAGCAATGCGAGCATCGGTTTCTGGATGGCCGTGCTGGTGAGCGCCGGTATTTTAGGCCAATGGCCGATTGGTCGTCTGGCCGATAAGTTTGGTCGTCTTCTGGTGCTGCGTGTACAGGTCTTCGTGGTGATCCTCGGCAGTATTGCCATGCTGACTCAGGCTGCGATGGCGCCCGCCTTATTCATTCTGGGGGCGGCAGGCTTTACGCTCTATCCCGTCGCGATGGCCTGGGCTTGTGAAAAGGTAGAACGTCATCAGCTTGTGGCAATGAACCAGGCGTTGCTGCTCAGCTATACCGTAGGCAGCCTGCTTGGGCCGTCATTTACCGCGATGCTGATGCAGAATTACTCTGATAATCTGTTGTTTATTATGATTGCCAGCGTCTCGTTTGTTTATTTGCTTATGCTGCTGCGCAACGCAGGACATACGCCGACTCCTGTGGCGCACGTTTAATTTATGTGATCAGGTATGAAGTCTGTAGGCCGGATAAGACGCTTTCGCGTCGCCATCCGGCGATACTGATAAAATAACTCAGTACATCACTTTATGACCGTACTGCTCAAGAATACCTTTTACGCGCTCCATGGTTTCTTTCTTCGGCGGTTTAACGCCATCAAGCTTGTATTCTTCGCCCATTGCGACCCATTTGTGTTTGCCTAACTCGTGATAGGGCAGCAGTTCGATTTTTTCAACGTTGCCCATATCGCGGGTGAATTCGCCCAAACGGTGTGCGGAGTCGTCATCGTCAGACCAGCCCGGCACCACAACGTAGCGAATCCAGGTCTTAATGCCTTTTGCGGAGATGTATTTGGCGAACTCCAGCGTGCGATGGTTGGATACGCCAACCAGATTCTGATGAATCTCGTCATTCATCTGCTTCAGGTCAAGCATCACCAGGTCGGTGACTTCCAGCAGTTCATCGATGACCGGATCGTAGCGGCGAACAAAGCCGTTGGTATCAAGACAGGTATGGATGCTTTCTTTCTTACAGGCGCGGAACCAGTCGCGAACAAACTCAGCCTGTAAGATCGCTTCGCCGCCGGAAGCCGTTACGCCGCCGCCGGATGCGTTCATAAAGTGGCGGTAGGTGACGACCTCTTTCATCAGATCTTCAACGGTAACTTCTTTGCCGCCATGCGTATCCCAGGTGTCGCGGTTATGGCAATACAGGCAGCGCATCAGACAGCCCTGGAAGAACGTAATAAAGCGGATGCCCGGGCCGTCAACGGTGCCACAGGATTCAAAGGAGTGAATGCGACCAATAACTGACTTGTTAGTGTCAGTGCTGGCCTTGTTTTCTGTTTCAATACAAATGGTTAAATTACTCATATCGCTTCAACTAGCTCTAAATAACTCGGGTTCATGGACACTTTCTGGACATTCTGGCCACCGGGTTAAGGGTGACTGCGTCCTGTAAAAAATCAGGAGCAAAGTGCGCGTAGATCATAGTTTGCTGGATGTTTGAATGCCCCAGAATGCGCTGCAATGTAATTATATTACCTCCATTCATCATAAAATGTGTGGCAAATGTATGCCGCATTACATGCACCGCTTGTCCGCGTGGCAAATCTGGTTTCACTTCCTTCAGTACCCGGCGTACCGTTCTGTAGTTCGCATCGAACAACAGCCCACTGGCTTTAACTTTTATACGGGTTGCCAGCTCCTCAGAGATGGGAACGGAGCGCTGCTTTCCGTTTTTGGTTTTCATGAACGTCACCATATTTTTGATGACATGTGCAGACCTTAAACGGGATACCTCTCCCCAGCGGCCACCGGTGGCAAGGCAGATAAGGGCAATATTCAGTTCATCTCCATCCAGCCTGGACAGGAGTTGCGGAATTTCCTCTTCTGTCAGGAAAGCCATCTCCGCCTGTTCTTCTTTCAGGCGTTTAACTTCCCGCATAGGGTTAGCGCTATGGAACTCGCCAGCGTCAATTAACTTAGTGAACAGGCCACTTAAAATAGCAATGTGCCTGTTAACACTGACAGGCTTCAGTCCTTCATTCATCAGGGTCACGCGATAATCCGTGATGGATTTTTTGGTTAACTGATCCGCCCTGTGAACGCCCATTTCTCCAAATTTTTGAAGGATTGCTGTGAGTCGTCCTTTTTCGATCTCACCTCTTGCGTGGGATTTGCCGTGATATAGCCACCACAATTCCAGTAGTTCGGTGAGTTTCCTTCTGTCTGCTGGCTTCTCTATCCAGTCTTTGTTGTGATAGTTCACCAGAACGTGACGCTCAAACGCCTGCGCCTCGCCTTTAGTGCTAAATTTTCGCCTGATGCGTTTTCCGTTTGCACCTTGCGGTCTTACGTCCACTTCATATCGACCATCATCGAGCTTTTTAATCGACATACGTCAGCTCTCCGGTCAAATTACAATCGTTTTTAACTTCCTGATTAAGATAATCTTTTAGGATGGTTAGCCAGTTTTCTCGTCTGAGTGGGGTAATGTTGTTTTTTCTTGCCCAAAGTGTGCGAGAGCCGGAGCAATTTGCCCGGTAGAGGGGTCTGTTTCATCAAATAGAAACCAGTCACGGTACTTTCTGAAACGTGGGTGTTTCAGCAGTTTCATACCCGCATCGAGAGGCATCTTAGATTTTCCCGATTCATATCCATGATAGGTGTAGTAATTAATTCCAATTAAATCAGCTAGTTCCTTCGCTTTTAGACGCTCGGATTCACGAATGAGTTTTAGTTTCTCACTTTGTTCACTTGACATATTTTTGCTAATCTCCAATTATGTGTGTTAGTAGACATTTGATTGCACTCTAACTAGCTCAAATTGACTCTAGTTGGTGTTCGGCAAATCTTGGTGAGGATATCAAAATGAGTGTCAGATCAGAAACAATTGGCGAGAAGGCACAGCAAATCGCAGAGGCTGGAAAAAATGGGCGATCAGCTATTCAGTTGGCTGAAAAACCATCAGACCTTCTCTCTAAAGAAGGGTTTGCGCTGTATATCGGTAAAACGCCGCGCGCAGTTGCTGAGATGGCAAAGGCCGGTAAATTACCCGCCTTTTATATGACTGATCCCCTTAAGCCAGGTGGAAACGCAGAACTTTGGATTAATCGCCGTGAGTGGGATAAACATGCTGCTAATTTAGTCGATGAAGCCCCGACAGACTGGCACGACTGGAAAAATCGTATTAGCCACAGTAAATCCAGTGGTAAATAATTAATTGGGGGAACGATGAAAGCTAAATACGCTACTCTTATTCGTAACCTGTTGCAGAGTTACCATGCTCAGGCAACGGCTATTGATAAAGAAAGTTACTCTGTCCATAGCGATGGAATCCAGTTGATGGAGTTAAAACTGCAACTGGCTAAATGCCTTGAGGGAATATCTTCAACGGCGCGTTTTAATAATGATGCAGACGATTTCGACGAGCTTCATAAAATTACCCTTATGGCATTTAAGGGGGATATTCCGACCGAAAATAATATCCCTGCGCTGTCTTCATTGGCGTCAGGTTCGATAAGAAAAAATAGTTCTAATCTGAAAACACTTACCGCAGTTCAACGTTAAGGAACCGACATGAAACATTTAATGATTGACCTCGAAACTATGGATAACAAACCGACTTCCGCGATTGCTTCTATCGGTGCTGTATTCTTTGACCCTGAAACTGGCGAAATGGGTGAGCAGTTTTATCAACGTGTCAGCCTGGGCAGTTGTGTAGGCCACGGTCTCACTATGGGGTCAGAAACCGTATTATGGTGGATGCGTCAGGATGCCGAAGCGCGTAGCGAGCTGCTTAATGATTATTGCCTGGACTTGCCTCTGGCTTTAGCGAATCTGGAAGCCTTTATTACTGAGCATTCTGACCCATCTAAAGTGCAGGTATGGGGGAATGGTGCGGCGTTCGACAATGTTATTTTACGTAATGCATCAGAGAAATGCGGGTTTGCCGATCCACTTTGGTACTACTGGAATGACCGTGATGTAAGAACGGTTGTTGAACTGTCAAAAACGCTTGGGCTGAATGTCCGTAGTATTATTAAGTTTGAAGGCGTTAAACATCACGCTTTATATGATGCTATTCATCAGGCTAAAGTTGTCTCTTATGTCTGGATGTATCTCGTTAAAATAGCCAGTGTGAAATAACTATGCTGACAGTGACCTCTCATGCAAGCGAAAGTGTCATATGTAAGGCATTTTCTGTGTTGACGGAATATTACAGTGGCAAAAAGATATATCAGGTTATAAAACCACATCATTATTTTTCGGTGCGTATTTCTTATCGGTGGCGACTGTTGAGTAAAGATAAGGGGCAACACTGGGAATTAATGACGCATGAGCGATATAACAAACAGTACAGAATATAATTTTTGCCATTTTACACACATTCAATTCTGGATTATTTATGAACGCAACGATACAACAGGACGTTGTGCGACGCCTTGTCCGTGACTTCGAATTTAAAGAACGGGATAAATATTTACAGCAGGGCAAATGCCCTGCCTGTCATAAGCGCGAATTATTTACCAGCATTGAAAAGCCCTGGATTCTCAAGTGTGGCCGCGAAAATAATTGCGGCCATCAAACTGTTGTTAAAGAGCTGTATCCAGACATTTTTGAAGACTGGTCAAAGCGGTACCAGGCCACAGAAGATAACCCTCATGCGGTAGCTGAGGCGTATCTGCGTGAAGCTCGGGGACTGGATACCGAACCGCTGAAAGGTTGCTTTACCCAGGGGGCATTTGCCAAAGACAACATGGGTTCGGCAACGGTCAGATTTAAGCTGGCCTGTGGTGCGACGTGGGAGCGCATCATTGACCAGCCGCAGCGCTTCGGTAAGCAGAAAGCGAACATCAGAGGCAGTTACGTTGGCCACTGGTGGGTTCCGCCGTCCGTGAACCTGCTGGAAGTGAATGAAATTTGGATCACTGAAGGTATATTCAACGCGCTGAGCCTGTGCCAGGCGGGTTTACCCGCAGTGGCCACACTGAGCAGTAACAATTACCCACTGGCGGCGCTGGATACACTGGCTAAAGAACTGGGCGAAAAAACCCGTCCACGCCTGGTATGGGCGTTTGATGGCGACAAAGCCGGCATTAAGCACACGCTGGCCTTTGCCGCTCGCAGTGAGGACGCCGGCTGGAAAGTTCGTGCGGCGCAACCGGTGAAATCATCTTCCAGTCTGGACTGGAACGACCTGCTGTTACGTGGACGGTTCAGCAAATCGGACATCAAAAACTATCGCTACTATGGCGATCTCCTGCTGGCGAAAAGCCCGACAGAAAAAGCGTTGCTCATGCATCAACATAATGAGTGGCATTCGTTCTATTTTGAGCATAACTCCCGCATGTACTGGTTTGAGCTGGATCTGGACAGGTATATGCGAGCCTATGAGCGCATCACCAATACCGGAACCGAAGTGGTGATGGAGTGGGAGGCCAAAGAACGGGCGGTTAAAGAGTCTGGTGGAGTGACGGAAATCGCCAACTGCTGGCTGACACCTCTCTACTTCCAGCGCTCTGAACCTACGGACGAGTCCTGGTATTACGTGAAGGTCAATATGCCGAACCGACCGGCTGTGAAAGATACTTTCACGGCTAATCAGCTCACAAGTTCCGCAGAGTTCAAAAAGCGGCTGCTGCATATCGCGAAAGGGGCAGTGTACACCGGCAGTACCAAACAGCTGGATAAATTCATCCAGATGCGCCTCCCCGAAATCAAAGAGGTCAGGACGCAGAATTTCATCGGCTACAACAAGGATTATGCCGCATGGCTGTTTAACCGTGTGGCCGTTTGCGATGGCCGACTGTACGAAATGAATGATGAAGACTACTTCGAGATCAACAGTGCCAGCGTTAAGAGTTTGAGCCTTACACCGTCGCTGGATCTGAATCCTAATCTGAAAGAGTTTACCACTGGCTGGATAGACGATATCTGGACAGCCTTTGGGGAAAAAGGGTATGTGGCGCTGGCGTTCTGGCTGGGGTCACTTTTTGCCGAGCAAATCCGGGAGCGTGACAAGTCTTTCCCGTTCCTTGAAATCGTTGGTGAGCCGGGGACAGGTAAATCAACGTTGATTGAATTTCTGTGGAAGCTCGCCGGCCGTGAAGAATATGAAGGTTTTGACCCGTCAAAATCGACTGCCGCCGCGCGCGGCCGTAACTTTGCACAGGTCGGTAACTTGCCGGTGGTCTTAATCGAAGGCGATCGTACTACGGATAATGCTAAACAACGGGCTTTTGACTGGGACGAACTGAAATCTCTGTATAACGGCCGAGCCTCCCGCGCCGTGGGTATCAAGTCAAATAATAATGAGACTTACGAACCGCCGTTCAGAGGCAGCATTGTGATCGCACAGAATGCCGATACTGACGGCAGCAAGGCGTTTCTTGAACGAATCATTCACATCTACACCGATAAGCGCGGCCAGTCTATCCACACGCGCCATGCAGCGGAACGGCTTGAACAACTCCCGGTTAGTCAGGTCTCCGGGTTCACGCTGCTGGCTACCATGCGCGAAAAAGAAATCATGGAAACGTTTGGCAGGGGCTACGAGCGCGCCCGTAATGAGCTGGAGTCTAACGCCAACATTCGGCATATCCGTATCGCGAAAAATCATGCGCAACTGGTTGGTTTGCTTGAGGCGCTGGCGCTGGTCGTCCCTGTGCCGGTTGAACGGATCGAGAAGACCCGCCAGGCGATAACAATGCTGGCTGAAGAGCGTTGTCAGGCGCTCAAAAAGGATCACCCGATGGTTCAGGAGTTCTGGGAGCTGTTTGATTACCTGGACGAACTGGCGCCATACGGTATCAACCATTCATCTGATGAAAATGAAATCGCGGTCAACTTCAACCATCTGGAGGAAGTCGCCGCAGCTCACCGGCAGCGCATCCCGTTTACGCTAACGGAAATCAAAAAACTCCTTAAGAACGGTAATGAACGCCGTTTTATCGACACGAAAACCACACGTAGTGCGGTGAGTGAGCGTCATAACCGTGGCAAAGGTGATATGCAGCGAATGCCTGAAACGTTCCGCTGCTGGATATTCAGCCGTGAAAAATGAGAGGGAAGTGAAAATGGAAGTTTGGGTAAAAATGTACGAAGTTGATCGCCGGCAGGTGCTGATTGAAAAAGTGTCTGGTGATGATGGTGAACCGGGAATTGCCTGTCGCTGGAAAACCGGCGCGGATTGTGATGTTTCTACGGAACTGAGCGTTTTCTTCACTATGTCAGATGATGCCAAAAACAGAGAGTTGCGTGACCGAGTATTTGAAAAGGCAGGTGAAGAATGGATTAAGCATGTATTCAATGCTCCGTTCCACTTTCCGCTCTGAAAGGTCGGATATGTCAGAGTCATTATTATTGTGGGCTGCTTCTCTTGTTCTGGCGTTACTTTCAGAGGCAGTGAGAAGGACAGACCACTCTCTGGTCACGTTGTTATGTGTCCTTTTGGCCTGTGCTGTAGGTTACGGCCTCGCCATATTCTCATTTATTAATGTAATTCGCGGAATCTGAGAGAGAAGGGCGCAGGGGCAGTACAAGCCCCTGCAACGCTCTTACGGGACGGTTGTGTATAAGAAAATGCTGAAAAAATTAGCCAGTGATTGTAACATTAGCTAAAACAGCCAGTTATCAATAAACACCACGTCTGCACCGCAGGATGCAAGAAACAAAACTGAGGAACCAATGACCTGTTTAGTCTCCCTTGTTGTATATATTTTGGGCTTTGTTGCTATGTTTTACTATTCGGCGCGGCGTGATGTGGAGTGCGATCTTGAGCAGAACCCGAGGGAAGCATTTCTCTTTGCCTTATTCTGGCCACTGCTTATCTTGTTTCTTGCCGTTTTTATTCTTGTTGAAAAAATAGCCAGTCTGGTATGCGTAGCTTATCGTTACTGTTATTCAAAGGTACTGGGAAAAGACTAATATATGACCAGTTGCAGACCGGCAGATAATGAAATTGTTCAGGTTTTGCACAATGACAGGAATAAAAAAGCACCGGTAACGGTGCTTTTTGCTATGCGGCCAGGCTGGCTTCAAGTAAATCCAGCGTCATTTGTTTTTGTTCCGGCGATAATGAGTTGATGATGGTCTGTAGCATCATGTTGCCGGTTTTAGCGCTGGGGCTGAGTGTATGAGAAAACGTCAGATTCAGAACGAACGTATGCCCGCACTCAACATCCGAACACGCGCAATAAATATCTGAAATATGCGGGTGTTTGGGATTTGTCTTCCTTATTACTGCTTTCGCCCCGCATTCAGGGCATTTAACATTCAGTACCCGCATTTCCCTCGCTCCGTCAATCAGAAAACGTCGATATTTTAACCTGTTTGAGGACATTAATCACCTTCCAGCTCACTGTCTTTCAGGAAATTAAGGTACAGGTGGGGCGGTACATCACTTTCTTGCTCTACTGCGGCGGTGAACATACGCTGAATGGGTAAAATCTCCGCCTTGCGGTAGGTTTTGGCCGCTTTCTCAATATCTCCCATCACTGCGCCGTTCGTCGGGATAATCCCCGCCAGCCCTGCCGGGAAGCGATGCGCGGTCAGGACGTCCTGGGCGCTGATGCTCTTGATGTTCTGAAACTCATCTTTGGCGCTGATATCGCCAATCGGGATAAATTTGATGCCGTCTGGATTGCCTTTGGGGATGTTCACAAACATGGTGCTGAAGTTCCCGATCCCCTTAGACTGTTCCAGCTTGCTGATAATCTCTTCTTCCACTTCGTCGGTCATGTTCGGGTCATTGGAATAGATAATGCCCCCGGTGTGTGCGCCGTTGTGATAATAGCGGCGGCGGAAGATTGTCGCTTCACCGTTCAGCATCGCGGAATGAATGCCGCTGATGTAGTCCGGCAGGCCGTAGATCGCCTGCTGCGGATCGTACTGCTTCAGGAAGATAATATCCTCTGGCGTGTAAATCATGGGTTCCGCCTGTTGCAGTACGACGAACTCTCCCGTTTTGCGCTGTCGGGTGTACAGTGCCGGCAGCGGATACAGCGCGATTACGTCACCCCAGCCGTTACGCACTTTCAGAATGGCCACATCACCGAAGGTCAGCCAGTCAAATACGGCTGCGCCAAGCTGTTCATGCGTCAGACCGCCGTCCTTATAGTTGGCCGTCACCATGTTGCGGCGGGCATACAGCACGCCGCCGTGCTGTGCGTTCAGGTTAACCAGTTGTGCCAGTGCCAGACGGTCAATCGGGAGCGTCCAGTGTTCCGCCTCATTGTCATACCATACGTCTGTGTAGTTTGTACCGGTGGTCAGGATGGGTTCTGGTTTACCCAGGCTGATAAGGCTCATATGACGCGGTTTTGGGGCGCTGCGGCGCTCCCTGAATTTGCGTTTCTTCATGCTGCTTTCCCTAAGTTTCCCCAGCGGGATTTACGCTGGTTTCCGTAATTGAGTGGTTCATTGTCGATAGCGTGGGCGATAGCCCAGAAACTGTCTGCGTGGCCGGTTTCAGCGGTACGATCGGCGACAAATGTCATAGCGTTGCCGCTGGCCGTGGACGTGCGACGGATGGTCATAAAGCTGGCGGCAATTTCGGTTTTCTCCTTATCCCATTCCACGCGGCCGTCTTCGATAACGTCGATCATCTTCATCACAAGGCGATTTTTTGTCTCGACGCCGTAGCGGATTGCGACAGCCTGGCGCATGGCAAAGTGCTGAACATCTTCAAATACACCGCTACCCAACCCGGTGATATCTATGCCGATGTAGGTCATGTTGTACTGGCCAAACAGCTTCTTAATCTGTGCCGCCTGCCATTTCCAGTTCATCCCTTGCCAGTGAAAAACGCGCAGCACGCGAAACTTTTCGACGGCCAGTATCGGCGGCGCGATAATCACAAATGTGGATGTGTCGCCGCTGCGGGCGGGGTCATAGCCCGCCCATACCTCACGATTGCCGAACGGCCGGGGCAGGTTTTCGTCGTGATCTTCCCAGGTGGCAGGATCTACACAACAGCGCTCTACATGTGAGAATGAGAACACGCTGTCTTTGCTGTCCACGAACACGCACATATAGAGCATGTTGAAGGCGTCGCGGTTGTAGCGGTTGCGTAGTGTCTCGATGCTGGCGAGGTTATAGCCGCCTGCGATCGCGTCTTCCATCGTGATGATGTAGCGCCACTGGCCGTCAGGGCAGATTCGTCCGCCGTCGCGCAGCTCTTTGTCTGTCGGAAAGACTGCTCTCGCACGCTTTTTGTCGCCGCGTTTCCACTCTTCCCCCGTCCAGAACGGGTACGCCTGATGGGTCTTGCTGCTGGGCGTGGAAAAGTAAGTGGTACGCCATTTATCAATCGTGGCCATCGCACTTGCCACTTCGTTCAGTTTGGCGAAGTTCGGTACCCAGAAATATTCATCGCAGTAAAGATGGCCGTTGTAGGACTGCGCGGTATTCTTGTTGGTGGACAGAAAGCGCAGCTCCGCGCCGTTGGACAGGCGGATGGGGTTGCCGGTGAGTTCTACTCCGAAATGTTGTTCGGCAATATTCACAATGTAGCTGCGGAAGACTTCCGCCTGGGCTTTCGATGCAGAGAGGAAGATTTGCGGATCACCGGTCATGACCGCGCTTTCAAAAGCCTCTATCGAAAAGTACCAGGTCGCGCCAATCTGGCGGCTTTTAAGTATATTTCTGACCTGCTGGTGAAGATTGGCACGCAGGTGTTTCTGGTAGCCGAAAAGATGCTCCAGCGCGAACCGGTCAAAATCTTCCTGAGTAAGCCCGCTGATATCATTCTTTTTATACTTACCGCGTTTACGGGGCTTATCATCGCCACCAGACTGTCGGGATGCCGGCGCATCATTTTCACTGTATTTAATTTCTGCCAGCTTTTCCTGGTGTTTATTATGCTGCGCGCGCAGTTTCACAAGATGCGCCACGAGACTGTCCAGCTCGCGCAGCTCCAGCTCCGATTTTCCTTCACGCAGAGTCAGCGTCTGTACTCGACGGTTTAAGGCATCTTCTGTTGATTCGTGGCTTAGTAATTCCGCCCAGCAATATTTCTCCGCCCAGTAATAGACAATACGTCTGTTTGGCAGATTAAGTTCGCTTGCTATTTCCTGCGGGGTATAGCGTTTTAAATATAGCGCCCTCGCAACGCCTTTTAATTCTTCACTGTATTTTGCCATTGGCTTCCTTGCCCGTTTCTCCACCTTATAGATGACTGTGAATCCTGCATGGGTGAATTATTCAGTAATTTGGCTCATTTTTTTTGAAAAGAAATCGGGAATATTCGGTGAAGGCCTTATATCCGAATTTTTACAAAATGAAGTGAATGCGGCAGTTAATTTTATTGGTGATACTAAAAACCGCAGCAGGAAGGGAGGCAATATGTCAGGTTCACAACTGGCAACAAACTGGATTTGTATCGCTACTGCGGGTGAAACGGTTGATAAACGTACCATTGAAGAACAATGGTTACTGGATGCTGCTGAGTTATACGACCCCAATTTATATACCGCGCTGTTGTGGCCGGAGCATACCCGTAATTTCGGGAATATGGGGGAAGTGCTGGAAGTAAAAGCCGAGCGGGATGATGAAGATATTCTTCGTTTATATGCCCGCCTTTGTCCTGCTATTTCATTGCTACAGGCAAACGCGAAAGGGCAGCTTTTATTTTTATCACCGGAGTTTACACCGGACGGGAATTTCAGAAATACCGGGAAAACCTATCTCGAGGGGCTGGCTATTACCGACAGTCCGGCTGGTGTAAGCACGACACGGCTACGTTTCAGCCGCACAAAGGGAAAACGCATCGGGCCATATAAGCCGCTGGCGTTTGACGAAGTAAGGGAATTTAAAAAGGAAAAGGGAATGTCACAGGCAAAAAAAGGCTGGCGTCATTTTTTCAGCATTGAAGAACCGGAGCAGACGCCCGATCAGGATAAAACGCCATCTGATGCCATGCAGGCGCTGGCGGAGGCGCTGGATGCTATTGAGAAGCGTGTTTCAGCTATTGAAAGCCGTCTCGATACTGCTGAAGAAGCGGTGTCCGATGTGCAGGACGATGTGGACACCGTGAAAGATGTGGTGGATACCGAAGATTTCGCGCGTCTGGTTGGCAATCTGCCGGAACTGGTGAAGAACTTCAGCAAGCTGAATAACAAAGTTACCCAGTTGCCGGACAAGAAATTCAGCAAGGGCAAAAAAGGCTTCAATTTCCTGTAAGGGATAACACTAATTTTCTTTAAGGATAAAGAATATGCAATTGAATGCAAAAGCCCGTCAGTTTCTGCGTCAGTACCACATCGGGCTGCGTGAATCCTACGGTGCTACTGATGGCGACCGTTGGTTTGCGCTGACCGACCCGAAAGAAACCCAGCTGCGCAATGCGCTGATGGAGCAGTCTGACTTTCTGAATCTGATCACCGTTGCTGATGTTGACCAGTTACAGGGGCAGGTTGTGCCGGTTGGCAGTTCTGGCCTGTATACCGGGCGCGTACTGGATGGCCGCTTCCGTAAGAAAGTAGGCGTGAGCGGTAATGATTACAAGCTGGTCGAAACAGATTCCTGTGCCGCACTGACCTGGCAACTGCTTTCTGTCTGGGCGAATGCCGGCGATGAAGGTGAGTTCTTCCAGCGCGTGCAGGAATTTACTAACCAGTCATTTGCGCTGGATATGCTGCGTATCGGCTTTAACGGGAAAACCATTGCGGAAACCACGGACGCCGAGCAGAACCCGAACGGCGAAGATGTGAACAAGGGCTGGCACCAGATCGTTAAAGAGTGGAAGGATGGCCAGCAGATCATCACCGATGCGGTTGTGCTCGATGGCGACGGTAAAGGTGATTATGTGTCACTCGATGCGATGGCATCCGACCTTATCAACGCCAAAATCCCGGCACAGTTCCGCAATGACCCGCGTCTTGTGGTGCTTGTCGGTGCTGACCTTGTGGCGGCTGAATCTTTCCGCCTGTACCAGAAAGCGGATAAGCCGACTGAGAAGATCGCCGCGCAGCTGCTGTCTGACAGTATCGCTGGCCGTACGGCTTACGTCCCGCCGTTTATGCCGGGCAAACGTATGATCGTCACCACGCTGCCGAACCTGCATATCTACACCCAGCGCGGTACGCGCCAGCGTAAGGCGGAGTTTGTTGAAGACCGTAAACAGTACGAAAACAAATACCTGCGTAATGAAGGTTATGCGGTTGAGTATCCTGAACTGTACGCCGCGTTTGATGAAAGTGCGGTAACTATCGGGGCACCGGTCACGCCTCCGGCAGGGGAGTAAAGGGGATTTTATGCAACTGTCACCGGCACAGCGTCACAGCGCACGAATTGAAGCGGAGCGGTTACTGCGACAGCAGCAGTCTCTGGACACGGAAACCAGCCTGCATATTCAGATTGTTGCGCTGGAGAAGGATGTGGCAGCGGCCGCAGCGATTGAGAGCCGTGCTGAACGCATTGAATTTAAGCGTGATGTGCTGTTACCGCGCTGGATGCCTACCGCCCAGACCTGGCTGGACGGTGACAGTGTGCAGCAGAATCCTGTTTTTGCCTGGTGTGTCGTCTGGCTGTTTGATACAGGCCAGTTTGATCAGGCGCTGGACTGGGCGGATGTGGCAATCCAACGGGGGCAGGAAACCCCGGCCGCGTTCGGCAGTACGTTCCCGGTGTTTGTGGCGGATACGGTGTTGTCCTGGGCGGAATCGGAAGCCGTGCAGGGGCATGATTTAGATCCGTATTTCAGCCGCACGCTGGAAAACGTGATGCAGCACTGGAATGTGTATGAGGTCATTAAGGCCAAATACCTGAAGTTTGCCGGTCTGCACCTGCTGCGCGATGAAAACGGAGAGCCACGCGCAGCGGCAACGGAAGACAGGGAAGTATTGCTCCGGGCTAAGGAACTGCTGGAGCTGGCGAAGGGATTCGACCCTAAATGTGGTGTCGGCACGATGTTGCAGCGTATTGCTGCACGTCTGCGGGCGCTGGAGAAAGAGACTACGGGAGTTTGATATGTCGTTTAAGCATGAGTTAGGACAGGTTGTTGAAGTTTCCATTAGCGGTGAAGAGGGGCATATCAAAGCCCGCGCGGAATATACCAACAGCTGCAACCAGTATCTGATCCACTACCAGACTGCTGACGGCCGCGCATCTGATGCGTGGTTTGAAGAAGGCGAGATTCAGGCCGCAAAACGCGGCGCATAAGGCTACCGACCCGAAAGCGGGCGCGGTGGAGGGGATCGCATAAGCGTGTCGCCCGTGGAAACCGGCCTGCCCGCTTTTTTTCGGAGAAACAGGATGTTCAGCGGAACCTCTATTGATTTTGATGATGCCATTCTGACGAATGACGGCTTCTGGCCAGACCTGAGCGTGAAGGATTTTCAGTCCCAGCGCACCATTCCGGCCGATATCGATGCGGCCACCATTCGCCAGGCGCTGCTGACCGCAGCCGGCGAAATCAATGATGATCTGATCAAGGTGGCCGCAAAATATCAGGGCGATGGTCATGCCAGCGCCGGGGCGGTTCCGGGGGTGGAAATCGACGGCGAAAACCTGCTGTGTGCTCGTTACCGTAAGGCGGTATATGCCCGTGCCAAAGCTGATCTGATGGGGGAGTTTGCGTCCATTGGGCGGCGCGAGAGCCATCCGGGGCAGGAGAGCGACGAAACCCGTTCCAGCCTGATTGCCGAATCCACACTGACGGTAAGGCGTATCAAGGGACTTAAACGTATTACGGTGGCCATGATATGAGCCAGCTTAAGCAACTGACCGATTTCCTCATTGCGAACATGCCAAAGCGGGCAATGCAGGGATTTGACAGCCAGATGGACGAAATCACGTTCATTCCGGCACAGCGGGATAACGGGCTGGGTCAGTATCGCCTTGCCATCATCCGCTACAACGCCGTCCTGACATGGGAGCGTTATCCGTACCGCGAGTACGATCCCAAAATCCTGATGGCGCTGTTTATGTCCTGGCTGACGGAGGATGAGCGGGGGCTGCTGGAGGAAACCGGCATTGACAGCGAGCTGCCGGAGTTCGATATCGAGACTATCGACCAGGAGACCGCCATCATGGTGGTGACGCTGCCGATGGCGGAAGAACTGAATATGGTTCCCGATCCCAAAGGTGAAATCCCCTTCGATGGTCAGCGCTGGCGACTGGCTGAGCCGGATATCTGGACGGCGGAGGAAGTGACCATTATCCCGCTCACTGAGGGGCAAAAATGATTCGGGGAGAGCTGAATCAGGAGCAGTTCCGGCAGCTTCAGGCGGCGCTGGCCAGCCTGGAGTTACCGCCACCGAAGCGCCGCCGCCTGTTGTGGCGTATGGCTAAATACGGTGTGGAAGCTGCCTCTAAGCGCAATGTGCGTAATCAGCAGTCCCCGGACGGGGATAAGTGGCCGGCAAGGCAGACACGGCGTAAGGGCAAGATGCTGCGCAATATGCCAAAACTTATCCGCATCCGGGAGATGCCGGAAACCGAGTCGGTCAGGCTGTATCTTGCCGGCGGTCATTATCGCAATGCTAAAGGTAATTTGCCTGCCGGCGTCGTGGGCTATGTCCAGCAAAACGGAATGAGTGTCACCGTTAACCGTAAGCAGGTAGCAGGCCGTGAGCAGGGGGATAAACCCGCCTCACTGCGACAGGCGAAACGCCTGCGCAAAGCCGGGTACAAAGTCAGGCGTGGCAAGCGCTGGCGTAAACCCGGATATAAGGAAATACAGGAAAAAATGACCGCCCGTCAGGCTGGTCTGCTTATCCGGGTACTGGAGGATAAGCCGGTCAAAACGGCCTGGCAGATTGATTTACCTGCCAGGGCGTTTCTGGGGATTGGTCAGGAAGATTTTAACAAAGCGCTGGCGCGACAGCTTCAGGCTGTCGGGTTCGGTCTGGATGTTAACGCGCAGGATATCAGGGGGAGATCATGACCTGGCCAACTGTAACCGTGAACCAGGTAAACCAGCTGCTGGGCGAAACCAATGAGGTGGAGCGCACGCTGCTGTTTATCGGTACCGGTTCAACGAATGTAGGGAAGACGCTGGCCGTCAACGCGCAGAGCGATTTTGATGCGTTGCTGGGCGAGGGTGACAGCCCGTTAAAGAGTGATGTACTGGCCGCGCTGGCTAATGCCGGCCAGAACTGGTGGGGATTTGTCCATGTGCTGGCCGCAGACAGCGAGCCGGATGCCTGGGTGGCAGCGGTTAAAGCTGCACAGGTGTCCTGTTCGGTTGAAGGGGTGGTGCTGTCGGATGATGTATCCGCTAAAGCGACCATTAACCAGGCGGCAACGCTGCGATCGGAACTGGCGGCAAAATACGGGCGCTGGGTGTGGTTCATCCTGGCCGTGCAGGGAATGCAGGAGGAAGAAGCCCAGGCGGATTACCTGACCCGTGTGTCTGCCATTCAGGATGGTATTGCAGAGAAGGCGGTGCAACTGGTTCCGCGTTTGTGGGGAAATGAGCCGGGTGTGCTGGCTGGTCGTCTGTGCAGTCGTGCCGTGACTATCGCAGACAGTCCTGCCCGTGTGAAAACCGGGGCGCTGCTTAATCTGGGCAGTGATGAAATGCCGGTTGATGGTACCGGGGCGGTACTGGAGCTGGCCACGCTTCAGGCACTGGAAGCCCAGCGCTTTAGTGTGCCGATGTGGTACCCGGATTATGACGGTTTTTACTGGGCTGACGGGCGAACGCTGGATGTGGAAGGCGGCGATTACCAGTCGATTGAAACCCTGCGTGTTGCCGATAAAGCCGCGCGTCGTGTGCGTTTGCTGGCTATCGGCAAAATTGCCGACCGTTCGCTTAACAGCACACCGGGTAGTATTGCCGCACACCAGACGCTGTTTGCGCGTCCGTTGCGTGAAATGTCCACGGCCGCAAACATTAACGGCGTGTCCTTCCCGGGCGAGGTGAAGCCGCCGCAGGATGGCGATATTACGATCGTCTGGAAGAACAAAAAGGCCGTAGATATTTACATTGTGGTGCGTACGTATGAAGTACCGCTGCAAATCACGATCAGCCTGTTGCTGGATGCCAGCCTGGAGGCAAACTCATGACCAGACGAATTTCCGGCATGTCCTTCGACTTCTATATGGATGGCGAGCTGGTACATGCGGAGAAGATTTCGCTCGATATTACCGACAATACCGCCGCTGCGCAGACGCGCGGCGTGCCAGACGGCTGGGTGGATGGCGACGTGTCCGCAGAAGGTGAGCTGGAGCTGGCTACCAAAGCGCTGGTTTCCATTAAAGCCCGGGCGCAGTCTGCCGGGTCGTGGCGTGGAATTCCTGAGCTGGATTTTCTTTTCTATGCCAAAGCCGGCAACGAAGAAACCAAAGTGGAGGCGTTCGGCTGCAAGCTGCTGCTGAACAACCTTCTGGATCTCGATCCCAAAGGCGGGGCGCTGTCCACGCGAAAAATTAAGTTTCTCGTGACCAGTCCCAAATTTATCAATATTGACGGCATTCCGTATCTGGAAGCGGAAGCCACGGAAAATCTGATCGGATAAGAGGCAGGGATGCAGGATTACGAAAAGGGATTTATTGCGCTTGTTGTCATGGGGGCGCTGATTGCACTGGGTAAGCTGCTGAACAGCGATGAGCCGATCACCATTCGTCTGGTTGCAGGTCGCGTTATTGTCGGCAGCGGGTTGACGCTGGTCGCCGGAGTGGCGTTGTACTTTGTCCCGGATATCCATCCTCTGGCCATCGCCGGTTTTGGTTCCAGTCTGGGTATCCTCGGGCAGAACGTCGTGGAAGCATGGCTGCGCAAGCGGGCTTTTTCAGGGATTTTTGATAAAAGGGCAGGGAAATGACACTGAGCGAAAAGCAACAACGGTTTACTTCGATGATTGCGTTGTTAATCCAGTATGCCAACGCCAACGGGATGTGGCTGACCTTCGGTGAGGCGTACCGTACACCGGAACAGGCTGCACTGAACGCGAAGAAAGGCAGCGGCATTTCCAACAGTCTGCACACCTTGCGTCTGGCCGTTGATTTTAATCTGTTCGTGAAGGGAGAGTACAAAACCCGCACGGAAGATTATCTGCCACTGGGTGAATACTGGGAATCGCTGGGTGGTTCGTGGGGAGGGCGCTTCAAATCCCGTCCTGACGGTAATCACTTCAGTCTGGAACACAACGGGGTTCGCTGATGGACAGAACGGTGGCGGGAGTTCTGTTGCTGGTCGCGCTGGCGTTTGCCAGCGGCTGGACAGTGGCCGGATGGCAGCGGGACAGTATTGATCTGACCATCCGTGATACCGCCGCCGCTACTGGCAAGGAGCTTGCTGGTATTGCCAGTTCATCCAGTCGCCGGCTGGAAGAAAAGCTGGAGGCGATAAAGGAGGTGCAACCGCGTGAAATTCGTACCGAAGTGGTTAAGCCGGTGTTTACCAACGTGTGTATGTCTGATGATTTTGTCCGCATGTACAACGAGGCCGCAGCCGGTACCGAACGTGCGTTATCAGGAAAATCTGCTGACTAAATGCGTCACGCAGCTGCCGCGCCTGAGAGGCATTCAGGGTAAAGACGCGGCGGATATTTTAACAGTTTACCTTGATCTGTACGGTCAGTGTGCCGCACGACATAACCAGCTTGTTGATGAAATTAATTTAAGAGAGAGTGTTATTTATGGAAAAGATTAATCTTACTGTTTGTGGTCAGGATATTACCTTTGAGCCTAACCAGACGGCCTATAATAAGTTAATTAATGAAATGGCGATGGATAATAAAGTTGTGCCAGCGCACAATTATCTGACGCGTATTGTTGCGGCGGAAAGCAAAGAAGCGCTGGCTGATATTTTAAAACGTCCCGGCGCTGCGCTTCAGCTTGTGAGTAAAGTTAACGAACTTTACGCGCCAGAACTGGAAATTGAAGTAAAAAACTAACAAGACGAGTCCAGGCTATTGAAGAGAATGGACTCGAACAGTATTTAATATTGCGTCGTCATTATCTCCCGCATGGAGAAGATACCGTGGATGATATTTCCGCTGCTGTCTGGCTGGATAATCGTCACTGGGAATATATGCGTATTGCAGTGGCTAACGGAATTAACACTGCTTTTAAAGGCACGGAATGAAACAATTAGATTTTACATTAAGCCTGATTGATAAACTGACCCGCCCGTTAAAACAGGCTCAGGGCAGCGTCACAGGTTTTGCGGAAAAATCAAAAGCGTCCTTTATGCGTATTGGCGGCGGTGTGCTGGCGCTGGCAGGTACCGGAATGGCAATCAAAGGCGCGTTATCGCCTGCTCTGGAAATGTACGATGCGCTGAATGATGCCGCCGCCAAAGGGATTGACGATACATCGCTGAAAACCGTGCAGCGTGACGCACTGCGATTCAGCATGACCTACGGCGCCAGCGCGGTGGAGTTCGTGAAGTCAACGGAAGACATTAACGCCTCCATTGCCGGCCTGAGCAGTACCGAGTTACCGAAAGTGACGAAGGTCGCCAATACGCTGGCTTTTGCCATGAAATCCACCGCCGCCGAAACAACGGAGTTTATGGGGCAGATGTACGGCAACTTTTCCGCTGAAGCGACAAGGCTTGGGAAAGTCCCCTTTGCCGAACAGCTGGCGGGAAAGATGGTGTACATGCGCAAAACCTTCGGTACCGAGATGGGAGCCATCAAAGACCTGATGGAAGGTGCGCGAGGCGTCGGGACTAACTACGGTGTCGGGATGGACGAACAGCTGGCGGTGCTGGGGCAACTGCAACGCACGCTGGGAACGGAGGCCAGTAGCGCCTACGAGGGCTTTATGACCGGCGCGATTGATGGCGCTAAAAAGCTCGGACTTTCGTTTACCGACGTGAACGGCAAAATGCTGTCAATGCCGGACATGCTGACGAAGCTCCAGAACAAGTACGGCAAAAGCCTGGATGGCAACCTGAAAGCGCAGGCGGAGCTGGATGCCGCCTTTGGTGACAGTTCCGCCGTGGTCAAACAGCTGTATGGCAACGTTGCCTTACTGCAACGCAATATCACTGAGCTGGGCGGTGCTGACGGACTGAAGCGCACGCAGGAAATGGCGGCAAAAATGGTGAAGCCGTGGGATCGCTTTGTGCAAATCCTGAAAGCCATTCAGACGGTGATTGGCCTGACGTTGATCCCCGTTCTGTATCCGGTACTGAACCGGCTGGCCGATATGGGGCAGACCTTCGCGCGCTGGATGCAGATGTTTCCCAATATCGCGCGCGTTATCGGCTATGCATCCATGACGTTGCTGGGCTTTGCCGCCGTGGGGGCGACAGCAAATATCGTAATGGGTGTTTCTGCATTCATCATAACGGGGCTGACTGGTATCTGGCGTTTGCTGGTTGCAGTCGTGAAGTCTTACACCGTGGTTGTCTGGCTTGCGCAGAAAGCGGTTTTAGCCTGGAACATTGTGCTGAAAACCCTGCGGGGCGCTCTGCTGGCGGTACGCATGGTCGCGATACTGGCAGGCATCAGTATCAACCTGATGAGCTGGCCGGTGCTGTTGGTCATCGGTGCGATTGCCGCGCTGGTTGTGGGCTGTTACCTGCTGGTTAAACACTGGGATGCCATCAAAGCCGCTGTGATGGACAGCGCCGCCTTTAAGGCTGCGGCGGACGTGGTGAAGTGGCTGGCCGGTGTGTTTACTTCAGCATGGGATTCCGTCATCGCCGGCTGGAACAGCTTCATTGCGTTGCTCTACGGGTTTTCTCCGTCAAAGGCGTTGGGCGGCATGGCCAGCGGTATTGTGACGATGTTTGATAACGTCTGGCAGACCATCAAAGGCGGGTTCCTGAAGTCCTGGAACTGGATCGTTGAAAAGCTCAACAAGATACCCGGCGTCAGTATTTCAATGGCCAGTGAAGGCCAGCCGGCGCTGACGGGCAATACTCTTTCCACTGGCGGAGAATTAAAAGGCATTGAACGGGGCGGTATCAGCAGCACTATCAGCAAAAATTCAAAGTCGGTAACGGATAACAGCAAAAACATTGGCGAAGTGCATTTCCATAGCGAACAGCCATTTACGCCGGGTCTGCTAATGGAATGGCAGGAGCTTAATTAATGAGTGATTTACTTTATATCGACCTGCTTATTGAAGGGCGTAACTTCGTACTTAATACGGGTAGTGAACCTGAGCTGTGTAATAACCGTAAAAGTATCGGGCAGGATGTTGTTCATTCAATTATCGAAAGTGGCCTCGCTACGCAATTAATTGCCGAGCGCAGCCCGACTTTACGCGCGGATATTTTTACCCAACTGGAACTGCTGGTTGAAAGTGACGATCGCATTGTGCCGGGTACGGTAGAAATCAGCGAGGAAAGCGCTAAACGTCTGTGGGTGACAGCCGGTACGTATGATTTTGGCAGTATTACTTATCAGGTGAACTTATGACGGAAAAGCCGCAGGTCGATTTTGAAGAGGTGGTAAAAGCCAGCGGGATGCCGACCACGGAAGAAGAGGTGCGTACCCGTTTTAATACCGTTGTGGCCGATGAAGGGCTGATTACTAATACGTCCCGCATGTCGCCGTTCTGGCGGCTGATTACTGCGATTGTAACCGCGCCGGTGATGTGGCTGAAGGATGCGCTGGTTGCGGTAGTAATGCCTGGTATGTTTGTGGCCACCGCCACCGGCCAGATGCTGCGCCTGCTGGCCTGGGCGGTGAACGTCACGCCAAAACCGGCCAGCGCGGCCGAGGGTGTGATCCGTTTCTTCAAGGAGGATGTCAAGCAGGTGGTGACGGTGAAAGCCGGCACGGTAGTACAGACGGAGCGTATCAACGGGAAAGTCTACGCATTATCCACCGTTGCGGATGTGACGATCCCTTCCGGTACCGCCAGTTCATTGCTGGCCGTGAAAGCGACGGGAACGGGGGGCGCATATAACCTTGCGCCGGGATACTACCGTATTTTGCCGGTGGCGGTGGATGGTATCAGCCACGTTGCCAGTGAAGAAAACTGGCTGACTGTGCCGGGAGCTGACGAGGAGAGCGACGACGAACTGCGCGAACGCTGCCGCAATCAGTTTAACCTGGTTGGCAACTATCACACCGATGCGGTTTACCGCTCGATGATTGCCGGCGTGGCCGGCCTGAGCATTGACAGGATTTTCTTTGAGCATGACGCACCGCGCGGGCCTGGTACCGCGAACGCGTATCTTCTGCTGGACAGCGGGGTTGCGTCCGACCCTTTTATTGATGCCGTCAACGACTATATCAACACGCAGGGACATCATGGCCACGGCGATGATATGCAGTGTTTCGCCATGCCGGAAACCCGCCACGATCTGGCTGTCACGGTCTTTGTCAAAAACCTGAGCAATATCGAGCAGGAGCAGCGTGACAGCCTGAAAAAAGGGGTTGAAAACCTTGTGCGTTGTGCCTTTCGTGAGAATACGGACTATGACGTGAAGAAGACATGGCCATACTCGCGTTTTTCCTTCTCACAACTGGGGCGGGAGATCCATAAGACGTTCCCGGATGCGGATTCGCTGGAGTTTTCGCTGAAAGATATCACCAGTGAACTGAGTGTACCGAGACTTAACGTGCTGACAGTGGAATTACAGGATGAATGATTTTCTGAAAAAACTGGCCAGCATGGTGCTGCCGTCATGGATGGACAAGGGCGAGCCGCAAAAGCTCCTGAAAGCGGCGAAAACCTTCTGGGCGGACGTTTACAGCTGGATTACGTGGCCGCTGCGCCAGTTTGATCCGCTGACCTGCAATGAGGCGATACTGAGTCTTATTGCCTGGGACAGAGATATCAGCCGTTTTAACGGCGAACCGCTGAAACTGTTTCGCCGGCGCGTTGCTTACGCTTTTGTGAATGCAGCCGACGCTGGTTCTGTTGAGGGGTTTATTAACATTTTTGACCGGCTGGGGATTGGCTACGTCGAACTGATAGAGCGCCAGCCGGGGATTGACTGGGACGTGATACTGGTTCGCGTCACCGACGGTCAGATATCGGATAACACCGAGTTGATGATCCAGATTATCCGACAATACGGCCGTACATGCCGGCGCTATCAGTTTGAGGTCATCACCTCCGAAAATTTATCCATCCGGGCAGGATGGGATCAGGGTGAATATGTTGTTTATCCGGCGAGGATTGCCGGCACCGAAACCAGCAGCGCAACATTCAGCGCGAGCTTACAGGGAGAGTAATTTTTATGTCACAGACGGCGATAACGCTGGCATTTGAGCAGTGGAAAGCGCAGCAGGCTGCAACGGGTGAGCCTGTCCTGCTCGACGAGTTTGTTTTCGCGCTGGTTCCGGGGCTTGACCCGGATTTACCTGTCGATCGCAGCGAAACATTGCCACCGGCCGCGCAGATTGTTCATCGTGAACCCGTCACCCGTAAAGGGGTGGTAAATGAAAATGCTGTTGTGCATTCGGCGGTGCTGGGTGCGGATGTGGGCGATTTCTCCTTCAACTGGATCGGGCTGACAAATAAGGCCACCGGCACGCTGGCTATGATCGTACATGCCCCTGAACAGCAGAAGCTGAAGACGAAAGAAGGGCAGCAGGGCAACGTTCTGACCCGTTCTTTCCTCATGGAGTTTACTGGCGCACAGACTGAAACGGCCATTAACACGCCGGCTGAGACATGGCAGATTGACTTCACCGCCCGGATGGCGGGGATGGATGAGCGTCAGCGGCTGGAAAATACCGACCTTTACGGGACTGCGGCTTTCTTCGGTGATGGCTGGCTGGTTGGTAAAACCGGCAATCAGTTTTTTGTTACCAAAGGCGCGGGATATGTGGCGGGGCTGCGGGCGGTGCTGGCAGCGAACCAGAACATCACAGTAACAACAAAGCCTGTCAAAATCTGGCTGGATGTATGCTGGACGGGAGCACTGACCAGTGTCTGGGCTGTGCAAAGCAAAGTTACAGTAGCTGCTAACCTGTCAGACTACGAGCAGAACGGCGTGAAGCATTACGTTTTTGCGCTGGCCAGCATTGACGCCAACGGGAATATCACAGATTTGCGGCCAAAAGGCACCCTGGGAGAACAACAGGCAAATAGTGATTTTGTCCGTAAAGATAAAAACCTTTCTGATATTAACGATAAAGCAAAGTCATTATCAAATATCGGTGGCGTCCCGAAAACAACAGAAATTAATGGTTATCAATTATCTGATGATATTGATTTATCGTTTAATGATGTTGGTGCAATGCCTGTCGAAGTTAACGGAGTTATCAGGGATGGCGCGACGATGGCAGCAGCAAATAAGGGGGGATGGTGGCGCGTTGTTGTTACGAATCCTGCTGCTATGTCAGATTTTCCTGCGCGTCCGAATGGTACAAAGCTGTATGGCTATGGATATATGTTTGTCATGTTGAGCGAAAACTCATGGCTTCAGCACTATTATTCACATCGTGGCGAAGTCGCTATTCGGCAGGAATGGACAACGGGGCCAACTACAGATGTGGAGTGGAATATTGATTACAATCCCGCGAATAAACCCACTGCTGGCGATGTTGGGGCGCTTCCTGTATCAGGTGGTGAAGTGCAGGGGCCGGTGACGGTAAAAAGAAATAATGCCGCAATTACTATTAAGAATGCGTCACCTAACTTATCTCTTTATATGCTGGGTGTTGATGAAAATGGAGGTAATCTTTTCTATGTTGGACGGGGCGGGGCTGGCTATGCTGTCGCACTATATAATTATAAAGGTAGCAATGGCATAAATTTAAATGAAGATGGCTCAATTTTAATCAGCTTGCCAGCCGGAAAAAATGTAACAACAAACAGGCAATTTGTGCCATTGGACTACGGTAATTTTGATTTACGTTACCAGGCAAAAGGGAATTACACGCCCTCAGGAGAGGCTTATACAAAGGCGCAGTCTGATTCACGCTATTTGCAGGGGATTCGTGTAAGCGCAACTCAGGTTCGTGAATTTCGAGATGGTGGTGGTTATTCGTCAAATGACGCGGCGTTTGCGACTGCAATTGCAATGGTAGGCGGAAGTTCAAACGTTGGTTCTCTGCTTGTCAGGTATCTCCAGCGGAATATTAACGGCACCTGGGTAAATGTAGCTACGTAATCAGGGGAATAAAATGCAGCATCTTAAAAATTTAAAAAAATATACTCCAGACGACGCATATAATTTGTTCTTAATGGATGAGCATGGCGCAGAGTTTTTTATCTCTGACGATGGTCGGGACTGGTACGAATCACAAGCCGCTTTTCTTCCTGATACATTGAAAGTGGCATATGACGAAGCGGGAATTATTCGTTGTATCAGCAATGATGTGACAGCTATTTACCCGCGAGATTTTAGCATTGTGGAAGTTAAAGCCACGGCAAAAAATAAAATGGCGGATATTTCAGGAGAATGGGTATTTAAAGACGGAAAAATCCAGCCGCGCCAGTATTCGCAAAATGAATTAGTCGAACGGGCGGAGGCAAAGAAAACTGAATTATTGTCAGCCGCAGCCGCTGCAATCGCGCCGTTGCAGGATGCGGTAGATATTGGGGAGGCAACGGAAGAAGAATCCGCGCTTTTACTGGAATGGAAAAAGTACCGGGTTCTGCTTAATCGCATTAAGCCAGTCGATGCGCCAGATATTGCCTGGCCGGAGGTACCAGAAAGTGTGGCGTGAAGCGCGTCTGGCATTTGATGATTCGGTTGCGGCGCTGAATTGCTCCATCGTGCCGGCGCATCCGTGGGTTTATGGTCTTGGGCAGCAGACAGAGAATGGCGCATATCTTAGCCCTGTTAACGCCATTTCTTATCTGGCTGAAAAGCTGGCAGGTACAGGCGGAAACGCTGATGTGGTCATTATGATGGTTGCCGGCCAGACGCATGACAGCTTTATGAGCAGCCTTAGCCAGTTGGTTGATGTTTTTCCGGCACCGGCGTTTACCCAGGTAAAACGCCTGGCACTTTCAGCCGCAGAACTGGCGATGGAAAAGATGCAAATCCCGGCAAAATACAGTGCCGGACTGGCTGATGCACTTCCTCTGTCAGTACCGACCAACAGGGCAGCGCTTGCGGCAGCGGCAATCAAAAAAGCGCAGGAAGAAGCGGCTGCGGTGGTGGATATCGGGGCGCTTCAGAAACAACTGGACGACTTTGCCCGCCTGCGCGATGGCCTGCTGAGTGATATCGCTAACGATCTGGCTGAGTTGCAGGGAAAAAGTGCAAGGGCGTGGGTATTTACCGCCAGTGGCGATTTATCCACCACTATTCTGGATCTGGTAAAAGGCATCCCGTTGCAATCAGCGATCTACACTGCGGCGATGATGCTGACTGGTGACAACCTCGACGGCATAAAAGGAATGATACATGACCTCGAACCCGACGCTGGCGCTTAACGGAGAGGCGATCCAGCTGAAAAACATGCGCGTAACGATAACGCAGCAGTTTCAGGACAAAGACCAGTCCGGGCAGACCAGCTCTACAACGAAGTCCGAGCAGGGCATGAAGGGTAAAGAGCTGCGCGTATCCGGCGAGGTTCCTTTCAAAAATAAAGAGATATTGCGCCGCATCTTTGAGCTGGCCAGCGCTACTGATGCCAGCGGCCAGCGCCAGAAGTATCGCGTCGCCCATGAGCAGGCGCGTGCCGTCAATTTTCGTGAAGCCACCTTCACCGGCACGCTCGATGCTCCCCAGTTGGACGGGAAAATGTCATGGCTGGTGACATTTACGCTGACCGAGCATATCAGCGTCCAGGAAAAACGCGAGGCGAGGGCGAGCAGTAAATCAACGGCGAAAAAGCAGGGAGGCGCTGCCGGCAGCGCTGGTCAGTCAGCTGATGAAGATGATGAGAAAATGACGTGGTTTGAGCGCAAAGTTCTGAAACCCGTCAACGATGCGCTGGGGTAAGGATGAAACCGATAAAACGCCTGTACCTGTCAACTGATGAGGTGCATCTTGCTGATGCCAGCCTGGTACTGGAACTGAACAGCTGCGGCCGGGGGTTTATTACGGCCGAAACTGACCAGGACTATACCGGCAAGCTGGTACGTCTTGATGTCGGGTATACCGACCTTCTCTTGCGGTGGTTTACGGGGTATGTGGAACGATCACAGCCGGCAGATAACGGCTTTCAGCGGCTTTTTGTTCGTGAGCTGGTTGGCGTGTTTGAACGTCTGTGGCCATGTTCACTTCAGCACCCGACGCTGCGTAGCGTCGCCGGCTGGCTGGAAGAGAACAGCGGCCTTACGGTGACGGTACCCGATGCCGATTACGCGGATAAACCGATCCCCCACTTTACCCACAGCGGCAGCGGGTATCAGCTGCTGAATAATCTGGGTAAAGCCTTTGGTATCACGGATTACATCTGGTACCAGTTGCCTGATGGCGGGCTGTATGTGGGAGGCGCGGAAAAGTCACTCTTTGCCGGCAAGCCGGTGGATATTCCGGCCGAATTTAGCCAGGGGGCTGCTGGCGGCAATACCATGACATTACCGGTTGTCCAGAGCCTGCGGCCGGGGGTTGAAATGAACGGCGAGCGTGTAACAAAGGTTCACCTGACTAATGACACGATGGCCGTTACCTGGACGCCGCGTAACCGGGCAACAGGCCAGCCATTGCAGAAATCGCCAGTACAGCGGCAGATTGAAAGCCATTTCCCGGAGCTGGCGTCCGGGTTGCATTTGCCAAAGTTCGCCCGCGTCATTGCACCGACAGAAGCTGTTAAAAGCGGGAATTTTTCAGATCCGTTCCGTCCGCGCTATGCCGTGGACGTGCAACTGCTTGACGCAGACGGAAAGCCCGACGCACAGACGCCAGTGTATTCTGCTGTTCCACTTCCGGTACCGATGGCCGGTAATGATTCCGGCATGTATCAGTTCCCACCGGAAGGAACTCTGGTAGAAGTGGCGTTTACCGATGGGCGCCCGGATAAACCTTTTATCCGCCAGACTGTGCCGGATGGTACCAGCCTGCCTGATATCAAACCCGGCGAGCAGCTCCAGCAGCAGCGGGCTGAAGTCTCCCAGCGCGTGACGCAGGCAGGGGACTGGGTACGACAGACTGACCAGACAATTAGTGAAACATCGATGGCCAGAACCGTTAAGGCCGATACTGAAAACAGGGAGCTGGTAAGCCGCGACACGACCATTAAGGCCACGGATAAAACCAGCGTTATCGGCACATCCACGCTGATGGCCGGAGCCATTCAGCAGGTCAGCACTGGCAAGTTTAGCCAGGCGATTCAGGGTAGCCGGCTGGCCACTATCGGCGGTAGCGATGAAATGGCCGTGACCGAAAACGTCACCGTTACGATCGGGAAGAACCTGACGGAGCAGATTGGCCAGATTCGAAAAAGCGTTGCGGCCGTACAACAGCAGATTATCGCGCCGGTGGTGTGGATCGGTTCCGGCAGCATTAACGTGGCACAACTGATGCTGGATACACTTGATGTGGTAAAGCAGCTGGCTGAACTGACGGCCAGCCATACGCACAGCAACACGGGCGCACCAATGAACGCCGGCGACATTCGCGGCACCGGCACACAAGCCGGCATGCTGAACGATAAATACTCCCCTGTAATCGGTAAGTAAAACACCCTTCCCACCCGCTCACTGTAGCGGGTTTTTTGTACACATCCCAAACGTCGCAGAACGCTTTCAGAGCGTCGCTTTATCACGCCTGAACAAATCCATTCCCTCATTCAGCGCAGCGGCGCACGCTTGCGCCTGCGCATCCTGACGGCGGCGAAATAACGGCGGAAGTGACGAAAACGGCGCTACACCGCACCCGCCTGCGGTTTTCGTGTAGAAAATGATTTCAGTTTTTCCGGGGGTACAATACACCTCGGCAGACCGCGCCAGCGCTGGGGCTTTGACGACCGATCGCTAACTGAAATGTGTGAAACAGATTTCAAAGATTTCAGTTTTTTGGCGATTGTCGGCAGCTTGCGGAAGAAGGTAAAGCCTTGCGCCATGCGGGATGAGGTGTGATTACGTGATTTTTTACGTAACAGTCACCGCAGGATCACGTACATGGAGACGTGTAGCAAACCCTTGACTGGCGCGGTCTGGAGCAAAGCAGAGGTTAAGTGCAGAACTGAAATATGTTTCACAGAATGATATGGGGCTTGTAGATGCCTGCTGAGGCTTATATAGGCTAATGAAGTTTGCAACATCCGTTCCCAGTGAGTACACTTGTCCCTGTTAGTGGATGTGTACGCGCTTCGGTTGAGGCTCCACAACCAATCAGTACGAAATGAAAGAACCCAACCTCACCAGTTGGGTTTTTTCATTTCTGCCCTCTCTGACTTAATCCTTTGAATTTCTTTCCTGTCTCCCTATAATCCGTGTCGTTAGTGGTAGCGCGTTCCGACACGTCGCGGGCATGTGACAATATGTTCAAGCCCTGGCTGAATTACGAGTGGTGTCGGTTCAGAGCCTCAACCGGAGCGCGTACACATCCACTAACAATGTGCCCCTGCGAACCAGGCAGTGTGAAGGCTTTAGCAGTGGTATCGCGCTCCTCTACAGGAGCAACGTGGTGAAGGGATTTTTACAAATCGCTGTCATCGCTCTAAAGGCGCTGGTCGCCTTGATTGAGCTGATTCTGGCCTGCTTACCGTAAGCAGTCAGGAAACGTAACTAAGGCCACCGGCTCACCCCCGGTGGCCTTTAACATTTCTGTCTCCACCCACCGTTCTATCTCCTGTTTACACAGATACACATCACTAACATTCATACCAACATAACTACCAACAAATCAGGGGGATTTTTAGCCAGTCCTGAAGTTTTTAAAATTTGAGGGGGGGCATCGGAAAACCGTCACAAACATCACAAGGTTTTAAAAAGTTATATATGTTAATGATATATAATAAAAAATTAGCATATAGGAAACCATCACAAAACCATCACAAGAGCATCACAGTGTGACGGTTTAAAAACATCACATATCTGTTTCATAACCTACTGAATTTATTGGGTGTGACGTTTTATGTTACGTTTTGTGATGGTTTTACCGTCACAACTTTTATGTAATTAATTCAAGGTGATATCGACTGTTTTTATAGGGTGTGATGGTTGTGACGGTTTTCCGATGGCCGACTTAAATATGTGAGCGGGGGTGTTAACAATTATGCAAACAAAAAAAGCCCCTGAGATCGGGGCTTTTGTCGTTGATGTGGTCAATATGTGGACGTGCTTTGAAATAATTCCTTTTATTTCATTACGTTATGTCTTATAGAGAGTCACCAATAACTGACATTGCGGTGTTTCTCCAGATGTGGCCCATCCGGGGCCGTGTTAGTGCACAGTTATTAACTGTGTCGAGTCTGTTTTGGCAGTCATCCATTGAGTATAGATAGCTGGCGAAAGAGACTTAGTTGTTAAAAAGGCCCCACTTACGTGGAGCCTTTATTGTACGCTTTTTACAGTACGATTTCAGTCAAAACCCAATTACATGGTCTGAGTGAAGGTACGAGTAATAACGTCCTGCTGTTGTTCTTTAGTCAGGGAGTTAAAACGTACTGCGTAACCTGATACACGGATGGTCAGCTGCGGATATTTTTCCGGGTGTTCCATCGCGTCCAGCAGCATTTCACGGTTCATCACGTTCACGTTCAGGTGCTGACCACCTTCGATGGACGCTTCGTGGTGGAAGTAACCATCCATCAGACCCGCCAGGTTGGTTTTACGTACTTCGTCGTCTTTACCCAGAGCGTTCGGAACGATAGAGAAGGTGTAAGAGATACCATCTTTAGCGTAAGCAAACGGCAGTTTTGCAACGGAGGTCAGAGAGGCAACAGCACCTTTCTGGTCACGGCCGTGCATTGGGTTAGCACCCGGTCCGAACGGCGCGCCAGCACGACGACCGTCTGGGGTGTTACCGGTTTTCTTACCATACACAACGTTAGAAGTGATGGTCAGAACAGACTGAGTCGGGATAGCGCCACGGTAAGTGGTCAGTTTCTGAATTTTCTTCATGAAACGTTCTACCAGGTCAACCGCCATGTCATCAACGCGAGAGTCGTTGTTACCAAACTGCGGGTATTCGCCTTCGATTTCGAAGTCTACAGCCAGGCCGTCTTCGTCACGAATCGGTTTAACTTTCGCATATTTGATTGCAGACAGGGAGTCAGCAGCAACGGACAGACCTGCGATACCACACGCCATGGTGCGGATAACGTCACGGTCGTGCAGCGCCATCAGAGAGGCTTCGTAGCTGTACTTGTCGTGCATGTAGTGGATAACGTTCAGCGCGGTGACATACTGTTTAGCCAGCCAGTCCATGAAGTGATCCATGCGGTCCATCACTTCGTCGAAGTTCAGAACGTCGCCTTTGATCGGTTCAGATTTAGGACCAACCTGCATTTTCAGTTTTTCATCAACGCCGCCGTTGATTGCGTACAGCATGGTTTTCGCCAGGTTTGCACGCGCACCGAAGAACTGCATTTGTTTACCAACAACCATCGGGCTTACGCAGCAAGCGATAGCGTAGTCATCGTTGTTGAAGTCTGGGCGCATCAGGTCATCGTTCTCGTATTGCAGAGAAGAGGTGTCGATGGACACTTTAGCGGCGAATTTCTTGAAGTTCAGCGGCAGTTTTTCAGACCACAGAACGGTGATGTTCGGCTCAGGAGACGGACCCATGGTGTACAGGGTGTTCAGGAAGCGGAAGCTGTTTTTGGTAACCAGAGTACGGCCGTCAACGCCCATACCGCCGATAGATTCAGTTGCCCAAATCGGGTCGCCAGAGAACAGTTCATCGTATTCCGGCGTACGCAGGAAGCGAACCATACGCAGTTTCATGACCAGGTGGTCAATCATTTCCTGTGCGTCTTGTTCGGTGATTTTGCCTGCTTTGATATCACGTTCGATGTACGCATCCAGGAAGGTGGATACGCGACCGAAGGACATTGCTGCGCCGTTCTGAGACTTAACAGCGGCCAGGTAGCCGAAGTAGGTCCACTGGATAGCTTCCTGAGCGTTGGTAGCCGGACCAGAGATATCGCAGCCGTATTTAGCCGCCATCTCTTTGATCTGACCCAGCGCGCGGTGCTGTTCAGCAATTTCTTCACGCAGACGGATAGTCGCTTCCAGGTTTACGCCGTTTTCCAGGTCAGACTGCAAAGAGACGAACTGGGCGTATTTGTCTTTCATCAGGAAGTCGATACCGTACAGCGCAACGCGACGGTAGTCACCGATGATACGGCCACGGCCATACGCATCCGGCAGACCAGTCAGAACACCGGATTTACGGCAGTTCAGAATGTCTTTGGTATAAACATCGAATACGCCCTGGTTGTGGGTTTTGCGGTATTCGGTGAAGATTTTTTTCAGCATCGGGTCCAGCTCGCGATTGTACGCTTTGCAGGAACCTTCAACCATTTTGATACCACCGAACGGGATGATCGCACGTTTCAGCGGAGCTTCAGTTTGCAGACCAACGATTTTCTCAAGCGCTTTATTGATGTAGCCAGCGTCGTGAGAAGTGATGGTAGAAGCAACGGAGGTGTCAAAGTCAACAGGCGCGTGAGTGCGGTTTTCCTGTTTAACGCCTTCCATTACGCTGTCCCACAGTGCAGTGGTCGCATTCGTCGCGCCAGCCAGGAAGGACTCATCACCCTCGTACGGAGTGTAGTTTTTCTGAATGAAGTCACGGACGTTTACTTCATTCTGCCAGTCACCTTTGGTAAAACCTTCCCAGGCTGTGGCTAACTTTTCATTAAGCTCGGACATGTAACACCTACCTTCTTAAGTGGATTTTTTATTTACTGCGTATAACGCTCATCAGCAATGATGATCGTCGCCACGCAGGTAAATGACCCAGTATGTCAACCCGACCAATAAACCGCCGCCGATAATGTTACCGATTGTGACCGGAATCAGGTTATCGGTGATGAAATTCATCACGGTCAGGTGAGAAAAACTTTCCGGACTGGAGCCCACTGCGGCCCAGAATTCCGGTGTGGCGAAGTCACGGATTACAATCCCCATCGGAATCATAAACATGTTTGCGATGCTGTGCTCAAAACCGCTGGCAACAAACATGGCGACGGGCAATACCATGATAAACGCTTTGTCCATCAGGCTACGACCCGAGTAGCTCATCCACACGGCCAGGCAAACCATCAGGTTAGCCAGGATACCCAGGCAGACAGCTTCAATAAAAGTATGATGCATCTTGTGGTCGGCGGTTTGCAGGACGTTAAGCCCCCATCCGCCGTTGGCGGTCATATACTCGCCGGAAAGCCACATCAACAACACAAAGAGCAGACAACCGATCAGGTTACCAAAATAAACGTTGAGCCAGTTTTTTGCCAGTTGGCCCCATGTGATTCGGCCGCTCGCTTTCGCGACAACAATCAGCACTGTTGATGTGAAAAGATCTGCGCCGCAGATAACACAGAGAATCAGCCCCAGCGAGAAGCAGATGCCTCCAACCAGTTTCGCCATACCAAAAGGCATTGTGCCTGTACCGGTTGTGGCGGTGATATAGAAAACAAAGGCAATGGAAATGAACACACCCGCGGTAATCGCCAGATAGAAAGTCTTCAGCGGATGTTTCGTTGCTTTATAGACACCTGCCTCTTCGGCCACTTTGGCCATTGCAGCAGGGAGTAATAGATCAAAAGGGTTGTCAGCTTTCACACTAACTCTCTCTTTATTAAGTCGGCGACGAGATACTAACAAAGCATTATAGATGAGAATTTGATATAGATCATATCTCGCCTGGCTTATAGGCCCGCAAGATGCGTGGTTTTTACGCGATTGCGGTGTAAATATTTGATTATCCAAATAAAAATAAATTTTAAAAATTATAAAGTGAGTTGAATTTTTTCGCTGAGCCTCCCCGATGGCAGTTAATTAAAATGGAGTAATTGGCAAATAAAGTAACACCAGCACATTAATATCTGTAATATCAACTACCAATATTTAACCTTGTTATTACATTTATTTTCGTTTGCCAAAAAAATAAAAAAACAGGGCGCATAAAGCGCCCCGTAATATAGCTCAGTCGATTGTTTAAACCTACCTACAGTAGGTTATTCGCTTCTATTTTGACCAGTGAGCGGCCTTGGCGCGCTGCAATTTCTCATAGGCTTTCAGCAGAGACTGATGTGAGGCGAAAGCATGCAGATCGCTATCAACCGCTTGCAGCCCATAAAATGCCGCTTCGCCACTCAGTGCCGCGCTGGCCGCTTCAACAGCTTCGGCGCCATACATCCGAACGAAAGCATTCAGGTATTGCAGCGGTTCGCGGTCTTCTTCCTGCGCCAGAAGCAGCAGCGTTTGCAGACAGCGGTAGTAGTTCGCACGTTCAGCGCTAAAGATGGAGGCGTTGAATTCCATCGTCCACTCTGTCCAGATCAGCGCCTGCTCCAGATCGCCGCCAGCCAGCGCCAGCATTGCTTTAAGCTCACCGATGCGCAGGGTATACCAGCCATTATCCGGGCCTGTCGCCAGACCAAGTAACTCGCGCACGCGGGTAAAGTCATCAAAGCCTTCTTCATCTAATTGTTCAATCAGATTGAGGTAAGCCTCTTTCTCCCATGCGCTGCCCGGCAGGGCAAGGAGGGTTTCGCGCAGATGGCTTCCCATGCTGTTGTTGGCGAGCCACAGATCTTCTGCCGGATAAATATCAGACATGCCCGGCACAATAATGCGGCAGGCATAAACGCCGAGGTGCTCATAGTCGGCAATATAGACCTCTTTATCTTCCGCATTGAAGATTGCCATCAGCGTGGCGAACTCTTCTTCCGTGGTGCCGGAGAAACTCCAGTCAGCAAACGGATAGTCGGCATCCTGCTTGAACAGATCCCAGGAGATCAAACCGCTGGAGTCAATGAAGTGCGTCTCAAGGTTAGTATGTTCAGCCACTTCTTCGTCGTCGAACGTTGGCGGGGTAAAGACATCAAGATCTTTCAGCCCACGGCCCTGCAACAGCTCGGTGACGGTACGCTCCAGCGCAACGCCGAAATCAGGATGCGCGCCGAAGGAGGCGAAGCAGGTGCCGTTGGCCGGGTTGAACAGGACGACGCAGATAACCGGATACTGACCGCCCAGCGAGCCGTCATAAGCGAAGATTGGGAAACCTTCCGCCTCCAGCTTAGCGATGGCCTCTACCACTGCCGGGTAGCGTGCCAGCACATCGGCTGGAATTTCCGGCAGGCTAATGCTTTCGGCGATGATGCGGTTTTTAACATGACGTTCGAACACTTCAGACAAACCCTGCACACGCGCTTCGTTGCGGGTGTTACCGGCCGACATTCCGTTGGAAACGTACAGGTTGCCGATAATGTTCATCGGAATATACACGGTGTGATTATCAGACTGGCGGGTAAACGGCAGGCCGCAGATACCGCGATCTTCGTTACCGGATTGCAGATCGATAAGCATGCTTCCGGCCAGCTCGTTTTCCGGGTCGTAGAACGCGCGCAGACGGTCATCCAGTAACCCTTCCGGCAGGGCGTCGTCATCGGTTAGCGGGAACCATTTTTCATTCGGATAATGCACGAACGGGCCATTGGCGATGGTTTCACCCAGCCAGAAATCGGCGAAGAAATAGTTGGTGGACAGACGCTCAAAATATTCACCCAGCGCGGAAGCCAGCGCGGCTTTTTTGGTTGCGCCTTTGCCGTTGGTAAAGCACAACGCGCACTCTTTGTCGCGAATATGCACCGACCAGACGTTAGGCACCGGATTCAGCCAGGAGGCCTCTTCAATATGAAAACCGAGGTCGAGCAGTTTTTGCTGGAAGCGAGCGATGGAATCTTCCAGGGCGGCGTCTTTGCCGAGGATAAATGTTTGCGTCATGAAAATCACTTTTGTCGTACGGAAAGCGCGCAATGATACGGGTTTTATGTTGACGGCGCTATCGCCGCCGCCCCGGCAGCGTAAATAAAAGTGCGTAGTAGCGTCGTTCCTGTGAATGCCGGGGATCGTCAATGACGCCCGCGAGGCGCAAATCCAGAATGGTCGAAGGCCAGCCGGGTAAAACGGGCTACCTGACAGCGAATCTATCGGTTTTATGTCGTCAATCCGATAGATTCTGTTGTGTGACGTAGCGCGCATTTTTGGCCTGATGAGTTTTACCCATTGCGGCGCGTGTCACTGAATGATAAAACCGATATCCACAGGAATAACTTATACCCAATATCCGTCGTCCTGCCTTGCGCAGACGTTCGGGTGTTGAGGCGATAATAACGCAACGTGGTGAGGGGAAATGGCTCAGGTCTTCAATTTTAGTTCAGGTCCGGCAATGCTACCGGCGGAAGTGCTTAAACTGGCTCAACAGGATCTGCGTGACTGGCACGGTCTTGGCACGTCAGTAATGGAAATTAGCCACCGCGGCAAAGAATTTATCCAGGTCGCAGAGGAAGCGGAACAGGATTTTCGCGATCTCCTCAGCATCCCCTCCAACTACAAAGTATTGTTCTGCCACGGCGGCGGCCGTGGGCAGTTTGCGGCAATTCCGTTAAATATTCTGGGCGATAAAACGTCGGCGGATTACGTTGATGCCGGTTACTGGGCGGCCAGCGCCATCAAAGAAGCGAAAAAATACTGTTCGCCAAACGTGATTGACGCCAAAGTCACGGTTGACGGTCTGCGTGCGGTCAAACCGATGAGCGAGTGGCAGCTTTCTGATAACGCCGCTTACGTTCATTATTGCCCGAACGAGACTATCGACGGCATCGCAATTGATGAAACGCCGAATTTTGGTTCGGATGTCGTTGTGGCTGCGGATTTCTCATCCACAATTCTTTCCGCGCCGCTGGATGTGTCGCGTTATGGCGTGATCTACGCCGGGGCGCAGAAAAACATCGGCCCGGCGGGGCTGACAATTGTGATTGTGCGTGAAGATCTGTTAGGTAAAGCGAACATCGCTTGCCCGTCTATCCTTGATTACACCGTGCTGAACGACAACGACTCGATGTTCAATACCCCGCCGACCTTTGCCTGGTATCTTTCTGGCCTGGTGTTCAAATGGCTGAAAGCGCAGGGCGGCGTTGCGGCGATGAACAAAATCAATCAGCAAAAAGCGGAACTGCTGTATGGCGTGATTGATAACAGTGATTTCTACCGTAACGATGTGGCGAAATCGAATCGTTCACGTATGAACGTGCCTTTCCAGCTAGCGGACAGCGCGCTTGATAAAGTCTTCCTGGAGGAATCTTTCGCTGCGGGTTTGCATGCGCTGAAAGGTCATCGCGTGGTGGGCGGAATGCGCGCCTCTATCTATAACGCAATGCCGCTTGAAGGCGTGAAGGCGTTGACGGATTTCATGGTCGATTTCGAGCGTCGCCACGGCTAATTCGTTTTCTTTTTTCATCCCCACAGCCAGCCTGTGGGGTTTTTATTTCTGTTTTTGAGAGTTGAGTTTCATGGAATCCCTGACGTTACAACCCATCGCGCGGGTCGATGGCACCATCAATCTGCCTGGCTCCAAGAGTGTTTCGAATCGCGCTTTGTTACTGGCGGCATTAGCAAGCGGCACCACTGTTCTGACAAACCTGCTGGACAGCGATGATGTTCGCCATATGCTGAACGCGCTGAGTGCGTTGGGGGTCAGTTATACCCTTTCCGCCGACCGTACCCGCTGTGAAATTACCGGGCAGGGCGGCGTATTACATGCCGAAGGCGCGCTGGAACTGTTCCTGGGCAATGCGGGAACGGCGATGCGTCCGCTTGCCGCCGCGCTGTGCCTGGGGGCAAATGATATCGTGCTGACCGGTGAGCCTCGCATGAAAGAGCGCCCGATCGGTCATCTGGTCGATGCGCTGCGTCAGGGCGGTGCGAAGATTGATTATCTGGAGCAGGAAAACTATCCGCCTCTGCGTCTGCGCGGCGGTTTTAGCGGCGGTCACGTTGAGGTTGATGGCAGCGTCTCCAGTCAGTTCCTCACCGCGCTGCTGATGACCGCGCCGCTTGCGCCGCAGGATACGACGATCGCAATTAAAGGCGATCTGGTGTCCAAACCGTATATCGACATCACGCTGAACCTGATGAAAACATTCGGCGTTGAGGTTGAGAACCAGAATTACCAGCGTTTTGTGGTGAAAGGGGAGCAGCAGTATCATTCACCGGGTCAATATCTGGTGGAAGGCGACGCGTCATCCGCTTCTTATTTCCTTGCCGCTGGCGCCATTAAAGGCGGAACGGTAAAAGTGACGGGGATTGGCCGCAACAGTATGCAGGGCGATATCCGCTTTGCCGATGTACTGGAGAAGATGGGCGCCACCATCACCTGGGGCGATGACTTCATTGCCTGTACGCGCGGTGAACTGAACGCTGTGGATATGGACATGAACCATATCCCGGATGCGGCGATGACCATCGCCACGGCGGCGTTGTTTGCTAAAGGCACCACCACGCTGCGTAATATCTATAACTGGCGTGTAAAAGAGACTGACCGCCTGTTTGCGATGGCGACGGAACTGCGTAAAGTCGGCGCTGAAGTAGAAGAGGGGCATGATTTCATTCGTATCACGCCACCGGCTCAGTTGCAGTTTGCCGAAATCGGCACCTATAACGATCACCGTATGGCGATGTGTTTCTCGCTGGTTGCGTTGTCGGATACGCCGGTGACGATTCTCGATCCGAAATGTACCGCTAAAACCTTCCCGGATTACTTCGAACAACTGGCGCGTATTAGTACGCCTGCCTGATAAAAGTAAAACATTGTCATCTTTTGGGCTGGCTCTTCGCCAGCCCGCTATAATTGCGCAAATCTTCCTCATCTGATGACAGACAAAATGGGTTTTTGCATACAAAGATAACGATTGTGAGCGTTGGCGCGTATAATGCGCGGCGTTCACGTTAACGGTATGCCTGTTTAAGGAGAAAAAGATGACGGCAATTGCCCCGGTAATTACCATTGATGGCCCAAGCGGTGCAGGTAAAGGCACCTTGTGCAAGGCAATGGCGGAAGCATTGCAATGGCATCTGCTGGACTCGGGCGCGATTTATCGTGTACTGGCGCTGGCGGCCTTACATCATCATGTTGATGTCACCTCTGAAGACGCTCTTGTACCGCTTGCGTCTCATCTGGATGTTCGTTTTGTCTCAACCAATGGCAATCTGGAAGTCATTCTGGAAGGGGAAGATGTGAGCGGGGAAATCCGCACGCAAGAAGTCGCGAACGCGGCATCTCAGGTCGCTGCATTCCCGCGCGTGCGCGAAGCGCTTTTGCGCCGCCAGCGTGCGTTTCGCGATGCGCCAGGGTTGATTGCCGATGGCCGCGACATGGGAACGGTGGTATTCCCTGATGCGCCAGTAAAAATTTTCCTGGATGCGTCTTCTGAAGAACGCGCTCACCGCCGTATGCTACAGTTGCAGGAGAAGGGCTTTAGTGTTAACTTTGAACGCCTTTTGGCCGAGATAAAGGAACGTGACGACCGCGATCGTAATCGCGCTGTCGCGCCATTGGTTCCTGCTGCCGATGCTTTAGTTCTGGATTCTACCCGATTAAGCATTGAGCAAGTGATTGAAAAAGCGTTACAATACGCGCGCCAAAAACTGGCACTCGCTTAAGTGCGACCGAATTTGTAGTACCCCCGCTGCAATGGATTGACAGTGGGTATGTGAAACAACCCCATCCGGCATGGAGCCAGGTGGACGTTAAATATGAAACCTGAAGATTAAACATGACTGAATCTTTTGCTCAACTCTTTGAAGAGTCCTTAAAAGAAATCGAAACCCGCCCGGGTTCCATCGTTCGCGGCGTTGTTGTTGCTATTGATAAAGATATCGTACTGGTTGACGCTGGTCTGAAATCTGAATCCGCCATTCCGGCTGAGCAGTTCAAAAACGCCCAGGGCGAACTGGAAATCCAGGTTGGCGACGAAGTTGACGTTGCTCTGGATGCAGTAGAAGACGGCTTCGGCGAAACCCTGCTGTCCCGTGAAAAAGCGAAACGTCACGAAGCCTGGATCACGCTGGAAAAAGCTTACGAAGATGCTGAAACTGTTACCGGTGTTATCAACGGCAAAGTTAAGGGCGGCTTCACTGTTGAGCTGAACGGTATTCGTGCGTTCCTGCCAGGTTCCCTGGTAGACGTTCGTCCGGTGCGCGACACGCTGCACCTGGAAGGCAAAGAGCTTGAATTCAAAGTCATCAAGCTGGATCAGAAGCGCAACAACGTTGTGGTTTCCCGTCGTGCCGTTATCGAATCCGAAAACAGCGCAGAACGCGATCAGCTGCTGGAAAACCTGCAAGAAGGCATGGAAGTTAAAGGTATCGTTAAGAACCTCACTGACTACGGTGCATTCGTTGATCTGGGTGGCGTTGACGGCCTGCTGCACATCACCGACATGGCATGGAAACGCGTTAAGCATCCGAGCGAAATCGTAAACGTTGGCGACGAAATCACTGTTAAAGTGCTGAAGTTCGACCGCGAGCGTACTCGTGTATCTCTGGGCCTGAAACAGCTGGGCGAAGATCCGTGGGTAGCTATCGCTAAGCGTTATCCAGAAGGTACCAAACTGACTGGTCGCGTGACCAACCTGACCGACTACGGCTGCTTCGTTGAAATCGAAGAAGGCGTTGAAGGCCTGGTTCACGTTTCCGAAATGGATTGGACCAACAAAAACATCCACCCGTCCAAAGTTGTTAACGTTGGCGATGTAGTGGAAGTTATGGTTCTGGATATCGACGAAGAACGTCGTCGTATCTCCCTGGGTCTGAAACAGTGCAAATCCAACCCGTGGCAGCAGTTTGCGGAAACCCACAACAAGGGCGACCGTGTTGAAGGTAAAATCAAGTCTATCACTGACTTCGGTATCTTCATCGGCCTGGACGGCGGCATCGACGGCCTGGTTCACCTGTCTGACATCTCCTGGAACGTTGCAGGCGAAGAAGCAGTTCGTGAATACAAAAAAGGCGACGAAATCGCAGCAGTTGTTCTGCAAGTTGACGCAGAGCGTGAGCGTATCTCCCTGGGCGTTAAACAGCTCGCAGAAGATCCGTTCAACAACTGGGTTGCTCTGAACAAGAAAGGCGCTATCGTAACCGGTAAAGTTACTGCTGTTGACGCTAAAGGCGCAACCGTAGAACTGGCTGACGGCGTTGAAGGTTACCTGCGTGCTTCTGAAGCATCCCGTGACCGCGTTGAAGATGCGACTCTGGTTCTGAGCGTTGGCGACGAAGTTGAAGCTAAATTCACCGGCGTTGATCGTAAAAACCGCGCAATCAGCCTGTCTGTTCGTGCGAAAGACGAAGCTGACGAGAAAGATGCAATCGCAACTGTTAACAAACAGGAAGATGCAAACTTCTCCAACAACGCAATGGCTGAAGCTTTCAAAGCAGCTAAAGGCGAGTAATTCTCTGAAACTTCGGGTGTTTTATCCCGAAGTTTGATGAGTTTACTTGACAGATTACAAGATTCGTCCTGTAATCAAGCACTAAGGGCGGCTACGGCCGCCCTTAATCAATGCAATAACAGCAGCAGCCAATTTGCTTACAGGAACCGGAGGAATCATGACCAAGTCAGAATTGATTGAAAGACTTGCAACCCAGCAATCTCACATTCCCGCGAAAGCGGTTGAAGATGCAGTAAAAGAGATGCTGGAACATATGGCCTCGACTCTTGCGCAGGGCGAGCGTATTGAAATCCGCGGTTTCGGCAGCTTTTCTTTGCACTACCGCGCACCTCGTACCGGACGTAACCCGAAGACTGGCGATAAAGTAGAACTGGAAGGAAAGTATGTTCCGCACTTTAAGCCGGGTAAAGAACTGCGCGACCGCGCCAATATTTACGGTTAAGTTTTAACGAAAAACTTGATCCAGAAAAAAGCACCTGAAAGGTGCTTTTTTCATTTCTGTATTCCGACAGGAAAAGAGACTTTAACGCCACCATCTGGCATAAACCTACGCCTGATGGCGCTACGCTTATCAGGCCTACAGATATGTTCCCGTGACTCCGTAGGCCGGATAAGACGCTTCGCGTCGCCATCCGGTACAAAGTAGCGCCTGATGGCGCTACACTCATCAGATCTACAGATACGTGCTCGTAGGCGTAACTGGAAAACCTCTCGCATTTTTATGTGCATCTTGCATTCCCAACGCGAAAACCACGGAATTTGCGCCGAATAACCACAAATTGTCGCCAGACAAACGTTAGCTAAATCTGCACACTTCCTGTAACAGGGAGGTGTCTATGAAAATAACAACGGTCAGCGTGTGTGCATTATGCGGAATTCTTCCGCTAATATTCTTACCTGTACTTCCCGGTTCGTTGTGTCTCATTGGCATATTTTGTTTTGCCTGCGCGCTGTCCTTTGTTCCATATAAATATACGCAGTACGCCCGCTTGACACTGCTGTTTTTTCTCTGGGGAATACTTGCTGCAAAGCAAGCCGTCTGGCCGGGTAATACCTTGCCTGGCGCAACACAGGAAACCGTGGTGCAAATTACGGCGACCGATCATGCCACCACACATTACGGGCAAATTACCCATGTACAGGGGAAACGCCTGTTTCCCTCGGTGGGCGTTGTTCTTTATGGGCAATATTTGCCCGGCGAGGTGTGTGCAGGTCAACGTTGGGCGATGAAGCTAAAAGTCCGTGCCGTGCATGGTCAGCTTAATGAGGGGGGATTTGATAGCCAGCGTTATGCGCTCACGCAACATCAGCCTCTGAGCGGCCGGTTTCTGCATGCGACGATCATTGAATCGTCATGTAGTTTACGCGCGCGTTATCTTGCCTCCCTCAATACCACGCTGGCGCGCTACCCCTGGCAGCAGGTTATCCTGGCATTAGGCATGGGCGAGCGTTTATCAGTATCGCAAGAGGTCAAAAATATTATGCGCGATACTGGTACGGCGCACCTGATGGCCATTTCAGGGTTGCATATCGCCTTTGCCGCACTGCTGGCCGGAGGATTGATTCGTGGCGCGCAATTTTTACTTCCCACCCGCTGGATTCACTGGCAAACGCCGTTAGTGGGAGGGATTGTGTGCGCGACGTTTTATGCCTGGCTCACGGGGTTACAACCCCCCGCGTTGCGTACGGTTGTGGCGCTGGCGGCGTGGGGATTACTGAAGCTGAGCGGTCGACAATGGAGCGGTTGGGAGGTCTGGTTCTGCTGCCTGGCGGCAATAGTGATTGCCGATCCGATTGCTGTTCTGTCGCAAAGTCTGTGGCTTTCGGCCTTTGCCGTCGCAGCGCTTATTTTCTGGTATCAGTGGTTTCCTGTACCAGCTTGGGCGTTGCCTCGGGCAGGGAAAGTCGCGTTGGATCTCGTTCACTTACAGTTGGGCATTACGCTTCTGCTCTTACCTGTGCAAATAGCGCTTTTTCATGGTGTAAGTGTGACCTCTTTTCTGGCGAATCTGTTTGCTGTCCCTTTGGTTACATTTATCTCTGTACCACTGATACTGGCGGGAATGATCGGCCATTTGATCGGGCCGCTGATGGCTGAAGAAGGTCTCTGGGCGCTGGCTGACGCCTCTCTGGACGTGTTGTTCCGGGCGCTGAAAAGTCTGCCGGAAGGGTGGATTAATATTGATTATCGCTGGCAATACCTGTCTTTGGCTCCCTGGTTAACGCTTATGGCGTGGCGATTGAATGTCTGGCGAACTTACCCGGTGATCTGTTTGTCTGGCGTGTTGCTGTTGAGCTGGCCGTTATGGCGTACGCCGCGCACGGAGGCGTGGCAGGTTCATATGCTGGATGTCGGACAGGGGCTGGCGATGGTTATCGCGCATAACGGGAAAGCGATACTTTATGATACGGGACGCGCCTGGCCGGATGGCGATAGCGCACAGCAGCTCATCATTCCCTGGCTACGCTGGCACAATCTGGAACCTGAGGGGATTATCCTGAGCCATGAACATCTGGATCATCGGGGTGGCCTGTCATCATTACAGAAGACGTGGCCTTCGCTCTGGATACGAAGCCCATTAGGCTGGAAGGGCCATCTGCCGTGCTTTCGTGCGGAGCAGTGGACGTGGCAGGGGCTATCCTTCAGCGCACACTGGCCGATTAAAGGAAACAGGGAAAAGGGCAACAACCATTCCTGCGTGGTTAAAGTGGATGACGGAAAGCAGAGTATTTTGCTGACGGGCGATATTGAATCTCCGGCTGAACAAAAAATGCTAAGTCGTTATTGGCGGCATTTGCAGGCGACAATTATTCAGGTTCCGCATCATGGCAGTAATACATCGTCGTCATTAGCGTTAATTCAACGGGTTGAGGGCCTGGCCGCGCTGGCGTCGGCATCGCGCTACAACGCCTGGCATCTGCCTTCCTGGAAGGTACAACAGCGCTATCAACAACAAGGTTATCAGTGGCTGGATACCCCGCATCAGGGGCAAATTTCGGTGGACTTTTCCCCGCAAGGCTGGCGCATACGAGGTTTACGGGAGCAAATTTTACCTCGTTGGTATCATCAGTGGTTTGGCGTGTCAGAGGATAACGGGTAGAATATGCGGCTATTTCAACAAATGCTGGTTTTTTGAATGCATAACGATAAAGATCTCTCTACGTGGCAGACGTTCCGCCGACTGTGGCCTACCATTGCGCCTTTCAAAACTGGGCTGATCGTGGCGGGTGTCGCGTTGATCCTCAATGCGGCCAGCGATGCTTTTATGTTATCGCTCCTCAAACCATTGCTGGACGATGGTTTTGGTAAAACAGATCGATCGGTGCTGCTTTGGATGCCGCTGGTGGTTATTGGCCTGATGATATTACGTGGTATCACCAGCTATATTTCCAGCTACTGTATTTCATGGGTATCGGGCAAAGTGGTGATGACCATGCGCCGTCGTCTGTTTGGTCATATGATGGGGATGCCTGTTGCATTCTTTGATAAACAATCAACGGGGACACTGCTTTCTCGTATTACCTATGACTCAGAACAGGTTGCGTCATCGTCTTCCGGGGCGTTGATTACGGTCGTGCGTGAAGGTGCATCGATCATCGCTTTGTTTATCATGATGTTCTATAACAGCTGGCAACTGTCGATCATTCTGGTCATTCTGGCGCCCGTTGTGTCTATTGCGATTCGCGTGGTATCGAAGCGTTTTCGTAGCATCAGTAAAAACATGCAGAACACGATGGGGCAGGTGACCACCAGTGCAGAGCAGATGCTGAAAGGCCACAAAGAAGTGCTTATCTTTGGCGGTCAGGAAGTTGAAACGAAGCGTTTTGACAAAGTCAGCAATAAAATGCGTCTGCAAGGGATGAAAATGGTGTCTGCATCATCCATCTCTGATCCGATCATTCAGCTGATCGCGTCTCTGGCGCTGGCCTTTGTTCTCTATGCGGCTAGCTTCCCGAGCGTAATGGACAGCCTGACTGCGGGTACGATTACCGTCGTATTCTCATCAATGATTGCCCTGATGCGTCCTCTGAAATCGCTGACCAACGTCAATGCGCAGTTCCAGCGTGGTATGGCGGCATGCCAGACGCTGTTTGCTATTCTGGATAGCGAGCAAGAGAAAGATGAAGGCAAACGCGTAATTGAACGTTCGACAGGCGATCTGGAATTCCGCAATGTGACCTTTACCTATCCGGGGCGTGAAACGCCTGCGCTGCGCAATATCAATCTGCATATTCCGGCGGGTAAGACGGTTGCACTGGTCGGGCGTTCCGGTTCAGGTAAATCAACCATTGCCAGTCTGATCACGCGCTTCTACGACATCAATGAAGGGAATATCCTGATGGATGGACACGATCTGCGTGAATATACCCTGTCTTCATTGCGTAATCAGGTCGCGCTGGTTTCGCAGAATGTGCACCTGTTTAACGATACGGTTGCGAACAACATCGCCTATGCGCGTACTGAAGAGTACAGCCGCGAGCAAATTGAAGAAGCGGCGCGTATGGCGTATGCCATGGACTTTATCAGCAAGATGGATGACGGTCTGGATACGGTTATCGGCGAGAACGGCGTACTGCTTTCCGGTGGCCAGCGTCAGCGTATCGCGATTGCCCGTGCGTTGCTGCGTGACAGCCCAATCCTGATTCTGGATGAAGCCACTTCTGCGCTGGACACCGAATCCGAACGCGCGATTCAGTCCGCGCTGGATGAGTTGCAGAAAAACCGTACTTCGCTGGTTATCGCGCACCGTCTTTCAACGATTGAACAAGCTGATGAAATTGTCGTGGTGGAAGACGGGATTATTGTTGAGCGTGGAACCCATCGCGAATTGCTGGAGCAGCGCGGTGTGTATTCGCAACTGCATAAAATGCAATTTGGCCAATGATCGCCCGCATCTGGTCTGGTGAATCGCCCCTGTGGCGTCTGTTGCTCCCACTCTCCTGGCTGTATGGCCTGGTGAGTGGGGGGATTCGCCTGTGCTACCGGCTGGGAATTAAACGCGCCTGGCGTGCGCCGGTGCCAGTTGTTGTCGTCGGGAACCTTACGGCGGGGGGCAACGGAAAAACGCCGGTCGTTATCTGGCTGGTCGAGCAACTGCAACAGCGCGGCATTCGCGTGGGGGTTGTTTCGCGGGGGTATGGCGGTAAAGCGGCGTCTTATCCGCTGTTGCTTACTCCACAAACGTCCTCTGCGGAAGCGGGTGATGAGCCGGTACTGATCTATCAACGAACCGGCGCGCCTGTTGCTGTCTCGCCGGTTCGCTCAGACGCAGTAAAAGCGATTCTCGCGCGTCACGATGTACAAATTATCGTGACGGATGACGGGCTACAGCATTATCGTCTGGCGCGCGATATTGAAATCGTTGTCATCGACGGCGTGCGTCGGTTTGGCAATGGCTGGTGGTTGCCCGCAGGGCCGATGCGTGAGCGTGCCAGCCGGCTTAAATCGGTAGATGCGGTGATCGTCAACGGCGGCGTTGCCAGACCAGGAGAAATTCCGATGCAGCTGGCACCAGAGCTGGCGGTCAATTTATGCACCGGTGAGCGCCGTCATGTCGCGGAGTTAAGCAACATTGTCGCGATGGCGGGGATTGGCCATCCTCCACGTTTCTTTGCTACGCTCGAAGCGTGTGGGGCGTCGCTACAGAAATGCGTTCCGTTGGCCGATCATCAGTCTCTCGCCTTTAACGATGTGAAGGCGTTAGTAACCGACGGGCAAACGCTGGTCATGACGGAAAAAGATGCCGTTAAATGCCGGGGATTTGCCGAGGACAACTGGTGGTATTTACCTGTAGACGCGCGTTTGTCGGGTGAACAACCCGACGCACTGCTTGAACAACTCATCTCGCTGGCTAGCTAGCACAAATTGATGTGGCGGCAGCGAACGATTCCCGGAGTTATACATGTCGTTGCCGCATCTCTCTCTTACGGATGTTCGTCATCTCCATCTTGCTGCGCAAGGTTTGCTGAAAAAGCCCCGCCGTCAGGCATTGCCTGCGGATATTCTCGCGACGATTTCGCGCATGTCTTTATTGCAAATCGATACGATCAACGTTGTGGCGCGCAGCCCCTATCTGGTGCTGTTTAGCCGCCTGGGCCACTACCCGCAACAGTGGCTGGACGACTCGTTGTCGCGTGGCGAACTCATGGAATACTGGGCGCATGAGGCCTGTTTCTTACCGCGTAGCGACTTTACGCTAATTCGTCACCGTATGCTGGCACCTGAGAAGATGGGCTGGAAGTACAAAGCATCGTGGATGCAGGAACATGCCGATGAGATCGCGCAGTTGATCCAGCATATTCACCATAACGGCCCTGTGCGCTCAGCGGATTTTGCGCATCCACGCAAAGGCGCCAGTGGATGGTGGGAATGGAAGCCGCATAAGCGCCATCTTGAAGGATTGTTCACTGCCGGGAAAGTCATGGTTGTAGAACGGCGCAACTTTCAGCGCGTGTATGACCTGACGCAACGCGTGATGCCGCACTGGGACGATAAACGCGATTTACTGTCGCAGGCAGAAGCAGAAATCGCCATGCTGGATAATAGCGCGCGCAGTCTGGGGATTTTTCGCGAGCAGTGGCTGGCGGATTACTATCGCCTGCGGCGACCTGAAGTGAAAACGTGGCGTGATATCCGCGCTGAACAAGGGCAACTGGTTCCCGTTCAGGCCGACAGGCTGGGGGCAATGTGGCTACACGCCGATCTGTTGCCGCTACTGGAGCAGGCGCTGAACAATAAGCTCACCGCTACGCATAGCGCGGTTTTATCCCCTTTTGATCCCGTCGTCTGGGACCGGAAACGGGCAGAGCAGTTGTTCGATTTTAGCTACCGCCTGGAATGCTATACCCCGGCGCCTAAACGCCAGTACGGCTATTTTGTTTTGCCGCTGCTGCATCGGGGGCAGTTGGTTGGGCGTATGGATGCCAAAATGCATCGCAAAACGGGCGTGCTGGAAGTCATCTCGCTCTGGTTGCAGGAGGGGGTTAAACCGGGCCCGACGCTGCAAAAAGGGCTGTTGCAGGCGATTAATGCGTTCGCTCGCTGGCAACAGGCCAGCCGCGTCACGCTAGGGAACTGCCCATCCGGCTTGTTTGCAGAAAATCGTCATGGCTGGGAAATAGACGCGGTCTCATAAACGATTATGTTAATATTGATGGATTCACAATCCGGTCCATCTGGAGGAACTATGGATCATCGTCTACTTGAAATCATTGCCTGCCCGGTATGCAACGGCAAACTCTGGTATAACCAGGAAAAACAAGAACTGATTTGCAAACTGGATAACCTGGCTTTCCCATTGCGCGATGGCATTCCGGTATTGCTGGAAACGGAAGCGCGTTCCATTACTGCTGATGAGAGTAAATCATGAGTTTTGTGGTCATTATTCCCGCTCGTTTTTCGTCCACGCGTCTGCCCGGTAAGCCTTTACTGGATATCAACGGCAAACCGATGATCGTGCATGTTCTGGAACGCGCGCGCGAATCTGGCGCTGAACGCATTATTGTCGCGACGGACCATGAAGATGTCGCTCGCGCGGTAGAAGCGGCGGGTGGAGAAGTCTGCATGACGCGCGCTGACCATCAGTCCGGGACGGAGCGTCTGGCGGAAGTCGTTGAAAAATGCGGTTTTAGCGACGATACCGTTATTGTGAACGTGCAGGGCGATGAACCGATGATCCCGGCGGTGATTATTCGTCAGGTGGCGGAAAACCTGGCGCAGCGCCAGGTTGGTATGGCGACGCTGGCGGCACCGATTCACGGTGCTGAAGAAGCCTTTAATCCTAATGCAGTGAAAGTTGTGCTGGACGCTGAAGGCTATGCGCTTTATTTCTCGCGTGCGGCGATCCCCTGGGATCGCGATCGTTTTGCGAAAAGCCTTGAGACCGTGGGCGACACGTTCCTGCGCCATCTGGGAATTTACGGCTATCGCGCCGGGTTTATTCGCCGCTACGTGAACTGGCAGCCCAGCCCGCTTGAGCATATTGAGATGCTGGAGCAGCTTCGTGTGCTGTGGTATGGCGAAAAAATCCATGTTGCCGTCGCCAAAGAAGTCCCGGGAACGGGCGTTGATACAGCCGAAGATCTTGAGCGCGTTCGCGCCGAAATGCGCTGATATCCGCTATCGCACTCCTCTCACAAATGGGAGGAGTGTCGTATCGTTACGATTTTCCCTTCATTTTTCTTTTCATCAATTGATCTCATCCGGGTGACATCTGTCCATACGGCGCTCATTATAAAAGCAGTGGCGTTTATGAGGGCAATCTGAAATGGAACAGCTGCGAGCCGAACTGAGTCATCTGCTGGGCGAAAAACTCAGCCGTATAGAGTGCGTGAGTGAAAAGGCGGATACGGCCTTGTGGTCGCTGTACGACAGTCAGGGAAACCCGATGCCGCTGATGGCGAGAAGTTTTACGACCCCCGGCGTGGCGCAGCAACTGGCATGGAAAACGACCATGCTGGCGCGTAGCGGCACGGTACGCATGCCGGTTGTCTATGGCGTGATGACGCATGAGGAACACCCCGGGCCTGATGTCCTGCTGCTGGAGCGTCTGCGTGGCGTCTCTGTGGAAGCGCCCGCCCGCACGCCTGAGCGCTGGGAGCAGTTGAAGGATCAGATTGTAGAAGGGTTGTTAGCCTGGCATCGGCAGGACAGCCGGGGTTGCGTGGGCGCGGTGGATCATACGCAGGAAAATATCTGGCCGTCCTGGTATCGACAGCGTGTTGAAGTGCTATGGACGACGTTAAACCAGTTCAACAACACCGGGTTAACTATGCAGGATAAACGCATTCTGTTTCGTACCCGGGAGTGCCTGCCTGCGCTGTTTGAAGGATTTAATGATAATTGCGTGCTCATCCACGGCAATTTTAGCCTGCGCAGTATGCTGAAAGACGCCCGCAGCGATCAGCTTCTGGCGATGGTGGGGCCTGGCGTTATGCTGTGGGCGCCACGAGAGTATGAACTGTTCCGGCTGATGGACAATGCGCTGGCGGAAGGGCTGCTCTGGCATTATCTGCAACACGCGCCAGTGGCGGAATCGTTCATCTGGCGGCGTTGGCTTTATGTGTTATGGGACGAAGTCGCGCAGCTGGTCAATACCGGGCGTTTTAGCCGCTCCAACTTTGACCTCGCGACAAAATCACTGCTGCCCTGGCTCGCCTGACGCGCCTTTCAGCCACTGCCAGATGCGCCCCAGCGTTTCATAACCGGCGCGATCGCTATGCATCAACCATACCGGGGAGGGAATTGCTCGCTCCCACGGATTTAACGGTGAACCTATCGCCAGTTGATTGGCGGGCGCAGGCAGCGGATGTAACCCAACATGCTGGAAGAAGATCATGGCGCGCGGTAAGTGGGAGGCGGAAGTGACCAGCAGGAAAGGGGCATCGCCGATGGCCTGTTTCACTGCTTCCGCCTCTTCTTCGGTATCTTTTGGCTGATCCAGCGTAATGATGTCGCTACGTGGCACACCCAGCGATTGTGCCACTCTTGCGCCCGCTTCTGCCGTACTCACGCGATTGGTTTTTGCCGCCGCGCCCGTAAAGATCAGTTTCGATCCCGGATTGGCCAGCCAGAGGCGTACGCCTTCGTTCAGACGTGGGAGGCTGTTATTGATCAGATTCGAACTGGGCGCCCACTGGGGGTTCCAGGTGTAGCCGCCGCCCAGCACCACGATATAGTCTACTTTTTGCGTTCCCTGCCAGGTGGGGTAACTGTCTTCAATCGGTTTGAGTAAACGGTCAGCAACAGGTTGCAGGCTTAACAGAAATATTGCCAGCCATCCCAGGCTGATAAACGCCTTCCCGGTTTTCTGAAAGCGGCTAAACCATACCAGCGCCAGCCCCACGCCCATGATGAGCAGCATAAAGGGAAGCGGCAGCAACAGACCGCCAGTCACTTTCTTCAGAGTAAAAAGCATCCTTTTTGGTTCCTTTTTTGACCATACAGCAGGGGATCAGCAGGGATATTACACCAGACAGGTTAAATATCGCCGCGACTATGACAAAATAGCTTCTTTTTAAAAGCACACCTGAGCCAGCCTGTGGAGAGTCCGATGCGGGACCGCAATTTTGATGACATTGCTGAAAAGTTTTCCCGTAACATCTACGGAACCACCAAAGGACAGCTGCGACAGGCGATTCTGTGGCAGGATCTTGATCGGTTGCTGGCGGAATTCGGCGAGCGAAAACTGCACATCCTGGATGCTGGCGGCGGAGAGGGGCAAACGGCCATCAAAATGGCGGAGCGTGGGCATCAGGTTACATTGTGCGATCTGTCCGGCGAGATGATCGCGCGTGCGCAGCAGGCGGCAGAAGCAAAAGGTGTGAGCGGAAACATGCATTTTATACAATGCGCTGTTCAGGATGTCGCTTCGCATTTGGAAACCTCCGCTGATCTGATATTGTTTCATGCTGTGCTGGAGTGGGTGGCGGAACCGGTCGGCGTGTTAGAGGCGATTTGGTCAGTTTTGCGTCCCGGCGGAGCACTGTCGTTAATGTTCTACAATGCTAACGGCCTGTTGATGCATAACATGGTGGCAGGGAACTTTGACTATGTGCAGGTAGGGATGCCAAAACGCAAAAAGCGTACGCTTTCGCCAGACTATCCACGTAAACCCGAGCAGGTTTATCAGTGGCTGGAAGATATTGGCTGGCAGATTACCGGTAAGACCGGCGTACGCGTATTTCATGATTATCTGCGTGAGAAGCATCAACAGCGTGACTGCTATGAGATGTTAGTTGAATTAGAAACGCGTTATTGCCGCCAGGAGCCGTATATTAGCCTTGGCCGCTACATTCATGTCACCGCGCGCAAACCGCAGATGCAAGGATAACTTATGAGTGAATTTTCCCAGACAGTCCCCGAACTGGTTGCCTGGGCCAGAAAAAATGACTTTTCCATCTCTCTGCCGGTAGACCGACTTTCGTTCCTGCTGGCGGTAGCCACGCTGAACGGCGAGCGCCTGGACGGGGAGATGAGTGAAGGCGAACTGGTGGATGCGTTCCGCCATGTCAGTGATGCGTTTGAGCAAACCAGCGAAACCATCGGCGTGCGCGCCAACAACGCGATCAACGATATGGTACGTCAACGTCTGCTGAACCGCTTTACCAGCGAGCAAGCGGAAGGCAACGCCATTTATCGCCTGACGCCGCTCGGGATTGGCATTACCGATTATTACATCCGCCAGCGTGAGTTTTCCACGTTGCGCCTTTCCATGCAGCTATCCATTGTCGCGGGTGAACTGAAGCGGGCGGCGGATGCGGCAGATGAGGGCGGCGACGAATTTCACTGGCATCGCAACGTTTATGCGCCGCTGAAATATTCGGTCGCGGAAATTTTCGACAGCATCGACCTGACCCAGCGCATCATGGATGAGCAGCAGCAGCAGGTAAAAGACGACATTGCGCAGTTGCTGAACAAAGACTGGCGCGCGGCAATTTCGAGTTGCGAACTGCTGCTTTCTGAAACATCCGGCACGCTGCGTGAGTTACAGGATACGCTCGAAGCAGCTGGCGATAAATTGCAGGCCAATCTGTTACGCATCCAGGACGCCACGATGGCGCATGACGACCTGCATTTTGTGGATCGTCTGGTGTTCGATCTGCAAAGCAAACTCGACCGCATTATTAGCTGGGGTCAGCAATCCATCGACCTGTGGATTGGCTATGATCGACACGTACACAAATTTATCCGTACCGCGATTGATATGGATAAAAACCGCGTCTTTGCCCAGCGACTGCGCCAATCCATCCAGGGCTATTTTGATGAGCCGTGGGCGCTGACCTATGCCAACGCCGATCGTCTGCTGGATATGCGCGATGAAGAGATGGCGCTGCGCGATGAAGAGGTGACCGGCGAACTGCCGCCGGACCTGGAATATGAAGAATTTAACGAGATCCGCGAACAACTGGCGGCGATCATCGAAGAACAGCTGGCTATCTATAAATCCAGACAAGCCCCACTGGATCTCGGCCTAGTAGTGCGCGAATATCTGGCGCAATACCCACGAGCGCGTCACTTCGACGTGGCGCGTATTGTTATCGATCAGGCGGTACGTCTTGGCGTAGCGCAAGCAGACTTCACCGGACTGCCAGCCAAATGGCAGCCGATTAATGATTACGGAGCCAAGGTACAGGCGCATGTCATTGACAAATATTGAACAAGTGATGCCGGTTAAGCTGGCGCAGGCGCTGGCAAACCCGTTATTTCCGGCGCTGGATAGCGCATTACGCTCCGGCAGACATATCGGTCTGGATGAGCTGGATAATCATGCCTTCCTGATGGATTTCCAGGAGTATCTGGAAGAGTTTTACAGTCGCTATAACGTCGAACTGATTCGCGCGCCGGAGGGTTTTTTCTACCTGCGCCCGCGTTCCACGACGATTATCCCGCGCTCCGTCTTGTCTGAACTGGACATGATGGTGGGTAAAATCCTCTGTTACCTCTATCTCAGCCCGGAGCGGTTGGCAAATGAGGGGATTTTTACCCAGCAGGAACTGTACGATGAGCTGCTCGCCCTGACAGACGAAGCCAAATTGCTGAAACTGGTCAACAACCGCTCAACGGGGTCTGACGTGGATCGTCAGAAACTACAGGAGAAGGTGCGCTCGTCGTTAAACCGTCTGCGTCGCTTAGGGATGGTGTGGTTTATGGGCCATGACAGCAGCAAATTCCGCATCACGGAATCGGTGTTCCGCTTTGGCGCGGATGTGCGTACCGGTGACGATCCGCGTGAAGCGCAGCGTCGCTTAATCCGCGATGGGGAAGCCATGCCGGTTGAAAATCACCTGCAACTCAACGATGAGACCGAAGAGAATCAGCCGGACAGTGGAGAGGAAGAATAATGATTGAACGCGGTAAATTTCGCTCACTAACGCTGATTAACTGGAACGGCTTTTTTGCCCGCACCTTTGACCTCGATGAGCTGGTCACCACGCTGTCCGGCGGGAACGGCGCCGGTAAATCCACCACGATGGCGGCGTTCGTCACGGCGCTGATCCCGGACTTAACCTTACTGCATTTCCGTAACACCACGGAAGCCGGGGCCACCAGCGGATCGCGCGATAAAGGCCTGCACGGTAAGCTGAAAGCGGGCGTCTGTTATTCCATGCTCGACGTCCTCAATTCCCGCCATCAGCGTGTTGTGGTGGGCGTGCGTTTGCAGCAGGTCGCCGGACGCGATCGCAAAGTTGATATCAAACCGTTTGCCATTCAGGGCTTGCCGATGTCGGTGCAGCCGACGCAGCTGGTGACCGAAACGCTGAACGAGCGCCAGGCGCGCGTGTTGACCCTCGCGGAGCTGAAAGAGAAGCTCGATGCGATGGAAGGCGTGCAGTTTAAGCAGTTTAACTCGATCACCGATTATCACTCGCTGATGTTCGATCTGGGCATCATTGCCCGCCGTCTGCGTTCTGCGTCCGATCGCAGCAAGTTCTATCGTCTGATTGAAGCCTCGCTGTACGGCGGGATCTCCAGCGCGATTACCCGTTCCCTGCGTGACTACCTGCTGCCGGAAAATAGCGGCGTGCGTAAAGCGTTCCAGGATATGGAAGCCGCGCTGCGTGAAAACCGTATGACGCTGGAAGCGATCCGCGTAACCCAGTCGGATCGTGACCTGTTCAAGCATTTGATTAGCGAAGCCACTAACTACGTGGCGGCGGACTACATGCGCCACGCCAACGAACGCCGGGTTCATCTGGATAAAGCGCTGGAGTTTCGTCGCGAGCTGTACACATCGCGTAAGCAACTGGCGGCGGAACAGTACAAACACGTCGACATGGCGCGTGAACTGGGCGAGCACAACGGTGCGGAAGGGGATCTGGAAGCGGATTACCAGGCCGCCAGCGACCACCTGAACCTGGTGCAGACCGCGCTGCGCCAGCAGGAGAAGATCGAGCGCTACGAAGCGGATCTCGATGAGCTGCAAATTCGTCTCGAAGAGCAAAATGAAGTGGTGGCTGAAGCCGCCGACATGCAGGAAGAGAACGAAGCCCGTGCGGAAGCCGCCGAGCTGGAAGTGGATGAACTGAAAAGCCAACTGGCGGACTATCAGCAGGCGCTGGACGTGCAGCAGACGCGCGCGATTCAGTACAACCAGGCGATCCAGGCGCTCGACCGCGCCAAAGCGCTTTGTCATCTGCCTGACCTGACGGCGGACAGCGCCGCAGAATGGCTGGAAACGTTCCAGGCGAAAGAGCAGGAAGCAACGGAAAAACTGCTTTCGCTGGAACAGAAAATGAGCGTGGCGCAAACCGCGCACAGTCAGTTTGAACAGGCATATCAGCTGGTGGCCGCCATTAATGGCCCGCTGGCGCGTAATGAAGCCTGGAGTGTGGCGCGCGACCTGCTGCGCGAAGGCGTGGAACAGCGTCACCTGGCGGAGCAGGTTCAGCCGCTGCGTATGCGTCTGAGTGAGCTGGAACAGCGCTTGCGCGAACAGCAGGAAGCTGAACGCCTGCTGGCGGAATTCTGTAAACGTCAGGGCAAACATTTCGACATTGATGAGCTGGAAGCGCTGCACCAGGAGCTGGAAGCCCGCATCGCTGCCCTGTCGGATAGCGTTTCTAACGCCCATGAACAGCGTATGACGCTGCGTCAGGAGCAGGAGCAACTCCAGTCCCGCATTCAGCACTTAATGCAGCGCGCCCCGATCTGGCTGGCGGCGCAAAACAGTCTGAATCAGCTGTGCGAACAGAGCGGCGAAGAGTTTACCTCCAGCCAGGAGGTAACCGAGTATCTGCAACAGTTGCTGGAGCGCGAGCGTGAAGCGATTGTAGAGCGTGACGAAGTTGGCGCGCGTAAGAACGCGGTTGACGAAGAGATTGAACGTTTAAGCCAGCCGGGTGGCTCGGAAGACTCGCGTCTGAACGCGCTGGCGGAGCGTTTTGGCGGCGTGTTGCTGTCGGAAATCTATGATGACGTCAGCTTCGAAGACGCGCCGTACTTCTCCGCGCTGTACGGCCCGTCCCGTCATGCTATCGTGGTGCCGGATCTGTCGCTGATCGCCGAACAGCTTGAAGGGCTGACGGATTGCCCGGAAGATCTCTATTTCATCGAAGGGGACCCGCAGTCGTTCGATGACAGCGTCTTCAGCGTTGATGAGCTGGAAAACGCGGTGGTGGTGAAAACCGCCGAGCGTCAGTGGCGTTATTCCCGTTTCCCGACGGTGCCGATCTTTGGTCGCGCCGCGCGTGAAAACCGTATTGAAAGTCTGCATGCTGAGCGCGAAGGGCTGTCTGAACGCTTTGCGACGTTGTCCTTCGACGTGCAGAAAACTCAGCGTCTGCATCAGGCGTTCAGTCGTTTTATCGGCAGCCATCTGGCGGTCGCGTTTGAGGCCGACCCGGAAGCGGAAATTCGCCAATTGAATGGCCGTCGCGTTGAACTGGAACGCGCGCTGGCTACGCATGAAAACGACAACCAGCAGCAGCGTATTCAGTTTGAACAGGCGAAAGAGGGCGTCTCCGCTCTGAACCGCTTACTGCCGCGCCTGAACCTGCTGACGGACGACACGCTGGCTGACCGCGTGGATGAAATTCAGGAACGTCTGGATGATGCGCAGGAAGCGGCGCGTTTTATACAGCAACACGGTAATCAGTTAGCCAAACTGGAGCCGATCGTCTCGGTTCTGCAAAACGATCCCGAACAGTTTGAGCAACTGAAAGAAGATTACGCATACTCCCAGCAAACGCAGCGGGATGCGCGTCAGCAGGCTTTTGCGCTGACGGAGGTCGTACAGCGTCGGGCGCACTTCAGCTATTCCGACTCGGCCGAAATGCTGAGCGGCAACAGCGATCTGAACGAAAAACTGCGCCAGCGTCTGGAACAGGCGGAAGCCGAGCGTACCCGTGCCCGTGAAGCGTTACGCGGTCATGCCGCGCAACTCAGCCAGTACAATCAGGTTCTGGCCTCACTGAAAAGCTCGTATGACACCAAGAAAGAGCTGCTGGGCGACCTGCAACGTGAATTACAGGATATCGGCGTGCGCGCCGACAGCGGTTCGGAAGAGCGCGCGCGTATCCGCCGTGACGAACTGCATACGCAACTGAGCAATAACCGCTCACGTCGTAACCAGCTGGAAAAAGCGCTGACCTTCTGTGAAGCGGAGATGGATAACCTGACCCGCAGACTGCGCAAACTGGAACGCGATTATCATGAAATGCGCGAGCAGGTAGTCACCGCGAAAGCCGGGTGGTGCGCGGTGATGCGGATGGTGAAAGATAACGGGGTAGAGCGCCGTTTGCATCGTCGCGAGTTGGCTTATCTGTCGGCAGATGAACTTCGCTCCATGTCGGATAAGGCGTTGGGTGCGTTGCGTCTGGCGGTGGCGGATAACGAACACCTGCGTGATGTATTACGTATGTCGGAAGATCCAAAACGACCGGAACGTAAGATCCAGTTCTTCGTGGCGGTTTACCAGCATCTGCGGGAGCGTATTCGCCAGGATATCATCCGTACCGATGACCCGGTTGAGGCCATCGAGCAGATGGAAATTGAGTTGAGTCGCCTGACGGAAGAGCTGACCTCCCGCGAACAGAAGCTGGCGATCAGCTCGCGCAGCGTGGCGAACATTATTCGTAAGACGATTCAGCGCGAACAAAACCGTATTCGTATGCTGAACCAGGGGCTACAAAACGTCTCGTTCGGTCAGGTGAACAGCGTGCGTCTCAACGTTAACGTGCGGGAAACGCATGCGACCTTGCTGGATGTTCTTTCCGAACAGCATGAGCAGCATCAGGATCTGTTTAACAGCAACCGCCTGACCTTCTCTGAAGCGCTGGCGAAGCTGTATCAGCGCCTGAATCCGCAGATTGATATGGGGCAGCGTACGCCGCAGACCATTGGCGAGGAGCTGCTGGATTACCGTAACTATCTGGAGATGGAAGTCGAGGTCAACCGTGGTTCAGACGGCTGGCTGCGTGCGGAGTCCGGCGCGCTGTCTACCGGTGAAGCGATTGGTACCGGGATGTCCATTCTGGTGATGGTAGTACAAAGCTGGGAAGACGAAGGCCGCCGTTTGCGCGGAAAAGATATCTCCCCATGCCGCCTGCTGTTCCTTGATGAGGCTGCGCGTCTGGATGCGCGTTCCATCGCGACGCTGTTCGAACTGTGCGAACGTCTGCAAATGCAGCTTATCATCGCTGCGCCGGAAAACATCAGCCCTGAGAAAGGCACCACCTATAAGCTGGTGCGTAAGGTTTTCCACAATACCGAACACGTTCATGTGGTCGGACTGCGTGGCTTCGCCCCACAACTGCCGGAGACGCTACCTGGCACCGGCACCGAAGATGCTTCGTCGCAGGCCGCCGGGTAAGTAAGATGAAGACGGCCTTCGCGCCGTCTTTTTTCATCATAAAATCGATCAATAGAAGTCTGAAAAGCACCTTACACCAGGTGCTTTTTCTTTAAACTTCTTTACATTAGGTTAGGCAAAACCTTTTTGATGTTTATATACTGAAGGTAAGCCTGACGAGTAAGCAGGCTTGCTCGTCATACTTCAGAAGGTATTGGCGTTTTCAGGTTTTTACCCAATGTGAGCGGGCAACCTGGCTATTCAAAGTATGATAAAGAAACAGGGGGCAAGGGATGTTGCTTAACAAAATTTGTAGTCGTCGGCTATCGGCAATCAGTTTATGCCTGGCCGTAACATTTGCTCCACTGTTCAGTGTGCAGGCCGATGAGCCTGAAATGATTCCTGGCGACAGCTCTGCGACCGTCAGCGAACAGCCTACCGCGTTGTCACAGCCGCAAGCGCAATCGCCTGCGACAGCGGTAATGGCGGGGATTCAGCCGCTGCCGGAGGGGATCTCTGCGGAGAAAGCCCGGGCTGAATTACAATCGCAACTTCCTTCTGGTTATACGCCGGTTTATCTGAATCAACTGGAACTGCTGTATGCCGCCCGCGATATGCAACCAATGTGGGAAAATCGCGATGCGGTGAAAGCGTTTCAGCAGCAGCTGGCGGAAGTGGCCATCGCCGGGTTCCAGCCGCAATTTACCACTTGGGTCGCGCTGCTGACCGACCCGTCAGTCACCGGTCTGGCGCGAGATGCTGTTTTATCCGACGCCATGATGGGCTATCTCCATTTCATCGCCAATATTCCCGTAAAAGGGACGCGCTGGCTGTACAGCGACAAACCTTATGCGCTGGCAACACCGCCGCTTTCGGTGATCAACCAGTGGCAGATTGCGCTGGACAACGGTCAACTGACGACGTTTGTCGCCAGCCTTGCGCCACAGCATCCGCAATACGCCGCGCTGCATGATTCACTGAAAAAGCTGGTTAGCGACGCTCGCCCCTGGCCGCAGTTGACCAGTACCGCGACGTTGCGTCCTGGTCAGTGGAGCAATGATGTGCCTGCGCTGCGTGAGATTTTACAGCGCACCGGTATGCTGGAAGGCGGGCCTAAGATAGCGCTCCCGGGGGATGACGTGGCGGCCGATGTGGTTGTCAGCCCTTCCGCCGTCGCAGTGGAGCCTGCCGCCGTGAAACCTGTCGCCCGGCAATCCACTCAGCGCAGCCAACCCGCTCCGGCAGTCCGTGCGGCTTATGATCGTGAGCTTGTTGATGCGGTGAAACGTTTTCAGACCTGGCAAGGACTGGGGGCGGATGGCGCTGTCGGCCCGGCGACGCGCGAATGGCTGAATGTGACGCCTGCGCAACGTGCGGGGGTGCTGGCGCTGAATATTCAGCGTTTGCGTTTACTGCCAGGAGAATTATCAACGGGCATTATGGTCAATATTCCGGCCTATTCGCTGGTTTATTACCAGAACGGCAACCAGGTGTTGGCTTCCCGGGTGATTGTTGGCCGCCCCGATCGGAAAACGCCAATGATGAGCAGCGCGCTTAATAACGTGGTGGTGAATCCGCCCTGGAATGTGCCGCCAACACTGGCCCGAAAAGATATTCTGCCCAAAGTCTGGAATGATCCGGGGTATCTGGAACGCCACGGTTATACCGTTATGCGCGGCTGGAACAGCAAAGAGACGATTAACCCGTGGCAGGTGGACTGGTCGACCATTACGCCATCGAACCTGCCGTTCCGCTTCCAGCAGGCGCCGGGCGCGCACAACTCGCTGGGGCGTTACAAATTTAATATGCCAAGTTCAGACGCGATTTATCTGCACGATACGCCGAATCACAATCTGTTCCAGAAAGATACGCGAGCGCTCAGTTCCGGTTGCGTGCGTGTGAATAAGGCCTCTGAGCTGGCAAATATGCTGCTTCAGGATGCAGGCTGGAACGATACGCGGATTTCGGATGCGCTGAAGCAAGGTGATACCCGGTACGTCAACATCCGCCAGAATATTCCGGTGAATCTGTATTACCTGACGGCGTTTGTGGGAGCAGACGGACGCACTCAGTATCGTACAGATATTTACAATTATGATCTGACTGCGCGATCCAGCGCACAAATTGTGTCAAAAGCAGAACAATTAATCAGGTAAATGAAGAAGTTCTGATAAATCTGTTGTCGTAATATTGGTCATCGGCAGGGCTGATTCGCTGCAAGCCCCGCCGTTGCTGGGGATGGGCCACCTTGACGTCGGCTTTTTTGCCAGTTAAGGTGCCCCTCGTGCGCCAGAAGTGCATATTAACGAAAACATTTACCTGTAGACCTGATTATCATGGACAAATTTGACGCTAATCGCCGCAAGTTGCTGGCGTTTGGTGGCGTTGCTCTCGGCGCCGCCATCTTGCCTACGCCAGCATTTGCCACACTCTCCACCCCACGTCCGCGTATTTTGACACTGAACAACCTCCATACCGGAGAGTCAATTAAAGCGGAGTTTTTCGACGGAAGAGCCTATATTCAGGATGAATTAGCAAAACTAAACCATTTTTTCCGTGATTTTCGCGCGAATAAAGTGAAAGCCATCGACCCAGGATTGTTCGATCAGCTCTTCCGCCTGCAAGGCCTTTTAGGCACCCGTAAGCCCGTACAGCTCATCTCGGGTTACCGCTCACTGGATACCAATAACGAACTGCGTGCGCACAGTCGTGGAGTGGCGAAAAAAAGCTACCACACGAAAGGGCAGGCGATGGATTTCCATATTGAAGGCGTTTCGTTAAGTAATATTCGCAAAGCTGCGTTATCTATGCGCGCAGGTGGTGTAGGATACTACCCACGCAGTAACTTTGTGCATATTGACACCGGGCCGGCACGGCACTGGTGATCCGCAGACTTAACGAAACAGGAGCAGTATGAACTATCGTATTATTCCGGTCACCGCATTCTCCCAGAACTGTTCATTGATCTGGTGTGAGCAAACCCGTCTGGCCGCGCTGGTCGATCCCGGCGGCGACGCACAGACCATCAAACAGGAAGTGGACGCCAGCGGCGTGACGTTGATGCAGATCCTGCTTACGCACGGTCATCTCGATCATGTTGGCGTGGCGGCGGAACTGGCGAAGCATTATGGCGTGCCAGTGATCGGCCCGGAAAAAGAAGATGAGTTCTGGCTACAGGGTTTACCGGCGCAAAGTCGCATGTTTGGTCTGGAAGAGTGTCAGCCGTTGACGCCTGACCGTTGGCTGAATGAGGGAGATCGTATTAGCGTAGGGAATGTGACTTTACAGGTGTTGCATTGTCCTGGGCATACGCCGGGCCATATTGTCTTCTTTGATGAGTCTTCACGGCTACTGATTTCCGGTGACGTGATCTTCAAAGGCGGCGTTGGGCGCAGCGATTTCCCGCGTGGCGATCACGCTCAGCTGATTGATTCGATCAAGCGTAAATTATTGCCGTTGGGCGATGATGTGACGTTTATTTCGGGTCATGGGCCGATGTCGACGCTTGGTCATGAGCGACTGCATAACCCGTTCCTGCAAGATGAAATGCCGGTCTGGTAAATTTCTTGTCCGGCCTGCAATGGGAAACCACTGTAGGCCGGGTAAGCGCCAGGCACTACCTGGCGCTATGATACTTACAGTACGGCGACAATGGCTTCGCACAGCGGAGCCATGTTATCCGGCGTCATTCCAGCCACGTTGACGCGACCAGAAGCCACCGCATATACGCCAAACTCTTCACGCAGACGCAGTACCTGCTCTTTCGTCAGGCCGCTGAATGAGAACATGCCATTCTGTTTGGTGATAAAGCTGAAATCGCGATCTGCGCCTTTTTCCTGCAACGTATTGACGAACAACAGACGCATGCGCTGAATACGCTGGCGCATATCGGTCAGTTCTTGTTCCCAGATAGCACGCAGGGCATCATTGCTCAGGATAGTCGCTACAACGGATGCGCCGTGTGCCGGAGGGTTAGAGTAGTTGGCGCGAATGGCGGATTTCATCTGGCTGAATGCGCGGTCAACGGTTTCCGCATCTGTGGCAACCAGCGTACAGGCACCGACACGCTCGTTATACAGGCCAAAGTTTTTAGAGTAGGAACTGGCGACGATCAGCTCTTTATGCAGCGCTGCGAACGCACGCAGACCTTCCGCGTCCTCTTCCAGACCGCGAGCAAAACCCTGATAGGCGAAGTCAAACAGCGGCAGCCAGCCTTTTTCGACAGAAAGCTGAGCCAGCGTTTGCCACTGTTCCAGCGTCGGATCGATACCGGTTGGGTTATGGCAGCAGCCATGGAACAGAACGACGTCACCAGCCTGCGCGTTATTGAGGCTTGCCAGCAAGGCATCGAAATCAAGCGCGTGGTTTTCTGCATCGTAATAAGCGTATTCGCACACTTCCAGACCGGCGGAATTAAACACGCCCTTATGGTTTGGCCAGCTTGGATTACTTACCCACACGCGTTTTACCGCCGTATTTTTTGCCAGGAAGTCCGCGGCAACACGGAGCGCGCCAGTACCGCCTGGCGTTTGCGCGGTGCGAGCGCGTTTGTCATTGATCAGCGCGCTACCTTTGCCAAACAGTAATTCCTGCGTGCAACGGCCGAATTCTGGAATACCATCAATACCGAGATAGTTTTTGGTGGTTTCATTTTCCAGTAAATACTGCTCGGCTTTTTTAACGCTGGTTAACACCGGCGTTTTGCCTGTCTCATCTTTATAGACACCGATACCAAGGTTAATTTTTCCGGGACGGTCATCGACACGAAACAGATCGGCCAGGCCCAGAATAGGGTCGGCAGGGGCGGCGGTAATGTTCTCAAACATGACGAGGTTCCATTGTGGTTACAGAAGGGAAATCCGTAATCAGGTTAACGGCAGATTTACAAAATGCCAACTGTTAGTGACAAAAAGCCTGAGTGTTTTTTTAAGACGCCAGATTTTGCTGGCAGACATAAAAAAACAGGACCGAAGTCCTGTTTTTTAGGCATTTAACAAAGAGGTCTGCTGATTAGAACTGGTAAACGATACCTACAGCAACCGTGTCGTCAGAGCCTACGCCCAGTTTGTTGTCAGAATCAATCTGGTTGATGATGTAGTCAACATAGGTGGACATGTTTTTGTTGAAGTAGTAAGTCGCGCCAACTTCTACGTAGTTGACCAGATCTTCGCTACCCACGCCTTCAACGTTTTTGGCTTTGGACTTGGTGTAAGCGATGGACGGACGCAGACCGAAGTCGAACTGATACTGAGCAACTAACAGGATGTCCTGAGTTTTGTTGGCGAAGCCGCCGTCGATAGCCGTGGCGTTACGGGTTTCACCGTAGTTGGCTGCCAGGTAGATATTGTTGGCGTCGTATTTCAGACCAGTAGCCCACTGCTCAGCGGTTTTACCACGACCAGCAAGGCGAGAATCTTGCTGAGCGTTGGTGCGGTCAGCGGCACCGTAAGCACCAACGATACCAAAGCCTTCGAATTCATAGCTCAGAGATGCACCCCAGCCGTCGCCGTTAGAGCGCTGTACGTCGCTGAAGTTACTGGAATCGTCTGCGTTAACAACGTAGTTGCTTGCGCGCTCGTTTTTGCCCAGATACTGAACGCCGAAGTTCAGGCCGTCAACCAGACCGAAGAAGTTGGAGTTACGGTAGGTTGCCACACCGCCAACACGGCCAACGAAGAAGTTATCGCTGTATGCAGTGTCACCACCAAATTCTGGCAGCATATCGGTGTAGCCCAGTGCATCGTAAACGATACCGTAGTTACGACCGTAGTCCAGAGAACCCGCATCGCCGAGTTTCAGACCCGCGAATGCCAGACGGGTTTTGTTGCCTTTCTGAGAGTCAGAACCACCTTCGGATCTGTTACCGCTGAACTGGTATTCCCACTGGCCGTAACCGGTCAGTTGATCGTTAATCTGGGTTTCACCTTTAAAACCCAGACGTGCATAGGTCTGGTCGCCATCACCGCCGTAGCTGTTTTTGCCGTTGTCTTTAGAGAAGTAGTGCAGACCTACCGCTTTACCGTAGAGGTCCAGTTTATTGCCATCTTTGTTATACACTTCGGCTGCGTTTGCGGCGCCAGCTGCCAGCAGGGCAGGGATTACCACTGCCAGGATATTACGCTTCATCATTATTTATTACCCTCATTGGTTTTTATATGACACCTGCCACTGCCGCCAATAAATTCTGTCAATAAAAATTTACGGAACTATTGATGAGAGTTTGGTGTCTTTATGTGTCTGACAAGCATCTTTCCATTCAAACCACCGTTTCGCTACCGTGAAAGTGCTACAAAGATAAAGAATTAGTTTCAAAAAGAAAAAATATGTAACTAAATATTTTATTTTTGACGCTTTGTGAACGACTTCAAATTTCAGGCCAATTTCAGCCACCATTTCCCATTTTTATTTCTATTTATATGATTTCCTTATGTTTAATTTTTCTAAACATAGCACTTACTGCAAATGTGATTGAACGAGGGTGTGATTGATAACTTTTTTCAGACGTCTGGAATGCCGTGCGATTGATTAAAAATTATGCTATCAGGTGAGGAAAAACTAATCCGCAATGATCGGAGGGATTATTTTTTGTACTGAGATGTTGCAATGAAATATCAGGTAACAGGAAGGGAGAACTGAGGGGCTTGTTTTTAGATTTGTTTACTTCTTATCCATAAAACTTGACATTCTGAGAGAGAAAAAGGCCAGCAAAGCTGGCCTTTTAAAATCAGAAACTGGCGTTACGTGGAGTACGCGGGAACGGAATCACATCACGAACGTTTTGCACGCCAGTGACATAAGCGATCAGACGTTCGAAGCCGAGACCGAAACCTGAATGCGGAACAGTACCGTAGCGGCGCAGATCGCGATACCACCAGTAATCTTCTTTATTCAGGCCCATTTCCGCCATACGGGCATCCAGTACGTCCAGACGCTCTTCACGCTGGGAACCCCCAATGATTTCACCAATGCCCGGCGCCAGAACATCCATTGCCGCCACGGTTTTACCGTCTTCGTTAAGGCGCATATAAAACGCTTTAATGTCTTTCGGGTAGTTTTTCACTACCACTGGCGCTTTAAAGTGCTCTTCTGCCAGATAGCGTTCGTGCTCAGAGGAGAGATCCACACCCCAGTAAACCGGGTTTTCGAATTTCCTACCGCAGTTTTCCAGAATTGTGACCGCATCGGTGTAATCAACCTGGGCGAAGTCCGCATCAATAAAATGTTCCAGACGAGAAATCGCATCTTTATCGACACGCTCGGCGAAGAATTTCATATCATCCGCGCGTTCAGCCAGTACGGCTTTGAAGACATATTTCAGCATCGCTTCGGCAAGGCCAGCTACGTCATTCAGGTTGGCAAAGGCGACTTCCGGCTCCAGCATCCAGAACTCAGCCAGGTGGCGGCTGGTGTTGGAGTTTTCTGCACGGAATGTAGGGCCAAAGGTATAGATTTTGGACAGGGCGCACGCATAGGTTTCGCCGTTCAACTGGCCGGATACGGTCAGGAAGGACTCTTTACCGAAGAAGTCTTTATCAAAATCGACTTTGCCCTGGTCGTTACGCGGCAGGTTTTCCAGATCCAATGTTGATACACGGAACATTTCACCCGCGCCTTCGGTATCGGAGGCGGTAATCAACGGCGTCGAAACCCAGAAGAAACCCTGCTCGTCAAAGAAACGGTGCAGCGCTTGCGCCAGCGTATGGCGCACACGCGCGACTGCGCCAATCATATTGGTGCGCGGACGCAGGTGCGCGACTTCACGCAGATATTCGATACTGTGGCGTTTTGCCGCCATCGGATAGGTATCAGGATCTTCAACCCAACCGGTTACTTCAACCGTGGTGGCCTGAATTTCAAAACTTTGCCCTTGTCCCGGAGACGCAACGACTTTACCCGTGACGATAACCGAGCAGCCGGTTGTCAGACGCAATACGTCTTCATTGTAATTGGGCAGAGAATTATTAATGACAGCCTGTACAGGATCAAAGCAGGAACCGTCATAAACGGCGAGGAAGGAGATGCCAGCTTTTGAATCTCGGCGGGTACGCACCCATCCGCGCACGGTGACTTCGCTGTCAACGGCTACGCGGCCCTGGAGTACGTCGGCTACAGGCACAACGCTCATAATATTCTCTCTGTTAATAGTCGGAAAAAATAAACACTTGTCCACCCTGCTTGGGGGGATACCTATGTTACCTGGCATCTGCAATCAGACAAGCAGAATTCGCAGCTGGAACGAAAGATTTCGGAAATAAACATGAAAAGGGAAGCAAAGTCGCGATAAGACGCGCTTTCTGTCGACCGGATAGCGGCGCAAGCGCGTTATCCGGCCAACAATGATTAACTGGCTTTCTTTATATGAGGAAGGTCAAAAGCTTTACGTAATGCACGCACAAAAGCTTTGTCATGACAGATTGTTTTCCCCGGGCTGTCTGACAATTTGGCGACCGGTTTGCCGTTACATTCCACCAGCTTGATGACAATATTGAGCGGCTTCACCTGCGGGATATCGCAGGTCAGACGGGTGCCAATACCAAAGCTCAACTGCACGCGTGAAGAGAAGTGACGATAGAGATCGACTGCTTTCTTCAGATCGAGGTTATCTGAGAAGACCAGCGTCTTACTCAGCGGGTCAATGCCCAGCTTCTGGTAATGGGCGATGGCTTTTTCACCCCATTCAACCGGATCGCCAGAATCGTGGCGTAAGCCCTGATAACGCGTGGCAAATTCGGTGCCGAAGTCGCGTAAGAAAGCGTCCATCGTGATGCAGTCCGTCAGCGCGATACCGAGCTGGTTAGGGTATTCATTCAGCCAGGCGGCGAGAGCTGCGCGCTGGCTGGTCGCCAGATCCGGGCTGATTTGCTGATGTGCCTGGAACCATTCATGCGCCTGAGTGCCCATAGGCGTAAGCGACAGCCGACGGGCGAGATCGTAGTTACTGGTGCCGACAAACCACGGTTCCTGCTGAAGGCGTTTGACGATGGCCTGCTGCACTTCGCGAGAGAAACGGCGACGGGTGCCGAAATCCATCAGATGGAAGCGGGACATATCGAGATCGGCGGTTAATGCAGAGAAATCGACGAGTTTACTTTCCAGCGCATCAAGCGCCTGCGCCACACCCATTTCCGGCGAGCGGTAACGGTGCACCAGTTCGCTGATCACCGCCAACAGCGGGACTTCCCACATGATGACTTCGCGCCACGGACCGGTTAAGCGGATGTTTAGCTTCCCGTTATCGTTGGTCACGCAGACCTGTTCCGGGTTATAGCGGAAGTCACGTAACCAGTTGAGATAATCAGCTTTAAAGAAGGGCAGGCCGGAGAGCCACTGGAACTCGTCCTCCTGAAGTTGCAGGTGTTGCATTGCATTCACCTGCTCGCGAATAGCGTCGGCGTAAATACCGAGCAGGTCGTCACCACGGCAACGAAATTCAGCCGCTACATGCACATCATAGTAGTGGTGAAAAACGGCTTGCTGCATATGCAACTTATAAGCGTCTGTATCCAGCAACGAGTGCAGAACAGGAGAAGCGAATTGTGTCATAGGTGCGCAGTAGCATCCTCTCACGGGAGCGTTTAGTACAATAAACAACTAAGAAAACCGCTGGAGTATACCTTGTTTAGCGATTTATTGAACCCCGATCACAACATAAGCTGTCTTTGCGGTCGAGTGCATTTCGTGCCGCGTGTTATGAAAATGTAGAACGTATGCTATTAACTCTTTGAATTTAATCACTGTTAGCCCCCGATGCCGCGCCCCGAGGGGCTGGTGGAGACAATGTTCATCCCGCCCCCAATAATCAAATTGATCAGATCGTGAAATATCGACGCGTAAGAATCATCTCATCGTTTATTTTTTCTTCAAAAATCATTCTGCATTACCGGATAACAGGGCGATTCTATGACTTCTGTCCTTGATTTCATCTGAATCCGTCATGTATCATTTTCGCGATAAAGTATCGCAGAGCCTGTTCGAACCCAGGAAAACCCTCTATTACCTGGGCTTATCAATATTGAATCTTTATTCTCAAAGGCTTAAAGGGTATGAAAACGTGCCCGGCTGATGCTTTTATTACCTGATTATTTATGCGCGACTCACCGCTCCGGCGAGTTCATCGTCAGGCAATTTAACCGTGCTCATCTTGTTTGCCTTTGCCTTGATGGGGTTAAAAATAGCCTTTCGGACTTGTTATATTTTATGAGCGCAATGATTATTTGAGATAAAAACGATGAGTGATATTGATTTTGTTGTTTTATGGGTTGATTCAACCGATGTAGCCTGGCAAGAAAAGTTTACTGAGTTCAAAGGAAAAGGTAGCCACGGTGAGAGAGCCGTCCACCCTGCGCGGTTCAGGGATATGGGTATCTTTAAATATTGGTTCAGATGTGTCGAAAAATATGCGCCATGGGTCAGAAAAGTACATTTGGTTACCTGTGGACAAATTCCGTCATGGATCAATGTAGAACATGAAAAATTGAACATTGTTTTTCATGATGAGTTTATTCCGTCTGAATATTTACCAACGTTTAACTCTAATACGATAGAGCTAAATCTTCATCGGATAAAAGATCTCAGTAATAAATTTGTTTTATTTAATGACGATACGTTCATTACCTCTCCTTTGCGGGAAGATTTTTATTTTGATAATGGCTATCCTAATGACTTCCTCATCATAAAAAAACAATCACCTAAAAATAAAGACGAGATCATAATGAGGTCGTCAGAATTTCTTAATGTCAGTGTTTTAAATACGCATATTAATAAAAAAACAATAATCAAAGAAAACAGACGTAAATACTATAGCTTACGTTATAAAAAAGGTCTGTTGAAAAATTTTATGAACCGCCGTGCAAGTTATTTTGAAGGCTTCTACGGTAAGCATCTTCCGCAGCCATTCCTGAAAAGTACATTCACTGAGATATGGCAGGCCGAAGAGGAGTTGTTGAAAAAATCATCAAGCAAAAGGTTCAGAGAGCCATTATGTTTAACGCAGTATTTATTCAGGTACTGGCAACTGGCCCACGGTAACTTTAATCCTAAGAACCCGGAAGGGCGTGGAGTATATTTCAATTTGTCGTCCAGTAACATAAACGAGGCCATCAAGACGCTGTCAAATGGCACCGCGCAGGCCTGTTTTAATGACACTGAAAAGTTACACGATTTTGAAAAGGTAACGACTACGCTAAGAAATGCCTTTGAAATGAGGCTTGGTCATAAATCAAGTTTTGAGATTTAAGCCTGTGGTTCTCATTGTACTGGCGATGTGACGTTTTCATTTGGCTGGCGGGCGCCTGAACGGCCTCCGTGATTTTAAACGTGATGCCTTTATGTTATAAAAATGTAGCAAAAAGAGTGTTTGTGTCTGAAAAGATGAACATTCTGCATAGCGCGATTTCGACAACAGGAATAGACTGGAGTCGGGACTCTACAAAAGATGCTAAAGGTTTTTTATGACACAACAGCCACAAGCCAAATACCGTCACGACTACCGTGCCCCGGATTACCAGATTACTGACATTGATTTGACCTTTGACCTGGATGCTGAGAAAACCGTCGTTACAGCACTGAGTCAGGCTGTCCGTCATGGCGCATCTGACGCGCCCCTTCGCCTGAGCGGTGAAGATCTGCGACTGGTATCCCTCCATGTAAACGATGCGCCGTGGACTGACTACAAAGAAGAAGAGGGCGAGCTGGTGATCGGCAGCCTGCCCGAGCGCTTTACTCTGCGCATTGTGAATGAGATCAGCCCGGCGGCGAACACGGCGCTGGAAGGCCTGTACCAGTCAGGCGACGCGCTGTGTACGCAGTGTGAAGCGGAAGGTTTCCGCCACATAACCTGGTATCTCGACCGCCCGGATGTGCTGGCGCGTTTTACCACCAAAATCATCGCCGATAAATCCAGATATCCGTTCCTGCTTTCCAACGGCAACCGTATTGCGCAGGGTGAACTGGATAATGGCCGTCACTGGGTGCAGTGGCAGGATCCGTTCCCGAAACCCTGCTACCTGTTTGCGCTGGTGGCGGGCGATTTCGATGTACTGCGCGATACCTTCATCACGCGTTCTGGCCGGGAGGTGGCGCTGGAACTGTACGTTGATCGCGGCAATCTGGACCGTGCGCCGTGGGCGATGACCTCGCTGAAAAATTCCATGAAATGGGATGAAGAGCGTTTCGGCCTGGAGTATGACCTCGACATCTACATGATCGTGGCGGTGGACTTCTTCAATATGGGCGCGATGGAGAATAAAGGTTTGAACGTCTTTAACTCCAAATATGTGCTGGCCCGCACCGATACGGCGACCGACAAAGATTATCTCGACATTGAGCGCGTTATTGGTCACGAATATTTCCACAACTGGACGGGTAACCGCGTTACCTGTCGCGACTGGTTCCAGTTGAGTCTGAAAGAAGGCCTGACCGTTTTCCGCGACCAGGAATTCAGTTCCGATCTCGGCTCCCGCGCGGTGAACCGCATCAGCAACGTGCGCACCATGCGCGGTCTGCAATTTGCTGAGGACGCGAGCCCAATGGCGCATCCTATCCGCCCGGATAAGGTCATTGAGATGAACAACTTCTACACCCTGACCGTCTACGAGAAGGGCGCGGAAGTGATTCGCATGATCCACACGCTGCTGGGCGAAACGAATTTCCAGAAAGGGATGCAGCTTTATTTTGAGCGTCATGACGGCAGCGCCGCTACCTGTGATGACTTTGTGCAGGCGATGGAGGATGCGTCGAATGTCGATTTGTCTCACTTCCGCCGCTGGTACAGCCAGTCCGGCACGCCGGTTGTCAGCGTACGGGACGACTATAACCCGGAAACGGAACAGTACACGTTGACCATTAGTCAGCGTACGCCTGCGACGGCGGATCAGGCAGAAAAGCAAGCGCTGCATATTCCGTTCGCGATTGAGCTGTACGACAACGAAGGCAACGTTATTCCGTTGCAGAAGGGCGGTCATCCGGTCAATTCCGTGTTGAACGTGACCCAGGCGGAGCAAACCTTTGTCTTTGACAATGTGTATTTCCAGCCGGTGCCAGCACTGCTGTGCGAATTCTCCGCGCCGGTGAAACTGGAGTACAAATGGAGCGATCAACAACTGACGTTCCTGATGCGTCATTCGCGCAATGACTTCTCACGTTGGGACGCGGCGCAAAGCCTGTTGGCGACGTATATTAAGCTGAACGTTGCGCGCCACCAGCAGGGGCAGCCGCTGTCGCTGCCGGTACATGTGGCGGATGCCTTCCGGGCGGTTCTGCTGGATGAGAAAATCGATCCGGCGCTGGCGGCGGAAATTCTGACGTTGCCTTCGGTGAATGAGATCGCGGAACTGTTCGAGATCATCGATCCGCTGGCGATTGCCGAAGTCCGCGAAGCGTTGACCCGCACTCTGGCGGCGGAACTGGCAGACGAGTTCCTGGCAATCTATAACGCGAATCATCTTGATGAGTACCGTGTTGAACACGCCGACATTGGCAAGCGTACGCTACGCAATGCCTGCCTGCGCTTCCTGGCCTTTGGTGAAACCCACCTGGCGGATACGCTGGTGAGCAAGCAGTACCATGAAGCCAATAATATGACCGATGCGCTGGCGGCGCTGTCGGCGGCGGTCGCGGCGCAATTGCCGTGCCGTGACGCGTTGATGCAGGAGTATGATGATAAGTGGCATCAGGACGGACTGGTCATGGATAAATGGTTTATCCTGCAATCCACCAGCCCGGCGGATAACGTGCTGGAAACGGTGCGTGGCCTCCTGAAGCATCGTTCTTTCAGTATGAGCAACCCGAACCGTATTCGTTCGTTGATTGGCGCATTTGCCGGGAGCAATCCGGCGGCGTTTCATGCTGAAGACGGCAGCGGCTATCAGTTCCTGGTCGAAATGCTGACGGACCTCAACAGCCGTAACCCACAGGTGGCATCACGCCTGATTGAACCGCTGATTCGTCTGAAACGTTACGATGCGAAGCGCCAGGAAAAAATGCGCGCCGCGCTGGAGCAACTGAAAGGGCTGGAAAACCTCTCTGGCGATCTGTTCGAGAAGATTACCAAAGCGTTAGCCTGATAATATTGCCGGATGCGTCCGGCCTACCATTTACGTGTAGGCCGGATAAGCAACAGTGCCATCCGGCATTTTTTAACCGTGCTTGCGTAGCAGAGCCTCATTTTCGCCACGTTGCATCACCCGACCCAACACTTCCGCTTCCAGTTCCGCTAAACGTACCGTCCCCAGGCGGCGCGGCCTTGCGATATCCACCGTCAAGTCCAGACCAATTTTCCCGTCCTCGATCAACAGAACCCGATCGGCCATCGCCACGGCCTCGCTGACGTCATGCGTGACCAGTAGCACTGTAAAACCGTGTTCTTGCCATAACGAGACGATCAAATCCTGCATTTCCAGCCGGGTCAGGGCATCCAGCGCGCCGAGAGGTTCATCCAGCAGCAGTAATCCCGGCCGGTGGATCAGCGCGCGGGCCAGCGCGACACGCTGTTTCTGCCCGCCGGACAGCGCCGCAGGCCACTCCGCAGCCCGGTTTTCGAGACCGACCGCCGCCAGCGCCTGACGCGCCGCATCCCGCCAGCCGCCTTTCAGACCCAATCCAACATTATCGATCACCGACTTCCACGGCAGCAGGCGCGCATCCTGGAACATCATACGCGTGTCGTCCTGGATCTCGGCCAGCGGCGTTGTTCCGGCAAGCAATTCGCCAGCCGTAGGGGATTCCAGACCGGCCAGCAGACGCAGCAGCGTACTTTTCCCGCCACCGCTGCGTCCAACCACCGCCACAAATTGCCCGGCGGGAATATGCAGATCCAACTGGTTCAGCACCGTGTTGTCAGCATATTGTTTGGTTACCGCGTTGAGCAGTAGCGGCGTTCCCTGATTAAGACGAGCGGTATTCATACGGTTGCCTCTTTCGTGTAATAAGCAGGATTCCAGCGCAGCCAGACGCGCTCTAACAGCTGCGCGCTGACGTCGGCGAGTTTACCGAGCAGGGCATACAAAATAATCGCGACCACGACGATGTCCGTTTGCAGGAATTCCCTGGCGTTCATCGCCAGATAGCCGATCCCGGCGTTCGCCGAAATGGTTTCCGCCACAATCAGCGTCAGCCACATCAACCCGAGCGCAAAACGGACGCCAACCATAATAGAGGGCAGGGCGCCGGGGAGGATCACATGCACAAACAGCGGGAAGCCGGATAAGCCATAGCTGCGAGCCATCTCCACCAGACCCCGATCGATATTACGAATCCCATGCCAGGTATTGATATAAATCGGAAACAGCGTTCCCAGCGCCACGAGAAAAATCTTCGCGCTTTCATCAATCCCGAACCATAAAATCACCAGCGGGATCAGCGCCAGGTGCGGCACGTTACGCAGCATTTGTACTGAAGTATCCAGCAGACGTTCTCCCCACCGCGACAAACCGCTGATCAGCCCCAGCGTCAGACCGATAGAACCGCCAATTGAAAAGCCGATGAAAGCGCGCCACGAACTAATGGCCAGGTGCTGCCAGAGTTCGCCGCTGGCGGAGAGTGTCCAGAATGCCGCGATCACCCCTTCGGGAGAGGGGAGTATGCGGGTTGACAACCAGCCCATCGAAGAGGCTATTTGCCAGACCGCCACGATGCCCACCGGTAAAAACCAGGGGGCAACGCGCAATAACCATTTGTTTGTGGGCGTTGCCATTGGCGTACTCCTTAACTCTGCGCGGCTTTACGGGGGATAAATTCATTGGCAACCGCTTCGCCTTGCTGATGCAGAGGCTGCGGCTGCGGAATTTCCGGGATGGCGACGTCCAGATGCGGGAACAGCAGTTCGCCCACGTTGTAGGCTTCTTCCAGATGCGGATAACCGGAGAGCACAAAACTGTCGATACCCAGCGCCGCGTACTCATTAATACGTGCGGCGACGGTCGGGCCATCACCCACCAGGGCGGTTCCCGCGCCGCCGCGCACCAGCCCGACGCCTGCCCACAAGTTAGGGCTGATCTCCAGTTGATCACGCTTACCGTTATGCAGCGCGGCCATCCGGTGCTGACCGACAGAATCCGTTCTGGCGAATGCGGCTTGTGCTTTGGCGATCGTATCGTCATCCAGGTGAGCAATCAGGCGATCGGCCGCACGCCAGGCCTCTTCATTGGTTTCACGCACAATGACGTGCAGGCGGATGCCGAAACGGATTTTACGCCCGCGAGCCGCCGCTTTGGCGCGTACCTGTTCAATTTTCTCTTTTACCTGCGCAGGCGGTTCGCCCCAGGTAAGATAGAGATCGACCTGCTCAGCGGCGAGATCCTGTGCGACATCCGATGAACCGCCAAAATAGAGCGGTGGATACGGTTGCTGAATGGCAGGGAAGAACAGTTTTGCGCCACGAACATGAATATGTTTACCGTTGAAGTCCACCGTCTCGCCTTGCAGCAGGCGTCGCCATACCTGCGTAAATTCGGATGAGGCTTCATAGCGTTCGGTGTGGTCAAGGAAGACGCCGTCACCGGCCAGCTCCTGCGGATCGCTACCGGTAACCAGATTAAACAGCGCGCGGCCATTGGAGAGTCTGTCCAGCGTTGCGGCCTGACGGGCGGCAACCGTTGGCGACGTGACGCTTGGGCGCAGGGCGACCAGGAATTTCAGTCGCTGTGTGACCGGAATCATTGAGGCGGCAACCAGCCAGGCGTCTTCGCAGGAACGCCCGGTTGGGATCAATACGCCTGTAAAGCCCAGGCGGTCCGCCGTTTGCGCGATTTGTTGCAGGTAACTGTGATCGACCGGGCGCGAGCCTGCTTCGGTTCCCAGATAATGCCCGTCACCGTGGGTAGGTAAAAACCAGAACATATTCAGGCTCATAATTTTGCTCCTTCTTGTTGAGTGGGCTGCCAGATACGCTGGCGAATATCAATTTTTTTCGGCACCAGACGGTTGTCGTAAAACAGATCGGCGGTTTGCTGCTGCAAGGTTGCGACAGAGGCGCTCACCGGCGTAATGGTGGTTGGCGGGCGATGATCCAGATAGGTGGCAATCACCGGTTCAGGCAATCCCATCGTTTTTGCCAGCAGGGTGATACTTTGTTCACGCTGGCTTATCGTTAACGCATCGGCCTGGCTGAAGGTGTCCAGAACGCCCTGAATGAAGCTGCCGTTCTTTTCGGCATAAGGGCGCGCCGCCAGATAGAACGAACCGGTTTGTTTCAGGTCGGTCCCGTCTTTCAGGACGCGAACGCCACCCTGCAACAGCGCAGCGGAATAGTAAGGGTCCCAGATTGCCCACGCATCGACATTCCCCTGCTGGAATGCGGCGCGGGCGTCTGCTGGCGTCAGGTATGTGGCCTGGATATCGGTAAATTTAAGTCCGGCCTGTTGCAGTGCGCGCAACAGCAGATTGTGCGAACTGGAACCTTTCTGGAAGGCGACTTTGTGTCCTTTCAGATCCGCGACGGTTTTTATCGGACTGTTTTCAGGGACGAGAATGACCTCGGCTTTTGGTTTGGGAGGCTCAACGCCAACATAAACCAGGTCCGCCCCGGCAGCCTGCGCAAAAATAGGGGGGATATCGCCGGTACTGCCGAGATCGATACTGCCGACATTCAATGCCTCCAGCATTTGCGGGCCCGCCGGGAACTCAACCCAGGAGATTTTGGTTTGCGGGTAACGCTTCTCCAGCAGTTGGTGGCTTTTCGCCAGCACCATACTGATGCTGCCTTTCTGATAGCCGATGCGCAGTGCGTCAGGCGCTGACTCTGCCGCGTGTGACCAGGCCGAAAGCGAGAGCAATCCGGCCAGCGCCAGCCATTGAGGACGATGTCTGAAAAATTTAAACATGGGCAACGCCTCGTGGTGAATGAATGACGGGAACCGGCACATCGCGGCGGTGCAACGCTTGCCAGAATGTTTCAAGCGCGCTGTCAAGGCGATGTTGTAAATTAGGGGTGAACTGCGGTTTATGCTGGTAATCAATCACCTGGGAATCGTCGGCAAATACGCCGTGCAGGATCTCTTGTGCTTTCAGCGCGCTCAGCACCGGCTTGAGCGCGTAGTCAACGGCCAGTAAATGGGCGACAGTACCGCCGGTTGCCAGCGGTAATACGGCTTTGCCTTCCAGCGCTCGTTCAGGAAGCAGGTCGAGCAACGTTTTTAACGCCCCGGAATAGGCGGCTTTATAAACCGGCGTTGCGACGATCAGTCCGTCTGCATCCTGTAATTGTTCAATAAATGTTTTTAACGCCGGGCTGTCGAAACGCGCATATAGCAAGTCTTCGGGGTCAAAGTTATGCAAATTCCAGTGGCTGACTTCGACGTCCAGACTGTTCAGTTTTTCCCGGGAATATTCCAGTAACGCACTGGAACGAGAGGGAAAGCGTGGGCTTCCCGCCAGAGTGATGACGCGCATAATCTCAACCTCCCCTTATAACCAATTATTCGATTTTCATTAACATTGATAACAATTTGTGCAGTCTGACAGAGAGATTTTGTTTACCGAAATGATTTATGCGGGATAGAAAAGTTGGAAATTGAATAAAAAGAGGACAACAAGGAAAACGATTGCTATTTATTGCCGCAAGTCAATTCCCTTTTCGCTGGATATCGCACATAATACGCCCCCGGTCTGCACACCGGGAATCCAGGAGAGTTCATGTACTACCCCTTCGTTCGTAAAGCCCTTTTTCAGCTCGATCCAGAGCGCGCTCATGAATTTACGTTTCAGCAATTACGCCGTGTAACAGGCACGCCGCTGGAAGCGCTTGTCCGACAGAAAGTCCCTGCGAAGCCAGTAAGCTGCATGGGGCTGACATTTAAGAATCCGCTCGGCCTTGCTGCGGGTCTGGATAAGGACGGAGAGTGCATCGACGCTCTGGGCGCAATGGGATTCGGATCGATTGAGATCGGAACCGTGACGCCGCGCCCTCAGCCTGGTAACGATAAGCCGCGCCTTTTCCGCCTGGTTGATGCCGAAGGGTTGATCAACCGGATGGGCTTTAATAATTTGGGCGTTGATAACCTGGTAGAGAATGTCAAAAAAGCGCATTTCGACGGTATCCTCGGAATTAATATCGGCAAAAATAAAGATACGCCGGTAGAGAATGGCAAAGATGACTATCTGATTTGTATGGAAAAAATCTATGCATATGCCGGTTATATCGCCATTAATATCTCTTCGCCAAATACCCCAGGGTTACGTACGCTACAATATGGCGAGGCGCTGGATGATTTGCTGACGGCAATTAAAAATAAGCAAAATGATCTCCAGACGATCCACCATAAATATGTTCCGATCGCGGTAAAGATCGCCCCGGATCTTTCTGAGGACGAATTGATCCAGGTGGCCGACAGTTTAGTTCGCCATAATATTGATGGTGTGATTGCGACAAATACGACGCTCGATCGTTCTCTGGTTCAGGGAATGAAAAATTGCGATGAAGCGGGTGGTTTAAGCGGTCGACCATTACAGTTAAAAAGTACAGAAATTATTCGCCGACTGTCCCAGGAATTGAAAGGACAGTTACCGATTATTGGCGTCGGCGGGATAGATTCTGTCATCGCGGCGCGTGAGAAGATGGCTGCTGGCGCTACGCTGGTACAAATTTATTCCGGCTTTATTTTTAAAGGCCCGCAACTGATTAAAGAAATCGTTACCCATATTTGATTCTTTTCTCTCATTATCAGACAACCAGGGCTTTATTTCCGGCCCTGGTTGTTTTATATTCCTTCATTGTTGCTTATTTAAACATTTTAGGCTTTGCTTATTAAGGTAATAAACGAAGCGGTGAAAAAGGACATTTTTGCAACAGGGTGATGGAAACGGGAGAGAGTACAATGCGAATTAAACCTGACGATAACTGGCGCTGGTATTATGATGAAGAGCATGACCGAATGATGCTCGATTTAGCCAATGGCATGTTATTTCGCTCGCGCTTTGCTCGCAAAATGCTCACGCCGGATGCATTTTCGCCGTCTGGTTTTTGTGTCGATGACGCCGCGCTCTATTTCTCTTTTGAAGAAAAATGTCGCGACCTCGAATTATCGAAAGAACAAAAAGCGGAACTGGTGCTCAATGCGCTGGTGGCGATCCGTTATCTGAAACCACAGATGCCAAAAAGCTGGCATTTTGTCGCACACGGCGAGATCTGGACGCCAACGGTGGGTGATGCCGCCTGCGTGTGGCTTAGCGACACCGAAGAGCAGGTGAATTTACTGGTGGTTGAGCCGGGTGAAAACGCGGCGCTGTGCCTGCTGGCCCAGCCCGGTGTCGTCGTGGCTGGACGCACTATGCAGCTCGGCGATGCGATTAAGATCATGAACGACAGACTGAAGCCGCAACAGCGACTCGCCAGCTTCAGCCTTGAACAAGCGGTTTAATTTCCCAGCCTGAGCGCGGTTTTTGGCACGCAGCTACAGCTAAGAATCGTTCCGTCATCGTTAATCGCTGATTTTTTCAGCGGACTCACTTCGCCTTCCAGCAGCGTTATCCGGCAACTGCCGCAGATCCCGGCCCGACATGAATAAGGGATGCGGATACCCTGATTCTCCAGTTGTTCAAGCAGCACCTGTTGGTTATTCCCACGAAAGGTTTGCCCCTGCCAGTCGATAGTGACTGTTGTATCAGGCTGTTTTTCCGGCGCCACCGCATCATCAGAATTTGCGGCGCCATAAGGTTTGGCGGGGGCGGTTGCGAGAATGTCAACCTCATCGCCTACGCGAATGACGCCGCTGTTACGCGCAATCAGGTTCTGCCCGAAATCAACATCGCCGTTGTCCTGCGCCGTGCGAAAGGTTTGCAAGGTTGCCAGCGGCTCACCCGTTGGGTGCTTTTGCCCTTTCTCAGGGCTGACGGTGGTGAAAATACAACGGCTGCACGGTTTTGCGACATCAAAGATGACGTCGCCGATACGAATGACTTTCCAGGTGTCTTCTTCCCAGGGCGCCGCGCCGGAAACGACCAGATTGGGACGAAACTGTTCTATTTTCACGCCAGCCGGGCAACGCTGCTGTAAGTCGCGCAGTGAGGCTTCGTTGGCCAGCAGAAAGGGATAACCATCGGCAAATGACAACGGCACGTCGTCGCGGCGTTTGACTCTACGCGTAAGTTGGGGGCCGACCCAGCGTAATTGCACGTCACGGGAAAAGAATCCGCTTAACCACTGATTTATCGCGTCCGGGGCGATACGGGCAGTAAAATGGTTTCCCCAGACTTCGGTTGGCGCATCCTGCGCGGCGAAATCAGCAAAGCGCACCACCACGCTGCTGCCATCCGGGGCGCTAAGATGTAATCCGTCGTGTAGCGGAGAAGGCGTAAAGCGCACCATTTGCGGAAACTGGCGGGCGGTAATAAAGGTGCCATCAGGTTCAGTAACCATAAAGATACGATCGAAAGCCAAGCCACTGATGTCTGCCAGCGCATGCGTCAGGCCGATGCCGCGCATCGATTTGACCGGATGAATAAAAAGCCGGGTTAACGTCACCACTGTACAGCCCTCGAACGAAAATAAGCTTTCAATCTTATGACATGAGCGCCAGATTAGCTATATAAGCCCCATCCTTCACGCTTGTCGCTGCGAGGCAACGCGAAAGATTTTGTGTATAATGCGCAGCAATTTTCTTAGAGTAAAAGTGACAATATGAATTCTCTGTTTGCCAGTACGGCCCGCGGGCTGGAAGAGCTGTTAAAAACTGAACTTGAAAACCTGGGCGCTGCGGATTGCCAGGTGGTTCAGGGTGGTGTCCATTTTCAGGGCGACACGCGGCTTGTGTACCAGAGTTTAATGTGGAGCCGCCTGGCCTCGCGCATTATGCTGCCGATGGGAGAGTGCAAGGTCTACAGCGATTTAGACCTGTACCTCGGCGTGCAGGCAATCAACTGGACAGAGATTTTTAATCCAGATGCCACCTTTGCCGTGCATTTTAGTGGGCTGAACGACACCATTCGCAACAGCCAGTATGGTGCGATGAAAGTAAAGGATGCGATTGTTGATGCGTTCACGCGTAAAAACCTGCCGCGTCCTAATGTCGATCGTGAATCTCCAGATATTCGCGTTAACGTCTGGCTGAACAAAGACACTGCCAGCATTGCCCTCGATCTGAGCGGCGATGGTCTGCACCTGCGCGGCTATCGCGATCGTACCGGTCTGGCGCCAATTAAAGAGACGCTGGCGGCGGCCATCGTGATGCGTTCCGGCTGGCAGCCGGGAACGCCGCTGCTCGACCCGATGTGTGGTTCCGGTACGCTGCTGATCGAGGCTGCAATGTGGGCGACCGATCGCGCGCCGGGTCTGCATCGTGGTCACTGGGGCTTTAGCGGCTGGGCGCAGCATGATGAGGCTATCTGGCAGGAAGTCAAAGCAGAAGCGCAAACCCGCGCCCGTAAAGGGCTTGCGGAATATAGCTCGCATTTTTATGGTTCTGACAGCGATGCCCGCGTGATTGAACGTGCGCGCAGCAACGCCCGTCGCGCAGGCATTGGTGAGTTGATTACCTTCGAGGTAAGAGATGTCGCCCAACTGAGCAATCCGCTGCCGAAAGGGCCGTACGGTACGGTAATCAGCAACCCGCCGTATGGTGAGCGTCTGGACAGCGAACCGGCGCTGATTGCGCTGCACAGCCTGCTGGGGCGCACCATGAAAAATCAGTTCGGCGGCTGGAGCCTGTCGCTGTTCAGCGCCTCGCCGGATCTGCTGAACTGCCTGCAACTGCGCGCGGATAAGCAATTCAAAGCCAAAAACGGCCCGCTGGACTGCGTGCAGAAAAACTATCATCTGGCGGAAAAAACGCCAGACAGCAAGCCTGCGACGGTGGCGGAAGATTACGCCAACCGCCTGCGAAAAAATATTAAGAAGCTGGAGAAATGGGCGCGCCAGGAAGGGATCGAATGCTATCGCCTGTATGATGCCGATCTGCCGGAATACAATGTGGCGGTCGATCGCTACGGCGAGTGGGTGGTGATTCAGGAATATGCGCCGCCGAAAACGGTTGATGCGCAGAAAGCGCGTCAGCGTCTGTTCGACATCATCGCCGCCACGCTGTTGGTACTGGAGATTGCGCCGAATAAACTGGTGTTAAAAACTCGTGAGCGCCAGAAAGGCAAAAGCCAGTATCAAAAGATGAACGAGAAAGGTGAGTTCATTGAAGTCAGCGAATATAACGCGCGTTTATGGGTTAACCTGACCGACTATCTTGATACCGGTCTGTTCCTCGATCACCGTATTGCGCGCCGGATGCTGGGTCAGATGAGCAAAGGCAAAGATTTCCTTAACCTGTTCTCCTATACCGGCAGCGCCAGCGTACATGCGGGGCTGGGCGGCGCACGCAGCACCACTACGGTGGACATGTCGCGTACCTATCTGGAGTGGGCTGAACGCAACCTGCGTCTGAACGGGCTGAGCGGCCGTGCGCACCGCCTGATTCAGGCCGACTGCCTGGGCTGGCTGCGTGAGGCGAATGAACAGTTCGATCTGATTTTTATCGATCCGCCGACGTTCTCCAACTCAAAACGGATGGACGAGTCGTTTGATGTGCAGCGCGATCACCTGGTGTTAATGAAAGATCTGAAACGTCTGCTGCGCAAAGGCGGCACGATCATGTTCTCCAACAACAAACGCGGATTCCGTATGGATCTGGACGGCCTGGCGGCGCTGGGACTGAAAGCACAAGAAATTACGCAAAAAACGCTTTCTCAGGACTTTGCCCGTAATCGTCAGATCCACAACTGCTGGCTGATTACCGCAGCCTGAAAGGAAAAGTAAATGTCATTAATCAGTATGCATGGCGCATGGCTGTCGTTTAGCGACGCGCCGCTTCTCGATAACGCAGAGCTGCATATCGAGGATAACGAACGCGTGTGCCTGGTGGGCCGTAATGGCGCCGGGAAGTCAACGCTGATGAAGATCCTCAACCGCGAACAGGGACTGGATGACGGACGCATCATTTATGAGCAGGATCTGATCGTCGCGCGTCTGCAACAGGATCCGCCGCGTAATGTCGAAGGCAGCGTTTATGATTTTGTTGCGGAAGGGATCGAGGAGCAGGCTGAATATCTGAAACGTTACCACGATATTTCCCGCCTGGTGATGACCGACCCCAGCGATAAAAATCTCAATGAGATGGCGCGGGTGCAGGAACAGCTAGACCACCACAACCTGTGGCAACTGGAAAACCGTATTAATGAAGTGCTGGCGCAGCTTGGACTCGATCCTAACGCGGCGCTCTCTTCGCTTTCCGGCGGCTGGCTGCGTAAAGCGGCGCTGGGCAGGGCGTTGGTCAGCAACCCTCGCGTATTGTTGCTGGATGAGCCGACCAACCACCTGGATATTGAAACGATCGACTGGCTGGAAACGTTCCTGAAATCTTTCAACGGGACGATTATTTTCATTTCTCACGACCGTTCATTTATTCGCAATATGGCTACCCGCATTGTCGATCTCGATCGCGGCAAACTGGTTTCTTATCCGGGAGATTACGATCAGTATCTGCTGGAGAAAGAAGAAGCCCTGCGCGTGGAAGAGTTACAGAATGCCGAGTTCGATCGCAAACTGGCGCAGGAAGAAGTCTGGATCCGCCAGGGTATTAAAGCGCGCCGTACCCGCAATGAAGGTCGCGTACGCGCCCTGAAAGCGATGCGCCGCGAGCGTAGCGAACGCCGTGAAGTGATGGGGACGGCGAAGATGCAGGTCGAAGAAGCGGCCCGCTCCGGCAAGATTGTTTTCGAGATGGAAAACGTCAGCTATCAGGTTGACGGCAAGCAGCTGGTAAACGATTTCTCCGCGCAGGTGCAGCGTGCCGACAAGATTGCTTTAATTGGCCCTAACGGCTGCGGGAAAACCACGTTGCTGAAACTGATGCTGGGTCAGCTTCAGGCGGACAGCGGACGTATTCATGTCGGCACGAAGCTGGAAGTGGCTTATTTCGATCAGCATCGCGCGGAACTGGATCCCGATAAAACCGTAATGGATAACCTTGCTGAAGGTAAGCAAGAGGTGCTGGTTAACGGTAAGCCGCGTCATGTGCTGGGCTATCTTCAGGACTTCCTGTTCCATCCCAAGCGCGCCATGACGCCGGTTCGCGCCCTGTCTGGCGGAGAACGTAACCGCCTCTTACTGGCGCGTTTGTTCCTGAAACCCAGCAATTTGCTGATTCTTGATGAACCGACCAACGATCTGGACGTTGAAACGCTGGAACTGCTGGAAGAGTTGATTGACGGCTATCAGGGAACTGTCCTGCTGGTGAGCCATGACCGTCAGTTTGTGGATAACACCGTGACCGAGTGCTGGATCTTCGAGGGCGGCGGTAAGATTGGTCGCTATGTCGGCGGATATCATGATGCGCGTGGTCAGCAGGAACAGCATCTGGCGTTTAAACAACCCGTCGTCAAGAAAACTGAGGAAGTGGTTGCCCCGAAAGCAGAAATTGTAAAGCGCGGCAGTAACAAACTAAGCTATAAACTGCAACGCGAACTGGAACAGCTCCCCCAGTTACTGGAAGAGCTGGAGGCCAAACTGGAAGCGTTGCAGGCGCAGGTGGCGGATGCCGCCTTTTTCAGCCAACCGCATGATCATACGCAAAAAGTTCTGGCCGATTTGAGTCACGCAGAGCAGGAACTTGAACAAGCCTTTGAGCGCTGGGAGTATCTTGAAGCCTTGAAGAATGGCGCATAATTAAAGGAGCGCATATGTGCGAACATCATCATGCTGCTAAGCACATTTTATGCTCGCAATGTGACATGCTGGTGGCGTTGCCCCACCTTGAGCATGGGCAGAAAGCGGCATGTCCAAGATGTGGCACAACGCTGACGACCGAGTGGGACGCGCCAAGGCAGCGTCCTACCGCCTATTCGTTAGTGGCGTTGTTTATGCTGCTGCTTTCCAATCTTTTCCCTTTCGTAAATATGAACGTCGCGGGTGTGAGGAGCGAAGTTACGCTGCTTGAAATCCCCGGCGTCATGTTTTCGGAAAATTACGCCAGCCTTGGCACCTTCTTTTTGCTGTTTGTCCAGCTGGTTCCGGCTTTTTGTCTGGTGACGATATTATTGCTTGTGAATCGCGTCGAATTGCCGCTACGTGTGAAAAAGGTTCTGGCGCGCGTGCTGTTCCAGCTAAAAACCTGGGGGATGGCGGAGATCTTCCTCGCAGGCGTGCTGGTCAGTTTTGTTAAGCTGATGGCTTACGGGGATATCGGAGTTGGAAGCAGTTTTATTCCGTGGTGTTTTTTCTGCATCCTGCAATTGCGCGCGTTTCAGTGCGTCGATCGCCGTTGGTTATGGGACGATATTACGCCGATGCCTGTGCTGGCGCAGCCGCTGAAACCTGGCGTTACCGGCATCCGCCAGGGACTGCGTTCCTGCTCCTGTTGTACGGCCATTCTCCCGGAGAATGAATTAGTGTGTCCGCGCTGTCATGCAAAGGGTCATGTGCGACGCAAAAACAGCCTGCAATGGACGCTGGCCCTGTTATTTACGTCGATCATGCTTTATCTGCCCGCGAATATCATGCCGATCATGATCACCGATTTATTGGGATCAAAGATGCCTTCTACGATCCTCGCCGGGGTCGTTTTGCTCTGGAGTGAAGGGTCTTATCCGGTGGCGGCGGTTATTTTTATTGCCAGTATTATGGTGCCAACGCTAAAAATGATTGCGATTGCCTGGCTGTGCTGGGATGCGAAAGGGCATGGCAAACGCGACAGTGAAAGAATGCACCTGATTTATGAGGTGGTGGAATTTGTTGGCCGCTGGTCAATGATTGATGTGTTTGTAATTGCCGTACTCTCTGCGCTGGTGCGCATGGGGGGGTTAATGAATATTTATCCAGCGATGGGTGCATTGATGTTTGCTTTAGTCGTCATTATGACAATGTTTTCTGCGATGACCTTTGATCCGCGTCTGTCGTGGGATCGTGAACCTGAACCAGGCCATGAGGAGTCCTGACAGTATGGAATCTAAAAATGGGGAAGCCAAAGTGCAGAAGGTAAAAAACTGGTCTCCCGTGTGGATATTCCCTATCGTCACTGCGCTGATTGGGGCATGGGTGCTGTTTTATCACTACAGCCATCAGGGGCCTGAAGTCACCTTGATCACCACGAATGCTGAAGGTATTGAAGGCGGTAAGACCACCATCAAGAGCCGTAGCGTGGATGTGGGGGTGGTGGAAAGCGCGACGCTGACCGACGATCTTACGCATGTAGAGATCAAGGCCAGACTGCATTCCGGCATGGAAAAACTGCTGCACAAAGATTCGGTCTTTTGGGTGGTGAAACCGCAGGTCGGGCGTGAAGGGATCAGCGGCTTAGGCACGTTGCTGTCCGGGGCATATATTGAGTTGCAGCCGGGGACGAAAGGTAACAGGCTGGAGGATTACCAGTTGCTGGATTCCCCACCTCTGGCGCCGCCAGATGCGAAAGGCATCCGCGTTATTCTTGACAGCAAAAAAGCCGGGCAGCTCAGTCCGGGCGATCCGGTGCTTTTCCGTGGCTACCGCGTTGGCTCGGTTGAAACCAGCACCTTTGATCCGCAAAAACGCTCCATCAGCTATCAACTCTTCATTAATGCGCCAAACGATCGCCTGGTGACCAGCAACGTCCGTTTCTGGAAGGACAGCGGTATTGCGGTGGATCTGACTTCCGCTGGTATGCGGGTTGAAATGGGATCGCTAAGCACGTTGTTTGGCGGTGGCGTGAGCTTTGACGTGCCGGAAGGGCTTGAACTGGGGCAGCCGGTTGCGGAAAAAACTGCTTTCAGCCTGTATGACGATCAGCGAAGCATTCAGGATTCGCTGTATACCGACCACATCGACTATCTGATGTTCTTCAAAGATTCGATTCGCGGCCTGCAACCGGGCGCACCGCTGGAGTTTCGCGGGATTCGCCTGGGGACGGTCAGCAAAGTGCCTTTCTTTGCGCCGAATATGCGTCAGGTGTTTAACACTGACTACCGTATTCCGGTGCTGGTACGCATTGAGCCGGAACGCCTGAAAGCACAATTGGGCGAAGAGACGGATGTTGGCGCGCATCTGGCCGAACTGCTCAAACGCGGCCTGCGCGGTTCACTGAAAACGGGCAATCTGGTGACTGGCGCGCTGTATGTTGATCTGGACTTCTATCCGAAAGAGCCGCCAATTACGGGCATTCATGAGTTTAACGGTTATCAGATCATCCCGACGGTAAGCGGCGGTCTGGCGCAAATCCAGCAGCGTCTGATGGAAGCGCTGGATAAAATTAATAACCTGCCGCTGAACCCGATGATTCAACAGGCGACCAATACGCTGTCGGAAAGCCAGCGGACGATGAAGCATCTGCAAACCACGCTGGATAATATGAACAAGATTACCTCCAGCCAGTCGATGCAGCAGCTTCCGGCGGATATGCAGAACACCTTGCGCGAACTGAACCGCAGCATGCAGGGCTTCCAGCCAGGCTCCGCGGCGTATAACAAGATGGTGGCGGATATGCAGCGTCTTGATCAGGTTCTCCGTGAACTGCAACCGGTATTGAAAACGCTGAACGAAAAGAGCAACGCGCTGGTATTTGAAGCGAAGGACAAGAAAGATCCAGAGCCGAAGAGGGCGAAACAATGAAAAAGTGGCTAGTGGTGATGATGGCGTTCTGGTTAACGTCATGTAGCAGTAGCGGAGAAAACAAGAGCTACTACCAGCTACCCGTCGCGCAAGGGGGCGTACAGAGTACGGCAAGCCAGGGAAACCGCTTATTGTGGGTGGAACAGGTTTCGGTGCCGGACTACCTGGCGGGCAACGGCGTGGTGTATCAAACCAGTGATGTGCAGTACGTGATTGCGAGTAACAATCTTTGGGCCAGCCCGCTGGACCAGCAGTTGCGCAATACGCTGGTGGCGAATCTGAGCGCCCAGCTTCCGGGCTGGGTGGTTGCCTCACAGCCGCTGGGCAGCGTGCAGGATACGCTTAACGTGACGGTGACGGGATTTCATGGCCGTTACGATGGCAAAGTTATCGTAAGTGGGGAGTGGCTACTGAACCATCAGGGGCAGTTGATTAAGCGCCCATTCCACATCGAAACCGCGCAGCAGCAGGACGGGTATGACGAAATGGTCAAGGTGCTGGCAGCCGCCTGGAATCAGGAAGCCGCCGCTATCGCTCAGGCGCTGAAGCAAATACCATAAGTTAAAAATATTGTAAATTTAACCGCTTTCGGCACGTCGCCGGGGGCGGTTTTTTTGTTTTTCTGCCCGGTGAAAATAGCTGTTCTGGCTCACAATTTTTGTACAAATGATTTATTGAGTAGCTCACAAATATGACAATGGCGTGAATTTTGCGCATTGACGGGACAACTTTTTCGCGGTATTCGTTTACTGTGATTGCACATTTCGTAATCACTGTTTTCTTTTCCACCAGACATGAAGATGAGGGAAACGAGGCATGAAGAGACAAAAACGAGATCGCCTGGAACGGGCACATCAACGTGGATATCAGGCCGGCATTGCCGGACGCTCAAAAGAAATGTGTCCCTATCAGACGCTGAATCAGAGGTCGCACTGGCTGGGAGGTTGGCGAGAAGCCATGGCGGACAGGGTAGTAATGGCCTGATTCTGTCTCTTTAGAAAAAAGAAACCTCCGCAGTGCGGAGGTTTCGCCTTTTTACAGGCAGGTCAGATAACGTGGTTACGCTGCCATCCGGCACGCCGTGCTTGTGGCAACGCTTATCAGACCTGGAAATGTCCGCGATCAGAACGCTGACGTGTCCTGGAACAGACCTACTTTCAGGTCGTTGGCGGTGTAGATCAGACGGCCATCAACCAGAACTTCGCCATCCGCCAGACCCATGATCAGACGACGGTTAACGATACGTTTGAAGTGAATACGGTAGGTCACTTTCTTCGCGCTTGGCAGAACCTGACCGGTAAATTTCACTTCACCTACGCCCAGCGCACGGCCTTTACCTTCGCCGCCAAGCCAGCCGAGATAGAATCCAACCAACTGCCACATTGCGTCCAGACCCAGGCAGCCCGGCATAACCGGATCGCCGATAAAGTGGCATCCGAAGAACCAGAGATCTGGATTGATATCCAGCTCAGCTTCAACATAACCTTTGTCGAAGTTACCGCCAGTCTCTGTCATTTTGATGACACGGTCCATCATCAGCATGTTTGGTGCCGGCAGTTGTGGGCCTTTAGCGCCAAACAGTTCACCGCGACCAGAGGCAAGAAGGTCTTCTTTTGTATAGGATTCGCGTTTATCTACCATGTTCTCTGTAAGCCTTATTTTATTGAAGCACGCAGGATAGCTAACACGTGTACGCTGAACAAGTCCGATCAGTTCGGTATAAACCAGTTTAGCCAACGTAGCGGCCAGGGAAAACGATGACGTCCTTCCTGTTGTGTAGCCTGGGCAATACGTTCCTGGATGGTCTGCATCAATGTTGTCTGACCTTCGCCATCCCACACCAGATTAAGCAGAAGCGGCAGTGCGTCTGTTACGTCGTCTACTGCCCAGATGCTGAATTTCTCTTCTTCCACGGCCTGCAACAGCGCAGGCTGGAGGCTGAGGTGTCTTACGTTAGCTGCCGGAATAATAACGCCTTGTTTACCCGTCAGTTCACGCTGCTGACAAATTGTGAAAAAGCCTTCAATTTTTTCGTTCAGGCCGCCAACAGGCTGAGCGCGTCCAAACTGATCGACGGAACCGGTAATCGCGATATTTTGATTAACCGGCACATTGGACAGAGCGCTGATCAATGCGCACAGTTCTGCCATTGAGGCGCTGTCGCCATCCACTTCACTATAGGACTGTTCAAAGGTCAGCGAGGCGGAGAACGGGATTTGCTGTTCAAGCTGTAGTTCCGACATCAGGAAAGCCTGCATGATCATCATCCCCTTGGCATGAATGTTACCGCCAAGCTCGGCTTTTCGCTCGATGTCCGTGAATTCACCGTCGCCAATATGAACGACGCAGCTGATACGTGAAGGCTCGCCAAACGCGCGCGGATGGCCGGGAAATTCAATGACGGAAAGGGCGTTAATCTGACCAATGCGCTCGCCTTCCGTTTCAATCAGGATCTGCTCTTGCAGGATTTCGTCCTGCATGCGCTCCGCAAGATAGCCTTCACGCCATTCGCGTTGGGCAAGCATCAGGGCGAGCTGTTCGGCGCTGCATGTCCCGTCCTGGCACAACGGCGCAGCTTCTCTGAACTGGCGGGAAATCCATAGCGGACACAGTGGAAGCGTGTCCTGTTCTCCCGTGTAGCGAACGGCTTCGCGTACCAACACTTGCCAGGCATCAGGCGTTGGCGAGGGCAGATTATTGCGTTTAAGCGTGTGCTGAACCCACTGACACCACTGGGTCATGGTTTCGGCATCCACTATTTGCAGATTATCTTCAAATTCGCTGTAAATTGCCTGTTCAGCCAGTTCCGGCTCCATTTCCTGGAAGTCGGCTAACGATTCACGTTCGCCGACCAACACGACTTTCAGCTTGAGCGGCATAGACGGTACAGAGACCGGCAACGGACGCGACTCGTCAAACGCGACCCAGTCGAATCGGTTATGGCTGACAATCGCCTTCAGACGCATCCACAGCAACGGCTGCGCCAGAAGGGTGCGTAAGGAGATCACCAGAACGCCGCCGTTAGCCTGATGCACCAGACCCGGTTGCAGCGTAATTTCGCCGTTAAACTGGCGCAGACAGCCAAACAGCTGTTCGGCTTCAACCCAGTCAGCGCTGACAACCTGCGCCGACGTGGCAAAATTGTCTTCTGCTTTTTCTGCTGCGCGATAACGGATGGTGTGGCCCGAAATTTCGTAATGGCCCCCGGTCAGCTGACCGGCATCGGCTTGCAACGTTCTGGCCGCATCAGAAAGGAGAGTGAGATACTCGGGCTCTTCCGGCGCTTTCGCCAGCATAAAAGAGGACGACGCCCAGGGCTGGAGAAGTTGTTCCAGCGCAAATTGCAGTCGCGGTTGAGTATCGCTGAGTAGGGTGGCGCTTTCGTCAGTAACGTGTGGCTGTGCAAATATTTCCTGATAACTGTCGGTATCAGGAACCAGATCACGCCATGCAAGTTTCGTAATGGTCAAAGTTGAGGTTTTTTAGTCTGTTGTAAAAAACGCGATTATACCGTAACAGGCAACGCTGCACACGCGGAAAGCGAATGTAAACGTGCAGGACGACGCGTGAGAGTTCACAGGCTGGATATTCTTTTCTTCAGATGCCCAAAAAACTGATATTCTGATAGGAGTTACACGGTAACGTTGAGAGCGCAATGAAATATCAACAACTTGAAAACCTTGAAAGCGGCTGGAAATGGAAGTATCTGGTGAAGAAGCACCGCGAAGGGGAGTTGATTACCCGGTACGTGGAAGCCAGTGCTGCCAAAGAAGCCGTTGATTTGTTGCTAACCCTCGAAAATGAACCGGTTCGGGTAAATGCCTGGATTGAAGAGCATATGAATCCTGCGCTGTTAAACCGTATGAAGCAGACCATACGAGCACGGCGTAAACGACACTTTAATGCCGAGCATCAACATACGCGCAAGAAGTCTATCGATCTGGAGTTTATTGTCTGGCAGCGTCTGGCGGGACTCGCGCAGCGACGTGGCAAAACGCTTTCAGAAACGATTGTGCAGTTGATTGAGGATGCGGAACATAAAGAGAAATACGCCAGCAAGATGTCGACCCTGAAGCAGGATTTGCAGGCATTACTGGGGAAAGAGTAGCGGTTTGTTTCTTCTTTCTTCTGGTTTCAGACGAAAAAAACCCCGCAGTGCGGGGTTTTTTATTAGACGGGAACTTAAGCCTGCGGCTGAGTTACAACGTCTTTAACGCCTTTAACTTCGATCTCAACGCGACGATCCGGGGCCAGGCAGTCGATCAGTGCAGCGCGAGCTTTCACGTTGTCACAGGTGTTGCCAGTAACCGGGTTGGATTCGCCCATACCGCGTGCGGAGATTTTGTCAGCCGGGATACCTTTGGAGATCAGGTAATCAACAACAGACTGAGCACGTTTTTCGGACAGACCCTGGTTGTAAGCGTCGGAACCGATACGGTCAGTGAAGCCCAGAACCACGACGGAACCGTCTTTCGGGTCCAGGTTGCTCAGCTGGCTGTACATCTGATCCAGAGCCTGCTGGCCTTCTGGTTTCAGCGTTGCTTTGTTGAAGTTGAACAGAACGTCAGACTTCAGAGTGAAGTGCTTGGTCTGTACTTCTGGAGCCGGTGCCGGAGCTGGAGCAACCGGAGCTGCTTCTTCCTGCTGGCCGAAACGGTAGGAAACACCAACGCTCAGCAGGCCGTTATCTGGACGACCGCCAACGGTGTTTGCGTCGCCGATGTTGTTAGTCCACTGGTATTCCAGACGGGTAGCGATGTCACGCGTTACAGCGTACTCTACGCCACCAGCGAATACTGGGGAAACACCGGTATCGTGATCTTTGAAGCCAGTGTTGTTCTGAGCGTCTGCGCGCCAAACCATACCACCCAGACGGGTGTAGACATCCAGATCGTCAGTGATCGGATAACCCAGTTTAGCAGTCAGCTGAACGCCCTGAGCTTTGAATGCACCGTTTTGAGTGTTGCCTTTGTATGGCATACGACCTAACCAGTCGTAACCCATTTCAAAACCAACGTACGGGTTTACCTGATAACCACCGAACGCACCGGCACCCAGTTGGCTTTCATGGGTCGGGCCGTTGTTGTCGATCTGGTTGTTGCCAACATCATGGAACTGAGACCAGCCCAGTTTGGCACCAGTGTACCAGGTGTTATCTTTCGGAGCGGCCTGCGCTACGGTAGCGAAACCAGCCAGTGCCACTGCAATCGCGATAGCTGTCTTTTTCATTTTTTGCGCCTCGTTATCATCCAAAATACGCCATGAATATCTCCAACGAGATAACACGGTTAAATCCTTCACCGGGGGATCAGCTCAATAGTTACTCTACCGATATCTGCGGCTTATGCCGAGCACCCCTGGCGATGTAAAGTCTACAACGTAGTTGAAAACTTACAAGTGTGAACTCCGTCAGGCATATGAAAAAAAAAGGCTTGTATACATAATATTTAACATTTCCTGCTGAGAAATCGCTCAGCGAAAATCGCGGAAACCGCTTCTGACAAGCATTCACACACAAAAAGTATTAAGCTTCAGAGCAGATGAAAGAGCAGAAAAAAAATTCCAGGATAAATCCTAATTTCACTCAATGATATAAATTTGAGTGAATTTTTAGCCCGGAATGGTGTCTCGTGGCATGAGCGTGTGCGCTCACAGGACGCATGATAAATCCCATCGCATTTCCCTCATCTGCTGCTTGCGCAAGCCGGGTGTGTTCTTCTTCGCTAAGCTCATCCGCCAGCCAGCCGATAACGACGCTGTAGTTGCCCGTCCGCAATGCGCGAATCATCGACTCCAGCGTATGGCATGGAGAAAGTTGGCTGATCTGCATCACTTTTGTTAAAGGCAGCCCCGCAGATTGAACCCATTCCCGGCTCAGCTTTTGTTGCGGCGTCAGCCAGAGCTGCCAGCGTGATTGCTGACCTAATTGTTGCAGCAGCGGTAAAAGCAGTAATTGCGTCATCATGGGCTGGTCCTCGCGATAGACCACTTCGCTAATAAGCCCGGCGGTGGTGTTCTCTGAAGAGACGCGCGCAATGCTGCCCGCAGTGGAAGAGAACAACGAAGAACGATTTGCATAGCCTGAAGTGTACATAATCAATCCAGCCCTGTGAGTTACTGTATGGATATACAGTAACCCTGCCGCCAATAAAGATCAACCCTATTTTCGGAAACAGACTCGCAATTTTTATCTGTTGTCGCCGTAAAAATGAAATTCATCTTGCTCACTGAGAATAAGTTGCCTATTTTCGTCATTAACGGATCTGTTACTGCAAATCATTCTTTTACTTTATGATTTAAAAGGGATTTTATGAAATTACGTTCCTATGACAAGATCTATAAATCGCAAGAATATTTAGCCTCTCTGGGCACGGTTCACTATCGTTCGCTGTTTGGTAGCTACAGCCTGACAATCGAGGATACGGTGTTTGCGATGGTGGCTGAGGGAGAACTATACCTGCGCGCCTGTGAGCAAAGCGTCGCGTACTGCGTGAAGCATTCCCCCGTCTGGTTAACATTTATGAAACGTGGCCGTCCCGTTATGTTGAATTATTACCGGGTGGATGAAAGCTTATGGCGCGATCAACAACAACTGGTGCTTTTATCTCAGTATTCGCTGGATGCTGCCATAAAAGAAAAACGTACCCGTTTTTCACAACGTCGATTGAAGAATCTGCCAAACGTGACGTTTCATCTGGAGAACCTTCTGCATGAGGCCGGAATTAATGATGAAAACACATTGCGGATACTCGGCGCAAAAATGTGTTGGCTGCGGCTAAGAGAGAGCAATAAGCTGCTGACGGTGAAAATTCTCTATGCGTTAGAAGGGGCGATCGTTGGCGTACATGAAGCGGCGCTCCCGGCGGTACGCCGCCAGGAGCTTGCTGAGTGGGCGCAGTCGCTTACGCCGGAGCGCCAGAAGGCGACGGCGTGATTTGCCGCTGTAAACGACCAATCTCAGGCAGTAATGCAATGAGCAGGCCGACTTGTTGCACCACCAGGGGTTCTTTACTGTCTGGTTTTGGCTCCAGGTGCTGAATCCGATCTTTCAGGCTTGCCAGCTCCTGGTGAACGCGCTGTTCATCGGCGGGTTGATGGTGAAGCGCATCATCGACATAACACACTGCATCATCCAGCAGCGCCAGGACATCCGGGTTGGTGAGCTGTTCGCGATGCGCGCCCAGAGCAGAGATATAGCTGGTAAAGGTATGATTGAGGCAGAGTAACCGGAACGCCGCCTCACGAGTTTCGGCAGTGACGTCGGGCTCGCTGGACATATTCGACACCACCGAGGCCAGCTCGGCATCGCGGTTGTGGGCGTCACGGCGGGCAATGCGGTAGGCCAGCCGGTTATCCCGCCCCTGATGATACTGCTCAAGGATCGCGTCCAGGTAGCGGCAGTTCGCATCCGTGGCCCGTTGCAGGACACACGGCAGGTTACGAAAGCGCCAGTCGGGCCAGATAAAGCTGACGGCGGCCCACGCGATCGCACAGCCGATCAGCGTATCGATCACGCGCGGTAAGGCAACTTCGAAGCCTTCACCCAGCAGGTTAAAACAGAGTAGCACCAGCAGGGTGATGAACATCGTCGCATGGGCATACTGTACGTTTCGAAAAGCAAAAAACAGTACGCCGGTGATGACCAGCAGTATCAACTGGCCTTCAAGCGAGGGGACAAACCACAAGATTGGTATACCAATGGCGACGCCGACCAGCGTCCCGATGACCCTCAGCGCCAGCCGGTGCCGCGTGGCGTTATAGTTAGGCTGGCAGACGAACAGGCTGGTGAGCAGGATCCAGTAACCGTGAGTCATGCCGGTAATCTGGATCAGCGCGTAACCGACGCAGAGCACCAGCGACATACGCACCGCGTGGCGAAATAACGCTGAATCGGGGGTGAAGTTACGGCTCAGACGTAGCCAGATATCGCTGAATCCGTGAGGACTGTCGTCGGCAAGCAGATTTTCTGATTCGCTGCGCGGCATTGCCTGCGCCTGCTCGGATTCAATCGTCGCCAGTTGCGCATCAATCGCCCGCAGATTGGACAACAAAAAGCCCAGTGTTTTGAGTAAGTCAGAGGATGCTCCAGCGGCGCGCATACGTTCAAGCGCCGCATCAATATGGGTAAATGCGCGTTCAAAGTGTGGATCATGCTGATAAGGCGTACGCAGTAATATACAGCGTGAGAGCTGCATACAGGCTTGCCCCTGCATCGACATCAGGCGCTGGAAACGGAACATCACGTCGCTGTGGCGGAAATGATCGCGCAACGTCTGATACTGAATATGCGATGAGCTTGCACGCTCGTGAATATCCTGCGCGACAAAATAGTAGTGCAACGTGCGACGGGTTCCCCGTTGCCCCCGGTCGCCGCGTAAGCGGGTAAGAAGAGAGACTTTTGTCTGATTCAGCGTCGCCATCAGTTGTCCGTTGGCCAGCGCTAAATCATACAGCGGCGCCTGGCTTTCATCCTCGATATCCGGGTCAAACAAGCGCGACTTCAACTCCAGGTAGCGTGCCAGCTGTTCGTAGCTGCGCGCCAGATTATCCTGCAAGGGGCGAATCGGGAAGAGCAGATGCCCGGTCAGCGTCAGCAGGTTGTACCATACGGCGCCAGCAAGGAGCAGAATGGGCTGTTGATACCACTGGTCGTAAAGCGAGGTGCCCAGCATCGTGTAAATAGCGATAAGCAGCGCCCCGAAAGCAATGGTGGCGTAACGCTGCCCTAAACCGCCGAGCAGAATAAATCCGCTGGTAGAGAGCGTTAATCCAATTGCGAACAGCCACGGCCAGGGAAAGAGCAGTTCCACGGAAGCGGAGGCGATAAAAAAACAGATTAATGTGATGATTAAATTGCGCAGACGCCCGGTGAGACGGTCATCCAGATCGGTCAGGGCGGCGGCGACCATACCGAGCGTTAACGGTATGGTGAGTTTGACATCGCCCAGCCACCAGGGCAGGGCCGTTGTGCCGCACAGCGCGATAAAAATGCGAACGTAATACAGCCAGGTGCTGTTCCAGGTATAGCGTTTGAGCAAGGGGCTTAACATAAAGGCCATCAGTCCTGATTACTCAAAGCGGCGACGCGCACTGGCTTCACGTGCCGCGCGAGCTGTCTCTACGGAAACCACGCGACGTCCTACCGGCCAGAGCGCAATGGCGGCGATTTTAAAATTCGCGATGCCGACGGGAATGCCGATGATCGTAATGCATTGCGCAATGCCGGAGGCGATGTGCATCAGGCAGAGCCACCAGCCAAAGACGATCAGCCAGAAAACATTGAGTACCGTACCGCCGGTATTCAACAGCGTGCTTTTCCCTGCCGGGTTCAGCTCGTCAACATGAACGGCCTCATTGCCGTAGGGAAGCAGCGAAAGTTTTGTAATCTCCCAACATGAGCGGGTTAACGGTAATGTGAAAATGAGCACGATGCTGACGAGCGTGGCCAGCAGCCAGGCCAGAGTGGTGGCAAAACCACCCAATACAAAATTTAAAATATTCAGAACAGTACGCATAAACCCTCGGCTAACTCTGGTTTTCTGTGATTGCAGGCAATTGTAACGTTTTTTTGGGCTGGAGCACGTTTTCTCTGGCGGTTACACTGACAAGAAATACTCTTCGTCTGGATTCGCTGAGTCATGGAACTGAAAGCAACTTCTCTTGGAAAACGTCTGGCGCAACACCCGTACGATCGGGCCGTTATTCTCAATGCCGGTATTAAAGTCTCGGGCGATCGCCATGAGTATCTTATTCCATTCAATCAGTTACTGGCTATTCATTGTAAACGGGGACTGGTGTGGGGGGAGCTTGAGTTTGTCCTCCCGGATGACAAAGTGGTGCGTCTGCACGGTACTGAATGGGCAGAGACGCAGCGTTTTCATCACTACCTGGATGCGCACTGGCAGCGCTGGAGCCAGGAGATGAGCGAGGTGGCGGCCCGGGTTTTACAGGAACAACGGGATCTTATTGCCGAGCGAACCGGAGAAAAACGGTGGTTAACGCGCGAGCAAACGTCAGGATTACAGCAACACATTCGCCGCGCTTTTGCTGCGTTACCGCTGCCGGTTAATCGCCTGGAGGAGTTCGAGAACTGCCGCGATGCCTGGCGTAGCTGTCTGGCATGGTTGAACGATATCGAGGGATGCCGCCAGCAGCATAACCAGGCCTATACCGAGGTGATGCTGACGGAATATGCTGACTTCTTCCAGAACATTGAGTCCTCGCCGCTGAATCTGGCGCAGGCCAGAGCCGTGGTCAATGGTGAACATTCTTTGCTGGTGCTTGCGGGAGCCGGGAGCGGTAAGACGTCTGTGCTGGTCGCGCGCGCAGGCTGGCTGTTAGCCAGGGGGGAAGCGGCGGCTGAGCAAATTCTGCTGCTGGCCTTTGGCCGCAAGGCCGCAGAAGAGATGGACGAACGCATTCGTGAAAGATTGCATACGGACGCGATCGCCGCCCGTACGTTCCACGCCCTGGCGCTGCATATCATTCAGCAGGGGAGTAAGAAAGTCCCGACCATCAGCAAACTGGAAAACGACGCTGCCGCGCGACATAAACTGTTCATCAAGACCTGGCGTCAGCAGTGCAGCGAGAAAAAAGCGCAGGCGAAAGGGTGGCGGCAGTGGCTGGAAGAGGAAATGCAATGGCCGCTGCCTGAGGGCAATTTCTGGGATGATGAAAAGCTACAGCGCCGTCTGGCCTCCCGGCTGGACCGTTGGGTGAGCCTGATGCGAATGCATGGCGGCGCTCAGGCTGAGATGATCGCCAGCGCGCCTGAAGAGATTCGCGATCTGTTCAGTAAGCGCATCAAATTGATGGCGCCGTTGCTGAAAGCGTGGAAAGGCGCGCTGAAAGAGGAGAACGCCGTCGATTTCTCCGGGCTTATCCACCAGGCGATCGTTATCCTGGAAAAGGGGCGTTTTATCAGTCCCTGGAAACATATTCTGGTGGACGAATTTCAGGATATCTCCCCGCAGCGTGCGGCATTGCTGGCGGCGCTGCGCAAACAAAATTCGCATACCACGCTGTTTGCCGTTGGCGATGACTGGCAGGCGATTTACCGTTTCAGCGGGGCGCAGCTCTCTTTAACGACCGCGTTTCATCACTCTTTTGGCGAAGGCGATCGCTGTGACCTCGACACAACCTACCGTTTTAACGGGCGCATTGGCGAAATCGCCAATCGTTTTATCCAGCAGAATCCGCATCAGCTCAAAAAGCCGCTTAACAGTCTGACGGCGGGCGATAAGAAAGCGGTAACGTTACTGGATGAAAACCAGCTGGATGCCTTGCTGGATAAGCTTTCAGGATATGCGAAAGAGGATGAGCGCATTCTGGTGCTGGCGCGCTACCACCATCTGAAGCCAGCCAGTCTTGAAAAAGCGGCGACCCGCTGGCCTAAGCTGCAACTGGATTTTATGACCATCCATGCCAGTAAGGGCCAGCAGGCTGACTATGTGATTATTGTCGGGCTACAGGAAGGCAGTGATGGTTTCCCGGCGCCTGCGCGCGAGTCGATTATGGAAGAAGCATTACTGCCGCAGGTGGAGGATTTCCCGGATGCGGAAGAGCGGCGACTGCTGTATGTGGCGCTGACGCGCGCCCGGCATCGGGTCTGGTTGTTATTTAACAAAGAGAATCCGTCGCGCTTTGTGGACGATCTTAAGCATCTGGACGTGCCGGTGGCGAGGAAGCCTTAAGAGCAGGCGGCTTGTGCCGCCTGTGGGAGCGTTATTTCAGGCGTTCAGCCAGGTAACGTTGATAATCCGGGATCAGGATATCCACGGCATCGTTAAAATGGGGAGACTGGACAATAAAGTCAGCCGTAGACGCGTTGGTGGCGACCGGAATGTTCCACACCGTAGCCAGACGCAGGAGCGCCTTCACATCTGGATCGTGCGGAACGGCATTGAGCGGGTCCCAGAAGAAAATCAGCACATCAATCTTCCCTTCAGAGATCAGGGCGCCGACCTGCTGATCGCCGCCCATCGGGCCGCTCAGCATTGCGTTAACGTTCATACCCGTGGCGCGTTGAATTAAGTTTCCGGTTGTGCCTGTGGCATAAAGCTCGTGCTTTTCCAGCAGCGGCTGGTGGCGTTCCACCCAGCTCATTAACATCTGTTTGCAGTGGTCGTGCGCCACCAGAGCAATGTGTTTGCGCGCAGGCAAGGTGCGAGTCGTCAGTTCCATAGTTCAATTCCGTAGTTAACCTTGCTACAGAGTACTGGAAGCGCTTGACGCTGCAAGAGAAAGACGAAAAAAATGCGCGCCGACTCGTCATACTCGCCAGCGTCGACATAAAATGTCAGGAGGGCGGTTGTTTTTCCGCCCATTGCAGGAAGTTATTACGCGTTTGCGGATCGGCTTGTTTGAACCAGTATTTGAGTCGCTGCTCCGTGAGTGCCTGAGACTGCGGCGGAACGGCGTCCAGCTCAGAGATCCCGGAAAGCAGCGTGCTGTCATCGGCCATCATCGTGGCGAACTGCGGCAAGGAGGCGCGTTTATCGGCTTTGTTGTAGCGCTCGGTTTCGGTTTCGTAATCAATGATTTTGGCGGTCGAGGTGATTGCCAGAATATCCAGTTTGACCGGAATCGGCATTGCGTCGCCGTCCAGCAGTTCCAGACGCGGCGTGGTGGAAAAATGCGCGGCTTCTCGTTCGGTTTCCAGATGCGGAAGATGAAAATTGACCTGGCTGATGAGTTGCGTGTTAAAGCTGATCACCAGCGGGGGAGAAATGTAGAGTCGTTCCTCGTGGCTGGACAGGCGAATGGTTTTCTCAACGCGAAACACAAGCTGATGCGGGCCATTGTCCAGTTCGATGCTGTCCGCGCCGCGCAGCAATGAACTGGAGACTTTTTTGCCGTCTAACACTAAAAGGTCAATGTCATTTGAAAGACGAAGGGTCGTGGCAAAGGCGGTTACCGGCAAATACAGAACGAATAACATGGTGATAATGCCGGTTTTCATAGGGTTCTCCTGTCCAAAAACCGCCCGGTTAATAATGTATCAAAATTTTTCGCTAATCATGTTTACTAACATATAGACATATTTTTAGCTTTTGCTCTCATACGTCCGTATGGGATGAATGGTTGCAATGTCAGGTTTGTCGTACACTTTGCAAAACAGCCTGGAGAAAGATGATGAAAGAGACCGATATCGCTGGCATTTTGACGTCCACGCGTACCATCGCGCTGGTGGGGGCAAGTGATAAGCCCGAGCGCCCAAGTTACCGTGTGATGAAATATTTACTCGACCAGGGCTACCACGTTATTCCTGTCTCGCCGAAGGTGGCCGGAACCACGTTGTTGGGGCAGAAAGGCTATGCGAAGCTGACGGACATACCGGAAAGGGTCGATATGGTTGATGTCTTCCGTAATTCAGAAGCCGCATGGGGCGTCGCGCAGGAAGCTATCGCCATTGGCGCGAGGACCTTATGGATGCAACTGGGCGTAATTAATGAGCAGGCCGCCGTGCTGGCGCGAAATGCGGGATTGAAAGTCGTGATGGATCGCTGTCCGGCAATAGAGATTCCGCGTTTAGGGCTGGCGAAATAAGGGCTCAGACATAGCGTGTAAGCCCGATAAGCGTCGCGCTATCGGGCATTTTACGTTGAATCAGTTGCGCAGACGCGGCGCTTGCAGCTGTTTGCGAATAGTGCGCGCCAGTTCATCCATCGAGGGTTGCTCGGGATGCTCATCTTGCGTTTCACTGCTTAACTGGGCTTCAGCCAGATAGGTATGTACAGGCTGGCCTTCATCATCTTCCATCACCACGTGATACCAGGGAGCGGCGCGAAGTTCGTCGTTAACCGCCAGCTCATCAGGTGACGGTTCATCAAGCGAATATTCCGGGTCGATATCCACGACCACTCCGAGGTAACCTAACAGGGAATGGCGGACCTGCTGGCCGATACCGAATTTGCTGGCAATCATAGTCACCTCCCGGGAAATAGATACTCTCAATATGAGGGTAACATTCCACTTTTCAAGTTACATGACGCGACAGGCAAACCCTTTCAGATACAGCCCTTCCGGGTAGGTAGCGATCACCGGATGATCGGCAGCCTGACGGAACTGCTCTATAAATTGTACATCACGACCGGCATCTATTGCGGCATCTGCAATGATTTTCTGAAATAAATCTGTGGTCATCAGGCCGGAACAGGAGAACGTCAACAGCACGCCGCCCGGATTCAACAACTGGATAGCCAGCATGTTGATATCTTTATAGCCGCGACAGGCCCCCATCAGCTGGCTTTTATTTTCGACGAACTTCGGTGGGTCCATCACGATGACGTCGAATTTCTCTCCACGATCGCGATAGGTGCGCAGCAGTTTGAACACATCGTCACGCACAAACTCGGCTTTGCTCAGCTCCAGTTTGTTCAGCTCAACGTTTTGCTTCGCGATATCCAGCGCTTCCTGCGATGTATCAACGCTCACCACCTGACGGCAACCGCCCATCAGTGCCGACACGGCAAAACCGCCGGTATAGGAGAAGCAGTTCAGCACGCGCTGGTTTTCCACATAGCGACGCGTCGCCAGGCGGCTGTCACGCTGATCGAGGTAATAGCCTGTCTTATGACCCCCCTGAATATCCACCAGCAGCTTCATGCCATGCTCTTCAATGGGCAGCAGGGCCGGCGGCAGTTCGCCGGTGACGGACCCCTGGGTGAGTTCCATTCCCTCTTTTTTACGCACGGCGACGTCGCTGCGGTCGTAGATCGCACATTCGGGATACTGCGTTTGCAATGCGCTGATCAGCGCGGCGCGTTGATATTCCGCACCTGCGCTCAATAGTTGCAGAACCAGGAAGTTACCGAAGCGGTCGATAGTGATGCCCGGCAAACCATCGGATTCACCGGCGATCAGACGGTAGCTGTCCAGCCCGTCTTTTTTCGCCAGCCAGTCGCGCCACTGTTGCGCCTGGTGCAGACGACGAGTGAAGAACGCAATGTCGATGGATTCCGCCTGATCGAATGTCCAGACGCGTGCACGAATTTGCGAGGCGGGAGAATAGGCGCCGCGCGCTAACCATTTACCCTGATGGTCAACAATATCGATGGTTTCACCGAGGCTGGCTTTACCTTCCATTCGGGCTACGGCACCGGAAAAGACCCACGGATGGCGACGAAGTAAAGATTTTTCGCGCCCTTTGGCTAACACTAAACGTACACTCATAATTTGCTATTCTGTCGAATCAAAGAAATGGGCGCCATTGTCCTGAGTTTTGCGAGGATTTGCAACGCGCCCCGCGATGATAAGGAGCACAACAATGTCGAAAGTTTGCATAATCGCCTGGGTACACGGTCGGGTTCAGGGCGTTGGTTTTCGCTATACCACGCAGCATGAAGCGCAGCGTCTGGGGCTGACGGGCTATGCGCGCAATCTGGATGATGGAAGCGTGGAGGTGGTGGCCTGTGGCGAAAGTGAACAGGTGGACAAACTGATGAAGTGGCTGAAGGATGGCGGGCCGCGTAGCGCCAGGGTAGACAGGGTTCTGAGTGAGCCACATCGCCCTGGCGAGGAGTTAACAGGTTTCCGTATCCGCTATTAAATACATTTCACCGGTTTAGGCAGGCCAGCAATCTTCGTTGCCTGCTTTGCCGGGCCTTTCGGAAACAGGCGATACAGGTAGCGGCTGTTGCCTTTTTCTTCGCCAAACTTATTCGCCATTGCTTTCACCAGCATACGGATGGCCGGAGACGTATTAAACTCCAGGTAGAAATCACGCACAAAACGCACCACTTCCCAGTGTTCAGGAGAGAGGGTAATACCTTCCTTTTCAGCAATCGCGACTGCCAGAGGCTCGCTCCATTCCGCCGTCTCTTTTAAATAGCCTTCGCTATCCGTACTGATTTCTTTGCCTTCAAAGATCAACATAAATTCTTCACAGCGTTAGTCAAACTGGCGCCAGTTTACCAAAAAACAAAGCCCCGCATAAGCGGGGCCTGGTTAATGCGTTCTTATATCTTAATCGCGGCTGGCGAAGCCCAGAATGCTCAGCAGGCTGACGAAGATATTGTACAGCGAGACGTACAGGCTGACCGTTGCGCGAATGTAGTTCGTCTCACCGCCACGGATGATGTTGCTGGTCTCGAACAGGATTGCCCCGGAAGAGATCAGGATAAACACCGCACTGATGGCCAGATGCAGCGCAGGCAGTTGCAGGAAGATATTCGCAACCATGCCAATCAGCACCACAACGATACCCGCCATCAGCATACCGCCCAGGAAGGACATGTCTTTACGCGTTGTCAGGACATAAGCGGAGCAGCAGAAGAAGACCAGTGCCGTACCGCCCAGCGCCATGCCGATAACATCGCCCATACCCGCTGAGAGGTAGGCGTTGAGAATCGGGCCAAGAATGTAGCCCAGGAAGCCGGTAAAGGCGAACGCCGACAGGATACCGGTGGGTTTATTCGCCGTTTTATAGGTCAGGAACATCAGACCGTACATGCCTACCAGCGTCAGAATGAGACCCGGAGACGGCAGCATCAGTACCGTACTGGCGGTGGCGGTGATCGCAGAGAACGCCAGCGTCAGGCTCAGCAGGAAATAGGTATTGCGCAGCACTTTATGGGTGCTGAGTAGCGATGTGCGGTCGCGTGAAGAAGTAATAATACGATCCATGAGTCACTCTCTTATGACAGATGTAGTTAGCGAAAGAGGATAATAAAACCGCTGATAATCACACAGCGGTTTTACCCATCTTTACGCATTTGATCTCTAACAGGTTAAGCATGTTATTTCAGGCGTTGTCGCGAAACTCACCCGACATAAAACGTGACGGGGGAGAAGAGGCGGCAGTAAAGGTTGATGATGAGCGCATAATAAAAGAGGCGCAACGGAACATTTGCCGCCGGGCCTCTTTTTATGCTGAATAAATGGTCAATTTGTTGTTATTTCAGTCTATTAACAGCTTTTTGACTGTTTTTCAGGCAAACGAACACATTCGGGCTTTACACGGCGCATCGGGATGTTTATAGTGCGCCTCATTCAGGAAGTGTGGCCGAGCGGTTGAAGGCACCGGTCTTGAAAACCGGCGACCCGAAAGGGTTCCAGAGTTCGAATCTCTGCGCTTCCGCCAGATTAAACAAGGGGTTACCGAAAGGTAGCCCCTTTGTTTTTGTGTCAAAAAATATCGTATCCCGCTTCTTTCAGATCATGCCGAACCCCGGATAACAAAAGCTATCCGGGGTTTTCTTTTCCCTGGTGTGGGTGATTATTGTGCGTCGGCCAGTGTTAAAGGGGCGTCTTCCTGCTGAGTGTTCTTACGCTGTTGCTCAAGTTCCAGCGCACCGCGATGAGAGAGATAGCAGAACAGAATGCAGCAGACGATCCCGCCCATCAGCAGATAGAAACCGCCGTGCCAGCCCATTTTATCCACCATCACGCCAAACAGACTGGTGCCTAACGAGGCGCCAAAGATGTAGCTCATAAATCCGCGTAAGCCAACGGCTGAACCTACGGCAAAGCTGGGAACAATTTCCATCGTCTGGACGGAGGCCAGAAACTGCGGGACATAAATCAGGCAGCCAACAATCGCCGCGAAAACCGTCACCATCAGCAGAGATTCACTTTTCCAGTAACCGATCAGGCAGACGAAGATCAGCGCCATACAGATCATGGCTAACGGCATCCGACGCCCTTTGAACAGTTTGTCGGAGAGCCAGCCGGCCAGCAGGGTAGAAGGAATGGCCGCCCATTCAAAAAACAGGAAGGCGACGCTCATCTGTTCCTTGGAAAAATGTTTCACCGTCAGCAGGTAGATAGGCAACCAGCTGATCATGCCGAAGCGCACCATATAGACGAACACGTCCACAAGGGAGACATACCAGGCGTTTTTGTTACGCAGCACGTACGTGCAGAAGATCTGGAATGCGCTCATGTTCTCCGGCGCTTTTACGGCGTGTCTGGTCTTCAGCACCACTTTCTCTTCCGGCATCATCTCTTCCAGCGCAGGCAGGCCCTCCTCACGCGGCGAGCCTTTACCAAGCAGCAGTACAATCAGGGCGAAAACCACCGCCACGCAGGCCGGAACAATGTAGCTGGCGCTCTGCCAGTGTTCACTGCCGAGGATTGCAAACGCGGCACCTACGATCGGGGCGACAATCCCGCCGCCAACGTTATGCGAAATATTCCAGAACGCCCCCACACGTCCACGCTCCCGACGCGGGAACCAGTTAGCGATAGTGATAAAAGAGGGGCCGACGCCCATCCCCTGAAACAGGCCGTTCAGGACAACCAGCGCAGCGAAGATCCAGAATGCGGTACTGAAACCCAATCCGACGTTTACGATAGCGCACAGCACCAGGCCGCAGGCCATAAAGACTTTCGGGCTGGCTTTATCTGCGAGGCTGCTCATGACGCCTTTGCTGATTCCGTACGCAATGAGCATACAGCTGCTGAGCAAACCGATCTGCGTGGCGCTCAGGTCTAACTGTTCTTTCAGGTAAGGCGTGGATAATGTGAAGTTATTGCGCACAATATAGTACGCCAGATAGCCCAGAAATACGCTAAGCAGCGCCTGCATACGGTATCGACCATAAGTTGCCTGAATTTTCTCAGCAGGAACTTTATTTGCCGATGGCCCTGTTTTAAATATTGATAACATGTCGTCACCTGTATTTTATATTGGTATGAACATCAGGAGTATTCGGCATGAAGAGTGAAATAAGCGGCGATGAAACTCAAGTGGATGAAATGTGTCAAAATTGACTCAAAATTATGAATTGAAAGGTTATTTTTGACACGTTTTGAATGATTGAAATACGGCGTAATTAATCAGACGCTGAATTTATGTCTGGCTTGTGCGGATATTAACAAATTCCACATTCATTATCTGGTAATCTTTACTGGTATTTTCGGATGCCAGCACGAATATTTTTACGATAGTGGTTATTCATCCGCTAATCGTCACAAACGGGTAAGTTTTGTCTCAACGCTATTTTTTCGATATCTCAATATTTATGAACGGGATCACAAACATGTTTCTTCGTCGGGGCGGGATGGTTCGCAAAACGTTCGCGTTGCTGCTGCTGACCGCGTTGTTCAGACTCTGTGCGGCGCAAAGCAATGAACTGGTGATGGCGACAACATTTTCCCCCAGCGCCACCGCGTGGATTATCCAGCGCTGGCAGACGGAGCCGGGGTCGGTGATGATCCGCACGCTCAATCGCACCAGCGCCTCGCTGGAACAGTTGCTTGATACGGCAAATGCGGAAAACGTTGATCTGATTCTGACCTCGTCGCCGATGTTGCTTCAGCATCTTCAGGAACATCAAAAACTGGCACCGTTCAACGGTGCGCCGTCAGTCAGTCAACATCTGGTGCCGGAATCGATCCGTTCAACCTCCGTTGCCGTGGCTATATCGGGATTCGGTTTGCTGATTAATCGCTCGACGCTGACTGCACGGCATCTGCCTTCGCCAACGGACTGGGACGACCTGACCGATCCCAGATATCAGGGGGCGCTGCTGATGAGCAGCCCATCGCGCTCGGATACCAACCACCTGATGGTGGAGGCGCTGTTGCAACAAAAAGGCTGGTCGCAGGGATGGGAAACGTTGTTGGCGAGTGCGGGAAACCTCGTGACGATTTCATCACGCAGCTTTGGCGTGGCGGATAAAATAAAAAGCGGGCTGGGCGTGGCCGGCCCGGTGATTGATAACTATGCCAATCTGTTGCTGAACGATCCTCATCTGGCCTTTACCTACTTTCCGCAGTCGGCCGTTTCGCCTACCTATGTTGCGGTACTCAAAAACAGCCAGCATGCCAGCGAAGCGCGGCGTTTTATTCGCTATCTGCTAAGCCCGGAAGGGCAGCGGATCCTCGCTGACGCCAATACGGGGAAATATCCGGTTACGCCGCTGGCGGCAGGAAACCCACGGGCAGCGCAACAGGCGGTGCTGATGAATCAACCGCCGTTAAATTATCGGCTGATCCTGAAACGTCAGCGTCTGGTTCAGCGTATGTTTGATACGGCAATCAGCTTTCGTCTCGCCCAGTTGAAAGATGCCTGGCGAGCGCTGCACAGCGCGGAAGCCCGTCTTAAGCGTCCGTTGCCTGAAATACGCGCGCTGTTAACCCGTGTGCCGGTCGATCCGGCAAGCAGCGAAGATGAAGCCTGGCTGGCGCAGTTTGACAATAAGAGCTTTGCGGAGCAGCAAATGATGGAGTGGCAGATCTGGTTTCTCAACAACCAGCGTCAGGCGATCAATAAACTGGAAGAACTGAAATGAAGGGCGGGTCAATGCTGCAACGTCTGCGGCAAATCAGCATCAGCAGCAGTTTACGGGGCGCTTTCCTGATGGGGGCGCTGCTGACGCTGATAGTCAGCAGCGTCAGCCTCTATTCATGGCATGAGCAAAGCTCGCAAATACGCTATTCGCTGGATGAGTATTTTCCCCGCATCCATTCTGCTTTTCTGATTGAAGGGAATCTCAATCTGGTGGTGGATCAGTTGAATGAGTTTTTGCTGGCGCCGAACACTACGGTGCGCCTGCAACTGCGCAACCAGATTATTCAGCATCTGGATAAAATCGAGCGGCTGAGCCAGGGGCTGTCACCCGCAGAACGCCAGCAGCTGGCGGTGATTTTGCAGGACAGCCGCGCGCTGCTGTCGGAACTGGATCGCGTGCTCTACAACATGTTTCTGGTACGTGAAAAGGTGGGTGAGCTGTCTGCGCGTATTGACTGGCTGCACGATGATTTCACCACCGAACTGAATTCTCTGGTGCAGGATTTCACCTGGCAACAGGGAACGCTGCTGGATCAGATTGAAGCCCGGCAAGGCGATGCGGCGCAGTATCTGAAACGCTCCCGTGAAGTACAGAACGAGCAGCAGCAGGTCTATACGCTGGCGCGCATCGAGAATCAAATTGTTGACGACCTGCGCGACAGGCTCAATGAACTGAAGTCTGGAAATGATGATGGAATGCTGGTTGAGACGCATATCCGCTATCTCGAAAACCTGAAAAAAACGGCGGATGAAAATATTCGTGCGCTGAATGACTGGCCGAGCACGATCACCCTGCGACAAACCATTGATGAACTGCTGGAAATTGGCATGGTGAAAAATAAAATGCCGGACACCATGCGCGACTATGTCGCCGCGCAAAAAGCGTTAGTGGATGCCAGTCGCGCCAGAGAAGCGACGCTGGGGCGCTTCAGGACGCTGCTTGAGGCCCAGCTTGGCAGCAGTCACCAGCAAATGCAGATGTTTAATCAGCGTATGGAGCAGATTGTCCGCGTTAGCGGCGGGTTGATTCTGGTGGCGACGCTGCTGGCGCTGCTGCTGGCGTGGGTGTTGAACCATTATTTTATCCGTTCGCGGCTGGTGAAACGCTTTACCGCGCTGAATCAGGCGGTGGTTCAGATTGGTTTAGGGCGGACGGATGCCACGATTCCGGTGTATGGGCGGGATGAGCTGGGGCGTATTGCGGGTTTGCTTCGCCACACGCTGGGGCAGCTTAACGCGCAAAAACAGCAACTTGAGCAGGAGATCGCCGAGCGAAAAGCGATTGAGGCCGATCTGCGCGCCACCCAGGACGAGCTGATCCAGACGGCAAAACTGGCGGTGGTCGGGCAGACGATGACCACGCTGGCGCATGAGATCAACCAGCCGCTGAATGCGCTGTCGATGTATCTGTTTACGGCGGGGCGGGCAATTGAACAGGGGCAGACGGAGCAGGCGCGAACGACGTTAAGCAAAGCGGAAGGGCTGATTAACCGCATTGACGCGATTATCCGCTCGCTGCGCCAGTTTACCCGTCGTGCTGAACTGGAAACGCCGCTGCATCCGGTTGATTTGCGCCAGACGTTTACGGCGGCGTGGGAACTGCTGGCGATGCGCCATAAGCCTCAGCAGGGGGCGCTCGCGATACCGGATGAAACCGTTTGGGTCAGCGGTGATGAAGTACGCATCCAGCAGGTGCTGGTGAACGTGCTGGCGAATGCGCTCGACGCCTGCCCGAACGCGGCGGCAATTACGGTGAGCTGGCAAATTCAGGGCGATACGCTGTGCGTGTTGATTGCCGACAATGGCCCCGGCTGGCCTGCGGCCTTGCTACCCTCATTACTGAAGCCGTTTACGACCAGTAAAGATGTGGGGCTGGGCATTGGGCTTTCGATTTGTGTTTCGCTGATGACGCAAATGGAAGGCGCGTTGCGCCTGGCGTCCACGTTGACGCGAAATGCCTGCGTGGTGCTGCAATTCAATGTGACGGATGTAAAAGATGTTGAGTAATGAATGTTCGATTCTGCTGATTGATGATGACGCCGATGTGCTTGATGCCTATACACAGCTGCTTGAGCAGGCGGGTTATCACGTCTGTGTCTGCAATAATCCCTTTGATGCGCGGGAGTGGGTGCAGAAGGACTGGCCCGGTATCGTGTTGAGCGATGTCTGCATGCCTGGCTGCTCCGGCATCGATTTGATGACGTTGTTTCATCAGGATGACGAGCAGCTGCCGATTCTGCTTATCACCGGACATGGCGACGTGCCTATGGCGGTGGATGCGGTGAAAAAAGGGGCCTGGGATTTCCTGCAAAAGCCGGTAGACCCGGGCAAGTTACTCTCGCTGGTTGAGGCGGCGTTACGCCATAGGCAATCGGTGATAGCGCGTCGCCAGTACTGCCAGCAGAAGTTGCAGGTTGAGCTAATTGGGCGCAGCCAATGGACGCATCAGTATCGTCAGCGCTTACAGCAACTGGCAGAAACGGATATTGCGGTCTGGCTTTACGGCGAACCGGGAACCGGCCGCATGACCGGCGCGCGCTATTTGCATCAGCTGGGGCGTAACGCCGGGGGCCCTTTTATTTACTGCGAACTGACCCCTGCCAGTGCCCAAAAACTTAATGAGCTTATCGCGCAGGTTCAGGGCGGGACGCTGGTATTAAGTCACCCTGAGAATCTGACCCGTGAACAGCAGCATCAACTGGTGCAGTTGCAGAGTCTGGAGCGGCGGCCTTTTCGCCTGATCGGTATCGGCAACGCTTCGCTGGTGGAGCTGGCGGCCAGCAACCAGATTGTGGCGGAGCTTTATTACTGTTTCGCCATGACGCAAATCGCCTGTCAGCCCCTGTCACAGCGACCTGATGATATCGGGCCGTTGTTCCATCACTATTTGCAGAAAGCCTGTCAGCGGCTGAATCATCCGGTGCCGGAGGTGGATAACGACCTGCTGAAGGGAATGATGCGCCGGGTGTGGCCGAACAACGTCCGTGAACTGGCGAACGCCGCCGAACTGTTTGCCGTGGGGGTATTGCCGCTCGCGGAAACGGCGAATCCACAGATGCACGTCGGTGAGCCGACGCCGCTTGACCAGCGGGTTGAAGACGTTGAACGGCAGATCATCACCGAAGCGCTGAATATCCATCAGGGGCGCATTAACGAAGTGGCAGAGTACCTGCAAATTCCCCGTAAAAAGCTCTATCTCAGAATGAAGAAATATGGCCTGAGTAAAGAACACTATAAGTTTTAGCGAGGTCAGGGGAGCGAGATGTGATGTGTGGGGCTATGAATCACCTGTTCCCCTGTAATTAGTTGTGATATTGCGAATGTAAATCAGTTACAATCTGACAAACACCTCAACTCCGGGTAACGTTTTGCACGGGCGAACGCGAATCAACCGAATAACAGCATGGCTGGCATTATTTGCCGTCGCCATGTTGTTTATTGCGCCCGTTATTTCAAAATCAATTGCCCGCCAGGCCGACTGTGAGCACTCGTCGCACTCAATGGTGATGATGTCGTCAGACTCGCACCATGACATGGCGGCTTCTACGCCGTGTGAGACTTCTCTTTTGGTCGCTCACCAGATGATGTCCGGCAAAGCGATGTCGCCCGTGGAAGAGATCGTCTGCGGGTACTGCCAGTTGCTGGTACATCTGCCGTTTGTCCAGTTTGCGCTGGTGTTCTTGCTCTGGCTGTTGCTGCTGTTTGTTATCTGTTGTTCGGTACGGCCATTACACCTTTCCGTTATCTTCCGCCCGTGGGCGCCTCAGCGCGCTCGCGCGCCGCCTGCTGTATTTCCGTTTTCGTTTTAAACAATAAAAAAACAGACATTGCGTAGCGTTTTGCCCTTTTGACGGGCAATGCGTCGTTGCGCCTGAAAAACAGTAAGGAATGTTATGAAACGGCAATACTTCGGGCTTACTCCTCTGGCTTCTCTGGTCCTGATCGCGCTGACCGCAAAGGCGGCGTGGGCAAGCGAACAGCACGATCATGCAAAAATGGCGGATGATTCGGTAATGATTGTGACCGCGCCGGTCGCTTCTCCGCTGGAAATAGTCACGTCGCCAAAAACGCCTCGTCAGCCCGTTCCCGCCAGCGATGGCTCTGATTATCTGAAAACGATCCCTGGGTTCTCGCAAATTCGCAATGGCGGGACAAACGGCGATCCGGTCTTTCGCGGGATGTTCGGCTCTCGTCTGCGAATTTTGACCGATAACGGCGAAATGCCGGGAGCCTGCCCGGCACGTATGGATGCGCCGAGTTCTTATATCTCCCCGGAAAGTTTTGATGTGCTAACCCTGATAAAGGGGCCGGAAACCGTGCTCTGGGGGCCGGGCAACTCTGCGGGAACCCTCCGCTTTGACCGGGAACAGCCGCGTTTTGATAAACCCGGTATTCAGGGGACGGCCAGCGTCCTTGCCGCCTCGAATAACCGCTGGGATGAAAATGCGGACATCAGCCTGGGAAGTGAGGACGGCTATTTGCGGCTTATCGGCAACAAATCCCGGGCGGGTGACTACAAAGATGGCAATGGCGACCGCGTGCCGTCGAAATGGGATAAATGGAACGGCGATATGGCGCTGGGCTGGACGCCAGACAAAGACACGCTGCTGGAAATGACGGCGGGTAAAGGCGACGGTGAAGCCCGCTATGCCGGGCGCAGTATGGACGGCTCCCGCTTCAGGCGTGAAAGCCTGGGGATGCGGTTTGAGAAATCCGGCATCGGCGAGGTATTTGATAAGTTAGAAGCGAATATCTACTACAACTATGCGAATCACGTTATGGATAACTACTCGCTGCGCGCTCCCGGCATGAATATGTCAGGAAGCATGGGTTCGGCAATGGAACACGGTTCTGCCATGCATTCGATGAGTATGCCAATGGCAATGCAGCTGGATCGCCGTACCGTTGGCGGACGGATGATGGGAACGTGGTTGTGGTCAGACTATGAGTTACGCAGCGGCGTTGATACGCAACTGAGCACGCATCGCAGTAAAGACGATGACCGCTGGGACAAAGATGCCCGTTTTCACGACTATGGTTTATTCAGTGAATTGACTTGGCTTGCGACGGAGCAAAGCAAAGTGACAGGCGGCGCGCGTCTTGATCGCGTGCTGGTGGACAATTTCACTGACACCGGCTCCTCGCAGCGCACGGATCTACTACCGGCCGGGTTTGTGCGCGTTGAGCATAACCTGACGGAGATGCCCGTGATGTTTTACGCGGGGATCGGCTATACCGAGCGTTTCCCCGACTACTGGGAGCTTTTTTCTCCCACTTATGGCCCTGGCGGGTCGGCAGATGTTTTCGATAACGTCAAAACGGAAAAGACGACTCAGCTTGATATTGGCGCGCAGTATACCGGTAAGCGTCTTAACGGCTGGGTTTCTGCCTATATTGGCCGGGTTAATGATTTTATTCTGTTCCGTTACGACCCTCATCATCCCCGTATAAGTCAGGTTGATAACGTCAATGCGACCATCATGGGGGGAGAAGCGGGCATCGGCTATCAATTGACCGAAACATGGAAAACCGATGCCAGCCTTGCTTATTCCTGGGGGCGAAATACCGATGACCATCAGCCATTGCCGCAGATACCGCCGCTTGAAGCGCGCCTGGGTCTGACATGGGAACGCGGCGACTGGAGCAGTACCGGTCTGCTGCGTCTGGTCAGCAGCCAGCATCGCGTCGCGATTAACGAAGGGAACGTCGTGGGTAAAGATTTTGATAGCAGCGCGGGGTTCGCCATCTTCTCCGCGAATGCGGCCTACCGGCTGAACAAGTCTGTGAAACTCAGCGCGGGCGTTGATAACCTGTTTGATAAAGCCTACAGCGAACATCTGAACCTTGCCGGTAACAGCAGCTTTGGTTACTCCGCGAATACGTCAGTGAATGAACCGGGAAGAACATTCTGGGGAAAAGTGAACGTGACGTTTTGATAGCCTTCCGGCGGACGTGAACCGTCCGCCGACTTTATGACTCATTGACCTGCCGTTTAGGTTATTAACATTAAACTGTCTCGGCTGTAACCAGGACATGACGTAACGCCATCTCTTCGTTTGCATGGGTCAGTCTGTTTTTTTCTTTTATGAGTCAACACTGTATGAAAAAGCTTACCTTGACCGAAAATGATTTACTGGCCAGAGGGAACGATCGTTACGTCTTTCAGCATCCGCACAATCATCAACTACTGATCAAAGTCGTCATCCCGACCATTCCCAAATATAAAAGTAAGCTTCGTGAAGTCTATCGGGACGTCAAAGAGTGCAAGCCGCGCGACGAAACCGACTCGCTCTTCATCCAGAAAATTGAAGGGCTAGTGGAGACAGATAAAGGGATTGGGCAGGTTATCGTCAAAGAGCATGACGAACAGGGCAACATTGCCAGAACATTGTATGACCTTGCAAAGCACAACGAACTGGACGCGGAGAAATTCAGTAAACTCAACGCTTTTTTAGCGTGGTTTATTCATACAGACGTCATTATCAACTCGCTGCATTGCAAAAATATTGTTTATGCCTGGGATGATGCTCGTCAGGAGTACCGCTTCAAAGTTATTGACGGCTTTGGGGATAAGACGCTCTTTCAACTGAGCAAGTTCTGGAGCGTTATACGGGATAAAAACAAACTTAAGTGCCTCAGAAGGATGCTGAGGGATCTGCAAAGTATCACGCAAGCGTAATCTACACGTTATCCTTGAACAGGCCTGGTCATTTTCCCAGTATGCAACCGGACCTTTGTCATGTTGTCTGCTGGCTTGTTAACAAGAAAGAGTATGCAAACAACACGTAATTATTTTTTTGATATTCTCCGTATTCTGGCTGTACTGCTGGTTGTCACCTCGCATTACAGCTACATGTTCGATACCAGTACCGTGTTGACGTTCCCGCGCGAATACCTGACCGGAGGAATAGGGCGGCTGGGCGTCTCTTTCTTCTTCATGATATCCGGCGCGCTGGCTTACCTGTCGCTGCGTAAATACTCTGTACAGGAGTATTACCTGAAACGCGTCTATTCGATCCTGCTTCCCTACAACATCGCTTATTTCTCAATGGCGATCTTGTTCCTCATCCTGAGCGTGTTTTTCCTCTATCCAGGCAATCCGCTGGCTGACGTGCTCGCCGGGAAGCGTGCATTTCACTCGCTGCTGCCTTCCGTTCTCGGGTTTGACCATTATCTGCACGGTGTCTACGACATCAATACCGCGTACTTCACCGGAGAGTGGTTTATTGGCTGTATTATCCTGCTGTACGCCGTTTCTCCGGTGATCTACTGGGCCATTGTCCGTTTTCCGGTCTGTACGATGCTGGCGGCGGTCGTCGTTACGCTACTGGCATATGATAAAAGCATCGTGAACCCTTACTGGTCAGCACAGGTTCGGGTGAGCGATTTTACCTTCGGGATGCTGTTCATACACTTTCAGCCGTGGTTCACGCGCTACCGTCTTCAGGCGGCGTCAGTCAGCTTGCTGCTGGTGGTGACCGGGGTGATTGTGGCGCATATCGATCAGCTACCGGTTCGGGAAGTGCTGTTTCCTCTGAAACCCTCAAGCCTGCTGTTTGCTGCGGCCTTCCTCTTCATTCTGCTGGCGGGATACCCGCTGATTCATCCCCTGTTTAATCTGGATCGCTTCCGGCAGGGGTTATCCAGCCTGGCGTCGCGGGCCTACATTATTATGCTGTTGCAGCATGTGGTGGTGATATTTGTCAGCGCCAATATCGATATGTCGGTACTGAATGCGACCCAGGCGGTGATGCTGTATTTTGGGATTCTGATTTGCATCGAAAGGCTGTCGTCTTTCATGAAACCGCTATCGGTAAAGTGTGAGCAGGTCTTGATCGCCAGAACGCCGTGGCTACGAGAAAAGCAAAAAGGGAACTAAGACCATTTCGCGCTAAGCCGGACAACGTCCGGCTGCAAAGAACGCGGGGGAGGGGTTAACGCTGCATCCCCCAGCGTTTCACCGTGATCTTTTCCAGACTGGCGAATACCACGCCTTCCACCAGCAGGCCAATCGCGATTACCGTTAACAGTCCTGCAAATACCCGGTCGGTGAACAGCTCATTGCGATTCTGGAAGATATACCAGCCCAGGCCTCCTTCGCCGCTGGACGCGCCAAATACCAGTTCGGCGGCAATCAACGTGCGCCAGGCGAACGCCCAGCCGATCTTGAGCCCGGACAGGATAGCGGGCAACGATGCCGGAATAAGAATCGTGATCACATAGCGTGGCCCGCTGAGGCCGTAGTTGCGCCCCGCCATGCGTAGCGTTTCCGGTACGCTGCTAAAGCCGGACCAGGTATTCAGCGCGATTGGCCACATCACTGAATGTATCAGCACAAATATCAGGCTGGCATTCCCCAGACCAAACCACAGCAAAGCCAGCGGCAGCAGCGCAATTGCTGGCAGCGGATTTAGCATCGCGGTTAATGTGCTGAGCAGATCGCGGCCAAACTGGGTGGTCACGGCCAGCGCGCTGGCAATCAGCGCCAGCGCGCTGCCTGCCAGATACCCTTTCAACAGGGTACTGAGTGAGTTGACGACTTTTTCCGGCAGTTCGCCATTGCGCATGTCTTCGCTAAACGCCTGCAACGTCTGAAGTACTCCGGGCAACATCAGATCGTTTTGCTGGATTCGCGCGGCGATCTCCCATAGCGCCAGCACCAGGGCGACAATCAGACACTTGCGCAGCCACGTCTGATTCCACAGGCGCTGGTTTAAAGGCAGCGGCGTTTCCACCGGCAGATTGCGCAGCGGCGGTAATTCGCGTTCGAATTCAGGACGAATGTACGGTGGCTGGGACATACTCTGGCTCCTCGCCGGATGAGTGAGACGGACTGTTCCCGATTGTCGGGAATAACAGATGGTGAATATGACGCGCAGCGTGCTGAAACGCCTCGCTGCCGAAATCATTAAGCGTGAACTGATGACAGTTAAGCTCCGCCCTGACGCGCCCTGGATGCGGCGAAAGCACCAGGATACGGCTGCCCACCACCAGCGCCTCTTCAATCGAATGGGTGACGAACAGCAGGGTAAAGCGCTCTTCTTCCCAGAGCGCAAGCAGTTCTTCCTGCATTGTGCGTCGGGTCAGCGCATCCAGCGCGGCAAAGGGCTCGTCCATCAGCAGGATGCGTGGTTTCATCGCCAGCGCCCGCGCAATGGCGACGCGCTGCTTCATCCCGCCGGAGAGCATATGGGGCATAGCGTCGGCAAATTCTGCCAGCCCGACTTTGTGGAGAAAATGCAGCGCCGTCTCTTTTGCTTGTGAACGACTGGCTTTCCGGCTGGCCAGCAGAGGAAACATGACGTTTTCCAGCACGGTTTTCCACGGCGGCAGTTGGTCAAACTCCTGGAATACCATCATGCGTTCCGGGCCGGGAGCGCTAACCGGCGTTCCCGCAAGTGAAATGTGGCCGCTGCGCGGAGCGAGAAAACCGCCTGTAGCTTTCAACAGGCTTGATTTCCCGCAGCCTGACGGCCCAAGCAAAATAAAGCGGTCGCCAGGCCAGACATCAAAACTGACATCATGCGTCGCGCGCACTTGCCGTTCACGGGTACGGTATTCAATATCAACATTGCTGACCTGTAGCAGCGGGCCGTCGATTTGCTGAGTGACCATCAGAGCCTCCGGTGTCGCGGTTTAACTGCCTGGGTTTTCCCATGCTTCGTTAAAGAAATAGTCTTTCCAGGAGTCGGCCTTATTTTTCAGTACGCCAAGCTCATGGAGTTTTTCGGCATATACGCCAGTACGCTCAGGGAAAACCGTAAAGCTGATTTCTGGATCGTTAACAATTTTTTGTACCAGCGGTAAGGGCAGCCGTGATTTCTCGACGCGAATATACGTTTCGGCAGCCGCATTTTTGTCACGGTTAATGATATTTGCGGCTTCACTGAGGGCGCGATAAAACGCTTTATAGGTTTTTGGATTTTCATCATGGAATTTCTGGGTGGTATAGAGAACATTAAATGTCGCCTGCCCACCCAGCACATCATAGGAACTGAGCACTTTATGCACGTTGCTGTGCTCCAGCGCCTGATACTGAAACGGCGGGCTGGAAAAATGCGTGGTAATTTCCGAGCCACCGGCAATTAAGGCCGCGCTGGCGTCCGGGTGCGGTAAACTGACGCTAATTTTATCGAAGCGTTTGAAGTCCTGGTCGCCATATAATTTCGCCGTCTCGATTTGTAATGTACGAGACTGAAAACCGACCCCAGCCGCCGGAACGGCAATACGGTCTTTTTCGGTCAGATCTTTAATGCTTTTTACCGCCGGGTTATTACTCAATAAATAATTGGGCATCGATCCCAGCGAGGCTATCGCTTTCACATTTTGCTTACCTTTGGTGCGATCCCATAGGGTGAGTACCGGGGGAACGCCTGCTGACGCAACGTCCAGAGCGCCAGAGAGCAACGCTTCATTCATCCCGGTTGCGCCTGAAATCGTGCGCCACTCTACCTTGATATCCAGCCCCTCTTTTTGCCCCTCTTTTTCGATAAGCTGCTGGTCTCGCACCACATCAAGAATTAAATAACCGATGCCAAATTGCTGCGCGATACTAATGTTCCCTTCCGCAAATGCCGACTGGCTGACTCCGCCAAGGGTGGAAAACGCCAGCGTCCAGGCAAATACCCTGTTTCTTTTATTCATATCTGTTCCCCAGAAAGGTGTTTCTCAGCAAAAAATCATGGGCAGAGGCGAGAGGGAAAGGAAATGATTTAAATGGCAATGAATATCAGGAAAATGAATAACGATATTCATGGTGTGTTAGTTAATAAGCGGAAAAGCTTAGTCATTATTCATGGTTATGTAACAAATACATCCTCGCTATAGTCGGACTCACCTCTTTAATAGCCCTTGCCATTGCAGGGGCAATGTCCGTGAGTAGAATCATGCCATTATTTTCACATCATCACTTACGTTCGCTTTTACAACGCTATCTGGTACGGGCGGGTACGGGATCTGATATCGCGCAAAAAGTAGCGGATAACCTGGTTGAATCCTCACTAAAAGGCCACGACTCGCATGGCGTGACTCTGTTGCCTCGCTATATACGGGCCATTCTGGCGGGAGATTTGAACCCTGGCGCCACGCTGACCACCTTGTCTGATGCCGGGCCGATTGTCTCTTTTGATGGGGGACATGGCTTCGGCCAGGCGTTGGGCGAACAGGCCATGAGCGTGGGTATTGAGCGTGTGCGCCAGTTTGGGGTAGCAATAATTGGCTTGTCTAATACCCACCATCTTGGGCGGATCGGCGCATGGGCAGAGCAGGTGGCGAGCGCCGGGCTGGTCTCGATCCATTTTGCTAACGTGGCGGCGCCGTCGGCCGTGTTGCCGTTCGATGGGCTGCGCGCCAGGCTTGGTACAAACCCCTTTTGCGTGGGCGTACCGCTACAGAACCGCCCTCCGGTTATCCTTGATTTCGCGACCAGCGCCATTGCGGGCAATAAAGCGCGCATCGCCTGGAATGAAGGGCGCGCCATCCCGGCAGGATGCGCGGTAGATGCGAACGGGCAACCCACGACCGACCCTGCCGCATTAATGACTGAGCCGCTCGGCGCTTTGCTGCCTTTTGGCGGCCATAAAGGCGCGGGATTGTCGCTAATATGTAGCTTACTCGGCGCTGCGCTGACCGGCGGCGAGACCGAAAGCCAGCAGATTCCGCCGCGTGCCGGAATCATCAACAATATGCTGTCGATTCTATTTGACCCCGCGCGGTTAGGCGAGGAGGAACATTACTCACAGGCGCTGTTAGCGCAGGTTGACTGGGTTCGTAGCGGGCAGGAAGGGCGCGATGTGCAGATCCCCGGAGAACCGGAATTGCGCGCGTATGCCCGGCGCCAGGAAGAGGGCATCTGGATTGATGACGTCAGCTGGCAGGCGTTTGTCGCCCTGGAAGCATTAAATACCTGAGCGTGCCTGCGCACCAAAAGACATATTTGGTTATTTGTTTAAACGGATCGGCATGATGGTCAGTTAATGAATGCTGGCGAATAAATAAAGCGATCGTTTTTTGTTTTATCTTTTTTCCTCATATCCATAGCTGAAAAACTTGGTAAGCCGCGAGTGAGAAAATCAATATAGTCATTCTTATATTCCACGAATCTTTCTTACTCTCGCTGCCGAATTTTAATGTGCGGCGTCGTTATTCTTTACAGGAGTTATTATGCATCTGGCGCGTTTTCCCCGGCTTCATTTTGGCCATTTCCCGACTCCACTGGAGCCCCTCACTCAACTTTCACGCTTGCTGGGGGGGCCAAATATCTGGATAAAACGAGACGATTGCACCGGCCTTGCCACTGGCGGCAATAAAACCCGCAAACTTGAGTTTTTGCTCGGCGACGCCCAGGCAAAACAGGCGGATATTATCATTACCCAGGGCGCCACGCAGTCTAACCATGTGCGTCAGACCGTCGCGGCGGCGGCCAGACTGGGTCTGGAAGCGCATATTTTTCTCGAACAACGCGTCACGACGCTGGGTGATGAGTATCAGCAATCCGGCAGTGTGCTGCTGGACGGTTTGCTCGGCGGCAAAGTTATTGCCCATTTGCCTGGTGGTACGGATATGCAGCAGGCAATGGAGCATCATGCGGAAAGCCTGCGTGCGCAGGGCCATACCCCTTATGTCATCCCCGGTGGCGGTTCGAACGCAATCGGGGCGCTGGGTTACGTATCCTGCGCGGAAGAGTTGCTTTGGCAGTCCAGCCAGTTACGGCTGCGTATCGATCATATCGTCCATGCCACCGGCAGCGCAGGCACGCAGGCTGGCCTGATTGCGGGTTTAACCGCCACGCACAGCGGCATTCCTCTCCTCGGGATTAGCGTACGCGCCCCGCGTGATAAACAGGAACACAACGTCTGGCGTCTGGCGCAGCAGACCCGGGAACTGCTCGGCGTGCCGGGTGAATTGCCGCGTGAGGCGGTGGTCGCCAACAGTGATTATGTGGGCGAAGGCTATGGTCTGCCCACCGAGGGGATGCTTGAAGCGCTGCAACTGCTGGCGCAGCACGAGGGGATTCTGCTCGACCCTGTCTATTCCGGTAAAGGCATGGCCGGATTGATTGATCTGATCCGTCAAGGCCATTTCCGCAAGGATGAGAATGTGGTGTTTATCCATACGGGAGGAAGCGCGGGTCTGTTTGGCTATCGTCAGGTCATCGCAGATTCTTTGTCATCATGAGCACACCTTTTCTGCTGGGGATTCTTGGCGGTATGGGGCCGCTGGCGACGCTTGATTTGATGCATAAATTGCTGCGCGCAACGCCCGCCAGCAGCGATCAACAGCAAATTCCCCATGTGGTGTGGAATGTGCCGCAAATTGCGGATCGCCAACAGGCGCTGGCGGGAACGGGGCCTTCGCCGTTGCCGCAGCTCTTGCTCGGTGTGGAACAGCTGAACCGCGCGGGCGCCAGCCACATTGTGATCGCCTGTAATACGGCGCACCACTGGTATGAGGCGCTGGCGCAGCACAGCGACGCGCCGTTGCTGCATATTGTGGACGCCACGCTGGCGGTATTTGAAGGGAAAGAGAAGCCCCGCCGGGTCGGGCTTATCGCCACGCAGGGCACGCTGGATGCCGGTTGGTTCCAGCACGGTTTCGCCTCTATGGGGATTGAAAGCGTGCAGCCGACGCCAGAGGAGCTGCGGCAGTGGTTTGTGCCGGGGTGCTATGCGGTAAAACGCGGCGAACTGCGTACCGGCGGTGAGCTGCTGAGTTTACAGGCTCAGGCATTGCGCGATCGCGGCGCAGAGAGGCTGGTGCTGGCCTGCACGGAAGTGCCGGTTGCGCTGGCGGAGGTGACATCCCCGCATTTAGCCGTGTCGATTGATCCCGCAGAAGCGCTGGCGCAACAGTGTGCCCGGTTATGGTTAACGCAGCGCGAAGCATGGCATTAATAACGTTATTATTTAAAGGATAAATTAAATGAAAAAAAGTCTCTGCGTATTACTTGCAGCGGGTGGCCTGTGGGTCAATACCAGCTTTGCCGAAACCCCCGCAGAAGTCCGCGTGGCATACAGCGGCGGTTCTCAGGTGCTGATGCTGGCAAAAGCCGATGGTTCTCTGGATAACGCTTTACACAGCAAGGTCAAATGGGTGCAATTTGCGTCCGGTGCGGATGCGTTAAATTATTTTGCCAGTAACGCGATTGATATTGCCAATTTCGGCTCCAGCCCGGCAACGGCAGGCATTGTCAGAAAACTGCCGGTGGAGATTGTCGGCGTCTCCGGGGTGATTGCCAGCTACGAGCGTTTAATTGGTAAAGACGGCATTACCCGTATTAACGATATTGAAGGCAAACGCGTAGCCTATCCGCCAAACTCGACGGCGCAATATGCGCTTGAAGCCGCCATCAGCGTTAACCATCTCGATCGCAGCAAAATAACCTTATTGCCGCTGCGTCCGGCGGAAATGGTCGCGGCCTGGAAACGCGGCGATATCGACGCGGGCTATGTCTGGGCGCCGTTTGCTCAGGAACTTGAAGCCTCCGGCGGGCATCAGGTATTCGCGACCAAAGATCTGCAAAAGGACGGCTACCTGATTTACAACAACTACGTCGTGCGTAAAGCCTTTGCCGAACAGTATCCGCAAACCGTCAGCGCGTTCCTGCGCGTTCATCAGGAAAAAGTTGATGAGTTTAAGAAAGACCCGGAACGCGCGGCGGCGATTGTGGCGAAAGAGGTGGGCGCGCCGGTGACGACTGCCGTGAATACGTTGGGTGGGCTGGAATACCCAACCCTGACGCAGCAGGGTACGGCGGACTGGCTTGGCAATGGAACCCAGACGACTGACAGCGGTATTGGTAAAGCGCTGACCAAAACCTCTGACTTCCTGGCGGGGATTGGCGAGATCCGCAAACGTGATATCCCGGCGAACTGGGACAGCGCCATTAACTCCCGCTACATCCGTGACGCGGCGGTAGCAGCGCAATGAGATTGAGTTATCACATCGCCATCAGCGTCGTTTCGGTGGCTATTTTCTTTATCGTCTGGCAAGTGGCGACGATGCGGCAATGGGTGGACCCGCTGCTGCTGCCGTCGCTACAGGATATCGGTCTGACAACCGAAGAGCTGTTGGCTGATGGTTATCGTCAGGTGCCGTTGTGGGAGCATGTCGCAGTCAGCCTGGCCCGGGCCTTAAGCGCTTTTTCTGTGGCAATTATCATCGGCATCCCCCTGGGGTTGCTGATGGGGTTGTCGGAAGGTCTGGCGGCGGTACTGAATCCGTTCGTGCAGTTTTTGCGCCCGCTACCCAAGATTGCGCTTATTCCGCTGGCGGTCGTCTGGCTGGGGATCGGTGAGGCGTCGAAGTTCTTTCTGATCTTCATCGCCACCTTCCTGAGCGTGGTCGTGGGGGCATCTGCTGCGGTCGATCGTATTGGCCGCTCACGCATTCGTGTGGCGCAAACGCTCGGCGCGTCGCGCAAACAGATTTTTCTGCGCGTGGTGTTGCCGGATGCGCTGCCGGAACTGTTTACCACGGTCAGGCTGTCGATAGGGATCGGCTGGACATCGCTCATCGCGGCGGAAATGGTGGCGGCCAGTTCGGGTCTCGGCTGGATGGTGATTAACGCCAGCTCGTATCTGCGAACCGATATCGTGATGCTGGGGATCCTGCTGCTCGGCGGTATCGGCTATTTACTGGATTTATTGCTGCTGGGGCTGCAACGCTTTTTTGTGCCCTGGGCGGGGAAAGAGTAATGAGTGCTATTACACTGGAAAACGTATCGCTCTCTTTTGCGGCAAAACCGCAGCCGTTCACGGTGCTGGACGATATCAGCCTGTCTCTGGAGAAAGGAGAATTTGTTGTTCTGCTGGGGCCGTCCGGCTGCGGGAAGTCCACGATCCTGAATCTGGTCGCCGGATTCAACAAGCCGGATCGCGGGCGCGTGGCGGCAGGCGGAAAGACAGTGAAACTGCCAGGGCCAGACCGGGGAATGATCTTCCAGCAGCCAAATTTGTTTCCCTGGCTGTCGGTACTGGAAAACGTCACCTTTGGCCCACGGCTGGGGAAATACCACAAAGATGAGGTCAACGCCCTGGCGCTGGACTGGCTGACGCGGGTAGGGCTGAAAGGCTTTGAACATCATGCGCCCTGGCAACTCTCCGGCGGGATGAAACAACGCGTAGCGCTGGCCCGCGCCTGGCTGCCGGAGCCGGAGGTGTTGCTACTTGATGAACCGTTCGGCGCGCTGGATGCGCAAACGCGTCTGATGATGCAGGAACTCCTGCGCGATGCCTGGCTTGCCACCGGCACCACGCTGCTGTTTGTGACTCACGACGTAGAAGAGGCGCTGTTCCTGGCCGATCGTATTCTGATTATGTCGGCGAAGCCTGGAAAAATCGTTGAGGAGGTCATCCTGCCTTTTGGCCGCGAACGCGATATCGAAACCCTGGCTGAACACCCGGCTTACAGTGGGATCAAACATCACGTACTGCACCGGGTGCGCCAGGAGGCAAAGCGCCATTTAGGATGAAAACACCGCCAGCGTGGGCGCGTTATTTCTTAACTAATGCCCAATCATCCTCGCCTGGGGAATTAAGCGGAAGTAAAGATGCTCCGGCACCGGGCTATCCCAGGCGCCGGCATACATCGCAATCGCGATAGCGGCAAAAAGTATCCCGAGTATCAATATTGTCATGGCGACACCCGAGAGTGCGGCCTGTCGCCATAACGGTTTTATCGCCTCGCGGTTTCCTTCCGGCGCGCCAGAAGGCGTGCGTAGTGAAAAGTTGAGCGTCGAGGCAACCGGGCAGGACTCCACGCAGGTCATGCAGCCTGTGCATTCAACGGTTCTGACCTGAATCAGCGTGTCTACCGGGATACGGGAGGGACAATTTTGAGCGCACTTTCCACAATCAATACAGCTGTCGGCATTGCGGCGGATTTTAAAGGGAGAAAAAAACGAAAACAGACCGAGCAGAGCGCCGTAAGGGCACAGATAACGACACCAGAAATGACGAATAAATAAGCTGGCGACGGCGAAAAATATGACGCAGATAAGCGTGGTTGTTCCAATATTGCGGAAAAAATCGAGCATTTTAACGTCGATAATAATGCCATAAGCTGACATCAGGAACATCTGAATACCCTGTGCAGGCATGGATAACGCGATATAAAGAAAAAAGCTCAATAACAGATATTTCAGACCGCGCAGGGGAATATCCAGCCAGCGGGGCAGGGTAATCGACGGCCCAAAGAGCGTTTCTCCGAGTTTGCCGATCAGCTCTGACAACGCGCCAACAGGGCACAGCCATGAGCAAAAAGATTTTTTTAGCAGCAGGCTGATGACGATAAATGCAACCAGAAGCAGCATGGAGGCGGCGTGAACAGGAGGGAGCAAACCGGTTTCCCAGGTGTATCGGATGTTCATCAAACCGGCGACAGGAAGCCAGCCTTCAATACCACCGGGTCTGGGGACATAAACGCTGGCGGCGGCAGTTTCGTAATACCGGATCCAAAAATAGAATGTGATGCCAATATAAATATTGATCAGCAGGAGCAGAAATTGTGTCGCCCTGCGCCAGGTCGATGCATTTCGCCAGTCATTCCACGGCAATTTACCGCCGATGGTGCCTGGTCGACGCTGCCAGCGCGTTCTTTTCATCCCACCCATGATCTTTATTTCCCTGTGAACATGTATTCAGAATGCCACTATGCTACGGCGGTTCCCGGGGGCAGGAATTGATTTATATCGGATTAACGGCTTTTGCCACGGAATAATGACGATGGATGTCGAAGTACCTATAAAGGATTATATTAAGGAGCGTGAAGGTGAAATGTTTTTTTACCGTATCGCGGTGATAAAAATAAGGGGGCGGGCAGTGTGCCAACCCCCGTTTATTATTTTATGGGTGTTTGATAAAGCGGGAAAGACGCTGTATCAGCAAGCGGTTTTCCTGGCGTAGCCGGTCGTTTTCTTCCAGCAAGGTCAGCGTCATTGCGATGCCCGGCCAGTCCAGCGCCAGCTCCTGGCGCAAGCGTAAAGCACGCTGCACGACGATCGCCGCATGATCGTCAAATAGCCAGGATGCGGTTTCGTTCTCGCAGGGCTCGATCACCCCAAGCCCGACAATTTCGTTAAGCTCTTCCTCCGAAACCCCGGTATGTAGGCAAAATTCGGTAATTGTAAAGGTGACGGTTACGTTAGCCATTATGCTTTCCCCCACTCTTTGCGTGGATCAAAGGAGGACTGCGCGTCCGCCAGTTGCTGCCACAGGGCTGTGGCACTGTCGTCGGGTTTCGGCGGCATCACGATTTTGATCACAGCGTACAGATCGCCCGTGTGTTTTTTACTGACCAGGCCTTTGCCTCTGATGCGCAGGCGCTGCCCGGCCTGACTGCCTGGCGGGATGGTCAGCAGAATCTTCTCTTTTAGCGTTGGTACGGCGACCTTCGCGCCCAGCGCGGCCTCCCATGGGGCGAGAGGAACCACAATCTCCAGATCCTGATTGACGATATCAAACAGAGGATGCGGCGCGATATGAATCACTAACCACAGATCGCCATTCGGCCCGCCGTTTTCCCCCGGCGTTCCCTGGCCTTTCAGACGAATGCGCTGGCCGTTGCCAACGCCTGCGGGAATTTTCACATTCAGCGTTTTAGGGATCTCACGCTCCACAAGACCGAACGCGTTATACACCGGCAAGTTATAGCTGATTGTACGGCTGTGTTCGGCAAGGGTTTCCTCCAGGAACACCGCCACTTCAATCTCAATATCGTGGCCGCGCGTCGCCTGACGCTGGCGGGATTGTCGGCCGTGTTGCCCAAAGATGGACGAGAAAATGTCGTCAAAATCTTCGGCGTTATAACTCTGGCCTTCGCCCTGCTGGAACTGTCGGTTGAACTGCGGATCGTTGCGATGTTGCCACAACTGGTCGTATTCGGCGCGGCGCTGTTCATCACTCAGCACTTCCCATGCTTCCGCCACCTCTTTAAAGCGGGCTTCGGCATCAGGCTCTTTGCTGACATCAGGATGGTATTTGCGGGCCAGTCGGCGGTAGGCGGTCTTGATAGTCTTGAGATCGTCCGTCGGTTTCACACCCATAATGGCGTAATAATCCTTTAATTCCATAGCGTTATCTCGCGTAAATCAATACATACGGCAGGGAATCCCCGGAAAAGTCATCGTTGTTAAGTGTAGGGTAAACCCGAAAGATGCGTATGAAAACAGCAAAATCATTATTAAAACTAATGCGTTTCGCCTGTAATGAGCGGGGCGACGCCGACATAACTTTACAGCGCAAAGGTTGCTAAAACCTTGTCAGTGGCTAAGATAACTCGCGTCAATCAGTGAGGATGTCATGGCGAAACGTCAACAACTGGGATGGTGGTTCCTCTGCCTGGCATGTGTTGTGGTGATAGTGTGCACCGCGCAGCGCATGGCGGGTCTGCACGCCTTGCAGATGGCGCCAGCCGCGACGGCGGTCGTCACTCAGGCGGATAGCTCGTCTGCTGATGATGCCTCGCCCGTGACGCCATGCGAACTCAGCGCGAAATCATTGCTTGCCGCGCCGCCCGTGCTGTTTGAAGGGGCGATTCTCGCGCTGTGTCTGTTATTGTCCCTGCTGGCGCCCGTACGCGCCGTACGCCTGCCATTCTTTCCACCGCGAGCAATCTCGCCTCCCACACTCAGAGTCCATCTACGCTTCTGCGTATTCCGTGAATGACAGTCTGGCCGTTGCTGACTGTTAATTACCTGTTCACGGAGAAAAAATATGATCACTGTTTTCAGGCAGACTTTGTGCTGTCTGTTATTGCTATGGCTGCCCGTCTCGTGGGCGGCAGAAAGCGGCTGGCTGCGCTCGCCGGATAACGACCATGCCAGCGTCCGCCTGCGCGCGGACACGTCCCCGGAAGGCGAAACCCGGCTACTGTTGGATGTAAAACTGGAGGACGGCTGGAAAACCTACTGGCGTTCGCCGGGGGAAGGGGGCGTGGCGCCCGCCATTGCCTGGAAAGAAAATATGCCTGCGGTTGACTGGTTCTGGCCGACGCCGTCGCGCTTTGACGTCGCCGGTATGACCACTCAGGGTTATCACCACCGCGTGACCTTCCCGATGGCGGTTCGCGGTCCGTCACCCGCGATGCTCAGCGGTGTGCTGACCTTGTCCACTTGCAGCAATGTCTGCCTGTTGACCGATTACCCCTTTACCCTCAAACCTTCGGCGCATGACCCGGCGTTCGCGCATGACTATGCCCAGGCGATGGGGCAGATCCCGCTCTCCCGGGGGCTGACGCAGACGCTCAGCGTGGGCGCTCGTCCTGGTGCGCTGGTGGTTGAAGCCACGCGTGCCGGAGGCTGGTCATCGCCAGCATTGTTTCTCGACGCTGTTGATAACGCTGATTTTGGCAAGCCGCAACTGCGTGTTGAGGGTGAAAAACTGCTGGCGACGGTTCCTGTCAGCGACGGCTGGGGAGAAGGGGCGCCCGATTTGCGTGGTCAAACGGTCACGCTGGTACTGGCGAATGACGGCGTGGCTCAGGAAAGTACCCTGGCGATCGGCAGTACGACGGCAAAAATGGCCGATAGCGCCGAACTGCCGCTCTGGCAGGTGATGTTGATGGCGTTGGCGGGTGGGTTGATTCTCAACCTGATGCCCTGCGTGCTGCCCGTACTGGGGATGAAGCTCGGCTCGATTCTGCTCGTCGAAGAGAAAAGTCGTCAGCGGATACGGCGGCAGTTTCTGGCGTCGGTTGCCGGGATTATTGCCTCTTTTATGGCGCTGGCGATGCTAATGACCGTTCTGCGGCTGACCCATCAGGCGCTCGGGTGGGGCATTCAGTTCCAGAGCCCGTGGTTTATCGGGTTTATGGTGCTGGTGATGTTGATCTTCAGCGCCAGCCTGTTCGGGCTGTTTGAATTCCGTCTGCCTTCCGCGATGACAACCCGACTTGCCACCCACGGCGGCAACGGGATGGCCGGTCATTTCTGGCAGGGCGCGTTTGCCACGCTGCTGGCGACGCCGTGCAGCGCGCCGTTTCTCGGGACGGCCGTTGCGGTGGCGTTGACGGCCTCCTTCCCGGTGTTATGGGGGCTGTTTCTGGCGCTCGGGGTGGGGATGAGCCTGCCGTGGCTGTTTGTCGCGCTACGCCCTAGTCTGGCGCTGCGCCTGCCGCGTCCCGGACGCTGGATGAACGGATTGCGGCGCGTACTGGGCGTTATGATGCTCGGTTCGGCAATCTGGCTGGCGACGCTTCTGCTGCCGCATCTGGGATACGCGACAGGCAGCCCGGTGAAAGAGCGCGTCGTCTGGCAGCCGTTGAGTGAACAGGCGATCCAGGACGCGCTTGCGCAGCACAAACGCGTATTCATTGACGTTACCGCTGAGTGGTGCATTACCTGCAAGGTCAATAAGTACAACGTGTTACAGCGAGAAGAGATACAGGATGCGCTGCAACAGCCGGATGTTGTCGCATTGCGCGGCGACTGGACGCTACCTGCGGATGACATCACCGACTTTTTGAAAAAACGCGGCCAGGTGGCTGTGCCGTTTAACCAGATTTATGGCCCCGGTTTACCGCAGGGTCAGTCATTGCCCACGTTGCTGACGCGCGATGCGGTGCTGCAAACGTTGCGCGATGCGAAAGGAGTTACGCCATGAAATATCTGATGATTATGCTGTTAGCGTTGTTTACCGGTCTGAGCGTGGCGAAAGAACCCGCGCCGTTTACGCCGGAGCAGGAAAAGCAAATTGAAGCGCTGATCCAGGAAGCGCTGTTTAACGATCCTGCCAGCCCACGGATAGGCGCGGAGAAGGCGACGCTGACGCTCGTCAACTTTACGGACTACAACTGCCCGTACTGCAAGCAGCTTGATCCGTTGCTGGAGAAGATCGTGCAAAAGTATCCGCAGGTCGCGGTAGTGATTAAGCCGCTGCCGTTTAAGGGCGAAAGCTCGGTACTGTCGGCGCGTACCGCGTTAACCACCTGGCGTGAGCGCCCGCAGCAGTTTTTAGCGCTACATGAGAAACTGATGCAGAAAAAGGGCTACCACACCGCCGCCAGTATTAAACAGGCGCAGGAAAAGTCCGCCGCCACGCCGGTTACGCTGGATGAGAAAAGCATGGAGACGTTGAGCACCAATCTGCAACTTGCCCGGCTGGTTGGCGTTCAGGGGACGCCGGCAACCATCATTGGCGACGAGATGATCCCCGGCGCGGTATCGTGGGAGACCCTTGAGGCGGTGGTGAAAGAAAAACTGGCGGTGGCCCATGCTCAGTAAACTGCGCCGCTGGCTGCGTGAAGGCGCGATCTTGCTGGTTCTGCTGGCTGGCGTGATAATCCTGCTGGATGTCTGGCGTTCTCCGCAGATGCCGGCCATGTTTGACAGCACGCCGCTGCATACGCTGGACGGGGAAACCGTAACGCTGGCGTCGATCAGTGAAGAGCGCCCGGTGCTGCTCTACTTCTGGGCGAGCTGGTGCGGTATCTGCCGTTTCACTACGCCGGATGTCGCCCGTTTGCAGTCGGAAGGGGAGAACGTCATGACCATCGCGCTGCGTTCCGGTAATGACGGGGAGGTTTCCCGCTGGTTATCGCGTAAAGGGGTGACGTTCCCCGTCGTGAATGATAGCGGCGGTGAGATATCACGAAACTGGGAAATCAGCGTCACGCCAACGTTGGTAGTGGTGTCGAAGGGGCAGGTGGTAACCACGACCAGCGGCTGGACCAGCTACTGGGGCATGAAGTTACGTCTGTGGCGGGCAGCCATGTTTTGATAGCGTGCCGGGGAAACCCGGCATTTTTTAACCTATTGTCAGGATGTGTAAAACGAGCGGAGAGCGTGTTTTCTGTTATTTTTACTGCTTTTTTACTGACGCCAGTTATTATTTTTTACCGCTGCCTGACGTTGCAAACCTGAATTGATAATGGCATATCTGTTTTAATTGAATGAAAGTCTGTGATACGTTCAGGCGATTTTTTCGATTTCCATTTTGACAGGGATAACAATTCAATGCGCAAGGGTAAAATTATTGTTGCATCAATGATGGTGCTTTGTGTCCTTATTTTTGTTGCGGCGGCAGCATGGTTTATGCTGTTCCAGGGAGAAATGACGGAGCCGACAGGGGAGGAAAAACAGGCGGCGATTTTACACGCAGCGGGCCTGATGAAATCAGAGGCCCAGGATAAAAAATCAGTCGAAACGCTCTATCATCGTTATATTATTCAACGCCATGTTAATTTAGATTCCGGCGAGCTGGTGGCTGACAGCAGTGCGGACGCCGCACGTCAGAAGTGTGAAAAACTCGCCCCTGAACGCGACCCAGCGCAGGTTCGTCAGCGCTGTACGGTGGCGGATGTGTTCTTTGTGAAAGATAAAAATAATGAAATTCAGCAGGTTATCATTCCGGTTACCGGTAAGGGCGCGAAATCCATGATGCATGCGTTTCTTGCTCTGGGGCTGGACGGTCGTACGGTGAGAAATCTGTATTATTATCAGCAACGGGAAACGCCGTTTCTGGGGGCTAGGGTGGAAGACGCCAGCTGGCGCAAACAGTGGCCAGGGAAACGATTATTAGATAACAGCGGACATCCTGCATTGAAAATAGTACAGGATAAACCTGAACATGCCGATGAATATACCGTTGACGGTATTTCCGGTGCGACGTTGACATCAACCGGCGTTGAGAAAAGTATTAACTACTGGATGGGGCCGCAGGGATATGGTCAATTCTTACAGCGTCTTGCCAGCGATCGAAATAACCTTAATCTTTGAATATTGCTGTACGCAATAACGCGTTTTATTTCTGCCTGCCGACAATGAATAACATCACTGTCGGCAGGGGGATTTATTCCTCTGTTACCGCGCCTGCCTTGCCGTTAATTCCATGAGGAAAACAGGGAGATAACGTCCCTTTTATCAACGCATAATGTGTGTGTTCATCACGATTTGATGAAATAAGTTTACATAACTTGTCGTCTGCTGACATTTTTATGATCCAGGTCATGTACAACGCGACAAAAAGATATAATGATAATAATTATCATTTGTATTCTTTGGCGGTGTGCACGTGCGTAACTTCCGTAACTCTTTGTTGGTTACTCTCTTTGGCTTGTTTATAAGCATGAGTGTCTGGGCGTCGACGAATTATGCGCCTTTGATTGAAGATATCGAACAACGTCTTGATAAAACAGCGGAACTTTATCAGCAACAGCATACCGACGAGGCGCGCCGCACGGTACAAATGGCCTATTTCGAGGTGTTCGAGAACCTGGAAGGGCCGATCCGCATCAACATTTCCGCGCGCAAAAGTTACGAGATGGAGAGCGCATTCGGCGAGATCCGTCGGATGATTGGCGAGAAAAAACCGCTCGCTGACGTTCAGGCGCGCATTGACTGGCTGAAAGCCGCACTGCGCGAAGTGGAACCGGTGCTGGATGGCGGACATCGTCTGGTGGCCGAAGAGCAGCACAACGCGCTGTCCAGAGACGACATTGCCGTTCACTGGCAGGAGAGTTTCAGGACGATCGACGATCTGCTGGCGCAGGCGGTCACTGAATATCAGGCCGGGAACTACAGCGTTGCCAGTCAGCACGTTCAACAGGCGCACTATCAGGGCTTTAAAAACTCTGAGATGGAGATGTCCCTCAGACAAAACCGTTCTGCAAAAGATGCCGCCGCCATTAACCAACAATTCTCATCCCTGATTGCGCTGACCGCGCAACCTGACCATCTCAACGATGTCTCTTATCAGGTCACTACGCTGCTACAGGATATCGAGGATATCTTACCCGGCTTGCCAACTACCCGTGACGATCAGCAGGTTGCCGCAGCGCAAAGCGCAGACAACATTCCGGCGGCGGACGAGGGAAATAACCGTACCGACTGGGCTGAGGTGACGACGGGCATTAACCAGAGCATTCAGGACGCGATAGCGCGCTATCAGGGCGGCGATGCGAAGAATGCGATTCTGGATATCCAGGATACCTACTTCGACCGCTTCGAAGCCAGCGGCATGGAAAACAAAATCGGCTCTCGCGATTCGGCATTTAAAACCACGCTGGAGGCGTATTTTACCCGCCTGGTCAGTCTGATGAAGGCCGGTCAGCCGGTTGAGCGCCTGAATGCAGAGGCCAGCGCGCTGGCGCAGGATCTGCAAAAAGCCGTGACGATGCTGGGCGAAGGCGAAGAAACCCAGTGGAGTCTGCTGCTCTATAGTCTGATGATCATCGTGCGCGAGGGGCTGGAAGCGCTGCTGATTGTGGCGGCAATCGTGGCTTACATGGTGAAAAACAACCATCAGGATAAGCTGCCGCTTATTCGCCAGTCGGTAATTGTGGCGCTGATCGCCAGCGTCATCACCGCCGCTATCTTCCAGATGCTGTTTACTAACTCCGGCGCCAGCCGTGAACTGCTGGAAGGCATAACGATGCTGATTGCCGTCGTGATGCTGTTCTTTATGAGTTACTGGCTGCTGTCCAAAGTGGAAGCGCGCCACTGGAAAGCCTGGCTGGAAGGCAAACTGTCTCATTCCCTGTCGCGAGGCTCTTTGGTCGGACTATGGCTGACCAGCTTCCTGGCGGTGTACCGCGAAGGGGCGGAAACGGTGCTGTTCTATTACGCTCTGATTGGCGATGCAAACACGGTATCCGGCCATATGGCGATTGGCGCCGGTTTTGTGATTGGCTGCGTGGTGCTGCTGCTCGCCTGGCTGGTGATGCGTTACTCAGTGGTGCGCCTGCCGCTGAAACCCTTCTTTATGTTTACCGGCAGTTTCATGTATCTGATGGCCTTCGTCTTTGCGGGCAAAGGCGTTCTGGAACTGGTGGAAGGCAAACTGTTCCAGCCTACGTTGATTAACGGCTTCCCTGAAATCAGCTGGCTGGGGATTTATCCCTACGTGGAAACGTTGTTACCGCAGGTCGTATTGCTGCTCGCGGCGCTGGTGGCGCTGTGGGTGATGCGGCGCAAAAGCGCGGTTCCCGGGGAGACGATAAAAAATAACCCATAATCGTTGTATAGCCGTTGTTTTAGACGAGAGGATACGTTTGATGACCATGAAGAAAACCCTGATTGCCAGCGCAGTGATGGCCAGCATTTTCACTGCGCCAGCCGCGTTTGCTTTTAAAGAGTACCCGGCAGGCGAGCCTGTCACCATGAATGAAATGGAGCTGGCGGCCGTTTACCTGCAACCGATTGATATGGAACCGCGCGGCATGGGCTTACCGGCAGCAAAAGCCGATGTTCACCTTGAAGCGGATATCCACGCTGTAGAAGGCAATAAAAACGGTTTTGGCGCAGGGGAATGGATCCCGTACCTGACCATCAGCTACACCCTGGTCAACAACGACACGGGCGAAAAACAGGAAGGCACCTTCATGCCGATGGTTGCCAGCGACGGCCCGCACTATGGCGCGAACATCAAAATGATGGGCGTGGGCAACTATAAAGTGACCTACCACATTGAACCGCCGTCAAAAGCCGGGATGCATCGCCATACTGACAGCGAAACAGGCGTAGGCCGCTGGTGGAAACCGTTTGATGTGAGCTACGAGTTTAAATATGTCGGTCTGAACTAAAACCGACTAACCAACGCGCCAGGAGGATTCCCCCTTCTGGCGCGTTGGTCAGACCGATCATATGCCCGTCGCTTAATTCAACCCGCCGTACAGAGTCGAAGTTATGAGTTACTTTTTCGTCACGACGCTACAGGTCTTTTTCTGCATTGCGCTTCTTTCCGGTGTTCTCTGGAGTCGAAACGATCCTCCCTCTTTACGTCCACTGACCTGGACGCTGCTGACCGGGCTGATTGCCGGCGTACTGGCGGGACTGTTTATTCACGGCAGCCAACCGGTACAACTGCTGCTGGTTGGGGCGGAGGTCATGGTATCGCTGCTGTTTGTCCTCAGTTTCTGGTGGGCTTCAACGCGTATCCGCTATCTGTGGCAGGGGATTCTGATTTTTGGTGCTGCCCGCCATTGGGCGCTGGACCCTAATCTGGGCGGGTTGACCAGTACGCATGTGCTGAATACTGACCTGCTGTTAAACCTGACGGCCGTCGTTCTCGCTTTTGCGATCCTCTGTCTGGCGGGCGTACTCTGCGCGATGCTGCTGCGGCGTATTCGCGGCCTGTACTGGCCGTTAACGCTGATTCTGCTGGTGATGATCTGGCTGCCGTTGAGCGGCAACCTGCTGCTGTTGCTGATGAAATTACAGGTTGTTCCGCTGGGTAAATCACTGCTGAGCTTCGTGGCGAAAGTCACAAATAACACGGCGCTGTATAACTGGGCGGGAGCCGCGCTGCTGCTGGCCCTGGCGCTGTGCTGGCTTCCGGCGCTGTTGCGGGCTTTTCGACAGACGCGGGAAACCGAAGAACCGATCGCTCACCGTCTGGCGCTGGCGCAGCGTCGCAACGCTTTGCGGCTGTGGCTGGTCACAATCGGTTGCGCGGTGGTCGTTATCGCAGGCCAGCTGTGGTGGGATAAAGTGGCCTCGCAGCCGCCGCAACTCTCTGAAGCCGTGCCCGTAACGCTGGGGAGCGATGGCATGGTGCGCCTGCCGGTCGAACAGCTTCGTGACGGTAAACTGCATCGTTTCGTCTGGGTGGCGGACGATGGCAAAGCGGTGCGCTTCTTCGTGATTAACCGCTATCCCGACAAGCTGCGTTTTGGCGTGGTGTTCGACGCCTGCCTGCTGTGCGGCGATCAGGGTTATGTCATGGAGGGCAATCAGGTCATCTGCGTCGCCTGCGGAGTGCATATTTTTATTCCGTCTATCGGCAAGGCCGGTGGCTGTAACCCGGTGCCGATTGAAAACTGGCACAATGATGAAAAAGAGCTGGTGATCCCCGGTAAAGAACTGGCGACAGGGGTGAACTACTTCTCGACGGTCATGACTATTAAAGTGACCGATCCGGTCGATGGTTCAACGTTGACTAATACCTCAGCCGATTACAAATACAGCTATGGCGGCAAGACCTGGTTCTTCTCGTCAGAGGCTAACTATGAACGCTTCCGTGAAACGCCGGAGCAGTTTGTTCCTGCCGACATGAGGGAGGAATAATCATGCTGTGGCGGATGTTACGACAATCCTGGGGGCGCAATTTACGCCGCAAAGTGCTGGCGATAATCACCGTTTTTCTGGCCTCCAGCCTGATCTCGGCGCTGCTGGCGGTGTCCATTGATATCGGCGACAAAATGTCCAGAGAGCTGAAGTCTTATGGTGCGAACATTTTGATTGAACCCGCCGGACAGGCTGCGCTGCCCGCGCTGTTTAGTGAGAGCAGTAATCCGCTTTCCGGTCAGGATTTTCTTGATGAAGCCGAGCTGCCGAACATCAAAGATATCTTCTGGCGAAACAACATTGTCGGGTTTGCGCCGATGCTCGGCGGCGAAGCCAGCGTGGAGGGAGAACCGGTGCGGATTCTGGGCACCTTCTTCAGTCAGCCAGTGGATATTCCTGATGAAGAGGGATATGAGACGGGGCAGAAAACGGTCAGCCCTTACTGGCAGGTGACCGGCGACTGGCCGCAGGAACCGGCAGGCGCAGAGCCGCAGACCTTAGTCGGGCACGCGCTGGCGCGGCAAATGGGCTGGAAACCCGGTGATAAGCTGACATTACGTACCGAAGGCGAAGCGGTGCAGGTCACCGTCAGCGGTATCCTCTCCAGCGGCGGCGATGAAGATAACCAACTGGTGATGCCGCTAAGCACGGTACAGCACCTGCTGGGGCTACCCGGAAAAGTGCAGGCGATTCGCGTCTCGGCGCTGACGGTGCCGGAAAACGAACTGTCCCGCCGCGCGCGGGAAAACCTGGACGCGCTCAATGCCGAAGAGTACGACCTCTGGTATTGCACGGCCTATGTGTCGTCGATCGCGCATCAGCTGGAAGAGGCGATTTCCGGTGCGGAAGTGCGCCCGGTATGGCAGGTCGCGGCGTCCGAAGGGGTGGTGATCGATAAAATTCAGCTGCTGATGGCGGTCGTTACCGTCGCGGCGCTGGCGGCTTCCGCAATGGGGATCGCCTCGCTGATGACCAGCACCATTATGGAACGCGCCAAAGAGATCGGTTTGATGAAAGCGCTGGGTGCGCGACAGTGGCAAATCATGCTGCTGTTCTACCTGGAAGCGGCGTCCAGCGGGCTGGCTGGCGGCGCGCTGGGATGTATTGCCGGGTGGGGGCTGGCGAAAGCGATTGGCGTCATGCTCTTCGACGCGCCGCTTAATTTTGCCTGGATTGTGGTGCCGTGCGTACTGGTGATTGCGGTACTGATTGCGTTGATCGGCACCTGGTTCCCGGCCCGGCGGATTGCCCGACTGTATCCTGTGGAGGTGCTGTATGGCCGCTAAACGTACCATGCTCTGGCTGCTGGTGTGGCGGGCGCTGCGTCTGCGTTTTCAGCGGGTCAGCGTGGTGTTTGCCGCGCTGATGGTGGGGGCGACCATCGTGACGGCGCTTTCTGCCGTCTGGTTCGACATTAACACCAAAATGAGCGAAGAACTGCGCACCTTCGGCGCGAATTTTTACATCGGGCCGGGGCACGGTTCCAGTATGCCGCAGCAGGAGTTGCAGAGCATTCTCGATCAGGCGCCGCAGGGGCTGGTGCATGGCGCCAGTCCGTGGTTGTACGGCATGGCGCGCACCGAGCTGGAAAAAGTGGTGATGGTTGGCGTGTGGTTCGAGTCGCTGCAAAAACTGGTGCCGTACTGGCAGGTCACCGGTAGCTGGATTGGCGTCAGTTTTGACGACCGTAACGCGATGATCGGCGTCAAACTGGCGGAACGCCTCAACGTGCAGCCGGGCGACAGCATCACGCTGGTGGATCACAATCAGCGTAAGAATTTGCAGATTAAAGGCATTGTGGAGTCTGGCGATGCGACGGACAACATGCTGATCGTCAGCCTCGACGTGGCGCAGGCCTGGCTGCATCAGCCGGGCAAAATCAGCCACGGCTTGCTGAGCGTCAGTAACGATGTCGGCCAGGTGGAGAGCTACGCCAGCCGGTTGCAGGCGCAGTATCCTGATCTGGAGATTCGTCCGGTGCGTAAGGTCTCTGCTTCCGAAGGGCAGGTGCTGGATAAAATTAAAGGTCTGATGGGGCTGGTCTCGATCGTGATTCTGGCGCTCTCTTCGCTGTGCGTGAATACCACGCTGATGGCGATTGTCGGCGAGCGGGCGCGCGAGTTTGCGCTGCAAAAAGCGCTTGGTTCCAGCAACGGCGATATCGTGCGGCAAATTCTGCTGGAAACCAGCATCATCGCGCTGGCGGCGGTGGCGTGCGGCTGGGTGCTGGGATATTTGCTGGCGCAACTGTTGGGATTAACGGTGTTTAATGCCGCCATTTCGCTGCGTTTGCCGGTGTTGCCCATTACTCTGGTGTTGTCTTTACTGGTCGCCATTCTGGCGGCGATTGTTCCGGTGCGACGCGCGGTAAGCGTCGAGCCTGCTAAAGTGCTGAAAGGAGAGTAGCGCCATGTCCGTTACGCATATCCCTCAGGTGGCGATCGAAACCCGCCACTTATACAAACGGTTCGGTGACGTTACCGCCCTGGATGACATTAATCTGCGCATTGCGCAGGGTGAATTTGTCGCCATTATGGGCGCTTCTGGTTCTGGTAAAACCACGCTGATGAATATTCTGACGTGCCTTGATACGGCGACGGAAGGGCAGGTGTTTCTTGATGGCACCGATGCCGCCGCGCTGGATGAAGAGGGGCGCCGTCGCTTTCGCGCCGAGAAAATCGGCCTGGTATTTCAGCAGTTCCATTTGATCCCGTTCTTAACTGCGCTGGAAAACATCATGCTCGCCCAGCATTACCACAGCGTGGTGGATGAAGCGGCGGCGAGGAAGGTGCTGGAACAGGTAGGGCTTGGGCATCGTGTGACGCACCTGCCGAGCCAGCTTTCCGGTGGTGAGCAGCAGCGTGTGTGTATCGCCCGGGCGCTGGTCAACGAACCGCCGGTTATTTTCGCGGATGAACCGACGGGCAACCTGGATGAAGAGAATGAGCAGCGGGTGCTGGATCTGCTCACCGATCTGCATCGTCAGGGGCGCACGATTGTGATGGTGACGCACAACCCTGCGCTTGGGCAGTTTGCCGACCGTATTCTGCGGCTGCAACACGGTAAATATCTGGGTGAGGAGGCCAATCAACATGCGCTGGCATAATGTGCTGTTACTCGCGGCGGCGATCCTGATAAGCGGGTGTAAAGAAGAAAAGCTGGCGGTCGGGGAACCGGCCCCGGCGTTGGCGGCGTTTGACCTGCAAGGCCAGGAGTCAGGCCTTGAACGCTGGCAAGGAAAGGCGGTGTACCTGAATTTTTGGTCTGCGGGATGCGGGGGGTGTCTGGCGGAAATGGACACGCTGGAAGCGCTGAGCAAAAAATGGGGCGATAAAGTGGTGGTTGTGGCGGTCAATACCGACCCTGAAACGGTCAGGATCAACGATCTGCTGGCAAAACATCAGATAACCTATCCGGTGGTGCGCGATCAGCTCAACATTACCCAGGAACGTTATCAGGTGATCGGCACGCCGACCTCCGTACTGATTGACCCCGAAGGACGCGTTCTGGAGCTACACCAGGGTATGCGTAAGCCGCCTGAGTTAGAGGCCACGTTTGCGCGCCTGGCGGCGCGATGAACGACGCGTACGGAGAGATACCCAATGGCATTTATCTGGAACGACGAAAGCCTTGCGATTCTGCGGGAAAACGCGGGCATCCTCACAACCGAGCAGATAGCGCAACTGCTTCACACTAATATTACCGCCGTGCGGAATATGGCCTATCGGCTGAAACTGAGCCTTCGGGTGACGGCGTATAATCACCGACGCATAGCGCAGGTTCAGGCGCTTTATGCCTCTGAGACGTTGAGTCTCAAAGAGATCGCGGCGAAAACGGGGCTGACGGCCAGTACCGTGCAATATATCGTGTACGTGAAATCAAAAAATAAGCCCTACGCCACCACGGAATATGTCTCTTTTGAAACGGAGAACGCCGTTCATTACCGCGTGCAAAAAGAATTTGTCGATACGGAACGTTCCCTGCTGGACAACATCTCTGATAACACGCGATTTCGTGAACTGTATCTGACGGACGGCACTTTTTATTGCGCCCGCAATATTAAGTATGAGGTTTTTATCTCGGAGTAACCGGAACACGCTGACCTGCCGGTTATCTTCTGGAATCTCCCGTTTTGCGAAACCGTTCCCGGAAAAATGTCATATTTCTGTCACACTCTATGAGGATTGATAACAACAAGAGGTTGTAGGGATGAAAAAATTGATACTCGCCGCCGCTGTGGCAGGGGCTGTTTTATTGTCGTCCGCCGCGCAAGCGCAGACAACGCCGGAAGGTTATCAACTGCAACAAGTGTTGATGATGAGCCGACACAACTTGCGCGCGCCGTTGGCCAATAATGGCAGCGTGCTGGAGCAGTCCACGCCGAATCAGTGGCCGGAGTGGGATGTGCCCGGCGGGCAGCTCACCACGAAAGGCGGTGTGCTGGAAATTTATATGGGCCACTACATGCGAGAATGGCTGGCGGAGCAGGGGATGGTCACGTCAGGTGAATGCCCGACGCCGGACACGGTATATACCTATGCCAACAGTCTGCAACGCACCGTTGCGACGGCACAATTCTTTATCACCGGCGCTTTCCCTGGGTGCGACATTCCGGTACATCATCAGGAAAAAATGGGCACGATGGACCCAACGTTTAATCCGGTGATCACCGATGACTCTGCGGCGTTTAGCCAGAAAGCGGTGCAGGCGATGGAAAAAGAGCGCAGCCAGATGCAGCTTGATGACAGCTATCAACTGCTGACGCAGATGACGGACTACAAAGATTCACCGTCCTGCAAAGAAAAACAGCAGTGTTCGCTGACCGAAGCCAAAGACGCCTTTAGCGCGAAGTATCAGGAGGAGCCTGGCGTTTCGGGGCCGCTGAAAGTCGGCAATTCGCTGGTGGATGCGTTTACGCTGCAATACTACGAAGGCTTCCCGATGGATCAGGTCGCCTGGGGCGAGATTAAATCCGATCAGCAGTGGAAAGTTCTGTCAAAGCTGAAGAACGGGTATCAGGACAGCCTGTTTACCTCGGGTGAAGTGGCGCGCAACGTCGCCAAACCGTTGGTCAAATATATTGATAAAGCGCTGGTGACTGACCGTAGCAGCGCGCCGAAAATTACCGTTCTGGTGGGGCATGACTCGAATATTGCTTCGCTGCTGACGGCGCTGGATTTCAAACCTTACCAGCTGCACGATCAGTACGAACGCACCCCGATTGGCGGCAAGATTGTGTTCCAGCGCTGGCATGACAGCAAAGGCAATCGCGACCTGATGAAAATCGAATATGTGTATCAGAGCTCGCAGCAGTTGCGTAACGCGGACGTCCTGACGCTGAAATCACCGGCGCAGCGCGTCACGCTGGAACTGGCGGGATGCCCGATAGACGCAAACGGCTTCTGTCCTCTTGATAAGTTCGATAACGTGTTGAACAGCGCGGCAAAATAGCAGAGGTTCTCCCCCGCGCAGGCGGGGGAGAAAAGGTCAGACATTTTTACGTTCGATGGTTTGTTCGCCCCAAAATAGCGAATCTTTATCCGTCTTCTCAAAGGCTTTAAGCAACACTTCGTCGCTGCCTTCCTCCCAAATTTTTTCAGCCAGTTTCTCGTCATACTTCGCGACTTCAAAAATGGCTTCGGCTATTTCTGGTGATGTATTACGCAGACTTGCCCATTCGCCGACGTGATGAGCCTTCGCTTCTTGAGTTGGCATTCGAATCCTCCTGTTGAAGATTAGCCGTTGAGTTTTACTGCCAGACCTGCAACATATTCACCCTGATAGCGAGCGATAGAAAGTTCTTCCTGGCTTGGCTGGCGTGAACCATCGCCCCCGGCAATTGTGGTGGCGCCGTATGGCGTACCGCCGCGAACCTGCGAGACGTCAAACAGTTCCTGCGCGGCGTAACCGATAGGGACAATCACCATGCCGTGGTGAGCCAGCGTGGTCCAGGTTGAGGTAATGGTTTGTTCCTGACCGCCGCCGGTGCCTGTCGAGCTGAATACGCTGGCGAGTTTTCCATACAGCGCGCCGGATGCCCACAAACCGCCCGTCTGGTCCAGGAAGGTGCGCATCTGGCCTGACATATTGCCAAAGCGCGTCGGCGTACCAAAAATGATGGCGTCGTAATCAGGCAGTTCCTGTGGGGTTGCGACTGGTGCGTTTTGTGTTTTACCTCCGGCCTTTGCGAAGATTTCAGGCTGCATCGTTTCCGGTACGCGTTTGATAATGACTTCTGCGCCGTCCACTTTGTTTGCCCCTTCCGCCACCGCATGCGCCATAGTTTCGATGTGTCCGTACATGGAATAATAAAGCACCAGAATTTTTGCCATTTTGCACTACTCCTCGAGTTAACCGTGTCCGTAGCGATTCGCTACCTCTATTTAAAGATATGACGTCCTGGAGAGAGTGCAAATATCACAACCATTTCTTTGATTTATAACAAGATTTATCAGCGTCGTTTTTGTTGCAAAATGATACATTTTTCGCCGTTCGGATTTCTTTAACCATAAGAGAGGCTTATTGATTTCCTGGGGGGATTATTCCTGTCCCCCTGACGAACCTGTTGCAGAATATTACGATTTACTGGTCAGCCGGGGTAACTTCGCTAAGCTTAGTTCCGCGTGGCAATAATTGTGGCGTCTGCCATATGCCGCGTGAGGAGATCTTCCTCAACACCGATGCAATATGATGTCTAATCTATGACGGAGGTCAGTAATGGCAAACCATCGGGGCGGTTCCGGTAATTTTGCGGAAGACCGCGAAAGAGCATCAGAAGCAGGTCGTAAAGGTGGCCAGCACAGCGGGGGCAACTTTAAGAATGACCCGCAGCGTGCATCAGAAGCAGGCAAAAAAGGGGGCAAAAGCAGTCACGGTAACCGTAACAGCTAGCCTGTAAGTTAACGCCATAATGTTTAGCGCATACCGCTGGTAAACGTTATGATGCCACCGCCGCCGGTTCCTCCGGCGGTTTTTTTGTCCGTAAGATTGAAGTGTCGCCGCAGGCGACGCAAACTAAGCGTCCTGACGTTCAAAAAGAAAAAAGCGCCGTTGCCACGGTATCCTGGCGGCAATAAAACAAGGAGAGGGCGCATGGTTCAACGCGCAGAGAAAAAAACAGGTAAACGTTCACAGGCCGTCAGCGCCAAGCGCCAGGCGATTTTAACCGCTGCATTAAACACGTTTTCCCAGTACGGTATTCATGGTTCACGTCTGGAGCAGGTGGCTGAGCAGGCGGGAGTGTCCAAAACCAATTTGCTCTATTATTACCCGTCGAAAGAGGCGCTTTATGTCGCCGTACTGCGGCAAATCCTTGATATCTGGCTGGCGCCGTTAAAGGCTTTTCGCGAGGATTTCGCGCCGCTGGTAGCGATCAAAGAGTACATTCGTCTTAAACTGGAGGTCTCCCGTGATTATCCGCAGGCTTCCCGGCTTTTTTGCATGGAGATGCTGGCGGGCGCGCCGTTGCTGATGGAAGAACTGACCGGGGATTTGAAGGCGCTGATTGACGAAAAATCGGCATTGATTGCCGGATGGGTAAACAGTGGAAAACTGGCGCCCGTCGATCCGCATCACCTGATCTTTATGATTTGGGCTTCAACGCAGCATTACGCCGATTTTGCGCCTCAGGTCGAAGCGGTAACGGGCGCAACGTTGCGTGATGAAGCCTTTTTCAATCAAACGGTCGAAAGCGTACAGCGGATGATTATTGAAGGCATTCGCGTACGTTAACCGGCAGGCGGCAACGGACAGCTCAAATCGCCTTCCTCACATTGCAGCAGCGAAGCTAAAAACGCTTCGCGTTCGTCCGTTTTGTCCGTCATGCACTGGCTGGCGATCATCGGCTGTATACTGCCGCCTTCCGTGCCGGAACTGACCAGCGCGCAGTCGGCGTCCCGTAGGGCAATCCAGGCGATTTGCGCTTTTTTCAGCAAGTCACGCTGCGGCGGTTCGGCGCGTTTTAGCGCATTCTGGTACGTCTCATTGAGTTTTTTATCGGCGGTTTGAAATTGCGCGGCGGCGCAGGTGTTCATCTCCATTTGCGTGCTGGCGTTGGCGCAGTCATCGGCCAGTGCCGGAGCGCTGAGTAGCAGCGCAGCGCATGTGAATATAATTCGCTTCATACTTCCCTCTGGCTCTAAAACATTGCCGGATGGCGGCTTTGCCTGATCCGGCCTACAAATGTGTTTTGTAGGCCCGGTGAGCCGTAGCGCCACCGGGCATTTTCCAAAGCCTTAATTAACCACAGCCTTAACCAATTGTCATCAGGCTGGCGTTACCACCTGCCGCAGCGGTGTTAACGCTGAGCGAGCGTTCGATATACAGACGCTCCAGCAGGATATTGGTTTCACCACGGGCAAAGCCCTGTACCGACACGATCGCGCCGTCACGGGCGGCTACCGCCTCGCACAGCGCCCGTAGCTGATCGGAATCGCCGTGGAAGATCACCGCATCGAACGGCTGCGAAGTCAGCGTGTCCGCTTTCGCAAACTGAATACGTTCACAAACCGCAGCGGGCAGGCGCTTCGCCAGTTCGCGATGGAAGGCATCGTCCGGCCACAAAATCAGACTCCCGACCGCTGTCACGGCGGCGACCTGCACCAGAGCGTCCTGCTCGTCATCAGCCAGACACAATACGCGTTCACGCGGCAGTAACGTCCAGGTATTGCGCTCACCGGTAGGGCCAGGCAGCAAACGCTGGGTTCCGGCCTGCGCCAGCTCGCTAAACTGCTGACAGAGCGTATGCAAAGCCGGGCGATCCGCCGCCCACTCGGTCAGCGCGTTAAGCGGCTGAGTCAGCGCGGCTTTAAGCTGGGCATCTACCGGGTAGTCCGCATCCTGACGGGCAAGCGTTATGCCCAGCGCGTTTTCCGGGCGATTTGCCAACAGACGGTAGAGATAGAGCGGACCGCCCGCTTTCGGCCCGGTGCCGGACAAGCCTTCGCCGCCAAATGGCTGGACGCCCACGACCGCGCCGACCATATTACGGTTGACGTACAGGTTGCCTGCGTGCGCTGAACCGGTGACCTGCGCAATGGTCTCGTCAATTCGGGTATGTACGCCCAGCGTCAGACCGTAGCCGGAGGCGTTGATCTGCGCAATCAGTTCGGGAAGGTGATTACGCGTGTAACGCACCACATGCAGCACCGGCCCGAAGATCTCTTTTTGCAACTCATCAAAACTTTCCAGCTCAATCAGCGTTGGCGGAACAAAGGTGCCGGTTTGCCATTCGCGCGCATCATCGCTGTTCTCACGTACGGCCTGGAATACCGGACGACCTTTCGTACGCATCGCCTGAATATGGCGCTCAATATTGGTTTTGGCTTCGTTATCGATAACCGGGCCAATGTCGGTGGTCAGACGGCCCGGATTGCCCATGCGGCATTCCGCCATTGCCCCGCGCAGCATTTTCAGGGTGTGGTCGGCGATATCATCCTGCAAGCACAGTATGCGCAGCGCCGAGCAGCGCTGCCCGGCGCTGTCAAACGCAGATGCCAGCACATCCACAACCACCTGTTCGGTAAGGGCGGAGGAGTCCACGATCATGGCGTTCATCCCGCCGGTTTCCGCAATCAGCGGAATCGGGCGACCCTGCGCATCCAGACGGGTGGCGATGTTACGCTGCAATAAGCTGGCGACTTCGGTCGAGCCGGTAAACATCACGCCGCGTACGCGCTCATCGGAGGTTAACTGCGCCCCAACGGTTTCACCCTGGCCGGGCAGCAACTGCACTACGCCCGGCGGAACACCAGCTTCCAGTAAGATGGCGATGCCCTGAGCGGCAATCAGCGGCGTTTGTTCCGCCGGTTTCGCCAGGACGCTGTTGCCCGCCGCCAGCGCAGCGGCAATTTGTCCGGTGAAGATGGCCAGCGGGAAGTTCCACGGGCTGATACAAACGACCGGGCCTAAAGGACGATGCGTTTCGTTATCAAAGTCATCGCGTACCTGCCCGGCGTAGTAGTGGAGGAAATCCACCGCTTCGCGTACTTCTGCAATGGCATTACTGAAGGTTTTCCCGGCTTCGCGTACCAGAATGCCAATCAGCTGCTGCATTTGGCCTTCCATTAATACCGCCGCGCGTTGCAGGATGGCGGCGCGTTCCTGCGGTGGCGTCGCGAACCAGATAGGGGCGTTGTTAACCGCATTTTGCAGCGCTTGTTCAACGTCCGTAGCGCTGGCTTCGCGCACGTAGCCGACGATGTCTTTCGGCTCTGCCGGGTTGATCACCGGCGTCATCTCTCCGTCAGCGACCGGCTGTTCCAGCATCGGTTTGGCCTGCCATTTTTGCAGCGCATTATTCAACAGGGCGGAGGAGAGGGAAGCCAGACGGTGTTCGTTCGCCAGATCCAACCCGCCGGAGTTTTCCCGGCCTTGTCCGTAGAGGTCGCGAGGCAGCGGGATTTTCGGATGCGGCAAGCCGGTTTGCCCTTCTTGCTGCGCCAGTTTTTCCACGGCTTCCACCGGGTCAGCGACCAGTTCATCCAGCGGCAGCGTGGCGTCGGCAATACGGTTAACGAAGGAGGTGTTGGCGCCGTTTTCCAGCAGGCGGCGCACCAGATATGCCAGCAGCGTTTCATGCGTGCCGACCGGGGCATAAATACGACACGGACGGTTGAGTTTGCCATCCGCCACTTTACCGGTGACCTGCTCGTACAGCGGTTCGCCCATGCCGTGCAGACACTGGAATTCATACTGGCCCGGATAGTAGTTCTGCCCCGCCAGTTGATAAATCGCCGCCAGAGTATGGGCGTTATGGGTCGCAAACTGCGGGTAAATCAGATTCGGTACGGCGAGCAGTTTTTTCGCGCAGGCCAGATAAGAAACGTCGGTATAGACCTTGCGGGTGTAAACCGGGTATCCCTCCAGTCCGTCCATTTGGGCGCGTTTGATTTCACTGTCCCAGTACGCGCCTTTCACCAGGCGGATCATCAGGCGGCGACGGCTGCGCGTGGCGAGATCGATCAGATAATCAATCACAAACGGGCAGCGTTTCTGATAAGCCTGAATCACGAAACCGATGCCGTTCCAGCCAGCCAGTTCCGGCTCAAAACAAAGTTTTTCCAGCAGGTCGAGGGAGATTTCCAGACGGTCAGCTTCTTCGGCGTCGATGTTGATGCCGATATCATACTGACGCGCCAGCAGCGTCAGGGATTTCAAGCGCGGATACAGCTCCTCCATCACACGGTCATACTGCGCGCGGCTGTAGCGCGGGTGCAGGGCGGAAAGCTTGATGGAGATCCCCGGCCCTTCATAAATTCCGCGTCCGTTAGACGCTTTGCCAATGGCGTGAATAGCCTGCTGATACGAAACCATATAAGCCTGCGCATCGGCGGCGGTCAGCGCCGCTTCGCCTAACATATCGTAGGAGTAGCGGAAGCCCTTGTCTTCCAGCTTACGCGCATTCGCCAGCGCTTCGGCGATGGTTTCGCCGGTGACGAACTGCTCGCCCATCAGGCGCATTGCCATGTCCACGCCTTTGCGGATCAGCGGCTCGCCGCTCTTACCGATAATCCGGTTCAGCGAGCGAGAGAGACTGGCTTCGTTGTGGGTAGAGACCAGCTTGCCGGTAAACAACAGACCCCAGGTGGCGGCATTAACAAACAGCGACGGGCTGCGGCCAATATGCGACTGCCAGTTGCCGTTGCTGATTTTGTCGCGGATGAGCGCGTCACGCGTCGCTTTATCCGGGATACGCAGCAGCGCTTCCGCAAGGCACATCAGCGCGACGCCTTCCTGCGAGGAGAGGGAGAACTCCTGCAACAGCCCCTGTACCATCCCGGCGCGGCCGCTGGCCGTTTTCTGGTTACGCAGTTTCTCCGCCAGTTGATAGGCCAGCTTGTGGGCCTGCTCAGCCACCGGCTGCGGCAGACGCGCCTGCTCCATTAACATCGGCACCGCATCGGTTTCGGCGCGACGGTAAGCTGCGGTAATCGCGGCGCGGGAGACCGACTGAGGCAGGATCTGCTCGGCAAACTCAAGGAAAGGCTGGTGGTTTTCTTCCTGCTGTGCGGTTGACTCATCGCCTTCATTGGCGGCGCCAGCCAGCAGGGCGGGCAACTCCGGTAACGCCTCGTCGCTTTCCAGTTTTTCCAGATAATTAAAGATTGCCTGTTTGATCAGCCAGTGTGGGGTGCGATCAATTCGTGTTGCTGCTGTTTTAATACGTTCGCGCGTCGCGTCGTCCAGCTTAACCCCCATCGTGGTGGTTCCCATGCCGTCTACTCCTGTTGTTCTGATATGTGCTGCTGATAGTTATCGAGAAATATCCACCATGTTGCAACTTTGTGCAACCTCGTTAAATGTGACCTGCCTTGCAAGCTTAAAAATGAATGAAATGTTAAAAGAAGAGACGCTTCTGGATGGGATAAAAACAATAACCAAATCTTTTTCTCTGCGGCAGTTAACACTTTTGAAAGGTGCAACCTTAAAAAATGTGAGAGAGTGCAACCTGGAGAAAAATAGTATCCCACCCGAATAAAATTTGATGTAAATGATGTGTTAAATCGATTGTGAATGACCACCGCTTCCGGCAGGATACGGTCGCCCTGGTAAACATAAACACCATTGCCACGTTCCGGCAGGGTATAAAACGGCAGCTCTTATTATTGCCGGCACATAAAATCTGGAGACTTTTGATGGCTATTAGCACACCGATGTTGGTGACGTTTTGTGTCTATATCTTTGGCATGATATTGATAGGGTTTATTGCATGGCGTTCGACCAAAAACTTTGATGACTATATTCTCGGCGGCCGCAGCCTTGGGCCGTTTGTGACGGCATTATCCGCTGGCGCATCTGATATGAGCGGCTGGCTGCTGATGGGGCTGCCGGGGGCGATTTTCCTGTCGGGGATTTCTGAAAGCTGGATCGCGATTGGTCTGACGTTAGGGGCATGGATTAACTGGAAACTGGTGGCGGGACGTTTACGCGTCCACACTGAATTTAATGATAACGCCCTGACTCTGCCGGATTATTTTACCGGGCGTTTTGAAGATAAAAGTCGCGTTCTGCGCATTATCTCTGCCCTGGTTATCCTGCTGTTTTTCACCATTTATTGCGCATCGGGGATTGTGGCAGGGGCGCGTCTGTTTGAAAGCACCTTTGGCATGAGCTATGAAACCGCGCTGTGGGCGGGGGCGGCAGCCACCATTATCTACACCTTTATTGGCGGCTTCCTGGCCGTGAGCTGGACCGACACCGTCCAGGCCAGCCTGATGATTTTCGCCCTGATTCTGACGCCTGTTATGGTGATCATCAGCGTCGGCGGTTTTGGTGACTCCCTGGAAGTGATCAAACAAAAGAGCATTGAGAATGTGGATATGCTCAAGGGGCTGAACTTTGTCGCCATTATCTCCCTGATGGGCTGGGGGCTGGGCTACTTTGGTCAACCGCATATTCTGGCGCGCTTTATGGCGGCGGATTCTCATCACAGCATCGTGCACGCGCGTCGCATCAGTATGAGCTGGATGATCCTGTGTCTGGCGGGGTCGGTGGCTGTCGGCTTCTTCGGTATTGCTTACTTTAACAATAACCCGGCACTGGCCGGGGCGGTGAACCAGAACTCGGAGCGCGTGTTCATTGAACTGGCGCAAATCCTGTTCAACCCGTGGATTGCCGGTATTCTGCTGTCCGCTATTCTCGCGGCGGTGATGTCGACGTTGAGCTGCCAGCTGCTGGTGTGCTCCAGCGCGATTACCGAAGATTTGTATAAAGCCTTCTTGCGTAAAGGCGCGAGCCAGAAAGAGCTGGTATGGGTAGGGCGCATTATGGTGCTGGTGGTTGCGCTGGTGTCTATCGCGCTGGCTGCTAACCCTGAAAACCGCGTGCTCGGTCTGGTGAGCTATGCGTGGGCGGGCTTCGGCGCGGCGTTTGGCCCGGTCGTGCTGTTCTCGGTGATGTGGTCGCGTATGACCCGTAACGGCGCGCTGGCCGGAATGGTTATCGGGGCGCTGACGGTTATTGTCTGGAAACAGTTTGGCTGGCTGGATCTGTACGAAATCATCCCTGGCTTCATCTTCGGCAGCATCGGGATTGTGGTCTTTAGCCTGCTGGGCAAAGCGCCGTCGTCGGCTATGCAAGAACGTTTTGCGAAAGCGGATGCGTATTACCACTCCGCACCGCCGTCGCGTTTACAGGCAGAGTAATCTGACCGCTGCCCGTTTACTTTCATCGCCCGCCATGCGCGGGCTTTTTATTCAGAATTGTGGCGTGTTTCTCTGTATGTCGATGAATGAAAGTATTAATTTTTACTATGAGCGTTCAGGTGAAATAATTTTGTAATATCTCTGTAAGAGACTATTGCCAGTGCAAAGGGGAACTTTAGTTAATGCATGGTAAATATGTTGTTGCATTAATGATAAATTATGTTGTACTAATACGTAATAGCGGTAGTTCCCGGCAGTGATGACACTTTTCACTATGGAGATCGCGAATGGTAAGGTCCTGTACTGGACACGTTTTTCGCAGTAACAGCAATAACTTATGCGGATGCCTCTCCTCCGGTAGCCCTGTCGTCACCGCTAAATTCCTCTCACTTCCTCTTTTTATCCCTGTTACTGACGCCGTATTCGGTGCGCGTAGCCGTGTAGGGCGTCTTTTCAAAAAGCAAGCAATGGCTTACAAGGAAGCCAACCCTCAGATGTTTGTGCGCATAATCGTGCCGCCAACGGCGCGTGTGATGTATACCAACAACTCAAGGTGCTATCCATGGGAAGACAAAAAGCAGTGATCAAAGCTCGTCGTGAAGCAAAACGTGTGCTGAGACGGGATTCGCGTAGCCACAAACAACGTGAAGAAGAATCGGTCACCTCGCTTGTGCAGATGAGCGGCGTAGAAGCGATAGGCATGGCGCGTGATAGCCGTGACGCCACACCAATCGTAGCGCGAAATGAGGCTCAGGAGCACTACCTGAATGCTATCGAGAGTAAACAACTGATCTTCGCCACTGGCGAAGCCGGGTGTGGAAAAACCTGGATCAGTGCGGCAAAAGCAGCAGAGGCCCTGATACATAAAGATGTAGACAGGATTATTGTTACCCGTCCGGTTTTGCAGGCCGATGAAGATCTCGGCTTCTTACCAGGCGATATATCCGAGAAGTTCGCGCCTTATTTCCGGCCCGTCTATGACGTACTGGTGAAACGCCTGGGCGCGTCTTTTATGCAATACTGCCTGCGGCCTGAGATTGGTAAGGTGGAAATCGCGCCGTTCGCCTATATGCGCGGACGTACATTTGAAAATGCAGTCGTCATTCTTGACGAGGCTCAGAATGTGACTGCTGCGCAAATGAAGATGTTCTTAACGCGCCTCGGGGAGAACGTGACGGTTATCGTAAATGGCGACATTACCCAGTGCGATTTACCGACTCATGTTCAATCAGGGTTAAGTGATGCGTTAGCTCGCTTTGAAGAAGATGAGATGATAGGTATTGTCCGTTTCCATAAAGACGACTGCGTGCGTTCGGCATTGTGCCAACGAACCCTTCATGCCTATAACTGAAGCGTCGTCAGATCTCATAGCCCGGGAAACCGGGCTTTGTTTTTTGTAGGCCGGATAAGGCGCTTGCGCTGCCATCCGGCGATGTGCGGGAGCCCGGTGGCGCTAACGCTTACCGGTCCTGGGATGTTCTTGTAGGCCGGATAAGGCGCTTGCGCCGCCATCCGGGGATGTGCAGGTGCCCGGTAGCGCTAACGCTTACCGGTCCTGGGATGTTTTTGTAGGCCGGATAAGGCGCTTGCGCTGCCATCCGGCGATGTGCGGGAGCCCGGTGGCGCTAACGCTTACCGGGCCTACGGTGTTCTTGTCAGCCGGATAGCATGTGCAATAGGCAAAAAAAGCCCGTACTTTCGTACGAGCTCTTTTTCTGAATATGGCGGTGAGGGGGGGATTGACTCGCTTCGCTCGCCCTGCGGGCAGCCCGCTCTCTGCGTTCGCAGTCTGTCCAACTGGCTGCCGCCAGTTGTCGAACCCCGGTCGTGGGTTCTCATCCCCCCACAGCGCGTGCAATAGGCAAAAAAAAGCCCGTACTTTAGTACGAGCTCTTTTTCCGAATATGGCGGTGAGGGGGGGATTGACTCGCTTCGCTCGCTCTGCGGGCAGCCCGTTCTCTGCGTTCGCGGTCTGTCCAACTGGCTGCCGCCAGTTGTCGAACCCCGGTCGTGGGTTCTCATCCCCCCACAGCGCGTGCAACATGCAAAAAAAGCCCGTACTTTCGTACGAGCTCTTTTTCTGAATATGGCGGTGAGGGGGGGATTGACTCGCTTCGCTCGCCCTGCGGGCAGCCCGCTCTCTGCGTTCGCAGTCTGTCCAACTGGCTGCCGCCAGTTGTCGAACCCCGGTCGTGGGTTCTCATCCCCCCACAGCGCGTGCAATAGGCAAAAAAAAGCCCGTACTTTAGTACGAGCTCTTTTTCCGAATATGGCGGTGAGGGGGGGATTGACTCGCTTCGCTCGCTCTGCGGGCAGCCCGTTCTCTGCGTTCGCGGTCTGTCCAACTGGCTGCCGCCAGTTGTCGAACCCCGGTCGTGGGTTCTCATCCCCCCACAGCGCGTGCAACATGCAAAAAAAGCCCGTACTTTCGTACGAGCTCTTTTTCTGAATATGGCGGTGAGGGGGGGATTCGAACCCCCGATACGTTGCCGTATACACACTTTCCAGGCGTGCTCCTTCAGCCACTCGGACACCTCACCATATTGTCGTTCCAGTGTTGCTGGAACGGGCGCTAATTTAGGGAAATACGCCCCCGGCGTCAATCACCTTTTCTAAAAAATCGTGCAATTACACAAACTTCAATCAACATGCAGTTTAAATAAGCGGAAACTGCTTTTTTTGCCAGCATCTCTAAATTTGTTATGCTGATGATCCCTATGAAAATGATGATAATAAGTGCGAGTAAATTCCGCACAACAACACTCAGGAGTCAACATGGAGATAATGTTCTATCACCCGACCTTCGATACGGCCTGGTGGCTTAACGCTTTGGCAAAGGCGATTCCCGGCGCGAATATTCGTGAATGGAAACCCGGTGATAACGAACCTGCGGATTATGCGCTCGTGTGGCATCCGCCGGTGGAGATGCTCGAAGGACGGAAGCTAAAAGCCGTATTTGCGCTTGGCGCAGGTGTGGATTCCATTCTGAGTAAGCTCAAAGCGCACCCGGAAATGCTGGATGCCTCTATCCCGCTGTTCCGCCTGGAAGATACCGGCATGGGCCTGCAAATGCAGGAGTATGCCGTGAGCCAGGTGCTGCATTGGTTCCGCCGTTTCGATGATTATCAGGCGCTGAAAAACCAGTCAACATGGCAGCCGCTGCCGGAATATGATCGCGATGAGTTCACCGTCGGTATTATGGGGGCAGGGGTGCTGGGCGCCAAAGTCGCTGAAGCGCTCCAGGCATGGGGATTCCCGCTTCGCTGCTGGAGCCGTAGCCGTAAATCCTGGCCTGGCGTAGAGAGTTTTGCGGGAGCTGAGGAGTTAGGCGCATTCCTGAATCAAACAAGGGTGCTGATCAACCTGCTGCCAAATACGGCGGAGACGGTGGGCATTATTAATTCCGGCTTGCTCAATCAGTTACGGGATGGCGCTTACCTGCTTAACCTGGCGCGCGGCGTGCATGTTAATGAGGACGATCTGCTTGCCGCGTTGAATAGCGAAAAACTCAAAGGGGCGATGCTGGATGTTTTCAGCCGCGAGCCGTTGCCAAAAGAGAGTCCGCTCTGGCAACACCCTCGCGTGGCGATGACGCCGCACATTGCCGCCGTCACCCGCCCGGCGGAAGCCGTGGACTATATTTCGCGCACCATTGCGCATCTGGAGCGCGGCGAATCCGTGACGGGTCAGGTCGATCGCGTTCGCGGCTACTGATGACAACCCGGTTAGCGCCGGGTTTCGACTAATAAATGGCGACGATACCTGCTATCCTTGTCGGAAAACGACTACAGGAGTGAGTTATGTATCCCGTTGACTTGCATATGCATACCGTCGCCAGCACCCACGCATACAGTACCTTGCACGATTATATTGCCGAAGCGAAACGCAAAGGTATTAAGCTCTTTGCCATTACCGATCACGGCCCGGATATGGCCGATGCCCCGCATCACTGGCACTTTATCAACATGCGTATCTGGCCGCGTCTGGTTGACGGGGTGGGCATTCTTCGCGGTATTGAAGCCAACATCAAGAATATTGATGGCGAGATTGACTGCACGGGCCCGATGCTGAACTCGCTGGATGTGATTATCGCCGGTTTCCATGAACCGGTTTTCGCGCCGCACGATAAAGAGACCAATACCCAGGCGATGATTGCCGCAATGGCCAGCGGAAATGTGCATATTATCAGCCATCCGGGCAACCCAAAGTATCCTGTCGATATCACCGCGATTGCGCAGGCGGCGGCTAAATACCAGGTGGCGCTGGAAATCAATAACTCGTCATTCCTGCATTCGCGCAAAGGCAGTGAAGATAATTGCCGCGCGGTGGCCGCAGCCGTGCGTGACGCTGGCGGATGGGTAGCGTTAGGGTCGGATTCCCATACTGCGTTTACACTCGGTGAATTTGCCGAATGCCGGAAGATCCTGGATGAAGTGGATTTCCCGGAAGAACGCGTTTTAAACGTTTCGCCAGGACGCTTACTGAGATTTCTGGAATCGCGCGGTATGGCGCCGATCCCGGAGTTTGCTGAACTTTAATTGCTGATAACTGGAATATATCAATGAATGAGTTTTCTATCCTGTGTCGTGTGCTGGGATCGCTGTATTACCGCCAACCGCAGGACCCTCTGCTGGTTCCTCTGTTTACGCTGATCCGCGAGGGTAAATTGTCGGCAAGCTGGCCGCTGGAGCAGGATGAGCTTCTGGCGCGGTTGCAAAAAAGTTGCGACATGACCCAACTGGCGGCGGACTACAATGCGCTGTTTGTCGGCGACGAGTGCGCCGTGTCGCCTTATCGCAGCGCCTGGGTGGAAGGGGCGAAGGAATCCGATGTTCGCGCGTTTCTTTCCGCTCGCGGTATGCCGTTGGCGGATACCCCTGCCGACCATATCGGTACGCTGCTGCTGGCCGCCTCCTGGCTGGAGGATCAGTCTGCTGAAGATGAGAGCGAAGCGCTGGAAACGCTGTTTATTGAATACCTGCTTCCCTGGTGCGGTACTTTCCTTGGCAAAGTGGAAGCCCATGCCGCGACGCCATTCTGGCGTACGATGGCGCCGTTGACGCGCGATGCGATCGGCGCAATGTGGGATGAGTTACAGGAAGGCGCTGAAGAGTAAATGTGATCATAGTCACCCTGTTGTGCAACGTGATTAATTGCCTTGCATAAAATGTGTGCGTGATCTCATTCGTATGCCGCTTTTCTGCTATGATGCGTGGCATGAACATACTTATCTCCATTGCAATCACAACGGGCATTCTCTCCGGTATCTGGGGATGGGTGGCCGTTTCCCTTGGCCTGCTCAGTTGGGCGGGTTTTCTGGGCTGTACGGCCTATTTCGCCTGTCCGCAGGGCGGCCTGAAAGGGTTATTGATTTCTGCATGTACGCTCCTGAGCGGCGTGGTGTGGGCGCTGGTGATTATTCACGGCAGCGCGCTGGCTCCGCATCTGGAGATCGTCAGTTACGTCATGACGGGAATCGTCGCGTTTTTGATGTGCGTTCAGGCGAAGCAGCTGTTGCTTTCTTTTGTGCCTGGCACCTTTATCGGCGCATGCGCGACGTTTGCAGGGCAGGGGGACTGGCGACTGGTTTTGCCTTCGCTGGCGCTGGGACTCGTGTTTGGCTATGCGATGAAAAATAGCGGGCTGTGGCTGGCGTCTCGTCGGGTAAGAGAGTCTTCGCCGACGGCGGTCAGCAAATAAAAAAGCGTGAGGTTTCCCCCACGCTCATATGATGTCAATCCTGATGGCGCAAACTTATCCTGCCTGCTGTAGGCCCGATAAGCCTGCGCCATCGGGCATTCTACGGTTGGCGAAATATCAGGATTCCGGCGGTACGGACATGTGGCGGTATTTCACCAGAATGTCGTTCTGACGCTCCGCTTTGTTCTGCAAATCCCACAGGCCGCGATCGATCCCGTCGTTAATCAGGAAGATAACGCCCGTTTCAATCGCTGACATCAGACACAGCATCACCGGTTCATTAGAGGTGTAGCCGATTTCACCTTCCAGCAGTCGCTGGTAATCAATAAAGCGGAACACCCCGGCCTGCACTTCATAGGAAAGGATGGTCTTGCTGGTATTGACCGAAGAGAGGATCTCGCCGGTGCTGACGTTAACCACGCGCAGGTTTACCGCAATCTGGTCAAGCTGATACTGCGTATCCGCACCGATACCGAAGTACCGCGCACCGACCCCGCCTGACTTCACGTTGCTTTCGTAACCGATAATCGACCCTTCCACCATGATATTCGCGGCGGTGAGGGACTGAAGCGGGATTCGGTTATTGATAGCCACCGTGCCGTTTTCCTGCGCTGCACGAATAATTTTGCGTTCGTTCAGCAGGTTTTGCAGTCCCTGACGCTCCAGCGGGATAAACCAGCGGGAGTCTTTCAGCGCGGTTACCAGCATCGCGGTGGCGCTCTGCGGAACGGCAGTCGAGAAGTTACTCGCCGGATAAGGTTTAAACTGGCCCGTTTCATCCTGAATATTATAAACCGAGACAAAAATCTTACCCGTTGGCATCGGCAGGTGCGTCAAATCTTTATAGCTTTGCGCACGAGGCATTAATGTCGGTTTCGCGGCTTCTTTAGGCGGGGCGGTTAAGCATCCGCTCAGTAAACATACTGCAACCAAAATAAGTAAGCGCTGCATGATTATTGTCCTTTGGTAGCTGGGGCTTAGAAATCGGTTGACTGTGTTTGCAAACCTGACACTTCAATCGTCGAGGTTTTCCCGGTTTTCCTGTCCGTGACATTAAGTCGCAGTTGCCCATCCCGGTTGGCGATATCAATGATAAAATCATTGGTCACCATTCTGCCTGGTTTGCCGGTGTTAATATTCGTCAGCAATCCGCCAAGGATTTGCGATTGAATAGCTTGCGTAAAGTTATCCAGTGCAGACGGGGTTTCAATCCCGAAGTCGTCGTAATAACTTGGGTCCTTATAAGAGTTTTGTGCCTGAGCGCTATTTAATAAAAATGCGCCGTTATTTGGGTTTCCACCAAAATTAGGATTTCGGAACTGGAATGTCATATTTCCGGCCCAACTTAATGGTGAAATAAGCATGAGCATAACTACTGCATGTTTGACACGCATGGCAGCCTCCAGACTAAATCATATTTTAGAATTCATCGCGCGCTAAATCACTCGTGCTTAATAGCGTTTGATCTATTTGCCGACGATTTAATGCTTCTTCAGTTTGCGCCAGCGCGAAGTCAACGGTTCGCTCGAAGTCTCTTTTCGTTGGGAATAAAAAAGTCTGGAATATAACGTCCTGATTTACCGTTATCGTAATCCAACTTCCCCAACGCGCACTGGGTCTTTCATTGATGGTCAAATTGCCTGTGTACTCACTTTCCCATTTGTCGCTGAAGGCGCGATAAAAATTGTGGCCGACTGATGAGACGGTATGGTCAGTTAAGAGTCCGGGAACTTCCACTTCAACTTCCGCAGCGTGAAGATTCCCTGCGGCAAGCAGTAATTCTGCTGCCACAATCCAGGTCAGATAGCGTTTCATGGCTTTATCGCCTGAGGTTATCGTTTGCCCACGAGACCGCCTGAGTACGGTTTTTAACAGCTATCTTTTTGAAAAGATTATAAAGATGTGTTTTTACCGTATTCTCGCTGATAAAAAGCGAGCGGGCGATTTCAATGTTTGAGGCGCCGATTCGCAGTTTATTGAGGATCTCTTTTTCACGATGAGTGAGAAGCGCTGATTCCGTGCTGTTGTAACGGTAGTTCCCTGAATGGGTGATCAGGTAACTGGCCAGCTTTTGCGAAAAATAGCATTCGCCTCGCAGGATCCCCTGCAAGCCGTTAACGACACGTTCTTCATCCTCCGTTGCGTAAAACACGCCATTGATATGTGGCCAGTTTTCAATATCACGGAAGGGATAGTCGTCGGGAGTGTTCAACAATAACGTCTTGATATTGTTGTTTTTCCGACTCAAATTGTCTTGCCAGTAATGGATAATTTTTTTATCCGCTTCCATCATATCCAGTAAAACAATGCAACTGGCGGATATATCATCCAGAGAACGTTGAATATTATGTAGTTTTCCGGTAACAGCCAGTGATTGCTTTAAATGCTGCAATAATGCAGTGGCCTGTAAAGATGGTTTTGTGATCAACAATAATGTATGACCATGAATACTATGGACTTCATTAAACATGATGAAACCCCACTTTTTTTAGTCGCACATCTGACAGCTGCCTCAGCTAAAATACGAGGCACCAGAAGTACTGACAGATGTTGCACTGCTGTGTGTAGAAATAAAACATCGACCCAAAAAGGGTAAAAATATTAAAACAGATGGACTACAACTGATTTCAATCTAGTCATTACAAACCTTAAAGCAAGTGTTAAACTTGTAACAAAATGTAAAATTATATATTCATATGTTAATGTGTGGATTTTTTAGAGATTAGATTTGATAGAAAAGTTGTACATGTTGCTGTTATTGCATAGATTTAAAAAATCATACAAATTATAATAACTTATTGATTTTAAATCATAATTTAAAATTATTTTTGAGTTTGTCTGACAAGTTAATTTTAAAACGTTCGACTCAGGGCCGCCTGGACATTTTTAGTGAGAAAAAAATGATGTTTGTCACGAGTTGTGACGGCGATGCAGTGTGATGCCCGGAGAAACGCATAATGATATGCAGAAAACGGTTTTTCCCTCTCACTGGCAGAAATGTTTAGCCCGCTACAGATAAGAAAATAAATTTTTCGTAAATAACAGTGGAGTCAACAGTGAATTAGCACTTTGGTGTGACGCTGAATATCAAAATACCACTCGCGGGTGAGTTATTTAAAATGTTTCCACGGACATACTCTTCATCGTAACGCGGCGTTAACAAAAAACGAATCGCGTTAACAGTCAAATTGAAATGCTTTTAAATTAACGTAATTTACGACCAGGTCCAGGGTGACAACATGAAAAACAAATTGTTATTTATGATGTTAACAATACTGGGTGCGCCTGGGATTGCAGCCGCGACAAGTTATGATCTGGCAAATGCGGAATATAATTTTGCGGTAAATGAATTAAGCAAGTCTTCATTTAATCAGGCAGCCATTATTGGTCAAAAGGGCACTTATAATAGTGCAAAAACACGCCAGGACGGCTCAAAACTTTTATCCGTTATTTCACAAGAAGGCGGAAATAACCGAGCGAAGATTGACCAGTCAGGAGCTTATAACCTTGCATATATTGATCAGGCGGGTTACGCCAATGATGCAAGTATATCGCAAGGCTCTTATGGTAATACTGCAATGATTATTCAGAAAGGTTCTGGTAATAAAGCAGATATTACGCAGTACGGTACGCAAAAAACAGCAGTTGTAGTGCAGAGACAGTCGCGCATGGCTATTCGCGTTACGCAACGTTAATACCATGACGACTTTTAAATCAATCCGATGGGGGTTTACCATGAAACTTTTAAAAGTGGCAGCATTCGCAGCAATCGTAGTTTCTGGCAGTGCTCTGGCAGGTGTTGTTCCGCAGTGGGGCGGTGGCGGCGGTCATAATAATGGCGGTAATAATTCCGGCCCTGAATCTACCCTGAGTATTTTCCAGTACGGTAGCGCAAACTCTGCTCTTGCTCTGCAAAGCGATGCTCGTAAATCAGATCTGTCCATCAAACAATATGGTCATGGTAACGGCGCAGACGTAGGCCAGGGCGCTGACAACAGCGGCATTGACCTGACCCAGAATGGGTACAGAAACAGCGCGACTATCGATCAGTGGAATGCCAAAAACTCTGGTATCGTTGTGAGCCAGTTTGGTGGCCGCAACGGCGCGCTGGTTAACCAGACTGCGTCCGACTCCCATGTATCGGTTACTCAGGTCGGCTTCGGCAACAACGCCACGGCTAACCAGTACTGATTCAGGTCGGGTACTCATAATAAACAGGGCGAAAGCCCTGTTTTTTTTCGTGAGGATATGATGAATACGCTATTACTCCTTGCCGCGCTCTCCAGCCAGATTACATTTAATACCACGCAACAAGGTGAAATTTACACCATTGTCCCCCAGGTTACGCTCAGCAAACCCTGCGTGTGCGAAGTCCAAATTTTTGCCGTTCGTGATGGGAAAGGAGGGCAAAGCCGTACACAGCAGAAAACAACCCTTTCTTTGCCCGCTAATCAACCCATTGATTTAACGAAACTCAGTTTAAATATTTCCCCGGAGGACTCGGTAAAAATTATCGTTACCGTTTCCGACGGGCAGTCGTTGCATTTGTCGCAGCAATGGCCATCTCCTGAGAAGTCATCTTAATCATTTGATTTATTTAGTGATTGTTTGTGGCAGGGGATGGATTACTGTTCTATGAATTATAGAGAGGCAACAACGTCGTTTCCGTTCACCGCGAGCGTCGCAGTGGAAGGAAAACTCCGATCCTTCAAGTATGATTGATCATTGAGGAGCTATTGTATGTTTGCGTTGTGTTCGAAAAATATCCTCGGAGCAGGCCTTGGCGTCTGCATTCTCTTTTCTTCCTCTGTTACAGCTCAACAAATCACTACCGGCGGCGTTATTCATTTTCGTGGTCAGATTGTCGAACCTCCTTGTGAGGTCAGTGCCCGGCAGCAAAATATTGACATGACATGCGTGAATAATGGCCAGATGAAAACTAACCGTTTTACCCTGCAACAGGTTACAACCGCCCCGCAAAGCCTTCGACAAATTGCATCCGTGAGAGTCAACTATCTCGATCCGCAACAACGTCTGGCAATTATGAGTATTGAATACCAATAAACGCATCTGTCAGAGATAAAATCGTTCGATTAAAAAACGCGATTTCATTGAAAGCCCTGCTGTACACTTAGGCTATAGGTTAAGGTAAGGGGGATCTATGAAATCGCGTATTCATGTACAACATGGCGACATAACCCAGCTCACGGTAGATGTGATTGTTAATGCCGCCAACGCTTCATTACTGGGGGGCGGTGGCGTTGACGGTGCGATTCATCGTGCAGCGGGTCCGGCGCTACTGGAAGCCTGCAAAAAAGTCAGGCAGCAGCAGGGCGAGTGCCCGGCAGGACACGCGGTCATCACTCTGGCTGGCAATCTGCCGGCGAAAGCAGTGATTCATACGGTGGGGCCCGTCTGGCGTGGCGGCGATCACAACGAATCCCAGCTCCTGGAAGATGCCTATTTCAACAGTTTGCAACTGGTGCTGGCCAATGGCTACCGGTCTGTCGCGTTTCCGGCGATCAGCACCGGCGCTTACGGCTACCCACGCCCCGCCGCAGCAGAGATCGCGGTCAATACGGTTGCGGATTTTCTTGCCCGCCACGCGCTACCTGAGCAGGTATACTTTGTCTGTTATGATGAAGAAACTGCCCGACTTTACGAGCGATTACTGACCCAACAAGGTGATGAGTGAGTTGACCCGACTTGAGCGCGCTGTTACCCCGCTGTGTGAACGTCATCCCGGCGAATGCGGCATTCTCGCCCTGGATGACAGCCTGGATGCCTTTGCCGCACGCTATCGATTAACAGAAATGGCTGAGCGCACCCTGGATGTGCAGTATTACATCTGGGAGGACGACATGTCCGGGCGCCTGCTGTTTTCGATATTATTGGCGGCGGCAAAGCGCGGCGTTCATGTTCGCCTGCTGCTGGATGATAACAACACGCCGGGGCTTGATGATACGCTGCAACTGCTGGATAGCCACCCCAATATCGAAGTGCGCCTGTTTAATCCTTTCTCTTTTCGTATGCTGCGCGCGCTGGGGTATTTAACCGACTTTGCCCGGCTTAATCGGCGTATGCATAATAAAAGCTATACGGCAGATGGCGCAGTCACCATTGTCGGCGGGCGGAATATTGGCGATGCCTATTTTGGCGCAGGTGAAGAGCCGCTGTTTTCCGATCTCGACGTGATGGCGATTGGCCCTGTCGTAAAAGACGTGGCGGATGATTTTGAACGTTACTGGCACTGCAAATCGGTGTCAACGCTGCAAAAAGTGTTGTCGCTGTCTGAGCAGGAAATCACCCGACGCATTGACTTACCGGATTCCTGGTACAACGATGACATTACGCGCCGCTATTTGCATAAGCTGAAAACCAGTCACTTTATGTCCCATCTTGATCGCGGCGCTTTACCACTGATATGGGCGAAAACCCGTCTGCTCAGCGACGATCCTTTAAAAGGCGAGGGGAAAGCGCAGCGTCATTCGCTTCTGCCGCAACGCCTGTTCGATGTGATGGGGTCGCCAACGGAACGTATCGACATTATTTCCGCCTATTTTGTTCCCACCCGGGCGGGCGTCGCGCAACTGCTGCAACTGGTGAGAAAAGGGGTCAGGATCGCGATTCTTACCAATTCACTGGCGGCGAACGATGTGGCGGTCGTCCATGCGGGCTATGCGCGGTGGCGTAAAAAACTTCTGCGCTACGGCATTGAGCTCTATGAGCTTAAACCCACTAACGGGCATGCGGCTGAACTTCACGATCGTGGTTTAACCGGTAACTCAGGCTCCAGCCTGCATGCGAAGACCTTCAGCATTGACGGGAATAAGGTTTTTATCGGTTCGCTCAATTTCGATCCCCGATCGACGTTACTCAATACCGAAATGGGGTTTGTGATTGAAAGCGAAACGCTGGCAACGCTGATTCATAACCGTTTTATGCAGAGCCAGCGTGATGACGCCTGGCAACTGCGGCTGGATCGTTGGGGAAGGATTAACTGGGTTGATCGCCACCTGCGTGACGAGGTGGTATTGAAAAAAGAACCCGCCACAGGATTCTGGAAGCGGGTTCTGGTGCGACTGGCGTCTGTCTTGCCCGTCGAATGGCTGCTTTAACGCCCTTCAGCGGACAGCTTAACTGGCGACAGCCTTGCTGTTATCACGTTTAACCGCGGGTTTGCCCGAAAATAAAAATTTCAGTACGGGAACCCGTAAATGCAGTTCATACAGGACCAGCGCAATACCGATAACAAAGACCAGCCCGCATAAAAAGCCCAGCAGATTCGACGTAATATGCGGCGTAATATACGCGCCGAAAAACAGCGTTAGTGGATGATGCACCAGATAGATGAAAAGCGATGCATTCACAAAATAGGTGACGCGAGCGGACTGGAAATTAAGTAAACGGTGGCCCAGCGAAAAGACCACGTTAACCATCCACAATCCCATCAGCATGGTAATGACGTATTCTGTTTCATACATCCAGGCATCGCCGCTGCCATAACGCTGGTTCAGCAGGTAGGCAACGAAGGCGAGCGCCGCAGCCAGCGTGCATCCGCGTGACGGTACGGTAAACAGCGATTTCAGCGCCGGGTTGATGAATGCCAGCGCGCCCAGGATAAAGAAAGGGAGATAAAACAGCGTTTGCATGACGACGAAATTGAACATGCCATCGCTAAGAATAGAGGGATAAATGATAAAAATGGCGCGTCTCAGCGCGGCGTAACCGACGCCAAGGATAAAGAAGATAAGCGTCAATTTGGTCATCGAAACGGCGGCGAATAACGGCTTCGTTGTGCGTTCCGCGCTTTTTTTGATTTGGCTGAATGCCCACATGCTCAGGGTTGTTAATACAACAAGCACTAATAAAAACCACAGATGAGAAATTAATTCCCAGGCCAGCGTATTGTATTTCTCATACAAAGAAAGCGTGTGCCAGTTCTCGGTTTTTCCTTTGACAAATTGCAGCATGATAAATTGCGGCAAGGTGAGTAAAGGAATGGCCGTCAGCATAGGAATACCTACGCGTTCAACACGCACTTTCCACCAGCGTTTTAATGGATAACGCAGGAATAACATGTACGAAAAATAACCGGAAATAACAAAAAAGACCTGCATGCGAAATGCGTGGACAAAATCGTTAAACAGGGTCAGCCACCATGAGGGCTCTGCGCTGTTGATATGCCAGGTATGGCTTGAATAGATCAACGAGATATGAAAGGGGATCCCCAACAACATCAGCCAGGCGCGGATGGAGTCAAGAAAATATTCACGCTGTGGAGGTACTGGATTCATAGATAGATACATATTCTCAGACTTTTCGTCTTATCCCTGGGACGAATAATGTTTACATTCGGGGGCAACCCTACACGAAGTCCAACAACCTGTCTCCAGGATAAGCACGCAAAGTGAAAACAGGAGCAAAACCTGCTTAATCCATGAGCCAGCGCGCTGAACAAAGCCGGGATTCAGTTGTCGGATTGCCTGATTATCCATTAAAATGGATCGGATCGATATAAGCACACAAAGGGGGAAGTGCTTACTTATTATGAAACATAAACGACAAATGATGAAAATGCGTTGGTTGGGCGCGGCGGTAATGTTAACGCTGTACACATCGTCGAGTTGGGCGTTCACCATCGATGATGTTGCAAAACAAGCTCAATCCTTAGCCGGTAAAGGCTATGAGGCGCCGAAAAGTAACTTGCCCTCCGTTTTCCGCGACATGAAATATGCGGACTATCAGCAGATCCAGTTTAACCGTGATAAAGCGTACTGGAGCAATATCAAGACCCCATTCAAACTCGAGTTCTACCACCAGGGTATGTACTTCGACACACCGGTCAGGATCAACGAAGTTACCGCGACGACGGTAAAAAGAATCAAATACAACCCGGACTATTTCAATTTTGGCGATGTTCAGCATGATAAAGACACCGTCAAAGACCTCGGCTTCGCCGGGTTCAAAGTGCTGTACCCGATCAACAGCAAAGACAAAAACGATGAAATCGTCAGCATGCTCGGTGCCAGCTATTTCCGCGTCATTGGCGCAGGCCAGGTCTATGGTCTTTCCGCGCGTGGTCTGGCGATTGATACCGCGCTGCCTTCCGGTGAGGAATTTCCCCGCTTTCGCGAGTTCTGGATTGAGCGTCCAAAACCGACTGACAAACGTTTGACCATCTATGCGTTGCTCGATTCCCCGCGTGCGACCGGGGCATACCGCTTCGTCATCATCCCTGGGCGTGACACCGTGGTGGACGTTCAGTCGAAAGTCTACCTGCGTGATAAAGTCGGTAAACTGGGCGTTGCGCCGTTAACCAGCATGTTCCTGTTTGGGCCGAACCAGCCGTCTCCGGCAACCAACTATCGCCCGGAATTGCACGACTCTAACGGGTTGTCTATCCATGCGGGCAACGGTGAATGGATCTGGCGCCCGCTGAATAACCCGAAACATCTTGCGGTGAGCAGCTATGCGATGGAAAACCCGCAAGGGTTCGGCTTGCTGCAACGCGGCCGCCAGTTCTCGCGCTTTGAAGATTTAGACGATCGTTACGACCTGCGCCCAAGCGCCTGGATCACGCCGAAAGGCGAGTGGGGCAAAGGGAAAATCGAACTGGTGGAAATTCCGACCAACGATGAAACTAACGATAACATCGTGGCCTACTGGACGCCGGATCAACTGCCTGAAGCAGGCAAAGAGATGAACTTCAAGTACACCATGACGTTTACCCGCGATGAAGAGAAACTTCATGCGCCGGAGAATGCCTGGGTTCAGCAGACGCGTCGCTCTACGGGCGATGTCAAACAGTCTAACCTGATTCGCCAGCCTGACGGCACCATCGCCTTCGTCGTGGATTTTGTCGGCACAGATATGAAAAAGCTGCCGCAGGATACCCCTGTCACGGCGCAAACCAGTATTGGCGATAACGGTGAAATCGTTGAGAACTCAGTGCGTTATAACCCGGTGACGAAAGGCTGGCGTTTGACGCTGCGCGTAAAAGTGAAAGACGCGAAGAAAACCACTGAAATGCGTGCTGCGTTGGTGAATGCCGATCAGCCGTTGAGTGAAACCTGGAGCTACCAGTTACCTGCCAATGAATAAGACAACTGAGTATATTGACGCAATGCCGCTTTCAGACAGTGAGAAAGCGGCGCTGCCGAAAACGGACATCCGCGCCGTCCATGAGGCGCTGGATGTTGAGCATCGAGCTTACTCGCGAGAAGACGATTCACCGCAGGGATCTGTTAAAGCGCGCCTTGAGCAGGCCTGGCCGGATTCGCTGGCCGAAGGGCAACTGATTAAGGATGATGAGGGACGCGATCAGTTGCAGGCAATGCCGAAAGCGACGCGTTCTTCTATGTTCCCCGATCCCTGGCGCACCAACCCGCTGGGTCGTTTCTGGGATCGCTTGCGCGGCCGGGACGTGACGCCGCGTTATCTCTCCCGCCTGACGAAAGAAGAGCAGGAGAACGAGCAAAAATGGCGTACCGTCGGGACAATCCGCCGCTACATCCTGTTGCTGCTGACGCTGGCGCAGACGGTGGTTGCGACCTGGTATATGAAGACCATTCTTCCTTATCAGGGCTGGGCGCTCATTAATCCTGCCGACATGATCGGGCAGGATCTGTGGGTCTCCTTTATGCAACTGCTGCCGTATGTGCTGCAAACCGGCATCCTGATCCTGTTCGCCGTGCTGTTCTGCTGGGTGTCTGCGGGGTTCTGGACCGCGCTTATGGGCTTCCTGCAACTGCTGATTGGCCGCGATAAATACAGTATTTCGGCGTCAACGGTGGGAAATGAGCCGCTGAATCCAGAGCACCGTACCGCGTTGATTATGCCTATCTGCAACGAGGACGTTGACCGCGTGTTCGCGGGGCTACGCGCTACGTGGGAATCGGTTAAAGCCACTGGCAACGCAGCACATTTCGACGTCTATATCCTGAGCGATAGCTACAACCCCGATATCTGCGTGGCGGAACAAAAAGCGTGGATGGAGCTGATTGCTGAAGTGCAGGGCGAAGGACAGATTTTCTATCGCCGTCGCCGCCGTCGTGTGAAGCGCAAAAGCGGCAATATCGATGACTTCTGCCGTCGCTGGGGCAACCAGTACAGCTACATGGTGGTGCTGGACGCTGACTCGGTGATGACCGGCGAGTGTCTGAGCGGCCTGGTGCGTCTGATGGAAGCGAACCCGAATGCCGGGATCATCCAGTCGTCGCCGAAAGCGTCCGGTATGGATACGCTGTATGCGCGTTGCCAGCAGTTTGCTACCCGCGTGTACGGCCCGCTGTTTACCGCCGGGCTGCACTTCTGGCAGTTAGGCGAATCGCATTACTGGGGCCACAACGCGATTATTCGCGTGAAGCCATTCATCGAACACTGTGCGCTTGCGCCGCTGCCGGGCGAAGGATCGTTCGCGGGTTCCATCCTCTCGCATGACTTCGTGGAAGCGGCGTTAATGCGTCGTGCAGGGTGGGGCGTCTGGATTGCCTACGACCTGCCGGGTTCGTATGAAGAACTGCCGCCGAACCTGCTGGATGAACTTAAGCGTGACCGCCGCTGGTGTCATGGCAACCTGATGAACTTCCGCCTGTTCCTGGTGAAAGGAATGCACCCGGTTCACCGTGCGGTGTTCCTGACGGGGGTTATGTCTTACCTGTCGGCGCCGCTGTGGTTCATGTTCCTGGCGCTTTCCACCGCCTTGCAGGTGGTTCATGCGTTGACTGAACCGCAATACTTCCTGCAACCGCGCCAGCTGTTCCCGGTCTGGCCGCAGTGGCGCCCCGAACTGGCGATTGCGCTGTTTGCATCCACGATGGTGCTGCTGTTCCTGCCGAAGCTGCTGAGTATTATGCTCATCTGGTGTAAGGGCACAAAAGAGTATGGCGGATTTGTGCGCGTAACGCTGTCGCTGCTGCTGGAAGTGCTGTTCTCTGTGCTGCTGGCGCCGGTACGCATGTTGTTCCACACGGTGTTTGTGGTGAGCGCATTCCTCGGCTGGGAAGTGGTCTGGAATTCACCGCAGCGTGACGATGACTCTACTCCGTGGGGTGAAGCCTTCATGCGTCACGGTTCCCAGCTGCTGCTCGGCCTGGTATGGGCGGTTGGCATGGCCTGGCTGGATTTACGTTTCCTGTTCTGGCTGGCGCCGATTGTCTTCTCGCTGATCCTGTCGCCGTTTGTGTCCGTGGTTTCCAGCCGTTCAACGGTAGGCTTGCGCACCAAACGCTGGAAGCTGTTCCTCATCCCGGAAGAGTATTCCCCGCCGCAGGTGCTGGTGGATACTGACAAATACCTGGCGATGAACCGCAATCGCACGCTGGATGATGGTTTTATGCACGCGGTGTTTAATCCGTCGTTTAACGCGCTGGCTACGGCGATGGCTACGGCCCGTCACCGCGCCAGTAAGGTGCTGGAGATTGCGCGCGACCGCCATGTGGAGCAGGCGCTGAATGAAACGCCGGAAAAACTGAATCGCGACCGCCGTCTGGTGTTGTTGAGCGATCCGGTGACGATGGCGCGTTTACACTATCGCGTCTGGAATTCACCGGAAAGATACTCATCGTGGGTTAACTACTATCAGGGTATCAACCTGAACCCACTGGCGTTGCAGAAGAAGTAAGCCGTAGCGGTCTGATAAACGTGGCGTTTATCAGGCCGACAAATATGCGCTGACAATTATCTGAAAATACCGGCCTACTGCCGGTATTTTTTTATACTGAACAAAACGACGAATGAGGTATCCGGTGCGAATAATCGTGGTTGGCGTAATGGCGCTACTTCTGAGTGGGTGCGGCAGCATCATTAGCAGGACGATCCCCGGACAAGGGCACGGCAATCAATACTATCCCGGCGTGCAGTGGGATGTTCGGGATTCCGCGTGGCGCTATGTCACGGTTCTCGATCTGCCGTTTTCACTGGTTTTTGATACGCTGCTGCTGCCGCTGGATATACACCACGGCCCTTATGAGTAGTTAACGCTCATCCCACTCATCCGCCGCAGTCTGGCCTTCTTCGGTATCCAGAGGCGGCTCGAGCTGAAATTCACCGTCATCCCACTCATGCAGAGTGTTCTCTTCCAGCCACTCCTGACGAATCTCTATCTCATCATAATCGCCGTCAAAGACGCTTTGCGCCGCTTCGCCACTCAGCATTGGCAGACATTCGCCTTCTTCGCCTTCATCGGCAAAAAACTCGGCTTGCCACATGATGTCGCCATCCTGTAGCACGTATTTCTGGATATTGAGTTGTTGAACATTGGCTTCATCTTGTTCGAGTTCCGGGTTGTCAGCCAGAAACTCTTCACGGGCTGCATCAATGGCTTCTTCCAGCGTGGCGTACATAGTCATCACTGTCTCCCTTTGATTTGATGAGGTATTCAGGGAAAGAATAGCTGATTCTCCGGTTTTGCAAGTATGAAAGCGCAAAAATCATTTTGCCGCGAGGGTCTCTCTGCGCCGCCGCAGGCTGTTCCACGAATAAATTGCGTTGAACAACACGACGCCTGCGGTGACGCAAAACACGGCGCGAAAACCGTAGCTGGCAGAAATAGCCGCCCCCATTAACGGGCCTGTGACGTTGCCAATATCGCGAAATGACTGGTTGTAACTGAAGATGCGCCCGGCGATCTGATTGCTGGCGTTATAGACCAGCAGAGTCTGTACGGCAGGGAGCAGGGCGCCGTCCGCCGCGCCAAGTAAAAAGCGCAGCACGCCAAGCTGCCAGGGCGTTTGTACGAATGACATCGGGATCAGCAGCAGGACAGAGATAATCAGGGCGGTAATCAGGATCTTTTCGGGGCCAATGCGATCTCCCAGTTTGCCGAGCCGGGGCGCGCTGAGCAACGCCGCCACGCCGGGCACCGAGGCGATCATTCCGCTGATAAATGCGATATTGCTGACGTTACCGGCTAGCTCTCGCACATATAACGTCAGAATAGGCGCGATCGATCCGGTTGCAACCTGAATGATCAGCGTGGTGACGAACAGACTCAAAACCAGCTTTGGGTTTTTTAGTGAGCCAACGACCTCCCGGACGTGCAACATCTCCTTTTTGCTGACAGGCTGAAAACGCTCGCGAATAAAAAAGAGCGTCAGTAAGAAACAGACCAACAGCACGCTGGCGGTGATGAAAAAGACAGGGCGTAATCCGTACTGGTCGGCAAGCAATCCGCCCGCCAGAGGGCCGAGCAACGCGCCGCTGACGCCGCCCGTAGAAAGCGTTCCTAACGCCCAGCCGCTCTTATTACGTGGCACCTGAGTGGCGATAAGCGCATTTGCGTTTGGCACAAATCCGCCGAGCAGACCTAACAATGCGCGCAGGATCAGAAACTGCCAGATGTTCTGCGCCAGCCCCATCAGCAGCATAACCATCGCCATGCCGAGGGCTGAGCGCAGCAGCATGATCTTTCGCCCTTTGCGATCGGCCAGCCCGCCCCAAAAAGGCGAGGCAATAGCGGAAAACAGGAAGGTGATACTGAAAACCAGCCCCGACCACATATTCAGCGCGCTGTGGCCCGTTACGCCGAGCTGCTCAACGTAGAGGGGTAAAAATGGCATCACCAGGCTAAACGCCGCGCCGGTCAAAAAACAGCCCAGCCAGGCTACGGTGAGATTGCGTTTCCAGTTTATGGGGACATCAGAGGGTGACATAGCGATCCGCAGTGTGATGCGCTGTTTGCGCTATCATCAGAATAAAAATAAGGCAATACTCTCTTATTATGCGCCTGCCTGCTGAGGGCGGCAATGTGAGTAGCTTTTAAAGCTAAAAGAGGCGATGAGAAGGTGCAACCGTCGCCCGGCTGCACCTGATGAATCAGTAACGGGAAGGCATACCTTCAGGACGCGTTTTGAAACGGCGGTGCAACCACATGTATTGCTCGGGCGCCATCATGATGCATTTCTCTACGATCGTGTTCATCCAGGCCGCGGTGGTTTCGGCGTCATCCAGCGGTGGTGAGCATTCCGGCGGCAGGAGAATCAGCTCATAGCCTTTGCCATCGGGTTTACGACGCGGAACAAACGGCACCAGACAGGCGTTGGACATCCGGGAGAGCATCCAGGTTCCTGACGTGGTGGCGGCCTGTTCCACGGCAAACAGCGGGACAAACACGCTGGCGCGCGGGCCATAGTCATGGTCCGGCGCATACCAGACCACTTCACCTTTTTTCAGCGCTTTGATCATGCCTTTCAGGTCTTTGCGATCGAGCATCGACTTGTTGGAGCGCATACGTCCCCAGGTCTGTAGCCAGTCGAGCAACGGATTGTCATTCGGACGATAAACGCCAATGCCAGGCTGTTGCAAACCAAACTGGCGCGCGCCCAGCTCCAGCGTCAGAAAGTGCAGGCCAACCAGCAGAATCCCTCGCTCCCGGGCCTGAACGTCGCGGATATGCTCAACGCCGCTGACATCTGTCCAGCGTGAAATACGGCGGTCGGACCAGAACCAGGCCATGCCGGTTTCCATCACGCCCATCCCGACAGACTCGAAGTTCTTCACCACCATCTGGTGGCGTTCTTGCTCGCTCATCTGCGGAAAACACAATTCAAGATTACGATAGGCGATGCGGGCGCGGCGCTTCATAAAACGCAACGCCAGGCGTCCCATTGCACAACCCAGTTTGTAAATCACCGGGTAGGGCAATTGCACGACCAACCAAAGAGCACCAATACCCAGCCAGGTTAACCAATAACGTGGATGCAGTAGCGCAACGGAGAACTTAGGTAAATTCGTCATCTCTATCCTGTCTGTAAACGAGCAATTCCCTGTATTGTCGCATTTTTTCGTGTACAGCAAAAATTTGTGGTTGGAGAACGACGATAAAAGCGGCAATTGTTGTTAATTTCTTAGTATGAAGAATGAAATGTAGCGCAAAATGTGTGGATGTAAATTGGCGATGTTTGCTTTATGATGCCGCCCGATTTCATTTTTACTGATTGCAGGATACGTACACCATGCCAGTGTTACACAACCGCATTTCGAACGATGCGCTTAAAGCCCGGATGTTAGCTGAAACGGAGCCGCGCACGACCATCTCTTTTTATAAATATTTCACGATCGTCGATCCGCAGAGCACGCGCGACGCGTTGTACCAGATGTTTACCTCGCTGAATGTTTTTGGTCGCGTTTATCTGGCGCGTGAAGGCATTAACGCACAGATCAGCGTGCCGCAAAGTCAGGTCGCGGCGTTTCGTGAGCAGCTGTATGCGTTTGATCCCGCATTAAACGGCTTGCGTCTGAATATTGCGCTGGACGATGACGGTAAGTCCTTCTGGGTGCTGCGTATGAAAGTACGCGAGCGGATTGTGGCCGATGGTATCGACGATCCGAATTTTGATGCCAGCGACGTTGGCGAGTACCTGAAAGCGGCGGAAGTGAACGCCATGCTGGACGATCCTGATGCCGTGTTTATCGACATGCGTAACCACTACGAATATGAAGTGGGACATTTCGAAAATGCGCTGGAAATTCCGGCTGATACGTTCCGCGAGCAGTTGCCGAAAGCTGTTGAAATGATGCAGGAGCATAGAGACAAGAAAATCGTCATGTATTGTACGGGCGGTATTCGTTGTGAAAAAGCCAGCGCCTGGATGAAGCATAACGGTTTTAACAAAGTGTGGCACATTGAGGGCGGCATCATTGAGTACGCGCGTAAGGCGCGCGAGCAGGGACTGCCGGTGCGTTTCATTGGTAAGAACTTTGTGTTTGATGAGCGCATGGGAGAGCGGATCTCTGATGAGGTTATTGCGCATTGTCACCAGTGCGGCACACCGTGCGACAGCCATACCAACTGTAAAAATGATGGTTGCCATCTGCTGTTTATTCAGTGCCCGGCTTGCGCCGAGAAGTTTAAAGGCTGCTGTAGCGAGCTGTGCTGTGAAGAGAGCAGTTTGCCGGAAGAGGAACAGCGCCGTCGCCGCGCTGGCCGTGAGAATGGCAATAAAATCTTCAATAAATCGCGTGGCCGCCTGAATACCCAACTGGGCATTCCCGACCCGGCGGAATAACGTAGCGCCATCCTCCATTGTGCCCGGTGGCGCTTTGCTTACCGGGCCTACAATGTGTGCTGAAGGCGACGCTGTCATCCGGCATTGCGCCCGGTGGCGCTTTGCTTACCGGGCCTACAATGTGTGCTGAAGGCGACGCTGTCATCCGGCATTGCGCCCGGTGGCGCTTTGCTTACCGGGCCTACAATGTGTGCTGAAGGCGACGCTGTCATCCGGCATTACGCCCGGTGGCGCTTTGCTTACCGGGCCTGCAATGTGTGCTGAAGGCGACGCTGTCATCCGGCATTGCGCCCGGTGGCGCTCCGCTTACCGGGCCTACAATATGTGCTGAAGGCGACGCTGTCATCCGGCATTACGCCCGGTGGCGCTTTGCTTACCGGGCCTACAATATGTGTTGCTGTAGGCCGGATAAGGCGAAGCCGCCATCCGGCATTCGTTACTTCTGCTGTACGCCTTCCACCGAGATAATCAGATCGACTTCCTGCGATGCAGGGCCGAGGTCGGTGGTGATGTTGAAGTCTTTCAGCTTAATTTTACCTTCCGCTTCAAAGCCCGCGCGCTTCCCGCCCCACGGATCGTCACCCTGGCCGATCAGCTTCGCTTCCAGCGTGACCGGTTTGGTGACGCCATTGAGCGTCAGGTCGCCGGTGATATCCAGCTCGTCGCCATCTTTTTTCACGCTGGTCGAGGTAAACGTCGCCTGCGGGAATTTCGCCACGTTCAGGAAATCAGCGCTACGCAGGTGCTTATCACGCTCCGCATGGTTGGTATCAACGCTGTTGGTGTTAATGGTGACGTTCACTTTATCCGCAGCCGGATTTTTTTCATCGAAGGTAAATGTCCCGTCGAAATCTTTGAACGTCCCGTACAGCCAGCTGTAACCCAGGTGCTGGATACGGAAGTTAACGAAGGCGTGTTGTCCCTCTTTATCAATTTTATAGTCTGCCGCGATTGCAGAACCAGTGGTGAATAACAGGGAAGCAAAAGTCAGTCCCAGCAGGCTTTTTTTCATTTTTCAACTCCATAGTCAGGCGACGATCTCCCCAGCATACGCTTTAGGGTGTCGTCTTTATCGATGAAATGGTGCTTCAGGGCCATTAGCCCATGCAGAACAGACAGAATCACAACGCTCCAGGCCAGCCACAGGTGCAGGCTACCGGCAAGATCGGCCTGAGCGCCCGCGTCGGCCAGCGTGGCGGGCACGTCAAACCACCCAAACACGCTGATCGGTTTGCCGTCGGCGGTTGAGATCAGATAGCCGCTGATCACAATGGCGAAGAGCAGAAGATACAGCGCAAGGTGGCCCACCGCCGCACCCAGACGGGTCAGGCGTGAATAGCTTTTCAGCGCCTTTGGCGGTGGTGAGACGAAACGCCAGAAAACACGTATAACCAGCCCCATCATTAGCAGGATGCCGATACTTTTATGCAATTCCGGCGCCTGGTGATACCAGCCATCGTAATAGCTGAGCGTCACCATCCATAAACCCAGGGCAAACATGCCGTATACAACAATGGCGACCAGCCAGTGAAGCAATACAGAAATGGCGCCATAGCGCTGAGGAGTATTTTTGAATTGCATAAACACACCAATGGATATTTCAGGAGAGAATGAAAATGACCTGTTAGAGACATTAATGCAACTAATAAATAACAATCCTGGCGATATTTATTTTTATTTCAATAAAATTGATTGAATTTGTCATTGTGCGTCAGAAGATTCGAGGTGATTAGCGGTTTTATCTATATGGGGCAGGAGGGCGGGAGGTTTCTTATTGGTCAAATTATTACAATGAAAGTTAGAGTAATCTCAGGTTTTGTCAATTTTTGTCAGCTGAAATAAATTAAAAGAACATGATATAAATAATGTCCATGATGGCCAGCAGCGACCATAAAATAACGTAGAGCATAAAATGCTCACGAATATTATTGATCAGATAGTGAAAAATACGACGCACAGCCTGACTCCTCAAAAAGAAACGGCCCCGTTTGCGAGGCCATTGGGTCATTATTGCGTAAAGCGGTTCAGTTTGAATGGCGTCAGGTCAAAAGCCGGCGATTTACCCTGTGCGAAATCGGCGGCAATCTCGCCCAATACCGAGGCGAACTTAAAGCCGTGGCCGCTCAGACCGGTGACGATCAGCGTATTATCATGTCCCGGTAATGTATCGATAATAAAATCTTCATCCGGGGAATTATCATAGGTACAGGCGGCGCCGTTCAGGCAGCAGCCAATGCCGGGCAGGATAGTGCGCAGGAAGGGGAACGCTTCGGAACCATCGCTGGCGACGGCGGCAAACGGCTTGCGCTCTTCCGGTGAGTGAATCAACTGACCACCGTTGTGTTTTCCTATTTTTAATGCGTCGTTTTCGGCGGGAAAACCGTAATACTGATCGCCGTTCGGGAGTTCTCCAGTGAACGCCGGGAAGTTATTTTTCATGCTGTAGCGCCCGTCAGCCTGATACCAGGCAAAAACTTTACGAACGGGTTGGATGGGGAGTTCCGGCACCAGCGCCTGTACCCATGTACCGGCACTGATCAGCACTTTCTTCGCGCGGTATTCGCCGTCAGCGGTTTCAACGGTAACGCCGTCGTTATCGTGGTGAAGGGCAGTGACGGGGCAGTTAAAGAGTTGCGCGCAGCCAGCCTCTTCGGCAAGGCGAATCCAGGTTTTGATCGCCAGTTCACTGCGCAGAAAACCGGAGTCCGTTTCGAACAGGCCAATGTAGTTGTCAGGGACGCGAATTTCAGGCCAGCGCGCCATGATGGCGGCGGCATCCAGTTGCTCAACGTTTAACTGCCATTGCTGTGCGCTATGCGCCACGTTCGCCAGAAATGGCGAGTCCGCCGGGCCGAGGTTTATGACGCCGGAGCGGACGAAGATGGGATCTTCATTATGCGTTGAAAGCTCTTCCCATAACGTTTGCGCACGCAGCACCAGAGGAACGTATTTCTCACCCTCGCCATAAGCGTGGCGGATTAACCGGGTATCGCCGTGATGGCTGCCCTGTTGATGTGGCGGCATATGGGCATCTGTCATCAGAACCTTCAGTCCGGCGCGAGTGGCATAATATCCGGCTGCGGCGCCGACGGAACCGCTGCCAATAATGATTAAGTCGTATTTCATCAGCTTCTCTCTGCTATCGCGATTATTGCAGGGTAAATAAGTGAATTGAGATATACAAGTTATACTCGTCATGCTTTCGGATTGCCGTCGCGGCGGCGCGTTTGTCGGCCGACTTTCTGTCAATGGAATTATTGAGAGTATGAAACGATAAAGGCACCTTTTAAGGTGCCTTTGGGTGGAGGGGGCGCGTCACGTTAATGACGGCGATACTCATTTTCCTGGTAATCGCCAGATTCAATTTTGGCGATGCCTGCTTCTAATATCGAAATAAATTGTCTGGCAACATCGGTGGTTAACCAGAGCGTCTGACCAACTTCAGTCCCATCAGGGTCAGGGCGATTCGGGGTCTGGTAGTGCAAACGCAACATCAGCGCATCATAGCTGTCAACGGTGCTGATGTCCCATCCTACAAGCGGATGAGTCTGAATGACTTCATTATTCTTTTCCATTATGCCCCCTAATACGTGTTACAAGACAACGGTTTTCGAGGTTCAATGCGTGTTTTTTTCTGAAGCAACTTCAGTATATCAATAAATAAGGCTATTCACTGGAAATTTAAAGGGTGACAGAATAAATTTCTTCTTTTTAAGAATTATGTGCACAATAAAACAGCATGTTATTCATATTTTTTTGGCATGTTGTGCAGTTATTTTGAGTAATGGATTAAAAAGCGACCAGTTGCGCAAATAAAAAAGCCGGGGCGACCCGGCAAAAACGAACATTACTGCATATCATTTTTTATTCATTGACGAACCAGTCATCCGCGCTTTCCCAGGTTTCCTGTAGGATTTCGCTGATGCGTTCTTTATCCTCTTTTGTCGCGCCAATGACCGACAAATTGTTGGCTGCGGCATAACGGACGACAACATTGCCCGCGTTATCTGGAAAAGAGTGATGGATACGGCGGGAGAGTTCACCGGCCAGCGCGTCAATCGCGCCAGCAGGCAAAGGTGACGTTTTCGCTATAGTGACTTCAATACGCATAATGGCCCCCTGTTGAATATACTGTGTATTTATACAGTTAACCTTTCCGGCTTACAACAGGTGGCCACATTTTTTTTATTATTTTACTGACCAGCGTACGCGCTCGCCGCCGAGGAAGGGCACCAGTGAGTCATCGGCAAGCGTGATGCTTTCCGGGACGAGCTGCTCTTCGCGTACCAGTTCAACGTAGGTTTCATTGACCGGCAGGCCGTAGAACCGTGGCCCATTGAGTGAGCAGAACGCTTCAAAATGCGCGAGGGCGTTCATCTCTTCAAAGACCGTAGCGTAGCTGCCAAGCGCCGTCGGGGCATTAAAGCAGCCTGCGCAGCCGCAGCTGGTTTCTTTCCGATGACGGGCGTGCGGCGCGGAGTCGGTACCGAGGAAGGCGCGGCTAAATCCGCTGGCGACCAGTTCACGCAAGGCCTGCTGGTGGACGTTACGTTTGAGGATCGGCAGGCAATACAGATGCGGGCGAATTCCGCCGACCAGCATATGGTTGCGATTAAACAGCAGATGCTGTGGCGTGATGGTGGCGGCTAACAGCTCGTTGCCGTCGCGAACGTACTCTGCGGCATCTTTGGTGGTAATGTGCTCAAACACGACCTTCAACGCCGTCAGACGCTGGCGCAGCGGCTCCATCACCGTTTCAATAAACCGTGCTTCGCGGTCAAAAATATCGATATCAGCATGGGTAACTTCGCCGTGTACCAGCAACGGCATGCCGAGTTTTTCCATGCGCTCCAGTACCGGCATGATCGTATCGACAGAGGTGACGCCGTGGCTGGAGTTGGTGGTCGCGTTGGCCGGATAGAGTTTTGCTGCGGTAAAGACGCCTTCGCGGAATCCGCGCTCAAGCTCATCAGGATCAAGCGTATCCGTTAAGTAGCAGGTCATCAGTGGGGTAAAGTCATGCCCGGCAGGAACGGCATCAAGAATGCGCTGGCGGTATGCGATGGCCGCATCGACCGTCGTAACAGGCGGCGCCAGGTTCGGCATCACTATCGCGCGGCCATAAATTTCACTGGTGTAAGGCACGACAGTTTTTAACATGTCGCCATCGCGAAGGTGAACGTGCCAGTCGTCTGGGCGGCGGATCTTTAAAACCTGGGATGGTGCAGTCATTAATATGCTCCGGCTGGGGGATAGTCATTTTTGCCGGAAACCAAGGATAAGCGGAAACGTTTTCGTTTGCACGAAAAAAAAGGGCGCAAATGCGCCCTGGTGCGTTAGTCGGTGAACGGGATGATGATTTCGCCCGGTTTAACCTCTATGCCTTTGGCATATTTTTTCGCCAGCGCTTCGCCTTTGCTGCTGTCTTCACGCAAAACGTAGGCCGGTTGCTGATTAAAATAATTACGCAACGACTGATTCAGGTAAGGCATCAGCGTTTGCAGCACCGATTGCATTTTTTCCGGCGTTACGGTTGCATCCACCACTTCCATTTCTTGCAGATAAATCGCGCCTTTTTCTTTGTTAAAGACCGGTAGCGCTTTCAGCTTCAGTTTCATGGTGGCTTTCTGGCTGCCAAACAGGGAGCTCATATCCAGGTTCGCATCACCGGTTAGCGTGACTTTGTTGGGCTCTTCCCGGCCAATCTGGCTGCTGAGATTCGTCAGTACAATATGCGCATCCGCGATGCCCGGTAAGCCAATGTCTTTGGAAAAATTATTCCGTTTTTCAAGCGCCTGATTAATTTCTTGCTCGCTTACCGTGTACTGCGTGAGTTGGTTGCAGCCAACCAACAGGCCGCTAACCAACAATGCAGCGGCAAAGACAATCTTTTTCATGGGGTTCCTCAACATGATGCCCGTGTCGTAATCCTGACACAAAGCAGCATGTGGCACCAGCACGCCGCGCACCAGCAGAAAAAACTGAAAGGGTGGCGGCATGGCGCCTCCACCCACAAACATTAGAGGGCCATAGACGATAACAGGTTGATTTGCGTCTGTTTTGCCATGTTATCACGGTAATCAGCGACCCGGGTTGGCCAGTTTATGCCTGCGACCAGCGTCAGGTTACGTAATAACGGGAACAGATGAATATCGTCTTCAGACAGTTCACCGTTCACGGCATTAGGCTGCACAATCAATTTATCCAGCGCGCGCAGATCGTCGCTGATGTTTTTGATGAGCCCACTGGAATGCGCCAGATTTTCGCCAAAGTCGCCAATCATGGCCTCTTTTTTCTCAGTGAAGTATTTCCGCGCCGACGGCGTGGAAAACTCATCAAATGCCGATTTTGCGAAACGCGGAAGGAGCAGGCGATTGGCGTAACCGTTAACTTTGCGTAGCCACTCATCAATCGCGGGGTTCTGTTTTCCGATCAGCAAGGGTTTGCCGTCAAGGTTGTCCACATAATGGACGATATCCATACTTTCGGGCAGATAACGGCTGTCGTCCTTTTGCAGAATGGGCGCCATTTTTTTGCCGATCATGCGGGTGGGCGTTGCGTCGTCGTCGTTTGCCAGGACGTTTAGCTCAACGGGAATATTTTTCAGGCCGAAAATCATGCGGGCTTTGATGCAGAAAGGGCAGTGATCGTAAATATAAAGCTTCACGTTTCTCCTCCATTTAACTGTCGGTTCTCTTTCAGTATGGAGGAGATGAAAGCAGGTATCAAATCAGGCGCCTGGCTCCAGCATGCCGCGTGGCGTCCGTTTGTGGCTGAATTGCCAGCCGAGCGCAAGAAAGGTCATGATTCCGATTACCCCAAGCATCATCCAGGGCAGTTCAGGCTGTTGCAGCGCTTTCCCCATATCGAACAACCATCCTCCGCCGATATACCCTATCGCGCCGCCAATGGCTAAACCCAGTCGACTGAAGCCCATATAGCTGCCGCGCGCCCGCGCATCGGACAGCGAGGCGCTGAGCGTTTCACGCGCCGGTTCTGCAATGACCGAACCGATATAGAACGTGCAAATGAGCGTGAAGAGCTGCTGTAAATTACCGACCAGCCCGACAGGCAACATACTGAGCGACATCAGCAGCAGTCCGGCCATCAGGCGGTGCTCCAGGCGAAAACGTTTCTCGCTCCAGCGGGCGATTGGGTAGAGCAGCGTCAGTGAGAGGCAGGCTTCGATCGCATACATCCACTTGACGGCGGACGGTGATCCCGCGATGTCATTGACCATGATGGGCAGCATCAGCATCACCTGTACGGCCAGCATGTAGTATCCCGCCAGGGTCAGTACGTAAGTCACGAACCGTTTGTCTGCCATGACGCGCCCCATGCCCTCGCGTACCGGGATTTTCACCGTTGACAGCTTCCACGCCGGAAGCAGCCAGGCGTTAAACGCGGCGCACAAAACGAACAGTACCGCCCCTGTCGCGCATACCAGACGAAAGTCATACTGCAACAACCAGCTACCCAATAGCGCGCCAGTCACGGCACCCGCGCTGTCCTGCATCATCAACAGCGAAAAGAAACGACCGCGTTGTTCAGGGCGAATCAGCTTGACGACCAGTGCAGAGCGCGGCGGATCGAAAAGGGTGCCGCCAAGCCCGGAAAGAAAGCAGGAAAACCAGAGCAGCCAGGGCTCATGGGCGATCCCCATCGTCGCGAATCCGGCTGCGCGCATAAGCATCCCGGTAACAATCATTGGCTTCGCGCCAAAACGGTCGGCAATCGCGCCGCCAAAAATGCCCAGCCCTTGCTGGATGAACTGGCGCAGGCCGAGCGCAATGCCGACCATCAATGCCGCCCAGCCCATCTGGTCGACAAAGCGAATGGAGATCAGTGGAAACACCACGAAAAAGCCTAATACGACCAGCATATTATCGATGAGCAGGAAATATTTACCCAGGTTCCTGGCCTGCGAGACACGCGACATTTCCCCTCCCGGGAAAGACACTCGTCATCCTTCACGTCGCAGGCGCGTCGGCGGCGTTCGCGCTCCCCGGCCACGTATTTCTGTGCGCTTTCAGGGAGTGACTCGCTTGCCGCCGTCCTGCAACTCGAATTCTGTTGAGTTTAAAAGGTGAGCACCTTCTATTCTGCGGTGTCGGCGCGTTTTTTCCCACCTTTGCCGGGACAATATTTTTTTATCAAAAGTCCATCTTGATAGAGAGTTTTCATCAAAATGTGTGAATAAGCCAAAAAATGACGATTTGCACTTTTCACAGAGCGTACAGGCGCAGGTATAGTAACGTTATCAGGGTGTGAAGACGTTACGGGAAGGAGTAGGTATAGAATGTTTGGCTATCGCAGTAACGTGCCAAAAGTACGCTTAACAACCGACCGTCTGGTTGTGCGTTTAGTACATGAGCGTGATGCCTGGCGTCTGGCCGATTATTACGCGGAAAATCGTCATTTTTTAAAACCCTGGGAACCCGTTCGTGATGAAAGCCACTGCTATCCTTCGGGCTGGCAGGCGCGTCTGAGCATGATCGCCGAGTTTCATAAACAGGGTTCAGCGTTCTATTTCGCGCTGCTCGACCCGGAAGAGAAAGAGATCATCGGCGTGGCCAATTTTTCTAACGTGGTGCGTGGCTCATTCCACGCCTGTTATCTGGGATACTCCATCGCACAAAAGTGGCAGGGGCAGGGGCTGATGTATGAGGCCTTAACCTCGGCGATTCGCTATATGCAGCGTACGCAACATATTCACCGTATTATGGCGAACTATATGCCGCATAATAAGCGCAGCGGCGACTTACTGGCGCGACTCGGCTTTGAAAAAGAAGGGTATGCGAAAGATTACCTGTTGATTGACGGACAGTGGCGCGATCATGTGCTGACGGCGTTGACGACGACTGAATGGACCCCCGGTCGCTAAGGAGAGGACGATGAAATACGAACTAACCGCCACTGAAGCGCGAGTGATTGGCTGCCTGCTGGAAAAACAGGTGACAACGCCGGAGCAGTACCCGCTCTCGGTTAACGGCGTGGTTACCGCCTGCAATCAAAAAACCAACCGTGAACCGGTAATGAACTTATCGGAACATGAGGTGCAGGAACAGCTTGATAACTTAGTGAAACGCCATTTTCTGCGAACGGTGAGCGGCTTCGGCAATCGCGTCACCAAATATGAACAGCGCTTCTGCAACTCCGAGTTTGGCAATCTTAAACTGAGTCCGGCGGAGGTGGCGCTGATCGCTACGCTGCTGCTGCGCGGCGCCCAGACGCCAGGTGAACTGCGCAGCCGTGCATCCCGCATGTATGAATTCAGCGATATGGCGGAAGTGGAATCGACGCTGGAACAGCTTGCCGCCCGTGACGATGGCCCTTACGTAGTGCGCCTGGCGCGCGAAGCGGGTAAGCGTGAAAGCCGGTATATGCACCTGTTTTGCGGCGAAGTCGATGAGCCGGTGAGTTCAGATGACGCGCCGCAGGCGGCGTCGGGCGATCTGCATGCGCGCGTTGAGGCGCTGGAAGGCGAAGTCGCGGAGCTGAAACAGCGCCTTGATTCGCTCCTGGCGCACCTGGGAGACTAACGTGAAAAAATTACGTATCGGTGTTGTTGGGTTAGGGGGGATCGCCCAAAAAGCCTGGTTGCCCGTGCTGGGCGCATCCGGCGACTGGACGCTACAGGGGGCCTGGTCTCCTTCGCGGGATAAGGCGCTGCGCATTTGTGAAAGCTGGCGGATGCCGTACGTTGAGTCGTTGCCAGCGCTGGCGTCAACCTGTGACGCCATTTTCGTCCACTCCAGTACGGCGACGCATTATGAGGTGGTGAGCGAACTGCTCAATGCCGGGATTCATGTCTGCGTCGATAAACCACTGGCGGAAAACCTGCGCGATGCGGAACGGCTGGTGGCGTTGGCCGCGCGCAAAAATTTGACGCTAATGGTCGGGTTTAACCGACGCTTCGCTCCGCTCTACCGTGATCTGAAAGCGCAACTGGGCGCCGCCGCTTCTGTCCGTATGGATAAACACCGGACGGACAGCGTCGGGCCGCATGATTTGCGTTTCACGCTGCTGGATGACTACCTGCACGTTGTGGACACCGCGCTGTGGCTGACGGACGGCAAGGCGCAACTGAACGGCGGCACGTTGCAGACCAACGATCTTGGCGAGATGCTGTATGCCGAACACCATTTTTCGACGGATCAGTTGCAAATCACCACCAGTATGCACCGTCGCGCCGGGAGTCAGCGTGAATGTGTGCGGGCGGTGACGGACGGCGGCCTGTTTGATGTAACGGATATGCGCGAATGGCGCGAGGAACGCGGCCAGGGCGTGGTGCATAAACCCATTCCGGGCTGGCAGACAACCCAGGAACAACGTGGATTTGCCGGATGCGCCCGTCATTTTATTGAATGCGTGCAAAATCAGACGGTTCCTGAAACGGCGGGCGAACAGGCGATTCTGGCGCAGCGCGTCGTAGAGAAACTCTGGCGCGAGGCAATGAGCGAATAACGCCCTGTAACATCTGGCTGTAGTAATTCATCATAATCCAGGTACTATATGCCAACTCAAAATAACACCTCTTTCTGACAGAGAATGATGGCAAACCGTGGATCGTTCTGTCGGCCTGATAAGACGTTTTTACGTGGTTATCAGGCACAACGATATTGCCGGATGGCGGCGTAAACGCCTTTATCCGGCCTGCGGTCGGCCATGCAAGGGTTTTGCTCCAGGGTCTGGAATACAACACTGATGAATTTATTAAAATCGCTGGCTGCCGTCAGCTCGATGACCATGTTTTCGCGCGTGCTTGGTTTTGCGCGTGACGCGATTGTCGCCAGAATTTTTGGCGCAGGGATGGCGACCGACGCCTTTTTCGTGGCATTCAAGTTACCGAATCTGTTGCGGCGCATTTTTGCCGAAGGGGCATTTTCCCAGGCGTTTGTGCCGATCCTTGCAGAATACAAGAGCAAGCAGGGCGAAGAGGCGACCCGGGTTTTTGTCGCCTATGTCTCCGGCCTGCTGACCCTGGCGTTAGCCGTGGTGACGGTGGCCGGTATGCTCGCCGCGCCGTGGGTGATCATGGTAACCGCGCCGGGTTTTGCCGATACCGCCGATAAATTCGCCCTGACCACCAAACTGCTGCAAATTACCTTTCCGTATATTCTGCTGATTTCGCTGGCCTCGCTGGCGGGCGCGATCCTCAACACCTGGAACCGTTTCTCGATTCCTGCGTTTGCGCCCACATTTCTGAACATCAGTATGATCGGCTTTGCGCTGTTTGCCGCGCCGTATTTTAATCCTCCCGTACTGGCGCTGGCCTGGGCGGTGACGGTGGGCGGCGTGCTGCAACTGGTTTACCAGCTTCCTCATCTGAAGAAAATTGGGATGCTGGTATTGCCGCGCATCAATTTTCGTGACGCAGGCGCGATGCGCGTTGTGAAGCAAATGGGCCCGGCGATCCTCGGCGTTTCGGTAAGCCAGATATCTCTGATCATCAACACCATTTTCGCCTCGTTTCTGGCTTCCGGTTCGGTCTCCTGGATGTATTATGCTGACCGACTGATGGAGTTTCCGTCAGGGGTTCTGGGCGTGGCGCTGGGCACCATTTTGCTGCCTTCGCTGTCTAAAAGTTTTGCCAGCGGCAATCATGATGAGTATTGCCGTCTGATGGACTGGGGGCTGCGTCTGTGTTTTCTGCTGGCGTTGCCGAGCGCCGTCGCGCTGGGCATTCTGGCCAAACCGCTGACGGTATCGCTGTTCCAGTACGGCAAATTCACCGCCTTTGATGCGTCGATGACCCAGCGCGCGCTGGTGGCCTATTCCGTTGGTCTGATCGGCTTAATCGTGGTGAAAGTTTTGGCTCCGGGATTTTACTCGCGCCAGGATATCAAAACGCCGGTCAGAATCGCCATTGTGACGCTGATCATGACTCAGTTGATGAACCTGGCGTTTATCGGGCCGTTGAAGCATGCCGGTCTGTCGCTGTCTATTGGTCTGGCGGCGTGTCTGAATGCGTCGCTGCTGTACTGGCAACTGCGCAAACAGAAAATCTTTACTCCGCAGCCGGGCTGGACGTGGTTCCTGACCCGCCTGGTGATTTCCGTGCTGGTGATGTCCGCCGCGCTGGTTGGCATGTTGCATATTATGCCTGAGTGGTCAGAAGGGACGATGCTGTGGCGTCTGGCCCGACTGATGGCGGTTGTGGTTGTGGGGATTGCCGCCTATTTCGCCGCGCTGGCGGTGTTGGGCTTTAAAGTGAAGGAATTTACTCGCCGGACGGCATAGAGCCTCTATCCGGCCAATCGCCCGGTGGCGCTGTCGCTTACCGGGCCTACGAGTTGTTCTGTAGTCGTGTAGGCCGGATAAGGCGTAGCCGCCATCCGGCAATCAGATAGAGATTTTTTTCCCGCCACGGTGGGGAGAGGCGGTTTGACCGTTCGCGCCATATAGCGTCGGTTCCTGATGCGGTTTCAGCATGTCGAGCGCCTGATGATTCCGTTCAATCTGCCCTTCCAGCAGCCAACCATTATGTTGGTTGAGATCGCGTAAATGCTGCGTTTTTTCCGTAATCGCCTGCCAGCGTCTGGCGACATCATCATTAACGTTACGCTGCGCATCTTGTTCAAGACGGCGCTGCTGCTCCAGATAATCCAGCGTCGCCAGTAAAGAGCTTTTTTCTTCTGTAATACGCTGTAACTGGCTACCGTTAATGTGACCTACGGAGAGCTGCTGCTGCTCGGCATCCATCACCTTTTTCAGGTCATTGAGGACAGCCGTCATATGATCCAGAATTTCTGACAGACGAGTCATACGCTTATTTACTCTGTAAGTAGCTCTGCGCCTCGCGGATCAGCGAGTCTGCAATTTTACCGGTGTCCATCTTCAACTCACCGTTACGAATCGCCGTTTTCAGGGTTTCCACGCGCTCCATATTGATATCGCCGGTGCCGGGTTGCATCAGTTTCGCCTGAGCATCGCTTAACTTCACACTGGTACTGGTCGTGGTTGACGCTTTTTCCTGACGCGCTTTTTGTACCGGCGCATCGCTGGTTTCGCGCGGTTGGACAGTGCTAACGGGCTTCAAAGGTGAGGTACGGTCAATGCTCATTTATTTATCCTCATCGAGGGGTTACGCTGTAGCAGCCAGCTATCATCATTGGTTGATTATTTATCGGCAGCCACTACAAAATCTTTAACTCATTATAGATTAATAAGAATATTCCCATCAGGATCGACGGTTCCACTCACGACCTGGCCTGACAACATGCGTACGCGCGCGTTTTGCGCGACGGCGGCATTGTTCAGTGCCTGGCCTTCCGCATTGACGCTAAATCCGTCGCCGTTCGCCACCACCAGAACGCGCTGACCGGCTTTTATCCGCCATGCCTGGCGCAACATACTGAGCTGTATTGGCTGCCCGGGAACGAGGTCGCGCAAGCTGACAGCGTCCTGAATCTGGTTGATGTCCAGGACGGTTCGCGGGGGAAGCTGATCCAGCCGTCCGCGTTTTAGCGTGATGTTAGCCGGGCCAAGCGCACCGCCACGGGCGACGGGGGCCGCGGCAACAACGTAATTCCCCGTTGCCTGTACATTTACCTGTAGGTAGCGCTTTTCGTTCGCGCAGCGCGCCAGTACGTTCACATGCCCCCATAACTTCGCACTTCCGGTTACGCTCAGCGCGGGCTGTTCGCAATTCGGCAACAGATTGGGCGACGTGCGGATCGTGACGACGACGTCATCGCTGAACCCTGCCAGACGCTGAGAAAACCAGTCCGTTAACTGGGCATTCAGATCCTGAGCCATCGTCAGGGGGCTGAACAGCAGCGCCAGCAGCGCTATTCCACGTTTTAACGTTTGCATCGTCACTTCCCGCCAGTTTAAGCAATGACAGGATTCTACCTGCGTACCACAAGCATCAACGCAACAAATAGCGACGCATTTTGCGTTTATTCCGGCGATAACGCGCGCGTGATGGGATTTAAGCTGTCGGCTGAATTTTGTCATTTGCGGAGGAGATATGCTCGATAAGCTCGATGCCGCCTTACGTTTTCAACAGGAAGCGCTGAATCTGCGCGCTCAACGCCAGGAGGTGTTGGCCGCCAATATCGCTAACGCCGACACCCCTGGGTATCAGGCGCGTGATATGGATTTCGCCAGCGAACTCAAAAAAGTCATGGTGCGTGGCCGGGAAGAAACCGGTGGGATCGCGTTGAAGCTCACCTCTGCACAACACATTCCGGCCCAGACCGTCGCGTCTCCTTCGGTGGATCTGCTCTACCGTATTCCTGACCAGCCGTCCCTTGATGGCAATACCGTCGATATGGACCGCGAGCGTACGCAGTTTGCGGATAACAGTCTGAAATACCAGACGGGCCTCACCGTGTTGGGTGGACAAATCAAAGGCATGATGAATGTGCTACAGGGAGGAAACTAATTCGTGGCGCTGTTAAACATTTTTGATATTGCCGGGTCGGCGCTCACCGCGCAGTCCAAACGTCTTAACGTGGCGGCCAGTAACCTGGCGAACGCCGATAGCGTCACCGGGCCGGACGGTCAGCCGTATCGCGCTAAACAGGTGGTCTTTCAGGTAGACGCGGCGCCAGGGGCGGCAACCGGTGGGGTAAAAGTGGCGGACGTCATTGAAAGTCAGGCGCCGGACAAACTGGTGTATGAGCCTAGCAACCCGCTGGCGGACGCCAATGGGTACGTAAAAATGCCTAATGTGGACGTGGTCGGTGAAATGGTCAACACCATGTCAGCCTCGCGCAGCTATCAGGCAAACGTCGAAGTTCTTAATACCGTGAAAAGCATGATGCTTAAAACGCTGACATTAGGCCAGTAAAGGAGGCGCGTATGTCTATTGCCGTAAATATGAATGACTCGACCAACTCGGGAGTCGCATCCACCAGCAGTGGCAGTTCGCTGACGGGAAGCAGCGCAAGTGATTTACAAAGCAGCTTCCTGACATTGCTGGTCGCGCAGTTGAAGAATCAGGACCCGACCAACCCACTGCAAAACAACGAGCTGACCACGCAACTGGCGCAGATCAGCACCGTTAGCGGAATTGAAAAACTGAACACCACGCTGGGCGCGATTTCCGGGCAGATCGACAACAGCCAGTCGCTACAGGCCAGCACCCTGATTGGTCATGGCGTCATGATCCCCGGCACCACCATTCTGGCCGGTACGGGCACCGAAGAGGGCGCGACCATCACCACGACGCCGTTTGGCGTGGAGTTGCAGCAGGCAGCGGATAAAGTCACCGCCACCATTACCGACAAAGACGGCAAGGTGGTGCGCACGATCAATATCGGCGAGCTGAAGGCTGGCGTTCATACCTTTACCTGGGACGGTACGTTGGAGGATGGCACAAGCGCGCCAAACGGTTCCTATAACGTCGCGATCGCCGCCAGCAACGGCAGTACGCAGCTTGTGGCGCAACCGCTTCAGTTTGCGCTGGTTCAGGGGGTTATCCGCAACAGTAGCGGCAATACCCTGGATTTAGGGACCTACGGAACCACCACACTCGACGAAGTACGGCAAATCATTTAAGCCTTTACACTTATCAGGAGTAAGTCATGGCCTTTTCTCAAGCGGTCAGCGGTCTGAACGCAGCAGCGACCAACCTCGATGTTATTGGTAATAACATCGCCAACTCCGCCACCTACGGGTTTAAATCCGGTACGGCGTCTTTTGCTGATATGTTCGCGGGCTCCAAAGTGGGCCTGGGCGTTAAAGTCGCCGGGATTACCCAGGACTTTACCGACGGCACTACCACCAACACCGGGCGTGGCCTGGATGTTGCGATTAGCCAGAACGGTTTCTTCCGTCTGGTAGACAGCAACGGCTCCGTTTTCTACAGTCGTAACGGTCAGTTCAAACTGGATGAGAACCGCAATCTGGTTAACATGCAGGGGCTGCAACTGACCGGCTATCCGGCAACCGGAACGCCGCCGACGATCCAGCAGGGTGCCAACCCAGGCCCGATCACCATCCCGAACACCCTGATGGCCGCGAAGGCAACCACCACGGCGTCTATGCAGATCAACCTTAACTCCAGCGATGAACTGCCGTCGAAAACGCCGTTTGATCCGAGCGATGCGGATTCCTACAACAAAAAGGGTACCGTTACCGTTTTTGACAGTCAGGGTAACGCCCATGATGTGAATGTGTTCTTTGTTAAGACGCAGGACAACACCTGGGAAGTTCACACCATGGACAGCAGCGATCCAACTGCGACGCCGACGTTGTCTACCACGATGGAATTCAATGAAAACGGGATGCTGGTTTCTGGCGGTTCCGCCAATATCGTCACTGGCGCAATTAATGGTGCGGACCCAGCCTCTTTCTCCCTGAGCTTCCTGAATTCCATGCAGCAGAACACCGGTGCGAACAACATCGTCGCGACCAACCAGAACGGCTATAAGCCGGGCGATCTGGTGAGCTATCAGATCAACGATGACGGCACCGTAGTGGGTAACTATTCCAACGAACAAACGCAGGTTCTGGGGCAGATCGTGCTGGCTAACTTCGCCAACAATGAAGGTCTGGCTTCTCAGGGCGATAACGTCTGGGCGGCGACGCAGGCTTCAGGCGTTGCGCTGCTTGGTACGGCGGGTACGGGTAACTTCGGTAAGTTGACCAACGGCGCGCTGGAATCCTCAAACGTGGATTTGAGTAAAGAGCTGGTGAATATGATCGTCGCGCAGCGTAACTATCAGTCAAACGCGCAGACCATCAAAACCCAGGATCAGATCCTCAACACCCTGGTTAACCTGCGCTAAGCGCCTGACGGGATGGCTTAATGGATCACGCAATATATACCGCCATGGGCGCGGCCAGTCAGACGCTTAATCAACAAGCGGTGACGGCCAGCAACCTGGCGAACGCCTCCACGCCGGGTTTTCGTGCGCAACTTAATGCGTTGCGCGCGGTGCCGGTGGAAGGTCTCTCTTTACCGACGCGTACGCTGGTGGCTGCGTCCACGCCGGGAGCCGATATGACGCCCGGGCAGATGGATTACACCTCGCGCCCGCTGGATGTGGCGCTGCAACAGGATGGCTGGCTGGTTGTTCAGACCGCTGATGGTAACGAGGGATACACCCGTAACGGCAGCATTCAGGTAGACCCGACCGGGCAACTGACAATTCAGGGGCATCCGGTTATCGGTGAAGCCGGGCCGATTGCCGTTCCTGAAGGTTCAGAAATCACCATCGCGGCAGACGGGACTATCTCTGCGCTTAACCCTGGCGATCCGGCCAATACCGTCGCACCGGTAGGACGTCTGAAGCTGGTGAAGGCGCTTGGCAGCGAAGTGCAACGCGGCGATGACGGTATGTTCCGTTTAAGCGCGGCGACACAGGCTGCGCGTGGCCCGGTGTTACAGGCTGACCCGTCCATTCGCGTGATGTCTGGCGTACTGGAGGGCAGTAACGTGAATGCGGTGTCCGCCATGAGCGATATGATCGCTAACGCCCGCCGTTTTGAAATGCAGATGAAGGTTATCAGCAGCGTGGATGACAATGCCGGGCGCGCTAACCAACTGCTGTCGATGAGTTAATACAGGACATTTTATGATCAGTTCATTATGGATCGCCAAAACCGGCCTGGACGCGCAGCAAACCAACATGGATGTGATTGCCAACAACCTGGCAAACGTCAGCACCAATGGTTTTAAGCGTCAACGTGCGGTGTTTGAAGACCTGCTGTACCAGACGATTCGTCAGCCTGGCGCGCAGTCGTCAGAACAGACGACCTTACCTTCTGGTCTGCAAATCGGTACGGGCGTTCGCCCGGTCGCCACCGAGCGTCTGCATAGTCAGGGCAACCTGTCTCAGACCAACAACAGTAAAGATGTCGCCATCAAAGGGCAGGGCTTCTTCCAGGTGATGCTGCCGGATGGCACTTCTGCTTATACCCGTGACGGTTCTTTCCAGGTGGATCAGAACGGTCAACTGGTCACGGCGGGCGGCTTCCAGGTACAGCCTGCGATCACCATTCCGGCGAACTCGCTGAGCATCACCGTGGGTCGCGATGGCGTGGTAAGCGTAACTCAGCAGGGGCAGGCCGCGCCGGTACAGGTGGGGCAGCTTAACCTGACTACGTTCATGAACGATACGGGTCTGGAAAGCATTGGTGAAAACCTGTACACCGAAACGCAATCCTCGGGTGCGCCAAATGAGAGTACGCCAGGGCTTAACGGTGCGGGTCTGCTGTATCAGGGCTATGTCGAAACCTCTAACGTAAACGTGGCGGAAGAACTGGTGAATATGATCCAGGTTCAGCGCGCTTACGAAATTAACAGCAAAGCGGTATCGACTACCGATCAGATGCTGCAAAAACTGACGCAACTCTAAGTGTCGTCCGGTGAGGGAAACCTCACCGGCACACTGATTTTGAAGATGAAGGCAATGCAAAAATACGCTGCGCACCATTACCCGATTATGGCCCTGCTGGTGGTTTCACTGACAGGATGTGCCTGGATACCTTCCACACCGCTCGTGCAGGGCGCGACCACTGCACAGCCCATACCGGGCCCGACTCCGGTGGCGAATGGTTCCATTTTTCAGTCTGCGCAGCCGATCAACTATGGCTATCAGCCGCTGTTTGAAGACCGACGTCCACGCAATATCGGCGATACGCTGACGATTGTATTGCAGGAAAACGTCAGCGCCAGTAAGAGCTCCTCCGCCAATGCCAGCCGTGACGGTAAAACCAACTTCGGCTTTGATACGGTTCCTCGTTATTTGCAGGGATTGTTCGGCAACGCGCGTGCAGATATGGAAGCCTCTGGCGGGAACTCCTTCAACGGTAAAGGCGGCGCGAACGCCAGCAATACCTTTAGCGGCACGCTGACCGTAACCGTCGATCAGGTACTGGCAAATGGCAATTTACACGTCGTGGGTGAAAAACAGATCGCCATTAATCAGGGCACTGAGTTCATCCGCTTCTCCGGGGTCGTGAACCCACGCACCATCAGCGGCAGCAACTCCGTTCCGTCAACACAGGTTGCGGATGCGCGCATTGAATATGTCGGCAACGGCTATATCAACGAGGCGCAAAATATGGGTTGGCTGCAACGTTTCTTCCTTAACTTGTCGCCGATGTAAGCGAGGTCTCCAGTGTTTAAATCTCTTGTTGGAATTGTACTGATACTGGCAACCACCCTGGCGCATGCCGATCGTATTCGGGATCTGACCAGCGTGCAGGGGGTGCGGGAAAACTCGCTGATTGGTTACGGGCTGGTGGTCGGCCTGGACGGGACGGGCGACCAGACGACCCAGACGCCCTTTACCACCCAGACGCTGAATAACATGCTGTCTCAGTTGGGGATCACCGTCCCGACGGGCACCAATATGCAGTTGAAAAACGTTGCGGCGGTAATGGTCACGGCGCAATTTCCGGCATTCGGTCGCCAGGGGCAAACGATCGACGTGGTGGTGTCCTCAATGGGGAACGCGAAAAGTCTGCGCGGCGGTACATTGCTGATGACGCCGCTGAAAGGGGTCGATAGCCAGGTGTATGCCCTGGCGCAGGGAAATATTTTAGTCGGCGGCGCAGGGGCGTCTGCGGGCGGCAGCAGCGTGCAGGTTAACCAGCTCAATGGCGGGCGTATCACCAATGGCGCAATCATTGAACGCGAGCTGCCCAGCCAGTTTGGCGGCGGAAATACCCTCAATCTGCAACTGAACAATGAAGACTTCGCAATGGCGCAGCAGATCACTGACACCATCAACCGCGCTCGTGGCTATGGCAGTGCAACCGCGCTGGATGCGCGCACGATTCAGGTTCGCGTACCCAGCGGCAACAGCTCGCAGGTACGCTTCCTGGCGGATATCCAGAATCTGGAGGTGAACGTCACACCACAGGACGCGAAGGTGGTGATTAACTCCCGTACCGGTTCCGTGGTGATGAACCGTGAAGTGACGCTGGACAGTTGCGCCGTCGCGCAGGGCAATTTGTCCGTAACGGTGAATCGCCAGGCGAACGTCAGCCAGCCGGACACGCCGTTTGGCGGGGGGCAGACGGTCGTTACGCCACAAACGCAGATTGATTTACGTCAGAGCGGCGGTTCGCTGCAAAGCGTCCGTTCCAGCGCCAACCTGAACAATGTCGTCCGCGCGCTGAATGCGCTGGGCGCCACGCCGATGGATCTGATGTCCATCCTGCAATCCATGCAGAGCGCGGGTTGTCTGCGCGCCAAACTGGAAATTATCTGATGATTGGTGACAGCAAACTGTTGGCCAGCGCGGCCTGGGATGCGCAATCGCTCAATGAGCTGAAAGCCAAAGCGGGGCAAGATCCGGCGGCGAATATCCGCCCGGTCGCGCGTCAGGTTGAAGGGATGTTTGTGCAGATGATGCTGAAAAGCATGCGTGAAGCGCTGCCGAAAGACGGCATATTCAGCAGCGATCAAACGCGACTGTACACCAGCATGTATGACCAGCAGATTGCGCAGCAGATGACCGCCGGTAAAGGGTTGGGACTGGCGGAGATGATGGTCAGGCAGATGACCGAGGGGCAGACGCAGCCTGCGGAAGAAGCGCCGCAGGTGCCAATGAAGTTCCCTCTGGAAACGGTGACCAGCTATCAAAATCAGGCGCTGACGCAGCTGGTGCGTAAGGCGATGCCAAAAGCGCCGGAAAATAATGATGAGCCGCTGTCCGGCGACAGCAAAGACTTCCTGGCCCAGCTTTCGCTTCCGGCACGCCTGGCAAGTGAACAAAGCGGCGTGCCGCATCATCTGATTCTGGCGCAGGCGGCGCTGGAGTCGGGATGGGGTCAGCGACAGATCCGCCGTGAAAATGGTGAGCCGAGCTTTAACCTGTTTGGCATTAAGGCCTCGTCCAACTGGAAGGGGCCGGTAACAGAGATCACCACCACCGAATATGAGAACGGCGAAGCGAAGAAGGTAAAAGCGAAATTCCGCGTTTACAGCTCCTATCTGGAGGCGCTATCGGATTATGTGGGGCTGCTGACCCGTAACCCGCGCTATGCCGCGGTGACCGCCGCGTCTACCGCTGAACAGGGCGCACAGGCGTTACAAAATGCCGGTTATGCAACCGATCCTGACTATGCGCGTAAATTAACCAGCATGATTCAACAGCTGAAATCCATGAGCGACAAGGTGAGCAAAACGTACAGCGCGAATCTCGACAATCTCTTTTAAATAGCTCAAGTCCAGGAACCCGCTGCCGATAATAACCAGTATTGAAGGATTACAAGGAACCTCCATGTCCAGCTTAATTAACAACGCCATGAGCGGACTTAGCGCAGCCCAGTCTGCGTTAAATACTGCCAGTAATAACATCTCCAGCTATAACGTTGCCGGATACACCCGACAGACGACGATTATGGCGCAGGCCAACAGTACGCTGGGAGCGGGCGGTTGGGTCGGTAATGGCGTCTACGTTTCTGGCGTACAGCGTGAGTATGATTCTTTTATTACCAATCAGTTACGCGCGGCGCAGAATCAGAGCAGTGGTTTGACCGTGCGGTATGAGCAAATGTCGAAAATTGATAACCTGCTCTCCAGTACCACCAGCTCGATTTCGACCTCTCTGCAAGGTTTCTTCACCAGCCTGCAAACGCTGGTCAGCAACGCGGAAGACCCGGCGGCGCGTCAGGCGCTTATCGGTAAAGCCGACGGCCTGGTAAACCAGTTTAAAACGACCGATCAGTACCTGCGCGATCAGGATAAGCAGGTCAATATCGCCATTGGCTCCAGCGTTGAGCAGATCAACAATTACGCGAAGCAAATCGCCAGCCTGAACGATCAGATTTCCCGTCTGACCGGGGTGGGCGCGGGCGCTTCACCGAACGATCTTCTCGACCAACGCGACCAACTGGTGAGTGAGCTGAACCAGATTGTCGGTGTGGAAGTTAGCGTCCAGGACGGCGGCACCTATAACCTGACGATGGCGAATGGCTATACCCTCGTGCAGGGCAGCAGCGCCCGTCAACTGGCCGCGGTGCCGTCCAGCGCCGATCCGTCACGCACCACGGTCGCCTATGTTGATGCGACTGCCGGAAACATTGAAATCCCGGAAAAATTGCTCAATAGCGGCTCGCTTGGCGGGTTGCTGACGTTCCGCTCTCAGGATCTGGATCAGACTCGCAATACCCTCAACCAGCTGGCGCTGGCCTTTGCCGAAGCGTTTAATGCCCAGCATAAACAGGGATATGATGCCAATGGCGATCAGGGCGAGGACTTCTTTTCCATCGGTAAACCGTCCGTATTGAGTAATGCGAAAAATACGGGTAGCGGAACCTTGTCTGCGGAAGTCACCGACAGTTCCGCGGTACAGGCTACCAATTATAAGCTGGTATTTGATGGTCAGGACTGGCAGGTCACGCGCTTGTCAGACAACACCAGCTTTAAGGCGGTTGAAACCAACGGGAAACTGACGTTTGACGGGCTGGAAGTGACGGTCGGGGCAGGGGCAAATGCGAATGACAGCTTTACCCTGAAACCGGTCAGCGATGCCATTGTGAACATGAACGTGCTGGTGACCGATGAATCCAAAATTGCGATGGCTTCCGATCCCGATGCGGGTGGGAGCGATAACCGTAACGGTCAGGCGCTGCTGGATTTACAAACCCAGAAAACGGTAGGCAATAAGTCCTTTAATGATGCTTATGCGACGATGGTCAGCGATGTGGGGAACAAAACCGCCACGTTGAAAACCAGCAGCACGGCGCAGGGCAATGTTGTGACGCAGTTGTACAACCAGCAGCAATCGATTTCCGGCGTTAACCTTGATGAAGAATACGGCAACCTGCAACGCTATCAGCAGTACTACCTGGCAAACGCTCAGGTGCTGCAAACCGCGAATACGCTGTTTGATGCGCTGTTGGGCATTCGCTAAGGGAGAGGAGGATAAATGCGTATCAGTACCCAGATGATGTACCAGCAGAATATGCGTGGTATCACCAATTCCCAGGCTGAATGGATGAAGTACGGTGAGCAGATGTCCACCGGTAAGCGCGTGATTAATCCGTCTGACGATCCTATTGCCGCTTCTCAGGCTATCGTACTCGCTCAGGCCCAGGCTCAGAACAGTCAGTATGCGCTGGCACGTACCTTTGCCACTCAGAAAGTGTCGCTGGAAGAAAACGTGCTAAGTCAGGTGACAGCTGCAATTCAAACTGCGCAGGAAAAAATCGTTTACGCCGCTAACGGCACCTTAAGCGATGATGACCGCGCCTCGCTGGCGAGCGATCTACAGGGGGTTCGCGATCAGTTAATGAACCTGGCCAACAGCACCGACGGCAACGGTCGTTACATTTTCGCAGGCTATAAAACTGAAAAAGCGCCGTTTGATCAGGCAAATGGCGACTATAGCGGTGGCACTGAAAACATCACCCAGCAGGTTGATGCTTCGCGTACGATGGTGATTGGTCATACGGGCGATCAGATTTTTAATCGTATTACCAGTAATGCCGTACCGGAACCCGACAACAGCGCTTCAGAAACCAGCCTGTTTGCGATGCTGGATACGGCCATTGCAGCGCTGAAAACGCCGGTTGCTGACGATGATGTGAAGAAGGCGGAAGCTGCTGCGGCGATTGATAAAACAAACCGTGGCCTGAAAAACTCCCTTAATAACGTCCTGACCGTTCGTGCGGAACTGGGAACGCAATTGAGTGAGCTGGATTCTCTGGATTCATTGGGAAGCGAGCGCGCGCTGGGTCAGGCACAGCAGATGAGCGATCTGGTCGATGTGGACTGGAACGCGGCCATCTCGTCGTATGTAATGCAACAGGCTGCGTTACAGGCGTCCTATAAAGCGTTTAGCGATATGCAAGGAATGTCTCTGTTTCAGTTGAACAGATAGCACATGTTTTGAAACATATCATGAAACTGGGTATGTTTTGTCTGCCCGCTCCCTTCACCCCGGAGCGGGCATTTTTTTGCCCGGAAAACAGATAACGGGCACCGATTGCAGGTACAAAAAAGCCGACCCGCAGGTCGGCTTTATCTTTAACATCGCGTTCAGCTTATTCTACAGGCTGCGGGCGCGTGGCTGGTGCGGCGGCCTGATGCGTTGCGCTATGACCACCTGCCGCACCTTTACCTTCAAAGATGAAGGCAGGGCGCTGCCAGTCGCTTTGATGTGGCGCTTCCGGGACATATTCCGGCGCAGGCGCGCGGGTCATCGGCGCACTGGCGTGGCTGACGGATTTCTCCCCGGTTGTTACCGCGCTTTCTGACACGGTTTCAGCAACGGCGACGGCGACAGGCGCAGCGACAATCTCTTCCGGTTCAGCGGCAACATCGACAGGTTCAACCGTTTCTGTAACGATCTCTTCCGGTTCGGCGATGACAACGTCAGCGGATTCTTCAGCCGTCGTGGTTTCCTGAACGTCAGCGACAGGTTCCGCTTGCGCAGCGACTTCCTGCGCAACAGGGACGTCAGCCTCTGCAATCACCTGAGGTTGTTCTTCAACCGGGGTGGCAATCACTTCAGGATGCGTTGTTTCCACAGTAGCGGGCTGAGGTTCAGCGACAACGGTTTCAGTTTGAGCCGGTGCGTCTACAACCTGTTCGGCTGCGGCAGCGACGACCTGCGGCTCTACTGCAACCGGCTGAGCTTGTACGGTCTCTTCTTCGCGCTGTGCTTCAACCTGCGTATCCTGAGGACGGGCGACAGGGTAGCGAATCCACACTTTGCCAGACGCCATTTCCGGTGAAGCGCAAGCGACGGTTAACGGCATTGGCGATTGAAGCGGGTAACGCTCATCGCGGTAGCGACGACGACGCTGGCCGCTGACGCGCAGGTGGCGAGGAGAACGACGGGAGCGACGCGGCATTCCTGCGTTATCACGCGCTTCGCCGTTTTCTTCCTGCTCTGCTGGCGCAACGTCTGCGATCGCTGGCAGGTCGACTTTCGCCAGTTCAGTACGCTGAGCAGGCGCGCTTTGCGTAGCAGGCTGGGTGGCGACAGCGTCTTCGACGACTGGCGTTGCGACAGCTTCTGCTTCAGAGGTTGCGGAGTCTGTGTAACGAACTTTCTGGCTCAGCTGACGCTGTTTACGGCGAGGCTGCGCCTGACGAACGCGTTCTTCCTGTTCCGTCTCCTGAGCCGGTTGCTCATCCAGATTCAGCGCCTTGACTTCTTGCTGTGCCTGACGTTTTTCATCGTTGCGACGACGGTTGCGTTCACGACGCGGCGTCTGCTGCTCGTCACCGGACTTCGCCTTATCGGCAACGTCGTTAGACTGCTGGCGGTTGTCACGCGCTTCTGCGTTCTGCTGCTGCGCCTGACGACGGTTACGACGGTTGTCATCACGGTTTTCACCGCCTTCAGCGCGGTTGTCGCGATTATCACGGTTGTCACGGCGATCGTTACGGTCGCGGCGATTATTCTGGCGAGACTTACGACGATCCTGCTGACGCTCCGGTTTTTCCTCTGCTTTCGGTGCAGGTTGTTCAACCGGCTTAGCGACTTCGCTGCCGCTGAACATGTTTTTCAGCGCGCCGAAGAAGCGGGTAAGCAGACCTGGTTGTGCAGGCGCAGTGGCAACGGCTTTCGGTGCTGCCGTCGCTGCTTTCACCGCAGGTTCTGCTGGCGTCGGCGCAGGCGGCACTTCCGGCATCGCGAAGGTCGCCAGTGCTGGTTGTTCAGGGCGTTTACGCTCGGCGTACTCTTCTTCAGAAGGTAACGCCATCGCTTCTTCATGCAGTTTCGGCAGCATGTAGCTCAGGGTTGGCGTTTCTTCCCCTTTACGTACGCGCAAAACGGAGTAGTGCGGCGTTTCCATCTGATCGTTTGGTACGATCACGCAGCGCACGCCATCCTGGCGAGTCTCAATAGCATTAACCGCGGTGCGCTTTTCGTTAAGCAGGTAAGAGGCGATCGGGACCGGAACAATGGCGTGAACTTCCTGGGTATTCTCTTTCAGCGCTTCTTCTTCAATCAGACGCAGAATAGACAGGGAGAGCGATTCGTTGTCGCGTACGGTGCCGGTGCCGCTACAGCGTGGGCAGACGTGATGGCTGGACTCGCCCAGAGACGGGCTGAGACGCTGGCGGGACATCTCCAGCAGGCCAAAACGAGAAATATGGCTAATCTGGATACGCGCACGATCCTGACGTACCGCTTCGCGCAGACGGTTTTCCACAGCGCGCTGGTGGCGTACTGGCGTCATGTCGATGAAGTCGATAACGATCAGGCCACCGAGGTCGCGCAAGCGCAACTGGCGAGCAATTTCATCGGCTGCTTCCAGGTTTGTGTTAAACGCGGTTTCTTCGATATCGCCGCCGCGTGTGGCACGCGCGGAGTTAATATCAATCGCGGTTAACGCTTCGGTTGTGTCAATAACGATAGAGCCGCCGGAAGGCAGACGCACTTCACGCTGGAAGGCGGATTCAATTTGCGACTCGATCTGGTAGTGGCTGAACAGCGGAATCTCGCCGGTATAAAGCTTAATCTTGCTGCTGAAATCCGGGCGACCCAACGCCGCGATGTGCTGGCGCGCCAGCTCAAGCACTTTCGGATTATCGATAAGAATTTCGCCGATATCCTGACGTAAGTAGTCACGGAATGCGCGGACGATAACGTTGCTTTCCTGATGGATCAGGAATGGAGCAGGGCGGCTTTCAGCGGCTTTCTGAATCGCTTCCCAGTGTTTCAGGCGGAAGCTCAGGTCCCACTGCAACGCTTCGGCGGATTTGCCGACGCCTGCGGTACGCACGATAAGCCCCATGCCGTCAGGCAGTTCGAGGCTTGCCAGCGCTTCTTTTAATTCGGTGCGATCGTCGCCTTCAATGCGACGGGAGATGCCGCCCGCGCGCGGGTTGTTCGGCATTAAAACCAGATAGCTCCCTGCCAGACTGATAAACGTCGTCAGCGCAGCGCCTTTGTTGCCGCGTTCTTCTTTATCAATCTGAACAATCACTTCCTGACCTTCGCGCAACACATCTTTAATGTTTGGACGGCCGTGGGCGTTGTAGTTGGCGGGGAAATATTCGCGGGCAATTTCTTTTAACGGGAGGAAACCGTGACGTTCAGCGCCGTAATCAACAAAAGCCGCTTCCAGACTCGGTTCGATACGGGTAATTTTGCCTTTATAGATGTTCGCTTTTTTCTGCTCGTGTCCTGGACTCTCAATGTCCAGGTCGTACAGGCGCTGCCCATCTACAAGGGCAACACGCAACTCTTCCTGCTGAGTTGCGTTGATTAACATTCTTTTCATCGTAACTTACTCATTATTCTTACATTGACGACTAAGCTGCGGGCATAGTAATGCCTTTCCGGGTGTGAACCGATGGCCTCGTGTCTATTCGCGTCGCCAACCTCACGGTTATCGTCTGCTCAAAGAGGCGCAGAGTGTCGGTTGCCTGTATTTCATACGGAAATACAGCGCAATTATCAGGGGAACAGCCTGGGAGTTACTCTCCAGAGAAGATTCCATTATGTTCATCGTCTTTCACGCCGCAGATGCGTTGGCTTCATCTGCTCACCCGGGCATAAGCTCCTGGGGATTCCCAGATTTGCCGCCTTTCTGCAACGCGTAGTACATAGAACATATACCGGTAAGGACTGCAACCCGCAGCCCGCTAACTGCCTGAAAAATCAATACGTCTTACGCCATTGCTGCGTTGATGATCTGTCTGGCAAAATGGGTCATTCCGTAAAATTTCTTGTTTTAACAAGGTTCGACACGGAAACGGTTACATTATTCCACTGCTAACCTTGTTATAGCAAGATGACTTTTACCATTTATCACCCGGTTACTCACAGTTTTTTCACTTCCTCATGGCGATTGGTTTAATAACCAGCAAATTGGTCATGTTGAACGTGAGTAACAGGATATAGAAGTAAATATAAGCATAGAAAAATGAGTGGCGCTAATCCTTATGGCTATTTAGAATCGGCCCCCATGAAAACTGAGACTCCATCCGTAAAAATAGTTGCCATTACTGCCGACGAAGCGGGGCAACGCATCGATAACTTTTTGCGCACGCAACTCAAAGGCGTACCGAAAAGCATGATTTACCGCATTTTGCGTAAAGGTGAAGTGCGGGTGAACAAAAAACGCATCAAACCGGAATATAAGCTCGAAGCCGGGGATGAAGTGCGTATTCCGCCGGTGCGCGTCGCCGAACGCGAAGAAGAGGCCGTTTCGCCGCATCTGCAAAAAGTGGCGGCGCTGGCCGATGTCATTTTGTATGAAGATGACCATATCCTGGTGCTGAACAAACCTTCCGGCACGGCGGTACATGGCGGAAGCGGGTTGAGCTTCGGCGTTATCGAAGGGCTGCGCGCGTTGCGGCCAGAAGCGCGTTTCCTGGAACTGGTGCATCGTCTTGACCGCGATACCTCTGGCGTACTGCTGGTTGCGAAAAAACGCTCAGCGCTGCGTTCTTTGCATGAGCAACTGCGTGAGAAGGGGATGCAGAAAGATTATCTGGCGCTGGTTCGCGGCCAGTGGCAGTCGCATGTTAAATCGGTACAGGCGCCTTTATTAAAGAATATTTTGCAAAGCGGCGAACGTATTGTACGTGTGAGTCAGGAAGGAAAACCCTCCGAAACGCGCTTTAAAGTTGAAGAGCGCTATGCGTTTGCGACGCTGGTGCGCTGTAGCCCGGTGACGGGACGTACGCATCAGATTCGTGTGCATACGCTGCATGCGGGCCATCCGATCGCGTTTGACGATCGTTACGGCGATCGCGAATTTGATAAGCAGCTTGCGGGAACGGGGCTGTCACGGCTTTTTCTGCACGCGGCAGCGCTGAAGTTTACTCATCCGGGGACTGGCGAGGTGATGCGTATCGAAGCGCCGATGGATAACCAACTCAAGCATTGCCTTCAGGTGTTACGTAACAAAGCCTGATGCGCGTTGCGATATTATCGCGCTAAACCTGTAGGCCGGATAAGACGTTTACGTCATCATCCGGCATCTTTACGCCTGATGGCGCTGTGCTTATCAGGCCTACGGGCATTGCTCCGCTGTGGGCCTGATAAGATGTTTTAGCGTCGCCATCAGACGCATCCACTATGCCATCAGCGGGTTCATCTCTTCCCGACGCAGCATCTGGCACAGCGCAATTAGCGGTAGCCCAATAAGCGTATTGGGATCTCGCCCCTCCAGGCGCTCGAAAAGGGCAATGCCAAGACCTTCGCTTTTAAAACTTCCGGCACAATGCAATGGACGCTCTTTGCGGACATAGTCCTCTATTTCCGTTTCGCTTAAATGGCGGAAATGCACATCAAACGGTTCGACTTCCGTTTGTAAATGTCCGGTTGCAGAATTATAAAGCGCCAGTCCGGTATAAAACGTCACAATATTACCGCTGGCTTTGGTTAATTGCTGGCGCGCTTTTTCTTCGGTTAACGGTTTGCCGGTAATTTCGCCATCCAGAACGCAAATTTGATCGGAGCCAATAATCAGATGATCGGGGAAACGGTGGGCGAGCGATTGCGCTTTCGCCTGTGCGAGGCGAGAGACCAAATGGCGCGGCGCTTCGCCAGACATGGGCGTTTCGTCAACCTCGGGAGCCGCGCACTCGAAAGGGATCGCCAGTTTTTCGAGCAGCGCGCGACGCCAGGGAGAGGTAGAAGCAAGGATGAGACGGGGCATATTTTTTTCCCTCAGATATAGCGTATTAATGAGAGCCATCTTAAACTATGCTCTTCGTCCTTCAAGCATGACATACAGTCACGGTTTGAGCGAAAATAAGTCTGTAACCCGCAATGTGTGCGAATTATTGGCAAAAGGCAACCGCAGGCTGCCTTTTTCTTTGACTCTATGACGTTACAAAGTTAATATGCGCGCCCTATGCAAAAGGTAAAATTACCCCTGACTCTTGATCCGGTTCGTACGGCTCAAAAACGCCTCGATTATGAAGGTATCTATACTTCTGATCTGGTAGAGCGCGTCGCCGATTCTGTAGTCAGTGTGGACAGTGATGTGGAATGCTCCATGTCGTTCGCTATCGATAACCAACGTCTTGCCGTTATTACGGGTGATGCGAAGGTGACGGTATCGCTCGAATGCCAGCGTTGCGGGAAGCCGTTTACCCATCAGGTTCACACAACGTATTGTTTTAGTCCGGTTCGTTCTGACGAACAGGCTGAAGCACTCCCGGAAGCGTATGAGCCGATTGAGGTTAACGAATTCGGTGAAATCGATCTGCTTGCAATGGTTGAAGATGAAATCATCCTCTCCTTGCCGGTAGTTCCGGTGCATGATTCTGAACACTGTGAAGTGTCCGAGGCGGACATGGTCTTTGGTGAATTGCCTGATGAAGCGCAAAAACCAAACCCATTTGCCGTATTAGCCAGCTTAAAGCGTAAGTAATTGAGGAGTAAGGTCCATGGCCGTACAACAGAATAAACCAACCCGTTCCAAACGTGGCATGCGTCGTTCTCATGACGCTCTGACCGCAGTCACCAGCCTGTCTGTAGACAAAACTTCTGGTGAAAAACACCTGCGTCACCACATCACTGCCGACGGTTACTACCGCGGCCGTAAGGTCATCGCTAAGTAATCACGCGCAAGCGTGATGAAGCTTAGTGAGGATTTCCCCGCGTAAGCGGGGAAACACCAAACCAGGCAGCGACGATACCTTGACACGTCTAACCCTGGCGTTAGATGTCATGGGGGGAGATTTCGGCCCTTCCGTGACAGTGCCTGCAGCACTGCAGGCACTGAATTCTAATTCGCAACTCACACTTCTTTTAGTCGGGGATCCCGATACCATCACGCCATTACTTGCCAAAGCTGACTTTGAACAACGTTCGCGTCTGCAGATTATCCCTGCACAGTCAGTTATTGCCAGTGATGCCCGGCCTTCGCAGGCTATCCGCGCCAGTCGCGGCAGCTCAATGCGTGTGGCCCTGGAGCTCGTGAAAGAAGGTCGAGCCGAAGCCTGTGTGAGCGCCGGTAATACGGGCGCGCTCATGGGACTTGCGAAATTATTGCTCAAACCCCTTGAGGGCATTGAGCGTCCTGCGTTGATGACGGTTTTACCGCATCAGCAGAAAGGAAAAACGGTGGTGCTGGATTTAGGCGCCAACGTCGATTGTGACAGTACCATGTTGGTGCAGTTTGCCGTGATGGGGTCCGTGATGGCGGAAGAGGTGATTGGGATAACCAATCCCCGCGTGGCGTTGCTCAATATTGGTGAAGAAGAAACCAAAGGTCTCGACAGTATTCGTGATGCCTCTGCGTTGCTCAAAACAGTCCCTTCCATCAATTACATTGGTTATCTTGAAGCCAATGAATTATTGACGGGAAAAACTGATGTGCTGGTATGTGACGGATTTACAGGTAATGTCACATTAAAGACAATGGAAGGGGTTGTCAGGATGTTCCTTTCACTGCTGAAATCTCAGGGTGAGAGTAAAAAACGGTCGTGGTGGCTGCTGTTATTAAAACGTTGGTTACAAAAAAGCCTGACGAGGCGATTCAGTCACCTCAACCCCGACCAGTATAATGGCGCCTGTCTGTTAGGATTGCGTGGCACGGTGATTAAAAGTCATGGTGCGGCCAATCAGCGAGCATTTGCCGTCGCGATTGAACAGGCAGTGCAGGCGGTGCAGCGACAAGTTCCTCAGCGAATTGCCGCTCGCCTGGAATCTGTATACCCAGCCGGATTCGAACTGTTGGAAGGTGGCAAAAACGGACACTCACGGGTGCACAATTAACGGTGTAACCTGAGCGCAACCAACATACCAGCAGTTTGCACGCGGTGGTATATAACCGAAAAGTGACTGAGCGTACATGTATACAAAGATTATTGGTACTGGCAGCTATCTGCCTGAACAAGTGCGTACTAACGCCGATTTGGAAAAGATGGTAGAGACGTCTGACGAGTGGATTGTCACGCGTACAGGCATCCGTGAACGCCATATTGCAGCGCCAAACGAAACAGTCGCGACGATGGGCTATACAGCCGCAAACCGCGCGCTTGAAATGGCGGGCATCGATAAAGACCAGATTGGCTTGATTGTGGTGGCGACCACGTCAGCAACACATGCTTTCCCAAGCGCAGCATGCCAGATTCAGAGCATGTTGGGCATTAAAGGCTGCCCGGCGTTTGACGTTGCAGCGGCCTGCGCCGGTTTTACCTACGCGTTAAGCGTTGCCGATCAGTATGTAAAATCAGGCGCCGTTAAATATGCGCTGGTCATCGGTTCCGATGTCCTGGCGCGCACCTGCGATCCCACCGATCGCGGGACGATCATTATCTTTGGTGACGGCGCGGGTGCAGCGGTTCTGAGCGCATCCGAAGAACCAGGCATTATTTCGACGCATCTTCATGCAGACGGCAGCTACGGTGAGTTGCTGACGCTGCCAAACGCCGATCGCGTCAATCCAGAAAATCCGATTTATCTGACGATGGCGGGCAACGAGGTGTTTAAAGTGGCGGTAACTGAACTGGCACACATCGTTGACGAGACGCTGGCGGCGAATAATCTGGATCGTTCCGCTCTGGACTGGCTGGTTCCGCACCAGGCTAACCTGCGCATCATCAGCGCGACAGCGAAAAAGCTGGGTATGTCGATGGATAATGTGGTGGTTACGCTGGACAGACACGGCAACACCTCTGCGGCCTCTGTGCCGTGCGCGCTGGACGAAGCTGTGCGCGACGGGCGGATTAAAGCCGGGCAGTTGGTATTGCTTGAGGCCTTCGGGGGGGGATTCACCTGGGGCTCCGCGCTGGTTCGTTTCTAGTATAAGGATTTAAACATGACGCAATTTGCTTTTGTGTTCCCGGGGCAGGGTTCCCAGACGGTTGGGATGTTGTCTGAAATGGCAGCCAGCTACCCGATCGTAGAAGAAACCTTTGCTGAAGCTTCTGCGACGCTGGGTTATGATCTGTGGGCGCTGACGCAGCAAGGGCCTGCGGAAGAACTGAATAAGACCTGGCAGACTCAGCCAGCATTGCTGGCCGCTTCCGTTGCGCTGTATCGCGTATGGCAGCAGCAGGGCGGTAAAGCGCCTGCGCTGATGGCGGGACACAGCCTGGGGGAATACTCCGCGCTGGTATGTGCTGGCGTCATCGATTTCGCCGACGCGGTTCGTCTGGTTGAACTGCGCGGCAAGTTCATGCAGGAAGCTGTGCCGGAAGGCACCGGCGCAATGGCGGCGATCATCGGTCTGGATGATGCATCCATCGCCAAAGCGTGTGAAGAGGCGGCTGAAGGCCAGGTGGTTTCTCCGGTGAACTTTAACTCTCCGGGCCAGGTGGTTATCGCCGGGCATAAAGACGCGGTTGAACGTGCGGGCGCAGCCTGTAAAGCCGCTGGCGCAAAACGTGCGCTGCCGCTGCCGGTAAGCGTGCCGTCACACTGTGCGCTGATGAAACCTGCGGCAGATAAGCTGGCGGTTGAATTAGCGAAAATCACCTTCAATGCCCCGACCGTACCGGTTGTGAATAACGTTGACGTGAAGTGTGAAACCGACGCTAACGCTATCCGTGATGCGCTGGTACGCCAGCTGTACAACCCGGTGCAGTGGACGAAGAGTGTAGAATTTATCGCAGCACAAGGTGTTGAACACCTTTATGAAGTGGGTCCAGGTAAAGTCCTCACTGGTCTGACTAAACGTATTGTTGACACCCTGACGGCCTCGGCGCTAAACGAACCGGCGGCACTGTCAGCGGCGCTTGAGCAATAAAAGAGGAAAACCATGAGTTTTGAAGGAAAAGTCGCGCTGGTTACCGGTGCAAGCCGTGGCATTGGCCGCGCAATTGCTGAGACGCTCGTTGCCCGTGGCGCGAAAGTCATCGGTACTGCTACCAGCGAAAATGGCGCTCAGGCCATTAGCGAATACTTAGGTGCGAACGGTAAAGGTCTGATGTTGAATGTGACCGATCCGGCATCTATTGAATCTGTTCTGGAAAATATTCGCGCAGAATTTGGTGAAGTTGATATCCTGGTCAATAATGCCGGTATCACTCGCGATAATCTGCTGATGCGAATGAAAGATGATGAGTGGAACGACATTCTCGAAACCAATCTGTCATCTGTTTTCCGTCTGTCAAAAGCGGTAATGCGCGCTATGATGAAAAAACGTCATGGACGTATTATCACTATCGGTTCTGTGGTTGGTACCATGGGAAATGCGGGTCAGGCCAACTACGCTGCGGCGAAAGCGGGTCTGATTGGCTTCAGTAAATCACTGGCGCGTGAAGTTGCGTCGCGTGGGATTACTGTCAATGTTGTGGCTCCGGGCTTTATTGAAACGGACATGACGCGTGCGCTGTCTGATGATCAGCGTGCGGGTATTCTGGCGCAGGTTCCTGCGGGCCGCCTCGGCGGCGCTCAGGAAATCGCCAGTGCGGTTGCATTTTTAGCCTCTGACGAAGCAAGTTACATCACTGGTGAGACTCTGCACGTCAACGGCGGAATGTATATGGTTTAACCACGAAAAATATTTGCGTTATTGTTGGTCTTGGCCTCAAAATAACGTAAAATCGTGGTAAGAACTGCCGGGATTTAGTTGCAAATTTTTCAACATTTTATACACTACGAAAACCATCGCGAAAGCGAGTTTTGATAGGAAATTTAAGAGTATGAGCACTATCGAAGAACGCGTTAAGAAAATTATCGGCGAGCAGCTGGGCGTTAAGCAGGAAGAAGTTACCAACAATGCTTCTTTCGTTGAAGACCTGGGCGCAGATTCTCTTGACACCGTTGAGCTGGTAATGGCTCTGGAAGAAGAGTTTGATACTGAGATTCCGGACGAAGAAGCTGAGAAAATCACCACCGTTCAGGCTGCCATTGATTATATCAACGGCCACCAGGCGTAAGTGAACATCTCCAGGCGGTCATTCGACCGCCTGAGTTTTATCTTTTTGTCCCACTAGAATCATTTTCCCTCCCTGGAGGACAAACGTGTCTAAGCGTCGTGTAGTTGTGACCGGACTGGGCATGTTGTCTCCTGTCGGCAATACCGTAGAGTCTACCTGGAAAGCTCTCCTTGCCGGTCAGAGTGGCATCAGCCTGATCGACCATTTCGATACTAGCGCCTATGCAACGAAATTTGCTGGCTTAGTAAAGGATTTTAACTGTGACGATATCATATCGCGCAAAGAACAGCGCAAGATGGATGCCTTCATTCAATATGGAATTGTCGCTGGCGTTCAGGCCATGCAGGATTCTGGCCTTGAAGTAACGGAAGAGAACGCAGCCCGTATTGGCGCCGCTATCGGCTCTGGTATCGGCGGTCTCGGACTGATCGAAGAAAACCACAGTTCCCTGGTGAACGGTGGGCCGCGTAAGATCAGCCCGTTCTTTGTTCCGTCGACGATTGTTAACATGGTGGCAGGTCACCTGACCATCATGTACGGCCTGCGTGGGCCAAGCATCTCTATCGCTACCGCCTGCACCTCAGGCGTACATAACATCGGTCATGCCGCGCGTATCATTGCATACGGCGATGCGGACGCGATGGTAGCGGGTGGTGCGGAAAAAGCCAGTACGCCGCTGGGTGTCGGTGGCTTTGGCGCAGCGCGTGCGCTGTCTACACGTAATGATAACCCGCAAGCGGCCAGCCGCCCGTGGGATAAAGAGCGTGACGGCTTTGTTCTCGGCGATGGCGCGGGCATGGTGGTACTGGAAGAGTACGAACATGCAAAAGCGCGCGGCGCGAAAATTTATGCCGAAATCGTTGGCTTCGGGATGAGCAGCGATGCTTATCACATGACGTCACCGCCGGAAAACGGCGCGGGCGCCGCGCTGGCGATGGTCAATGCGCTGCGTGATGCGGCCATTGAGCCGGGTCAGATTGGTTACGTCAATGCCCACGGTACGTCTACACCGGCAGGCGATAAAGCGGAAACTCAGGCGGTAAAATCTGTCTTTGGCGATGCGGCAAGCCGTGTGCTGGTCAGCTCGACGAAATCCATGACGGGTCACTTGCTGGGTGCTGCGGGCGCGGTAGAGTCCATTTTCTCTATCCTGGCGCTGCGCGACCAGGCTGTTCCGCCAACCATCAACCTGGATAACCCGGATGAAGGTTGCGACCTGGACTTTGTGCCTCACGAAGCTCGTCAGGTTAACGGAATGGAGTATACGCTGTGTAACTCCTTCGGCTTTGGTGGTACTAACGGCTCGTTGATCTTCAAAAAGGTCTAAGTCGTTCCACCAGAGAGTAAAAAGGTCCGCTTGTCGGGCCTTTTTTATTCAGCTTTCTTCCCTTGTCCTGTGTTAACCATCCTGCCACACTAATCGACCACGAATAAGGAGCCACTATGTTCTTAATTAATGGCCGTGAACAGGATTCTCTTGCCGCAAGCGATCGCGCGACGCAGTTTGGCGATGGCTGTTTCACTACTGCGCGAATCCGTGACGGTAGAATTTGCCTCCTGACCGCACACCTTCGCCGTTTGCAGGATGCCTGCGAAAAACTGCTGCTTCCCTTCAGTCAATGGACGGAACTGCAACACGAAATGACGGCGATGGCAGCAGGCCAGAACAGTGGCGTACTGAAAGTTATTCTGAGTCGTGGCAGCGGCGGCAGGGGCTACAGCCCGTCAAACTGTCGTGCGGCCACGCGAATTTTATCCGTTTCTCCTTATCCCACTCATTATGAACGCTGGCGTACGGAAGGTATTACGCTGGCGCTAAGCCCCGTACGGCTGGGGCGTAACCCTATGATTGCGGGTATAAAACACCTTAACCGGCTGGAACAGGTACTGATCCGGTCTCATCTTGAGCAGACAAACGCCGATGAAGCGCTGGTTCTTGACAGCGAGGGATGGGTTACGGAATGCTGTGCGGCTAATTTGTTCTGGCGTAAAGAGAATGTGGTGTATACGCCGCGCCTGGATCAGGCGGGGGTAAACGGCATTATGCGACAATTTTGTTTACAGTCGCTGGCACAATCGCCTTTCCAGGTTGTCGAAGTGTATGCCGGGGAGGACGCGCTTATGCAGGCCGATGAGATGGTTATCTGCAATGCGTTGATGCCCGTGATTCCCGTGCGCGCCTGTGGCGATAAACTGATGTTTGCACGTTCATTGTTCGATTTTTTAGCCCCACTTTGTGAGCACCCGAATTAGTCATGAAAAGAATGTTACGCTTTTTCCTTCTGCTGGTCGTTGTGTTGGGCATTGCCGCTGGCGCAGGAATGTGGAAAGTGCGCCAACTGGCCGACAGTCCCTTGTTAATAAAAGAAGAGACGATCTTTACCCTGAAGGCCGGAACCGGGCGTCTGGCATTAGGCGATCAACTCTACGCCGACAAGATTATCAATCGGCCGCGCGTGTTTCAGTGGTTGTTGCGCGTTGAACCTGAATTATCAAACTTTAAAGCGGGCACCTATCGTTTAACGCCTGACATGACCGTACGGGAGATGCTGAAACTGCTGGAAAGCGGTAAAGAAGCACAGTTCCCGCTACGTCTGGTCGAAGGGATGCGCCTGAGCGATTACCTGAATCAGTTGCGGAATGCGCCTTATATTCAGCATACGCTTAGCGATGACCGCTACGAAACCGTCGCGCAGGCGCTGAAGCTGGAGACCCCGGAGTGGCTTGAAGGCTGGTTCTGGCCGGACACCTGGATGTATACCGCCAACACCACCGATGTCGCGCTTCTGAAGCGTGCGCATCAAAAGATGGTTAAAGCGGTAGATGACGTCTGGGAAGGGCGCGCGGAAGGGCTGCCTTATAAAGATAAGAATCAACTGGTGACGATGGCGTCTATTATCGAGAAAGAGACGGCCGTCGCCAGCGAACGCGATCAGGTGGCATCGGTCTTTATTAACCGTCTGCGTATTGGTATGCGTTTGCAGACCGATCCGACCGTGATTTACGGCATGGGGGCGAGTTATAATGGTAAGCTGTCGCGTGCGGCGCTGGAAACGCCGACGGCGTATAACACCTATACCATCACCGGGTTGCCGCCAGGTCCTATCGCCATGCCTGGCGAAGCCTCTTTGAAAGCCGCCGCGCATCCGGCGAAAACGCCGTACCTCTATTTTGTGGCTGACGGAAAGGGCGGTCACACGTTTAACACCAATCTTGCCAGCCATAACCGGTCAGTGCAGGACTACCTGAAAGTGCTTAAGGAAAAAAATGGGCAGTAACTATATCGTCATCGAAGGCCTGGAAGGCGCCGGAAAAACCACCGCGCGTAACGTGGTGGTGGAGACACTTGAGCAACTGGGTATTCACGACATGATTTTTACGCGTGAGCCGGGCGGCACCCAGCTTGCAGAGAAATTAAGAAGTCTGGTGCTGGACATCAAATCGGTGGGTGATGAAACGATCACGGATAAAGCTGAAGTGCTGATGTTTTATGCCGCGCGAGTGCAACTGGTGGAAACCGTTATCAAGCCTGCGCTGGCGAAAGGAACGTGGGTCATTGGCGATCGCCATGACCTGTCCACTCAGGCCTACCAGGGTGGCGGCCGTGGGATCGATCAGACAATGCTGGCGACGCTGCGTGATGCTGTATTGGGCGACTTCCGTCCTGACCTGACCCTGTATCTGGATGTGACGCCGGAGGTTGGCTTAAAACGCGCGCGCGCGCGCGGCGAACTTGACCGCATTGAGCAGGAGTCTCTGGATTTCTTCAATCGCACGCGTGCCCGCTACCTTGAGCTGGCCGCCAGCGATGCCAGCATTCGCACCATTGATGCGACTCAGCCGCTGGAGGCTGTGATGAACGATATTCGCACAACCGTAACGGCCTGGATCAAGGAGCAGGGTGCATGAAATGGTATCCGTGGTTACGGCCAGACTTTGAAAAACTGGTAGCAAGCTATCAGGCGGGTCGGGGCCACCATGCGTTACTGATTCAGGCGTTGCCCGGAATGGGGGATGATGCGCTGATTTATGCCCTCAGTCGTTATTTGCTGTGCCAGCAACCGGAAGGGCATAAAAGCTGCGGGCGCTGTCGTGGCTGCCAGTTAATGCAGGCGGGTACGCATCCTGACTATTATTCGCTGTTGCCGGAAAAGGGAAAAAGCACCCTTGGCGTGGACGCGGTACGCGACGTGGGCGAGAAGCTGTACGAACATTCTCGACTTGGCGGCGCGAAAGTCGTGTTGATCCCGGATGCGGCCCTGCTGACTGATGCCGCGGCGAATGCCTTATTAAAGACGCTGGAAGAGCCGCCGGAGCAAACCTGGTTCTTCCTTGCCAGCCGTGAACCGGCACGCCTGCTGGCGACTTTACGCAGCCGCTGCCGTCTGCATCATCTTGCGCCGCCATCTGAACAATACGCTGTTTCATGGCTTTCTCGTGAAGTGACAATGTCACAAGAGACGTTGCTGGCGGCGCTGCGCCTGAGCGCAGGGGCTCCCGGCGCCGCTCTGGCGTTGTTGCAGGCCGACAGCTGGGCGCATCGTAACGCGCTTTGCGAAGCGCTGGCGAATACGCTGCAATCCGGCGATTGGTATATCCTTCTGTTGGTGTTGAATCACGAACAGGCCGCCGTACGTTTACACTGGCTGGCGACGCTGCTTATGGATGCCCTTAAATACCGGTATGGCGCTTCCAGTCTGACAAATCAGGATGCCGGAACGCTGGTGGCGTCGATAGCTGAACGGTTATCCGTCGCACGCATCCAGGCCATACTCAGCGATGTCTGCCATTGTCGCGAACAGCTGATTAACGTGACCGGATTAAACCGCGAACTGGTATTAACCGATCTTATTCTCCGCATAGAGCATTACCTGCAACCAGGCGCCGTGTTGCCTGTTTCCCATCTTTGAGAGAGACATTATGTTTTTAGTCGACTCACACTGCCATCTTGATGGCCTGGATTATCAATCTCTGCATAAGGACGTGGATGACGTGCTGGCAAAAGCCGCCGTGCGCGAGGTGAAGTTCTGCCTGGCGGTGGCGACAACCCTGCCCGGATACCGGAGTATGCGCGAACTGGTTGGCGAGCGGGATAACGTTGTGTTTTCCTGCGGCGTACACCCGTTAAACCAGGATGAAACATACGATGTGGAAGACCTGCGTCGCTTTGCCGCTGAAGAAGGCGTGGTGGCCATGGGGGAGACCGGGCTGGATTATTTTTATACGCCGGAAACAAAAGTTCGCCAGCAAGAATCCTTCATTAACCATATTCAGATTGGCCGTGAATTAAATAAACCCGTGATTGTGCATACCCGTGACGCACGCGCCGATACGCTGGCGATTTTGCGCGAAGAAAAAGTGACGGATTGCGGTGGCGTACTACACTGTTTTACAGAGGACAGGGAGACGGCGGGTAAATTATTGGATCTTGGGTTTTATATCTCTTTTTCCGGGATCGTGACCTTCCGCAACGCCGAGCAGTTACGTGATGCCGCCCGCTATGTTCCTCTGGATCGTCTGCTGGTTGAGACGGACTCCCCTTATCTTGCTCCGGTGCCACATCGTGGTAAAGAGAACCAGCCTGCAATGGTTCGCGATGTTGCAGAGTATATGGCCGTATTGAAGGGTGTTGCCGTTGAAGAACTGGCGCAGGCAACCACTGAAAACTTTGCCCGCCTGTTCCACATCGACGCTTCTCGCCTGCAATCAACCCGTTAACTGAGTTTTTTTAAATCTCGTAATTAATATTCAAAGCGAGTAAAGTTCACCGCCACAAAATGGGCGGTGAATGAGCGAATTGTAACATTCAGACACTCATTTTGTCAGAATGTGATGGTTTTATGGCTGTCTGGAGCTGAAACGTGATAGCCGTCAAACAAAACCGAGCTTATTTATTTTACTCTGTGTAATAAATAAAGGGCGCTTAGATGCCCTGTCCACGGCGAGGTTCTCCCCCCTCGCCAATGCGTGAAAACGTAGAATACACAAAATCATTCAGGCTGCATCAGGGCGGCAAGTGAGTGAATTGCAGGAGCTTACTTGAGTAAGTGACTGGGATGAACGAGCGCAGCCAACGCTGAGGCGGTTTGAAGGATGAAGTGTATAAGCACAAATACTCAGGAGCACTCCTAATTATGTTTAAGAATGCATTTGCTAACCTGCAAAAGGTCGGTAAATCGCTGATGCTACCGGTATCCGTACTGCCTATCGCAGGTATCCTGCTGGGCGTCGGTTCCGCTAACTTCAGCTGGCTGCCAGCCGTTGTGTCGCACGTTATGGCAGAAGCAGGCGGTTCTGTTTTTGCAAATATGCCGCTGATTTTCGCCATTGGTGTCGCACTGGGCTTCACCAACAACGACGGCGTTTCGGCTCTGGCCTCGGTTGTCGCTTACGGCATCATGGTCAAAACCATGGCCGTGGTTGCGCCGCTGGTTCTGCATTTACCTGCTGAAGAAATCGCAGCAAAACACCTGGCGGATACTGGTGTTCTCGGGGGGATTATCTCCGGTGCGATTGCAGCGTACATGTTCAACCGCTTCTACCGTATCAAATTGCCTGAGTATCTGGGCTTCTTTGCGGGTAAACGCTTTGTGCCGATCATTTCTGGTCTGGCTGCCATCTTCACCGGCGTGATCCTGTCCTTCATTTGGCCGCCGATCGGGACGGCTATCCAGACGTTCTCTCAGTGGGCTGCTTACCAGAACCCGGTTGTGGCGTTCGGTATCTATGGCTTCATTGAGCGCTGCCTGGTGCCGTTTGGTCTGCACCATATCTGGAACGTTCCTTTCCAGATGCAGATCGGTGAATACACCAACGCAGCAGGTCAGGTGTTCCACGGCGACATTCCTCGCTATATGGCGGGCGACCCGACTGCGGGCAAACTGTCCGGCGGCTTCCTGTTCAAAATGTACGGTCTGCCTGCTGCGGCTATCGCGATCTGGCACTCTGCTAAACCGGAAAACCGCGCGAAAGTGGGCGGTATCATGATCTCCGCAGCGTTGACCTCGTTCCTGACCGGTATCACCGAGCCGATCGAGTTCTCCTTCATGTTCGTTGCGCCGATTCTGTACGTTATCCACGCGATTCTGGCAGGTCTGGCATTCCCGATCTGTATCCTGCTGGGTATGCGTGACGGTACATCGTTCTCGCACGGTCTGATCGACTTCATCGTTCTGTCTGGCAACAGCAGCAAACTGTGGCTGTTCCCGATTGTTGGTGCAGGTTATGCGATTATTTACTACACCGTCTTCCGTGTGCTGATTAAAGCGCTGGATCTGAAAACGCCGGGTCGTGAAGACGCGAGCGAAGACAGAAAAGTGGGCGCAACCAGTGAAATGGCTCCGGCCCTGATCGCCGCGTTTGGTGGTAAAGAGAACATCACTAACCTCGACGCATGTATCACCCGTCTGCGCGTTAGCGTCGCTGACGTTGCTAAAGTGGATCAGGCTGGCCTGAAGACGCTTGGTGCAGCTGGTGTCGTCGTCGCAGGTTCCGGCGTTCAGGCCATTTTCGGTACGAAATCCGATAACCTGAAAACGGAAATGGATGAATACATCCGCAATAGCTAAGCAGTAAGACGTTGGGGAGAACTAAGGCAGCCAAATGGCTGCCTTTTTTACGCTGTGTTGCCGGATGGCGCGTGGCTTATCCGGCCTACGGTTATAGCACAGTTGTAGGCCTGATAAGGCGTTAGCCGCCATCAGGCTTGCGAGAACGTAAAAAAGGGAGCCAGATGGCTCCCTTCTCGTCAGTAACGTTATCAGAACTGATAGCTTGCAGTAATGCTGACGTTACGTGGTTCGCCGTAGACAATAGAACCATCGATATTGGTGTCGTAGGTTTTGTCTAACAGGTTGTTAATGTTGCCCTGTACGGCGAAGTTTTTGGTTACCTGGTAGCGAGTGAACAGATCCACTAACGCATAGCTGCCTTGTTCCGCGCGCCATGTGCCGTATGGTGTGACAGTGTCGCTGCCGTGAACACGGTTCTGCCAGTTAACGCCACCGCCGACGGTCAACTCAGGCATGACTGGCAGACGGTAGCTGGTAAACAACTTCACGGTTGTACGTGGCAAGTTCGGATTCACCGCATTTCCCTCGTTATCTTCCGCGATAAAGCGCGTTGCCCCGAAGGTCATCTGCCAGTTGTCGGTGATAGCGCCGTTAATTTCGAATTCAACGCCTTTGCTGACGGTTCCATCTACCGCTTTATACGCTGTGTCGCCGTTACTACCTGAAATCGGTCTACCGGTCGACTGGCCGACGTTATCTTGCTCAATACGGAAGACCGACAATGTGGTGGTCAGGCGGCTGTTCATCCAGTCAGATTTCAAGCCCACTTCATAGTTGTTACCCGTAATAGGGGCGAGATATTTACCCGAGCTATCACGATAGTTCTGTGGCTGGAAGATGGAAGTATAGCTGGCGTAGGCAGACCAGTTATCATCAATGTCATACACCAGTCCGGCATATGGCGTGGTATGGTTTTTCTCCATCCGGTAAGTCAGCGTGTCGATACTCCAGTTGGTGTAGCGAGCGCCGATGATCAGATGCAACGGATCGGCCAGCGAAATGCGGGTCGCTGCATAGAGCGATTTCATGTGCGTGGTATCATCCTGGGCAATGGTTTGTTGACCCCAGTTTGTTTCCGGGAAGTTACCGTCGTAGTTGTAGAAATTGCCCAGTTCATCCGGGAATACGTTCGCCCAGGTATTCATATAGCGGTTATTCTGTTTGCTGTAGCTTCCACCGATCATCAGGTTATGCTGACGGCCAAACAGGTCGTAGCCTCCATCGGCGAAAAGATCGACAGCATCGACTTTACGTTTGCCGCTGTTCCAGCCCGTACCGCCAATGTAACCGTACTCTGGTCCGTAGTTGGCGTAAGGGCCAACCAGCATACCGGTGTCTTTATTGACATAGGCATCCAGGTACATCATTTTACTGTCGAATTTGATTTCAGAATGTGTGGCGTTGAGCGTTGCCTGCCAGGTATCCGCAAAACGCTGCTTCAGCGTGACAAAGACCTTATTAAACTCTTTATCGTTGTAAGCCCAGTCTGGAGCGGTACTGCGCGAGCGGTCATATTTGTTGGTGCTGCCATCCGTATTCCAGCGAGGTAAACCGCCCCAGGTCGGGCTGTTAACGTCGATGCGTTGATATTCATACCCGGCGGAAAGGCTGGTTGTGCTCCCCAGATCGGCATCGATAATGCCGGAGAAGAATGTTTTCTCGCTGTTATAACGATCCAGCCATGAGTCATTGTTCTGATAACCCGCAACAATCCGCGCACGTACGTTACCGTCTTCTGTCAGCGGGCTTTGTAAATCGGTTACGTAACGCTGTTTGTTCCAGCTTCCATATTCCGCAGACACATTACCTTTGAATTCACGGCTGGTGGCATGTTTGCGGATCATATTGATAGACGCGGAAGGGTTGCCGGTTCCGGTCATTAATCCATTTGCGCCGCGTACGACTTCCACACGTTCAAACAGGGCCGTGTCAGAAAGGGCATCGCCAAGATTCCAGCGTGATTCAAAATAGGTGGGGATGCCATCGACCATGTAGTTGTCGATGAGGAAACCGCGTGAGTAGTAGAGGTTGCGGTCGGAGTCTGACTGGCTTCTGCTGATACCCAGTGTGCTGTCCATCACATCGCCAAGGGTTTGTAATTGCTGATCAGCCATGCGTTGCTGGCTGATGATACTGACAGACTGAGGAATATCGCGCTGCGCCATCTGCATTTTAGTGCCAGCGGTTGTCGTTTTAACGTTGTAGTCCTGTTCTTCATCGCTGGACGTGTCGGCTTGTGATGCGCTATCAACAACGATTGTTTCTTCTGTTGTGGTAGCGGCGAAGCTGGTGGAAGGCATCAATGCCATAGCGATGCAGGCTGCCAGCAGTGTGGGAACTGCGGCAGGCTGACGCTGCTCATCCTGGGTGTGTGTTGTGAAAGACATCGAAAAACCCCTAATAATGATGAACGTTAAGTTCAAACCATGAAATGGCATGGCGAACCCTTTTAATTTTCTAACCATCAAATGCGCATGAAAATGCAAATGCGAAATATACGCACTTGCATTAATGCTGTAAACAGATGTTACGGGTGAAAATGAAATCTTGTTTCAGTGCTATGAGGTGCAGAGAGAAGAGGGAAATGAGTATAAGCGCAGCAACTGACAGATTTTTTGCTTAATAAATCGTGGGTTAAAGTTGAAAGAGCGTGAGTAACTCGCTCATACTCTATACTCGCAGTGTGGCTCGGCGTAGCATGGCGCAACGTTATGGCTAATTTTGAAAAAAGGAAAAATGTCGTGGCAGAAGAAACTATATTCAGCAAAATTATCCGTCGTGAAATCCCCTCGGATATCGTTTACCAGGATGAACTGGTTACCGCATTTCGCGATATTTCGCCGCAGGCGCCCACGCACATTCTGATCATCCCGAATACCCTGATCCCAACGGTTAATGATGTCACGGCGGAGCACGAACAGGCGCTGGGCCGTATGATCACCGTCGCGGCAAAAATTGCCGGGCAGGAAGGCATTGCCGAAGACGGCTACCGCCTGATCATGAATACTAACCGTCATGGCGGGCAGGAGGTTTATCACATTCATATGCACCTGCTGGGCGGGCGTGCGCTGGGGCCGATGCTGGCGCATAAAGGCCTCTGACAATGACCAGAGGATGCCTTGCGATATCACTGGCCTTACTGTTGCTTGTGGGTTGTCGTTCACACCCTGAAATTCCGGTCAGTGATGAACAGACACTGGTGATGGAGTCAACGCTGCTGGCGGCCGGTATCACGGCGGAAGCGCCTGCGTTGACGACGTCCGATATTCAGCCTTCTGCATCCTCACGCCTCTATAACGAAAGGCAAGAACCCGTTACCGTGCATTATCGGTTTTACTGGTATGACGCCAGAGGGCTGGAAATGCATCCTCTGGAAGCGCCACGCAGCGTGACTATCCCGGCGCGTTCGTCGGTCACGCTGTATGGCAGCGCCAATTATCTGGGGGCGCATAAGGTTAGACTTTATCTTTATTTGTAAGGGGTGAATTTTGATGACGAAAATGAATCGCTACGCACTGGTGGCCGCGCTGGCGATATTTCTCTCCGGTTGTGTGGGGCAACGTGAACCCGCACCGGTTGATGAAGTCAAACCGGCGCCGGAACAGCCAACTGAGCCGCAGCAGCCTGTGCCGGTCGTGCCATCGGTGCCGACGATCCCGCAGCAGCCGGGCCCGATTGAACACGAAGACCAGACCGCACAGCCTGCGCCGCGCGTGCGCCATTATGACTGGAACAGCGCGATGCAGCCGATGGTCGGAAAAATGCTCCAGGCTGATGGCGTAACGGCGGGTAATGTACTGCTGGTCGATAGCGTAAATAACCGCACCAACGGTTCGCTCAACGCGGGCGAGGCCACAGAGACTTTACGTAATGCGCTGGCGAATAACGGTAAATTTACGCTGGTTTCCGCGCAGCAACTGGCGATGGCGAAGCAGCAACTGGGTTTATCACCGCAGGACAGCCTCGGTACGCGCAGTAAAGCGATTGGCATCGCCCGTAACGTAGGGGCGCAATATGTGCTCTATTCCAGCGCGGCGGGTAACGTCAATGCGCCATCGCTGCAAATGCAGTTAATGCTGGTACAAACTGGCGAGATAATCTGGTCAGGTAAAGGTGCAGTCCAGCAACAATAATCTACTGACGCGCGACGACGTTTTGTCGCGCTACTTCCCGCAATATCATCCCGTCGCCGCCTGCCACAACGGATTAAGCGGCGGGAGTTGCATCATTGAACATGACGCCCGCCGTCTGGTGCTCCGTTGCCATCATGATCCCTTCGCGCCTGAATCTGATTTTTTGCGTCAGTATCACGCGTTGTCACGTTTACCGGAAACCCTTGCCCCCAGACCGCGTTTTTATATTCCCGGCTGGATGGCGGTGGACTATTTGCAGGGAGAGGTAAAATCTGGATTACCGGATACCGACGAACTGGCGGGCTTACTGTATCATCTGCATCAACAACCGCGTTTTGGCTGGCGTATTTCGCTGTTACCGCTGCTTATGCGCTACTGGCAGGGGAGCGATCCGGCACGCAGGACGCCGTACTGGCTACGGATGCTAAAACGGCTGCGAGCGGCGCGGGAACCTCGTCCGCTGCGTCTGGCGCCTTTGCATATGGATGTCCACGGCGATAACCTGGTACAGACGGCATCGGGGCTACGGTTGATTGACTGGGAATACGCCGGGGACGGCGATATCGCTCTGGAGCTGGCCGCCGTATGGGTAGAGGATGAGCGGCAGCATCAACGGCTGGTGGCATCCTATGCCGCCGTTGCGCATATCTGTCCGCAAACGCTATGGCGGCAGGTCAGGTTATGGCGCCCCTGGGTAATGATGCTGAAAGCCGGATGGTTTGAATACCGTTGGCAGCAAACCGGCGAACAACAATTTATCAGGCTGGCCGACGACGCCTGGCGGCAGCTGAAAAAGAAAGGATAAGGAGAGCAGTGTGGGTCCAGTAATGTTGGATGTCGAAGGGTTTGAGCTGGACGCAGAAGAGCGCGAGATTCTGGCCCATCCGCTGGTGGGGGGGCTGATCCTCTTTACGCGTAATTATCATGACCCGGAGCAGCTGCGCGAGTTAGTCCGCCAGATTCGGGCGGCTTCGCGCAATCATCTGGTGGTGGCGGTTGACCAGGAAGGCGGACGCGTACAGCGTTTTCGTGAAGGTTTTACCCGCCTGCCAGCCGCACAATCTTTTGCTGCGCTGCACGGGCTGGAAGAAGGGGGCAAACTGGCGCAGGATGCCGGGTGGCTAATGGCCAGCGAGATGATCGCGATGGACATTGATATCAGTTTCGCGCCGGTGCTGGATGTCGGGCATATCAGCGCAGCAATTGGCGAGCGTTCTTACCATGCCGATCCGCTTAAAGCTCTGGCAATGGCGACGCGTTTTATCGACGGGATGCATGCTGCCGGAATGAAAACCACCGGTAAGCACTTCCCCGGACACGGGGCAGTCACTGCCGATTCGCACAAAGAAACGCCAACCGATCCGCGTCCTGAGGCGGAAATTCGCGCCAGGGATATGTCGGTGTTCCGTTCGCTAATCACCGGGAACAAACTTGATGCGATTATGCCGGCGCACGTCATATACAGCGATGTCGATCCGCGTCCGGCGAGTGGTTCACCGCACTGGCTGAAAACGGTGCTGCGTGAGGAACTTGGTTTTGATGGCGTGATTTTCTCCGATGACCTGTCGATGGAGGGGGCGGCGATTATGGGGAGCTACGCAGAGCGCGGGCAGGCGTCGCTGGATGCGGGTTGCGATATGATCCTAGTCTGTAATAATCGTAAAGGAGCGGTCAGCGTGTTAGATAATCTGTCGCCGATCAATGCAGAACGTGTTACGCGTTTGTATCATAAAGGTTCATTTTCGCGTCAGGAGTTGATGGACTCCGCACGCTGGAAAACGGTCAGCGCCCAGCTTAACCAGTTGCATGAACGCTGGCAGGAAGAAAAAGCAGGTCATTAACCCGAGTTTTGTGTGAGGATGCGATGATTATCTATTTACACGGTTTTGACTCCAACAGTCCGGGTAACCACGAGAAAGTGTTGCAGCTACAGTTTATTGATTCGGATGTCAGACTGATCAGCTATAGCACACGGCATCCCAAACATGACATGCAGCATCTGCTGAAAGAAGTAGACAAAATGTTGCAACTGAATGTGGACGATCGGCCATTAATTTGTGGCGTAGGACTGGGTGGGTATTGGGCGGAGCGGATTGGCTTCCTGTGCGACATACGCCAGGTGGTATTCAACCCTAATCTGTTCCCCTATGAGAACATGGAAGGCAAAATCGACCGCCCGGAAGAGTATGCCGATATCGCAACGAAATGCGTCACCAATTTCCGCGAAAAAAACCGCGATCGCTGCCTGGTGATCCTGTCCCGGCATGATGAAGCGCTGGACAGCCATCGTTCGGCAAAAGAGCTGCATCATTTCTATGAAATTGTCTGGGACGAAGAGCAGACCCATAAATTTAAGAATATCTCTCCTCATTTACAGCGGATAAAAGCGTTTAAAACGTTAGGCTAAGCCGTTGTAACCCGATAACCCCCCTCAGAAACCAGCCTTCGGGCTGGTTTTTTTATGAGCATTCAGGCAGGGTTGTCTATCTTTTCAGCGAGAAAACTTGATGTACATCAATTTTGGTATGACCAATGCACCGTTCGTGTTATTCTCACTAGCGAAGTCACTTTGCATTACCGTAACTTGTTGTTAATTAAAGGCTATATTTATAACTTTTACTTAACAATTGGTTAATAAATTTAAGGGGGTCACGTTGACTACACCATTGAAAAAGATCGTGATTGTCGGCGGCGGTGCTGGCGGGCTTGAAATGGCGACTCAGTTGGGTAAAAAACTGGGTCGTAAGAAAAAGGCAAAAATCACGCTGGTGGACAGAAACCACAGCCATCTGTGGAAGCCGTTGCTGCATGAAGTGGCGACCGGTTCACTGGACGAAGGCGTGGACGCTCTGAGCTACCTGGCGCATGCGCGTAATCATGGTTTCCAGTTCCAGTTGGGTTCGGTTATGGATATCGATCGTGAAGCGAAAACGATCACCATTGCGGAACTGCGTGACGAGAAAGGGGAACTGCTGGTTCCTGAGCGTAAAATCGCGTACGACACCCTGGTGATGGCGCTGGGCAGCACCTCTAACGACTTCAACACCCCTGGCGTTAAAGAACACTGTATTTTCCTGGACAACCCGCATCAGGCGCGTCGCTTCCATCAGGAAATGCTGAACCTGTTCCTGAAATACTCTTCCAGCATGGGTGTTAGCGGTAAGGTCAACATTGCGATTGTCGGTGGCGGCGCAACGGGCGTGGAGCTTTCTGCGGAACTGCATAACGCTGTGAAACAGCTGCACAGCTACGGCTACAAAGGCCTGACTAACGAAGCGCTGAACGTGACGCTGGTTGAAGCCGGTGAGCGTATTCTGCCTGCGCTGCCGCCGCGTATTTCCGCTGCGGCGCATAGCGAACTGACCAAACTGGGCGTACGCGTACTGACTCAGACGATGGTGACCAGCGCAGACGAAGGCGGCCTGCACACGAAAGATGGCGAACACATCAAAGCTGACCTGATGGTGTGGGCGGCAGGGATTAAAGCGCCTGATTTCCTGAAAGATATTGGCGGGCTGGAAACTAACCGCATCAACCAGTTAGTGGTTGAACCGACGCTGCAAACCACCCGTGACCCGGATGTTTATGCCATCGGCGACTGTGCTTCCTGCGCACGTCCTGAAGGGGGCTTTGTGCCGCCGCGCGCTCAGGCCGCGCATCAGATGGCAAGCTGCGCACTGAATAATATTCTGGCGCAGATGAAAGGCAAACCGATGAAAGACTACGTTTATAAAGATCACGGTTCGCTGGTATCGCTCTCTAATTTCTCGACTGTCGGCAGCCTGATGGGGAACCTGATGCGCGGTTCAATGATGGTGGAAGGGCGTATTGCGCGTTTTGTTTACATTTCGCTTTACCGTATGCACCAGATTGCGCTGCACGGTTACTTTAAAACCGGGTTAATGATGTTAGTAGGCAGCATTAACCGTGTGATTCGCCCGCGTCTGAAACTGCATTAATCCTTACCGTATCGCCTGATGGCGCTTCGCTTATCAGGCCTACGGCTCGCACTGCATGTAGGCCGGATAAGGCCACCGGCCGCCATCCGGCATCAGCCCTCACCGTCTGTAGGTCGGATAAGGCCACCGGCCGCCATCCGGCAATTTAATCGCGCCATCTGCTTCAGAGTTCTCTGAATCGTGTCTGTTTGCCGCATAACCCCGCACTTTTCATCCTCTTTCTGATTTGCTTAACCCCACTGCTGGTTGCAAAATTGTTACTAATAGCAAAAAAGGAGGAATTCCCGTGAATAAATCAATGTTGGCGGGTATAGGGATTGGCGTAGCTGCTGCGCTGGGTGTGGCGGCGGTGGCCAGTCTGAACGTTTTTGACCGTAGCCCGAAATATGCGCAAGTCGTATCAGCCACACCTATAAAAGAAACCGTCAAAACACCGCGTCAGGAATGCCGCAACGTGACGGTCACGCACCGCAAACCTGTTCAGGACGAAAATCGCATTGCCGGTTCGGTGCTTGGCGCGGTTGCTGGCGGCGTGATTGGTCATCAGTTCGGCGGTGGTCGTGGTAAAGATGTGGCGACCGTCGTTGGGGCGCTGGGCGGAGGGTACGCCGGTAACCAAATCCAGGGATCAATGCAGGAAAATGACACCTACACCTCTACGCAGCAGCGTTGTAAAACGGTGTATGACAAGTCAGAGAAAATGCTGGGCTATGACGTCACTTACAAGATTGGCGATCAGCAGGGGAAAATCCGCATGGATAAAGATCCCGGAACGCAAATCCCGCTGGATAATAACGGTCAATTGATTCTGAATAACGACGCGTAAAAAAAGCTGTACTCTGCACGTTAGCCCCTCATTCGCTCAGGCTGAGGGGCTTTTTTTATCAGACGGTCAGGCGCTAAGCCTTCAGCATCTCCGGCCACAGCCGTAGGGTGGTGCGGGTTATCTGCATCAGCTTGTCAAACGTCGCGCCTTCACGCGCGCTGATCGACATTCCTTGTAAAATACAGTTCAGATATTCCGCCAGCGTTTGTGGATTGCTGTGCGCCGGAATTTCACCGCGCTCCTGCCGCTGGCGCAAAAACTGGGTCAGCGTCTGCTCCTGCATTGCGTGGCGGGATTTCACCGTATGGGCGATTTCACGGGAGGAGGCGGCCAGTGTGGCGGACGTGTTGATCATAAAGCACCCGGCAGGGGTGTCTTTACTGGTGAAGCATGTCGCGACGGCGGTGAAATAGTCTTCCAGCGCAGACTCAACGCTTTTTTCTTCACAAAAGAGTTGGGCCTCATGCTTTGCCGCAAAGCGGCTGATATAGCGATCCAGCACTGCGCGGAACAACCCTTCCTTGTTCGTAAATTCTGCGTACAGCGTGGGCGCTTTTGCGCCGGTCGCTTCCACGAGGTCGGCGAGCGATGTTGCTTCATAGCCGTGCTGCCAGAAGAGTGTCATGGCCTTGTCAAGCGCGGCTTCCCTGTCGAACACTTTTGGTCGGCCACGGCTTTTTTTTACGCAACCTGTCGAGTCAGTTGTCATGATGCCGTTGTACCTTGTTGGGTTTGTTGAACAACCATTATAAAAATAATCCCGCTCAGTCTCCAGCGCATTCAGAAGAAAAATAATTCACCTGTATTGATATGAAAAATAAGTTCTTTTTAATTTAAATAATGATCGTTATAAAAAAATGTTGACGTGTGACCTGGATCACATCTATGATTTACCTATCGATCGTTAAGTAAATATTTCGACACCGTTCATCTGCTAAAGGTCACTATCATGAAAAACGTAAAAACCCTCATTGCTGCCGCTGTACTGAGTTCACTCTCTTTCGCAAGTTTCGCTGCTGTTGAAGTTCAGGCGACGCCAGTAGATCAACAGAAAGTGGGCACCATTTCCGCAACCGCCGGGACTAACCTGGGATCTCTGGAAGATCAACTGGCGCAAAAAGCGGATGAAATGGGCGCGAAATCTTTCCGCATTACTTCGGTAACCGGTCCTAACACCCTCCACGGGACTGCGGTTATCTACAAATAAGCATTAACCCTCATTAATGCCACTGCTACTGCCACAAAAAAGCCCCGCTGTCTGAGCGGGGCTTTTTTATTATCCGACGTTACATCGACTGCTGCGTTATCCCGGGATGGCGGGTGACATCGACCGGCATTCCTGAACGCACTTCCATAACATGCTCCATAACGGCGGCATCGGTCTGTGCGGCATCTTTGAAAGCCTGCATTTGACCGTTCAATACGATCGGCAATATCTGCGGATCGTCATCAATATTCTTCGATAACGGCTGGTGGACTTCTACCAGGCGCATGCCGCCAGGTTCAACGGACGCTTTGATCGGCGTATTAATAATGTTGACCTTCGTACCCGGCGTGACCTGACGGAACAGCGTCTCAATATCACCGTCACGCAGGCGAATACAACCGGAACTGACGCGCATCCCGATACCGAAATCAGCATTCGTGCCGTGCAGCAAATAGACGCCGCCATAAGCCGCTAAGCGGATCGCATGATGGCCCATTGGGTTATCCGGCCCGGCGGGAACCACGGCAGGGAGGTCTATTCCCTGAGCCTTGTAACGGGCGCGGATATTCGCCGTAGGTGTCCAGGTTGGGTTCGCGCGCTTATCCGAGACGGTAGTGACCATCGTTGGCGTCAGCGTATCGCCACCCAGTTGACCGATACCGATCGGATACACGGTCACCGAATTTTTTCCGGGAGGATAGTAATACAGACGCAATTCGGCGAGGTTAATCACAATACCTTCGCGTGGCGCGTCCGGCAGTAAGGTTTGCAGAGGGATGGTCAGAACGCTGCCCGCGCGGGGAACGTAAGGATCAACGCCCGGGTTTGCCTGTAGCAACGCTAAAAAACCGACATTGTATTTTTTAGCAATCGCCTCCAGCGAGCCGCCGTTGTTTTCGACAACGTGAAATGTATTCTCGCCCACCAGTTTGCTGCCGGGAGGAGGAAGCGGCCAGGTGTTCGCCTGCGCCGGTATCGCCAGCGCTACGGACGCGGCGAGCGTAAAAAACGCCAGCCAGCGGGAAAGTCGCATGTTATTCATTATCATCACAAATCAAATGGTTATTGTAATAAATTGAGTCAATGATCATTATGGCGGGTTGTCATGTCTTGAAGTGCAAGAGAAGTGCAAAGTGTTGTAAATGTGGGCGAAAACGCGGGGATGGCAGAGGGCATTACGCCCGGTGGCGCTGCGCTTACCGGGCCTACAGGGTATGCTTCTCGTAGGCCGGATAAGGCGATGTGCCCGGTGGCGCTGCGCTTACCGGGCCTACAGGGTATGCTTCCCGTAGGCCGGATAAGGCGCTTGCGCCGCCATCCGGCGTCGTAGGGCGTTACGCCGCCGCGTTTTCTTCCAGTTGCGTCATAAACTGGCGCACCCAGTCCATACGCGTTTTACGCTCCGCCAGATCCTGAATAAACTTCAGGCGTGTCGGGCCGTCGAGGCGGAAGTGCTGCGGTTGTTTTTGCAACAGACCAATCAGCCAGGTTGGGTTAACGTGATTTTTCTCGGCAAACTCGATCGTACCGCCTTTCTCGTTGCCTTCCAGTTTTCGAATGCCCAGCTTCTGCGCCTGTTGGCGCAGACGCGCGATATCCAGCAGATTGCGCGCCGGGTCAGGCAGCAGTCCGAAACGGTCGATCAGCTCTACCTTGAGCTCCTCCAGCTCGTTTTCGTTTTTCGCACTGGCAATGCGTTTATAGAACGACAGACGCGTATTCACATCCGGGATAAAATCATCCGGCAGCAGCGACGGCATACGCAGTTCGACTTCCGTCTGCTGGCTGGTGAGGTCTTCCAGCGACGGCTCACGTCCGGCTTTCAGCGCATCCACGGCGTTCTCCAGCAGCTCCATATACAGCGAGAAGCCGATGGTCTCCATCTGCCCGCTCTGATCTTCGCCAAGCAGCTCGCCAGCGCCGCGAATTTCGAGGTCGTGGGTCGCCAGCGCAAAACCAGCGCCCAAATCCTCCAGCGAGGCAATGGCTTCCAGACGTTTTTGCGCGTCGGTCGTCATCGCTTTTGGATGCGGCGTCAGCAGCCAGGCATACGCCTGATGGTGTGAACGTCCAACGCGACCACGTAGCTGGTGGAGCTGCGCCAGGCCGAAATGGTCGGCGCGTTCAATGATGATCGTGTTCGCGGTTGGAATATCAATACCGGTTTCGATAATGGTGGTACACACCAGAACGTTAAAGCGCTGGTGGTGGAAGTCGTTCATAACACGCTCAAGTTCGCGCTCGCGCATCTGCCCGTGACCAATCGCGATGCGGGCTTCCGGCACCAGTTCCGCCAGTCGGTCCGCGGCTTTCTGGATATTCTCCACGTCGTTATACAGATAATACACCTGGCCGCCGCGCAGAACTTCACGCAGGATAGCCTCGCGCACCACCAGGTTGTCATATTCGCGGACGAAGGTTTTTACCGCCAGACGACGGGCGGGCGGTGTGGCAATGATCGACAGATCGCGCATACCGCTCATCGCCATGTTGAGCGTACGAGGGATTGGCGTTGCCGTCAGCGTCAGAATATCAACGTCGGCGCGCATTGCCTTGATGCGCTCTTTATGCCGCACGCCGAAACGGTGCTCTTCATCGACAATCAGCAAGCCCAAATCTTTTAATTTCACATCGCTTTGCAGCAGCTTATGAGTGCCGATCAGAATGTCGATTTTCCCCTCAGCGACCTGCTCAAGGATCTGCGCTTGCTCTTTGGCGCTACGGAAACGGGAGAGCATTTCGATGCGCACCGGCCAGTTGGCGAAGCGGTCGCGGAAGTTATCGAAATGCTGTTGCGCCAGCAGGGTGGTAGGCACCAGCACCGCGACCTGTTTGTGGTTTTCCACCGCCAGGAACGCGGCGCGCATCGCCACTTCGGTTTTCCCGAAGCCGACGTCGCCGCACACCAGACGATCCATTGCCAGCGGTTGGCACATATCGCTCAGGACGGCGTTAATGGCCTGCGCCTGGTCTGGCGTGGTCTCGAACGGGAAGCTGTCGCAGAACAGTTGATACTGCTCGCGATCGTGCTTAAAGGCGAAACCTTCTTTTGCCGCGCGCTGGGCGTAAATATCCAGTAGCTCTGCCGCCACGTCGCGCACTTTCTCCGCGGCTTTCTGTCGGGCGCGAGACCAGGCGTCGCCGCCCAGTTTATGCAGCGGCGCGTTCTCTTCGGCGCCTCCGGCATAGCGGCTGATGAGATGTAAAGATGACACCGGTACGTACAGTCTGGCGTCGTTGGCGTAGGTGAGCATCAGGTACTCGCCCTTGATGCCGCCGGCTTCCAGCGTCGTCATACCCGCATAACGCCCCACACCATGCTCAAGGTGTACCACCGGCTGGCCAGGATGCAGTTCCGCCAGGTTGCGGATCAGCGTGTCGGGGTTAATCGTGCGACGTGAGTCCTGACGGCGACGCGCAACGCGTTCACCCAGCAAATCGCTCTCGCAAATAAGCGCCAGATTACGCTGCGTATCAATGAAGCCATGCTCCGCAGCGCCAATCATCAGGTAACGTCCGGCGTCGAGCGCCTCATCCAGGCGCAAAATTCGTTTGGGTGAAATTTTAATACGGGCGAGCAGTTCCCCGAGCGCTTCGCGGCGGCCTTCGCTTTCTACGGAGAAAATGACCGGCCCGTTGAAGGATTCAAGAAATCTACGCAGCGCGTCCAGCGGCGCTTTTTGCTGCGCCTGTACCGCCAGATCCGGCAGTTTCTGGAAACCCAGATTGGTATTCGCCGCCTTACCTGGCAGATGTTCGGTTTTTAACTGTACGCGGGGCCAGCGTTTGAGTTCGGAGAACAGCTCATCGACCCGCAGCCACAGGGATTCTGGCGGCAAAAGCGGGCGCATAGGATCGACGCCACGGTTTTCAAAACGCGCCAGGGTATCGGCCTGGAAGCGTTCAGCGCTGTTTTCCAGCGCGCCGGTATTCACCAGCAGCGTGTTCGCCGGGAAGTAGCTGAACAGAGGCGGCAGCGGCTCGTTGAAGAACAGCGGCTGCCAGTATTCGATCCCGGCAGGCAGCGTGCCTTTACTGACCTGCTGGTAAATATGCTCGGCGTCGCGTTTAACTTCAAATGTGTCACGCCACTGGCTGCGGAACAGCTCGATGGCCGTTTTATCGGTCGGAAATTCATGCGCGGGCAGCAAATTGATGGCGTCGACTTCTTCCAGCGTACGCTGGGTATCGGCATCAAACAGGCGCAAACTGTCGATTTCATCATCAAAAAAATCAAGACGATAGGGCTGTTCGCTGCCCATCGGAAACAGATCCAGCAGCGCGCCGCGAGTGGCGTATTCACCGTGTTCCATGACCTGATCAACATGGCGATAGCCCGCGCTATCCAGCTGTGCGCGCAGGGCGTCGCGCGACAAACGCTGACCCTTTTTCATCACCAGGGCGTGGCCGTGCAAATAACTGTGCGGGCAAACGCGCTGCATCAGCGTATTTACCGGAACAATCAATACGCCGCGCTGCATTGACGGCAACTGGTAAAGCGTGGACAGGCGTGAAGAGATGATTTCCTGGTGTGGGGAAAAGCTGTCGTAAGGGAGCGTTTCCCAGTCCGCCAGATTCATCACCAGTTGGTCGGTGAACTGGCGAACTTCGTCATGCAGGCGCAGGGCGTTTTGCATGTCAGGTGCAATAAGCACGATTGGGCCAGCATGGCGCTCGGCAATCTCCGCCACCAGCGTGGCGCAGGCGGCGCCGGTAAGCTCACCCAACTGGCGCTGATCGCCGGGTTTGGTTGGCAGAGTATAACGTTGTTGTTCAGGCATAGTGGTTGCAGGATCTCTATTGGGTATACACCACACTATGGGGGCATATCACTGATAAGCAATGCTCTTTATTATCCGTGATCGTTTCTCTTTAGCAAATTGATTCGCCCCCGGGAGGGGGCGAAAAGATTAACGCGAATAGCTGGTAACGGCAGGGAGAGAAGGCGGAGAGAAGAAGAGATCGGCAAACAGGCGTTGCGAAATTTTTCGGACGGTAAGGCCCGTCAGCGTGCAAATCAGCAGACTGGCAAAGGGGTAAACCAACAGCAGAGCAAACTCAAGCTGCGGCGACCATGCCGCGCCGTTGATTTTCGGAATCAACGTTAAGCTGAACGCTTCGACCAGGATACGGTGGGTTGTATAGATAGCAATAGTGTTTGAGCCGATGACATTCAACAGGCTGGAAGAACGCATGCCGAAGCGCTGCTCATACTGATAGAAAAGCTTCATGATCAGCACAATCGACACCAGTGAGAGCAGCAGGGATACATTAGCCAGCCAGGCGATGACGGCGAGCAGCGCAATGCCCGCAAACGCGATAGCATAACGACGCAGTGGGACATGCTTAATCCACTCCATCAGCGTGGCGCCAAACCAGGCGCCGAGGCTGTAGTAAGGCAGGTTGCGGATCACGCTGTTCATTCCCCACCACGGCGTCGGCACGAAGTTTATCGTCACGCTCAGCAGTACAAACAGTACGAACAGTGGTTTTGCCCATTGGCTGAAGACTTTACACAGCACAAAATAGACAACCAGCGCATACAGATACCAGAGGCTGGTGCTGGCCGTCAGCATTCCGTGAATAAACTCGCCGACAGACCCGGCATAAGCGGCGTTGGAGGCATTGTTGATGTCGCGTTCGGGCGCCAGCCAGTGGTTGAGCCAGCTAAGCGCCAGCCATTGCGCCACTCCCCAGAGCGCCAGTACCCAGACAATGCTCCAGATCCGTTTATCAATACAGGTTCCCCAGGGCACGCTGTCAATATAGCGGCGGATCAGATACCCGGAAATAAAGAAAAACACTGGCATGCGAAACGGCGCCAGATAGAGGTTAAAGTAGATCCAGCATTTCGTCAGGATCTCCGATAACGGATACTGGAAAGCGGTCAGGTGGGGATAGAACGTAATCACAGAGTGATAAATGACCACCAGGCAGATGCATAACCCTTTGATTTGGTTGATCCACAATTCTTTTTGTTTCATCAGGACGGCGTACTCGTGTTATTCAACATAGCCTGTGATCCTGCGGGCGGGGATCGGTGTTGTAATGCGTAACATTCTGTATTTTATTTTTTTAAGATAAAGATCAGGGTCAAGGGTGAGTATCAAGGCAGGTATCTTCAGGAAGTTGATTTCTTGATACTTTTCAGAATTACGCTGACGAACACTTACGGTTCAGTCATTTACCCATTCCGCTTTCGCTTATATACTCAGGGCTTTGCTAACAGCAACCAGACGGATTTCATGTACCAACCTGTCGCTCTATTTATTGGCCTGCGTTATATGCGTGGGCGTGCAGCAGATCGTTTCGGTCGTTTCGTCTCCTGGCTTTCCACCATTGGCATTACTCTCGGGGTGATGGCGCTGGTCACGGTATTGTCGGTGATGAATGGTTTTGAACGTGAACTGCAAAACAACATCCTTGGCCTGATGCCGCAGGCAATTCTCTCGTCTGAGCAGGGCTCCCTTAATCCACAGCAGATACCCGAAAAAGCGGTTACGTTAAATGGCGTCAACCGTATCGCACCGCTTACCACGGGAGATGTCGTGCTGCAAAGCGCGCGTAGTGTCGCCGTGGGCGTGATGCTGGGTATCGACCCGGCGCAAAAAGATCCTTTAACGCCGTATCTGGTCAATGTGAAGCAAACCTCTCTTGAACCGGGCAAGTATAATGTCATCCTCGGCGAGCAGCTTGCCGGGCAGTTGGGCGTCAATCGCGGCGATCAAATTCGCGTGATGGTGCCTTCCGCCAGCCAGTTCACGCCAATGGGACGGCTGCCGAGCCAGCGCCTGTTTACGGTGATTGGCACCTTCGCGGCGAACAGCGAAGTGGATGGCTACCAGATGCTGACCAATATTCAGGACGCGTCGCGCCTGATGCGCTACCCGGCGGGCAATATCACCGGCTGGCGCTTGTGGCTCAATGAGCCGCTGAAGGTGGATACCCTCAGCCAGCAGACGCTGCCGGAGGGGACGAAATGGCAGGACTGGCGTGAGCGAAAAGGTGAACTGTTCCAGGCCGTGCGCATGGAAAAAAACATGATGGGTTTGCTGTTAAGCCTGATCGTCGCCGTGGCGGCGTTTAATATTATTACTTCGTTAGGTTTGATGGTGATGGAGAAGCAGGGCGAAGTGGCTATTTTACAAACCCAGGGGCTGACGCCGCGCCAGATCATGATGGTGTTTATGGTTCAGGGCGCCAGCGCCGGGATTATCGGCGCGCTGCTGGGGGCAGTGCTGGGCGCATTGCTGGCCAGCCAACTGAATAACCTGATGCCGATCATTGGCGCATTCCTAGATGGCGCTGCGCTGCCGGTGGCGATTGAACCGCTACAGGTTGTTGTTATTGCGCTGGTGGCGATGGCCATCGCGTTATTGTCCACGCTGTATCCTTCCTGGCGCGCTGCCGCCACCCAACCCGCTGAGGCTTTACGTTATGAATAAGATCCTGTTGCAATGCGACAACCTGTGCAAACGCTATCAGGAAGGCTCCGTGCAAACCGACGTGCTGCACGATGTCAGCTTCAGCATTGGCGAAGGCGAAATGATGGCGATTGTCGGCAGCTCCGGCTCCGGGAAAAGTACGCTTCTGCACCTGCTGGGCGGCCTGGATACGCCGACGTCGGGCGATGTCATTTTTAGCGGCCAGCCGATGAGCAAACTCTCGTCGGCGGCGAAAGCGGAACTGCGCAACCAGAAGCTTGGCTTTATTTATCAGTTCCATCACCTGCTGCCGGATTTCACCGCGCTGGAAAACGTCGCGATGCCGCTGCTGATCGGCAAGAAAAAACCGGCTGAAATTACCGAGCGGGCGCGTGAAATGTTGCAGGCGGTGGGGCTGGATCACCGTGCTAACCATCGTCCATCCGAACTTTCCGGCGGCGAGCGTCAGCGTGTCGCCATCGCCCGAGCGCTGGTCAACAATCCGCGCCTGGTGCTGGCGGATGAACCGACCGGCAACCTGGATGCGCGCAATGCCGACAGTATTTTCCAGCTTCTGGGTGAACTCAATCGCGCTCAGGGAACGGCGTTTCTGGTGGTGACTCACGATTTGCAGCTGGCGAAGCGAATGAGCCGTCAGCTTGAAATGCGCGACGGTCTGCTGACGGCAGAACTGAGCCTGATGGGAGCTGAGTAATGGCTTCGCCTTTATCGTTATTGATCGGCTTGCGCTTTAGTCGTGGTCGTCGACGCGGCGGTATGGTGTCGCTGATTTCCGTTATCTCGACTATCGGCATCGCGCTGGGCGTGGCGGTACTGATTGTCGGTTTAAGCGCGATGAACGGTTTTGAGCGCGAGCTGAACAACCGTATTCTGGCCGTGGTGCCGCATGGTGAAATTGAAGCGGTGAATCAGCCGTGGACTCACTGGCGCGAAGCGCTGGAAAAAGTGCAGCACGTACAGGGGATTGCAGCGGCAGCGCCCTATATCAACTTTACCGGGCTGGTGGAGAGCGGGGCGAATCTGCGCGCAATCCAGGTGAAGGGCGTGGACCCGAAACAGGAACAGCGCTTGAGCGCGCTGCCGTCGTTTGTGCAAAACCATGCCTGGGATAACTTCAGGGCGGGCGAGCAGCAGATCATCATTGGCAAGGGCGTTGCCGATGCGCTGAAAGTGAAGCAGGGCGACTGGGTGTCGATCATGATCCCCAATGCCAGCGCCGATCATAAATTGCAGCAGCCTAAGCGAGTGCGTCTGCATGTGACGGGGATTCTGCAACTGAGCGGTCAGCTCGATCACAGCTTTGCCATGATCCCTATGGAAGACGCGCAGCAGTACCTGGATATGGGGGCCAGCGTGTCCGGCATCGCGATTAAGGTCAACGATGTCTTTAACGCCAATAAATTGGTACGGGACGCTGGCGAAGTGACCGACAGTTACGTTTACATTAAGAGCTGGATCGGTACTTACGGCTATATGTACCATGATATTCAGATGATCCGCGCTATCATGTATCTGGCGATGGTGCTGGTGATCGGCGTGGCCTGCTTCAACATCGTTTCGACGCTGGTGATGGCGGTAAAAGATAAGAGCGGCGATATCGCGGTATTAAGAACCTTAGGGGCGAAAGATGGCCTAATCCGCGCCATTTTCGTCTGGTATGGGCTGCTGGCGGGTCTGCTCGGCAGTCTGTGCGGCGTGGCGATTGGCGTGGTCGTCTCATTGCAACTGACCCCTATTATCGAAGGCATCGAAAAGCTGATAGGGCATCAGTTCCTTTCTGGAGACATCTATTTTATCGACTTCCTGCCATCCGAATTACACTGGCTGGACGTTATTTACGTACTGGTTACGGCATTGTTGCTGAGCTTGTTGGCGAGCTGGTATCCGGCGCGACGCGCCAGCAATATTGACCCCGCGAGAGTGTTAAGCGGCCAGTAGTCGCAGTACATAAGAACAAGGAGCGGTGCGTGATGTATTACGGGTTTGACATTGGCGGGACAAAAATTGCCTTAGGCGTGTTTGATAACGAGCGACGTTTGCGCTGGGAAAAACGCGTACCGACGCCACGCGAAGGCTATGAGGCTTTTTTAACGGCGGTCTGCGATCTGGTGGCGGAAGCCGACCAGCGGTTTGACGTAAAAGGTTCCGTGGGCATTGGTATTCCCGGGATGCCGGAAACGGAAGACGGAACGCTGTATGCCGCCAATGTTCCGGCCGCCAGCGGTAAACCGCTCCGCGCCGATCTCAGCGCCCGGCTGGATCGTGATGTTCGCCTGGATAACGACGCGAACTGCTTTGCACTGTCGGAAGCCTGGGATGATGAGTTCACGCAGTATCCGCTGGTCATGGGGCTTATCCTCGGGACGGGCGTAGGCGGCGGACTGGTGCTCAACGGTAAGCCGATCACCGGTCGCAGCTATATTACCGGCGAGTTTGGTCATATGCGTCTGCCTGTCGATGCGCTCACCCTGATGGGGTTCGATTTTCCTCTGCGTCGCTGCGGCTGCGGTCAACTGGGCTGCATCGAAAATTATCTTTCCGGCCGCGGGTTTGCGTGGCTGTATCAGCATTACTATCATCAACCTCTACAGGCGCCGGAGATTATTGCTTTGTGGGAGCAAGGTGATGAACGCGCGCGTGCGCATGTTGAACGTTACCTGGATTTACTGGCGGTCTGCCTGGGGAATATCCTCACGATCGTCGATCCCGATCTGGTGGTGATTGGGGGAGGATTATCAAACTTCACTGCTATAACAACGCAACTGGCAGACAGGTTGCCACGTCATCTCCTTCCTGTTGCTCGTGTACCGCGTATTGAACGGGCGCGACACGGTGATGCGGGCGGGATGCGCGGCGCTGCCTTCTTACATCTTACCGATTAATCAAAAGAGGTTGTTATGCAGTCGCGTCGGGCTCATCGATTAAGCCGTTTTCGTAAAAACAAACGCCATTTGCGTGAACGCCTGCGTCAGCGAATCTTTTTCAGAGACAGAGTGGTGCCGGAAATGATGGAAAAACCAAGAGTATTAGTTCTTACTGGAGCGGGAATCTCTGCCGAATCCGGCATTCGTACATTTCGCGCCGCTGATGGTCTCTGGGAAGAACATCGGGTTGAGGATGTGGCGACCCCGGAAGGGTTTGCCCGCGATCCAGAACTGGTTCAGTCATTTTACAACGCTCGCCGTCAGCAGTTGCAGCGGCCTGAGATTCAGCCCAACCCGGCGCATGTCGCTCTGGCAAAACTGGAAGAGGCGCTGGGCGATCGTTTCCTGCTGGTGACGCAAAATATCGATAATCTGCATGAACGCGCGGGCAACAAGAATATCATCCACATGCACGGCGAGCTGTTGAAAGTGCGCTGCTCCCAGAGCGGGCAAATTCTGGACTGGACGGGCGATGTGACTTCAGACGATAAGTGCCACTGCTGCCAGTTCCCGGCTTCGCTTCGCCCGCACGTCGTGTGGTTTGGTGAAATGCCGCTTGGCATGGATGAGATCTATATGGCGCTGGCGATGGCGGATGTGTTTATCGCTATCGGAACATCCGGGCATGTTTATCCGGCTGCCGGGTTTGTGCATGAGGCTCGCCTGCACGGCGCGCATACGGTCGAGCTAAATCTTGAACCAAGCCAGGTCGGCAGCGAGTTTGAAGAGAAATATTATGGCCCGGCAAGCCAGGTCGTACCGGCGTTTATTGAGAAATTATTGAAAGGACTGTGATTTTTTTGCCGGATGGCGGCGAATGCCTTATCCGGCCTACGGTTCGCATTTGTCCAGGCCCGATAAGCGCAGCGCTATCGGGCATTTTTTACAACGCTGAATTAGCGTCCCGCTTTCAGCTTCTGATAATACTCTTCATAGATAGCACTGGCGGAACCCACATCGTTCTGCCATTCCCCTTTATTGATGGTGTCGGCATCAGGGTAGAGTGATTTATCATTTGCCACTTCAGGACTTAACAGCTTACGTGCGGCCAGGTTCGGCGTCGGATAACCGATGGTTTCCGCCACTTCTTTCGCCACATCCGGGCGCAACAGGAAGTTGATCAGCTTCAGCGCGCCTTCTTTGTTTTTGGCGTTCGCCGGAATAGAAAGGCTGTCCATCCAGAAAATACCGCCTTCTTTCGGCCAGATAACCTCAAGCGGCGTCCCTGCCTGACGTGCAACGTACGCAGAACCGTTCCACACCATCCCCAGGTTGACTTCGCCTTCCATATACGGGTTAGCCGGGTTGTCGGAGTTGAACGCCGCCACGTTTGGCATCAGTTTTTTCAGTTCGCTATACGCCGCTTCAATCTCTTTAGGATCGGTGGTGTTGCCGGAGTAACCCAGCTTACGTAGCGCCATCTGGAACACTTCACGCGCATCGTCAGTCAGCAGCAGGCTGCCTTTATACTCAGGCTTCCACAGGTCAGCCCAACTGGTGACGGTTTTCGGGTCAATTTCGTCGCTGTTAACGCCAATTGCCGTTGCGCCCCAGATATACGGGATGGAGTAGTCGTTATTCGGGTCAAACGGTTTGTTGAGCATTTCAGGATCGAGGTTGTGGAAGTTGGTTAACTTCGTTTTGTCGATCTTCTGGATCATGCCCTCTTTACGCATTTTATCGACGTAATAGGTGGAAGGCACCACCAGGTCGTAGGCGCCGTCTTTATACGTTTTCAGCTTGGCATACATGGTTTCATTCGACTCGTAGGTCGAATAGATAACCTTAATGCCCGTCTCTTTAGTGAACTGTTCCAGCAGTCCTGGTGGAACATACTCGGTCCAGTTGTAGAAATAGAGCGTGTTGTTGTCATCAGCGTGAGCGGCGCTCATGCCCAGTGCCAGAGCACCCGCCGCGAGCAGGTGGCGTGACCATTTTTTCATTTAACGTCCCCTGAATAGTGGGCCTCAACGGCCCTTGGTTTTATCACGAGCAATAAGCTGGCTGGCGATGACCATAACCAGCGACAGAACCAACAAAATCGTTGCCAGCGCATTAACTTCCGGTGAAACGCCGACTTTTACCATTGAGTAAATTTTCAATGGCAGAATCTCATAGCCAGGCCCGGTGACGAATGACGAAACCACCACGTCATCCATCGACAGGGTGAAACTGAGCAACCAGCCAGCCGCGACCGCAGGCATGGCCAGCGGCAGAATGATCTTACGCAAAATCGTGACTTCACTGGCTCCCAGGTCTTTTGCCGCTTCCAGCATCCGCACGTCAAACCCTTTCAGGCGCGAGTAAACGGTAACGACCACGAAGGGCAGGCAAAAGGTGATATGCGAAAACAGCAACGACCAGAAGCCCAACTGGATGCCGAGCAGCATAAACAGCACCAGCAGTGAAATCGCCATTACAATATCCGGCGACATCATGACGACGAACAGCATGCCGCTGACAAACGGTTTACCGCGAAAACGATAGCGATACAGCGCCACTGCCGTTAGCGAGCCGATGATCGTGGCAAAGGTGGCCGAGAACACCGCCATCGTCAGCGAGTGCTGTGCCGCCTGCAACAGGCTGTCGTTATTCATCAGCAGGCTGTACCAGTTGGTGGTAAAACCCTGCCAGTTGATGCCAAAGCGCGAACTGTTAAAGGAGTTCACAATCAAGATGATGATTGGAATATACAGGTACGCGTAGATAGCGGTCATAAAACCGCCACGAAGCAGTCGACCGATCATTCGAGTTCCACCTTCTTATTCAGCAGCCGCGATGCGCGCCAGTAAACCAGCAGCATCAGGCCCATCACAATCGTCAGCGTAATGCTGGTGGCTGCGCCAAACGGCCAGTCGCGAATGTTCAGGAACTGAACCTTAATAACGTTACCAATCAGCAGGTTCTTTGCTCCACCCATCAGGTCAGAGACATAGAACAGCCCCATCGCCGGCAGCATCACCAGCAGACACCCGGCGATGATCCCCGGCATGGTCAGTGGAATAATAATGCGAATAAAGGTCTGCAATTTACTGGCGCCCAGATCGCGGGCGGCCTCCAGCAGCGGCTTATCCAGTTTTTCAATGCTGGAGTAGAGCGGCATTACCATAAACGGCAGCAGGATATAGACCAGACCGATAATGACCGCGCCCGGCGTGAACATGATGCGGATCGGGGTGTCAATCACACCCAGCCACAGCAGGAACTCGTTGAGATAGCCCTTGGTGCTGAGAAAAATTTTCAGGCCGTAAATACGGATCAGCGAGTTAGTCCAGAACGGCACGATCAGCAAAAACAGCAGCAGCGGACGCACTTTTTCCGGCAGTTTCGCCAGAAACCAGGCAAAGGGATAGCCGAGCACCAGGCAGGCGAAGGTGGCGATGAGTGCCATATTGAGGGAATGCAGCAATACCTCAAAATAGAGCGGATCGAGCAAACGAGCGTAGTTATCCAGCGTAAAGACCATTTTGACGAAGTTCGCGTCATCACGGGTCAAAAAGCTGGTACCAATAATCATCAGGTTGGGCAGAAAGACAAACAACACAAGCCAACCAACGACAGTGACAATCACCACATTCTGGAATTTACTTGTGTTCTTCATCAGCCAGTACGACCTCCCAGCTTTCTACCCAGTTAATGGCCATTTTTTGGTCGAGAGAGTGGTCGAAGTCAGGATCGTCTTCATTGAAGAATTCGCTGACCATCACCATTTTGCCATTTTCCAGTTCGACGACGGACTCCAGCGTCATGCCTTTGTAGTTGCGCTCGCGTACGTAGCCAATGAGACCTTCAATGTGGTTATCATCGTTAATTTCATCAACGCGCAGATCTTCCGGGCGTAACAGTACGTTCAGTTTCTGACCAGGAACGACGGCAAAGTTAACATAAATATTGCACTCGCGTCCTTCTACATTGGCGCGTACGCGTTGTTCGTCCAGACGTTCAATTACCGTGGCGTTAAACATGTTGATTTCGCCAATGAATCCGGCGACGAACAGGTTTTTCGGCTCCTCATAGATTTCTCGCGGCGTGCCGTCCTGCTCAATAATGCCGTCGCGCATCACCACGATACGGTCAGACATGGTCAGCGCTTCTTCCTGATCGTGCGTAACGAACACAAAAGTGATGCCCAGCTTACGCTGCAACGCTTTCAGTTCGTTCTGCATCTGCTTTCGCAGCTTGTAATCCAGCGCGGAGAGGGATTCATCCAGCAGCAATAAACGCGGTTTATTGACGACGGCGCGGGCGATGGCCACACGCTGCTGCTGCCCGCCGGAAAGCTGATGCGGCTTTCGCTGCGCAAACTCTTCCAGTTGCACCATGCGCAGAGCGTCGGTGACGCGAGGGGTAATCTCGGCGGCGGGGGTTTTCTGCATGCGTAAACCGAAAGCCACATTTTCAAATACGGTCATGTGGGGGAATAACGCATAGCTTTGAAAGACGGTGTTCACATAGCGGTGTTCCGCTGGAACGTCGGTGATGTCCTGGTTATCCAACATGATATGACCGGCATCAACATTTTCCAGACCGGCAATCAGGCGCAGAACGGTTGTTTTACCGCAGCCAGAGGGGCCAAGCAGCGTGAGGAATTCGCCGTTATTGATGGTCAGATTCAGATTAGAAATGACCTCTTTTCCGTCGAAGCTTTTGCGAATTCCCGCCAGTTGTACCAGCGGTGAAAGCGAACGCGGTTGTTTATTCAATTTTTTACTCTGTCCCATGTAGACGCAACGGATGGCTGACCGATGCGGGGTTTGTGGTTAACCACCTTGGTGACTCTTAATGAGGGCGGTCATTCTACGGCAAACCGCTAAAATCGCCAATCCTTGTTGCGAATTACTGGCTTAGCTTTATAGTCAGAAAAAGTGTCTACGCGAAATATTCTCGTTTGCAGGGATAAAAGTGACCTGACGCAATATTTGTCTTTTCTTGCTTATTAATAATGTTGTCACGAAAAGTGAGGGTGACTGCATGGATAAACTACTTGAGCGTTTTTTACACTACGTGTCGCTGGATACCCAATCAAAGGCGGGCGTACGGCAAGTGCCCAGCACTGAGGGCCAGTGGAAATTATTACATTTGCTCAAACAACAGCTTGAAGAAATGGGGCTGGTGAACGTCACGTTAAGTGACAAAGGGACCGTCATGGCGACGCTGCCAGCCAACGTTGCTGGCGATATCCCCGCGATTGGTTTTATCTCTCATGTGGATACCTCACCTGATTTCAGCGGTAAAAATGTGAATCCGCAGATTGTGGAAAACTACCGTGGTGGCGATATTGCGCTAGGGATCGGCGATGAGGTGCTGTCGCCGGTGATGTTCCCGGTTCTGCATCAACTGCTGGGGCAGACGCTGATCACCACTGACGGGAAAACGCTGCTGGGCGCTGACGACAAAGCGGGCGTGGCGGAAATCATGACCGCGCTGGCGGTACTGAAACAGAAAGACATTCCGCACGGTGATATTCGCGTGGCTTTTACGCCGGATGAAGAGGTCGGAAAAGGGGCGAAACATTTTGACGTTGAGGCTTTCGGCGCGCAGTGGGCTTATACCGTTGATGGCGGCGGCGTAGGGGAGCTGGAGTTTGAAAACTTCAATGCGGCCTCCGTGAATATCAAAATCGTGGGCAATAACGTACACCCCGGTACGGCGAAGGGCGTGATGGTGAATGCGCTGTCGCTGGCGGCGCGTATTCATGCCGAGGTTCCGGCGGATGAGAGCCCGGAGACGACTGAAGGCTATGAAGGCTTCTACCATCTGGCGAGTATGAAAGGCACCGTTGATCGTGCGGATATGCACTACATCATTCGCGATTTCGACCGCAAACAGTTTGAAGCCCGCAAGCGCAAAATGATGGAGATCGCTAAAAAGGTCGGGAAGGGACTGCACCCGGACTGCTACATTGAGCTGGTGATCGAAGACAGCTATTACAATATGCGCGAGAAAGTGGTCGAACATCCACATATTCTCGATATTGCACAGCAGGCAATGCGTGACTGCGATATTGTGCCGGATATGAAGCCGATCCGTGGCGGCACTGACGGCGCCCAGCTTTCGTTTATGGGCTTACCGTGCCCGAACCTCTTTACCGGCGGCTATAACTATCATGGCAAGCATGAGTTTGTGACGCTGGAAGGGATGGAGAAAGCGGTGCAGGTGATTGTGCGTATTGCGGAGCTAACTGCGAAGCAGCAGTAATGGTGTCGTGGTGTAATGGCGCCGGATGGCGCTTCGCTTATCAGGCCTACCGTTCGTAGGCCTGATAAAACGTGTTAGCGTTGCCATCAGGCTCAATCGCAATAACTTATTACCCTTCAAAGAACCAGTACCCGCTGTTGACCAGCGCGGCCAGCATTGCGAGGAACGACGGGTCTTCCAGCGCATCGCCAAAATTCTCGGCGGTCAGCACGATGTGACTGGAGAGCGCCTCCAGCGCCGGGCGGTGTGGAGAATCAATCTTCTCACCGTTGGCGTAGACCTCATCGCCAATGCGCAGGACGCGTAAGCCGCCCAGACGCACCAGCACATCGCCTTGTTTCAGCGCATCATAGATCTCATCCGGCTGATACGGCGGTTCCGGCGGCGCGATGTCCAGTTCGTGACGAGACTGGGAGATAAATTCGCCAAACCACTGTTTAAAGTGTTCAGGCTGATTGATCAGGTCGAGCATCATTTCACGCAGCTTGTCCATCTCCTGCGGCAGAACGTCGGCAGGATGCTCGCGCGGCGGGATATCCGGGTCGCTGTAATAGGTGCTGCCCAGCTCGCGTTGCAGAACGTAGTCGGCAAAACCGCTGATCAGTTCACGCGTATTCGGCGCGCGGAAACCAACCGAGTAGTTCATCGCGTTTTCCAGCGCGTAGCCTTCGTGCGGGAATCCGGGTGGGATATACAGAATATCGCCGGGCTCCAGCTCTTCATCAATGATGGCTTCAAAAGGATCGACCTGGAGTAGATCCGGGTGAGGGCAATGCTGCTTCAGTTGCAGCTTCTCGCCTACGCGCCAGCGGCGGCGACCGGTTCCCTGAATGATAAAGACATCGTACTGATCCAGATGCGGACCCACGCCGCCGCCAGGGACGGAAAAGGAGATCATCAGATCGTCAATACGCCAGTCTGGCAACGCGCGGAAAGGGCGCATCAGCGCAGCGGTAGGTTCATGCCAGTGGTTTACGGCCTGAACCAGCAGCGACCAGTTGTTCTCGCCGAGGTGGTCGTAACTCTCGAACGGGCCGTGGCTGACCTGCCATTTACCATCCTGATGACTGACCAGACGGCTATCGACTTCGCTTTCCATCGCCAGTCCCGCCAGTTCGTCAGGGGAGAGCGGATCAATGAAGTTGTTGAACCCACGTTTTAACACCACCGGGCGTTTTTGCCAGTGGCGTTCAAGAAATTCGGGCCAGTTAAGTGTTAATTGATATTCCATGTTGATTATCCGCAGGCTGGTATCTGACACCGATTATAACGGATGCTTAACGACATGCGGTGAAGAACATATATAAATATTACACGCCAGCGTCATTCATCGCGCTGAATCGGGTGCTGGCGACCAAAAATCACCTCCATCCGCGCTCCGCCGAGCAAACTGTCACCGGCGACGATCTTCCCTTCATATTGCTCAGTGATCTCACGGGCGACCGCCAGCCCCACGCCTTGCCCTGGTCGCAGGGTGTCAATGCGCTGACCGCGATCGAAAACCACATCACGCTTGCTTTGCGGAATGCCCGGGCCGTCGTCTTCTACCAGAATATGCAGATGCTCATCGGTCTGCCGGGCTGAAATTTCAACAAACTCCAGGCAGTATTTACAGGCGTTATCCAGCACGTTGCCCATCACTTCAACAAAGTCATTCTGCTCGCCGACGAAGCTGATTTCCGGCGAAATATCGAGGCTAATGTTGACCCCTTTACGCTGATACACTTTATTGAGCGCGCAGGTGAGATTGTCCAGTAACGGCGCTACGGGGTGCAGCTCGCGACTGAGTAACACGCCGCTTCCGCGCATGCTGGCTCGATGCAGGTAATAACCGATCTGCTGGGATATACGGCTGATCTGTTCCAGCATGACCGGTTCGGCGTCGCTGACGCTCATTTTTTCGCTGCGCATTGAACGCAGGGTGCTCTGCAATACCGCCAGCGGCGTTTTCAGACTATGGGTGAGGTCGGTTAACGTGGTGCGGTATTTATCATAACGCTCACGTTCGCTCTTCAGCAGCCGGTTGAGGTTGCGCACCAGGCTGGTCAGTTCCCGCGTGGTTTCCGGGTTGAGCATTTCGCGGTGGTGTTCTTCCAGCTCACGCACTTCACGCGCCAGCGCTTCGATAGGGCGTAAACTCCACCACGCGGCGACCCAGAGCAACGGGATGACTAACAGCAGGTTTGCCGCCAGAACATAAATAAACCAGCTCCAGACCATATACGAGCGTTTCAGCTCGATGGGGATAGTATCGACAACCACTATCGTCAGTTGCGGCATCCGCGCGGTAGCCGGATAGACATTCACCGCCACGGAGTGGGTCATTTCCGCATCGTCGTCATCTTCCCGCACCTCTTTGAGCTGCTGTTGGGCGGAATGATCTTCACTCAGCAACGTGCTGGTGGCGTCGACATCGGCTTCAATTTCATGAAAACCGTTGGCTTTCAGCCATTCCGGCTGGATACGTTTCTCCAGCCAGGGAACGTTGCGCTGCGCCCATAACAACTTGCCGTTCTCATCATAGATCAGTGTCATCGTGGGGCTTTGCATATCGAGATTTTCCGGGATCTCGATATTGATTTTATTGTTTTGCCATGACGCGAGGGTGTAGAAAAGGTTGCTCTCACCGCGTAACAGGCGAAAGGTTGTCTTATCAAAACTGACGCTGTAGCCAACCAGCGCGACCATGCCGTAGGCCAGAGAGAGCACCAGCACAACGCCTGCCGTCGCCAGCAGAAAGCGCAGGCGCAGCGATAAAGGAAAAAGATGACGCAGTAATTTATTCATTAGCGCAGTTCGAACAGGTATCCCTGACCACGGACGGTGGTAATCACATCATCAGGATATCGCGCCTGAATTTTTTTGCGTAAGCGCCCCATCAATACATCAATGGTATGGCTTTCACGCAGTTCCGCATCCGGGTAGAGCTGTAGCATCAACGAATCTTTACTGACGACTTTGCCATTATTGCGGATCAGCGTTTCCATAATGGTGTATTCAAACGCCGTCAGTTTTATCACTTCATCATTTACGGACAATTCACGGCGGGAGAGATCCACCTGAAAAGGCGGAATAGAGATAACCTGCGAGGCCAGACCGCTGTTGCGGCGCATTAACGCCTGCATACGCGCGACCACTTCTTCAATATGAAACGGTTTTGTCACATAGTCGTCGGCGCCGGCGCTCAGCACTTCCACTTTATCCTGCCAGCCTTCACGGGCGGTTAATACCAGAACAGGAAGGGAAACGTCATTGCTGCGCCAGCGGCGGATCAGCGAAAGCCCGTCTTCATCCGGGAGGCCTAAATCGACGATGGCGATGTCCGGCAGATGCTCGTTAAGATAATAATCGGCTTCCTTTGCATCTTCTGCGTCATCAACCTGGTGCCCCAAATCCTGTAATTGAACCTTCAGGTGGTGGCGTAATAAGGCATTATCTTCGACAACCAGTACGCGCATCATCTTTTCTCCCTAAATTAACGGTATTAGTAGTTTAACGCTGATTATGTTGCGGCGGGGATAAACATTTCGTAAACCGGGGGGAGAGTTATGCCGGATGAGTCTCCGGCATTGGGGGCGCTGAATATCGGCCGGATAAGATGCGTTAGCATCGCTATCCGGCAGGGGGGATTACTTCAGCTCGTCAACCATAGTGATGGCGCGACCAATATAGTTGGCCGGGGTCATCGCCTTCAGGCGCGTTTTCTCTTCTTCCGGCAGGGCCAGACTGTCGATAAACTGCTTCATGCCTTCGGCGTCAACACGTTTGCCGCGCGTTAACTCTTTCAGCTTCTCGTACGGTTTCTCAATGCCATAGCGGCGCATTACGGTCTGGATCGGCTCTGCCAGCACTTCCCAGTTGTGATCCAGTTCATCCAGCAGACGATCGCGGTTCACTTCCAGTTTGCTTACGCCTTTCAGGGTGGACTGATACGCGATCAACGCATAGCCAATACCGACGCCCAGGTTACGCAGCACGGTGGAGTCCGTCAGGTCGCGCTGCCAGCGGGAAACCGGCAGTTTGCTTGCCAGGTGTTGCAGTACGGCGTTAGCCAGGCCCAGGTTGCCTTCGGAGTTTTCGAAGTCAATCGGGTTAACCTTGTGCGGCATGGTGGAAGAACCAATTTCACCCGCGATGGTTCTCTGTTTGAAGTGGTTGAGCGCGATATAACCCCAGACGTCGCGATCGAAGTCAATCAGGATGGTGTTAAAGCGCGCGACGCAGTCAAACAGCTCTGCGATGTAGTCATGCGGTTCAATCTGTGTGGTGTACGGGTTCCACTGAATACCCAGCGACGTCACAAACTCTTCGCTGAAATGGTGCCAGTCCACTTCCGGGTAAGCGGCAATGTGGGCGTTATAGTTACCGACCGCGCCGTTGATTTTACCAAGGATTTCCACCTGGTTTAACTGGCGGAACTGGCGTTCCATACGGTAAGCCACGTTAGCCATCTCTTTCCCCATCGTGGACGGCGTAGCCGGTTGACCGTGGGTACGGGAGAGCAGGGGAATGTCGCGATACTGAACGGACAGATCTTTTACTGCGTCGATCAACTGACGCCAGTACGGCAGGATCACTTCGTCGCGCGCGGTTTTCAGCATCAGCGCATGAGACAGGTTGTTGATGTCTTCAGAAGTACAGGCGAAGTGGATGAACTCTGAAACCGCATGCAGTTCCGGGATATCCGCCACTTTTTCTTTCAGGAAATACTCAACAGCCTTCACGTCGTGGTTCGTCGTGCGCTCAATGGTTTTGATACGCGCGGCATCTTCTTCATTGAAGTTCGCGACGATCGTATCCAGGAAACCGTTTGCGTCGGCAGCAAAAGCAGGAACTTCCTTGATCGCTGCGTGCGCGGCCAGTTTTTGCAGCCAGCGTACTTCAACCTGTACACGGAATTTCAGCAAACCGTATTCGCTGAAAATCCCGCGCAGCGCGCTGACTTTATCGCCGTAGCGTCCATCGACAGGGGAAACGGCGGTCAGTGAGGATAATTCCATAGATCACAACTCCGGGGTTAAATGAGCAAGAATTTGTTTTGCCTGAGTGGTCAGGCGATTACGAGAAAACATTAATTGCAGGCGGCCACCGCCGACCTGGTGCCAGAGCACTGCGGCACGGATACCGGCCAGAAGCGAGGCGCGAACTTTTGCCTGCACCTGCGGGCTTTGCAGCACGGCGGGTGAGCCCGTCACCTGAATGCGCGGCCCCAGCGGGCTGATGACATCGACATAAATACCGGCCATCGCGCTCATCAGCGTTTCTGATTGCAGGTCAAAATGGTCAAGCTGACGCTGTAAGCCGTTAATGCGCTCGCCCAGCATGTCCAGCGCGCCTTTGGCGGCTGACAGTTTGCGCTCCAGCACCATCAGGCTCAGCGTATAGCGCGTCAGCTCTGCGTTCAGCCCCTGGCGGCTACTGGCATTCAGGACGCCGAGCAGGGTTTCCAGACCGAGGCGAAGGTTCGCTTCGCTGCCGCCGAATACGCCCAGCGTAGAGCTGGGGTTCATATCGATAACGCTGTTCAGTGAAACGTGTAGCGCATCGGCATCACAGTGCCCCTGGTGCGCCAGCTGTTGCACCAGGCGTGCTGACTGGCAAATGCCTGCCAGTGCGAGGGTGATGTCATAATAATTCTTTGCCACGATCACTGCTTCCTTGTATCAGTTATAGAGAATAATTATACCGGCAGGGGCAGGCGCTGCTCGATAATACCGCCGCCGAGGCACACTTCTCCGTTATAAAAGACAGCCGACTGACCCGGCGTTACTGCGGCTACCGGCTCATCAAAAATCACTTCAATGCGTTCGTCATCCAGCGCTTTCACGGTGCACGGAATGTCGGTCTGGCGGTAGCGGGTTTTCACCGTGCAGCGCAGGGTGCCGCTAAACGGTTCGCGATCGACCCAGTGAAGCTGTTGGGCAATCAGGCCGACGGACATCAGACGTGGATGCTCATGACCCTGAGCGACAACCAGAATGTTGTTCTCGACATCTTTATCGACCACGTACCACGGATCTTCGGTGCCTTCTTTGGTGCCGCCGATACCCAGACCTTTACGTTGGCCCAGCGTGTGGTACATCAGCCCCTGGTGCTGACCGATTTCGTCGCCGTCTACGGTGATGATTTTTCCTGGCTGCGCCGGGAGATAGCGACCGAGGAACTCGCGGAATTTACGTTCGCCGATAAAGCAGATGCCGGTAGAGTCTTTTTTCTTCGCGGTGATCAGACCGAGGTCTTCGGCAATTTTGCGTACCTGCGGTTTTTCCAGCTCACCGACCGGGAACAGGCTTTGGGCGATCTGCTCATGGCCGAGTGTGTAAAGGAAGTAGCTCTGATCTTTGTTACCGTCGAGCCCGCGCAGCAGGCGGCTTTTGCCGTCCACATCCGCGCGACGGACGTAGTGACCGGTGGCGATATAATCAGCGCCCAGATCTTCAGCGGCAAATTCGAGGAAGGCTTTAAATTTGATCTCTTTATTACACAGAATATCCGGGTTCGGCGTGCGGCCCGCTTTGTACTCTTCCAGGAAGAGTTCAAAAACGTTGTCCCAGTATTCTGCGGCAAAGTTTACGGTATGCAGTTCAATGCCAAGTTTGTCGCAAACGGCCTGCGCATCAGCCAGGTCGGCTGCCGCTGTGCAATATTCCTCACCGTCGTCCTCTTCCCAGTTCTTCATGAACAGGCCTTCTACCTGGTAGCCCTGTTGTTGCAACAGCCAGGCGGAAACGGAGGAGTCGACACCGCCGGACATGCCGACGATCACTTTTTTTGGGCTTTCTGACATTGGAATACTCACGACATTGAACTTCAAGGCGGCGTATTCTATCACGCAGCCCTTTTACTTGACACCCTCTGTAAACGGCCAGTTAAATTCGCCGATGATCGCCAGCGGATAACGTTGCCCGTTCTGCCAGCAACGAATGCTCTCGGCAACCAGCGGCGAACGCAGGTTGGGGGCGTTGAGGATCGCGTCGGCGCTGACCCAGCGACAGCAGTCAATGTCGTTGTCGTGAGGTTCAGTGGCGCACATCCTGGCAAGCTCAATGGAAAACAGGAAACGCAGGAACGGCGTGTTGTCCGGTGCGATCCATTGATGCAGACGAATAAAGTGCTGGGGTTGCGCGGTAATCCCTGTCTCTTCCCAGAGTTCGCGCGCGGCGGCTTCCACCAGCGTTTCGTCAGCTTCCAGGTGTCCGGCTGGCTGATTCCAGAGCGCTTTGCCGTTAATGGTCTCTTCCACCACGAGGAATTGACCTTCTGCATGGACGATGCAGGCGACGGTGACGTGCGGTTTGAACATGGTTTTTCCTTAATCGGTAGCGTCTCGCCATTCGCCGTTGGCAAGATTATCCAGCGTGTAGTTGCCCATTGCGTAGCGGATCAGTCGCAGCGTAGGGTAGCCGACGTGCGCCGTCATACGCCGTACCTGACGGTTACGGCCTTCATATAAGGTCACTTTGAGCCAGCGGGTGGGAATACTTTTTCGTTCGCGAATCGGCGGCGTTCTCGGCCACAGCCATTCGGGTTCGTCCACTACCTCAATGCCCGCAGGCAGAGTGGGGCCATCATTGAGCGTCACGCCATTGCGCAGGGCTTCCAGCGCTTCTGCGGTGGGTTCGCCTTCAACCTGAACGTAATAAATTTTACCGGTACGTTTGCCGGGTTGCGTCAGACGAGCCTGCAATGCGCCATCGTTGGTGAGCACCAGAAGACCTTCGCTGTCCCTGTCCAGACGACCTGCTGCGTAGACGCCCTGGACAGGAATATAGTCTTTTAATGTGCTGCGCCCGGCCTCATCCGTAAATTGCGGCAAAACATCGTAAGGTTTATTGAACAAAACCACGCGTTTTGGCTGGTTTTCTTTCCGCCGCTTAGTGACTTGTCGTGAGCTGAATCGCTCAACCCGGTGATTTCTAAAAGAAGTTTTTTGCATGGTATTTTCAGGGCTTATCAATTGCCGCATTATAGCCTAATAACGAGTGTCTTTCATGGCAGCAAACAATAGGGTAGTATTGACACGCTCATTACAAATCATTAACAAAAAAGTTGCTCTAATGCATCCGTGTCGCAGGACGCAAACGCACATGCAGCGTGATGACAGACGAGCAAACCAGAAGCGCTCGAAGGAGAGGTGAATGGAAAGCAAAGTAGTTGTTCCGGCGGAAGGTAAGAAGATCACCCTGCAAAACGGCAAACTCAACGTTCCTGAAAATCCGATTATCCCGTTCATTGAAGGCGACGGTATCGGTGTTGATGTAACCCCAGCCATGCTCAAAGTGGTCGATGCCGCTGTCGAGAAAGCCTATAAAGGCGAGCGTAAAATCTCCTGGATGGAAATTTACACCGGTGAAAAATCCACTCAGGTTTATGGCCAGGATGTCTGGCTGCCTGCTGAAACCCTGGATCTGATTCGTGATTACCGCGTGGCCATCAAAGGCCCTCTGACTACCCCGGTCGGCGGCGGTATTCGTTCCCTGAACGTGGCGCTGCGTCAGGAACTCGACCTGTACGTGTGTCTGCGTCCGGTTCGTTACTATCAGGGCACCCCAAGCCCGGTTAAACACCCTGAACTGACCGACATGGTCATCTTCCGCGAAAACGCTGAAGATATTTATGCAGGTATCGAATGGAAAGCCGACTCTGCGGATGCCGAGAAAGTGATCAAATTCCTGCGTGAAGAGATGGGCGTGAAGAAAATTCGCTTCCCTGAACACTGTGGTATCGGTATTAAGCCGTGTTCCGAAGAAGGGACCAAACGTCTGGTGCGTGCGGCGATTGAATATGCCATCGCTAACGACCGTGATTCTGTGACCCTGGTTCACAAAGGCAACATCATGAAGTTCACCGAAGGCGCGTTTAAAGACTGGGGCTACCAGTTAGCGCGTGATGAATTCGGCGGTGAGCTGATCGACGGCGGCCCGTGGGTCAAAATCAAGAACCCGAACACCGGCAAAGAGATCGTGATTAAAGACGTGATCGCCGATGCGTTCCTGCAACAGATCCTGCTGCGTCCGGCTGAGTACGACGTGATTGCCTGTATGAACCTGAACGGCGACTACATCTCTGACGCCCTGGCTGCGCAGGTTGGTGGTATCGGTATCGCGCCGGGCGCGAACATCGGTGACGAGTGCGCGCTGTTTGAAGCGACTCACGGTACTGCGCCGAAGTACGCGGGCCAGGATAAAGTTAACCCGGGCTCCATCATTCTGTCTGCTGAGATGATGCTGCGCCACATGCAGTGGTTCGAAGCCGCAGATCTGATCGTCAAAGGGATGGAAGGCGCGATTGCCGCGAAGACTGTCACTTACGATTTCGAACGTCTGATGGAAGGCGCTAAGCTGCTGAAATGTTCAGAGTTTGGCGACGCGATCATCGCAAATATGTAATCCAGTTTCTGGGTTAAACAAGAACGGGAGCCTGAGGGTTCCCGTTTTTTATTATTAGCATTCGAACTCGTTTTTTGAATGTCGAATTCGCAGAGGATTAAGACGATACTTCGCAAGTCTCCAGACGGGGAAGATGCGCATCTGCCAGTGGCTCAGACGTTTAGCCCATCAGCGAATATGGCTACGGAGCATTGTGCAAAACGGGCATGAACAACCTGGAACGGGTGAAGCATCACAGGTTCCCAAAAATGTTGTCTGCGGCTCAGTACCATGCTGACTGTAAAAACTTCCCAGAATCTTACTTTCGAGTGTGCGAACGTTATCAGGAGCCGTACCGGGTACTACGTTGGGCGGCGATTTGAATGCCAGGCAACTGAACGACGAGGCAGCCAGTGATATGGCGAATATGTTTCTGACTTTCATCTGATGATTACCCTTCTCACTAAAAGTTATGTAATAACATAACCTCAACTGTGCTTAATGAATAGACCTGAAATTGTCCGATCGGTCACGTGGCGGCGAAAAGGTAATGACGTTTTTACGACCTCGCGGTGAGCAGGGGATAAGTCGCAAAAAATGACAAAACGACTTTTTCGTCTTTTTATAGACTTTTTGTGCTAACCGGGGCTTTAGTTTTCCCCTCTTTGTAATAGTCAGATAGCTAACACCGCAGTTATCAGTAAACCGGAACGTATTTTACTCAATGACGAGACTCCCAACATTTTCATTCGCTTTTTTTCATCCTCGCTACTGGCTGCTATGGCTGGGTATTTTCTTCTTACGATGTGCTGTTTTGCTGCCTTATCCCATTCTGCTCAGGCTTGGCGCTTGTCTGGGGAGAGTGGCCATGCGCGCATTGCCTCGCAGGGTAACAATAGCCCGTCGCAACCTGGAACTTTGCTTTAAGGCGTTACCTGTGAAGGAGCGTGAGAAATTACTGATTAAAAATTTTGAGTCGGTAGGCATGGGGGTACTTGAAACCGGTATCGCCTGGTTCTGGTCAGACAGGCGTTTACGCAAATGGTTTACGGTTACGGGTTATGAACATATGGAAAGTGCGCGAGCTGAAAATAAAGGCGTGCTTCTCATCGGTATGCACTTTCTTACTCTTGAACTTGGGGCGCGCATATTTGGGATGCTCAATCCGGGCATTGGCGTATACAGGCCGAACAATAACGCGCTGTATGACTGGTTGCAGACGCGAGGACGTCTTCGCTCAAATAAAACCATGCTCGATCGCTATGATTTAAAAGGCATGATACGAGTGCTCAAACAAGGTGAGATTGTCTGGTATGCACCTGATCATGACTATGGCGCTCGTAACAGCGTGTTTGTTCCTTTTTTTGATGTTCCCGATGCGGCGACTACCGCAGGCAGTTACATGCTCGTCAGAAGCGCGCGACCGGCGGTTGTACCTTTTGTTCCCCGACGCCGAGCGGATGGAAGAGGGTACGAGCTGATCATCCTCCCGGATATCGGCCATGAACTGTATGACGAGGGCAAGGAAACCGTTGCGACCAGAATGAATCGGGCGATTGAACGCGCAATCAGCCTGGCTCCTGAACAATATATGTGGCTACACCGTCGCTTTAAGACCCGACCAGCAGGCAAGCCGGCCTTGTATGGGAAGAAGGAAAACGCGATTGAGAGTAACGGCGAATAGCTCGTTTCCTGGTTTCAAACCGCCTCCGGGCGGTTACTGGTCAATAATGCCGTCATAAACCTGTCATGTGTTCGTGCTATTGGGAATTTAGTCATTCATTTTCTGCGGTCAGGGGAGGTGAAAATGGGTACGGAACATGAACGCATTCGGTCAGTATTAACGGGGCTGCTTATCGCGCTGCTGATGCTGCTTGTCATGGCCGGGTGGCCTTATCTTGTGCGTATGATCTCCGGTTATATCGCCGGGTATCTGTAAATATGCACCTGAGGATAAACAAGAACGGGAACCTGTCAGTTCCCGTTTTTTCATGTCAGTAGAATGGCGTGTTGTGAGAGTGACGACTCTGCACCTGCAATCACCAGCCAGGTAGCGTACCCCCGACACTCCACTCTTCGGAGCCAAAATCGGGTTTCTCGCCCCGGATCACACGGTTTCTTTCTTCTTTTGTCGGTTTATGGGTGGCGGCGCGGCTGGGAAGTTTCCCGGGAGTTTTTACGCAGCCGAATCCCTGACAAATTGGGCTGGCGGAAGAGGGCGCGGGTTGTACTTCTGAGTCGACACAAGCCGTCAACAATACGATTGAAATCGTGCCGGCAACTCTCTTTATGTTCATAAATATCCTTTTAATGTTTAACGACTCACATGCTCTTTTCCCTGAGAGCATGAATACTCTGGCAAAAAAAGCCCGCAACAGAGTGCGGGCAAAATCATACTGGAAGCAATGTGAGCAATGTCGTGCTTTCAATACCTGTATTAGGCGCTAAGGTATTTACAGCAAGAGAATGATAACCATTATCATTTAATGATTCAACCATTCGTTTTATAAGGCTGTTTTTATCGGGAGTCATTCATCAGAAAACAGGTGTGATACAAGAACGGGAGCCTGTTGGCTCCCGTTTTCGCCAGGGTTAGCGAGTGGTATTAGCGTACAACCAGAACAGGGCAGTTTGCATGGCGAACAACGGCCGCAGCAGTTGAACCCAGCAGATAGGTGCTGAAACCCGGTTGATGCGACGCAATGATAATCAGGTCGGCTTCTACCGCATCCGCCAGTTTGAGGATCTGATCTTTGGGCGGGCCGTAGACAACATGGGACTGGCTCCTGCCCTCGGGGATATTGAATTGTTTAACAATTTCCTCCAGTTTGACGGCGGCCTTTGACTGAAGACCGCTTCTATCCGGGAACTCGCTGGAGTAGGCCAGACCCAGTGAGGCATAGAATGGGACAGAAGGTATTACGGCCAAAAAATGCACCTTTGCGGTTTTAGCATGCGCCTCAACCTGCGGGATGATCTGACGGGTCAAGCTGGCTTCTGAGATATCAATCGGCACCAGAATAGAACGATACATATTCACCACCTCCTGTTTGTTTTATCTCCACCTTAAGTGTACTGGACTTATCGGTTGTATAAGAAGTAATCAGATCAAAGTCATGTGAACGAATCCGCAAGTCGTAAGAATGTAGACACAAAACGTCCACCAGAAGGTGTTACCGACATGATGGCTGTCAGGACAATGATTTTTACCGTGAATATCGTTATGAAGCAGTAATGGGTTCCGTTTTACTTTATTTCATTGTATATTTATTTATATAACGACGGAATATTTTCTCTCTCTTGAATCGCCATTTTAATTATTTGAAACTTTCTCCTGACATTTAATTTAATACTGGTTTAAATATCTATACAATACAGTGTAACTCACTGTGTTTTAATGATTTTATACTCATATATTCCGTTGCTGTGTAATCTGCGATCCCCTTCAAATTTACTTGCATGCTAATTCTTATTCACATCCTCGCTTGATGGATATCAATAATTAACCTGCTCAGTCTAATTATTGTCTACCTCTAAAAGGGTAGTTGTCTGATGAGAATGAAGAATGAGAAAAATAAATAAAACCATTTTATGGACGATGCTGCTTTGCATCGTTCTTGGCGCAGTAATTGTTTTAGCGGGGCAATGGACGTTACATAAAACATCGAGCACTGAATTTTGTCTGTCTTGCCATACGATGCAGGCGCCTTATGAGGAGTATACGGGCTCGGTTCACTTCCAGAATCAGAAGGGGATTCGTGCGGAATGCGCGGATTGCCATATCCCGGAGGGCGGGGTGGATTACCTGGTAGCCAAGCTCCTTGCCTCGAAAGATGTCTATCATCAGTTCATCACCAAAAAAATCGACACGCCAGAGAAGTTTGAAGAACATCGTCTGGAGATGGCGCAAACCGTTTGGGCGCAGTTGAAAGCCAGCGACTCCGCAACCTGTCGTAGCTGTCATAGCATGGATGCGATGGATATTGACGCGCAAAGCGCTGATGCCCGCAAAATGCACCAAATGGGCATTCAGGAAAAACAAACCTGTATTGATTGCCACAAAGGCGTCGCCCACTTCCCACCCGAAATAACAATGGACGACAGCGCCCTCAAAGCGCTTGAGGCCCAGTCTGCATCCACCCCCGCATCTGCAAAAACGCTCTATGCCGTAAGCAATACCGCACTTGGCGATCTGGCAACCGTCTATCCGGCCACGCAAATGCATGTCCTGAAATCGACGGAAACGTCACGGCTGGTGGAGATTCGCGGGAGCCAGATGCAGGGGAGTGAGCAGGTTATTTACTACGCGGCAGGCCAGCGGTTGATCCTTGCCAGTCTGAGTGAGAAAGGGCAGCAATCACTCAACATTCTCTCTGACTGGAAAAAAGATGATTACGGTAACGCGTGGCGGGATGTGGCGCTACAGGGCGAGTGGAGCGGCTCCGCGCTCGCCAGCCGCGAACCGATGTGGGACTACGCGCGCAAACTCGACAATGTGTACTGCGCAGGCTGCCATGCGCCGATTCCTGCGAAGCATTTTACCCTCAATGCCTGGCCCTCTGTGGCGAAAGGGATGGGGGCTCGTACCAACATCAGTGAAAACGAACTGGATATCCTGAGCCGTTACTTCCAGTACAACGCGAAAGACATGCATGAATAGTGATAATACCAGGAGAAATCATGAAACTCACAAGACGTGACTTTATCAAGACGGCTGGAGCGGCAACCGGGACTATGGCGATTTCTTCGGTGATCCCAATGCCTGCCTGGGCCGAAAACCAAAATGGCGGCGCCATCCTGACTGCCGCACGTTGGGGGGCCGTATATGTGGAGGTTAAAGACGGCAAAGTTGTCTCTTCAAAAGGCGCATTACCTAAAACCATACCGAACTCATTGCAGCAAACCGCGCCGGATCAGGTACATACCAACGTCCGTGTAAAATACCCAATGGTGCGTAAAAGCTATCTGGAAAATCCAGGTAAAGCGGACGGTAAACGGGGAAGCGATCCCTTTGTGCGGGTGAGCTGGGAACAGGCGCTGAAACTCATTCATGAGCAGCATAGCCGTATTCGTAGCAGCTATGGCCCGTCCTCCATTTTTGCGGGTTCCTATGGCTGGCGCTCCAGCGGCGTCTTGCATAAAGCGCAAACGTTGCTGCAACGCTATATGAGTATGGCCGGGGGATATGCAGGCCATACCGGGGATTATTCCACCGGGGCGGCGCAGGTTATCATGCCATATGTTGTGGGATCGGTTGAGGTATACGAACAACAGACGACATGGCCGATGGTGCTTGAGCACAGCCAGGTGGTGGTGCTGTGGGGGATGAACCCGCTCAACACGTTAAAAATTGCCTGGAGCAGTACGGATGAACAAGGGCTTGAGTATTTTAATCTGCTGAAGAAATCGGGAAAAACCGTTATCGCGATCGACCCAATGCGCTCAGAAACCATTGAGTTTTTTGGCGACAATGCAACGTGGATCGCCCCGCATATGGGAACTGACGTGGCGATGATGCTGGGGATTGCGCATACGCTGGTGAAAAAAGAGCGTCACGATAAAGCGTTCCTGGAAAAATACACCACCGGTTATCCGCAGTTTGAAGAGTATCTGCTCGGCAAGAGCGACAACGTTGAGAAAACCGCTGAATGGGCATCCGGTGTCTGTGGCGTACCCGCAGAACAGATTGAGAAACTGGCGGAAATTTTTGCCAGCAACCAAACCATGCTGATGGCGGGCTGGGGGATTCAACGTCAGCAATACGGTGAGCAAAAACACTGGATGCTGGTGACGCTGGCCGCGATGCTGGGGCAAATTGGGACGGAAGGCGGCGGTTTCGGTTTCTCCTATCACTATTCCAACGGCGGGAACCCGACGCGTACCGGTGGTGTACTGCCTGCGATATCGGCGCAAATTGAGGGGGGATCGTCGGCAGGGAACGACTGGGCGGTATCGGATGCGGTGGTGAACCTGCCTGTGGCGCGAATTGTGGAGGCGCTGGAAAACCCGGGAGGAAAATATCAGCATAATGGTAAAGAGCAGACCTTCCCGGATATCAAAATGATCTGGTGGGCAGGCGGCGCGAACTTTACCCATCATCAGGATACCAACCGCTTAATCAAAGCGTGGCAGAAGCCCGAGCTGGTGGTGATTTCCGAGTGTTACTGGACGGCGGCGGCGAAACATGCCGATATTGTTCTCCCGATCACCACATCGTTTGAACGTAACGATCTCACGATGACCGGAGACTACAGCAACCAGCATCTGGTGCCCATGAAGCAGGTGATTGCGCCGCAGTTTGAGGCCCGTAATGACTTTGACGTCTTTGCTGATTTAGCTGAGATGCTCAAACCCGGCGGCAAAGCGGTCTATACCGAAGGTAAAGATGAGATGGCGTGGCTGAAGCAATTCTACGACGCCGCGCAAAAGGCGGCTCGCGCTCAACGTGTGGCAATGCCTCAGTTCAATGCGTTCTGGCAGCAGAATAAGCTGATTGAAATGCGCGAGAACGAAAAGAACAACAAGTATGTGCGTTATGCCGATTTCCGCCATGATCCGGTCATGAATGCGCTCGGTACGCCAAGCGGTAAGATCGAGATCTATTCAAAAACCATTGAAGGTTATCACTACAAAGACTGTCCGCCTCATGCTTCATGGATTGAACCGGATGAGTGGAAAGGGTCTGCGGATAAGGATCAGCTACAGTTGCTGACCGCCCATCCGGCACACCGTCTGCACAGTCAGTTGAACTATGCGTCGTTGCGAAAAGAGTATGCCATTGCCGATCGCGAGCCGGTGACGATTCATCCAGATGATGCGAAGGCAAGGGGAATTGTCGAGGGCGACCTGGTACGTGTATGGAATGGTCGTGGTCAGGTTCTGGTCGGGGCGCACGTCAGCGACGGGATCAAGCCGGGGATCATCTGTATCCATGAAGGCGCCTGGCCTGATATCGAGAATGGCATCTGTAAAAACGGCGGCGCCAACGTGCTGACGGCGGACATCCCGACGTCAAGACTGGCGAACGGCTGCGCGGGGAATACGACCCTGGTATACGCAGAGAAATTTACCGGCGAAGCCCCGACGCTCACGGTATTTGATGAGCCAGAGATTGTCACTCTGTAACGCCGGGGACTGTTAGTTTGTCGGAATAAGCGGGAGCCTGTGTGCTCCCGTTTTTTATGCTTCTCATTCAGAGTTGAATTAATGATGATGTTATATTATAACATTCCATCTTTACGCACTGATTGAGGGTGATATTTTGGCGATTCATTTTGAAAAATTAGCAGTAGCTCTGGGAATGCTTCTGGTTAGTGGACACGCGCTTGCGCATGGGCACCATTCACATGGCGCACCGCTAACGGAGATGGAGCAAAAGGCGGCAGAAGGCGTTTTTGACGATAAAAACGTGAAGGACAGGGCGCTAACGGACTGGGACGGTATGTGGCAGTCTGTTTATCCGTATCTGGTAAGCGGGGAGCTTGATCCGGTATTTAAAAAGAAAGCGGAGAAAGATAACAGCAAAACGGCCGAGGAGATTAAGGCCTATTACCGTAAAGGCTACGCCACCAATGTGGATACTATCGGCATTGAGAATGGCGTCATGGAATTTCACACCGGTAATCAGGTTGAGTCCTGCCAATACGATTATGCCGGACACAAAATCCTGACCTACGCATCCGGTAAAAAAGGCGTTCGCTATCTGTTTGAGTGTAAAGATGCGAAGAGCAACGCGCCTAAATATGTGCAGTTCAGCGATCATATTATCGCGCCGCGTAAGTCGAGCCATTTCCATATCTTTATGGGGAACACTTCCCAGCAGGCATTGCTTGAAGAAATGGATAACTGGCCAACCTATTATCCGTACCAGCTGAAGGCCGAAGAGGTCGTCGACGAGATGTTGCACCACTAAGATGTTGTTATTATGGCGGGCCCGGCAGGACCCGCCATCGTGTTGTGACGGCGTCCCAAAAGAGCGATATCTGTCATAAGTAGGGCGCCTTTGCCGGTAAATATCATGATATAACGCAACGCTATGATTTCCCTTCCCATCATTCAGTTCATTCGTTAGCATATTGTTTCGCAGTAAAGCGTATCTGTTTTTTTCAGGAAGAGGTTAACGTGTTCGCAGAGTATGGAGTTCTGAACTACTGGACGTATCTGGTTGGGGCCATTTTTATCGTGCTGGTGCCGGGGCCTAATACGATATTTGTGCTGAAAAACAGCGTCGGGCGAGGGATGAAAGGCGGGTATCTCGCCGCCAGCGGGGTGTTCATTGGCGATGCGGTGCTGATGTTTCTGGCGTACGCGGGCGTCGCAACATTAATAAAAACAACGCCGGTGCTGTTTAATATCGTTCGTTATCTCGGCGCTTTTTATCTGCTGTATCTTGGTGCGAAGATTCTTTACGCCACGCTCAAATCGAAAGGGAGCGAAGTGGCGCATGATGAGGTTCCGTTTGGCGCAATCTTTAAACGTGCCTTAATTCTGAGCCTGACCAATCCCAAAGCCATCCTTTTTTACGTTTCATTTTTCGTCCAGTTTATTGACGTCAATGCGCCACACGCGGGGCTGTCATTTTTTATCCTGGCGACAACGCTTGAAGTGGTGAGCTTTTTCTATCTGAGCTTCCTGATTATTTCGGGCGCTTTTGTAACGCAGTACATTCGCACGAAAAAGAAACTGGCGAAGGTGGGGAATTCCCTTATCGGTTTGATTTTCGTTGGTTTTGCCGCACGTCTGGCGACGCTTCAGTCATAACGCCATCAGGCCCGCGCACTCTGTGGGCCTTCCGTTTTTACTTTTTACTTAAAGATGATGCTCACCGCCACGCGCGACGGAAAAAAATAACCAATAAATGGTATTTAAAACACATCTTATGAGGCGTACCCTTTTTACAGCAGCGATTCAGTAAGATCGCTGGTTGTTACTGGAAGAGGGAATAAAATGCTTCAAATTCCACAAAATCATATCCATACACGCTCCACTCCGTTCTGGAATAAAGACACCGCGCCAGCCGGAATTTTCGAACGCCACCTTGATAAAGGAACCCGACCAGGGGTTTATCCTCGCCTGTCGGTTATGCAGGGGGCGGTCAAATATCTCGGATACGCAGATGAACACAGCCCGGAACCGGAAAAAGTGATGATCATTGAAGCCGGTCAGTTCGGCGTTTTTCCCCCGGAAAAATGGCACAACATCGAAGTGATGAGCGACGATACCTACTTTAACATCGACTTTTTTGTTGCCCCGGAAGTGCTGATGGAAAGCGCCAGCCAACGAAAAGTCATTCATACCGGGAAGGAGTAAATTATGGGCAAAGCGACCTATACCGTTACCGTAACCAATAACAGCAACGGTGTTTCAGTTGATTATGAAACTGAAGCGCCGATGACACTGCTGGTCCCGGACGTTGCGGCAGAAGTGGTGAAAGATCTGGTGAACACCGTGCGCTCATACGACACCGAAAACGAGCACGACGTTTGCGGCTGGTGATCCCGTTCGGGAAGCCTGCGACCGCGATTTTTTAACCGTTACGCTAAACCGCACAGCGCTATCACGACGCTGGGCGGTTTTTTTTTCGCCTGATATCAGCATGTACCTGACAACTGAAATTAATTGAAAAGAAATATTAAGGAAACCTTAAGAACATCGCATTGTTTGTTAATGCTCTGGCATTCATAAAATATATGATTGAGCATCAAACACTGAACAGAAAATGACCACCATGAAATTTGATACTCGATTAACCTCGTCGGCTCTCGTCCTTGCGCTTGTTGCGTTGGTTATTCCTTTCACTGCGAACTGGCACGTACCTCTGCTAAATGGCGTCGTGGTGTTATGGATTGAAAATGGGCAGGCGCTATGGCTACTGTTTGGTGCGCTATTTACCGCCTGGTATATCAGGCCGTTGTCTCGCCCTGACGGCGCAAAGCAGTTTTGGCTTTGGGCGGTGGTGTGGTGGCTGGTGTTATTAGGGCGAAGCACCAGCTGGGGGCGCGACTATTTTCCTGATCATCCCAAAATGATCTTCCGGGGGATCTCCGTCGTCCTGATCGCCGCGCTTGTGCTTCCGGTATTGATCTCAAAGACTTTGCGCCAGGAAATTGCGCGTCGGCTGCGTGAAGAATCCCTGCCGCTGTGGTTGCTAACTGTTACTGCCTGCGCGTTTTTAATTTCCGATACGGTGGAGCATCATCGGTTACTGGCGCCGCTGTTCCTGCACAGTAAGCAATACACCGATTTGATTGAAGAACTGTACGAATTGCCGTTCATGATCGGGCTTTTTTTGGTTACGCTGACGTTTATGAAACGCGATAAACAAGATGAATATATTGCGTTGCAGACGGCGGAACCACAGCATGCGGAATATTGAGGTTCGCTGATGAAAACGCCCGGGTTCCTTTTCCCGAACCCGGGCTAACAGGCACAACGCGGCTTATGCAATTGCCTCGCATAAACGCGACTTCATATCGCTGTACGATTGGGCAGCATGGTTTTCCGCCCAGCGCTGATCGGTAATGGCTTCGACCTTCACGGCGCAGTATTTGGTTTCAGGCGTTTTCGAAATCGGATCAAGATTATCCTGAGTCAGTTCGTTACAGGCGCCTATCCACCATTGATAGGTCATATAGACCGTTCCCTGGTTAATGCGATCTGAAACATCGGCCCGGCTGATGACTTTACCGCGACGTGAGCTCACCCACACCAGTTCGCGATGACGAATCCCCAGTTTTTCCGCATCGTTCGTGTTGATTTGCACGTTGCCAGGTTCATCTGCCAGCGCCTGTAGCGCAGCGCAGTTGCCGGTCATTGAGCGGCAGGAATAGTGTCCCACTTCGCGAACGGTACAGAGCACCATCGGGAACGCATCATCAGGAACTTCCGCCGGAGCCCGCCACGGCGCGGCGAATAACTTGCCTTTGCCGCTGGGCGTATCAAACTGACTATGTGCGTAAAGATACGGCGTACCGGGGTGATCAAGGTCCGGGCACGGCCACTGCACATGCCCCATATCGCCCATTTTCTCCCAAGTGACGCCGTAGAAAAGCGGACACAGTTCGCGCATCTCATCCCAGATGTGCTGGTTACTTTCATAATGCATCGGGTAGCCCATTTCGGTCGCCAGCAGACTGATAATCTCCCAGTCGCGCTTCACATCTCCGGTGGGGTCGATGGCTTTTTCAAACCGCTGGAAGCCTCGGTCGGCACAGGTGAAGACGCCGCCGTGTTCGCCCCATGAGGTCGCGGGCAGGAGAACATCCGCCATTTCTGCCGTTTTGGTCATGAAAATATCCTGCACCACGATAAAGTCCAGCGCCTCGAAACCGGCCCGCACCAGCCCCAGGTCGGCCTCGGTTTGCAGCGGATCTTCCCCCATGATGTAGTAGGCTTTAATTTTGCCTTCCATCGCCAGGTGCGGCACCTCGGTAATACGCGTGCCGACTTTGTCATCCATCAGGCTGGCATCGATTCCCCAGGCTTGCGCGAATTTCTCTCTGGCGGCTGCATCCGTCACGTCCTGGTATCCGGGGAACTGGTTAGGCAGAACGCCCATATCGCACGCTCCCTGGACGTTGTTCTGACCGCGTACCGGGCCGACGCCGACGTCAGGACGTCCCAGATTGCCCGTCAGCAGCGCCAGGCTCGACAAACCGCGCACGACGTCGACAGCCTGGCCAAACTGGGTCACGCCCATTCCCCACATGACCGTGGCGGAAGGGGCGGCGGCGAACGTTCGCATCGCCTGACGCACCTGCTGGGCAGGGACGCCGGTTAAATGTTCGACGGATTCCGGGGCGTAATCTTTTACGGTCTCCCGGTAGGCCTCCAGTCCTTCCGTGTGCTTTTGTACGTACTCCGTGTCGTAAAGGTGTTCATCAAGCAGAACGTAGCCAAAGGCGTTAACCAGCGCCATATTGCAACCGTTGTTCAGTTGCAGGTGCTGATCGGCAATACGGGCGGTCTCAATGCGCCGGGGATCGCACACAATAATTTTGGCGCCGTTCTGCCTGGCCTTAATGACTCTGCGCGCGACAATAGGGTGAGAGTCTGCGCAGTTATAGCCGAAAATCAGCAGGCATTTGGAGTTCTCTATATCGCTGATGGAGTTACTCATCGCCCCATTACCCAGCGTCTCCTGCAACCCGGCGACGGAAGGGCCGTGGCATACGCGGGCGCAGCAATCGACATTGTTGGTATTGAGTACGGCGCGGGCGAATTTCTGCATGACGTAGTTGGTTTCATTCCCTGTCCCACGGGAAGAGCCCGTCGTCATAATGGCGCGGGGCCCAAAGGTTTCTTTAATGGCGGATAAGCGTTGTGCGGTATAGCGGATCGCTTCATCCCAACTGACGGGGGTAAATTTTCCGCCTTTTTGATAGCGGATCATCGGGCGGGTCAGACGTGGCGTCAGAAGCCGCGTGTCGTTAAGGAAGTCCCAGCCATAGTAGCCTTTCAGGCATAACTGGTTCTGGTTGGTTACACCCTCTGCGCCTTCGGCACGGATAATTTTGTTATTTTCAACAACAAGCTTGAGCTTGCACCCGGCCCCACAGTACGGGCACACACTGGTGATTTTTTTCATCAATAACAGACCTGTTAAAAGCTGAAATAGCGCGAATTGTAGTCGAAGCCGACGCGCGACATGGCGCTGGCTTCGGTTTGTCGTAGCGACGGGCTGTTAAAGCACAAACCGTGCCAGAAACAGAAACTCAGACGCGGCGGGGCTTGTCTGCGAAAAGATGAAGAAAATGACAGGGGATTCGTCATAAATGACGAGTAAACGTCAAAAAAAAGCCCGCACTCAGTGAGGCGGGCAAAAATACTGGAAGCAATGTGAGCAATGTCGTACTGAATACCTGAGTGATTTGCTCAACTATTCAGTAATGAGAAAGATAATCTTTATCATCTAAACTTGCAACCCCAACTTTTATGGGAGTAAAGAAAAAATAATAAAAGTGACATTTATCACAAATTTCAATTCTCTGATGATGTGCTATTCTTTTTAACGGCGAGTAAACCGCTAACGTACAAACATAAGTGAGGAAAAAATGGGCATTATTTCATGGATTATCTTTGGGCTTATTGCAGGTATTCTGGCGAAGTGGATTATGCCTGGTAAGGATGGCGGCGGATTCTTCATGACGATCATCCTGGGGATCGTCGGTGCCGTGGTAGGGGGATGGATCAGCACGTTCTTCGGGTTTGGCAAAGTTGACGGCTTCAACTTTGGCAGCTTTGCCGTAGCGGTTATCGGCGCGATTGTCGTTCTGTTTATCTACAGAAAAATCAAAAGTTAAGCGAAGTAGTTCGTAAGACTAAAAGGCTACCGTTGGTGGCCTTTATTATTTTGATAAGCCCGTTACCACCAGCCCAGGTTGGTTCCTGCCACCGCGATAATCGCAATGCCAATCATGATGAGCGTCGTTTTCTTCATCGTTACGCCCCCGGCGTGGCGTAGCCGCCGATGAAAAACCATGCCAAAAAAGTCACCGCCGTGATGAAAATTACGACAGGAAAAATAATGCCTAATTTCATGCTATCACCCGTTCTCGTTATAGGAAGACGAGCAAGGATAGCAGGGCGTCGTGCGTGACAAAAGATGTTTTAACGTCACGCTTTTCATTCTGATACGCATCGCAAGAAAACATGGAGATACAACGGCAGGCGGGTTAACCTGTCGGGGTGTAATGTTAACGGGAGTTCATATGAGATTCATGTTTGTCGCGCTGCCGTGCGCGTTGGCGCTCTCCGCCTGTTCGTCGTCATCCCAGCCCGAGGCGCCGAAACCTCCGCAGATAGGTATGGCAAACCCGGCTGCCGTCTATTGCGAACAGAAGGGCGGTACGCGAGTGCCCGTTCAAAGCCCGCAAGGGGTACGCACGGAATGCAAACTGCCCGGCGGAGAAGTGATCGAAGAGTGGGATCTCTGGCGCAGAGATCATCCTGCCAGCGATAAGTGATACCTGGCGCATCGCTTTGCGCGTGCGCCGTGTTTTTGCGGATTTTGTGTGCGAATCACAATCCGCGTAGCCAGTCGGCCAGGACAAGTGCGTGGTTCTGCTCTGTGTTCTTTGCCGCATATAGCAGGGTCAGCGTCTGCTGGCGGGCAATGTCCGCCAGCCGTTTACCTTCTTGCTTCTGTTGGTCGAGTTCACTCCGGTATTGCGCAGTAAAGTTCTTGAAATCAATCACTTCAGAGTGAAAGGCCTTGCGTAATTCAGATGAAGGCGTCAGCGTTTTATCCCACTCGTCAAAGGCCAGCTCGGTTTTTTTGACCCCTCGCGGCCACAGCCTGTCAACCAGTACACGGTAGCCGTCGCTTTTTTCTGCCGGGTCGTAGACGCGTTTACACTGAATTTTCATCCTTTTCTCTCCTCAATCCAGGCCATGACTTCATTAATCTGATTGCCGGAAAATCGTGCCGCGTCATGCTGACGTAGCAGGCTGTTTCTGAAACGTAGAACGTCATCACTATAGCACTTCGAACCTCCTCAATTTAAGGGATTGTGATAACAGTAAAAGATCGGTAGTCTGAGGTTCCTTATGTTGTCCCTCATTGCATTGACATAAGGAACGCCTCATGGAACTTTCCCCTGTTAAAGACACGCTACGTATTGCGCTGGTGGGTGATTACAACCCCGATATCGTGGCGCACCAGGCCATACCCCTTGCTATTGATGATGCGGCCGCCGTGCTGGAGTTAATGGCGGACTATGACTGGCTGACGACGCCCGACATCAATAGTGACGAAGATTTGGTGGGCTATGATGCCATCTGGGTTGTTCCCGGCAGTCCCTATAAAAATACCGAAGGGGCATTGATTGCTATTCGCTATGCCCGTGAAAACAGCATTCCTTTTCTGGGAACCTGCGGCGGATTCCAGCACGCGATCCTCGAGTATGCCCGCAACGTGCTGGGCTGGCGCGATGCGGCGCACGCCGAAACTGATGCTTCCGGTCGGATGGTTATCGCCCCGTTGAGCTGCTCGCTGGTGGAAAAAACGGATGATATCGAACTGAGGGCGAATACGCTGGTCGCCAAAGCCTACGGGCAGGACGTTATCTCCGAAGGGTATCACTGCAACTACGGGGTATCAGAGGATTTTGCCGCTGAACTTGAGAATGGCGATTTGCGGGTTACCGGGTGGGATGAGGCGGGAGACATCCGTGCCGTGGAACTGGTAACGCATCCCTTTTTCGTTGGTACGCTTTTTCAGCATGAACGTGGCGCGCTGGCGGGAAAACCCGTTCCCCTGGTGCAGGCGATGCTGCGAGCCGCACGGGGATAAAAACAAGGGCAGGTCAATGCCTGCCCGTTCGGTTATTTTGCTGCGATCTCCCGATCGCGTCCGGCATAAAGGCCGAATATCGCCATCGCGACCGCCAGAACCGCCACACCAATTAGCGGAATGTGCCAGTCGCCGTTGGCATCATGAATCTTACCCATCAATGGCGGCCCACATGCCGCCAGCAGATAGCCGACAGATTGCGCCATGCCCGAAAGCGCCGCCGCCTGGTGCGCGGAACTGGCGCGCAGCCCGATAAACGTCAGACCCAAAATCATCGTCGCGCCAGAGCCAAACCCAAACAGAATCGTCCACAGCACCGCCTGCTCCGGCACAAACCAGAATCCGGCCGCGCCGAGAGCGCACATGAGCGATACCAGCGCGGCAATACTGCGCTGATCCTTGAATCGGTGCAGGATGAGCGGAATCAACAGTCCCGGCGCAGCCGTCGCCAGTTGCAGCAGGCCGTGTAGCGATCCGGCCTGCGCTTCACTGTAGCCGTGGCTGATTAAAATCGCGGGTAGCCAGCCGATGATAACGTAATAGATAAGCGAGTTAATGCCGAGGAATAAGGTGACTTGCCAGGCGAGGGAGGATCGCCAGATGCCGCGTGAGTGTAGCGCGCGGGAGCTGCTCAGGTTGGCGGTAGCCGTGTTGCGCCACTGCGGCAGCCAGATAAGAAAGGCCAGCAGGGGAAACAGCATCAGCATTAACAGCGCGCCGCGCCAGCCAAAGCCATGCAACGCCAGCGGTACGACCATTGCCGAACCCACCGCCGCTGCGGCGCCCATCGTCAATGAATAGGCGCCGGTCAGTTTTGCCACATGCTGTGAGTAATCGCGTTTAATCAGCCCGGGGAGCAGCACGTTTCCCAGCGCGATACCGCAACCAATAATGGCTGTGCCGGTAAACAGGAAGCTGGCAGAAGGCAGCGAACGTACGGCAATACCGAAGCAAATCAACAGCATGGCGGCAAACAGGCTACGTTCCATGCCGAACCGGCGCGCAATGTTTGCCGCCAGCGGAGAGACCAGCGCGAAAGCCAGCAAGGGAAGCGTGGTCAGGAGGCCCGTTTGTGCGGTAGTTAGCCCGTAATCCGCACGAATCGTCTCCAGTAACGGCGCAGCGCCAGTGAAGGTAACGCGCAGCGTCGTCGCAATCATCAGAATACCGGCAATCAGTAATGCACCGTTTTTGCCGCGTAATGAAGGGGAAATAGTCATTGTTTTCTCATATCAACAGGCGAGGCGATACCTTACCGTTTTTACTCTCTGGATCAATCAAGCTAAAATGACAGTTTATCGCTAAAATCGGACAATATGATGATTGGCCTGAGACTGGATGGCTACGAGCCTGACCTTCACCATGATGCGGCTGTGGCCTTTTGCATTCGCGCTCGCGAAGATGAGCTTTTCAGTCCGCTGCATCACCATCGAAAAGGGCAACTGATCCTGGCGCTGCATGGCGCTATTACCTGCGAGGTAGAAAGCGCCATGTGGATGGTGCCACCACAGTATGCGGTATGGGTTCCCGGCGAAATTCCCCACAGTAACCACGTCACGGCGGGGGCGGAATTATGTTTTCTGTTTATTGAGCCGGATGCGGTTGTGATGCCGGATCGCTGCTGTACGCTAAAAATAACGCCATTGTGCCGGGAGCTGATTCTGGCGCTTGCCGCGAGAACGGATATTCAGCGTACCGAGCCAATGACGCAGCGCCTGACACAGGTCTTGTTTGATGAGCTTCCGCAGCAACCACAGGAGCAGATGCAGCTTCCGGTCTCCGGGCATCCCAAAATACGTCAAATGGTGGAGACGATGGCGCGTGAACCAGCCCGCTGGCAAACGCTGGGACAGTGGGCGAGCCTGTTCGCCATGAGCGAACGCAATCTTGCCCGACTGGTGGTAAAGGAAACCGGCCTGAGCTTTCGTCGCTGGCGTCACCAGTTGCAGCTTATTCTGGCGTTGCAGGCGTTGATTGACGGACACAGCGTGCAGCACGTCGCCCAAACGCTGGGTTATGATTCAACGACCGCGTTTATCACCATGTTTAAAAAGGGGCTGGGGCAAACGCCAGGCCGTTATCTGGCCGGGCTTACTGCTTCCCAATAATCAGCGACACCAGGCCTGCGGCAATGAGCGGGCCGACCGGCACGCCCCGGAACAGCGCGACGCCCAGTACCGTCCCCACCAGTAAACCCGCGACCAGCTGTGGCTGGCTTCCCATCAGCGTAACGCCGCGCCCGCCCAGCCAGGAAACAAAGATGCCAATGGCGATGGCAACCAGTGATTTCCAGTTGACGAAGGAGTGAATGAGCGTAGAGGGAGGCAGCGAACCGCTGGCGATCGGCGCCATGACGCCGATAGTCAGGATAATGATCCCGACGGTCAGCCCCTGTTTCTCAATCCACGGGAAAAACGTATTGAGTGGGGTAACGCGGACAATGATCAACACCAGAATTGAAACGGCGACAGTGGTGTTATGGCTGATAAAGCCCAGCGCTGCCAGTCCAAGCAGGATCAGCAGAGTGACATCAAACATCGTGGTTTCCTTGCCAGAGAAAGATAAGCCTGCTTACTGTACGCGCAAATACGTGAGTGAACAGGCTTTTTTATCAATAACGGCACATTTTCAGGCGAATGCCTGAGGAGAATTTTCCGGGCAGGCCAGGCTTGCTGTCATTAAATTGCCATTAATTCGATTTATCAATAACAGGTGAGCCGTTTTCTCTGTCGCAACGGGGTGAAACCATGAACGATCATATGCTGATTGAAACGCTGATCATTACCTCATCATTTTTCGCTATTGCCGCGGTGATTGTGATTTCCGTACTGGTGCTGGAAAGACGTTTCTGAGCCGTTATTGCGCTCGGCGAAAGTTGACCAGTTCAGGCTGCGCAATGCGCAGGTAATCGTCGGTATTCATAATGACCGATTTTTCCAGTACGCCGGCGTTAAACGCGATTTCGTTAAAGCGCTCGAACAACAGCGGATCGGCCACCAGCTTCAGGTTAGGGTGGAAGCTAAAAGGGGGAATCGCGCCAAAGACGCAGCCGGTCAGCGCATCCACCTCGGCAGGGCTGGCAAGCGAAGCTCTTAGTCCGCCGAGATGGTTTGCGAGTTGGGCGAGATCGGCCTGCAGGTCAGCGGAAAGGATCGCCAGGACATGTTGATTGACGCCATTGCCTTTCACTTTACACACCAGCGCTTTTGCCCCCTGGCCTAGTGCGGTGCCGCGAATTTCCGAAACCGCTTCGCACTTACCGACCGCCTCGTGACTGAGTACACGATAAGTGGCGCCTTCCTGCGATAAAAGGGTAATCAAACGCTGGTGAGCCGTGATCCCCTTAGCGACTTCATTCATCATTCACTCCCAATATTGCGATGAAGTTTTAACGGCAAAAGGGTATCACAAACGTGCATGATTTTGTTGTTTGTTGAGATAGAGTTGCTCATCAGAGGCCTTGTATGCGTCCTGGATCGTATCCTCAGGCTGCATATGATAAAGTCCAGCGGAAAAACTAATCACCTTATCTGGCGCGATGATTCGCAACTTATTGGCAATACGCTCAGGTAAAGTTGTTGCCGGTACAACTGAATCGATAAGAATTACACAAAATTCATCACCTCCCAATCTTATTGCGTAATCAGTTTTACGCACCGATGCTTCAATGGCTTTTGCCAGCAATGTAATTGTGCGATCGCCTTCCTGATGCCCCTGCGTGTCGTTAATGACTTTCAACCTATCCAGATCGATGGCGATAAACGTCACGGAGGTGCCTGTGTTGACCAGTCGCTGCAAACGCTGTTCAAGCTGCGGTGTCAGGATCTTACGGTTATAGAGGCCGGTCATCGCATCGCTGATATTTTCACGATTGACATTATGGTAAAGGCGAAAATGCATTCTGACCATGTTCAGTAACGTAGCGGTAACGAGCAGGTAAAAGGCGAACAGTTTCCATGATGAGACAATAAAATACAGGATGTCGAGAGATAATGTGACACGGATTCCGCCTGGCAGGTCGTGAACATAATTAACATAATTAAAGAGGTTATTTTCGCTCTGATGGACAATGATTTTTTTCTCTGAATTCAGGTCGAACAGAGTCGCGTCCAGATAGCGCCAGACCAGTGGACGATCCTGAGTGTAAAAAATATTCTTCAGGTTATCCTGGTTAATATCCACCATTACTATGCCTTTTAACTTTCCATGTAGATAAACGGGAGTTAAAAAACTCATCACATTTTTTTCCGTAAGATCGTCCTGATAAATGCTTGAGAGCACTGTTCGCCCTGTGAATTGACCATCAATATCGTTACGGTTGATTCCCAGCGTTCCTTTTCGCAGAAAAGACCAGTGGTGCATAAAAAATTGTCTGGAGTCAATCAGGTTATAAAAATAGACGTAGCGTTTTTTAATATCCAGATAGTAGTGGAATTTATCTTCTACAGTGCCCAGCCCTTTACCATAATCCTTCTGGTTACGATTCGCGGCCACCGCCTGATCAAAAGCGAACAACAGAGGAGCGTCGTCAGCTACGATCGCGCAGTTTGCCTCGGCGGTTTGCAGTGTTCCATGTAGCGATGGGTTATTATGAGTGGTGAGATTGATGCCGTGGGTATTGCGACCTGTTTCAAATCCGCGGCATAACGCATATTGTTGTTCATCGGATGGTGGTGCTTTGGGCTCCGTGAACGTGCGCATTAGATGAGCTGCAATGCTCTGATTCTGGTACTTGTCATACAAAAATGAAGAGTCTGCCTTTTCGATGATGTAGCCCATATAGGCATTCATCGCCCTGTCACTGGCGATCAATTCATAAGCCAGAAAAGAGGACGTCAGTACAATGACGCTTGCGGAGATAAAGAGCCTGAGCGCTTTATGATGCAATTTCATGATGAATAACAGTTTTCAAAGGGCGACGCTTCAGTTTATCACAGTGGCGATGTTCTCTCTAACAGCGCCTTCGTCCTCTTTTGTGTTGTGAAATAAAAATCATTCTCATACTTCCCCTTTTCCTCTTAATGTTGTATTTATAATGCAACTTATCAGGAAGGAGGTGCGCGATGAGTGCGAATGAAAAAGCGGGCCATACATTTTTAGCAAGCCTGGGCAAAACCCGTCTGCGTCCGGGCGGCATTGAGGCGACGGAGTGGCTGTTCAGCCAGTCTCAGCTGACGCCGGGCAGCCAGGTGCTGGAAGTGGCATGCAATATGGCGACGACCGCCATTGAGTTGGTGCAACGTTTTGGTTGTTCGGTCTACGCCATCGATATGGATAAAAACGCGCTGGCAAACGCGCGGAACAATGTCGCGGCGCACGGGCTGGAAAATCACATCCATGTCATGGCCGCCAATGCCAACAGCTTACCCTTTGCCGATAACAGTTTCGATGTCGTGATTAACGAGGCCATGCTCACCATGTATGCCGACAAAGCGAAAGCAAAGCTGATCGGTGAATATTATCGGGTTCTGAAGCCGGGTGGCCGTCTCTTAACGCACGATATTATGCTGACCAGCCAGAAGCTGGCGGAAGGTGAGCAGAACCAGCTTCAGCATGTGGTGAAATCGAATGTAAGCCCGATGACCAAACAAGGCTGGCGCGATCTGTTGCTGGATTCCGGGTTTGAGCAGGTTTTACAGCAGAACGGTGAAATGTCGCTGATGTCTCCGCGAGGGTTGATTCGCGATGAAGGGCTGAAAGGGGCGCTTAAAATTGTTTATAACGGGCTGTGCATTCGTGACAATCGCAGCCGTTTTATCAAGATGTTTCGCTTCTTTAAATCACAGCGCCATCAGTTGAATTACATTGCCTGCTGTTCGGTTAAGGGGAAATAAAGAAAAGCCAGAACAGGGTTCTGGCTTTTTACTGACCTGACGGACTGATTTCTAGTCTTTACTTGTCGTACTTTGTTTCTGGAACAGTTCACGGAAGACCGGATAGATATCATCCTGGTCGCGGATATGCTGCATCGCAAAGTTATCAAAGGTCGATTGCAGATGCTCATATTCGCGCCATAAGGTCTGGTGGGCGCGGCGGGTGATTTCGATATAGCTGTAATAGCGCACCACCGGCAGCAGTTTTTTCGCCAGAATCTCATGACACAGCGGAGAGTCATCTGCCCAGTTATCGCCATCCGAAGCCTGCGCCGCGTAGATATTCCACTGCGCCGGGTCGTAGCGATCTTTCACTACCTCATCCATCAATTTCAGGGCGCTGGAGACGATAGTGCCCCCGGTTTCCTGGGAGTAGAAGAACTCATGCTCATCCACCTCTTTTGCCTGCGTATGGTGGCGGATATAGACCACTTCAACGTTCTTATAGGTTCGGCTGAGGAACAGGTAGAGCAGGATATAAAAACGTTTGGCCATATCTTTGGTGGCCTGATCCATCGAGCCGGATACGTCCATCAGGCAGAACATCACGGCCTGGCTGGAAGGGTCAGGGCGCTTTTCATAATTTTTGTAGCGTAAATCAAAGGTGTCGATAAAGGGGACACGGTCGATTTTTGCCCGCAGTTCGGCAATCTCTTTACGTAGCCGCTCCTCTTCCAGCAACTGCGCGGGTTCGCTTTTGGTGATGATGTCCAGGTCGTCCTCAAGCGCGCGTAGCTCCCGACGTTTACCCGCAGTCATCGCCGTGCGGCGCGCCAGAGAGTTTTGCAGGGAACGCACCACGCTGATGTTGGCCGGAACGCCGTTGGAGGTAAAACCCGCGCGGTGGGTTTTATACTCAGTAAGCTGCCGTTGCTGATTTTTTTTCAGGTTAGGCAGCGCTAAATCTTCAAAGAGCAGATCCAGATACTCATCTTTGGAAATCTGAAAGACGAATTCATCCTGACCCTCACCATCCTGACTGGCCTGGCCTTGCCCACTCCCGGAACCACCGCCGCCACCTTGTGGACGCTCAATGCGATCGTTCTGTACGAAATGATCGTTGCCGGGGTGTACGCGATGGCGCAAGCCGCCCCGTCCCTGATGAAACATCGGTTCGCTGATGTCATCCGTCGGGATTGAAACGGACTCGCCGCTCTCTACATCGGTCACCGAACGTTTATTAATGGCCTCGGAGATCGACTGTTTAATTTGCGCTTTATAACGGCGTAAGAAGCGCTGGCGATTCACCATGCTCTTGTTTTTACCGTTAAGACGCCGGTCAATAAACCAGGTCATAAGCCCCCCGTACTGCATTTGCCAACTTACGCTTCATCCTTCAAGTTGTCTCTGCGTTGGCTGTATTCGCTCACCCCAGTCACGTACTTATGTACGCTCCTGGGGATTCACTCATTTGCCGCCTTGATACCTCTTGAATGATTTCGCGTACAAAAGAATTGTTGGCCCGGTAAACGGATAAAATTTTCCGGGCCATTTATGCTGTTAAGACGATTTCCGTACGCGCAGATACCATTCGCACAGCAGGCGAACCTGCTTACGGGTATAACCTTTCTCCATCATGCGGTCGACAAAATCGTCGTGTTTTTTCTGCTCGTCGGTTGAGGTTTTCGCGTTAAACGAAATCACCGGCAGCAGCTCCTCGGTATTCGAGAACATTTTCTTCTCAATAACCGTGCGCAGTTTTTCGTAACTGGTCCAGTTTGGATTGCGACCGCTGTTATTCGCTCTGGCACGCAGAACGAAGTTGACGATCTCGTTACGGAAATCTTTCGGGTTGCTGATGCCCGCCGGTTTTTCGATTTTCTCCAGTTCAGCGTTCAGTGACTCGCGGTCAAAGAGCTGGCCGGTATCCGGGTCACGGTATTCCTGATCCTGAATCCAGAAATCCGCATAGGTGACATAACGATCAAAAATGTTCTGTCCGTACTCGGAATAGGATTCCAGATAGGCGGTCTGGATCTCTTTGCCAATAAACTCGGCGTATTTCGGGATCAGATAACCCTTCAGGAACTCCAGATAACGCTCAGCCAGCTCCTGCGGGAACTGTTCGCGCTCGATCTGCTGCTCCAGTACGTAGAACAGATGCACCGGGTTGGCGGCCACTTCGGCATGGTCAAAGTTAAACACGCGGGAGAGGATCTTAAACGCGAAACGCGTGGACAGACCGTTCATCCCTTCATCGACGCCGGCGTAATCCCGGTATTCCTGATAGGACTTCGCTTTCGGGTCGGTATCTTTCAGGCTTTCGCCATCATAGACGCGCATTTTCGAGTAGATGCTCGAGTTTTCTGGCTCTTTCAGACGAGAAAGAATCGAGAAGCGCGACAGGGTTTCCAGCGTACCCGGCGCGCATGGCGCATGAGTCAGCTCACTGTGATTCAGCAGCTTCTCGTAGATTTTGATCTCTTCGGAAATGCGTAAGCAATACGGCACCTTCACGATGTAAACACGGTCGAGGAAGGCTTCGTTATTTTTGTTGTTGCGGAAAGTCACCCATTCGGATTCGTTCGAGTGGGCAAGAATAATGCCGTTAAACGGCAGGGCGGAGATACCTTCCGTCCCGTTGTAGTTACCTTCCTGAGTGGCGGTCAGCAGCGGATGCAGCACTTTAATCGGTGCTTTAAACATCTCGACGAACTCCATGATCCCCTGGTTAGCGCGGCACAGCGCGCCGGAATAGCCATAGGCATCCGGGTCGTTTTGCGCGTGGTGTTCGAGTTTACGAATATCCACCTTGCCGACCAGCGCGGAAATATCCTGGTTGTTTTCATCGCCGGGTTCTGTTTTGGCGATAGCAATCTGTTCCAGAATGGACGGCCAGACTTTGATGACGCGGAATTTGGTAATATCCCCGCCGAACTCATGCAGACGTTTTGCGGCCCACGGCGACATAATGGTGCCGAGATAGCGGCGCGGAATGCCGTACTCTTTTTCCAGAATCTGCGCGTCCTCCTGCGGATTAAACAGGCATAACGGGTGATCGTTTACCGGACTACGCTCACCGTTGGCGCTCAGAACATAAATAGGCACATGCTGCATCAAAGATTTCAGTCGCTCGGCCAGCGACGATTTACCGCCCCCTACAGGCCCCAACAGATACAGGATCTGTTTCTTCTCTTCCAGCCCCTGAGCCGCGTGTTTCAGATAAGAGACAATCTGTTCAATCGCGTCTTCCATGCCGTAAAACTCTTCGAATGCGGGATAGCGAGCGATGACCCGGTTCGAAAAGAGTCGAGAAAGTCGAGGTTCCTGGGCAGTATCGACCATGACAGGCTCACCAATAGCCATCAGTAGCCGCTCTGCCGCGTTGGCATAAGCACTGCGATCTTGCCGACAAGTGGTAAGAAACTCCTGCAGTGTGAACTCTTCGTCCTTGGCAGCTTCATAGCGCTGGCGATAGTGATCGAATATATTCATGGTATGCCGTCCTTTCGTTTTTTAGCACATGGTAAGAGCCGTTCATATGAATAGTAGAGGCTCCCGGAAGAGGTAACTGAACGACGTCTCTACTGATAAACAGCAACTCTCATGCCACAACGCTGAGCAAGAGATCAACGTGCCCGGTGATACACCTTCTTAAAATTAAGCGTAGATGGCATTTGCAAAACTTGCCTGTGCGCATAAATGAATTTCAATGGCATATCAATAACTCATCCGCTAAAAGTGCATGGTTATGTAAAGAAAAGAGATGAAAGTCATCCCGCGTTCATCCGACTGCAAGCAAACTGTCATCCACTATTGAGAAATTAACCGGTTACAGAGAGTGAAACGAATAAGTAAAATAGTTGGGTTGAAACGTATTGGCAGTTACACTTTTGGCGCTAAACATTTGAATAAGGAATATGGATTGTGACCAAACTCAAACTTCTGGCATTTGGCGTGCTTATCGCCACATCAGCTGGCGTAGCGCAAGCTGAAAACGACTTGACGCTGGGCGCTGGCGTTGGTGTGGTTGAACATCCTTACAAAGATTACGATGCTGATGTGTATCCGGTGCCGGTTATCAACTATGAAAGTGATAACTTCTGGTTCCGGGGGCTGGGCGGCGGATACTACCTGTGGAACGACAAAGCGGATAAATTGTCGATTACCGCGTACTGGTCTCCGCTGTACTTTAAGCCGGGCGACAGCGACGATCGCCGACTGCGCGAACTCGACAAGCGTAAGAGCACCATGATGGCGGGCCTGTCTTACATCCACAATACCGAATACGGTTTCCTGCGCACCACGCTGGCGGGCGATACGCTGGATAACAGCAACGGCATCGTGTGGGATCTGGCCTGGTTGTACCGCTATACCAATGGCGCGCTGACGCTGACGCCGGGTATTGGCGTGCAGTGGAACAGCGAAAACCAGAATGAATACTACTATGGCGTTTCGCGCAAAGAGTCCTCGCGCAGCGGCCTGCGTAGCTACGATCCAGAAAGCGGCTGGAACCCGTACCTGGAAATCAGCGCTAACTACAACTTCCTCGGGGACTGGAGCGTTTACGGTACAGCGCGTTATACCCGTTTGTCGGATGAAGTGACCGACAGCCCGATGGTTGATAAATCCTGGACCGGCCTGATCTCAACCGGGATCACCTATAAGTTCTGATTGTGCATTTTTACAGTGCAATTCGTGCATCAAAACAGGGCGCTTGCGCTCTGTTTTGCTTTACGGTGGTGCATTGATGGGGAGGATGCGATGACAGGACGTGGTACATGGGTGAGAATGCCAGCGCAGAGATGTACGCAGACAGCTGCTCCGACAGGTTGCAGGCCGGATAAGATGCGTCAGCATCGTCATCCGGCATCAGTCAACCCTTAACGTTTTGCGACGCGAATTGTTTGCACCAGGCGAGACGGTTTTTCTTCGCTGGCTTTTTGCGGCGCGGTGGCGTAAGCCGTTTCCACACAGACAAAGGTTTTGTAGCCATCATCCGGCATGTCGCCCATGCTGGCGGCGAGTGCCGGGCCAGGGTTCCATCCCACAACGTTAATGTTGTGATGGTGGATGACGTCAATGTTGCGGTTCAGCGCATCATCATGGATAACGCTACAGGCTTCCGGGTTCAGGTAAACGCGGTCAGTACGATCCGGGAACGTCTGGACGCCGTCTGCCAGCACATCTTCTTTGGCGTCGTTCACTTTATCAATGAAACGGTCGCCAAGGCCGCTGACCTTAACTGCGGCGATATCGCCGACGTTAAAGTAGGTGTGCAGGGCAGACGTGGTTTCGAATTCGCCGTGGGCCTCCAGTTCGATCTCACAGGTTTTACCCACTTTGAAGCGCGCAAGCAGGGTGAAATCGTGCGGCCAGTACTGGCGAGTCGCCTCACTGCTCTGTAGTTCAAATGTCAGTACCGCGCCGTTGTCGTCTTCGTTGTGGGCTTTCAGCGCCCACGGCAGGTTACGGGCAAAGCCGTGAGACGGCAGACCCTGCTGCGCAGAGGGGCCAAACCACGGCCAGCAGATCGGTACGCCGCCACGCAGCGCAACGCCTGTTTTAAACGGCGTGTTGTTGCTCAGCCACAGCACTTCTTCGGCGCCTGCTGGTTTCCAGGAGAGCAAATGTGCGCCCTGGAGTGCAAAAGACGCCTTAACTTGCGGGTGATCGACGACGATCACGTCAAGCTCGTCGAGCTGGCGGCGGGAGAGGACAGGGGTAATTTGTTCGATGACCGGGAGAGCGAAAATTGTGTTAATCATGATGCAATCCTTGGAGTTGAAAACTCTTAGCCATAAAAAAAGGCGACCGAAGGTCGCCTTTTGGGATCAATTTCTCATCTCAACTTATTTGGAGATGTGAGCAATCAGATCCAGAACTTTGTTGGAGTAGCCGGTTTCGTTGTCGTACCAGGAGACCAGTTTCACGAAGTTGTCGTTCAGCGCGATACCTGCTTTAGCATCGAACACGGAAGTGCACACTTCGCCGTTGAAATCGGTAGATACTACGTCGTCTTCGGTGTAACCCAGAACGCCTTTCATCGGGCCTTCGGAAGCAGCTTTGATCGCTTTCTTAATGTCTTCGTAAGAAGCCGCTTTTTCCAGACGAACGGTCAGGTCAACAACGGATACGTTCGGAGTCGGAACGCGGAACGCCATACCAGTCAGTTTGCCGTTCAGTTCCGGCAGCACTTTACCTACCGCTTTAGCAGCACCGGTAGAGGACGGGATGATATTCTGAGCTGCGCCACGGCCGCCGCGCCAGTCTTTGTGAGACGGGCCGTCAACGGTTTTCTGAGTAGCGGTGGTCGCGTGAACGGTGGTCATCAGACCTTCGATGATGCCGAAGTTGTCGTTGATAACTTTAGCCAGCGGCGCCAGGCAGTTGGTGGTGCAGGATGCGTTGGAAACGATGTCCTGGCCTTCGTATTTGTCAAAGTTAGCGCCTTTAACAAACATCGGAGTGTTGTCTTTGGACGGGCCCGTCAGAACCACTTTTTTCGCGCCAGCAGTGATGTGCTTACGTGCGGTTTCGTCAGTCAGGAAGATACCGGTAGCTTCAGCAACTACGTCAACACCAACTTCGTCCCATTTCAGGTTAGCCGGATCACGTTCAGCGGTAACACGGATTTTTTTACCGTTAACGATCAGATGACCGTCTTTCACTTCAACGGTGCCATCGAAACGACCGTGAGTGGAGTCATATTTCAGCATGTAAGCCATGTATTCAGCGTCTAACAGATCGTTGATTGCAACAATCTCAATGTCAGAACGTTTCTGAGCAGCACGGAAAACAATGCGACCGATACGGCCAAAACCGTTGATACCTACTTTGATAGTCATATATTCCACCAGCTATTTGTTAGTGAATAAAAGGTTGCCTGTAAAATTACAAAAACCTTACGCAGCGTCAAGCGGAATCGTGTCAATCATTGCGACAAATCAATCCTCTGTACAAGCTTTGCACGGCTGACTCGCCTCACTCTTCCTTTCGGCTTGAAACCACATGGGGGCGGCGCCCCGAATTTTAAAGGGCAACTGAGATAAAAACGTGATTCCGATCACGATTCATAAGCTGCCATTTCGCAAGGATCAAGTTTAGAACAAAAGTTCACACTGGGGTGTTAATGTTTTGTTAGAATCGGTCACGCAATGTGAGTATGGCTAAAGCGAGATGTGAGCAAATGGCTAATCAACCCTCTGCGGAAGATCTGAAAAAAAAGTTGTCCGAAATGCAATTCTACGTGACGCAGAATCACGGTACAGAACCGCCATTTACCGGGCGTTTGCTGCATAATAAGCGTGATGGCGTCTACCACTGTCTGGTCTGCGACGCGCCGCTGTTTCATTCCCAAACCAAGTATGATTCCGGCTGCGGCTGGCCGAGCTTTTACGAGCCGGTCAGTGAAGAATCTATCCGTTACATTAAGGATTTTTCCCACGGGATGCAGCGTATAGAAATTCGCTGCGGCAACTGTGATGCGCACCTGGGACATGTCTTTTCGGATGGCCCACAGCCGACGGGTGAGCGTTATTGCGTCAATTCGGCCTCATTAAGCTTCACCGATGATGAAAACGGCGAACAAACTAAGGGCTGAAAAAACGATTCAGCAAATTATTCCACAGGAGCGGACTTATCATGAATCTTGATGAGATGATCGACAGCATGACGCCGGAAGTTTATCAGCGCTTATCTACCGCCGTTGAGCTGGGAAAATGGCCGGACGGCGTTGCGCTGACGCCGGAGCAAAAAGAGAACAGCATGCAACTGGTGATGCTCTGGCAGGCGCGGCACAATACCGACGCGCAGCATATGACCATTGATACCAACGGTCAGATGGTGATGAAAAGTAAGCAGCAGTTGAAAGAGGATTTTGGCATTGCGCCAAAATCGATTGCAACGCTGAAACTGTAATGTAGCTTTTTTGTTGGTAGCCTGATGGCGCTTCGCTTATCAGGCCTACAAAGCAATGACCGGTAGGCCTGATAAGCGAAGCGCCATCAGGCAGTAAGAACACCTAACCCTGCGTCTCTTCCCAGTCAGCCAGCGTATACAGCGTGGCGCCGGCGGCCGCCATCTCCATAAAGGCGTGCGCGCTGTCCTGCGGTTGAATATTCACACCACGGCAGCCGTCGGTAATCACATTCACCGTATAACCCAGTTGCAGCGCATCCAGCACGGAAAACTTCACGCAGTAATCGGTCGCCAGCCCCATCACGATCAGCGTCTGTACGCCGTTCTCCCGAAGCCAGGCGTCCAGGGCGGTTTTCTGGCGGCGTCCGTTATCAAAAAAGGCGCTGTAGCTGTCCACCTGCGGATTCTCGCCTTTATGGAAAACCGCGTCGATGGCGTTCTGCCTGAGCAGGGGATGCAGGGCCGCGCCGTCGCTATTTTGTACGCAGTGATCGGGCCAGAAGGTTTGCGCTAAACCGTCCAGTTGTCCCTGGCTGTAGGGTTGCGCCTGATGCTGGCTGGCGAAACTGCCGTGTCCGGCAGGATGCCAGTCCTGGCTGGCGATCACCGCGTCGCCGCGCGCTTTACACCAGGCGATAAGACGGTTTGCTACATCCACGGTGCTGTCGCCTTCAGGGACGGCCAGTGCGCCGCCGGCACAAAAATCATTCTGCAAATCAACCAGCAGTAAGGCCCGGGTCGTCATGAAAAGTTCCTTATTCGTCTGGCGTCAGTTCACCGCGCAGATTTTGCGTCATCGCGGTACGAATGGTCTGTGTATCCAGATTCTGGCTTAACAAGTAGTGCAGCTTAGTCAGCGTTGCTTCAACGGTCATATCCGCGCCGCCGATCACGCCCGCATGCGCCAGCGCGTTGCCGGTGGCATACCCACCCATATTCACCTTGCCAGACATGCATTGCGTCAGGTTAACCACCACGATACCGCGTGAACTCGCATCCTCCAGTTCTTTGAGGAACTCTTTGTTCTGCGGCGCGTTGCCGACGCCGTAAGAACGCAGGATCAGCGCTTTTACCGGCTGGCGCAGGAAGTTACGCACCACTTCGGCAGAAATTCCCGGATAAATGGTGACGACGCCAATAGGCTGCGGCGTGATTGGGTGAACAATCAGCTCGCCTTCGCCGTGCGGCGCGGGCGGCGTACCTAAGCGACGGATATGAATTCCGGCTTCCAGCAGCGGCTGAAGGTTGGGGGAGGCGAACGCGTCAAAGCCATCGGCATGCGCTTTTGTCGTGCGGTTGCCGCGAAACAGCCGATTATTGAAAAAGAGGGTAACTTCATTGATGGGGTAATTCGCGGCGACATACAGGGCATTCAGCAGATTAATCTGCCCATCGGAGCGCAGTTCCGCCAGCGGAATTTGTGACCCTGTCACAATTACCGGCTTACCCAGATTCTCCAGCATGAAGGAGAGCGCCGAGGCGGTAAACGCCATCGTGTCAGTGCCGTGGAGGATGACAAAGCCGTCATAGTCGGCGTAACGTGCTTTGATGTCTTCTGCGATATGCTGCCAGTCTTCCGGCGTCATATCGGATGAGTCCATCAGCGGGGCATATTCATGAATGGTGAAGTCCGGCATTTCCGGGCGGTGAAATTCGGGCATCAGCGCCAGCTGGCGCTGGAGATGGCCTGATACCGGAATGTAACCCTGTTCCGAGCGCTGCATACCAATCGTACCGCCGGTATAGGCAACGTAAATCGATTTCTTCTGCATGGCAATGTTCTTACGAAGTGAAGTCTCTTATATTGCCGGAGGCGGTTGCGCCTTATCCGGCCTACAAATTACGCGAAACTCGTAGGCCGGATAAGATGCGATAGCATCGCCATCCGGCAATGGTAATTTAGCGCACGTTCGCGCAGGTCAGGCAGAACGCATAACGGTTTTGCGGATCGTTAAAGGCAGCCAGTTTATCACTCTCTGCTTTTACCGCGCTGGCGGCTGTCGCCAGCGGCGCCGGGAGCATCGCCTGAATGGCTTCCGGCAGCATTGCGCGCACGGAGCCGGACATGCTGTCCATGATTCTGTCGAAGAATGTCGGTTCATCCTGATAATACTCAAGATGCCATTGCTTCAGTTTAGCCAGCTCTGCGGCTTTGGCGATGGCGTCGTCAAAGTCACCCAGACTGTCTACCAGACCATTCGCTTTTGCATCCTGACCGGTCCAGACATGCCCCTGCGCGATTTTATCAATCTGCGCCGGGGTGCTCTTACGCGCATCGGCAACCAGCGTGATAAAGCGTTTGTAGCCATTCTCAATGCTGAGCTGCATCATCTGCTGCACTTCAGGCGGCAGCGATTTGGTGACAGAAACGTCCGCCAGCGGCGAGGTGGCGACGCCATCGGTATGCACGCCGATCGAATCCAGGCTGTTCTCAACGGTGTTGATAACGCCAAAGATGCCGATTGAGCCTGTCAGGGTGCTCGGGTTCGCCACAATGTAGCTTGCCGGGGTGGAGATCCAGTAACCGCCGGATGCCGCCATTCCGCCCATCGACACCACAACCGGCTTGCCTGCGGCTTTCGCAGCGGCCAGTTCGGCGCGAATGACTTCAGAGGCGCTGACGCTGCCGCCGGGGCTGTTTACGCGCAGTACAATCGCTTTCACTTTCGGGTCCAGGCGCGCATCGCGGATTTGCGACGCTGTCGTGTCGCCGCCGACGTTGCCCGGTGTTTCTTCACCGTCCATAATCGCGCCATTGGCGAACACGACGCCGATACCGTCGCCGGTATCCGCAGGCGTTTTCAGCGAATAATCGTAATAGCTGATGGCCCGATAGTTGTTTTCTGCTTTGCTCCAGCCAAACTGTTTGGTCAGCGCTTTTTCCACTTCGGCGTTAGACGCCAGCGCATCCACCAGTTTGTTGTCGAGCGCGTATTTCGCGGTATCGCCATCCACTTTGCTCAGCCCGTCGAGCATCGCCTGCGCGCCAGGGAAGACCTGCTGCGCGGGGATCTGACGGTTCGCCGCAACGGTGTTCAGGTAGTTTTGCCACAGCTCGCCAATCCAGCGGCTGTCCGCTTCGCGCGCGGCAGGCGACATATCATCGCGGATAAACGGTTCCACTGCGGATTTATAAGTGCCGACGCGGAAGACGTGCGTGGAGACCTTCAGCTTATCCAGCAAAGATTTGTAATACAGGCCGTTGGTTGCGAAGCCGTGCAGATCGACCGTACCCTGCGGAGAAAGCCAGATTTTATTGGCGAAGCTCGCCAGGTAATATTGCCCCTGACTGTAGCTGTCGCCTACGGCAAAGACCGGCTTGCCGCTATCGCGAAATTCGCGCAGCGCTTTCCCGATGTACTGCATGGAAGGCTGATCGGCGCCCGCGAAGTTTTTCAGATCCATCACGATGCCGGTGATATTGCGATCGTCTTTCGCCTGACGAATGGTGTTGACGATATCAAACAGTGAGTTTTCTTGCAGGCGGTCAGAGCTGGCGCCAAACAGCTGTCGGCCAATGACGCCCAGGCGGTTGGTGCTGGACGGTTTATCGACGATCACGCCGGAAATATCCAACAGCAGCGCGCCGCGTGCAGTTTGTTGGCTGGTGTTGCCATCGCTAAGCTGCATCCAGATACCGACGCCCACCAGAACCAGAAAGATGAAGAACAGGTTGAGCACCAGTTCCCGGACGAAATTCAGCAGTCGCCATGTCCACTTAAAAAATCCGGCAATAAATCGCCACAGGGTTCGCATGTATTCTCCCTACCAGATTAACATTCCGCTATCTCCGTCATACTCAGAGAGAAAGCGTATAAGATGTGGGTATCGTAATGACCAGGCAGGCACTTGTCAGCAGGAATCACTGCCTGTGCTGTAACTAAATCCCCTCTCGTGTTAATTTTGTGAATAAATATCATTGCTGGAGTTAACCAAATGGACGCACTCGAATTACTTGTAAACCGTCGTAGCGCCTCTCGTCTGGCCGAGCCCGCGCCTGCGGGTGAACAGTTACAAAATATTCTGCGCGCGGGCATGCGCGTACCCGATCACAAATCCCTGCAACCCTGGCGTTTTTTTGTGATTGAAGGTGAGGGGCGTGAGCGCTTCAGCGCTGTTCTGGAGCAGGGCGCCATTGCGGCGGAAGGCGATGAGAAAGCGATAGAGAAAGCGCGCACCGCGCCATTTCGCGCGCCGCTGATCATCACGGTGGTGGCGAAATGCGAGGAGAACCACAAAGTGCCGCTGTGGGAGCAGGAGATGTCAGCAGGATGTGCGGTTATGGCGATGCAGATGGCGGCGATTGCGCAAGGCTTCAACGGCATCTGGCGCAGCGGCGCGTTAACCGAAAGCCCGGTGGTTCGCGAGGCGTTCGGCTGTCGCGCACAGGATAAAATTGTGGGCTTCCTCTATCTGGGCACGCCGCAGCTGAAAGCGTCAACGACCATCAGCGTACCGGACCCGACGCCTTTCGTGACGTATTTCTAAGCGTCATGGCCCCGGCAGGCGGCTTTTTCGATGAGCGCCTGCCGATTATTCGGCAAAACTGTCTGGATTATGAGCAAAGACGCCGGAATTCAGACACTCTCTCTTACCACGTCATGGAATGAGCGCTACCATAGCCCGATTGCAATGACAGGAGATGTCCATGAGCGAGCACGCTATTCGTTTAACGCAATACAGCCACGGAGCCGGTTGCGGTTGTAAAATTTCCCCTAAAGTGTTGGAAACCATCCTGCACAGCGAGCAGGCGAAGTTTGTCGACCCGAACCTGCTTGTGGGCAATGAAACCCGCGATGACGCGGCGGTATACGACCTGGGTAATGGCACCAGTATCATCAGCACCACCGACTTCTTTATGCCGATTGTCGATAATCCGTTTGATTTTGGCCGTATTGCGGCGACCAACGCCATCAGCGATATCTTCGCGATGGGCGGCAAACCGATTATGGCGATCGCCATTCTGGGCTGGCCCATCAACAAACTGTCGCCGGAAATTGCCCGGGAAGTCACCGAAGGCGGGCGTTTTGCCTGTCGTCAGGCGGGTATTGCGCTGGCGGGCGGGCACTCTATCGACGCGCCTGAGCCCATCTTCGGTCTGGCTGTCACCGGCGTGGTGCCGACCGAGCGCGTGAAGAAAAACAGCACCGCGCAGGCCGGATGCAAACTGTTCCTCACCAAGCCGCTGGGCATTGGCGTGTTGACCACCGCCGAGAAAAAATCACTGCTCAAGCCGGAACATCAGGGGCTGGCGACAGAAGTGATGTGCCGGATGAACATTGCGGGGGCGTCGTTTGCCCATATCGACGGCGTGAAAGCGATGACCGACGTGACCGGTTTTGGTCTGCTGGGGCACCTTAGCGAAATGTGCCAGGGCGCAGGCGTGCAGGCGCAGATCTGCTATCAGGACATTCCAAAACTGCCGGGCGTCGAAGAGTACATTAAACTTGGCGCAGTGCCGGGGGGGACGGAACGTAATTTCGCCAGCTATGGCCATCTGATGGGCGACATGCCGCGCGAGGTGCGTGATCTGCTGTGCGATCCGCAAACGTCTGGCGGCCTGCTGCTGGCGGTCACGCCGGAAGCGGTAGAGGAAGTGAAAGTCACCGCGGCGGAGTTTGGTATTGAACTGACGGCGATTGGTGAACTGGTTGACGCCCGTGGCGGTCGCGCCATGGTAGAGATCCGTTAATTCGATGCGGTTGTTTATTGCCGAAAAGCCGAGTCTGGGCCGCGCCATTGCGGATGTGCTGCCAAAGCCGCACCGCAAAGGCGACGGCTTTATCGAATGCGGGAATGGACAGGTGGTGACCTGGTGCATCGGCCATCTGCTTGAACAGGCGCAGCCGGACGCGTATGACGGTCGTTATGCGCGCTGGAATCTGGCCGATCTGCCGATTGTGCCGGAAAAGTGGCAGCTCCAGCCGCGTCCTTCCGTGATGAAGCAGCTCAATGTCATTAAGCGCTTTTTACATGACGCAAGCGAAGTGATTCACGCGGGAGACCCGGATCGCGAAGGGCAGCTGCTGGTGGACGAGGTGCTGGATTATCTGCAACTGTCCCCGGAAAAACGCCAGCAGGTGCAGCGTTGTCTGATCAACGATCTTAACCCGCAGGCGGTGGAGCGTGCGATTTCCCGGCTGCGCGCCAACAGTGAATTTGTGCCGCTGTGCGTCTCCGCGCTGGCGCGTGCGCGCGCCGACTGGCTGTACGGCATTAACATGACCCGCGCGTATACCCTTCTCGGGCGCAACGCGGGCTACCAGGGCGTGCTCTCGGTAGGGCGTGTTCAGACACCGGTTCTCGGGCTGGTGGTTCGCCGCGATGAAGAGATCGAGAACTTCGTCGCCAAAGATTTCTTTGAAGTGAAAGCGCATATCGTCACGCCAGCTGAGGAGCGGTTTACCGCCATCTGGCAACCCAGTGAAGCGTGCGAACCGTATCAGGATGAAGAGGGGCGTTTGCTGCATCGTCCGCTGGCGGAGCATGTGGTGAATCGTATTAACGGTCAGCCCGCGATCGTCACCAGCTATAACGATAAACGGGAATCAGAATCTGCTCCGCTGCCGTTTTCGCTGTCGGCGTTGCAGATTGAAGCGGCAAAACGCTTTGGCCTGAGCGCGCAGAACGTGCTTGATATCTGCCAGAAGTTGTACGAAACCCACAAATTAATTACCTATCCGCGTTCCGACTGCCGCTATCTGCCGGAAGAGCATTTTGCCGGACGCCATGCGGTGATGAACGCCATTGGCGTGCATGCTGCGGATTTGTTGCCGCAGCCGGTGGTTGACCCGGACACGCGAAACCGCTGCTGGGATGATAAAAAAGTCGACGCTCACCACGCGATCATCCCGACTGCGCGCAGTTCATCAATTTCCCTCAGCGACAATGAAGCGAAGGTGTACAACCTGATCGCACGCCAGTACCTGATGCAATTCTGCCCGGACGCGGTATTTCGCAAATGCGTCATTGAACTGGAGATTGCGAAGGGGAAATTCGTCGCCAAAGCGCGTTTTCTGGCGGAGGCCGGATGGCGAACGCTGTTGGGCAATAAAGAGCGTGATGAAGAGAACGACGGCACGCCGTTACCGGTGGTGGCGAAAGACGACGAGCTACTGTGCGAAAAGGGGGAGGTCGTTGAGCGTCAGACCCAGCCGCCACGCCATTTTACCGATGCTACGCTGCTGTCCGCCATGACCGGGATTGCCCGTTTCGTGCAGGATAAAGATCTGAAAAAGATCCTGCGAGCGACCGACGGACTGGGAACCGAAGCGACGCGCGCGGGCATTATCGAACTGCTGTTCAGGCGCGGATTCCTGACCAAGAAAGGGCGTTACATTCATTCAACGGATGCCGGGAAGGCCCTGATTCACTCGTTACCGGAGATGGCTGCCCGACCGGATATGACGGCGCACTGGGAGTCTGTCCTGACGCAAATCAGTGAAAAGCAGTGCCGCTATCAGGATTTTATGCAGCCGCTGGTCGGCACGCTGTTTCAGTTGATCGATCAGGCTAAACGCACGCCGGTACGTCAATTCCGGGGCATTGTTGCGCCAGGCGGTGGCGGCGAGAAGAAAAAGAGCGCGCCTCGTAAGCGAGCGGCGAAAAAAAGCCCGCCGTCAGAAGAGGCGAGCGTATAACGCACAGGCCGGATAAGGCACTTACGCCGCCATCTGGCAATGCCTGATGGCGCTGCGCTTATCAGGCCTACAACGCTTATCAGGCCTGCATGCCACGGAAAATTAAATCACACCCTGCGCCAGCATCGCGTCGGCCACTTTGACGAAGCCTGCGATGTTCGCCCCGCGAACATAGTTGGTATGTTTGTTTTCGCCGCCGTATTCCACGCAGGCATGATGAATATCCAGCATGATGTGGTGCAGACGCGCATCCACTTTCTCGGCTTTCCAGCTCATTCGCGCGGCGTTCTGCGCCATCTCCAGACCGGAGGTCGCCACGCCGCCTGCGTTGGCCGCTTTACCCGGCGCGAACAGCACGCCGGCTTCGAGGAACAGATCAGTGGCTTCAATGGTGGTTGGCATATTGGCGCCTTCCGCCACCGCTTTCACGCCGTTGGCGATCAGCACGCGCGCGGCGTCCACGTCGAGTTCGTTCTGCGTTGCGCACGGCAGGGCGATATCAACCGGCACTGACCACGGCTGTTTGCCTTCCATATAAGGCAGGCCAAACTCGCGGGCGTAGTCCGCCACGCGCCCGTCACGGCTGGCTTTGATTTCGCACAGGCGCGCCAGTTTTTCTTCGGTGAAGCCGCTCTCATCAACGACGGTGCCGCTGGAGTCCGAAGCCGTCACCACACGAGCGCCGAACGCCATTGCTTTCTCGATAGCGTACTGCGCCACGTTGCCGGAACCGGACACCGCCACACGCATACCCTCAAAACCCAGACCGTGGCGTTTGAGCATCGCTTCGGTAAAGTACACCAGGCCATAACCGGTGGCTTCCGGGCGAATCAGGCTACCGCCAAACGAGAGGCCTTTCCCGGTGAACACGCAGGCGCTGTTGTTGGAGAGCTTACGCATCATGCCGGCCATAAAGCCCACTTCACGTCCGCCCACGCCGATATCGCCAGCAGGTACGTCAGTGTCTGGCCCTAAATGGCGATAGAGCTCTGTCATCAGCGCCTGACAGAAACGCATCACTTCGCCTTCGCTCTTGCCTTTAGGATCGAAATCGCTGCCGCCTTTACCGCCGCCCATCGGCAGCGTGGTCAGCGCATTTTTAAACGTCTGCTCGAAGCCGAGGAATTTCAGGATCGAGAGGTTAACGGAAGGATGGAAACGCATCCCGCCCTTATACGGGCCGATGGCGGAATTAAACTGTACGCGCCAGGCACGGTTAACCTGCACCTGGTTACGATCGTCCACCCACACCACGCGGAACTGGATCACGCGTTCTGGCTCAACCAAACGTTCCAGCAATGACATCTGACGATAACGAGGATTTTGCTCAAGGAAAGGCCACAGCGTGGTCATTACTTCACGAACGGCCTGCGCGAACTCGGTCTGATTGGGGTCACGCTGTTGAACATGGTTTAGAAACGACTCCAGAGAACATGTCTGATCCATAGATATAAGAACCTCTTATGTATTGATATGGTTATATTTATAATGTTGTGTTTCGTGTTTATGCAGTTTTTGACTATACCACCAGCAGTGTGACGGTAAGCAAGAAAAAAAAATGGCGTGCCAGGGAAATTAATAACGGCGCGCGCGTCATAATAAAAAGCGATGGATGGAGTGGCTAAAGTTTCAGTCGCTTACGACCGTTATACTGAAGGTAGGCTTCATAACAAGGAAACGCTATGCATCGTTTATTTATCGCGGCAGCAGCGGCGATGGTCTCTTTTGCCGCGCTGGCGAATCAGCATTATCGCCCGGATGTGGAGGTTAACGTCCCGCCCGAAGTGTTCAGCTCCAGCGGGCAGCGTGCGCAGCCCTGCAATCAGTGCTGCGTCTACCAGGATCAAAACTATTCGGAAGGGGCGGTGATTAAAGCCGAAGGCGTGCTGCTGCAATGCCAGCGTGACGAAAAAACGCTCAGTACGAATCCGTTGGTCTGGCGTCGCGTAAAGCCATAAACGCCTCTAACAGCGGAATGTCCGCAGGCGCAAGCGGGTAACGCAGCGCCTCTTTTGGTGAACACCAGATCATGTTCTGGTGATAATGCGCGGTGACGGCGCCGGTAAACGCCGGGACGTGCCAGGCGTGCAGATGGATCAGCCGGCCAGAGACTTCGCGCTGATGGCTGGCGATATAGCGCCCGACAACCGCCTCAATACCCAACTCTTCACGCAGTTCGCGAATCAACGCCTGAGGCTGTGTCTCACTGGACTCCACTTTGCCTCCGGCAAACTCCCACATACCCGGCTGATCGGCGTGTTCCGGGCGTTGAGCTAGCAATATGTTGTCGTCACGCTCAATGATTGCGGCGACGACATCAATGGTTTTCATCATATTCATCAAGGTTCAACAACGGAAAGTGACATACTATCCTTATCTTTGCGTGACCTAAAGTCTTCAGGAGCAAGCGTTGAACGATCCACAACCCTGGGTTAGCCCATTGACCCATATCCCTTCCAGTCTGAAACCTCTCGTCGCTACGCAGAAAAAACATTACGGCGACGTTCTGCACCCCACGCGCTGGTGGGGGCGAATGCCGTTTCTGTTCTGGCTGGTGGCGCTGTTTGTCGGGTTTCTGGAACGTAAGCGCGCGCGGGTAACGCCGGTGATGCGCGCGTTGTTGATGACGCGCGTTTCGCAGGTGTGCCATTGCGCCTTCTGTGTGGATGCCAACAGTTTACGTCTGGCCGAACGGAGTGGGGCGCTGGATAAAGTACAGGCCGTTGCCGGGTGGCAATCGTCCACGCTGTTCAGCGAGGAGGAGCGTGTCGCACTGGCTTATGCCGAGGCCGTGACCGCCACGCCGCCGCAGGTTGATGAGGCGCTCAAGGCGATGATGAAACGCTATTTTACTGACGACGCGATTACCGAAATGACGGCGCTGATCGCCTTTCAGAACCTGTCGGCGCGTTTTAATGCCGCGCTGGATATTCCTTCGCAAGGGCTGTGTGACGCATTGAAAGGAGCGCCACATGTTTGATCGGCATCTGCACCCACGGGTTAAACCGCTCCTGCACCGCTGTGCTGCGTATCTCGATAAACCGGCGATCACCCCGGACGGCCTGACGCTGTTTGGATTTGCCATTGGCGTGCTGGCGCTGCCGTTTCTGGCGCTGGGTTGGTATCTGGCCGCGCTGGCGGCCATTGTGCTGAATCGCCTGTTCGACGGGCTGGATGGCGCGCTGGCGCGGCGCAGAGGGTTAACCGATGCGGGGGGATTTCTTGATATCACCCTCGATTTTCTGTTTTACGCGCTGGTTCCGTTTGGCTTTATTCTGGCCGCACCGGAACAAAACGCGCTGGCAGGGGGCTGGCTGCTGTTTGCGTTTATCGGTACGGGCAGCAGTTTTCTGGCGTTTGCGGCGCTGGCGGCGAAGCATCAGATTGATAATCCGGGCTATGCGCACAAATCGTTTTACTATCTGGGCGGGTTGACCGAGGGCACCGAGACAATATTGCTTTTTGTTCTGGGCTGCCTGTTTCCGCGTTATTTTCCCGTTCTGGCGTGGGTATTTGGCGCGTTGTGCTGGATGACCACCCTGACAAGGGTCTGGAGTGGCTACCTGACGCTGAAGGTTATCCGGCCTGGAAAAAGATCCTCCCTGTAGGCCTGATAAGCGTAGCGCCATCAGGCATCAGTATGGCACAGCGCTTTCCCGTAGGCCTGATAAGCGTAGCGCCATCAGGCATCAGTATGGCACGGCGCTTTCCCGTAGGCCTGATAAGCGCAGCGCCATCAGGCGCATTATGTCTACTTACTGCTGTCCGGGTCGCGCTCGCCGGTGGACACCGGATTTTTCGGATCGCTGCTCCATTCGTACCAACCGCCGTCATACACGGCGACGTTTTTCCAGCCCATCGCCCGCGCGTACATAAACGTTTCGGAGGCGCGCCAGCCGGTGCCGCAATAGAAGGCAACGTGCTGATCTGGCAGGATATCCCACTGCTTCCACATGGCGGCGATATCCTCTGCGCTACGCATGGTGCCGTCCGGGTTATGGAAATCCTCCATATGCGTGGAGTCGCTGCCCGCATGTCCCCAGCGCGCGCCGGCAATTTCGCCTTTTGGCTTGATATAGCTGTATCCGCTGGTGGTGCCGATAAATTCCGGCCAGGAACGGATGCTGACCAGCGATGCGTCCTGACGGTGCAGCAGGGCGCGGGCCTGTTCCATATCCAGCATTAACTGCGGCTGCGCCGGGATCGCCACGCCAAAGTCGGGTTCCGGCTTCACGTCAGCCGGCATGCCGCGTTCAACCGGCAGACCCGCATCGGACCAGGTTTGCCAGCCGCCGTCGAGCAGACGAACGTCCTTCACGCCCGCATAGAGCATAATCTGCGCAACGCGCGCCGCAGCGTACACGTCGCGGCCATACAGAATAACCGTCGTGTCATGGCGAATACCGTGTTTCGCCAGCATCGCTTTCAACTGCGCGTCAGAGACTTTATTCCACAGCGGTTCGCTTTCCACCTCATTGGTGTCGATGTATCCGGCGCCGGGAATGTGGCTGAGCAGATAATATTTCGGCGCGCCCCAGCCTGCTTCAATCACCTTCCAGTCTCCCGCCGGTTTAGCCGTAACCGGCTGGTTTTGTTGAAGGGCATGCAACCACTGTGGGTATGCTAATTGCTCGAAGTGAGGGAGCTTTTGCAGTCGGGAAGGATCGGTCAGTGCATCGCTCAGCGTAGCAATCTGGCTGAAGCCTGCCTTCTGTAAACGTGATTTCACCGCCTGTACGCCACTGTCATTGCCATACAGCGCCAGCGGGGCGTCTTTCCTGAGCTGATGCCGTTGCAGCCAGGCGGCGAGCTGCTCGTCGCTCATTTTATCGAGCCAGGAGGCTGACAGATTCAGTGCGGAAGGTTCGTGACCGGAAGGGCCATTAAGGGTTTGCGGCCAGCCGTTGTAAAAAGCGCTCTGGCGCGTATCAATCGCGGCGCCCTGTTTTTGCTGTAGCTGGCTGAAGGTAAGCGACTGCGCCATATCAGCAGCCCAGGAGGAAGCGCAGGCGAGTCCTGAAGCCAGTGCCAGCGCGGTCATTTGAGAAACACGTTTCATCGAATAGCCCGACGTTAAAATAAGAGGGCGCCATTCTCTGCTGGCTGGCAGGGAAAAACTTTGCGTTAACGCAGTTTGTCGGCATATTCACGCCCACGCCTCCATCTGGAGTACCGTGCCGCCGGGAGGGACATCCTGGATATCGTGCGTCACCTGTACCACCGGAATGTTTTGTTGCCGTACTTCGGCAAAGACCCATCGGCGGAAGGCGTCGCGGCGCCCGGCGTCCAGTCGGCTGAACGGCTCATCCAGCAATAATGCCTGCGGTTGCGCCAGCAGCGCGCGAAGCAGGGCCACCCTGGCGCGCTGGCCGCCGGACAATGACGCCGGATCGCGGTGGCTGAACCCGTCCAGCCCGGCGCGCTCAAGAGCATGTCGCACTTCCGTTTGTCTGGCCGCCCCTTTTATCGCGGCAGGCAGCGCCAGCAGTAGGTTCTGCCCGACGCTGAAATGGTCAAACAGCAGGGCATCCTGAAACAAAATACCGATTTGACGTTGCGCGGTGGGGAGCGTATCGATGCGTCGTTCGTTGAGCCAGAGCTCGCCGGAGGCCTGAAACTGAGACGGCAGTGCGCCGACCATCCACGAAAACAGCGAAGACTTTCCGCTACCGGAAGGCCCCATTAACGTGACAACGTCACCTTTTTTGACCTGAAAGGCGACCTGATTCAATAAGCGGTGATTGCCCTGGCGCAGCGTGAGATGTTGAACGATGAGCATTAGCGGAGTCCTTGACGATAGTGGCCAATGACGCGTGAACATAGCGCCGTCAGCGCGAAAACCAGCAGGGGTAACAGCAGTTGCCATAGCGCCTGCGATGCAAGAATTGTGGTACTGCCGCCGCTGCTGAGCGCCACGGCTTCTGTGGTGAGCGTAGGATAGCGTCCGGCGCCCAGCCAGAGTGTCGGCATATATTGGGCGATGCTGACGGAAAAGCCTACCGCGAAGGCAAACAATGCGGGGCGCAGTAAAAGTGGGCACTTGATGCGCCAGAAGATACGAACCCGCGTCCAGCCCAGCGTTTGCGCGATCAGCACCAGCCGTGGGTCAATGCGCTGCCAGGCGGGTTTGAGGACGAATAACATCCACGGGATAACCCATAGCAGGTGCCCCCAGATAACGGTAGCGTACTGGCCGTCTTGCCCGGTGAGCAGCGCCAGGGTGTATTGCCCGGCGACCAACGGCAGCGCAGGCAGCAATATTGGCAGCCAGACCCAGCGGTGCCCGGTTTGCGGCCCCCATTCCAGCCATAAGAACAGCGTCATCAACCCCAGCACGGCGGACGCCAGCCCCATTTGCAGGCTGTTCACCAGCGCTTCGCGGTTCACCGACGCGGGTTCAGCCATACAAGCCAGCAGCGCCACGCATAGTATGCCGCTTAACGGCAGCGTTAGCGCCAACGTTTTTCCGCTTCTGCCTGATAAGCGCTGGCGGCGAAGACCGTTGATGGCAGGAAGGGTACGTTGCCATCCCCGCCAGATGAGATAGCCGAACAGAGCAAAAAGCATAAGCAACGCCACGAGCAGTAAACTGGCGAGAGCGCCTTTGGCCTGTTGGTCGGCGTCGCCCTGGCTCAGCCATTGCCAGCTTAACACTGCCAGCGTAGGTGGATTGCCCGGCCCCAGAATCATCGCGACATCCACTGCCGATAATGACCAGGCGACAATCGCCAGCATCACCGCGCCTAATCCTGGCGCAACGGCGGGTAACAGCAGCCAGCTCAGGCATTGCAGACGGCTGTAGCCCAGGGTATCCAGCACGATGACCTGCTGTGAAAGCTGTTTTTCACTTAATAATGCCGACAGGACCCAGAGCAGAAAGGCGCTCTCTTTGACGGCCAGCGTGAGCCCAAGCCCGATGCCATAGCGATCCATCTGCGGCGTGAGCGAGGGGAAAAGGCGATAAAGCATCCCGCCTTCGGCAAAAAGCAGCAGGGCGCTGGCGGCAAAGGCCACATGGGGAATGGCCAGTAGCCAGGGGAGGCGGGCGCAAAGACGCGCCCATTTTGCGCCAGGCCACAACGCGACGACGATCGTCAGCGCAATAGCCAGCGCGCCGGTTGCCGCCAGGGTGACGGAGACCAGCGTTGCCCGCAGCGCCTGCGGGAGTTGCGGATCGCTAAACAGCGCCAGCCAGTGCGTAGCGGAGAGCGCGGGCGTGATAAGCGTGAATGCGGCAGGAACCAGCGGCAGCCAGATGACCGCCATCACGCCCCAGACTAGCAGGGTTACTGCGTACCGTAGCGGCGTAGCCATGCCTGTTCCAGCGCGTTCACCCATGCGGCATGCGGTTCCGCCAGCGTAGGCGGCAACCCGTCAGGAATGCGCGACCGTAACGCTTCCCGCTGCCCGGCGGGCAGCTTATGCGGGTCAAGCACGGAAGGATCGCCCCAGAACGCCGGATCGGCTTTGCGCAACTGCGCGTCGGGGGAGAGCAGGAAATTGGCAACCACCTTTGCGCCTGCGCTGGCGCGGGCGTTCGCCGGGATCGTGACAAAATGCACGTTGCCAATCATGCCTTGTGAAAAACCGAAACTGTAGCTGGTTTTGGGCAGTTCGCCGCTGGCGATCTTTTGCTGCGCATGAGCGGGATTAAACGTCAGAGACAGGCGCAGCGAACCGGCTTGCAGCAGCGCGTCCATCCGGGCGGGAGAGGGAGGGAAGTCTTTTCCCTTCCGCCACAGGCTGGGATGCAGCGCATCGAGGTATGCCCATAGCGGCGCGGTGACGGAATCGAACGTCGCGTCATCCGGCGCGACCTTGAGCGCATCCGGTTGAGGGGTTAACGCCAGTAACAGCTGTTCCAGAAACGCCGGCCCGGTAAAATCCGGCGGTCGTGGGTAGGTGACAGTACCGGGATGGGCTTTCGCAAAAGCGAGTAGCGCCTGCGGGCTTTGCGGCGGCTGTGGCGTAATATCCCGGTTAGCAATGAAGGTTAACTGCGCGCCGCCCCAGGGTGACTCCGCCCCTTGCGTCGGCATGGAAAAATCCTCGCGTACCGGTTTGCGCGTATCGACATAGCGCCAGTTTGGCAGCGTTTCCACCCAGTGGGTTTGCAGCAGTCCGGCTTCTTTCAGCGTGCGGAAGTTCTCGCCATTTACCCACAGCAGATCGACGGAACCATCGGTTTTACGCCCGGCGGCGGACTCTGTCTGAATGCGTTTCACGGCATCGGCGGCATCCGCAAGCCGGACAATCCTGAGGTTAATGGCGTAATGCGTTTTCATCTCGCCGCTGACCCAGTCGAGATACTGATTAACGGCATTGTCGCCGCCCCAGGCGTTAAACCAGACGGTCTGACCTTTGGCTTCATCTTTCACCGCCTGCCAGTTTTCGACGGCTTGCACATGGCCCGTCAACAGCAGACCCGCCAGTAATAGAGTACGACGCATGATCGCTCCTGAAATTAGGATCGTAAAAAACGCTTAACCAGCCAACGGGAGGCCAGTGGTAACAGCCCCAGCAGGGCAAAGGCCGCCAGCATACCGGGGGAAATGATGTCGCGTATTGATGTCAACTGGCTGAGCTGGCGTCCGGCGTTGAGATAAATCACCGTTGCCGGAAACATGCCCGCCTGACTGATCCACCAGTATTGACGTACGCGGATTGACGTCAACCCGGCGAGTAAATTAACGAGAACAAAGGGGAACAGCGGCATTACGCGCAGCGCAAACAGATAAAAGGCGCCGTCGCGCGCCATGCCATGATTTACGGTTTGCATCTGGCGTGCGAACCGGCGGGAGATCCACTCCCGCAACAAGTAGCGGCTGGCCAGCATGGCGAGCGTAGCGCCGAGGGTTGACGCGAAGGAGACCAGCAGCGTTCCTTGCCAGAGTCCGAATAGCGCGCCGCCGAGCAGCGTCAGCAGCGCAGCGCCGGGAATCGATAAGGCCGCCACCAGCGTATAGACCAGAAAATAGAGACCGGCGCTCAGGAATGGCGACTGTTGCTGCCAGGCCGCCAGCATCGTGTGATAGCGTTTCAGGGTATCAAGGGAGAGAAAACCGGGGGGCAAAGCCCACACCACCCCGGCGATGCAGATGATTAAAAAACCTGAGAGCAGTCGTTTTTTCGCGTTCACCTGCGTTTATCAGACCCGGAATTTTGCCCAGACGGGCGCATGGTCGGACGGTTTTTCCATGCTGCGGATTTCATAGTCAATACCGGTTTCAACGCAGTGTTCGGCCAGCGGATTGCTCGCCAGCAGCAGGTCGATGCGCAGCCCCCGGTTGTCGTCGAAACCTTTTGAGCGGTAATCAAACCATGAAAATTTATCGACCGTTTCCGGGTGCGCGTGACGGAAGGTATCCACCAGCCCCCAGTTAATCAGGCGATCCATCCACTCGCGCTCTTCCGGCAGGAAGGAGCACTTACCGGTACGCAGCCAGCGTTTGCGGTTCTCTTCGCCAATGCCGATATCCAGATCGGTTGGGCTGATATTCATATCCCCCATGATCAGCACCGGATTGTCGCGTTTCAGTTCGTTGTCCAGGTAGTTTTGCAGGTTCTGATAAAACTGCGCTTTTGCCGGAAATTTCAGCGGGTGGTCACGGCTTTCGCCCTGCGGGAAATAACCGTTAATGACGGTGATACTGCCCAGCGGCGACGGGATTTCCGCCATGATGATACGGCGCTGCGCCTCTTCGCCGTCGTCGGGAAAACCACGGCGCACAGAAACAGGCGTCTCTTTGGTCAGTAGCGCGACGCCGTAATGGCCTTTCTGTCCGTGATAGAAGACGTTATAGCCGAGCTTTGCTACCTCTTCGAGAGGAAACATATCGTCGTGAACTTTTGTCTCCTGCAAGCCGATCACGTCAGGCTGGTGCTTGTCGACAATGGCTGACAGTTGATGAGGTCGGGCGCGCAGGCCGTTGATATTAAAAGAGACAAATTTCATAGTCGCTGCCACTTTGCAAGGTGAATAGTGCAAGGATGGTAGCAGAAATTAGACGGGCTGACTGCCACTTGTCGCGCGAATCAAACGATAACTGCCAATGGTCTTAACGATGGAGCAAAAACTGCACTGTTTCAGGGCGGAGTGCGTCATAACGATGCAATAATTTCCGATAAATTTCGTCTACGATCACAATTCCAGAATTATATTTGGCGACTGAATAATATTTCGATTTTTCCTCTTATTTGTTCTTTTCTTCGCAAATATATTCACTTTTTATGCAGCAATAGTGAATGCCGGCGGGTTGTAACCCGTTGATTTTTCGTTTCTAAAACCGGTTTATGCATTTTTTCCTCTGGCTGGCACGAACAGTGCAATCTACATTTACAGCGCAAACACTCATTTTATTAACATATAAATAACCTTTTATTTACCGGAAGAGGTCGCTATGTCTCTGTCAATTACGCGTGAAAATTTTGATGAATGGATGATGCCGGTCTATGCCCCGGCACCTTTTATTCCGGTTCGTGGAGAAGGCTCACGCCTGTGGGATCAGCAGGGGAAAGAGTATATCGACTTCGCCGGGGGAATTGCGGTGAATGCGCTCGGCCATGCGCACCCGGCTTTACGCGAGGCGCTGAATGAGCAGGCGAGCAAATTCTGGCATACCGGAAATGGCTACACCAATGAGCCGGTGCTGCGACTGGCGAAGATGCTGATTGACGCCACCTTTGCTGAACGCGTCTTCTTCTGTAACTCCGGCGCGGAGGCCAACGAAGCGGCGCTGAAACTGGCGCGTAAGTATGCGCACGATCGTTTTGGCACGCATAAAAGCGGGATTGTGGCATTCAAAAATGCCTTTCATGGCCGCACGCTGTTTACCGTCAGCGCAGGCGGGCAGCCTGCGTATTCACAGGATTTCGCTCCGCTGCCGCCGGATATCCGCCATGCCGTGTATAACGATCTCAACGCGGCCAGCGAACTGATTGATGACACGACATGCGCGGTGATCGTGGAGCCCATGCAGGGCGAAGGGGGCGTGCTCCCGGCCACGAAAGCATTCTTACAGGGGCTGCGCGAATTGTGCGACCGACACAATGCCTTGCTGATTTTTGATGAAGTACAGACGGGGGTTGGGCGTACCGGCGAGCTGTATGCCTACATGCATTATGGCGTCACCCCCGATCTGCTCACCACTGCGAAAGCGCTGGGCGGCGGTTTCCCCATCGGGGCGCTGTTGGCCACTGAAAAATGCGCCAGCGTGATGACGGTAGGCACTCACGGAACCACCTACGGTGGCAACCCGCTGGCTTCTGCGGTGGCGGGAAAGCTGCTGGAAATCGTCAATACGCCGGAAATGCTGAACGGCGTTAAGCAACGCCATGACGGGTTTGTCGAACGCCTGAACGCCATAAATGAACGCTTCGGATTGTTCAGTGAAATTCGTGGACTGGGGCTGCTTATTGGCTGTGTTCTGGAGGCTGAGTTTGCCGGAAAAGCTAAACTTATTTCACAGGAAGCCGCAAAAGCCGGAGTGATGGTGCTGATTGCGGGCGCTAACGTGGTGCGTTTCGCACCTGCGTTAAACGTCAGCAAAGAGGAAGTGGCAACCGGGCTGGATCGCTTTGCGCTGGCCTGTGAACGCATCAAAGCAGGAGGTTCGTCATGATGGTGATCCGCCCCGTCGAACGACGTGATGTCAGTGCGTTGATGCAGCTTGCCAGTAAAACCGGCGGCGGCCTGACCTCTCTGCCAGCAGATGAAGCGACGCTGACGTCGCGTATTGAGCGCGCGCTAAAAACGTGGCGTGGCGAACTGCCGAAAAGCGAACAGGGTTACGTGTTCGTGCTGGAGGACAGCGATACGGGAAGCGTTGCGGGAATTTGTGCGATTGAGGTGGCCGTGGGGTTGAACGATCCCTGGTACAACTATCGCGTTGGCACGCTGGTGCATGCTTCTAAAGAGCTGAATGTCTATAACGCGCTGCCGACGCTGTTCCTCAGTAACGATCACACCGGGAGCAGCGAACTGTGCACGCTGTTCCTCGACCCAGACTGGCGTAAAGAGGGCAACGGCTATTTACTCTCTAAATCACGCTTTATGTTTATGGCGGCGTTTCGCGACAAATTTAATGAAAAGGTTGTGGCGGAAATGCGTGGCGTGATCGACGAACACGGCTACTCGCCGTTCTGGGAAAGCCTGGGAGAACGCTTTTTTTCCATGGAATTCAGCCGGGCAGACTATTTATGCGGCACCGGGCAGAAGGCGTTTATTGCTGAACTGATGCCGAAGCACCCTATCTACACCCATTTCTTATCGGAAGAAGCCCAGGCGGTGATTGGCGAAGTACATCCGCAAACGGCGCCGGCCAGAACGGTACTGGAGAAAGAAGGTTTCCGCTACCGCAACTATATCGACATTTTCGACGGCGGCCCGACGCTGGAGTGCGACATTGATCGGGTTCGGGCAATCCGTAAAAGCCGCCTGCTGGACGTGGTGGAAGGCCAGCCCGCGCCGGGCGAGTTTCCGGCGTGTCTGGTCGCCAATGAAAATTATCATCACTTTCGCGCCATGCTGATTCGCACCGACCCGGATACGCAACGTCTGGTGCTGACTGCGGCGCAACTTGATGCGCTCAAATGCCACGCGGGAGATCGCGTTCGTCTGGTACGTCTTTGCGCTGAGGAGAAAACCGCATGACTTTATGGATAAATGGCGACTGGGTAACTGGTCAGGGGGAGCGCCGGGTCAAAACGAATCCGGTGAATGGCGAAGTGCTCTGGCAGGGCAGCGACGCGGATGCGACACAGGTCGCTGAGGCAGGGCGTGCGGCGCGTGCGGCGTTTCCGGCCTGGGCCAGGCTGCCTTTCGCCGCGCGACAGGCCATCGTGGAAAAATTTGCCGCCTTGCTGGAGGTTCATAAAGCGGAGTTGACGGCAATCATTGCGCGAGAAACCGGGAAGCCTCGCTGGGAAGCGGCGACGGAAGTGACGGCGATGATCAATAAAATCGCTATCTCGGTGAAGGCATACCATGCCCGGACGGGAGAACAACAAAGCGAATTGCCGGACGGGGCGGCGACATTGCGCCATCGTCCGCATGGCGTGCTGGCGGTGTTTGGCCCATACAATTTTCCCGGCCATTTACCCAACGGCCATATCGTTCCGGCGCTGCTGGCCGGAAATACCCTGATTTTTAAACCGAGCGAGCTAACGCCGTGGACTGGCGAAGCGGTGATGAAACTGTGGCAACAGGCGGGGTTGCCGCCTGGCGTACTCAACCTGGTGCAAGGAGGGCGCGAAACGGGACAGGCGCTCAGCGCGCTGGACGCGCTTGACGGCCTGCTCTTTACCGGCAGCGCGAATACGGGGTATCAGTTGCACCGTCAGTTATCCGGGCAACCGGAAAAAATCCTGGCGCTGGAAATGGGAGGGAATAACCCGCTCATCATTGAGAATCCAGAGGACATTGATGCGGCGGTACACCTCACGATTCAGTCGGCGTTTGTCACCGCCGGACAGCGCTGCACCTGCGCCCGCCGTTTGCTGGTGAAACGCGGGGAACAGGGCGATGCGTTTCTGGCGCGCCTGCTGGAGGTGAGTCAGCGTTTAACGCCGGGTGAGTGGGATGATGAACCGCAGCCGTTTATCGGCGGGCTGATTTCCGAACCGGCTGCGCGTCATGTGTATGAGGCCTGGCAGCGTCTTGAGGCGATGGGCGGACGAACGCTGCTGGCCCCACGTATGCTGAAAGCGGGAACGTCCTTGTTAACGCCGGGCATTATCGAAATGACCGGCGTGAAGCAGGTCCCGGATGACGAGGTGTTTGGCCCGTTATTGAGCGTCTGGCGCTATGAGCGCTTTGATGAAGCCATTCGTATGGCGAATAACACCCGCTTCGGTTTGTCGTGCGGGCTGGTGTCTCCCGATCGTAAGCAGTTCGACCAGCTACTGCTGGAGGCGCGTGCGGGTATTGTTAACTGGAACAAACCGCTGACCGGAGCGGCCAGCACGGCGCCGTTTGGCGGCGTTGGCGCGTCGGGGAACCATCGCCCCAGCGCCTGGTATGCGGCAGATTATTGCGCCTGGCCGATGGCGAGCCTGGAATCGCCGACGCTTGTACTGCCCGATTCGCTCAGTCCGGGGCTGGACTTCTCTCGCGAGGAACCGGTATGAAAGCGCATGAAGTGAATTTTGACGGCCTGGTGGGGTTAACCCACCACTATGCCGGGCTGTCCTTTGGTAACGAGGCGTCGATACAGCACCGCTTTCAGGTGTCGAATCCCCGCCTGGCGGCGAAGCAGGGCTTACTCAAGATGAAAGCGCTGGCGGATGCGGGGTTCCCTCAGGCGGTCATCCCTCCGCACGAGCGGCCGTTTATTCCCGTGCTTCGTCAGCTAGGTTTTAGCGGGCAGGACGAGCAGGTGCTGGAGAAGGTGGCGCGCCAGGCACCTCACTGGCTCTCCAGCGTCAGCTCCGCTTCGCCGATGTGGGTGGCGAATGCGGCGACGGTATGTCCTTCAGCGGACGCGCTTGACGGCAAAGTGCATCTGACGGTGGCGAACCTGAACAACAAATTTCACCGCGCGCTGGAGGCGCCGACCACGGCGTCTTTGTTGCGGGCCATCTTCCGCGACGCGCAGTTTTTCGCAGTGCACGACGCGCTGCCGCAGGTGGCGCTGCTGGGGGATGAAGGCGCTGCCAACCATAACCGGCTCGGCGGTGATTATGGCGCGCCGGGCATTCAGCTGTTTGTCTATGGGCGTGAAGAGGGCGTTGACACGCGTCCGGTGCGCTATCCGGCGCGGCAAACCCGCGAGGCCAGTGAAGCGGTGGCGCGTCTTAACCAGGTGAATCCGCATCAGGTTATCTTTGCCCGGCAGAACCCAGACGTTATCGATCTCGGCGTATTCCACAACGATGTGATTGCGGTGTCGAACCGCCAGGTGCTGTTCTGCCATGAACAGGCGTTCGCAAAGCAGGGCGAGCTGATGCGCCAGCTCCGGTCGCGCGTGGCGGGATTTATGCCGCTTGAGGTGCCTGCCCGGGAGGTTTCCGTGCAGGATGCCGTCGCCACGTACCTGTTTAATAGTCAGCTTTTAAGCCGCGATGACGGCTCGATGGTGCTGGTTCTGCCGCAGGAGTGCCGGGAACATGCCGGTGTGTGGCGGTATCTGAACGCGTTGCTGGCGGCTGATAACCCCATCAGCGATCTGCGCGTGTTCGACCTGCGCGAAAGTATGGCGAACGGCGGCGGCCCGGCCTGTTTACGCTTGCGCGTGGTATTGACCGAGGATGAGCTGCGGGCGGTGAATCCGGCGGTGATGATGAACGATACCCTGTTCAGCACGCTCAATGACTGGGTGGATCGCTATTATCGCGACCGCCTCACCGCCGCCGATCTGGCCGATCCGCAATTGCTGCGTGAAGGGCGGGAGGCGCTTGATACGCTGACGCAACTGCTTAACCTGGGATCGGTGTATCCCTTCCAGCAGGAGGGGGCAGGGAATGGATAACTTTCTGGCGCAGACGCTGGCAGGAATATCCCCCGATATTACGCAAGGGGAAACGGAGAGCTTTCACTGGCGCTGGCAGATGCCTGGTGTGCTTGAACTTACGCCTGCCGTTGAGGTTGACCGCGCTCTGGTGCTCTCTGCGGGCATCCACGGCAATGAAACGGCGCCTGTGGAAATGCTGGACGCACTCCTTTCGGCGCTGTTTGAAGGGAAAATCCCCCTGCGCTGGCGATTGCTGGTGATTCTGGGGAATCCTCCGGCGCTGGCCGAGGGGGTACGCTATTGCCATAGCGATATGAACCGTATGTTCGGCGGGCGCTGGCAGATGTTCGAGGAGAGCGGGGAAACGCTGCGCGCCCGCGAGCTGGAACAGCTGCTGGAGGATTTTTATTCCCGCCGCAAAACGCGGATACGCTGGCATCTCGATCTGCATACTGCGATTCGCGGCTCCCGCCACGTTCGGTTTGGCGTCTTGCCGCAACGGTCGATCCCCTGGGATGAACACTTTTTGTCATGGCTGGGGGCGGCAGGGCTGGAGGCGCTGGTTTTTCATCAAACGCCGGGCGGCACCTTTACGCATTTTAGCTGTGAGCATTTTGGCGCGTTGTCCTGCACGCTGGAGCTGGGCAAAGCGCTGCCGTTTGGGCACAACGATCTGACGCAATTTACCCCTACCGCGCAGGCGCTGGCGACGTTGCTGGCGGGAGAAAAGCCGATGGAAGGGGGAATAAGGCCGGTTCGCTATCGCGTGGTGGCGCAAATTACACGCCGCAGCGATGCGTTTGTTCTCTATATGGATAACCAGACGCTGAATTTCACGCCGTTCAAAGAAGGAACGCTACTGGCGCAGGATGGCGATGAGCAGGTGAGCGTTACCCATGATGTTGAATATGTTCTCTTTCCTAACCCTAATGTGGCCTGTGGTTTACGTGCTGGCCTGATGCTGGAAAAACTCGCGTAATTATTTTCCCCCTCAGGCGAACGTCTGAGGGTCTTATTTTTGTGTGCTATCGCGATTTATTACGGATTAATCCTGGTAAACTGCTTTATTAATAGTCACTGGTCAGGTATAGTTCTTCATATTCCCTGCAAAATCATCCAGTTGTAATAAAATATTGCAACTCTCCTCGATTTATTCTTTTTTTCTTCATAATTGACGAAAAATTGTTTTTTACACTTTCATTGTTTTACCGTTGCTCTGACTAATTGACGATTAAGGCGGTAAAGTTTATCTCGTCAACACGGCGCTACGCCGAAAGAATAACTGAAAGGAAGGACATAGATTATGCGTAAATTAACTGCACTGTTTGTTGCCTCTACCCTGGCGCTGGGCGCTGCGAACCTGGCTCACGCGGCTGATACCACTACCGCTGCTCCGGCAGATGCGAAGCCGATGATGCACCACAAAGGCAAATTCGGTCCGCATCATGACATGATGTTCAAAGATTTGAACCTGACCGACGCGCAGAAACAGCAAATCCGCGACATTATGAAAGGTCAGCGTGACCAGATGAAACGTCCACCGCTGGAAGAGCGCCGCGCAATGCACGATATCATCGCCAGCGACAGCTTCGATAAGGCGAAAGCTGAAGCGCAGATTGCGAAGATGGAAGAACAGCGCAAAGCCAATATGCTGGCGCACATGGAAACGCAGAATAAGATCTACAATATTCTGACGCCGGAACAGAAAAAACAGTTTAATGCCAATTTTGAGAAGCGTCTGACAGAACGTCCGGCGCCGGAAGGTAAAATGCCAACACCACCTGCTGAGTAATCCCTCAGCGTTACGCTAACGCATTCAAGACCGCCGGTCCTGTTCACAACATCTCTTCTCGATGTGGACAGGATCGGCGGTTTTTCTTTTCTTCTCGTTAAGGTAAATCTTCACTGCTGCCGATAACAACAATGTGCCATATTATGGCGCTGCGTCCTTCTCGGGAGTGATAATGGAATACTTTGATATCCGTAAAATGCCGGTAAACCTCTGGCGCAATGGTGCGGGCGAAACGCGCGAGATTTGTTGTTTTCCTCCGGCGACGCGGGATTTTCACTGGCGCGCCAGTATTGCGTCTATCGCCGGGAACGGGGAGTTTTCCCTTTTTCCTGGCGTGGAGCGCGTTATTACGTTACTGGAAGGCGGAGAGGTGATGCTGGAAGGCGTGAATACGTTTACCCATACCCTCAAGCGACATCAGCCGTTCACGTTTGCAGGCGATAGCGTTGTGAAAGCCACGCTGTCGGAAGGGCAAATGTCGATGGATCTCAATATCATGACCCGACGCGATCGCTGTAAGGCGAAGGTCAGGGTTGCCGATCGCACGTTTACGACCTTCGGTTCGCGCGGTGGCGTTGTGTTTGTTATTAGCGGCGCCTGGCAACTGGGAGACAAGCTCCTGACCGCCGATCAGGGCGCCTGCTGGCATGACGGGAAACACACGTTACGGTTGTTGAAGCCAGAAGGACAGCTGTTGTTTAGCGAGATTACGTGGTTGCCGGGTTATACGCCGGACACCGTCCAGTAAGTGCAACAGGACAGCGCCCGATGGCGCTTCGCTTATCGGGCCTACGGGAGTTATGCAGTGATGTAGGCCGGATAAGACGGTACGTCGCCATCCGGCGATTATGATATCTTCCAGAAATCGTCAAACACCGTAATGGGTGTGCGACGCTTGTGTTCCGTTCGGATATACCAACCTTCGATGATTTTCGCGACGCTGGCATCCAGCGTTTTCCCTTCCAGATAATCATCAATGTTGTCATAGGTGACGCCAAGCGCCGCTTCGTCCGGCAGAGAAGGGCGATCGTCTTCGAGATCCGCCGTTGGCGCTTTCTTATATAAATGTTCCGGGCAACCCAACGCGGCGAGCAGCTGTTTTCCCTGGCGCTTGTTCAGACGGAAAAGCGGGTTAATATCGGTACCGCCATCGCCATATTTAGTGAAGAAGCCCGTCACCGCTTCGGCGGCATGATCGGTGCCGACCACCACACCGTGGGTCATTCCGGCGATACTGTACTGTGCCTTCATGCGTTCGCGGGCTTTTTCGTTGCCGCGAACAAAATCGCTTAATTCAATGCCTGCTTCACGCAACGCCTGCTCGCTGGCCAGAACGGCGCCTTTAATATTGACGGTCAGGACTCTGTCCGGCTGAATAAACGCGATCGCATCCTGACAATCCTGCTCGTCGGCCTGCACGCCGAATGGCAGACGCACGGCAATAAATTGCAGGGCGTCGTTCCCTGTCTCTTCACGCAGTTCAGTAATTGCGGTCTGGCACAATTTGCCCGTCAGCGTCGAATCCTGCCCTCCGCTGATACCCAGTACCAGGGATTTCAGGAAGGGATATGTTTTCAGGTACGCTTTCAGGAAATCTACGCTGCGGCGAATTTCCTCTTCTGCATTAATGTGCGGTTTTGCGCCAAGCGCCCGGATTATCTCTTGCTGTAGCGTCATTTAACCCCTCCGAAGATTTTCAGAATAAATATACTGCGTTAAAGCTAACGCTTTGCTCTCTAAACGACAAGACTCCACGGCCTGAGTGGCGCAATTTACGGCATTAAAACGACATCGTTTTGTTTAATTGGAATTTTCTGAAAGATTTGTTGCATCGATTGTGGGCTTGAAAAAAGCCCTGATGTATTCCAGGCTTATATAACACGCTGATAAACAAGAGGACGGAAAATGAACAAGAATATAGCAGGAATTCTGAGTGCAGCGGCGGTAATGACTATGCTGGCAGGGTGTACGGCGTACGATCGTACAAAAGACCAATTTGTCCAGCCTGTAGTAAAAGATGTGAAAAAAGGGATGAGCCGGTCGCAGGTTGAGCAGATTGCCGGTAAGCCTTCATCTGAAGTGAGCATGATTCATGCGCGCGGTACTTGCCAGACCTACATCCTGGGTCAACGTGATGGTAAAGCTGAAACCTATTTTGTCGCGCTGGATGACACTGGTCATGTGATTAACTCCGGCTACCAGAGCTGTGCAGAGTATGACACCGATCCGCAGGCTCCGAAGCAGTAACAACTGTATATTGCCTGAGCATATGTATGAACCGGCCTGTGTGCCGGTTTTTTTGTTCCTGGGATAATCTTATTTATTGTCGCGAAATATTTGCCTGAAATGTGAGAGGGGTCATAACACCAGGTCAATGAGAGACAATTTTGTTAGTCAAAGAAATACCATCCGCCAGTTCTATCCCGTATACTCATTTCAGCCACCTAAAAAAGTAAATTCGGTTACGCAAGTTGTCCAGTGCATGGATGCAGGTTAAGGCTTGCGGAATGGCTGGCTAACAGATAATCGCATATGAGGATCGTTTTTATGGAAAAGAAACACATTTATCTGTTTTGTTCTGCGGGCATGTCGACTTCTTTACTGGTATCGAAGATGCGCGCTCAGGCTGAGAAATATGAAGTGCCGGTTATTATTGAAGCATTTCCTGAGACGCTGGCAGGAGAAAAAGGTCTTGCAGCGGATGTCGTGTTATTAGGCCCGCAAATTGCTTATATGTTACCCGAAATTCAACGTTTGTTACCCAACAAACCTGTGGAAGTGATTGACTCGCTGCTGTACGGCAAAGTCGATGGTTTAGGCGTGCTTAAGGCTGCTGTCGCAGCAATTAAAAAAGCCGCTGCAAATTAATTTTTTGTTTTAATTTTTCCCGTCAAAGAGTTATTTCATAAACATTCACCGCAATATTTTATTGCGGTATTTAAGGGTATTTTTCTATGAGTAACGTCATTGCTTTACTTGAAAAGGTACTCCTTCCTTTTGCTGTTAAAATAGGAAAGCAGCCGCACGTTAATGCAATCAAAAACGGCTTTATTCGCTTAATGCCGTTAACCCTTGCGGGGGCCATGTTTGTATTAATCAACAACGTTTTCCTGAGCTTTGGGGAGGGGTCGTTTTTTTATTCTTTAGGCATTCGGCTTGATGCTTCCACCATTGAAACATTGAATGGCTTAAAAGGCATTGGCGGAAACGTCTATAACGGTACGCTCGGTATTATGTCGTTAATGGCGCCGTTCTTTATCGGAATGGCGCTGGCGGAAGAGCGTAAAGTTGATGCGCTGGCGGCGGGGCTGTTATCCGTGGCGGCCTTTATGACCGTTACGCCATATAGCGTAGGCGAAGCTTATGCGGTTGGCGCGAACTGGCTGGGCGGTGCGAATATTATCTCCGGTATTATTATCGGTCTGGTCGTGGCGGAAATGTTTACCTTTATTGTGCGCCGCAACTGGGTCATTAGATTACCGGACAGCGTCCCGGCGTCGGTTTCCCGTTCATTCTCGGCGTTAATTCCTGGCTTTATTATTCTCTCCATTATGGGGATCATTGCGTGGGCGCTGGCGAACTACGGTTCTAACTTCCACCAGATCATTATGGATACCATTTCTACGCCGCTGGCATCGCTGGGCAGCGTGGTCGGCTGGGCCTATGTGCTGTTTGTTCCGCTGCTGTGGTTCTTTGGTATTCACGGCTCGTTGGCATTGACCGCGCTGGACAGCGGTATTATGACCCCGTGGGCGCTGGAAAACATCGCCATCTATCAGCAGTTTGGTTCCGTGGATGCGGCGCTGGAAGCCGGGAAGACGTTCCACGTCTGGGCGAAACCGATGCTCGATTCCTATATTTTCCTCGGAGGGAGTGGCGCGACGCTGGGTCTGATTATCGCTATCTTCCTGGCCTCGCGTCGTGCGGATTACCGCCAGGTAGCAAAACTGGCGCTGCCGTCCGGTATCTTCCAGATTAACGAACCGATTCTGTTCGGCCTGCCGATTATTATGAACCCGGTGATGTTTATCCCGTTCATTCTGGTTCAGCCGATTCTGGCCGCCATTACGCTGATTGCGTATTACCTGGGGATTATCCCGCCGATTACCAACATCGCGCCGTGGACGATGCCAACCGGTCTGGGAGCGTTCTTTAACACCAACGGCAGCGTTGCCGCTCTGCTGGTCGCACTGTTCAACCTGGGCGTCGCGACGCTGATTTATCTGCCTTTCGTGGTTGTCGCCAACAAAGCGCAGAATGCAATTGAGCAAGAAGAAAGCGAAGAAGAAATCGCTAACGCACTGAAATTTTAAATTTAATCCGGCATGGTCTCCCCATGCCGGGCTGAACCAGAGGAAAACGTATGTTGGATCTCGAAAACGTAGCGGGTACGCCGTCAGAGGCTGAAGAACTCGAAGAAGTGGTGATGGGGCTTATCATCAACTCCGGTCAGGCGCGCAGCCTGGCTTATGCGGCGCTGAAACAGGCCAAGCAGGGTGATTTTGCTGCGGCAAAAACGATGATGGAGCAGTCGCGGATGGCGCTCAATGAAGCGCATCTCGTGCAGACGAAACTGATTGAAGGCGATCAGGGCGAAGGTAAAATGAAAGTCAGCCTGGTGCTGGTTCATGCTCAGGATCACCTGATGACGTCGATGTTAGCGCGGGAACTGGTTACAGAGTTAATCGAGCTTCACGAGAAGCTGGAACAGTGAGGAATAAATGATGCAGCTACAGGTTAACGCACCGGAGATCGCCACCGCTCGTGAGCAACAGCTTTTTAACGGCAAGAATTTCCATGTGTTTATCTATAACAAAACTGAGAGCATCAGTGGGCTGCATCAGCATGATTATTATGAATTTACCCTGGTGTTAACGGGGCGCTACTATCAGGAAATCAACGGTAAACGTGTGCTGCTGGAGCGTGGTGATTTCGTGTTTATCCCGTTGGGATCGCACCACCAGAGTTTCTATGAGTTCGGCGCCACGCGTATTCTTAACGTTGGTATCAGTAAGCGTTTTTTTGAACAACACTATCATCCTTTATTACCGTTTTGTTTTGTTGCGTCTCAGGTATACCGGGTCAACAGCGCTTTTCTGACTTATATTGAAACGGTTATCGCGTCGCTGAACTTCCGGGGAAACGGGTTAGATGAGTTTGTAGAAGTGGTCACCTTCTACATCATTAACCGGCTGCGCCATCACCGTGAAGAGCAGGTGATTGACGATATTCCGCAATGGCTGAAAGCGACCGTGGAGACAATGCACGACAAAACGCAGTTTGGTGAAAACGCGCTGGAAAATATGGTGCACCTGTCCGCAAAATCTCAGGAGTATCTGACCCGCGCAACGCAGCGTTATTACAGCAAAACGCCAATGCAGATTATTAATGAGATCCGTATTAATTTTGCGAAAAAACAGCTGGAAATGACCAACTACTCCGTAACGGATATAGCGTATGAGGCGGGTTACAGTAGCCCAAGTCTGTTTATTAAAACGTTTAAAAAGCTGACCTCATTTACACCGAACAGTTATCGTAAAAAATTAACTGAATTTAATCAGTAAACAATATTGACCTGACAACACGATTTTATCGCTTGCCCTGAATAGCGCGGGACGCCCGCGCCATACCTGACGAACGGGCAGAGCGTAATACACGCCAGTGTTTTTACACTGAAGGGAGAAAGTATGAGCCAGAAATTAAAAGTCGTCACGATTGGTGGCGGGAGCAGCTACACCCCTGAATTACTGGAAGGTTTTATTAAGCGTTATCATGAATTGCCGGTTTCTGAATTATGGCTGGTGGATGTTGAAGACGGAAAAGAGAAGCTGGATATTATTTTTGACCTCTGCCAGCGCATGATCGACAAAGCTGGTGTCCCGCTGAAATTATACAAAACGCTGGATCGTCGCGAGGCTTTGCAAGGGGCGGATTTCGTCACTACGCAACTGCGCGTGGGCCAGCTGAAGGCCCGTGAACAGGATGAGCGCATTCCGCTAAGTCACGGGTATCTGGGGCAAGAGACCAACGGCGCAGGCGGCCTGTTCAAAGGGCTGCGCACCATCCCGGTTATCTTTGATATCGTGAAAGATGTCGAAGAACTGTGCCCGAACGCGTGGGTCATTAACTTCACTAACCCGGCAGGCATGGTGACAGAAGCGGTTTATCGCCACACCCGCTTTAAGAAATTCATCGGCGTATGCAATATCCCCGTGGGGATGAAAATGTTCATCCATGACGTGCTGGCATTGCAAGACAGTGACGATCTGTCGATCGACCTGTTTGGCCTCAATCACATGGTGTTTATTAAAGACGTGCTGGTAAATGGCGAATCACGCTTTGCTGAACTGCTGGATGGCGTGGCGTCCGGGCAGTTAAAAGCGTCAACGGTGAAAAATATTTTTGACCTGCCGTTTAGCGAAGGGCTTATTCGCTCGCTGAATATGCTGCCGTGCTCCTACCTGCTTTACTACTTCAAGCAAAAAGAGATGCTGGCGATTGAAATGGGCGAATACTATAAAGGCGGTGCGCGCGCTCAGGTGGTGCAGAAGGTTGAGAAACAGCTCTTCGAGCTTTATAAAAATCCAGAGCTGAATATCAAACCGAAAGAGCTGGAGCAGCGCGGTGGGGCTTACTATTCCGACGCCGCATGTGAAGTGATTAACGCTATCTATAACGATAAGCAGACGGAACACTACGTTAATATCCCGCATCATGGTCATGTGGATAATATCCCTGCTGACTGGGCGGTGGAGATGACCTGCACATTAGGGCGGAATGGGGCGACGCCGCACCCGCGCATCACGCATTTCGATGAAAAAGTGCTGGGCCTCATCTATACCATCAAAGGGTTTGAAGTCGCAGCCAGTAAGGCGGCGCTGAGCGGCGAGTTCAATGATGTGCTGTTAGCGCTTAACCTGAGCCCGCTGGTGCACTCCGATCGCGATGCGGAAACCCTGGCGCGGGAGTTGATTCTGGCCCACGAGAAGTGGCTGCCGAATTTTGCGGAATGCATCGAGAAACTCAAAGGCGCACAACACTAACAGAGGTTGGGTATGGAACGCTTATTGATTGTGAATGCGGATGATTTTGGCCTGAGCAAGGGACAAAACTACGGCATTGTCGAGGCTTGTCGGAATGGCGTTGTGACGTCCACAACGGCGCTGGTCAATGGTGACGCCATCGACCATGCGGCGCAGCTGTGCCGTGACGTGCCGAAACTGGCGGTGGGGATGCATTTTGTGCTCACCTTAGGGAAGCCGCTGACGGCGATGCCGGGCCTGACGCGTGAAGGGCTGCTGGGAAAATGGATCTGGCAAATGGCCGAGGAAGAGACCTTGCCGCTGGATGAAATTTCGCATGAGCTGGAGTGTCAGTATCAGCGTTTTATCGACCTTTTTGGCCGTGAGCCAACGCATCTGGACAGTCATCACCATGTGCATATGTTCCCGCAAATTTTTCCCATTGTGGCACAGTTTGCGGCAGAACGCGGCGTTGCTCTGCGTATCGATCGTCAGTCGGTGCTTAATGCTGACGATCTGCCGGTAGCGTTACGTAGCTCGCAGGGATTTAGCAGCGAGTTTTACGGCGACGCTATTTCAGAAGCGCTATTTCTTCGGGTGCTGGATGCCTCTGCTGACAGAGGCGAAAAGTCACTGGAAGTGATGTGTCATCCGGCGTTTATCGACAATATCATCCGTCAGAGCGCCTATTGTTACCCCCGCTTGACTGAGCTTGACGTGCTGACGTCTGCGTCGCTGAAGTATGCGATTGCGGAACGCGGGTATCGTCTCGGCAGTTTTCTTGATGTCTGACTCCTGAGTTTGCGGCGCATTGCTGCGCCGCATTTTTTATGCCGTCAGCCTGACGGCGCTTGTTTTACCCGCCCGTGACCAGACGCGGTGCGTCGCCATCAGCGTAAACCGCACATGCAAGGCGGGACGAACGGGGGCAAAATCAGCTAAGATAGTGTTTTTCTGATTTTTAGCATTTGCCTTTAGTGAAACAACTGATGATGAAACCTCTTCGCCAACAAAATCGCCCGGTTATCAGCTATGTTCCACGCGTGGAGCCCGCGCCGCCAGAACATGCGATAAAAATGGACGCGTTTCGTGACGTATGGATACTGCGCGGAAAGTATGTCGCCTTTATCTTAATGGGGGAGGCATTTCAGCGATCGCCTGCATTTACCGTTCCTGAGTCGGCGCAGCGATGGGCGAATCAGGTTCGCCAGGAAAATGAGATAGCCGAATAATTCGCATAAAAAAACCGCCTGATTAAGGCGGTTTTTTCATCACGCGGGATCAATGATGTGCCAGTTCGGCATCGTCTTCACTGTCCAGAAGGGTTTTGTCCGTCTGCTTCAGCCACTGGCTGGTCAGCGTACCGGCAGTCATTGAGCCGCTCACGTTCAGCGCGGTACGCCCCATATCGATCAGCGGTTCAACGGAAATCAGCAGCGCGACCAGCGTGACCGGCAGGCCCATCGCAGGCAGGACGATCAGCGCAGCGAAGGTGGCGCCGCCGCCGACGCCCGCGACACCGGCAGAGCTGACGGTCACAATACCGACCAGGGTGGCAATCCAGACCGGATCAAGCGGGTTAATACCGACAGTTGGCGCAACCATCACCGCCAGCATAGCCGGGTACAGGCCTGCACAACCATTCTGACCAATCGTCGCGCCAAAAGAGGCGGAGAAGCTGGCGATGGATTCCGGTACGCCCAGACGACGCGTTTGCGCTTCCACGTTCAGCGGAATGGACGCGGCGCTGGAGCGGCTGGTAAAGGCGAACGTCAGAACCGGCCATACTTTACGGAAATATTTCAGCGGGCTGACGCCGTTGACGCCCAGCAGGATACCGTGCACCACAAACATGATGATCAGGCCAAGATAAGACGCGACCACGAAGCTACCCAGTTTGATGATGTCCTGTAGGTTAGACCCTGCGACGACTTTGGTCATCAGCGCCAGTACGCCATATGGCGTCAGTTGCATTACCAGGCGCACCAGCTTCATCACCCAGCTTTGCAGGGTATCGATAGCGATTAGCACGCGTTCGCCTTTCGGCGCGTCGTCTTTCAGCAGTTTCAGCGCCGCGACGCCGAGGAATGCCGCGAAGATCACCACGCTGATGATGGAAGTCGGGTTTGCGCCGGTCAGGTCAGCAAACGGGTTTTTCGGCACAAACGACAGCACCAGTTGCGGCACGCTGAGGTCGGCGACTTTGCCAACATAGTTGGTTTCGATGGCGTTCAGACGCGCGGTTTCCGCGCCGCCCTGCACCAGACCTTCCGCCGTCAGACCGAACAGGTTGGTGACCAGTACACCCACCAGTGCGGCAATCAGGGTAGTGAAAAGCAGCGTGCCAATGGTCAGAAAGCTGATCTTACCCAACTGAGACGCGTTATGCAGACGCGCAACGGCACTGAGAATAGACGCGAAGACCAGCGGCATGACGATCATTTGCAGCAGTTGTACATAGCCGTTGCCGACGATGTTGAACCACTGAACGGAGTCTTTTAGTACCGGGCTGTCAGACCCGTAAACGGTGTGCAGGGCGAGACCGAAGATCACGCCCATCACCAGACCGACCAGCACTTTTTTTGCCAGACTCCACTGTTTGTGGCGAGTTTGCGCCAGCACGAACAGCAGTGCAACGAACACCACGATGTTCGCGATTAATGGAAAATTCATCCCCGTTCTCCTGATTTTTTTATACGTATCGCCGTGTGACAGCGATCCTGTTGGCGCAAGGTTAGCAGAACTGTGACCGACCTCTTATATTCAAATGGAATTGTTTATGCCAAAAATGACATTTATGCTGGTTTACTCAGCAATCTGGTGATTTATAAAGCGATCGAACTGCATTTGCAGCATATTAATCATCTGCGACGACCAACGCACTGCACTGTTTTCGGGCATTGTCTGCGGCATCCAGATAGCCCACACGAATAACGCCATGCATAAAAAACGCTCCAGTTGATTGCCTTTTTGCGGAACGAGGATCGGTAGACGGAAGCGCCAGCGGCAGGGCCAGAGCAGGGGAACGCCCGCCGGGGTCAGCATATCGGCCAGAATATGGCTTAAATAACCGAGCACCATTCCTTGCAGGGCATCGGCCGGAATAATCCAGCTCTCCGGCACTTTCAGGTAGAAAAGGGCAAGCATAGCGAACACGGCGAACAGGCTGTGCGTAAACCCGCGATGGCCGAACGCGCGCGCGACAGGTTTTGATATCCATTTCAGACGCTGGCCAAGAAATGATTTTGGATGATCAATATCGGGCAGCAGGCAGGTCAGGATGGCCGAAGGGACAATATGCCACCAGTCGCCCTGAGCGAGAACCGGCGTCAATTCCGCATTTTTGGCAAACACTGCGCAGGCAATGGAAAAAAGAAGGTGGCCTTCCGCCGTCATGATAAAACCCAATAAACTGTCAATTCATACAGTATAGGGTTTTTATACAGTAGGCGGAAGAGGTGACGTTGTAACTCTATGTCACAAATGACATGAATTAGCGCGCCAGCCAGCCGCCATCGACGGCGAGGGTATAGCCGTGAACGTAATCAGACGCCGAAGAAGCGAGAAAGACAACCGGGCCTTGCAGATCGGCAGGTGTGCCCCAGCGTCCGGCCGGAATGCGGTCAACAATCTCTTTGCTGCGTGCGGCGTCATCCCGCAGCTGTTGCGTATTGTTCGTCGCCATATAACCGGGAGCGATGGCGTTCACGTTGATGTGATGTTCCGCCCATTCGTTCGCCAGCAACCGCGTGATACCCAATACGCCGCTTTTCGACGCGGTATAAGAAGGAACGCGAATGCCGCCCTGGAATGAAAGCATTGAGGCGATATTAATAATCTTCCCGCCATCACCTTGCTTCAGGAATTGCCGTGCGACGGCCTGAGAGAGAAAGAACACGGATTTGAGATTCAAATTCATCACATCGTCCCAGTCTTTCTCGCTAAACGACAGCGCGTCTTCGCGGCGGATCGTCCCGGCGTTGTTCACCAGAATGTCAATTCGGCCAAACTGTTCGACCGTTTGCGCGACAATAGCCGGGATAGCGCGTTGCTGGCTCAGGTCGGCCTGGATCGCCATAAAACGGCGTCCGAGCGCCGCCACTTTTGCTGCCGTATCGTGGGGGACTTTGCGATTAACGCCGACGATGTCGCAGCCTGCTTCCGCCAGCGCCAGCGTCATACCCTGCCCAAGCCCGGTATCGCATCCGGTCACTATCGCGACTTTACCTGCAAGACTAAACGCATCCAGAATCATGTTCACCTCGGCTATCGGTTTTTATCAGTTTTTTGCCCTGAGAAAAGGATAGAAGAGGCGGTGAAGGAATACAATAAAAAATGAAACAGTGTTTTATAAAGCAGATGTGCGTAGCAAAACGGGCAATGTCGCCACCGCCCGTCGCTATTTAACCGCGCAGATGCGCTGCGGTCAGTTCAGCCAGCGAAGTCAGTTTGACGTTGGCAAGGGCAAAGCGCGGGTCGTGCTGGCCTTCTTCCGCCGGAACAACAATTGAGCGCATTCGCGCCGCTTTTGAGGCGACCATGCCGTTGACGGAGTCTTCCAGCGCAACGCAGGTTAACGGGTCAACGCCCAGTTTGGCCGCGCAATCGAGGTATACCTGCGGATGCGGCTTGCTGTAAGGCAGTTTTTCCGCAGAGGCCAGGGCATCGAAACTTTCACGCAGATCAAACATGGTCAACACCTTTTCCAGCATATGCAGGGGGGAAGCGGAGGCCAGACCGACCATTAACCCCTGAGATTTGCACAGCGCGACCGCTTCGCGCACGCCGGGGAGCAGCGGGCGAGTTTCTTCAACCAGTGAAATGGCGCGGGTAATGATTCGGTCGGTAACCGCCTGACGGTCTGGCCCATTCCACGGTTGTTGGGCGTACCAGAGGTCAACAACCATATCGATGCGTAAACCCAGCGTATCCGGGAGTTCATGGCGGCGGGTAATATCTACGCCTAAACTTGCCATGACCTCCAGTTCAGCTTGATCCCAAAGCGGTTCGGAATCGATCAGTAGTCCATCCATATCGAAAATTGCAGCAAGAATCTGACGCGGGGTTGACATTACAACCTCTCCTTTTGAGGTGAAAACACAATGGATTAAGCGCTTATTATGGCTAATGACGTATCATAGCGCCTTTAAAGAACAGGCGAAATTGGTTATCAGCAGGTAGACTTAGGCCAAAACGACGCGTCTTTATCAAGGGGAACTCATGACGTATCAACAAGCTGGACGCATTGCTGTCTTAAAAAGGATTCTGGGATGGGTGATTTTTATCCCCGCGCTTATTTCCACACTGGTTTCATTGCTGAAGTTTATGTATGAGCACAGCGAAAAGCAGGAAGGGATTAACGCGGTGATGCTTGATTTTACTCACGTTATGATTGATATGATGCGGGCGAATACCGCGTTCCTGAACCTGTTCTGGTATAACTCGCCGACACCGGATTTTCAACACAGTCTGAACATTGTTTTCTGGGTGATTTTTGTGTTGATTTTCGTTGGCCTGGCATTGCAGGACTCAGGCGCCAGGATGAGCCGCCAGGCGCGTTTTCTTCGCGAAGGGGTTGAAGATCAGCTTATTCTGGAAAAAGCGAAAGGCAGCGAGGGGTTGTCACGCGAGCAAATTGAGTCGCGCATCGTGGTTCCGCATCACACGATCTTCTTACAGTTTTTCCCGCTTTATATCCTGCCGGTGATTATCATCGTGTTGGGCTACGTTTTCTTTTCGCTTCTTGGATTTGTGTAGCAATGAAAAATGCCCGATAGCGCTTCGCTTATCGGGCCTGTGGTTCAGTGCATCTGTAAGCTGTCATTCGGCACAATAGCTATGCCGCCAGCAACCTTTCCATCGCTTTTTGCGCCACCACCAGGTGTTGCCCGCCAAACAGTCTCGCCCGATTGAGCAGGGTATAGAGCTGATAAATCGGCTGGCGATCCAGAAAATCCAGCGGTAGCGGAGAAACAGACTGGTAGCCATCATAGATCTGCGGGGGTTGGTCGGTATGCAGCGGCAGCATGGCCAGATCGCACTCCCTGTCGCCCCAGTAACAGGCGGGATCGAAAATATAGGGGCCATCAGGCCCAAGCGCGCAGTTTCCTGACCATAAATCGCCGTGCAGCAGCGAAGGCTGCGGCTGATGCGAGGCCAGACGCTGCTGAACATGCTCAACGATCGCATCGATATTGCCAAATGCGATGCCTTTTTCTGCCGCCAGTTCAAGCTGCCAGCCAATGCGTTGTTCGGCAAAAAATGTTGACCAGCGTCGTTGCCAGGCATTGGGTTGAGGCGTGGTGGAAAGGGCGTTATCAAAATCAAGGCCAAACTGGGGCTGGTCGCTCCATTCATGTAAATGGGCAAGTTGCTGACCGAGGATAAAGGCGTTGTGGGCATCCAGAGGACGGGGAGGGAGATAATCCATCACCAGAAAACTGTAGTCTCTGTCTGAGCCCTGCGCCCAGACTTTCGGGACGGTGACGGTTTTACTGCGGGAAAGCAGCTCCAGTTGGTCAGCTTCCGCCGTAAAGCCGGGAAGGAGCTCTCTTTCATCACATTTGACGAAAAAATCGCGTCCCGCATAGCGTAAATGCCATGCGGCATGGATCTCTCCGCCGGGCAGTTCATTACGCAGTTCGATTTCGCCTTCACCTAATTGCTCGCTTAAAAGACGACTGATAGCCTGCCACATGATGTCTCTCCCCATGTTGTCTGCCAGATCATAAGGTTAGCGCATAAATGCGGTGAAAAAACACGAGCTAACGCACACCGTAGACGCGTTTTTGCACAATGGCACTGATATTATCGGTCTTTAGTCCACTCCTCCCATGTCATGACCGATATTTCTGGTTTCTTATCTAAAGCGCTTTCCGCCAGCCCGGCGGTAAGCGCGGCGATCTCATCTTCGCTCAGGGCGCTGATAAAACCAAATGTGTTGGTACCCAGTTCATGTACATGCCCTTGCTCGTCGGTCATGGTGAGCAGAAAACCGCACCGCGTCAGATGGTTGTTCAACTCGTTAATTTCTGTCAGCGAGTCTTCATGAAATTTCACGGTTATGACATAGCGGATGACATCACCACTGGCCATAAATCACCTCTTTGTAATCACATGATTTTTTAGCATAGTCGGTTAATTCGTATGCTGATAGCTTTGCCGCTGAAACCCCCTCGTAATAAGGAGGGGGATGGCCCGATCACTGAGAAAGCCAGGCGTAGATTTTCTGCGTATCGTCCCGGGAACACAGACGTGTTCCTTGATTCAACGTCGCCGCGCTGCCTGCCGAGACGCCGAAACGCACCATCTCTTCCAGCGAGGCGTTTTCCGCCAGTTTTAGCGTCATTGCGCCAACCATGCTGTCGCCCGCGCCGACGGTACTTTGACTTCTGACGGGAGGGGGAACAACCTGGACGCAGCTTTCGCTATCTACCGCCAGCGCCCCCTGCGGCCCCAGAGAAACAACGACGCGGCGCGCTTTGCCGCTCTTCACGATTTCCTGCGCCGCTTTGCGCACATCGTCAGGCTGCGTGAGTTCGCGATTGACCAGCGCGCTCAGCTCTTTTTGGTTCGGTTTGACCAGTTCAATATTGCCGAGAGATAACGCCGCGTTGAGCGCATCGCCCGAACTATCAATAATGCAGCGGATGCCCTGTTTCTGCGCGGCGGCAATAAGCTGCGTCAGTTTTTCCAGCTTGACGCCGGGCGGCAGACTCCCGCTGATGACCAAAATGGCGCCGGATTCGATCTCCAGAACCTGTTCTTCAATCTGGCGAAATTCGTCATCGTCGAGTGCGGCGCCGGGCATGACAAAGCGATATTGCTCCCCGCTGGACTCCACATGAACATGCAGGTTTTGTCGCGTCCAGTCTTTGGCATCGATGGTGACGACGGGGACGTTTTCATCGGCCAGAAGTGCGACCAGATGTTCGCCGGTCGCGCCGCCAGCGGGGAAAATCGCGGTTGCGGTTCCGCCAAGATGGGCAATCGCGCGGGCAACGTTGATTCCGCCGCCGCCGGGTTCAAAAACGGGTGATGAACAGCGAAGTTTCCCTTCGGGATAGAGTTGTGGGGTGATTGTTGCGCTATCGAGAGAGGGCGCAAGTGTTAACGTATAGATACGTATCATCTTTACCTCCTGTTAGGCTGACTTCAGTCTGGCACTGAATGCCCGGAAAGGGAAGTAATTAACAATATGATTTACTGGATATTTATTTAAAATTACCGGGAGAAAGATATATAAATAAATATCTGCTTTGGGAACTCTCTTATTCAAAAAATGAAATAAGAATTCATTGCTATGTTATTCGAGCCTTTTTATAATTTGTTACCTTTCCTGGATCGTTTGTCATTGATCCTTATGAAAGTTTCCGGGACCGTAACGGTCTCTTTTTTTGTTGTACGGACTCTTTATAAATGAAGCTTTTGAAGACAGTACCCGCTGCATTAATGTTGGCAGGGGGCGTATTTGCGTCAATGCATGCCGCTGCTGATGATTCCGTTTTTACTGTCATGGATGATCCCGCCACTGCGAAGAAACCCTTCGAAGGTAACCTGAATGCGGGCTACCTTGCTCAGTCAGGCAACACGAAAAGTTCTTCTTTAACGGCTGACACCACGATGACCTGGTACGGTGCAACCACCGCCTGGTCGCTGTGGGGGAATGCCAGCAATACATCCTCCAACGATGAGCGCTCTTCGGAGAAATACGCGGTAGGCGGCCGTAGCCGTTTCAATATGACCGACTACGATTACCTGTTTGGCCAGGCAAGCTGGCTGACAGACCGTTACAACGGTTATCGTGAGCGTGACACACTGACCGCCGGTTATGGCCGTCAGTTCCTCAACGGGCCGGTGCACAGCTTCCGTTTTGAATTCGGTCCTGGCGTACGCTATGACGAACATACCGATGGAAAAACCGAGACCCAACCGCTGGGCTACGCTTCCGGTAGCTACGCCTGGCAGATGACGGATAACACCAAATTTACGCAGGGCGTGTCCGTTTTCGGCGCTGAAGATACCACCCTCAACTCAGAGACGGCGTTGAATGTCGCGATCAACGAGCATTTTGGTTTAAAGGTGGCTTATAACCTGACCTGGAACTCCGAACCGCCCGCAACGGCGCCGGAACATACCGATCGCCGCACGACGATATCGTTAGGGTATAAGATGTAATCGCCTGCCGGGTTGTTTTAAACACGACCCGGCTTTTTAAATTAGCGTTTTTATCGCGATTGCGCGCTAAGTGAAATTATATTTATATTTTCCGTGGCGAATGCCATTCATAAAAACGCGTTGAACGTGCATATTATTGATGTTTTCTATTCATTCGCAGGAATTAACTTTCGGCGAACGCTTCGGATATTAGCCCCAAATCATCGCCGCCCAGCGGAGCAGCAACATTGCGCCGCAAATGAGGAGCAATACGACAACCATCTTCCAGTGTTTTTTGGCAAAGCGGTTTGTTGGCATTTTCTCTCTTCCTGTCAAAATCGGACTGATGCTCCCAGTGTAACAAAAGCGATGGCGCGTCAGGGAATTGATTTACATCATACAGTTCGGCGTGATTGCGGCTTTGATCGGCAGTCAATGCCGTGTACACTGTCAAGCGGTGTTATCAAAAAACGGGTGTAGGTCCAGTCTTGCCATTCAGGCGGGCCGTGACATATTTCGCAGAGTGAAGCGGGAATCAGCCCATAACTTTTTGATAATTTTAAATATTGAAACTTTGTATGTGATCTTTCGTGTGGGTCACCACTGCAAATAAGGATATAACATGCCTGTTATTACTCTTCCTGATGGCAGCCAACGCCATTACGACCACGCTGTAAGCCCCATGGATGTTGCGCTGGACATTGGTCCAGGACTGGCGAAAGCCTGTATCGCAGGTCGCGTTAATGGCGAACTGGTTGACGCGTCCGATCTCATTGAACACGACGCTCAGCTGGCAATCATCACCGCGAAAGATGAAGAAGGTCTGGAGATCATTCGTCACTCCTGTGCGCACCTGTTAGGGCACGCGATTAAACAACTTTGGCCGAACACCAAAATGGCTATCGGTCCGGTTGTCGATAACGGTTTTTACTATGATATTGATCTCGACCGTACGTTAACCCAGGAAGATGTCGACGCGCTCGAAAAACGGATGCACGAGCTTGCTGAGAAAAACTACGACGTCATTAAGAAGAAAGTGAGCTGGCACGAAGCGCGTGAAACCTTCGTGAAGCGTGGCGAAACCTATAAGGTTTCTATTCTTGATGAGAATATTGCGCATGATGACAAGCCGGGCTTGTATCATCATGAAGAATATGTCGATATGTGCCGTGGCCCGCACGTGCCGAACATGCGTTTCTGCCATCACTTCAAACTGATGAAAACCGCAGGGGCATACTGGCGTGGCGACAGCAACAACAAGATGCTGCAACGTATTTATGGTACGGCGTGGGCGGATAAAAAATCCCTGAACGCCTATCTGCAACGCCTTGAAGAAGCCGCCAAGCGCGACCACCGTAAAATCGGTAAGCAGCTTGACCTGTATCATATGCAGGAAGAAGCGCCAGGTATGGTGTTCTGGCATAACGACGGCTGGACTATCTTCCGTGAACTGGAAGTCTTTGTGCGTTCTAAGCTCAAAGAATATCAGTATCAGGAAGTTAAAGGCCCGTTCATGATGGACCGTGTGCTGTGGGAAAAAACCGGGCACTGGGAAAACTACAAAGATGCGATGTTCACTACCTCTTCAGAGAACCGTGAATACTGCATCAAGCCGATGAACTGCCCGGGCCACGTGCAGATCTTCAACCAGGGTCTGAAGTCCTACCGCGATCTGCCGCTGCGTATGGCGGAATTCGGTAGCTGCCACCGTAACGAACCGTCAGGCGCCTTGCATGGCCTGATGCGCGTACGTGGCTTCACCCAGGATGATGCGCATATCTTCTGTACTGAAGAACAGATTCGCGATGAAGTGAACGCCTGTATTCGTATGGTCTACGATATGTACAGCACCTTTGGCTTCGAGAAGATCGTCGTCAAACTTTCCACTCGCCCCGAAAAACGTATCGGTAGCGATGAAATGTGGGATCGTGCTGAGGCGGATCTGGCCGTTGCGCTGGAAGAAAACAACATCCCGTTTGAGTATCAACTGGGTGAGGGCGCATTCTACGGTCCGAAAATTGAATTTACCCTGTATGACTGCCTCGATCGTGCATGGCAGTGCGGTACGGTACAGCTGGACTTCTCTCTGCCGTCTCGTCTGAACGCCTCTTATGTTGGCGAAAACAACGAGCGTCAGGTGCCGGTGATGATTCACCGCGCGATTCTTGGGTCAATGGAACGTTTCATCGGTATCCTGACTGAAGAGTTCGCGGGCTTCTTCCCGACCTGGCTTGCGCCGGTTCAGGTAGTGGTGATGAACATTACCGATACTCAGTCTGAATACGTTAACGAATTGACGCAGAAACTACAAAATGCGGGCATTCGTGTAAAAGCAGACTTGAGAAATGAGAAGATAGGCTTTAAAATCCGCGAGCACACTTTACGTCGTGTCCCTTACATGTTGGTCTGTGGCGACAAAGAGGTAGAAGCAGGCAAAGTAGCCGTGCGTACCCGTCGTGGCAAAGACTTGGGCAGCCTGGACGTAAATGAAGTTATCGAGAAGCTGCAACAAGAGATTCGCAGCCGCAGTCTTCAACAACTGGAGGAATAAAGTATTAAAGGCGGAAAACGAGTTCAAACGGCGCGTCCTAACCGTATCAATGGCGAAATTCGCGCCCAGGAAGTTCGCTTAACAGGTCTGGAAGGCGAGCAGCTTGGTATTGTGAGTCTGAGAGAAGCTCTGGAAAAAGCTGAAGAAGCTGGAGTAGACTTAGTCGAAATCAGCCCTAACGCCGAGCCGCCGGTTTGTCGTATAATGGATTACGGCAAATTCCTCTATGAAAAGAGTAAGTCTTCTAAGGAACAGAAGAAAAAGCAAAAAGTTATCCAGGTTAAGGAAATTAAATTCCGTCCTGGTACAGATGAAGGCGACTATCAGGTAAAACTCCGCAGCCTGATTCGCTTTCTCGAAGAGGGCGATAAGGCCAAGATCACGCTGCGTTTCCGCGGTCGTGAGATGGCCCACCAACAGATCGGTATGGAAGTGCTTAATCGCGTGAAAGAAGATCTGGCTGAACTGGCAGTTGTCGAATCCTTCCCTACGAAGATCGAAGGCCGTCAGATGATTATGGTGCTCGCTCCTAAGAAGAAACAGTAAGGCCTTCAAGTAGCAATTCCTGTGGAGCCTTCGGGCTTCACAGATTTTGTTCGCCTGGGTTTCGTTTATTAACAATGCGAAGTGGAAGTTATTAAAATGCCAAAAATTAAGACCGTACGCGGTGCTGCTAAGCGCTTCAAAAAAACCGGTAAAGGTGGTTTTAAGCACAAGCACGCTAACCTGCGTCATATTCTGACCAAAAAAGCGACCAAGCGTAAACGTCACCTGCGCCCGAAAGCCATGGTTTCCAAAGGCGATCTGGGTCTGGTAATCGCGTGCCTGCCGTACGCATAAGCCGTTAACGTTTTTTTTAACTTTTTTATGCCCAATAGATTTCGCATGTCGCAAGGCGGTTAACGCCGCGAAAATGTGAAAGATGAAGGGCGAATCAGAATAGATACAGGAGAGCACTATGGCTCGCGTAAAACGTGGTGTAATTGCACGCGCACGTCACAAGAAAATTTTGAAACAAGCCAAAGGCTACTACGGTGCGCGTTCTCGCGTATACCGCGTTGCCTTCCAGGCAGTTATCAAAGCTGGTCAGTATGCTTACCGTGACCGTCGTCAACGTAAGCGTCAGTTCCGTCAACTGTGGATTGCGCGTATCAACGCAGCAGCACGTCAGAACGGTATTTCTTACAGCAAATTCATCAACGGCCTGAAAAAAGCCTCTGTTGAAATCGACCGTAAGATCCTGGCTGACATCGCAGTATTCGACAAAGTAGCGTTCACCGCTCTGGTTGAAAAAGCGAAAGCAGCTCTGGCATAAGCCAGTGAAAAGAGGGAGCCTGGCTCCCTCTCTTTTATTTGTAGTGCAATCAATCAGTTGACAATTTATCCGTAACCCTTTTCAATAAAGGTTGTCCGGTTTTACCACACAAGGTAACGCAAGCATGAATGCTGCTATTTTCCGCTTCTTTTTTTACTTTAGCACCTGACTCCAGGAGGCTAGCGCGTGAAAGAAGAAACGAAAAACAGCGCGAAAAAGCCTCCTGATGGAGGCTTTTTTTGTACCTGAAATCGAGAGATTAAGTCCAACGAACCGGTGTCTTCACCGACACAATGAGGAAAACCATGTCACATCTCGCAGAGCTGGTTGCCAGTGCGAAGGCAGCCATTAACCAGGCGTCAGATGTTGCCGCGTTAGACAATGTACGCGTCGAATATTTGGGCAAGAAAGGGCATTTAACCCTTCAGATGACGACCCTGCGTGAATTGCCGCCAGAAGAGCGTCCGGCAGCCGGCGCGGTTATCAATGAAGCAAAAGAGCAGGTACAACAAGCGCTGAACGCGCGCAAAGCGGATTTAGAAAACGCGGCGCTGAATGCACGTCTGGCGGCGGAAACCATCGACGTTTCTCTGCCTGGGCGTCGTATTGAGAACGGTGGTCTGCATCCGGTAACACGTACCATTGATCGTATTGAAAGTTTCTTCGGTGAGCTTGGTTTTACCGTGGCGACTGGCCCGGAGATCGAAGACGATTACCACAACTTCGATGCGCTGAACATTCCAGGCCATCACCCGGCCCGCGCTGACCACGACACTTTCTGGTTTGATGCCACCCGTCTGCTGCGTACGCAGACTTCCGGCGTGCAGATTCGTACCATGAAAGAACAGCAGCCGCCGATCCGTATTATTGCGCCGGGCCGAGTGTACCGTAACGACTACGATCAAACGCACACCCCGATGTTCCATCAGATGGAAGGGCTGATTGTTGACACCAACATCAGCTTCACCAACCTGAAAGGCACGCTGCACGACTTCCTGCGTAACTTCTTTGAAGAAGACCTGCAAATCCGTTTCCGTCCTTCTTACTTCCCGTTCACGGAACCGTCCGCAGAAGTGGATGTAATGGGCAAAAACGGCAAATGGCTGGAAGTGCTGGGTTGCGGGATGGTGCATCCGAACGTTCTGCGCAACGTGGGCATCGACCCGGAAATCTACTCTGGCTTCGCGTTTGGTATGGGGATGGAGCGTCTGACCATGCTGCGTTATGGCGTGACCGATCTGCGCTCATTCTTCGAAAACGATCTGCGTTTCCTCAAACAGTTTAAATAAAGGCAGGGTAAAACAATGAAATTCAGTGAACTGTGGTTACGCGAATGGGTGAACCCGGCAATCGACAGCGATGCGCTGTCGGATCAGATTACGATGGCGGGCCTGGAAGTGGATGGCGTTGACGCCGTCGCCGGTGAGTTCAACGGCGTGGTTGTGGGTGAAGTGGTGGAGTGCGGCCAGCACCCGAACGCAGATAAACTGCGCGTTACGAAAGTGAACGTGGGCGGCGAACGCCTGCTGGATATCGTCTGTGGCGCGCCTAACTGCCGTCAGGGGCTGAAAGTAGCCGTTGCAACTATCGGCGCGGTTCTGCCGGGCGATTTCAAAATCAAAGCCGCTAAACTGCGCGGCGAGCCGTCGGAAGGGATGCTGTGCTCCTTCTCCGAACTGGGGATTTCCGACGACCATAGCGGCATCATCGAATTGCCGGCGGATGCGCCGATCGGAACCGATATCCGCGAATACCTGAAGCTTGACGATAACACCATTGAAATCAGCGTGACGCCGAACCGCGCCGACTGCTTAGGGATCATCGGTGTGGCGCGTGATGTCGCTGTCCTGAACAAAATCGCGCTGGTTGAGCCGGAGATCGCACCTGTTGCAGCCACCATCAATGACACGCTGCCGATCGCGGTTGAAGCGCCGGATGCCTGCCCGCGTTACCTGGGGCGCGTGGTGAAAGGCATTAATGTTAAAGCGCCTACGCCGCTGTGGATGAAAGAGAAGCTGCGTCGCTGCGGCATTCGTTCCATTGATGCTGTCGTTGACGTCACCAACTATGTACTGCTTGAACTGGGTCAGCCGATGCATGCCTTTGACAAAGACCGTATTGAAGGCGGTATTGTCGTGCGTATGGCCAAAGAGGGCGAAACCCTGGTGCTGCTGGACGGCACAGAAGCGAAGCTGAGCACCGATACGCTGGTGATCGCGGATCACCACAAAGCGCTGGCGATGGGCGGTATCTTTGGCGGCGAGCATTCCGGCGTGAATGAGGAAACGCAAAACGTGCTGCTGGAATGCGCGTTCTTTAGCCCGCTGTCTATTACCGGTCGTGCGCGTCGCCACGGTCTGCATACCGATGCTTCCCACCGCTATGAGCGTGGTGTGGATCCGGCGTTGCAGTACAAAGCAATGGAGCGCGCCACCCGCCTGTTGATCGACATTTGCGGCGGCGAAGCCGGTCCGGTTATCGACGTCACGAATGACGCCACGCTGCCGAAACGCGCGACCATTACGCTTCGTCGTAGCAAGCTGGATCGTCTGATCGGGCATCATATTGCCGATGAGCAGGTGAGCGATATTCTGCGTCGTCTGGGCTGCGAAGTGACTGAAGGTCAGGACGAGTGGAAAGCGGTCGCGCCGAGCTGGCGTTTCGACATGGAGATTGAAGAAGATCTGGTCGAAGAAGTGGCCCGCGTGTATGGCTATAACAACATTCCTGATGAGCCGATTCAGGCGGGTTTAATCATGGGGACTCACCGTGAAGCCAACTTGTCGCTGAAGCGTGTGAAAACCATGCTCAATGACAAAGGCTACCAGGAAGTGATCACCTATAGCTTTGTCGATCCGAAGGTTCAGCAACTGCTGCATCCGGGCGAAGAAGCGCTGTTGCTGCCAAGCCCGATCTCCATTGAGATGTCGGCGATGCGTCTCTCTCTGTGGACCGGCCTGCTGTCAACGGTGGTCTATAACCAGAACCGTCAGCAGAACCGCGTGCGTATCTTTGAAACCGGTCTGCGTTTCGTGCCGGATACCCAGGCAAATCTGGGCATTCGTCAGGATTTGATGCTGGCAGGGGTGATTTGCGGCAACCGTTATGACGAGCACTGGAATCTGGCGAAAGAGACCGTTGATTTCTATGATCTGAAAGGCGATCTGGAAGCGGTGCTGGATCTCACCGGCAAACTGGCCGACATTCAGTTCAGGGCGGAAGCGAATCCGGCGCTGCATCCTGGGCAGTCCGCGGCGATTTATCTGAAAGGTGAACGCATTGGTTTTATTGGGGTTGTTCATCCTGAGCTGGAACGTAAACTGGATCTGAACGGTCGCACTCTGGTGTTTGAACTGGAGTGGAATAAGCTCGCAGACCGCGTGGTGCCTCAGGCGCGCGAGATTTCGCGCTTCCCGGCTAACCGTCGCGACATCGCGGTGGTGGTCGCAGAAAACGTTCCCGCAGCGGATATTTTATCCGAGTGTAAGAAAGTTGGCGTAAATCAGGTAGTTGGCGTAAACTTATTTGACGTGTACCGCGGTAAGGGTGTTGCGGAGGGTTATAAGAGCCTCGCTATCAGCCTGATCCTTCAGGATACCAGCCGTACACTCGAAGAAGAGGAGATTGCCGCTACCGTCGCCAAATGTGTAGAGGCATTAAAAGAGCGATTCCAGGCATCATTGAGGGATTGAACCTATGGCGCTTACAAAAGCTGAAATGTCAGAATATCTGTTTGATAAGCTTGGGCTTAGCAAGCGGGATGCCAAAGAACTGGTCGAGCTGTTTTTCGAGGAGATTCGTCGTGCTCTGGAAAACGGTGAGCAGGTGAAACTCTCTGGTTTTGGTAACTTCGATCTGCGTGATAAGAATCAACGTCCGGGACGTAACCCGAAAACGGGCGAAGATATTCCCATTACAGCACGGCGCGTGGTGACCTTCAGACCCGGACAGAAGTTGAAAAGCCGGGTTGAAAACGCTTCGCCCAAAGAAGAGTAATCTGATCTAACTAAAAAGGCCGCTTTGCGGCCTTTTTTCTTTCCTGTGATGGTTACGCACCGTAAAATCAACATCATCCCTTTTCAGCTGAATGGAAAACATGCTGACTTTTGCCTGCCAACAACAGCGCCGCAATGTGCGCTGGTTATCCAGTCTGTCGGTGCTTATGTTGCTGGCAGTGGTATTAAGCCTGTGCGCCGGAGATCAGTGGATAGGCCCTGGCGACTGGTTCAGCGCCCGTGGTGAACTGTTTGTCTGGCAGATACGACTCCCTCGCACGCTTGCTGTTTTGCTGGTAGGCGCCGCGCTGGCGCTGTCAGGCGCGGTAATGCAGGCGTTATTTGAAAACCCGCTTGCCGAGCCCGGATTGCTTGGCGTCTCCAACGGCGCTGGCGTGGGCCTTATTGCCGCGGTGCTACTGGGGCAAGGTCAGTTACCCGGCTGGGCGCTGGGGTTTTGCGCCATTGCCGGCGCGCTTATCATCACACTTATTCTCCTGCGATTTGCCCGTCGACATTTATCAACCAGCCGCCTGCTGCTGGCGGGCGTTGCGCTTGGCATTATTTGCAGCGCGATGATGACGTGGGCCATCTATTTTTCAACCTCCTTCGACCTGCGTCAGTTGATGTACTGGATGATGGGAGGATTCGGCGGGGTGGACTGGCAGCAGGCCTGGCTGATGATTGCCCTGATCCCGGTTTCACTCTGGATTTGCTGCCAGTCGCAGCCGATGAATATTCTGGCGCTGGGCGAAACGTCCGCGCGTCAGCTGGGGCTGCCGCTGTGGTTCTGGCGCAATTTGCTGGTGGTCGCTACGGGCTGGATGGTCGGCGTTAGCGTTGCGCTCGCGGGTTCGATTGGGTTTATCGGCCTGGTGATCCCACATATCTTACGGCTTTGCGGTCTGAGCGATCATCGCGCTTTGCTGCCGGGCTGTGCGCTGGCGGGGGCGATAGCTCTGCTGCTGGCGGATGTCATCGCCCGTCTGGCGCTGGCGTCGGCGGAACTGCCTATCGGCGTAGTGACGGCGACGATGGGGGCGCCGGTCTTCATCTGGCTATTATTAAAATCCAGGCGCTAGCCAAAATGAGAAATGAGGAAGTCATTAGTATGTGGCAACGGATGAAATGGGGTCTGTGTGTGCTGGCGGCACTCAGCGGTTCTGCGATGGCCGCACCGCTGACGGCGCAATACGTGTCGGCTATCGCGATGCAGGAAGAACAGCGTCTTCATGCCCGGATTGGCATTGCGGTACTTGATACGGCGACCAACAGTATCACCCATTACCGGGGAGAAGAACGGTTCCCGTTAAACAGTACGCACAAGCCGCTGTTATGCGCAGCGTTATTACGCGAAGTCGACAGGAAGGCGCTGGCGCTTTCTGCTTCAACGCAGTTTGAACCCTCACAACTGGTGGAGTATTCGCCGATTACTGAAAAACATGTGGCGCCAGACGCCATGAGCTGGGCGCAATTGTGCAGCGCGGCGGTAAGCTACAGCGATAACACGGCCGCCAATCTCATCGCCAGGAAGCTCAACGGGCCGCAGGCCGTCACGCAGTTTTTGCGTGATTCGGGGGATACAATAACCCGCCTCGATCGCTATGAGCCTGAACTGAACAGCGCCATTCCCGGCGATGAACGCGACTCCACGACGCCTGTCGCGATAGCGCAGACGCTCAATACGCTACTGCTGGGGAACGTGTTGCAGCCATCCTCAAGAGAGCAGCTTATGCAGTGGATGCGGGACGACAAAGTGGCTGACGGTCTGCTGCGTTCTGTCTTGCCGGACGGCTGGAAAATCGCGGATAAAACCGGGGCGGGCGATAACGGCTCGCGTTCTATTGTCAGCGTTGTCTGGCCGACATCACAAAAACCTCTGCTCGTGGTTATCTATATTACACAAACTCCGGCGACAATGGCGCAGCGTGACGCCGCGATTGTCCGCATCGGGGAGTCGCTGTTTTCAACACTCGCAGTCTATGATTAAAAGCTGATATTTGATCACTCACATCCGCCTGTTATATGGGAGACGCTATGCAAGATACCATTCTCAACACTGAAGTGACGACGATCGACGGGGATGTCACCACGCTTGAGAAGTACGCCGGAAACGTACTGCTGGTGGTTAATGTGGCCTCGAAATGTGGCTTAACGCCACAATACGAACAGCTGGAGAATATTCAGAAAGCCTGGGCCGATCAGGGCTTTACGGTGTTAGGTTTTCCCTGCAACCAGTTTCTTGGTCAGGAACCTGGCACTGAAGAGGAGATTAAAACCTATTGCAGCACCACCTGGGGCGTCACATTCCCGATGTTCAGCAAGGTTGACGTCAATGGTGAGAACCGCCATCCACTGTATCAGAAGTTGATTGCCGCAGCGCCTGCCGCCGTTGCGCCGGAAGGTAGCGGTTTCTATGAGCGCATGGCGAGTAAAGGCCGCGCGCCGCTTTACCCGGACGATATTTTGTGGAACTTTGAGAAGTTTTTAATCGGCAGGGATGGACAGGTCGTACAGCGTTTCTCACCGGACATGACGCCTGAAGATCCGGGGATGGTGGAAAGTATCAAAATCGCGTTGGCAAAATAATGATCTCGTTGATGCAGTTACAGGATGTTGCCGAAACGACGCGTCTGGGGCCGCTTTCCGGCGACGTTAAGCCTGGCGAGATTCTTCACCTCGTGGGGCCGAATGGGGCAGGGAAAAGTACGCTGCTGGCGCGTATGGCGGGCTTAACCTTCGGGGAAGGCACTGTCATATTCGACGGCGCGTCGCTGGAGACATGGCCTGCGGCGAAACTGGCTCAACATCGGGCCTATCTCGCGCAGCAGCAGAATCCCCCATTTTCAATGCCGGTCTGGCATTTCCTGATGCTGCATCAACCTGATAAAACGCAAACGAACCTGCTGAATGACGTTGCGCAGGCGCTTGGGCTGAGCGACAAGCTGGGGCGGAGCGCGAATCAACTCTCCGGCGGCGAGTGGCAGCGTGTACGTCTGGCGGCGGTGATATTGCAAATTCACCCTCACGCTAACCCGCACGGGCAGCTTCTGCTACTGGATGAACCGATGAACAGTCTGGACGTTGCGCAACAAAACGCGCTGGATAGGCTGTTGAGCCAGCTATGCAGCCAGGGTATCGCCATCGTGATGAGCAGCCATGACCTTAACCATACTCTGCGCCACGCGCATCGCGCCTGGTTGCTGAAACAGGGGAAATTGATCGCCAGCGGGCGGCGTGACGAGGTGCTGACGCCGCCAAACCTGGCCCGGGCATACGGCATGAACTTCCGTCGGCTGGACGTTGAAGGCCACAGAATGCTCATATCAACCACTTAAGTTAAATGGGTTCTTGAAAAACACATAATTTCCACGCTAAATAGAAGCAAGAATAAAAAGATAGAGGATTCGTCCTGAATGCGCTTTTGGCTTCTTCTTATCGCAGCACTGTTTTTGGCAGGGTGTAGCAGCCATCGTGCGCCAGCACCTAACGCCAGGCTTTCGGATTCCATTATGGTTATCGCGGGCCTGAACGATCAGCTACAGTCCTGGAGAGGTACACCGTATCGCTATGGCGGAATGAGCCGTAGCGGGGTGGACTGCTCGGGATTTGTGTTGATGACGATGCGCGACAAATTTGATTTACAACTGCCGCGTGAAACGCGCCAACAGTCAAAAATTGGTACGGAAATCGACAAAGATGAACTGCTGCCCGGCGACCTGGTCTTTTTTAAAACCGGATCGGGGGAAAGTGGTTTGCACGTCGGCATTTATGATACCAACAATCAATTTATTCATGCGTCTACCAGCCGCGGCGTGATGCGCTCATCGCTCGACAATGTCTACTGGCGGAAAAATTTCTGGCAGGCGAGACGTATTTAATGCTATCGATGGTAAAGCGGATACCCAGCGGCCGCTTCATCATCTATATTTAAGAAATTGATTTCTCATTGTCTGAATGCCAGGGCTATCGTGAGTTATCAGAAATAGTTTTAACCCTACATTTTGCAAAAGTATTTTTAGTCAAAATGATTTATCCGGTGTCTTGCGGAAAATGCAAAACTGGATATTGGTTTATAATCGAGATAAGCTAAAAAAAGGACCCGGTTTACCGGCTAAAAAGGAAAAAATGAAAGCACCTCCAGTCGTATCAGAAATGACATCTTTCTTCGTTCTTTCTTACAGGATGCCGGATTACACCCATGCAGCGGGGCTGGCACAATGATTGTTTCACTGGATAACTTTTATCATTCTCACCTTTATTTTGTTCCTGCCCGAACCGAGAAAGAGAAACTCGTCGGCCTGGAGATTGTTGCAAACTTTGTCACTGAAGACGGTAATGTCCGTATGCCGACGGAGCTGGTCATGCCGCGCCTGTCAGCAGAAGAACAGCGTTGTCTGTTCGAAGAAAAACTCGCATTGCTGGAAACGTGCCAACATTTTTTTATTCAACATAAACTTATTGCCTGGATTAATTTAACGCCAGCCGTCGTCGCATCATTATTATCGGACGGCGAGTTTGTATCCCATGTAAGGCGCTTTCCATTTTTGGAACTGATGATTAATGAGAATTATCCTGAATTAAGTCTCGGGAAAGAGAATCAAATTCTGGCTGAGTTAGCCGGACGATTTCCCCTCATCCTTGCCAATTTCGGCGCTGGCGATACATCGATAAAAGCGATCTTTGATGGTCTCTTCAAACGCGTCGCGCTGGATAAAAACTTTGTCCAGCAAAGATCCGCAAGTCTTTCTTTTGAACCCTTTATGCAGGCTATTATTTCGCAGATATCACCGTGCTGTGATTCGATAATGATTGCGGGTATTGATACTGAAGAGATGCTGGCGCGGATATCATCAATGGGATTTAGCGCGCTGCAAGGATGTTTATGGCCTGCCGTGCCAGCGAGCCAGGTTACGACGCTGGTTCAGGGATAACCTTTTTATTTGCTGGTGTTTAAGCGGGTATTAACCGTCTACACTACAGGCAGGAGGCTCTATGACCCTGTCTTTTACATCCCGCTGGCGTGACGAACTGCCAGCCACATATACAGCACTTTCTCCAACTCCTCTGAGTCATGCCCGCCTGATTTGGCATAACGATGCGCTGGCGCAGCAGCTGGCGATACCACCTTCGTTGTTTGATATGGAAAACGGCGCAGGCGTGTGGGGTGGCGAGTCATTACTGCCCGGCATGTCGCCTTTGGCTCAGGTTTATAGCGGCCATCAGTTTGGCGTCTGGGCCGGCCAGCTCGGTGATGGACGCGGTATTCTGTTAGGCGAACAACTGCTGGCGGACGGCAGTACGCTTGACTGGCACCTGAAAGGCGCCGGACTAACGCCATACTCCCGCATGGGCGACGGGCGAGCAGTGCTGCGCTCAACGATCCGTGAAAGTCTGGCCAGCGAGGCGATGCACTATCTTGGCATCCCCACAACGCGGGCGCTGTCTATCGTCACCAGCGACACGCCTGTTTATAGGGAAACAGTTGAATCCGGCGCGATGCTCATGCGTCTGGCGCAAAGCCATATGCGTTTCGGTCATTTCGAACATTTTTACTATCGGCGTGAGCCGGATAAAGTCCGTCAGCTGGCCGATTTTGCGATTCGCCATTACTGGCCGCAATTTCAGGCGGAAGAGGACAAGTATGCGCTCTGGTTCCGGGACGTTGTGGCGCGCACGGCGAGGTTGATTGCTGACTGGCAAACGGTAGGTTTTGCGCATGGCGTGATGAACACCGATAACATGTCTGTACTGGGGCTGACGATAGATTATGGTCCTTTCGGTTTCCTGGATGATTATCAGCCAGGGTTTATCTGTAACCACTCCGATCACCAGGGGCGCTATAGCTTCGATAATCAACCGGCTGTCGGATTGTGGAATCTGCAACGCCTGGCGCAAACCCTGTCGCCGTTTATGCCGGTCGATACGCTGAATGATGCGCTGGATGGCTATCAGCTGGCGCTGCTCACGCGCTACGGGCAGCGCATGCGGCAAAAACTGGGCTTCTTTACCGAGCAAAAAGAGGACAATGCGCTTCTCAACGAGCTTTTCGCCCTGATGGCGCGCGAAGGCAGCGATTATAGCCGAACGTTCCGTATGTTGAGTCAGACTGAGCAACAGAGCGCGGCATCGCCGCTGCGTGACGAATTTATCGATCGCGCGGCCTTTGACGGTTGGTTCAGCCATTACCGGGCGCGTTTACAGCAGGAGCAGGTGGATGACGCAACGCGTCAACAGCACATGCAGCGCGTGAATCCTGCGGTGGTGCTGCGCAACTGGCTGGCGCAACGCGCGATAGCCAGTGCTGAGCAGGGGGATATGGGCGAATTACATCAACTGCATCAGGTTCTGCGCGACCCCTTTACCGACAGAGATGACGATTATGTCAACCGTCCGCCGGACTGGGGTAAACGGCTGGAAGTCAGTTGCTCAAGCTGATTGCTACTTGGTCAACAGCAACTTACCTGCCTGCGTCTTGCGCAGCAGGTATTCCTGGCCGTCATGATCGATGATGACTTTGCCTTCAGGGCCTAACAATGTCTGGCTGCTGATACGCCGCTCGGCAGCAGGGGAAGGGGGCACGCTGTCTCTTTCCTTAAAATGAAGTAACTCAATGTCGTCCATAAGTGGCATATCGCTAATTAATAATAATCAGTTTAACAATGATTATTATTATCAATATTGTGTATGGCGACAGCAAGTGTTAATTCTGGTAGCAAATCAGGCGAGTGGGGAATGCGTGGAGGGGAAAGAAGCGCGCCCATCCCCGCGAGGATGGGCATGATGTCAAAAACGGCTATCAACCGCTGAGGCAAGTTTTTCTAACAGTAATTCAGTATCTTCCCAGTTCAGGCAAGGGTCGGTAATGGACTGACCGTACACCAGCGGCTGACCGCTGACGATTTTCTGCGTACCTTCACGCAGGAAACTTTCGGCCATGATCCCGGCAATTGCGGTAGAACCGTTACGGATTTGCTGGCAGATATCATCACAAACTTCTAACTGGCGGCGATGCTGCTTCTGGCAGTTACCGTGGCTGAAGTCCACCACCAGGTGTTCCGGCAGACCAAACTCATGCAGCGTATCGCAGGCGGCAGCGATGTCTTCCGCGTGGTAATTCGGTTTTTTACCGCCGCGCATGATGATATGGCCGTACGGGTTCCCGCTGGTCTGATAAATCGTCATCTGGCCTGTTTTATCCGGCGAGAGGAACATATGGCTGGCGCGCGACGCGCGAATCGCATCAACGGCGATGCGCGTGTTGCCATCTGTCCCGTTTTTAAACCCAACCGGGCAGGAGAGCGCGGAAGCCATTTCACGGTGAATCTGGCTTTCCGTCGTGCGCGCGCCAATGGCGCCCCAGCTGATCAAATCGGCAATAAACTGGCCGGTGACCATGTCGAGAAATTCGGTGGCGGTGGGGACACCCAGCTCATTGACCTGCAACAGCAGCTTGCGCGCCAGTTCGAGGCCATGATTTACGCGGTAACTGCCATTTAAATCGGGATCGGAGATGAGGCCTTTCCAGCCCACAACCGTGCGCGGTTTTTCAAAATAGGTGCGCATAACGATTTCCAGACGCGCCTGATGCGTGTTGCGCAACGTTTGCAAGCGCGTTGCGTATTCCATCGCAGCGTCCAGATCGTGAATTGAGCAGGGGCCGATGATCACCAGCAGGCGGCGATCTTCACCATTTAATATTTTTTCAATCCGGCGTCGGGAGTCAGTAACGTGGCTGGCGACGGAGGATGATACAGGATGACGTAGCGCTAGCTCAGCAGGGGTGACCAGGCTGTCAATACGCGCGGTACGCAGTTCGTCGGTTCTGTTCATTACAAGTCTCAGAAATTTGTTGCTTCAACGGCAGGACTACCGGGAAGTGATGGGCATCACAATAACACACTTCAACCTTCACCTGCTGATTTCAAATGCGAGGCATTTCACACCTCGCAAGCAGAGCGGCATGATAGCAAAAAATTGAACTCTTGCACTAGTTTGTTAGTACATTCGACGATTCAGCCCCATGATGTCGAGAATCTTGGTGGCAATTTCTTCTACCGAATAGTTAGTACTGTTCAGGCAAGGGATCTGATTTTTACGGTAGAGCGCTTCAACTTCCGCAACCTCCATCCGGCACTGGCGTAGCGATGCGTAGCGGCTGTTTTCACGGCGTTCCTCGCGGATTGCCGCCAGGCGTTCCGGGTCAATGGTCAGGCCAAAAAGCTTATGCTGTAGCGGTTTAAGCGACGTCGGCAACACCAGGTTATCCATATCGTCAGCAATAAAGGGGTAGTTCGCCGCCCGGATGCCAAACTGCATCGCCAGATAGAGGCTGGTCGGCGTTTTGCCGCAGCGTGAAACCCCCAGCAGGATCACCTGCGCCTGATCCAGATTGCGCAAGGAGATCCCATCGTCGTGCGCAAGGGTATAGTCGATTGCCGCGATACGCGCGTCATACTTGTTGAGGTTCCCGGGGTTAAGCCCGTGGGTGCGATGCGCGATTGGCGTTGGGTCGAGCTTCATTTCCTGCTGTAGCGGCGCCACCAGCGCCTGCACGATGTCCTGACAGAACCCTTCGCTTTGTAAGATGATGGCGCGAATTTCCGGCAGAACAATCGAATAGAACACCAGCGGACGCACGCCGGTTTGCTGATAAATCGCGTCGATCTGATCTTTCACGGCCCTGGCGCGACTCTCGTTTTCAACGAACGGCAGCGTAATGCTGCTGATGGTCACAGGGAATTGCGACATCACCGCATGACCCAAAACCTCGGCGGTGATGGCCGTACCATCGGAAATATAAAAAACATGGCGATCAACAACATTATCCATTTTGTTTATCCTGAGGAGCAAACATAATTATCTGAAAGCATAAATTAAAATTTGCCAGAAGCGTATATCACGATGCTTATTTTATAAAATGAAACGCTATTTTTATATTAAGTGAAAAGTGCATTTCATTTTTCGGAACTTATGTTTATACCGACAGTTTTTGGGGAGATCGCCCGTCGCCCGCGGGTTTGCGCAAATGCGTAAACAATCTGAAAAAATAAAAAATAAATCTGCTTGAACGATTCACCGTTTTTTTCAGGGGTTTAAATATGCAAAGATAAATACGCAATAATGTAGTTTCTAAACTCGTTCATTTATCACAAAAGGATTGTTCGATGTCCAACAATGGCTCGTCACCGCTGGTGCTTTGGTATAACCAACTCGGCATGAATGATGTAGACAGAGTTGGGGGCAAAAATGCCTCCCTGGGTGAAATGATTACTAACCTTTCCGGTATGGGTGTTTCCGTACCGAATGGTTTTGCAACGACCGCCGATGCGTTTAACCAGTTTCTGGATCAAAGCGGCGTAAACCAGCGTATTTATGAACTGCTGGATCAAACGGATATTGACGATGTCACCGCGCTGGCGAAGGCCGGCGCGCAGATCCGCCAGTGGATTATCGACACTCCTTTCCAGCCAGAGCTGGAAAACGCTATTCGCGATGCCTATGCACAGCTCTCTGCGGATGATGCGCAGGCGTCTTTCGCCGTGCGCTCGTCCGCAACGGCTGAAGACATGCCGGATGCCTCTTTCGCCGGCCAGCAGGAAACCTTCCTCAACGTGCAGGGTTTCGATGCGGTGCTGGTGGCGGTGAAACATGTTTTTGCTTCGCTGTTTAATGACCGCGCTATCTCTTATCGCGTTCACCAGGGGTATGACCATCGCGGCGTCGCGCTCTCCGCTGGCGTACAGCGGATGGTGCGCTCCGACCTGGCCTCGTCCGGGGTTATGTTCTCTATTGATACCGAGTCCGGTTTCGATCAGGTGGTGTTTATCACTTCAGCCTGGGGTCTGGGCGAGATGGTGGTGCAGGGCGCAGTTAACCCGGATGAATTCTATGTGCATAAACCGACGCTGGCGGCGAATCGCCCGGCGATCGTTCGTCGCACGATGGGGTCGAAAAAAATCCGAATGGTTTACGCGCCAACCCAGGAGCACGGCAAGCAGGTCAAAATTGAAGATGTGCCGCAGGAACAGCGCGACATCTTCTCGCTGACCAACGAAGAAGTGCAGGAACTGGCGAAACAGGCCGTACAGATTGAGAAACACTACGGTCGCCCGATGGATATCGAATGGGCGAAAGACGGCCATACCGGCAAACTGTTTATTGTACAGGCTCGCCCGGAAACCGTCCGTTCTCGTGGTCAGGTAATGGAGCGCTACACGCTGCATGCGCAGGGGAAAGTGGTCGCGGAAGGCCGCGCCATCGGACATCGCATTGGCGCGGGGGCGGTTAAAGTCATCCACGACATTAGCGAAATGAACCGTATCCAGCCTGGCGACGTGCTGGTGACTGACATGACCGACCCGGACTGGGAACCGATCATGAAGAAAGCGGCGGCCATCGTGACCAACCGTGGCGGTCGTACCTGCCACGCGGCCATTATTGCCCGTGAGCTGGGGATTCCGGCGGTTGTCGGCTGCGGCGACGCGACGGAACGCATGAAGGATGATGAAAACGTCACCGTTTCTTGCGCCGAAGGCGATACCGGCTATGTCTATGCAGACCTGCTCGACTTCAGCGTCAAAAGTTCAAGCGTGGATACCATGCCCGATCTGCCGTTGAAAGTCATGATGAACGTCGGTAACCCGGATCGCGCCTTTGACTTCGCCTGCCTGCCAAATGAAGGTGTTGGCCTGGCGCGTCTCGAATTTATTATCAACCGAATGATTGGCGTGCATCCTCGCGCACTGCTGGAATTTGATGACCAGGACGCGAAACTGCAAAACGAAATCCGCGAGATGATGAAAGGCTTCGATTCACCGCGTGAGTTCTATGTTGGTCGTCTGACAGAGGGCATTGCGACGCTGGGCGCGGCATTTTATCCGAAACGCGTTATCGTGCGTCTGTCGGATTTCAAATCGAACGAATACGCCAACCTGGTGGGCGGCGAGCGTTACGAACCCGATGAAGAGAACCCGATGCTGGGCTTCCGTGGCGCCGGTCGCTATGTCTCCGACAGTTTCCGCGATTGCTTCGCGCTGGAATGTGAAGCGGTGAAACGCGTGCGCAACGATATGGGACTGACCAACGTGGAGATCATGATCCCGTTCGTACGTACCGTTGAGCAGGCGAAAGCGGTAGTTGACGAGCTGGCGCGTCAGGGGCTGAAACGGGGTGAGAACGGGCTGAAGATCATCATGATGTGTGAGATTCCGTCCAACGCCCTGCTGGCTGAACAATTCCTGGAGCATTTTGACGGCTTCTCGATTGGTTCTAACGACATGACGCAGCTGGCGCTGGGTCTGGATCGCGACTCCGGCGTGGTTTCTGAACTGTTCGATGAGCGCAACGAGGCGGTGAAAGCGCTGCTGTCGATGGCGATCCGCGCGGCGAAGAAACAAGGCAAGTATGTCGGCATCTGTGGTCAGGGGCCGTCCGATCACGAGGACTTCGCCGCCTGGCTGATGGAAGAGGGAATCGACAGCCTGTCGCTGAACCCGGACACCGTCGTACAGACCTGGTTGAGTCTGGCTGAACTGAAAAAATAAGCGTCAGCGCTGATTCTAATCCGCAACGGCTCCCGTAAAAAGGAGCCGTTTTTTTTTGCGATGCGCGCTATCCCGCCCGACGTCATGCGTGGGCATATCAGAATTGTTGGCGGTGGAGAAAAGGGGTGTGAGGGCAGGCACTTAAAAAAAGGCCCATCGTGGGAGATGGGCAAAGACTACACACAGCAATTCGTTGTTTCACTCAGGGGATTTCCATGCTTATAAATCAAGGCGTTGATTTATAACCGTGCCCTAATAGTAGGCGTGGAGATTTTTTGCGTCGATCAGATTCGTCCCAATAGTTTAAAAACTATGAAGAATTTGCGACGTAAATGAATTACGTAAGGAGGATTACGCCATAAGGCAGGTTGGTCAGGATGCTAATTGATGAGCAATGCTAAAGTATCGGCCGACCGAACGCGTCGATCGGCCGATGGGGTTTATTTATGGCTGTCCTCAATCTCCCCCAGTTCTTCGAGGAGTTCGTCAGGGTCGTTTCCCGGCGCGGGCACTTCATGCACCCATGCGGAGAACAGACGCCAGGAAACCGCCAGCAATACCGGACCGATAAACAGACCGATCATTCCAAAGGCAATCAGCCCGCCGATAACGCCAGAGAGAATCAGGATCAGCGGCAGATCTGCGCCCATACGAATCAATACCGGGCGAATCACGTTATCCAGCGTTCCGACCACGCAGCTCCACACCAGCAGTACCGTGCCCCAGGTCGTATCGCCCGTCCAGTACAGCCAAATGATTGCCGGGATTAACACCGGTAACGGCCCCAGTTGCACCAGGCAGGAGAGGATCATGACGACCGTCAGCAGCGTTGCGTAAGGCACGCCGGAAATGGCGAGGCCAATCCCGCCGAGAATTGCCTGAACCAGCGCGGTGACAACCACACCCAATGCAACGGCGCGGATGGCCTGGGCCGCCAGTAGCACGGCGGCATCACCGCGTTTCGCGGCCAGACGACTGGCGAAGTGGCGGATGCCCAATGCCACCTGTTCGCCGCGCCAGTACAGCAGGGCGCTGAACAGCAGCATCAGACCACAGTGCATCATAAAGCGACCGATATGCGCGGCCTGACCCACAAACCAGGTCGTGGTGGTGCCAATATAAGGACGCACTTTCGCCATGATCGCCGTGCCGCCCATATCCAGCAGGTTGTGCCACCCGGCATACAATTTGGCGCCAATCAGCGGAATACTGTTTAACCAGGCCAGGTCGGGCAATGTCATGTCGCCGGCGGTGACGGCGTGGATGAGCGGGCCGCTACCGTCCACGATACTGTTGACCAGCAGGGCGATGGGAATAATGAACAGCAGAACCAACAACAGCGTCATAACCAGAACGGCCAGAGAACGGCGGCCCCAGAGTATTTTCTGTAAACGTAACAAAACGGGCCAGGTCGCAATAACGATCGTTCCCGCCCATGCAAAACCAAGGACAAAGGGACGCACAATCCACAAGCAGGCCACGATCATGATGGCTAAAAACAGCACCGACAGCAGCACTTGCGCGATATCCCTGGGCTGACGAAGATTTACCATAAATACCTTTTCACCTTTTCTGTGCGTCAGAACGTTGACGCGACGCGAACACGCGAACCTTACCCCATAATGATGAGCAATTTCAGCGGTTTTTAACAGGCGGATTCTGCCTGTAATTCTGCTGGGCGTGTAAGAAAAAAATGTGATACAACAAACAGAGCAACACGCAAACGATTAAATTCACAATACAGACCGCAGGAAAGGGTCACTATAATGATTCCACAGATTTCTCAGGCACCTGGCGTCGTTCAGCTGGTGCTCAATTTTTTGCAGGCGCTGGAGCAGCAAGGGTTTACCGGCGATACGGCAACGAATTACGCCGATCGTCTGACAATGTCGACAGATAACAGTATCTATCAGCTTCTTCCTGATGCTGTGGTTTTCCCGCGTTCAACGGCGGATGTGGCGCTTATCGCCCGTCTGGCGGCAGAGTCGCGCTTCGCCTCATTGATTTTTACCCCGCGCGGCGGCGGCACCGGCACCAATGGTCAGGCGCTGAACCAGGGCATTATCGTTGATATGTCCCGCTATATGAGCCGCATTATTGAAATTAACCCGGAAGAGGGCTGGGTGCGGGTCGAAGCCGGGGTGATCAAAGATCAACTCAATCAGTATCTGAAGCCGTATGGCTACTTCTTTGCCCCGGAGCTTTCGACCAGCAACCGTGCGACCCTCGGGGGGATGATTAATACCGATGCGTCCGGTCAGGGGTCGTTAGTTTACGGTAAGACATCCGATCATGTGCTGGGCGTTCGCGCGGTATTGCTGGGTGGCGATATTCTGGATACCCAGGCAATGCCGGTCGAACTTGCGGAAACGCTCGGTAAAAGCAACACCGCGATCGGTCGCATCTATAACACCGTATACCAGCGTTGTCGGGAAAACCGACAGCTGATTATTGATAAGTTTCCCAGACTCAACCGCTTCTTAACGGGCTACGACTTACGCCATGTCTTTAACGATGAGATGACGGAGTTCGACTTAACGCGCGTGCTGACCGGTTCTGAAGGCACGCTGGCGTTTATCACGGAAGCGCGTCTGGATATTACTCCGCTGCCTAAAGTTCGCCGTCTGGTGAACGTCAAATATGACTCTTTTGATTCCGCGTTGCGTAACGCGCCCTTTATGGTCGAAGCGCGGGCGCTCTCGGTGGAAACCGTCGATTCTAAAGTGCTTAATCTGGCGCGGGAGGACATCGTCTGGCACTCCGTCAGTGAGCTGATTACCGATGTGCCTGATAAAGAGATGCTGGGCCTGAACATCGTCGAGTTCGCCGGGGATGACGAAGCGGCTATTGATGCTCAGGTGAGCGCCTTGTGCCAGCGTCTGGATGAGCTGATTGCTCGCCAGGAAGCCGGAGTGATCGGCTGGCAGCTGTGCGCGGAGCTGGCGGGCGTGGAGCGTATCTATGCCATGCGGAAAAAAGCGGTTGGTCTGTTGGGTAATGCCAAAGGCGCGGCCAAACCGATTCCGTTTGCGGAAGATACCTGTGTGCCGCCGGAACATCTGGCCGACTATATTGCTGAATTCCGCGCGCTGCTCGACGGTCATGGCTTAAGTTATGGCATGTTCGGGCATGTTGATGCCGGGGTGCTGCACGTCAGACCCGCGCTGGATATGTGCGATCCGCAACAGGAAATTCTGATGAAGAGTCTTTCCGATGATGTGGTGGCGCTCACCGCGAAATATGGCGGTCTGCTGTGGGGCGAGCACGGCAAAGGTTTTCGTGCTGAATATAGCCCGGCGTTTTTTGGCGAGCAGCTTTATGGCGAACTACGCAAAGTGAAGGCGGCGTTCGACCCGCAAAACCGCCTGAACCCCGGAAAAATTTGTCCGCCGGAAGGCATTGATGCGCCGATGATGAAGGTCGATGCGGTGAAACGCGGTACTTACGATCGGCAGATTCCACTGGCGGTGCGTCAGGTCTGGCGCGGGGCGATGGAGTGTAACGGCAATGGCCTGTGCTTCAACTTTGACGCCAAAAGTCCGATGTGCCCGTCAATGAAAATCAGCCTGAATCGCATTCACTCTCCCAAAGGGCGTGCGACGCTGGTGCGTGAATGGTTGCGCCTGCTGGCCGACCGTGGGGTTGATCCGCTACAGCTGGAAAAAGAGCTGCCGGAAAAACGCGCCAGTCTGCGGACGTTAATTGCCCGTACCCGCAACAGTTGGCACGCTCGTAAAGGCGAATATGATTTCTCCCATGAGGTGAAGGAGGCGATGTCGGGTTGCCTGGCGTGCAAAGCCTGCTCGACACAATGTCCGATTAAAATAGACGTGCCGGAGTTCCGCTCACGCTTCCTGGCGCTTTACCACACGCGCTACCTGCGTCCGCTGCGCGATCATATGGTGGCGACGGTCGAAAGCTATGCGCCATTAATGGCGCGGGCGCCGAAAACCTTTAACTTCTTTCTCAATCAGCCGTTGGTGCGAAACCTCGCGAAGAAACATATCGGCATGGTGGATTTACCGCTACTTTCGACGCCGTCGCTGCAACAGCAAATGGTCGGGCACCGTTCCGCCAATATGACGCTGGAGCAGCTTGAACTCCTGAGTCAGGAGCAAAAAGAGCGTACGGTGCTGGTGGTGCAGGACCCGTTTACCAGTTACTACGATGCGCAGGTGGTGGCGGATTTTATCCGGCTGGTGGAAAAGCTCGGCATTCAGCCTGTATTGCTGCCGTTCTCGCCAAATGGCAAGGCCCAGCACATCAAAGGGTTCCTTAACCGATTTGCGAAGACGGCGAAGAAAACGGCCGAATTTCTCAATCGGGTGGCGCAGCTGCGTATCCCGATGGTCGGTGTCGACCCGGCGCTGGTGCTTTGCTATCGTGATGAATACAAACAAACCCTCGGTGAACAGCGTGGTGATTTCCACGTACAGCTGGTGAATGAGTGGCTGCCGACGGTGCTGGCGTCCCGACAGCCTCTTGCCGTGAGCGGTGAGCCCTGGTATTTCTTTGGGCATTGTACCGAAGTGACGGCATTGCCTGGCGCACCGGCGCAGTGGGCGGCCATTTTTGCGCGCTTAGGGGCGAAGCTGGAGAGCGTCAGCGTAGGCTGCTGCGGCATGGCGGGTACTTACGGCCATGAAGTGAAAAATCATGAAAATTCGCTGGGGATCTATGCGCTGTCGTGGCAACAGGCGATGGCGCGACTGCCGCGCAATCGCTGCCTGGCGACCGGTTACTCTTGCCGCAGCCAGGTAAAACGCGTTGAAGGCACCGGGGTTCGCCATCCATTACAGGCACTACTGGAGATTATTGGATGATCTGGAAACGTAAAGTCACGCTCGAAGCGCTGAACGCTCTGGGCGAAGGGAACATGGTGGGGCTACTGGATATTCGCTTTGAGCATATTAGCGACGATACGCTGGAAGCAACGATGCCGGTGGATAGCCGTACAAAGCAACCTTTTGGTCTGCTACACGGCGGCGCGTCCGTTGTGCTGGCTGAAAGTATCGGCTCGGTTGCGGGCTATCTGTGCACGCAGGGCGAACAGAAAGTCGTGGGGCTGGAGGTGAATGCCAACCACGTTCGCTCAGCGCGCGAAGGGCGCGTCAGAGGGGTGTGCAAAGCGCTGCATACCGGCTCTCGTCATCAGGTCTGGCAGATCGATATTTTTGATGAGCAGGGACGGTTGTGCTGTTCTTCACGTCTGACAACTGCCGTTGTGTGACGTTGTCACAAAATATCTTTATCGCTGACTGCTTTTGGTCAAAATGTGTGCAGAAAAAAGTGTTATACTGTGCACGTTTTGAACATAAGCGAGGATGATATGTCTACCGATTTAGACCCAACCCAACTGGCAATTGAATTTTTACGCCGTGATAAAACCGAGCTTTCTCCAGCCCAGTATTTGAAGCGCTTAAAACAATTAGAGCTGGAATTTGCCGATTTACTCACGCTCTCTTCCTCTGAGCTAAAAGAAGAGATTTACTTTGCCTGGCGTCTGGGCGTTCATTGATTCCGCACTGTTTTATCGCTCGGTGAATTAACACTAACAGAAAACCCCGACACGCTCTGCCGGGGTTATTTTTTGGGCTATGAGCGGCGGTTTACCACTTCATTTCACCGGTATTCACTTTCGCACTCAGCGTCAGGGAACTTTCGTCAGCGAGGCCAGGCCAGGCGGCGGTCATCGTTTTGATGACATACTCTGACCCTTTTTTCGCCTCAAGCGCTTGCTCAAAGGATTGCAGGTAATCCTGCGTGAAGCGTATAGCGGCGTCGCCTGCTGGACGCTCACCGATATAGTGACCCGGAATCACCTGGGTCGGCTGCAAACTGTGCATCTCTGTCAACACATGACGCCAGGCCGCACGCTGCTCAGGAGACTGGGTATCCGCCGTCCAGACATGGATACCGGATGCGATTCCCGTTCCGCCAAGTATTGCGCGGTTCGCCGGGACCCAGACGTAAGCGGCGTAATCGTTCGGGTGGCGCAGTTCCAGCGTTTCCCCATCAATCGTAAATTGTGTCTCGGTGGTTGCCTGCGGGATGGTGAGCGCCGCTGGCGCGCCATCTTTCATTTGCGGGCCCCAGTATTGCAGTTTGGCGTCTTTCGTTGCGCGAATGTGTTCCACCACATGCGGCGTCGCCAGAACTTTCACGTTCGGGAAGGCTTTTACAATCGGTTCCAGACCAAAATAGAAATCTGGATCGCCGGAGGTAATCACGATGGCTTTCAGCGACTTGCCGCTCTTTTTAATCATTTCGACCAGCTTTTCCCCGTCTTTGGTACTGAACTGCGCGTCGAATAAAATGGCTTCTTTAGGGCCAGAGACCAGCGTGGAAGAGACCGGGAAAATCGCGTTTTCCTGCGGATTATAGACGTCGAGTTGCAGCGGGGCGGCGAACAATGGCGCGCTAGTCAGCGACAGCAGAAGTGCCAGCGTTTTGATTTTCATTCTGAGTGACCTTATCGGCAGATGATGTTGATTTATTTACATGGCTTATTTTAAGCAAATCTCGATCTGTTAAAATTCCTCTATCAGGACATGCTGAGTTTCATAAAACGATCGGATGGAAGGTTATGGACAGAGTGATGGCGGCAACGGTGTTTAACCATATCTGCGATTTGGGTAGCCTGAGCGCGGCTGCGCGCGCATTAGGGATCTCCAGGCCGATGGTGAGCCGTTATCTGGATGAAATGGAGAAATGGGCCGGAGCCAGACTTATTCATCGTTCGTCGCGCCGCCTGACGATCACGCCTGCCGGAGAAGACGCGTTGATGAAAACGCGAACGCTGGCGCGGCTTTCCCTGGATATTGCGAGGGCGACCGGGCGAGAGGTGCCGTCCGGCACGTTGCGCGTCGCCTGCGCCCATTTCACCGCGATGCATATTCTTGCCCCGATGCTGCCCGCTTTTTTAGCGCGTTACCCTGAATTGCGCATTGAAGTGGAGATTAATAATCAGCCTGTCAGTTTAGTGGGGGAGCGTATTGATGTGGCGATACGCATTACCGATAACCCTGAGCCAGGGACAATTGCGCGTCGGCTTGGTGACTGTGAGTCTGTGCTCTGCGCGTCTCCTGACTATCTGCATCGCTATGGCACGCCGCAGACGCCGGAGGCGCTGGCGCAACACAATTGCCTCTATTACAGCGGATTTGCTGGAAAATCCTGGCATTTTCTGGATGAGCAGGGAGAACCGATCTCTGTTGCGATCAAGGGCAACCTGAGCGCCGGAATCTCTTCGCTTTTGTGTGAAGCGGCGCTGGCAGGGATGGGGATTGCGCTGGTGCCGGAAAAAGAGGCGCGAGAGGGGCTGGCGCAGGAGAAACTGGTTCGCTTGTTGCCCCATCTACAACCGCGGCAATTGGCCGTATACGGTTTATACCTTTCCCGTGAGCATCAGCCCGCCGCGCTACGCCTGTTTCTTGAGGCGGTGCAGGGCGCGATGCGCGACGGTGAAGCCTGTTCCTGACGCAGCATAAGGCGTATAAAAATTGTGCAGAAAGCAAGATCTGTTAAATACGCGATGCAAACTTATGAGAATATTCTTACACCCCTTCAAGAGCTAAGCCTGAAATGAGTGCCGGAGATAAGCGCCGGGTGGGGCAACGAACGATCGGTGTTATGCATACAACACCGATCGTTCGTTGTTAATTACTCCGTTCTTTCCGTTCTTTCTTTTTCACGTTAGTGGATTTGCTAATCCGACGGCTGTTTGAGCTATTGTTTAGCACCGTCATCGTCCGCTTTTGACCCCCATTTTTATTGATAACCCTATCTCAAAAATAGGCATTTTCGATACATATTTAATTTTTTAACCTGCCGCGCTGTTTACTCTTCTTAAATGCTTTATCTATCAATGTATTGAATAAAATAATCCATCACTGATAACCCTCGAAACAGGGTCTATGCTTAGTAAAAGTGGTCAAAAAGGGCGGTTAACCCGAATGACCCTTCTGTCAGAGGGTTGAAGTGATAATCATTATCACTAACATGGTGTTATGCCCTGGTGGCTTATTACACGAGGTGGACCTATGGAATTGCATTCAGGAACATTTAATCCAGACGATTTTGCATGGCGTGGCCTGACGCTAACGCCTGAGGCGGCGGCGCATATTCGTGACCTGGTCGCGAAGCAACCCGGTATGCTTGGCGTACGTTTAGGCGTGAAGCAGACGGGGTGCGCGGGATTTGGTTACGTGCTGGATACCGTCAGCGAGCCGGAAAAGGACGATCTGTTGTTTGAAACGGAGGGCGCGAGGTTGTACGTGCCGCTTCAGGCCATGCCGTTTATTGACGGGACAGAGGTCGATTATGTGCGCGAAGGATTAAACCAGTTATTTAAATTTCATAACCCGAAAGCCCAGAACGAATGCGGCTGTGGCGAAAGCTTCGGGGTATAGGCGGTACTATGTCTCGTAATACTGAAGCAACTGACGATGTCAAAACCTGGACCGGTGGTCCACTGAATTATAAAGAAGGCTTCTTCACCCAGTTACAGACTGACGAGCTGGCAAAAGGCATCAGCGAAGAGGTCGTGCGTGCGATTTCCGCCAAGAGAAATGAGCCGGAGTGGATGCTGGAGTTTCGCCTTAATGCGTACAAAGCCTGGCTTGAAATGGAAGAGCCGCACTGGCTGAAAGCGCACTACGATAAGCTGAATTATCAGGATTACAGTTATTACTCTGCGCCATCGTGCGGTAACTGCGATGAGACGTGCGCGTCAGAACCGGGTGCAGTACAGCAAACCGGTGCGAATGCGTTTCTCAGCAAAGAGGTGGAAGACGCCTTCGAACAGCTTGGCGTACCGGTACGTGAGGGTAAAGAGGTGGCGGTGGATGCCATTTTCGACTCCGTTTCCGTTGCCACCACCTACCGGGAAAAGCTGGCGGAACAGGGCATCATCTTCTGTTCGTTTGGCGAGGCGATTCACGATCACCCTGAGCTGGTGAAGAAATATCTGGGCACCGTGGTGCCGGGTAATGACAACTTTTTTGCTGCGCTGAACGCTGCGGTAGCGTCTGACGGCACCTTCATTTATGTGCCGAAAGGCGTTCGTTGCCCGATGGAGCTGTCGACCTATTTCCGAATCAACGCGGAAAAAACAGGGCAGTTCGAACGCACCATTCTGGTGGCGGATGAGGGCAGCTACGTCAGCTACATCGAAGGGTGTTCTGCGCCAGTGCGCGACAGCTACCAGCTGCACGCGGCGGTGGTAGAGGTGATCATCCACAAAGATGCCGAAGTAAAATATTCCACCGTGCAAAACTGGTTCCCCGGCGATAACAACACCGGCGGGATACTGAACTTCGTCACCAAGCGCGCGCTGTGCGAAGGTGAAAACAGCAAGATGTCGTGGACGCAGTCCGAAACGGGGTCGGCCATCACCTGGAAATACCCGAGCTGCATTCTGCGCGGCGATAACTCCATCGGTGAGTTTTACTCTGTGGCGCTGACCAGCGGTCATCAGCAGGCCGACACCGGCACCAAAATGATCCACATCGGTAAGAACACCAAATCGACCATTATTTCAAAAGGGATCTCCGCCGGGAATAGCCAGAACAGCTATCGCGGGCTGGTGAAGATCATGCCGACGGCAACCAACGCCCGTAACTTTACCCAGTGCGACTCAATGCTGATTGGCGCGGACTGCGGCGCGCACACCTTCCCGTATGTCGAGTGTCGTAATAACAGCGCCCAGCTTGAGCACGAGGCGACGACGTCGCGGATCGGTGAAGATCAGCTCTTTTACTGCCTGCAACGCGGCATCAGCGAAGAGGATGCCATCTCGATGATTGTTAATGGCTTCTGTAAAGACGTCTTCTCTGAACTGCCGCTGGAATTTGCCGTTGAAGCGCAAAAATTGCTGGCAATCAGCCTTGAACACAGCGTCGGTTAAGTATTAAGGAAAGCACATGTTAAGCATTAAAGATTTACAGGTCAGTGTGGAAGATAAAGCGATTCTGCGCGGTCTGGACCTCGACGTCAGACCCGGAGAAGTGCATGCCATTATGGGGCCGAACGGTTCCGGGAAGAGTACGCTTTCCGCGACGCTGGCGGGCCGTGAAGATTATGAAGTGGTTGGCGGCTCTGTCGAATTTAAAGGCAAAGATTTACTGGAACTGTCGCCAGAGGATCGGGCGGGCGAAGGCATCTTTATGGCGTTCCAGTATCCGGTAGAAATTCCTGGCGTCAGCAACCAGTTTTTCCTGCAAACAGCGCTGAATGCCGTGCGCAGCTATCGTGGTCAGGAGTCGCTGGATCGTTTTGATTTTCAGGATCTGATGGAAGAGAAAATCGCGCTTTTGAAGATGCCGGAAGATTTGCTGACCCGTTCGGTGAACGTGGGCTTCTCCGGCGGTGAGAAGAAACGTAACGATATTCTGCAAATGGCGGTGCTGGAGCCGGAACTGTGCATCCTTGATGAGTCTGACTCCGGGCTGGATATTGATGCGCTGAAAATTGTCGCGGAAGGCGTCAACTCGCTGCGTGACGGTAAACGATCATTCATTATCGTGACGCACTATCAGCGTATTCTGGACTACATCAAACCTGATTACGTCCACGTCCTGTATCAGGGGCGGATTGTGAAGTCCGGCGATTTCACTCTGGTCAAACAACTGGAGGAGCAAGGATATGGCTGGCTTACCGAACAGCAGTAACGCGCTGCAACAATGGCACCATCTGTTTGAGGCGCAGGGCGAATCCCGCTCGGCGCACGCGCAGCAGCATTTACAACAGATGCTGCGCCTGGGGCTGCCGACGCGTAAGCATGAAAACTGGAAATACACGCCGCTGGAAGGGTTGGTCAGTAGCCAGTTTGTCAGCCGTTTTGCCGAGGTTACTCAGGAACAGCGCGACGCGCTGGCGCTGGATATCGACGCTGTGCGTCTGGTGTTTGTTGACGGCCAGTTCAGCCCGCAGCTTAGCGACAGCGCTACAGCCAGCGGTTTCGACATTGCGATCAACGACGAACGTCAGGCGCTGGGCGCACCGGTTCAGCCGGAGGTTTTCCTGCATCTGACGGAAAGCCTGGCGCAGAGCGTGACGCACATCAGCGTTAAGCGCAACCAGCGGCCCTCTAAGCCGTTGCTGCTGATGCACATCACGCAGGGGTTGGAAGGCGATGAGGTCAACACTGCGCACTACCGCCACCACCTGGAACTGGCGGAAGGGGCAGAGGCAACGGTGATAGAGCACTATGTCAGCCTTAACGCGGCACGGCACTTTACCGGGGCGCGTCTGACCATGAACGTGGCGGCGAATGCGCATCTGCACCACATCAAACTGGCGTTTGAAAACCCGGTGAGCCATCACTTTGCCCATAACGACATTCTGCTGGCGGCGGATGCAAGCGCGCACAGCCACAGTTTCCTGTTGGGCGATGCCGTGCTGCGACATAACACCAGCACCCAGTTAAACGGTGAAAACACCACGCTGCGGATTAACAGCCTGGCGATGCCGGTGAAAAACGAAGTGTGTGATACCCGTACGTGGCTGGAGCACAACAAGGGTTACTGCAACAGTCGTCAGTTGCATAAAACCATTGTCAGCGATAAAGGTCGGGCGGTATTCAATGGCTTGATCAACGTGGCGCAGCACGCCATTAAAACCGACGGACAAATGACCAATAACAATCTGCTGCTCGGTAAACTTGCCGAGGTGGACACCAAACCGCAGCTGGAGATTTACGCCGATGACGTGAAATGCAGCCACGGGGCGACGGTAGGACGGATTGATGACGAGCAGATGTTCTACCTGCGTTCACGCGGGATTGGAGAGCAGGATGCCAGACAGATGATTCTCTACGCGTTTGCCGCTGAGTTGACGGAAGCCCTCGGCGATGACGCGCTTAAACAACAGGTGCTGGCGCGAATAGGGCTTCGCCTGCCGGGAGGCATAGCATGACATTTCCCATCGAAAAAGTGCGGGCTGATTTTCCCGTCCTGACGCGTGAAGTCAACGGGCTGCCGTTGGCGTATCTGGATAGCGCGGCCAGTGCGCAAAAGCCCAACCAGGTGATTGACGCTGAGGCGGAGTTTTACCGTCATGGCTATGCGGCGGTGCACCGGGGCATCCATACGCTGAGCGCGCAGGCCACCGAGAAGATGGAAAATGTGCGTAAACAGGCATCGCTGTTCATTAACGCCCGTTCAGCGGAAGAGCTGGTGTTCGTGCGCGGGACGACAGAGGGCATCAACCTTGTTGCCAACAGCTGGGGGCCGGAGAATGTTCGGGCTGGCGATAACATCATCATCAGCGAGATGGAGCACCACGCCAATATCGTCCCCTGGCAGATGCTGTGCGCGCGTACAGGGGCGGAACTGCGCGTCATTCCGCTCAATACGGACGGCACGTTGCAGCTGGATACGCTCCCGTCGCTGTTTGATGAGCGTACCCGACTGCTGGCTATCGCGCATGTGTCGAACGTGCTGGGAACGGAAAACCCGCTTCCTGAAATGATCGCGCTGGCGCATCAGTATGGCGCGAAAGTGCTGGTCGATGGCGCGCAGGCGGTAATGCACCATGCGGTGGATGTTCAGGCGCTGGATTGTGATTTTTACGTTTTCTCCGGGCATAAGCTGTATGGCCCCACCGGTATCGGCGTGCTGTATGTCCGGGAAGAACTGCTTCAGGATATGCCGCCGTGGGAAGGCGGCGGTTCGATGATTGCGACCGTTAGTCTGACGGAAGGGACGACCTGGACCAAAGCGCCCTGGCGTTTTGAGGCGGGGACGCCGAACACGGGCGGAATTATCGGCCTTGGCGCCGCCATTGAATACGTTTGCGCGTTAGGGCTGGCGGAAATCAGCGAATATGAACAAAACCTGATGCACTATGCGCTGGAACAGCTGGCGGACGTGCCGGAGTTGACGCTATATGGCCCGGCTAACCGGCTGGGGGTCATCGCCTTTAATCTGGGCAAACACCACGCCTATGACGTGGGCAGCTTCCTCGACAATTACGGTATTGCCGTACGAACCGGCCATCACTGCGCAATGCCGCTGATGACGTATTACAACGTTCCCGCCATGTGCCGGGCGTCGATAGCAATGTATAACACCCATGAAGAAGTGGATCGTCTGGCAACCGGGCTAAAACGTATTCATCGCTTACTGGGATAACAGGGAGACGCTATGGCTGCGCTACCAGATAAAGAAAGATTGCTGCGTAATTTTCAGCGTTGCGCCAATTGGGAAGAAAAGTATCTGTACATTATTGAACTGGGGCAGCGTCTGGCGGAATTAAATGAGCAGGATCGTCGCCCGGAAAATAGTATTCAGGGATGTCAGAGTCAGGTATGGATTGTTATGCGTCAGAACGCTGACGGCGTTATTGAATTGCAGGGCGACAGCGATGCAGCAATAGTAAAAGGGTTAATTGCCATCGTCTTCATTTTGTATCATCAGATGACGCCACAGGATATTGTGAATTTTGATGTGCGGCCGTGGTTTGAAAAAATGGCGCTGACGCAACATCTCACGCCCTCCCGTTCACAAGGACTGGAAGCAATGATTCGCGCGATCCGCGCCAGAGCCGCAACTCTTAGCTAAACTGAAAAGACGTAGAACGCCAGATGGCGTACAGTTCTACGTGACTCGTAGGCCGGATAAGGCATTTAACCGCCATCCGGCAAAACGCCAGGGGGGTGGATATGAAACGTGCGTCTCTCATTGCAGTTACACTTTTCGGCGCTTACAGCGCATTTCAGGCGGCCTGGGCAGTGGATTACCCCTTGCCGTCAGTAAACAGTCGCCTTGTCGGGCAGAATCAAACCTATACCGTGCAAGCGGGGGATAAAAACTTACAGGCGATTGCCCGGCGTTTTGATACGGCCGCAATGTTGATCCTGGAGGCAAATAATACCATCGCGCCGGTCCCTAAACCGGGGACGCCGATTATCATTCCATCTCAACTGTTATTACCCGATGCGCCGCGTGAAGGCATTATTGTGAACCTGGCGGAGTTACGACTCTATTATTTCCCGCCGGGTGAAAATAGTGTTCAGGTTTACCCTATCGGTATTGGTTTAGAGGGGCTGGAAACGCCGGTAATGGCGACGCGCGTCGGGCAAAAAATCCCGAATCCGACCTGGACGCCGACGGCAGGTATCCGCAAACGCTCGCTTGAACGCGGCATTACGCTGCCGCCGGTGGTGCCCGCCGGGCCAAATAACCCGTTAGGACGCTTCGCCCTGCGCCTGGCATACGGCAACGGTGAGTATCTCATTCACGGCACCAATGCCCCGGACAGCGTCGGGTTACGCGTCAGTTCCGGCTGTATTCGGATGAACGCGCCAGACATTAAAGCTCTGTTTGCGCAGGTCAGAACGGGAACGCCGGTACGGGTGATTAACGAACCGGTGAAATTCGCCGTGGAACCAAATGGAATGCGTTACGTTGAAGTACATCGCCCGCTGTCGCCTGAAGAGGAGCAAAACGTACAGACGATGCCGTATGTGCTGCCAGCAGGCTTTACGCAGTTTAAGGCGACTCAGGAGGTGGATGAGCGTCTGGTGGAAAACGCGCTGTATCGCCGGGCGGGATATCCAGTTGCCGTTACATCAGGGCAGGCGCCGGTAGCTTCTGGTCGCTCAGTGGTGGAGTCCGCGCAAAACAGCCAACCCGGAAGCGGCGTTGAAACCCAGGCAACGCAGTAGCAGAGAAGGGAAAACACAGGCAAAAAAAATGGCGCACAATGTGCGCCATTTTTATTACACAGGTACTATTACTTACGGTATTTAGTAGCCTGGTTGTCCAGACGCTGGTTAGCGCGAGCTGCGTCGTCTTTAGCAGCCTGAACGTCGGAACGCATTGCGTTCACGTCGTTGCTCAGCTGGTCAACTTTAGCGTTCAGAGTCTGAACGTCAGAAGACAGCTGATCGATTTTAGCGTTGCTGGAGCAACCAGCCAGCAGAGTAGAACCCAGGATTACCGCGCCCAGTACCAGTTTAGTACGATTCATTATTAATACCCTCTAGATTGAGTTAATCTCCATGTAGCGTTACAAGTATTACACAAACTTTTTTAGGTTGAGAATATTTTTTTGACGGGAATGCACTTATTTTTGATCGTTCGCTCAAAGAAGCATCGAATTGAGCTAAAATGGCTAAAAAACCGAGTGAAAACAGAATCCTTCCATCGGATTCGTCTTAGATAATCTGCGATTAGATAGTGAAATCCGATTTGATTTTTTATTAAGAGTGGCTATCGATTAAATAAAAAAAGCGCCGCGAGGGCGCTTTTTATTCAGAAAATTAATTCACACAGGAATTATTACAGGACGTGAACAGATGCGGTGTTGGTCGTGCCGCTCGGTACCAGCGCGCCGGAAACCATGACCACAACGTCGCCTTTCTGGCCCAGACCGCTCTGTAGAGCGACTTCTTTACCCAGACGGTAGAAGTCGTCAGTAGAGTTAATTTCTTTCACCAGCTGCGGCACAATGCCTTTGCTCAGCACCAGCTGACGCGCGGTCACTTCGTTGGTGGTCAGCGCCAGGATGGTAGCGTCCGGGAAGTATTTACGCACTGCGCGAGCAGATTTACCGCCCTGAGTTGCAACGACAATGACCGGCGCTTCCAGTTTTTCGGCAGTTTCAACCGCGCCGCGGCACACCGCTTCGGTGATGCGCAGTTTACGGCTGTCGTTATTGAAGTCCAGACGGCTGGTCATCACGCGGTCAGTACGCTCGCAGATGGTCGCCATGATGGTGACGGCTTCCAGCGGGTATTTTCCTTTTGCGGATTCGCCGGACAGCATCACTGCGTCGGTGCCGTCGAGGATGGCGTTCGCCACGTCGCCAGCTTCTGCGCGGGTCGGACGCGGGTTCTTGATCATGGAATCCAGCATCTGGGTCGCGGTGATAACGACTTTACGTGCGCGGATACATTTTTCGATGATCATCTTCTGCGCGAAGATAACTTCTTCAACCGGGATCTCAACGCCCATGTCGCCACGAGCAACCATGATGCCGTCAGACGCTTCGAGGATCTCATCGAAGTTGTTCAGGCCTTCCTGGTTTTCGATCTTGGAGATGATCTGGATGTTCTCGCCGCCGTGCGCTTTCAGGTGCTCACGGATTTCAACAACGTCAGAACGCTTACGGATAAAGGACGCGGCAACAAAGTCAACGCCTTGTTCGCAGCCGAAGATCAGATCCTGTTTGTCTTTTTCAGCCAGTGCTGGCAGCGCGATGGAAACGCCCGGCAGGTTAACGCCTTTGTTTTCGCCCAGGTCGCCGTTGTTCAGCACTTTACAGATAACCTTGTTACCTTCGATCGCGGTGACTTCCATGCCGATCAGACCATCGTCAACCAGTACGGTGTTGCCTACGGACAGGTCAGAAGTGAAACCTTCATAAGTGACGGCAACCATTTCGCTGTTGCCGATAACGGATTTGTCCGTTGTGAAAGTGAAGGTCTGGCCCGCTTTCAGGGAGACGTCATTACCACCTTCCAGCTTAATGGTACGGATTTCCGGGCCTTTGGTATCGAGCAGGATTGCGGCTTTTTTACCGGTTTTGCTCATTACGTTGCGCAAATTCTTGATGCGCTGACCGTGTTCTGCATAGTCACCGTGAGAGAAGTTCAGACGCATAACGTTCATGCCTGCGTCCAGCATTTTGGTTAACATCTCTTCAGATTCGGTTTTCGGACCGATGGTGCAAACAATTTTCGTCTTTTTCATGACAGTCTTAGTCTTTAAGTTGAGAAGGATATGGAAATCTGGCTTCAGGGGCGCACGGCCTTGAAGCTAAACCTGTGTTGCGAAAGTGGTGTTGCCTCGCTCTAAGGATAGGTGACATCGAAAGAGCGTGCAGAGGAATGTGTGCTCGTGTTTCAGCCCAACGGGATGGCGTGTTTTTTAGTCGTTGAGTTTTGCAGTCCAATGCGCTGAAACCATTCAAGAGACAATTGGCGCGCATTATACGCTGAAATTTACACAAAAGGAAAATGAAAACAGCGTTTCAAAAAACATCTGTGCAGATTCACAACAAATTGTTATTAAAGCGTTAATTATGATCCTTGCGTTGTGCCGCCCGGGAAAGGGCGGCGTTGCGCAACTACCCGGCGAGCGCCTGAGCTAAATCGTCCTGCAAATCCTGAACATCTTCAATGCCCACTGACAGGCGAATCAATTGCGGAGTGATGCCATTCGCCAGACGCTGCTCAAGCGGAATAGAGGCGTGAGTCATGGTAAACGGCTGGCTGACGAGGCTTTCAACACCGCCCAGGCTTTCCGCCAGGGTGAATAATTTCAGCCGTGTGATAACGTCAGTGGCGCGCTGGTCATCGCCTTTTATGACGATGGAGATCATCCCGCCGAACTGTGACATCTGCTGGCGCGCAAGGGCATGCTGAGGATGCGACGCCAGCCCCGGATACCAGACGTGTTCTACCGCCGGATGTTTTTCCAGCCATTGCGCCAGCGTCAGCGCATTGCCGCTGTGCCGCTCAATTCGCAAGGCCAGCGTGCGAATACCGCGTAATGTCAGAAAACTGCTAAATGGGTCCAGTACGCCGCCGACGGCGTTTTGCAGATAACCCAGCTGTTGTGCGAGCGCCGGGTTGTCCCCGACGACCGCCAGTCCGGCGACGACGTCTGAATGGCCGTTCAGGTATTTCGTCGCGGAATGCACCACGATATCGAACCCCAGATCAAGAGGACGATGGATCAACGGCGAAGCGAAGGTGTTATCGGCCACGCTGATAAGCTGGTGGCGACGCGCGATATCGGCAATGGCCGCCAGATCGGCCAGTTTTAGTAACGGATTTGTCGGCGTTTCTACCCAGATCATGCGGGTATCAGGACGAATCGCGGCTTCAATACCGGCCAGATCGTCAGGTTTTACCCAGCTAACCTGTAGTCCGGCGCTGCGACGGCGCACATTTTCAATCAGTCGATAGGTGCCGCCATAGACATCGTCAATCGCCACCAGATGGCTGTCTTTATCGAGAAGTTCAAGCACGGTAGCGATGCCCGCCAGACCGGACGCGAAGGCATAACCTTGCGTACCGCCTTCCAGCTCGGCAATGGCGGTTTCCAGCGCATGGCGCGTTGGGTTGCCGCTGCGTGAATATTCATATCCGGTATGCTGACCCGGCGCGGGTTGCGCAAACGTCGATGTCGCATAAATCGGCGGCATAACGGCGCCGTGCGCGTCAGAAAAGGTTCCGCTATGGACGCTAAGTGTGGAATACGATTTCATGAGAGTTCCTTATTTATCCAGGCGGTTGCGCCAGTGGGTGAGCACATCGCTACGGGTGACCAGACCGAGGAACTGGTCGTTGTCGACAATCACAGCCACCTGGCCGCGATCAAAAATAGGTTTCAGCGCGCTTTCCGGTTCGCGTTTATCAAGCCGGACTACCTCGCGCGTCATTGCTTCTTTTACCGGGAGGGAAAAACGCGGGTTATCGCCCTGAATATGCGTAATCAGGTCCCATTCGTCGATAATGCCGATAAGCTGATCCTCCTGAAGAACCGGCAACTGCGAAATATCGTACAGGCGCATACGCGCCAGCACGGTCGCCAGCGTATCGTCCGGCGCGGCGGTCACGGTTGCCCCTTCGTCATGACGTAAGGCGATGAAGTCGCTCAGATCGCCAGCCTGTGGCCGGGTGATGAGCCCTTGCTGGCGCATCCAGTCATCGTTAAACATTTTCGAGAGATACTTGTTGCCGCTATCGCAGGCGAAGGTCGCCACGCGCTTTGGCTGCGTCTGCGCCTGGCAGTAGCGCAGGGCGGCGGCGAGCAGCGTACCGGTCGATGAACCGGCAAGGATGCCTTCGGTTCTGAGCAACTCGCGCGCCGTGGCGAAGGCGTCTTTATCGCTGATGCGAAAGGCCTGTAAAACGGATTCGATGTGGGCGAGCGGCGGAATAAAGTCCTCGCCAATCCCTTCAACCAGCCAGGAACCGGCGGTGCCGAATGTGCCTGTCTCGACCTGATCGGCAAGGATTGAACCGGCGGGGTCGGCCAGCACGAACTCCGTGTGCGGGGAGTGTTCGCGAAACCATGCCTGTAAACCGCCCAGCGTGCCGCCGGAACCGACGCCGACCACGATGGCGTCAATGCGGCCATCCATCTGGGCAAACAATTCGGGGGCGGTGGTGGAAGCATGCGCCAGCGGGTTCGCGGCGTTGTTGAACTGATCAATATAGAAGGCGCCGGGTGTCTCCTGCGCCAGACGGCGTGCGTAATCCTGATAATAGGCCGGATGACCTTTGTTGACGTCTGAGCGGGTTAATACCACCTGTGCGCCAAGCGCGCGTAAATGGAAGATCTTCTCACGGCTCATTTTGTCCGGCACGACCAGCGTCAGGGCATAACCTTTTTGCGCGGCGATCAGCGCCAGCCCCAGCCCGGTGTTGCCCGCCGTCGCTTCAATAATCGTGCCGCCGGGTTTTAGCAGCCCCTGTCTTTCCGCTTCATTGATCATAGAAAGCGCGACGCGATCTTTAATCGAACCGCCCGGATTCTGGTTCTCCAGTTTCAAAAAGAGTTCGCTTACGCCGCTATTCAGCTTATGCAACTGAAGCAGCGGCGTATTGCCAATCAGTTCCGTTACGGAGTGAAACGTTGTCATGGTGAATATCCGTCAGTGAATAACATGACGAAATAATAGGGTTGCCAAAATGCACGCCTAAAGAATGTTTGTCTGTGAATAAGAACAGAATGGAATATAAAACGCTATTTGGATGGCAGGACGTTTAGCCGTGCAGTCGTCTGGCAGTGTTGATGGCCGAATGACCCTGTTTTTGTCGATTAATTCAACAGTTTACGCTGCTCGCGTTAAGGATAATGCCGCTCCCTGCATAAAGGTTGCCGAAATTGTACTAAAGCCATTTTCCCGCGCTGCGCCTCTCTTATTCCTTGCGGATATATCAAATTCCTTTTTGGTCATTTAAAAGCAGAAACACCCTGATTACACTCGTTTGGACATCCATACTGCTAAACAGCTAAAAGCACTGGCAGGATAACCATAAGCAGCAGCGGATACGATAACGATATGATCGTCCTGAAAAATATTTCGAAAGTTTTTACGCCCGGCAAGCTGTCTATTACCGCAGTGGATAACGTTAATCTGACGGTTGAACAGGGACAAATTTACGGGATTATTGGCTACAGCGGCGCCGGAAAGAGTACGTTGATTCGTTTGCTGAACGGTCTGGAAAAACCGACCGTGGGCAGCGTGACCATCAATGGTCATGATATTTCAGCGGCGACAGGAGAGTCCCTGCGCCAGGCGCGGCTGAAAATCAGCATGGTGTTTCAGCACTTCAATTTGCTGTGGTCGCGTACCGTCAGCGAAAACATCGCTTTTTCTATGCAAATCGCGGGCGCGCCAAAAGCAAAAATCAAGGCGCGGGTGGCGGAGCTGATCGACCTGGTGGGATTAACCGGGCGTGAGAATGCTTACCCATCCCAACTGAGCGGCGGGCAAAAGCAGCGTGTGGGGATTGCCCGTGCGCTGGCAAATAACCCGGATGTGCTGCTCTGCGACGAGGCGACTTCCGCGCTGGACCCGCAAACCACCGATCAGATTCTGGATCTGCTGCTCGATATTAATCGCCGCTTCCAGCTCACGATTGTGCTTATTACCCACGAGATGCATGTGGTGCGCAAAATCTGCGATCGCGTTGCGGTGATGGAAAACGGCAGAGTGGTGGAGGAAGGCGATGTGCTGAACGTCTTTACTCATCCGCAACAGCCGATTACCCGGCAGTTTGTCCGCCAGGTAAGTCAGTATGCCGAAGAGGAGGCGTTTAACCCGCAGCTGGCGAGCGAGCTGGGCGGGACGGTGATTAAGCTGACCTTCACCGGGCACAGTACGCATCAGCCGATCGTAGGGGAGCTTACCCTGCGTTACGGCCTGCCTTTCAATATCTTACACGGCAAGATGACGCAAACCGCACATGGCGTGTTTGGCCAACTGTGGCTGCACGTCGTGGCGACGGAAGAACAACTGAATAATATTCTGGCGGATTTGCGGCAGAGCGATATTGAAGGTGAGGTAGTACAACATGGTTGAGAATCTGTTTCCCCATCTGAAATGGGAACAACTTTTTGCGGCAACGCAGGAAACGCTCTATATGACGGCGCTTTCCGGTATCGCGACGTTTGTGCTGGGGATTGTTCTGGGGCTGGCGCTGTTTTTGACTGCGCGCGGCGGGCTGTTTCAGAACCGCACGCTGTATAGCGTCATTTCGCTGGTGGTGAATATTTTTCGCTCGATCCCGTTCATCATTTTGATCGTCTTGCTGATCCCGTTTACCAAAGCGCTGGTCGGCACCATTCTCGGGGCGAACGCTGCGCTGCCGGCGCTGATTGTCGGGGCTGCGCCGTTTTATGCGCGTCTGGTTGAAATCGCACTGCGCGAGGTTGACAGAGGCGTGATTGAAGCCACGCGTTCGATGGGCGCACGTCTCAGCACACTTATTTTTCGGGTTTTACTGCCTGAATCATCACCCGCACTGGTGTCCGGGATCACCGTGACGCTGATTGCGCTGGTCAGTTACAGCGCGATGGCCGGAGTGATTGGGGCAGGCGGTTTAGGGAACCTGGCTTATCTGGAAGGATTCCAGCGCAACCACAACGACGTCACGCTGGTGGCGACGGTGACTATCCTGATCATCGTCTTCATTATCCAGTTCTGCGGCGATGTGATCACCTCTCTGTTAGATAAACGCTAATAAAATACGGAAACCATTATCATGAAAAAATCACTGACATTACTCGCCGCAGCAACCTTAAGCGCCCTGAGCTTCGCCTCCTGGGCGGATACGCTGACCGTTGGCGCCTCTAACGTACCGCATGCGGAAATCCTTGAGCAGGCGAAACCGATTCTGGCGAAACAGGGGATCGATCTGGAGATTAAACCTTTCCAGGATTACATTCTGCCGAATACCGCGCTGGCCGGTCGTGAAATCGACGCCAACTACTTCCAGCATATCCCGTACCTGAATAGCGTGCTGAAAGATCATGCAGGTGATAAAACCTATGATTTCGTCAGCGCCGGGGCGATTCATATTGAGCCGATCGGCATCTACTCTAAAAAATACAAATCGCTGAAAGATCTGCCGGAAGGCGGCAGGATCATTATGCGTGACGCGGTCTCTGAAGAGGGACGTATTCTGTCGATTTTTGAAAAAGAGGGCGTGATCAAATTGAAGCCGGACGTGGATAAGGTCAGCGCGCGCATCAGCGACATCGTGGATAACCCGAAAAAACTGAAGTTCCTGCCGAACGTGGAAGCGGCGCTGTTACCACAGATGCACAACAACGATGAAGGCGATGCGGTGGTGATTAACGCCAACTACGCTATCGACGCAGGTCTGGACCCGGTTAACGATCCGATCGCCGTTGAGAGCGGAGAAAACAATCCGTACGCCAACATCATTACCGTACACCGTGGCGACGAGAAGAAAAAAGACATCGTGGCGCTGGTTGACGTTCTGCACTCAAAAGAGATTCAGGACTGGATCCGCACGAAGTACAAAGGCGCGGTGATTCCGGTCAATAACTAATACCACGTAGTTCCGGATAGCGTGACGCTTATCCGGCCTATAAAAGAGCCTGGCCGAACGGGTGAGCAAGTTACAGAGTGTGAGGTGACGGATATTGGTTAAGTTGAATAGTCACTCTGTTTATTTGTTTGATTTATTTGAGTTTTGTCTTCATCGTTAGAGTGATATATGCTGTTTGTTTGTGCTGGCGATGAGAGACAATAATGGGAAACCTGACAAAAGACGACGAACTGTACCGTGAGATGTGCAGAGTGGTTGGCAAAGTGGTTCTGGAGATGCGCGACCTGGGGCAAGAGCCAAAGCATATCGTGATTGCGGGAGTGTTACGAACCGCCATGGCGAACCAGCGACTCCAGCGCAGCGAACTTGAAAAACAGGCGATGGAAACGGTTATCAAAGCCCTGGCAGGATAATTCTTTCAGGGATGGCGCTCGCTTCGTCATCCCTTATTCCCGGTATTTAAATTCTTCACCTTGTAAATAATCAGATATCGCGTTTATATTAATATCGATATGTATATTAATATATAACGAAGGCGATTGATATTAATAATGGGAACGAGGTCACATTATTAATTATTAATAGGTTGCCGTGTTTTATATCCTCTAAATGATAATAAATATCACTCCGCTTTTATTATTTCACTTCCGGTTTTTAATTGATAACGATCAAAGTTAATAGCACTGAATAACCACATTATTTATGTGCCTAACTCTTTAGGATTAGTCTATTTGTATTTAATGATATGACGTATGCGATCCGGTTAGGGCAAAACATCGGGTGTTGTCAGCACTGTGTTTGCGAAGAGGATGCGAAATAAATGAACCAGGTCGAACGTCCAATATTAGATTTTGGCTTAACGCGGCTCGAATTTCTGCGTATATCAGGAAAGGGTCTGGCAGGATTAACTATCGCTCCCGCGCTGCTGTCACTTTTTGGCTGCAAACAGGAAGACGTTGATAGCGGTACGGTAGGACTGATAAACACGCCCAAAGGGGTCTTAGTGACTCAACGCGCCCGCTGCACAGGCTGCCATCGCTGCGAAATCTCCTGCACCAATTACAACGATGGCGCCGTGGGCTCGTTCTTCTCCCGCATTAAGATTCACCGTAATTACTTCTTTGGCGACAATGGCGTCGGCTCCGGCGGCGGTCTGTACGGCGATTTAAACTACACCGCAGATACCTGTCGCCAGTGTAAGGACCCGCAGTGCATGAAGGTCTGCCCAATCGGCGCAATTACCTGGAAACAGGACGATGGCTGCATCGCGGTTGATCATAAGCGATGTATTGGCTGTAGCGCCTGTACCACTGCCTGCCCCTGGATGATGGCTACCGTAAACAGCGAAACGAAAAAATCGTCAAAATGTGTTTTATGCGGCGAGTGCGCCAGCGCCTGTCCAACAGGGGCGCTGAAAGTTATCGAGTGGAAAGATATTACTGTTTGAATCTTGCAAAGGAAAACATTATGGCTAACGGTTGGACAGGTAATATATTACGGGTCAATCTTACAACAGGCGATATTACCCTCGAAGATTCCAGTAAATATAAAAAATTTGTCGGCGGAATGGGGTTCGGCTACAAAATTATGTATGACGAAGTCCCGCCTGGCACGAAACCTTTCGATGAAGGAAATAAACTGGTATTTGCCACCGGCCCGCTGACCGGATCTGGCGCGCCCTGTAGTTCCCGCGTCAATATCACTTCGCTCTCTACGTTTACTAAAGGTAATTTGGTTGTCGATGCGCATATGGGCGGCTTCTTTGCGGCACAAATGAAATTTGCCGGGTACGACGCGATTATTATTGAGGGTAAATCCGCTTCGCCTGTGTGGATCAATATTAAAGATGACAAGGTCAGCCTCGAAAAAGCAGATTTTCTGTGGGGCAAAGGGACGCGCGCCACGACCGAAGAGATCTGCCGTATGACCAGCCCGGAGACCTGCGTGGCGGCCATTGGTCAGGCGGGTGAAAACCTGGTGCCGCTCTCCTGTATGCTCAACAGCCGTAACCACAGCGGCGGGGCGGGAACCGGCGCGGTGATGGGGTCGAAAAATCTCAAGGCCATTGCCGTTGAGGGCACCAAAGGGGTCAATATTGCCGATCGCAAAGAGATGAAGCGGCTGAATGACTACATGATGACGGAGCTGATTGGCGCCAATAATAATCATGTTGTGCCGAGCACCCCGCAGGCATGGGCGGAATTTTCCTCACCGGCCTCGCGCTGGACGGCGCGTAAAGGCTTGTTCTGGGGGGCCGCAGAGGGCGGGCCTGTTGAAACCGGCGAGATCCCGCCGGGTAATCAAAATACGGTCGGCTTTCGCACCTATAAATCCGTGTTTGACTTAGGTCCGGCGGCTGAAAAATACACCGTGAAAATGAGCGGTTGCCACTCATGCCCGATCCGCTGCATGTCGCAGCTCAATATTCCACGGGTAAAGGATTTTGGCGTACCGAGCACCGGGGGGAATACCTGCGTGGCAAACTTTGTCCATACCACGATCTTCCCGCACGGCCCGAAAGATTTTGACGACAAGGACGATGGCCGCGTTATCGGCAATCTGATCGGCCTGAACCTGTTTGACGACTACGGTATCTGGTGTAACTACGGGCAGTTGCACCGTGACTTCACGTATTGCTACAGCAAAGGCGTGTTCAAGCGCGTGCTTCCGGCTGAGGAATATGCGGAGATCCGCTGGGATCAACTGGAAGCGGGCGATCCCAACTTTATCAAGGATTTCTACTATCGCCTGGCGCATCGCAAAGGAGAGTTGAGCCATCTTGCGGATGGTTCATACGCTATTGCCGAGCGCTGGAATCTGGGTGAGGAATACTGGGCGTACGATAAAAACAAACTGTGGTCGCCGTTTGGCTATCCGGTACACCATGCTAACGAAGCGTCGGCGCAGGTGGGGGCAATTACCAACTGCATGTTTAACCGTGACTGCATGACCCACACCCACATCAACTTTATTGGTTCTGGTTTACCGCTGAAGCTACAGCGAGAGGTCGCGGCGGAACTGTTTGGTTCTGAAGACGCCTACGATGAGACTAAAAATTACACGCCGATCAACGCGGCGAAAATCAAGTATGCCAAATGGACGCTGCTCAAAGTTTGCCTGCATAACGCCGTGACGCTGTGCAACTGGGTCTGGCCGATGACCGTTTCGCCGTTAAAGAGCCGAAATTATCGTGGGGATCTGGACCTGGAAGCGAAATTTTTCCAGGCGGTGACCGGGGATGAAACCACCCAGGCGAGCCTTGATTTAGCCGCAGAACGTATTTTCACGCTCCATCGCGCCTATACCGTCAAACTGATGCAGACCAAAGATATGCGCAATGAACACGATCTCATCTGTTCGTGGGTTTTTGACAAGGATCCCAACATTCCGGTGTTCACTGAAGGGACTGACAAAATGGATCGTGACGATATGCGTGAATCCCTGACGCTCTTTTATACCGAGATGGGCTGGGACCCTGAACTGGGATGCCCGACGCGAGAAACGTTGCATCGCCTCGGTCTTGAGGATGTCGCCGCCGATCTGGCCGCGCAGAATCTGCTGCCAGCGTAAGGAAGGTGAGATGAGTCATTCAGAGGGCGAACACTCCACGCCTGAGGTGGATATTGAAAAGCGGCAGTGGCTGCAAGGCTTACATCAGCATGAAAGGCGAGTGGATGAACCGGCGCCTCCCGCGAGTCCGGCAGAGATCATGGCGGAGTTCATCCGCCAGCATTCTGCTTCAGGCCAGCTGGTGGCTCGCGCGCTTTTCCTGCAACCGCCGTATTCAGTGGAGGAAGAGGCGTTAATGCCGCTGCTGGAGACGCTGCTTCAGAGCGAGACAGGGGCGGATATCGCCTGCGTACAGGGTGCTCAGGATGATTATTACTACTCGACGCAAACCATGACCGCTAACTATGCCGACATGTGTGTGCAGGTGGTGGAGAACGATATTTGCCGGGCTATCGCACAGGCGGTGCGTTTTGATTGCCAGACCTATCCGCGACCCTACAAGGTCGCCATGCTGGAACAACCGCCATACCGCTTTGCGCCGCAGCAAATAGAGACAGCCCTTGCCGCGATCGACACGCACCCGGATTACGCGGATATTCGCCGTGTGGCGTCGTCCAACGACGTGCCGTATCTGTTTAGCGAACGTTTTATGAGCTACGGCAAGGCATATGGCTTATGCGAATGGCTTGAGGTTGAGCAGTTTCAGAATCCCTGATTGTTCAGGGTGATGTCATGGAAAGCGTGGGCGATCGCTGCCACCGGATTAGAGGATAACCAGATGTCCTTCACTCGACGAAAATTTGTGCTTGGTATGGGGACGGTGATTTTTTTCAGCGGGCCCGGCCAAAATTTGTTAGCGAACACGAAGAATAGCAAAGCGGTGCGTTATGCCATGATTCATGACGAATCCCGGTGTAACGGCTGCAATCTCTGCGCCCGGGCGTGTCGCAAGACCAACCACGTTCCGGCTCAGGGCAGTCGTTTATCCATCGCGCATATTCCTGTTTCGGATAATGAAAACGAAACCGTTTATCACTATTTCCGCCAGTCCTGCCAGCACTGTGAAGATGCGCCCTGTATTGATGTTTGCCCGACCGGCGCCTCCTGGCGTGATGAGCGCGGTATTGTGCGGGTAGACGAATCGCGCTGTATCGGCTGTAGCTACTGTATAGGCGCTTGTCCGTATCAGGTGCGTTATCTCAATCCACAAACCAAAGTGGCGGATAAATGCGACTTTTGTGCCGAATCTCGCCTGGCAAAGGGGTTCCCGCCGATTTGCGTGAATGCTTGCCCGGAGCACGCATTGATTTTTGGTCGTGAAGACAGCCCGGAAATTCAGACCTGGCTGAAGGAGAACAAATTCTATCAACACCAACTCGCAGGCGCCGGAAAACCGCATCTGTATCGCCGGTTCGGTCAACATTTGATTAAAAAGGAAAATGTATGAACGCGTCGCAGAATGCTGAACAGTTCCATGCCCAACTGGCGAACTATGTCCCCGTGTTTTCTCCCGAATACTGGCCTGTCTGGTTAGTCATCGCCGGACTGATGCTGGCAGCGATGTGGCTGGTGTTGGGGCTGCATGCCATGCTGCGGTTTCGCGCCGCCAACAAAGCCGCGGCCGGTCACGGTGAAAAGGTTTACCTGTACTCAAAAGCGGTGAGATTGTGGCACTGGTCGAACGCGCTACTGTTTGTGCTCCTGCTCGGCAGCGGGCTGATCAATCATTTCTCGCTGGTTGGCGCGTCGGTGATGAAGAGCCTGCTGACGGTGCATGAGATCTGTGGTTTTCTGCTGCTGGCGTGTTGGCTGGGTTTTGTTTTGATCAACATGCTGGGCGGCAACGGACACCATTATATTATTCGCCGCGAGGGCTGGATTGGCCGAGCGATGAAGCAGACCCGCTTCTATCTGTTCGGCATTATGCAGGGTGAGGAACATCCGTTTCCCGCCACCACACAGTCTAAATTCAACCCGTTACAGCAGGTCGCTTATCTCGGGGTGATGTACGGCCTGGTGCCGCTGTTGCTGATAACCGGACTACTGTCGCTTTATCCGCAGGCGGCGGGCGATCTGTTCCCCGGCGTGCGTTACTGGCTGTTGCAGGCGCATTTCGCGCTGGCGATCGTTAGCCTCTTTTTTATCTTCGGTCATCTTTACCTTTGCACGACAGGTCGTACGCCCGGTGAGACCTTCCGCTGCATGGTTGATGGCTATCATCGGCACTAACGGATGATCATTACGCGAGAGGATTTACGTACCTGGCGAGTCGGGCCCGTCATGTATCGTTGGTTTGTCCGTCGCTTTCCGAATGGCGGCAGCTACGCCGACGTGCATCGGGCGCTGAGCAGTGAAGGCTATCTCGACTGGGCAAATAGCCTGGTGGAATATGCCTGGTCGCGCTGGCTGGATGAGGAGAGCTTTGCGCGTCAGGATATCAGCGCGATGGACAGCCTGGTGAGTGCGCAATCGCACCACGGTAATAGCGAACACATTGCCTGCGCGGACGATAACGTTCATCTGGGATGTGCGGGCGATAACGTCAAAATTGCCAGCGTGGGGTACGCTTCGCAGATTGCCAGCGCGGGGTACTGCGCGCGCATTGGCAGCGCAGGCTACAACACGCATATAGGTTGTTCCGGCGATCGCGCGCGGGTGGCGGTGGCAGGGAACTCAACCCGCGTAAGCTGCGCCGGTGACGGGAGTCGTATTGCCAGTGCGGGAATGCGGGTGCGCATCAGCACGCTGGGTGACAGGAGCAATATTGCCAGCAATGGCGATCTGGCACAGGTTGTCAGCTTTGGCGCCAATGCCAGAATTGCCAACAGCGGAGAGAATGTTCATCTCGTTACCAGCGGTGACAATGCGGTCATCGCCAGCACCGGGCACGTTGACTCCCTGATACTGGGGCCCGGCGGCTGTGCCGCGCTGGCGTATCACGATGGCGAACGTACCCGTTTCGCCGTTGCCATTGAAGGCGAGAACAACATACGCGCCGGGGTAAAATATCGCCTCAACGAACAACATCAGTTTGTTGAGTGTTGAGCCGTTTATCGGATGGCAAATCGTCGACGGGTGAATCTCTCCAGGCCAAAACAGAGCAGGTAATAGACCAGTCCGGTAAAGATAAAAATGGCCGCCGGGTAAATCTGTACCCGGTTATTCACCTGACCGGCGACGGTAGTCAGTTCAGGAACATTAACAATAAACGCCAGCGACGTGTCTTTCAGCAGGCCGATAAAAATGCCGGTCAATGACGGCATTACATTGCGTAGCACCTGGGGAAGCAGAATGAGCCATAATGCCTGAAACGGGCGAAATCCCTGCACTACCGAGGCGTCGTACTGCCCGGCAGGAAGCGCGTTTATGCCAGCATAAACGGAGTGCATCACCGATGCCGCAGTAAACCAGGCCAGCGCCAGCGTGACGGTAACGGCGCCGGGAAGATCGCTTCCGGTAAGCATTGGCAGCAAATACCACATCCAGAAGATCACGAAGATCAGCGGAATGCCGCGAATAAATTCCGCCCAGAGAAACAGCCCATTACGGATAACGCCCGGAAATCGCCAGGCAAGACAGGCGAGAACCACCCCGCCGGGAAGCGCCAGCACGCCAGCACCCAGCGCCATCAACAATGTGAGAAGCACGCCGCCGGGTTGACCATCAGCAGCGCGTCCCCACAGCAGGTAATCCAGATTGTCGGTAATGACCGAAATATTAGCGATCATGGTGTGGACTCCTGAGGCTGAAAATACGCGTTTTGGGTTTCACTCTTTTGGCCGGGGCGGGGTTTAGCCGCGCCAGTAGCAGACCCAATACAATGCCGGTCAGCAAATAGAGCGCGGTGCCGACGGCAAAGGCTTCCAGAGCATGGGCGTTATAGCTTTCAATTTGTCGCACCTGATAGGTCAGTTCGGCAAAGCCGATACCGCTGGCAAGCGATGAGAGTTTCATCAGGTTAAGGTATTGCCCCACGATGGGTTGCCAGGCGTTTGCCAGCCCTTGGGGGAGCAGAATATGGCGGAGGGTCGTCCACGCGGAAAAACCTTGCGATACCGCGGCCTCTCGCTGCCCGGCGGATACCGCCTGCAACCCCGAGGCGATCTCCTCAACCAGGAAGGCCGATGTGAATACCCCCAGCCCCCATGCGGAGCAGAGGAATTCTGGCGTCAGCCACCAGACATCGCCAGGCAGGATCGACCAAAAATGGTCGGTATTAACGAAATCAATCACGCCACGGGGCAGAAAATTCCACGCTGCGAAGTACCAGAACATCAACTGCACGAGCAGAGGCGTATTGCGAAACAGCGAGACCCAGGCGGCGACCAGATGGCGACCGAATGCGTTGCCGGAGAGACGTAGCGCGAGCAGGATAATCGCCAGCAGTGTCGATAGCAAAACGCCTGCCAGCGTGACCCAGAGCGTGGTCAAAAAACCCGAGATGACCCATTGCAGAGGTTGCCCGCTCAGCACCCCCTGCCAGTCCAGAGTAAGCATTATAACGATGACTCCTGGTGTAACGGATCGAGCACTTTCTTCAGGAAGCGCTGGGTTCTGGGGTGCTGCGGACGGGTAAAAAATACTTCCGGCGAGGCGACTTCCAGAATATCGCCGCCATCGATAAACACGACACGGTCGGCAATTTCGCGCGCGAAGTGCATCTCGTGCGTAACGACGATCATGGTGATCCCGCTGTGGGCAAGGTTCTTCATGACCTGTAAGACTTCGCCGATCATTTCCGGGTCCAGCGCGGATGTTGGTTCATCAAAAAGGATAATTTGCGGAGAGGAGGCCAGCGCGCGGGCAATGGCGACGCGCTGCTGCTGTCCACCAGAGAGCTGGGCGGCAAATGCGTCGGCTTTTTCAGCCAGACCCACCTGGTCCAGCAACTCGCGGGCTCGCTGCCGGGCGGCCTCTTTATTCCAGCCATGCACATATTCCAGCGCCAGCGTAATGTTCTGCTGCGCCGTCAGATGGGCGTAAAGGTTGAATTGCTGGAATACGAATCCGATGCGGCTGCGTAACTGGCGCAGCGCTGCGCCCTTGAGCTGACCAATGGGCTTATCATCGATAAAAATATCGCCGCCGCTTAATGACTCAAGCTGGTTGATGAGTCGAATAAGCGTGGATTTTCCCGAACCGGATGGCCCAAGGATGGTAACGACTTCTCCGGGTTCCACCGTCAGATTGACACCGTTTAATACCCGGTGCCCGTCGTACTGTTTGATCACATCGCGCAGTTCAACGCGCGCCTGACGCAAATGCGTAAAATCCGCAGCCGAAGCTGCGGAGCGGGTAAACAAACCTGAGAGCATATTACTTCGCTTCTATTTTAAAGGCGCGCGGCTGTGGATTTTTGGTTTCGGGGCCGAACCAGACGTCATAGATTTTAGCCGCCTGTCCGGTGGCCTCGAGCTTCAGCAGTTCATCGTTCACCGCCTTTAACAGCGCGGGTTCGCCTTTTTTCACCCCGACGCCGATTTCCTCTTTGCTCAGCAGGTCGGGTAGGATTTTAAAGTTGGCTTTGTCCGGCGCCCCGCTTAACAGGCCCGCCAGAATGGTGCTGTCCTGGGTGATCGCCTGAACGTTGCCATTACGCAGCGCGGTCAGCGCCAGCGGGATATCATCATAGGCCAGCACGCGGGATTGCGGGAAACGCTGGTGCAGCGCCTGTTCCCCCGTTGTTCCTTTCACCGCGCCAATTCGCGCGCGGCTGTACTCATCCAGCTTGTCGGGGGAGGTCGCCGGAACCAGGAATTGTTGCCCGGTGACAAAATAGGGAACGGAAAAGTCGATAACCTGGGCGCGCTCCGGGGTGATGGTAATATCCGCGACGATCAGATCGGCCTTACCCGATTGCAGTAACGGGATACGGTTGGCTGGGTTGGTGGCGACCAGTTCCAGTTTGACTCCCAACGATTTGGCCAGCGCTTCGGCAAAATCAACGTCGTAGCCAACGATTTTATGCGTTTGCGGATCGACGGAGCCAAACGGCGGGTTCGCATCGAACGTGGCCACTTTCACTACGCCGGCAGCTTTAATATCCGCCAGTTGATCGGCCTGGGCGGGTAATGCGGCAATACCGGATGCGAATAGCGCACTTAATGCCAGTAATGTTTTTTTAGTGCTGTGAATTGTCGTTGCCATCATCTTCTTTGATATCCCTGTAGAGACGCTAAATAATTCATGTCGCGGTCAAAAAGGCCGCTACATTCGCGACATGATTGGGTTTGTCTTTTTACGCTCCCACAACTCGCCGTCGTCACCAAATAAGAAAAGATTCTTATCTATATACAAAAAGATATTAGTAAAACAGATGTTAATAGTCGGTGAATTAAAATGGGATGGTCTAATGCAATAAATGCACAAGGATGGCAGGATTTCGTATTTCATTTTTTCACGCGAATGCGCTGCAATAAAACGCATCCAGCATACAGACAGAGGGGCGGAGAAGATGAATGGGTTTAAACGTCTTTGGCATACTGTGGTGAAGGCACGTCCACAGACCCGACAGTACGATGCGGAGCCTCATCTTCAGCGTATTGTTGAGTCTGTTCTTCCTGTCGCCAGCCTGTATGGCGTGGATATCGCCAACATTGATCCGGAGTGGTTCCGTGATAAAACAGAACGCTGAACATCGACAAACGCGCGAGGCATACTGGAACGAAATCTGCGCGCTTTCTGCGGCTTAATCCTGAATAAAAAAACCGGCATCACGCCGGTTCTGTCGTTATATTTTGCAGGCATCGCCGCAGTCATCATCCGCAATAACCGCCTGGGCTTTTTTATCTGCGTCTTCCACACGTTCAGCGTTACGCTCTTGCGCTTCCTCCAGTCCGTCAAAGACCAGATTGTCGAGATCAATATCCATCAATCACCTGTTTAGTTCAGTGTTTGCCAGCTTTCCAGTATAGGGCAAAATCTGTGATTGATGCACCTTGCGCTATTGGCGATCGGTGCGGTTGCCAGCAGGGAAAGTGGAAATCCCGCCATCCCTGCCAATAGGTTACTGCTCGGTGAGTTCCATATCCGCGATAAAGGGGAGATGATCGCTTGCCGACGACCAGGTGAAAGCAGGGGAGTTATGCGGAATGTCTATTTTCTTCACATCCCATTTTTGCCCCTTGAAAGTGAAGATGTGGTCAATATCAATCGCCGGGTTAACCGCAGGCCATGTACGATAATCCGTCCCCTGTTTCTCAACCGGATTAAAGAAATAGCCAATTTCTTTTAACGGCTGTTCGTCACGGGTAGAGTTGAAATCGCCAGCCAGAATTTTTATTGAAGAGGCGATATCTTTAAAATCGGATGACGCATCGCCAATACTGACATCCAGCAGATGGCGGACTTGCTCAATTCGCATGGTGGGATCTTTTTGCCAGTCAAGGTGGGTAACCATGACCAGTACCGGCGTATCGAAACCTGGAACCTCAATTTGCGCCAGTAATGCTACCCGTTGTTCTGCATCGCCTGAGGGTAAATTGATAACCTGAGTATGCTGAATTTTGTATTTCGATAAAATGCCGAGCCCGTATTCACCACCGTCAAAATCCAGCGCCTTACCAAAGGCATAGTGGTAGTTATTTGCATCGGCGATCGTTTTCAATTGATCAATCTTTTGGCTTCTTGCGGTTTTATTATCAACCTCTGGAACCGCAATGATATCGGCTGCAATTTTTTTGATAGCGGCGTTAAGCGACGTAAAATCAGCTACATTTTCGGACGCTTCATTTTTGCCGATGTTATAGGTCGCAATTCTTAAATGAGGCTTGTTGTTTTCATAAATCTTATCCGGGACACCGCCTTTCTGAACGGCGAGAATTTCATTACCGGCAAGTTTTTCACTGGCTATAGCGTGTGTGGAAAGGCAGCTTAGCGCGAGGAATGTCAGTGTAAAGATGTTTTTCATAACGAATAGAGGCCTTGTTTATTTGCTGTTGTCGCCACTATAACGCGCATAAAAATAGGTTACTGTGAGACTTTGCACAAACTTATATTGTTTTGCGAAATAAGTGATTAAAGTACATTCACCAGAATTTTAAATGTGAATGAAGGCCGTAACGGTTTACTTGACCCGCAGAGCCTTTCGGGTAACTGTATGTAATGTTGTAAAAATCTGAATTTCACCTGTAAAAAAAGGAATAGCGAAGAGATGTATGGCCGTGAGTATCGAAACGGGTGTCGTCGCATGGCGCCGTTTTTAGCAATCTCTTGCATTACTCTGCTGTATGGCGCGAAAGGGTATGCCAGGCCGGATATGGAGCCGCTGGGACCGAATATCGCCGATCGGGGTTCCGCGTTTTACCATTTCAGGGTTGAAAATTTCGACTCCGCCGACGGAAAAAGGCATTACAAGGTCTGGACTGGCATTCCTGATAAAACGCCGCCAGCGTCGGGTTATCCGGTTCTGTATATGCTGGATGGCAACGCGGTGATGGACCGCCTGACGGAGGACTTGCTGAAACAACTGGCGGAAAAAACGCCCCCCGTTATTGTCGCCATCGGCTACCAGACCCACTTACCCTTTGATCTGAACGGCAGAGCCTATGATTATACGCCCGCGCTGGAAGTGAAAAGCGGGGCGGAGGGACGCTACCGTCGACCGGGTGGCGGCAGTGGGGACTTCCGTCGACTGCTGGAGACGCGTATCGCGCCGCAAACGGAACAAGGACTCAACATCGATCCTGAACGACGCGGCGTATGGGGACACTCCTACGGCGGCTTATTCGTCCTTGATTCGTGGCTGTCGTCGTCATTTTTTCGGTTTTACTACAGCGCCAGCCCATCGCTGGGAAGAGACAATTCCTCGTTGTTAACCCGGTTAACCACAATGGATGCCGCGAAAAATTGCCATAAGCGTTTATTTTTCATGGAAGGTTCCGCTTCACCGGGGAAAAACGCGCAGACTCCGGTTTCCGATATCCTGAATAAAACCCGCGACGCCGTTTCCGCCCTGCAAAAAGACGGGCTTGCGGTTGCCTGGTGGAATTACCCGGGGTTGACGCACGGGCCGATGTTCACCGCCTCTTTTCAGAGTGCATTACTGAATATGAGCGCGGAGGAGACTCCCGGGGCAGCGCGCTGCGATTAACCGGGCAGTGAGTGAAGAGGGCGGCGGGAAGCCGCCCTTAGCCATTACGCTATGATGCGAGTCTGGTGGTCGTCAGAAGTGTAGCCCCACCTGCATGTAGTAGGTGCGGCCAGGTTCGTTATAGGTGTTCGCACCGGCTCCCCACAGATACGCTCCCGTGGTGGCGTTACCGGTGGTCTGGGCATTCCCTTCACGGAAGTGGCGCTTGTCGAACAGGTTATCGATCCCTGCGGTCACATCCACATATTTCGTCACCGCGTAAGTCGCACTCATGCCCACCAGCGCATAAGGCGATACCTGTCGGGTTTCGCTGCCCGAAGTGGGGTTCCCTTGATAAGTGTATTTTTTCGGTTTCTGGCGGCCATACCACGTCAGCGTACCCTGCACCGACAGATCGTTAGCGGCCTGCCACTCCAGCGTTGAGTTGATGGTGTATTTGGGAATAACCGACAGGTAATCTCCACTCTTCTTATTCTTGTTCTCGATGATATAGGTGAAGTTATTTTTCATCTTCAGCGTATCGGCGAGCGGGAAATTGAACGTCCCTTCCAGCCCCTGAACGACGGCTTTTGGCACGTTTTCCCATTGATAAATATTTGCGGAGGTGGCTTTGCCCGCAACCGAGTCACCGGCTGCAATCTTGTCATGGTAGTCGTTGCGATACCAGGTCAGCCCGGCCTGCACTTCATCATGATTATATTCAATCCCTACCTCTTTATTGACGCTGGTTTCTGCTTTTAGATCGCGGTTGCCTTGCAGATAGCAGGCGCCGCCGCCGTAGCATCCCTGGCCTTTACTGAACAACAGGTAATTGGGGTTGGTCTGATACAGATTTGGTGCTTTCCATGCGCGGGCAATACCCAGTTTTAACGTGAAGTCACCGCCCAGTTCCTGGGAGAGGTTCAGTGACGGACTCCAGTTACTGCCGCTAATACTCTGGTGGTTGAAGCGAATGGCAGGGGTCAGACGGGTGCTGTCCGTCAGTTCAAGGTTATCTTCCGCAAAGATGCCGTAAATATCCGCTGAGCTGTATTTGCTGCGCCCGGTATCGGCAATCCCCGGAACCGAGCCTCCGCCGGTGGTGGATTCGGTATTCGACGACGGATCTTTCATCGCCTGGTGGTTAAATTCCGCGCCAAAGGTCAGCGTCTGGCTAACCCACAGGTCAAGCGGGATATTCACTTCCGAGTGCAGGTTGGTGTCATACAACGAAATGGTCGAGAACCCTTCATTTGACGGGCTGAAAATCCCCGAGATGCCGCCAGAGAGGCCTTCATTGAGGCGGGTATTACGCGTTTTTTCAAACTGCACATAGTTATTGGTGGTGACGCCGCTGTCCCAGGCGCCGGTATATTTCAGGCTGAGCGTCTGGCGGTAGAGAACGTTTGTTTCTTTGCCATAATATTTTTTTACCAGCGCGTTGCTGTTGGTGTTTTGCGTATCACCGGCATACAGGTTGCCGTGGCGACTGTAGCCGGCCCCCAGTTCCAGCGCCTGCATCGGCATAAATTCCCAGCGCAGAGCTGAATTGATGTCTTTATTGATAAAACCTTCACGGCCAGCGGGGTAGCTACCGGCATAAGAACCGATACGCGGGGTCGTGTGGTTTTCGTTGATATCCTGGGCATCAGCCTGCGTTTTATTCCAGTTACCGTAGACTCGCAGGGTCAGATTATCCGCCAGCGCGCCGCTTAAACTGCCGTTATAGCGTTTGGTGCTGCCTTCGGATTTGTGCTGTGGAAAGTTGTAATAGGTATTTAAACTGCCGTGCCATTCGTCCGTCGCCGGTTTGGTGATGATATTGACGACCCCGCCCATTGCGCCACTGCCGTACATCGCGGCGGCCGGGCCACGGATGACCTCAATGCGCTCGATCATTTCTGGCGGCACCCAGTTGGTGTCGCCACGGGTATCGCGCTCATCGCTCCAGCCATAGCGCACCGAGTTGCGGCTGGAGACAGGCATACCGTCAATCAGAATCAGAGTGTTCTCCGGCCCCATGCCGCGGATATCAATCTGGCGGTTATTCCCGCGTTGTCCGCTGTTAGAGTTCCCGGTGAGATTGACGCCCGGCATGGTGCGAATGATCTCAGCGACGTCGCGCTGTATTGGCCGTTTTTTAATGGCCTCGCTGTCAATGATAGAGACGCCGGGGGCCTGGAGCGTCTGTTCTTTGGCCGTCACGACCATGGTTTCGCCGCTGTTTATTTCTTTGTCGCGGGCAGCCTGTTTCTCCGGTGGGTTACTGGCGTTTGTTTGTTCTGCTTTCTGGTTTGCCGCTGTTTTGATGTCGTCAGCCTGTACCGCAGGAATCGCCAGACTCCCTGCAATAAGCGAACTCAAAAGCGATAATTTATATGCCTTTTTTATCATGATATTAATCACTTGCCATTGTTAAAAGAGAAATTGCGTGAAATAACTTATTAGCAATATTTCTCATTTGCAACACAATAATGATTATCATTTACATTTTTAGTCGTGCGAGCGCGCTGCCGTTAGCGGCAATTTCAGGTTATTAAATAGAATAAAATCAGTAAGATAATTAATATCAGGGCAGCAGGCGTGAAGGGACAGTTGCGGTTGTTGGTCTGTACAACGGTCAAACCATGAATTCAGGAAAGATTTGTGGGAACAATGTGCTGTGTGAACAGTGTGCTGTGTGGATAAAGAATGGTGCGTCTGAATGGACTCGAACCATCGACCCCCACCATGTCAAGGTGGTGCTCTAACCAACTGAGCTACAGACGCAGGATGGTGCGTTCAATTGGACTCGAACCAACGACCCCCACCATGTCAAGGTGGTGCTCTAACCAACTGAGCTATGAACGCAATGTTGCAGATGACAACGGGGACGAATATTAGCGGCAGAGCCGGAATGAGGCAAGAGGGAAAACGTAATTTTCTTCCTGATTTCACTCGATTGCAGAGGAAACGCGCAAAATGTCGAGAGAATAGCCGCCGTCCGGCGGCTATTGCTGATTTATCGCGCAGCGCGCTGCAAAATAATCGCTGATGACTGGCGTTGCAGGTATCGCATACGCAGCATCATCATAATAGCCGCAGACGTCAGGCCGATAATAAAGCCCATCCAGAACCCGGCCGGTCCCATGCGATCCACCACCAGATCGGTCAGCGCGAGGATATAACCGCTCGGTAATCCCAGCACCCAGTAAGCTGTAAAGGTAATAAAGAAAATCGACCGCGTATCTTTATAACCACGCAAAATACCGCTGCCGATAACCTGGATCGAATCGGAAATTTGATACACCGCCGCCAGCAGCATCAGTTGCGCGGCGAGCGTGACCACTTCAGGATTGTCGTTATAGAGCAGGGCGATAGGCTCACGTAACGTCACGGTAAAAATTGCGGTGATAACGGCCATGCAAACCCCGACGCCCAGTCCGGTTCTGGCGGCTGTCTGGGCATCCAGCGTTGAGCCCTGGCCAAGTCGATAGCCCACGCGGATGGTAACCGCAGCCGCCAGCGACATCGGCAATACGAACATCAGCGAACTGAAGTTCAGGGCAATCTGGTGGCCTGCGACATCCACAATACCCAGCGGTGAAACCAACAGCGCCACCACGGCAAACAGGGTGACTTCAAAAAACAGCGCCAGGGCGATCGGCAAACCTAGCTGTACCAGACGTTTCACGACCGCCGTATCCGGCTTGCTGAATCCGCGCTCGTTGCGGATATCGCGCATTGAACGCGCACGTTTCACATACGAGGCCATCGCGATAAACATCACCCAATAGACCGCCGCCGTGGCAACGCCGCAGCCCACGCCGCCGAGTTCCGGCATACCGAAGTGGCCATAGATGAATATATAGTTCACCGGAATGTTGACCAGCAGGCCAAGGAAGCCCATGACCATGCCGGGTTTGGTTTTTGCCAGACCTTCGCACTGGTTACGCGCAACCTGAAAGAACAGGTATCCCGGCGCGCCCCACAGGAGCGCGCGAAGATAGCCCACGGCTTTATCCGCCAGCGCAGGATCAATGTTATGCATAGAACGGATAATGTATCCGGCATTCCATAGCACAAACATAATGAGAACGGACACACAGCCCGCCAGCCAGAAGCCTTGTCGCACCTGGTGAGCGATGCGTTCGCGGCGGCCAGAGCCGTTGAGCTGCGCGATAACCGGGGTTAGAGCCAGTAACAGCCCATGACCAAACAGAATGGCGGGCAGCCAGATAGATGTGCCGATAGCGACGGCAGCCATATCCGTGGCGCTGTACCCGCCAGCCATCACGGTATCGACGAATCCCATCGCGGTTTGGGCGATTTGCGCAAGAATCACCGGTATTGCCAGAGCTAATAACTGACGCGCTTCACTGATATACTTCTGCACGTATACACCTATTATTTGTTGTTATTTGAGAGACTAAAAAAGCCGCCTTAAATGGCAGCAAGAAGAAAATGCAGGGGAAATTTCAGTCTATTGTAGCGAGGAATACGTAATTCTCCAGTGAAAAAACAGGTGCTTTTAGCGCTTTGCTGGCAACCTGATTTTCCACCTGCTATTGTGCTGGGCAGAGATGTATTAACTGATTTCAGGAGTTGCAGGTATGTTTACAGGTATTGTGCAGGGCACCGCGAAACTGGTGTCGATTGATGAAAAACCGAATTTCCGCACGCATGTCGTGGAATTACCTGAACACATGCTGGACGCGCTGGAGACTGGCGCATCGGTGGCGCACAACGGCTGTTGCCTGACCGTCACTGAAATAAACGGTAATCAGATCAGCTTTGACCTGATGAAAGAGACGTTACGCATTACCAATCTTGGCGATCTGAGCGTCGGCGATCTCGTTAACGTGGAGCGTGCGGCGAAATTCAGCGATGAGATTGGCGGGCATTTAATGTCGGGTCACATTATGACCACGGCTGAAATTTCGAAAATTCTGACCTCTGAGAATAATCGTCAGGTCTGGTTTAAAGTTCAGGACCCGCAGCTGATGAAATATATCCTGTATAAGGGATTCATCGGCATCGATGGCATCAGTCTGACGGTAGGGGAAGTGACGCCAACGCGCTTTTGCGTTCATCTGATCCCGGAGACGCTGGAACGCACCACGCTGGGTAAGAAAAAACTGGGCGCTCGCGTCAATATCGAAATTGATCCGCAAACCCAGGCGGTTGTTGACACCGTCGAGCGCGTGCTGGCGGCACGGGAAAGCGCGGCGAATCTGCATGCAGGCGACGCGTAACCCGACGTAAAAACCCCCGCAGCGCGGGGGTTATCAGGATTAGCGGGGAATACGCAGGCCGTGTTCGACGCCGCGAGAAAAAACCACCTGCCATAGCTGTATATCACGGGCGCGAAACGCCCCGGCGCATGCATTCAGATAATAACTGAACATGCGTTTAAACCGTTCGGTGTAATTATCTGCAATTTCCGGCCAGCCGTTGATAAAGCGAGAATACCAGGCCATCAGGGTGGTGTCGTAATCTGCGCCAAAGTTGTGCCAGTCTTCCATCACGAAATGCGATTCGCTGGCATTCGCAATCTGGCGAACAGACGGCAGGCACCCGTTCGGGAAAATATACTTATTGATCCACGGGTCGACATTATTATCCGTCTTTTTGGAACCGATAGTGTGGAGCAGGAAAATACCGTCCGGTTTCAAATTACGGTCGACCACTTCAAAATAGGTTTTATAGTTCTTCGGCCCGACGTGTTCAAACATACCAACGGACACAATGCGATCAAACTGATCGTTAAGGTCGCGGTAATCCTGTAGCCGAATAGAAACGTCCAGACCTGCGCAACGTTCCTGGGCCATCTTTTGCTGCTCGGCGGAAATCGTGACGCCAACGACGCTGACGTCATAATTGGACGCCATAAACTGGGACAAGCCACCCCAGCCGCATCCGATATCCAGCACGCGCATACCCGGCTGCAACTGTAGTTTTTCACAAATGAGCTTCAGCTTCGCTTGCTGGGCGGATTCCAGTGTGTCGGCATCTTTCCAGTAAGCGCAGGAATATTGCATATACGGGTCGAGCATGCGGGAGAAAAGATCGTTGCCGAGATCGTAATGTTCTTTCCCGACTATCCAGGCGCGTTTTTTACTTTGTAAGTTGAACAGGCGTGCGCCCGCGATACGCAGCGTATCTTTGAAATGGTGGGGGAGTTGGTTTTCGAGCCCGGCTCGTAAGACTTTACTAAAAAACATGTCCAGTCGGTCGCATTCCCACCAGCCATCCATATAACTTTCACCTAACCCCAGCGATCCTTCCTGTAATACACGTTTGAAAAAATCGGGGTTTTTAACACGAATATCCGCTGGGGCAGTGCCATTGATGGCGATACCCGCACGGCCCAGCAATTCGTTGGTGATACGATACCAGTCATCATCTGGTACGCTGACTTCTTCTATACACGATGAACTCATAGCTTCTCCATCACTTGGTCGGTGATCAGAACCTTAAAACAGCGTAGACGCTTTTTGGGCTTTGTGAGAAATCTCACGGAATAATTCCGCGAGTCTATTATCCGACGTAGAACAGAGGAAGGGAGGAACCCTTACCGAAAAGGCCATCCGTGGTGAAACGGGAACGCTCCGGTTCCCGTTAACGCATAATAATTATCGTAATATTAACAACCGAAATTTAGTATAGGCCTCAAAATTCGATGATACAACCGAAAATTGTTAGCGAGCTAATTACCTGTTGTTGAACATTTTTAGTGAGATTCGCTGTGCGCAACTTCGGTGTTTGCTGCGCGCGTGGCCGGTTCCTGCGCCTGAAGTTGCAGCCAGTATCCCAGCGCCGCCAGAGCCACCGTCGACAGCATTACGCTGGTGGTGGTAAGCAGCGGCGTGCTGATCAGCCACGAAACGACCAGGCTTGCCAGGAAACACAGACCCAGTTGCAGCGTGTTCTGTAAGGCTGCTGCGCGTCCGGTCGCTTGTGGGAAGGGGCGCAGCGCCTGGGCGACCACGATAGGGTAGATCGCGCCGTTCGCGATAGCCATCACACAGAATGGAATCAGGATCTCTGTCAGCGAAACATGGCTGATGAAGCTGGCGCCCCAGGTGGCGACCACGCTCAGCGCATAGAGAACCAGTAACCAGGGCAACAGCTGTTGACCCTGCCATTTTTGCAGCGCCGCGCGGCAACCGTAACCGCCCACCAGGAACGCGATGGTCTGCGGTACATAACTCAGGCCAATTACCGCCGGGCTATAGCCCATTTCGCTGAGGATAAACGGGGAACCCGTCAGCCAGGCAAAAAAGCTGGCGGAGCAGGCGGCGTAAATCAGGACGTTGCCGCGATAAGTTTGTGAACGCAGCAGGCTGGCGAAGGTCAGTTTTTCCTGGCTGTGGTCATGTGCTTTTGTTGTTGGCTTTAAGCGTAAGGCGGGCAGCATCAATATCAGCGTAATGATGAACAGCGTGGCAAAAATGGCCTGCCAGGAAAAATGCGTCAGGATCCAACTGCCGAGTAAAGGCGCAAGGGCGGGCGATAAACCGACCAGCGGCATAATGGTGGCGAAGATGCGATTAATTTTTTGCGTTGGATAATAATCCGTCACCAGCGCCTGCCAGATCACCGTAGCGGCACAAACCCCCACCGCCTGAATAAAACGCAGTACCAGCAGCCCGGTAGCGCTTTCGACCCACATCATCCCCAGACTGCCCAGCGCAAAGATGGAGAGACCCAGCAGCAAAATGGGTTTACGCCCGTAACGGTCTGACAGCGGCCCCCACAGCAGTTGCGCGACGGCGAAACCGGCCAGGAACAGACTGAGACTGGCGCTGACAGCCGCCGCCGGTGTTTGCAGGTCGGCCTGAATTGCCGCGAACGCGGGCAGATACATATCTGTTGCCAGAAAGCCCAGCACGCTGAGACCCGCCAGCCAGACTAAAAAACCTTTTCCGGGTTGCATAATTGTTTCTCTTTTCCAGAAGTAAGACATTGCCGCTGAGTGTAGGGAGTGAAATTCTGCTTGTGAAACGCTAATATTTGGCTACTGGATTCAAAATTTTTGCAGGCAGAATATGTGGTCAGAATATTCACTCGAAGTGGTTGATGCCGTTGCCCGTAATGGCAGTTTTAGTTCTGCGGCGCAGGAGTTGCACCGCGTGCCTTCTGCGGTGAGCTACACCGTCCGTCAACTGGAAGAGTGGCTGGCGGTGCCGCTTTTCGAACGACGCCATCGGGATGTTGAACTGACCCCCGCCGGGGCATGGTTTTTAAAGGAAGGGCGCTCTGTTATCAAAAAAATGCAGATCACCCGGCAGCAGTGCCAGCAGATAGCCAACGGCTGGCGGGGTCAACTGGCGATTGCGGTCGACAATATTGTTAAGCCGGAGCGCACCCGGCAGATGATTGTTGATTTTTATCGTCATTTTGATGATGTGGAATTGCTGGTCTTTCAGGAGGTATTTAACGGCGTCTGGGATGCGCTGTCGGACGGGCGCGTGGAGCTGGCTATCGGCGCGACGCAGGCCATTCCGGTTGGGGGACGCTACACCTTTCGCGATATGGGGATGCTGAGCTGGAGCTGCGTGGTCGCCCGCCATCATCCGCTGGCGTCAATGGCTGGCCCGCTCAGTGACGATACGTTGCGCAACTGGCCGTCGCTGGTCCGGGAGGATACCTCGCGTACGCTTCCGAAGCGCATCACCTGGCTGCTGGATAACCAAAAACGCGTGGTGGTGCCGGACTGGGAATCTTCAGCGACCTGCCTCTCAGCGGGACTGTGTGTGGGAATGGTGCCGACCCACTTTGCTAAGCCGTGGATCGACAGCGGGAAATGGGTGGCGCTACAGCTTGAGAATCCGTTTCCTGATGCGGCGTGCTGTCTGACGTGGCAGCAGAACGACACGTCGCCCGCGCTGGCCTGGCTACTGGACTATCTGGGCGACAGCGAAACGCTGAATAAAGAGTGGTTACGGGAGCCGGAAGAGGCTCCCGCAGAAGGGGATTAACGGCGATAGTCGCGGAACGGGCCATCGGCGACAGAGCGACGCTCAATCAGACGCGGATGCACCTCAATGGACTGCGATTCTTCGCGTTTGTTGACGATACGGTCAAGCAGCATATTGAAGGCCGTTTCACCCAGAGAATCTTTCGGCTGGTGAATCGTCGTCAGCGCAGGCGTAAAGTAACGCGCGTTGCGCACGTTGTCGTAGCCGATGACCGAGATATCCTGCGGTACGCGCAGCCCCATCTCGTCAGCGGCGCACAACGCGCCCATCGCCATAATGTCGCCACCGCAGAATACGGCCGTCGGGCGGTGAGACTGGGAGATCATTTGCTGCATTGCGCGGTAGCCTGATTCCGGCTCGAAATCACCCTGAACGATCCAGTTTTCCGGTACGTTTATCAGCGCTTCTTCCATCGCTTTCATAAAGCCAGCCAGACGACCTGCGCCGGTGTTGCGTTCCATTGGGCCGGGAATCACGCCAATTTCACGGTGCCCGCGTTCAACCAGATAACGACCGGCCATATAGCCGCCTGCAAAGGCGTTATCAATGACCGTATCGGTAAAGTCCGCTTTGGCTTCGCCCCAGTCCATCACCACCATCGGGATATGGCGATACTCTTCAAGCATAGAGAGCAGGGACTCAGGGTATTCGGAACACATGACCAGCAGGCCATCCACGCGTTTTTGCGCCATCATGGAGAGGTACGCGCGCTGTTTTTCCAGGTTGTTCCAGGCGTTGCCCAGAATCAGCGTATATCCTTTCTGGAAGCAGTTCTTTTCAACGGCTTCGATAATTTCAGCAAAATAGGCGGCTTCGCTGCTGGTCGCCAGCAAACCAATCGATTTGGTGTGGTTAACCTTCAGGCTGCGGGCAACCGCGCTGGGAGAGTAGTGCAACTCTTTAATGGCTGCCCATACCGCGTTGCGCGTCTCTTCCGCAACGAAGCGCGTTTTGTTAATTACGTGTGATACGGTTGTAGTGGAAACGTTTGCTCGCTTCGCCACATCTTTAATTGTTGCCATTACATCTCACTCCAGACCATATCCTGAACTCCTGAAAATACTGTAAGTAAACGTTTGCCTTTACACACCTTGATCGCAACGTCAGGGTTGCGGCACGCCGGGAAAACGACACGGAACATCAGGAAGGGGGCAATGGCCGGTACGCTAATCAAGTAAGCGTGGAATTTTGTCTGATCTTGACGAAAAGGGGAAGAGTTAAAAGCGCTTATCAATATAAATCATGGGAGATTTTTGCATTCAAGTGTGTAAAAATGCGCAATATCACTTTTTGTGTGGGAATAAAAAGGAGAAAACTTGATGAGCACCGATCTGAAATTTTCGTTAGTGACCACCATTATTGTGCTGGGCCTGATTGTCGCAGGCGGTCTGACTGCCGCACTGAACTGATTTACCTCTGAGGGAGAGCATTCTCCCTCTGTCTTTCCTCTCTCTTCTTCCTCATTTTTAACCAAATCGTAAAAGTCTTTTGCTATTTTGCTTACTTTATTAGTTTTGTGATTGATGTCATGCTTTTGACTCTTTTGCGTGCCCCGTGACGGCACGAAGCTGCGGAGTCGATGTATGAAAATAAATTATCCCTTACTGGCGCTGGCAATTGGCGCATTTGGTATTGGAACCACCGAGTTCTCTCCGATGGGCTTGTTGCCCGTTATCGCTCGCGGCGTGGATGTCTCGATTCCTGCGGCCGGAATGCTAATCAGCGCGTATGCCGTTGGTGTGATGGTCGGCGCGCCGTTGATGACGCTGCTGCTTTCCCATCGCGCACGTCGTAATGCGCTTATTTTTTTGATGGCGATTTTTACCCTCGGAAATGTGCTGTCGGCCATCTCGCCGGATTACACTACGTTGATGCTGTCGCGGATTCTGACCAGCCTGAATCACGGCGCTTTCTTCGGTCTGGGGTCGGTGGTGGCGGCCAGCGTCGTACCCAAACATAAACAGGCCAGCGCGGTCGCCACCATGTTTATGGGGCTGACGATCGCCAATATTGGCGGTGTTCCTGCGGCGACCTGGCTGGGGGAAACCATTGGCTGGCGTATGTCCTTCATGGCGACGGCGGGGCTGGGCGTAATTTCAATGATTAGCCTCTTTTTCTCGTTGCCGAAAGGCGGGGCGGGAGAGCGCCCTGAGGTGCGCAAAGAGCTGGCGGTGCTGTTGCGACCACAGGTGTTATCGGCATTACTGACCACCGTTCTGGGCGCAGGCGCGATGTTTACGCTCTATACCTATATCGCCCCGGTGCTGCACAGCATTACGCATGCAACGCCTGCTTTCGTTACCGGGATGCTGGTACTGATTGGCGTTGGCTTTTCTATCGGCAACTACCTGGGGGGAAAACTGGCGGATCGTTCGGTTAACGGCACCCTGAAAGGATTTTTGCTGCTGCTGATGGTGATTATGCTGGCGATCCCGTTCCTGGCGCGCAATGAAGTGGGTGCTGCTATCAGCATGGTGGTATGGGGGGCGGCGACATTCGCGGTGGTTCCGCCTTTACAAATGCGCGTTATGCGGGTTGCCAGCGAAGCGCCAGGCCTCTCTTCATCGGTCAATATCGGTGCCTTTAATCTCGGTAATGCGCTTGGCGCAGCGGCGGGGGGCGCAGTGATTTCCGGTGGTTTGGGCTACAGCTTCGTACCGGTGATGGGGGCGATTGTGGCAGGGCTTGCGCTGTTGCTGGTCTTTGTCTCTGCGCGCAGACAGCCTGAAGACGTTTGCGTGGCGAACTAAGCGCAGCATTAAAACGCAGAAGGGACTCCCTTCTGCGTTATTCTCTTTATGCCGCGAAGTTTTTCGCCACAAACTCCCAGTTTACCAGCGCCCAGAAGTGCTCCAGGTAGCCAGGACGGGCATTGCGGTAGTCGATATAGTAGGCATGTTCCCACACATCCACGGTCATCAACGGCGTGGCGTCGGTGGTCAGCGGCGTACCGGCATTCGACGTAGAGACGATAGCCAGTTTCCCATCCGTCCCTTTAACCAGCCAGGTCCAGCCGGAACCGAAGTTCTTAATTGCGGCGTCGGTGAACTGTGCTTTGAAATCGGCAAAGCTGCCGAAGGACGCGACAATGGCGTCAGCCAGTTTACCCGTTGGTTCGCCGCCAGCATCAGGCGCCAGGCAGTTCCAGTAGAAGGTGTGGTTCCAGACCTGTGCCGCGTTATTGAAGACGCCGCCTTCAGCGCTGCGAACGATCTCTTCCAGTGATTTCCCCTCAAACGGCGTGCCTTTGATCAGGTTGTTAAGGTTGGTCACATAGGTCTGATGATGTTTGCCGTAATGATATTCCAGCGTCTCAGCAGAAATGTGTGGTGCAAGAGCATCTTTGGCATACGGTAATGCAGGTAATTCAAACGACATTGCTTCTCTCCTTATATTTATATTAGGTGCGCACAATAACCTTATTGTACGTAAGGATAGGGTAGCAAATTGAAAGGTGATACAAAAGAAGAACTTACCCTGTAGCCATACTACAGGGTAACGTTTTATCGAATGGTTTTCGGCGTCATGACCCGGCGTGCGCCCACGTAATGGCGCTGCCAGTAATCTTCGCTAAGAGAGGTAATCTGTATTTCCTGACCGCTGCGCGGAGACTGAATAAATTTGCCGTTGCCAACGTAAACGCCAACGTGATCGGCAGTACCGCGACCCTGAGTACGGAAGAACACGAGATCGCCATTTTTCAGTTCGCCACGTTCAATCGGCGCGGCATCACGCAAATGGTACATTTCATTTGCAGTACGCGGGATGCGGAATTTCACCAGATCCTTATACGCGTAATAAACCAGACCGCTGCAATCAAAACCGGTTCGTGGAGACGTTCCGCCCCAACGATACGGTTTGCCAATCTGATTCATTAATTTATTCATCGCCGTGTTGGTGGCTTTCTGCATTTTCGCTTTATGCGCATCGGCAATGGCAAGCGGGGCGCCTTTTACTTTGACACAATGCGGCTTACGACCCTTGCGCGGCGTACATTTTTCCGTCCAGGTTACGGCGGCGGTTTGTGTGGTGGCGGGTTTGCTACGACGGCTTGCGGTTTTGCTGGTTTTCGCAGGGGAGGCAATGCGTTTTTTCGATGTGGAGGCCGTTTTACTTTGGGTTTTACTCACGGCTTTTTTTGCAGTCTTCGTTTTTTTCTTGCTGGTCGCGGTGTTCTTCTGCTTATCTGCCGTTTTCGTGACATGCGCGGCAGGCGTCGCCCTGGCTTGCCGGGAAGCATGCGCCATTGACGTAAAAGGGAGCGTGGTAAAAAGCAAAGCACAGAGCGTGATCGAGATCCGGTTTATCCGCGCCACTGAGCAATCCTCTGGTTAAGGGCAGGTCGAATTCATGCCTGCGTATGATTTACAAAACGCATCGATTCTAATCTATAAAATCCCCGGAAGTTAATAGCTTTTGTCATCTAAAATCGCGTTTCGTTATTGAGTGCAAAAAAAAGCAGCAACAAAAGCGGAAACGGGTCAACAGATAAACAATTCCATACTGTTTAAGTGGATAAGAGATATTTAGAATGCAACTTCAGGCTTCAGACGATAAAATAGTAAAGCGTGATGAAAATGTTATTTTCCGTTGCCAGCCTGACCCGCTACAATGTCAGACTACTGCCGTAAAGAAGTTTAAGGAAGCAAGACAATGAGCACCACTATCGAAAAAATCCAGCGCCAGATCGCTGAAAACCCGATTCTCCTGTACATGAAAGGCTCTCCAAAACTGCCAAGCTGCGGTTTTTCCGCGCAGGCTGTTCAGGCGCTTTCTGCCTGTGGTGAACGTTTTGCCTATGTCGATATTCTGCAAAACCCGGACATCCGCGCCGAGCTGCCGAAATATGCAAACTGGCCGACCTTCCCGCAACTGTGGGTGGACGGTGAGCTGGTTGGCGGCTGCGATATCTTAATTGAAATGTACCAGCGCGGTGAGTTGCAGCAGTTGATCAAAGAAACTGCGGCAAAATACAAAACCGAAGAGCCTGACGCTGAGTAATTCAGCCGAAATAAAAAAGCGACCATCTGGTCGCTTTTTTTTTGCTGAAAACGCGGTTGCCTGATGGCGCGTCGCTTATCAGGACGCGCGGGCACCGCCACCCGACACGATTATGCCTCTTCTGGTACCGGCAACGGCCAGCCGCCAAGACGCTTCCAGCGGTTAACGATTTCGCAAAACAGAACGGCCGTTCGTTCGGTGTCGTATAGCGCAGAGTGCGCCTGCGTTCCATCAAACGCCATTCCCGCCGCCAGACACGCTTTTGACAGCACGGTCTGTCCCAGCGCCAGGCCGCTCAGGGCCGCAGTGTCAAAGGTCACGAAGGGGTGGAAGGGGTTACGTTTCAGCGAAGCGCGCTCAGCGGCGGCCATCATAAAACTGTGATCGAACGTGGCGTTATGGGCGACCATGATCGCACGATTGCAACCGCTGTCTTTAATTCCCTTGCGCACCATTTTGAAAATAGCATGCAGCGCATCGTACTCGCTGACCGCGCCGCGCAGCGGGTTAGAAGGATCGATTCCGTTAAAGGCAAGCGCTTCGGGCTGTAAGTTTGCGCCTTCGAACGGCTCAACATGGAAATGCAGCGTCGTGTCCGGCATCAGCCAGCCTTGTTCATCCATTTTCAGCGTGATGGCGGCAACCTCAAGCAGCGCATCGGTTTTGGCATTGAATCCCGCCGTTTCGACATCAATGACGACAGGATAAAAACCACGAAAACGGTCGCACAGACCGGAAAGTTGAGCGTTATCGGACATCTGGGTCTCTTAATACGGAAAAATTGCAGCGCGCATTATGGCAAATTTTACGCTGAGATGCAGTAAAACAACGGGCACAGAGAGTCTGCGCCCGGCGGGAGATTAGTTGCCCAGACCGCGACCGGCGTCTTTGGCTTCAATCAGTTCAATTTTGTAGCCATCAGGATCTTCAACAAACGCGATGACGGTGGAGCCGCCTTTTACCGGACCCGCTTCACGCGTGACGTTACCACCGTTCTGGCGAATGCGCTCGCAGGCTTCGGCAGCATTGTCGACGCTCAGGGCGATATGGCCATAGGCCGTGCCCAGCTCGTACTTATCAACGCCCCAGTTGTAAGTTAACTCGATCACCGCTTCTTCGCTTTCCGGGCCGTAACCCACGAATGCCAGAGAGTATTTGTATTCCGGGTTTTCGCTGGTGCGCAGCAGCTTCATGCCCAGTACGTTGGTGTAGAATTCGATGGAACGCTGCAAGTCGCCAACACGCAGCATGGTATGAAGTAAACGCATCTTTTTCCCCTCAAAAGTGCTGAATGGTCAATACATTCAAAATGTTGTTCTAGTATAGCGGCGTTTTTACGCCGCTACCAACGCAGGATTACAGGGTAGGATAGTCCGTGTAACCTTCAGCGCCGCCGCCGTAGAAGCTTTCTGCGCGTTGTGGATTCAGTTCTGCTTTGCGTTGCAGACGAGCTACCAGGTCCGGGTTAGCGATATACGCCCGGCCAAACGCGACGGCGTCGATCAGGCCCTTATTGAGCAGGTCTTCCGCTTTTTCCGGCGTATAGGCGCCTGCGCCAATGATCGGGCCGTGGAAGCGGGCGCGAACTTTCTCACGGAAGGCGTCAGTATACGGTTCGCCGCCAGCCCAGTCAGGTTCGGACATGTGCAGATAGGCAATGCCGCGTTTACCCAGTTCCTCAATCAGATAGAGCGCATCGGCTTCTTCATTCGGGCCATTGTCGACATTCTGGAATGTGCCGATAGGGGAAACACGGATACCAATTCGATCTGCCCCCCATTCCTGAATACCGGCATCGACGACTTCCAGCACCAGACGCGCGCGGTTCTCAACGCTACCGCCGTACTGGTCAGTACGATGGTTTGACGTCGGGGAAAGAAACTGGTGCAGCAGATAGCCGTGGGCGGAATGCAGTTCTACCAGGTCGAAACCGGCTTCACGCGCATTGGCGATAGCCTGACGGAAATCGTTGACGATGCCTGGGATCTCGTCGGTTTCCAGCGCGCGCGGTATTGAGGTGTCGACACGAATGGCCTGGCCGTTTTCATCGCGCAGCGAGGTACGGGTGCCAGCGCCGATCGCAGACGCGGAGACAGGGGGCTGTCCGCCGGGTTGCAGGCTGGAATGAGAGATTCGACCGGTATGCCAGAGTTGAACAGCAATGTGCCCCTGTTCGGCATGAACGCCAGCGGTAATTTTTTTCCATGCCTCGATCTGCTCCGCGCTGTGCAGACCCGGCGCGCCCGCATAGCCTTTCGCCTGTGCGGAGATCTGCGTCGCTTCACTGATGATTAGCCCGGCGCTGGCGCGTTGACGATAATACTCGGCCATTAACGGGGTGGGAATGTCGCCCGGTTCAATGCTGCGCAAACGCGTCAGAGGGGCCATGAACACACGGTTTGCTGCCGTAATTGCGCCCACTTTCAGCGGGGTAAACAGTTTCTCAGATGACATAATGGCTCCTGGTATAAGTAGACCGGTCGTCTAGTGATAAGGAAAATAAAAACGCCCGTTAAGCCGCAGGCGTTGCGATAATCGTTTTTACATGTGCCAGCGCGCTTTCAAGCGGGGCGGCACTGCGAGAAATTTTGGCGTGCAGATTCGCGCCTAACCACAGCGCATACAGGATCTGCGCCTGTTGCAGCGGCTCGCCAGCAAAAGAGAGACAGCGGGCTTCGCGTCCTTTTTCCAGCGCTTGCGCTAACAGCGTAATAATATGCCGCGCGCCTTTGTCCATCGCAGTGCGCATATCTTCTGAGAGATCGCACACTTCGGCGGACAGCTTTACGGTCAAACAGCCGCTGATAGTGCCTTGCTGGCAAAACTGATTCAGGGTTTCCTGATAGTAAGCCAGAATGCGGTCACGGTAGTTGCCCGCTCCGGCGTCAAAATGCGTTGCCAGCCGCTGATGATATCCGGCGTAATGCCGTTCCAGCATGGCGACGCCAAATGCTTCTTTGGAACGAAAATAGTGATAAAACGACCCCTTCGGCACTTCGGCGGTTTTGAGCAGCTCGCTCAATCCCATTCCGGTGAAGCCACGCTGCATACAAAGCTGCTCGCCGGTAGCCAGAAGATGTTCGCGGGTATCATGTTCAGTCTGTTTGTTCATGCCGTTGAGTGTAATAGACCAATCGGTCTAATGCAAGTCAGGTTGCCAGAAAGCCAGTTAGCGTCTTCAATAAGCATAAGTGCTTTCGTTGAGGAGAGAGTGTGGCCGAGCAGTTAGAGTTTTTTCCCGTCCCAAGCCCGTGCCGGGGGATCTGTCAGTCGGATGAGCGCGGATTTTGTCGCGGCTGTCTGCGCAGTCGGGATGAGCGTTTCGACTGGCAAAAAATGAGCGACGCCGAGAAGCAGGACGTGTTGCGGCTTTGTCGTCAGCGTCTTATGCGCAAATTACGCGCAAACAAACCGAACCCGCAGGAAGAACCTCAACAACCCTCACTCTTTTGAAACCGTAATTGCGTATACTCGCTAAACATCTATATATGAGGAAGCGGTTATGGTTCAGCGTATCACTATTGCCCCGCAAGGCCCGGAATTTTCGCGCTTCGTGATGGGTTACTGGCGTCTGATGGACTGGAATATGTCTGCGCGTCAGCTGGTCAGCTTTATTGAAGAGCATCTTGATCTGGGCGTCACGACCGTTGACCATGCGGATATCTACGGCGGTTATCAATGTGAGGCCGCGTTTGGCGAAGCGTTGAAACTGGCGCCGCACCTGCGTGAGCGGATGCAGATCGTAACGAAGTGTGGTATCGCCACGACCGCCCGGGCTGAAAATGTACTCGGCCATTACATCACTGACCGCGACCACATTGTCGCCAGCGCTGAACAGTCCCTGAAAAATCTGGCGACCGACCGTCTTGATCTGCTGCTCATCCATCGTCCCGACCCGCTAATGGATGCGGACGACGTCGCGGAAGCATTCCAGCATCTCCACCAGAGCGGAAAAGTGCGCCACTTTGGCGTCTCTAACTTTACCCCCGCCCAGTTTACGCTACTGCAATCGCGTCTGCCGTTTACCCTTGCCACGAACCAGGTTGAGATTTCACCGGTTCATCAGCCGCTGCTACTGGACGGTACGCTGGATCAGCTACAGCAACTGCGTATTCGACCGATGGCGTGGTCCTGTCTTGGCGGCGGTCGTCTGTTTAATGATGATGAATTCGCGCCGCTGCGCAACGAACTCGCCGCGATTGCGGAAGAGCTGAACGCGACCACGATTGAGCAGGTGGTATATGCGTGGATTTTACGCCTGCCGTCTCAGCCGTTGCCGATTATCGGTTCCGGTAAAATTGAGCGCGTACGTGCAGCGATTGAGGCGGAGTCTCTGACGATGTCGCGTCAGCAATGGTTCCGTATCCGCAAAGCGGCGTTAGGTTACGACGTGCCGTAATGCTCCGTTTTCGGCTTTCCGTTCAAAATTGTGTCACTGGTTTACACTTAACCGGGTAAACACATTTGACGGAGGTCTTATGAAGCGTTTGAGTCTGGCAATGTTAACCCTGCTGGCCTGTGCGGGTGCACAGGCCGCCAGTGAAGAAGTGACGATGAATCTGGTGACTTCGCAAGGCGTCGGGCAGTCGATTGGCAGCGTAACTATTGCCGAAACGGATAAAGGGCTGGAGTTTACTCCCGATCTGAAAGCGTTGCCGCCGGGTGAACATGGTTTTCATATCCATGCTAATGGCAGTTGCCAGCCTGCGATTAAAGAGGGTAAAGCCTCGGCGGCAGAAGCGGCGGGCGGGCATTTCGACCCGCACAATACCGGGAAGCACGAGGGGCCGGAAGGCGCCGGGCATATGGGCGATCTTCCCGTGCTGGTGGTCAATAATGACGGGATAGCCACCACGCCTGTTACTGCGCCGCGCCTGAAATCTCTTGATGAAATCAAAGATAAAGCGCTGATGATCCACGTCGGCGGCGATAACATGTCCGATCAGCCGAAACCGCTTGGCGGTGGTGGCGAGCGTTACGCCTGCGGCGTCATCAAATAGTCAGGACGTCAGTGAACCCTGCGGCGGCGCTTGCTCAAGCTGTGACAGCGAGCAGTGTAATCGCCAGATGAGCGCCGCCAGTTCCTGAGCCGCAGGTTGATGATGATGCGACAGCGTGTTGCAAATACGCTGTAGCTCCTGGAGCGTGGCCGCCAGCGGTCGTTGCTGTACGCCGCGCTCGCTCATCACGTCGCGCAACAAGGCAATACAGATATCCCGGACGCGCGAAAGCGGGTCGGAGCGGGTTTCCCAGGCACGCAGTTGCCACACCACATGTGAACAATTCAGCAGTACCACTCCCCAGCGTAACAGCCAGCGTCGCGCCAGCGCATCCTGGCTATTGCTGAGTTGACTGACGTGATGATAGGTCAGCGATTCAAACTCATTCTCGCTGTGTGATGGATGACGACTGAGCTGATCGACAAAATCTCTGCGCAATGCGCGGATATGGCGACGGCTTTTGCGGGCATCCGAACCCGGACGCAGGATCGCAAACGCCAGCCACGACAGCGCGACCCCGGCAATTTTAGCCGTATTGTCATTAAGAAAATCAGCAAAGTCATACACGGGGGGATTGGTGACGGCGATAAACGATCCCATAAAAACGATCAACTGCCCCCAAAGCCCGGCGAGTTTCGGCATTTGTAGCTTCAGCAGTTGCATCGTGGCCAGCAAAGGAAACAGAAACAGCAAAAACTGCCAGAGATCGGTTATCTGCACCATCAAGCCGAATTTGACGACGAAGCTGAACAACGAGAGCAGAATCAGCGTGCGCATCAATAAAGAGAGTGATTTAAACGGCGTGGCGACGGCGGAATAGAGCACGCAACTGATGGCCGCCAGCGTTAACGCCCCTGAACCGGATTCCCATTGTGAACCGATACTCCACGCGCCAATCACCATGAGGGTGGTAAATGTGCGCAATCCGCTCCATATCGCTTCGGCGTTGTCCGTATGGCGGGCCAGACCGGGGCTGCGCGTTACTTTGATCTCATCGACTGCGGCGCCGTTTTCCAGCAACCGTAGCTGATAGCTGCTGTGTAAGTAGAGCTGGCAGAAATAGCGCAATCGCTGCCAGAAGGCGACGTGGCGGTAATCTTGTCGGTTTTTTGGATGTAGCGGGGCGATAATGCGCGCGACGGTATAACTGTCGGTACGCGGATTAGCCAGCGCGGCCAGCAGTTGTTCAATCACATCGCGGGTCTGCTCCGGCGGGTTGGGCCAGTTCAGCAACATCCTGCGGAGGCTGGAAATGACGCTGGTCAGGCGAAGCTGCTGATGCAACAGAGCGTTAAGCAGCGCGTTCTGGCGACGAAAACGGTAGTGACTCCAGAATGCCTGAATGCGCAGCAGGTTCATCGTCAGAATTTGGCCGATAACCCCTTCATGGGCGGAACGTATCGCATCGGTGGTTTCCGGCTGCCAGAGCAGGCTGGCGTGCTCCAGCAGCCGTGCGTGCATATTTTTCAGCGCGGTCAACAGCGCCGTGCCGTCAGAGGTGCTGGGCAGGATCATCATCATCATGCCGCCGCAAAGAATACCGACGATCACCTCGCAGACCCTGGCCTGGGCGATATCCCACAACTGTGTGACCTCGATGATGTTGACCATGGGAAAGGCGATGATGGCGGCCGTGTAACCCGCCAACTGGAAGGCGTAGGCGACGTTATTGGTGAAATGGGCGCAGGCCCAGGTGCAAAAGCCAATCCAGGCCGCCATGCTTAATAAAAAGAGCCAGGGTTCGTTTAGCGTGTGACCTGCGATGATGAGCGCGGCGGTGGCGCCAAGTAAACTCCCGGCAATACGCCCCAGACTTTTACTGATCACGCCGCCTACTGTCGGAAAACTTACCACGGCGGCAGAGGTCATTGCCCAGTATGGCTCATCCAGATTGATGTAGTAGGCGAACGTCAGCGCCAGGCACATGGCGAGGGTATTGCGCAATGCATAGCGCCATTGCCCAGAGGTTGCTTTGAACCAGGGCGTATCGCGCCAGGTCAGGTGAGGGAACTTCATTAGCGTTGACCGATAGCCACGCTGCATGTTGTGCCCGAAACCAGCGTGACATCATGGGGTAACGCATCAAATTCGATACGCACCGGTACGCGCTGCGCCAGACGAACCCAGGGAACGTTAGGTTTAATGTCAGGGACCAGGCCGGAATCGCTCTCCACGCTTTGATCATAAATCGCCCGGCCAATACTGGCGACGTGACCCTGTAACTTTACGTTGCCGCTGTAGAGGGTGATCTGCGCCGGAGCGCCTTCGCGAATATGGCGCAGTTTCGTCTCTTCGAAATATCCCATGACGTAGAACGAGTGGCTGTCGACCAGCGCAAACAGCGGTTGGCCGGTGGAGGCGTAATCCCCCGTGCGCGTTGAGAGGTTTGTCACCCAGCCCGCGACCGGCGCGCGAACGTCGGTCTGGGCTAATTGCCATTGCGCCTGTTTTAATGACGCTTCCGCCGCTTCGACGCTGGCCTGCATCGCTTTAACGTTCAGGTTTGCGGTGTCCATATCTTCGGCAGAGATGTAATTTTGTGATAAATGGCGACGCCGGTTGGCTTCATTATTGGCTTTCGCTAAATCGGAGCGGGCTTTAGCCAGTTCTGCCTGCGCATTAAGCTCAGCGATGTGAAAAGGTGTCTTATCAATAGAAAAGAGCAGATCGCCTGCATTCACGAACTGGTTATCTTTTATATTGAGTTCGGTGATGCTGCCGGAGACCTGAGGCGTAATGCTCACCTGTTCCGCCCGTACTTTACCGTCGCGCGTCCACGGAGACTGCATGTAGTAATTCCATAGCCACCAACCGGCCAGAACCGCGATGGCCGCAACCACAATCGTTGAAAAGTATTTCATTGTTTTAAGCGACATAATCACCACGCAATCAGCAAAATAAGGCTCAGGCACACGCAAAGTGCAAATATCGACAGTTCCATCAGCAGGGGATGCCAGATTTCACCCGAGTAAATCCAGTCGCGTAGCAGGCGATGCGCCAGCAGCCAGATAACAAATCCAAGCGCGAATGCTTTGAAAAGCGGAGGGAAATAGACAGATGCGCCGATCACCAGATCTTGTAGGGGCAATCCTGTTGCAGTGGGTATAAACGTCACAAGCAAGAATCCTTTGCGTTAAACAGCGTTGCTATAGGTTTAGTAAAAACCGAGGTACAGCACGTCTTTTCCGCATAATGTCTGAAAAAATGTCTACCTGTAAGCAAATTTAGCAATACATTTGTTTTGAGCATATAAATGCTGCACACTATTCTAAAATCAGTATAATATCTTAGCAAGCTAATTATAAGGAGATGAAATTGGAATCGCCACTAGGTTCTGATCTGGCACGGTTGGTGCGCATTTGGCGTGCTCTGATTGACCATCGCCTGAAACCTCTGGAGTTGACGCAGACACACTGGGTAACGCTGCATAATATTCACCAACTTCCGCCGGATCAGTCGCAAATACAGTTAGCCAAAGCGATTGGCATTGAACAACCGTCTCTGGTGCGTACGTTGGATCAGCTTGAAGACAAAGGGCTTATCTCACGACAAACCTGCGCCAGCGATCGTCGCGCCAAGCGAATTAAGCTGACGGAGAAGGCGGAACCGCTCATCACAGAGATGGAAGCCGTGATCAATAAAACGCGTGGAGAGATTCTGGAAGGGATTTCGCCGCAGGAACTTGAGCTGTTAATTAAGCTGATTGCGAAACTTGAGCACAATATTATTGAGTTGCAGTCTCAGAACTAAGACCAGAAGAAAGGCGTGTGGCCAGAGGCTGACCACACGTCTGTTGGATTAGCGCGGAGAAACAGTAACCTGGCTGCCGTTGCTGGCCAGAACAACACGCTGACCTGCGGAGAAACGGGTATCGCCCTGTTTCTGTACGACCATGATGGTGTTGCCGTCATCTTTACGGATTTCCAGTTCCACACCCTGAGTTTTGTTCATCGCGCCCTGGACGCCTTGTCCCGCTACGCCGCCTGCGACTGCGCCAGCGGCCGTCGCCAGTGAACGACCCGTCCCGCCACCGATGGTATTACCGAGGAAACCACCGAGCACTGCACCACCGATAGCGCCGATCACGTTGGAGTCATCACCGCCCTGGATTTGCACCGGACGGACGTTAACGACAGTGCCGTATGTGACATTCTGCACTTGTTTCGCCTCGGACGCGGTATAGACATCACCGGACAGGCTATCGTTATTCACACAACCCGCTAAAGATAAGCCCATCAGTGAAACGATCAGCACACGTTTAATCATCTATAAATCTCCTGTTCACCATGAAACGCCACAAAGCATCCCTCATGGTTAAATTATATGGCATATACGACCGTAAAGGCACATGTTCTGCTGGAACAATGTGAAAATCATAATCAGATTTGGGTTAACCAAGTATAAACGAATCATCCATGAGATTTATCAGAACAGAGTGTCAGCGTCTGCATCGAAGGGTAAAAATGCTTAATGAAGCATGGTATTAGCAGAAACTTTGTGGTTGAGTGGTAGCGCTAAAATCATGCTTAACACGCTAAAAGGAAGATGTATGAAATCGGGCCGTTTTATCGGCGTTATGTCTGGAACCAGCCTTGATGGCGTCGATGTTGTGCTGGCGGCAATTGATGAAACGATGGTCGCACAGCAGGCGAGCCTGACCTGGCCCATCCCCGTTCATCTTAAACAAGCCATTCTGGATATTTGCCAGGGGCAACAACTCACGCTTTCCCAGTTTGGCCAGTTGGATACGCAGCTCGGGCAGCTTTTTGCCGACGCGGTGAACGCGCTGCTGGCGCAGGAAAAACTGCGGCCGCGGGATATTGTCGCCATCGGCTGTCATGGTCAGACGGTCTGGCATGAACCTACCGGCGCTGCACCGCATACCTTACAAATCGGTGATAACAACCAAATTGTCGCGCGAACCGGGATAACGGTTGTCGGTGATTTTCGTCGTCGCGATATTGCGCTGGGCGGGCAAGGCGCGCCGCTGGTTCCCGCGTTTCACCAGGCGCTGCTGGCGCACCCGACAGAGCGTCGGATGGTGCTGAACATTGGCGGTATCGCCAACCTGTCTTTGCTCATACCGGGTCAACCGGTAAGAGGGTACGATACCGGGCCAGGCAATATGCTCATGGATGCCTGGATCTGGCGGCAGTGCGCTAAGCCTTATGATAAAGACGCGCAATGGGCCAGCGAAGGGAAAGTGATAATTCCGCTGCTGCAAAATATGTTGAGCGATCCCTATTTTTCAGCGCCCGCGCCGAAAAGCACCGGGCGTGAGTATTTCAACTATGGCTGGATAGAACGCCACCTTTCGGCCTTTCCTGGCCTCGCTCCCCGTGATATTCAGGCAACGCTGGCTGAGCTGACCGCAGTGACAATTTCTGAACAGGTTCTGTTAAGCGGCGGCTGCGAGCGGCTGATGGTGTGCGGCGGCGGGAGTCGTAACCCTTTGCTGATGGCGCGTCTGGCCGGGTTGCTGCCGGGCACGGAAGTTACCAGCACGGATGAAGCCGGGATCAGTGGCGATGATATGGAAGCGCTGGCGTTTGCCTGGCTGGCGTGGCGCACGCTCGCCGGGTTGCCGGGGAACCTCCCTTCGGTGACGGGGGCCACAGAATCCAGCATTCTGGGGGCCATTTTCCCGGCGAACCCACGAACTCAGAGTTAACTGAATTTTTCCGGGCCTGTCTGCCGTTAAACTGAAAGGGTTAGGAAGGGCGTATTTGCCCTTCGGACCAGGAAAGTCTTCGGGATATGTCTATGAAAAAACTGCTCATTGTATGTCTGCCTGTGCTCCTGAGCGGTTGTAGCGTCTACAACCAATTGCTTGAGCGTATGCAAACGGACACGCTGGAATATCAGTGTGATGAAAAACCGCTTACCGTAAAAATGAACAATACCCGGCAAGAGGTGAATTTTGTTTACGACAATAAACTGCTGAACCTCAAACAGGGCATGTCTGCGTCGGGAGCACGTTACACGGACGGCATCTACGTCTTTTGGTCAAAAGGCGATGGCGCAACGGTCTATAAACGCGACAGAATTGTGCTGAATAACTGCCAGTTACAAAACCCGAAGCGTTGAGATTTTCACCTGGGCGGCGCACAATAGCGCCACCCACTGACAATCCGTAGCGAACACCATGTCTGATAACGACGAATTGCAGCAAATCGCGCATCTGCGCCGTGAATACACCAGAGGCGGCCTGCGTCGCCACGATCTTCCCGCTGAACCGTTAACCCTTTTCGAACGCTGGCTGGGTCAGGCATGTGATGCCAGACTGGCGGACCCGACCGCGATGGTGGTCGCCACCGTCGATGAAAACGGCCAGCCTTATCAACGCATTGTGCTGCTTAAACATTACGATGAAAAAGGGATGGTGTTTTACACCAACCTGGGCAGCCGTAAGGCGCATCACCTCGAAAATAATCCGCGTATCAGTCTGTTGTTCCCGTGGCATATGCTGGAACGGCAGGTGATGGTGACTGGCAAAGCGGAACGCCTTTCCACGCTTGAAGTGGTGAAATACTTCCACAGCCGCCCGCGCGACAGCCAGATTGGCGCCTGGGTGTCTAAACAATCCAGCCGAATCTCTGCGCGCGGCATTCTGGAAAGCAAGTTTCTTGAGCTAAAGCAGAAGTTCCAGCAAGGGGAAGTCCCGTTGCCCAGCTTCTGGGGCGGATTCCGCGTCAATATTGAACAGATGGAGTTCTGGCAGGGCGGCGAACACCGTTTACACGACCGCTTTTTATACCAGCGCGAAAACAACGCGTGGAAAATTGACCGGCTTGCTCCTTAAACCCCGAAATTTGTTGTGTTAAGCGCTAGCGCTGCGTGCGTCAGCGCTTTATTCTATATACCTTTCGCGTCTGGCGAAAAGTCGTGTACCGGCAAAGGTGCAGTCGTTTTATACATGGAGATTTTGATGGCAAGCAGTAACTTGATTAAACAATTGCAAGAGCGGGGGCTGGTGGCCCAGGTAACGGACGAGGAAGCGTTAGCAGAGCGACTGGCGCAAGGCCCGATCGCGCTCTATTGCGGCTTCGACCCTACCGCTGACAGCTTGCATTTGGGGCATCTTGTTCCATTGTTATGCCTGAAACGCTTCCAGCAGGCAGGTCACAAGCCTGTTGCGCTGGTAGGTGGCGCGACCGGTCTGATTGGCGACCCGAGCTTTAAAGCCGCTGAGCGTAAACTGAACACCGAAGAGACTGTGCAGGAGTGGGTGGATAAAATCCGCAAGCAGGTTGCACCGTTCCTCGATTTTGACTGTGGTGACAATTCCGCCATTGCCGCGAATAACTACGACTGGTTTGGCGGCATGAATGTGCTGACCTTCCTGCGCGACATCGGCAAGCACTTCTCCGTCAATCAGATGATCAACAAAGAAGCGGTGAAGCAACGTCTGAACCGTGACGATCAGGGCATCTCCTTTACCGAGTTCTCCTATAACCTGTTACAGGGTTATGACTTTGCCTGCCTGAATAAACTGCACGGCGTTACGCTGCAAATTGGCGGCTCTGACCAGTGGGGCAACATCACCTCCGGTATCGATCTAACCCGTCGTCTGCATCAGAACCAGGTGTTCGGCCTGACCGTACCGCTGATCACCAAAGCAGATGGCACCAAGTTTGGTAAAACCGAAGGCGGCGCGGTATGGCTGGATCCGAAAAAGACCAGTCCGTACAAGTTCTACCAGTTCTGGATCAACACCGCAGATGCTGACGTGTACCGCTTCCTGAAATTCTTCACCTTCATGGACATTGCCGAGATCAATGCGCTGGAAGAAGAAGATAAGCACAGCGGTAAAGCGCCGCGTGCCCAGTATGTGCTGGCAGAGCAGGTCACGCGCCTGGTGCATGGCGAAGATGGTCTGGTTGCGGCGAAACGTATCACTGAAAGCCTGTTCAACGGTAATCTGAGCGATCTCAGCGAAGCCGATTTCGAACAACTGGCTCAGGATGGCGTGCCGATGATCGAGATGGAAAAAGGCGCCGATCTGATGCAGGCGCTGGTGGATTCCGAACTGCAACCGTCTCGTGGTCAGGCACGTAAAACCATCGCCTCTAATGCGGTGACCATCAACGGTGAAAAACAGTCAGACCCGGAATATTTCTTCCAGGACAGCGACATTTTATTCGGGCGCTACACGCTGTTGCGCCGTGGTAAAAAGAATTACTGTCTGATTTGCTGGAAATAATAAAAAGTCAGCAGGGGCGTGGGAAACCACGCCCCTTTATTATTTTAGGGTTATGGTAAACATGAAGAATATCCTCGCCATCCAGTCGCATGTTGTGTTCGGCCATGCGGGCAACAGTGCTGCTGAATTTCCGATGCGCCGTCTTGGCGCAAATGTCTGGCCGCTGAATACCGTTCAGTTTTCTAACCACACGCAGTATGGCAAGTGGGCAGGGTGTGTTATGCCGCCCGAACATTTGACTGAAATTGTTCAGGGTATTGCGGATATTGATAAACTTCAGACGTGCGATGCGGTTCTTAGCGGCTATCTGGGTTCCGCAGAGCAGGGTGAGCATATTCTGGGGATTGTCCGTAAAGTAAAAGCGGCGAATCCACAGGCGAAATATTTCTGCGATCCGGTTATGGGTCATCCTGAAAAAGGGTGCATCGTGGCGCCTGGCGTCGCTGAGTTCCACGTTCGCCATGCGCTCCCGGCCAGCGACATTATCGCGCCCAATCTGGTGGAGCTGGAAATTCTCTGTGAACATGCGGTCAATAATGTTAATGAAGCTGTACTGGCTGCCAGGGAGCTGATTGCTGAAGGGCCGCAAGTCGTGCTGGTTAAACATCTCGCCCGGGCAGGATACAGCCCCGACCGCTTTGAGATGTTGCTGGTGACGGCGGATGAAGCCTGGCATATTAGCCGTCCGCTTGTTGATTTCGGGATGCGTCAGCCGGTGGGTGTCGGGGATGTGACCAGCGGTTTGTTGCTGGTAAAACTGTTGCAGGGCGCAACGTTGCAGCAAGCGCTTGAACACGTTACTGCGGCAGTATATGAAATTATGATCGCCACGAAAAATATGCAGGAATACGAGTTGCAGGTGGTGGCCGCGCAGGATCGCATTGCTAAACCTGAACACTATTTCAGCGCGACGCAGCTGTGAGTTTTACCGAAGCGCCCGGTGGTGCTAACGCTTACCGGGCCTACGGGTTGTTTTACAGGCCGGATAAGGCGTAGCCGCCATCCGGCGCAACAACCATTAGTTCAAACCTTCCGCCTTCAGCGCCGCCGCCACGCAGGGGCGTTCAGCGACCCGCGCCATATAAACGTCGATATGGCTTAATCCTTCCATATTCAGCTTCACCGCTTTCGCCCAACGCAACACGGTAAAAAGGTAGGCATCTGCGATCGTGAAACGCTGGCCGCAAAGACACTGGCCTTCCTGGAGCGCGTCATTCACGTAGCGCAATTTTTTCTCCAGCTGCGTACGGACAATCGGTTTATATTCCTCTGGCGTATCCGGGCGGAAGAGTGGCGTAAAACCTTTGTGCAGCTCCGTGGCAATATAGTTGAGCCATTCCAGCGTCTTGTAGCGGGAGATGGTGCCTGTCGGTGCCAACAGCTGACGATCGGGCACGCTATCTGCCAGATATTGCATAATCGCAACGCCTTCGGTCAGTAAGGTGCCATCGTCCAGCAGCAGAGCCGGAACCTGTCCTTTTGGGTTTACCGCGAAATAATCATCGCCGTTTTCCAGACGCTTTTTCGCCAGATCAACGCCATCCAGCGTGAAGTCAATACCGCTTTCCCGCAGGGTGATGTGAGAAGCAAGAGAACAGGCGCCCGGTTTGTAGAACAGTTTCATCGGTAACTCCTTTTTGCTGAGGTTTAACGTATGGTAGTGCGGCATCAGGCAAAAAAAAAGCCGCTAACGCACGTTAGCGGCCTGAATATCAGTTTCCCTGAAAATTACGCGGTAGCGGTTTTGGCTGCCTTCGCGTTTTCTTCATCATCCTGAGTCATGCGATTCAGTTTCGGCGCGGTGATGAGCATCAGCGCGGCGATAACCGCAGTGGCGACACCGATTTGCAGGAATACGCGACCGTAAACTTCCAGAGACATCAGCGGGTCAGTAACGTTTTCCGGCACCGCCATCATGCCAGCCACGTAGCCACCAATCAGGTTGGCGCCCGCCGTAGTCAGGAACCAGCTACCCATGATGAAGCCCATCAGACGCTGTGGAACCAGTTGGGCAACCATTGCCAGACCCAGGCCGGAGATCATCAGTTCACCGATACTTTGCAGACCGTAGCTGAGGATGAGCCAGTTAACAGACACAATGCCTGCATCTGTAGCGAATTTCGCGCCCAGCGGCAGAACGAGGAACGCGCCAGAGCACAGAACCATACCGATAGCGAATTTGGTCGGCATCGGCAGCGTATCACCCATCTTGTTATAGATGGCCGCCAGAATCGGGCTGCCAATGATGATCCAGAACGGGTTCAGCGCCTGATACTGCTCCGGTTCAACCGCGATACCGAGGATTGTGTGTTCAACGTTACGGATTGCGAAGAAGTTCAGTGACGTCGGCATCTGGCTGTACAGCACAAAGAAGATAATCGCTTCCAGCATCAGGATGAATGCGACGATCATTTTACGACGTGCCGCGCCCTGCATCGCGAACGCTTCTTTACCAAAGATAATCACGATACCCAGAGCGATCACGCCCAGAACCATACGTGCAATGCCCTGGTTGTGCAGCAGCCAGGTCGCGATAGCGATCAGCACGATAACGCCTGCGATAGTCGCCAGCAATTTACCGAAATGTACCGCTTCGAAGTCTGGTTTTGAGCCGTAATCTTTAACCCAACTGCGGCAGAACAGGAAGTTAACCACCGTGATGAGCATACCGACGAAGCTCAGGGCAAACGCCACACTCCAGCCGAATTTTGCGGCAAGCCACGGCGTCGCCAGCATAGAGAAGAAGGAACCGATGTTGATGGACATGTAGTACATGGTGAATGCACCGTCCAGACGCGGGTCATCTTTGGCATAGCAGGTCGACAGCAGAGAAGACGGGTTCGCTTTGAACAGACCGTTACCTACGGCAATGGTCGCCATCCCCATATAGACGATCGCAACATCATGACCGGACCAGGCGACCAGGCCATAACCAATCGCCAGTACGATAGCACCCAGCAGAATGACGCGTTTGGTGCCCAGAACTTTATCCCCTAACCAGCCGCCAATGGCGACCAGACCATACACCAGGGCGCTAAAGGAAGAGAAAAGGGTGATGGAATCCGCTTCTGACATACCCAGTTGTTTAACCAGGTAGACGGCCATAATTCCTTGCAGGCCGTAATAACCAAAACGCTCCCATAACTCAATAGAGAAAATGAGATAGAACGATTTCGGTTGTTTGAAAGCGTTCAAACTGACGCTTTCAGTTGGTTTATTGTTTGCAGTAGACACTTTTACCTCTTTTTTTACATCCCATATTAACGGGGGTGTTCTGGCGCGTGATGAGTCAAGTTCATCCGTCCGATTGTTATAGTGGGAGGGGAAACGGCAAGTAATGTTCACTATCTTTCCCTTCCATACAAGGGGTTTGTAATACTCTGTTACATATATCTTGCATGGTGGAATCATCGGGACTGAGAAATGTTATGTAGCGTTAAATTTCTTCATTTGTAAAATGGCAGTTTTTTACACTACAGGGAGGGGCGAAAAAGCGGATGATGGCGATATGTTCTGCTATTTGAGGTTTAAAGTAGTGATATAGGCCATTATCTTAAAAATAGCCAGTGTAATGTTTTGTATTGAAAAGGCATCATCAGGTCATCTGGTTGTAATTTTAACCGTATTTGATAAAAAATTTTACACGAAGTTATCAATGTGATCTGGATCACGTATAGATAGAAATTTCAGTTTCTAAAAAAACGATTAACCTGGTGAAGTGTTAAATCAAAAGAACATTGCATTAAGAAAGCGAAGTAGGCCGGTATCATAGTCGGGTAAACAGGTGAACCGAAGTGGATAACAAATTGTTATACGTCGGGGCGTACGGCGTCGCCCCTGGCGCATCAGATATCGACTTTCTCTTTGTATTCGCAAAGATCTTCAATAATGCAGGAGCCGCAGCGTGGTTTACGGGCAATGCAGGTGTAGCGGCCATGCAGAATTAACCAGTGGTGGCAATCGACTTTAAATTCCGCTGGAACGACCTTGAGCAGTTTTTCTTCCACCTGCTCGACATTTTTACCGGGGGCGAACTGTGTCCGGTTACAGACGCGGAAAATATGCGTATCGACGGCGATAGTTGGCCAGCCAAATGCGGTATTGAGCACCACGTTGGCTGTTTTACGCCCGACGCCGGGCAGCGCTTCCAGAGCCGCCCGATCCTCTGGAACCTCGCCATTGTGCAGTTCAAGCAACATCCGGCAGGTCTTAATCACATTCTCCGCTTTGCTGTTGAACAGGCCGATAGTCTTGATATACGACTTTACGCCCTCGACGCCAAGCTCCAGCATGGCCGCCGGGGTATTGGCGACGGGATAAAGCTTTGCGGTCGCTTTATTCACGCTGACGTCCGTGGCCTGTGCTGACAGCAATACGGCGATGAGTAACTCAAACGGCGAGGTGAAATTTAACTCCGTTGTGGGGTGCGGATTGTTGTCACGCAGGCGCGTTAATATTTCCAGTCGTTTTGTTTTGTTCATTACACATTCCCTGTTTCACCTGACGGAAGCTCAGCGGCAACGGCTTCGGCGCGGCGTTTTTTCATTTTCTCGTCAATAAGGTACTTCACGGCCAGCATCAGCCCCAGACCAATAAAAGCGCCGGGCGGCAGCATCGCCAGCAGGAAAGGCGAGTCGGTATGAAAAATCTCCACGCGCAGCACTTTCGCCCAGTCGCCCAGCAGACCGTCAGCGCCATCAAACAACGTGCCATTGCCGATGATTTCACGCATGGAGCCGAGGACAAACATGGCACCGGTCGCTCCCATGCCAATGGAGAAACCGTCCAGCGCGGACAGCGCCGGGCCTTTTTTCGCGGCAAAAGCCTCTGCGCGCCCCACAACGATGCAGTTGGTCACAATCAGCGGAATGAAGATCCCCAGCGACTGATACAAACCGAAGGCATAAGCGTTGATCAGCATCTGTACTGCACTGACCACGGACGCGATGATCATTACGTAGATTGGGATGCGGATTTCCGCTGGCGTCCAGCGGCGCAGGGCGGAAATTGTCAGGTTGGTCAGCGTCAACACCAGCGTGGTGGCGAGGCCGAGGCCTAATGCATTCGTGGCGGTGGAGGTCACAGCCAGTAGCGGGCACATGCCAAGCAGCTGTACAAGCGCTGAGTTGTTTTTCCACAAGCCCTGAACGATAACGTCTTTAATTTCGCTCATGGTTTATTCTCCACAGGCGGTAAGTTGAGGAAGTTGCGCCGGTAAGGTCTGCGCGTACAGGCCCGCACGCTTCACCGCGTTGACCACTGCCCGGGGGGTAATGGTTGCGCCGGTAAACTGGTCAAAATCACCGCCGTCTTTTTTCACGGCCCAGTGAGCATCGTTCTCAGCGCCGATGGTCTTCCCGCTGAAGTGGGTGATCCAGTCGGATAAGCGCAGCTCAATTTTATCGCCCAGGCCAGGCGTCTCATGATGTTCTGTCACGCGTGTACCCAGCACCGTGCCGCTGAAATCAGCGCCAACCAGGAGCTGTATGGCGCCAGAATAGCCGTCCGGCGCCGTGGCTTCAAGAATGGCGGCGACGGGCTTATCGTCCTGACGGGCGATATAGATGCGGTGCGCACCTTTGCCCAGCGCCGGAGCATTCACCAGAAAGCAGCTGTCCTGCAAGGTATTATTGTAGCGATCGGCAGGCAGAACCTGATCAAATAACGCTTTTTGCTGGAGAACCGCCTGTTCGGCAATCGTCGATTTAGTGACCAGGTTAATGGCCGCCGTCAGTCCCGTCGAGCCTGCGGCAAACAGCGCCAGCGTGATACCGTGTTTACGAATCGTTTTCAGCATGGGGTGTCCTTAGCGATGCCCGTAGACGCGAGGTCGGGTGTAGTAATCAATCAAAGGCACCGTGATATTCGCCAACAGTACAGCGAACGCCACACCGTCCGGGTATCCCCCGAAACTGCGAATCAACCACACTAACAAACCCGCCAGCGCGCCAAAAATCAGACGACCACGATTGGTTGTCGAGGCGGTGACGGGATCGGTCAGAATAAAGAACGCGCCCAGCATTGTCGCGCCAGAGAGCAGATGCAACTGCGGAGACGCCAGTGAATCCCCGGCGAATGCCCATCCCAGAGAGGAGCAGACAGCCAGCGTCACTAAAAAGCTGACCGGAATGTGCCAGCGGATCGCTTTTTGCCAGAGCAGCCACACGCCGCCAATAAGCCAGGCGATGTTTACCCACTGCCAGCCCGCACCGGCCAGCATGCCGCTGTAGATGGGGTACTGCATAATCTGTTCAACGGCGTGCCCGGCATGTAACGAGGTTTTGAACGTATCGAGCGGCGTAGCCTGGCTGATGCCGTCAATGCCCATGCGTAACGTATTCATGTCGCCGCCGCTGGCGGTGTGTCCGGTGAAGATGACCTGCAACGCATCCAGAAGGCCTGGCGCCGTTGCGGCGATGTCATGCGGCGGGAGCCAGCTTGTCATCTGTACCGGGAATGAAATCAACAAAACGACATAACCAATCATCGCTGGGTTGAATGGGTTTTGCCCCAGACCGCCGTAAAGCTGCTTGGCGATAATGACGGCAAATACGGTGCCCAATACCACCATCCACCACGGGGCGAGAGGCGGTATGCTCACAGCGAGCAGCAAACCGGTCAGCAATGCTGAATTGTCTTTTAAGATAGCGGCGATCGGCTGTTTACGCAGTTGAAGCACGGCGGCTTCTGCGGCCAGCGCGCTGACTGCGGCCAGTATAATCTGGAACAATGTGCCCCAACCGAAAAACCATAGCTGAGTGGCAATCCCCGGCAGCGCGGCGATTAACACCAGCATCATGATACGCGATGTCTGGCGCTGGTTATGGGTATAAGGCGAGCTTGCGATTCTGAATACCATTTATTCCTCGTTAACAACCTGCTGCTGTGCTGCTTTTTTTGCCTGAACGCGGGCAATTGCCGCTTCGACAGCGGCTTTACGCGGGTCGACCGGTTCGGTAGGTTCCGCAGCGGCCTGCTGTTCCTGCTTGCGTGCTTTGGCGCGGGCAATTGCCGCTTCGACGGCGGCTTTGCGCGGGTCGACCGGTTCGGCGGGTTCCGCAGCGGCCTGCTGTTCCTGCTTACGCGCTTTGGCGCGGGCGATTGCCGCTTCGACGGCAGCTTTACGCGGGTCGACCGGCTCGGCGGGTTCCGCAGCGGCCTGCTGTTCCTGCTTGCGCGCTTTGGCGCGGGCGATTGCCGCTTCGACAGCGGCTTTGCGCGGGTCGACCGGCTCGGCGGGTTCCGCAGCGGCGTTCTCCGTCTGCCTGGCGCGCGCCTGCGCTTTACGCGCTTCACGGGCAGCAATAACCGCGCTGTTATCCGGCTTCTCTCCCGCGTTGATGACAACAGGCTGAGTCGCCTGTGCCTGTTTCTCTTTTACGCGCGCCAGCGCTGCGGCGATGGCATCCTGATCTTTTGCCGCAGGTTGTGCGGCCGCATTTTTATGGCGCTCAAGGCGTGCGGCTTTCTCACGCTCCAGTCGCGCCTGTCTGGCCTCAAAACGCGCTTTCGCTTCAGCCGCGCGTTTTTCTTCTTGCGCGATCGCGTAAATCTCCGCTTTTTCCTGACGGAAATACTGCACAAGCGGAATGCTGCTGGGGCATACCCAGGCGCAAGCGCCGCACTCAATGCAGTCGGCAATGTTATGCGCGGTGGCTTTATCGTGCTGTTGGCCTTTGCTGAACCAGTACAACTGCTGGGGCAACAAATCGGCGGGACAGGCATCGGCACAGGCGCTACAGCGGATACAACCTTGCTCTTCCGGCGTTTCGCCCATTTCCGTAGCGGAAGGCGCGAGAAGGCAGTTAGTGATCTTCACAACGGGAACATCAAGCCAGGGCAGGGTAAAGCCCATCAGCGGGCCGCCCATAATCACCATTTGATCGGCTGAAGAACAGAAGCCCGCATCATTAAGCAGGTGGCTGACAGGTGTCCCCAGCCTGGCCCAGACGTTACCGGGACGGCTGACGGACTCTCCGGTCAAGGTCACAACGCGCTCGGTGATCGGTTCCCCGTCAATCACTGCGCGTTTGACGGCATAAGCCGTACCAACGTTTTGCATCAGCACGCCGATATCAGAAGAGCGGCCGCCGTGCGGAACCTGTTTCCCGGTCAGGATCTGGGTAAGTTGTTTTGCGCCGCCGGAAGGGTATTTCGTTGGGATAACGCGTAACGCGATATCATGCGCATCGGCCAGAACGGCACGCAGCATTGAAATGGCCTGCGGCTTGTTATCTTCGATGCCTATCAGGACCTCACGCGGTTGCAGAATATGGGCAAGGATACGGATGCCTTCCACCACCTGCGCGGCGCAATCCTGCATTAAGCGGTCATCAGCGGTGATATAGGGTTCACACTCCGCCGCGTTGATGATCAGCGTTTCAATCTTATCGCCGCCGCCCTGTAATTTGACGCCGGTCGGGAACCCCGCGCCGCCGAGTCCGGCAACGCCGAACTGGTGAATCCGGGTAATTAGCTCTTCGCGACTGCGGCGCTGATAATCCGCCCAGCCGTCGCGTTCGATCCAGCGATCTTCGCCATCGGCATCAATCATCACGCTAAGCTCAGCCAGGGCCGACGGGTGCGCGGTAGAGTGGGGCGCAATCGCGATAACTTTCCCGGACGTCGGCGCATGGACGGGCAGCATGCGGCCGCGACCACGGGTCAGCGGCTGGCCTCGCAGGACGCGATCGCCCACGTTAACGCACAGCTCGCCCTCAGCGCCAATATGCTGCTTAAGAGGAATGATAAAGCGCGGCGCCAGTGGAACCTGTCGCAGAGGCGTACCGTTTGACTGGGTTTTCATTTCCGGCGGATGAATGCCGCCATCGAAATCCCAGATTTTATCTTTTCTGAATGCAGAGAATAACTTAAGCATGCTGTTCCACGGGAATGATACGAACGGGGATGGTGTTCAAATCCCACTTCCAACTGTCAGGTGTTTCCGCTACCGGGCGTAATTCAATGCATTGCGTCGGGCACGGGTCAACGCACAGGTTACAGCCGGTGCAGAGATCGCTCATGACCGTATGCATCGCGCGCGTGGCGCCCACAATGGCATCCACCGGGCATGCCTGAATACATTTAGTGCAGCCGATGCAATTGTTTTCATCGATGACCGCCAGCATACGCACTGGCGCAACTTCTTGTTCATCACCATCGATAGGTTGCGGATCGACGTTCAGTAACGTTGCGATTTTCAACATTACCGCTTCGCCGCCCGGCGCACAGCGGTTAATTTTTTCACCCTGACTACCGATGGCTTCAGCATAAGGGCGGCAGCCAGGATAGCCGCACTGCCCACACTGGCTCTGCGGTAAAATTTCGTCGATTTTTTCGACAACGGGATCGTCTTCCACGGCAAACCGGCGGGAGGCATACCCCAGGATGGCGCCGAATGCCAGGCCCAGCAGGCTCACGGCGACTACGGCAATCCAGATAGCATTCATTACAACTTCACCAAACCACTAAAGCCCATAAAGGCCAGAGACATTAAACCTGCGGTAATCAGCGCAATCGCGTTACCGCGAAAAGGGGCAGGGACGTCTGCCACGGCGAGGCGCTCGCGAATCGCCGCGAACAGCACCATCACCAGAGAGAAGCCGACGGCGGCGGAGAAACCGTACAACGCCGACTGCAAAAAATTATGACCGAGGTTAATGTTCAACAGCGCCACGCCAAGCACCGCGCAGTTGGTGGTGATGAGCGGCAGGAAGATCCCCAGCAGACGGTACAATGCCGGACTGGTTTTACGCACCACCATCTCAGTAAATTGCACTACCACCGCGATGACCAGAATAAACGCCAGCGTCCGCAGGTAGATGAGATCGAGCGGAATCAAAATCCAGGTGTCAATCAGCCAGGCGCAGATAGACGCCAGCGTCATCACAAACGTGGTGGCGAGCCCCATACCCATTGCGGTTTCCAGCTTTTTGGAAACCCCCATAAACGGGCAGAGACCCAGAAACTTGACCAGTACAAAGTTATTGACCAGTACAGTTCCGACAAAGAGCAGCAGGTAATCAGTCATTTTTCGGCCTGAAATAAAAAAGCCGCCTATTATCTGTCAATCTACAGCAGGCGACAACAGGTTAACTGTAAGGGTATTACGGGTTCACAAACGTTGCTTTAACGCGCGCCGAACGTTTGAAATAGGGTACGATCAGCGCGGCCGCCAGTAACGGGAACAACAGCTGGCGAACCGCAAACGCGTCTGAGACTGGCGAAAAGGCAAAGGCTTTAATTGCCAGCAAGACCGACACCAGCAGCCAGATAATATAATGTTTAGGCACGCAGTGGCGGCGCTTGAAGAAGGCGATGGTCAACCATAAGGTGTAATACCACATTGCGATGGCGGTAATAAACGAAACGCCCCACAACAACAGGTTGCCGGTACTTTGCTCACTGAGCATATGGAATGTCTGCGGCGTAGCCAGCGCAGTAGCATAGAGCAATAACGCGAGCGAGGCGCTCAGCAACGCGACTAACAGCCAGGCCAGTGGGCCAAGCAACCAGCCCCCGATGCGTTGTGCCGGTGTTGTGGTCATATCTTCTCCAGATTTGCCAGCGCGAACAGGCAGACTATTTCATTTTGGGGCCAGTATTATAAAGCTTTTAACGCCGATCGCTACTTTCTTTATTGTACGTAATGCCAGACTGATTTTGGCACCTGACCGACATCATACAGACGACCGCCCGAGACCAGTTCCGCGCGACGATGATCTGCGGCGCGATACATATTGATGATCTCCCGATCGTCAGAGAGGGTGTAGTTAAGGTGATCAAACAGTTTTTCCAGGCTCTCAAGCGAACTGATTTTGCGGAATTTTAATAAATAATCCTGAACTGTCATAAATAGCGATCCATATTAAACAAATAACACCAACGGAGTAGTGAATATAAAAATAAACAAAACGACACCGGAAAGAATAATCGGCGCGCAAGGGTAAATAAGCGTATTCTTACGTGTCATGAATCAGGTGGGCAGAGCACCTGCCGGAAGGGTAACGCGCTTCATGACAACTGGCAATAAGCGTGCGGCCAGCAGACGGCATATTTCGCTTTTTTTGCCGCTTTTCATCTTTTCCTGATTTTTCTGGCTGTAAACCGAAACCATTTCTGACGATATGTAGCTATGCCGCAACTGGCCAGGACACGCTTATTTTTTCTGAACGGAGGCCGTCGGTTCAGGGGGCTGGTAATTATCGATATGGCTGGCGACGCCTAAGAGGATCACTGAGACAACGAGAACAATCCAACCGGTTAATTCAATAAGGCGATTCATTACTGACGACATTTTTTTGCTTTGATTTATCCATAAACACAGGATGCAAATGTTACTCATCAATAAATAAGACGGCAAGGGTGTCGGGAACGATTTCAGCGACTTTTTCGCAGCAGGAGAGCCCAAAGTCACTGATGTTTGACTTAAGTTAAGCAACAACCTTTATAACCTGGCGGTTATTAAACTATTGTGAGTGGTTAAGGGATAGTGTGAAATGACTCCGTTCTGACATGAGAGGCAAAGACATGAGTGACAACATCCGGGTAGGGCTAATTGGTTATGGTTATGCCAGCAAGACTTTCCATGCGCCCTTAATCGTGGGGACGCCGGGTCTGGAACTGGCGGCGGTTTCCAGTAGTGATGAAACAAAAGTGAAGGCGGACTGGCCTTCTGTGGCGGTTGTCTCAGAGCCTAAGCATCTTTTTAACGATCCGAATATCGACCTTATCGTCATTCCTACGCCCAACGACACCCATTTTCCGTTGGCGAAAGCCGCGCTTGAAGCGGGAAAACATGTGGTTGTGGATAAACCCTTTGCCGTGACACTGTCACAAGCCCGTGAACTCGACGCCCTGGCGCGCAGCCTGGGACGCGTGCTTTCTGTGTTCCATAACCGCCGTTGGGACAGTGATTTCCTGACGCTGAAAGGATTGCTGGCCGATGGCGTTCTGGGGGAAGTGGCTTACTTTGAATCCCATTTCGACCGTTTCCGCCCGCAGGTACGCGATCGCTGGCGCGAACAGGGCGGCCCTGGCAGCGGTATCTGGTACGATCTGGCGCCGCATCTGCTGGATCAGGCGATCAATCTGTTCGGTTTGCCGGTCAGCATGACGGTGGATCTGGCGCAGCTTCGTCCTGGCGCGCAGTCGACGGATTATTTCCACGCGATATTATCCTACCCGCAGCGTCGGGTGATTCTGCACGGTACGATGCTGGCGGCGGCAGAATCAGCACGTTATATCGTGCATGGCTCACGCGGTAGTTACGTGAAATATGGCCTCGATCCACAAGAGGAGAGGCTGAAAAACGGTGAGCGATTGCCGCAGGAAGACTGGGGTTACGACATGCGTGACGGCGTGTTGACGCGTGTGGAAGGCGAAGACCGTGTGGAAGAGACCTGGCTGACGGTGCCGGGTAATTATCCGGCTTATTATGCGGGCATCCGTGACGCGTTGAATGGCAACGGTGAAAACCCGGTTCCGGCGAGCCAGGCGATCCAGATTATGGAGTTGATTGAGCTGGGGATTGAATCAGCGAAGCATCGCTCTACGCTGTGCCTCGCGTGATAACGGTGTACTCTTCTGGCGCCGGGTGTTGCCGGATGGCGGCGTAAACGCCTTATCCGGCCTACGGTTGTGTCGTTGCAGGACTGATAAGCGCAGCGCCATCAGGCGTAGGTGTTGCCGGATGGCGGCGTAAACGCCTTATCAGGCCTACAGTTGTGCAGTTGTAGGCCTGATAAGCGTAGCGCCATCAGGCGTTGGGTGCTGCCGGATGGCGGCGTAAACGCCTTATCCGGCCTACGGTTGTGCAGTTACAGGACTGATAAGCGCAGCGCCATCAGGCTTTGCGTGCTTAAACCGCTGCGACTTTCTCACGCAATGCGCGTTTTTCCGCTTTGCTTAAAAACGCCATTTCCAGGCCATTGATCTGCGCCTGACGAATCTGCTCGCGGGTTAATCCTGCCGCTGGCGCCGCTACCGTGTATTCGTGAATAATATCCACACCCTGTACCGCGGGATCATCCGTATTCAAACTTGCCAGCACGCCATGCTCAAGGAACGTTTTCAGCGGATGCGCAGCCAGCGAGGCAACGGTGCTGGTCTGGATATTAGACGTCAGACAGGATTCGATACCGATTCGCTGCTCGACCAGAAAATCCATCAGCGCGCGATCTTCCACGGCCTTCACGCCATGACCGATACGTTCGGCGCCCAGTTCGCGAATGGCCTGCCAGATGCTCTCCGGGCCCGCCGCTTCGCCAGCATGTACGGTAATATGCCAGCCCGCATCACGCGCGCGGTTAAAGTGAGAGAGGAACAGACTGCCCGGGAAGCCAAGTTCATCGCCCGCTAAGTCAAGCGCGGTAATGTGATCGCGGTGCGCCAGCAGCGCTTCCAGTTCCTGCTGACAGGCAGCCTCGCCGAAAGTACGGCTCATGATGCCGATCAGACGAGCTTCAACGCCAAAAGTCTGGCACCCTTCACGTACGCCAGCGATGACCGCTTCGACCACGCCTGCCACAGGCAACTGGTGCGTCATCGCCATATAACCCGGAGAAAAACGCAGCTCGACATAATGCAGGCCGTTGCGGGCGGCATCTTCAATATTTTCAAAGGCCACGCGACGACAGGCATCCAGCGACGCCAGAACTTTAACGCCCCAGTCGAGCTTTGCCAGAAAACTGACCAGGTCAGGCTCCGTTGAGGTGATCTGCACATGCGGAATGAGCGCGTCAAGCGTTTGTGCCGGAAGGGCTAAATTGAACTGGCGGCCAAGATCAAGAATAGTTTGGGCACGAATGTTGCCATCAAGGTGGCGATGAACGTCAGTTAACGGAAGGGAAGTATCAATCATGGTCGCACTCTTTTTTAATATAAAAGTGCTCGCCATTATAAAAATAAAACGGGCGTAAAATCTATGTTGCGCAATAAATAATTTTATTGCGCAATCATTGTCAGCGTATAGCGCGGATCGCGTTGATCAGCCCGTTAACGCCTTTTTCGAGCTTCGAACGTGGACAACCGGCATTAAGACGAACAAACCCGCGACCTTCTTCGCCATAAGTATACCCAGGCATGATGGCCACTTTCTGCTGATGAATCAGCGCATCCTGTAAGGCGTGGTCGTCAATATTTAGCGCTCGCAGATCAATCCAGGCCAGATAGGTCGATTGCGGAACCTGCCAGTTTAGCGTCGGGAACGCGGTGTTTAACGCATGTGCGATATAATTCAGGTTATCAGCAAGATACTCGCGCAGGGCATCCAGCCACGGCGCGCCCTGTTGATAAGCGGCAATATGCGCGCTAAGCGCCAGAACGGCGGGTGACGACAGCCCGTCACGCCCCTTCAATACGCTGAGGTAACGATTGCGGCTTTCCTCATCGCCGATGAGCCCGTAGGCGCCGGTCAGCGCCGGAATGTTGAAGCTTTTTGACCCGGAGGTCAGCAGCGCCCAACTACCACGCGCCACATTGCTCCAGGGGATATGCGGCTGCGCGCCCCATACCATATCCATGTGGATTTCATCGGAGATGACCCGCACGCCGTGACGATGGCATAGCTCAGCCATCGTCTCCAGTTCATCGCGCGTCCATACCTTTCCGGTAGGGTTCTGCGGGCTGCACAGCAGGAGAATTTTACTCTCTGGCCGGGCGAGCACCGCGTCCAGCGCGTCCATATCGCAGTGCCAGCCGTCCGCGTTTTTCTGTAGCGCAACCGGCATGACGGTGCGCTGGTTGCCTTCGATGGCGTTATAGAACGCATCGTAAGCGGGGGTGTGAATCACCACCCCTTCACCGACGGATGACCACTGGCGGATCAGCTCCGACACCATGTAGATCACGGAGGGGCCGTACACGATCGACTGTGGGTCGATCGTAGTGTGGTGACGGGTTGCGAACCAGTGGGCGATCGCCCCTAAAAACTCATCGTTTTTCCAGCGGCTGTAACCCAGCACGCCGTGCGCCAGACGCTGGTTGATGGCCTCCAGGATGCACGGCGCGGTAGCGAAATCCATATCCGAGATCGTAAACGGGAGCAGGTCAGGGGCGCCAAAGCGATCGGCGACATAATCCCACTGCGTGCACCACGTACCGTGACGATCCACCACCTTTGAAAAATCGAACATATCGTTGTCCTTATGCCTCAACCGTGTTCATCAGACCTGCCATTTCATCCTTAACGGACTGTACCTGAGGGCCAATAACCACCTGTAAGTTATGTTGATTCAGCTGTACTACGCCGATAGCGCGATTGTCCTTCAGCGCCTGTACATTCACAAGCGACATATCCTTCACCGACAGGCGCAGACGGGTAATGCAGTTATCCAGGCTGACGATATTTTCACTGCCGCCAAGCGCGGCCAGAATCGCCGGGACGTTATAGCCTGATTTCCCTGGCGCGCCCGCCATGACTTTTTCAATATTGCTGGCGATTTCGGTATCGCGGCCCGGCGTTTTCAGATTAAAGCGCGTAATAGCGAAACGGAAGATGACGTAGTACACCGCGAACCAGATGGCGGCGACCACCGGAACCAGATACCACTTGGTTGACAGACCGTGCAGGATCCCGAATACCACAAAGTCGATGATGTTGCCGTCGGTGTTGCCGATGGTGACGCCGAGGATCGCCATGATGGTGAATCCCAGACCTGTCAGCAGGGCGTGAATCACATACAGCACAGGCGCGACGAACAGGAACAGGAATTCCAGCGGCTCTGTGGTACCGCCAACGACACAGGCGATAAGGCCAGAAATCAGCAGCCCCTTAATTTTGTGACGATTTTCAGGACGCGCGCAGTGGTACATCGCCAACGCAGCGCCCGGCAAGCCGCCGAGGAAGGCAGGCATTTTCCCCTGAGACAGGAAGCGGGTCGCACTTTCAGAGAAGCCGTGCGTTGTCGGGCAGCTCAGCTGCGCCTGGAAAATGGTCAACGCGCCGCTCACGCTATGGCCGCAGACTTCCTGCGTACCGCCCGCTTCGGTAAAGCGAATCAACGCGACCAGAATGTGGTGCAGGCCGAACGGCAGCAGCAGGCGCTCACCCGTACCAAAGATCATCGGACCGAAATCACCCGCGCTATTGATAATGTGGCCCAGACCGCTGATGCCCATTGCAAAAACAGGCCATACCAGCGGAATGACCAGCCCGACCAGTCCCATCACCACGGAAGAGACGATCGGCACGAAACGCGTACCGCCAAAGAAAGCCAGCGCATCGGGCAGACGAATATTGTGGAAACGCTCATGCAGCATCCAGACAACGATACCGGCGATCACCGCCCCCAGAATCCCCGTGTCGATAGACTGAATCCCGAGGATATTCTGTACGTTATTGGCTTTCAGAATGGCGGCGTCAGTCGTCGGCAGAATGCCTTTCGCCGTTAACCAGAAGTTCACGGCAAGGTTCATTACGGCGTAACCGACGAAACCGGCAAACGCGGCGACACCTTTGTTTTCACGCGCCAGACCGAGCGGAATCGCGATACAAAACATCACCGGGAGGAAGCTAAAAGCGAACGAGCCGACTTTACTCATCCAGGTAAAGATGGCCTGTAGCACCGGGTTGCCCAGCGCCGGGAGCAGGGTGACGACATCGTGGCTGCTTAACGAACTGCCGATCCCCAGCATGATCCCGCAGAAAGAGAGCAGCGCCACGGGCAGCATAAACGTTTTACCCAACTGCTGGAAAAATTCCCATAATGTTATTTTTGGTGTTGTCTTCGTCGTCATCTAACGACTCCTCGTGAAAAAGAAGGCTGTGGTCAATTATTTGAGCGAGAAGATAAAACGTTTTACCTAATTTTAGTGCGGCGCAAATCACATTATCGAACGATAATAAAGCGTATAAATATAAGTGATTGATAAAACGTTTTATCTGTCACGTTATCAGGGAGCTTTCTTTTTTCATGGCTATAGCCAAAAAAACCACCATCCATGATGTCGCGTTGGCGGCTGGCGTCTCCGTCAGTACCGTCTCATTAGTGCTCAGTGGCAAAGGGCGGATTTCGTCAGCCACCGGCGAGCGGGTTAACGCGGCGATTGAACAGCTGGGCTTTGTGCGTAACCGCCAGGCATCGGCGCTTCGCGGTGGGCAGAGCGGCGTCATTGGGCTGATTGTGCGCGATCTGTCTGCGCCTTTTTATGCGGAACTCACGGCCGGGTTGACAGAGGCGCTGGAAGCGCAGGGGCGCATGGTCTTTTTGTTGCACGGCGGTCAGGATGGCGAACAACTGAGTCAGCGCTTCGCTATGCTCCTTAATCAGGGGGTGGATGGCGTGGTGATCGCCGGAGCGGCGGGTAACAGCGATGCGCTCCGGGAACGGGCAGAAGAAAAAGGGATTCCGGTGGTGTTTGCCTCGCGCGCCAGTTATCTGGAAGAGGTGGATACTGTCCGGCCGGATAACATGCAGGCGGCGCAGCTACTGACGGAACATCTGATTCGCCTTGGGCATCAGCGGATCGCGTGGCTGGGAGGGCAAAGCTCCTCATTAACGCGCGCGGAGCGCGTCGGCGGCTATTGCGCGACGCTGCTGAAGTTTGGGTTGCCTTTTCACAGCGACTGGGTGCTGGAGTGCGCATCCAGCCAGAAGCAGGCCGCCGAAGCCATTACCGCATTACTGCGGCATAACCCGACCATCAGCGCAGTGGTGTGCTACAACGAAACCATTGCGATGGGAGCATGGTTTGGCCTGATGAAAGCGGGGCGTCAGAGTGGTGAAATTGGCGTTGATCGCTATTTTGAACAACAGATCTCGCTGGCGGCGTTTGCTGATGTGGCGGAAAACGCGCTGGACGATCTGCCGATCATCTGGGCCAGCACGCCAGCCCGCGAAATTGGCTATACCCTTGCGGAGCGCATCCTGCAACGGATTGGTCATGAAGAGAGCCATTCGCGCAGCCAGACCATTTCCGCTCGTCTGGTGACGCAAAAATAGCGTGGCGGGACAGGTGTTTGAATAGCGGCCCGACGGGAAAATCCCGCCGGGCGCGGGACGTACAGAAAACTTACTGCTGAGGAATCGCCGGAGCGTCCGGCACGGAGAGCGCAGGCATACCAAACATGCCGACAAACTCTTCCAGCGTCATTTTTTGCCCGTTGAGCGTTACCTGACCATTGGCATACTGTAGGTTGGTGGCAATGGTATTATCCTGCAACGTGGTGATGCGGAACATTTGCCCCATCGCGGCTAACCCTTTGACTTGTTGATTCGCCAGCTTATCGGCATCTTCCTGCTGATAACCTTCCAGTCTGGCGACCTGGGTCATAAACTCAACGGCCATATCCATCGGGATCGTCAGCTTCGCATCGAGAGATTTAACGGAACGATCCACTTCCTGAGTCAGCGTTTGCGGTTCTTCAGTGGTCGCGGCCGGATCTTTCAGGAACAAGGAGAGGTTCAGCGCGGTCTCGCCTTTAGCGTTTTTCCAGCTTAACGGCGCGACGGTAATCACCGGTTCGCCCTTCATCAGCAGCGGCAGGGCGCCAAAGAACGCTTCGGTCACTTTCTCCTGATAAAGCTCAGGATTTTGCACCACCTCGGGTTGCGTCATCAGCGCCTGAGTCTGAGCGTTATACTGGCGGCTAAACTGGTGCCAGGCTTCGCCATCGATCTGTCCCACTTTCAGCGTCAGCTTGCCGCTACCCAGATCCTGATTCTGCACTTTAAGGCTGTTCAGCGAGTAATCCAGCTGGCTATTGATAGTTTTGCCGTCGTTGACGAGATCGGACTTACCGTCGATCACCATGCCTTCCAGCACGGCCATCTCTTTACCTTCTACCGATACCGTCATTTTTTCCAGCGACAGCGTCTGGTTGCCAATACGCTCGCCGAAGCTGGCCAGGGTGCTGGAACCGTCGGTTTTCAGGTTATTAAAAGTAATCTGGACTTTCTGGTTATATTCGTTGACGGCATCCACCAGGCCGCTTTGCGCTTCGCCTGACAGTGAAACAACATTGCCGTCTTTATCGGCATTCAGCTGAAATTCCCCGCCGCTAAAGGCGACTTTTTCACCGTTATTTTCATAATTCAACGGATTGAGGGAGATATCTGAGCGGGTATCGCCGCCATAACCAATCCGGGAATTAATCTCGACCGGCGTCTCGCCCTTTGCGATATCAAACAACGGTCTGGTGACGTCGTTGTTGACCAGGGTCGTCTTCACTGAGGCCATCGCAGGGATAAGGTTAAACGATTTCAACTGTGTGAACGGGAAAGGGCCATGATCCACCGCTTCGTTCAGTACGACGTTTTGTCCTGGTTTCAGCCAGGGGTTTTCCTTGCCTTCGACAGGCTTCGCCACCAGCTGTAACTGGCTGCTGAAAATGCCGCGCTGGTAGTTTTGATAGCTCAGCTCAATGGCGGCTTCAGGCGCCGTGCGTTTAAGCTGCTCATTTGCCTGATTCACCATCTGTGCGAGATGCGTTTCCAGTTTTTTCCCGGTGTACCAGGCCCCGCCTGTCCAGACTACGCCCAGGGCGACGATCACACCTGTAGCTACCAGCGATTTTTTCATATCGATTATCCATAAAAATGAAACCAGGCGGATTAAACCGCCTGGAGAAGTTGTGAGCCTTTAACTAGCTTAGCAAGAGTTGTTAAAAAATTCAGTATGTTGCTACAGCTTGTTGTAAACCCTGGCCAAACGGCCCACGCCGCTGGCGTTGACCGGAGACTCATCAGCGCCGATAAACGCGGATTCGCCGGGTTTCAGCACCAGACGCTGCTCGCCCTTGCTCAGCACCGCTTCGCCTTCCACGCAGAACAGAATGGCGGCGCTCTGCTGGCTGATGGCCGTTTCCTGAGCGGAGAGGTCATGCAGCGAAAACGCGAAATCTTCCACCGGAATTGGGAAGTCCAGTTCCGCACCGTGTTTTACCAGCGTTGTCAGCAGCTGATCCGCTGGTTTGGCAACGAATTTGACGTTCGCGACCAGTTCAGGAATGTCGATATATTTCGGCGTCAGCCCGGCGCGCAGGACGTTATCGGAGTTCGCCATCACTTCCAGCGCCACACCCTGCAAATAGGCATGAGGCGTTTCGGCAAACAGGAACATGGCTTCGCCAGGGTTCAGCTTGACCACGTTCAGCAGCAGTGGAGAGAAGAGGCCGCTGTCATCCGGGTAAAATTCGGATATGACGCGGATCGTCTGCCACGGTTCACCCTGTTGGCTGTTCAGCGCCGCTTTCAGCACCGCCAGCGCGCGGGATTTTTCATCGCCCTGCATATTGAGCAGGCTGGCGAACAGTTGGCTCAGGCGTTCGGCATTCGGCTCTTGCAGGAAGTGGGCAATGGCGGTATGCGCGCCGGAAACAGGTTGCAGCAGGGAGACAATCTCAGAGAACTCGCGGAATGCGTTCATCGCCAGGAAAGGCGTCAGGGCAAAGACCAGTTCAGGCTTGTGGTTCGGATCTTTATAGTTACGCTCGGCGGCATCCATCGGAATACCGGCCGCATTCTCTTTCGCGAAACCAATTTCTGAGTTGTGTTTATTCGGATGAACCTGGATGGAAAGCGGCTGCGCGGCACACAGCACTTTAAACAGGAAGGGCAGCTCGCCAAAACGTTTTGCGACAGACTCGCCCAGCAGTGTGGCTTTATCGTGCTCAATCACGTCGCGTAACGAGACGGCTTTCCCGTCAGCGCCTTCAATTCGGGAGCTGCTCTTGGGATGGGCGCCCATCCAGAGCTCTGCCATTGGCTGCTGAGACGGATTCGCAATGCCGTAGAGTTCCGTTAACGCAGTTTTACTACCCCATGCATAGTTTTGCACTGAGTTGATGAGTTTTTGCATTATCAAGCCCTGTTTCAATATGGAAATTAATTCGCGTATTAAACCAAGAAACCCGCGGGAAGTAACCTCTGCGCGCAAAAAGTCGTACTTGTCTCAGTTTTTGTTAAAAAATTGTGTAGGATAGTGTAACTCGCTTTTTACACCCTGACGCATTCGGGTTGCAGGACAATAACATGTCTGCCGCTGGAGGCGTGACGGGTAAGCAGGGCAATGGAACATCTGCCCAGAGAATAACCAGACCGAGCAGTAAGTGAGAGAACAATGTCGAACAAACCCTTCCATTATCAGGCTCCTTTTCCCCTCAAAAAGGACGATACCGAATATTACCTGCTGACCAGTGAACACGTTTCCGTTGCCGAATTTGAAGGGCAGGAAGTGCTTAAGGTCGCTCCTGAAGCGCTGACGCTGATGGCGCGTCAGGCATTCCACGATGCTTCGTTTATGCTGCGCCCTGCGCATCAACAGCAGGTCGCTGATATCCTGCGCGACCCGGACGCCAGCGAAAACGATAAATATGTCGCGCTGCAATTCCTGCGCAATTCGGACATTGCCGCAAAAGGGATTTTACCAACCTGCCAGGACACCGGTACGGCCATTATCGTTGGCAAAAAAGGCCAGCGCGTCTGGACTGGCGGCGGTGATGAGGCTGCGCTGGCGCGCGGCGTTTATAACACTTACATCGAAGATAACCTGCGCTATTCGCAAAATGCCCCGCTGGATATGTATAAAGAGGTCAATACCGGCACCAACCTGCCCGCGCAGATTGATCTCTACAGCGTTGATGGCGATGAATACAAATTCCTGTGTATCGCCAAAGGCGGCGGTTCCGCCAACAAAACCTATCTGTATCAGGAAACCAAAGCGCTGCTGACGCCGGGCAAACTGAAAAATTACCTGGTCGATAAAATGCGCACACTGGGGACAGCGGCCTGTCCTCCGTATCACATCGCCTTCGTGATCGGCGGGACGTCGGCGGAAGCAACGCTGAAAACGGTTAAGCTGGCCTCCGCAAAATACTATGACGAACTGCCGACGGAAGGGAACGAACACGGTCAGGCATTCCGCGACGTGGAGCTGGAAAAAGAGTTGCTGACGGAAGCGCAGAATCTCGGGTTAGGCGCTCAGTTCGGCGGTAAATATTTTGCCCATGATATCCGCGTCATTCGTTTACCGCGTCACGGCGCGTCCTGTCCGGTCGGGATGGGCGTCTCCTGCTCTGCGGATCGCAACATTAAAGCGAAGATCAACCGCAAAGGTATCTGGATCGAGAAACTGGAACATAATCCGGGTAAATATATTCCCGAAGAATTGCGCCAGGCAGGCGAAGGCGAGGCGGTTCGCGTTGACCTCAACCAGCCAATGAAAGCGATCCTGCAACAGTTGTCGCAGTATCCGGTTTCAACTCGTCTGTCGCTGAACGGGACGATTATTGTGGGGCGTGATATCGCGCACGCCAAACTGAAAGAACGGATGGACCGTGGCGAAGGGTTGCCGCAGTATGTTAAAGATCATCCGATCTACTACGCGGGTCCGGCAAAAACGCCTGAAGGATACGCGTCCGGTTCGCTGGGGCCAACGACCGCAGGGCGTATGGACTCTTACGTCGATCAGCTTCAGTCGCAGGGCGGCAGTATGATTATGCTGGCCAAAGGCAACCGTAGCCAACAGGTGACCGATGCCTGCCATAAACACGGCGGCTTCTATCTGGGCAGCATTGGCGGGCCTGCCGCCGTGCTGGCGCAGGGCAGCATCAGGAGTCTGGAATGCGTGGAATACCCTGAACTGGGGATGGAAGCGATCTGGAAAATTGAAGTGGAAGATTTTCCGGCCTTTATCCTGGTGGATGATAAAGGCAATGATTTCTTCCAGCAAATTCAAACTTCGCAGTGCACGCGCTGCGTGAAGTAAGACAATAAAAAGGTACATTTGCAGGCCGGGTAAGGCGCTGTGCCGCCCGGCATTTCAGAAGCGCACAAAGCGCCATGCAGTATTTATGAAGCAATCAATACTTAATCCTGACAGGTGTGTGAGCATGTCCTCAACTTCATTGTTAACAAGGAGAAAGTAATGACGACGGTACGCTGCGAGAAAGATTCGATGGGCGGGATTGATGTTCCGGCAGATAAACTTTGGGGAGCGCAAACCCAACGATCGCTGGAGCATTTTCGTATCTCCACGGAGAAAATGCCCGTCTCGCTGATCCATGCGCTGGCGCTGACCAAGCGTGCGGCAGCCAAAGTTAACGAGGACTTAGGGCTGCTGTCGGCGGAAAAAGCCTCCGCCATTATGCAGGCGGCTGATGAAGTGCTGGCCGATAAACATCCCGACGAATTTCCGCTGGCGATCTGGCAGACCGGGTCGGGCACGCAAAGCAACATGAACATGAACGAAGTGCTGGCGAACCGCGCGAGCGAACTGCTGGGTGGCGTTCGCGGCATGGAACGCAAAGTTCACCCGAACGATGATGTCAATAAAAGCCAAAGTTCGAACGACGTCTTCCCGACCGCGATGCACGTTGCGGCGCTGCTGGCGCTACGCAAGCATCTCATCCCGCAGCTTAATGTCCTGACTGATACGCTGCGCAAAAAGTCCCATGCGTTTGCCGACATTGTGAAAATTGGCCGCACGCACTTGCAGGATGCGACGCCGCTGACGCTCGGTCAGGAAATTTCCGGCTGGGTGGCGATGCTGGAGCACAATCTCAAACATATTGAAAATAGCCTGCCGCATGTGGCGGAGCTGGCGCTGGGCGGCACGGCGGTGGGCACAGGGTTGAACACTCATCCTGAATATGCCCGCCGCGTGGCGGATGAGCTGGCGGTGATCACCTGCGCGCCATTTGTGACGGCGCCGAACAAGTTTGAAGCACTGGCGACCTGTGATGCGCTGGTTCATGCGCACGGCGCGCTAAAAGGGCTGGCGGCGTCGCTGATGAAAATCGCCAATGACGTTCGCTGGCTGGCCTCTGGCCCTCGATGCGGCATTGGTGAAATTGCCATTCCTGAGAACGAGCCGGGCAGTTCGATTATGCCAGGCAAAGTGAACCCGACCCAGTGCGAGGCGCTGACCATGCTCTGCTGTCAGGTGATGGGCAACGATGTGGCTATCAATATGGGCGGGGCGTCGGGAAACTTCGAGCTTAACGTCTATCGCCCGATGGTTATCCATAATTTCCTGCAATCGGTACGCCTGCTGGCGGATGGGATGGAAAGCTTTAATGCGCACTGTGCGGTCGGTATTGAGCCAAACCGTGAGCGTATTAATCAACTGCTCAATGAATCGCTGATGCTGGTCACCGCGCTTAACACGCACATCGGCTATGACAAAGCGGCGGAGATCGCCAAAAAAGCGCACAAGGAAGGGCTGACCTTAAAAGCCTCCGCCCTGGCGCTGGGGTATCTCACTGAAGCCGAGTTTGATAGCTGGGTGCGCCCGGAACTGATGGTGGGCAGCATGAAGCCAGGCCGTTAATCCGCCACATACAGGTGCAACCGGGGGATGATAAGTCGCAACGGTTGCGCCTGAGGCTTAAAGCGGTGCTGAACATTGTCCGCATCGTAATTCAGTAGTTCGCCGATATCCGGCACGGTCATGCCTTTATCGGTATTGATCAGCGCGATAAGCGGCGTCGGGCAGGCGTGCTGAACCTGTTTCTGCTGCCCTTTGTACCAGACGCGGGCAATCGGCTGTACCTTCACCGGTCTTTTAATCTTCAGCCGCGCCTGTTGCGGCAGGGCGGCGATATCCTGATATTCGCGCTCCAGCCTGGCCTGCCACTCTTCGCGCGTCCAGGGATGCACGCTGCGCGGCGTGTTCAGGCTTTTCTCCAGTTGCGCCAGCACCTCATCCCGGCGCAGATTCTTAATAATGTGCTTGTTGGCCCAGCCAAAACGGAGGGTGGCGGGATTCTTGATCACCGTTAACGCGCGGTAGGCATTCAACGTGATAAGACCGGGCAGATGGCGATGCACCCACTCAAAACGCGCCGCTGACGGCAATCCTGACTCCACCGTCACAATACGCTCAAATGTCGTTTTTAACTGATTGATGTGCTGGATCTGGTTTTCCAGCGCGACCTGCGTGGCATCATCAACCTGATAGCACAATACGCCGGGCAGGCGAACCGCCGCTTTGCTGCTGCGATTTTCAGACTGTTGCTGAATAAACAGGTGGCGATAGTGGCGCAGCGCCAGCGATTCGGCCTCTTTTCCCAGATGCTGCTCCACCGCAATGGTCGCCAGAGGGTTGTGCTCCGCCTCTTTGGTTACTTCGGGAAGGGAGAAGACGCGGGCAATCAGCAGCGGTTGCTGTTCGAGATTTTCTGTCAGGGTTGCCAGCGCGTGTTCTGTCTGGCGAAAAGTACCATTCAGGCGTTCGACAAGATCGTAACGGGCCATATCACCACCATTTCAGTGTCGCAGAAAGAAGGATATTAGTTACAACATACTTACTGTATATCACATCATACCCGCCCTGACCATCGTGCGCTATGCGTCAGGCAGGGGGAAATTCGGGGATGTTGTGCCAGACGGGCCAGTTGAAGGTGAATCTGGCGCCGCCCAGTTCACTTTCGCGACAGTTTACCGTTCCGCCCATCGCCAGGGCGATGGAGCGCACGATGGCTAATCCCAGCCCGCAGCCTCCGGTAGCGCGGTCGCGGCTGGGATCGAGGCGCACAAAGGGTTCGAACACATGTTCGCGCGCGTCTGGCGCGATGCCGGGGCCGTCGTCTTCAACAATCAGGGTCGCCTGATTGCCGCTTAATAACAGGCTGGCCTGAACGGTGGAATGGGAATAACGCAGCGCGTTATTGAGCAGATTATCCAGCACACGCTCCATTAGCCGCATATCCAGCGCGCCGTAATCGCCAGGCGTAAGATGGCTGAGCCGCACCGTGCGTCCGGGGTTGACGCTCTGTACGTCTTCCAGGTGGCTCGCCAGCCACACGGGGAGGTCGGGAACGGTGAGCGTTAACGCAGTCTGCGGCCTGTCCAGCCGCGCATAGGTCAGTAACTCTTCGATTAACGCTTCCAGTTGGCCGATATCGCGATTCAGCGCCTGCGACTCCTGTGCGCTGAGATTTTCACTCATCTCCAGCCGGTAACGCAGACGCACCAGCGGTGTACGCAGTTCGTGGGCGATGCCGTCAATAAGCTGTTTTTTACTGGCGATCAGCGCGTTGATGTTATCTGCCATCTGGTTAAAGGCAATGCCGAGACGTTCAAAACTGGAACCGTTGTCAAAGTGAAGGCGCTCTGCGAGGTGCCCTTCGCCAAAACGCTGAGCGGCGGCCTCCAGGCGCAGCATCTCCTGCCAGTGCGGGCGCATCCAGATAAACACCGGAAAGGCGAGGGAGATGGCGATAAAGGCCATCAGCGCGATATCCAGTAGCCGCATCTGGTGAAGAAAATAGAGATAAGGAACCGGCCCGACGGCCAGCACGTAATGGCTGCGGGGGATGCGCTGGATAAACGTATACTGATCGTCCAGCGCGACGATGTCGCCTTCGCGCAGACGCTGTGTGGTAAGCGCGTCGAGTTTGTATTTATTGAGCGGCTCTACGCGCAAATCGAAAGAGAGATTAAGATCCATCTCTTTGAGGGTTTTCCCCCAGTCGCGCGGAGGGATCTCCCGCAATTCGCTGCGCATTAAATACAGCGAGCTTTTCATCAAATCATCCAGCGACTGTCTGCCTGCGCGTTCTGCGGTGAACTTATACACCAGCCCGACCAACAGGGTCATGACCAGAAAGCAGACAAACAGCAGCAGATAAAACTGAACGAACAGTTTTTTCATTGATGCACCCGGTTAATCACGCTGACTCTCTTCCCACGCATGGGGGGCAAACAGATACCCTTTGTTGCGAACCGTTTTGATTCGATAGGGCTCGGTGGCGTTATCCTGCAATTTCTTACGCAGCCTTGAGATAGCGACATCCACGCTGCGGTCCATGCCGTCGTAGCTGACGCCGCGCAAGTTTTTCAGCAGCGCGTCGCGATCCATAATCTGCCCGGCATGGGTTGCCAGTTCCCAGAGTAATTCGAAATCGGCGGTGGAAAGCGAAACCGGTTCGCCGGAGAGCGCGACTGAACGATTGACCGGGTCAATAATCAACGCGCCAAAACGCAGCGTTTTATGCGGGGTCATCGCCGTATCCTGAATGCCTTTTGCCTGCGCGCTGAGTTCATTCTGCCGTAAATGCAGGCGCAGACGGGCGAGGAGCACGGCAGGGGGCGTGGTTTTCAGGATGTAGTCACAGGCGCCCATTTCCAGCGCCAGGATGTGGTTCATGTCGCTGTCCAGTGAGGTCAGCAGGACAATCGGCCCTTGCCAGCGGCCTCGCAAATCGCGGCAAATGGTCATACCGTCTTTGCCCGGCAGCATGATATCCAGTAACACCAGCTCGGGTTGCGTGCGAAGGATCGTCTCTTCAGCCAGATCGCCGCGAGGTTCAATCAGCACCTCAATATCGTGTTTCGCCAGATAAGCGGCAATCAGCGAGCCAACTTCAGGGTCATCCTCAACAAATACGATGGTGTTCATAACGTTCATTACGCGGAGAAAACGCCAACATACACCGCCTCCGTTTTCCCTTCCATTAATCTTTTCTAAACGAGAGCGCTTCCGTTATGCTACAGCCTCAATGTTATTGATGTGTTAAGGCATCGAAATGGGACTCGTGATAAAAGCCGCGCTGGGTGCGCTGGTGGTGGTATTGATTGGTTTGCTGGCAAAAACAAAAAATTACTATATCGCCGGATTAATTCCGCTTTTTCCGACATTTGCACTGATTGCCCACTATATTGTCGCCAGCGAGCGCGGAATTGACGCGTTACGCACGACCATTATATTCAGTATGTGGTCGATCATCCCTTATTTTGTCTACCTCGCCACGCTTTGGTATTTCACCGGTTTTCTGCGTTTGCCCGTTGCGCTCGGCGGGGCGGTGGTGTGCTGGGGCCTGAGCGCATGGCTGCTGATATTTTGCTGGATCAAACTGCATTAACGCAGGTGCCGGCCGCCATCCACGGCGAAACTGCGGCCGGTAACGAAGCAACTGGTGAGAAGATAATCCACCAGGTCGATTACCTCTTTCTCGCCGGGCGCTGTCTTCATCAGGGATTTATTGAGCGCCTGCTGACGGTACTCGGCGTCGTCGTTTTCGTTAAACAGGATCAGCGACGGGGCGATGGCGTTGACTTTCACTTCCGGGGCCAGTTTGCGGGCAAAGGAGCGGGTCATATTATCCAGCGCTGCTTTACTGGCGGCATAGGCGATGTGTTTGTCGCTGCCGCGTTCCACAACATAGTCCGTAAAATGGATGATATCGGTGGCCGCATGTCCGTGGCCGCGCAACAGTCTTTCCAGCGCATGGTTTAACAGATAGGGCGTATTGACGTGAATCTGCATCATGCATGCCAGCACGTCAGAGAGCGGGGTGCCAGGCGCCTCGGCCATCCAGGCGCTGGCGTTATGCAAAATAGCCCGCAGGCCTGGCGTATGGGTTTTTATCTTCTCAGCAAATGCCAGGACGCCGTCATCGGTGGAAAAATCGGCCTGAATGCACAGCGCGCCCGCTTGCGTCAGGCCGTCGATGGCCGGATAGTGCGTCCGGTAGCTGACAATCACCGGCTGTTTTTGATTGAGAAAGTGCCACGCGAGCGCGAGACCGATGCGGCGGCCTCCTCCCGTGATAAGGATGGGCAAGGGCTGGTTTTTACCCATTGTAGTCTCCTTTGGCATCAAACAATGGGGCGACGATTACCCCACCAACATCCACGTAGCCGGAACAGCGGCGATGAGTAGCAGACCGATCAACATCACTTCCTGACGATTCAGGACATTATCGTGCGTATGCGTCTTGCGTGCGTAGAGGAAAACTAACAATCCCGGCGCATACAGCACCACCGACAGCAACAGGTGCATCGGGCCGGACGCATACAATAACCATAAGCCATAAATGCAGGCCCCGACACCTACCGCCTGATGAAGAGGGCGCGCGGCGATTTTCAGCAGGAACGCGCCGACCAGGAAATAGGGTACCAGAATCATCTCTGAAGCAATCGTCAACAGCGTGTTGTAATCCGAACCTGTGAGCCAGATCAGCACCAGGCAGATCTGAACGCACGCGTTGGTGAGCCACAGCGAAGCCGATGGCGCGCCTTGCGCATTCTGGCGGGCGAAAATGCGTGGGAAGGCTTTATGCGTTGAGGCCAGAAACGGCACTTCTGCCGCCATAATGGTCCAGCTCAGATAAGCGCCGCAGACTGAAACGATAAGACCCGCCGCGATAATGATTTCGCCCCACGGCCCCATCATTTTCACCATCAAACCCGCCATTGACGGATTGCGAATCTCCGCCAGTTCCGGGCGGGCGACGACGCCTAAAGAGAGCAGCGTCACCAGCAGGTAGACGCCCAATGCGGCGAGAACCGCCAGCAGCGTCGCACGTCCGACATCACGCTTATTTCTCGCCCGGGCGGAGACGACAACCGCGCCTTCCACGCCGATAAACACCCACAGCGTGATGAGCATCGTGTTTTTAACCTGCTCCCAGACGGGAACGCCCAGCGCCAGACCGGTGAAATCCAGGCTGAACGTATCGAGCTTAAACATGATGATAGCCAGGACGATGAACAACCCCAGCGGCAACAGCTTCGCCAGCGTTGCGACCAGGTTGATGCTGGCAGCGGTTTGCACACCGCGCAGCACCAGGAAGTGCACCACCCAAAGCAGTACCGACGCGCCGATGATGGACTGCCAGGTGTTGCCGTCGCCAAACAGGCGGAGTTCCGGCGTATCGGTAAAGAAGCTCAGGGCAGAAAAAACGATAACCAGATAAGAGACGTTGGCGATAACGGCACAGAGCCAGTATCCCCAGGCGGAGCAGAAACCGATCAGTTCGCCGAAACCTTCGCGCGCGTAGGTGAAAATCCCGCCATCCAGTTCCGGGCGAACGCGCGTCAGGATCAGCATAGCGAAAGCCAGCAGCAGTATCCCGACGCCCGTAATCGCCCAGCCAATCAGCAGCGCTGCCGGGCTGGCCACCGCCGCCATGTTCTGTGGCAGACTAAACACACCTGCGCCAAGCATTGAGCTTAAAACCAGCGCGGTCAGCGCGCTCAGTCCCAGTTTCTTTTCCATCGGTATCCAGTTATAAAAACGAGAGTGGGAGAATAATTATTTTGGCAAAACGCATAAAAATGGTGAAAGCCACTAAGGCGCGGGATTTTACGGAGAGAAGAGACCGCATGCAATGATCTCTGAAACATTTGTGACTAAAAATGCTAAAGGCGGGTAGATTTCACATAGGGCAGCATCGTATTGGCGCCTGATGGCGCTACGCTCATCAGGCCTACTAACACGTAGGCCGGATAAGATGCCTGGTCTCGCCATCAGGCGTTATGACAACACCGGATGGCGGGAGCGTACTTTACTTATACAGGTCGGCGCTGATCGTCATGTTGTTACCACGTTCCTGCCACTGGCGGGTAATGTGATAATATTTCGCGCCTTTCTTCGCCGCACGCTTGGCAACCTGGTAGGAGACTTCCGTCATGTTGCCGTAGTTGCCGGTGAATTTGATGCTGTCAAACGGCACCATCATCGCAGCGGTCGCTTTGTTCAGCTCTTCGACTTTCGTTCCGTCAGGCAGAGTGACAGTGTAACGTCCACCTTTTGAGGATTGCGTTTCGAAGAAGCGTCCGACTTCAGCGCTTGGAGAAGCGGTCGTCGCGACGCCCGGAATCTCCACTTTCTTCGCTGCTTCACCGCCGGCGGCCAGCGCTGCGCGACCCGCATCGGAATCAGCAGGAATAACGTCCGGGCTCTGGACGACGCGTTTCTTCGCATCTTCTTTATAGATAAACGCGGTAATACGCTGGTTGCCGCCCTGGTTGGCATCGACCTGACGCACAATGTAGAACGAGTAGGCGCCTTTCGCTTTTGCAGCTTTGGTGATGGCGTCATTCACTTCCGGCTGGCTACGGTAGAAACCCTGCACCGTTACGGTGTCGTAAGGTTCCAGCAGCACGGCCTGATCTTTCGGTAATTCGACGATACCGTTAATTACACGGTTTTGAGGCGCGTCGGATTTTGGCGCGTCTGATTTATAAACGTCAGCCACGACACGCCAGTTACCGCTGTTGCCAAAATCGGACGTATCAACAACATAAAAAGAGGCTGCACCTTCTTTATCTGCGCGGCGGGATACGGCATTTACCGCATCGCCAATGGCATTAAAACGCCCGGTGACCACAATGCGGTCATAAGGTTTTAGTGCTGCCGCTTGCTCCGGCGTCAGTTCTGTCGCTGCATTTACGGAAAAAGCAGTCGCAGAAAGCAGTGCGGACGCCAGGAGAGTGTTCTTAAGCTTCATAAAAATAATCCTTCGCCTTGCGCAAACCAGGTACTGGTATTGTTATTGACTAGAAACGTGGCTGATTATTGCATTTAAACCCTGCAAATGTCTGCGTCATTTTTCACTCATCGTACCGCCTGAAGTGACAAGAATGATAACATTTGGTGATATGTCTAAAAAACAGGCGCTTGACCGGCAAAACTGATAAAGCATACGCATTTTATAAGTTAATTTAATGTTAAACGATTGAATGTCGATGGCGCTAAATCATGTTTTGCCGCTTCGCTTGAGCGAATTATCGGTCACTGAAGGTGATTTCAAGGTCATTATTCCTGTTTGTGGGCTGAATCATTCATATTTTGCAAATTTCATAATAAATACTGTTTTTTGGCGCTAGATCACAGGCGCTATTTTCAGTAGGTTATAGAGAGTTTGTTACTGTTTTATTTTTCCGGGGTAGCACTTACCTCTTACGCAGGCGTGCGTATGCATCCTGCGATCACTGACAAACCATCATCAAAAAAACCGATGGAAGGGAACATTATGCGAATTGGCATACCAAAAGAGCGGTTAACCAATGAAACCCGAGTCGCAGCAACGCCAAAAACGGTTGAGCAACTGCTGAAACTGGGTTTTACCGTCGCGGTTGAAAGCGGCGCGGGTCAACTGGCAAGTTTTGACGATAAGGCATTTACAGAAGCGGGCGCAGAAATTGTAGAGGGAAATGCGGTCTGGCAGTCAGAGATCATCCTGAAGGTCAATGCGCCGGAAGACGATGAAATTCCTTTACTGAATGCGGGCACGACGCTGGTGAGTTTCCTCTGGCCGGCGCAGAATCCTGAGCTATTGCAAAAACTCGCGGAACGCAATGTAACCGTGATGGCGATGGACTCCGTGCCGCGTATTTCGCGCGCGCAGTCGCTGGATGCCCTGAGCTCAATGGCCAACATCGCCGGTTATCGCGCGATTGTGGAAGCCGCACATGAATTTGGTCGTTTCTTTACCGGGCAAATTACCGCTGCGGGCAAAGTGCCGCCAGCGAAAGTGATGGTGATTGGCGCGGGCGTCGCAGGTCTGGCGGCCATTGGCGCGGCAAACAGCCTTGGCGCCATTGTACGTGCGTTTGATACCCGTCCAGAGGTAAAAGAACAGGTTCAGAGTATGGGCGCTGAATTCCTCGAACTGGATTTTAAAGAGGAAGCGGGCAGCGGCGATGGCTATGCCAAAGTGATGTCCGAAGCGTTTATTAAAGCGGAAATGGAACTCTTTGCCGCGCAGGCGAAAGAGGTCGATATTATCGTCACGACCGCGCTAATCCCGGGTAAACCTGCGCCGACGCTGATCACGCGCGAGATGGTTGATTCCATGAAGTCCGGCAGCGTGATTGTCGATCTGGCTGCGCAAAACGGCGGTAACTGTGAATACACCGTCGCCGGTCAGGTGACCACGACCGACAATGGCGTGAAGGTTATCGGTTACACCGATCTGCCGGGTCGTCTGCCGACGCAATCCTCCCAGCTTTACGGCACCAACCTGGTCAACTTGCTCAAACTGCTGTGCAAAGAGAAAGACGGCAATATCGACGTCGACTTTGACGACGTGGTTGTGCGTGGCGTAACGGTCGTACGTGACGGTGAAATTACCTGGCCCGCGCCGCCGATTCAGGTGTCTGCTCAGCCGCAGGCTGCGCCGCAAGCGGCTCCAGCGCCGAAAGAAGCGGAAAAACCGGCTTCACCGTGGCGTAAATATGCGCTGATGGCGCTGGCGATCGTTCTGTTTGGTTGGCTGGCTGACGTGGCGCCGAAAGAGTTCCTCGGCCACTTCACCGTTTTCGCACTTGCTTGCGTGGTGGGTTACTACGTGGTGTGGAACGTTTCGCACGCGCTGCATACGCCGTTGATGTCTGTGACTAACGCCATCTCAGGGATTATCGTTGTCGGGGCATTGTTACAGATTGGCCAGGGAGGCTGGGTGAGTTTCCTGAGCTTTATCGCGGTGCTTATCGCCAGCATTAATATTTTCGGTGGCTTCACCGTGACTCAGCGTATGCTGAAAATGTTCAGGAAAAACTAAGGGGTAACACATGTCTGGAGGATTAGTTACAGCTGCATACATTGTTGCCGCGATCCTGTTTATCTTCAGTCTGGCCGGGCTCTCTAAGCATGAGACGTCCCGACAGGGTAACAACTTTGGTATCGCCGGGATGGCGATTGCGCTGGTGGCGACGATCTTTGGCCCGGATACCGGCAACGTTGCCTGGATTCTGGTGGCGATGATTATCGGTGGGGCGATCGGTATCCGTCTGGCGAAACGCGTTGAAATGACCGAAATGCCGGAGCTGGTGGCGATTCTGCACAGCTTTGTCGGCCTGGCGGCGGTGCTGGTGGGCTTTAACAGCTACCTGTACCACGAGGCGGGTCTGGAACCGATTCTGGTGAATATTCACCTGACGGAAGTGTTCCTCGGCATCTTCATTGGCGCGGTTACCTTCACCGGTTCCGTGGTGGCGTTTGGCAAGCTGTGCGGTAAGATTTCGTCCAAACCGCTGATGCTGCCGAATCGTCACAAAATGAACCTGGCGGCGCTGGTGGTTTCTTTCCTGCTGCTGGTGGTGTTTGTACGTACCGAAAGCGTTGGCTTGCAGGTTCTGGCGCTGCTGGTGATGACCATTATTGCGCTGGCTTTCGGCTGGCACCTGGTGGCGTCCATTGGCGGGGCGGATATGCCGGTTGTGGTATCCATGCTGAACTCCTATTCCGGTTGGGCAGCGGCGGCGGCAGGCTTTATGCTGGGCAACGACCTGCTGATCGTCACCGGCGCGCTGGTCGGTTCTTCGGGTGCGATTCTGTCTTACATCATGTGTAAGGCGATGAACCGCTCTTTCATCAGCGTTATCGCGGGTGGTTTCGGCAGCGATGGATCTTCTACTGGCGACGATCAGGTCGCGGGCGAGCACCGTGAGATCACGGCGGAAGACACGGCTGACATGCTGAAAAATTCGCACTCGGTCATCATTACCCCTGGCTATGGCATGGCGGTTGCGCAGGCGCAGTACCCGGTGGCGGAAATCACCGAGAAACTGCGCGCGCGCGGTATCAAGGTGCGTTTTGGCATCCACCCGGTTGCGGGGCGTTTGCCTGGTCACATGAACGTACTGCTGGCGGAAGCGAAAGTGCCGTATGACATCGTGCTGGAAATGGACGAAATCAACGACGACTTCGCTGACACCGATACGGTGCTGGTTATCGGCGCGAACGACACGGTGAACCCGGCGGCGCAGGACGATCCGCGTAGCCCGATTGCCGGTATGCCGGTTCTGGAAGTCTGGAAAGCGCAAAACGTTATCGTGTTTAAACGCTCGATGAATACCGGCTATGCCGGGGTGCAGAACCCGCTGTTCTTTAAAGACAACACGCATATGCTGTTTGGCGATGCGAAAGCCAGCGTGGATGCGATTCTGAAAGCGCTTTAATCTTTACTGGCGCAAGTCATAAAACGGCCTCTCAGGAGGCCGTTTTTACATCTGAAGAGATCAGGTTTTATTCAAATCACTGAGCAGGACGGCAATGCTTTGCCCGCCGGAGGTTTGCTCCAGCGCGATTTTAACGATGATCGTCAACGGCACGGAAAGCAGCATGCCGACAGGGCCTAATAACCACCCCCAGAAGATCAGGGAGAGAAAAACCACCAGCGTGGAAAGGCCCAATCCACGCCCCATGATGCGGGGCTCAAGGATGTTCCCGAACACCAGATTGATAATCAGATACCCCGTCAGCACCACCAGCGCGTCATAAAGACCACTGAACACCAGAACCTGCGCAATAGGCGGGATTGCGGCCAGAACCGAGCCAATATTGGGGATATAGTTAAGCGCGAAAGCCAGCAGTCCCCAGACGAATGCGAAACGAACTTCCAGCAGCGCCAGCATTCCCCAGACCACAACGCCCGTGATAATGCTGATCGCCGTTTTCAGCACCAGATAATGCGATACGCTGTCGATTGCGCGCTGAATCGCGGCCATACCTTCAACCGGCCTGGCCATCATCTGCTGGAGTTTACCGGGCAATTGCGGAACTTCCAGCAGCATAAAGACCACGGTTAACAAGAGCAGGAAAATGGATGACATGGCGTTAGACAGCTGCGCCAGCAAATTTGTCACCAGCGTCATGGCGGCGTTAGGGTCGATATATTTTACCAGCTCATCCACCGAGACGCCGATACCCAGGCGCTGTAGCCACGGTTCAATGTTTTTCAGCGGCACAACCAATGATGAGCGGTATTGTGGCAGCGTGCGGGCTAACTCATTTAGCGATGTGCCGAGATAGGCCAGCAGCAACACCATGCCCATCACGATAATCCCGATCAGTATCGATACGGCCAAAACGCGCGGGATGCGAAGCCTGACCATGCGCTGCACCAGCGGGCTCAGTACCACCGCAATAAATAACGCCAGAATAAACGGCACAATAATATCGGCAGCGAAGCGAATACCGGTGAGAATGATGACCAGCATTCCCAGCATGATTACGAGTTTCAGGCCGTTAAGCGTGATGATCGGTTTTGCCATGATAATTCCTGAATTTTTGTTCTTACTCTTTATAATAATGTGATTTTTGTCGGGCTGTGCTAACAAAAATCAAACGGCGCGGGTAAAGAAGTGAAAAGGTTTTGAGTTAATTCTAAGGCTGTGGTACAAATCAGACGTGTTTAACTACCGAGGACAATTTTCATCCGCGATGACGAGAAGCAACACTGCGGATAATTGTAATATTATGGACAATATGTTCAGGACGTTTTTTTCTACACAGACCGTACTTCTTCGCACTTCTTCCTCTTTCCTGCTTGCTGGTGAGCAGCACTGGCGCAACGCGCTTTAGTCCCTTACTTCTGCCTGAGCTGGCGCTACGCGCCTGGCTAATTCATTTTATTTTTTGGTTTGCTGCATGCAGCAGGCCCGAAGGACTATATTCTCAAGCAGGAGAAGCACCATGTTTTACTGGATTTTATTAGCCCTTGCCATTGCGTCTGAAATTACCGGAACGCTGTCGATGAAATGGGCAAGCGTAAGCAATGGCAACACGGGTTTTATTTTAATGCTGGTCATGATTACGCTGTCGTATATTTTTCTCTCTTTTGCCGTAAAAAAAATTGCGCTTGGCGTGGCGTATGCCTTGTGGGAAGGCATCGGTATTTTATTTATTACGCTGTTTAGCGTGCTGTTATTTGACGAAGCCTTATCGGCCATGAAAATTGCGGGTCTGGTTACGCTGGTATTCGGGATCGCGCTGATCAAATCGGGTACGCGCAAGCCAGTAAACGCCGCGAAGGAGGCGACGCATGCCGCAGTTTGAGTGGGTTCATGCCGCGTGGCTGGCGATGGCGATCGTTCTGGAAATCGTCGCTAACGTGTTCCTGAAGTTTTCTGACGGCTTTCGTCGCAAGTTCTATGGCATTCTGTCGCTGGCCGCAGTGCTGGCGGCCTTCAGCGCGCTCTCTCAGGCGGTAAAAGGCATTGATCTTTCGGTGGCATATGCGTTGTGGGGCGGATTTGGTATCGCCGCCACGCTGGCAGCCGGGTGGGTGCTTTTTGGACAGCGTCTGAACAACAAAGGCTGGGTAGGCGTGGTATTGCTGCTTATCGGCATGATCATGATAAAACTGGCCTGACAGCTATGCTGCCCGTTACGGCGGGCAGCGCACGGGAACCATCATCTATTCCTGAGCCAGCGCTTCCAGCTTGTCGCGAAAGCCGGTGACGGAAATCGCGCGGTTGTCAGCCCGCCAGCGATCTTTTGCCGCCGGAGCGGAACTTTGTACGCCAATCAACTGCCAGCCAGCGTCGGTATGCAGCATTAACGGAGAACCGCTGTCGCCGGGCAGCGTGTCGCACTGGTGAGAGAGCACCGCGTTTTGCGCCCAGCCGGTAATCAGGCAATCCTGATGCGAGTAAAGCGTATCAAGATGATCTTCCGGGTAACCTGACTGCGTCACTTTGCGGTCGGCGGTTTTCAGGGCAGCGGTTAGCGCGGCTTTATCGCCTTCAAATAAGGGCAGTGGGGTAATGCCGGACGGCGGATAACGCAACACAATCAAACCAAAATCCCACGGCGCGGCGGCCGGAGGGACAATCCAGCCATCGCCATCAGGCTTTAAGCGCTTTTCCAGCGACGGATCGACCCGACCTTCAATACCGTGAATTTCATAACGCCAGAGACCTTTTTGCGATACGAAACGCAAAGCCACGGCTTTATCTGGCTTTCCCTTCGGCGGCGTTAACAAGCAGTGTCCGGCGGTGAGCGCCAGATGAGATGAAATGAGCGTGGCGGTACACAGGTTGCCGCTGGCGGTTTCCAGTTGACCAATAGCGTCCCACGGCGACTGCGTCGGATCTTCAACCTTGACCCGATCGTCATGGTCAAAAAATAACGTTTTGGCTTCACGGGTATCCGTGGTGGTATCAGCCTCATCCGCATGAGCAACAACAGGGGAAAGACAAATTACGCCCAGTAATACCGCAATGGTTTTATGCATATCACACTCTGTGTGGGTAATTATGATTATTAAAAGCAAACCCTCAGTGAATACTATAGACGTGACGGCAGGAAAGTGGGAGTAAAATCAGATAACTACATTCAGGAAATATAAAAATGCGTGGCAATAAGGGCGCATAATATAAGCATGGTGAGAATCAACTCAAAGCGGTAACGAAACACGTTAACCCTCCGAAGAAACGGCGCTAAACCCGATGATTTAGTGCCGTGTGTTATGGCGCGGGGGAGCGCCATAGAACTCGCCAGTACCTTATGCCGCCGGTTTAGCTGCCGGTTTAGCCGCAGTATGTTTTACCGCTTTTTTGGTGTGTTTTTTCGCTGCCTGCGCTTTTTGTTCAGGCGCTTTCTGAGCCGCTGCTTTGTGGTGTTTTTTGTGATGCGTGGTTTTTGCCGGTGCGGTTTTAGCGGGTGCCGCAGCCGTCGTGGACGTTGCCGTTTCAGCAGCAAATGCAGCAGAAGACAGACCCATAGCAGCGGCAACAACCAGAGCTAATACTTTTTTCATTCTGATACCCTCGATTTGGTTTTTTATTCAACCCCACTGCGGGGCCGGTGAAATCACTATATCGCTGTAAATCGAGGGCTTCCGTGAGTCATTGGTATCGGTGTGTAACGGTATGTACAACCGGCCCGACAGATTGACGCTATCGGGCAAACAAGAGACATCATGACAAATAGCGTGATTCCAGATGCGCCCGGAAGTAACGGCTGCTCAACGGTTCTCCGGTGGCCTGAGCGATCAGCTGCGCGGTAGTAAAGCGACTGCCGTGCTGCCAGATATTTTGTCGCAGCCAATCAAACAAGGCGCTGAGATCGCCTTGCGCAATCTGATTATGCAGATCCGGCAATGCGCGACGGGCAGCGCTAAACAGCTGTGCGGCATACATGGCGCCCAGCGTATAAGACGGGAAGTAGCCAAAGCCGCCGTCGGTCCAGTGGATGTCCTGCATACAGCCGTTACGGTAATCTCCCGCGGTTGACAGCCCCAGCCAGGCCTGCATTTTTTCATCCCACAGCGCGGGAATATCATCCACTTCGATGTCGCCGTTAATCAGCGCCTGTTCAATGTCATAGCGCAAGATAACATGGACAGGATAACTCACTTCGTCGGCATCCACGCGGATAAAGCCCGGTTTCACCCGCTGATTCCAGGCAATGAAATTCGCTTCTTCAAAAGCGGGCTGATCGCCAAAATGACGTTTAACGGCGGGAATGAGCCGTTTGAGGAATGCCGTGCTGCGACCCAGTTGCATCTCGAAAAACAGACTCTGGGATTCATGGATGGCCGTGGAGCGGGCAAACGCGATCGGCTGACCCTGCCAGGCGTGGGGCAGATTCTGTTCATAGCGGGCGTGCCCCGTTTCGTGGATCACGCCAAAGAGCGCGCTGAGTAATTCATTTTCATCATAGCGCGTGGTGATGCGCACATCTTCCGGCACGCCGCCGCAAAACGGGTGGGCGCTGATGTCCAGCCGACCGGCGTTAAAATCAAACCCTAACTGCGACATGGTTTCCAGTCCCAGTTCACGCTGTAGCGCTGTCGGGAACGGGCCGACCGGCGCAATCAGCGGCTGATGCGACTGTTTTGACACCGCGCGGTTTAACAGATCGGGAAGCCAGGTTTTGACATCCGCAAACAGAACATCCAGTTGGGCGCTGGTCATATCGGGCTCAAAAATATCCAGCAGGGCATCGTAGGGCGAACATCCTTTAGCTTCGGCGCGAAGTTTTGCCTCTTCACGGCTGTATTTCACAACCTCTTTCAGATTCTGCGCAAATCCTTGCCAGTCATTCGCCGGACGCTGACTCCGCCATGCGTGTTCACACCGGCTCCCCGCCAGCGATTTCGCCTCCACCAGTGACTCAGGCAGCAGGGCCGCCTGATGGTGCCGCCTCGCCATTTCACGCAGGTTCGCCTGCTCAACATCGTTCAAATCTTCCTGCCCGGCGGCGGCTATCCACTGCGCAACCTTCGGGTCAGTCAGTAACTGATGTTCCAGCACGTTCAGCTCGGCCAGCGCTTCGCCTCGCGCGGTGCTTCCACCGGGAGGCATCATGGTGAACATATCCCAACTGGCGATAGCGGAGAGATGCGAAAAGCGGGAGAGGCGCTGGAAAGTGCGGGTGAGTTGTTGGTAGTGGCTCTTGTTGGACATTGTTGTGTTCCCGTCGTGTTCTGCGAATGTGAGGAGTTTACCCTGATTCATACATGTTTATGCGCTGATGGCAACGATGGCAGAAATGTTGGTAGGTTGTAAGTGATAATGATACTTCTTATCATAAATGGCGGTGTCGTGAAGCACACTGGTGAAATATTAACAGGGAACAGGGATGCAACAGGAAATCAATAACGCCTATATTGTCAGGACAAAAGCAGTGTCAGGCTGTTTTTCTATGTTTATGCTGATGTTTGGTATTACATTTACGCCACTGTTTTTTACCCGCAGTGCGCAATTAATGGAAAGTGGGTTACTTTTACCGCTGATGTTTGTGCTGGAGTTTTTTATTCTGGTCCCGCTGTATTATCTCTTTTTTAGAAAAAGAGACGGTCTGGGAAAAGGCACATTGAGCGCAAAGTGGTTTGTTATTTTGTTTGGCGCCATTCTGATCATCCAGTTTCTTTTACCTGCTATGTTGGGGATGAGAAAAACAGAAGCGTGGGTCATGACGCAGGTTTCATTGCATAACTACACTTTCTGGCTGACCAACCTGTCACTGATTTTCCTCGTCCCGGTCTACGAGGAAATCGTCTTCAGAGGGTGTCTGTTCAACGCCTTTCAGTACTGGTTCAATGATAAGGTGTGGGCGACGTCGCTTGCCGTTTCAACGCTGTTTGCGCTGATGCATACGCAGTACGCCGATATCAGAACATTATTGATGTTATTTTTAATATCGCAGGTGCTTATTGTCGCCAGAGTCAAATCTAAAGGGTTATTAATGCCTGTTACCCTGCATATATTAATGAATGCGACGGTGATCGGAATACAATATGGCTTTCAGGTCTTATTATCCTCCGGGTGATATTTACGGCATTCGGAAGTGATATCGTCAGTGTTGCCCACCATTACAGGTAGTTTTATCTTCCGGTCTCGCTTTTGGCTATCGCGCGGGGTAAAGTCAAACCTCAACAATAAAAATAAATACACACAGCATGATGAATCCAATTATCTGGGTTATCTTTGCTCTTCTGGCACTGGATGCCGTCAGGGAATTGATGGGGGCTTCTTCCATCCTGGGATTGTGGTAATCCAAAGCGCTGGTTGAGCTGTAAAGAATGCCCGGGCTCGACCCGGGCTTCTCTTTATCAAACGCGCAGACGATGATGCAGGCGGGAGCCAACCAGCAGCGCCAGAAGCAGCATCAGCGCGATAAACCCGCCGACACCGTTCCAGCCGTAGCTGTGCCAGAATACCCCGCCTAACGTCCCGGCAATGCTGGAACCCAGGTAATAGCTGAAGAGATACAGGGAAGATGCCTGGCCTTTGGCGCGTTTCGCGCGTGGGCCAATCCAGCTGCTTGCCACCGAATGCGCGGCAAAGAATCCGGCGGAGAAGAGCAGCATTCCGGCAAAAATCAGCCATAGCGACGTGAACAGCGTCATTAATAGCCCGAACAACATCACGCCGGTTGAGAACAACATCACCGGGCCGCGACCATAACGCGTCGTCATAGCGCCTGCTTTAGGCGAACTCCAGGTGCCCGTCAGGTAAGCCACCGATAAAAGCCCCACAATGGCCTGGCTGAGTTCCCAGGGCGAAAGCATCAACCGATAGCCGATATAGTTAAATAGCGTGACAAACGACCCCATTAACAAAAAGCCTTCTGCGAATAACAGCGGCAGGCCCCTGTCGCGCCAGTGAAGGCGGAAGTTGATGAACAGCGTTTTGGGGCGTAATGAAGTCGGTCGGAAATGGCGGGATTCCGGCAAGATTTTCCAGAACATCAATGCGGACGCCAGCGCGAAACAGCCGATCGCCGCCAGTGCGATGCGCCAGTTAAAAAAGTCGGTAAATACGCCGCTGATCAGACGCCCGCTCATGCCGCCAATCGAGTTGCCGCTAATGTACAACCCCATTGAGAAGGCGACGAAACTAGGATGGATCTCTTCACTTAAATAGGTCATGCCTACCGCAGCGACGCCGCTCAACGACAGGCCAATCAGCGCGCGCATGATTAAAATGCCATGCCAACTGGTCATCATGGTGGAAAGCAGCGTACAGCAGGAGGCCAGCAGTAGCGCCGTCACCATTACAGGTTTGCGGCCGATCGCGTCGGACAACGGGCCGGTAAACAGCAGCCCGATGGCTAACATGCCGGTGGAGATGGAAAGCGAGATACTGCTGCTGGCGGGAGAGACGCCAAATTCATGGGACAACACAGGCAGTATCGGTTGTACGCAATAGAGAAGGGCGAACGTCGCCAGCCCGGCGGAGAATAGCGCTAGCGTAACGCGCATAAACTGGGATGTACCACGTTTTATATATTGAACCGGCTGGGAAATAATGTGTTCATCAACATCGCTCGCCGTTGCGGTGTCGACAGCAGTAATACGACTCACTTGAAATCCTTGCTCAACATCCCCGTGATTATGGTGACGGGTATGACCTCAGTGCTAAGAGTAGGAAAATCAAAATATTCTGTCTAATATATTAATAATCTCAAATAATATTTATAAAATATGAATATTGAACTTCGTCATCTACGTTACTTTGTGGCGGTTGCGGAAGAGTTGCATTTTGGCCGGGCGGCTGCGCGGCTGAACATCTCTCAACCCCCGCTAAGCCAGCAGATCCAGACCCTTGAGCAGCAGATTGGCGCACGGCTGCTGGCGCGAACCAACCGGAGCGTTGCGCTGACGGCGGCGGGTAAGCAGTTTCTGGCAGACAGTCGGCAGATCCTTGGGCTGGTGAATGAGGCCGCCGCCCGCGCGGAACGCTTGCATCAGGGGGAGACCGGCGAGCTGCGCATTGGCTTCACCTCATCCGCGCCGTTTATTAAAGCCGTCTCGGATACGCTGTCTCTGTTTCGCCAGGACTACCCGGATGTGCATATGCAGACCCGTGAAATGAACACCCGCGAGCAGATTGCGCCGCTTAATGAAGGCGCGCTGGATATGGGGTTACTGCGCAATACCTCATTGCCGGATACGCTGGACTGGGAAGTGATTCTGCATGAACCGCTGCTGGCGATGATCCCCCGTGAACATCCGCTGGCGCAAAAGCCGGTCGTGACGCTGGCGGAGCTGGCGAAAGAACCGTTTGTCTTTTTTGATCCGCATGTCGGAACGGGGTTGTATGACGATATTCTCGGCCTGATGCGCCGTTACCATCTCACTCCGGCGATCACTCAGGAGGTTGGAGAGGCGATGACGATTATCGGGCTGGTAGCCGCAGGGCTGGGGGTGTCGATCCTGCCCGCCTCGTTTAAGCGGGTACAGCTTGATGAAATGCGTTGGGTGCCCATTGCCGAAGCGGATGCCGTGTCGGAAATGTGGCTGGTATGGCCGAAACATCATGAACAAAGTCACGCTGCGCAACGATTTCGCCATCAACTTTTAACGGCCGCAAAGCGCGCTTAATTTAGTTTAAAAAGGGATGAAAATGTGCAGTAAATCACACGGCTAAGTAAAAAGTTGACGACAACTATTGAAGTCATTCACCATAGCCCACAGATTATTTCGGAGCGCGAAAATAAAGGGAGTCAGAGGTGGTTGCTGATAGTCAGCCAGGGCATATCGATCAAATCAAGCAGACCAATGCTGGCGCGGTATATCGCCTGATTGATCAGCTGGGCCCCGTGTCGCGAATTGATCTTTCTCGTCTGGCGCAACTGGCGCCTGCCAGTATCACTAAAATTGTTCGCGAAATGCTCGAAGCGCATTTAGTTCAGGAGCTGGAGATCAAAGAGGCGGGAAGCCGAGGTCGCCCGGCGGTCGGGCTGGTGGTGGAAACCGAGGCCTGGCACTATTTGTCTATTCGTATCAGCCGTGGCGAGATTTTTCTCGCCCTGCGTGACCTGAGCAGCAAGCTGGTGGTGGAGGAGTGCCTTGAGCTACCGCTGGTTTCTGAGACTCCGCTGCTTGAACGCATCATTTTTATGGTCGATCAGTTTTTTATCCGTCACCAGCAAAAACTCGAACGCCTGACCTCTATCGCCATCACCTTACCCGGTATTATTGATACTGAGAATGGCATTGTGCACCGCATGCCGTTTTACGACGATGTCAAAGAGATGCCGTTGGGGGAAACCCTCGAACACCACACCGGCGTACCGGTCTATATTCAGCATGATATCAGCGCCTGGACGATGGCTGAGGCGCTTTTTGGCGCATCGCGCGGCGCGCGTGATGTTATTCAGGTGGTGATTGATCACAACGTTGGGGCTGGCGTGATTACCGACGGCCACTTACTGCATGCGGGCAGCAGCAGTCTGGTGGAGATCGGCCATACGCAGGTCGACCCCTACGGTAAACGTTGTTACTGCGGGAACCACGGCTGTCTGGAAACGATCGCCAGCGTGGACAGCGTGCTTGAACTGGCGCAGCTGCGACTCAATCAGTCGATGAGTTCTTCGCTGCACGGGCAGCCGCTGACGGTAGATTCGCTGTGCCAGGCGGCGGTGCAGGGGGATTTGCTGGCGAAAGATATCATTAGCGGCGTCGGGATGCATGTTGGCCGCATTCTGGCGATCATGGTGAATTTATTTAATCCGCAAAAAATTCTGATCGGTTCGCCGCTGAGCAAAGCGGCGGAAATCCTTTTTCCGGCAATTGCGGACAGCATCCGTCAACAGGCGCTGCCGGCGTATAGCAAGCATATCGCCGTTGAAAGCACGCAGTTTTCCAATCAAGGGACGATGGCGGGCGCCGCACTGGTAAAAGACGCGATGTATAACGGTTCTTTGTTGATTCGTCTATTACAGGGTTAACATTTTTTAACTGTCGTACGAAAATTTGCGCTAACGCAAGCTGATCGCGATTGTCATACCTTAGACTTTCTCCACTGTATTATTTTCCTGGCTTATATTTTCGAAGCATAACGGTGGAGTTAGTGATGCTGAAGCGTTTCTTTATTACAGGTACAGACACTTCTGTTGGGAAGACAGTGGTTTCCCGCGCATTACTACAAGCGTTAGCGTCAGGGAACAAAAGCGTCGCAGGTTATAAACCCGTTGCGAAAGGCAGCAAAGAGACGCCGGAAGGCATGCGCAATAAAGATGCGCTGGTGTTGCAGAGCGTCTCTTCTATTGAGCTGCCTTATGAGGCGATCAATCCGATTGCGCTGAGCGAAGACGAAAGCAGCGTGGCGCATAGCTGTCCGATCAATTACACCCTGTTATCTAACGGGCTTGCCAGCCTGAGCGAAAAGGTTGACCACGTCGTGGTGGAAGGCACCGGCGGCTGGCGCAGCCTGATGAACGACCTGCGTCCGTTATCTGAATGGGTCGTGCAGGAGCAGTTACCGGTGTTGATGGTGGTGGGGATTCAGGAAGGCTGCATTAACCATGCGCTGCTGACCGCACAGGCTATCGCCAATGACGGATTACCGCTGATCGGCTGGGTGGCGAACCGCATCAATCCCGGGCTGGCGCATTATGCCGAAATCATTGATGTGTTAAGCAAAAAACTGCCTGCGCCGCTGATTGGCGAACTGCCTTATTTGCCGCGTGCCGAACAACGCGAGCTGGGGCAATATATCCGTCTGTCAATGCTCGGCAGTGTGCTGTCGGTAGACCGAGTCCTCGCGTAACGTTCGCGATAAGACCGACGCCACCACGCAGGCAATCAGTAATCCGGGGAGTAGCCGATACTCCCCGGTCATTTCACAGATCATCAGCGTCGACATCATCGGCGCGTGTGTTGTTGCCGCCAGCAGCGTCGCCATTCCTGTTAATCCCAGCAATATTGCCATCTCATCCGCTCCCGGAAGCCAGAATCCCCACATCCGACCGTATAACATACCAATCGACAAGCCGATGAACAGCGTGGGGGTAAAGACGCCGCCGGGCGCACCGGAACCGCTGCTGGCGAGTACGGCGAGTAATTTGCAGATGAAGATCCCGGCGATCACGGAGAGCAGCGGCGGGGAGAGCAAAAATGACTGCACGACGCTGTAGCCATTTCCCCAGACGGCCGGCGTCAGCAGGGATAGTAAGCCAACGATGAATCCGCCCAGCGCCAGTTGCCACGGAGGCGATAATTTCAGCCGAATAAAACCGTTATGAGTGGTGGTCATTAACCACATAAACAGCGGCCCGCAGACGCCAGCCACCAGCCCGGTGCTGATAATCATCGCATATTCCCGCACATGTAAATCCAGTGACAGGTGAACCGTATAGAGCAGGGCATTACCGCCGCTGAGCAAATGGGTGGTCAGTAATGCCACGACGGCGGAAATCACAACGGGGCCCAGCGACGCCAGCATCAGCGTGCCAAACAGGATTTCCGCGATAAAGAGGCTGCCCGCCAGCGGGGCGTGATACGCGCTGGCCATCCCTGCCGCAGCGCCGCAGGCGATCCACAATTTCCACTCTTCACGCGGGGTGCAACGCTGAGCAAAACAGGATGCCGCCAGCGCTGCCAGTAAGATCATGGCCCCTTCGCGCCCGATGGCGCTACCGCTGGCGACGACCAGCAGCGAAGCAAGGGACTTCACCAGACTTGCCCCGTAATCGAATTGCCCATCTGTTTGCAGGGCTTCCATGTAGTCGGTGGGGGCATGGGGGCGTTGTTGATTCATTTTCTGCCAGCCCCAGAGCAGCGCACCTGCCGCGAGGCCGCCTACGGCGGGGGTGATCAGTCGTCGCCAGGGAGAAAGGTTTGTCGCGGCATTCACCAGGCTTCCCGTATCGTTACGTAAAAAAAGCCATTCCAGCACCAGCATGGCGTGACGAAACCCGGCTACCGCCAGTGCGGCAAGGATGCCAATTATTGTCGCGATTAACAGGCGGCGAAACATCGCTCGCAGGTCAGGGTATGTATGTAGGCGGTGCATGGGCAGACCACACAGGCATTTTCAGGAGTGTCTATTTTGCGGGTAAACAGCGCGGGACGCAAAAGCACTGCGTGCGCAGGGGGAACTGCCCGATGGCGCTTCGCTTACCGGCCCGACAAGAATGTGCTCCGTAGGCCAGGTAAAGCGTAGCTGCCATCCGGCGTTTAGCTACTTTCGTGAATATTCAGCGCCCGACGGGTGCGGCCTGAACTGAGATAATCGGCAATGTAATCCTGCGAGATTTCGCCGTTATAGCGTCCTTCCTCATCGACAATGGGCATCCAACTGGTGTTACTCTCGTACAGTTTCGACAGCACAATACGCAGGTTGTCTTCCGCTTTTCCGGTGACGCGAAACGGGTGGATTATATCCGCGCAGGTGCCGTTGGCGTTCCTGGCTTCACGACGCTTCACAAAGCCAAGCGGCTTGCCGTCGCTGTCGACAACGGTGATCGCGCGAATATCATTATCGTCCATGATGCCGAACGCCTCTGCCAGCGAGGTGGCGGTGCGGGCGGTCAGGGTGGGTTGTTGGTCGGTTACGTCGCCCGCCGAAACCAGCAGAAGACGTTTTAGCGTACGATCCTGACCGACAAATGAGCCGACGAATTCATTCGCCGGTTTTGCCAGCAATTCATCCGGGCTGGCGCACTGTATAATGCGGCCCTGGCGGAATACGGCAATCCTGTCGCCCAGTTTCAGCGCTTCATCGATATCATGGCTGACCAGCATCACCGTCTTTTTCAGCGCCCGCTGCATATCAAGAAACTGATTCTGAATCACCTCGCGGTTAATCGGGTCTACCGCACCGAAAGGTTCATCCATCAACAGCACCGGGGGATCGGCCGCCAGCGCACGGATCACGCCGATGCGCTGTTGTTGACCGCCTGACATCTCTTTCGGATAGCGATGCAGAAACTTTTTCGCATCCATTGCCACCATGTCCATTAACTCTTCCGCGCGACGTTTGCAGCGGGTTTTATCCCAGCCCAGCATACGCGGGACAACCGTGATGTTCTCTTCGATGGTCATGTTGGGAAACAGGCCAATTTGCTGGATCACGTAGCCAATGTTGCGCCGTAGCGTGACGGTATCCATCGCACTGGTGTTTTGTCCGTTAATGAAAATATTGCCGCTGCTGGGCGCGATCAGCCGGTTGATCATCTTCAGGGTGGTGGTCTTGCCGCAGCCTGACGGCCCAAGCAGCACGCACATTTCACCTTCCGGCACGTTCAGATTGATGTTATCAACGGCGTTAAGCGGTTGGCCGTTCTTCTGTGAAAAGCGTTTGGTGAGGTTTTCCAGTTTTATCATTATCGTATCCCCTTAGGTGTCAGTACGACTTGCAGGCGATGCAGCAACCAGTCGAGCACAATGGCCAACAGACAAATCATCAGCGCACCGGCGATTAACATGCGGATGTCACTCCCGCCGATGCCGTTCAGTAACAGTAACCCCAGGCCGCCAGCGCCAATAACGGCGGCGATGGCCATCACGCCGATATTCATGACGACGGCAGTGCGAATCCCGCCAAAAATCACCGGCAGGGCCATCGGAATTTCTACCCAGCGCAGACGCTGCCAGAACGTCATGCCAATTCCGCGTCCCGCTTCGCGCAAGCCCGGCGGTAAACTGTCGAGCGCGGTGTGCGTGTTGCGCACAATCGGCAGCAACGAGTAAAGAAAAACGGCGGTAATTGCGGGAAGGGCGCCAATCCCCTGACCGATCAGCGAAAACAGCGGGATCATCAAACCAAATAATGCGATGGACGGGATAGTGAGCAGCAGCGTCGCCGCCCCTAACACCGGCGTAGCCAGCCATTTATGACGAACAATCAGAATGCCCAGCGGCACGCCAATGATAATCGCCAGACCGACGGCCAGCGCAACCAGCCACAAATGCTGAAGAGTGAGGCTCGTCAGATAACCCGCGTTATCCATCATGTAATGAATCGTATCCATAAGCGCTCCTTACAGCAGACCTTTTTGTTGCAGGAATGTGCGCGCAACCTGCTGGGGTGACTGGTGATCGATGTCGACCTGCGCATTAAGCGTCGAGATGACGTCGTTATTGAGCAGCCCGGAAAGGGTATTCAGCGCATCATCCAGCCCCGGATGGGCATCCAGTATCTCTTTACGGACGACAGGCGTGACAGCGTAACCTGGGAAGAAGCCTTTATCATCTTCCAGCACCTTGAGGTCAAAACCCTTCACCCGGCCATCCGTGGTGTACACCAGACCGGCGTCCACAAAGCCGTCGCGCACGGCGTTATAGACCAGACCCGGGTCCATTTGCCGAATCTGCGGACGGTCAAGCTGCATCTGGTAGGCATCCTGCAACGGCTTCATCCCGTCGCTGCGCCCGGAAAACTCAAGGTCGAGACCTAACATCCAGTTATTGTCAGGGTCGGTCTGGCGGATGTGTTCGATTTTCGCCACCATTTCCGACAGGGTGTTGATGTTCTCTGCTTCGGCGCGTTTGCGCTGCATGGCGAACGCGTAGGTGTTATTCATATTCGCCGGGTTTAGCCATACCAGTCCGAGCTTCGCATCCAGGCGTTTGACGGTATCGTAGGATTCCTGCGGGCTCATCCGTTTATCAATGTGGTTAAAAATGATCAGGGACGTGCCGGTGTATTCCCAGGTGATATCAATCTGCTTATTCACCATGGCATTACGTGAAATCACCGCCGCAATGTTGGTGCGCGGCTGAACCTGAAAACCCTTTTTTTGCAGGTACTGCACGGTCATGGCGGAAAGGATGTGTTGTTCGGTAAAACCTTTGGTTGCAAGGATCAACGGGGCCGCCTGAGCCTGTCCGGTAACGAGCAACGCGGCGGCAAGCCATCCCAGCAGATGTTTTTTTAATGTCATTCAGCGCTCCTTATTCTTATCGTTGTATCAGGCCGTATGCGGACTGAGGATGCGGCCAAGCAGGGCAAGCAGGCTGTCGAGAATCAGCGCCACCAGAGCGGTTGCCGTTGCGCCCAGAATCAGCGTCGGGAAGTCATTGAGGTAAATGCCGGGGAAAATCAGCTCGCCGTAGCTGCTGGCCCCAATCAGGAACGCCAGCGGGGCCGTACCCACATTAATCGCCGTCGCGATCCGAATCCCTGCAAGCATCACCGGCCAGGCATTGGGCAGCTCAACCTGACGCAGACGCTGCCATTTCGTCATACCGATGCCGTTTGCGGCTTCAATCAGGGAGGCGGGAACAGAACAAAGCCCGGCGTAGGTATTGCGCACGACGGGAAGGAGCGAGGCGAGGAACAGCGCGAAAATCGCCGGAACGTCGCCAATGCCGATAATCACCATCGCCAGTGCCAGCACGGCCAGAGGCGGCAGAGTATTGCCTACATTAAAGAGCTGCATTACGTATTCGGCGAATCCTTTGGCTGCCGGACGGCTCAGTAAAATGCCGCTGGGAATACCGATAACTAAGGCGAAGAACATGGAGGTAAAGACGAGGAGTAAATGCTGTTTGCCCAAATAAAGCAGATCAACCTGACGCGCTTTAATGGTTTCCAGACCCACTCCCCAGACCAGCAGCGCCAGCACAAGAGCGATCGCGCCAGTAAACCCGAGCACGCGTTTTAACGTAAAGGTGTGCATTGCGGTGTGTCTCCCTGTTTGCATGCGTTATGGCAACGAAAGAGACGTTGCGTGTTGTTATGCCATGTAGCGGCAGGGTGTTTTGAGCTATAGCAACACGTCGGGAAGGATTCCAGCGAGACAGGTATTTAAATTAGCAGGCTATGCATGCCCGTTGCTCATTTGCCCTTACAGGGCGAAGGATGTGCGCGAATGTGAAGAATTATCTTAAAAATGGAAAGTTAAAGTGACGCTGTCACTTATTGATAAGAGGAAACAACCGGTTTTTGACGATAAAGGCAGGGCGCGCCCTGCCTGAAAAAGCGTTAGCGAAACAGCGGTTTTACGGCGACGGGGATCAGCAACTGAGATTGCCACTGCGCCAGCGTTTGCTGTGCCAGCTCACCTGCCGCCTGGTAAAATGGATGGTTTGCGCCTTCGATGAAAACCGCCAGGAAGCGCGCAGACCACGGTAACAGATGCCAGGCCAGCAGTTGTTCGCATTCGCTATGACGGCCATTTTCCGCAAGCCAGGCAGCCAACAGCAGCAGGGAACCAAAATGATCTTCCGGTTCATTTTGCTGGATCTCAAACTGGATGCCGTTGTCCCGCATCCACTGGCGTAATGCCAGCGTAGATTCGCCAAACAACACGCTTTCACGGTCCAGCCAGACCGATCCCCAGGGAGGCGACGGAAGCGCCCAGGGACCGACAAACAGACGTTGCCAGGCTTGCGGGAGCGGCTCCTCGATGTCGGCCTGAAAAACCGCCGCAATCGGCGCCAGAACCTCCGGTGAAAGTGGCCACTGCGCCTGCCAGCCGTCGGTTTTTAACGCTGAAACCAACGGGGCGGCTTCGGTACTGTCTGGCGCATAATAAAACAACGCGCCCAGCACGCGTGCAGCCATAGAAAAATCGTCACGTTGTGAAAAAGAAGTCATGAAACCATCCTGAAAGGTGCGGGTTTCCCCGCACGCGTAAGTTAACCTGCAATGGCCATTCCGACGGTCATATGCAGGCCGTAAAACAATCCGCGACCTATGATTTCGCCGCCAAGCACCAGGATTAACCCCAGCAACAATCCGGCGACGTGCGGTTCTTTGCGGCGCACTAACGGGCATATCCAGCAACCCAGCCCGGCAGCAAGTAGCACTACGCGCCAGACCTGTAAGCGGCCATAGTCTGGAACCAGCGCGCTCGCCTGTTGCACGGAGCTGTGGATCGCCCCAAGCGACATGCCTTGCATGATGATTACGGCCGCGCAGACTAACAGTGCCAGCACGCTGATGCTTGCGAACGTCGTGCCGTTGAATCTGGCGCGCGCGGCGCGCAATATCAGCGCCGCAAATAGCGGCCCGCTCAGGAACACCGTCAGGAAGAACGCCAGCGTCGTGTAGCCATTATACCAGGTAGGAACGGTATCGATCTGATAGACTCGCGTCATTGCCCAGACAAATACCACCCCGAGTACCATGCTGACCAGCAGCCAGATTTTGCCCAGTGCTTCCGGCATTTTGCCGAGCACAGCCACCAGCCACCAGAAACCGCCTACGGCAAAAAAGACAGAGCCAGCGGCAATTTCATTACTCAGCGCGGAAGCGCCTACCCGGTTAAGCGAGTTAAACGCGCGGAACGGCGAGCCGAGGTGCATGATCGACGCCAGAAAACCCAGCCCCATGACGACCCATAAAAAGAACATGCCGCGCACAATACGCTGTCTGCTGGCCGCATCGTCTTTCGCCGCAAACCAGCCCAGACCGCTGACAATCAATGCGCCGACAACGCATTGACCGAACACCGTAAACAGCACCAGCGGCCATTCATGCCATCCATTTCCCATTTTATACCTCCTTCGGATTTGCCAGATAACCCGTGGTATCCCCGGTCGGGCGGCTGTTAGCGTTGGGTTTAATCACAATGTTCGGTCTGGTGAAGTGCGCACCCGGCAGCGGCGCAACGGCCGCCAGCGTGCCATGTTTCTTCCGCAGCTCTTCTATCGGGCCAAAGTCCAGCGCGCGCAGCGGGCAGGACTCGACGCAGATCGGTTTTTTGCCGTCGGCAACGCGGTCATGACAGCCGTCGCATTTGGTCATGTGGCCTTTGGCGGCGTTGTACTGCGGCGCACCGTACGGGCAGGCCATATGGCAGTAGCGACAGCCGATGCAGACGTCCTCATCCACCACCACAAAACCGTCCTCGCGTTTGTGCATCGCGCCGCTCGGGCATACTTTCGTGCAGGCCGGGTCTTCGCAGTGGTTGCAGGAGATGGAGAGATAGTAGGCAAAGACGTTCTGGTGCCAGACGCCGTTATCCTCCTGCCAGTCGCCGCCCGCATATTCATAGATGCGGCGGAAACTGACGTCCGGGGTTAAATCTTTGTAGTCTTTGCAGGCCAGTTCGCAGGTTTTGCAACCGGTGCAACGACTGGAGTCAATAAAAAATCCATATTGGGTTGTCATCGGTTACTCCTTATACCTTCTCAACCTGAACGAGATTGCTGTGAGACGGGTTCCCCTTCGCCAGCGGAGAAGGACGATGTGATGTCAGAATGTTGATGGAACCGCCGTGATCGACCTGGTCGCCAAACATATCCGCCTTGAGCCAGGCGCCTTGTCCGATGGCGGTAACGCCCGGCAAAATGCGTGGCGTGACTTTTGCCGGGATCAGCATCTGCCCGTTATTGTTAAATACGCGCACCGTGTCGCCCTGCTTGATGTTGCGCGTTTTCGCGTCAATGGGGTTAATCCAGATCTCTTGCGGGCACGCTTGCTGCAACACATCAATATTGCCGTAGCTGGAGTGGGTGCGGGCTTTATAGTGGAAGCCGGTCAATTGCAGCGGATAGGTTATTCGGATGGGATCGTCCCAGCCATCAAACCCTGGCGCATAGGCGGGTAGCGGATGAACGATCTCATCGTTTTCCAGCTCCCAGGTGTCGGCGATGGTCGCCAGCCGCTCGGAGTAGATTTCAATCTTCCCTGATGGCGTTTTCAGCGGACTGGAGGCAGGATCTTCACGGAATGCGCGGAAGGCGACATAGTGTTCCTCCGGGCATTTTTTCTTGAAGATGCCGGTGGTTTTCATCTCTTCGTAGTCCGGCATTTCCGGGTTACGCGCTTTGGTTTTGGCATGCAGGTATTTCACCCACTCATGCTGGGTACGGCCTTCCGTAAATGTCTGGTAGACGTCCGGGCCGAGGCGTCTGGCGATTTCGCTCAGCGTCCAGTAGATCGGCTTTCTTTCAAATTTTGGTGAGGTGGCCGGTTGCCCCAGGATGACATAACCCATGTTGCCTGCGGATTCGTGCGAAATAAGATCTTCCTGTTCCGTTGGCATCAGGTCCGGCAGCAGAATGTCGCAGTATTTGGCGGACGCCGTCATGAAGTGCTCAATCCCGACGATCATTTCGCACTTGCTGTCGTCCTGTAATACGTCATGGGTGTGGGCGATGTTGCCATGCTGGTTAATCAGCGTATTGCTGGCGTAGCACCACATAAATTTGATCGGGACATCAAGTTTATCTTTACCGCGCACGCCGTCGCGTGTGGCGGTCATTTCCGCGCCATGATCGATGGCGTCTGTCCAGGTAAAAACGGAGATCTGCGTTTTTACCGGGTTATCCAGCATAGAAAACCACTCTACGCCGAGGTCCCAGGTGCCTTCACGCACGCCGGAGTTGCCGCCGTTGATCCCGACGTTGCCGGTCAGGATAGAGAGCATGGCGATCGCGCGCGCAGTCTGTTCGCCATTGGAGTGACGCTGCGGCCCCCAGCCCTGACAGATATATGCCGGTTTTGCCGAGCCGATTTCCCGTGCCAGCTGGATGATTTTTTCCGCCGGGATACTGGTGATATGCGTGGCCCATTCCGGTGTTTTGGCAATACCGTCCGGGCCATCGCCCAGAATATAGGCTTTATAGTGCGCATTACGCGGCGCGCTGGCGGGTAAGGTCGTTTCGTCGTAACCGACGCAGTATTTATCGAGGAAAGGTTTGTCGATCAGATTTTCGGTGATGAGTACCCAGGCGATCCCCGCCGCCAGCGCGGCATCAGTACCGGGACGAATAGGGAGCCATTCATCTTCGCGACCCGCCGCCGTATCGTTATAACGCGGATCGATGACGATCATTCTGGCGTTGGAGCGTTCGCGAGCCTGTTCCACATAGTAGGTCACGCCGCCGCCGCTCATGCGCGTTTCTGCCGGGTTGTTGCCGAACATTACCACCAGTTTACTGTTGGCGATGTCATCCGGGCTGTTGCCGTCATTCGTGCCGAACATATAACTCATTGCGGCGCTGATTTGTGCGGTACTGTAGCTGCCGTAACGGCTGAGATAACCGCCGCATGAGTTCATCAGACGATAAGGCACGTTGGAGTTCGTGATGTTCCCGCCATCCACGCCGGTGCCATACAGCACATGTACGGCTTCGTTGCCGTAGTCTTTCAGAATACGCTTCAGGTTGTCGCCAATGGTATCCAGCGCTTCGTCCCAACTGATACGTTCAAATTTGCCTTCGCCGCGTTTACCGACGCGTTTCATCGGGTATTTAAGGCGATCCGGGTGATTCATGCGGCGACGGATCGAGCGTCCGCGCAGGCAGGCCCGCACCTGATGATTGCCGTAGACGTCATCGTCGGTGGTGTCGGACTCGACCCAGTACACCGCATCATCTTTCACATGCAGCCGTAGCAGACAGCGACTCCCGCAGTTGACGGTACAGGAACTCCAGACCGCTTTTTCTTCCACTGGCGCAGGCGAAAGGCCGTCAGCGGCGCGGGCGATTCGGGAGAAAGGAAGCGTGAAGGCGCTACTGGCGAGCGCGAGACCACTAATGGCGGATGTTTTCACCAGACTACGACGGCTGATAGTGGCCGTCATGAGCGCCTCAGGCGTGGTGATTTTCATAGTTACTCACTTTGCTTATTGATTAAAAAAAAGAAACGCGATTTATAAAATTTGTTTTTACAGGACGTTGGTTTGTTCGCATGACCGATGGACGTGCGAACACATCCCCCGAAACGCCTGTAATCGTTTCAGGGGATGGGGGTTACACCTTCTCGATTTCGACCAGATTGGTGTGCTGCGGATTTCCTTTCGCCAGCGGAGAGGGGCGCTGCGTCGTTAACGTATTCACGCAGGCGCCATGATCGATGCGGTCGCCTGACATATCGGCATCGTGCCAGGCGCCCTGGCCCATCGCGCTCACGCCGGGGAGAATGCGTGGCGTGACTTTCGCCGGAATGCGGACTTCGCCGCGATCGTTAAATACCCGCACCATATCCCCGTTGGCGATACCGCGTTTTTGCGCATCCACGGGGTTAATCCAGACTTCCTGACGGCAGGCGGATTTGAGAACATCAATGTTGCCGTAAGAGGAGTGTGTGCGTGATTTATAATGAAAACCAAAGAGTTGCAGTGGGAATACGCTGCGCTTAGGATCGTCCCATCCTTCGAACGTTGAGGCATAAATGGGAAGCGGGCTGATGACGTCGCCTTTTTCCAGCTCCCAGGTTTGGGCGATTTTAGCCAGGCGGCTGGAGTAAATTTCTATCTTGCCGGACGGCGTTTTCAGCGGGTTTGCCTGTGGGTCTTCACGGAATTTTTTATAGGCCACGAAATGGCCGTTGGGATCTTTACGCTTGTAGATCCCCATTTTTTTCAGCTCGTCATAGCCCGGTAACTCCGGGTCTTTAGCCAGCATTTTGGCGTACAGATATTGCAGCCACTGTTCCTGGGTTCGCCCCTCGGTAAACCTCTGGTGCACGTCCGGGCCCAGCCGCTTCGCGACTTCGCTCATTATCCAGTAAATGGGCTTACGCTCGAATTTAGGGGCGGTCGCGGGCTGGATGAAGATTAAATAGCCCATATTGCCCGCATAGTCGTTAGGAATGATGTCTTCCTGTTCGACCGTCATCAGGTCCGGCAACAGAATATCGGCGTATTTCGCGGAGGAGGTCATAAAGTTGTCGATGACCACGATCATTTCGCACTTCGATTCGTCTTGCAGGATCGCGTGTGTTTTATTGATATCCGAATGCTGGTTGGTGATGGTATTGCCCGCGTAATTCCAGATGAACTTGATCGGCACATCCAGCTTTTCTTTACCGCGCACGCCGTCGCGCAGGGCGGTCATTTCCGGGCCGCGGGCAATGGCGTCCGTCCAGGTAAACACGGAGATCTGCGTTTTTACCGGGTTTTCCGGTAACGGCATGCGTTCAATGGTGATGGTGTAGGTGGATTCGCGCGCGCCGCTGTTCCCGCCGTGAATACCGACATTGCCCGTCAGAATCGGCAGCATCGCAATCGCGCGTGCGGTGAGTTCACCGTTCGCCTGACGCTGCGGGCCCCATCCCTGACAAATACAGGCCGGTTTAGCCGCGCCAATTTCTCTGGCGAGCTTAATGATGCGATCCGCCGGAATACCGGTAATACGCGACGCCCACTCAGGCGTTTTGGCCGTGCCGTCTTCGCCCTGGCCCAGAATATAGGCTTTATAGTGGCCATTCGCTGGCGCATCGGCCGGTAGCGTTTTTTCGTCGTAACCCACGCAGTAGTTGTCGAGGAAAGGCTGGTCGACAAGATCTTCGGTGATGAGCACCCAGGCCAGTCCGGCGACCAGCGCGGCATCGGTGCCGGGACGAATAGGTATCCATTCGTCTTCACGTCCAGCCGCGGTATCGGTATAGCGTGGATCGATAACGATCATGCGCGCATTTGAGCGTTCCCTGGCCTGTTCCAGGAACTAGGTAATTCCGCCGCCGCTCATACGGGTTTCTGCCGGGTTATTACCGAACATCACCACCAGTTTGGTGTTTTCGATATCGGAGGTGCTGTTACCCTCGTTCGAACCATAGGTGTAGGGCATGGCCGCCGCGATTTGCGCGGTGCTGTAGGTGCCATAGTGGCTAAGAAAACCGCCGTAACAGTTCATCAGGCGGGCCACCAGAGAGGCATAAGGCGAGGAGCGGGTGATGTTGCCGCCGACGATACCGGAGGTGTAGTTAATGTACACCGCCTCGTTACCGTATTTATCGACCGTGTTTTTCAGGCTGTTGCTGATGGTATCCAGCGCTTCTTCCCAACTGATGCGCTCAAATTTTCCTTCGCCGCGTTTGCCTGTGCGTTTCATCGGGTAGTTGAGGCGATCAGGATGGTTAATTCGCCGACGGATTGAACGTCCGCGCAGGCAGGCGCGCACCTGGTGATTGCCATAGACATCTTCGCCGGTGTTGTCGGTTTCCACCCACCAGACTTCATCATCTTTGACGTGGAGACGCAGGGCGCAGCGGCTACCGCAGTTGACCGAACATGCTCCCCAGACCACTTTGTCTTTAGCGGGCTGGATTGCCTGCTGCACGGCAGCCGCCGCGGTACGCATCCCGAAAGGCAAGGAGAACCCTCCGGCAGCGAGCGCCAGCGATCCTATCGCGGTGGATTTCACTAACGTCCTGCGGCTGATGCCTCCCTGTTGTTCAACATCGGACATAATTCACTCCATTATAGTTATCGTTATATAATTATGTTTATAACGAAATTAATAGGATACTAATGAAAGAGTGATTTTAACCCCTTATAGGTAGGGGTTATTAATCCATGTCAAAATTGAGGGAATCTTTCTAAGAGGGAGTAAGAGCCTGGTATATCAGGCTCTTATCTGTTATTGAGGTTCGACAGCATGCCCGTCCTGAGAAGGACTGGTACTGGCAGGAGCGTTTCCGCTGCTGGTGCGGGTATACAAAATTTTATGGGTATCGTTTGCACAGTGGCCTACGACCTGGGAATCGGGCTGATCCGCCTGGTCATTAGGAACAATAGTTAACGTAAAACTGGACTCCGCCACACCATTGTTAATGATGCGCTGTTCGATGTCGCTTTTGACTCTTTCACATGACTCCGGCGCCGCCAGTACCTGCGGGGAGGCGACGATGAGCAGACACGCTGCAATTCCTGCTGAGATTTTCATCATTCACTCCTTTTATGAACACGATAATGAAAGCTTAGCATTTCTAGTGTAAACAACTGTATTTGCTAATATGATTGAGAATCATCTCCTTATCCTGGTGAATAACGTGAAGAAACAGACCCTGGTGAGCTTTCTGTGTGTGCTGCTTGTTGGATGTGATAACGCCACTGTTCTGGTCTCCTTTACCCCGGAAATGGCCAGCTTTTCCAATGAGTTCGATTTTGACCCGTTGCGCGGCCCGGTTAAAGATTTCAGCCAGACGTTGATGAACGACAAAGGGGAAGTGACGAAGCGCATCAGCGGAACGCTTTCGCAGGAAGGCTGCTTTGATACGCTGGAACTGCACGATCTGGAAAACAATACCGGGTTGGCGTTGGTACTGGATGCAAACTACTACCGCGATGCCGAGACGATGGAGAAAAGAGTGCGCTTGCAGGGGAAATGCCAGTTGGCGGAGTTGCCCTCGGCAGGCGTGGTCTGGGATACGGACGATAACGGTTTTGTTGTTTCCGCAACGGGAAGAGAGACGAAGGTACAATACCGCTATGATGCGGAAGGGTATCCGTTGGGTAAGACCACCATCAGTAAAGACAAAACGTTATCTATTGATGCAAAACCGTCGGCGGACCCGCTTAAAAAGCTCGACTATACGGCGGTCAGTCTGCTGAACGATCGCCCGTTAGGCAATGTGAAGCAGACGTGTGAATATGATAATTACGCCAATCCGATCAACTGCCAGCTTGTGATCGTTGATGAAAGCGTCGAACCCGCCGTTGCGCGGAGCTATACCATTAAAAATACGATTGATTATTACCCGGCTGCGTCTGACACAGCCGGGTAGCGGCTTACTGTGCGGTAGGCTTCAGCAGGCTTGAGCCAGGTGTTTTGTGATCGTCCAGATATTGCTGCTGGAAAATGCACATACGAATGGTGTTGCGGTATTGGCCATTGATAAAGAACTCATGAATCAGTTCACCTTCAACCATAAAACCTAACTTACGGTAAATGTGAATGGCTTTTTCGTTTTCTTTATCAACGATCAGATACAGCTTATAAAGGTTGAGTACGGTGAATCCGTAGTCCATCGCCAGCTTCGCTGCGCGCGAAGCCAGCCCTTTTCCCTGGTATTCCGGCGAGATGATGATTTGAAATTCAGCCCGGCGGTGAACGTGATTAATTTCTACCAGTTCGACCAGACCGGCTTTTTCGCCGTTGCACTCCACGACAAAGCGCCGTTCGCTCTGGTCATGAATGTGCTTATCATACAGGTCAGACAGCTCGACAAACGCTTCGTACGGCTCTTCAAACCAGTAACGCATTACGCTGGCGTTGTTATCAAGCTGGTGGACGAATCGTAAATCTTCGCGCTCCAGCGGGCGCAACTTAACACTGTTGGCGTGGGTCATTTTGTGTCCTTACCGTCTGTCGCTCAACGCACTGTTATGGCGCAACGGTACGGCCAGTACGACGATCCAGGCAACGCAGCGTATTCGGTTCCCAGTACGCGTTAAGGTTGGCGCTCTGCTCGCACTTGTCGCGGTTATCAAACGCGGCGTCGGCTTTGTCCCACTCTTTCTCCGTGCGCGTGTTCACTTTCTGGCGCAGGCTGCGGGTATCATTCCATTGTTCCTTTTCCATGGCTGCGTGTTGGCGGCTTTGCGCGCTGTCTCCAGATTCAATGATCAGTTTGCTGGTATTCGCGAATGCGGAGGTGGTATACACGACAGCACCCAGCGCAAGCATTGCCGTCAGGCACAGGCGTTTGCTAAGTGTATTGTTCATGGTTAATTCCTTTCATGATAGAGGGATAAAACTTGTTTAAATTCTACACCATTCCTGGCGCAGGGCATACCCATCCTGCGGGTATGGATACGAAGGCGCTATTCTGGCGTATCATGCTTAAACCTGACGTAACGCAATGATGATGATGCTAAAAACAACACTTCTTTTTTTCATGACCGCACTGTGCGAAATCGTGGGCTGTTTTCTGCCCTGGCTATGGTTGAAGCGGGGCGCAACGGCCTGGCTGCTGGTTCCGGCGGGAGTCTCACTGGCGTTATTCGTCTGGCTGCTGACGTTGCACCCGGCCGCCAGCGGCCGCGTCTATGCGGCTTATGGCGGGGTCTATGTCTGTACTGCGCTGTTATGGTTACGCTTTGTTGACGGCGTCAGACTCAGTCTTTATGACTGGTCAGGCGCACTGATCGCACTCTGTGGAATGCTGATTATCGTTGCCGGGTGGGGGCGCGCTTAAGCGCCTTATTTTGTGATCGATGAGCGATTTTTTGATCATTATACTTGTATGGTAGTAGTTCAGGTGTATAAATTTCCTGCATCGCACAGAAGAGATGTAAGGAACAACAATGAAGATTGTAGGGGCTGAAGTTTTTGTCACATGTCCGGGACGTAACTTTGTCACGCTGAAAATCACCACCGAGGACGGTATCACCGGCCTGGGCGACGCTACCCTGAATGGCCGTGAGCTGTCGGTGGCATCCTATCTGAAAGATCACCTTTGCCCGCAGCTTATTGGCCGCGATGCGCACCGTATCGAAGATATCTGGCAGTTCTTTTATAAAGGCGCCTACTGGCGTCGCGGGCCGGTCACGATGTCTGCCATTTCAGCCGTTGACATGGCGCTGTGGGATATCAAAGCGAAAGCCGCCAACATGCCGCTGTATCAGTTGCTGGGCGGCGCATCCCGCGAAGGCGTGATGGTCTATTGCCACACGACGGGTCACACCATCGATGATGTGCTGGAAGATTATGCGCGTCACAAAGAGATGGGGTTTAAAGCGATTCGCGTGCAGTGCGGCGTGCCGGGTATGCAAACCACCTACGGCATGTCTAAAGGCAAAGGCCTGGCCTACGAACCCGCTACGAAAGGCCAGTGGCCGGAAGAGCAACTCTGGTCAACCGAGAAATACCTCGATTTCACGCCGAAACTGTTTGACGCCGTACGTGCTGAATTTGGTTTTGAAGAGCATTTGCTTCACGACATGCACCACCGCCTGACGCCGATTGAAGCCGCCCGTTTTGGTAAGCGCGTTGAGGATTATCGTCTGTTCTGGATGGAAGACCCGACGCCTGCGGAAAACCAGGAATGCTTCCGTCTGATTCGTCAGCATACGGTGACGCCGATTGCCGTCGGGGAAGTGTTCAACAGCATCTGGGACTGCAAGCAGCTCATTGAAGAGCAACTGATTGACTATATCCGCACCACCATTACCCATGCCGGCGGCATTACGGGGATGCGCCGCATTGCGGATTTTGCCTCGCTTTACCAGGTGCGCACGGGGTCTCATGGGCCTTCTGATTTGTCGCCGGTTTGCATGGCCGCAGCGCTTCACTTTGATCTGTGGGTGCCTAACTTTGGCGTTCAGGAATACATGGGGTACTCCGAACAAATGCTTGATGTCTTCCCGCATAGCTGGACGTTCGATAACGGCTATATGCACCCAGGCGACAAGCCGGGTCTTGGTATTGAGTTTGATGAAAAACTGGCGGCGAAATATCCGTATGACCCTGCGTATTTGCCGGTCGCCCGTCTGGAAGATGGCACGTTGTGGAACTGGTAAGGAGTGATATGACATGAAAAGTATAGTGATTGAAAAACCTGACACGCTGGTTTTAGCGGAGCGTCCTATCCCTGAGCCTGCGGCCGGGGACGTTCGGGTTAAAGTGAAACTGGCGGGGATCTGCGGTTCTGATAGCCATATCTATCGTGGGCATAATCCTTTTGCAAAGTATCCGCGTGTTATCGGGCATGAATTTTTTGGTGTGATTGACGCCGTGGGCGAAGGTGTTAGCCACGCCAGAGTGGGGGAACGCGTATCGGTCGATCCCGTCATCAGTTGCGGGCATTGCTATCCCTGTTCAATAGGCAAGCCCAATGTATGTACCTCGCTGGTTGTTCTGGGCGTACACCGCGACGGCGGGTTTAGTGAATATGCGGTCGTTCCGGCGAAAAACGCGTTTACGATCCCGGATGCCATTGCTGATAAGCACGCGGTGATGGTTGAACCTTTCACCATTGCGGCGAACGTTACCGGGCAGGTTAATCCGACAGAGAACGATATTGCGCTGATTTATGGCGCAGGGCCGATGGGACTGACGACGGTTCAGGCGCTGAAGGGCGTTTATAACGTTAAAGAGGTGATTGTTGCCGATCGTATTGATGAACGACTGGAGATGGCGAAAGAAAGCGGTGCCGACTGGGTTATCAATAATGGACAGCAATCTCTGCAAGATTTCCTGGACGAAAAAGGGTTAAAACCGACGCTGATCGTCGATGCGGCGTGTCATCCGTCTATTTTACAAGAAGCCATCTCGCTGGCGTCGCCCGCCGCGCGCATTGTACTGATGGGGTTCTCCAGCGAACCTTGCCAGATTGTGCAGCAGGGGATTACCGGCAAGGAGCTGTCAATTTATTCCTCCCGTCTGAATGCGAATAAATTCCCGGTCGTTATTGGCTGGCTGGAAAAAGGTCTGATCGATCCCGATAAGCTCGTCACGCATACGTTTAATTACCACCATGTCACTGACGCGATTGAATTGTTTGAGAAAGACCAACGGCACTGCTGCAAGGTTTTACTCACATTCTCTGAATAATATTAATAAATGCGAGAGAGTGGTACGCATCTTACCTCTTAGAGATTGCCAATATGACTCAACAAAAACATGAACGGTCAACAAAAGATTTAATCAGAGCTGCCGTATCCGGTTGGCTGGGAACCGCCCTTGAATTTATGGATTTCCAGTTATATTCTCTGGGCGCTGCATTAGTTTTCCATGAAATATTTTTCCCGGAACAGTCCGCCGCAATGGCGCTTATTCTGGCGATGGGAACCTATGGCGCAGGATATATCGCACGTATTGTCGGCGCGTTTATTTTCGGCAAAATGGGCGACAGTATTGGGCGTAAAAAAGTCTTGTTTATCACTATCACCATGATGGGGATTTGTACAACCCTCATTGGGGTTCTGCCGACCTATGCGCAAATTGGTATATTTGCGCCTGTTTTACTGGTGACGTTACGTATTGTTCAGGGGTTAGGCGCCGGGGCGGAGATCTCCGGGGCAGGAACGATGCTGGCTGAGTATGCGCCTAAAGGGAAACGCGGCATTATTTCCTCGCTTGTCGCAATGGGAACAAACTGCGGTACGCTGAGCGCAACGGCAATCTGGGCAGTGATGTTCTTTGCGCTTGACAGAGAACAGCTTCTGGCCTGGGGATGGCGTATCCCATTCCTGGCGAGCGTTGTTGTCATGATCTTCGCTATCTGGCTGCGTATGAACCTCAAAGAAAGCCCGGTATTTGAAAAGGTCAATGAAAGCGAAAATGCGCCGGCGTTAAATAACGCATCAGAAAACACATTGGGTGCCATGTTTAGCAGTAAATCCTTCTGGCTGGCAACCGGTTTACGTTTCGGTCAGGCGGGCAATTCTGGGTTAATTCAGACATTCCTTGCAGGATATTTAGTGCAGACGTTATTATTCAATAAGGCGATTCCTACCGACGCGTTAATGATTAGCTCTGTTATTGGTTTTATTACTATTCCACTTTTAGGGTGGTTATCTGATAAATATGGTCGTCGTCTGCCTTATATTTTATTGAATATATCTGCGATTATTCTTGCGTACCCGATGTTGTCTATCATCGTGGATAAAACCTATAGCCCTGGCGTGATTATGACCGCGCTTATTGTTATTCATAACTTTGCCGTGCTGGGTCTCTTCGCGCTGGAAAACATTACGATGGCCGAGATGTTTGGTTCGCGTAATCGCTTTACCCGGATGGCGATTTCAAAAGAAGCCGGTGGCTTAGTCGCCGTTGGATTTGGTCCTGTACTGGCAGGTATTTTCTGTAATATGACCGATTCCTGGTTGCCTATATTAGCGATGATCATTGCCTATTCTCTTATCGGCTTAATTTCAGCGATTTTGATGCCGGAAGTGAGAGATCGCGATCTGAGCGTGCTGGAGGATGCAGCGGACCTAAAGGCGGCAAGTAGCGTTCAGGGGTCGGCAACGCAGGTAGGGTAACGTCGCACAGGGCATGACCGGAATGGACAGGGAATGTTGAATTTCGGTCATGTTGTCACATAACTTTAAAATGATGTCATACCAATTGCAAAAAGCTTAATTCAAATCAAATCATACAACCCTACAGGCGTTACTCTGAGACAGTCCTGAATTCATTCATACAATAGGTCATACCATGCAAAACAAGCTCTTAACGGCTAAGGCTTCGCTTCCTCATTACGATCGCGCCAGACTGGTTCCTCGCATTGTGCATTTGGGCTTTGGCGCATTCCATCGCGCGCATCAGGGTGTCTACGCAGATATCCTCGCGGCGGAACACAACAGCGACTGGGGATATTGTGAAGTCAACCTGATTGGCGGCGAGCAGCAGATTGCCGACCTGAAACAGCAAGACAACCTGTATACCGTGGCGGAAATGTCAGCGGATGCCTGGACCGCAAGGGTTGTTGGGGTGGTAAAAAACGCGCTGCACGCGCAGGTTGACGGTCTGGAAACCGTCCTGGCCGCCATGTGCGAGCCGCAGGTGGCGATTGTTTCCCTGACGATTACAGAAAAAGGGTACTGCCACTCTCCGGCGACCGGTCAGTTGATGCTGGATCACCCGATGATCGCCGCCGATCTGCAAAACCCGCAGCAGCCGAAGTCCGCGCCTGGCGTGGTGGTGGAAGCGCTGACGCGTCGTAAAGCGGCTGGCCTGGCGCCATTTACCGTGATGTCCTGCGATAACATGCCTGAAAATGGACACGTCATGCGCAATGTGGTTACTGCCTATGCCCGTGCGGTAGATGCAGAGCTGGCCGCGTGGATTGAGCAACATGTGACGTTCCCGTCCACGATGGTTGATCGTATTGTACCGGCGGTGACGGCTGACACGCTGGATAAGATCGAACAGTTAACCGGCGTACGCGATCCTGCGGGTGTGGCGTGTGAACCGTTCCGCCAGTGGGTGATTGAGGATAATTTTGTCGCGGGTCGCCCTGAATGGGAAAAAGCGGGCGCTGAACTGGTGGCAGATGTTATCCCGTTCGAAGAGATGAAACTGCGTATGCTTAATGGCAGTCACTCATTCCTGGCGTACCTCGGGTATCTGGCGGGCTATCAGCACATTAATGACTGCATGGAAGATGAAAATTACCGCCTGGCCGCGCATGCGTTGATGTTGCAGGAACAGGCGCCGACGCTGAAAGTGAAGGGGGTGGATCTGAAGCGTTATGCCGATTTGCTGATCGCGCGCTACAGCAACCCGGCGTTGCGTCACCGTACCTGGCAAATTGCGATGGACGGTAGCCAGAAACTGCCGCAGCGTATGCTGGACTCCGTTCGCTGGCATATCGCGCATAACAGCCATTTCGACCTGCTGGCCTTAGGCGTGGCGGGCTGGATGCGTTACGTTGGCGGCGTTGATGAGCAGGGGAATCCGATTGAAATTAGCGATCCGCTGCTGCCGGTTATTCAGCAAGCGGTTCAGGGCAGTGAAGAAGGGGAAAGTCGCGTTCAGGCGCTGCTGGCCATCGATGCGATTTTTGGTAATGAATTGCCGCACGTTGAGCTGTTTACGAATAAGGTGAAAGAAGCGTATCTGTCGCTGCTTGCCAACGGCGCGAAAGCAACCGTTGCAAAATATGCGGCGAATATCGCATCAGCGTAATCTCTGCGTGGTTGTAGGCCGGATAAGGCCTGCAACGTTCAACATCATTGACTATTGTAGGCCGGATAAGGCGGTTACGCCGCCATCCGGCTTGTTTGTCAGCGGGATTACTCTTCGCTGAACCAGTCGCTGTTTTCCTGGCGGATAAGCTGAACGGACTCGCCAATCTCCTGTAGATGCACAGTCATTGCGCGTTCCACCGCGTCGGCGTCATGCTTTTCCAGGGCGGCAAAAATATCATGATGCTGGCGCAGCAACATTTCAGGCGGCGACACATGATCCAGACTCATATAACGCACGCGGTCGATGGTGGCTTTAATATTTTCAACCGTATCCCACGCCAGCTGGCAATCGGCAATTAATGCCAGTTTCTGGTGAAATTCATCATCAAGCTGGAAGAAATCGTTGAGCTGCTTGCGGTCAATGGCGATCCGCTGCTGGTGAAGGTTCTGCTCCAGCTGATAGCATTGGCTGTCGGTGATCATCAACGCCGCGCGACGAACGACCGCACATTCGATGGCCTGTCGGACAAAGCACCCATTCTGCACCTGCGATAATGAAATCTTATTCACATAGCTGCCGCGCTGAGGGCGGATTTGAATCAAACCGTTTTCCGCCAGCTTAATAAACGCTTCACGTACAGGCTGGCGCGACACGTTAAAGCGCACGGAAACCTCTTTCTCGGAAAGCGGTGTGCCTGGCGCAATCAGACAGTGCACGATGTCACGTCGGAGAATGCGGTAAATTTGCTGATTTACAGGCTGCGTAGGATTGAGTTGGGTTTCAACGGTCATTCATTCTTACTTTTTAGAGAGTTAACCAGAATACTCTACCACTTTTTTGTCACTATCTATACCCGACCCGCAGGCCGGGTATAAAAATTAACCCCGATGAACGCTCAGTCCGGCAAAAGACTGCGTAACCGGCATCATTTCCAGCGTATTAATGTTCACATGCGCAGGCAGATTAGCGACCCACCATACCGCTTCTGTGACATCATCCGGCGTGAGCGCGGTTGTGTTCTCGTAGGTTTTACCCGCTTTGTCGTCATCGCCTTTAAAGCGGACGTTAGAAAACTCCGTGCCGCCGACCAGACCGGGTTCAATATCGGTAACGCGTACCGCCGTACCGTGTAAATCCGTGCGCAGATTCAGACTGAACTGGCGCACAAACGCTTTGGTTGCGCCATATACGTTGCCACCCGCGTATGGCCAGCTACCTGCGGTAGAGCCAATATTGATGATGTGGCCGCGATTGCGCTCCACCATGCCAGGCAGAACCGCGCGGGTCATGTAAATAAGACCTTTGTTGTTCGTGTCGATCATGGTTTCCCAGTCTTCCACGCTGGCTTTATGCGCGGGCTCAAGCCCCAGCGCCAGCCCGGCGTTGTTGACCAGCACATCAATGTTGCGCCATTCTGCGGGTAATGACGCCAGCATATCTTCAATGGATGCACGGTTACGCACATCTAAACGAGCGATAAACAGATTGTCGCCCAGCTCATCTTTCAATTCTTGCAGGCGTTCCTGGCGACGGCCAGTGGCAATCACTTTGTGTCCATTCTCAATAAAACGACGTGTAATGCATTCGCCGAAACCTGCGGTCGCACCGGTGACTAAAACGATCATCTCACTGTTCCTCAACGCTTTTTGTGTTGTATTACCATAGCACGCCATCTCTGTTCAGGGGTAATCCTCGTTAATGGGATTGCGGTCATTTCAAGGGAGACCTACTCTAATGAACAAATCGTTTGCAGGAGTGAAAAATGTCGTTAACGAATCCATTCTTTAGCCAGAGCGTATTGCCTTACCAGGCCCCGCGTTTTGATCTGATTGAAGACCGCCATTACCGCCCGGCGTTTGACGAAGGGATGCGGCAAAAGCGCGCTGAAATTGATGCGATTGTCCAAAACCCGCAGGCGCCTGATTTTGAGAACACGTATCTGGCGCTGGAGCAAAGCGGCGCCTTGCTCACCCGTGTGACAAGCGTGTTTTTCGCCATGACAGCGGCGCATACCAATGACGAATTACAGCGCCTTGATGAAGCCTTTTCCGCTGAACTGGCGGCGTTGGCAAATGATATTTATCTCAACAGTACGCTCTTTGCGCGTGTGGATGCGGTCTGGCGACAGCGGGAGACGCTGGCGCTGGATGCCGAGTCGTTGCGTCTTATGGAGGTTATCCACCAGCATTTTGTACTTTCCGGCGCGCAGCTTGGCGATGACGATAAAGCGCAGCTCAGGAGCCTGAATACCGAATCCGCCACGCTGACCAGCCAGTTTAATCAGCGGCTGTTGGCGGCGAATAAATCCGGTGGGATGGTGGTTGATTATCGCCATCAACTGGACGGATTGAGTCAGGAGGAGGTCGCTCTTGCCGCTGATGCCGCCAGGGAAAAAGGGCTGGCGGATCGCTGGCTTATTCCGCTTCTCAATACCACACAACAACCGACACTGGCCGTTTTACGCGATCGTCAGACCCGTGAAAATCTGTTTAACGCCGCATGGACTCGTGCGGAAAAGAACGACGCCAACGACACGCGTGCGATTGTTCAGCGTCTGGTGGACATCCGTACCCGGCAGGCAACATTACTCGGGTTTGCCAGTTATGCCGCCTGGAAAACCGCCGATCAGATGGCGAAAACGCCTGACGCGGCGCTCGCTTTTATGCGTGCCATTGTCCCGGCCGCGCGTCAGCGCGCGCTGGATGAGCAGGCTGAGATCCAGAAAGTGATCGATGATGAGCAGGGAGGATTCACGACCCAGGCGTGGGACTGGGCGTACTATGCTGAGCAGGTACGCCGTGGAAAATACGCGCTGGATGAAGCGCAGCTCAAACCTTACTTTGCGTTAGATACGGTACTGAACGACGGTGTGTTCTGGACGGCAAACCAGCTGTTCGGCATTAAGTTTATCGAGCGCTTTGATATCCCGGTTTACCATCCTGATGTGCGCGTCTGGGAAATTTTCGATCATGATGGCGTCGGCCTGGCGTTGTTTTATGGTGACTTCTTTGCCCGTGAGTCAAAAAGCGGCGGCGCATGGATGGGCAATTTTATTGAACAATCCACGCTTAACGAAACCAGACCGGTTATCTACAACGTCTGTAATTACCAGAAGCCAGCGGCAGGGCAGCCCGCATTGCTGCTTTGGGATGATGTGATCACCTTGTTCCATGAATTTGGTCATACGCTGCACGGCCTGTTTGCGACACAGCGCTATGCGACGCTGTCGGGGACGAACACCCCGCGCGATTTTGTCGAATTTCCTTCGCAGATTAATGAGCACTGGGCGAGTCATCCGCAGGTGTTCGAACGCTATGCGCGCCACGTCGGGACGGGTGAAAAAATGCCCGAAGCGTTGCAGGAAAAAATGCGGCGGGCAAGCCTGTTTAACAAAGGCTATGACATGACGGAACTGCTCAGCGCCGCATTGCTGGATATGCGCTGGCACAGTCTTGAAACCTTTTCGGCATCGCAGTCGGTCGATCTCTTTGAACAGCAGGCGCTGGCGGCGGAAGAACTCGATCTTCCGGCAGTGCCGCCGCGCTACCGGAGCAGCTATTTCGCCCATATTTTCGGTGGCGGGTATGCGGCAGGTTATTACGCCTATTTGTGGACGCAAATGCTGGCGGACGACGGCTACCAGTGGTTTGTTGAACAGGGAGGGTTAACGCGTGAGAACGGACAGCGTTTCCGTGATGCCATCTTGTCACGCGGCAACAGTACGGATCTGGAACGTCTCTACCCGGCGTGGCGTGGTCATGAACCGCGTATCGAACCCATGTTAAAACACCGGGGTTTAGACCGCTAAGCGCAAGGACGCTGCCTGAATGTTTATCAGGTAACGCTCTGATTTTTTGTCAATGTTAAGTAAGCTGCCGGGATACTGGTGTACAATGCGGGCTTCTTTTTATCCGGGGCCCCTGTTTTCATGTGTTCGTATTCTCTTCCGCTTTTCTCTTTGTTTGAGAAAAAACCTGTTGTGTCTGTGAATCAGAACTGATGCGAACAATGAAAATTAAACACCAGATGCTCTGCGTATCCTTATTTGCGCTCATCGGGTGTGGCAACAGCACGCTTTCACAGCTGGATATGCCTGCGCAAAAAAGCGCGCAAGTTGTGGTGGGATACTACGGACGCGGTATTGATCCGATGATTCGGCAATATATGCGGGAAAAAGAGGTGACTGGCGTCGTTGTTGCTGTTATTCAGAATAATGGCCCGGCAGAATTTCACAGTTACGGGATAACCGATGATAAAAATCGTTATCCCATCACGCCAGATACGCTGTTCGCTTTAGGCTCGCTGAGTAAAGGCGTGACGGCAGAAGTGACGACGATGCTGGTGGATGAAGGGGTGTTTAACTGGACGGATACACTGGAAACGTTGCTTCCACAGAATACGCCTTTAAGCCCTGACGCTAAAAATATTACGCTCCTCCAGTTGGTGACTCACACTTCCGGTTTACCCCGGCAGCCTATGGATTTGCTGACGCTGGAAAACTTAATGCGCTATTTCAGTAACGGCGAGAACTTTTATACGCAGCTGGACAGCGACGCCGTGCTGGGTTATCTCAGTGATTTTACTGCGCCGGACGCGCGCGTTCCGCAGTATTCCAACATCGGCTACGCCATCCTGGGGTATATTTTGCAGCGCAGAACGGGAGAGCCGATCCAGGCGCTGGCGCAACGCATGATATTTGAACCGCTGGCGATGACAAACAGCAGTTATACGCCCACCTTATTGAAGGCATACCCGCGAAGAGCGCTGGGCCATGCTGGCGATCAGCCTAAGCTCATTACCCGTGGTCATCTGACGCCAGACTGGGTTTTTAACAAAAATATGATGGGGGCGGCCAGTTTATACAGTAGCGCCCGCGATCTGGCTAATTATGCCCGCGCGCATTTTACATCCACAACCGTTTCGGCCATCGATCGGGCTTTTGCTGAAGCCACACAGACTTATTATTATCGACAGAAAGAAGCAGCGAATATTGCGTGGGTGAGTGATGAGTTTTCTGCGCAAAAGATCACCTATCAGGTCGGATATATTGGTGGGTATTCCAGCTATATTGGGTTTGATAAAAGAAATCGCAACGCGGTAGTGGTTTTGCAAAATAGTTTCAACTGGAGTAATTATATCGGTCAGACGATCCTGACTCGCCTGGCGCAGCAGGGGAAGGGCGATTAAAGATGTTAAGTGCATTGCAAATATTCCAGGATTATTCACTTTTTTCCTTTATTACCACTTTAAAATCATAGCGTTATAGATTCTCCATTTCCTGGTTCGGCCTTCTATTAATAAATTGACATAAATTTGCTTTTGTACCGCTAGACTACGGTACATCAAGGATGTATGCCCAAGGAGTGGCAATGATTAAAAAAACGATAGAAATCGATACCATCTTGTTAGATCTGAACCAGTCTATTGATGCCCACTATCAGTGGCTGGTGAAAATGTTTCGTTGCACAGTGTCTGGCGATGTCAATCAACCCGATATTTTCGATATCAATTCTCACTGTCTGTGTCAGTTCAGCCAATGGCTAAATAATCATCCGGTACACGAACCTGAAGAAAAGGGCTTTGTTATCAAGATTATTATTGCTCATGAACACATGCACACACGAGGTCGGGAATTACTGCGGGCGATCGCGGAAAAACGTTCGGAAGATCACCATTTTGACCGTTTTCAGGAAGCGTTATTAGCATTTACCTCGGCGGTGATGGACTACAAAATATATCTGCTCAATATTCGCAGTAATATGGATATATTAACCGGATTACCCGGGCGCAGAGTCCTTGATGAATCTTTCGATCGTCAGCTTATTGATGCACAACCGCTTAATTTATATTTGCTGCTTTTTGATATTGACCGCTTTAAATTGGTCAATGACAACTATGGTCATCTGGTCGGTGATAGCGTGCTGCGCACCCTGGCGTCGAATTTATCCGTCTGGACGCGCTACGATGAAACGCCTTACCGCTATGGCGGGGAGGAGTTTGTGATTATCATCCGTACAAAAACGGATGAACAGGCCTGTCGGGCAGGGTTACGTATCTGCCAGCTAGTGGCGGATAATCCGATTAACTACCCTGATGGAGAACTTTCGATAACGGTAACTGCGGGCATTACCCAGGCGCAGCAGGGAGAACCGCTGGATGTCGTCATCGGACGCGCAGACAGGGCAATGTACCGGGGTAAACAAACCGGAAGGAATCGCTGCATGTTTATGGACAAAGATCAGCAAATCACGCGTGTGTAGCATGAGCCGAACGGCACGCTCTTTACATAACCGGTTATTCACTGACATAAGTGTGCAAAGGGATGGAAGCGCGAAACGCCGGTTTTGCTGGTTTAGTTCTATGTTGTTTAACCTTCATTGATATTGTCTGTGTCAGGATGGTAAACGATCCGTTATCTGCGCAGGGAATTGCCTGATAACGCATAAGGTAAAAACACAAATCTATCCATGCAAGCATTCACCGCTGGTTTATCCGGCGGTTTTTTTTGTCTGTCTGCCGGGCGGGTAAAAAAATGGCCCCTTGTGCAGTTACGCTACAAGGGGCCTTGTCGGTGAGGAGCTATCTCCGTTCATTAATCATCCCATTTATGACTGAAATACGCGGCCAGAAAACCAGAAAATAAAATAATTCCCAGAACGGCCATGAAAACGTTCATATTACCCAGCATATAATGCCTCCTTTTATTTGTGTGTTTCCTCTCTTACCTTAATTCACCTCATGAGCACCCATAGTAGCAGATTAAATCTAAACAAATGCTGAATTAGGTGATTATTTCAACGTTAACGTCAGGATTTTTCCGGTATGGGATTTCAGACTATGAAAAAGCATCACAAAACGATGAGGCAATGTGAATTTATTTCAAGGGTGATGAATTTTTCTCGGTTGTCAGTGAGCAGGTTGCATGTCATTTTTAGACGCATAGCCATCCAGAAGTCTAAACTTCAAATAATAAATTATCACGTCAGGCAACTAACGCCGGGTGAATGAGGAGATCACATGCAAAAACAACAGGCCCCGTTTCGCGCAGACATCGTCGGCAGTTTTTTACGCCCGGACGCGATCAAACAAGCTCGTTTGCAATTCGCATGCGGCGAGATAACGGCGCAACAATTGCGCGCGGTAGAAGATGACGCTATCCGCACCGTTGTGGAGCAGCAGTGTGCCTGCGGGCTGCATGTCGTCACGGATGGCGAGTTTCGCCGCGCCTGGTGGCATTTTGATTTCTTCGATGGACTGCAAGGCGTTGAACGCTATGACGCTGAGAAGGGGATCCAGTTTAATGGCGTGCAGACAAAAGCGCACGGCGTGCGCGTTACCGGAAAACTGGGATTTGGCGATCACCCTATGCTGGAAGACTTCCGCTATCTGAAAAGCATTAGCGGCGCAGCCGAGCCCAAAATGACCATTCCATCCCCCAGCGTGCTGCATTTCCGTGGCGGGCGCAAAGATATCGATGCTACCGTTTATCCGCATCTGGACGCTTATTTCGATGATTTAGCTACCACCTGGCGCGATGCGATTCATGCTTTTTATGAAGCAGGCTGTCGTTATCTGCAATTGGATGACACCGTCTGGGCTTACTTGTGCTCCGACCAGCAACGTCAGCAGATTCGTGAGCGGGGTGACGATCCTGACGAGCTGGCGCAGATTTATGCCCGCGTGATTAACCGTGCGCTGGAGGATAAACCAGCCGATCTGACGGTCGGGCTGCATGTTTGCAGGGGAAATTTCCGTTCGACGTGGATCTCTGAAGGGGGCTATGAACCGGTGGCGGAAGTGTTGTTCGGCACGGTGAACGTTGATGCGTTTTTCCTGGAATATGATAACGATCGCTCCGGTGATTTCGCGCCGCTGCGCTTTGTTCGACCCGGACGTCAGCAGGTGGTTCTGGGACTGGTGACCACGAAAAACGGCGAGCTGGAAAACCCGGAAGGGGTGAAAGCCCGCTTGCAGGAGGCAGAGCGCTATGTCGCAAAAGAGCAGATCTGCCTTAGCCCACAGTGCGGATTTGCCTCCACGGAAGAGGGGAATACGCTGACGGAAGCCCAGCAATGGGGCAAAGTACGCCTCATCACCGAAATCGCCAGTCAGGTCTGGTAAGTTTCCTCTCTTTGTTACACAGCGTTGCACATTCGTAATGCAACGCTGTTTCATTCTGGATCATTTTCCTCGTTGTATTTCCCGCCTTGTGGTTTCCGATTTTCTTGTTTCAGCCCTGTTGCCGGTTAATAAATTGATATTTATAGACATTTAAAAATCTGGCACCGATTTTGCCTTATCACTTCTGAACATCCTTAATTTGCACCATTTGCCCGTCCGGTTGCACCGGGACTTCCAGCAAGCTTAATTTCAGGAGTGAAACTATGCAGCGTCGTACATTATTAAAAGCCTTTGCACTGTCCGCCTCGGTGGTTGCGATGGGGCTGAGCTTTAGCGTTCAGGCGGCCGATACGATTAAGGTCGGCATCATGCATTCGCTATCCGGCACGATGGCCATTTCGGAAACCCCACTTAAAGATATGGCGTTGATGACGATTGATGAGATCAATGCTAAAGGCGGCGTGCTGGGCAAAAAGCTGGAACCGGTGGTGGTTGACCCGGCCTCAAACTGGCCGTTGTTTGCAGAGAAATCGCGTCAGCTGCTGAGCCAGGATAAAGTCGCGGTCGTGTTTGGCTGCTGGACGTCGGTATCGCGTAAATCGGTGTTGCCGGTATTTGAAGAGTTAAACGGGCTGCTGTTTTACCCTGTGCAATACGAAGGGGAAGAGTTATCACCGAATGTTTTCTATACCGGCGCAGCGCCAAATCAGCAGGCTATTCCGGCTGTTGAATATCTGATGAGTGAAGACGGCGGCAGCGCGAAACGCTTTTTCCTGCTGGGAACCGATTATGTCTATCCTCGTACCACCAATAAGATCCTTCGCGCCTGGCTGCATGCCAAAGGCGTCGAGGATAAAGATATTGAAGAGGTGTATACCCCGTTCGGACACAGCGATTACCAGACTATCGTCGCCAATATCAAAAAATTCTCTGCGGGCGGCAAAACGGCGGTGGTCTCTACCATTAACGGCGACTCAAATGTTCCGTTCTACAAAGAGCTGGCGAATCAGGGGATAAAAGCGACAGACGTGCCGGTCGTGGCATTCTCGGTCGGTGAAGAGGAGTTGCGCGGTATCGATACCAGACCGCTGGTGGGCAACCTGGCGGCGTGGAACTATTTTGAATCTGTCGACAACCCCACTAACCAGAAATTCGTTGCGGATTACCGGGCATACGCCAAAGCGCATAAGCTGCCGAATGCCGACACCGTCGTGACCAACGATCCGATGGAAGCGACCTATGTGGGCCTGCATATGTGGGCGCAGGCAGTAGAAAAAGCCGGTACGACCGACGTCGATAAAGTCCGCGAGGCGATGGCGGGGCAATCCTTCGCTGCGCCGTCTGGCTTTACTCTGACGATGGACGCCACCAACCACCATCTGCATAAACCCGTCATGATTGGCGAAATTGAAGATAACGGCCAGTTCAATGTGGTATGGCAAACCGACGAACCGGTTCGCGCCCAGCCCTGGAGCCCGTTTATAGCCGGTAACGATAAAAAATCAGACCAGCCTGTTAAAACCGCCAGCAACTGATCTTTTGCCCTCCTGAGGGAGGGCACATTCTGGAGAACACTTTCATGAAAGCCATGCGCTTTATTCGGGGTGCGTTGCTAATGACGTGGCTGGTGCCGTGGATCGTGCAGGCAACCGATGCCGATGTGTTTGTTGGCGCCAGCCGGGCGCAACAGGCGACGTTATTAGAACAATGGGCCATCACGCCTGAGGCGCAGCGTTTGCCTTTGTTGAACGCATTAGCGCGTGAGAATGTGCTGACTGATAGCGCAAAACACGCTTTCATTCGGCAGGGTACGCAGGTTCTGCCGCTTGGCGCTGTCGCCGCGCCCGATGGCGAACTGAAAAAGGTTCGTCTGACTAACCGTCTGCGAAACCTGGTCAGCGGGGCGTTAGCCACGCATCAACTATTAAGTGACAATGTCACGGAAAGAGCCGCTGCCGCCAGCCTGTTACAGCGGGAGGCTACGCCCGCGATGCTACCGCTTTTACAGCAGCGGCTGGCGCAGGAAACGGAAAGCGAAGTGACATCACGTCTGGAGATTGCGCTGGCTAACCTGCAACTGGTGAATCCTTCCGCTGACGTCCGGCGTCAGGCGATTGTCTTACTGGGGCAGTCGGGCGACCCGGAAACGCAATCACGCCTGCAACCCTTTACGGATGCTGAACATGAACCGGATGCGCGTGTTCGCGAGGCCGCGACAGAAAGTCTGAACGCAATCGCGCAGCGGATGGTGATTGGCGATCTCCTGGGGCAGGCGTTTATGGGGCTGTCGCTGGGATCGATTCTGTTGCTGGCGGCCCTGGGGCTGGCGATCACCTATGGATTACTGGGCGTAATCAATATGGCGCACGGTGAAATGCTGATGCTTGGCGCGTACAGCACATGGATGGTTCAGCAGTTTATGGGGCAGTTCATGCCACAGTGGCTGGCGTTTTATCCCGTTGTGGCGTTGCCGGTTGCTTTCCTGATCGCCGCCGGAACTGGAATGGCGCTGGAGCGCGGCATTATTCGCCATCTTTATGGTCGTCCTCTCGAAACGCTGCTGGCGACCTGGGGGATTAGCCTGATGCTGATCCAACTGGTACGCATGACCTTTGGCGCGCAAAACCTGGAGGTTGCCAACCCTGCGTGGCTTTCTGGCGGGGTGCAGGTCTATGCCAACCTGACGTTGCCCTGGAACCGTATCGTGGTGCTGGGGTTCGCCATGCTGGTGCTGTTTTTCACCTGGCTATTGCTGAATAAAACCCGCCTCGGGATGCGCGTTCGCGCGGTAACGCAGAACCGCAGTATGGCGGCGTGTTGCGGCGTGCCGACGGGGCGCGTGGACATGCTGGCGTTTGGCCTCGGGTCGGGGATCGCCGGATTGGGCGGCGTGGCCTTGTCACAACTGGGCAACGTCGGGCCGGAACTGGGGCAGGGATATATTATTGATTCATTTTTAGTGGTGGTGCTCGGTGGCGTCGGACAACTGGCGGGAAGCGTGGCCGCCGCATTTGGGTTGGGTATCTTCAATAAGATTCTGGAACCGCAAATGGGCGCGGTGCTGGGCAAAATCGTCATTCTGATTGCGATCGTTCTGTTTATCCAGAAACGGCCTCAGGGATTGTTTGCGCTGAAAGGGAGGGTTATTGATTAATGACCATGCCAATGACATTAACACTGGCGCGTAGAGCGCCGCGTACTGTCCAGGTTTTTGGCCTCTGCCTGCTGGCGGCGCTGCTGATTCTGCCTTTTCTGGCGCTGCTGCCTGCGGAACACCCGCTGGCTGTCCCGGTCTGGGTGTTAACGCTGGCCGGGAAGATCCTCTGTTACGCCATTGTCGCTGTGGCGCTGGATCTGGTGTGGGGGTATGCCGGGATGCTGTCGCTGGGGCACGGTATTTTCTTCGCGCTGGGCGGGTATGCGATGGGAATGTATCTGATGCGTCAGGCCTCTGGCGACGGACTTCCCGCGTTTATGTCTTTCCTCTCCTGGAGTGAATTACCGTGGTTCTGGTGGGGAACGCAGCACTTCGCCTGGGCAATGCTGCTGGTCGTGCTGGTTCCGGGACTGCTGGCGCTGGTGTTCGGCTATTTTGCCTTTCGCTCAAAAATCAAAGGCGTCTATTTTTCCATTATGACCCAGGCGCTGACGTTCGCAGGCATGCTGCTGTTTTTCCGTAACGAAACCGGGTTTGGCGGCAATAACGGGTTTACGGGGTTTACCACGTTGCTGGGCTTCCCTGTTGCGGCGACCTCCACGCGCGTAGCGCTGTTTCTCGCGACCGTCATATTACTGGTGCTGGCGCTGTGGCTGGGATATCTCCTTGCGCGCAGTAAGTTTGGCCGCGTTCTGACCGCCGTGCGCGATGCGGAAAATCGCCTGATGTTTTGTGGGTACGATCCGCGTGGCTTCAAACTGCTGGTATGGACGCTCTCCGCTGTTCTGTGCGGTCTGGCGGGCGCTCTGTACGTTCCTCAGGTCGGCATCATTAACCCCAGCGAAATGTCGCCGACCAACTCTATTGAAGCGGCTATCTGGGTCGCGCTGGGCGGTCGCGGTACCTTAATTGGCCCGGTGTTTGGCGCTGTGCTGGTGAACGGCGCTAAAAGTCTGTTTACGGTGATTATGCCGGAGTACTGGCAGCTGTTTCTCGGCCTGATCTTTATTGGCGTTACGCTGTTTTTACCGCGCGGCGTCATTGGTCTGTTTCGCAAAGGAGAAAAATGATGCAACCGGATGACGGACTTTTTACCCGCCAGTTGCCGGGGGATCGTTTTCGCGATCAAACAGACCCGGTTCTGCAACTGGAAGGGATCAATGTCAATTTTGACGGCTTCCAGGCGCTGACGGATTTAACCCTGAACATTGGCGTAGGGGAATTGCGCTGCGTTATTGGCCCTAATGGCGCCGGAAAAACCACCTTAATGGATGTGATTACCGGTAAAACCCGGCCGCAAAGCGGACGCGCGATTTACGATCAGTCCACGGACTTAACTTCGCTCGATCCTATCGCGATTGCCCGCCAGGGCATTGGGCGTAAATTTCAGAAACCGACCGTGTTTGAGGCCCTGACGGTGGAGGAGAATCTGGAACTGGCGATGAAAGAGGATAAATCCGTCTGGGCCACGTTAAGAGCGCGCCTCTCGGGCGAGCAGCGGGATCGCATTGACGAGATGCTCGGGCTATTGCGCCTGGGCGCGGAGCGTGGGCGTCGCGCCGGGCTGCTTTCGCACGGACAAAAGCAGTTTCTGGAAATCGGTATGCTGCTGGTACAGGAGCCGCATCTGCTGCTACTGGATGAACCTGCGGCGGGGATGACGGACGCGGAAACGGAGTATACCGCCGAGCTGTTTCGCACTCTGGCGGGGAAACACTCGCTGATGGTGGTGGAGCATGACATGGGGTTTGTCGAAACCATTGCCGACCATGTTACCGTTTTGCATCAGGGGCGCGTGCTGGCGGAAGGGAGCCTGCGCGACGTCCAGGCCAATGAACAGGTTATTGAAGTTTACCTCGGGCGATAGGGAGGACGGATGTTACAGGTGAATGAACTGAATCAATATTACGGCGGCAGTCATATCCTGCGCGGGGTAAGTTTTGAGGCCCGCATTGGCGAAGTAACCTGTTTGCTTGGGCGTAACGGCGTGGGAAAAACCACCTTACTGAAGTGTCTGATGGGGTTAATCCCGGCACGCACCGGCAATGTGATCTGGCAGGGGAAGAACATCACCCAGCGTAAACCGCATCAGCGCGTGCGGGCTGGTGTCGCCTATGTGCCGCAAGGGCGGGAGATTTTTCCTCGCCTGACGGTAGAGGAAAACCTGCTGTTGGGGCTGTCGCGTTTTTCCGCCCGCGATGCAAAACAGGTGCCGGATGATATTTACGCGCTTTTCCCGGTGCTTAAAGAGATGAAGCACCGGCGAGGGGGCGATCTTTCTGGGGGGCAACAGCAGCAGCTGGCAATTGGCCGGGCGCTGGCCTGCCGTCCTCAGCTGTTAATTCTGGATGAACCGACCGAAGGGATACAGCCGTCAGTGATCAAAGAGATTGGGCAGGTGATTTCACATCTGGCGCGTCAGGGGGATATGGCGATTTTGCTGGTGGAGCAGTTCTATGATTTTGCTGCCCAACTGGCGGATCACTACTTATTGATGTCGCGGGGAAGCATTATTCAGAGCGGCAGGGGCGAGAATATGGAAGCGGAGGGCGTCCGCGGGCTGGTCGCGATCTGAGTTCCGGGACTGCACCGGACGTTATCCGGCACAGTCTGGCGTGCCGTCAGCACATTGCGGGCTGCCCCCAGGGTCTGGCCCGCATCCCTTTTAGCATTAGCGCCCAGGCAAGAATAATCGCAACGATCAGCACCGCAAACAGGGACCAGGGGGGCAAGGTGGTGAGGATCACGCCGCTGACCAGCGGGTTGACCGCCGCGCCGAGCCAGCCAAGCGACTGCGCTGAGAAGTAGCTTGCTTTCATCCCCGCCGGAGCAATGTTATCGATCAGCATATATTCGCCCGGGGCATAAATAACCTCGCCAATGGTAAATACGGCGGCGGAGAGCCCCCAGAGCAGCAGGCTGTTTCCTGAAATCATAAAACCAACCAGCCCAGCCACAAAACAGATTGTGCCGGCCGCCATCGAGGGTCTGATATTTGCGGTCGTTAACCGACGACCTACGGCATATTGCAGACTGACGACAATCGCCGCGTTGACGGGGAGTACGACAGCCACCACTTTTTCGGCAAAATTACCGTTCGCGACGACCATGACATACTGGGAAATACATGAGGCGAACGCGCCGCTGACAAATGACGCCAGGAAGGCCGAGAGGGTAAACCAGAGCAGGGCTTTATCGCGTAACAGCACCGATGGCGACCAGACTGACGCCGTTGTTCCTTCAACGGGCGTCTCTGCGCGCTTCACCCAGGTCTGGATAAACACCAGCGGGAAAGCAGAGCAAATGGCCGCAAGCCAGAACGGCAGGTTGATGCTTTGCATGACCAGCAGGGTGCCAAGCGGCGGCCCGACGGTCCAGCCAATATTGAGCACGGTATAGTTGAGGGAAAATATTTTGCTCCTGGTTGTGGCGGAAAGATTGTCGGCAAACCAGGCTTTCAACACGGTGGCAAAGACGGAGTAGGCGCAGTTTATCAGGGCGAAAAGCAGCACCACCAGCGTGACGCTGTGTACCTGGGGGATGGCGATAAAGCCCAGCAAGAACGCCGAAATTGCCAGAAGCATATAGCGCTTTTTATCGAACTTATCCGCGAGGATGCCGAAACCCAGGCTGAAAATCACGCCGATGGTTAACGCTACCGTCATGGCATAGCCGATCAGATCGACGCTCAGATCGTACTGGCGGTTAAGATAGATCGTCATGAACGGAAGCGTGGCGCCGCGCCCAATGGTCAATAACAGTGATGAGGCGAGTAAAGCGAGGGTGGAGCGTCTCAGCGTTGTGTTCATTTTCCTGCCCGACAATGCGTTTCATTATATTTATTGGTGATTTAAAGCAATAGCACGGCAAAAGTGTGATGTATACCCGGGATGTTGTTCGAAAGTGCTCGTCCCGCCCTACCTGAATTAATGATCTGTTCCGGGGCGATGATTTCCGTTAACTTAACTTGTTTACAAAAATTTAATATTTGCAGGGGCCGTGGTATGTCGCGTAAAGACGGGTTATTGGCGTTACTGGTCGTGGTGGTGTGGGGGCTTAACTTTGTCGTCATCAAAGTCGGGCTGCACAATATGCCGCCGCTGATGCTGGCGGGATTACGTTTTTTGCTGGTCGCGTTTCCGGCCATCTTCTTCGTTGCGCGCCCGAAAATCCCGCTGTCGCTGTTACTCGGCTACGGCCTGACCATCAGTTTTGGTCAATTCGCGTTTCTCTTTTGTGCGATTAAATTCGGAATGCCTACCGGGCTGGCGTCACTGGTGCTACAGGCGCAGGCGTTTTTTACCATCGTACTGGGCGCGTTTGCGTTCGGCGAGCGCTTGCAGGGCAAACAGGTGGCCGGTATCGCGCTGGCGGTGTTTGGCGTTCTGCTGCTGATAGAAGCCAGCCTCAATGGGCAACATATTGCGATGCTCGGGTTTATGTTAACGCTGGCGGCGGCGTTCTGCTGGGCGTGCGGGAATATTTTCAATAAGAAGATCATGCAACATGCCACTCGCCCGGCGGTGATGTCGCTGGTGGTCTGGAGTGCGCTGATCCCGATTATTCCCTTCTTTCTGGCCTCTTTGATTCTGGACGGTTCTGCGCAGATGGTTCAGAGCCTGATCGCGATTGATATGACGACGATTTTATCGCTGGTGTATCTGGCGTTTGTCGCCACGATTGTCGGTTACGGGATCTGGGGAACGTTGCTCGGACGCTATGAAACCTGGCGCGTGGCTCCGCTGTCTTTGCTGGTGCCGGTCGTGGGGTTGGCCAGCGCGGCCGTGTTGCTCAATGAGACGCTTACCGGGTTACAGTTTCTTGGCGCGGTGCTGATTATGGCGGGTTTGTACATCAACGTGTTTGGTTTTCGGCTGCGCAAAGCGGCGCAGGTAAGGGGATAAAAAAAGCCCCGCAGTGGCGGGGCAAAAACGAATTACAGGCTGTGTCCGTTGTAATACGGTACGCCTAATTCGTCGGATTTATCGCTTCCCGCACCCATATGATTGAAATCGAATGGCGACTGGTCATGCGCAGACGGCATGACCATCGCATCGCGATTATTTTGTGTTCCAGGTTGTGCGGTTTGCTCCGCAATGCTTTGGCCAGAGACGACAAGCAGCACAGCCAGCATTGCGGAAGACAGAGATTTCATGATTTCCTCGATTACGTCATTAACAGGCGATTAGCAATTACAATGGTTGAGTGGATGCAAATACCGGGATTCGCCATGCATATTGGTAATACGGTACTTATGCGGTGGAACGTCGAAATAGTTTTTAAATGTCCGGGTCAGCGTCTGCTGTGACTCAAAGCCATAACGTTCCGCCAGGTACAGGATCGGTTCGTTACTTTCTTTTAATTTCTGGGCTATTTCAGTCATTTTGCGACTGCGGATGTACTGGCCTAATGAGTGACCGGTCTCTTTTTTAAACATCCGTTGCAGGTGCCATTTGGAGTAACCTGAACGCTCTGACACTTTTTCCAGTGAGAGCGGCGATTCCAGGTTATCTTCGATCCAGTCCAAAATGCTATGAATGGTAATAGCGTCAGTATTGCGTCTGGACATCGTCATACCTCTTTCTGTTTACGGCAGGATTTTCTTAAGCAAAAGCTCAAGTGTTGCCACTTCATCCGCCGTTAAGTTTTTTGTTAGTTCCTGGTGCAGGTCTTGTCCTACTAACTGATGACATTGTTCACAAATTGCCGCGCCGTGTTCGGTGAGTTTCACCAGCACGCCGCGTTTGTCATGTGGATTTGGCAGTCTTTCGATCCAGCCTTTACAGACCAGCCGATCAAGCATGCGCGTCAATGCGCCGAGATCGACAGACAGCACTTTCTTCAGCTCGACCGGGGTAATGCATACCGCGCAACGGATAGAACAGAGCACCTTAAACTGCGATGCGGTGATATCCAGCGGCGACAGATAGTCGTTCAACAGACGATCTTTTTTCTGATTGACCATGTAGATCAAGCGACCCAGCGGGATGATTTCGTTGAATAGGTCACTGGTGCTTTTCACAATGGTTGCCCCGGCAAGTAGTTAGTCACGGCAGATACTATTGCCCAGGCAAATATAAGTCAATCGAATGAATAAGGGGATGCCACGATTTGCTAAAACGCGTCAGTGCAGGGGCTGCATCACGGGGTAATTTATTAATAATAATTACTGGTTATGCTTATTCGACATAATGAATGCTTAATGGCGAAACGCCGCGTTTTCCCTTTATACTTGCCGCTTACAACGAGCTTGATGGGGAAGAGATGGCATTATGATGGATTTGTTTAAAGCGATAGGGCTTGGGCTGGTTGTCCTGCTGCCTTTGGCGAACCCGCTAACCACGGTGGCGTTGTTTTTAGGCCTGGCCGGTAATATGAACAGCGCGGAGCGTAACCGTCAGTCGCTGATGGCCTCCGTGTATGTGTTCGCCATCATGATGGTTGCGTATTACGCCGGTCAACTGGTGATGAACACCTTTGGAATTTCCATCCCCGGTTTGCGCATTGCGGGTGGGCTGATTGTCGCCTTTATCGGCTTTCGGATGTTGTTCCCGCAGCAGAAGGCGCACGAATCGCCGGAGGCGAAAAGCAAGTCAGAAGAGCTGGAGGATGAGCCTTCTGCCAATATCGCTTTTGTTCCGCTGGCGATGCCGAGCACCGCAGGGCCGGGGACGATCGCGATGATCATCAGTTCGGCCTCTACCGTACGTCACGGCGTCGATTTTCCCGGCTGGGTTATTCTGGTGGCGCCACCGCTTATTTTTCTGGCGGTGTCAGTGATTCTGTGGGGTTCTCTGCGCAGCTCAGGGGCGATTATGCGTCTGGTCGGCAAGGGGGGAATTGAAGCTATTTCCCGGCTGATGGGCTTCTTACTGGTCTGTATGGGCGTGCAGTTTATCATTAACGGCGTGCTGGAAATTATTAAGACTTACCATTAAGTGACATGTGTTGCCCTGAAAAAATAAAAACCACCGTTGGTAGCGGTGGTTTTTATTTTTGAAGCCAGTCATTAATTCAGGAAAGGCTTCAGCACTTATAAAAAGTGCGATAAACCAAACTTAACACGCGCATTATCTTACGCCACATCAGGCCATCATACAAATCTAACCGTTAATGATTACATCGCTAAGCCGTCTTATATTCGGTGCTGAATTATTTATGTTTTTATATACACCCTGTGAATTAATGTATAAAAATCATTGTGTTGATGCGTTTTTCGGGGAAGGTTATACTGCGCAGGTGTGTTGATTATCGTTTTACTGGCTTTTGCTCCTGTGCAAAAAAAGTTTCTAAGTCCTGGCTTACGGGGTGGTACCTGCGAGCGCCTGGGCCAGGAATGCGATAAACCAAACTTAACACACTTGATCTTCGGTGGACGGGCAAGGAGAGGCTAAGCCGGAGTAATCGCATTCCTCTTTAAGAGGAAGAAAGCGTGGTGAATATCTTAAGCACGATTATTGTGGTTCTTGAGTTCATCGTTGCATCATTGCAACTGATCTTATCGTTCATTAAGTAACATTGATAAGAAACGAGTAAAGGGCCAGAACTTACCTGCTCTGGCCCTTTATAAAAAAGTCATTTTATTGGGGTTTTACTTCAATGCTGCGGCTGCTCTTCCAGCGAAACAGGCCAGCGGCGAAAGATAATGATCGACCATACCAGCGCCGCCAGGGCTGGCACTGCGCCAACGTAGCCAATAGTGGACATCGACCAGTGTAAACTCACCTGATTCCCCACCAATGCGCCAGCGCCAATGCCAATATTAAAAATGCCTGAGAACAGCGCCATTGCCACATCGGTGGCGTCCGGCGCCAGTGCCAGGACTTTCACCTGCATCCCCAGGCCTATCACCATAATGGCGATGCCCCAGAAAATACTCAGCACGGCAAGATGGCTTTCGCTGTCTGCTGCGGGCAGCAGGAGCATCAGGCAAATCACCAGCAGCATAATGGCAATGCTGATAAGCGGCGAGGCGTACTGATTACCCAGTTTGCCGAATACCACGCTGCCGATAATCCCGGCGCCGCCGAGGATCAGCAGTAATACCGTGGCAAAGTTTGCGCTCAGACCCGCCACCGTTTGTACAAACGGTTCAATATAGCTGTATGCCGTATAGTGTGCGGTGACCACCACGACCGTCAGTAAATAAATACTCATTAGCGCCGGGCGACGGAACAGCAGCGGCAGGCTTTTTAGTGACCCAGAATGTTCGCTGGGCAATTTCGGCAGCAGTTTGATCAGGCATACCAGCGTGATTAACGCCCCTATACCAATGGCGAAGAACGTTGTTCGCCAGCCGAAGTATTGACCAACGATACGCCCGATAGGCAGCCCCAACACCATCGCCAGCGCGGTTCCGGTGGCGATCAGACTCAGTGCCTGCGCACGTTTGCCTGGCGGCGCAAGGCGAATGGCCAGCGAAGCGGTAATAGACCAGAAGACGGCGTGTGCAAATGCGATCCCGATGCGGCTGATTACCAGCACGGTAAAATTCCATGCCAGGAAGGAGAGCACATGGCTGGCAATGAAGAGAACAAACAGGCAGATTAGCAGTTTACGCCGCTCAACCTGACTGGTCAGCAACATAAAGGGCAACGACATCAGCGCCACAACCCAGGCATAGATCGTCAGCATAATCCCGACCTGCGCGGTCGGCATAGCAAAGCTCCGGGCGATGTCCGACAGTAAGCCAACAGGGACAAACTCTGTGGTATTGAAAATAAAAGCGGCAATAGCAAGCGTAACTACCCGTAGCCACGCGACCTTGCGGGAAACAGTGTTTGTTGTCATAAGAGTAAATCGGGTTAGTTGCGAAAAGGCGAGGTCACGATCTTAAAACGTTTGCTGGCGAAAATACAATCATTTTGTGATGTATGTCTCATTATCGTTGATGAGCCGATTGATGAAACAAACGAAATAGCGTCCGGGTATGGAAATCATCCCGGACACCGTATTCAGGGGAGTTTTGCGATATTCGCTTTGATGACTTCGGCGGAGTATCTGAATTTCGCCAGCTCATCATCGGCTAACTGTAATTCGATAATTTGTTGAACACCGCTTTGAGTCAGCACCGCCGGTACGCCGATGGCGACGCCGTCAACGCCGTATTCCCCCTCCAGTACGCAGGAGATGGCCAGCGCCCGATGGCTTCCGGTGAAGACGTTCCGGCAAATTTCCGCAATGGTTCCGGCAATACCATATTCAGTGCAGCCCTTGCGGTTATAGATTTCAAACCCATGTTTGCGCACTTTTTCCGCCATCGCCTCGACGTCCAGGATTTTACCCGTACGGCGTTGATAAACATCCGCAATCGGAGAACCGTAGACGGAGGAGTGGGACCAGACCGGGAATTGCGTATCGCCATGCTCTCCCAGAATAAAGGCATCGATGCTTTGCGCGCCGATATCCAGTTCCTGCGCCAGCGCGCGCCGTAAACGGGTGGTGTCCAGCCAGACGCCGGTGCCGATTACCTGGCTGCGCGGCAGGCCTGATAGCGTCCATACCTGCCAGGTAATGATATCGCAAGGATTGGTGGCAATAAGAAAGATGCCGTTAAAGCCGCCATCCATCATTTCCGGCACGATCTTTTGGACGATCCGCGCAGTGTTGTTCAGCTCATCAAGCCGTGTTTGCCCTGGTTTTAATGCGCCGCCGGAAACGGTAATCACGGCGATATCGACATCGGCGCATTCATGCGCCTCCCGGGTGGAAATGGTCATCATCCCCGGCATGTAGGCCGCTGCATCGGCGAGATCCAAAGCATGGCCTTCCGAACGATCTCTGTTCAAATCGACCAGAATCAGTTCTTCACAAATATTCTGATTGAGCAGAGCGTAAGCTGCTGATGCGCCAACATTACCTGCCCCAATGATCATCACTTTACGCGCTTTGGTGTTCATGACTGTTCCATATCCGTTTTCGTCTTGCGCAGTATAAAACGCTTCTCCCGGCAGGCGTAGCCCCAAACCCATAGGATAATGCTATGGCTGCGAGGACGGATTCAGCAGGGCGATAAACGCGTCCAGTTGACGGGTCATTGCCCCGCGACGCCACACAAGCCAGGTGTCCAGCCATCGCCACTCTTCGCTCAACGGCCAGGCTTCAACCTGATGATGCCCGGGCATACTTTCCAGCATGGTACGAGGGATCAGCGCGATGCCCGCTCCGGCGATAACGCACGCCAGCATGCCGTGGTACGACTCCATTTCATGAATGGTGCCGGGCATCGCGCGATCGGCATGAAACCAGCTTTCAAAGTGACGGCGATAAGAGCAGTTTGCGCGAAAGGCGTAGATATTGCTGCCATTCACGTCTTTTGCCCGCCGTACGGGGGAATGCCCATGAGGGGCGACAATCATCATCTCTTCACGGTATACCGGCATACCTTCAAGACCCGGATGAGTAATCGGGCCATCAACAAACGCTGCGTTAAGTCTGCCTTCCAGAACGCCTTCGAGCATTGTCCCGGAAGGCCCGGTAGAGAGGGCGAACTGGATTTTGGGGTAACGCTGATTGTACCCGGCAAGCGTGGCCGGGATGCGTACCGCAGCGGTGCTTTCCAGCGCGCCGAGTGAAAACAGTCCCTGAGGTTCATCACCGGCGACCACCATTCGCGCTTCATCAACCAGCGCCAGGATCTGCTGGCTGTAGCGCAGAAAGTTATGTCCGGCGGGCGAAAGGCGCAGCCGCTGACTTTCACGAATAAACAGATCCACGCCAAGATCGGCCTCAAGCTGGCGGATTCGCGTAGTGAGGTTCGACGGGACGCGATGCACCTTCGCCGCCGCCTGCGTAATACTGCCGGTTTCGGCCACGGCATTGAACATTTCCAGTTGAGTCAGATCCATAGTTTTCTCTTTTTGTGAACGCAGTGCTTAATATTATTCATTTTTCAGAAAGAGTAAATGCGCCCATTATGCAGGCATATCCCGCAACGTAGAGAGACAAACCGATGACGATGACACCTGCTACACATGCGATTTCCGTGGACCCGACAACCGGTGAAACGCTGGCGATGATGCCGTGGGCCAGCGCTGATGATATTGAAAATGCACTCACTCTGGCTGCCCGTGGATTTGAGGAATGGAAACGCACGACGGTGGCATACCGGGCGCAGAAACTTCGCGATATCGGGCAAGCGCTGCGTAACCGTACAGAAGAGATGGCGCACAGTATTTCCCGTGAGATGGGAAAACCGATCCGGCAGGCGCGCGCCGAGGTGGCGAAATCTGCGGCGCTCTGTGACTGGTATGCAGAACATGGCCCCGCGATGCTTAACCCGGAACCGACGCTGGTGGAAAATCAGCAGGCGGTGATTGCATATCGTCCGCTGGGGACAATACTGGCGGTCATGCCGTGGAACTTTCCGCTCTGGCAGGTATTACGCGGGGCGATTCCCATCCTGCTGGCGGGTAACGGCTATTTACTAAAACATGCGCCGAATGTGATCGGTTGTGCTGAACGTATTGCGCAGATCTTCGCCGATGCCGGTATTCCGGCGGGCGTTTATGGTTGGGTGAATGCCAGTAACGACGGCGTTAGCCAGATGATTAACGATCCCCGTATTGCCGCCGTGACGGTAACGGGCAGCGTGCGTGCCGGGGCCGCGATTGGCGCGCAGGCCGGGGCTGCGCTGAAAAAATGCGTGCTTGAACTGGGCGGTTCCGATCCGTTTATCGTTCTTAACGATGCCGATCTGGATCTGGCTGTTAAAGCCGCTGTCGCCGGTCGCTATCAAAATACCGGGCAGGTATGCGCGGCGGCGAAGCGCTTTATTGTTGAAGAGGGGATTGCCGGGGAATTTACTGAACGGTTTGTTGCCGCCGCCAGCGCACTGAAAATGGGCGATCCGCTGGCGGAAGAGAACGATCTCGGCCCTATGGCGCGTTTTGATCTACGGGATGAGCTGCATCAGCAAGTGGAGGCATCAATAGCAGAAGGCGCGCGTTTATTACTGGGCGGTGAAAAGCTCGCCGGGGAAGGCAACTATTATGCCGTGACGGTGCTGGGCGATGTGACGCCTGAGATGACGGCGTTTCGTCAGGAGTTGTTTGGGCCCGTGGCGGCGATTACCGTGGCGAAGAACGCCGAACATGCCTTGCATCTGGCTAATGACAGCGACTTTGGGTTGTCGGCGACGCTGTTCACTGCGCGTGATGCACTGGCTCAGGAGATGGCATCGCGCCTGGAATGCGGCGGGGTATTTATCAATGGATACAGCGCCAGCGATCCGCGTGTGGCATTTGGCGGCGTGAAGAAAAGCGGCTTTGGTCGCGAGCTCTCCCATTTTGGCCTGCATGAGTTTTGCAACGTACAAACTGTCTGGAAAAACCGTCTGTGATCATTCCGGCGTCTTCTTGAGGCGCCATGTCACATTACTGCAATAGTTCTGTCATTTTCTCTCCGTACACTCGCGCATAACGCATTGATACAGAAGAATATCATGAACTTAACGCAAATTTTTCGAGGCTTAATTCGTCGTTTCACTCCCCGCCAGTTTGGTCTGTTAACGGGAATATTTTGCATTATCGCGCTGTTTTCTATTTTGCAGGTTGCGTCATCCCTGATGCTGTCGTTTTCCGTGCGAGACGCTCAGCGTAACGAACAACGTAACCAGCAGGCACTGCTGCAACAAACGAAGGTGGATGAGGCGAGGGTAGCGCTGTTGTCCGCAAGCGATCTGCTGAACCGGGCGGGCGTTTACTTTATGCAGGATGCCGCAACGGGATCAGAAGGCAGCTGGCGCCCGTTGATGGATGAAGCTCAGCAGGCGCTGGTGCAGTCAAAAACGGCCTGGGATGCCTGGCTTGCAATGGCCCCTCATAAAGACGACGGCCTGATTGAGAGTTATCAGCATTTTTATAGCGGTATTCAGGAACAGGCGGACGGCCTGAGCCAGACTAACGCCATCGACGCGTTCTTTGCTGTTCCTGTTCAGGCGTTTCAGACAGATTTCAATGAAAACTATGCTCGCTTTCAGCAAGAGAGTGGGCGTCAGACAGAGGGTGGCAGGCAGCAGCTGATTGCCAGCCTGGAAGGGTTGCAGCACCTCTTTTTGTTCATCCCGTTTGTGCTGGTGGTGATTGCCCTGCTGGTCTGGAGCGGCATGTCTCGCTGGGTTATTTCTCCGCTGCGCCGCCTGATCGCCCATATTAATATTCTGGCCGCAGGCGATCTGTCCGAACCAATGCCGAAGGTGAGCGGGTTTAACCGCGAGGTCGCGCAACTCAGCTCACGCATTGATGCGATGCAACAGGGGCTGAGGCAGTTGGTGCAGCAGGTGAGCGATGCCACCACCGCAATGGTCGGCAACATCGATCAGCTTGCGCAGAGCAACAAACAGCTTTATCAGCAATCGGCGAAACAGAGCGAAGAGTTAAGTAGTGTCACCTCGCATATCTCGTTTCTGGAAACGCATGTCGAGGACAATAGCGGCTTTGCCAGACTGGCTAATCAACGTGCAGCCGAGGCGCGTCAGGTAGCGGCTGGCGGCGATCGTATGATGGAAACCGTTAACCGTTCGATGCAGGCGATTGTTGAACGATCGTCAGAAATGCGCGGGATCATCTCTCTGATTGACAGCGTCGCGTTCCAGACCAATATCCTGGCGCTGAACGCGGCTATCGAAGCGGCCCATGCCGGAGAACAAGGTCGCGGATTTGCCGTGGTGGCAAAAGAAGTGGGGCTGCTGGCCCGTAAAAGCAGTCAGTCCACGCAGAACATACAGGAACTTATCCACCACTCCTTGCAGGGAATCGAGGAGGGTTCACATGCGGTTAATCGGCTGGAAGAAAATTTACAGCAGGTGATTTCGTTAGTAGACAATCTGGGCATACTGTTGAATGACATCTCTGGCGCCACGTTAAGCCAGGGGGACAGCATCCACCAGATGACGGGGCAGCTACAGGCGCTTAACCGTGCGGCGCAAGAGACCAGCAGCCTGGTGAATACTGCATCGGAGTCATCGCTGCAACTGCATCATGAATCTCATCAGCTTCTGAACGCGGTGGCGCGATTTCGTCTTTCTGCCTGACGCCGCACATTCAGCTCTGTTATACTCGCAGGCCTTTTCAGACCTGCGAGCAAGGAGCACATTGTGGCCAGGGCCATGGACAATTCAATTTTAGAGACCATCCTTCAGCAGGTGCGCCCGTTGATTGGACAGGGGAAAGTGGCTGATTACATCCCTGCGCTGGCCTCTGTCGATGGGTCAAAACTGGGGATCGCCATTTGCACCGTTGACGGGCAATACTATCAGGCTGGTGATGCGCAGGAGCGCTTCTCAATACAATCCATATCAAAGGTGCTGAGTCTGGTGGTGGCGATGCGTCACTACCCGGAAGAGGAAATCTGGCAACGTGTCGGAAAAGATCCCTCCGGGTCGCCATTCAATTCCTTGGTGCAACTGGAACTGGAGCAAGGGATACCGCGTAACCCCTTCATTAATGCCGGCGCGCTGGTGGTTTGCGATATGCTGCAAGGGCGACTGAGTGCGCCACGCCAGCGTATGCTGGAAGTGGTCCGGGCGCTTAGTGGCGTGTCGGATATTGCGTATGACATCACAGTTGCCCGTTCTGAATTTGAGCACTCCGCACGCAATGCCGCTATTGCCTGGCTGATGAAGTCATTTGGTAATTTCCAGCATGATGTCACTACCGTTTTGCAAAATTACTTTCACTACTGCGCGTTGAAAATGAGCTGTGCAGAACTGGCGCGTACATTTGTTTTTCTGGCCAGACAGGGGCAGGCGTTTCACCTTGATGAACCGGTTGTCACGCCGATGCAGGCCCGACAAATCAACGCGCTGATGGCGACCAGTGGAATGTACCAGAACGCAGGCGAATTTGCCTGGCGAGTAGGATTACCTGCCAAGTCAGGCGTTGGCGGCGGGATTGTGGCGATTGTCCCGCACGAAATGGCGATTGCGGTATGGAGCCCTGAACTGGACCCGGCGGGCAACTCCCTGGCGGGTATTGCGGTACTTGAACAACTCACCCAACAATTAGGTCGTTCGGTTTACTGATGAACGCGCTTGATCCACTTTTTTCTCGCCTGTCACGCTCGCCATTTCGCGCGCGGTTTCGTCTTGGCGCAAAAGAAAGGCAGTATTGCTGGGATAAAGGCGCGCAGGTTATTGATCAACATGCCGCCGAGTTTATTGCTAAGCGGCTGGCCCCGGCTTTTCCGCGCAACGATGGTAAACAAACGCCGATGCGCGGCCACCCCGTATTTATTGCCCAACACGCGACGGCGACCTGCTGCCGTGGTTGTCTGGCGAAATGGCACAACATTCCCCAGGGAGAATCGCTGAGTGAAGAACAGCAGCAGTATGTTGTTGCCGTCATTCACCACTGGCTGGTTATCCAGATGAATCAGCCGTAAATCTCCGCGTCGTGAGAGATGTTAAAGCATAAAACAGTTTTGATTAATCGTGACTACTTGATCAAAACAGGGTTTCAATATCATAAAGTTTGCTAACCTGTTCTACCAATTCAAACAGGTTGTATGACTAATTAAGAAGGGAACCCATTGTGAAAACTCTAAACCGTCGCGATTTTCCCGGTGCCTGCTATCCTGAGCGCATCATTCAGTTTGGTGAAGGAAACTTCCTGCGCGCCTTTGTTGACTGGCAAGTTGATCTGCTGAACGAACATACCGATTTGAACGCCGGAGTGGTCATTGTTCGCCCTATCGAAAGCACGTTTCCGCCGTCATTGAGTACCCAGGACGGGCTCTATACCACGATTATTCGTGGTTTGAATGAAAAGGGCGAGGCGGTTAGCGACGCGCGTTTGATCCGTTCTGTTAACCGTGAAATCAGCGTCTATGAGGATTACGATGAATTCCTGAAACTGGCGCATAACCCGGACATGCGTTTTGTTTTCTCTAATACCACAGAAGCCGGTATTAGCTACCATGCCGGTGACGCATTTGATGACACGCCCGCGGTCAGCTACCCCGCGAAGCTGACGCGGCTGCTGTTTGAACGTTATACCTGTTTTGACGGCGCGCTTGATAAAGGCTGGATTATCATTCCTTGTGAACTGATTGATTACAATGGCGAGGCGTTGCGCGAGCTGGTACTGCGTTACGCTCAGGAGTGGAGCTTGTCCGCTGCGTTTGTGCAGTGGCTGGATCAGGCGAACACCTTTTGTTCCACGCTGGTTGACCGGATTGTGACCGGATATCCGCGTGATGAAGTGACGCAACTTGAAGCGGAACTTGGCTATCACGATGCTTTTCTCGATACTGCGGAACATTTTTATCTGTTTGTGATTCAGGGGCCAAAAAAGGTAGCGTCTGAGCTGCGTCTTGATAAGTATCCGCTCAACGTGCTGATTGTTGATGACATCAAGCCGTACAAAGAGCGTAAGGTCGCGATCCTGAATGGTGCGCATACGGCGCTGGTGCCCGTTGCGTTCCAGGCCGGGCTGGATACCGTTGGTGAAGCCATGAATGACCGCGACATTTGCGCCTTTGTTGAAAAAGCCATCTATGAAGAGATTATTCCGGTGCTGGACTTACCTCGCGACGAGCTAATGTCGTTCGCCAGTGCGGTGACGGGGCGTTTCCAGAATCCGTATATTAAACACCAGTTGTTGTCGATTGCGTTAAATGGCATGACTAAATTTCGCACCCGTATTTTACCGCAGCTACTGGCAGGGCAGCAGGTCAGCGGCGTTTTACCGGCGCGCCTGACGTTTGCGCTTGCGGCGCTGATCGCATTTTATCGTGGTGAACGTCGCGGCGAGACGTATCCGCTCCAGGATGATGCGCACTGGATTGAGCGCTATCAACAGTTGTGGCATCAACATAGCGACGGTCTTATCAGCACACAGGATTTGGTTCATACCGTGCTGGCCGTGGACGCGCATTGGGAGCAGGATCTGACACACGTTGCAGGTCTGGTCGAACAGGTCACGACCGACCTGGATGCAATCCTGACGAAAGGGATGCGTGAAGCGGTAAAACCGCTGTGCTAATCATCTGACCCGGCTGCGGCCGGGTTTTGTTTTCATGTTATTTAGTTACAACATACTTTTGAGGGGAAAGTTAATCGCTGTCTGAAACTTCCGTGCGTTTACCCGTCAGGCAGAAAAGGGAGGACTGGCGAAACAGGCAGACAGGGTGAGGGCGATGCGCTTAATGCGCATGAAGATCTTCATCCTGAGGCTCGTCAAATACACCAGTTAACAACGCAACGGTAGGCGCATCATCAATTGCGCCTACTGAACTTCCGCAGTGAGAACAAAATGCCCGACTGGAGATACCCGAAGAGCGCCAGACCGCAGGCTTGTCTCCTTGTCCTGTCCACGTCACATCCTGAGCATCGAATTCGATCCAACTGACCAAATATGCACCTGTATGTTTTTGGCAAATCGAGCAGGAACAGGTATGTGGATTTTTCGGCGCTACCGCCGAAAAACGGATAAAACCGCACAGACAGCCGCCAGTATAGACTTTGCTCATCGTCATTTCCGTTAAACATTCATTTCCCGACACTATCAGATGATCCCACACTCAACCAGTGATGAATGGCAGAAAGGAGAACAGACGCAGGATCATAATGACAAAGCGGGATCTGTGTTACAACGGAGGCTAAACAGATATCTCAATGGCTGGAAAACCGTGTCTATCTGTCTATTGGAATTTGCCAGCGACAGCGCATTTGTTGCGTTTTTCCGTCAACACACGGGATTAACGCCAACGCGTTATCCACAGAAAGTTTTGGACGGAATGAGTGGATAACTCAGTTACAATAGAAGTAACGTAAGCATAATGAGTGGAAAATAATGTCTGCTATCGTCACGGAAAGATTCATTTTGCGCCCTCAAGTCATCACAGATTATGATGTATGGTATCCGATGTATTCAGACCCTAAAATATTTCATCTGGTTAATGCCCCAGGCTTTACGCCAGAAGAGGCATGGAACCGCCTGTTGAGAAACATCGGGCATTGGTCTGTTTTTGGTTACGGTATATTTTCTATTTTTCAAAAGTCTGACGGCACGTTTTTAGGCGAAACAGGGCTGGCTAATTTTCATCGTGGCATTGATGAAAACTTTGAGAACTGTGTCGAGGCATCATGGGTTATTTCACGTTCAGCTCAGGGGGCTGGCGTAGCAAAGGAAGCCGCCGTCGCTGCGCATCAGTGGTTTGTCCATTTGTTTTCACCCTCGAAGACAATTTGTCTTATCGCAAAGAATAACATTCCGTCCATTCGTGTTGCTGAGCATGTGGGCTACCGTATTTATGATGAATGCTTATACAAAGGCGCTGAGTGTTTAAAACTTGAATGCTTATGGGATAAATAAAAGCATGGGCCGTCGTCACGGCCCCGTATTCCTGATTACACTTCAGGCTCCGCCAGATAGTGCCGTAAAGGGTGAATCTGATGTCCACGTTCGTCGAGATTTTCCGTTCTTAGCCAGACAGATATCGCACTGGATATCTTCGGCCACTCGGCGCTAATAATTGAATATGTTGCGATATCCACGCTCCTTGATTTTATGATTTGCTTATCACGTAAGATACCTTCTTTCCGAAACCCAATTCTTTCAGCAGCATTCATTCCAGCATGATTAAGCGTGTCTGTTTGCCACTCACAACGACGATATTTAAGGACATCAAAAACATACATCAGTAAAAGATAAATTGCTTCCGTGCTTAAAAAGGTGCGTTTTATCGCTGGCGTGAGATGTACATATCCTATTTCCGCAACGCCATTATTCTTGTCTATATTAAAAAGGGCGAGGGTGCCTCGGGCTTTCGCAGATTTATTTTCTATTATGGCATAATATGAAATTCCGCCCTGACTGATGATGCGTTTGATATAGTCAAAGGTTGCTTGCCTTGTCTCGGGGCGTTCATCAGGAAGATAAGTCCAGTCCCGTGGGTCTTCTATGCTATGCCAGCCCTGATAAAGATCATCACAGTGGTAAGTCGCAAGGGGTTGTAAGTGACAGTAACGGCCTGACAACTGGCGCGTGTCAGGTAAAATAAAATCAAGGTTACCCTCAAGATGTCTGCCTACATATTGACCGAAGATATTAAGCTCTTTCATACTCTTCTCCTTAAAATAATAACGACAAGGATTTAAACGAGTAATATCGGTATGTTTATGTGAGTAAGCGACAGGTTCCTTAGTATGTTAACAACAACTGATGGATGTACCCGATGAAAACATTATATATTAACCATAGCATATTTTAATCTTGCTACAGCACTTCTGAGCGCTTTGTGATAAATATCATATTCAGCATTATGTTGTGCGTTAACTTAAATTTAAGCCATTTCAGGAGAGTGTATGAACTTGACCATACGTTATGCTGTACCTGCCGATACCCCGATATTGCAAACGCTGGGGAAGTCAAGTTATTACCATCATTTCAAAGAGTTATGGGATTGTCCTGTAGAGCTTCGACAATTTATTGACAGTGAGTACGCGCCGGACCAACTTGAAAATAGTTTAAATGATCCGTCAGTCACCTGGCTCATTGCGGAAAGCGATAAGCCAGTAGGTTTTGCAAAGATAAGCTGGGACCGTCCAGTTAGCGGTGGTAATCACTCAGGAGCGCTCTTAAACAAACTGTATTTTGCACCCGGAGAAACCGGGAAAGGATATGGCCGAATTCTTTTCGAAAAAGCTATCGAGATAGCAAGGCATAAGGAGCAGCATTTTTTCTGGTTGCAGGTTCTTAAGGGTAACGACAGCGGGCGTCGGTTTTATGAATCCCTGGGGATGCAGCATCTTGCGGATGAGGAATTCACAACGCCTAAGCAAAAAAGCGTGTTACATGTATTCGGAAAATGTATTTAGACATCGCGGGAAGTGCCGGAGCTGTGAAACAGAGCCCCAGAATCAACGGAGTCGTGCTGGAGAAAGTGCTTCAGAGACTATAGCGACCAGCACAAGGATGACTACAAAACCACAGATTCTCCCTTTATTCTCTTTGGTGCGCATAATGTATATTATGTTAAATTGAATTTATGACGCCCAATACGGGCTTACTCCCTTGACTCATAATGCATCCCTCGCCTTTTTCTGCATGCCTTCCATCGTGTCCTGTGTGAATTCTGCAAACTGTTGGCGGTTATCCTGCGTCAGATTTCATGTAGCGCATGCATTAAAAACCCGGCCACTGTGACCGGATAAGCCAATGGGATCTGCGTTTTTCACTATCTGGCGGCAATTACCGCATCTGCAATTTCCACAAAACCAGCACCTCCCGGGCCACGGGTAATCCACTGCGGAGGTTTCGGGATTTGATCAAGGTAATCTGATACCGTGCTCACTCCAACCGTATGTTCAAAGAATGAAAACATCGGCGCATCATTCGTCGAGTCGCCGCTATACAATACGGCAGAACGTTCGGCATCAATGTCGAGATCGTAAAAATCCCTGAGCACTCGTCGGGCCATAGATAACTTGTCATATTCTCCAGACCAGCCAAGAATCCAGAGATTGTTTACGGTGGTTGTAGCGCCTGCTTGCGTCAATGCGTTAAGTATTAATGAACACTGATGGGCTTCTGGCGGTTTAGCAAAGGCAATGGACGTCATCCTGAAAGGTTGATCGTCGGCAAAATGAGCGGCAGGAATTTCCCTTTTTATCTGTTCCCCAATTTGCGTCAGGCGCTCAGCGACGTCAGGATATTTTTCTGTGCCGTGCCAGAAGAAACGCTCAATGCCATGACCGTCATTTCGCCTTCTGAAAAACACACCGCCATTTTCACCAATGACGCCATCAACTGGCCACATCCGTGCCATCTGGTCGCACCAGCCTGCGGGCGCGGCTGTGACCGGTATCACTTTTACTCCCGCGTTCTGCAACCGTTCCAGCGCCAGATAGGTTTCAGCCGCAAGGCGCCCCTTGTAAGTCAGCGTTTCATCCATGTCTGTGAGAACAAAACGCACATGTTTAAATGTTGACGAATCTGCGGAACAGATCTCTTTCATAAGCACACTCGAAGACTTGTAGATACAATAACTGTCTATAATTAAACGACTTATGGAATTGTTAAAGTCAAAATCGTACTAAGTTATAATTTTTATTGCGTTATTTCCGCCGCAGATTTCGTTGACTACCCTCTCCTTCTTCGCGATCCATGCGCAACAGATTTACTTCTCATTGATTTCCGCCTGAACCTGCTATACGCTTATTCACAAGGTGATGGTGTTCCACCTTTCCCAACCGCCGGTTCGCTCGAATCGGATGATGACGCCTGATATACAACTGTTGCTGTTTTTCTTAGGCATGTATGTCGGGTATCGCTATGAATAGTAAAACAACCACTTCATTACTTCCTGAATCTCATCTTTTTGAAAAGAAAGATGTTATCCATGCCTTTGACTATCACAACATCAGTAACAACGTAGCGCTCACCGGCTCTTGTTATGTCCATCGGCCCGTCTGCAACACATTGTTCATTTGCGATGCTGAACGTTTCTCATTACTTGAGAGGTGGCGTATGCATATGTACAAACACGCATTATTACTGGTCCAGAATGAAATCGATGGTGTGCTGTTGCTGCACCATGCTGAACGTCTGGCAAAAGAAATGGGGACTCAGATCACCCTCGGGCATATCAGTTCTGATTACCGGGAGCTGGATTACACGAGTGATGCTTTAACCCGGGATCGGCAATCACATGAAGTGATCGAGGCCAAAGCGATGCTCAGTCGCCTGGCGGAATCCAGCAGTATTCATGTGCAAGTGAAATCAATTATCAGTATTCAACGTTTCAAAGATGTTGAAGCGGTTATCCAACATGAGGATATCGACCTGGTCATGCTGGGTCATAAGAATCGCCTGTTTGGGGTTTTTTCCTCGTTCTCTTTTGAGTTCATCAATCATCTCTCGGTTGATGTGCTGATTAAACATATATCCACTCCATAAAATAAGGTCATTTCTATGAGCTATGAAATTGAACGTGTGATCGCAAGAGAAATTCTGGACTCCCGAGGTAATCCGACCGTTGAGGTCGAAGTCTCCGCCATCGGCGGCGGTGTTGCGCGCGCGTCAGTCCCTTCCGGTGCCAGTACCGGTTCGCGCGAAGCCATTGAGCGCCGTGATGGAGATAAGTCACGTTTTGGCGGCAAAGGTGTATTGGGCGCGGTTCAGAGTATCAATACTGAGATCGATAATGCGCTACGGGGATATGATGTCCGCCGCCAGAAAGATATCGATAACTGCCTGATAACTCTTGATGGTACGGAAAATAAAAGTCGTCTCGGGGCCAATGCTATTCTCGGGGTATCGCTTGCCGTGGCGCGTCTGGCCGCGCAGCTATCAAACACTCCGCTGTATCGTTACCTCGGCGGCGTTGGCGCTAACCTCCTCCCGGTTCCTTGTATGAATATCATCAATGGCGGCGTTCACGCTCGCTGGCAAGGCGCCGATTTTCAGGAGTTCATGATTGCCCCCTGGGGCGCAAGCTCTGTTCGGGAAGCCATTCTCTGGGGTAGCGAGGTGTATCAGAATTTACGTCAGGTCTTACTGGAGAAAGGCTTGTCTACTGGCGTGGGCGATGAAGGTGGATTCGCGCCAGCCGTCTCGTCAAACCGGCAACCGCTGGAATTGATTGTCGAAGCGATCGAAAAAGCCGGTTATAAATCCGGCGAGGATATTGTTATTTGCATGGACCCTGCATCCAGCGAATTTTATTCAGATGGAAAATACACCCTGCGCAGCGAAAATGCGCAATTCAGTGCGGAAGAGATGACGCGCTATTATGAGCGGCTGGTCAACGAATTCCCCATTGTTCTGATCGAAGATGGCCTGGCCGAAGATGACTGGGCTGGCTGGCGAATTCTGAGCGATACGCTTGGCAATAAGATTGAACTGGTGGGTGACGATCTTTTTGTGACTAACGTGAAATATATCCAGCGAGGAATTGATGAAAATCTGGCGAATGCCGCACTGATCAAATTGAACCAGATTGGTACGTTAAGCGAGACAATCGAAGCGGTTCAATTGTGTCATGATCATCACTGGGGCAGCTTTATCTCACACCGTAGCGGAGAAACAATAGACAGTTTCATTGCTGATATGACGGTAGGCTTACGCGCTGGACACCTCAAAACGGGAGCGCCAAGCCGTGGAGAACGCATCGAAAAATACAATCAGCTAATGCGTATTGAAGATGAACTTGGTGATGCCGCCGTTTTCGCCGGTAAATCTGCCTTCAGAAAAGGTTAACGCTCTGAAACCTCTCCCGTATTCCGGTATACGGGAGAGGCATCAAAAACATCCCGGTACAGATCTTCGCCATAACTGATATCCAGAGGCACGCCTTCTGCTATTTTGTATGTCCTTTCTCCATCGTCGCGTCGTTCGGCGCACAGGTATACCGTATCCTGGCGATCCTCCTGATAAAACGAACATGCAAATTCCGCAGTATGCGTAACAAAAAAGAGCTTCACGTTGCTTTCTGCCAGTGCGGTTACCACGCCTCTGATGATTTCGGCCCCTTCCCGACTGTTTGTCGCAGAGAACGATTCGTTAAACAGCACCAGGTCATCACGTTGTAGAGAATCAACAATGTCACTCATTCGTCGGAGCTCTTCATCCAGCTTTCCGCTGACCATATGGCTGTCTTCTTCACATTTGTAATGCGTGAATATCTGTCGACAAAGATCTGCGCTATAACATTCAGCAGAAACGAACATCCCCGTCTGCATCATTATCTGCGCCAGCCCGATACTGCGTAAAAACGTGGATTTCCCTCCCTGGTTTGCGCCAGTGATGATAAAAGTATTTTTATTATCCGTTTTTAATGTGTTGCTAACGATTTCCCGATCCGATGTCAGTGCAAGACAGGGATCAAAGAGCGCCTCAAACACATGATGGCGCTCTCTTTGATATATCGGGACAGGAAAGCACAGTGGAATATTGCGTTTGTTTAAGGCCTGCGCAAGATTAAGGCATGAAATATAAAATCCTAATTCAGTGCGCAGTGACTTTAGAAAATTAAGCAAATGCGCGGTGGATTGCGCCATTGCATTGGCGATCAATACGAGCCCTTCGTCCTTTAAGTCGCTTAATGCCCTGAAGCCATTTTCATCACGCGCGGCTAGCTGTACGGTGTAATGCGTTGGCCTTTTTGTCCAAAGACGCCGAAACCATCCTTTTTGCGGGGGATTGGGCCGCCTGAGTACATAGTCTTTGCCCTGATTACCCTGCCCTAATCGTGCGCTGATTAATACGCCTTTTTTGAAAGTCATCTGCTTCAGATGTCTTTCAATAGTGCTCATATAATCATCGTTTAACTCCTGAACAAGCATCGAGAAAAGACGAACCATTCCCGGAGATTCAACGTGATGGATATTTTCTTGTGCGATAATTTTTATTTTCTGTAAATAGGTCATCAGGAATTGGGTAAACGAAAGAGACTGATGCAGCACAGCGGAAGGATAATGACCAAAAACCCCGTAGTGAAGTTTCTCCTTTTCCATTTGCAGACATTCAACCACCACGTTATAGAATGTTCTGATAACGTCCTCATTATACAGGCAATCCCGCAGAATAGCCTGCCTGTACTCAATGTCAGGAATGCCCGATAGCAGCACAGAACATGCCTTCCTGACGACGGAATAAAGAAAATCATCTCCATCAGACAACGCATTAAACAACACCGCCAACTCCAGATCTTTCATGGCAAATTTGATGTTCTCTGGGATATTATCGTCAACGATAAAATCGTTATCTTTATACATCAGATACGCGTTCATCCGTTTAACCTCGTTTTTATCTGCTCATATGTCAGCCCATGCTTTATCACCAGCGTCGTTGACCATGCGATGCCATCGGCCGGTTTCCTGGTGATTTTATAGGTTCTTAATGCCGCATTATTATGCTCAACCGTACTCATTAAGCTGACGATGGACGGGTCTAATGCCGTAAGCTCGTCGATAAACGTTACGCAGACACAAAGCGCATCGAGCATGACTATTTTCTTGATTACCCGTGTTCCCAGATAAATGGCGTCCCGCGATGTGGTTGACGTAAAAATCTCATTCATGATAATCAAACTGTGTGATGTGGCAGCATCAAGGATCGCTTTTATTCTCACCAGGTCGTCATACAGTTTTCCCCGAAGGTTATAAATATTTTCGCTTTTCTCAAAATGCGTAAAAATAGTGTCTGTCAGAAAGAGCTTTGCCCGCCTGGCAGGGACATAAATGCCCAGCAAGGCAAGAAAATGCAGTTGCCCTATCATGCGGGCAAAGGTGGTTTTCCCACCCTGGTTGGGGCCCGATATGACGAAAATACGTTCATGCTTCTGGAAGCTGAAATCATTGCAGACAACCTTCTCCTTTTTCTCAAGGATGACCTCTGCAAGCGCGAGATCGAAAGCCGCAACAGCCGAAATAGCTTTTTTATCTCGTTGTACCTCCGGGATACAAAATGGCAGCCCTTTCTGCCGAAATTTTTCAATGTATTCCACAACAGCCAGATAAAACTGCACTTCACGTTCAAAAAGATCCAACGTGTTATCTCTGTAGCGTTTGTTGGCATCTATAAACACATCAAGTTGATGAAACTCGGTGGGAAATAGTCTGGCAACACAATCCAGAACTTGTGCTTCAATATGGTTCATCCCGAAGCTGTGATGTCTATTCTCCATCTCGACATTCACATCATGCTGCTTAAACTTTGAGAACACATCGAGGATCTCATCGCTATAGTTTTTCTCGTGGTGATACTGTTCAACAATAATGGTGTCGCCTTTAATTTTCAGGCCGTACTGAACCGCCTCCAGACTTTTTCTTATCATAGTGGCGGTTGAATATAACCCGGTAAAATTTTCACTCTCGATATACTGACGAAGATAATGCCTGAAATTAATCATACCGTCGGAAGACAAAGACAGCGGCGCTATACGCTCATACAGCGCCGTAACGGCCTGGCAATACAACAAAATGCACTCAAGCTCCCAGCGCCGCTGTTGATAGAAGTAAAACCGGTTTGTTTTTTCTTCTGAAATCTCCCTGATATTCTTCATCTCTGCGGAATATGCCATTAGCGCCTTATAGAGCGCGTGTATTGTCACATCCTGAATAATTTCCTGTCGATAGAGGATATCCTCCAGACATTCGAGCGGTGAATAAAAGAAAGCACTGATGCCGTACTCTTCCCGCCCCTGAACAATGCGATCGACGATTTTATCAAGATTCAGATCGACAAAATATGCAGGAGCACGATCGCCCGAAGGGGGTGTATGACGACGACCAGAGGCATACAAAACGGTAATAAATTGCAGCAATGTTGTTGAGGTACGGCGCATAATGACTCCTACACAATACACGTTGACTTGTCCACGCGGGGCAACGTCCAGAATGTGCAGGCATCATCAGCCAGAGGGCGGTTATGAGGAGGAATGCCATCTCCTGTAAAAAACGTAGCAATGAACTCTGTAATTAGCCAGATCTCGTGTAAGATTTTTTGGATTAACCAAACGGAAAATTGGCAAATATGATCATCAGCTCTCGTCACGCTCGTCTTGTCAGCAAAGTAAAAAAACGGGCTACGCTTGTCGCCACCGCGTTTTTACTTGCCAGTTGCGCCTCAAAACCTCCCGTTTCTCTGGTTACGCCCCCTTCTTCCGCGACGCCAGCTTCATCCCAGAAAAATCAGCAGCCGGTTCGTGGTATCTGGCTGGCAACCGTTTCGCGTCTTGACTGGCCTCCGGTCAGTTCCGTGAATACGAGTAATGCGGCGGTTCGGGTGCGTCAACAACAGAACGCGTTGATCGAAAAGCTGGATAAGCTAAAAAGTCTGGGAATCAATACCGTGTTTTTCCAGGTCAAGCCGGATGGAACGGCGCTCTGGCCGTCAAAAATTTTACCGTGGTCAGATATGCTGACCGGAAAGATTGGTGAAGATCCGGGCTACGATCCGCTACAGTTTATGCTTGATGAAGCGCATAAGCGGGGAATGAAAGTACACGCCTGGTTTAACCCCTACCGCGTATCGGTAAACACCAAACCAGCAACGGTGGCGCAGTTAAATGCGACGGTGACGTCAAATCCGGCGAGCGTGTTTGTGCTGCATCGCGACTGGGTGCGCATCTCTGGAGACCGTTTTGTTCTTGATCCCGGCATTCCTGACGTCCGGGACTGGATCACCAGTATCGTGGCGGAAGTGGTCACACGTTATCCCATCGATGGCGTACAGTTTGATGACTATTTCTATACCGAAACGCCTGGCTCCACGCTTAACGACAATTCCACCTTTGCCCGATATGGTCAGGCGTTTGCCTCAAAAGCGGACTGGCGGCGACACAATACGCAACTGCTGATTGAGCAGGTGTCCCGCACGGTCAAAAACCTGAAACCGGATGTTGAATTTGGCGTCAGCCCCGCTGGCGTATGGCGTAACCGCTCGCATGATCCGGCAGGTTCGGATACGAGGGGCGCGGCGGCGTATGATGAATCCTATGCCGATACTCGCCGCTGGGTGCAACTGGGATTACTGGATTACATTGCGCCGCAGCTCTACTGGCCCTTTGCGCGTGACGCGGCCCGTTATGATGTGCTGGCGAAATGGTGGGCGGATGTGGTGAAACCCACGAATACCCATCTCTATATTGGCGTGGCGTTGTATAAAGTCGGCGAACCGTCAAAGAATGAGCCGGACTGGATGATTAATGGCGGCGTCCCGGAGCTTAAGAAGCAACTGGATCTGAATGAATCCGTCTCACAAATTAAAGGCACAATCCTGTTCAGAGAAAGCTATCTTGATCGGCCGCAAACCCAGCAAGCGGTGAACTATCTGAAAAGCCGGTGGGGAAGCTAACCTCCCCACACCCTCTTGTTCCGTGAGACTGACTCAGCCGTCATCCCTTCAGGCGGCTGATATTCCCATCAATTTGCTTTTGGATATAGTTCAGCGTGTCGCTCGTGATTTGCCCCGGGTAGAGGTCGGTAGCAATTGCGCTGAACGTCGCCGCAACGTCGCAAATAGTCGCGATGATCTCCGCGACTCTGGTTGCTGGTAATTCGGCTTCTTGTTCGCCCAGCGCCTGAAGATGCTTTCTTTCAATATCCAGTGCTTCACCCATCACATCCATCTGGTGATAGCCGCCAGGCCCATCGCAATAGGTCACATCATAGGCGGGCGCCAGGGTCCATTGTCCATCTGCGGACATCAGATAAGCGAAGTTCTTAGGATGATCGTCCCGGTTGTTGAACACGACATTAAAGACCACTCGCTCGAAGGCAAGCGCTTTTTCCCGAATATCGTTGGTGCATATTTGCGTCGCACGTAAAAAACTTCGGTAGTCGAGCGAACCCGGCGTCTGGTAATTCGCGCCAGTGAAGGCGGCCAGACTTTGCATGGGCACGCGCATCCCTTGTTCACGATCAAAACGGCGGGTGGCGAATGCCGCTTGCCCTTCCGGCAAGGCGAAATACGTAACGTCAGGCGTCTGGATGCCGCATTTGCGCAGACACGCTGAATAGACGGCTTCGATGGCGCAGACCTCGGCATGTTCCTGTCTGGCCGGGAATTTGACCAGCCAGCTTTCCGCGCCTGCTAACGGCGAGGTTGTGAATTTTGACGTGACAGTGTCACGATAGAGTAATGCTTTTGGCCGTGCCCCCTGTGGTGAACCGCCCATCTGCAATAATTTTTGCAGGAACTCCCCGCCTTCTCCGCTCAGAACCTCCTGCACCTCTGCGGCTAGCTGCACCAGCGGGATCTCTTCTTGCGAGGTAAGTTCGGCCTCAGCCTGTACCGGCTGGAATGTCATTGCCCCCATTGCGTTGCCGCCTACCCAGGTGAGCCGCTCCAGGGGGCCAATTCGGGCGGCATTGAGTCCTCTGCGTTTGAATAAGCGATCCATCAGCAGCATTCCCCAGCCATCAGGCAGAGCGTCGTAAACCGGCCCCGGAAGATGTAATTGATGAGCCGGAAAGTCCCTGCGTAATCGCGGCCCCTCAAGCGGTAATGTTAAGCGGGACAGCTCAAAACCTTTGCGAACGGCCTCGTCACTGTATTCAAAGGCGATGACTGGCCGACCGGTCAATGCCGTTGAGGAGACCAGCTTGCCCCAGAGCCATCGTTCCCCCCATCCTTCATAGAAGACGTCTATCTGCTCAGGCATCGCTATTTTTCCTCTTCACCCGCTGACGCGTCGCGCTCTTCTCATAACGTAAGATATCATCCAGGCTATCAATTTTGGGCTTGAACAGCGCTTTCAACGCGTCGCCATAACCTAATACCACCGCCACTCTGACCAGATTCTCGAAGCCCACATTTTTGCCTGCTTCAAGGTTTGAAACCGTATTGACGCCAACCCCCGCCCGGGCGGCCACGTCAGCCTGAGTCATCTGTTTTGCCAGGCGTTCTTTGCGTAACCGGTCGCACAGCAGCGTAACAATCTCGGCTGGAGAACTAAGGGTTAAATCCATCATAGTGTCCCTTATCGCAATATTTCTGACGTAATACACAATATTATAGAGTTAATGTGCAACGAAGGCAAAAAGCATAAACCACTATATAATGGATTTAGTTATCTGACTGACACAAGCAGAACGTCTGCAATTTGCAGACGTTCTGTGAGGGAGAGAGAGAATTATGCCGCAGTGGGTTCAGGCAATCTGAATGAAGAGACCAGCAGCGCCAGTTGTTCAGCCTCCTCTTTCAGGACTTGGGTTCGCGCAGCGGCATCATCAATCAGCGACGCGTTCTGCTGAACCGTACTGTCCATTTCGGTTACCGCCAGCGTGACCTCAGAGACACCTTTACGCTGTTCTTCACCCGCCACGCGAATTTCACCCATCAATTGTCTGACCTGACGCACGTTGCCGACCAACTCGCCAAGACGATCCCCGGCGTTATGGATCTGCTGACTGCTGCTGTCTACGTGTGAGACCGACTCATCGATTAACGCCTTGATCTCCTGCGCGGCAGTGGCGCTGCGCTGTGCCAGCGTGCGCACTTCAGAGGCGACGACGGCAAATCCGCGACCGGCATCACCCGCTCGTGCGGCTTCCACCGCCGCATTCAGCGCGAGAATGTTGGTCTGAAACGCGATGCTGTCGATAACGGCGACAATTTCCACCATCCGGCCGGACGACGCGCTGACGTTATCCATCGTGGAAATCACGCCCTGCATGACATCGCCACAGCGGTTAGCCGTTTGCGCCGTGTTTTCGGAAAGCTCATCGGCTAACTGTGTATTCCCGGTATTTTGATGAACGGTCGCATTTAATTGCTCCATCGCCGACGCGCTTTCCTCCAGCGCGGCTGCCTGCTGCGTTACGCGGGAGGATAACTCCATATTACTGTCAGCCAGACTGACGGCGTTATTCGCAACCACCACGCTACTGCTGCGAACGGTAATCAGGATTGCGGATATTTTGTCCACAAAGAGGTTAAAGGCCTGAGCAATATCGGAAATCTCATCTTTACCCCGGACGTCCAGGCGGCGAGTCAGGTCGCCTTCGCCCTGGGCGATATCATCCAGCGCGCGACGCGTATCGTCCAGACGAGAGATAAGACGGCGCACCACCAGCCAGGAACCCACCAGCAGAATGGCCATGATCGGAATCAGCACTTCCAGTACATCCTTCATCATCACTTTTGCCAGTCCGACAACGCGTTCTTCAGGCGTCACCAGCCCAACGATCCACCCGGTATCCGCCATCGGGAAAAGCATCACCCGGGAAGGCCCGTCCAGTATGCCGTCGTGTGCAAGGGGAATGGTGGCGACATCGGCCGAGGCATTCAGCGTTTTCAGCGATCCGGCTACCGGGGCGAGCCAGTCAGAGGCTTTGACCAGGTCAGTAAACGTTTTAAACTGCGCGTGATCGGCCTGCGGGAAATAGAGGATTTGCCCCTGTTTATCCACCACAAAGGCATAACCGCCTGTGCTGTTCCCCTGCTGTTGCATAAAGGTGGCGACGTTATCCAGTCGGATATCAGTTGTGGCGACGCCGGCAAATTTCCCTGCCAGTTGATAAGGAATGCTACAGGTCACCATGTTAACCCCGGAAATCGTATCCTGGTAAACATCAGACCAGACGCAACTGTTCTGTGAGTGCCCTTTCGCCTGGAGGTACCAGCTTTCGTTATGATAACCGCTTCCACCGGCAACGTTGTAGTCGTCGGAAAAGATCAATTTCCCTTCTGCATCACGCGCCCAGAAGAAACTGCGTCGTTCAATGCCGGGCGTAAAGGCATCCGGCTCCGGCCAGATGCCGCCGCCGGTAATGATGGAATCATTCTGTTCGCCAATAAGATGCGGAACGACATGCTGATATAGCGATTCGTCGTTTGGCAGCACTTCGGCAAGGCGCGACAGGCTTACCGTTTCACCTTCAATACGCGATAAAACAGTACCTAACTGGCGAGTCAGTCCTTGCCCTGTCTCCTCTATCAGGGCGGAGTTGATCTCAACAACGCGCGGCTGACCGCGCCAGAGCATAATGGCAACAATAACCAGCGTGGTCACTGCAAGCAGCGCAATCCCCCCAATCGTCAGACGGGTGGAAATGCGTGATGGATACCAGACCATACAAACCCCTTATGTAAACGACTCTCTTTTATTCAGTATCGGCACACAAATTTATATCTTTATGCAGTTTTATGGTTCGTTAAGAAATATTAACACGCTCTTAAATGTGACGTTGTCACTAATAACAAAATCCTGCACTTTCAGATGATTTAAATAGCATGATAAGTTTATTTTGAATATTATTTTTAATGCGTTGCTTTAATCACTTACGCGCCAGGCCTTGTGTTCTCCTGGTTGTAGCGCACTTCACAAGTCAGGGGGTTTTACGCTTCACCGCCTTCATACGTTGCTACAAACCTGTCTGTTATAAAAGAATAATTAATATCGTGTTGTATTTTAATGCGTAAAATGAACAGATTACTTGCCTGCTGAATATTTATTAAATCTACAAAAATAATACACTGTTCTTTCCGCCGATAAATAATGTGTCTCGCGCTTTTATATTTTTCTGCTATCCACGCTGGCGTTTGTCATTTTTGACCCTGCAATTTCTGGCATCACAATGTGATCCCTGCGACGGATTCGACACATTCATGCCCTCTCTGACGATCGCTGCACCAAAAGTGAACTAATCTGCACAAATGTTGATCATTCGTTAATTAAATATCACCTCAATTTAACAAAAAAGACGGCAATGCCGCGATCTCCAGGTTGGCATGCGTCCTGCATTGTTAATTCAGTAACAGCGGAACGTTCTCTGACAGCTTACTAACAGCGAGACGGTAATGACATCAAAACCTGAGTTATTTGCCCGAATTGAGAAGAGTTTTAGCCAGCATACGCCCAGCGAAAAGCGCGTTGCAGGCTGGCTGTTAGCGCACGCGGCGCAGATACCGTTTGAAACGGCAGACGGTATCGCCAGAGCGACAGGCACCAGCGGCATCACGGTGGGACGTTATTTACGGAAGCTTGGTTTTCGTAATCTTGAGGACGCCAAGGCCAGCCTGCGGGAACTGCCATCCGTGCCCTATCAGCCTTGGGGGATGAATGAACGCCTTGACTCCTGGCAACAGCAGCAGCGACTGCCCGACAGAGCGCGTCAGTCGCTGTCGCTGGAAATTGATGCCATCACCCACGTCTATCAGCTGGCGCAAAGTGAAACGTTCTTGCGAATCGCTCAGCAACTGGCGCATGCGGAGGCCGTGTATGTTCTGGGGATTCAGTCCACGCGCGGCATTGCTAACGCCTTTTTCAGCCACCTGGAATACCTGCGGCCCAAAGTCAGTTATTCCGAAGGGTTATCCGGGAGCTGGGTTGAGTCGCTGAATTCCGGGTTCGCACGGCCATATGTGGTGATCACGGATACCCGCGCCTATTCCGCCGCTGCCCGTCAGTATTGTCGCGTTGCCAGCGAGCGGCGCATTCCGCTGGCGTTAATCACTGATGTCTGGTGTCCGTGGGCCAGAGACTACGCCATCGACTTATTGCAGGTAAAAACCGACACCGGGCACTTCTGGGATTCACTCGCCCCCGTGAGCTGCCTGTTCAACTTATTGCTGTCAGGCGTGGTGGATCAACTGGGCGATACGCTTGCTGAACGGCTGCGAACCAATCGCCAACTGCAACAAGAGTTTGGTCAATTCGAACAATAAACAGGAAACGTGCTATGTCAGAAACCCCTGAACTGGTCGATCTGTCAGTGATTTTCCCCTCGCTGCATATCGATCTCAAATACGCCACCGCCGATAACCTCACCGGCGCGCCCATTTACCGGGAGGCCCGTTGCCTGCTGCATACGGATGCCGTCACCGTGCTGGCGAAAAGTATCAGCATCGCGCAGCTGGCAGGGCTGTCTCTGGTGGTATACGACGCCTATCGTCCCCAGCAGGCGCAGTCGGTTCTATGGCATGTCTGTCCCGATCCGCAATACGTGGTGGATGTAGCCATCGGTTCAAACCATAGCCGTGGTACGGCAATTGACGTCACTCTGATGGATGAGCATGGCAACGTGCTTGATATGGGGGCCGGTTTTGATGAAATGCACGATCGCTCGCACTCGTATCACCCTTCTGTTCCACCCGCAGCGCAACGTAATCGATTGTTATTAAACGCCATTATGTTTGGCGGTGGTTTTGTCGGCATCAGCAGTGAATGGTGGCATTTCGAATTGCCGGACGCGGCCAGCTACCCCTTGCTCGACGACTGCATTGCCTGTTTCCCGGCATCACGCACAACAACACAACCCTCCCTGTAAATGATGGAGCACGGTCATGAAGACAACACACGCTTTAACTTCGCTGTTTCGTCCCGCCCTGATTGCCGTGGCACTGGCTGTTGCCCTGCCCGCCGCTCAGGCGGCTGTACCCAAAGATATGCTGGTGATTGGTAAAGCGGCCGATCCGCAAACGCTTGATCCTGCCGTCACTATTGATAACAACGACTGGACGGTGACCTACCCGTCTTATCAACGCCTTGTGCAGTACAAAACCGAGGGAGGTAAAGGTTCCACGGAGGTTGAAGGCGATCTGGCGAGCGACTGGAAAGCCTCTGACGATCAGAAAGAGTGGACGTTTACCCTTAATAAAGATGCCCGATTCGCTGATGGCTCGCCCGTTACGGCAGATGCGGTGCAACAATCTTTTGCGCGTCTGCTGAAAATTGGACAAGGCCCGGCAGAAGCCTTTCCAAAAGATTTGAAAGTCGAAGCCGTCGATGACTATACGGTGAAATTTACGCTGAGCCAGCCGTTTGCGCCCTTCCTGTACACGCTGGCGAATGACGGCGCCTCCATTATTAACCCGGCGGTTCTGAAAGAACATGCCGCAGATGATGCGCGCGGTTTTCTGGCGCAGAATACCGCAGGTTCCGGCCCGTTTATGCTGAAAAGCTGGCAGAAAGGACAGCAGCTGATTCTGGTGTCGAATCCACATTATGCGGGAGCCAAACCTGCCTTTAAGCGCGTGTCGGTAAAAATCATTGGTGAGAGCGCTTCCCGCCGCCTGCAACTGTCGCGGGGAGACATCGACATTGCCGATGCTCTCCCGGTAGACCAGCTCAACGCGTTAAAACAGGAAGGGAAAGTCAACGTGGCGGATTACCCTTCGCTGCGCGTGACTTATCTCTATCTGAACAACAGTAAAGCGCCGCTGAATCAGGTGGATTTGCGCCGGGCCATTTCATGGTCAACGGACTATCAGGGTATGGTGACGGGTATCCTCAGCGGTAACGGCAAGCAGATGCGCGGCCCGATTCCTGAAGGTATGTGGGGCTATGACGCAAAGGCAATGCAGTACAGTTTTGATGAAGCGAAAGCCAAAGCCGCCTGGGAGCAAGTCGCGACCAAGCCCGACAGCCTGAGCTTCCTCTACTCTGATAACGATCCAAACTGGGAGCCGATTGCGCTTTCCACGCAGGCCAGCCTCAGCAAGCTGGGCATTAAGGTGAAGCTGGAAAAACTGGCGAATGCCACCATGCGTGACCGGATTGGCAAAGGTGATTACGACATTGCCATCGGCAACTGGAGCCCGGACTTCGCCGACCCGTACATGTTCATGAACTACTGGTTTGAGTCTGATAAGAAAGGCCTGCCGGGTAACCGTTCGTTTTATGAAAACGCCGGGGTCGATAAACTTCTGCGCAGCGCGCTGACCACCACCGATCAGGCGGCCAGAACGAAGGATTACCAGCAGGCGCAAACCATCGTGATTGATGAGGCCGCCTACGTCTATCTCTTCCAGAAAAACTACCAGCTGGCGATGAACAAAGAGGTCAAAGGCTTTGTCTTCAACCCCATGCTGGAACAGGTCTTTAACATTGGCGCCATGAGTAAATAAGCCACGTTGATGCGGGGCCGTTATGGCTCCGCAAGGGGAAGCCTATGACGTTCTGGAGCATTTTACGCCAGCGATGCTGGGGACTTATTCTGGTGGTCGCCGGTGTTTGCGTAATTACGTTTATTATTTCTCACCTGATTCCTGGCGACCCTGCGCGACTGCTGGCCGGCGATCGCGCCAGCGATGAGATTGTCGAAAACATTCGCCAGCAGCTGGGGCTGGATCAGCCGCTGTATGTGCAATTTTTTCGCTATGTCAGCGACGTTTTTCACGGTGATCTGGGCACGTCTATACGCACTGGCCGCCCGGTAATGGAAGAGTTGCGCGTGTTTTTCCCCGCCACGCTTGAACTGGCCTTCTGTTCCCTGCTGCTGGCGTTGGTGATCGGGATCCCGCTGGGGATTTTATCCGCCGTATGGCGAAACCGCTGGCTGGACCATCTGGTGAGGCTGATGGCGATAACCGGCATTTCCACCCCGGCGTTCTGGCTGGGGCTGGGCGTTATTGTTCTGTTTTACGGACATCTGCAAATTCTGCCCGGCGGCGGAAGGCTTGATGACTGGCTGGACCCGCCCGCCCACGTTACCGGGTTCTACCTGATTGACGCGCTGCTGGAGGGAAATGGCGAGGTCTTTTTCAACGCGTTACAACACCTTATTTTACCGGCGCTGACTCTGGCGTTTGTCCACCTGGGAATTGTCGCCCGTCAGATTCGTTCCGCCATGCTGGAGCAACTCAGCGAGGACTACATTCGCACCGCGCGTGCCAGCGGTCTGCCTGGCTGGTACATCGTGCTCCGCTATGCCTTGCCTAACGCCCTGATTCCGTCGATTACCGTTCTGGGGCTGGCGCTGGGCGATTTGCTGTATGGCGCTGTGCTTACCGAAACGGTCTTTGCCTGGCCGGGAATGGGGGCGTGGGTGGTCACCTCTATTCAGGCGCTGGATTTTCCGGCGGTGATGGGGTTCGCCGTAGTGGTCTCTTTGGCTTATGTGCTGGTAAACCTGGTCGTCGATTTACTCTATTTGTGGATCGATCCCCGAATCGGTCGCGGAGGTGCTGAATGATGTTAACGCAAGAGACGCCCGCCCCGTCGCAGACCGCCCGCCGCCGGATCGACTGGGCAAAACTCTTCTGGCTGATGAAAAGCAGCCCGCTGACGCTGACCGGCGGCGTGATTATCATCCTGATGTTGCTACTGATGGTGCTGTCGCCCTGGATAACGCCTTACGATCCCAATGCCATCGATTTGAGCGCGCGCCTGCTTGCGCCCTCTGCGACGCACTGGTTCGGCACTGACGAAGTGGGACGCGATCTGTTCAGCCGCGTACTGGTCGGCAGCCAGCAATCCATTGTCGCCGGGCTGGTCGTCGTAGGGATTGCCGGTGGAATCGGCTCCTTGCTTGGCTGTCTGTCCGGCGTCATGGGCGGGCGCGCCGACGCTATTATTATGCGCCTGATGGATATTATGCTGTCGATTCCTTCGCTGGTGCTGACGATGGCGCTGGCCGCCGCGCTGGGGCCGAGCCTGTTTAACGCCATGATGGCGATCGCCATTGTCCGTATTCCTTTTTATGTGCGCCTGGCGCGAGGGCAAACGCTGGTCGTGCGCCAGTTTACCTATGTACAGGCTGCCCGAACGTATGGCGCTTCCCGCTGGCACCTTATCAGCTGGCATATCTTACGTAATTCGCTGCCGCCGCTTATCGTGCAGGCGTCGCTGGATATTGGCAGCGCGATCCTGATGGCCGCCACGCTGGGCTTTATTGGCCTTGGCGCACAACAGCCCTCCGCTGAATGGGGCGCAATGGTGGCTATTGGTCGTAACTATGTCCTCGACCAGTGGTGGTATTGCGCCTTTCCTGGGGCGGCGATCCTGATTACCGCTGTCGGGTTTAACCTGTTTGGCGATGGTATTCGCGATCTGCTTGACCCTAAAGCCGGAGGAAAACAGTCATGACCCAACCCGTGCTGGAAATTGAGGATTTACACCTGAGCTTTCCGGGTTACAAAGCCGATGTTCACGCCCTTAACCACGTATCGTTGCGTATCGACCGGGGCGAAATCGTCGGCGTGGTCGGCGAGTCCGGGTCGGGTAAATCCGTCACCGCTATGCTGGCAATGCGGCTGCTGCCGGAAGGCAGCTATCACATTCATCAGGGCCGCGTATCGCTGCTGGGCGAGGACGTGCTGAATGCCAGCGAAAAGCAGATGCGTAAATGGCGCGGCGCGCGCGTGTCGATGATCTTCCAGGAGCCAATGACGGCGCTGAATCCCACCCGGCGCATTGGGCAACAAATGGTGGAAGTCATTCGCCATCATCAGGCGGTGAGCCGCCAGGCGGCGCGGGAAAAAGCCATCGCCCTGCTGGAAGAGATGCAAATTCCCGATGCGGCGCAGGTTATGGCGCGATTTCCGTTTGAGCTTTCCGGCGGGATGCGCCAGCGGGTGATGATCGCGCTGGCATTCTCCTGCGAGCCGGAGCTGATTATTGCTGACGAACCCACTACCGCGCTGGACGTCACGGTGCAGCTACAGGTTCTGCGTTTGCTGAAACTAAAAGCGCGAGCCAGCGGTACTGCGGTGCTGTTTATCAGTCATGATATGGCGGTGGTATCGCAGTTGTGCGATCGGCTGTATGTCATGTACGCCGGAAGCGTGATTGAGAGCGGCCCCACGCAGACGGTTATTCGCCGCCCCACGCATCCCTATTCCATTGGTTTGTTGAAATGCGCGCCGGAACACGGCGAACCTCGCGCGCCGCTGCCCGCGATTCCAGGGACAGTGCCTAACCTGACCTGTCTGCCAACCGGATGCGCCTTCCGCGAACGCTGTTTTGCCGCCGGGACGCTGTGCGAGGCTGTCCCGGCGCTGGAGAATCATGGCGAACCTGAACAACAATCCGCCTGCTGGTATCCACAACAGGAGATGACGCATGTCTGACATATTGCTCTCGTTACGGGATGTCCATATCACCTTCCCCGCCCGTAAAAACTGGTTGGGTCGGGTGACGGAGCGCGTACATGCCCTGAACGGTATGGATTTGCAGATTCGCCAGGGAGAAACGCTTGGCATCGTGGGGGAATCCGGCTGCGGGAAAAGTACGCTGGCGCAACTGCTGATGGGAATGTTAAAACCCAGCCACGGCGAGTGCTCGCGGCCTGGCGTTGCGCGCACCGGTGCCAACAGCGGGATGCAGATGGTCTTTCAGGACCCGCTCTCTTCGCTGGACCCCCGATTACCCGTCTGGCGGATTATCACCGAGCCCGTCTGGCTCCAGAAGCATAACAGCGAACGCGAGCGGCGGACGCTGGCGGAGGAACTGGCCTTACAGGTTGGCATCCGGCCTGAGTACCTTGACAGGCTTCCCCATGCGTTTTCCGGCGGACAACGCCAGCGCATCGCCATTGCCCGCGCCTTATCGTCCGAGCCGGACGTTATCGTGCTTGATGAACCGACTTCCGCGCTGGATATCTCCGTGCAGGCGCAGATCCTGAATCTGCTGGTTGCGCTACAGACGCGCCGTAAACTGACGTATGTGTTGATTTCACACAACGTGTCGGTTGTGCGGTACATGAGCGATCGGGTTGCGGTGATGTATCTCGGGCAAATTGTTGAACTGGGCGACGCGCAACAGGTGTTGACCACGCCTGCGCATCCCTATACCCGGCTGTTGCTGGATTCCGTGCCGAAAACGGGTGCGCCGCTGGCAGAAGATCTGGTGCTGCGCAAAACGGAATTACCGGGGAACCGCCACCTGCCGCAAGGGTGTTATTTTCGCGATCGCTGTCCGCTGGCAACCCGTGGCTGTGAAAAACCGCAGGCATTATTGACGCGGGGATCGGAGAGCGACGTTCGCTGCTGGCGAGCGGTGGAGTAAGAGCCTGACAATCGCCCGGTGGCGCTGTCGCTTACCGGGCCTACAGAGTGTTTTGTGGAGCCGACCCGACGCTCAATCACCGGGCCGTCGAGATTGATGCCGTTATGACGTCAACTGATAATCCAGCGTGATTTCTGCTTTCAGCACCTGCGAAACCGGGCACCCGGCTTTCGCTTTCTGAATAATGCCGTCAAAGGTGGACGCATCAATGCCAGGTACGGCCACTTCACTGTGCAACGCAATTTTCGTGATCGCAAAACCCGCGTCGACTTTATCCAGCGAGACATCGGCTGTCGTGTCGATTGACGATGGGGTAAAACCCGCCTCGCCCAGCATCAGCGAAAGCGCCATCGAGAAACAGGCCGCGTGGGCCGCGCCGATCAACTCTTCCGGGTTGGTTCCTTTTACGCCTTCAAAGCGTGTATTAAAGCCATAGGGTTGTTGATTCAACACGCCGCTTTCGGTCGATACCGTACCTTTTCCACCTTTAATATCGCCTTCCCAGTGTGCCTGACCTTTCTTATGGATTGTCATTCTTGCTCTCCTGTTGGCTCAAAACAGAAAGTATAGACCAACTCTGTTACACGCGTTCGGTCGCCTTCCCGGGAAAACCTGCTATGCTGTACCAGCAACCTAAGGGGTTACGTTTCTTTCGCAATTGCGAATTTGTCCTTAAAACTAGCAACAGGATTGAGGAGTTAAAATGAAATCGAACCGTCAGGCCCGTCATATTCTTGGACTGGACCATAAAATTTCCAACCAACGCAAACTCGTGACCGAAGGCGACAAAGTCAGCGTGGTCAACAACCCTACTGGCAGAAAACGTCACGCTGACAGCCAAAAGTAAGCGCCCCGTTCTGATATGACGATAAACACCATTGCAACCGCAATGGTGTTTTTGCTTACAAAAGCCTGGATTCATTCACAATGCTTTATACTCTTTGCCCGACGCCCTGGTGAAAACCTAAGTACGCCCATAAAACAGCACCAGGAACGGATATTCGAAAAAGAGTGAGTGACATGGAAACCAAAATCAAGAAACAGCGTTCCCTTTATATTCCTTACGCTGGCCCTGTGCTGCTGGAATTTCCTCTCCTGAATAAAGGAAGCGCTTTCAGTATAGAAGAACGCCGTAACTTCAACCTGCTGGGGTTACTGCCGGAAGTGGTCGAATCGATTGAAGAACAGGCGGAGCGCGCCTGGATCCAGTATCAGGGATTCAAAACGGAAATCGATAAACATATCTATCTGCGCAACATTCAGGATACCAACGAAACCCTGTTCTACCGACTGGTGCAAAACCATCTCGATGAGATGATGCCGGTTATCTATACCCCAACGGTGGGCGCCGCCTGTGAGCGCTTCTCTGAGATCTACCGCCGCGCGCGCGGCGTGTTCATCTCTTATCAGAACCGCCACAACATGGACGATATCCTGCAAAACGTGCCTAACCACAATATCAAAGTGATTGTGGTGACGGACGGGGAACGCATCCTCGGTCTTGGCGACCAGGGCATTGGCGGAATGGGGATTCCAATCGGAAAACTGTCGTTGTACACCGCCTGTGGCGGCATCAGCCCGGCCTATACCCTGCCGGTGGTGCTGGACGTCGGCACCAACAATCAGCAGTTGCTGAACGATCCGCTCTATATGGGCTGGCGTAACCCGCGCATCACCGATGACGAATACTATGAATTCGTCGATGAGTTTATTCAGGCGGTGAAACAGCGCTGGCCGGACGTCTTGCTGCAATTCGAAGATTTCGCGCAGAAAAACGCGATGCCGCTGCTTAATCGCTATCGCGATGAAATCTGCTCTTTCAACGATGATATTCAGGGAACGGCAGCCGTGACCGTCGGTAATCTGATTGCCGCCAGCCGTGCGGCGGGCAGCCAGTTGAGCGAGCAGAAAATCGTCTTCCTTGGCGCAGGTTCTGCCGGTTGCGGGATCGCTGAACAGATCATCGCGCAGACCCAACGCGAAGGGCTCAGCGAAGAAGCCGCTCGCCAGAAAGTGTTTATGGTGGATCGCTTTGGTCTGTTGACGGACCAGATGCCTAACCTGCTCTCATTCCAGACGAAGCTGGTGCAAAAACGCGAGAACCTGCAACACTGGGACAGCGAAAGCGAAGTGCTCTCCCTGCTTGATGTCGTGCGCAACGTGAAGCCGGACATTCTGATCGGCGTGTCGGGGCAAACCGGGCTCTTTACTGAAGAGATCATTCGCGAGATGCACAAGCACTGCCCACGTCCGATCGTGATGCCGCTGTCTAACCCGACGTCCCGCGTTGAAGCCACGCCTCAGGACATCATCGCCTGGACCGAAGGCAATGCGCTGGTCGCGACCGGCAGTCCTTTCGCGCCGGTGGCCTGGAAAGATAAAATTTACCCTATTGCGCAATGTAATAACGCCTACATCTTCCCGGGGATCGGCCTGGGCGTGATTGCGTCCGGCGCGTCGCGTATTACTGACGAAATGTTGATGTCGGCAAGCGAAACGCTGGCGAAATACTCTCCGCTGGTGCTCAACGGCGAAGGTCTGGTATTGCCGGAGCTGAAAGATATTCAGACCGTGTCGCGAGCGATTGCCTTTGCCGTGGGTAAAATGGCGCAGCAACAGGGCGTGGCGGTAAAAACGTCCGCAGAAGCGCTACAGCAAGCCATCGACGAGAATTTCTGGCAAGCGGAATACCGCGATTACCGCCGTACCTCTATCTGAGTGTTTGCCCGGTGGCGCTACGCTTACCGGGCCTGCGTTTTATACGGTTGTCGGCCGGATAAGCGCAGCGCCATCCGGCATTCTGTTGGCAAAAAAAAAGCGCTACAGACGTAGCGCTTTTGTCTTTTGAAAGCGGGTTATTGTAATCCCTCTTTGCTTTCCTTTTTCGCTTCGACCTTCTCGACGTCGCGATACCAGCGCGGGTGGTGTTTCTTCGCCCAGCGACGACTCACCTTACCTTCGATCATCCCTTTAATCGATCCTTTCACCCAGAATGCCATATACATATGGATGAGGATGGCGTGCATCAGGATGATGCCTGCCGCCGCATGGATCAGCAGGCTGTAACGCACGACCTGCATCGGGAAGAACTGCGCAAAGTACGGACGCCAGATAATCACGCCCGTCACCAGCAGCACGAAAATCATGCTCATGATCGACCAGAACATCATTTTCTGCCCGGCATTGTACTTACCGACATCGGCGACTTTGTGTTCATTGCCCTTCAGTACTTCCACAATATTCTTCAGCCACGGAAGATCTTTCTTGTCCGGGATGTTGTGGTGTACAAAGCGCACAAACATGAACATCAGTGCGACAAAAATCGCTACGCCGAAGAACGGGTGCAAAATACGCCCCATCTGCGGCGTCCCGAAGGTTTGCGTCAGCCATTGCAGCGTCGGGAAGAAAAACGCAATTCCCGACAGCGACACCAGGAAGAAGCAAATCACCACCGTCCAGTGACAGGCGCGATCGATAAATTTCGTGCGCACAATCATTTTCGACTTACTCATGATGGTCCTCCTCTTCATCGTCCACTTCCTTGTTCGGGCCAATACCAATGTAGTGATAGATAAGCCCGGCGAAGGTGGCGATAAACCCGGCGGCAGCCAGAGGTTTCAGCGCCCCTTTCCACAAGTTGATAGAGGTATCGATCTGTGGATCTTTCGGTAAGCCGTGATACAGCTCCGGCTGGTTCGCGTGATGCAGAACGTACATGACGTGCGTACCGCCCACACCTTGTGGGTTGTAAACACCGGCATGTTCGAAACCGCGCGCTTTGAGTTTCTCCACGCGCTGCTCCCCCATCTCCAGCATCTCTTTCTTGGTGCCGAAATGGATTGCCCCGGTTGGGCAAGTTTTCACGCAAGCCGGTTCCTGACCGATACTGACGCGATCCACACACAGCGTACATTTATAGACGCGGTTGTCCTCTTTATTGAGGCGCGGAACATTAAATGGACACCCGGCGATGCAGTAGCCGCAGCCAATACAATGTTCGGACTGGAAATCAACAATCCCGTTAGCGTACTGGATGATCGCGCCGGCAGACGGGCATGCTTTCAGGCAGCCCGGATCTTCACAGTGCATACAGCCGTCTTTACGAATCAGCCATTCCAGCTTGCCGTTCTGTTCGGTTTCGCTAAAACGCATCACCGTCCAGGATTTCGCGCTAAGATCGGCCGGGTTGTCATACACCCCGACGCAATGACCTACCTCGTCACGAATGTCATTCCACTCGGAACAAGCCACCTGGCAGGCTTTACAGCCTACGCAGGAGGAGACGTCGATCAGTTTTGCGACTTCCGCTTTATAATCACGCGCCTGGGGAGGCGGCGTGATCGGGTTTGTTGCAGACCGTTTGATGATGTCCTGCGTTTCCAAAGACATATGTTCGCCTCCCTTACGCCTTCTCGATGTTAACTAAAAACGCTTTATATTCCGGCGTTTGCGAGTTGGAATCACCGACATTTGGCGTCAGGGTGTTCGCGATATAGCCTTTACGCGCAACCCCTTCAAAGCCCCAGTGCAGCGGAATACCCACGGTTTCAACCTGCTGACCATTGACGTTCAGCGTTTGCAGACGTCGGGTCACCACGGCAACCGCCCGGATGAATCCACGTTTGCTGCTGACTTTCACTGCGTCGCCGTTGGCAATCCCTTTCGAGGCCGCCAGGTTTTCGCTGATTTCCACAAACTGCTCTGGCTGAGCAATCGCATTCAGCAGTGCGTGCTTGGTCCAGGTGTGGAAATGTTCGGTCAGACGATAGGTTGTACCGACATACGGGAACTGATCTTTCTTGCCCATACGCCGCGCATCTTCTTCGTACAGACGAACGACCGGGCTGGAGATCACGTTCGGGTGCAGCGGGTTGGTGCCCAGCGGCGTTTCCATCGGCTCGTAGTGTTCCGGGAACGGCCCTTCCGCCAGCTTATCGATGGCGAACAGACGTCCCAGCCCTTCCGGCTGCATGATAAACGGCCCGGTTGCGCTACCCGGTGCGGCGGTGTTGAAGTCCGGGATATCGTTCCCCGTCCACTTCGACCCGTTCCACTGAATCAGCATCCGTTTCGGGTCCCACGGTTTACCCTGCGGGTCTGCCGAGGCGCGGTTATACAGTACGCGGCGGTTCAGCGGCCATGCCCATGCCCAACCCAATGTATTGCCGAGACCTGACGGGTCGGCGTTGTCACGGTTAGCCATCTGGTTGCCCTGCTCGGTCCAACTGCCGGTATAAATCCAGCAGGAGGAAGACGTCGTTCCGTCATCGCGTAACTGGGCAAAACTGCTCAGCAACTGGCCTTTCTTCGCCAGCAGGACGCCGTTGGCGTCATAGAGATCTTCCAGCGCGTAGCCGTTGTTCTCTTTCGCAATCTCTTCAGACTCAGGATGATCCGGCTGTTTGTAGTCCCAGCTCATCTTCAGTAGCGGTTCAACGCCTTTACCCCCTTCGCTGCGATACATCTCACGCAGACGGTGGTAAATACCGGCCAGAATTTGGCCGTCGTTGCGGGCTTCGCCCGGCGCATCCTGACCTTTCCAGTGCCACTGCAACCAGCGGCCAGAGTTGGCGATAGAGCCATCTTCTTCGGCAAAACAGGTTGACGGCAGACGGAAGACTTCAGTCTGGATCGACGCCGGATCGACGTCGTTAGACTCGCCGTGGTTCTGCCAGAACGTGGAGGTTTCCGTCACCAGTGGGTCAATGACCACCATGTATTTCAGCTTGCTCAGCGACTGCACCACTTTGTTTTTGTCCGGGAAGGACGCAACCGGGTTAAAGCCCTGACAGATGTAGCCGGTCACTTTACCGCTATCCATCATGTTGAAGTATTTAATGACGTCGTAGGCCTGATCCCACTTCGGCAGCCATTCAAAGCCCCAGTCATTCTCTTTCTGCGCCGCATCGCCGTAGAACGATTTCATCAGACTGACGAAGAACTTCGGATAGTTGCCCCAGTAGTTCACCTGGTCAGCCAGCGTGGCTTTCGGCGTGTTTGCGCTCAGATAGGTTTGCAGATCCGCCTGCTTCTCAGACGGCAGAGTCAGATAACCGCTCAGGCTGGTGGAAAGCAGACCTAAATCCGTTAACCCCTGGATGTTAGAGTGGCCGCGTAAGGCGTTGACGCCGCCGCCTGCCATCCCCATGTTGCCGAGCAGCAACTGGATCATCGCCATCGTACGGATGTTCTGCGCGCCAACGGTATGTTGCGTCCAGCCCAGCGCGTACAGGAAGGTAGTGGTACGATCGGCGGCGCTGGTGGAGGCCAGCACTTCACACACTTTCAGGAAATCGGCTTTTGGCGTACCGCAGATGTTTTCGACAACATCCGGTGTATAGCGGGAAACGTGTTGTTTCAGCAGATTCCATACGCAGCGCGGATGGCTCAGCGTCTCATCACGTTTTGCATAGCCGTTTTCGTCGAACTGATAGTTCCAGGATGACTTGTCATACTGGCGTTTTTTGGCGTCGTAGCCGCTAAACAGACCATCATCGAAAGCAAAATCGTCCCGCACCAGCAGGCTGGCGTTGGTGTAATGCTTAACGTATTCGGCATTGATTTTATTGTTTTCAATCAGATACAGCAGTACGCCGGACAGGAAGGTAATGTCCGTACCGGAACGAATAGGCGCGTAAATATCCGCGACCGAGGCTGTACGTGTAAAACGTGGATCGACGACAATCAGCGTGGCGTCGTTGTTGTTTTTCGCTTCTATCGCCCAGCGGAATCCCACCGGATGTGCTTCAGCGGCGTTACCGCCCATCACCATAACGACGTTGGCGTTTTTGATATCAACCCAGTGGTTGGTCATCGCACCGCGACCAAATGTTGGAGCAAGACTTGCTACCGTTGGTCCGTGTCAGACGCGTGCCTGGTTGTCTACTGCCAGCATGCCGAGGGAACGCGCGAACTTCTGCGTCAACATGCCTGTTTCGTTACTGGCGGCGGAGGCGCAAAGCATCCCCGTGGAAAGCCAGCGGTTTACCGTTACGCCCTGTTCGTTCTTTTCAATAAAGTTGGCGTCACGGTCGGCTTTCATCAGCTTTGCGATGCGGGTGAACGCGTCATCCCAGCTAATGCGTTGCCATTTATCTGAACCGGGCGCGCGATACTCCGGGTAACGCAAGCGGTTTTCACTGTGTACATAGTCCAGCAAACCTGCGCCCTTCGGACACAATGCGCCACGGCTGACCGGATGATCCGGGTCCCCTTCGATGTGATAAATTGCTTCTTTTGCGTTTTTTGCTCCATCGCCCAGGCTATACATTAATAGCCCGCAACCTACGGAACAGTATGTGCAGGTGTTTCGGATCTCTTTAGCGCGTAACAGCTTATAATTTCGCGCTTGAGCCAGTGCCATTTTGGGTGCAAAACCCAGAGCAGCGACTGTTGTTCCCGCCATACCGCCCGCGCAGATTTTAAAAAATTGTCTGCGGCTGACGTCCATTGCTTTCCTCTTTTTTCCAGGGATGTAACTTCGCGAGGAAACTAACAGCAATATCCATAACTTTTTTGCGTCAAATCAATAACGAATCGGTTCCGCTACTAAATAGTTCTTTTTGTCGAGTTTATATACCACCAAAGGAGTATCAGAAAGACAATGAATTAGCGCGGGAAGGTGTAAAAGTGCTATAAATTTCAGCGATATTTTTTTGACCAGGAATGGGGATAAACGGAGAGAATGACGACACAAAAAGCAACGTTAATTGGACTTATTGCTATCGTACTCTGGAGCACGATGGTCGGGCTTATTCGTGGGGTAAGTGAAGGACTTGGGCCTGTTGGCGGCGCCGCCGCTATTTATTCGCTAAGCGGATTATTGCTCATCTTTACCGTTGGGTTCCCCAATATTCGTCGTTTTCCTGTTCGTTATTTAATCGCTGGCAGCGTACTGTTTGTCAGTTATGAAATATGTCTGGCGCTCTCGCTGGGATATGCAGCAACGCGTCACCAGGCGATTGAAGTCGGCATGGTCAACTATTTATGGCCCAGTCTGACGATTCTTTTTGCTATTTTGTTCAATGGACAAAAAACAACCTGGCTGGTTGTTCCAGGATTAATTGTCGCGTTAACCGGCGTCTGTTGGGTTTTAGGCGGTGAACATGGACTCCATGCTGATGAAATTATCAGCAATATTGCAACCAGCCCATTAAGCTATTTTCTCGCTTTTCTCGGCGCGTTTATCTGGGCAACCTACTGTACCGTCACTAACAAATATGCCAGAGGGTTTAATGGCATTACGATATTTGTCCTCCTCACTGCTGCAAGTTTATGGGTACATTATTTTCTGACGCCGCAGCCGGAGATGATTTTTAGCACGCCTGTCGTTATCAAACTGTTTTCTGCTGCCCTGACGTTAGGATTTGCTTATGCAGCATGGAACGTGGGTATTTTGCATGGCAACGTCACGATTATGGCTGTGGGGTCCTATTTTACCCCGGTACTGTCATCTGCGCTGGCCGCTGTCCTGTTAAGCGCGCCGCTGTCATTTTCATTCTGGCAAGGTGCAGTTATGGTGTGTGCGGGTTCCCTGCTTTGTTGGTTAGCGACGCGTCGCGCCTGAAGTCAGTGGTTGGGGCGGATTATCTTTCGAGTTCTGTGGCTGCCCCGACTCTCTTCCTGCTGTATTAATTTCGGTTAAATGAATATTGCGATCGGCGTTATTTCTTCGAAAATTCTTATTTGCTTTTTTTTTGGCTTCTTGCCATATAGTTATTTAAATGAAAATTTGTTGTTGCTGATGAATGGCGAACGGAGTGTATAATACTTCATCACTTGTTTTGTTTTTGTTAAAATTATGATATTCAATTGATAAAATAAAGCATTTTATGTTCATTTGTAACTGTATTTTCGTATATAGTCAGCAAGCGTGACTAGAGACAATAAAACCATCACCCGCAAAACAATTCCTTTTGAAAATATATTATCTCAGGATATACCCATCTAAAATTAATACCATGAGATCTATTATGTAGATCTGGATCACACAACTTCAAATAATTTGTAATCTTATGAAACTTATTATTGAATTAGTACCACGACGTCTATTAAAAATAGTCTGCCATTGACAAGCAGCCTCGTTTAGAAATGGTTTAGGAAACACGCTAAGAAAATTATAAGGATTAATTAAAATGAAACTTAAATTAGTTGCAGTGGCAGTGACTACCCTGTTGGCAGCAGGTGCGGTAAACGCAGCTGAGGTATATAACAAAGACGGCAACAAACTGGATCTGTACGGTAAAGTTCACGCTCAGCATTACTTCTCTGATGATACCGGTAGTGATGGTGATAAAACTTATGCGCGTCTGGGCTTCAAAGGTGAAACTCAGATTAACGACCAACTGACCGGTTTCGGCCAGTGGGAATATGAATTTAAAGGCAACCGTTCTGAAAACCAGGGTTCTGACAAAGACAAAACTCGTCTGGCATTTGCAGGCCTGAAATTCGCTGAATTTGGTTCCTTCGATTACGGTCGTAACTACGGTGTTGCATATGACATCGGCGCATGGACCGACGTTCTGCCTGAGTTCGGTGGCGATACCTGGACCCAGACTGACGTGTTCATGACTGGCCGTACTACCGGCGTTGCAACTTACCGTAATACTGACTTCTTCGGTCTGGTTGAAGGTCTGAACTTTGCTGCTCAGTACCAGGGCAAAAACGACCGTGACGGTGTTCAAGAAGCTAATGGTGATGGTTTCGGTCTGTCTGCAACTTATGAATACGAAGGCTTCGGTGTAGGTGCTACCTATGCGAAATCTGACCGTACTGACAAACAAGTCAATGCAGCAAGCAATTTTAACGCTAACGGTAAAAATGCAGAAGTATGGGCAGCAGGTCTGAAATATGATGCAAACGACATCTATTTGGCTGCAACTTACTCTGAAACGCTGAACATGACCACTTTCGGTGACGATCATATTGCTAACAAGACTCAGAACTTTGAAGCTGTTGCTCAGTACCAGTTCGACTTCGGTCTGCGTCCGTCCATCGCTTACCTGAAATCCAAAGGTAAAGACATCGGTAGCTGGGGCGACCAGGATCTGGTTGAATACATTGATTTAGGTGCGACCTACTACTTCAATAAAAACATGTCTACCTTCGTTGATTACAAAATCAACCTGCTGGACGATACCAACTTCACTAAAGATGCTCGTGTGAGCACTGACAACGTGGTTGCTGTTGGTCTGAACTACCAGTTCTAAGTCTGTTGTAGCGTAATTCTAAGCCAGTCCATAGCGGGCTGGCTTTTTATCTTGTTTTGTATGCCTCGGTCATAAGGAGTATGCCGTGCAAACGTTCACAGGACGTTGCCTCTGTGGGCAGAGTCATTTTACCGTTGACGTTGAAATGCTCGATGTTTATGCCTGTCACTGCACGCTGTGTCAAAAATGGTCTGGTGGTATTGCGATGTACCTGGAAGCCTGCGGTCGTCCGCTTATGGCTCCCCATTCACCAGAACCCTCTCACTTCTCTTCTTCTTCGCGTGGCGAACGCTACTTCTGTTCAGGTTGTGGGTGTCCGCTGTGGTTCCGGCTGACGGAAAGCAACCGCTATTTTATGCCCTGGACGCTGTTGGAATTAACCGAAGATGAACGGCGTCGTCTGATCCTGGCAGCCGAAATCTATACCGAAACGCAACCTGCGTTCTGGCGGTTGACGGGGCAATACGCTCGCCTGAGCGGTAAAGAGATCGAAGCGATGGATTACCCCTGTCAATTAGCACATTAGGTTAGCCGCGTTTTACTTTTGCCAGACTAAACCACATCCCTACCGCTAACAGAATTAACATGCTTCCGGCACTGCTCAGCGCCACGCTGTGCGACCAGGTAAACGCCTGTCTGGCGGCGTCCAGTATCGCCTCACCAAGTGAAGGCGAGAGCGTATCCGCCAGTTGCACCGCTTCTCCCATTGACGACGATGCGCGTTCGATTTCCTCTGCGTTCAGGCCGGAAGGAAGCAGGATAGATGCGGAAAAGCTGCGGCTTAACAACAAGCCAAAGATCGCAATGCCAAGCCCGGCGCCCAGTTCATAGGCCATGGTTTCTATCGCCCCGGCCGCCGCCGCTTTTTCTGCGGGCGCGGCGGCCATAATGGCGGCGGTAGAGGCGAGCAACGCGCTGGCGGCGCTAAAACCCAACAGCGCCATCAGGCACCAGGCCTGCCATTGCTGCGTGCTGAAATCCGTCATTGCCAGGCCATAAAAGCTCAGCGCGCTTAGCGCCATGCCGCCAGTCGCCACTGTTCGCAATCCCAGTCGTGAAACCAGCATCCCGGCAAGGGGGCCGCTGAATCCACTTGCGAGCATCACCGGCAGCATAAACAGCCCTGCTTCATACGGCGTTAAGCCATGAACAAACTGAAGCTCCTGCGCCATCAGCAACTCGAAGCCGACCAGCGTGATCATCGCCGTCATCGCCATCACAACGCCGCTCAGAATGATGCGATGCGTAAACAGACGCATATCGATCATCGGGCGCGCTGCGGCGAGCTGCGTGCGGATAAACATGCCCAACAACAGCGCGCCGATCATCAGCGTCAGGGCGATAACGCCGCTGGCCAGTTGCCCTTTCAGCGCGGTTTTCGCGCTGTATACCAGCAGCAGGATGGCGATAATCAGCATGACCGCATGGCTAAAGTTCAATGGCTGATCGCGGCGACCGGGCTGGCGAGGCACAAAGCGCGCCGTTAACGCCATCACCACCAGGACAATGGGCACATTGATCAGGAAGACCGATCCCCAGTAAAAGTGCTCCAGTAACATACCGCCGACCAGCGGGCCGAACGCGGCGCCGCCCGACCCTACGGCCGCCCAGACGCCAAGCGCCATATTACGGTGACGGGCCTCAGAAAACGTGGCGCGGATACCGGCCAGCGTCGCCGGAACAATCATCGCCGCGCCGATAGCCAGAATCGCGCGGGTAGCAATCAGCCAACTGGCGCTGTGGGCGAACGCTGCCGCCAGCGACGCAAGACCGAATAAGCCTCCCCCCAGCAACAGCAGGCGTTTAAAGCCGATTCGATCGCCCAGCGCGCCCATCGGCAATACCATCCCTGCCATCACCAGAGAATAAATATCAATGATCCACAACAACTCGTTGCCACTGGCGCCCAACGTCATGCTCAGCGTGGGTGCGGCAACGTGCAGCACCGTTGCATCAATCGCAACAGGGATGTAGACCAGTACAATAATCATTAACGTTAACCACTGACGAAACATAAAACGTCCTTTGAAAGCAAAAACTGAACACATGTTCAACTCTCGCGATCCTACGGAAAGTTGAACGCATGTCCAGCTTTTTGTTACACTGCGCCAACTGCGAAAATGGGAGAAAGCCATGAGTTATCTGAATCGGGATGAGCGCCGTGAGGTGATCCTGCAAGCGGCAATGCGCGTCGCGCTGGAAGAGGGATTGAGCGGCATGACGGTAAGGCGAATCGCGCAGGAAGCCGGCGTCGCGACCGGGCAACTCCACCACCATTTCAGCAGTTCGGGCGAGCTTAAATCTCAGGTATTCGTTCGTCTGATTCGCACCTTGCTGGATGCCAGCCTGGTGCCCGAGCACTGCACCTGGCGCATGCGGCTGCACGCCATGCTGGGGAGTGACGATGGCGGATTAGAGCCCTACATTAAACTCTGGCGGGAAGCGCAGATCCTGGCGGATAACGACCCGGAAATTAAAAGCGCCTACCTGCTGACCATGCAAATGTGGCATGAAGAAACGACTGCCATCATTGAAGGCGGTCAGGAAGCGGGTGAATTTTCATTGGCCTCAGCCGCCGCTGATGTCGCCTGGCGATTAATCGCATTAGCCTGCGGACTGGACGGCATGTACGCCCTCGGTATGCCTGAAATGACCGACCCTGCCTACCAGCAGCATCTGGACCGCATGATTACGCTGGAGTTATTTCGCTGATGTTATACGTTAGTTAACAATACATCTTTTGCGTTTACATTTGGTAACACTTAAGCAACTTATTAACCGCCCTTCACTCCTCGTGGTCTCGCTTTTTTATCTATCCTTTCAATCAATATTCTTAAAAGTCTTCAATAAATTCTAAAAAGGGCCCGCGCGCCCTTCCTGGACTTATTTCTTTTTTTTCATGAACGACGTGTGCGTGTGAGGGCAATATGGCGCTACAAAATGAGAAAAATAATCGTTATCTTTTGAGTGACTGGAGGCCAGAACAACCCGCTTTCTGGGAAAACAAAGGTAAACACATTGCCCGAAGAAATCTTTGGATATCAGTGGCTTGTTTATTGCTCGCATTCTGCGTCTGGATGTTGTTTAGCGCCGTCGCCGTTAATTTGAATAAAATTGGTTTTAATTTCACCACTGACCAGCTCTTTTTATTAACCGCCTTACCTTCTCTGTCCGGGGCTATATTACGCGTGCCCTACTCCTTTATGGTACCTATATTTGGCGGGCGTCGCTGGACGATTTTTAGCACAGTTATTCTGATTATTCCCTGTATCTGGCTCGGTTTTGCGGTGCAAAACATATCCACCCCTTTTGGAGTATTTATTATCATTGCGCTGCTGTGCGGTTTTGCTGGCGCTAACTTTGCCTCCAGCATGGGCAACATCAGTTTTTTCTTCCCGAAAGCAAAGCAAGGTAGCGCCCTCGGCGTGAATGGCGGTTTAGGCAACCTTGGCGTCAGCGTGATGCAACTTGTCGCCCCGCTGGTGATTTTCCTGCCCATGTTCACTTTTCTGGGCGTACAAGGTGTGCCGCAGCCCGATGGCTCGCTGCTTTCGCTGACGAACGCCGCGTGGATCTGGGTGCCGTTATTGCTTATCGCGACCCTCGCAGCCTGGACCGGGATGAATGATATCGCCAGTTCGAAAGCCTCTGTCGCGTCTCAACTGCCGGTGCTGAAACGCTTTCACCTTTGGCTGCTCAGCCTGCTCTATCTCGCCACCTTCGGTTCTTTTATCGGTTTCTCCGCAGGATTCGCTATGCTGGCGAAAACCCAGTTTCCCGACGTCAATATTCTGCAACTGGCCTTCTTTGGCCCGTTTATCGGCGCGCTTGCGCGTTCTGCGGGCGGCGTTATTTCTGACAAGTTCGGCGGCGTTCGCGTCACGCTGATTAACTTCGTTTTCATGGCGCTGTTTACCGCCCTGCTGTTTCTGACATTACCGGGCTCCGGCTCAGGAAGTTTTATCGCCTTCTATCTGGTGTTTATGGGGCTTTTCCTGACGGCGGGCCTGGGAAGCGGCTCGACCTTCCAGATGATTGCGGTCATTTTCCGCCAGATCACGATCTACAGGGTGAAACTGCGCGGCGGCTCAGATGCGCAGGCCCAGCGTGAAGCCGTGACCGATACGGCCGCCGCCCTCGGTTTTATCTCTGCGATTGGCGCAGTCGGCGGTTTCTTTATCCCTAAAGCTTTTGGTTCTTCTCTGGCGTTGACCGGCTCGCCGGTTGGCGCAATGAAAATCTTTCTGGTGTTTTACATCGTTTGCGTACTGGTGACCTGGCTGGTTTATGGTCGCCGTAAACCGGCAGCAACAAAAAAATAAAACATATTCATCACAGGTTCGGACGTAGGCCGGATAAGACGCCGGGCGTCGCCATCAGGCAATCGCGCAGCGCCTTATCCGGCCTACAAGACCGCCTGACACATTATGGAGCAGGAGAAATGTCATGAGTAAACTGTTGGATCGCTTTCGCTATTTTAAGCAAAAAGGCGACACTTTTGCGGACGGTCACGGGCAGGTGATGCACACCAACCGGGACTGGGAGGACAGTTATCGTCAGCGCTGGCAGTTCGATAAAATCGTGCGCTCCACGCATGGCGTGAACTGCACCGGCTCCTGTAGCTGGAAAATCTACGTTAAAAATGGTCTGGTGACCTGGGAAACGCAGCAGACGGACTACCCCCGAACCCGCCCGGATCTGCCTAATCATGAACCGCGCGGCTGCCCACGCGGCGCCAGTTATTCCTGGTATCTCTATAGCGCTAACCGCCTGAAGTATCCGCTGGTGCGTAAACGCCTGATTGAACTGTGGCGTGACGCCCTTTCCCGCCAGCCTGATCCGGTGCTGGCGTGGGAGTCGATCATGAACGATCCGCAAAAGTGCCAAAGCTACAAGCAGGTGCGCGGACGCGGTGGGTTTATTCGTTCTAACTGGAAAGAACTTAATCAGCTGATCGCGGCGGCCAACGTCTGGACCGTCAAAAACTATGGGCCTGACCGTGTCGCCGGGTTCTCGCCGATTCCGGCGATGTCGATGGTCTCCTACGCCGCCGGAACCCGTTATCTCTCGTTGCTCGGCGGAACCTGCCTGAGTTTCTATGACTGGTACTGCGATCTGCCGCCCGCATCGCCGATGACGTGGGGCGAGCAAACCGATGTCCCGGAATCCGCAGACTGGTACAACTCCAGCTATATCATCGCCTGGGGCTCTAACGTGCCGCAAACGCGCACGCCGGACGCGCACTTCTTCACAGAAGTGCGTTACAAAGGCACCAAGACGATTGCCATTACGCCGGACTACTCAGAAGTCGCCAAGCTGTGCGACCAGTGGCTGGCGCCGAAGCAAGGTACTGACAGCGCGCTGGCGATGGCAATGGGCCACGTCATCCTCAAAGAGTTTCATCTCGATAACCCCAGCGACTATTTCCTGAATTACTGTCGCCGCTATACCGACATGCCGATGCTGGTCATGCTTGAAGCGCGCGAAGACGGCAGCTATGTGCCGGGTCGCATGATGCGGGCGTCCGATCTGGTCGACGGGCTGGGTGAAACCAATAACCCGGAATGGAAAACCGTCGCTTATAACCGCGCGGGTGAACTGGTGGTGCCAAACGGTTCCATCGGCTTTCGCTGGGGCGAGAAAGGCAAGTGGAATCTTGAGCCGCTGGCGGCAGGCAACGAAACGGAACTGACCCTCTCCTTGCTGGGCCAGCATGATGATGTCGCTGGCGTGGCGTTCCCTTACTTTGGCGGTAATGAGAACCCGCATTTTCGCAGCGTGAAGCAAGAACCGGTTCTGGTGCGCCAGTTGCCGGTGAAGCGTCTTACCCTGGCCGATGGCAGCCTCTGCCCGGTCGTCAGCGTCTACGACCTGGTGCTGGCGAATTATGGCCTGGATCGTGGTCTGGATGACGATCACAGCGCCAAAGATTACGCGGAAATTAAGGCCTACACTCCCGCCTGGGGCGAACAGATTACCGGCGTACCGCGTCGTCACATCGAAACGATCGCCCGGGAATTTGCCGATACCGCGCATAAAACGCATGGCCGTTCCATGATCATCCTCGGCGCCGGTGTGAACCACTGGTATCACATGGATATGAACTATCGCGGGATGATTAACATCCTCGTGTTCTGCGGCTGCGTGGGGCAAAGCGGCGGCGGCTGGGCGCACTACGTGGGGCAGGAAAAGTTACGCCCGCAAACCGGCTGGCTGCCGCTGGCGTTTGCGCTGGACTGGAACCGCCCGCCGCGTCAGATGAACAGCACGTCGTTTTTCTATAATCACGCCAGCCAGTGGCGTTATGAAAAACTGACCGCGCAGGAACTGCTGTCGCCGCTGGCTGATTCCTCACGCTTTACCGGCCATTTAATTGATTTCAACGTGCGAGCTGAACGTATGGGCTGGCTGCCCTCCGCGCCTCAGCTCAATCTCAACCCGCTCACGCTGAAAAACAAAGCGGAACAGGCCGGATTATCCCCTGCCGATTACACCGTACAGGCGCTGAAGTCGGGGGATATTCGTTTTGCCTGCGAGCAGCCGGACAGCGGTAAAAACCACCCGCGCAACCTCTTCGTCTGGCGCTCGAATTTGCTGGGTTCATCCGGCAAGGGGCATGAATACATGCTCAAATACCTGCTGGGCACTGAAAGCGGCATTCAGGGAGAGGCGCTGGGGTCCAGTGACGGCGTCAAACCGGAAGATGTGGAGTGGCAAACGGCCGCCATTGAAGGCAAGCTCGACCTGCTGGTGACGCTGGATTTCCGCATGTCCAGCACCTGCCTGTTCTCGGATATTGTGCTGCCGACCGCCACCTGGTATGAAAAAGACGACATGAATACCTCGGATATGCATCCGTTTATTCATCCGCTGTCTGCTGCCGTTGACCCGGCGTGGGAATCGAAAAGCGACTGGGAAATCTATAAAGGGATCGCCAAAGTGTTCTCCGACGTCTGCGTGGGGCATCTTGGCAAAGAAACCGATGTGGTGCTGCAACCGCTACAGCATGACTCCCCGGCGGAGCTGGCGCAGCCGTTTGATATTCTCGACTGGCGCAAAGGTGAATGCGATCTTATCCCCGGTAAAACCGCGCCGAACATCGCGGTGGTGGAACGCGACTATCCGGCGACGTATGAACGGTTCACCTCCCTCGGCCCGTTGATGGATACGCTGGGCAACGGCGGGAAAGGCATTTCCTGGAATACGGAAAACGAAGTCGATTTCCTCGGTAAACTCAATTACACCAAACGCGAAGGCCCGGCGAAAGGTCGTCCGCTGATTGACACCGCGCTGGACGCCTCTGAGGTCATTCTTGCGCTGGCGCCGGAAACCAACGGCCAGGTGGCGGTCAAAGCCTGGGAGGCGCTGGGCGCGATGACCGGGCGCGATCATACTCATCTGGCGCTGAACAAAGAAGACGAGAAAATCCGCTTCCGGGATATTCAGGCCCAGCCGCGCAAAATTATCTCCAGCCCGACCTGGTCCGGTCTTGAAAGCGAGCATGTCTCTTACAATGCCGGGTACACCAACGTTCATGAGCTGATCCCGTGGCGCACGCTGTCCGGTCGTCAGCAGCTCTATCAGGATCACGCCTGGATGCGCGCCTTCGGGGAAAGTCTGGTGGCCTACCGTCCGCCGATTGACACCCGTAGCGTCAGCGAAATGCGCGAAATCCCGCCGAACGGTTTCCCGGAAAAAGCGCTGAACTTCCTCACGCCGCACCAGAAATGGGGCATTCACTCCACCTATAGCGAAAACCTGCTCATGCTGACGCTGTCGCGCGGCGGGCCGATTGTCTGGATCAGTGAAACCGATGCCCGTGAGCTGGGCATTGAGGATAACGACTGGATCGAGGCCTTCAACGCCAACGGCGCCCTCACCGCGCGTGCGGTGGTCAGCCAGCGCGTGCCGCCGGGTATGACCATGATGTACCACGCTCAGGAACGCATCATGAATATCCCCGGTTCTGAAGTCACGGGAATGCGCGGCGGGATCCACAACTCCGTTACGCGCGTCTGCCCGAAACCGACCCATATGATCGGCGGCTATGCGCAGCTGGCCTACAGCTTTAACTACTACGGTACGGTCGGATCGAACCGCGACGAGTTCATCATGATTAGAAAAATGAAAAATATTAACTGGCTGGATGATGAAGGTCGGGATCAGGTACAGGAGGCGAAAAAATGAAAATACGCTCACAGGTAGGCATGGTTCTCAACCTTGATAAGTGCATCGGCTGCCACACCTGCTCCGTCACCTGTAAAAACGTCTGGACCGGGCGTGAAGGTATGGAGTACGCGTGGTTTAACAACGTTGAGACAAAACCTGGTATCGGCTATCCGAAAAACTGGGAAGATCAGGAGGAGTGGCAAGGCGGCTGGGTTCGCGATGTCAACGGCAAGATAAGACCGCGTCTGGGCGGCAAGATGGGCGTTATCACCAAAATCTTCGCCAACCCGGTGATCCCGCAAATCGATGATTACTACGAACCGTTTACCTACGATTATCAGCATCTGCACAGCGCGCCGGAGAGCAAAAACCAGCCCACCGCCCGCCCGCGTTCGCTGATTGACGGCAAAAGGATGGACAAAATTGTCTGGGGGCCAAACTGGGAAGAACTGCTCGGCGGCGAATTTTCAAAACGTGCCCGCGATCGTAACTTCGAGAAGATGCAAAAGGAGATGTACGGCCAGTTCGAAAACACCTTCATGATGTATCTGCCGCGTCTGTGCGAGCACTGCCTGAACCCAAGCTGTGTGGCGACCTGCCCGAGCGGCGCGATTTATAAGCGTGAAGAAGATGGCATTGTGCTGATCGACCAGGACAAATGTCGCGGCTGGCGTCTGTGCATCAGCGGTTGTCCGTACAAAAAAATCTACTTCAACTGGAAAAGCGGCAAATCAGAAAAATGTATTTTCTGTTATCCGCGTATCGAATCCGGTCAGCCGACCGTCTGCTCGGAAACCTGTGTTGGCCGTATTCGCTATCTCGGCGTGTTGCTGTATGACGCGGACCGCATTGAAGAAGCGGCCAGCACCGAACACGAAACCGATCTCTATGAGCGCCAGTGCGACGTGTTCCTTGACCCGAACGATCCGGCGGTGATTGAAGAAGCGTTGAAACAGGGTATTCCGCAAAACGTGATTGAGGCCGCTCAGCGTTCCCCGGTCTACAAAATGGCGATGGACTGGAAGCTGGCGCTGCCGTTACACCCGGAATACCGCACCCTGCCGATGGTCTGGTACGTGCCGCCGCTGTCGCCAATTCAGTCTTATGCCGATGCTGGCGGCCTGCCGCAAACCGAAGGTGTGCTTCCGGCGATCGAAAGCCTGCGTATTCCGGTGCAGTACCTTGCCAATATGCTGAGCGCAGGCGATACCGGCCCGGTGCTGCGCGCCCTGAAACGGATGATGGCGATGCGCCACTATATGCGTTCGCAGACGGTGGAAGGCGTTACGGACACCCGCGCTATTGAGGAAGTCGGCTTAAGTGTGGAACAGGTGGAAGAGATGTATCGCTACCTGGCGATCGCCAACTACGAAGATCGTTTCGTGATCCCAACCAGCCACCGCGAAATGGCGCGTGACGCCTTCCCTGAGCGTAACGGCTGCGGCTTCACCTTCGGCGATGGCTGCCACGGTTCCGACACCAAATTTAACCTGTTTAACAGCAGCCGCATTGACGCCATCAACATCACCGAAGTACGCGATAAGGCGGAGGGCGAATAATGCAGATCCTCAAGATTATCGGCTTGCTGATGGAGTACCCGGATGAGCTGTTGTGGGAGTGCCGTGACGACGCCATCGCGCTTATTCGCCATGACGCGCCAATGCTCACCGACTTCACCACTGAGCTGTTAAACGCCCCGCTGCTGGATAAGCAGGCGCAGTGGTGCGAAGTCTTTGATCGCGGGCGCGCGACGTCGCTGTTGCTGTTTGAACACGTTCATGCGGAATCGCGCGATCGGGGTCAGGCGATGGTCGATCTGCTGGCCCAGTATGAAAAGGTGGGACTGCAACTTGACTGCCGCGAGTTACCCGACCATCTGCCGCTCTATCTGGAGTATTTGAGCGTGCTGCCGGAAGCAGAAGCGCGGGAGGGATTGCAGAACATCGCGCCGATCCTCGCGCTGCTGGGCGGGCGTTTAAAACAACGGGAAACGCCGTGGTATCAGCTGTTTGACGCCCTGCTGTCGCTGGCGGGCAGTCCACTTTCAAGTGACAGCGTCACGCAGCAAATCGGCGGCGAGGCGCGTGACGATACCCGTCAGGCGCTGGATGCCGTCTGGGAAGAGGAACAGGTGAAGTTTATCGAAGATAACGCCACCGCCTGTGACAGTTCTCCGTTACAACACTATCAACGACGCTTTAGCCAGGACGTGGCGCCACAGTATGTCGACGTCAGCGCGGGAGGCCCGAAATGATACAGTACCTGAACGTCTTTTTTTACGACATCTACCCCTACCTCTGCGGCACGGTGTTTATTCTCGGCAGTTGGTTGCGCTATGACTACGGACAGTACACCTGGCGCGCCTCGTCCAGCCAGATGCTGGACAAACGCGGCATGGTGCTATGGTCAAACCTGTTCCATATCGGCATCCTGGGGATCTTCTTCGGCCATCTGTTCGGTATGCTAACGCCCCACTGGATGTACGCCTGGTTTCTGCCCATTGCGGTGAAACAGCAAATGGCGATGATTCTTGGCGGAGTCTGCGGTGTGCTGACGCTGGTCGGCGGCGCTGGTCTGCTGATTCGGCGCCTGTTTAATCAGCGCGTGCGCGCCAGCTCATCCACGGCGGATATTTTGATCCTCTGTATCCTGCTGATCCAGTGCATCCTCGGGCTGACAACAATACCGTTCTCCGCGCAACACCCGGACGGAAGCGAGATGCTGAAACTGGTCGGTTGGGCGCAGGCGGTTGTGACGTTCCAGGGCGGTGCTTCGGCGCATCTGGACGGCGTGGCGCCAATTTTCCGCGCGCATCTGGTGTTGGGAATGACCATCTTCCTGATTTTCCCGTTCACGCGTCTGGTGCATGTCTGGAGCGCGCCGTTTGAGTATTTCACTCGCCGCTACCAGATTGTCCGCTCACGTCGCTGACCTGACCCCATGCCCGGTGGCGCGACGCTTACCGGGCCTACAAAATACTCCCTGTAGGCCGGATCAGGCGTAAGCCGCCATCCGGCGCAAAACGTTATTTCCCTGCCTCCGGGTGGGTATCAAACGCCGCCATGACGGCCGCTAATTCCGCCTCGGTAAACCCGTGCTTCGCATCATCGATCCCCAGCCCAAACTGCTCCTGCAATAGCGCGTAAAGCGACGCCACATCCGGCACATTACGCTGTTCTATCGCATGGCCTTCCTGATAATGGGTGAAATGGAAATTGGTCAACGTCAGTTTACCGCCATCCGGTAAATGGCGGCACATCAACAGGTGATGGCGAAAATGCGACTGCGGCCAGTGCGCTGACCAGAAGTTGCCCATCACGTAATCGCTCTGCTGCTGAACTCCCAGATCGAAGCAATACATCGACTGCCAGTGATCGTGATGGCGGAACTGCAAAATCCAGTTATTCCCCTCTTGTCGCAAACGGTATTTGCCATGCGGCGTCTGTTGTTCACATTCTGCCTGCAAACGGATGGGCGCGGTCAATGTCTGCCCGCCAAATCCGACGTCTGCAATCCACGGTTCGCCTTGCAGTTCGACCAGTAACAGCCGGTGCGTGCGTGGCGGCAAGCTGGTCGGGTTTGTTAGTACGACGCGCCCCAGCAGGCTGCGCACGGTAAAGCCTGTCTCCCGTAAAGCACGTTCAAACAGCCCATTTTGTTCGAAGCAATAGCCGCCGCGACGGGCGGTCAGCAATTTTTCTTCCAGCGACAAATCGTCGAGCTGAATTTCGCGCGGCAGTAAGACATCCAGATTTTCAAACGGAATGGTGCTGTTATGCTGCAAATGCAGCGCTCGTAAAGTGTCAAGATTAGCTTCGGCAGCGCCCGACCAATTTATGCGGGCAAAATAGGCGGTCAAAAAAGACGTCATAAGGCATTCCTGTCTGTAGGGGTTCACGCAAAAAAGCTGATTCTACGCTGATGGCGGCAATCTGTTACCCTGCCGCCTGACGTAATATGTCACGGATGCGGTTCTCAACCTGGAGTATGATTGATTTTTGGCGGTATTACGTACAATAACGTGCGTTGCACATGTATCTTTTAGCCACTATTTTCAATAGTGTCGTTACGATAAGACGATAATCCCCCTGAACGAGGCATACCTATGAGTCGTTTTCGTCCTGTAGAGCTACATCATGCCAGCCGTCTGTTAAATCACGGCCCGACGGTTCTGATCACCAGCCGGGACGATCGCACGGAGCGGCGGAATGTTATGGCGGCGGCGTGGTCTATGCCCGTCGAGTTTGAGCCTCCCCGTCTTGCCATTGTGCTGGATAAAACTACCTGGTCGCGCGAGCTTATAGAACGCAGCGGTATGTTTGGCATTGTGATTCCCGGCGTAGCGGCAACGAACTGGACGTATGCGGTAGGCAGCGTCTCTGGCCGCGAAGAAGATAAATTCAACTGCTATGGCATCCCGGTGGTAAAAGGCCCGGTGCTCGGTTTACCCATGATCGAAGAGAAATGCCTCGCCTGGATGGAATGCCGACTGCTGCCCGCAACGTCGGCACAGGAAAAATATGACACGCTTTTTGGCGAAGTGGTTTCGGCGGCGGCGGATGAACGTGTTTTTATTGAAGGCCGCTGGCAGTTTGATGACGATAAACTGAATACTCTGCATCATTTAGGCGCGGGAACCTTCGTTACCTCGGGCAAAAAAATTACCGCGGGCTGAAGGCGAAATGCCCTCCGGCATCCCCGTTTATCATCCACTCTTCAGATAACGCTATGGCTCAGGATAACAGAAAAGCGAAACATACCATCTGGACCACTCGCGAGGATATGGTGAGACGAGGAATGGCTCTCAGCCTGCCGTGGTTTGCTTTTGTGAATATCAGTTTTGCGCTGATGATCTTTTTTCGTGACGCGTTATTCCACGATACCCACGCGCGCTATCTGGCAGAGATGCGTATTGTCCGCACTATTGATGACGCTGTTATCGGCATTATGCTGGTCTGTGCCCTGCTGTTGATGACCTCCCGGCGGCAATCCTGGCTGACGCAGGGATTATTAATCACCCTTAGCCTGTTCTGGTCCTGGTGCAGTTATTATTTCATCAGCCACTGGCAATTAACGTTCGCCTATCCTCTCTGTGCGGTGTTATTACTCAGCGCCGTGATCGCACTTTATTTTCATACGCCGAGCGTACTCGCTTTTCTGCTCCCGCTATGGCTGACCGTCCCCGTCGCCAGCGTTGTTTTGAATCAGAAAGTGAATATTCATTTCGCGGTGATCTGGGGCATTTTCTCGCTTATTTTGCTGGGCGGCCGTTTTATGCTGATTCGCTGGTTTGATGAAGCCTGGCGACAGAACCAACACAACAACCTGCTTATTTCGCGCCTGGATAACCTTGCGCATCGCGACCCGCTCACCGGTACGGCAAACCGGCGCGCAATGGAAAAACTGCTGCATAGCGCAACGGCACAGCAAAATGCGTTTGCGCTGATCATGCTCGATGTCGATTTTTTTAAACGCTATAACGACGCCTACGGGCACCCGGCCGGCGATGCCTGCCTGAGTCAGGTCGCGGATATATTCGCTCAGTCGGTGCGTAGCCCGGAAGATGTGGTCGCCCGCTATGGCGGCGAAGAGTTCGCTGTTATTTTGTTTGACGCGACGTTGCAAGACGCAGAGCGCGTGGCGGCGAGAATACAAAAAGCGCTGGAAGCGGCGGCGATCCCCCACCCGGCGTCAACGATAAGTGACACTGTCACGGTAAGTCAGGGTATCGCCTGCTCAGAGAAAGGAAAAACCGCTGAACAGACGATCGCGGATGCCGATGCCGCGCTGTACCGGGCCAAAGAGGCCGGACGGAATCGTTGGGGGCGCTGACGGCCATCATCGGCGCCGCCGTGCTAAATAATGTCGTTATTTTTCAGCACCGTCTGGAGCGGTGGATGCTGGCAGACCGCATCGGCAATCGCGCTAATGTTCGGGGCGTTGTCCTGAAACCAGTCATGGCCCGGCCCCCAGGTGCGCATCACGCACAGATAACAGTCCAGCAGCGTTAGCTGTCCGCCAAAGGCGTAGGGTTCCGCTATCAGCCGATCGTTGAGCCACATATACAGCGCCTTACGGTATTCAAGGCAGCTTTTCTTCAACTGCTCCGGGGCATTTTGCACCCAGCGTTCAGGGTAATCAGCATATGTGAATGTGGGATAAACGTTCGCTACCAGCCAGATTAACAAACGCTGAAACTGCTGACGCTCGGCGTGTCCGACCGGCGGCGCGAGATCGGGACGGCGATCGAGGATCATCAGCGCAATGGCGGCGCTCTCCGTCATGATTTCTCCGTTTTCCAGCGCCAGCGTTGGAATCTGGCACAGCGGGTTGAGCTTCTGGAGCAGATCCCGCTGCGGCCCCTCGGCATCAAACCCCTTCACATCGATAAATTGATACGGAATCTCCGCCAGAGTCAGCATGACTTCGCTAATTGCCGAGCCCCAGCCGGGTACGCCATAAACTTTGATCATGCGGCCTCCACAACGTGTAAAACGCTAAGTGTAGTTGATTCACCGTGCTGCTGGCTGAATCGTGACCACAGCGCGGCTGAGCTGACCACACGTAAAAGCACGACGTCTTAACGCTGCGTTTCCGGGTATGTTTTGCGTCGTTTAACAATTGCAGGTAGGATGCTCCGCCGATGGTTTTATCCCTACCACAGAATGATGGGAAAAACCGTTTCAGCGTTAGCCAGGCAATCGTTTGGTTAGCAAAAGGTGCGGCACAAAAAGTATCTCTTCTGTCCGACAGGTCAACAGGTAACACAATGAAAACACACAATACAAACGCGCTTGAACAACATGCCGCGAAACGACGCTGGTTGAACGCCCATGAAGAGGGTTATCACAAGGCGATGGGCAACCGACAGGTACAAATGATTGCCATTGGCGGCGCAATTGGCACCGGATTGTTTTTAGGGGCTGGCGCACGACTACAAATGGCTGGCCCTGCCCTGGCGCTGGTTTATCTGGTATGCGGTATTTTCTCATTCTTTATTCTTCGCGCGCTCGGCGAGCTGGTTTTGCATCGCCCTTCCAGCGGCAGCTTCGTCTCCTACGCCCGTGAATTTTTAGGCGAGAAAGCGGCATACGTCGCAGGCTGGATGTACTTCATCAACTGGGCGATGACCGGGATCGTCGATATCACCGCAGTGGCGCTGTATATGCACTACTGGGGCGCATTCGGTGACGTTCCGCAATGGGTGTTTGCCCTGGGCGCGCTGGCGATTGTGGGCACAATGAACATGATTGGCGTGAAGTGGTTCGCCGAGATGGAGTTCTGGTTCGCGCTGGTAAAAGTGCTGGCGATTGTCCTGTTTCTGGTTGTCGGCACAATCTTTTTAGGAAGCGGTAAACCGCTGGATGGCAACACAACAGGCTTCCATCTGATCACCGATAACGGCGGGTTCTTCCCGCATGGCCTGTTGCCTGCTCTGGTGCTGGTTCAGGGCGTTGTCTTCGCCTTCGCGTCGATTGAGCTTGTTGGTACGGCGGCCGGAGAGTGCAAAGATCCGCAAACGATGGTGCCAAAAGCGATCAACAGCGTGATCTGGCGTATTGGTCTGTTCTATGTCGGTTCCGTTGTCCTGTTGGTGTTGCTGCTGCCGTGGAACGCGTATCAGGCCGGTCAGAGCCCCTTCGTGACCTTCTTCTCAAAACTGGGCGTGCCTTACATCGGCAGCATTATGAACATTGTGGTGCTGACGGCGGCCCTCTCCAGTCTGAATTCAGGCCTGTACTGCACCGGCCGTATTTTACGTTCGATGTCGATGGGCGGTTCCGCGCCGAAATTTATGGCGAAAATGAGCCGTCAACAGGTGCCGTACGCCGGCATTCTGGCGACGCTGGGCGTGTATGTCATCGGGGTGTTGCTCAACTATCTGGTGCCTTCTCAGGTTTTCGAAATTGTCCTTAACTTCGCATCGCTGGGTATTATCGCCTCCTGGGGCTTCATCGTGGTGTGCCAGATGCGTTTGCGTAAGGCGATTAAAGAAGGCAAAGCGGCAGACGTCAGCTTTAAGTTACCGGGCGCGCCGTTTACCTCCTGGCTCACCCTGCTGTTCCTGCTGAGCGTTCTGGTGCTGATGGCGTTTGATTACCCTAACGGCACCTATACCATCGCTTCACTTCCGCTGATTGCCATTCTGCTGGTCGCTGGCTGGTTTGGCGTGCGCAACCGCGTGGCGGAAATTCACCGCACCGCGCCGGTTGTGCCGCAGGAAGAGAGTAAGCAGGACATGGTATTACGAGAAGAGACGGCGAGTTAACACTGGCAGCCCGGTGGCGTGACGTTTATCGGGATGTTGTTACGCAGTAAAAAGGAGGGGCAAGCCCCTCCTTTTTACTTAATGCTTACAGCGTTATTTAACCGTTACAGCGCGATGCGGATAACATCATCTGGCTGAGTGGCTTCCTGCTCACGGGTTGATTTCTGCTTCACGCTCACGAACAGCGTTTGCCCGTCCGCAGACAGCGCCAGGCTATTCGGGAATGTCGGCGTGTCGTAAGTTTTCACGACCTTATAGCTTTTCGCGTCAATCACGCTCACTTTACCGGCCTGGCGGTGCGTCACATAGGCTTCGTTGCGGGTCGGGTTGAACAGCACGGCCAGTGATTCCGGCGCGGCTACTTTTGCCAGCACATTGCCATTACGGGTATCCACCACCAGAACTTCAGCCGCTTTGGAGTCGGTGATAAAAGCGCGATGGCCTGCGGTGTCGAGGCTCAGGTTGATAAAGAAGTGCTCTTTCCCGTCATCCAGCAATGTCTTGCGGCTCAGGATCTTGTTGTCCGCAGTATCGATGGTGATGAACTCGCCGTCTGCGTTAGTGGTGTAAAGACGCTTCGCTTGACTGTCAATGGCCAGACCCGTGCTCATTTTACCGGTATTCTGGATGGTCGTTTTCAGGGCGATTTTTTCACCGTCAACCACCCAAATCACGCTCTCTTTACCAATGCCGCTGATATATACGGTGTTAGTCGCATCATCGCTGACCAGTTCGCGTGGTTGCAGCGGACGGACATCTTCGGAACGCTTGCGCTCATCCAGCACCAGACGCCCTTTTACATCACCTGTTTTGGCATCGATTGCCGTCAGCGCGCTGTTTACGGTGTTACCAAACCACAGCGTTTGCGTCGCGTTGTTGATGGTCGCGCCAAACGGTTTGAGATCGTTATGGATGGCCTGCGTCACCTCAAGGGTAACCGGGTCGAGGCGATAAACTACCCCACCTTTGTCCGTTTTGCGGCTTTGCGAAGTAGCCAGCCACAGCGCATTTTCCTGCTGGCTATAGGCCATTTCATAAGCGCCCTTGCCGACGGCTTTACGCAGCATTTCTTCTGCCGCCTGCGTGCTAAATGAAGACGCGACCAGCAGTGAACCTAACAGTAAAGAACCACGCAGGCGCGGCGAAAACAGATGACGTAAATGCATGACGACTCCCTTTGATAAACACGTTTGTAGCTGCTTCACATGGCTTCGGCGAGTGAATCCGTGTCCCACTCGCTGTACGTAGATGCGAATAGTAATCATTATTTAGTGCAAAGTGGAGCGTTTCTTTGCAGGCAGTCTACAATTTCTTTAATTTTTTCATGTTCCATTAACGCATCGTGCTATTAAATTTTTCATATATTTACAAAGTAATTAAAGTATTCATTAAATTTCATTTGGCACGTTTACTCGTGATTGGTTTTTTTTCATGAAGATCATTACCGCTCGTCAGGCCGCATTTCCCGCCCTTTTATTCCCTTTCGTTTTCTCGCCGGTGAGCCAGGCGGCCACGGCTGAAGATGAACAAACGATGATTGTTAGCGCGACGCCGCAAACGGTGTCTGAACTGGACACGCCCGCCGCCGTCACCGTGGTTGAAGGGGAAGATATGCGACTGGCGACGCCGCGTATTAACCTGTCTGAATCCTTAAACGGCGTGCCAGGTTTGCAGGTGCAAAACCGTCAGAACTATGCGCAGGATTTACAGTTGTCAATTCGCGGATTTGGCTCCCGCTCTGCATACGGCATTCGCGGTATTCGTCTGTATGTTGATGGCATCCCTGCCACCATGCCGGACGGACAAGGGCAGACGTCCAATATCGATCTGAGCAGCGTCCAGAATGTGGAAGTGCTGCGCGGCCCCTTCTCCGCGCTGTACGGCAACTCTTCCGGCGGCGTGATGAACGTGACGACGGAAACCGGACGCCAGCCGCCGACGATTGAAGCCAGCAGCTATTACGGCAGTTTCGGGAGCTGGCGCTATGGCATGAAAGCTACGGGGGCGATGGGTGACGGAACGCAGGCGGGTGACGTGGATTACACCGTCTCCACGACCCGATTCACCACCCACGGTTTTCGCGATCGCAGCAGCGCGCAAAAGAATCTGGCTAACGCAAAACTGGGGGTGCGTCTGGACGATGCCAGTAAGTTAAGCCTGATTTTCAATAGCGTAGACATTCACGCGAACGACCCCGGCGGCCTGACCGAATCCGAATGGAAAGCCAACCCGCAGCAGTCGCCGCGCGCCGAACAGTTCAACACGCGAAAAACCATCAAGCAGACTCAGGCAGGCCTGCGCTATGAGCGTCAGCTCAGCGAACACGACGATCTGAGCGTGATGATGTATGCCGGTGAACGTGAAACCACACAATACCAGTCCATACCGATGGCGCCGCAGCGGGATAACCCCGCGCATGCAGGCGGCGTAATCGTGCTTCAGCGTCATTATCAGGGTATCGACACCCGCTGGACGCACCGGGGCGAGCTGGGCGTACCTGTGACGTTCACCACCGGCCTGAACTATGAAAATATGAGCGAAAATCGCAAGGGATACGAGAACTACCGCCTGAATAACGGCGTGCCGCAGTTTGGCGTGAAAGGCGATTTGCGTCGTAATGAGCGCAACCTGATGTGGAACGCCGATCCCTACCTGCAAACGCAGTGGCAACTGACCGAAAAACTTTCGCTTGATGCTGGCGTACGGTACAGCTCAGTCTGGTTTGACTCTAACGATCATTACGTTACGCCTGGAAACAGAGATGACAGCGGCGAGGCCAGCTACCATCAATGGCTCCCTGCCGGGGCGCTCAAGTATGCGTTCACCGATGCGTGGAACGTTTATCTGGCCGCAGGGCGCGGTTTTGAAACGCCGACCATCAATGAACTCTCCTATCGCCCGGACGGACAAAGCGGCCTGAACTTCGGCCTGAAACCCGCCACCAATGACACGGTGGAAATTGGCAGTAAAACGCGTATTGGCGATGGTTTACTGACGGCGGCGCTCTTCCAGACGGATACGGATGATGAAATTGTCGTCGCCACCAGCGGCGGCGGGCGCACCACATATAAAAACGCCGGTAAAACCCGCCGCCAGGGCGCGGAATTATCGTGGGATCAGCGTTTCGCCGGTAACTGGCGGGTAAACGCCTCCTGGACCTGGCTGGATGCGACCTACCGCAGCAACGTCTGCAAAAGTGGCGATTGCAACGGTAACCGCATGCCGGGCATTGCGCGTAATATGGGGTTCGCCTCGTTGGGATATGTACCGGATGAAGGCTGGTATGCCGGCACCGATGCCCGCTATATGGGGGACATTATGGCAGACGATCACAACACGGCAAAAGCGCCCTCGTATACCGTGGTTGGCCTGAACACCGGGTATAAGTTTAACTACAGCAACTTAACGGTCGATGTGTTTGGCCGGGTCGATAACCTGTTTGATAAAGAGTATGTCGGTTCGGTGATCGTCAACGAATCAAACGGACGCTATTACGAACCGGCGCCGGGGAGAAACTACGGCGTTGGCGTCAATCTGGCATGGCGTTTTGAGTAAGCGCCAGAGCTAAAAAAGCTAAAAAAATAGCGGGGAATCGCCCCGCTATTTTTTAATGTCATGCAGCGTCAATTCTCAGGCATCATCCGCCAGGCGAATCACGACCTTGCCGAAGTTCTTCCCGGTCAGCAGACCGATAAACGCCCCCGGCGCTTTTTCCAGTCCGTCGGTGATCTGTTCGCGGTAGTGGATCTTCCCTTCTTTGACCCAGCGCCCCATCTCCTGCTGAAACTCATGAATCCGGTGCCCGTAGTCCTGACCAATAATAAACCCTTGCAGGTGGATGCGTTTTTTTAACAGCGTCGCCATTAATAGTGGCAGCCGGTCAGGTCCGTCGGGGAGTTTTGTGGCGTTATATCCGCTCACCAGACCACACAACGGGATACGTGCCGAAGTATTCAACAGCGGCAGAACCGCATCAAACACCTTGCCGCCGACATTTTCATAATACACATCAATTCCCTGCGGGCAGGCTTTCGCCAGTTGTTCCGCAAAATCCGCCGCGTGGTGATCGAGGCATATGTCAAAACCGAGAATCTCGGTCGCGTAGCGGCATTTTTCTGCGCCGCCTGCGACACCCACCACATGACAGCCCTTCAGTTTGCCGATTTGCCCGACGGTTGCGCCGACCGGCCCGGTGGCGGCCGCAACGACCAGCGTTTCCCCTGCTTTGGGCTGGCCGATATCCAGCAGTCCCATATAGGCGGTAAAGCCCGGCATCCCCAGCACGCCCAGCGCCCATGACGGATGCTCAGGGTTGTCACCGAGTTTCACCAGCCCTTTCCCGTCGGAAATATCATAATCCTGCCAGCCGCTGTAACTTAATACCCATTCTCCCGGACGGTAATCAGGGTGACTGGACTCCACGACCCGGCTGACCGTTCCGCCAACCATCACGCCGTCGATCTCCACTGGCTGTGAGTAGGACGGTTCGTCGCTCATTCTTCCGCGCATGTAGGGATCGAGGGACAGGAAAATTGTACGTAACAGCACTTGCCCTTCACCGGGCGTCGCCACGTCGTCCTCTTCCATGCGGAAGTTGCTCTCAACCGGCGCGCCATGCGGACGCGAAGCCAGAACCCAACGACGATTACGGTATGCTTGTTGGCCCATTATGTTCTCCTCTGCTTGTGGCATGAATCCCTCAATAGTAGCCGAACATTAATTACCCGCGTGGTTTAAGCGCACAACCAGGTAAACGCATGTTTCCTGCGTCTCATTGATAAAACGGCAGTCGTTTGGCGGCCCCAGCTCCAGGCAGTCGCCCGCTTTCATCTCATGGCGAACCCCGCCTTCGACAAAGACCAGTTCACCCTGCTGTAGCCAGATAAGCTGTCTTGCCAGCGCGTAGGATGCCGCAGGCATCGGTACGTCACTCCCCGCTGGAAGCGAGATTTGTACGAGATCGATGGGCAGGTCGCTGCGCGGTGAAACGTGGCGACGCAGGTAGTGCGTCTGCGGGTCGTGCCAGACGGGTTGATCGGCAAAACGCAGCAGCTTGCCCTCCTGCATTTCTGCCCGCGCGATCAGCGTTGACATGCTGATGCCAAACGCCCCGGAAAGCCGCCCCAGCAGCGTGGCCGTCGGGCTGCTCTCTCCGCGTTCGATTTTGTGGATCATGGCGCGCGATACGCCTGCCCGCTCGGCAAGCTCCGTCAGCGACCAGCCCCGCGATTCACGCTCAATGCGAATTCTTGCACTGATCCGTTGATTTATGCTGTCTTCGATAGTATTCATATCGTAATACTATAGTGAACAACAACTGAGGTTCAACATGTCTATTCGATTTGCTGGCAAAGAAGACTGCGCCGCCATCGCCGAAATCTACAATCACGCGGTATTGCACACGGCGGCAATCTGGAACGATCAAACGGTCGATGTGGATAACCGCATCGCATGGTTTGATGCGCGTCAGCTATCAGGCTATCCGGTTCTGGTCAGTGAAGAGAATGGCGTCGTCACCGGGTACGCCTCCTTTGGCGACTGGCGTAACTTTGACGGTTTCCGCCATACGGTTGAACATTCCGTATATGTCCACCCGGATCATCAGGGAAAAGGCCTCGGGCGGGCGCTTCTCAGCCGTCTGATCGAGGAAGCGCGCACATGCGGCAAGCATGTGATGGTCGCCGGAATCGAGTCGCAAAATCAGGCATCGCTGCATCTGCACGAAACGCTGGGGTTCAGCATTACCGCCCAAATGCCGCAGGTTGGCACCAAATTCGGCCGCTGGCTGGATCTGACGTTTATGCAGCTTCAGCTTGACGATCGCCGCGACCCGGATGCGCGCGGATGAACCAGACGCTGACCCTCGCCTTTCTGATTGCCGCCGGTATTGGGCTGGTTGTGCAAAACACGCTTATGGTGCGCATTACACAGAACTCATCAACGATTCTCATCGCCATGCTGCTGAATTCGCTGGTCGGGATTGTCCTGTTTGTCAGCATTTTGTGGTTTAAACAAGGCGCGGCGGGGTTTAGCGAGCTGGTTTCCAGCGTGCGCTGGTGGACGTTGATTCCCGGCTTGCTCGGATCGTTTTTTGTTTTCGCCAGTATTAGCGGGTATCAGTACGTTGGCGCGGCGACGACTATCGCGGTTCTGGTCGCCAGCCAGCTTATTGGCGGCCTGGTATTGGACATTTTGAGAAGTCATGGCGTGCCGTTACGTGCGCTGGCAGGCCCGGTTTGCGGCGCGGTGTTGTTGGTGATCGGCGCGTGGCTGGTCGCCAGACGCCAGTTTTAACTGCCGCTTCGCCGGATGGCGGCGTCGCGGCGTAAACGCCTTATCCGGCCTGTACATCCCTCACAGGCCGTGCTTATCAACGTCAGAGAATGCTACCACCTTTGGTAAGCTGTTCGCGACGCGCTTCCATATCTTCCTTGTACTGACGACCGTGATGCGCAATCGCCGTCCGTAGCCGCTGTTGCTGGGTGTAACGATCTTCCCGGCTCAGTTCGGCGTCATCGCTCAGCGCGATCAGCAGTTCGTTCATATGGGTAATGACGCTCTCTTCGATAGCGGCATCTACGCGCGCAGTGACCTCTTCCAGGTGCGACATAAACTCTCCTTAAACCATCAATTCAATTTAGCTTTTGAAAAATCACTGCCCATCAGGCTTACGCTGTATCCGGTTACGTTGCTGCGTGTGGCGTAGAACGTTTTGCCGTTTGCCAGCGCGATCCACGGCGCTTGCTGATAGAAAATATCCTGCGCCTGCTGGTAGAGCTGCGCACGTTCTTCCGGCTTGCTCACCCGTTTCGCTTTCTGGACGAGATCATCATACCCTTTATCGCACCAGCGCGCGGCATTTGAGCCGGTTTTTATGCTGTTGCAGCCCAGCAGCACATCGGCAAAGTTATCTGGATCGCCATTGTCAGACATCCAGCCGAACAGCGCGGTATCGTGCTCGCCTTTACGCATCCCGGACAGATACTCTCCCCATTCGTAAGAGACGATTTTCGCCGTCACGCCGACTTTTGCCCAGTCGCTCTGGATCATCTCCGCAATGCGCCGGGAATTGGGGTTATAAGGGCGTTGCACCGGCATCGACCAGAGCGTTGCCTCAAACCCCTTCTCCAGCCCCGCCTGCTTCAGCAAATCTTTGGCTTTTTGCGGATCGTAGTCGTAATCCTTCAGGTTGTTATTAAAGCCCATCATATTTGGCGGGATGGGCGATTTCGCCACCGTACCGGAACCGAGGAACACCGCGTTGATAATGGCTTTTTTATCAGTGGCGTAATTTAACGCCTGGCGCACCAGTACGTTATCAAACGGTTTTTTCTCGGTATTAAAGGCCAGATAGCCGACGTTCAGCGCATCGACCGAATGCAGCGTTAACGCGTTATTCTTTTTAATCTCGTCAAACTGTACGGGGGATGGCGCCGGAATAATCTGGCACTCGTTGGTTTGCAGTTTTGCCAGGCGCGTCTGGGCGTTAGGCGTAATCGAGAAAATAAGATGTCTGGTCGGCACTTCGCCATCCCAGTAGTTCGGGTTCGCCAGGTAGCGAATCTGTGAATCCTGCTTGTAGTGTTGCAGTACGTAAGGGCCAGTGCCGACAGGCCAGTTATCGACGTTTTCCGGTGTGCCTTTTTTCAGCATCGCATCGGCATATTCTGCGGAGAGAATGGAGGCGAAATCCATGCCCCAGTCAGCGAGGAATGCCGCATTGGGTTCGTTCAGCACAAACTGGACGTGATAATCGTCGACCTTTTTCACCTCTTTAATCAACTTATCGAGGCCGACATCATTGAAGTATTCGTAGCTGCCCTGCGACACATTATGGTACGGATGATCCGCATCCTTCTGGCGCAGCACCGAGAAAATAACGTCATCGGCATTAAAATCGCGCGTCGGTTTAAAGAATTTATTGCTGTTGAACTTCACGCCCTGACGCAACGTAAACGTGTATGTTTTCCCGTCCGGGGAAATCGTCCAGTCGGTCGCCAGCGACGGCACCGGCGTATTTTTTACCGGATCGAAATTGATCAGTCGGTTGTACAGCACCTGCGAACTGGCCACGAATGACGGGCCGGAACTGGCGATTTGCGGGTTAAACGATTCGGGTGAGGCTTCAGAACAGTAGATGATGGTATCGGTATTGGCCGCAAATGCCGCCCCTGCCGGTAAAAGTGCGCTGAGCGCCAGCGCGAGCAACGTTTTCCCTGTGGACATCGTTATAAGCCTTTTCATTTGATTATAAAGAGAGTCATATGAGCATAGCTTACAAAAGCTGACAAATAACGAATCACTCTCAGGTTATTCCGTTCTGGTATTTTTCGCTGATGAATGCGTCCTGCGGCGTGAAATAATTTCCCTTAAGTCTTTTTGAAAACGTCAAGATTTTTCCCCCGGCGCTATGCCATGAAAATTAGCCCCTTTTTGCCTCTCTTCCGCCGTTTGCTTGTCTTTGTAATCCGTAAAGTAGATGCGTGAAGAAGTCTAAGGGACAACAACGTGGCAAAAACTCTCTTACGTAGCGGCAATCTGGACGACTATCAGGCCGTGGGCGGCGGCGGTCAGGCCGTATTTGATTCCGCATTGCAAATTCGTGAAACGCTTCGTCTGCGTAAACAGCAGGCAATGGTGGATTGTCTGGCGATCCCGCAAATTAATGACAGCGGCGATCGCGTCGACTGGTATTCCCCGGTCGAGGGAAAAGCCATCGCATGGAAGGCCGCAGAGGAAGAGGCGCGATTTCGGGCGCTGCGCTACCTGAGCAGCACGCTGGAAAACGCGGCGGCGCTGAGCCGCAAAAGTCTGCAATCCGGGAAAACTTCGTTGCAGCTGTTCGGTTCCCTGCTGGAAAAAGCGGTTCAGTTCCCTGGGGAAAACCACGTTTTTCTGGTTGATGGCAAACCGGTCATCACCTTCTGGGGGTTTGTGAATCTTAATGAAAACACCCGTGAGGACGTACTTGACTGCCTGCGCGCCATTGATGTTCCGCCCGTCCTGCCGCCTGCCGCTGAACCCGAGCAGGAGGTGGAAGATGAGCCGTTGCCAGAGGTGACGTTTGCCCGTTCCGATGAGCCATTACTGACGCCGGTGATGATTGAACGCCCCCAGGAACCCGAACCTGAACCGGTCGCCCCTGTTGTTGTCAGCGAACCGCAGGCGCCTTCGCCATCTCCGACCGCTCCCGTGAAGCCCTCTTCACGTCTGCCGCTATGGAGCCTGCCGGTTGCCGCCGTGATTGTCGCTGCCGTTGCGGCGCCGCTGTTGTGGAAACCGTCTGCCCCCGTCGCCGAAGCCACGACGGTCAGTACGCCGGTTGTCGCCGCGAAAGTAGACAGTAAACCGTTGCCGAAGATGATTGCCCAACTGCCGCTGCATCAGGCGGAAGTGATTCCGCCGGTGAAAAAAGCGAAGCCCGCAGATGAACCGGTGGTGATCGCCGCCATCCCCAAAGATGCGCTGGTGATGGATGCCGGTCAGATGAAAGCGGGAGTCACGCGCTTTTTGAATGGAAACTGGCGCGTACTGATTGACGTTAAAGATCCGGTCAGCGGAAAAGCGCCTTCGCTGCGTTACCAGATCCAGAACAACAAAGGCACCGCCCGGGTGGTACACGGCGACAACATCGTCTGCCGGGCGGACATTTTCTCCGGCCTGCATCAGACCGGAGAGCTGATGATCAAGAGCCGTGGTCACGCACGTTGCACCGATGGTTCGCGCTACCCGATGCCGGAAATCACCTGTAAAGCCAGCACGAATGACGTTGCGGCTTGCTCAGCGCGTTATGACGCCCATGCGGAAGTCCCGTTGACGATCAAAAAGATAGGTGCCTGATTTTATGTTGGTGAATCTGTGTGATTACAAACAGAGCGTAACGCTCATCGCAAACAGCGGCGTACAATTCCTCGACTTCGGCCTGACGCCGCAGGAGTCTGCCCATCTTGGTCGTTTCGTGCGTAAAACGGCGAACGGCCCCCTGCTCCGGCTCGACTTTGATCTGACCAACGGGCGCTATACGGTACCGGGGCGCACGGGGGGGCAACCTGAAGTGGTCAAACCGGAAAGCACCCAGATGTTGCACTATTCGCTGGATGTGCTGGATGGCGTCTGGTTGCCGCTCCCTTTCCTGCGCTTTAACCCTCCCCGTACGTTTGTGGAAGGCCCCGACAACTGGGCGCGCGTACAGGTGCGTAAGCTGCCTGAACCCGACAGTGCGGGTCATACGCACCGCATTACCGTGGCGCTGGACAGCCAGTTAAGCGAGAACGCGCCGGCGGCGCTGGCGCCTAACGAAAACGACCTGCTCAATGGCACGCGGTTCGCGCTGGCCTGGCGCGATGATGAAATTGCCGATTTTCTTGACCAGACGTGGATTGACGGCTGGCTGCGCGAATCCTTCCTTCACCACGTCACCCAGGAGGAGAACCGCTCTGAGCAGGAGATTCAGCAGGCGCTGCGTAACTTTGAGTACCAGGCGCACTGGTTGAATCTGATGACGTTACTGGGGGAACAGCTTTCCGTACCAGAAGTGAAGCTGGTCACCCACACGCTCAGCACGCCTGCGATTCCGGTAGATCTGATTCTGGACGTCGGTAATACCCATACCTGCGGCGTGTTGATTGAAGATCACGGCGACGCCAATGACGGTTTACGCCAGACGGCGGAATTACAGGTACGCTCCTTAAGTGAGCCGCAATGTCTTAACGATCCGCTGTTCACCAGCCGACTGGAGTTCTCCGAAGCGCGTTTCGGCAAACAGCATTTTTCGGTTGAAAGCGGCCGTGACGACGCCTTTATCTGGCCATCGATTGTGCGCGTGGGCGACGAAGCCCGTAAACTGGCTATGCAGCGTCTGGGAACGGAAGGCAGCAGCGGGATCTCCAGCCCGCGTCGTTATTTGTGGGACGAAACCCCGGTTTTACAGGACTGGCGCTTCAGCCAGATGAACAGCAAAACGCAGCGAGAACCGCTCGCCACCGCCTTCCCGCTGATGAATCTGATGAATGACGACGGACAACCGTTATTCAGCCTGCCGCCCGATGACCGGTTGCCGGTCTTTTCGCCGCAGTACAGCCGCAGCACGCTGATGACGCACATGCTGTGCGAAATTCTGTCGCAGGCGCTGGGGCAAATGAACAGCGTGGCGACGCGGTTACGCCTCGGTTTTCCGGCGTCGCCGCGTCAGTTGCGCACGCTGATTCTGACCCTGCCATCGGCAATGCCGAAACAGGAACGCGAAATTTTCCGCCAGCGTATGTTCGAAGCCATCGCACTGGTATGGAAAGCGATGGGCTGGCATCCGCAGGATGAGGATTTTTCCTCCCGTAAACAGCAGGAAAAGAGCGTTGTTCCGGTGCCGGACATTCAGATGGAATGGGACGAAGCCAGCTGCGGACAGCTGGTATGGCTGTATAACGAAGCGATTTCCCATTACGCCGGGCGCACGGAGACGTTCTTCAACGCCCTGGCTCGCCCGGACCGTTTGCCGGAACCGGGCGAAACCAAAGGTCGGGCGCTACGCGTGGCGTCTATCGACATTGGCGGCGGCACGACGGATATGGCGGTCGTCCACTACCAGCTTGATGACGGCGTCGGCGCGAACGTCAAGATCACCCCGCACTTACTGTTCCGTGAAGGGTTTAAAGTTGCGGGCGATGACATGCTGCTGGACGTCATCCAGAAATGCATATTGCCTGCGCTGCAAACCCGCTTACAGCAGGCCGGCGTGACGGATGCCGCCGCCCTGCTGGCAACGCTGTTTGGAGATTCAGGCCGCATTGATACGCAGGCGATTTTGCGTCAACAAACGGCGTTACAGCTGTTTATGCCGCTGGGGCACGCCGTACTGGCCGCCTGGGAACAGAGCGATGTTAACGATTCGCTGGCGGGTCTACACGCGACCTTCGGCGAATTGCTGACTCAACGCCCTACGCGCAACGTGATGAATTACATCCAGCAGGCGATCGACCATGCGCTGCCTTCAGGCTCGCCGACGTTCGATCTGCTGAGCGTACCGTTGCAGGTGCAGTTCAGCCACTTACAGGAAGCACTACTGGCCGGTCAGTTTACCCTGACCTCGCCGCTGCATGCCGTTTGCGAAGCGATTTCTCATTACCGCTGCGACATTCTGCTGGTGACGGGCAGACCAACCTGCCTGCCCGGCGTGCAGGCGCTGATCCGCCATTTACAGCCGGTTCCCGTTAACCGCATCGTCTGGATGGACAAGTATCGCGTCCATGAATGGTATCCCTTCAGCCAACAGGGGCGGATTGGCAACCCGAAATCAACCGCCGCCGTGGGGGCGATGCTGTGCAGCCTGGCGCTGGATTTACGGCTGCCGCGCTTTAACTTTAAAGCCGCCGATATCGGCGCCTATTCCACCGTACGCTATCTCGGCGTTCTGGATAACACGGTCAATACCTTGCGCGATGAAAACGTCTGGTATCAGGAGATCGATCTCGATAAACCCGGCGCGAAGCTGGATACTCGTCTGCACTTCCCGCTTCGCGGCAATGTGACGCTCGGTTTCCGCCAACTGGCGAACAGCCGCTGGCCCGCGACCCCACTCTATACCCTGAGCATTAACTCAGCAGAGCTGGCGAAAACCATCGCCGGCGATGGCGTTCTTAATGTCCGGCTGCAACTGCGCGGCGGGAACAAAGAGACGGGGCCGGAATCGTTTGTGCTGAGTGACGCCTGGCTACAGGATGGAACGCCCGTCGCCGCGAATGCCCTGACCTTAAAACTGAATACCCTGGCCGACCGTCGTCATAGCGGCAGCCACTACTGGATCGACAGCGGGAGCGTGTACCTGAAATGAGCAAGACGTTGAACACCACACAGGCCGCCATTGAGTGGGTTAACCATACACGTCAGCACGCAGTACGCCTGGATGATGAAGCGGACGCCCTGCTGGCGCAGCTCACACTCGCCGCCGCCGGTGAATCGGCGCTGAATGCCGCGCAACAGGCAAGAGGCAGCATCGGTCTGTATGGCCATTCACAATCCTCAAAAGCGCATCTGCTTGGCGCGCTGTGCGGTAACGGCGAGGGAAAACTGAACATCGCCACGCCGGATCGCTGCTTTGACTATTTTACCCATATCAACCCAGGCCATGCGCCAGCCAATATGGCGATCCGTTTTACGCAGGATGAAAGCGCGGCGGTTGATAGCGAATGGCCGCTACGTCTGCGGCTCATCAGTGAAGCTGAACTGGTACAACTGTTTATCACCTGGGCCAGCGCCTCGCCCGATAACCGGCAGGTCGAAAAATCCATTATTGAGACGCGGTTAGAAAAGTGGCAGGCGCTGCGTCAGCGTCAGCCGGTTCAGGGCGTGACCGCAGAGGACGTCGCCGCCATTGCCCGTTTCTGGCGCACCTGCGTTCCTGTCGGGCAACAGCAAATCGACGATGCGCTCTGGCATCAGTTCGCCTCCCTGCTGCCCTCGGTGGATCTGACGACCCGCGCCAGCGCCTGGGCATTACTCTGGGGCGAACAGCCTGAGTTAACGCAACAGTGGCTAACGCTGGCGCGTACGCTGCAACAGACCGGCCATGCGCAGGAGTTAGCGGCGCCGTTGAGTCTGCTGGTCGATCATTTCGGCCTTCCGGCAGAAAGTTTTCTGACCCAGGGCGCGTTATCCGGCAACGACGCGCAGAGCGACGTCGTTGTACATCCTGTTGAGCACCATCAGTTACTCAATGCGGTGAGCCTCTCTCTGGATTCACTGGCTTTGCTGACGCGTGAACTGGTGCTTAGCGTTGAAAACACGGCGCTGGATAATGTCGATCTGCTGGATATTCCGCTGGCGCCGGATGCGCACCCGCATCCACTCTGGCGGGCAAAACTCGGCTGGATGCTGGAACATTATCGCCAACATTTGCAGCCCGATGTGCTGGTCATTTGCAATGCCACCTCCGCCCGATCGCAGACGCCCGCTGCCGCCCGCACGCTGCTGGGCTGGGTGAACGATACACAACCGCTGCGCGACGCCGCGCTACCGGGCGTGGTCTGGGCCATTACGCCGCAGGATGCGCGTTTCACAACGCAGCAGAATCTTGATGAAGCCGTGCAGCAGTTAATGGGGAAACCCGGCCTTCACTGGGGCACGCTTCAGGCGCTGGATAAACACAGCTTGCAGCGTCTGGTGGAATGGCTGTCACAGGCGACGTCGCCGTTACAGCGCCAGGCGCGGCTGGCCTCCCTGTGTGAGCAGCATCAACAACGGCTTCATGACCTGCTGTTGAGCCATATCACCCCAAAAGACAGCGGCAGTATGGCGACGGAATCCGTTATTCGCCAGCTTCAGGGGCAAGCCGCCCGGCATGGCGAGTTGCTCGACGGGCTTCTGCCGCCGATACACCATTTTGAGTCGCTTTTGCGTATCCAGCAGCCGCGCGAGGAGCAGGTCAGCGGCCTGTTTAATGAAGAGATCGATCTGTTTGCGGATGAGCCAGACGCTCCCCGCCCGGCAGAAAACAAAGAGACAGGGTATCTGGCCCACAAAATGTGGATTAACCATGTGCGCCAGTGGAGCCGAAATGAGAGCAACGCCCGTCGTTTAGGTCTGGAGTCGCATACGCTCAGGCTGGTCGTGGATATTCTGATTACCGCCAGCTATCGGCTTAACGTGCCTCAGCAGTTACAGCAGATTATGCAGCGTGAAGAGGTTTGCGGCGCGCAGCTGCATGCAGGGATCGGTAACTTTATCGCCTGGCTTGGCTACGAAAATGTGGCGGAGGACGCCCGACCCGCCAGCCGGTTCCAGAAAGGATCGGCGATCTTCAGCGCGCCTCGCCTGCAACCAATGGCCCGGCTCACCCAACTGGATGAACAGCCGGTACATGCCGCCAGTCGCTATGTGTATGACTGGCTGGTCGCGCTCTATACCCGGGCAAATGAAAATAAGGGGTATCAGCATCCGCAGGATGTGTCCGACGCCGACAAAAAACGGCTGATGGCGCTGCTCAATGCCTGATGGCGCTATGCAACATCGTAAGCCGGATAAGGCGCTCGCGCCGCCATCCGGCCATCTTCATCTCATCAAAACAACGAAAATAACAATGCGACGGGCAGACTCATCGGCCAGGTTGCGCCCACGAGAATGGCGCTCAGAAAGCGGATACGTTTTTTATCGTGGGAAAGAAACCAGGTAATCAGGCAGGCAATCGCCGCCATCACTGCGTAAAAAACCAACATTTTTTGGTAGAGCGACATTTCGGGCATCCGAACCAGAGGGGAAAAACGCGCGCAATATGCTCTTTTTTTTGACGTACATCAAGTTTTATCCGTACTATTCAGCAAAACGCTGAAATAGCGGCACCATTCACCATGTTCATATTTTGTCTTATTGCGGATTGCCTGAACCCGTACTATACACAAAGGGGTCATAACGAAAGGTGGCAAAAATGAATGTTTCCAGTAAAACCGTGGTGCTGATAAATGTCTTTGCTGCTATTGGACTTTTTGGCCTTATCTCATTGAGATTCGGCTGGTTTGCCTGATGTACTGAGTGCTTGCTGCGCATACTGGCAGAGAGCGTTCCTTCTCTCTGCCATCGATTTACGATCTTCCCATGCCGCGCCGGAACGGTAAATTATCCTTAATGTTTAACCATTATGTGGCGGATAACCGTATAGTCTTCCAGCCCATAAAGTGACATATCCTTGCCGTAGCCCGAGCGTTTTTGCCCACCGTGCGGCATCTCGCTCACCAGCATGAAATGCGTATTAACCCAGGTGCAGCCATATTGCAATCGTGCGCTCAGGCGGTGCGCCCGACCCACATCTTTCGTCCAGACGGATGATGCCAGCCCGTACTGAGTATCATTTGCCCACGCCAGCACCTGCTCTTCATCATCAAACACCGTCATGCTGACAACCGGGCCGAACACTTCTCGCTGCACGATGGCGTCCTCCTGTTTTGCGCCAGCCAGCAGCGTTGGCGCAAAATAGTATCCTGCGCCGTCCAGTTTCTGGCCGCCGGTCACCACGTTGATATGTCCGAGCGCTTTCGCCTCTTCCACCGCTTTTGTCACTCGCTCAAGGTGCGCCTGCGAGCTGAGCGGCCCAAGCTCAGTCGATTCGTCGTTTGGCGAACCGGTTTTCAGGCTGGCGACCGCCGCGCCGAGTTTCTCAACCAGCGCGTCATAGATCCCTTTTTGCGCATAGATACGACAGGCCGCCGTACAATCCTGCCCGGCATTGTAGAAACCGAACGTTCGCACACCTTCGACAACGGCATCCAGATCGGCATCATCAAAGACAATCACCGGAGCCTTACCGCCTAATTCCATGTGCGTGCGCTTAATGGAGGGCGCGGTATGTTGAATAATGTGCTCGCCCGTCGCAATCGAGCCGGTCAGGGAGACCATCCGTACTTTTTCATGCCCGGTGAGCGGATCGCCGACCGTCTTGCCCCGCCCGAACAGCACGTTAAGCACGCCTGGCGGGAAAATATCCTTCGCAAACTCCGCCAGCTTCAATGCCGTCAGCGGCGTGATTTCAGACGGTTTTATCACCACGCAGTTACCCGCTGCCAGCGCTGGCGCCAGTTTCCAGGCCGCCATCATCAGCGGATAGTTCCACGGCGCGATCGAGGCGACGACCCCAACCGGATCGCGGCGGATCATCGAGGTATGCCCTTCCAGATACTCCCCCGCCGCCAGGCCGTTCAGACAGCGTGCGGCGCCGGCAAAGAAGCGAAATACATCGACAATCGCCGGGATCTCATCATTGAGCGCGCAATGCAGCGGCTTCCCGCAGTTTTGCGACTCCAGTTCGGCGAATGTCTGCGCATTTTCCTCAATCACGTCCGCCAGCGTTAGCAGCAGCTCCGCTCTGGCTTTTGGCGTGGTTTGCCCCCATTCCGCGAACGCCCGGTCTGCGGCGCGAACGGCGGCGTCTACCTGTGCGGGCGACGCCTCTGCAATCTCCAGAATCACCTCGCCCGTCGCCGGGTTGTAGACGGGCTGTTTTTCACCTTCACCGCTGACCAGCTCGCCGTTAATCAGTAATTGATGTGGCATACATCTTACTCCTGTCGCAAAATATTGAGCGGCAGCCTTGCCGTAAATATATGTCCTTTCCTAAAAATAGTCGGCGCGTCTGCCGCGCACCTGTTGGGATAAGGAAATTTAATCAGGTTGTGAGCTGACACGCATTACGCTGCTCCACGCGGCGCGCATGTTCCATCTTTCGGAGTATAGACAAGGAGTTAGGCTGAGGATGGAAAAGACGGGGGGTATTGATATTTCCTATGGCGAGTCAGCGATAAATAACGTTCTGCCCTGATAATCGATACGCTTTCTCTATTTTGGCTAAAACCAAAAGATGGCAACGCGTATTTTATTTCAGCATATCGCGAATAAGTTTCCCCAGTTGAGATACCGCCTGCTCCTCTCTTTCTCCCCACCCCCATGCGGTATTAAACCGGAAAAAATGCGACCAGGTATCAGAGGTCGAAAACATTTTACCAGGGGCGATACTGATCTGATGCGCCAGAGCCTGCGCACTGAGTTCCCCGGCATCAAGAGATTCGGGCAGTTCCAGCCAGAGAAAATAGCCGCTGTCATTGTGGTGAATCTTCACCTCAGCGGGCAGATGGCGCAGCAGCGTTTGCCAGGCCTGCTGTTTTCGCTCCGCCAACTGGCGGCGCAGACGACGCAAATGCGCGTCATAGCGGCGTGTCGAAAGGTAATCGACCAGAGCAAGCTGCATTGGTGAACTGGTGGATAGCGTACTCATCAGCTGTAGCCGCTGAATTTGTCTGGCGTACTTTCCCGCTGCAACCCAACCGATACGAAAACCGGGAACCAGACATTTCGAGAATGACGAACAATGCAATATTTTGTCGTGGCGATCCCAGGCTTTGGCAGGCAGCGGTTTGTCGCGGCCAAAATAGAGCTCGCTGTACACGTCATCTTCAATCAGCACGATGTTGTACTGATCCAGTAACGCGACCAGCCGCGCTTTTTTCTCCGGGCTAAGGGTGAAGCCGAGCGGGTTTTGGCTATTGGTCATCAGCCAGCACGCCTTCACCGGATACTCCTGTAATGCCTGTTCCAGCGCCGCTAAATCGATCCCCTCTTTTACATCCGTGGCGACAGAAAGCGCTTTCAGGCGGAGTCGCTCCAGCGCCTGTAACGCGCCATAAAAGCAGGGATTCTCCACAATAACCCAGTCGCCCGGTTCGGTAACCGCCTGAAGGCTGAGGTTCAGGGCTTCCAGCGCCCCGGCGGTAATGACGATTTCATCAGGAGAGACGGTAATTCCCTGCTGCGCATAGCGTCGGGCGATGGCATGGCGCAGCTCGCTGTTCCCCGGCGGCAGGTTCTCAATCACGCTCATGGCCGTGGCGGTTTTACTGACCTGCGCCAGGGAACGGTTAAGCTGCTGCAACGGAAACAGACGCGGGTCTGGAAAGGCTGAGGCGAACGGCATCACCGACGCATCCCGGCTGGCCTGCAACATTTCGAAAATATAGGTATTAATATCAACGGATTCATCGCGCATTACCTGCACGGGCGGCATCGCAGGCTGGCGCACCGGGCGCGCCGCCACGTAATAACCCGACTGCGGACGCGCAATAATGCGCCCCTGGCTTTCCAGCAACTGATACGCGTGTCCTACGGTCATAAAACTCATGCCGCTGCTGACCACCTGCTCACGCAAGGAGGGTAATCGATCGCCAGGCTGCCACACGCCGGAGGCGATTTGATCGCAAATTTGTTCCGCCAGTCGCTGATATTTCTTCATCGTTTTTTTATTTCACATAATATGTAAGCCTGCTGGAACAACCGGAAAAGCTAAAGCATAGTCAGCGATAACTCTTTACCCAATGCTCTGGCCGCATTCTGTACAGCATCGATTTTCGTTGCGTGTTTCAAGTCGAATAGTCGGGTAATTTCCTGCTTGGGTCTGCCAATGCGCCTCGCCAGCTCCTGCTGCGTGATTTTTGATTCAAGGAACGCATTCAACAAAAGGACTTTAGACGCAATGCTTAGAGGAATCTCCACATAATCATCAGCTTCATCAACCATTGAAGGTAAAGGAATTGGCTGGTTATCTTCAAAATAAAATTCAAAGGCGGTGACTAATGCGCCCTGCGCGGCTTCGAGAGACTCATGGCGGGTGTCACCTTGTGTTAACGCCTCTGGAATGTCCGGGAACGACACAACGTAACCCCCTTCTTCTGCGGGAATGAGATTGACGGGATAACGCATAGTTTCTGGTAACGCTCTCATGTGATCAACCTTATATATCTGATGATTAATTCAAACCAAGCTGCTTTAGTATTGCTTTACGCAGGGTGTCTTTAATTTCATCACCAGGATGTCTGGGCATGACGCTTCGTTTGTCGTGATATCTCAACTTCAAATGATTCGTTCCATTTGTTACATCGACTCCCTGAGATTCAAGCCAGCGTCTGAACTCGCTCTGCTTCACCGCGCCTCCCTGCCATGTATTATAACCATAAGGTAAACATTTTTGTTTACCTTTTCTCTTTTTTTGAATGTTATACACCCCGAAATGGCTTTTGGCTGATTAACACTCAAAAACCGGAAAGCCGGTTCCAGTTTTGCGGGAAGGTTAACTATGGTGAGGGGTTTTGAGGTACATCAGGCGTGGCCGGGTGACGCTCAGCGTTCCCGGCCAGCCGCTGACTTAGCTTTTACGTTTTGGCAGCGTTTTCATCAGATCTTCCGGGCTTACGGAGGCGACAATGCTACCGGGCAAGGGCATTTTCAGAATATGATTTTTGATCTTGCCGATAACGTGCATTTCGCACGGACGGCAATCAAACTTCAGCGTCAATACTTCGTCGCCGTGTACCAGTTGCATCGGCGTTGCTTTCCAGCTTTTGATATTCCCTTTCGCCTGTTTCGGGCACAGGTTAAAGGCAAAGCGCAAACAATGTTTGGTGATCATCACCGGTACATCGCCCTTCTCCTGGTGCGCCTCATACGCCGCGTCGATCAGTTGGACGCCGTAGCGATGATAAAACGCGCGCGCTTTGTGATTGTAGACGTTAGCCAGGAAGCTCAAATGCGTTTCCGGGTAGACCGGGGCTGGTTGCGCCACCGGCTTACGGCTGCCGCGTTGATAGTTTGCCAGACGCGCCGCATCCAGCATTTCTGCCGCTTCGCGACGGAACTGGTTGAGTAAACTGTTCGGCACGAACAGTGCGCCGGGGAGATTCACCTCGACATTACGCGCGTAGTACATCGTCTGTCCCAGCTTCGCCACGCCTTCTTTCAGGTTGTTCAACGCTTTTTCGGCGTTGTTCGCCTCGTCAAACTGACCCTCCAGCGTATGGGTGACGCTCACGCCCTCTTCGCTGGTCAGCGTCAGAATTAGCTGTTCCTGCCAGCCGCCTAACGCGATATCCACCGCCACCCGGCGTTCGCTGGAGGTTTTGGTTAACGCCTGCTGCCAGTTGTGGTCGAGATTACGGTTCAGCGGATGATGCGGGCGCACTTTATGCAGGTCGGACGGCATTTCATTTGGCCAGACGCGATAACGGTTCTGCCCCGTCTTCTCCACCGTATTGGCGCGAAACCCCACCACTTCACGTTTGATCAGCACATTCAGGCCATCGCCGTTGGATAACGGTTCCGTCACCTCAACGTCCAGGTGATCTTTTGCCACTTTGACGACTTCGCCTACCGGCAAACCGATAAATTTTGGCGAATCGAACGCGCCGATATCCCCTTTACGGGCGTTAACAAAATAGTCGGTACTGCCGCGATGGAAGGTTTTATCCGTAGAAGGAATAAAAAAGTGCTCAGTACGACCGGCGGAAGCCCGCGCCAGGTCGCCACGCTCCTCGATAATCGCATCCAGCATCTGGCGATAGTGCGCCGTGATGTTCTTCACATAGCTCATGTCTTTGTAGCGTCCTTCAATTTTGAAGGAACGCACGCCGGCATCGATCAACGCGCCCAGATTGGCCGTCTGGTCATTATCTTTCATCGACAACAGGTGTTTTTCGTACGAGACCACCCGCCCCTGATCGTCTTTTAAGGTGTACGGCAGGCGACAGGCCTGGGAACAGTCGCCACGGTTAGCGCTGCGACCGGTCTGCGCATGAGAGATATAGCACTGCCCGGAATAAGCCACGCACAGCGCGCCGTGGATGAAAAACTCAATAGTGGCGTCGGTGGCCTGATGAATCGACTGGATCTGGCTCAGACTCAGTTCGCGCGCCAGCACAATCTGGGTGAAACCGACGTCGGCAAGGAATTTCGCCTTTTCAACGCTGCGGATATCACACTGCGTACTGGCATGCAGTTCAATGGGAGGGATGTCCAGTTCCAGGATGCCCATATCCTGCACAATCAGCGCATCGACGCCGGTCTGGTACAGATCGGTAATCAGCCGTTGCGCGGGCTCAAGCTCATCATCATGCAGAATGGTGTTTAACGTCACAAAGATCTTCGCGCCATAGCGATGCGCAAAAGGCACCAGTTCCGCGATATCTTTCAGGCTGTTACTGGCATTATGCCGCGCGCCGAAGCCCGGCCCGCCGATGTAAACAGCATCGGCGCCATGTAAGATCGCTTCACGAGCAATGACGGTATCGCGTGCCGGACTTAACAGTTCAAGGTGATGAGGTTGCTGGCGCATACGGTTAATATCATCCAATAACAGCAAAATGGCGGCTATTGTAGTCAGAAGCGCGACGTTTCGGAATACTTTTCCCGTCTAACTATGTGGGTAATGGATCAAGGAGTGAAAGTGAACCGTCTGGTCGCTGCTATTACGATACGCATGGGCGGCATCGCCCGCAAAACGCACGCCTTCGCCGGATTTGAGCGTGCGCCATTCCCCGGCAATACACATATCCAGCGTTCCCTGAATCACCACCACATGTTCGATGACGCCTGTCTCATGCGGCGTCGATTCGCTAAGCGCGCCCGGGGCCATCAATATTGAAAAATGGTCAAAACGGAGCTGCGGGTCCCACGGAAACAGCGGCGTGATCACCATTGCCTGTTGCTGCGGGTCGAAGGTCGGGAGATCCTCCGCTTCCGGCGGGGAGATAAACGTTGAAAACGGGACATTCAAACCGGTGGCAATCTTCCATAATGTGGATACCGTCGGGCTGGATTCGTTGCGCTCTATCTGGCCGAGCATTGCTTTTGAAACCCCTGTCGCTTCCGCCAGACGCGACAGACTCCATTCTCGCTGTTGGCGCAGCGCCTTCAGCGTCGTCGCCAGATAATGGGTCAGGTTGTCCATTTTTCTCCTCCGGTAAAGCCGCAGTCTATCACTTGTGCGCTATAGCGCACAATGCTACAGTTTGTGACCGTTATAACGCACAAGGGGCAATCATGCGGTCATTTTCACTTCCTCTGCCAACCGTGTTGTCTGGTTTCGTTGCGGTCCTGGTCGGCTATGCAAGCTCAGCGGCAATCATCTGGCAAGCCGCGATTGCCGCCGGCGCATCAACCGGACAAATTGCCGGATGGATGACGGCGCTTGGCATCGCGATGGGCGTCAGTACGCTGGCGTTAACCCTATGGTATCGTGCTCCGGTACTGACGGCATGGTCAACGCCCGGCGCCGCGTTACTGGTTACCGGCTTGCAGGGGCTCACGCTTGCGGAGGCCATCGGCGTATTTATTGTCGCAAATGCGTTAATCGTTCTGTGCGGCGTAACCGGGTTGTTTGCCCGCTTAATGCAGGTGATTCCGCATTCTCTTGCCGCCGCGATGCTGGCCGGTATTTTATTGCGTTTTGGTTTGCAGGCGTTCGGTCATCTGGATGGCGAGCTGTTTCTGTGCGGCAGTATGCTGCTGGCGTGGTTAGCGCTGAAAGTGCTGGCGCCGCGCTATGCTGTTATCGCCGCAATGGTTGTCGGTATTCTGGTTGCGGGCAAGAAAGGTGACATTGTCACGCATGGCATAACCCTCTCCCCGGTGTTACCGGTGTTTATCGCGCCCCATTTTTCGCTTGCTCATAGCCTCGGCGTCGCCATTCCACTGTTTCTGGTGACAATGGCGTCACAAAACGCGCCCGGTATCGCCACGATGAAAGCCTCCGGTTACTCCCTTCCGGTTTCGCCGCTGATCGTATTTACAGGGCTGCTGGCGCTGGTTTTATCTCCCTTTGGCGTCTACTCCATATGCATTGCCGCTATTACCGCCGCCATTTGCCAGAGTCCCGAAGCGCACCCGGACGCCGGGCGTCGCTGGCTGGCTGCGGCTGTCGCAGGTGGGTTCTATCTGCTGGCGGGATTGTTTGGCGGTTCCGTTACCGCTCTGATGGCCGCCCTGCCCGTAAGCTGGATTCAGATGCTGGCCGGGCTGGCGCTGCTGGGAACAATCAGCGGTAGTCTGTACCAGGCATTGCTTAATGAAACGGAGCGTGATGCCGCTATCGTGACCTTTCTCGTCACCGCAAGCGGGCTGACGCTGCTGGGCATTGGCTCTGCGTTTTGGGGACTGGTAGTCGGAGGCGTCTGCTACGGGGTGCTATCGTTTGCTCGCCGCGCGTAACTGCGACGGCGTCTTACCGGTCACCTGCTTAAAGCGATTGCTGAAATGGCTCGCCGAACTGAATCCGCAGGCCATCGCGATCTCTGACAGCGAACGGGTTGAATGACAGACCCATTGCTGCGCCAGCGCCATACGCCGCTGCATCACGTACTGGTGTGGCGCCATGTTCATCGACTGGCGAAACATTCTGGCGAAATGAAATTCGCTCAATGCCGCCTCGCGCGCCAGATCGCTTAGCGTCAGCGGCTCAGCAAGATGCGCTTCAATGTACGCCAGCACATTGCGCAGCGTGGCGGGCGCCAATCCGCCAGTAACCGTCGGGAGACGCCACTGCACGTTACTGTAATGCTGCACCAGATGCGTCAACAGCAGTGACGAGGCGGCGCTGAGCGTCATATGATTCGCCGGTTGCTGCCAGTCATTTCCCAGCAGGAACTGGCGATAAACCGCCGTTATTCCCGGATCGTTACCAAAGGTGCGCTCATCCAGGGTAAAGCTGTACGGGCTTTTATCCCAGACCTTTTCCCCAACATCCCGCAGATGGGCATCTGTACAGTAGAGATGGACAAACGACAGGTCGTCGCGAATATCCCAGACGGACTCACTCTCTTTTGGCATCAGACAGAAGCGATCCGGCCCCCCGCCATTCTTCCAGCCGCCCGGCGTTTTGTGGTAGCTCTCGTAGCCGTCAGCGACATACAGGCTGAGAGTATGGTGATCGCAATATTGCGTAATGTTGTCACGTTTATTTGACCATGCCGCCAGCTGGACACCCGAATGCAACGCAACCGAGTCATGCAGCACGGCATTATGTTTGCGTAAATTTTCAAAGGCATCATAAGACTGAGACATACCATCACATCACAAAGCAGTAATAAGTAGAATCTCAGTCTATAACAGCCACGACCCGTTTCCAGCCCTCACCGCTCAGACAGCGGCAAAAAAGCGCAAGATTTTGCAAGTCATCCGCAAACCGGTGCAAGCGCGCGCATTTTTTACATGTCACATTCCTTCTTCGGATAATAAAGATAAAGAAGAGAGTGTTATGAACGCATTATTATACTGTCTGGTGGTTGTCATTTGGGGAACCACCTGGATTGCGATTTATCTGCAACAAGGCCCGGTATCGGCGCCCGTGTCCATTTTCTGGCGGTTTGCCGTCGCCAGCGCGTTAATGATGCTCATCCTGCTGGCGAGCGGGAAATTACGTAAATTATCCGGGCGCGACCACCTGTTTTGCCTGTTACAGGGCGGATGCGTCTTCTGCTTTAATTTCTGGTGTTTTTATAGCGCCGCCGCCTGGATCAACACGGGGCTGGAGTCCGTCATTTTCTCAATGGCCGTACTGTTCAATGCGGTTAACAGCTTTGTGTTCTTCGGACATAAACCGCCGCTACGCTTTTATTACGCTGCCGGTCTGGGATTAACGGGCATTATCACGTTGTTCTGGCAGGATCTGGCCAACAGCGGCTGGAACCACTCGCTGTTACTGGGGATTGGTCTGAGCGCACTGGGAACGTTTGGCTTCTCTTTGGGCAATATGATCAGCATGCGCCATCAGAGAAAAGGTCTGGAAGTCATGACCACCAACAGCTGGGCGATGCTGTACGGCACGCTGCTGATCGCCGCCATTGCCTGTATACGCGGCGATAACTTCACGCCGCAATGGACGTTGAGCTACCTCGGCGCCCTGCTGTATCTGGCAATATTCGGTTCTGTTATCGCGTTTGGCGCGTATTTTACTCTGGTGGGACGCATCGGCCCTGGCAACGCGGCCTACAGTACGCTGCTGTTTCCTCTGGTGGCGCTGACACTATCCACACTCTACGAAGGTTACGTCTGGCAAATGAATGCCGTTGTTGGATTAGTGCTGATTCTGGTTGGCAATCTGGTGATGTTCACGCGTCCAGAGGCGTTAATGAGTAAATTAATTTACCGTCGCCGGGCGGCATAAAAAAATGCGCCATCCGAAGATGGCGCGTGAACTTATTTTTTACCGACATCAAACATGGTGGCATCAGTCGCCATGTCATCAATCACTTCTTTCAACGTTTCAAACGCCATCGGCGTATTTTCGTTGCTCAGGTCTTTACCCTCGCCCTGACGAACCACTTTCACCACCGGTTTATTGGTGGCGGCATCAATCAGCTCGCCTTCAAAGTAAAGATGCGTATCCATTGTGCGATGGCCTGTCGCCATCTGCGTACCCGCAACCACCAGGGCGACCGGCACCACTTCATAGAATTGCAGCCCCTCTTTGCTGGTATCAACGCCGGTTATCGCGCCGCGGAAAATCAGGCTACGCGGCCCCGGGGTCGTCACCAGAGGTTTACGTTTCTCAATGGCCGTTTTCAGTTGGGTATCGGTATAGCTTCGTAATTTATCCAGAACCTGCTGCCCGACCTGCGTCGTGGGTTTTGGCACCGGATAGTAGGTTATCGGGTTCCAGACGATGCTGTCATATTTAGATTCATCAAAGCTGGAGTCAACCCAACGGAGCACCGGTTTTCCCGTTGCGGAGGTTGTTTCTTTCAGCCCTGAATAATCTTTTAAGAACCCAGAATATTTATCCGGCTGAGTGATTTTTGACGCACAGCCAGATAAAGCCAATAAGCCAGAAAGCACTGCAACTTTAAATAAAGTATGAGTACGCATGGAAACTATCCCTTTTGTTTTTGCAGATATGCAATTGGAATAGTAGCAAAAGGAAACTAATCTGGATGGACTATAAATGGTATCGCCAGCACAAATTCAACATGGCGAGTTGCAGGCCGTATCAGGCCTGCAACGCTATCGTAAAATTGCGTTATGCGCTTTTACGCGCCAGCAGCGTCGCAAAACGCAGTTTGATGCGGTTGCCGTTGGCGTCCGTGCGGTGAAGTTCACCCACATCCTCGTTGTATTTCAGCAATTCCCAGCCTTCGTAGTAACGGCGCAGTTCCCCTTTTTTAAACGCAAACGGGAAACCCACGGTGCAAGGGAAATCTTCCGTATCCATTGCCGCCACAATCAGGTTATGCCCGCCCGGTTTGGTGCAGCGCTGCATATTGGCAATCAGCCCCGGAATGGTTTTCGCTTCCAGGAACATCATCACTACCGTTGAGAGAATAAAATCGTAGTCGCCTTCGAAGCTTAACGCGTTAAGGTCAACCACCTTTGCTTGCAGGTTTTCCAGCCCTTCCGCCGCTTTGATGCGCTCAACGTTGGCGATGCTCATCGGATTCTTATCCCAGGCGGTAACGTCATAGCCGTTCGCCGCCAGATAGAGGCTATTACGGCCATTTCCGCAGCCCAGATCCAACGTTTTACCCGGCGCGACCACCTTTGCCGCCTCAACGACGTCGGAGTGCGTGCGGGTTAAATCGTATTTTTCAGTAAAGTAATTTTCGTCACGAAGGGTCATTAGTTATCCTCAGATTTCAGTAATGCGGCGCGTTCTGTGCGCACGAGAAGTTTCCCCTGCATCAGCAGCGCAAACGTGCGTACGAGCAATAACGCTATGATAAAATTGGTAAAAATAAACAACGGAATCGCCAGCGTATGAAAAAATCCCGACGCGCTGGCGTGCCCTAAATGCAGCCCTGTCGTCGCCAGCGCTGAAACGCCGAACGAGAAGCTCCAGAAAGAGGCATTAAACGGCTGTGACAGATACCACGGCATCAGGCGCAGCATGAAAAGCAGTTGCAGCAAGCCATAGCCAAACAGCATTTTTGCCAGCGTATCGCCTTCTCCGCCGTTGACGCTCAGCCAGGCGCTACAGGCTACTAACGCCGGAGCCAATTGAATGCCCAGCGATGTGCGCAGCACCGCCGGTAATTCACCGGAACTGCGCAAACGTTGCAAAATAACGGGTTCCAGACTCAGCCACGAGAATACGCCAGCCCCTAAAAAGACCAGCCCGGCGTCGTTGTAACCCAACGCGCCGCAGGCCATCGCGCTAATAAAGTTGTTCGCTACCGTCGGCAGATACAGCCCCGGCGTTGTCGCCTCTTCAGGATGCGAACCGCGCCAGAGTCCCGCCGTTTGCCATGCGGCATAAGCCAGTTGCACCACGACGCCAATGCTGAACAATCCCACGGCTAACCCACGACACCAGGGGACAAAACCAATCGCCACCAGCATCGTGGTCGCAGGAAAAAGGCTGACAAAACTGCTCTTTACCGGATGCCGTACCTCCGCCAGTACGCTCTGTGGAAAACGCAGCAGACGGTTAAGAAAGGCAAGCGTCAGCAAGCTCCAGATGATCATTGCCAGGATCACCAGTCCATCGCCAATCCAGTGACTGACGGGCCAGATATGGCTGGCATAGCGCCACGCAAAGCCCATGCCAATGGTGCCCAGTACCATCCCAAAATAGCCAGCCGGAAGATTAAGCACCCGGTCGCTCTGCTTGTTCTTACTCATTTTGTTTAATTTATAAAGTATATTTTAAATGCATTTTATGGAATTTCGCCCTGTTTAGCCAGTGCTGAAAAATTTGCTACGGTTATCTTAAGCGAGCAAAGGGAAATTCCCCATGAGCAAATATCACCTGAGTGAAGAATCGCGTGCCTTTAGTTATCAGGATAACGGCCACAAGAAAAGCGTCCTGCTACGCCAGATCATTGCCCTTACCGACTTTAACGACGTCAAAGCCGGAACCGCTGGCGGCTGGATCGACGACGAAAGCGTGCTGGCGCAAGAAGGACACTGCTGGATTTACGACGAGAATGCCCTCGCATTCGCCGGGGCGATGATTTCAGGCAACGCCCGCATCACCCAGGCCTGCATCATCAGAGATCGCGCGCAAATCGGTGATAACGTCTGGATTGATCTGGCCGAGATTAGTCACGGCGCCCGGATAAGCAACAACGTCACCGTGCAGAATTCGGTCGTTCGCGGTGAATGTCATCTGTCTGGCGACGCTCGTATTCTGCACCATTCGGAGATTATCGCCGCAAAAGGCCTAACTCAGGAAAGCGACCTGACGCTGCAAATCTACGATCGCGCCACCGTCAGCAGCTCGCGCATTGTGCATCAGGCGCAAATCTACGGCGATGCGATAGTCACCCAGGCGTTTATTGAACACCGCGCGGAAGTGTTTGATTTCGCGATCGTCGAAGGAAATGAAGAGAATAACGTCTGGCTTTGCGACTGTGCCAAAGTGTACGGTCACGCCCGCGTTATTGCGGGAACGGAGGAAGATGCCATCCCTACGTTGCGTTACAGTGCTCAGGTGGCGGAGCACGCGACGGTTGAAGGTAACTGCGTATTGAAACATCACGTTCTGGTCGGTGGTCATGCCGAACTACGCGGCGGCCCTGTCCTGCTTGACGATCATATCCTGATCGAAGGCCATGCCCGCATTCTGGGGGACGTGCTGATTGAGCATCATGTGGAAATCACCGATCGGGCGACGATCGAAACCTTTGATGGCGACAGCATCCACTTGCGTGGCCCAAAAGTGGTTAACGGTGAACAGCATATTACACGAACACCGTTGGCAGGGTTACTCTGAGGCGTTCTCGATAATGCGGGCGTACAGGTTGACGTCGTGATACTCCCCGTTGAGAAACTCCGCTTGTTTCAGGCATCCTTCCAGTTCAAAACCATTGCGGCGCGCCACCTGGTTGCTCGCCTGGTTCGCAACCCGACATTTAATCACAAAGCGTCGAAGCTCGCCGCGCCCGGCATAATGGCCGATAAACGCCTGAAGCGCGCGCGACATAATACCCTGCCGCTGGTGAGATTCATCCAGCCAGTAACCGATATAGGCGGTTTTATTCAACGGCTCTATCAGATTAAACGAGATGACGCCCACCACCTCCTCTTCCTGAAAGATAAGGAACATTTTGGCGTAGCCGCGCTGGTGCAACATCATATTACCCTGCACATTTTTGCGCGTATCGTCTTCGCTGGCGACAAACTGCGGCCAGTTTAGCGATGCCTGTAGCCAGTCTTTGTTTTTAAGCACCAGTTGATGTAACGGCGTAACATGGCACTCTTCCACCGCTCGCAGTTCCAGTGTTTCGCTGATCGTGATGACTTCAGCCATTTCTCCATCCTTTACGGTGACAACAGCAGGATTTATTAGCTTATCACAGACTTGCCCGCATACCTGAAAACAGGAAGGGCTTCCTTGTCTGTCAGGAAGCCCTTTTGAGCAGGACAAAGACTGCGCAGTGCCTACAACGAATCAGCTCTCATTCAAACTTTCTTTCTGCAATATTCTGAGCAGATCCTCCTTCAGATGGAGTTTCTCTTTCTTCAGACGAACGATATCCAAACTGTATCCCCTGCCGTCAGAACCTTCCAGCCGGGCAATCTCATGATCAAGGGTGTTGTGTTTTTCGAACAAGGAAAGAAAGCGAGGATTCTCGGTTTTCAGTCGTGAAATCAGATCTCTGTATTCTGGAAACATACGCACTCCCTGTTAGTGGCTGTAAAACGTGTACTGAAGTACACACCGTCAGCTTACGCATTTGACATAAGGAATAATGCGAACGGGATCGAGTTTAAATAATGAGCAGAAAATGCGCCGGGAATCGTCGGGAGAAAAGAGCCGCCAGCAGTGTGGCGGCTCGGGGCAGCAGAGCGGATTAACGCATCACGCGGTCATCAACATAGCGACGCTTATCCGGCGCCGGCGGGAAATACTGATACAGCCAGGTTTCGCTAATGGCGTCCCCCTGGCAGCGCAGGAACATACGCATATCCACCGGGTCGGTCGAATCTGACGTCGGATACCAGTCAAACTGGATGCGATAACCATCGAACGGTTCGACGTAGAGGATCTCAATCTGTTTCGCTTCGCCGTTAGACAGCGTAATGACAGGCTCGATCCCCTTCGGCGCAGCGGCTTTCAGGTCGCCGCCGACAAAATCAATGGCAAAGCGGCGCGCCCATTTTTCCGGGTAGTGTTCACCCGGCGCCCACCCTTCGGGGAAACCGCCCATACCGGTACGGGTCGCCATCACGCGCGCCAACGGCGAGCGAACCGGCGGTTGCGCGCTCCAGTAAAGACGGTATTTGAATGCCAGATCATCGCCCGCTTTGATCGCTTTTTCCGGCTGCCAGAAGCACACCACGTTATCGAGCGTTTCACCGGTCGTCGGGATTTCCATCAGGCCAATAGACCCTTTCCCCCATTTGTTACGCGGCTCCACCCACAGGCTTGGGCGTTTGTTATACCAGCCCATGATGTCCTGATAGTGGGAAAAGTCACGGTCAAGTTGCAGCAGGCCGAACCCTTTCGGGTTATTGTCGAGATAGGCGTTGAACTGCAATTTCTGCGGATTATTCAGCGGACGGCAGATCCATTCGCCATTGCCCAGCCACATGGCCAGGCGGTCAGAGTCGTGAATTTGCGGATGAATGGTGTCGCACATCCGGCGTTCATTGTTGCCGCAGCTGAACATGCTGGTCATTGGCGCGATACCCAGCTGCTTGATGTCTTTACGCGCATAGATGTGGTTTTCCACATCCATGATCACCTGACTCTCTTCGCAGTGGATCACAAATTTATAGGCGCCAGTGACGCTTGGGCTATCCAGCAGCGCGTACACGGTAAACGTGGTGTCGCCCGGTTTCGCCGTCTCAAACCAGAATGCGGTGAAGTCCGGGAACTCTTCTTTGCTGTCGGTATAGGTGTCTATCGCCAGGCCTCGCGCGGACAGCCCGTACTGATAAGTGTCATCCACCGCGCGGAAGTAGCTTGCCCCCAGGAAGGAGACGATGTCGCGACGCGCCAGTTCAGGCGCTTTAAAGGCGCGAAAGCCCGCGAAGCCAAGGTCGGTTTGCCCTTCCAGTTGACGGGTATCGACACCGGCATCGTTGTATTTGAACAGTTCCGGGCGGAAATGAATTTCGCGCGCCTGATGCGTGCTGGCATCAAGCGAGAACATACGCACGCGACGACGAAAGCCCATTCCTACGTGGAAAAATTGCACATCCAGCTTGCGGCCTTCGATGTTGTTCCACAGAGAGTGCGCCGCATCGTACTGAATGCTGTTGTAGGCCTGCGGCGTCAGATTCGCCAGCGTATTGGGTAACGCCCGGGGTTCACCGCCCCACGGCTTTTGCGCTAAATCGTTCGCCATTGATTGCAGAACGGAAAAGTCAAAACGGACGGTTTGACCATCTGCAATATCAGACTCTGCCGCAAAAGCGGCGCGGGAAAAGAGTGAAGCAATACCGCTCGTACCGCACACGGCGGCCATTGCCATTGAACCTTTAATAAATCGTCTACGATCCATACCTGAAAGTGAGTCCTTCTGGTCGTGTGAATGGTCCCGCGCTGGTCTCTATCAGCGGCAAGAAGTGCAACGTTTCTGACCGCTCACTCTAGACAAAATTCATTAATAATCCAATTGTTGGCTGTCGATAATCTGTACAAAAGCCAAAATATTTTATGTCGATAAGAACAGACTGAATACCGTGTAAATACAGATGGGCGCGCTTTCAGGTTATGAAAAGCGCAACCTGCCAGACATCTCGCCATTATTCCAGACTGACGTGATGTTTCATCACCCGTTTGAACAGCGCCATCCGCGCGCCCATAAAGCGGTTCTCTACTTTAAAACCGGCAAATTTATTCAGTCCGATGCGTAACAAGCGATCCCGCCCCTGAACGCTGGCGGGCCAGCGCACCGGACCATGCAGAACATCGCAGGTCCGGCTGGCGTGACGGGCGAAATTAACCCAGTAATCGGCGATATGCCGGGCAAACGCCAGATCGTTGTCATTCACGTAATTGCGCGCGGGTTCCGCTAGCGTCAGCGTATCAAAGACATACGGCACTTCATTTCCATGCCAGGCGCCGTTGGCGTAGGTTGTGTGTTCAGTTTCCGCGACATAGTCAAACCAGTATCGCCAGCACGGTTCACCTACCCGCTGCTGCGCCTGCATCACCACATAACCCAACGTGGTGAACGCCATATCGCGGCAGACCTGACGCCCCAGTTCTTCATCGCCTTTCACGCCGGGATAGAGCAGCCTGATCAGCCCTAACCCCAGTCGGCGTTCGCGCCGCAATTTCGCGATCTGCCCGGCGAGATCAACGCCAAACACTGCCATCACGCTCGCTTCGTCGCTGTTGGAGCCAACCAGAACCGGCATTGGGTGCTGCTTTCCGGCAAAGAAGGTCTCCATCATCGGCTGTGGCAATACCGCATCGCCGGAAATCGGCGTCGGCGCGATTTTCAACGGTGCGCCCAGCGGCCAGAATGCCTCCGCCGGTAGCGCCCGCAACTGTTCAGCAGTAGCGTTCGGCAAATTAAAATGCGCCGCCAGTTCGATGCCCTTTTGCAGCGCGACCTCGCGCGGCGTATCCGGTAACGTATAACCACTCTGAATAATAGCTTTATGGAACAGGCCCTTTGCCCGTGGGGACGCCATCAACGACAGGACGCTACGCGCGCCAGCGGACTCGCCGAACAGCGTCACATTCTGCGCATCGCCGCCGAAAGCGGCAATATTGTCCTGCACCCAGCGTAGCGCCGCGATCTGATCGAGCAAGGCGAAGTTATGTACGCATTCGCCGTCCTCGTCATCAAGGGCCGGATGAGCAAAAAATCCCAGGTGACCAAGACGATAATTGAGTGTGACTACCACGACATCGCGCTTCGCCAGCGCACAACCGTCGTAAGGCGGTAATCCTCCCGCGCCGATGGTGTAGCCGCCGCCATGCAGCCAGACCATAACTGGCAACGGCTGCGGGCGCATCGCGGGCGCCCAGATGTTCAGATACAAGCAATCCTCGGAAAAACGCCCCGGATCGCCCCCGCCAAGCTCGCGACAATATTCAATATCCTGCCAGCTGGCGCATGAAAATGTATTCGCAGGGCGTTCGCCCTGCCAGGGTGCGACAGGCTGTGGCGCCCGCCAGCGGAGCTGACCCGTAGGCGGCGCGGCATACGGTATACCGCGCCAGATGTGGATGTCGTTTTGCACGACACCCATGACATTTCCCTGTTGCGTTTCGACAAGCGGGATGGAGGGATTCAACATGACGCATTCCTTTTCCTTCACATCCCGACAGCATACCGCGATCAGAGCAGTCCGCAACGCCGTTTACTGCGTTCTTCCGCCGCCTGATAAAGCGCAAACTCATCATATACCGGGCACCCTAACGCCTGCTCAAAGGCGTCGCGGCTGGCATTGCCGTGGCTGCGCGCCTGGGTTTCGTTACCCAGGTTAGACTGGAATATTCCGGCCGCGCTTACCGGCAGAAAATCTTCATAGGTAATGGGTTGTGCCACCACCCAACCGCGTTCAATCAGCGGCTGTGGGTCGTCGCCCGGATGAATAGACTGGCGGTGCGATTCACCGGCAGGCGTTAACCGGTAGCGAAACCAGGCGAGCCCCTGCTGGCGCAGTAAAAATTCGCTGTCCGGGAAAGCGTTAAAGACCGCCTGCAAATGCAGCTGATGCGTAAGATTATCTTTGCCCGTCCCCGCCTTATGCAGTAACGCATCGTACAACCGCCGCCCTTCAGGCGTCAGCGCCACGCCGCGCTGTTCAATCTCACCAAAACGTGCCGTATGGCTGCCCTCCGTTTCACCGGCAAACAGCACCGACTCTTCCAGCGCCTTGAAACTGGTCTGGCGTAACAGAATCGGCACCTCACGGCGCGGCGGCCCTTCAATCAGGATCTTGGGTTCGATACCGCATTCCGGCATCATCAACTGCACTTTGTCGATATCCAGCGTGCGCGGCGTCAGGTGGTTAATGTGGCACCCCGGAAAACACACCACGTCAGCAATCAGACGGTGTTCATTATGTAATGCCTGATACGTTTCCCTGTCCACCGTGGCGTGCCGGTGCCAGCGGAAAGTCTCCAGCGCCTCCTGCACAAACTCCCGCGCCTGCGCCCCGGTAAAATTGCCTTGCGCATCAAAGACGTCCAGAAGTTCGCGACAGCGCGGCGTAAAGATATCGCGCTTCGCCAGAATATCCGCCGCGCGTTGGCGCAGCGCCGCGTTCTCAATTAACTCCAGCCGTAATAGCGAGGTGAAGACGCGAAACGGGTTGCGGGAAAGCGACGCATCGTCAATGGGGCGAAAGGCGGTGGAATGAACGGGAACGCCCGCCTGAGAAAGGTCGTAATAACTGACGGGATACATCCCCATAATCGCAAACATTCGGCGCAAGGTGGAAAGCTCCTGCGCCGTACCCACCCGAATCGCGCCATGCCGCTCAACGTTCAGCCGCGCCAGCTCATCCGCGTTGGCCAGCTTTTCATGCAGCGTAGGATTATTTTCCAGTACCGTCAGATTCACATCAGCGACAAGTTCCAGCAATGTACCGTACTGTGGAACTTCCTGCTGGTACATTGCTGACATTGCCTGCGAAAAGTGTTCCCGAATCTCATCAGCCGCGATGGTGTTCGCCATAATGTCATGCCTCCAGTGAATATTACCTGGAGTGTAGAAAACGCCGTTCACTCTGGTGGGAAGAATTTACAAAGTGTGATCTCACCTGTGCGGATTCAGGTGATGTTCCAGCCAGGGGAGCATCTGTTTCTTACGGCTCAGCATCCCTTCCACCTCGCAGGGGTGCGGGACGTCCGGCTGGGCATCTCCGGCAAACCAGAGGCGGGAATAACCGAGATTGATATCCGTGAGCATCAGAACAACCAGCGCCGCATCTGCCCCGGCGGCATAGCGCGCCATTTCCTCACGCAGGTCGTCCATCATCGCATCAACCTGTTCCAGCGCATACAGCTCAAGCTGCGCCACGCAAACCCGCTGCCCGTGGACAGTAAAGGTTTTCATGTCCTTCTGAAGAAGCTGGCTGGCGTTCATCCCTTCCACGCTGGTTTTCGCGTACAGAAGATCGCGGCTAAAGCGTTCAAGAGACAAACCGGCGAGCTGGCTGAGCGATTCCACCGCAAGGCGGTCATCCGGGGTCGTTGTCGGCGAACGAAGCGTGACGGTGTCACTCAGAACGGCGCCCAATAATAACGTCGCTTCTGCGGGTGAAAGCTGTTTTCGAATGTCATCCGTCATCAGTTGCCACAGTAATGTTGCGCTACTGCCAACAGGTTTTACCCACACTTCCGGCGGCAGTCGGGTGATCAACCCGCCTAAGCGGTGATGGTCAATAATGCCAACAACGTTACTCTGCGCTAAAGAATCCGGCCCCTGGGCTGGTTCGGTAAAATCAACCAGCCAGACGTCCCGATCGGTGAGCGGAACGCTTAATCGTTCAGGAATGGGCAACCCCGCCTGCGCAAAAATAAACTGCGTCTCACGGTTGGCTTCCCCCGTGCGGAACGCCACTGCCTCCTGCCCGCGTAACGTCAGCCAGCGCGCCGTCATCATGGCCGTACAGATAGCATCGCTATCAGGATTGAGGTGACCAATTACATATATCATTGTTGTTTCCTGTTGGAAAAAGCATGAGGAACCGGAAGAGTATTGACCAGCCCGACACGCTCCTGGTGATAAAGAGTCATATCAGGCGTCATCAGCCTACTGAAACGAGGCGGTTGGAATAAGGTGGAACGCCATCACCCTGCACAGGATTGTGAACCCGCTTGATGTCTCTTTCAAGTATGAACTCACGTTATGACCTGTCGCTTTCTGCGCCACGCATTGTCATTATTCTCACATCACTGTGAATCGTACAAAACATAAGCAAAACAAACTTCTTGTAAAAGAAATGAGTTAGATGTTAATAATATTTTGCTATCAGGTTATCAAAAACCAATAACTTTACTTGTCACCGGCACCGCTCTGTTTTTAACATCGCTTATGGAAAAAAATAGCTTGTTTAGTCAGCGCATCCGTTTGCGCCATCTTCATACTTTTGTAGCTGTCGCCCAACAAGGAACACTGGGGCGCGCGGCTGAAACCCTTAACCTGAGTCAACCTGCACTCTCTAAAACGCTTAACGAGCTGGAGCAACTGACCGGAACCCGCCTTTTTGAGCGCGGTCGCCTCGGCGCGCAGTTAACGCTGCCCGGCGAACAGTTCCTCACCCATGCGGTAAAAGTGCTTGATGCGCTTAATACCGCGGGCCAGGCGTTGAATCGCAAAGAAAGCCTCAATAATGATGTGGTGCGCATTGGCGCATTGCCCACCGCCGCATTGGGTATCCTTCCGGCCGTTATTGGTCAGTTCCATAAGCAGCAAAAAGAGACGACGTTACAGGTCGCCACCATGAATAACCCGATGCTGCTCGCTGGCTTAAAAACGGGGGAAATCGATCTCGGTATTGGCCGGATGTCCGACCCGGAATTGATGAGTGGTCTGAATTACGAGCTGCTGTTTCTGGAGTCGCTGAAGCTGGTTGTGCGCCCTAATCACCCGCTGTTACAGGAAACCGTCACCTTAAGCCGTGTGATGGAATGGCCGGTGGTTGTGTCGCCCAAAGGCACCGCTCCCCGGCAGAATGCGGAAGGTCTGCTACAAAGTCAGGGCTGCAAAATGCCCGTTGGCTGCATCGAAACGCTGTCGGCCTCGCTGTCTCGCCAGCTTACCGTTGATTATGACTACGTCTGGTTTGTCCCTTCAGGCGCGGTGAAAGAAGATCTGCGCCAGGCTACGCTGGTATCACTGCCGATTCCCACTCTGGGCGCTGGCGAACCGATTGGCATCCTCACCCGCGTGGACACGCCGCTTTCTCCCGGCGCGCAGGCGCTGATCGCCGCTATCCGCAAATCCATGCCGCACTGAATGCGCCCTCAAATAAATGCCGGATAAGACGCGTTAGCGTCGTTACCCGGCAATATTAAGGCTTAAAACGTTTCCCAGTTATCACCGCTGGTTGTTACCGGCTGCGGTGATGAACTGGCGACGACGTCCACAGACGGCGCGCGTTTAATCGCACTTCCCCCCTGCAAACGAAACGCCCCGACCGCTTCGGTTAAGCGAGCGGCCTGCTCTTCCAGAGACGCGGCGGCGGCAGAGGCCTCTTCGACCAGCGAGGCGTTTTGCTGCGTGACCTTATCCATCTCGGAAATCGCCTGGCTCACCTGCACAATCCCACGGCTCTGCTCATCAGAGGCTGCGGCGATCTCCAGCATAATGTCCGTTACGCGTCGCACGGCATCGACAATATCATTCATGGTGTTGCCTGCTGCGACGACTTCCCCGGAGCCCTGGTCAATCAGTCTGACCGATTCGCTGATCAGCCCTTCAATTTCTTTCGCCGCCTGCGCACTGCGGCTTGCCAGCGTGCGCACTTCACTGGCGACCACGGCGAAACCGCGCCCTTGTTCACCCGCTCGCGCCGCTTCGACCGCCGCGTTAAGCGCCAGGATATTGGTCTGGAAAGCGATGCTGTTGATGACGGCGGTGATCTCGGAAATTTTCTTCGAGCTATTGGAGATGTTGCCCATTGTTTTTACGACGCCAGACACCATCTGACCGCCGTGACTGGCTTTGCCGGAGGCGTCTTCCGCCAGTTTGCTGGCATGATGCGCGTTGTCCGCATTTTGTTTCACCGTGGCCGTGAGCTCTTCCATGCTGGCTGCGGTCTGTTCAATTGCTGCGGCCTGCTCTTCCGTACGCGATGACAAATCGGTATTGCCGGCGGAAATCTCACTGGTGCCGCGATAAATCTCTTCCGCCCCCTGACGTACCGTTCCCACCGTTTGCCCCAGAGAGGACTGCATCTTCTGGAGATGGCGGCTTAAGCGACCGATTTCGCTGCGTCCGGTTGGATCATCCGGCATGGTGAGATCGCCTGCGGCAATCTGTTCAATACGCTGCGCAGCACGTTGCAGAGGGTTGATTACCGTCCGGCGGAGCGCGATAAACGTCAGTAGCGTAAGCACCAGCGCCAGCGCGAACGCCCCAATCATGAACATCAATCCCAGTTGGCTGCGCTGATGCGCCTGGTCGCTAAGCTGATTCGCGCGCGCCGTGCGTAGCTCAATCGCCTTGAGCAATACGGTGTTATACGCGGTATCGAGCGGTCTGGCCTGTTCGTTTTCATGGTTGATAATCGCCTCGAACATGCCGTTTCTGGCGTATTTCAACATAGGTTGCAGGCCATCAATATAGGCTTTGAAGCGGGTATTCAGCTCCGCATCCAGCGCTTCGTCAGCCGGTGTTTTTACCGCCCGCGCCATAAAGACGTTAAAGCCTTCCTGCGACTGCTTAATCCGCTTCTCCGCCTCAGCGATATTGGCTTTCATGTCATCCATTTCAGCAATGCGGCTCGCCGCGCCTGCATGGATCATATTGATACGCGCGGTACGCAGATGGTTAGAACTGTTGGATAAGCCCATCCGCACCTGAATTTCGTCCGTCACATCCCGCTGGTCACGATCTGCCTGTAGCAGGAAGTACCCCGCCAGCCCGGAACTGAGTGCGAACAGAAGAAGGATGCCACCGAGAATGGAGGAAAACAGCGGAACCAGCCGAATATGATGCAGAAAACCCAGTTTATGCGGTGCTTGCATCGTTGATGTGTTGTCCATGACCGTCGACTCTCTTGTAGGTTATTGCGTATAAAACACGCCCGTTAGATAGTCATCGGCATTCCAGGAAGTTTGCTTACGGTGAAAATCGGAATGTTTGTCACATTTTCACAACATTTATTCCTGAAAATTCAGGAAAGTGCCAGCGGCAAACCCGCTGGCATGTGAATCAGTTATCACCGAAATGGATAACGGTACGAATGGACTTGCCCTGATGCATTAAATCAAAGGCATCGTTGATTTGATCAAGCGGCAAGCGATGGGTAATGAACGGGTCCAGACGAATTTTCCCCGCCATCGCCTCTTCCACCATGCCTGGCAGTTGGCTACGCCCTTTCACACCGCCAAAAGCGGAACCGCGCCAGACGCGCCCGGTAACAAGCTGGAACGGACGGGTTTTAATTTCCTGGCCTGCGCCAGCCACGCCGATGATGATGCTCTCGCCCCAGCCTTTGTGGCAGCATTCCAGCGCTGCGCGCATCACATTGACGTTACCGATACATTCAAAACTGAAATCGACGCCGCCATCGGTCAGCTCAACAATCACATCCTGGATGGGTTTGTCATAGTCATTCGGGTTAATGAAATCGGTCGCGCCCATTTCTTCCGCCAGTTTGAATTTCTCCGGGTTGGTGTCAACCGCCAGAATACGCCCGGCTTTCGCCTGCACTGCTCCCTGAATCACCGCCAGGCCGATACCGCCCAGGCCAAAGACCGCAACGCTATCCCCTTCTTTTACTTTTGCCGTGTTGTGTACCGCGCCAATCCCTGTGGTGACGCCGCATCCCAGCAGACAGACTTTATCCAGCGGCGCCTGCGGATTGACTTTCGCCAGGGAAATTTCAGCACAAACGGTATATTCACTGAATGTGCTGGTGCCCATATAGTGATAGACAGGTTCGCCGTTGTAAGAAAAACGGGTGGTGCCATCCGGCATCAACCCTTTACCCTGCGTGGCGCGCACCGCCTGACACAGGTTGGTTTTGCCGGATTTACAGAACTTACACTCGCCGCATTCTGCGGTGTACAGCGGAATAACATGATCGCCTGGCTTCAGACTGGTGACGCCTTCGCCAACGTCAACCACCACGCCACCGCCTTCGTGACCCAGCACCGCCGGGAACACGCCTTCCGGGTCGTCGCCGGAGAGCGTAAACGCATCCGTATGGCAAACGCCGGTATGGGTAATTTTGACCAGCACTTCGCCTTTTTGCGGCGGCGCGACGTCAATTTCAACAATCTTTAACGGCTGGCCGGGGCCAAATGCAACTGCTGCACGTGATTTCATTTGTCTCTTCCCATTATTGTGAGGTGATCTGTTTATTTTAGATAAGCGCGCAGAAGGTGGCCGATTTCAGCCATGCGCACGGCGCGTTGATCCGGCGTGGTGTCGCCGCTGACCAGTTCATCTTTCAGGTGAATCTCAACCATCTCTCCCATCAGCCCGTTAGATGCGCCGCGAACGGCGGCAATCTGTTGCAGGATCGCCAGGCAAGGTTCTCCTGACTCCAGCGCCCGTTCCAGCGCGTCAACCTGCCCGCGGATACGGCGAACCCGAGTGAGAATACGTTTTTTATCTTCAGGTGAATGCGGCATACGCCCTCCATACTATAGGGGGGTATACTATCAGATTTGTTATGTGACTGTAAAACCAACAGCAGCATCTCGCTATTTGTATGACAAATGGCTATACTGCCCGCTTCCGATGTAGACCCGTTTTCTTCACCTGCGTCACGGGTCTGGTTACACGCAGGTGTTTTCTAAAAGAAACCCCGCATTACGCGGGGTGGTGAGAAGAGTCAGGAACGTTTGCGCGGCATCATGCGCAATAGCGTATTGTCTTTCCAGACGTAGTGATGCATCAGCGCCGCGGCGGCATGCAAACCAATGACAAAATACCCCAGTTTCGCCAGCGTGATATGCCAGGTTTTCAGCATATCCACCACCTCAAAATTAGCGTCTGACGCATGCGGCATCACCAGGCCGAACGCAACCCAGGGATTGCCCCGGTTATACATCATCACCAGACCAATAATCGGCAAGACAATAAACAGCAGATAGATCACCAGATGCCCAAGATGCGCCATTCCGGTCACCATCGGCTTTGGTTTTGGCACAATGGGCGGCGCCGGGTATTTCAGTCTGACCAGCAGACGCGTCACCATCAACACCAGGATGGTCATCCCGCACGAGACATGAACCATATTGATCCACGGACGATAGCTGCGGGGCGCAAATCCCCTCAACTCCATTGCACAGTAGGTCACAATAACCAGTAAAAAGACCAGCCAGTGGATGCCAATTTGCAGGCTTGTGTACTTATTGCTCATAACACGTCCTGAGTAAAAAAATAAAGCGTCAACATAGCGAGCTTTTGTTAAAAATTCATTAACTTTTGTTCACCCAATTTCAACCAGTTACGCTTAGCCGCAAAATCTGTTATTGCCCTGGACGCCTGACTGGACTATGCCTGGTAGGGAAAAAATGTGTCGTACCGTTGCATCCTGACAGGAGAAAACCATGAGTAAAATTGGCATTAACGGCTTTGGTCGTATCGGTCGTCTGGTGTTACGTCGTCTGCTGGAAGTGAAAAGCGACATTGATGTCGTCGCCATCAATGACCTGACCTCCCCTAAAATTCTCGCGTATCTGTTGAAATATGACTCAAACTACGGCGTATTCCCCTGGAGTGTAGATTTCACCGAAGACGCGCTGATTGTGGACGGCAAAAAAATTGCGGTTTACGCAGAAAAAGAGGCTAAAAATATTCCGTGGAAAACCACCGGCGCCGGGATCATTGTCGAGTGCACCGGCTTCTATACCTCAGCCGAGAAGTCCAAAGCGCACCTCGACGCTGGCGCTAAAAAAGTGCTGATTTCCGCCCCGGCTGGCGATATGAAAACCATTGTCTTCAACGTGAATGACGACACGCTGGATGCCAGCGACCAGATTGTTTCTGTCGCATCCTGCACCACCAACTGCCTGGCGCCGATGGCGAAAGCGCTGAATGACAACTTTGGCATTCAGGTTGGCACCATGACCACAATTCACGCCTACACCGGAACCCAGTCGCTGGTTGACGGGCCGCGCGGGAAGGATCTGCGCGCTTCGCGGGCGGCGGCGGAAAACATCATCCCCCACACCACCGGCGCGGCGAAAGCCATTGGTCTGGTGATTCCTGAACTGAGCGGAAAACTTAAAGGCCATGCTCAGCGCGTTCCGGTGAAAACCGGCTCTGTAACCGAACTGGTCTCGATTCTGGAGAAAAAAGTCACTGCGGAAGAGATCAACGCGGCGCTGAAGAAAGCGACAACCCATAATCCGTCGTTCGGCTATACCGATGAAGAGATCGTCTCTTCCGATATTATCGGCTCACATTTCGGTTCGGTGTTCGATGCCACGCAAACTGAAATCAGCACAGTGGGCGATCTGCAACTGGTGAAAACCGTCGCCTGGTACGATAACGAGTACGGTTTTGTAACTCAGCTCATTCGCACGCTGGATAAATTCGCCAAACTCTGACCTTCTGGCGGAGGCATTGTTCCTCCGCCGTTTTCACCATTTATCTGGTTATTCAAGACGATGTGAATCCCTTCCGATTTTCAATGGATTAACTGTGTTATAGATAACGTTTATCACTGAGTGAGCACAGTCATGGACGTATTCAGCCGCGAAACCTTAGAAGAAATGATGGCGCAAGCCGTCTCCCGCTCAGCCACATTTACCCTCTGGCCTGATGGCGAAGCCCCCGGAGCGAAAAACAGCGATGCTGTTTTTACGCCAGAACCGCGGCATACCGGTACATCCATCTTCGATCGCGCCGTCACGGGTGTCCGATCTCCTGAAATCACCGTTTACGCGCCAGATAAACCCAACGGCGTGGGGCTTCTCGTGACGCCAGGCGGTTCCTACCGGCGCGTCGTGCTGGACAAAGAAGGCAGCGCGCTGGCGCCCTTTTTTAATGCGCGTGGTTATACCCTGTTCGTGATGACCTACCGGATGCCCGGAGATGGCCATGATGAGGGGGCAAACGCGCCGCTGGCGGATGTGCAGCGCGCGATGCGCTATCTTCGCGCCAATGCGCAAGCGTGGAAGATCGACCCGGAACGCATCGGGGTGCTGGGTTTTTCTGCCGGTGCGCATGTCGCCGCCAGTCTGGGGACGCGTTTTGCTGAACCCGTCTATTCCCCTATAGATAGCCTGGATGAAATCAACGCCCGCCCTGCTTTTATGGCGCTGGTCTATCCGGTCATCACCATGCGTGACGACATTCATCATCCCGGCTCTCGCCTTGAACTGATGGGCGCGGAACCTGACGATGAACAGATTCGCCACTACTCGCTTGAGGAACGCGCGGATGCCGCTACGCCGCCCACATTTCTGCTGCATGCCATCGACGATCCGGCGGTAAAGGTGGAAAACAGCCTAGTATTTTTTAACGCGCTGCGCCGTTCTGGCGTAGCGGTGGAAATGCATCTGTTTGAGCGAGGAAAACACGGGTTTGGCATGCGTGATACGCAGGGATTGCCGGTCGCGGTCTGGCCGGAACTGATGATGAACTGGATTGCGACCAAAGTGTGACCGCCATTAGCAGGCCGGGGAAAACCCCGGCCTGCTACATCAGAACTGCAAATAGACCACCTGCGTTTGCAGATACTCGTTCAGACCGTGTTTGCCATCCGCCCCGCCAATACCTGACTTGCGCCAGCCAGCATGGAATCCCTGCATCGCCTCAAAGTTTTCGCGATTGATATAGGTCTCGCCGAATTTCAGCCCGCCGATCGCCTTCATCGCAACATTCAGGTTTTGCGTATATACAGACGATGTCAGACCGTAATCGCTGTCGTTCGCCATCTCCAGCGCCTCTTCCAGCGTATCAAACGCCACAACCGGCAGCACGGGGCCAAATGTCTCCTCATGCATGATGGTCATCTCCTGGCGAACGTCCAGCAGCAGCGTCGGTGGATAATAATAACCTTTGCCCTCCACGGCCTTGCCGCCCAACGCCACGCGAGCGCCTTCCTGTACGGCACGCGCCACTTTCTGCTCTACCCGCTCCAGCGCGGCAGCGTTAATCAGCGGCCCCATTGCGATGTCATCACGCTGTGCCGGATCGCCAAACTGAACCGCTTTCATCGCCTCGCCCAGACGATTCACAAAGCGATCGTAAATCCCTTTTTGTACATAAACGCGCTCAGCACAGTTACAGACCTGCCCGGTGTTGATCACTCTGGAATCCACAATCGCTTTCACGGCCAGCTCAAGATCCGCATCGTCCATCACGATTGCCGGGGCTTTCCCGCCCAGTTCCAGGCAAACTTTAGTGATGTTTTTCGCTGCCGCCGCCATAATTTTCTCGCCGGCGACCACGCTGCCGGTCATGCTCACCATCGCGACTTTCGGGTTCCCCGCCAGCTCCTGCCCAACCGTTTCACCGCGTCCCAGCACCAGGTTGAATACGCCTTTCGGTAAGCCGATGTCATGCACGATCTGCGCGAAAGCAATGGCATTGTTTGGCGTAAATTCGCTGGGTTTAATGACGATGGTATTCCCGGTCAACAACGCCGGAGCGAGCTTCCGGGCAATCAAAAAGAACGGAAAGTTCCACGGCAGAATCCCGGTGGTGACGCCCAGCGCGCGTTTAAAGACCAGAATATTTTCTCCGGGGCGGTCGCTTTGCAGGATCTCGCCTTCATAACGGCGCGCCCACTCGGCCATATATTCGATGTAGTCGGCGGTGAACGCGACTTCCACCTGCGCCAGCTGCTGGATTTTTCCGCCTTCCGCGACAATCAGCGCGCTGATCTCTTCTGCCCGCTCACGAATCCCTGCCGCGATCTTTCTCAGCCACCCCGCGCGTTCAATCGCAGGCAGCGCCTCCCATTCCGGCTGAGCGCGCGCAGCGGCGTCAATGGCCTGACGCGCCTCTTGCGCGCCGCCATCAGGAATACGGGAGAGCAGTTCTTCGGTGGCAGGATTCACCACATCAATCCATGCGTCTCCCTGCCAGCTAACAAATTGACCATTGATATACATCGGGTGTTGTACGGGTGCGGACATGCGCTGCTCATGTAATTGAATTGTTTTTAACAAGTAAAATCATTGTTAAGTAATAACAATCACATGTTCTCAGGGTCGTCTGCGGTGCTGGTTTTGTGATGTGCTTCATAAAAGCAGCCAGGAAGGTTCTGTCAGAGGGGCAATATCGGGGAGAGAGTTTGCCCGTTTGAGCGTAAATTTCCGCAAACGGGCAAGAAAGTAACATTAACGCAACGAACGACTGTTCATGGTCTCAATCAGGTCAGCGTCATTTTGCAGCGTCTGCCACGCCGCCTCAACGTCAGCGGGAATATCAACGTGCACAATAAAGTCGCGGCCACGCGGCCCGTAGCCGGTTTCATCATCCCGTAAGCGCGGAAGCTCTCCCGCAATCAGGGAGAGATAGCGATCCACGGACCACAACCCCTTCTGTTCTCCGGCAAAATCCACGCCGTCATCGTGCTGGCACAGCGTCGGGACAATACCAGGATAGCTCAACCAGCGGGGCGAATCGGGATCGTCGCAGGTGACGCGGCGGAACGTCGCCATCGTCCGGCGTTGCATTGTCGGGTCCTGTACGATAATGGCGGTGTTAATGGGCGCCGATACCTGACTAATCAGGGCGCAGCTAAACTGCGCGTTCTCACCGCAGTTTGTTGACTTGTCTTCTGGCCAAATGTTCTCCGTCGGGATCTGCCAGAACTGATGAGCGATATCCGCGAGGATTTTGGCTTCCGTACGCCCGGTGGTGCGTATGGTGTTGTAGCGCGGGTGCCCGGCGATGGCGGCATAGAGAAACGTGGTGGAATGGCCGATGCCGCCGCTGATCAACAGCGGGATCTGCTGCGCTTTCGCTATGTTGCAGGCGGCGTCTATCGCCGGGATGACGGCATTCCCCGCCAGCACAACGCAGTCAGCCTGATACGGCGCGTCACCAGAGAAGTCATTTTGGGCCAGCCAATGCCCCAGCGTGTTCGCTGCTTCCAGCGTTGTACTGGATAATGCCGGAAACGGTCTCATTCTCATGGTTCTTCCTCCTGTGTTCCTTGCAGAGTACCGGAGTGGCTTCTGGTGAGTACCAGATCACTCCGAAAGACGATCCGCTGATTATCCTGTGGTGCGAGGGTGAGATAAAGCGTTGATGTCAAACAACGTTCAATGAGCGAAAATCCCGGCTTAACGGCAATGAATATTTGATTTACCGGGCGTTTTCATATTCACTTGAATTATGGTTTACGTCAGACGTAGAATCATTAGCCCGCTAACCATTAAAATAATACAAAGGTATACGACGTTATGCGCCTGCCCCAACGCGATCCTTATGCTCCTCGCGAGTGGCAGCCTCACGAAAAGCCCGCGCTGTTAGGCTCACCTTCGACTCCCATTCACAGCACGCCGAAACGCATCGCCTACGGCGTGGTCGGCCTGCTGGTGTGTCTGACCGGCGCACTCGGGAACGCGGTCGTGACCGCGAATCTGCAAAATTTACAGGGCACCTTTGCCGCCTGGTCGACGGAGATCGCCTGGCTGCCAGCCGTTTATGTCATGACCAATGTCTCAATTAACCTGCTGCTGGTGAAATTTCGCCAGCAGTTTGGTCTGCGGGCATTTACCGAAGGTTTTCTGGTGCTGTATGTGCTGGTCACCTTTTTTCACCTCTTCGTCAACGATCTGAGTTCCGCGCTAATGGTACGCGCGGCGCACGGTATGGTCGCCGCCGCGCTCAGTTCGCTGGGTATTTATTATCAGATACAGGCCTGGCCTGCGAAACACCGTCTGAAAGCGTTAACGATCGGTATTACCGGGTCGTCGCTGGCTATTCCCCTCGCCCGGTTGTTCTCTACCGAACTGCTGCAACTGGATGAGTGGCGCGGCCTGTACTTCTTTGAGCTGGGACTGGCGCTGGTTTCGCTGGGCTGCGTCATCGCCTTAAAACTGCCTCCCGGCGACAGACGTAAGGTTTTTGAAAAGAAAGACTTTATTACTTTTATTCTGCTCGCGCCCGGCATGGCGCTGGTCTGTGCCGTGCTGTCGCTGGGGCGACTGGACTGGTGGTTTGAAGCGCCCTGGATTGGCTGGTCCCTGGCGCTGGCGACGGTACTCATCATCAGCGCAATTGTGTTCGAGCATAACCGCAGCAATCCGCTGTTGAATACGCGCTGGCTCTCCAGCGGCAGTATTCTCCGCCTGGGGCTGATTATGCTGCTGATCCGCATTGTGCTGGCGGAGCAAAACACCGGCGTAATTGGCTGGCTGCAATACGCTGGCTTACAGAATGAGCAAATGACACATCTGGCCTGGTCAATTTTCGCTGGCATTGTGTGCGGCATCATCACCAGTTGCCTGACGATTAAACCGACGAGGCTGGCCTGGCCCGTGATTACGTCGCTGGCATTGATGATCGTCGCCTCGCTGCTCGACAGCCACTCCACAAACCTGACGCGCCCCGACCAGTTAATGGTCAGCCAATTCTTACTCGGCTTTGGCAGCGCGTTTTTCCTTGCCCCGGCAATGCTGGCGGGTATCGGCGGCGTCATCGCCGATCCGCGCAACCTGGTCAGTTTTTCCGTCTTATTTGGGATGAGTCAGAACATCGGCGGTCTGCTGGGCTCCGCCATTCTCGGCACGTTCCAGACCTGGCGTGAAAAATATCACTCCAGCCTGCTGGCCGATCAGCTCACCACGCTAAATCCGCTAGTGAATGAGCGTCTACAGATGTACAGCCAGATGTACAAAAACCTGATTGGCGACAGCGCATTGCTGAACACCCAGGCGATCGCCCAGCTACAAACCGTTACGTCGCTTGAGGCAAATATCCTCGCCTATAACGATACTTATTTACTGACGGCCAGCATTGCCGCCGCTACGCTAATCTGGATTTTATGGCGCTTGCTGCGACTGCGTATTACCGCCCGGATGGCGCTGAAAAAAGCCACCGGAACCAAGTAACAGATGAAAATTATGTTTATCGCTTTACCTCAGGAGCCGCTATGAGTCAGCAGGATGCCGCCAAAGAGCAGGCAAATACCCGAAACAATCTCCGTGTGGTGTCAATTTTTGCCGCTGCCGCCATTGGCCTCGTCGGGGTTCTGGTGATCCTCTACGCCTGGCAATTACCGCCGTTTACCCGCCATACGCAATTTACGGATAACGCCTATGTGCGTGGACAAACCACCTTTATTAGCCCGCAGGTGAATGGATATATCACGCAGGTGAATGTGCAGGACTTTGTGCAGGTGAAAAAAGGCGAACTGCTGATGCAGATCGACGACCGTATTTATCGCCAGCGTGTCCATCAGGCCGAAGCGCAGCTGGCCATGAAAATCGCCGCGTTAAATAACAACCTGCAACAGCGTAAAAGCGCCGAAGCCGTGATTGCGCGCAATGAAGCGGTACTGAAGAACGCCAAAGCGCAAAGTCTGAAGACTCAGGCAGATTTGAAACGCGTGAAAGATCTCACCGCCGACGGTTCACTGTCGATTCGTGAACGCGATGCGGCGCTGGCCAGCGCCGCGCAAGGCAGCGCGGATATCGACCAGGCGAAAGCCACGCTGGAGATGTCACGACAGGATTTACAAACGGTGATCGTCAACCGGGGAGCGCTGGAAGCCGACGTTGAAAATGCCCGCGCAGCGTTAGAACTGGCGCAGATCGATCTGCAAAATACCCGCATTGTCGCGCCGCGCGATGGCCAGCTTGGGCAGATTGCCGTCCGCCTCGGCGCGTATGTCACCGCCGGAACGCACCTCACCACGCTGGTGCCGCCGCAGCACTGGGTTATCGCCAATATAAAAGAGACGCAACTGGCGGAGTTGCGCGTGGGTCAGCCGGTACGGTTTACCGTCGATGCGCTGAATGATCGGGTTTATGAAGGCCGGGTGGAGAGCATTTCTCCGGCAACCGGCGTGGAGTTCAGCGCCATTACGCCGGACAACGCGACCGGCAACTTTGTCAAAATCGCCCAGCGTATTCCGGTTCGGGTAGAGGTGTTGGGTAAACCGGAGGAGATTGCGCGATTGCGTCCGGGCATGTCGGTGCAGGTACATATCGATACCCGGGAGGCGAAACAATGACGCGCCGTCCCGTTGCCGCTTTACTGTTCGCCCTGCTGCTCAGTGGCTGTCAGTCGGTTGATGTGGCACCCGCAAAACCGTCTTTGCAAATCCCCGCCGCCTGGCGAACCGCCACCGGCCCCGCCAGCGCAACAGAACAGGTATGGTGGAGAAATTTTCACGACATTCATCTGAATCGTTATGTCGATCAGGCGCTGCAAAATAACAGTGACGTGCTGATTGCCCGCGAACGGGTAAATGAATACCAGGCCAGGGTCTATGCCGCCGAAGGCAGCCTGTTCCCCTCGCTGGATGCGGGCGTTAGCGGGGCGCGGGCGCGAACGCAGTCTGCGGCAACCGGACTTCCGATCTACAGCACGTTGTATAAGGGCAGCCTGACGGCAAGCTACGATGTCGATATCTGGGGCGTTAATCGCAGCACCGCCAGTGCGGCGCAGGCCTCGCTGGCGGCGCAAAAAGCGGCGGCGGCCGCCGCCGATCTGACCGTTGCCTCGTCCGTTGCGTCCGGTTATGTCACGCTGCTGGCGCTGGATGAGCAGCTCAACGTGACAAAATCGACGCTGAAATCGCGTGAAGAAGCCTGGAATCTGGCAAAACGGCAATATGAAACAGGCTACAGCTCGCGCCTGGAATTGATGCAGTCGGATTCTGAGCTTCGCTCGACGCGCGCGCAAATTCCCCTGCTTGAGCACCAGATCGCACAACAGGAAAACGCGCTGAGTCTTCTGCTGGGCAGCAACCCGACGCGCCTGGCCCGTAGCGACCGTTTTGATGCGCTGACGCCCTTAACGTTGCCGTCACAGTTGCCCTCTTCGTTGCTCAACCGCCGTCCTGATGTTGTGCAGGCCGAGAGACAGCTTATTGCGGCTGATGCGACGCTTGCCGCCTCTCGCGCCAGCCTGCTGCCGTCGATCAACCTGACGGCGACCGGATCGGTGCAGGATCGCACGCTCCCCGGTCTGCTTGACGACCCGCTCCGCTTATGGAGTATCGGCGGCAGCATTCTCGCCCCTCTGCTTAACCGTCAGGCATTGAATGCGCAGGTCGATATTTCCCAGTCCCAGCGTAATCAGGCGCTGTACAGTTATGAAAAAACCGTGCGTAACGCCTTCAGAGAGGTAAACGATAGCCTCGACGCCATCACCCGCTATCAGGAACAACTCAGTGAATTACAGGCGCAGCAGGATGTGGCGCAGGAAACATTGCGCATCGCCCAGAATCGCTATCGCAATGGCTATTCGTCTTATCTGGATGTACTGGACGCCCAGCGCACGCTGTTCTCAGTGCAAACCAATGTGGTGCAGGTGAAAAACAATCTGCTGCTGGCACAGATTGATCTCTACAAAGCGCTGGGCGGCGGCTGGTCAGTCTGACGTCATCCGTACGGCAAGTGGTGAATGATTTCGCGGACGTTATAGACCAGGCCAGACAGCGATATCACCAGCAAAAACAGCGATGACGCCAGCCCAATACGCCTGCTGTGATGCGGTGACAACCAGTTATTGATGAGCAGGATGTACAGCGATAAAACAGCAAAATCAAAAATGATCCACACCACCGTCAGCGTCATAATGCTGGCGGCGAAGTTCTGCGTCACCGCAATAAACTGAGGGAAGAAAGCGACAAAGAAAAGGATGTCTTTCGGATTTGAAATGCCGGTAATAAATCCCCGGATCACCCCGCCGTCGCCCGCAGCGACCGTGTTTTCTTGCGCATTTGCCTGCGGATTCCCCGCCCGCAGGCTGATTAACGCGCCGTAGCCGATATACAACGACCCTGCGATCCCCAGCAAAGACAGAAACAAACCGGAGATCGACACCACCCCGGCCAGCATCAGCGCCGCCAGGATAATCAGCACCAGAGAGGCGCTGTTCGTTCCGATCACCGTCGCAAAGGCTTTACGCGCACCGTGCCGGGCCGCCGTTCCGGTTACCAGCGCAACCACCGGGCCGGGCGTGACCAGCAACAGTAAAACCGATAAACTATACGCACTCAGCAATGTCAGATTAATCAACGCCTTTTCTCCTTCATAACGCACACAGGCCCGGAAACTCCCGGCATTATTCAGCGAGCGATGACATTTGAAAAACGAATAAAACTGCTATTTAATGTGAGTAAAACTCACAATAGCGTATCGCCATGACTCTGCCGCCACTGTATGCCCTGCGCGCTTTTGAAGCCGCCGCCCGCCTCGGATCATTCAGCAAAGCCGCTGACGCGCTGAACGTCACTCCGGGCGCGATCAGCAGACACATCCGTACCCTGGAGACAAGATTTGACTGCCCGCTGTTTCACCGCAACGGCCCGCAGGTTGAGGTAACGGAAGCGGGACGCACGCTGGCGGAGCAGCTGGCCACAGGCTTTCGGACGCTGGAAAACGCCTGCTCCGCGTTTCGCAACCAGCAGCACGGTCTGCGCTTAAAGGCGCCCTCAACCCTGACAATGGGCTGGTTGCTGGACGTGCTGAACAGCGTACATCAGCAGGAGCCCTCGCTTAACGTGGAGCTTTCCAGCGTCTGGATGGACACCGATACGGTGGATTTCAATCGCGAACCCTTTCACTGCGCCATCCTGTTAGGCAACGGTCATTTTGGTTCCGGCACGCAAAGCAGGCTGCTTTTTAAAGAGTGGCTGATCCCGATATGCGCCCCCGCGCTGCTTGAACAGGTACGAGAAAACATTGCCGACTGCGAGCTTATTCACCCTTCGCCAGACCGGCGCGACTGGACGCGATGGCTGGCGCGCAGCGGTAAATTTAACGGGCTGAATACCCGTCGGGGAAAAGTGTTCGACACGCTGGAACAGGGAAATCAGGCGGCGATAAGGGGGCATGGCGTCTCCGTGGGCGATCTGCTGCTCAGTCTGGAGGCGGTAAAAAGCGGTCTGCTCGCCCTTCCGTTCAATGAAGCAGTGGCAACCGGAGAAGGCTACTATCTGGTCTGGCCGCAAGATACGGCATTCGAAAAAGACATTGCGCTGCTTTATGACAGGCTAAAGTGCGCCGCCCCGCAGGAGAAGATACCCGAAGGTATCTCCTGCCTGAGCTGAGCATGGAGCTACAGGCTGATTTGCTCCATCGCCTGTAAAATGCGCTTATCGGAGATCGGGTACGGCGTGCCGAGCTGTTGTGCAAAGTAGCTGACGCGCAGCTCCTCAATCATCCAGCGGATTTCTTTGACGTCGTCGTCATCACGGCGGGCTGGCGGCAGCTTGTTAATCCACTGCTGCCAGGCCTGCTGCACGCTTTCGATTTTCAGCATCTGCGCCCTGTCACGGTGCGGATCAACCGCCAGTTTCTCCAGCCGTTTTTCAATCGCCTGCAAATAGCGCAGCGTATCGCCGAGGCGCTTAAAGCCGTTGCCGGTGACAAAACCGCGATACACCAGCCCGCCCATTTGCGCTTTGATATCAGACAGCCCCAGCGCCATCGTCATATCCACGCGTCCTTTCAGACGTTTGTTGATCGTGAACACGGCGGTCAGGATCTGCTCGACCTGCTTCGCGATATCGACAACGGTGTCGTTCAGCTCAGCACGCACCTTCTCATGCAGCGCGGCAAAAGCCTCTTCCGTCCATACCGGGCCGCCATTGGCGTCAATCAGCTTGTCCACGCCGCAGGAGATACAGTCGTCAATCAACTCCAGCACTTTGCCATACGGGTTGAAGTACAGACCGAGCTTGGCTTTATTCGGCAGTTTTTCGTGCAGATACTTAATCGGCGACGGAATATTCAGCAGCAGCAAGCGGCGTAAACCGCACCACATTGCCTGTTGCTGCTCCAGCGGATTGTCGAACAGCCTGATGGCGACGCTATCACGCTCATCTACCAGCGCAGGCCACGCCTTCACTTTATAATTGCCGCGTTTCTGCTCATAGCTTTCCGGCAACTGACCGAAACTCCAGATGTGCAGCCCACTCTGCTCGATGCCGTCATCAGCCACCGCCGAGAGTGTTTCCTGGACTTTCCCTTTCAGTGCCTCTTTCAGCCCCTGCAAAGCGCGCCCTTCCTGCAACTTCTTGTTTTTGTCATCCACCACGCGGAAGGTGATCTTCAGATGATCGGGCACCTGATCCCAGTGCCAGTCTTCGCGATCTACCGTCACGCCGGTCATCCGCCGCAATTCACGCTCCAGCGCATCCAGCAACGGTAGCTCCAGCGGCGTTACGCGACCTAAAAACGCTTCGGCATAGTTCGGCGCCGGAACAAAGTTCCGCCGTACCGGTTTCGGCAGCGATTTAATCAGCGCAATCACCAGCTCACGGCGCAGACCTGGAATTTGCCATTCAAACCCGGACTCTTCCACCTGGTTTAACAACGGAAGCGGGATATGGACGGTGACGCCGTCGGCGTCGGCGCCCGGTTCAAACTGATAGCTCAGCCGCAGCTTAAGATTCCCCTGGTGCCAGAAGTTCGGGTAATCCAGCTTGCTGATTTTTTCCGCGCCCTCTTTGATGAGCATACTCTTTTCAAAGTTGAGCAGATCCGGCGTTTCACGGCTGACTTTTTTCCACCAGTTGTCGAAGTGGCGCGCGGAGATCACGTCATGGCTGATGCGCTGGTCGTAGAACTCAAACAGCGTCTCATCATCGACCAGAATGTCGCGACGGCGCGATTTGTGCTCCAGCTCTTCCACTTCCGCACGCAGCTTCAGGTTGTCGCGGAAGAAGGCGTGGCGCGTCTGCCAGTCGCCCTCTACCAGCGCATGACGAATAAACAACTCGCGACACAGCGCCGGGTCGATCTGGCTGTAATTCACCTTACGCGCGGCCACTATCGGCAGACCGTACACGGTCACTTTCTCCGTCGCCATCACCGCGCCCTGCGCCCGCTCCCAGTGCGGTTCGCTGTAAGAACGCTTAATCAGATGCTGGGCAACCGGTTCCACCCATTCTGGATCGATGCGCGCCGCAATGCGCCCCCACAGGCGGCTGGTTTCCACCAGTTCTGCGACCATCGCCCACTTCGGCGGCTTCTTGAACAAACCGGAACCCGGGAAGATGGAGAAACGGGCGTTACGCGCGCCGGTATACTCCTGCTTGTCGGCATCTTTCATCCCGATATGCGACAGTAGCCCGGTCAGCAGCGCGATATGCACTTCACGGTATTGCGCCGGTTCGCTGTTTACCGGAATACCCAGCTCTTTCACCACCTGGCGCAATTGGGTGTAGATATCCTGCCATTCGCGCACGCGCAGATAGTTCAGGTAATCGGTGCGGCACAGGCGGCGGAACTGGTTCGACGACAGCGCTTTCTGCTGCTCGCCGAGGTAATTCCACAGATTCACAAAGGCGAGGAAGTCAGACTCTTTATCGTGGAAACGACGGTGTTTCTCATCGGACGCCTGCTGTTTATCCATCGGGCGCTCACGCGGGTCCTGAATAGACAGCGCGGAGGCGATGATCATCGCCTCACGCACGCAGCCGTGTTTCTGCGCTTCCAGCACCATCCGCGCCAGACGCGGGTCTACCGGCAGCTGCGACAACTGGCGTCCTGAAGGCGTCAGTTTATAAGCCGTTTGCTGCTCATCGGTCGTAATCGCCCCAAGCTCTTCCAACAGACGCACGCCGTCCTGAATGTTGCGTTTATCCGGCGCTTCAACAAACGGGAATGCGGCGATATCGCCCAGCCCCAGCGCCGTCATTTGCAAAATAACCGAAGCCAGGTTGGTACGCAGAATCTCCGGGTCGGTAAATTCCGGGCGCGACAGGAAGTCATCTTCCGAATACAGACGGATGCAGATCCCTTCCGACACACGGCCGCAGCGGCCTTTACGCTGGTTAGCGGAAGCCTGTGAAACCGGTTCAATCGGCAGCCGCTGCACTTTGGTACGGTAGCTGTAGCGACTGATGCGCGCAGTGCCGGGATCGATAACGTACTTAATGCCCGGTACGGTCAGCGAGGTTTCCGCCACGTTAGTCGCCAGCACGATGCGACGTCCGCTGTGCGACTGGAACACGCGGTTCTGCTCGCTGTTAGAGAGGCGTGCATACAGCGGCAATACTTCGGTATGGCGCAAATTGAGTTTATTGAGCGCATCGGCGGTATCGCGGATTTCACGCTCGCCGCTCATAAAGATCAGGATATCGCCGGGACTTTCACGCCCCAGTTCATCCACCGCGTCAAAAATCGCCTGAAGCTGATCGCGCTCGGTATCGTCCGCTTCTTCGACAATCGGACGATAGCGCACTTCAACCGGGTACGTTCTGCCGGAAACTTCAATGATCGGCGCATTGTTAAAATGACGCGAGAAGCGCTCCGGGTCGATGGTCGCGGAGGTGATGATGATTTTCAGATCCGGGCGACGCGGCAACAGCTCTTTCAGGTAGCCAAGCAGAAAATCGATATTCAGGCTGCGCTCGTGCGCTTCATCAATGATGATGGTGTCGTACTGCATCAGCAGCCTGTCCTGCTGGATTTCCGCCAGCAGGATACCGTCCGTCATCAGCTTGACCATCGTGTTGTCGCTGACGTGATCGCTGAAACGGACTTTATAACCGATGCAGCCGCCCGGTTCCGTTTGCAACTCTTCGGCAATACGGTTGGCAACGGTACGCGCCGCCAGACGACGCGGCTGCGTATGGCCGATCAGCCCTTTAATACCGCGCCCCAGCTCCATACAAATTTTCGGCAGCTGCGTGGTTTTACCCGAGCCGGTCTCCCCCGCCACAATCACCACCTGGTGGTCGCGAACGGCCTCCAGGATGGCCTGTTTTTTCTGGCTGACAGGCAGGTTTTCTGGATACGTTATTTCCGGTCTGGCGGCTTCGCGCAGCACAATTTTACCTGCTGCCTGTTCAATCTCTTTCGCCATCTCCAGGAGAATGGCCTGTTGTGCATCAGGTTTTTTAACCTTCTTCACGCCATGCAGGCGGCGGGCAAAGCGCTGCCTGTCACGCAGCATCAGCGTATCCAGCTGCTGCTGAAGTGCGGCGAAGGTGATTTTCTGTTGTTCTGTCATAGCATTAGAGGGCAGTGCTCTGCCGGGTAAAATCTCTTTTTAATGATTGGTATAGAGTACCACATCGGCGCTTTTCGTGTGTTGTTCAATAATTTCGAACATAGGATTCGATATATTGCGCTATCTCTGCGACAGGATTGTGAATAGAGTGTCAACAAGCAACGGGGCTCACCCCATTCAAACACATAAAAGGAAACACCCATGAGCAAAGTATTAGTTCTTAAATCCAGTATTCTGGCAGGGTACTCTCAGTCTGGTCAGTTGTCTGATTATTTTGTTGAACAGTGGCGCGAAAAGCATCCTGCGGATGCGATCACCGTGCGCGACCTGGCCGCGAATCCTGTTCCGGTACTGGATGGCGAACTGGTGGGTGCCCTGCGCCCGAGCGACGCTCCGCTGACTCCGCGTCAACAGGACGCGCTGGCGCTGTCCGACGAGCTGATCGCGGAACTGCAAGCGCACGATGTGATCGTCATTGCGGCGCCAATGTACAACTTCAACATCCCTACTCAGTTGAAAAACTATTTTGACCTGGTTGCCCGCGCAGGCGTCACCTTCCGTTACACCGAGAAAGGGCCGGAAGGTCTGGTGACCGGTAAACGTGCGGTGATTCTCTCCAGCCGTGGCGGTATCCACAAAGATACGCCGACAGACCTGATCGCGCCGTACCTGAAAGTCTTCCTGGGCTTTATTGGTATCACCGACGTGAACTTCGTGTTTGCTGAAGGGATTGCTTACGGCCCGGAAGTCGCGGCCAAAGCGCAGACTGATGCCAAAGCGGCGATTGACAGCGTTGTTGCTGCATAAGATTTATTTGCCTCATCCGGCCTGCAAGGGGTGTCATCCTCCCGCAGGCCGGATAACCTCCATCAGGCATTCATGCCATTCAGCACCGCAAGAACCTCATCCGAAAGTTGCAAATCCCCTGCCGCCATATTTTCACGCAAATGCGTCACTGACGACGTTCCCGGAATTAACAGGATATTGGCTGAACGTTGCAGCAACCATGCCAGCGCTACCTGCATTGGCGTCGCATTCAGGCTGGCGGCAACGTCGGAGAGCGTTGATGACTGCAACGGCGTAAACCCGCCCAGCGGGAAGAACGGCACATAAGCGATACCCTCGCCCGCCAGCGCGTCAATGAGTGCGTCATCCTGGCGATGGGCGATATTGTACTCATTCTGCACGCAAACAATTTCGGCAATCTTCCTTGCCTCAGCCACCTGTTTCGCGGTGACATTGCTCAGACCGATATGCTTCACCAGCCCCTGCTGCTGAAGTTCAGCCAGCACGCTAAAACTCTCTTCGATAGATCCTTCATGCGGGCCATGACCGTCGCCGAACATAACGCGCAGGTTGACCACATCCAGCACATCAAGTCCGAGATTACGCAGATTATCGTGAACCGCCTGCTTCAATTCCGCAGGCGAGAAAGCGGGCAACCACGACGCATCTTCCCCGCGACGGGCGCCAATTTTGGTGACGATCGCCAGATCGTCAGGATACGGATGCAGCGCTTCTCGAATGATTTGGTTCGTAACATGCGGGCCGTAAAAATCGCTGGTATCAATGTGATTCACACCCAGCGAAATCGCCTCCCGAAGCACCGTCAGCGCGACGTGACGATCTCTCGGTGGGCCAAATACACCAGGTCCTGCCAGTTGCATGGCCCCATACCCCAGCCGTTTTACCTGCCGGGAACCGAGAGAAAACGTCGCTGAATTACCGTGACTTGCCATAACTGCCCCTCTTGCTGAATATCGCTTCGGAGCAGACAGTATAGAAACTTACCCTGCAAATTATCGCGCTTTATCATACAAAACAGAAAATACGTAGAAGCTACGCACTGTTGCCAGTTACTTTTTCAGCCACTTACCGTTAATGCCCTGCACATACTCACCCGGCTTTGCCCGGTCGACCAGCTTTTGTCCGGCCATTTTCGCCACCTCATCCACCGGAATCTGATGGCTTTTCGCCAGCTGTTGATAACTGGCGCTACGCTCTTTATTAATCTCGCTGACGAGCGAGCGCGTTTCTGGATCGGTTGCCAGCGCCACCAGATAACCATTAAGCGTTTCCCCCACTCGCCCTTGCGTTCTTGCTTCGCTCAGGGTCAACGCGATGGCGTTGCAGCTCAATAAACTCAGGATAAGAACGGTCGCTCTAAGCTGTTTTTTCATCATGACCTCAGAACAAATCACTACGTGACTTCAATAAACTTTCCACGTCCTTATCAACCTTGATATGAATTTCATGCTCAATTTTGACGTTCATATTGATGGTGATCGGTTCCTTCGGCGCTGCAACTTCAATACGCGGCGTACAGCCCGCCAGTAAGAAGAGCGCCAGCATGGCAATCATCGTTTTCATTGTTGTTCCTCACATTCCTTGCCTTCCGGGCAACGGGTTTCCGGCAACGCGGTGTTTTGTTCAAGCCATGCCTGTAAGTTGTCGCCAAAACGCAAACTGCGCCAGAGCGTAAAGACATTTTCTTCATGGGTATAGTTCAGGTTAACCGTGCCGACTTTACCGTCCACATGGCTTTTACCCGTGACCGTCGCCTGCATGGTCAGCACGCCCAGATTGTCCAGATTAATCTTCGTCCACGAACGGGCAATCTCCATATAGCGTAACCAGTTGATTGCCGCGCCCGCCGCCATATTGTCTTTGACGACCGCATCGGCGGTATCTTTATCGATACGCAGCGTCATCGGGCCTGGATTGGTTAACCAGCCGTCTTTAATGATCCATTTTTCATTACTCAGCCACAGCGGAAGCGCGCCGCTAACCGGGCCGGACATCGCAAATTGTTTGGGATTCACCGCGCTGATCAGTTCGCTGGAAGAGACATTTTGCACCCGCAGTAGTGCCGGATCGTGCTGCGGCATACGCAGCTGTTTCATGATGATTTTGCCGCCCAGCACATCCACGCTCACGTCACTCAGCAATAAAGGATTCTCTTCGCTCCACGGATAACTTCCCTGGAGGTCGGCCGTGATATTTTTCGCGGTGACCTGGTTTACCACCTCTGCGATGCGTAATGACACCGGCCCGCGCGTCCCCAGTTGCCAGGCACCCTGACTGAAACGGAACGGCAACACAAAATCGACGCCGTTGATTTGGTTGTCCGGCATCCAGGCGCTACCGCCTTTCAGTACGCCGTGTCCACCCGCTTCGAACCCCTGATCCTCTGCGGCGGAAAAAGCCACCTGCGCATACAGTTCGCCTGCGCGCAAATTCATTTTCCAGTCAGGAGGCAGCAAGGGCTGGAAGACCGTAACCGACTGTTTTGGCCACCAGGCCTGCCCGCGTAAACGAATGCCGTCCCAGCGCCCATTTACCCGCACTGGCCCAATCGCCCCGGCGTGCAGGTCGCCTTTGAACTGGAATACCGTTGGGTCCGTTCCTTCAACGCTGAATTTGAGCGTTGACGGCGGTAAGACGCTGCCGCCGGTGAATACGGTATTGCCCGCATCCAGCGATAACGCGCCGCTGAAGGTCGGGTTCCCGGCATCACGAACCCACACGATCGGTTTATCCAGCACCAGGCGCGGAGACGCCACCGTCATCGTGCCGTATTGCAGTTGATCGAACCCGGTGGACAGGTCGGTAAGCGTGATGGTGTTATCGTGCCATTCTCCTTTCCCGGCGACATCCCAACCGGCGTTCATCGGGGTGAAGCTGCCCTCGCCCCAGTAACGCCACTGCCAGCGCCCTGCATCGGGAAGAAAATCATTCGCCAGCCCATCAAGATGCAGGACAAAGTCGCCCATCTTATTTTCGTGCGCGCGTAAAATTGCCTGTAATCGGCCATCAACTCCGCGTTGGGTGACTTTTACACCAGCCAGCGGCCAGCGAATTTCGTCAATATCCAGAGAGTCGATCACCCGGCCACGAGAACGCAACAGCGCGCCGGGTTCAAAGGTCAGTTGTGGATCGGCCAGACTGCCGGTGAGCTGTGTCGGCAGTACCGCATAAAAAATCAGATCGTCCTGTTTCGCTTCACCGGTTAAACGCAAGGGCATGTCGCTGTTATCCATACTCAGCTTGCCTGGCCCAATCGTCAGCACCGCATTGCCTTTACCCGCATCGCCTTGCGTCAGAACATTCAACCGGCCGCTTATCACCGCATTCTCAGGACCTGCCTGCCAGTTATTAATGTTGATCCCCAGACGTCCGCTCAGCGGAAAGCCCTGATACGGCCAGTTCCAGCGTCCATCGCTGATGGCAAGTTGCTGGCGAGTAACCTGCCAGGGGAGATCGAGCAGCGGCTCCGGGTTACCGCGCGCCATGACGATCAGCTGTCCGGCGTTGTCCCGCCACTCCAGTTCCGCATCCACCAGCGACGGTTCCTGCGGCAGGCTCAGCGTTGCGACGGCGTGTCCGTTCACCGGCAGCCCGTCCGGCACCAGAGGCAGCGTAAATTCTCCTTCCAGTTTTACAGGGGGCTGATTTTCGAAGGCGCTCACCTCCAGTTGGCTGACGGTGAAGTTTTGCCCGTGCAGCCGCCCCTGAAAGTTGACCTTCTCGCCCTGATAACGAATCTGTTGGAGGGCTGGCGTCAGCGAAAGCGACAATTTCCCCTGCCATTCCTGCCAGGGAGAAAGAATAAGCCTGTCGATATTAACCCAGGTATTAGGCAGCATAGACTGCCATTCTGCGAGCGTGCGCGGCGCCGCGGGCGATGGTTCAGATTCAGGGAGTTTTGCCAGACAGGCGGAGTCCAGTTCAAGCGTACCGATATTCAGCTGCCAGCGGCTGGGATGGGTGAGTTCCGCGCCGCTCATGCGTGCTAACGGGCAGTCCTCCACCAGATAACGCAGCTCCGGGATATGCAGGCCGTGGCGCGTAAGTTTCGGGCTTTCATCCAGCGCGATACGCGTACCAACCGGTAACCAGATGCCCGCCAGCGTAGGAAGCCACAGGCCAAGCGTCATGAGCAGCGTTAACGGTATAAGGATCAATAATAAAAGTAGCGCGAGAACGGCTTTGTATTTACCCTTCATGGGTAGTTAATATCCTGATTTAGCAAAAATTAAGCCGGTAAGGCCCGTATTGTGGCATGTTTGGGCGCTCAGTTGAAGGCGTCGCCCTCACTAAGGATAGATGTTCTGCCGCGACCCAACAATTTTGAGGCCGTCTTAGAAATGATAAAGTTGATGATATAACAGAGCGTTAGTATCCGTTCTTTCTGCCATCTCACCATGATGGCGCACATCCGCAGTCAGGCAAACATTTTGTACTGAATTAACTCAGTCTCCTGATTTATTACGGAAAACAGAGGCGCAGAGGACTGAGCATTTGCAGATCCTCTGCCAGGGCTCACATTCCTGCCATCCTGTAGCAGCGTTTATACCCGGTATGTTCCATTCCTGAATGCCAGATACCGGGTAAGGTCATATTTCAGCAAAACTGCGCCAGCGCCAATCAAGAGAACATCCTTGATAATGAAGCTGTCAATTTTCCCCAGTTGTGGCAGCAGGCTCAGAGTCGTTACTCCTGTAGTGATAACAATGAGATCGCCAGATATGCCAACACCAGGTCGGGCGAAGCCAATGATCAACGCAAGAAATGTAATGGTTTCCATAACGCCAAGGAAATAACTTCCCCCGTGGACACCAAAAATCAAATACAGAATATTGAGCCATGTTGATGAAATCAGAGGCTCCAGGGCCATAACTTCAAAATCAAACCATTTATAAGTACCAAACAACATAAATACACCGATAACGCTCAGGCGAAGAATGACGATATCGTAATCTGAGTGAATAAATCGATTAATGAAATTCTTCATTCATATTCTCCGGGAAGATAATAATGAGATGCCAGCCAGATTTTATCTCAGATGAGAAATATCAGTTCAAAAAAAGCATTCCGATCAATGCCGTTACTTTTAAATGGCAGGTGCATTCCATTTTTTAAGCCGATTTTTTTCTTGATATTGTAAATATGCGAATATACTGTTTTCTTACTTCGACCTCTCACCCTGGCGATTTGCTCTACACTAAAGTGTTTATAGTATAAAAGGAAAGCGATAATTCTTTCATTATGTGTTAATGATTTACCTTGATCATTCAAACAAGATCCATGCTTCATATTGCAAGGCTCTGACTTGCAGGCAAGGTAAAAATCATACCCGTAGAAAAGTATGCTCATGAGTCCGGCGAACTCATTATCACAGATAATAAAATACGTTTCTCTTTCGCTGTTAAAATGTTCAACGCCAAGTGCCTCACACGAATTGAATAATACTTCAGCGCCTTGCTGAAAATAAAAATCATGCGTCGCGATGATAATTTTCATTATTGCTCCCTGAGCAGGGAGTAAAATACCCCCTGCTGTAAGCTTTAATCAGAACTCCAGACTAATACCCGTGTTCCATGAAACGGAGTCTCCACCGGCCGCAACTGCCATTTTACCTGCAACATTGTCTGTAAAGCGGTAGCCGATCCCAACGGCTACTGCCTGCTTATCTGAATATCCTCCCAATGCCGCAGTAGCATTAAATTTACCCACGCTATAAGGCTGGAATAAACCTGCAAGCGCCGCATTCTGAGCTGCACTTTCACGAATTTCTTTGCGGTTGTTAGATATCTGTTTTTGCAGACCATTCATTCTGTCTGCCGCCATTTTTTGCCAGGATTCATGAAGATCTAAACGGCGACTATTCTTACTGGCCGCAGACTGGTTAGCATTGATTTTTCCAGATAAATATTTGCTGGTCTGAGAAAGCTCGCCACGAACAGTTTCCGTATTGTTGTCTATACGCGCGTAAGCATCCCTTTTGACACTGCCGATTTCGCCGCGCAGGGAATCACCCTGCTGCTTAAGCTCGCCACGCACGGCTTTTGCATTACTGTCGGCCCGTGCGTAGGCATCCCTTTTGGCGCTGCCGATTTCACCACGCAGGGAGTCACCCTGCTGCTTAAGCTCGCCACGCACGACTTTCGCATTATTGTCAGCCTGTGCAATTGCATCAGCTTTGGCCTGGCCGATTTCGCCGCGCAGAACATCCTTTTGTTCATCCAGTTCTTTATTAACCTTTCCAACGCTTACGGTCACGTCCTGTTTTAGCTTATTTACTGCCTCCTGCTGTAAAGCCAGTGAGCGATTTTGAGTATTAACCTGTTCATTAATATAATTTTTCGTCGTATTTGTAGCGTTACTTACACGTCCGTCTACAAATCTAACCACCTCATCTCGATAATTCTCCCCTTTTTGAGAAATGGTTTGAGCTAATTCAACCAGGTGGTTAAATAGTTCTTTTTTGGTAATTGGTGCGTTGGGGTCGTCCTGGTCCGCTGCCCAACTGATATTGCTTAGAGCCCCGAACAAAACCACACCTAACATAGAGGCCATAACATTCTTATGCATGTAAACACCCTTAAATTAAAATTAGGAACAATTTTTATCTATTGCAGAAATAAACAGACTCAACCAGAGAACAACAATCTGGAATTCGCCATCTTTTGCGTAGGAAGTTTTCAATCAACCAGACTTGCCTGATTCCAACTTTTAAATTAATTGCTATCATCTCTCGACTGAAGCCAGAAAGTATTAGTGCAAGAACACTTTTAGACAGCTTCGATAACCTCCCGGAAGAAAGTCGCGCATGTGTTATTTCATTAAGTAAAGGTACTGTATCCGTAAGATATGCTGTATCCTGAACAGATTCTTTCCTTAGTAAAACAGGAGGAAGAAAATAAATTACACGCTGTATTGTTTTATCGTGGTGTTTTACACCGCTTCTCCCTTCAATAGTGAAGTAGTTAAAAAACTCAGCAATGGTCTCATCCACAGGCAAAAAATAGCCATGCTTAAATATCAATGCTGCGCACGGGTAACATTCCCGAACATGCAGCCAGAAACTCAAAAATAAAGACGGCCGCCCATATATTACGACAGTAGCTGAAGGATACCTGTGAAGCTGCTCCAGTAGACTACATGTAGAGCAGGCATTTTCAGTTATTGAAATTGGTTTATTCAATAAGGTTATCTTGCTTACTGTTCCAGGCTTATTCATCGACAGATTCATCGCGTACATTTTTATTCCATTAAAAAGTCGCTACGATACTGCGCGCAGTCATAATAACACCTCCAACTTAACTTCGCCGGATAAGACAGGATTTAACATGCTGTGTTGTTAATAGTATGTATTAAGTTAAGGCAATATCATCCCTCCACTCTCGTTTGTATTAAACGTGTTAATAAAAATCACGAAGATTCCAGTTAAAATAACAAAACTAATTTCTTGGTTAAATTATGCTTATTTGGAATCCTTTGACAATCCCTTGATAAACGGGATAACAGGAGCATATCAACGCCTGTTTAAATAAGTGCAAAAAATAAAAGGGAAATTACTGCTGGTCACACCAGACAGGACAATTGGTGAAATTTACAGAAATGTGATAAATATCACAGCAAATGAAAAAGTTCATGAAATTCATCATGGAATGGAGCGATGGGCGGAGCAATTATTAATTTTTGTCAATCAATTGAAGCGATAGGTGATTTCGTATGAAAGTGATGGTTTGCAGGTTATGTCTGTCGGTTGTTCGACGTTACGAACGTCTGTCAGCCTGATTCGCTACAGAAAGGATACGTCAGTCTATGGAAGAGTAACTGACCCACTGATAAGGCGTGGGTTCAGAATGACCGGAAGGGAAATATGTGTTAAAGAAAGTTGTTTAATTTTAGTATGATAGGTGCCTTAAGAAGAGATGTTCTAAAATTATTCATTATGTCATGGTCACTTCTATCAATTATTTTTTAAATTTTGTAAGATAATTTTAATTAATTCAATGTTATTCCACCATCGCTGGAGAAAGTCTTATGAAACTCGCTGTTTACAGTACAAAGCAGTACGACAAGAAGTACCTGCAACATGTTAACGAGTCCTTTGGTTTTGAACTTGAATTTTTTGACTTTCTGCTGACTGAGAAAACGGCAAAAACCGCCAACGGTTGCGAGGCGGTATGCATCTTCGTTAACGACGACGGCAGCCGCCCGGTTCTGGAAGAGCTGAAAAAACACGGCGTAAAATACATTGCGCTGCGTTGCGCTGGCTTCAATAACGTCGATCTGGACGCCGCAAAAGAGCTGGGTCTGCAAGTCGTGCGCGTCCCGGCCTATTCTCCTGAAGCCGTCGCCGAACATGCGATTGGTATGATGATGACGCTGAACCGTCGCATTCATCGCGCTTATCAACGTACCCGTGATGCAAACTTTTCACTGGAAGGTCTGACCGGTTTTACCATGCACGGTAAAACGGCTGGCGTGATCGGGACGGGCAAGATCGGCGTCGCCGCGCTGCGTATTCTGAAAGGTTTTGGTATGAGACTGCTGGCGTTTGATCCTTACCCAAGCGCCGCCGCGCTGGAGCTTGGCGTGGAGTATGTCGATCTGCCGACGCTGTTTGCAGAGTCTGATGTCATTTCTCTGCATTGCCCGCTGACAGCTGAAAACTACCATTTGCTTAATCATGCCGCGTTCGATCAGATGAAAAACGGGGTGATGGTGATCAACACCAGTCGTGGGGCGTTGATTGATTCGCAGGCGGCAATTGAAGCGCTGAAAAACCAGAAGATTGGTTCACTGGGGATGGACGTCTATGAAAACGAACGCGATCTGTTCTTTGAGGATAAGTCCAACGATGTGATTCAGGATGACGTATTCCGTCGTCTGTCTGCCTGCCATAACGTGCTATTCACCGGGCACCAGGCTTTCCTGACCGCGGAAGCGTTGACCAGCATCTCGGAAACCACTCTGCAAAATCTGGAACAGCTCTCAAAAGGTGAAACCTGCCCGAACGCCCTGTTCTGACCCTTCTGCTCCCCTGCGTTCAGGGGAGCACTTTCAGATAATCCCCGATGATATACCAGGCTATATCATTACAATTATGAATGATTTCCCGTCAGCAAATGTAGAGAGTTTTAATGAAGAAGATCGTCGCACTGGTTGCACTCAGCATGCTTATGGCAGGCTGCGTCAGCAATGGAAAAGTCTCCGTTAACCGTGATCAGCTACAGCATCACCGTTTTGTTCTGGAGAGTGTAAACGGAAAACCAGTCGCTGCGGGTAAGAACGCCCCGGAGTTAAGCTTCGGTGAAAAAATGACGGTTTCCGGCCGCATGTGCAACCGCTTCAGTGGCCAGGGCAAGCTGTCTGATGGCGAGCTGAAAGTCAAAGAAATGGCGATGACGCGTATGATGTGCGCCGACCCGCAGTTAAATGAACTGGATCACACCATCAGCGCGATGCTCAAACAAGGCGCGCAGGTCGACTTAACGGCTAACCAGTTGACGCTGGCGACCGCAGAACAAACGCTGATGTTCCGACTGGCTGATTTAGTGCATTAATAGCTGCCGCAGCTTCCAGCAGCGAGCGACTGTTCACTACAGCGTTTGCCGTTGGGTAATGCGCACATGCCGATCGCCGACCCGTCAAGCTGACGGGCAACAGAGAGCGACCCGCCAATCATGGCGCAGTTAGCTTCCCCGGAACTGGACATTGCCGCCTTTAACCCCGGCGCAACATGCGCTGCCGTCGCCTGCTGAACAGGCTCATTACTACAGGCCGACAATAATAACGCGGCACACCCCACTAAAAACGCTGCGCGCATCTCTCTCCCCTCTGAACGTTAGCCAAAACGACACCGCCATAAATAATAGGCAGGCTGCCCTGCGTCGTCGAGAGGCAAACTGCCCATTTATGCGGTTCATTGACATTTTTTAGCAATTTTTTTGCCCTCTCTTTGATCAAATCATTCATTCCCTCTATTCCAGGGACACAAAAGCGAAAATGGTAGAGATCGGGGTTTGCTAAAATAGAGAGATAACTATCAGGGCCCGCCGATGTTTCGCGAGTCCCTCTTTTTGTGCAATGTAAGGGTGTCATATGATCACTATTGACGGTAATGGCGCGGTTGCTTCGGTCGCATTCCGTACCAGCGAAGTTATCGCCATCTACCCAATTACGCCCAGTTCGACAATGGCTGAGCAGGCGGATGCCTGGGCCGGAAACGGGCTTAAGAACGTCTGGGGCGATACCCCTCGCGTCGTAGAAATGCAGTCGGAAGGCGGCGCCATCGCCACCGTTCACGGGGCATTACAGACCGGCGCGCTCTCGACCTCATTTACCTCATCTCAGGGCCTGCTGCTGATGATCCCAACGTTGTACAAACTGGCGGGACAGCTCACGCCGTTTGTACTCCACGTCGCCGCACGCACCATTGCTACTCATGCCTTGTCTATTTTTGGCGATCACTCTGATGTGATGGCGGTTCGCCAGACCGGCTGCGCCATGCTGAGCGCCGGTAGCGTTCAGGAAGCGCAGGATTTCGCGCTCATTTCGCAGATTGCCACGCTGAAAAGCCGCGTACCATTTATTCATTTCTTTGATGGTTTCCGCACCTCGCATGAAATCAATAAAATTGTGCCGCTGGCGGATGACACCATTCTGAAACTGATGCCGCAGGCTGAAATTGACGCGCACCGCTCCCGCGCGCTCAATCCTGAACATCCGGTGATTCGCGGCACGTCTGCCAACCCGGATACCTACTTCCAGTCCCGTGAAGCCACGAACCCGTGGTACAACGCGGTTTATGACCACGTTGAACAGGCAATGAATGATTTCGCCGGAGCCACCGGTCGCCAGTACAAGCCGTTTGAATACTATGGCCACCCGCAGGCGGAACGCGTCATTATTCTGATGGGTTCCGCAATCGGCACCTGTGAGGAAGTGGTGGACGAGCTGCTGGCGCGCGGCGAAAAAGTGGGCGTACTGAAAGTCCGTCTGTTCCGTCCGTTCTCAGCAAAACATTTATTACAGGCGCTGCCGGAAACCGTACGTACCGTCGCCGTACTGGATCGCACCAAAGAGCCTGGCGCGCAGGCCGAACCGCTGTATCTGGATGTGATGACCGCGCTGGCGGAGGCATTCAACAGCGGCGAGAGAGAAACCTTACCGCGCGTGATCGGCGGGCGCTATGGCCTCTCTTCAAAAGAGTTTGGCCCCGATTGCGTGCTGGCTGTTTTCAACGAACTGGCGCGCGCCAGACCCAAATCCCGCTTCACGGTTGGCATCTATGATGATGTCACTAATCTGTCTCTGCCCCTGCCGGAAAACACCCTGCCCGGTACAGCGAAACTGGAAGCGCTATTTTATGGTCTGGGCAGCGACGGCAGCGTTTCTGCAACCAAAAACAACATCAAGATTATTGGTAACTCCACGCCGTGGTATGCACAGGGTTACTTTGTCTATGACTCGAAGAAAGCTGGCGGGCTGACGGTCTCTCACCTGCGCGTCAGCGAGCAGCCGATTCGTTCCGCTTATCTGGTGGCGCAGGCTGATTTTGTCGGCTGCCACCAGTTGCAGTTTATTGATAAATATCAGATGGCGGAACGTCTGAAACCAGGCGGTATTTTCCTGCTCAATACGCCGTACAACGCAGATGAAGTCTGGGCACGTCTGCCGCAGGAAGTTCAGGCGGTGCTGAACCAGAAAAAAGCGCGGTTCTTTGTGATTAACGCGGCTAAAATCGCCCGCGAATGCGGACTGGCGGCACGTATTAATACCGTGATGCAGATGGCCTTCTTCCACCTGACGCAGATTCTGCCTGGTGAAAGCGCGCTGGCGGAATTACAGGGAGCGATAGCGAAAAGCTACAGCAGTAAAGGCCAGGAGCTGGTTGAGCGTAACTGGCAGGCGCTGGCGCTGGCGCGCGAATCGGTAACAGAAGTTCTGTTGCAGGCGGTGGACCCGCACAGCGCAAATCGTCCTCCGGTGGTGTCTGACGCAGCGCCCGATTTCGTTAAAACGGTTACAGCCGCCATGCTCGCCGGGCTTGGTGACGCCCTGCCCGTTTCAGCGTTGCCGCCAGACGGCACCTGGCCGATGGGGACGACCCGTTGGGAAAAACGCAACATCGCCGAAGAGATCCCTATCTGGAAAGAAGAGCTGTGTACCCAGTGTAACCACTGTGTCGCCGCCTGCCCGCACTCGGCGATCCGCGCTAAAGTGGTTTCGCCGGAAGCAATGGAGAACGCCCCGGCCAGTCTGCACTCGCTGGATGTGAAATCACGCGATATGCGTGGTCAGAAATACGTGTTGCAGGTGGCGCCGGAAGACTGCACGGGTTGTAACCTGTGTGTTGAAGTTTGCCCGGCGAAAGACCGCCAGAACCCTGAAATCAAGGCCATCAACATGATGTCCCGCCTTGAACATGTCGAAGAAGAAAAAGTGAATTATGACTTCTTCCTCAATCTGCCGGAAATCGACAAGAGCAAGCTGGAGCGTATTGATATTCGCACCTCTCAACTGATCACGCCGCTGTTCGAATACTCCGGCGCCTGCTCCGGTTGTGGTGAAACGCCGTATATCAAGCTGCTGACCCAGCTGTATGGCGACCGCATGTTAATTGCCAATGCGACCGGCTGTTCTTCTATTTATGGCGGTAACCTGCCTTCAACGCCTTACACCACCGATGCCAACGGTCGCGGCCCCGCATGGGCGAACTCGCTGTTTGAAGATAACGCCGAATTCGGTCTGGGCTTCCGCCTGACAGTTGATCAGCATCGCGTGCGCGTCATGCGGCTGCTGGAACAGTTCGCCGATCGCATCCCAACGGATTTAAACGACGCATTGCACGCCGACGCGACGCCGGAAGTTCGTCGTGAACAGGTCGCCGCATTACGCCAGCATCTGAAAGATGTCGACGGCGCGCATGAACTGTTAACCGATGCCGATGCGCTGATTGAGAAATCAATCTGGCTGATTGGCGGTGACGGCTGGGCCTACGATATTGGCTTTGGCGGTCTGGATCATGTGCTGAGCCTGACCGAGAACGTCAATATTCTGGTTCTGGACACGCAGTGTTATTCCAATACCGGCGGACAGGCGTCGAAGGCGACGCCACTTGGCGCGGTCACGAAGTTTGGCGAACACGGCAAGCGCAAAGCGCGTAAGGATCTGGGTGTGAGCATGATGATGTACGGTCATGTGTATGTCGCGCAGATCTCGCTGGGCGCGCAGTTAAACCAGACGGTGAAAGCAATCCAGGAAGCGGAAGCGTATCCGGGGCCATCGCTGATCATTGCATACAGCCCATGTGAAGAACACGGCTACGACCTGGCGCTGAGCCACGATCAGATGCGTCAGTTAACGGCTACCGGCTTCTGGCCGCTGTACCGCTTTGACCCGCGTCGCGCCGATGAGGGTAAACTGCCGCTGGCGCTGGATTCCCGTCCACCGTCAGACGCGCTGGCAGAGACGCTGCTCAACGAGCAACGCTTCCGCCGCCTGAATGCACAGCAGCCAGACGTTGCTGAACAGCTCTGGAAGGATGCGACGGCGGATCTGCAAAAACGCTATGACTTCCTTGCTCAACTGGCAGGTAAAGCAGAAAAGAGCGGTGCTGAATAATACGGCTGTTTGAGTATTCGTCAGGACGAAAAAAAAGCCCGAACCTTGGTTCGGGCTTGTCAATTCATTCGCTGGAAGATCAGTACTTATCGCAATGGCCCAACGAAAAAAGCAAATTGTGACAATAAAGGCATATAACCCGCGCAGAATATCGCAACAAAATTAAATTGTATAATTTTTATTTTATATGTTTTATTAAAAAACATTCATGTCAATTATCATCATTTCTGTAGAATTATTTAATTAAGATTTTACTTAAGACGTAACAATTCATATTTATCTCTTTACGGAACTTCTCCTTTAGCATGATTTCACTTCCCTTATGGGGAGTCACAGGTAAATAAAAAAACTAAAGGGTTATTTCAATGAAAAGAAAAGTACTGGCTCTCGTAATCCCTGCCCTGTTAGCAGCAGGCGCGGCCCACGCCGCTGAAGTTTATAATAAAGACGGCAATAAATTAGATCTCTATGGCAAAGTAGACGGTCTGCATTATTTCTCTGATGACGCAAATTCTGACGGCGATCAAACATACATGCGTATGGGTTTCAAAGGTGAAACTCAGGTTAACGATATGATCACGGGTTACGGCCAGTGGGAATATCAGGTTCAGGCTAACGGTACCGAAGGTGATAAAGGTGACTCCTGGACTCGTCTGGCATTCGCAGGTATTAAAGTCGGTGACTATGGTTCATTCGACTACGGCCGTAACTACGGCGTACTGTACGACGTGGAAGGCTGGACCGATATGCTGCCAGAATTCGGCGGCGACTCTTATACCAAAGCAGACAACTTCATGACCGGCCGTGCTAACGGCGTAGCAACCTACCGTAATACCGACTTCTTCGGTCTGGTGGATGGTCTGAGCTTTGCGCTGCAATATCAGGGTGCGAATGAAAACCAATCCGGCAGCGAAGACACGTATTCCCAGGAGGGGACAAATAACGGCGGTGACCGTAACGTGAAAAACTCCAACGGCGACGGCTTCGGTATCTCTTCAACTTACGATCTGGGTATGGGCGTCAGCTTCGGTGCGGCATATACCACTTCCGACCGAACGAATCAGCAAGCAAATCACTCTACTGCTGGCGGTGATAAAGCAGATGCGTGGACTGCTGGCCTGAAATATGACGCTAACAACATCTATCTGGCGACCATGTATTCTGAAACCCGTAATATGACGCCATATGGTGGAAAAGATAGCTGGAGTGATAGCACCATTGCCAACAAAACCCAGAACTTTGAAGTTACAGCTCAGTACCAGTTCGACTTCGGTCTGCGTCCTGCCGTATCTTTCCTGATGTCTAAAGGTAAGGATCTGGCCGGCGGTGAAGATAAAGACCTGGTTAAATATGCTGACGTAGGCGCGACCTACTACTTCAACAAAAACTTCTCCACTTATGTTGATTACAAAATCAACCTGCTGGATGAAGATGACAGCTTCTACACTCGCAACGATATGTCTACCGACGACGTCGTTGCTCTGGGTATGGTTTACCAGTTCTAAGTCCGTCAGCCCGCTGGCAACGGCGGGCTTTTCTCATAACAACAGTGTTTTATCTATACTAAAACAATATATTTGTTGCGCTAAAACTCTCCATTGATAGATGATATATTGCATAAAGATCTGCTGTAGAGGACGCCGGCAATGAACCATCATCCCGTTAAATCATCCCGTATTGCATCCGTCGGCTATGACGAAACCTCCAGCACGCTGGAAATTCGTTTTCATCGAACCGGTACTCTGCAATATCTCGGCGTCCCGTCGCGTATTTTTCGTGATTTTCTTGTCGTGGTTTCTAAAGGCCGCTTTTATGACGGCGTGATCAAAGGGAAATTTCCAGAGCAGAAACCAAACTCACGCTAAAATGTGACTCCTGTCATTGTACATAAAGTGCCATTAAGGGTTAAACTTTAATCGGATACTTAAACAGGAGGTTTTATGAGCAGAACGATTCTTGTGCCCATCGATATTTCAGATTCAGAATTAACTCAACGCGTTATCACCCATGTTGAAGCCGAGGCAAAAATAGATGACGCAGAGGTCCATTTCCTGACCGTTATTCCGTCACTGCCCTATTACGCCTCTTTAGGCCTGGCCTACTCAGCAGAGTTACCGGCTATGGACGATCTGAAAGCCGAAGCAAAATCTCAACTGGAAGAGATTATCAAGAAGTTCAGTATTCCTGCCGACAGAGTACAGATTCATATCGCGGAAGGTTCTCCGAAAGATAAAATTCTGGAAATGGCTAAAAAATTACCGGCAGACATGGTGATTATTGCTTCTCACCGCCCGGACATCACCACGTATCTGCTGGGCTCCAACGCCGCAGCGGTCGTACGCCATGCCGAATGTTCCGTCCTGGTGGTTCGCTAAACGCATCAGCCCGCACGCCGTTGCGGGCTTTCATATCCACTTTTCAACCCTGCACGCGCTTACCTGCAACCTGAGGTATAACGGGTATAAATGTGCTGACATTCTTCTCGCCAATCCGTACCATACACGCCACAGTTTTTATATCAGATTTCTTTTGCCGGTCTTTCCGGCGTGATGCATACTTTTCTGATGCCACACAATGAATTGAGCCTCTATTAAATGTCGCAAAATCAAGATATTAGCAAGAAAGAACAGTACAACCTGAACAAATTACAAAAGCGTCTGCGTCGTAACGTGGGCGAAGCGATTGCTGACTTCAATATGATCGAAGAAGGCGATCGCATCATGGTGTGCCTTTCCGGTGGGAAAGACAGCTATACCATGCTGGAAATTCTGCGTAATTTGCAGCAAAGCGCACCCGTCAACTTTTCACTGGTCGCCGTTAACCTTGACCAGAAGCAACCGGGTTTTCCCGAACACATTCTGCCGGAATATCTTGAGAACCTGGGCGTAGAGTATAAGATCGTTGAAGAAAACACCTATGGGATCGTTAAAGAGAAAATTCCTGAAGGCAAAACGACCTGCTCTCTGTGCTCCCGACTGCGCCGCGGTATTCTCTATCGCACCGCAACAGAACTGGGTGCAACCAAAATTGCGTTAGGCCACCACCGCGACGATATTCTGCAAACGTTATTCCTGAACATGTTCTACGGCGGGAAAATGAAGGGGATGCCGCCGAAGCTGATGAGCGATGACGGCAAACACATCGTTATCCGCCCGCTGGCCTACTGCCGCGAGAAAGATATTGAGCGTTTTTCAGAAGCCAAAGCGTTCCCTATTATTCCGTGCAACCTGTGCGGGTCGCAGCCAAACCTGCAACGCCAGGTCATCGCCGACATGCTGCGCGACTGGGATAAGCGTTATCCAGGGCGTATTGAAACCATGTTCAGCGCGATGCAGAACGTGGTGCCTTCTCATCTGAGCGATATTAATCTTTTTGATTTCAAAGGCATTAATCATGATTCCGATGTGGTGGACGGTGGTGATTTAGCCTTTGACCGCGAAGAGATCCCTCTGCAACCCGCAGGCTGGCAGCCAGAGGAAGACGATAACCAACTGGATGAACTGCGTCTGAACGTCGTGGAAGTGAAGTAATTTCTGACTCAGCCGGATGGCGACGTAAACGTCTTATCCGGCCTACGGTGCGCATAAGCACCTGTAGGCCGGAACGGGCATTTATTTCAATAAACGAACCCGACAGCTCTTCCCTTTTATCTTTCCGTTCTGCAATTGCTTCCAGGCTTTCTGCGCCACAGGCTGGCGAACCGCCACATAAACATGGGCCGGATGTACGGTAATTTTGCCAATATCAGCGCCATCCAGACCAATATCTCCCGTTAATGCTCCCAGCACGTCGCCCGGGCGCATTTTTGCTTTTTTACCGCCATCAATGCACAGCGTCGCCATTTCAGCTTCCAGCGGTACAACCGGAACGTTGCCCGGCGGCGTCAGCCAGTTCAGTTTAAGCTGCAACATTTCAGACAGAATATTGGCGCGCTGCGCCTCTTCCGGCGCGCAAAAACTGATCGCCAGACCGCTGTTGCCTGCACGGGCGGTACGACCAATACGGTGTACGTGAACTTCCGGGTCCCACGCCAGCTCGAAGTTTACGACCAGCTCCAGCGACTTGATATCCAGCCCACGCGCGGCGACGTCCGTCGCTACCAGTACGCGCGCGCTGCCGTTTGCAAAACGAACCAGCGTCTGGTCACGATCGCGCTGCTCAAGGTCGCCATGCAGCGATAATGCGCTCTGCCCAACAGAATTGAGCGCATCACAAACCGCCTGACAATCTTTTTTGGTATTACAGAAAACAACGCATGACGCAGGCTGATGCTGGCTCAGCAGCTTTTGCAGCAGCGGGATTTTCCCCTGCGAAGATGTTTCAAAAAACTGCTGCTCGATAGATGGCAGCGCATCCACCGAATCAATTTCAATCGTCAGTGGATTTTGCTGAACCCGACCGCTGATCGCCGCGATGGCCTCAGGCCAGGTGGCGGAAAACAGCAGAGTCTGACGGCGTGACGGCGCAAAGCGAATCACCTCGTCAATAGCGTCGCTAAAGCCCATATCCAGCATCCTGTCGGCTTCATCCATCACCAGCGTTTGCAGGGCATCCAGAGAAACGGTGCCTTTTTGCAGATGGTCAAGCAGGCGACCCGGCGTCGCGACAATAATATGCGGCGCATGCTGGAGAGAGTCTCGCTGCGCGCCGAAAGGTTGCCCGCCGCACAACGTCAGAATTTTGGTATTAGGCAGAAAACGCGCCAGACGACGCAGCTCCCCTGCCACCTGATCGGCCAGTTCGCGCGTAGGACAAAGCACCAGCGACTGGGTCTGGAACAGACTGGCATCAATATGCTGTAAAAGCCCGAGACCAAATGCAGCCGTTTTTCCGCTGCCGGTTTTTGCCTGCACGCGCACATCTTTTCCGGCCAGGATCGCCGGTAACGCAGCGGCCTGGACAGGCGTCATCTCAAGATAGCCCAACTCGTTAAGATTCTCGAGTTGGGCGGCAGGCAGGACATTCAGAGTAGAAAAAGCGGTCACAATTTAATCTCGCGGTAAAAGACACACAGTCAGCAGGCGCGTATCCTCGCAGATCTCCGCTCTTGATGCGACAATTTAATCGGTTCTTCATCCGGCGGCGGATCTGGCATAGGTTGTGGGCGCGGGATAGGATCGGGAATCGGCACCGGATCGGTTGGTACGGAATCCGACTGGCGCGTTTGCATTTGCAACAACGTGAACAGGCTGGTCATATTACCCTCCGGTCATACAGATTGACTCTTTTAGGGTAGACGCTGATATCCCGCAGGCAAAAAAAAGCCGACTAATCTAAGTCGGCGTCGTACGAATCAATTGTGCTATGCAGTAATTCAAAAAAGGAAGTAAGACAATATGGAGCGCAACGCCCATCGCTTGACGTTGCATTCACCTGAGAGAGAGATATTGCCCCGAATGGGTAGATTGTTTATTGACTTCGCTCAAATTATGCGGCGTTTTTCTGCTCAAAGGACGATGAAAAGCGTTGTTGTTACAACCATTTACTACGATGCAACCATAAGGTAACACCACCAATCAGGACAACTAACAGAATACAGAACATAGAAAACCCAAAATGCCATGCGCCGCCCGGAATTCCCCCGAGATTCACGCCGAACAATCCGGTTAAAAATGTGCTGGGCAGAAAGACCATCGCCATCAGCGACATCGTATAGGTTCTGCGCGCTAAGGACTCCTGCATAACTTGCGCGATTTCATCGGCCATCACGCCCGTGCGCGCAATACACGCGTCGATCTCATCCAGCCCCCTTCCCAGACGATCCGCGATATCCTGCATTCGACGACGCTGATCATCATTCATCCAGGCCAGACGCTCGCTTGCCAGCCGCGCATAAACATCACGCTGAGGCGCCATGTATCGACGCATCACAATCAGTTGCTTACGCAGTAACGCCAGGAATCCACGCGGCGGGATCTGCTGATCGAGCAGATTGTCTTCCAGGTCGATAATTTTATCGTGTAATTGCTCGATAAATTCGCTGGCGTGATCCGTCAGGGCGTCACACACGTCGACCAGCCAGCCGCCGCAATCGGACGGGCCCGTCCCTTCCTGCAAGTCGCTAACCACCTCATCAAGCGCCAGAACTTTTCGCTGTCGCGTTGAGACGATAAAACGTTCATCCATATATACACGCATCGCCACTAGCTGGTCAGGGCGTTCATCGGTACTGCCGTTGATGCAGCGTAAGGTGATCAGCGTGCCTTCCCCCATCCGACTGACGCGTGGGCGCGAACTCTCGCCAGCCAGCGCATCGCGTACAGAATTCGGTAACAAAGGCGTCGACGCCAGCCACTGCGCGCTGTCAGGGTGGGTGTAATTGAGATGCAACCAGCAGGGATGCTGGCTGTCGATAATATCGTCATTTTCAAGCGGTTTAATGCCGCCGCGACCATCCAGTAGCCAGGCAAAAACGGCATCCGGCACATTGACTTCCGATCCCTTGATGGCTTCCACAACGCCTCCACATTCATTCAACGCTTTTTCGTTAGTCTAGCCTTCGGCGTATGTTAAGCAATACCTCATTATCCCATTGCGCTGAAATGATTCAGAAAAGTACGATATGGCAGGAAAGGCGCCGGCATCACCGGCGCAAATGTGTTGTGCGAGACAATATGGGGTGTTCAACGGATGATAATTTACTTAATCGAAATTTATGAATTTTAGTCTGTAGATCGATAACCTTGCGTTGCATCATCAGCTTTAATATGTCGTACGGGAAAGGGTTAACCTCTTTCAGAATGATTAGCCTGAGTAATGTTTATATAAGTCGCCATCAACCTTTCTTCCTTTTTACTCGTTCACACTTATATCGACCATTGAAAAAAAACTTATCATTCGTGGATTTGTCCTGGTTCCCTGCTAGATTTATCTGCACGTCTATTGTTGTCTCCCGATTTGTGAAAAAACGCTCCATATCACTGTAAGCTGTTAATAAAAAAGCCATTCACCAATAAACCGGCAACACAGCATGTGAAGATAACGGGATTATCGATGATTGCTCACGAACTCAATGCTCTGGATTTATTAAGTTTTCCTGTCTGGATTGTTTTACCACACACAGAAGAGTTAGTTTTCGCTAATACCGCCGCACGCGAACTGACACAGGAACAGACTTTCAGCCGTCTCAGAAAGGGGATATTTTCAACTTATGCGCAAAATGAACTGCGCATGTACGTTGCTGATTTACACCACCATCACGATATTGTTGAAATTCTGACGGTCTGTCGTGATGGTAAAGAAATCGCCTTAACCTGCCGCCTCTCGGTTAAAACCCTGTCGACGCAGGGAGACGTTATTATTTTTGAAGGCATAGAGACACCCACGGCGCAAGGTCTCAAGGCCAGCCGTTCGGCAAACTATCAGCGTAAAAAACAAGGGTTTTACGCCCGTTTTTTCCTGACGAACTCCGCGCCGATGCTGTTGATAGACCCTTCGCGGGACGGTCTGATCGTCGATGCCAATCTGGCCGCACTCAATTTCTATGGCTACAGCCATGAAGCGATGTGCCAGAAACATACATGGGAAATCAACGTATTAGGCCGCCAGATCTTACCCGTTATGCATGAGATTGCCCGTCTGCCCGGCGGGCATAAGCCCTTAAACTTCGTCCATAAACTCTCTGACGGCACCACCCGGCACGTACAAACCTATGCGGGTCCCCTTGAGATATACGGCGATAAGCTCATGTTATGTATCATTCATGACATTACCGAGCAAAAACGGCTGGAACAGGAGCTGGAACGCGCTGCCCTGCATGATGCGCTGACCGGCTTACTGAACCGCAGGCAATTTTATCTTCTTACTGAGCAAAACCATACGCCCCATCTGTCGATGACAATGGATTACAGCCTGCTGCTCATCGATACCGATCGCTTCAAAAGCATTAACGATTTATACGGTCATTTGAAAGGCGATGAAGTGCTGTGCGCTCTGGCGCGAACGCTGGAAGCCTGCGCACGTAAAGGCGATCTGGTCTTTCGCTGGGGCGGTGAAGAATTTGTCTTGCTGCTGCCGCGAACCTCGCTGGAGGTTGCGCTTAATCTTGCAGAATCAATACGCGCCGCCGTAGCGAAAGTCTGTATTCCTGGCCTGCCCCGTTTTACCGTCAGCATCGGCGTCGCACGGCACGAATCGAATGAAAGTATTGATGAATTATTTAAGCGGGTGGACGATGCCCTGTACAAAGCCAAAAACGACGGCAGAAATCGGGTGCTGGCGGCGTAATAAACGTCACAGGCTGCCCGTAAGTAGCCTGTGAACACCCTTAACGGCTGCGTTTCGCGTGACGCTCCCAGTTTTCCTGCTTTGCCTGCGCCGTTTTACGCAACGCAACATAACACGCTCCGCTGCCGCCATGATGAGGCAGCGCCGTACAGTAAGCCTGAACGTCGTCAAATTCCGTCAGCCAACGCACCACATAACTGCGCACAATATTGGCATGCGCGTTATCTTCCCGCCCTTTGCCATGAATGATCAGCACGTTGCGTAAACCATCCTGACGCGCCTGGCAGATGAAGCTAAACAGCATCTTGCGACATTCCTCAACCGGCTGACGAAGCAAATTGAGACTCGCCTGCTGGCTGTATTTTCCCGAACGCAGTTTGTCGAGCACGCCCTGCTGCAACCCTTCCCGGCGAAATTCCAGCGGTTCGCCCAAAGGAAGAATATCCAGAAACCCGGTGGTAAGAAAATTGTCGAGCTGGAGCGTATCGATACGCTGCGGCGCCCGTGAATTGCGTGTGGGCTGCCAGTGTACATCAGCGCAACGTTTCAACGGTTGGACATCCTCCATGGCGTCAAGAAACAGCGTTTTGTCGTCAAGGTTCATGATTCCTCCTCCAGCGCGTTAAGACAGGCACTATCATAACCTCGCGCTATTATACCGACAACGGTTTACAGTTATTTCCAATAAACGACACTGGCTCAATTATCTGGCTATGCGCATCTCACTATTTCATCCCCGGTAAAGCCACGTTTTATCCTGCGTTAACCGACAATTTCAGCGGGGCTTTTGTAAAATCAATTATGCCCTGAAAGTGGAATATCTCTTTTATAGCCGTTATAACTTTATTACCCGCTGAGGGAAAACCAGGCCGGGAAAAGGTTAAGGAAGCACTGCTGTGTAGATTTTAGGGGCTGGCGGATGTCGACAGTCCCTGTTTTTTATTCTCCTGCCGTGCTTCATTTTTTCAGCATCTTTATTTGTTCGCTTTTTCAACAAACAATGACGCTAAACGTATTATGCCCGCTTATCTTTTTAGGGGTATGGTTGCGGATATTGGTCGCATGGTATCTTGTTGACCTGCTGATGAGTCCGGGAATTATCCCGCCTGCAATGAGAGATAACGGATGCTGAGATTACTTGAAGACAATATCGCGACCCCGCTGGGGCCGTTATGGGTGATTTGCGATGAGCAATTCCGCCTGCGCGCCGTCGAATGGGAGCAACACAGCGACCGTATGGAACAGTTACTGGACATACATTATCGTTCAGAGGGATACGAGCGCATCGCCGCCAAAAATCCGGGTGGCCTGAGCGATAAGCTCACCGCTTATTTTGAGGGAAATCTCAGCATCATTGATACGCTGGAGACCGCCACCGGGGGAACACCTTTTCAGCGGGAAGTGTGGCAGGCGCTGCGCACCATCCCCTGCGGTCAGGTTATGCATTATGGTCAACTTGCCGAAAAATTAGGCCGTCCGGGAGCCGCTCGCGCCGTAGGCGCCGCTAACGGATCTAACCCGGTCAGTATCGTTGTACCCTGCCATCGCGTAATCGGACGCAACGGGACAATGACGGGATATGCTGGCGGTGTGCAGAGAAAAGAGTGGTTATTACGCCATGAAGGGTATCTGCTGCTGTAGAAACCAGGCATTTTGTGCCTTACCCGTCACACTTTGATGTAAAGTAACCACTTATAAAGCATGGATTTTCAAAGGGATATAAATATTTCTCCTGCTTATGCCTGAATTATCCTCTATTGGGAGTAGCTCAGGCTTACGTGCTCACCAAAAAGATGTTAAAATTGACAAATATCAATTACGGCTTGAGCAGACCTATGATCCCGGAAAAGCGAATTATACGGCGCATTCAGTCTGGCGGTTGTGCTATCCATTGCCAGGATTGCAGTATCAGCCAGCTTTGCATCCCGTTCACACTTAACGAACATGAGCTTGATCAGCTTGATAATATCATCGAGCGTAAAAAGCCTATTCAGAAAGGGCAAACGCTGTTTAAAGCAGGTGATGAACTGAAATCGCTCTATGCTATCCGCTCCGGTACGATTAAAAGCTACACCATTACCGAGCAGGGCGACGAGCAAATCACTGGTTTTCATTTAGCAGGCGACCTGGTCGGCTTTGACGCGATTGGCAGCGGGCACCACCCGAGCTTTGCCCAGGCGCTGGAAACCTCAATGGTATGTGAAATCCCGTTTGAGACTCTGGACGATCTCTCCGGTAAGATGCCTAACCTACGTCAACAGATGATGCGTCTGATGAGCGGCGAGATCAAAGGCGATCAGGATATGATCCTGTTGCTGTCGAAGAAAAATGCGGAAGAACGTCTGGCAGCCTTTATCTACAATCTGTCCCGTCGTTTTGCCCAGCGCGGTTTCTCTCCGCGTGAATTCCGCCTGACGATGACCCGTGGCGATATCGGTAACTACCTTGGCTTAACGGTCGAAACGATCAGCCGTCTGCTGGGTCGTTTCCAGAAAAGCGGTATGCTGGCGGTGAAAGGTAAATACATCACCATCGAAAACAGCGATGCGCTCGCAGTGCTTGCTGGTCATACTCGCAACGTTGCTTAATCTTTCCGCAAATAAGTCAGTTATCCTTCTGTTAAATCATTAAATTTTCCTGATTTATTGGTTTGACAGAAGGTATCACACCACGTCAATAAGCTAAAGAAATCTCAAATACATAGCCATCACTCCAGTTGGACACCACTGGCATGGTTTACGCCCTGCCAGGCCGTTTTCGGATTAACCACATTGATTCATCATGCCGGAAAAGTACAATCCACAGCGGCTGGCAACCGTTCTATATTCATTCGCACTATCGAACGATCGCCAGCTGGCCGCAGTTGCGTTCTTGCATACGACGCAACTGCGGCAACCCTAACACCTTGTCATTTACAATGATTATTGATTTAACTCCCACCGAAAACAGCGGTTTGGTGAGTATAGAAAAAGTGTGACATTGATCAAAAACAAAAAAAGATTATGACAAAGGTGTATTTATATTACGTTCGCTTCTGGACTGCGGCCCGGATTGTTAAGCGGATTTTTTGATACCCAGATATTAAGAGGAGAAATAACCATGATCACTTATGATCGTAACCATAATCCTATTACTAATGGCAGTCGGGTTATGATTAATGGGACGGGCAGAACGGGTAAAATCGTTGCCATACATTCTAACGGGTTAACTCCAGCCCAGTTACGCCGCAACAAAACCGTCGAAGTGGAAGGCTGTGAAGGCCAGTTCGAACCCGTTGAACTGATCCGTCTTGGTTCCCACTAACGATAAGAATGCCGCTATGGCGGCATTCATGAATCAAACAGATTTAATTACAGACTCTACTAAGCCGCTATTTACCCCAGGTATGCCCCGGAAGTCTGATTTTACTGATAGAAATTGTTTACATTCAATACACTGCCCTATAGAACAGCAAATTTTCCTGATTTATTGATCTGGCAGAAGGTTCCCCCCTGTTTCATTCAACATATATGGGTTACTCTTTTAATTACAAACTGCGGTGACAGTTGTAAGGAGACCCTGTATGGCTATGTATCAAAATATGCTGGTGGTCATCGACCCAAACCAGGACGATCAACCCGCATTACGACGCGCTGTTTATTTGCATCAACGGATTGGTGGCAAAATTAAAGCCTTTTTGCCGATCTATGATTTTTCCTATGAAATGACTACCCTGCTCTCGCCTGATGAGCGTACCGCGATGCGTCAGGGCGTCATCAGCCAGCGAACAGCCTGGATACGCGAACAAGCGAAATACTACATCGAAGCAGGTGTTCCCGTTGAGATAAAAGTGGTCTGGCACAACCGTCCCTTTGAAGCCATTATCCAGGAAGTGATCAGCGACGATCACGATCTGGTGCTCAAAATGGCGCACCAGCATGACCGCCTGGAAGCGGTAATCTTTACGCCGACTGACTGGCATTTGTTACGTAAATGCCCAAGCCCGGTATGGATGGTCAAGGACCAACCGTGGCCTGAAGGCGGTAAAGCGCTGGTGGCCGTGAACCTGGCAAGCGAAGAACCTTATCACAATGCGCTGAATGAAAAGCTGGTCAAAGAAACGCTGCAACTTGCAGAACAGGTGAACCATACCGAAGTCCATCTGGTTGGCGCCTACCCCGTGACGCCCATCAATATCGCAATCGAACTGCCTGAATTTGATCCGAGCGTTTACAACGACGCGATTCGCGGTCAGCATTTGCTGGCGATGAAGGCGCTACGGCAGAAATTCAGCATTGATGAGAAAGTGACGCATGTTGAAAAAGGGTTGCCTGAAGAGGTTATCCCGGATTTAGCCGAGCACCTACAGGCGGGTATCGTTGTACTGGGTACGGTTGGTCGTACCGGGATATCTGCGGCCTTCCTGGGCAATACGGCGGAACAGGTTATCGACCATTTGCGCTGCGATCTGCTCGTCATTAAACCCGATCAGTATCAGACACCGGTCGAACTGGACGACGAAGAAGACGATTAAGCCTATTTTCGTGCCGGGTAGCGCTTATGCCTACCCGGCGAAGCCGCTCACTCACGTTACTGTTTGTCCTCACCACCGAGGAAATAGATCCCCAGCGGAATGGCCAGCAGAATGGTGAAAACCAGACTGTAGACGCAAATCATTGATGACTGGATGAAATACATCGAGGTTGTCCACTCAGACAACGGAATATCATACTGTTCGATCACGCCGCCGATAGTCGCCCGCGTAACCACTGATGCCGCAATAATAAACACCGCCAGCAGGCCCAACAGAAATTTCTTCCCCTTTGCTGTCTTCAGCTTTGTCATAATCATGGTATCGTCCTTTTGCAGATGAAAGCTCTGTTACTTGCGCGTAACAATACCATGACAATCCCCCGTTGTCTGCCACACAAGTAGTGACATAATATTCACATCGCGCGTCCCTGTCTGAAAATGCGCTACGTCTTATTCTTTTTGATCAATGACCAGCGCATTCGAAGCGGATAAAATATCTGCACCTCAGGATCTTTTAGCGTTATATCAACCATACGGGGTAGTGACAGACCAAAATGATTGCAGAATTTTTTTTCAAAAACGCGTTTAATCTGGCAATAATTTTTGGCAGTGGCGCCGCCTTACTTCTGATGAGTATTGTGTTTCGTCGTGGCGAGAAAAGAAGAAAAGGACTTATATTTCATGCCGTACAGTTCTTCGTTTATGCCCTTATCATCGGCACGCTGGGCAGTATCGCCAATAATGTTATTGAAAACTACGATCTGAAATTCATCTCTCCAAATGCCGTCGATTTTATCTGCACATCTCTGATTGCGCTGATTCTGACAATAAAACTGTTTTTACTCATCAACCGCTTTGAAAAATCACAGATCGGTAAAGGCAGAGACGTCACCAGTGCGAAGATCCTGTCTCGCATTATTAAGATCACCATTATTATCGCCATCGTTTTACTCTATGGCGAACACTTTGGCATGAGTCTGTCCGGGTTGCTGACTTTTGGCGGCATTGGCGGCATCGCTGTTGGGATGGCGGGTAAGGACATTCTGAGCAACTTTTTCTCGGGGATTATGCTCTATTTTGATCGCCCCTTTAGCATTGGCGACTGGGTCCGTTCCCCGGACAGAAATATTGAAGGCACTGTGACTGAAATCGGCTGGCGAATGACCAAAATTAACACCTTCGACCACCGCCCTTTATATGTGCCGAATTCGATTTTCTCCTCCATTAGCGTGGAGAATCCCGGCAGGATGACCAACCGACGCATTAAAACGGTGATCGGGTTACGTTATCAGGATGCCAGTAAAACAGGTGTTATTGTTGATGCGGTCAGAACGATGCTGCAAAACCACCCTGATATCGATCAGCGCCAGACGCTACTGGTCTATTTCAATGAATTCGGCGAATCATCGCTGAATATCATGGTCTATTGCTTTAGCAAAACCACCGAATGGGAAGCCTGGCTTGCGGTTCAGCAGGATGTTTATCTGAAGATTATCGACATTGTTCAAGCGAACGGCGCAGATTTTGCGTTTCCAAGCCAGACGCTTTATCTGGATAACGCCGCGTCACCGCAACCCGCAAATTAAAAAAGACGCGGTATTCCGCGTCTTTTCGCTCACTGCTGCATATTATTTGTCGTGCTTCACAATATACATTGTCCGGCTATACGCCACGTCTTCCGGGTTATTAATGGGATAACCTTTCAGCCACGGTTTGATCAAACGTCCGTTGGTGTACTGGTAAATCGGCGCAATCGGCGCCTGTTCCATCAGGATTTTCTCTGCCGCGTTATAGTCCGCATTGCGCGCCTTCGCCGTATTTTCTACTGTCGCCTGCGTCATGATTTTATCGTAGGCCGGGTTATTGAAGCGCGAGATATTGCCCGTATGGGTCGAGGTTAACAATGACAGGAAAGTAGACGGTTCATTGTAGTCCCCCACCCAGGAGGCGCGGATAACATCAAAATTACCGGTGTTGCGGCTGTCGATATAGGTTTTCCATTCCTGGTTTTGCAGCTTCACCTCTACGCCCAGATTCTTTTTCCACATCGAGGCGACTGCAATCGCGATTTTCTGATGATTTTCAGATGTGTTATATAACAGCGTCAATTTGAGCGGTTTCTGCGGGCCATAGCCAGCCGCAAGCAATAACGTTTTTGCCTGAGCATTGAGTTCTTCCTGGCTCATTTGTTCAAATGGCGAAGGATCGGGAGTGAAGCCAGCCGTCACGTCCGGGGTGAAGCGCCAGGCCGGTTTCTCCCCGGTTCCTAATACTTTTTCCGCCATGATGCGGCGATCAATCGTCATGCTCAGCGCCAGCCGAACCCGGGAATCCGCCGTCGGGCCTTTTTGGGTGTTAAACGCATAATAATAGGTGCCCAACTGCGGCGGCGTGTAAACCTGCCCTGGTATATCCTTCAGCAACTTCTGGTACAGATTTTTCGGGAAAGATTCGGTGATATCGATATCGCCAGCCAGATAACGTTTAGTCGCTGACGACTCCTGATTAATCGGCAGGAAAGTCACTTTTTGCAGCACCGTCTTCGCATTGTCCCAGTAGTGGGTATTGGGCACCACCACCAGTTTTTCGTTGACCACGCGATCATTCAACACATAGGCGCCATTGCCGATCAGGTTTCCGGGCTTCGTCCAGTCTTTACCGCTTTCTACATTGGCTTTCTGTACCGGGTAAAAAGCAAAGTTGGCAGTCAGGTTAACAAACCACGGCAGCGGTTTATCCAGCTGTATTTTTAGCGTGCGGGCGTCCACGGCGCTAACCCCAAGCGTATCCGGCGACGCTTTACCATCAATAATCGCCTGGGCGTTATTAATGCCAGCAAGGGCGGCAAACCAGGCAAACGGTGACAGGGTTTTCGGATCAACCAGACGTTGCCAGCTGTAGACAAAATCCTGCGCGGTCACCGGAGTGCCGTCCGACCACTTTGCGTTATTGCGCAGGGTAAACGTCCAGATCCGGTTATCATTGGTCTTCCAGCGCGTAGCGACGCCAGGAATGATTTCCCCTTTCTCGTTCTGATTCACCAGACCTTCAAACAAATCGCGAATGACCTGAATCTCCGGCAGCCCAACCGCTTTTGCCGGATCTAACGACGCCGGTTCATCTTTAATATGGCGGACCAGTTCTTGCTTCTCTGCCAGTACCGTTCCGCCGGGAACATCCGCAGCGTGTGTCAGGGAGACGCTGCTAATCAACAGCGCACAACAGGTAACTGAAACAGAGTGCTTCATAAGATGCCCTTAAATGATGAAGTTAGATGACTGCGTAATTATTTGTTTCGCATGAAGGAAATGCAAACGTCTTCCTACAGAAAGTTGATATTAACCCGATATACGCATCCGCTTCCAGGAAGCCAGATAGAGGATATTGCATAGCGCGCGCAACGCGTGAAAACGATTTGATTATCTGGACAATTTGCACAACACTGCGAGTAATAACAACAGCATTCAGAGACACTTATGACCGTTACCCGTCCTCGTGCCGAGCGCGGCGCATTTCCGCCAGGAACCGAACATTATGGGCGTTCATTGCTGGGAGCGCCGTTGATCTGGTTTCCGGCTCCGGCTGCCGATCGCGAAAGCGGCCTGATTCTGGCCGGAACGCACGGCGATGAGAACGCGTCGGTGGTGACGCTCTCGTGTGCGCTGCGTACGCTGAATCCTTCACTCCGCCGTCATCATGTGGTGCTGGCGGTGAACCCGGACGGTTGCCAGCTTGGTCTGCGCGCCAATGCCAATGGCGTCGATTTGAACCGTAATTTTCCGGCGGCGAACTGGAAAGCGGGTGAGACGGTTTATCGCTGGAACAGCAGCGCCGAGGAGCGCGATGTGGTGCTGCTTACCGGCGAACATCCGGGATCTGAACCCGAAACCCAGGCGCTGTGCCAACTGATACACCGGGTGCATCCTGCCTGGGTGGTCTCCTTTCACGATCCTCTTGCCTGTATTGAAGATCCCAGACATAGCGAGTTAGGCGAATGGCTGGCCCGGGCATTTGAGCTGCCGCTGGTCTCCAGCGTAGGTTACGAAACGCCCGGTTCGTTTGGAAGCTGGTGCGCCGACCTCAATCTGCACTGTATTACCGCAGAGTTCCCGCCGATCTCGTCCGATGAAGCCAGCGAAAAGTATCTGATGGCGATGTCTACTCTGCTGCGCTGGCACCCTAAAGATGAAGTTGCCCGGTCGTAAACCGTAAAGCGGGCTCGACATCCACCGCCAGCCAGGTGGGGCCATCGAGGTCAGCAAAACGCACCTGTGGGGCCAGCGGCAACGCTGCGCTGATGGCCCTGGAGGTACACAGCATACATCCCAGCATCAGCCCAAAACCCTGTTCTCTGGCTTCGGCGGCCAGCGCCAGCGCTTCCGTCAGACCACCGGTTTTATCCAGTTTGATATTGACCATATCGTAGCGCCCCTGTAACGCTTTCAGGCTACTGCGGGTATGGCAACTTTCATCCGCACAAATAGGGAGCGGATGAACAAAATTTTCCAGCGCGGCGTCATCCTGCGCAGGTAACGGTTGTTCCAGCATCGCGACGCCTAAATCCGCCAGCAGCTGGCATCGCGCCGCCAGCCCCTCTGTACGCCAGGACTCGTTTGCATCCACGATTAGCGTCGCATCAGGCACGACGGAGCGAATCGCGACCATTCGTTCGCTGATCAGGCGATCGTCCAGCTTAATTTTGAGCAGTTTCGCCCCTTTTTCCCACAGTGCCGCCGCGCTGGCCGCCATCTGTTCAGGCGTACCGATCACGACAGTCTGTGCTGTTGTCAGCGTAGCGGGCAATTCAACGGCCACAAACTCCGCCAGCGTTTGCTGCTGCTGGCGAGCGCTCAGATCCCACAGCGCGCAATCGACCGCATTTCTGGCCGCGCCGGCAGGCAGCAATTTTTGTAGTGCTTCGCGGGTCAGCCCCTGTTCCAGTTGCGGCGCGATACTCATGATCTGCGCCAGCACCGAGGCATCGCTTTCGCCATAACGTGGATAAGGCGTACATTCCCCTACGCCTTTTACGCCCTCTTCCTCCAGCTCCACGACCACAACATGCGCTTCGGTACGACTTCCCCGGGCAATCACAAAGGGCGTGTGCAGCGGCCAGGCCTCCTCATACACCTTAACAGATCTCATTGGTTCTCCTTTTCTCGCCGTTTTTCACGTTGCAGATGCGTGGCGGTGGATTAAACACAAATAGCGTTTGCCGTGTTAACTGCTGATGGCATAAACTAGCCACGACGTTAACTATATGTAAACAGGAAGATAACCATGTCACAAACCGTTCATTTCCAGGGCAATCCAGTCGCCGTCGCCAACACCATTCCTCAAGCTGGTAGCAAAGCACAGGCTTTTACCCTCGTGGCAAAAGATCTGTCTGACGTCACACTGGCTCAGTTTGCAGGCAAGCGCAAGGTACTGAATATTTTCCCAAGTATTGATACCGGCGTTTGTGCGGCATCGGTACGTAAGTTTAACCAACTGGCGACAGAAATCGACAACACCGTCGTACTGTGCGTTTCTGCGGATCTGCCGTTCGCCCAGTCTCGTTTCTGCGGCGCGGAAGGTCTGAGCAACGTCATTACCCTTTCCACTCTGCGTAATCCTGACTTCCTGAAAGACTACGGCGTTGAAATCACTGAAGGCCCGCTGAAAGGTCTGGCGGCGCGTGCCGTGGTGGTCATTGATGAAAACGACAACGTCATTTTCAGCCAGCTGGTGAACGAAATCACCAACGAACCTGACTATGCTGCTGCGCTGGACGTGCTGAAAGCGTAAGACGGTAAAAAAGCCCGATGGCGCAACGCTCATCGGGCTTCTAATACTTGTGTCGTTTCTACTCTTCGCTTTTCTTCTGATTCAAACCGTATTCACGTAACTTATTGGCAATCGCGGTATGTGAGACGCCCAGGCGTTTCGCCAGTTTGCGCGTGCTCGGATAATTGCGATAAAGCTGCGTCAACACGGAGCGTTCAAAACGGCTGGTGATCTCATCCAGCGAGCCTTCCATCGCATCTTCACCAACGGCAACGGTCGTGGCGTCGTAATCCGGCAGCAAGATATCCTGCGGACGTAATTCGTACCCTTCAAGCTGCGTCAGCGCCCGGTAGATGGCGTTTTTAAGCTGGCGCACGTTGCCCGGCCAGCCATAACGGGTTAATACGGTGCTGAGATCGGCAGAGAGTTTTGGACGCGGCACGCCCTGCTCATCGGCAAAACGCGCCACGAAAAGTTCAGTGAGCGGCATGATATCCTGCGGGCAATCACGCAGCGGCGGCAGATTGAGCGTCAGCACATTCAGACGGTAGTAGAGATCCTCGCGGAACAGCCCTTTTTGCACCAGTTCCACCAGATTCTTCTGCGTGGCGCAGATCACCCGGACATCAACGTGAACCTCATGATCCTCGCCAACGCGACGGAAAGTGCCGTCGTTAAGAAAACGCAGCAATTTGGTCTGCATGCGTGGCGACATCTCACCAATCTCATCCAGCAGCACCGACCCCCCGTTGGCCTGTTCAAAGAAGCCTTTTTTACCTTCCGGCGCATGACCAAACAGTTCGCTTTCAACCGCATCTTCAGGAATGGAGGCGCAGTTCAATGCCAGATACGGTTTTGCCGCACGCGGGCTTGCCAGGTGACAGGCATGGGCGAAGAGATCTTTACCGGTTCCGGTATCGCCGGTAATCAGCAGTGGCGCGCTCAGCGTAGCCAGCTTGCGAGCCTGCTCTACGACATGCTTCATTTTCGCGCTGACGGCGATAATCTGGCTAAACGCGCTCAAATCCTGAGTCGTCAAATTCTGCAACTGACGCCCCATTCGGATGGTGGAACGTAACATAACGACAGCGCCCGTGAGCATGTACTCGTCATTTTCCCCTTGCAAATGAACCGGGGTAATCTCCATCAGGAAGTTCTGCCCATTAATCACCACATGCTCGTTGTGAGAGACCTGCGGGTTGCTCTCCAGCCAACGCTGGAAGTTGAAGCCGTTGATCAACTGCGCGGCAGTGTGATTGCGCATACGCTCCTGATTTTGTGCGAAAAGCTGACAGCTCGCGGGGTTCGCCATCTCTATTTTACTTTTCATATCCAGAGAGAGGACGGGTTCCGGCAACGCTTCGAGCAGTGCGCTCAGCGCCAGATGCTCGCGTTCAGACGGCATCCACGGCACCGTACGGACATCGGTCACGCCGGAAATGCGGCGGATCTCCGCCATCAGGCTGCTGAAGTTGGTGAACTCCAGTTCAGCAAAATTAAGGTAAATTCGCCCGATGGGGTCAATCTCAATACCGCGTAAATCAATGCTACGAAGCACCAGCAAATCGAGTAACTCGCGGGTCAGACCAAGACGGTCTTCACAAAAGACTTCCAGACGCATGGGAACTTTCACCTAAAACAATGAGCTATTAGATAGATGATAAGCCAGTATTCGATTAGCAGGAAGGATTCTGTCAACAATTATTGACAGCATGACGGAAAATTGGGCGCCGGGCCGTAAAGTTATACGGTCAGCGCCCTTCCAGCGATCAGTTTTCGCGCGGGGTTTTGCTTTTCTGCAAGGTCTCTTTGACCTGAACGATAAGCTGGCGACGAAAATCCCCCAGACGCGGCTTATCATCGTCGATCCACGGTAAGGGACGACACAGTTCCATCGCTTTAATGCCCAGACGAGCGGTTAACAGCCCGGCACCAATACCCTGCGCCGCACGGGCAGACAAACGCGCCGCCAGATCCTGCGACATCCAGTCCATCCCGACTTCACGCACCAGCTCGCTGGCGCCCGCAAACGCAATATTGAGCAACACCAGACGAAACAGGCGCAGGCGGCTGTAATACCCCAGTTCAATGCCATACAGCGTCGCAATGCGATTGATCAGCCGCAAATTTCGCCAGGCGATAAATGCCATATCCACCAATGCCAGCGGGCTGACGGCGATCATTAACGTGGATTCGGCGGCCGAACGGCTGATTTCACGTCGCGCCTGGGCATCCAGCACCGGTTGCACCAGTTGAGCGTATAAGCTGACCACTTCCTGATCGTTTTGCGTTTCGTGAATCGAAGCATACCAGCGCTGCAACGCCGGGTGAGACTGATCGATACCGGCCTGCTGCGCCAGCTTTTCGCAAAACGCACGGCCCTTTCCCGTACCGTGGCTGTGCAACAGGTCGCGCGCTTCATCCCGTTCATGCGCCCGCTGGCGTAATCGCCATAACCGACGCCATTCTGTCGCGACCGAGCCAACGCCTGCGCCAATGATCAACGCCCCGGCAGCACAACCGCCCAGCGCCACCCAGTCCTGGGTTTGCCATGCGTTCATGGTCCATTGCACGCCCTGGCCCACAACGCTGACGCCAAACAACGCCAGTCCCCCCATCACCATCTTGCGCCACAAACTGCGTTTAGGGCGCAGTGCGGCATCAATGACCGCTTCCGCCTGTCCCTCGTCTTCCAGAGGTTCATCCACCTGCGCGGGGGCAAAGGTCTGCGCCTGCGTCTCGCTGAAGGTCTGTTGCGTTTTAAGCATCTGGTTTTGCTCCACCTCCAGTGGACCTGCGAAATCGATACGCGGTTTTAACGGTTCGCTCATCGCAATTTGTCTCCTATTAAAAATTCCAGCGCGGCATCCAGACGAATGTGCGGCAATGGTTTGTCCACATCCATCACCTGCGGGCGAAACGCTTCAAACTGGAAACCCTGACTGTCCCAGAACGCTTGTCCCGGCAGGCGTGCGGGCACTTCGCCGGGGTACACCGTTAACGGCGTTCCGTCGCTTAAACGGTTACCGCGTAAAGCCGGGATCTTTTCACCATTCACGTCGATCAATCCACTGGTCGTCGCCTGTACGGACGCCAGTCCCAGACAATCCATGCTGATGCCTTCAAACGCCGCGTTTTGCCAGGCATCCTGAATCAGTTGCTGGAGCAAAGAGACCATATTGGCATGTTGATCGACAGTCACATGGTCTGCCTTGGTCGCCGCAAACAGCAATTTATCAATCACCGGGGAAAAGAGTCGGCGAAATAGCGTTCGCTGACCATAGTGGAAACTCTGCATCAATTGCGTCAGCGCCAGACGCATATCGTTGAACGCCTGCGGCCCGCTGTTCAACGGTTGCAGGCAATCCACCAGTACAATCTGGCGATCAAACCGCAGGAAATGATTTTTATAGAACCCTTTCACCACTTTTTCACAGTAGTAATTAAAGCGTTCACGTAACATTCCGGCGTTGGTGTGTTTGTCCGCCTGCGCCAGTATCGATTCGCCATGCGCATCCACATCCGGCCACGGGAAAAACTGCAACGCAGGCGCGCCCGCCATATCGCCCGGCAGCACAAAGCGGCCAGGCTGAATAAAGTGCAGCCCCTGCTGTTTGCATTGGTGCAGATACGCCGTCCAGGCCGCGGCGATCTCCGCCAGGCGGTTTTCATCAGCAGGCGCCAGCGGGTCCAGCCCCTGGCATAACTGACGCCATTTGGCCGACCATTCGCCCCGCTGCCCTTGCAGTAAGCCGGTCATTTGCCGGGACCAGCTCAGGTAATCCTGCGCCAGCATCGGCAAGTCGAGCAGCCATTCGCCGGGATAATCGACAATCTCCAGGTATAACGTCGAGGTGTCTTTAAAATGGCGCAGCAAAGAATCATTGGATTTGTAGCGTAACGCGAGACGGATTTCGCTCACGCCGCGCGTTGGCGTCGGCCAGGCAGGCGGCTGGCCATAAAGCTGGGCCAGCCCTTCATCGTAGGTAAAACGTGGAATACCAAAATCACGTTGTGGAACGCGTTTCACGCCCAGCAAACGCTCCTCACGCACCGCGCTTAGCAGCGGCAGTCGCGATCCGGCATGGATGTTGAGCAGTTGGTTAACCATCGCAGTGATAAACGCGGTTTTTCCACTGCGGCTAAGTCCGGTAACGGCCAGACGTAAATGCCTGTCTACACCGCGATTAACCAGCGAGTTAAGTTCGTTTTTGAGTCGCTTCATCGCCATCCTGTTGTGCCTGAAGACCAGAAAAAAATTATAACCTATGCGTATTGATGTGGGGGCAGGCTGTTGATAATCAACCGCCTTGTGTTGTCATCCGCCAGTTAACTCCATAAGATGTGCGTCATTAACTCTCGAACGGAGTTCCCCCGACTATGTCCCCTACTATTTATGATATCGCGCGCGTCGCCGGAGTATCAAAATCCACGGTATCGCGCGTGCTGAATAAACAAACCAATATCTCCCCGGAAGCACGGGAGAAAGTATTACGCGCCATTGATGAACTGCAATACCAACCGAATAAACTGGCGCGCGCCCTGACCTCTTCCGGGTTTGACGCCATTATGGTTATTTCTACTCGTTCAGCAAAAACAACGGCCGGTAATCCTTTTTTCTCTGAAGTTCTGCATGCGATTACGGCAAAGGCCGAAGAGGAAGGTTTTGATGTCATATTACAGACCTCCCGCAGTACGGAAGATGACTTGCAAAAATGCGAAAGCAAAATTAAGCAGAAAATGATCAAAGGCATTATTATGCTGAGCTCCCCGGCGGATGAGTTCTTCTTTTCGCGTCTGGATAAGTATGATGTTCCTGTTGTCGTCATTGGCAAAGTGGAAGGCGAATACGCTCATGTTTACTCTGTCGATACGGATAATTTCCAGGACAGTATTCAACTCACAAATGCATTAATTGACAGTGGTCATCAGCATATTGCCTGTCTGCATGCGCCACTTGATTTCCATGTTTCCATCGACCGTGTTAATGGTTATAAAGCCAGTCTGGAAGTCCATAAAATCCAGTGCCGTGATGAATGGATCGTTGATGGTGGATACACGCATGAAAGCGCGCTACTGGCCGCCAGAAAACTGTTAAGCCAGACTCCATTGCCAAATGCCGTTTTCGCAACAGACAGCTTAAAGTTAATGAGTTTATACCGGGTGGCGGCAGAGAAAAATATCGCGATTCCACAACAACTCGCCGTTGTCGGTTACAGTAATGAACTGCTCTCGTTTATGCTGACTCCCGCCCCAGGCGGCATTGACGTTCCCACGCAGGAATTAGGCGAGCAAAGTTGTAATCTGTTATTTAACCTGATTGCCGGCAAGAAAGGCCTGCAAAATATTATCGTAAAAACGCAAATATCATTAGCCGGCTCCCTCGCTTAAAAACTGGGGCATGAATATGCCCCAGTACATTTTAGAACGCGTAGTTGATGCCGATCCCCGCATAATGGAATTTGTCACTCTCACCTTCGTCGTGATCTTCCCACTCAAAGGCATATTCCAGCGACATTGATAACCCATTCTGGAAATCATATGCATAAAGCAAACCGAGACGGTTAAAGTCGTGACCTTCACGCTCAGGATCATCCTGCCAGTCCCAGTTGGACCAGCGATCCAGACCGATACGGGTATAAGGCGTGAGGGTGGTATTGCCTAATGCTATCGGTAAATAGGCACGGATTTCCTGTGTGGAGAATTCACCGTTATCACGGTTTTCGGCAAGATTGAAGCCACGTTCCAGGTAATAATTCACCGTCAGACCAACCGTTTCATTAAAAGTGTAATTCAGGCCGGTTTCACTTTCAACACGACTGTCTGAGTAGCCGGTGATACTCAGGTCATTGACGAATTGATACATCGCCAGCCAGCCGCTGAAACGTAAATCGTCGGTCAGTTTCACATCCCAGTCCGGTTGTACTTTCCAGCGTTGCATATTGGCGGTGTCTTTACCCGCTTCATTTACGTAATGGTAGCCATAGTTACGAAAACCGCCGGTTAAACCGAAATTAACATCATCGCTTTCGAGGAATTGATAACGAACTTCCAGTTCCGGGCGATCAAACCATGTACCGCGTTTACCGGCACTATAATCGAAAGGTCCTTCCTGATAATACGCCAGTGAAATTTTCCACGGACCGGTTGCCGCATTAAAATAGATGGACGGTTCACCCAGCCCATCCATATCTTCACCATAGCCTTCGACGTTTTCTATTTCATACATAGCACCGATATTAAAATGCCAGTCATTGTTTTCAGCAGCCTGCGCGCAAGCCATTCCTGCGCATATGACCAGCGCAGTAGAGTACAGTAAGGTTTTCATTTTTATTCCTTGTTAAAATACCGACAAAAAAAATGCACCTGCTACCGGGGGATAATTCCCCCGGAGGAATTATTTATTGAATAGCCAGTTCGGTTTCAGCATCAAAGAAATGGCATTTCGCCATATCAAAATGTATGGTGATATTTTCTCCCGCAGAATAATCGTTAATCGCCCCGGCACGGACGACCAGCTCGTGCCCCCCAACGGTGGTATAAAGCATAAATTCCGCACCGGTTAACTCAGCCACGCTAATACGCGCCGTTATGCTATTACCATCCTGTTTTTCAGGATGGATATCCTCCGGGCGAATCCCCATTACCACCGCTTTATGCTCGTGGCCTTGTTTTATTAACGCGTTCAGCTTGTCATCCGGGATTGTTAATTTCAGCGTTTCGGTAACGAATTTATCGCCATCAATTGCACCACGAATAAAGTTCATTGCAGGAGAACCAATAAATCCTGCGACAAACATATTGGCCGGATGGTTATATACCATCTTAGGCGCACCGACCTGCTGAACAATGCCATCTTTCATAATGACGATTCGCGTTGCCATCGTCATGGCTTCAGTCTGATCGTGCGTAACGTAAATCATGGTGGTATTCAGCTTCTGGTGCAGCTTACTGATCTCTGCGCGCATCTGGACACGTAATTTTGCATCCAGGTTAGACAGCGGTTCATCCATCAGGAACACACCCGCTTCACGAACGATGGCGCGCCCAAGCGCAACACGCTGACGCTGTCCGCCGGAAAGCGCGCCCGGTTTGCGTTTCAGGTAATCCCGCAATCCAAGAATTTGCGCCGCCCAGTTCACGCGTTCATCAATAATGCCCGGGTCCATCTTTTGCATTTTCAGCCCAAACGCCATGTTGTCGTAAACGGTCATGTGCGGATATAAGGCGTAATTCTGAAAGACCATGGCAATATTGCGCGCTTTTGCCGGTACATCATTCATCCGCTTACCGTCGATCAATAATTCACCGGCGCTGATCTCTTCCAGCCCCGCAATCATGCGTAGCGTGGTGGATTTGCCGCAGCCCGACGGACCGACAAAAACGATGAACTCTTTATCCTCAATCTCCAGGTTAAAATCTTTAACCACATGCACCTGGTTATCGTATATTTTTTGGATATGTTGCAACGAAAGCTGTGCCATATTGATTCCTTTACTTTGCGTTTAGCCAGAAAGCCGATAAGCACGGCCACGTCAGAAATTCCGTTGAAGGAAGATGTAACTCCGCGCCGGTTAACCCCGGACCGATACCGACAGAATGCATACCGCAGGCATTGATGGCATCAATACCCGCCTGTGCATCTTCAATACCGATGCACGCATCAGGCCTCACCCCAAGACCGTTGCAGGCGGCAAGAAAAATCTCAGGATCCGGTTTCGAGCGGGATATGTGCGCTGCGTCTGCACAAAAATCAAAAAAGTCAGCAATCTCCAGCGCCTGTAAGATTGCAGGGGCATTGAGAGAGACGGATGCCAGCCCTACCGGAATCTGTAATTCATGCAGCGAGGTCAATAACGCCCGAATACCGGGCAGGACAGAGTCGGTCGTTAACTGGCGCAGAGTGTGAACGTACAGGGCATTTTTACGCGCAGCTAGCTGCAAACATTCAGCATCGGTAAACACCCCTTCTTTACCGCCATGCTGCAAAATGCGGCACAACGATTCATTACGGCTAATGCCTTTCAAACGTTCATTGAACGCCTCATCAATCACGATCCCCGTCTCATCGGCTATCTGTTTCCACGCCAGAAAATGCAGGTGCGCGGTATCAGTAATCACGCCGTCTAAATCAAAAATGATGGCCTGAGGTTTCATTTCCCCTCCCTGGTAGCGGTCCCATTAACAGGTAAAATAACGTCACTGCATTTGAATGACCGCTCACCGTCGACAGTAACCTTGCGGTTGCAAATCCACACATCGACGGGGCCGATGCTGGTGATGCTGATGTTATCTGCATCCATGGTGATAAACAGTTCTCTGCCCTGCCACTGCAACGGAAAAGCGAGGCGTTTCCACTGCGCCGGGAGCGCCGGATGCAGATGCAGTTCGCCATGACGCACGCTTAACCCTGCAAATCCTTGTATCGCGCCCAGCCAGATAGCCCCTGTCGCTGCGGCATGAATGCCGTCATCGCAACTGTGCGGATCGTCGCCAAGATCGATTTGCCCCCCATCGCGCCAGAACTGATACCCCATTGCTGGATCTTTACAGCGCGCCGCCACGATACCGTGGATCGCTTTACTCAGAGAGGAGTCATGAATCGTGCGCGCCTCATAAAAGCGCAGGTTCGCCAGGCATGTCTGCGGCGTAAACAGATCCGGCAGCATATACATCAGCATTACCACGTCCGCCTGCTTGAGAATTTGCATCTCATTAACTTCAGCGCGTGAATAATCAAGCAGGATCGTCTGCTTGCCCGCATTGGCTTTATATTTCGCTAAATCGATAACCGGTTTGCTGAGAAACGCATCATCCTGCGGCAAAATGCCATCCTGCTGAATGTCAGGCCGCCAAAGTTTCTGCAAAAAGTATTCCGCGCGATAAATAAACGTGTCATCAGCACAACCCTGCGCACGCGCAAAACGCAGCGCCTGCTCCACGTTGTACCAGGCCATGTAGTTGGTGAAGGCATTGTTATTAACGTGCTCGGTGTACTCATCCGGGCCAATAACGTCATGAATCTCCAGACGTCCGTTCACGTCAACCGCACGACTTATCCAGAATTTGGCGGTTTCCAGCAGCAGCGCCATGCCTTCACGCGCCATAAAACTCATGTCGCCTGTGGCTTGCCAGTAGCCGATAACAGCCCAGGCAATATCGGCGACAAGATGGTGTTCCGCTAATGCCGACGCCACTTTTTGCCGCAGGCCAGTACGGATGTTGATCGCCGCAAACTCCGGCGTCTCTTCCTCACCGCTACGCGCGCTTTCCCATGGAAACAACGCGCCTTGCCAGCCGTTACGTCTCGCTTTCTCACGCGCGCCGGACAGATTATGCCAACGGTAACGTAACAGGCCTCTGGCAGTGTCTGGCTCGGTAAACAGATGAAACGGCAGCAGAAAAACCTCGGTATCCCAGAATACGTGGCCCTTGTAACCTTCTCCGGTTAATCCTTTTGCCGCGATGCTGCTGCGCTCATCATGAACCGGCGTCATGATACGTAAGTGATAGAGCGCGAAATCTAACGCGCGCTGATCGCCAGGCGCCACGCTGCTGACCTGAACACGGCGACGCTGCCACCAGCGATGCCAGTTAGCGGCGGTTTCTGCTCTTAGCGCGTCGTACCCCTGCTCAGCACAGGCTTCAAGTTGACGAAGGGCCTGACTCCCCCAGGTTTCAGGCGAGGTATTCCGTTCAGATGTCCACTCAATCCAGACCAATTTCTCCAGCGTGATACGCTGGCCCACTTTTACACACAAACTGTTGTGTTGCATCAGGCGGCGATCTTTTGCCGTAAAGCAACGTTGCACATCGCCTTTCACGCGGCAGAAAGCGGAAATGGAAATATCGTTGCGGCCATCCTGAGTCGTATAGACCCCCTGCAAAAGGTGCTGTCCGAACACTCTGACCTGTGTTTCGTCCAGATGCTGACGGCCATGGTTAGTTATCGTCGCGTCAATGCCGGTCGAGAGAGAAAGCGTGGCGTCGGCGTCCAACGGCGTAATAGTCATTTCCATCGCAAACAGCGGTAACTTTTCTGCGGATGCAAAACGGCGGCTTTCGATCGCAAAGCGCATGCCGCCAGGCGAGCGCCATATCAGCGAACGGCGCAACTCTCCGGTGGCAAAATCCACATCGCGCCGCCAGCTTTCAATTGTGCCGCTCAGCAGGGAGAAAATATCGCCATTCAGCGTTATCTCTACGCCAACCACATCGGGGAGATTGACCAGTTCATTAATCTCTCCCTTGCCAGCCTGATGATAGAGGCCCGCCAGAAACATGCCGCGAGTCTGTACTGTATACGCTTCTTCGTGGCTTGCGCGGATCCCCATATAACCATTACCTGACGCCATAAGTGAGGCATATTTATTCAGGCTGTGCAGGCAAAAAAACGGGTCTGTTAACATTACAGGCTTCATCATAATTCCACGCAGGTTCCTGTTTCAGCAGAGTGATACAACGCAGCCACAAGTTGTTGAATGACAAAACCTTGTTCTGCATCGGCGATCGTCACTGGCTCCCCTTTCACATGATTGACAAAAGCATCCATACTCCGAAAATGGCGGTGATCATCCGCAACGTCACGCTGAAACAGGACCGCCAGCTCCCCCTCCCGGTCGGTGTAAACCTGTGCCGGGAAAAGCGTTGCTCCGGCCTTATCACCGCAAAAATTCACGTTCATGACCGACTGCTCTGGAATGTTGAGCGCAAAGGAGGTTTCCAGCCGCAAGATGCCGCCATTGTGAAATTCGATTGTGCCGAACAGCGCATCTTCAACGGTGTACGTTGCCGGGTCCCATTCACCAAACTGCCCGCTGTTTTTGCAGGTGCCGATTTTTTGAAAGCTGTGCGCGCAAACCCGTTTAACCGCCGGGAACCCTAAGACATACATTGCCGCATCCAGCATATGCACGCCGATATCGATCAACGGCCCCCCGCCCTGCAAGGCTTTGTTGGTGAATACACCCCAGCCGGGCACTCCGCAGCGGCGCAAGGCTCTGGCATTGGTGACATAGATTTCACCCAGCACGCCAGCCACAACCTGTTCACGCAACAATTGCGTGTCCAGCGCAAAGCGATGATGAAAATCGTAGGCCAACACCTTTCCCATTCGTCGCGCGGTTTTGCACATCTCCAGCGCCTGTTCTGGCGTCATGGCGGGAGGCTTCTCACACATCACATGACAACCGGCTTCCAGGGCCAGCATGGTGTGTTCGTAATGAAAACGATTTGGCGAACAGACGCTGACGATATCCGGCTGAGCGTCGCGCAGCATCTTCTCTGGGTCATCCCAGACCTGTGCATTACCGTATTTATCTGCCAACGCTTGCGCCTGGGACAGGCGGCTGTCACAGACAGCCACCAGTTCCAGATCCTCGCGGGTGCAGTAGTACGAAGCATGAACCTTATCCGCCACCTGCCCGGCGCCAATGATGGCGACACGCAACGGCGCGCTTGTCATTGCACTTTTCACGGGAACCCTCTTAGCAGGTACGCAACCAGGCCAATGACTGACGGTAGGCTTCCGGCAGATTATCTGCGCGTACCCGCCCTTCATACACCACATACCCCTGATAATTGTCCTGCCGCAACTGATCAAACAGCGCGCCGAAATTCAGGGTGCCGGTTCCCGGCTGATAGCGGTGGTTGTCGGCAATATGCACATGGCCAAGCAGATCCCGGTTGTCATGCAGCGCCTTCGCCATATCGTCTTCTTCGATGTTCATGTGATAAAAATCACCGATAATCTCTACATGTTTGAGATCGTTTTCGACGATATAGCGACGAGCGTCGGCAAGCGTATTGATCATGTGATCCTGGTAGCGGTTAAGCGGTTCCAGGTACACCACCGTTCCAGTGCGCTCAGCCACGTTGTCAAGGAAACGCAGCGAGTCGCTCACCGCTTTGCGATCGCCTTCCAGGCTGCGCGGCGAGGCCATTGGCGGCAAACGGAAGGTAAACATTCCCCACGCGGCCGGCACGATAATGCCTTTGCCGCCCACTTCCGCCAGCGCTTCAAGAATGCGTTCAATTTGTTTCAGGCCGTTCAGACGGCGCTCTTCAATAAAATCGCCAATCCAGCCGTCGTAACCACCGCAGGCTGTGGTAACAGGCAGACCCGTTTCTTTAATCGCCGCTTTGACGTCATCAAGGTTATTGACCAGCAATTTGCCGTCGATCTCAAACCCGTCAAACCCCATCTCTTTGATATAGCGAAATTTATCCAGAATATTTTCTGGAAAGAAAGCCTGATTCTGAGTTCCAATTTTCATAGTATTCATTCCCTTAGAATTAAAACGTCACGCCCATTTTGATGCTCTTTTCCGGGTGCTTGTCGACAAACTCCATATAGCTTTCCGGGCTGTTGGCAAACGTTACGATGGGGTCGATAATCTCTTCGCAATCGAGATAACCATTCATCAGCAATTCCCAGCAGGTTTCTTCAATACGCTTACGGTTCCAGCGCGGGTAATCAGGGTTCGGCTCACTACAGGCACGAGCGAAAACGATTTTGGCGTTATTGAAGTGCGCTTCACGCCCGAGATTGAATCCCGCCGCAAACGGTTTAGCGAAAGCCACGTAGGAGATAGTGCCGCCGTAGGCCAGCCCGCGCAGCGCCGACTGTAACGCGTCAGCATAACCACAGGTTTCGATGATCACATCAGCGCCCTGTTTCCCGGTCAGTTTTTTAATTTCCATACCGACATCCGTGCCGACCGGGTTCAGGTAGTAATCCGCGCCATGACGACGCGCAATATCACAGCGGTGAGCGATCGGGTCTACGCCGATAACCACTGACGCTCCCGCTTTTTTCGCCAGTTGCACCGCAATCTGACCAATCGCGCCCAGCCCGACAATCACGACAAAGTCACCCACGCGCACATTCGCGTCACGCACGCCGCTCATCGCGAATTGTGCCGGGTCATAGCAGACTGCGTTTTTCCAGGAACACCCTTCCGGCATTTTGCGCAGCTTATAGTTATTAACGGCGTTGATGATGACCGTCTCAGAAAGCGGACCATAACCACATACGCGATCGCCCACGGCATAGTCCGTCACGTCACTGCCGCATTCGATAATGTCGCCCACCACCATGTTACCGAGCTGGAACTTACCGAATTCGATACCGCGCGGCGCGCCTTCCGGGCGTGGCATAAACATCTGCCATTGCGCATCAAAATCTTCATCAATGAACGGGCTGGCAGCGCGGAAATCAACCACCTCAGTACCATGCTTCGGCGCGCCAAACAGAACGCGGATTTTCACTTCGTTGGCTAAAATCGCGCGATCTTCATACTCCACAAGCGCCGCAACGCGCGGTTCGGTGGCAACTAACTTTTTCATTTACAACTCCTTAATTAAACTGGCCGCCTTAGCCCTTCACGCCACCAGCGGTCAAACCACTCTTAATAAAACGTTCGGAAAGCGCATACATAATGACGACAGGTAATGCCGTTACCAGCGACGCCGCCATCATGCGTCCCCAGATATAATCCGGCGTGCTAAACAGCGTATTCAGCCCTACCGGAAGGGTGAAATTGCTGGCGCTGGAGAGGAAAATCGACGCAAACAGATAGTCATTCCAGGCCACCATAAAGCAGTAGACAAACACCGAGACCAGACCAGACATCGCCAGCGGAACGGTAATGCGGAAAATAATTTGCAGACGGTTCAAGCCATCCATCATGGCGGCCTCTTCAATCTCATCCGGGATGGTGTCGAAGTAGCTTTTCAGCATGAACACCGCGGTCGGCAGCGTCTGAGTGACCATCGTGATAATGAGCGCCATTTCGGTGTCATAAATGCCTAACGCAGTGATGATTTTGAACAACGGCACCACCAGCAAAATGCCGGAGAACATGTACACGGTGTAAAAGCTGGCATTAATGGTCATGCGACCTTTAAAGCGCAGACGTGACAGCGCGTACGCGCCAAGCGTGCCCAAAAATACGGCCACAACGGATGACACTACCGACACCACCATGCTGTTGCGGAAATAATCGACAAACGGGAAAATCAGCGGATTAAAAATGTCGATATAGTGTTCCAGCGTCCAGTGCTGCGGGAAAAGGGTCGGATGCAGTGAAATCGCCTCTTTCGCGCTTTTAAACGAGGTCATCAGCATCACAAAGAAAGGAAACAGCGTGATGAGAAGAAAGACGATCAGGCCACAGTAAAAGCCGACACGCTCAAGTTTGCGTTTATTTGTTGCCATTGAGATTCACCCGTTTTCTGGTCAGCAAGATGACGGCAAAAATAATGATGAAGAGCACCACGGAAATGGCGGCTGCTTTACCTAAGTCATTAAATGCAAATGCTGTTTTGTAGAGATACACCCCGAGAATATCGACCTTCGTCGTCAACAGATAAACATCGGCGAACATGTAGAACATCCAGATGGTGCGTAAGGTCACGACCGTCGCCAGCACCGGCATGATGGCGGGCAGCGTTACGATGCGAAATCGCTGCCAGGCATTCGCGCCATCCATTTCGGCTGCTTCATACAGCGATTTATCGATAGTCTGTAAGATCGCCAGGAATGAAATGAACGCATACGGGAAGTAACGCCAGATCGCAAACAACACCACCAGCGCGAAACTACTGCCCGGATTGTCGAACCACAGCGGCGCATGATCGTAGAGATGCAGCAGATCCACGCCGAGGTAGTTCACAATGCCGTAGCCGTTGTTGAACATGTACTTCCAGGCGAACACCAGCGAGATGGACGGCGTCACATAAGAGAGGATCACCAGCGAACGTGCCGTTTTACGCAGGCGAAACTCCCGGTTAAAGAACATCGCGACGCCCAGCCCCAGTGCGGTACTACCGGCCACAACCAGCGCGGTATACCAGATCGTCATCCACAGCGCGTGCCAGAACCCAGGATCGGAGAGAATGTTAATGTAGTTGCTAAACCCCACGAACGTTGAGGCAATTCGCGGATTAAGCGGCAAACGCAAAAAACTGATTTCGATATTCGATATCATCGGCCATGCCACCAGACCGCCCAGCAGTAATAAACTGGGCGCCAGCAGCAACATCGCGAATGGCATATCGGAACGACCGGAAAAAAGCCTGGTCATAACTGCTTTCCTCTTTCCGCATTAGCGCTGTTCAACAAGGGTATCCAGCTTTTTCTGGCTTTCCTTAAGGGCCGAAGACAGGCTGGCGTTACCCACCGTCACGTTATGCACCAGCGAACTCACCACGCCAGAGCCCGTCACGTCGCCCATACGGGTAAAGTTCTTGTCGCCCACCGCGCCAAACACCTGGATATTAGGCAGTTTTGCAATCAACTGATAAGGCAGATCGCCAAGCGCGTTGATCACATCGTTTTCCTTCCACACGGGCGTGTTCACCACGGCTTTGTTGACCGGCAGTGCCGCTCCCGGAGACATCATCACCCAGTCCGCAATGTTGTCCGCCTGCTCCATAAAGGTGACAAATTTCTCGGCCGCCTCCGTCTCTTCCGCTTTCTGTCCGCTGGTGATAGTCAGCGAAGTCAACATGCCATAGACAGCAGAGGTTTTTTCCGTCGGAACGACAAACCCCACGTTCTGCGGTTCGCCTTCTTTAATGACGGCCGGGAGGATATAGGTGGAATAAATCGCCATTGGTGCAGTCCCGTTCATGAAAGCGTCTTTCACTTCCATAATGTCGTTAGAACCCGGCATCGTATTTGCCGCCAGCGCACGATAATATTCCAGCGCCTGCGCCATCTCTGGCGTATCAAGGGTTATTTTTCCTTGTGCATCAAAGACGTTGGCCTGATTTGACAACGCAAACTGCGAGAAAGACTGTTCAGTCAGCACGCTCTCCGCCGTCGGTAGCGCAATACCGTATTTCTTACTGGCGGGATCGTTGAGTTTTTGCGCGACGGTCAGCAATTGCTGCCAGTTTTTTGGCTCTTCCAGCCCGGCTTTCGCCAGAACATCTTTGCGATACCAGATACCGCCAATCCAGGCACTTACCGGAACGCCGGTCCACGCCGCGCTATCTTCAGTACGCACAATGCGCAGCACACCGTCATAAAACGCGCTTTCACCCACGTTCTGAATAACATCCGCAACAGCATCACGGTCGATCAGTTGCTCTTTATCCATCACTTTGGCGTAATCATGGCTGGTCTCAATAACCTCCGGCAGCGAGCCGCTGCGCGCCAGCGTGATCACTTTGGTGTTATAGGCATCTTCCTCAACAGGAACCTGTTTCACTGTGATTCCAGGATTTTCTTTCTCAAAACGCGTAATCAGTTTTGTAATAACGGCCTGACGCTCCTGTTCCACCGACGAATGCATAAATTCAATGGAGACATGAGATTGTTTGTCATCTTTGCACCCTGAAATCAGGGCGCAGGAAACCAGTGCTGATAACAGCACAACGTTAGATTTAAGCATTAGATGTTCCTTATTATTTTTTAATCCACATAACCTGCCATGGGTGCAGCGTTAATGTTTCCCCGGTGATATAACTTTCACTAATTAAGTCATAACCACCCGAGCAACAAATATTCACAGTTTGAATTTGATCGCTCACATTAAACAATGCAGTAATGGCTTCGCCATCTTTTGTTGTACGCGTCACTCGCATAACTTCTGATGTGAGACTCTCTATTTCAAAAGCGCTTTTCGGATGAAAGGCATTATTATGACGACGTATAATAATAAGCTTTGATAATGTCTGAAAGACGTTATGTCTTAGCGTGTCGTCATCGTTTAAAGCCGATCCAATTGTTGCCAGATCATATTTTTTACGATTAATAGCGCGGTTATACCCCAGTTGTTCCACACCATCATAGTCATTACGAGAACCCAGAATACTTTGAATATATACCGCAGGTACGCCAGGGAAACTCAATAATATGGCATGCGCTAAAATAAACCGGGCGAGTCTCTCATCATCACTACTGTCGCGCTTGCTGAGCGCATCCATATAAGTAACATTGATTTCGTAAGGGCTTCGACTCCCGTCCGGGTTGTTTTTCCAGTTGACTAACGCCCCTTCCTGCTGCAACGCTTCAACTAATTGCAGTATTTCCTCTTCCGGCAAAATACCGCGTAATGGATTCAGGCCTATTCCGTCATGGGAAGCCAGAAAGTTAAACCAGGTCGTTTTCGAGGATGGCAGCGACAGCGTTTTCGCCCAGTCGCACAACGCACGCGTATCCTGGCGTTGCACGGCATGCAATACCAGCGGCGGAAGAGAAAACTGGTAGACCATGTGCGCTTCATCATAGCCATTACCCAGATAGGAAATGTTATCCTGATGCGGAACGTTGGTCTCAGTAATGATGACGGTCCCCGGAGCCACCTCATCAGCAATAGCCCGGAACAGCTTGATTAACTGGTGCGTTTTTTCCAGGTGAATACACGTTGTACCCGGTGCTTTCCACATAAACCCGACGGCGTCCAGACGAATATAGTCCGCCCCTTGTTCGAGGTAGGTCAGTAAAACATCAACCATCGCCAGCAGCACGTCAGGGCAAGCATAATTCAGGTCAATCTGATCATCACTGAATGTCGTCCATAAATGACGGACGGTGCCATCGTGCAATGTAAAAGGCGTCAGTAACGGTAATGCGCGCGGACGCGTCACTGCACTCAGGTCTGTCGAAGGGGCCATTTCAATAAAGAAATGCTCATAGCCCGGCTTTTGCTGTAAATAGTTTTTAAACCATTCACTTTTGGCAGACATATGATTGCAGACAAAATCAAACATTAATTGACTTGTTTGATTCAGTTCACCGATATCTTTCCACTCCCCTGTTTCCTGCGCCACCTGGTGATAATCAATGACCGAAAATCCATCATCAGATGACCATGGATAAAAAGGTAACAGATGGACATGAGAAAAACTCGCGCTTAGCCGTTCACGGAAGAACTGATTAAATGCGGGAAGCGGTTTTGACATCTCACAGTGAAATTGGTCGGCATAGGTAATAAGCACAACATCACTTTCATCCCAATGCAACTTACGCTGTTTTTTAATTAATGAACGTGATTTTTCAATACGCCTTTCCAGTACGTCGTAGTGGCGTTGCGAAAATGTTTTCCCATAGACTTCAAGCAGGTATTTCTGGATTTTTTGGCTCACTTTTGTTTTCCGTGGTAGCGGTCCCATGAAAGAAGAGACTACTCCGTGAAAAATAAGCTGTCAATCAGGCGAGCGGGTTTAGAGGGGGGATAAAAAAGAATTTTGGCAGCCCAAAAATCGTATTTGTGAGCTGCCGCAAATTACCGGGGAATATGTAATCGAAGTGTTACTCTGCGTACACAGAATCGTAGTCAGGGATGATTTCCGGTATAACGCCGGGATAATTTAGCCGCTGCCCGGCTCAGTAAAGGCTCAAGCGCCAACGCCAGCAACATCTTCAGCGGGCGCCGGGCCACGGATTTCACCGCCCACCCCGCTACGCCTGCGGGACCGTAGCGTAACGCGGTCAGGAGAACCAGCTTCCCTGCAAGTTTAAAGCCCGGCTTCACCTTTTGCCCGGCGCGTTGCCAGCGAGTATTCATCTCTGTCCTCTTACAATTGACGGAAGCGGCTGCGTAACGTGAAGGTATCAGAGGTCACATAGCGCTCCATTTCGCGTAAACGTTTTTCGCCAGCGGCCAGTTCACGATCCACCGCATCTAACAGTTCACCGCTGGAAGGCTGTTGCTCGCCCGTTGCCATGCTGTCCGGCATCGGGTCCAGTACAAAAGAGAGAATGATGTAAGCCACCAGGGTGAAAAATGCCAGACCAAAGAAGATCGATAACACCACCAGGATACGCACCAGTTTCACCGGTACATCAAGGTACTGCGCGATACCGGCACACACCCCTCGCACCATCCCTTGCTGCGGCATACGCCATAATTTCTTGTTCAGGTTAATTCCTCCCATTAGCGATCCCTCCAGTTCGGATGTTCGGCGTCAAGAATGGCTTCCAGCGCCTGAATACGCTCGCGCATGCGTTGTGCTTCGTCGGTTAGCTGCATTAAACGTTGCTGTTCGCTTTGCGACAGTTCGCCCCGACCGGAACGGTTGCTGTAATGCAGCCATAACCAAATCGGTAACACGAACAGCACGAAAATGGTTAACGGTATGGCCAGAAATAACGCGCTCATGAGTGCTCCTTACAGGTGATGAGCGGCGGCGCGTTCGGGCGCCGCCAGGTATTATTATTGGTTATCTTGCTTCATTTTGGCTTTCAACTGCGCCAGTTGTTCGCTGATTTCATCATCTGCTTTCAGATCGGCAAACTGCTGATCCAGGGTTCTCTGCTTGCCAAAGTTTTGGCTTTCCGCTTCCGCCTCCATCTGATCGATACGGCGTTCAAACGATTCAAAACGCGCCATAGCCTCATCCAGTTTGCCGCTGTCCAGTTGACGGCGGACATCACGGGAAGAGCTTGCCGCCTGGTGGCGCAACGTCAATGCCTGCTGACGGGCACGGGTTTCACTGAGTTTATTTTCCAGCTCGCCAATCTCTTTCTTCATCCGCACCAGCGTGTCGTCAACCAGTGCCGCTTCCTGATCGAGAGTGGCGATCAAATCCGTCAGTTTTTGTTTCTCAATCAGCGCGGCGCGCGCCAGATCCTCTTTGTCTTTACGCAGCGCCAGCTCGGCTTTCTCCTGCCACTCCGCCTGTTGCGCGGCGGCCTGCTCAATGCGACGGGATAACTGTTTCTTTTCTGCCAGCGCGCGCGCGGAATTAGAACGGACTTCCACCAGCGTATCTTCCATTTCCTGAATCATCAGGCGCACCAGCTTTTGCGGATCTTCCGCTTTTTCCAGCAGCGCATTAATGTTGGCGTTCACGATGTCGGCAAAACGAGAAAAAATACCCATAATTCAATCCTCACACGGTATGTTCTGATATCGGGCTATGCCCTGCTACAGGGTTAATACAATCTGCGTGCCAACTTTTTAATATATTGATTATTAAAACAATGTACGATTTTACCTCACGAGAGAAATAGGCTAAAGTGGTGAGTAACACTAACAAGTGGTGAATCTCATCATGGCAGAATACAAAGATAACCTTCTCGGCGAAGCCAACAGCTTTCTTGAAGTGCTGGAGCAGGTTTCCCATCTGGCGCCGCTGGATAAACCCGTGCTTATCATTGGCGAACGCGGAACAGGGAAAGAGCTGATCGCCAACCGACTGCATTTTCTCTCAACGCGCTGGCAAGGGCCGTTCATCTCCCTTAACTGCGCCGCGCTCAATGAAAACCTGCTCGACTCCGAGTTATTTGGTCATGAGGCAGGCGCATTTACCGGCGCGCAAAAACGTCATCCCGGGCGCTTTGAACGCGCCGATGGCGGTACGCTCTTTTTGGATGAGCTGGCGACCGCTCCCATGCTGGTTCAGGAAAAACTGCTGCGGGTGATCGAATACGGCGAACTGGAGCGCGTCGGCGGCAGCCAGCCGTTGCAGGTTAATGTGCGTCTGGTCTGCGCGACAAATGCCGATTTGCCGCAAATGGTGAGCGAAGGGACATTTCGCGCCGATCTGCTGGACCGGCTTGCTTTCGACGTCGTGCAACTCCCTCCTTTACGCCAGCGTCAAAGCGACATCATGTTAATGGCCGAACACTTTGCCATTCAGATGTGCCGTGAGATTCATCTGCCCCTCTTCCCGGGTTTTACCGCGCGGGCGAGAGAAACCCTGCTTCAGTACCGCTGGCCGGGAAATATTCGTGAGCTGAAAAACGTGGTTGAGCGTTCGGTTTATCGGCATGGCAGCAGCGATTATCCGTTAGATGAAATTATCATCGACCCGTTTAAACGTGACATTCCCGAACCGACGACGCCGGAAACGCCCGTTTCTGTGCCATCATTGCCGCTGGATTTACGCGAATTTCAGCAACAGCAGGAGAAAGACTTTCTGCAAATCAGTCTGCAACAGGCGAAATTTAATCAAAAACGGGCAGCAGAATTGCTGGGTCTGACCTACCACCAGTTGCGCGCATTGCTCAAAAAACATCAGATTTAGCGCTCATGCCCGGGACAGTTGTTCCCATTCTGTGGGGGTAATATGTTAAGTGAATTAATTAGGTTTCTTTATAATTAATTTCGATATTGGTTAATAACATAATAAAAATAATTACAAAGGTGATTGAATTTCCAGCGTAATGTTATGCCCAACGATTTTGCATACAAGGGAAATGCCATGAATTGGGATAAACACGCAGCCGTAGAATACGCACGCAGACACGCTATGATGGGTGCGAGCCTGGCTGGCTTGTTAATCAGCTCTTCTGCTTTTGCGGCGTTGTCTCCCGGCGGACCCGAAGCTACAGCTTTAACATTTAATCGCTGGTACATATCCCAGTTAATACAGGAGAAAAATCCACTGGCTGATTATGAGGGACTCCAGCCCTACGTTACAGCAAACACCATTGCTGCGTTAAAGACCTCAAATACAGCAGACCCAGACTCCGAAGATGTACCCGATTCTGATATGTTCATCAAAGCCCAGGATTTTGACGATGACTGGCAGCAAATAGAGATCGTCTCATCAGACTTAGATCCCGTATGTACACAGGTCTATGTCTCTTTCGGCGCTGAACAGAAACACACAGTAATAGACTGCATGGTGAAAGAAAACGGTACCTGGAAAGTACAATCTGTCGCAGGCCAGAAAATATTGCGAAACGTAAGCCTGAAGTAATCATGTATCAAAGCCCGTAACTTAACTGAACGGGCATTTCCTTTGGTGTTTATTCCATCAGTATGACGATTCCTTCATCGCAATTGTGTACATTTACGCCAGTTGTCCGCAGTCATTTTTACCTGGCGGGCCGAAGTGCGATACACTTTGCAGATCGAATCTAAAAACCTTAAAAATTATGCGCCTGGTTTTATCGTCTCTGATCGTGATGGCTGGACTCCTGAGTGGTCAGGCTGCGGCTGCGCCTGAACCGACTACGCACGCTGATATTCGCGACAGCGGCTTTGTCTATTGCGTCAGTGGGCAGGTCAACACCTTCAATCCACAAAAAGCGAGCAGCGGCCTGATCGTTGATACGCTTGCCGCCCAACTGTATGACAGACTGCTGGATGTGGACCCTTATACTTATCGTCTGGTGCCGGAACTGGCAGAAAGCTGGGAAGTGCTGGACAACGGCGCGACCTACCGTTTCCACCTGCGTCGCAACGTCTCCTTCCAGAAGACCGCCTGGTTCACCCCTACCCGCAAGCTGAACGCGGATGACGTGGTGTTTACCTTCGAGCGCATTTTTGATCGCAAACATCCCTGGCATAACGTTAACGGCGGCAGCTTTCCCTATTTCGACAGTTTGCAGTTTGCCGATAACGTACAGAGCGTGCGTAAGCTGGACAACAATATTGTCGAATTTCGCCTGACCCAACCAGACGCCTCCTTCTTATGGCATCTGGCGACGCACTATGCGTCGGTCATGTCAGCGGAATATGCGGCGCAGCTGACAAAGCAGGATCACCCGGAACTGATTGACCGCCAGCCGGTCGGCACCGGCCCGTTCCAGCTCTCGGAATATCGCGCCGGACAATATATTCGTCTGCAACGTCATGAGGGATTCTGGCGTGGTAAACCGCTGATGCCGCAGGTGGTGGTTGACTTAGGCTCCGGCGGCACAGGCCGTTTATCGAAATTGCTCACCGGCGAATGCGATGTGCTGGCCTGGCCCGCCGCCAGTCAGCTCACGATTCTGCGCGACGATCCGCGCCTGCGTTTGACGCTGCGCCCCGGTATGAACATCGCCTACCTGGCCTTTAATACCGATAAGCCGCCGCTGAATAATCCCGCCGTACGCCATGCGCTGGCGTTGTCGATCAACAACCAGCGGCTGATGCAGTCGATCTACTACGGTACAGCGGAAACCGCCGCCTCTATTTTGCCGCGCGCCTCGTGGGCCTATGACAACGAGGCTAAAATTACAGAATACAATCCGGCTAAATCCCGCGAGCAGTTGAAAGCGCTGGGGCTGGAAAACTTAACGCTACAGCTGTGGGTGCCGACCAGTTCCCAGGCCTGGAACCCCAGCCCGCTGAAAACCGCCGAGCTGATCCAGGCGGATATGGCGCAGGTCGGCGTAAAAGTGGTGATTGTTCCGGTAGAAGGTCGTTTCCAGGAGGCGCGGTTGATGGACATGAACCATGATCTGACGTTGTCCGGTTGGGCAACCGACAGTAACGATCCAGACAGTTTCTTCAGGCCGTTGCTGAGCTGCGCCGCCATTAACTCACAAACCAACTTTGCACACTGGTGCCATCCTGAGTTTGACGGCATTCTGCGAAAAGCGCTCTCGTCCCAGCAGCTTGCGGCGCGTATTGACGCGTATGATGAAGCGCAAAATATTCTGGCAAAAGAGCTGCCGATACTGCCGCTCGCCTCCTCGCTGCGTTTACAGGCTTATCGCTATGATATTAAAGGACTGGTTTTAAGTCCCTTTGGTAACGCCTCGTTTGCCGGTGTTTCGCGGGAAAAAGAAGATGAGGTGAAAAAACCATGATTATTTTCACCCTGCGTCGGTTTCTGCTGCTGTTGGTCACGCTGTTCTTTCTGACCTTTATCGGCTTTAGCCTGAGCTATTTCACGCCCCATGCGCCATTACAGGGCGCATCGCTGTGGAACGCCTGGGTTTTCTGGTTTAACAGCCTGATCCACTGGGATTTTGGCGTTTCCAGCATTAACGGCCAGCTGATCTCTGAACAGCTCAAAGAGGTTTTTCCCGCCACGATGGAGCTGTGCATTCTCGCCTTCGGCTTTGCCCTGATGGTCGGAATCCCGGTGGGGATGCTGGCAGGCGTAACGCGGAATAAATGGCCAGACCGTTTCATCAGCGCCCTCGCCTTAGTGGGATTTTCGATTCCGGTCTTCTGGCTGGCGCTGCTGTTGACGCTGTTCTTCTCGCTCACGCTCGGCTGGCTGCCGGTATCAGGTCGTTTTGATCTGCTTTACGAAGTGAAGCCGGTCACCGGTTTCGCCATTATTGATGCCTGGATTTCCGACTCGCCCTGGCGCGATGAGATGGTGATGAGCGCAGTGCGCCACATGGTATTGCCGGTGCTGACGCTGGCCGTCGCCCCCACCACGGAAGTAATTCGTCTGATGCGCATCAGCGCTATTGAAGTGTATGACCAGAATTACGTGAAGGCAGCGGCGACGCGCGGTCTGTCACGGCTGACGATTCTGCGTCGGCATGTGCTGCACAACGCGCTGCCGCCGGTGATCCCGCGTCTCGGCTTGCAGTTTTCCACCATGCTGACGCTGGCGATGATCACCGAGATGGTCTTTAGCTGGCCGGGGCTGGGACGCTGGTTGATCAACGCTATCCGCCAGCAGGACTACGCCGCTATTTCCGCAGGCGTAATGGTGGTTGGTTCGCTGGTGATTATCGTCAACGTGATCTCTGATATTTTGGGTGCTATGGCTAACCCTCTGAAACATAAGGAATGGTATGCCTTACGATAGTGTGTACAGCGAAAAGCGCCCACCGGGAACGCTGCGCACTGCCTGGCGCAAATTTTATGGCGACGCTTCTGCGATGGTCGGTCTTTACGGCTGCGCAGGTCTGGTGGTGCTGTGTATTTTTGGCAGCTGGTTTGCTCCCTACGGCATCGATCAGCAGTTCCTCGGCTACCAGTTGCTGCCGCCGTCCTGGTCGCGCTATGGCGAAGTCTCATTTTTTCTGGGGACGGACGATCTGGGGCGTGACGTTTTAAGTCGCCTGCTGAGCGGCGCGGCGCCCACCGTCGGCGGCGCGTTTATCGTCACGCTGGCGGCAACGCTGTGCGGCCTGATTCTGGGCGTTGTCGCCGGGGCTACGCACGGCTTACGCTCCGCCGTACTCAACCATATTCTGGACACCCTGCTCTCTATTCCGTCGTTGCTGTTGGCGATTATCGTTGTTGCCTTTGCCGGGCCGCATCTGAGTCACGCAATGTTTGCCGTCTGGCTCGCACTGCTGCCGCGTATGGTGCGCTCGGTCTACAGCATGGTGCATGACGAGCTGGAAAAAGAGTATGTGATCGCCGCGCGCCTCGATGGCGCCACCACGCTCAATATTCTCTGGTTTGCCATTCTGCCCAATATTACCGCCGGTCTGATTACCGAAATCACCCGCGCGTTGTCGATGGCGATCCTCGATATCGCCGCGCTCGGTTTTCTCGACCTCGGCGCGCAACTCCCCTCTCCTGAATGGGGCGCGATGCTCGGCGACGCGCTGGAACTGATATATGTCGCGCCGTGGACGGTGATGTTACCTGGCGCGGCAATTATGATCAGCGTTCTGCTGGTGAACCTGCTCGGCGACGGCATCCGGCGCGCGATTATCGCGGGGGTGGAATAATGCCGTTACTGGATATCCGCAACCTGACCATTGAATTTAAAACCGGCGAAGACTGGGTTAAAGCCGTAGATCGGGTCAGCATGACGTTAAATGAAGGGGAAATTCGTGGACTGGTCGGCGAATCCGGCTCCGGGAAAAGCCTGATTGCGAAAGCCATTTGCGGTGTGGCGAAAGACAACTGGCGCGTCACCGCCGACCGTATGCGCTTTGACGATATCGACCTGCTGCGTCTTTCCGCGCGCGAGCGCCGCAAACTGGTCGGCCATAACGTGTCGATGATCTTTCAGGAACCGCAGTCGTGCCTTGATCCTTCGGAGCGCATTGGCCGTCAACTGATGCAGAATATTCCCGCCTGGACCTATAAAGGTCGCTGGTGGCAGCGTATTGGCTGGCGAAAACGCCGTGCCATTGAACTGTTGCACCGGGTCGGCATTAAAGATCACAAAGACGCGATGCGCAGTTTTCCGTATGAGCTGACGGATGGCGAATGTCAGAAAGTCATGATCGCCATTGCGCTCGCCAATCAACCGCGCTTGCTGATTGCCGACGAACCGACCAACGCGATGGAACCCACCACCCAGGCGCAGATTTTCCGCCTGCTGACGCGCCTGAACCAGAACAGCAATACCACTATTTTGCTGATCAGCCATGACCTGCAAATGCTCAGCCAGTGGGCAGACAAAATCAACGTTCTGTATTGCGGGCAGACGGTTGAAACTGCGCCCAGTAAGGATCTGGTGGCTACGCCTCACCACCCTTATACTCAGGCGCTCATCCGCGCGATACCGGATTTTGGCAGCGCCATGCCGCATAAAAGCCGCCTGAATACCATGCCAGGGGCAATCCCGCTGCTGGAACAATTACCGATAGGTTGTCGTCTGGGGCCGCGTTGCCCGTATGCTCAACGAGAATGCATTGAAACCCCGCGTCTGACCGGGGCGAAGAATCATCTCTACGCCTGTCATTTTCCGCTGAATATGGAGAAAGAGTGACATGGTGGAAACCCTGCTCGAAGTGCGTAACCTGAGTAAAACCTTCCGCTACCGTACAGGATGGTTCCGGCGTCAGACCGTCGAGGCGGTAAAGCCGCTCAGCTTCACTTTACGCGAACGCCAGACGCTCGCCATTATTGGCGAGAATGGCTCCGGCAAATCCACGCTGGCGAAAATGCTGGCAGGAATGATCGCGCCGACCAGCGGCGAACTGCTGATTGACGATCATCCGCTGAAATACGGCGACTACTCGTTTCGCAGCCAGCGCATCCGCATGATTTTTCAGGACCCGTCAACGTCACTCAATCCGCGACAGCGCATCTCGCAGATTCTGGATTTCCCGCTGCGGTTGAACACCGATCTGGAACCGGAGCAGCGACGTAAGCAGATTATTGAAACCATGCGGATGGTCGGCCTTCTCCCTGACCACGTCAGCTATTATCCGCACATGCTGGCGCCAGGGCAGAAACAGCGTCTGGGATTAGCCCGCGCCCTGATTTTACGCCCGAAGGTGATCATCGCCGACGAAGCGCTGGCTTCGCTCGATATGTCGATGCGCTCGCAGCTCATCAACCTGATGCTGGAACTCCAGGAAAAACAGGGGATTTCGTATATCTACGTCACTCAGCATCTGGGGATGATGAAACACATCAGCGATCAGGTGCTGGTCATGCACCAGGGCGAAGTGGTCGAACGCGGCAGCACCGCTGATGTTCTCGCCTCTCCGTTACATGAACTCACCCGCCGTTTGATCGCAGGACACTTCGGCGAAGCCCTCACCGCCGACGCCTGGCGAAAAGATCGCTAGCCTGAAGGAGCGTTATGATGTTGTTGTCTGAATCAATTAACGGCCATTTGGCCATCTACCGCGCGCCCCGGATACAGGAGTGCCCATGAGAAAATATTCCCGGTTGATCCTGTGTCTGGCGCTGGCTGTGCTACTGGCGTCTACTTTCGCATTCACTCGCGCTGACAACCAGACTGAACCGGCATTCGGCTACACTCTGGACTTCAAAAAACCGTTGTCCGGGATCGACAATTTATCCTCCCTGAGCTACGTGCCCGAAGAAGATGTTTTTGTCGCCACCCTCAACAGACCCGCCACCATCCTCAAACTGTCTAAAAATGGAGAAATACTCGCCAGAAAAAGCATCGCAGATCGGATTAAAGATGCTGAATCAATTGAATACGTGGGTAACGGGACATACTTACTGGTCGATGAAGCAGACTCCGCGATGTATGTTTACCAGCTCAGCCAGAATCTGGACGTCAGGTCAGTGAGAAAAATAGAAACAGATCTGTTTGAGAACGCGCGCAACCGGGGAATCGAAGGCATTGCCTGGATGGCCGGACGAAATGAACTCTATTTCGCCAAAGAACGTAAACCGGTCATGCTGTACCGGACTCAAAGCGACAGTGGCCTTACTCATTTTTCTGAGATCGTCCCGCTGGATGATCTGATTAAAAATCTGGACGTAGACGATATCTCCGCCCTTCACATCCACGGTGAACATCTGCTGATCTTATCTGATGAGTCACGCAGCCTGACAGAGATAGACCTGAACGGCAATGTGCTGCGCCGGATGTCATTAACGCAGGGCGAAAATGGTCTTGAGGAAGATATCCCGCAGCCTGAAGGCGTGTCGATGGATAAGGCCGGCAACATTTATATTATGAGTGAGCCGAACCTGTTTTATCGATTTGAAAAGGTCTCGACTGGCAGGTAAACCGTAAGTTCAGACTCTTCTTTCCCGTTGAAGCCCGGTTTTGACGGGAGAGAAGAAACGGCGATACGCGGGCTTTTATGAAGTCAGAAAACACTGGAAACGTTTGAAATGGTGCCGACTACCGGAATCGAACTGGTGACCTACTGATTACAAGTCAGTTGCTCTACCTACTGAGCTAAGTCGGCCTGGGCCGCCATCGAGGCCTCGAACCCCGTTCCCTACAACACCCACAATAAATGTCGTTCGCTCTTCCAGATGAGCTAATGGCGGTTTGACAGTTCTTGTGAGTTATCACGCACTTACGCGTCATAACGAACCGGCTGCGAATAATACATAAGTAGAATTAGTCATGCAACCATTATGATTCGTCCAAATGTATTTATCCCTTATATTCGCAGCGCGTCACCCGCTCGTGCTGGTTGGATGAGGCGAACCTGATAGCGGGTGATATACTGGACGGATGCAGGAAAATATCGAAAGTAAACAGGCTCGTCCTGCGCCGCCCCGGAGCTAAGTCACGGGAAATGACGGAAAAATATCGTGACACAAAGGGCTGTGAGTGGGATATAATTTCGAGCTAATTTCGAATAACTTTGAAATGTTGCTTTTAATTTATTGATATTAAAAGCAAAAAATAAGTAATGACTATAAGGATTAAAGCTATGGGTTTTCTTTCCGGTAAGCGCATTCTGGTAACGGGTGTTGCCAGCAAATTGTCCATCGCCTACGGTATCGCTCAGGCGATGCGCCGCGAAGGAGCTGAACTGGCGTTCACCTACCAGAACGACAAACTGAAAGGCCGCGTGGAAGAGTTTGCCGCTCAACTGGATTCCAGCATCGTGTTGCAGTGTGATGTGGCTGAAGATGCCAGCATCGACGCTATGTTTGCCGAGCTGGGTAAAGTCTGGCCGAAATTCGACGGTTTCGTTCACTCTATCGGCTTCGCGCCTGGCGATCAGCTGGATGGCGACTATGTGGATGCCGTTACCCGTGAAGGCTTTAAAATCGCGCACGACATCAGCTCTTACAGCTTTGTGGCGATGGCAAAAGCTTGCCGTACCATGCTGAATCCGGGTTCCGCCCTGCTGACCCTGTCTTATCTGGGTGCTGAGCGCGCAATCCCGAACTACAACGTCATGGGTCTGGCAAAAGCGTCTCTGGAAGCAAACGTGCGTTACATGGCTAACGCGATGGGCCCGGAAGGCGTTCGTGTTAACGCAATCTCCGCAGGTCCGATCCGTACTCTGGCCGCGTCCGGCATCAAAGATTTCCGTAAAATGCTGTCGCATTGCGAAGCGGTTACGCCGATTCGCCGCACCGTTACCATTGAAGATGTGGGCAACTCTGCCGCCTTCCTGTGCTCCGATCTGTCTGCCGGTATCTCCGGTGAAGTCGTTCACGTCGACGGCGGTTTCAGCATCGCAGCCATGAACGAACTGGAACTGAAATAATCGTTTCACTTCCCGCAATGGGCGGCGCAGCGTCGCCCATTATTCCCTTCTCTGATGACGCCTTTCACCCCCTTCCATTCTTCGCGCGCTGTCGCATCGCGGTATATATCATTCTGATATTTATTATCACCTAACAATCTTTTATCCCCTCTCTTGCTTACGCCAGGATAATGCAGCGAAAACGATCCGGCGTGATTCGACGACGACGTGTCCGGGTCGCCACTTTTAGACCAAGGAACGCCCATGGAACAACGCCGAATTGAAGGCAAAAGCCACTGGTATCATGAAACCCAGTCCAGCACTTATCCGCAAGAGGTTCTCCCGCTGGTGCCGGAAGCCGCGAACGTCGAAGACAGTTTTCTGCTGGATTTAGCGATCGCCGAAGACGTGCTTTTACCCTTTCAGTCCTGGTTGCACCCTGCCCGTCAACTTGCTCAACGCCTCTTTCCCGAGCGCGTCACACAGAATCGTCTCCACACGTTCAGCGCCTATGAACGGATGAGTACCGCATTGACCGTTGCCCAGGTCTATGGCGTACAGCGGCTCTGTAACCATTACGCCGCGAGACTGACCCCGCTTCCCGGCCCGGACTCCTCCCGGGAGAGTAACCACCGACTGGCGCAAATCACGCAATACGCGCGTCAACTGGCCAGTTCCCCTGCGGTCATTAATGCCCGCGACCGCCAGCATCTTGACGATGTGGGTCTGACGACCTGCGACATCATTCTGATAAACCAGATTATTGGTTTTGTGGGTTTTCAGGCGCGCGTCGTGGCGATATTCCAGGCTTATCATGGACACCCCGTCCGCTGGGTGCCGGGCCTGGATATACAGCAATTCGCCGATGCGCAGCTTTTCCAGGAAAGGGACGCGCAATGGCACCCGGCTCAGGAAGCCGTGGAAATACGTTACGCCAGCGCCGAACAGCTGGAGTGCCTGTCTCACCATCAGCCGGTTGCAGAACTGCTGACGCTCGCGCCAGTCCTGGTTCACGAACCCGCCCTGCTTTCTTTACTTGGCACACTGCTCACCAGCGCCCTGCGTACGGATGCGCCACCGGCGTCGCTCCTGCTCGCCACGCTGCTCACGTCACGCATCAATGGCAGCGTCGCCTGTTTTAATGAACAGTCGCGCCACGCGGGCGAATGGGCAGAGACAATTTCGGTGTTCCGCCGGGGTGAACGGGAGATACAGCACTGGGAAAGCCAACATCCGGTTGAGCGTCCTGTCACGCAAGCGATACAATGGCTGACCAGGGCGCCCGATCGTTTTAGCGCTGCGCAATTCACGCCGTTACTCGAACAAGGGGCGTCACTGGAACAGGCCGTCAACTTGCTGGGCTGGTGTGGATTGTGCGGTTGGTTGAACCGTTTAAAAATCGCGTTGGGCGAAACACATTAACCGCGCCTTTACTGAAAGAGCGCTTGCTGCGCCAGGCAGAATCGCGTAAAACTGTCAGCCGCTCTTTTGGCCACGAAAATAGACAATTATGTTTCAGGACAACCCGCTGCTAGCGCAGCTTAAACAGCAACTACATTCCCAGACGCCGCGTGCTGAAGGGGTGGTAAAAGCCACGGAAAAAGGCTTTGGCTTCCTGGAAGTCGATGCACAAAAAAGTTATTTCATCCCGCCGCCGCAGATGAAAAAAGTCATGCATGGCGACCGTATTGTCGCGGTGATCCATACGGAAAAAGAACGCGAGTCCGCCGAGCCAGAAGAACTGATCGAGCCGTTCCTGACCCGCTTCGTGGGCAAAATCCAGGGTAAAAACGATCGTCTGTCCATCGTACCGGATCATCCGTTGCTGAAAGACGCTATCCCATGCCGTGCCGCCCGTGGCGTGGAACACGAATTTAAAGAGGGTGACTGGGCCGTTGCTGAAATGCGCCGTCATCCGCTGAAAGGCGACCGCTCTTTCTACGCCGAGTTAACCCAGTTTATCACCTTCGCCGACGACCACTTCGTACCGTGGTGGGTCACGCTGGCTCGCCATAATCTCGAAAAAGAAGCGCCGAACGGCGCGGCGACAGAAATGCTTGATGAAGGTCTGGTACGCCAGGATCTGACCGAGCTGGATTTTGTCACTATCGACAGCGCCAGCACCGAAGACATGGATGACGCCCTTTATGCGCAAGAGTTGGGCGAAGGTAAGCTGCAACTGACGGTTGCGATTGCTGATCCGACCGCGTGGATTGCGGAAGGCAGCAAGCTGGATAACATCGCAAAAATCCGGGCGTTTACCAACTATCTGCCGGGCTTCAACATCCCGATGTTGCCGCGCGAGCTGTCTGACGACCTCTGTTCCCTGCGCGCGCAGGAAGTTCGTCCGGCACTGGCCTGCCGCATGACCATTGCCGCCGACGGCACTATTGAAGATGACATCACCTTCTTTGCGGCCACGATCAAGTCGAAAGCCAAACTGGCCTACGACAATGTCTCCGACTGGCTGGAAAATACCGGCAGTTGGCAGCCTGAGAGTGACGCTATCGCCCAACAGATCCGCCTGCTCCAGCGCATTTGCCTGAGCCGTGGCGAATGGCGTCACAACCATGCGCTGGTGTTCAAAGATCGCCCGGACTATCGCTTTATTCTTGGAGAGAAAGGCGAAGTGCTGGATATCGTCGCGGAACCTCGCCGCATTGCGAACCGCATTGTGGAAGAGTCCATGATCGCGGCGAACATTTGCGCCGCCCGCGTGCTGCGCGACAAACTGGGCTTTGGTATTTACAACGTTCACATGGGCTTTGACCCGGCCAACGCCGACGCGCTGGCAGCGTTGTTGAAAACGCATGGCCTGCACGTTGACGCAGGAGACGTATTAACCCTGGAAGGCTTCTGCAAACTGCGCCGCGAGCTGGATGCCCAACCGTCCGGTTTCCTGGACAGCCGTATTCGTCGCTTCCAGTCATTCGCAGAGATCAGCACCGAACCGGGCCCTCACTTCGGACTGGGTCTGGAAGCGTATGCAACCTGGACCTCTCCGATTCGTAAATACGGCGACATGATTAACCACCGCCTGCTGAAGGCCGTCATCAAAGGCGAAACCATCGCGCGTCCGCAGGAAGAGACAACGCAGCAGATGGCTGAACGCCGCCGCCTGAACCGTATGGCGGAACGTGACGTCGGAGACTGGTTATATGCGCGCTTCCTGAATGATAAAGCCGGTACAGAAACACGCTTTGCGGCGGAAATCGTTGATATCAGCCGCGGCGGGATGCGCGTTCGCCTGGTCGATAATGGCGCAATGGCCTTTATCCCGGCGCCGTTCCTGCATGCCGTACGTGACGAGCTGGTTTGCAGCCAGGAAAGCGGCACCGTGCAGATCAAAGGTGAAACGGTATACAAAGTGACTGATGTGATCGATGTAACGATCGCGGAAGTTCGCATGGAAACCCGTAGCATTATCGCCCGGCCTGTCGCCTGACGTTTTTGATGTAGCGGCCTTTCTTTAACCGGAAAGGCCGTTTTTTTTCTGCCCGCCCCACCCACCGCACGCTACACTTCACTCATCCGTTCAGAATTATTTTTATCCGCTCGCTATGCTTTTTTCTGAATCTGGATTACATATAAATACATAAGTAAAACAATATGTTCAGCCATAATTACCTCGTACGAATCATGGCTAACCTTTCTCCTGAGGCTGTATGCGCTTTAAACGGGATGGTAAGCATCATGAAAGACGTTCTGGAGCCTGTTTCATTGTTTAGCGATTTGGGAACCCATAGCCCTTACTGGCGTTTATCGGATGACTGCGACACCCTGCGTTTATCCGCGACTGAGGCTGCCGACGCTGACCAGACCGTTGCGTTATCTTCCGAGCAGGCTGACCGCATCCGGGAGATGACCGTCATCACGTCAAGCCTGTTACTCACCCTTCCCGGTGAACATAATGCCGTTCCCGTGCAACTTGTCGGGCGAAAAATCAACAAGCGCGAATGGGCAGGAAATGTATCGGTCTGGCATGATGCGCCCTCAGATACGCAGGAGGCCGTTCTGGGACTCTCCTTTGCCGAGCAGGTGGTATCAGAGGCCAACTCAGCGATCGTAATCCTTGACAGCCGCGGGAATATCCAGCGTTTTAACCGTCTTTGCGAAGAATACACCGGGTTAAAAGAGCATGACGTCATTGGGCAAAGCGTCTTCAAATTATTTATGAGCCGGCGCGAAGCCGCGGCCTCCAGGCGCAACATCAGCGGTTTTTTCCGCAACGGCAACTCTTATGAGATCGAACGCTGGGTAAAGACCCGCAAAGGCCAGCGCCTGTTTCTGTTTCGGAATAAATTTGTCCATAGCGGCAGCGGTAAGAACGAAATCTTTTTAATCTGTTCAGGCACCGACATTACCGAGGAGCGGCGTACGCAGGAGCGTTTACGCGTACTGGCGAATACGGACACAATCACCGGGCTGCCTAACCGGAATGCCATTCATGAGCTGATTAACGATGCCATTGAAAACGCGGGCGACAATCAGGTCGGTATCGTCTATCTGGACCTGGACAACTTCAAAAGGGTGAACGACGCCTACGGGCATATGTTTGGAGACCAGTTGCTACAGGCCGTCTCGCTGGCGATCCTGAGTTGCCTTGAGGAGAATCAACTGCTGGCCCGCCTCGGCGGCGATGAATTCATCGTTCTCGCCACGCAGACTTCGCAAGGGTCGCTGGAGGCCATGGCATCGCGAATTCTCACACGCTTACGTCAACCCTTTCGCATTGGCCTTATCGAGGTGTATACCGGCTGTTCTATCGGTATCGCCCTTGCGCCACAGCACGGGCATGACAGTGAAAGCGTGATTCGTAATGCGGATACCGCAATGTACACCGCGAAAGAAGGCGGACGTGGACAGTTTTGCGTGTTCTCTCCCGAGATGAACCAGCGCGTCTTTGAGTATCTTTGGCTGGATACCAATCTGCGCAAAGCGCTGGAAAACGATCAGCTCCTGATCCACTACCAGCCGAAGATGACCTGGCGCGGCGAAGTCCGCAGCCTCGAAGCGCTGGTGCGCTGGCAATCACCGGAACGCGGGTTAATTCCCCCGCTGGAGTTTATCTCCTACGCCGAAGAGTCTGGGCTGATTGTCCCGCTGGGGCGATGGGTGATGATGGATGTTGTACGGCAGGTCGCCAAATGGCGCAGCAAAGGCATCAACCTGCGCGTCGCGGTGAATGTATCCGCCCGCCAGCTCGCGGATCAAACTATTTTTACCGACCTGAAGCAGGTGCTTCATGAACTGAACTTCGAATATTGCCCGATTGATGTCGAACTGACAGAAAGCTGTTTGATTGAAAACGAAGAGCTGGCGCTGACCGTCATCCAGCAATTCAGCCAGCTTGGCGCGCAGATACATCTGGACGATTTTGGCACCGGCTACTCGTCGCTTTCTCAGCTTGCCCGCTTCCCCATTGATGCGGTCAAGCTGGATCAGACGTTTGTCAGAGACATTCATAAGCGGTCGGTTTCGCAATCGTTAGTACGCGCGATCGTCGCCGTAGCGCAGGCGTTAAATCTACAGGTGATTGCGGAAGGCGTCGAAAGCGCAAAAGAAGATGCGTTTTTAACCAAGAATGGCGTCAACGAGCGCCAGGGTTTCCTGTTTGCCAAACCCATGCCCGCCGCCGCTTTTGAACGCTGGTACAAACGTTATCTGAATAAAAAGATGCGCTGAGATGGGCAAAAAACAGGCGTTCGGGACAGGGTAAGAGGCCTCTGGTAACAAACTTATCTGCATGTAATAACAGAATATATAATATTACCCAATGGTTTTGGCGAATCCTGTTTTTCCCCTTCTCTTTTGGCATTATTTTTTGCATCATGAAATTCATACATTTTTGACGTAAGGATGATAACCATGTCTGATATCGACGCCCAACGTGTTGCCGAACGCATTGATACCGTGCTGGATATCCTTGTTGCTGGCGATTACCACTCTGCCATCCACAACCTTGAAATTCTTAAAGCGGAGTTGTTAAGTCAGGTGAAAGAAGATACCGACGCCTCCTCGACGAAACCCCGGGCTCCGTGGGAGATCTAAGTGACGCGAGCTTTTCGTGGCACCTGACTCAGGAAACGCAGCATCCCTTATACTCCCCGGTACTGATACCGTTATAAAAATTAAAATTATGAATTCCCGACAACAATCAATTTTGCAAATGGTCATTGATAAAGGCCAGATGAGCGTGGCTGAGCTGGCGAAAATCACCGGCGTCTCTGAAGTCACGATCCGACAGGATCTTAACACCCTGGAAAAACAGAGCTATCTGCGCCGTGCGCATGGTTTTGCCGTCTCGCTGGACAGCGATGACGTCGAAACGCGCATGATGACCAATTACACGCTCAAACGCGAACTGGCTGAATTTGCCGCATCACTGGTCAGCCCCGGCGAATCCGTATTTATTGAAAACGGCAGCAGCAATGCCCTGCTGGCCAGAACGTTAGCGGAACAAAAGGATGTCACCATTATTACGGTGAGTAGCTATATCGCTCACTTGCTCAAAGAGACGCCGTGCGAAGTGATCCTCCTTGGCGGAATCTACCAGAAAAAAAGTGAAAGTATGGTCGGGCCATTGACCCGCCAGTTTATCCAGCAGGTTCACTTCAGTAAGGCCTTCATCGGTATCGATGGCTGGCAGCCAGATACCGGTTTTACCGGACGGGACATGATGCGATCGGATGTGGTTAATGCCGTACTGGAAAAAGGCTCTGAAGCCATTGTTCTGACGGACAGCTCTAAATTCGGCGCAGTACATCCTTATACGCTGGGGCCGTTAACACGTTTTAGCCGCGTTATCACCGATTCCAGAATAAGTGCGGACCATCAAATGCAACTGGAACGCACCGGGCTGACGGTGAACATCATCGAACCCCGCGCCTGAGCGCATTGCAGATGATTTGCCGGATGGCAAATCATCTCTCCCCTCTGAGATTTTTCCGACAATCTAATTAAGACTATTTACCTGTTATTAACAGGGTAAAGTCGTAAAATTTATATTAGCGATATAACAGGAAGTGACTATCACCTGCGTGATTTTAAGCTGTTACCCCTGCGCAACAAGGTTTTGCGGACAGTCTCTTTAATGGCTTTAATGAACATCATTTTAGCTATAATTAAAGAGAACTTACTTCCGTGAATCAATTATTCAGGAGAAAGTATTATGTTTATGACGAGCAAAAAAATGACCGCCGCTGTTCTGGCAATTACCCTGGCGATGTCTCTGAGCGCTTGCTCTAATTGGTCTAAACGTGACCGTAACACTGCGATCGGTGCAGGGGCTGGGGCGTTGGGCGGTGCCATTTTAACTGATGGTAGCACGCTGGGTACGCTTGGCGGGGCTGCGGTAGGTGGTGTTATCGGCCATCAGGTAGGTAAATAATCTACGGTCGACCGGCTCGAAATAATAATACGGTAATTCTTTACAGGTCTTTACTCTAAATATACACAGTGAAATTTAAAGCCACGATAAATAACTATCGTGGCTTTTTTCATTAGCCGCCAGCCAGTTTAACTTTCATTCCTTTGGCTTCCAGTAATGATTTAATCAGATCGCGCTTATCACCCTGAATTTCAATTATTCCCTCTTTAACCGCCCCACCGCAGCCGCATTTTTTCTTCAGCTCTGCGGCCAGTTTGGTCAGTTCAGCATCATCCATATCAATGCCGGTAACGAGGCACACCCCCTTACCTTTCCGCCCACTGGTCTGGCGCTGAATACGGACGATACCATCACCCTTTGGGCGTTCAACCGCCGCTTTCGGTTCGTCAATCCGGCCCGTTTCCGTGGAATAGACCAGACGGCTGTCAGAATTGTTCATCAGGCTCCCCGTTTCAGTGATGCATTAATGGCCTTCAGGGTTTGCGCAGGGTCAGCAGACTGCGTAACCGGTCGTCCTATAACCATATAGTCCACGCCCGCCGCCAGCGCCTGTTCCGGCGTCATGATACGACGCTGATCGCCAGCGTCAGACCCCTGAGGACGGATACCCGGCGTTACCAGTTTAAACTCTGCGCCAAATTCCTGCTTAAAGCGCACCGCTTCCTGCGCCGAGCAGACCACGCCATCCAGCCCGCAATTTTGCGTCAGGCGCGCCAGACGTTCCGCATGCTCAGCCGGTGACAACGTCACGCCAAGATCCGCCAGATCGCTGGCTTCCATGCTGGTCAGTACCGTCACCGCAATCAGCAATGGCGCATCCTTACCCAGCGGCAGTAAGGCTTCGCGCGCTGCGGTCATCATTCGCGCTCCACCCGACGCATGGACGTTAACCATCCATACGCCCAGATCTGCCGCCGCCGCAACGGCATGTGCCGTGGTATTTGGAATATCATGAAATTTCAGGTCAAGAAAGATATCGAAGCCGCGCTGCTGCAAATCACGAACTAACTGCGGGCCGAACAGCGTGAACATCTCTTTGCCGACTTTCAGGCGGCAATCACGCGGGTCGATTCTGTCGACGAAAGCCAGCGCGTTATCACGATTATTGTAATCCAGAGCAACAACGACAGGAGAATCGGTAACAGCGCGGGAAGAAGATGAAGCAGTAAACGTCATGACCAGACCTTCTTGATGATGGGCGCCGGGTGCGGCGCGAAATGGGTAAACGGCGTGCATTCTACCTGCGCAAGGGCAAAATGAACAGGCGCGATTGTGCCTCTGCGAGGCGATATTGCCCGGATGCCAATGTGAGGAACAGGTAAAAACCAACAGGATGTTGTAACTAAAATACAGGTTTTTTTTAAACTACTGCCCGTCAAGGCCGCGAATAGGTTTAATCGTCGACCACGCCCGGCAGGAAGGACAATGCCAGTACATGGTATAGGCGGTAAACCCACACTTCTGGCAGCGATAACGCGGTTTGCTGCGCACCTGCTCACCGACCATATCACGCAGCACCATCAGGCTCTCTTTCGCGCGCCCTTCTTCTGCCTCATTGAGGTGATAATCCATCAGCTTATGAAACACCCGCATGGTCGGATGGCGCTGTAACTGGCGAGTAATATAGACCTGCGCAGTGTCGTGCCCTTCCCGCGCTTCCAGAATATCGGCAAGCATCAACTCAGCGGCGGCGCCGGTGTTTTCTTCCACGGCCCGACGTAAGAACTCCGCCCATTCATCATTTTTACCAAGCTGCTGATAGCACGTCTGCAACATCTCCAGCGTTTCACTGACCAGCTCTTTATCCTGGGAGATAACCCGCTGTAAGCTCTCCACCGCTTTAGCGTATTCCCCCTTTGCCATAAACACACGGCCCATCATGATAGAAACACGGGCGCTGTTTTTGTCTGCGGCGGCGCCTTTTTTCAGCAACGTCATGGCGCGATCCATATCATCGCAGCCCATCTGTTGCAGCGCCAGCTCACAATAGAAATGTGCGATCTCAATACGCTGTTTGTCTTTGCCGAGCTTCACCAGCCGCTCTGCCACATCAATCGCTTTCTGCCAGTCGCTGGTCGCCTGATAAATTTGCAACAGCTGTTGCAACGCTCCTACGCGGAAATCCGTTTCATCCGTGAGCTGGTTGAACATATCTTCCGCCCGGTCATACAACCCGGCCGCCATGTAATCACGCCCCAGTTGCTGCACAGCCAGCAGACGCTGCTCATAAGTCAGCGACGCGCTTTCCATTAAGGTCTGGTGGATGCGGATGGCGCGGTCTACTTCACCGCGAGAGCGAAACAGGTTTCCAAGAGTGAGATGAGCCTCAACGGTGCCAGTATCCTCTTTCAGCATGTCGAGGAACAGATCCACCGCCTTATCCTGTTGGTTACTCAGGAGGAAGTTAACCCCCGCCACATAGTCGCGAGAAAGACGGTTAGCTTCGTCCTGTTTTGTTTGTTGCGCACTTCTGCGACCCATATACCAGCCATAGGCTGCCGCTACAGGTAAAAGCAGAAACAACAACTCCAGCATAAATGATTATTCCTTCACAACCGACGAATCGGCAGATACCGCAACGTCGGTCGCAGGCGAAAGCTGGTTTTCCAGTCGTTTGATTTTACGTTCGGCACGCACCAGGGAGACGCGAACACGCAGCCAGAACAGGCCGCAAATTAGCCAACCAATAGCAAAGCCTGCGGCAAATAAAACGGCAAGCAACGTAGAAATACGGTACTCCCCTTGAGCCAGCAGGTAATTAAACGTTACCTGTTGATCGTTCTGCGCACCCAATGTCACCGAAATAACAAAAATCGCCAACACCAGTAAGAAAATGAGTAAATATTTCACATTACTTCCCGTTATGTGGTTTGAGCGAATAAATCGTGTTCAACTTACCGCATTCAGCCCTTTAAATTACCATTTTCGCGACGCGCGCGAAACGGAAAAGCGTTCTGTCCACTCATGATTTAAGGGCAAATTACGGAAAATCAACCACCGTCAACGTTCTTACTCCCGCTGCGCTATCTCGCGAGCCTCTTCAACGGGTGGCGTAAGCGGCCCGCAAATGCGCTGAGCAAGCCAGGTCGCCAGCGTCACCAGAAGCCAGGATATCAACGTCGCGACAACTAAATCACGCGGCCAATGCATACCCAACAACAGGCGACTGCCCATAACACTTGTCGCCCAGACTAACAAAATCGCAATCGTAAGGGTACGCCTGCGCGGCCATAATAGTCCTACCGCCAACAACGCCCAGCTTGCGGCAAACAGGGTATGCCCGGAAGGAAACGCGAATCCGGTCTCTTTTTGCCAGTGTTGACGCAGAAAAGCCGGAATATCCTGCTGCCCGGACAGCTGTTCTTTGACTAAGTGCCCGCGTTCTTTACGTTTTAAAGTGTAGAACTCATCAACGGGAATATGGTGCGTTTTTTCCAGCCAAATAACAAAGGGTCGGGGTTCCTGCACCCGCTCCTTCACCAGCGATTTTACCCCCTGCCCCAGCAGGATCGCACCGGCCAGAATAGCAAAAAGCATCATTGCGGCTTTCAGGCGAAATCTCAGGCACCAAAGAAACCAGGCGCACAGAAGCACATGCGTAATAATTCCCCACGGCTGCGTCACCGTTTCTGTCACCCAGTATAAGGATTTTAACCACCAGACCGAGTGTCCGGGTTGCCAGTTCCAGCCTGAAATCCATACGCTAACCGGCATCACAAGCAACAGAGCAGCACCTACGGTTGTGCGCTTCGCAATCGAAAGCATGACCTCTCCTTTCGTCGATAAGTGCCACAATCATAACTGAAAACCTGGCGTGCCGGAAAATTGACAAATTTGTGCCATTCCAAAAGCGATCGCACGGCAGCGATTAGGTGAAGTCCGCCGCCTTATGGCAAAATAGAAACATACAGAAGCCAATTGGCGATGACACCAGCATTATCTGGAGAAATACATGCAGCTTAAACGAGTGGCAGAAGCCAAACTGCCAACCCCATGGGGCGATTTCCTGATGGTGGGATTTGAAGAACTGGCAACCGGACACGACCACGTCGCGCTGGTTTATGGCGATATCTCTGGTCAAACCCCTGTCCTGGCTCGCGTCCATTCAGAATGTCTGACCGGCGACGCATTGTTTAGTCTGCGCTGCGATTGTGGTTTTCAGTTAGAGGCGGCGCTGACGCATATCGCGGAAGAAGGTCGCGGTATTCTGCTCTACCATCGTCAGGAAGGACGTAATATTGGCCTGCTCAATAAGATTCGCGCCTACGCGTTGCAGGATCAGGGCTACGATACCGTGGAAGCCAACCACCAACTGGGTTTTGCCGCCGATGAGCGTGATTTCACCCTGTGTGCCGATATGTTTAAACTGCTGGGCGTCGATGAAGTCCGTCTGCTGACCAATAACCCGAAGAAAGTCGAAATTCTGACGGAAGCAGGTATCAATATTGTTGAACGCGTACCGCTGATTGTTGGCCGTAACCCAAATAACGAACACTATCTGGATACCAAAGCCGCTAAGATGGGGCATTTATTGGGTAAATAAATTTTTGATTAAAGGCCTGATAAGCACCGCGCCATCAGGCCTTTTTTATGTCTTAATGCAGCATATTACGAATCACATAATGCAGAATGCCGTCATTCTGGTAGTAGGTTAATTCAGTTGCGGTATCGATACGGCACCGGCACGAAATCACCTCTGTGCTGCCATCCACTTTGGTTAACGTCACCGGAATGGCGGCGCCAGGCTTCAGGTTTTGCAAACTGGCAATATCAATTGTCTCCTCACCGGTTAACCCGAGCGTTTTACGCGTAACGCCCTGCGGCAATTCCAGCGGTAGAATCCCCATACCAATCAGGTTTGAACGGTGAATACGTTCAAACGACTCGGCAATCACGACGCGAATACCCAGCAAACGCGGGCCTTTGGCCGCCCAGTCACGGCTGGAACCGGAACCGTACTCTTTACCCGCAATCACCGCCAGCGGCGTTTTCTCCTGCTGATACAGCATCGCTGCATCATAGATGGAGATCACCTCCGTCCCCGGCAAATGTCGGGTCATTCCTCCTTCAACACCGGGAACCATTTCGTTGCGGATACGAATATTCGCGAACGTACCGCGCATCATCACTTCATGGTTTCCACGGCGCGAACCGTAGGAGTTGAAGTCCCGACGCTCAACGCCATGATTCTGCAAATAGCGCCCTGCCGGGCTGTCCGCCTTTATGCTGCCCGCCGGGGAGATGTGGTCAGTGGTGACGGAATCACCCAGCATGGCCAGAATACGGGCGCCATGAATATCCTCCACCGGATCGGGTTGAACCTGCATTTCGTCAAAGAACGGCGACAAGCGGATATAGGTGGAGTCATCCTGCCAGCCATAGGTGTCTGAGCGATCAACATTGATCGCTTTCCATTCCGGCGTCCCTTCAAAAACCTCTGCATACTCTTTGTGGAACATTTCTGACGACACCAGCTCAACGGCGCGGGCGATCTCCTGCGCGGAAGGCCAGATATCCTTCAGATAAACCGGGTCGCCTTTGCGATCGTGGCCCAGCGGCTCTTTCGCCAGGTTAACATTCATATTGCCCGCCAGCGCATAGGCAACAACCAGCGGAGGCGACGCCAGCCAGTTGGTTTTCACCAGCGGATGGATTCGGCCTTCAAAGTTACGGTTGCCGGAAAGTACCGCGCCCACCGTCAAGTCGCCTTTTTTGATTGCCGTTTCGATAGGCTCCGGCAGTGGGCCGGAGTTACCAATACAGGTGGTGCACCCATACCCCACCAGATTAAAGCCAAGTTCATCAAGATAAGGCGTGAGTTTCGCCTGCGCCAGGTAATCCGAGACCACTTTCGATCCCGGCGCCAGCGAGGCTTTCACCCACGGCTGCCGTTTCAGTCCCAGCGTTACCGCTTTTTTCGCCAGCAAACCGGCGGCCATCAGCACGCTGGGGTTTGAAGTATTGGTACAGGAGGTGATAGCTGCAATCACGACAGCGCCGTCCGGGAGCTGGTATTGATGGCCGTTCATAACATAATCGATTGGCTGCCGGTCTTTTTGCGCGGTGTTCAGTTCCAGCTCCGTGCTCGCGGCGAAGGCTTTCGGCACATCTGCCAGCGCAACCCGATCCTGCGGGCGCTTCGGCCCGGCAAGGCTCGCCTCGACATCCCCCATATCCAGTTCCAGCGAACTGGTGAAAACAGGTTCATCGCCAGGGTTTCGCCACATCCCCTGCGCTTTGGCATAGGTTTCGACCAGCTCAACCTGCTCCTCGCTACGGCCGCTTAAACGCATATATTCGAGGGTGATGCCGTCAATCGGGAAGAAGCCGCAGGTCGCGCCATATTCCGGCGACATGTTTGCTATCGTCGCGCGATCGGCCAATGGCAAGGAGTCCAGACCGTCGCCGTAGAATTCAACGAATTTACCAACGACGCCGTGTTTACGCAGCATCTGAGTCACGGTCAGCACCAGGTCGGTCGCGGTGATACCTTCACGCAGCTTACCGGTCAACTTGAAGCCAACAACATCGGGAATGAGCATTGAGACCGGCTGGCCCAGCATCGCGGCTTCCGCTTCAATCCCCCCGACGCCCCATCCCAGCACGCCAAGGCCGTTGATCATCGTAGTGTGGGAGTCGGTACCGACCAGCGTGTCCGGGTATGCGACCCACTCTCCCGCCTGCAATTCGCTCCAGACGGCCTTACCAAGGTATTCCAGGTTCACCTGGTGGCAGATCCCGGTTCCTGGCGGCACCACGCTGAAGCGACTAAAAGCCTGTTGCCCCCATTTCAGGAACACATAGCGCTCGTGGTTGCGTTCCATTTCCAGACGCACGTTCTCTTCGAAAGCGTCATCATCGCCAAAGCGATCGACCGTTACCGAGTGGTCAATAACAAGGTCTACCGGGGATAGCGGATTCACTTTCGCAGTATCCCCGCCGAGGCGTTTGACCGCTTCGCGCATGGCGGCCAGATCCACCACCGCCGGGACGCCGGTAAAATCCTGCATTAATACACGGGCGGGTCGATAGGCAATTTCGCGGTCAGCATGGGCTTTTTTCAGCCACCCGGCTAACGCCTGAATATCTTCTTCGGTAACAGAGTCACCGTCCTGCCAGCGCAGCAGGTTTTCAAGCAGAACTTTTAGCGACTTGGGCAAGCGGGTAATATCGCCCAGTTTTTTGGCAGCCAGGGGCAGACTGTAGTAATGATAGGTTTTGTCTTTGGCCTGCAACGTGTCCTTACTGGCTTCTCGTAGGGTTGACGACATAGCTCCTCCTTAATAACAGGGTTGGATACCCTGACTCTCCTCAGGGTTAGTATTAAAGATAACACAAACAGAATGTAACGTTTTGATAACAACCCGAATTGATAAAAGAGGAGAAACCTTACGGACGGGAATCGGCATGCGCAGGCCCGATGACGTTGCGCCATCGGGCATTTACCGGCATACGATCAGAAAGAGACAATCCAGATAAGTTGAGCCCAGAACAAGAGCGATACTGAGAACGCCCCAATCCATGACCAATATTTAAGATTCACAGTTTGCATAGGCTACACCGACATTTGTTTAATACTTTATGCTGAGATTTACTCAGCGCTTATTGCTGTGGTGTATAAGGAAATACAGTACGGGATGTTAATGACCTGTACTGGAAATGATGATTAAAAAAATCGCCAATTATTGTTTCTGTTGCTCATCTTCAGCGAATGAATCAATAAATGCCTGTTGCTGTTGTGTGAGTTTCCAGGATTCTGGAATATTCGTCACACATTCGCTCCGCGCTTCCTTCACGCTATCACGAGGCTGACGTGCTGGAGTTGAGGGTTGCTGATGTTCCTGCGAAACCATGACTTACCCCCACACTTGCCAGATAACCAGCGCAATCACAACCCAGAACAGCGCAGAGCCGAGGAATACCGCCAGCCATGCTTTGCGTTTAAGCTCGGGGTCCCTGCGGGGTTCCTGGTTTCCAGAAGGCATTGCTAACCTCATACAATCGGCATCACTTATCATTTCAGCACCAAACAATCGGTACAATTAATCATCAGATGAGACAAATCCTAAAGAAACTTTAGTCAAAAATCCAGTGAATTTACGAATCGTTTCCCATGAATAAATCAATCTTTTGACCGGAAATAAATATTTGAAAGGCGGAATTTGCGAGGCGGGTAATTCGAAACTACTTTACTGGCGCTTTTCCATGAATACCATGCAGGTAATATGATCGCAGAAAAAACGAAAACCATAATCCATAAATTTAGTGGTTATTCAGGTATCTCCTCGTGTCTGGAGATACCTGAAAACTCACGCGCGTGATTACTTTTCCGGTAATTTAATATCGTTAAACATGGCTTCAATTTCTTCGTTAGAACGCAAGGCCACGGCGGTATCCACAACATCGCGCGTCAGATGCGGCGCAAAGCGTTGAATAAAGTCGTACATATAGCTGCGTAAAAACGTGCTGCGGCGAAAACCAATTTTCGTGGTGCTATGGCTGAAAATATCATGCGCATCGACACGCACCAGGTCCGGGTCGGAAATTGGATCGACGGCCATGCTGGCAATCACCCCAACCCCCAGGCCAAGCCGGACGTATGTTTTTATCACGTCCGCATCGGTTGCCGTAAAGACAATACGCGGCGTCAGCCCGGCGCGATTAAACGCGGTATCCAGCTCGGAGCGCCCGGTAAAGCCAAAGGTGTAGGTCACCAGCGGATACTGTGCCAGTTCCTCAATCGTCACCGATGATTTAGCGGCCAGCGGGTGCTCTGGCGTGACGACGATAGAGCGATTCCAGTGGTAGCATGGCAGCATCACCAGATCGTCATACAGGTGCAGCGCTTCAGTGGCGATAGCGAAGTCGGCATTCCCTTTCGAAACCGCTTCCGCGATTTGCGTGGGCGACCCCTGATGCATATGCAATGAAACGCGAGGATAGCGCTCAATAAAGCCCTTGATCACATTTGGCAGCGCATAGCGCGCCTGAGTGTGCGTGGTGGCAATATACAGAGAACCTTTATCCGGCCAGGTGTGTTCGCCCGCCACGGACTTGATGGCATCGACTTTGGACAACACTTCGCGCGCAATGCGAATAATTTCCTGCCCCGCTGGCGTCACTTGCGTCAGGTGTTTACCGCTGCGCGCGAAAATCTGGATGCCAAGCTCATCTTCCAGCATACGAACTTGCTTACTGATGCCCGGCTGGGAGGTGTAAAGCCCTTCGGCGGTGGAAGAGACATTAAGGTTGTGATTAACCACCTCAACAATGTAGCGAAGCTGCTGTAATTTCATGTTAAACCATCCAGATTAGCGCCGTCATGTCATCGTTTGATAAGCAGCACGTCACGCGCTGCTAATACGATTTAATAATAAAAAAGCCGTTAACTATAACCACTATATCATTTATATCAGAGCTGTATAGATGCGAAGAAAAAATAATAAGCCCGGAATAAAAAAGGGCCGCTTGCGCGACCCTCTTAAGTGAAATTCAGCCAGGTGACTGTTATTTCTTACCTTCTACCCACTTGCCATCAACGAAGAATGCGGACCATCCCGTCGCTTTCCCGTCTTTTTCAGCGGCAACATACTGCTGTTTCGTCTTACGGCTAAAACGCACCAGCGTCTTATTGCCTTCCGGGTCCTGCTGCGGCGCATCGGCCAGATAACGCAGTTTTTCCGGCAGACGGTCGCGGAAGCGGTACAACTCTTCCACTAACGGCGCACGCGTTTCACGCGATTTCGGGAAGGTATTCGCCGCGAGGAAGATCCCTGCGGCGCCGTCACGCAGCACGAAATACGCGTCCGATTTCTCGCACGGCAGTTCCGGCAACGGTACCGGATCTTCTTTCGGCGGCGCGACTTCACCGTTACGCAGAATCTTACGGGTATTTTTACATTCGTCGTTGGTACAGGCCATGTACTTACCAAAACGCCCCATTTTCAGGTGCATTTCAGAGCCACATTTTTCGCACTCAACGATCGGGCCGTCATAACCTTTAATACGGAACTCGCCCTCTTCGATTTCGTAACCGTCGCAGGTCGGGTTATTACCGCAGACATGCAGCTTGCGTTTCGGATCGATCAGGTAGCTGTCCATTGCGGTGCCGCACTTCTGGCAACGACGTTTTGCACGCAAAGCGTTGGTTTCCGCATCATCGCCTTCCAGTACGTTCAGCACTTCATTTTCCGGCACCAGGTTGATGGTGGTTTTGCAGCGCTCTTTCGGCGGTAGCGCATAGCCGGAACATCCCAGGAACACGCCGGTGCTGGCGGTGCGAATCCCCATTTTGCGCCCGCATGTCGGGCAGTCAATGCTGGTCAGCACCATCTGGTTAGGACGCATGCCGCCCTCTTCAGGATCTTTCTCCGCTTTATCAAGCTGCTGAGTAAAATCGCTGAAGAAGTTATCAAGCACGTTTTTCCACTCGGCTTCGTGGCTGGCCACCTTGTCGAGGCTGTCTTCCATCTGGGCGGTGAAATCGTAGTTCATCAGCTCGCGGAAGTTTTCTTCCAGTCTATCGGTGACAATCTCACCCATTTTTTCAGCATAGAAGCGACGGTTTTCCACGCGGACATAACCGCGATCCTGAATGGTCGAGATGATCGACGCATAGGTGGATGGACGACCAATACCGCGTTTTTCCAGCTCTTTAACCAGCGATGCTTCACTGAAGCGCGCCGGTGGTTTGGTGAAGTGCTGCGCCGGGGTCAGTTCAACCAGCGTCAACACATCGCCTTTATTCACCGCAGGCAACGTCCGGTCTTCATCGCCTTTACGCAGCGCAGGCATGACTTTCGTCCAGCCGTCGAAACGCAGAATGCGGCCACGCGCTTTCAGGCGGAAATCACCCGCACCGACCGTCAGCGTGGTGGAATCGTACTGGGCTGGCGTCATCTGACAGGCGACAAACTGACGCCAGATCAGCTGATACAGTTTCTGCGCGTCCGCTTCCATATCCTTCAGCGCTTCGGCCATCACCGCGACATCAGAAGGACGGATCGCTTCGTGCGCTTCCTGTGAATTTTCTTTGCTGGCGTACTGGTTCGGGTTCTCCGGCAGGTATTTCTTGCCGAAGCTATCGCTGATATAACCGCGAACCATGTTTACCGCATCCTGGCTCAGGTTGGTGGAGTCAGTACGCATGTAGGTGATGTAGCCCGCTTCGTACAAGCGCTGCGCCATCATCATGGTTTTTTTCACGCCAAAGCCCAGACGCGTGCTCGCCGCCTGTTGCAGCGTCGACGTGATAAACGGCGCGCCAGGCTTGCTGCTGGTCGGTTTATCTTCACGCTCCAGTACGCTGTAACGCGCTTTTTCCAGTAGGCTGACCGCCGCCAGCGTTTGCTCGCGGTTAACCGGACGGAACGGTTTATCATTCTGGTGCGTAACGTCAAGCGGCAAGGCATCGCCAGAAGGCGTTGTTGTGCTGGCGTTCACTTCCCAGAACTCTTCCGGTACGAACGCTTTGATGTCACGTTCGCGCTCAACAACCAGACGCACGGCAACGGACTGTACGCGGCCTGCCGACAGGCCTCGCGCAATTTTTTTCCACAGCAATGGCGACACCATATAGCCCACAACGCGGTCCATAAAGCGGCGCGCCTGCTGCGCGTTAACACGGTCGATATTCAGTTCGCCTGGCTTATCAAACGCCTGGCGAATCGCGTTTTTGGTTATTTCGTTAAACACCACGCGGCTATAGCGCGTGTCATCACCCCCGATTACTTCCCGCAGGTGCCAGGCAATGGCTTCCCCTTCGCGGTCAAGGTCGGTTGCGAGATAGATGTGGTCGGCTTTTTCAGCCAATTGTTTCAGTTCAGAGACGACCTTCTCTTTACCGGGCAGCACTTCATAATGCGCATCCCAGTTATGCCAAGGGTCAACCCCCATTCGGTTGACGAGAGCGCCACGTTCATCCTTTTTGGGCTTTTTAGCCGTTTTGGTGGAGGTAGAGTCGGCGCTCTTTTTAGCTGCTGAGCCACTGGTCGGCAAATCACGGATATGACCGACGCTGGACTTAACCACGTAATCATTACCCAGATACTTGTTGATCGTTTTGGCTTTTGCCGGGGACTCAACGATGACAAGAGCTTTACCCATATTCACCTTTACCTAAATTGATTCTTCCTGGAATGCGTCGCACGTTGATTCACCTTCCACTGGCGACGAGACACCGATATGGTCTCTGTGTCGGCGGATATCAACCCCTTGTACTGACTCAGTGCGCGAAACGTGATCCTCAGGTGACTGAGTTAACAGGCTTTTTAGCACACAAGCGCTATAGCACGACGGAATTTTGGTCGAATGTCAAGCAAATCTGTTGCCAGATTGACGAAAGCGTCACACTGTACCTGATAAAATTCGTTACGCAACTTTATTAGCATGCAAAAACAAATCTCGCCAGTAACAGCACCTTTACAAGACCTTCGTGTTTATCAGGGAATATTTGCCCATAAGCAGCGCCCGGCGTAGACTAATGTCCTTGTTTAAGGAGTAAATAATGCATAAAGACACCCAACCTATCGATCGTGAAACACTGCTGATTGAAGCCAACAAAATCATTCGTGAGCATGAGGACACGCTGGCGGGGATTGTCGCCACCGGTGTGACGCAGCGAAACGGCGTGCTGGTCTTCAGCGGCGATTACTTTTTAGACGAGCAAGGTTTACCGACGCCCAAAAGCACCGCCGTGTTTAATATGTTTAAACATCTGGCGCATGTGCTTTCTGAGAAGTATCACCTGATCGATTAACGCTGGAAAGGTTTTGCCGGATGGCGGCTGCGCCTTATCCGGCCCACAAAACAGTCCGCAGGCCTGGTAAGCATTAGCGCCACCGGGCTGTTTGCCGGATGGCGGCTGCGCCTTATCCGGCCTACAAAACAGTCCGTAGGCCCGGTAAGCGTTAGCGCCACCGGGCAATGACAATTTTACATCAGCGGTTTTTGTCCGCGCTGCCACCAGCGTAGCAACAAACGATCGGCGCTTTCTGCGGCGCTACCCGTAAACCGATCCATCAATTTCTTACGCTGCATAAAGCGAACGTTGAACACCTCATAACCGTCCATCAAGCGGAGAATGACGTCATCACTGGTGTTGATTTCGTCCACCAGACCTTTCTCCAGCGCCTGTTGGCCATACCAGTGCTCGCCTGTGGCCACCTGTTCGATATCCAGCACAGGGCGCATCTGCTGCACAAAATGCTTAAACAGGTGATGGGTTTCATTCAGATCTTCACGGAATTTCTGACGCCCTTCCTCCGTGTTTTCGCCAAGCAGCGTTAGCGTGCGCTTATACTGGCCCGCCGTGTGCAGCTCAATATCGATATCCTTCCCTTTCAAAAAGCGATTAAAGTTAGGGATTTGCGCCACAACGCCAATAGAGCCGACAATCGCAAACGGCGCCGAAACAATTTTGTCGGCCACACAGGCCATCATGTAACCGCCGCTGGCGGCGACTTTGTCCACCGTTACCGTCAACGGGATCTGCTTATCGCGCAGACGCTGCAATTGCGAAGCCGCCAGGCCATAGCCATGCACAACGCCGCCGGGGCTTTCCAGACGCACGACCACCTGATCCTGCGGTTTAAACGCTGCTAACACCGCCGTCACCTCCTCACGCAGCGCGCTGACTTCGTGGGCATCCATACTGCCTTTAAAATCCAGCACCCAGGCACGAGGTTTCTCCGTCGCGGCATTTCCCCCCTGCTTTGCTTTCGCTTTCGCCGCTTTTGCCTCCAGCTTCTGCTTCTTTTTCTGCGCTTTATGCCAGAGTTTTTGTTGATGACCGTCCATCAGCGCCGTCGCCAGATCGTCCTTCATCTCTTTATATTGCTCGCTGAGATTCGTTACCCGCAGCTCCCCACGCTGGCGTTTACGCTGGGCAGCATTCACGATCAGCATCACAATGACGGCGATTGCCACCACGACAGTGACGATTTTTGCCAAAAACAACCCATATTCAGACAACAATTCCACGAGTCCCACCTTGGTTACACAACGCTATTTTGGCTCAGTGTACAACAGGCGTGTTAGCCCGTCTCGTTTGATCCTGCGTTGCGGTTACTGGGTGAAAAGTATGACAAAGTGTTCATTTTTCGGCGTTATCGCCGTTGACTGATTGAAATGACGCGGGCTTTCAGGCATAAAGCCGAAAAGTTAAAGAGAAGATAAGACAACTGGCAGGGTGACCCAACGCGTCGCCGAGGAGTAGCCGTGCATTACCAACCTAAACAAGATCTATTGCAAAATCGCATTATTCTGGTCACCGGCGCCAGTGATGGCATTGGTCGCGAAGCCGCGCTCACCTATGCGCGTTACGGCGCAAACGTTATTTTGCTGGGTCGAAATGAAGAAAAACTGCGTCAGGTCGCACAGACTGTCGCCGAAGATACAGGCGCATTGCCACAGTGGTTTACACTGGATCTACTGACCTGCACCGCTGAAGAATGCCACCAGTTAGGCCAGCGGATTGCGGCACACTATCCACGACTGGATGGCGTTCTGCATAACGCCGGGTTACTGGGCGATATCTGCCCAATGAGCGAACAAAATCCGCACGTCTGGCAGGATGTTATGCAGGTTAACGTCAATGCGACATTCATGCTGACCCAGGCGCTGCTTCCTTTATTACTTAAATCCGACGCCGGTTCGCTGGTCTTTACCTCATCAAGCGTCGGTCGTCAGGGACGCGCCAACTGGGGCGCTTACGCCACCTCTAAATTCGCCACCGAAGGCATGATGCAGGTACTGGCGGACGAATACCAGAACCACCCCTTACGTGTAAATTGCATCAACCCAGGCGGCACGCGCACGAGTATGCGCGCCAGCGCCTTCCCTACGGAAGATCCGCAGAAGTTAAAAACGCCCGCCGATATCATGCCCCTCTATTTGTGGCTGATGGGCGACGACAGCCGCCGTAAAACCGGTATGACTTTTGATGCCCAGCCGGGCCGTAAACCAGGAATCGCCCAATGACTGAAGAACGCTATCAACAACGCCAGCAGCGTGTGAAAGACCGGGTCGACGCCCGCGTTGCGGCGGCGCAGGACGAACGCGGCGTCATCATCGTGTTTACCGGCAACGGTAAAGGCAAAACCACGGCGGCATTCGGCACCGCAACGCGCGCCGTCGGCCACGGTAAAAAAGTGGGCGTGGTGCAGTTCATTAAAGGCACATGGCCTAACGGCGAGCGCAATCTGCTGGAGCCCCACGGCGTGGAATTTCAGGTGATGGCGACCGGGTTCACCTGGGAAACGCAAAATCGCGAAACCGACACCGCAGCCTGTATGGCTGTCTGGGAACATGGCAAACGTATGCTGGCGGACCCAACGTTGGATATGGTCGTGCTGGATGAACTGACCTACATGGTGGCGTATGACTATCTGCCGCTTGAAGAGGTCATCAATGCCTTAAATGCCCGTCCGCAGAATCAGACGGTGATTATTACCGGTCGCGGTTGTCATCGCGATATTCTGGAACTGGCCGACACGGTCAGCGAGCTGCGTCCGGTCAAACATGCTTTTGAAGCGGGCGTGAAGGCCCAGATGGGAATTGATTATTAGGAAACGGTGCCGGATGACGGCGTAAACGCTTTATCCGGCCTACGGCCAAAACGTAGGCCCGGTAAGCGTAAGCGCCACCGGGCATTCAGCATCAACCGTTGTTGTTACGACCGCCTGAACGACGACCGCCGCCAACCTGGCTGTGACGCTTCACCGCACGGCGAATCTGGTTCGCCTTCATACGACGTCGGTCTTTCTCCACGGCCACTTTGGAGGTGGTTTCCGGCGCCAGTTGCACCAGTTCACGCAGATAGTTGGTCTGCGCCAGATCCAGTTCAGTCCAGCCACCGCGCGGCAGCCCTTTCGGCAATGGAATATCACCATAGCGCACGCGGATCAGTCGGCTAACCTGCACGCCAACCGCTTCCCACAGACGACGCACCTCACGGTTACGCCCTTCGGTCAGCGTGACGTTGTACCACTGGTTAATACCTTCACCACCGCTGAATTTGATGGTTTTAAATGCCGCCGGGCCATCTTCCAGTTGAACGCCACGACTCAGGTCACGCAGCTTGGCGTCATCAACCTGACCAAATACGCGCACGGCGTATTCACGCTCAACTTCACGACTCGGGTGCATCAGACGGTTCGCCAGTTCGCCATCCGTCGTGAACAACAGCAAACCACAGGTATTCACATCCAGACGACCTACGGCAATCCAGCGTGCGCCGCGCAGTTTCGGTAAGCGATCAAAAACGGTAGGACGACCTTCCGGGTCGTTACGGGTGCACAGCTCACCTTCTGGTTTGTAATAGGCCAGAACGCGACAAATTTGTTCCGCAGACTCTTTCACCGAGATCAGATGACCGTCGATACGGATTTTCAGACCCGGCGTGATTTCAACGCGATCGCCAAGCGTGGCGATTTTGCCGTCAACGCTTACACGGCCTGCTTCAATAATGGATTCAATTTCACGGCGAGAACCGTGGCCAGCGCGAGCCAGCACTTTTTGTAACTTTTCGCTCATAGAGCTTCCTTCAGGTGTCGCCTTCACAGGCGTCGAACAGGAGAATCAACGGCGCTTTACAGCGCCATTTTAAGGCCGCGTAGTATACAGAGTTGCGCCCTTATAAGAAAGGTTTAACGTCACCAACGCCTTCGCGCAAGACAACCGGAGAATCATCGGTTAAATCAATCACCGTGGTCGGTTGCTGGCCGAGGTAACCGCCGTGAATGATCAAATCGACCTGTTTTTCCAGGCGGTCTTTGATCTCTTCCGGGTCGGACTCGGTAAATTCGCTGCCGGGCAGCATCAGCGAGGTGGAGAGCATCGGTTCGCCCAGCGCTTCCAGCAGTGCCAGCGCGATCGGGTTCGACGGCACGCGCAGACCGATTGTTTTCCGTTTTTCCTGTAACAGGCGGCGCGGCACGTCTTTCGTTCCCTTCAGGATAAAAGTGTAGTTGCCCGGCGTATTGTTTTTAATTAAGCGAAAAGCAACGTTATCGACAAACGAATAGGTCGATAACTCAGACAGATCCCGACACATCAGCGTGAAGTTATGCCCGTCCGGCAGGTGGCGAATGCGGCAGATGCGCTCCATCGCCCCTTTATCTTCGATTTTACAACCCAGCGCATAGCCGGAATCGGTTGGATAAACAATCACCCCACCTTTACGCACAATTTCAACCGCCTGATTGATCAGCCGTTGTTGCGGGTTTTCAGGATGAATATAAAAAAACTGGCTCATACTTCCCTCACTGTGGTGTTTGTGGCTCTTCCCACAGCTGCCATACGCCTTCGACGCCTGCTGGCAGCCAGAGCTTGCGACCCAGTTCAATCCACGGGCACGGCTGATGAAAATCAGAGCCTTGTGATGCCCATAAATGGTGCTGGCGCGCATAGGTCGCCAGTTGGGTTCGCTCATTGGGCGACTGCTGGCATTGCGCCACTTCCATCGCATCACCGCGATGCAGCGCAAAATACGCAATCAACCTTTTCAGCCACTTAGCGCTAAGGTCGTAGCGGCCTGGATGGGCCAATACTGCCTTACCGCCAGAATGATGAATCACATCAATAGCTTGTTCTATTGTACACCACTGTGGCGGAACGTATCCGGTTTTCCCACGCGCAAGGTATTTTTTAAAAACATCGGCAATGCTCCCGGCTTTGCCGCACTCCACCAGAAAACGGGCGAAATGCCCGCGCGTCACGGCCCCACCGTCGGCAAGCCGCAAAGCGCCTTCCCACGCCCCAGGAATATGCGCTTTCTCCAGACGCTCGGCAATCAGACGCGCACGCTGCTGACGACGTTCGGTTTGTTCCGCCAGGAACGCACACATCGCCGGATGCGCAATGTCGATATTCAGACCCACAATATGGATCTCATGATTTTCCCAGACAGTTGAAATTTCCACGCCAGGAATCAGGTTCAGGGCAAGCCCGGAACGTGAAATTTCTTCTCTTGCCGCCGGAATAGCGGCTGTGGTGTCATGATCGGTGATCGCCAGTGTGCCGACTCGCATCTCTACCGCACGATGTACTAACGCTTCTGGCGTTAACCGACCATCGGACGCCGTTGTATGACTGTGCAGGTCGTAAATCACTGCGTAATTCGTGTCGCTCAAGGCGGCTCCCGTCTTAATAAATGTTCTTTCACAAACATCATAACGGTTCCGGCAAATATACTGAAATCAGGTGTTGACTTTATTTCATCGAACTAGTTAACTAGTACGCAAGTTCACATGAAGAAGGTATCTGAGATGAAAGCAACATTCGTACTGCACGGTTGGTGGCGCACTTCCTGATTTCGGGCAGTGTATGACGTCTGCAATAAGCAACCAGATACCCGGCCCGCCAGATGAGCGGGCTTTTTTTTGAACAGAATGAATGAGAATAACGATGCAAATACAAAAACCAACACTCGAATTGCTTTCCTGCAATGCCGCCTACCGTGAGAACCCGACGGCGTTGTTCCATCAGGTTTGTGGCGACCGCCCGGCAACGCTGCTGCTGGAATCCGCTGATATCGACAGTAAAAATGATCTGAAAAGCCTGCTATTGGTCGATAGTGCGCTGCGCATTACCGCTTTGGGTGACACTGTCACTATCGAAGCGTTAACGGATAACGGTGCATCCCTGCTCCCGCTGCTGGATGCCGCGCTGCCCGCAGGCGTTGAAAATACAGCGCAGCCCGGCAACCGGAAGCTGCGCTTTCCCGCAGTAAGCTCGCTGTTAGATGAGGATGCGCGTCTGTGTTCGCTGTCGGTATTTGACGCATTCCGTCTGTTGCAGAACCTGGTGAATGTGCCTGCTGAAGAGCGCGAAGCCATGTTTTTCGGCGGTTTGTTTGCCTATGACCTGGTGGCGGGATTTGAAGCGTTACCGCAACTGGAAGCCGGTAATCGCTGCCCGGATTACTGCTTCTATCTTGCGGAAACGCTGATGGTGATTGACCATCAGAAGAAAAGCACCCGTATTCAGGCAAGCCTCTTTACCGATAATGAAGCGGAAAAACAGCGTCTGACGGCGCGCCTCGTGCAGCTGACGCAGCAATTAACCGAACCCGCGCCGCCGTTGCCCGTTACACCAGTGCCGCAAATGCGCTGCGAATGCAGCCAGAGCGACGAAGAGTTTGGCGCCGTTGTGCGTACCATGCAGAAAGCGATTCGCGCAGGAGAGATTTTCCAGGTGGTGCCTTCCCGCCGCTTCTCATTACCCTGCCCGTCACCGCTGGCGGCCTATTACGTACTGAAAAAGAGCAACCCAAGTCCATACATGTTCTTTATGCAGGATAACGATTTCACCCTGTTTGGCGCCTCCCCGGAAAGCTCGCTGAAGTACGACGCGACCAGTCGCCAGATTGAGATCTACCCCATCGCCGGCACGCGCCCGCGCGGTCGCCGTGCCGACGGCTCGCTGGATCGCGATCTCGACAGCCGCATTGAGCTGGAGATGCGCACCGACCATAAAGAGCTGTCTGAACACCTGATGCTGGTCGATCTGGCGCGTAATGATCTGGCGCGCATTTGTACTCCCGGCAGCCGCTACGTTGCCGACCTGACGAAAGTCGATCGTTATTCGTTCGTTATGCACCTGGTGTCCCGCGTGGTGGGTGAATTACGCAGCGATCTGGATGTGCTGCATGCTTACCGCGCCTGTATGAATATGGGCACGCTGAGTGGCGCGCCAAAAGTTCGCGCCATGCAGCTTATCGCCGGTGCCGAAGGGCGTCGTCGCGGCAGTTATGGCGGTGCGGTGGGCTACTTCACCGCGCATGGCGATCTCGATACCTGCATTGTGATTCGCTCTGCTCTGGTGGAAGACGGCATCGCCACCGTGCAGGCCGGTGCCGGAATCGTGCTGGATTCTGTTCCGCAGTCTGAAGCCGACGAAACCCGTAATAAAGCGCGCGCGGTTCTGCGTGCTATTGCCACCGCGCACCATGCACAGGAGATTTTCTAATGGCTGACATTCTGCTGCTCGATAACATCGACTCTTTTACTTACAACCTGGCAGATCAGCTACGGGCCAACGGCCACAATGTGGTGATTTACCGTAACCATATCCCGGCGCAGACCTTAATCGACCGTCTTGCGACGATGAAAAACCCGGTGCTGATGCTTTCCCCTGGACCAGGCGTCCCCAGCGAAGCCGGTTGTATGCCGGAGTTGTTGACCCGTTTGCGTGGCAAGCTGCCCATTATCGGCATCTGCCTCGGACACCAGGCGATTGTTGAAGCCTACGGTGGCTACGTCGGTCAGGCGGGCGAGATTCTCCACGGCAAAGCGTCGAGCATTGAACATGACGGACAGGCGATGTTTGCCGGTCTGGTGAACCCGCTGCCGGTTGCTCGTTATCACTCTCTGGTGGGCAGCAACGTGCCTGCGGGGCTGACGATTAACGCCCATTTTAACGGCATGGTGATGGCGGTACGTCACGACACGGATCGCGTCTGTGGTTTTCAGTTCCACCCGGAGTCCATTCTTACTACGCAAGGTGCGCTGTTGCTGGAACAAACGCTGGCCTGGGCGCAACAAAAACTGGAGCCGACCAATACGCTGCAACCGATTCTGGAAAAATTGTACCAGGCGCAAACCATGACCCAGCAGGAAAGCCACCAGCTTTTCTCTGCCGTGGTTCGTGGCGAACTGAAGCCAGAACAACTGGCGGCGGCGCTGGTCAGTATGAAAGTGCGTGGCGAACATCCGAATGAAATCGCTGGCGCCGCTACCGCGCTGCTGGAAAATGCCGCGCCGTTCCCGCGCCCGGACTATCTGTTTGCCGATATTGTCGGCACCGGCGGTGATGGCAGCAACAGCATCAATATCTCCACCGCCAGCGCCTTTGTGGCGGCGGCCTGTGGACTGAAGGTGGCCAAACATGGCAACCGCAGCGTCTCCAGTAAATCCGGTTCGTCCGATCTGTTGGCGGCATTCGGTATCAATCTGGATATGAACGCCGATAAATCGCGTCAGGCGCTGGACGACCTGGGCGTCTGCTTCCTGTTCGCACCGAAATACCATACGGGTTTCCGTCATGCGATGCCGGTTCGCCAGCAGCTTAAAACCCGCACCTTGTTCAATGTGCTGGGGCCGCTGATCAACCCGGCTCACCCGCCACTGGCGCTGATTGGCGTCTACAGCCCGGAGCTGGTACTGCCCATTGCCGAAACTCTGCGGGTACTGGGTTATCAGCGTGCGGCGGTGGTTCACAGCGGCGGTATGGATGAAGTGTCGCTGCATGCGCCAACCATTGTGGCTGAACTGCACGATGGTGAAATCAAGAGCTACCAGCTCACGGCGGAAGACTTCGGCCTCACCCCGTATCACCAGGAACAGCTGGCAGGCGGCACGCCGGAAGAAAACCGTGACATTCTCACCCGCTTGTTACAAGGTAAAGGTGAAGTCGCTCACGAGGCCGCTGTCGCTGCGAATGTCGCCATGTTAATGCGCCTGCATGGTAAGGAAGATTTAAAGGCCAATGCGCAAACTGTGATTGATGTACTGCGCAGTGGCGCAGCTTATGACCGGGTTACCGCACTGGCGGCAAGAGGGTAAATGATGCAAACCGTTTTAGCGAAAATCGTCGCGGATAAGGCGATCTGGGTAGAAGCCCGTAAACAACAACAACCGTTAGCCAGTTTCCAGAATGAGGTTCAGCCAAGTGCCCGCCATTTCTATGATGCGCTGCAAGGCACGCGTACCGCATTTATTCTGGAGTGTAAAAAAGCGTCCCCCTCCAAAGGGGTGATTCGTGATGACTTCGACCCCGCGCAGATTGCCGGTGTTTATAAACATTACGCGTCGGCGATTTCCGTTCTGACCGATGAGAAATATTTCCAGGGGAGTTTTGACTTTCTCACTGTTGTCAGCCGTATCGCGCCGCAGCCGGTTCTGTGTAAGGACTTCATCATCGATCCTTACCAAATCTATCTGGCGCGTTACTACCAGGCCGATGCCTGTCTGCTGATGCTCTCCGTACTGGATGACGAGCAATATCGCCAGCTTTCCGCCGTCGCCCACAGTCTGAAAATGGGCGTGCTGACGGAAGTCAGTAACGAAGAAGAACTGGAGCGCGCCATCGCACTGGGTGCGAAAGTCGTCGGCATTAATAACCGCGACCTGCGCGATCTGTCGATTGACCTTAACCGTACCCGTCAGCTTGCGCCGAAACTGGGGCACGGCGTGACCGTGATCAGCGAGTCCGGGATTAATACCTATGCACAGGTGCGCGAGCTAAGCCACTTCGCTAACGGTTTCCTGATCGGTTCTGCGTTGATGTCCCATGCCGATCTGCACGCCGCCGTGCGTCGCGTGCTGCTTGGCGAGAACAAAGTCTGCGGCCTGACGCGCGGGCAGGATGCAAAAGCCGCTTACGAAGCTGGCGCCATTTATGGCGGGCTGATTTTTGTTCCCTCGTCGCCTCGCGTCGTAAATCTCGACCAGGCGCGCGAGGTGATAGCCGCCGCCCCCCTGCAATATGTCGGCGTATTCCGCAATACCGCTATCACCGAGGTATGTGAAAAAGCGACCACCTTGTCGCTCAAGGCCGTGCAACTGCATGGCAGTGAAGACCAGGCTTATGTCGATGCTCTGCGCGCCGCATTACCGGAACAGGTACAAATCTGGAAAGCGCTTAGCGTGGGCGACGCACTGCCAGCTCGTGATTACCAGCACGTTGATAAGTACGTTCTCGATAACGGTCAGGGCGGCAGCGGCCAACGTTTTGACTGGTCGTTATTGAACGGTGAAACGCTGGACAACGTATTGCTGGCGGGCGGATTAGGCGCAGACAACTGCGTGGAAGCGGCAAAAACCGGCTGTGCCGGTCTCGATTTTAATTCTGGTGTAGAGTCACAGCCGGGCATCAAAGATGCACACCTTCTGGCCTCGGTCTTTCAGACACTGCGCGCATATTAAGGAAGAAAACATGACAACATTACTCAATCCCTACTTTGGTGAATTTGGCGGCATGTATGTCCCGCAGATTCTGATGCCTGCCCTGCGCCAGCTGGAAGAAGCGTTCGTCAGCGCGCAGAAAGATCCGCAGTTTCAGGCCCAGTTTGCCGATCTGCTGAAGAACTATGCAGGCCGTCCAACCGCGCTGACCAAATGCCAGAATATCACCGCCGGCACCAAAACCACGCTGTATCTGAAGCGTGAAGATTTACTGCACGGCGGCGCGCACAAAACAAACCAGGTACTGGGTCAGGCGCTGCTGGCGAAACGCATGGGTAAAACAGAGATTATCGCCGAAACGGGCGCAGGTCAGCATGGCGTGGCTTCCGCGCTCGCCAGCGCCCTGCTCGGTCTGAAATGCCGTATCTATATGGGCGCAAAAGACGTCGAGCGTCAGTCGCCAAACGTCTTTCGTATGCGACTGATGGGCGCGGAAGTGATCCCTGTACACAGCGGCTCCGCCACCCTGAAAGACGCCTGCAACGAAGCGCTTCGCGACTGGTCCGGCAGCTATGAATCCGCGCACTATATGCTCGGTACTGCGGCAGGCCCGCACCCGTTCCCGACCATCGTCCGTGAATTTCAGCGCATGATCGGGGAAGAGACGAAAGCGCAGATCCTCGAAAAAGAAGGTCGTCTGCCGGATGCCGTGATTGCCTGCGTGGGCGGCGGCTCCAACGCAATCGGCATGTTTGCGGACTTCATCAACGAAACCAGCGTGGGTTTGATTGGCGTCGAACCTGGCGGCCACGGGATTGAAACAGGCGAGCACGGCGCGCCGCTGAAGCACGGTCGCGTAGGCATCTATTTCGGCATGAAAGCGCCGATGATGCAAACCGAGGAAGGGCAAATTGAAGAGTCCTACTCCATTTCCGCCGGGCTGGATTTCCCGTCCGTTGGGCCGCAGCACGCGTATCTGAACAGCATTGGTCGCGCCGATTATGTGTCGATCACCGATGACGAAGCGCTGGAAGCCTTTAAAACGCTCTGTCTGCATGAAGGGATTATTCCGGCGCTGGAGTCGTCCCACGCCCTGGCTCACGCCCTGAAAATGATGCGTGAAAATCCAGAAAAAGAACAATTGCTGGTCGTTAACCTTTCCGGTCGCGGCGACAAAGACATTTTCACCGTACACGATATTCTGAAAGCGCGAGGGGAAATCTGATGGAACGCTATGAAAACCTGTTTGCACAGCTGAAGGATCGCAAGGAAGGCGCATTTGTCCCCTTCGTGACCTTGGGCGATCCTTCCGTTGAACAGTCACTGAACATTATTGATACGCTGATTGAAGCCGGCGCCGACGCCCTTGAACTCGGCATTCCGTTCTCCGATCCGCTGGCAGACGGGCCGACCATCCAGGAAGCCACGCTGCGCGCGTTTGCCGCAGGCGTAACGCCTACGCAATGCTTTGAGATGCTGGCGCTGATTCGTCAGAAACACCCGACGATTCCGATTGGTCTGCTGATGTACGCCAACCTGGTGTTCAGCAAAGGGATCGACGAATTTTACGCGCAGTGCGAGAAAGTCGGCGTGGATTCCGTACTGGTGGCGGATGTGCCTGTTGAGGAGTCTGCGCCCTTCCGTCAGGCGGCATTACGCTACAACGTGGCGCCGATTTTCATCTGCCCGCCCAATGCCGATGACGATCTGTTGCGCCAGATAGCCTCTTATGGACGCGGTTATACCTATCTGCTTTCGCGGGCAGGCGTGACGGGCGCAGAAAACCGCGCCGCATTACCGCTGCATCATCTGGTGGAAAAACTGAAAGAGTATAACGCCGCGCCCCCGTTGCAGGGCTTTGGCATCTCTTCCCCGGAACAGGTTACAGGTGCCATTGAAGCCGGCGCCGCCGGGGCGATTTCCGGGTCAGCGATCGTTAAGCTCATTGAGAAAAACGTCGCAAACCCCGGGCAGATGCTGACCGAGCTGAAAGCGTTTGTCACGGCAATGAAAGCCGCGACCCGCGCATAATATTGCGCAGGCAACAGGCCCGATAATGCCATGCTTATCGGGCCAATCCCGTCATTCCCTCACCTGCTTCATTTTGTACATTTCGTTATCCGCATGCTGAATAGCCGTATCCAGATCGCGGGTTACTTCTGCGACGCCCCATGACACCGACAGCGGTACAACATGACCATCAACCATAAATGCATAATCATTTATCTGGCCGGTTATCCGCTCCGCGATGGCTATCGCGTCACCAATCTGCGCACGGTAAAGCAAAATAACGAACTCATCGCCGCCGGTACGAATCACCAGGTCATGACTGGTGCGGGTGTTAGAGAGCATTCTGTTGGCGATGATTTGCAACGCCCGGTCTCCCGCCACATGCCCCCAGGTGTCGTTGATGGCTTTAAACTTATTACAATCCAGCAGCACCACGCAGCTGCGCGTTAAATCCCTGCGCTTCACAATATCAAGGATCTTGCGGTTAAAGCAGCCCGTCAGCGAGTCGATATACACCTTCAGGTCGCTCGCGTTCAGCCAGAATTTTAAGCCGAGGAAGATCAGGATAAAGAAGAATGGCGCCAGCAGAATCGCAATCCCGGCCTGCGTGTCGTATCTGACGAACCGATGCAGAGAGAGCGAGGAATGGAACGCATATTTTGCAGACATTGCACGGATGGACTCCCCGGCGACAGGCTGGCAATCACCGCTCAGGCAGAGATTTTCCTGCGTGGGCGTATGCACCAGAGCCACATTAAGGCCGGGTGGAATATGATGTTCAAAGGCCTCCGTCAGCGCCTCCTGTAGCTCAGGTTTAGAATGGTCATACACCAGATACGCAACGATATGATCGGAGATCTCTTTTCCAGAAAGATCGTAAATATAACTGACTACGCTGTACGCTTTTTCATTCGTGATTTTGTCCGTATAAAAGTCCGTTGAACTGAGCGACTTGGATTTGACATTCTTTTGCAGCAGACGCGTATAAAAGCCCACGGGCGGTAAGAAAAAGTCGGTGATATCGCCCGCCATTTTAGAGTCGCTAAAATAGAAGGGTTTTGCATCTGCTGGCGTGAACCAATAAAAATAGCTGGCATCTTTGGCGATAATGTAGCGATGCGCGGCATAATCCCCCGGATTAAGGGTGTTCATCCGATCCCGAATAAACTCCGCCGCCGCAAACATACATAAAGCGTTAATATTGGGCTGACGGGAAACAATAGTGCCCGTTGCGGAATGGATCCGCGCCCGGTCGGCATTGATACCCCATGAATCCGCATCTCTGGGGGAAAACCTTGAGAGGTTGCCGCACTGCCCGGCATTTTTGATCTGGTGATAGCGAACCCCTGTCGCATCGGCGATGAGTTCGTTATCGTTGAAAATATCCATCATCCGCGTTTGCAGACGACTCATCCCTTCATTCACAACGGCCTGTCGTTGTTCGTAAATAATAAAGAGATACAGTGAAGTAAAAAGTAAAGTGATAAGCGCTGACATCAACAACGCCTGGCTATTTCTTAGGCTGTCCTGAACAATCTTCACTGAGGCACCTTAAGCCTGAATCGCGGGGCCGAATACGTTAGTAGATTTTGCTGATACAGTACAGTTTTCAGTGATTAATCATCTCCTTCAATCGGGTATCCCGCCCTGCGAATAGCCTCACGGCAGTCACTGACGCCAGCGGCGTACCCGGCTTCAATCTCACAAACCGGACTCGAACTGCAATAAGGTAAACGGACGGGCGTAGTAATATTCTCTTCCAGCGAATCAATCTTATGCATTGCATCCAGCAGCATACGCAGCGCCTGTAAAGTGAACTCAGTCTCTTCATCTCTGACTATCGATTCCAGGGTCGCGATTTTTTGTTGCAGAAGGGCTTGAGTTACTATCATCGTCAATGCTCTCAAAACAGGCTTGTTTCAAAGATAGCATCTCAGGGAGAGGTATGATGTTGAAATCAGCAGAATATAAAAAGCGGGCTGTATGACAGCCCGCTTTTTAGATGGGTCACATAAACTCAGAAACGATAACCGGCAGAGAACATAAATACCCACGGGTCGAGGCGGACGCTGTCATGCTGCTGGGCACCACCGAGTTTATAGCTTGCGGTAGTATCGATATCCATATACCAGACCGACATGTTAATTAACCAGTCCCGGTTAATCAGGTAATCCATACCCACCTGCCCGGCCATTCCCCAGGAATCCTTCAGACTCAGATCGGACAACCCTGTCTCTTTACCATTGTTGTTGAAACCTTCGTCAAAGAAGGTGGTGTAGTTTACACCTGCGCCAATATAAGGGCGCAGTTTGCTACTGGCGTCGCCAAAGTACCACTGCGCCATTAATGTCGGCGGCAGGTGACGCACGGTAGCGATATCACCGGTATCCCCTGTCCCAATTTTATGGCGGAACGGCGTCGCCGCCAGCAGTTCAATACCAATGTTGTCGGTTGCCATATAAGTAAAAGTCAAACCGAGTTGCGTATTGTTACTGACATCAAAACCGTTCAGACTCCCCAGCGTTCCGCCTGCCCCTTCCGTCGGTCTCACGGTCGCCGAGCCCGCACGGATAAAAAACTCACCGCTCTCATGCGCAAGCGCACTACCAGAGAGAAGAGTACTTACTGCCAGGGCTGCCACTGTTAACTTTTTCATATCCGCTCCATCGTTATGGTTATAAATGCGTCACGAATATACCTACAATGGAGTAATAAGTGATCCAATACAGATCACATTAGGCCCTGTAATTTAACCTTTATTGATCCAGATTAATTTAGAACTTGCATCTAAAATCCTGGTTAAAGCCGTTTGAATCAAACTTTCCGAATTTTAGTGATAAATGGCTTTTTTCAACCAGGCGGATGGATTGTAAAAGAGAGGACGGCTGGCGCTTTCGCAGCCAAAATTACCCGCGCTTTACAAAGATATGCTTTTCCATACACCCCGTGATGCTGCCACTGTAGAGTTATCCAGGGTACAATTGCCCGCAAATTAACACCTGCAAAACTCAAGGAGAGTGCATGTCTATCACGGCGAAGTCCGTTTACCGTGACACGGGGAACTTTTTCCGTAATCAATTTGTAACCATCTTGCTGGTTTCGTTGCTGTGCGCATTTATTACGGTGGTTTTAGGTCATGCCTTTTCCCCCAGCGATGCCCAAATCGCGCAACTCAGTGAAGGAGATCATCTGACCGGTAGCGTCGGCCTGTTCGATCTGGTGCAGAACATGACGCCGGAACAGCAGCAAATATTATTACGGGCTTCAGCGGCATCAACATTTTCAGGACTCATTGGCAATGCGATCCTGGCTGGGGGCGTTTTGCTGATGATCCAGCTGATTTCCGCCGGTCATCGGGTCAGCGCATTACGTGCTATCGGTGCCAGCGCGCCGGTTTTACCTAAATTGTTTGTCCTGATTTTTCTGACTACCCTGTTAGTGCAAATCGGTATTATGCTGATTGTCGTACCGGGGATTTTGATGGCGATTCTGCTGGCGCTTGCGCCGGTGATGCTGGTTCAGGACAAGATGGGCGTATTTGCCGCCATGCGCAACAGTATGCGTCTGGCGTGGTCTAATATGCGACTGGTCGCTCCGGCGGTGATCGGCTGGTTACTGGCGAAAACGCTCTTGCTGCTGTTTGCCCCCAGCTTTGCAGCGCTGACGCCGAATGTTGGCGCAGTGTTGGCGAATACGCTGAGCAATTTGATTTCCGCCATATTGCTCATCTATTTGTTCCGCCTGTATATGTTGATTCGCCAATAACCCTGAACGTGTTAAGGGCCAGTTTGCCCAAAACTTTTGATTACGGAATCGAAGAATGAAGCAGTTTCTTGATTTTTTACCGCTGGTTGTCTTTTTTGCTTTTTATAAGCTGTACGACATCTATGCGGCGACCTCCGCCCTGATTGTCGCGACAGCCATTGTGTTGATCTACAGTTGGGTTCGCTATCGCAAGGTCGAAAAGATGGCGTTGATCACTTTCGTTCTGGTTGCCGTGTTCGGCGGCCTGACCATTTTCTTCCACAACGATGAGTTTATTAAGTGGAAGGTGACGGTGATTTACGGCCTGTTTGCCGGTGCGCTGCTGATAAGCCAGTGGGTCATGAAAAAGCCGCTGATTCAACGCATGTTAGGGAAAGAACTGACGTTGCCGCAGCCGGTCTGGTCTAAGCTGAACCTGGCATGGGCCGTATTTTTCATCCTCTGCGGGCTCGCCAATATCTACATCGCGTTTTGGCTGCCGCAAAACATCTGGGTCAACTTCAAAGTGTTCGGTTTAACTGCGCTGACGCTGATTTTTACCCTTCTGAGCGGAGTCTACATTTACCGCCATCTGCCGCAGGAAGATAAATCCTGAGTTCTGTTTGCCAGACCGTCTGGTCTGGCATCCCCTTCACGCCAGCCTGGCGCGCGTTTCCCCCTCTGTTCTCCCTGCGCAAATCATAGTAGCATTCGCGCCTGAAATCTTTCTTCACAGTCGGTTCTACAATGACAACAACAAATAACGCTCCTCAGGGCGAACTGGTTTTACGCACGCTGGCCATGCCCGCCGATACCAATGCTAACGGCGATATTTTTGGCGGCTGGCTCATGTCTCAAATGGATATTGGCGGCGCGATTCAGGCTAAAGAAATTGCTCATGGTCGCGTAGTGACCGTGCGCGTTGAGGGAATGAGTTTTCTGCGCCCTGTCGCCGTAGGCGACGTCGTATGCTGTTATGCCCGCTGCGTTAAGCGCGGCACAACGTCTGTCAGCATTAATATTGAAGTGTGGGTGAAAAAGGTGGCGTCAGAGCCAATCGGTCAGCGTTATAAAGCAACCGAGGCGCTGTTCATCTATGTGGCGGTAGACAGTGACGGTAAACCTCGCCCGCTGCCGGTTCAGGCATGAATTACCGGATAAGGCGGTGCGCCGCCTTATCCGCTCTACGATTTAAGGGGATCGCGATTACTCGATCTGCGTGGTGCCGTTCAGACGGAAGATGATATTAACCACTAAGCCCGACCCCGGTTTCCCTGCTTCATAGCGCCATCTGCGCATCGCGTTTTTCACTTCACGCTCAAACATGTTCGCCGGCTGAGCGGAAAGCACCTGAACATTCTCCACTCGCCCGTCCGAGGTGACGTCGAATTTCACTTTCACGCGGCCTTCAATACGCAACGCTTGCGCTCGTGCCGGATACTGCGGCTGGTTGCGGCTCAATGCGCGAGGCCCCGCAGGAACACTGACGGCCGGTTTGCTGGTTGCCGCTGCGGTATTCGTTGTCGGACGTGACGGCGCCGTATTTTCAAACGGTGCGGCCGGGCGCGGTTCAGCAGGCTTAACATCACGTTTAGGCTGCTCCTGAACCTTTTTCACCGGTTTAGGTTTTGGCTTCGGCTTAGGTTTCGGCTTCTCAATCACCACCGGCGCCTCTTTTGGCGGCTCAGGAACAGGTTCCGGCTCAGGTTCGACGACGGGTTCCGGCGGCGGCTGAACCGCCTGTGGTGGTTCAAGATCGGCAGGCGCGACCATTGTGATTGAGATCGGCTGCGCGGGCGCAGGCAGTTCAATAACCTGATGTACCGAGGTATACAGCAGACCCGCCACTACAGCACCATGAATGCCAACGGAAAGTAACGTCGGCCAGGGAAAGCGACGAGGTAAATCAAGGGTCATTGAAGTCATAATCGTTTCAGTTAAAAAACCAGGTCTCGATTTTAAATGCAAATAGCAATCATATTCAATAAGACATCACGGTAAGCCGCATTTAAAACGCAATATTACCGCAAAAAGTCCCTGTGTTATGCACGGTCTTAACAAAGTCGTTATCTTTGCGTTGCAGTTGAAAGACCTTTCCAATAACGTAATTAACGACTTTTACCGATTAAGGAGCTCTACCCGTGCTGTATGTCATTTACGCTCAGGATATCGCCGATTCTCTTGAAAAACGTCTTTCCGTCCGCCCTGCCCATCTGGCGCGCCTGCAACTGCTCCATGATGAGGGCCGACTGTTGACCGCAGGCCCTATGCCAGCCGTCGACAGCAACGATCCCGGTGCCGCCGGGTTTACCGGCTCAACCGTGATTGCACAATTCGAATCGCTGGAAGAAGCGCAGTCCTGGGCAGACGCAGACCCGTATGTGGCTGCGGGCGTGTATGCGCAAGTCTCTGTAAAACCGTATAAAAAAGTCTTTTAAATCAGGCGGGGCTGCATTCATGGGCACCGAATACGGTGCCCTGGTTGTATCAGATGCTGTGAATCGCAAACAATAACGTGTTACGTTGATGATTGAGAATGCATTTTCTGATTGAGTGGATACGCATATTACGACGCGATTGTCCTTCAAGCCAACGCGCTTTACGGCGGCTAGCCTGACGTTGCATGCGCCAGCGTCCCACTTCCGTTCTACTACGCTTCATGTTAACTACTCTTACAGTGCCAGAGCAGGCATTATACCCTCTCGTCAGGAGCAGACCAGCGCTTTTCCGGTGTTTTTATTTGCCAGATGAAGCCTGATGCGTAAACTCTTAACAATACGCTTTCAAAAGGATTTTTAAATTTATGACAACCTTCTACACAGTGGTGAGTTGGCTGGTCATTCTGGGGTACTGGATACTTATTGCCGGTGTGACGTTACGTATTTTAATGAAACGACGCGCCGTTCCCTCCGCGATGGCCTGGCTCTTAATCATCTATATTCTGCCGCTGGTAGGGATTATTGCTTATTTATCATTCGGCGAGCTGCATTTAGGGAAACGCCGCGCCGAACGCGCCAGAGCAATGTGGCCGTCCACCGCTAAGTGGCTGAACGACCTCAAAGCCTGTAAACACATTTTCGCCGAAGAGAACAGCAGCGTCGCTTCGTCACTGTTTAAGCTGTGTGAACGACGCCAGGGAATCGCTGGCGTTAAAGGCAATCAGCTGCAACTGCTGACCGACTCTGACGATGTGATGCAGGCGCTTATCCGCGACATTCAACTGGCGCGCCATAACATTGAGATGGTGTTCTACATCTGGCAGCCCGGCGGCATGGCGGATCAGGTTGCAGAGTCGCTGATGGCGGCGGCGCGACGCGGCATTCATTGCCGTCTGATGCTGGACTCCGCCGGGAGCGTGGCCTTTTTCCGCAGCCCGTGGGCGGCCATGATGCGTAACGCCGGAATTGAAGTGGTTGAGGCGCTGAAGGTCAATCTGATGCGTGTCTTTCTGCGCCGTATGGATTTGCGCCAGCACCGCAAGATGGTGATGATTGATAACTACATCGCCTATACCGGCAGCATGAATATGGTCGATCCGCGTTTCTTCAAACAGGACGCCGGCGTGGGACAATGGGTTGATCTGATGGCAAGAATGGAAGGCCCGGTAGCGACCGCGATGGGGATTGTCTACTCCTGCGACTGGGAAATCGAAACGGGTAAACGCATCCTGCCGCCGCCTCCAGACGTCAATATCATGCCGTTTGAACAGGCCAGCGGACACACCATTCATACTATCGCCTCAGGACCCGGCTTCCCGGAAGATCTGATTCACCAGGCGCTGCTGACGGCAGCCTATTCCGCTCGTGAATATCTGATCATGACAACGCCCTATTTCGTCCCCAGCGACGATTTACTGCACGCGATCTGCACAGCGGCGCAGCGCGGCGTGGATGTCAGCATCATCCTGCCGCGTAAAAATGACTCCATGCTGGTCGGTTGGGCCAGCCGCGCCTTTTTCACTGAACTGCTGGCCGCCGGAGTCAAAATCTATCAGTTTGAAGGTGGATTATTGCACACCAAGAGCGTGCTGGTGGATGGCGAGCTGAGTCTGGTTGGCACCGTGAACCTGGATATGCGCAGCCTGTGGTTAAATTTTGAAATCACGCTGGTAATTGACGACGCCGGATTCGGCGGCGATCTGGCTGCGGTTCAGGATGATTATATTTCACGTTCTCGCCTGCTTGATGCCCGCCTGTGGGTAAAACGGCCATTATGGCAGCGGATTACTGAGCGACTGTTTTACTTCTTCAGTCCGTTGCTGTAAAACGTGCCCAAGAGACGGTAAACGGGTAGTCATTATGGAAATGGATCTGAACAATCGCCTGACTGAAGATGAAACGCTTGAGCAGGCTTATGATATTTTTCTCGAACTGGCGGCAGATAATCTCGATCCGGCAGATATTATTCTGTTCAATTTACAGTTCGAAGAGCGCGGCGGCGCGGAGTTATTCGATCCGTCAGAAGACTGGCAGGAACACGTTGATTTTGACCTCAACCCTGACTTTTTTGCCGAAGTCGTGATTGGCCTGGCGGATAGCGAAGACGGTGAAATTAACGATATTTTTGCCCGCGTGCTGTTATGCCGCGAAAAAGATCACAAACTTTGCCATATCCTTTGGCGTGAATAAGAAAGACGTCGAGCGATCGGGCTGATGCCAAAAAAAGGGCTGACATCATGTCAGCCCTTAAATTTATAGCGGGTCCACCTTCAGGCAGGAAACCGCATGCCTGAAACTGCCCTCCAGCACCGGTCGGGTTTTCGCACACTCCGGCCCGGCAATCGGGCAACGCGTGCGGAAAACACACCCCGACGGCGGATTGATGGGTGACGGTAATTCCCCTTCCAGCAACTGAATCGTCTTGTTCTTTTCCAGATCGGGGTCGGGAATCGGCACGGCGGACATCAGCGCTTTGGTATAAGGGTGCAGCGGATTATGATACACCTCATCGTAGGTTCCCAATTCCACCGCATGACCCAGGTACATCACCAGCACACGATCGGAAATATGCTTCACCACCGCCAGATCGTGAGCGATGAAGATCAGCGATAATCCCATTTCACGCTGTAGCTGTTGCAGCAGATTCACCACCTGCGCCTGAATCGATACGTCCAGCGCCGAAACCGGCTCATCGCAAATAATCAGCTTCGGCTCCAGGATCAGAGCACGCGCGATACCAATACGCTGGCACTGCCCGCCAGAAAACTCATGCGGGTAACGGTTAATCAGATTCGGCAGCAGCCCCACCTTCATCATCATCGCTTTCACCCGATCGCGCACTTCCTGGCGCGGCAATTTTGGATGATAAGTGCGTAATGGTTCAGCGATGATTTCTCCAATGGTCATGCGTGGGTTCAATGACGCCAGCGGGTCCTGGAAAATCATCTGAATATCGCTGCGTACGTCCCGCCATTCATCAGGTTTCATCCCCAGCAGATCTTTCCCTAACCACGCCACGCGGCCATCGGTTGCTTTCACCAGACCAATAATCGCCCGCGCAAAGGTTGATTTACCGCAGCCGGATTCCCCAACCACCCCCAGCGTTTCACCTTCATACAATCGCAGCGTAACGCCATCGACCGCTTTCAGGGTTTTCGCCGGCTGCCAGAACCACTGTTTGCCATCTTTGATATCGAAATGCACTTTGAGATCGGCAATTTCGAGGAGCACTTTTCTCTCCTGGGTCACAGCATTCATACCAGCTCCTCCACCGGTTTAAAGCAGGCGCGCAAACGCCCCGGACTGAACTCCTCCAGGGGTGGAGTTGAACTGCAAATCTCCATCGCATACGGGCAACGCGGCTGGAATGGACACCCTTTAGGCAAGCGCAGCAAATTCGGCGGGTTGCCCGGAATGGTCAACATCGTTTCCCCTTCGGCATCCAGACGCGGAACCGCATTAAGCAAACCGATGGAATACGGATGAACAGGCTGGTAAAAGACGTCGCGCGCCTTGCCGTATTCCATCGTACGACCAGCGTACATCACCAGCACCTTATCGCAAATACCGGCCACGACGCCAAGGTCGTGCGTAATCATGATAATCGCCGTGTTAAATTCGCGTTTCAGTTCATTAAGCAGCGTCATGATCTGCGCCTGAACGGTCACGTCCAGCGCGGTTGTCGGTTCATCCGCAATCAGTAATTTCGGCCGACACAGCAGCGCCATCGCAATCATCACACGCTGGCGCATCCCGCCGGAAAACTCATGCGGATACATCTTCATCCGTTTCCGCGCTTCCGGCATTTTCACCGCGTCCAGCATTCTGACAGACTCTTCAAACGCTTCAGCCTTGCTCATACCTTTATGCAGCATCAGCACTTCCATTAACTGCTCGCCAACCCGCATATACGGGTTAAGAGAGGTCATTGGGTCCTGAAAAATCATTGAGATTTGTTCAGCGCGTAGCCTGTTGAGTTCACGCTCCGGCAGGTTGAGAATTTCGCGGCCGTTAAACGTCGCAGAACCACCAATGCGGCCATTCGCCGCCAGTAGCCCCATCAACGCAAACGCCGTTTGCGATTTGCCTGAACCTGACTCGCCGACAATGCCTAAGGTCTCCCCGGCACGCAGCGTAAAGTTCAGGTCGTTTACGGCCGTCACATCGCCGTCGGGTGTACTAAACGTCACGCGAAGATCTTTCACGTCCAGCAGTGCGTTAGCCCGTTGTTGCGCGAGTGGCGCGGTTGAGGTTTCAATTACGCTCATGGCTGCACTCCTTAACGATCTTTCGGGTCGAGGGCGTCACGCAGGCCATCGCCGATAAAGTTAAAACAGAATAAGGTCACAACGAGAAAACACGCCGGGAACAGCAGCAACCAGGGTGAGACCTCCATAGAGTTCGCGCCATCGCTCAACAATGCGCCCCAACTACTCAGCGGCTCCTGCGTCCCTAAACCCAGAAAGCTGAGGAAGGATTCAAACAGGATCATGCTCGGCACCAGCAGCGATGCATAAACCACCACCACGCCCAGCACGTTCGGCACAATATGACGCACAACAATGCTGACCGTTGAAACCCCGCCAACCTGCGCCGCTTCGATAAACTCTTTGCGTTTCAGGCTTAACGTCTGCCCGCGAACGATACGCGCCATATCCAGCCAGGAGACCATCCCGATCGCCACAAAAATCAGCAGGATGTTTTGGCCGAAGAAGGTCACCAGCAAAATGACGAAGAACATAAACGGAAAGGAGTTGAGGATTTCCAGCAGACGCATCATTACGGAGTCAATTTTGCCGCCAAGATAGCCGGACAGCGACCCGTACAGCGTACCGACAACCACCGCCACCAGCGCGGCAGCAATGCCGACCATCAGCGAGATTCGCCCGCCTATCGCCACACGAACCAGCAGATCGCGCCCGGAGGAGTCCGTACCAAAATAGTGGCCCGACTCCATATCCGGCGCGCTGGACATCATGCCCCAGTCGGTATCGAAATAGGTGAACTGCGACAGCATCGGCGCCAGTGTGACAAACAGCGCGATAATGACCAGAACGACAAGGCTGGCCACCGCCGCGCGGTTATGCATAAAACGACGGCGAGCATCCTGCCACAGGCTGCGCCCTTCAACCTCCAGCTTCTCACTGAAATTCTCCAGCGTCTCGCTGTTTTTCTTACTTAACATCATAGCGAGCTCCAGTATCAGTAACGAATTTTCGGGTCGATAACGGCGTACAGCACATCGACAATCGCATTAAACAGAATGGTGAGCGTACCGACGAGAATGGTCAGACTCAGCACCAGCGAATAGTCACGGTTCAGCGCCCCATTCACGAAAAGTTGCCCGATCCCCGGCAAACCATAAATCGTCTCGATAACCATTGAACCCGTAATGATACCGACAAAGGCCGGGCCCATATAAGACAGTACGGGTAACAACGCCGGTTTTAAGGCATGACGGAAGATAATCCGGCGCATCGGCAAACCTTTTGCGCGCGCGGTACGGATAAAGTTGGAGTGCAACACTTCAATCATGGAGCCACGGGTAATACGGGCGATACTGGCGATATAGGCGAGCGACAGCGCGACCATCGGCAAAATCATAAATTTCAGCGCCCCGCCATTCCAGCCGCCGCCGGGCAGCCATTTTAAGGTGATGGCAAATATCATGACTAATAAGGGGGCGACCACGAAACTGGGAATCACGACCCCGGTCATTGCCACCCCCATCACCGTATAATCCCAGCGCGTATTTTGTTTCAGCGCCGCAATCACGCCCGCGCTCACGCCAATAATCACGGCAAGGAAAAAGGCGGCTGCACCCAGCTTCGCCGAAACCGGGAAACTCGATGCCACCAGATCGTTGACCGTATAGTCCTTATATTTAAACGAAGGCCCAAAATCGCCATGCGCCAGTTGTTTCAGATAGCTGAAGTACTGCGTCATGATGGGATCATTAAGATGGTATTTCGCTTCAATATTCGCCAGCACTTCCGGCGGTAATGCGCGCTCTCCGGTGAAAGGGCTTCCCGGTGCAAGACGCATCATAAAGAACGAAATCGTAATAAGTATAAAAAGCGTCGGAATCGCTTCCAGACAGCGACGTAAAATAAATTTTAACATTGCCCGTACCTTCTGGCGTGTGCCTTTACATCTCGTCATTCAGACGCACTGAAAGAGAGATGTTTATAGTGCGATGAAAATAAGACACTGTGGGGCAAAACACATTTGCCCCACGCTTTGCCATTAATGCTTGATAATATACAAGTTCTTAACGTAGATATTATCCATCGGGTCTTTACCGGTATAGCCGCCTACCCACGGTTTCACCAGACGCGCGTTCACATAGTAATAGAGCGGCACAATCGCAGAATCTTTATCAAGCTGCTGTTCCGCTTTGGCATACAACTCGGTGCGTTGTGCTTCGTCGGTCACTTTCAGCGTATCGGCAATCAGCTTGTCAAACTCCGGGCTCTTATAGTGAGCGGTGTTGTTTGAGCTGTCGGACAGCATGGTGTTCAGGAAGGACGTCGGTTCATTGTAGTCTGCGCACCAGCCCGCACGCGCGACATCAAACGTCCCCTGATGACGGGTATCAAGGAAGGTTTTCCACTCCTGGTTTTCCAGCTTCACGTTGGCGCCCAGGTTTTTCTTCCAGATTGATGCGACCGCGATCGCCAGTTTTTTATGCAGATCGGAGGTGTTGTACAGCAGGTCAAACGTTAACGGCTTATCGGCGGTATAACCGGCTTCCGCCAGCAGTTTTTTCGCTTCTTCGTTACGTTTTTCCTGTGACCATGTGAACCACTCAGGCTCAACCAGTTTCGCGCCATCGGTATACGGAGGGGTGTAGCTGTAGGCTGGCAAATCGCCCTGGTTCTTCACTTTATTAACGATAATGTCGCGATCCATCGCCAGTTTCAGCGCGGTGCGAACGCGCACGTCGTTAAACGGCGCTTTCTGGTTATTAATTTCGTAATAGTAAGTGCACAGATACGGGTCAACGCGCACTTCATTTGGGATCTCTTTTTTCAGCTTCTGGAATAACTCAATCGGCATGTTGTTATAGGTCATGTCGATTTCACCGCTGCGATAGCGGTTCACATCCGTCACTTCAGAAGAGATTGGCAGATAAGTCACCTGGTTGATAACCGTTTTATCGTTATCCCAGTACTGGGTATTACGTTCCAGAACAATCCGCTCGTTGACGACCCAGTTTTTGAGTTTATACGCGCCGTTGGTCACGATATTCGCAGGTTGGGTCCATTTCTCGCCAAATTTTTCCACAGCCGCTTTAGGAACCGGAGAAACGGACGGGTGAACCAACAGTTTGTAGAAATAAGGCACCGGTTCGCTCAGCGTCACTTCGAACGTATTATCGTCGATGGCTTTTACGCCGAGATCGGTCGCCGGTTTTTTGCCCGCAATAATGTCATCGATATTCGCGATGTGCCCGTATTGCAAATAGCTGGCATACGGTGATGCGGTATTCGGATTCGCCAGGCGCTGCCAGCTATATACAAAATCGTGCGCGGTAACAGGCGTGCCGTCTGACCATTTTGCGTTTTTACGCAGATGGAATGTCCAGACTTTAAAATCTTTATTTTCCCACTTTTCAGCGACGCCCGGTGACGGGTGGCCTTCAACGTCGCTGATCAGTAAACCTTCAAACAGGTCGCGGCTGACGTTTGACTCCGGGACACCCTCAATTTTATGTGGGTCGAGAGACTGAACTTCAGAACCATTATTGCGAACCAGCGTCTGCTTGTCAGACAGCTGAACACCCGCCGGGACATCTGCGGCCATTGCGACATTCCCGCCGATTAGCGCAGTTAAAATCCCCGCCGCCAGCAAACTTTTTTTTGTGATGTTGGACATTGTGTTTGTACTCCACTCATTATAATTACTGGTTTTCTTAACCAGCCTGTTTAATCCCGTTAGGGTCCTGTACAGCACTGGAGATTTTGCTGCTGCCAGGTCGTTTACTGCTTTGCTATCACCGACTTTATTTATTCTGACGATTCGTACGATCGCCTTACGTCGATTCCGTATCCGCCTCCCCTGTCAGAGACGGACATTTATTCTGTCTGGTGCAAGAAGCTTATTGAAAATAATTCTCATCACCGCAAAATCTTCTGCAAAATATCTGGCCGGAAAGTACCAAATGCGTTTCTTAACCGCCAATACATTTTACAGATTTGTTAACTAATTCTCTTTTACGGAAAAATTTTTGACCAGAAAGACATATCCAAAAGAGACGTTTAGGAAAAATTATTTGCCCAGTCAATACGTTAACTACTCACCCACAGTCTGACCTCGTTCTGTTGCTGCCGTCAGGCAAAAATGCACATAAATTTAACAATTGGTTATTATTTAGCACATTCATCTGAGAGAGCGTTGAAATAACTAATAACATTTCGATAATCCTTCATCAAGCCCCAGAGTATGATGTTAAGAAAATAACAGGCGGCATAACGGCAGGCGTGAGTGTTATTAGAATAATTTATAATAGAATCAATAACAAAGAGGCATAAACATTATTAGTATCTTTTATTATTTCAACGCTGAATTTCAACTTTAGTGAGAAGATTTACTGATAATGGAAAAGAAACGGAGCCTGAAGCGGCTCCGTTTTATCGGTCAGGATCGTTAATTCAGTAAACCGGGGAAAATCGCTTTAATCCCCGTAACAATGAATTCAATGCCCAATGCCATCAGCAACAAGCCCATAATACGCGTAATGACGTTGATACCCGTTTGCCCCAATAACCGCACCAGCCAGGGCGCCATGCGGAACACTCCCCAACAACAGAACGCAAACAGAGCGATGGCCACAGAGAAGCCGATTAAATGCATAATGGTGTGGTAACGCGTTCCCCACACAATCGTCGAACTAATGGCCCCCGGCCCTGCCATTAATGGTAAGGCCAGCGGAACCACGCCAATACTTTCGCGAATGGCGGTCTCTGATTTTTCCTGTTTGTTTTGCTTATCTTCACCCAGCTTCCCGCTGATCATCGACATCGCGATCGTCACCACCAGAATCCCACCGGCAATTCTGAACGAATCGATCGAAATGCCGAAGAGTTGCAAAATGCCATCTCCGAGAAAGAGCGAAATCCACAAAATGATGGCTACCGACAGGTTTGCCGTGAGATTTGTTTTGTTGCGCGCCGCTGCCGTCTGGTAGCTGGTCATGCTGATAAAGACGGGGATAATCCCCACCGGGTTTACCAGCGCAAATAACCCTATGAAAAACTTGGAATAAACAGGAAAATCAAAAAGCGTTTGGGTCACGGTTAGCTCCGAAACGTTAGCCGGATAAATGATGTCGATAAAAATGGTGAAAAACGCGCTGAAGATACGCCTTTTGTCAGCATATTTCACCTCCTGACTGCTTGAAATTACGACTATTTCTCGGTGTTATAAATATGTGTAGATTATGCTAACTTCACCTCTATTCATCACCACTATTTATTAACACTTGGCGGAAATGGCTCAAATGGGCTGCTGAAAGGTGTCAGCTTTGCTTAAATTTGATCTGGATCACGCAATTACTACTCAGAAGTGAGTAACCTTGCTTACGCCACCTGGAGGTAACGCGTTAGAGTTAGATAACGCTATCGCTTAAGCTCTTTTAGTAAATCAGAGCGAAATGGACGTTAAGTAACCGTTTGATTTTCAGACTGTTATACAAACTTTCGTCAATCTGTCTATACTCTCGTATCGAGCAGATGATTTACTAAAAAAGTTTAACATTATCAGGAGAGCATTATGGCTGTTACTAATGTCGCTGAACTTAACGCACTCGTAGAGCGTGTGAAAAAAGCCCAGCGTGAATATGCCAGTTTCACTCAAGAACAGGTTGACAAAATCTTCCGCGCCGCCGCTCTGGCTGCCGCAGATGCTCGAATTCCCCTCGCTAAGATGGCCGTTGCCGAATCCGGCATGGGTATCATCGAAGATAAAGTGATTAAAAACCACTTCGCCTCCGAATACATCTATAACGCCTATAAAGATGAAAAAACCTGTGGTGTGCTGTCTGAAGACGACACCTTCGGAACTATCACCATTGCTGAACCGATTGGTATCATCTGCGGTATCGTACCGACCACTAACCCGACGTCTACTGCGATCTTTAAGTCTCTGATTAGCCTGAAGACGCGTAACGCAATCATCTTCTCTCCGCATCCGCGCGCCAAAGATGCAACGAACAAAGCGGCTGACATCGTTTTGCAGGCGGCTATCGCTGCGGGCGCGCCGAAAGACCTGATTGGCTGGATCGATCAACCTTCCGTTGAACTGTCTAACGCGCTGATGCACCACCCTGATATCAACCTGATCCTGGCGACAGGCGGTCCGGGCATGGTTAAAGCTGCATACAGTTCTGGTAAACCGGCTATCGGCGTTGGTGCAGGTAATACGCCGGTTGTTATCGACGAAACAGCAGATATCAAACGTGCGGTGGCTTCCGTACTGATGTCCAAAACTTTCGATAACGGCGTAATCTGTGCATCTGAGCAGTCCGTTGTTGTTGTTGACTCCGTTTATGACGCAGTTCGCGAACGTTTCGCCAGCCACGGCGGCTACCTGCTGCAAGGCAAAGAGCTGAAAGCCGTTCAGGACGTTATCCTGAAAAATGGCGCGCTGAACGCGGCTATCGTTGGTCAACCGGCATATAAAATTGCTGAACTGGCAGGCTTCACCGTACCAGAAACCACTAAGATTCTGATCGGCGAAGTAACGGCTGTTGATGATAGCGAACCGTTCGCTCACGAAAAACTGTCTCCGACGCTGGCAATGTATCGCGCTAAAGACTTCGAAGACGCTGTTGATAAAGCAGAAAAACTGGTTGCAATGGGCGGTATCGGTCATACCTCCTGTCTGTACACCGACCAGGACAACCAGCCAGAACGCGTTGCTTACTTCGGTCAGATGATGAAAACCGCGCGTATCCTGATTAACACCCCGGCTTCTCAGGGTGGTATCGGCGACCTGTATAACTTCAAACTCGCACCTTCCCTGACTCTGGGTTGTGGTTCCTGGGGTGGTAACTCCATCTCTGAAAACGTTGGTCCGAAACACCTGATCAACAAGAAAACCGTTGCTAAGCGAGCTGAAAACATGTTGTGGCACAAACTTCCGAAATCTATCTACTTCCGCCGTGGCTCTCTGCCAATCGCGCTGGATGAAGTGATTACTGATGGCCACAAACGTGCGCTCATCGTGACCGACCGTTTCCTGTTCAACAATGGCTATGCTGACCAGATCACCTCCGTGCTGAAAGCGGCTGGCGTTGAAACTGAAGTCTTCTTTGAAGTTGAAGCTGACCCGACGCTGACTATCGTTCGTAAAGGCGCAGAGCTGGCGAACTCCTTCAAACCAGACGTGATCATCGCGCTGGGCGGCGGCTCCCCGATGGATGCGGCGAAAATCATGTGGGTCATGTACGAACATCCTGAAACCCACTTCGAAGAACTGGCGCTGCGCTTTATGGACATCCGTAAACGTATCTACAAGTTCCCGAAAATGGGCGTGAAAGCGAAAATGGTCGCAATCACTACCACTTCCGGTACCGGTTCTGAAGTAACGCCGTTTGCTGTTGTTACCGACGATGCGACCGGTCAGAAATATCCGCTGGCAGACTATGCGCTGACGCCGGATATGGCGATTGTCGATGCGAACCTGGTTATGGACATGCCGAAGTCTCTGTGTGCTTTCGGTGGTCTGGATGCGGTCACTCACGCTCTGGAAGCCTACGTTTCCGTACTGGCATCTGAGTTCTCTGACGGTCAGGCTTTGCAGGCACTGAAACTGCTGAAAGAAAACCTGCCAGCGTCCTACCACGAAGGGTCTAAAAACCCGGTAGCGCGTGAACGCGTTCACAGTGCAGCGACTATCGCCGGTATCGCGTTTGCGAACGCCTTCCTGGGTGTGTGCCACTCTATGGCGCATAAACTGGGTTCTCAGTTCCACATTCCGCACGGTCTGGCAAACGCCCTGCTGATTTGTAACGTTATCCGTTACAACGCGAACGACAACCCGACCAAGCAGACTGCGTTCAGCCAGTATGACCGTCCGCAGGCTCGCCGTCGCTATGCAGAAATCGCCGACCATCTGGGTCTGAGCGCACCGGGCGACCGTACTGCCGCTAAGATCGAGAAACTGCTGGCATGGCTGGAAAGCGTGAAAGCGGAACTGGGTATTCCTAAGTCTATCCGTGAAGCTGGCGTGCAGGAAGCTGACTTCCTGGCTCATGTAGACAAGCTGTCTGAAGATGCATTCGATGACCAGTGCACCGGCGCTAACCCGCGTTACCCGCTGATCTCCGAGCTGAAACAGATTCTGCTGGATACCTACTACGGCCGTGAATTCACTGAAGGTGAAGTTGCTGCGAAGAAAGAAGCTGCCGCACCGAAAGCTGACAAGAAAGCGAAGAAATCTGCTTAATTCGTTAGCCCAGGCGACATTCTGAAAAAGCCCCCGTCTTCGGGGGCTTTTTTTTGCCTGATGGCGGCACAAGCGCCTTATCAGGCCTACAGGTTCTGCATAGCGTTGTAGGGGTTGCCTGATGGCGGCGCAAGCGCCTTATCCGGCCTACAGAACGCACGAATCACGCGTGGCGGTGTTTCTCCTGAATCGACGTCAGGGAGCCTTCGGCAAGGGCTTCTTTGTAATGCTTGCGGCATACGGAGACATAACGCTCGTTCCCACCAATCACAACCTGCTCCCCTTCATTATAAGGTCTGCCAGCCTGATCAAGACGCAATACCATGCTTGCCTTACGGCCACAAAAACAGATTGTCTTTAATTCGACGAGTTTATCTGACCACGCGAGTAAGTATTGGCTGCCGCCAAATAACTCGCCACGAAAATCAGTACGTAGCCCGTAACACAACACCGGAATATCCAGTTGGTCAACAACCTCAGATAATTCGTACACCTGCTGGCGAGTCAAAAACTGACACTCATCAACCAGAACGCAATGTATTGTCTGTTGCGCATTCTCGGTGCGAATCTCTTCAAACAACGATGAATTTTGGTTAAACAATTTTGCTGGCGAGGAGAGACCGATACGCGAACTGACTTTACCGGCGCCGAAGCGGTCATCAATTTCCGCTGTATATACAACGGTACGCATCCCGCGTTCCTGATAATTGTATGAAGATTGCAGCAATGCAGTCGACTTACCCGCATTCATTGCCGAATAGTAGAAATATAGCTGTGCCATTGGCAGCAGGCCCTCACCTGGCTGAAATAAAGATTGGGCGGGATTGTATCATAATTTACCGGCATGTCGGGGGCGCCTCGTCACGCCTCCAGTATAAAGAATTGAGCAAACATCGTTCGGTTATACACATTCCTTCACAAATTGTGCCTAAGATATTCATCAATGCTGCTTATCATCTCATCGCATAACCGGGCGCTCATACTTATTGTTACGCTTCCTCATAAATGTGGCAACGTATTAGGACTTTCCCGTAAGGGAAACTAATACAAAAGGTTGAAATTACTGCAATGACAGCCTATTCCACCCTGATAAAATGTGACTAAAATCCTGGAATTTTAACGTTATGCCATGAGTAACCTCGTTGCCAATAAGCTCTTTTTTGTGCGGTTCTTCAAGAAAAATTTAAGATGGGATAATTAATATCTGTACTTAATAAAGAGCAATTTTGAATTCCTTACATTCCAGGCTATTGCACATCTGAATTTATCGCTCTATTATTAGCTCAACAAACCACCCCCAATATAAGTTTGAGATTACTACAATGAGCGAAGCACTTAAAATTCTGAACAACATCCGTACTCTTCGTGCACAGGCAAGAGAATGTACCCTGGAAACGCTTGAAGAAATGCTGGAAAAATTAGAAGTTGTTGTTAACGAGCGTCGCGAAGAAGAAAGCGCCGCAGCAGCTGAAGTTGAAGAGCGTACCCGTAAACTGCAACAATATCGTGAAATGCTGATTGCCGACGGTATTGATCCGAACGAACTGCTGAATAGCATGGCTGCCGTTAAATCTGGCACTAAAGCTAAACGCGCTGCTCGTCCGGCTAAATATAGCTACGTTGATGAAAACGGTGAAACGAAAACCTGGACTGGCCAGGGTCGTACACCGGCAGTGATCAAAAAAGCGATGGAAGAACAAGGTAAACAACTGGACGATTTCCTGATCAAGGGATAATTCGGAATATGTTTGCTTAAAATCCCGCCAGTGGCGGGATTTTTTTTGCCCTTCCCCCATACCTCGTCTGTTCAGGGCAAAAAAAACGGCGCTGTTAAACAGCGCCGCGCCTTTCAGATTATACCGCTTACTTCTTAATACCCAGCTCGTCTTCAAGCCATGCTTTAAATTCAGCGCCCAGAGAATTATGACGGATGCCATATTCAACGAACGCCTGCATGTAACCTAATTTATTACCGCAGTCGTGGCTTTTGCCCTTCATATGGTAGGCTTCGACCGTTTCTTTTTCGATCAGCATATCAATCGCGTCGGTCAACTGAATTTCGTCGCCCGCTCCCGGAGGGGTTTTCGCCAGCAGAGGCCAGATGTCCGCGCTCAGGACATAACGGCCAACTACCGCGAGATTAGACGGCGCGACATCCGCTTTCGGCTTCTCTACAACGCCAACCATCGGCACGCTTTCGCCCGGTGCCAGCGCCGCGCCTTTGCAATCAACAACGCCGTACGCGGTAACATCTTCAACAGGCTCAACCATAATCTGGCTACAGCCGGTTTCGTCAAAACGACGAATCATTTCAGCAAGGTTATCCTGAGACAGATCGGATTCGTATTCATCCAGAATAACGTCCGGCAGAATCACCGCGACGGGCTCATTACCAACAACAGGATGCGCGCACAATACGGCATGACCCAGGCCTTTCGCCAGCCCCTGACGCACCTGCATAATCGTTACGTGCGGAGGGCAAATAGATTGCACCTCTTCCAGCAGCTGACGCTTAACACGTTTTTCCAGCATAGCTTCCAGCTCGAAGCTGGTATCGAAATGGTTTTCGATCGAGTTTTTGGAAGAGTGCGTCACCAGTACAATTTCAGTGATGCCCGCAGCAATACATTCATTCACGACATACTGAATTAATGGCTTATCAACCAGCGGCAGCATCTCTTTCGGGATCGCTTTCGTCGCCGGTAACATCCTGGTTCCTAATCCCGCGACCGGGATAACGGCTTTTTTGACTTTCGAATTTAGGGCAGCCATTTAAAAATCTCCTGGACTGTTCATGTATTGAACGTGTTCATCAATCTGTATCGCATCCGAGTATATCAGCACTGGTACAAGCCTCAGTTCCGAAAAGGACGCGTGTTAGTATAATTAAGACAAATACGTATAATCTGGCGCTGATAGTAGCACCCACAGAGAAAGGCGGGTAAATCAATTTCACTTTGCCTTTTCATTTGCTCATTCCGCAGACAACATAAGACGCAAACGCCCACCCGCGCCCCAAATTTGGCACTGCCATGACTCACAGCGTTGGCTTAATTGGTTCAGGTAGGTATTGCCCAATGTGCCCAGCGGAACGCCATTACTGATCTGTACCTGGTGAGAACCGGTATTTAACGTCGCATTCAGGCCTGCTGAAACCAGTATCAAATTTTTAAGACCGCTGTGGTAATAACCCACTAATAGCGGAAACTGTCCCGGCAAATTCGCCTGCCGAAGCAGATGATTGACCTGTTTCAATAACGCCCCCAGTTCCGGCAGACGCTGATTCTGATGAGTGAGCTGTTCCTGCAATAAGCCATTAAATAGCGCCCGCAGTAATAACGCGGCCAGTACGCCATTATCCCCTGCCCGCGTCACGTCGAGGCAATAAAAAGCGAGATCGTTATCAGACAGCGGCGCAATATCCAGCACCAGACCGGGTTTGTCTGCCGCAACAAGTTGGCGGTAATTGATTCGGCAATGCGAGATAACCTGCTGAACCGGAGGTTGCAACTCCTGCAACAGCTTTGCTGCCGCCACCGGGTTATCAACCATCGCATCCCAATCCCGAAACAGGCGTTCTTCTTCTTCAACCCGAGAGTTAAACATATTGGGATAGAGGCAGGCGAAGACGGTTTCCCGCAGACGATTGAGATCTTTCACTGGCTTTAGCAGGACGTCCTCAACGCCCAGTCGCAGCGCTTTGGCGATATCTGCCATATTTTCTGTCGCCGAGATAACCAGAATGGGGGTCTGATCGCCCCGATTACGTAAATGCTCTACCAGTTTGAGACCGTTCATCCTTGGCATCGCAAGATCGCAGATCATCAGATCAGGCGTAAAACTTCCCAGTAACTCCAGGGCGTCAAGACCATCGCCCGCCAGTGCCGTTGTCGCTCCCAAAGAGGAAAACCACGAATCCAGAAGCGAGCGAAATACAGGCTCGTCCTCCACAATAAGAATCTGTTTTCCGACCAATGGCTGCGTCATGTTTTCTCCCCTGACTGGCTTTAGTAAATAGTGGCATGCTATTGCCGCTCGCGCCTGTCAGAATTTGCTTAAGTGTGTATAAAAGGTGCGTTAAACGTCGGTACGCACCAAAGGCAAAAGTTCGTCCATCTTTTTCTCTACCGCCAGTTGTCCCGCAGCAATAGCGGCACTGGCACGGTGGAAGTCCAACGTGGATATTTGCGGACAGAACGGTTGAATCAGAATATCCGGCGGGTCGCCTGCCATTCGGTTGCGTTTAAGGCGGTTTTCCAGCACCTGAATGGACGTTGTCATAATCTCCATCGCCGTTGGCGCGGTGACCGCACGGCGTGAAGTCATGCTGCTGAGGCGCTCTTTCAAACGCGCATGCCAGGAGAGCGAATCATCACTCTCGTCGTTATCATTGCTGACATTCAAAGACAGAAGATCTTGCTGCATGAGGTGCGCATCGTGCTGAAGATCGACCGCAATAACAATATCGGCGCCCATCGCACGCGTCAGAGAGACAGGAACAGGGTTAACGACGGCGCCATCCACCAGCCAGTAGCCGTTATGCGCCACCGGAGACATCAGGCCAGGCATACTGCAAGACGCGCGAACCGCAAGGTGCAGGTCGCCTTCGGTAAACCACAATTCTCGCCCTGTACTCAGGTTGGTCGCCACCGTACCAAAACGTCGGGTGCATTGTTCAAAATCCAGTACCGGCATAACATTCCGGTACTGATTGAAAACGCGCTCGCCGCGCAATAACCCTCCTCTGCGCCAGGAGAGATCCATCAGGCGCAGGACATCCCAGTAGCTGAACGAACACACCCACTGTTCAAGCGCGGGCAGCTTATTGCAGGCGTATGCGGCGCCAACCAGCGAACCAATTGAACATCCCGCCACGATATCGATATCAATGCCCATGTGTTTCAGGGCTTTGATGACACCAATATGCGACCATCCTCTTGCGGCGCCGGAACCTAGCGCCAGCCCTATTTTAATTTTTCTCATCGTACGTAAAAACTTCCCCTGGCTTCCAGACGTAGCAACATCGTCACCACTCGGTTAACATAGCGCTACCCTGGCGTTTGTACGCCGTTTTTTTTATCCAGGGAGATGATTGTGTCTCAGCTTTGTCCCTGCGGTAGCGCTGTCGAGTATAGCCTATGTTGCGGCCCTATTGTGTCCGGTGAGCGAGTTGCACCCGATCCGTCACATCTCATGCGTTCTCGCTACTGCGCTTTTGTGATGAAAGACGCAAATTACCTGATTAGAACCTGGCACCCCGCGTGTGGTGCAACCGCCTTTCGGGACGATATTGTCGCGGGGTTCGCCCATACTGAGTGGCTTGGGTTGACCATTTTTGAAGAGAGCGGGTCAGACGCGGAAAACACAGGGTATGTTAGTTTTGTGGCCCGTTTTATCGAACAGGGAATACCCGGCGCGATTATTGAACGTTCGCGTTTCTTAAAAGAAAACGGTCAGTGGTACTATATTGACGGTACGCGCCCCCAGTTTGGTCGAAACGATCCCTGCCCCTGCGGGTCCGGCAAAAAATTTAAAAAGTGCTGCGGCTAAAACGCCTGACAGTGCTGATACAGCAAACACATTAAACAGGATTTACCCGGTAATGCATTCACTACAACGAAAAGTTCTGCGCACTATCTGCCCCGATCAGAAGGGCCTCATCGCGCGTATTACAAATATCTGCTACAAGCACGAACTCAATATCGTGCAAAACAACGAATTTGTTGACCACCGGACCGGGCGCTTCTTTATGCGCACAGAGCTGGAAGGCATTTTTAATGATGTCACGCTGCTTGCCGATCTCGACAGCGCATTACCGGAAGGTTCGGTACGCGAGTTAAATCCTGCCGGGCGTCGCCGCGTCGTTATTCTGGTCACCAAAGAAGCGCATTGTCTGGGCGATCTGTTAATGAAAGCCAACTATGGCGGGCTCGACGTTGAGATTTCCGCCGTAATCGGCAACCACGAAACCCTGCGACCTCTGGTTGAACGTTTTGATATTCCTTTCGAGCTGGTCAGCCACGAAGGGTTAACGCGCGATGAGCACGATAAACAGATGGCGGACGCCATTGATGCGCACCAGCCTGATTATGTCGTGCTGGCTAAGTATATGCGCGTCCTGACGCCGGAATTCGTTTCCCGCTTCCCGAATAAGATTATCAATATTCACCATTCGTTCCTGCCGGCTTTTATTGGCGCGCGTCCTTACCATCAGGCTTATGAGCGTGGCGTGAAAATTATCGGCGCTACCGCGCACTACGTGAACGATAATCTGGACGAAGGCCCGATCATTATGCAGGACGTAATTCATGTCGATCACACCTATACGGCTGAGGATATGATGCGTGCAGGGCGTGATGTTGAAAAGAATGTGTTAAGCCGCGCATTGTATAAGGTGCTGGCCCAGCGTGTGTTTGTTTACGGGAATCGCACCATCATTCTGTAATCGTCAACGATATGAATTGATTAGCTTTACTCCGTTACGGATGAAAAGTACGCAAACAGTTCATTTTAAGCAAAGGAATGCTTTACAGCGGCGTGTCATTTGATATGATGCGCCCCGCTTCCCAACAGGAAGCAGGCCAGTACAAAGCATTACCCCGTGGTGGGGTTCCCGAGCGGCCAAAGGGAGCAGACTGTAAATCTGCCGTCATCGACTTCGAAGGTTCGAATCCTTCCCCCACCACCATCTCTTCGCAAGACCTCTACAATTTGAATTACCCTTGGTGGGGTTCCCGAGTGGCCAAAGGGAGCAGACTGTAAATCTGCCGTCATCGACTTCGAAGGTTCGAATCCTTCCCCCACCACCATTATTTCCTGAAAGCACACAAACTACTTTTAATAACCTTGCCCCATATTCTGCCCTCACGGGGAAGGATGAGAAGCTTCGACTAAGGTTCGATTCGAGCGGAAGCGAGAAAGCGTTGCCGAAGGCAACGACCCGAAGGGCGAGGCGCAACGCGCCGAGTAATCCTTCCCCCACCACCATTACTTATCTGTTGCACCCCAGCCAAATTAAATTCCTGTACTCCATATTTTGCCCGGTGGCACTCCGTTTACCGGGCCTACATGATTACATATGTCCGATCGTAGGCCGGATAAGGCGCAGCCGCCATCCGGCAGACAGGCATAAAAAAACCTGCCAAAGCAGGGTTTAGCAACGCGCCGAGTAATCCTTCCCCCACCACCATTATTTATCTGTTGCACCCCAGCCAAATTAAATTCCTGTGCTCCATGTTTTGCCCGGTGGCACTCCGTTTACCGGGCCTACATGATTACATATGTCCGATCGTAGGCCGGATAAGGCGCAGCCGCCATCCGGCAGACAGGCATAAAAAAACCCTGCCGAAGCAGGGTTTAGCCGCACGCAAAGCCGTATCAGCGACGGGCGCGCACGACCTGGTATTTACGCGTCAGGTACTCGACCGGCGCGCTCCAGATGTGAACCAGGCGCGAGAACGGGAACAGCAGGAACAACGTCATCCCCAGCACCAGGTGCAGGCGGAAAATGAACGCTACGCCCTCTAAATGCTCAGACGCGCCGCCGTGGAACGTCACCACAGATTGCGCCCATCCCACTAGTTTCATCATTTCGCTACCGTCCATGTGTTGCGCAGAGAACGGAATAGTCAGCAGTCCCAGCGCGCACTGAATCACCAGCAGAGAAAGGATCAAAATATCCGCTCCCGTGGTCGTTGCACGCACGCGTGGGCTGAACAGACGGCGTTTGAGCAGCAGTACGCCACCGACCAGCGTCATCACGCCACAGGCGCCACCGGCAATCATCGCCATTTTCTGCTTCACTTCAATCGGCAGGAACGCTTCGTACATCCAGTGCGGCGTCAGCATCCCCAGGAAGTGACCCGCGAAGATCCCCAGAATACCGAAGTGGAACAGGTTCGAAGCCAGGTTCATCCCTTTGCGATCCAGCATCTGGCTGGAAGCCGCACGCCAGGTGTACTGACCGTAGTCATAGCGCAGCCAACTGCCAATCAGGAACACTGACCCGGCAATGTACGGATAGATATCAAAGAAGAACATATTCAGGAAGTGCATTATTGCTGTCCTCCGGTGGTGATATTCAAATATTGCGGAGCGACAGCCCCGGCAAAACGACGCTGGTGAGCGGAAATCTCCGACTCGCCGCAACCCTGCTCAGCAAAGAATTTCACCTGTTCTTCTTCCCAGACGGCATCCAGTGCTTGCGGGGTATCGTCACGGACTTCATCCGCAATTTTCTCTGCCACTTTGTCGCTGTCGATAACGGTATTAGCCAGCTTCAGCAGCAGATCGAACAGCACCGCATAGCGACTTTCCCGCTGTTGCAGACGTGCGCCCAGCAACGCCAGAATCGGCGCGATGTCCTGCAAGCCGCCAAGCGCGTCGTTTTTCGGCAACTGCGCCAGATACTCCAGATACAGCGGCAGATGGTCAGGCAACTCACGACTGTCGAGTTGCAGGCCGTGCTGCTCGTACTGCGCCATCAAATCGACCATTGCCTGGCCGCGATCGCGGGATTCGCCATGAACATGCTCAAACAGCAACAGCGACGTGGCGCGACCGCGATCAAACAGTTCGCTGTAGCTTGCCTGTACATCCAGCATCTCCTGCGCAGTGAGATCGCGCAGGAAAACCGCCAGACTCTGGGCATCTTCTTTATCCAGGTTTTCGGATGACGCGAGTGCATCGAAAAGTTCCTGTTGATGCTGCCATAAGGCAGCATCCGGGTACTCGAGCAGACGCGAAACAATGACGAGTTCAATCATTGGTGCGGCTCCGTTTTGCTGCTCACATCGATGGCATCAATGCGGCGGCTGTTGAACAGGTTGAATTTGGTATCTGAACCGTGGCAACCATCGCCGAACGTAAAGCCGCAACCGCTTTTCTCCGGGAACGCCTCACGCGCCAGCTCACGATGGCTGCTAGGGATAACGAAACGATCTTCATAGTTCGCAATTGCCAGGTAACGGTACATTTCCTGCGCCTGCGCTTCGCTCAGACCCACCTCTTCCAGCGCGCGGGTATCCAGTTTACCGTCAACGGTTTCCGCACGTTTGTAGTGACGCATCGCCAGCATACGTTTCAGCGCCAGCAGTACCGGCTGGGTGTCGCCTGCGGTCAGCAGGTTCGCCAGGTACTGAACCGGGATACGCAGGCTTTCCACGTCCGGCAGGATGCCGTTGCTGCCCAGTTCGCCGGCGTCCGCCGCAGACTGAATCGGTGACAACGGCGGCACGTACCAGACCATCGGCAGCGTACGGTATTCCGGGTGCAGCGGCAGCGCCAGCTTCCAGTCCATCGCCATTTTGTAAACCGGGGACTGCTGCGCCGCATCGATAACGCTCTGCGGAACGCCGTCTTTCAGCGCTTGTTCAATGACCGCTGGATCGTTCGGATCGAGGAACACATCCAGTTGGCGTTGATACAGATCTTTCTCGTTCTCGGTGCTGGCTGCGCTTTCAATCGCATCGGCGTCATACAGCAGCACGCCAAGGTAACGGATACGACCCACGCAGGTTTCGGAACATACGGTCGGTTGACCCGCTTCAATACGCGGATAGCAGAAAATACACTTCTCGGACTTCCCGCTCTTCCAGTTGAAGTAGATCTTCTTGTACGGACAACCGGTGATGCACATACGCCAGCCGCGGCATTTGTCCTGGTCGATCAGCACAATGCCGTCCTCTTCACGCTTGTAGATGGCGCCGCTCGGGCAGGTCGCCACGCACGCCGGGTTGAGGCAGTGCTCACACAGGCGCGGCAGATACATCATGAAGGTGTTTTCGAACTGGCCGTACATCGCCTTCTGCATGTTTTCGAAGTTCTGGTCTTTGGCGCGTTTTTCAAATTCGCCGCCCAGAATTTCTTCCCAGTTCGGACCGCTGGTGATTTTGTTCATCCGCTGACCGGTGATCAGCGAGCGCGGGCGCGCAATCGGCTGATGCTTGCTTTCCGGCGCGGTATGCAGGTTCTGGTAGTCGTAATCAAACGGCTCGTAGTAATCATCAATGCCCGGCAGATGCGGGTTAGCGAAGATTTTACCCAGCAGCATCGCGCGGTTGCCCATGCGAGGTTGCAGTTTGCCGTTAATTTTACGGACCCAGCCGCCTTTCCATTTTTCCTGATTTTCCCAGTCGTTCGGGAAACCGACGCCAGGCTTACTTTCCACGTTATTGAACCAGGCGTATTCCATACCTTCACGGCTGGTCCAGACGTTTTTACAGGTCACTGAACAGGTGTGGCAGCCGATGCATTTATCGAGATTCAGCACCATGCCGACTTGTGAACGAATTTTCATTTTACGCTCTCCTGTACCTGGTCATTGCCTTCGCCATCCAACCAGTTAATGTTCTTCATCTTACGCACCACAACAAACTCATCGCGGTTTGAACCGACCGTACCGTAGTAGTTAAAGCCGTAGGCCAGCTGCGCATAGCCGCCGATCATGTGGGTCGGCTTCGGCGTGATACGGGTTACAGAGTTGTGAATACCGCCGCGCTGCTGGGTAATTTCTGAACCCGGCAGGTTAACGATACGTTCCTGCGCGTGGTACATCATGGTCATCCCGGCCGGAACACGCTGGCTTACCACCGCGCGTGCCGTCAGCGCACCGTTGCTGTTAAAGACCTCGATCCAGTCGTTATCTTCAATACCCAGATCTTTGGCATCGGTTTCGCTCATCCAGACAATCGGCCCACCGCGCGACAGCGTCAGCATCAGTAGGTTGTCGCTGTAGGTAGAGTGGATACCCCACTTCTGGTGCGGCGTCAGGAAGTTGAGCGCTTTTTCCGGGTTGCCGTTAGATTTCTCACCCATCACCGCTTTCACTGAACGCGTGTCGATCGGCGGACGGTAAACCAGCAGGCTTTCGCCAAAGTCACGCATCCACTGATGATCCTGATACAGGGACTGGCGGCCAGACAGCGTACGCCACGGAATCAGCTCGTGAACGTTGGTATAACCGGCGTTGTAAGAGACGTGTTCATCTTCCAGGCCAGACCAGGTCGGGCTGGAGATAATCTTACGCGGCTGCGCCTGAATATCGCGGAAGCGGATTTTCTCTTCTTCTTTATTGGTCGCCAGATGCGTATGGTCACGACCGGTGAACTCACTCAGCGCCGCCCAGGCTTTCACCGCTACGTGGCCGTTAGTTTCCGGCGCCAGCGTGAGGATCATCTCGGCGGCATCAATCGCGGTATTCAGCATCGGCTGGCCTTTTGCCGGGCCTTCAGCTTTGGTGTAATTGAGCTTGCGCAGCAAATCCATTTCGCTCTGAGTGTTCCAGGCTATGCCTTTGCCACCGTTGCCGATTTTCTCCATCAGCGGGCCGATAGAGGTAAAGCGCTCATACGTCGCCGGGTAGTCGCGTTCCACCGGAATAATGTGCGGCGCGGTTTTACCTGGGATCAGGTCGCATTCGCCTTTTTTCCAGTCTTTCACGTCCAGCGGCTGCGCCAGTTCGGCAGCGGAGTCGTGCTGAATAGGCAGCGTCACCACATCGGTTTCTTTGCCAAGGTGTCCCACGCAGACTTCAGAGAATTTCTTCGCGATGCCTTTATAGATTTCCCAGTCGCTTTTCGATTCCCAGGCCGGGTCAACGGCGGCAGACAACGGGTGAATAAACGGATGCATATCCGAGGTATTCATGTCGTCTTTTTCATACCAGGTCGCGGTCGGCAGCACGATGTCGGAGTACAGGCAGGTGCTCGACAGACGGAAGTCCAGCGTCACCACCAGGTCCAGCTTGCCGTCAAGACCGTTATCCTGCCATTCCACTTCTTCCGGCTTCACGCCGCCCTGCATACCCAGATCTTTGCCCTGAATACCGTTTTCCGTACCCAGCAGGTACTTCAGCATGTACTCATGCCCTTTACCGGATGAACCCAGCAGGTTCGAGCGCCAGATAAACAGGTTACGCGGGTGGTTTTTCCCGTTTTCCGGCTGTTCCGCCGCAAAACGAATCGAGCCTTCTTTCAGCGATTTAACGGTGTAATCCACCGCCGTCATCCCGGCTTTTTCCGCTTCACGCGCGATGTACAGCGGGTTGGTGCCCAACTGCGGCGCAGACGGCAGCCAGCCCATGCGTTCAGCACGCACGTTGAAGTCGATCAGATGACCGCTGTAACGGGATTTATCCGCCATCGGCGACAGCAGTTCCTGCGCGGTAACCGTCTCGTAGCGCCACTGGCTGGAGTGGTTATAGAAATAGGAGGTGCTGTTCATGTGACGCGCCGGACGCTGCCAGTCAAGAGCAAACGCCAGCGGCTGCCAGCCGGTCTGCGGACGCAGTTTTTCCTGGCCGACATAGTGCGCCCAGCCGCCGCCGCTCTGACCGATACAGCCGCAGAACACCAGCATGTTGATAAGCCCACGATAGTTCATATCGAGGTGATACCAGTGGTTCAGACCGGCGCCAACGATGATCATTGAACGACCATGCGTCTTATCGGCGTTATCCGCAAATTCACGAGCGATACGAGTGATTTGCGCACGCGGTACGCCGGTTATCTGCTCTGCCCACGCCGGAGTATAGGCTTTAATGTCGTCGTAGCTGGTTGCGCAGTTTTCGTCGTTCAGACCGCGTTCCAGGCCATAGTTCGCCATCGTCAGATCGTAAACGGTAGTCACCAGCGCGGTGGTTCCGTCCGCCAGTTGCAGGCGTTTCACCGGCAGCTTGTGCAACAGAACGTTTTGCAACTCGACTTTGTTGAAGTGTTCAGTGCCTTCACCGCCAAAGTACGGGAAGCCCACTTCTGCGATATCGTCCTGGCTACCCAGCAGGCTGAGTTGCAGTTCGGTTTCTTCGCCTGACGTACCGTCACGCTGTTCGAGGTTCCATTTGCCTTTCTCGCCCCAGCGGAAGCCAATAGAACCGTTCGGCGCAACCATATCGCCGCGGGTGTTGATGGCAACGGTTTTCCATTCCGGGTTGTTTTCCTGACCCAGCGCGTCAATAAGATCGGCGGCGCGCAGCATACGGCCAGCGGCATAGTAACCGTCGCGTTCTTCAAGCATCACCAGCATCGGCATGTCGGTATAGCGACGGACGTAATCGGTGAAATACTGGCTCGGGTTATCAAGGTGGAATTCACGCAGCATAACGTGGCCCATCGCCAGCGCCATCGCGGCGTCAGTCCCCTGCTTCGGCGCCAGCCACAGGTCGCACAGCTTGGCGATTTCAGCGTAGTCAGGCGTAACGGCAACCGTTTTGGTGCCTTTGTAACGCACTTCAGTAAAGAAGTGGGCATCCGGGGTACGGGTCTGCGGAACGTTAGAGCCCCAGGCGATGATGTAGCTGGAGTTGTACCAGTCAGCGGATTCCGGTACGTCCGTCTGCTCGCCCCAGGTCTGCGGAGACGCAGGCGGCAGATCGCAGTACCAGTCGTAGAAGCTCAGGCAAGTCCCGCCGATCAGAGACAGGTAACGAGCGCCGGATGCGTAAGAGACCATCGACATTGCCGGAATCGGCGAGAAGCCCGCCACGCGATCGGGACCGTAATTTTTGATGGTATAAACGTTGGATGCCGCAATCAGTTCGTTCACTTCCTGCCAGGAAGAACGAACGAAGCCACCACGACCACGCGCTTGTTTGAAGCTTTTTGCTTTATCGGCGTCTTCGATGATGGAAGCCCAGGCTTCTACCGGATCGCTGTGCAGTTTTTTCGCATCACGCCACATTTTCATCAGGCGCTTACGCATCAGCGGATATTTCAGGCGGTTTGCGCTGTAGAGATACCAGGAGTAGCTCGCGCCGCGCGGGCAGCCGCGAGGTTCATGGTTCGGCATATCCGGGCGGGTGCGCGGGTAGTCTGTCTGCTGGGTTTCCCAGGTGACCAGACCGTTTTTCACATAAATTTTCCAGCTGCAAGAGCCGGTACAGTTTACCCCGTGGGTTGAACGCACGACTTTGTCATGCTGCCAACGTTGGCGGTATCCATCCTCCCAGTCCCGGTTTGTTTCGAGAAGCTGGCCGTGCCCATCGGCAAAGGTTTCGCCCTTCTGTTTGAAGTAGCGAAACCGGTCCAGGAATTTACTCATCGGGTTTCTCCTGTTTGGAGCCTGACGGCTCTCTGATAAATCGACATTGCTGGATTGGCTGTGAAGGTAACGCTCTGAAAGGGCGTCAGAATTGATAACGATCAAGGCAGACGGGGATGAAAATCGGGGGTGTTTTTTGACATACCCCTTAAGGAGGATGATTTTTATTCATTCAACATGCTGATTAATATAAATATTTTCAAATTCATCCATTATGTAAATGTTAAATTCTTTATAAGTGGGTATTAAGGGGTATGCCCCCTGCAAGGCATAAATGAACGCTGTTCTGACAAACCGGCGCTATTTATTTATAAATAAGTATGTTGTAACTAAAAACAGGCAAAAAAAAGCGCGGTCTAACGCCGCGCAATGGATAATCAAACAATTACTTTTTTATTTTTTAGAATGACGTCCGTATACCGCCCAGGTGATGACTACGCAGGCGATATAGAAAATCAGGAACACTTTCATCGCATCGACCGGTGAGCCGGTTAATGCCAGAGATGTCCCGAATGCTTTCGGAATAAAGAAACCGCCGATTGCGCCAATCGCAGAGATAAAGCCCAATGCGGCTGCGGTATCGGTCGCAGCTTCACGCAGCGCTTTCTCTTCAGAGCCCCCTTCCGCTTTAACCCTGTCCATCGTCAGCTTGCGGAAAATAACGGAGATCATCTGGAAAGTAGACCCACTGCCCAACCCGGCAGTCAGGAACAGCGCCAGGAAGACAACGAAGAAGGCGATAAAGCTGCCGCCCTGGCCGTTAGAAGGCAAGGTCAGGAACAGTAAAGCGCTGAAAATCGCCATCAGCACAAAATTAACCAGCGTCACCCGCGTTCCGCCCAGACGGTCGGAAATTGCCCCGCCCGCAGAACGGGCCAGCGCGCCGATTAACGGGCCGAAGAAGGCATAATGCAGGATCTGTACTTCCGGGAACTGCGTTTTAGACAGCATCGCAAACCCGGCGGAGAAGCCGATGAATGAACCGAACGTCGCCAGATACAGCAGGCTCATCATCCACAGGTGCCCACGTTTAAGTACCGGCAACTGATCTTTCAGCGAAGCCTTCGAGGTCGCCAGCTCATTCATACCGAACCAGGCGGCCAGGGTGAAAATGGCCAGGAACGGCACCCAAATCCAGGCGGCGTTCGCCAGATACAGCTGCGAACCGTCCGGCTGTTCCACACCGTGACTGCCAAATACGGCAAAGACAGACAACGAGACCACCAGCGGCGCGACCAGCTGCATAACGCTCACGCCCATGTTGCCTAAACCGCCGTTCAGACCCAGCGCACCGCCCTGTTTCTGTTTTGGAAAGAAGAAGCTGATGTTAGCCATGCTGGAGGCAAAGTTCGCGCCGGCAAAACCGCACAGCAGAGAAATCAGAATAAAGGTGCTAAACGGCGTGGAGGTGTCCTGCACGGCAAAACCTAACCATACGCAAGGAATGACCAGAATCCCGGTGCTGAACGCCGTCCAGCGGCGGCCGCCAAACAGAGGAACCATAAAGGAGTACGGCACACGCAGTAATGCGCCAGAAACAGACGGCAAGGCGGTCAGCATGAACAGCTGATCGGTGGTGAAGTTAAAACCGACCTTCGGTAAATTCACCGCGACAGCGCTGAATAACATCCATACACAAAACGCCAGCAGCAAACAGGGGACGGAAATCCACAGGTTGCGGCTGGCAACACGATGACCACGCTGTTCCCAGAAAGCGGGATCTTCCGGCCGCCATTCTGTGATTACAGCTCCAGATGCCCTTTCGGGGGCAGATGAGTGACTCATAGACACCTCTGTTACTCGATTCGATGTCTGCCACATTAGGGTTTACAGCCGGGGGTAAGTTGATATAAATCAAAGGAAAAGCCGTCATTATTCGCGGCTAAAAATTATCATACCCCTTAGTGAGTAGGCTTTGTCGACAAAAAAGATGTGGTTTTTCACGGTGCTGTATAACCCTACCCCCCGGCTTCGCGATCCCCTCCCACCACCAGCAATTAAGAGGTAACTCGTTATAGGTATGGGTATACTCCAGGGTATGGCTGAGAATAACGTCACTGTCGAAACGCCCCTCGGTGAGCATCCCGGCAGAATCGTCATTCATTAAGGTTTCCTGAGCAGGAAGCCTGAAGGAAGAAGTCTACATGTTTAAACGTTGTCTCTCTCCACTCACGCTGGTCAACCAACTGGCGCTTATTGTTCTCCTGTCCACCGCTATCGGTGTGGCGGGCATGGCTATCTCTGGCTGGCTGGTTCAGGGCGTACAAGGCAGCGCCCATGCGATCAACAAGGCCGGTTCGCTGCGTATGCAGAGCTATCGCCTGCTGGCAGCAGTGCCGCTGAGCGCCCACGACCAAAAACTGCTGGATGAGATGAAACAGACGGCGTTCAGCCCTGAACTGACCCGCGCTGCGGAACGCGACGGGCAACAAGAGCAGCTTCGCGCGCTACAGGACTACTGGCATACGGAACTGGCGCCTGGGCTGCAACGCGCGCAGGACAGAAACGCCGTTGCCGGAGATGTTATGCGTTTTGTCTCCGGTCTGGATCGGTTAGTCACCGCCTTTGATCACACGACCGAGCTGCGCATTGAGCGCGTGGTGATGGTGCATCGGTTAATGGCCATCTTTATGGCGCTGCTGTTCGTCTTTACGATCATCTGGCTACGGGCGCGCCTGCTGCAACCGTGGAAACAACTGCTTTCGATGGCGCGAGCCGTCAGCCAGCGCGACTTCACCCAGCGGGCGCATATCAGCGGGCGCAATGAGATGGCGATGTTAGGCTCAGCGCTCAACAACATGTCGGAAGAGCTGGCCGAAAGTTACGCCGTACTGGAACAACGCGTGCAGGAAAAGACAGCCGGGCTGGAGCATAAAAATCAGATCCTCTCATTCCTGTGGCAGGCCAACCGCCGCCTGCATTCCCAGGTGCCGCTGTGCGAGCGCCTCTCCCCGGTGCTGAACGGCCTGCAAAACCTGACGCTGCTGCACGATATTGAACTGCGGGTTTATGACCTGGAAGATGAAGATAATCATCAGGAGTTCACCTGCCAGTCCGACAGCAGTTGTGATGACAAAGGGTGCCACCTCTGCCCGCGCGGCGCGCTGCCCGCGATCAACGGCGGCACCACGCTGAAATGGCGACTTACCGATGCCCATACGCAATACGGCATTCTGCTGGCGACGCTGCCGCACGGGCGCCATCTGAGTCACGATCAGCAGCAGATGATTGATACGCTGGTCGAGCAATTGACCGCTACGCTGGCGCTGGACAGAAATCAGGAACGCCAGCAACAGTTGATTGTGATGGAAGAGCGTGCCACCATTGCCCGCGAACTTCATGATTCTATTGCACAATCGCTCTCCTGCATGAAGATGCAGGTCAGCTGTCTGCAAATGCAGGGCGCGACGTTGCCGGAAAGCAGCCGCGAGTTGCTCAGCCAGATCCGCAACGAACTGAATACCTCCTGGGTACAGCTACGTGAACTGTTGACCACCTTCCGGTTACAGTTGACCGAACCCGGCCTGCGGCCTGCGCTGGAGGCGAGCTGTCAGGAATATAGCGCCCGATTTGGTTTTACGGTGAAGCTGGATTATCAGCTCCCGCCGCGACGGGTGCCGTCGCATCAGGCTATCCACCTGTTGCAAATTGCCCGCGAAGCGTTAAGTAACGCCCTCAAGCATTCCCATGCCGATGAGGTGGCCGTCGCCGTGGTGCAAAATGGCAATCAGGTCAAACTGACAGTAAAAGACAACGGCTGCGGCGTACCAGAAAACGCCGAGCGCAGTAACCATTATGGCATGATTATTATGCGTGACCGCGCGCAGAGCCTGCGTGGCGATTGTCGTGTACGCCGTCGTGAGACGGGCGGTACGGAAGTTGCTGTCACCTTTATTCCCGAAACAAACTTCACAGAAGTCCAAGGAGATACCCATGAGTAATCAGGAACCGGCTACCATCCTGCTGATCGACGATCATCCGATGTTACGGACCGGTGTTAAACAGCTTGTCAGCATGGCGCCCGATATTAGCGTGATCGGCGAAGCCAGTAATGGCGAGCAGGGTATTGAGCTGGCAGAGTCTCTTGATCCCGATCTGATCCTGCTGGATCTGAACATGCCGGGCATGAACGGTCTGGAAACCCTGGATAAGCTGCGTGAGAAATCACTGTCAGGCCGTATCGTGGTATTCAGCGTGTCCAATCATGAAGAAGACGTGGTGACGGCGCTGAAGCGCGGCGCAGACGGCTATCTGTTAAAAGATATGGAGCCGGAAGATCTGCTGAAAGCCTTACAGCAAGCGGCCGCTGGCGAAATGGTGCTGAGCGAAGCGTTAACGCCGGTTCTGGCCGCCAGCCTGCGGGCAAACCGCGCGACCTCTGACCGCGACGTGACCCAACTGACGCCGCGCGAACGCGATATCCTGAAGCTGATCGCCCAGGGACTGCCGAATAAAATGATCGCCCGCCGCCTGGATATCACCGAGAGTACGGTCAAAGTGCATGTGAAACATATGCTGAAGAAGATGAAGCTGAAGTCACGCGTCGAAGCGGCGGTATGGGTGCATCAGGAACGCATCTTCTGATTACTCCTCCGGGAGCAGCTTCCAGCGCGGATCGTTATCGGGCATCGCCATAAACGGTTCAGTCAGTGATAGCGTGATCTCATTGGAGGAGACACGCTGGCCCTGCTCATCTTCAACAACGACCGACAGCCGCCAGCGATTTGTCGCCCCTTCGCTGCTGTCCCAGGCAGGCATGATAATGGTCCAGCCCTCTGCGCTGTCCGCCTTCGCTCCTGCCGTCAGACTCAGCGCCTGCGTATCGCCCTGCCACGTCACATGACGAACGCCATGCCGACTGCGAATCTGCACCTTCAGCGGCACCGTCTCGCCAGGCTGGAGATCCCACGGCGGCGTCGCCAGAAAAACAGTGAGCGTTTTACGCTGACGATACTCCATCGTCGGGAGATTATTGCGCTGCGGGTTGTCATAGCGACTGCCGCGCAACGACTGACTCTCCGCCACCTCGCTGGCCGACAGCTGTTTGTTCAGCGGCACGCCGAAACGGTAATTCAGGTTCAACCCCAGATTATTCTGGCTCACCCCGCTCTCGCCCTGTTTATGTTGCGCCGTCACCGTCACCAACGGCACCGGCGTGTAATTAAGCCCCAGTTTTACCGCTACCGGATTATGGTATCCCGTGCCTGAGTCAAACAGATCCACCCGTTCGCCGAAATACTGTTCCACGCTGACGCTGGTGTTGAGGTGTTGATAAAACGGCATACGCATCTGCGCGGTAACATCGTAGCCGCGCGCCATACGCTGCTCTAAGGCGGTGGTCTGTTCATGCCAGGAAGCGAAAGGCTGGTAGTAATTGGCGGATAATCGCAGGTATTCGCCCCACGCTTCCGCGCCAAATCCCGCCCGTTGCAGATTTTCATCCAGCAGATTGTCATAAAAAGTGTTATACCCTAACAGCCAGCCGTCGCGTGCCCAACGTTGGCCGATGCCGACATTACTGACCAGGCCATCGTCCTGCTGAGTCAGCCCGAGTTGACTCCAGGTCAGATACCGCGTGTTGTCCTGCCAGGGAATAAACCAGCCTCCACGACTGCCGGTAAAGCTCCCTTCGTTATCAATCCTGAGATCGACACTCGCATTCCCCCAGGGCGAAAGCCAGGACTCCAGTTGATGATTAACCTGTTCACTCACGGCGTCCCGCACCTGGCCAAACGCAAACTGACGCGCCTGCTCGCCGGTATCCAGCCCATTGTCGGTCATGCTCGCTTCGCCAAAGGCTTTCACCATCTCAGCAAACTGTTTTTCACCTTCGTGTGACTCAGGCGTCATGCCCAAATCAGGTAAACCATCCTGGTTGTTATCGAAGGGATTTTCCGCCTGTTGAATAAACGAGGATTGCGCGCTGGCAGTACCGCCTGCCAGCAGCAAGAGTATGCAAAGGGAAAGAGGGCGATAAACAATACGGCTCAAATTGTCAGCTGCTTTTACATTAAACGAATGAAATCTCACACTTAACTAAAACCATAACGTTTCCATCCGCGTTTTGCAGCCCTTTATCGCATTTTCAGGAGAATCCCAGGCTTCCGGCGGATGCCGTTTGCGCCAGCAGCGCTTTCAGCTCCGGTACGCATGAGCCGCAGTTGGTGCCGCAGCGTAATGTTTTGCCCAGCGCCTGAACGGAGTCGCACCCTTGTGCGATAGCCTGCTGAATAGCACACTCCCCCACGCTAAAGCAGCTACAGATAATGCGTCCCTGGTCGGGCATCCCGCCGCCCGGTTTGCCACTCAACAGGCCATGCCGTTCAGGGGCGTTTTCCGGCGGATGGCGGAACGCGGCAATCACCGCCGCATCGTCTGTTTCGGGTTTTATCGCATCTGACCAGAACCCCAGCATTAATTGTCCCGCCTGCCAGGCCAGAATATTCAGCCCCTGCGACGTCTGTGCGGTCTGCAATTGCCAGCGCTGTTCGCGGCACATCGCCAGCAACCAGTCGCGATCGTCACGATCGCTTGCGAGAGTGAAACGCGCCACGCCTTCCGCCGCTTTACGCCACCAGTGAACAAAAGGAGGAAAGGTTATCTCCTCGCGGATGAACAGTTCCCCCTGCCAGCGCGGCTGCCACGGCGTGATGCGCACCGCCGTTTGTTTACTCTCCGGCTGCCCAGATTGAGGATCGCAGACAGGCGCGACCAGCGCATTCACCCTTCCCTGACGGGCAAAGCGATTATTCCAGTGCATCGGCGTAAACGCCGTCCCTTCCCGCAAGCCGGCCTGAATCACCACTCTGGCGACCATTACCCCACGTGAAGAGCTGATACGGCCAAATGCGCCATCCACCAGGTGAAAACGGGCGGCATCGGACGGTGAAACCTCAACAATCGGTTCGCTAATGTGCTGCATAAGCCGAACCACCGTTCCGGTTCGGGTCATGGTGTGCCACTGATCGCGCAGGCGGCCACTGTTTAAAATAAGCGGATAGAGCGCGTCACAGCGTGTTCTCATGCCCTCCGGTTCAACGGGCACCAGCCGCAGACGCTTATTGCGATGCCAGCCGCGAGCCAGGTCCAGCGCTCCGTGGTGACGGCTGACCGGCCAGCGGACAGGCGCCATTTCATCCCACGCCGCGCGGTTCAGATCCGCCAGCGCGCCAATATCAAACGCGCGGTCGCCGTCATTTTCAAACCCCGACAGCGCAGCGTGTTCCCGAAAGACATCCCACGCATCCTGCCAGGCGAATGCCTCACCAAAACCGAGTTGTTTCGCCATCTGCGCGACAATCCACCAGTCTGCTCTGGCCTCGCCGGGGGCGGTTAAAAATGCGCGCTGACGCGAGATGCGCCGTTCAGAGTTGGTGACGGTGCCGTTTTTCTCCCCCCAGGCCAGCGCCGGAAACCGGATATGCGCCAGTCGACTGGTATCGGTATCGGCCACCACCTCCGAGACAATGACCAACGGGCAGGCAGACAGCGCCTGGCAAACGGCATGAGTGTCCGGCAGCGATACCGCCGGATTCGTGCCCATGATCCACACCGCCTTCACCTCGCCGCGCGCGATAGCGTCGAACAGATCCACCGCCATCAACCCCGGCGTCTGCGCCAGCCGCTCCGTGCCCCAGAAACGGGCAACCCGCGACAGATCCTGTGGCTCAAAATTCATGTGCGCCGCCAGCTGTGTCGCCAGCCCGCCGACTTCACGCCCTCCCATCGCATTTGGCTGTCCGGTCAGCGAAAAGGGCCCGCAGCCTTCCCGCCCGTATTTACCGCAGGCAAGGTGTACATTAATGATCGCGTTACATTTATCACTGCCGCTGGCGGACTGGTTAATCCCCATCGTGTAAAGAGTGATTGCGCGCGGCGCGGTCAGAAAACCATCATAAAACCGGCGAATTTCCGCGGGTTCCAGACCACAAAATTGCGCGACTCGCTCAACAGGCCAGCGGCTGGCGCGGGCAAACGCCGCCTGCGCATCATCAAAATCGACGTCATATTCGCCGCTTGTCGCGATGGCGTGCAGCAGCCCGACAAACAGCCCGCCATCGCTGCCGGGCGTCAGGGCAAGGTGCATATCCGCAATATCACAGGTGGCGGTGCGCCGGGGATCAATCACCACCACTTTCATGGACGGGTTCTCTTTTCGCGCCTGCACCAGGCGCTGATAGAGCACCGGATGCGTCCACGCCGCGTTCGAGCCGACCAGAATCACCAGATCGCTGCGTTCTATATCTTCGTAGCTGCATGGCACCACATCCGCGCCAAACGCGCGTTTGTAGCCCGTAACGGCTGACGACATGCACAGGCGCGAATTGGTATCGATATTGGCCGCACCGATGAATCCCTTCATCAGTTTATTCGCCGCATAGTAGTCTTCCGTCAGCAGTTGTCCCGAGGCGTAGAAAGCCACCGACGTTGGGCCATATTGCGCGATGATGCTGCGCAGGCGCTCGCCCGCCGTGTTCAGCGCCTGCTGCCAGCTTACCGTTTCACCGTTAACCTGCGGATGTAATAACCGTCCGGTCAGTCCGGTGGTTTCCCCCAGCGCGGCGCCTTTCACACACAGTCGCCCAAAATTGGCCGGGTGATCGGGATCGCCCTGAACCGTGACGCCCTGTTCGCTGACGCGGGCAATCACCCCACAGCCGACGCCGCAGTAAGGGCACGTTGTCCGGGTTTCATTCATGACGCCTCCGCGCGCAGCAGTAGTGCCTGATTCCCGACCCATACCTTGCCCGCTTCGACTTTCACTGGCCAGGCGCGCACAACGGGCTCACCGCTGTCATACTGCCGACCATCGCGCAGGCGAATACGCTGTTTGTAGAGCGGTGAAATGACAACGGGCTCACCGCCGGCATCCCCCAGAATTCCCCGGGAAAGCACGTTTGCGTCGCTGCCGGGTTCATGGTTATCAAGGGCGTAAATCGTCTGACCAAAGCGAAACAGCGCAATTTGCAGGTTGCCTAGACGGGCGCCAATGCCCGCCTGCTCGGGGATCTCCTCCAGTTGACAAACCTCCTGCCAGGGTTTTGTCGGCAGGATGGCTCTCGCTGGCGCCGCCGGTTTCGCCAGCTGCGGCTGTCCACGTAGCATCTGGCGCGCTACGGCTTCATCCGGTTCGTCACCGTTCACGCTGGTGCGGAACAGCGCCAGACGCTGCGGATCGTTCAGCGTGGTTTGCCATTCACACTGGTATGTTTCCACAATCCGCGCCATCTCCTGTTCAAGCTCCTCGCCGATACCCAGGCTGTCGTGTATAACCACCTCGCGCAGATAGTCGATGCCCCCTTCAAGATTATCCATCCAGGTGCTGGTGCGTTGCAGGCGATCGGCGGTACGGATATAGAACATCAGGAAGCGATCCACGAATTTAATCAGCGTGGCATCATCCAGATCGCTGGCGAACAGATCCGCATGACGCGGCTTCATACCGCCGTTTCCGCAGACATACAGGTTCCAGCCCTTATCGGTGGCGATCACGCCAACGTCTTTCCCCTGCGCTTCGGCACACTCGCGGGTACAGCCGGAGACCGCCATTTTGATTTTGTGCGGGGCGCGCAGTCCCTTGTAGCGGTTCTCCAGCGTGACGGCCAGACCGGTTGAATCCTGAACGCCATAGCGACACCAGGTTGACCCGACGCAGGATTTCACCGTGCGCAACGACTTCCCGTAGGCGTGCCCGGTTTCAAAACCGGCGGCAACCAGATCGCGCCAGATATCCGGCAGTTGTTCGAGGCGCGCGCCAAACAAGTCGATACGCTGCCCGCCGGTAATTTTGCTGTAGAGCTGATAACGTTTGGCGATTTCGCCAATGGCGATCAGCCCATCCGGCGTCACCTCGCCTGCCGCCATGCGCGGTACAACGGAATACGAACCGTCTTTCTGGATATTGGCAAAATAACGATCGTTGGTGTCCTGCAACGGCAGATGCGCAGGTTTTAGCAGATACTCATTCCAGCAGGAGGCCAGCACCGAGCCCACCAGCGGTTTGCAAATCTCACAACCATGCCCGCGACCATAGCGGCTAATCAGCTGCTCAAAGGTGTGGATGCGGTTCACCCGCACCAGGTGGTAAATCTCCTGTCGCGAGTACGCAAAGTGTTCGCAGATATCCTTTTTAACCTCCACGCCCTGTGCCGCCAGTTGGAACTCCATCACCTGTTTCACCAGCGCGCTGCACCCACCGCAGCCGGTTGCCGCTTTGGTGCACTGCTTGATTGCGCCCATCTCCGTTGCGCCCGCGCTGACCGCCTGGCAAATATCTGCCTTGCTGACGTTATGACAAGAGCATATTTGCGCGCTGTCCGGTAATGCCGCAACGCCCAACGCTTTCGGCGCGCTGCCCGCCAGTGCAGGTAAAATCAGCGATTCCGGCTGCCCAGGCAGCGCCATACCGTTAAGCATCATTTGCAATAACGTGGCGTAATCCGCCGCATCCCCCACCAGCACGCCGCCCAGCAGCGTCTTGCCGTCCGCGCTGACCACAATTTTTTTGTAGATTTGCTCCGGGCCATGCGTCCACTGATAGCTTTGCGCGCCTGGCGTGCGCCCCTGCGCATCGCCGAACGAGGCCACATCCACCCCCAGTAATTTGAGTTTGGTGCTCATATCCGCCCCGCTGAACGCCGCATCTTCACCGGCCAGCTGCGCTGCCGCCACGCGCGCCATCTGGTATCCCGGCGCAACCAGCCCAAACACCCTGCCGTCCCAGAGCGCACATTCACCGATGGCAAAAACATCCGCGTCAGAGGTCAGACAGTGGTTATCAATACACACCCCGCCGCGTTCTCCGATACGAAGTCCGGCGCCGCGCGCCAGCGCATCCTGCGGGCGAATACCGGCAGAAAACACCACCATATCCGTCTCCAGACGCTCACTATCCGTAAACACCAACTGTAACCCTTGCGGGGTGGAGACAATTTCCGCAGTGGATTTCGAGGTATGCACGCTCACGCCCAGCGCCTCGATTTTTTCGCGCAGCATCGCCGCGCCAGCGTTATCAAGCTGAACCGCCATTAACGATGGCGCGAACTCGACAACATGCGTCTCCAGCCCTAATTGCCGCAAGGCGTTCGCCGCCTCCAGCCCCAACAGCCCGCCGCCAATCACCACCCCACGGCGAGAGTGTTTTGCCTTCGCGGCAATCGCATCCAGATCGTCCAGCGTGCGATAGACGAAACACGCCGCTGAATCACCGCCTTTCACCGGCGGAACAAAGGGATATGATCCGGTTGCCAGCACCAGTTTATCCCAGTGCGTTTCATGTCCGCCGGCGGTGCGAATAACGCGGGCATCCCGATCGATCGTCGTAACGCATTGCGACAACCGCAGTTCAATACCGTGGCGGGCAAAAAAATCGCCTTCCACCAGCGAGAGCGATTCTGCGCTGCGCCCGGCGAAATACTCCGACAGATGAACGCGGTCATAGGCGGCATAACGCTCTTCGCCAAAGACCACAATCTGATAGTCAAGATGCAGATTGCGGCTAACGCATTGCTCAAGAAAATGGTGGCCAACCATACCGTGTCCAACAACAGCCAACGTGGGTTTTGTCATAGTCACCTGTCCTGCAGCCGCAGGCTGCGTATCAAATCTGTCGAATAACCAGTCAGGATTCGCCGACGCAGCCTGCGCCAGCAAATCAGTCAACGGCGCGGCGCTACGGCAATCGCCCATCAGCAGCACCCCCTGTAACCGTCCATTGCGGATCAGCAGACGACGGTAATGGCCGCTCAGCGGGTCAAATGTGCGCATCAGATCATCACCTGCCGTGGCGTTTACCTCCCCGGCGCTGAACAGATCGATGCCCGTCACCTTCAGACGCGTACCGCTGTCCTGCCAGTGAAAATCAGCGCAGGGGATTCCCGCCAGGCGGGCCGCCAGCACCTCCGCGTGCGCCAGACAGGGCGCGACCAGCCCCCAGGTCTGGCCGTCGATTTCACAGCACTCGCCTATCGCGCTGATCCCCGCCACCGCCGTGCGCAGTTGCCCGTCCACCACAATTCCACGCTGACAGGGCACCCCGCTTGCCTGCGCCAGCGCCGTATTGGGTTTTACGCCAGTGGCAATCACCACGCGCGTTGCAGACAGCACGCAACCGTTCGCCAACGTGACGTCATCAGGCGTAATCCTGTCGATACCGGACGACAGCACGCAGTCAATCCCGCGTGCGGCAAGGTGTTCCGCCAGCAGTTCCCCGGCCTGCTCATCCAACTGTTGCTCCATGAACCGATTGCCACGATGAATCAACGTGACATTGTCACATTTTAGTCGCAGCGCGGCCGCTGCCTCGACCCCAAGCACACCGCCGCCCAGCACGGCAACCGGCCCGCAGCCATGCAGGATGCTGTCCACATCGTTAATCGTGCGAAAAGCATGCACATGGGGTAAATCAGCGCCGGGGATCGGCGGAATAAACGGAACCGAGCCGGTGGCAAACACCAGCGCATCCCACGCCAGCGTTCGACCGGTGGTGGTGGCGGTACGCGCTATCGCGTCAACGGCGATGACGGTTTCCCCCGTCAGCACCGTGACGCCGTGGCGCTGATACCACTCAGGCGGATGCAGCAGCGTCTGCGCAAAGCGCTTTTCGCCGCCCAGTACGGGCGAAAGCTGAATGCGGTTATACGCATGCTGCGGTTCTTCCCCCACCACGGTTATCGTGAAGGCCTGCGGCGCCTGCGCCAACAGCGCCTCCACCAGACGGGTGGCAGCCATCCCGTTGCCGATAATGACCAGTCGCTGCGTCATACCGCCTCCCTACGCCGCCTTCGGCTGCTTTTCGTAGAGGAAGTGAAGAATCTGCTGGCGCAACTGGTGGTATCGGCTGTCGTCAGCCAGCTGCACGCGATTACGCGGGCGAGGAAGCGTGGCGGGCAAAATGTCGCCTACCGTCGCCGCCGGGCCGTTGGTCATCATCAGCACGCGATCGGAGAGCAGCACCGCTTCATCCACATCGTGGGTAATCAGCACAATGGTGGTATTGAGCGACTGCTGGATTTGCATCACCGTGTCCTGCAAGTGCGCGCGCGTCAGGGCGTCCAGCGCGCCAAACGGTTCATCCATCAGCAGCACTTTGGGTTTCATCGCCAGCGCCCTGGCGATGCCGACGCGCTGCTTCATCCCCCCGGACACTTCTCCCGGATGCTTGTGCATGGCGTGCCCCATTTGCACCCGTTCAAGATTGTGTTCAATCCATTCCCGACGCTCTGTTTTCCCCATCGTGCGGCGAAAGACCCGATCAACCGCCAGCGCAACGTTATCGAAGCAGGTCAGCCACGGCAGCAGCGAGTGATTCTGGAAGACCACCGCCCTTTCCGGCCCCGGCCCGGCGATTTCCCGGTTGTCGCAAATAAGCCCCCCGTCGGTAGGGAGCGTAATTCCGGCAATCAGATTCAACAGCGTCGATTTCCCGCAGCCGGAATGCCCAATAAGGCTGACGGTTTCACCTTCATGAATGTCGAAAGAGACGTTTTGCAACGCCAGAAATTCGCCGCTGGCGGTAGAAAAACGCTGACTGACAGCCTGTACCTGAATTAACGGTTTCATGGTGTTCCCCTTATTTTTCCTGCCAGCTAAAACGACGCGCCACCAGCATTAAGCCCTGCTCCAGCAACAGGCCAACCACGCCGATGATGACGATAGCGATGAGAATGTTTTCCACATTGAGGTTGTTCCACTCGTTCCAGATCCAAAAGCCAATGCCGAGGCCGCCGGTGAGCATTTCCGCCGCCACAATCACCAGCCAGGCGATGCCGATAGACAGGCGTACGCCGGTCAGCACCGCAGGCAGAACCGCCGGAAAGAGAATACGGCGCATCACCGTCCATTCCGGGAGTTGCAGGACACGGGCAACGTTAAGGTAATCCTGTGGGATGCGTCGCACGCCTTCGGCGGTGTTGATCACCATCGGCCAGATAGAGCAGATAAAAATAGTCCAGCTTGATGCCGGTTCCGCTTTCTGAAACAGCAGCAAGCCAATTGGCAACCAGGCCAGCGGGCTGACCGGTCGCAGCAGCGCGATCAGCGGGGTAAACATGCGTGAGAAAAAGGTGAACCGGCCGATCAGGAAGCCAAGCGGAATCCCCACCAGCGCCGCCAGCCCAAAACCAATCGCCACGCGCTGTAGCGACGCCAGCACATTCCAGCCAATCCCCATATCATTAGGCCCACCGTTATAAAACGGGTCGGCAAACAGCGTCAGCGCGGAATCAAGGGTGCTGAGCGGCGTCGGGAAGCCTTTGCTGTTAATGGCCGCCAGTTGCCAGCCCACCACCAGCAGCGCCAGCCCCAGCAATGCGGGAACGGTTCGCTGCGCCAGCGTTCGCATCAGATGCGACAGCGGCGGATTACGCCTGCGCACCGTAACGGGCGGCAGCGTAATCACTTCACCGGCGGCGGGTTCAGGAATGCGTCTTTGCGCGTTTTGTACTGTTTTCATGTCAGGCCCCTTGATGATGGAGAGTGAAGCTGTTGGCGTAACGTTCGGGGTCCCGCCCGGTCCATACGGAACCATCCATGAGGGTGCTGGTGCGTAACAGCTGAGAAGGCGGCGTGATGCCGCCTACCGCTGCGGCGGCGTCCCGCCAGATGTCCGTGCGGTTAATCCGGGCGGCGATGGCGTTATAATCCGGCGCGTCCTTGAGCAGCCCCCAGCGACGAAACTGCGTCAGGAACCACATCCCGTCGGAATGCCACGGAAAACTCACTTCCGCATCGTGATAAAAACGAATGGCGTGCGCGTCCTGCCAGCGATGCCCTGCGCCGTTGTCGTACTCGCCCAACATACGTCCGGTCAGGTACTGCTCTTTGGTGTTAAGCCAGGCGCGACGGGCCAGTATTTGTGCGGTTTCACGTCGGTTTTCCACTGAGGCGTCGATCCAGCGCGCCGCCTCCAGTACCGCGCTGACCAGCGCTCTGGCGGTGTTTGGATGCTGTTCGACCCAGTCACGGCGCGTTCCCAGGATTTTTTCCGGGTGATCGGGCCAGATGGCCTGCGAGGTCGTGGCGGTAAAACCAATGCGATCATTAATCGCGCGGGCATTCCACGGCTCACCGACGCAAAAGCCCACCATGTTGCCAATACGCATGTTCATCACCATTTGCGGCGGCGGCACGACGACCATTCGGACATCAGAGAACGGGTTAATCCCCGCACTGGCCAGCCAGTAATAGAGCCACATCGCATGCGTTCCGGTCGGAAAGGTATGCGCAAAGGTGTAAGTGCCGGGCGCTTGTCCGGCGATCATGTTTTTCAATCCGCCAGCGTCGGTAATGCCTTTCTCCTGGAGCGCCGTCGACAGCGTGATTGCCTGCCCGTTCTGATTTAACGTCATCAGGTTCGCCATCGGCTGCGGCTTACTGGCAATACCAAGCTCAAGACCATAGAGCAGGCCATACAGCACATGCGCCGCGTCCAGTTCGCCGGAAACGAGTTTGTCGCGCACCGCCGCCCAACTGGCCTCTTTGGTCGGCACAAGGGTAATGCCGTATTTCTTATCAAACCCTTTCAACGCGGCGATGATCAGCGGCGCGCAGTCGGTGAGCGGAATAAAGCCGACTCTGACGGTTTCAAGTTCGGGTTTGTCCGACCCTGCCGCCCACACGGACTGCATCAAACCGGGTACCAGCAGCGCCCCGCCCATCGCGGCCCCTGCCTGCAATAATCGACGTCGCGTCAATGAAACAGACCTGTCACCCATACATGCTCCCCATTGCAAAAAAAAAGCGCCCGGCAATGCCGAAGCATTGCAGGACGCCTTTATCCCAAACGCGCGCAAACCGTCGTTGGTTTGCCGCTAAACTGTTTTCAGAACTCTTTTACCATTTCAGTCCTGCAATTCAGATGCCAACATCAACATGCCCTTATCCCGCCGCTTTTCAGGCGGTACGCGAACGCGCTTGCACCCGAATCTGGCACGCGATGCCCAGCCGTTGTGCAGCTACCCTTTGGTTGTCACCTGCCAGAGCGATTTCACCGTGAGCAGCGCACGCGCGATGTCCACCATCCGCTGGTTCTTATCCATCGCCATTTTGCGCAGCGACTGCCAGGCCTGCTCTTCAGACAGATTCTGGTGATGCATCAGCACATATTTGGCCTTATCAATAACCTTTCGCTCCTCCAGCGCATCCTGTAGCGACGCCAGTTGCCCGCTGAGCTGCTCCAGCTCCCGCGCCTGTTGCCGCACAACCAGCAGCAACTGCTTATCCCGACGCAATGAGAACGTATCGTCGGTGGCATCATCCAGCCAGCTGGCGAGCGGCAACGTTGTCTCATCCTGCGCCAGACGGCGCTCCACCGCAGACATTAACTCGGCGATCAGCATCTCCTCGATGCTGCGCAGTTGCTCCAGCCGTTGCGTCTGGAGCGTGAACCAGCGTAAAGCGCTTTCGCCCTTATCGGGCGCAGGCTGGCGCGTACAGGCCAGACGGCGCCACTGTTCGATAGCGGCTTCCGCTTCGCACTGTTGGCGAAATGCGTGAACCACCGCCGGTGACGCCAGCGATATAAAGGTGTCAAAGCAGAGCTGCTGTCCGTCAATGCGATCCACCAGTTCCTGTCGCATCTCGTGGCTGAATGCCCCTTGCGTGAACCCTATCGCCCCCAGCGCCCGCTCTTGCCCCACCAGCTCCTTACCCTGCATAAAGCTGTACAGCGCGACCATCCCTCCGGCGATGTGGGGATGGTCGATGTTGTCGTTAAGCTGCGGCACAATGCTTAGCAGGTGGCGCAGCGTGCGGCTGTACTGATCCATCGCCTGTGGCGCATCGCTATGCCGTCCACTGACCGCTTCGCGCAGCTGCGGCAACTGCTCCAGACACCAGACAGCCCCGGCGATGCGATGACAGAGCGCGCTGTTCGCCATCGGCCTCATCTCCTGTAACAGGGACTGCAACCGGGCGTGTTCTTCGTCCACCAGCGCGCGGCTGGCGCGTATCTCCGGCCCATAAAGTTGCCCTGCGGAACACAACCAGATGTTGGATGCGCCGCGTTCGCACTGTAGCATATGCACCAGATGGCTAATCCGGGACACCAGCTTCCCTGACTGCGCCAGTTGGCGAAGCTGCGTATTCTCAAGCTGGCGCGCATAATGAAACCATTGGGTGGCGCCGGGGCGGCTTTCCATATTCGTCATCATCGTTGCTCTCCCGGGTAACAGGTCTACCCGTAACTACAAGCAATATCCATGCCCCCCTGACAACAGGAGTCAAAATGCAAAAGATAGTGATCGTCGCAAACGGTGCGGCATACGGTAGCGAAGCGTTATTTAACAGCCTGCGTCTGGCCATTGCGCTACGTGAACAGGCCGGCGACCTCGACCTGCGTTTATTTTTAATGTCGGATGCCGTCACCGCAGGATTACGCGGACAGAAGCCTGCGGAAGGTTACAATATCCAGCAAATGCTGGAGATCCTGACCGCGCAGAACGTCCCGGTGAAACTGTGTAAAACCTGTACCGACGGGCGGGGAATCACCACATTGCCGCTCATTGACGGCGTGGAAGTCGGTACGCTGGTCGAACTGGCCCAGTGGACGCTGGCGGCGGATAAAGTTCTGACCTTCTGATCCCAGGCGCGGGAATTGCCCCTGGTTTCCGCGCACCTTCATTAGCGCTTAACGCGCGTTTCGCCCTGCTGATACTATTTTCTTATGGACGCGGTTGCAGCCTCAAGATTCGTCGCCCGGTAGCCGATAGGATTTCCAATACCACACTGAAGGAAATACTATGTTCAGCTCAATTCGCGCCCGTATTATTGCAGCGACAACGGGATGTCTGGTTGTCGCCCTCCTCCTTAACACGCTGATTAACCTTCAGGTAACGCGTCTCGATAACCGACAAGCGCAGCAGGATACGCTCACCAGCACCAGCGCCAGCCACAGTCTGGCGATTACCGACTGGGTTAGCAGCAAAATGAATATGATTTCCTCGTTGCAGCAGGCGGCGCTAACCGACGATCCGGTGCCGGTATTTCGTCAAATGGCGCTGGGCGGCGGCTTTACGAATATCTATGTCGGGTATGCCAGCAAAACAGCAAAATTCTCCGACCCGGCAGGCATACCGCCAGATTTCGATCCGACATCACGTCCCTGGTATCAACAGGTTGTCAGCGCTGACGCCGCCGTCGTTACGGCCCCCTATGTTGATGCCGGAACCGGCAAGCTGGTGGTAACGTTCGCCGTTCCGGTGAAAGAGAATGGCGAACTGAAAGCGGTGGTCGCCGGTGATGTCGCGATGGATGCCGTCGTGGCGAATGTACACGGTATTCAACCGACGCCCGCCAGCAGCGGTATGTTGCTCGACCAAAACGGAACGCTCATCGCCGCCAACGATCCGGCGCTGACGATGAAACCTTTCGCGCAGGTCGTCAGCGGCGTGGATTTCAATCAGGTAAAAAGCGGACACCCTGTTCAGGCGCTGATCGGCGAGAGCAGTAAAACGCTGCTGGCGACGCCGGTGCAAGGAACCCACTGGTGGCTGGTCGTGGCGTTAGACGAAAAAGAGGCGACCTCCGGCATGCTGGCGCTGCTGAAGGCGTCCACCCTGTCCCTGCTGCTGTTGGTTCTCGCGGGCGGCGCAGTGATGCACCTTCTGGTGGCTCGACTGATGAAGCGTCTGTCCACGATCCGCGACGCGATGCATGCCATTGCCAACGGGACGAACGATTTGTCTCAGCGTTTGCCGGACAACGGCACGGACGAAGTCGCGCAAATCGCCAGGGCGTTTAACGGTTTTAGCGATAAGCTGTCCGTAGTAATGGTACAGCTACGCGATGCCAGCGCCTCGGTGAAAATGGCCGCGCAGGAGATTGCCGCCGGTAACCGCGACCTTTCAGGCCGTACCGAGCAGGCCGCCTCCAGCCTGCGTGAAACCGCCAGCGCCGTTGAGCAAATCACCGCATCGGTCGCCCAGTCCACGGAATCTGCCGCCGAAGCCAACGATCAGGCGCAAAAAGCCTCACAGGCCGCCACGCGCGGTGGCGACGTGGTCTCGCAGGCAATCACGACAATGCAATCCATTGAAGGAGCATCGGCGAAAATCGGCGATATCACCAGCGTGATCGACGGCATTGCGTTCCAGACCAATATTCTGGCGCTGAATGCTTCGGTCGAAGCCGCCCGGGCGGGAGAGCAAGGCCGCGGGTTTGCCGTTGTCGCAGGTGAAGTGCGCAACCTTGCCAGCCGCAGCGCGCAGGCGGCAAAAGAGATTAAATCGCTGATCGACTCCACAACCACCAGCGTCGCGACAGGTTCACGTTATGTTCATCTGGCCGGAGAAAGTATGCAGGAGATCCTGTCCAGCATCGGCCATGTCTCCGGCATCATGCATGAAATCAGCATCGCCACCAGTGAACAGATGAAAGGCATTCAGGAAATAAATCACTCCGTGAACCACCTTGATCGCATGGTGCAACAGAACGCTGAACTGGTGGTGCAGTCTGCCGCCGCCGCAGGCGCCTTGCAGAGCCAGGCAGGCGAGCTGGCTGAAACTGCCGGGCATTTCCGAATTTAATCTTATAAGGGCGTGTTTTTGTCGAAAGTTACCACGCCCTTTCAATGATTTTCAGGCATTTTGTCATTTTTGTTTAATGGTTATGCCATTTTTTGATCAAAATCAGCATCCGTGAGCTCACCCTTTGGTGTTATGCAGTGAGTGAAATGTGAACAACATCACGCAGCACTTCCGCAAGGGAGTACGTTGTTTTCAAGAACGGGGTGAAAAATGGCATTAGTGAAAGCAAGTTTGAAATTGTTTGGTGGGGATACGGTGATAGTGCGTTGTTCTGAACGCTGCCACATCCATTTAATGAGCGAGAAAAAACACGTCAAAGACACGCAGACCGATATTTTAAGCGTGCAGAACCGTGATAATGCCTGGCTGACCGTACCGTACACCGGTGTCTGGAACGTGCTGATCGACAGCCACAGCCAGTCACTGGAACACTCCATCAGTTATATCGCAGCCTGATGTTTTTGCCCCTGGATTCAGGGGCAACGCTCAGGCAAATCCGGGGTTGAATCCCCTTTCCGGCTGATTCTCGCCTAACAAGCCTCTGACTTTCGCCACCAGATCGTTCAGGCAATCGTCCCGCATCCCCAGTCTGGCAAGCTCCTGTTCCAGCGAGAACAGATATTGCGCGTTGGTGCCCAACGGCCCACTGGCGGCAGCAATCAGCGGCGCGATAATCTGAGCGCGAGTATCCGACTCATACAGCGGGTGTCGCGGGTCCATAATAAACACCAGCGCATTGACCGTCCGGCCATCATCCAGCGCCAGCTGGCACCAGGTGGGAAGATAGCAGCCGGTAATCATTTCCCGCTTCCACAGCAGCGTCAGCTCCTGCTCCAGCGCGTTCTCCGGCAGTTTATAAGCCACGCCAGTAGTTCGCCCGCCCTCTTTCAGCGCCAGCATCCGTCCGGGCTGGCACACCGTTCCACGCCCTGCCGTCAGACGCAGACAAAACGCCCGGTGCCAGCCGACCAGCGTACCGGTACAGGACTCGTCAAATTCTAACGCCGGATTCCACATCAACGATCCATAACCGAAGATCCACACCGGTCCATCATCGGGCCTGCAAGCAAGCGTCGCCGCCAGTGAAGCGGCCCGTTGTTCTGCTGACCAAAGTAGTGATTCTTCAATAGCGCCAAACGCCGTTTTACAATCGGCATTCAGTAAAAAATCACGCGTTAACACCTTACACCTCCGCCACTGCAAACTTCCCTGCAACACTTTTTTGACGCCTTCCGGGCATTTTAACTGCTCATTTTGAAACCACTAACAGGACAATATGCAATTCAACCGCCGCTTGCAAGGCAACAGACGCTCAACGCGCATCATTTGCCTGGTCTGGCACGAAGACGATCAGCGCTTTTTATGCCACTTATCATCATCCCCTTTTTGGTAATCATTTTTGACGGCAGCCCAGGCAACCTTATGCGCGGTCTCCTCCCGGCTGGCGTCGTCACGTCTGTCCGCTTTATCTTTATATTGTTCCCAGGCGCTATTAAACGCCTCTTTATAGATATCCTGCGCGTGTGCAGGCAGCACATCCTGAACGCTTTCCGGCAAATCGCTTTTCGTTTTATAAGGCATTGCTGACTCCTCTTTTTGCTGTAAACCTTTAGTGTGGTCAACAATGTTTTGTCTCGCCAGTCGGGTGCTATTTTACTTTTTATTTGTCACTAACCCACTGTTATTCATATACTCTCTAAACAAGACGTACTTTTTTATTCACTCTGCGGGGAAAAATAGCCCATGCCGTAAAATTACGTAAAAACACAATGATGAAGCCGCGATTTCTGTTATTTTTTACAATCTTTAATACATTTATAATTAAAAACACCTGCGGAGATGGAGAATCATAATGACACACGCACATGAGGCGGTGAAAACCCGCCACAAGGAGACCTCGCTTATTTTCCCGGTTCTGGCACTGGTGGTGCTGTTCTTATGGGGAAGCAGTCAGTCACTACCAGTGGTCATCGGTATTAATATACTTGCCCTTATTGGTATTTTAAGCAGCGCTTTCAGCGTTGTCCGCCATGCGGATGTATTAGCGCACCGACTCGGCGAACCCTACGGTTCCCTGATCTTAAGTCTTTCTGTCGTTATTCTGGAAGTGAGTTTAATTTCCGCATTGATGGCCACCGGCGACGCCGCGCCAACGCTGATGCGCGATACGCTCTATTCAATCATCATGATTGTAACTGGCGGACTGGTCGGTTTTTCTCTGCTGCTTGGCGGTCGTAAATTCGCCACACAATATATGAACCTGTTTGGCATTAAACAGTATTTAATTGCCCTGTTTCCGCTGGCGATTATCGTACTGGTCTTCCCTATGGCGCTGCCAGGGGCTAATTTTACTACGGCTCAGGCGCTGTTAGTGGCGCTTATTTCCGCCGCGATGTACGGCGTTTTCCTGCTGATTCAGACGAAAACGCACCAGAGTTTATTCGTTTACGAGCATGAAGATGAAAGTGATGACGATGACCCGCACCACGGCAAACCGTCCGCGCACAGCAACATCTGGCACGCTGTATGGCTGATCGTACATCTGATTGCCGTTATCGCCGTGACGAAAATGAACGCCAATCCGCTGGAGACGCTGTTAACCGAACTGAATGCGCCAGTGGCATTTACCGGTTTCCTCGTGGCCTTGCTGATCCTCTCCCCTGAAGGGCTGGGCGCGCTGAAAGCGGTGTTGAATAACCAGGTACAGCGAGCCATGAACCTGTTCTTTGGTTCGGTACTGGCAACCATCTCCCTGACCGTACCGGTGGTGACGCTGATTGCATGGGCTACCGGAAATGACCTGCTCTTCGGTTTGGGCGCCCCGGAGATGGTGGTAATGGTGGCCTCGCTGGTGCTGTGCCACATTTCCTTCTCGACCGGGCGAACCAATGTGTTGAACGGCGCGGCGCATCTGGCTCTGTTTATCGCTTACCTGATGACCATTTTTGCCTGACGGACAAAAAAGCCCGGTAGCGCTTACGCTTACCGGGCTTACGAAACCGCGTTTATTGTAGGCCGGATACGGCGTCAGACGCCATCCGGCACACATCATCCCCGCTTAGTGTTCGGTATCCAGCTCGCCGAAGCTTTTCACCAGATCGTCAATCGCTTTAATTTGCTTCAGGAACGGTTCCAGCTTCGCTAACGGCAGCGCGGACGGACCATCACATTTCGCATGCTCCGGGTCCGGGTGCGCTTCAATGAACAGACCGGCCAGACCTACCGCCATACCGGCGCGCGCCAGTTCGGTAACCTGCGCGCGACGACCGCCAGACGCGGCGCCAAACGGGTCGCGGCACTGCAACGCATGGGTGACGTCGAAAATAACAGGCGAGTTACCGGAAACTTTCTTCATCACGCTAAAGCCCAGCATATCAACAACCAGGTTGTCGTAGCCGAAGTTCGCACCGCGATCGCACAGGATCACTTTATCGTTGCCGCCTTCGTGGAATTTGTCCACGATATTGCCCATCTGACCAGGGCTGACGAACTGCGGTTTTTTCACGTTAATGACCGCGCCGGTTTTTGCCATCGCTTCCACCAGGTCGGTCTGGCGAGCGAGGAATGCCGGAAGCTGAATGACATCCACCACGTCGGCGACAGGCTGCGCCTGACTGGCTTCATGAACGTCGGTGATCACTTTCACACCAAACGTTTGTTTCAGTTCCTGGAAAATCTTCATCCCTTCTTCCAGACCCGGGCCACGGTAAGAGTGAATAGAAGAACGGTTGGCTTTATCAAAAGAGGCTTTGAACACATAAGGAATACCCAGCTTCTGGGTCACGGTTACGTAGTGTTCACAGATACGCATCGCCAGATCGCGTGATTCCAGCACGTTCATACCGCCAAACAGCACGAATGGCAGGTCATTTGCCACGTTGATGTCGCCAATGCTAACCACTTTTTGTTTCATAAGATCGCCTTAACCATGGGTAAAATGTCGATTAATTAATGCAAAACAATTTGCTTGTGCGCAATGGTATTAATCTGCGCACGAATCATTTCGCTGATCGGGTCTTCTGGACACTGTTCAACAAAATAACTTAAATCCGTCAACGCAACATGTTCACACTCCAGTTGCGCATAAATCAGGCCCCGGTCGCGGATCTCGTAAGGGTCTTCCGGGTTAAATTGCAGTAACGCTTCGCTGGCGCGCAACGCCAGTTCCATTTGCCGCTCTTCCATCAAGGAAGATTTCAGCGTATCCAGCAACTTGCGAATGACCTCAGCGTTATCCGCCTCATCCAGATCTTCGTTAAACAGCTCAGCGACCGGGCTAATATTGCCCTTCAGCCAGACTTCCAGCGTATGCTCATCGAGCGTTTCGCCGTTAAATGGGTTGATCAGCCACATTTCCCCCTCCAGCGATTCAATACGCAGAATCAACTGGGTCGGGAAAATGACCGGCACCAATGGGAGACCCAGCCGGTGAGCCAGCCACAATAAGATTGCGCCTAACGATACCGCGCTCCCCTGGCGGTTTTTCAGAACCTGATCGAGCCACAATGCATCAGAAAGACGGTAGACGCCGTGGGTATCTCTGAACCCCCACTCGCCATAAAAAAGTGCCAGCAATTTTTCCAGTTGCTCATCCTGAGACAGGAGCTGGCTAATTTCTTCATGCGCCAGACTGGCCAGACGTTCCAGTTCGTCATAGACCGCTTGCGTCGGAAAATCCAGGCGGATCGATTCCGATGCCAGGATCATCCCATCGCACAGTGGCGCTTTATTAAATTCGAAATCAGCTAACGACCTCATGACTTACCCCAGTAACGGTATTTTTGTGGTGGCGAGTTTAATGATGATGTACAGCACCACCAGCGCCAGCGGGAAGGCGATAACGCGCGCCTGCTGACTGCGCGCCTGACGATAATCAAGCGCAATAAAACCCAAAACGATGTAGATGATAACGCCAAACAACTTCTCAGTCAGCCATGTCCCCTGTTCGGTGAATGGCAGGATGTGCGTTTTTATGATCAACCCCGCTCCGCTAAGCAGCAAAACGGTGTCAATAATCGGCGGGACAACCCGCGTCCAGCGTGCGGATGCCAGCGCATGGCGGGTATAGCGCCACCAGAAACGCAGCACGAACAGGCTAACGGAAAGCGTAACGCTGGTCAGATGGACGCCCAGCAGCAGCGTAAATGTATTCATGGCGCGATCCGCCCAAGCGTGATTCGTTCGTTGTCGCCATAATCACGGCAGGTCTCAACCTGAACGTACCCCGCCTGCGCCAACGCGGTTCTGACCGCCGCCCCTTGCTGCCAGCCGTGCTCCAGCAACAGATACCCCCCCGGCACCAGCGCATGGCGCGCCTGCGCGATAATGTGCATGATATCCGCCATGCCGTTATCGTCTGCGACCAGCGCCGACAGCGGTTCAAAACGCACATCGCCCTGCGCGAGATGGGGGTCATGCGCATCAATATATGGAGGGTTGCTGACGATCATGTCAAATTGCTGCCCCGGCAACGCCGCGAACCAGTCGCTTTGCAGTATGCGAACATTGTGAATCGCCAGATGTTGCGCATTACGGCCAGCCAGCGCCACGGCGTCCGGCATACGGTCTACCGCCGTAACTTCGCAGTCCGGTCGCTCTGTCGCCAGCGCCAGCGCAATCGCGCCGGTTCCGGTGCCGAGGTCGAGAATCCGACACGGCGAATCAGGCAGACGCGCCAGCGCCTGCTCGACCAGACATTCGGTGTCCGGGCGCGGAATCAGCGTAGCGGGCGAGACAAACAGCGGCAGTGACCAGAACTCGCGCATGCCAGTCAGGTGTGCGACCGGTTCGCCGCGCTGACGACGCGCCAGCAACTGCGCCAGTTGCTCACGCTGCGTGTCGGTCAGCGCCGTTTCGCCAAATGCCAGAATAAAGGTGCGCGCCTTACCGGTAACGTGGCCCAGCAAAATCTCGGCATCACGTCGGGGGCTTTCACTCTCCTGTAAGCGGCTTATCGCCTCACGCAACCAGTGCTGGTAATCCATTATTCCTGCTCGGACAACGCCGCCAGTTGGTCGGCCTGATGTTCCTGAACAATCGGTTCAATGAGCATGTCCAGTTTCCCCTCCATCGCCTCATCCAGACGGTAGAGGGTCAGGTTAATACGATGATCCGTCACGCGACCCTGCGGGAAGTTATAGGTACGGTTGCGATCGCTGCGGTCGCCGCTGCCTAACAGGTTACGCCGGGTTGAGGCTTCAGCCTGCTGACGCTTCGCCGTTTCTGCGGCGTGGATGCGCGCGCCCAGCACCGACAGCGCCTTCGCTTTGTTTTTATGCTGTGAACGTTCGTCCTGGCACTCCACCACGATACCGGTCGGCAAGTGCGTAATACGAATTGCGGAGTCGGTGGTGTTAACGTGCTGACCGCCCGCGCCCGAAGAGCGGAAGGTGTCGATACGTAAATCAGCCGGGTTAATATCCGGCAGTTCGGCCTCCGGCAGTTCCGGCATAACGGCGACGGTACAGGCGGATGTGTGGATACGCCCCTGCGATTCGGTCGCCGGGACGCGCTGAACGCGATGGCCGCCGGACTCAAACTTGAGTCGCCCGTAAACGCCATCGCCGCTGATTTTGGCGATGATCTCTTTATAGCCGCCATGCTCGCCTTCACTGGCGCTCATGATCTCTACTCGCCAGCGACGCGCTTCAGCGTAACGGCTGTACATGCGGAACAGATCGCCTGCGAACAGCGCGGCTTCATCGCCGCCTGTTCCGGCGCGCACTTCGAGGAAAGCGTTACGTTCGTCATCGGGATCTTTTGGCAGCAGCAGAACCTGCAACTGTTGCTCCAGTTGTTCACCTTTTTCTTTGGCTTCGCGCAGTTCATCCTGCGCCATCTCGCGCATTTCAGGATCGTCGAGCATCATCTGTGCCGTTTCGATATCATCCTGAACCTGTTGCCAGTCCGTAAAACAGCGAGAAACATCGCTTAATTGCGCATACTCACGCGACAGCGCGCGAAAGCGTTCCTGGTCTGCGATGGTTCCCGCATCACCCAACAGCGCCTGAACTTCTTCATGGCGTTCGTGCAGGGCTTCCAGTTTGGCAACGATAGAAGGCTTCATAGGCGTAAATGCACCCTGTAAAAAATAGATTGGTGTGCTGCTACTCCAGCCCGAGGCTGTCGCGCAGAATATTCAGGCGTTCGTCATCCCCGTCACGGGCGGCCTGTTGAAGAGATTTAGTTGGCGCATGGATCAGGCGGTTGGTCAGTTTCCACGCCAGATCCTGCAAAATGGCTTGCGCGTCGCCGCCCTGTTCAAGGGCTGCCAACGCTTTAACTGTCAGTTCATCGCGTACGTGCTCTGATTGACTACGGTATTCGCGGATGGTCTCGCTGGCGCTTTGCGAGCGCAGCCAGGCCATAAATTCGCTGGCTTCCTGCGCGACAATCGTTTCGGCTTCCACTGCCGCCGCTTTACGCTGCGCCAGGTTATGCGAAATGATGCTTTGCAGGTCATCAACGCTGTACAGATAGGCATTCGCCAGTTTCCCGACTTCCGGCTCCACGTCGCGCGGCACGGCAATGTCCACCAACAGCATCGGCTGGTTACGACGGCTTTTTAATGCGCGCTCTACCATCCCTTTGCCGATAATCGGCAGCGGACTGGCGGTTGAGCTGATAATAATATCGGCTTCCCGCAGACGTTCGTCGATGTCGCTCAACGAAATAACCTCGGCTCCCACTTCATCCGCCAGCACTTGCGCGCGTTCGCGGGTGCGGTTGGCGATGATCATTTTCTGTACTTTATGTTCACGCAGATGGCGCGCGACCAGTTCAATGGTTTCACCCGCCCCGACCAGCAACACCGTCACCGTGGAGAGGGATTCGAAAATTTGACGCGCCAGCGTACAGGCGGCAAAAGCAACGGACACGGCGCTGGCGCCGATGTCTGTTTCGGTGCGTACGCGTTTGGCGACGGAAAACGATTTCTGGAACATGCGTTCCAGCGCGCTGGCATGCAGATGGCCTTTTTGCGAATCCGCAAACGCTTTTTTCACCTGACCGAGAATTTGCGGTTCGCCCAGTACCAGCGAGTCCAGCCCGCTGGCGACGCGCATCAGGTGGCTGACGGCGTCGTTGTCCTGGTGCCAGTAGAGGCTATTGCGCAGGTCGTCTTCATTGAGATTATGGTAATCACATAACCAACGAATCAGCGCCTCTTGCAGGTTATCCTGTTCTTCAACGCTGAGATACAGCTCCGTACGGTTGCACGTCGACAACACCACGCCGCCCTGCACCATCGGCTGCGCAAGCAGGCTGTCCAACGCCTGATCGAGCGTATCTGGCGAAAACGTTACGCGTTCTCGCAGCGATACAGGTGCCGTTTTATGGTTAATACCGAGCGCTAAAAGGGTCATGTGTGCGGGAATAGTACCAGCGTTGATAAGGTTAGACTGGGTGCATCATACAGGATGCTCGTGGTCAATAAAAGAGACAGCCTCCTTTTGGAGTAATAGCTTACTGTTTAAATTAAGATAACGTGAACGTAGACGATGTACCCGGTCAGCGCTAGCATTAAGGGTTATAACTGCAACCAACCGACGGGTTCAGTTTGTCGGCCTGATAAGCATAGCGCCATCAGGCAATTATCGCACCGTATTACAAGGATTCGTCATCACTATGACCCTGCCTGATTTTCGCCTGATCCGCCTGCTCCCGCTGGCTAGCCTGGTCCTCACCGCCTGTACGATCAATGCGCCGAAAGGTCCTGGCAAAAGTCCCGACTCCCCTCAGTGGCGTCAGCATCAGCAGGACGTGCGCAAGTTGAATCAGTATCAGACGCGTGGCGCGTTTGCTTATATCTCCGACGATCAGAAAGTGTATGCCCGCTTCTTCTGGCAGCAAACCGGTCAGGATCGCTACCGTCTGCTGTTGACCAATCCGCTGGGCAGTACCGAACTGGAGCTGAACGCCCAGCCGGGCAATGTGCAACTGGTCGATAATAAAGGGCAGCGTTACACCGCCGACGACGCCGAAGAGATGATCGGCAAGCTGACCGGGATGCCCATTCCGCTTAACAGCTTACGCCAGTGGATTCTCGGTCTGCCGGGCGACGCCACCGATTACACCCTCGACGACCAGTACCGCCTGAGCGAAGTGAACTACCGCCAGGACGGTAAAAACTGGAAAGTGGTATACAGCGGATACGACAGTAAAACGCAGCCCGCCATGCCGGCAAATATGGAACTCTCTGACGGCGGTCAGCGCATCAAACTGAAGATGGATAACTGGATTGTAAAATGATGACCCACTGGCCATCTCCGGCAAAACTGAATCTGTTTTTATACATCACCGGACAGCGTGCGGACGGTTATCACACATTGCAAACGCTGTTCCAGTTTCTTGATTACGGCGACACAATCGGCATTACGCCGCGCGGCGACGGCGAAATTCATCTTTTGACGCCTGTCGAGGGCGTCGAAAATGACGACAATCTGATCGTCCGCGCGGCGCGGTTGCTGATGAAGACAGCGTCCGCCCACGGGCGTTTGCCCGCAGGCAGCGGCGCGGATATCAGCATCGAGAAACGTTTGCCCATGGGCGGCGGTCTGGGTGGCGGCTCGTCCAATGCGGCGACCGTTCTGGTGGCGCTGAATCATCTCTGGCAGTGCGGATTATCGGTCGATGAACTGGCGGAAACAGGCTTAACGCTGGGCGCGGACGTCCCGGTGTTTGTCCGTGGACATGCGGCCTTCGCCGAGGGCGTGGGTGAAATCCTGACGCCGGTAGACCCGCCGGAGAAGTGGTATCTGGTTGCCCACCCAGGGGTAAGCATCCCCACGCCGGTTATTTTCAAGGACCCCGAATTACCGCGCAACACGCCAAAAAGGTCAATAGAAACGTTATTAAAATGTGAATTCGGCAATGATTGCGAGGTTATCGCAAGAAAACGTTTTCGCGAGGTTGATGCGGCGCTTTCCTGGCTGTTAGAATACGCGCCGTCGCGCCTGACTGGTACAGGGGCCTGTGTCTTTGCTGAATTCGATACAGAATCCGCTGCTCGTCAGGTGCTTAAGCAAGCCCCGGAATGGCTCAATGCGTTTGTGGCGAAGGGTGTCAACCTCTCTCCATTGCAAAAAGCCATGCTTTAAGCCGGGCAAGCTGAGTTTCGGTGACAACGTCACCCTGTTCCAGACGTTGCATCGCGCTCTTTAATACACCGCCTGGATAGGATATTGCCTGGCCCGCACAGTTTTCGGCAGATTCTATCCACCAATGGACGCATGCCTGAGGTTCTTCTCGTGCCTGATATGAAGCTTTTTGCTGGTAACGCCACCCCGGAACTAGCACAACGTATTGCCAACCGCCTGTACACTTCTCTCGGCGACGCCGCTGTAGGTCGCTTTAGCGACGGCGAAGTCAGCGTACAAATTAACGAAAATGTACGCGGTGGTGATATTTTCATCATCCAGTCCACTTGTGCCCCTACTAACGACAACCTGATGGAATTGGTTGTTATGGTCGATGCGCTGCGCCGTGCTTCCGCAGGCCGTATCACCGCCGTTATCCCTTACTTTGGCTATGCGCGTCAGGACCGTCGTGTACGTTCCGCTCGTGTACCGATTACCGCAAAAGTCGTCGCTGACTTCCTGTCCAGCGTTGGCGTTGACCGCGTTCTCACCGTTGACCTGCATGCTGAACAGATCCAGGGCTTCTTTGACGTTCCGGTTGATAACGTATTCGGTAGCCCAATTCTGTTAGAAGATATGCTGCAACTGAACCTGGATAACCCGATTGTGGTTTCTCCAGATATCGGTGGCGTTGTGCGTGCCCGCGCTATCGCTAAGCTGCTGAACGATACCGATATGGCGATCATCGACAAACGTCGTCCGCGCGCTAACGTTTCTCAGGTGATGCACATCATCGGTGACGTTGCCGGCCGCGACTGCGTACTGGTTGATGATATGATCGATACCGGTGGTACGCTGTGCAAAGCAGCAGAAGCACTGAAAGAACGTGGTGCCAAACGCGTATTCGCCTACGCGACTCACCCGATTTTCTCAGGCAATGCGGCAAACAACCTGCGCAATTCGGTGATTGATGAAGTCGTTGTCTGTGACACCATTCCACTGACCGACGAAATTAAAGCACTGCCGAACGTGCGCACGTTGACACTGTCGGGTATGCTGGCCGAAGCGATTCGTCGTATCAGCAACGAAGAATCCATTTCAGCTATGTTCGAACACTAATCGAACCCGGCTAAAAAACCCGCTGCGGCGGGTTTTTTTGTCTGTAACTCTTATTTGTATGACCAATGCCTCCTTCACCTGCCATTTAGTTGACAGATGATGCGCTCATGGATGAAACATTATTGTGAACAGAATATTTTCCTCACATGTGATGCCTTTCCGCGCCCTCATCGACGCTTGCTGGAAAGAAAAATATACCGCCTCACGGTTCACCCGTGATGTGATTGCCGGGGTAACCGTCGGGATCATCGCTATCCCGCTGGCGATGGCGCTGGCAATTGGCAGTGGTGTTGCACCGCAGTACGGTCTTTATACGTCCGCTGTGGCGGGAATTGTTATTGCCTTAACCGGCGGGTCACGCTTCAGCGTCTCCGGCCCGACCGCCGCATTTGTCGTTATTCTCTACCCGGTATCGCAACAATTTGGGCTGGCAGGCCTGCTGGTCGCCACCCTCATGTCCGGGATGTTCCTGATCCTCTTCGGCCTCGCGCGTTTTGGCCGCCTGATCGAATACATTCCCGTATCGGTCACGTTAGGTTTTACATCAGGGATCGGCATCACCATCGGGACAATGCAGATTAAAGATTTCCTCGGTCTGCAAATGGCCCATGTGCCGGAGCATTACCTACAAAAAGTCGGGGCGCTGGTTATGGCGTTGCCGACCATTAATCCGGGCGATGCCGCTATTGGCGTGGTGACGCTCGGTATGCTGATTTTCTGGCCGCGTCTGGGGATTCGTCTGCCGGGCCATCTTCCGGCGCTGCTGGCGGGCTGCGCCGTTATGGCCGTGGTTAATCTGCTGGGTGGCCATGTGGCGACGATTGGTTCACAGTTCCACTATGTGTTGGCCGATGGTTCGCAGGGCAACGGCATTCCTCAGCTGCTGCCGCAGCTGGTGCTGCCGTGGAATCTCCCGGATTCAGATTTCACGCTAAGCTGGGATTCATTGCGGGCGTTATTGCCAGCCGCTTTCTCGATGGCGATGCTGGGGGCGATTGAATCCCTGCTGTGCGCGGTCGTGCTCGACGGCATGACGGGCACCAAACACAAAGCAAACAGCGAACTGATCGGCCAGGGGCTGGGGAATATCGTGGCGCCGTTCTTTGGCGGGATCACCGCGACGGCGGCGATCGCCCGTTCTGCGGCAAACGTGCGCGCAGGCGCGACCTCGCCCATTTCCGCCGTTATCCACGCAATTCTGGTCATCCTCGCCCTCCTCGCGCTGGCTCCCCTGTTGTCATGGCTGCCGCTTTCCGCCATGGCCGCGCTGCTGCTGATGGTTGCGTGGAACATGAGTGAAGCCCATAAGGTGGTCGATTTACTGCGACATGCGCCCAAAGACGACATCATCGTGATGATGATGTGTATGTCGCTGACGGTGCTCTTCGATATGGTGATTGCGATCAGCGTCGGGATTGTCCTGGCTTCCCTGCTGTTTATGCGCCGTATTGCCCGTATGACGCGCCTCGCGGCGGTAAACATCACGGTTCCCGATGATGTGCTGGTATTACGCGTTATCGGGCCGCTCTTTTTCGCCGCCGCGGAAGGGTTATTTACCGACCTCGAATCACGCATTGAGGGTAAACGCATCGTGGTGCTGAAGTGGGACGCCGTTCCGGTGCTGGATGCCGGTGGTCTGGACGCCTTCCAGCGCTTTGTGAAGCGTTTGCCGGAAGGCTGTGAACTGCGCGTCAGTAACGTGGAATTCCAGCCGCTGCGCACCATGGCCCGCGCCGGTATCAAACCCATTCCGGGTCGTCTGGCATTCTTCCCGAACAAAGATGCCGCACTGACGGATATCTAATTCCGGCTGCCGGTCTGTACCTCAACAGACCGGCAAGTTTTCTTGTTGAAAACTGGTTTTCTGCGTCTGGCTTGTTATTATCGTTTTCCTGATATTTGTTAGCGATAACCGATATGAAACCAACCTCTCCGTTTGTTTTTCGTGAAATAACGCGGGACGATATTCCTGCCGTACAGTCCTTTATTATTCGGCATCTTAATCTTTATTTTAATGCCGGCAGAGCATTACCCACTGCGAGTGACGACGTATTCGACCTCCGGGGAAATTATCTTGAGCGGGAAAGAAACCAATTGTTCGGCGTCTGGAATGAACAACAGCAGATAATTGGAACGCTGGCGATATGTCAGTACGATGACAGAATAGAGATGTTGCACGGTCGTTATAATTTACCGGAGACAGCTGAGATTTGTCGCTGCTATGTCGATCAGCATTATCGCAGGCAAGGTATTGGCAGCCAACTGGTCTCGCTGGCTGAACAATTTTGCGAGCAGCAACACTATAAAATATTATATTTGCACACCCATCATTTTTTACCCGGCGGGTATCAATTCTGGCGGCGAAATCTGTTTAACGTCTTCATGGATGTGGGCGACGAGTGGCAGATCGTGCATATGGAAAAACCGTGTAAATATATTGTTACCAGCAATAATATTGATAACATTCACTGTTTATAATAACGCCTTCTTTCTCATCGCGATTAATTGATCAACGTCAATCAATTCTCATTTGCCTTTCCGTTATTACTTGCGGTTGCAATAATCACCACCCCAACAAAAACACAACCATTTGAATTTAAATTAATTAATATAAAAATCGCCATAAAGTATGATGTTTTTGCTATTTTTTCATACGGTTGACGAGGTTATTGATTGCCGATACAGTCGCCAGTGACAGTATTCATAACACAGCCGTTGTTTTGAAAGGAATATGGTGCGGATTATTTTAATCTCATTCCATAGCTGCCCCCGCAACTGTAGGCGGATACCGAATATCTGCGTGTGGTTATTGTAACCACCGGTCACTGTAAAGATTTGCTTTATGGGAAGGCCGATATTCTGATTACCGCGAGCCAGGAGACCTGCTGTCAGGGTTGTACGCATTGAGTGGACGGGATGGTCCATGGGATGATTTATTTGGCATAAATACCATTATGAATTGATGAGCCTATTCCTGCTGAGATTTTGCATTCTCATAATTTCATCATTCAATGTCATCTATCGTCATGTACCTGTCCCGATATATGGAACCAAATAAACCATGACCAGACGTTCAGATTCTGGCATGTACAGGACGATAACAATGTACGCAGACTTTACTTTACCTCATAAAAAATACCTTCTGGCTGTGGCTGGCGCAGCGTTATTATTCACATCAGGATTGACTCATGCGGCAAAAACAGTCTATCCGTTGACGATTAAAAACTGCGGCCGTGATATTACCTTCAATAAAGCCCCGGAACGCGTTGCCACGGTCGGGCAAAACAGCACTGAAATTCTTTATTCCCTGGGGCTGGCCGAGCGCGTTGTCGGCACATCGCTGTGGTTCGGCCCCGTCCCGGATGCTTACAAAGCGGCAAATGAAAAAGTGGCCGTGATTGCGCAGAACATCCCCAGCTTTGAAGGCATTATTGCCAAAAAACCGGATTTGGTCGCCAGTCAGTTTGAATGGCAAATTGGGCCTGCCGGAACCGTCGCCTCTTACGAGCAGTTTAGCGAGTTGAACGTGCCGGTATATACCGCGCCTGCGGACTGCGCTAAAGACAACGAAGACGGTGGAGACGGTGTACGTAAAGGCATGTTTGATATTGCTATGGTTTATCAGGAAGTCTCCGATCTGGCGAAAATTTTTGACGTGCAGGACAAAGGTGATGAATTGATCGCCAGTCTGAAAGCCCGTGAAGCTGCCGCCAAAGACAAAATTGCCGGAATGGATAAAAACGTCTCCGCCGTATTCTGGTTTTCCAGCGCCGATCTGCAACTGGACCCCTATGTGGCCGGGAAATTTGGCCCTGCCGCATGGATCGCCCAGACGCTGGGGGTGAAAAATGTGATTGATTCTGCTGAAGAGTGGCCAACCGTTGGCTGGGAAACCATCGCGAAAGCCAGCCCGTCCGTCATTGTTCTCGGTGAAATGAGCCGTCGTCGTTTCCCGGCAGATGACTGGCAGGTCAAACTGGAATATCTCAAGTCCGACCCCGTGACTAAACTCATCCCCGCCGTGAAGGAGAACCATCTGCCGGTGGTGGATGTACAAACAATGAACGCCGGCATCAGAACGATAGATGGCGTCGAAAAACTCGCAGATGCGTTGGTTGAATACGGTCTGGCTCATCCGAAAACGGCTCAATAATCTTTATGTCGCGCTATGTCTTACCGGGCATAGCGCGCCTCTGGTATTCAGGATTGCAGGTAGATGATGAGCGAAACTCGCAGGACGCGTCGCGCTGTCGGCCAGTTAACGATAAGAATCGGGGGACACGCCCTTTGGGTCAGCGTGCTGATGTGCTGCGTTCTACTGGCGGGGATCTCCATTGGCGAGACGTTTATCCCCTGGCAGCATGTCATCCATACGCTTTCTAACCAGTTCTTTGATACGCGCTATGCCGTTGATGCGCTGGATGCGGGCATTATCTGGAACTATCGCCTGACGCGGGCGTTGGTTTCTGCCTGTTGTGGCGCATGTCTGGCGGTTTCCGGCGTCGTATTGCAGTCATTGCTACGAAACGCGCTGGCAGAGCCTTATCTACTGGGGATCTCTGCCGGCGCCTCGACCGGCGCTGTTCTGATCGCCTTAACAGGGCTTGGCGCTGGGATCGTCAGCATGTCGCTCGGGGCTTTTATTGGGGCGTTAACGGCTTTTCTTTTCGTGGCGTTACTGGCGATCGCCGCCGGGGGGAGACAGGGAAGCGCCACCACACAAATCATCCTGGCCGGGATCGCCAGTTCACAGTTGTTTAATGCCCTCACCTCGCTAATCATCACTCGCTCAGCGAATGCGGAACAGGCCCGTGGGATTATGTTCTGGCTGCTGGGCAATCTGAGCGGCGTTCGCTGGCCAGATGTCGTTTTGGCCGTCCCTACCGCGCTGGTCGGTGTGGCGTTATGTTTTTGTTACGCCCGTCATCTGGATGCGTTTTCGTTTGGCGCAGAGTCCGCAGCGTCACTTGGCATCCCGGTAAAACGCACGCGCGGAGTCCTGATTGCCGCCGTTACCGGGATGACGGCAATTATGGTCTCCATTGTCGGGGCGATTGGTTTTGTTGGCCTGGTGATCCCTCATGCCGCCCGCCTGCTGGTGGGTAATCAACACCATCGATTGCTGCCGGTCAGCGCCATGATCGGCGCCATTTTTCTCATTATCGCCGACGTAATCTCCAGAACATTACTTCCCGGGCAGGTGTTACCCATCGGGGTGATTACGGCGCTTGTAGGCGCACCTGCGTTTTCCATCATTTTGATCAGAGGAAACCAGACAAAATGACGGTAAATTCTGCTCTCGCCGCTCCACGCTATCCTTCTGCAACAGTCCGAAGCCTGGTGCAGGCGCAGCAACTGCACTGGGAAGTAAAAGGCAAAGCCATCGTCAGCGACGTCTCTTTTCACGTCGCTCCCGGTGAGTTTGTCGGCATTATCGGCCCCAATGGCTCAGGCAAAACATCACTGATCTCATTGCTTGCCGGTTTACTGAAACCCTCGTCAGGCAGCGTAACGCTGGAGAATAAAAATATTCGCCATTACTCACGCCGCCATTTAGCGCAAAAAGTGGCGCTGGTGGAACAACAAGCGGAAACCAGTGAACGTCTCACCGCATTGCAGGCTGTCTCTCTGGGGCGCACCCCGTGGTTGAGTCTGCTCTCGCCCTGGTCTAAACAAGATGACGATATTGTCCAGACCATGCTGGAGAAGGTAGATCTACAGCGCGTACAAAATCGCTGCTGGAATACCTTTTCTGGCGGGGAAAAACAGCGTCTGCATATCGCCCGGGCCCTGGCGCAGCAACCGAAAGTGCTGCTGATGGATGAACCCACGAACCATCTCGACATTCAACATCAGATAGGTCTGCTTAATCTGGTGAAACGCCAGAAGCTCACCGTCATTGCGGCTCTGCACGACCTGAACCATGCCGCCATGTTCTGCGACCGCATTCTCGTAATGAAAGCGGGTCAACTGGCGATGCAGGGCAGCCCTGCAACCATTTTTACGCCTGAAAACCTCAGCCAGTGGTTTGGCATTAATGCCATCGTTGAGCAGGCGCCGGATGGATTGAGCTGCTTCATCCGCTACCAACGACCGGAATAAACACCTAAGGGAGAACCCATGAAATTGATTAAGCAAAGCCTGAGCATGTTATGTCTGTTAGCGCTGACCACCACGGCTTTCGCTCAGACCCACGAAGTGCTGATGAAAAACAGAGGCGCGGGCGGCCCGATGGTATATGAACCTGATTATCTGGCGATTCAGCCAGGCGACACCGTGAAGTTTATTCGCAAGCATAAGAGCCATAACGCTGCGTCAATCGCAGAGCTTTCGCCAGCAGGCTACCCCGGATTTGTCGGCAAGATTGATGAGGAAATTGAGGTCAAGTACGACAAACCAGGATTTTACGGTATTAAATGCACCCCGCATTACGCGCAAGGGATGGTGATGCTCATTAAAGTGGGTGATGCAACCCTGCCTGACAGCTATCGAACCTTTAAGGCGCCGGGGATCGCGGATAAGCGTTTCCAGGACATTTATACACGCATTGAGAAACAGTAATCCAGATACGCGAAAATGGTGGGGGCGCACGGTGGCGGATAAAAAACAGGGCAATGAAGATGTTCAGGTACAGCGGCGAGAATGCCTGTGTAAACTCACAAAATTTGTCGGGGCTGCGGGTGTCACCGCCGCCGTCTGGCCGCTCATCTCCGCACTGGGGCCGGATGATAAAACCGTAGCGGAAAACGAACCTGTCGATGTCTCTCTCGCCGGAGTTGCCGTCGGCCAGACGGTGAAAAGAGTCTGGCAGGGAAAACTTATCCTTATTCATCACCGTACCCCGGAGGAAATTCGCTCAGCGCAGCAGGCGGATGTCCATCGTTTTATCGATCCGCAGGCTGACGGCGAACGTATCAAGACAGAGTATCCGCAGTGGCTGGTCATTCAAGGTTACTGCCCCCACGCAGGCTGTGTGCCCAATGCCAAACCCGGTGGGCAAGGCTGGGTATGCCCTTGTCATGGCTCGGAGTTTGACACTTCAGGGCGCGTCACGCGGGGGCCCGCTACGGCAAATCTCGCAATCCCCGATTACGCGTTTCATCCCGATGGCCTGACGGTGCGTATCGGCGCGAAGGAAGTCTGAAATGGCGGCAGAACATCTATCCGTACCCCGACGAGAACGAGTGTGGCGTATTCCCTTCCCTCGTACGGTCGCAGGCGTCTGGTTTTTTGCCGTCGGGATCATTCTGCTGGTGATGCTCGGAGTACAAATCCTTTCTGGTCTCGTTCTGGCGATGTTTTATGTACCCACGGAAGGGTTGGCCTTTGATTCAATCATTCATATTATGCGATCCGTGAGACACGGCGAACTGGTGCGCAACGCGCATTCTATTGGCGCATCGCTATTTTTCTTCGCCTGTTACCTGCACATCTTCCGCGCCATGTATTACAACGTGTACCGAAAGCCTTATCTCAAAATGTGGATGATAAGCGTGACGTTATACGTGTTACTGATGATCACCGCATTTCTGGGATATAGCCTGATTTGGGGGCAAAAAAGCTACTGGGCCGCCACCGTTATTACCGGATTCACTCGTGCGATCCCGTGGGTGGGAGATACGTTGTATTCGTTTTTAGTCGGCGGGTATGCTCCAGGAACACCCACATTAGGCCGGTTTTATGTGCTTCATTTTATTATTCCCTTCGTCATTGTCGGGGGAACGATATGGCATATCCGCACCGTACAGTCCGCATTTGCGCAGGCAATGAAAAAGACATTTACGCAGAGCGAGTCCCGGAAACTGTTTTTCGATTATAAAATCACCGACAGTGATGCCATCAAGCTCACTCTTTTCATGATGTTGTTCGCCTGGTTTTTATTCTTTGCCCCGCACTATCTCAGCAGCGCCGACAATTTTATCCCGGCAGATCCCACCGTAACGCCCGCTGTCGTGGCGCCTGAGTGGTATTTTTTGCCGTTCTTTTCCATTTTGCGCTGCTTCCCAAACGAACTTCTCGGGATAGCCGCCATGTGTGCTTCAGTGCTGATTTTTTATTTTCTCCCCTGGCTCGACACTTCACGCGCCCGCTTTCGCAATTACAGCAAGCTCGTTAAATGTGGTTTTTGGCTCTGGGTTGCTAATGCATTCTTTTTAGGATGGCTGGGTTCAAAAGCGCTGGTCGGCCCCGACCTGCCTGACGGTTTCAGTAATGAAGAGGGCTGGATACGCGCGGCATCGCAACTTTCAACGCTGGTTTACTTCGGATGGTTTGTCATCGTACTGCCCTGCCGACGTTTTCTGGAAAAGCAGGATTAACCGCCATGAAGGGATTAGTAAGATATAGCGTTTTATGGCTGTGCATTCTGGGTGCCAGCGCTGTCTGTGCGCAAGAGACGCCACCTCGCCAGGCGTGGAGTTTTAGCGGCATAACGGGCCACTATGATAAAGAACAACTGCGGCGCGGTTTACAGGTCTACGAAGAGAAATGCCGCGCCTGCCACGGGATGGTTCATCTTAATTTTCGCACCCTGACAAAGCCAGGCGGGCCCGAACTCTCGCTCACAGAGGCAAAGCGTCTTGCCAGCGGCTACGTCTTTCCCGACATTCAGGATGATGGTCAAACTGGCGAGCGGGAAGGCAATCTCAATGATACGTTTGTCTCGCCCTACCTTAACGATCAGGAAGCAAGATATCTTAATAATGGCGCCCTTCCCGTCGATTTAACCTATATCGTTCGCGCCAGAACGTACGACCGGGGGTTCCCGCAATTTCTGTTCGATGCCTTCTTGCCCTATACCGATCAGGGGGCGGATTACGTCTATGCCTTGTTGACAGGTTATCTGCCTGACGACCCGGAAATGAAGGCAAACCGATACGCTCCCGGCGGCATAATTAACATGCCGAAGCCGTTGTCTGATGGGGAGATCAACTGGTCAGAAAAGGACGATATACCAGAAACCGAAGAGCAGTACGCGCGGGACGTTACGGCTTTTCTGGCATGGGCTGCCGATCCGGCGCTTGAACAGCGAAAGCATCAGGGCCATTACGTAATGAGTTATCTGGTCATTATGCTGGCATTGCTGCTGATTTTGCGCCGATTAAAGAAACGCTCGTCAGAAAAAACGAGTGAGAATGGTTAAGACAATGACCAGTCAGTTCAACGCTGACTGGTCTTAAACCGACGCGATACCTTAGCTGTGACGGCGATTGTCGTTACGGCGGCAGCGTTTGTCGTAGTGGCGAACCCACCAGTAACGATCGCTCACCTGTTCATGTCCACCTACACGGGCGCCTGCCAGCCAGAGAATGGCACCGACAAAGATGCTCAGCACCGCACCATGTGCAAAAAATTGTGGCAGGTTAAACTGCGGTAACTGGTTTAAAATAGAATAACCAACACCAACCACCATGACCACTAACCCCAACCCCATGAGCACGTTACCGAGTAACGAAGCGTTTTTGCGTTTCATATGTCACCTCCGGAACTTTTGGGTTGTTTCAGGGAATACCCCTAATCCTTATGTGTAAAGTATAGACAACACTGTGCTTTATGAGTGCGTGGGCGATCACAATTACAACCTGTTATTCAACAAAACTTTACAAATAACCCTCTGAACAGCTTGACTTTCCAATAGTTCAAACAGGCAATTATTCAGCTTCCGGCGCAATCCACGCTGTTTTTTGTCAAGCGCGGCCGCAGACAGTAAACTACGCGCCAGTTATGGACACACTCAGGACAAAAAACGTGACGATTAAATTGATTGTCGGCCTGGCGAACCCCGGCGCAGAATACGCGGCGACACGCCATAATGCGGGCGCATGGTACGTCGATTTACTGGCAGAGCGACTACGCGCGCCTCTGCGTGAAGAGCCGAAATTCTTCGGTTACACCTCCAGAGTGACCCTCGAAGGGGAAGATGTTCGCCTGCTGGTGCCGACCACGTTTATGAATCTGAGCGGTAAAGCCGTCGGTGCGATGGCCAGTTTTTACCGCATCATGCCCGATGAGATTCTGGTTGCCCACGACGAACTGGATCTCCCCCCTGGCGTCGCGAAATTTAAGTTAGGCGGCGGACACGGTGGTCATAATGGACTGAAAGACATCATCAACAAACTGGGTAATAACCCTAACTTTCATCGCTTACGTGTCGGAATTGGTCATCCGGGCGATAAAAATAAAGTTGTCGGTTTTGTTCTGGGTAAACCGCCGGTGTCAGAACAAAAGTTAATTGACGACGCCATTGACGAAGCGGCACGTTGTACTGAAGTCTGGTTCAAAGACGGGTTAACCAAAGCGACGAACCGATTACATGCCTTTAAAGCACAATAAGCAGTGATGTGCGGCATTTTTGCCGCGCGATGTGTATAATAGGCAAAGTTGTTTACTTTTCTACAATCTGTTTTCTGCAACAGGTTGATTATCAAGATATTAAGGTGATTTAAATCATGGGATTCAAATGCGGTATCGTTGGTTTGCCCAACGTCGGGAAATCCACCCTGTTCAACGCCCTGACTAAAGCCGGTATTGAAGCGGCAAACTTCCCGTTCTGCACCATCGAGCCAAATACCGGTGTAGTGCCGATGCCCGATCCGCGTCTGGACAAACTGGCTGAGATTGTCAAGCCGCAGCGCATTCTCCCTACCACTATGGAGTTCGTCGACATTGCCGGTCTGGTAAAAGGCGCGTCGAAAGGCGAAGGCCTGGGTAACCAGTTCCTGACAAACATCCGTGAAACCGAAGCGATTGGTCACGTAGTACGCTGCTTTGAAAACGACAACATCATCCACGTTGCGGGGAAAGTAAACCCGGCGGAAGATATTGACGTTATCAACACCGAGCTGGCGCTGTCCGACCTTGATACCTGTGAACGCGCCATTCACCGCGTGCAGAAGAAAGCCAAAGGCGGCGATAAAGACGCGAAAGCTGAGCTGGCCGCGCTGGAAAAATGTCTGCCGCACCTGGAAAACGCCGGCATGCTGCGCTCACTGGATCTGACAGACGAAGATAAAGCGGCGATCCGCTATCTGAGCTTCCTGACGCTGAAGCCGACCATGTATATCGCTAACGTCAACGAAGATGGCTTCGAAAATAACCCGTACCTGGATCAGGTTCGCGCCATTGCCGATGCAGAAGGCTCTGTCGTGGTTCCGGTTTGTGCCGCTATCGAGGCCGACATCGCAGAACTCGACGATGCTGACCGTGACGAGTTTATGGCTGAGCTGGGTATTGAAGAACCGGGTCTCAACCGCGTAATTCGCGCTGGCTACAAGCTGCTGAATCTGCAAACTTATTTTACCGCTGGCGTGAAAGAAGTACGCGCATGGACGATTCCTGTCGGCGCAACCGCACCGCAGGCTGCGGGTAAAATTCACACCGATTTTGAGAAAGGCTTTATTCGTGCGCAGACTATCGCTTTCGACGATTTCATCACGTACAAAGGTGAACAAGGCGCGAAAGAAGCCGGTAAGATGCGTGCGGAAGGCAAAGACTACATCGTTAAAGACGGCGATGTGATGAACTTCTTGTTCAACGTCTAAATAAAATTTGTTGTCTCGTGAGATTTCGCTGAATCTCATGAAAATTAACAAACCCTATAAAATCCACGCAGTTGCGTGGATTTTTCATTTCATAATGTCTCAACTCATCTCGTAACAACGCTGTCAAAAATGAGTACATGGATGAGTACAATATTCTTCCATCTTCATTTTAAGTGAGTACAATAACGGTATAATAAATAAACAGGGCCCCGTTATGCTCACCGATACACAATGCCGCACTGCCAAGCCGAAAGAAAAACTCTATCGACTTAATGATTTCAACGGTCTCTACCTGGAAGTGAAGCCCAATGGCAAAAAGGCCTGGCGTTATCGGTTTAAACTCAACGGTAAATCCAGCATGTTTGCACTAGGTGAGTACCCGACGGTCAAACTTGCCGAAGCCCGCGAGAAATGCGAGCAAGCGCGAAAGCAGGTCGCGGATGGAGTTAGCCCAACACAGGCTCGTCAGTTAGATAAGATTCGCAAGGTCAACGACGCATCCAACACCTTTGAGCTGATCGCCAAAGAGTGGTTGCAGATGAAAGACTGGGCCGAAATTACCAAAACGCGGCGACTGGATATGCTTGAACGTGTGGTTTTTCCCGCAATCGGTAAGCTCCCAGTCAGAGAGATCACTCCACACCATATACTTAAAATTCTTCAGGAAACGGCTAAACGAGGAGCGCCAACAGTTGCCGCTGAAGCCCGTCGCACCATTTCATCAGTTTTTGAGTTGGCAGTCGCGACACTTAGAGCTGATAGTGATCCTGTCTGGCCCGTGCGCAAAGCTCTTCCGGCCAATAAGACACAGCATAAACAAGCACTAAATCCTCAGCAAATCGGAACGTTATTAAGCTGTTTTGACAATAGTCGTGGCTCGTATCAGGTTAACTATTGCATGTGGCTTATGTGGTGGACATTGGCGCGTCCTGCAGAAGCCACCGAAGCAGAATGGAAAGAATTCGATCTTGATAACGCCCTATGGACCATTCCGGCAGCGCGAATGAAAGCCCGCAGAGAACACGTTATTCCCCTACCCTTCCAAGCTGTCAAAATGCTCAGAACACTACAGGGGTTAACCGGGCATCGGCAGCACCTTTTCCCGGGCAGAGATAATCCGCTAGGGCCAATGACATCGCACTCGCTGCGCCAGCTACTTAAAAATCTCGGCTGGAGTGGCACTTATAGCCCCCATGCCACCAGAACTACAGGGAGTACGCGTTTAAATGAGATGGGTTATCGGCCAGATGCTAATGTTCGTCGCACATATAACCATGCGACCTATCTTGGTGAACGTGAAGTGATGATGCAGGAATGGGCAGATAAGCTTGATGTATGGGTAAGCAGTACTGATGTTTCGTAAACGCTGATGCGTTGGTGTTTCACCGTTGATTAATATATTAAATTTGTGATTATTTAAAATAACCTACAATTCAACCTATATTATGTATAAAGCATGAATAACGGATGTTGATTAACCTCATTATCAAGCAACCGAAATTTTCACATACCCTGGCTTGATTTAGCTGATAGGAGGTACCCTGGCGCTACGCGGCCATCTGCGTTGTCAGGTGCCGGTCGACAACACCCTGAATGATTTTAAGTCGGTTGACGTCATCCAAAGTAAAAAACTCCGCTGCATGGGCCGTTATCAGAATCCCTTGATGGTAAATCTCGTGACGGACGTCTTAAACCTAGCCCAGAACGGACATTACAACTTTGCTGTTATATAGATTATTAAGGCTCGATAGGAATGTCTAACAGCTGGCTCATTAGCAATGTCCATATGTTTCAAAAACTTTGAGACACTCAGACCGAATGACCGCTGTTTACCGCTGTTTACCGCTGCTTAAATGGTTCTAAATGGGGTCCACTTGGAAAACGGAAAACATCATACGTTAAGCCTATTTTTTGTACAGATTGCTATCTACTGAGCATAACGAACGGTATTTTCCCTGTCCCAACTTGAGGTTTGTTCGCCAGACGCAATCTCCACTCAGGTTGATGTGTTCCCATCCCAGCGGAGATAGATGTGTAAACCTCGCCGTTAAATAACGCCGTTAAAACGCATCACTTCGATAACGACCAGTCCGGCGGCAAGAGCGCTAGTCGCAAACAGCAAGTAATCGCGCAGTCCTGCACGTTTTAATCGAGACGTCTTCTCTAATTCGCTGACCCGCGCTGCCATGCCTGTTGCGACGTTTTCCTGCAAGGTCAGCTTGTCCATCAGTAAGGCCAACTGTTGCTGGTACTGATCCGCCTGCTCTTCAAGGGCCAGAGCCAGCTTCCCTGACTGTTGCCATTGCTCCTGCTGCTGTCGCTCGAATTTTGGGACAACCTGCTTCAGGAGGGCAAGCTGTGTTGCGTGCTCATCCTGACTTGCCTGCAAACGTTGAAGTATCTCCTGCTGCTGCCAGCTCAATGACTGTAACCGGTTAATCTCCTCTTCATGTTCCTCGACACGCTGTGCCTGTTCCAGTTTGTCTTCCACCTGGGATTTCAGATGTTCAAGAATAGCCAGTGAGTTTTCGCGGCTGCTGAGATCCAGCATCGTGTCGTTGTGTTTCAAGTCTCGAATCGTATTCATTAACGCCAGATGAAACTCTTTTAGCACGACATTTTTTTCTGACTGGATTTGTAATAAACACTCGATCACTTCCTGGGTGATATTCAGACTGCCGCCCAGGTTTGCAATCATCGTCGCTAAGTCAGTGTCATTACTCGAGGTGAGACTGCCAGCCCAACGCCCCAAAAAACCACGATTATTGAAGTCATCTGCCGCTTTTTGTATCCCTTTACTTCTCTCTTGTTCCTCTTTCAGCTTTTTGCCTATTTCGTGGAGATTTTTTTTGAAACTGGCGATGCTGGGATCTTTGTTCTTCTCAACAATCGTGACAACCGTCATATTAGTGCGCTCCCAGCTTTTTAATCTCTTCGGCAAGAGAGAAACGAGTCAGTCTGATGACATCATTGTTCAGTTCTGCAGTATGCTCCCGGGTTTCACTCATCAGATTCACCGTGCTACCTGCATATTTTTGCAGTTCAGCCACCATACCCACACTGCTTTCATGGTTAGTAATCAACTGCTGGAAAGCCTCCCGTCCTTTTGCGGTATAGGCAGGTTCCGTTGAGAGTATCAGGCTGACGGCTTTAGGGACGATATCGGCCAAGAGGTAACTGCTCAGCCCAAATCCCATCGCGCACAGGGAGGCAGAAATATAAGGGGCAAAGGGAGCCAGTGGAGCAAAAAGAGCCACCATACCGGATTCAATCACCGGTTCAACCGCGTCCCAGAACACCAGAGTCCCGCTGGTGATTATGACCTCAGAGACTTTATAGATGGTTTCTTCCATGGTCATGGTTTTGCTACCCTTCATCAGCGAGAGTGCCGCCATGCCCAGATCATAGATATTTTTTGCTAACTGATAAATTTTGCCGATGGCCTGAGACAGTGCATTTAACACGAACTCGAATAAACCTCTAAGCAGATTTAACGGGGCTTTTATCAGGTTAACGATAACCTGCCATATTTTATCAAAAAAGCGTTTCAGACGGATTTTCACCTGCGCTTTCTGTGTGATAAACAGGTCAACAACTTCATCCTTCAATGCTTTAATCATCGTGGTACTGAGCGTTTCAAACACATCCCACCCGACATTTTTTAATGCCTCTTTCCCTGCGCCAAAGGCCAGACCTCCCGCCTCGTTTGCCGCATCTTTCATTTTTTTTGCTTCGATATTAGAACGCGTACCCTGTTCTTTACACAGCTCTTCTTTCTTATTTACCGGGGGTTTCTCATTTTTTAAAATGTTAGCCTCGACCGCTGCAGCCGTCTCTGCTGAATCCATCACCATAAATTTGACGGTGCAGCCCTCTTCAAACTCCGCCTCCATTTTGTATTCGGTGCCATTCTTTTTGGCGTTTTTATTTTCATTAAGATGCCCGGCATGCCACCGTTTCTGTAAATCCTTAGCATCGCCGATATACCGTACCTCACCGGCGCTGTCATAAACCACATAGACACCCGGGGAATTAGGAACATCTTTCAGGCCTTCCGGCACACCATTCTTGATCGTGAACTGGCCATCAAACTTCATGGTGGAAATAGATGAAATGCCATGAGTGAAACTTTTGCTTATCATTTCCTTCCACTGAACACCCCGATTCGCTACGGCAAGCACACTCGCAGACGACGTGGCGTTAAGCGTATCATCCACCGTTGTACTGAAGTTGGGGGCCTTGGCATTCGGTTGAGAATTTCGTTTATTACGAAAACCGCCAATCAGTTTTCGTGCAACATTATCAACGGTTTTATCAACAATACTGTTCAGCAGGGGGTTAAGAGTATTGAGTTCCGGGTATTCCTGAACCATGGTAGGTGATGACATAATGGTGTGTCTCTCTAGCTGTGGATGAAAGGCCTATAAAATAACGAAAGCACTCGAATGGCAGGCTCCGAGTGAAGGTGTTCAGGTCCGTTACGGGTAATCAATCTGTTGATTTTATCAAGTTTGAGTTGATTCTACGTTGGAATCGCCAGCCATGCATCTATAGAAAGAGCCATTGAGTCATTGAAACGAAAAGGCATCCCGATTAATGAGCAACTGGTATCTCATCTTTCTCCCCTGGGTTGGGAACATATCAATCTAAGTGGAGATTACGTCTGGTGTAATAATCTTAAGCTGGGATCCGGGAAATATCAGCCATTACGCACAGTCGATGCCAAATTGTACAAAAAGCAGTCTTAACGTGGGATAATTTCCGTTTTCCAAGCGGCCCCCTAAATAACCGGGTGTAATATCGTTACACTTTTACCAGACCATGTTCCTCTATGGGGAAGGGGCTTACGGTTTCCATAACAGGCAACATCTGCTAATCGCTCAAAGCAGCCCAACTCCCCGGACAGTAAATGACATAACCTTCCCTAATGTTTTTTCTCAATCAACAGGTATGGATGTGACCAGTCCGTTACCTCCTCATATGAAACAAACCCATCGTGCTCCAGTGCGCAAACACCCTTATGGCTGGCAACGTAATCGTATACAGCCTGACTTTCCAGCCCCTGTAACATGTGCGACAACAGCTTTCGGCGCATCACATCTGACTTCCTGCGTTTACGCGCTGCCACATCTTTGTAGGTAATGTTGAAAGATTGCCCTACCGCGTTGGTAACGCATTTACCGTAACGATTGGTTTTAGCAGTGCCTTCATAATGATCCAGCAGTAAAGCCAGATCTCGCCTCAGGGGTTCCAGAAGGTGCTTCCAGCGTTTCAGTACTCGCTTTGCTTCTACCTTACCTAGCCCACGATTCAACAAGCGTCGGGTACTGGATTTAAGCGATAGCGTAACGAACCCAGCGTTGAATACACTGGAAAACCGGAATTGTTTCACCAGTTCTTCAGCAACACGTAATACCCGGCAGATATAGCCCGTTTCCAGCACCTCCAGCGACTTGGCCGAAATGCCAATACTCAACAACTCATGTCGTAGTATCTCAAGCTGGCATCCCTTGATGTCATAGTTCACACCACGCGCCAGACACGCCCACTTCATGTCAGACGGTAGACTTTGAAAGCCAGTGCCAACCTCAAAGGATCTTCCGCCAATGTACGCGGTTTTATACGATTGCCTGTAAGAAACCGTTAACGGTGACTCCTTCACCAAATCCACGCCTGTTTCAGCCAGTCGCGACAGGAAGTTGAAAATGAATATTTTGTTCTTTTTCGTGGGATTCTCATTATAGTAATCCAGCAATGCATCCAGATTGATTTCAAGCGGCTCAAGGTTGTCCCATACACTCACAACCCGTTCCCTGAAAGCAGCGTTAGGGATATCGCGTTTAGACTGCTCATGTTTGGCATGCTGCCCACGATCAATGGCAATCCCAATCAGTTCATCAAATGAGTAGCTTTTACGCTTGGTGAAAATGTCAGTCAGATAATGGTAACGATCCTGGCGGCTAAGGTATGCCTCGCGGTCGTTGCCAAACAACTTACGCAGAACACGTTGAGAAACAGCATATTCCCGGCATAAATGGTTAGTATTTGAATACCCGGTTAGCTTGATAATTCCCGCGCTTGCCAGTGCCTCCATTGCACGTTCATAGGCTGGCCCACTTTTCTTAAATACTCCGGGAAGTTTATCCCTACCCAGCTCAAATGGTACTGGCACAGAATAAGACCATTTTTTATTCGCTTTAATCTTTGCTTTTTTCCTATTCTTACGGCTACAGGTAGCGACACATATAACATGCTGAAGAAATACTGCTATATTACGATAAAATGGACGCCGCAGACTTGGTACACCATTATAAGGAACACTGAAAACGACCGACTTGAAATAGTCCAGCGTTGAATCTGTCACAAGAATATTGTTATGCGTAATGTATGGCTTCATAATTCACCTGTATATATGGACAGAGCACCATGCCCTGACCCCATTTATTTACAACTGAATTACGCAAATCTTGTGTGAACCCAACAAGGTTCAGATGCTGGATAATGATAATAATATTGGAGGCTGGAGCCTCATGATAGCTGATACTGGATAATGGCTATAGTATGTAATGACATATATACAGTAATATAGAGATAGAGTGTATACAGAGCATAATAGATACGTCTATATACCTTGTAGACGTAAATAGCGATTAAATATCAGCTTGGTCAGAATGGGATTAGCGGATACGTAAAAAGTTACCGGTTATTAAGCGGTACAACTTCCTCCCGGTGATATTCAATAGCGGTTGTAGACGCATGTTATTCTCTGGTTTTATTCTTTTGATACCTCGAATTTGCTCAAAACCGCCGCTCCTTGCAATTGTCAGAGTCAGGGAAAACCATAGGCGGTTTTCCCCTACCATTGTACGAGGTGCGAATCTGACACTAAACAGCAGCGGTAGTTAGCTGGTCTGTCACACCAAAATCCTGCAACGATGGGCGGTTTAAAACCTTCATTTTCAGGTTTCTGATTCAACATATCTGCCATTACCATACCATGAAAACAAACGGCATCCCTGCCCAACTGCCATTACCCGTCGTTCAGTCGCAACTGAAGCCACTTCTGGCGATGCTTAAATTGCCAGTATTGCGGTTGCGCGAGAATCCCAAGTTTTGCCACAACAAGCGGTAACATAGCCCATACAGCCTCTGAATCGAATAATTCCACACGGTAGCGCTCCATGAGTTTATCAACGCGCTTATCAGCAGCTTTTTTTGCCGGGCTGACCTGCTTACCATTCAGGCTGGCAGAAGGCTGGTAATCCGCTCTGGCAACCGGGTAAGGGACATATTCACGTAGCAGGCGAGAAAAATCAGGTTCAAGCTCAGAATCTACCAGCGCGTTACGGTCATAAAATGCGAGTTTAGATACCAGATTCTCCATGTTTAGCAGGTTGTTCAGCATGAGCTTTTGCTTGCCGGGTGATAAACGCAATTCCAGTCGCAGAAACCGTCGGAACTGTTGCTCATTAAGCAGAAGGACAGCTTGTTCATACCTTCTCTCAGTTGCCACACCCGGAGCATCGGCCTTTTCATATATTGACGCGACGATAGTCGTAGACCCCAGCCGTAATCCTTCCTGCTCTCCATGCAAATCATTAAAGTCGCCGCTCCTTGCACCAACCAGCCTGATTAAATAGTCGTGGATCTTCATTCCCACCACATCCAGCGCGTAATGAATAGTTGTTATCCAGGCATTACGTAATCCCCGATATAGATACTTGCCGATGCGTCCCTTCCGCCCCAGCCACACAAACAAGTCCGTTATCTGTTTCGCAGAATAGTGCTGGGGACTAAGTTCCATTCGCTGAAATCCACGCTGACTACTGGTTGGGGCAAAATGGATTGCCAGCAATATGGGGTGCTTGCGCGATTTAGCTTTCAGTCGGATTTCCACCACCCAGCGATAGTGCCCGCCACACTCATACTTACCAGCCGGTCGAACTTTGATCAGGTAGCGCCCACCTGAAGCGAGGCTAAACAAACGCTGTCTGAGTATCTGATTCTCTTCCTGGACATGCATGTCCGTTACCCATGCTATTTTGTCTATACTGCCATGCGTAGACTGGCCTGCACCATTAACTCCAAGTGAGGTTTTGTCACGTAAGGATGTTACCCGTTTACGATTAAATTGTTGCGTCATATTCTGTTCCGATAGCTCATAGCAGTAACAGTGCCCCCCTTTCATATGCAGGTATCATCACTGTTATTGGTTATATGGTTGGTGTGTCAGGGGTTGGATAAGGCTTACAGATCACTGCGTAGTGCTAATCCCGCGCGACTCAATCCAGCTTTGAATTTCATTTGATTCCCATCCCACTGCCCGCCCACTGTCTCCAGTCAGTTTCTTAGATTTTGGAAAATCTCCTTTAGCTATGAGTCGGTACATCGTGGCGGTGGAGATCCCGGTCAGGTGAAGAACTTCTTTTTTGCGGAGAATACGGTTGGTGTTCATACTTGTGCTCCTTTGAGCTGTTTCAGGAGCTGCGCTATTTACAAGCATGAAAAATCTCAAGGATTTGCTTCGGATTGGGCTACAGACGTCAATCTTTGGCTTTCTTTCGAAATTAGTACGTCATGGGACGACATAAATCATCCCAATAATGACCATTAAATCACGCCACACCCACTGAGGCTCAACGGTTAAATAACAACCAAAAAAATATAGAAATGGCGATTATTATGCTGAGAAAAAATAGCGCTCTTTGGAGTGGGAAAACAGAAAATCACATGTAATGAACAGGAGTTGAATTTAATAACGACTGGAAGGGTCATCGAATGCAGGCGAAATGATTGCCTTGATAAAATTTGGCTGGGTAAAAATGCTGGAAAGTTACATGAGAAATTGTGATGGCAGGCTCATAAGAACTACAGGCAAGGAATTACCCGTAGCACTTAAGTTTCCCCGCTAACAGCTGCATCAACGGGGAACTGTTTATTTAATCAACTTAAAGGTGTTGTTAGCAATAACTACCTACCATTATGAGACCATGAAAGGTTATGCATATCGAGCAAATCACCCGCCGACAAATCTGTGCTGCTGTACCTGACGATAACATGGTTGCGATGAATATTAAAATCACCGTATAAATCAATAGCTTGCTGGTGTAGTTGTTTTGCTGTAACACACTGTGAACAGGCCTGACTTCCACAAGGAATGTATGTGCACCTCTGTAGTATCATTGCTAACTGGCCGGCCCCTCCAATCCCCCACGCAACTTGTTTGTAGTTTTCATGATCCTCCATACTGATACGAACGTGTCGGGATCCTTCCTTATTGAGCTTTCTTATCCGCGACTGATTATCCGCTATAATGGCATCGATGGTGCGTTGCGATAAACCAATCTGTTGCCCCATAGTTTCAAACCACGGCGTTAACTTTATTGTGGATGCAGAAGTTTCACGTTTAATCGTTTTCATTTTACTCCTCCGCCAACAGTTGGATGTTGGCCCTTAAATCAATATTAGTTTCTAGGTAAGCTAATTTTTTGCTATCAAGTAGCGTCACAGCGCGGAAAATAAACCTTTCTTAATGCGTTGGTTCATTGTGGTTACAGTTCCTTATGTCATACGATGAATCTCGTTTTTACAGTGATTACGGTGGGTGTTCATACCTGTGCTCCTTATAAGCTGTTTTTGGAAGGCTTTGTTTACAACCACCAAAAAACGCAAGGATTCGCCCAACGATGCCTTCGTTGAGCAGGTTAAGGGCATCTTTCAAGTGGATGTCATTCGAGAGCACCTATTTCTGCCTCCAGAATGGTCATATAAAGACGCAATGCTCACTGAGGCTCAATGATGATATTTCGTACAAATAACTGTCACGGAGGTGACGATGATTGGTAACCAAAGCAACAAGGCTGACGCTAAATGCCACCGGGAACGGAAAAGCAGTAACGAGGTCTTTGAATTTCTGGAGAAGAAGCTTTATCTGGGACGGGATACCCGGCAAAAACTGGCACTGATTGCCCGGAAACTAACGGGAGCGGGTTTTAGCCCGGATAAATTCGACGCAGAGAAAGCGGCGGATGTGCTAAGTGCCTGCGTGAATCACATGTTTAATGACCTGCTCAATGAGGGAGAGCTAAACGGGATTTATGGGCTGGAGGAGCACCCCATGATAGTTCCGGCCAGGTCCCCAAAGGCACTGGAAATCAACACTGTTTACCAGCTTGTAAAAGGTCGTTTTGACAAGCTTCATACAGGGGAGTCAGATCGTGAGAAATATGCTTCGGTAGCAAAAAAACTTAATGAGTATGGAATATGGAAACCCCGGTTAAAACGTCTCTCTGACGGTAAAGAATGGGCGCGTGAGGATGTTGCGTGGATGCTTCAGCCTGAAAATATCAATGCACTGATTAAAGTCCAGAATCAAAAGTATGCGCGGTTAAGTGCTGAAGATAAAAATGAAGCCGAGTCTGGCAACGGCTCAACAGCTAAAAACACCTGATGCGTTTACTGGCGCTGATTTTCATGCTCTCACCACGACAGTCATAGCGGGTTGTCGTGGATATGTCGCTGTGACCTGCCAACTGGCGGACGGTGTTGATATCCACACCCTGCTCCAGTAAGCGGGTAATGAAGGTCCGCCGCATATCATGCGGGGTGAAACGTGCTATACCTGCCGTTTGCTGTAACTCAGCCAGGATACCCGTTAACCCGGTCGTAGTCAGCGGCTGGCTGGCGACCTTACCGTTGCGCTGGATACGGTTGAACAGTGCGCTGTCAGCTTCATCTGCGCCAACTTTCAGCCATGCGCGGATGGCCTTGTCCACCGCATCCGCCACGTGAATTTCACGGTATTTACGCCCCTTCCCTTGCCTGACCGTCAGGATGCCATTGTCATAGTCCCGGCGCTCAAGTTTAACCAGTTCCCCGGCCCGCAGGCCTGTTCCGCAAAGCGTCAGCACAATAGCGACATCACGGCAGTGCCGTACTGGTTGCGGATGCTGTTTTGCGGCCTGAATCAGCGCCCGGATCTCCGACTTGTCTAACGCCCTTCCCTTGCGCTGGATATCGCCGCTCACGCGCTTAACTGACCGGATACGTGCTAGCGTTTCGGCATCCATGCAATTGAGGTTAAAGGCCGTCTGCGCTACGCCCCGAAGTGCTGACAATGCCATGTTGACCGATGACACGGCGTAACCGTCATCCAGCAGTGCCGCGCGCACTTTGGCTACGGCGGCGTAGTTAAGTTGTTCCCACGGATAGTCTGCTGCATCCGCACCGTGTTTAAGTATGCCAGCGCAGCGGTTTAACAGGCTGATGATACCTCTCCGCCCCGAGGGGGCCAGACCGCCAATATAGGCGTCCAGCACGGTGGTTTGTACCACCGAAACGACCTGACGTAACGCAGCCCTGTTCATGCGCCTAACCCGCAATAACGTACATTAAACCAGGTAACTTTCAGCATCACACCAGCCCCCGTTCAGCCATCGACACCGTTTCAGTTCCTGCCACAATAAAGTGATCAAGTAACCGCACATCCAGCATTTCGAGTAGCTCCTGAAGCTTTTTGGTCAACTTGATATCGCAGCGGCTGGGTTCAGGCTCGCCGCTGGGGTGGTTGTGGACAAGGATGGCTGCGGCGGCGTTATGTTTCAGCACACGCTTGATAACTTCACGGGGGTGAACGCTGACCGAGTTTAGCGTACCCCTGAACAGGATTTCGCGGTGCAGCAGCTGATTCTGATTATCGAGCAGGATGATGCCAAACTCTTCATGTTCAAGCGGAGCCAGCTCAACCATCACACACCGCCGGACATCATCAGGGGAGCAGAGCTGAACCCCACGCTGGTAGTATCTACTGATAATGTCACGCGCCTGGTCGAGGATACGGGTTTCACGCTGGGTAAATAGGGTCATTTCAGAACTCCCGTTCAATGAAGTAAATGGCGTCGGGAAACAGCTGGCGGCGGGTTACGCCAGTACGCAGGGAGAAAGCTTTACGTGGCATGGTGGTTCGCCCGTTGCTGTCGAAGAAGCAGAGCGTTTCTTCATCCATTTTGACCAGAAGGGACCAGTGAAACTGGTCGCTGAGCATAATCAGGCGGGAGTAGTCAGTGACGTCCAGAAACCGCTGCATTTCCCTGAAAAGCCGCCCGTCTGATAATCCCCGCTTCCCGGCAAAGGGTCTGGTGATTTGAACCGGAAACTGGCGGCTGTAATGTCCTTTCTGCAACACCTGAGCTATCAGCCAGTCTAAACGGTCTTCTTCAATCCCTTCAGTCAGCCATTCCTGCAAAGGCCAGCGCTGCTGATAAGTCTGAATAAGCCGGTTCATTAACGGGCGTCGTTTCACCCTGCCGTCAAACAGCCAGCTCAGCATGTTAACCATGCAATAAGCACCGCAAAGACAGTCCAGTTCGCCCTGTTGAGACGCACGTATACCTCTGTCAGTTCTCACAGATAATTCCCCATAAAGTAGTGATAGTTAGTGCAGAGGGGTTAGCTTTCCCACAGGACGGTAATGGTGTAGACGTTCATGGTGTGATACTGAATAAAGTTGGATTGCCAGAGTTCAAATAACTCCCTTCCTGCATTAACAGGCAGATCACCAACATGAGCAAGAAAGACATATTGCTGACTCCAGCTGATATCAATTTCCTTTTCCAGTTCGGGGTATACCACTCCCATATAACTGAAGTCGGTAATGTAATCAAAATACCATTCGTCATTGCGTGTAATAATCCGTATTTCGACAGGATGGTAACCGCCCGTTTCGGCGCTGTAAGTCAGATCTTTAAATAACAGACTAACAGCGGTAATTCTGGCTTTATGCGGCGGTGGATTTCCCGCTTCATTTAATATGATATTTATTAATTCCTGATCGACGGGCATAGCTAGCCCTTCCTGATGGACAATATTCATCAGTGATTTTCCTGTTCAACATATTCTGATAAGACGTTATGTTTGCACCAGCACAGGTGGGGTTTAATCACCTAATAAATGGTAAGTGCATGACAACGTACTGACTGGGTGAAAATATAGTTCACCCACAATATTATTATACCAAAAATACACTTTCAATGCAAATAGTAACACCAAGAAACTAATATGTGGTTCAGAAATGAAATAACTGACAATAGGTTTTTATTCATTATTAAGTGATGGCATACTTTCCATTCTGCCATGTCAGACAGGTCAGGATTCCGGGGTGGTTCCTTCTGTCTGGCATAGCGGAAAACTGACGCTATCACACCTTCCCGTTCAGCTTTTCAAAGAGGCGCTTACGCTCATCTTCGGGCAGCTTCATGATTTGTACCGCCAGTTCAGAAACATTAGGACCCTGAGACATCAGATCGTCCTTTACCAGCCTGAGGGCCTGCTCCATCAGTTGCGCCCGCGAAGCTGGCGACATATTGCGATACAACTGTATCCAGAGGCTAAGCTGGCGATCGCTGTCGGTGATAGTAAACGCTTCACCCTTAGCCCTGTTTCTCTCATCATCAAGCGACATTGTGGCTGCGCTGATATGGTAAACCACACCTTTCCCGGCAGTCCTTTTACGACGTATTTCCGGGTGCAGAGATGCCAGCTTCTCCAGGCGCATCCTGGCGCCACGCGCAGTGCCTGGCATCCCCTCAACATGAGTGAATTCCTCTGCTGTCAGCCAGTCTTTTCCCTCTTCAACAGAAGCTTCAGGATGGGTCGGTATAGACGATACTGCTTTCTTGCTGCTCATATAAATTTCACCAGATATCAATGCGTTAATATGAAAACCAACAAATAGATACCAAAAGAACTTGAAAGGTATCTTTTATTCGCATTTAATATCCATGTACTGATTCCATGGAGTTAATACTGTGCGTAACTCAACAGCATCGCAGAAAAAGCAAAGCAAAGGAAGTTCAGGGAACTGGCATCGTGCCGATATTGTGGCAGCACTTCACAAGCGAGGGTTAACGCTGGCGTCACTGTCACGCAGTCACGGCCTTGCGCCACGGACATTAAATAACGCCTTAGAGCGTCATTATCCCAGGGCTGAGTGCATTATTGCCGGAGCTCTGGATACCACACCGGAAGCATTATGGCCGGAAAGGTATGCCCTTAAAAACGGAACTAAAAGCAGGTAAAGGATGTAGTAATGGCAACCACCATCACTGAAATAACGGAATGCTTTGAGTATTTTTTCAGTTCTCTTTATCGCAGGGAGTTCGTCAAAACCCTGCGTCTGAACGAATGTAGCGAGCGGGAATTACTGCCTCTGGTACGTTGCTATTTGCTGGGTTGGTTTGCAGATAACGTCTCACCGGAAGTAAAAAGCAAGCTGCCAGGAACTGTATCCGGGCACGGTTACATTGATTTTGTCATTGATGATGTAGCCGTTGAGTTTGCAGTACGTAAACCAACTGCGGCACGTTCCAATGTCTCCGCGACAGTCAACAGTACAGAAGTAAAGAAATTGATGAAGCACGATGGCAAAGCCTTGCTTGTGCTGTTTGATTTCTCTGACACGCCCTACTCAGAAGAACAGATCGAATCTTTCCGTAATTGGCCCTCCCTGGGTCGGGGGAATCACCGTAAATCAGCTTTCAACGTTGTGTATTTCTTTGTGGAAAAACGCAGACCGCCGGCACTGGGGAAAATCACCAAAAACATTCGTATCAGCTAACAGGATATTTAATGATGAAGAGAATTGTTACTGCATTAGTACTGACAGCCTTAGCCCTTCCGGCAATCGCAGCCCAATACGCTAAGCCGGGTGCTGTCTTAACGCTAAAACCAGGGAATGGTAATGCAGAGTTCAGCATCAACGCATCAACCAAAGATGGTTCAGGGACCTGCAACATGGACGGTACAGCACAACAAATAGCTGCTGGTGAGAATCAGAAACGCCGTTGGATCTGGAACGACAGTTCCAGTCAGTGTGTTGCAGTGCTGAGTGAAATGAAAAATGGGAAAACCAGCGTTATGACTCGTGGTTGCGAAGGATACTGCGGGGCTTCGGCAGCAGGCGCAATGGATGGTCAATACAGCAAAAATTAATAAAACGGCACTTTGATTTGAAGGAAAAAAACAAATGAAAATAAATATACTTCTGTTACTGATTGCAGCGGGTTTAATAGTAGCCTGCGGCGATAAGACACCAAAATGTAATAGTGATGACGCTAAGAACCTGGTCGTTGATATAGCACGTAAAACGATAGAGAAAGGAATGACCCTAGATAAGGATGTGCGTATTTGGGTCGAGAACGTCAGGACGGTAAGTCATGAGTCGGGTCTTGATATCTACCAGTGCGCCGCCGATTTAACTTTCGCCAAACCAAACATGAAAGACTCATTACCTATTACGTACCGGGTACAGAAAACAGAGGATGGAAAGGGGCAGTTTTATATAAATGTATATGGCTTATAAAAGTAAGTTTTATATTATTATTTAAAAAATTCATCCTCAAGTTTAATTTAACACACCTTCAAAAAAATATTTCTCCTGAATTAATTATTGTAGTAGAAGCAGCCATTACTGGTCACTTCTACTACATTACCTAACTTTTACCGATGATAATGTTTCTGTTTCTACGTTCGGATTAATATTCCAGTTAAAACATTCTCGCCATAGAGGATTTTTTAAGCACTTAAACCCACATATTAGTATTTTCTTGGAAATCAAGCCCTACTCGGGTTTGCGATACACCAAACTTATGCAACAGATTCAGAGCATACTCATAACGCAACTCTGCTACAGCGTAAGCAGCTAAGGGACGTATAACTAATGGTTTACCTTCGACAGCAGAATCTTCACGAACAGCGGTTACAGATACTTTATGTCCGTCTCCATATCGACCTAGGTTGTTGGCATAAAATGTATCCCAAGGTGGGTTATCTGTACCCAACCAATATGCTTTCGGTGTACCATCAATGTTGAGGTAAATATATTCATTCCGATTCGCTTTACTATTTGCTGTTTCTAAGTTCACATTGGTAAATCTAACCGCTTTAAAAACCATGTGTGATTCCCCAATACGTGACTGCCATTGAGTCACCTTTTGCCCAGGAACCAGATCACAGGCAGGAGTAATGCATACCCATATATCACCTTCGATATCCAAAACTGTACCAGTGATAAGATGATCATTATTTACTTCCATAGAACAAGAGAAGGCATTTAGATGTCCTAACGCTAAGTCTTTATTATTCATACATTCACTAAAGAATTTCTGAACAAATTCTTTACCGTCGTTTGGGCTGTCATTTTTAGCAACTGACATTATCTTTTTAGAAAAATCACGGAGTACTAAGCGTGAGGCTGTTGCTAATTGTTCCCAATGTAAGTTAATTGCCTTGTCATGAGCTGAATCATCATTAGCATGTTGAAGAAGATTGTAGAGCCAACCTGCTTGGGCATATCTATTACTTATAATTCTAGAAGCTTGTTCTATCCCATTTTCATCTAATTCATAACGCATTTTTGCCATTAAAAGATGCATGGGAGAAGCATTATGTTTGGTTAACGCCACGATAAGCGCGTCAATAAGTTCGCGCTCGGGGTTTTCCTCACTTTTTCGGATAACCGAAATGAAGGTTTTACCCGTGCTAATATAATTGGTATCGCTATCCCAATGCCATTGTAAATCAGCTCTAGATAATCCGTCGATGTTAACTTCATTTCTCACCAAAATCTCATGAAAACGCCATTTCATTAGATCGATACAAGTTAAACCAGACTCTTGAACAACATCATTTATCTCGGATAAAAATGGATTTAGTGGATGTGTTGGTTTTCGTGGATTGATAAACTTTTCAGGGGAATCCGAAAAATAAACATTAAATACTTCACGAAGGTTTATTTCTTCATTGACCCAACGGTAATCCCTTCCGTCCTCATGCGCATCCAACCACTCATTCATTCTTTCAATTGTATCTTCAGAGGGAATCAACGGATGAGCAGGATCAATATGAATAAAATCTATTAAAATTTCTTTAAATACATCTTCTATATCACCTACATATCCCTTGGTATGCACCAGAGTTATATTGTAGTGATTATTCTGATCAAGCGACTGAATGATTTTACGGGCACGAATACCTTTATCTGCGGCTGCATCTCCATCGAGATGATAGTCTAACACAATTAGATCACTATGATGAATATGTGGAGGTATCTCTTCATCCCCACCGAAATTTGGTGTTCCACCATTGAAAACATCTATACTCCACTTATAAGTAGAGTGACACATAGTAATTATTTTCTTGAGTCTCTCTGTATTTGCACCTACTAATGCAAGAGTTTCCTCACCACCAACAACCTCTTGATTTCTTTGTTCAATCAATGAAATAAGCGTAGGATACTCATCATCAATAACAGTAACGTTACGGATAGGTTTTATAAAAGCTTCCTTTATAAGATCAGGATAAGTCATTACCATATCAGTCATTGATCAATCCTTTAAACGCAATTGCAAAATTTGCACCGTTAAGTTTTTTGAAAGAGTCTCGAGCCTCATAGCGAATACGATGTCCACCAGCCATTAGGTTTTGTTTACATAGATAAAGCCCTACACCTCTCCCACCTTTTTGTTTCCGAGTGAAGAACAGGGTAAAGAGACTTTCGAGATCATCAACATCTACACCAGGACCATCATCACTGATAAACACCTCATTATCCGAATATGATAGTAATATTTCTTTTTTATTGCCTTCACTCCTCTGCACCCAATATATGGAATTGTTTATTATATTTATAAATACTGGGAAGATTCTTGACTGCAAATCCATAATCGATATATTCCTGAATTCAGGAGTGCATGAAAGCTTTATACCTGCTGTCGAGAGTTGTTTAGAAAAATATCCTGTTATATATTCCTCTATACCTAAACCTGTAATTTTCTGAATCTCTTTCTTCCCGGATAGTTTTAGAGGAGAAAGAAATTTAAGCTTATCAATTAATGAGTTATGGCAATTTAATGCCACATCGATATTTTTCGCTTGAGTAGGAGTCAACTGATCATCTTTTATCACTTTCAATGCATAGGTAAGCTCTTGATCTAATCCATCAAGTTCATGACCGATAATTTCGACTGTAATTCCGAGCTGCGCTAGCGAATGCAACCGAGCTAATTCATCTCTATAACGAACGGACTCATTCATGCTGTGGATGGCGAGGCCTTCCAGATCAATCTGTTCATTAATACGCTCAAGTGCTGTGACATATGGAGATAATTTTTGAGCATTTTCTATTTCAATTTTCTCTTGTTCGTGATCTAATTTCTCAAGCACTACTGGTAATGATATTCTCCTAAGGTTTAAGTCCTCAAGACTTTCTTCCATAACAAGTTTATATTGCTCTCGGCAATTTTTAATTAACTCTTCGAGTTCAACCTGCTGCTTGACAAGCATTTCTTTACCGCGGGAAGCATATCTTGTAATGCTATTATTGATACTTGCCAATTTGCTGCGATAAACTTCATGTGCTTTTTCGTAGTCACTTTTTTGTGTAGAATCTGCAATAGCTTTGTTTATTACATATGAGAGACCCTTGACCATCTCTTTGCAAAGTAATTCTTCTTTCCTATAAGCTCGATAATCTTCTTCCAAACGACCAAGATTTGTAGGTATAGGACTCAATGAATAGCCCTGAATTTTCTCAATAAATTCATCGGTAGTTTTCTTAAGCGCTTGTAGCTCATCAATTGAATCTAAACTCAATCTCCCTGCCAGATTATCTTTAAATTCAGATAATGTGGTTACAAGATTTATTAGAGATGCCATATTACGTTTTATTGACGTCCGTATACGTGTGCGTTCCTGGTTAAGTAATTTACTCCTATCCTCATCGGCCTTTAACTGAGCTTTCTTTTCTCTGAGATCATCAATTGTGCTTTTTCGCTCTTTAGCAAGCCTACCAAAGTGTTTTTCTGCTGAATCTAAGAGAATCTTCTCAACTATTTCACGAAACAGTTTTGAGGCGCGATTTTCAATAAACCCTTCTCGACCAGCTTTGTCCTTCAAGTTAGGATTGTCTTCGCGCGTTATAGCGATACGCCCAAACATACGACGGTTAGACCAAAAGTACCGTCCAGCATTCTTAGATCGCCGTTCTTCAATTGAGAAGTAATCACTGTCAGCCCGTCCATATGGCATAACTCTTAGCCCATCTCGATAAACTTTCAATCCACCATATTTTTCTGACTGTTCAATAAAATATGCATGCTGGGAATCATTCAATGACGAACTATTATAATTCCATTCAAAAGATCCAATTCGTAAGTGAAATGGACCAAAAGCGCTATCTTTTCGTGTTTTGTACACTTGTTTCGGTTTTATTGAATATTCTTCAATCCATTCGCCAAAAACCCTAATTCTACCTTTGAAATAACCTTCAGCATCTACTTTCCCTTCAATGATATGCTCTAAATCCTCAAGATTTCTTAGATCAAACTCTCGATTTTCTCCAATGATTGTCCTCGGCACATCATTAATCCAACCAGTGACGCTATATGAAAAATCGTCTATTACCGATTCATCATTATTACGGGAGAAAGGGTCAGTGAAATTTGAAAGTGTTTGAAAGAATCGCTCCCGAGTACTTTTTTCAGTGTCATCAGCTTGATTAAGCTCAGTATTTGATAACTGGATATAAATATCATATTGAACATCAGCGATAAACATGGCTGTTCCATGTGAAGAATCACCTGACCATACACCCCATTTACTAAAATGGTTTTCTTTGAATACATCTTGTATCAATGTTTTTTCTATTTTTTCTTGAGTAGTAACTTCTAATCCATCTTCATTTTCTTGTTTGCTAAAAGCATTCCAGGCATCCGCTATCCGTTTTGTACGAGCAGGATCATCTGAGTTGCCCCATATATTCCCCATCATCTGGTCAAATAATTTTGGAAGTACCTCTGATAGATCATTTTTATGGTTAAACTCGCTGACAGGGATTTGAACATCATTCAAAAATAAGAACGGGTTTTCAAACAACCGCCAATCTATAAGAGCCGCAACATAATCACTGTTTTTTCGTTTTGAGATGAGTAATAACAGTGGTCCCAAAGCTGCCGATGACAGGCGACCAATCCCTTTTTGACCTTGCTTTGGACGCTCCGGTAAACCATCTCGATCATTTTCAGGAATAGAGAAACCATTAGTTTTTGATTCCGTCCCTACAATGAGCCATTTTGATTCAAATTCGTTACGATTCATACCGTGGCCATCATCAACAATGGCTGAAATCTTCAAATCCCCATCAAAGATGTGAAGACTTACTTGTCTTGCATAAGCATCATAAGCGTTCTTCCAAAGCTCCGATATAGCTGTAGGACAGTCAGCTATCTGCTCTCGCCCTAGATGATCAATCGTCCTTGCTCTAGTCTGAAACGTAACATGTTGAGTCATTTTGTACATTCCTTACCATAATCTACTTCCCTGGAATTATTTTTAACCTCATGGGAAGGCTGCGTTGATAGTAGTTTCATTATTGTTCCCAGCAGCACTTTACCAAGTTCCACAGGGACAGCATTTCCAATTTGTTTAGCAACAGACATTGATCCCCCCAAAAAGGCATAATCGTCAGGGAATGTCTGTAAACGCGCAGCATGCCTGAGAGAAATCCCCTGCGGTAGCCACGGATGAACAAAACGGCCTTTCGAAGGGTTATTACAACCCGTAGTAACAGTATTTGATGGTATATGGGGATAGATTCTTCCATACACATCCAGATGGCCACTGTAATTTTTATGACAATCCAATATCCTTCCCGATTCAGTTCTGTCCCCTAAGAGAGGGGTGTTTTCAAACAGAGAAGTCAGTTCAGGAGAATGCATCATATGAACATGACATGGATCATTGGAATCTACGGGTTGACCCCAATTTAACGACTTAATGCAGGTTTCAGCGTCTTCCATTGTGAAATCAAATTTCTCAATAAGTCTATCTTTTAGCTCAATCAATACTGATTGAGGAGGACGTTCAAACACAGTAGAAGATGTTGCCCACGCCCTTGAACCCGATTTGGTATGAGTCGCTTTTGGAGGCCATTCAAAACCATCAGTGCATATGTCTTTTCTTACTGCGAGTATGAAAGCACGCTTACGGCTCTGTGGAACACCATAATCTCTCGCATTAAGAATGAAGGGTTGATCACCAACGATTTGATAGTCATGTGCTCTCGTGAGAGCGATAAAATTGTTCAAATACTCTGCATGGCGAGGCCAAAGGAGACCCGGCACATTTTCAACCAGAAATACTTTTGGTCTTAGATTCTTAACGAAATCAAAGTAACGTATCAATAGAGCATTTCTTGGGTCATCTTTTCCTGCATCATTAATGCGGTGTGATGAAAACCCTTGACATGGCGGACCACCGAGCAAAATGTCAAGCTGACCCTGCTTGATGCCCTGAAACTTCATCATAGAGCCAATATCAACATCATTGATGTCTTGGGAAAACACCTGAGTCTGTGCGCCAAGCTTCTCAACAAGGTTATAGTAGTAAGTATCAGAGGCTTGCTTATCAAGCTCAATTGCGGCTTGAACATCAATGCCAACCTCAAAGGCTGCTAGCGAAAAACCTCCCGCACCAGCAAATAAATCAATTGCTTTCAATTTAATCTTACTCAGACTTTTTAAGTTTTGATGCCAGCATTATACGCAACATTTGTATCAGATACCCCCAGTTAATGTTACTAGTGGAAAATCGTGTGATCCGTGTTATCTCTATGATATCAAAAGCACCAAACACTCTTTACTGCGACTAACAACAGGATTGATACTAGTTTTTATGTACATGGGATGGCCTGGTTGATGCATCAGTAACTTTTTAATCGTTGAAACTGCGTGGCTTACAGAACAAAAAAGCAACAGCAATATGACATTTAGAGAGGATGTATGGAAGAAATAGAGCATTTTACCGATGATCGGCACAAAGCCTGGTGTATCCATTGCGGTTCGCCCATTATTGATCGTCATACAAACAGAGATCACGTTCCGACAAAAGGGTTACTAGAAAGACCTCTGCCGCCCCATGTACCACAAGTCGAAGTATGCAAGGAATGTAATACCAGCTTTTCATTGGATGAAGAGTACTTCGTTACTTTTCTGAGTTGTGTGGAGGCAGGAAGCACAGACCCTTCAGCGCAGAAAAATCCAAAAATCGGGAGGGCACTTACACGTAACCCATCCCTGGCTGCTCGACTACAGGCAGCTAAGCAGATTACAGTGGATGAATATGGCAGACAGCAGATTCTTTGGCTACCTGAAATAGAACGCATACATCGGGTTATTTTGAAAAATGCCAGAGGCCATGCTTTCTACGAGTACGGAGAGCCAATGTTGGACGATCCAGTCTCTGTAAGTGCCGTTCCGCTAATGTCTATGAATCAAAACCAACGTAACGACTTCGAAGAAACTGGTGGACCCTTTGCTGGCTGGCCTGAAGTTGGAAGTAGAATGATGACTCGTGTCATGACAGGTCAAGACTTAGATGATGGTTGGGTTATTGTTCAAGATGACATCTATCGATACGTGGTATTTCAACAAGGCATACTGACAGTCCGCTCAGTAATACATAACTATCTCGCAACTGAGGTGGTTTGGGAATAACGGTTTAATGGACACCATTTGATCACCAACGCATAGATTTTTTGACCAGTTTTCGGCCAAAAGTGAATGCCATACTTCCTAAATTGTTGCTTTTGATAAAGTGAGTACATAAATGAGTACGAATTATTAAAAATTAAATAAAAATCGATTAAATCAAAAGAATAAAGAATAAATCACGGTTCAACGTCTAATTGTTGTCTTATGAGGTTTCAATAAACCTCGTAAAGGCCACAAAAAGCCATAAAATCCACGCAATTGCGTGGATTTTTTATTTATAGCGTATCCGTTGATATCATGGAAGTGCGGTCGGAACTGAGTATAGCGGTGGTTATAATCTGAATAGCCACCCATTTTGTAGACGCCTTAAGTGGTTGTAGTTATAAATTATCCTTTGTATGAGGCTTCTTGTCCGCAATGACAGGCGGAAGTCGGCTAAAAACGATATTACATGTTATTTGATCATATCCAGAATGTCTTGAGCCTTTTGAAATAGCTCGTCATAAGTGACAATCTCAACGTTTGTCATACTATTTCTGAATAGCTCAAATGATTTGTATTGACTATTATCTTTAAGCTCCGACTCAAGTGTACCAATAACAATTAAGCATTTAGGGTTGAATGCCAAAAATGAATCACCTCCGTTACCTTCACTTAGTTTGAAATATTCCTTCATTAATTGGTCTTTATAATTTAACACCTGAACAAATGCCCCAGATAGTTCTTCGCTAATTGAATAGGCATTAGTTCTATATCTTTTCCCCAGCAATATCGTCTTTGGGGTCTTTATTTCGACCAATACTATATTTCCAGTCAGTCTGCTTGCGTAGATAAAATCGACAAGATTACCACCCGAATTGTTTATCGATTTTCCACCAACATAGCATTTACTGCCTAACTGAAACATACTTTGCGGAAATATCTGTGATAATACAGCTGGACATTTTTGTAGAAGAGTTTGCCAGAATTCCTCGGATGCATTTTCACGATTTACTTTCCAAACACCTATTGCTTCCTCTAAAGAGATTTCGACCTGCTCATCCAGCTTGACCTCTGCTACACACTTCGAGGCAGACACTATTTCTGATATTTTATTTAAATGTTCTTCCCTGGCCTTTCTTAGCCACTCAGTCGAATATATTTCCGGCTGTCTGTCAATAATCGCATGATGATTCGGGCACAACAGAAGATAGTTTTCTGTTTGAAATAGTTGGTCTGCATTTTTAGAAGGGTTGTGTCTTGGCCCGTGAGAGTGAATGGCTTCAATCGAAGCTATTTCACCAATAAATGATGAGTCCTGAAGCATGAGGTTTTGATCACAACCTGGAAACGAGCATCGATAGCCGCTCAATATAGCTACCTGCCGCTTCACGCTAGCGGAGAGATAACGTCTTATCTTTCTCTCAAAGGTTACTTGTTCCGCCTCAAATTCCATTAGCACAACCTCAACTTTCGCAGTGTATTTTATTTATCCTGACGCACATCTTGCAGATGCGTACAACATATTCGAGTATCTTTACCTGCATCATACGATTTTGTCAGTAGATTTCCACTCACCGTTTTTGAGTGAAGATTCTCCGCAATGAGCATAAATCTGCCCGAAACGGGTATTCATGAACGGAAGCTTTACTCGTCATTGACCCATCTTCGTGAAAGAGTCACCTTTCACGAATAACAAAAATCCACGCCAAAGCGTGGATTTTTTTCATAACGCTGCACTTCACATTAATAACCAGCCGCTGACTGCCTGGACGGGCAATCTCACCCGACTACCCCTGCTCTGCCGCTATTAAATAGGGCGCAATGCTCGCTAATTTCTCCCGGGTTTCCGTCAGTTCGCGTTCCGGCGTAGATTGCGCGATGATTCCCGCCCCCGCCTGTATCCAGCAGCGCTGGCTGTCCTGAAATACGGAACGCAGAACTAGCGCCGCATCAAAGCGCGTATCGTCCAGCAGCAGGATTGCGCCGGAATAAAGCTCTCGCGGCGTCTTCTCAATTTGCATAATCGCGTTCAGGGCAGCATTTTTAGGGATACCTGAGGCGGTAATCGACGGAAACAGCACGGTAAACGCATCCCAGGCATCCTTGTTTTCCGCAAGCTGACCGCTCACGCCAGACCCCAGATGCTGAACGCTGCCGCGCTGGCGAACCGACATTAAATCTTCAACCACCACGCTGCCCGGCTGGCAAACGGCCTCCAGTTCAGCAATAGCTTCTTTGACAGAAAGGATATGCTCAAGCACCTCTTTACTGTCGTGCAGCAGTTCTGCCTCTTTCGCCTTATTATGCTCCGGGTTTCCCATGCGATCGCGGGTGCCCGCAAGCGGTTCAGTGACCACTTTATTGCCCGTCACTGACATCACCAGTTCCGGGCTAAAGCCCAGCGCTTCGCGTCCTTCCTGACGGAACATAAACGAGCGCACAGGCGTGTTTGCCTGCCGCCCGTATAACAGCGTGGCAGGCATATCAATCCGCGATGGCAGGGGAATGGCGCGCGAGACAATCACTTTGACATACTCACCACGGCGGATCTCTGCAACGGCGCGTGCAACCTGTTGTTTATACGCCTCGCCATTGAGGGCGGTATCCACCGCCAGTGGTGCGTTCTGCGTCGTTGTACTGGCCTCTTTTACCCACTCGCACAAACGTCGGCACCCGTCGGCGGAGTCCGCATAAACGGTGACATTTCCCTTTTCAAAAATAAGCTCTTCACGGGGAACGGTTAACGTCAGCAGCGGCCACTCCCCGGCGTCAAAGGCAATCCCCCGCGCATGCGCCGCAAAATTGAACCCAACCTGTCCATATACCCGACGTCCTTTCACCTGAGGATGCGCCATAAAACGACGCGCGCAGTCGGCAATGGAATCCACCGCCCATTTTTGCTCCCCGGCATCATCAATAAATGTCGCCTGCGTTCCGTCGGCATTAATGTGCAGCCGTGCCTGGCACCCTTTGCCTAAATACCAACAGGGTTGACGCTCATAGACATAACACTCTTCTTCTGCGAACTGGCGTAAAACGCCAGAAATCGTCGGCAGCCATTGTTCCTCTGGTAACGCCAGGTGTAAAAATTCACTGATTTTCATCCCTTACCTCTCTGTGTTATTCCCGGATCAATCAATTGCGCTGGTCATCAGTTTTCTTGCCGAATGCAGCCGGATATAAGCAACCCACGCCGCCAGCAACGTGAATGCCCCGGCAAACAGGAAGCAGGCCGCATAGCCAAAATGTTGAGCAACAACGCCGCCGATAACGCCTGCCAGAATGGCGATTGCCGCGTCAGTACATTGAAAGAGGGTGAAGTCGACACCGGCCTGCAAAGGCGATGAAAGCGACATCAGCGTGGCGTAAAGACAGACCAGCGCGCAGGCCAGCGAAATGGACTGGACAATGACCAGACACTGGAGAATCGGCAGCAGCAGATGACCCGGCGCCATCATGAGCGTCATCACCACCGCCAGCAGCGCGATCCCCTGGACGCCATAAGCCGTCAACAGCGCTCTGCCGGGTGAGGTGTATTTCATCAGTAATCCACCGGCCAGCGTTCCTGCTATGCCCGCTGCAATATTGCCGCCGCTGAACAGCGCGCCCAACGCGGACATGCTCAACCCATGATCCAACAACAGCGGCGCCAGGAGAGGCAGCACAAACCGCATGCCTGAATTCAGCATCAATACCAGCAGTAAGCCCAGGCGTGCCTGTTTCCTCCTTAGCGCATAACCTAACGCCGGAACATGCGGGATAGTCGCTGTTCGCGTCGGCTCCGTAATGCGCCACAGCGGGAGTGACAGCGCCATAATCAGCACCGCCATCATCAGCATGGCGACAGGCCAGCCGGATGCTGCCGACAGCATCAGAAACACCCCGCCGCCGCACATCATTCCCAGATAGCTGCCGCCAACCTGCACGCTGTTTCCCCAGCCGTAACCCGCGCGGGTCAGTTGATCGACGCAAAAGCCGTCGCTGGCGATATCAATGGTGGAGGCGACCGTGCCTGCCACCATAAACAGAACAAATAACGCGACGATTTGCGTATCGGGAAATCCCCCTTCTCGCCCAAACCAGCCAATCGCTGCGGCAATCATCAGGATCGCCGCTAGCGCGACCTGACCACGCAGGATTAACATCCGCGAACGGCGTTCCTGGCTACCGGGCGGAAGCCGCCAGCGCTCGATCCACGGCGCCCAAATAAACTTCAGCGCCCAGGGCAGCATGAACAGGGTTGTCGCACCGGCAAGCGCCAGCGAGCCGCCAGCAGCGCGCACCAGCGCGGGTAAGGACTGCATAGACAGCGCCGATACCAGGCTCTGCGTCACATAGACGCCGGCAATAGCAAAAATCACCCGCCCGGTCGTCAACGTCAGCGGTTTCACATTCGACTGAACATCACTCATGCACCCACTCTCCAGACGCGGAAACCTCTTCGTCGCGCCACACGCGCGCGGCCATTTGCGCCTGCCACAGCGCCTGATAACGTCCATGACGGGAGATCAATTGCGCATGAGTACCCTGCTCCACCACCTGTCCCTCTTCCATCACCAGAATGTTTCCGGCCCCGGCGATGGTGGATAAACGGTGAGCGATGATAATCACCGTCCGGTTGTGAACCAGGTTATCGATCGCTTTTTGCACCGCCAGCTCGCTTTCAATATCCAGCGCGGCGGTCGGTTCATCGAGAATGACGACCGGCGCGTTTTTCAATAACGCTCTGGCAATGGAAATCCGCTGGCGCTCGCCGCCCGATAGCTGGCCGCCCATCTCCCCCATTGGCGTCAGCCAGCCTTGCGGAAGACGGGAAATAAACTCAAGGCACTGCGCCGCGCGGGCGGCCTCTTCCACCTCCTGTCGCGTCGCCTGTGGGCGCGCGATACGGATATTCGCCAGCAGCGTGTCATCAAACAGCCAGACATCCTGGAAAACAACAGAAATCAGGCTATTGAGCTGTTCCGGCGTCAGGCGGCGAATATCGACGCCGCCAATAGAAATCTGCCCTTGCTGCGGATCGGCATAACGCATTAACAGTTTAGTGACCGTGGTTTTGCCTGCGCCGGAGGCACCCACCAGCGCGCTCATACTGGCTGCCGGGAACGTCAAAGAAACATGATTAAGCGCGTGGCCGTCGCCTTCTTCGTAGCGATAGCTGACGTTGTCAAAGCGGATATCATAACGTTCCGGCATCTCGCTTTGCGCTGCGACGGGAAGCGGCGCTACCGCCATAAACTGCTCAATCCGTTGCAGGGCGCTGGCGATCAGTTCCACAACCGAGGTGTAGCTGATAAACATCGCCATCGGTTCTGCAAAGCGCATAATCATCGCGACGGCGGCAATCAGAAAGGCGAGGTTCAGAGTGCCCGTCACCACCCAGACGATCCCGGATAACACCACCACCTGTAGGCCCAACTCCACGACGCTGGCGATCAGCATCGTCGCGCCAGCGCCCTGACGGTGAGTGCGGGTCTGTAAGTTTTCCAGCGCATTGAAATGCGCCAGCAGCGCCCGGCTTTTATCGGCATCGCTGCCGCAGGTGCGCAATACCATCATCCCCTGAGCAAATTCAACGATATCGCCGCTCAGACGCTGGTGCGCTTCCCCCAGCGTCTGCATTTGTCGCCGCATCGCCGGGCGGCGCCAGTAATAAAACGGCACCAGCAGAGGGAAGATCAGCAACATCACCAGCCCCAGCCGCCAGTCTATCCACAATGTCGCCAGCGACGCCGTCAGCGGCGTGACAATGGTGAGCAGCAAAATATTGGCTATCGCAATAACATAATTAAGGTTTTCATCCACGCTGCCCAGCAGCAAGGCGTTCATTTCGCCCGCCCTGCCGCGCTGGAGCTTCTCCAGCGGCACGCGGCGTAACTGCTCGCCAAGTCGCAGGCGCAACTCATGGGTGGCCTGCGCCAGATGACCACGGTATTCAAAGCCCAGGCCATACCAGCGTAGCGCCAGCGTCACAATCGCGGCAACGCTGAAGGCCATAGCCCAGTTAAGAAGTTGCGGCGCGTCTCCCCGTAACAGCGCATCAATGATTGGATAAAGACAGGCAAAAGCGATCCCCTGCATGAATGCCGCCAGCAACAGCGCCAGCATACTGCGCCGCAGCATCCTGGCCTGACTGCCAACGCTGGAGATAAGCTGGCGCCAGATGACGCGCCAGGCCAGGTTATCCGCAGGATTATTGTCTTTCATTTTCCACCACCTCTTCCTGTGTTCCACCCGGCACCCAATGCTGCGCCTGCTGATAGTGTTGCCAGAGCCGTTGATACAGGCCGCCCTGCGCCAACAGTTGCGTATGGTTCCCCATTTCCCTGAGCTGTCCGTCGGAAAACAGCAATATCACATCGGCCTGAGTCACCATTGAGAGACGATGCGCGACCATGATGACCGTCCGGCCGCGCATGGCCGCCGCGAGCGCTTTGATAAGCGCCGCTTCGTTTTCCGGGTCAGCAAACGCCGTCGCCTCATCAAGCACCAGGATGGGGCGATCCTGCAAAAGCGCCCGGGCGATAGTGATGCGCTGCCGCTGGCCGCCGGAGAGAAATACCCCGCGCTCCCCGACTCGCGTGTTGTAACCTTCTGGCAGCGCGCTAATAAAATCATGGGCCTGCGCCACTCTGGCCGCCGCTATTACCGCCTCCAGCGGCGTATCCGGCGCGCCCAGACGAATGTTATTGGCTATCGTGTCGGCAAAAAGGAAGTTGTCCTGAAACACAAACGAGAGTTGCTTCATCAGGGTGTCCGTCTGCATATCACGCAGATCCACGCCGCCAATACGGATATGGCCTTTGTCCGGGTCGGCATAACGCAGCAGCAAGCGCGCCACGGTGCTTTTTCCGGCGCCGCTTGGCCCGACCAGCGCCACAATTTGCCCGGCAGGCACATGAAAGCTCACCTCCTGCAACGCGGCGCCAGTACGCGCTTGCGGATAATGAAAGCTCACCTGCTCAAAGGTAATGCTCGCCTCTTTCGGCTGCTGGTCAGACAGCGGCAGCGATAACTCCGGCATCGCGAGAACCTGATAAATACGTTGAATGCTTAAACGCGTTTGCGCGACCAGGTTATTGAGCATCATCATTGGCATTACGGCTTCGGCCATTCCGCTGCCCAGCAGTAAAACGGCCACCCACGCGATAAAATCGAGACTGCCATAGTGCAACAGGCCGTATCCCGACCAGATTAGGACAAACAGGGTCGGGAGAGGATTCAGAATCGAGAAGGAAAAACGCGCTGAAAAACCGGCTTTGCGATACCAGGTTTTGAGCACATCGACCCACTCTTCAAGGGCGCGTTGATAGCGCAAAAAACTGGTGCTGCCGCTATCAAACGTTCTCACCACGGGCATGGCCTGCACGAACTCAATAACCGCCGCACTGACCTGCTCGCGCGCCTTATGATAACGCTGAGCCATATCTTCCGAACGCTGGCGGGCGAGCACGAGAACAACCGATCCAAACGCCAGTACCCCCAGCGTCGCGATTGCCAGCCGCCAGTCCAGCCAGAACAAGATAACGATTGTCGCCAGCGGCATGATGATCGCGCGGGCATAGAGCGGCGTGCTGTCGGCCACAAAGATATGTAACGACTTCACGTCATCCAGCATCACTTTCGCCACTGACCCGCTACCCATTTGCTGTAACACACCAGGCGGAAGCTGCAATGCTTTACGGGCTAACCTGCTGCGCAGAATGTTCTCCAGATGAAAAGCCGCGTAATGAGAGGTATTGAACGCCTGCAAGCGCAGAACAAAAGTTAAGACCACGCAGCCGATCACGCCGCCCAGCGGCCAGGCCGGAATAGCGTCAGGCGTCGCGCGAATGTCACGCAGGCTCCACGCCAGAAAAAGGAGCGCCCCCAGGCTGGTTAATGCCGCCAGCCCCGCCAGCGCCATAGCTAAAATAACCTTCCTGCGAACCGGTGTAATCACCTGCCAGAGAGGAAATCGGGACAGCGATTCAGTATTGGATGATTGAGATGACATGGGAGTAACTGAATTTCCTGATGAATTTTTACGGACGCCAAAAACGACAATTCAGGGTGGCGTTCTGAGAATTAATGTGAATAATAACCATTATCAATAACTCATCTACCCCATTCGGTTCTATTTATACCCTAAATAGTTCGAGTTGCAGGAAGGCGGCAAGCGAGGGAAGCCCCAGGAGCTTACAGAAGTAAGTGACTGGGGTGAGTGAGCGTAGCCAACGCACATGCAACTTGAAATATGACGGGTATATGCCCGCATTGGTCTAAGCCACAGGGAGATAACCAGGTCATGACGGAGTCACCGCAAACGCAATCTGAAATCTCTATTCACCAGTTGGTGGTCGGGAAACCTGCAAACGATGGCAATATTCCTGCTCAGTGTGAACTGCTGCGCTGTTCGTTGCAGGAAGGTATGGATATTTTGCTCTGGAGGGGCCATTTTGCGCGGCCTGAGACGTTGCAGCTACACGACGATCTGGGCAGGATTAACTTCTCGTGCATCCTGGAAGGCACATCGCGCTTTGCGATTCAGGGACTCAGGCGCCGCACCGACTGGGAGCTTGCGCGCAATCGCCATTACATTACCCATACGCCAGACTGCCGCGGCAGCGCCTCCTATTGTGGCCGATTCGAGAGCATTACCCTCTCCTTCAGCCCTGAAACCCTCGCGCTGTGGGTGCCGGATATTAGCGCGGTCATTAAGAATAAGATCGACTCCCACTGCTGTTGCCAGCAGCAGCGTTGTAATGCTGAAACCCACTTAACGGCTCAGGCCTTGCGTCACGCGCTGATGCGCATGCACGGCGGCTTCAGCCATGAACAAAAGCCGTCAACGCTATGGTTGCAGGGGCAAAGTCTGGTCATGCTCAGTCTGGTGCTGGATGAACATCGCGAAGACGCCAGTTGCCTCTCCTGCCACTTCAACCCGATGGAACGCCAGAAACTGCTGCGAGCGAAGGATCTGCTGCTGGCTGATCTGACGCAAGCGCCGGGCGTCGCGGAGCTGGCCAGAGAGTCCGGTCTGAGCGTTCTCAAAATTAAGCGAGGCTTCCGCGTTCTGTTCAACAACAGCGTCTATGGCCTGTTTCAGGCTGAACGAATGCAGGAAGCCAGAAGACGCCTGGCCAACGGCAATACCTCCGTCATGACGGTGGCGGCCGATCTGGGCTATGCCAACGCCAGCCATTTTTCTGCCGCCTTCCAGAAACAGTTTGGCGTAACCCCTTCGACCTTTAAACGCGTGATGTAACCGGGGTCGCGCCCCCCTAAACTCCTCCCTGACAGAGGCCCGGATACCCCATCCGGGCCTCTGTTCTTTCCGCCTGTTACCAACCCGAAACGGGCATAAATAAACCCGTTTCGGGTAGCATCCAATTGTTAATAATTATTATTCTCATATGAGCAATGTTTTTCGGTAAGACGTGCCATCAGGAGGAAGAATGATTTCTGGCGCACCATCTCAGGATTCGCTGTTACCGGACAACCGCCACGCGGCTGATTACCAACAATTACGCGAGCGGCTTATACAGGAACTGAATTTAACGCCGCAGCAGTTACATGACGAAAGCAACCTGATCCAGGCCGGCCTGGATTCAATAAGATTGATGAGATGGTTACACTGGTTTCGTAAAAATGGCTACCGCCTTACCCTTCGCGAGCTGTATGCCGCCCCCACGCTGGCGGCATGGAACCAGTTAATGCTCAGCCGGTCGCCGGAGAACGCGGAAGAAGAAACGCCGCCCGACGAATCATCCTGGCCGAACATGACCGAAAGTACCCCCTTCCCATTGACGCCGGTACAGCACGCCTACCTGACGGGCCGCATGCCGGGGCAGACGCTTGGCGGCGTGGGTTGCCACCTGTATCAGGAGTTTGAAGGCCATTGTCTGACGGCGTCGCAGCTGGAGCAGGCCATCACGACCTTGCTGCAACGCCACCCAATGCTGCATATCGCCTTTCGCCCCGACGGGCAGCAGGTCTGGCTACCGCAACCTTACTGGAACGGCGTCACCGTTCATGATTTACGCCATAACGACGCTGAAAGCCGCCAGGCCTATCTGGACGCACTGCGCCAGCGCCTGAGCCACCGTCTTTTACGCGTGGAGATCGGCGAAACGTTTGATTTTCAGCTGACGCTCTTGCCGGACAATCGCCACCGCCTCCATGTCAATATTGACCTGCTGATTATGGATGCCTCCAGCTTTACGCTTTTCTTCGATGAGCTTAACGCCTTGCTGGCCGGAGAATCGCTGTCGGCTATCGACACCCGCTATGATTTCCGCTCGTATTTGCTGCACCAGCAGAAGATCAATCAACCACTGAGAGACGACGCGCGCGCTTACTGGCTGGCGAAAGCATCGACGCTTCCCCCTGCGCCCGTCTTGCCGCTGGCCTGCGAACCCGCCACGCTGCGTGAAGTCCGTAATACCCGACGCCGCATGATTGTCCCGGCAACACGCTGGCACGCCTTTAGCAACCGGGCCGGCGAATATGGCGTGACGCCAACAATGGCGCTGGCGACCTGTTTTTCTGCCGTGCTGGCTCGCTGGGGCGGCCTGACGCGTCTGCTGCTTAACATCACCTTATTCGACCGCCAGCCGCTGCACCCGGCGGTTGGCGCGATGCTTGCCGACTTCACCAATATTCTTCTGCTGGATACCGCCTGCGACGGCGATACCGTCAGCAACCTGGCGCGTAAAAACCAGCTCACGTTTACGGAGGACTGGGAGCATCGCCACTGGTCCGGCGTCGAATTACTCCGTGAACTCAAACGCCAGCAGCGCTACCCCCACGGCGCCCCGGTGGTATTTACCAGCAATCTGGGGCGTTCCCTCTACAGCAGCCGCGCAGAATCGCCGTTGGGCGAGCCGGAATGGGGCATCTCGCAAACGCCGCAGGTCTGGATAGATCATCTGGCGTTCGAGCATCACGGCGAGGTCTGGCTACAATGGGACAGCAACGACGCGCTGTTCCCTCCGGCGTTAGTCGAAACATTGTTCGACGCCTACTGCCAGTTGATTAACCAACTCTGCGATGACGAAAGCGCCTGGCAAAAGCCGTTCGCAGATATGATGCCCGCCAGCCAGCGCGCGATACGCGAACGGATCAACGCCACCGGCGCCCCCATTCCCGAAGGTTTGCTGCATGAAGGCATTTTCCGTATCGCTCTGCAACAGCCGCAGGCGCTGGCGGTAACGGACATGCGTTATCAGTGGAATTATCATGAGCTGACAGACTATGCCCGCCGTTGCGCAGGCAGGTTAATCGAGTGCGGGGTTCAGCCCGGCGATAATGTGGCTATCACGATGTCGAAAGGCGCAGGACAACTTGTTGCGGTTCTGGCCGTCCTGCTGGCCGGGGCGGTTTACGTTCCGGTTTCGCTGGACCAGCCTGCCGCACGGCGCGAGAAAATCTACACTGACGCCAGCGTCCGGCTGGTGCTTATTTGCCAGCACGACGCCAGCGCCGGGTCAGACGATATTCCCGTCCTTGCCTGGCAGCAGGCCATTGAGGCGGAGCCGATCGTCAACCCGGTGGTACGCGCCCCCACGCAACCGGCCTACATAATCTACACCTCCGGCTCTACCGGCACGCCGAAAGGGGTAGTCATTTCTCACCAGGGAGCGCTCAACACCTGTTGCGATATCAATACCCGCTATCAGGTTGGCCCACATGACAGGGTGCTGGCCCTCTCCGCCCTGCATTTTGATTTATCGGTTTACGACATTTTTGGCGTACTGCGCGCGGGCGGCGCGCTGGTGATGGTGATGGAAAATCAACGGCGCGATCCTCACGCATGGTGTGAGCTGATCCAGCGCCATCAGGTCACGCTCTGGAACAGCGTCCCGGCGCTGTTCGATATGCTGCTGACCTGGTGTGAAGGTTTCGCCGACGCCACGCCGGAAAACCTGCGCGCAGTGATGCTTTCCGGCGACTGGATCGGGCTTGACCTCCCCGCCCGTTATCGGGCCTTCCGGCCACAAGGACAATTTATCGCGATGGGCGGCGCCACCGAGGCGTCTATCTGGTCTAACGCCTGCGAAATTCACGACGTCCCCGCCCACTGGCGCTCCATCCCTTACGGTTTTCCGCTAACCAACCAACGCTACCGGGTGGTGGATGAACGGGGCCGGGACTGCCCTGACTGGGTGCCGGGTGAATTATGGATTGGCGGCATCGGGGTCGCGGAAGGCTATTTCAACGATCCCCTGCGCAGCGAGCAGCAATTTTTGACGCTCCCGGACGAGCGCTGGTATCGCACCGGCGATCTCGGCTGCTACTGGCCAGACGGCACAATAGAGTTCCTCGGTCGTCGCGACAAGCAGGTCAAAGTCGGAGGATATCGCATCGAGCTGGGCGAAATCGAAAGCGCGCTCAGCCAGCTGGCGGGGGTGAAACAAGCAACCGTTCTGGCGATCGGCGAAAAAGAAAAAACGCTGGCGGCATACGTTGTTCCTCAGGGCGAGGCTTTTTGCGTTACCGATCATCGGGACCCGGCACTGCCGCAGGTGTGGCACACGCTTGCGGGAACGTTGCCCTGTTGCGCCATCTCGCCAGAGATCTCCGCAGAACAGGTAGCCGATTTCCTTCAGCATCGCCTGTTAAAACTGAAGCCGGGTCACACCGCTGGCGCCGATCCTCTCCCCCTGATGAACTCACTCGCTATCCAGCCGCGCTGGCAGGCCGTGGTGGAACGCTGGTTAGCATTTCTGGTGACACAACAGCGACTGAAGCCCGCTGCTGAAGGTTATCAGGTCTGCGCTGGTGAAGAACGCGAGAATGAGCACCCGCATTTCAGCGGACATGACTTAACGTTATCGCAAATTCTTCGCGGCGCCCGCGACGAACTGTCGTTACTGAACGACGCGCAGTGGTCGCCGGAAAGCCTGGCCTTCAACCATCCGGCCAGCGCCCCGTATATTCAGGAACTGGCGACAATTTGCCAACAGCTTGCACAGCGCTTACAGCGCCCGGTACGCCTGCTTGAGGTGGGAACCCGCACCGGCCGCGCCGCAGAATCGCTGTTAGCACAGCTCAACGCCGGACAGATTGAGTATGTCGGGCTTGAGCAGAGCCAGGAGATGCTGCTGAGCGCCCGGCAGAGGCTCGCCCCCTGGCCTGGCGCCCGTCTGTCCCTCTGGAATGCAGACACGCTGGCGGCGCACGCTCACTCGGCGGACATTATCTGGCTTAATAACGCCCTGCATCGTCTGCTGCCGGAAGATCCCGGGCTCCTTGCAACATTACAACAGCTTGCCGTTCCCGGCGCGCTGCTCTACGTGATGGAGTTTCGCCAGTTAACGCCGTCCGCCTTGCTCAGCACGCTTCTGTTAACCGATGGGCAGCCGGAGGCCTTGCTGCATAACAGCGCCGACTGGGCGGCATTATTTAGCGCAGCCGCCTTCAATTGTCAGCATGGCGATGAGGTCGCGGGGTTACAACGCTTCCTCTTACAATGCCCTGACAGGCAGGTGCGCCGCGATCCCCGTCAACTTCAGGCCGCCCTCGCCGGGCGCCTGCCGGGGTGGATGGTGCCGCAACGGATCGTTTTCCTCGACGCCTTACCGCTGACGGCTAACGGGAAGATTGACTATCAGGCGCTGAAGCGTCGTCATACCCCTGAAGCGGAAAACCCGGCCGAAGCGGATTTACCCCAGGGCGACATTGAAAAACAGGTTGCCGCCCTCTGGCAGCAACTCTTATCGACTGGCAATGTCACCAGAGAAACCGACTTCTTCCAGCAAGGCGGCGATAGCCTGCTGGCGACCCGTCTGACCGGGCAACTTCATCAGGCAGGTTATGAAGCGCAATTAAGCGACCTGTTTAATCATCCCCGGCTGGCGGATTTTGCCGCCACGCTGCGGAAAACCGACGTCCCGGTCGAACAACCATTCGTCCACTCCCCTGAAGATCGCTACCAGCCCTTTGCGCTTACCGACGTGCAGCAGGCTTACCTGGTGGGACGTCAGCCAGGCTTTGCCCTGGGCGGCGTCGGCTCACATTTCTTTGTTGAATTTGAAATTGCCGATCTGGATCTCACCCGGCTGGAGACGGTCTGGAACCGATTAATCGCCCGCCACGATATGCTGCGCGCCGTCGTGCGTGATGGACAGCAACAGGTGCTCGAACAGACGCCCCCCTGGGTGATACCCGCACACACCCTCCATACGCCTGAAGAGGCGTTGCGGGTACGCGAAAAACTGGCGCATCAGGTACTCAACCCCGAAGTGTGGCCGGTATTCGATCTCCAGGTCGGATACGTGGACGGGATGCCCGCCCGCCTGTGGCTGTGTCTGGATAACCTGTTGCTTGACGGTCTGAGCATGCAGATCCTGCTGGCGGAGCTGGAGCACGGCTACCGCTACCCGCAACAGCTGCTTCCGCCGCTGCCCGTCACCTTCAGGGATTATCTGCAACAGCCCTCGCTACAGTCGCCCAATCCAGATTCTCTGGCATGGTGGCAGGCGCAGCTTGATGATATTCCTCCGGCGCCTGCGTTGCCGCTGCGATGCTTGCCTCAGGAGGTTGAAACACCGCGCTTCGCCCGCCTGAACGGCGCGCTGGACAGCACGCGCTGGCATCGGCTGAAAAAACGGGCGGCTGACGCCCATCTCACCCCGTCGGCCGTGCTGTTATCGGTGTGGTCAACGGTTCTCTCTGCATGGAGTGCGCAGCCTGAGTTCACGCTTAACCTTACGCTTTTCGACAGGCGACCGCTGCACCCGCAAATCAACCAGATTCTGGGCGATTTCACCTCGCTGATGTTGCTGAGCTGGCATCCCGGCGAAAGCTGGCTGCACAGCGCACAGTCACTACAGCAGCGGCTGAGCCAGAACCTCAACCACCGCGATGTGTCAGCTATCCGCGTGATGCGTCAACTGGCGCAACGGCAAAACGTGCCTGCCGTTCCGATGCCCGTCGTCTTTACCAGCGCGCTGGGCTTTGAGCAGGATAACTTCCTCGCCCGGCGTAATCTGCTCAAACCGGTCTGGGGCATCTCCCAGACGCCGCAGGTCTGGCTCGATCACCAGGTTTATGAATCCGAAGGCGAACTGCGCTTTAACTGGGATTTTGTCGCCGCGCTGTTTCCTGCCGGGCAGGTGGAGCGCCAGTTTGAACAGTATTGCGCATTGCTAAACCGAATGGCCGAGGATGAAAGCGGCTGGCAACTGCCGCTCGCCGCGCTGGTGCCTCCCGTTAAACACGCAGGGCAATGCGCAGAGCGCTCACCGCGCGTATGCCCTGAGCACTCTCAGCCACACATTGCGGCGGACGAGAGCACCGTCAGCCTGATTTGCGACGCCTTCCGCGAGGTGGTTGGCGAGTCTGTCACACCCGCAGAAAACTTCTTTGAGGCGGGCGCAACGTCGCTGAATCTGGTGCAACTGCATGTTTTGTTACAACGTCACGAATTTTCCACCCTGACGTTGCTTGACCTCTTCACCCACCCTTCTCCTGCCGCCCTGGCCGATTATCTGGCCGGCGTCGCCACGGTGGAGAAAACAAAACGTCCTCGCCCTGTTCGCCGTCGTCAGCGGCGGATATAGCGCGAAGCAAACTGATTTTCCCCGGAACGCCATCGCGAACGCATGGCGTTCCATTGACTTTGTGAATCTTAGGAAACGGGACCGATTATGGATAACTTGCGCTTCTCTTCTGCGCCGACAGCAGATTCCATTGATGCATCGATCGCTCAACACTACCCGGACTGCGAACCTGTCGCGGTTATCGGCTACGCCTGCCATTTTCCTGAATCGCCGGATGGCGAAACGTTCTGGCAAAATCTGCTGGAAGGTCGTGAATGCAGCCGACGTTTTACGCGCGAAGAGCTTCTGGCCGTGGGTCTGGATGCCGCCATCATTGACGATCCTCATTATGTCAATATCGGTACGGTGTTAGACAACGCCGACTGCTTCGACGCCACCCTGTTTGGCTATTCGCGACAGGAAGCGGAGTCGATGGACCCGCAGCAGCGCCTGTTTTTGCAGGCGGTCTGGCATGCGCTGGAACATGCCGGTTATGCCCCCGGCGCCGTCCCCCATAAGACCGGCGTTTTCGCCTCTTCCCGGATGAGTACCTACCCCGGTCGCGAAGCATTGAACGTGACAGAAGTCGCGCAGGTAAAGGGTCTGCAATCTCTGATGGGCAATGATAAAGACTATATTGCCACCCGCGCCGCGTACAAACTCAACCTGCACGGCCCGGCGTTATCGGTACAGACCGCCTGCTCCAGTTCGCTGGTTGCCGTGCATCTGGCCTGTGAAAGCCTGCGCGCAGGCGAATCCGATATGGCGGTTGCCGGCGGCGTGGCGCTCTCTTTCCCCCAGCAGGCGGGCTACCGCTACCAGCCCGGAATGATTTTCTCTCCTGACGGTCACTGTCGTCCCTTTGACGCCTCGGCTGAGGGCACCTGGGCCGGTAACGGTCTCGGCTGCGTGGTACTGCGTCGCCTGAGAGACGCGCTGCTGTCAGGCGATCCGATTATCTCGGTGATCCTCTCCAGCGCGGTCAACAACGACGGCAACAGAAAGGTCGGCTATACCGCCCCTTCCGTCGCAGGGCAACAGGCGGTCATCGAAGAGGCGTTAATGCTGGCGGCCATCGACGACAGGCAGGTAGGTTACATTGAAACCCACGGCACCGGCACACCGCTGGGCGACGCGATTGAAATTGAAGCGTTACGCAACGTCTATGCGCCTCGCCCGCAGGATCAGCGCTGTGCGCTCGGTTCCGTGAAAAGTAATATGGGGCATCTGGATACCGCGGCGGGCATTGCCGGACTGCTGAAAACCGTTCTGGCAGTCAGTCGCGGGCAAATTCCACCCTTACTGAATTTTCACACCCCCAACCCGGCGCTGAAGCTTGAAGAGAGCCCCTTTACCATACCGGTGTCGGCGCAGGCGTGGCAGGACGAAATGCGCTATGCGGGCGTCTCCTCCTTTGGTATTGGCGGCACCAACTGCCATATGATCGTCGCCTCGCTGCCCGACGCGCTCAACGCGCGCCTCCCCAATACGGATGGCGGCAGAAAAAGTACCGCGCTGCTGCTCAGCGCCGCCAGCGACAGCGCGTTGCGGCGGCTGGCGACGGATTATGCCGGGGCGCTGAGGGAGAATGCGGATGCCAGCTCTCTGGCCTTCACGGCCCTGCACGCGCGCCGTCTCGATCTTCCCTTCCGCCTGGCGGCGCCATTAAACCGTGAAACTGCTGCGGCGCTCAGCGCCTGGGCCGGTGAGAAATCGGGGGCGCTGGTTTACAGCGGCCACGGCGCCAGCGGCAAGCAGGTGTGGCTGTTTACCGGCCAGGGCTCGCACTGGCGCACTATGGGTCAGACAATGTACCAGCATTCAACGGCGTTTGCCGACACGCTGGATCGCTGTTTTTCCGCCTGTAGCGAAATGCTCACGCCGTCACTGCGCGAAGCGATGTTTAACCCCGATTCGGCGCAGCTGGACAATATGGCCTGGGCGCAGCCAGCGATTGTCGCGTTTGAAATCGCGATGGCGGCGCACTGGCGCGCTGAAGGACTGAAGCCAGACTTCGCCATTGGGCATTCCGTCGGTGAGTTTGCCGCTGCCGTTGTCTGCGGACACTATACGATTGAACAGGTCATGCCACTGGTTTGTCGGCGCGGCGCGCTAATGCAGCAGTGCGCAAGCGGCGCGATGGTGGCGGTATTTGCAGACGAAGACACGCTGATGCCGCTGGCTCGCCAGTTTGAGCTGGATCTCGCCGCCAACAACGGTACGCAACATACGGTATTTTCCGGGCCGGAAGCCCGTCTCGCGGTATTTTGCGCCACGCTCTCGCAGCATGACATTAACTATCGTCGCCTGAGCGTAACCGGTGCGGCGCACTCCGCTTTACTGGAACCGATACTCGATCGGTTCCAGGACGCCTGCGCGGGGCTGCACGCGGAGCCGGGGCAAATACCGATTATTTCCACGCTCACCGCCGACGTCATTGATGAGTCAACGCTCAACCAGGCGGATTACTGGCGCCGACACATGCGCCAGCCGGTGCGTTTTATCCAGAGTATTCAGGTGGCGCATCAGCTCGGCGCCCGCGTTTTTCTGGAGATGGGGCCCGATGCCCAGTTGGTTGCTTCCGGGCAGCGCGAATACCGCGATAACGCATACTGGATAGCCAGCGCCCGGCGTAACAAAGAGGCGAGCGATGTCCTCAATCAGGCTCTGCTCCAGCTTTACGCTGCCGGCGTCGCCTTACCGTGGGCCGACCTGCTGGCGGGCGATGGACAACGTATCGCTGCGCCATGTTATCCGTTTGATACTGAGCGTTACTGGAAAGAGCGCGTCTCCCCGGCCTGCGAGCCTGCCGACGCAGCGCTGTCTGCCGGGCTGGAGGTGGCAAGTCGCGCCGCGACAGCGCTCGATCTCCCCCGCCTGGAAGCGCTTAAACAGTGCGCCACGCGCCTGCACGCCATCTACGTCGATCAACTGGTACAACGCTGTACCGGCGATGCCATTGAGAACGGCGTGGACGCCATGACCATCATGCGCCGTGGACGTCTGCTGCCCCGCTACCAGCAGCTACTCCAGCGCCTGCTGAATAACTGCGTGGTCGACGGCGATTACCGCTGCACCGACGGGCGATACGCTCGCGCCCGCCCCATTGAACATCAACAGCGGGAATCACTGCTGACGGAACTTGCCGGTTATTGTGAAGGTTTTCAGGCTATTCCCGACACCATCGCCCGTGCCGGCGATCGGTTATATGACATGATGAGCGGCGCGGAAGAACCGGTGGCGATTATCTTCCCGCAAAGCGCCTCCGACGGCGTGGAAGTGCTGTATCAGGAATTCAGCTTTGGCCGCTATTTCAACCAAATCGCCGCCGGGGTATTACGCGGCATTGTCCAGACGCGTCAGCCCCGCCAGCCGTTACGTATTCTTGAAGTTGGCGGCGGCACCGGCGGCACCACCGCGTGGCTGCTGCCGGAACTCAACGGCGTTCCGGCGCTGGAGTACCACTTCACCGATATCTCAGCGCTGTTCACCCGCCGCGCCCAGCAGAAATTCGCCGACTATGATTTTGTGAAGTATAGCGAGCTGGATCTCGAAAAAGAGGCGCAGTCTCAGGGCTTCCAGGCGCAGTCTTACGATCTTATCGTGGCGGCGAACGTGATTCACGCCACCCGCCATATTGGCCGCACGCTCGATAATCTGCGCCCCCTGCTCAAGCCGGGCGGGCGCCTGCTGATGCGCGAAATCACCCAGCCAATGCGTCTGTTTGACTTCGTTTTCGGCCCGCTGGTTCTTCCGCTACAGGATCTCGACGCCCGCGAAGGTGAGTTATTCCTCACCACCGCTCAGTGGCAGCAACAGTGCCGCCACGCCGGATTCAGCAAAGTGGCATGGCTACCGCAGGATGGCAGCCCGACCGCCGGGATGAGCGAACATATCATTCTCGCCACGCTGCCCGGTCAGGCGGTTAGCGCCGTAACATTCACCGCGCCATCAGAACCCGTGTTGGGGCAGGCGCTGACGGATAACGGTGATTATCTCGCCGACTGGTCTGATTGCGCAGGTCAGCCCGAACGGTTTAACGCCCGCTGGCAGGAGGCCTGGCGTCTGCTCTCACAGCGTCATGGCGACGCTCTGCCTGTGGAACCGCCCCTCGTCGCCGCCCCGGAGTGGCTGGGGGAGGTTCGCTTAAGCTGGCAAAACGAAGCCTTTTCCCGCGGTCAGATGCACGTTGAAGCCCGTCATCCTTCTGGCGAGTGGCTGCCGCTATCGCCCGCCGCGCCTCTTCCTGCGCCGCAGACGCATTATCAATGGTGCTGGACGCCCCTCAACGTCGCCAGCGTTGACCATTCGCTTACCTTCAGCTTCAGCGCCGGTACGTTTGCGCGCCGCGACGAGCTGGCGCAATACGGCATCATTCACGATCCGCACGCCTCTTCGCGACTGATGATTGTTGAGGAGAGCGAGGATACGCTGGCCTTAGCGGAGAAAGTGATAGCAGCGCTCACCGCCAGCGCAGCCGGATTGATTGTGGTCACCCGCCGCGCGTGGCGAGTCGAGGAAAATGAGGCACTCTCTGCGTCCCATCACGCGCTATGGGCCTTGCTTCGCGTCGCGGCCAACGAACAGCCGGAACGGTTGATTGCCGCCATCGATCTCGCCGGAAACACCCCGTGGGAAACGCTGCATCAAGGGTTGAGCGCAGTCTCACTATCACAGCGCTGGCTTGCCGCGCGGGGTAACACCCTCTGGCTCCCTTCACTGGCGCCCAATACGGGATGCGCCGCCGAATTACCGGCAAACGTGTTTACCGGCGATAACCGCTGGCATCTGGTGACCGGAGCGTTTGGCGGATTAGGCCGCCTTGCCGTGAACTGGCTCAGAGAAAAAGGCGCGCGACGCATCGCCCTGCTGGCGCCACGCGTGGATGAGTCATGGCTACGCGACGTGGAGGGCGGGCAGACGCGCGTCTGCCGTTGTGATGTGGGCGATGCCGGGCAACTGGCCACGGTTCTTGACGATCTGGCGGCCAACGGCGGCATTGCCGGAGCGATTCATGCCGCTGGCGTATTGGCTGACGCGCCCTTGCTGGAGCTTGACGACCACCAGCTGGCTGCCGTTTTCGCGGTAAAAGCGCAGGCGGCAAGCCAGCTGTTGCAAACCCTGCGCAACCACGACGGACGCTATCTTATTCTCTACTCTTCCGCTGCCGCCACCCTCGGCGCGCCGGGTCAGAGCGCCCATGCGCTGGCCTGCGGCTATCTGGACGGGCTGGCCCAGCAGTTTTCCACCCTTGATGCGCCGAAAACGCTCTCTGTCGCCTGGGGCGCATGGGGAGAAAGCGGTCGGGCGGCCACGCCGGAAATGCTGGCGACGCTCGCCAACCGTGGTATGGGCGCGTTAAGCGATGCCGAAGGCTGCTGGCACCTGGAACAGGCGGTGATGCGCGGTGCCCCGTGGCGACTGGCGATGCGCGTTTTTACCGACAAAATGCCCCCGTTACAACAGGCTCTGTTTAACATCAGCGCCACAGAAAAAGCCGCAACGCCTGTCATTCCTCCTGCTGATGACAACGCCTTTAACGGCAGCCTGAGCGATGAAACGGCGGTGATGGCATGGCTGAAAAAGCGGATTGCGGTTCAGCTAAGGCTGAGCGATCCGTCGTCACTGCGCCCAAACCAGGATCTGTTGCAACTCGGCATGGACTCGCTGCTCTTCCTTGAACTCAGTAGCGATATTCAGCACTACCTGGGCGTACGCATCAATGCGGAACGGGCATGGCAGGATCTGTCTCCTCATGGACTCACGCAGCTTATCTGTTCTAAGCCAGAGACGACGCCTGCCGCTTCGCAGCCGGAAGTGTTGCAGCACGACGCCGACGAGCGTTATGCGCCCTTCCCTTTGACGCCCATTCAGCACGCCTACTGGCTGGGGCGAACCCACCTCATTGGCTATGGCGGCGTCGCCTGTCACGTCCTGTTTGAGTGGGATAAACGCCACGATGAGTTCGATCTCGCCATACTGGAGAAAGCATGGAACCAGCTCATCGCACGCCACGATATGTTGCGCATGGTGGTTGATGCCGACGGGCAGCAGCGAATCCTGGCGACAACGCCGGAGTATCACATCCAGCGTGACGATCTGCGCGCGCTTTCCCTGGAAGAACAGCACATCGCGCTGGAAAAACGGCGGCATGAACTGAGCTATCGCGTTTTGCCTGCCGACCAGTGGCCTCTTTTTGAGCTGGTGGTCAGCGAAATCGACGATTGCCATTACCGCCTGCACATGAACCTCGACCTTTTGCAGTTCGATGTGCAGAGTTTTAAAGTCATGATGGACGATCTGGCGCAGGTCTGGCGCGGCGAAACGCTGGCACCGCTCGCTATTACCTTCCGTGATTATGTGATGGCTGAACAGGCGCACCGACAGACATCGGCATGGCACGATGCCTGGGATTACTGGCAGGAAAAACTGCCGCAACTGCCTTTAGCGCCAGAGCTGCCGGTGGTTGAGACGCCCCCGGAAACGCCACACTTCACCACCTTCAAATCGACGATCGGCAAGACAGAATGGCAGGCCGTGAAACAGCGCTGGCAGCAGCAAGGCGTCACACCGTCTGCCGCGCTGCTCACGCTGTTTGCCGCCACCCTTGAGCGCTGGAGCCGCACCACGGCATTTACGCTGAACCTGACGTTCTTCAATCGCCAGCCGATCCATCCGCAAATCAACCAGTTGATTGGTGATTTTACCTCCGTCACGCTGGTTGATTTTAACTTCTCAGCGCCGGTGACGTTGCAAGAGCAGATGCAACAGACCCAACAGCGCCTCTGGCAAAACATGGCGCACAGTGAAATGAACGGTGTTGAGGTGATCCGTGAGCTGGGCCGCCTGCGCGGGTCACAACGTCAACCGCTAATGCCGGTGGTGTTTACCAGTATGCTGGGGATGACGCTGGAAGGCATGACTATCGATCAGGCGATGAGCCATCTGTTCGGCGAACCCTGCTATGTGTTCACGCAAACGCCGCAGGTCTGGCTGGATCATCAGGTCATGGAGAGCGACGGCGAGTTGATGTTTAGCTGGTACTGCATGGACAACGTGCTGGAACCCGGCGCTGCCGAGGCGATGTTTAATGACTATTGCGCCATCCTGCAAGCCGTCATCGCCGCCCCTGAAAGCCTGAAGACTCTCGCCAGCGGCATCGCCGGGCACATTCCCCGCCGACGCTGGCCGCTGAACGCGCAGGCGGACTACGACCTGCGGGATATTGAGCAGGCGACGCTCGAATACCCCGGCATCCGGCAGGCCAGAGCGGAAATAACCGAACAAGGCGCGTTGACGCTGGATATCGTAATGGCCGACGATCCGTCGCCATCAGCGGCGACGCCTGATGAGCACGAACTTACCCAACTGGCGCTGCCGTTGCCTGAGCAGGCGCAGCTTGATGAGCTGGAGGCGACCTGGCGCTGGCTGGAGGCGCGTGCGCTACAGGGGATCGCGGCCACGCTAAATCGTCACGGCCTGTTTACCACGCCGGAGATCGCCCATCGCTTTAGCGCAATAGTACAGGCGCTGTCCGCGCAAGCGTCTCACCAGCGTCTGCTGCGCCAGTGGCTACAGTGTCTGACGGAAAGAGAGTGGTTAATCCGCGAGGGTGAAAGCTGGCGCTGCCGCGTTCCGCTCAGCGAGATTCCTGAGCCTCAGGAAGCGTGCCCGCCAAGCCAATGGAGCCAGGCGCTGGCGCAGTATCTGGAAACCTGCATCGCCCGGCACGACGCCCTCTTCTCCGGGCAGTGTTCTCCGCTGGAATTGCTGTTCAACGAGCAGCATCGCGTGACCGACGCGCTGTATCGCGACAACCCCGCCAGCGCCTGTCTGAATCGCTATACCGCGCAGATTGCCGCCTTGTGCGGCGCAGAACGGATTCTGGAGGTTGGCGCCGGAACCGCAGCCACTACCGCGCCGGTGCTGAAGGCCACGCGGAACACGCGGCAGTCGTACCACTTCACGGACGTCTCCGCGCAGTTTCTCAATGACGCCAGAGCCCGTTTCCATGATGAATCGCGGGTGTCTTATGCCTTGTTCGACATCAACCAGCCGCTGGATTTCACCGCCCACCCGGAGGCGGGTTACGACCTGATCGTTGCCGTCAATGTGCTCCACGACGCCAGCCATGTCGTCCAGACGTTACGCAGATTAAAACTGTTGCTGAAAGCCGGCGGACGTTTGCTGATCGTTGAAGCGACGGAGCGAAACAGCGTATTCCAGCTGGCGAGCGTGGGCTTTATTGAGGGATTAAGCGGATACCGCGATTTCCGCCGCCGGGATGAGAAACCGATGCTCACCCGCTCCGCATGGCAGGAGGTTCTCGTTCAGGCCGGGTTTGCAAACGAGCTTGCGTGGCCCGCGCAGGAATCGTCGCCGCTGCGCCAGCATCTGCTGGTGGCGCGTTCGCCTGGCGTAAATCGCCCGGATAAAGAAGCCGTGAGCCGCTATTTACAGCAGCGCTTTGGCACCGGTCTGCCCGTTTTACAGATCCGGCAAAGAGAAGCGTTATTTACGCCGCTGCATGCCCCGTCTGATGCGCTGATTGAGCCAGCCAAATCCACGCCAGTTGCCGGGGGGAATCCGGCGCTGGAAAAACAGGTGGCTGAACTCTGGCAATCGCTGCTGTCTCGCCCCGTGGCAAGGCATCACGACTTTTTCGAACTGGGCGGCGACAGCCTGATGGCGACAAGGATGGTCGCGCAGCTAAACCGGAGAGGGATTGCCAGGGCTAACCTTCAGGATCTGTTCAGCCATTCGACGCTGAGCGACTTCTGCGCCCATCTACAGGCGGCTACGTCAGGAGAGGACAACCCGATACCCCTTTGCCAGGGCGACGGTGAGGAAACCCTGTTTGTCTTCCACGCTTCGGACGGCGATATCAGCGCCTGGCTGCCGCTCGCCAGCGCGCTGAACAGGCGCGTTTTCGGCCTGCAAGCAAAATCGCCGCAGCGCTTCACCACGCTTGACCAGATGATCGATGAGTATGTCGGGTGCATCCGTCGCCAGCAGCCTCACGGCCCTTATGTGCTGGCGGGTTGGTCGTATGGCGCGTTTCTCGCGGCGGGCGCCGCACAGCGCCTGTACGCCAAAGGCGAGCAGGTTCGGATGGTGTTAATCGATCCCGTGTGCCGACAGGATTTCTGTTGCGAAAACCGGGCGGCCCTGCTGCGCCTGTTAGCCGAAGGACAAACGCCTCTGGCGCTGCCCGAACATTTCGACCAGCAGACGCCCGACAGCCAGCTTGCCGACTTTATCGGCCTCGCTAAAACGGCCGGTATGGTGTCGCAAAGCCTGACGCTGCAAGCGGCAGAAACGTGGCTCGACAACATCGCGCATCTGCTGCGTTTACTGACTGAGCATACGCCGGGCGAAAGCGTTCCGGTCCCCTGTCTCATGGTGTATGCCGCCGGGAGACCCGCGCGCTGGACGCCAGCAGAAACCGAGTGGCAGGGCTGGATAAACAACGCCGACGACGCTGTGATTGAAGCCAGCCACTGGCAAATCATGATGGAAGCCCCCCACGTTCAGGCTTGTGCGCAACACATTACGCGCTGGCTTTGCGCAACCTCAACGCAACCGGAGAACACGTTATGATGCCGTCCGCCTCCCCAAAACAACGCGTACTGATTGTGGGCGCCAAATTTGGCGAAATGTACCTGAATGCCTTTATGCAGCCCCCGGAGGGGCTGGAACTGGTTGGCCTGCTGGCGCAGGGAAGCGCCCGCTCAAGAGAGCTGGCCCATGCGTTTGGCATTCCGCTGTATACCTCGCCGGAACAGATAACCGAGATGCCGGATATCGCCTGTATTGTTGTGCGTTCGACCGTCGCCGGAGGAACCGGTACGCAGCTTGCCAGACACTTTCTGGCGCGCGGCGTACACGTCATTCAGGAGCATCCCCTCCACCCGGATGACATCAGTTCCTTACAAACGCTGGCGCAGGAACAGGGCTGCTGCTATTGGATAAACACGTTTTATCCGCATACGCGCGCGGGACGCACATGGATTCGCGATGCGCAGCAGCTGCGTCGCTGCCTGGCTAAGACGCCGCCGGTAGTCCACGCCACCACCAGCCGACAGTTGCTCTACTCCACGCTGGATTTGTTGTTGCTGGCTCTGGGCGTTGATGCCGCCGCCGTAGAGTGCGACGTGGTTGGCAGCTTTAGCGATTTTCACTGTCTGAGACTCTTCTGGCCGGAGGGAGAAGCCTGTCTGCTGCTTCAGCGCTATCTCGATCCTGACGATCCAGATATGCATAGCCTTATCATGCACCGCCTGCTGCTGGGCTGGCCGGAAGGTCATCTTTCGCTGGAGGCGAGCTACGGCCCCGTCATCTGGTCATCCAGCCTGTTTGTCGCAGACCATCAGGAGAACGCCCACAGTCTCTACCGCAGACCGGAGATCCTGCGCGATCCGCCGGGTCTGACGCGCAGCGCGGCGCCCCTGAGCTGGCGTGACTGCTGCGAAACCGTCGGGCCGGAGGTCGTCAGCTGGTTGCTACACCAGTTGCGCAGCCATCTGGCGGGCGAACATCCACCAGCGGCCTGCCAAAGCGTACATCAGATCGCGTTATCACGGTTATGGCAGCAGATTTTACGTAAGACCGGCAATGCGGAGATCAGACGCCTGACGCCGCCGCACCACGACCGGTTAGCCGGTTTCTACAACGATGATGATAAGGAGGCGCTGTGACGCAATCTGTAATGTGCATCCCGCTGTGGCCCGCCCGGAACGGCAATACTGCGCATCTGGTCATGTGCCCTTTCGCTGGCGGCAGCAGTAGCGCGTTTCGCCACTGGCAAGCTGAGCAACTGGCTGATTGCGCGCTTTCTCTGGTGATCTGGCCGGGGCGCGATCGCCTTCGCCATCTGGAACCGCTCAGAAGCATTACACAACTGGCGGCACTGCTGGCGAACGAGCTGGAAGCATCCGTATCGCCTGACACGCCGCTTTTACTCGCCGGGCACAGCATGGGGGCGCAGGTGGCGTTTGAAACCTGCCGGCTTCTGGAGCAACGGAGGCATGCGCCGCAAGGACTGATTATTTCCGGGTGCCATGCCCCGCATCTGCATTCTGAACGCCAGCTCAGCCATCGCGATGATGCCGACTTTATCGCTGAACTGATAGACATTGGCGGATGTTCTCCTGAACTGCGGGAAAACCAGGAATTAATGTCGCTGTTTCTTCCTCTTCTGCGCGCTGATTTTTACGCCACCGAGAGCTATCACTACGACTCGCCCGGCGTCTGTCCGCCGCTGCGCACGCCTGCGCTGTTATTGTGCGGCAGCCACGATCGCGAAGCCTCCTGGCAGCAGGTTGATGCCTGGAGCCAGTGGCTGAGCCACGTTACAGGCCCGGTGGTGATTGACGGCGATCATTTCTATCCCATTCAACAAGCCCGGTCCTTTTTTACGCAGATTGTCCGCCATTTTCCCCACGCATTTTCTGCAATGACCGCGTTGCAAAAACAGCCCAGTACTTCAGAAAGGTGACGCATGAACTCTTCCTTTGAATCTCTGATTGAACAGTATCCCTTACCCATTGCCGAACAGTTGCGCCACTGGGCGGCTCGTTATGCCTCGCGAATTGCCGTCGTTGATGCAAAGGGGTCGTTAACCTACAGCGCGCTTGATGCACGGGTTGACGAACTTGCCGCAGGTCTGTCATCACTGGGTTTGCGTTCGGGGGAGCATGTAATTGTGCAGCTTCCCAACGACAACGCGTTTGTTACCCTGCTGTTCGCCTTGTTAAGACTGGGCGTTATCCCCGTGCTGGCGATGCCCTCGCAACGGGCGCTGGATATCGACGCGCTGATTGAGCTGGCGCAACCCGTCGCTTACGTTATTCACGGGGAAAACCACGCAGAGCTGGCCCGACAGATGGCGCACAAACACGCCTGCCTGCGTCATGTTCTGGTCGCAGGAGAGACCGTGAGCGACGATTTTACGCCGCTCTTCTCCCTTCACGGTGAGCGACAGGCGTGGCCGCAGCCTGATGTCTCCGCCACCGCGTTGCTGCTGCTCTCAGGCGGCACAACCGGCACGCCCAAACTCATCCCGCGCCGACATGCCGACTATAGCTATAACTTCAGCGCTTCTGCTGAACTGTGCGGCATCAGCCAACAGAGCGTGTATCTCGCCGTCCTCCCGGTGGCGCATAACTTTCCGCTGGCCTGCCCCGGCATTCTGGGAACGCTTGCCTGCGGCGGAAAAGTGGTGCTGACCGACAGCGCCAGCTGTGATGAGGTGATGCCTTTAATCGCGCAGGAAGGCGTGACTCACGTCGCCCTGGTTCCGGCGCTGGCGCAATTATGGGTGCAGGCCAGGGAGTGGGAAGACAGCGACCTCTCGTCGCTGCGCGTCATTCAGGCAGGCGGCGCCCGGCTCGACCCGACGCTTGCTGAGCAGGTTATCGCCACCTTTGACTGTACCCTGCAACAGGTCTTCGGTATGGCGGAAGGCCTGCTCTGTTTTACCCGGCTGGACGATCCGCATACCACCATTCTCCACAGTCAGGGGCGCCCGTTATCCCCTCTGGATGAAATCCGCATCGTTGATCAAGACGAGAACGACGTCGCGCCGGGCGAAACCGGGCAATTGTTAACGCGCGGCCCTTATACCATTTCGGGCTATTACCGCGCCCCTGCTCACAACGCGCAGGCCTTTACCGCGCAAGGGTTTTACCGCACAGGCGACAATGTCAGGCTGGATGAGGCGGGGAACCTGCACGTTGAGGGGCGCATAAAAGAGCAGATCAACCGCGCCGGAGAAAAAATAGCCGCGGCTGAAGTGGAATCGGCACTGCTGCGTTTAGCGGAAGTGCAAGATTGCGCGGTGGTCGCCGCACCGGACACGCTGCTTGGCGAGCGGATTTGCGCGTTTATCATCGCGCAGCAGGTGCCAACTGACTATCAGCAGTTGCGTCAACAACTGACCCGTATGGGGCTCAGCGCGTGGAAAATTCCTGACCAAATCGAGTTTCTGGACCACTGGCCGCTCACCGCCGTCGGCAAGATAGACAAAAAACGCCTGACGGCTCTCGCCGTCGACCGTTATCGCCATTCTGCCCAATAAGCGCAAACCGACCCGAAACAGGTTGAAATAAACCCGTTTCGGGTAGCACCACTATTAGAAATAGTTATCATTTTCAATTCACCATTGTCGGTATTTTTGGCGTTTCGCCGTCTTACAGGGACTCACAACAATGAAAATGACACGGCTTTATCCTCTGGCCTTGGGGGGATTATTGCTCCCCGCCATTGCTAATGCCCAGACTTCACAGCAAGACGAAAGCACGCTGGTGGTTACCGCCAGTAAACAATCTTCCCGCTCGGCATCAGCCAACAATGTCTCGTCTACCGTTGTCAGCGCGCCGGAGTTAAGCGACGCCGGCGTCACCGCCAGCGACAAACTCCCCAGAGTGTTGCCCGGGCTCAATATTGAAAATAGCGGCAACATGCTTTTTTCGACGATCTCGCTACGCGGCGTCTCTTCAGCGCAGGACTTCTATAACCCCGCCGTCACCCTGTATGTTGATGGCGTCCCTCAGCTTTCCACCAACACCATCCAGGCGCTTACCGATGTGCAAAGCGTGGAGTTGCTGCGAGGCCCACAGGGAACGTTATATGGCAAAAGCGCTCAGGGCGGGATCATCAACATCGTCACCCAGCAGCCGGACAGCACGCCGCGCGGCTATATTGAAGGCGGCGTCAGTAGCCGCGACAGTTATCGAAGTAAGTTCAACCTGAGCGGCCCCATTCAGGATGGCCTGCTGTACGGCAGCGTCACCCTGTTACGCCAGGTTGATGACGGCGACATGATTAACCCCGCGACGGGAAGCGATGATTTAGGCGGCACCCGCGCCAGCATAGGGAATGTGAAACTGCGTCTGGCGCCGGACGACCAGCCCTGGGAAATGGGCTTTGCCGCCTCACGCGAATGTACCCGCGCCACCCAGGACGCCTATGTGGGATGGAATGATATTAAGGGCCGTAAGCTCTCACTTAGCGATGGTTCACCAGACCCGTACATGCGGCGCTGCACTGACAGCCAGACCCTGAGTGGGAAATACACCACCGATGACTGGGTTTTCAACCTGATCAGCGCCTGGCAGCAGCAGCATTATTCGCGCACCTTCCCTTCCGGTTCGTTAATCGTCAATATGCCTCAGCGCTGGAATCAGGATGTGCAGGAACTGCGCGCCGCAACCCTGGGCGATGCGCGTACCGTTGATATGGTGTTTGGGCTGTACCGGCAGAACACCCGCGAGAAGTTAAATTCAGCCTACGACATGCCGACAATGCCTTATTTAAGCAGTACCGGCTATACCACCGCTGAAACGCTGGCCGCATACAGTGACCTGACCTGGCATTTAACCGATCGTTTTGATATCGGCGGCGGCGTGCGCTTCTCGCATGATAAATCCAGTACACAATATCACGGCAGCATGCTCGGCAACCCGTTTGGCGACCAGGGTAAGAGCAATGACGATCAGGTACTCGGGCAGCTATCCGCAGGCTATATGCTGACCGATGACTGGAGAGTGTATACCCGTGTAGCCCAGGGATATAAACCTTCCGGGTACAACATCGTGCCTACTGCGGGTCTTGATGCCAAACCGTTCGTCGCCGAGAAATCCATCAACTATGAACTTGGCACCCGCTACGAAACCGCTGACGTCACGCTGCAAGCCGCGACGTTTTATACCCACACCAAAGACATGCAGCTCTACTCTGGCCCGGTCGGGATGCAGACATTAAGCAATGCGGGTAAAGCCGACGCCACCGGCGTTGAGCTTGAAGCAAAATGGCGGTTTGCGCCAGGCTGGTCATGGGATATCAATGGCAACGTGATCCGTTCCGAATTCACCAATGACAGTGAGTTGTATCACGGCAACCGGGTGCCGTTCGTACCACGTTATGGCGCGGGAAGCAGCGTGAACGGCGTGATTGATACGCGCTATGGCGCACTGATGCCCCGACTGGCGGTTAATCTGGTCGGGCCGCATTATTTCGATGGCGACAACCAGTTGCGGCAAGGCACCTATGCCACCCTGGACAGCAGCCTGGGCTGGCAGGCGACTGAACGGATGAACATTTCCGTCTATGTCGATAACCTGTTCGACCGTCGTTACCGTACCTATGGCTACATGAACGGCAGCAGCGCCGTCGCGCAGGTCAATATGGGGCGCACCGTCGGTATCAATACGCGAATTGATTTCTTCTGATCCTTTAAATAAACAGGGATGCCGTCACGGCATCCCTGATGCGCTTATCCCGCCCAGGGCAGCTCCGCCCAGGTTATCAATTGCCACATCCCCCCTGCCTCTTTGTCTATGATGTACGTTTAAGAGGATGCTATGGGTGTACAGAAATCTTCGCCTGAAAAGGTAGTATTGGAAGGTGTTATCCCTGGAACATCCCGTCTATCGCCCCCTCATTTGCGATGCAAATAACAATTGATCTTTACCCATTCAAGCTAAACCTGATTACTCAGTAAAACCAAGCAATGTCTTTTCCTTGTTTCGAAAACGATTTCCTTAAATGTGCGCTTATGGTGACTAAAAACTACACTTGTACTTAAATTTAAGTGTACACTCTTTACGAAAACGTTTTCGATAAATAACGGCAGGAGATGAGTATGAGCTGGAGTGGACGTGCAATACGCTCGACGATTGATAAAAGCGGTGAACTTGTGCTGTCTCTGGAGCAGGTCGAACTGACCGAACCGGGCGACGATGAGGTGATCGTCAGGATCGAGGCGACCCCGGTTAACCCCAGCGACAGCGGCATGCTGTTAGGCCCGGCGGATCTATCTGATATTCGGGAATTCGACAGCCGTGTCACGATGACTGTCCCATCAGAACGTCTGGCGGCTATCGCTGGCCGCCTGGGACAACCCATGCCTGTTGGAAACGAAGGCGCGGGTACCGTCGTGGCCGCAGGGAAAAATGCACAAGCCTTTATCGGTAAACGTGTCGGGATGTCCGGTGGTGGTATGTACGCCGATTACCGCAGGACAGATATGCACAATCTGATTGTGCTGCCCGAGGGCGTGGAAGCAGCCGATGGCGCCTCTATTTTTATTAATCCACTCACCGCACTCGGTTTTGTGGAGACGGCACTTCGGGAAGGCCATAAAGCGCTTGTTCATACCGCAGCGGCATCGAATCTTGGTCAGATGCTACAGCGCATCTGTCTGGCCGATGGTATTCCGTTAATCAATATCGTGCGCTCCACTGAGCAGGAAAAGATCCTGCGCGAACTGGGTGCGACTTATGTGCTCAACAGCAAAGAGCCTGATTTTGCTGCCCGGTTGACCGATGCGATTGAAGAGACCGGCGCGACCGTTGCTTTTGATGCCATCGGCGGCGGCAAACTGGGTATTGAAATTATAAATGCTATGGAGCGCGCTGCCGCCCGCAAAACCGCAGCCTATAGCCGCTACGGTTCCACTCTCTTTAAGCAGCTGTATATCTATGGCGGGCTGGACAGTGCCCCGACAGTCCTCGATCGTGGCGGGCTCGGCTATGCCTGGAGCATATCGGGATGGCTGCTGTTTAACTATCTCAACACGGTTTCCCCGGCGGTTCTTCAGCGACTGCGCCAGCGGATCGTCGATGAACTGACGACCACCTTCGCCAGCCGCTACACGCGGACCATCGGCCTGGCCGATCTGCTTGATCCTGATGTCTTACGCGCGCTTGAACGCAAAGCAACGGGCGAAAAATTCCTGATTGATCCGCGAGTGGGCTGAATGCCCACCTGCGAAAAACCCACTTTAACCAGAATAAGCCTTCTCATGAGGCATGGAGAATCCGCATGACAAATTTAGTGAAAATTATCCGGTTCCACGAAAAAGGAAGCGCAGATGTTTTACGTATCGATGAGCTCACTCTACCGGAACCAGGTCCGGGTGAAGTTCGCCTGCGGGTAAAAGCCATTGGGCTGAACCGCGCCGAGGTGATGTTCCGCGAAGGGCAATATTTCCTGGAACCTACTCTACCATCAAACATTGGTTATGAAGCCTCCGGGATTGTCGAGGCGGTTGGCTCGGGCGTGGATACAGGGCTTATCGGGAAAATCCGCTCCACAGTTCCCGCTTTCCCACTTAATCAATACGGCGTGTATGGCGAAGTCGCTATCGTGCCCGCCGAGGCGCTCGCCGCGTATCCTGAGCGCTTATCATTCGAGGAAGGAACAAGTATCTGGATGCAGTACATCACAACCTACGGGGCGCTGGTGCATAACGGCCATGTCACCAAGGGCGATTACGTCGTGCTGACAGCAGCAACCAGCTCCATTGGGATCGCGGCAATTCAGATTGTTAAAGCAGAGGGCGGGATTGTCATCGCAACCACGCGCGGCGCCGACAAACGGGATGAACTGCTTGCTGCCGGGGCGGATCACGTTATCGTGACTAGCGAAGAAGACGTTGCAACCCGAATTATGGAAATCACCCAAGGCGCTGGCGCGCGGATCATTTTTGATAGCGTAGCTGGTTCCGGTCTGGCCGAACTGGCGCGCGCGACGGCCAAAGATGGCCTGATCATGATTTACGGTAACCTTGCGCCGGAACCGACACCGTTCCCGATTTATGAATCCTGGGGTCAGGGGGCGCAGGGTAAGCCATTCAAAATAATGGGCTATACCATGTTCTCAATTACCGGCGACCCGGTCGCGCTCAAAAACGCGGAACGCTACATTTTCGAGAAGCTGGAGAGCGGGCAGATGAAACCGCGCATCGACCGCACCTTCCCGCTTTCCGAAATCGCCAATGCACACCGCTATATGGAAAAAGGTCAGCAAATCGGGAAAATTGTTGTCGTGATATGAGGTTGAGCCTTCGTAAAAGGAGGTTGCGAATCAGCTTATCTGCACTTCGCTGATTTGGGCGCGCTGATTCCCAAATTATTTCCATAGACAAATAAAGCCACCTGTATCTCAGGTGGCTTTATTATTATTCGATTTCCGTTACCCGGATTAATTTTCGGTTCAGGAATTCCCCCATCCCGATTTCCGATAACTCGCGCCCGAAACCGGAGTTTTTCACACCGCCAAACGGCAGGCCCGGAGAGTCAGCAAAACAGGAGTTGATATAAACCATCCCGGAGTCAATATGCGACGCAATGCGCTGCGCGTTTTTCGTATCAGCATCAAAGACGTAACCGCCCAGGCCGTAAGGCGTCGCGTTTGCCAGACGAATCGCCTCTTCTTCGCTGTCGACAACATAAAAAGAGAGTACCGGTCCAAAGGCTTCCTGAGTATAGAGTGGGTTAGCCTCAGTAATATCCGTAATAATGGTCGGTTCAAGATAGAAACCCGGACGGTCGACTCTGTTGCCACCAAAAACAATGTTTGCCCCTGCCGCTTTCGCCTCTTCAATCTGTTTCAGCAACCCCTGCAACGCACGTTCGCTTACCAGCGGGCCGAGCAGCGTCGACGCATCCTCAGGATCGCCAACGTTGATTGCCGCAAACTTCTCTTTGAGAGCCTCCAGCATGCGTTCGCCACGCTCACGGCCAATCACAATGACGCGCTTAATATTGACGCAACCCTGCCCCGAGTTCCAGGTACGCCCCATCACAACCTGCTCTACAGCATGATCCAGCGACGCGCCAGGCATAATAATCGCCGGATCGCTACCGCCCAGCTCAAGAATGACCTTCTTCAGATTTCTCCCGGCACGTTCGCCAACGGACGTTCCCGCCCGCTCGCTGCCCGTCAGCGCGACCCCGCGCACCCGGAAGTCGTCAATCAGGCTGGCAATCTGATCGATACTGCAAAACAGGTTGGTGTACGCCCCTTCCGGCGCGCCCGCCTCCTCAAACAACCGTGCGAACGCCAGTGCACACTGCGGGACGTTTTCCGCGTGTTTGAGCATAACGACATTACCGGCGATGAGCTGCGGCGCCGCCACGCGCACCAGCTGGTAATAAGGGAAGTTCCAGGGTTCGATCGCCAGGATAACCCCGATAGGTTCGGAGAGTAACGTCGCACCTGGCTCGCCTGGAATGGCCTGTGCCGCGAGCAAACGCTCACCGTTGGTGGCATAGTAGTCGAGAATATCCGCGACTAAATCAATTTCCATATAGCCAAAGCGCGTCACTTTACCCATTTCAAGCGTCGGGTAGGTCACATACTCATCGCGTTTCTCACGCAGGATTTTTGCCGCCTTGCCGACAATCGCAGCACGCTCAGCCACAGACCGTAAACGCCAGTCGTCGCGATAAAGCGTGTCGGCTTTTTCCAGAGCGGAAAAGACCTCAGCATCGGTCTGCAACGGGAAAGTTTTGAGTAATTCACCTGTTGCCGGGTTAATACTTTGAAAGCTCATAAAAGGCTCCTGATGATAAATGCATAAGAGAAAATATAGGGGAACGGCGAGCCTGGGCAAACCGCATCATTTTCCCCTGTCCGTTTCATACTTAACGAAAACGTTTTCGAAAAGAATTAAAAATAAAGTCATCGTGTTCAGGCAACAGGGGCCTGAACAAACCGTACACAACCCGCGATCGGCGCGTGCCATTTAACAGCATACCGGGTATAAATTTCGGCCTGCGGGGAAAACTCTCCAGGGTTATCGAGCGTGCCGGCCTTAACCAGTAACATGCCGGGCATATTTGTCGCTTCGGTTACCACTGGCGAGCCGCATTCCCGGCAAAAGTGGCGGTGTGACGGCAGTCCGCTGTCGCCTGTATCGGTAAAGCATGCCGTTACTCCCTGCTGTTCATAATCACTTTTTTCCACCAGAAGGTTAACCGAGAATGCACTTCCGCTCGCTTTCTGACAATGGGTACAATGACAAACCACCACCGAGCGGGGCGGTGTTTTCATTCTGTAGCGGACGGCACCACACAGGCATCCTCCTTCCACCAACGTCATGTTCTTTCTCCTTTGTTAATTTTATCGAAAACGTTTTCGATAATTAAATAGACAATACCCTGACCGCGTGTGGCCGTCAAGGCAGGGAAATTGGCAGGTTATGCTTTCTGGAAAAATTCACTACCGTGCGAGGAGCGCAGGATCAGCTCGGGCGACCACACCTCCTGTAGTGTTTCGACCGGTTTACCGTTCATGTGCGCCAGAAGCAGCTGGACCATTCGCTGGCCCGCTTCCTGGGTTGGCGCGGAAAAGGTGGTTAACGGCGGATTCAGGTAAGGTCCGAGCGGGTGGTTGTCGCAGCCAATAATTGCCACATCGGTACCGGGGCGCTTTCCGGTTTCCACAATGGCCTGCATCGCGCCGCTGGCAATCAAATCGTGGCCGCACATGATCGCCGTTGGCGGATTTTTCATCGCCAGCAGCTTTCTGGCACCCGCTAATCCGCCTGTTTCGGACAGCTCCCCGTCAACGATCAGAGCAGGATCAAAAGACAGATTTGCGGCATCCAGCGCCGCCATGTAGCCTGCCCGCAAGTGGTGGCTGAGCATGAGGTAGTCTGGAGTATTGAGAAGCCCGATGCGGCGGTGCCCCAGGCCGATAAAGCGCGCGGTGCCGTTTCGCCCGGCAACAGTGCGGTCAATATCAACGAACGGGAAAGGATTGCCCGTTTCACTTCGTCCGAGAGTGGCAAATGGCACGCTGCGATCCTGCAAAAACTGGATTCTGGCATCCTCTTTACGCGTTCTGCCAAACATCACCGCATCAACACGCTGTTGTTCAACCAGGCGTCTGAAGCTGTCTATCTCCGATTCAATGCTTCTTCCGGTGACAATAACCAACTGATAAGGCGTTTTTTCCAGTTCCTGGTCGATTCCGGCCATTAGATCGAGAAAAAAAGGTTGTGCAAAGTGGGCCTGAGGATACGAAAGCACAAACCCGATGGTTTCCGACGTTCCGCTGCGCAAACGCCGTCCCGCCGGATCGGGCGAGAAGCCCAGTTCAGACGCGGCGGCAAGCACGCGTTGCTTCGTGGCTTTACTCACATCCTCCCGGCCATTCAGCGCCTTGGATACCGTAGAGACGGACAACCCGAGGTACTGTGCCAGTTTTACGATATTGATCCTTTGCTTCATCCCATGCCACCAGAATTGATTGATTTATCGAAAACGATTTCGATTAAATATAACAGATTGGCTTTTTTAAAACTATCAGGATGCCCTGTCCCCACATCATTAGTACCGTGCGGACATTAGCAATGTCCCCTCCTGGCACAACACAGTCAGTCTAAAGCGCCGTCAGGTCTGCCATAATCGTACAGCAGACCTTATACCTGAAAGCCCATTCCGAACCGCATTCTGGACGTTCTAGCGCAACAGTATCTTACCCAGCAGATAAGTTGTTGCCTGTCCGCCGATGTGGACTCGATCCCCCACTCGCTGGCAGCGTAAATCGCCGCCACGTTCGGCGCCCTGGTGCGCCAGCATCTGCGTTTTTTTCAGTTTTTCAGCCCAGTACGGAATTAGCATGCTATGTGCTGAACCTGTAACGGGGTCTTCCGCTACGGCCTCTCCCGGGCAAAAGAAACGGCTGACAAAATCGTATTTCTCTTCGCCGGGCGCGGTTATGCAAACCATTTTTCCCAGAGGGAGCATGGCATTAATGTTCGGGCGTAGCGCTTCTACCTGCCGTTGATTATCCAGCACGACCATGTAATCACGCGCCACGCGCACTTCTTTGTATTCTGTGATGCCCAACGTTTCCAGCAATAAGGACGGCGGCACGACGGGCTCGGTTTCCCAGGCAGGAAAATCAAGCGTCAACCACTCGCCGCTGCGTGCTACTGTCAATGGGCCAACAAACCGGGTATCAAAATGGATAGTCGCGCCCGGGTAATCAAGATGTTCAAAGATGACGTGCGCAGCAGCAAGTGTGGCATGCCCACACAGATTTATTTCCCCCTGAGTGGTAAACCAGCGCAACTCAAAGCCGTTTTCATTTGGGACAAAAAAAGCCGTTTCTGACTGGTTATGCTGTTTAGACATTTTCAATAATGTCTCATCGGGCAACCACTCGGTGAGTGGACACACGGCTGCGGCATTGCCGCCAAAAGTAGCCGAGCTAAAGGCATCAACCATGTAAAAATCAATTTGTTGCATAGCGCAAACCTCGAATCGTTCTTTGAGCCCCCACACTCTACCATGCCTCGACAACGCGCAATCTCGTATTTTTCATCGCTTGATGTTCGGCTTCGGCGCCATTCCGTTGCTGGCGGTGTATCCCAATACCAGACGACATTTAAACAACGTCGCAACACCCCATTGACCTTCAAGTGAACTTTAAACTTATACTTTGAAAAAGGCCAATGGGCCGGGACACCCGTCTGAAATTGTCGAAGAGGAAGTGAGATGCAAACGATTCTGGGGGCAAGCGGACAGATTGCCCGGGAACTTGCTCGCGAGTTAACGCATTCTTACAGTGCTGAACTGAGGCTTGTAAGCCGTAATCCACAGAAGGTAAATGACAGCGATAGCCTTATGCCCGCTGATTTACTGGATGCCCGTCAGACACTGGAAGCGGTTAAAGGAAGCCGCATTGTCTATTTTGCGGCGGGTCTGCCGCCGGATGCCGACCTCTGGGAACAGCAGTTTCCGATAATGCTGCAAAACGCGCTGAACGCGTGTCGGACAGTGGGGGCAAGTTTTGTTTATTTTGACAATACTTATATGTACCCACAGGACAGCAGATTGCAGACCGAGGAAACGCCGTTCCTGCCGTCAGGGCGCAAAGGACGGGTTCGGGCCCTGATGGCAAACAGGGTGCTGGAGGAGATGCGCCGGGGCGACATCCCTGTGCTTATCGGGCGCGCGCCCGAGTTTTATGGGCCGGGAAAAACCCAGAGTTTTACCAATGCCTTAATTTTAGACAGACTTAAAGCAGGGAAAAAACCACGCGTGCCATTACGTGACGACACATTACGTACGCTCATATGGACCCCCGATGCCAGTCGGGCTTTAGCGTGTCTTGGCAACACCCCTGATGCCTTCGGTCAGACGTGGCACCTGCCCTGTTGCGATGAACGGCTCACCTATGCGCAGTTCGTTTCTCTGGCCTGTAACGTGTTCGGGAAAGAAACGTCATGGTCTGTCCTGAGCAAATTCGCCTTGTTCGCCGCCGGTATCTTTTCCAAAGGCCCACGGGAACTCCGGGAGCTCCTGCCCCGCTATCAACATGATAACCTGTTTGATTCATCAAAATTTAAGCGGCGATTCCCGGACTTTCAGATAACAACGTACCGTCAGGGACTGGAAACCCTTTACCGTGAATGGAAAGCGTCGCTCACCGTAAAGAAAGACAAATAAACAACCACGCAGGTGGTATCGCTAATCAACCCCTGACATTAAACAGGTAGAATCAGATGAAACTCATTGAGATAACAGAAGCTGGCGGCCCTGAAGTTCTGAAGGTAAGCCAGGGAAAAATGCCGGAATGTGGCGAGAACGATGTCCTGATCTCAGTTAAAGCGGCCGGCGTGAATCGCCCGGATATTATGCAGAGAGAGGGAAAATATCCCATGCCAGAGGGTGTTACGCCGGTTCCCGGGCTGGAAGTCGCGGGTATCGTACACTCAATCGGGAAAAACGTTGCTCACTTTTCAGTTGGCGATCGCGTCTGTGCGCTCACCAATGGCGGGGGATATGCAGAATTTTGCGCCGTTCCGGCAGGTCAGGTATTGCCTGTCCCACAAAATTTAAGTTTTACAGAAGCAGCAGCGCTTCCGGAAACATTCTTTACGGTATGGGCCAATCTTTTTTCGTTGGGAAAAGTGAGAAAAGAGGATGTTGTTTTGATCCACGGTGGCGCAAGCGGCATAGGGACGACCGCGCTGGCGTTGTGTAATGCCATGAATATTAAAGCGTTCAGCACCGTCGGAAGTGACGATAAAATTCCGTTCCTGCAACAATATGGGGAAGTCATTAACTACAAAACCCATGATTTTGAAGAAGAAATCCTCAGCAGAACCGACGGAAAAGGCGTTGATGTTATTCTTGATATTGTCGGCGCCGCTTATTTTAACAAGAACCTTCGCCTTCTTAAAAAGGACGGCCGACTCGTACTGATTGGATTTATGGGGGGCAGGATGGTTAAGGAATTTGATATCCAGGAACTGGTCCTTAAAAGAGCGGTGATAACCGGTTCAACGATGAGGAGCCGGGACGCTGCTGAAAAGGAAGAAATCGCCCAACAGCTCATACAAAAAGTATGGCCTTTAATCGAAGCCGGAAAGTGTAAACCCGTCATTCACCAGACAGTTAAATTTGAGGATGTCCGTCAGGCACATACATTACTGGATGCCGGAACTCATATCGGTAAAGTTATCCTTACCCTTGAATAAGCGCAAAGGGCGGGAGCATCCCCTGTCCCGCCCTGCACAATTATACAATCCTCAACGGGCCAGCCCCTGGTAACCGGGTTATCAGATTTGCGCCCATTAACGTTGCCGGCGTGTAGGCCCCTCCTGCAATCCGGTTCATCATCAGGTGCTCAACCACCGCTAACGCCCCCATAATGGTCAGGGTATAACCATTCGGTGTACGGATACGGGCAGTTTTTTTGTCGCCACGGGCGTTGATGGCCTCTCCCCACACAAAAGAGGGCGTCTGTTCACGTTTCATTTCTCCGGGGCCTTTCACCGTTCGGGATATATAAGCCTTGAGGAGCTTCTGCACCCATGCCAGTCGCAGCAATGGTCTGATGTAGTTTGCTCTCCGGGCCTGGGAAATCATGCGCGTCGAACCCGGCACAAAGACCTGAATGTCTGGAATACCTGTCGTGTAATACGCCGTGGACACGTCCCCCCAGGGGATTGTCATCGCGTCCTTCTCGCCATCGCCGAAGTCAATACGGCGAACTTCATAAGCAAGCGGCACGGTAATGATCTTCCCTCCTCGCCGAATTTTTCCGCCCTGCGCCAGCCCCTCGATCGCCGTTTTCGCCGTACCCGGAGAAAAAACAGAGCGTGAATCGAATCCCAGGTTAAGGCGGATCGCATCCGGCAGGGCCTCCTTCAGGGCGGCCGCCACGCAGTCCGTAGGAATAACGTCAAACCCGACGCCGGGGCACAATACAACACCGGCATCCCGGGCACGGGTATTCAGCAGTTGTGCCGCCTCGAACACGTCTATCTCCCCTGTAATATCAAGATAATGAGTTCGGGTTTGCAGGCAGGCCTCCATCAAAGGCGCCGCAGTGGCGGAGAACGGCCCCGCACAATTTAATACCAGAGCACACCCTTCAAGCTGTCTGAGCAGTTCAGCCGGGTTATCAAGGGCGAAGGCGTGAGCCTCAAGCCCGAGATTGCGAGCCAAAGAGTCTACCGTTTCTTGCCTGCGCCCCGCCAGAACTGGCCTGAATCCTCGCCGTACGGCCTCACGGGCAATCATTTCTCCGGTGTAACCGTTCGCGCCATAGATCATCCAGCGCGGAAATTCTGGATGGGAATGTTGCTCATTCATTGCATTAACCCCTTTAATAAATAAATTGCCCGGCTTACGTCACAGCATAACCTTAAAGTTAACTTCAAGGTCAATATACCCGTCATACTTCACGTTGCATGTACATTGGTTGTGCCATAACGGTGACAGTTCAAATCTAAGCCAACAGACATAACGTAATGATTAAATTCACCAGCGAATGATAAAGCCAATACCATTACTTTTATTCCGCCTTATTTTTATTCGTCATTGATTGTCAGACGGCAAGATAACGATTAAAATAGTTTCTATCGCATTCACCCTTCGTTGAATCCTTCTCATTACATCTTCAGAGAAATCGTCAGTCATGATTATCAGACCAGAGCAACATTGGTTTTTTCGATTATTTGATTGGCATGGCTCGGTATTGTCAAAAATAACATTTCGGTTATTTTTAAACCTTGTCATGTCAGCTATCGCAATTATCATTTATCAATGGTATGAGCAACTGGGCATCCACTTAACCGTTGCCCCTTTTAGCCTGCTGGGGATCGCAATCGCTATCTTTCTTGGCTTTCGCAACAGCGCCAGCTACAGCCGTTTCGTTGAGGCACGGGGACTGTGGGGAACCTTACTGATTGCCGAGCGTTCCATCATCCGTCAGTTAAAAAATTTGTTGCCGAATGACGTTGAGCTACATAAAAGAATTTCAGGTTATCTGATTGCCCTTTGCTGGAGCCTGAAACATGAATTACGTAAAACCGACGCCGGATATGATATGTACCGAATTCTGCCCCGACATATTCTTACCCAGGTCATGTTCAGCCCGATGAAAACCAACCGGATATTATTATTGATCGGCGATGAAATGGCAGCATTGCGTGAACAAGGCAAGCTGAGCGATATTACATTTGGCCTCATCGATAATAAAATAGATGAAATCGCCCACGTTATTGGCGGCTGTGAACGAATTGCAAATACCCCGGTGCCGTTTGCTTATACATTAATACTCCAGCGAACCGTTTATCTTTTTTGTACCCTTCTTCCTTTTGCGCTGGTTGGCGACCTGCATTACATGACGCCATTCGTGTCCGTTTTTATTTCCTATACCTTTTTATCCTGGGATTCCCTGGCGGAAGAACTTGAAGATCCCTTTGGCACATCGGCTAACGATTTACCGCTCAACGCGATTTGCAACACCATTGAGCGCAATCTGAAAGAGATGACCGGGCAACAGCCCCTGCCGGAGCCGCATCAGCCCGATCGCTACTTCAATCTGACCTGAGTCCATTGCCCGCTACCCACCAATGTACGACAGGTTTTGCGTAATGCCGGTGTTCCCCTGATGTAAAAAATGCGTCTGTTTTTTATGCGTCAGCGCATCGGCAATACGCATCTTAAGGGCATCCTGCTGCGTATCGTCTTGCAGCACGTCTCGTAAGTCGACCCCGCCATCACCAAAAAGACATAAATGCAGTTTGCCGATGGAAGAGACGCGCAGCCGGTTGCAACTGGCGCAGAACGTTTTTTCATAGGGCATGATCAGGCCGATTTCGCCTGCAAAGTCCGGGTGGCAAAAGACCTGTGCCGGGCCATCACTGCGCTGGCGAATCTGGCGCACCCAGCCGCGTCGCAGCAGTTCATCACGCAGCACCACGCCCGAAATATGATGGCGTTGAAACAGCTCGCTGCCCTCACCCGTTTCCATCAGTTCGATAAAGCGCAACTGAATGCGGCGAGGCTTAATCCAGGCCAGAAACGTATCCAGTTGATGATGATTCACATCGCGCATCAGAACCGTATTCACTTTGACCTTTTCAAAACCGGCGGCAAACGCCGCATCAATACCGTTCATCACTTCCTGAAATTTATCCTGCCCGGTGATGGCATAAAACTGGCGAGCGTCCAGACTGTCCACGCTGACGTTGATGGCGGTTAATCCGGCCTCACGCCAGCGTGCGACGTCACGCGCCAGGCGATAGCCATTGGTCGTTATCGCAATCTGGCGAATCGCCGCATTTTCACGCACCGCCGCGATAATATCGATAAAGTCGCGGCGCAAGGAGGGTTCCCCGCCGGTAAGACGGACTTTTTCCGTACCCAGCGCGGAGAACGCGCGGATGACGCGGCGAACTTCATCCACCGACAAGAATGACTTGTTGCTCACGCCACCGGGTTTGTACCCGTCCGGCAGACAGTAGGTACAACGAAAATTGCACACATCGGTAACGGACAGACGTAAATAGGTGAATTTACGCTGCCATGAGTCCATAAGCGGTTGCATAGATAACCTCGGGAGACAACGAACAGGCAGGCCACATCACGCTGATGTGGCCTGAGACAGGAAGTAAGACGTGTTGTTAGTGGGTTTTCATCCCCGCCGCCAGCATCAGCAGCTTAAACCCGGATGCGACGACGGCCAGCGCCATAACGCTTGCCGCCCAGATGATGACCATCCAGCCCACCCTTTTCCACCAGGCGCGTGGGGCGGTATCCGCAGGTTTAGCGTGCTCTGTGTCTGATAGTGAAGCCATTAATGATACCCCTCATCAGGATTAATTTTTCCGCGAAAGACGTAGTAACTCCAGCAGGTGTACATCAGAATTACCGGGATAATCAGTAGCCCCCCCACCAGCATAAAGCCCTGGCTTTGCGGCGGTGACGCGGCCTGCCAGATAGAGATCGACGGCGGAATGATATTGGGCCAGATGCTGATGCCCAGCCCGCTGAATCCCAGGAAAATCAGTCCAAGGGTCAGCATAAACGGCCCATAGCTCGCTTTGCGGTTATAGGCGGAACGCACAATTCCCCAGCAGCAAACCAGCACTAACAGCGGGACAGGCGCAAACCAGATGATCTCTGGCAGGCTGAACCAGCGTTGAGCAATCGCCGGATGCGTCAACGGCGTCCACAGGCTGATAATGACGATGATCGCCAGCAGCAGCAGCGTCAGGATAATCGCCTTCTCCGACATGCTTCGGTGCAGCGGGCCTTCCGTTTTCATGATAAGCCAGGTGCAGCCCAGTAACGCATAGGCCACCACCAGCCCCACGCCGCAGAACAGCGGGAAAGGCGCCAGCCAGTCCATCGTCGAGCCGCTGAACGCCCGTCCGGTTACCTGCAAGCCGTTAACCAGCGTTCCCACGGCGACGCCCTGGCTGAAGGTTGCCAGCACAGAACCGCCGATAAAGGCTTTATCCCAAAGCGGACGGTGTTCCGGCGTCGCTTTAAAGCGAAATTCAAACGCCACGCCCCGGAAAATCAGCCCCAGCAGCATGGCGGTTAACGGCACGCTGAGCGCATCGACAATCACCGCATAAGCCAACGGAAACGCGCCATATAACGCCGCGCCGCCCAGCACCATCCAGGTTTCATTGCCATCCCAGACGGGGGCCACGGTATTCATCATCATGTCGCGCTCTTTCTCGTTCTTATTGAACGGAAAAAGAATGCCGATCCCCAGATCAAAGCCGTCCATCACGATGTACATCAACGTTGCGAAGACAATGATGACGAACCAGATTATTGACAGGTCGATGCCCATTTTATTCTCCCCTGCGTGTGTTCATGGGTTCGCTCACCGCCGATAACGGACGCGCTGGCGTACCCCCCTGAGCGATATCATGCGCATGTTCGCGCACTGGCCCCTTTTTGATCAGCCGCACCAGGTAGAGGTAGCCCACCCCAAAGACGGACGAATAGACGAGGATGAACGCCAGCAGGCTGACGGACATGTGCATGTCGCCGTGTGCGGAAACAGCATCACGCGTGCGCTGCAAACCGTAGACTACCCACGGCTGGCGGCCAATCTCGGTGGTAAACCAGCCCGCCAGAATAGCGATTAACCCCGATGGCCCCATGCAGAATACGAACCACAGGAAAGGACGACACTGATACAACCGGCCACGCCAGCGCAGCCACGCGCTCGCCACCCCGGTCAGGATCATCAGCATCCCCAGCCCCGCCATTATCCTGAACGACCAGAAAATGATGGTTGAGTTCGGGCGATCCTCTTTCGGGAACGACTTCAGCGCGGGCACTTGTTTGTCGAGGCTGTGCGTCAGAATCAGGCTTCCCAGATAAGGGATTTCAAGGCTGTACTTCGTTTTTTCCGCATCCATATCCGGTACGCCAAACAGAACCAACGGCGTGGCTTCGCCTGGCGGGTTTTCCCAGTGCCCTTCAATCGCCGCAATTTTCGCCGGCTGATGTTCCAGCGTATTGAGACCGTGCGCATCGCCAATCACCGCCTGAACCGGTGCGACAAACAGCGCCATCCACAACGCCATCGAAAACATCTTTCTGATCGCGGGCGTGTCGTTTCCTTTCAGCAAATGCCAGGCCGCCGAGGCGCCGACGAAGAACGCGCTCGCCAGAAACGCCGCCGTGGACATATGCAATAAACGGTACGGGAACGACGGGTTAAAGACGATGGCCATCCAGTCCACCGGCACGACAACGCCATTCTCAATCGCGTAACCCTGCGGCGTTTGCATCCAGCTATTGGAAGAGAGGATCCAGAACGTTGAAAACAAGGTTCCCAGCGCAACCATACAGGTCGCGAAGAAATGCAGCCCCGGCCCGACGCGCTTCCAGCCGAACAGCATCACGCCCAGAAAGCCCGCTTCAAGGAAGAATGCCGTCAGAACTTCATACGTCAGCAACGGACCGGTGATACTTCCGGCAAATTGTGAAAAGCCGCTCCAGTTAGTCCCGAACTGGTAAGCCATGACTAGGCCTGAGACCACCCCCATCCCAAAATTGACGGCAAAGATCTTTGACCAAAAGTGATAAAGGTCGCGATACGTTTCATTTTTGGTTTTGAGCCATAGCCCTTCAAGGACGGCGAGAAAACTTGCCAGGCCAATTGTTATTGCGGGAAAAAGAATGTGAAAAGATACGGTAAAGGCAAATTGTATCCTCGCAAGGTGAAAAGCATCTATTCCAAACATAATTCCCCCCACGGAGTCGACATTGACTGATTTATTTTGTACAACGCTTTCATTTCCAGCCTTTTTCTTTGATTAATAGCGATTTTCTGAATATTTCAGAGCAGGTGAATCTAATAATTTTCGGCGTATTTAATTATTCTCAAACAATTATTCAAAAAGTTCAAATAGGTTAAATTTAATAAGTGATAGATAACATTTATTATGATAATGATAAAATCCTGTTATAATTTCTTTAAATCGACAGCACAGACGCCGCATAATCCGGGCAAACCCCGCGAATTAACTGGGTTCTACCATCTGTTATATAAAATTTTATATAACGAATAATAAAAGATGTTGCTGTTATCTCCCGTGTAGAGACAACTGTTTGTATTTATTAACCATCACCATTACCCATTTTTTAAATAAGGTTAATGGCTTTTCAAATGGATATTTGTCCGGCTGGCTTTTATTTATATAACGCGCAGCCGCTAAACGTAATTGTTAAATACACTGGAATAACCCTACCTGTTATGTAGCTATTTCAGGATGCCAATGTGACCAGAATAGTCAGGAGTTCATATGAATAAGAAAAGACGTTCAGTTCCCGGAGTCAGACACTATGACGGTCCTGCTGGCGGCTGGGGCGCGTTAAAAGCAACGGCCATTGCCGTTCGTACACAAATGGACGCGCTTGAAGCACCCGTTACCCTGTTACGCACAAATCAGCCAGACGGCTTTGACTGCCCAGGATGCGCATGGCCGGATAAAGAACATAAATCAACGTTTCAGTTTTGCGAAAACGGTGCGAAGGCCGTAACGTGGGAAGCGACAAGCAAGCGCGTCACACCGGCGTTTCTGGCCAAAAATACCGTCAGCGCGCTGCTGGAGAAAACAGATTTCGAACTTGAAGGGTATGGTCGCCTGACTCATCCTCTGGCCTATCACAAAGAAAGCGACACATTTCGCCCTGTCGAATGGGAACAGGCCTTTGCCCGCATCGGCGAAGTGCTTCGCGGTCTCTCCCCTGAACAGGTGGAATTTTACACGTCCGGTCGCGCCTCCAACGAAGCGGCATATCTGTTCCAGCTTTTTGCGCGCGAATACGGCAGCAACAATTTTCCCGACTGTTCCAATATGTGCCACGAAGCCACCAGCGTAGGCCTGCCGCGCTCAATTGGCATCGGTAAAGGAACCGTATCGCTGGATGATTTTGAAAAGACGGAACTGGTGATCGCCATCGGCCATAACCCAGGGACAAACCATCCCCGTATGATGGGGACGCTTCACGAGCTTGCGCGCCGCGACGTGCCGATTATCGTCTTTAACCCGCTGCGAGAAAGAGCGCTGGAACGCTTTGCCGACCCGCAGAGCATCATCGAAATGGCGACCTACAGCTCAACCGACATCGCCTCAACCTATTTCCAGGTCAGGGCTGGCGGCGATGCCGCCGCGCTGAAAGGCATTGCCAAACATGTGTTGCAGCTGGAAGCCGAGAGTGGCGATGTTCTGGATCGCGAGTTTATCGCCGCCCATACGCTGGGCTTTGACGATTTTGCCGCAGATATTGCCGCAACCTCCTGGGAATCCATTGAGCGCGAATCAGGTTTAAACCGTGAGCAACTGGAAAAAGTCGCGGAAGCCTACGCCAGATCCAACGCCACCATCATCACCTATGGCATGGGCATTACCCAGCATAACAAAGGGACGGCGAACGTGCGTCTGATTGCCGACCTGCTGTTAATGCGCGGCAATATTGGCAAACCCGGCGCAGGTATTTGCCCGCTTCGCGGACACTCCAACGTTCAGGGGAACCGCACCGTCGGCATTACCGAGAAACCGGCGCCAGAATTCCTCGAACGGTTGAGCGACGTTTTCGGGTTTGTTCCCCCGTCGAAACACGGACACGACGCCGTACAGGCGACGCAGGCCATGATCGACGGGCGCGCCAGGGCGCTGATCTGCCTGGGCGGTAACTTTGCCGTGGCAATGCCCGATCACGAACAGGGGTTCCCGGCTATGAACGGGCTGGACTTGAGCGTCCACATCGGCACCAAACTGAACCGAACGCATCTGCTGGTCGGGAAAGAGACGTTCATCTTCCCCTGCCTCGGACGCACCGAACTGGATATTCAGCGCACCGGCAGACAATCCATCACGGTAGAAGATTCTATGTCGATGGTGCATGCCTCCTCCGGCAAACTGAAACCAGCGTCGCCGTTATTGCGTTCGGAACCTGCCATTATTGCCGGAATGGCGAAAGCCACGCTGACAAACAGCAAAATCGGCTGGATGGAGCTGGTTGCTGATTACGATCTCATCCGCGAACTGATTGAACAAACCATTACCGGTTTCGACAATTACAACGATCGTATCCGGGTGCCTGGCGGTTTCCGTATGCCGCTGCCGCCAACCGAACGCGTCTGGCCGACATCGACGGGCAAAGCCATGTTCTCCGTATTCCACGGCGTTAACGAGAACGTGACCGGCGAAGGTGAAAATACGCTGCGTCTGATTACCCTGCGAAGTCACGATCAGTACAACACCACCATTTACGCGATGGACGATCGTTATCGCGGCGTATTTGGCCGTCGTGACATTATCTTTATGAACGAAGGCGATATGGAGCAGTTAGGGCTTGAACATGGCGATCGCGTCGATATCCGAACGGCCCTGCCTGACAGCGATCTCTGCCTGGAAGATATCACCGTCGTGGCCTACAGCATTGCGGCAGGTTCTGTCGGCGCCTATTATCCTGAGGCCAATGTTCTGGTTCCGCTCAATTATATTGATAAAGAGAGCGGTACGCCTTCTTATAAATCCGTACCGGTAAATATCACCTTGCGTTCAAAAGAAATTCGCGCGCTGTAAAATTCGCCCCTTATTCATGGCGTTCTGCTGAATAAGGGGATTTATTTTTCAGCCACTGACGCGCAGAAACGGTATTGTTACGCCGCAATTCGGTTACAAAATTTATACATTCATGCAATAATGTGAACCCATGTCGTAGCGCAAACGGCTGCCGGAGCCTCTTCTTTGCCCCCAACAGACCGTCTGCCGAAGAGATGAATGATGGACATAAAACAACTCAAATATTTAATCGCGCTGGATCAGACCCGTCACTTTGGTAAGGCCGCATCGCAGTGTAATATCACGCAACCCACCCTCTCCATGCGCATTCGCAATCTGGAGGAGGAACTTGGTCTGGTGCTTATCGTTCGCGGGCAACGCTTTGAAGGCTTTACCCCGGAAGGCGAACGTATTCTGGCATGGGCAAAATCCCTGCTGGCCGCGCACGATGGCTTACAGGCCGAGGCCGCGCTCTGCAAAGGACAGGTTGTCGGCGTGCTCCGTCTGGGTATGGTGCCGCTCGCCAGCGTCGATCCTATGCTGTTTATTCGCGAATTAACCCCCAAATACCCGGAACTGCAATTTAGTCTCTATTCCATGACCTCGGAGCAAATTGCCGAAGGCGTAAACAGCAACCAGCTGGAGCTGGGAATATGTTATCTGAATAACATTGATGTTAGTCCGTTTGATGTTATCCCGTTAGCGAAAACCCGGATGGGTCTGCTGCACGACACGCGCCATTTTAAAATAGAAAATGAGAGCCTCTCCTGGAACGATCTCATTAATTTCCCGCTGGGTTTTCTGACCAAAGGTATGCATTACAGAGAGCACATGGATATGAGTTTTAAATCAGCCGGAATCTCGCCTAAGCATATTTTCGAAAGCGATTCGACATTCCAGATTATTCAGGCCGTGCAGCGTGGCATATGTTGCGCCATTATGCCGCTCAATAATGGGCTGGAGAATTTAAACAGTAATTTCCATATTACGCCGGTCGTCAATTCCAACATTGAAGCCCCTGTCGGCCTGATCATGCGTAAGCAAGCGCCGGTTTCCTCGCTCGCGCTGCGCTGCTTTACGGACGCGCGCGACATCTACGCCGCCCACAACCCACAGCATTCGTAATACCCGCAATCCGCGCCTTTGCGTGGATTGCTTACACAAGCCATCCATCGTCATCATTGCAGGATTCGCACATGCCGTTTCTGTGCCGGTTTTTTTCCTTTACGGCATTTAAAAACAGTAATAATTCACGATCGGTTCTTAAGCGGAATTTCGTCATTAACGCGTTTCGATGCGCCAGCACCGTTTTCTGACCGATCGCCATTTTGTAAGCAATCTGCTTTGACGTCATCCCCGCATAAAGAAAGGCAGCGAGCTGGTTTTGTTGCCCGGTAAGCGTCTTATGCGGGCAATACCCGCAGTGGTGTACGGCATGGGGCGTTTTTGCCTGCTGTAAAGAAAACCAATGCTGCTTAATCACTTTACTGATCTTACTGACGCTTGCATTGAGCGGAATAAACACGATGTTTTCTATACAGGAGGGAATTTCTCCTCGCGCAGGAATATGTTTTTTATCCACCAGGCCAATCATCAGGCGTGGCGCACGAAATCGCATTTCAGCATGACAAATATACTGTTCACCGGGGTGCAGCATCAGAATTAAGATATCGGCACAGGCGGCGTTTGCGTGGTCATAGTCGTTAAAGGTGAGCGTGGTCTGATTCAGGTTCGGTGGAAATATTTCGCACAGTAACGCGCGCAATCCGTATTGATAAAAACGATCCTGACATCTGATGACAATATTCATGTATACGCGGCTCCGGGTAATAATTACTGATAGCTCAATGAAACCGTCACAACCGAATCAATGGTTCCCGGTGAGACCTGCCCCTGTTCACTGTAGAGCCGGGCGCGTAAATTCCAGGTGTAACGCTGTGCGACAATTTCACTGGTCAGAACCTGACCGTCGCCCAGCGGTCGGCCGTCCGCCGCCTGCAACTGTATCGCGACAGGGGTAGCGGTTCCCAGATTGCGATACATATCATCGCGATGCATGTCATCAGCGTTGCCGTTAAACTGAATCATCACGCCGGTTGTGCCTTCCGGGCAATGTTCAATGCTGAAATCAAAACTTACCCACGGCGTCGTTGACCCTGCGGTATACATTGATGAGGCCGTTACCGGACTCCCTGCCGTTAAATCAACGGTTTTAGTGATGCTGTCGCTGCTCACCTGACACGGCGCGGCTTTCACATTCCCTTTGATGTTTAATGCGATCGGATCGCCCTGACCCCATACCTGACCAGTAAGCATCAGGGCCAGCAGCCAGCGTTTTCTTCCAGGCATACTTTTTCCTTGGGTTATTGGTAGGTAATATTCAACGTGGCGGTGGCATTCGCGCTGCCCGGCTTCACCTGGCTTTTGGTCTGGTAATAACGCGCCACCAGCGGAAATGTCTCCTGCCCGCCTGCGGATTTTTTCAATACGATGCGGTTATTCAGTTGCAGCGGCACATCGTTATAAACTATCTGGACTCCCACGCCGCCTGCCGTTTCGGGGCCACCCTGCCCGGTCAGCGCCAGAACGCTGGCGTCAGCCGGCGCGTCAGGGTTTTGCGTTCCCGCCAGTTCAACATTGATATTCGCCCCCGGATCGCAGTTCAGCCCCAGATTTTGCGTATCGCTGTGCGACAGCACGGCTCCGGGCTGGCCGGTGAACTCGGCGGCATTAATATCACCGAGCTGAAAATTAAGAATCTGGCTGGAAAACGAACATGCGAGCGCCGTCACCTGGGTATCGGCGCCCATTGAAATCTGCATAAAAGAATGATCCGGCGTACCAAACCATCCCTGTGCAACCACTCCCGGCGTCAAATATCCCGATTGGATCGTTGCTGTTTTAATCAGCATCACGTCATAGTTACCGAGGTTATAGATATAGCTGGCGCCATTTGACGGCAGCACAAAATCCCCTGCGGGAATGGATAGCCTGATTCCCACCCCCTTCAGATTGGTGTTGTAAACATGATTTATCGGCGAAGGCGTCGCTGACAGGTAATTGATCGCATAAGCACCGTTGCAATAGACGGCACCGCCAGGCGCCGTGACCAACAGTTTGGCATACCCGGAGACCCTGGCGCGGGCGATTTCTGCCCCTACCGGCGCATCTCGCTGCACGACAATATTCCCCATTGAGACGGTATTAAATAATGTCGTATTCACGGTACAGTCATCGGCAACGCTGAACCCTGAAAAAAGCATCAGTAAACTGAATAAGAGATAAGTTCGTTTCATTGTCAGATTCTCACGAGAGGTCAGCCCACTTAGCGGCAAAGAGAGCCGGTCACGCTAACGCCGCTGTAGGTCTCGGCTGCGGTTAATGAATAATTTGCCGTGCAGCGCTGCTCGCCGTCACGTCCCCAGACCACATTCAGCGTCCCTTCCGGCGGCATGCCGCTTAAATAGACCTGCCCCTCGTCACCAACAATAAATTGTTGTTCTTGCGCGCCTTTTAACGTCACCATCGCCCCAAATGGCACCATCGAACCGTGGTGTCTGGTCAACGTCAACAGCACGCGCTGCCCAACATTAGCGACATAGTCCGCCCTCACGACCGCGCCACGGGTTGGCACAACGGTTTTGTTGGTAAGCGCCAGTTCAACATCGTCCGCAACGGATGCCGTATCCAGGCCGATATCATTTTTGCGATACGGTGAAACATTGGCGGAAACGGTGTAGCCACGAAAATCAGTTCGTACGCCGCTCTGGTTTTTAATCCCGACCCCCGATGCGCCAGGCGCGCCAATCAGCACGTTGGTTTCCCCCAAAGGCTGAGAGAACGTTACGCCATCGGCATATGCCAGCACGCCCCCCGCGAGAGCGTAATTCACGCGCTGCGAGTGGCGATCGTAACGATACCCCCCGCTAACATCGGCGTAAGTACCCTTATAATCCGCGCTCAGACTACCGGTATACCCTACGTCATCCGTGCCGTAACCTTGCTGAATATTCCAGTTCAGCGCGTTACCAGCCAGCGCCGTTCCACTCAGCCCTGTGCTATGAGTCGCGCCCTTCCCGCTGCTGGCATTCATGCCATAACTGGCCCAGGTATTGCTCATAAAGCGATCCAACGGAATGCTGACATTCAGCGCCAGCTGTTGGTCTTTATCATAACGATCGCCGCTGCCGTTTTTACTCAGCGTCCAGGCGACGCTATAGCTCACGCCGTTCCAGGCATTGTGATACCCCACGCTCCACGACTGCATCGGTTTTCCGGTATGCCAGTAGTCCTCCTGTACCGCGCTTAACGCCAACGATCCGCCGCCTGCGCCCAGGGACTGGTTGACGTTGGCTTCCATACGGTTACGTCGTTTCGTTATCTGCCCGGAACTACCGCCATACGTATCGAAAGTGTCCTGCATACCGTAGTAACCGCGCGTTGAATATCGGTAACCCGCAATCGAAAAGTTTGTTCCTGTCGCGACGCTATTTTTGCTATAGCGCACACGCCAGGATTGCCCCTGAGTCTTGCTGCCATCAGCGGGTTGCGCCCATGACTGGATTACGTCGGCAGAAAGCGCGCCAATCGTTCCCAGATTTTTACCGACGCCAGATGCTATCGCCCGATAGTTACGGGAAGTCTGGACGCCGCCATAAAGCGTGAAACCGCCCGGCAAACCATAAATCGCGGTTCCCTGGCCGAAATCGGTTTGTTCCACACGACTGTCGCTGGAGCGATAGCGCCCGCCGGTTAACGCATATTTGAACCGGCCTTCACGCTGTAACACCGGTAATGATGCGAACGGGACGGTGAAGTGCTGCTCACTGCCATCCGCCTCTTTAACCGTGACCTCCAGATCGCCGGCGCCTCCCGTGGGGAACATGTCGGTAATGTCAAACGCGCCAGGGGCCACGTAACTTTGGTAGATTTGGTAGCCATTTTGCCGGATGACGATCTGCGCATTGGTGCGGGCAATACCGCGCACCACGGGCGCATACCCCTTCAGCGAATCGGGCAGCATGTCGTCATCCGACGCAAGCTGGCCGCCACGAAACGGTATACTGTCAAAAACATCCGCAGGAGAGGCGCTGTCTCCCAGCACCAGTTGCGCTTTCAGCGGGACGATATTGCGCTGGACATAGGTATAAATCGAATCCCAGTCCTCATCGCCCTGACCGCTGCGCCGCCAGGTGGTGTAATTGCGCAAACGCCACGGGCCGATATTTATTCCGGGGCGCAAATTAGCGTACTGACTATTACTGTTATCACCGCTCAGACTGTAGTTAAGCATCGCGGCGGTAATGCCCTCATCCCAGAGTTCCGGCGCGACATCCCCCCGCGCTCTGGCAGATAACGCCGCCTGCGGAATACTTAACAACAGCTTTTGCGTCGAAAACTGGAACTCACTTGAAGCCTGTGGAATAGCGGACAAATCGGCGCAATCCCCTTTGCCCTGCACACCCGGATATTGCGCGATGTTAACGCCATAGCGTTGCAACATTTCCCCCGACAGGCAGGGCTCAAGCGCATCCTCACCTGAAGGCGTTGGTGTTTTATTGAATGCGATATCCTGCGTGTCCAGAAACTGCCCGTTGAGGATAATATCGACATGGTAAGTGCCCTGCGCCTGCCCCCCCATTTCAAAACCAGAAAGTTCGATATTCTCGCTACCGGATGATATATGCTCCAGTAGCGCCGGATTAAAGTAATCCCGACCCAGAACCTCATTCAGCACGCTGAATATTCCCAGGGAGATAAGCAATACAAGCCTGGCCGGATACGGATTAATTATATATTTGGCTATCATCATTAACGTAATTCCGACCCGTCGCTACTTAAACAGAACCGCTGTACTCCTCGCTGATTCCACCGTAATCATTAATAATCCTGAATTTCACGCTTCCGCCATTTCCGCCCGAAGGCAGTGCAAAACGGGCGGTACTCCCCGGCGCCACAAACGTTACATTGTCAACTTTCTTACCGGATACGGTAATTTCATTGAAATTAACGTAATAAGGCGTGGGGTTATTTACCTGAATAAACGCCCCGCTCCGGCTCCAGCTTAACTTTCCGAGTTGCGCTTCAGGCGTTGACTTGCTCAGCAAAGCAGGCCGATAAATCAGTTTTATTCGTGTTTTAACCGCAATCTGTAACGTATTATCCTTACGTTGGGCCGACGGTATCGATTTAATATTCAGCCAAAACAGGGACTCTTTATCCTCAGGCAGATTTCCCGCCCGAATAATACGCATTACGTTTTGCTGCCCGTTATCAAGCCGGTAAAGCGGCGGTGTAATAATAAAAGGGGCTTTGGCCTTACCGTCATTTTGCGTTTCGATCCACGACTGAATTAAATACGGAATATTATCGGGATTACTGACGCTTAATGACGCTTCTTTTTTACCGCCATCGTAAATAACCCGTGTTCCGCCAATGGAAACGCCAGCATTCACACTGGAAACGCCGGTAACAAACAGCGCCAACGCGGTGGCGCAAACACGTAATACTCTCATGGTAAACCTCTGAGAGGGCCGGTTATCGGCCCCCCAAACAACATATACTCGTCAGTTATAGTTAACGGTGAAGTTCGCTACGGCGTTCACGACGCCCGGCACAACAGGCACGCTGGTGGCGACATAGGCGGCGTAGAAATCCAGTTGGTTGTCAACCATATCTAACAGTGAATAGGAATAGCCATTGATCTGATTAAGGCCTAAAGGCGCTCTGTCTGCCGTCATCAGTCGAATGGCCACCCCGCTTGCCGAACCAGGATCGGCGGACAGCGCTAACAGATCGGTATTACCCGAATGATTAACGCCATCAAATTTCACCCGCGCAGACGTGACGGAAGAGGGGCAGTTAATCAGACGCAAGGTAAATTTAGTCGTTGACGCTTCATCCCCTGCGTTGGTAAACGCTGTTTTATAGACACTTCCCATATCAACGGTCATCGTATTATTGGCGCCAATATCTACGGTACAGGCGGTATCAAGAACCTGTCCCACAAATTTGACCGTGCCGTCATACGCTATCGCATGTGATATTGACAAAATGGCCGCAGCGGAAAGCGCCATTGCTATCATATTTTTTTTCATCATCGCTATCCTTAACACCTGTTTATTTATCGCGTTACGACATAATGTCCATACATTTTCTGCTCTGGAAATGGGCTGCCGGGAAACGCTTATTTTTGGCTATCATCGTAAAGACAAGGAGATAAATAACATGCGATTTCCCCTTCATCATTCCGGGCCGCATCACGTTAGCGGTTTGAATCCTGAATCAAGGCGCGATGTCAATTAAGTTCTCCTTAATTTAAATTTTCATATAAATGCACATATTTGCTCAAGTGATTTTTTGGTGTAATTTTACACCTTGTTCTGGATTCACTTATTTTTAGTCTGTCACCATAATTATTAGCTCAAGCAAGACGTTACGCTATTACAGAGACTATTATATGGGAGGACAGATCATGCCTGAAACCAAAATAGCTATTGAATCAAGTATGTATAAGGCTCTGCCTCTGAAGCCAATTGAACATGTAGAAAAACTGATTGCGCACCTGAAGCCACACGCAAACACACGAGAAACAAAATGCAGACAAATTATTAACAACGAAAATAATAGACCACATCAATGTTATTTATTGCTGAAGGGAACCATTGGGGTTTTCAGAGCACGGGACGGCTTCATGCTTAACTCAGAAGTCGCCCCCTTTATTTTTGGCCTCAGCAATCAACTGGTTGATGCTGAATATTTGCTGATGCGCAGTGAGGAGTGCTCTGAGATCGCCTTTATTCCACTGGAGAAAGTTAACGACGTTATAGCAAATGAGAATCTTTGGGAAAGTCTGGCGAAGGTGCTTATCTACACCGCCGGTCGGGTGTACGACCACTGTACGCGCATTTCAGCGCCGACATCCTATGATATTATTCGCGCTCAGTTGTATGAATTAATGCGCGAGTCTAATGAATTCAGGCAAAATATAACTGCCGCAAATTATATTCAGTCAAGAACATTTCTGTCGCGCAGCAGCGTGATGAAGATACTGGCCGATTTAAAAAAAGGCGGCTACATCGTGACCGATCGTGGTGTTCTGAAGCAAATTCAGCAGAATATTCCCCTGAAATACTAGCTATGCTCAACACGCATTAACGCAGAGCCACTAAAATAGAATGACAATGACAGTGACCGGATAACACCTACCATGCCCCTGGATTCTTCCTTTAATCAACTGAAGCAGCCTTCGCCCTATGCAATTGCGCTGCTCAACGCACTCACGTCAGAACAGGATTTCAAACGGTATCCTCGCGGAAGTCGCTTTGTCTTCGTCCAGGGGGGCGAGCACCAGTGCCTGTTTTTCCGCACGGGCGTCGTAAGCATTGAGAACATCGAAAATAGTCTGTTGCTGGGGATAGCTTCTGCCCCGGTATCCCTGGGGTTCACCAGCGCCCTGTCGGATAAACTGCTGATTCGCGCGCTCGAAGAGTGCGAAGCGGCGACAATTCCCCTCGATGATGTGATGGAAACCATTGAGCGCAAGCACCTGTGGGAGATCATGGCAAAGCATATGATCATCGTCACCAATAAATTGTTTATCCAGAATGAAATGGCGACAGCGCCGACCGCTTACGATCTGCTGTGCTACCAGTTGCAGGCGCTAAGCCAGGAGCCGGAAAGCATCCGCTCTCAGATGGCGGCCTACCAGTATATTCTTGAACGTACCCGCCTTTCGCGCAGCAGCGTGATGAAAATGCTGTCAGCGCTGAAAAAAGGCGGCTATATCGAACTGGAACAGGGCAAATTAATCGCAATTAATCACCTCCCTTCTCGTTTCTAACCCCCCGTTTTTTACGCTTAAAGCGGCGGCATTCGTTGGTCGGGATCGCAATTCTGACGATTACCTCGCCTTTGCGTTCCATAATGAAACATGATTAAGCATAAATGTTCCGTTGATGAAACATGTTATGGCCGAATTTTCTTTTCCGCTCACTGTTGCACAATAAGGTTATCGGCAGTGAGTGGTAGCCGTGTCATGGTACACAACCGATACCCCTACAGCAGAAGATGCGGAGCAAAATAATGAAAAAGCTGATTAACCGTGTAGAAGAGGTACTGAACGAACAACTCGCTGGTCTGGCAAAAGCGTACCCGACGCTGACGCTGCATCAGGACCCGGTTTACGTTACCCGGTCAGATGCGCCAGTGGCAGGAAAAGTGGCGCTGCTTTCCGGCGGCGGCAGCGGGCATGAACCCATGCACTGCGGCTATATTGGGCCAGGCATGCTCTCCGGCGCCTGCCCGGGCGAAATTTTCACCTCACCGACGCCAGACAAAATGTTTGAGTGCGCCATGCACATTGACGGCGGCGAAGGCGTCTTACTGATCATTAAGAATTACACCGGCGACATCCTGAATTTTGAAACCGCCACGGAGCTGCTGCACGACAGCGGCGTAAAAGTCACCACCGTTGTGGTAGATGATGATGTAGCGGTCAAAGACAGCCTTTATACCGCCGGTCGTCGCGGCGTCGCCAATACGGTATTAATTGAAAAACTGGTGGGCGCGGCCGCAGAACGCGGTGACACGCTGGAAGCCTGCGCGGAGCTTGGCCGTAAGCTGAATAATCAGGGGCATTCAATCGGCATCGCGCTCAATGCCTGTACCGTGCCTGCGGCGGGCAAACCGTCCTTCACATTGCAGGATAACGAAATGGAGTTTGGCGTGGGAATTCACGGCGAACCCGGCATTGACCGTCGCCCCTTCTCTTCTCTCGATCAAACTGTCGATGAAATGTTTGACACGCTGCTGGAAAACGGCGCATACAGCCGCACGCTGCGTCACTGGGATCATCATCAGGGAAGCTGGCAGGAAGATAAGCAGAGCAAACAGCCGTTGCAGCGTGGCGATCGCGTCATTGCGCTGGTCAACAACCTCGGCGCCACGCCGCTGTCTGAACTGTTCGGCGTCTATAACCGGCTTGAAAGCCGCTGTCAGGAAACCGGCATTACCATTGAACGCAACCTGATCGGCTCTTACTGCACCTCTCTGGATATGACCGGCTTTTCCATCACCCTGCTAAAAGTGGACGATGAAACGCTCGCGCTCTGGGATGCGCCGGTTCACACGCCTGCGCTCAACTGGGGCAAATAAGGAGATTATGTATGTCACTCAACAGAACACACATTGTTAACTGGCTCTATCGCTGCGGTGAGATTTTCACCAAAGAGAGTGATTATCTGACGGGTCTGGACAGAGAGATTGGCGACGCCGACCACGGGCTGAATATGCATCGCGGCTTCAGTAAAGTCGTCGAAAAATTACCCGCGATTGCGGATAAAGACATCGGCTTCATTCTGAAGAACACAGGGATGGTGCTGCTCTCCAGCGTCGGCGGCGCCAGCGGCCCGCTGTTCGGCACGTTCTTCATTCGCGCCGCCCAGGTGACACAGGCGCACCAGAGCCTGACGCTCGACGAGCTGTACCAGATGATGCGGGAAGGCGCGGAAGGCGTGACCAGCCGAGGTAAAGCGGAGCCTGGCGATAAAACCATGTGTGACGTCTGGGGGCCGGTTGTGGAGTCGCTGCGCCAGTCATGCGAACAGCACCTGTCGGTGCAGGCGGCGCTGGATGCCGCCAGCGCCCAGGCCGAAGCGGCGGCGCAGAGCACCATCACCATGCAGGCCCGCAAAGGGCGCGCCAGCTATCTTGGCGAGCGCAGCATCGGCCATCAGGACCCGGGCGCAACCTCCGTGATGTTCATGATGCAAATGCTGGCGGCAGCGGCAAAAGAGTAAGGATAACGCGATGGTAAACCTGGTCATTGTTTCGCACAGCGCCCTGTTGGGTGAAGGCGTCGGGCAGTTAGCCCGGCAGATGTTAATCGGCGATGGTTGTAAACTCGCGATTGCAGCCGGTATCGACGACCCACAAAATCCGATTGGCACCGATCCGCTCAAGGTGATGGAAGCCATAGAATCCGTGGCTGATGCGGACCATATCCTGGTCATGATGGATATGGGCAGCGCATTATTGAGCGCCGAAACCGCCCTGGATTTGCTCGACCCGGCGATTGCGGCGAAAGTCCGCTTATGCGCGGCGCCGCTGGTAGAAGGCACGCTGGCGGCGACGGTCAGCGCGGCAATGGGCGCCGGTATTGATAAAGTCATCAATGACGCCATGAGCGCGCTGGATGCCAAGCGTGAACAACTGGGTTTACCGTCACCCGCGCAAGCCGGGGGCGTCGCCACAAAACCAGCATTTCAGGATAACGACGCCCACTCCATTTCTGTTGTGGTGAAAAATCCAAACGGGCTGCATGTTCGTCCGGCATCGCGGCTGGTCTCCACGTTGTCGGGGTTTCGGGCCGACATGCTGCTGGAGAAAAATGGCAAATGCGTGACGCCGGACAGCCTGAATCAGATAGCGTTATTACAGGTGCGCTGCAACGATACTCTGCGCCTGATCGCCAAAGGAGAACAGGCCGACGAGGCGCTGGCGGCGTTCAAACAGCTGGCGGCGGAAAACTTTGGCGAGTCCGTGGAGGAGACGCCAGCCAGCAGCACGGCGCGTCAGCTCCCCGCGCAGGTCTCCGGCGTGGTGTTCTGCTATTCCCCCGCTGCACCGGACGTCGCGAATCCGACGACCGTCAATTTGCCGGAAGAGCAGCAGCGCCTGCAAACGGCGATTCGTCAGACGCTGGACGATCTCAACGCGCTGACCACGCTGGCGGAAGAGAAATACTCCGCCGACCTGGCGGCGATTTTTTCCGGGCATCACACGCTGCTGGATGACCCCGAGCTGTACGAGATGGCATGTGAAGTGATGCGTGATAAACCGTGTCGGGCGGAAACGGCGTGGCGCAGCGTGCTGGACGATCTCCGCGATCAGTACCGACAGCTCGACGACGCCTATTTGCAGGCCCGCTATATCGATATCGACGATATTCTCCATCGGACGCTGAGGCACCTGAGCGGAATAAACGCGCGCTTGCCGGTATTCACGCGCCCGACTATCGTGGCGGCGGAAAATATCTTCCCGTCCACCGTGTTGCAGTTCGACCCACAGACGGTTAAAGGGATCTGCCTGAGCGCAGGCAGCAATGAATCACATTCGGCAATCATCGCCCGTGAAATGGGGATCGGCTGGCTTTGTCAGCAAGGGGAAGCGGTATATGCCCTGAGCACCGGCGAGTCGATTACGCTGGATCTCGCGGCACAGCGCATTCTCTTTTCTGACTGATCGCTCTCCCATCGCGCGTCCTCTTCTGAGGGCGCGCTGTCGCATTCCCACGCTTCAACCGGCGATAACGGGAAATGTTTACCAGTTCCCAAAATAGCGGTTCGATCACGCGCACATGGCAATCCTGGACTAAGGTTTTGTCATGGTTCATGCCGCTGACTGCGGCACGCCGTTAAGGAGAATATTGATGATAACACCTGCGCTTCGCCATTCCGGTACGCTCTCTTTCGCCATAAAACTGACCGTTGCAGGCACCCTGCTGACATTCGCGTCGCTCTCGGCGCATGCTGAGGAGCAGCCGGCCAGTCCTCCGCAGCCCCCGGATATTCTGCTGGGGCCGCTGTTTAATGACGTGCAGAGCGCCAAACTGTTCCCCGACCAGAAAACGTTCGCCGATGCCGTGCCTAACAGCGATCCGCTGATGATCCTCGCGGATTACCGGATGCAACGAAACCAGTCAGGCTTCGATTTGCGTCACTTTGTTGATGTGAACTTTACGCTGCCCAAAGATGGGGAAAAATACGTTCCGCCGGAAGGACAGTCGCTGCGTGAACATATTGACGGTCTGTGGCCCGTGTTGACCCGCACAACGGAGAGCGCCGGAAAATGGGATTCGTTATTGCCGCTGCCGGAACCGTACGTGGTGCCTGGCGGACGTTTCCGGGAAGTCTATTATTGGGATAGCTATTTCACCATGCTGGGACTTGCCGAAAGCGATCACTGGGATAAGGTCGCCGATATGGTGGCGAATTTCGGCTATGAACTGGACTCCTGGGGGCATATCCCCAACGGCAACCGTACCTACTATCTGAGCCGCTCGCAGCCGCCTTTCTTCGCATTTATGGTGGAATTGCTGGCGCAGCATGAGGGCGACGACGCCCTGAAAAAATACCTGCCGCAGCTGCAAAAAGAGTATGCCTACTGGATGGAGGGCGTGGAGAATCTCCAGCCCGGCGAGCAGAATAAGCGCGTGGTGAAACTGGATGACGGCACCGTCCTGAACCGCTACTGGGATGACCGGGACACGCCGCGACCGGAGTCGTGGATGGAAGATATCACCACCGCGAAGAGCAACCCGAACCGCCCGGCAACCGAGATTTATCGCGACCTGCGATCTGCCGCCGCATCGGGCTGGGATTTCAGCTCGCGCTGGATGGACGACCCGAATCAGCTGAGCACCATTCGCACCACCAGCATCGTCCCTGTCGATCTCAACGCCCTGCTGTATAAACTGGAGAAAATGCTGGCGCGCGCCAGCAAAGCGGCAGGCGATGACGCCAACGCGAACCAGTATGAAGCGCTCGCCAGCGCCCGTCAGAAAGGCATTGAAACGCACCTGTGGAACAATCAGGAAGGCTGGTATGCCGACTACGATCTGAAGAGCAAAAAGGTGCGTAACCAACTGACGGCGGCCACGCTGTTCCCGCTGTATGTCAACGCGGCGGCGAAAGATCGCGCCAGCAAAGTGGCTGCCGCGACCCAGGCGCACCTGTTGCAGCCTGGCGGACTGTCCACCACCTCGGTGAAAAGCGGGCAGCAATGGGACGCCCCCAATGGCTGGGCGCCGTTACAGTGGGTGGCGACCGAAGGGTTGCAGAATTACGGGCAGGACAACGTCGCGATGGATGTCACCTGGCGCTTCCTCACCAACGTTCAGCATACCTACGACCGCGAACAAAAGCTGGTTGAGAAATATGACGTCAGCAGTACGGGAACCGGCGGCGGCGGTGGAGAATACCCTCTTCAGGATGGTTTCGGCTGGACCAACGGCGTGACGTTAAAAATGCTCGACCTGATCTGTCCAAAAGAGAAACCGTGCGACAGCGTACCGGCCACTCGCCCCGCAGCGCCAGGCGCTTCCCAGCCTGCGCCGCAAAAACAGGTTGAAACCACGCCGTAATGTGACCCGACCATCATGCTGACAAAAATCCGCGCGCCGTCGCGGATTTTTCTTCCTGGCAATGCCGCGCGTTCATCTCTGCCCCTCATAGCTCTTAAGGGTTAGACCCCCTTTTCATCGGTGAGAATTTGATACTGAACAAGTTTTTTAACGTTATATATGTAAACATATAGCGATTTTTTAACCATTTCAGGATGAAAACAATGCCGCTCACAAGACGGAGATTCGCTCAGGCAATGGCCTCTGCGCTGCTGTTTCGCCACCTCCCTGGCATTGCGCAGACACCGCTGACGTTTGCTATTGGCCGCCCGCCGGAAGGCAATATTATTCGCCGCGTGGTGAGCGCCGGTGCGCCCGCCGATGTGTTACTGCTGGCCGTCGCGCCGGAAAAGCTGGTGGGTTTCTCCTCTTTTGATTTCTCGCGCCAGGCGGCGATTCCCTTCCCCGAGTCCATTCGGGCGTTGCCCAAACTGGGCAGGCTGGCGGGGCGCGCCAGCACGTTGTCTCTGGAAGGACTGCTGGCCCTGCATCCCGATCTGGTAGTGGATTGCGGCAACGCCGATGAAACCTGGCTTTCGCAGGCGCGCCAGGTCAGCGCTCAGACCCGGATTCCGTGGCTGCTGATTAACGGTGAACTGCGGCAAACGCCGGAACAACTGCAAGCCGCAGGACAAGCGCTGGGAATGGAGGCGCGTACTGCCGCTCAGTCGGCGCTGGCTCAGCGCTTCATTGCGCAAGCGCTCGCGTTTTCCCACACGCCTGCTGCCGGTATTCGTTTTTATGCGGCGCGGGGCGCCCGAGGTCTGGAGACAGGATTACAGGGATCGCTGCATACGGAAGCGGCAGAGTTGCTGGGATTACACAACGTAGCGCGAATCCCCGGACGAAGCGGACTGGCCCAGGTCTCTATGGAAAACTTACTCACCTGGCAGCCCGACATCATTCTGGTACAGGATGCCGCCACGGCGCACTACCTGCGTCACGACCCCGTCTGGCAAGGCGTTAAGGCGGTTGCGGACAAGCGCATTCTTTTCCTGAGCGGTCTGCCGTTTGGCTGGCTGGATGCGCCGCCGGGCATTAACCGTTTACTCGGGCTGCGCCGGTTGCATGCCTGGCTGGACCCGAACGTTAATCAACATTTTAAAGACGATATGGTGCGTTATGCGCGCCTGTTCTGGCATACGTCGCTGACTGACGAACAGTATCAACAGTGGGCGATCATCTGATGAGAACGACCACCCTTTCTGTCCTGATGCTGGGGATTGCCCTTCTCTGTATTGCCTTTGCCAGCGTATCGGGCGCTTATCACCTCGATGCCCGGCAGGTGCTGGCGATGATCTTCAGCCATGACACGGTGCCGACACAGGATCAAATCGTGTTCTGGCAGATCCGCCTCCCCCGCATTCTCGCCGCGCTGCTGCTGGGCGCTGCGCTGGCGGGCGCGGGCACGACGTATCAGGGGATGTTTCGCAATCCGCTTGTCTCCCCGGATATTCTCGGCGTTGCCGCCGGAGCGGGTTTAGGCGCATGTACGGCGATTTTGCTGGGCCTGCCGATTTTGTTTATCCAGCTCTACGCGTTCGGCGGCGGTCTGCTGGTGGTTGCTGGCGTCTGGCTGATTACCCGTCGGGTGACACGTCACGACCCCGTATTAACCCTTGTGCTGGTAGGTATCGCGCTCGGCACGCTGTGCGGCGCGGGAATTTCCCTGATAAAAACGCTGGCCGATCCCTATACCCAGTTGCCTTCCATCACCTTCTGGTTACTCGGCGGACTCTCTACCATCACGCTGCATGATCTTTGTTTCTCGGCGCCGCTGATTCTGTTCGGCGCCATCCCTTTGCTGCTACTGCGCTGGCGTATGAATTTACTGACGCTTTCAGATGATGAAGCCCGTTCCCTGGGCATCAACGTTACCCGCCTTCGGCTCGCGCTGATTGTCTGCGCGACGCTCATCACCGCCAGCACGGTGGCGATTGCCGGGATTATCGGCTGGATAGGCTTAGTCGTGCCGCATATCGGCAGGTTGCTCACCGGCAATAACCACCAGCAGTTGCTTCCTGTCTCAATGGGCGCTGGCGCCATTTTACTGCTGCTGACCGACACGCTCGCGCGCGCAATCAGCAGTACGGAGATTCCACTCGGTATCCTCACCGCATTTATCGGCGCCCCTTTCTTTTTGCTGCTTCTGCTGCGCGGAGGACGCCAATGACACGACTGACGGTTCGCCACGCCAACCTGGGATACGCCCGACGCCCGGTTTTGCGCGACGTCTCTTTTACCGTACCGGCGGGAGAAATTTGTTGTTTACTCGGCGCAAACGGCAGCGGCAAGACCACGCTGATGCGCACCATTCTTGGCGTTCTCCCCTTGATCAGCGGCGACATCCTGCTTGATGGCGTGGCGGTGCAGCGTTTTTCAGACCGGGAGCGCGCCAGCGCCATTGCCTGGGTGCCACAGGCGCACGACGGCGCGTTCGCCTTCACCGCTCTGGATATGGTGATGATGGGGCTGACGCCGAAAATGGCAGCATTCGCCGTTCCCGGCGCCAGGGAGCGAGAGATTGCCCACCAGCAGCTCGCCGCGCTTGAAATCGTCCATCTGGCGCACCGACGCTGGAACACCCTGAGCGGCGGAGAGCGTCAACTGGTGCTGATCGCCCGCGCCCTGGCGCAACGCCCTCGCCTGCTACTGCTGGATGAACCCGCCTCCAGCCTCGACTTTGGTCACCAGATCCGCCTGCTCGACACGCTGGTGACACTGAAAAAAACGGGGATGGCGCTACTGATGTCAACCCATCATCCGCTCCATGCCAGGGCGATAGCCGACAGCGTCGTACGCGTGGAGTCCGACGGCCAGGTATCGCAAGGCGCGCCAGAGCGCCAGCTCGCTGCCGACAATCTGGCCGCGCTTTATCGGGTCTCGCCCACACAAATCCACCGCCATCTTTTTGGCGATCAGCAATAAGGGACAGCCATGCTCATTGATGACATTGATTTTGCAGACCTCTACCGCCAGCAGCTATTGCAGGCGAAACGAACGGAAAAAACGCCCGACCATTGGGATAAACGGGCAGAGAAAATGGCAGAAAACTGCGCGTCGCCGACGGACACCTACCTGCAACAGCTGATGGAGAAAATGGATTTGCAGGGCGCGAACTCGCTGTTTGATATGGGCTGTGGCCCGGGCACCGTCTCGCTGGCGTTAGCGGGCAAAATACCGCATATCTGCGGCGTGGATTACAGCCCCGGAATGCTGCGCGTTGCCGCCCGTCGCGCGACAGAGCAACGGGCAACCCATGTTCACTGGGTGCAACGCGCCTGGGAAGATGACTGGAGCGATCTTCCGCGCTGCGATATCGCCGTTGCCTCCCGCTCAACGCTCGTTGCGGATATGCGCCAGGCGATGACAAAACTCAACAACCAGGCGCGGCTGCGCGTCTATACCACGCACCTGGTCAGCTCCTCTTTTGTTTCCCCCACTATCCAGCGCGCGTTGGGTCGCGAGGTTATCGAGCTGCCTAACTATATTTATGCCCTCAATGTCCTGTACCAGATGGGGATCTGCGCCCATGTCGATTTTATCCGTGGGCAGAACTGCCAGCAGGACAACAGCACCTGGGAACGCTTTGCTGAGAACGTTCGCTGGAGCATGGGCGACATCAGTGATGAAGAGCGTGAGCGTCTGTACCGCTGGTATCAACAGCAGGATGCCAGCGCCCTTGCCCCGGCCAGTCGGGACTGGGCGCTGATCTGGTGGGACAGCATTCCACAAAAGGCGCTGAAATGATCTACTTCTCACACGCACAGACGGACGCATTGCTGCTGGAGGATATTCAGGGAGGCGACCTGACCACGCGCGCTCTGGGCATCGGCAATCTGCCAGGCCGCATGACCTTCCGCCATCGCCAGGGCGGCTGCGTGAGCGGCATTGCCGTGGCCAGACAAATGTTGCAGTCGCTGGGGCTGACCGTCCTGGAGCAGATGAACGACGGCGAGCGCGCCGCTGCCGGTCAACGATTGATCAGCGTCAGCGGGAATGCGGCGGCGCTGCACCAGGGCTGGAAGGCCGTACAAAACGTACTGGAGTGGAGCTGCGGCGTTTCACACTATCTCGACAGCATGCTTCACATCCTGCATAGCCGTTACCCCGACGGGCAAATAGCCTGCACGCGTAAAGCCATTCCCGGCACCCGGCTGTTAGCCGCACAGGCGGTGCTCGCCGCAGGCGGAATCATTCACCGCGCCGGGTGCGCGGAAACCGTGCTGCTGTTTGCAAATCACCGCCGCTTTCTCGCCCCCGGTAACGACTGGGCCGGGGCCATTTCGCAGTTGCGCCGTCATGCCCCGGAAAAAAAGATCGTCGTCGAAGCAGACACCCCAGAGGAAGCCCTTGAAGCGCTCCGCGCAGGCCCCGACGTTTTGCAACTCGACAAATTTACCCCACATCAGGCGGCGGAGGTGGCCCGGACGGCGCCTTCACTGGCCCCCCATTGCACGCTGGCGCTGACTGGCGGCATCAACCTCGCCACTCTGGCGAGTTATCTCGACTGTGGTATCAGGCTCTTTATTACATCCGCACCGTACTACGCACCACCGATGGATATCAACGTCATCCTGAACCCGGACGAAAGTGACATATAACATTGATAAATGGAATAAAAACAATGAAATTCACTCAGAGTTGTCTTTACACGGCATTATCGGTAGCTTTTGCGCATAATGCGTTTGCTGGGCAAGAAAGCGACACCATGACCGTCTGGTCGAGCCCCGCCTCTGCGGCGACCACCACGGTGCTTGGTCAACAAACCATGCAGGATCTGGATAAGCAGAATGTGGCGCAGGCATTAAGCGTCATCCCCGGCGTGGCGTTGCAAAAATCAGGCAACCGCAACGAACAGCAGGTCAAAGTTCGCGGTTTTGACAGCCGCCAGGTTCCGATCTTTTTCGACGGCGTGCCGGTTTACATCCCTTACGACGGCAACCTCGACTTAGGGCGCTTCCTCACCTCGGACATTGCCTCCGTTGAGGTGTCCAAAGGCTACTCATCGCTGTTGCAAGGCCCTAACCAGATGGGCGGCGCGATCAACATCACCACCAAAAAACCGACAAAACCTCTCGAAGGGAGCATCGGTTATCGCCAGGGATGGAGCCGGAGCAAAGATAACGCCCACGATATGCACGCCTCGTTTGGCGCCAGTAATGAGCTGGGTTATCTGCAAGTCAGCGGTAGCCAGTTGAAGCAGGATTTCCTGGGTCTGCCGCACGGGGTGGACAACGCCATTGCAGGCAGCAACGGGAAGATGATCAACTCGTCGGCAGATGATAAACGGGGCATTGTTAAGTTGGGCTTCACGCCGCGCGAAAATGACGAGTACACCCTGACCTATATCAACCAGGACGGTGAAAAAGACAACCCGCCATACGCAGGCACCAGCAGCCAGAAGTCGCGCTACTGGCAGTGGCCGCAATACGATAAAGAGAGTTATTACTATCAGGGCACCACGCATCTGGGCGATCGCTTCACGCTGAAAAGCCGGCTTTATCGCGACACCTTTGAAAACACGCTGATGATGTACAACTCCCTTGCCGACCTGAAAAACAAGAAAGGCAGCTATAGCCACTATTCCGATTACAGCGATGGCGCAGGGTTACAACTCGCTGCCGAAATGCGTGAAAACGATCTGCTCTCGTTCGCCGTTAACTGGAAAGATGACGTCCACCGTGAAAAAGGCGCGCCGCATGCGGCATACGATCGCTATGAAGATCGCACCTGGTCGTTAGCCAGCGAATACCAGTGGGCCGCCGCCGATAATGTGGATGTCGTGGCCGGTATTAGCTATGACTGGCGTGACAGTCTGGAAGGGATGAAACACGAAAAAGACGGCAGCGTAACCCACTACGACGACAACAACCAGTCGGCGTTTAACTGGCAGGTCATGACCAAATACCACTTCGCAAACGAGGACACGCTGGCGCTCTCTTACTCTGACCGGACGCGTTTCCCGACGCTCAAAGAACGGTATACCACGTCGAAACCGGCGTATAACCAGGTGGCTATCGTCAACCCGCAGTTAAAACCCGAACGCGCCCGCAGCGTGGATCTGACCTGGAACGGTTCGCTGACCCGCGACTGGGGATTCGAGGTCAGCGTGTACTATAACCGCGTGACCGACGCAATCCTGTCGCACAACATTGATGCCGATACGATCCAGAACCGCAATAGCGGCCGGGTGGATTACACCGGTCTGGATGCCGGAATCAAAGGCAATGTGTCTGAAATGCTGGATGTCGGGCTGAGCTACGGGCTGATCCACGCGGACGTCAAGCGTGATGAAATCGGTGAAATCACCGATTTGCCAACGCAGACGCTCACCGCATGGATGACGCTCAAACCGTGGGAACCGCTGAGTGTTACGCTGTCAGAAGAGGCGCGTTCCTCCAGCTACAGCAATTCAGACGGTTCACAGAAAGCGGGCGGATTTGCCATTACCCATATCCGCGCGGATTATGCGGTGGGCTACGGTTTTAGCGTCAATGCGTCTGTGAACAACCTGTTCGATACGAAGTATGCCTACAGCGAAGGGTTTATCGAGGAAGGCCGTAATTTCTGGGCCGGGGTGGAATATAAGTTCTGATTGTTCCACCGAATGAAAACGAACCCGGCCTGCGCAATTGCAGGCCGGGTTGCTATCAGAAGCTGTAGCTGGCGCCAACCTGAACGGTGCGGTCGCGACCAATCCAGCAGTTGTTGTCGTCGTAACAGCTAAACGTCTCTTTGTTGGTAATATTCTGCGCGCTGGCCTTCAGCGTCACCCCGCTCAACGATGGGATCGCCTCTCCCAGACGGTAAGAGACGGCCATATCATACTGCGTCGTGCCGCCGAGTTTGCCTTTATCGTTAGCTGGCGAGATCTCCATCGGCCCGGTATAACGGACGCCCGCGCCAACGTTCAGCCCGCGCAGCGGCGTATTATCAAAGGTGTAATCGCCCCACAGGTTAAACGCGTTTTCCGGCACCTGAGTCGGACGTTTGCCTTCATACGTCTCATCTTCCGTGTTGATCGCATGGGTATAGGCATAGTTGGCGATCAGCGTGACGTTATCCGCCGGACGGCTGACAATCGACAGTTCGGCCCCTTTTGACTCAATCTCGCCGGTCTGACGGTAATCCCAGGTCGGCGTGGCGGAAAGCACATTTTTCTGGCGGATATTAAACACCGATGCGGTAAAGGTGGTCGCGTATTCCGCCAGCAGGTATTTCACCCCGCCCTCAACCTGCTTGCTGGTGGTCGGCTTCACCTCTTTCGAGGTCAGAGTCCCTTGCGGCGAGATCGGCTTAAAGCCTTCGGAATAACTGATAAATGGAGAGATCCCATTTTCAAACGCGTATAACGCACCGAAACGCTTGGTGACGCGATCCTGTGAAATCCAGGTTTTATCGCCGTTTTGCAGATAGTCGGTCGTGGCGGAACGATAGTCATCGTAACGCACGCTCGCCAGCAGGTTCAGGCCGCCAAACGCAATCTGATCCTGAAGATAATAACCATTCTGCTGATAAGAGAGACGGTTATTCTGCGCAGTACTCAGCCCTAAATCGTCGGTATGAATCTGACGATAGTTCGGGTGGCGCATGTCGATCCCCGGCGTGCTGCTGGCATAGCGGTAGAAGTAATGGCTGTCGAGCTTCTGGTAATCGAAGCCTGCCAGCAGATGGTGCTGCCAGTCGCCTGACACTACCGTTTTCGTAACCTGGTTGTCGATGTTAAAACTTTTCAGATCTTCATCGGTCGTGTAGGCAAACCGGTTCAACTCCCAGACCGGATTCCCCGTATTTCCGGTGGAGTAGACGCTGCGCTGGTGGGTATCCACATCAAAGTAGCGCGCTTTCTGATTGAAGCCCCAGCCGCTGTCAAACTGGTGTTCAAAGCTGTAACCCAGCATCCATTGACGCTGCTTAAAGCCGCTCCACTCATCTCCGGCAAAATCACGACGCCCCGCATACTCTGAACGCAGATAAGAAATGGGCAGCGGGTTGGAAGGCGACAGCGACGGTGTATTCTGCGCCAGCGCATCAATCGTCAGACGCGTTTTGTTGTCCGGTTGCCAGGTAACGGACGGGGCAACCAGATAGTTTTCATAGCGGGAGGTATGCGGTTGATCATCCCCTTCCGTCGCTTTGCCGAGTAAACGGTAGTTCCAGTCGCTGTCGCTGATTTGCCCGGTTGAATCCAGATAACCCTCTTTCAGATTACGGGTGCCGGTGTTGAAGCCCACTTCCGTTTTCTGTTCCGCCTGCGGTTTTTTACTCTGGATGTTTACCAGTCCACCCGGCGATCCATTGCCGTACAGCACCGAGGCCGGGCCTTTCAGAATATCCACGCTTTCAATCAGCAGCGGATCAATACGCGCTTTGGTATTCCCGGTCACGTTGTACGGCAGTTGCAGGCCGTTGTAATACTCCTGATCCACCGTAAAACCGCGAATCTTATATTCGCTCATATAGGAGGTATTACCGCGAACTTCCGTTGACACGCCCGGCGCGTAGCGCAGAATTTCATTCACCGAGTTGGCGTGGCGTTGCTCAATCTCCTGCCTGTCGATGGTGTTGATCACCTGCGGCGTTTTGCTTTCCGGCACGGCGGATTTGGTGGCGCTGTTGGTCCAGGCCGGAAGAAGGCTCTCCTGCCCGGCGGCAGTGACCACAATGGTCGACTCTTTTGCCTCTTCAGCATAAGACGGGACCGTCAGGGCTAAGGTGATACATCCAGAGAGCGCGCGTAATGTGAAACGATGAGTTGTTTTCATGAGCAAATTATTATATGTGAAATGGAATGACAATTATTCTCATTTTTATTCACAAATCAAGCCAGCTTTCGCCGTTAATCCGGCCAGGCGTTGCTCAGGAATACAGATTGTTCTGACGTCTGTTGAATCCCCGTAAACGTGCCGGGAAGACGCCTCCCCTGACACGTTCACGACTGATAATGCGCCAGAGCGATAATGGGCATCAAGTGAACGGAAAACACACCTGGGTAGCATGTCGCCGATTTACGCACTCATCCCCACATCCGCTCTGTTCATTTAATTGCGCCGCAGAAGGCGAAAAACGCCGAGCACAACAATCGCCCCGACGACGGCCACCAGGAAACTGTGAAGATTGAACCCGCTGATGCTGCCGCCGATACCAAACATGGTTGCCAGCCAGCCGCCGACAACCGCACCAACGATACCGAGAATACAGGTCAGTATAAAACCACCGCCATCGCGACCCGGCATAATCAGCTTAGCGATAACACCTGCAATCAGACCAAAAATAATCCAGGCAATAATTCCCATATTCAGGCCCTCTTTCCAGTGAAAGCATGCGCAAGACGTTCTTGCGCCAGTCCCTTAAGTATAGGCAAATCAACCGGCCATGCTTTTCATCCTGCGACGTTATGCGCTGGCGTTGATAAAAATTTCACCCATTTGTCTTAAGTTCCGTCATGCCATGCCGATAACCAAACGATAATCTGTCAGGCATCCAGGAGTCATTACGCGTGAGTCACTACAGTGAGCAGTTCCTGAAGCAAAACCCGTTGGCGGTATTAGGCGTACTCAAAGATTTAAACAAGAGCCAGGTGCCGCTACGCATCTCCTGGGCCGGGGGGCAGTTCATCAGTAAGATTCTGGACGTTAACGCGGAAAAACTGGTGATGGATTTCGGCAGCCAGGACTATGAAAACATCGCCGTTCAGCGCGCCAGACAGATAACCATTACCGCAGAAACGCAGGGCGCGAAAGTGGAGTTCACGCTGGATCAGCTCACCCGTGGCGAATACCAGCAGCTTCCGGCATTTATTACCGCGCTGCCGCCCGAGCTGTGGTTCGTTCAGCGCCGGGAGTATTTCCGTATTTCCGCGCCTTTGCATCCCCCCTACTACTGCCAGGCGAAAATGCCGGACGACAACACGCTACGTTTTCGCTTGTTCGATCTCTCGCTGGGCGGCATGGGCGCATTGCTGGAAGCGACAAAACCCGCCGGATTAACCGAAGGCATGCGCTTTTCGCAAATTGAGCTGAACATGGGGCAATGGGGCGTTTTCCACTTTGACGCCCAGCTTATTTCCATCAGCGAACGCAGAGTGATTGACGGTAAAAATGAGACGATTACCACTCCCCGCCTGAGCTTTCGTTTTCTCAACGTCAGCCCGGCGGTGGAGCGGGAATTACAGCGGATTATTTTCTCTCTTGAACGGGAAGCGCGGGAAAAATCCAATAAGGTGCGTGAATAACCCCCGTGCGGGTTACATCGCATCCAGCGCTTGCTGGAGTTTCCAGATATAACGCGGCGCCTGTGGCGCAGGATGATTTTTGGCAACGTGCTCGAAAAACTCATCCGCGCTCAGATCGTTGATTTTCTCAATCGCTTTTTTGCGATCGGAAGAGAACGTGCGCAGCAGCGCGCCCGCGCCATTGGCATAAGAGACCACCAGCGCGTACTGCATCACCTGCGGATCGTTAATACCGGCCAGCGACCCGTGTTCCAGAATACTCAGGTACGCCGTCCCCATCGAGATATTCCGCTCCGGGTTTTTCAGTTCGCTGGTCGACGGTTCTCCGCTCCAGCCCATATGACGATAAACATCGCGCCCGGATGTCGAGGCCTTCAGTTGCATTAACCCAACCGCCCCGGATTTACTGACCACCGTCGGATTACCGCCCGATTCAATCGCGATGATCGCGGTAATCAGACGCGGGCTGACGCCCCAGGCTTCCCCGGCTTTTTCACTTATCGGCATCCACTGCATTGCCCGTTTAACCGGGACTTCGGCGTTCCAGGGCGGATTCTTGTAATCCTGCTTTGAACTACAGCCCGCCAGCAATACAACCAAAAAAGCAAACCATCTCAATTTCACGTCATCTATCCTTATAGCCGGAATTCGCCGCTGCGAGTGACAACGACATGCTCAATCGGCATGATATACATTTGGTTTTAGATGTCAGCAAGGAATTGCCATGTCCCTGTTTCACTTAATCGCCCCATCGGGTTACTGCATCAATCAGCAAGCGGCTTTACGCGGCGTACAACGGCTGATCGAATCCGGCCACCAGGTGGATAACGCCGCCGTCATTGGCCGCCGTGACCAGCGTTTTGCCGGTTCAGACGCCGAGCGTCTGGCGGATGTTAACGGCCTCGCCCGCCTGACGACGCCCGATACCATTGTGATGCCGGTTCGCGGCGGTTACGGCGCCAGTCGTCTGCTGGAGAGCATTGACTGGCAGGCGCTCATCGCACGGCAGCAGGCGAACCCGCTGCTGATCTGCGGCCACAGCGATTTTACGGTGATTCAGTCCGCCCTGCTGGCGCTGGGCAAGGTGATAACGTTTAGCGGCCCCATGCTGGCGGCGAATTTCGGCGCGGAGGAGATGAACACCTTCACCGAGCGCCATTTCTGGCGGGCCTTGTGCAACGCGCAGTTCACGGTGGAGTGGCAAGGTAACGGCCCGACATGTGAAACGGAAGGCACGCTGTGGGGCGGCAATCTGGCCATGCTGATCTCCCTTATCGGCACCCCGTGGATGCCCGCCATTGAAAATGGCGTACTGGTGCTGGAGGATATTAACGAGCATCCTTTCCGCGTTGAGCGAATGCTTCTGCAACTGTATCACGCGGGGATTCTGTCCCGGCAGAACGCACTGATATTGGGCAGTTTCAGCGGTAGCGCGCCGAATGATTACGATGCCGGTTACGATCTTGACGCGGTTTACGCGTTTCTGCGTTCCCGTCTCTCCATCCCCGTCGTGACCGGTCTGGATTTTGGTCATGAGCAACGCACCGTTACGCTGCCGCTCGGCGCCCACGCGGTGCTAAAAAATGGCGAAAATGGCAGCCAACTCACACTCTCCGGCCATCCTGTCCTCAAATCATAAAAAAAGCCGTCGCCTGGGCTAAGTAAAACGCTGTTTCTGTCGTTATTATGTTAGGGTTTATTATTAGAAACAGCGTAATTCAGGAGTAACATAACGTTGGATGCCGCAGCCATTATTAGTCTTTTCATTTTAGGTTCAGTCCTCGTAACCTGTAGTATCTTATTAAGTTCATTCTCATCTCGTCTTGGCATCCCTATTCTGGTTATCTTTCTCGCGATTGGCATGCTCGCGGGTGTTGATGGCGTTGGCGGTATCCCGTTTGATAATTATCCTTTCGCGTACATGGTGAGTAACCTCGCGCTGGCAATTATTCTGCTGGATGGCGGGATGCGTACCCAGGCCAGCTCCTTTCGCGTCGCCCTGGGCCCGGCGCTCTCGCTCGCGACGGTAGGGGTACTGATTACCTCCGGTCTCACCGGCATGATGGCCGCCTGGCTCTTTCATTTGGATCTCATTGAAGGGCTGCTGATTGGCGCCATCGTCGGTTCAACGGATGCGGCTGCCGTTTTTTCTCTGCTGGGCGGTAAAGGGCTTAACGAACGCGTCGGTTCGACGCTGGAAATCGAATCCGGGAGTAACGACCCGATGGCGGTTTTCCTGACCATCACGCTGATAGAGATGATTCAGAAACATGAGACCGGCCTGAGCTGGCTTTTCGTGCTCGATATCATTCAGCAGTTTGGACTGGGGATCATGCTGGGGTTAGGCGGCGGATATCTGCTTCAGCAAATGATTAACCGGATTGCCTTGCCCACCGGGTTATATCCGCTGCTGGCGCTGAGCGGGGGAATTCTCGTTTTCGCCGTGACCACCGCGCTGGAAGGCAGCGGTATTCTGGCCGTTTACCTGTGTGGATTCCTGCTGGGCAACCGCCCTATCCGCAACCGGTTTGGCATCCTGCAAAACTTTGACGGCCTGGCCTGGCTGGCGCAAATCGCCATGTTCCTCGTGCTCGGACTGCTCGTTACGCCATCCGATCTGCTGCCTATCGCCGTTCCGGCGCTGGTGCTGTCGGTCTGGATGATTCTGGTGGCTCGCCCACTCTCCGTTTTCGCGGGCCTGCTGCCGTTTCGGGGCTTTAATCTGCGTGAGCGGATCTTCATCAGTTGGGTGGGGCTGCGTGGCGCCGTACCCATTATCCTGGCGGTTTTCCCGATGATGGCCGGGCTGGAGAATGCCCGACTGTTTTTTAATGTCGCATTCTTTGTGGTGCTGATATCGCTGCTGTTCCAGGGAACGTCCCTGACCTGGGCGGCCAAAAAAGCCAAAGTGGTGGTGCCTCCCGTCGGCTGGCCGGTTTCGCGTATCGGGCTGGATATTCACCCGGAAAACCCCTGGGAGCAGTTTGTCTACCAGTTGAGTGAAGATAAGTGGTGCGTCGGCGCCGCACTGCGCGATCTGCACATGCCGCAGGAGACCCGCATCGCCGCCCTGTTTCGCGACAACGTGCTGTTCCACCCGACCGGAAGCACCCGTTTACGCGAAGGCGACGTTCTGTGCGTTATCGGACGTGAGCGCGACCTTCCGGCGCTGGGCAAACTGTTCAGCCAGTCGCCGCCAGTCGCGTTGGATCAGCGCTTTTTCGGCGATTTTATTCTCGAAGCCAATGCGAAATTTGCTGACGTCGCCCTGATTTACGGTCTGGACGAAGGAACGGAATATCGCGATAAACAGCAGACGCTGGGGGAAATCGTACAGCAGTTGCTGGGTGCCGCGCCGGTTGTGGGCGACCAGGTGGAGTTTGCCGGCATGATCTGGACGGTCGCAGAGAAAGAAGACAACGCCGTGCGTAAGGTCGGGGTTCGCGTCGCGGGGGATGAAATGGAATAATGGAGACGCTGCCGGATGGCGGCGTTGATACGCCTTATCCGGCCTACACTCTGCCTTCTGTAGGCCGGATAAGCACAGGCGCCATCCTACGGCGCCACAAAAAGTTACGCCGTCACAACCGGAACACGCGGCGCCAGCGCGCACATCAGTTCATACCCCACCGTTCCCGCCGCAGAGGCGACATCATCAATCTTGATCTCTTTCCCCCACAGTTCCACAGACGTACCGATACCCGCCTGCGGGCACGGCGTCAGGTCCACCGCCAGCATATCCATCGACACGGTGCCAACCGTTCCGGTACGCACACCGTCCACCAGCACTGGCGTGCCGTTTGGCGCATGACGGGGATAACCATCCGCGTAGCCCGCCGCCACAATCCCGATGCGCTGCTCCTGGGTCGCGGTATAACGTCCGCCATACCCGACCCGATCGCCCGCTTTCAGCGTCTGTACGCCAATAATCTGGCTGCTCAGGGTCATAACCGGTTTCAGCCCGGTATTGGCGATATCCCGCCACTGCCCTGACGGCGATGCGCCATACAGAATAATTCCGGGTCGCACCCAGTCGAAATGGGCTTCAGGATGCCACAGCGTAGCCGCTGAATTCGACAGCGAGCGACGGCATTCAAGCCCTTCCGTCGCATGGGCGATTTTCGTCATCGCCTGGTCGATCCCTTCCGGGTGCTCAGCATCGGCAAAGTGCGACATTAACGTCATTTCGCCCACATTCGGCAGCGCCCGCAGTTGCTGCCAGACGGTCTGTACCCGCTCGGGTAAAAAACCCAGCCGGTTCATGCCGCTATTCACTTTGAGATAAACATCCAGCGGCGCGTTCAGGCGCGCGTTTTGCAACACTTTGAGCTGCCAGTTGCTGTGTATGCAGGTCGTCAGACGGTATGTGTCATATATGGCCAGCTCGTCGGCATGGAAGAACCCTTCCAGCATTAAGATCGGCCCTTTCCATCCCCGCTCTCGCAGCGTAATCGCCTCTTCGAGATTGAGCATGGCAAAGCCGTCGGTCGCCCCCAACGCCGTCCAGATACGCTCGATACCATGTCCGTAGGCATTGGCTTTCACCACCGACCAGACGCGAGCGTCCGGGGCGGCCTGGCGCACAATGCCAAGATTTTGTTTCATCGCCTTCAGGTCAAGGCTGGCCAGTATAGGGCGGGTCATCTCGCTTCCTTATTAGTTATGCGCGCCATGAAGATGCTGGGGTCGTGACGGCGTAAAGCCAGGGCTGTACCGCGCTACGCTCAGGTCGTCATAAGGAATAGCAGGTGTACGACCTGAAAGAATATCGCTCAGTAATTGCCCTGAACCGCAGGCCATTGTCCAGCCCAGCGTCCCATGCCCGGTGTTCAGCCACAGGTTTTTGAAGCGCGTCCGTCCGATCACCGGCGTACCATCCGGGGTCATTGGCCGCAGCCCGGTCCAGAACGTGGCTTGTTCCACATGCCCTCCGCGCGGGAAGAGATCGCGTACGACCATCTCCAGCGTTTCACGACGCGGTTGTAATAATTCAGTGTTAAAGCCGACAATTTCCGCCATTCCCCCCACGCGAATGCGCTTATCAAAACGGGTAATGGCGATTTTGTAGGTTTCATCAAGGATAGTCGAAACTGGCGCGCCATCGTCCTGTGCGACCGGAATCGTCAGCGAATAACCTTTAAGCGGATAGACCGGAATATCGACGATCCCTTTAAGCATCGCCGTCGAGTAAGAGCCAAACGCCATCACGTAAGCATCGGCTTTGATGATGTCATCCCCGCACTTCACGCCGTAAATTTGTTCACCTTCGTACAGCAGTTTTTCCACCGGCGTGTTGAAGCGAAACGTCACGCCCGCCTGTTCCGCCATCTGCGCCAGGCGCTGAGTGAACAGCTGGCAATCTCCGGTTTCATCATTGGGCAAACGCAGGCCGCCGGTCAGTTTGTGCGCCACTTCCGCCAGCGCAGGTTCAACCTCCGCCAGACGGCTGGATTCCAGTAGCTGATACGGTACGCCGGCATCTTCCAGAACGGCGATATCGCGGGTGGCGTTCTCATACTGTTGCGCGGTACGGAATAACTGCAATGTTCCGCCTTGACGCCCTTCATACTGAATGCCGGTTGAGGCACGCAGCGCTTTCAGGCAATCACGGCTGTACTCCGCCAGACGCACCATGCGCCCTTTGTTCTCCATGTAATGGCGGGTGTCGCAGTTACGCAACATTTGCCACATCCACTTCAACTGAAACTGCGTCCCGTCCAGGCGAACAGCCAGCGGCGCATGGCGCTGGAACATCCACTTGATGGCCTTCAGCGGCACACCCGGCGCCGCCCATGGCGCGGCATAGCCCGGAGAAATTTGTCCGGCGTTTGCCGCGCTGGTTTCCAGCGCCGGGCCAGGTTCACGATCGATGACGGTGACGTCATGCCCAGCCTGACACAGATACCAGGCGCTGGTTACGCCAACGACGCCACTTCCCAGTATGACAACTCGCATAGCCACTCCGTTAACAGTAAAAGAACAATCTTCTAATTACATCTTGATAACTCAGTTGAAAATATTATTCAACATATGGCTTTTTTATGGTGACGCACCTCACATCTGCCTCTGCTGTCAGGGATCTCTCTGCTTTGGCATCTCCTGCTGCGCGTCATTTTTATCCAGCATAAAATATTGCAGCCATGCCAGTTTCTGGCGTGCCAGCGCTGCGAAATCGCAAAGAAAAATTTTCTTCATCAGCACGTTTTTTAACACGGTGTTCTATGCTTGAAATGAGGTGCTCCAGACAGAGAGTGCCGCCAACAATGAGGGTGCGCGAATGGCTACGATTGATTCCATGAACAAGGACAGCACACGTTTGAGCGATGGACCCGACTGGACGTTTGATCTGCTGGATGTCTATCTGGCGGAGATTGACCGCGTCGCGAAACTCTACAAACTGGATACCTACCCGCACCAAATCGAGGTGATCACCTCTGAGCAGATGATGGATGCCTATTCCAGCGTCGGGATGCCGATCAACTATCCTCACTGGTCGTTTGGCAAAAAATTCATTGAAACCGAACGCCTGTATAAGCACGGTCAGCAAGGGCTGGCCTATGAAATCGTCATTAACTCCAACCCGTGTATCGCTTATCTGATGGAAGAGAACACCATTACTATGCAGGCGCTGGTGATGGCGCACGCGTGCTATGGGCATAACTCTTTCTTCAAGAATAACTACCTGTTCCGCAGCTGGACTGACGCCAGTTCGATTGTCGATTACCTGATCTTTGCCCGTAATTACATTACCGAATGCGAAGAACGCTATGGCGTGGACGAAGTTGAAAAACTGCTGGATTCCTGCCATGCGCTGATGAACTATGGCGTCGATCGCTACAAACGCCCGCAAAAAATTTCGTTGCAGGAGGAGAAAGCCCGGCAGAAAAGTCGCGAAGAGTATCTGCAAAGCCAGGTGAATATGCTGTGGCGTACTCTGCCGAAGAAAGAGGAAGAGAAAGCCGTCGCCGAAACGCGGCGTTACCCGTCTGAACCGCAGGAAAACCTGCTCTACTTTATGGAAAAGAACGCGCCGTTGCTGGAGTCATGGCAGCGCGAGATCCTGCGCATCGTGCGCAAGGTCAGCCAGTATTTCTATCCGCAAAAACAGACGCAGGTGATGAACGAAGGCTGGGCGACGTTCTGGCACTACACCATCCTGAATCATCTTTACGATGAAGGTAAAGTGACCGAGCGCTTTATGCTGGAGTTTTTACACAGCCACACCAATGTGGTGTTCCAGCCGCCGTACAACAGCCCGTGGTATAGCGGAATTAACCCTTATGCGCTTGGCTTCGCGATGTTCCAGGACATCAAACGCATTTGCCAGTCGCCAACGGAAGAAGACAAATACTGGTTCCCGGATATCGCCGGTTCAGACTGGCTGGAAACCCTGCATTTCGCGATGCGTGATTTTAAAGACGAGAGCTTTATCAGCCAGTTCCTGTCGCCGAAAGTGATGCGTGATTTCCGTTTCTTTACCGTGCTGGACGACGACCGGCACAACTATCTGGAAATTTCGGCCATTCACAATGAGGAAGGTTATCGCGAGATCCGCAATCGGCTTTCGTCACAGTACAACCTGAGCAATCTGGAGCCGAATATTCAGATCTGGAATGTGGATTTACGCGGCGATCGCTCTTTGACGCTACGCTATATTCCTCACAACCGCGCACCGCTGGACAAGGGACGTAAAGAGGTGCTGAAACATGTGCATCGCCTGTGGGGGTTTGATGTCATGCTGGAGCAGCAGAATGAGGATGGCAGCGTTGAGCTGCTGGAGCGGTGCCCGCCGAGAATGAACAGCCTGTAGTTTAATTGCCGGATGGCGGTGTAAACACCTTATCCGGCCTACAAGCAGCACATCACCGTAGGCCGGATAAGCGAAGCGCCATCCGGCGTATAACGCTTAGCGGCCCTGAATGGCCAAATCGCCTGGCAAATTCTTCTGCATACGATGCCAAATCTCACCGCTGTCATGACCGTAACGGCGTACCGTTTCGTACACCTGGTCATGCGCGCCCTGTTCGCAAAGCGATGACAGCTTATGGTAGAAACCGAGCGCCAGGCTCCGGGCTTCCGGGTTGGCGAAATAGTGACGACCAATGCGGGTATACAGCCCTTTCATCCCGTTCAGGATCAGACCGTAAATCGGATTACCGGAGGCAAACGCCAGACCGCGGAAAATGTTGTAATCCAGCTCCGCGAACGCATCGGCGTAGTCGGCCACTTCATTCGCCGTCGCCAGTACCTCCTGCGCCTTATCAGGATGCTGACGAAACGCGGTGCGGATAAAAATCGTAGAGATATTGGTGCGCACCGACAGCAGATTATCAATCAGTTGCGGCACGCTTTCATGATCAAGACGCGCGAGCGTTTCAAGAATATTCAGCCCGGACGTTTCCCAGAAATTGTTCACCTTTGTCGGTTTGCCGTGTTGAATCGTCAACCAGCCGTCTCGCGCCAGGCGCTGCAATACTTCGCGTAACGTGGTGCGCGTCACTCCGATAAGTTCAGAGAGTTCACGTTCGGCAGGCAAAATAGTGCCAGGTGGGAAGCGGTTATTCCAGATACTTTCAATGATGTACTCTTCCGCGAAACCCGCCGGGCTCTGCGCCTTAATGACCATAGTGAGATTTCCATTACACAGCAAAACATAGTTACACTCATCATACCAGACGGGTTTCATGGCTGATAGCGGACAGGATGAAGAAAAAGGGGATCAAGGCTTCATTTTCTGGATAACGCCGCGCCATCACGTTAAGGACTTGCCTGCTTTTACCCTGACCGCTAAGCTTTGCGCCTAAACATAAAAACATGATTCTCACATTTACAGGTAAGGGAAACTGCCATGGAGCTCTCCTGGGGTCGCGCATTCTGGCGCAACTTTCTGGGCCAGTCGCCTGACTGGTATAAACTTGCATTAATCGCTTTTTTAATTGCTAATCCACTGATTTTCTTCATCAACCCGTTTGTAGCGGGCTGGCTGCTGGTCGCTGAATTTATTTTCACGCTGGCGATGGCGCTGAAGTGCTATCCCCTGCTGCCAGGCGGATTACTGGCGATTGAAGCGGTCATCATTGGGATGACCAGCGCAGCGCATGTGCGCGAAGAGGTTGCCGCCAACCTCGAAGTGCTGCTACTGCTGATGTTCATGGTCGCAGGCATCTACTTTATGAAGCAGTTGCTGCTGTTCATTTTTACCCGCCTGCTGCTTAGCATTCGTTCCAAGATGCTGCTGTCGCTCGCATTTTGTATGGCTGCCGCCTTCCTGTCCGCTTTCCTTGATGCCCTGACCGTTGTCGCGGTGGTCATCAGCGTCGCGGTCGGCTTTTATGGCATTTATCATCGCGTCGCCTCTGCGCGCGGCGAAGAGAACGATCTCCAGGATGACGACCACCTCGACCAGAACAGTAAAGCGGTGCTGGAACAGTTTCGCGGTTTCTTGCGCAGCCTGATGATGCATGCGGGCGTAGGCACCGCGCTGGGCGGCGTCATGACGATGGTCGGTGAACCGCAGAACCTGATTATCGCCAAAGCGGCGGGCTGGCATTTCGGCGATTTCTTCCTGCGCATGTCGCCGGTGACGGTTCCGGTGCTAATTTGCGGGCTGCTCACCTGCGTGCTGGTCGAGAAGCTGCGCTGGTTTGGCTATGGTGAAACGCTGCCGGAGAAAGTGCGTCATATTTTGCAGGAGTTCGACGATCAAAGCCGTCAACGTCGTACACGCCAGGACAAACTCAATCTGTTTGTACAGGCGATTATCGGCGTCTGGCTGGTGACGGCGCTGGCGCTGCATCTGGCGGAAGTGGGCTTGATTGGTCTGTCGGTCATTATTCTGGCCACGTCACTCACCGGCGTCACCGATGAACACGCGATTGGCAAAGCATTTACTGAGTCCTTGCCGTTTACCGCGCTGTTGACGGTTTTCTTCTCCATCGTGGCGGTCATTATCGATCAGCATCTTTTCGCCCCGATCATCCAGTTCGTTTTACAGGCTTCCGAACATGCGCAGTTAACGCTGTTCTACCTTTTCAATGGCCTGCTGTCGTCCATTTCCGATAACGTGTTCGTCGGGACGATTTACATCAATGAGGCCAAAGCGGCTATGGAAAGCGGCGCAATCAGCATGAAACAGTACGAACTGCTGGCGGTGGCGATCAACACCGGCACCAATTTGCCGTCCGTAGCGACGCCAAACGGCCAGGCGGCATTTTTGTTCCTGCTCACCTCTGCGCTGGCGCCGCTGATTCGTCTCTCTTATGGCCGTATGGTCTGGATGGCGTTGCCATACACGCTGGTGCTCACCCTCGTTGGTTTACTCTGCGTCGAGTTTACCCTCACCCCCATCACGGAGTGGATGACGCAATCTGGCTGGTTAGCTACATTCTCATAACATCAAACCGGGCAAATCACTGCCCGGTTTGACTTTTTGCATGATAATTATCCGATTATACTTTATTTCATTTCCCACTACTGGCGCATAAATTGAATTGGTTTACACTGCGGTGTCTACGCATGTTGCAGGGAAATAATTATGTTGCGATTTTTAAACCAGTGCTCACGGGGTCGGGGCGCGTGGTTACTGATGGCGTTAACTGCCTTTGCGCTCGAAATGGTAGCGCTGTGGTTCCAGCACGTCATGCTGCTCAAACCTTGCGTGCTATGTATTTACGAACGTAGCGCGTTATTCGGCGTGATGGGCGCGGGTCTGGTTGGCGCTGTCGCCCCTAAAACGCCGCTGCGTTATGTGGCGATAGCGATCTGGATTTACAGCGCCTGGCGTGGGTTGCAGTTGGCTTATGAACACACGATGATCCAGCTTCATCCTTCGCCGTTCATGACCTGTGATTTTGCTGCGCGCTTCCCGACGTGGCTGCCGCTGGATAAATGGCTGCCGCAGGTCTTCCTGGCTTCCGGCGACTGCGCCGAGCGTCAGTGGTCGTTTTTAACCCTGGAGATGCCGCAGTGGCTGTTGGGGATTTTTGCGGCGTATCTGGCGATCGCGATCCTGGTGTTGATTGCTCAACCGTTTAAGCCGAAAAGACGCGATCTCTTTAGTCGATAACAGAACGCTCCTTCGGGAGCGTTTTTTTTCGCCTGACAGCGTTGCTTCCGGGCATCTATAAGATGTATATTAAATACATCTTATAGATGCCCCCACAAGGAGACGCCTTATGTCCCATTTACGCATCCCGGCAAACTGGAAAATTAAACGTTCCACTCCCTTCTTCACCAAAGAGAATGTGCCAGCCGCACTGCTCTCCCACCATAACACCGCTGCGGGTGTCTTTGGGCAACTCTGCGTGATGGAAGGCACGGTCACTTACTACGGTTTCGCTAACGAAGACGCCAAAGAACCTGAACTCAAAGTGGTCATTAACGCCGGTCAGTTTGCGACCAGCCCGCCGCAATACTGGCACCGCATCGAATTAAGCGACGATGCGCAATTCAATATCAATTTCTGGGTTGAAGACGACAACCACGGCGATGAAATGTATCAGGCGAAAAAAGCGTAATTAACGCTTGCTGAACAATGGGCGGTTCAGTCCGCCCATGAAGGTTTGTTTAAGATGTGATCCTGCCAGTCCCGCACTTCAGATTCTTTCACCGCAATATGGCGCACGGAAATACGCTCGCCGTGCATCGCCGCTTTCGACCCGGTCAACAACGGATGCCAGCCCGGCAGCCCCTTTCCTTCCGCTAACAAGCGATAGGCGCAGGTCATCGGCAACCATTCAAAGGTTGGCAGATTATCGCGGGTGAGTTTAATGCAGTCTGGCTCGTACTCGAACCGACGTTCATAGTTACGACACTGGCAGGTTTTGATATTCAACTGGCGACACGCCACGTTGGTGAAATAGATTTCGTCGGTGTCTTCATCCATCAGTTTGTGCAGGCAACACTGGCCGCATCCATCACACAACGACTCCCACTCGGCATCGGTCATGTCATCCAGGGTTTTACTTTGCCAGAAAGGTATGTCGCTCATCAGGGTATCCGCCATTGCTGTAAAGCTGCACCTTATAACCAGTCTGGCACGCTGATGCAAGTTTTGCCGCCCGAAAAGGCGGCAAGCAGAGATTACAGGACGCGCGTCGTCAGCGTTTGACCGTTAAAACTGACTTCCAGCTCGTCGCCGCTTTGCAACGGGCCGACGCCTTCCGGTGTGCCGGTCAGGATCACGTCTCCCGCTTTGAGCGTGAAGAAACGGCTCATGTAGGCGACGAGCGGCACGATGTGGTGGATCATCTCCGCCGTCGAGCCTTGCTGACGGATTTCGCCGTTCACTTTCAACCCGAGCGCGGTATTTTGCGGATCGCCATGAAACTCCGAAACCGGAATAAAACCTGACAGCGGGCAGGAATTATCAAACCCCTTTGCTTTTTCCCAGGGCTGACCGGCTTTTTTCATTTTGCCCTGAATATCCCGCAGCGTCAGATCGAGCGCCACGCCATAACCGGCAATCGCCTTGCGGACATGGTCTTCCGTCGCCTGGCGCAGAGTCGATCCAATCAATATCGCCAGTTCGACTTCATGGTGAACGGCACCCATGTCCATCGGAATCGCCAGCGGCTGGCGTAGATCGCACAGCGCCGTTTCCGGTTTAATAAAAAGAACGGGTTCATCCGGCGTTGCGCTACCCATCTCCTTAATATGCTTTGAGTAGTTACTGCCTACACAAACCACTTTACTTACCGGGTAATCAAGCAGAGCACCTTGCCAGTTGTGATGTTGATACATTATTTTCCCCTAACGTAATCGTGGATTTCAGGAACTGCATCGGCAGGGCATTCGCGTTGCCGGATACAGTTTAACTTTTAGCGTCTGGTTTATTTTCGCCCGGCGCAGAAAGATGTTGTTTGAGTAAATCTTCCGGCGGTGGCGGCAGTTGTAAATAATACCCCTGGTCGGTTAACGCTTGTTTTACTTTCTCCAGGTCGGCATTCACTAATTTCTTACGCCCATCCAACGGCAGAATCATTGCCAGCGTTGGCTGCCCGAATCCCTTCATCAGATCTTCAGGAACCCGTGAGAAATCGTCTTTTTTTTCGACGTATAAATAGGTCTGGTCGCGTTTGCTACTTCGATAGATCACACAAAACATACTTTTACTCTGAATTAACGGGATGGTGACTTGCCTCAATATAATACTGACTATAACATGCCTTCTAGTCTTCGGAATATCGCCCCGCATTGGGGATGATAAATAGCAAATTGAGTAAGGCCAGGATGTCAAACACGCCAATCGAGCTTAAAGGCAGTAGCTTCACCTTATCAGTGGTTCATTTGCACGAAGCTGAACCCAAGGTTATTCGTCAGGCGTTGGAAGACAAAATCGCTCAGGCACCTGCTTTTTTAAAACATGCTCCCGTGGTCATTAACGTCAGCGGCCTTGAAAGTCCAGTAAACTGGCCTGCGCTGCAAGAGGTGGTGACGTCTACCGGTCTGCGTATTATCGGCGTTAGCGGCTGCAAAGACGCGGCGCTAAAAGCGGAAATTGACGAGATGGGTCTTCCTTTACTGACTGAAGGTAAAGAGAAAGTCGCTCGTTCCGCCCCGGTCGAAGCCCCGGCACCGAGCGCGCCGCCGCAAAATGTTACCCCCATCACAAAAACGCGATTAATTGACGTACCGGTTCGTTCCGGTCAGCGCATTTATGCTCCACAATGTGATCTAATTGTTACAAGTCACGTCAGCGCTGGCGCAGAGTTAATCGCAGACGGTAATATCCACGTTTATGGCATGATGCGGGGCCGCGCGCTGGCAGGCGCCAGCGGCGATCGGGAAGCGCAAATTTTTTGTACCCATCTGACGGCAGAACTGGTGTCTATCGCAGGTGTTTATTGGCTGAGTGATAAAATCCCGGCAGAATTTTATGGCAAAGCGGCGCGTCTGCGGTTAGCAGATAACGCTTTGGCAGTTCAACCGTTGAATTGATCCCTTTTTAACAAGGAATTTCTATGGCACGCATTATTGTAGTTACTTCGGGTAAAGGGGGCGTTGGCAAGACCACCTCCAGCGCGGCCATCGCTACTGGTTTGGCCCAGAAGGGAAAGAAAACTGTCGTTATCGATTTCGATATCGGTCTGCGTAACCTCGACCTGATCATGGGATGTGAGCGTCGTGTCGTTTACGATTTCGTGAACGTGATTCAGGGCGATGCAACGCTAAACCAGGCGTTAATCAAAGATAAGCGCACTGAAAATCTCTTTATTCTTCCGGCATCGCAAACCCGCGATAAAGACGCGCTGACCCGTGAGGGCGTAGCAAAAGTTCTCGATGACCTGAAAGCAATGGATTTCGACTTTATCGTCTGCGACTCTCCGGCGGGCATTGAAACCGGCGCGCTGATGGCGCTCTATTTTGCCGATGAAGCGATTATCACCACGAACCCGGAAGTCTCCTCAGTACGTGACTCTGACCGTATTCTGGGCATTCTGGCGTCAAAATCTCGTCGTGCTGAAAACGGCGAAGACCCGATTAAAGAGCATCTGCTGCTGACGCGTTACAACCCAGGCCGCGTTAACAGAGGCGATATGCTCAGTATGGAAGACGTGCTGGAAATCCTGCGCATCAAACTCGTGGGGGTTATCCCGGAAGATCAGTCAGTCCTGCGCGCATCCAACCAGGGAGAGCCGGTTATTCTCGACATCACTGCTGATGCGGGTAAAGCCTATGCAGATACCGTAGAACGTCTGTTGGGAGAAGAACGTCCTTTCCGCTTCATTGAAGAAGAGAAGAAAGGTTTCCTCAAACGCCTGTTCGGAGGATAAGTTATGGCATTACTGGATTTTTTTCTCTCGCGGAAAAAGAGTACAGCCAACATCGCTAAAGAGCGACTGCAAATCATTGTCGCGGAGCGCCGTCGCAGCGACGCCGAGCCGCATTATTTACCGCAGTTGAGAAAAGATATTCTCGAAGTCATCTGCAAGTATGTGCAAATTGATCCAGAAATGGTCACCGTACAGCTTGAGCAAAAAGACGGCGATATTTCAATTCTCGAGCTTAACGTGACATTACCGGAAGCCGAAGAGTCCAGATAATCTCTTTTCGGATAACGCAACGCGATAAAAAGGCAGAGTATTCTGCCTTTTATTTGCTGCTGTGCCATAAACAGTAACGCGGCGGCGCTTATTCCAGGCTGAACTTCGGGTAACGCTCCTGAAAATAGCGGCGCAGAAATTCAACCGTAATGCGAATTTTTGCCGACGAGGAAAGACGGGAAGCAGAGACCGCCCAGATATTGGCAGGCTGATAATATTCCGGCAGAACCTGCACCAGATGACCGCTGGCAATGTTATCGCAGACATCCCACCACGACCGCAACGCAATGCCCTGCCCGTCCAGACACCATTGATGCACAATCTCACCGTGGTTGGAGGACAGTGACCCTGTCACTTTAATCGAATATTCCCGTTCTTTTGTGCGTAACTGCCAGATTCCAAAGGGATGGTCACGCTCTTTAATCACCAGACACGGAAAGGCTGCCAGATCGCTGAGCTGCTTCGGCGTGCCGTGCTGCGCCAGAAACGCCGGTGATGCGCATAAAATACGGTAATTGGTTCCAAGCTTATGCGCGATTAAATTAGAGGCAATCTCATCACCAATACGAATATCAAGATCGACCCCTTCATTCACCAGATCTACCAGCCTGTCCTCAACGTCAAACCGCAACTCCAGCTGTGGATACTGCTTCGCCAGCGCCGACAGCGCGGGCGCAACAATCCGCCGACCAAAGCCAAAACTGCTGATAATACGCAGCATACCTTGTGGGACTTGCCGCACGTCAGACAGCTCATCCATCATCTGATCCACATCCTGCAAAATGCGCTGCGCCCATTCGTAAATACGCTCGCCCTCTTCCGTGATCGTCACCCGCCGGGTCGTTCGGTGGAGCAGCACCACGTTCAGCGTCTGCTCCAGCAACGCCACCCGTTTGCTGATAAACGCCGGCGAAACGCCCAGCTCCTCCGCAACCGCGCTAAAACCCGCACGCCGGGCAACCCGCATAAAGACGCGTAAATCATTCAGGAGAGGCAGATTATTCATGATCTGTGTTTTATGTTTCACCAGTTGGAAGGATTAACTCTCAATCAGTCAATTATAGGATAAGGGGTAAGTCAATTTTGACTGCTGATAAGTGAGAGCTGGTATGAAGAAAACCTGTCGTATTGCCGCTATTCCCGGAGACGGTATTGGTAAAGAAGTCCTGCCTGAAGGTATTCGCGTATTGCAGACCGCCGCCGAACGCTGGGATCTCTCGCTCAGCTTTGAGCCGATTGAGTGGGCCAGCTGCGAATATTATGCGCATCACGGTACGATGATGCCTGACGACTGGCATGCGCAGCTAAAATCGTTTGATGCGATCTATTTCGGCGCCGTCGGCTGGCCGGATACCGTCCCGGACCATGTTTCATTGTGGGGATCGCTGCTGAAATTCCGCCGCGAATTTGACCAGTACGTTAACCTGCGTCCGGTACGACTGTTTCCCGGCGTTCCCTGCCCGCTGGCCGGAAAAAAAGCGGGAGATATTGATTTCTACGTCGTGCGCGAAAACACCGAAGGGGAATACTCCTCGCTGGGCGGGCGCGTTAATGCCGGAACCGAGCACGAAGTGGTGATTCAGGAGTCGGTATTTACCCGGCGCGGAGTGGATCGCATTCTGCGCTACGCCTTTGAGCTGGCGCAAAGCCGACCGCGCAAAACGCTGACGTCCGCCACCAAATCCAACGGACTGGCCATCAGTATGCCTTTCTGGGATGAACGCGTTGAAGCAATGGCGCAGCACTACCCGGAGATTCGTTGGGATAAGCAGCATATCGACATTCTGTGCGCCCGCTTTGTCATGCAGCCGGAGCGCTTTGACGTGGTTGTCGCCTCAAATCTGTTTGGCGATATACTGTCCGATCTTGGCCCGGCCTGTACCGGCACCATCGGCATTGCGCCTTCCGCAAACCTGAACCCGGAACGCACATTCCCGTCGCTGTTTGAACCGGTACACGGCTCTGCGCCGGATATATACGGTAAGAATATCGCCAACCCTGTTGCCACCATCTGGGCGGGCGCCATGATGCTGGATTTCCTCGGCAATGGCGATACGCGCTACCGGGAGGCACATGACGGTATTCTCGCGGCCATTGAGCAAGTTATCGCCGACGGCCCGAAAACACCGGATCTGAAAGGCGCCGCCTCCACCCGGCAGATGGCGGAGGCTATCTGTCAGGCGCTGCGCTAATGACGGAGCGGCCGGATAACGGCCATCACCCGTATTACAGCGGATATTCCTGCAACAGATTCCGCAGTTTTTCCGCCATCAGTTCCGCACGCCAGCCGGAGATAAGTTCCGGCTGCGTGGCCTGCGGTTTTAACTTCCAGTGCCAGTTAAGCAACTGGTTGATTTGCCGACGCGACGCCAGCAATTCCGCACTGACGTTGTGCGTCGCGCTAACATCTGCCACCAGCGCTTTGATGGCTTTAAACGCCTTGCGATAGCCTGGCATATCCATCAGGTTCAGCAAGGGCTCCGGCAGCGTCTCTTCCGGCAGCGCCTGCGCCTTCTCCACTAACGCGATCAGCGTCTTACCGTGAAAACGAATTTCGCTGCCAGAAAGCCCCAGGCTGTCCAGTTCGCCCAGACTCCCCGGCATATAACGCGCCACCGCCCACAGGTGCTCTTCGCGCACCACAAAGTTGACCGCCAGATCGCGCTCACGCGCCTTGCGCAGTCGCCAGTCAGCCAGCAGTTGCAGGCAGGCCAGTTGACGGGTACGCAACTGCCACGCATTGGTGATGTCACGCCAGGCCTCTTCCGGCGCCAGAATTTCCTGACGACGCTGCTGCATCAGACGGCACTCATCCAGCGCCGCAGGCAGCCAGCCGGATGCTTCGGTTTCGACCATCAGTTTTTTGGTGATCGGTAACAAATACCAGACGTCCGCCGCTGCATACTCGCACTGACGTTCGGTTAACGGTCTTGCCAGCCAGTCGGTACGGGACTCACTTTTATCCAGCGCGACGCCCGTAAACTCCTCGACCATCGCGGCAAAACCCCAGGACAAGGGGCGGCCACAAAATGCGGCAAGGATCTGCGTGTCGATCAGCGGTTGCGGCAACTCTCCGAAGGTGTTGAGAAAAACCTCCAGATCTTCGCTGCCCGCATGCAAAAATTTGGTTATCGCGGTATCACGCAACACGGCGCGCAGAGGCGACCAGTCGGTAATGCCGTGAGGATCAATCAGGGCGACATGCTCGCCATCAAACAGCTGGATAAGCCCAAGTTGCGGGTAATAGGTGCGCGTACGGACAAACTCCGTATCAAGAGCAATCGCCGGAAATGCCCGAACCGCTTCACATAACGTCGCCAGCGCGTCGTCCGTAGTGATCATTTGGTAATTCAAATCATATTCTCTTTAGTTTGCGCCAAAAAAAACGCCGGCTTAACCGGCGTCTGGCGACTTGCTTAAAGCTCAGGCTTTATTGTCTACTTTGCCACGCGCTTCGTCACGTAATTCTCGTCGTAAAATTTTTCCGACGTTCGATTTAGGCAGTTCGTCGCGAAACTCCACCAGCTTCGGCACTTTATACCCCGTCAACTGGCGACGACAGAAGGTAATCAATGCCTCGTCGGTCAACGCCGGGTCTTTCTTCACGACAAAGATTTTCACGCTTTCACCGCTGCTGCCCGAAGGCACGCCGACTGCCGCCACTTCCTGAACGCCAGGATGCTGCATCACCACGTCTTCAATTTCATTAGGATAGACGTTAAAGCCGGAAACCAGAATCATATCTTTTTTGCGATCGACGATGCGCAGGAACCCTTCGTCATCAATCACCGCGATATCCCCCGTGTAAAGCCAGCCGTCTTTGACGATTTCATCCGTCGCGTCCGGGCGCTGCCAGTATCCCAGCATCACCTGCGGCCCCTTCACGCACAGCTCGCCAGGCTCGCCTGTCGGCACCTCGTTGCCCTCGTCATCCACCAGTTTTACATCGGTAGAGGGAACGGGCAGCCCGATACTGCCGCTGTGATAATCGATATCATGCGGGTTCACGCTGACCAACGGCGCACACTCGGTCAGACCGTAGCCTTCAAGCAAATATTGTCCGGTCAGTTTCACCCAACGTTCTGCAACCGCATGCTGTACCGGCATACCGCCGCCAGCAGAAAGGTGCAACGTAGAGAAGTCCAGTTGCTGGAATTCTTTGTTGTTCAGCAAGGCGTTAAACAGGGTGTTAACGCCGGTCATCGCGGTAAACGGATATTTCGCCAGCTCTTTCACCATGCCCGGAATGTCGCGCGGGTTAGTGATGAGCAGGTTTTGCCCGCCCAGTTCAATAAACAGCAGGCAGTTCATGGTCAACGCGAAAATGTGATACAGCGGCAACGCCGTCACCACCAGCTCTTTCCCCTCATGCAGCAACGGCCCGTAGGTGCCTTTTACCTGCTCCAGGTTTGCCAGCATGTTGCGGTGCGTCAGCATCGCGCCTTTCGCTACGCCGGTTGTACCGCCCGTGTATTGCAGGAACGCCAGATCTTCGGTGACCAGCTCAGGCTTCACGTACTGCATCCGATAACCTGCGTGTAGCGCGCGGCGAAAAGAGATCGCGTCCGGCAGGTGATATTTCGGCACCAGACGCTTAATGTATTTCACGACAAAGTTAACCAGCGTACCTTTCGCGGTAGAAAGCTGGTCGCCCATGCGCGTCAGAATTACGTGCTGTACGGACGTTTTATCGACCACTTTTTCCAGCGTGTGGGCAAAGTTAGAGACGATCACGATAGCCGCCGCCCCGCTGTCATTGAGCTGATGCTCAAGCTCACGCGGCGTATACAGCGGGTTGACATTCACGACGATCATCCCGGCGCGCAAAATACCAAACAGCGCGACCGGGTATTGCAGCAGATTCGGCATCATTAGCGCGACACGGTCGCCTTTTTTGAGGCCCAGCCCTTCCTGCAAATAGGCCGCGAATGCCCGGCTGCGCTCTTCCAGTTTGCGGAAGGTCATCACCTCCCCCATATTGACGAACGCAGGCTGGTCGGCGTAACGCACGACGGCATGTTCAAATAATTCAACCAGGGATTGATAACGGTCAGGATTGATCTCCGCCGGGACATCAGCGGGATATCGGTTAAGCCAAACCTTCTTCAAAGCATCACCTCTAAAATGAGTGTTCGTCGTCATCGCAACCCCAGTTAATAAACAAGTCGTTAACATAATATTAACTCAGCGTACCAGTTTATTAATCACTCAACGAAAAGGTTGCGAAGCGCGTCACTATTTATTTTTCTTATGTCCGTATTAATGCAGAAACAGCGGACCAGCCGCTGTCTCTTTTATTGATAAAACAAGGGGTTATTCAGTTACGATCGTTTGAACCTGTGCGGGGCCTGGGTTATACCATCCCCAACCGCCATAGCCGTACGGCCAGCCTCGTCCACCGTAGAACCAGGGATCGATCGGCTGCGGCGGCATGACGATCTGCTGAGTAAGGTGCCAGCGTTTATAGCCCGTTGCCTGCATCAGCATAAACTTATACGGCGTACTGCCGACCTTACCGTCCACCGTGCCGGTAATCGGCCCGACGACCGTCACCAGTTGCCCACGGAAGTCTACCGGGTCAAGGAAGCCGTTCACGTCGGCATAAATCCGCCCTCGCGAAGCCTCACCGAGGATCGGACGCGCGCCGTTATCAAGCGGCACGCTGGCGATTTCCAGCCGCGTTTTTCCCTGCTGGTTTTGCACATCCACCACTTTACCGCCAAAACGCGCTTCCTGGCCGACGTACAGCTGCGGCGCATTCATAACCCGCACCAGATCCTGCTGCGGCGTGGGACTGGAACCTTTGATGGCATCCGGGACGGTAACGCAGCCACTCAGCGTTAACGCGACCACTCCCGCCAGAATTCCTTTCATTACCTGTTGTTGAACCGCCATAGTGCGACTCCTTTTTTCTCAGCACATATTCTCGTCATACTTCAAACTACCTGTGTGTAACAGCTACGTTCAAATTATTCAGGGTGATAATACTGAGATTCATTCTTTGCCCGGAAGTTTCTTCCACGCGACGTTGTTACGTAAATAAACCGGTTCGGCCTGTTCAACCGCGACGGTTTTCCCCGCTGCCAGCATCTGACTGGCGAGAGGCAGCATATCCTCCGCCTCCGGAAGCAGAACGTCGCCATCGCGCAAAGCCAGACCGCTGTCTTTACCCAGATCGGGCCATGCAGGCCAGCCTGTGCCAACAGTAGCCCACTCCCCGGAAAGCTGCTTCAACCGTTCGCTAACCAGCCCGGGATTTAACACGGCCTCGGTCTCTTCCCCGTGCCAGACGCCATTTTCATCACGCTGGTATTCCGCCCAGTAGACTTCACCCATACGTGCGTCAATCGCCGCCAGCACGCGCGTCGCGCCGCTTTTACGCCAGGCGCCCTGCGCCATTGTCGCCAGCGTTGAAACGCCAGTCATCGGCAGGTTCGCGCCCAGCGCCAGCCCCTGCGCAATGCCAATGCCAATACGCACGCCGGTAAAACTGCCGGGGCCGCGACCAAACGCCAGCGCGTCGATATCGGTAAGCGTAATGCTGTTGGCGGCCAGGATATCCTGCACCATCGGCAAAATACGTTGGGTATGTTCTCGTGGGCAAAGCTCAAAATGAGCGTTGATATTACCGTCATTCCACAGGGCAACGGAACACGCTTCTGTGGCGGTATCGATAGCCAGAATTCGCATGGGTCTTCGTGCTTAAATCAATAAAATGGCGCGCATCTTACCATACTCCGTAACAAATTACTCGGCCGTTGGTATGGCGAGAAATCTGACGGCGCGGGCGATGTCCCGGGTGCGCGGTGTGGGCGGCAGGCTCGCCAGGAAGGTGGCGCCATACGGTCGCATCACCAGCCGGTTATCACAAATCACCAACACCCCACGATCGTCGGAATCGCGAATCAGACGCCCCACCCCCTGTTTCAGCGTGATGACCGCGTCGGGTAGCTGCACTTCATCAAACGGATCGCCGCCGCGCAGACGACAATCCTCCATCCGCGCTTTCAGCAAGGGATCGTCAGGAGAGGTAAAAGGTAATTTATCGATAATCACCAGCGACAGCGTATCGCCGCGCACATCCACCCCTTCCCAGAAGCTGCTGGTTGCGACCAGTAGCGCATTACCGGCGCTGACGAACTGTTGCAGCAGTTGACCTTTGCTGGTTTCGCCCTGCAACAGGACGGGCAGCGTCATGGTGGCGCGGAACTGTTCCGCCAGATCGCGCATCATGGCATGCGACGTACACAGCATAAAGCAGCGGCCATTGTTAGCTTCGATGATCGGTCTTAACATTGCCGCCAGCTGTCGGGCAGAGCCCGGCTGGTTAGTTTGCGGCAGGTTACGCGGCACGCACAACAGCGCCTGGCGGGTATAGTCGAACGGACTGGGCAACAGCATCGATTCGGCCTGTTCAATGCCCAGCCGCGCCGTAAAGTGATGGAGATCGTCGTTCACCGACAGCGTGGCAGAGGTAAAAATCCAGCTGCCGGGTTTCTGCGCCATCACCTCTTTGAATTTATCCGCGACCGTAAGCGGAGTGAGCGCCAGCGTGAAATGGCGCGACGTGCATTCGTACCAGTAGCTGTACCCTGGCTGGTTGATCTCTTTTAAGCGTTTCAGCCGCGCGCGATACAAGGTCGCACGCTCGAAAGCGGCATCCAGCAATGCGGAACGCCCCAGAGACAGTTTTGCCACGTCGTAGCAAAGCTCAAGCGTATCGTCGAGCAGCAATAGCGCGCGCTGTACCCGTGGGTCGGCCAGCAGCTCACGTAAATTTCCGCGATAGCCCGGCTCGCCCAGTTGCAGGCGAAAATCCTGCGCGCTCTGCGCCAGTCGGTCGGCGCATTTCTGCAACTGCTGGGTGTCTTTCAATTCCGTGCGGTAGGCGATGGTAAAATCTTTCGCCAGGTCGAGGAGCTGTCGGCTGGAGAGCGACTGGCCGAAATACTGGCTGGCGATATCAGGAAGCTGGTGGGCCTCATCGAAGATCATCACCTCCGCCTCCGGGATCAGTTCGCCAAACCCACTCTCTTTGACCACCATATCTGCGAGGAAAAGATGGTGGTTGACGATAACCACATCGGCGTCCATCGCCTTTTTACGCGCTTTAACCACAAAACAGTCTTTATACAGCGGGCAGTCGCTGCCCAGACAGTTGTCATTGGTGCTGGTGACCAGCGGCCACGCCTGCGAGTCTTCCGCTACGCTGACGCAGGTACTGATGTCGCCGTCTTCGGTCTGATTCGACCACGACCGCAGCAAAATCACATCGCTTAAAATTTGTACCGGCAAATCGCCGCCCGCCAGCGCTTGCTGTTCGAGACGTTCCAGACAAAGATAGTTAGAGCGCCCTTTCAACAGCGCCAGTTTACCGGTGAATTTGAGGGCGTTTGAGACGGTGGGAAGATCGCGACTGTAGAGCTGATCCTGCAACGCTTTCGATCCCGTCGAGATGATCACTTTTTTTCCGGCGCGTAACGCCGGCGCGAGGTAGGCATAGGTTTTGCCTGTTCCCGTCCCGGCTTCGACAACAAGCGGTTGTGATTTTTCAATAGCATGCGTGACGGCAACGGCCATCTGCCGCTGTGGTTCGCGCGGTTTAAATCCCGGTATCGCTTTAGCCAACTGACCGTCTGCTGCAAAATCGTCCGTCACACTACCCCCTGTTGATTTGAACAGGGATTATGTCAGGACGCCGTCGCTTACGCCAGTTGAAGAGGTGACGGCAACGCAACATTATGGCAGTCTTGCCGCGTCGAACGGAAAGTTAACGAGGAATGATTTATGACTATCATACGTATTGATGCCGAAGATCGTTGGTCTGATGTAGTAATCCATAACAACACGCTTTATTACACCGGTGTGCCGGAAAACCTCGACGCCGATGCGTTTGAACAGACCGCCAACACGCTGGCGCAAATTGATGCGGCGCTGGAAAAACAGGGCACCCGTAAGTCACGTATTCTTGATGCCACTATTTTCCTGGCCGATAAAAGCGATTTTGCCGCCATGAACAAAGCCTGGGACGCGTGGGTCGTTGCCGGTCACGCGCCGGTACGCTGCACGGTGCAAGCCGGGCTGATGAACCCGAAATACAGAGTTGAGATCAAGATTATCGCCGCAGTGTAACGCGACGTTATTCGTCCTCATCCTCAAAACGCGCCACGATCCGCTCGCCGGTGTGGGTGGCGCGCAGTTCATCCGCCACCTGCGCGATTGCCTGTCCGCTGCTCATTCCTTGCGACATCAGTTCCTGAATGCGCTCTACCGCTTTTTGTTGCTGCTCGTGGCTGAGTGAAGGTAAACCTGCAAACATTGTTAACTCCTGCTAAATTGTCTGCGCTAATTATTTCATGCTACCCGGCACATAGCCAGTAGACCAGGACCGATGAAGACATTATCACCCGCTGTTATTATTTTACCGTGGCGCCCGGACGCCGCCGAGTACTATTTTGCCCCGCTGAGCCATCAGCCCTGGGCCATGCTGCTGCATTCCGGCCATGCTGAACATCCGCATAATCGTTTTGATATTCTGGTGGCCGACCCCGTGGCAACGCTGTCGACACACGGCGAAGAGACCCGCGTGCGCGATAAGCATGGCACGACCACGACCGCCGACGATCCCATGACCGTGTTGCAGGCGGCGCTGGCGTCTGCGGGCATCCAGCCGCCATATGACCCCAATCTGCCGTTTCAGGGCGGCGCGCTGGGGCTGTTAGGTTACGACCTTGGCCGCCGTTTTGAATCCCTGCCCACGCTCGCACAGCGCGATATCACCCTGCCGGATATGGCGATCGGCATTTACGACTGGGCCTTAATCGTCGATCATCGCAGACAGACCGTCTCTCTGCTGAGCCATACCGATGTTCACGCTCGCCTTGAGTGGCTGGCGCGCCAGCAGGCGCCGGTGCGAAAGCCCTTCGCGTTGACCTCCGCATGGCAATCAAACATGACCCGCGCGCAGTACGGTGAAAAATTCCGCCAGGTGCAGAGCTGGCTGCACAGCGGCGACTGTTATCAGGTCAACCTCGCCCAGCGTTTTCAGGCTGACTATCAGGGAGACGAATGGCTGGCCTTCGTGCGGCTTAATCACGCTAACCGCGCCCCGTTCAGCGCGTTTTTGCGCCTGGAGGACGGTGCGATTCTGAGCCTTTCTCCCGAGCGCTTTATTCAGTCCGAAGAGGGGCACATTCAGACTCGCCCAATCAAAGGCACCCTTCCCCGGCTGGACGACCCGCAGGCGGATCGCCAGCAGGCGCTAACGCTCGCGATGTCGGCAAAAGACCGCGCAGAAAACCTGATGATTGTCGATTTGATGCGTAACGACGTCGGCCGCGTTGCCGTTCCGGGGTCGGTCAAGGTTCCCGAGTTGTTTGTGGTTGAACCCTTCCCGGCGGTACATCATCTTGTCAGTACCATTACCGCCCGTTTGCCCGATAATTTACATGCCACCGATCTGCTGCGCGCCGCTTTTCCTGGCGGTTCGATTACCGGCGCGCCAAAAGTCCGGGCGATGGAGATCATTGACGCGCTGGAGCCGCACAGACGCAACGCCTGGTGCGGCAGCATCGGCTACCTGAGTTTTTGCGGCAACATGGACACCAGCATCACGATCCGCACGCTTACCGCTGTAGACGGGCATCTCTATTGCTCTGCGGGCGGCGGCATCGTAGCGGACAGCCAGGAGGACGCGGAATATCAGGAGACGTTTGATAAAGTGAATCGAATTTTGCAGCAACTGGAGAACTGAGTCGTGGAAAACAGCAGCCTGACCCTTGATGATTTTTTATCGCGCTTTCAACTTTTGCGCCCGCAGGTGAATGGTGAGACGTTAAACCATCGTCAGGCTGCCGTGCTGATCCCGGTGGTTCGCCGCGCCCGACCGGGTCTATTGCTGACTCAGCGTTCAGCGCGCCTGCGCAAACACGCCGGTCAGGTCGCGTTCCCCGGCGGCGCCGTTGACAGCAGCGATGCGTCGCTGATTGCCGCTGCGCTGCGTGAAGCGCAGGAAGAGGTGGCAATCCCGCCGGAATCCGTCGAAGTGATTGGCGTGCTGCCGCCCGTAGACAGCGTCACGGGTTTTCAGGTTACGCCGGTGGTCGGCATTATTCCCCCAAATTTGCATTATCACGCCAGCGAAGACGAGGTGGCCTCTGTCTTTGAGATGCCACTTTCAGAGGCTCTGCGTCTGGGGCGTTATCACCCGCTGGATATTTACCGACGCGGCGATTCACATCGCGTGTGGCTTTCGTGGTATGAGCATTATTTCGTCTGGGGAATGACCGCCGGAATAATTCGTGAGCTGGCGCTGCAAATTGGCGTGAGACCCTGACTATACTTATCTTTACACGCGCAGAACACAACTTGAGATTCCCGTCCCAACATTAGTAAATACGTGGTTATCCATTAGTTTAATTCATGTGAATAGTTAAGCCGATCGCCGCGTTCCCTCTTACACTATGCGCAGTTATTACATCGTAACCGGGAAGCCCGGTCACCCTGTCAGGAGTATTATCGTGATTAGTCTATTCGACATGTTTAAGGTGGGGATTGGTCCCTCATCCTCCCATACTGTAGGGCCTATGAAGGCGGGTAAACAGTTCGTCGATGACCTGGTCGAAAAAGGATTACTGGATAGCGTTACCCGTGTCGCCGTCGACGTGTATGGTTCACTGTCGCTCACGGGTAAAGGTCACCACACCGATATCGCCATTATTATGGGTCTGGCGGGTAACGAACCTGCCACCGTGGATATTGACAGCATCCCTGGTTTTATTCGCGACGTTGAAGCGCGCGGTCGCCTGTTACTGGCGCAGGGCCAGCACGAAGTGGATTTTCCCCAGGATAACGGGATGCGTTTTCACAATGGCAACCTGCCATTGCATGAAAATGGAATGCAGATCCACGCGTACAATGGCGAAACCGTCATTTATAGCAAAACGTATTATTCCATCGGCGGCGGCTTTATTGTCGATGAAGAGCATTTTGGTCAGGACGCCGCCAATGAGGTCAGCGTCCCTTATCCGTTTAAATCGGCGACCGAAATGCTGGAATATTGCAACAGCACCGGTCTGTCGCTCTCCGGGATGGTGATGCAGAACGAACTGGCGCTGCACAGCAAAAAGGAAATCGAAGAGTATTTCGCCAACGTCTGGCAGACCATGCAGGCGTGTATCGATCGCGGGATGAATACCGAAGGGGTTCTGCCGGGGCCGCTGCGCGTTCCGCGTCGTGCTTCCGCACTGCGTCGCATGCTGGTTTCCAGCGACAAACTGTCCAGCGATCCGATGAACGTCATTGACTGGGTCAATATGTTTGCGCTGGCGGTGAACGAAGAAAACGCCGCGGGCGGGCGTGTCGTTACGGCGCCGACCAACGGCGCTTGCGGGATCGTACCTGCGGTGCTGGCTTACTATGACCACTTCATTGAACCCGTCAGCCCGGATATCTACACCCGTTACTTCCTGGCCGCTGGCGCTATCGGCGCGCTGTACAAAATGAACGCCTCGATTTCCGGCGCCGAAGTCGGCTGCCAGGGAGAAGTCGGCGTCGCCTGCTCAATGGCGGCGGCAGGACTGGCAGAGCTGCTTGGGGCCAGCCCGGAGCAGGTGTGCGTCGCCGCTGAAATCGGCATGGAGCACAACCTGGGGCTGACCTGTGACCCGGTTGCCGGTCAGGTTCAGGTGCCGTGTATCGAGCGTAACGCGATTGCTTCGGTAAAAGCGATCAACGCGGCGCGTATGGCAATGCGCCGTACCAGCGCCCCGCGCGTCTCGCTGGATAAAGTCATTGAGACCATGTACGAAACCGGCAAGGACATGAACGCGAAATACCGCGAAACATCACGCGGCGGACTGGCGATTAAAGTCCAGTGTGATTAACAAAACATAGCCTGCCACTTCGCCCATCTCCCACTGATGGGCGAATTTTTCTCATCAATCTCGTCTGCGGTAAATTTCCCCACTACACTTGCTGTGTTGCAATTGGCTTTTGTGACCAACGGCTTATCAGGCGGCCCGCATGCAAACAGCACAACGGATCATTAAAAATTATCGCCGCAATCGTTTCATCGTCTGCACGGTCTGTGCGCTGATCACGCTTATCCTCACATTGAGTGTCCGATTTATTTCGGAGCGAAATATAAATCAGCATCGCACCGAAACGTTCGCCGCTCACGCCGTAGAGACGCTGGATGAAGTGCTCCGCCCTCTACAGGCAGGGCGCGATCTCCTGCTGCCCCTGGTAGGACAACCCTGCCCGGCCGCGCATTTTCCCTTGCGTAAGCAGGTCGCCAGACTGCAAACCGTGCGTTCCATTGGTCTGGTTCAGAACGGTATTCTCTACTGCTCCAGTATCTTTGGCTCACGCGACGTGCCGATTCACCAGCTACAACCCGATCTGCCTGCGCCGAACAACCTGTTGCTGCTGTCTACCGATCAGTCCCTGCTCAAAGACAGCCCGATTCTGATTCAGTGGTATCCGTCATCGCCTGATGGCAAAAACGGGCTCTTTGAGATCGTCAATATTGATCTTCTGGCGATGATGCTGCTTGAACCGCAACAGCCGCAGATCGCCAGCGCAAGCCTGACGGTCGGCAACCGCCACTTACTCTATGGTCAGGGGGTGGTGGAGGCGCTACCCGCCCTGAACGGTGAAAAACGTTATCAGCGCGCATCCCAGCACTTCCCCTTCACCATCAGCGTGACGGGGCCCGGCGCTGGCGAGCTGGCACTACGCCACCTGCCGACGCAGTTGCCGCTGGCGGTGATGCTGAGTTTACTGGTGGGATACCTTGCCTGGCTGGCAACGGCCAGCAGAATGAGTTTTTCATGGGAGATCAATCTCGCCCTTGCCGCCCGTGAATTTGAACTGTTTTGCCAGCCGCTGTTAAATGCCCGTACGCAGCAATGCGTGGGGGTTGAGATCCTGCTGCGCTGGAATAACCCGCGACAGGGATGGATTTCTCCCGATGTTTTTATCCCTATCGCTGAAGAACACAACCTGATCGCCCCCCTTACCCGCTATGTCATTGCGGAAACCATTCGGCAGCGGCATTTTTTCCCGATGAACAGCCAGTTCCATATCGGCATCAACGTTGCGGCCAGCCATTTTCGTCATGGCATGTTATTAAAAGATCTCAATCATTACTGGTTCAGCGCCCATCCTGTTCAGCAACTTGTGCTTGAGCTGACGGAACGGGATGCCTTACTGGACGTCGATTATCGGCTAATGCGTGAACTTCACCGCAAAGGGGTGAAGCTCGCCATTGATGACTTTGGAACCGGCAACAGTTCGCTGTCATGGCTGGAGAAATTGCGCCCGGACGTGCTGAAGATCGACAAATCATTTACCGCGGCGATCGGTACTGATGCGGTGAACTCCACGGTGACCGATATCATCATCGCGCTGGGGCAAAGACTGAATATTGAACTGGTGGCGGAAGGCGTTGAAACGCGAGAGCAGGCGCAATATTTGCGGGGACACGGCGTTCAGGCGTTGCAGGGATTTCTGTTCGCAAGGCCTATGCCGCTTCACGATTTTCCTCAGTGGCTGGCGGGTAGCGCACCGCCGCCCGCCCGGCATAACGGACACATGACGCCCGTTATGCCGTTTCGTTAGATCCCGGTTTTACCGGGGAACGGCGCTTATTCGTCTTCGTGGTGAGCAGGTTGTTCTTTAACAATACGAACCAAATCAACACGGTAGTCGTTCGCTTCGACAATCGTGATATGAAGCGGCGCAACGTCGATAACATCGCCCACCTGCGGGATATGACCGTTTACGGCGATAACCAATCCTGCGACGGTGGCGATGTCTTCCTCGTCGTTCACCAGGTTATCGACATCCAGCGCCTGTTGCAGGGCATGCAGATCCGTCCCCCCCTTCACCAGCCAGCCGCCCGCTTCGGTAATGATCTCAGGCGTTTCGTCGGCATCCGGGAACTCACCGGCAATCGCTTCCAGCACGTCCAGCGGCGTAACCAGCCCCTGCACGACGCCAAACTCGTTGGTGACGATGACGAAGCTGCCGCGAGCGCGACGCAGGACGCCCAGCAGATTAATCGGGTCCAGCGTTTCCGGGACGACAATCGCTGGTGATTCCGAAGCAATCGCGGCCACATCCACGCCCTCTTCCAGCGCCACCAGCAGTTCTTTCGCGCGAACAATACCGATGATCTCATCCAGTTCGCCGCGACACACCGGGAACAGGCTGTGCGGAGAAGAGAGTAACTGTTCGCGGATTTCATCCACGCTCAGGTCAGCATCCACCCAGCTGATTTCACCGCGAGGCGTCATGATGCCGCGCAGCGAACGGGACGCCAGGGTCAGCACGCCGTTGATCATATAACGCTCTTCTTCAGCAAACGCGCCTTCAGGTACAGGCACCGTCGCCGGGCTGTCAGACTCGTGCTGCGCGCTCGCCTGACGTTTACCGCCCATCAGTCGCAGGATGGCGTCTGCGGTGCGTGCACGCAGCGGTAACGTTGACTGATGGCGAATAAAGTTACGACGCGCAATCTGGTTGAACAATTCGATGACGATTGAGAAACCGATAGCAGCGTACAGATACCCTTTCGGAATATGGAAGCCAAAACCTTCCGCCACCAGGCTCAGACCGATCATCAACAGGAAGCTCAGACAGAGCACTACAACCGTCGGATGCTGGTTGACGAAACGGGTAAGCGGCTTAGACGCCAGCAGCATCACCGCCATCGCAATCACCACGGCAGCCATCATCACCGGCAGATGGTTAACCATACCCACGGCGGTAATCACCGCGTCAAGGGAGAAGACGGCATCAAGGATAACGATCTGCGTTACCACGACCCAGAAACTCGCATAGCCTTTGCCGTGCCCCGAGTCATGCTCGCGGTTTTCCAGGCGCTCATGCAGCTCCGTCGTGGCCTTAAACAGGAGGAAGAGACCCCCGATGAGCATGATCAGATCGCGCCCTGAGAAGGTGAGATCCCAGACGGTAAAGAGCGGTTTCGTTAAGGTCACCATCCACGAAATGATGGACAGCAAGACCAGACGCATCACCAGCGCCAGCGACAAACCGATAAGACGCGCCTTATCACGCTGCTTTGGCGGCAGCTTGTCAGCCAGAATCGCGATAAAGACCAGGTTATCAATACCCAGAACAATTTCGAGGATAACAAGCGTGAGCAAACCCGCCCAGATTGAGGGGTCCATTAAGAATTCCATGACAAGCTCCTGCTTAAGGAATAGCGAACAGGCGAGAAAGCAATATGCGAATTAAGGTTGCGGCCAAAAGAGCCAGACAGACAGGCCTGATACGGCCTCAAAGTGAAATGACGTCGGTGACGATCCATACGGCGGGCTACTGCCCTATACTCCTTACTAATTAAACGGAAGCTAAACATAACAGAGACAATGTCTTTTTGGCAAAGATTTACCTTCCTTTGCAATGAGATGTTACAGGGATATTTTACACTACGAAATTTCTCTGATGTGAAAGCTAAATTGCGGATCTTCATCACATAAAATATTTTTTTCGCTATCTAAAATAATTCCCGGAAATAACTGTTTTTTCATTATAACCCTTATCTGAATCGATTCGAGTGCGGACGGCGATTCAAAATACATCTGTCACGTTGATGTGTTAACGATAATAAAGGAGGTAGCAAGTGACCATTGCTATTGTTATAGGCACACATGGTTGGGCTGCAGAGCAGTTACTTAAAACAGCAGAAATGCTGTTAGGCGAGCAGGAAAACGTCGGCTGGATCGATTTCGTTCCAGGCGAAAATGCCGAAACGCTGATTGAAAAGTACAACGCTCAGTTGGCAAAACTCGATACCAGCAAAGGCGTGCTGTTTCTCGTTGATACATGGGGAGGCAGTCCATTTAATGCTGCCAGCCGTATTGTCGTCGACAAAGAGCACTATGAAGTCATTGCTGGCGTCAATATTCCGATGCTGGTGGAAACGTTCATGGCCCGCGATGACAATCCGAGCTTTGACGAATTAGTCGCTCTGGCGGTAGAAACCGGTCGTGAAGGCGTGAAAGCGCTGAAAGCAAAACCGGTTGAAAAAGCCGCTCCGGCGCCGGTTGCTGCGCCAAAAGCGGCGGCGCCCGCTAAACCAATGGGACCCAACGATTACATGGTAATCGGTCTCGCCCGTATCGATGACCGTTTGATTCACGGCCAGGTCGCCACCCGCTGGACCAAAGAGACCAACGTCACCCGCATCATCGTCGTGAGTGATGAAGTAGCGGCGGACACCGTACGTAAAACGCTGTTAACACAGGTGGCACCTCCGGGCGTAACGGCGCATGTGGTAGACGTTGCCAAGATGATTCGTGTCTACAACAACCCGAAATACGCAGGCGAACGTGTGATGCTGCTGTTCACCAACCCTACCGATGTGGAACGTATCGTTGAAGGCGGCGTGAAAGTGACTTCCGTAAACATTGGCGGTATGGCTTTCCGTCAGGGTAAAACGCAGGTTAATAACGCCGTTTCCGTCGACGAGACCGATATCGACGCCTTTAAAAAGCTCAACGAACGCGGTATCGAGCTTGAGGTTCGTAAAGTTTCCACCGATCAGAAACTGAAAATGATGGATTTGATTGCCAAAGTGGCGAAATAACCACCCGGCATTTAATTAGCATTCACACTTAAGTCTGTATAGCAATAGGAGAAGTACAATGGAGATTACCACTCTTCAGATTGTGCTGGTGTTCATCGTCGCATGTATCGCGGGTATGGAGTCGGTACTTGATGAATTTCAGTTCCACCGTCCATTGGTGGCCTGTACGCTAATCGGTGCCGTTCTTGGGGACATGAAAACCGGTATTATCATCGGTGGTACCCTGGAAATGATCGCGCTTGGCTGGATGAACATCGGTGCTGCCGTTGCGCCTGATGCCGCGCTGGCTTCCATTATTTCAACCGTGCTGGTTATCGCCGGTCATCAAGGCATTGGCGCAGGTATCGCGCTGGCGATTCCACTGGCGGCCGCAGGTCAGGTGCTGACCATCATCGTACGTACCATCACCGTGGCATTCCAGCACGCGGCGGATAAAGCGGCCGATAGCGGCAACCTGACGGCACTGTCCTGGATCCACGTATCCTCCCTGTTCCTGCAGGCAATGCGTATCGCGATTCCGGCGGTTATCGTGGCGATTTCTGTCGGCACCAGCGAAGTTCAGGGCATGCTGAATGCGATCCCGGAAGTCGTGACCAGCGGTCTGAACATCGCCGGCGGCATGATCGTGGTTGTCGGTTACGCAATGGTCATCAACATGATGCGCGCGGGCTATCTGATGCCGTTCTTCTACCTCGGCTTCGTCACTGCGGCATTCACTAACTTCAACCTGGTTGCTCTGGGCGTAATTGGCGCGGTAATGGCCATCCTCTACATCCAGCTGAGCCCGAAATATAACCGCGTAGCCGGTGCGCCAGCTCAGGCTGCTGGTAACAACGATCTCGATAACGAACTGGACTAACAGGTGAACGAAATGGTTGATATGACTAAAACTACCACTGAGAAAAAACTCACTCCGAGTGATATTCGTGGCGTGTTCATCCGTTCTAACCTGTTCCAGGGGTCATGGAACTTCGAACGTATGCAGGCGCTGGGCTTCTGCTTCTCCATGGTGCCGGCGATCAAACGCCTGTACCCGGAAAACAACGACGCGCGTAAACAGGCGATCAGACGTCACCTGGAGTTCTTCAACACCCATCCTTACGTTGCTGCTCCGGTACTGGGCGTTACGCTGGCGATGGAAGAACAGCGCGCCAACGGCGCGGAGATCGACGATGGTGCCATCAACGGTATCAAAGTTGGTCTGATGGGGCCACTGGCAGGTGTGGGCGACCCGATCTTCTGGGGTACGGTTCGTCCGGTATTCGCCGCGCTGGGCGCGGGTATCGCGATGAGCGGCAGCCTGCTGGGACCGTTGCTGTTCTTTATTCTGTTTAACCTGGTGCGTCTGGCGACCCGTTACTACGGCGTGGCTTACGGCTACCGTAAAGGCGTCGATATCGTTAAGGATATGGGCGGCGGCTTCCTGCAAAAACTGACTGAGGGGGCGTCAATCCTCGGCCTGTTTGTCATGGGGGCGCTGGTTAACAAGTGGACGCACGTCAATATTCCGCTGGTAGTATCACGCATCACTGACCAGACGGGTAAAGAAAACGTCACTACCGTGCAGACCATTCTCGATCAGTTGATGCCGGGTCTGGTTCCGCTGCTGCTGACCTTCGCCTGTATGTGGCTGTTGCGTAAGAAAGTGAACCCGCTGTGGATCATCGTTGGCTTCTTCGTCATCGGTATCGCCGGTTACGCGTGCGGCCTGCTGGGTCTGTAATTCTGTTGTACACTACCGGGGCCCTTTGGCCCCGGTTTTTTTATCTGGAGGATTAATGACTGTCACGGACCTGGTGCTGGTTCTTTTTATTGTCGCGTTACTGGCTTACGCCATCTACGATCAGTTCATCATGCCCCGCCGTAACGGCCCCACTCTGCTTGCAGTGCCTCTGCTGCGTCGTGGTCGTGTTGATAGCGTTATCTTCGTCGGCCTGGTCGCCATTCTTATCTACAACAACGTTACCAGTCACGGCGCGCAAATTACCACATGGTTATTATGTGCACTGGCGCTGATGGGGTTTTATATTTTTTGGGTTCGCGCCCCCAGGATCATCTTCAAACAGAAAGGTTTTTTCTTCGCCAATGTCTGGATAGAATATAACCGTATTAAAGAGATGAATTTATCGGAAGATGGCGTACTGGTGATGCAATTAGAACAACGGCGCCTGCTTATTCGCGTACGAAATATCGACGATCTGGAAAGAATATATAAGCTTCTTGTTTCATCTCAATGAGTTACAGATATAGCCTGAACTATGTTTTAAGTATATTCGCGAACAAAAAAACATAGCTAAGGCTATATTCATCCCGCCTGATTTGTTATTTATTTTAACGTTTTATTGATAATTAAATCTAAATGAAAATCGTTTTCAATTAGAAGTCAAATAATATTTCTCCATTGTTGTTTTATATTCTCAAAATATGTTAATGTTGCGCCGTCATTTGGGGAGTAGCCGATTTCCAGACTCAGGAAATGTACGTGTCAACATACTCGTTGAAAAACGTGGCGCGTACGGACTGATATCACTCTAGTTTCAGTCAGGCGAGACCATATGCACATCAACTGCTATGCATAGCTTATGAACGCCATGTTCAGGTATGCATGTTCGCTGGGGGCAGTGATGTGTTTTATGGAACCCCGGTCAGGACGCTGTTATGAATATCACCGCAACTGTTCTTCTCGCTTTCGGCATGTCAATGGATGCTTTCGCGGCATCGATTGGTAAAGGCGCCACGCTACACAAACCTAAATTCTCCGAAGCCCTGCGCACCGGCCTTATTTTCGGCGCGGTTGAAACGCTCACCCCGCTGATCGGCTGGGGGCTGGGTATGCTGGCCAGTAAATTCGTACTGGAATGGAATCACTGGGTTGCGTTCATCCTGCTGGTGTTTCTGGGGATTCGTATGATTATCGAAGGCGTTCGTGGCGGTAATGACGAAGATGACGAGCCGTTACGCCGCCACAGTTTTTGGCTGCTGGTCACTACCGCTATCGCCACCAGCCTGGATGCGATGGCCGTTGGCGTCGGTCTGGCGTTCTTGCAAGTGAACATTATTGCGACCGCGCTGGCTATCGGCTGTGCCACGTTAATCATGTCCACGCTAGGCATCATGGTGGGGCGCTTTATCGGCCCGCTGCTCGGCAAACGGGCGGAAATTCTTGGCGGGGCTGTACTTATCGGTATCGGCGCCCAGATCCTCTGGACACACTTCCACGGTTAACGCTCGCGTTGCCAGATGTGAAGGCTGAAATCCGTCTGGCAATCAAACTGCTGGCAAGCCGCCAGCCGCTCCCATACGTCAGGTTTTGCACGCCAGGCGAAAGGCGTCATCTGGAGCAACGCAACGGCCTCATTACCGCGCAACCGCATCTCATACCCTAACGCCATGCTTTGCTGCAACGTAAACCCTTCAAGCTGCTCAGTATGCGGGGCATGTAAGCGCACTTCATCATAGATCAGCCCTTTTAGCGCCATCAGATGGCGCGGCCCCGGCGTAACGGTAATTACCCAACCACCCGGTTTTACCACTCGCGCTAACTCTTCAGCCTTACAGGGGGCATAAATCCTGACAATCGCATCCATAGAGGCGTCGGCGAAAGGCAGACGATGGCTTGACGCCACACAAAACGTCACCTGCGGATAACGTTTCGCCGCCGCTTTAATGGCGACTTTCGCGACATCCAGACCAAATGTGGTGCCTGACGTCAGCGTTTCGGCGAAGGCATGCGTGTAATACCCTTCACCGCAGCCGATATCCAGAATCGACGTTGCATTCTCGTCCAGCCGTTCGGCAAGTATCCTGACGATGGCATCGCGTAACGGCTGATAATGCCCGGCATCAAGGAATGCCCGGCGCGCCTGCATCATTTCGGCGCTGTCGCCCGGATCCCGTGACCGTTTATGCTGCACGGGCAACAGGTTGACGTATCCCTCTTTCGCCACATCAAACTGATGCCGTTGTGGGCAGATAAAACTGTTTTTCACCTGCGCAAGTGGCTGATGACAAAGGGGACAAGAAAACGACATGACAACTCCGGCCGGTAATTTTAGGGCGCAAGTGTAACGCGAATTGCGCCCCGGGAAAATAACTTACAGCGAGGGGGACGACAGGCGGTTGCCGTGCATCACTAACAGGTGGTCGGAGTCGGCGGGCATACCGTCCGGTTTAACGTTTTCCAGGCGCAGAACATCGCCCATAATCTGGCTGAACACCGGCGCCGACACCGCGCCGCCATAGTAAGATCCGTTTTGCGGATTGTTAATCACAACCACCAGCGCAAACTGCGGATCGCTGGCCGGAGCCACGCCCGCCGTATAGGCCACGTATTTATCGACATACTTACCGTCATCGCCGATTTTCTTCGCCGTACCGGTTTTTACCGCCACGCGATAATCTCTGACTGCGGCTTTGGTTCCTCCCCCGCCGGGGAGCGCGACGCTCTCCATCATATGCTCAACCTGATGCACCAGTTCGGCGGGCATCACACGCGTCCCCACAACGGGCGGATCGATACGCGTAATGGAAAGCGGTCGGTAGATACCAAAACTGCCGATGGTGGCATATACGTGCGCCAGCTGGAGCGGCGTCACCATCAGACCGTACCCGAAGGCAAACGTCGCCCGATCCAGATCGCTCCAGTAACGACGCTGCGGCAGTAAGCCGCTGCTCTCCCCGGTGAGCCCCAGTCCCGTAGACTGCCCAAAGCCAAAGCCTTTATACGTATCCAGCAGTCGTTGAACCGGCATAGCGAGCGAGAGACGCGACACGCCGGTATCACTCGATTTTTGCAGGATTCCGGTCAAACTCAGCTCCGGGTAATACCCCACGTCACGAATCCGGTGGCCGTCAAGATTGAACGGATGCGTATCAATCACGCTGTCGGGCTGGACAATGCCCTGCTGAAGCGCCGTCATGATCACCAGCGGCTTGACCGTGGAACCCGGTTCAAAGGTATCGCTGATGGCACGGTTGCGAAAATCATCCAGCACGGCGCCTTCCCGGTTATTCGGATTAAAGTCCGGGAAGCTTGCCATCGACAGAATTTCCCCCGTCGCGATGTTGACCAGTACCGCCGCGCCAGACTCCGCTTTGTTCCAGGTGACGGCGTTATCCAGCGCATCCTCCGTCACAGTCTGTAGACGCTCATCAATACTGAGCTGAAGCTCATGCGCCGGCACAGGATTTGTTTCGGTTATGTTCTCGATGACATGACCAAATTTATCTTTGCGAACAAGGCGGGAGCCGGGTTTCCCCGTCAGTTGGGTATTAAAACTTTTCTCAACCCCCTCAATCCCCTGCCCGTCAATGTTGGTAAAGCCAATCAGGTTGGCTGCCACATGCCCTGCCGGATAAAAACGCCGGGACTCTTCACGCAGGTTAATGCCAGGAAGATTGAGCTTATCGATCCATTCGGCCTGCTGCGGCGAAATCTGGCGCGCCAGATAGATAAACCGCCCGGCAGGATTGCTGTTTACCCGCTCAACCAGCGTAGCCAGTGAAAGATGCAGCGTCTGCGCCAGCGCCTGCCAGCGTTGGTTATACCCCACGCCGCCTTTACTGACGATCGTCTTCGGGTCGGCCCAGACCGCATTGACCGGCACGCTAACGGCTAACGGACGCCCTTCTCTGTCGGTAATCATGCCGCGTGGCGACGCCGTGGTGACCTCACGTAACGAACGCCTGTCCTCTTGTTTAACCAGATTTGTGGGCGTGATGATCTGTAACCACGCCACGCGTCCCAGCAATAACCCCATGCTCAGCAAAATCGCCACGCACAGCAGAGCAAAACGGATAGGAGCAAAATTACGTACGGTGCCGTCGCTTTTCTTTTTCACCTGGTCTCCAGCAAGGTCGTTTTTCAGGTGATTGATTTAACGGGAATTGACGAGGGAAAGCGGGAAAAACAATGCTACGAACATCGCGGCTTTGCAACAAAGCGCTAACAGGAGTGTATTCAGAAATATTTTGAAGGAACCTGAATTAAAAAGCCCCGCACTGGCGAGGCTTTATATCTGAGGTTGATGCGCCTTGGCGCTTCAAATCAGTGGTGTCGATCAGATAGCTGTTACGTTAACAGCAGCCGGACCTTTCTGGCCGTCCTGAATTTCGAACTCAACGTTCTGGCCTTCAGCCAGGGTTTTGAAGCCGTTACCCTGGATAGCGGAGAAGTGTACGAACACATCTTTGCTGCCATCAGCCGGAGTAATGAAGCCAAAACCTTTAGACTCGTTGAACCACTTAACTTGACCTTTAATCTTTGCCATTTGCAAAATTCCTTAGAGTGTTTTCTTCGCCCGCAGGCATAACATAGATAAAACTGAGACATTACTGCTTGAGGCACTAATATAAGGTTCGGCAGAGAAGCGGTATTCAACGTCAACGTGTTTACTCAGGACTTCTTTACTGAAAATGCCACACATAAACAGAACTGTACCTCGTTTAACCCAAAACGTGTTATCACATACAACGTTAATTATGGCAAGCCATTTTTAAACGTGTCTCGATCAGTCGCACAAATCCAGAGAGATATCAAAGATCAACTGCACAGTTATGCGGCACAGTTCCCGACGATATATTCTCGCTTCTCCAGGCGCCTTTCGACAGGCTTACGCCCGTACAGCGGCTTTTCTACCATAGCTCAATAACTTCGGTTGTTCCAGGTCATGCGTTGATCTTATCGATACGGTAAACAGATATCACTTTTTATGCTTTGTAATGCATAAATTGTCACAACGCAAAAAAACCAATATTGTTTAAAAATGCGAAGTATTCGACCATTTTTCATCCGTTTCACTGATAGCCAATACGTGCTTTGGTTGTGCACCAAAATAATGAAAGAATGATGACAATGCACAAAAAAAGTGAGAGAAACGTTTCGCTATTAATAAAAACGATCGCTATCACAAAAGCGACATAATCACATTATTAGCGTATGGATAAATATATTTAAGGAGAGATTAAGTTAAAGCATTAAATGATCAATGAAATAACAGACCTGGTATACACAGGGTTACATTAATGAAAACAGGATGGGCCTGCCTGAAGGAATGGCTGGCAGACGCGCATCCTGTCTCTGCTTGTCGTTACCGTTCAGCGACCAGACGGATGATATCGTCATCCTCTTCCTGAGGTTTCGCTTCAGACTCGGCCTCAGCGACTTTTTCAGGCTCGTTAGCTTCGCACAGACGGCGTAGCAAGGCATTTTGCCGCTTTTGCTGATCCAGCAGCGCTTCAAGCAGCTCAATCTGCTCATTTGTTCTTGAACTTGCCCGGTTCACAAAAAACCACAGGACCAGCCCGACAATCAGAACCACCACCGATACAATCAAAGACGTAAAAGTCAGTACGCCAGAATTCAGAACTTCGTTCATGTTACCACCTCAATGTAGACGCCGTATTTTACCACTGCTACACGGGAAGGTAATCAACTGTTGTAAAAATGCTATCACCAGGGGATAAATTTATTGATGGCACAAATTCCGTTGAAAAATTGTACATCCTGATCGCACATTATGTTGAACACCTGCGCCCACAGCAGCAGACATACCAACGCAACAATAATCAGGATTACCCACCGAAACTTTTTCACTCCGCTCTCCGCATCCACATCTTATGCCATCAAATTACCACGCGTTATCTAAACCGGAACTAACTGGAGCGACATTATATACTTTTAGGAATGATACACTTGTTTCAGTGGGCGTTCAGGCTACCCTTATTCTAACCAAAAAAAGAAAAGAGGTAGTAATGCGTTTGATCATTCGCGCGATTGTTTTGATTGCTCTGGTATGGATTGGTTTATTGCTCAGTGGCTATGGGGTTCTGATTGGCAGCAAGGAGAACGCCGCCGGTCTGGGTCTGCAATGTCAATATCTGACCGCTCGCGGCACCAGTACAGCGCAATATGTCCATACTGACAGCGGCATCATTGGTCTGTCAGACTGTCCTGTATTCAGAAAAAGCGCCGTGGTGGTCGATAACGGCTAATCTGGCATCACATCCATTCATCTGCATAAATATCAGGCATAACGTGGTTATGCCTTTTTAATGCGTTTTTTAGCGGGAGAAACCACTCTCCCGCCCCTTTTCAGGGCAATAAAAAAGCCAGCAGGTATCTTCTACCGGCTGGCTTCTGAACGGCTCAGGGCGCACTCACCTCAGAATGGATAGTCGTTGTAACCCATCTGCTCAGAGATTTTACGCGCAGCCGTGTGCAGCATAGCGACATACTCATGCAGACGTTCTTCGGAGAAACGCAGCGTCGGGAACGAAATGCTCAGACCGGCGATCACCACGCCAAAACGGTCGAACACCGGCACGCCAATGCAGCGCAGACCTTCTTCCTGCTCTTCGTTATCTTCGCCGTACCCCTGCTCGCGCACCTGATCCAGCATCGGCAGTAACGCCTCGGTGCTGGTAATCGTGCGCGCGGTGCTACGCTTGTACTCCACGCCATCCAGTATCTGTTTGACTTCATCACGGTCGCGCCATGCCAGCAGCACTTTACCAATTGCGGTGCTGTACAGCGGGTTACGGCGGCCAATGCGGGAATACATGCGCAAATTGTACATGGAGTCGATTTTATGAATGTAGACAATGCTGTCTTCATCCAGCGCACCGAGGTGAATTGTCTCTTTGGTCAGACGGGAAATTTCACGCATCTGAATATCAGCGCTACGGATCAGATCAACGTTTTGCAACGCACGGGCGCCCAGCTCAAACAATTTCAGGGTCAGCGAATATTTTTCAGATTCACCTTCCTGCGCGACATAACCCAGCGTTTTCATCGTTTGTAAAAAGCGATAAACGGTGCTTTTTGACATCATGACACGTTGCGACAGCTCGGTGATCCCTATTTCGCGCTCTTCACCCAGCGCTTGCAGAATGCCAAAAACCTTCAGCACAGAAGAAACAGAATCAGGTTGTTTATCCAGATCTGCGATAGCCATTTATCACCTCATTGCGAGTGTTTTATAAAAATCAGAACCGGTTTTTATTATAATTTCACGTCATGGCGGTCGCAATCCATCTTTGCTTACTTAGTTACAAATCTGCGACATAACCCCGCGATATCAATGCTAAAATCATTACTCTGATCATAATCCCCCGAAAGATATTGACTCTCTATGGACAAAATCCAGGCCGATGGCCTGCCATTACCCCAGCGTTACGGCGCCATTTTAACCATCATTATTGGTATCTCGATGGCCGTGCTGGATGGCGCAATCGCGAATGTCGCGCTCCCTACCATTGCAACCGATCTCCAGGCATCCGCCGCCCGATCGATCTGGGTTGTTAACGCCTACCAAATCGCGATCGTGGTTTCCCTTCTATCGCTCTCATTTCTGGGAGACATGTTCGGCTATCGACGCATCTATAAATACGGCCTGGTCATTTTCCTGTTTTCGTCGCTGTTCTGCGCGCTGTCGGACTCCCTGGAAATGCTGACGCTTGCGCGCGTCGCGCAGGGGTTTGGCGGCGCCGCGCTGATGAGCGTGAACACGGCGCTGATCCGGCTTATCTATCCGCAACGCCACCTTGGGCGCGGAATGGGCATCAACTCCTTCATTGTCGCGGTGTCTTCGGCTGCGGGGCCGACCATTGCGGCAGCAATCCTGTCGATAGCGTCATGGAAATGGCTGTTCCTGATTAACGTTCCGTTAGGCATTATCGCATTACTGCTGGCTATGCGTTTCTTACCCCCAAACAGCGCTCGTAGCGCCAAACCACGCTTCGACTTGCCCAGCGCAGTGATGAACGCTTTAACCTTCGGCTTGCTGATCACCGCTCTCAGCGGATTCGCACAGGGGCAACCTTTAACGCTGATTGGCGCAGAACTGGCGGTTATGCTTGTCGTCGGTTTCTTCTTCATTCGCCGCCAGCTCTCACTCCCGGTGCCTTTGTTACCGATTGACTTACTGCGTATTCCGCTCTTTTCTCTGTCGATCTGCACCAGTATTTGCTCTTTCTGCGCGCAGATGCTGGCGATGGTTTCCCTTCCCTTCTATCTGCAAACGGTATTGGGGCGTAGCGAAGTCGAGACCGGGTTATTGCTGACGCCCTGGCCGCTGGCGACAATGGTGATGGCGCCGCTGGCGGGCTATTTAATTGAACGGGTTCATGCCGGGCTGCTGGGCGCGTCAGGACTGATAATTATGGCCACAGGACTTTTTGCGCTGATGCTGCTGCCAGCCTCGCCGTCAAATATCAGTATCATCTGGCCGATGATCCTTTGCGGAGCCGGTTTTGGCTTATTCCAGTCGCCCAATAACCACACGATTATCACCTCTGCGCCACGCGATCGCAGCGGAGGGGCCAGCGGAATGCTGGGCACGGCGCGTCTTCTGGGCCAGAGTACCGGCGCGGCGCTGGTTGCGCTCATGTTGAATCAGTTTGCGGACAACGGTACGCATATTTCCCTGATGACGGCGGGCATCCTGGCGACCGTAGCCGCCATTATCAGCGGTTTACGCATCACTCAACCCCGCTCCGTGGCGTAAAAAAAAGCGCATCATCTGATGCGCTTTTTTAGAATGCCAGGCATACCGCCTTACTTCAGGTACTCGCCGCTACGCAGCGCTTCAATACGCTTATCCAGCGGCGGGTGAGTCATGAACAACTCGCTCAGTGACTTCGACTTGCCGTTGATGCAGAACGCCATCATGCTGTTGGCTTCCTGCGGCTCATAGCTGGTTTTCAGGCGCTGCAACGCGGCAATCATCTTTTCACGGCCGACAAGCTTCGCAGAACCGGCGTCCGCATGGAATTCACGGTGACGTGAGAACCACATGGTGATAATGCTTGCCAGTATCCCGAACACCAGTTCAAGAACCATCGCCACCGCGAAATAGATCATTGGGTTGCCGTTGCTGCTTTCACCCTCATCACGGTTTCCACCGAGGAAGCCCGCGGCGATCTGCGCGATAATACGCGAGATGAAGATCACAAAGGTGTTCACAACCCCCTGAATCAGCGTCATGGTGACCATATCGCCGTTAGCGATGTGGCTGATCTCATGCGCGATAACGGCTTCGGCTTCATCCGGGCTCATGTTTTGCAACAAGCCGGTGCTCACCGCAACCAGAGACGCATCACGGCGCGCGCCGGTCGCAAACGCGTTGATATCCGGCGCATGATAGATAGCCACCTGCGGCATAGCGATTCCGGCCTGACGCGCCTGCGTCGCCACCGTGTTCATCAGCCAGCGTTCTCTTTCATTACGCGGTTGCTCAATGACTTCCCCACCCACGGACTTTAACGCCATCCATTTGGACATCAGCAGCGAAATGAAGGAACCACCAAAACCAAACAGCAGCGCCATAATCAGCAAGCCTTGTACGCTGCTTGACTGTATCCCTGTCAGGCTCAGCACCAGCCCGAAAACGACCATCACGGCCAGGTTCGTCAGCAGGAAGAGCGCGATTCGCATCATAATTTTCTTTTAACCTCAACTTAACAAAACGCACTATGCGATACCCACATCGTATGGGTCTTGTGGCTATTTTCAAGCATCTGCGGGCTGTAAGTCACCAGAAAGACACAACTTTACATTTTGTTGCATAAGACTGACGGCTTAATGCGCTTGTTAAAAAAACAGGCACAATTTCTTGTGCCTGCTTGACGCTATTTGCTGGTTGCGGGTTGCTCCGCGGGCTTCTCTTTCTCAAGATGCGCCAGATCCAGCGCTATCCGTACCGTTTCATCCAGATACGGATCCGGCTCTTTATAATCCTTCGGCAGATCGTCCAGTTTCTTCAGAAGCGGCTTGCCTTCACGTTTAAACCGATCGTTGATACGCGCCAGACGCAGGGCATCGTCTTCGTTATTCTCTTTTTCGCGCTGGGCGAAATTGAGAGAAGCGATATTACGCTTATCTTTCATCGCGTTAAAACGGGCAATGTCCTTCAGGATGTACTGGAACTCAGGATCGTTCGCGATGCGCGCGTTATGCTCTTTCAGCAGTTCCGGGCCAAACGGCGTTAAATCATCTGACTTCACGTACGTTGCCGCATCAATGCTGTCCCACGGCAAGGCGTTGTCTTCAAACTTCTCGCCGGTTTCCGTCTCTTCATTCCCCGTCGGCATGACGATATCCGGCGTGACGCCTTTACGCTGCGTGCTGCCGCCGTTAACACGGTAGAATTTCTGAATGGTGTACTGCACGGAACCCAGCGCAGGCCATTCAGGACGCAGCATCTGATCATAAATACGGTTCAGAGAGCGGTACTGCTGTACGGTGCCTTTACCGAAAGTCGGTTCACCGACAATCAATGCGCGACCGTAATCCTGCATCGCTGCGGCAAAAATCTCCGACGCGGATGCGCTGAAGCGATCGACCAGTACCACCAGCGGGCCTTTGTAATACACCACGCCATCGGTATCGGCGTCTTCACGCACTTTACCGTTGTTGTCACGAACCTGAACAACCGGGCCAGACGGGATAAACAGACCGGACAGCGAAACCGCTTCGGTCAGCGCGCCGCCGCCGTTGGTGCGCAGATCGATAACAATGCTGCTCACGTTCTGTTTTTCCAGTTTCTGTAGCTGGACTTTGACGTCATCCGTCAGCCCCACATAGAACCCCGGAATATCCAGCACGCCGACTTTCTCTTTACCGACCGTTTTCACCGTCATTTTAACAGCGCGGTCTTCAAGACGAATGCGTTCGCGCGTCAGCGTAATGGTTCGCGTTTTCGTGCCCTTACCGGCAGGCAGAATTTCAAGACGAACTTTGCTGCCTTTTGGCCCTTTGATCAGCGCCACCACGTCATCAAGACGCCAGCCGATCACATCAACCATTCCTTTCCCCGTCTGGCCTACGCCTACAATGCGATCGCCTACGCTTATCGCCTTGCTTTTCGCCGCCGGGCCGCCGGCAACCATCGAGTTGATGACCGTGTAGTCATCGTCCATTTGCAGAACCGCGCCAATACCTTCCAGAGACAGGCTCATTTCAGTATTGAACTGTTCGGTATTTCGCGGAGAAAGGTAGTTGGTATGCGGGTCGATTTCGCGCGCAAATGCGGTCATCGCCAGTGAGAACACGTCTTCACTGTTGGTTTGCGCCAGACGGCGAATCGCAGATTTGTAACGACGCGTCAGCGTTTCGCGAATTTCTTTATCGTTCTTGCCCGTCAGCTTCAGGCTAAGTTCGTCGAATTTCACCTTGCCATCCCACAACGCGTTCAGCTCAGCCTCATTTTTCGGCCAGGGCGCTTTGCTGCGGTCAAGGTTAAACGTGTCGTTACCGGTGAAATCCATCGGGCGTTCCAGCACGCTTAACGCGTACTGATAACGTTCGAAACGGCGTTTTTGCGCCAGGTTATAGAGGTCATAGAAGACATCCAGTTTTCCTGTACGCAGCTCATCGCCGAGGACAGTTTTGCTTTTCGCAAACTGCTCCACATCACTCGCCAGCAGCACATTGTGGCTGTAGTCGAGCAGATTAAGATAGCGATCGAAAATCTTTGCCGAAAACGCCTGATCCAGGTTGAACTGACGATAGTGGGAACGTGTAAAGCGCGAAGTCACGCGCTCACTCACGGTCGCATGCTGCGTTTCTTCCTTCAGAACGGGAATTTGATCGGCGCGCGTAATGTCATCGACGGCGAAGGACTGGCCTGCTATTGCAAGCAAGCCAGCTAACGCGGTAAGCCTAAAAAAAGTGTTCATGCCAGGCCTGGCCTCCGTTTCAGAACACCAGGTGTTCTGCGCGTACAATCAAAGACATACCCGAATTCAGCTGCACACGGACGCCATCTTTGGTGACTTCTAATACGGTGGCATCCATCGCATTGTTGCCTGCTTTCACCTTCAGTGACTGCCCTACCGTCAGCGCTGAAATATCAGACACCGGGGTATGCTGTTCTTCGCGTGGTGCGCGTGGTGCTTTAGCCGCCGGTTTTTCAGCGCGAGGAGTACGCGGAGTCGTCTCTTTACGACGTGGCGCAGGACGCGGTTTACGCTCACGGCGCGGAGCGTCTTCTTTTTCGCCTGCCGCAGCGGCAGCTTCGCGTTTTTTCGCCTGCTGTTCCGCACGTTGCGCCTGGACGCGTGCTTTCGCTTCTTCAAGCTGCTTACGCGCATGTTCAACGTGCTGCTCATCCAGCTCACCGCAAGGGTTGCCGTCGAGATCGACACGCGTTGCGCCCGGCTTAACGCCGTACAGGTAACGCCAGCTTGAAGTATAAAGACGTAAAGCGGAACGAAGTTGTGTCTTGCTGAGGTTCATTTCGCCCTCAACACGCTCTACCAGATCCTGAAAAATGCCAATTTTCAGCGGGCGCGCTTCGCCTTCCGCACTAAAACACTGTGGAAAACGTTCGGCCAGAAACGCGATAACTTCTTTACTGCTATTCAACTTAGGTTGATTTTCCATGAAATTTCCTGATTACAACGGACGTAGCCAACAAGCCGCAGGCATGAACAGGCGTCATTATAATGACGCCATCAGTAATTGCTACGTTATCCGTTGATTATCCTGCAACGGTCGCAAAGAATTTTTTGTAATCCGTCGTTGCAAGCACGGTTTCAAGCCGCGCGACAAGCTCACGCAGGCCTTGCTCATCCTCTTCGGTAAAGCGGCCAAATACCGTGCTATCAATGTCCAGCACGCCGATTATCTGATTGTCTACCGTCAGAGGCAGCACAATTTCAGCATTGCTGGCGCTATCGCAGGCGATATGTCCGTCAAACGCATGAACGTCCTCGATGCGCTGCACCTGGTTCTGCGCGACCGCCGTACCACAGACGCCGCGTCCAACCGGGATCCGCACACAGGCGAGTTTCCCCTGGAACGGCCCCAGCACCAGCGTGTCGTTTTCCAGCAGATAGAACCCCGCCCAGTTGACGCCCGAAAGGCGCTCAAACAGCAGCGCGCTGGTATTTGCCAGGGTAGCGAGAAAACTGGTTTCACCTGCCATTACTGCCTGAAAGTCGCGGTTAAGATCCGCGTATAGCTCTGTTTTGCTCATTATATAGTCACTTAGTTGTCTTACTCTAAAACTACAGCCTATTAAAATAAGCATTAAATGCGTTAATGCTCAAGATCATTCCCGTCATGAGTTAAGATTACATTAATCTAACACTTTGATTCACGATACATGGCCCTGAACACCCCGCGACTCACGCCAACAAAGAGAATAACGGTCTGGTCTATCAGTGAAGCGTTGCCCCGCGCCCATTATCAGCGCTGCCCCCAATGCGACATGCTGTTTAGCCTGCCGAAAATGCAATCGCACCAGAGCGCATATTGCCCGCGTTGCCAGGCCAAAATTCGCGATGGACGCGACTGGTCACTGACGCGTCTGGCGGCGCTGGCCGTTACGATGCTGCTGCTGATGCCCTTTGCCTGGGGCGAGCCGCTATTGCGTATCTGGCTGTTAGGGGTGCGTATTGACGCCAACGTGATGCAAGGCATCTGGCAGATGACCAGGCAAGGCGATCCACTTACGGCCGCTATGGTGCTCTTTTGCGTGGCGGGCGCGCCGTTAATTCTGGTCACCGCCATTGCTTATCTATGGTTCGGTAATATTCTCGGCATGAATCTGCGTCCGGTATTACTGATGCTGGAGAGGCTCAAAGAGTGGGTGATGCTCGACATTTATCTGGTCGGTATCGGGGTCGCCTCGATCAAAGTGCAGGATTACGCCTTCCTGCAACCCGGCCTGGGGCTTTACGCCTTTGTGGCGCTGGTGATCCTCAGTATTCTGACGCTGTCGCATCTCAATGTGGAGCAACTCTGGGAGCGCTTTTACCCACAACGCCCCGCCCGACGCCCGGACGAAAAACTTCGCGTCTGTCTCGGATGCCACTTCACCGGTTATCCTGACTCACGGGGACGTTGCCCCCGTTGCCATATCCCGCTACGCCTGCGCAGAAATCAGAGCATACAGAAATGCTGGGCGGCGCTGCTGGCCTCTGTCGTCCTGCTGCTGCCCGCAAACCTGATGCCGATATCCATTATTTATGTGAATGGCGGGCGTCAGGAGGACACGATTTTGTCGGGCATTATGTCACTGGCGAACAGCAATATCGCTGTGGCGGCCGTGGTCTTTATCGCCAGTATTCTGGTGCCATTTACCAAAGTTATTGTGATGTTTACACTGCTGCTCAGCATCCATTTCAAATGTGAGCAAGGGCTGCGTACGCGCATCCTGCTGCTACGGATGGTGACCTGGATCGGCCGTTGGTCCATGCTGGATCTCTTTGTTATTTCGTTAACGATGTCGCTGATTAATCGCGATCAGATACTCGCTTTTACTATGGGACCGGCTGCGTTTTATTTCGGCGCAGCGGTAATATTGACTATTCTTGCAGTGGAATGGCTGGATAGCCGCTTACTTTGGGATGCACATGAGTCAGGAAACGCCTGCTTCGCCGACTGAAGCGCAGATAAAAACAAAACGTCGTATTTCCCCTTTCTGGCTGCTGCCGTTTATCGCGTTGATGATCGCAGGCTGGCTGATTTGGGGAAGTTATGAAGATCGCGGCAACACCGTGACGATCGACTTTATGTCGGCGGATGGCATTGTTCCGGGGCGGACGCCTGTGCGCTACCAGGGCGTTGAAGTGGGTACGGTGCAGGACATCAGCCTGAGTAAAGACCTGCGCAAGATAGAAGTGCGCGTCAGCATTAAGTCAAACATGAAAGATGCCTTGCGCGAGGAGACCCAGTTCTGGCTGGTGACGCCAAAAGCGTCGCTGGCGGGCGTTTCGGGTCTGGACGCGCTGGTCGGCGGGAACTATATCGGCATGATGCCCGGCAAAGGGGCCGAGAAAGATCACTTTGTCGCGCTTGATACCCAGCCGAAATACCGTCTGGACAACGGCGACCTGATGATCCATCTTCACGCGCCTGACCTCGGCTCTCTTAACAGCGGGTCGCTGGTCTATTTCCGCAAAATTCCGGTGGGTCGGGTATATGACTATGCCATCAATCCCAACAAACAGGGCGTCACCATTGACGTACTGATTGAGCGTCGCTTCACCAGCCTGGTGAAAAAAGGCAGCCGTTTCTGGAATGTCTCCGGCGTCAATGCGGATGTCAGCCTTAGCGGCGCGAAGGTGAAGCTGGAGAGTCTGGCGGCGCTGGTAAATGGCGCAATCGCGTTTGACTCGCCCGACGATTCGCAGCCTGCAACCGCAGATGACGCATTTGGCCTCTACGAAGATTTAGCCCATAGCCAGCGCGGCGTCATCGTCAAACTTGAACTTCCCGGCGGCGACGGCCTGAAAGCCGACTCCACGCCGCTGATGTATCAGGGGCTTGAAGTGGGCGAGCTCACCAAATTAACGCTCAACCCCGGCGGGAAAGTCACGGGCGAAATGACGGTTGACCCCAGCGTGGTAACACTCCTGCGTGATAAGACGCGTATTGAGCTGCGCAGTCCAAAGCTGTCGCTGAGCGATGCCAGTATCAGTTCGCTTTTGACCGGCAAAACGTTTGAACTGGTGCCAGGCGAAGGCGAACCGCGCAGTGAATTCGTCGTGGTGCCTGGCGAAGAAGCCCTGCTCCATGAACCAAATGCGCTGACGTTAACCCTGACCGCCCCGGAAAGCTACGGTATTGACGCCGGTCAACCGCTGGTTCTGCATGGCGTGCAGGTGGGCCAGGTCATTGAACGTAAGTTATCCAGTAAAGGCGTTGCGTTCACGGTGGCTATCGATCCGCAACATCGCGCCTTGATTCAGGGTGACAGCAAATTTGTGGTCAACAGTCGCGTGGATATCAAAGTCGGTCTCGACGGCGTGGAGTTTCTCGGCGCCAGCGCCAGCGAGTGGGTGAGCGGCGGCATTCGTATTTTGCCCGGCACAAAAGGCGAAATGAAATCCAGCTACCCGCTGTACGCCAATCTGGAAAAGGCCGTGGAAAACAGCCTCAGCGACCTCCCCACGACCACGGTGAGCCTCACTGCTGAAACGCTCCCGGATGTACAAACGGGGTCAGTGGTGCTGTACCGTAAGTTTGAGGTAGGTGAAGTAATCACCGTGCGCCCACGCGCTAACGCCTTTGATATCGATCTGCATATCAAACCGGAATACCGCAACCTGTTAACCAGCAACAGCGTATTCTGGGCGGAAGGCGGGGCGAAGGTACAGCTTAACGGCAGCGGCCTGACCGTGCAGGCCTCTCCCCTGTCGCGTGCGCTGAAAGGCGCTATCAGTTTCGATAACCTGAGCGGCGCAAGCGCCAGCCAGCGTAAAGGCGACAAACGAATACTCTACGCCTCGGAAACCGCCGCCCGCGCGGTGGGTGGGCAAATCACCCTGCACGCCTTTGACGCCGGTAAACTCGCGGCGGGTATGCCGATTCGTTATCTCGGCATCGACATCGGCCAGATCCAGACGCTGGAGCTGATTACCGCGCGCAATGAAGTTCAGGCGAAAGCGGTGCTCTACCCGGAGTATGTCCAGACCTTTGCCCGAAGCGGTACGCGTTTCTCGGTGATCACGCCGCAAATCTCCGCCGCGGGCGTGGAGCATCTCGATACGATTTTGCAGCCCTACATTAACGTGGAGCCCGGACGCGGCAACCCGCGTCGTGATTTCGAATTGCAGGAAGCAACCATTTCCGACTCGCGCTATCTCGATGGTCTGAGCATCGTCGTGGAAGCTCCTGAGGCAGGTTCGCTGAACATCGGCACGCCAGTGCTGTTCAGAGGTATCGAAGTGGGCACGGTAACGGGCATGACGCTGGGTTCGCTGTCTGACCGCGTGATGATTGCCATGCGCATCAGCCAGCGTTATCAGCATCTGGTGCGTAATAACTCCGTCTTCTGGCTGGCCTCCGGCTACAGTCTGGACTTTGGCCTGACCGGCGGCGTGGTGAAAACCGGCACCTTCAATCAATTCATTCGCGGCGGCATCGCGTTTGCAACCCCGCTAGGGACGCCGCTGGCGCCGAAGGCGCAGGCGGGTAAACACTTCCTGCTGCTGGAAAGCGAACCGAAAGAGTGGCGCGAATGGGGCACCGCCTTGCCACGTTAACTCCCCCGCTCCGGCGTGCTCGCGCCGGAGCATTTATGCTACACTGCGCGCCTGTTTTATTGCCGGTGGTACCCAAGTGGCTCAACACGCTGTTTATTTCCCTGATGCCTTTCTGACGCAAATGCGCGAAGCAATGCCTTCGACACTCTCTTTTGACGATTTCCTCGCCGCCTGCCAGCGCCCGTTACGTCGCAGCATTCGCGTGAATACGCTAAAAATTTCTGTGACCGACTTTCTTGCCCTGACGGCGCCCTATGGCTGGTCGCTGACGCCTGTTCCCTGGTGCGAGGAAGGTTTCTGGATCGAACGCGATGATGAAGAATCGTTGCCGCTGGGCAGCACCGCCGAACATCTGAGCGGCCTGTTTTATATTCAGGAAGCCAGCTCAATGTTGCCGGTCGCCGCGCTGTTTGCTGAAGGGAATACGCCGGAACGCATTATGGATGTTGCTGCCGCGCCGGGTTCGAAAACCACCCAGATTGCCGCGCGGATGAATAATCAGGGCGCCATTCTGGCGAATGAATTCTCCGCCAGCCGGGTCAAAGTGCTGCACGCCAACATCAGCCGCTGTGGGATCAGTAATGTTGCCCTGACCCATTTTGATGGCCGCGTCTTCGGCGCCGCGCTCCCGGAGACATTCGACGCTATCTTGCTGGACGCGCCCTGTTCAGGTGAAGGCGTGGTGCGCAAAGATCCCGATGCGCTTAAAAACTGGTCTGTCGAAAGCAACCTGGATATTGCCGCCACACAGCGGGAACTTATCGACAGCGCATTTCACGCTCTGCGCCCTGGCGGTACGCTGGTCTACTCCACCTGCACGCTAAATCGCGAGGAGAATGAGTCCGTCTGTTTGTGGCTGAAAGAGACCTACCCGGAAGCGGTTGAATTTCTGCCTTTAGGCGATCTGTTCCCGGAGGCGGAGCGCGCGCTGACGGCAGAGGGTTTTTTACACGTTTTCCCGCAGATTTACGACTGCGAAGGTTTCTTTGTCGCCCGTTTGCGTAAAACCGCAGCCATTCCCCCGCTTCCCGCGCCTGGCTATAAGGTCGGCAAGTTTCCGTTCGCGCCGATGAAGGGGCGTGAGGCGACGCAAATCACTCAGGCGGCTAACGCCAGTGGACTTCAGTGGGGAGAAAACCTGCACCTCTGGCAGCGAGATAAAGAGGTGTGGTTATTCCCGGCAGAGATTGAAGCGCTGATCGGAAAAGTCCGCTTTTCCCGCCTGGGCATAAAACTGGCGGAAAGCCATAATAAAGGTTATCGCTGGCAGCATGAAGCGGTGATCGCCCTCGCCGATCCACATCATGCCAACGCATTCGAGCTGTCTCATCAGGAGGCGGAAGAGTGGTATCGGGGGCGGGATGTCTACCCGCAAACCGCGCCGTCTGCCGATGATGTGCTGGTCACGTTCCAGCATCAGCCCATTGGTCTGGCGAAACGGATTGGTTCCCGGTTGAAGAACAGTTACCCACGCGAACTGGTTCGCGATGGCAAACTCTTTACCGGTAGCGACTGAAAGCGGTCAAAAATAGCGCACTTTTTTACTGGCGCTTTTGCTGAAGTTGGCTACGCTGAAATTTGGGCGATCAAACTGGTCGTACCACAATCAGCGAACTAACGGAGAGCACGATGATGAAAACCAGTGTGCGCATTGGCGCTTTTGAAATCGACGATGCCGAGTTACATGGCGAATCGCCGGGGGACCGAACGTTAAGCATTCCCTGTAAATCCGACCCAGATTTATGTATGCAACTGGATGCCTGGGATGATGAAACCAGCATTCCCGCCATTTTAAACGGAGAGCACTCTGTTCTATTCCGCACCCGTTACGATCGTAAGTCCGATGCCTGGGTCATGCGTCTTGCCTGACTCAAAAAGAACCCGTCGCCAGACGGGTTATTTATTTCGCCCTTTCCCCCTTGCGACAACCTCTCCTACACTATCGATACGGCAGGACAATTTGAGGATGGAATGTTCGCACTGGTACTTTTTGTTTGCTACCTGGACGGCGGCTGTGAGGACATTGTGGTGGATATCTACAATACTGAGCAGCAGTGCCTGTATTCGATGGACGACCAGCGGATTCGTCACGGCGGCTGTTTTCCGGTCGAAGACTTTATTGACGGCTTCTGGCTACCCGCTCGCCAGTACAGTGATTTTTAATTACTGAAGTTGAACCAACGTTAGTTCCCCGCCAAATACCGCGCCGGTATCAATATAGTGCAAATTATCGATATCAACGCGATGACGCAGCGGCGTATGACCAAACCAGAAGTGATCGGCCCCGGCAATGCCGTTTCCCTGACCCGCATGCCGCTCGCTCAACCGGGAACGACGCCATAGCACCTGGTGTAAATCCACCTCTTTTTGCCAGGCATAGACCTGATGCGGATAATCAGCATGCGCCACAACATGCATGCCGTTCTGGCAGTGCAATTCCAGAATCCAGGGTAAACGCTGACAGTCGTCGAGCGCTTTTCTTGCCAGGCGCTGCTGGTTTGCCGACAATGCGGCATACCAGTCGCCGCCGTTCATAAACCATAACGACAACTGCGAAGCGGCCAGCGCGTCTAACGCCATCTGCTCGTGATTCCCTCTGACGGCGACCACCCACCGTTTGTGCAGAAGTTCCAGACACCGCAAGCTGTCAGGCCCACGGTCGATCACATCCCCCACCGACACCAGCAGATCCTGCCACGGATCAAACCGACACTGTCGTAGTTTCTCCATCAACTGCGAAAAACAGCCGTGGAGGTCGCCGACAATCCAGACATGTCGCCACTGACTCCCCTCAATTTTCTGATAGACGTTTTCCGGCTGTTTCATTGGTTCACCATCAGTAAAAATGAACCTGACATACTTAACCATAGCAGGAAATCTTCAGTCGCAGGCCGCCTCTCCTGAGACAATTAATTATTTTTATAGCAATAATTTAACCTGCAATAATTCTTGTTGATTTCAATAAAATCATATAAATGCCAACTTATGTAAAAGTGTAATGATAATTATTTTTATTATCATTTTCATGCATTATCTTATTGACTTTGCTTTTTTTAACAAAGGAAGTTCGATAATGCGTATTAAACCTCTCGCTTCACTTGTCTTATCTTGTCTGGGCGCCACAAGTTTTAATGTTTTTGCAGAAGATGTTATGGTCGTCACCGCATCGGGATACGAGAAAAAAATCACCAATGCGGCAGCCAGTGTTTCTGTTATTTCACAACAAGAATTACAGACCAATAAATATAATGATCTTGGCGATGCTCTCAGGGCCGTTGAGGGAGTGGACGTCGAAAGCAGTACCGGAAAAACAGGGGGGCTTGAAATAAGTATTCGTGGGATGCCTGCCAGTTATACCCTTATTCTTATTGACGGTATTCGTCAGAATGGAACATCGGATGTAACACCGAATGGCTTTTCTGCAATGAATACCAGTTTTATGCCCCCACTTTCAGCCATTGAACGTATAGAGGTTATACGCGGGCCCATGTCTACACTTTATGGGTCAGACGCCATTGGCGGCGTGGTGAATATTATTACCAAAAAAAGCACCGATAAGTGGAGCACGGCCATTAATACGGGAGTGAACCTACAGGAAAGTAATAAATGGGGAAACAGCACAACCGCAAATTTCTGGTCAAGCGGTCCCCTGGTGCCTGGCTCGCTGGATATGCAGGTTCGTGGAAGCACAACCCAGCGACAAGGCTCCAGCATTACATCACTGAGCGACACCGCAGAAACACGCGTTCCTTATCCCACTGAGTCGCAAAACTACAACATCGGCGCGAGATTTGACTGGAAAGCCAGCGCAAACAATACGCTATGGATGGATCTCGACACATCCCGACAGCGTTATGATAACAGCGACGGTCAGCTTGGTAGCCTCACGGGCGGATATGATAAAACGCTCCGCTATGAGCGCAATAAAGTGACGTTAGGACATGACACCGCCTTAACGTTTGGTACATGGAAATCGTCTCTTAACTGGAATGAGACAGAAAACAAAGGACGGCAGCTGGTTTCCTCCGCTCTGACGCCCGATCAGGCCTGGAGAGCGGGTGACGATCGTGAACTGAAAAATACCAATGTTATTCTCAACTCGGTGCTTCTCACGCCGCTGGGAGAATCACATTTACTGACGGTGGGTGGCGAATACTGGGACGCACGAATGAAAGATGGCGTCGTTCTGGCCAGTTCAGGTGAAAAGTTCCATCAAAAAAGCTGGGCGACTTACCTTGAAGATGAGTGGCATATCCTGGATTCTCTGGCGTTTACCGTAGGGAGTCGCTATGAACATAACGACGTATTCGGCGGTCATTTCAGTCCTCGTGGCTATCTGGTCTGGGATATGACAGATGAATGGACGCTCAAAGGGGGAATCACAACCGGTTATAAAGCGCCTTCTCTTAGCCAGTTACATAACGGCATCAGCGGTGTTTCTGGTCAGGGAACAATCAATACCGTCGGTAATCCAGATTTAAAACCTGAAGAAAGCACCAGTTATGAAACCGGACTTTATTACGATAATAGCAATGGGTTCAATGCCAATATAACCGGATTCTACACTGAATATCGCAATAAAATTGTTTCTTATTCGATTGATGACAATACCAGTAGCTATACCAATAGCGGAAAAGCGCGTACCGATGGTGTCGAATTTGCAACATCGTTCCCTCTCTGGTTGGATAATTTGAGTCTGTCGCTCAACTATACCTATACTCAGAGCAAACAGAAAGATGGAGATAATAAAGGCGCACCACTCAGCTATACACCAAAACATATGGCAAATGCCCGCGTTAACTGGCAGGCGACAGATGATTTAAATGCCTGGCTTAGCGCCCGCTATCGCGGTAAAGCGCCCCGCTTTACTCAGACCTATGACAATCTCAGTGCGGTACAGCAGAAAGTGTATGATGACAAAGGCGCAAATCTAAAAGCATGGACAGTGCTGGATATGGGACTATCTTATAAACTGACTAAAGATTTAACCCTGAATACCGCCGTCAATAACGTACTGGATAAAGACTTTAGCGACGTCAAATTATATCAATCTGGCCGTTCCAGCACCTATGCTGGCGATTATTTCCAGACAGCGCAGTCAACGACCGGATACGTTATTCCAGGTCGCAACTACTGGATGTCTTTAAACTATCAGTTCTAATAATACAGCAAGCGTCCATACACTCCGTATGCGGCGCTTGCTTATCTTTTTGTGAGTATAAACAGCCTAAAAACACACGGATATTAATTAATAAATATCTACCCTCACAATATGAATTACCCAATAAAATCAATCTGATTATCATCATCGCACATCTTGAAAAGATTCCAGGCATTAAAAAATAGAGAATAGTCACTGAACAACCCCACTCTTCAATGTGGTATCGCTAAGGCATTCTTTGTTGCGACGCAATTCACAACCAGGAAACCTCGCCGTCATCACCGTTGATTTCATTGATGTAAATCAATTCCCTTCATGCGTAGTTACGCGAAAGTAACAATGATGTGAATTAGTTGCGAGAAGCACCTTATGTCGATAAAGAACTTTACAGGCAAAACAGTGATAAAAAACATCCGTTTTTCATACAGTTTGCTGAAACAAATAGAGCAAGTGATGGCGAAGGAAAAAACCAGCAATTTTTCTGCATGGGTAAAAGAAGCATGTCGTGAAAAAGCCCTGAATTCCAGTACGCCCAAAGACGTAAATAGAAACAAAAATTAACTCTTTATAGCTACGACCAAAATGAAAAGATGCTTATTTATTAGTAAATACACCTTTATCCTGATATCTATTGGGAATGTTATCTATTTCATTTTGAATTATCACGCATTAGACGCGGTACTGATCATACTGTTTTATGTCGCTCTGATTTTTACCCCCGTCATCCTCATCCTGCGCGCCTTCTGTGCACAGCATGAGTAACTCATCGAGCATGATTCATAAACGTTCATCCATGTAAACCTGGCTTCACACGGCACTCTGACGCACAAAAATTAACATACCAATCAAAAAACCCTGGACGCACTCGGTACAGAGTATGTTATGGTTTGGACAGGATATGGAAAATTCGAGTAACTTTCGTGTGTTTTCGGGTTAGTATCTGAAAACACACTTCAAAACAAACAGATAAAAAGAGACCGAATACGATTCCTGTATTCGGTCCAGGGAAATGGCTCTTGGGAGAGAGCCGTGCGCTAAAAGTTGGCATTAATGCAGGCTAAGTCGCCTTGCCCTTTAAGAATAGATGACGACGCCAGGTTTTCCAGTCCACGACGAAAGTGGCCGGTAAAAAACGACCGTTGTCAGCCGCAACAACGAAAAAACCGCAAGTTCCTCTGCATGAGGCTTGCGGTTTTTTATTGGAAATCAGAAAGATACTTCTGGTAATTAGCAGAGCTTTTCCGCGCGTTCAATAAACGGTGCAAGGCTCATTTTTTCACCCGGTTTTGCCGGATCGTCAATCTGAATGACGGTGATAGCCTGCGCGTTGGTTTTGCCGCTTGCAACTTGCTGCTCTGCGACATCGTTCAGCGGGTATTGCACCAGCGTGCTCGGGTTGATGACATACAGGGCATGGCCCGGTCGGCAGGTCAGCATCACCTCTTCGCGGTTAAACGCCCACTTGTCTTTGCCCACTTCAAAGCGGCTCACGGTGATAACCTGAGGCGCCGCCAGCGCAGCGCCTGAACTTGCCAACAATAGCAGAGAGAGAATCATTTTTTTCATGAGTTTTGCCAGTCCATCAGAAGGGTTCCAGGGTTGCGAACAGGCTGACAATCGCCAGCACAACGGCTCCAATTCCCCATTCAATCTGAGTCATCCAGATAAACCAGAGATTCGCGCGGCGATTTTCCTGCCGCATACGTGGTACGAGAACATACCGGTTCGTTAGCGCAATTGCCACCATTAGCAGGACAAGGACACATTTTAACAAAAGAAACTGCCCGTACGCGGTATGCCAGGGGGCGGAAAACCCCGTAATAAAAAGCACATTTGCGATGCCGGTGCACAATACGCCCGCGACAAACAGATGACCATAGCGGGAGAAACGCATCATTGTTTCGATGGCCTGTTGTCGCCAGCGACCTTGCGCCATGCGCATACAGTAGATAACCGGCAGCAGGCCGCCAAACCAGGCCGCAGCGCACACCAGATGAGCCGCATGGTTAATCTGCTGTACCGCGCCCACCACGCCATCATTCAGCGTGGCGTGGCCAACGCCTGCCAGCAACATAAACTGGGCAACCATCAGGATGAGCAGCAGACGCGGTAAATTTCTCGGCACAACCAGCGTCATGGCCAACGTGACAAGCGCGAGAATAATCTGCCACAGCCATACGCCGCCAAATTGAGTCTGTAAAACCGCGCCCCATATCGAAACCGAGATTACGTCCTGCCAGCCCGCCCCCATTAGTCCACCCTGGATCGCCAGCATCAGCGTCGCGCTGACAAAGCTCCACACGGCAGCGTGCTGTTGCAGGCGCAGAAAGCGGCGCATCATCAGGCGACGAACAGAAACCGGCGCCAGCCACGCGCCATATAACGCGCAGCCAAACACCAGCATCATGGCGCTAAAATGGATAAAGCGAAGCGCTACCCAGGTAAACGTCAGCATGATTACTTCACGCTAAAGGTGTATTGCCCTTTTGTCTTATGACCGTCAACCGACACCACATGCCAGTTAACCGTATAGGTTCCGGGATTAAGCGTCTGATCCAGAGGAATAATGAGCTGTTTCGCATCCTGCTCATTGCGCTTCGCAGGCCGCGTTTTGATGCTTTCCTGCTTTGGCCCGGTCAGCGTCGCCCCGCTGAAGCCAGGCTCAATGCCTTCGGAGAAATTCAGCGTCAATGCCTGCGGCGCGGCAGTCACCTCAGCGTCAGCCGCCGGGTATTGATGCGTCAGATGTGCATGTGCCCAGGCCGCAGGCGCCGCCAGCGTTGAGGCGAGGAAAAGGAGAGCATAGCGCAAAGAAGGTGCAGTAGAAGCCATATCAATTATTCCTTTTTGTTATGTCTGATTTACAGAGAATAACCTTCTATAATGGTCGAGTCGAGAATCATCATTTCCGGCTTGCCATTGAGGCGCACTCTTAGTAACTTTTGCGCGCCATTGATGATAAGGAGAAGCGTATGCAAACGAACCTGGCTCAACTTGAACAAGCTGACATGGATAAGATCAACGTTGACCTGGCCGCAGCCGGTGTGGCGTTTAAAGAGCGTTACAATATGCCCGTCGTGGCAGAAGTCGTTGAGCGTGAACAGCCAGAACACCTGCGCGAATGGTTTCGTGAACGTCTGATTGCCCACCGTCTGGCGTCGGTTTCCCTGTCACGCTTACCTTACGAACCGAAAGTTAAATAAACTTATATAGCGTTACACTTCCTTACACATGAGTTGCTACAGTATAAGTACATTCTTAAACTAAGATTTAAGGATGATTGTAGACACTATGAAAAGGAAATCATTATGTCACACTGGAAAATCGCGGCGGCGCAGTATGAACCACCTCGCGCCACGCTGGCAGAACATGTCGCGCACCATCTGCAATTTGTTGAGATTGCTGCCAGCCAGCAATGCGAACTCCTGGTATTCCCTTCCCTGTCGTTAACCGGATGCAACGATACGGCGCAGGCGCTCCCTGTCCCGCCCGATGAGTCCTTATTACAGCCGCTTGCTTATGCGGCATCCGCGTACCGCATGACGATTATTGCCGGGCTGCCGGTTGAGCATAACGGCCAGTTAGTCAGAGGCATTGCCATTTTCGCCCCCTGGGTGACATCGCCGCTGATCTTTCATCAAAGCCACGGCGCCTGCGTGGCCCGCCACCGGAAAACGATAAGCGTGATGGATGAGCAGCCGGAAGGCATTGATATCGATCCCGCCTTTTCGTTATTCACCACCAGCCAGTGCGTCAGCGAACATGATTTATTTACCTCCACCTCCCGGCTACAACGTTTTTCGCATCGCTTCGCCATTGCCGTGTTGATGGCAAACGCCGGAGGCAACAGCGCGCTATGGGATGAAAGCGGCCAGCTCATTGTCCGCGCGGACAGCGGTTCTCTGCTGTTAACAGGTCAGCATACGACACGGGGTTGGCAAGGCGATATCATTCCATTACGCTAGGTGTTTTCGGTCGGGAGCACCCCATGTTGCGAGTTATAGATACGGAAACCTGCGGACTACAGGGCGGGATTGTTGAGATTGCCTCTGTCGATGTGGTGGCGGGGAGAATTGTCAATCCAATGAGCCATCTGGTTCGTCCTGACCGCCCCATCAGCCCGCAGGCGATGGCGATTCACCGTATCAGTGAATCGATGGTTGCCGATAAACCCTGGATCGAAGATATCATTCCGCTCTATCACGGAAGCGAATGGTATGTCGCGCATAACGCCAGTTTCGACCGGCGTGTGCTGCCAGAGATGCCGGGAGAGTGGATTTGTACCATGAAGCTGTCGCGCCGGTTATGGCCGGGGATCAAATACAGCAACATGGCGCTCTACAAATCCCGTAAGCTAAGCGTGCAAACACCGCCCGGCCTCCATCATCACCGCGCATTGTATGACTGCTATATCACGGCGGCATTGCTGATCGATATTATGAACACGTCAGGCTGGACGGCGGAACAAATGGTCGATATTACCGGACGCCCGGCCCTGTTAACGACATTTACGTTTGGCAAATATCGCGGCAAAGCCGTTTCTGAAGTCGCCGAGCGCGATCCGGGCTATCTGCGCTGGTTATTTAATAACCTTGACAACATGAGCCCGGAGCTGCGTTTAACGCTTAAACACTATCTGAGCGACGCCTGAGCGCCTGCCTGCCCTGGCAACGTGCCCTGAGCGAGACCGATCAGAAAAGCGAATTCCAGCGCCACTCCCTCATACGCTTTAAAACGCCCGGACTTCCCGCCATGCCCGGAATCCATATCCGTACACAGCAACAGCAGGTGGTCATCCGTTTTCAGTTCGCGCAGTTTAGCGACCCATTTGGCGGGTTCCCAGTATTGCACCTGCGAATCATGTAACCCGGTGGTAACCAGAAGATGCGGATAGTCCTGCGCGGTAACGTTGTCGTACGGACTGTAGCTTTTCATATACGCGTAGTATTCCGCATCCTGCGGATTTCCCCACTCTTCGAACTCTCCCGTGGTTAAAGGGATAGACTCATCAAGCATTGTCGTCAGGACGTCAACAAACGGCACCTGCGCGATGACGCCATGAAAAAGTTCAGGACGTTCGTTAATCGCGACGCCCATCAACATGCCGCCCGCGCTGCCGCCCATGCCATAGCAAAATGAAGGCGAGCCGTAGCCCAGTTTCAGCAACGCGTCGCAGGCATCAAGATAGTCATTAAACGTATTTTTCTTTTTCAGAAACTTACCGTCTTCATACCACTGATGACCTAACTCACCGCCGCCGCGAACATGCACGATGGCGTAAACAAACCCGCGATCCAGCAAACTTAACCGACTGCTGCTGAAATCGGCATCCATGCTGGCGCCATAGGAACCGTAGCCGTAGACAAGCAGCGGATTTTGCCCCTTGCGGAAATGTTTTCGATGGTAAACCAGCGAAACCGGAACCTCTACACCATCCCGGGCGACAATCCACAGGTGCTCGCTCTGATAATTCGCAGCGTCAAATCCCGGCACATCCGTTTGTTTGAGCACGCGCCGCTCGCCGGTATCCATATCCAGCTCAAACAAGGTGTCAGGCGTCGTCATCGATGAATAACCATAACGCAAGCGGGACGTTTCCGGTTCAGGGTTATAGGCAAGCCAGGTGACGTAGGCCGGATCGTCGAACGCAATCCCCGTTACTTCACGCGTTTTACGGTTAATCTGCCGCAGGCTGGTCAAACCACGCTGGCGTTCTTCCACCACCAGCCAGTCGGTAAAAAGGGTAAACCCTTCCAGCATGATGCTCTCGCGCGGCGCAATCAGCTCTTCCCAGGCATTTTCATCACGTACCCGGCTGCGATACAGACCAAAGTTTTTTCCGTGGCGATTGGAACGCAGATAAAACTTATGCTGGTAATGATCGAGACTGTATTCATGATCTTTACGCCGTGGTAAAAACGAGAAGGGTTCCGCATCGGCCAGTTCAGCATCCAGCAACAGCACTTCACTGGTGGTCGCACTGGCGAGATGGATCACCACATAATGCTGAGAGGTGGTTTTGTGCAAACTGACGTAAAAAGCGTCGTCCTTTTCTTCATAGACCAGTTGATCCTGCGTGGCCGGCGTACCCACGGTATGACGCCATACCTGGTAAGGCAGCAACGTGGTGCCGTGTTTACGCACGTAGTAAAGCGTCAACGAATCATTCGCCCAGACAAACTCTGGCGCCACGTTATCCAGCAGTTCCGGGTACCAGTTACCGCTTTCAAGATTACGAAAACGCAGCCCATACTGACGACGGGAAAGATAATCTTCCGCCAGCGCCATGATGGTGTTGTCCGGCGTAATGGCCATTCCACCGAGAGTATAAAACTCGCTGTGGGCCGCTCGCTGATTCGCATCCAGCAATAAATCCCACGCATCCGACTCTTCACTTCGCGCCGGCTGGCGTTGGTAAATAGCATATTCACACCCTGGCTCATAAATTTGCCGGTAGCGATAACCATTTTTGACGTAAGGTGCGGAAACATCTCTGGGCGGAATGCGATCGATAATCTCTTTCAGCACGCGATCCTGTAACGCCTGCTGTGACGCCATGACCTGATGTCCATAGGCGTTTTCCTGATGCAGATAGTCAAGGACATCAGGCTGCGAGCGGGAGTCGTCTCGCAGCCAATAATAGTTATCGACACGGGTGTCGCCATGCAGCGTCATGGTGTGCGGAATACGGGTGGCTTTTGGTAGCATGTCTTTGTTCTTTTGTCTTTAAACACCCTATAAGGGTGGCAAAAGTCACGCACGATGCAAGCGAAACATGCTATGCAGGGGATTACGTTAGCCTGGCAGAGCCTGTTTTTGCTGTTGCAGATCCTGCTCGATGCCGTCCCGCACATCCTGAGGAATTTTCAGCGCATCGCCCAACGCATTCAGATAACTGCGCTCCATAAAATGGTCGATATCAATGGCGGCACAGCTCAGGAAGTAAATTTCCAGCGCCTCTTCCTCATTACGGATGCCTTGCGCCAGACGCTGCGGATCGAGCGGCTGTTCAATCGCCTGTTCGATAAGCACACGTCCCTGCTCCTCCACCCCGGCTTCACGCAACTGGCGTTCGATGGCTGCACGCTCCTGGCTATCGATATGCCCGTCGCTTTTCGCCGCAAACACCAGGGCGAGGATCAACCGCTCGGTTCGTTGGTCCAGCGGCGTACTCTGCGCGCCGAATTGCGGCTCATCCTGATGCGCAGCACGTACCCTCTCTTTGTATTTGTTCCATAAGACGGTGCCTGCCACCGCGCCGCCGCCAACCAACAGGGCGCTGGTGCCATATTTAGTCAGTAACTTACGGGAAGATTTATTGGCGACCAGTAAACCGGCCAGACCGCCTAACGCGCCGGGAACCAGCAGTTTACTCAGCCCTTGTTCGCCTGAAGAAGATGCAGAGGCTCCGTTTTGCCCGAGAAGAGATTGTAATTGGTTTAGCCAGTTAGCCATTTTACCCCTCAAATACAAACGATGAATCGTCAAAGCGTACTTGAGGGGATGTCAGGAAGTGTCTAATTCAGCAAAAGATGCGCAAATTTGCCATTAGCGGGGCTGGTATTCCGCGGTTCCGGCTTTGCAATCAACCTTTACCAGATAATGAAGATCGGCACTTTTCCCGCGAACAGTCAGAGGAACCGTCCAGTTACCCTCTTTGCCGGTAATATCCTGAGTGTTGACCCACACTACCGGATTCGCCTGTCCGACCTTTTTTTGGTCATCAGCCCAACGTACGATACGGTTTTGCTGATAATCGCGCTTCACGCTGGCGGCGATCCCATCAGCGTTCAGCCCTTCACAGGTCGGGAATTTCACCGATTTGCTGGCCGTATCGGCAGCGAAGACCGATACGCTGGCGGACAACAACAGCAGGCTCAACAGCGCTCCTCTTTTTTTATTCATACTTTTTCTCCTTATATCTCCTTCGTCTTTCAGGCTGCATGTTTGCAACGCGAAATCCACGGGCATAGCACAATGATTCAGGAAAAAGCATGGTACAAAACGTCGGGAGCGCAAGTCAGACTCAGGCCGCTTGCGTGTCATCCTCCGCCGTCGCATCGCTTTTAACCACCTGCGGCGACGGCAATTTGCCGGTTTTCAGGATCGTGCTCAATACGTCTTTTTGTTCAGCCAGCCACAGAGAAAGCGCTTCGCGCTGTTCGTCTTCCATCGCTACCGGAGACTGCTCAAGCCATGTGTCGAGCAGGTCTGCCGTATCAAGCATTTTGTCATACGCATCGGCGTCCTTTTTGCTGGTAAACGACATTTTTTCCTCACCTTCCCGAATGACCACGTATTTAACTTCAACCGCCATTTTTGCAGCCTCTCAATTACCTGTAATTATGTACAGTATATTACTTTTCAGTAATGAAATCAACCTGGCAATAAAGACAGACGCAAACGTTTTCGTATATACTGCGCCCAGTTAAATCAGGGGATATATTTTATGACGTTATTAGGCACCGCGCTGCGTCCGGCGGCTACGCGCGTAATGTTATTGGGTTCAGGCGAACTGGGAAAAGAAGTGGCGATCGAATGCCAACGTCTGGGTGTGGAAGTTATCGCGGTGGATCGTTACCCGGATGCGCCTGCGATGCACGTCGCCCACCGTTCACACGTCATCAATATGCTGGATGGCGAAGCGCTGCGCCGCGTGGTTGAACGCGAAAAGCCGCATTTTATTGTGCCGGAAATTGAAGCTATCGCGACGGACATGCTGGTAGAACTGGAGCAGGAAGGACTGAATGTGGTGCCTTGCGCCCGGGCGACGCAACTGACGATGAACCGTGAAGGCATCCGTCGTCTGGCGGCAGAAGAACTGGCGTTGCCGACCTCTTCTTTCCGATTTGCCGACAGCGAAGAACGCTTTCGCGAGGCGGTGGCGGAGATCGGTTTTCCCTGCATTGTGAAGCCAGTGATGAGTTCTTCCGGTAAAGGACAGAGTTTCATCCGCAGCGCCGACCAACTGTCGCAGGCATGGGAATATGCCCAACAGGGCGGCCGCGCTGGCGCAGGGCGCGTGATTGTCGAAGGCGTGGTTAAATTCGATTTTGAAATCACTCTGCTGACCGTCAGCGCCATAGACGGCGTCCATTTTTGTGCCCCTGTCGGCCATCGTCAGGAAGACGGCGATTATCGTGAATCCTGGCAACCGCAGCAGATGAGCGATCTGGCGCTGGCGCGCGCGCAGGAGATCGCCCGCAAGGTTGTTCTGGCGTTAGGCGGCTATGGGTTATTTGGCGTCGAGCTTTTTGTCTGCGGCGATGAAGTGGTTTTTAGCGAAGTCTCCCCGCGACCGCATGATACCGGCATGGTGACGTTGATTTCGCAAGATCTGTCAGAGTTTGCCCTGCACGTTCGCGCTTTCCTCGGCCTGCCCGTGGGCGAAATTCGTCAGTATGGCCCTGCCGCGTCCGCCGTTATTTTACCGACGCTCACCAGCCAGAATGTAACGTTTGATAATGTACAAGCGGCCGTCGGAGCGGGTTTACAGGTGCGGTTCTTCGGCAAGCCGGACATCGACGGAACTCGTCGGTTAGGCGTCGCGCTGGCGACAGCGGAACGCGTCGAAGAGGCCGTTGAGCGTGCAAAATACGCGGCGGCACAGGTGAAAGTCGCGGGGTAAAAAAATGCCGGATGGCGCTGCGCTTATCCGGCCTACAACCCTATAAAACGTAGGCCCGGTAAGCGTCAGCGCCAGCGGGCATTTGAGCTTAGTGTTTCGCGCCTTCTACCGCTTCGCGAGCCAGTTTCGTGATGCGATCGTAGTCCCCCGCTTCCAGCGCGTCAGCCGGAACCAGCCAGGAACCCCCGATACACAGAACGCTTTTCAGCGCCAGGTAGTCACGGTAGTTCGCCGGAGAGATACCGCCAGTCGGGCAAAAGCGTACCTGAGAGAACGGACCTGCGATCGCCTGCAACGCTTTGGTGCCGCCGTTAGCTTCCGCCGGGAAGAATTTGAACTCTTTCAGGCCGTAGTCCATACCCAGCATCAGTTCGGAAACAGTGCTGATACCTGGAATCAGCGGAATGGTGCCTTCGGTCGCCGCTTTCAGCAGAGGCTCCGTCAGGCCCGGGCTGATAGCAAACTGCGCGCCCGCTTCCGTCACTTCCGCCAGCTGTTGCGCGTTCAGAACCGTACCCGCACCGATGATCGCTTCCGGCACTTCTTTCGCGATAGCACGGATGGCATCCATCGCACACGCGGTACGTAAAGTCACTTCCAGAACGCGCACACCGCCTGCAACCAGCGCTTTTGCCATCGGCACCGCGTGTTCCAGTTTGTTCACCACGATCACCGGTACAACCGGGCCTGTGGTCAGGATTGCTTCTGCACTTGTTTTCCAGTTTTTCATCAGAGTTTTCTCTCGCCTGAGTACAAAATTTGTCGTCTTAAAACGTCATACAGGTTGCGCCCTGCTCGGCGCCGGACAGTTTTTCACGCAACGCGCTGAACATCTCACGGCCTGTACCGATGCGCGATGCGCTCAGGTCAGGAATGTGAGGCTGGCGAGCGGCAAGTTCCGCATCATCAACCAGCAGCATCAGTTCGCCTGTCTGTCCATTCACACGAATAATGTCGCCATCGCGTACTTTCGCCAGTAGCCCGCCATCATAGGCTTCCGGGGTTACATGGATTGCTGAAGGCACTTTACCTGAAGCACCGGAAAGCCGTCCATCGGTAACTAACGCAATTTTGAAACAACGGTCCAATAATACACCAAGTGGCGGCATGAGTTTATGTAATTCTGGCATTCCGTTCGCTTTTGGTCCCTGATGGCGCACAACCACCACGCAATCGCGGTCAAGCAGACCCGCTTCAAAAGCCGGTAAAACATCATGCTGACTTTCAAAAACAACCGCTGGCGCTTCAATAATTTGATTTTCAACCGGCACCGCAGACGTTTTCATGACCGCGCGGCCAAGGTTGCCGCTCAGCACTTTCGTTCCGCCGTGGTGGGAGAACGGCTTATCAAAGGTGGCAATCACATTGCTGTCCAGGGATTTCGCCACCCCTTCGCGCCAGTCCAGCTCGCCGTTGTTCAGCCACGGTTCGAAGGTATAGCGAGACAGACCAAAACCCGCCACGGTATTCACATCTTCATGCAACAGTCCCGCATTCAGCAGTTCACGCATCAGTGCCGGTACGCCGCCTGCCGCCTGGAAGTGGTTAATATCTGCCGGGCCATTCGGATACAGACGCGCCATCAACGGTACGATTTCCGACAGATCGGAGAAATCATCCCAGTTAATCAGGATGCCTGCCGCCCGCGCCATCGCAACGAGGTGCATGGTGTGGTTGGTTGAACCGCCGGTTGCCAGCAGCGCCACAATGCCGTTCACGACCACTTTTTCATCAATCATCTTACCGATCGGCATCCATTCGTTGCCGTTACCGGTCAGGCGCGTCACCTGGCGCGCGGCGGCAGCGGTCAGCGCTTCACGCAACGGCGCGTCCGGGTGAACAAAGGATGAGCCGGGCAACTGCATCCCCATGAACTCCACCACCATCTGGTTGGTGTTGGCGGTGCCGTAAAACGTACAGGTGCCTGGCGCGTGGTAAGAGGCCGCCTCAGATTCCAGCAGCGCCATGCGATCGACCTTCCCTTCCGCATATAACTGGCGGATACGCACTTTTTCTTTATTAGGCAGACCGCTTGCCATCGGGCCGGAAGGCACGAAAACAGACGGCAGGTGGCCAAATGACAGCGCCGCCATCGCCAGACCGGGGACGATTTTGTCACACACGCCAAGGAACAGCGCGCCATCAAACATATTGTGAGACAGCCCCACCGCCGCCGACATTGCGATCACTTCGCGGCTCAGCAGAGAAAGCTCCATACCGTCCTGCCCCTGCGTCACGCCATCACACATCGCAGGAACGCCGCCGGCGACCTGGCCTACCGCATTCGCAGAATGCAGCGCTTTGCGGATGATCTCGGGATAGTGCTCATACGGCTGATGAGCGGAAAGCATGTCGTTGTAAGAGGTGATGATCCCGATATTGTTACGCAACATGCTCTTCAGTGACGCTTTATCGTCAGGCTGGCAGGCGGCAAAGCCGTGCGCCAGGTTACCGCATGCCAGCTGCGAGCGATGAACAGTGGATGTTCTCGCTTGTTCAATACGGGCGAGGTAGGCAGAACGTGTCTCACGCGAGCGTTCGACAATGCGTTTTGTTACGCGTAACAAATCTGGATTCATAGAGGCTCCTGAAATTTATTTGTCTGTGCCGCCGATTAACAAAGGGTTTCAGTAAGGTTAAATATTGCTGAATCGCTTGTTATATGGCGCACTGGGGCAAAATCACTTCCGGCAGTGTAATAAAAAAAGCCCCGCGGGTGAATCCACGCGAGGCTTAAAAGTGCAAAAATTGTTCTACAATCTGTGTTAGATCATGTTACCGGTAAAATAACACCTATGGGCTAGATGGAATTTTACTCAAACTCATTCCAGGAACGGCCATCACGGGTGATCATCGCCACCGAAGCGACCGGCCCCCAGGTCCCCGCCTGATACGGTTTTGGCGCATCATTATCCATTTCCCAGGCTTCAGTGATGGAGTCCACCCACTTCCAGGCCTCTTCAACTTCATCACGACGCACGAACAGCGCCTGAATACCGCGCATGGTTTCCAGCAACAGACGCTCGTAAGCATCCGCCAGATGCGTTTGATTGAAGGTTTCGGAGTAGCTCAAATCCAGCTTGGTGATCTGCAAATTGTGCTTGTGATCCAGACCCGGCACTTTGTTAAGCACCTGGATGTCCACACCTTCATCAGGTTGCAGACGGATGGTCAGCTTGTTCTGCGGCAGATCCTGCCAGGACTCTTTGAACAGGTTCAGCTCAGGCGTCTTGAAGTAGACGACAACCTCAGAGCATTTGGTCGGCAGACGTTTACCGGTGCGCAGGTAGAACGGTACGCCCGCCCAGCGCCAGTTGTCGATGTCCACGCGAATCGCCACAAAGGTCTCGGTGTTGCTGCTCTTGTTCGCACCTTCTTCTTCGAGGTAGCCCGGTACTTTTTTGCCCTGAGCAAAACCGGTGGTGTATTGCCCGCGAACCGTTTTCTCGCGCACGTTCGAGCGATCGATGCGGCGCAGCGACTTCAGCACTTTCACTTTCTCATCGCGAATGCTGTCGGCCGTCAGATCGGACGGCGGCGACATCGCAATCATGCACAGAATTTGCAGCAGGTGGTTCTGGATCATGTCGCGCATCTGGCCCGCCTGGTCGAAGTAGCCCCAGCGACCTTCAATGCCCACCTCTTCCGCAACGGTAATTTCCACATGATCAATCGTGCGGTTGTCCCAGTTATTCACGAACAGCGAGTTGGCAAAACGCAGCGCCAGCAGGTTAAGAACGGTCTCTTTGCCCAGATAGTGGTCGATACGGTAAACCTGACACTCTTCAAAGTACTCGCCTACCTGATCGTTGATTTCACGCGAGGTCGCCAGCGAGGTACCCAGCGGTTTTTCCATTACCACGCGAGCCGGTTTAGCGTTCAGCTTCGCTTCACCCAGACCTTTACAGATGGCGCCAAAGGTGCTCGGCGGCATCGCAAAATAGTTAATGGTGGTGCGCGATTTTTGATCCAGCATGGCTCCCAGGCGACCGAACGCCTCAGTGTCGTTAACGTCCAGATTGCAAAAATCCAGACGGCCGCTCAGGGTATCCCACAAGCCTTCATCAATCTTTTCTTTCATGAAGGTTTCGAGCGCTTCGCGAACCACTTTGGTATAGGCATCTTTGTCCCAGTCCGCGCGACCCACCCCGATAATACGGGTATCCGGGTTAATCTGACCGGCTTTCTCCAGTTGATACAGGGAAGGCAGCAATTTTCGGCGCGCCAGGTCGCCTTTCGCGCCGAAAATGACCAGGTCACATGCCTGGGCTGTTTGCGTTACCGCCATGTCATTCTCCTCAGTTAAATATCCCGGTGCTTTTGCCAGGGTATAGTTGTAATTTTATTACAATGCACTGTACTGCTTTTACGTGAATCCCGAAACTGTAAACGCTTATCCACCCGTGCGATTCGGGCGATCTTCGGTTTTCCCGCGGTTAATAGCCGTAAAACAGATAAAAAAATTGTCGTTTTCGTACATGTGACAGACAGCTAAAATCAGACACCGATCATGTAATGAAAAAAAACAACAACTATTCTATCCATTTTGCCCCCTTCCCGGATGCTCAGGGGTAATATCTAACAAAATCGCATCTCGATTTCTCACATCATTGAAATCGTTATTAACTGTGAGCTTTTCTACATCATGAATATGCTAGAAAAAATCCAGTCTCAACTGGAACATTTGAGCAAGTCAGAACGTAAAGTAGCCGATGTTATCGTTGCCTCCCCCGACCGCGCGATTCATTCAAGTATTGCTACGCTGGCCCAGGAAGCGAACGTCAGTGAGCCTACCGTGAACCGTTTTTGCCGCAGCATGGATACGCGCGGCTTCCCTGATTTTAAACTGCATCTGGCACAAAGTCTGGCGAATGGTACCCCTTATGTTAATCGCAATGTGGATGAAGATGACAGCGTTGAGTCCTATACGGGGAAAATCTTCGAGTCTGCGATGGCCAGTCTGGACCACGTTCGCCAGTCGCTGGATAAATCTGCGATAAACCGTGCCGTCGATTTGCTCACCCAGGCGAAGAAAATCGCCTTTTTTGGTCTGGGTTCCTCTGCGGCCGTGGCGCACGACGCCATGAACAAGTTTTTTCGCTTCAACGTGCCGGTGATCTACTCCGACGACATTGTCCTGCAACGTATGAGTTGTATGAATTGTAGCGATGATGACGTGGTCGTGCTTATTTCCCACACCGGCCGAACCAAAAGTCTGGTGGAACTGGCGCAGCTGGCGCGCGAAAACGATGCGATGGTGATTGCGCTAACCTCTGCCGGAACGCCGCTGGCACGAGAAGCAACGCTGGCAATTACCCTTGATGTGCCGGAAGATACTGACATTTATATGCCCATGATCTCTCGACTTGCTCAACTGACCGTGATAGATGTGCTGGCAACAGGATTTACTTTGCGTCGTGGGGCAAAATTCAGAGATAACTTGAAGCGTGTCAAGGAAGCGCTCAAGGAATCGCGTTTTGATAAAGAATTACTCATCAAGAGTAATGACAGCTAAAAGCAATAACAATGTTCTATCCTTTTCGTCATTCGGATACGTTCATTTTTAACCGTTAAGGTCTCAGAACGACCGGATCAATGTTCACGCAACACCAAGTTGTTTCAGTCAACGGAGTATTACATGTCCAGAAGGCTTCGCAGAACCAAAATCGTTACCACGTTAGGCCCGGCAACTGACCGCGATAACAACCTTGAAAAGATTATCGCTGCTGGCGCGAACGTCGTACGTATGAACTTCTCTCACGGCACGCCGGAAGATCACAAAGTGCGCGCGGATAAAGTTCGTGAGATTGCCGCCAAACTGGGGCGTCATGTGGCGATTCTGGGTGACCTCCAGGGGCCAAAAATTCGTGTATCCACCTTTAAAGAAGGCAAAGTTTTCCTCAATATCGGCGATAAATTCCTTCTTGATGCCAACCTGGGCAAAGGCGAAGGCGACAAAGATAAAGTCGGTATTGATTATAAAGGCCTGCCTGCTGACGTCGTGCCTGGCGACATCCTGCTGCTTGATGATGGTCGCGTACAGCTAAAAGTGCTGGAAGTTCAGGGCATGAAAGTCTTCACCGAAGTGACCGTCGGCGGCCCGCTCTCTAACAATAAAGGGATCAACAAGCTGGGCGGCGGTCTCTCCGCCGAAGCGCTGACCGAGAAAGATAAAGCGGATATCGTTACCGCAGCGCAGATCGGTGTGGATTATCTGGCTGTCTCCTTCCCGCGCTGCGGCGAAGATCTGAATTATGCACGTCGCCTGGCGCGCGATGCAGGTTGCGACGCCAAAATCGTCGCGAAAGTAGAACGCGCGGAAGCCGTCTGCGACCAGAACGCAATGGACGACATTATTCTTGCATCAGACGTGGTGATGGTTGCGCGTGGCGACCTCGGCGTTGAGATTGGCGATCCTGAACTGGTCGGGATTCAAAAAGCGCTGATTCGCCGCGCTCGTCAGTTGAATCGTGCGGTGATTACCGCCACGCAGATGATGGAATCGATGATCACCAACCCAATGCCGACCCGCGCGGAAGTGATGGACGTGGCGAACGCCGTGCTGGACGGCACCGACGCCGTCATGCTGTCGGCAGAAACGGCGGCAGGACAATACCCGGCAGAAACCGTTGCGGCAATGGCGCGCGTTTGCCTGGGCGCAGAAAAGATCCCGAGCATCAATGTCTCTAAACACCGTCTGGATGTCCAGTTCGACAACGTTGAAGAAGCGATCGCAATGTCCGCCATGTATGCAGCGAACCACCTGAAAGGGGTAACGGCGATTATCTCCATGACCGAATCCGGTCGTACGGCGCTGATGACTTCGCGTATCAGTTCCGGCCTGCCGATTTTCGCCATGTCCCGCCATGAACGCACGCTGAACCTGACCTCTCTTTACCGTGGCGTTACGCCGGTTCACTTTGACAGCGCGGCGGACGGCGTTGTTGCGGCAAGCGAAGCAGTTAACCTGCTGCGCGATAAAGGCTATCTGGTTTCGGGCGATCTGGTTATCGTGACCCAGGGCGACGTGATGAGCACCATCGGCTCCACCAATACCACGCGTATCCTGACCGTCGAGTAATCGTTGGTGATGAGCCTGATGGCGCTTCGCTTATCAGGCTTACAGGCCGGGTAACAAAAAAGCCTCTCTGACGAGAGGCTTTTTTTATTTGATGGGATACCACTCTTTGCGCTTATACGGCTGAATTTCACCCGGTTTGCGGGTTTTGAGCAGTTTCAGAATCCAGGTATATTGCTCAGGATGCGGTCTGACAAAAATCTCCACCTCTTCATTCATCCGTCTGGCGATAGTGTGGTCATCCGCAGTCAGAAGATCGTCCATCGGCGGTCGCACCAGAATGGTCAGACGGTGCGTTTTACCATCATAAACCGGGAAAAGCGGCACCACGCGAGCACGACACACCTTCATTAACCGGCCAATGGCTGGCAGCGTCGCTTTGTAGGTTGCGAAGAAATCAACGAACTCACTGTGTTCCGGGCCATGATCCTGATCCGGCAGATAGTATCCCCAGTAGCCCTGACGGACAGACTGGATAAACGGCTTGATGCCATCATTGCGCGCATGCAGACGACCACCAAAACGACGACGGACCGTGTTCCAGACATAGTCAAATACCGGGTTGCCCTGGTTATGGAACATCGCCGCCATTTTCTGCCCCTGGGACGCCATCAGCATCGCGGGAATATCCACGCCCCACCCGTGCGGCACCAGAAAGATCACCTTTTCATTATTCCGCCGCAGCTCATCAATGATCTCCAGCCCCTGCCAGTCGATGCGCTTTTGCAGTTTTTCAGGCCCACGAATCGCCAGTTCGGCCATCATGGTCATCGCCTGTGGCGCGGTCGCAAACATTCTGTCGACGATAGCTTCACGCTCTGCTTCGCTGTACTCAGGAAAACACAGAGATAAGTTGATCAGCGCGCGACGCCGGGCGCTTTTCCCCAGACGTCCGGCAAAACGTCCCAGCTTCGCCAGTAAAGGATCGCGAAACGACGCGGGCGTTAATGCAATACCCGCCATTGCAGCCACGCCCAGCCAGGCACCCCAATAGCGTGGATGACGAAAAGATTTCTCAAACTCAGGGATGTACTCAACGTTATTTTTTTTCGTTTCCATGCTTTTCCAGTGTTTGATGCCACGAAAAGTAAATCTGTTGATAGTGTAGCGGCGCGCTGTGCGCCACACAAAATAAAAAAGCCGGTACGCATCGCGTACCGGCTCCATAAGCGTATTTATTAATCGAAGCGCAACTGCGGCAGGACTTCTTTAACCTGCGCCAGATAAGCACGGCGGTCAGAACCTGTCAGCCCTTCGGTACGCGGCAGTTTTGCCGTCAGCGGGTTAACAGCCTGCTGGTTAATCCAGACTTCATAGTGCAGATGCGGCCCGGTAGAGCGCCCGGTATTGCCTGACAGCGCGATACGATCGCCACGTTTCACTTTCTGCCCAGGTTTCACCAGCAGCTTACGCAGGTGCATATAACGCGTGGTGTAAGTACGGCCGTGACGGATAGCGACATAATAACCTGCCGCGCCGCTGCGTTTCGCTACCACGACCTCGCCGTCACCAACCGACAGCACGGGCGTACCTTGCGGCATCGCAAAATCGACGCCTTTATGCGGCGCAACGCGACCGGTCACCGGGTTCAGACGACGCGGATTAAAGTTTGACGAAATGCGGAACTGCTTCGCCGTCGGGAAGCGCAGGAATCCTTTCGCAAGCCCTGTGCCGTTTCGGTCATAGAACTTACCGTCTTCCGCGCGAATCGCGTAATAATCTTTTCCATCTGAACGCAGACGCACGCCCAGAAGCTGGCTCTGTTCACGCTTGCCATCCAGCATTTCACGCGACATCAACACAGAGAATTCATCGCCTTTTTTCAGCTTACGGAAGTCCATCTGCCACTGCATCGCTTTAATGACGGCGCTGACTTCTGCGCTGGTCAAACCGGCGTCTTTCGCACTGGCGACAAAGCTTCCGCCAACCGCGCCTTTCATCAGGCTATTGACCCAGTCGCCCTGCTGCATTTCGCTGCTCATTTTGAAACCCGTTCCGCTACGATCGTAGGTACGCGTTTCGCGGCGTGAGACTTCCCAGGTCAGGCGTTGCAAATCGCCGTCCGGCGTCAACGTCCAGGAGATCTGCTGGCCGATTTTCAGATTACGGAGTTCCTTATCCGCAGCGGCCAGTCGGCTGATATCGCCCATATCAATGCCATACTGATTCAAAATGCTGCTCAGCGTATCGCCGGTGGAGACAACATATTCATGCACGCCCACTTCGCCAGACGTTTTGTCGTCCAGCTCATCCTGTGGGATCGCTTCATCTTCCTGCGCCGCCTGATCAATCGGTTCGCTGGCTTCAGGCAGCAGCGAACGAATTTCACTCTTTTCCAGTTCGATGGTTTTGACGATGGGCGCAGAATCAGGGTGGTAAACGTAAGGCCGCCATACCGCGACGGCCAGTGTCAGAACAGTAAGCGACCCCAGCATAACGCGGTGGGGTCGGGGCAGATTATTAAATGCCAGGGCGACAGAGCGGGCTATCTGTTGCACGTATTCACTTCCTCATTAATCTCCTTTCAGGCAGCTCGCATACTGGTTGGCTAATTGATTCAGAAACGCTGAATAGCTTGTTTTACCCAGTTTAATGTTCGTTCCGAGGGGATCCAACGTTCCCATTCGAACGGATGTCCCTCTCGCAACGGCTTCAACGACCGCTGGCCTGAACTGTGGCTCAGCAAAAACGCAGGTTGCTTTTTGCTCAACCAACTGTGTTCTTATTTCATGTAAACGCTGCGCACCAGGTTGAATCTCAGGGTTCACGGTAAAGTGACCAAGCGGAGTTAGCCCATAATGTTTTTCGTAGTAGCCGTAGGCGTCATGAAAAACGAAGTACCCTTTCCCCTTGAGCGGTGCGAGCTCGTTACCTACCTGCTTATCGGTTGCGGCTAATTGTGCCTCAAAATCCTTCAGGTTGGCGTCAAGTTTGGCTCGACTTTGCGGCATAAGTTCCACTAATTTTTCATGGATTGCAACCGCTGAAGCCCGCGCTATCTCTGGGGAAAGCCAAAGATGCATGTTGTAATCACCATGATGGTGATGTGCGTCACCTTTTTCACCGTGCGCATGCCCGTGATCGTCATCGTCATCGTCGTCATCAGCGCCTTTCATGAGTAGCGGTTTCACGTCGGCGAGCTGCGCAATCGTTACCTGTTTTCCGTCAGGAATGTTCTTTACTGACTTTTCCATGAACGCTTCCATCTCAGGGCCGATCCAGACAACTAAGTCCGCGCCCTGTAAGCGTTTTACGTCAGACGGACGCAGTGAATAATCATGCTCAGACGCCCCATCCGGCAATAAAACCTGGGTGTCCGTGACGCCATCGGCAATGGCGGAAGCGATGAAACCTAAGGGCTTGAGAGAGGCGACAACGGCGGCATTTGCGGCCTGTGTTGCACCACCCCATAGCGCAGCGGATAATGCTGCGAAAAGAAGCGTATTTTTATGTAACATAATGCGACTAATCATCGTAATGAATGTGAGAAATGTGATATTATAACATTCTATGACTTCTGCAAGCCTAAAATTGACATGACGACTTTGGTTTCACTGGAAAATGTTTCGGTCTCTTTCGGTCAACGCCGCGTCCTTTCTGACGTGTCGCTTGAACTCAGACCAGGAAAAATTTTGACGCTTCTCGGCCCAAACGGTGCCGGGAAGTCTACGCTGGTACGCGTAGTATTAGGGCTGGTAGCGCCTGATGAAGGGCTGATCAAGCGCAACGGTCAGTTGCGTATTGGCTACGTCCCGCAAAAACTGTATCTCGACACCACGCTGCCGCTGACGGTAAGCCGCTTTTTACGCTTACGCCCCGGTACGCAAAAAACCGACATTCTTCCTGCCCTGAAACGCGTTCAGGCCGGGCACCTCATTGACGCCCCCATGCAAAAGCTGTCCGGCGGTGAAACCCAGCGTGTTTTGTTAGCCCGCGCGCTGCTGAATCAACCACAGCTGCTGGTGCTGGATGAGCCGACTCAGGGCGTGGATGTCAATGGTCAGGTCGCCCTGTACGATCTCATTGACCAGCTGCGGCGCGAGCTGGATTGCGCGGTGCTGATGGTCTCGCACGACCTGCACCTGGTGATGGCGAAAACGGATGAGGTGCTGTGTCTGAATCACCACATCTGTTGCTCCGGCACCCCTGAAATCGTTTCCATGCATCCTGAATTCATCTCTATGTTCGGGCCGCGCGGCGCAGAACAGTTGGGGATTTACCGTCATCATCATAATCATCGCCACGATTTACAAGGTCGTATCGTACTGCGCCGGGGAAATGGACACTCATGATTGAACTGTTATTGCCTGGCTGGTTAGCCGGGATCATGCTGGCCTGCGCCGCTGGCCCGCTGGGCTCGTTCGTGGTCTGGCGTCGGATGTCCTATTTTGGCGATACGCTGGCGCACGCCTCGCTGCTGGGGGTCGCTTTTGGGTTGCTGCTGGACATCAACCCGTTCTATGCGGTGATCGCCGTTACGCTGATGCTGGCAGCCGGTCTGGTGTGGCTGGAGAAACGCCCTCACCTCGCTATCGACACGCTTCTCGGCATTATGGCGCACAGTGCCCTGTCGTTAGGTCTTGTGGTCGTCAGCCTGATGTCCAACATTCGCGTGGACTTGATGGCTTATCTGTTTGGCGACCTGCTGGCCGTGACGCCGGAAGACCTGATTTTCATCGCCATCGGCGTGGTTATCGTGCTGGCGATCCTCTTCTGGCAGTGGCGTAATCTGCTGTCGATGACCATTAGCCCGGATCTGGCTTTTGTCGATGGCGTGAAGTTACAGCGCGTTAAGCTCCTGCTGATGCTGGTCACCGCATTGACTATCGGCGTGGCGATGAAGTTCGTTGGCGCGTTGATCATCACCTCATTGCTGATTATTCCTGCCGCCACGGCGCGTCGCTTTGCCCGCACCCCGGAGCAGATGGCGGGTGTCGCAGTAGGAATGGGTATGATAGCGGTTACAGGCGGTCTGACGTTTTCTGCGTTTTACGACACGCCGGCAGGCCCGTCAGTGGTGCTGTGTGCCGCGCTGCTGTTTATCTTCAGCATGATGAAAAAGCAGGCGAGCTAAGCGTGTGTTTCCCGGTGGCGCTACGCTTACCGGGCCTACGGCAGGCCGGATAAGGCGCAGCCGCCATCCGGCCTAACGCACATAAATTAAGGCATTTCCGGCGGCGTTATTCCAAAATGATTCCACGCCCGCACCGTCGCCATTCGCCCGCGCGGGGTTCGTTGCAAAAAGCCCTGCTGAATCAAATACGGTTCCAGTACGTCCTCAATCGTTTCACGCTCTTCGCCAATGGCTGCGGCCAGGTTATCGAGACCGACGGGGCCGCCAAAGAATTTATCGATTACGGCCAGCAGCAGCTTGCGGTCCATATAGTCAAACCCTTCCGCATCGACATTCAGCATATCCAGCGCCTGAGCGGCGATATCCGCAGAGATGGCGCCGTTATGTTTCACTTCGGCAAAATCACGTACGCGACGCAACAGGCGGTTGGCGATACGCGGCGTACCGCGAGCGCGGCGGGCAACCTCCAGCGCACCTTCATCGCTCATTTCCAGCCCCATAAACCGCGCGCTGCGCCCGACGATGTGTTGCAGGTCAGGCACCTGATAAAACTCCAGACGCTGAACAATACCGAAACGGTCACGCAGCGGCGACGTCAATGACCCGGCTCGCGTGGTGGCGCCAATCAGCGTAAAAGGCGGCAGATCGATTTTTATCGAACGCGCAGCAGGCCCTTCGCCAATCATGATGTCCAGCTGATAATCTTCCATCGCCGGATACAACACCTCTTCCACCACCGGTGATAAACGGTGGATCTCATCGATAAACAGCACATCATGAGGTTCAAGGTTGGTCAGCATCGCCGCCAGATCGCCCGCCTTTTCCAGCACCGGGCCAGACGTGGTGCGCAGGTTCACGCCCATTTCATTGGCGACAATGTTAGCCAGCGTCGTTTTCCCCAGCCCCGGCGGGCCAAAGATCAGCAGGTGATCGAGCGCGTCGCCGCGCAGCTTTGCCGCCTGGATAAAGATCTCCATTTGCGAACGCACCTGAGGCTGACCAATGTACTCTTCCAGCAACTTCGGGCGAATGGCGCGATCGGCAACCTCTTCCACCTGGGTTCCACCTGCTGAAATCAGGCGATCTGCTTCTATCATCCTTTACCTCATAACGCGGCGCGGAGTGCTTCGCGAATCAATGTTTCACTGCTGGCGTCAGGGCGGGCAATTTTGCTCACCATGCGGCTGGCTTCCTGTGGTTTATAGCCCAGCGCCACCAGCGCAGCAACCGCTTCTTGCTCCGCATCATCCGTTGCCGGACTTGCCGGAGAGGTCAGCACCAGGTCGGCGGCCGGCGTAAAGAGGTCACCGTGCAGGCCCTTGAAGCGATCTTTCATTTCAACGATCAGGCGTTCTGCGGTTTTCTTACCAATACCCGGCAGTTTCACCAACGCGGCGGGTTCCTCGCGCTCAACGGCATTAACAAACTGCTGAGCCGACATCCCGGAGAGGATCGCCAGCGCGAGTTTCGGCCCGACGCCGTTCGTTTTGATCAGTTCTTTAAACAGGGTTCGCTCCTGTTTATTGTTAAACCCGTACAGCAATTGCGCATCTTCACGCACCACAAAATGGGTGAATACGGTCGCTTCTTTTCCAGATTCCGGGAGCTCATAAAAACAGGTCATCGGCATATGGACTTCATAGCCTACGCCGCCCACCTCAAGTAATACCAGCGGGGGTTGTTTTTCCAGAATAATGCCTCTGAGTCTGCCTATCACATTGCGCTCCTGCGTTGGGGCCGAAAAAGTAAAGTGGTATCATAAAAAAAGGCTGGATAGATATCCAGCCTCATTTGTCATTATCGTAGCCGCCCACGCGCCAGATTGAGCCGCGAGTCACTCATTTGCATCGCGTTCTGGCTAACGTGGCAGTGGGTGATGGCGATAGCCAGCGCATCCGCCGCATCCGCCTGGGGATTTGCCGGGAGTTTCAGCAACGTGCGCACCATGTGCTGTACCTGGCTTTTCTCGGCGCTGCCGATCCCGACAACGGTTTGCTTCACCTGACGGGCGGCATACTCAAACACCGGAAGATCCTGGTTTACCGCCGCGACAATCGCCACGCCGCGCGCCTGACCCAGCTTAAGCGCGGAGTCCGCGTTCTTCGCCATAAACACCTGTTCAATCGCGAAATAGTCCGGCTGGAACTGGGTGATGATTTCCGTCACGCCCGCATAAATCAGCTTCAGACGAGACGGTAAATCATCCACTTTCGTGCGGATACATCCGCTGCCCAGGTAAGTCAGTTGCCTGCCCACCTGACGAATCACGCCATAACCCGTGACGCGTGAACCCGGGTCGATACCGAGAATAATAGACATCACGCGCCTCCGATTAGAACGGAATTAAACCACGTCATTATAACGTAGCCGCAACCTCATCAGAGATCTCACCGTTATGGTAAACTTCCTGCACGTCGTCGCAGTCTTCCAGCATATCGATCAGACGCATCAGTTTCGGCGCGGTTTCCGCATCCATATCCGCTTTGGTGGACGGGATCATGGACACTTCAGCGTTGTCCGCTTTCAGACCCGCAGCTTCCAGCGCGTCGCGCACTTTGCCCATCTCTTCCCATGCGGTGTAGACGTCAATCGCACCGTCATCAAAGGTCACAACGTCTTCCGCACCGGCTTCCAGCGCGGCTTCCATGATGGTGTCTTCGTCGCCCTGTTCGAAGGAGATCACCCCTTTTTTGCTGAACAGGTAAGCCACGGAACCGTCAGTACCCAAGTTGCCGCCGCATTTGCTGAAAGCGTGACGCACTTCCGCAACGGTACGGTTACGGTTGTCAGACAGGCACTCAACCATCACAGCCGTGCCGCCAGGACCGTAACCTTCATAGATGATGGTTTCCATGTTCGCATCATCATCGCCGCCGACGCCGCGCGCAATCGCACGATTCAGCGTATCGCGGGTCATGTTGTTCGACAGCGCTTTATCGACTGCCGCACGCAGACGCGGGTTAGCGTCCGGGTCGCCGCCGCCCAGTTTGGCCGCCGTCACCAGCTCACGAATGATTTTGGTGAAAATTTTACCGCGTTTAGCATCTTGCGCTGCTTTACGGTGTCTGGTGTTGGCCCATTTACTATGACCTGCCATAAATAATATCTCCAAAAAGCGCGCCTTCTCAGGCGACGTTAATTACAAACTCTTCAATCGCCTGCCGGTTACTCCACGACTTGGTTAACTGCGCGGCTTCGTCCGCATTAACCCAACGATAGGTCAGATGTTCGGTGAACACGATCTCTCGTTCAGAGGGAAGAGCCAGGCAAAACCAGGATTCAGTATTACGCTCAATTCCCGGCGCGTAGCGATGACGTAAATGTGAAAAAATCTCAAATTCCACCGTGCGCTGACAGTCAATTAAGGTCAGTTGCTCTGCTGCAACATCTATTGTGACCTCTTCCTTTACTTCGCGCATAGCGGCTTGCGACGCGGTTTCGCCCTCTTCCAGACTGCCGGTAACCGACTGCCAGAAATCAGGATCGTCGCGTCGCTGTAACATCAGCACTCTCCCGGTGTCCTTTGCATAAATCACGACTAACACCGAGACAGGCTGTTTGTATGCCATATCAGTTATTCTCGGCCTTCTTAACGACATCAATACCCAGCTCAGCCAGCGCTGCCGGGTTCGCGAAACTTGGCGCTTCGGTCATCAGACAGGCAGCGGCAGTCGTTTTCGGGAAGGCGATAACGTCACGGATATTGTCGGTGCCGGTCAGCAGCATAGTCAGACGGTCCAGACCAAACGCCAGACCCGCATGCGGCGGCGTACCGTATTTCAGCGCATCCAGCAGGAAGCCGAATTTCTCGCGCTGTTCCTGTTCATTAATACCCAGAATACCAAACACGGTCTGCTGCATGTCGCCACTGTGGATACGCACGGAACCACCACCGACTTCATAACCGTTGATCACCATATCGTAGGCGTTAGCAACCGCGTTTTCCGGCGCAGCTTTCAGCTCGGCGGCGGTCAGGTCTTTCGGTGAGGTGAACGGATGGTGCATCGCCGTCAGGCCGCCTTCGCCGTCATCTTCAAACATCGGGAAGTCGATAACCCACAGCGGCGCCCATTTGGCTTCGTCGGTCAGGTTCAGATCTTTACCCACTTTCAGACGCAGCGCGCCCAGCGCATCGGCAACCACTTTTTTGTTGTCGGCGCCGAAGAAAATCATATCGCCGTCTTGCGCAGCGGTACGATCCAGAATCGCTTCCACGATTTCCGCGTTAAGGAACTTCGCCACCGGGCTGTTGATGCCTTCCAGACCTTTCGCGCGTTCGGTGACTTTAATATAAGCCAGCCCTTTCGCGCCGTAGATCTTAATGAAATTGCCGTAGTCGTCGATCTGCTTACGGCTTAAGCTTGCGCCACCCGGCACGCGCAGGGCCGCTACGCGACCTTTCGGATCGTTAGCCGGGCCGGCAAAGACGGCGAATTCTACAGATTTCAGCAGGTCGGCAACGTCCACCAGCTCCATCGGGTTACGCAGGTCCGGTTTATCGGAACCGTAACGGCGCTCGGCTTCGGCGAAGGTCATGATCGGGAAGTCGCCCAGATCCACGCCTTTCACTTCCTGCCACAGATGGCGTACCAGCGCTTCCATCACTTCACGCACCTGCGGCGCGGTCATGAAGGAGGTCTCGACGTCGATCTGGGTAAATTCAGGCTGACGGTCAGCACGTAAATCTTCATCACGGAAGCATTTTACGATCTGATAGTAACGGTCAAAACCGGACATCATCAGCAGCTGTTTGAACAACTGCGGAGACTGCGGCAGCGCGTAGAATTTACCTTTATGGACGCGCGAAGGCACCAGGTAGTCACGCGCGCCTTCCGGCGTCGCTTTGGTCAACATCGGGGTTTCGATGTCGAGGAAGCCGTGGTCGTCCATAAAACGACGCACCAGGCTGGTGATTTTGGCACGGGTTTTCAGGCGTTGAGCCATTTCCGGGCGACGCAGATCCAGATAACGGTATTTCAGACGCGCTTCTTCGGTATTGACGTGATTAGAGTCAAGCGGCAGAGAATCTGCACGGTTGATGATCGTCAAATCGGACGCCAGCACTTCGATTTCGCCCGTCGCCATGTCGGCGTTGACGTTTTTCTCGTCACGCGCACGCACGGTGCCGGTCACCTGGATACAGAACTCATTACGCAGTTCAGAAGCCAGCTTTAACGCATCCGCACGATCCGGATCAAAGAAGACCTGTACGATACCTTCGCGGTCGCGCATATCGATAAAGATCAGGCTACCAAGATCACGACGACGGTTGACCCAACCACACAGAGTCACCTGCTGCCCCACGTGGGACAGATGTAGCTGTCCGCAATATTCTGTACGCATGAGATATCCCTTAACTTAGCCGCTGGCGGATTGTTGCCTGCTTTACAGGCGACGTTGTCGCAGCTTTAGCTGAATGTCACAACTGAATGAAAAAAGGCGGCTATTATACTGGAAATTCTGCCGCACGATAAGTCCGATACTGACTGTACGCGTGTTTGCTACGCGGTTATTGCGTATTCTCACAAAAATTAACAATATTTGTCGTCACTTTCCTTCGGGAACGCGCTTAAGGTGTAGCGGAATCATCTATTTTACAGGAGTCATCATGCTGGAACTGAACGCCGCAACCACTGCCCTGGTCGTTATTGATTTACAGGAAGGGATCTTACCTTTCGCTGGCGGCCCCCATGCGGCAAGCGATGTTGTCGCCCGCGCAGCGAAACTGGCCGCAAAATTTAGGGCAAACGGCTCGCCGGTGGTGATGGTTCGCGTCGGCTGGTCCGACGATTATGCCGACGCGTTAAAGCAACCCGTCGATGCCCGGACGCCAGCCAACGCGCTGCCGGAAAACTGGTGGCGTTATCCGGCGGCGCTCGGTAAAGGCGACAGTGACCTGGAAGTCACCAAGCGTCAATGGGGCGCGTTCTATGGCACCGATCTTGAGTTACAATTACGCCGCCGGGGAGTCGACACCATCGTGCTGTGCGGCATCTCCACCAATATCGGCGTAGAATCCACCGCGCGTAACGCCTGGGAGCTGGGTTTTGGTCTGGTGATCGCCGAAGATGCCTGTAGCGCCGCCAGCACGGAACAGCATCAAAGCAGCATGACACATATTTTTCCGCGTATCGCCAGAGTGCGCAGCGTGGAGGAGATCCTTAACGCGTTATGATCTACATCGGATTACCGCAATGGTCGCATCCTAAATGGGTGCGTCTGGGTATCACCAGTCTTGAAGAGTATGCCCGCCACTTTAACTGTGTGGAGGGCAACACCACCCTGTATGCGCTGCCGAAAGCAGAAATTGTCGAACGCTGGCATGCGCAAACAACGGATGATTTTCGCTTCTGCTTTAAGTTCCCCGCAACGATTTCGCATCAGGCCGCGCTGCGTAACTGCGACGATCTTGTGCAGGAATTTTTTACCCGCATGTCGCCGCTGGAGGCAAGAATTGGTCAGTACTGGCTGCAACTTCCCGCGACGTTTTCACCGCGCGACCTCCCTGCGCTCTGGCGCTTTCTTGACGCGTTGCCAAAGGCATTCACCTATGGCGTCGAAGTGCGCCATCCCGTGTTTTTCGCCAAAGGCGAGGAAGAACAACAGCTCAATCGCGGCCTGGTTGAACGCGGGGTGAATCGGGTGATCCTCGACAGCCGCCCGGTACACGCCGCGCATCCTCATAACCAGGCCATTCGCGAAGCGCAACGCAAAAAACCTAAAGTGCCGGTCCATGCCATCGTGACTGCGAAGCATCCGTTGATCAGGTTCATCGGCAGCGACAATATGGTGCAAAATCAGACATTTTTTGCCGACTGGCTGGCGAAACTCCCGCGGTGGGAAACGACCTCTACGCCGTATCTTTTTCTACACACGCCAGATATCGCGCAGGCTCCCGAGTTAGTGAATACATTATGGGAAGATTTACGCGCAGCCTTGCCCGGCATTGGAACCGCACCGTCTATTCCACAGCAATCTTCTCTTTTCTGAAATTGCCACCTATCATAGACAGTGCCATCAGGCATTTTAAAGGGAGTTTGTATGGTAAGCGCGCTATATACCGTATTAGGTGCGTTGTTGTTGATGAAGTTCTCTTTTGATGTTGTCCGACTACGGATGCTGTATCGCGTTGCCTACGGTGACGGCGGTTTTAGCGAACTGCAAAGCGCCATCCGCATTCACGGTAATGCGGTGGAATATATTCCTATCGCTGTCGCGCTGCTGCTGTTTATGGAAATGAACGGCGCCGAAACATGGATGGTGCATATCTGCGGGATTATTTTAATCGCTGGTCGGCTGATGCATTATTACGGTTTCCACCACCGTCTGTTTCGCTGGCGGCGTTCCGGGATGAGTGCGACCTGGTGCGCCTTGTTGCTGATGGTGCTGGCGAATCTTTGGTATATGCCCTGGGAGTTGGTTTTCTCCTTGCATTAGCGCACAATACGCCACTTTATTTTTCCCGGATTTTTACGTTATGTCTCACCGCGACACGCTTTTTTCTGCGCCTATCGCCAGTCTGGGCGACTGGACCTTTGATGAACGGGTAGCTGAAGTCTTCCCGGATATGATCCAGCGCTCTGTTCCCGGCTATTCCAATATCATCTCCATGATTGGCATGCTGGCCGAACGCTTCGTACAACCCAATACGCAGGTCTACGATTTAGGCTGTTCACTGGGCGCTGCGACGCTCTCGGTGCGTCGTAATATTCATCATGCCAACTGTAAAATCATCGCCGTCGACAACTCCCCGGCGATGATTGAACGCTGCCGCCGTCATATCGACGCTTACAAAGCCCCGACCCCGGTTGAGATTGTGGAAGGCGATATTCGCGACATCAGCATCGAGAACGCCTCAATGGTGGTGCTGAATTTTACCCTGCAATTCCTTGAGCCGCTTGAGCGCCAGGCCTTGCTGGATAAGATTTATCAGGGTCTGAATCCGGGCGGCGCGCTGGTGCTGTCGGAAAAGTTCAGCTTTGAAGACACAACGGTTGGCGAATTGCTGTTCAATATGCACCATGACTTTAAACGCGCCAACGGCTACAGCGAACTGGAGATCAGCCAGAAGCGCAGTATGCTGGAAAACGTCATGCTGACCGACTCGGTTGAAACCCACAAAGCGCGTCTGCATCAGGCTGGTTTCGAGCATAGCGAACTGTGGTTCCAGTGCTTCAACTTTGGTTCGCTGGTGGCGCTGAAGTCCGGGGTGCCCGCATGATCGAGTTCGGTAACTTTTATCAGCTGATTGCCAAAAGCCCGCTTTCTCACTGGCTGGAAACCCTGCCTGCGCAAATCGCGACCTGGCAGCGCGATCAGCATGGTCTGTTTAAGCAGTGGTCGAACGCGGTGGAGTTCCTGCCGGAATTAACGCCGTACCGTCTGGATTTATTGCACAGCGTCACTGCCGAAAGCGAAACGCCGTTGAGCGAAGGCCAGCTTAAGCGTATCGACACCCTGCTGCGAAACCTGATGCCGTGGCGTAAAGGCCCGTTCTCTCTGTATGGCATCAATATTGATACCGAATGGCGTTCCGACTGGAAATGGGATCGCGTTTTGCCGCACCTGTCCGATCTGACCGGCCGCACCATTCTGGATGTCGGCTGCGGCAGCGGATATCACATGTGGCGCATGATTGGCGCGGGCGCGCATCTTGCCGTGGGAATCGACCCGACGCAGTTGTTCCTGTGTCAGTTTGAAGCGGTACGAAAATTGTTGGGCAACGACCAGCGCGCGCATCTGTTGCCGCTGGGCATCGAGCAGCTTCCGGCGCTGAATGCGTTTGATACCGTCTTTTCAATGGGCGTGCTTTACCACCGTCGTTCTCCGCTGGAACATCTCTGGCAACTGAAAGATCAACTGGTGAAAGACGGCGAACTGGTGCTGGAAACCCTGGTGGTGGAAGGCGATGAAAACACCGTGCTGGTGCCAGGCGACCGCTATGCGCAGATGCGCAACGTCTACTTTATCCCTTCCGCGCTGGCGCTGAAAAACTGGCTGGAGAAATGTGGTTTTGTCGATGTGCGGATTGCCGATGTCTGCGTGACCTCCACCGAGGAGCAGCGTCGCACCGGATGGATGGTCACCGAGTCGCTGGCTGATTTCCTCGATCCGAATGACCACAGTAAAACCGTCGAAGGTTACCCTGCCCCGCTGCGCGCGGTGCTGATTGCACGCAAGCCGTAATTGATTGCCCGGTGGCACTACGCTTACCGGGCCTACAAATCCCGTAGGCCTGATAAGGCACAGCCGCCATCAGGCATAAAAAGCGCAAAAAAAGGCCCCTGTTGAAATGGCAGGGGCCTGGTACGAGCAAGCATCATATTGGGCGACATGATGCAACGGTAAAAATCAATTGGCCTGATGGCGCACAATGACTCCTTTCATTTCAGCAACCGCCGCCCCGTCTACCGCATAGCGCGAATACTCGTCCGCTTGTGCGTCAGTTGACATGGACAATCCATGATTGCGATAACGCATTGGTGAGGCTTGCCACGCTCCTGCGGAGCTGTGCACTTCCTGCACCCCGGCATCAAGGAAACGTTGCAGATTCTCTGAACGTACCCCTGCTCCGGCCATAATGATTGGAGCATCGCCCTGCGCAATAAGTTCCATAATTATTGGCAAACCGTGCACCGCATCTGATTTTTGCCCTGAAGTGAGCACTCTGGCGACACCCAAATCCGCGAGATTCTTCAGTGCATTGAATGGATTAGCGCACATATCAAACGCGCGATGAAAAGTGACGGCCAGCGGCCCGGCGGCGGCCATTATTTTCTCCATTCGCGCGAGATCCACATTGCCATCGACATCCAGCACGCCAGTAACCAGACCTGGAAATCCCAGTTCTCTGACGGTACGCACATCCTCAAGCATTGCGGCAAATTCACCATCGGTATAACAGAAGTCGCCGCCGCGAGGACGAATAATGGGATGCACCGCAATCGCAACATGCTGGCGAACCGTGCGCAGCACGCCCAACGACGGCGTCAGTCCCCCCTCTTTTGGCGCCGCGCACAATTCAATGCGATCCGCGCCATTTTGCTGCGCGGTGAGCGCACATTCCATGCTGTAACAACAGATCTCCAGTAACGCCATGTTCACTCCTTTTTAGCGTTTTCGCGCGTCACGTCAGTCGGCTGACTGTTCGCTTGCCACAATGGCCTCAATTGACCAGGGATGAAATTTAATGGTCACCTTGCCGTCGGTCACGGCCAGCGTCGGATTCGGCAGACGCTCGCGCGCCCCTTTCGGCGAACTGGTTTTCACGACAATGCCCGGCTGGCTCAGCCCCTCGTCGGACAACAGCGCCAGCGCCCGCGCGTTCAGGCTCTCCGGCTCGCCAGGGAGGACAATTTCGATATGTTCCCAGCCTTCATGCGGGTAGCGTTTTTCACCCGGCCACGGCAATTCAACAATCGAAAACCGCCAGTGTTCGACGCAAACAGGCTCATGTAATTTGAACAGGCAGATCGGCCTGCCGTTGATGATATTTTCCGACAGCAGCGCGCCGCACTGTTCAAATCCGCGACGCCAGCGCTCAGCGGTCGCATTCTGGTGGCAGCGCAAAGAAATGTGATCGGCTTCAAGCGGTGCGAAATCCAGACCGAGGCGAGTGGAAAGTTCTCTGAACGCCAGAGTGAATCGCGGTAAATCTGCGGAAATATCATGCAGTTCGTCAATAGTCTGCCAGTTCGCCATAATCAAAACTCTTATCGGTGTACAAAGTCGCTAATTTACTCTGTTGTGCATCGCCAACCAACCGCTGATTTCTTTGAATATAAAATGAATGCTTATGCATAATTTTATTGCGCATATTTCCAGCGATACGGCGCGCGCGCAATGCTGACGCCAACGGGCATTTGCAGTATACTCCCGCCCTAAATTCTTAAACTGGCGCGGACTCAGTTAATCCGCGTCTTACACGTAAGGTATTCCGGTGAATATTCAGGCTCTTCTCTCAGAAAAAGTTAGTCAGGCCATGATTGCAGCAGGCGCGCCTGCAAATTGCGAACCGCAGGTTCGTCAGTCAGCAAAAGTACAGTTCGGCGACTATCAGGCCAACGGCATGATGGCAGTTGCTAAAAAACTGGGTATGGCGCCGCGACAACTTGCAGAGCAGGTGCTGACTCATCTGGATCTCAGCGGCATCGCCAGCAAGGTTGAAATCGCAGGTCCTGGCTTTATCAATATTTTCCTCGACCCGGCATTTCTTGCAGAACATGTTCAACAGGCGCTGGCTTCTGAGCGTCTGGGCGTGGCTAAGCCTGCGAAACAGACCGTGGTTATCGACTACTCCGCGCCTAACGTCGCGAAAGAGATGCATGTCGGCCACCTGCGCTCCACCATCATCGGCGATGCCGCCGTGCGCACGCTGGAGTTCCTCGGCCATCACGTTATCCGCGCTAACCACGTCGGCGACTGGGGAACACAGTTCGGTATGCTTATCGCCTGGCTGGAAAAACAGCAGCAGGAAAACGCAGGTGAAATGGCGCTGGCCGACCTCGAAGGTTTCTACCGTGATGCGAAAAAACATTACGATGAAGACGAAGCGTTCGCCGAGCGCGCACGTAACTACGTGGTGAAACTACAGGGCGGCGACCCGTACTTCCTCGACATGTGGCGCAAGCTGGTTGACATCACCATGACGCAGAACCAGATCACCTACAACCGACTGAACGTTACGTTAACCCGTGACGATGTGATGGGTGAAAGCCTGTATAACCCGATGCTGCCTGGCATCGTCGCCGACCTGAAAGCTCAGGGGCTGGCGGTTGAAAGCGAAGGCGCAACCGTTGTTTTCCTTGATGAATATAAAAACAAGGAAGGCGAACCGATGGGCGTGATCATTCAGAAGAAAGATGGCGGCTATCTCTACACCACCACCGACATCGCCTGCGCGAAATACCGCTATGAAACGCTGCATGCGGATCGCGTGCTGTACTACATCGACTCCCGCCAGCATCAGCACCTGATGCAGGCATGGACCATCGTACGCAAAGCCGGTTACGTGCCGGATTCCGTGCCGCTGGAACACCATATGTTCGGCATGATGCTCGGTAAAGACGGCAAGCCGTTCAAAACCCGCGCGGGCGGTACGGTGAAGCTGGCCGATCTGCTGGATGAAGCGCTGGAACGCGCACGCCGTCTGGTGGCCGAGAAGAACCCGGATATGCCTGCCGACGAGTTGGAAAAACTGGCTAACGCGGTTGGTATCGGCGCGGTGAAATATGCGGATCTCTCCAAAAACCGCACTACTGACTACATCTTCGACTGGGACAACATGCTGGCGTTCGAAGGCAACACCGCGCCATATATGCAGTATGCCTATACCCGCGTGCTGTCCGTGTTCCGTAAAGCGGAGATTGACGAGAGCGCCCTGTCCAGCGCGCCGGTCGTTATCCGTGAAGATCGCGAAGCCCAGCTGGCTGCGCGCCTGTTGCAGTTCGAAGAAACGCTGACCGTGGTCGCGCGTGAAGGTACGCCGCATGTGATGTGCGCCTACCTGTATGACGTTGCCGGTTTGTTCTCTGGCTTCTACGAGCACTGCCCGATCCTCAGCGCGGAAAACGAAGAGGTTCGTAACAGCCGTCTGAAACTGGCGCAACTGACCGCGAAAACGCTGAAACTGGGTCTGGATACGCTGGGTATTGAGACCGTAGAACGGATGTAATCACATCGGGTGATGTGAAAACCCGCGCTATGTCGCGGGTTTTTTATTTTCCCGAATAACCGCCCTCGTAGGCCTGATAAGCGAAGCGCCATCAGGCGGTAAGGCGCACCTTGCCGGATGGCGGCGTAAACGCCTTATCCAGCCTACGAGAAACGGCTACGTTAACTGTAATTTGTAACGACTCACAAGGAATGACACATTTCCGTAGAGAGATGGAACATCTTTTGTCTGTCATGCCAGTGACGCCTCCGTATTATTAGGCGGCGAATTTATCGGGTGTGGACAATGACGTTTAAAGATTTTGCTGCGGAAGAAAAACTCTTTCTGAGACGCGTGATAGTGGCCTTTGGCCTGGTGGTTGTCTGCTTTGGCGTCCTGATTGTCAATCTCTACGATTTACAAATCCGTCAGCATCAGTATTACACAACCCGTTCAAACGAAAATGACATCAAAATGCTGCCCGTCGCCCCGACGCGCGGCATCATCTACGATCGCAACGGTATTCCGCTGGTGCGTAATATCACCTGGTATGATATTTCCGTCACCCCATACAAAATTGCCGACATGGACGCGCTGTTACGTCAGCTTACCCCTCTCGTGGATCTCACGCCTGATGATATTGCGGCCTTTCACCATGCGTTGAAATCAGGCAGCCGCTATCGCCCGGTGGTATTGAAAAACGCGCTGTCGGACGTCGAAATTGCCCGCTTTTCCGTTAACCAGTTCCATTTCAACGGCGTGACGATCAACAGTTATGAAGACCGTCAGTACCCCTACGGCGCGGAGCTGGCGCATGTGCTCGGTTACGTGTCGAAGATTAACGACAGCGACCTGAAAGCGCTGGATGAAAAAGGTCTGGCTGAGAACTATGCCGCCGATCACAACATCGGTAAGCAGGGCATTGAACGCTATTACGAAAATGATCTACACGGCAAAACGGGCTACCGGGAGGTCGAAGTGGATAACCACGGACGCATCGTGCGCCTGTTAAAAAATGTCCCGCCCGTTGCCGGCAAAGACATCCACCTGACGCTGGATTTACATCTACAGGAATATATAGAAAGCCTGCTTGCCGGTCAGCGCGCGGCAGTGCTGGTCGAAGATCCCCACGACGGTTCAGTGCTGGCGATGGTCTCCACGCCCAGCTATGACCCAAACCCGTTTGTAAAGGGCATCAGCCATCAGGATTACGGCAGGTTACTGCATGATAAAGATCTGCCGTTGATTAACCGCGTCACCCAGGGGCTGTACCCGCCCGCCTCTACGGTGAAACCTTATATCGCGATGTCTGCGCTGTTAAACGGCGTTATCACGCCGCAAACCACCTTCTTCGGCGCGCCGACCTGGACGCTCCCCGGCACGCAACGCCATTACCGCGACTGGAAAAAAACCGGCCACGGTATGCTGGATGTCACCAAAGCGATTGAAGAATCCGCCGACACCTTTTTCTATCAGGTCGCCTGGATGATGGGGATCGATCGCATTAACACCATGCTCAGTCAATTTGGTTACGGCAAGCCCACCGGTATCGATCTGGATGAAGAGTATAACGGCCTGCTGCCCAGCCGCGAGTGGAAAGAGAGAGTACATAAAAAAGCCTGGTATCAGGGGGATACGATTTCAGTCGGTATCGGCCAGGGGTACTGGATTGCCACGCCGATCCAGATGGTGAAAGCGATGGTAGCGCTGATCAACAACGGGAAAGTGATCGCCCCTCACCTGCTTCAGAGTGAAGTGTCCGGCAAGACCGTCATGCCCTGGCAGGCACCTCAGACGGAAACGCAGATTGCCGATGCCGCCTCGCCTTATTGGGGGCTGGTGCGACAGGCGATGTTTGGTATGGCGAATGCGCCGAACGGCACCGGTTATAAATTCTTCCACACCGCGCCCTACGGTATTGCAGCCAAAAGCGGCACTTCGCAAGTGTTCAGTCTGAAAGAAAACCAGACCTATAATGCGAAAATGATCCCCATCCGTCTGCGCGACCATGTGTTTTACACCGCTTTCGCGCCGTATAAAAACCCGAAAGTCGCGGTGGCGTTGATTCTGGAAAACGGCGGCAGCGACGGCGTGACCGCCGCGCCGGTGATGCGGCAAATCATGGATCACCTTTTTGCGCCGCAATAACAGCACATGCCGGATGGCGGCGTAACGCCTTATCCGGCCTACAAACTGCGTCGAACCGTAGGCCCGATAAGCGCAGCGCCATCGGGCGTCCCCCTCAAAAATACTTACGCAAATACTCTGTCAGACACAGTATCGCCATCGCCTGCCCGTACGGCATCGATGTCAGCGGAATGTCGCGATAGAAATCCAGATCGTGCCCCATTCCCGTGCCAAAGGACGTTTGCAGCAGCTCGCCTTCCGGCGAAATGTGTTTCACGATACCGCGAATCGCGCTTTCAGCCGTCTGCGCATATTCCGCCCCAACATAGCGTTTACGCACCGCTTTCAGAATGCCGTAGGCGAACCCCGCCGTTGCCGAGGCCTCCAGATAGGAATCAGGATCGTCCAGCAGGGTATGCCATAGCCCACTCTCATCCTGACAATTTGCCAGCGCGGCGATCTGCGCGTTCAGAACCTGAATCAGATAGCGGCGAACCGCGTTCTTCTCCGGCAAATCGACCAGTTCCAGGAAATCTGGAATCACGATGGTAAGCCAACTGTTACCCCGCGCCCAGCGAGCCCTGGCAAAGTTATGATGTCCATCATAGCTCCAGCCGTGGAACCACAGACCGGTCTCTTTATCCATCAGATTCTGTACGTGCAGCAGGAACTGATAAATCGCCTCTTCCACATACTCCGGGCGGTTGAGCAGTTTGCCAATCTTCGCCAGCGGCATCACCGTCATCATCAGCGTGTCATCCCACATCTGCTGATGGTTTTCTTCCGCCAGCGTTATGTGCTGCATACCACCATGATCGGTGCGCGGCATCTCATTCATCGCCCACTCCGCCCAGGACTCAAGCCAGGGCAGATACGCCGGGTTACGCGTCTCTTCATAGCGATACGCCAGCGTCAAAAACGGCGCCATCGTGTTAACGTTTTTGGTGGTCGCGCCTTCGGCGAAACGCTCGGCAAACCAGTTATCGATAATGTCGCGCATTTTCTCATCACCGGTCTGTTGATAATACTGATGCATACCGTACAGACCGACGCCATGCGTCCACTCCCATCCTGCCCAGCCTTTGGTATCAATCACCCGGCCATCGTCCAGGCGCAGCAGAAATTGTCCGCTCTCATCCCTGATATTGACCAGATTGTTCGTCACCGTCTGAATCAAGGCTTGCAGCGCTTCCCGGGAGATAAATCGCTCCGGCTGACGTAATAATGGGCTGTGTTTGACGGGCCAAACTTTCATATCCTTAACCTCTGTTCAATGTCGAATTCAGCGCAGCGCCCTGTTGAAGCGAAGGCGCCGCAGGTTTATTACGGTTCAGATAACCAATATTGTTGTTACCCCACAGTGATTCATACGGCATACCGGAGAGCATCTCGACGGTCGCACGCGCCTGCGGCGTGATGGCTTCCGGCATCACCCGGCCCGACTCACGCATTTTGGCGGTCTCTTCACGCAGGGTGCCGTGCGTTTGCAAATTCAGTTTGAAACGCAAAGAAACCAGGAAACCAAAGGCCAGCACGGACAGCGTGCCGCAGCTCAGAATCAGCAGAATGGTATGACTGACCGCTTCAGGCTGTATGCTCTGCCCTGAGACAAAACCAGACATCTGCATCACAATCCCGACCAGCATGACGGCCCCGGCCTGAGAGGCTTTACGGGTCAGCGTCATGATGCCCGCGAAGATCCCTTCCCGCCGTTGACCGGTAATCACCTCATCAACATCGGCAATATAGGTGTAGGTATTCCACGGCACATAGTTGATCCCGCCGCGACCAAGCCCCGCCAGCGCTGAGATCAGCAGCAGCAGCGAATAAACATCGCTTAAGCCCGCATAATAAAGAACGGCATAAGAGAGAGAACTCAGACCAAAGAGCACCACGACCATCCGGTATGACGGCGCAGGCCCGAAGCGAATGCACAGCGGGATCATGGCAATCACCGCAATGAACTGGAAGATAGCCATCGTACCGAGCAGATTCGACGCCAGTGAGGCTTCCTGCATCAGGACAAAAACAACATACCAGGTAAAGACGGCGTTAAAGACGTCCTGTGCGATATATCCCCCAAGATACATCCCCAGATGCTGGCGGAAAATCTTGATGCACAGCGTCGAGCTCAGCTCAACAAACAAACGACTCATACTCTGGCTGAACGTCAGGCTTTTCTTCTCTTCTTCCGCGCGCAGCGCCGCCTCCGTCCACTCTTCGCGCGGGCGCTCCCAGGTAAAGAACCACACAAAAGTCAGCATCAGCGCGCACAGCACCGAGAACACCAGGCTGGCATAGAAAAAAGAAATGGGGTTGTCTTTACCAAAGGCAGTCAGCAGGATACCCGGCAGGAACGAGGCCAGAATCGCAGACATCTGCGCCATTGAGATACGCGCCCCGGAGAACCGGGTCTTCTGTTTGAAGTCATCGGTCATTTCCGGCACCAGCGTCTCGTAAGGGACAAGAATCATGGTGTAGACAATGTCGAACAGCAGATAAGTCAGCAGGTAGTACCAGAATCCCATGTCGCCAACCCACATGAGCGAGTAGCTAAAGACGCATGGAATACCAAGCAGAATAAAGAACTTACGACGGCCAAAACGTCTGCCGAACCAGGTCGAACCGAAGTTATCGGTCAGAAAGCCCATCAGCGGGCTGACGACCGCATCCAGAACCCTCGCGGCAGCGAAAATGAATGTCGCCTCAATCGGCGTAAGGCCACAGAAGGTCGTGTAGAAATAGAGTAACCATGCGGCGGTTAATGCAGTGGTTCCTGCGCCCAGAAAATCGCCCGAACCATAGGCTAAATAATTCGCCAATCCAATTTTACGTGTTTTCATGCCGTTAACCCTGCAAATTGTTGGGAGACCCCCGGCATATTGGCTTCGCCAAAGGGAGTTTTTACACGGCCACAGTAAAAGCTAACAGGAAGTGAAACCTTTTCATTTTTGCCACACCATCAGACGAGATGGCAAAAATACAAAGAGTCTGGCAACGCGCGTCACCGATTTATAAAACAGTGTTTCTATTGAATCAAAAGATGGGGTCAAAATTGTGAGGCAGCCAGCACGTTGTCTGCTGGCTGCTGTTGGCGCGGGGAGTTAACGATAGTTTACAATCACCTGATTACGCTGCACTTTTAATGCGGGAATCAGTCGCCCGCCGCCCGGCACCTCCCACACGAAGCGCAACGGTTCAGCGGCAGGCACATTCGCGAACCCGTGGGTGGTTCCGCTCTGTCCGTCCAGCTCCACGCAACGGGACTGTGAACACAAACGCGCCCGAAGCCCCGCCGGCGTCGGGCCATTCAGTTCATAGCGCCAGGCGACCAGCGTCATTAAACCGGACACCGGCTGGCCTGACGACAATGGAGCAGACGACGCCGACACCCCACGATGGTTCAGGGTAATGCCGATACTGCTGGCCTGCCACGCCCCTTCTCCGGCGGCCTGTACCGCCAGCGGAAATAACAATAAGCCGAGTAATTTACGCATTATTTCCCTCCAATTGTCGCCGTCATACGGATGTTGCGATTGTCAGAAAGCTCCATGTTCGACAACACCACCAATTGCGGCAAACTCCGGCGTAAAAAGCGCGACAGCAGCGGGCGTAGCGCGTGGTTCACCAGCAGAACCGGCGGTGCGCCCAGCATTTCCTGACGGGACAGCGCCTCCTGGGTTTGCGCCAGCAAGCGATCGGCCAGCCCCGGCTCAAGGCCGCCACCGCCCTGTAACGCCTGCAACAGCAGGCGCTCCAGCGGAGTATCCAGCCCAATCACCTGCACTTCGTCATTGCCCGGGAACCACTGCTGCGTAATCGCCCTGCCCAGCGCCACACGCACCACGGCGGTTAATTCATGCGGATCGCTTTGCAGCGGCGCATGTTCCGCCAGCGTTTCCAGAATTGTGCGCATATCACGGATCGGCACTTTTTCATCCAGCAGGTTCTGCAACACTTTATGCAGGGTCGTGAGCGTTACAACGCCAGGCACCAAATCTTCCGTCAGCTTTGGCATCTCTTGTGATACGCGATCCAGCAGTTGCTGCGCTTCCTGGCGACCAAACAACTCTGCGGCAAACTGACCAATCAAGTGGTTAAGATGCGTCGCCACGACGGTACTGGCTTCCACCACGGTGAAGCCCTGAATCTGCGCCTGCTCTTTCAGCGCGCTTTCGATCCAGATGGCGTCCAGGCCAAAAGCGGGATCGACAGTTTGTTCGCCCGGCAGCGTTCCCGCCGCTGTGCCTGGGTTAATCGCCAGCCAGCGCCCCGGATAGGCGTCGCCACTGCCAATTTCTACCCCTTTCATCAGAATGCGATAGCGCGCTGGCTGTAAGTCCATATTGTCGCGAATGTGTACCACCGGCGGCAGGAAGCCCATATCCTGGGCAAACTTTTTACGAATACTGCGGATTCGCCCGAGCAGTTCGCCGTCCTGCTGGAAATCCACCATCGGGATCAGGCGGTAGCCCACCTCCATGCCCAGCGAATCTTCAAGCTGTACATCGTTCCAGGTGGCTTCAACCACCGAATTATTTTCCGGCATCTTGACGGCCTGCGGCTCTGCCGGTGGTTTTTGTTCACGCCCGCGCAGCCACCAGGCAAGGCCCAATAGCGCCGCCGTAAACATCAGGAACACCAGGTTTGGCATCCCCGGCACCAGGCCAAGCAGGCCGAGAACCGATGCGCTGAGCAGCATCACGCTCGGGTTGCTGAACAGTTGCCCCACCATCTGTTCGCCCACATCCTGGTCGGTGCTCACGCGGGTGACGATAACGCCCGCCGCCGTAGAGATCACCAGCGCCGGAATTTGCGCCACCAGGCCGTCACCGATCGTCAACAGGGTGTAACTTTCCGCCGCGTGCCCCATGTCCATCCCGTGTTGCAGAACCCCCACCAGCAGGCCGCCCACGATGTTAATGACCATGATTAAGATACCGGCGATGGCATCCCCGCGCACAAACTTACTCGCACCGTCCATTGACCCGTAGAAATCCGCTTCCTGCGTCACTTCAGCACGCCGTTTTTTCGCTTCATCTTCGCCAATCAGACCAGCGTTCAGGTCGGCGTCGATCGCCATCTGTTTACCGGGCATCCCGTCCAGCACGAAACGCGCGCCCACTTCCGCGATACGCCCGGCGCCCTTGGTGATAACCATAAAGTTGATGATGACGAGAATGACGAACACCACGATACCGATCGCAAAGTTGCCGCCGACCAGGAAGTGACCAAACGCCTCGACCACCTTCCCCGCCGCCGCTGCGCCGGTATGCCCTTCCATCAGGATGATACGGGTTGACGCCACGTTCAGCGCCAGGCGCAACAGCGTGGTGAAAAGCAATATTGTCGGGAATGCGGCAAATTCCAGCGTGCGCTGGGTGAACATCGCCACCAACAGCACCATGATCGACAGCGCGATATTAAAGGTGAACAGCAGGTCGAGGATGAAGGCGGGCAGCGGCAGCACCATCATCGACAAAATCAGCAGGATGAGGATCGGCCCGGCAAGAATTTGCCATTGCGTGGATTTCAGGTTGCTGGGCAGGCGCAGCATCGCGACCAGATTAGCCATCAGTATTCTTCTCGTTCATAAAATCCAGTGCTTCAGGCACAGGAAGATTTTCAGGTTGTGGAGGACGTTGTCCACCGGCAAGACGCCAGCGTTTGAGCTGCCATACCCATGCCAGCACTTCTGCCACTGCGGCATAGAGCTGGCCGGGGATTTGCTGACCAATTTCAGCATGCCGATACAAGGCGCGCGCCAGCGGGGGCGCTTCTAAGGTCGGCACCCGATGTTCCGCGCCGATTTCGCGAATGCGCAGCGCCACCAGTCCCGCGCCTTTGGCGACCACTTTTGGCGCACTCATTTTGTTTTCGTCGTACTGCAACGCAACCGAGTAATGCGTCGGGTTAGTCACGATGACATCCGCTTTGGGCACATCTTCCATCATGCGACGCTGCGCAGCCGCACGCTGCATCTGGCGAATTTTCCCTTTGATGTGCGGATCGCCTTCACTCTCTTTAAATTCATCGCGAATATCTTTACGCGACATCCGCAGTTTCTTCAGGTGGCTGAAGATCTGGAAGACGACGTCAAACGCCACCATCGGAATCACGCCCAGTACAACCAGAAGCGCGCACAGCCCGACTAAATCAAGCGCGTTGCCCATCGCCGTAACCGGAGATTCCGCCATCAGGCGCATCATCTCCGGCCAGTGATGCCAGAGATAAAATCCCGCCACGCTTCCCACCAGCGTCGATTTCAGGATTGCTTTCAGCAGTTCCGCGCCGGTCTGGGCGGAGAACATGCGTTTAATCCCCGATAGCGGATTCAGTTTTGAAAATTTGGGTTGCAGTGATTTACCGCTGAAAATCAGGCCGCCGAGCATGACCGGCGAGATCAGCGCGACCAGCACAACGCCGGTGATGAGCGGCAGCAACGCAATCATCGCCTCTTTAATCAGCAAAATAATCTGCCCGAGGATCAAATTGGGGTCGTTCACCATGCTGTGATCGAAACGCAGCCCAGCCGACAACATCCCCGCCAGGCGACGCGCCAGCGACTCACCGCCGATCCAGATAATGCAAACGCCCACCAGCAAAATCAGCAGTGAGGTCAACTCCTTCGATCGGGGGACTTGCCCTTCCTCCCGCGCTTTTTCAAGTCGGTGGGGTGTGGGGGCTTCTGTTTTGTCGTCGTCGCTCTCTTCTGCCACTGCATACGCCTGCTGCCATTACGTTGCATCGATCATGCCAGAACACGCCGCAGTCAATAGGCGGAATAGCCCCCATAACGCCCTCTTTTTGTCTTGTTTGTCAGCAAGCGGATTTTCTCTGCCGGTCAGGCGTCTTATTTTCGGAATAAGGGAAGTGGGATCACATTTCATTGACATAAAATACAATGAGCATTTATATAAACCTGTATTACGGAGGTTAATTTCGCCTTCTGTCATCAAGATTAAAGAAGTCTTTAAAATATATTACCTGGTTTTCATTTCTTCAATTTATCTTTTCACCAGAGAAAAAATACTTTATTACAATATTTATGCGCAGAAAGCAGGCGACACTGACGGTATAATAGCCTTCATTGATTCACAGAATATATTTTAAATTCACACATATAGATATAATTTAATATTGACCCCGTTTTCTATTTGCAATAAATTCACCCCATCTGAAACTGAACAATTTCATATCATGGATATCACCGTTAAGGAACTACAGTTATGAACGCAAGAGGACATATTATATCAGGCGCACTGCTGGCACTGGCGTCAACGGGAACCTTCGCCGCCGAACTGAATGCCGGTACGATTCACTTCACAGGACAAATTATCGAACCCAGTTGTGAGATTCAGGGCGATGATGGAACGAACAGCACCGTGCCATTAGGTACTTACCCCACCTCGCTTTTTTCCACTCCAGGAACTGAATCAACGCTTGCCCCCTTTTCCATTGTATTAGTGGATTGCCCACTTAAAAGCGATGGTCTGCCCGCCGTTCAGTTAACGTTTAACGGGACAACCGCCCTGACAGGTTCTTCGACATTACTGGATGTCAGTAAAATCACTACCGCCGGAGATACGGCGGCAACAGGGGTCGGTATTGCCGTTAGCCCGGAAAATAAAGACACGCAACTCATTACAATGGATGGAGGAGAAGGACAGGTGTTTATCGAATTACCCACTCTGACGGGCGACTCTGTTCAGGCGAATTTCAATGCCCGTTATAAATCATTCGCGCAAACCGTCACTGCGGGCCCGGCCGATGCGGACATGACCGTAAATATACTTTATCGTTAATAACCTGACTTTACTCATTGATAAAATCCATAGCATCTTCTGGCATTAACAGATTTATTTCAGGAAGGCGAATCTGATAATAGTCCGAAAATGGACCCGGACTATTATCTCCCCCGCTTTTATATGTCCACTTAATATAAGTTAAGGTTATGCGTACTGTATCTCAGGTTTTATTATGCCTCCCTGTAATATTAACATCATTTAGCCATGCCGCTGGAATTCAGGTTGGCCGCACGCGCATTATTTATGACGCAGGGAAAAAAGAGGTCGCCCTTCCGCTGGTCAATAAAGAGAAGGAACTGCCGTGGCTGATCCAGTCATGGTCCGATACCGGCGACGGTAAAACGCGTGGGCCTTTTATTGTCACGCCGCCACTGTTCCGTCTTGACCCGCAGAAAGAACAAAGCCTGCGTATTGCCTGGAATGGAACCGCGCTTCCCACAGACCGGGAATCCCTGTTCTACATGAATGTGCGCACAATTCCCGGTACAGCCAAAGAAGACGATGATAAAAACGTGTTGCGTCTGATTTACAAAACGCGTCTGAAATTGTTCTGGCGTCCGAAGGGCTTGCAAGGTACGCCCACCGAGACCTGCAAGAACCTGCATTTTGTTCGTCGCGGCGAAATGTTAACGGTGGTCAATGAAGGCGCGTTTCACAGCATCTTTGACAGTCTGCTGCTCGGCAACACCAGACTTGAGAAAGCCGATATGGTCACTCCCAGGTCCAGCGTGCAAATCCCGGTGCCGAAAAGCGCCTCGGGAAACACCGTTAGCTGGCGTTGCATTACGGATTACGGCAACGCCTCTGACAAATATACTGTCACTCTGGCTCGGGATTAAACCACCTTATGGCTTTTGGCCCACCTCTTTTACGTCAGCGTCTCACCCCACTGGTGCGTTGCCTTGGCGGTATGTTGCTGGTCTCTTCCTGTGTCGCGAACGCGCGCGAGTATCGCTTTTCGCCTTCTGCGCTGGAGGGGAATATGCTGACGCAGCAGGATATCGATCTTTCCTTATTTTCTAAATCCAGTGCGCAATTGCCCGGCGTCTACGCTTCCCGGGTCATGATTAACGATGTGCGCCTGGATGATGCGGATATCACCTACCTCGGCACGCCTGGCGGCGAACTGACGCCGCAGCTCACGCCGGATATGCTAAGAAAATGGGGCGTGGCGGTCGATAAATATCCTGAATTAGCCGCACTCAATGCGGCGAAGCCACTGCCTGAACCGTTGAGCGCGTATATCCCACAGGCGCTGGCAACGCTCGATTTCTCCGTTATGACGCTGCGCCTTAGCATCCCGCAGGCCGCCATTGCCGGCACGGGTAAAGGTTATATTGATCCGTCACGCTGGGATGACGGCGTCCCCGTCGCCTTTGTCGACTACGCCTTTTCCGGTTCACAAAACCAGGACGACACGCAAAACAGCACCACTAACCAGTACCTGAATATGCGCAGCGGCACCAATATCGGTGGCTGGCGGCTGCGCAATTACGCCACCTGGAGCGACACTGACGGCAGCCATCACTGGGAAACCATCAACACCTATTTGCAGCACGATATTGACGCCCTGAAAGCGCAGTTTACCGGGGGAGAAAGCAACACCCGGGGCGACGTTTTTGACAGTCTGCAATACCGTGGCGTCAATATCGCCTCTGATGAAGAGATGCTGCCTTACAGCCAGCGCGGCTACGCGCCGGTGATTCGCGGCATCGCCAGCTCCAACGCCGAAGTGTCGGTACGTCAGAACGGTTATCTCATCTATCAGCAAAACGTCGCGCCCGGCGCATTTGAAATTAACGACCTTTATTCCACGACCAACAGCGGCGATCTGGAAGTCACGGTAAAAGAGGCCGATGGCACAGAGCGCCACTTTACCCAGCCTTATTCCAGCGTCGCCGTGATGCAGCGCCCTGGGCATATGAAATATGAAGTTACTGCGGGTCGCTATCGCGCAGACAGCGGGAGCGAACAAAATGAACCGGACTTCGTGCAGGGTAGCCTCATTTATGGCCTGAACAATAGCGTCACGCTGTTCGGCGGCGTGACCGCCGCGCAGGATTATCAGGCGATGAACAGCGGGGCTGGCCTCTCCCTTGGCATCGTCGGGTCGCTTTCCGCCGATGTGACGCTGGCGAAAACCCGGCTTGATGATGACACTCAGCACACCGGCCAGTCTTATCGCCTGCTCTACTCCGGGAAAATTGATACCACGGAGACGAACTTTACGCTGGCCAGCTATCGCTACTCTACCCGTGGTTATTACAGTTTCGCCGACGCGAATCAAAAGTACGACGATCATGAAGATGATCTGCTGTTTCGCTTTAACAAACGCAACCGGATTCAGGCCAGCATAAGCCAGAACGTGTCCGGCGCCAGCCTTTACCTGAACGGTTATCAGCAGGATTACTGGGGCACCGCCTACAAAGAGCGCAGTATTTCGGCGGGCCTGAATACCACGATTAAAAATATCAGCGTCCACCTTGCTTATACCTACAGCAAAAGCAACGGCGAAGAGAGCGACCAGATGATCGCCTTCGGCTTCAGCGTGCCGTTAAGTCAGTGGCTACCGGGAGCCTGGAGCAGCTACAACATCAGCAATAACAAGCATGGCTACACCCAGCAAAATATCGGGTTAAACGGTACGCTGCTGGACGATGAACGCCTGAATTACGCCTTCCAGCAGAGCCATTCCAACCATGACGGCGCAGACACCAGCAGCGTATACGGTAGCTATCGCTCACAATACGCCAACCTCAATGCGGGTTACTACACCTCCTCTGACGATACGCAGCGCTTGAGTTACGGCGTCAGCGGTGCGATTGTCGCCCATCCACACGGCGTCACGCTGGCTCAGCCTTTAGGCAGTCAGTTTGCTATCGTCAACGCCAACGGCGCATCGGGCGTACGCTTCCAAAACCAGCGCGGCATTCAGACTGACTGGCAGGGCAACGCCATCATCCCGTCATTAAGCCCCTATCAGGAAAACCGGATTCGCGTCGACACCAGCAGCCTGCCGGAGGACGTTGATACCAGTGAAACCGCCGTGACGGTGATTCCTTCGCGCAATGCCGCCGTTTCCGCCGCTTTTGATGCGCATGTCGGCTATCGCACGCTCATAAAATTAACCCGCCCGAATGGCATGACGGTGCCTTTTGGCGCGATGGCGACGGTCGACGCCCTCGCCATCAGCGGCATCGTGGATGATACGGGCACGCTCTACCTGGCCGGGGTCGCCGACGGCGTTCAGTTAAGCGTCAAATGGGGAAATTCACAGGATCAACAATGCACAGCCCACATCACGCTGAATCGCGAACGCCACGCGGTCAGCCCGACCGGCATCCATTACCTCAGCGCGACTTGTCAGCAGGAACCGCAAAATGTTAAGTAAAATGGGAAAATACGCACGTCTTTCATTGTCCGCAGCAGGTCTTTGCCTGATGGCGTCCGCAACAGCCCAGGCCGCGACCATTCTGCGTGACTGCTTTACCGCGCCACAGTATTACAGCGTCACGTTCAGCAACGAAATCAACGCAAACGACAACACGGCCAACAATATTGTTAAATTTGATGAGCATATTGTCGGGAACGGCGTTGAAATGGCGGCAAACTGCACATGCCCTGGCAATGTGTTTGAATCAACGGCAATAATGGAATTGACGCTGGCCGGAAGCCCGCTTAATGCCGGTATCGCCGGGTACGGTTATCTGACTGAAAACATAGATATTGATGTTGCAGGTTATAGCGATGCCGTTAATTCTCTGGACGGTACCGGCCTGATTCAGATCAGCATTAACCAGTATCCGACGCCGGTGTCGTCGATGGGGAAAGTGATCGAGTCAATGAAACCCACCGAAGGTTCCGCCAGCGTCTGTAGCGACAGCACCCATCCTGGCGCGCCCGCCCCCGCGAAGCGAACGTTCAGATGGAATGTTATCGCCGCCACGTTTTATATCAAAAAGCCCATTCTCGGTATCGAAGTCATTCCCCCAACGATACTCGTGCAAAACTACGCCTGTCTCTATTTTGACTCAGGAAGCTGCGACGCTGGCAGCGCACAGCACGTATCAAATATCTGGCTGAGTGGCTCACTCTCTGCCCCGCTGAGCTGTACGATTAATGCCGGAAGCACCATTGAGGTTGATCTGGGGAAAATTGTGAGTAAACAGTTTGTCACCAGGGGTCAGCCTCCCGAAGGCTATGCCCTGAAAAACGTTGATATCTCTTACCACTGCGACGGCAACGCCGTAGGAAATACCGACAGAATCAAGCTAACGCTCAGCGCCGACCAGGGGGTTGTAGACAGCAGCGATCCCCTGATAGCCAAAATGCTCGGCAGAGACGACCTGGGAGTGAGAATTTTTAGTGAGGACAACCAAAATGTTGCGCTGGACGGCACCTTTGAATTTCCGGTGACGATGGATGAGCAAGGTAACGGCGCGGTACGCATCAAAGCCGCACCGGTGAGCACGACCAGCGCAACGCCAGCACCCGGCGAATTTGAGGGCAATGTGACGGTAAAAATGGATCTGCGCTAAACGTTCCTCAGGTTGTCGGCACAACCTGAGGATACCTTACCGCATCAGAACCCGAGGCTATCCAGCAGGTCATCCACCTGATCCTGGCTGGCGACAACGCCGGCTTTGGTGGTGTCGACCTGTGGGCCATTGAGCAGGCTTTCATTCTCGCGTTTCGGACGTGAATTTTGCTCAGGGATGTTTTCCAGCAATACCATCAGCAGCTGACGCTCAATCTCCTGGATCACATCCATCATGCGCTTGATAACCTGACCGGTGAGATCCTGGAAATCCTGCGCCATCATGATGTCCAGCAGTTGCGCATTGGTGAAGCTGGTATGCCCCGGCACATCACCGAGGAATTTACGCGTATCCGTAACCAGTTCGCGGGCGTCGGCGAGTTCAATCGGGTTTTCGAACCACTCATCCCAGCGTTTGGTCAGCGCTTTGGCGCCCTTCTCCATTTCATCCTGGTGTGGCTGAGAGGCTTCAACGCTGTTCAGCGCACGTTCCGCCGCCTGCGCCGTCATCTGTACAACATAGTCCAGACGATCGCGCGCGTCAGGAATCGCTTCCGCCGCTTCTGCTATCGCCTGATCCAGCCCCAGTTCACGCAGGCTGTCACGCAGCATTCGGGTCAGACTGCCGATGCGCGCAATGATGTCCCCTGCTGAATGCTCATCAACAGGTTTAATTTGTGGTTGCATCATACTCAGACCCTCACATGCCCAGTTTCTCAAAGATTTTGTTGAGTTTCTCTTCCAGCGTCGCCGCAGTGAACGGTTTCACCACATAGCCGCTGGCGCCCGCCTGCGCAGCCGCGATAATGTTCTCTTTCTTCGCTTCTGCGGTCACCATCAGCACCGGCAATGACGCCATTGCGCCATCAGCGCGAATCGTTTTCAGCAGTTCCAGACCGTCCATGTTGGGCATGTTCCAGTCAGAAATTACGAAGTCAAAGCCGCTTGCCTGCAATTTGTTCAGTGCGTCAACGCCATCTTCGGCCTCTTCGACGTTATTGAAACCCAGCTCTTTTAGCAGGTTGCGCACGATGCGACGCATGGTGGAAAAGTCATCCACAACCAGAAATCTGAGCTCTTTGTCCGCCATAAAAAAATACTCCTCGTTAAATACGTATTGCCTGTCCGGCACTGATTTTCGCCAGCATCTGCTGGCTTACCTGGCTAAGATCGACCACTTCGCTCACGCCACCCATATTGATGGCCTCGCGCGGCATGCCGAACACCACACAACTTGCTTCGTTTTGCGCGATAGTCCAGGCGCCAGCCTGGTGCATCGCTAACATTCCGGCCGCGCCATCGTTGCCCATACCGGTAAGGATGACCCCTACCGCATTGCGCCCCGCATGTTTCGCGACCGAATGAAACAGCACATCCACTGACGGGCGATGGCGGTTAACCGGCGGCCCGTCATGAATTTTGATTTGATAGTTCGCCCCGCTGCGCGTCAGTTCCATATGCTTGTCGCCGGGGGCGATGTAGGCATGGCCAGGCAACACGCGTTCGCCGTCTTCCGCCTCTTTCACGCTAATCTGGCAGAGCTTATTTAACCGCTCGGCAAACGAACGGGTAAAACCGGGCGGCATATGCTGGGTGATGATCACCGCCGGACTGGAAAGCGGCAGCGGTTGCAGCACATGACGTATGGCCTCGGTTCCCCCCGTCGAGGCGCCAATCGCGATCAGTTTTTCAGAACTGAGCAGCGGCCCCGCTTTTAGCGTCACAGGCGCAGCCATCGGCTTATGCGCCGCCAGGCGAGCGCGTGACGCGGTGCGGACTTTCTCTGCGATCATCTCGCTGTACGCCAGCATCCCCTCGCGAATGCCCAACTGGGGCTTGGTGACAAAATCAATCGCCCCCAGTTCCAGCGCGCGCAGCGTCACCTCTGAACCTTTCCCGGTCAGAGAGGAGACCATAACCACCGGCATCGGACGCAGGCGCATCAGTTTCTCAAGAAAATCGAGACCGTCCATGCGCGGCATTTCCACATCCAGCGTCAGCACATCGGGGTTATATTTTTTGATTAAATCCCTGGCAACCAGCGGATCGGGCGCCGTCGCCACCATTTCCATATCGCTATGGCTGTTAATAATTTCGGTCATGATTTGGCGCATCAGCGCTGAATCGTCAACCGACAACACCCTGATTTTACTCATGCTTTGTCCTTACTTAGCGCATACACCGTCTGTCCGCGCAGGCTAAAGTCGCGCACGAGGTTGCTAAAGTTTTCTGAGTGACCCGCAAACAGCAGTCCGTCAGGCTTAAGGAGTGGAACAAAACGACGCAGAATGTCCTGCTGCGTTGTTTTATCAAAATAGATCATGACGTTACGGCAAAATATCGCGTCGAATGGCCCGGGAACGTTGTACTGTTTATCCAGCAGGTTGAGGGTGGAAAACTCAACGTAATTAGCCAGTTCCTGTCGCACGCGCACCAGCCCTTCATGCGGGCCTGTACCGCGCATGAAATAACGCTGCAACTGTTGTGGCGACAGCGTTTTCAACTCGTCCTGACGGTAAATCCCGCTTCTCGCCTTTTCCAGCACTTCGGTGTCGATATCGCTGGCGAAAACTTTCCAGCGCCCCGGTGCCATCCCTAAGGCATCCGCCAGCGTAATGGCGATGCTGTAGGGTTCCTCTCCGGTAGAGGCCGCCGCGCTCCACACACGGTATTCCCCGTTGCGGCGACGCGCGTGATCCGCCAGTACCGGGAAGTGATGCGCTTCACGGAAGAAGGCCGTCAGGTTAGTGGTCAATGAGTTAATAAAAGCCTGCCACTCAGCGCTGTTCTGGTTGGCTTCCAGCATGCTGAGATAACGGCCGAAATCATCCAGCCCCAGCGTTCTCAGGCGACGAACCAGGCGGTTGTAAACCATATCCCGCTTGTGGTCCGCCAGCACGATTCCCGCGCGCTGGTAGATTAATTGACATATCCGACGAAAATGCGCGTCAGACAGCGCGAGGCGCTGTGTCATCTGTAACAATAATGACGTTTGCCCGGTGGGCAGCGATGATGTCATAGCGCCTTCTCAATCACATTCAGGATACAACGGGTACCGCTTGCGGCGGCGCCGACTCTTGTTGTGTTACGACTTGCTCTTCAAGCTTAAATACCGCGACACGGGCAGAGAGATGGTCTGCCTGGTTCGCTAACTGATCGGTGGCGGCGGCAGCTTCTTCGACAAGCGCGGCGTTTTGTTGCGTCACCTGATCCATCTGGCTGACGGCTTGCGCCACCTGCTCAATTCCTCGGCGCTGTTCATCGGAGGCCGAAGCGATTTCGCCCATGATGTCGTTCACCTGGGTTACCGAGCTGACGATCTCCGTCATGGTATTCGCGGCGGTGTCCACCAGTTGCGATCCCTGATGCACACGGTTTACGGACTCCTCAATCAACCCTTTAATCTCTTTGGCCGCCTGTGCGCTGCGGCTCGCCAGGTTACGCACTTCGCCTGCGACAACGGCAAAACCGCGCCCCTGCTCACCGGCCCGCGCCGCTTCGACCGCCGCATTCAGCGCCAGAATATTGGTCTGAAACGCAATGCTGTCGATAACGCCGATGATGTCGCCAATTTTCTGCGAACTGGCGGCAATATCCTGCATTGTGCTGGCCATACGCGAAGCCTGGTCGCCGCCTTTTTTCGCGGTATCCGCCGCGCTTTTCGCCAGACCGGAGGCCTGACGGGCGTTATCGGCGTTCTGCCCGACCGTTGCCGTTAGCTGCTCCATACTGGCTGCGGTTTGCGCCAGCGACGCCGCCTGCTGTTCGGTACGCGACGACAGATCGTTATTGCCCATCGCGATTTCCGAAATGCCGGTATGCATCGCTAAACTGCCCTGCCGCACGTCGCTGACCGTTTCGCGCAGCGCCTGCTGCATGGCCTTCAGGCTGGCGAAAATAGCGGAAATCTCGTTGCGCCCATACACGGCGATCGGCCGCGCCAGGTTTCCGTCCGCAATGCTGTCAAAATGGCTGCCGATAATCGCCAACGGCTGAACAATCATTTTGCGTGACCAGAACAGCGCCCCGGTGGTTAACAACGCGGCGACGACCACCATCGTGATAAAAATGATCGCCGAGCGGTGATAATTGTCTTTTCCCTGTTCGCTGGCCGTCTCCAGAACACGGTTGATATCCTGCTGCCAGGTATTGACGTTGGCGTCAAAGGCGTCCTGCGATGCCTGTACCGGCGCGGTCAGAAAATCCGACAGCTGGTTGCTTTCAAGCCAGGTGGCCTGATGCTCCAGATCGCTATACCACTGCGTATAACTCTTTTCCGTGGCGGCCTGTAACGCTTTCCCCTCTTCTGTACTCGCCTCTGTCGCCATAAAACCTTTAAACACAACGCCGGACTGCGCCAGGCTTTCCCGGGCGGTGGTCATCAGCTGTTTGATATCCTCGGGCGGATAGCTCAGCGCGGTTAACGTTCCGGCTTTATTCAGCGCGGTACTGGCCTGTAATAAAACGGCGCGTGTTTGCGCCAATGCTGCGCGTTGCTGATTACTCTGCTCGACCTGGTTCAGACTCTGAAAACCATCGCGAAATGCCCAAAAGGACAAGCCATTACTGCCAATCTGCAAAACACCGCAGAGGATCAAGATTAAAAACAGCGTGGTCGAGATTCGAATACGATTAAACATCAACGCTCCCATTAGGCGGCAAAGGCCACGATTAAAAGACGATCAAAATGTTTCCCAGTGAGTATCTTGTTCAGTTGCAAGCTGGCGCGGTTGCGCTGTACGCGGCGCCGCTGCGGTTGTATTCAGGTCTGTTTTTACGGTTAATGGACGAGATGCAAGACGAAACGCGGATACCGCCATCGTTAAACGGCTGGCCTGCTCTTCCAGCGCGGCCGCTGCGGCCGCCGACTCCTGCACCAGCGAGGCGTTCTGCTGCGTGACGCGATCCATCTCAGAGACGGCCAGCGCCACCTGATCGATTCCACGGCTTTGCTCATCGGAAGCCGACGCGATTTCACCCATGATGTCCGTCACGCGGGTCACGGCATTGACAATGTCTCTCATCGTTTCACCGGCGCTTTCCACCAGCACGGAGCCGGTATCCACCCGCGAAACGGAATCTTCAATGAGCGCTTTGATCTCTTTCGCCGCCTGCGCGCTGCGGCTTGCCAGGTTACGCACTTCCCCTGCCACCACCGCAAACCCGCGCCCTTGCTCCCCGGCGCGCGCGGCTTCAACCGCAGCGTTCAGCGCCAGAATATTGGTCTGGAATGCAATGCCGTCGATAACGCTGATGATGTCAGCGATTTTCTTCGAACTGTCGGCAATTTCATGCATGGTGTTGACCACGCCATCCACCACTTTCCCGCCGTGTTGCGCGGTGTCGGAGGCGCTTTGCGCCAGGTGCGACGCCTGACGGGCATTGTCGGCGTTCTGTTTCACCGTCGCGGTGAGCTGTTCCATGCTGGCAGCCGTTTCTTCCAGCGCCGACGCCTGCTGCTCGGTGCGGGAGGAGAGATCGGTGTTGCCCGTAGCGATTTCGCTGGTGCCGGAATAGATGGCGTCAGACCCTTCACGTACCTGAGTCACCGTCTCTATCAGCGAACGCTGCATATGATCAACGGTTCCCGCCAGTTCGCCGATCTCATTGCGCCCGGAGACGGTCAGCGTATTGGTCAGGTTGCCGCTGGCGATATCACGAATATGGGCAATCACTCGCGCCAGCGGATTCAGCAAGGTATGACGAATGCCGTACCACACCACAACCAGAATCAGCACCAGGACGACCGCCAGAATGCCCAATTGCCACTGGGCAAAATGGTAGTCACGCGCGCTCTCATCAAACGCCTTGCTGTACAGTTTTTCGCTCACGCCAGCGTATTTGCCCAGCGCTTCGCCAAGTGCGTTCTGCATCCCCTGGGTTGGCTGCGCGAAGTAGGCATCCATGTTGCCGTTTTCGAGGAACTGAACCAGTTCCGCCAGCGCCGCATGGTATTGCTGGTATTTTTCATCCACATTGCCGCTGGCCTCCGCCATCTCCGGCAGCGGATTGATATTTTTGAAGTTGGCATAATGCGTTGCCGCCTGCTCCAGCGTGCTTTTGGCGTTTTTCAGCAGGTCGTTTTTCGCGCTGCTCTGCTGATTAGAGGCATCCATCATCATGCGGGCCGAAGAACGGCTCAGGTTAATACGCGTTTGCAGCATGAGATCCCATGTCGAGGTCAGTTCGCTCTGCTGCTGGCGTAAATCATTTGAAATAACAAAACTTTGCTGGTTCTGCTGTAATGACGAAAACAACAGACCACCGGAAACAAGCTGTAGCAGTGCGAAAACCCCCAGCACCATCATCAGCATTGTGACAACGCGGATACGGTTAAACATAAGGCACCTTCCTGAAAACGAGTTATCAACGTTATCGGCACCAGAGAAGAGAACTTTACATTTGCGAAAAGGAAATAGAAGCAGGAAGCGCCGATCGGCGGATCGCGGCTGGCGGTTTTGGGGCGGCAACCAGACATTGACAGAAAAACATCATTATTATCATTATATTAACATTCATCACCCTCCTGGACAGTTTGCATTTTGCCGACAAAAACGATGCTTACGTGACTCCGATCACATAAACACAGCCGTCAGAACACAACAAAATGAATAAATAATAAAAAATAGTTGTATCCCCCTGCGCTTTAATTCAATTTATATGATGAATATTTCAGTGCAACTCAATAAATAAAACAAAAGCGTTACTGACAACAACATGTTAAATCCAGCCAGAGGGCTTTTCAGTGGCAAGTGCAAACAAACTCACGTTATTTATCGTGATCTTCATGCTGGCGGGCATCCTGTCAGGCGCGGTGATTCACTCTTACGCGTCACAGGAGGCGATCGCCGCCTGGTCCGATAACATCACGCTCCTCACCGATATTTTCTTACGGCTCATTAAAATGGTGATTGCCCCGCTGGTCTTCAGCACGCTGACCGTGGGCATCATGCGTCTGGGCGAAACCGCCACTATCGGCCGCGTTGGCGGTAAAGCGATGGTCTGGTTTATCAGTTCTTCCGTGTTGTCCATTCTGGTGGGGCTGTTTATCGTGATGATTGAGCATCCGGGCAGCGGTTTGAATCTGGCAATTCCGGCAGAATCGGTCGACACCGGGCTTGCGGTGGGCGGCATGAGCTTAAAAGGATTCCTGTCGCACACCATTCCGACCAGCATTGCCGGGGCGATGGCCAATAACGAAATTTTGCAGATCGTCGTGTTTTCCATGTTCTTCGGTATTGGCGGCGCGTCGCTTGGCGAGAAATTCAACGCGCCGCTGGTCGCCGCCCTGGATGTGGTTTCACATATTATGCTGAAGGTGACCGGCTACGTGATGTACGTTGCGCCGTTGGCCATTTTTGCCGCGATCTCCTCGGTGATCGCCACCCAGGGGTTGGGGATTCTGCTTAACTACGCATCGTTTATCGGCGGCTACTATGTGGCGATTCTGCTGACCTGCCTGGTGCTGCTGGCCGTGGGCTATATGGTACTGAAAAAAGAGGTGTTCCGGTTAGTCAGCATGTTGAAAGATCCGGTGCTGGTCGCCTTTACTACCAGCAGCTCTGAAGCCGCTTACCCGAAAACGCTGGAACAACTGACGAAGTTTGGCTGCTCACGTAACATCGTGTCGTTTGTGCTGCCTATTGGTTACTCCTTTAACCTCGTCGGCTCAATGGTGTACTGCTCTTTCGCGTCGATGTTTATCGCGCAGGCTTATAATATTCATCTCTCTTTTGCGGAAATTACGGTGCTGATGCTGACGCTGATGCTGGCGTCAAAAGGAATTGCAGGCGTGCCGCGTTCTGCGCTGGTGGTGCTGGCCGCCACGATTCCGAGCTTCAATATTCCGGTGGCGGGCATTTTGTTGCTGATGGGAATTGACCATTTTCTTGATATGGGACGCTCCGCCATTAACGTGTTAGGAAACGGGATTGCTACCGCGATGCTGGCGCAGAATGAAGGTTTGCTGGAAGAGGACGCGGAAGAACGCGTTCCGCAGCAGTTAGTGGGGTAATGTATTTGCCGGATGGCGCTTCGCTTATCCGGCCTACACATGACTCATCGCCGTATGTAGGCCGGATAAGGTGTTTACACCGCCATCCGGCACGGGCAGTCAACGGTTATGCAACGTGGGAAGCAGCGATATCAAGCAGCGCCATCTCATCGCTGTTCAGCAGTTTCTCAATGTTCACCAGGATCAACATACGTTCGCCAAGCGCGCCCAGACCGGTCAGATATTCCGTAGACAGGGTAACGGCAAACTCCGGCGCCGGGCGAATTTGCTCCGCCGTCAGCGACAGCACGTCAGACACGCCGTCCACCACAATCCCTACTACGCGTTGTCCCAGATTCAACACGATGACCACCGTGTTATCGTTATACTCAACGTCGCCCTGGCAAAACTTCACGCGCAGATCGACAATCGGCACAATCACGCCGCGCAGGTTCGTCACCCCTTTAATAAAAGAAGGCGTGTTAGCGATGCGCGTGACCTGATCGTAGCCACGGATCTCCTGCACTTTCAGGATGTCGATACCGTACTCTTCATCTCCCAGTGTAAATACCAGGAATTCCTGACCTGACGGCTCGCCGGCCAGTTTGGTTACATTACTCATACCGGTCATATAATTACCTTTCTCACTCAATCAGGCGGCTGTGATCGCCATACGTTGTTCACGGTTTAAACCCTGCAATGCGGAGACATCAACGATCAGCGCCACGCTGCCGTCGCCCAGAATCGTCGCCGCAGAAATGCCAGGCACCTTGCGATAGTTGCTTTCCAGGTTTTTCACTACCACCTGGTGCTGTCCAATAAGCTGATCAACCAGCAGTGCGTAACGGCGACCGCCGCTTTGCAGGATCACCACAATGCCCTGCGTGGCTTCAGTTTTGGCGCCAACGACATCAAAGACTTTCCACAGTTCCACCAGCGGCAGATACTCGCCGCGCACTTCCAGTACGCGCTCGCCTCCGGCCAGCGGGTGCAGATCGTCTTCACGCGGTTGCAGCGATTCCATTACCGCATTCAGCGGCAGAATGAACACTTCGCCCGCCACGCGGACGGACATCCCGTCCAGAATAGCCAGCGTCAGCGGCAGCAGAATACGAATGGTGGTGCCCGTCCCCTGCTTCGACTGGATTTCAACGTGGCCGCCCATCTCCTGGATGTTACGTTTCACCACGTCCATGCCCACGCCGCGACCGGAAACATCCGTCACCTGCTCGGCGGTGGAGAAGCCCGGCGCAAAAATCAACATGCCCACTTCTTCATCGGTCATGTTTTCGTTGACCGCCATCCCCTGAGAGACAGCTTTCGCCAGAATGCGCTCGCGATTCAGCCCCGCACCGTCATCGGTCACTTCAATGCAGATATTGCCGCCCTGGTGTTCAGCGGAGAGGATCAGATTACCGATCGCATTCTTCCCGGCTTCAAGGCGTGTTTCCGGCATCTCGATACCGTGATCGAGGCTGTTGCGCACCAGGTGGGTTAATGGATCGATAATGCGTTCAATTAGACTTTTATCCAGTTCCGTCGAGCTGCCGACGAGGGTCAGTTCGACCTGTTTGCCCAGTTTACCCGCCAGGTCGCGCACCAGACGCGGGAAACGGCTGAAGACGTACTCCATCGGCATCATACGAATCGACATCACCGACTCTTGCAGATCGCGGGCGTTACGTTGTAACTGACCCATGCTGGTGATGAGATCGCCATGATTAACCGGGTCCAGTTCATTAGAACGCTGGGCCAGCATTGACTGAGTAATCACCAGTTCGCCGACCAGGTTGATCAACTGGTCTACTTTCTCAACCGCCACGCGAATACTGGTTGACTCTCGCTCACGGGCCGGCTTTTCACGCTCGGCGCGCCCGGACTGCGGTTCGCTGGCGGCGGCTTTGGCAACAGGAACCACTGCGGTCGGTTGCGGCGTAGTTGCCACGGCAACAGGCTCTTCGACCTGCGCGACCGGGGCTGAGGAGACCGTCTCAAAGGCTATCTGATCGGCTTCAATCACAAAGCAGAGCACCGCAATGATGTCATCTTCCGCAATCGTGCCGTCGAGGGTCGCGGACAGCGAATCCTCGCCTTTCACCACATCTGTTAAGGTGGCCAGGTTGCCCAACTCTTCTTCAAGCAGATCGACTTCATTGGCTTTCAGGCGCGAAAGAACCACGCGCAGTTTGCTCTCTTCCGCGCTGTTTTCCTGTGCGACTGCCTCTTCCTGTATCGCCGTACCGTCGACGACGCTCAGTTTGGCAGCGTTAACCACCGCCGGAGCGGTTTCCCCTTTCGCCTCGAGCGCTAACTGACGTAACGCGTTGCAGATATATTCGAAGCTTGCGGCATCCGGCTCTTCCGAGCTTTTATAGGCGTCGAGCTGTTCCTGCATAATATCTTTCGTTTCCAAAAACAGGTTGATAATGTCGGTATTGAGCTGCATCTCACCGCGCCGGGCTTCATCCAGCAGGTTTTCCATCAAGTGGGTTGTTTCCTGCAAAACGGTAAAGCCGAAAGTACCTGCGCCGCCTTTAATGGAGTGCGCCGCACGAAAAATGGCATTCAGTTGCTCAGAGTCCGGGGCTTCAGGCGCCAAATCAAGCAGGTGCTGCTCCATGTCAGCCAACAGCTCGTCAGCTTCATCAAAAAATGTCTGATAAAAATCGCTAATATCCATGCTCACGCTATCACCTCGGATTGGCTGGTGGCGATGTGGGAACGCTTACCGGCGGGAGTGCCGCTGGCTGTTGTAAGACACTTACCGGCTCATTCTGGCTTTCAGCGTTTTCATGCAAAATGGCCTCTTCTGCCTGCTTGTTCAACACCAGCAGACTTATACGGCGGTTGATGGCGTCATCAGGACCGCGATCGCTCAGACGCATCGTGGCGGCCATGCCTACCACCCGTAATACTTTTCCATCATCCAGACCGCCAACCACCAGTTCGCGACGCGAAGCATTGGCGCGGTCGGCCGACAATTCCCAGTTGCTGTATCCCCGTTCGCCGCTGGCGTACGGGAAATCATCCGTATGACCGGAAAGGCTGATGCGGTTAGGAATACCGTTCAACACCGGCGCAATACCACGCAGAATGTCACGCATGTAAGGTTCAACCTCCGCGCTGCCCGTCTTAAACATCGGGCGATTCTGGCTGTCGATAATCTGAATGCGCAGCCCTTCCTGAACCAGGTCAATCTTCAGGTGCGGCCGCAATGCGCGCAGTTTGGGATCGGACTCAATCAGCTGATCCAGGTCGCCGCGCAATTTGCTCAGACGGCTCTGCTCCATACGCTTTTTCAGTTCATCAATATTGGGTTGCTTGTTCACTTCACCCTGCTGCTGGGTGTAGTCCTCGCCGCCGCCAGGGATCGGACTTTCACTGTTCGCGATGCGATGTCCGCCCGTTATCGCTGTCGCCAGCGGCGTACGGAAATATTCGGCAATTTGAATCAATTCTTTAGGACTGGAGATAGAAATCAGCCACATGACGAGGAAAAAAGCCATCATCGCCGTCATAAAGTCGGCGTAAGCAATTTTCCAGGAGCCATGCGCCCCGCCGTGACCCTTATGTTTTCGCCGTTTTACGACGATAATTGGATGGGGCTGATTCTTCATGCTTCCTCGGTCGTCGTCTGCTGCTGGTTCGGGTTTCTCACTGCGCGTACGTGCTCTTCCAGTTCAATGAACGAAGGACGTTCGCTGGAATACAATGTTTTACGACCAAATTCGACGGCGATCGGCGGCGCATAACCGTTCAGGTTAGAAAGCAGTGTGATTTTTACGCACTGCATCATTTTGGTGGTTTCAGCGCTCTTTTGACGCAGCACGCTGGCGAGTGGCGAGATAAACCCATAGGCCAATAAAATCCCGAGGAATGTCCCCACCATCGCATGGGCGATCAGCGCCCCCAGTTCAGCCGCCGGACGATCGGCGGAAGCCAGCGCATGGACAACCCCCATGACCGCCGCAACGATACCAAATGCCGGTAATGAATCGCCCATCAGCGCCAGGCTGTTGGCAGGAACTTCCGCCTCGCTTTCGTGGGTTTCAATTTCCTCATCCATCAGCGCCTCAATTTCAAAGGTATTCATGTTGCCGCTGATGATCAGGCGCAGATAATCGACGATAAAATCAAGCATGATCGCGTCGGCCAGAATACGCGGATAGCTGGCAAAAATTTCACTCTCTTTCGGGTTTTCAATGTCACGTTCCAGCGAAAACATCCCCTGCTGGCGCGATTTGGCCATCAGGCGATAGAGCAACGCCAGCAAATCCATGTACATCGCTTTTGTGTATTTCGAACGACGAAACAGTAACGGGATCGCCTTTAACGTCCCTTTGATCGCTTTGCCGTTGTTACCGACAATGAATGCCCCGATCCCCGCACCACCGATGATGACGAATTCAGCCGGTTGATAGAGTGCTCCAAGGTGTCCGCCGGTCATCATGTAACCACCGAAAACTGTACCGAGAACTACCAGGTAACCTAATAAGATAAGCACGACATCATCCTTCCGCTGTTGACTAAAACAGGATGTACAGTCGGGCGAATAACACGTCGGCAAGGCAAAAAAAAGCAGCGGTAATCACTTACCGCTGCTGGAGTGTTTGTCCACACCGTATCGGTTAAACAGCCTGTTCGATCTGTTCATCCAGCAGTTGTGGAATAATATCGGCAGCATTTTGGGAAAGTTTACGTCTTTTTACTGCGCGGGACGGCGGCTGGCACAAACTACAGGCAAAACTCCCCGCAGGCTGATGCGCATGGGTAATAAAATTCCCGCCACAGCAATTACAGGTCGATAATTCAAGCAGCCCGCTTTCCACGAAACGCACCAGCGTCCATGCGCGTGTTAACGCCAACAATGGCCCGTCTTCCGCCTGCGGGCACTGTTCCAGATACAGACGGTACGCTTTAATGACCGCATCCACGCCGCTGCACAGACCGGTTTTGAGTAAGAACTGCCAGGCGTTGCAAAACATGGAGGCATGAATATTTTGCTCCCATGTCATAAACCAGTCCGTTGAAAAAGGAAGCATACCTTTTGGCGGAGGACTGCCGCGTAACTCTTTGTATAATTTGATGAGGCGACCACGACTTAACTGCGTTTCGCTTTCCAGCATTTGCAAACGGGCGCCCAAAGAGATCAATTCCATCGCTAACTGGATATCGCGAGCTTCCTGAACAATGCTTTTTTCACTCATCATCAAGCCCTTTTCTTACGCGCCGCATCATCGGCCTGATTCACATCGTGTAACAGGCGTGTTGAAAGCATGATACCGGTATGAATTTGCTGAAGATCGTCAACGCGAGAATCCTGGGTCAGCTGGGTAACTGTCTGGTGGTTGTCAAAACGGAAATGACATACCAACTGGTTTGTTTCGGCCAGTTTAACCATTTGTGGAAGAGTCAGAGTACCCAACGTGTTCGCCATCTCTTCACTGATACCAAGGCGGAACATCGCGGATGCTTTGTCCTGAACGATCAGACGCTGTGCAAGGAGTAAATATGACAGATTGATGTCATAAATGTGTTTCAGCAACTCGGATGTATGCATTGTTCCCATCCAGAATAACCAACTTTATTTTTATGCGGTGTAACCGCACCCCGTGATGTCGCCGGGAATCCCCGGTAAAAAAAGCAAAAAGGTCAAATGCATAGCCACGCCCAGGCACCGATGCATACAGTAAAACCCCCCTTAATGGGGTGTCAGGTTTTTACACGTTTACATGATTTATTACAAAATGCCTAAGATTTTTCCTAATTCGACGCAACTCTACTCGTCAGCACGAACACATACAACGGAGCCGGGCTGCGAATTTGAGAAATATGTGATCCAGATCACATAAATCATCCAAATACTTAACATAAATCCATCAGTTGAACTTTTATTTTGATTATTTTTTAGCCTTTCGTTCAGTTTTTCTATTCCAGATACACGAATATGTGCGTAAATAATCACTCATGCGTTATGTTTAGCACCGTTAAAATAACATCTGAAAATATCCCCCTTCCTGAATATTCCTGTCGGGGACGTAAAATAATTTAATCGTTTCTAAACAACCACTTAAATATTAAGCAGGGTTAACCAATAGACGGTATCTATGATGCATAACAAGTTAATTTTTGTTACATCGTAATTAACATTTTGTTTTCATAATTGGTCGATTTAAGTTAAAGCGCGTAATAACGTTTACAATGTGCGTTATGCCACTATTCCATTTATAAGAATAATTAATGAATTATTATGATAACCTTCACACTATCGTCACAGGAAAACATTGCAGAATTCGACTAAACAGAGTAAAGCTGAAGAAGAAACCTCATATTCTTGCAATAAGGAGCGAGTTATGAGCTATACGCATATTCTTGTCGCCGTCGCCGTTACCCCCGAAAGTCAGCAGCTGTTAGCGAAAGCTGTCTCCATTGCTCGTCCCGTCAATGCCCGCATTAGCCTGATTACCCTCGCCTCTGATCCCGAGCTGTATAATCAATTCGCCGCCCCCATGCTGGAAGATTTGCGGGAGGTGATGCATGAAGAGACGCAGGATTTTCTCGACAAACTGAGTGCGAAGGCAGACTACCCGATTGAACAAACATTCATTACTTACGGGGAGTTAAGCGCGCATATTCTGGATGTGTGTCGTAAGCAGCAGGTGGATTTGGTCATTTGCGGCAATCATAATCACAGCTTCTTTTCGCGAGCGTCCTGCTCAGCGAAAAGTGTCGTTAGCGCCAGTGAAGTTGATGTATTGCTGGTCCCGCTTGCCGGTGATTAGCGGGCGTCAGGCAAGCTTTGGGAAGGTGGCGACCTTATTGCGATGCAGCGTTTCAGCGCTACGTGGCGCGACATCCTTTAGGTCGCGAATAAACCGTTGCTGCCAGTGATTAATATCATTTTTAATAATCGTCTCAAGCATTTCCGCGTGGCGTGAAATGCGTTCGGCAAGCGGCATGGTCAACGCGCGGTGGAGCGCCACGGCCACATCGTCCCGATCATAAGGGTTAACAATGAGCGCGGACGTCAACTCATTTGCCGCACCGGCAAACTGCGACAAAACGAGAACGCCGGGATTTGCCGGGTCCTGCGCGGCGACAAACTCTTTCGCGACCAGATTCATGCCATCCCGCAGCGGGGTCACTAACCCGACATCCGAGTAGCGGAACACCTTCATCAGCAACTTGCGATCAAAGTGCTGGTTAAGATAGTAGAGCGGCGTCCAGCCAAGCTGTCCATATTTACCGTTGATACGCCCTGCTTCCGTCTCCAGTTGGTGACGGATATCCTGATAAGCCTGCACTTCACCGCGCGAGGTCGGCGCTATCTGCGTGTAGCGAATTTTCCCGTGGTGCTGGGGGTATTTCTCCAGCAGCGCTTCATACGCCTGGAAACGCTCCGGTAATCCTTTGGAGTAATCCAGACGCTCAACGGAAAAAATGTTTTGCACATTTTTCAGCTCCGCTTTTAGCTGCGCCAGTTTCGGCGGTAACGGCCCGGAAGCCTGTTGTGCGATCTCGTCAGGTTCAATGCCAATAGGATAGACCTCAGTGCGGAAGGATTTCCCCCATGCCGAATGGCTCTTACTGCCGCGCGTGGTTACTCTGGTCTGGCTTGACAGACTGTCCAGAAACGCCAGGCGGTCGTTTTCCGTCTGGAATCCCAGTAAGTCAAAATCACACAGTTGTTCCAGCAGCGTATCGTGCGGCGGCAAGGCATTGAAAATTTCCGGCGTCGGGAAAGGGATATGCAAGAAAAAGCCTATGCGATTATTCACGCCCCGCTTGCGCAATTCACTGGCAAACGGCAATAAATGATAGTCATGAACCCAGATAATATCGTCATCTTTCAGTAAGGGCAGCAGCTTATCCGCCAGCAGCGCATTCACCCGTGAATACCCTTCCCACGCGGGGCGCTGGAACTGCACCAGATCGAGTCGATAATGGAAGGCAGGCCATAAGACCGCATTCGAAAACTGGCAATAATATTCCTCGTAGTCCTGCTCGCTCAGATTAAAAGACGCCCAGGTCATATTGCCTCGTGTGACCTTTTTTAACGGCTTATCCTCGTTGCCCGTCTCGCCACTCCAGCCGAACCACAATCCGCCCGCCGCTTTCAACGCGCCCAGTACGCCAACTGCCAGGCCACCCGCGCCGCCTTTATTATCCGGGGGAGCAATTCGATTAGATACTACGACTAAACGACTCATAGCCATCTCTCCTGTCATTCATTAATTTTTTTTCTTGTTGTGGATTGTTAATTTCTTCCAGCCAGCGCCAGACCTCAGGAACGCCTGCCAGACGTCCTGTTGCCCGGGTCGCCCCGGCACCCACTTTGACTGAAATCCCTCCCAAATTATTGACGACGTCAAAGCCCGCCTCATCCGTCAAGTCATCGCCCACAAAGACAGGGATACGCCCTGCAAATGGCGCTTCTTGCATGAACGCGGCAATGGCCTCCCCTTTGTTCGCGCCTTTCGGTTTAATCTCCACCACGCATTTACCCGGCTGAAGCGCAAGCTGCGGCCATTTCTGCGTAATGTGCTGCGCCAGCGCCAGCAACGTCGCCTCATGCTGCGGCGCCTGCCGGTAATGCAGCGCAAAGGCCATGCCTTTCGCTTCCAGTTCCGCCCCTGGAAGATTTCCCAGCGCGGCGTGCAGCTGCGCGCTGACATCGCGTGCTATCGCCTGCGGAAGGCGCACGATATGGGTATTACCATTGATGTCACGGCGTTCCGCCCCATGCACCCCGGCAAGGGGAAAGCAAAAGGGGGCTGAGAGCGCATCAAGCTCAGCCATTGAGCGCCCTGAAATCAATGCCAGCGCCCCTGCGTTATGCGTCGAGAGGCGGTGTAACAGCTGGAGAATATTGTGCGGCACCACCACCTGATCCGGGTGTGGTTTAATCTCCGCCAGCGTCCCATCAAGATCGAAAAAATAAGCATAGTTTGCGGACAGTTCGGGGGATACGGTTAACGGTTCTGCCACCCTGTTCTCCTCCTTAATCATCGTTTTTGAGGCGCGCGGATCGGCCCCATTAGCCATGTAAGTATAGACAGTGTGACGCTGCTCGCCATTTAGAAAGACAATAGCCAGCCGGGGTAGCGGCTGGCTATCGGGAGGAGCTAAACTGAATAGTTACGGTTTATTTCATTAAACGGTGCGCTTCGCCTTTTGTTTGTAACGGTCGAAGATTACCGCTGCCAGCAGGATTAAGCCGCGCACGACGTACTGTGCAAAGGGGGAAATGTTCAGCAGGTTCATGGCGTTTTCCACCGTCCCCAGGATCAACACCCCCGCGACCACATATGAGATTTTTCCGATGCCGCCCTTGAGGGAGACACCGCCTAATACGCAGGCTGAAATCACAATCAGTTCATAACCAATGGAGGTCATTGGCTGGCCGCTGGTCATGCGCGATGCCAGGATAATCCCCGCCGCCGCCGATACCAGCCCGGAGAGAACGAAGATAATGATCTTCGTGCGTACTACCGGCACCCCGGCCAGACGCGCCGCTTCTTCATTCCCGCCAATCGCCAGCGTATTGCGGCCAAACGTGGTTTTATTCAGCAATAAACCAAAGATAACCAGGCACCCTACCGTTAACCAGATCGGCGCAGGCAGCCCAAACCAGTTGGCATACCCGAGGGTGAAGAAGCGCTCATCTTCAATCCCTACCGCTTTACCGTCAGAGATGATATAGGCCAGACCACGGACAATCTGCATCGTGGCGAGCGTGGTAATCAGGGCGTTGATCTTTAAACGCGCGATAACAAAACCGTTCACCAGTCCGCAGAGTATGCCCAGCAGCAGCCCGGCCGCCACGCCAATCCACAGGCTTTCGGTCATATTGATGACCACGGCGGTGGTGACGCCAGCACAGGCAATCACCGAGGCGACGGAGAGGTCAAAATCGCCGGACGCCAGACAAAACAGCATCCCACACGCCACCATACCCGACATCGAAATCGCCAGCCCCAGCCCCTTCATGTTGATGAACGTGGCAAAGTTAGGCACAAAGATCGCACACGCCAGGAACAGGACGGCGAACACCACCAGCATGCCGTATTGATCCCAGATACGCCCGAAGCTAAACGGCGACTTAGGTGCGCCAGAACCGGATGTAGTTACAGAAGACATCTTACTCTCCTTTACTCAGGCGACAGCCTGGCTGACTTTAGGCATAGCAAGGCTCAGGGCCTGCCGTTCATCCGCCTGTTCGTGAAGTAATTCACCGGCGATCTCACCTTCACGCATCACCACAATACGGTCGGCAACACCAAGAACTTCCGGCAGATCGCTGGAGGCAAACAGCACGGCCACACCGCGCGCCGCCAGCGCGTAAATAACGTTGTAGATCTCGTGTTTTGCGCCGACATCGATACCGCGCGTCGGCTCATCAAGCAAAATGACCTTCATCTCTTCCGATAACCAGCGTCCCAGAATCGCCTTCTGTTGATTCCCCCCGGAGAGATTCATAATGAGTTGCTCAGCACCTGGCGTTTTTATATTGAGGGAGCGAATATGGTGTTCGGCATTGCTCTCTTCCCAACCGTTATTGATCAGGCACCCGCCCAGCACATGCTTACGTCGGGCGCTGATGTTGATATTGTCGCGAACCGAATGCACAGGAATGATCCCCTCCGCTTTGCGATCTTCCGGGCACAGCATCATGCCTGCCGCAATCGCGTGCGCCGGTTTGCGGATATCAATGGGCTGCTCATCAATGAACACCTGCCCTCCGGTGATGCGCGTTCCGCCGAACAGCCCTTTCATTAATTCACTGCGCCCGGCGCCAACCAGACCAAACAGGCCGACAATTTCGCCGCTGCGCACGGATAAGCTGACAGGCGCGCGAACGCCCGGCGCTTTCACCTCTTGCAGCCGCAGCCGCTCTGCGCCACAGGCGCGAGGCTGCCAGCCGTAGATATCGCCGAGATCGCGCCCAACCATCGCCTGAACCAGCGCGTCATGGTTAACCTGCTGCATATCGGTAAACGTTTTAACGTAGCGGCCATCTTTAAACACGGTAATGGCATCGCTCAGTGCAAAGATCTCTTCCATACGGTGCGACACATACAGAATGACGCGCCCTTCTTTGCGCAGTTCGCGAATTACCCGGAACAGGTTCTCGATCTCCCTGGCGGAGAGCGAGCTGGTCGGTTCATCGAAAGCGATAATTTTGGCGTTACGCGCTAACGCTTTCGCAATCTCCACCATTTGCCACTGGCCAATCGAGAGGTATTTCAGCGGGGTATCCGGGGAGATATCCATCCCCAGATGTTGTAACTGAAGGCCGGCTTCGTAGTTGAGCAGCGTCCGGTTAACAATCCCCCCCTTATGCGGGAGCTGGCCGAGGTAGATATTCTCCGCAACGGTCATTTCCGGCACGAGGTGCAGTTCCTGATAAATAATGGCGACACCGGCATTCAGTGCAGCCGTGGTGTCGGCAAAGGTCATCTCTTGCCCACGGATCGCCAGCGATCCCGTGGTTGGCGCATAGTTGCCGCTGAGAATTTTTAAGAGTGTGGACTTCCCGGCGCCATTTTCGCCCATCAGCGCATGCACCTGACCGGCATAACAGTCAAAACTGATATCCGTCAGCGCCTTAACGCCAGGGAACGTTTTCCCGATGCCGCGAAATGAGAGATATGGGGTGGGCTGTTGCATAACGTCTCCGTGAGTCAGGATTTTGCCGGATGACGGCGTTGCCTTATCCGGCCTACTGAATACGCAATTCGCAGGCCGGATAAACCGTTTTCGCGTCGCCATCCGGCATTTGTGTTACTTGCCGCCTAAACCTTTTTTCGCCAGTTCTTCTTTGAAGTTGTCACGGGTGATCAGCACCACGTCGGTCACTTCAGTGAATTTTGGCGGTTCCGCATCTTTGGTTACCCAGTTGTAGAGCATTTCACTGGATTTATAGCCGTGTACGTCCGGGCTGGGCAGCAACGAGCCGTAGAATCCTGTCGCCTGCGCTTTTGACAGTTCGCTGATCGCATCCACACCGTTAATGCCGATGCCGATAACGTCCGCCGCCTTAAAGCCCTGACCTTCGGTGGCGCGCACGCCGCCCAGCACGGTGTTGTCATTCATGCCGACAATCAGCCAGTGTTTCACTTCAGGGTGTTGAACCAGCATAGAGTTAGCGGCATCGAATGCGCCGGGAATATCATTCGATTTCGTTGGAACCTGATAGATCTGTTTTTCCGGGAAGCCCGCAGCTTTCAGCGCGTCCATCGAGCCGGATGTGCGGCGACGCGCGGTATCCAGTTCATTAGCGGTAATCGCCATCACCGCCGTTTCCTTCACATCCCAGCCGCGGTTTTGCATCTCCTTATACAGCTCCTGCCCCTGGCGCTCGCCAATTTTCGTGGCCGCCATCATCACCAGCGGTACGGTGTCCATTGGCTTACCTTTCGCGTTGACGAACTGATCGTCCACAGCGATTACCTTCATGTCATACCCACGCGCTTTTGCAACGATCGCTGAACCCAGTTTCGGGTCCGGGGTACAAATAACGAAGCCTTTTGCCCCACTCGCCGCCAGGCTGTCGATGGCGTTCAGGGTTTTCTCACCGTCCGGCACCGCAATTTTAATGACCTCAAAACCCAGATCTTTCCCGGCTTTATCGGCAAATTTCCATTCTGTCTGGAACCAGGGTTCCTCCGGTTGTTTCACCAGAAAACCGAGCTTCATGGTTTCAGCGATAGCGGATTGTGACATAACGGCAGCCAGACCGATGGCTGCCAGCGCTTTAGTAAATTTGTGCATGGTTAACTCCAGCTTTAGCGTTCTTTTATGTAGGGTAAAATCGAACGATTTTTTGTAATTTAGCCGTAAAACAAGGTATTACCTTAAAAGCCAAGGATTGATACCCGTGCTGGTGTTAGTTGTAGCGGGAAATTGATTCTCCATAGGAGAGCGGCATCACACCGCAGAATTACAGTAATTGCGTACATAAATTCAGCGGAAAATGACATAAAAAAAGAAGGTTTTGTCAGACAAATAAAAAATAGGTAGCAGATTAGTCCATAACATCAGCCAGCAAATCCTTGTCCCCGAATGCAGGCGCATCCGGGGAAATATGCTTTACCAGGCATAGTAAATATGATCGGCATGATCGCGAACAGAAGCGTCATCCCCTGACAGACGAGCAGCCAGCGTCAGCGCAAAATCAAAAATATGCCCTAACCCTTTGCCGCTCAAGAGATTGCCATCTTCCACGACCGGCGCATCAACATATTCACCGTCAGTCACATTTTCCCATAGGTCGCCAGAGCAGACGTAACGGCGCCCTTTCAGCAGACCATTGCCCCCCAGCACACGCGCTGCGGCGGAGCAGACCGGACAGATCAGTTTACCCGCAGCGTCATGGCGGGAAACGAAGTCGATCACCTGCGCGCTGGCGGCCAGATTAGCGCTCCCCTGCGGGCCGCCGGGCAAGACGATGGCGTCATACAACGTGTCCAGACGCCCGGCGAGGGTGTTGTCCGCAACCATTGGAATATCGTGATAACTCACTACCGCGCGAGATTCCGCGCAGGCCAGCGTTTCAACATCAATATTCAGGCGACGCAGAATATCAATAGTGACCACGGCTTCTGCTTCTTCGAATCCTGGCGCCAGCAGGACAGCGACCTTTTTCATTTACGACTCCTCGCTTTACTCGTGTTAATCACACCGAAATGACAAATTGTTCATTCGGTTATATTTAAAAAATGGGCAAAAATGATCTGGCGCAAAAAACGTTGTCGATAATTTCGGCCAGAACTGTTTCGCCCGCTAATTATTCGATCCTAACACGCCGGTGTATTTTCTTTTGTGATATGAAACATCATTTCAAAAATAAATATCAAATTAAAATCACGTAAAATCAATCATGTATATCAACATCCGTTATATTCTTACATTCGCCGTCAGCGATATACCTTCAGCAAACTGTAAAAAAATATAAACATTGGGATTTAAGGATTTTCTTATAGCCGTACTGGCGCTATGCTTATTTTCGATCGGCAACGGAATCAGCTTTTTGATCACATAAAGGACCGGCAGAACGGATTTATTCTGCTAACAGTATTCATTGCGCATACATGAGTAACGCGCATCACCCTTTCTGGAAATAAGGATATTGATATGGCGACAGCTGGAATGGTTCATAAGCTCAACACCCAAATGAACCTTGAGTTTTACGCATCTAACCTCTATCTCCACCTGAGCGACTGGTGTTTTGACCACAGTCTGACCGGTACGGCGACTTTTCTTCGTACCCAGGCGCAGGGAAACGTGACCCAGATGATGCGCATGTTCAATTTTATGAAGAACGCAGGCGCCAACCCCATCGTGAGAGCCATTGATGTTCCCGGCGAAGAGTTAACCTGTCTTGAAGAGTTATTTCAAAAAACGCTGGATGAGTATCAGCAACGCGCCAGCACGCTCTCACGCTTAACCGACGAAGCCAAAGCAATGAATGACGCGCCAACGCTCAACTTTCTCCACGACCTGGAAAAAGATCAGCAGCAGGATGGCGTTCTGTTACAGACGATTCTCGATGAAGTTCGCAGCGCAAAACGCGCGGGATTGTGTATGGTGCAAACGGACAAACACTTACTCAACGTCGTCAACTATCAACACCACTAACCGCTATATTGCCACGACGTTACGCCTCCCGTACCGGGAGGCTGTTACACAGTCGCTTTACTTTAGTGCGCTTCGTCCTGCGGCGTGAATTTCAGCTCAATCAACGCAATCGCCTTTTGAATGGCCCGCATAGTAACCGGGTCCGCTGCGGCAGGGTGGCTGGTAAAATCGATGTTTTTCAACTGGCTGGACATCTTTTCCCGAACTTCAACCGGGGCAATAACGTCAATAACATCCAGAATCTGTTTGATAACTAACTGGCAGGCAACAACGTCAGAGACCAGTTCCTGATCGGCGTTCAGTGGTTGGGACATAGTAAGCTCCTTATAGAAAGGCCGCCATAGTACCCATTCAGGAGAAGAAACGGTAGCAAAGCAAACGCGGTAAGCCGGATAAACGCCGCGTTATCCGGCTTACATGACACATTAACCGAGAATGCCGCGAACGAACGCTTCGATCTCTTTATCCTGGCAATTGTCAAAGAAACACTGCTGGAAACGTGGGCCAGAGACCGCCGTTTTCACCAGTTCAGGATCGATGGCGCGCAGCGTATCCAGATAGTTTTCTTTCACCACCGCCGCTTTCACCTGGTTCAGAATGCCCGCGTTACGTACCTGCGGTTCTTTACGTTCTGGTGGATACCCTTCCCCGTTACGGCCGGTGAATGCTTTTTCAAAGATGAAACGCACATTCAACTCCGCACCCCAGCCAAAGCCTTTTGCGAATGGCAGAGAAAGCGCATTACCGTTGTTAATCTGCGCAAACAGGAACGCATCCGCCGGGTCGATGCAGTAGCCGCACACCACGCCCGGATGAATATTCAGCGACATCAGCGCGCCCTGCCCGGTGCCGCAACCCGTCACAACAAAATCCACCGCTTTGGCGTTAAGCAGAATGCTGGCCATAATACCAAGGTGGATATAAGTCAGATGATGGTCGTTTTCATCGCTCATCCCGACGTTGAAAACAGGGAATCCCTTTTCATCCGCTACCGCTTTAAGCTCGCGATGAATGGTGGCATTTTTACCTGCCTGGCTGTTTTCCATCATCAGTGCAATTTTCATTCTGTCTTCTCCTGAATGCGTCGCGGGAAATCCCGCCGTGAGTCGTTGACGTATACGTCACATTACTATCTCGCAAACATACTTTCAAATTTAGTGAAAAATGGTTTTAAAAAATTAAGATGTGCTCACACTTTTCCCGTATCGCACAAAGAGCCGGTGTCGTTGGGATTAATCATGGGCAATTCTTAAGCTATTCAGGCCATTGAATGTCTACTGTTCAAGATAGGATGTGCTGTCACCGGATTCTCAGAGCGATATTATGAAAACCTTTATCCTTGGCCTCTCACTCATAGCCCTGACGGGATGTACCCTCACCAAACAAGCGCAGGTCAGTGAAACCAACCCGACAAGCGGGATTGTCCGCCTCAGTTATAACCAGGCGATGATGCAAACGGCGCGCGCGGATGATTATGTTGCGCACGGTACGGCGACACGCGAATGTCAGCAGATGGGATACGCCAACGCCATCGCATTCGGTCAGCCAGTGTCAACCTGTAGCGTTTATGCCGGTTCGCTGTGCATGAACACCAGAATCACGCTGTCTTATCAGTGTCAGGGCGTAGCCATCCAGCCAATATCCGTTGGCGGGTATTAATATCTTTAGCCAGCATGACGCTGCTGGCTTTAATTATTCTCATTGCATATTTTTATATTTAATAGCGTTAATGCGTTTTATTCCCATTCGCATTTTTAATAATTAAATTTATTATTTTACCTTTTGCAAATAATTAAATAACAAATTATAGTGACGCCACATCAACGTATAATGATTCTTTGTGGAGCGGAACCATGCTGAAAACAGAAATGATCGACAAACTGAATGAGCAAATGAACCTTGAATTATATTCTTCTCTGCTCTACCAACAGATGAGCGCATGGTGCAGCTACCATAGCTTTGAAGGGGCGGCAGCGTTCCTGCGTCGTCACGCGCAGGAAGAGATGACGCATATGCAGCGCCTGTTCGATTATCTGACCGATACCGGTAGCTTACCGTGCATCAATACGATCTCTTCGCCTGCTGCCGAATATGCTTCACTGGATGAACTGTTCCGCGCCACCTACGAACACGAACAATTAATTACGCAGAAAATTAATGAACTGGCGCATGCCGCGATGACCAACCAGGATTATCCGACATTCAACTTCCTGCAATGGTATGTCGCTGAACAGCATGAAGAAGAGAAGTTATTTAAATCTATTATTGATAAATTAACGCTGGCAGGGAAAAGCGGTGAAGGTCTGTACTTCATCGATAAAGAACTGTCTACGCTTGATACCCAAAACTAAAATTAAACGGTGAGGCTCCCTCACCGTTTACGCTCAATGACGGCAGATCTTGCTTTCGTGCGTAGAGAAGCCGTCATCCTTCGCAATAAACTTCCCCTTCGCCGCCAGAAACGCCACCAGCTCCGCCGCCGTCATATCAGCAGCCGAACAGGTATGAAAACGCGCCTGTTCACCAAAACGCGCCGTAATCGCCGCTTCCAGGCTGGTATTCGAATACTGCTCGCCTGACTCAATCATCATATTCAGCACTTCGTGGCCGTGAATAGAATCCATACATCCTCCTCAATAAAGCCTGTAGCCTACCGGGAGCCGGTGAATAGCGCTTTGCGCTAACGCAGGTTTACATGCACAGCCGATGCAATCGTGGTGGCGCACGCCTTCATGCCAATTTTCGTAAACAATGGTATACACATGTTGTAACGGTCATTTGACGAAAATAATGTTATGCCTTACCCTGCGCCGCAGATATAACCGTTGATTATCTCTGGGACAGAGGAAAGCGTGAAAAATAGAACTCTGGGTAGTGTTTTTATCGTGGCGGGCACCACTATCGGCGCCGGTATGCTGGCGATGCCGTTGGCCGCCGCTGGCGTTGGTTTCAGCGTCACACTGGCGTTATTGATTGGGTTATGGGCATTGATGTGCTACACCGCGCTGTTGCTCCTGGAAGTATATCAGCACGTTCCGGCAGATACCGGGTTAGGAACGTTGGCAAAACGCTACCTCGGACGTTATGGGCAATGGATCACCGGCTTTAGCATGATGTTTCTGATGTATGCGCTCACAGCGGCCTATATCAGCGGGGCCGGCGAACTGCTGGCCTCAAGCATCAGCGACTGGACGGGCGCCGATATGTCTCCGGCGATGGGCGTTTTGCTGTTCACCGTGGTTGCCGGTGGCGTCGTGTGCGTCGGAACCTCGCTGGTCGATCTGTTCAACCGCTTTCTCTTCAGCGCCAAAATTATCTTCCTGATCGCCATGCTGGCGCTGCTGATGCCGCATATTCATAAAGTAAATCTGCTTACGCTGCCGCTGCAACAGGGTCTGGCATTATCAGCAATTCCGGTCATTTTTACGTCGTTCGGTTTTCACGGCAGCGTACCCAGCATCGTCAGCTATATGAACGGTAATATTCGCAAACTGCGATGGGTATTTATCACCGGTAGCGCAATCCCGCTGGTGGCATACATTTTCTGGCAGCTTGCCACGCTCGGCAGTATCAACTCCTCTACCTTTATGGGCTTGCTGGCCGATCATGCCGGGTTAAATGGCCTGTTGCAGGCCTTGCGTGAGGTGGTTGCCTCGCCGCACGTTGAACTGGCGGTACATCTGTTTGCCGACCTGGCGCTGGCGACATCGTTTTTGGGTGTGGCACTGGGATTGTTTGATTATCTGGCAGATCTGTTCCAGCGACGCAACACCGTCGCCGGGCGTCTGCAAACCGGCGCAATTACCTTCCTGCCGCCACTGGCGTTCGCACTCTTTTACCCGCGCGGCTTTGTGATGGCGCTGGGATACGCTGGCGTCGCGCTGGCGGTACTGGCGTTGCTGATCCCTTCCCTGCTCGCGTGGCAAAGCAGGAAGCATAATCCGCAGGCAACGTATCGCGTCGCGGGCGGCGTTCCGGCATTAGCCCTCGTCTTTACCTGTGGGATAGTGGTGATCGGCGTACAGTTCTGTATCGCCGCCGGCCTGCTACCTGAAGTGGGATAAAACAAAAGGGGCGTTAAGCCCCTTTTTTGTGTTTAGTGCAGACAGCACTGTTTATATTTTTTACCGCTGCCGCAGGGGCAAGGATCGTTGCGCCCCACCTTTACTTCCGCTCTTACCGGCACCTGCACCGGCGCTTCCTGCGGGTGCGCCATCCAGTATGCGTGTAAATCCAGGGCCGCCAGACGAATCGCGTTAACGCTCTCTTCAAACGCCTCTGGTGACATTTTTTCAACCACGGCGAAGTTCTCTTCCGTACCGTGCAGCGCAATGGCTTTCAGCGCGGGTTGTAGCGTATCCGGTAAGGTGGACCAGTCAGAGAGCGCGACCCCGCGCATATAGCCAAAGCACCACTCTTCCACGATGGTCAGCTCATGACCTTCGACTTCACGCAGACCGAACAGCGGTTCAAACTGTTCCGGGAACTCATTAAGCCTGTCTGCCGTATCCGCCATATGCTGAAACGCCAGTTCCATAAAACGCGTCATCTCCTTTTCAGAGGACCAGCGCGGAACATACTGCGCCCCACCCCATACCGCGACCAGCCATTGCTCTGGCTCAATCTCATACGGCGAACTGAGTACAGCCGTCAGTAAACCATCCAACTCTGACACATCCAGAATCGCGTGATCGGTATTGTACTTTGTCAGTACATCATCCAGCCATTCCAGCTCGCTTTCGTTTAACGGTCCTGTTTTCATAACGCTTTTCCTCAGTGAAATACTCTCGCCCGCAATTATCTTACATGGCTGACGAAGTAAGGGATACTTATTGGGGAAGGAATGGCAGACAAGATCATCAGCGAGCAGATGACAGACACAAAAAAACCACCCGGAGGTGGTTTTACGACACTGCTTATTGCTTTGATTATTCTTGTCTTTCCCATGGTACCCGGAGTGGGACTTGAACCCACACAGCGCGAACGCCGAGGGATTTTAAATCCCTTGTGTCTACCGATTCCACCATCCGGGCTCGGGAAGAAAGTGGAGGCGCGTTCCGGAGTCGAACCGGACTAGACGGATTTGCAATCCGCTACATAACCGCTTTGCTAACGCGCCATATTCTTCAGGCTTTTCAGCCAGACACCCGCTATTGCCGATGTCTTTAAACTGGAGCGGGAAACGAGACTCGAACTCGCGACCCCGACCTTGGCAAGGTCGTGCTCTACCAACTGAGCTATTCCCGCATCATCAAGTAACTTTGTTAATCACTTGATTTTGTTATCGTCTGGCAACCTGCGCCGCCGTTCGATGCGTTGCATTCTACTTACCTGACGCAACGAGTCAACGATATTTTTCGCCACCCACGATCGTTTGCTGAAATTTGCGGCGAAACGATCACTGATCAAGCAAATCCCCGCGTGCAGCGCTCAAATACTGGAACATAGACCACAGCGTCAGCACGGCAGCAACGAAGAAAAGCGCGATCCCGGCATATTCCACCCAAATGTTTGGACGCCACAGCAGCCACGCCAGCGCCGCCATTTGCGAGGTGGTTTTCACTTTGCCGATCCAGGAGACTGCCACGCTGCTGCGTTTGCCCAGCTCGGCCATCCATTCACGCAGCGCGGAAATAATAATTTCACGCGCAATCATGGTCGCGGCAGGCAGCGTCACCCACCAGCTGTGATAATGCTCCGTCACCAGCACCATGGCGATCGCCACCAGCACCTTATCCGCCACCGGGTCAAGGAACGCGCCAAAACGCGTACTCTGGTTCCAGCGACGCGCCAGAAAACCGTCGAACCAGTCGGTCACGGCGGCGATACAGAAGATTAGCGCGGTAACGAAGGGAGCCCATGTAAATGGCAGATAAAACACCAATACAAAGAATGGGATCAGAATGACGCGAAACAGCGTGAGCAACGTAGGGATATTAAATTGCATAGTGACGGGTAACTATCTGTTGTCAGAGAAATTACCCCTATGTTGCTACAGAGACCTCAATGTTTCAACGAGTAGAAGATCTTTTCTGCCAGACCTTGCGAAATACCCGGCACTTTTGCAATTTCCTCAACACTCGCGTTACGTAGTCCTTGCAAACCGCCCATATATTTCAACAGCATTTGTCGACGTTTTGGCCCGACGCCTTCGATAGTTTCCAGCGTGCTGGTGTTTTTCACCTTCGCCCGTTTTTTGCGGTGCCCGCTGATGGCGTGATCGTGCGATTCATCGCGGATATGCTGAATAACGTGCAGCGCAGGCGAATCCGGCGGCAGGCTAAAGCCCTCCCCTTCGGGTTCAAAGAACAACGTCTCCAGACCGGCTTTACGATCGGCGCCTTTAGCAACGCCCAACAATAAAGGATGATTTTTATCCCACGGCACATCCAGTTCTGCAAAAACGGCCTTCGCCTGACCAAGCTGGCCTTTACCGCCATCAATCAGAATAACGTCAGGAATCTTACTTTCTTCAATCGCCTTGCCATAGCGTCGGCGCAGAACCTGATTCATCGCCGCATAATCATCGCCCGGCGTAATTCCGGTAATGTTGTAGCGACGATACTCCGCACGCAGCGGCCCGTTAGCGTCAAAAACCACGCAGGAGGCCACCGTCTGTTCTCCCATCGTGTGGCTGATGTCAAAACACTCCATCCGCTTCACCGCAGGCAGCTTCAGTACGCTTGCCAGTGCGGTCAGACGCTGTGTGATCGTCGATTGCTGCGACAGTTTGCTGATCAGCGCCGTCGCGGCATTGGTTCGCGCCAGCTTCAGGTAACGAGCGCGATCGCCACGCGGTTTGGTCTGCACATTAATGCGCCGCCCGGCCAGTTCGGACAAAGAGTCCGCCAGCAGCGTTTTATCGCTCAGGTTGAAATCCAGCAGGATCTCTCCTGGCAGCGTGCGCATCTGGCTGCCTTGCAGATAGAACTGGCCGACGAACGTTTCCACCACTTCGCCCAGTTCCGTCCCGTTCGGCACTTTCGGGAAATAGCTACGGCTGCCCAACACCTTGCCCTGGCGGATAAAAAGCACATGTACGCAGGCCATACCCGCATCGAACGCCACGCCGATAACGTCCAGATCGTCGCCGGTATTGGAGACAAACTGTTTCTCAGTAACGCGGCGCACAGCCTGAATTTGGTCGCGTATGCGCGCGGCCTCTTCAAATTCCAGATTCTGGCTGGCTTTTTCCATTCGGGCGATCAATTGGGTCAGAACCTGATCGTCTTTCCCGGATAAAAACAGCCGAACGTACTCCACCTGCTGCGCATACTCATCTTCACTCACCAGTCCTTCTACGCACGGTCCGAGGCAGCGGCCAATCTGATATTGCAGACAAGGACGCGAGCGGTTGCGGTAGACGCTGTTTTCGCACTGACGAATGGGAAAGACTTTTTGCAGCAGGGCCAGGGTTTCACGCACGGCATACCCGTTCGGGAACGGGCCAAAGTATTCACCTTTGGCATGTTTCGCCCCGCGATGCATTGCCAGGCGTGGATGGGTGTCACCGCTGAGAAAAATGAAAGGATAGGATTTATCATCGCGCAATAACACGTTATAGCGCGGTTGATACAATTTGATGTAGTTGTGTTCGAGCAATAGCGCTTCGGTCTCGGTATGCGTCACCGTGACATCAATTTGCTGAATTTGCGCAACCAATGCTTCGGTTTTTCGCGAAGCAAGGTTGCTGCGGAAATAGCTGGAAAGCCGTTTTTTCAGGTCTTTCGCTTTACCGACATAAATAACCGTACCACCGGCATCATACATACGATAAACGCCGGGTTGGCTGGTCACGGTTTTTAAAAATGCTTTCGCATCAAACAGAACACTCACTAGCTTGTTAACGTCTCCGCATTACACAGGCCGTGGCGAATTGCCAGGTGAGTCAACTCAACATCACCATGAATGTTTAGTTTACTGAACATTCTGTAGCGATAGCTGTTCACCGTTTTAGGACTGAGATTCAGTTGTTCTGAGATCTCATTAACCTTCTGGCCCCTGGTGATCATCAGCATAATCTGCAACTCGCGTTCAGACAAACTGGCAAAAGGCGTTTCTGTTTTCTCAGGCTCAATCTGGCTCAACGCCATCTGTTGAGCGATATCTGAAGCAATATAACGCTGCCCGGAAAAAACCGAACGAATCGCGCTAACCACTTCCTGAGGCGCAGCGCCTTTACTCAGATACCCTGCGGCTCCGGCCTGCATGACTTTTGCCGGTAACGGATTTTCCGTATGGATCGTCAGCATGATCACTTTAATATCAGCGCTTGAGCGGGCAATTTTGCGCGTCGCCTCAAGACCGCCGATTCCGGGCATGTTCATGTCCATCAGCACAACGTCGACGGTGTTCGCGCGGCACCACTTTACGGCGTCCTCGCCACAACAGGCTTCACCGACAACCTTTATGCCCTTTATATCTTCCAGAATGCGTCGTATCCCTGCGCGCACCAGTTCGTGGTCATCAACAAGAAGAACGTTGATCAAAGGAATATCTCCAGAATAGGGATAACGCTACTGATAGTTAATCGACCCTATATTAGCGGGTTTTATCTCAACTTTGAAACGTAAAAAACGTGGGGCATTCGATTTTGCTCTCGTTTTTGGAAATTAGATTGTACGCTTCGTGGAAACTCCCACAGCTAACGACCTTTTTTTACCCTCTATTTCTGCATAATAGTTTCAGAATAGTGACAAAAAATTCACTCACTTCCGTCGAAATGCTAAATAGGCAAGTAACTTTGTAACAATAATTAACGCGCGAAATACGCGAGGTAAACAAAAAAATGAGGAAAATATATGCCTCGCAAGGCGTTGTTTATTTTAATGGCGCTGGTTTGATTTGCGATCAAAAAACAACCACTGCTATTTTTGGCGCAGCTTATGGTATACTCCGCCGCCTTAACATTTGCCATCGCACTTTTTCACTGAAACATAACGAGGAAAATAAATGAGTACGCCTGATTTTTCCACTGCCGAGAATAATCAAGAACTGGCCAATGAAGTCACCTGCCTGAAAGCCATGTTGACCCTGATGCTACAGGCAATGGGGCAAGCCGACGCAGGGCGCGTGATTCTTAAGATGGAAAAACAGATCGCGCAGATTGAAGATGAAACGCAGGCCGCGGTATTTTCCAGCACTGTTAAGCAAATTAAACAAGCTTACCGCCAGTAACAGGAAACCGGCTGAGAGTGAAACTTTCAGCCGGTTTTGCGTCTGGCACGCAGAACATTCGTTTTTTCAGATCAGGCCCGTCGCGGCCGCATAGCAGGCAATCTGCGTTTTATTCGGCGCGTTAAACTTTTTCTGCATGTTTTTCTGATGAAAGTTAACGGTGTTCTCTGAGATGGACAGAATCATCGCAATCTCTGATGACGTCTTTCCTTCCGCCGTCCACTTCAGGATCTCTTTCTCTCGCTTACTGAAGCGCATTTCTGGCGTCATCACCATTTCATCCTCCAGCCGCGTCAGCGCCGACAGGCTCTCACGCACCAGCAGTTGCAACCGGAGTTCAATTTCATCATGTGCAAACGGCGCATGGCGGGCGCTCGCCCGGGAGACAGAGAGGAAGCCCAGCGCCCGATTCGGCAGCATCAGGCATTGCGTCGCCCCCCGGCGTAGACCGTGCGCGCGCGCCGCGTCCCATAGCGACTGCGCTTCGCTAAATAAGGCATCATTCCATGCCAGATGCCCCTGGCGGAAATTTTCCGGCTTTAATACCGGATCAATAGAGAAATAGTTTTCAGACTGATAATGCGCCACCCACGCTTGCGGGTACGTGGTGTGAACGGAGATTTTTGGCCGCGTAAACGGGACGGGATGGCGAACGCACAGCGCATAATAATCATATTCAAGCTGCTGTGTCTGATGTTGCAATTCAGTGTAGACATCTTCTGCCGTCGCCATTTCCTGAAAGCGTACCAGCATACTCCGTCGCCAGGTGAAGAAATCATTTTCCTGCATACTAAACGGTAACACCCCTGAGATTGATAATCATTATAATGTTTAAAACAAGCTAACACATAAATGAAGTTTATATGTAGAAAATATCGGTCAGATGGCGAATTACTTGAGGTGTGTTTCACCCGGCGGGAGAACACAAAGGGATTACGGCTATAATCAGGCGGGTATTATTGATATTTATTTAAATACACTCGCCCAAAACGGGATTATTTCAGGCGAGTGCGCGAAAACACTTATTGCATCAGGAACTTCTCAAGAAACTGACGCGTGCGTGGTTGCTGAGGATTGGCAAATAACGGTTTGGCCGCGCCCTGCTCCACAATGCGCCCCTGATCCATAAATATCACCCGGTCAGCCACGTCGCGCGCAAAGCTCATTTCATGCGTCACGATGACCATCGTGCGCTTTTCCTGCGCCAGCTGGCGTATCGTACTGAGCACCTCCCCCACCAGCTCAGGGTCGAGCGCGGAAGTCGGTTCATCAAACAAAATCACCTCCGGGCGCATCGCCAGCGCGCGGGCAATCGCCACACGCTGCTGCTGCCCGCCGGACAGACGACGCGGATAGCTGGTCTCTTTCCCGGCCAGTCCTACCTTCGCCAGCAGTTCCCGCGCTAATGCCGTTGCTTCGGCTTTGGGCTCGCCTTTCACAATCACCGGCCCTTCAATGATGTTCTCCAGCACGGTACGGTGCGGAAACAGATTAAAGTTCTGGAATACGAACCCCACATGCTGACGCAACTGGCGAATTAGCCCTTTTTGCTTGCTTAACGAGCTTGCGGTATCAATGGTAATGTCGCCCACTTTGATGGTGCCCGCCTCAGGCTGCTCCAGCAAATTAATGCTGCGCAGCAGCGTTGTTTTACCGGAACCGCTGGGGCCGATAATCGCCACCACCTCACCAGGTTTCACCTCCAGGTCGATGCCGTGCAACACCGTCTGACCGTGGAACTTTTTCACCAGGTTTTTAACTTCAATCGCACTCATTTTGGATCTCTCTCCTGGCGGTTAAGCTGCTCTTCAAAATAGTTTTGCAGCGCGGAAAGTACCGTCGCCATCACCCAGTAGATCAGCGATGCCGCCAGATACATGGTAAAGACTTCCAGCGTACGCGAGGTAATCAGCTGCGCCTGACGGAACAGTTCCGGCACCTGAATCGTCGCGGCCAGGGAGGTATCTTTCACCAGGCTGATGAAACTATTGCTCAGCGGCGGCAACGCCACGCGGGCGGCCTGCGGCAAAATCGCGCGACGCAGCGTTTGCCACGGCGTCATACCGATACTTGCCGCGGCTTCCCACTGACCTTTGTCGATAGAAGAGATCGCCGCACGCAGCGTTTCCGAAGTGTAGGCTGCGGTATTCAGCGACAGGCCAATCATCGCCGCCGGGATCGGGTCCAGCTCAATGCCAAACTGCGGCAGGCCGTAGTAGATCATAAAAAGCTGGGCAATCAGCGGCGTACCGCGAAAAATGGAGATATAAAAACGCGCCAGCCAGCGGACAGGCAGCAGGGGCGACATACGCATCAGCGCGAGAATGAAGCCCAGCAGCAGGCCGAAAAACATCCCGCCAATACTCAGCTGTAGCGTAAACACCGCACCTTTAAGCAGATACGGCAGCGAGTCAATCACCAGTTGGATACTTTCTTGCATGAGTGTTTTTCTACCCGGAAGTTACACGTGAGGATGGTAGGCAAACAGCGCTGGCGCCCCACCGGTATGAATAAAGAGAATCGGGCCTTCATCTTTGAAGCGCTTCTGGCTGATGCCATCGATCAGGCCCGCCATCGCTTTCCCCGTATAGACCGGGTCAAGCAGAATGCCTTCCAGGCGCGCCAGCAGCTTCACGGCCTCCATCCCCTCTTCATTCGGCGTTCCGTATCCCGGCGCGAAATAGTCGTCCCACAGCAGGATGTCCGCCGAGGCGGTCAGTTCCAGCTCTTTAGCAATCGCTTGTTGCAGCGTAACCACTTTGGGCTTCTGATCGATAACCTTGCGCGACACGGTCACGCCGATCAACTCAACATCTGGCATCAGTTGTTCCAGACCTACCGCCAGCCCGGCGTGCGTACCGGCGCTTCCCGACGCCAACACCACGGAGGACAGCTGTACCGCGCCCTCGCACTGCTGGGCGATTTCCAGCGCGCTCTCCACGTATCCCATTGCGCCTAATGGGCTGGAGCCGCCGACCGGAATCACATACGGCCTGAACCCCTGCGCCTCAATATGGGTCGCCAGTTCCTGTAGCTGGGCATCAGGATCGGTCAGCGCGTCGCACATCTCAATTTGCGTGTTAAAAAGATCCAGCAGCAGACGATTGCCGTTGGTCAGGTAGTTTTCCGCCGTCGTACCGATGGGATTTTCCAGTAACGCAACGCAGTGTAATCCCAGTTTTGCCGCTACCGCCGCCGTCTGGCGAACGTGGTTCGACTGGATGGCGCCCGCCGTAATCAGTGTATCCGCGCCTTCACGCAGCGCATCGGCAGCCAGAAATTCAAGCTTACGCAGTTTATTCCCGCCCATTGCCATCGGCGTTACGTCATCGCGTTTAATGAAAATGTCGCGACCCAGATAATCAGATAAACGCGGCAGGTATTCGAGTGGCGTTGGCGCGCCAATAAATTCCAGGCGTGGGAACCGCGTTAAATTATGCAGTGGCATAAAGCCTCCGGTATTCATTGTTGTGATGTTCTTTTTATTATGCACGTTCAAACGGATGAAATAAAAAAGGCGCCGTATTAAAGCGCCTTTTTTTGCAATTATGACGATTATTTAGTCACATCTGCGCCAAACCATTTCTCAGACAGCGCTTTCAGCGTGCCATCTTTCTGCATATCGGCAATGGCGCCATCTACCGCTTTCAGCAGATCTTCATTGCCTTTACGCAGCGCCACACCGGCTTCCTGACGGGAGAACGCTTCGCCGGTAACGGCCAGCGTGTCTTTGGTTTTCTTCACCAGATCCAATGCGGCCAGGCGATCCACCAGAATAGCGTCAATACGGCCTACGCGCAGATCCTGGTATTTCGTCGGATCGTCATCATAGGTGCGAATGTCTACACCCTGTACGTTCTGGCGCAACCACTCTTCGTAGTTTGTTCCCAGACCGACGCCGACCTTCTTACCTTTCAGGTCAGCCGCCGTGTTGATGCTGCCTTCATTGCCTTTTTTCACCAGCGCCTGAATACCAGAAATAGTATAAGGTGTTGAGAAGTCGTATTTTTTCTTACGTTCGTCGGAGATGGTGACCTGGTTGATAACCACATCAATACGTTTGGAATCCAGCGACGCCAGCATACCGTCCCATTTGGTCGGTTTCAGCGAGGCTTTTACGCCGAGGTGTTTCGCCAGTTCTTCTGCGAACTCCACTTCAAACCCGGTCAGTTTGCCGTCATCACCCTGAAAACTGAACGGCGGGTAAGTCCCTTCCAGGCCTACCAGCAGCGTGCCGCGCTCTTTTACTTTGTTTAACAGACCTTCATCTGCATAACTCTTCACGCTCATCCCGGCGACAAGTGCAACTGCCATCACACCCATCAGAGCCTGACGTCCCAGAAGTGCTAATTTCATAGTTACCCCGAATGTTGTCATTAATGACCGTAGTGTAGAGGGTTTGCTGCTAATCACAAACACGACTCCGCTACATGTTATTCATTTTTAATATATATCAGAAGTAGCCATCCGGGATGATTTCTGCATCTGTCCGGCATGCGTATGCGTTTTATACTGTTCGTACTTACGCAGCGCGATCCGATAATTATTGGTGCTGGTTTCGGGTAACCACGGGGCCAGGTTTTCATCAAGAAAACCTTCCTGTAGCAGGTCGTGAGAGATGTTCTGTTCGGTGAGATGGTTGCCCAGGCGACGCAGGCGCACGACATATTCACGCACGGTGCCGTGGCTCATTTCGGTTTGCTCAAACAAGAATTGTTTAAAACCGATGATGTCAAAGAAGTCACTCTGCTCTTTGCAGTGCAGATCGCCGCAGAAACGGCACAGCGCCGACCACTCCTTCTGCTCCTCCTGCCATTGTGCGTCGTCCATCAGCGTATCCAGGCGGGAAATCGCGATTTTATTGACAATCTGCCCCCGGCGAACCAACGTGATCCTGTCGAGCAATTTATGGCAATGAGCGCAATGCGTCTGGCTGTGTTTAAAGTCTTTGAGGTAGCGGCTTAGTGGCCGTCTTTTAGATTGCTGCACCGTCATGAGAACTCCTGGTAGTCAATACGTTGTGCGGCACTATTAAGGGGCGACGACGATCGCCCTTTATAACTTACCCAGCTTGGTGCGTAGACGTTTGATGGCCTGGCTGTGCAACTGGCTTACCCGTGACTCGCCGACTTCCAGCACCGCGCCAATCTCCTTCAGATTGAGCTCTTCCTGGTAATACAGCGTCAACACCAGCTGTTCGCGTTCTGGCAACGATTCAATCGCATCCATCACACGCTGGCGTAAATTGCTCTCAAGGAGCTGTTGTAACGGGTTTTCCTGCTGGTGTTCTTCCGTCACCAGCTCAATGCTATCGCCATGCTCTTCCCGCCACTCGTCATAAGAGAAGAGTTGGCTGTTATTGGTATCAAGCAACATCTGACGATACTCTTCCACAGGAATCGCCAGCCGCTCCGCCACCTCAGTTTCCGTCGCGTTGCGCCCTAATTCCTGCTCCAGTTGCCCCATCGCCTGCGCCACTTCGCGAGCATTGCGCCGGACGCTACGCGGCACCCAGTCACGGCTGCGTAGTTCATCCAGCATCGCTCCACGAATACGCTGCACTGCGTAAGTGGTAAATGCCGTTCCTTGCAGAGCGTCATATCGGTCAACTGCATTCAATAACCCGATACCGCCCGCTTGTAGCAGATCGTCCAGTTCCACGCTCGCCGGCAAACGCACCTGCAGGCGCAATGCTTCGTGACGCACCAGCGGTACATAACGCTGCCACAGCGAGTGTTTATCCATTACACCTTCAGCGGTATACAGTGAATTCACGATAAACAGCCCTGCGTTAGTTGAGTTATCGGCATGATTATCCGATTCTGCAGGGGTTTTAATCGGGTGAATAGTGGGTGAAATGAGGGGTTATTTGGGGGTTACCGTTATTTATAACCCCCAATTCCCCTCAGGGGATCTAAAAATCAGGCAACGCGCTCGGCAAAAATCTCATCAGTTTTCAACGCTGATGAGTCACTACTCACATTTTCGCTCACTCCTTTTAACAATGAAGCAATTTCTACCTGTACCTCTTTCTCAAGGCCAGGATAGAGAGGCAAACAAAGGACTTCATCTGCACGTAATTGCGCAATTTTAAGTTTATCTTGTCTGGCGCTCTCCAGAGCACGATACATTGGGAAGCTACTAATTAATGGGTAGAAATAACGGCGGGGCATAATATTGTGGGACTTTAATAAATCATAGACCCCATCTCGCGAAACAGGAAACGCATCCGAAACCATAATTGGGCAATAAGCATGATTCCATGCAATATTATCCGGCGGGATCAGCAGTGAGATACCAGGAATATCGGCCAGGAGTGTTTTATAGTTATCAAACAGCGCCGCGCGCTCAGCTAATGCTTTATCGATATGGCGAAGTTGCAATAAACCAAACGCTGACTGAACTTCATTCATTTTGCCATTTATGCCAGGCGCCACAACGGTGGTTTCCCCGGCAAAACCAAAGTTTTTCAAATAATCAATGCGTTGTTTCGTTTTTTTATCATGGCAGATAATCGCTCCGCCTTCTATCGTATTGAATACTTTCGTGGCATGGAAACTCAAGACAGATAAGTCGCCTTCGCGCAAAATGGTTGTCCCTTCCCGCTTAACACCAAAAGCGTGCGCTGCATCGTAAATCACTTTCAGACCATAAATATCAGCAATCTGCTGAATATGCGCTGTGTCACAGGGGATGCCATAACAATGGACAGGCAAAATAGCGGTAGTTTGCGGTGTGATTGCCTCTTCAATTTTCCGTGGGTCCATATTACAGGTGACAGGGTCAATATCGACAAAAACCGGTTTTAAGCCATTCCACAGTAGCGAATGCGACGTTGCCACAAAGGAATACGGCGTGGTAATCACTTCACCTGTGATGCGTAACGCCTGAAATGCAGTTAGCAACGCCAGCGTACCGTTTGCAAACAGACACAAATGTTCAACGCCGAGATATTCCGCCAGCGCCTCTTCAAGTTGCTGGTGAAATGGACCTGCATTGGTTAATTGTTTGTTTTGCCATATTTCTTCCAGATAAGGAATAAACTCATCAAGAGGTGGCAATAAAGGACTGGTAACAAAAATGTTCTTATCCATAATTTCTCCGCCCGCACCGATAAACGAAAGCGCATCGCACCGCATTAAATTAACTGATACTGCCCCAATAACACTTTCACCTCAGAGGGGGAGCAGTTCATTAGCACATCAATAATTGACAATCCGGCATGGAATTTACCCCCACCCTGAGGGTAATGAACATCATCCATTTTAATAAATGACAGTTTCATCCCCTGAGCGACAAATTCATCAGAATGATAAAGATGCTGCCCACCAGGACTATTGATATAATGGTCTCCACCGAGAGTTCGGCAAATGTTCATCACCCTCCCGCTTGCAGTTTTATCACATGAATAATTCAAATCACTCGCCATGTGAAGTGACACTTCAATGCCAAGCCAGGCAAATATTTCTTTAAACGCATACTGGCAAAGCGTGGGAATCTGGCGCTGCTCGGCGGTCAACACCTTCTCAACAATACTAAAAACTGGTTCAAAATATGGCCTTTTATGATAAGCCTGATGAACTGTTTTCAGCACCTTAGCAACATTAACGTCAAAGCTTAACGTATTTATTTTTTTGAAAGATGAAGCGCCCGGCACAGCAACGGTAAAGCGCTGAGGAGAGTTCCCCATCAAAATGGTATTACGATTAATGTAGCCCTGACGGATATAATTTACGTCATCATAAATTACAAACTGATCGACCGCATTAATCAGTTGAAAATATCCCAGGTAAGGGAATAGATAGGGCTGCATAATGCCGATTTTCATTGTGCACCTTTTCTGGGGACAAAATAGTAAACGGTTTCCAGTAGCCCTTCCGTATAGTGACGCAGGTAGATGTCGTAGTCCTCACGATAACCCAATACCTGCTCAGGCAAGGTTCTGAAATCATCAGGTTTGTGATAGCAACAGACGGCAAGCAGTGGATGCTGTTGACGAATAATCCGTTTTGCTCCCTCCAGAGCCTGTGACTCAAAACCTTCGATATCCATTTTGATGAACGTCACTCGCCCTTTTAACACATCGTCAAGGGCCACCATTTCAACATCGATCCCCCCGTCTTCGCTCGCATGCGAAGTCGACCCCGAGGAAGAAAAACTCAGCTTCTGCTGGCTGTGCGAGACGCCACAGGGATAAACATAAACATTTTCCCTGCCCTGCATCGCCTGTTGAATACTCTGCGCCTGGCGCGGTTCTGGTTCAAAGATACATACTGTGTTATAGCTGGGAAATCGACGCATAAACTCAACGGAAGTGGCGCCGTCAAAACTACCGCAATCAATAAAATGTTCGGCATATTCGCCAATAAAGGGCAGATCGAAGTACTGATCGTTCAGGCAAATATTATACTGCGCAAGAAACTGTAGCTTGTTGGTAAGCCTGAAGTTGATGATATCGTCAAAAGTGCGCTTTGAAATATCATCCGCAAGGAGCGCACGGATACGCTCATAGGCTTCACGGTTCTCGGCGTAGTCGCGCACAAATTCGGGTTGATGATACCAGGTCGGCTTGCTTAACAGGTGGCTGAAATAGCGATAAAAGCTGAAATAATCGATCTGTTTATGTCCCGCTGCCGACAGCGTTCGCCATGCCGATACCGGGCGACCATCCATAATCGAAGAAACAATCAACGCGTCCGAAGGAACCTGACTTAGAGAGATAATCGGAAACCCGTCAATCTGAGTTTGCGTTGTTTTATTATCAATGATGCCCTCAACGTTAAATACCTTAGCCATTTCAATGCCATAACTCGTCAGCCCAAAGATATAACGAGGTGAGGCTTTCTCGATAAACGCATGGCAAAAATCGGCAGTTTGCTCGTCAGTCAACATAACAGGCTCTCTTAGCGCAAATAAAACTCAACGGCATCAACATCCAGAACGAGCACATCTTTCAGCGTTCGGACATCCATCCGCTCAGGAAAATAGTTATCAATAAACAAACTGTTTGGCTGTATATATTCTGACTTTCGCTCTCCAGAAGTCAGATGGATGACCTCATCGAAAAGGTTCAACGCAACCCCTGCGCACATAAGTGTTTCTTCAGGTTTCTGCGCATGGCGAGTGATCAGCGTAATGGCTTTTCCCTGCGCCCGACTCTGGTATAAAAACGCCATGACGGCAGGTACCGCAAAACCATCGATAATGAGGGTGTCGTCAAGATCGACATAGATTCGCTGATAGTTGAGTTCACTTCGCGTTCGGGACACAATGGCCCGATCAACGATACCGACACTCATTTCCGGGAGAGCGACAACATCGCGTCCCATAAAGTCATGGATAGCCATAAGCGGTAAATTCACCCCTCTGGCACGCTGAAAAACCATTGCGCCAGCAATCCTGCAGGCCACCTCCAGCAGTTTCCATTTCCCTGTTCTGTCGCGTTTTAGCTGTACAAACCAAGGGCCACGAAGCGCCAGTCGCGCATTTATCGTTTCGACAATGTCGGTTATTTCATCGTCAAGAACGACCTCTCGTGAACGCATGCTGATACCCGCCCGAACACGTTCACGGGTACGAGGCCCAGCCCAAATCAAACGGCGGTTTCGGTCAGTGAAACAGTCGACGGTGATCTCCTCTCCCGGCAGATATTCCACCACGATCGCCTGCGCGACGGATTCAATCGCCTGTTCCAGAGACAGGCGGTTATTTACTCGCTGTACACCATTTCCCCCCTGTCCACAGTCTGGTTTTACGATCGCCGGCCAGTCGTCAATTGTTGCAAGATCGCAGTATCGATGAGGGACCCAGTGGCAATCGTCAAATAGGGCATAGGTAGCGCTTTTATAACGTAGCGTCTCCGTTACCTGACGATCGCCATTAACCAAAAAGTAGTGCTGCCGGGGTTCATTAAGTTGTGCAAGTTTTAACGCGACAGAATCATGCGTAGCGAAAACGACATCAATCTGCTTCTCTTTCACCAGTCGCAGAAATTGCGCGTCGAAGTCGTCAGCATGAATATTGGGCATATCACCGGCATAATCGGGAAAACGAAACTCCCCGTGATCGCTTACGCTCGATGCCCCCAGCAGCAGACCAATATGGACGGAATAGCGCAGCGCGCTATAAATCTCACCCGCATTCTCTGCACCGCAAGGGAAAATAAGGACATTAATTTTTTTCATCAGAACCTTCCCCGGTATATGAGAGATACGCAATCACAAAATCTGCAAGAGATTGCATTTCATCCAGCCCATAACGATGGTCCACAGGCAACGGTAGGATGTGTCTGATGTAACGGTGTTCAATCGAATCGACACTCACTCTTTGCAAGGCATCAAGCCAGTAAACAGGAATAAAAATTCGGCGCTGACGAAGCGCTTCGCGCAGATTTTCATTTTCAGTCAGTAGTGGGTAGCAAAGCGGGCCGCATTCTGGCCTGGCAGGTAAATTTAGCGCATTGATACAGGCAAGACGCTGATACAGGTACTGGTAATTTTCAAGGCGTCGCTGCTCACAGGCTTGATAATCGATCCCGGCTAATAAACGATGAGTCAGCATAGACATGCCTTCCCCCGGTAGTTCCTCCAGCGTTTGCTCTGCCTGTCGGTAGGCGGTGTAGCCAGCCTCTGCGCCCTGCGCCAGGCGAATAAAAAGATGCTCAGTGCGCTGAAGAGAAGCTGATTCCTCTGTCGGAGGGATATCCACCTGTATTGCACCAGCCAGCATCCCGCCATCGGGAACGCCGAAAAATTTCCTGGGTGAGTAGATCGTTGCCAGACCGGGTTGCGGCGCGGAGAAAAAGGACTGAGAGTGATCCCAGACGATCTGCTGTGGATTAAACCGTTCCATGAGCGACTGAGCCAGGTTATCGACGAGGCCAAAATAGTTAACCGCAAGCACCCAGTCACCGTTTTCTGGCTGAAGATCGTCCGCAGGAGCAAACGCGGCGTCCAGAGAATAAAAACGTACGGGAATGCCTAACGTTTCGGCAGGCGATAGCATTGCATTGCAGATCCAGCGCGGCATCCAGAGTGCTGAAGGTTGCCCTTTTTTCAATAGAGCATAAAAGGCCGCACGCGCAGAACTGAAACACTGTGCATCAGAATACAACGTCTGGCTTATTAACGCCGTTTCGAGGGGGAAATATCCACCTATAGCATCAGTCAATGTGTTATTCACTCTCTTCCCCCACCAGCCCTACATAACCTCTTCGCCGTAAATGCCTCACTCACACCAGTTCGCCCATTATGTATCGCTATTAATCACCACTGGCGCAGGCGGCAACCCCTGACAATAACGCTGCCAGATAATCTCCAGCGCCCGCTCGAAATAAATGGCTTCTCGCACCTGAGATACACTCTTCTCTTTCAGGCGAGAGCGCAGCGACTGGCGCAACTCAGCCAACGCATGGGTTTGTTCAGACAACAAAACCGCCTTAGCGATGTACTGTTCTTTGTCAACGGCCACAAAATCCTGCAGCCCACAAAAATTCAGCCCGGCGCTGCACTGCCTGGAAGCGATGGTGTCCCCGGCAATAGTTAATGTAGGAACACCCATCCAGATCGCATGCCAGGTCGTCGTTCCCCCGGTATAAGGAAAGGTATCCAGCAAAACATCAATGTCGTTATGTAATGCCAGATACTCATGCAGCGACATCTTTTGCCTGAATAGCAACCGTTCCTCATTAATGCCCTGCTCCTTAAACAACATTCTGAAATGGTTAACCATATTGCTGTCAGACATATAGCCGATAAGCAAACGCGCATCAGGTATGCTGTGCAAGATCTTGCTCCAGACGCGAACAACCTCATCATTGATTTTTTTCGGGCGGTTAAAGCTGGCAAAAGTGATAAAGCCATTTTTCAGCGCAGGCAATGGGCCAACATCAGGGCTCTCTTTATTCGGATGGAACTGCTGAACCGCTGGAAGATAAATTAATTTTTCAACAAAGGCAGGATCCAGAACGCCCGGTTCCGCAAAACGACTATCAATAAGGTAATAATCTACCGTCGCCATCCCCGTGGTTCCGGGATAACCGATCCAGGAAAGTTGGACAGGTGCTGGTTTTAACGCAAAAGCCGGCAAACGGTTATAACCAGTGTGCCCGGAGAGATCGACAAGGATATCAATTCCATCCCTTTTAACCTGCTCAGCAAATTCGAGGTGGCTTAGATGTGTGACTTTTGACCATACGCAGGCACTTTCCATCAGTCGCTCGGTCACCTCATCCTGTAGTGGGGAGTTCTGGTAACCGTATATTTCAAAGCGATCGCGATCCAGAGAATACCAGACCGGCGCGAGGAAATTCGTCACCGGGTGGCGGCCAAAATCTCCAGAAACAAATCCGATACGTAAGCGAGATTTCTCTTCGCGCGTATGAGTAATAGTAAACGGCTGTTTACTCGCCCAACGCTCAGCGGCCTGGCCAAACTGCTTATGTTCTTCCAGCAGCTCCTGCGCTGTAAGCTCTGTGCTGTGCGTCAGCCCAAACAGCAAGCTGGTGAAGGCATTAAAATTACCCGGATCCAGCTCGACTACGCGGCGTAAATAAGGGATCGCCTCGCTCATTTTTGACTGATCACCAAGGATCGTTCCCAGATTCTCAATAATGCCCGCAGAACGCGGTTCTATCTCTATTGCTTTACGCAAACACATTTCCGCCAGCGTATATTCCATCATTTCACGGTAAAGAGAACTGAGAAGATCCCATGCCGCAGCATACCCAGGTTCGGCGCGCAAGATCGCCCGTGCCAGACGCCCTGCTTGCCAACGCCAGTTTTTACGATAAAAAATAGCGGAGAGCTCATAAAAAATACGCCAGCTACTCGACTGCAACGAGAGCAACGACATACTGGCTTTCAGCCCGGCGTCATAATCGGAAGTACGCAAATAGAAATTCGCCAGAAGATAGTGCACATGGACATTATCTGGTCTCTGTGCAACCAACCGTTCAATGCTCGCACGCGCCTGCTGGAATCTGCCTTCCTGCATTAACTTTTCTAGCTGTCGATGAAAAGCCTCTTCCACCGGGGCCAGAGCCGGCATGGATGTCTTTTTCTTGCCCGGCGTTGCCCTGGCGGAAGGTAAAAATCCGCCGTTGGCCTCCGTACCGGAATAAAGAATCAGCGAGAAAACAAGGGGCCAGGTTTCTTCAGCCGGAAAATGGCCGATAAGCTGCTGCAAAAAAGCCCGCCAGGCTTTGGGAGCAGCCGCCACCATCCCCTTCTTAACCAGACTAAACAAGATTTGCGCATTCTGCGCCGTTACCACCGGCGTCGGAGCAGACATCGCCGACAATTCTTCGTCATTCAGTTCTACAGTTTCATGCCAGCGGTTAATGGCATATTTACCTCTTGTCGCCGCCACCCACTGTGCCGGCGCAGCCTGGCAGGTATCGTAAACGCTCTTATCCAGAGAGAAATGTAAGTCAGGCAACCCTTTCAAAAAAAGAGCCGACAGTGACTGGCTGATATCCTCCCGCCATGCTTTATCCTCTAAGTCGGGCTGACGAACGTTATAAACGAGCTGTTCGAAAGTGAGGCTTGCGGGCCAGCCGTCGCCGAGAACATCAAGGAGAGCCAGCGTAGCGATATCATCCGTAGAGACAGGCGTTTCGCTATTTGCGGTTAACGTGTTGAGAATCCTTCCTTGCAGAGACTGACGGCGAAAACTTCCTGCCCAACGCAGATCTTTCAGTTTCGTCAGGTCCGGCAACACAGACACCGTTTGCGCATTGTCGCTATGGGTCAACAGGCTAAAACGCGTGCCGCGATTCACTGCGAAATCAAGATACTGTTGGATCAGAATTTTGTTATTGAGTGGACTGAGCACATTGTGTAGATGTTGGATCTTTTCATCATAATGCGCCGCAAGCTCTGTCCATGGTAGTAAGTCGCCGACATAAGCCAGGCCAAAAGTCTCGATCACACCCGCAAATTCAAGCAAGTAACGGTACTCGTTTGGTGTTTGCAGAAGGCTATGGCTAATCAGCAAATCTGATAATGTATCGCTACTTTTTAAAAATGCAGCCTCCCCGGTGACGCCGTTTAGCTTTAACCAGCTTAACATTGCCCGGGAACTGGCGATTTGCGTTTCGATATCATTCGCCAGACTGCTATGAATTTGTACCGCGTCGCGAATAATCTCGTTTATTTTTGCACCAGGATGGCATTCCCATTCAATGGCAATACAACCCTGAGGGCTTAAATGCTGTTGGCAAAACGCAAGGAGTTGGTCGCGAATATCATTACTCAACCAACTAAAGCTGCCATGAATAATAATATAATCATATTCACCGATATCCTGGCTGAGTAAGTCATCAAGAGAAAGTGAAAAAAGTGCCAGGTTATCCGGCGCACTGCCCAGTAGAGCCTGTTGCGAAGAAAGAGAGTTTTCGCTCTCAAGCTCCACGCCGACAAAGCGCGAGTTGGGATACATCAGCGCCTGCGAATACAGTGTATAACCTTCCCCTGCGCCCAGTTCAAGCACTCTGGCGGTATCAAGGACAGGCGTTGTCACGCCATACAAATGGTTAACAGCCCTGATATGGCCCGGGGTGGAATAGCAAATGCTGTAGCTCTTATCTGACTCTGTAGGCAATCCCAAAATTAATGCTCCCGCCGGTAATCTCTTTACAGTAATGACCAGATTTACAGTACAGGAGTGGGATATTTTTAATGGCGTAAGAAGAGACTTAATTTTTGCTTTATTCGTGGTATCTGCGCGGGAATAAAAAAACCAGTCCGAAGACTGGTTTTATAAAGAGGCTGGTCCGTGCGATTAACGCAGCAGGGACAGAACAGTCTGCGGAACCTGGTTTGCCTGAGACAGTACAGAAGTACCAGCCTGCTGCAGGATCTGCGCGCGGCTCATATTGGAAACTTCAGTTGCGTAGTCAGCATCCTGAATACGAGACTGTGCAGCAGACAGGTTGGTTACGGTGTTGTTCAGGTTAGAGATGGTGGATTCGAAACGGTTCTGAATCGCACCCAGGTCAGAACGCTGAGTATCAACAGCTTTCAGTGCAGTATCGATAGAGGACAGCACGTCAGTAGCCAGAACGTCGAAACCTTTGGTGGTAACGCTACGCGTTTCACCTGAAGCCAGACCCGTAGTAACACCAGAAGTACCGGTTGAATCAAATTTGTTCCAACCGCTGTTGCCATTAATGGTGATGTCGATTTTCTGGGTGTCGTTAGCGCCAACCTGGATAGAGATAGTTGTAGCAGAGCTAGTACCTGCCAGGATTTTGATGCCGTTGAACTGGCTCTGGCTGGCAACACGGTTGATTTCGTCCAGACGCTGGTTAACTTCAGACTGAATGGAGTCGATGTCAGAACCAGAGTTGGTGCCGTTCTGAGCCTGAACAGCCAGCTCACGGATACGCTGCAGGTTGTTGTTGATTTCGTTCAGAGAACCTTCAGCAGTCTGAGCAATGGAGATACCGTCGTTAGCGTTACGCGCAGCCTGAGTCAGGCCTTTGATGTTAGAAGTGAAACGGTTAGAAATCGCCTGACCAGCAGCATCGTCTTTAGCGCTGTTGATGCGCAGACCAGAGGACAGACGCTCGATAGCCGTGCCCAGAGCAGACTGAGATTTGTTCAGGTTGTTCTGAGTGGTCAGTGACATCAGGTTAGTATTGATAACTGCCATAATTTAATTCCTTCAAAAATGGGTTCTAAGTTCGGTGCCGAACACTCACGGCGTCTCTCACCGTCAACAAGGGTATCGGCGCAACTTCACAGTACTTTAGAAATAAACGACAAAAACTTTTAACTAATTATTTTTAAAGGTAATTAAATGCAGTTTTCTCATTTTTTAGAATCAAGAACACGATTGTTTTGTATAAAAATAAAACAAAAACAATCCCTCTATATGCCCTTCTCACCCCGCCCTTTTCTGCCGATTATTTTTTTACGGTCAATGTAAACTTTCACCAAAAGTTGCCGATACAGAGAGCTGTACACCCAAGACTTTAAGGAAAAAAGACATGCCTACTATTAGTAACCTGGGGGTTGGCTCTAATCTGGATCTGACGACGCTCTACAACCAATTGGAAGCTGCTGAAAAAACAAAATTAACATCAATTACAACTCAGCAGACAAACTATAACGCCCAGTTGAGCGCGTACGGTAAGTTACAAAGCGCATTAACCAATCTGCAGACTGCCACTGCGGCATTGGGTAAAACAACAACCTGGAACTCGACAACCGTTAGCAGCACTAACACGGCATTCACTGCCACAACAACCAGTGAAGCTACTGCCGGAAGCTACACAGTCAACGTGAGTCAGGTTGCCAAAGCACAGGTATTGATGTCCGGCAAGATTGACAGCAACACAACAAAACTGGGCGAAACAACGACGAACGGTACGCGCACAATTACGATTACGCAGCCGGGAACCAAAGATCCTTTAGAAATTACATTGTCGGATTCCGACACCAGCCTGAACGGTATTGCGAAAGCCATTAATAATTCCAATGGTAACGTCTCCGCCACGGTAATGAAGGCTTCTGACGGCGACTATCGTCTGATGCTGACATCAAAAACGACGGGTACGGACTCAGACATGACCGTAACGGTAACCGGTGACGACACGCTCCAGCAGGTTATCGGTCACGATGCTTCAACAAATGCGCTAACCGAGCAGACCGCATCGCAGAACGCAAAACTGACAGTGAACGGCGTCGAACTTGAACGTTCAAGTAATATCATTTCTGATGCGTTGCCAGGCGTCACGTTGACGTTGAAGAATAAAAGCACCGCCGATGAAACGCTGGAATTAACCCGTGCAACAGAAGAGAACAGCAAAGCAATAAATGACTGGGTAACAGCCTATAATGCGCTACAGTCAACCATCGCCAGCGTGACGAAGTACGTCAAAGTTGAGCAGGGCAAAGACCAGTCAGCAACTAACGGTGCGTTAATGGGCGACACCAACGTGCGTTCCATTCAATCGCAATTACGCAGTCTGCTGACGGATGTACAAGGCGGCGCTTACGCCATTATATCTCAACTGGGTATTACTCAGGATCCGGTGACCGGCGCCGACGGTTCGACAGGTAACCTGAAAATAGACAGCACTAAGCTGACGAAAGCATTAACTGATAACCCACAGGCGGTTCAGGAATACTTTATCGGCGATGGCAAAACGACAGGTTTTGCTACAGAAATGAACAATATGTTGACCAAAATGCTGGATACCTCCGTCGATCAATCTGGGGTTATTAAAAACGCGCAGGATGGCATCAACAAAACGCTCAAGACATTAGAACAGCGCTATGACGCGATGGAAGCCTCCATAGAAGCAACCATGGCGCGCTACAAAGCGCAATTCACCTCACTGGATAAGTTGATCAGTCAGATGAACAATACTGCAAACTACCTGACACAGCAGTTTAGCTCATCCAGCAGTTAAGGAACTGATATGTATAGTAAAAGTGGTGTTCTTTCCTACCAAAAAGTCGGGGTGGAAAGTGCGGTAATGAGTGCCGACCCACACCAACTGATTGTTATGCTTTTTGACGGAGCACTAAGCGCTCTCGTCAGGGCACGACTATTCCTGGAGCAGGGAGAACTGTTATCGAAAGGTGAAGCGCTGTCAAAAGCGATCAATATTATTGATAACGGCCTCAAGGCGGGACTCAACATGGACGTTGAAGGAGACCTTTCCCGCAATCTGGCATCACTTTACGATTACATGATACGTCGTTTGTTACTGGCCAACTTACATAACGACGTCGAAGCTATCATTGAAGTAGAGGGATTGCTAACCAATATCGCTGATGCCTGGAAACAGATTGGCTCACCGGTTTCACCCGTTCAGGATACCCTTTGATGACTAACTTCATCCCGTCACTTACCGACTGGCATGCCCTGCATGCCCTTAGTATCACAATGTTGGATCTCGCTCATTCAGGGAAATGGGATGAACTGATTGAGCAGGAGATGAATTATGTGCAGCTGGTAGAAGGTATTGCACGTAACCCCATCTCTCCCGGCAATACATTTCTGATAAACCAGGCAAAAGAGATCCTGAATGCCGTACTCCGTAACGAGGCTGAGTTAAAAACGCTGTTGCAGCACCGTATGGAAGAGCTACGTCAGCTTATAGACCAGACCGGAAAACAGCAGTCCGTCTCCACGACATACGGGAACCTGGCGGGAAATATTCTGTTCCCCAGTAACCTGAATCAATAATTTTTCCCAATCTGCAATTCTCATCCATACTCCAGAAGTTGGCCTGACGGCTTCTGGAGCACGGAAGATGAAAAACCCCACGCTATTGCAGTACTTCCACTGGTATTACCCTGACGGCGGCAAGCTCTGGCCAGAACTGGCTGAGCGCGCTGGCGGCCTCAATGATATCGGCATTAATATGGTCTGGTTACCGCCCGCCTATAAAGGCGCGTCCGGCGGGTATTCCGTAGGTTATGATTCGTATGACCTGTTTGATCTGGGTGAGTTTGATCAGAAAGGATCTGTCGCCACAAAATATGGCGACAAAGCGCAGCTGCTGGCCGCCATTGAGGCGCTAAAACAAAATGACATTGCGGTTTTGCTCGACGTGGTCGTCAACCACAAAATGGGCGCGGATGAAAAAGAGTCCATTCGCGTACAGCGGGTCAATGAAGATGATCGCACGCAAATCGATGACGATATCATCGAATGTGAAGGCTGGACGCGTTACACCTTCCCTGCCCGCGCCGGTCAATATTCGCAGTTTATCTGGGATTTCAAATGCTTCAGCGGTATTGATCACATCGAAAACCCGGACGAAGACGGCATCTTTAAGATCGTCAACGACTACACTGGCGACGGCTGGAACGACCAGGTCGATGATGAAATGGGTAATTTCGACTATTTGATGGGCGAAAACATCGACTTTCGCAACCATGCGGTCACCGAGGAGATCAAATACTGGGCGCGTTGGGTCATGGCGCAAACCCATTGCGACGGCTTCCGCCTGGATGCGGTCAAACACATTCCGGCCTGGTTTTATAAAGAGTGGATAGAACACGTCCAGGAGGTAGCGCCAAAGCCGCTGTTCATTGTGGCGGAGTACTGGTCTCATGAAGTGGACAAGCTACAAGCCTATATCGATCAGGTGGATGGAAAGACCATGCTGTTCGACGCGCCGCTACAGATGAACTTCCACGAAGCCTCTCGTCAGGGGCGTGATTACGATATGAGCCAGATTTTCACCGACACGCTGGTGGAAGCCGATCCTTTCCATGCCGTAACGCTCGTGGCAAATCACGACACCCAACCGTTACAGGCACTTGAAGCGCCCGTTGAAGCCTGGTTTAAGCCGCTGGCCTATGCGTTGATCCTGTTGCGGGAGAACGGCGTACCGTCAGTGTTCTACCCTGATCTCTACGGCGCACACTACGAGGATACGGGCGGCGACGGTGAAACCTACACCATTGATATGCCCGTTATCGAACAACTCGATCAACTGATTCTCGCGCGCCAGCGTTTTGCCCACGGCATCCAGACGCTCTTTTTCGACCACCCCAACTGCGTTGCCTTTAGCCGTAGCGGTACAGACGACGATCCTGGCTGCGTGGTCGTACTTTCCAACGGCGATGACGGCGAGAAGACCATTACGCTAGGTGAAAATTACGCCAACAAGACCTGGCGTGATTTTTTAGGCAATCGGGAAGAGCGCGTAACCACCGATGAACAGGGGGAGGCCACGTTTACCTGCAACGGTGGCTGCGTCAGCGTATGGGTCATTGAAGATGTGCTGTAAGTACAGGAGAGAACACCGGCCGGGTAAGCGTTAGCGCCCCCGGCATCAACATGATTACCGCCAGCGTTTACCGAAAATGTTTACGGTAACTGACTCGCGAGCGGATGTTTCGATAAATAGTCGGCGCATTCGGTCGTGGGTCGGTCCACGCGTTGCAGCGTCATACCATCATATTCCAGCGTGTTCCCTTCGCGCTCAATCTCATAGAGTTCGCGCTTCACCGTAACGTTGGTTAAATCACCGGAAAGCAGCGTCAGTTTACCCGGCAGGGCAATCACCCGCTGCCACTGACGGCAATCCAGGGTATCTCCTTCTTTGGTCACCACCAGACTGGCTATCGCCTCAGGGCTTACCAGTTTGCGCTGAGGGCCTTTTGACTGCCAATATCCTTCCAGACCGGCTGGCGCTGGCGTCTTCACCACATCGTTATAGTTCTGTACCTCTGCACACCCGGTAAGGACCAGAAATGCGCCAACGATCGCTATTTTTTTCATCATTCATCCTGCATGCGAAGAAAACAGGATTGTGGCATTAAAGCCCTGATGTCGCCAGCCTTTCAGGGCCAACAAGTAATATTGATCCAGTCGATATTACTTCTTATTAGTAGTAGGCAAAAAATCTGATCGGTGTACTATCCGCTCTTCTTTTATTTTCCTTCTGAGTTCAGAGGCTAAGAAAGCATGTCATGGCAACAATTCAAACAAGCCTGGTTAGTTAAATTCTGGGCGCCTGTCCCTGCGGTCATCGCAGCAGGTATTCTCTCCACTTATTATTTCGGTATCACCGGTACGTTCTGGGCTGTCACAGGCGAATTCACCCGCTGGGGTGGACAAATCCTCCAGCTGTTTGGCGTTCATGCTGAAGAGTGGGGTTACTACAAGCTGATCCATCTGGAAGGTTCCCCTCTTACCCGCATCGACGGGATGATGATCCTCGGCATGTTCGGCGGCTGCTTTGCCGCGGCACTGTGGGCCAACAACGTTAAATTACGTATGCCGCGCAGCCGTATCCGCATTATGCAGGCGATTATCGGCGGGATGATTGCCGGTTTTGGCGCGCGCATGGCGATGGGTTGCAATCTGGCGGCCTTCTTCACCGGCATTCCACAGTTTTCTCTTCATGCCTGGTTCTTTGCGCTGGCAACCGCCATCGGCTCCTGGTTCGGCGCACGCTTCACGCTACTGCCCATATTCCGTATCCCGGTCAAAATGCAGAAAGTCTCCGCTGCCTCGCCGCTGACGCAGAAGCCGGATCAGGCGCGCCACCGTTTCCGTCTGGGGATGCTGGTCTTTATCGGCATGATCGGCTGGGCGCTGCTGACGGCGATGAACCAGCCAAAACTGGGGCTGGCCATGCTGTTCGGCGTGGGTTTTGGTCTGCTGATTGAACGTGCGCAAATTTGTTTCACCTCGGCCTTCCGTGACCTGTGGATCACCGGTCGCACCCATATGGCGAAAGCCATCATCTTCGGGATGGCGGTGAGCGCTATCGGAATTTTCAGCTACGTGCAGTTAGGCGTGGAAGCGAAGATTATGTGGGCTGGCCCGAACGCCGTTATCGGCGGTCTGCTGTTTGGTTTTGGCATCGTGCTGGCGGGCGGGTGTGAAACCGGCTGGATGTACCGCGCCGTGGAAGGTCAGGTGCACTACTGGTGGGTGGGCCTCGGCAACGTTATCGGCTCCACTATTCTGGCATATTACTGGGATGATTTTGCCCCGGCGCTGGCAACCCGTTGGGACAAAGTGAATCTGCTCGACACCTTCGGCCCGCTGGGCGGCCTGCTGGTCACTTATCTGCTGCTGTTTGCCGCGCTGATGCTGATAATCGGTTGGGAAAAACGTTTCTTCCGTCGCTCCGGGTTAACCCCTGCTAAGGAATCCGCATGAAAAATATCGTTCCTGATTACCGTCTTGATATGGTTGGTGAGCCCTGCCCTTACCCGGCCGTCGCCACGCTGGAAGCGATGCCGCAGTTAAAAAAGGGAGAAATTCTGGAAGTGGTGAGCGACTGCCCGCAATCCATCAATAATATTCCGCTGGATGCGCGCAATCACGGCTATACGGTGCTGGATATTCAGCAGGATGGCCCAACGATTCGCTATCTGATTCAGAAGTAATCATTTGCCGGATGACGGCGCAAGCGCCTTATCCGGCCTGTATGATGCATTCAGCAGGTCTGGCTACACCTGCATCGACATCACTTCCTGGTACGCCGACATCAGTTTGTTGCGTACCTGAATACCCATCTGCATTGAGACAGACGCTTTTTGCATATCGGTCATCACATCATTAAGCGCAATGCCTGGCTCACCCAGAGTAAATTTTTCTGCCTGTACGCGCGCGGTGGTTTGCGTGTCACTGATGCGATTCAGTGCCGCATGCAGTTGACCGGCAAAACTTACGGTTGGTTGCGGCAGCGCGTCTTGCGCCCGTGCGGACATCGCCGTTGCCTGTAGCTGGCTGATAACCCCTTCAATCCCCTGTATTGCTGACATGCTAATCCCCTGGATGATTTTTTACACAGCAGAGATTACCAGTTTGTCAATAAGATAAAGGCGCTAAATAGCGATAAAAAACCTCGGTTTTTGGCGCATAGAAAAATTCGAAACCGCAAATAATGAGACCGTCAATTTTTCGAGTTTGCTGACCCGGGAGTGAGTCTTGTTCCACTTTGCAAAAAACGCCGTCCACGATCAGTCACGAGGTGCGAGATGAGTGCGACTGCATCGACTGCAACCCAACCTAAACCTCTCGAGTGGCTTAATCGCCTGCGCGCGAATCCCAGAATTCCTCTGATTGTGGCGGGATCAGCCGCCGTTGCCATCATCGTTGCTATGGTTTTGTGGGCGAAAGCGCCAGATTATCGCACGCTGTTCAGCAACCTTTCCGATCAGGATGGCGGGGCCATTGTCACGCAGCTGACCCAGATGAACATCCCTTACCGCTTCACCGAAGGAAGCGGTGCGATTGAAGTGCCTGCCGATAAAGTGCATGAGCTTCGCCTGCGCCTGGCGCAACAGGGATTGCCAAAAGGCGGCGCTGTTGGCTTCGAGCTGTTAGACCAGGAAAAATTCGGCATTAGCCAGTTCAGCGAGCAGGTCAATTACCAGCGCGCGCTGGAAGGCGAGCTGGCTCGCACTATCGAAACCCTGGGGCCGGTAAAACGCGCCCGTGTCCACCTGGCGATGCCGAAACCTTCTCTGTTCGTGCGCGAGCAGAAATCCCCTTCCGCTTCCGTGACGGTCAATCTTGAACCAGGCCGCGCGCTGGATGAAGGGCAAATCAGCGCGGTGGTGCATCTGGTATCCAGCGCCGTTGCAGGTCTGCCGCCAGGTAACGTCACGCTGGTCGATCAGGGCGGTCATCTGTTGACTCAGTCCAATACCAGCAGCCGCGATCTGAACGACGCGCAGTTGAAATATGCCAGCGATGTGGAAGGACGCATTCAGCGCCGTATCGAATCGATCCTTTCGCCAATCGTCGGCAATGGCAACGTCCATGCTCAGGTTACTGCGCAGCTGGATTTTGCCAACAAAGAGCAAACGGAAGAGCAATACCGTCCGAACGGCGACGCATCGCAGGCCGTGCTGCGCTCACGCCAGCTTAATGAAAGCGAGCAAATCGGCTCCGGCTATCCGGGCGGCGTACCGGGTGCGCTGTCGAATCAGCCTGCGCCGGCGAATGCTGCGCCGATCAGCACACCGCCTGCTAATCAGCAAAACGCGCAGAACACGCAGACGACCAACAATGCGAACAGCAATGTGCCGCGCAATACGCAGCGCAACGAAACCAGTAACTATGAAGTGGATCGCACCATTCGCCACACCAAACTGAACGTGGGCGATGTGCAGCGACTCTCCGTGGCGGTCGTGGTGAACTACCGCGCCCTGCCGGACGGCAAACCGCTGCCGTTAACCACGGAACAGATGAAGCAGATCGAAGATCTGACCCGCGAAGCAATGGGCTTCTCCGACAAACGCGGCGATACCCTTAACGTGGTGAATTCACCGTTTACCGCAACGGACGACCTGGGCGGCGAGCTGCCATTCTGGAAACAGCAAGCCTTTATTGAGCAGTTGATCTCCGCAGGTCGCTGGCTCCTGGTTCTGCTGGTTGCCTGGATTCTGTGGCGCAAAGCGGTTCGACCGCAGCTTGCTCGCCGCGCTGAAGAGACGAAAGCCGCGCAGGAACAGGCGCAGGTTCGTCAGGAAACCGAAGAAGCGGTAGAAGTTCGCCTCAGCAAAGACGAACAGACCCAGCAGCGCCGGGCGAACCAGCGTCTGGGCGCAGAAGTGATGAGCCAGCGTATTCGCGAAATGTCAGATAACGATCCGCGCGTCGTGGCGCTGGTCATTCGCCAGTGGATGAATAACGATCATGAGCAATAAACTTACCGGCACCGATAAAAGCGTCATCCTGCTGATGACCATTGGCGAAGACCGTGCGGCAGAGGTGTTTAAGCACCTCTCCACGCGCGAAGTGCAAACCCTGAGTTCGGCAATGGCGAACGTGCGCCAGATTTCCAACAAACAGCTGACCGATGTGCTGGCGGAATTTGAGCAAGAAGCCGAACAGTTTGCCGCACTCAACATCAACGCCAACGAATACCTGCGTTCCGTGCTGGTTAAAGCGCTGGGTGAAGAACGTGCCGCCAGTCTGCTGGAAGATATCCTCGAAACGCGGGATACCGCCAGCGGCATTGAAACGCTCAACTTTATGGAGCCGCAAAGCGCCGCCGACCTTATCCGCGACGAACACCCGCAGATTATCGCCACCATCCTGGTGCATCTCAAACGCGGCCAGGCCGCCGATATTCTGGCGCTGTTCGACGAACGTCTGCGCCACGATGTCATGCTGCGTATCGCGACCTTCGGCGGCGTACAGCCAGCCGCACTGGCGGAACTGACCGAAGTGTTGAATGGTCTGCTCGACGGTCAGAACCTCAAACGCAGCAAAATGGGCGGCGTGAGAACCGCGGCAGAAATCATCAACCTGATGAAAACCCAGCAGGAAGAGGCGGTTATCAGCGCCGTACGCGAATTCGACGGCGAGCTGGCGCAGAAAATTATCGACGAAATGTTCCTGTTCGAAAATCTGGTGGAAGTCGACGATCGCAGCATCCAGCGTCTGTTGCAGGAAGTGGATTCCGAGTCGTTGCTGATCGCCCTGAAAGGCGCCGAGCCGCCGCTGCGCGAGAAATTCCTGCGCAACATGTCGCAGCGTGCTGCCGATATTCTGCGCGACGACCTCGCCAACCGTGGCCCGGTACGTCTGTCTCAGGTGGAGAACGAACAGAAAGCCATTCTGCTTATTGTGCGTCGTCTGGCGGAAACCGGCGAAATGGTAATCGGCAGCGGCGAGGATACCTATGTCTAACGAATTGCCGTGGCAGATCTGGACACCGGACGATCTCGTCCCTCCCCTGGCCGAGTTTGTGCCAATGGAGCACCGCGACGAACCGATAGCCATCGATGACGAACCGGAGCTGAGTGCCGAACAGCAGCTTGAGCAGCAACTGGCGCAGCTGAAAATGCAGGCGCACGAGCAAGGGTATAACGCGGGCCTCACCGAAGGCCGCCAGAAAGGCCACGAACAGGGCTATCAGGAAGGATTAGCGCAAGGGCTGGAGCAAGGCCAGACACAGGCGCGCGCTCAACAGGCGCCGCTGAATGCCCGAATGCAACAACTGGTCAGCGAGTTTCAGAATACGCTGGACGCGCTGGACAGCGTGATTGCCTCGCGCCTGATGCAAATGGCGCTGGAAGCCGCTCGCCAGGTGATCGGCCAGACGCCAGCGGTGGACAACTCCGCGCTCATTAAACAGATCCAGCAATTGTTGCAACAGGAACCGTTGTTCAGCGGGAAACCGCAATTACGCGTTCACCCGGATGATTTACAGCGCGTCGAAGAGATGCTCGGGGCCACGCTCAGCCTGCACGGCTGGCGTTTGCGCGGCGATCCCACGCTGCATCATGGCGGCTGTAAAGTGTCCGCCGATGAAGGCGATCTGGACGCCAGCGTCGCCACGCGTTGGCAAGAACTCTGCCGCCTGGCGGCTCCCGGAGTCGTCTGATGACTACGCGCCTGACCCGCTGGCTGAATACGCTGGATAACTTCGAAGCCAAAATGGCGCAGCTCCCGGCGGTGCGTCGCTACGGGCGGCTGACCCGCGCCACCGGTCTGGTGCTGGAAGCCACCGGTTTGCAGCTGCCGCTCGGCGCGACCTGCGTCATTGAACGGCAGGACGGGACGGAAACACGCGAAGTGGAAAGCGAAGTCGTCGGCTTTAATGGCCAGCGGCTGTTTTTAATGCCGCTGGAAGAGGTCGAAGGCATTCTTCCCGGCGCACGCGTTTACGCAAAAAATATTGCCGGGGAAGGTCTGCAAAGCGGAAAACAGCTGCCGCTCGGCCCTGCCCTGCTGGGGCGAGTGCTGGACGGCGGCGGCAAGCCGCTGGATGGTCTTCCCGCGCCAGACACCACGGAAACCGGCGCGTTAATCACTCAGCCATTCAACCCCTTGCAGCGAACGCCCATTGAGCATGTGCTGGATACCGGCGTCCGCCCCATCAACGCGCTGCTTACCGTCGGACGCGGACAGCGTATGGGGCTGTTTGCCGGTTCCGGCGTAGGTAAAAGCGTTCTGCTCGGCATGATGGCGCGCTATACCCGCGCGGACGTTATCGTCGTCGGGCTGATTGGCGAACGTGGCCGCGAAGTTAAAGATTTTATCGAAAACATTCTGGGCGCTGACGGGCGCGCGCGTTCGGTGGTGATTGCCGCGCCTGCAGATGTCTCGCCACTGCTGCGAATGCAGGGAGCGGCCTATGCCACGCGTATTGCCGAGGATTTCCGCGATCGCGGGCAGCACGTACTGCTGATCATGGACTCCCTGACCCGCTACGCGATGGCGCAGCGTGAGATTGCGCTGGCGATCGGCGAACCACCTGCGACCAAGGGGTATCCGCCTTCGGTCTTCGCAAAATTACCTGCGCTGGTGGAACGTGCGGGGAACGGCATTCACGGCGGCGGCTCCATCACCGCGTTTTATACGGTATTGACCGAAGGCGACGATCAGCAGGACCCGATCGCCGACTCGGCGCGTGCGATCCTGGATGGACACATTGTGTTATCCCGTCGTCTGGCCGAAGCCGGTCACTACCCGGCCATTGATATTGAAGCGTCGATCAGCCGTGCGATGACGTCGCTGATCACCGAGCAACACTATGCACGCGTACGGAATTTCAAACAGTTGCTGTCCAGTTTCCAGCGTAACCGCGATTTGGTGAGCGTCGGCGCGTATGCCAAAGGCAGCGATCCCATGCTGGATAAAGCCATCGCGCTGTGGCCGCAGCTGGAGGCGTTTTTGCAACAAGGTATTTTCGAACGAGCCGACTGGGAAGATTCTCTCCAGGCGCTGGAACTGATTTTCCCGACGGTGTGATGAAGCAGGAGGGCATAGGTCATGGCACAACATGGTGCGCTGGCAACATTAAAAGATCTGGCCGAGAAAGAAGTGGATGATGCCGCTCTCTTATTAGGGGAAATGCGACGCGGATTCCAGCAGGCGGAAGAACAACTGAAAATGCTGATCGATTATCAGCATGAGTATCGCAACAATCTCAATGCCGATATGGGCCAGGGGATTGCCAGCAACCGCTGGATTAACTATCAGCAATTTATTCAGACGCTGGAGAAGGCCATTGAGCAGCATCGCCAGCAGCTGACGCAGTGGACACAAAAAGTGGACGTGGCGCTGAACAGCTGGCGTGAAAAGAAACAACGGCTTCAGGCCTGGCAGACCTTACAGGACAGACAAAGTGCGGCAGCGTTATTGGCTGAAAACCGCCTGGATCAGAAAAAAATGGATGAATTTGCTCAGCGTGCTGCAATGAGGAAAACCGAATGATCACCTTGCCCCAACTGATCACGACCGACACAGACGTAACGACAGGCCTTCAGGCCGGTAAAACAGCCGATTCAGCCCAGGATTTTCTGGCGCTGTTAGCCGGTGCTTTGGGCGCAGGCGACGCGCAGGGTAAAGATGCCCCGCTTTCGCTTGCCGATCTCCAGGCGGCAGGCGGCAAACTGCAAAAAGGATTGCTGCAAAAAAATGGCGATACGCCGCAGACGACAGCGCTGGCCGATCTTCTGGCGCGCCAGGATCTGCTGACGGATGACGCCACAGCAGACCTGACCGAGGCACAGCAGTTGCTGTCCACGCTGACGCCTTCGCTGAAAAGCAACGCCCTGAACGCGTTAAGTAAGACTGCCCGGCAGGACGACAACGCACCGGCGCTGAGCGATGAAGACCTCGCGAATCTGAGCGCGCTCTTCGCCATGTTACCGGGCCAGCCGGCGCTGACGCCAACCACGCGAACCGCGTCGGCTGAAGGCGCACTCTCCGCCCCGGCATCGCTGCGTGGCGATACGCGCGCCGCTATGCAGGATGCGGTTGCCGGGCTGACGACTGGCGAGCTGAAAAAAGGGAAAGTCGATGCCGCGCCTGACGTCACCGCAAACTCAGCAAGCAACCAGCCGGTAACGCCGCTGGTCGCCGCCGCTGCCGCTAAAGCCGACATGGAAAGCACGCCTTCTCCGGTCACGACCATTGGCGCCATGACCACGCCTGGCGGTATGACGACGCAGACGCAACCCGCGCCTGTCGCAGCCGCCCCGGTGCTCAGCGCGCCGCTGGGCAGCCATGAGTGGCAGCAGTCATTAAGCCAGCATGTGACGCTGTTTACCCGCCAGGGGCAGCAGAGCGCGGAACTGCGTCTGCACCCGGAGGAACTGGGGCAGATTCAAATCTCCCTCAAAATGGATGATAACCAGGCGCAACTGCAAATGGTGTCAGCGCATAGCCACGTTCGCGCCGCGCTGGAAGCCGCGTTACCCGTACTGCGTACCCAACTGGCGGAAAACGGCATCCAGCTGGGACAAAGCAGTATCAGCAGTGAAAGTTTCGCCGGACAGCAGCAGTCGTCATCCCAGCAGCAGCACGCTTCCCGCGCACAGGGACAAGAGGCTTTTGCCGCCGAAGATGACATCGCACTGACGACGCCGGGCTCGCTCCAGGCTGCCGCTCGCGGCGATGGCGCGGTGGATATCTTCGCCTAACGCCAGAGGTAGCATGATTATCCGCGTCTTTTCCACGCTTTGCCGTGGACAGGACACGGGATAATCAGCCAATAAGCTGTACCGAAACAGGAAGCCCGTATCTGATGACTGACTCCGCGATTAACAGAAAGAGCAAACGCTCAATTTGGATCCCTTTGCTGGTGTTGATTACTCTTGCCGCCTGCGCAACCGCCGGCTATAGCTACTGGCGGATGCAGGAGCACCCGACCGCCAGCGCTAGCGCGGCCCCGCCACCGCCGCCAGCGCCCGTATTTTTCGCGCTGGATACGTTTACCGTCAATCTGGGCGATGCCGATCGCGTGCTGTATATCGGGATTACGCTGCGCCTGAAGGACGAAGTGACGCGCGCGCGTCTGAGCGAATATCTGCCAGAAGTGCGCAGCCGTCTGTTGCTGCTGTTTTCGCGTCAGGATGCCACTGCGCTTTCGACGGAAGCCGGGAAGCAGACGCTGATCGCGGCAATCAAAGAAACGCTCTCTACTCCGCTCGTTGCTGGACAACCGAAACAGGAAGTCACCGACGTTCTTTATACAGCTTTCATTCTGCGGTAAAGACATGGGCGATAGTATTCTTTCTCAGGCTGAAATCGATGCGCTGCTCAACGGCGACAGCGAGGCCAAAGACGAACCCACCCCTGGCGGCGTGGGCGACAATGATATTCGTCCTTATGATCCCAATACACAGCGTCGCGTGGTGCGCGAGCGCTTGCAGGCGCTGGAGATCATTAACGAACGTTTCGCGCGTCAATTCCGTATGGGACTGTTTAACCTGCTGCGTCGCAGCCCGGATATTACCGTAGGCGCGATCCGCATTCAGCCATATCACGAATTTGCGCGTAATTTACCCGTACCGACCAACCTGAACCTGATCCATCTGAAGCCACTGCGCGGTACGGGTCTGGTGGTGTTTTCGCCGAGTCTGGTGTTTATCGCCGTGGATAACCTGTTTGGCGGCGACGGGCGTTTTCCGACCAAAGTGGAAGGTCGTGAGTTTACGCATACCGAACAGCGCGTTATCAACCGCATGCTGAAGCTGGCGCTTGAAAGCTACAGCGACGCGTGGAAAGCGATTAACCCGCTGGAAGTGGAGTACGTTCGCTCTGAGATGCAGGTGAAATTCACCAATATCACCACCTCTCCGAACGACATTGTGGTGAACACGCCGTTCCACGTCGAAATTGGCAACCTGACAGGCGAGTTCAACATCTGCCTGCCTTTCAGCATGATTGAGCCGCTGCGGGAGCTGTTGGTGAACCCGCCGCTGGAAAACTCGCGTCATGAAGATCAGAACTGGCGCGACAATCTGGTGCGTCAGGTTCAGCATTCAGAGCTGGAGCTGGTGGCGAACTTTGCGGACATCCCGCTGCGCCTTTCCCAGATATTAAAGCTGAAACCCGGCGACGTGCTGCCGATTGAAAAACCCGACCGCATTATTGCTCATGTGGACGGCGTACCTGTACTGACCAGCCAGTATGGCACCGTGAACGGTCAGTATGCGTTGCGCGTAGAGCATTTGATCAACCCGATTTTGAATTCGCTGAATGAGGAACAGCCCAAATGAGTGACATGAATAATCCGTCCGATGAGAATACCGGCGCATTGGACGATCTGTGGGCTGACGCGTTAAACGAGCAAAAAACAACGACCAGCAAAAGCGCGGCCGATGCCGTCTTCCAGCAGTTGGGCGGCGGCGACGTCAGTGGAAACCTACAGGATATCGATTTAATCATGGATATTCCGGTCAAGCTGACCGTGGAGCTGGGTCGCACGCGCATGACCATCAAAGAGCTGCTGCGCCTGACGCAGGGTTCAGTGGTCGCGCTGGACGGACTGGCAGGCGAGCCGTTGGATATTCTGATTAACGGCTACCTGATTGCCCAGGGTGAAGTCGTGGTGGTCGCCGATAAATACGGCGTGCGCATCACGGATATCATCACGCCGTCTGAACGTATGCGTCGTCTGAGCCGTTAAGCATGAAAACCCAGGCTACCGTTTCACAGCCCTCTGCCGTATCAGGCTCGCCGTTAGTTCAGGTGAGCGGCGCGCTGTTTGGGATCATCGTGTTGATTCTGGTCGCAGCCTGGGTCATTAAACGCCTGGGGTTTGCGCCCAAAGGCGCCGGTACGCGAGGGTTGAAAGTGTCAGCCAGCACCTCGCTGGTCCCGCGTGAGCGCGTGGTCATTGTCGATGTTGAAGACGCTCGGCTGGTACTGGGCGTCACGGCCACGCAAGTCAATGTGTTGCATACCCTCCCCCCTGCGCCTGTCGTTGCAGAAGAAAAACCGGCCGCCCCTGCGGATTTCCAGGCCATGATGAAGAGTTTGTTGAAGCGTTCCGGGAGATCCTGATGCGCCGTTTGTTATCCCTCACGCTGATGGCTTTGTGGTTTATCAGCCCTGCCGCGTTCGCACAATTACCCGGACTGGTCAGCCAACCGCTACCCGGCGGCGGGCAAAGCTGGTCCCTGCCGGTACAGACACTGGTCTTTATTACGTCACTGACGTTCCTGCCCGCCATTTTGCTGATGATGACCAGCTTTACCCGCATCATTATCGTCTTCGGCTTGCTGCGAAACGCGCTGGGAACGCCCTCTGCGCCGCCAAACCAGGTGCTTCTCGGGCTGGCGCTGTTCTTGACGTTTTTTATTATGTCTCCGGTTATCGACAAAATTTATGTGGATGCCTGGCAGCCTTTCAGCGAAGAGAAGATTTCCATGCAGGAAGCGCTGGAAAAAGGCGCTCAGCCGCTACGGGAGTTTATGCTGCGGCAGACCCGTGAGGCTGACCTGGGCCTGTTCGCGCGTCTGGCAAACAGCGGCCCGCTACAGGGGCCGGAAGCCGTGCCGATGCGAATTTTGCTCCCGGCCTACGTCACCAGCGAGTTAAAAACCGCTTTTCAGATCGGTTTTACGATTTTCATCCCTTTCCTGATTATCGATCTGGTTATCGCCAGCGTGTTGATGGCGCTCGGGATGATGATGGTGCCGCCGGCCACCATTGCGCTGCCGTTTAAGCTTATGCTTTTTGTCCTGGTCGACGGCTGGCAGTTGCTCGTTGGCTCTCTTGCTCAAAGTTTTTACAGTTAGAGGCGCAAAATGACACCCGAATCGGTCATGATGATAGGCACGGAGGCAATGAAGGTCGCGCTTGCGCTTGCCGCGCCTCTGCTGCTGGTTGCGCTGTTTACCGGCCTTATCATCAGTATTTTACAGGCCGCCACCCAGATCAACGAAATGACGCTGTCATTTATCCCGAAAATTGTGGCGGTATTTACGGCGATCATTGTGGCGGGCCCCTGGATGCTTAACCTGCTGCTGGATTACGTGCGTACGCTGTTCAGTAACTTGCCGTATATCATCGGATAAGACGCGATGTTGCAGGTCACAAGCGATCAATGGTTATACTGGCTTAACCTCTACTTCTGGCCGCTGTTACGTGTACTGGCGCTGATCTCTACCGCGCCGATCCTCAGTGAACGTACGGTTCCCAAACGGGTAAAGCTGGGGCTGGGGTTTATGATCACTCTCATTATCGCCCCTTCACTCCCGGCGAATAATGTGCCTGTTTTTTCCACCGAAGCCTTATGGCTCGCCATGCAGCAAATCATGATCGGCATTGCGCTAGGGTTTACCATGCAGTTTGCCTTTGCTGCGGTGCGTACGGCGGGGGAATTCATCGGTCTGCAAATGGGTCTCTCTTTCGCCACGTTTGTTGACCCGGGCAGCCGCCTCAATATGCCGGTACTCGCCAGAATCCTCGACATGCTCGCCATGCTGCTGTTTCTTACGTTTAACGGCCATCTGTGGCTGATCTCGCTGCTGGTAGACACCTTCCATACGCTGCCTATCGGCGGCGACCCGGTCAACAGCAATGCGTTTCTGGCGCTTGCCCGGGCAGGCGGACTGATCTTCCTCAACGGACTCATGTTAGCCTTGCCGGTCATTACGTTACTGCTCACCCTCAACCTGTCGCTCGGGCTATTAAACCGTATGGCTCCGCAGTTATCCGTATTTGTTATTGGCTTCCCGTTAACCTTATCCGTCGGCATTTTGTTAATCGCCGCGCTCATGCCATTAATTGCCCCTTTCTGTGAACACTTATTCGGTGAAATTTTCAATTTGCTTGCTGATATCGTTAGCGAAATGCCGACAACCAATAACCCATAATTTTTATCCTGTCTTACTAAGGATTTTCCTAAATTTAAAATCTAAAAACATCTACCAGGATATATCTGCTGCGCTTTATTTGTTTTTACCTTACTCACATAACATAACATTTACTTTACTTTGAGAAGATTCCTGGCAAATTATACGTAACTTTACGGGATAGTAAGTTCGCCTGAAAACAGCGAAAGCGTCATCTTAGGTCACTATTATTGTTCCGTTGGGTTGTGATGAGATATTCAGGTAAGGGGAATTATCGTTACGCATTGAGTGAGGGTATGCCATGTCAACGATTATTATGGATTTATGCAGTTACACCCGGCTAGGTTTGACCGGGTATCTGGTAAGCAGAGGGGTGAAAAAAAGGGAAATCAACGACATTGAGACCGTTGACGAACTCGCCATCGCTTGTGACTCACAGCAGCCTTCTGTGGTGTTTATTAATGAGGACTGTTTCATCCATGATCCATCTAACAGTCAGCAAATAAAGCAGATCATTAATCAGCATCCCAACACGTTATTTATTGTTTTTATGGCAATTGCTAATGTGCATTTTGATGAATACTTATTAGTAAGAAAAAACTTATTGATTAGTTCAAAATCAATTAAGCCCGATTCTCTGGATGATATTCTTGGCGATATTCTGAAAAAAGAGACGGATATTGTAGGAGTAGTAAATTTACCTACGTTATCTTTAAGCCGTACTGAATCCAGTATGTTGCGAATGTGGATGGATGGACAGGGAACAATACAGATTTCAGATCAAATGAATATCAAGGCAAAGACGGTGTCATCCCACAAAGGGAATATTAAACGGAAGATAAAAACGCATAATAAACAGGTTATCTATCATGTCGTGCGGCTGACGGATAACGTGACAAACGGAATTTTTGTTAACATGCGATGAGGCCCCCTGACTGGTGGATATTCCACCAGTCAGGATAAAAGCGACGAAAATCACATTACTCTGTTTTTTCCACAAAGATCCCATCCTGATGGCCTGACTCATTGAAGAACCAGATACCGAGCGGGTAGTCTTCCAGCGAAACCAGGTACATCGTACCTTCACTAAACTCTTCAACCGCCAATACCACGCCTGGCCGACGAGGGCCGCCGTCTGTTTTGACTGTTACCCGATCATTCACCTTCATCAATTATCCTCCTGTGGCTTTGTGCCAGTGTAGAACAAATTCCTTTTTCTGGCAGCGTCTGCCGCGCGTGATTGCTGGTTTTCTCAACGGTCTATACTTACAGATGCCACGGTTAAATGAGGTACTGAAGATGAAAACCGCGAAAGAGTACAGCGAAACGGCCAAGCGCGAAGTCAGCGTTGATGTTGACGCCCTGCTCGCGGCGATCAATGAAATCAGCGAGAGCGAAATTCATCGCAGCGCTGATGATCCTGAGAAAGTCAGTGTGGATGGCCGCGATTATCATACATGGCATGAATTAGCGGATGCGTTTGAACTCGATATTCATGATTTTAGCGTCACGGAAATCAATCGCTGATCTGGGGTGAAAAAAATCCCGGCTCGCAGAGCCGGGATCAAACTTGCTTATGCAAGAAGCACTTGAAAATTCGTTACACCAGAAAATCTGATGTGCGTTTTACCTTATCTGCAATTTTTTTGTATGACAAGCAAATATTTCTCGCAGAAATGATTAATACAGCTAATGGTTCAGCGTGTATCAGGCGACGGCGCGGGATGGTCGTCACGGACACAAACCTGATTGCGCCCGGCCTGTTTTGCCAGATACAACCGGCGATCCGCCAGCGACTGCAACTGTTCAAAATCGTAGTCTCCGTTCTCCTGCGCCCCGCTTACGCCCAGCGATGCGCTAATGCGCAGGGTCGTGCCTTTTGCGATCAGGATTTCTTTGTCGTTCACGCGCTGGCGTATCCGCTCTGCGATCTGTGCTGCCTGCACCAGCGTCGTCCCCGGTAAGACAATACAGAACTCTTCGCCGCCTACGCGCCCGGCAAGGTCATGCGAACGTATTGTGCCGCTAATAAGCCCGGCGGCATGGGAGAGCACCCGGTCTCCCGCCTGATGGCCGAAACGGTCATTGACGCTCTTAAAGTGATCCAAATCGATCTGAATAACGGAAAACGGCTGTCGCTGCTCGTGGCAGCGCTGTATCAGTACGCGCGCCCTCTCAAACAATGCGCCACGGTTATACAGCCGCGTCAAAGGATCGTGCCAGGCCTGCCATTGCAGGGAACTTTGCAGCACAAACATATTGCTGACCATCTTGCGGATAACAACCCATGAGATGAGCAACATCATCGTGAAAAGCGCCCACAGGAGACCAAGCGCAATACTGATACTGCCAAAAGCCCCCTGCACGCCTTCTCTCAGGGTATGAACACGCAAAAGCACGCCATCGAAATGATCCAGCCTTTCCCAACTGATATAGCGGCTGCCCATACGGATACCGCCATGCGTATCATGTTCGATGTCATTCGCGAGCAACGCCAGTTCAAGGTCATCAAAGGTATTAACCTGACGCTTTTCCGGCGTTGAGGTCGCCAGTAGCCTGAGCTGATAGTCGTAGAGCTGGTACTCCCCTTCAGAATCTTTTTCGACCGCATCCTCCAGGAAACGCTTCATGGATGACACCGGAATATCCATTGCCAGCACGCCATACCAGTGTCTTTCGTTATCCAGCGACAGGCTCACGGTGACTTTTTGTTGCACTTCGCCGCCCGGCACCGGCGAGCTAAACCAGCGCACGCCGCGCGCTGAATTTTGTCGTTGGGATTGCCCGCTGAACCAGGGTTGGATCACATACTGGTAATAGCGGGACATAATATCGCCGCCATTGGTTGTGGGTTCAGTTGAGACATAAAAGCCTGAACGCGAAACATACATTGTCCGCTGCGCCAGCATGGTAGAAGAATGCGCCAGCCGTAACAAATACCCCAGTTCCAGCGCGGCGCTTAACTCGTTTGCCAGCGCATCGTTATCCCGCGTGAGAAGTGTTGTACGGTTAACAAACGCGTCAGAGACGCCGTTAAGCGGTAACGTTCGCCGTCTGTCTAGCTCCAGTTGCCAGAAACTTTTGCCGCGCAGTTGCGCAAATTGCGCCACCGCATCGTGCAGGTCGGCAAAATCGAGCGGCGTGACCAGCGCTTCGTACATACCGTTGCGCAGAAACAAGAGTTTATCCACGCTGAATTGCAGCTGTCTGTCCAGCACATTAGCGACGTTTTCCAGATGGTTACGTTGACTGGCCCGGTATGCCGACTCCAGCACGACCACTTCACGCCAGGTCAGCAATGTTGAACAAATCATCACAACCAGAAAACAGATATTTACGACATGGCCTGGCCCAAAGCGTCGTGCTAACGTTCTCAGCCAGCTCCAGTTTCCTGGCGTTGTTTCATGCGGCACCTGACGGCTCCCTACTTTTATTCCTGAACTATGTGTCGCGACTCAACGGCTATTTTCTGGGGTAACAAAACGCCCGGCATTAACCGGGCGTTCCTTTATCAGACATCTTCCCGCAACCGCCTGCCATCACCGGGCATAAGTTCATTCTCGTGGAATGCTTCCCGTTTGACGCCAAAACCGTCATACCAACGGCACTCCACCATGCCGCTGGAATAACCGGTTACGATCATGCGTGGACCACCTTCTTTTGCGATAACTTCCTCACTGACAAAAAAGACCATACCTGCCTCCTGTATCCAGTGAAACTTTTTCACCTTAGACGACGATGGGCTTTTTTGCATAATCCGGCGAGGCATAAATTAGTGCGAACCACCGCGAACGTTGGCAACAGTTTTTACCAGCCCTACCACCACGCTGCCGATGATGAAACCGAGCACCAGATTAATCAACATGGGAAGCGTGAGCGCAATAAGACCATTCTGCTGCTGAGCAAAATGTTCGATCGCGTGGTGTAATGGCGCGATGCCGTGCACCACGATCCCGCCCCCCACCAGGAACATCGCGAGTGTGCCAACAATGGACAGCGCCTTCATAAGCCAGGGCGCTGTAACCAGTAGCCCTTTGCCCACCGCCTGAGCCAGTACGCTGCGTTTTTCCGCCAGCCAGTACCCCATATCGTCCAGTTTTACGATGAGTCCCACCAGACCATAAACGCCAATCGTCACCACCAGCGCGATACCGGACAACACCAGAACCTGATTGAGCAACGGCGCATCCGCGACAATTCCCAGCGTAATCGCGACGATCTCCGCAGAAAGGATAAAGTCGGTGCGTACAGCCCCTTTCACTTTCTCCTTCTCAAACGTGAGAGGATCTTGTGCGGCGATCGCGGCCAGACGCTGCTGACGCGCCTCCGGGCTCTCTTTGTGCTTTCGGGCCTCAAGCGTGTGTAAAACTTTCTCTACGCCTTCAAAACAGAGAAAAGCGCCCCCAATCATCAACAACGGTGTAATCGCCCACGGGATAAAAGCGCTGATCAGCAGCGCCAGAGGCACCAGGATGACCTTGTTGATCAACGACCCTTTCGCCACGCTCCAGACGACCGGCAGTTCGCGGTTCGCCCGCACGCCCGTCACCTGTTGCGCGTTTAGCGACAGGTCATCACCCAATACGCCTGCCGTTTTTTTCGCGGCCAGTTTTCCCATCATCGAGATATCATCCAACAGCGTGGCGATGTCATCGAGCAACGTCAGCAAACTACTTCCTGCCAAAATAAATCCCTCAATATTTTTCTTTTGAAGAGGTAAGTATGAAGTAAAAAACGTAATGCCGAAACGGGTAGCAATCGTCAACAAAAATTTAACAAAAGAGTGCAATTATAACGCTCGCCAGCGCGATAGTTTTGACGTTTACTATGTTGCACCTTTTTATTTCCGCCGTGAGGGATTATGCGTTTCAGGCAGTTACTACCACTTTTTAGCGCGCTCTTCGCGCTGTATATCATTTGGGGTTCCACGTACTTCGTTATTCGTATTGGCGTTGGGAGTTGGCCGCCGCTGATGATGGCGGGCGTCCGTTTTCTGTCTGCGGGGATTTTGTTAACAACATTCTTACTTCTTCGTGGGCATAAACTGCCCCCTTTGCGTCAATTACTCAATGCCGCGCTGATTGGCATTCTGCTGCTGGCGGTGGGGAACGGTCTGGTTACCGTAGCGGAACATCAGGATGTACCGTCCGGCATCGCCGCCGTGGTGGTCGCGACGGTCCCACTCTTCACGCTATGCTTCAGCCATTTCTTTGGCATTAAAACGCGAAAACTGGAGTGGGCAGGCATCGCCATCGGCCTGGCGGGGATCATCATGCTCAATAGCGGCGGAAATTTGAGCGGCAACCCCTGGGGCGCGCTGTTGATCCTGATTGGCTCGATGAGCTGGGCATTCGGCTCCGTGTTCGGCGCCCGCATCGCGTTGCCGACAGGCATGATGGCCGGAGCGATTGAAATGCTGGCTGCCGGTGTTGTGCTGATGTTCGCTTCCTTTATCGCCGGGGAAAAGCTGACGACGATGCCGACGCTCTCCGGCTTCATGGCGGTAGGTTATCTGGCGCTATTCGGTTCCATTATCGCCATTAACGCCTATATGTATTTGATCCGTAATGTCAGCCCGGCGCTGGCAACCAGTTACGCCTACGTCAACCCGGTAGTGGCGGTGTTGCTGGGAACAGGTCTGGGGGGAGAAAGCCTTTCTTCCGTCGAGTGGCTGGCATTAGGGGTAATTGTTTTCGCTGTCGTCCTGGTGACGCTGGGGAAATATTTGTTTCCCGCCAGACCCGCGACCGCAGCGAGCGAATCGGAAAAATCACTCCAGTAAATGAATACCCTGCGTGTCGATCTGCGCGGTGGGGCCACCGCCGCAGATCCACTCTTCAAGCCGTTCCGCCAGTGCGGCGTCGCTGAGTTTCAACCGGCCACGCAAAGCACACTCCCAGACAATCAGCACACGCCAGCCAAGCTCGCGAAGCCTCAGCATGTCTCGCCGATCGCGCTCCACATTTTTACCGATTTTGTTCAGCCAGAACTCGGTACGCGTGGCGGGAACTTTGAACAGGTGGCAGTCGTGATGATGCCAGAAACAGCCGTGCGTGAAGATAACGCAGCGATACTCATCCACGACAAAATCCGGGCGTCCGGGCAACGTGGCGTCCTGCACATGAAACGCCATCCCCTGCTCCTGCAACAGACCGGCAAGGCGTTTTTCTATCGCCGTATCGCGCGTGGCTATCGCCCGCATATTCTTGCTGCGCGTCGCCTTATCGTGTACGTCCGCCATGCTGGCTCTCTTTCTGGCGCAATGTAACGGCCTGTTTAATTCTCGACTCCAGCAGTTTTGCTACTGCGGCAAATGCCGGAACCACGACGGAGTTACCAAACTGACGGTAGGCCTGGGTGTCTGAAACGGGAATGCGGAACTGATATCCCTGCGGCGATTCAAATCCCATTAACCGCGCGCACTCTCTGGGCGTTAACCGGCGTGGACGGTGCTGCTGATTCACCGGATCGTCGAAATTCGCCTCTCCTGCGGCCATATCCCAGCCACGGTCAATCAGTATCTCCGCGCCATCTTTATAGTAACGCGCCGACAATGTGCGCGTTACGCTGCCGGGATTCGCAGGATAGACCATCCCATAGCCAAAACCGTTACCCCGAGCCTGATGCTTTTTCGCGTAGCGGTACAAATACTTCCACAATACCGGCGTCAGCACATATTTCGCTTCAACCGCCGGTTCAAGCAGTTCCGCCAGCGTGATGCGCTGCTGCGGATAGCGTGTGGCAATATCCCGCAGCGTAAAATCGGTTTTCAGATTAAGATCGCGGCGGAACCCCACCAGCACAATCCTCTCCCGATGCTGGGGTAAAAAATGGCGGCCATCAATAATTTTCGGGTCGTCCGGCCCGTTATCCGCAGCATCGGCGACGTCATACCCCAGTTCGTCAAGCGTTTGCATAATGATGCGAAACGTTTTTCCCTGGTCGTGGCTTTTCAGGTTTTTGACGTTTTCGAGCACAAAAATCGCCGGGCGTCGGGCGTCAATAACCCGCACGACATCGAAAAAGAGCGTCCCCTGCGTATCACAGGCGAAACCATGCGCCCGTCCCATCGCGTTTTTCTTTGATACGCCTGCCAGAGAGAATGGCTGGCAGGGAAAACCGGCCAGTAGAACATCGTGCTCCGGTATGTGCTGGCGAATATGCTCCGCCGCTTCGCTATCGCTCACGCCGTCGCGGTGGCTCAGCGTAATATCGCGAATATCTTCATTGAAATGATGCCGTTGCGGATCGCAGTAATAATTGGCTTTATAGGTGCGTACCGCGTGTTTATTCCATTCGCTGGTAAACACGCACTGCCCGCCTATCGCTTCAAAGCCACGGCGAATTCCGCCGATCCCGGCGAAGAGATCGACAAAACGAAAGGCATAATGCGGATGGTGTGCCGGAGGCGTTGGCAACAATGTCCTGAGGTGCGTATATTCGCTCTCGCTCAGACGATGCCACGCCGTTGCGTTCGCCACGACGCGTTTAAAAATAGCCGGGCTCCAGTGGTTCTCCCCAACGCCATTCAGATGCGCCACCAGCGTTTTCACATCATAGATTTCCAGCAGTTTGCCCAGCAGCGCCTGTACGGCAGCCCCGGCATTGTCTGTCATCAGATCCTGGAAACCTGTTACTGAAAGATTTTCCTGCATACATTTAACCGGCGAAATTGATATTCGACAGGTTAACACAAAATGAACGCGTTTACGTTTTGGGTATGGTCGCTACTTATCGCGGCTAAAAGCCTGAATTACCGTCTGATCCAACGTGTCGTACTCCCCTCTTAGCTCCGCGCTTAGCTTCGCCATCCAGGTCACCAGGAAGTCGGCGTTATGCTCTGCCAGCAGCTTTCCCCGCGCGGTTTGCATGGTTTGCGGCAAGGTCAGAAGTTTTGTCTGAAAATGGTCGAGGGCGAATTGCTTATCGTTAAGCGGGCGACGTTGCGCGAAGGGATCTTCAGCATCAAATAGCGAAACGCCCAGCCCGCCGGAAACGGCAAACACGCGCGCCAGACCGATTGCGCCCAGTGCTTCAAGCCGGTCGGCATCCTGCACAATCTTCGCCTCGCTGGTCATTGGCGCAATGTGGGCGCTAAAACTGTGCGCCTCAATCGCATGACTGACTGCCGCTAATTTCTCTTCAGGATACGCAGGGAAATCGTTCATTAATATGCGACGAGCCGCGTCAGCGGCCAGCACGGATGAACGATGGCGATCGGGATGATTTTTCGGCAGGCTGACGATATCGTGGAAATAACACGCGGTCAGCACAACAAGCCAGTCAACATCCTCATCCGTCGACAGCTTTTGTGCCGTTCCCCAGACGCGACGAAAATGAAAAATGTCATGGGCGCTATCCTGCTCGTGGTGATTTTTGCCCAACCACGCTTCGAACTGCGATTGCCAGTAGTGTAAATCCACGCTGCCTCCTCTGAATCAGAAAGCAACATTAGCAATATTCCGCCTTGTCTTCACGCTCAATGATTACGGGAGGAGGTATCAGACAGGTTGATGAAGGCAATAAATGGAATAAAAAGAAAATCCGAACGACGTTAAAATAGCGCTAATTACGATAAAACATTCACAAAATAAATTCCAAAAACGCAAATCATAATTTATTAAAAGAAAAACATAACACAGTTAAATATAAAGCAATAAATACATATTAAATTATTTATAATCACATCCAAAGAAACAATTAGAAATATTTTAAATACATTTGTTACATGTAATATTTAAAAAAGAATGAACTTCCTGGAATAGTATTCAACAGTGATCTTCAGGATTCGATCACTTATTCATATCAATTATTATTATAGGGAATACATAATGAAAAGAAAAGTTCTGGCGATGTTTGTCCCTGCTCTATTAATTGCAGGCGCTGCAAATGCGGCTGAAGTGTATAATAAAGACGGCAATAAACTGGACCTGTACGGTAAAGTTGATGGCCTGCGTTATTTCTCTGACGATGCAGGCAGCGACGGCGACATGTCCTATGCCCGTCTGGGTTTTAAAGGCGAAACGCAAATTGCCGAGCAGTTAACCGGTTACGGTCAGTGGGAATACAACATTCAGGCCAACGGTACTGAAGGTGATAAAGGTGACTCCTGGACTCGTCTCGGCTTCGCCGGTTTAGGTTTTGGTCAAAACGGTACTTTCGATTACGGTCGTAACTACGGCGTGGTTTACGACGTAGAAGCCTGGACCGATATGCTGCCAGAATTCGGCGGCGATACTTACACTCAGACTGACGTTTATATGTTAGGCCGTACTAACGGCGTAGCAACCTACCGTAATAACGGCTTCTTTGGTCTGGTTGATGGTCTGAACTTTGCGCTCCAGTATCAGGGTAATAATGAAGGCACCGGTTTTGGTCAGGAAGGTTCCGGCAATAGCGCAGGTCGCAAGCTGGCCAAAGAAAACGGCGACGGCTTCGGTATGTCCACCTCCTACGACTTCGACTTCGGTTTAAGCCTGGGTGCGGCATACGCCAATTCCGATCGTACCGATGCTCAGGTTGCTCGTGGTTACGGTGACGGCATGAACCAGCGTAATAACTATGCTGGTGGCGATAAAGCTGAAGCCTGGACCGTTGGTGCTAAATACGACGCCTACAATGTTTATCTCGCCGCCATGTACGCTGAAACCCGTAATATGACTTACTATGGCAATGGCGACAGCGAACTTAATGGCGGTATCGCCAACAAAACGCAGAACTTTGAAGTTGTTGCACAGTATCAGTTTGATTTCGGTCTGCGCCCGTCTATTGCCTACCTGCAATCTAAAGGCAAAGACTTAGGTGGTCAGGAAGTAAGACACGGCAACTGGCGTTACACCGATAAAGATCTGGTGAAATATGTTGATGTAGGTATGACCTATTACTTCAACAAAAATATGTCCACCTATGTTGATTATAAAATCAACCTGCTGGATGAAGACGATAGCTTCTACGCAGACAACGGTATCGCAACCGATGATATCGTAGCCGTCGGTCTGGTTTACCAGTTCTAATATTCATTAGATATTGCACTAAGCCCGCATAATGGAATAATTTCATGATGCGGGCTTTTTATTATCACGCGCGCCCTTTAGACCAATATGCCATAAAGTTAATCGCTTTGTGCTCGACGCCACGCTCGCCAATTAAATGGCGGCGCAGCAGTTTGACGACGGTGGACTCTGCGGCCACCCACCCATAAAACGCCGTGCTGCTGGTCGTGGCCTTATCCCAGAGAAGCTCCCCTTCGGCTTCTTCTTTCACCGTATCCACCGTATCGGGATGGCGACTTTCGGGTACTCTGGCATGCGTTTTCACGGCCTGAATCAGGCATTCACCGTGCTTCGCCGCTGCGGGGTTACGCGGCAACCAAAAAATGTCGGCGAACTTAAACTCGCTTAAATTCGCGCAGTCGCCCTGTTCAGGAACTTCAAAGAACGCCTGAACCTGTGGCGGATTGGTCTGTCTCGCCAGCATCTCAAGGATACCGCGCGCGGCGGGGAGCGCCGTCTCATCAGCAATGATTAACGCATTCCGCAGTCCCTGGGGAGGCGTCCATTCATAGCCACCGCTGTCTTCAGCATACGCCGCGTCAGGCGCCACCATCTGAATGGCGTCGCCGGGTCTGGCGTTAATCGCCCATGCCGAAGCCGGTCCCTCTGTACCATGATTGATAAATTCCACGGTGACCTCCTGGCGGGCAGGATCGACATGTCGCAGCGTATAAGTGCGGATAACCGGGCGCTTCTCTTTTGGCATCCCCAGTACAAGCTGATACCAGTGCCCTTCGGCAGGCAACGACGGCGGCGTACCGTCTTCAGACGGAAACAACATCTTAATGCGCTGATCCGGCGAGTCGCATTTCATCTGCGCCACCTCCTGCCCACTGAAAACCAGGCTCAGCAGCGAAGGGGAAACCTCCGTCTTACGCGCCAGTTGAACGTTGAACAGGCGGTAGCCCTGAACTCCAGCCATAACTTTTCCTTACGCTTAAATCGCGGAATGACGTGAACGGTAGCGGCTGCGCCAGATAAAGCCAGACACCACGGTAAATAACACAGCGACGAAAAAAGCCGCCACAATCAGCGCCGCTGCGGCGCCGGTTTTCGACACCAGCGGCACCAGCAATGCGCAAAGCCCATAGCCAAGCGTGTGGCTGGTCGCGATCCAGCCCGCGCCTGCGCCGTCTGTCAGCTTATCATTCAGTAAAAGCTGATAAGCGGGTGTTGCCAGAGCAGCCCCAAACGACAGCACCGCACAGCCGAGGTAAAACAACCATAGCTGTTCGGCGAGCATTATCGCCAGGCCACAAATCATCAGCGCTCCGGCACTCAAGAGCAGCGCCATCGGCGTCAGGCGCTGCGGGCGGAGCACCCCGAACTGTGCGATAAGCGCAGCAACTGCGGCCAGCCCCAACAACCACGCCACCTGGTGGCTAATGGCGGCGGTATCCGTGGCGAACTGGCGAGTAAGGGCGGGCGAAAGACCAAGCTGCATCATGCTCACCGCCGCGGCTAATAACAGCGCGCAAAGCAGATAAGGCAGGCAATCCAGCCTCAGGCTGGCGCTCTTGCGCTCCGCTGCGGGCTGCGGTGGCGTGCCAGGCAACCGCAGCAGCATCACCAGCGCCAGCAGTGGCGCTGCCATCAGCAGCCCCATCGGCGCCAGAGGGTGAATCGCCAGCATCGCCGCCGCGCACAACGGCCCGAATAGTCTGCCGCAGCTCAAGCCGGAGCTAATGGTTGCCAGAGCGACCATACGATTCCTTTCCCCCGCTCTCTGCAATGCCCAGACCTGACAGGCTGGCACCATCGCCGACACGGTAAGCCCGTAGGCGATCCGCGCGATGATTAATATTCCCAGCCCCACCGCTGTTGTTACGGCGCCGGTCGCCATCAGCATGCTTCCCAGCCCAAGCAGAGTAAAGCTTGCGCCGTATCCCCCTAATGCCCACAGCACCACAGGCTTACTGCCCACACGGGCAATTTGCTTTCCCCACCACGGGGAAGACGGCAGGAACAGCATTGAGCCAAGCATCAGCAAAGCCGCCCAAATCGACAGGCTCAGGTTTGTCTGAATCACCAGTACAGGGATCGCGACCAGCAGGCCGTTTTGCCCGACACCGAGTAACCCCGCACTGAACGCAAGCGGCCAGCAGGACAATGGTTTTTGCGGCGTTTCCGCGCTCTCAAGAGACGTCACGATGTTGCAATTCCATGTATTAATTGTGTTTATTTGTAAAATTAATTTTACCGATTCTAACAATTGTTATTGATAATGAGAAACCTTATCGGCAAAATTCGCATTATCATAACGAGTGGGATCTGTTTGATTATGACTTTGCCAACTAAAACGTCAGCCCTGGATGTGGCTGCGCAGTGCTTCCTGAATTCCCTGGTTCGTGAAACCAAAGACTGGCGGCTGACGGAATACCAGCCAACCGAATTGATCATCCCGCTGGGCGAACAGCAGGCGCTCCATTTCAGAGTGGCTTATTTTTCCCCAACCCAGCATCACCGCTTTGAATTTCCGGCGCGTCTGGTCACGGCCTCCGGCAGTCACCCCGTCGATTTCGCCACCCTCTCCCGGCTTATTGTTGATAAGCTCCAGCACCAACTCTTGCTGCCCGCGACCAGTTGCGAAACCTTCCACCAGCGCGTGATGGAAAGCCACGCCCATACGCAGCAGGCGATTGATGCCCGCCATGACTGGGCAGCCCTGCGTGAAAAAGCGTTGAACTTTGGCGAGGCGGAGCAGGCTCTGCTGGTCGGGCACGCCTTCCACCCGGCGCCTAAGTCTCATGAACCGTTTAACCAGCAGGAGGCCGAACGCTACCTGCCGGACTTCGCGCCCCACTTCCCGCTGCGGTGGTTTGCGGTGAACAAAACGCAGATCGCCGGTGAAAGCCTGCATCTCAACCTGCAACAACGGTTGACGCGATTTGCCGCAGAGATTGCGCCGCAGTTACTCAATGAATTAAGCGACAATCAATGGCTATTCCCGCTGCACCCGTGGCAGGGGGAGTATCTGTTGCAGCAGGAATGGTGCCAGGAGCTTGTCGCTAAAGGGCTGATTAAAGATTTAGGCGAGGCCGGCGCGCCGTGGCTACCGACCACCTCTTCCCGCTCGCTCTACTGCGCCACCAGCCGCGACATGATCAAATTCTCCCTGAGCGTGCGCCTGACCAACTCCGTCCGTACCCTGTCAGTGAAAGAAGTGAAGCGTGGAATGCGCCTGGCGCGCCTGGCGCAAACCGACGACTGGCAGACGCTACAGGCCCGCTTCCCGACTTTCCGGGTGATGCAGGAAGACGGTTGGGCCGGGCTGCGCGATCTCCACGGCAACATCATGCAGGAAAGCCTGTTTGCCCTGCGTGAAAACCTGCTGGTGGATCAGCCGCAAAGCCAGACTAACGTACTGGTCTCCCTGACTCAGGCCGCGCCGGATGGCGGTGATTCGCTGCTGGTTGCGGCGGTAAAACGCCTGAGCGATCGCCTCGGCATCACTGCGCAACAGGCCGCCCACGCATGGGTCGATGCTTACTGTCAGCAGGTGCTGAAGCCGCTGTTTACGGCTGAAGCGGATTACGGCCTGGTGCTGCTGGCGCATCAGCAAAATATTCTGGTTCAGATGCTTGGGGATCTGCCGGTCGGGCTTATCTACCGTGACTGCCAGGGCAGCGCGTTTATGCCTCACGCGGCAGGCTGGCTCGACACCATTGGCGAGGCGCAGGCGGAAAACGTCTTTACCCGTGAGCAGTTGCTGCGCTACTTCCCTTATTACCTGCTGGTTAACTCCACTTTTGCCGTGACCGCCGCGCTGGGCGCTGCCGGGCTGGACAGTGAAGCGAATCTGATGGCTCGCGTACGAACGTTGCTGGCTGAAGTGCGTGATCAGGTGACTCATAAAACCTGTCTCAACTACGTGCTGGAAAATCCGTACTGGAACGTAAAAGGTAACTTTTTCTGTTATCTGAACGACCACAACGAGAACACCATCGTCGATCCCTCGGTGATCTACTTCGATTTCGCCAACCCACTGCTGGCTCAGGAGGGCTAAATGTCTAAGGCAAACATCGTTCACAGCGGATATGGACTGCGCTGTGAAAATCTCGACAAGCCTCTGAATCTTAGCTGGGGGCTGGACAATAGCGCGGTGCTGCGCTGGCCGGGGCCTCTGCCGACAGGGTGGCTGCGCGACGCGCTGGATCAGATATTTATCGCCGCACCGCAACTTTCAGCTGTGGTTCTCCCCTGGGCCGAATGGCGCGAGGAGCCACAGGCGCTGACGCTTTTCGGGCAGGTAAAAAGCGACATCATCCATCGCACCGCCTTCTGGCAGTTACCGCTATGGCTGAGTTCTCCGGCAAACCGGGCCTCCGGCGAAATGGTTTTTGATGCAGAGCGTGAGATTTATTTCCCGCTGCGCCCGCCCCGTCCGCAGGGCGAGGTTTATCGCCGTTACGATCCACGCGTTCGCAAGACGCTGAGTTTCCGCGTTGCCGATCCCGTTCTTGATGCAGAACGTTTCACCCGCTGGATGAACGATCCGCGCGTTGAATATTTCTGGGAGCAAAGCGGCTCGCTGGAGGTACAGACCGCCTATCTGGAGCGCCAGCTCACCGGTAAACATGCGTTCCCGCTGATCGGCTGCTTCGACGATCGGCCGTTTAGCTATTTCGAAATCTACTGGGCGGCGGAAGACCGCATTGGCCGCCACTATTCATGGCAACCCTTTGACCGTGGCCTGCATCTGCTGGTTGGTGAACAGCAATGGCGCGGAGCCCACTACGTGCAAAGCTGGCTGCGCGGGCTGACGCATTACCTGCTGCTGGATGAGCCCCGCACGCAGCGCACCGTACTTGAGCCACGCGCCGATAACCAGCGCCTGTTCCGCCACCTTGAGCCTGCGGGATACCAGACAATTAAAGAGTTCGACTTCCCGCACAAGCGCTCGCGCATGGTGATGGCGGATCGCCATAACTTCTTCACGGAGGTCGGTCTGTAATGAATCACAAGGATTGGGATTTTGTTAACCGCCAGCTGGTGGCAAAAATGCTGGCCGAGCTGGAGTATGAGCAGGTTTTCCACGCGGAATCTCAGGGCGATGGCCGCTACTGCATTAACCTGCCGGGTGCACAATGGTGCTTCAGCGCTGAACGCGGCATCTGGGGCTGGCTGTGGATTGATGCTCAAACGCTGCGCTGCGCGGACGAACCCGTTCTGGCGCAAACGCTACTGATGCAACTAAAGCCGGTGCTGTCGATGAGCGATGCCACCGTTGCTGAGCATATGCAGGATTTGTATGCCACGCTGCTGGGCGACCTGCAACTGCTGAAGGCACGGCGCGGGCTGAGCGCCAGTGACCTGATTGATCTTGATGCCGACCGCCTGCAATGCCTGCTAAGCGGCCATCCTAAATTCGCTTTTAATAAAGGCCGCCGAGGCTGGGGCAAAGAGGCGCTGGAGCGATATGCGCCAGAGTACGCCAACACCTTCAGACTGCACTGGCTGGCGGTAAAACGTGAGCATATGGTCTGGCGCTGCGACAGCGAGCTGGATATTCAGCAGTTGTTGACGGCCGCGATGGACCCGCAGGAGTTTGCCCGCTTCAATCAGGTCTGGCAGGAAAATGGGCTGGATAACGACTGGCTGCCACTGCCGGTACATCCGTGGCAGTGGCAGCAAAAAATCGCCCTCGACTTCATCGCCGATCTTGCCGAAGGCAGGATGGTTTCTCTCGGCGAGTTTGGCGACTTGTGGCTCGCCCAGCAGTCGCTGCGCACCCTGACCAACGCCAGTCGCCAGGGCGGGCTGGATATCAAGCTGCCGCTGACCATCTACAACACCTCCTGCTATCGGGGGATTCCGGGCAAATACATCGCCGCCGGGCCGCTGGCCTCACGCTGGCTGCAACAGGTTTTTGCGACCGACGCCACGCTTAAGCAAAGCGGCGCGGTGATCCTCGGTGAACCGGCGGCAGGCTATGTGTCCCATGAAGGCTATGCCGCGCTTGCCCAGGCCCCCTACCGCTACCAGGAGATGCTCGGCGTTATCTGGCGTGAGAATCCGTGTCGCTGGCTGAAGCCGGACGAAACTCCGATTCTGATGGCGACACTGATGGAGTGCGATGAAAACAACCAGCCGCTGATAGGCGCATATATCGACCGCTCCGGGCTGGACGCTGAAACCTGGCTCACGCAGCTGTTCCGGGTGGTAGTGGTTCCGCTGTATCACCTGCTTTGCCGCTACGGCGTTGCGCTTATCGCCCACGGACAAAATATAACGCTCGCCATGAAAGAGGGCGTACCGCAGCGCGTGCTGTTGAAAGACTTCCAGGGCGATATGCGGCTGGTGAAAGATGCGTTCCCGGAGATGGACTCCCTGCCTCAGGAGGTGCGGGACGTCACCGCTCGCCTGAGCGCCGACTACTTAATTCATGATTTGCAGACCGGCCACTTCGTGACGGTTCTGCGCTTTGTTTCGCCGCTGATGGCTCGCCTTGGCGTACCGGAGAGGCGTTTTTATCAACTGCTGGCAGCAGTGTTGAGTGATTACATGCAGGAACATCCACAAATGTCAGCGCGCTTTGCGCTTTTCTCACTCTTCAAGCCACAAATCATTCGCGTAGTGCTGAACCCGGTAAAACTGACCTGGCCCGACCAGGACGGCGGCAGCCGCATGTTGCCGAATTACCTTGAGGATCTGCAAAACCCGCTGTGGCTGGCAACCAGGGACTGAATCATGACAAACACTGTAGATTTTATTGGCGTAGGCATCGGCCCGTTCAACCTGAGCATCGCGGCGCTGTCTCATCAGGCCGAAGGTTTAAGCAGCCGCTTCTTTGACGGCCGCCCGCATTTTGCCTGGCATCCCGGCATGCTGGTGCCGGACTGCCATATGCAGACCATGTTCCTGAAAGATCTGGTTAGCGCTGTGGCTCCCACAAGCCCGTACAGCTTTGTTAACTATCTGGTGAAGCGCAAAAAATTCTACCGCTTCCTGACCACCGAACTGCGTACCGTGTCCCGCGATGAGTTTTCCGACTACCTGCGCTGGGCCGCCGAAGGGATGAACAATCTGCATTTCAATCATACCGTTGAGAGTATTGATTTCGACGAGAGACACCAGAGGTTTGTGGTGCAGACCAGCCAGGGCGAAAGCGTTGCCCGCAATATCTGCCTTGGCATTGGCAAGCAACCGCACCTGCCGCCTTGCGTAAAAACGGCGACGCAAACCTGCTTCCACGCCAGTGAAATGAGCCTGCGCCAGCCAGACCTCGGCGGCAAGCGAGTCACCGTGGTTGGCGGCGGGCAAAGCGGCGCCGACCTGTTCCTCAATGCGCTGCGCGGAGAATGGGGCGACGTTGCAGAGATCAGTTGGGTCTCGCGCCGCAATAACTTTAACGCGCTGGATGAGGCGGCGTTCGCCAACGAATACTTCACGCCTGAGTACGTTTCAGGCTTCGTCGGTCTGAATGAAAGCGCGCGCCAGAAGATGCTCGACGAGCAGAAAATGACCTCCGACGGCATCACGGCCGACTCGCTACTGACCATCTATCGCGAGTTGTATCACCGCTTCGAGGTACTGAGGCAACCGCGTAACGCCCGTCTGCTGCCAAGCCGCTCGGTCAGCGGGCTGGAAAGTCGCGGCCAGAGCTGGCAACTGCTGCTGGAGCATCATCTGGATAACGGCTATGACACTCTGGAAAGCGACGTGGTGATTTTCGCCACCGGCTACCGTCCCGCGCTGCCGCAGATACTTTCACCGCTGATGTCGCGAATCGCCATGCGCGATGAGTGCAATTTCAAAGTACGCGACGACTTCACCCTGGAGTGGAACGGCCCGAAAGAGAACAACATCTTCGCGGTCAACGCCAGTATGCAAACCCACGGCATCGCCGAACCACAGCTCAGCCTGATGGCCTGGCGTTCCGCCCGTATTCTTAATCGCGCGCTGGGGCGTGATTTATTCGATCTCAGTATGCCGCCCGCCCTGATTCAATGGCGCAGCGGCAGCCGGGAAAAACCGCAGCCGGAGGCTGCTTCTTTAACTCGCTACACAGCATCTTTGGGCTGATTTTTTCCGCCCGTGTGAAGGAATAATGATGATAAGCAAAAAGTATACGCTTTGGGCTCTCAACCCGCTGCTTCTCGCCATGATGGCGCCAGCAGTCGCTCAACAAACCGATGATGAAACGCTCGTGGTGTCTGCCAACCGCAGCAATCGCACCGTAGCGGAGATGGCGCAAACCACCTGGGTTATCGAAAACGCCGAACTGGAACAGCAGATTCAGGGCGGCAAAGAGCTGAAAGACGCGCTGGCTCAGCTGATCCCTGGCCTTGACGTCAGTAGCCAGAGCCGCACCAACTACGGTATGAACGTGCGTGGCCGCCCGCTGGTCGTGTTGGTTGACGGCGTGCGTCTCAACTCTTCACGCACCGACAGCCGACAGCTGGATTCTATCGATCCTTTCAATATCGACCATATTGAAGTGATCTCCGGCGCGACGGCCCTGTACGGCGGCGGCAGTACCGGTGGTCTGATCAACATCGTGACCAAAAAAGGCCAGCCGGAAACCCAGATGGAGTTTGAGGCTGGCACCAAAAGCGGCTTTAACAGCAGTAAAGATCACGATGAACGCATTGCCAGCGCCATCTCCGGCGGCAATGACCATATCTCCGGGCGTGTTTCAGTGGCGTACCAGAAGTTTGGCGGCTGGTTTGACGGTAACGGCGATGCCACCCTGCTCGATAACACCCAGACCGGCCTACAGTATTCCGATCGCCTGGACATCATGGGCACCGGTACGCTGAACATCGATGAAACCCAGCAGCTTCAGCTGATCACGCAGTACTATAAAAGCCAGGGCGACGACGATTACGGGCTGAATCTTGGGAAAGATTTCTCCGCCATTAGCGGGGCCAGCACGCCATACGTCAGTAAGGGGCTGAATTCCGACCGTATTCCCGGCACCGAGCGTCATCTGATCAGCCTACAGTACTCCAACAGCGATTTCTTTGGTCAGGAGCTGGTCGGCCAGGTTTACTACCGCGATGAGTCACTGCTGTTCTACCCGTTCCCGACCGTAAATGCGAACAAACAGGCGACGGCTTTCTCCTCGTCACAGCAGGACACCGACCAGTACGGCATGAAACTGACTCTGAACAGCAAACCGCTGGACGGCTGGCAAATCACCTACGGGCTGGATGCCGACCACGAGCGCTTTACCTCCAACCAGATGTTCTTCGATCTGGCCCAGGCAAGCGCTTCCGGGGGGCTGAACAACCAGAAGATTTACACCACCGGGCGCTATCCGTCGTATGACATCACCAACCTGGCGGCCTTCCTGCAATCGAGCTATGACATCAATGATATCTTTACCCTCAGCGGCGGCGTACGCTATCAGTACACTGAGAACAAGATTGATGATTTCATCGGATACGCGCAGCAACAGCAGATTGCCGCCGGGAAGGCGACATCCGCCGACGCCATTCCAGGCGGCTCGGTCGATTACGACAACTTCCTGTTCAACGCCGGTCTGCTGATGCACATCACCGAACGCCAGCAGGCATGGCTCAACTTCTCCCAGGGCGTGGAGCTACCGGACCCGGGTAAATACTACGGTCGCGGCACCTATGGCGCAGCGGTGAACGGTCACCTTCCCCTGACCAACAGCGTGAACGTTGGCGACAGCAAGCTGGAAGGCGTGAAGGTCGATTCTTATGAGCTGGGCTGGCGCTTTACCGGCGACAACCTGCGCACCCAAATCGCGGCCTACTACTCGATTTCCGATAAGAGCGTGGTGGCGAATAAAGATCTGACCATCAGCGTGGTGGACGACAAACGCCGCATTTACGGCGTGGAAGGCGCGGTGGACTACCTGATTCCAGATACCGACTGGAGTACCGGTGCGAACTTCAACGTGCTGAAAACCGAGTCGAAAGTGAACGGTAGCTGGCAGAAATATGACGTGAAGGTGGCAAGCCCATCGAAAGCGACAGCCTACATTGGCTGGGCGCCGGACCCGTGGAGCCTGCGCGTACAGAGCACCACCTCCTTCGATGTGAGCGATGCAGAAGGCTACAGCATTGATGGCTATACCACCGTCGATTTACTCGGCAGCTATCAGCTTCCGGTGGGTAAACTCAGCTTCAGCGTTGAGAACCTCTTCGACCGTGACTACACCACCGTCTGGGGGCAGCGCGCGCCGCTGTACTACAGCCCAGGTTACGGCCCCGCGTCCCTGTATGATTACAAAGGCCGCGGCCGCACCTTTGGTCTGAACTACTCAGTTCTGTTCTAAACCGCCCTCCTTGCCCGGCACATGCCGGGCAAATTCACCGAATGTCAATACGCAATCAATAGCATTGAACTATTTTTGAAAATTCAACAATAGGCCGCATCCTTTTATTTTTAATAAACAGGCGATCGCAACATGGGATAATAATCTGAAAGGACATTGTATTTTAGAGAGATGGTATGTCAGAAGGAGTTTCGAAAAAATCCAGATATGAAATTATTGCTATCCTGAGAGAAGAATTCAGGGTTAAGTCTAAACTGGATTTTAGTTTTAACGATCTGAGCTGGCAATCAGATTTACGAAAAGTTGACAGTTCATCTTTTTATATCGATCTCCCTCCCTCTTTTCAGCCTTCGTTATCTGAAAACGGCGATGTCTGTTTTCAGATCCACAGTAAACTTGGCAGGATTGAGTTTGCCACCGCGCAGATAAATACTGAGCACAATAGCCCGGATAATATTTTCCGCTTTGCCATTCCTGAGAGCATAAACATACTGCAACGGCGATCGTCCCCCCGACTTAAGACAAGAGAGAGTTATCAATTCTGTTGTTCTGGTCGTTATAAAAATGGCGTTACTTTTAAACATACGTTAAATGATGTCTCTGACGGCGGGTGTTCTTTCATATCCACCCAATCTCAACTTAAATTTATGCGTAAAGATAATGTGTTAGAAAACGTTGAGATGAGCTTTGGTGAATATGGCAGCGTAATGACTAACTTAAAAATCATCAGCGTAACAGAACTCCATAGCGAAAAATCGTATGAAGAAGCAGATTTCCGCATCTCTTGTATGTTTCAGCATAAAAGTGACGATTATAAACATTACATAGAGAATGTTATCGTCAAATTAATTATTGACAATAAAATTAAAAATAAGATTTTTTTAGTTTAACAGACCGAGAAAACATTGAGTAATTTATTATTTTACACGGATGATAATCTCATTGGGCAATCAATCCTGCATTACATGGTGGACAATGAGATAAATATTACCACGCTGGGCTATCAGGAGATCGCCGGGAGAACCTGTGCCCCTCAGTCGGGTACGATTATTATCAATGTCATTCATAAGGATATCTCTGCGGCCCGGACGGTTGCCTTGCTCAATAGATTACGAATGTATCTCACGCACTGCACGCTGCTCGTTCTGATTGTAAAAAGCGACCTCGCCAGCTTATGCCGTGAACTTCTCGATCTTGAAAATGTACTGATTCTGACGGAAAACGCGTCTTGCTCCGATCTCTCGGCCATCTTGAAACATCCTTTAACGGCCCGCGAATATCAGCGCTTATACACCCGGCGAAAACTCACTACCAGGGAGCAGCAGGTGCTGGCGCTAATGATTGCCAGCCATAACAATAAACAAATAGCAGAGCTTCTCAATATTGACTATAAAACAGCCCACACTCACAGAGCGAGTATTATGAGAAAGTTAGGCATGAATAACTCGCAAGTGATGAACAAAAGAATCGTCAATATGTTTCGATGCTAAACATATTAAATGTGCAGATGACCAATCAAAAACCGATAATTAATTGTTAACCAGCCCCCTGTCAATCATTTTCACCGACAAAAATATCACTTATATTAATACCACCTCCTCCCACCGTTGACCTGATTTCTGACGAGATATAATGGACGCACTTATGTTTTTCAATCATAATTTGTCACGTAGCGATATATCCGTTCGATATGTCTTCCAAAAAATGTTTTCACCTCTCGGGGCGCTTGTCGCCGTTGAGTGCCTGAGCCGCTTTGACCATATCCCTGTTTCTCCAGAAGAGTTATTTCGTTATGCCAATGCGGACTTACGGGAAAGTATCTTTATGGAACAACTGGCGTTAATAGAAAAACATAAAGCGTGGTTTATAAAAAACAATGTTTCTGCCACGATTAACGTTGACGACCATATACTCAGCGTCCTGCTACGGCCAGAAGTGAAAGCGAAAGTCAAAGCACTGGGCTGCGTTCACTTTGAAATCACGGAAAACTCTAACGAACTGTTGAATAACTCTCTCGCCGCCTGGTGTGATTCCCACAGCACCCCACTCTGGCTCGATGACTTTGGCGCTGGCTACGCGGGAATTAACGCGATTCGCGGCTATCATTTTGATTATGTCAAAATCGACAGAAACTTCTTCTGGCATTTAATGCAGAAAGAGTCTGGTCGGCCATTGATGGATGCGCTGGTCACTTTCCTTTCCCGTAACCAACATAATGTGATTATTGAAGGCGTCGAAAGCGAAGCGCATAAGAAATGGTTGCAGGGTATGGAGTGGTTTGCCATTCAGGGGCATTACTGGAAAGAAGTCAGTATTGAACAACTGGTCAAAGAAGAGATTACGGTTTAAAAAAGCGAAAAAAATGCCGGAAGACTCCGGCATCAAAATCAACCTTCACACGCAAGAAATCAGTTATACACTAACTCCCAGGTTGCCCAACTGGTCAACGGGCCACTGGTCGCTTTCTCCGGCGCTGGCGTAACGTAACCGATGTAATAAGTAAACACACCGCCGCTTACCGCTTTTTCCACCAAAGGCACCCGGTTTTGCTGCGGGTCAGCCGGAACAATTTTGTTGCTTTTATCCAGCGTATTATTGTCGTTGGTCGACAGCGCCAAAAAAATATGGCTGGCCCCATCCGCTCGTGTATTCGCCAGATAACCGGCATTTTCGTTGCCGACGGTATTGACCGTGAATCCATCAATCCAGCGCACACTTACCGTACTGATCTCATCGTTATTCGCAGCGCCACCATCATGACGTAACTGACAGTTCGACAATTCCAGGGTGAAGGATTGCGGTTTCATAAATGCGCCCGCGCCACGGGCATGTACTTCCGCGAGGCTTACCGGAGCCAGCCAGACGCTACCGCTGCCCGCATTGTTGCCCCCGTTGAGTGCCACGCTACAGGAGATATCCGTTACTCGCCCTGCGAAGTCCACCCGTCCGCGATCGTAATTGGTTTCAAATCCCCACGCTGAAGAGGCGACAAGCATTCCGCTTATCAGGGTCAACTGAGTGAGTCGTCTGATATTTTTATACTGTGCTGAATCACGCATACCCACCTCCCGAATTAATCGTACGTCAGGTTAAAGATCATGTGCGACTCCACCTCACCGGTACTTGTGGTCGATGCGTATTGATAGAAGCGTGCACGATAAGGCAATGTAATGTAACGGGTTTCCTGGGTCTGCAAGGTGCCGATATTATATTTCTTGCTAAATTCCAGCGGGGTGCCATCTTTCAGTACCTGGACGCCAATCCCTTTCGCCGCAGCGTTTCCGCTTTTTTCGTTGATGAGCACGCCCTGAGCGGCAGTGGTGCTTGTCGCCAGGTTGCCGGAAAATGTCGTATGGATATTGGCGAAACCGGATTCACTTACGCCGCCGCTGCACTGCAACTGGATATTAAAATCTTTACCTCCCGCCGTGGTGCCAACGCCATTCAGATCGCTGCGCTTAATCGTACCGATATCAACGTTCATATTCTTACCGCTTAACACGGTACAGGAGGGCGAGACGACGGTGATGGCATTGGCGCTGAGGAACGTTTCAAGGATCGGGTTACTGCCGTTTTCCCAGTCATAAGAGGTATATTTCCCCGCCGCCAGGGTGCCACTGCCGGTCACGCTCGCAGTTTTAATCACTTCCAGCGTAAAACGGGAGCCTTCCAGTGAATAACTGGTCTGCCTGTTGGCATAGGAGGAGTAGACATCCGGGTAGACAATATTGACCGTTGCGCCACCGCGACTAAAACGCAAGCCGATGCCGTCTACGTTTGTCGAATAAATTTTATTCCCCAGGTCGGTGGCTCCGGGCACGACAATTTTCGCCGCAAAACGGTTAGTACCGGCTGAACAGCTATAGCTTGCTCCACCCGACGCCGACATTGTCCAGTCACGGGACACAATCACTGAGCCCACCGGCAGATCCGGCGGAACAACCACTCGCCCGATGGCCATGTCTAATGTCACCGTCGGCTGTGAAAGGCGCGAGCAGAAAGCCCATGCCGACGTTGTCCCCAGCGCCATTAATCCAATAAAAAGCGTCAGTCTTTTACTCAGCGACATAGCGTTTCCTTTGTTTTTGCCTGACTCAGATCCACCGTACATTGCCCGCCATTCCACTTAACCGTGGCCTTTGACGCGCTGGCGTCGCTGATAAACATCATACTGCCCTGCCCCACAACACCGATCTCTTTTCCGCTCGGGTCAAAGATCGTGGCGGCGAACGGCAACGGCAGGCCATTCGCCTGGCGCGCCTGCACCGTGATGTTGTTTTGCACCGTGGTATTGAAAGCAACTTTAACTACGCTCCCCTCCCACGGCACAACCTGCGCCACGGTACGATCGAAAGCGATATCGTCATTACTGCCTTTCGGGTCAATTTCAACGGCGTTAATCCGGTAAGGCCGCAGATACGGCAGAATGGCGTAGCCGTTGCTGTCAATGCGGGTCCCCGGCGAACCTGGCAACATGGCGCCTGCGGCATCTTTCGCTTCGATCAGCGCCATCGTGGTGCCGCTTTCCGGCGAGAACACCACGCCGTGCTGATGGGCAATCAGCGTCCCGCTGGCGCCCAGACCGCTCTGACGATACCCTTCGCCCTGGCTATAACTGCCATTCAGCGTAGTCCACGGGGTACGATAGCTGCCGTTCAGCGCCACATCGTGCTGGCCTCCAGTCGCGGTGGTGGTCGATACGCCGTAGTTGAGGTTGTTTTCACTGTCCAGCGAGCCGTTGACGCCAATCTGCGAGCTGGCGAAGTGCGAGTTGTTGAACGAGGTATTTGACGTCAGATTCGCGGTGCGATTCTCGCCGAACCACAGCGGGTAGCTAAAGTTGAGCGAAACGCGATCGTCGCGACGATGACCGGAGCTGTCCGGCGTATAGACGCGCTGAGCGCTGACCGACCATGAGAGGCGACCGAACATATTGTTATAGCTGAGCTGATACTGCTTCTCCGTGCCTGAACGGTTCCAGTAATCCGAAACCCGACCGCTTAAGTAGAAACCGCCCCAGCCGTCCGGCAGGTTCTGGTTTACGGTAAAGGTCATGCTGTTTTTCTGTCGCCACACGGTGTAGTTGCTGTTGTGGTTCTTTTCCTGATCGACGGCGTACAGCGCATCGTTCAGGTTGTAGTAGCCTTTGGTGGAGTACCGATACGCCGCCAGGACAATACTGGTCTGCGTTTCGGTGAACATACGGTTAAAGGTGGCGCGGTAGCTCTGACCATGCTCGTCAAGGGTATCGCTCTTTAACCGCGAATGGGTGACATCGAATGACAAGGCGCCGACGCCGGTGTTCATCCCGGTCCCCAGCAGGAATGCCTGATAGTCATCAAAACCGGTCACGCCAGCATAGCCGGTGAACAGGTTATTTAAGCCCTGTTGCCAGGTCGCCTGGTAGAGCATCGGCTTATTGCGCAGCGAACTATCATCAACCTTACCGGCAGAGAGCGCATAGCGGGTCATCCCCGGACGCAGTAATTGCGCTACCGAGGCATAAGGCACGCTGAACACCTGTACCGAGCCATCGGCTTCTTTTACTGAAACCTCAAGGTCGCTGCCATAGCCGGAAGGGTAAACATCCTGTAACGTAAACGGCCCCGGCGGTACGGTGGTCTGATAGATAATATTGTTGCCCTGACGTACCGTCACCAGCGCGTTACTTTGCGCCACGCCGCGAATTTCCGGGGCGTAGGAACGCATACCGTCCGGGAACATATTGTCATCGGTCGCCAGATTTACCCCTCGCAGGCCGATGGTGTCGAAAAACTCACCGTTGGTAAAAATCTGCCCACCGCTGACAATCGAGTTAATTTGCGGAATCGGACGTTGCAGGTAGGTCTGGTTGCTGTTCCAGTGCGCCTTCCCCTGCTGTTGTTGCCAGTTCAGGTTACCAATGTGTTTGAGCAGCCAGCCGTCCCAGGAAAGACCCGCGTTAACGCCAAGATAGGCGCTGCTGTTATCTGACCCGTTGGCCGATGACGTGTGGCTGTTCCAGGCGTTAGCCATCCAGCCTAAATTCAGCGCCGCAACGCCTTTATCCCAGAACTCCGGGCTGACAAAATTCTTAAAGCGCTGATCTTCGTAGATTTGCGGTACGGAAATGTCCAGCCTCAGAGAGGACTGGATCAGGTTGTCGCTGACATTTTCTTCGTTACGCCACTCTTGCAGTCGTCCGCAATAGCCCTCTTTCGCGCTAAGCTGTGGGTTAAATTTTTCTGGCGAGATACCGTATTGCATCAGCATCGCTTTGGTGTAGCAGACGCCCATTTTGCCGTCTTTTCCACGGGTGATATTCAGGTCGTAGCGGCCTTTCCACTCACCATTGGTATACACATCAAGTGAGTAAACGCCCTCGGAGATAGCGCTCGTGGAAAAGCGCGACAGATCGACCTTTTCGCGACTGCCGACAATAAAGCCATCGTTAAACTGATAAACCGTTCCTGGGTTTTCCTGGCCGCTTGAAAATGGCGGAAAGCAGTACAGTGCAATCGCAATTGCCGTACTTAATCTTTCCGGGCGGATTGACCTCTGCTTCATGATCGTTTCCCTTATTTAACGGCAACTTTCACTGCGACATCTGCGCCATAGTCATTAATGTTGTTAACAGTCAGGGTCTCGCCTTTGTTCACTGTCGAGGAAAGTGCGATGGTCTGACTGGACTGTGGGGCAAACATCACCGTTTTGCTGTTCAGCGCTTTGCCGCCGTCACGAGAGATACGGCTTACGGTGATATAAAAAGGCGTGGGATTGTTGACGGACAGACTGCTACCGTTGGCGGAAAGCACCAACTTTTCCGCTGCCGCATCACGGTTGCCTAATCCATTCGGACGATAGATAAACTTAAAGCGAGAACGAATCGCCAGTTGCAGAATATTCTGCCCTTCATTTTTCTGGTTAGCCTCTACCGGCGGAATTTCCAGAAGGTTCAGCCACCATAATGTCTCTTTATCTTTAGCGAGTCCTGCATTGCTGCCGAGCTTAATACGCAAAGTCTGACCGCTTTTAGCGTCAACGCGGGAAATAGGTGGTGTAATAATAAATGGCGTAGTAATCGTATCCGGCGTTGCATCGGCATTACCGTTATCCAGCCAGGCTTGTGCCAGTGCCGGACGATCTGCGGTATTAGAGAGCTGCACCGTTATTTCTTTTTCATTTCCTGGATAAATAAAGCGGGTGCCATTAACAATAATGTTATTAGCATTAGCCGCAAAACTAAAAATGAAACAGAAAAAAAGGGCAATAAGCTTCATGCTGACCTCTGAATAAAAAATAAGCGGCAGCAGCGGCCGCTTTATTATTGTTTTATACCGCCCCGGCGCGAGGCGGTTTTATCTCTCAGCCGATATTACTGGTAGGTAATTTCGTAAGTCGCATAGCTATTGACCACACCGGTTGTCACGCTGTCAGGCGTGCTGGTGGCATAACCAACATAGTAAGTGAAACGCGCGCCATCCTGAACGGCAGTCGCGTCGCCAGTCGCTTTCGGTTGAGCGGTGTCTCCCGGGATGATTTTCTTGGTCAGCGCGGTGGCATTATCGGTAGACAGAACCAGCTGGATATTCTTCGCGCCAGCCGCTTCCGTATTGGCCAGGTAGCCCTGTTGTTTGTCGGAAGCGCCCGCCAGCAGGTTGCCGCCGGTCCAGTTCACACCCAGTTTGCTCACGTCATCCTGTGGATCACCATTCGTCGCCTGGCAGTTAGAAACATCGATGGTGAAAGATTTTGGTTTCAGATAGGTATCCGCAGTCGCAGCTTTAACTTCCGTTAACGTTACCGGAGACAGATAAACATTAGCATCGCTGCCCTGGCCGTTTACGGAAACAGTACAAGATACGTCGGTAACTTTACCGAAGAAATTAACCTGACCGCCGCCGACATTAGTATCAGCAGCATTTGCCGCAGCCATGCCAAAAAATGCAGTCGCGATTGCAGCAGAGAGAAGAACCTTTTTCATTGCCATTTCCTTGTCAGAGTGAATTAAGTATCAATGAGCAAACAGTGAGTTCACACAAAAATCAGAAGCGATATGCGATTCTTACTTGTGCGACTGTTAATAGAAACTTCGACTGACCGGAAGCTGCTATATTTAAGGTATCAAAAACGAACTCGATAAAAACTCGTTGATGCTGTCGGCGTCAAAGAATGCTATTTCGGAGTCAAATATACATTTTTTCATATCTTGATTGAGGCCGTTTAACAGGATTACACCTATTAATCCTCACCTGAAAAATAGAAAAATCCACTCAATGGCATATTGCTATCTTAAAACTTCTACAATTTCTCTCTGTACTGCCTGTCAGTGCTTCACCAATATTGCCAAATAAGATAACCGGTTAAATTCGCGGCGAACCCGGCAAAGAGAAGCCGTTATTCTCCGGTCATAAAACGGAAAGCCAGAGGTTTGTTGCCGATCGCAAAGCGCAAGTGTTCCCCGACGCTGAATCGTCCTGTTCTGGAAAAATCGGAGGAGGATGATGGCGAGAAGCATACCCGGTGAATATACCAACACTATACCAAGTGTGACGGGGGTCGTTGAAAGGGAGTGAACTAAGTGCTTGAATAGTGGCGGAGAGAGGGGGATTTGAACCCCCGGTAGAGTTGCCCCTACTCCGGTTTTCGAGACCGGTCCGTTCAGCCGCTCCGGCATCTCTCCGTTCTGGTGGTTGCCATGATGCCAGGTAATTTGGCATTTTAACAGACCCTGTTCCTGCAATTTTGTTCAAGTGACGAGTTTGCGAGCAAAACGATGATTAAGTGGCCCTGGAAAGTACACGAAACAGACCAGAATGCGGCCTTGCCGTGGGATGACGCCCTGGCAATTCCCCTTCTGGTCAACCTGACTGCGCAAGAGCAAGCCAGATTAATTGCGCTGGCCGAGCGTTTTTTACAGCAAAAAAGGTTGGTCGCTCTTCAGGGATTTGAACTGGATGCGTTGAAAAGCGCGCGTATTGCGCTGCTTTTTTGTCTCCCGGTGCTGGAGCTGGGCATCGAATGGCTCGATGGCTTCCATGAAGTGCTGATCTACCCTGTGCCTTTTGTTGTGGATGATGAATGGGAAGATGATATTGGTCTGGTGCATAACCAGCGCGTTGTCCAGTCCGGGCAAAGCTGGCAGCAAGGCCCAATAATTCTGAACTGGCTTGATATCCAGGACTCCTTTGATGCGTCCGGCTTCAATCTGATTATCCATGAAGTGGCGCATAAACTTGATATGCGCAATGGCGACCGGGCCAGCGGCATCCCGTTGATTCCTCTGCGCGAAGTGGCCAGTTGGGAGCACGATCTCCACGCGGCCATGAACAATATTCAGGATGAAATTGATCTTGTGGGTGAAACCGCATCCAGCATTGATGCTTACGCAGCAACCGACCCTGCTGAATGCTTTGCGGTTCTGTCAGAATACTTCTTCAGCGCCCCGGAACTGTTCGCCCCGCGTTTCCCGGCATTGTGGCAACGTTTTTGTCAGTTTTATCGCCAGGACCCCTTACTGCGACTGCGTGATAACCCAGAAGAGGACAATATACCGACATCACACGTCCATTAAATCGTGGTTTTGAAGATTAATTAACCAATTGAAATGACGTGCGAATTTTACTGTTGACACGTTACAGAGCGGTCAGTATTATTCGCCTCGTTCACACGATTCCTCTGTAGTTCAGTCGGTAGAACGGCGGACTGTTAATCCGTATGTCACTGGTTCGAGTCCAGTCAGAGGAGCCAAATTTAAAGAAGCCCGCTTTTTAGCGGGCTTTTTGCTTTATATCTGATAATCAATGACCGCCTCATCCGACTCCATCACCTGCCGCTTAATATCTTCGACAGACAGCCCCGCATTACACAACTCAATAAACCGCCAGACGTAGTTGCGCTGTAACTGTCCGCGCTTCAGCCCCAGCCAGACGGTATTGGCATCAAATAAATGTCGGGTATCAAGACGCGTCAGCGCCCCCTCTTCCTGCTCGCCGCTGGATTGCTCGGCGACCAATCCAATCCCCAGCCCCAGAGCAACGTACGTTTTGATCACATCAGAATCCTGAGCGCTCAGGACAATATCCGGCAACAACCCTTTGCGGGAGAAGGCTTCATCAATACGGGAGCGCCCTGTAATGCCCTGACGATAAGTGATTAGCGGCCAGTGCGCGATCGCTTCCAGCGTCAGTGGCGAGGTCTGCACCAGGGGATGATCGCGAGGTACTAATAAACTGTGGTGCCAGCGAAACCAGGGAAAGGCCACCAGCAACGGATCATTACTCAGACGCTCACTGGCAATGCCGATATCCGCGCCACCGTTTTGCAACAGCCCCTCTATCTCCTGCGGCGTGCCCTGAATAAGCTCCAGTCGGACTTCCGGGAAAATCTCGCGAAAGGCTTTGATCACTTCCGGTAAACTATATCGCGCCTGGGTGTGCGTCGTGGCAATGGTCAGTACGCCAGATGTATCATTGGTGAACAGGTCGGCCAGTCTGCGAACATTGCTGGCCTCATTCAGGATGCGCTCGGCGATGACCAGCAGCGCCTTACCCGGTTCTGTCATCCCGAGCAGGCGCTTGCCGCGCCGGATAAAAATTTCAATACCGAGCTCATCTTCAAGCTCGCGAATATGCCGACTCACTCCCGACTGAGAGGTATAAAGCATATTGGCGACTTCAGTCAGGTTGTAATCCTGACGGGCCGCCTCGCGGATGATTTTAAGTTGCTGGAAATTCACGCTTCGCTCCGAAGACATCAGACATGACGCTATTGTTAAAGTCTGAAGCCCGGCATAACAAATAATAAAAACCTGCATCTTATACCGCGATGGAATAACGCTTAGCTCACCAGCAGAAGCTCACGGTTTTCCAGCATAGGGCGGCTCACCAGCGACATCAGGATCTCTTTCACTGCCTGTGCCTGCGGCGTCAGACTCCCCCTCGCCGACATATTCAGCGACAGCGGTAAACTCATCGACGGCGTGGTGATACGCGCCATCCAGCCATTTGCCGCGCCGCTTAACGATCGGGCTGCCGACTCCGGTAACACCGTCACCCCCATCCCACTGGCGATAGCCGCTGTTAATGTCGCGATGGATTCGATTTCGCCAATCACTTTTGCGGTCAATCGGCGTAAGGAAAAGGCTTCATCCACGCGCGAACGAACGGCGCTATAGTCGCGAGGAAGGAAAAGGTTCATCTCCGCAACCGCCGTTAAATCCACGCTCGGCCCAGGGCAATCCCGGGTTCCCACCAGAAAAAGATCTTCTTTCAGCAGCGGCTGGCTGGTAATACCGGCCACCGGAGAACGTTCATAAAGAACCGCCATATCAAGTTGGCCGCTGAGTAATTTATCATTCAGCACCACCCCGCTGTTTTCATGCAGGTAGACCAACACCTCTGGCAATTCCGCCCGCACGGCCTGTAGCAGCGGCATCGTCACCGACGAGGCAGCCGTTCCCGGCGCCAGACCAATAGACACCTGCCCCCTCAGCGTTTGCCCGACGTTATTAACCGCCAGCTGTGCCTGTTCACACTGACGCAAAATCGTTCGCGCATGGGTATACAGGATTTTTCCTGCTTCAGTCGGCGTCACGCCGCGCTTTGTCCGAATCAACAATTGCTGATCCAGTTCCCCTTCCAGCGTAGCGACCTGCTGGCTGAGTGCGGGTTGCGCAATGTGTAATACTTCCGCGGCCTGCGTCAGGCTACCGATGTCGACGATTTTCACAAAGTATTTCAGTCGTCTGAAGTTCATTTTGCCTCCTGTCAGGAATACCAGTCATGATACTGGCTGTCATGTTATGGAGGATTTTGCAAAAGGCTTGCCAGTTTCTGGCCGACGCTGATTTTTATGCTAACCTGCTGTCAAATAAGAGAATGTGATTACAAGACAACGTTTTTAACGTTAACAACAGTTTCCGATCTGCCCCATAAGAGGTACGTTTGCACCAGAATGGCGCAAAATAGCGGCCGAATGAAAGATCATCGCTTTGTTGATTTTGTCAGCAAACGAACGCGCAATCGCATTTCACCCTTTGACAATGATCGTGAGCGTCGTTAATATGCGCCCCGTTCACACGATTCCTCTGTAGTTCAGTCGGTAGAACGGCGGACTGTTAATCCGTATGTCACTGGTTCGAGTCCAGTCAGAGGAGCCAAATTTAGAGAAGCCCGCTTTTTAGCGGGCTTTTTGCTTTTCTGTACTCCGAACAACCACAATCAGGTATACGTTCCAGCCGCTTACCGTTTCTGGCCGTCATATTGACGACGTTCTGGCGAGCAATACAATAATAAACAAACCGCCAATACCCGCCGTAATAATGCCGACAGGCAGTTCCTGCGAGGTCAGCAACGTTCGGCTGACAATATCGCCGCCGCACAACAGCACAGCCCCCCAGACACCACAAAGAGGCAGTAAAAGCAGATGCTTAACGCCAGAAAAGTACCGACACAGATGTGGCACCATCAGCCCAACAAAGCCGATCACTCCCGTCAGTGCCACTAAGAAAGAGGTCGCCAGCGCGCAGCACAAGAAAATTTCCATCCGCAGGCGGCTGACGTTAATCCCCAGCGATAACGCCGTCTGCTCACCGGCCAGCATGCCATCCAGCGCACGCCATCGCAGCAGAATAAAAGCGCTCAGTAATATCAGGCTCAGTAAGGCGAAAGGCAGATTGCCCCAACTGGCTAATCCCAGGCCGCCCAGTGACCAGAACAGCACGGAACTGGCGGCACGTTGATCGCCAGAAAAAATGAAATAGCTGGTCAACGCGCCAAACAGAAAGGAGATAGCAAGCCCACTGATAATTAACTGCTCAGCCCCGCGTTGCTTTTTGAAGTGGAACAGTAACATCACCGCCATAGCGGAGCAGATCCCACCAACAAATGCCGATACGGGGAGCGTCAGCGTGCCAAGCTGATTGCCGAATCGGGTAATGACCAGCACCGCGCCCGCCGATGCGCCCGATGACAACCCGAATAAAAACGGATCGGCAAGATCATTACGTGTGGTGGTCTGCAACAACGCGCCCACTATCGCCAGCCCTGCCCCTGTAAGTACAGAGAGGAGCGTCCTCGGCACGCGTAAATCAATCACAATTCTGCTGACCATATCCGATACCGGCACATCTGCAATCCCTATCGCCCCCAACACCTGCAACAGCGATAACGAAACAGCGCCTTTGGCAATACTGAGTAACATTAATCCTGCCAGTACCACCACCGCGCTCCACATCGCCCAGTAGTAACGGTACGAAGTGAAACTCATTGTGCAGCCGTCTGATACATGGCCCGAGCCAGTTTTTCTACTGCTTTGACATTCGCAGGGCCTGACGTCAGTTCAGCATATTGCAGCTTCAGATAACGTTGGTGTTTCACCGCTGGCGTGAGTTTCATCAACGGGTGATTTTCCAGGAAGTGACGAAGCTCATCAGCCCCACTTCCCGTTTGATAATCCAGCAGAATGATAAAGTCCGGCTCAGTGGCAGCCACACTTTCCCAGGAAGTTGTGCCCCAACTGATATCCAGCGCCTCCATCGCATTTTTACCACCAGCCGCTTCAATAATGGCGTCAGGCATCGCGTATTTCCCGCTGGTAAAAGGTTTATCCTCTCCTGAATCATAAACAAACACGCTTAATGGTCGGGTTCCTTTCGGCGGTTTGGGCAGCGCCTCCAGCGTCTTTTTCCAGCGATTAACCAGCGCCCGAGCTTCATCTTGCTTACCAAAAATCTTCCCCAGCGTCAGTACGTCATTATAAAGTAGATCCATACTGGCTTTACGCTTATGTGCGGCAGTAAAGACGCAACTTTCGCTCAGAACAAAAGTCTTGATGCCATATTTATTGAGTGAAGAAGGCGTCACTTCACCCCCTACTTTCATGCCATAATTCCAGCCTGCGAAAAAGAAATCTGGATTAACCGCCAGCAATGTTTCCAGAGAGGGATATTTCGGTGCCAGTTCAGGGATCGACCCCATTGCTTTTTTAAATTCCGGCGTCATTTTGTACCACCCGCTGATACCGGTCAGACCGACGATACGATCCTGTAAATTCAGAGCGAACGCCATTTCAGACATATTAAGGTCATTAATAATCGCTCGCTTTGGCGGTTCCGTGAACGTCACGGGGGTTCCACAACTTTCTATGGTGACAGGAAAATCCGCAGCCTCTACTGCCGATACCGACAAAATAGCAACCATGCCTGCAAGCAATTTTTTCATCACAATCCTCAGATAGTTATTATGCATAGCCAGGAACTTCAAAAATACGTAGCGCTTTCCCCGTATCAGGGTGTGGTACGGTAAAGCAGGTCAACCCAAAAACGGGATAAAGGTTTTCAGACACCAGCACACGCTCCGGTGTGTCGCAGAGCACCATTCTTCCCTGTGACAGAAGAAGAACGCGGTCAGCAAAAGATTCAATCAGCGACAGATCGTGCAATACCGCCACCACCGTTATCCCCTTGTTTTTCACCAACGAAAGCAGTTCCACCCGACCGGAGGGATCCAGATGGTTGGTTGGCTCATCAAGCAGCACCAGGCTCGGCATCTGAGCTAACACCCGCGCCAGCGCCGCCCGCTGCCTTTCTCCGCCAGAAAGCGCGGACAGCGACCGCTTTCGCAACGCCAGTAATCCCGTCTCTTTAATGGCCTTCGTCACGATGGCATCATGCCTGTCGCGTGGTGCATCCCCGGCGTGCGGGATACGCCCCAGCGCCACATAATCCTCAAGAGCCAGCCTCAGATCGGGCGTATCATTTTGCGCCAGAACGGCGATCTGCTTTGCCCGCTGCTGCCGCGACAGCGCCGAAACAGACCGGCCCAGTAGCTGAATATCGCCCTTCTGAAGGGGGAGTTCCTGACTTATCGCCCTCAGTAAAGACGTTTTACCGCTGCCGTTAGGCCCAATAACGGCCAGGCATTTCCCTTCCTCAACCTCAAAGCGAATTGCACAAAGCAGTTCTCCGCCTCCGGGTCGCTGTAGCGACGCAATATTGACGCTCAGAGCACTCGCCGGGTTATCACTGGATGCGACGAATTGCACAATACTTAACCTCTTCCATGATCGAACCATTAATTGGATATGTTATATCATAACAATTAACGTTAACAACCCTGAGATACAAGGCGATTTCAACCGGGCTCCGTACTATTTTTCATCTTGCCCCCGCGTGACGGATAAAATCATTTTCTCTTTCCGTCTGTCGCGGTAGTCTCATAAAAGCCGTTAATATGTCGGCAGCAATATGAGTCATCATTTCTCCATACTAATAACTAAAAAAACAGCACAGACAGGATAACTATGGATTCCACCCTCACCTCCACGCGTCCCCAGGATGAGACGCCTTCGCTTAATCGCGCGCGCCGCGCCGCATTAGGAAGCTTCGCTGGCGCAGTCGTCGACTGGTACGATTTTCTGCTCTATGGCATCACCGCTGCCCTGGTGTTTAATCGTGAATTCTTCCCGCAAATCAGCCCGGCGATGGGTACACTCGCGGCGTTTGCCACCTTCGGCGTTGGCTTTCTGTTTCGCCCGCTGGGGGGTGTGATCTTCGGCCACTTCGGCGATCGTCTGGGCCGTAAGCGTATGCTGATGCTGACCGTATGGATGATGGGTATCGCTACCGCACTGATTGGCATCCTCCCTTCTTTCGCCACTATAGGCTGGTGGGCGCCGGTACTACTGGTGATATTACGGGCTGTTCAGGGTTTTGCCGTCGGTGGCGAATGGGGTGGCGCGGCATTGCTGTCGGTTGAAAGCGCGCCGGAGAACAAAAAAGCGTTTTACAGCAGCGGCGTTCAGGTGGGTTATGGCGTAGGGCTGCTGCTCTCGACCGGTCTGGTCTCGCTGATCAGCACGCTGACGACCGATGAACAGTTTCTGAGTTGGGGCTGGCGCATCCCATTCTTGTTCAGCATTATTCTGGTGCTTGGTGCCTTATGGGTGCGCAATGGCATGGAAGAGTCCGCCGAATTTGAACAGCAAAAACAGGAAACACCACCGGCGAAAAAACGCTTGCCGGTTATGGAGGCGTTGAGCCGCCACCCTGGCGCATTTCTGAAAATCATCGGCCTGCGCCTGTGCGAGCTGCTGACGATGTATATCGTCACCGCGTTCGCCCTGAACTACTCCACCCAAAATCTGGGCCTTCCGCGTGAGCTTTTTCTGAATATCGGTCTGCTGGTGGGGGGACTAAGCTGCCTGACGATTCCCTGCTTTGCCTGGCTTGCGGACCGCTTCGGTCGTCGGCGCGTCTATATTACAGGTGCCTTAATCGGTACGCTCAGCGCATTCCCGTTTTTTATGGCGCTTGAAGCCCAGTCAATCTTCTGGATTGTGTTCTTCTCCATCATGCTGGCCAATATTGCTCATGATATGGTGGTCTGCGTACAGCAGCCGATGTTTACCGGCATGTTCGGTGCAGGTTATCGATACAGCGGTGCCGGAGTCGGTTATCAGGTCGCCAGCGTCGTGGGCGGCGGGTTCACTCCCTTTATCGCCGCCGCACTGGTCACCTTCTCCGATGGGAACTGGCACAGCGTTGCCATTTACCTGCTGGCAGGCTGCCTGATCTCTGCCGCTACGGCGCTGTTGATGAAAAATAAACCACACGTCTAATCCCTGTACGGGGGCCGTCTGGCCTCCGTCTGTTCTTACGCAACGTCTGACTTTTGTTTCACATTCCTGTGACATACTATCGGGAGAGCAGTACACCTGTGGAACAAGGAGACAGACATGAATAATAAGGGCGCCGGCCTGACCCCGTCTCAGGCGCTGGATAAACTGGACGAACTCTACGAGCAATCGGTTCAGGCTCTGCGTAACGCAATTGGTAAGTATGTTGAAAACGGGGAGCTTCCAGACATTACAGCCCGAAATAATGGCCTTTTTGTTTACCCATCGCTTTCCGTCTCCTGGAGCGGCAATGCGACGAATCCCCCCAAGACCCGCGCCTATGGCCGCTTTACCCATGCTGGCTGCTACACCACAACCATCACCCGTCCTGCGCTGTTTCGCCCTTACCTTGAAGAGCAATTAACGCTGCTGTATCAGGATTATGACGCGCATATCGCGGTTGAACCGTCCCATCATGAAATTCCGTATCCTTATGTCATTGACGGTTCCGAGCTGTCGCTTGACCGCTCCATGAGCGCCGGATTGACGCGCTTTTTCCCCACCACTGAACTGGCGCAGATTGGCGACGAGACCGCAGATGGTCTGTTCCACCCCGGTGAGTTTTATCCGCTCTCTCACTTCGACGCGCGCCGTGTCGATTTCTCGCTGGCGCGACTGCGTCACTACACGGGGACGCCGGTTGAACATTTTCAGCCCTTTGTTCTGTTTACCAACTACACCCGCTATGTAGACGAATTTGTGCGCTGGGGATGCAGCCAGATTCTGGACCCGGACAGTCCCTATATCGCACTTTCCTGTGCTGGCGGGATCTGGATCACCGCAGAAACCGAGGCTCCTGAAGAAGCCACCTCCGATCTGGCATGGAAAAAACACCAGATGCCAGCCTGGCACCTGATTACGGCTGATGGCCAGGGGATTACGCTGGTGAATATTGGCGTCGGGCCGTCAAACGCCAAAACTATTTGCGATCACCTGGCGGTACTGCGCCCGGACGTCTGGCTGATGATTGGTCACTGCGGCGGCCTGCGTGAAAGCCAGGCGATTGGCGACTATGTGCTGGCGCACGCCTACTTACGTGACGATCATGTGCTCGATGCCGTACTGCCGCCCGATATTCCCATCCCCAGCATCGCAGAAGTTCAGCGCGCACTGTATGACGCCACAAAAATGGTGAGCGGTATGCCTGGCGAAGAGGTTAAGCAGCGGCTGCGTACCGGTACGGTCGTCACCACCGATGATCGTAACTGGGAGTTGCGCTACTCCGCCTCCGCATTGCGTTTCAACCTGAGCCGCGCCGTCGCCATTGATATGGAAAGCGCCACAATTGCCGCCCAGGGCTATCGCTTCCGTGTACCTTACGGCACGCTATTGTGCGTCTCCGACAAACCGTTGCACGGTGAGATTAAACTTCCCGGCCAGGCTAACCGTTTTTATGAAGGTGCAATTTCGGAGCACCTGCAAATCGGCATCCGCGCCATTGATCTGTTACGCGCAGAAGGCGATCGCCTGCACTCACGTAAACTGCGCACATTCAACGAACCGCCGTTCCGTTAAGGCATGAAGGTGTCTATGAGCAACCCAACTCCCCTTTCCGCCCTGCGTAATCTCCTGATTGCGCAGGGGCTGGATGGCATGATCGTTCCTCGCGCCGATGCTCATCAAAGCGAGGACTGTACGCCACACGATAATAAACTGGCCTGGTTAACGGGCTTTAGCGGTTCTGCCGGACTGGCGTTAGTGCTTCGCGACCGCGCATTGCTGTTTGTGGATGGCCGCTACCAGGTTCAGGCCCGCGCCGAAGTCGATCGTAATGATTTTGAAATTCATCACCTGCATAACGAGCCGCTTGCGGAGTATTTGCAGGAACAGGTTGCCTCCGGCGCACGTATTGCCTTCGAACCTCTGCTGATGGTCAACAGCCAGTTTGAGACACTCTCAGCTACCCACTGCGAACTGGTGGCGTTAGACAGCGATCCGTTCGACGTTGTATGGCAAAACCGCCCCGCCGCCCCCTGCGGCATCATCCGGGAAATGCCCGTTGAAATCAGCGGTGAAAGCAGCGCGCAGAAACGCGCGCGCATTCTCGACGAACTGGCAAAACAGCAGGCGGATTACCTGCCGATCACCCTGCCGGATAATATCGCCTGGATGCTGAACGTGCGCGGCAGCGACCTCAACATGGTGCCTGTTCCCTTCTCGTTTGCGTTATTGCACCGCACGGGCGAACTGGAATGGTTCGTTGATGAAAAGAAAACTCAGCCGTTACCTGCAAGTTTGCTCAGCACGCTGACCATTTCCCCGCCGGGTGAGTTCCTTGCACGCTGTCAGCAACGCGCGGCCGGAAAGCGTTTCCTGGTTGATAAAGATTTCGCCCCGGTCGCCCTGCGCTTCGCTATTGAGCAGCATGGCGGTGACGTCATCTGGTCAGCAGATCCGATTACGCTAATGAAAGCGCACAAGAACGAAACCGAGCTGGCAGGATACCGCGAATGCCATGAGCAGGACGGCGCCGCCTGGGTTAATTTCCTCGCCTGGCTGGCGCACGAAGTGCCGCTGCGTGAAGCCGCAGGCAATCCGATAACGGAGCTGGAAGCCCAGGAAAAACAGCGGGCTTATCGCCAGCAACAACCGGGATTTCTTGAGCAGAGCTTTAACACCATTTCTGCATCGGCAGGCAATGCCGCCATGTGCCACTATCATTCAAGCGAGAAAACAAACGCGCCAGTCACAACCCAGGAGATGTACCTGAACGATTCGGGCGGTCAATATCAGAATGGTACGACAGACACGACCCGTACCCTCGCATTTGGGCCGCAGGAGCCGCAGCGTCGGTTACACTACACCGCTGTGTTGAAGGGCTTTTTGTCGCTGATTACCCTGCAATTCCCCAGCGGAACTCAGGGACACCAGCTTGACGCCTTTACCCGCCGGGCGCTTTGGGATCTTGGTCTGGATTACGATCACGGTGCGGGACACGGCGTAGGTCATCAGCTATTGATTCATGAGCAGCCGCACCGTATCGCCAAAAAAGTGAACCCCTGGCCGCTGGTGGCAGGCAACATCATTACGATAGAGCCGGGCTATTACCTCGCCGGACAATACGGTATCCGCATTGAAAATCAGGTCGAAATTGTCGAAAGCCGCCCAGGTTTCTGCAAATTCTCCACACTGACGCTGGTGCCGATCGACTTAAGTCTTGTGGAATTACATCTGCTTAGCGAGGCAGAAAAACTGTGGATTGATGAGTATCATCAGCAGGTAAGAGAAACATTATCCCCTCGCGTAGAAAGCAACGCCCGCCCGTGGCTGTTCGCCGCTACCGCTCCCATACGGGTGCGCGCAAGTTAACCCTGTATGCTGAAAACCAAAAGCCCGCTAAAAGTGGGCTTTTTGGGTAGAGGGTCGGGTTTGTGCCAGGAGCAGTCATTGCTAGATTTGTACCGCTATTCCCGATAGCACGGCTCTGATGCTACACTCCTTGCAAGTCTCATTTCTCCATCGAATACTTTTATGACCTCTGCTGATTTCAAACGCCCTAAACTTGAACTCCCTGACGGGGCAGACAAACTTCTGCTGCACTCATGCTGCGCTCCATGTTCCGGTGAAGTGATGGAGGCGATCCAAGCCTCGGGAATCGATTACACCATCTTCTTCTACAACCCGAACATTCATCCTCAGAAAGAGTATTTGATTCGTAAGGATGAGAATATTCGCTTTGCTGAACAGCACAGCGTACCGTTTATCGACGCAGATTACGACACGGACAACTGGTTTGAGCGCGCCAAAGGTATGGAATGGGAGCCAGAGCGTGGCATCCGCTGCACCATGTGTTTTGACATGCGTTTTGAGCGGACTGCGCTGTACGCCGCTGAAAATGGTTTCAGCGTGATCAGCAGTTCGCTGGGCATTTCGCGCTGGAAGAATATGCAGCAAATCAACGACTGCGGACAGCGAGCCGCCGCGCATTATCCGGGCATGGTGTACTGGGATTATAACTGGCGCAAGCAGGGCGGTTCGTCCCGCATGATTGAAATCAGTAAACGCGAGCAGTTCTATCAGCAGGAGTACTGCGGCTGCGTTTATTCACTGCGTGACAGCAACCTGCACCGCAAATCCCATGGCCGTCCTCTTATCAAAATCGGTCAGCTTTACTACGGTAAAGAAGAAGGGCAGGACTGATTTAATTTCATGTCTTCAGGGACATGGCAGCGCTTCTGTATACTGAAAATCACCGTAACCTACAGGCCATCAATGCTAGCAATTGCACGCTAATTTCGAGACTAACAGTGATTTTTGTAGTCATTAAATGGCTGAAAATAATGCTTCATTCTTTGACTAGGACGTCCGCTTTTCGCTCACAGCGGACCTTCGCCCCAGTTATCTCGTCCGCTTAGCGCCAGGAGGGGACATAGCTAACGCAACGGCGTACTAATCAGCGGAGTGCAGGTCAGTGCCATAAGAAATAGATATTAGACAAAGATACTGCCGCTTGTTTGTATGTTACAAATATGTAATCAACTTTTTTTTGGAAAAGTCTTGTTCACTATCAAAACTGACGATCTCTCCCATCCAGCAGTGCAAGCGTTAGTGGCCTATCATATTTCCGGCATGCTGGAGCAGTCCCCACCAGAAAGCAGCCATGCTTTAGATATTCGAAAACTGCGTGACCCAGCTGTGATATTTTGGTCAGCATGGGAAGGGGTACAACTCGCAGGAATTGGCGCGCTGAAAATACTGGATGATGAACATGGTGAGCTGAAATCAATGCGTACCGCGCCAAATTTTTTGCGTCGTGGCGTAGCGAATCAGCTTTTACAGCATATCTTGCAGGTTGCGCATATCAAAGGCCTACGACGTTTAAGTTTAGAAACCGGGACACAGCCAGGGTTTTCCGCTTGCCATCAACTTTATATCAAGCACGGTTTCGTTAACTGCGAGCCGTTTGCTGATTATCAGTCTGATCCAAATAGCCGTTTTATGACATTATTTTTATGTGAGAAAGATAAATTGTCATGACTAATGCAGAGAGAATGGTGCCATATTAGTTCAAAAAAATTCTGCTCCTTGCTCACTGTAGACGTGACGACCACTCAGCCCAGCCGCTGCGTGCCTGGAGGGGAAGTTGTATACTTTATACGTGCGCCAGTCAAAGTTGATCATTCAGGTGTGAATGATAAAGTTGTTAACTCCTCTCTCTAAAAAGGTGATTAAATCTAATGCATCATATCTCTTCTGTCAGTCTCAATTATCGCGGTCTCCAGCATACAGACTGGCCATTTTTTTGGCATTAAATCAGGATCGCCATGTGATGCATTTTATTAGTGATTCACGTACTGATGACGAGATTAGAACCCAGTCTTTTGAAAGCCGTCTACAGCCCTGGCATAAAGGCAGTGAACACTGGTTATGTATGATAATAAGTCGAAAGGATACAGATATACCAATTGGTGTAACTGGCTTTATTAATCGTGGTGAGGGCATCGCGGAAGTGGGGTTTATCCTAGCATCAGAATTTCACGGCAAAGGTTTTGGTACAGAATCGTTAAAAGATATTGCCCGCTTTGCTTTCGATGAGCATGGGTATCGTAAGCTCACTGCTACGGTAACAGCTGGCAACAATGCATCGCGGAGAATATTGCATAAAGTCGGGTTTCAGCAGGAGGGAACTCTAAGAAAAAACTATTTCCTGCATGGTTGCTGGCATGATGATTGGGTATTTGGATTGTTGAGAGAAGAATTTAGTTACTGAAAAATGAAACGGCAAAACATGCCCAATTCTGGAAATGTTGCAGCGAGGTTCTACACATACATTCATTTCAGAATGGCATTTGAGTCAACCGACATATATGTTGTACCAGGGGCATAGTCAATGCCCGCTTCTCGCTCATAGTAGACCTTCGCACTTGTCCGCTAAGTGCCAAGAGCGGATATTGCTTATATCGCGATATGCCGGTTTACGGGCAGAATGTCAGTCATATTCGGGGAACCAAAATTCGTGACATGAATTTTATCAATTATTCATATTGTTAAAAATTTTATTTTTTGAGATTATCCCAGAAATGGGCAAAGTTTTTTTCATCAATTGACTTAATCTTAGATTTTCTATCTTTTATTTTTTTAATTTTCTCCTCCACCTCTTCGGGAGTAATACTTATATTACCTTTAATCTCCATTATCTCTGAAAATCCATACATATAGTCATCAACTCGTTCCTCTTCTTTAATTCCTCGTAGTACCTCAGGGTGAATTTTCTCCGGAAAGTTAATATATTCATTAATTTGGACTATTAAAATTTCAATTTTTTCATCTGAGTCATATTCTTCTGCGATTTCATTTGCGCCTTCTTTTTTTGCTTTCTCGATAATCTTCTTGATTATAACTTTTACTAAATCATATGTAGCATTTCCAATAACACCGCTTAACGCAGCAACACCGATAAATATCAACCACTGTTCTGGTTGTATCAATGATGCAAAACAGTTAACCTTACCGTTTGATTTAACTTGCTCTTCAAAAAATTGTCTATACCTAACCCCCATTTCATACGTATGCTCCGAGCGTTCAAGTACAGCTTCATAATCATCAGGACAAGCCTCCCCACAAAAATGACATTTCTCGCCTACGTACAACTCTGCACACTTAAAACATAATTTTATTGGACTGTTCAATCTAAAACTCCTGTCAATGTCTTTTTGAAGGGCTGCGCCCACATTTTTCAAAACTAAAAACATAGATGAATATCATATAACCTCATAATCTATATGCAAAATAAAAATCACAACAATATATTGATTCGTGTCAGCATAATATGAATAACCATGGCATTTGAAGAAAAATAGTCAACATAGCTCATAACATGAGAATATTACGACGAGGGTAAGACTTATGCATAAGCCAGACAGCTCAGCCGCAGCTAAACTTCCGTTCCTCGCTCATAGCAGACTATTCACTTACATCAGACTGTGTTGCGTCAAAACAGACGCTACGATTAACCATTTTCTGCCTCTGACGATCTTAATCGGCTCATAATTCGGGCCGATTAAGATACATGATTACACCGTCGGGATGGTGCCGCCATCTATCACATATTCTGTGCCGGTGATGGCGGCAGCATGAGACGACGCGAGGAAAGCAATGAGCTTCGCCACCTCAATGGGCTTTGACGGACGACCAAGAGGAATACCCCCGAGTGCATTCATGATGATTTGCTTACCGCCTTCGTAATCCGTTCCCGCCTGCTTCGCCAGTCGCTCTGCCATCGCTACCGAAGCTTCGGTTTCGATCCAGCCGGGCGCAACACGAACCACACGAACCCCCTTCGGGGATACCTCTTTCGACAGGCTCTTGCTGTACGCCGACAGCGCAGCTTTTGCCGCCGCATAACCGGTGGTCGATTCCGGTAACGGCAGTTCACGCTGGATAGAGGTGACGTGAATGATAACCCCACTGCCCTGTGCCAGCATCCCTGGCAACAGCGCACGATCTAAGCGTACCGCTGGCAGCAGATTAAGGTTGAGTTCCTGCTGCCACTCCGTTTCGCCCAGTGCTGCAAAGCCACCACCAGGTGAGGTAGAACCGCCCGCAACATGGATGATGACGTCGACACCTCCCAGATGCTTCTGAACGGCTTCAGCTACTGAAGCACACCCGTTGACCGTGGTCAGGTCCGCCGCCACAAAGGCGTCGGCGATACATTCTGTGGGCGTATGACGCGCGGTGGTTAACACCCTGGCACCCAGTTGCTTTAATAATCCAACGACCGCTTTGCCGACGCCTTTGGTGCCGGCAGTAACCAGTATGCGTTTGTCCTGAAAATCAAGATCTAACGACATCAGATAATCTCCAGTGTATTGATCTTGCCGCCGACCAGGCCGAAAGCATGTTTAAGCACTATCGGGCTGCCAGGAAAATTACCGACGACGTTTGAGGTGACCGTCACCCGGTGACCTTCGGTGAGGAACTGAACCGGCTCAACGCTGTAGTCAAACGCGGCCTGTGCGGCACGTTGCCATGCCTCGATCGCTGCGTGTCCCTTATGCGTTTTACCTTCGTCTGTCACGACAGCATCGGCGGTAAAACAGTGCTTAACGTTGGCAATATCTGCTCCGTTGCTGATCGCAAAATAGTCAGAAATAGCGTGCGGTAGGGCTAATGACATGGCGCTTTACTCCCGTTGTTTACAGTACAGGAATTTTCAACATAGACTGTGAAATTGACAAGTACGCACGAAAAAGTGAGCAACTGAATTATGAGTAAGTTATACACTCCAGAATCTGCCGCAAGCGGCGTGGAGCATGTGCTGCGAATGCTGGAAGGTCGCTGGAAATTAATTATTCTTTTTCATCTGTTCGATGGAAAGGTACAGCGCTATTCCGATTTTGAAAAACTGATCCCGGGTATTTCACAGAAGATGCTGGCTCAGCAACTGCGACAACTGGAAGCCGACGGCATCGTATCACGCACGGTGTACCCTCAGGTGCCTCCGAAAGTGGAATATCGCCTGACCGAGTGGGGGCAAGAACTGTGCCCGGCCCTTGATGCGATGCTGAAATGGGCGGAAAAACGCGAGGATTAGTTGTCATCGGGGCCTTTTTGCCGTGAGCGAAAATCACTGATATCTGGTTTTCGCTCAAATCGGACATGGTTATGCAGAGCCTCTTGTCCGGCGTACACCGGGGGCAATGACGATATATTTGGATGGGTTACATCTGGAATGACGTGCAAATACCTGCGTACCATTCCCGTAGTATTAAACTGCCTGAGTCATCACCGATTTAAACTGCGCATGCCACATGTCGTAAAATTTTCCCCGACGGCTTATCAGCGCAGTGAAGTCCCCATTTTCGATGACCTCTCCAGCAGACATCACGATAATCCTGTCGAACTCTTTTATATTACCGAGCCTGTGCGTCACTGCGATCACGGTTGTGTTCAGGGCAAGAATATCATTAAACAGCCGGTGCTCAGTTTCAGGATCGAGTGATGAAGAGAACTCATCAAAAATAAACAGATTGGCCTTTCGGTATAGCGCCCGTGCAATCGCGAGCCGCTGCCACTGCCCTATGGAGAGTTCATCGCCGCCGAACTGCTTGCCCAGCCGGGTGTGCTGGTCATACGGAAATCCTACCTTTTTCAGCAATTCATCAATCGCTGACGACGGGGCTTCTGCATCATAATTATTCAGGGCAATGTTTTCGCCCACCGTGAACTCGTATTTTCCGTAATCCTGAAACACGGTGGCTATCTGGTTCCGGTAACTTTCAATATCCAACCTGTCGAGCGGCACGCCTGACACAGACACCGCCCCCTCACTGAAGGCGTACATGCGCAGGATCATTTTAATCAGAGTTGTTTTTCCGCTGCCGTTCTCACCGAGAATAGCGACCTTTTCACCGGGGGCAATTTCAAGGTTAACCCCATTCAGGGCTGGATGATTACGCCCCTCATACTGAAACCGAAGTTTGTGAATGCTGAGGGCAAAAGGTGTTTCGGCGGGTAAGGTAAGGTGCCCGTTTTTCACCGGTTCAATCTTATCCGTCATAAACGCATGGTAGCGGGTGAAAAAACTGCTCATGCTGACGAGATTCGAACCATAATTGGCTATCTCGTCGAGGTGCGATTTCATCATCACAATGGACTGAAACACCATCACCAGCGCGCTCACGGCAATATCACTGGTGCGTAAGTTGTTTAAAAAAAGAGTTACCCCGACGAACAGCATAGTCAGGCTCAGCATCATGGCCGGCACAGGCGTGATTAGCGCGCGGATGCGCTGTTTGTGCATGCGATTATAGGTATTGCTAGCGGACGCATTGAATTTAGTCAGCAGATATTTACCAAGACCGTAAAGCCGGATCTCCTGCAAAAAACTCTTGTCCATACTGACGCCATATACGTAGCGCATCGCAATTGCATCTTTAGACGTGAAGAATAAATCCCGCACGTATCTCTGCTGGATACGCATATTGATGGCAATCATCGGTATGGCGGAAAGCGCGCAAATGGCCGCCCCTGCTCCTGAATAGTTGATCAGAACCAGCAGCAGACTGCCGGCCATGACGATTGCCCGGATAACGTAAATGATACAGATGATGAAATTAAGCGGTCGATACGCCGCTTCTTTTTTCAAATATTCCAGTTGCTCGTAACGCTCCTTATTATCAAACAGGCTCAGGGAAAAGGAGTCGTTCATACGGCACATAATCTTAGCGCTGAAGTGATTGGTCGAAATCTCCGTGACATCCCCCTGAACAAGATTGACCAGGGGCTGCATAAGCTGCATGCCAAGGAGTGAAACACACCAGACCGCAACGCTCAGCATCAGATCGCCGTCGGTGGTTTGCACTGCATGCAGCGTGTTGATTATTTGGCCGGTCATAAAGATGTTGAGGGCCGGTATCAGCCCCTGAAGCAACACAACGACGATAAGTGCGGTAATACGAAGTGGGCATGACGCAAAGACGTACCTGATAGCCAGTAGCACTGACGACCTCCCTTGTTGCAGTAGCCATAGATCGTGTGAGTCGCAGATCATGATAGATGAGAATGGCACTCAATTGCATTAATGGAATGTAACAGTGAACTGGGTTGTGAAGTAGACGTTCTCTCCCATCTCTGGCCATCGGCCAAATGCAATCGCGACTTCCCCTCCCCCAACGGCCCCCTGGTCTGATGGACATTTATCACCCAAACTTAAGCCAAAGACATGGTCTGCGTGGGCATTGTGCTTTACACTGCGCGCTGTAAAAACTGAGTAGATAAACGATTAACCAGGCGGTAAGGCGATGAACGGAACAATCACAACGTGGTTTAAAGATAAAGGTTTTGGATTTATCAAAGATGAAAACGGTGATAATCGCTATTTTCATGTGATTAAGGTTGCCAACCCTGAGCTGATTAAGAAAGACGCGGCGGTGATTTTTGAACCCACCACCAATAACAAAGGCTTGTCCGCTTATGCTGTGAAAGTCATCCCGGAAAGCAAATACATCTATATCGCGGGCGAGCGCCTGAAGCTCACGTCGATCAAGTCTTATCTGGTTTACAGCGAAGAAGTGCCAGCCGATACCCGAATTGATAAAGAAAACGCGGTGCTGTCTGTGGGCGTGCTGATGAGTAGTATCAGACCCAAATCAGCCGCAAAGCCCGGTGAAATGCGCTCGCTGAGAAAACTGGCAATCACCACCTTCCAGGGAACGACGTTAATCTTCTCAGAAGATGAGATAGACATAGAGGCCACGGTGAAACTGCTCAAGTAATTCATCTGAATCCCGTGCCGGAATACTGCGCCAGTTATAAACAGAATTCCGGCTCGCGTGCGCCAGGTACAGACGCAAAAATTACGGGTATAATCACATACATTATTCAACGGTTTCAGAAACGAAGATGACAAAACTCACCTTACAAGAGCAGATGCTAAAAGCGGGATTAGTAACCAGTAAAAAAATGGCCAAAGTCCAGAGAACGGCTAAAAAATCACGAGTTCAGGCGCGTGAAGCAAGAGAGGCTGTGGAAGAAAATAAAAAAGCGCAACTTGAGCGTGATAAACAGCTAAGCGAGCAACAAAAACAAGCGGCTTTATCTAAAGAATATAAAGCGCAGGTGAAGCAACTTATTGAAATGAATAGAATCAGCATTTCAAAAGGCGATATTGGTTTTAACTTCACAGATAATAACTTAATTAAAAAAATAGATGTGGATAAGGCGACGCAAGCCCAGTTGATTAATGGTCGCCTCGCCATTGCGCGTTTGGTTGTTGATAACGGTGGGGAATGTGAATACGCGATTATCCCCGCAAGCGTAGCCGATAAAATTGCACAGCGAGATGCTAACAGTATCGTCCTAAATAGTGCGCTTAGTCAGGAAGAGCAGGACGAAGAAGATCCGTATGCTGATTTTAAAGTGCCTGATGATTTGATGTGGTAATCAACGTTTGTCGTTCAGCGTCCGGCGTGCCGGGCACTGAAAGAACTGAATGCCGATGACGGAAAGCAAAAAGCCCGCTAAAAAGCGGGCTTTTCTAAATTTGGCTCCTCTGACTGGACTCGAACCAGTGACATACGGATTAACAGTCCGCCGTTCTACCGACTGAACTACAGAGGAATCGTGTGAACGGGGCGCATATTAACGACGCCCACGAGCATTGTCAAAGCCTGAATGCACAAACACGTTCGTTTGCCGAAATATTCTTCATTTCGTTGGAGATTCAGGCTGAACGGGCGATTTTATGCGCTCAGGACGCGGGTATTTCCATAGCCAACGACCGCTGACCATACGCCAGTAAAACAGTGCGGCGCGCACCGCCCAGTCAAAGAACATCCCCAGCCAGACCCCGACAACGCCCCAGCCAAGCACGATCCCCAGCGTATAACCCGCAACCACGCGGCAGCCCCACATCCCCAGCATCGAAACCCACATTGCAAAACGTGCGTCCCGCGCCCCTTTAAACCCTGAGGGCAACACCCAGGACGCAGACCAAATCGGCATAAACGCCGCGTTCAGCCAAATCAGAACCACGACAACATCTTTTACATCCTGATCGTGGGTATAAAACGAGGCCATCAGTCCCGCAAACGGCGCGCTCAACCATGCAATCGCGGTCAGTCCAATGGTAGATAGCCAAAACACATGACGAAGCTGAATCTCTGCCTGGGAAATCTGACCATTCCCCAGCCGTCGGCCAGTGATGATTGTCGATGCAGAACCCAGCGCGTTTCCGGGCAGGTTGATCAGCGCGGCAATTGAAAAAGCGATGAAGTTACCGGCAATAACGCTGGTCCCCATTCCCGCTACGAACATCTGCGTTAACAATTTCCCACCGTTGAACAAAACAGATTCGATACTCGCAGGGATACCAATCCCCATCACTTCCCAGATAATGGTGAAGTTCAGCGGCTTAAAATAGCTCTTCAACGTAATGCGCAATGCCGGGTTAAAACCAATCATCAACACCCAGATAATGGCGACGGCTCCGATATAGCGAGAGATGGTCAGCCCGAGTCCCGCCCCGACAAAACCCAGCCCCTGCCAGGAAAAAACGCCATAAATCAGGACGCTGCTGATCATGATGTTAAGAATATTCATACCGCCATTGATCAACAGCGGAATTTTGGTATTTCCGGCTCCACGCAATGCGCCGCTGCCAATCAGGGCGATGGCCGCAGCGGGATAGCTGATCACCGTCAGTTCCAGGTATGTCAGCGCCAGAGCCTTCACCTCGGAAGACGCCTCCCCGGCCACGACATCAATAATCTGTTCGCCAAAATAGTGAATAACCGCCGCCAGCACGATGGCAAAAAGCGTCATGATCACCAGTGACTGTCTCGCGGCAGCCCTGGCGCGACGACGATCGCGTTTTCCCAGGCTAAACGCCACAACCACGGTCGTCCCCAGATCGATAGCAGCAAAAAACGCCATAATGACCATGTTGAAGCTATCGGCAAGCCCTACCCCGGCCATCGCCTCTTTACCCAACCAACTGACCAGAAAGGTGCTCAGCACCCCCATTAGCAGTACGCAGGTATTTTCCAGAAAGATAGGCACGGCAAGCGGGGTGATTTCACGCCAGAAAAGAACCTTATAACTCTTACGTTTGGCATACCAGGGCGTACGAGAGACGGCCTGGCGTAAGGCTGCGGAGACGTTCAAAGTGGACCTTAATGAAGAAAGTTGAAACCTCATTTCAAATAATGAGGGAGAATCCAAAAAGCTGCAAAGTTTTTTCCCTGTAAAATGTCTGCAATTGCAACAAACTGTTGAGAGAAGCAGCAATTGAACCGCCACCAGGGAAATGTGGTTTGACAAAAGATTTTTCGCCGCTAAGATAAGCCTCCACAACGATTCCTCTGTAGTTCAGTCGGTAGAACGGCGGACTGTTAATCCGTATGTCACTGGTTCGAGTCCAGTCAGAGGAGCCAGATTTTAGTCTCGAGATATCTCAGTGAGTCTTGAGGCGTTTTAAAAGCAGTAGTTAAATTGAACCGGTTGTCCTGATAAGGATTGCCGGTTTTTTGACGCCTGTCGTTTTTGGACAACCCCACAGACCTCTCCAGCCCCCTTCCCACTTGTTCTCATTTGTCTACTTTTTTTCTTTATGAAATATGTTATGTTATAACATATCCATTATAATGTAATGCCAACCTATGAAACTTAAGCCTTCTTTGATAGCTCTCGCAGTAGCAGTAAATACTTCGCCTCTGGCCTATGCAGCAGATGAAACCATCGTCGTCACCGGCGGTGACGTATCCGACTATTCCGCCGAATCCGACTCGGCACGTCTTTCATCCGGTTCAGCCTCACGTCTCGGTCTGACCGATAAGCAAACGCCACGCCATACTGAAACCATCAGCGCCAGAACCATTATGGCTAAGGGCAAACGCACGCTCACCGAAGTCGTTGAGACCGCCCCGGGCATGTCCGGCACCAGCTCACCTACGCTCTCAAACAGCGTTTCACTGCGCGGCTTCTCCGGCGTTTCCTGGCTGCTAAACGGCGTGGCCGTACCCGGTAGCACCATTCAAATCGCCGACCCGGTTCATTATGAAAACGTGGACATCCTGTATGGCACAGGCTCCGTTTTAAACGGTCTGAGTTCTGCCGGTGGCAGCGTCAACCTGATATCACGTAAAGCAACCTTTGGTCGACAGCCAGTAGAAGCTGACTATAGCTGGTCAAGCTATAACAGCCATCGCGCCCACATCGGCGCGGGCGGTACGCTTGTTGAGGGTATAGCTGCTGGCCGCGTGGATGTAAGCACATCAAATACCGGCACTCAGGTTGATAAAGATCGCAGTCGCCCGAAGCGCATCAGCGCACAGATCCTGCTGACGCCGACCGATAACACACAGGTTACTTTTGACATCGATCGTAGCTTAACGGATATGCGCAATCCCTATTTCGGGACGCCTGTCATCAACGGCAACGTTGATCGCGACTTGCGCCATGTAAACTACAACAACATTCAGGATGCGCATATCCGCAGCCAGGCAACCTCATTCCAGTCAACCCAGTCCTGGTATGCAACGCCTGATGTAACCTTTGATAACCAGTTCTATTATTACAAAGGATTCCGCGAATGGCAGAACGTTGAACGCTATTACCCGTCAAACAAAGCGGGCTATGTTACCCGTGATTCTTATGGCGATCTTGCTCATGATGACAAGCTGACGGGCAACCGTACAATGGTCACCTGGGATCACCCGATTGCATCATTCGCCAACCGCGTGACTGCGGGTGTCGATTTTTCAAAACGCGAATTCCAGTACTATTCTAACGGCTTCCCGGGGGGCGAAGAGGTTCTGCTGACCAACCCCGCCTCCAATGACTTTCGCACCGGTGCGGGTGGCAAGATGCGCTCACCTGTTCGTCACATCACTCAGAACCAGTATGCCTTGCTGCTGGAAGACAATCTGAATATCACTGATGCTGTCGCCCTGTTAAGCCAGTTGCGCTATACCAACCTGGACATGCACTGGAATTACCAGCAGGACAATAAAACCATCAATCATAGCTATAGCTTTATGAGCGTTGGTATTGGGCCGAGCTGGGCCATTAACGAAAACTGGACGGTATATGCCAACTATTCCACAGGTAAAGAGCCCGGCAGCGATATCTTCTTTATCAGCCCTGAACAAACGTCCCTGCCACTTACAGAAGTTCAGCAATATGAAGCCGGTGTAAAAGGGACATTCGACCACGGTGAAATGAAGCTGGCCGTTTACGATCTCCAGAAAAAAAATCTTTATCAGCAATCAGCTGTCCAGGCCGGTGTATGGAATGCGGTTGGCAAGCAGACTTCGCGCGGCATTGAGTTCAGCGGATTGATTAAACCGCTGGATAGCGTCACGCTGGCGGGAAATGTGGCTTATACCCATGCGCGCTTTGACAATTTCAAACAAGGTACGCAGGACCTTTCCGGCAATCAGCCGCGCTATATCCCGGAGTGGACGGCTAACCTTTCTGGCCGTTATATGCCGATTAGCAAACTGGGGCTGGGCGCGCAGCTCCACTATGTTGGCAGTAGCTATAACGATGATGCCAACAAAAACAAAATGGGCGATTACACGACTGTCGACCTGAACGCCGATTATGAAGTGATTAAGGATGTTACCGTAGGCACCCGCGTGCGTAACCTGACGGATCGCTTCTACACCTGGCAGCGTACTTATACAGGGCAAGAAATGATTGCGCCAGGTCGAACTTACGAAGCCTATGTCAACATGCGCTTCTGATGAAACGCCTGGCCTCTCTCGCATTGCTGGCAACCTTCGCCAGCTTTGCGCATCCCGTTACGTTACAGAATTGCGGAAGCTCCTGGACGTTTGAGCATGTACCACAGCGGGCAATCGTCTATATGCCGACCGCAATGGAAAACATGCTCGCATTACATCTGGGAGATTCCGTGATCAGTGCTGTCGGTTATCGGCCAGATGAAGATACCGCGCCCTCCCCCTGGTACAAACAGCTAAAAGCACGTCTCGACAGTTCGCCCTGGTCGGGAGAGGCCTTGCTGAGTTCCCGGCCAGATTTTATCTATTCCGGCAGCTACTACTGGTTTAACAGCCCGGAGACCGCCGGTCGTGAAAGGATGGCTGAATGGGGAATTGGAAGCTGGCTCATTGAAGGGATGTGCAATGGCCTGCAAAGTGGGCCTCCTGCGCCTGTAACCTTCGACAGCATCTACGACGAGTTGCGTAATATTGCGCGCATATATGGCGTGGAGCCGCGTGCAGAAGCGCTTATCAATGAACTGAAGCAACAGGTCGCGGCTGACAGCCGCATAAAACTGCCACGCAGAACGCTCATGTGGTGGTATTCCGGTACGGCAACACCTTATGTGGCGGGTGGTTATGGCGCTTCTGAGCTGTTAACCAAAACCATCGGCAGTAAAAACATCTTTGATAACAGTGCTGAACTGTGGCCCGCCATGAGCTGGGAGGTCATTGCCGAACGGGACCCTGACTACCTGATCCTGGGCGATCTGCAAAGGGGGGGAGATGGCGACAGCGCCCGGAGCAAAATCGATTTTCTTGAACGTAATCCCCTCACCGCAGGCATGAAGGCGGTTAGAGCAAAACGTTACATCATTTTACCTGGCTATGACATGGACGCATCTGCGCGTTCAGTTCTGGCCCTTCACCGACTAGTCACACAAATACACGCTAAGGAACAACATGACCTTTCCAGCCCGCGAATTACTGAAAAACTGGGACGAACAACAAAGCGCCTACATCGCTCACCGTGAAGAACGCTATAACGCCGCGCTGGATGTTCTGGCAATGCTATATGGCGAAGAATTCCATGTGGTGGATCTGGCCTGTGGTCCAGGCTCATTCAGCATGCGTCTTCTGAATCGCTTTCCGGCGATAAGAGTAACGGCTATTGACCTCGACCCGCTTCTGCTTACGCTGGCCAAAGAAGCCTTATCTGAATACAGTGACCGTATTCAGTTCTTCAGCGGCGATATTGCAACAGCGGATTGCTTTGCCGCCATGACCGACAAACCGCAGGCCGTTGTTTCCAGCACGGCCATCCACTGGCTGCTGCCGGAACAGCAGGTCGCGCTTTATCGCAACATCTTTAACCTGCTGGATGAACATGGCTTATTCATGAACGCCGATCATCAGCGATTTGATAATCGCAATCCATGCCAGAAACGGATTGCCCAGCTTCATGACGAAGATACGCAGAAAAAAGCCTGGACAGCGGGAGTGCAGGACTGGGATAGCTGGTTTGCATCGGCCACCCGTCATCATGAGCTGGCTGATTTGATGGACGCGCGCACCGCTATCTTTAAAGACCGCCCGACACCGCTGCCCACCACGGTCGAATTCCAGCTCGCTGCTCTGCGCCAGGCGGGTTTTAGCGAAACGGGTACTCTCTGGCAATTCCTGGATGATTATGTGATCGCTGGCTGGAAATAATCATGCTGCGTTCTCCTGTTTTTCGCCTTTCCATGCTGTTTCCGGCCCTGATGCTGGCGTTTTGCATTGCCATTATGTATGGCCCGGTGACCTTTTCCATGAAGGACGTGGCAAATGCCATACTGGCAGGCTACTGGCATAGCGATACAGCGGGAACGCTTCATCAGCGGATCGTATGGTCTCTGCGTATGCCGCGCACCCTGCTTGCTGCGCTGGCGGGTGCCGCATTAGCGCTGGCCGGAACGGTGCTCCAGTCGTTGACACGTAATCCTCTTGCCGACCCCTGGGTGTTGGGGATCTCATCCGGCGCAGGGTTTGGCGCGGTACTGGTCATTGCGCTTGGTCTCAGTGCGGGCTGGGCCGCTGTACCTGCCGGGGCGTTCTGCGGCGCGATGCTGGCTTTCGCACTGGTGCTTTTCATGGCGCGGAAATCGCTATCCGGCCAGTCCAGCCGTTTTATCCTGACCGGCGTCGCCGTGACACAGCTTCTCTCCGCCGCCACATCATTAACCACGCTCTGGAAAACGGATGCAGACACCACGCGAGGGGTGATGTTCTGGCTGCTGGGAAGCTTTGCACAGGCATCCTGGCTTCAGGTACTGCTTTGCGCACTGGTGCTGTTGCCGATATTTCTGCTCTGCTGGTGGCGGGCAATAGAGCTGGATGTGCTCACGTTTGGCAATGTGACGGCGGCATCGCTTGGTGTGGACGTTGGCGCAATCAGGCTCGCCCTGTATTGTTTATTGACCTTATTGACTGCGGTCATTGTGGCATGTTGCGGAGCAATAGGTTTTATTGGGCTGACCGTGCCTCATATCGCCCGCATATTCATTGGTCATCGCCATCGATCGCTGCTGCCGGCATCCATGCTGTGTGGCGCGACTTTTACCGTTCTGGCTGATACGCTTGCCCGAACGCTGTTTGCGCCCCGTGAATTACCCGTCGGCATCCTGACGGCGATGCTCGGGGTTCCGGTATTTCTGTTCCTGATTTCACGGACTTCCCGATAAAATACTGACGAAGGCGATCCCTGGCAGAAAGCCCGCTTTTTAGCGGACTTTCTGCCATTTACCCGTGACGAGCGCCACCGGAACGCTCAGATAAGCATTTCCGGCCTGAACAGCGCGCTCAGATTCATTGTCTTGCCCGACACCATGAACTCCCCCTTCCCTGTATAGTGAATCGTCTCAGGATGTTCCAGTGATGTGGCCACATGCGCCTTCACGACCTCGAAAATGAAAAAATTGTAGCGTTCCACCAGCACATCATCATACAAACAGCACTCAAAATTCGCATAACATTGCTGGATCAGCGGGGCATCAACCTCATCGGCTTCCTGTGCCGTAAGATTAAATTCGGCAAACTTATCGATGTCAGCGCCGGACGTGTTGCCGATTCGCACGACCGTCTCGGCCAAATCCGTCAGCGGAACGTTGATCACACATTCCCGGCTATGACGGATCATCTCAAAACTGTGGTTGCCGCCCGAAATCATCAGCCCGACCAGCGAGGGAGAAAATTCCAGAACGGTATGCCAGCCCAGCGTCATGATATTGGTCTTCCCGTTCCATTTGGATGACACCAACACAACCGGGCCCGGTTCTAAATACCGGCGAACCTGACTGACCGGATAATCAACTTTAGTGATAGCTAAGCTCATAAGATGACTCCTGTTAAAGTGTTCCACAAAAACAGGCCACACTGCTGCGGCAATACCTGAGCAGTTCTCGCGCTACAGCATACTCTCTCTCGTCATATCGCAAAAAATTAACCATACTAATAAAATGGTTTTATGACCGTAATCAGGGTTCCGCGATTCACCTCTGGCAGGCATGACCGTCTGACCTACACTTTTAACAATAGAATTTCAGGCAAACCACAACAACTCAGTGCAGAGGACATTATGGTATCTCTACCTTTTACCCGCTCACTGCGGTTTACGACGGGCACCGAGCTGGAACTCCAGTTAATCGACAGAAACGATACCAGGCTGGTGGATAAAGCGGATATCGTGCTGGCCGATATGGCGCACACTCAGCAAATAAAGCATGAGCTAACCAAGTCAATGATTGAACTGAACAGCTCAGTACACTCTTCGGTGTTTAAACTGCATGAAGAATTATCTTTATTAGCCTGTAACGTCAGGGAAGTCGCCAGAAAACACGGCTGCGATGTTACCGGCGGCGGCCGCCATTTAGATGGCGACTGGCGAGAACAGGTGATTAGCGATTTACAACGTCATCAAAATCTGGCCGTACGCTATGGCTACATCACCAAAATGGCCTGCGTATTTGGGCAACATATTCATATTGGCGTTCAGGATGGCGATGACGCCATTTATCTGTGTCATGCGCTTATTCCCTACCTGCCCCATTTAGTTGCACTCAGCGCCTCTTCGCCGTGGCTGGATGGCGTGGATACCTCTTTTTCAAGTTCCCGCTTTACCGGGCAGAACGCCTTTCTGAACAGTGAACTGATTGAAAACATCTATAACTGGGACGAGTTCGTCGTATTTTATAACGAGATGATCAATGTCGGGATCATTAAAAGTATCAAAGATATTTACTGGTACGTCAGGCCACAGCCTGCTCTGGGCACAATTGAAATCAGAATATGCGATATGCCGCTGACAATATTTCATGCCGCAATGCTCACAGGCTATAGCAAAATACTGGCTCAGTATCTGTTAGCCAACCGGACAAATATCGTCAAAAAACATCATGCTATTGAAAAATACAATATCTTTAACGCCCGGCGCGATGGCTTACAGGCCAGCTACGTCAACACGTTAACCAGACAGCGTCAGTCGCTGGCGGGTCAGATATTGCAGACCGTAGAGAACCTGTCATTACGCACCCACAGTGATGAGGATAAGTACGTTCTGCAATATATTGCCCGGTATGTCAAAAAGGGCATCAATGATTCAGACAGAATACGCAGTATGATTAAACGCGCGGTGGACTTAAACACCGTCATGGAACGTATGCGAAAGATGCTGCTATCAGCACCAAAGAATTATAAAAAATGATGCACGCCAGGGCCGAAAATGGTTATTCGGCCCTTTTATCAGGCAACTGTAGTAATACGTTCCCGATCGTTACGTTTTGCCTTCTCGCTTAAGGGGCCGGAGACATCATCTCGTCCAGAATGCTACTGACCTGTTTCCCGCTCATATTCCGATACCCGCATTCTTTTATTTTCGGAATTCGTTTAGGCAATCCCTTCGCTATTGATTCCGCCTGCTCTCAGCGTCAAGCGCACTTGCCTCGCTTATCACGTTACGCTTTCTGTGGCACTAAATGATTAACCCTCCTAACTAATTGGGTATCTATTAGCAATTTCTCTAACTGAAATGGATGATAATCATGGGATGGGACACAAGAAGCGCCGGAAACTGGGCAAAACATCACGCCGAACCGGGGCCAACGAATAACTGTGCATCGTATGTGCGCAAGGCCATAAAGGCAGGGGGCGTGACCGTAACAAACACGCAAAACGCCAAAGATTACGGCCCAATGCTGGAGTCTGCGGGGTTTAGAAAAATATCTTCAACGCAATCCCCCAGAGCTGGCGACGTGGTAGTGATTCAGCCTTACGCGGGAGGACACGCCGCCGGTCACATGGCTATTTACGACGGCCAGGATTGGTATTCAGACTTTAAACAGCGGGATTTTTGGGGCGGTCCTGGATACCGTTCGTCAAAGCCAGCGCATCAAATGTACAGGAAGGATTGATGAAAGCCCTTTATGTTGTTCTCATGATATTTGCAATTACCGCGTGCAGCTCAGGACGCGATAACGCAGAACGGCGTGTTTCAGATTTCTACACTTACTATCTAAACGTGTTTGCAAATAGTGAAGGGAAAATAAAGCCTGCGCCTGAAAAGATGGATGAATATATTTCGAAGGATACGCTAGCCCAACTAAATACTATCTCTCATATTTATGAGCAGGAGATTATCGACACCGATTACTATACATATGCGCAAGATTATTCAGCAGATTGGATCCCCTTATTGAAAGTTGGAAAAGCTAAAAACTGTTTTGGTGGTGAATACGTCGATGTTTGGTTGGGTCGACAAAACAATCAGACGTATCAAATTGGAGTCTACCTAAAAAGAGAGGGCGGCAAGTGGAAAATATACAGAGTGAAGAATGTTACCGCCGGTTATGAGCATTACATATTTGACGCGCACGCCATTGAGAAAGCGAAGCAACATGCTGCAACCACCAATTAAATAGGGAGATTATGACGGCCGCTAAATTAATCCCAATTCGCGGCCGACCTTAACAGTCATTATGCTTTTCTTTCGCTCTCCGGTGGATTCAACAACGTCAGCGCTACGGAATGTTTTATGATTCAGCCGTCGTTTAAGGATATAAGAGCCCACTCCCGCCAGCGTCAGTCGCTGGCGAGTCAGATATTGCAGACCGTAGAGAACCTGTCATTACGCACCCACAGTGATGAGGATAAGTACGTTCTGCAATATATTGCCCGGTATGTCAAAAAGGGCATCAATGATTCAGACAGAATACGCAGTATGATTAAACGCGCGGTGGACTTAAACACCGTCATGGAACGTATGCGAAAAATGCTGCTATCAGCACCAAAGAATTATAAAAAATGATGCACGCCAGGGCCGAAAATGGTTATTCGGCCCTTTTATCAGGCAACTGTAGTAATACGTTCCCGAGCGTTACGTTTTGTCTTCTCGCTTAAGGGGTCGGAGACACCATCTCGTCCAGAATGCTACTGACCTGGTTCATCACCCTTCCCGCCTCGGTAAGCCCGTTCTTTTCCTGCTCCTTCACCCACTCAGACTGAATCTCCTGGTATCGGGTGGCGGCTTTCCATTGCGCAACGTCTTCAGAGTGCAGGATTCTGACCGTCGCACCGCTTTTTTCCAGATCGGCGACTTGTGTGGTGAAGCTTTTATCCATTACGGAACCCAGGGATTGATAAGCGACGTCAGCGGCCCGCTGAATCGCCGCCCGATCGTCGCGGGAAAGGTTATCCCAGGTGTTTTTATTCATCACCAGCAGGTAAACATGCCCAAGCCAGAGATCCCGCGAAACCAGCACATCAGGCGCGAGTCGCTGAGCATTTAACGCATAGCCGCTATCCACATTCAACATTAATCCGTCGAGACTTCCGCTTTGTAAGGCTTTGTAGGTTTCATCTCCCCAGGGCATGGTCACGGCTTTAGCGCCGACATTTTTCAGAAACCCCTGGTGCCAGAAACTGGCGGAGCGCCACGTCCCCCCCTTAAGTCCTTCAGGATTATTCAGCGCGGTAGTGCTAAAAAAAGCCAGCGGATAGCCGGTCGCAATGAAAACATTCACCACATTTTCTTTCTTGAGTTCAGCCGAAAAATCCGGGATATCCGCATAAACGCGGCGAAAGAAAGCAACCTGCTTTTCCCCAGCAGGGCCGACGGGGAAGCTTTTAAAGATTTGCTGCAATGGTAATGCCTTAGCCGCATATTCAGGTACAACAACGGCCATATCCGCTTTGTCCCCCTTTCCCGCCATAGCCAGAGCCGTATAACCATCACTTAGCTCACCTCCCCAGTGCGCCTCTACCTTCAGGCGGCCATGCGACTCTTTTTCGATTGCGGGGAAAAATACGTCATTGATAAAACGAGTGCGCATTCCACCCAGCGGTTCATGGTCGCTGTAGATTAGGGTTTGCGCAGCCGAAGACGCACCGGGAAACATTAGCATCGCAAACAGAACGGCAATGCATTTTCGTCCTGGTATAGTGGTGGGCATTTCTCTTATCCTTTTGAGAATCATGATGATCGCAGTCGCTGATGAAGCTTAAACAACGGGTTCAGACAGCCAGCGCTGCCCTTCGGTTTTCATTTGCTGTTCGAGCGCACTACCGCGCGTTGCGAATACACGCGTGACCGGAAATCCGCTTTTTTCCAGCAGGTATGCCAGCGCGGCGTATTCTCGCGGGTATTTTGCTACCGTGCTTTGATCAATATCGACCACGCCCAGCGGGAAGGTAAAACTCCCCATGTCATAAATGCTCTGGCGTCTGAAGAGTTTCCACACGCCATCGCGTTTTTCTGCCATATCGTAAAAGCGATTATGGGTCACCATCCCCAGATTCAGCTTCACATTCTCGCCGATGATCATGGCATTGGTTTCTACAATGGCGCGGTTGACGCTGCTATTGAAGGTCACTACCGGCGTGCCAATCAAATGCTTGGTGCGGATATCAGAGGCGCCCATACGCATTGAGCCGTCAACAAAATCGCTCGCCAGCCCTTCAAACCAGGTTATCTCAATGGTACCATCCGGGTGAAACAGCCCGCGAAGTTGCTCCCATTCGCCCAGATCGCGATGCATCCAGCCAGTGAGAAGATCGGTAATTTGCTGACGATCCGCCAGGTGATTGTGCATGATTTTTACTCCAGCCAGTTAAGTGGATTCAGTTTCCTCGCCATTAACGTTAAAATCCAATAGATAAATCTTACAGATTATTCAGTTTAGATGAATGATGAGGCCATCGTATGGATCTGCGCCACTTACGCTATTTTCTTGCCGTTGCACAAGAAGGACACTTTGGCCGCGCCGCCGAAAAACTCAATATCGTTCCTCCCGCGCTGAGCATGCAGATCAAGGCGCTGGAAGAAGAGTTAGGCGGCCCGCTGTTTATTCGTACCAGCCGGAAAGTTGAGTTAACCGAAGCGGGAAAATTGTTGCAGACCGAAGCGCAACGCACGCTTGAGCAGGCGGAACATGCCCGTCTGACAGTACAACGGTCGATGCGCGGAGAAACGGGTCTTGTGCGCGTTGGCTTTGCTGGCAACGCGGTGTTCAGCGGCAAATTGACAGAAGATCTGCGCGCCTTTCGCCAGGCCTATCCCGATGCGGAACTGGTTGTGTGCGAAATCGCACCGTTGCTACAAGCGGATGCCATTTTGAGCGGCCAGCTCGACATTGGTTACACACCCGATCACCATAACGTACGCCAGCCAAAATTAGCGGCTGAAAAAATAGGCCTCTGGGGCCGGATGGTCGCCATCGCCGACGATCATCCGCTGGCTTGTGAAACCCATTTGACGGTAGATATGCTGGCTGAAGAGCCCCTCATTTTCTACGACACCCACCGTGCGGATGAGCCGCTTTATATGATGCTCACAGAGATTATGGGTCATGTTCCGCACGTCGCCCATTGCACCTCCAGCACGCTCAGCGTACTGGCTCTGGCCGCCGCCGGGCAAGGGCTGGCGCTGGTGCCTGAACCGCTGATGCACATCGCCATTCCCGGCCTGGTCTATCGCCCTCTCGACGCGCCGGAATTATCGGCCAATCTGATGCTGCTCAGCAGAAAGAACGACAATAACGGCGCGGTAAAGGCTTTTCTGGAGATTGCGCGGAGAAACGTCAGAACCCCGTCAGACCCGCGCTGATATTTGTCGGCATCCCGGAGCGGCGCTCCAGCGCCTCGTTGACGCGATGAATGTCAACGCCGTCGCCCTTCATAAAAGTACGCATCACCGGCGTGATCGGCAGCGGTACTTTTTTGTCAGATTCAAATTCAGTGCGATTACGCGATAACGGCTCATGCACTTCAATCCAGCGACTGCCGTCCGCTTCGACGGTGGTTTTCACCGGTTGATCGATAATCTGCACGCGAGTGCCCACCGGTACATTGTCAAACAGGTATTTGATGTCATCGTTACGCAACCGGATGCACCCCTGGCTCACGCGCAGCCCAATACCGAAGTTCGCATTTGTGCCATGAATGGCATACAGCTTACCGATATAAATTGCATACAGCCCCATCGGGTTATCCGGCCCGGCGGGGACAAACGCGGGCAGACTTTCGCCTCGTTTAGCATATTCACGTCGGGTATTCGCCGTCGGCGTCCAGCTCGGCGCCTCCTGCTTACGCTCTACCGCAGTCACCCAGTTACGTGGGGTTTCTCGCCCCGCCTCGCCAATGCCAATCGGCAGGACATCAACGGTATCGCCCCCTTTCGGATAGTAGTAAAGACGCATTTCCGCCACGTTAACCACAATGCCTTCACGCACGGTATCCGGCAAAATAAGCTGCTGCGGCACCACCAGCGTCGAACCGGACTTCGGCAAAAAGACGTCCACATCGGGATTCGCTTCGAGCATATTGCTCAGCCCTTGTCCGTACTGCGCCGCAAACGCTTCCAGCGGTTGAGTATTATTGTCCGGGACGGTTATCGTCAGCGGGTTACCGACCAGAAGACTCCCTTCTGGCGGTAGTGGATAACTTACCGCCAGCGCGCTCTGGCTTGCGAACAGCAGAATAAAAGAACAAAACAATTTCACACGAGGCACCATTTCCCTTTCCTCAAATCGCAGCAGATGTCGGTTAATTATAGCTTTTTTATCGCCTTTCCGACGTTAACAGCGAATGAGCGCCACCGAAGGGAAACGATACGGCTTATCTTTATTTACCATCCGGCAGGACAATATTACTTGCCGCCAGTTGCCCCATATTGCGGTACATCGCGCAGGCAGCTTCAACGATGGGCATTGCCAGCGCTGCGCCGCTGCCTTCGCCGAGACGCATTCCCATATGCAGATACGGCTCCAGCTCCAGGTGCTCCAGCGCAATCCGCGCCCCCTTCTCTGCTGAGAAATGCGACGGAATCAGATACGGTTTAATTTCCGGCGCAATCTGACACGCCGCCAGCGCCGCAGAATAGGAGAGAAAACCATCCAGCACAACCGGCAATCCACATGACGCGGCACCCAGCATCACGCCCGCCATACCGACCAGGTCAAAACCGCCCACCTTCGCCAGCACCTCAACGCCATCACGCGGATCGGGCCGGTTCACCGCAATGGCGCGGCGCACAACCTCAACTTTATTGCCAATTCTGGAGAGCGGAAGATTCGCGCCAATCCCCACCACATCTTCGGCATCGCTACCGGTCAGTACACTCACAATCGCCGCCGCAGGGGTGGTATTCGCCATTCCCAGTTCGCCAACGCCAAACAGCGTCACGCCGCTTTGCGCCAGTTCGCGGGTGTAGCGCATCACTTCCAGCAGCAGTTCTTCGGCCTGAACGCGGCTCATCGCCGGGCCTGTCGCAATATTCCCGCACCCACGCGCCACGCGCATATTCACCACGCCGGGGATCGGGTCGGCATCAATCCCGACGTCAATCACATGGACTTTTGCCCCGGCCTGAGCAGCCAGTACGCAAACACCGGTTGTTCCCTGCGTCATGTTGGCCGCCTGAATGGCGGTGACAACTTTCGGCGAGACCGCAACCCCTTCATCCCACACGCCATGATCGGCGCACATCACCAGCATCGCCTTCTTACCGACATGCGGAGTGCCGTTGAGACCGGGCATCCCCGCTAACTGTACGGCCAGCGCTTCCAGGCGCCCGAGGCTGCCCGGCGGTTTGAGCAAGCCGTCGATGTGCTGCCGGGCGTGCGCCATTGCGTCGCTGTCCGGTTTGGGAATGTCACGGAGTAAAGAGGTTAACGTCTGCATAAGGGTTCTCATCGTGTTGGCTGGCTCACAGCAGAGCCAGCAGGAAGATCAACTCGCCAAGTTCAATCGCCGCACCCAGCGTATCGCCGGTTTGCCCACCCAATGTGCGTTTTAATAATTGTCCAAGAATAAAAATTGCCGCCAGAGTGATCACCAGCGCAGCGACCCCGCGCATCCCCGGCATGAGTATCGCCGCGAGAATAGCGGTTAATCCCAGCGTAACGCAGGTTTGTCGCCCGGTAACTTTGCCGATAAACACGTTGCCCAGCCCTTCTTCACGGGCATAGCGATGACGATACATCAGCAATACGGCGACACCGCGCCCCGCCGCGCAGGCCATCGCCAGCGCCGCCAGCATCGGCGTGCCTCTCAGCGCCAGTTCGCTAATCACCAGCACTTTCGCCAGCAGGACAAAAATCAACGCCAGCCCGCCGTGGGTGCCCAGGCGGCTGTCACGCATAATTTCCAGCATCCGCTCCCGGCGGCGGGCGGAAAAAATACCGTCACAGGTATCCGCCAGACCGTCGAGGTGAAAACCGCCGGTCAGCAGCGCCAGCGTCAAAACGCAAAACAGGGCCGCCAGTGGAATGCCGCACCAGGACTGAAGCGCCACAAACACCAGGCCGCCAATCGCGCCCAGCAGCATGCCGATTAGCGGGAATGTCACAATACCGCGGGAATACTCCTCAAAATCCAGCCCCTGAGACCAACGGGTCGGAACAGGCAAACGCGAAATAAAAGCGAGCATCGCCCAGAACAACTTACTCATTTAATTTTGACTCCAATACCCGATACCACCAGCCAGACCTCATCCGCCGCCGCAGCCAGACGCTGATTGACGCGCCCGGCGATGTCGCGAAAATGTCGCGCCAGACGATTTTCCGGGACAATGCCCATGCCCACCTCATTGGTCACCAGAACCACCTGAGCCGGACAGCGCTGACAGGCGTCGATCAACGCGCGAATTTCGTCTTCAATCGCCTGCTCCATCGCCGCGTAATCCCAGTTGTCCGGGTCCGTATCGCCACCCATCGCGAACAATAAATTGGTCACCATGGTCGTGATACACTCCAGCAGAATGGCCTCTTCGGGGGCGTTATCTGGCGTAATCAGCGCATCAAGATGCCGCCAGCATTCCGCTGTTCGCCAGTGCGGCGGTCTGCCATCCCGATGGTGCTGAATTCGCGCCGCCATCTCCTCATCAAAAATCTGCGACGTGGCGATGTACAGTACCTGCGGCGAATCCGCGATTAACGCCTCCGCATGGCGGCTTTTCCCGCTGCGCGCGCCGCCAGTCACCAGAATCATCATACGGGCTCCCGGTGCTGTTGCATGATGGTATAAATTTTCTCAATATCGATGTGTTGTCGCATCGCATCCGCCAGCAGATCAAACTGCTGCGATTTATATTGCGCGTAATGGAAGGCGTGATCCAGCGGCGTCAGCCCCTTACGCACGCGCAGGCCATTGACCAGCGCCCGCGTGAACGCATCACTGTCGAACAAGCCATGAAGATAGGTGCCAAAGACCAGTCCGTCGTCCGTTACCGCGCCGTCAGCGATAGCGTTTTCGCCTTTGCGTAATGTCATGGCTGGCTGGCATTGTGCATTCAGTGTCGTCTCGCCCATATGAATTTCATACCCGCGCACCGCCAGGCCAGACGCCGCCGCCAGCCATCCCGGCAGCGCAGAGGCCATCTGCCCTTCAACCTGCGTGGTGGTTTTATCCTGCGCGAAATGCGTGACGGTATTAAGCAGCCCAAGACCGGGGAGCGTGCCCAGCCCGGACTCCACCTCATCAATAATGGTGTCGCCCAGCATCTGATAGCCGCCACAGATGCCTGCCACCGGTACGCCCTGACGATGCGCCTGCAACACGCCATGCGCCATTGCGCTTTCACGCAGCCAGACCAGATCGCCAAGCGTATTTTTGCTGCCCGGCAGGATTATCAGGTCCGTGCCCGCCAGTTCTTCAGGATGGCGCACATAGCGCACGCGAACATCCGGCTGCGCCGCCAGCGCGTTGAAATCGGTGAAATTCGAGATGTGCGGCACCTGAACAACGGCAATGTCGATATCACGCCTATCGGTACGCAGGTATTTGCCTTTTTGCAGCGCCACGCCATCCTCATCTTCAAGATCGACCTCCAGCCAGGGCATCACGCCCAGAACTGGCACGCCGGTCAGCGCTTCAATTTGTTCAATGCCGGAGTAGAGCAGCGTCACGTCGCCGCGAAACTTATTGATGATCACCCCTTTCACTCTGGCGCGTTCACTATCATGCAGCAGCGCCAGCGTACCGTAGATAGAGGCAAAAACGCCGCCGCGATCGATATCCGCCACCAGAATGACCGGGCATTGCGCCATTTCCGCCATCCCCATATTGACGATGTCGCGGTCACGCAGGTTTATTTCCGCCGGGCTACCGGCGCCCTCCAGCACCAGAACGTCATATTCTTGCGCCAGACTATTGTAAACCATGAGGATCTGCTCACGCAGACGCGGCTTATATTCATGGTAGCTAACCGCGTCCATATCGGTGGCGACTTTGCCCATCAACACCACCTGCGCTTTCCGATCGCTGGTCGGTTTCAGCAGAACCGGATTCATCCGCACATCCGGCGCAATCCCCGCCGCTTCCGCCTGGAAAATCTGCGCGCGTCCCATCTCTTTGCCGTCCGGCGTGATGCCGGAATTCAGCGCCATATTCTGTGACTTAAATGGCGCCGTGCGCAGGCCATCCTGATAAAAGATGCGGCACAGCCCCGCCACCAGCACACTTTTACCTACATCTGATGCCGTTCCCTGCAACATTACTGCCTGCGTCATGACGCCTCCTTCAGCGCGTTCTCTCGCATACGCCCAAAAAATTCTTCTTCCGTTTTACACAGCGGCAACCCCAGTTGCGCATGCAGTTTGACCAGCCACGGTTGCGTCAGCCCGGCTTGTTCGATCAGTTCAGTGCGTGCAAACACCTCCCCCGGCTCACCGTATGCCAGTACCTCGCCACGGCGCAGCACGTAAACGGCATCGCTGACTTCATAAATGAGATCAATATCATGGCTGGAAATAACCACATGATTCCCCTGCGCCACAATCCGCTTGATGATCGCGATCATCTGCGTGCGCCCGGCAGGATCAAGCCCGGCAGTGGGTTCATCCAGCAGCAGGTAGCGGGCCTGCAACACCATCGCGCCCGCAATCGCCACGCGTTTTTTTTGCCCGTGGCTTAAACACTGGATCGGCTGATGACGGAAATGCTGCGCATCAACCAGGGTCAACGCATCGTCCACGCGGCGGGCAATCTCATCCTCAGCCACGCCTAGATTTCGCAGACTAAAAGCGATATCGCTGTCGATATCGGTATAAAAAATTTGTTGATCGGGGTCCTGAAAAACGGTTGCCACCTGTTGGCGCAGCGCCAGCAGCCCGCGCTTACTGTAATCCAGCGCTTTTCCCTGCCACAAAACCTCGCCTTTTTGCGGGCGCAGTAAACCGCTCAGGTTCATAAATAGCGTCGATTTTCCGCAGCCGTTCGCGCCCACCAGCCCGGTAACCGCATGGGGGGAGAAATCCAGCGTTAGCCCCTTGAGCACCTGCTCATCCTGATAGCGAAACCAGAGACCGGAGGTGGCAAGCATACGAATCCTTACAGGTGAAAATCACCCTGATACAGTTTGATATCAAGCACGGTGGTCATTTGCTGATAGCGGATAAGCACACGCGTAAACAGCAAACCCACCAGCATTGCCAAAGAACGATAGCCTTTCGGCAAACTACGATAGCCAAAACGCAGCGTTTGCGCGCGATGAATGGCCAGCGCTTCGTCTAACAGGATAAAAATAAAGCGCCATGTCAGCAGGATCTGCTCGGTCAGCAGCCGTGGCACATGCGCGCGCTTAAGCAAAATAATCAGTTGCGGAAACGGCAGATTCAACACCAGCCAGAACGTCGCCGCCAGCGCGCTTAGGCTGCGCCAGAAGGTTTCATTGGCGGTATTCAACCCTGACGAAGTCACCCCCAGCCAGTAATCGCCAACCGGAACGCTTGCCAGTAACGAGTGAGGATCGCGGCTCACGCTGAATAAAATCGTCACCACGCCCACGCTTAAAAAGCCAAACGGTATCGCCATCCAGCGACACCAGCGCCAGAACGAAATCCGCAGCAGCCAGCAGCTCAGCCCGGCGATGAGCGCCAGTTCAATACCCTGCCCCAAAGGAGGCAGGGTAAAGGCCAGAATCATCATCAGCAACCAGAGCAAAAACTTACGCACCGGCGTAACATGAAGCCAGCGGCTCTGGTAGCTGAGTCGATCAAGCCCGGTCATCACGGCGCTGTCTGCCTTTGCTGTAACCGAGAATATAGAAAATCACCGCCGCGCCAAGCGAACCTTGCAGCGTAAACAGCAGGCTTTCAATTTCACCGCTGGCCGGTTCATACAATGGCTGGAACCACGGTTCATAGTGCGGCGCCACCACCTGGATCTGGCTTTCCGCTTCGCCGTCAGAGCCACCGAACTCACCGCCATGATCGATAAAAAACGGCAGGATCACCAGGGCAATCACCATAGCTAACAATATCAGCGTCTTTTTCATCTTAATGTCCTTGTGCGGTAATCAACCGGCGTTTGGTCAACTGGTCGTAAATCATGACGGTCAGCAGCCCCTCCGCGATTGCAATGGGGATCTGCGTCAGGCAGAAAATCCCCATAAATTTAATCACTGAACCCATTGCTCCAGCCTGCGGGTCCGGGAACGCCACCCCAAGCTGCACCGACGTCACGAAGTACGTCACCAGATCCGCCAGCATGGCGCAAAGAAAGACGCCGACATCGCGGCGCAGCCCGGCGCGGCAGGCCATTTGCCATACCAGATACCCGACAACGGGGCCGATAACCGCCATCGACATCCCGTTCGCACCCAGCGTGGTCAGGCCGCCATGCGCCAGCAGCAGCGCCTGAAACAGCAGCACAATCGCCCCGAGGATCGCCACAACGCCTGGGCCAAATAAAATCACCGCAAGCCCTACCCCTGTCGGGTGCGAGCAACTACCTGTAACAGAAGGAATTTTCAGCGCCGACAGCACGAAGATAAACGCCCCGCACAATGCCAGCAGCACCTTCTGGTTGTTATCTTCCTGCACGATACGGCGCAGGCGCACCAGTCCGTACCACAGGCACGGTAAAAACAGCACCCACCAGGCCAGCGCCCACATCGGCGGCAGGAATCCCTCCATGATATGCATGGCGAACGCCTGTTCCGGGACAACCATCAGCAATAACGCCGCAGCTAACCCGCTGAAAGACAGCTGTTTTAGCTGTTGTTCAAGTTTCATTCTGCATACTCCCACTGTTTGTTGACCAGAATGGTCGAAAAATAGGGCAGCGGCTGCTCGTCGCTGACCTCATTCAGGTGACGCCAGCACTGCTCACCGGGCAGCGTGGCTTCCGCCATCATCAGGGCGCACTCCAGCAAACCTTCCTGTTGCAGCAATGCTTTAATGCGCGCGAAGCGACCGTAGACCTTCATCAGCACCAGACTGTCATGCTGTCTTAACGCCTGCTGAATTGTCTCTTCCGCCGCAGTGCAGGAGATCACCGCCAGCGATTGTTGTTCCATCGCCAGCGGCGTTTTCGCGCGGGCGGCAATGGCGGCAAACGAGGTAACGCCAGGAACGATTTCCAGCCACGCCGGGTTGCCGATCCGCTGGAGTAAAAAGACCCAGGTGCTGAACAGCATGGCATCGCCAAGGGTGATAAATCCCACCTGTTTACCCGCCTCCACTTCCTGAACCAGCGCTGCGGCTACCTCATTCCAGACGGCTTCTTTTTCCGCGCTGTCGGCGCTCATCGGAAAGTGGCAGCAGCGGACTTCCGTCTGCTCACCCAGATATTCACGCACAATAGAGAGCGCCAGACTGTCGCCGCCTTTGCGCCCTGCCGGAGCGTAGAGGATATCGAGCGAGCCAAGTATTCGCGCCGCGCGCACGGTGATCAGATCGGCTGCGCCCGGCCCGGTGCTTAACGCATACAGCTTTCCGCTCATGCCGCTTCCTCCATGGCCGTATTCAGCGCCTGTTGCAGATGCGCCACGAACATGGCGCGTACCGCCGGATTCTCCCCCAGACCGCTCAGCCACGGCGTCGCCGGGATGCCTGCGGCGTTGAACTGCGTTTTCCAAGAGTCCTCTTCATCGGAAGCCATATCGTTAATGGCATGATCGCCGGCGACAAGCATCAGCGGCATCAGATGCACCGCCGTTACGCCTTCCTGACGTAAGCTCCCGATGAGAATATCCACCTCCGGGTAACTCTCGACCGCTCCCACACGCGCCGGAAAACGCTGCGCCGTCATCATATGGTCCAGACACGCATAGGCCGCAAACGCGTGATGGCTGGCGCCGTGCCCCATAAACACCACTTTCTCCGTCGCGCCAAGCGTCGGCATCTGCTGCTGTAAAGCCTGCATCAGCTGCGCGTAATCGGCATGGCTGCTCAACAGCGGCACGCCGAGCGTAAGACGGGTAAATAACGGGCGCAGAGTCTGAACTTCACGCACAATTTTTTCGTATTCGTCGCCGTTAATAATGTGCAGGGACTGAATCGCCACATCCTGATACCCCTGTTCAGCAAGCTTCTGCAATGCCTGAAGCGGCGTATCGATTTCAATGCCGTCACGCTGTTTGAGCTTGCGGATAATCATCCCGGAGGTGAACGCGCGAAACAGATCGCGATCCGGGCAGCTGGCTGCCAGATCGCGTTCGCAGGCCACAATGTTCTTCTCACAGGTGTCGTGATAGCTGGTGCCAAAACTCACCACCAGAAGCGCTTTTTTCATCTCTTACTCCTTAAGCAGCGGCCAGCCAGCGCGCCAAACGCTGCGCAAATGCGGCCTGACTTTCCAGTAACTCATCACCCGTTACAAGCGTCGCCGGGCGGGTAATCACGATGCAGGGGATACCGGCATCCAGACAGGGTTGAACTTTTTCCTGATAACCGCCCTCCGCCCCCGATGCTTTTGTCACCACGACATCGGCCTGGCACTGACGATAAAACGCCGCGTTAAATTCAGCGCTGAACGGCCCGCACAGGGCGAAAATCTCACCAACGCCGAATCCCAGGTCGGCACATTGCTGAATGACCTCAGGAACAGGTAAGACGCGGGCCAGCAGTTTTTTGTGCGGCAACCCGGCTCGCCAGGTCGCCAGATCTTTACTTCCGGTCGTTAACAGAACGCGTTCGCCAAAGCGCTGCGCCACATCGCAGGCCTCAGCAATCGTGTGGACATGGTGCAACAGCGGGTGCGTAAGCTCGCTGAGCTGTTCCGGGCGCTGATAGCGGCTCAGCAACACCCCCGCGCGTTCACAGGCGTGCATAATGTTGCGGCTGACGACCTCGGCATACGGGTGCGACGCATCAATGACCCAACGCGTGCGGTGCGCTTTCAGCCAGGCCACCATCTCCTCTGGCTCCAGGCGCCCGCAGCGGATCTGACCTTTAATGTCGCCAGCCAGCTGCTTTCCTGTCGGCGTGGCAACCGACAGGGTGTATGCCACCTTTGCCGCATCCAGTTGCTGACACAGCATCCGGGCATCGCTGGTGCCGCCCATAACCAGCACGTCGCCGTAATTCACAGTACGTAACCTCGCGGCGTGATCATCAGACCATCCTGTACGTAAGTGGCTTTGTTGCCGACAATCACCAGGCTGGTCATATCGACAGGCTCAAAATCCATATCGCCGAGCGTGGTCAGCCATTTTTCCTGCTTTTTACGCCCCGCCGATTTCACCACGCCAACCGGCGTTTGCGCGTTTTTGCTGGCGGACAGCAGTTCAAAAGCACGCGCCAGATGACCTTCACGGCCACGGCTGCGTGGGTTATAGAAACAGATCACGAAGTCTGCTTCTCCGGCGGCGATAATCCGTTTTTCGATGACCGGCCACGGCGTCAGGAGATCGCTCAGGCTGATATGACAGAAATCGTGCATCAACGGCGCGCCCAGCAGGGAGGCCGCCGCGATACTGGCGGTCATGCCGGGGATCAGCCGCACTTCAACGTCCAGCTTCTGTTTGCTGACCAGTTCCAGCACCAGCCCCGCCATGCCATAAATCCCCGCATCGCCGCTGCTGATCAGCGCCACATTGTGTCCGGCCTGCGCCAGTTCAATCGCCGCCTGACAGCGTTCGATCTCTTTGCACATTCCGGTTTTGATCACCTGCTTGTCGCCGGTAAAGGCTTTTACCAGATGGGTGTACGTTTTATAGCCAACGACAATTTCCGCCGCCTGTAAGGCTTCTACGGCTTCCATCGTCATCATTGCCTGCGAGCCAGGGCCAATTCCAATTACGCTTAACATCAGTGTGAAACTCCCAAAGTAATAGTGACGCCCTGTTCGCGCAGGGTTTCGCCAGACAGTTTTCCGTGACTTAACAGCCAGGCCGCCGGGCCGGATACGCTGCCCACACCGACGGTTTGCCGCACAAATCTGGAGGCCGGGAAGCGATGTTCATGCTCACGCAACGCGTCAGCGGTAAAGGTTTCAAAGGGAACGCGACAGCAGGAGGCAAGCTGGATTAATCCCTGCTCATCTTTTTTGAGCGAGACGCTGCCAATCGCTTTCAACGCCAGCGGATCAAATTTCTGCGCCTCCAGCTGTCGCGCCAGCAGCGCTGCCAACAGCGGGAACGGCGTATCGCGGCGACAGCCGATTCCGGCGACCACCCGCTGCGGCACCAGCTTCCAGTGCCGGACGGGGATTTCTGGCAATTCATTGCGCAAAGTGATGCAAATCAGCGCATCAAGCTCAGGAAGTTGATGCAGGTCGGTCACGGTGATGAACCCGCGTCGATCGCAGTGACTGACATCGTCTGCCAGCTCCTCATCCCACCACAGCCCGACGCGCTGGTGGCTGACCAGCATCTGGTTGACGATTTTTACCGCCGAGCGGAAATCGGTCATCCGGGCATTGAGCTGAAATGCCAGCGTATCAAGCGCCGCCATATCGTTAACGTCAGTCGCCGTCGTGATAACCGGATCGGCGCCGAGCATGCCCGCCAGATAGCGGGTCAGCGCATTGGCGCCCCCCGCATGACCAGAGAGCAGGCTGATCACATGCTGGCCCCGTTCGTCGATCACCACCACCGCCGGGTCGCTGAATTTGTCGTTTACCAGCGGTGCCAGCACGCGTACCGCTATGCCGGTCGCACCGATAAAAATCAGCGCCGAATAGTTAGCAAACGCATCGCGGGCCGATTGTGCAAATCCGCCTTCGAAGGGCATAAACCCGTCTTCCAGCAGTTTCTCACTGGTAAAGCAGGTTAACGGCAGCATCGCCGCCAGCCGCTTCGCAAGCTGTACGCCGCCGGGCGTCAGACAAAACAGGGCTATAGATTCAGGCTTTACGGTATTCATGGCTAAAGTCCGCCGCATAGAGTTTTGAGTAGTGATACTCATCCCCCAGGAAATTCCCGACCAGAATGAGCGCCGTTTTACGGATACCCGTCTCACGTACTTTATCGCCGATATCCGCCAGCGTGCCGCGCACGGTCTGGCTTTCCGGCCAGGTCGCTTTGTAGATAACCGCCACCGGCGTGGTGGTCGGATAGCCACCTTCAATCAGCCGCTCGGCAACCCGGTGAATACGCTGCACGGAGAGATAAATCGCCATTGACGTCTGGTGGCTGGCGAAGGACTCCAGCTGTTCACGTTCCGGCACCGGAGTACGCCCTTCCAGGCGGGTAATGATGAGGCTTTGCGAAACTTCCGGGACGGTATACTCCACCCCCAGCTCCGCAGCAGCGCCGAGAAACGCGCTGACGCCCGGCACCACCTGCCAGTCGATGCCGCGCCGGGTAAGTTCTTCGCCCTGCTCACGCACGGAGCCGTACAGCGACACATCGCCCGTTTGCAGGCGTACGACCGTTTTTCCGGCTTTCACGCCCGCTTCCATCAGATCCAGAATTTGCTCCAGATGCAGTTCGGCGCTGTCGTGGCACTCCGCGCCTGGCGGGCAATAGTCCAGCAGTTCAGTATTAATCAGCGATCCGGCATAAATAACGACCTGCGCCTGCTGCAACAGGCGATAACCTTTAAGCGTGATCAGTTCACGATCGCCCGGACCTGCGCCGACAAACCATACACAGCGGGGATCAAATGTCTCAGACATGGTTCTCTTCCTTCTGACAGGCGATAACAAAAACAGGATTATTCGGTTTGAAATAGTGGCCATTGCCGAGGGGAGTGAGTGACGACACCTGCACTTGCAGGCAATCCACCTCATGGATGCCAATCTGTGTCAGATATTCCAGCGCAGTATTCAGGTTTTCCTGAAGGATAAAGGTCATCACCAGACGGCCGCCGGGATGCAATTGCCGCATAGCCCAGTCAATCAGCGTCGTCAGATGGCCGCCGCTCCCGCCCATAAACACCGCATCCGCTTTTTCGGTCATCGTCATCGGCGCTTCACCCGGCAGAATGTCGATATTGCCGCAGGCAAAATGCTGGCGGTTTTCATCCAGCAACCGCAGCGCTGCCGGGTTACGTTCAATCGCCGTAACGTGCAGCGAAGGGTGCTGTAACGCCGCCTCTATCGACACACTCCCGGTCCCGGCGCCTACGTCAATCAGATGGCTGGCACGGTGCAAATCAAGTTTTGAGAGCGCGAGCGCGCGAACCGCTTCTTTGGTCATCGGCACGTTCTCACCACGTAGAAAAAGCTCATCTTTCATCAAGGATCACCACTGCGTTCATGTCATAGTCGGCATTGACTTCACTGACGCGCAGCCAGTGAATCCGCTCGTTTTCCATTGCCAGGTTTTCGCCTATCACCATCCAGCGATGCCCCTTGTCGCGCGCCATTAACTGCGTCGCAATTTCTCGCGGCCCGCAACGGGCATCCGTCACCATCGCGACCTTGCGATGACGCGCCAGCTCATCAAAACAGACGCTGCGACCGTGGCTGCTGGTCAGCCACATATCGTTCATATCGATACCCGATTGCGCGCACAGATATTGCACTGCGCTGATACCGGGAATAATGCGCACCCGCTCAATGCCAAAATGGGCCACCATGCGCGTCCCGATGCCGTAAAACAGCGGATCGCCGGACGCCAGCACCACGATGCGTTTGTCCTGCTGCCCGGCAATCCAGTTGAGCAATTCCGCAATATTGGCGCCCAGAACAAACTGTTCGCCGGTGAACGCAGGAAACTGCAATAAATGACGCTTTCCCCCCACCAGCACATCGGCATCCGCCACGGCCTCGCGTGCCGCTGGCGTCATCAAATGCAGCCCTGCCGGCCCCATGCCCACTACCGTTAGCATTGCATCTCCTCCACAATCTCTTCGATCGGACGATTGCTACCGAGGATCTGGTTATCAAAAGAGAACATGATGGCGTCGCAGGTAGGTGGCGTTTTCGTGAAGCGCAGCATCTGCATCACGCGCATACAGATGCGTTGCGCAAGATGGTTGTAAATATGTTGAAAACCGTATGCTTCAATGTGCTCCATTGCCGCTTCGGTGGTATCGCAGTCGCTGACCCGAGTCAGTAACTCAAGCGGCGCGCCAAGCAGCGCCAGATGCGCCACCAGGGTTTCCATGCGGGCATCTGCGATGTGGCTGTGAGTGTGGAAAATCCCCGCGGCTATTTTAATCAACTTACCGGGATGGCCGATCAACACGATATGGCGGTATCCCAGACGTACCGCTTCTTCAATCATGTAACCGACGAAATTGCTCATGGTGACGACAACCTGCGTGTCGATCCCCATCTGTTCGCGCACAAAACGCTCGCCGTGGTTTCCCGGCACCAGCACAACGCGCTCCAGACCGGCAGCGCGTTTGATTTCCAGCTCCAGCGACAGTGAGCGTTTCCAGCTCTCCTCCGACATCGGAGTGACAATGCCGGTGGTTCCAATGATCGAAATACCGCCCAGAATACCGAGGCGCGCGTTATAGGTTTTCTGCGCCCGTTCTTCCCCCTCCGGGGCAAAAATTTCAATGTCCGCTCCCCGCGCCGGGCCTATCGCTTCGCGTACTACAGACTCAATGGTATGGCGCGGAGTACGATTAATCGCCGCGCTGCCCACCGGCAGTCCAATTCCCTTACGCGTCACGGTTCCCACGCCTTCCCCGCCCTGCAACGTAATCTCGCCGCTATCGTTCAGCGTTACGCGGGCAAAAATCAGCATTCCGTGCGTGGCATCGACATCATCGCCGCCGTCCTTACGGATCGCGGCAATCGCCTGCCGCCCTTCGATGTGCGGCGACTCGACGTTCAGGCACAATGTCACCCCGGACGGCGTAACGATGGAGACCTGATGAATCAGATGCTGGCGTAACACCATCAACGCGGCGACCTTTGCCGCAGCGGTCGCGCACGATCCGGTGGTATACCCTTTTCGCAACGCTTTGCCGTTGTGCCAGACAGGCGCGTCGAAGGATTGATCGCTCATCGCGCCCCCTGCAAGTAATAGAGCATGGCGTTTACGATCGCGGCGGCGACGTTGCTTCCTCCTTTGCGCCCCAGCGCTGCGATAGCTGGCAACGCGCTTTTCGTCAGCGCATCTTTAGACTCCGCCGCCCCGACGAACCCGACCGGCACGCCTACCACGCCACTCACGGCAACGTCATGCTCAAGCAACCGGAACAGCGCCGTCGGCGCATTGCCGAACACAAACACCTTTTCACTCTCTTCCGTCACGGCAATATCCACCGCCGCCATTGATCGGGTAATCCCCTGCGCTTTTGCTTCCGCCACGACTCGCGGATCGCTGATATAGCAACGGCATTCACCGCCAAACGTCGCCAGCAATGTTTTATTGATGCCGGAAAGCGCCATTGTGGTATCGGTATAGATAATGGATGGGCGACTCAGCGCCGCGCAGAGTCGCTCCAGCGCGTCATCGGAAAACCAGAGAATATCCAGCCAGTCAAAGTCGGCGGTGGTGTGAATCACCCGCTTGATGATCGCTTCGTGAAGCGGGCTGGCAAACTGATACTCCGGGCGTGTCTCGCGAATGATCTCGCCAATGATGTCGAAACTTTTGGCCTCAATCGCCTGGGGCTGCTGAATATATTGCATCGTCTGTTATCCTCAGGCTGCGCCAACCAGCAGGCACCGTACGGCGATAAACAGCGCCAGTGCCAGGGTCGAGGCTACCCACATCAATCGAATCGTTCGGGAAATGTCATCTACTGAAATGCCGCGCTGCGCGTCGCCTATCCAGGGTTTTTCAACACGCTCGCCAAAGTAGTCATTCGGGCCGCCAAGACGAATACCCAGCGCACCGGCAACAGAGGCTTCTGACCACGCGCAGTTAGGACTGCTGTGGTTGTAGCGATCCCGCCAGCCGATATGCAGGGCGCGATAGCCGTCGTAACGACACAACGTCGCGGCAATGCTCAGCAGCAACCAGCTCAGACGCGCCGGGATAACGTTCGCAATATCATCCAGACGGGCGCTGACCATACCAATGGCGCGATATTTTTCGTGTTTATAGCCAACCATTGAATCGAGGGTATTTACGGCTTTGTACGCCATTGCCAGCGGCGCGCCGCCCAAAAAGAGGAAAAAAAGCGGGGCGATGATGCCGTCTACGGTGTTCTCAGCGACCGTTTCCACCACGGCACGATTAACCTGTTCAGGCTGTAACTGTGAGGTATCCCGTCCGACAATCCATGACAGCTTCTCGCGGCTTTCAGCTAAATCGCCCGCCCGCAGCGGGCGTTCAACATCGCGGGCAGCATTCGCAAGACAGCGGCCAGCCAGCACGGTAAAAATCATCCAGATCTCTACCAGCCAGCCAAACCAGGGATGGATCGCGCTCGCCAGCGCCAGCACGCCCCAGGAAACCGCCCACGTCACGCCGACCACCACCAGCCACATCACCGCTCCGCCAATGCGCAGCGATCTGTCGCTATGGCAGTAACGCCGCACAACACGTTGAGTTGCTGAAATTAAATTGCCAATCCAGCGTACCGGATGCGGCCAGTTCTGCGGATCGCCAATAACGAAATCCAGAAGCCAGGCGATACACCACGCAAGCACGGTCATAGCGCCTCCCTTCCTGCCGCCAGCCAGTGGTTCAGCATTGCAGGGCGTTGTGCGAAATGAACGTGAAGGTAGCTTGCGAAGGTATTCCCCACCTGCCAGCCGCCAGACCATTCCTGCAATGTCTTACCATCGCGGACTTTACGGCACGCCATCACCGCCGGGTTTTCCGGGAGAAAATCAGAATAGTGGAACTCATGTCCACGCAGCACTTCGCCTGCCGCCGCCAGCAGCGTTTGCTCTCTGGCCTGCGCTTCGCAGTAGCCGAAGCGGGTCAACCGTTTCCCCATTTTGCTGTGCCCCGGAATCACATCCACCATCCGGTGAATCTCTCCACTGGCGTCCTCCAGGGTACTGCCGAGGTACATCAGCCCGCCGCACTCTGCATAAATCGCCACGCCGCGCTGATGGGCGGCGCGCATTTGCGCCAGCATTGGGGTGTTCGCCGCCAGCGCGGCGGCGTGTAGCTCGGGGTATCCGCCTCCCAGCCAGATCATCTGGCATTCCGGCAGCGTGCTGTCATGCAGTGGACTGAAACGCGTCATCGTTACGCCGGTACGTTCCAGCAGTTTGATGTTATCGGGATAGTAAAAGTTAAACGCTTCGTCATCCGCGATAGCAACGGTAAGTCCTTTTCCCGCCTGCGGGTCGGGTAACGCTGGCCACTCGCCAGCAGGCAGCGCGGTTAGCTGACTCAGGGAAAGAAGCGCATCAATGTCCAGCGTTCGTTCAAGCGTATCGGCAAAATCCTGCCACGGCTGTTGATTAACGATGGACTCACGCGCGGTAATCAGCCCCAGATGACGCTCCGGCAACGCCACGCCTTCCACTCCGGGAACATAGCCAAGCACCGGTAGCGAACAATAGCGTTCAATCGCCGTTTTCAGGAGTTGGTAGTGAGTTTCGCTATTAACGCGATTAACAATCACGCCAGCGATATTGAGGTCAGGATCAAAGTGCTGAAATCCCATTACCGTCGCGGCAATGGAGGTAGAAACGGCTTTACCGTCCACCAGCAAAATCACGGGGCAGCCCAGCTGTTTCGCCATCGCCGCCGTACTACAGTAGTTCGGGTCGGTGCCATAGCCGTCATAGAGTCCCATCACGCCTTCGATCACCGCGACGTCCGCCTGCTGCATGTGTTCACAAAACAGCGCGTTAAGCACGGGCTCCGGGAGCATAAAGCTGTCGAGGTTACGGGACTCACTGCCGCATACTGCCGTATGCCAGCCGGTATCGAGATAATCAGGGCCGACTTTGCATGGCTGAACACGCATTCCACGTCTTTTCAGCAGACTCAGCAGACCAAGCGTGACGGTGGTTTTACCACAGCCGCTTCCGGTCCCTGCGAGAATAAATGCGTGAAGCTTTGCCGCCATACCCTGATCCTGTTCAGGGTGGTAGAGGTATTGTTTAGCTGCGTATTACCCCAGTCTTTCGACTGTACGCTACTGAGCAACCCACTTCCCACCGAAGTTGTTGGTAAATACCGACAGGCAGGTCTTCTGGCTTAGCGTCCTCCTCGCCCGTCCTTCCCAATCTTGCGATCAGTGGTCTTACGGGGTCGTCAGCATCACAGCAGCGGGGGCTGCGGGGGATTCTCACCCCCTTCCCTGACACAAATGTGCCAAACCTGTCGGCTGATGTTATGAGCATCACTTTCTCGCTCATAACGACAATTAAATTTTAATTACCTGTTACGCGCCATTATGCCAACGCAATGGTGTAATGACGCCTGTTTTGAATGAAACACTGCGCAAAAGAATAATGAAACCTATTCATAATGACACTGTATCTCATCACAAAAATAAAAACTGGCTCAGTTTATCCTTCAGATAACATTATTTTGTTGCGCTATGACAATTTATTGCTCTGCTATAGTTTTTTTCATTTTATAATGACTGGCATACAATACGATATCAAAAATCGGCAATAGCAAAATATTGCTATTTATGCAGACTCGGCGGACGAATTATCATTTATTTGCTGACGGAAAGCCTGTGGCGTGATCTGATAGGTCTGACGGAACACTTTGCAAAAATAACTGGTTTGAGAAAAGCCTAAATTACGTGCAATGCTGGCGATACTCCAGTCACTGTGACAAAGCAGCTCTCTGGCGCTGGCCATGCGCTGTTGGTTTACCCAGGCATTAAAACCGATTCCCTGATATTTCTTGAATAACTTACTAAAGTAGTACGGGCTGAGGTAGACGTGAGAAGCGACATCTTCAAGGCGAAGATCGTCCGATAAATGCGCGTCAATGTAGCGTAACGCTTTCTTCATTTTGCTGTCGTGGGGATTGGGCCCACGTTGCGAACGAGTAGGTTCCGCTTGCGGCGGATTGTCTTTGATAACAACAAAATTAAGTTGTTTTTTAAGGCAATTTTCCACAATCAGCTTCAGCAGATCCGCAGAGGCTATCACCCGCGCGTAGTCCATTTCGGGGACGTTTCGGAACTCATTCAACAGTTCAGGATCGGCCTGCCAGCGATCATCGACATTAAGAATATCAACCAGTCCAACATCATCGCTTAAACGTACCTGACCGCATAACACAAACCCCACCAGATGACCGGCAATCACCAAAGGAATGGAGAAATCGGTTAGCCCGGCATGGCAACGATAAATACAGGGCTGATCTGATTTTGACGCTTCCAGCCCCCCGCAGCGATCGCTCATACGGCAACGAATACTGTGTTGAGGATGTTGACGCATTAGCTGACAAAAAGGCGTGAAATTGAATAACTCAGAAATTTCATCACCGTGAATATTGACAACCACGACCGCCAGACTGGTGGCTTGTGCAAAATCCTGTGCGATTTTATTAATGAGTTCTGAGTTCAGGGCACTCGCAGAAATCATGATAAAACCCCTCAGTTAATTTATTGTTGCAAATAGAACATTTATTTCACATTTACCTTTCATCATCACCATACTGTATTAGTGATAAAAAAGTATAAGGGACAATAACAAAAGTCTCCCATCCGTGGGAGACGTTTTGACCAGTTCGTGAAACCAGATCACGAAATGATTTTACGTGTTTCAAAAATACATACGTCCCGTCGTGTTAACGTCCATTTTCCTCCAGCTTACAGGCATTGCACGGTAAATTTTTACCAATCAGGTAACGATAAACCGCAGCTCCGGCGCAAGCTCCGACAATCGGCGCAATAATCGGCACAATAAAATAAGGAATATCGCGCCCCCCGGTCATGGCAATGTCTCCCCAACCGGCAAACCACGCGAATAATTTTGGACCAAAATCACGCGCCGGATTCATCGCAAACCCCGTAAGTGGCCCGGTAGACGCCCCGATAACGGCAACCAAAATACCGATAAGCAAAGGCGCCAGCGGCCCTTTAGGAACCCCATTGCCATCATCGGTCAGCGCCATGATCATCCCCATCAGAATCGAGGTAATGACCACTTCGACCAGCGCCGCCTGCCATACGCTCAGCGCGGCTGCCGGGTAGGTACTGAAAATACTGGCAAGTTGCAGACTCTCCACGCTGCCGCGCACCATATGGTTCGCCGCTTCAAACTCGGTAAATAAACTACCGTAGAGCAGATAGGCCAACAGCGCGCCGCCGAACGCTCCGGCAACCTGAGCGATGGAATAAGGCAAGACCTTTCGCCCTGGGAAACAGGCAAACAACCACAGCGCAATGGTAATCGCCGGGTTCAAGTGCGCGCCCGATATCCCGGCCGTGAGATAAACGGCAAGCGAGATCCCAAGCCCCCAAATGATGCAGATCTCCCATAGCCCCAGACTCGCACCCGCAACCTTTAATGCACTCAGGCAACCGATACCAAAGAACAAAAACAGCCCGGTGCCCAAAAACTCGGCAATACATTGTGCTTTTAGTGAATCGTTCATTGTGACACCTTCTAAGCAGAGTTCGTGTCTTTACCAGCACAACGCCGTACTGGCAGTAGAGTACAACGAGCATCACTATAAAAAGCGGCACCTGTAAATTGTTGGCAATCTGCCGTTAACCTGCCCCGAAAAATCGTGTTGCTATAGCAAAATATTGCTCTCTGTTTATTCTCCAGGGCAATAATGGAGCGTACTCTAACGAATAAAATGCCAGATTAGGGATAATAAAAAATTGCGATCACCAGATATTCGTTTTCAAACAAATATCACAATTCCATTTTTCGCGTAGCAAAAGTTATTTATTTTGTCACCCTGTAAAATGTAAAAATGGAATAGCGAAAACGAAATAATCATATCAAAAACAACACGACCAACCTTTAAATTCAACGAGTTATAAAAAATCACAGCAATTTAGTGCTATTGACCACCCATTATTTTTTCATTCTCTTTTTAAAGTCAGCCATTCTTTTTCCTCGCTTCTTTTTATAGTCATCAACATCGGGACAACCCAGGCGAGGTCTTTATGCAACAAGAAGCATTAGGAATGGTAGAAACCAAAGGCTTAACCGCAGCCATAGAGGCCGCAGACGCAATGGTGAAGTCAGCCAATGTGATGTTAGTCGGCTACGAAAAAATTGGCTCCGGGCTGGTAACGGTCATCGTTCGCGGTGACGTTGGCGCAGTAAAAGCGGCAACCGATGCGGGCGCCGCTGCCGCACGCAACGTGGGAGAAGTGAAAGCCGTACACGTTATTCCACGCCCTCATACCGATGTAGAAAAAATCTTACCGAAGGGAATTAGCCAATGAGCAGCAATGAACTGGTGGAACAGATCATGGCGCAGGTGATTGCCCGTGTGGCAACGCCAGAACAAACGGCCATTCCTGAAGAAACCCACCCAATACGAGAGACGGCTATGGCAGAGAAAAGTTGCAGTTTAACGGAATTTGTCGGCACCGCGATTGGCGACACCGTCGGTCTGGTGATCGCAAATGTGGACAGTGCCTTACTGGAAGCGATGAAGCTGGAAAAGCGCTACCGCTCCATCGGAATCCTTGGCGCGCGAACTGGCGCAGGCCCACACATTATGGCCGCCGATGAAGCAGTAAAAGCGACCAATACCGAAGTGGTCAGCATTGAGCTTCCCCGCGATACCAAAGGCGGCGCAGGCCACGGTTCGCTGATTATTTTAGGCGGCAATGATGTTTCGGACGTGAAGCGCGGCATTGAAGTTGCGCTGAAAGAACTCGACCGGACGTTCGGCGACGTATACGCCAATGAAGCCGGACATATCGAGCTGCAATACACCGCCCGCGCCAGCTATGCGCTTGAAAAAGCCTTTGGCGCGCCAATTGGCCGCGCCTGCGGCGTGATTGTCGGCGCCCCCGCCTCCGTTGGCGTGCTGATGGCGGATACCGCGCTGAAATCCGCCAATGTTGAGGTCGTGGCTTACAGCTCTCCGGCACACGGCACCAGCTTCAGTAACGAAGCCATTCTGGTGATTTCCGGGGATTCCGGCGCGGTGCGTCAGGCGGTTATTTCAGCCCGTGAAATCGGCAAAACCGTTCTGTCGACCCTCGGCACGACGCCGAAAAACGATCGTCCGTCCTACATCTGATATCCGTGAGGCTGATTCATGAGATCGAAAAGATTTGAAGCACTGGCGAAACGTCCTGTGAATCAGGACGGCTTCGTTAAGGAGTGGATCGAAGAAGGCTTCATTGCGATGGAAAGCCCGAACGATCCCAAACCGTCGATTAAAATCGTTAACGGCGCGGTTACCGAGCTGGACGGCAAAGCCGCCAGCGAATTTGACCTGATCGACCACTTTATCGCCCGCTACGGTATTAACCTGGCGCGCGCGGAAGAAGTGATGGCGATGGACTCGGTCAAACTCGCTAATATGCTGTGCGATCCAAACGTCAAACGCAGCGACATCGTTCCGCTCACCACGGCGATGACGCCAGCAAAAATCGTTGAAGTCGTCTCACACATGAACGTGGTAGAGATGATGATGGCGATGCAAAAAATGCGCGCCCGCCGCACGCCTTCTCAGCAGGCGCATGTCACCAACGTGAAAGACAACCCGGTTCAGATTGCCGCCGATGCCGCAGAAGGCGCGTGGCGTGGGTTTGATGAGCAAGAGACAACGGTTGCGGTCGCGCGCTACGCCCCGTTCAATGCTATCGCTCTGCTGGTAGGCTCCCAGGTCGGTCGCCCAGGCGTATTAACGCAGTGTTCACTGGAAGAAGCCACCGAACTGAAGCTCGGTATGCTGGGCCACACCTGCTACGCCGAAACCATTTCCGTCTATGGTACTGAACCGGTCTTTACCGATGGCGACGATACCCCCTGGTCAAAAGGCTTCCTCGCCTCTTCCTATGCCTCTCGCGGCCTGAAAATGCGCTTTACCTCGGGGTCGGGTTCCGAAGTACAGATGGGCTATGCTGAAGGCAAATCAATGCTCTATCTGGAAGCCCGCTGTATCTATATCACCAAAGCCGCTGGCGTTCAGGGTCTACAGAACGGTTCTGTCAGCTGCATCGGCGTTCCTTCCGCCGTACCGTCAGGCATTCGCGCCGTACTGGCGGAAAACCTGATCTGCTCCGCGCTGGATCTGGAATGCGCCTCCAGTAACGACCAGACCTTCACCCACTCCGATATGCGTCGTACCGCGCGTCTGCTGATGCAGTTCCTGCCGGGTACTGACTTCATCTCCTCGGGTTATTCCGCCGTACCGAACTACGACAACATGTTTGCCGGTTCAAACGAAGATGCGGAGGACTTCGACGACTACAACGTTATCCAGCGTGACCTGAAAGTGGACGGTGGTCTGCGTCCGGTTCGCGAAGAAGACGTTATCGCCATCCGTAACAAAGCCGCGCGCGCGCTGCAAGCCGTGTTTGCCGGAATGGGGCTGCCGCCGATTACCGATGAAGAGGTTGAAGCCGCAACCTACGCTCACGGCTCGAAAGATATGCCTGAACGTAACATCGTCGAAGACATCAAGTTCGCGCAAGAGATCATCAACAAAAACCGTAACGGTCTGGAAGTGGTGAAAGCCCTTGCAAAAGGCGGTTTCACCGACGTCGCGCAAGACATGCTCAACATCCAGAAAGCCAAGTTAACCGGAGACTATCTGCATACCTCCGCCATTATCGTCGGCGACGGGCAGGTGCTCTCTGCGGTGAATGACGTCAACGATTATGCCGGTCCGGCAACAGGTTATCGCCTGCAAGGCGAACGCTGGGAAGAGATTAAAAACATCCCTGGCGCACTCGATCCCAACGAACTTGGCTAAGGGGTGAAAAATGGAAATTAATGAAAAGCTGCTGCGCCAGATAATCGAAGACGTGCTGTCCGAAATGCAAACCAGCGATAAGCCCGTCTCCTTTCGCGCACCGACAGCATCAACTTCGCCGCAAACCACAGCGCCGCAAGGCGACGGTTTTCTGACGGAAATTGGCGAGGCCAGACAAGGTACGCAGCAGGATGAAGTGATCATTGCCGTGGGCCCGGCATTTGGCCTGTCGCAGACCGTGAATATCGTCGGCTTGCCGCACAAAAATATCCTGCGTGAAGTGATCGCCGGTATTGAAGAAGAAGGCATTAAAGCCCGCGTGATCCGCTGCTTTAAATCCTCTGACGTGGCGTTCGTCGCCGTTGAAGGCAACCGCCTCAGCGGCTCCGGCATTTCAATCGGCATTCAGTCAAAAGGCACTACCGTTATCCATCAGCAAGGGCTACCGCCGCTCTCCAATCTGGAGTTATTCCCTCAGGCGCCGCTGCTGACGCTGGAAACGTATCGTCAGATTGGCAAGAACGCCGCGCGCTATGCGAAGCGTGAGTCACCACAACCGGTTCCGACCTTAAATGACCAAATGGCGCGCCCGAAGTACCAGGCGAAATCCGCCATTCTGCACATTAAAGAGACGAAGTATGTCGTGACGGGCAAAAACCCGCAGGAACTGCGCGTGGCGCTTTAACAAAGGATACCTCCATGAATACCGACGCAATTGAATCGATGGTTCGGGACGTGTTGAGCCGCATGAACAGCTTGCAGGGCAACGCACCTGCTCCGGCCGCAGCAAGCGCATCAACGCATACCGCAAAAGTGACGGATTATCCGCTGGCGAATAAACATCCAGAATGGGTAAAAACCGCCACCAATAAAACGCTGGATGAATTCACGCTGGAAAACGTCCTCAGCGACAAAGTGACCGCACAGGATATGCGTATCACGCCGGATACGCTGCGCATTCAGGCGGCTATCGCCAGAGATGCCGGACGTGACCGCCTGGCGATGAACTTTGAGCGCGCAGCGGAACTGACCGCCGTACCGGACGATCGAATCCTTGAAATTTACAACGCCCTGCGTCCATACCGTTCGACGAAAGAAGAGCTGATGGCTATCGCAGACGATCTGGAAAATCGCTATCAGGCGAAGATTTGCGCAGCTTTCGTGCGTGAAGCGGCAACGTTATACGTCGAGCGTAAAAAACTCAAAGGTGACGATTAATTTTAGGGAAATACGATGCGATACATAGCTGGCATTGATATTGGCAACTCATCAACAGAAGTCGCGCTGGCGCGGCTGGATGAGGCTGGCGCGCTGACCATTACCGACAGCGCGCTGGCGGAAACCACCGGAATTAAAGGCACATTACGAAATGTGTTTGGTATTCAGGAGGCGCTTACGCTTGCGGCAAAAAACGCAGGCATCAATGTCAGCGATATTTCGCTTATCCGCATCAACGAAGCCACACCGGTCATTGGCGATGTCGCGATGGAAACCATCACGGAAACCATCATTACCGAGTCCACAATGATCGGCCATAACCCTAAAACCCCAGGCGGGGTCGGTCTGGGTGTGGGAATGACCATTACGCCGCAAGAGTTATTAACCCGCCCGGCGGATACGCCTTATATCCTGGTCGTGTCATCGGCGTTCGATTTCGCCGATGTCGCCACTATGATTAACGCCTCCGTACGCGCCGGATATCAACTCACCGGCGTCATTTTGCAGCAAGACGACGGCGTCCTGGTCAGCAACCGCCTGGAACAGCCTTTACCGATCGTCGATGAAGTGCTCTATATCGACCGGATTCCGCTGGGCATGCTGGCCGCAATTGAGGTTGCCGTACCAGGGAAAGTGATTGAAACGCTCTCTAACCCTTACGGTATTGCCACGGTTTTCGGCCTTAATGCCGAAGAAACCAAAAATATCGTCCCTATGGCGCGCGCGCTGATTGGCAATCGCTCCGCCGTCGTCGTGAAAACGCCATCAGGGGATGTCAAAGCACGCGCCATTCCCGCCGGGAATCTGGAACTGCTTTCTCAGGGACGCACGCTCCGTGTAGATGTTGCCGCCGGTGCTGAAGCCATCATGAAAGCGGTGGGCGAATGCCGCAAGCTGGACAACGTGACCGGCGAAGCCGGCACCAATATTGGCGGCATGCTGGAACATGTACGCCAGACCATGGCGGAACTGACCAATAAGCCCAGCAACGAGATCTTCATTCAGGATTTGCTGGCTGTCGATACTTCCGTTCCGGTGAGCGTTACCGGCGGGCTGGCTGGCGAATTTTCTCTGGAGCAGGCCGTGGGCATCGCCTCAATGGTGAAATCCGACCGTCTGCAAATGGCGATGATCGCCCGCGAAATCAAACAAAAGCTGAGTATTGACGTTCAGGTTGGCGGTGCTGAGGCTGAAGCGGCGATTTTAGGCGCGTTGACGACTCCCGGCACCACGCGTCCGCTGGCGATTCTCGATTTGGGCGCAGGTTCGACAGATGCCTCCATCATCAATCCCAAAGGGGAGATCATTGCCACCCACCTCGCAGGGGCTGGCGATATGGTCACGATGATTATTGCCCGGGAGCTGGGTCTGGATGACCGCTATCTGGCAGAAGAGATTAAAAAGTATCCACTCGCGAAGGTGGAAAGCCTTTTTCATCTGCGTCACGAAGATGGCAGCGTCCAGTTTTTCCCCACCCCGCTGCCGCCAGCCGTATTTGCCCGCGTATGTGTGGTGAAGCCCGATGAACTGGTTCCATTACCCGGCGATTTAGCGCTGGAAAAAGTACGCGCCATTCGCCGCAGCGCCAAAGAGCGGGTTTTCGTCACTAACGCCCTGCGTGCGCTGCGCCAGGTCAGCCCGACCGGCAACATTCGTGACATTCCTTTTGTCGTGCTGGTTGGCGGATCGTCTCTGGATTTCGAGATCCCGCAACTCGTCACCGATGCGCTGGCGCACTATCGCCTGGTGGCCGGTCGCGGAAACATTCGCGGCACAGAAGGCCCGAGAAATGCAGTCGCAACCGGGCTGATTCTCTCCTGGCATAAGGAGTTCGCGCATGGACAGTAACGCCAGTACCCCGGCTATCGTTATTTCAACCATCAATGACGGTATCACGGTCTGGAAAGAGGTGCTTCTCGGTATTGAAGAAGAAGGCATCCCCTTTGTTATCCAGACGCAGACTGACGGTGACGTGACCCATTGTGCCTGGCAGGCGGCGCGTCGGTCTCCGCTACTCGTCGGCATAGCCTGCGACAAAGAAAAGCTGGTTGTGCATTACAAGAATTTACCCGCATCAGCGCCGCTTTTTACGCTGATGTATCACCAGGACAGCCATGCCCGGCGAAGTGCTGGTAACAACGCGGCAAGGTTAGTCAAAGGGATCCCCTTTCGGGATCTGAATACCTAAGCAACAGGAGAATCGCAGTATGAACAACGCACTGGGACTGGTTGAAACAAAAGGGTTAGTCGGCGCTATCGAAGCCGCTGACGCCATGGTGAAGTCCGCCAACGTGCAACTGGTGGGCTATGAAAAAATCGGCTCCGGCCTGGTCACCGTTATGGTTCGCGGTGATGTTGGCGCGGTTAAAGCGGCAGTCGATGCGGGAAGCGCCGCAGCAAGCGCCGTGGGCGAGGTGAAATCTTGCCACGTTATTCCACGTCCGCACAGCGACGTTGAGGCCATTTTACCCAAGTCAGCCTAAACGGCCGCAACCAAGGAGCACAGCGTGAAGCAATCACTGGGATTACTTGAAGTTAGTGGTCTGGCATTAGCCATCAGTTGCGCGGATGTCATGGCGAAAGCCGCTTCCATCACGCTGGTGGGGCTTGAGAGAACCAACGGTTCTGGCTGGACGGTGATCAAAATCACCGGTGATGTGGCCTCCGTGCAGTCCGCCATCATCACCGGTGCCAGTTTTGCCGATCAACAGCAGGGGCTGATCGCCCATAAAGTTATCGCCAGGCCTGGGGAGGGGATTCTTTCCCGCGCGACGGTTATTCCGCCCGCACCCATGCCAGCCCCGGAACCTGAAACAGAACCTGAATCTGAACCTGACGTCGTTGTTGTAGAAGAGTCAGTACCGGAAGCAGAACCCGAAGCCGGAATGGTCAGTTGCAATCTCTGTCTTGACCCTGCCTGTAAGCGGCAAAAAGGCGAGCCCCGGTCACTCTGCCTGCATTCAGGTAAGTGAGGTAAAGCGTAATGGATAAACAGCTTCTGGAAACAACCGTCAGCAAAGTGCTGGATGAAATGCGTGAGCGCCCTATTCCTCTGGGTGTTTCCAACCGTCATATCCATCTTAGCGCTGAAGACTATGCCCGGCTTTTCCCTGGTCAGCCAATCAGCGAGAAAAAAGCGCTGCTCCAGCCTGGGCAATATGCGGCCGACCAGACCGTCACGCTTATTGGCCCTAAAGGTCAGCTAAAGAATGTGCGCCTGCTCGGCCCCCTTCGCCGTACCAGCCAGGTTGAGATTTCCCGCACCGATGCCAGAACATTGGGCATCGCTGCGCCGCTGCGCATGTCGGGAGACCTTAAAGGAACGCCAGGCATTCGTCTTGTCAGCCCCTTCGCCGAGCTGGATCTCGCATCCGGCGTGATTGTCGCCCAACGCCACATTCATATGTCGCCGCTTGATGCGTTGATATTTCGCGTTGCGCATGGCGATAAAGTCTCTGTCGCTATTGAAGGCAATGCGCGCAGGCTGATTTTCGACAACGTCGCGATTCGCGTCTCTGCGGATATGCGTCTTGAAATGCACATCGACACAGACGAAGCCAATGCCGCAGGCGCCGACAGCCCGGACGCATTTGCCACTCTGGTTACACCGCGATGAACGGCGAGATGTTGCAGCGCATTATTGAGGAGGTCATCTCCCGCTTGCAGCGTCGGGCGGAAAGCACGGCCACGCTCAGTATTTCGCAACTGCGGGAGGCCGATTCCCGCGCGCTGTTTTGTCAGTATGCGGCGCTGCATATTGTGCAGGCAGATCTGCCTTCGCTGACGTATATCGCAGAGCAGGATGTCGACGACCCTGTAGCGAAGAAAGTCCATGACGCACTGGCATCAGGTATTCGTCTACAGATATCCCTGCACCATCGCCTGTTGCCGTCGCTGCCGGTGAAAAAGCTGGCGCGTCTGCCCATCAGGCTGGTCGATGAACGAGGGCAAACAATCTGCCTGCATCCGACCACTCTTTTGAGTTACGCCGACGTCGCCCTACTCGCTGGGCAATCACTGGTGCTGCGTCGTCGCTGTGTCGTCACCGCTCTGGCCCGTGAAGCCGCCAGCGCGCGGAATATTCAACTTATTAAGCAGGAGTGAACCATGCATCTGGCACGAGTCACAGGCGCGGTGGTATCCACGCAAAAATCGCCCTCTCTGGTTGGGAAAAAACTTTTGCTGGTACGTCGGGTAAGTGCCGATGGAGAGCTTCCCGACCCGCCTATTACCGGAGATGAGGTTGCCGTCGATTCCGTCGGCGCTGGCGTGGGTGAACTGGTTTTACTCAGCAGCGGCTCCAGCGCCAGACATGTTTTTTCCAGCCCGAACGAGGCCATCGATCTGGCCATTGTCGGCATCGTAGACACGCTTTCTCATTAAGGAGCGGATGATGGCGATTTATACCCGAACAGGAGATACCGGCACTACGGCCTTATTTACCGGCCAACGGGTCAGTAAAACGCATCCACGCGTCGAAACCTACGGCACGCTGGATGAACTCAATGCAGCGCTAAGTTTATGCGTTTGCGCCACAACCTGCGCGCAACACCGCACGTTGCTCGAATCTATTCAGATGCAGATATTCTGGTTTAGCGCCGAACTCGCCAGCGAAAGCGAGCAGCCGTCGCCGGAGCAGCGCTATATCAGCGCGGAAGATATTGCCGCGCTTGAAGCGGCTATTGATACCGCGATGGGACGCGTTACGCCTTTACACAGTTTTATTTTACCTGGCCGTTGCGAAGCCGCGAGTCGCCTGCACTTTGCCCGCACGCTTGCCCGCCGGGCTGAAAGACGTCTGGTCGAGCTGTCGGCAACCGCCAGCGTCAGGCACGTCCTGATGCGCTACATCAACCGCTTATCTGATTGCCTGTATGCGCTGGCGCGCGCCGAAGATCATGACGCTCATCAGAGCAACATCATTCGGGAGGTCACTGAGCGCTACCTGGCCTCAACCCCGGCCTCTGTCGTCAAGGAGCCCTCTATGGCCCTCTCTTTTCACGAGCTTCATCAGTTAACTCGTTCAGCGGTGGCGCGGGCGGAGGCGCTTCAGGTTCCTGTGGTCGTCAGCATTGTGGATGCCAATGGCACCGAAACCGTGACCTGGCGTATGCCGGACGCTCTGCTGGTGAGCAGTGAACTGGCGCCGAAAAAAGCCTGGACCGCCGTCGCTATGAAAACAGCCACCCACGAACTGGCTTGCGCCGTTCAGCCGGGCGCTTCGCTCTACGGTCTGGAAAGCCATATGCAGGGGAAAGTCGTCACTTTTGGCGGCGGATTCGCGTTATGGCGTGATGGTCTGCTCATTGGGGGTCTTGGCATCAGCGGCGGGAGCGTTGAACAGGACATGGATATTGCACAAGCCGCCATAGCGGCAATTAACGTGAGAACACATCAATGAATACTTCTGAACTGGAAACCCTCATCCGTAATATTTTAAGCGAACAGTTGGCGCCTGCGCAGGCCGAAACGCAAGGACACGGTATTTTTCAGTCCGTCGGCGAAGCGATAGACGCGGCGCATCAGGCTTTCTTACGTTATCAGCAGTGTCCGCTCAAAACGCGCAGCGCCATTATCAGCGCCCTGCGCCAGGAGCTTACGCCGCATCTTGCCACGCTGGCGGCGGAGAGCGCAGCGGAAACGGGGATGGGAAACAAAGAAGATAAATTCCTTAAAAACAAAGCCGCGCTGGATAACACGCCAGGCATTGAGGATTTGACAACCACGGCCCTCACCGGCGATGGCGGCATGGTGCTGTTTGAATATTCACCGTTCGGCGTCATTGGTTCCGTCGCGCCCAGCACCAACCCTACCGAAACCATTATTAACAACAGCATCAGTATGCTGGCTGCGGGCAACAGCGTTTATTTCAGCCCGCATCCTGGCGCGAAGAACGTCTCACTCAAATTGATCGGCATGATCGAAGATATCGCTTTCCGCTGCTGCGGCATCCGTAATCTGGTCGTCACCGTCGCAGAACCGACTTTTGAGGCAACCCAGCAAATGATGGCGCATCCCAATATTGCGGTGCTGGCTATTACTGGCGGCCCCGGCATTGTTGCGATGGGAATGAAAAGCGGTAAAAAGGTCATTGGCGCCGGGGCGGGCAATCCACCCTGCATCGTTGATGAGACCGCCGATATCGTCAAAGCGGCCGAAGATATCATCAACGGCGCAGCGTTCGATTACAACCTGCCCTGTATCGCAGAAAAAAGTCTGATTGTCGTAGAGAGCGTCGCTGAGCGCCTGATTCAGCAAATGCAGGCTTTCGGCGCATTGCTGTTAAACGCTGCGGATATCGATAAATTACGCGCCGTCTGCCTCCCGGAAGGTCACGCGAATAAAAAACTGGTCGGGAAAAGCCCTACCGCCATGCTGGAAGCCGCCGGTATTGCCGTTCCCGCAAAACCGCCGCGTTTGCTTATCGGTATCGTCAGTGCCGACGATCCGTGGGTAACCAGCGAACAGTTGATGCCAATGCTACCCGTCGTGAAGGTCGATAATTTCGACAGCGCGCTGGCACTGGCGCTAAACGTTGAAGAAGGTCTGCACCATACCGCCATTATGCACTCGCAGAATGTCTCTCGCCTGAATCTGGCGGCGCGCACCTTACAGACCTCTATTTTTGTGAAAAACGGCCCTTCCTATGCCGGTATCGGCGTTGGCGGCGAAGGGTTTACCACCTTTACCATCGCCACCCCGACCGGCGAAGGGACAACCTCGGCACGCACATTTGCCCGTTCCCGTCGCTGTGTACTGACCAACGGCTTTTCAATTCGCTAATGAGGTCGTTATGAATACGTTTTCACTACCAACCCGATTGTACAGTGGCAGAGGAAGTCTGGATGTGCTGACGCGTTTTACAAACCGTCATATCTGGATTATCTGTGATGGATTTCTGGCGCAATCACCGCTGATCAATACGCTGCGCGACGCCCTTCCAACGGATAATCGCATCAGCATATTCAGCGACATCACCCCGGACCCTACCATCGGTACGGTAGTGCAAGGTATTGCGCAAATGCATGCCCTGCGACCGGATGTGGTCATCGGCTTTGGCGGGGGATCGGCGCTCGACGCGGCAAAAGCCATCGTCTGGTTCAGCCGTCAGTTCGGCATCGAAATTGAAACCTGTGTTGCAATTCCCACCACCAGTGGCACCGGTTCCGAAGTCACCAGCGCATGCGTCATTAGCGATCCAGAAAAGGGCATTAAATATCCGTTATTTAATAAAGCGTTGTATCCAGATATGGCTATTCTCGACCCGACGCTGGTTGTCACCGTTCCGGCAAATATTACCGCCAACACGGGGATGGACGTCCTGACACATGCGCTTGAAGCATATGTGTCTCCGCACGCCAGCGACTTCACTGACGCGCTGGCGGAAAAAGCCGCGCAAATCGTCTTTCAGTATCTGCCCGTTGCGGTCAGGAAAGGGGATTGTCTGGCTACCCGTGGGAAGATGCACAACGCCTCAACGCTGGCGGGAATGGCGTTTAGTCAGGCTGGACTGGGGCTGAACCATGCTATTGCCCATCAGTTAGGCGGCCAGTTTCATCTGCCGCACGGGCTTGCCAATGCGCTGCTGCTGACATCGGTCATCCGCTTTAACGCCCACGATCCCCGGGCGGCAAAACGATACGCAAGACTCGCGAAAGCCTGTCAACTCGGCCCCGCCAGCGCAAACGAGACGTCATGCCTCAATGCGCTGATTCATCAGATTGAGCAGCTCAAAACGCAGTGTGCAATTCCTTCATTCGCCCAGGCGCTTAAAGAGGGACGACAGGCGTATTCACAACGAATCCCGGTCATGGTTCAGGCGGCGCTGGCTGATGTGACGTTAAGAACCAACCCGCGTACCGCCGATGCCAGCGCGATCCGGGAACTTCTTGAGGCGTTGTCATGAATACCGTCAGCGCCATTGAACAGGATAGCTATGATGCGCAAACCATACGCGATCGAGTACGTGCTGCGGGCGTGGTTGGCGCCGGGGGGGCGGGTTTTCCCGCCCACGTCAAACTACAGGCGCAGGTTGAGATCTTTTTGGTTAATTCTGCTGAATGTGAACCGATGCTCAAGGTTGATCAGCAATTAATGGCGCAGCAGCCCGCGCGCCTGATTCGCGGCGTGCAGTACGCCATGAAGGCAACCGGCGCACGCGAGGGGATTATTGCGTTAAAAGAAAAATACCGCGATGCGATTGAGGCATTAACCCCCCTGCTACCTTCCAGTATCAGGCTGCATATTTTACCGGATGTCTACCCGGCCGGGGACGAAGTGCTGACCATCTGGATGGCGACAGGCCGACGCGTTCCGCCTGCGGCGTTACCGGTGAGCGTCGGCGTGGTGGTCAATAATGTTCAGACCGTACTGAATATCGCCCGTGCGGTAGAACAACAGTATCCCGTAACGCGCCGCACTCTTACCGTTAACGGCGCGGTTGCGAGGCCGCTGACCGTCACCGTTCCTGTCGGTATGTCTTTACGCGACGTTTTAGCACTTGCAGGCGGCGCCACCGTTGATGACCCCGGATTGATTAACGGCGGCCCCATGATGGGAAGCCTGGTGACATCGCTGGATTCACCGGTGACAAAGACCACCGGCGGCCTGCTGGTGTTACCAAAAAACCATCCCTTGATTCAGCGGCGAATGCAGGATGAACGCACCGTTTTGTCTGTTGCAAAAACCGTTTGCGAGCAATGCCGGTTATGTACTGATTTATGCCCCAGGCATTTGATCGGCCATGAGTTATCTCCCCATTTGCTGGTACGCGCGGTGAACTACCAACAGGCCGCGACACCGCAACTCCTGCTTAGCGCGCTGACGTGTTCAGAATGCAATGTTTGCGAAAGCGTGGCATGCCCGGTGGGGATCTCCCCCATGCGCATTAACCGCATGCTGAAACGTGAGCTACGGGCGCAAAACCTTCGTTACGAAGGCCCGCTGAATCCTGCCGATGAAATGGCGAAATATCGGCTGGTGCCGGTTAAGCGATTGATTACCAAACTGGGGCTCAGCGACTGGTATCACGACGCACCGTTAACGGACGTCGCCCCTTCAACAGACAAAACGACGCTGCTCTTGCGTCAGCATATTGGCGCCAGCGCCGTTCCCTGCGTGCAAAAAGGTGAACGCGTTGTCCGTGGGCAGTGTGTCGCCGATATGCCATCTGGCGCGTTAGGCGCTCCCGTTCACGCCAGTATTGACGGCATTGTCAGCGACATTACTGAACACGCCATCACGGTTGTAAGAGGTTAACCATGTCTCAGGCTATAGGTATTTTAGAACTCACCAGCATCGCTAAAGGAATGGAAGCAGGCGATGCCATGCTGAAAAGCGCCAGCGTCAATTTACTGGTCAGTAAAACAATCTGTCCGGGTAAATTTTTACTGATGCTGGGCGGCGATGTCGGTGCGGTACAGCAGGCCATCGAAACGGGCACATCGCTGGCCGCAGACATGCTCGTGGATAGTCTGGTGCTACCGAATATTCATGCCAGCGTGCTGCCTGCGGTCAGCGGGTTGAACAGCGTTGATCAACGTCAGGCCGTAGGGATCGTGGAAACCTGGAGCGTAGCGGCCTGTATCAGTGCCGCCGATCGCGCTGTTAAAGCCTCCAACGTGACGCTGGTGCGTGTCCATATGGCGTTCGGTATTGGCGGAAAATGTTACATGGTGGTGGCAGGCGATGTCTCCGATGTCAACGACGCCGTTACGGTAGCCAGTGAAAGCGCAGGCGAAAAAGGACTGCTGGTTTACCGCGCCGTGATCCCCCGTCCGCATGAAGCCATGTGGCGACAGATCGTGGAGGGATAATGGAAAAGCAACCGACAACGGAACGCATGATTCAGGAGTATGTTCCCGGGAAACAGGTAACGCTGGCGCATCTGATTGCTAACCCAGGCAAAGATCTCTTTAAAAAACTGGGTCTGCCGGATGCGGTGTCCGCTATTGGGATCCTGACCATTACGCCCAGCGAAGCCTCGATTATTGCCTGCGATATCGCCACCAAATCCGGCGCGGTCGAGATTGGTTTTCTTGACCGTTTCACCGGGGCCGTCGTGCTGACCGGCGATGTATCAGCCGTCGAGTATGCGTTAAATCAGGTGACCAGAACATTGGGAGAAATGATGCGTTTTACCGCCTGCCCAATTACCCGGACATAACGCCATGAAACGCATTATGTTAATCGGCCCCAGCCAGTGCGGGAAAACCTCTCTTACACAGAGTCTGAACGGCGAAGCGCTTCATTACCAGAAAACACAGGCTATTGTCTGGTCGCCCGGTACGATCGATACGCCAGGCGAATATCTGGAGAACCGCTGTCTGTATAGCGCGCTGCTGGCAAGCGCCTGTGAAGCCGACATTATCGCGCTGGTTCTTAATGCCGATGCGCCGTGGTCGCCCTTCTCCCCCGGTTTTACCGGCCCAATGAACAGACCCGTTATCGGGATCGTCACCAAATCTGATTTGGCGGATTCGTCACGTATCTCATGCGTGGAGAACTGGCTGATTCAAGCCGGCGCGCAGAAAATTTTTGTCACCAGCGCGCTGATGAAATCCGGGATTGATGAAATGTTTGTTTTTCTGAGTGCTAAGGAACCCTTATGTCTCACAAAATAATGGCGATTAACGCCGGTAGCTCGTCGCTAAAATTCCAGTTGCTGGCAATGCCGCAGGGCGAAATGATCTGCCAGGGATTAATCGAACGTATCGGAATGGCGAACGCCAGAGTCACAATGAAAACATCCGCGCAAAAATGGCAGGAAACGGCACCCATCGCCGATCACCGCGAAGCCGTTACCCTGCTGCTGGATAAGCTCCTCAGTCATCACATCATTAATACCTTACAGGATATTGACGGCGTGGGTCACCGCGTGGCGCACGGCGGAGAGTTCTTTAAGGATTCGGCGCGCGTGACCGATGAAACGCTCGCTCAAATTGAGCGCCTTGCCGAACTGGCCCCGTTGCATAACCCGGTTAACGCGCTCGGTATTCATATTTTTCGCCAGCTGTTACCCTCAACGCCTTCTGTGGCCGTATTCGATACCGCCTTTCATCAGACGCTGGACGAGTCGGCCTATATTTACCCCTTGCCCTGGCGTTATTACGCCGAGCTGGGTATTCGCCGCTATGGTTTTCACGGTACCAGCCATAAATATGTCAGCACGGCATTAGCTGAAAGACTGGGCGTCCCGCTCAGCGCCTTACGCGTTATTTGCTGCCATCTGGGTAATGGCAGCAGCATTTGCGCTATCAAAGGGGGGCAATCCGTCAATACATCAATGGGATTTACGCCGCAATCAGGCGTGATGATGGGAACCCGTAGCGGAGACATCGATCCCTCCATTCTGCCCTGGATTGCAGAACGTGAAGGGAAGACGCCCCAGCAGCTTAATTATTTATTAAACAATGAGTCGGGGCTGCTGGGCATTTCCGGCGTTTCGCATGATTACCGCGACGTTGAGCAGGCCGTCGATGGCGGAAATCGCCGGGCGGCGCTTGCGCTTACGCTATTCGCTGAGCGCATTCGCGCGACAATCGGCAGTTATATCATGCAAATGGGCGGTCTGGATGCGCTCATTTTTACCGGTGGAATCGGCGAAAACTCCGCCCGTGCCAGAGCGGCAGTCTGTCATAATCTGCATTTCCTGGGGCTGAGTATTGATGAGGAAAAAAACCTGCGCAACGCTACGTTTATTCAGGCAGAAAACGCAGTGGTTAAAGTGGCGGTCATTAATACCAATGAAGAGCTTATGATCGCGCAAGATGTGATGCGGATTGCGTTAAGTGACAAGGTCACATTTGACGTTTCCGCCTGATTTTGCCCGACTGCAACTTGCGGAAAATCATGGTAATAGCGCAATCGCCGTGACACTATGCGCCGAGGATTGCTGACCAGAAAGGTGAAAACGTGGCTGTTGCGCAATGCCCCGCGTCATGCGGAGAACTTATCCAGGGCTGGATTCTGGGCAGTGAGAAACTGGTCTCCTGCCCTGTCGAATGGTACAGCACAGTGGAAGTAAGCTCGGGCGCTCCCCTTGCGGATGAGCGCCCCCTTTCACGCGCAATGGTCAATCGGCTACTGGAATACTGGCGCTACCCTGCGCAGTGGAGCCAGGAGATTCGGATCGCAGTGCATTCCACCATTCCCGTCGCCAAAGGAATGGCCAGCAGTACCGCAGATATCGCGGCAACGGCGGTCGCAACCGCACACCATCTGGGGCATACGCTGGATGAACCCACGCTTGCACATCTGTGTGTTTCGCTTGAACCCACCGACAGCACCATTTTCCGTCAACTGACGCTTTTCGATCACAATGACGCCTCTACGCAAATGGCTTGTGAAGCGCAGCCACAGCTTGATCTTTTAGTCCTCGAAAGCCCAATAACGTTGCGCACGGCGGATTATCACCGCATCCCCCGACTGGAACGTCTGCATGCGGGGGCGGCGATGTTGCAGCAGGCATGGGAGAGAGTGCAGGAAGCCTGCATAACGCAAAACCCTCGTCGGATGGGGGAAGCCGCCACGCTCAGCGCTATCGCCAGCCAACAACTGTTACCAAAGCCAGGCTTTGATGCCCTGTTGGCGCTGGTGGAAACATGTGATTTATACGGTCTGAATGTGGCGCACAGCGGAAGCGTTGTCGGGCTGATGCTGGACAGGCAGCGCCATGACGTTGACCATATTAAGTGGGAACTCGCACAACGAAAACTGACGGAACACTGGCCCGATCAGCATTTGCTGAAGATGGTCACTGGCGGGGTTGAATTGCAGTGAGGAACTCGCGGTGTTCCCCACTGCCACAGGCTGTTACTCTGCTTTTGCGTCGCCGTTTTTCATTTCGCCCATCGCTTTCAGCTTTTTAGAAATGTCGCGGCGTTCTTTAGAAATTTCTGCGTTTTTGATGATGTAATCATCAACGCGGTCCTCATAGTCGCTCTTCATGCTGGCGATGATGCCCTGGATCGCTTCAACGCTCATACCTGGCTTGATGTAATCGCTCAGATTGTCCAGCAGCAGAACACGCTTCTGGTTGTCACGGATCTTTTTCTCAACGTCCTGGATTTCACGTTGCAGTTTGTTCTTACGGCGGAACAGACGAACAAATTCCAGTACGTCCTGGAAAGAAGGCTTGTTGGTTTCCATTTTTACACCCCTGATAATGTGAGATTCGGATTCGTTTAAGCAACCGCTATACGTTAGGGTAAACATTACTTTTAGCCGTTGCAGATGACAATGGTTTTATCCTTTTTCAGTATCATACCCTTAATCGGTGCTGAATCGAAGCAGCAGCCGAATCACGAGCGTCATCTGCTTTTTATTTGCGCAATGCCCGGCAGATCAAATGGGAGAGCAGCTCCAGTTGCCGCGCCGTCTCCATACTTAGCCAAACATAGCCATGAATAGGCGTTTCAGCCACGGTATTACCATGATGCTCGTTTATCAACTGGCGCAGCTCCGCGACAATCTCATTGAGTTTTTCCGTGTTTGCCAGTACCGGTTGTGGGTTGCCTTCGAACAGCGCATGGGCGATGGTGAGCAACGTTTGCTGCGTCATTTGCTGCGTTTCGCGCAGCGTATGCGCATTCAGCATCACAAAATGGCTGGCACGAGATGCCCAGTGCGCATTAATTTGCAGCTCAAGCATACAGACCAGATTGCGGTTCACGGTTTGAATCGCTTCGAATATCGACTTTTGAATGCGGGTTTCTTTGCTGGCTGGCGTAATCAGCCCACGCATTTTGACGACGTCGCTCAGCAGTTTCTGTAAATGCTTCTCCAGCCGGGGACGCTCTAACAAATTTGGCGACAACGCGGCCTGATAGACCCGATTGTACGCCGTCACACAATGCGCCATCTGAATGCGCCAGTGTAAAAATGCGCGTTGCGGCCAGATGCCGGTGAACAGCATCGCCAGCAGCGAACCTAAAATAACATCCCCGCCGCGCCACAATGCCGTGTTCATGTCGCCTGCCGGCGCGCCTACCACCACGGCGAGCGTGATGCCGATCAACAGAGCCTGATACGGCTTTTTCCCTAACGCCAGCCAACCGCACAAGAACATTGCCGCAGCGCACCAGATCAACATCAGCGGGAGGGAAAAAAGCTCCAGACGTAACGCTACAAGACCTAATACCGACCCCAGAATCGTGCCGCCGATGCGCTCAAACGCACGGGGAACCACGTTCCCCCAAAAGGAGATCGGCCCCATAATGACGACCAGTGTGATCAGCGGCCAGGTGCCTTCCGGGATGTTGAACAGTCGAACCAGCAGGAAAGTGAGAATAAACGCCAGCGCAATGCGAATGCCGTGTACAACACGATAATGGCGATATAAACGAATTTCAAAGGGACTCAGCGATTTATCGGCCCGCACTCACGCACTCCGTCTGGAAATGACCAAAAAACGAATTGTACCCGCTTTTGCAGCGAAAATATCACCATAGCGGACAGGACTCGCACGTAAACTGCCCCGTCACGACGCCTATCCGCCGGGTACTGCGTACAATTTACACAGGGCTATTTCGACTGTACGGGTACATACATTTCAATGTCCCAGTACCCGTCTTCCGTTCCATTGTTAAGATAGACCTCAAAACACGGTTTAGCCGCTATCTGGTAGTGATTGTCCTGTAACAGGCTATTGAAGAACTGATACCAGGGCGTCGCGAAATCATGATTCTCAACGCGCGCCACCGCTGTCGCATACTGCCCGCCGGCGATCTCCGTCAGGATGACGCCTTCGCTATTTTTCGGAATGGTGAAATTATCCGGGACAGACACCACCGTATCGCAGCGGAGTTTTTCCGCCGGAACCTCATCTGGATTATCGTAGTAAACCGCGATCCATTCGAGCGGAACAACCTGATTCCCGTCAACCCACATCATGAGTTGTTCAAAACCTTGCTTCACCGTTTTTTCCCACGGGCCGACCATGTGAAAACCGGCGATATTACGCTTCTCTGCCTGCCTGATTTCGTAGTCCATACTGCCTCCGATAGTTTCACTGAGACTGATAGCACACCGTCGACCTGATGGCGCTGCGCGTATCAGGTCGACGGTGTTCCATAATGCATTGAAGTCAGCGCCGGATAAGGAAGCGATGTCCCCTCCGGCAAATCTTATACTGTATATAAACACAGCATAAGATTTTGCATATAAAGGTCACAAGGAAATCATGATGAGTATGTGAGCAGACTCGCACTCTTACCAGTCTGCCGTGTCAGAAAAGGGGGTTACGCCTTATGGTGGAAGTAATCGCTCAGTCGGGAAAAAACGCCGCCTTTGCCAACAGACTCCAGCGTCACCAGAGGCCAGTGCGCCACCAGTTTATCCCGATCGTATAGCTCAATTTCACCGACCCGCTGATGTGCGGCAATAGGGGCTTCAAGTTCTTTTTTATCAAGGGCATACCGGGCCTTAATATGCGGAATTTCAGTTTTCGGCAGCGCCATCCAGAAATCCTGCTCGGTGCCCAGAGCAATATTTTCTTTATCGCCGTACCAGATACGTTCCGTGCCAACCTGTTTGCCACTGCGTAAAATTTGTACCGTATCGAAATTTTGCTGTCCCCATTGCAACAACTTACGTGCCTGATCTTCGCGCCCTTTCGCGCTTTCCGCGCCCATCACAACGGCGATAAGACGACGCTGCCCGTCCACGGCTGAGGCAATCAGGTTAAAACCCGCGCCGGAGGTATGGCCGGTTTTCAACCCGTCGATATTCATGGTTTTATCCCACAGCAGTCCGTTACGGTTCTGCTGGGTAATACCGTTCCATGTCAGGCTCTTTTCACTGTACATATGATAAAACTCAGGCTCACCGTGAATAATGGCGCGGGACAATACCGCCAGATCATAGGCTGAGCTGTGCTGGCCTGGCGCATCCAGTCCGTGTACCGTTTCAAAATGGGTATCCTGCAATTTCAGGGTTTCAACGTAGTGATTCATCATGGCGACGAACTGCGGTTGCCCTCCGGCAATGTAATCCGCCAGCGCAACGCAGGCATCGTTTCCAGAGTCAACAATCAGCCCCCGGCTGAGATCCCGAACCGAAACGCGCTCCCCTTGTTTCAGAAACATTAATGAAGATCCCACAAACACCGGGTTGTCTTTGGCCCAGGCATCACGTCCAACGGTTACGATATCGTCCGGGCTAATACGATGGCTGTCGATAGCGCGATCGACAACATAGCCGGTCATCAGCTTGGTCAGGCTGGCCGGGTTACGCCGCTGATGTTCATTACCTGCGGTCAGAATTTGACCCGTGGTGTAATCCATAAGTACCCATGACCCTGCCTGAATGGCCGGAGGCTGGGGAGAAAAATCTGGCACATCGGCAGCCAGAGCGGAAGAAAGATTCATCGCGAGAAGTGAAGCGGCAATAAACAAACGGCATTTCAACACTAATTCCTCAGGAAAGTCATAATTTGCCGTTCTTTTTACGGAAGTTCTGATAAACAAACAGGGATAAATTGCAAGAAAATGTGACATAACGCACGTTTTTCTATGCAGTGCCGGGCAGCGTAACCTTAACGCTCCCAATAACGACTCAGAAGCTGATAACACCGCCAGGATTTGATACCCTGCTGCGCAGAACCGCGCAAACGCACAGTAACGGATAGAACTGAACAATGAATGACGGCAAGCAGCACCCTACCTTCCTGTTCCATGACTACGAAACCTTCGGGACTCACCCGGCGCTGGACAGACCCGCACAGTTTGCCGCCATCCGCACGGATAGCGACTTTAACATTATTGGCGAACCTGAAGTCTTTTACTGCAAGCCCGCCGATGATTACCTGCCTCAGCCAGGCGCTGTGCTCATCACCGGGATTACGCCGCAGGAAGCGCGCGACAAAGGAGAGAACGAAGCCGACTTTGCCAGACGTATTCATTCGCTGTTCACCGTGCCAAAAACCTGTGTCATCGGCTACAACAATGTCCGTTTTGATGATGAAGTCACGCGAAACATTTTGTATCGCAACTTCTACGATCCCTATGCCTGGAGCTGGCAGCACGACAACTCGCGCTGGGATTTGCTGGATGTGATGCGCGCCTGCTATGCCCTGCGCCCGGAAGGCATAAACTGGCCGGAAAATGACGACGGATTGCCCAGCTTCCGCCTTGAGCACTTGACCAAAGCCAACGGGATCGAACATGCCAACGCGCACGATGCAATGGCAGACGTGTACGCCACCATCGCTATGGCGCAACTGGTGAAGTCGCGCCAGCCGCGTCTGTTTGACTACCTTTACACGCATCGCAACAAACATAAACTGGCGGCGTTGATCGATGTGCCGCAAATGAAACCGCTAGTACATATCTCCGGTATGTTTGGCGCCTGGCGCGGCAACACCAGCTGGGTTGCGCCGCTGGCCTGGCATCCAGAAAACCGCAACGCGGTCATTATGGTGGATCTGGCGGGCGATATGTCGCCATTACTGGAGCTGGACAGCGATACCCTGCGCGAGCGGTTATATACCGCTAAAGCCGATCTCGGCGATAACGCCGCGGTTCCAGTAAAACTGGTACACATCAATAAATGCCCGGTGCTGGCTCAGGCTAATACACTCCGCCCGGAGGATGCCGATCGCCTGGGGATTAACCGTCAGCACTGTCTCGATAACCTGAAAGTGCTGCGCGATAATCCGCAGGTACGCGATAAGGTTGTGGCAATCTTCGCTGAGGCCGAGCCGTTTACGCCGTCTGAAAACGTCGATGCGCAGCTATACAATGGCTTTTTCAGCGACGCCGATCGTGCCGCCATGAAAATCGTGCTGGAAACCGAACCGCGCAATTTGCCCGCGCTGGATATTACGTTTGTCGATAAGCGGATTGAAAAACTGCTGTTCAACTATCGCGCCCGTAACTTCCCTGGGACGCTGGATGAAACCGAACAGCAACGCTGGCTGGAGCATCGTCGTCAGGTGTTTACGCCAGAGTTTTTGCAACGGTATGCGGAAGAGTTACAGATGCTGTATCAGCAATATGCTGACGATAAAGAGAAACTGGCATTGCTGAAATCACTCTGGCAGTACGCAGAAGAGATTGTCTGAGGAGCCACGCGTCGCTTTTGCCGGATGGCGGCGTAAACGCCTTATCCGGCCTACAGATTTTTGCATAAAAAAACCGGAGAACATGTCTCCGGTTTTTTACCTGTGAAAGGTCATTTCATTACTGTGCGATATCTTCGTACTGCGGTACCGGATTGCGGAAGCTTTTGGTCACGCAAGCCAGATACACCAGGCCAATACCCGCCCAGATCAGACCCAGAGTCATTGAGCTTTCTTCCAGGTTGATCCACAGTGCGCCAACAGTCAGCGCGCCGCACACTGGCAGAACCAGATAGTTGAAGTGGTCTTTCAGCGTCTTGTTGCGCTTCTCACGGATCCAGAACTGGGAAATCACGGAGAGGTTCACGAAGGTAAACGCCACCAGCGCACCGAAGTTGATCAGCGCCGTCGCCGTGACCAGATCAAAGTTAATCGCCAGCAGTGCGATCGCGCCAACCAGCAGCACGTTCCACGCCGGAGTACGCCATTTCGGATGAACGTAGCCGAAGAAACGCGTCGGGAATACGCCGTCACGACCCATGACGTACATCAGACGGGAAACGCCCGCGTGTGCCGCCATACCGGATGCCAGTACGGTCACGCTGGAGAAAATCAGCACGCCCCACTGGAAGGTTTTACCCGCAACGTACAGCATGATTTCAGGCTGTGATGCATCCGGGTCTTTAAAGCGCGAAATATCCGGGAAGTACAATTGCAGGAAGTAAGACGCCGCGATAAAGATCAGGCCGCCAATCAGCGCCGTCAGGAAAATCGCGCGCGGAATAACGCGCTCCGCATCCTTGGTCTCTTCAGACAGAGAAGAGATACCGTCAAAGCCGAGGAACGAGAAGCACAGGATTGTCGCACCGGTAATCATCGGCACAACGTGCGCGCCTTCAGACCAGAATGGACGGGAACTTACCAGCGTACCCGCACCTTCGCCGTGAGACACGCCGTAGATAATCAGGCCGACGATCACCGCTACAATCCCCATTTGCAGAATAACAATCAGGGTGTTGAAGTTAGCGACGGTCTTGATGCTGCGCAGGTTAGAGATGGTCATAAAGGCCACCAGCGCCACCACAAAGATCCACGACGGCACTGTCGGCACCAGCGCTTCAAAGTAAATTTTCGCCAGCAGAATGTTGATCATCGGCATGAACAGGTAGTCCAGCAGCGATGACCAGCCCACCATAAAGCCTACGGTCGGACTGATGGATTTCTGAGCATAGGTGTACGCAGAGCCAGCGGACGGGAAACGACGCACCAGTTTACCGTAGCTCAACGCAGTAAAAAGAATCGCGATCAGCGCAAAGGCATATGCCGTCGCAACGTGACCGTCAGTGAGGCCTGAGACGATACCAAATGTATCGAACAGCGTCATCGGCTGCATATAGGCAAGACCCATCATTACAACCGGAATCAACGTAAGCGTCTTACGCAATTCCACGCGAGAGGTGTTTGGAGTAACGTTATGCGACATGGTCATTCCCCTTTACGGCGAATGCCGTCGCGTAAGCAAAAAATTGCCCCATTTTCTGGATTCCTCAGCGACAACAACTGTCGGTTTTTAGTAAGTATCTATCCGGTACGAAGCCCGGCCTCTTTTATTGAATGATTGGTTTGATGCAAAAAAATAACCGACGCGTATTAAAACGTCGGTTAATGTCATTTTTTGCAAGCGGCGCATTGTGCACTAAATTAAGGCGAAATGACAAGAGAATGAGAGCCCCGTCAAAAAATATTTTTTATTAACTGTTTGATTTCCCAGCATCCCCCATTGTATAGACGCCAGCAATAGCACTATTTGCTAAAATTTTATCTCGCCACCACGCGCTGGCCAGTCCGGCTGTCTGTTCGTTCCAGCCCATCCACACCGGCTCCGACACGATCTGCGCCGCCACGTTCTTCTCAATAAGCGCACCGCTGTCCAGAAAGCGTTGCGCCAGATAGCGCGGTAAATACCCACATCCCAGGCCGCTGATTTGCAGTTCCAGTTTGGTTTTAAAATCAAAAACCGTTATGGCTTCCTGATCATCAAGCAATTGCGCGCTTGCCGAACATGCCGGATGCGTCTCATCGCCGACCACAATCGCGCGGAACCGTTTTATTGTGCGCCGACTCAACGGCTCTTCTTCCTGCACCAGTGGATGATGCGGGGCAATCGCAAAAACCTGCTCAAGCTCTCCCAGACGCGCAAAACCGAAACCACTGGCGTAGGGCGGATCGTGCATTGCGCCAACGATGATATCCGCCCGCCCCTGCGTCAGCGCCTCCCAGGAACCGCCCAGTACGCCGTTTATGAATTTCAGGCGCGTTACACTGTGATGTTGGTAGAAGGATTCAATGAGGGGAGTAAGGAGAGAAAAAGGAAACGTATCGTCCACACCGATGACCAGTTCGTTCTCCCAGCCTTCGTGAAGTTTGATGGCCTGCTTTTCCAGTTCGCGCACGGTATGCAGAACTTCCCGGCCTTTTTCCAGCAGCATCTGACCGGTGCGGGTAAACTTAGCCCGATGCCCGCTGCGATCCAACAGTTGGATATTCAGATCGCTTTCCAGTTTATGAACGGTATAGCTGAGCGCTGACGGCGTCTTAAACAATTTTGCCGACGCCGCCGCAAAGCTCCCCTCTTTCTCTAACGCATCGAGAATCATCAGAACGTCCAGCAGTGGTTTCATACTCGCCCCCTTGCGGTGTATGGCGGTAGTCTGCTGGCGCGTCACTCCATCGGCATCACCAGCGGGTCGGGATACTGGTATTCAAACCCGAGTTCATTACAAATCCGGCTGCCATCAATAATCTTACCTTTATCGTTACTCTGGCTTTCCAGAAAATGCGGCGGTTCCATACCCAGCAAACGCGCCATCTGCGGATAAAACACATTACGCGCCGGATGCGAAGGCGCACATATATTATAGATGTGTCCCCCTTTAGGTGCCTGTAACAGCAGAGTAATAGCGGCAATCACATCTTCCAGGTGGACCAGATTCACACCTTGCTGGCCGTCAGGCGCGGTTTTACCGGCAAAGAAACGCCCCGGATGTCGTCCTGGCCCTACCAGCCCGGACAGACGCAGAATATCGACGGAGGTGCCGGGCAGATTGTGCAGCCAGTCTTCGAGTTCCTTCAGGATGCGCCCACTCGCCGTGACGGGATTACGCGGCGTATTCTCTTTCACAATGCCGTGCACATCGCCGTACACTGACGTGGAACTGGTAAAAATGATACGCGAAACGTGATACGCCAGCGCGCTGTCGACCACCTCCTGTATTGCCTGGCGGTAAAAATCTTCCCCCGGCCCGCTACGGCGAGCGGGCAGCGTAATGACCAGAGCATCCACATCCATCAGCGCATCAAGATCGTCCGTTTCGCAAACCAGTTCAGGTTCCAGGCGCAGCGGATAGCTCTCAATGCCGCTCATGCGGGCCGCTTCCACGCCATCCTGCGTGGTTTTCGTGCCAGTAACCTGCCAGCCTCTTGCCGTCAGCGACATCGCCAGCGGCATTCCTAACCATCCTAAACCGACAATTGCGACCTTTTTCATGCGTTCTCTCCTGACTTTAACGCCATCTTATCTAAGGCTACGCCAGCCCGCCGGGACTGACAATTCATACCTTCAATATGAAATGAATTAATGATGAAAAAAAGCCCTTGCTTTCCAGCGCTAAAGTGGTTTAGGTTAAAAGGCATCAAATGAATAAGCATTCATCGAGAATTTTATGACACGCGTTCAATTTAAACATCACCATCATCACCATCATCCTGACTAGTCTTTCAGGCGATGTGTGCTGGAAGACATTCAGATCTTCCAGTGGTGCATGAACGCATGAGAAAGCCCCCGGAAGATCATTCTTCCGGGGGCTTTTTTTTGGTGCGCGATTCAGACCGGTTCAGACAGGATAAAGAGGAAAAAAGAATGTTAGATAACACCCGTTTACGCATAGCTATTCAGAAATCAGGCCGTTTAAGCGATGATTCACGCGAATTACTGGCCCGCTGCGGTATTAAAATCAACCTGCACACCCAGCGTCTGATTGCGATGGCGGAGAATATGCCGATTGATATTCTGCGCGTGCGTGATGACGATATTCCCGGTCTGGTCATGGATGGCGTTGTCGATCTGGGGATCATCGGGGAAAACGTTCTGGAAGAAGAGCTGTTGAGCCGCCGCGCGCAGGGCGAAGACCCGCGCTACTACACCCTGCGCCGTCTCGACTTCGGCGGCTGCCGCCTCTCGCTGGCCACCGCCGTCGATGAAGCCTGGGACGGCCCGGCTTCCCTTGACGGTAAGCGCATCGCCACCTCTTACCCGCACCTGCTTAAGCGTTATCTGGATCAGAAAGGCGTGTCGTTTAAATCCTGTCTGTTAAACGGTTCTGTTGAAGTCGCTCCGCGTGCGGGTCTGGCCGATGCCATCTGCGATCTGGTGTCTACCGGAGCGACGCTGGAAGCCAACGGTCTGCGTGAAGTCGAGGTGATTTACCGTTCTAAAGCCTGCCTGATCCAGCGTGACGGTGAAATGGCCGAAGCCAAACAACAGCTTATCGACAAACTGCTGACCCGTATTCAGGGCGTTATTCAGGCGCGTGAATCCAAATACATCATGATGCATGCGCCAAGCGAGCGTCTGGAAGAAGTCATCGCGTTACTGCCGGGCGCAGAGCGTCCGACCATTCTGCCGCTGGCGGGCGATCAGCAGCGCGTCGCCATGCACATGGTCAGCAGCGAAACCCTGTTCTGGGAAACGATGGAAAAACTGAAAGCGCTCGGCGCCAGCTCTATTCTGGTGCTGCCAATTGAAAAGATGATGGAGTGACGGCCATGAGCTTTAATACAATCATCGACTGGAATAGCTGCAATACTGAACAGCAGCGTGCATTGCTGATGCGTCCGGCTATTTCCGCCTCCGACAGCATTACCCGTACCGTCGCAGAGATCCTGGATAATGTGAAATCACGCGGTGACGACGCCCTGCGCGAATACAGCACAAAGTTTGATAAAACGAACGTCGCAGCGCTGAAAGTGTCCGCCGAAGAGATTGCCGCAGCCAGCGCGCGTCTGAGCGACAATCTCAAACAGGCGATGGCGGTAGCGGTAAAAAACATCAAAACCTTCCACAATGCGCAAAAACTACCGGCGGTAGATGTTGAAACCCAGCCCGGCGTTCGCTGTCAGCAGGTGACGCGCCCCGTCGCATCTGTCGGCCTGTATATCCCGGGCGGCTCTGCCCCGCTCTTCTCCACCGTATTAATGCTCGCCACGCCCGCGCGTATTGCCGGATGCAAAAAAGTGGTGCTGTGCTCGCCACCGCCTATCGCGGATGAAATCCTTTACGCTGCGCAGCTGTGCGGCGTGCAGGAAATCTTCAACGTCGGCGGCGCCCAGGCCATTGCCGCTCTGGCGTTCGGCAGCGAGTCCGTGCCAAAAGTGGACAAAATTTTTGGCCCCGGCAACGCGTTTGTCACCGAGGCGAAACGCCAGGTCAGCCAGCGTCTCGACGGCGCGGCAATTGATATGCCTGCCGGCCCTTCTGAAGTGCTGGTGATCGCCGACAGCGGCGCCACGCCAGATTTCGTGGCGTCTGACCTGCTCTCTCAGGCGGAACACGGCCCGGATTCTCAGGTCATTCTGCTGACCCCGGATGCCGGTATTGCGCAGAACGTCGCGGAGGCCGTCGAACGCCAGTTAGCGGAGTTACCGCGTGCAGAAACGGCGCGTCAGGCATTAAGCGCCAGCCGTCTGATCGTGACGAAAGACTTAGCCCAGTGCGTCGCCATCTCGAACCAGTATGGGCCGGAACACCTGATCATTCAGACTCGTAAGGCACGCGATCTGGTGGAGGATATTACCAGCGCGGGTTCCGTTTTTCTCGGTGACTGGTCACCGGAATCCGCAGGCGACTATGCTTCCGGCACCAATCATGTGCTGCCGACCTATGGTTATACCGCCACCTGCTCCAGCCTCGGTCTGGCGGATTTCCAGAAACGCATGACCGTTCAGGAATTGTCGCAGGCGGGTTTCTCCGCACTGGCATCCACCATTGAAACGCTGGCTGCGGCAGAACGGCTGACCGCCCACAAAAATGCTGTCACCCTGCGCGTTAACGCCCTTAAGGAGCAAGCATGAGCACTGAAAATACCCGCAGCGTCACCGACTTAGCCCGAGAAAACGTTCGCAACCTGACGCCGTACCAGTCCGCTCGCCGTCTGGGCGGTAATGGCGATGTGTGGCTGAATGCCAATGAGTTCCCGACGGCTGTGGAGTTTCAACTGACTCAGCAAACGCTCAACCGCTACCCGGAATGCCAGCCAAAAGCGGTTATTGAAAATTATGCGCAGTACGCCGGAGTGAACCCCGGGCAAGTGCTGGTCAGCCGTGGCGCAGACGAAGGTATTGAACTGCTGATTCGCGCATTCTGCGAACCGGGGAAAGATGCGATTCTCTATTGTCCGCCAACGTATGGCATGTACAGCGTCAGCGCGGAAACTATTGGCGTTGAATGCCGGACGGTTCCGACGCTGGAAAACTGGCAGCTGGATCTGCGGGGCATCGCCGATAAACTCGATGGCGTTAAAGTGGTGTTTGTATGCAGCCCCAACAACCCGACCGGGCAGCTTATCAATCCACAGGATTTACGTACTCTGCTGGAAATGACGCGCGGCAACGCCATTGTGGTGGCGGATGAAGCCTATATTGAATTCTGCCCACAGGCGACGCTGGCTGGCTGGCTCTCTGAATACCCGCATCTGGTGGTGTTACGCACGCTCTCCAAAGCCTTTGCGCTCGCCGGTCTGCGCTGCGGATTTACGCTGGCGAATGAAGAGGTCATCAACCTGCTGCTGAAAGTCATCGCCCCCTACCCGCTCTCTACGCCGGTCGCCGATATTGCCGCTCAGGCGTTGACGCCGCAAGGCGTCAACGCGATGCGCGAACGTGTGGCGCAGATTCTGCTGGAACGTCAGTATCTGGTTAATGCGCTGAAAGAGATTGCCTGCGTAGAACAGGTGTTCGATTCAGAAACCAACTACATTCTGGCACGTTTTACCGCGTCAAGTAGCGTGTTTAAATCTCTGTGGGATCAGGGCATTATCTTACGTGATCAGAATAAACAACCTTCTTTAAGCGGCTGTCTGCGTATCACTGTTGGAACCCGCGAAGAAAGCCAGCGCGTCATTGACGCCTTACGTGCGGAGCAAGTATGAGCCAGAAGTATCTTTTTATTGACCGTGATGGAACCCTGATTGCCGAACCGCCGAGTGATTTTCAGGTGGATCGTTTTGACAAACTCGCCTTTGAACCGGACGTGGTGCCGGTTCTGCTGAAGCTGCAAAAAGCCGGCTTTAAGCTGGTGATGATCACCAACCAGGATGGGCTGGGAACGCAGAGCTTCCCGCAGGCAGACTTCGACGGCCCGCACGACCTGATGATGCAGGTTTTCACCTCCCAGGGCGTACTGTTTGATGAAGTGCTGATCTGCCCGCACCTGCCAGCGGATGAGTGCGACTGCCGTAAGCCGAAGGTAAAGCTGGTTGAACGTTATCTGGCTGAACAGGCGATGGATAGCGCCAACAGCTACGTGATTGGCGATCGCGCTACCGACATCCAGTTGGCCGAAAACATGGGCATTAACGGGTTACGTTATAACCGTGAAACCCTGAACTGGACGATGATTGGCGAACAGCTGACAAAACGCGACCGCTATGCCCATGTTGAGCGCAATACCAAAGAAACACAGATTGACGTCAAGGTGTGGCTGGATCGCGAAGGCGGCAGCAAGATCAATACCGGCGTGGGCTTTTTTGACCATATGCTCGATCAGATCGCCACGCATGGCGGTTTCCGTATGGAGATCGCGGTCAAGGGCGACCTCTATATTGACGATCACCACACGGTAGAAGATACCGGTCTGGCGCTGGGCGAAGCGCTAAAACTGGCGTTGGGCGATAAGCGCGGCATCAACCGCTTCGGTTTTGTACTGCCGATGGACGAATGCCTGGCGCGTTGCGCACTGGATATCTCCGGGCGCCCGCACCTGGAATATAAAGCCGAGTTTACCTATCAGCGCGTAGGCGATCTGAGCACCGAGATGGTTGAACACTTCTTCCGCTCGCTCTCCTACACCATGGGCGTGACGCTGCACCTGAAGACCAAAGGTAAAAACGATCACCACCGTGTAGAAAGCCTGTTTAAAGCGTTTGGCCGCACGTTGCGCCAGGCCATTCGGGTAGAAGGCGACACGCTGCCGTCTTCTAAAGGAGTGCTGTGATGAACGTCGTCATCCTTGATACCGGCTGTGCCAACCTGAACTCGGTGAAATCCGCCGTGGCGCGCCACGGTTATGATCCGCAGGTCAGCCGCGACCCGGAGGTCGTCTTAAAAGCTGACAAACTCTTCCTGCCCGGCGTGGGAACCGCCCAGGCGGCGATGGATCAGTTGCGCGAGCGTGAGCTTGTCGAATTGATTAAGGCTTGTACTCAGCCCGTTCTGGGAATTTGTTTAGGCATGCAGATCCTCGGGCGCCACAGTGAAGAGACAAACGGCGTCGACCTTCTGGGCATTATTGACCAGGACGTCCCGAAGATGACCGATTTTGGCCTGCCGCTCCCGCATATGGGCTGGAACCGCGTTTACCCGCAGGCGGGTAATCGTCTTTTCCAGGGCATTGAAGATGGCGCCTGGTTCTACTTTGTTCACAGCTACGCTATGCCCGTAAATCCGTGGACCATTGCTCAATGCAACTACGGCGAACCCTTCACTGCGGCGGTGCAAAAAGACAATTTCTTCGGCGTGCAGTTCCACCCGGAACGTTCCGGCGCCGCTGGCGCGCAGTTGCTGAAAAACTTCCTGGAGATGTGATGATTATTCCGGCATTAGATTTGATCGATGGCACCGTAGTGCGTCTCCATCAGGGCGACTACGCCCGGCAGCGTGATTACGGTAACGATCCCCTTCCCCGTCTGCGGGATTATGCCGCCCAGGGCGCCGAAGTGCTGCATCTGGTCGATTTGACCGGGGCGAAAGATCCGGCCAGACGGCAGATCCCGCTGATTAAAACGCTGGTCGCGGGTGTGAACGTGCCCGTGCAGGTTGGCGGCGGCGTGCGTACTGAGGACGATGTTGCGGCGCTGCTGGACGCAGGCGTTGCCCGCGTGGTGGTCGGCTCCACGGCGGTCAAATCTCCCGAGGTGGTCAAAGGCTGGTTTGAGCGCTTTGGCGCTGACGCGCTGGTGCTGGCGCTGGATGTGCGTATTGATGATCGGGGCAACAAACAGGTTGCCGTCAGCGGCTGGCAGGAAAACTCCGGCGTTTCGCTGGAAGAGCTGGTCGAGACTTATCTGCCGGTTGGCCTGAAGCATGTACTGTGCACCGATATCTCCCGTGACGGCACGCTGGCGGGTTCCAACGTCTCGCTGTATGACGAAGTGTGCGCGAAATATCCGCAGGTCGCCTTTCAGTCTTCCGGCGGAATTGGCGGGATTGAGGACGTGGCCGCTCTGCGCGGCACGGGCGTTCGCGGCGTGATTGTCGGCCGCGCCCTACTGGAAGGTAAATTCACCGTTAAGGAGGCCATCCAATGCTGGCAAAACGTATAATCCCTTGCCTGGACGTACGCGATGGTCAGGTGGTAAAAGGCGTACAGTTCCGCAATCATGAAATCATCGGCGATATCGTCCCGCTGGCAAAACGCTATGCCGATGAAGGCGCAGACGAGCTGGTGTTCTATGATATTACCGCTTCCAGTGACGGGCGCGTGGTTGATAAGAGTTGGGTGTCGCGCGTCGCGGAAGTGATCGACATTCCATTCTGTGTCGCGGGTGGCATCAGGTCTATTGATGACGCCGCTAAAATCCTCTCTTTCGGCGCCGATAAAATTTCCATCAACTCCCCTGCGCTGGCCGATCCAACGCTGATCACCCGTCTTGCTGACCGCTTTGGCGTACAGTGCATCGTCGTGGGCATTGATACCTGGTTTGATGCCGAAACCGGCAAGTATCACGTCAACCAGTATACCGGCGATGAAAGCCGTACCCGCGTGACGCAGTGGGAAACTCTCAACTGGGTGCAGGAAGTGCAAAAACGCGGGGCCGGTGAAATCGTGCTTAACATGATGAATCAGGACGGCGTGCGTAACGGTTACGATCTGGAGCAACTGAAAAAAGTCCGTGACATCTGTCATGTACCGCTGATTGCCTCCGGCGGCGCGGGCACGATGGAGCACTTCCTTGAAGCCTTCCGCGATACCGATGTCGACGGGGCGCTTGCTGCCTCCGTCTTCCACAAACAGATTATTAATATTGGTGAATTAAAAGCGTACCTGGAAGCACAGGGCGTGGAGATCAGGATATGTTAACAGAGCAACAGCGCCGCGAACTCGACTGGGAAAAAACCGACGGATTAATGCCGGTTGTCGTGCAACATGCGGTATCCGGTGAAGTGTTGATGCTGGGTTACATGAGCCCGGAAGCGCTGGATAAAACAATCGAAAGCGGCAACGTCACTTTCTTCTCACGAACCAAACAGCGTTTGTGGACCAAAGGCGAAACATCCGGCCACTTCCTGAAGGTAGTCCGCATTGCGCCGGATTGTGATAACGACACACTGCTGGTGCTGGCCAATCCAATTGGACCAACCTGTCACAAAGGCACCAGCAGCTGCTTTGGGGATGCCAACCATCAGTGGTTATTCCTGTATCAACTTGAGCAACTGTTAGCCGAGCGTAAAACCGCCGATCCGGCAAGCTCTTACACGGCGAAACTTTACGCCAGCGGCACCAAGCGTATCGCGCAGAAAGTGGGTGAAGAAGGTGTCGAGACCGCGCTGGCCGCAACGGTACATGACCGTTTTGAGCTGACCAATGAAGCCTCCGACCTGATGTACCACCTGCTGGTGCTGCTACAGGACCAGGACCTTGATTTAACGACCGTCATTGAGAATTTACGTAAGCGTCATCAATAGCTTCTGATGCGAAAAAACCGGGCAATGCCCGGTTTTTTGTAGGTCGGATAAGCGTAGCGCCATCCGGGATACCAATAAATTACTGCGCTTTCGGCTTATAGTTACGTAACGCATTACGTCCCAGCACCACACCCGCACCAATCATCCCGCCCAGTAATACCGCCAGAACCAGCGTAATTGCCTTTTTCGGACTGTCACGACGAATCGGTAGCGTCGGCTTCATGACGTAACGGTAGGCGTGAATGGATGCGGTTTCGATTTTCAGATTTCCGATATCCAGCAGATTTTGCTTGGTCTGATAGTAGGCCCCAGAGAAAACCAGCGGACGCGTGGCCTCGTGTTCGATCATTGATTTCAACGCATCACTACCAAGAAGGAACATACTGTCCTGGGTAACATCCTGAGTTTGCTGAATTTGTGGCTTTATCACATTCGCCTGTTCCGCATAACGCAATGCTTCCTGAATTTGCCTGATACGCAAATCTTTTTGCTCCTGCGCGACCACTTCCTGCGTTTTTAACGAGTCCTCAAGCGTAGTTGTCTGCAACTTGATGTTATCTTTTAGATCCGCGTCCAGTTCTTTCGCAACGCTCTCATCTACCTGCTGGATATACTCTGCCAGCTGGCGTTGCGCTCCTTCCGCAGACTCTCCAACGTAAGAAACAGCCAACGGCAATGATTGACCCTTAACAGAAGGGGTAATAGTTAATTCTTCAGGTTCTTCCTGATTATCCAGAGCTGCTGACAATGCGGAAAAGGCGGAGCTAAAGCGACCGATAAAGCCAGTCTGGATATCCGCAACTTTCGGAGCGTTATCGCCATACAAAACGCTCATCGCATTATTATAAGTGGCAATCTGCCCCACATCCGGCTGGGTGATGATGGCGGTAGAGGTCCATTTCTCTTTCGCTACCAGGATGTAACCAACAGCCAATAGAATTGCGACAATGACACACACAAAGATTGTCATTTTTCCGCGCCACAATTGCATCACTAAATCAATCAAATCAATCTGTTCCGGGTCATTACTGCGCCCGGTAGCATTGTTATTGTTCACTGTCATCAGTACCCTAACTAAGAAAATGCTTAAGCTGGAGACAGTGTAGTCATAAACATCGTTAATGCTATAGGATTATTGATAAAATTTACGGATTATTTCAAACACTTTGATAGCCAATCAGGGGCTATTGTAGCCCCAATAACAGAAGGTTAATCACTGCCAAAGAGATCGCGTGTATAAACTTTGTCCTGAACATCCAGCAGTTCAGACGCCATGCGGTTGGAGATAATCACGTCGGACTGCTGTTTAAACGTATTCAAATCACGTTCAAGGCGGGAATTAAAGAACGACGCTTCCTTCATAACCGGTTCGTAAATAATAACTTCCACACCTTTAGCTTTGATACGCTTCATAATCCCCTGAATTGAAGACGCACGGAAATTATCAGAACCGCTCTTCATAATCAGACGATAGATGCCCACCACTTTGGGTTTTCTGGACAGGATGGCATCTGCAATAAAATCTTTACGCGTCCGGTTCGCATCCACGATCGCGGAGATAATATTGTTTGGCACTGACTGATAATTCGCCAGAAGTTGCTTCGTATCTTTCGGCAGACAATAACCGCCATAACCAAATGAAGGATTGTTGTAATGATTGCCAATACGAGGATCCAGACACACACCTTCAATAATTTGTCGGGTATTCAGTCCTAAACTTTCCGCATAGCTATCAAGTTCATTAAAGTAAGCAACGCGCATCGCAAGGTAAGTATTAGCAAAAAGCTTAATCGCCTCTGCTTCCGTCGAATCGGTAAACAGGGTTGGAATATCCTGTTTTATGGCGCCTTCCTGTAGCAAAGCAGCGAATCGCTCCGCACGCTCAGAGCGTTCACCAATCACAATCCGCGAAGGATGCAAATTATCATAAAGCGCTTTACCTTCGCGCAGGAACTCAGGGGAGAAAATGATATTCTGCGTATTAAATTTTTTACTCATCGTTGCGGTGAAGCCAACCGGCACCGTTGACTTGATCACCATCACTGCCGATGGGTTAATCTCTGTCACATCCTGAATAACTGATTCTACACTTGATGTGTTGAAATAATTTGTTTTTGGATCATAGTCGGTTGGTGTTGCAATAATGACATAATCAGCATTTTGGTAGGCGGATACCTTGTCTAAGGTTGCTTCAAAGTTAATATTCCCGGACGCTAAAAATTGCTGTATTTCTTTATCAACAATCGGAGATATCCGATCATTTAGCATTTCCACACGTTCGGGAATAATGTCTAACGCGGTAACCTGGTGATGCTGTGCGATAAGCAAACCGTTTGACAGACCAACGTACCCGGTTCCAGAAATGGTGATTTTCATTTCACGCTCTCAGAATTAACTTAATTATGCATCATGATGTTTATACATCCTGATAAGATATAAAAGTTTTAACGCCTGAATGAATATTGTGTCAATGAAGGCTAAAACAATTCAGATTTTCTTTATCAGGTTAAACATTAATTATTAAGTTAATATTAAGAAGTAAAAATAAATCAATCAGATTAGGGACAAAAAAAAGCCCGGTGAATCACCGGGCTTTTGATGCGAATCAGAAATTATTCCAGCCATTCGGTATGGAAAACGCCTTCTTTATCAGTACGCTTATACGTATGCGCCCCAAAGTAGTCACGCTGCGCCTGGATCAGGTTCGCAGGAAGAACGGCTGCGCGATAGCTGTCGTAGTAGGCAACAGCGGCAGAGAACGTCGGAACCGGGATACCATTCTGCACGGCATACGCAACCACATCACGCAGCGCTTGCTGATAATCGTCCGCGATTTTCTTGAAGTACGGTGCCAGCAGCAGGTTAGCGATACCCGCATTTTCTGCATATGCGTCGGTGATTTTCTGCAAGAACTGTGCACGAATAATGCAGCCTGCACGGAAGATCTTCGCAATTTCGCCGTAGTTCAGATCCCAGTTATATTCGTCAGAAGCGGCACGCAGCTGGGAGAACCCTTGTGCGTAAGAGACGATCTTACCGAGGTAGAGCGCGCGACGGACTTTCTCGATAAATTCCGCTTTGTCACCCGCAAGCTGCGCTTTAGGTCCCGACAACACTTTAGACGCTGCGACACGCTGCTCTTTCAGAGAAGAGATATAACGTGCAAAAACGGATTCCGTGATCAGCGACAGCGGCTCGCCCAGATCCAGAGAACTCTGGCTGGTCCATTTGCCGGTGCCTTTGTTTGCCGCTTCATCCAGAATCACATCAACCAGATATTTACCCTCTTCATCCTTTTTGGTGAAGATGTCTTTGGTGATGTCGATCAGGTAGCTGTTCAGCTCGCCTTTGTTCCACTCAGTGAAAGTCTCTGCCAGCTCTTCGTTAGACAGATTCAGACCACCTTTCAGCAAAGAATAGGCTTCTGCGATTAGCTGCATGTCGCCGTATTCGATACCGTTGTGAACCATTTTCACATAGTGACCGGCACCATCGGCACCAATATAGGTCACGCAAGGTTCGCCATCTTCTGCAACTGCGGCAATTTTAGTCAGAATCGGCGCAACCAGTTCGTAGGCCTCTTTCTGACCGCCAGGCATGATAGATGGGCCTTTCAGCGCCCCTTCTTCACCACCGGAAACGCCGGTACCAATGAAGTTAAAGCCTTCAGCAGAAAGTTCGCGATTACGACGGATAGTGTCCTGGAAGAACGTGTTACCACCATCAATGATGATGTCGCCTTTATCCAGATACGGCTTCAGGGAATCGATAGCAGCATCAGTGCCCGCCCCTGCTTTCACCATTAACAGGATACGACGAGGCGTTTCAAGGGATTCAACAAACTCTTTTACCGTGTAGTAAGGCACCAGTTTTTTGCCTGGGTTCTCGGCAATCACTTCTTCGGTCTTTTCACGGGAGCGGTTGAAAACGGAGACGGTATAACCACGGCTCTCGATGTTGAGCGCCAGGTTGCGCCCCATCACTGCCATACCGACGACGCCGATCTGTTGCTTGGACATTACATACTCCTGTCAGGTGTGGATACCCCGCCGTAAAATGGCGGCGAGTAAAGTGAAGAACATGTTAACTCAGGTTAGAGGCCAGAAGGTAGCAATAGATGTCCTCTTCAGAATGAACTTAATGCACATAAAATGCAGTTTCTGCTACATCAATATGCACCATCTCTATGGAGGACTACCTTCACAGTTTTGAAAAGAATAGCGATGTCATTCCACAGCGACCAGTTCTTGACATACCAGGAGTCAAAGTAGACTCGGGTATCGTAATCCACATCGTTACGTCCACTTACCTGCCACAACCCTGTCATTCCCGGTTTCGCCATTAGATAGTAATCAACATTCTCATCATAGCGTGGTAACTCTTCAGAGATAATCGGACGCGGGCCAACCAGACTCATTTGACCTTTCAGCACATTAAATAACTGAGGCAATTCATCAAGACTGGTTTTACGAATAAATCGACCGACAGGAGTGATTCGCGGATCGTTTTTCAACTTGAAGTCACGCTCCCATTCTTCCCGTGCGGCAGGATCGGAATCAAGGAGCTTTTGTAAAACCTCCTGCGAATTCATCACCATTGAGCGAAACTTATAGCAAGGGAAAAGCTTACCGTGACGCCCTACTCGCATATGACCGTAGATTGCCGGACCACCATCACGGGTAACTTTGTACCAAAGATAAATGAGCAGTGGCGAAGAAATTAAGATAATCAGTGATGAACAGACAATATCGAAAGTCCGTTTAAGGAAACGAGATGTCCGTTTTGCCAGATTATTATGAATACGCAGCAACATGACTTCATGACTAAAGATGAAAGACATATCGGTATTATAAAGTGGTAACCCGCGCAGGGACGGAATAACCGTGACAGAACGGCAGTCCTTCTTCGATAGTTCGCGCAACCAGTTAATGGTCTTATCGCTGTTTTCCATTTCAAAAGCTACAATGAAATGAATATCGCCTGTTTTCTTCATTTCCCAAAGAATATTGGGGTCCTGAAGAACCGGCAATCCCTGTAGCGTTGCCTCTGTACACTCTTCGTCATAAAATGCGACAACATCAAAGCCAAGCATTTCCTCACTTTGCAGTGCATAATAAGCTTCCACTGCATTACTTCCGCTACCCATAATGACAGTCTTTTTCTTCCAAATCCCAAGACGATTAAGAAGCTGTTTGGTCATTGCTCGGAAAAGCGGCAGCAGAATTAATGCAAACGTCCAACAAAAGACCCATACATACCGAGAAAATTGCCATTTAGAAAAAGCGACCAGCGCCAGATCAAAAACAGCAAAGATCACAATAGTGCGGATAATCTCCTTCAATTCAAACCAAAAGGGTTTGCGATAGGAATAATGTCGCAACCGAACCCAGAACCATCCCACACATATCAAACTCAGGATGACATGAGAAATTATACGCATCTCCAGTTGAGCATCGGGGATAAAACGATAAAGATCGTTAAAAATCCAGTATACACAACCAATAGAGAGGGCCAGTGATAAGTTAAAAAATATAAAATCCGATGCTGCGAGAAAAACCTTGCATAGCAATGGATTATATTTATTCAAAAAATTATCCGTATCCATGACAACACCTGACGTTAGCGAGGATTTATATTAAATACAGGCATTGGCTCCTGACTCTTTTGACATTCAAGGAATTTATTTGCAACATCAATAGCTTCACGAATAGTGACATCCATATCCAGATAGCGGTAGGTACCAAGACGCCCGACAAAAGTGGTATTGCTTAATTCCATCGCTTTATCCAGGTAGCGATTGAGCAGTTCTTTTTCCTTAACCATACGGATCGGATAATACGGAATATCATCTTCGGTGCAGAAGCGACTAAATTCACGATAACATGTTGTTTTTTCGTGTGACTCCCAGGGTGAGAAATGCTTATGCTCAGTGATTCGGGTATAAGGTACATTTTCTTCGCAGTAGTTGATAACAGCCGTTCCCTGGTAGTCACCTTCTGCTGAGAATTTTTCGAAATCCAGCGTGCGATAACCCAGACGCCCCTCACTAAAGTTAAAGTAACCATCCAGCGCGCCTGACCAAAATACATGCTGGTAGGCCCCACTCTCGGTAGCTGAAAACTCAGTATCTGTTCTTATTTCAATCAGTTCGTGATCAAGAATTTTTCCAACCATATCGGTATAGCCATCTCTGGGCATCCCCTGATACTGGTGGTTAAAATAATTGTCATTATAGTTAAAACGAAGCGGCAAGCGTTTCAAAATACTGGCTGGTAACTCCGTCGGCTCACAACCCCATTGTTTACGCGTATAGCCTTTAAAGAATGCTTCATACAGTTCCCGACCAATCATGCTGATGGCCTGTTCTTCAAAGTTTTTCGGTTCGACAATAGATTTGTCAGCTTTAGATTCGATGAAAGCACGGGCTTCATCCGGACGCATTGTTTTATTGAAAAACTGATTAATCGTATGCAGGTTTACTGGTAGTAAGTAAACATTGCCTTTGTAAATGGCCTTCACACGGTTGGTGTAAGGCATAAACTCTGAATACTGATTAACGAAATCCCAAACTTCTTTATCATCTGTATGAAAAATATGGGGACCATAAACGTGCAACATGACGTTGGTCTGCGGATCACGTTCTGAATGACAGTTACCAGCAATATGAGAACGTTTGTCGAAAACAACAGACTCAATCCCTTCCTCTGCTAATAATCTTGCAATAACCGCACCAGAAATACCCGCACCGACAATAGCAACAGATTTCATCAATGACCTCAATTATTTTGCTTCTTTATAAGTTACAAACATTTTCCCATTCACCAGGGAATTAAGAGCTGGCCAGCATGCAATTATTTTCACAAGAATAGCGAGCAATATGATCTGAATAATAAAACTTAATATGACATAGTATTCCATATGTGCAAAAGTTAATATATTTTTCGCTATGGCATTAATATAATAATTAAACCCCAATATAACTAAGGTATTTTTACCCAACCAAGAGATAAATTCCGAATTAATATAACCCGCAATATAATAGAGCAGATAACTTCCTGCTAAAGCAGAAGCAAGATTTATAAAAGCCCATACTCCATTCCCCACCTGTAATGCAGACATATCAACCTCAGTGGGAGTTAAATACGAAAATCCCAAAAGCAGTACAACAGAAATCATCGCATAATTAATATGTCTGGTTATGACAATACTTTGCAATATGTATCCAATTAAAAAATATGGCATAGCGATAAAAGCTATATTCACATTAAAAAAATGGAAAATATCTACATTTTTCGCAATTAAATAAAAGGAAATTACAATCAAGGCAATAATATATTTATTTGAAGAGATTTTCATTATTAAATAAAACATAGCCTCAACTATAAACAGGCAATATAAAAACCAAATGGGAGTAACAAAGAAATTATTTGCTACTTTTGTTGCACCTGTTAATGTTCCATATAGTTTCATAAGGAAATCACTACCAGATATATTACTCATCAATAACATAGCAACAAACGGCAAGCCACAAATTACTCCAATCGTCCATGCAGGAATAATCAATCTATAAAATCGCTGGATGATAAATATCCAAGGTTTCAACTCCAGATTTTTAACATTTACCAGATAACCAGAAAGAATGAAAAAAGCAGGCATATGAAAACTATAAATAATCTTATGCCAAGATGGACTGAGGAAGGATACATGTCCTAACACAACCAACAATATCCCCAGTCCACGATATATATCTATATCCGTACGTCGAGTCATTGAATACTCTCGCTGCTTATATTTTATTTTAGGAAATGCCTAACCAAGAGTGCACTTCCTTTTTTTATTAAATTTTCACCTTCAATATTTACAACCTTTCTGTATCCAACTTTAATATTTCTTTTATTATGTTCAATCCATACATTAAATAATCTTTCTGCCATGAATCCCAAAATTCTTTTTTGATAAGAATCATAACCAGAGAAATCAATCTGTTTATTCACTTCGTCTAATAGAGGGAAAAGCCACTGGCAATACTGATTGACCACATCGGCCTTACCTACGAACATATTATACAGACTTATTTTCCGACCATGCATAACCGTATCGAAGGCTTGATTATAATCAGGATACATAGCCTCCACGATAGAGCGTAATATATTCAAATCACCTTCTGAATGAGCTCGGCAGTAATGATTTTTTATATTCGTAACATAGTAATTACGTTTACGAGCGACAATTAAATCATATTTATTTAGGTCAAAATCATTACTAGAAGCAATGCCCTTACCATGGAGCGGTATAATATTATGAACGCCAGCGAAATAACGACGATAATGAACTAAACCAACAATATCTTCATCTGAATTTTTCCAGATCCAATATAATGCAGTCAATTCACAATATGATGGATTTAATTCTGATATATTATCTCCTTCATTATCACCGATAACACTTATACCTAAATCTGATGTACTATTCTTCTTACCTACATGGATAGGTTGATAACCTTCATCTACAGGAAAATCATATTGCTTATGTGTTGCGATATATATTCTAATCATGATATTACCAATTTTACTTCAAATAAAAATAATCAAGGATATTGATATCCAGTTTTCTTTTCACAAAATAGACAGCAATGACATTCTGTATAATCACAGAAAGAGCAACAGCGCAGGCAATTCCTTTTATGCCGAATCCCCCCCCCATGAAGTTAAGGTTGATAATCATCATAAATGCATTAAAGAAAATAATATTTCTAAATATTTTCTCATTACCTGTCATTGTTAATAAGAAAGCGACCGACCCTGTCAGGACATTAATTAACTGACCAATGCAAACTATTCTAAGTATGATAGATGCTTGAGTATATTCACGCCCAAAAATTGAAAGCACAAACTCAGGGAATAGTAAGAGAAACGCTACTCCTGGCAATGACAAAATAACGACAAGACGGGTGCTACTTCTTACCATTAATTTAAGCTCATCAAATTTCCCTTCAGTATACAGCTTGGAAAAATTTGGTGCAAAAACAACATTTAATGAAATAAGGAAGAAACTGATAACTAAACCAATCCGCAAGCAAACAGAGATAAGAGCAACGTCTTCACTTGAAATATAGTAGTTAGAGATGATAGGTGTAATCCATTGTATAATGGTATTACATATTAATATTAGCAAGAAAGATAGTAATGTTGTAATTATATATTTATATTTAAGCTTCTTCAAATAAACAACAGCATTTATATTAGTAAATATATATTTTTTCCACAAAACAGCACAAAAGATAAAACTAAGTATAATTGATAAAAATAAAAACCTTACTAAATTTAATGCATTAGCTTCCATATGCAGAACGGCACATACTAAAACAATAAACGAAAATATCAGCGGATAGGATATATTAATTATAATAACAGATAATAATGATCTCCCATTAGTCTGAAATATATATCCCGTATATTGGATCATGGAAAGAAGAGGGATGCTCGCACAAATATATAAAGCACCATAGACCTTTAATGACTCTCCGTAAGTCAGAAAAAGATATATAGCGCCTGATAACAGACATGATATAACTATAATTATTAATGCTCCAAACAATGCCAATGAACTTGCCTGGATATAATTTCTTGTGGCTATAAGTTGCGGTCGCATTCTAAGAATGGCATCACAAAACCCTGATGTACCGATAAGTCCCCACAACATAATAATAGAGAAGGAGGTGAAGAATATTCCGGCTTCATTTACATTGACCCAGCGAGTAACAAGTATATTCATCAAAAAACTAATGGATACACCAATTACTCTCGCTGCGATAACAGCAAACAATGCCTTAGTTTTTTTTCTAGTCATTAGATAAATCGAGTCACTAATTCAGATAACCAGTTATGTGATATAACCCCATAAAGCATAAAAATAATAACCATTAGTAATAATATTACCCTTCGTTGAGTTTTAACAAAAACGTGTTCTATACTCATAATATAAAAAGGGATTAAAAAAATATTTACTACAAACAAATATCTGATCGATGATTCTTTGGTGAAAAATAAGATGGCAGAGAAAACATATGCTAACAGAGCATATTCTAAAATAAGAGATGCACTTTTATTTTTTATTGTTTTATCCAATAAGAATAAAGGAATAAATACAAATATTGAAGAGTATAAAAACTTATATATATATATGGCGTGTTCATTATTTCGATCTGAATACTCAAATGCTCGAATTATTTTATTAGCAAACACACTTCCCGGGGGTAATGCTTTGAGCACAAAACCAACAATATATTCTGATGCCAAAGCAAAAATAAGTGATAGCAAAATAATTATATATTTTTTATGAAAATCAAGTCGTCTCCATATAGGCATAACCAAAAATATTAAAGCAGAGAAATGTAGACTGATAGCTATAATAATAGTGATAAAAGATTTAATCGATGCATTTCTTGATTGGTATGCTATTGATAAAAGAATAAAACTAAAACTGATAGCTTGTCGCATTCCTCCCATATAGAGATACATGAAACTTATCATACTTGTCAGACAAAAAGCAATTATAGTTGTCTGTACATATTCATTTGTTAGCTTCAGTATTGCTATAAAAGATAACCATGTTGTAATTAATATTGTTATTACAGGAAATAACTCAGATGGTATACCTATTGTTCGCAATATATAGACTAATAAAGTAAATCCTGGCTCAAACTTTCTGGAGGTATCACCCTCATAAAAAGGTATATAATAGTGAATAGAATCATATCCCCAACGATTAGCTATACCAAGATATAATCCAATAAGTGTTATGTTAATAGCCAATAAAAAAAAGGAAAACTTGCTTCTTTTTAAGAAAGATATTATAGAAACAAAAAAAATCTGTAAAACAGAGAATGCTGCAAAACCAATTGGTGAAAATATTACCTGCAGCATATTTTTTCTACCGCATTGTTGAGATCATAATAATTGCTATTTTTATAATTATCTTTAACCATATAGTTTTTAAATAAATAAGCTATATAAAGTTTCACTTCTTCCTGGGTAGCTTTATTATCGATGGCTTTAACTATTTCAGTTTTTAACGATTCTCGAGATGTTAGATTATTTACTATTTGAGGATAATATATATCACCAAGTGTTAATACAGCAGCACCTCTTACAGCAGCCTCAAGTCCTACAGTTGAGTTTATTACAATTACTAACGAAGAGTTATCGATTAAATGATCAATTGGAGTATTATTATCAATATGTACATTCACATTTTCATTAATTAACTTATACAGTGATTTATTATATCTCCCTTTATTCATTGGATGTTCACGAACAATAAGATCATATCCCTCAGGTAATGATTTAATAACTGAAGTTAACATATCATCAATTGATGAAAATAATTTACAATTTGAGATAATCTGGACATCATTTGGCACTTGTAACGCAACAAAAATATATTTCCCTTGTTTTTCTATATCAATCTTATTTGCTTTACTATTCTTTTTAAATGGCAGACGTCCTAATAAATAAGGAATAGACTCCCAAAAACCCTCCCCTGTATATAGCTCGACAGCACATACTTTCCTAAAAATAGATGGAGGGACACTTTGAAGGACATCTTTTATCTTTCGGAAATAAGAACCAATATTCTTTTCATAAAATTTCTTTTCACTGACAGATGTAATGCATTTATTATATAAATATTCTATTTCATCTTCATTTACATTATTCCGCATCATATCGAGACTAGCAGTAGTGATGCTCATATTACAATTGACGCCTTTCGGATCAAAAATCATCGTCCCATATGGGCCAGGTTCAAAATAGAATACTTGAACCTCTTTTAATTTTGCAAAATAGCCACCAATAGAAGAATATAAACGTTTATCTCCAATAAATACCACACTGTGGAAATCTTCCCATGGGAAATAATTCTCATAAAAATCCCAATATTTTCTAGAGATATCTAAAAAATATTTTTCTAATTCAGGGAAAAGAGAGACATGAAACTCATAAAAATGACGAGGTATTGTAATATTTTTTTCTGACTTATATTTACGAACATTTCCAGGTAAATCAATATATTCTAATGAGTTTTTGATGCAATAGTTAGTCGAAGAAGCATACATACACAACTGGACAGTATCTCTACCAGTCACCTCTTTTATCTGTTTTGATAGTTGATGTATATATCTTGAATTACTCTCATAAAAGGACATTATTGCTATTTTTTTCATTTCTACAAAAATCTTTTTTGATGACAAAATTAAAAATCGCGTCGAATTTTTGATATGCTGTCCACGCTACCGCCCTTGGCTCTACAGCTACCAATACACTGAGAAACAAGGATTCAAAAATCCATGTAATTAATACCCCAGTCAACCTCTTCTGAAATCAATCTCAACTTCCGTTTCCGTGTGAGACACAACCTCACGACAGTTGTTTGTGATTGCCCTAAGAAAGAGTTTGGCAGGGGTTGTTTGTTGATCATTTTACACTAAAGTGCAAAACAAAACGGCAATAAGCATCAACTTTCCACAGTCGAGCTTATTGTCGAGTGATAACTGTCTATGGTTCTAATGACAGTATCCTGGCTTAGCTTACTCGTTAAGCAACGCCTCAATTCCCTTCCGAAACTTCGCTCCTTCCTTCAGGTTGCGCAGCCCGTACTTAACGAACGCTTGCATATAGCCCATTTTCTTACCGCAATCGTAGCTATCGCCTGTCATCAGCATGGCGTCAACAGACTGTTTTTTCGCCAGTTCTGCAATTGCATCCGTCAACTGGATGCGGCCCCAGGCGCCGGGTTCTGTTCTTTCCAGTTCTGCCCAGATATCTGCCGACAACACATAGCGACCTACCGCCATCAGATCTGAGTCCAGCGTCTGCGGTTGATCCGGCTTTTCAATAAACTCAACAATACGGCTGACTTTCCCCTCATTATCCAGAGGTTCTTTGGTCTGGATAACGGAATACTCTGAAAGGTCGCCTTTCATGCGTTTTGCCAGCACCTGGCTGCGTCCCGTTTCGTTGAAACGCGCTACCATTGCCGCAAGATTATAGCGAAGCGGATCGGCCGTCGCGTCATCAATGATGATATCAGGCAGCACCACCACAAACGGGTTGTCGCCAATCACAGGACGTGCGCATAAAATGGAATGCCCCAGACCCAGCGGTTGAGCCTGGCGAACGTTCATAATCGTCACGCCTGGTGGGCAAATGGACTGCACTTCCGCCAACAACTGACGTTTCACGCGTTGCTCCAGAAGTGACTCTAATTCGTAGGAGGTGTCGAAGTGGTTCTCTACCGCATTTTTGGAAGCGTGAGTAACCAGAACGATTTCTTTGATCCCAGCAGCAACAATTTCGTCAACAATGTACTGTACCATCGGTTTGTCAACAATCGGCAGCATCTCTTTGGGGATTGCCTTGGTGGCAGGCAACATGTGCATACCCAGACCAGCTACCGGAATAACTGCTTTCAAATTAATCATTATTTCATCCACCTATAAAATGGTTGCTGAATTATAGCTCTTTAGCATGTTTTAGCCAGCATGAATTACATTATGGCGTTGGATGTGATGGTACGCCGCTTATCCGCAGATTGCAGTAGCCATAATCTTAAGTATGAGTAACTTTCGCCAGGAATGGTCGCAAAACTACCTCCCCCGCTCCGGCAACCTGAAATTGACCGCTTCCACATTCACCACCTTGTGGTTAATCCTGTCGATATCGACCGAGCTCTGCCCCTTCTCATTGACTGCATGAACGTTCGCCAGCGACAGCAAAGTGTCCTGTTTCGCCATAAACTTGCCGCGTATATCTTTACGCAGATCAAAGTGCATCTTCAGCGCGGGCCCTGTCGCAGACTCCTGCATTACCTTGATATTACGCAGGAAAAGATGCTGCGGCTGGTTGTGTAGTTCAAGCGTAGCGCGCTTCATATCCAGATTGGTGATCGCCACAAAGGAGGTCGCATTCCCTGAAGAGATCTGAATGCCGCGCAGTTTATAGTCCAGGCGAGTGTTATCAAGATGAATATCATTTAATTTGAAGTTTTGCGGAATGGATAAATATTTGCCTTTGACGACGCCATAGCCAATAAGCATCCCCGCACAATTCACCATATCGATATTATCAATCACGAAATTATCACACCCATAAATTGCTACCGTCGCATTATCAATGCCCGCTTTCTTACTGAAATCAGGCGTGATATTCCGCGCTTTTACATTACGAATGATAAAGTGTTTTCCGTTCTCCACATGAACCAGTTGTCGGCAATCCGATCCGGTAATATTGGCCACGACAAAGTTCTTTACGGTTTGTTCTTCCGGGTAGGCATTATCGTAGGTGCTGCCCGCTAGCCCGATGCCAATCCCCCAATTGATTTTCCCGTTGGTGCAGTCGATGCGTTCTATAACATGGTCAGAGATCAGAATGTTACGATCGTTAATCGCCACGTTCCATTCGATGGCATCCCCTTGCAGATCGCTGAATCGGCTGTTGGTGATGCGCGCGCCGTCCACCTGGTTGTGGAATCCCTGGCGCAGAATGGCGTAATTTGCATGGCTGACCGTAATATCATCAATGGTGAGATTACGCATCACTCGCGGCTTTTTGCCGCCAATGTAGATCTGGGTAACGGGGCCGAACCCGCTCATGGCAATCCCCCTGATGGTGCAATCTGAACCGCGCACATCCAGGGTGATATTGTGCAGGCTGCCGCCCTGCTCCCCTGTTACCTGGCAGCCATCCTGCAACACAAACCGACCGCGACCATTGCCGCTTAAGCGCCCACGCACATGCAGCGTTTTTCCTGCCGGGATAAAGATGCCGGTATTGACGTTCTCGCAGACCAGCCCCGCAGGAACAACAACCGTCTGCGCTTCGCTAAACGCCTGTTTAAACGAGGCTATCCAGTCTCGGGGGTTATAATCCTGAATATTGACGGTTTGCCGGGGTTCAAGCGCGCGGGCAAAGGGGGAATGGAGGACAGGAAGTGCGGCAAGCGCAGAGCCTGCCGTCAGGAAGGTGCGACGGGAGAGTTTATTCTCTGGCATACAACCTCGGTTTACATCGTTTGCAGCAGGCTGGCTAACTGTTGATTAATCACCTGCTGATTAAAATCAGCCTCAACTTTTTCACGGGCGCGTTGTACCACAGGCCGCAACGACTCGGTGTCAATGCGACTGAATGCCGCCAGTTGCTCCGCCAACGCCTCAGCATCATTTTCAGGCACCAGCCAGCCCGACTTGCCGGCATCCACCAGTTCAGGAATTCCGCTGTGAACGGTTGAAACCACCGGCAGCCCGACTGCCATCGCTTCCATCAGCGCCACCGGAATACCTTCCATATCGCCATCCGTACCGGTGATGGACGGCAGCAGAAACACATCCGCGTCATCCAGCATCTTTTTCACTTCATGGCTGGGCTTAAAGCCGGGCATCTCAATCACATCATCAAGCTGGTACTGCTCAATCAATGTGCGCAGGCGTCTCTCCCACGGCCCCATGCCCAGGATGCGATAACGGAACGCCACCCCCTGCGCTTTGAGCTGTCGGCAGGCCTCAATCGCTACGTGCAGTCCTTTCTTCTCGGTTAATCGCGCCACGGAGATAATCTCCAGCGGCGTACCCGGCGCTTTTACCGGACGGTGAGTAAAGCGCGTCATATCGACGCCCATCCGCGAGACCGCAATTTTCTCGGGCGGGCACCCCATCGTTTTAAGGCGTCCCGCCCATAATTCACTGATGGGCAGCATGAGATCGCCACGCTGGAACAGGCGTTGATATTCAGGCGTATAGTGATTGAGCACATCGCGGTGCGATACATCAATACCGTGAAAAACGGTGGAGATTTTGCCTTTGATCACGCCAAGTTCCCGCAACTTCGCCGCCGTTACGCCCGCCGGGCCAAAATGGGCGATAAAAACATCCGCCTGGAATATTTTTGGCGTCAGCCCGCAGATTGCGGACAGAATCAGGTTGCGCGCTTCATCACCGTAACGCGAAACATTCAGCGCCTTCCAGGTCGATGCGCGCGTACCGCCACGCAAAGACGCAATGGCGCGATAGCGCAGCTTCGCCAGCTTGCCTTCCGGCTCATCCAGCAGCCAGTGCGTTTTTTCACCCAGGCGGTAGGTGTCATACGCCGCATGCGTGTTCTCAAGGTCGCCTTTATGCAACGCGACAATTTCCACCTCAAACCCCATATCGATAAACGCGGTGATCTGGTTCAGCACGAAGGTCTCTGACGACAGTGGGAACTTCAGTAAAAAGAAGCTGACCTTCATTTCCCCTCCCCGATACGGGTTAACACTGACTGCACCATGCGAAAGCCCTGTTCACGCTCGCGGTTTACGGCGTCCGCCAGTCGCGCGTTGAGCGCGGGCAACTGCCCCAGCGTATCGGCCACCATCGCTTCCAGGCTGCCGTCCAGCAAATGACGAATGTCGATCGCCATTTCAGGCAATCCCAGCTGTTGCATAATTCCGGCAGATTTGTGCTCATAATTAATGGCAATCGCAGGGGTCGCAAAATTCATGGAAATAATGGCGGAATGCAGACGCGTGCCCACCGTCAGCTCACAGGCGCCGAGGATTTTACCCATTTCAAGATCGTTGAGTTCGTCCATTACCACATGGTAACGATCCGGATCGCTGACGTGCTGGCGCAGGTTTAACGCCACCATGCGATCGTCTTTGTTATAGCTGTCGATACCGGTACAGGTTGACAGCGCAATAACCTGATAGCCTTCCTCAAGGATACGGTTCACCACGCCAGCAAACGCCTTCTCGTAAGCCTGTTGGGTGGTTCCCAGACGCTTATCGAATGGCGCCAGTTCACGCAGCGTAATCGCAACCGTCTTTTGCTTTCCGGCAAGGGCTAACCAGTGCTGAACGGCATAGCCCGGTTCAAAATCATCATTGTGATGATCAACCAGCCAGGCGGTATCGACCCCCGCTTCAACTTTCGTCGTGGTGATATCGCTACGCTTCATCAGCTCCAGACTGACTGATTCACGCAGAATCAACGCATCACAATGACCAAAGACATAATTCGCCAGCGTGTTGAACTGCTCGTCCTGGAAGGGGCCGACGCTGTGACCAATCATATACAGCGGCTTCTTCGCCATAAAAGTACACAACGCATGTTCAAACTGTGGCACACCGTACAGATCGACGAAAAACGAGCCCCCGACCTGGATAATGGCGTCATAACCGGATAACAGACGCACGAAGTCGGTAAACCCTTGCGCAATGGCAATATTGCGCAGCTTGCCGGTATCGGTGACGCGGGAGAGCAGTACCTGATGCTGATAGCGGCGACGCAGCACTTTTTTCACGCGCCCCATCACGCCCGCCGCATTATTGTGCTGTTTCATCTGCGAATAGAGCGGATCGCCCATCACCGGGCGATTCAATAACCAGGATGAGCTCACCGGATAGCGACTCATCACATCCACTTCTGCGTCAGGCTCAAGACGGTTAATGGCATCCAGCAGGCCGCGCAAAATTGCGCTGTCGCCACGGTTGCCGCAGGTGTGGTTGCCCAGGATCAGTAATTTCATATTTGCCCCTTAAAATCGTTGCCGGCTGGCGGCTGTCGCCTTATCCGGCCTACAGCAAAATCAATTCATAGGCCGGATACGACGCGTAAACGTCGCCATCCAGCAAAAGTTATCCTGCGCGAAGCAGTGTTTTCATTTTTTCGCTACGGCAAAACTGGCGCTTCATCTCCACCACCAGCGGATGGCGCGAAAGCACAATCATCACGGCGAAGGCCAGCGCGCCCGCCACGATTTGCGTTGCCAGCAGTACGCTCAGCGGCAGATGTCCATTCAGCGCAATCCCCAACCCATAGCTCACCGCCAGGGTAGGTAAAGAGAGATAAAACGGTAGCCACAGGCTAAGGATGTACTGGCGGTAGCTCGACCCCAGCACCGGTTTAATCATGACAAAATAGCTCAGAACGGTATTGATGATCTGCACCAGCAGGAAGCCCAGCGTCACGCCTGTCGCCCCCGCCAGATGGCCGCCAACGATAATTGCCGGAATGAACAGAAAGGTTTTGAACACATTGAATTTGAAGCTGATATCGACGCGCGCTTTCGCCATCAGCAACGAACCAATCGGGTTGCCGACAGAGCGCAACAGCCCCACCACGCACAGCAGTTGCAGCACCGGAATGATGCTGTTCCACTTCTCGCCAAAAACCAGCGGTACAAAATTATTCGATACCACCATCAGACCGAGCAACGCGGGAAAATTAATAATCCCCACGACCGACAGCAGCTTGTAGAAATTGACGCGCAGCTTCTCCGTATCATCCTGAATTTTGGCGAACGCCGGGAACAATACGCGGGTAATGATCGGGTTAAGCTTCATTGGCGGAACCACCGCCACGTTATAAGCAAGGTTATATCCCCCGGCGACGCTCGCGCCGAGAATACGCGCCAGCACCAGCGTCGACAGGTTAGTATTGACGTAATTGATGATGCTGTCCGCCGTCAGCCATGCGCCAAAGCGCAGGTTCGACGAAACAGACGCCAGCGAAAAATGCAGGCCGGGGCGGTAGATCTTCCGGCCAAAATAGCCGAACAGCAGCGTACGGACGGCGCTGTTGACCAGATAGCCGAGGATAGCCGTCATTGCCAGCGGCCAGAAATGGGCGCTGACCACGGTAAAGGTGAACCCTGCCAGCACCGAGCTGGTCTCGATCATGCCTATTTTGTTAAATTCCAGCTCCTTTTGCATCAACGCGCGAAACTGTTGCCCGTGAGGGATCACCACAAACGCCAGCGACAGGGTTTTAATCAGCGGCGCCAGATCGGGGTTATGCAGCACGTTGCCGATCACGTCGCTAAGCAAAAACACCACGACGCACACCGCCAGCCCTAAGCCAACGTTCAGCCAGTACAGGGTGGTGAGCTCGAGGTGGCTTATCGTTTTACGCTGGATAATGGAGTTGGCAATACCGAAGTCCGACAGCGTATCGGCGAGGGCGATAATCACCAGCGACACGGTCAGCAGACCAAACTGGTGATTATCAATAATCCGCGCCAGCACGGTCATCTGAATCAGTCCCAGCCCGATAATGATAACCGTAGCGATCGCCGACCACTTCGCCCCACTGATGGTTTTTTCTCGTAAGCTCATGATCGTTCCTCAGTACGCCGCTTTATTCACAAAGCCTTTGAACACCGTCAGAAAAACAATCTTGATGTCAAACCACACGCTCCACTCGCGGATGTACTCCAGATCAAACTCCACGCGCTTTTCCATTTTCTCCAGCGTGTCGGTCTCGCCGCGCCAGCCGTTGATCTGCGCCCACCCCGTAATGCCGGGTTTGACTTTATGGCGCAGCATGTAGCCTTCGATAAGCTGGCGATACTGCTCGTTATGCGCCACCGCGTGCGGGCGCGGCCCGACGATAGACATGCCGCCGGTCAGAACGTTGATAAACTGCGGCAGTTCATCAAGCGAGGTACGGCGCAGAAAATTCCCCACGCGGGTTACACGCGGGTCATTTTGCGTCGCCTGCGTCACCACTTTGTCGTTTTCCATCACCTTCATGGAGCGGAATTTCCACACTTTGATCGGCTTACCGTCCATGCCATAACGGGTCTGACGGAAAATGATCGGCCCTGGCGAACTGAATTTGACCGCCAGCGCAATGCAACACAGCACCGGAGAGATCAGCAGCAGAATCAGCGACGCCAGCACGATATCTTCCGCGCGTTTCAGCAGACGATTGACCCCTGACAGCGGCGTGTCATACAGCGGCACGACCGGCACGCCGCTTACCTCTTCAATACGCGAGTGCAGAATATTGAAGGTAAAAACATCCGGGATGAGGATTACCGAGCAGGTAGTGTCCGCCAGAGCGCGCACCAGTTTTTTTACCTGCGCCCCATCACTCATCGACATGGCGATATAGACGTTATGAATGCGTGAGGCTTTAGCATCCTCAACCAGTTGTTGCAGATTTCCGGCCCAGTCAGAAGAGACGCCGCCCGGTTTCGGATCGTAGTAAACGCCGACCACTTCAAAACCCAACCACGGCTCCTTGCGGAAGCTGTCCAGCAGCGACTGACCGGCAGGAAGATCTCCCGCCACCGCCACCCGGCGCGTGTTGTACCCACGGTTACGCAGCCATCCGGCTCCGTAGCGAATGAACGAGCGGCAGACCACCAGACCCACGCTGGAGAGCGCATACCACGCCAGCCAGACGGTAAGACGGTTATCGAAGTCGTTATTGAAGGCAATCAGGCCCGCGCTGAAGACCAGACTCAGCGTCCAGTTTTGCAGCAGTAGCGCCAGTTCCGTCGAAATCTTCACGCCGCGCCAGGAACGGTAAAAATCAGTTATGCCGCCCAGCATCTGAAAAACCACCAGCGTGATCAGCGCCACCAACAGATGCATATACAGGAAAGGCAATCCGCTCAGCTTGCAGACAACCCATAACCCGCCAAACATGATGGTGATATCCGAAAAGCGTTGCACCATAGAGATTAACGATGCATTGGTTTTGGCTCGCTCGCGCTTTTTTAGATTTGTCATCGTTGTTCCTGTTATTAGCCCCTTACCCGTCGCCGGGTAAGGGAAGAACCGACATTACTGATTCAGCAACGTCAGCAGGGTTCGCGTTCGCGCTTCCATCAGCGGAATGTCGCCGCGTGATTCCACGTTCAACCGCACCACCGGTTCGGTATTGGAAGAACGCAGGTTGAAGCGCCAGTCGGCAAACGACATGCTGATGCCGTCAGTTCTGTCCACCGTCAGCGCTTCGCGCGCAAAGTGTGCTTCCACCCGGCTGATGGCGGCCGCAGGCTCTGCCAGTTTGCTGTTGATTTCACCGCTGGCCGGGAACGCCGCCATCCGGTCACGCACCAGTTCCCCCAGCGACTGCCCTTTCAGACATACCAGCTCCGCCACCAGCAGCCACGGGATCATCCCGCTGTCGCAGTACGCAAAATCACGGAAGTAGTGATGGGCGCTCATTTCGCCGCCGTAGATAGCATCTTCATGGCGCATACGTTCTTTAATAAAGGCATGGCCGGTTTTCGACATCACCGGCGTGCCGCCCGCCGCCGTCACCACATCAACGGTGTTCCAGGACAAACGCGGGTCGTGGATGATCTTCGCTCCCGGGTGTTTCTCCAGAAATGCCTCCGCCAGCAGGCCGACAATGTAGTAGCCCTCAATGAACTGCCCTTTCTCATCGAACAGGAAGCAGCGGTCGAAATCCCCGTCGAAGGCAATGCCCATATCTGCGCCGTGTTCAATAACGGCGTTGCGGGTGTCATCGCGACACTCCGGCAGCAGCGGATTAGGGATGCCGTTCGGGAAGTTGCCGTCCGGCGTGTTGTGGATTTTGATGAAGTCAACCGGCACGCCCTGCGCCTTAAAGCGGGCTTCAATGGCATCCACCACCGGGCCTGCCGCGCCGTTGCCGGAGTTGATGACCAGCTTCAATGGCGTGAGATTGTTGACGTTGATGTAGCCGAACAGGTGGTCGATGTAGGCGTCACGCAGATTGATCTGCTTATAGCTGCCGCGTCTGGCTTCGTTGACCGGTGGAAAATCATTGGCTTCCGCCAGACGCTGCACGTCGCGCAGGCCGGTGTCGCCGCTGATGGGGCGCGCGCCCTCGCGCACCAGTTTCATACCGTTGTAGTCCATCGGGTTATGGCTGGCGGTCACTTCAATACCGCCATCGACGCCCAGATGGAAGGTCGCAAAATAGATCTCTTCCGTGCCGGAAAGGCCGATATCCAGTACGTCAACGCCCGCATCCTGCAACCCTTTCGCCAGCGCCAGTTTCAGCGACTCGCTTGTCAGGCGCACATCGCCGCCCAGCACAATGGTTTTCGGTTGCAGGAACTCGCCGTAAGCGCGGCCAATACGCCACGCGATATCCTCATTCAACTCTTCGCCCAGCCTGCCGCGAATATCGTAGGCTTTAAAACAGGTTAATTTCGTCATGTTTTTACCCTTCTTCAGGCAACAGTTGGCCCTGACTCTCGTAAGAGCCTTTTTCAATTTTTGTTTTATTGCCCGGTGACGCTACGCTTACCGGGACTACGGACCTGTAGGCCGGATAAGCAACGCGCCATCCGGCAACTTACCAGGCTTACACCCGCCCGTAGCGATCGGCGAAGCGCACCACGTCGTCCTCTTCAAGGTACGAACCGGAGCGGACTTCAATCAGGTCGAGCGGAATTTTTCCCGGATTCTCCAGGCAGTGGGTCGCCCCCAGAGGTATGTAGACAGACTCGTTTTCACCGAGCAGTTTGATTTCGCCGTTGATGGTGACTTTTGCCGTCCCTGCAACCACCACCCAGTGCTCCGCCCGATGGTGATGCATCTGCACGGAGAGCCCCTCGCCGGGTTTAACGGTAATACGTTTCACCTGATAACGGTCGCCGGCGTCGATAGAGTCGTATTTGCCCCACGGCCGGTAGACTTCACGGTGGATATGGTGCTCATGACGCCCGTCAGCTTTAATCTGCTCCACCACTTTTTTCACATCCTGCACCGCATTGCGATCGGCAATCAGCACCGCATCTTTGGTCTGTACAACCACCAGGTCTTTCACCCCGACGGTCGTCACCAGGCCCGACTCCGCATAAACGTAGCTGTTTTCCGTTTTATGGCTAATAACGTCGCCGTGATGCACGTTTCCCTCGGCGGTGTGCGCGCTGATTTCCCACAGTGAAGACCAGGAACCCACGTCGCTCCAGCCGGCATCCATCGGCATAACCACCGCATCCGCCGTGCGCTCCATCACCGCGTAGTCCACCGACTCTTCCGGGCAGGCGAGGAACGCCTCTTCATCCACGCGGATAAAGTCGAGGTCGGGGTCAACGATGCTCATCGCGTTTTCGCAGGCGTCCAGAATATCGGGACGGTATTTTTTCAGTTCTTCCAGATAACGCCCGGCGCGGAACAGGAACATCCCGCTGTTCCAGTAGTAGTCGCCGCTCGCCACGTAGGCCTGCGCGGTTTCAAGATTGGGTTTTTCGACAAACTGCGCGACGTCAAAAGCAACCGCGTCTTGCTCGCCGGGAGAGACATCGCCGCGACGAATATAGCCGTAGCCGGTTTCCGGCAGATCCGGCACGATACCGAACGTGACCAGCTTGCCCGCTTCGGCATACGGAATGGCGTTACGCACCGCGTCGCGAAACGCTCCTTCATCAGCGATGACGTGATCGGCCGCCAGTACCAGCATCAGCGGATCGCCTTCCGGGCTATGGCGTTTCGCCGCCAGCGCCGCCAGCGCAATCGCTGGCGCGGTATTGCGCCCGGCAGGTTCGAGAATAATGTTCTCCGTCAGTTTGTTTAGCTGGCGCAACTGTTCGGCGACAATAAAGCGGTGCTGCTCATTGCAGATCACCACCGGGCTTTCGCACTCCACGCCGTTCAGACGACAAATAGTCGTTTGCAGCATGGTGAGATCGCCCTTCAGGCAGAGAAACTGTTTTGGATAAAGTACACGAGAAAGCGGCCATAAACGGCTACCCGAGCCACCCGCCATCACGACCGGATAAAGTTTACGTTGACCCATGATTTATCCCCGAATATCTGTAATAAATTGACGTAACACGTTCTCTTTATCGAGCGTGCGTTCGGCATATTCGCATGCCACCGTGTTGTTCTCAGGCATGGCAAGCGCCTGGGTAATCCCCGTCACCAGCGCGTCGACCGACTCCGGCTCCACGCAAACGGCAATGCCGGGATAGTCGCGACAAAGCTGACCGAGTTCGGTTTCCGGTTCAGCGGTAATCACCGCGTTGCCGCCCACCGCCAGAATATTGGTCAGTTTCGACGGCAAAACGGCATCCGCCGCGCCGCGCTTTTGTACCACCAGATGGCAATCGCCCATCTTCAGCAGCGCAGGTAAGGCTTCATAAGGCTGAAGCGGATAAAATTTGACGTTATCCAGGCCGCGCTCACGGGCCATTTTTTCCAGCCGCGCTTTGCCGCCGCCCTGCCCGACAATGACAAACAACCAGGGGCGATCGGTAAGACGCTCAGCAGCGTCAATCACGTTCTCAAGCCCTTGTTTTTCACCAATATTGCCAGAGTACAGAATGATTTTTTTATCATCCGGCAACCCCAACGTCTGGCGTAAGCGGGCCGCATCGCTAGCGGTCACGTCACGAAAACGCGCCACTTCCGACCAGTTAGGGAAGAAAATCACCTTGTCTGCCGCGACCCCTTTCTCCTGCGCTTTATTCATCATTGAACGGGAGATGGTGGAGACGTTATCGACGTTGTGCAGACCGCTGCGCTCGAACGCGGCGGCCAGTCGGGCAACCTTACCGCTCTTGCCTTGCCCGGCCAGCCCCAGACCGAGCATCGCATCCACCTCGTAGTCCTGAATATGCAGCAGCGTGCGCGCGCCGGAGAGTTTCGCCAGCAAACGCATACCCGGCGTGCAAAACAGCGTCGGCACCACGCCGATAATCCGATCCGGCTTCCAGCGTCGCTGCGCCATCAGCGGGAAGAAACTGCTCAGGGCGAAACTGCCCAGGTGCAGCAAGCGTTTCAGCGTCGATGGCTGCGTCGGAACATATAACGGGCAGCGCCAGACGGTGGCCGCCCCCTCTTCCCGGCGATAACGCCAGGAGGAATACTGCTCGCCCACTTTCCACTGCGGGTAATAAGGCGGCGCGGTGATCACCCGAACTTCATGCCCTTCACGCGCCATCCACTCCACCATCTCGCCGGTGTATTTACCGATGCCGGTTAGCTCCGGCGAGTAGTTGATGCCGTACACAAGGATTCTCATACGCTTCATCCTTCAACCTGACTCTGCGTTGGCTGCATCTGCTCACCCCTGCCGCCTTGATTCAGGCTGAATGATTTCGTGTAACATCCAGGCGCCCCGGACTGACGATCCGCGAGGAAGTACGCCCGACTGTTGTCGTGAACGCTGGCGCTTGCCAGAAGCCGCTCAGGCGTCTGCCAGCGATAATCTTCATGTTGTTCATCAGGCAGATGCAGATCCGCCTGATTCACCTTCAGGCGAAAACCAAGCACAACGTAATGAGTGGTAAAGTCTTCGCCGGAGAAGTTATCGTCATAGAAGTGCTGCCAGACGCCATAAAACGCGCCTGCGGACAGCGGTAAACGCAGCCCCAGTTCCGCCTGAGTGAGACGCTCAAACGCTTTTTCCAGCGTCTCATCCTTCTGCACGCGCCCGCCCGGTACGAACCAGTAACCCTGCGCAGGGCGATTGGTGCGCTTGCCCAACAGGAACTCGCCGCGCTCATTCTCCACGATCAAATCAATGGAGATCAGCGGCGTAGAGCGCACGACGGTAGCGAAATCTTCCTGACGTAAAAACATGTTTACCCCCGGAACCGGTGCTGGTTCTCAAGGAACCACTGGTAAGTGCTGGCAAGCCCGGCCTCCAGCGACACCTCGTGATACCAGCCAAGCTGATGCAGGCGCGTTACGTCGAGCAGTTTGCGCGGCGCGCCGTCCGGTTTCGTGGCGTCAAACACCACCCGCCCTTTGTAGCCCACGACCTGAGCGATCGTTTGCGCCAGCTCCCGAATGGTGCAATCCACACCAGTACCGACGTTGATGTGCGAGAGCATCGGCTGCGTGTTCTCTTGCCACACTTCGCGATCCAGCTCCATCACATGGATGCTGGCGGCAGCCATATCATCCACATGCAGGAACTCGCGCATCGGTGTCCCGCTACCCCATACCACTACATCCGGCGCGTTCTGTTCGGTCGCTTCATGGAAGCGACGCAGCAGCGCGGGAATGACGTGCGAATTACTCGGGTGGAAGTTGTCATGCGGCCCGTACAGGTTGGTCGGCATGACCGAGCGGTAATCGCGGTCAAACTGGCGATTCCAGGACTCGCACAGTTTGATCCCGGCAATTTTGGCGATGGCATACGGCTCGTTGGTTGGTTCAAGCGACCCTTGCAGCAGTTCGCTTTCCGCCATCGGCTGTTTTGCCAGTTTGGGGTAGATACAGGAGGAACCGAGGAACAACAGCTTGTTCACGTTGTGCAGATGCGCGGCGTGAATGATGTTGCTCTCAATCATCATGTTTTCGTAGATGAAATCGGCCGGGTACGTATTGTTGGCGACAATACCGCCCACCTTCGCCGCCGCCAGATAAACCTGGTCAATGCGTTCTTCAGCGAAGAATGCCTGTACTGCCCGGCTGTCCAGCAAATTCAGCTCGTCGCGGGTGCGGAGCACCAGCTCCACATCCTCGCGCTGCGCCAGCTGTCTTACGATGGCGGAACCCACCATCCCGCGATGGCCCGCCACAAAAATACGTTGTTTCATCATCCTCAGGACTCCAGCGCGATGGCAACCTCGTAGCCATGAGATTTCAGCAAGGAATGTTTCTTCGCCGCTTCCAGGTCTTTCGCAACCATTTCAGACACCATCTCCTGGAGTGTGATCTCCGGTTTCCAGCCCAGCTTCTCGTGCGCTTTTGACGGGTCGCCCAGCAGGGTTTCCACTTCCGCAGGACGGAAGTAGCGCGGGTCAACGGCGATAATCACATCACCCGGCTTCACGCCCGGCGCGTCATGACCGGTGACAGAAACGACCATCCCTTTCTCTTCCACGCCTTCCCCTTCAAAGCGCAGTTTGATTCCCAGCTGTGCCGCCGCCATTTCGACGAACTGACGCACGGAGTACTGTACGCCGGTCGCGATCACGAAATCTTCCGGCGTCTCTTGTTGCAGCATCATCCACTGCATCTTGACGTAGTCTTTGGCATGGCCCCAGTCACGCAGGGAATCCATGTTGCCGAGGAACAGGCAGGACTCCAGCCCCTGAGCGATATTGGCAATCGCGCGGGTGATTTTGCGGGTCACGAAGGTTTCGCCGCGACGCGGAGATTCATGGTTGAACAGAATGCCGTTACAGGCGTAGATGCCGTAGGATTCGCGGTAGTTAACGGTGATCCAGTAGGCGTACAGTTTGGCGACGGCATACGGAGAGCGCGGATAGAACGGCGTGGTCTCTTTTTGTGGAATTTCCTGCACCAGACCGTACAGCTCAGAGGTGGAAGCCTGATAGAAACGGGTTTTCTTTTCCAGGCCCAGGAAGCGGATTGCCTCCAGCAGACGCAGCGTACCCAGCGCATCTACGTCGGCGGTGTATTCCGGGGACTCAAACGAAACCGCAACGTGGCTCATTGCCCCCAGGTTGTAGACTTCATCCGGCTGCACTTCCTGCAAAATGCGGGTCAGGTTGGATGAATCGGTCAGATCACCGTAGTGCAGGTGGAATTTCGGGTTGCTGGCATGCGGGTCCTGATAGATATGATCCACGCGTTCGGTATTGAACGAAGACGCGCGACGCTTGATACCATGAACCTCGTAACCTTTCTCCAGCAGAAGTTCCGCCAGGTAAGAACCATCCTGCCCGGTTACGCCAGTAATGAGAGCGACTTTTGACATTTTATTTTCCTCAAATAGTCCCGTTAGGGAGTAACTTTCTCAACGCGCTCGCGCGTTACCACTGCGGGATTGCCACGGCAGATTGTGTTTGCCGGTAGCGATTTAAAAACACTGCTTCGCGCACCAACGACGGTGCCGTCGCCTATCGTTACGCCGGGAGCGACAAAGACATCCGTCGCCAGCCAGCATTTCTCGCCAATCACAATTGGCGTGGCGTTAATATCAAAATGGGCGCTGGCATAATCATGGCTGCCGGTACATAAATAGCTTTTCTGCGAAATAACAGAGTGTGCGCCAATCGTAATCTCACCCAGCGTATATAAAACGGCGTCATCGCCGACCCAGGCGTAATCACCTAACGTCAATTTCCACGGATACGTAATTTTTACAGAAGGTCGGATGACTGCGTTTTTTCCTATTTTTGCGCCAAACATCCGTAATAAAAATGCGCGCCAGCGATACATCACCTGCGGCGACCAGCTAAATAACGTCGCCTGCACCGCCCACCATAATTGCACTTTTATTGCATTGCCGCCCCGGAACCCTTTCGGCACCGAGAAGCCGCTTAAATCCTGCATCATTTTTCCTTATATTCAGGCTTTGTTATATAAGGCTTTTGCTTTGCCTGTCGTTTTCAGACGTAATAAATAAGATAATTCCGCCCAGAACCCGGGGACACGTAATATTTTACGCTGCACGTTTTTTGCATCCCGGCATAATTCCAGATTGTTTGAGGTTGACACGCCGCCCATAGAAAATTCAGACACCAACCCTTTGATTCGACGGAAAGGATAGCCTGATTTATAAAGACTGGCTGCCAGCGCGTAATCAGATGACACCTTATATTGCAGATCGTATGGATGTTTTTTCAGCCCTGCGGTCGGGAAGAAAATAGCCTGATGGCTGGCGGGTAAGCTGTGGTAGATATACCAGCCATGTTTGGCGCTTCGTCGGGTTTTATTTCCTTCACCAAAATCCAGCAACGCGTCGCCAATGTACATCGCGTCATCATTTTTTCGCCCCAGTTGACGGACAAAATCGGTGACATCTTCATGAAACACATCGCCGGAATTGAGGAAAAGAGTATAGCGCCCTTGCGCCATCGCAATGCCTTTGTTCATCGCGTCGTAAATGCCGCGATCTTTTTCACTCACGAAGCGTAAGTTAAACTCACCGTTGAGTTTTTCCAGAAACTGGGCGGTGCCGTCATCCGAACCGCCGTCCACGACAATCCATTCAAAGGTCAGGCTGGGATCGCGCGCCAGGTTGCGCAGCGAGCGCCAGGTGTTTACCACGCCGTCGTAATTACGAAAGGCGACAGTAACGACGCTAAGTAACATAAAACCACCTCGTCATGAATTCGTAATATTTAGCGCTTTGCGCAAAATAAAAGGACAAACGATTAAAAATGCATATTCCGGGCTAAATATCGAACCGGTAAAAAACAACGATACCGGCGTAAAGAGATAAAGCTGCACCCGAAAATTCTGATTATCGCCAAACGCATTCAGCGTCATTTTTAAGATTTTCCACATGTACCATGCGGTCAATAACACCGCGAACCATGAGAAATAAATAATCAGCAGATACAGGCCATTGTCTATTGTTTTCCCGACATCCGCACCGTTAAAAATTCCGAATGATGCGACATATTCATAAAGTGAGCCAAATCTGACTACGCCATCAATATGGGTCAACGAATAACCGACCATCACTAATGGCCCAACGATACGATAATACGATGACGAACCTTCCGTTCCTAAATCTCCAAGACGTTCAGCGATATAAGGAAACGCAAAAACCACACCGACTAAAAATACGCCCAACGAAATAATCGCCAGTGGCAATTTTTTCCTTATCGCATCCTTATTCAGATACTGAAATGCCCACTCCAGTAAGTAAAACAGGATAAAGGTCATTACCCCTGAAAATGATCCTGATAATATTATCCCTGCCAGAATCATAGCATCGGTCTTAGGGGTTTTGATACCAAACTGTTTGATGCTGAGCCAAATTGAGATTAACGCCAGAGCAAAAAACGCCGGTTCAAAATAGAGCGCAGTGGTTCGCTTACCGCCAAATTTAATAAAATTCAGCACATAGCTATTACTGTAAATAAGATATTTCGAAATTCCTTCCATTAAGCTGCTGCCGCCGGTAAGAATGATCTGCGCCATCTCAACTGCCGCCAGCGCCACCACAAACGCCACCACCATATAGAAAAAACGTAATATCTTGCGGTAGTTATGCGGGGAAACGGTTTTAAAGCGAATACTCCACACCATGCCGATAATGATGACGATGTAAACAAACAGCATCGTCGAGGTGACATATTTGCTGGCATCCAGCGACTGACCGAACAGGTAGTTAAACGCCGTCAGCCCTGCCCCCACGCCCAGCGCAATCATCAATTTTTTAATGCTGATGCGCTCAATGAACAACAACAGCAAAACGGGTAAAAAGGTGACGATGGTGATGGGGAAGCTTTCGCCCAGTTGGGCAATTTTGACGTTGACCAGCAGGTAGATCAGCGGCAGCAGCAGGTAACTACAGATTCTGATAGAACGAGACATACTCCTCCAGCATCTGTTGTCCGCTGTATGCGGTGCGGCTACGCTCGCAAAAGGCCTCCAGCGAGGCGCCAAATACGGCCTGGGCAATGTCGGATTTGCTCATCTGCACCAGGTTCAGCACCTCGTCTTCACTGAACGTTCGCCCGCCCGATTTTGCCAGCACCTCCTGCGCCGCGTCGCTGTGCGTGGCGATCACCGGCACGCCGATAGATAACGCTTCACACAAAATCAGCGGGTAATTATCGACCCGGGAGCTGAACACCAGCGCATCCATCTGGTTAAGGGCGCTCATCAGCTTGCGTTTATCGGTTTCAAAGCCGTGATTCACCACGTTCTCACCGTCGAAGGGGGAAAACTTACCGAAGGTGTGCAGCTCAATGTTGTTGCCTGCCGCCATCATGTCGCGCACCAGTTGCTGGTTTGTTTTGCCGTCATAGCGCAGATCGTGCGCCACCACGGCAATTTTCGGTTTGCCCTGGCGCTCGCTCACCGGTGACAGTTCGGACAGAATCGCTTCGGTCGCCACATCAATGCCATTATTGATAATGCGACAACGCCCTGCCCCGTACAGGCTGTTAAACGCCTCCGCCACATGCTGGCTGGGCGAGATAAACTGACAGCCCAGCGAGAGCATCTGCTGAAACAGCTGCCGCTTGCCCACCACCAGCTGGTGCGCTCTGTCCACTTTTACCGGCGGATAATTGGTCAGCGTCGGGCATTTCTGACAGCCGCTTTTCCAGCCTTCACAGCCGTCAGTAAAGGCACAGCGTCCGGTTACGCTCCAGTGATCGTGCAGCGTCCAGACCAGCCTCACGTCCGGCTTATGGTTTTTCACCTTCTCGCAGAAAGCGACAACCTCTGCCAGATTCAGCCAGTAGCTGTGCAGCACATGAAAATGCAGCACCAGCGGGCCGGGTGTCCGGGTCACTTTGCGGTACAGGTTATCGAGATTGCCAAAGAGGTCGCGGTTAAACAGACGAAACAGCGCGATATTGGCGACCGATGTCAGACGCGGCGTCTGTTTAATCACATGCGGATAGTTGCTGTGGCTGACGCTTTTCTTCCCGCCTTTGCCGTAGCCATAGACAAAGTGCGAGGTCAGGCCTTTTTGTAGCGCGCGCAGGTGCAGGTCTAATGCCACGCCCGCCGCGCCGCCTTCCGCCAGTCGAACATTAAATTGCAGAATATTCATTTAATTACCTTCACTCGCGCCTTCTCTCCCACTACCAGCGCGTTATCGGGAACCGTGTCGAGCACCACGCTGCCCGCCCCGATAGTCACGTTATTGCCGATGGTGATATCCCCCAGCAAAATGACGTTAGCGCCCAGCTCAACGCCGTTACCAATGACCGGGCACGCCAGGCTGTCGCCGCCCCGGTTGCCGATGGTGACGCCATGACGCACGGTGAAGTCGTCGCCCGCGACGACATGCTTATTGATCACGACGGCATAACCGTGATGGATGGTGAAGCGTCGGCCAATGGTTGCGGCAGCCTGAATTTCGTAACCAAACAGGCATTCGGTCATCAGGCGGTACAGCACCAGCACCGGCGCGGCCCACAGGTTATTCAGCACATTTTTTTTGCGCCAGACGGAACAAAAATGGGCGACGCGGTAGGCCAGCACCATGCAGCACGGGCGCAGACTCCAGCTGTTTGCGCGTAGATCCTCCAGCATCCTTAACGCCCCCGCAGTCCGTCGGCCAGGCGTTTGCCGTTACGCACAGAAAACAGCGTCAGCAACGTGCGCCAGGTCATTCGCTTATTGCGGATCTGGTACAGCGTAAACAGCTGATACTTTTTGCTGGCGCGGTCGAATTTGTCTTTATGCTTGCGGTAGAAATGGAAGTAGCCGGAGAACTTTTTCGGCGAGGAGGTGATCTGCATTTCACCGTGATTGATGTGCAGAATCTGCGTCGCCTCTTCCACTTTCCACGGTTCGCCGTACTCAACCACCATACGCAGGAAAATATCGTAGTCCTGCGCGGCTTTCAGTTCGGTATCAAACAGGCACTCTTTAAAACGCCAGGCCCAGGTAAAGACCTGATTGCCAATGATATTGCGTTTATAAAAAAGACGGCGTGAGTACGGCGATTTCGGGTACAACGGCAGACTGGCCGGCTGCGAGTAAACCTCGCCTTCGCAGACATAGTCATTGGCGTATAAAAACGCGTGCGTTACCAGCTGATGCTTATGTTCAAGGAACACGCTCAGACGATTCGGCATCCATTCATCATCATCATCGATCCCGGTGATGTACTGCCCTTTTGCCTGCATAATGGCCTGATTACGCACCGCGCAGGCGCCGGAATTGATCGCATTGTGGGTGTAGCGCACGCGCGGGTCGTTTAACCCTTCAACAAACTGCTGCAACTGCTCATACGATGAGGAGCAGTCATCCACAATGATCATTTCCCAGTGGGTATAGTCCTGGCGCAGCACCGATTTAATCGCGCGAATCGCCAGTTGCTGCCGATTCCAGGTTGGCATGTAGATCGAAATCAGTGGGTTGTCTATTGTCATTCTCATTCCCCGGATAGTGTCGGATGGCGGCGTAAACACCTTATCCGGCCTACAGTCACCAGCAATTTTGTCGGCCCTGTAGGCCTGATAAGCGCAGCGTCATCAGGCGACTTATTATTTTGAATCCGACTTGTATTCGTACTCGTAGTAACCGTAATCCTGATAACCGGTCGCCCGTCGGAAGATGGAGTTAAGGATTACGCCTTTTACCGGAATGCCGTTCTGCTCAAAGCGGCTCAGGCTGGTTTCCACCTCTTTTAATGTGTTAACAGCGTAACGCGCCACCATCAGCGTGGTGCCGACATGCCGTCCGACGATCGCCGCATCGGTCACCGCCAGAATCGGCGGCGTATCGATTAAGACCAGGTCATAGTGCGTGCTGGCCCAGGCAATCAGTTCGCCAAAGCGCTCGCTCATCAGCAGTTCCGACGGGTTAGGCGGCACCTGTCCTCGCGGCACCAGATCGAAATGCGGGATGGAAGTGGGTTTGGCGCAGGAGGCGATATCCCCTTTGCCCACCAGAATGTCGGACAGACCATTCACGTTGTTGGTGCCCAGCAGCTCGTGGGTATAGCCTTTACGCATATCGCAGTCGATCAGCAGCACGCGTTTATTGGTCTGGCTGATGACCGCCGCCAGGTTGGCGCAGACAAAGGTTTTGCCGATAGACGGGCTAACCCCGGTCAACATCAGCACATTGTTTTGCGCCTGCATCATGGCGAAATGCAGGCTGGTACGCAGGCTACGCACCGCCTCAATCGCCAGATCGGTTGGATTCCCCACCGCCAGCAACTGGCTCTGTTTGTAGCGTTTAACGCCCTTAATCGTTTTGACGTTATCGCGCGCTTTCTGCCACTCCGACAGCGGAATGCTGGCATAGACGCTGATGCCGTGTTCTTCGAGCACCTGCGGACTTTCAATCCCACGGTTAAACAGCGAACGCAGCAACACGCCGACGATAGAGAGCATCAGGCCAAGAATAATGCTGCCAAGAATAATCAGCGCTTTTTTCGGCTTCAGCACGCCCGGCTGGGCAATCGCCGGGTCAACAATACGCACATCCCCGACGGTGCTGGCCTCGGTGATCTTCAGCTCCTGCTGCTTGTTCAGCAGTTGCATATAAACCTGCTGACCGGATTCGACGTCGCGCGTCAGACGCACAATTTCCTGCTGCGTTTTCGGCATTGCCGTCACGCGCCCGTTCAGTTTGGCTTTTTCGTCTTCCAGCGCTTTACGTTTTTCCAGCAGCGTGCGGTAAGCCGGATGCGCTTTAGTAAACAGCTTGGAGATTTCCGCCTCTTTGAAGGTCAGTTCGTTAAGCTGAGCGTCGATATTCACCATCGAATCCAGCACCGCCTTGGCCTCCAGCGGTAAGTCCACGGAGTCTTTATCCTGACGGAAGGCGTTGAGTTTGTTTTCCGCGACGTCCAGGCGACTGCGCACTTCCGGCAACTGTTTCGCCAGGAACGCCAGGCTTTTCGCCGCTTCCGCAGATTTCCGCTCAACGTTCTGTTCGAGATAGTTGCGGGTGATGCTGTTGAGAATATCGCGGATCTGATCCTTGTCTTCACCGGTGAAGGCCAGGCTCAATACGCCGGTATCTTTGCCGTTTTCCGTCACGGTCAGGTTGTTTTGCAGATTGTTGATCATCCCAAGCGTGGAGAATTTAGTGACGGTAAATTCACTGTCCGGGCGGGCATGGATAGCGCTCACCATCATCGTCACGCCGTCTTTACTCAGCAGTTGCCCGGCCTGACCGCGCGCGCTAAAGCCGCCGTCGCTGGTCAGTTCGTAGGTTTTGTCACTCAGCACGTTAAGCGTGAAAACCTGCTCGCCCATCTCTTTTGGACGGGTGAACGTTGTCACTTTCACCGTCTCATTCTGCCGCCCCATCAGGCGCTCCCAGCCTGCGCCAAACAGCGGGAAGGTGTTTTTGGTGACGGAGATATCCAGGTCGAGATCGTCAACGGTTTTCCCCAGAACCAGACGCGACTGAATCAGCTGAATTTCCGCTTCCGATGCCGGCGGTTTATTGGCCAGCGCAGAGCCAATATCCTGCACCAGCGAGTTACCGGTATTTTGCTCGATTTGCACCAGCGCGTCGGCGCTGTAAATCGGCGTGGCGAATAGCGTGTAAATCACCGCGCACAGCGCAAATACCGCCGTAATGCCAAGCACCCACCAGCGCGCTTCAATGACGGTTCCCACCAGGCGACCGATATCGATTTCATCACTGCCCGTTACCGGAGCGGCAAGCTGTTTTACTTTTTCTGTCATTGTTATACCTGCTCTGCGTTCAATGCCTGCGCCCATTGGCGAGCAGACCTTTCAAGTAATGTGTACACCGCTTCAAACGCCTCGCGACTTTTGCGATACGGATCGGGTATTTCACGCTCGCTGTCCCAGTGGCCGAACAACATCACTTTCCCGCGCATCTCTGGCGCCATCTCGCACAGTCTGGCGATATGGCGTTTTTCCATCGCCAGAATCAGGTCATAATCCCGGCACATACGCCCGGAGATCTGGCGAGCGCAATGACCTTCAAGAGAGAGGTTATGCGCCGCCGCCACGCTGACCGCCGACCGGTCGGCGCCCCTTCCCACCAGCGCGCCCAACCCGGCGGACTCCACCGTTAACGACGGGTGATAACTTTTCAGCAAGCGCTCTGCCGTTGGGGAACGGCAAATGTTCCCCACGCAAACAACTAAGATTTTGTTAAACATGACGTTTACCAGTTATGAATGTCGCTGGCCGTATCCGTCATATAACGGACACCGCTGATGGTCGGCAGCAACTGATTGATCAGACGGTTCCAGCGCGCAACCGGTGCGGTCGTGACGTACACCACATCGTAAGGTTGCAGTCGGAACTCCGTCGCCATCACCAGAGAAGTGGCATCAGACATATCAAGCTGATAAATATTGGCGATCTTGCCATTGCGTCCGCCCTCGCCTTTCAGCGGTCGAATCACGAAGATGCCGCTGGCATTGGAGGTGGTCAGGTCGATACCTTCCGCCGTACCCAATGCTTCGGTGAGCGTCATACCGCTGAAGTCCATTTTGAGGGTGCTCTGTTTCTTCACTTCACCCATCACGAAGACTTTCAGATCGTCATTACGCGGTACAAACAGGATGTCTCCAGGGTAGAGCAACCGGTTCTGGCTGAGATCGCCGTTTTGCATCAGCGCCTGCAAAGAAATTCGCTGCTCCTGGCCATTGTGCGTCAGCACGACGTTGCGCCAGTCGGCGTTTTCGGTCAGACCGCCTGCGGCGTTGATGGCATCAAGAACGGTGAGCGGCACGTTGGTGATCGCCTGCTGGCCGGATTTATTCACCTGCCCGGAGACATACGCCTTCTGCGAGCGGAAAGCGGCGATATTAACGTCCACCTGCGGGTCAGCAATGTACTTCGCTAAGCGCCCGGTAATATCACTGCGAATTTCACCCAGCGTTTTGCCTACCACAGTCACTTTGCCGATGTAGGGATAAAACATGGTGCCATCAGGTTGAACCCAGTTGCCGGTATCACTGGAGCTGCGGTACTGCCCGGCGGGCGTGGTCAGTTCCGGGTGATCCCAGACCGTCACATTCAAAACATCGCCTGGGCCGACGCGGTACTGGTAGCTTGAGATCTCCTGGTCCAGTGACATATTGGGCTGCGCCACATTTGGACGTGGTCGTAATTGCTCCACCAGGCGCGGCGTCAACGGATAGACATTCACCATACGGTCGAGATCAAAATCAGCGTCTTGCTGTTTGATCACGTCTTTACCCATCGTAGACATATTGCTGCCCGGAAGTACTGTGCAACCACTTATCAAGGTTACCGACACCAATAATGGCATCAATTTCATTTTGGATTTCATCATTGATTATTTATCACTTTGGCAGAGTAATTATCCCGTGCAATTTAAATAGCGACTTCGCCTGTACACATTTACATTGCAGTTAATTGAAAAGAAATTTAACTGGCATCAGTCCTAAAAAATTTGGATTCATCCGTAGGCTATTGACAGAATAATTCAGACTTGTCACCAGGTTATCAGACACGCTACCGCCCTTGGCTTTTTAGCTACCAATACACTGATTAATTTAGGTTTTTATAATCCTCTTTATTTCCTCTTCTTCGCGACAGAGAAACATCACAGGAAATAAGAAAGTTACTCAGTAATGGCCTGCTTGACGGCGACAGGATATTTTTGTTGCCCACCATTAATGCTGCAAGAATTGTTGCAGTTAACGTAATAGCAGGCAAGGCAACAAGCCTGTACTTCACCCTTTTTAAGATTAATATTAAGCGTGGCGAAATTATAATTTTAGGATTTTATTGATGTTGACAAATTCTATATTTAACGCCCAACCTGCGATATTTCCGAAATATGTCCACATTAAAAAAACCGTACCATATGGAAACTTTATGGTTATTTTTCCGCCACGTTTTCAGCATAAAAGCCTGATATAAAAGAAAGAGAAATGACGTTATGTCATTGCATTTTGCGCCAGCTTTATCCATGATCGAATTGTGACAACTGTCATATAACGAAAGGTATTATTCTCACTATGGAATGGATTGCCGATCCATCAATCTGGGCCGGACTCGTCACGCTTATCGTCATCGAGTTAGTCCTCGGCATTGATAACCTGGTCTTTATTGCCATCCTCGCTGAAAAACTGCCGCCTGCGCAGCGCGATCGTGCGCGCATTACCGGGCTGCTGTTAGCGATGATCATGCGCCTGCTGTTGCTGGCGTCTATCTCGTGGCTGGTCACGCTGACGAAGCCTCTCTTCAGCATACGCGACCTGAGCTTCAGCGCCCGGGATCTGATTATGCTGTTTGGCGGTTTCTTCCTGCTCTTTAAAGCCACGATGGAGCTCAACGAGCGGCTGGAGGGGAAAGACAGCGATAACCCCACCCAACGCAAAGGGGCGAAATTCTGGGGCGTGGTGGCGCAAATTGTGGTGCTGGACGCCATCTTCTCCCTCGACTCGGTCATTACCGCCGTGGGGATGGTCGAACACCTTGCGGTGATGATGGCGGCGGTGATTATCGCCATCAGCCTGATGCTGCTGGCCAGTAAATCCCTGACCCGGTTTGTGAACAGCCACCCAACCATCGTGATCCTCTGCCTCAGCTTCCTGCTGATGATCGGCTTCAGCCTGGTGGCGGAAGGGTTTGGCTTCCATATTCCGAAAGGCTATCTGTACGCCGCGATCGGCTTCTCGGTGATGATTGAAGCGCTGAACCAACTGGCGATCTTCAACCGCCGTCGCTTCTTATCCGCCAACCATACGTTGCGCCAGCGCACCACCGAAGCGGTGATGCGTTTGCTCAGCGGGAAAAAGGAGGATGCCGAGCTGGATGCTGACACCTCCGCCATGCTGGCGGATCATGACGACAGCCAGATTTTCAACCCGCAAGAGCGGCAGATGATTGAGCGAGTGCTGAACCTCAACCAGCGCACCGTCAGCAGTATCATGACCTCGCGCCATGATATTGAGCACATCGATCTCGACGCGCCTGAAGAGGAAATTCGCGCCCTGCTGGAAAAAAACCAGCATACGCGTCTGGTAGTGACCGGAGAGGACGAACAGGAAGAGTTGCTTGGCGTGGTGCATGTCATCGACCTGCTACAGCAATCGCTGCGCGGCGATCCGCTCGATCTGCGGGCGTTGATCCGTCAACCGCTGGTGTTTCCTGAAACGCTGCCGCTGCTTCCGGCGCTGGAGCAGTTCCGTAACGCCCGCACGCATTTTGCTTTTGTCGTGGATGAGTTTGGTTCCGTTGAAGGGATCGTAACCCTGAGCGACGTCATGGAAACCATCGCCGGTAATCTGCCGAACGAAGTGGAAGAGATCGACGCCCGTCACGATATTCAGAAAAACCCGGACGGCTCCTGGACCGCCAACGGCCATATGCCGCTGGAAGATCTGGTGCAGTACGTTCCGCTGCCGCTGGATGAGAAACGCGAGTACCACACCATCGCGGGGTTGTTGATGGAATACCTGCAACGCGTGCCGAAAACCGGAGAAGAGGTTCAGGTGGGAGATTACCTGTTGAAAACCTTGCAGGTTGAGAGTCACCGCGTACAGAAAGTGCAGATTATTCCGTTACGTAGCGATGACGAGTTAGATTACGAGGTGTAAGGCTGAACGACATGCCGGGTGGCGACTGACGCCTTACCCGGCCTACACATGCTGTCTGTTTTCACAGCCGGCATTCAGATTCGCTTACAGCTTATCCAGCAGCTTCTTCACGTCTTTACCGTTGCGGGTCTCTTTATTACGATCCGCCCAGTCGCTCAGACGACGTTTTGCTTCATCCTGCAAATGCTTACGCAGAATCTGGTCAACCTGGAGATTGTAATTCAGCGCCTGCCACTTACCGTATACGCGCAGCGGAACCGGCGTCTCTTTCAGGAAATCAATCAGCTTGCTTTCACCTGTCCAGCCGCCCAGCACGCGCACGTTAAACTGCGTGTCGCAGGTCTGCTCAACAAGATTCAACGCGCCATTACCGGAAACCGCCAGTATTGCAGACTGCCCTTCCATGCTGCCCAGCGTGAGCTTACCGTTATCCAGCGTCAGGTCGGTGACAAAGCGATCCAGGCGGGTCGCGTTATCAAAATTCTGCTGCGATTGCTGCACATCGCCACCGCTACGCGTTACCGCCTGCTGCACCAGTTGCTGGAAGTTCATCCCTTCCATACGCGTGTCGCGCATTTCAACATGCGCCTGCCCTTGCCAGCTGTGACGAAACGCCTGGGCGTCAATATCCGCGCCGGAAAAATCACCCGCCAGCGACATTTTGCCGGTCAGCGCGATGGGATAGTCAAACGCGTTCAGAATCGTGCCAATTTCCACATCTTCAAGGCGCGGCTGGAACACGGCGCGCGGATTTGCCGCTCTCGCGTCCAGCGTACCGGGCAGAGAAATCTCACCGCCGTCGAGTTTCCCCTGCAACTCGACGATATTCAGCAAACCGGCCTGATTCGTCATTTTCGCCGACACGTCGGTAAACGCCATGCCACGCCACTGCGCGTTATCCGCCCGCAGAGAGAGGGCCGCAGAAAACCCTTTTAGCCCCTGATAAGCGGGTTCATCAACGCGGGACGCGATAACCGGCCGCGGCCGCGTCGACTGCTGCCCCGTTTGCGCCACGTTTTTGGATGTGCTTGCCACGTCATTTCGCGGAAGAAGGTTATCCAGATTCAGCTTGCCAAATTGCAGATCGATCGCCCATTCCGGCTCATCGCTCAGCGTCACCTGAGCCTGTCCGGTCAGGGTGCTGTCGTTGGCGGTTAAACTGAGCTGACTGAAAGAGAGCCTTTTTTGCCCTTCCTGCCACTGCGCCTGTAATTGCCCCTGGCCCTGAATACCCTGTTTCGGTAAATCGGCTCCCTGCAACTGCCAGTTGAGCTGCTCGATACCGGCCGTTAAGTTGTGCGGATAGTCAGACGCATCGACCGTTCCGTTGAAGGAGAGCGAGAGATCGCGCTGATCGCGGTTCACCCGCCCGGAAAAATCAAACGTCCCGCGATGCTGTTCATCCTGCTCCATTTGCAGGCGAATATCGCGAACCGTAATTTGCTCGTCGTCTTCATGCTGGAACACCAGCACGCTGTCAGCAACGCGTAAGCTGCTGATATCAAAAGACCAGCCACGGTCTTCCGGGACATCCGGCAGCGTATTGTCTTTTGGCGCAACAGGCGCGTCTTCCCGGCGCGCCGCTTCCGTCTGCGGCGTCAACTGGATGACCGCGCCTTTGAGCATCACCTGTTCAACCTTCAACTGATGACTAAGAAGCGGCCACAGCGCAACGTCCAGGCGCATATTGTCGGCCCGAACCAGGGGTTCGCTGGCGCCTTCCGCCGTCAGCGCCATCCGTCCAGAGAGGATGCTGAGTTGAGGCCATACGTGCCAGCGCAGAGGGCCATCCAGTTGCAGTTGATATCCGCTACGCGCAGCGACCTGCTGCACCATATACGCGCGGAAATCATTCGGATTCACCAACATCACCAACGCCGAGAAACCGGCCACCAGCACGACCAGGAGAATCATCAGCGTCGTCAGAAATCGTCTCATGCTATCCTCAGTGGAGCAGACTCAGTCTTTGTCAATCCGGCTGGCAACAGCGCCTTGCTGATCGCGGTATTTCGCATCCTGGCGACGGTTATAAGGGCGTGCGGCAGGGCCGGAGAGCGGCTCAAAGCTCAGGGCGCCAATCAGCATTCCCGGACGCAGGGCCAGCGGTAATTTCCCGGAGTTGTAGAACTCCAGAACGATGCAACCGGACCAGCCGGGATCGATACGGTGCGCGGTAACGTGCACCATCAGCCCAAGACGCGCCAGCGAGGAACGGCCATCCAGCCACCCCACGAGATCCGGCGGCAGCGTGACGGACTCAAAGGTCACGGCCAGCGCCAGCTCGCCCGGATGAAGATAAAACGCGTCGCCTTCATCCAGCACGATTTCATCGCTCATCACGCGATCCAGCGCAGCGCTGACCTCATCCTTCGGGCCGCTTAAATCAATAAACGCAGCCGTATGGCCACGAAATGTACGAAATTTATTGCCAAGGCGCACATCCACCGTCGCGCCATTAATGCGCTCAACAGGAGGACGCGGGTTGATCGACAAGCGGCCTTCATCCAGCCAGGCTTCAATATCTCGGTCACACAAACGCATGGCACTTTCTCCTTTCGTGCATCAGGCCCTTAACGTTCAACGCGTCAAGGGCGAACCAGGTTATCACTGAACGGTACACAATTCGCTGGGCTTATTCAAAGAACTGACTGATTTTCGCTTTCAGAATATCAATCGCGATGCGGTTCTTACCGCCGCGCGGTACGATAATATCGGCGTATTGCTTGGAAGGTTCAATAAATTGCAGGAACATCGGGCGTACGGTTTTCTGGTACTGCGCCATCACCGAATCCATTGAACGCCCACGCTCGTTGACGTCGCGCTTAATACGGCGCATCAGGCAGATATCCAGCGGGGTATCGACAAAAATGGAGAAGTTCATCTCTTCACGCAAACGCGCGTCCGTCAGCAGCAAAATCCCTTCAAGAATAATGACTTTTTTGGGCTCGACGCGAACGGTTTCCTGCATGCGGGTATGTTCAACATAGCTGTATACGGGCAATTCAATCGCCGAACCGCGCTTGAGCGCTTGCAGATGCTGGAACAGCAAACTGTGATCCATCGCATTAGGATGGTCGTAGTTGGTTTTTACACGCTCTTCCATCGACAGATGGCTTTGATCTTTGTAATAGCTGTCTTCGGGAATAACGCCGATATGTTCATCACCCACTTGTTCACGCAATTCGCGATAAAGGGTACTGGCAATAAGACTCTTGCCGGAAGCCGATGCGCCAGCAATACCGATAATGACGCACTGATGAGACTGAACAGTCATAAATTTAGCGACCTGATTAACCTGGATGTTAGGGAGGGCGACGCCGAAGCGTCAAACGCGGCAATTATAGGGATTTCAGCGGCACGATACCAGTCGAGATAACAGAACGCTAAATTGCCGTCCATCTCTCCTTGTCGCAAATTAAAATGCTTATTTTTAAAGCAGCTGCCGGATTTATTCGTTTATGCCGGAATTAATCCCCCGGAGATGTCAAATTATGAGCCGCTGACGTATAAATCGTAAATTGTTTGTACTAGCATGATCCTGAATGAAAACTGACGCGTCCGGGCCCTCCGCGACGGCAAGGGCTATTCGGATAACGTGGTAATGAGTAAACAAACCCAACATGTTTTAGTTACCTTGCCTCACCCTCTACTGCGTCTCGTCAGTTTAGGTCTGCTCACCTTTATCTTTACACTCTTCTCGCTGGAGCTGTCGCGTTTCGATACGCCGCTGGCGCCACTGTGGTTCCCGACGTCAATCATGATGGTCGGTTTTTATCGCCACGCAGGACGGATGTGGCCGGGGATCGCACTGGTCTGTTCCCTCGGCAGCATAAGCGCGTCACTCGTTTTTTCTCCTGCCGGTTCGCTGAATTTTGGCTGGACGGCGATCAATATTATTGAAGCGGTGGTCGGCGCAATCCTGTTACGTAAGCTACTGCCCTGGTATAACCCCTTACAAAATCTGAATGACTGGCTCCGCCTGGCGACGGGCAGCGCGGTGATTCCACCGCTACTGGGAGGCGCGCTGCTCTGGCTGCTGATGCCCGAAGGGACGCCAGTAAAAACATTTTTGATTTGGATTCTGTCCGAGTCTATCGGCGCGCTGGCGCTGGTGCCATTAGGCTTGCTGTTTAAACCGCGCTACCTGCTTCGCCATCGCGATCCCCGTTTACTGCTTGAAACGCTGCTTACGCTGACGATAACGCTGGGGCTAAGCTGGCTCTCTATGCTGTACGTCCCGTGGCCTTTCACCTGCATTATCGTTCTGCTGATGTGGAGCGCGATACGTCTGCCGCGTATGGAAGCGTTTCTGATCTTCCTCGCCACCGTCATGATGACGTCGCTGATGCTGGCATCCGACCCGGCGCTGCTGTCAACGCCCAAAACATACGCCATGATGAACGTTCCCTGGCTGCCGCTTTTAATGATCCTGCTGCCCGTCAACATCATGACAATGGTGATGTATGCGTTTCGGGCGGAACAAAAAAATATCACGGAAAGCGAATTACGCTTTCGTAACGCGATGGAATATTCCGCGATCGGCATGGCGTTAGTGGGCACCGAAGGCCAATGGCTACAGGCCAACAAGGCATTGTGTCAGTTTCTTGGCTACAGCCAGGATGAACTGCGCGCCCTCACCTTTCAACAGCTTACCTGGCCTGAGGATCTGCATAACGACCTTGAACAGCTGAATATGCTGGTGCGCGGCGATATCAACAGCTATTCCATGGAGAAACGCTATTACACCCGCGACGGCGATGTGGTCTGGGCATTACTGGCCGTTTCACTGGTTCGCCATAGCGACAACACCCCGCTCTATTTCATTGCGCAAATTGAAGATATCAACGACCTGAAACATACCGAACGGGTAAACAAGCGCTTGATGGAGCGGATTACGCTGGCGAACGAAGCGGGCGGTATCGGCATCTGGGAATGGGAACTGCGGCCTGACGTGATCAGCTGGGATAAGCGCATGTTTGAGCTGTATGAGGTTCCGCCGCATATCAAACCCACCTGGCAACTCTGGCACGACTGCCTGTTGCCGGAAGACCGCGCGCCGACGGAAAAGATCATCCGCGAGTCTCTGGCGGCGCGTCTCCCCTTTAAGCTCGAATTCAGGATTGGCGTAAAAGATGGCATCCGGCATATCCGCGCCCTGGCGAACCGGGTGCTGGATAAAGACGGCGACGTGGAGCGCCTGCTTGGCATCAACATGGACATGACCGAAGTCAAGCAGCTTAACGAGGCGCTGTATCAGGAAAAAGAACGCCTGCACATTACGCTGGACTCCATCGGGGAAGCGGTTGTCTGTATTGACGTCGATATGAACGTGACCTTTATGAACCCTGTCGCCGAAAAGATGAGCGGCTGGCAGCAGGAGCATGCGATCGGCGTCCCGCTGCTGACGGTATTACGCATCACTTTTGGCGATAACGGCCCGCTGATGGAAAATATCTATAGCGCGGATATGTCGCGTTCCGCCATTGAGCAGGATGTGGTGCTTCACTGTCGCAACGGCGGTCGCTACGACATTCATTACAGCATTACGCCGCTCAGTACGCTGGACGGCGGGAATATCGGCTCCGTACTGGTCATTCAGGACGTCACGGAATCGCGGAAAATGCTGCGCCAGCTCAGCTACAGCGCCTCTCATGACGCCCTCACCCACCTGGCTAACCGGGTCAGTTTTGAAAGCCATCTGAAAGAAATCCTGCTTACGGTACGCGATACGCGCCAGCATCATGCGCTGGTCTTTATTGATCTTGACCGCTTTAAAGCCGTTAACGACAGCGCCGGGCATGCCGCAGGCGATGCGCTGCTTCGCGAACTGGCCGCCTTAATGCTCAGTATGCTGCGTTCCAGCGATATGCTGGCCCGCCTGGGCGGGGACGAATTTGGCCTCCTGCTGCCGGATTGCAATATCGACAGCGCGCGCTTTATTTCTACGCGGATCGTCAACGCGATTAATGAATACCGCTTTACGTGGGAAGACCGTGAACACCCCATTGGCGCCAGCGCCGGGATCACGCTAATCAATAACGCCAATCGCCTTGCGGCAGACGTGATGTCCCAGGCAGATATCGCCTGCTATGCCTCTAAAAACAACGGTCGGGGACGTGTCACCGTGTACGAAGCGCAGCAGGAACAGGCGCACAGCGAGCGGGAAGTCACGCCTCAGGATGAGCAATGGCGCATAATCAAAGATAACCCTCTATTGATGATCGCCCGCGGGGTTGCGTCGCCGCGCATCCCTGAAACGTGCGGTTTTTGGCTGATCTCGCTGCGGCTGTGGACCAGCGATGGCGAAATCATGGAGGAGCAGGCATTCCGCGCAGGGCTAACCGATCCCGAACTCAGCCACGCTCTCGATCGTCGCGTGTTTCAGACATTTTTCCAGCACGCGGCATCCACCGTCGCCAGTAAGGGGGTGAGCATCGCCCTGCCGCTTTCCGCCGCCGGACTCAGCCGCGCAACATTCATTGATGAGCTGCTCGAACAGCTGGAGCGCAGCCCACTTCCGCCGCGCTTATTGCATCTGGTTATCCCCGCATATGTCCTGATGCAAGAGTCCGATAAGGCCATACCCGCGATACAGATACTGCGTCAGGCGGGCTGTCGCATTGTTCTCAGCCAGGTCAACCGTGACCTGGCGCTTTTCGATTGCTTAAGCGCCCACATGGCTGACTACCTGTTGCTTGATAGCGAACTCTGCGCCAGCCTTCACGGCAATTTAATGGATGAAATGCTGGTATCGATTATTCAGAGCCATGCGCAGCGGCTGGGCGTCAGAACCATTGCCGGCCCGGTACAAATGCCGCTGATCATGGATGCGCTTTCCGGTATTGGCATCGATCTGATTTACGGCGACGTCATTGCCGATGCCCAGCCGCTGGATCTGTTACTGAACACCAGTTATTTCGCCATCAACTGACGGCTGCCAGCCATCCGTATACCAGATATGCAGCAACGCGTAGGAGCGCCAGGGTTTCCAGCGCTCCGCATAACGGCGGATTTGCGCGGGCGTCATTCCCGAAAACCGCTGTTTAATCAGATAATCATCCGGCAAAAAGATATCTTTCGCCTGCCAGCCGCGCAGCGCGAAGTAGTTGGCCGTCCAGCGCCCAATCCCAGGAAAGGTTTGCAGGTTTTTCACCCCCAGCGCAATATCCGGCGGCGCGGACGTCTCTAACGTTCCATCCAGCGTCGCACGCGCCAGATGGATCAGCGCTTCCGCGCGTTTCAGCGGCATCCCCAGTGCTTTAAGCGCGAATGGGTCCGCCGCCGCCAGCGTTTGCGGCGTGGGGAAACAGACATACTCCGGCGCATCGGCAAGCACATCGCCATAACGACGGGCGACTTTCGCCGTCAGCTTTGCCGCCATCGCCACGCTGACCAGTTGCCCGAGTATCGCCCTTACGCCCTGTTCGAAGGCATCCACCGAGCCGGGCAGGCGCAATCCCGGTCGCGCAGCCCCCAGACTGCCGAGCGCGTCGGCAATCTGATCGGGGTTACAGCGCAGATCGAACAGGCGTTCAATTTTTGCCAGACATTCTTCGGCGACGGGCAACAAGCCCGCGCTCAGGGTTACGCGCAGCGTATGCGTCTGGTGCTCCGGTACAACGGCGATCAGTCCCCGATGTTCTCCCGTCGCCAGACTGCGAACGTAACGCGCGGGCTCAACCGTTTCGACGCCGCTCACCGCACGCGCGGCGAGAAAACCCAACATCCAGGACCAGTCATAAGGCGGCTGCCAGCTTAGGATATACATTGCGACTCCTGTTTTTATTCTCCTTCAGCATAAACGCTATTCAAACGCCGCGCCTTGCTTTCATATTCCAGTTGTCGGGATTACAACATTTCGTTAAAGTCACGCCCCTTCTTCACTGGCATGGGGATTATTAAGGTGTTTATTGGTTTTGACTACGGCACGGCAAACTGTTCCGTTGCCGTCATGTGCGACGGGCAACCGCAGCTGCTAAAAATGGAAAATAACAGCACGCTGTTGCCCTCAATGCTTTGCGCCCCGACGCGTGAAGCCGTCAGCGAGTGGCTGTACCGCCATCACGCGGTTCCGGCGACGGATGACGAAACGCAGGCGCTGTTGCGGCGCGCAATGTGCTACAACCGTGAAGAAGATATTGAGGTCGGCGCAGGCAGCGTGCAGTTCGGGCTGGCTTCGCTGAGCCACTACATTGACGACCCGGAAGAGGTTTACTTCGTTAAATCGCCAAAATCCTTCCTCGGCGCTAACGGCCTAAAACCGCAGCAGGTTGCGCTGTTTGAGGATCTGGTTTGCGCGATGATGTTGCACATCCGTCATATGGCGCAAACGCAGTTGCCGGAAAGCATCACGCAGGCGGTGATCGGTCGACCAATTAACTTTCAGGGGCTGGGTGGCGATGAGGCCAACCGCCAGGCGCAAGGCATTCTGGAGCGCGCGGCAAAACGCGCCGGTTTTCAGGATGTCGTCTTCCAGTTTGAACCGGTTGCGGCGGGTCTGGATTATGAAGCCACGTTGCAGGAAGAGAAGCGCGTACTGGTGGTGGATATTGGCGGCGGGACGACCGACTGTTCATTGCTGCTGATGGGGCCGCAGTGGCATCAGCGCGCTGACCGCGCCTCCAGCCTGCTCGGGCACAGCGGCTGTCGCGTGGGCGGTAACGACCTGGACATCGCGCTGGCGTTTAAACACCTGATGCCGTTGCTGGGCATGGGCGGCGAAACCGAAAAAGGCATCGCATTGCCGGTTCTGCCGTGGTGGAACGCTGTCGCGATCAATGATGTTCCCGCACAGAGCGATTTCTACAGCAGCGCTAACGGTCGCCTGCTCAACGAGCTGGTTCGGGACGCCCGCGATGCGGATAAAGTCGCGCTGCTGCTTAAAGTCTGGCGTCAGCGCCTCAGCTATCGTCTGGTACGCAGCGCGGAGGAGAGCAAAATCGCCCTGTCCGGGCAGCCCGATATCCTCACCACGCTGCCGTTTATCAGCGATGAGCTGGCGACGTCTGTCAGTCAGCAGGGGCTGGAAGCCGCGCTGAGCCAGCCGCTGGCGCGTATTCTGGAGCAGGTACAGCTGGCGCTGGACAATGCGCAGGAAAAACCGGATGTCATCTATCTGACCGGCGGCAGCGCGCGCTCACCGCTGATCAAAAACGCGCTGGCGGAGCAGTTGCCGGGCATTCCGATTGCTGGCGGCGATGACTTCGGTTCCGTCACCGCCGGTCTTGCGCGATGGGCGGACGTCGTATTTCGTTAACCGCCTCGCAAGCTGAGCGGCTTGCAGATTGACATTATTTTTGCTGTGGCTTATTTTCAGGAGTGAGGGTTAGGGAGGGTTTCCCCTCCCCCTGGTGTCTTAGTCAGTCTGAAAGCTAATCACTAAGAGTATCACCAGTATGATGACGCACTTCATCATAACCCTTTCCTTATTTTGGCCCCTTCCTCGGGAGGGGCTTTCCCGTTCCAGCGTCCTGCTGAAAGCTGTGGCTTACCTCCTTTTTTTGCCGTGCCGCCACTCTAACGTAAGAGTAAATATCCGTGTTTTTCATGGGTGATTGTTGCGTAACGCCTCGCAAAGGCCGACGTCATTCAGACGAATCCAGACAGTGTTTCATAATTCCTCCATTTTTCTCCCGTTATGGATGACTAAACTAGTATCATTCCGCGAAACGTTTCAGGATGAGAAACTTATAACGATGAAAGGCAGTAAAAAATCCCGCTGGGTGATAGCAATCGTGGTCGTTGTGGCGGCCATTGCCGTGTACGGGTTCTGGCATAGTCGCAGCGAAACCCAGGGGAATGCGCCGGGCGCTAACGAACATGCGCAACGTCAGGCTGGCGCAGGACGTCGCGGCATGCGTTCCGGCCCGCTGGCGCCGGTTCAGGCGGCGACCGCAACGGAACAAGCCGTACCACGCTATCTGACCGGGCTGGGCACGATCGCTGCCGCCAATACCGTCACGGTACGCAGCCGCGTGGATGGTCAACTGATGGCGCTGCACTTCCAGGAAGGACAACAGGTCAAAGCGGGCGATCTGCTGGCGGAAATCGATCCCAGCCAGTTTAAAGTCGCCTTAGCGCAAGCGCAGGGGCAGCTCGTGAAAGACAAAGCCACGCTGGCGAATGCCCGTCGCGATTTAGCGCGCTATCAACAGTTGGTGAAAACCAATCTTGTCTCCCGCCAGGAGCTGGACGCGCAACAGGCGCTGGTCAGCGAAACAGAAGGCACCATTAAGGCCGATGAAGCCAGCGTCGCCAGCGCGCAGTTGCAGCTTGACTGGAGCCGCATCACCGCACCGGTAGAGGGTCGCGTGGGGTTAAAACAGGTGGATGTCGGTAATCAAATTTCCAGCGGCGATACCACAGGCATTGTCGTTATCACCCAGACGCACCCAATCGATCTGATTTTTACCTTGCCGGAAAGTGATATCGCCACCGTCGTACAGGCGCAAAAAACGGGCAAAACATTGACCGTTGAAGCCTGGGATCGCACTAACTCACAGAAATTAAGCGACGGCGTACTGCTCAGCCTGGACAACCAAATCGACGCCACGACCGGCACCATCAAAATCAAAGCCCGTTTTAACAACCAGGATGACGCGCTGTTCCCTAACCAGTTTGTTAACGCCCGCATGCTGGTCGACACGCAGCAAAACGCGGTGGTGATACCGACAGCAGCCGTGCAAATGGGTAACGAAGGCCACTTTGTCTGGGTGCTAAATGATGAGAACAAAGTCAGCAAGCATCTGGTTAAACCGGGTATTCAGGACAGTCAGAACGTGGTAATCAGCGCCGGGCTGTCGGCAGGCGATCGCGTCGTGACGGACGGGATCGATCGTCTGACGGATGGGGCGAAAGTCGAAGTGGTGGAAGCGCAAGCGCCTGCGGCGAAAGAAGATAAAGCCACAAATCGGGAATACGGTAAGAAAGGAGTACGCTCCTGATGCAGGTGTTACCTCCGAGCAGCACAGGCGGCCCGTCGCGCCTGTTTATTATGCGCCCTGTCGCGACCACGCTGCTGATGGTGGCGATTTTACTCGCCGGGATTATCGGTTACCGCTTCCTGCCCGTCGCCGCATTGCCGGAGGTGGACTACCCCACCATTCAGGTGGTAACGCTCTACCCCGGCGCCAGCCCGGATGTGATGACCTCCGCCGTCACCGCGCCGCTTGAACGCCAGTTCGGGCAAATGTCCGGCCTGAAACAGATGTCGTCACAAAGTTCCGGCGGCGCATCGGTTGTAACGTTGCAGTTCCAGCTGACTCTGCCGCTGGATGTCGCCGAGCAGGAAGTACAGGCCGCCATTAACGCGGCCACAAACCTGCTGCCGAGCGATCTGCCTAACCCGCCAGTATACAGCAAAGTTAACCCGGCAGATCCACCGATCATGACGCTGGCCGTCACCTCAACCGCCATGCCCATGACGCAGGTGGAAGATATGGTGGAAACCCGGGTGGCGCAGAAAATTTCCCAGGTTTCCGGCGTAGGGCTGGTCACGCTGTCCGGCGGCCAACGCCCGGCCGTGCGTGTGAAGCTGAATGCGCAGGCGATAGCCGCGCTGGGGCTTACCAGCGAAACGGTTCGCGCCGCCATCACCAGCGCTAACGTCAACTCGGCGAAAGGGAGTCTTGATGGCCCAACTCGCGCGGTCACGCTCTCTGCTAACGATCAGATGCAGTCCGTCGATGAGTATCGCCAGTTAATCATCGCCTGGCAGAACGGCGCGCCGGTACGTCTGGGCGATGTGGCAACGGTCGAACAAGGCGCGGAAAACAGCTGGCTCGGCGCGTGGGCCAATAAAGAACAGGCCATTGTGATGAATGTGCAGCGCCAGCCCGGCGCCAACATTATCTCCACGGCGGACAGCATTCGTCAGATGCTGCCGCAGCTTACGGAAAGCCTGCCAAAATCGGTCAATGTCACCGTGCTGTCGGATCGCACCACCAACATTCGCGCTTCCGTTACCGACACCCAGTTCGAACTGATGCTGGCGATTGCGCTGGTGGTGATGATCATCTACCTGTTCCTGCGTAATGTCCCCGCCACAATCATTCCGGGCGTCGCCGTGCCGTTATCGCTGATCGGCACTTTTGCGGTAATGGTCTTTCTCGATTTCTCGATCAATAACCTGACGCTAATGGCGCTGACCATCGCCACCGGCTTCGTCGTGGACGACGCGATTGTGGTGATTGAGAACATTTCGCGTTACATCGAGAAAGGGGAAAAACCGCTGGCGGCGGCGCTCAAAGGCGCTGGCGAAATCGGCTTTACCATTATTTCATTAACCTTCTCGCTGATTGCGGTACTGATCCCGCTGTTATTCATGGGCGATATCGTCGGGCGTTTGTTCCGCGAATTTGCGGTCACGCTGGCGGTAGCGATCCTGATCTCCGCCGTCGTGTCGCTGACCCTGACGCCCATGATGTGCGCCCGGATGCTCAGTCAGGCGTCGCTGCGCAAGCAAAACCGCTTCTCCCGCGCGGCGGAAAAAATGTTTGATCGCGTCATTGAGAAATACGGTCAGTGGCTGGCAAAAGTGCTCAACCATCCGTGGCTGACGCTGAGCGTGGCGCTCGGCACCCTGCTTCTCAGCATCATGCTGTGGGTCTTTATCCCGAAAGGGTTCTTCCCGGTGCAGGATAACGGCATTATTCAGGGCACATTGCAGGCTCCACAATCCAGCTCGTTCGCCAGTATGGCCCTGCGCCAGCGCCAGGTGTCTGATGTGATTTTAAAAGACCCGGCGGTAGAAAGCCTGACCGCCTTTGTCGGCGTTGATGGCACCAACCCGGCGCTGAACAGCGCGCGTCTGCAAATTAACCTTAAACCGCTGAATGAACGTGACGATCGGGTGCAGAAAGTCATCGCCCGCCTGCAACACGCCGTGGCGAAAGTGCCCGGTGTCGATCTCTACCTCCAGCCAACGCAGGATCTCACCATTGATACTCAGGTGAGCCGCACGCAGTACCAGTTTACGCTACAGGCCACCTCACTGGATGCGCTCAGCACCTGGGTGCCGCAGCTGATGGAAAAACTCCAGCAGCTTCCGCAGCTTTCTGACGTCAGCAGCGACTGGCAGGACAAAGGTCTGGTGGCGTATGTGAACGTTGACCGCGACAGCGCCAGCCGTCTTGGCATCAGCATGGCGGATGTCGATAACGCCCTGTATAACGCCTTTGGCCAGCGCCTGATTTCGACCATCTACACCCAGGCGAATCAATATCGCGTCGTGCTGGAACATAACACCGACACCACGCCGGGGCTGGCGGCAATGGACACCATCCGTCTGACCAGCAGCGACGGCGGGATTGTGCCGCTTAGCGCCATCGCCAAAATCGAGCAGCGTTTCGCGCCGCTTTCCATTAATCACCTGGATCAGTTCCCGGTAACGACCTTCTCGTTTAACGTGCCGGATAATTATTCGCTCGGCGATGCGGTACAGGCCATTCTGGACACGGAGAAAACGGTCAACCTGCCAGTCGATATCACCACCCAGTTTCAGGGCAGCACGCTGGCCTTCCAGGCCGCGCTCGGCAGCACCGTCTGGCTGATCGTGGCGGCAGTGGTGGCGATGTATATCGTGCTTGGCGTGCTGTACGAAAGCTTTATCCACCCAATCACGATCCTCTCCACCCTGCCGACGGCGGGCGTCGGGGCGCTGCTGGCGCTCATGATTGCCGGTAGTGAACTGGACGTGATTGCCATCATCGGGATCATTTTGTTGATCGGTATTGTGAAGAAGAACGCCATCATGATGATCGACTTCGCCCTGGCCGCCGAGCGCGAGCAGGGAATGGCACCGCGTGATGCGATTTTCCAGGCCTGTTTGCTGCGTTTTCGCCCGATTCTGATGACCACGCTGGCGGCACTGTTAGGCGCGCTGCCATTGATGTTAAGTACCGGCACAGGCGCGGAATTACGCCGCCCGTTAGGGATTGGCATGGTAGGCGGCCTGCTGGTCAGCCAGGTCTTAACCCTGTTCACCACGCCCGTCATCTATCTGCTGTTTGACCGCCTGTCGCTGTATGTGAAAAGCCGCTTCCCCCGCCAGGAAGAGGAGGCGTAAATGAAATTTTTCGCCCTTTTCATTTACCGCCCGGTGGCGACCATTTTAATCTCCATCGCCATTACGCTCTGCGGCGTGCTGGGTTTCCGGTTATTGCCGGTCGCCCCGCTGCCGCAGGTGGATTTTCCGGTCATTATGGTGAGCGCATCGCTTCCGGGCGCTTCGCCGGAAACCATGGCGTCGTCGGTCGCCACGCCGCTGGAGCGTTCGCTCGGACGCATCGCGGGAGTCAGTGAGATGACCTCCAGCAGCTCGCTGGGCAGCACGCGAATTATTCTTCAGTTTAACTTTGACCGTGATATCAACGGCGCGGCGCGTGACGTGCAGGCGGCAATTAATGCCGCACAGAGTCTGCTGCCCAGCGGGATGCCCAGCCGCCCGACCTACCGTAAAGCCAACCCGTCCGACGCGCCGATTATGATTCTGACGCTCACATCGGACACCTGGTCGCAGGGAGAGCTGTATGACTTCGCCTCAACGCAGCTGGCGCAGACAATCGCGCAAATTGACGGCGTCGGCGATGTGGATGTCGGCGGCAGTTCGCTGCCCGCCGTGCGCGTGGGGCTTAACCCGCAGGCGTTGTTTAATCAGGGCGTATCGCTGGATGACGTGCGCAGCGCCATCAGCAATGCCAACGTGCGTAAGCCACAGGGCGCGATCGACGACAAGACTCATCGCTGGCAGGTTCAGACAAATGATGAACTGAAAACGGCGACGGAATACCAGCCGTTGATTATCCACTACAACAACGGCGCCGCCGTGCGTCTGGGCGATGTCGCCACGGTAACTGACTCGGTACAGGATGTGCGTAACGCCGGGATGACCAACGCCAAGCCGGCGATTTTGCTGATGATTCGCAAGCTGCCGGAAGCCAATATCATCCAGACGGTAGACAGCATTCGCGAGAAGCTCCCGGAATTACAAACGCTGATTCCCGCCTCAATTGACCTGCAAATCGCTCAGGATCGTTCCCCGACGATTCGCGCCTCGCTGGAGGAAGTGGAGCAGACGCTGGTTATTTCCGTCGCGCTGGTCATTCTGGTGGTCTTTTTATTCCTGCGCTCCGGGCGCGCAACGTTGATTCCTGCCGTTGCGGTTCCCGTGTCGCTGATTGGCACCTTCGCCGCAATGTACCTGTGCGGTTTTAGCCTGAACAACCTGTCGCTGATGGCGCTGACTATCGCCACCGGGTTTGTCGTCGATGACGCCATTGTGGTGCTGGAAAATATCTCCCGCCATCTTGAAGCCGGCATGAAGCCCTTGCAGGCGGCGCTTCAGGGAACGCGCGAAGTTGGCTTTACGGTGCTCTCCATGAGCCTCTCCCTGGTGGCGGTATTCCTGCCGCTCTTGCTGATGGGGGGATTGCCCGGAAGATTATTACGCGAGTTTGCCGTCACCCTTTCGGTGGCGATCGGCATCTCGCTGCTCGTCTCGCTCACGCTAACCCCCATGATGTGCGGCTGGATGCTGAAGTCCAGCAAGCCTCGCGAGCAGACGCGAAGCCGCGGCTTTGGCCGTCTGCTGACTGGCCTGCAACAGGGGTACGGCACATCGTTGAAATGGGTGCTAAACCATACGCGGCTGGTGGGCGTCGTCTTGTTGGGCACCATTGCGCTGAATATCTGGCTCTATATTTCCATCCCCAAAACCTTCTTCCCCGAACAGGATACGGGCGTACTGATGGGCGGCATTCAGGCTGACCAGAGTATTTCGTTTCAGGCGATGCGCGGCAAACTTCAGGACTTTATGAAGATCATTCGCGACGATCCGGCGGTCGACAACGTGACCGGGTTCACCGGCGGTTCGCGGGTCAACAGCGGGATGATGTTTATTACGCTGAAATCACGCGGCGAGCGCCATGAAACGGCGCAGCAGGTTATCGACCGGCTGCGGGTCGCGCTGGCAAAAGAGCCGGGCGCAAACCTGTTTCTGATGGCGGTGCAGGATATCCGCGTCGGCGGGCGGCAGGCTAACGCCAGCTACCAGTACGCTCTGCTGTCTGATGATTTAAGCGCGCTGCGGGAATGGGAGCCGAAAATCCGTAAAGCGCTGGCGGCGCTCCCCCAACTGGCGGACGTTAACTCCGATCAGCAAGATAACGGCGCGGAGATGAACCTGATTTACGACCGCGAAACCATGTCCCGGCTGGGGATCGACGTGCAGGCCGCCAACAGTCTGCTGAATAATGCCTTCGGTCAACGGCAAATTTCCACCATCTATCAGCCGATGAACCAGTACAAGGTTGTGATGGAGGTCGACCCACGCTATACCCAGGACATCAGCGCGCTGGAGAAGATGTTCGTCATTAACAGCGACGGGAAGGCGATTCCGCTCTCTTATTTTGCAAAATGGCAGCCCGCCAATGCGCCGCTGTCAGTGAATCACCAGGGGTTGTCCGCCGCCTCGACTATCGCGTTTAACCTGCCTACGGGCACGTCGCTGTCCGAAGCGACGGAAGCCATCAACCGGGCGATGACACAGCTTGGCGTACCGTCAACGGTGCGCGGCAGTTTCGCCGGAACGGCACAGGTTTTCCAGGAGACGATGAATTCGCAGGTAATTCTGATCCTGGCGGCGATCGCGACGGTCTATATTGTGTTGGGGATATTGTATGAAAGTTATGTTCATCCGCTGACCATCCTCTCTACCCTCCCCTCCGCAGGCGTGGGGGCGCTACTGGCGCTGGAGCTGTTCAATGCCCCGTTCAGCCTAATCGCGCTCATCGGGATCATGCTATTAATTGGCATTGTGAAGAAAAACGCCATCATGATGGTCGATTTTGCGCTTGAGGCACAGAGAAACGGCAACCTGACGCCGGAACAGGCGATTTTCCAGGCCTGCCTGCTGCGTTTTCGCCCAATCATGATGACCACGCTGGCGGCGCTGTTTGGCGCGCTGCCGCTGGTTATCTCTGGGGGCGATGGTTCAGAGTTACGTCAACCATTAGGGATTACGATCGTGGGCGGACTGGTGATGAGCCAGCTGCTGACGCTCTATACCACCCCGGTGGTCTATCTCTTTTTCGACCGTCTGCGGCTGCGTTTTTCACGTAATAATAGCCAACCGGAACCCATAACAGAGCCATGACAGAACTTCCTGACAGCACACGCTGGCAACTCTGGATTGTGGCATTCGGCTTTTTTATGCAATCGCTGGATACCACAATCGTCAACACCGCGCTTCCCTCTATGGCGCTCAGTCTGGGGGAAAGCCCGCTGCATATGCACATGGTCGTGGTTTCCTATGTACTGACCGTGGCGGTAATGCTGCCTGCCAGCGGCTGGCTGGCAGATAAAGTCGGCGTGCGTAATATCTTCTTTACCGCCATTGTGCTGTTTACGTTGGGATCGCTATTTTGCGCCTGGTCCAGCACGCTGAATGAACTGGTGCTGGCGCGGGTTTTACAGGGCGTGGGCGGCGCCATGATGGTGCCGGTCGGCAGACTGACGGTCATGAAGATCGTTCCGCGCGAGCAATATATGGCGGCGATGACCTTCGTCACGCTGCCCGGTCAGGTCGGGCCGCTGCTCGGCCCGGCGCTGGGCGGCATTCTGGTCGAGTACGCCTCCTGGCACTGGATTTTCCTGATTAACATTCCGGTCGGCATTGTCGGGGCGATTGCGACGCTCATGCTGATGCCGAACTACACCATGCAAACCCGGCGCTTCGATCTTTCAGGGTTCCTCCTGCTGGCCGTCGGCATGGCGGTACTGACGCTAGCGCTGGACGGCAGCAAAGGCACAGGGCTCTCGCCTCTCTCACTGGGCGCACTGGTGTTGTGCGGCATCTTGGCGATTGCGCTCTACCTGAAACACGCCAAAAACAATCCGCGCGCGCTGTTTAGTCTGGCGCTGTTTCGCACCCACACCTTCTCGCTGGGCCTGTCTGGTAGCTTCGCCGGGCGCGTCGGGAGCGGCATGCTGCCCTTCATGACGCCGGTCTTTTTGCAGATTGGTCTGGGGTTTTCGCCGTTTCATGCCGGGTTGATGATGATCCCGATGGTACTCGGCAGCATGGGAATGAAACGTATCGTCGTACAGGTGGTAAACCGTTTTGGCTATCGTCGCGTACTGGTCGCCACCACCCTCGGTCTGTCGCTGGTCAGCCTGCTGTTTATGAGCGTTGCGATGCTTGGCTGGTATTACGCCCTGCCCTTTGTGCTGTTCCTGCAAGGCATGGTCAACTCCACCCGTTTTTCATCCATGAACACCTTAACGCTCAAAGATCTGCCCGATGAACTCGCCAGCAGTGGCAACAGCTTGCTGTCCATGATCATGCAGTTGTCGATGAGTATTGGCGTGACCATCGCCGGGCTGCTGCTGGGCATGTTTGGTCAACAACATATCGCGGCCGACAGCGGCGCGAGCCACACGGTGTTTATGTATACCTGGCTGTGCATGGCCCTGATTATCGCGCTGCCCGCACTCATCTTCGCCCGGGTGCCGAACGACACGCATAAAAACGCCGTCATTTCACGACGCAAAAGGAGCACGCAATGAAGTTCTGGCGGCCCGGTATTACCGGCAAATTGTTTCTGGCGATTTTCGCCACCTGCATTGTCTTGCTGATCAGCATGCACTGGGCCGTACGCATCAGCTTTGAGCGTGGGTTTATCGACTACATCAAACATGGCAACGAACAGCGGTTGCAGATGCTCGGCGACGCGCTGGGCGAGCAGTACTCGCTGCACGGCAACTGGCGTTTTTTACGCAATAACGATCGCTTCGTTTTCCAGATCCTGCGCTCTTTTGAGCATGACAACGACGATAACAAACCCGGCCCCGGGATGCCGCCGCATGGCTGGCGAACCCAATTTTGGGTCGTCGATCAACACGCCAATGTGCTGGTCGGCCCGCGAGCGCCAGTCCCGCGAGACGGCACCCGCCGGGCTATTCACGTAAACGGTGTGGAGGTTGGCGCGGTGATTGCCTCTCCCGTTGAGCGACTGACGCGCAATACCGATATTAATTTTGATAAGCAACAGCGCCGTACCAGCTGGCTGATCGTGGCGTTGTCGACTCTGCTGGCGGCGCTGGCGACGTTTCCGCTGGCGCGCGGGTTGCTGGCGCCCGTTAAGCGGCTGGTGGAAGGCACGCACAAACTGGCCGCAGGCGACTTCACGACGCGCGTAACGCCGGCCAGCGCGGATGAACTGGGTAAACTGGCGCAGGATTTTAACCAGCTCGCCAGCACGCTGGAAAAAAATCAGCAAATGCGCCGCGATTTTATGGCGGATATCTCCCACGAACTGCGCACGCCGCTGGCGGTATTGCGCGGTGAGCTGGAGGCTATCCAGGACGGAGTCCGCCAGTTTACGCCCGAATCGGTGGCCTCGCTCCAGGCTGAAGTCGGCACGCTCACCAAGCTGGTTGACGATCTGCATCAGCTTTCTATGTCAGATGAAGGCGCGCTGGCGTACCAGAAAACATCGGTGGACCTGATTCCCCTGCTGGAGGTGGCGGGCGGCGCGTTTCGCGAGCGCTTCGCCAGCCGTGGGTTGACGTTACACTTTTCCCTTCCTGACAGCGTGATGGTATTCGGCGATCCGGATCGTCTGATGCAGTTATTCAATAATCTGCTGGAAAATAGTCTGCGCTACACCGACAGCGGCGGCAGCCTGCACATTTCCGCCGAGCAGCGCGACAACATGCTGCTGTTAACGTTCGCCGATTCCGCGCCCGGCGTTCGCGATGAGCAGTTACAAAAACTGTTTGAACGTTTCTACCGCACGGAAGGCTCCCGCAACCGCGCCAGCGGTGGGTCCGGTCTGGGACTGGCGATTTGCGACAATATCGTACAAGCGCATAATGGTCGTATTCGGGCGTCCCATTCGCCTTTTGGCGGGCTTAGCATTACAGTAGAGTTACCGCTGGAACGCGATTTACAGAGAGATGTATGACTGAGTTACCCATTGATGAAAACACGCCGCGTATTTTAATCGTGGAAGATGAACCCAAGCTGGGACAACTGCTGATCGACTATCTGCGCGCCGCAAGCTATGCCCCCACGCTAATCAGTCATGGCGATCAGGTATTGCAGTATGTGCATCAAACACCGCCAGACCTGATCCTGCTGGACTTAATGCTGCCAGGTACGGACGGTCTGACGCTGTGCCGGGAAATTCGCCGTTTTTCTGACGTGCCCATCGTGATGGTCACGGCAAAGATTGAAGAGATCGACCGCCTGCTTGGGCTGGAGATTGGCGCCGATGATTACATCTGCAAACCTTACAGCCCCCGTGAGGTGGTCGCCCGCGTGAAAACGATTTTGCGCCGCTGCAAGCCGCAACGTGAGCTGCAACAGCTGGACGCGCAAAGCCCGCTGATTGTCGATGAAGGCCGTTTTCAGGCATCCTGGCGCGGCAAGATGCTCGACCTGACCCCCGCAGAGTTTCGCCTGTTGAAAACGCTGTCTCACGAGCCGGGGAAAGTCTTCTCCCGCGAGCAGCTGCTTAATCATCTCTACGATGATTATCGCGTGGTGACTGACCGCACCATTGACAGCCACATCAAAAACCTGCGCCGCAAGCTGGAATCACTGGATGCCGAACAGTCGTTCATCCGTGCGGTATACGGCGTCGGGTATCGCTGGGAAGCGGATACCTGCCGGATTGCATAAGTCACGCCTGCAATAGCCGGATGACGCTCCGCTGATCCGGCCGACAAATAAGAGCGTTGTCGGCCAGAGAAGGCGCTACGCCGCCATCCGGCGTTTTTCTTTACCTGCCTCCCCCACAGCGCTACAATGCCCGCCCTTAACGTAGGGGCACTCCCCTAACCGCCTCATTCAGTGAAGCGGATCTGACCTGTCATCAGAACGAGAAAATTATGTTTAAACCGGAACTCCTTTCCCCGGCGGGAACGCTGAAAAATATGCGTTACGCTTTCGCTTATGGCGCAGATGCCGTGTATGCGGGCCAGCCGCGTTACTCCCTGCGCGTGCGCAACAACGAATTTAACCACGAGAATTTGCAGCTCGGCATTAACGAAGCCCACGCACTTGGCAAAAAATTCTATGTGGTCGTGAACATTGCGCCGCATAACGCGAAACTGAAAACCTTTATTCGCGATCTTAAACCGGTTGTGGAAATGGGGCCGGATGCGCTGATCATGTCCGATCCCGGGCTTATCATGCTGGTACGTGAAAACTTCCCGGAGATGCCGATTCACCTTTCGGTGCAGGCCAACGCCGTAAACTGGGCAACGGTGAAGTTCTGGAACCAGATGGGGCTGACCCGCGTTATTCTTTCTCGCGAACTGTCGCTGGAAGAGATTGAAGAGATTCGTCAACAGGTGCCGGAAATGGAGATCGAAATCTTCGTACACGGCGCGCTGTGCATGGCCTACTCCGGTCGTTGCCTGCTCTCTGGCTACATCAACAAACGCGATCCGAACCAAGGAACCTGCACCAACGCCTGCCGTTGGGAATATAACGTGCAGGAAGGGAAAGAAGACGTCGTGGGCAACATCGTCCATAAATACGAACCGATTCCGGTACAGAACGTCGAGCCGACGCTGGGTATCGGCGCACCAACCGACAAAGTGTTTATGATCGAAGAAGCTCAGCGTCCGGGCGAATACATGACCGCGTTCGAAGATGAACACGGCACCTACATCATGAACTCGAAAGATCTGCGCGCCATTGCTCACGTTGAGCGCCTGACCAAAATGGGTGTGCACTCACTGAAAATCGAAGGCCGTACCAAATCCTTCTACTACTGTGCGCGTACCGCTCAGGTTTATCGCAAAGCGATAGACGATGCTGCTGCGGGCAAGCCGTTTGATCCACAACTACTGGAAACGCTGGAAGGCCTGGCGCATCGCGGTTACACCGAAGGCTTTCTGCGTCGCCACACGCATGATGACTACCAGAATTACGAGTACGGTTACTCTGTTTCTGAACGTCAGCAGTTCGTGGGTGAGTTCACCGGCGAGCGTAAAGGCGCCCTTGCCGCCGTTGCCGTGAAGAACAAATTCTCCATCGGCGATAGCCTGGAGCTGATGACGCCGCAGGGGAACGTCAACTTCACTCTGGAACATATGGAAAACGCCAAAGGTGAAGCAATGCCGGTGGCGCCTGGCGATGGCTACACCGTCTGGATGCCGGTGCCGCAGGATATGGATCTGAATTATGCGTTGTTAATGCGTAATTTTTCCGGCGAATCCACGCGGAACCCACACGCTAAGTAGTTAATCCACGTTATTTTTTCATTATGGGAAGATTCTTAGAAATCGATCACATACCGCCTCGTTCATTACGGGTATTATCCGAGGCGCTGAAAAACATAACCCATAAATGCTAGCTGTACCAGGAACCACCTCCTTAGCCTGCGTAATCTCCCTTACGCAGGCTTATTTTTTTGTGCTGCACAAACCTTCCATTTTCAGCCTGTTCTGACCTTTCCGCGCCTTTTCTGCTATACACTTTCAACAGGTTAACGACAGAGGCAAATAAAGGATGGCTACGTTTCCCGCCAGCTTACTGATTTTAAATGGCAAAGGCGCTGATAATCAGCCCCTGCGCGACGCGATAGGGCTACTTCGCGATGAGGGCGTGGAGATTCACGTCCGGGTCACCTGGGAAAAAGGCGATGCCCAGCGTTATGTTGATGAAGCCAGACAGCTTGGCGTTGAGACAGTTATTGCGGGCGGCGGCGACGGCACCATCAATGAGGTTTCCGCCGCGCTGATTCAGTGTCAGGGCGGCAACGTTCCCGCGCTTGGCATTTTGCCTCTGGGCACGGCCAATGACTTCGCCACCAGCGCTGGCATCCCGGAAGCGCTGGATAAAGCCTTAAAACTGGCGATTGCCGGTAACGCGGTTGCGATCGATATCGCCCAGGTCAACGATAAAACCTGCTTTATTAATATGGCGACAGGGGGTTTCGGGACGCGCATCACCACCGAAACACCGGAAAAACTCAAGGCCGCGCTGGGCGGCGTCTCTTACTTTATTCATGGGCTGATGCGCATGGACACCCTCAAGCCCGATCGCTGTGAGATTCGCGGCGAGAATTTTCACTGGCAGGGCGATGCGCTGGTGATTGGCATTGGTAATGGTCGTCAGGCCGGTGGCGGACAACAGCTCTGCCCTGGCGCACTCATTAATGACGGGCTGCTGCAACTGCGGATCTTCACCGGTGAGGAGCTGCTTCCGGCGCTGTTTTCTACATTGACGCAGCCGGAAGAGAACCCCAACATTGTCGATGGTGCATCCGCCTGGTTTGATATTCAGGCTCCGCATGAGATCACTTTTAACCTTGATGGCGAGCCGCTCAGTGGTCAGGAATTTCATATTGAAATACTTCCCAACGCGCTGCGTTGCCGTTTGCCGCCAGACTGCCCGTTACTGCGCTAATGAAAAAAGAAAGTAAGCGCAGAGAGGGATAATCAGACCGGCGACATCCCGGAACCTCTGCACTCACAAACGGGTCATTTACCCTGCGGCCCTAACCGGCGGGGCCAGCGTCTCCAGGAGTTGCGGCATTGACGTGTAGCGCCCGATGGCCTCGCTAAAGCAGGGGTGCTGGCAGCCGTCAGACACCACGATGGTATCAATTCCGGCGGCCTGCGCGGCGCGAAAACCGCTCAGGCTGTCTTCAATCACCAGACACTCTGCGGCGGGCAGGCTCAGCTTTTTCAGCGCGGAGAGATACACCGCCGGGTGCGGTTTGCCGTAGCGTTCATCGTCGGCGCTGCAAATGACGTCAAAATGCCCCCGGAGATTAAGTTTAGAGAGAACAGCCTCAATAACCTGATGGGATGATGACGTAGCCAGCGCAATCCGATACCCCCCGTGGCGAAAATGATGCAATACCGCGTAGACGCCGTCCATCGCTTCGCCTTCCGTTGCAATAAGTCCGGTAATGCGTTTGCGAATGGCCGACTCCAGCACCCCGGGGTCTGTCTGCAACGGGCAGTATTCGCACCAGACGCGGGCAATCTCATCCAGTCGCTTCCCTTTGGTTAACGTTTCACACTCCTCGTCATTAACCGTCACTCCCCAGCCTGCCAGCGCGTCTTTTTGCGCCTGACGCCACAGCCCTTCGGAGTCAATGATGACGCCATCCATGTCGAAAATTACCGCTTTACTCTTCATCATTTGCCGCCTTAAAAAGACCCGGCAGCGCAGCCGGGCCCGACATCATTAAGAAATACCGACCGTTTCGCCTTCACATGCCTCCTGACGCGTGAATCCGGGTTGTTCAACACGAATAAACGGACACAGAATAAACGCCACAATATAGAGCAACGTATACGCAATCACGACGCCAATGGTGCTGAAGTGCGGTAACAACACCACGGCGATCGCCGGGGCGAGGAAGTTGGAAAGCCCAGCCGACAGGTTGTAGACCGAAATCGCGGCCCCTTTGTGTTTTGGCTCAAGCGCAGGAAAGACGGCGGCCATCGGCACAAACGCGGCAACGAAGATCCCCAGCGCGATTGCCGGAACCAGCGCCATCGCGAAGTTATGGCCAAAGTGCTGCGGAATGTAATAAAACGCGAGGCTGGAGAGCGCCATCCCGATACAGCCAAACCAGCGTACAACCTTCATCCAGCCCATTTTCTCTGCCAGTACGCCCCAAAAGACGTTGGAGAAGATGGTTGTGAAGAAGAACGCCGCCCATACCTGTAGCCATTCAGAGGTGGTGAAGCCCAGTTCATCCACAAACATCATCGGCATGACCACCGCAAAACCGAACAGCGATAACGTATTGATAATACGCACGATGCTGGACAACATAATGCTACGGTTGGTGTAAAGCAGCGTGACCGCACGCCCCAGTTCGCTGAACTTTTCACGGGTGGTGAGGTTTTGCATATGGCGCGGCGTTTCAATTTTACGCAGCGAAACCAGCGCGATAACACCGCCGGTCAGACAGAACGCCAGCGCCAGCCACAGGGTGCCCATTTCGCCAATATGCGGAATGGTAAAACTCGGGATATAACTGCCGAAAACGCCAATCCCAATAGAGTAGACCGCCCAGAACCAGCCCAGCGCGGCGCTGGTGCTGTCGCTACGGACGTTATGCACAATGGCGACGATAAACGCATAAAGGAACAGCGGATACGCCAGACCGCGAATACCGTAAAACAACAGAATTAAGGCGTAGTTGGACTGACCCAGTCCAAAAACGAGGAACAATACGTGGAATACGCACCACAGCACAAAGCCGATCATCATGGTTTTTTGCGGCGTGATGATCTCCGCCACTACGCCGGATACCCAGGCCGACAGCGCCGCCGCCAGGCCATATAGCGTAAAGGCGAAGGAGGCTTCCGCCGGGGTAAAGCCCAGCGCTTTGATGTAGTGCGACAAAAATGCCAGCTCGAAACCATCACCAGTCATGAATACGGCGATGGCGATATACCCCCAGACCAGACTTAAGGGTAATCCCAGCCATTGTTTGTTAGTTAACGACATATTGACCTCGTTTTAGGGTGCAGGGAGCCACTCCGGTACATTCACCGGAGGGCTTTTGTTATAGAAATTATTGATTTCGATAGTTCAGGTCGTTTCGGTACAGTGCGTTAAACTGCTGATAACGCTGCATCAGCGCCGTGTGACGAACCGGATCGCCATACCAGGTTTTGTAGACTTCCGGTTTTTCGCAAACGGACGCCAACGGTTTACCTGCCGCAAGGCACGCCAGTCGCGCCGCGCCCAGCGCGCCGCCGGTTTCTCCGCCTTTGTGCGTCACCACGGGCATATCCAGAATATCTGCCAGCAGTTGCGCCCAGAACGGACTTCGGGCGCCGCCGCCCACCAGCGAACATTGTTCGATATTTGTACCGCTCTCCTGCAAAACACGGAGCCCGTCAGCGATGCCGAAACTGACGCCTTCCAGCACCGCATAACCCATCAGCGCGCGCTGGCTGGAGTGCGTCAGCCCCCAGAACATGCCCCGGGCGTCAGGATCGTTATGCGGCGTGCGTTCGCCGGAAAGGTACGGCAGGAACATCGGCGCGCTGGCTTTTTCCGCATCGCTTAACTGCGCGATTTCTTCCAGCAGTTCCGTTTCCGTTGTCCCTACCAGGCGGCAGAACCATTGCAGACAGCTGGCGGCGCTGAGCATTACGCTCATCTGGTGCCACAAATTCGGCAGGACGTGGCAAAAAGCATGTACTGCGGATTGCGGCGCGGGACGGTACGCGTCCGTCACCACAAACAGCACGCCGGACGTCCCCAGTGAAATAAACGCATCGCCGGGCGATACCGCGCCAACGCCAATAGCGCTGACCGCGTTGTCTCCACCGCCCCCGGCGACCACCACCGAAGGGGTTAACCCCCAGCGTTGCGCGACGACGGGATCGAGCGTGGCAGAAATATCGCAGCCTTCCACCAGCTCCGGCATATTGGCCCGCGTCAGCCCGCATTTCTCCAGCAGCGCATCCGACCAGTCGCGCTTCTCGACGTCAAGCCACAGCGTCCCTGCTGAATCGGACATGTCGGAGACTTTTTTACCCGTCATTTTGAAACGCAGATAATCCTTCGGCAGCAGCACCGTTTCGATGCGGGCAAAATTCTGCGGTTCATGGCGACGCACCCACAGCAATTTCGGCGCGGTAAACCCCGGCATCGCCAGATTACCGGCAACCTGATGCAGCTCTGGGGCAATTTCTTCCAGCTCCGCACACTCCTGGGCGCTACGGGTGTCATTCCACAAAATCGCCGGGCGGATCGTATTCCCGGCGGCATCAAGCAGTACCGCGCCATGCATCTGACCGGAAAGACCGATCGCCTTAATCGCCTGCCAGTGATGACCACATTTCTCCCGCAGGGTGGACATCAGATACTCCGTCGCGTCCCACCAGGCTTCCGGTGATTGCTCTGACCAGTGTTGATGGGGCCGCTGAATCGTCAGCGGCGCGCTATGGGTGGCGACAATGTCATTGTTTTCATCAATGACCAGCGCCTTCACTTCAGATGTGCCGAGATCGATACCCAGATACATAGCCACCTCTCAGTTAATCAGCGTGTGAACAGCGGCGATTTTCTCGCGCAGCAGCGCGGCGAAATCATCACATTCCGTCAGGTCGCCAAACAGCGCTTTATCACTGGCATACGCCGCGATCGGATCGGCGGATTCAAACATGGCATGTACCGCTGGCGCATCCAGAATGCCGTCCTGGTACTCATAAGGCAGCGTGCCCTTGTGCCACTGCTCCATAAAGACGTAAAACAGTGCGGGCAGCATAGCGGTAGCGTTCGGCCGTGCACCGCGCTGATAGCACTCGCGCAGCGTCGGCGCAATCATCGCCGGGATTTTCGAGAATCCGTCGGCGGCAACGCGCTGGTTGGTATCCTGAATATGCGGGTTGGTAAAACGCTTAAGCACCACATCACGATAGGTCGGGAGATCGATGCCGTTATCTCCCAGGCAAGGGATCACGTCTTCCGTCACGTAGCGGTCGGCAATCTGGTAGATAAAGTCCGTCAGGGTGCTTTCATGAATATACTGCTGGCCGATTAACGTACCCGCCCACGCAATGCAGCTATGTGATGAGTTGAGGATGCGGATTTTCGCCTCTTCATACGGGATAACAGACGTCACCAGCTCCACACCGACATTTTCCAGCGCAGGACGCACATCGCGGAAACGATCTTCAACCACCCACTGGATAAAGGTTTCGCCCATTACCGGCGCTTTATCATCAATGCCCGTCTGCGCTTTGATACGCGCCGGAAGATCGGCTGCCGGACGCGGCGTGATGCGGTCCACCATCGTATTCGGGCAGGTCGCATTGGCGCTAAGCCAGTCAATCACCGCCTGTTTGCCGGTCAGTTGTAAAAACTCAACCAGACCATCGTGGAACCGTTCACCGTTGTGACGCACGTTGTCGCAGTTGAGCAGCGTCAGCGGCCCTGCGTTATTGGCCATACGCGCTTCCAGAATGCGGGTAATGACGCCGTAAATCGTTTTACAGCCGCCGTTGAGATCGCTCGCCAGATCGGGGTTATTCACTTCCAGCTTGTGGCTGGTGTTCAGGTAGTAGCCCCCTTCCGTCACGGTAAAAGCAATCACTTTGGTCTGCGCTCTGGCGCCTTCGGCAATCAGCGGCTGCAAATCCGCCTGCCACGGCAGCAGTTTCTGAATCGACGTGATCTCTTCGTACTCACGTTCGCCCTCCGGGCTGACCGTTTCCAGCACATAACGACCGTTTTGCGCCGCCAGCGCCTGCACAACGTGCTCGGCGTCATTGCGAATATTGCCGGCGGCAATGTGCCAGCGCGTATCGCCGGAAGCGATCAGACGATGCAGATACCACGCCTGATGGGCGCGGTGAAAAGAACCTAAGCCAATATGAAGCCATGTGTATTGATCGTTCATTGTTCTGCTCTCCAGTGAGGTTATGTCTGCACTCTAGTCGATCATTTGTATTAAATAAGAGCCGTAGATCACAAAAGAGCAATTGCTCTATAAAATTACAAATGACCACAAAAGAGCAAAGAGCTTGCCTCAATCCTGAGCACCCGCCAGAATGACCTTATCGGTTGAGGGAAATTAACGCCCCCAACGCCACTCTTAAGGTAGGGAAACGTGAGCAAAGAAGATGACATCAGGCTGGATCAGAAAGTCCGGGCCGCATGGATGTATTACATTGCGGGTTTAAACCAAAGTGAGATAGCCAGCCAGCTTGGGACGTCAAGACCGGTGGTACAACGCCTTATCGCTGCGGCGAAAGAGGAAGGCATTGTTTCGATTGGTCTGCACCATCCTGTCGCGAACTGCCTCGATTACGCGCAGCTTTTGCAGGAAAAGTATCAGTTAATTAACTGCAATATTGTTCCCGCCTACAGCAGCGAAAGCACCCTCGACAGCGTAACCTTCGGCTGTTATCAACTGATGGCCCGCTACTTACAGGGCGACAAACCGACGGTAGTCGGCATTGGTTCCGGGTTGACGCTGAAAAAAACCATCAAACGCATTGATTTCGACAGTCGCAATACGCGCTGCGTGGCGTTGATCAGCGCCATGAACGAACACGGACAATGTAACTATTACGACGACGTCCCACTGTTGCTGGCGCGTAAAATTCAGGGCAAATATTACCAGTGGCCCGCGCCACGCTATGCGCAATCCTGTGATGAATACGAGATGTGGTGCACCAGCCGTCTGTTTCGCAACGTCTCTGCCGTCGCCGAAGCGTCGGAGGTCATTTTTGTCGGCATCGGCGCGCTGGGGAAACAGAGCCCTATCTTCAAAGACGGTTTTATCAATGAGGCGCAACTGGACGAATTGACCGCGCGCGGCGGCGTAGGAGAAATACTTGGCCGCTTTATTGACGCAGACGGCAACGTAGTGGATAGCCTCATCAACCGCTACATCACCAGCTACGATATACGCCAGAGCCAGTGTCCGCGTATTGCGGCGGCCTGCGGTGAAGATAAGCGCCCTGCTATCCTCGCCGCACTGAAAGGCGGCTGGATCAACGGTCTGGTCACCGATGAACATACCGCGCGCTGGTTGCTGACGCGCTAACGCGCCATGTTCTGGCTGGCGATCAATTCCGGCGGGATCTCAATACGACGTATTGTGGTGTCGCCGGAATCCACAATCTCAAACACTTTGTCCAGCATGGCTGGCACATCCTGGCGCACCATATCGATATCATGCCCCAGCAGAGAGACAAACGGGTCCCAGTCAAAACAGCCCATTGGCGGCTGATGGCTTCCCGTCTGCCCGTTCTGCGCCAGCCAGCGCACCACCCCTTCGAGCGAAATTGTCGAATTAACAAACAGCCCCGGCAGCGGAATATCAGGCGACGGATAGACCGATTTCAGTAACCCTTCCACCCTTGCGGAAGAATACCCCGTAACCAGTTGCTGCGTTTCCGGCACCGTCAATCCACACGCTTTATGCGCGTCGAGGAAGCCGCGCAAACGTTCGGCGGTGTTATTGTCGGTGATTCGCCCCCCCACAAACGTCAGCGGAGCCAAAACGCCATACCGCTTTTGGCTGCTGGCGAGAATGCTTTCCGTCAGCGCTTTAGCCCCCGCATAGTTATCCGAAATAATCGACGGCGCCAGCGTTCCGGGCAGATCGAGGTTCAGCGTGGGCACACCCGCCTGATGACACATCTGCGCGATCTTATCCGGGTGCGTCGCCCCGGTGGCGATAACCCAGTCCACCTGCCAGGAGAGCATCGCCCTCGCCGCTTCAACCTCCAGCTCCGGTTGACGCCGCGTACAGGTAATGATGGGCAGCAGCCCCCTGGCACGCGCCATCTCTTCAAACTTTTCAGCAATGGAGCCAAAGTAGCGGTTGTCGTATTTCGGGACAATCATCCCGATGACATTCGATTTCTTACTGCGAAGCAGACTGGCCTGTCGGTTCACCGCATATCCCTGCTCTTCAGCAATCCGGGTCACCTTCTCCGCCAGCTTTGCGCTAATGCGTCGCTTCTTCCAGTTGCCATTCAAAATTGCGCTCACCGCGCTGGCGGAAACCCCGGTTAACTCAGCCAGGTCGTAGATGGTTGTTTTCTTCGTTTTCTCAACGCGCGTCACAAAATCGCCTCTTCATTTTGAATGTCTCTTGCTGAGGAAATAAACAAGTGCTAGATCAGCTTCATCGATTGAGCAATATGCTTCACACGCCAGTCAGAACGCCCCCGTTCTTCGCGCAGAAGCAAATACACCTTAAAAATCACCTATGCATAAAGGATTATAAAATGAATCACTCTGTCCCCTCCATGAATACTTCCCTCAACGGCAAGGTTGCAGCCATTACCGGCGCAGCCTCCGGTATCGGCCTTGAGTGTGCGAAAACCCTGCTTGCCGCAGGAGCAAAAGTGGTCCTGATCGACCGCGAAGGCGAGAAGCTGAAGAAAATCGTCGCGGAACTGGGCGATAACGCGTTTGCGCTGCAAATCGACTTGTTCAATACCGGGCAGGTCGACAACCTGCTGGCAGGCATTATCGAGCTGGCCGGTGGGCTGGATATTTTCCATGCTAACGCAGGCGCTTACATTGGCGGGCCGGTCGCCGAGGGCGATCCTGACGTCTGGGATCGCGTACTGAACCTCAACATCAATGCCGCATTTCGCTGCGTCCGCGCCGTATTGCCGCATATGATTGCGCAAAAATCCGGCGATATCATTTTCACCAGTTCTATCGCTGGCGTTGTACCGGTCATCTGGGAACCTATTTACACGGCCTCCAAATTTGCCGTTCAGGCCTTTGTCCATACGACCCGCCGTCAGGTGTCCGAACATGGCGTACGCGTCGGAGCGGTGCTGCCGGGGCCGGTAGTGACCGCACTGCTGGACGACTGGCCGCAGGCGAAAATGGAAGAAGCGCTGGCAAATGGCAGCCTGATGCAGCCGATCGAAGTCGCAGAATCGGTGCTGTTTATGGTCACTCGTTCGAAAAACGTCACTGTTCGCGATCTGGTTATCCTCCCCAACAGCGTTGATCTGTGAGGAAAAGCGCCATGAACAGCTTACAGAAAACCGTTATCGGCGTGGATGTTGGTTCAGGCAGCGTCCGCGCAGGTATCTTCGACCTGAGCGGCACGTTGCTCTCTCATGCCACGCAAAAAATCACGACCACTCACCGGAGCGGCAGCCGCGTGGAGCAGTCCAGCCAGGAGATCTGGCAGGCCGTTTGTCACTGCATCCGGGAAGCGCTCAGGCAGTCTGGCGCGGCGCCGGAAAGCGTGGCGGGGATCGGTTTCGACGCCACCTGCTCGCTGGTGGTTCTGGATAAAAACGGCGCGCCGCTCCCCGTGAGCGCCGAAGGCGATGCGGCGCAAAACATCATCGTCTGGATGGACCATCGCGCGACTGAACAAGCTGAACGCATTAACGCCAGCCAACATCCGGTGCTGAACTATGTCGGCGGGAAAATCTCACCGGAAATGGAAACGCCTAAGATTTTATGGCTGAAGGAAAATCGCCGCGAGGTGTACGAAAACGCATGGCAATTTTTCGACCTTGCAGACTTCCTGACCTGGCGCGCCACCGGCGACCTTGCCCGCTCCATCTGTACAGTCACCTGCAAATGGACCTGGCTTGCTCATGAAAACCGCTGGGACCCGGACTATTTCCGCACGATCGGGCTGGCAGAACTGGCTGATGACGAGTTTGCCCGCATCGGACAGCGCATCGTGCCGCCGGGTACGCCCTGTGGCGACGGCTTAACCGCGCAGGCGGCGCAGGAGATGGGCCTGCCTGCGGGCACGCCAGTCGCCGTGGGTCTGATTGACGCCCATGCGGGCGGCATCGGGACTGTCGGCGTTGAAGGCGGCGCCCTCAATAATATGGCATATGTGTTTGGCACCTCATCCTGCACCATGACTTCAACGAACGATCCCGTTTTCGTTCCCGGCGTCTGGGGGCCGTATTACAGCGCGATGGTGCCAGGGCTCTGGCTTGTTGAGGGAGGGCAAAGCGCCGCGGGCGCGGCTATCGATCAGCTATTGGCGTTTCATCCCGCCGCCGAAGACACGCGGAAACTGGCGCAGGAGGCAGGATTACCGCTGCCGGTTTATCTTGCCGATCGGGTGTCAGAAAAAGCGCCGCAGGCATCGGACGCCATCACGCTGGCGGCGGGTATTCATGTTGTACCGGAGTTTTTAGGCAACCGCGCGCCGTTTGCCGACCCGCACGCACGCGCCGTTATTTGCGGATTGGGTATGGAACGCGACCTGGACAATTTACTGGCGTTGTATGTGGCGGGACTGTGCGGTATCGGTTACGGTTTACGGCAAATTATTGATGCGCAGAATGCCTGCGGCGTACGGAATAAAAATATCGTGATTAGCGGCGGCGCGGGTCAGCACCCTCTGGTGCGGCAACTATTAGCCGATACCTGCGGACTTCCGGTATTAACCACCCAGTGCAGCGAGCCCGTTTTATTAGGTTCCGCAATCCTTGGCGCCGTCGCCGGAAATATTTCCCCCTCGGTTGCCGAGGCCATGACGCAGTTTACGCATGTGGATACCTGTTATTACCCACAGACAGCGTATCAGCCATTGCATCATCGTCGTTACGAGGCCTATAAGCAGTTGCAACACATGGCGAAAATGCTCAGAGAGTGATTTTTGCGCCGTCCTGATAACCAATACCCCTCCCCGAAAACCTGGGGAGGGGTACGTGACATCAGGCAATCGTCACTTTATTGTCCAGGTAGACGTCCTGCACAGCGTTAATCAGTTTCACGCCATCCGCCATTGTTTTCTTGAAGGCTTTACGCCCCAGAATCAGGCCCATGCCGCCCGCGCGTTTGTTGATAACCGCAGTACGCACAGCGTCGCTGAGATCGGTCTCACCGCCCGCCGCGCCGCCGGAGTTAATCAGCCCCGCGCGCCCCATATAGCAGTTGGCTAACTGGTAACGCACCAGATCGATAGGGTTATCGCTGGTCAGCTTGCTGTAAACACGATCGTCGGTGTAGCCGAAATTCACCGCCTTATAGCCGCCGTTATTTTCCGCCATTTTTTGTTTGACGATATCTGCGCCAATCGTCGCCGCCAGGTGGTTAGCCTGCCCGGTCAGGTCGGCGGAAACGTGGTAATCCACGCCGTCTTTTTTAAATGCAGAGTTACGCAAGTATGCCCACAGGACGGTCACCATCCCCAGCTCATGCGCACGTTCAAAAGCGGCGGAAATCTCTTCAATCTGACGACGCGACTGCTCAGAACCAAAGTAAATGGTCGCGCCAACGGCCACGGCGCCCAGATTGAACGCCTGCTCAACGCTGGCATAGAGCGTTTGATCGTACTCCGTTGGGTAGCTCAACGTCTCGTTGTGGTTCAGTTTGACGAGGAACGGAATGCGGTGCGCATAACGGCGTGAAACCGATGCCAGTACCCCATACGTCGAGGCCACGCAGTTACAGCCTGCTTCAATAGCCAGTTCGACGATATTCTTTGGATCAAAATAAAGCGGGTTTGCGGCAAACGACGCCCCGGCAGAATGTTCAACGCCCTGATCGACGGGCAGAATGGAGAGGTAGCCCGTTCCGGCCAGACGTCCGGTATTATACAGCGTCTGCATGTTACGCAGTACGGCAGGCGGACGGTTGTTATCAACCATCACGCGGTCTACGTAGTCATGTCCGGGTAAATAAAGTTGGTCAGAAGGAATGGTCATACAACGATGCTGTAAAAGGCTGTCGGCGTCTTTGCCAAGCAACTGCGCAATATCAGTCATAGCTATGCTCCCGTAAGTTCCGATTGAATACCGGAATGTGGATTGTCCTGACCCGCGTTTTGCGGGCAGCAATAAGCCTGGTACTGACCGGCCATTTTTTCCATCTGTAGCGCATTTTTCAGCGCTATCGGCTGGCACGTTTCAGGTACGAAAAAGTGTTACAGCAGTCAAATTTACGCCTCAAAGGTATTTAAAAGGTATTATTAAGTGGTACTGTCATCGCGTACCTTACCTGTCATGAAGGATTTAACGATGAAAACTACAGTGAAACTGTCGTTCATGATGTTCGTGGAGTGGTTTATCTGGGGCGCCTGGTTCGTCCCCCTCTGGCTTTGGTTGAACAAAAGCGGTTTTAGCGCCGGAGAAATCGGCTGGTCTTACGCATGTACCGCGATTGCCGCCATTCTCTCGCCGATTCTCGTCGGCTCACTGACTGACCGCTTTTTCTCCGCACAAAAAGTGCTGGCGGTGCTGATGTTCGCAGGCGCAGTCCTGATGTATTTCGCCGCGCAGCAAACGACATTCGCCGGGTTCTTCCCGCTGCTGCTGGCCTACTCCTTAACCTATATGCCCACGATTGCGCTGACGAACAGCATCGCCTTCGCCAACGTGCCGGACGTCGAGCGCGATTTCCCACGCATTCGCGTGATGGGCACCATTGGCTGGATCGCATCCGGGCTGGCATGCGGCTTCTTACCGCAAATGCTGGGCTATAACGATATTTCGCCAACCAATATTCCGCTGTTGATCACCGCAGGCAGTTCCGTCCTGCTGGGCGCCTTTGCGTTCTTCCTGCCGGATACGCCGCCAAAAAGTACCGGCAAGCTGGACATTAAAGTTATGCTGGGGCTGGATGCGCTGATCCTGCTGCGCGATAAAAACTTCCTGGTCTTTTTCTTCTGCTCGTTCCTGTTTGCGATGCCGCTGGCGTTCTACTACATCTTCGCGAATGGCTATCTGACGGAAGTCGGCATGAAAAACGCCACCGGCTGGATGACGCTGGGCCAGTTCTCCGAAATCTTCTTTATGCTGGCGTTACCCTTCTTCACGAAGCGCTTTGGCATTAAAAAGGTCTTACTGCTTGGTCTTATCACTGCGGCAATCCGCTACGGTTTTTTTGTTTACGGCGGCGCGGAAGAATATTTCACCTATGCCCTGCTGTTTCTTGGCATTTTGCTGCACGGCGTCAGTTACGACTTCTACTATGTTACGGCCTATATCTATGTCGATAAAAAAGCGCCTGTGCATATGCGTACTGCCGCTCAGGGGTTGATCACCCTCTGCTGTCAGGGGTTTGGCAGCCTGCTGGGCTACCGTCTCGGCGGCGTGATGATGGAAAAAATGTTTGCCTATAAAGAGCCGGTAAACGGCCTCACCTTCAACTGGGCGGGCATGTGGACATTCGGGGCGGTGATGATCGCCGTGATTGCCGTGTTGTTTATGATTTTCTTTCGCGAATCCGACAAAGAGATCACTGCGATTAAAGTGGACGATCGCGATATTGCGCTGACACAAGGGGAAGTTAAATGAAAGCTGAACGTATTCTCGGTGCCCTTTATGGGCAGGCGTTAGGGGATGCGATGGGAATGCCGTCGGAGCTATGGCCCAGAACGCGCGTAAAAGCGCATTTTGGCTGGATTGATCGCTTTCTGCCCGGCCCTGCGGAAAATAACGCGGCCTGCTATTTTAACCGCGCTGAATTTACTGACGATACGTCGATGGCGCTGTGTCTGGCGGATGCGCTGCTGGAGCGCGACGGGCAGATCGACCCGGACCTGATTGGCCGTAACATTCTGGACTGGGCGCTGCGCTTTGACGCCTTTAATAAGAACGTTCTTGGCCCGACGTCGAAAATTGCGCTAAACGCCATTCGTGACGGCAAGCCCGTTGCTGAACTGGAAAACAACGGCGTGACCAACGGGGCGGCCATGCGCGTTTCCCCACTGGGGTGCTTGCTTCCGCCACGCGATCTGGATGCGTTTATTGATGATGTAGCCCTGGCCTCCAGCCCGACGCATAAGTCAGACCTGGCTGTTGCTGGTGCGGTCGTTGTGGCATGGGCTATCTCACGCGCGATTGAAGGTGATTGCTGGTCTGATATTGTCGATTCGCTACCGGCTATCGCCCACTATGCGCAGCAAAAACGCATCACGACCTTTAGCGCCTCGCTCTCGGCTCGCCTGGAGATCGCACTGAAGATCGTCCGTGACGCGAACGGCATTGAATCCGCCAGCGAGCAGCTTTACCAGGTGGTTGGCGCGGGCACCAGCACCATTGAATCGGTGCCCTGCGCCATCGCAATGGTCGAGCTGGCCAACACCGACCCTAACCGCTGCGCCATTCTGTGCGCCAATCTCGGCGGCGACACCGACACCATTGGGGCGATGGCAACGGCGATTTGTGGCGCGCTGCACGGCGTGGAGGCCATCGAGCCTGCGCTGAAAGACGAGCTGGACGCGGTAAACCAACTGGACTTCATGCGCTATGCCACTGCGCTGGCGCGCTATCGCCAGCAGCGGGAGGCGGTATGAACACAACGCGCCTGCGGGCGTTGCTGCCCGATTTAACCCGCCGCCAGCCGGTGACGGTCGTGGGCGCTGCGGTCATTGATGTGATTGCCGATGCTTACGCGCTGCCCTGGCGCGGCTGCGATATTGAGCTTAAGCAGCAAGGCGTCAACGTCGGCGGCTGCGCGCTCAATATCGCCGTCGCCTTAAAGCGTCTGGGGATTGAGGCCAGTAATGCCCTGCCCCTCGGTCAGGGCGTATGGTCAGACATTATTCGTCATCGCATGGCGAAAGAGGGGTTACACAGCCTGATCGACAACGCAGAGGGAGACAACGGCTGGTGTCTGGCGCTGGTAGAACCGGATGGCGAACGCACGTTTATGTCGTTCAGCGGCGTTGAGAACCAATGGAATGCCGACTGGCTGGCACAGCTGACAATTCCGCCCGACAGTTGGATCTACTTTTCCGGTTATCAACTCGCCTCGCCATGCGGCGAACTGCTGGTGAGCTGGCTGGAAGGGTTAGAGCGCGTGACGCCGTTTATCGACTTCGGGCCGCGAATCGGCGACATTCCCGACCCGCTAATGGCGCGGATTATGGCCTGCCATCCGCTGGTATCGCTGAACCGTCAGGAGGCAGACATTGCTGCCGAACGGTTTGGCTTTAGTCATGAACCTAACGCGTTTGGCGCCGCCTGGCTTGCGGCGTTTGCCTCACCGGTTATTGTCCGCCACGATAAAGACGGAGCATGGTATTTCAGCCAGCAATCATCCGGTTGCGTGCCGGCATTTGCCACAACGGTCGTCGATACCATTGGCGCGGGAGACAGCCACGCGGGAGGCATGCTGGCCGGGCTGGCATCCGGCTGGGCGCTTGCAGACGCGGTGCTGCTGGGGAACGCGGTCGCCTCCTGGGTGGTAGGCCATCGCGGCGGCGATTGCGCGCCAACGCGCGAGGCGCTACTCCTCGCACACAAAAACGTATAGATCGCTGCGACAGTAGCTGATGCTGTATTCAATGGGCCGCTGTTGCTGGTCAAGCGCCACCTGCTTGATCACCAGCACCGGCACTTTGCTGTCCATCTGAATATGTGACTGAAATTCCGCATCCGGCATACGCGCGCTGACGCGAGAGCGTGTACGTTGCGGAAAGATATGCTGGCTGCGGAAATAGTCATACAGCGAGATCCCGATGGCGTCCGCATCATGAATCAGGTGCGCAGGCACCCAGGACTCCTCAATGGACACCGCATCCTCATCCACATAACGGATACGTTTGAGCAAGAACACATCGCTGCCTGCGGCGATCGCCAGCTGCTGCGCCACCTCATCCGGGCATTTCACTACCCGCTTGTTGACCCACAGGGTATCCGGCTTTTTACCGCGCAATACCACCTGCTGCGAAAAACCGCGCGCCTCTTTCAGGGAATATTCGAAGATGTTGTTAATCTGCGTTCCGTAGCCACGGGCGCGGGTCACGACGCCTTCTTCTTCCAGCGCCTGCATTGCCTTGCGCACCGTAATACGCGAAACGCCGGTCAACTGGCTGAGATCGCGCTCGCCGGGCAAAATGTTGCCATGCTCAAGAATCCCGCTGCGAACGGCATTTTTGACCGTCTCGGCAAACTTCCTGTACAGCGGCGTGTTATCCACCGCGGCAATTCGTTCATTCAGTTGCGCGATAAGCCGGGTATGCGCTTGTTCCATTTATCTTTTTCCAGGCCGACAAGTCTGGGATCAGTATACTACCATTACCACCACGCGTGGAAATGATGTACCGGGCCAATCCCCTCGCCTACCTCCAGCGTATCCGCCAGGGCTAACGCCGCCGAAAGCCAGGTTTTTGCTTCCTGCACCGTATCGGCCCAGTTGCTATGGCGCGGGCGCAGCGCCGCCAACGCCGCCGACAGCGTACACCCGGTGCCGTGGGTATTTTTGGTCATCACCCGTGGGGCGGTAAAACGCTGCTCCCCTTCACGGGTAAAGAGCCAGTCCGGGCTTTGCGCATCATCCAGATGACCACCTTTCATCAGCACGGCGCCACAGCCCAGCGCCAGTAGCGCACGTCCTTGTTCCAGCATTTCCTGTTCCGTGCGGGCGTGCGGCGCATTCAGCAATGCCGCGGCCTCCGGCAGATTCGGCGTGATAATCGACACCTGCGGCAATAGCCGGCTACGCAACGTCTCCACCGCCGACGGAGAAAGCAGCGGATCGCCGCTTTTCGCCAGCATCACCGTATCCAGCACCACGTTTTGCACCTGGTGACGCTGTAAACGCTCTGCAACAGCTTCAACAATATCCGTTTCCGCCAGCATGCCGATTTTGGTGGTGTCGATACGCACATCGCTGAAGACAGAATCCAGCTGCGCTGCGACAAAATCGGGCTCAATGCGGTACACCGACTGCACGCCTCGGGTATTTTGCGCCACCAGCGCCGTAATGACGGAGCAACCATACGCGCCCAGCGCCGAAAAGGTCTTCAAATCGGCCTGAATCCCGGCGCCGCCGCTTGGGTCAGTGCCTGCAATGGTTAACGCGTTAATCCGTTTCATACCTGCTCCTCCGCATTAAGGTGATACAGCGCATCAAGAAAAGCCGGAATAAAGCTCCCGGGCCCCTGACTGCGTTCGGCAGCAGACTGCCCGGCCTGTTTCATCCAGCTACAGGCTGACGCCACATTGTCCAGCGTATTTCCCGGCAACGCGCAACTGGCCGCCACAACCGCAGATAAGGCGCATCCCGTCCCGACAACGCGCGTCATCAGCACATCGCCGCCGGTAACGCTGACGGTACGCTGCCCGTCGGTGACATAATCCACCTCCCCCGTTACCGCAACGACGGCCCCCGTCTGACGCGCCAGCGCCTGAGCGGCCGGTAACGCCGATACCGCCGTATCGGTGGTATCCACTCCACGCCCGCCCGCCGCTAATCCAGCCAGGGCGAGGATCTCCGAGGCATTGCCGCGTATTGCCCTGGGCTTAAGAGACAGCAGTTCCAGACAGAAACGGCGGCGATAATCGAGCGCGCCAACCGCCACGGGATCAAGCGTCCAGGGGGTTTTCGCTATATGGGCCTGCTCTGTCGCAGCGTGCATGGCCTCCGCGCGCGACCGGGTCAGCGTGCCGACGTTAATCAGTAACGCACTGGCGATAGCAGCAAACTGGCGCGCCTCTTCGGGCTCAATCACCATCGCCGGTGAGGCGCCTGATGCCAGTAATGTATTGGCGGTAAAGTTCTGTACGACGTCGTTCGTCATACAGTGGGTCAGCGGAGAAAGGATACGAAATTGTTGTAAGGTATGAGCCGCAAGCGTGCGGCTGTGCAGGTCAGGCTGCATGGTTCAGCTCCTGCCCGCGTGAAGAAGGGACACGAGCTGTGTCAGACTTCCCTACGCTGGCATTATCCAGATCAGGTAATACGGGTATGTCTCAGCCCTTCGTGAAAAGGGGCACCCCGAGTCGTTGAAACCGAAGCATTTATTATGCATGTTTCGCCAACAGGATACTGGGTGCGTCAGGGGATGTAAATCAGCGAAATGCCGATATCGCAGGCTCCAGCTCAGGTCAGATAGTTCCCAAAACCGTCATTCGTGATGTGAACTGCCTACGGCATGTGTTGCTTGCGCGCGCTTTCGTTTACACTTTTTACGAAATTATTGGCGTGATAACAAAATAGTTCTTGTCAGACTTGCTACACAGTGAGAATGATACACGACTGATTTTTATGACCCGAATACGTGGAGAGTTTATGGGTATGAAGAATAAATTTTTAATGGGCGCACTGCTGCTGGCAACCAGCGCAGTCTGGGCCGCACCCGCCGCAACGGGGATTGATCAGTACGAATTGAGCAGCTTTGTTGCCGACTTTACCCATTTCAAACCTGGCGATACCGTTCCTGAGCTGTACCGCACCGACGAGTACAATATTAAGCAATGGAAGCAACGCAATCTGCCAGCGCCCGACGCAGGAACCCACTGGACCTATATGGGCGGCGCTTATGTACTGATTAACGACACCGACGGCAAAATTATCAAAGCCTACGACGGCGAGATTTTTTATCATCGGTAAATGCTTTACTGTAAAAACAACAGACAAAACACGTCCTTTCATTCAGAAAAGGACGCGTTTTCAGAGAAATGACTTAATCATATGAAACAGCAAATATTACTTTGCTTTGCAAATTTCCAGGTCGTAATGGTTCGTTGCTGACTCTGACATATTTTGCGGTGATCGGGATAGTATACTTATCCTCAATACTGGTCATTTTTACCATTGTTCTTAGTATATCACCCTGCATTAAAGGCGTAGTACCTGAGCCACTGTATATCTGAAACCCCACACCTTTTGCACCCTCCGTCAGCGTATTTTTAAGTATCGTGCCGTTTTCATTCCAGTCACCATGAGAAACGTTGAAACTCACTGGATTAGTCGTAACATTATATACGCTATCACAGTTTAAAATCAGATTCGTGGTTCCTGTTTTCGTATTATTTCCAGTTATTATCTCATTTAATGTTGTTTCTGGCATCGCAATAACATATTGATTCTGTGAAAAATGGCAGGTCGTAGGTTTATGTTTTACTGTAAAAATAATGTTTTGTGAATAAGAAACATTACTGTTTAGCTTTCCCGTTATCCAACAAAGAATCCATGAGAAAAGATTATTATTACAGGTATTATCAGTAAGAATGCTGATAGCAGGACGGTTTAAGTTAATGCTATTACCTGAAACGGTTAAATCCGCAGTTCCAGACTTTATATAGTTCGCTTCAAGCGTAAACGACTTCGTATTGATCACATTATCTGTTGTAGTCTCCTGGTTACCAATCGTAACGGGAAACCCATTTCCAGTCAGCTTTAATTGCATAAAAATGGATTTCTGCGACCCTGTCCCTTTAAACTCAACGATATAATTTTGTAAAGGCGTCGCATAGTACATCTTGTCGCTTGACGCATTACAGGTAAACGTATCATGTAAATTAGTTTTGACAGGAATCACCGCAGCACCTGATGTCATATCTATTTCAATAGATTGTTGTGCGGTTGTGTTATTCCCTAGTGAACATTTAGCCTGTAATAAGACAGGGAATAACAGTAATAATATTAACCAATACTTATTCATAGCAAGTCCTTTTCATCGGCAAATATAGGTCTTGTTCTCATCAATTACGCCATCAAAAGTAATAATGCAAAACAATCCTTGCTGTTTGTTTGTCGCGACTTTCAAAGAGGCAGGAACATTATCTGTACGGATAAAAAGGCGACTTCCTTGCCCAACTAAGCCAACATTTTTCCCGGAATGATCTTCTACTTCATAACCGAAGGTTAATGGAGAACCATCTGGACGTCGCGCCAGAAAATACCAGGGCTTGCGCCTGTCGGTTTCAAACTCAGCTAACACAACCGCACCACGATAAGGCACAATCCCCTTACGATTACCGCGTAGTTCGACATCACTGTAGGTATGGGAAAGATCCAACGTTAAAAAGTTTTCACGATATGGCGTCAGACTGTCATATATGGCATACCCATTCTTATCCGTGGTCAGATAACGGTGACCTTGCACAGCGGCCCCTTCTAACCCAGGCGCTTTAATAATGGCAAGTGTATCTGAGAGGCGGTTGGTTAAATGTATGCCATCAGACCAGGCGACAATTCCCCCCTGGATATTCCCACCAGCCTGCCGGTATTTATTAGACTGGCTATAGCTGGCGCCTACCGTCGCAACCGGCGCTCGCCACGTCAGGTTTCCACCTGCGCTTGTTTCATTATTTTGCCGCTGATGCGCAAGATTCGCGCCATAGCTAAATTGATCTCGACCACCCGCAATGCTGCTTAGGCTGGTATTATTCGACTGATAGCCTTCGTTATCAAACGTCGTTGAGTTTGAAACAAAGAGATCGCGTTTCGTTGCCGTGACGCCATCGCCCCAGGAGAATGGGATGGAAATATAAATATTAAGACGCTTATCCTCCCGATTATCCTCATCATAACTCTGACTCGCAGACAAGGTATAACTGATACGCCGCCAGTCATTAGAATAACTCAACTGATAATCCTTTCCGCTGCCATTGCGTCCCCAATAATCACGCCATAATCCGCTCAGGGCCAGGTATCCCCATCCCTCTGGTAACCCCTGGTTTATATTGACAGAAAAACTATTCTTACGACCAAAATCATTTTGGTAATAATCAGTGATGTCATACACATCATTGTTATCCCGATGATAGCTGTTTTTATTATTCGCCCAGACATGATCATTAAATGAACGGTAATCACGTGAAGAATAACGATAGGCCGCTAACGCAAACTGTGTACCTGTTTGTGAAACATATTTATTCCACGCTATCTGATAACTTTGACCATTAAAAACATCACCATTATCCTGTTTACTATGAGACTGAGTGGCATCCACAGAAACAGCACCAATATGTGTATTCCACCCTGTGCCTAATGTAAAGGCCTGGTAATGGTCAGACAGCATAGTGCCACCATATAATGTCAGTAGATTATTTAATCCATACTGATAATTGGCTTGCAAAAAATCCGTCTGCTTTGTCGCGCCTTCTATATGGCTACGCCCTGCCGCAATATCGTATTTTGATACGCCAGACTGTAGCATATTAGGTACAGATGAATAAGGCACAAGATAATGGGAAACTGAACCATCAGCTTCTTTTACACTGACATCCAAATCGGCACCACCTCCAGCAAGCTGTAGATCGGCAATCGCAAATGGGCCAGGCGGAACCTCTTTTTGATAGACAATAAAGCCATTCTGTTCAATGGTTACTAAAGCATGACTTTGTGCAATACCACGAACAATGGGTGTAAAGTTTTGTTTCGAATTGGGCAGCATTTGCATATCACGCCAGATACGTATCCCGGTGAAACGTACAGAGTCAAACAGATCGGTTCCGGTATACATATCCCCGGCACGTAGCGTTCCTAATATTTCAGGGATGCCACGTTCCATATACAATGTATTATTTCTCCATTCTCCGCTGTCATCATTACTTTTCGTGAAGTTTGCATTCGAATGTAACTGCCAGCCAAACAGATTTAGCCCACTGTTCAGACTTACGTAGCTGCTTTCATCATTACCACCACTTTTATAATTACTGTAATACTGACTGGCATAATAAGACATGTATAGAGCATTAATGCCCCGATCCCAGGTTTCAGGTAACATATAACCCGGCTCGTATTCATTCACGTAGGCATGAGGCACCGTCAAATTTAGAGCAAACTGACTGATATCATAGCTAATATCCCCCCCCTGAACTGCGGCTCGTAGCGATACACAATCAACTTTCTTATCCACTTGAAGACCATCGGACTTAATACCAATCTGATGCAACTGAGCTATAGACAAGCAAGTATCATCAGGATCATCCTGGATATTTAATTCGTAACGGCCACGCCACTGATTGTTAAGATAAACATCCATATCGTAAAGACCCGGCATCGGTTTATCTCCGTCGATCTGATAACGGGAAATCTTTTCACCTTTTAATCCGCCAAACATAAAGTGTGTGTCAAATGTTTCGGTTTCTCCCCATACCGGGGATATCACCAGCACAGAAAGGATCGCTAACGTAATGGAGTTTATCTTTAACATAACCAATCCTTGGGCTATCTATCCGTTTTTACTTTCTCACTCAAATAATTACCATGATCATCAATAAGTGTGACAGTATAATGATTAACGCCAACAGAAGTGCTTACTAATTTATCTGACCAGGGTGCAAGCACATAAGTTTCTTTATTAATTTTGGTTTTTCCAACAATTTCAGGGATGGTAATCCAGTTTGCTGAATTATTTTTGATGTTTATGCCGTTGTATGATTTACTAATCCGCAGACGAGAAAAGCTATTTTTATCTACAGAAGAAATTCCTTGTGGACGGTAGATAAACTTCACACGGTTTTGCATCGCAAATTTGATTACATTTTTCCCTTCCGTTTCTGCTGAATTTGGCGGGATATCCAACACATTGAGAAAGAACAGACTTTCACGATCACCCGGCAATCTATTCTCAAGTAATTTAATCTTCAGTTGTTGGCCAGAACCCGCAATCACTCGGGCGACTGGCGGTGACAGAACAAATGGCACCTGAATTTTTTCAGGTGGCAAACTGGTATCGCCATCATCAATCCATGACTGCACCAACGCGCTACGCGTACCTTCATTCATTAACTGTACAGTAATTTCTTTTTTCTGGGCTGGATAAATAATCCGTGTGCCGTAAATATAAATACCTGCCCACGCAGGCATTACAGCACCAGCCAATAATAATACCATTATCTTTCTCATGGTTAACTCACCTTATTATCAGAGAAATCGGCGGCGACAAAACGCCGCCGACTAAAAGGGTGTGTTAATCAGTTACTACCGTCAGCGTCAAAGAGGAGCTCACCTCACCCGCAGTTACATTATTTTGTCCAGCCAGATTAGCATAACGCGCTGAGAAGCTAAGCTCATATTTCCCATCATCACTTTTATCCAGGGAAATACCATTATCTGCATTAACCTTATTCCCGTCATAATAGACAGAGAAACCAGCGCCATTGTTTGATGCAGTATTCCGTGTAACAGAGGTATGTGAACTATCAAACTGTGAACGGGAGAAGGTAATACGAGGTGCATTATCACCCGTACACTCAACTTTCAACGGCGTGATAGTGGAGTTAGAATATCCATCATAAACGCCGCCAGCATTCAGTATATTTAAACGGTCCACCCCCACCTGGTTCATATCAATCTTTGCGGTTGCATCACCAACAAATTTACATGTTGTGCCAACAACTTTACCCGTAATAATCAGTTCGCCATAATCTGCATCCGCCGCAAAAACCCCGGCACTCATAAAAATAGCAGACAATACGGAGGCAGCAATAATTGAACGTTTCATAGTATCTTCCTTAATAAATGAATTTCTATTTGTTAAGAGGGATTAACTCTTGAAACTAAATTCGCACACACAAAACGTTATCGCAATGTAAACGTGTTGTTTTGTTGATTTAAAACAATTTACAGAATGCAATATAATTACAACAAATAAGTTGTACTAATTATCATTTTTAGAATTTATTAATAATCGTGATTTATCATTAAATATATTCAAAGTATAAATAGAAAAGCCCACATCATTCATGAAAATGATGTGGGCTTTCTCGTATTCACGTTATTTTAGTCGTAGCGGTTTAAGACTATCTGGCGAGCAGAGCCTCCAGGCAGAGTGATAACTTCCGTTACAACGCCTCTGACCGGCATTGAAGCCGTTTCTCCTGCGTTTGCCAGATAGGTGTTATTACCGCAACGCTGTTGCAACTGAGTATCCACAACGTCAGCGTGACAGGTTGGGGTCGTGACGCTTCCGCTAATCGTGAGCGTCGCGGTATCAGAAGCAAAAACAGGAGAACTCATTCCATAAGCCAGAACTATAATTCCCATCAGCAAAGGATTCTTCATGTTTAGCGTTAATCCTGTCGTAAAAGAGAGCGCAGCACAGTTTATCTTCATGGGAAATTATGCTCGCTGGTTCAGCGTAAGACCAATCGAGATAATAAATTAATAAGATAGCTATGATCAATTCAAATGATGTATTTGGCGATTTTTTAAGAAAAGCGCCCAATTAATGAAGGGAAAATAAATAATAGCGTGATGATTATTTCATTAATATATTCACCGCATCAATATATTTCTGATGCGGTGAATAGCCGTCATCCTGACGGTTCAGGCGAAATTAAACCGCGCGGAAAGCTATTTCTCCGGGAATAACCTCACCCTGCCAGTACAGTTGCGCCGCAACGCGCCCTGCCAGCTCGCGGTATATCGCGGTAAACTCACTGTCGGGACGGCTGATTACCGTCGGCGTTCCGCGATCGAGATCTTCACGCAGGCTGATATGCAACGGCAGCTGCCCCAGCAGTTGGGTGCGGTACTGCTCGGCCAGTTTCTGTGCGCCGCCGGTACCGAAAATCGGCTCATGGTGACCGCAGTTGCTACAGATATGCATACTCATGTTTTCAACAATCCCGAGCACCGGTACTTCGACCTTCTCGAACATCACTATGCCTTTTTTGGCGTCAATAAGCGCGATGTCCTGCGGCGTGGTAACGACAACCGCGCCTGTAACCGGAATGTTCTGCGCCAGCGTCAATTGAATGTCACCGGTTCCCGGCGGCATATCCAGTACCAGGTAATCCAGATCCGGCCACAACGTTTCCTGCAACATCTGCATCAACGCTTTGCTGGCCATCGGGCCGCGCCATACCATCGCATTGTCATCCGTCACCAGATAGCCGATGGAGTTGGTCGCCAGACCGTGAGACATAATCGGCGCCATATGGGTGCCGTCCGGCGAAGTTGGGCGCTGATTCTCAGCCCCCAGCATAGTCGGGATAGACGGGCCGTAGATATCGGCATCCAGAATACCGACTTTCGCCCCTTCCGCCGCCAGCGCTAACGCCAGGTTAACAGCGGTAGACGATTTTCCCACGCCGCCTTTACCGGAACTGACGGCGATAATGTTCTTCACGCCGTTAATGCCAGGCTGATTTTTAACGCGCTTCAGCGTCGCGATGTTATGCGACAGCTTCCAGTCAATGGCTTTCGCGCCCGTAATCCGCAGTAAATCGGCGCTGCATTGCTCTTTTAACACCTCAAACGCGCTGTGCCAGACAAACGGCATGACCAGCTCAACGTGCAGCGTGTCATCCAGCCAGGCGACATGGTGCAACGCTTTCAACGTCGTCAGGTTATGCTTCAGGGTTGGGTGCTGAAAATTCGCCAGCGTCCCGGCGACCATCGCGCGCAGGGTCTCTGGTGATTTAGCCTGGGATTGTGCGTTCATCCCGACTCCTTTTTATCGTTATGAAAAGTACAATTGTAACTTTCTAGTTTACTCCTGCGGTAATAATTATTCATTTATGGATTAATGCCCTTATCACTTGGCGTAGTTATTCCCTTTCAGGTAACATCAGAACCCCCTTTTACTAGAGAAGAAGTAATACCTACTATGACTCAAGTCGCGAAGAAAATTCTGGTAACGTGCGCGCTGCCGTACGCCAACGGCTCCATCCACCTCGGCCATATGCTGGAGCACATCCAGGCTGATGTCTGGGTCCGTTACCAGCGAATGCGCGGCCACCAGGTCAACTTCATCTGCGCGGACGACGCACACGGCACCCCTATCATGCTGAAAGCACAGCAGTTGGGTATTACGCCAGAGCAGATGATTGGTGAAATGAGTCAGGAGCATCAGACTGATTTCGCAGGCTTTAACATCAGCTATGACAACTACCACTCAACGCACAGCGAAGAGAACCGCGAGCTGTCCGAGCTGATTTACACCCGCCTGAAAGAGAACGGTTTCATTAAGAACCGCACCATCTCTCAGCTCTACGATCCAGAAAAAGGCATGTTCCTGCCGGATCGTTTTGTAAAAGGCACCTGCCCGAAATGTAAGTCTCCAGATCAGTACGGCGATAACTGCGAAGTGTGCGGCGCGACCTATAGCCCGACCGAGCTTATCGAGCCGAAATCCGTGGTTTCCGGCGCTACGCCAGTGATGCGCGACTCTGAGCACTTCTTCTTTGACCTGCCCTCTTTCAGCGAAATGTTGCAGGCGTGGACCCGCAGCGGCGCGTTGCAGGAGCAGGTGGCGAACAAAATGCAGGAGTGGTTTGAATCCGGCCTGCAACAGTGGGATATCTCCCGTGACGCGCCATACTTCGGTTTTGAAATCCCGAATGCGCCGGGCAAATTTTTCTACGTCTGGCTGGATGCGCCGATCGGCTACATGGGTTCATTCAAGAATCTGTGCAACAAGCGCGGCGATCTGACCAGCTTTGACGACTACTGGAAGAAAGATTCTGACGCCGAGCTGTACCATTTCATCGGCAAGGATATCGTCTACTTCCACAGCCTGTTCTGGCCGGCCATGCTGGAAGGCAGCGGTTTCCGCAAGCCGACCAACCTGTTCGTTCACGGCTATGTGACGGTGAACGGCGCGAAGATGTCTAAATCGCGCGGCACCTTTATTAAGGCCAGCACCTGGCTGAACCATTTTGACGCCGACAGCCTGCGCTATTACTACACGGCGAAGCTCTCTTCCCGCATCGATGACATCGACCTGAATCTGGAAGACTTCGTGCAGCGCGTCAACGCGGATATCGTCAACAAGGTCGTCAACCTGGCTTCCCGTAACGCGGGCTTTATCAACAAGCGTTTCGATGGCGTACTGGCTGCTGAACTGGCCGATCCCGCGCTGTACAAAACCTTCACCGACGCAGCAGCGGTCATCGGCGAAGCGTGGGAAAGCCGCGAATTCGGTAAAGCGATCCGTGAAATTATGGCGCTGGCGGACATGGCTAACCGCTATGTTGATGAACAAGCGCCGTGGGTTGTCGCGAAACAGGAAGGCCGCGATGCCGACCTGCAGGCGATCTGCTCGATGGGCATCAACCTGTTCCGCGTGCTGATGACGTACCTGAAGCCGGTTCTGCCAACGCTGAGCGAACGTGTGGAAGCGTTCCTGAACACCGAGCTGAGCTGGGATGCAATCGCGCAACCGCTGCTGGGCCACAAGGTTAACGCCTTCAAAGCGCTGTATAACCGCATCGACATGAAACAGGTCGATGCGCTGGTTGAAGCCTCGAAAGAAGAGGTGAAAGCGGCGGCGGCGCCAGTTACCGGCCCGCTGGCAGACGACCCGATTCAGGAAACCATTACCTTTGACGATTTCGCTAAGGTCGATCTGCGCGTGGCGCTGATTGAAAACGCTGAGTTCGTTGAGGGTTCTGACAAACTGCTGCGTCTGACGCTGGATCTGGGCGGCGAAAAGCGCAACGTCTTCTCCGGCATCCGTTCCGCGTACCCTGACCCGCAGGCGCTGATTGGTCGCCATACGGTGATGGTCGCCAACCTGGCCCCGCGTAAAATGCGCTTCGGCATCTCTGAAGGGATGGTGATGGCCGCCGGTCCTGGCGGGAAAGATATCTTCCTGTTAAGCCCGGATGACGGTGCGAAGCCAGGCCAGCAGGTGAAATAAACAAAAAAGCCGGAGACATTCTCCGGCTTTTTTATTCCAGTACGCCAGCGAACCACGCCGGATGACGGTGCAAACACCTTATCCGGCCTACCGCTTATCTTATTACGCTTTCTTCTCGTGCTGACGCGCCGCCAGCCCGCGCAGGAAATAACGCAAGAACTGATCGCCGCACTCACGGAAGTTTTTATGCTCCGGGGCGCGCATCATCGCCGTGATTTCCGGCATCGAGACGCGGAATTTTTGCTCCGTCAGAATCGCAAGGATATCGTCGGTTTTCAGCGAGAACGCGATACGCAGCTTTTTCAGCACAATATTATTGTTAACGCGGCGCTCCGGCTCCAGCGCTGGCGCGGACTCATCTTTACCACGCTTTTCGTAAATCAGCCCATTCAGGAAAGCAGAGAGGATGATATCCGGGCAACGTTGAAAGCCCTCTTCCTCTTCTTTACGCAACCAGACAGCAATCTGTTCCGCAGTGGCTTCGGCATTACCCAGCGCCAGAATGCGCACCAGATCGTTATTGTTTGCTTTCAGGATGTAGCGCACGCTACGCAGAATATCGTTACTCAGCATGGGGCCTTCGGGTGTTAATGAGGCAAAAAATCATTTTAGCAGTCTTTTACAGCCCAATCGCCTCTTTTAAACTTTTCAGGTAGCGACGGCTGACAGGAACCGTTAAGCCGTTGCGCAAAATCAGCTCGGCCTGACCATTATCCTCCAGACGAATTTCCTGCAACTGCGCCATATTCACCAGATACTGACGATGGCAGCGCAATAACGGTGTGCGGCTCTCCAGCGTTCGCAGCGTCAATTCGGTAAACCCTTCCTTCCCCTCGCTGCTGGTTACGTACACGCCGCTCATCCGGCTGCTGACAAACGCCACGTCATCCATTTGCAACAGATAAATACGGCTGTGTCCGGTGCAGGGAATGAATTTCAACGCTTGTTGATTTTCCGGCAGTACCGAAACGTCCTGCATGTTTCGTTCCTGTCGCAGACGCGCCAACGTTTTCTCCAGCCGCTTCTCTTCAATGGGCTTAAGCAGATAGTCAAAAGCGTGCTCTTCAAACGCTTTAATGGCGTATTCGTCAAAAGCGGTCAGAAAAACAATGTACGGTCGATGTTCTGGATCGAGCATCCCGACCATTTCCAGCCCGCTGATGCGCGGCATCTGGATGTCGAGAAACAGCACGTCCGGGTGCAGCTTATGCACCGCGCCAATCGCCTCTACCGCATTCGAGCACTCACCCACAATCTCAATATCACTTTGTTCCTGTAACAGAATCCGCAGATTTTCCCGCGCTAACGGCTCATCATCCACAATCAGCACTTTAATCATGCGTTTTCCTCCAGGGGAAGTCGTAAGGTTATCCGGGTAAAGAGATCGGGTTCGCAGGCCACGTTGATGCCGTAATCATCGCCAAAGCGTTCGCGCAGCCGCTTATCCACCAGATTCATCCCCAGGCCGCTGGCATTGGTCGTGGGCTGGTACAATCCGGCGTTATCCTCAATGTCCAGCATCAGGTGCTGCCCGTCCTGTCTGGCCGTAATGGAGACTTCGCCAGTGCCGAGCAGTTGCGACGTGCCGTGCTTAATGGCGTTTTCCACAATCGGTTGCAGAGTGAACGCGGGCAGTTGCTGGTGCGAAAGTTCCTCCGGCACGTTTAAATTCACCTGCAACCGCGCCTGGAAGCGCGCCTTCTCAATTTGCAAATAGGCATTCACATGCTCAATTTCATCGGCAAGGGTCACAATTTCCGAGGGGCGCTTTAAGTTCTTGCGAAAGAAGGTCGAGAGATACTGCACCAGTTGGCTGGCCTGTTCGCTGTCGCGGCGTACCACCGCTTTAATGGTGTTAAGCGCGTTAAACAGGAAATGAGGATTCACCTGCGCATGCAAAAGTTTAATTTCCGACTGTGTGAGCAGCGCTTTCTGGCGTTCATACTGCCCGGCCAGAATCTGCGCCGACAGCAGTTGCGCAATCCCCTCGCCCAGCGTTCGGTTGATGGAGCTAAAGAGCCGGTTTTTGGCTTCATACAGTTTGATGGTGCCCATCACGCGTTGGTTTTCGCCGCGCAGCGGAATCACCAGCGTTGAGCCTAATTTGCACTGCGGATGCAACGAGCAGCGGTAAGGCACTTCGTTACCATCGGCATACACCACTTCGCCGGTCTCAATCGCTTTCAGCGTGTAGCTTGATGAAATAGGTTTCCCCGGCAGGTGGTGATCGTCGCCAATGCCGGTAAATGCCAGCAGTTTATCGCGATCGGTGATCGCCACTGCGCCGATGTCCAGTTCCTGATACAACACCTGGGCCACCTTCATGCTGTTCACTTCGTTAAAGCCCTGACGGAGGATACCCTCCGTGGAGGCCGCCACTTTCAGCGCGGTGGCGGAAAACGCCGAAGTGTATTTTTCAAACATGGCGCGTTTGTCGAGCAAAATGCGCATAAACAGCGCCGCCCCGACGGTGTTAGTCACCATCATGGGCGCGGCAATACTGCTTACCAGATGCAACGCATCTTCAAAAGGTCGGGCGATCAACAAAATGATCAGCATTTGCACCAGTTCAGCGACGAAGGTAATCGCCCCGGCCGTTAACGGGCTGAAGACTTTATCGGTGCGCCCGCGACGGATCAGCACGCTATGCACCAGGCCGCCTAACAACCCTTCAACAATGGTGGAGATCATGCAGCTCAGCGCCGTCATCCCGCCCATCGAATAACGGTGTAAACCGCCGGTGAGTCCGACCAGGCCGCCGACCACAGGCCCGCCCAGCAAGCCGCCCATCACGGCGCCAATCGCACGGGTATTGGCAATGGAATCTTCGATGTGCAACCCAAACCAGGTGCCCATAATGCAGAAAATAGAGAAGACGATATAACAGAGAAATTTATGCGGCAGGCGAACGGTAACCTGCATTAACGGGATGAATAAACGTGTTTTACTCATTAACCACGCAATGACCAGAAACACGCACATCTGCTGAAGCAGCAGCAACACCAGATTAAACTCGTACATACCCGCAAACCACACATCTCTTAAAAACGCGTAACATACATTGGCTGCGCTTATCTTTCTTTGAACTGTTGCAAAAAAACATGAATTCGTGAGAACGATCACTCAAAAGCGCACGTCAGGCCACAATCTCACCCGCGCACTGATTAAAAAACAGACAAAACTACCTGGTTCGTAAAAGAGCGTCTAAAGTAAAACTGGGATCTCGCGAGCAAGGGTGAAACGATGGCGCTTTACACAATAGGTGAAGTGGCTTTGCTTTGTGATATCAACCCTGTCACGTTACGTGCGTGGCAGAGGCGTTACGGATTATTAAAGCCCCAGCGAACAGACGGGGGGCACCGCCTGTTTAATGACGCCGATATCGACAGGATTCGGGAGATTAAACGCTGGATTGATAACGGCGTGCAGGTCAGTAAGGTCAAAGTGCTGCTCAGCAACGATAACATCGATGTACAAAACGGCTGGCGCGAACAGCAGGAGACGTTGCTGCACTATTTGCAAAGCAACAATCTGCATAGCCTCAGGCTATGGATTAAAGAACGTGGGCAGGATTACCCCGCCCAGACGCTCACCACGCACCTGTTTACTCCTCTGCGACGACGCTTACAGTGCCAGCAACCCACTCTCCAGGCGCTGCTCGGCATCCTTGACGGCATCTTGATCAATTACATTGCGATTTGTCTTGCCTCCGCGCGCAAAAAACAGGGGAAAGACGCGCTGGTGGTCGGCTGGAATATTCACGATACCACCCGGCTGTGGCTGGAAGGCTGGGTCGCCAGCCAGCAAGGATGGCGCGTCGATGTGCTGGCTCACTCGCTGAACCAGCTTCGCCCGGAGCTGTTTGACGGCAGGACGCTGCTTATCTGGTGCGGCGAGACGCAGACGCCCGCGCAGCAGCAGCAACTCAATGCCTGGCGCGCGCAGGGGCACGATATTTACCCGCTGGGCCTGTAGCCTTACCAGATGACAGCACCAATGCGTGATCAGACATTCTGCGCATTTAATGATTCATTAACAAACGTGCTTTACGGTACAATCCTTTTGTTAACATAAGGAGTGCACAATGCGCGCAGCTAAAATCGGTGTGATTACCCTCTTCCTGCTGATGGCTATCGGCGGTATCGGCGGCGTGATGCTCGCTGGCTATACGTTTATTTTACGTGCCGGTTAAGGCGCAGCACCAGACGCTCGAACAGGCGATCGACAATGATCGCCGCCAGCGCGACCAGTAAAGCCCCCTGAATCACATAGGCGGTGTTAAAGCCGCTCAGCCCGATGATAATTGGCGTGCCGAGCGTGCTGGCGCCCACCGTCGAGGCGATCGTCGCAGTCCCAATATTGATGATCACCGAGGTGCGAATCCCCGCCAGAATCACCGGCGCGGCCAGCGGCAGTTCGACTTTCCACAGCTGCTGTCCCCGGCTCATTCCCATCCCGCACGCCACGCTCATGACGCTGGCGGGAATCGCCCCCAGCCCGGCGAGCGTGGCCTGCAATATCGGCAAAACCCCGTAGAGGATCAGCGCGATAATGGCTGGCTCCTGACCAAACCCCATCACCGGAACGGCTATCGCCAGCACCGCGACCGGCGGAAAGGTCTGCCCGACGGCGGCGATGGTTTCCACCAGCGGGCGAAACTCTGCCCCCCATGAGCGAGTGACCGCAATCCCCGCCCCGACGCCAACCGCCACAGCAATCAGGCTTGATACGCCCACCAGCCAGAAATGGGCCAGCGCCAGCGCCATAAAGCTTTCTTGCTGGTAAACCGGTCGTGGCAGCTGCGGAAACAGCGCGCCAAACACCGCCTGGCTGTATGGCAGCCCCGCAAGCAGCGCCAGAAAAGCGACAATAAGCCAGAGCAGCGGATCAGACAGTCGTTTCACCGGGCAGCGCCTCCGAAAGCAGATCGCGAAAATGGAGCGTCCCGCAGGGAGTGCCCTGCTGATCCACCACCGGCAATACGTCGCACCCTCGCGCCACAAAGACAGACAGCGCATCGCGCAGCGTCATCTCTTCCGCCAGCGCGTCACCGCCCACTTGCTCATGGCGACGCACATAATCCCCCACGCTGCGCAGCGACAGCAGCCGCACGCCCAGTTCGCTGCGCCCAAAAAACGCCTGCACAAAATCATTCGCCGGCGCGGTCAGCATTTCCAGCGGCGTGCCCTGCTGTACCACTTCGCCGCCATCCATCAGCACCAGATGCTCCGCCAGACGCAGCGCCTCGTCGATATCGTGCGTCACCAGCACGATGGTGCGGCCAAGCAGCCGGTGAATACGGGTCATCTCCTGCTGAAGCGCCCCGCGCGTCACCGGGTCCAGCGCGCCAAACGGCTCATCCATCAGCAATACCTGCGGATCGGCAGCCAGCGCGCGGGCCACCCCAACGCGCTGCTGTTGCCCGCCAGAGAGCTGGTGCGGATAACGGTGACGCAAATTCACGTCCAGCCCCAGCAGCGCCATCAGTTCTTCCGTGCGGTCATCAATACGCGAGCGCGACCACTTTTGCAGTTGCGGTACGGTGGCAATGTTTTGCGCCACCGTCCAGTGCGGGAAAAGGCCGATCGACTGGATGGCGTACCCCATGCGACGACGCAGTTCCAGCACCGGCAAGCTGCGGATCTCTTCCCCGGCAAAACGGATCACCCCGCTGTCATGCTCCACCAGGCGGTTAATCATCTTCAGCGTGGTGGATTTTCCCGACCCCGATGTGCCAATCAGCACTGAAAAGCTGCCTTCGCGAAAATGCAGATTGAGGTCGTTGACGGCCTTCTGCGCACCGAAGGTTTTGCTGACATGGCTAAATTCAATCATCATTCGTTACCTTCAGGAGTGCGATCCATAAATCAAACAGCGCGTCGATCAGCACGGCCAGCGCAATGACCGGGATCACCCCCAGCAGAACCAGATCAACGGCGCTGCTGAGCAGTCCCTGAAAGACCAGGGCGCCAAACCCTCCCGCCCCAATCAGGGCGGCGATGACCGCCATCCCCACCGTTTGCACCATGACCACGCGCAGGCTGCGTAAAAAAACCGGCAACGCCAGCGGCAGTTGTACATGGATAAAGCGTTGAGAAGCGCTCATCCCCATCGCCCGCGCGCTTTCCAGCACGTCTCGCGGCACCTGGTTAAGCCCGGCAACCACGCCGCGCACCAGCGGCAGTAACGCATAGAGCACCAGCGCAATCAGGGCGGGTGTTAACCCGGTTCCCGCCACGCCAAGCGTTCCCAGCCAGGGCCACGCCTTCACCAGCCCGGCAAGCGGGGCAATCAGCAGGCCAAACAGCGCAACGGAAGGGATGGTCTGGATAACATTCAGAACGGCAAAGACCGGCCCCTGCCGCGCCGTTGCAAACGAGCACCAGATGCCCAGCGGTACGCCAATCAGCAACGCGGGCAACACGGTTCCCGCCAGCAGCGTCAGGTGCTGAACCAGCGCATTATCAAAAATATCCTGCCGGTTCGCGTACTCTTTGAGTAAAGAGAGATCGTTGAATGAGCCGGTGAGCAGCAGCGCCAGCGGTAAGAGCGCAATTTGCGCATGCAGAAGCCAGCGCCAGAGCGGTTGGGTGGTGATACGGCGAATGGCATCGCTACAGGCCAGCAGGGTAAGCCCAAGACCCAGCCACAGGCCGCTCCCCAGGCTGGTGCGCGCCAGCGGGCTGCCGGCCTGCGCCAGATGCGTTGCCGCTTTCCCCACGCTCCAGAGCATAGCGATCACCAGCGCCTGCGCCAGCACAAGCGTCAGCACGCTGCCCTTTTTTCCAGGGACAAAGCACAACACCAGCAATGCACACCCGGCGCCCGCCAGCAGAGAAACCGAACCCGGCCAGATATCCCAGATCTGACGCCCCGCCCCTGACACCAGGCGATTGGGGGCGTAATTGACGAAAGGCAGCGCGGCGGCAACCCCCGTCAGGATCACCAACAGCAGCAACACACGGTTAAGACTGACTTTTGACACCTTACTGACCTGATACAAAATGTGTTACTTCACCCAGCCTTTTTGCTTCAGGTAATCTGCCGCGACTTTTTTCGCATCCAGCCCTTCAACGGCGATACTGGCATTCAACTGTTGCAACGTTTTTTCATCCAGGCTGGCAAAGACCGGCTGCAACCATTCCGCCATCTGCGGATATTCTTTTAGCACCGACTCACGAACCACCGGAGCAGGCGCATAGATAGGCTGGACGCCTTGCGGATCGCTCAGTGTTTGCAGCCCCAGCGCCGCGACCGGGCCATCGGTGCCATAGGCCATTGCCGCGTTTACGCCGGACGTTTGCTGAGCGGCCGCTTTAATGGTCACCGCCGTATCGCCGCCAGCCAGCGACAGCAACTGGTTCTGATTCAGTTTAAAATCGTAGGCTTTTTCAAAGGCAGGCAGCGCATCGGCGCGTTCAATAAACTCGGCAGAGGCGGCCAGCTTGAACGTTCCGCCCTCTTTCAGATAGCGTCCGAGATCCGCAAGCGAAACCAGTTTATTATTTTCCGCAACATCCTGGCGCACCGCAATCGTCCAGGTATTGTTTGCAGGCGCTGGCGTTAACCAGACCAGCTTGTTCTGCTCAGCATCCAGTTTTTTGACTTTTTCAAACCCCGCCTGTGCATTTTTCCATGCCGGATCGTTTTCGTCTTTAAAGAAGAATGCGCCGTTTCCGGTATATTCCGGGTAAATATCCAGCTCGCCGGAGGTAATCGCGCCGCGTACTACCGGGGTTGTACCCAGTTGCACTTTATTCACCGTTTTAACGCCGTGGCTTTCCAGCACCTGTAAAATCAGGTTGCCAAGCAAGGCGCCTTCCGTATCGATTTTTGATCCGACCGTTACGGGTGATGCGGCCTGCAACGGCAGACTGACCGCCGCTAACAGCAGCAGCGCCCCCGCCCCTGTTTTTGAAATTGTCATGCTGCTTTCCTCATTCTTTTACATCCCTTTTCAGAGACTTGAGGAAAAAGCATAGTTGAAAAATAGCAGAGCGACAAAAGGCAGGGGCAATTCGCAGGCCGGATAAGCGCAAGCGCCATCCGGCAATCAGGCGCACCGGTGCCGGATAGCGACGCTAACGCGTCTTATCCGGCCTACGGAGCTGACAGGCATGGCGCGTGGCTACAGCAGTTCAAACTCGCCCTGCTTCACACGGGCGGAATCAACGCCAATAAAGACGTTAAACTTGCCGGGCTCCGCGTCATACTTCATGCGCTGGTTCCAGAATTTCAGCGCCTCAATATCAATCGGGAAGCTAACGGTCTGCGTTTCTCCCGGTTTCAGCGTTACCTTCTCAAAGCCTTTCAGCTGTTTTACCGGACGACTCATCGATGCCGTGACATCCTGCAAATACATCTGGATTACCGTCGCCCCCTCGCGCTTGCCGGTATTCGTCACCCGCACGCTGGCCGTTACCGCGCCATCGCGCTTCATGGTGGGCGCAGAGAGCGTCACATCGGAAACGGTAAACGTGGTGTAGCTCAGACCATAACCAAACGGATACAGCGGGCCATTCGCCTCGTCAAAGTAGCGGGAGGTGTACTTGTTCGGCTTGTCGGCGTTATACGGACGACCGGTGTTGAGATGGCTGTAGTAAACCGGGATCTGCCCGACAGAGCGCGGGAAGGACATCGGCAGTTTACCCGACGGGTTATAGTCGCCGAACAGAACGTCAGCAATGGCGTTACCGCCTTCCGTACCGGCAAACCAGGTTTCCAGAATGGCGTCAGCCTGCTGATCTTCTTTCACCAGCGCCAGCGGACGACCGTTCATCAGCACCAGCACCAACGGTTTACCCGTCGCCTTCAACGCCGCGATCAGATCGCGCTGGCTTTGCGGGATCTGAATGTCGGTGCGGCTGGAAGCCTCATGCGCCATACCCTGCGCTTCCCCGACAACGGCCACAACCACATCGGACTGTTTCGCGGCATTAACGGCCTCGTCAATCATCGCTTCTGGCGAACGAGGGTCTACTTTCACCGCCTCCTCATACTGATTGAGGAAATCAACAATGCCTTTGTCATTAGTGACATTCGCCCCTTTGGCGTATATCACTTTGCCTTTGTCGCCCAGCGCGTTTTTAATCCCCGTCAGCACCGTAACGGACTGGCTGGCGACGCCAGCGGCAGACCAGCTTCCCATCACATCACGCTGACTGTCGGCCAGCGGCCCCACCACCGCAATGGTGCCGGATTTATTCAACGGCAGCGTTTCCAGACGGTTCTTCAGCAGCACCAGACTTTCGCGCGCAACGTCGCGCGCGTCTTTGCGATGCAGGCGGCTCTCGGCGTTCGTGTCCTGCGGATCGGACTCTTTTGCGCCCAGGTGGCTGTACGGATCGTTAAACAACCCCATGTCATATTTCACGTTCAGCACATGGCGCGCGGCATCGTCCAGTTCCGCCATCGTTACTTTGCCTGATTTGACCAGCCCCGGCAGGTATTTGCTGTAATACTCATCGCTCATACTCATGTTGATGCCGGACTTGAGCGCCACGCGCACCGCGTCTTCCGGGTCGGATGCCGTGCCGTGTTTAATCAGCTCTTTGATCGCGCCGTGATCGGAAACGGTGATGCCTTTAAAGCCCCACTCGTCGCGCAGCACCTCTTTCAACAGCCATGAATCTGACGTCGCAGGCGTGCCGTTCAGTGAGTTGAGCGCCACCATCACCGCGCCGCTGCCCGCGTCCAGCCCGGCTTTATACGGCGGCATATAGTCGTTGAACAGGCGCTGCGGGCTCATATCGACGGTGTTGTATTCCTTCCCGCCCTCAACCGCGCCATAGGCGGCGAAATGTTTCACGCTGGTCATCACCGAATAGCGATCCGCCGGGCTTTTGCCCTGCATCGCCTCGACCATCGTTTTGCCCATAATCGCCGTCAGATACGTATCTTCACCAAAGCCTTCCGACGCGCGTCCCCAGCGCGGATCGCGGGACACATCCACCATCGGCGCCCAGGTCATGTTCAGGCCATCGTCAGCCGCCTCATACGCCGAGACGCGACCCACGGTTTTTACCGCCTCCAGATTAAACGAGGAGGCCAGGCCGAGGCTGATAGGGAAAACGGTACGCTGCCCGTGCAGCACGTCATAGGCGAAAAAGAGAGGGATTTTCAGGCGGCTCAGTTCCATCACCTGATCCTGCATTTTTCGGATATCCTGGCGGGTGACGGTGTTAAAAATCGCCCCGACCTGCCCGTTTTTGATCATCTCCCGGATGGCTTCTTTCGGGTTGTCGGGCCCAACGCTTATCAAACGCAGCTGACCGATTTTCTCATCAACGGTCATTTTCGTGAGCAATTCAGTGACAAACGCATCCCGAGCTTCAGGCGTCAGCGGATGGTTGCCAGACAACGCTTCCGCCAGCGCTGGCTGCAACGCAAGGCTTACCGCAACACCTACAGAACATAGCCATTTCATCTTGATTCTCTCTTTTTCTTTAGCCCGACGTGGCAGCAAAAATATAACAAAAACCGCAGTTTGCCATAAGCCTAATCGGGAGAGGAGAAGAAAGCTAAGGTTATTCTCTGATTTTTTTAACGTCCCCTGCGCAGGGAGGAGGATCAGGAATACGCTAAGCCAGCACCGAGACAAGTTGCATGAGAAAGCGTATTGTCATACAAAGCGCTATGCTTAGTTCCGATAGTTTGTCCCACCACAAGGAGTGGAGAATGTCTTCCATTACAACGACAGATAATAAAGCCTTTCTTAATGAGCTCACCCGTCTGGTGGGTCATTCGCACCTGCTCACCGATCCTGCAAAAACCGCCCGCTACCGCAAGGGGTTCCGTTCCGGTCAGGGCGAAGCGCTGGCCGTGGTCTTCCCCGGCTCGCTGCTGGAATTGTGGCGCGTACTGAACGCCTGCGTAAACGCCGATAAAATCATTCTGATGCAGGCCGCCAATACCGGCCTGACTGAAGGTTCCACGCCGAACGGCAACGATTACGATCGCGAAATTGTCATCATCAGCACGCTACGCCTCGACAAGCTGCACGTCCTCAGTAAAGGCGAACAGGTGCTGGCATACCCTGGCACCACGCTGTACTCACTGGAAAAAGCGCTTAAACCTTTTGGTCGCGAACCGCACTCGGTTATCGGTTCCTCCTGTATCGGTGCGTCAGTTATTGGCGGCATCTGCAATAACTCCGGCGGGTCGCTGGTACAACGTGGCCCGGCGTATACCGAAATGTCGCTGTTTGCGCGCATTGATGAACAGGGTAAATTACAGCTGGTGAACCACCTGGGCATCGAACTGGGCCAGACCCCGGAACAGATCCTCAGCACACTCGATGATGAACGCATCAAAGATGAAGATGTGCGCCACGATGGCCGCCACGCCCACGATTACGATTACGTGACTCGCGTCAGGGACATTGAGGCCGATACCCCTGCCCGCTATAACGCTGACCCGGATCGCCTGTTCGAATCCTCCGGCTGCGCGGGTAAGCTGGCGGTGTTCGCCGTGCGGCTGGACACTTTCGAGGCGGAAAAAAACCAGCAGGTCTTTTACATCGGCACCAATCAGCCCGACGTGCTGACCGAGATTCGTCGTCATATCCTGGCGAAGTTCGACAACCTGCCGGTTGCCGGTGAATATATGCACCGCGATATTTACGACATCGCGGAGAAATATGGCAAAGATACGTTCCTGATGATCGACAAGCTCGGCACCGACAAAATGCCGTTCTTCTTTACGCTCAAAGGCCGTACCGACGCGATGCTGGAAAAGGTAAAAATCTTCCGCCCGCATTTCACCGACCGCGCGATGCAGAAGTTCGGCCATTTATTCCCTAACCATCTGCCGCCGCGCATGAAAAGCTGGCGCGACAAATATGAACATCATCTGCTGTTAAAAATGGCGGGAGACGGAGTGGCGGAAGCGCAAAGCTGGCTGACCGAGTTTTTCAAAACCGCCGAGGGCGATTTCTTTGCCTGTACCCCGGAGGAAGGCAGCAAAGCGTTCCTGCACCGTTTTGCCGCGGCAGGCGCGGCAATCCGTTATCAGGCGGTGCATGCCGATGAGGTGGAGGATATTCTCGCACTGGATATCGCCTTACGGCGTAACGACACCGAATGGTATGAGCATCTGCCGCCGGAAATTGACAGCCAGCTGGTGCATAAACTCTATTACGGTCATTTCATGTGCTATGTCTTCCATCAGGATTACATCGTGAAGAAAGGCGTCGATGCCCATGCGCTGAAAGAGCAAATGCTGGAACTGCTGCGCCAGCGCGGCGCGCAATATCCGGCAGAGCATAACGTTGGGCATTTGTACAAAGCGCCGGAGACGCTGGCGCGTTTTTATCGTGAAAATGACCCCACCAACAGCATGAATCCGGGTATTGGTAAAACAAGTAAGCTGAAATTCTGGAAAGAAGCGGCGTCCGACGAGACGCATTGATTTCTCGTATTTACAGCGATGGAGCTGTTTTAAATATCGTGCCGGATGGCGGCGCAAGCGCCTTATCCGGCCTACAAACTGTAGGCCGGATAAGGCATATATCAAAAAATTCAATCGTTTTGCGCGGTCTGCTCGCCTGCTGCGGCCATCTGCGCGGCTTTCTGCTTTTTGTAACTCAACGCGGCGGCCGGAACGGGCATCGCTTTGCCGGTTTCAATCCAGGTGCGTAAACGGCTGGCATCGGCAAAATGGGTATATTTGCCAAAGGCATCCATCACCACTAACGCCACCGGTTTGTTGTTGATCATCGTGCGCATCACCAGGCAATGACCGGCAGCGTTGGTAAACCCGGTCTTGGTCAACTGAATATTCCAGTTATCGCGGTACACCAGGTGATTCGTATTGCGAAACGGCAAGGTGTACGCCGGGTTTGCAAAGGTCGCCATATCCTCACGCGTGGTGCTTAACTGACCAATCAGCGGGTACTGCTTGCTGGCAATCAACAGTTTCGTCAGGTCACGGGCGGTCGATACGTTATGAATCGACAGTCCCGTCGGCTCCACAAAACGGGTGTGGGTCATGCCCAACGCTTTGGCTTTAGCATTCATCGCTTTAATAAAAGCGTTATAGCCCCCCGGATAATGATGCGCCAGGCTTGCCGCCGCCCGGTTTTCCGAAGACATCAGCGCCAGCAGCAACATATTTTTACGGCTGATTTCACTGTTCAGACGCACGCGTGAGTAAACGCCTTTCATTTCCGGCGTCTGGCTGATATCGACTTTCAGTTTTTCATCCAGCGGCAGTCGCGCATCAAGCACCACCATCGCCGTCATTAATTTGGTGATCGACGCAATCGGACGCACAAGATCCGGGTGGTTCGAATAGATCACTTTGTTGGTGTTCAGATCAACAATCATCGCGCTTCCAGAAGCAATTTCCGGTTGAGACGCTACGGCGGCAGCCGCGGTTTTCGCCACAGCGTGTGGCGCAAAAGGGACAGCCAGCATCAGGGCAAGGCTAAATAATGAAACTCGGAATTTCAGCATGATGAGATTTCTGATAATGATTCACGCACGTAGAACGTACACCGCCTGAGCCAGGATTTTACTCAAGCTAGCTCCGGCATCATAGCGACCCGACAGCGTTGTCGCCATAAGAGAATCGTCACGAAATGCTGCATGCTGGCTTTTACACCCGTCTCTTCCCTGTTTCGGGGCGCAGGCGCGCTGCTATTGTCCATTTATCGCCCTCCTGCGACCCGAATTCTTTTCATATCTCAGAATAACCGGTATCCATATCCCCACAGGATCACCGTCATCGCCAGCAGCACTTCCAGTACCAGCACGCCGATAGCCAGCGTCGAACTGGAAAAGCTCAGACCTTCCTCTTTACTGATATTCAGGAATGTCGGGATGCCGAGATACAGCAGATAGCCGGTATAAAACAGTGCGACAGTACCGACTAACGCACAGAGCCACACCAGCGGATAAAGCGCCACCAGACCACTTAAAAACAGCGGCGTTGCAACATACCCGGCAAAGACCATACAGTGTCCCAGGGAAGGCCGTTGCGGGTAGTTGCGCGCCATCCACCAGATGACCCGCCCCATCACGGCAACCCCAGCCAGCATCATGCCGTAAAACAGAACCGCGAACGCCAGCCCCGTAAACAGAGACAAGCGCAGCACATTGCCATCACCAAAATTCCAGCCAATTTGCGTGGTGCCGATAAAGGCGCAAATCACCGGGATCGCCGCCATCAGCAGCACATGGTGAGTATAGTGATGCGACACCGTTTCGTTTTCGCTTTTGATCACGCGCATTTCACGATCGGGATGGGAAAATAGCCCCCAGACATGGTTCATACCGCCCCCCTGCTTGTCAGCTCTGGATCTCAACACTTCAAGTATAATTCAGCTTTCGATTATTTTATGTACAGCGCATAAAAACCGATGCGCTAACGTCGCGCCTTTTCCGGCCATAAACATTGATAGGGTGTATGCTAAAGGCGGGAGGTCGTTTTCACGTATGGATATCAACAGTCTTATCACGCATTACGGTTACGCCGCGCTGATTATTGGCAGTATGGCGGAAGGCGAGACCATCACCCTGTTAGGCGGCGTGGCAGCCCATCAGGGATTGCTTAAATTCCCTCTGGTGGTGCTCTCTGTCGCACTCGGCGGCATGATTGGCGATCAGGTGCTCTATTTGTTGGGTCGTCGCTATGGCGGCAAAATTTTGCGGCGCTTTTCCCGACATCGCGCCAAAATTCATCTGGCGCAGAAAATGATCCAGCGCCGCCCGTACCTGTTTGTGATCGGTTCCCGATTTATGTACGGCTTTCGCATTATTGGGCCGCTATTGATTGGCGCCAGCCATCTGCCGCCTAAAATCTTTCTGCCGCTGAATATTCTGGGAGCGATGATCTGGGCTTTGCTGTTTACCACCCTGGGCTATATTGGCGGCGAGGTGATCGCGCCGTGGCTGCACAGTTTCGACCAGCATATAAAGCATGTGATTTGGCTGGCGCTGGTGGTTGGGCTGGTTTTTGGCGCTCGCTGGTGGTTAAAACGGCGCAATAAGCCTGATGCGCCGTAGCGCTTCACGCCGGATGGCGGCGTGAACGCCTTATTTGGCCTGCATTAAAGCGCCATCCGGCACGACGCTCAAAGATGATAACCGCCGCCCAGCGCGCTGGTGAGCTGGATGGACGCATCCAGCCATTGCCCTTGCAAAATCAGGCCGTTGCAATGTTCCCGCAGCGCCGGGATCTTCGCCTGGCTGACGCGGGAGCCCGCAATAATTCCGGCATTAAACCGCGCCTGTGCCAGACCAACCACCCGCTGTGCGTCATGCTCAATCTGCCGTTGGTGCTGATTTTTTTCAGCCATCGTTTCAACCTGACTGGCGGCGCGCGCCACATCATTCACCGCATCCACCACCGCTTTGTTGTAATTCGCGACAGAGAGATTATTTTGCGCTTTCGCGATATCAAGACTGGCGTTCAGCCTGCCGCTGTCAAAGATCGGCAGCGTCAGCCCGGCGGTGACGCCCATCTGCTGTGCGGAATGGCGAAACAGATCGCTCAGGTGCAGGGCGTCCTGTTGCAAAAACGCCATCAGGTTGATATCGGGATAAAACGCTGCTTTTGCGGCGTCAACGCTGCCTAAAGAGGACTCAATGTACCAGTGCGCCGCCTGTAAATCGGGTCGGCGAGCCAGAAGTTCATAGCTCAACTGAGCGGGCAACTGGCTTTCAGTCACTGGCAGAGCAACCGTATGCAGGGTCAGCGAGGCCGATTGCGCATTGGTCAGCGCACTCAGACGCGCCTCAATAATCTTCATTTTACCGGCCACATCATTTAGCTGCTGCTGCGTTTTACCGGCATCAATATCGGTTTCCCCCCCTTCGACCGAGGAGGTAATACCGTTTTGATACAGCTGGCGATCAACCGTAATGACGTTTTGCTGTTCATGTTCGATTTGCGTCAGCACCGCTTTAAGCGCCACCTGCGTCTGCCATTCCCAGTATAAACGCGCGACGCCGCTTGCCAGCAGTTGCCGGGTTTGCGCCTGTTCCGCTTCACGCGCTTTCACTACGCCGATTCTCGCGCTGACTTCAGCCCGATTCTTGCCCCAGAGATCCAGATCCCAACCGGCGGTTAAGCCGAACGTCCCGTTGGTGTACCACGGCCCGGTGGTTCCCGCCGCCGGATCGGTGATGGCAAACGGCCCCATCAACCCTTCCGCAGACATTTTCTGGCGCTCAACATCCGCAGAGAAATCCAGCCGGGGGCCATCCTGCGCTTCAACCGCCTTCGCCTGCGCCTCGGCGAGTTGTATACGCTGTTCAGCCACCTGCATATCAGGAGAATGCTGTAATGCGTTGTCAATTAAGGCATCAAGCTGGGGATCGTGGTACGCCTTCCACCACTGGCTGTCCGGCCAACCGTTTTTTATTGCCGTCGGTAATGGTGAATCAACCTGTGCAGCAGGCGTTTGTCGCGTCAGCGACTGGCGGGTATCGTGCATCGGCGCGCAACCCGCCAGCAGCGTAAAAAGAGACAGGCACACCGTTGTGGCCAGGAGAGAATCGCGGTTCATGGAGACGTTCTGGTAAGAAAAGGTGCGCAGAGATTACGTGGTGTTGCGTCCTGTTTTTTAGTTACGCGTGGCAATACATCTTTGGAAAAGGAAAAATATAATTAGAAAATTATAATTGAAACAGATGATTATGGTTAAAGCATTTCATGAAATGATATTTACCCTTTGCGTAATTCCCTGTCGAACCGCTGACCGCTGCCGGATGGCGACGTACCGTCTTATCCGGCCTACACAGACTGTGTAGGCCTGATAAGCGAAGCGCCATCAGGCACGCGGCCAGATAAGGCGATTTAAATATCAATGGACTGAATGGCGCGAGCAATATCAGGGGAATTATTAAGCGCTCGGATTTCCTGAAATAGCGCGGTGGCTTCCGTATATTCCTTACGCAAATACCCCAGCCACTGCTTAATACGCGCGACATGATACAGCCCGGTATCCCCCTGCTTTTCCAGCCGGGTGTATTTTTGCAGCAGTAAAACCACTTCCGGCCAGGGCATACGCGGTTCGTTATATTTCACCACGCGGCTGAGATTCGGGATATTTAACGCTCCACGTCCCATCATCACCGCGTCGCAGCCGCTGACCGCCACACACTCTTGCGCGCTCTGCCAGTCCCAGATTTCACCATTGGCGATAACCGGAATAGTGAGTCGCTGGCGGATCTCGCCAATCGCCTGCCAGTCAATATGTTCGGCTTTATAACCCTGCTCTTTGGTGCGCCCATGCACGACAAGCTCTGTCGCCCCTGCCTGCTGGACGGCATCGGCAATTTCAAATTTTCTTTCGCCGCTGTCCCAGCCCAGACGCACCTTCACCGTGACCGGTAAATGCGCAGGCACGGCTTCGCGCATCGCTTTTGCCCCCTGATAGATAAGCTCAGGATCTTTGAGCAACGTCGCCCCGCCTCCGCTGCCGTTCACCATTTTAGACGGACAGCCGCAGTTTAAATCCACGCCGTATGAGCCCAGCTCCACCGCGCGGGCGGCGTTTTCCGCCAGCCACTGCGGGTATTGCCCCAGCAGTTGAATACGCACGACTGTGCCGGACGCCGTGCGGCTGGCATTGTGCAGTTCCGGGCAGATGCGATGAAACACTTTTACCGGCAGAAGCTGATCCACCACGCGCAAAAACTCCGTGATGCACAGATCGTAATCATTAACCTCGGTCAGTAGCTCGCGCACCAGAGAGTCGAGCACGCCTTCCATCGGCGCCAGTAAAACACGCATAGCATTTCGTTACCTGCAAAAAAAGAGGCGCTATGGTAGCGCCTCTGTGGTGCGGTTTAAAGTCTCTCAGCGCGGCTCAAGGCAGTTATCTTCCTTCCAGCCATACAGCCACTCAATGCCGCGATAAAACTCCTGCTGGGATTTGCCTTTCCACAGCAGATTACGCACCTGTCGCTCCACGCCTGCGGCATGGTAGACGCGCCCCATCTCGCGGGTTGACCAGACAATTCGCGCCGTGCGGGGAATACGCACCGACTCATACAACGCAAAGGCCTGCTGCGCATCGCCATGACAACGCTCCAGCGCTTTACCCAGCGTAACGGCATCTTCCAGCGCCATGCAGGCGCCCTGCGCCATATATTGCGCAACCGGGTGCGCGGCGTCGCCCACCAGCGTGATGCGGTCGGTTCCCCATTTCTCTACCGGTTCCCGGTCAGCGGTCGCCCAACGGCGCCAGGAGGTGGGTTTGTCGAGCATTTGACGCGGACGCGGGTGAATCCCGGCAAAATAAGAGAGCACCTCTTCTTTGCTTCCGTCTTTCACGCCCCACTCCTCCTGCTGACGGCTATGGAACGTCACCACCAGATTGTACTGTTTCCCGCCGCGCAACGGATAATGCACCAGATGGCAGTGCGGCCCGGCCCACAGTACCGGCGCGTTGATGCGCAAATCTTCCGGCATGTCGTCGCACTCCACCACGGCCCGGTACACCACATGCCCGGTCACGCGCGGCGTATCGCCAAGTAGACTCTGGCGCACGACCGATTTCACACCATCGCAGCCCAGCAGAATATCTGCCGTCCAGCTATTCCCCTGCTCGTCAAACACCGTTACATCATCCGGCGTCTGGCGGATATCGACAATATTCGTTGAAGTCCGGTACTCCACGCCCGGATGGGTCAGCGCCGCTTCCCAGACGGTGGCATGAATATCCACCCGGTGAATCACGGCATACGGGCCGCCAAAATGGTCGCGAAAGGCCTGGCCGGTTTCAATGCGCACGACCTCTTCGGCATTCACGGCGTCCATCATCGTAATATGATCGGTAAAGACCGCGCGCTGGCGAGCCACTTCGCCAACGCCGAGGCTGTCCAGCGCGGAAAACGCATTCGGCCCGAGCTGAATCCCCGCCCCAATCTCACCAATTTCATGAGCCTTTTCCAGCAGCATCACTTTAATGCCCTGGCGCGCCAGCGACAGCGCGGTCGCTGCGCCGCCAATACCGCCACCCACGATAATTGCGCTTGTCACTTTAGCCATTGTCGTTCTCCTTATCAGGCTGAAATTTTGTCTTGTTGATTTTCGGGGGCAGCGGCGATAAAGGCCGGAAGCCGGGTGCAGGCGTCATAAACCGCCTTGCAGCGCGGATAACCGCTCAGGTCGCATCCCATTCGCAGCGCATTGGCCCATTGTGGAATCAGGCAGCAATCCGCCAGCGTGGGCGCATCCCCCACGCAAAACTGCCCGGACTGCCCCTGGCGCAACAGCTGTTCCACCGCGCTAAGCCCTTGTTGCACCCAGTGGGCGTACCAGCGTTTCTTGTCTTCTTCGCCGATCTTCAGCTCGTCAGTCAGGTAGCGCAGTACGCGCAGGTTGTTCACCGGGTGAATATCACAGGCAATGGCATAGACAATTTCCAGCGCCTGGCTGCGCGCCGGATCGACCTGCGGCAGCAACGGCGTCTTCGGGAAGTGGCGATCCAGCCAGTCGATGATTGCCAGCGATTGCCCGAGAGATTCACCGTCATCAGTCACCAGCGTCGGCACCAGCCCGATCGGGTTCATCCGTCGGTAGCTCAGCGCATTCTGCTGGCCGATACGAATGTTGACGCCCACCGTCTCATAATCGATGCCTTTTAATGCCAGCGCGATACGCACGCGATAAGACGCCGAGCTATTAAAAAAACTGTACAGCTTCATCATTCACCTCAGACAATCTTCACGGCGATCGGCGTTAACCCTTCCACATTGCCGGTAATCACATCCCCTTTCACCACTGCCCCAACCCCTTCCGGCGTGCCGGTGAAAATCAGGTCGCCCGGTTGCAGTTCAAAAAAGCCGGACAGGTAGCTGATGGTTTCATTGACGGACCAGATCAGATGGCGAATATCGCTGCGCTGATGATCTTCCCCGTTTACCTGTAACCAAATCGGCGCGTTGTTGACGTCTGCCACATCGGTCGCTTTATGCAGCGGCGCAATCGGCGCGGACAAATCAAACGCTTTGCCGATTTCCCACGGGCGCCCCATCTGACGCATTTCCATCTGGCGGTCGCGGCGGGTCATATCCAGCCCGGTGGCATAGCCCCAGACATACTCATGCGCCTGCTCAAGCGGAATATCGCTGCCCTGCTTGCCTATCGCCACCACCAGTTCAATTTCATAGTGATAGTTATCGGTCTGCGACGGATAGGCCAGCGCCAGCGTTTCGCCAGCCGCAACCGGTACGACCGCATCGGCCGGTTTGCAGAAGAAGAACGGCGGCTCACGATCGGGATCGAATCCCATCTCACGGGCATGGGCGGCGTAGTTACGGCCAACGCAGTAGACGCGGCGAACCGGGAATTGCTCATCGCTGCCAACAACCGGCACCGCGACTGGCGCCTGAGGTTCGAATACATATTTGCTCATTTTTTCTCTCCCAATTTAATCACGCGCTTCGCGGAACAAGCCGAGGGCTTCCTGAACCGGTTTGTCCGAAAAACTGAATAAAACGGTATCTTCCGTGGTCTGGAACGACACCCCGTGCCATGTCGGCACCACAAAGATATCTTTCGCCGTGAAGTGGAACGTCTCATTGCCAATGGTGACCTGCCCGGAACCTTCCACAACGTGATAAATGGTGCTGTCGGTCGTGCGCGCCACGCGCGACGCAAACCCTTTCGGCACCAGTTGCAAAAACGCGCCCATCGAAGGCATCGGATAGCCCCCGGTGACCGGGTTGACATAGCGCATCTTGTAGCCATCCCACTCGTCAGGTTCCCCCATCCGGGTCAGGTCATGCAGCGCTTCACGGCTACGGTCGTAGCGGTAGTTGAAAATCGGCGAGGAATTGCCGACCTGGTGGCGTAGCGGCAGCATGTTGGCGGCGTAGCGCGGCAGGTAATCACCTTCTTTGCGCGTCACCGGCTGCTGTTCTTCCGGGTAATCTTCCGCAAACCCGCAGCCCAGCATATTCACCAGCGGCAGATCCAGACCGTCCAGCCATACCACCGGCTCGTCGCCAGGGTTGCCGTGATCGTGCCAGCGCCACTGCGGCGTCAGAATAAAGTCGCCCGGGTGCATCTGCGTCCGCTCGCCGTCAACGGCGGTGAACGCGCCTTGCCCTTCCACAATAAAACGCAGCGCTGACTGGTTGTGGCGATGACTCGGCGCCACCTCGCCCGGTAAAATCAATTGCAGCCCTGCGTACAGCGTCGCGGTAATTGACGACTGTCCGCGCAGCGCCGGGTTTTCCAGCACCAGCACCCGGCGGACAGCCTCTTTCGCGCCAATCAGGTTGCCGCTTTCCAGCAACAGCGGGCGGATCTCCTGATAGTTCCAGTACGCAGGCGCGCAATTGGCGTTCGGCGTTTGCGGCACCAGGTGGTGCAGCGACTCCCAGAGCGGCGTCAGGTTTTGCCCGGAAATGTGCTGATAAAACTGCTGACGGTTGTGTTTAACATCCTGATTCACTTCAGACATGGAGGTTCTCCTTATTCGTTCACGACGCCTGCCCGGGGCAGCACGTCAGGTTCAGAGGCAGAGTGGCGGACAACCGCCGTCAACATGGCGAGCATCACCGCGCTAATGGCTGCCGGAATCGCGATGACGAAAAACAGCGTATCGAAAGAGAAATTCATCGCCATCATCATGCCGCCGGAGAGCGAACCGACAATGGCGCCGCAGCGCCCGACGGCATTAGACCAGCTCACGCCGGTTGCACGGCTTTGAGTCGGGTACAGCGTCGCAGTTAAGGCATTCAACCCCACCTGCGATCCGCTGATGCCAATGCCCGTACCAAAAATCGCCAGCGCCATCAGCCACAGTCCGTTTTCGCTCAGGCCAATCATCACGATGCAGACCGCGCCCAGCGCGTAGCTCACGGCCAGCACCCGGAACGGATTGTGTTTGTCCATCAGTACGCCGAGTAACAGCGCGCCGAGCGTACCGCCGACCTGGAATGCGGCAGTGACCCAGGAGGCATGCTGCAAATCGATTCCCCGGTGATTCAGGAGCGTCGGCATCCAGCTGGAGAGCAGGTAGATAATGAGCAGGCTCATGAAGAACACGACCCATAACATCAGGGTAATGGGAAGCTGACGCCCGACAAAAAGCTGGCGGATACTGCCTTTTGAAATGGCGGCGGCCTCATGAAGATAGAAATGCGTATTGTCGTAGCGTTCACCGGTGATGGCGCTAACCGTTCTGGCAATCGCCGCCTGCGGGCGCTGACGACGCACCTGCCAGCGTGGCGACTCGGGCAGAACAAACAGCAAGGCGAAGAACAGCATTAAGGGCAATACGCCGCCGAGCACCAGAATGCCGTGCCAGCCAATCAGCGGCACCAGTTGCGCGCTGACGATGCCGCCCATCGCCGAACCAAGGGTAAACCCGCAGAACATCAGCGTCACCAGCGCCCCGCGACGGCGGGCGGGAAGATATTCCGACGTCATCGTGATGGTATTCGGCATCGCGCCGCCCAGCCCTAGCCCGGTTAAAAAGCGCAGTACCACCAGCGTTTGCAAATCCGGCGAGAAGGCGGAAAGCAGGCTCAAGGCGCCAAACAGCGCCACGCACAGTTCAATCACCCGTTTACGGCCAAAACGGTCTGACAGCGGGCCGCACAATAGCGCCCCTGCCGTCAGCCCCAGCAGACCCGCGCCGAACAGCGGAGCCAGATCGCTGGCGCTCAATTGCCAGTGCGTACGGATATCCGGCGCAATAAAGCCAATTGCGGCCGTATCAAAGCCGTCGAGCATTACCACCAGAAAGCAGCAGATGATAACGCGCCACTGCATTTTGCCGACGGGGGCGGCGTCAATCAGTGCTTGTAGATCACGTCGTTGAGTCATAGTGAATGCCTCGGTGCAGGTAAGGTAGATGTCATTTTTGTTTTTTGTATGTTGCAAGTTTGTAATCATGGCGATGAAATGTACAATGGCATTTCGGGCAGAGGCATAACCTGGGGGTTATATCAAATGGCGAATTGGGCGCAAAAATTGAAGCTGCACCACCTGCAAATGCTGGTCGCGCTGGGGGAACAAGGGAATCTGACCCACGTTGCGCGAATGATGAACATCACCCAGCCCGCGCTGTCGAAGTGGCTGTCACAGCTTGAAGATGAGATCGGAATCACGCTTTTTGAACGCCACAGCAAGGGATTACGCCCTTCAGAAGGGGGCAAGCTGTTGCTCCAGCATGCGCAGCGGCTCATCAACGATATGGAACGTTCGCAGTATGAGATCGCGCGCTTTAAGCAAGGTGGGCTGGTGGGAAGCCTGAAAATCGGCTGTTCACCGGTCGCGACAGACTGCGTGTCGCAGGCGATCCTCTGCCTGCTCAATGAGATGCCGACGCTGCACCTGAATATTGAAGAGAAAGTCATGACCCCGCTTTTACACGATCTGCTCGCCGGGTCGCTGGACGTGGTGGTAGGCCGCGTGGGCGGTCGGGCACTCCAGCTGCCGTTAAACTATCAGGTGCTCTACACCGAACCGGTCTGCTTTGTCGCCCGCCCCCATCATCCTCTGGCCTCACACGCCACGCTTTCCTGGAACGACCTCGCCCACTGGCGCTGGATTGTCTGGCCGACCGGTACGCCAATTCGCATCAGCATTGATAACGCCCTGGTGGACAACGGCGTGATGCTGCCGGAAAACACCATCGAATCCGCCTCGATGAACGTCAGCACCAATTTGCTGCAAAGCAGCGATATGATCTCTATTCTTTCTCTACGCCTGGCGCAACGCTATGCCAGCCAGGGCCAGTTGGCTATCTTAAACCTGCCGAAAATAGAACAGAAAGGCAGCGTGGGCATGTTCTGGCGCAAGAACGAGACCCCTTCTCTCGCGTTGAGTCGTTTTCTGCATTTTCTGGCGCAGGTTTAGCGCGGGCAACGGGGCGTTGCCCGATGTTCCCGTTGTCTATTTCCACTATGCTCAGAATTCATGATGTGATCGGTAGCACGTTTTAAAGTTTAATTGTATGATGAATCTGTTTCATCAAGGGCTTTTACCATGAGTAAATCACTGAATATCATCTGGCAGTATTTACGCGCATTTGTACTGATATATGCCTGTTTGTATGCGGGTATTTTCATTGCATCGCTGCTTCCTATTACGATTCCCGGCAGCATCATCGGCATGTTGATTCTGTTTGTTTTACTGGCGCTACAAATTCTGCCAGCGAAGTGGGTAAACCCGGGGTGCTATGTCCTGATCCGTTACATGGCGCTGCTGTTTGTGCCGATTGGCGTCGGCGTCATGCAGTACTTCGATTTGCTGCGCGCGCAGTTTGGCCCGGTGGTGGTCTCCTGTGCGATCAGTACGCTGGTTGTTTTCCTGGTCGTGAGCTGGAGTTCGCATATCGTACACGGTGAACGAAAAGTGTTAGGGCAGAAAGGATCGAAAAAATGATGTCGTATATCTGGTGGTCGTTACCCCTGACGCTGGCGGTCTTTTTCGCCGCCCGCAAACTGGCTGCGCGCTTTAAGATGCCGTTGCTTAACCCGTTGCTGGTTGCCATGGTGGTCATCATCCCGTTTCTGATACTGACCGGCATTCCTTACGATCACTATTTCAAAGGCAGCGAGGTGCTCAACGACCTGCTGCAACCCGCCGTCGTGGCGCTGGCGTACCCTTTATATGAACAACTGCACCAGATCCGCGCCCGCTGGAAATCCATCATCACGATCTGCTTCGTCGGCAGCGTGGTCGCCATGGTGACCGGAACCACTGTCGCCTTACTGATGGGCGCCACGCCGGAAATCGCCGCATCGGTATTACCGAAATCGGTCACAACCCCAATCGCAATGGCGGTGGGCGGCAGCATCGGCGGCATTCCCGCCATTAGCGCCGTCTGCGTTATTTTCGTCGGGATACTGGGTGCCGTATTTGGTCATACCCTGCTCAACCTCATGCGTATCCGTACCAAAGCCGCACGCGGTCTGGCAATGGGAACCGCCTCGCACGCCCTGGGCACTGCGCGCTGCGCCGAGCTGGATTACCAGGAAGGGGCGTTCAGTTCGCTGGCGCTGGTGATCTGCGGGATCATCACCTCGCTGCTGGCGCCATTTCTCTTCCCGATTATTCTGGCGGTAGCGGGTTAAAATTTGCGATGCGTCGCGCATTTTTAATTTAAGTTTCACAAGTTGCAATCACAATGAGATTTGGATCACATATAAAGCCGTAACAGCTCCGTAAACTACGATTCCATTACATTGTTATGAGGCAACGCCATGCATCCACGTTTTCAAACTGCTTTTGGCCAACTTGCGGATAATCTGCAATCAGCGCTGGCGCCGATTCTGGCAGATGAGCATTTTCCCGCCATGCTGACTGCGGAGCAGGTCTCGACGCTTAAGCGTGAATCGGGGCTGGACGAAGACGCGCTGGCTTTCGCGCTCCTGCCGCTGGCTGCCGCCTGCGCACGCACCGACCTTTCCCACTTCAACGTTGGCGCTATCGCGCGCGGCATCAGTGGAGCCTGGTATTTCGGTGGGAATATGGAGTTCCTGGGCGCGACGATGCAGCAAACCGTTCATGCCGAGCAAAGCGCGATCGGCCATGCCTGGCTGCGCGGTGAAAAAGGGCTCGCCGCCATCACGGTTAACTACACCCCTTGCGGTCATTGCCGTCAGTTTATGAACGAACTGAACAGCGGCCTGGATCTGCGTATCCACCTGCCGGGGCGCGTACCGCATACCTTACGCGACTATCTGCCTGACGCTTTCGGCCCGAAAGACCTGGAGATCAAAACGCTGCTGATGGACGAGCAGGATCACGGTTTCGCGCTGGAGGGCGACGCGCTGACTCAGGCAGCGATTGCCGCCGCCAATAAATGTCATATGCCTTACAGCCACTCCCCAAGCGGCGTGGCGCTGGAATGCAAAGACGGGCGTATTTTCACCGGCAGCTATGCCGAGAACGCCGCCTTTAACCCTACGCTGCCGCCTTTGCAGGGCGCACTGAATCTGCTGAACCTGAACGGGTATGACTATCCAGATATTCAGCGCGCAATTCTGGCGGAGAAAGCCGACGCGCCGTTAATCCAGTGGGATGCCACCGCCGCCACGCTGAAAGCATTAGGCTGCAATAATATCGACCGCGTACTGCTGGGTTAAGCCCTGGAACACGCAATGTGCGTAGGCCCGATAAGCACAGCGCCATCGGGCAACATGCAAATGGCAAGAATGTCTAAAATCCCCCCAATCAGACTGCTGTTTCTTGCGCTTCGACAGCGGGTACAGTAGCCTGATTGAAATTTCATCCCTTTATCGAGTTCTCTGCATGTTAAAGCGCGTGTTTTACAGCCTGTTAGTCCTGATCGGCTTGCTGCTGTTGACTGTGCTTGGTCTCGACAGATGGATGAGCTGGAAAACCGCGCCCTATATTTACGACGAATTACAGGATCTCCCCTACCGCCAGGTGGGAGTGGTATTAGGCACCGCAAAATACTATCGCACCGGCGTCATTAATCAGTATTACCGCTACCGCATTCAGGGCGCGTTAAACGCCTACAACAGCGGCAAGGTCAATTATCTGCTGCTCAGCGGCGATAACGCGCTGCAAAGCTATAACGAACCGATGACGATGCGTAAGGATCTGATCGCCGGGGGCGTTGATCCTGCCGACATCGTGCTCGATTATGCCGGTTTTCGCACGCTGGACTCCATTGTGCGCACGCGCAAAGTGTTTGATACCAACGACTTCATCATCATTACCCAGCGTTTCCACTGTGAACGCGCGCTGTTTATTGCGCTGCATATGGGAATTCAGGCTCAGTGCTATGCGGTGCCGTCGCCAAAAGATATGTTAACGGTACGCGTACGTGAATTTGGCGCCCGATTCGGCGCGCTGGCGGACCTCTATATTTTCAAACGGGAACCTCGCTTCTTAGGCCCGTTAGTTCCCATTCCAACAATGCATCAGGTGCCGGATGACGCCCAGGGCTACCCGGCAGTAACGCCTGAGCAATTGCTGGAACTGCAAAAGAAACAAGGAAAATAAGCGTGGAAGGGAAAACGATCTTTGTGGTCATCGCCGTCCTGATGGTGATGCTGTTTAGCTTACGGGAAGCCTACAAAGGCTGGCGCTCTGGCGCCGTGGATAAAATCGTCAGGAACGCCCGCGAACCCGTATACGCCTACCGTGCAGAAACCCCTCTCCTTTACTGGAGCTACATCGGGTTATATCTGTGCATGTCGGTTTGTACGCTCGCCGCAGGCATTTATTTTATGTTCTTTAGATAACGCGCAGAAACAAAAAAGCCCGAAACAGTTGCCTGCTTCGGGCTTTTTCATGCCGGTAATTACTTCTTACGGGCGTATTTCAGCGAGTCCAGCGCCACCGCGAAGATAATGATGCCGCCTTTAATGATGTACTGCCAGTAAGGGTTCACGCCGATATAGGTCAGACCGTAGTTGATGACGGTAAAGATAATCACACCGGTCACAACGCCGAATACCGTCCCGACGCCGCCGCTAAACGACACGCCGCCGACCACGCAGGCGGCAATCGCATCCAGCTCATACATAAAGCCGAGGTTGTTGGTCGCAGAACCGATACGCCCCGCTTCCAGCAAACCGCCGAATGCGTAGAACACACCGGACAACGCATAGATCATCAGCAGGTTCAGCCCCACGTTAACGCCGGACACTTTTGCCGCTTCCGGGTTGCCGCCGATAGCGAAAATGTTCTTACCGAAACGGGTTTTATTCCACAGGATCCAGACAAACGCCACCGCAATCAGCGCATAGAAGGTAATGTAGGAGAGCCGGAAACTGCCCAGCGCAATAAAGCCCTGCGCAAACGTCGAGAACCCGCTATCAAACCCCGAAATCGGCGACGCCCCGACGAAGTCGTAATACAGGGAGTTGATGCCATAAACGATAATCATCGTGCCCAGGGTCGTGATGAACGGCGTCACATTAAGGTACGCAATGATAATGCCGTTAAGCAGACCAATGACGGCCCCAATTGCGCAGACAATCAGGATCACCAGCGGAATCGGCATGGTGGCCATTTCCGGGAAGACCTTATTGGCGTTTTCCACGGACTGCAACAGCGTTGCGGCGACCACGGCCGCCAGGCCAACCTGACGCCCCGCAGACAGGTCAGTCCCCTGGGTGACAATCAACCCTGCCACACCCAGCGCGATGATAATACGCACGGAGGACTGCGTCAGAATGTTACTTAAGTTCAGCAGACTTAAAAATGTAGGGTCCTGGAAAATAATAATGGCCAGCAAGACTAAAAGAACAACGTAAATTCCGCCTTCTTTCAGATAAGTAAGAAAACTTTTCTTATTTAACGCACTCATGAGGAGCCCCTGATCTTAAAGGTGCAAAGACGCAAGACGCAGAATTTCGTTTTGCGTTGTTGTTTTTGTGTCAACAATCCCGGCAACAAGGCCATTGCTCATTACCAGAATACGATCTGTAATCCCTAACAATTCCGGCATTTCGGAAGAAATGATAATAATCCCCTTCTCTTTTTTCGCCAGTTCCGCAATCAGTTGATAGATTTCAAATTTTGCGCCGACATCAATACCGCGCGTTGGCTCATCCAGCATTAATATTTCTGGCTGCGTTAACAGCCACCGGCCGATAATGACCTTCTGCTGGTTGCCCCCCGAAAGAGAGCCAATTTGCGTGCGATGACCTGGCGTTTTCACGCGCATTGAGTCAATAACCCACTGGGTATCGCTCTTCATGCGGGAATTATCCAGTAAACCGACTTTATTTCTGTAATTGCGGATGTTGGAAATTAAAGAGTTAAAACCAATATCCAGATACGCGTAGATCCCAGTTGAACGACGTTCTTCCGTTACCAGCGCGAAACCGTGATTAATGGCTTCATTCGCGTTGTGGTTATTAATCTTTTTGCCGTGCAGCGTAATCGTACCCGATGATTTTTCCCGGATACCAAAAAGCGTTTCAACAATATCGGTACGCTTTGCCCCTACCAGACCCGCAATCCCGAGAATTTCCCCTTTATGCAGATCAAAAGAGACGTCGCGGATCGACGGCTGGCGCAGAGACGTCAGGTTACGCACTTCCAGAATGACCTCTCCCGGCTTGTTTTGCTTGTCCGGGAAACGCTGGTTCAGGGAACGACCCACCATCATGGCGATGATCTTGTCCATATTCAGCCCTTCCAGCGGCTGCGTCGCAATCCACTGGCCGTCGCGCAAGACGGTGACTTCATCGCACAGCTGGAAAATCTCTTCCATTTTATGCGAGATATACACAATACCGCAGCCGCGCTCCTTCAGTTTGCGAATAATAGTGAACAGATGGTTAACCTCTTTTTCCGTTAATGAAGAGGTCGGCTCATCCATGATCACAATTTTGGCATTGTAGGAAAACGCCTTCGCAATTTCGATCATCTGCATTTGTGAAACGGATAATGTCCCGACACGCGCACGCGGATCGATATCAATATCCAGCTCATCAAATATCGCTTTGGTATCCCGGTACATTTTATCCTGATCGACAAACATACCTTTGGTTGGGTAACGCCCTAACCACATGTTATCCATGACGGAGCGCTGTAACACCAGGTTTAGCTCCTGGTGAACCATCGAAATACCATTCTCCAGAGCTTCTTTGGCAGAATGAAAATCGATCTCTTTCCCCTGAAATAAAATGCTACCGGAATCTTTTTGATAGATCCCAAAAAGGCATTTTAATAATGTTGATTTTCCTGCGCCATTCTCCCCCATTAAGGCGTGAATCGAGTGCGGGCGGACTTTTAAATTAACATTATCAAGTGCCTTTACGCCGGGAAAAGACTTGTTGATGCCGCTCATTTCCAACAAGTATTCGCCTGACGACGGAGTAGTAGTGCTGACCATAATTATACCTTGTTGGCCTCGCAGAGTGCGTTAATAAAGGGCGCAATGTTATTGCGCCCAAAGAAAACGATATACGAATTACTTGTTGGTAAACTCAGCCAGATTGTCTTTATCAACACCTACGTACGGAACGCGAACAATTTTGTTCTCGATTTTCCAGTCGGTGCCGTCAGCCGCGCCTTTACCATCGGCCAGGTTTTTCGCCAGATCAAAGGTGGCTTTCGCCTGGTTGTTGGCATCATTCAGCACGGTACCTGCCAGCGCGCCGGATTTCACCAGCGCCAGCGCTTCAGGTAACGCATCCACGCCGAATACCGGAACGCTGGTTTTATTGTGCGCTTTCAGCGCTTCTACCGCGCCCATCGCCATTGCGTCGTTATTCGCGATAACCACTTCAATTTTGTTGGCGTTCGGGCCGGACAGCCATGCGTCCATCTTGTCTTTCGCCATTGCGGTATCCCACATTGCGGTATCCATTTGCAGCTGCTCAGTTTTGATGCCTTTGTCGTTCAGCTCTTTGATAACATAGGTGGTACGCGCTTCAGCATCCGGGTGGCCCGGCTCGCCTTTCAGCAGTACGAACTGGATTTGGCCATCTTTGTTCAGATCCCAACCCTGGTTAGCCTGCCAGTGTTTAGCGATCAGATCGCCCTGGATGATACCGGATTCTTTGGAGTCAGTGCCGACGTAATAGGCTTTGTCATAGCTATCCAGCGCTTTGCGGGAAGGTTCTTTGTTGAAGAACACAATCGGGACATTCTGACCACGCGCTTTCTCAATTACCGTACCTGCCGCAGCCGGGTCAACCAGGTTGATCGCCAGCGCTTTTACCCCTTTTGCCAACAGCACGTCGATCTGGTCGTTTTGCTTGGACTGATCGTTCTGCGAGTCATTCATCAGCAACTGCACATCAGGCGCCGCCTGGGCGTCTCTTTCGATAGCCTTACGCACGACGGACATAAAGTTATCGTCATATTTATAAATCGTCACACCAATGCGAGTATCAGCAGCGTGCGCAGCCGCGCCAAATAACATGCTTGCCATCACAGCAGACAGAGTTAACGCCTTCTTATTCATGGTATCTCCGGTTTTATTATGCAGGGTAGTACTTGAGAAAAATGCTCGGCAGGGCAGAACGTTAATGAAGTGTTACTGAACGCCGAAGCTCACTGTTAAAAAATCTTTCTTCCGTGCCCGGTAACGCTCCAAAAATATGCTTTAATTGCTGTTTAATGCCCTGACGATGCGTTAAAAGTGATTATTCACCGTTACATAGTATTTACAGTGCTTCAAACGGTGCCATCATAGCTATCGTATTGTTAAGATACTGTGAATTTACTCACATATTGAAAGCGGTTACATCCCCTGACGTTGCTGGTTAGTGATCGGGGCCGCATTCTGTCTTAGCGCAACCGAATGACGACGCACCAGCGTTGGCATAAAACAGTGCGTCGCCGTTGAATCCAGCGTGCCGGCCGCGCCCTGCAACGCCAGTTCCGTTGCCATTTTCGCCATAGAAGCAATGGGATAACGCACCGTGGTCAGTTGCGGGTCGGTGTAACGGGCAATAGGAATATCATCAAAACCGATGATGGAAAGATGTAACGGGATGGCAATGCCATTGTCTTTTAACGCCGTGAGCGCGCCAGCGGCCATGCTGTCGTTATAGGCGAATACGGCGGTCAGTTGCAGGTTTCGCCCCAGCAGTTCCACCATCGCCGCTTCACCGCCCTGCATGTCCGGGGAACCCGTGCCAATCCAGCTTTCTGGCGGCGTAATCCCCTGCTCCTGCAACGCGCTCAACCACCCTTCTTTACGCATCGTGTCATCTTCAATGCGGTGGCTGGAAGCCAGATAACCAATCCGTTGATGACCATTATTGAGCAGCATGCGGGTCGCCATTTTTGCGCCGCTGATATTGTCCAGGCACACGCAACGGTGGGCATAACCCGGCACAATACGATTGATCAGCACCATGCCTGGGATCTGGTCCATAAACGCCCCCAGTTCCTGGTCACTTAATGCTTTCGAGTGAACAATCAATGCGTTACAGCGCTGGCGAATCAGAACCTCGATGGCATGACGCTCTTTTTCAGCCTCATGATAACTGTTGCCGATCAGCACATATTTGTTGTGCTGTTGGGCAACCACATCCACCGCTTTGACCAGTGCGCCAAAAAACGCATCTGACACGTCCATCACCACCACGCCGATGGTGTCGCTTATCTGCGTCGCCAGCGCTTGCGCATTAGCATTAGGACGGTAACCCAGCAGCGTGACCGCCTTCATTACCGCTTCGCGCGTATCGGGACTGACCAGCGCACTGTTATTCAGCACGCGAGAAACGGTCGCTACGGAAACGCCAGCCTGACGTGCCACATCACGAATGGTTACCATATTCACTACCCTGTTTGAGATTGCCGTTGCTCACAGACACCCTGTGTTTAGCAGGTGGGTATTTTGTCAGCGCTTCGTTCAGGACTACGTGAGTAAGGTCACAGGGCTGGAAACGGTTACATGCGTTTTGTTAATGAATGTGATCCAGATCGTTATCTGGATGTTCCCGATAATGACGTCCCGGAAGCACGGAGGGTTAATTGCCGCCATAGCCATTCCACCGGCCCTTGCCGATAGAAACGCAGCCAAATCCAGGAGAAAAGCAGGTTCGCCAGCCAGACAGGAATGACGAATATCAGCAGCGTCAGTCGGTCGAATTTCATAAATAAACCGAACTGGTAGAACAGCGTGGTGCAGATCAGCGTCTGCAACAGATAGTTGCTCAACGCCATCCGCCCTACGCAGGCAATGGCAATGACCAGTTTAAAACGGCTGAGCTGCGGCCAGAATCCCAGCATCAACGCGGTGTAACCTATAGTCTGAAACGGCGCGCTCAATTCACGCGGCGCCTGTAACAGAAAAGCGCACCAGCGATACGCCCAGTCCAGCCGCCACTGTACAATAATGGCCGGAAGGTTAATCAGCACGCCGACGACGACAAGCAATACGCCCGTACGCCGGTAGTGTTGCAGGCTGTACTGACCCTTCAGCCAGCCGCTGCGCATCAGCGCCGCGCCCAGCAGCATCATTCCCGCCAGCTGCCAGCCATACTGCGCTCCCAGCGCCAGCAGACTGTTCGACAGCAGATCGACCCGGTTGCTGACCGCCTCCATGCCGCCGTTAATCTTCCAGTATTTTTCATACAACAAGGCAGAGGCATCCGGCGTCCAGGCGCGGCTGGTTTCACTCGCCGAGATGGACCCTAACAGCAGCAACACGCCGATCCCCGCCAGATAGAGCAAAATACCGGTATTAAATAAACTTTTTACCGACGGCGCGTCGCGTACCAGCCGCCAGCAAATCAGGCCGACAAGGCCATACGCCAGCAGAATGTCGCCATCCCAGAACAGCAAACCGTGGATAAAGCCCAACAGGACGAGCAGCGTCAGACGCGACTGAATCCAGCGTTTGCCGCGCGGCAGCAGCATTTGCAGACCCGCGCCGAATAACAGCGCAAAAAGCGTAAGGAATTTTACCTGCGCGAACAGGTCGAGGATCGCCCACGTCCATGCGTCAGACGCGGTGATCTTGCCATACCAGGCGGGATTAAGGTAAGCCGCCTTTGGCAAGCCAAAGGCGCTGATATTAAGAAGCAGGATACCGAGGATGGCGACGCCACGAATAAAATCCAGCGTGACATTACGCTCCATACTCCCTGCCCTGATCAGTTGTGGTGACGCACGGCGCGCAGGAACTCCTGGCGCGTGTTCTGGCTGGATTTAAACAATCCGCCGAGTGAAGTCGTGGTGGTGGCGCTGGTCGCATCGCGAATGCCGCGCGCTTTCACGCAGTAATGCACAGCGTCAATTGAGACCGCGACGTTATTGGTGCCAAGCAGCGTTTGCAGCGCGGTCAGAATCTGTTGGGTCAGACGCTCCTGAACCTGCGGGCGCTGCGCAAAAAACTGCACAATACGGTTAATCTTCGACAGGCCAATCACCGAATCTTTCGGGATATAGGCCACCGTCGCTTTCCCGTCGATCGTGACGAAATGGTGTTCGCAGGTGCTGGTAAGCGTGATATCGCGCACCGTCACCATTTCATCCACTTTCATCTTGTTTTCAATCACGGTGATCTTCGGGAAATTGGCGTAATCAAGGCCGGAGAAAATCTCATCGACATACATTTTAGCGATGCGATGCGGCGTTTCCATCAGACTGTCATCGCTCAAGTCGAGATTCAGCAACTGCATAATCTCGGTCATATGCCCCGAAATAAGACGTTTGCGCGTTTCGTTATCCATCTCATGCACGGGCGGGCGCAGCGGCGTTTCCAGACCACGCGCAACCAGCGCTTCATGAACCAGGGCCGCTTCTTTACTGAGTGATGACATTTATTCTTCTCCTGCAGGTGTGGCGCCTCTGCCCTGCGTGGGGCAAAGTTTTTAGGCTGTTGGCAGCCCGTTTATTGTGCGTGAGGCGGCGCACATAATCCAGTATTCACAACGATAATTATTGAAATCGCCGCTGCCTTTCATGTCCCGGATTCCCCACGGCGGTTCCGCGCGCTAAATCTGACGGGCCATGACGCCAGGTGTTAATGTAAAGTTGTGTAGATGATGAAGCATGTTAGATAAATGCGGAAGTGAAAGTTACTCACAGCACAATGAATAATCTGTATTATGGGGAAATTGCACGACTCATTCAGGTTCAACACAAAAGGAGCCACGCATGGATATGCTCGAAGAGCACCGTTGTTTTGAAGGCTGGCAGCAACGCTGGCGACACGACTCCACCACGCTGAATTGCGCCATGACATTCAGCATCTTTCTCCCGCCGCCCCGCAGTACAACGCCACCTCCGGTGCTGTACTGGCTGTCAGGGTTAACCTGTAATGATGAGAACTTCACCACCAAAGCCGGTGCGCAACGCATTGCCTCCGAACTGGGCATTGTGCTGGTGATGCCGGACACCAGTCCGCGCGGCGAACAGGTCGCCGATGACGAAGGTTATGATTTAGGTAAAGGCGCGGGATTCTATCTCAACGCGACGCAGCAGCCCTGGGCCGCGCATTTCCGCATGTACGACTACCTGCGCGATGAACTCCCGGCGCTGATCCAGTCGCAGTTTAACGTGGGTGAACGTTGCGCGATCAGCGGACATTCAATGGGCGGGCACGGCGCATTGATCATGGCGCTGAAGAATCCGGGGAAATACACCAGCGTTTCCGCCTTTGCGCCCATCGTGAATCCGTGCCGCGTACCGTGGGGAGAAAAAGCGTTTACGGCCTATCTGGGGGAAGAGAGATCGGCCTGGGCTGAATGGGACAGTTGCGCGCTGATGCTCGCCAGCCAGCCGGAACACGCCATTCCAACGCTGATTGATCAAGGCGATAACGATCAGTTCCTCGCCGATCAGCTACAACCGGCGGTACTGGCCGAAGCCGCGCGCCAGAAGGACTGGCCGATGACGTTACGTATTCAACCGGGCTACGACCACAGTTATTACTTTATCGCCTCGTTTATTGAGGATCATCTGCGCTTCCATGCACAGCATCTGCTGAGCTGATCACCAGTAAACGGCTTTTTCCAGCGCCGCAATATCGTTATTGTCATCGGCTTGCGGCGCAGACGATTTCCGGTTTAAATCAGCAACCTGCTGGCGAATCTGAAGTCGCCCGGCACTCTCGCTCTCGCTAAAATTGCGCATTTCTGATTCAAACAAAATCGCATCCAGATTGTGCAGTTTATCAAGCGCGCGCAGGAGAGAAATCAGCGTATCGAGGTTCAGGCCAGCGCCTTTCTCAATACGCTTGATCGTCGCGATGCCTACCTGCGCGCGATCGGCAAGCTGCTGTTGCGTCATAGACAGGGAAATCCGCGTTTCCTTGATACGCGCGCAGAGCGACCAGACGATCTCGTCATTATTCATTGTTTGGTATTTCAATGTACTAGCACCTTTTTCTTGGCTGAATTTTTCCGAGGCATCCGTGGTAAGTCTCGCGATATTTTGCGCTCATGTCTTTGCCGGTTTCATACATGGCGGCAATAATTTCATCCAGAGAAATACAAGGCTCGCTGATGCGGCTCATCGCCATCGTCGCCGCATTAATGGCTTTTACGGCAGAGATGGCGTTTCTTTCTATACAGGGAATTTGCACCTGCCCGCCAACCGGATCGCAGGTCAACCCCAGATGGTGCTCCATCGCAATTTCCGCAGCGCTTAATACCTGCCCGACGGATGCGCCCATCAGCTCCGCCAGCCCTGCCGCCGCCATCGAACATGCGACGCCGATTTCCCCCTGGCATCCCACTTCCGATCCTAAAATCGACGCATTCTGTTTAAACAACAGCGCGACGGCACCTGCCGTAAGAAAAAAACGGGTGATGGCGCCCGCGTCCAGCGGACAAACAAACTTATCGTACCAGCTTAGTACCGCCGGAATAATGCCGCTTGCGCCATTCGTCGGCGCCGTGACAATCTGCCCGCCTGCCGCATTCTCTTCACTCACGGCAATAGCAAACACGTTAACCCAGTTCAGGGTCGTCAGAAAATCCGCTGCCGAAGGCTTCATACACAACGATTTATGCAATGCGCAGGCCCGACGCGGGATCTGATAAGGGCCGGGAAGCAGCCCTTCGGTATGCAGGCCACGGTGAACGGCCTGCTTCATAATCTCCCAGACCTGCGTTAAATAGCGCTGTAATGAGGGCTGAGAATGGCTGTTCAGCTCATTTTTCATCATCAGCGCCGCAACGGAAAGCCCGTTGCGTTGGCACAGCGTCTGCAACTGCGCGGCGTTGCGAAAGGCAAAGGGAGAGGCGCGTGTCTGATCTGTCGCCACGGGCGCAGACTCACCGTATTTTCGTACCTGCCCGGCGCCGGTCGAAAACCACGTCTCCTCGTATAACGTAAAGTAATCATCTTTGGCGCGAAAGGTCATCGCATAAGGATGTCCGGGATGCGCATGGTGATTCGCAATAATTTTCACCGCCACTGTCACCGTACTGTTCGCCGGGGCTGGCACGTCAAGCATACCGTCATTTTCCGCACGCCTGATGGCGGTCAGTTGCATACGTAAATCCACCTTCTCCGGCTGATTTCCCAGCAACCCCAGATAAAGCGCGGCATCAACATTGTGGCATTTACGGCTTAACGATAATGCGCCAAACAATTCAATTTCAATATTCCTGAGTAACGGCAGCGTATCCTGCCGTTTTAGCTGCGAAATGAAATTGCAAGCCGCACGCATTGGCCCCACGGTTCTTGAACTGGATGGACCTATCACAATTTTGAATATATCAACGCAACTTTCCATTTTTATATATGTATTCCTAAAAAAAGCGCAGGGTGGGATGGCGATAATATACCGTAATCAACATATTAAAAATGATACTTTTCATGCTTATTCATTATCAGGTATTAAAAACAATACCATTTTATCTTTTCTTTAACATTCATATCTGTGATAGCACGACGCACAAGAAACAAACGCCGCCCATTATAATAAAGCGCAATGTAAAGGAGCAACATGATGGCAATAACTTACTTCGTCACATCAACAAACACAGAGCAACTTCAGGCATGGTTATATAATGATTTTCTTCGTTCTCACGCAATGCAATGTCATTATTTATTAGAGCGTCGGCATCTGGCATTAATCAATAAGGATTATTTAAAACTTACGCTACCCGATGAAATGCTGACGCAGGCTATTTATCAGAAATTACGCGCTGCATCACTGCAATTGCAGTTTGATTTTTTTGTCAAACCTCAGAGCATCCCCACAAAGGGACTGATTGCATTTGATATGGACTCAACGTTTATTGAAGAGGAAGGCGTGGATGAAATCGCTCACACGCTTGGCATCTCTGCGCAAATCGCGGAGATGACCCAACAGGCGATGGAAGGGAAAGTAGATTTCGACACCAGTTTTACCCGCCGTATTCGCATGTTAAAAGGCACGCACTGTGATGTCCTCAATGCCGTTTGCGATCGAATGACGATTTCCCCCGGCCTTGCCGCTATGTTGCCGGTACTGAAAAACAAAGGGTTTAAAACGGCCATTATTTCCGGTGGTCTGGATATTTTCACTCAACGACTGAAAGAAAAGTATCAGCTCGACTACGCCTTTTCCAACACGGTTGAAATAAAAGATAACGTCCTGACGGACAATATTACCTTCCCGATCATGAATGCCGGGAAAAAGCGGCAAACGCTCTCTGCGCTGGCAACACAACTCAACCTCGCTGTACACAACATTATTGCCTGCGGCGACGGCGCAAACGATCTGCCGATGCTAACGTACGCGGGAACAGGTATCGCGTGGCGGGCAAAACCCGTTGTCAGAGAAACAATCCATCACCAGATTAATTTTCATGGATTCGAATCACTTCTGTTCTTTATTGAAGATGAATTATAACCACATTTCCGTCGCCGGAAGGGAAACTCACGATGAACATAAAAGCATTTATTTTCAGTCAGGCCGATCGGCCTGTTATGAACGCGAAAAAAGAGATTGATCATACTTATAAAAAATTTCGCACAGAGATCATCACCTCGGTATTTATCTCTTATGCCGTATTCTATCTGACCCGTAAAAACTTTTCTGCTGCGATGCCAGCCATGCTGGCGGATACGTCGCTAACCGCAGAAGATTTCGCCATCATGTCCTCCATTTTTTACATTCTTTATGGTTCCATGAAGTTTGTTGGCGGCATGCTGGTTGATAAAATTAACCCTAAAGCCATGACCGGCCCGGTGCTGATTGGCGTCGGCATCGTCAATATTCTTTTTGGCTTTTCCGATAGCGTCGCGGCATTCTACGTATTGTACAGCCTCAATGCGATTCTCCAGGGCACCAGCTTCCCACCAATGGCGAAAATTATGGCCTCCTGGTTCTCAAAAAACGAACGCGGGCGCTGGTGGGCAATCGTTGAAGCAGCGCATAACATTGGCGGCAGCCTTGCCCCGCTGCTCACCAGCTTCGCCATTGCCTTTAGCGGCAGCTGGAAAATGGGCTTCTATGTCCCTGGGGTCATTTCCCTTCTGATGGGGGTTGTCGCGCTGTTTACGATTCAGGATCGCCCCGGTACCCTCGGGCTACCCAATGTCGGCGAATGGCGTAACGACCCTACCGAGCTTGCACAGGTAAAAGCCAGCCCGGTCAATCTGAGCTTCTGGCAGGTGTTCGTTAAATACATTCTGACCAACCCACTGGTATGGATCATCATCGTGGGCGATATGTCCGTGTATATTGCGCGCACTATTCTCAATGACTGGCCGCAAATCTATTACTCGCAGGTACACGGCTGGAGCCTGATTAAAGCAAACTCCATTATCTCGTGGTTCGAAGCTGGCGGGCTGGCAGGGGGACTGCTGGCCGGATATTTGTCAGACTTTATGTTTAAAAGCAACCGCTGGATGACGGGGTTAATTTTCGCCTTAATGCTCTGCGTATGCATCGTGCTTATCCCACTGGTGCAGGATACCTCTTACACCATCACCGCCGTACTTTTCACCATCATGGGATTTGCACTGTACGGGCCGCATATGCTTTTTGCCGTCGGCTGCCTGGACGTTACTCACAAAGATGCTGCGGGTTCTATTACCGGTTTCCGGGGATTATTCAGTTATGTTGGCGCGGCAATGGCCGGCGTACCGGTCATTCTGGTGAAAAATAGCTGGGAATGGTCTGGCGTCTATATTTACGCCTTCATCGCTATTTTATTAACCACGCTCTCCCTGGCGCTACTTTCTCGTCTCCATCGTCTGTAAAAAACGATAATCTATTGCCATAACGTAACAACGGAGGGTATCCGCCCTCCTTTTCATCCTTCATTTCTCCATTTTTTCTTCAATATTTCCTCACATTTACGATCCGCCATCTTATTGATTTGAAATCCCTTTCCGTAAAAAACAAATAAACACAAATGATTTCAATTATCATTTGTGTTTACAAATATTCATTCTTTTGTACAATTCGTCCCGCTTATTCACCGCAAAGAGTACTTAAAAGACAAATACATACCGTTGTCATGGCCTTTTTTCATGGCTCGCAGTTTTACTCATTTAATGGAATGACAAAAATGACCATACCTCACGTTAAGGCTATCGCTGCCGCAGTATGCGCAGCGTGTCTCCCATCGCTCGTCTATGCTGCCGATCAGGACACCGTCGTTGTAACCGCCACGGGATTTGAGCAGAAAATCCAGAACGCCCCCGCGTCTATCTCCGTTATCACCAAACAGCAGATCGAAGACAAAGCCTATCGCGATGTCACCGATGCGCTGAAAGATGTGCCCGGAGTCGTCGTTACCGGCGGCGGCAGCAGTAGCGATATCAGCATCCGCGGGATGGCTTCGCAATACACGCTGTTCCTGGTCAACGGTAAGCGCATCAGCACGCGCGGCACGCGTCCGAACAGCGATAACTCCGGGATCGAGCAAGGCTGGCTGCCGCCGCTGGAATCGATCGAGCGTATTGAAGTTATTCGCGGGCCAATGTCATCGCTTTACGGTTCAGATGCGATGGGCGGCGTCATTAACGTGATCACCAAAAAAGTGTCCAACACGAAAGGCTGGACCGGCTCCCTGCATGGCGACGCCACCTTCCAGGAAGACAGGGACTCCGGTGATTTGTACCAGACCAACGCTTATGCGTCCGGCCCGCTGATTGACGGATTGCTGGGGGCGAAAGTGACCGGGCTGCTCTCTCGCCGTGCGGAAGACAAAATCGTCAATGGCTACAACGAGCAGCGCCTGCGCAACGGGGCTTTAACGCTTAACTTTACGCCGGATGATAAAAACGATTTTGACTTCGACATCGCGCGTGAATTGCAGGATCGCGACAGTACGCCAGGCAAGTCAATGGCAGAAGAAAGCTGCCGCAACGGTAGCTGTAAACCAAATAGCAAAAGCGAAAACCGCTATGAGCACACCACTTATTCCTTAACCCACAGCGGTTATTACGACGACTTCAACACCACCAGCTACATTCAGCAGGAAGAGACCAACAACCCCGGTCGCCAGATGAAGTCTTACAACACCATCTTTAATAACCAGAACCAGATCTTCCTCGGCGCGCATACCCTGACATTAGGTGGGCAGTATCGTTACGAGAAACTGAGCGATAACGGCAACCAGTTAAAAGCCTACGAAGACGTGAACAAGCTGACCCGCTGGAGCTGGGCGCTGTTTGCTGAAGATGAGTGGGCGATGACCGACAGCTTTACGCTGACCGGCGGTATCCGTATGGATAAAGATGAAAACTATGGCGACAACTGGACGCCGCGTGGCTATGGCGTATGGCATCTTACCGATCAGTGGACCTTAAAAGGCGGCGTCTCTGCGGGCTACCGCGCACCGGATCTGCGCCAGTCCTCCCCGACCTGGGGACAGATTACCGGCGGCGGTCGTCTGAACGGTATTATTGTCGGTAACGCAGACCTGAAACCAGAAAAGAGCCTGAGCGAAGAGTTGGGCCTGCTGTGGGATAACGGAGATAACCTTAACGCTGGCGTGACGCTGTTCAATACCGACTTCAAAGATAAGATAACTGAAGTGCGTCGCTGCAACAGCAGTTCAGATCCGGCCTGTACTATTGGTGGTGAGAAATACGACTTTGTCAGCGATCGCGTCAACGTTGATAAAGCCAATATGCGCGGCGTGGAGTCCACCTTTGGCTGGAAGATCACCCGCGATCTCAACTGGACGGCGAACTACACCTATACCGAATCTGAGCAGAAAAGCGGCCAGTTCTCTGGCAAGCCGTTGAATAAAATGCCGAAGCATATGTTCAATACCACGCTGGACTGGCAGGCAACGCAGGATGTTGGCTTCTGGAGCCGTCTGAACTTCCGCGGCAAGACCTCCGAATACCTGAGCCGTACTTCAATGGCCCAGGGAACGCCGTCTTATACGCAGGTTGATGTTGGTGTGCGTTATTACGCGTACAAAAATCTACTGTTAACCGCGGGCGTGTATAACGTTCTGGACAAACAGATCGATTACGAGACTTACGATACCATTCTCGACGGTCGTCGTTACACGGTTGGCCTGACTTATAACTTCTAAGTTCAGTACAACAAAAAGCCCCGGCATGATGAATGTCGGGGCTTTTTTATTTTACCTGCCGGATGGCGGCGTAAACGCCTTATCCGGCCTACAAATGTCGCTCCTGTAGGCCTGATAAGCGCAACGCCATCAGGCACCAGGTTATTTCTTCACACGCTCCGGGAAGTGCATTTCACTGTAGCGAACAAAGTGCGTTCCCTTTGTCAGCTTGTAGCCAAACCAGATAGCCAGGAACAGCGGAATCCCGATATAGGTTGCCGCTACGCCGCCCCAGTCAATGGTGTCTTTCAGGAAGGCTTCATAGTTCTGCCCCAACGTGATGGTCAGACACAGCACAAACGCAAAGATCGGCCCCAGCGGGAAGAATCCAGAACGGTACGGCAGATCTTTCACATCGTTACCCTGCAACACATAGCCACGGCGGAAACGATAATGGCTGATGGCAATCCCCAGCCAGGCGATAAAGCCCGTCATCCCGGAGGTATTCAGCAGCCACAGGTATACCGTCTGGTTGCCAAACATCGACGTCAGGAAGCAAAGCCCCGCGATTACCGTCGTCGCATACAGCGCGTTACGCGGAACGCCGCCGCGTGACAGCTGCGCGAAAATACGCGGCGCTTTACCGTCACAGGCCAGGGTATAGAGCATACGGGTAGACGCGTACATCCCGGAGTTACCCGCCGACAGCACCGCCGTCAGGATAACCGCGTTCATTACCGCCGCAGCGGAAAGCAGACCCGCATGCTGGAACACCAGAGTGAACGGGCTGACGCTGATGTCTTTCACATCGTTACGCAGCAGGCTCGGGTCGGTATACGGGATAATCAGGCTGATAATCAGGATCGCGAACACATAGAACAGCAGGATACGCCAGAATACCTGACGCACCGCGCGCGGAATGTTTTTCTCTGGATCTTCAGACTCACCCGCCGCGATACCAATCAGTTCCGTCCCCTGGAAGGAGAAGCCGACAATCATCGCCACGCCAATCATCGCCGCAAAACCCCCGGCAAACGGCGCATCGCCGGTCGTCCAGTTGCTCCAGCCCACTGGCTGCGCCCCTTTGAAGATGCCGACGATCATCATGACGCCCACGATGATAAAGATAATGACGGTCGCCACTTTGATCAGCGAGAACCAGTATTCTGCTTCGCCAAAGCCTCTGACCGAGATGTAGTTCAGCAGGAAGATCACGCCGAGGAACAGCGCACTCCAGATCCAACCCGGCGTATCCGGGAACCACCAGTTCATCACCAGCTGTGCGGCCACGAGGTCTACGGCGATGGTCACCGCCCAGTTGTACCAGTAGTTCCAGCCGAGCGCGAAGCCAAAGCCTTCTTCAACATAGTTCTGACCGTAAGTCGCAAATGAACCGGATACCGGCATATACGCCGCCAGTTCGCCGAGACTGGTCATCAGGAAGTAGACCATCAGACCGATCAGGATATAAGAAAACAGCGCGCCGCCTGGACCCGCCGCAGAAATGGTTGCACCAGATGCAACGAAAAGACCCGTACCGATGGAACCGCCAATGGCGATCATTGTCAGGTGACGCGCCTTTAATTCGCGACGTAACGCGGGCGCTTCTGTGGTTTTAGTTTCGGAAACCATGTGAAAATGCTATCCATCCAAAAAATGAGGCGCGATTGTAGCAGACGAAACGCCATCCTTCCGGCACAAATGCGCAGTTATAAGAGACCTTCATGACTGGCCGTGGATTATAAGTAAAGTGTAGATCGGATAGACGTTAAGACATTCGCCTGATGGCGCTACGCTTATCAGGCCTACAGGATCGACATTTGTAGGCCGGATAAGGCGTTTACGCCGCCATCCGGCAAAAGCGTTGAATTTGTAGGCCGGATAAGGCGTTTACGCCGCCATCCGGCAAAAGCGTTGAGTTTGTAGGCCGGATAAGGCGTTTACGCCGCCATCCGGCAAAAGCGTTGAGTTTGTAGGCCGGATAAGGCGTTTACGCCGCCATCCGGCAAAGGACGCTTATTCGCAGTAGCGCAAAAAACGCTGTAAGGCATTGGAAAGGTGTTTCTGGCGATGGTGGATTCGCCACAGGGTTCGCACCAGGCGCGGCAAAGGCACCGCGATTTCACTCAACGTTCCCGCCTGAAGCTGTTCCTCAATAACCCGCCGCGACAGGCAACTGATGCCCAGACCATGACGCACGGCGTGTTTGATCGCTTCGGAGTTACCCAGTTCCATCGCCATTTCGAATTTTGGCAAGTGCGAAAGCAACAGGTAGTCAACAATCTCACGCGTACCGGAACCGCGCTCGCGCAGTATCCAGGGCGCGGCGGCAAGTTGTTCAAGCGTTACCGGCCCTTGCGCCAACGGCGAGGACGGTGCGGCAAACACCACCAGCTCATCGTCCAGCCACGGCTCAGAAATAATCTCAGTATTGTGGCACGGGCCTTCAATCAGGCCGATATCCACCCGAAAATCGAGCACCGCCGTAATGACATCCTGGCTGTTGCCCACGCTAAGTTCCAGCGGCAGATCGGGAAAGTCTTTCCTGTAACGGGCAATTACCGCAGGCAGGATGTAATTACCGATGGTGCTACTGGCATAAACGCGGATTGCGCCGTTGTCTTCCCGAAACAGTTGCTCAATTTCGACAGCCTGCTCCAGCAGCGCCAGCGCGCGCGGGTACAGCAAGCGCCCGTGTTCATTGACCACCAGCCGTTTTCCAACGCGGTCAAATAGCTGTACGCCAAGCTGACCTTCCAGATCGGTCAATGCCGCGCTTACGGCCGACTGCGACAGTGACAGTATGACAGATGCCTGGGTCGTCGAGCCGCTTTTTAGCACCTCAGTAAAAACTTCTAGTTGTCGTAGCGTGATATGCATTGTTGTTTTCCACTGGCAGGCCGTCGCTTACCACTTATAAAGATTAATTATAAATATATAATCAATTTTATTTTTAAACCAGTTCGCCATAACATTTTACCCATATAGAGGAGAAGGTTATGACAGAACTCACCTTACAGAATCACCATCGTACAGTGTGGCATTTTATACCGGGGCTTGCCCTGAGCGCAGTTATCACAGGGGCCGCCCTGTGGGGTGGATCTATTCCTGCCGTCGCGGGAGCCGGGTTCAGCGCCCTCACCTTAGCCATCTTACTGGGAATGGTCATCGGCAATACGGTGTATCCGCAAATCTGGAAAAGCTGTGACGGCGGCGTGCTGTTCGCTAAACAACATCTATTACGCCTGGGGATCATTCTCTACGGTTTTCGCCTCACCTTCTCACAGATTGCAGACGTGGGCGTCAGCGGGATTGTGATTGATGTACTGACGCTCTCCAGCACTTTTTTACTCGCCTGTTTCCTCGGGCAGAAAGTGTTTGGTCTGGACAAGCACACCAGTTGGCTGATTGGCGCCGGAAGCAGCATTTGCGGAGCGGCGGCAGTGCTGGCAACGGAGCCCGTCGTTAAAGCGGAGGCCAGTAAAGTTACGGTGGCCGTCGCGACGGTGGTGATTTTCGGTACGCTGGCAATCTTCCTCTACCCGGCAATGTATCCGCTGCTGGCGCACTGGTTCAGCCCGGAAACCTACGGCATCTATATTGGTTCGACCATGCATGAAGTAGCCCAGGTCGTTGCCGCCGGACACGCCATTAACCCGGACGCGGAAAACGCCGCGGTGATTGCCAAAATGTTGCGCGTAATGATGCTGGCGCCGTTTCTGATTCTGCTGGCCGCCCGTGTGAAACAACTTTCTCCGGCGACGGGCGCGGAGAAAAGCAAAATCACCATCCCGTGGTTTGCGGTGCTGTTCATCGTAGTGGCAATCGTTAACTCGTTCCATCTGCTGCCGCAGGCGGTGGTAAACATGTTGATTACGCTGGATACGGTTCTGCTGGCGATGGCAATGGCCGCGCTGGGTCTTACAACGCACGTCAGCGCGCTGAAGAAAGCCGGAGCGAAACCGTTACTGATGGCGCTGGTGCTGTTTGTCTGGCTGATTGTTGGCGGCGGCGTGATTAACGTACTGATTCACCATCTTATCGCATAAAGCACTACATTTTGCCCCTGTTAACCCGCTATCATTGGAGAGTATTTTTTTCGAATACACGACATTATTCAAACCTGAAGAATAATGTGTATAGCGGGTTTAACAGGAGTCTTCCATGAAATATATCGGAGCGCATGTCAGCGCCGCTGGCGGGTTAGCCAACGCTGCAATTCGCGCCGCAGAAATTGACGCAACCGCATTTGCGCTGTTCACGAAAAATCAGCGTCAATGGCGCGCCGCGCCGCTCACTGCCCAAATCATTGATGACTTTAAGGCCGCCTGCGAGAAATACCACTATTCGCCTGCGCAGATCCTTCCCCACGACAGCTATCTGATCAACCTCGGGCACCCTGTCAGCGAAGCGCTGGAAAAATCGCGCGATGCGTTTATTGATGAAATGCAGCGTTGTGAGCAACTGGGGCTATCGCTGCTCAATTTCCACCCGGGTAGCCATTTACAGCAAATCCCGGAAGAGGAATGTCTGGCGCGAATTGCAGAGTCGATCAACATTGCCCTTGAGAAAACCCAAGGGGTCACGGCAGTCATTGAAAACACTGCGGGTCAGGGGAGCAATCTGGGATTCAGGTTTGAGCATCTCGCCGCCATCATCGACGGCGTGGACGATAAGTCCCGCGTGGGCGTCTGTATTGATACCTGTCACGCGTTCGCGGCCGGTTACGATCTGCGTACCACCGACGAATGTGAAAAAACATTCGCCGACTTTGAGCGTGTTGTGGGCTTTACATACCTGCGCGGCATGCACCTGAACGACGCGAAAAGCGCCTTTGGCAGCCGCGTTGACCGTCACCACAGTTTGGGCGAAGGCAACATTGGTCATGATGCATTTCGCTGGATCATGCAGGACGATCGTTTTGACGGTATTCCGCTGATTCTGGAAACCATCAACCCGGATATCTGGGCAGAAGAGATCGCCTGGCTGAAAGCGCAGCAAACGGCAAAGGTGGTTGCGTAATGATGAACGACAGGGAAAAGCAGATCCTCAAGATCCTGCGCCGCAATCCGCTCATTCAGCAAAATGAAATCGCTGATATTTTGCAGATCAGTCGCTCACGCGTGGCGGCCCATATTATGGATCTGATGCGCAAAGGGATGATCAAAGGCAAAGGCTATATCCTCACCGAGCAGGAGTATTGCGTGGTGGTCGGGGCGATCAATATGGATATTCGCGGCGTGGCGGATATCCATTATCCGCAGGCGGCTTCCAACCCTGGCAGCATTCACTGTTCTGCTGGCGGCGTGGGGCGCAATATTGCGCATAATCTGGCGCTGCTGGGTCGCGATGTGCATTTGCTCTCTGCGGTCGGTAGCGATTTTTATGGTGAAACGCTGCTGGAGCAGACTCGTCAGGCTGGCGTGAACATCTCCAGCTGTATCCGTCTGCATGGGCATAACACTTCAACCTATCTGTCCATCGCCAACCAGCAGGAAGAGACGGTGCTGGCGATTAACGACACCCACATTCTGCAACAGCTGACGCCGCAGTTGCTGAATAGCTCGCGGGATCTTATCCGTCACGCTGGCGTGGTGCTGGCGGACTGCAACCTGACGCCGGAAGCCATCGAATGGGTCTTTACCATTGCGGATGAAATCCCGGTCTTTATTGATACCGTTTCAGAGTTCAAAGCGGAAAAAATCAGGACCTGGTATTCACGCATTCATACGCTAAAACCCACGCAAAAAGAGCTGGAGATTCTGTGGGGGAAAGCGGTGCGTTCCGATGCCGACCGTGTACAGGCCGTCAATGACCTGCATCAGCAAGGCGTACAGCGAATCTTCGTTTGCCTGGAAGATGAAGCGGTCTTTTGTAGCGAGAAAAATGGCGAGCAGTTTTTACTCACCCCGCCGTCTCACACCCGCGTGGACAGCTTCGGCGCGGATGATGGCTTCATGGCCGGGTTGCTCTACAGCTTTCTGGAGGGAAGTGATTTTCGCGATAGCGCGAATTTCGCGATGGCCTGCGCGGCGTTATCGCGCGCCAGCATCAGTATTAACAACCCCACCCTCTCCGCCGATAACGCGCTTTATCTGCTGAAAACAACCCTGGCATAATGCCTGATGGCGCTGCGCTTATCAGGCCTACGGAGTGCGTTACTGTAGGCCGGATAAGGCGAAGCCGCCATCCGGCAAAATCGTCTACTACAACTACGCCAGCCCGATAAAGAACCCCGCGATAGTAGCGCTCATCAGGTTAGAGAGCGTTGCCGCCGCCAGCGCACGCATTCCAAGCTGGGCGATTTCCGGCGCACGCTGCGGCGCAATCGCAGAAAACGCGCCCACCACCACGCCAATCGAACCAAAGTTGGCAAAGCCACACAGCGCGAAAGAGATAATCGCTATCGTCTTCACATCCAGCGTACCGGCAGCTTGCAGATACGGTGAGAAGTTGAGATAAGCAACAAACTCGTTAATCGCCAGTTTTTGCCCAATCAGGCTACCGGCAAGCGTCGCATCGCTCCAGTCCACGCCCATAATCCAGGCCAGCGGCGCTAAAACCCAGCCGAAGATCCCTTCTAGCGTGGCGTGACCAAAGCCGAACCAGCCGCCAACGCCGCCGATGATGCCGTTAATCAGCGCGATAATGGCAACAAACGCCATCACCACCGTCGCCACACCGGCGGCGATTTTCAGCCCGGTCATCGCGCCGCTGGCCGCCGCTTCGATGATGCTTTTTGGCGGCGTTTCGGTAAATGACAGGTTTTCAAACGTCACCTTCGATTCTTCCGTCGCCGGGCTCAGCATACGGGCAAACAGAATGCCGCCAGGGATCGCCATTAAGGACGCCGCCAGCAGATAATCAATCGGCACCCCCATTCCGGCATAGCCGATCATCATCGAACCGGCGATTGAGGCCATGCCGCTACAAATGGCGGTAAACAGCTCATTACGATTTAGACGGTCGATAAATGGCTTAACAATCGCCGGGATCTCGTTTTGCCCGAGGAAAATGGTAGTGACCGCAACAAACGACTCGATCTTGCTGATGTTCAGCGCTTTCTGGAAAATACCGCCGAGGATACGGATCAGCAGTCCCATCACGCCAATGTAGTAAAGCAAGCTGATCAGCGCAGTCACAAAGATGATGGCCGGCAACACGCGAAAGGCAAAGATAAACCCGGCGCCGTCAAACAGCACATCCATTTTTGGCCCTACTAATGAGCCAAAGATAAATGCGCTACCCGCGTCGCTGTAGGACATCACCTTGTGGACACCGAGCGCGGCCTGCTCCACCAGCCATTTCCCCGGCGGGAAATAAAGCATGATCCCACCGATGGCGATTTGCAGCACCAGCGCCGCCCCAACGGTACGCAGGCTGATACGTTTTTTATTCACTGACAGCAGAAATGCGATTGCCAGTAGTACCACCATACCCACAACACTTCTCATTATATCCATAATGATTTTCCCTTCATGCCAGGAAACCCGGCGTGAAAGCCAGGTTTTGATATCGCGGGCGACCGCTCTCTGCCCGTGCGTTTTTATCAGGCGAGGCGTTGATATTCCTTCGCTATTTCACAGGCCAGTACAGCGTTGTTGAACACCAGTTGGATATTGGATTTCAGGCTATCGCCGCCGGTCAGTTCCGCCACGCGCGCCAGCAAGAATGGCGTACTTTCTTTCCCCACGACGCCCTGCTCTTCCGCTTCTTTCACGGCCTGATCGATCGCCGCGTTGATTTTCTCTTCCGCCATCGCAAACTGTTCCGGGATCGGGTTTGCCACAACCAGACCACCGTTCAGGCCGGTTTGCCATTTCACCGCCATTGCGCGGGCGATGTCTTGCGCGCTGTCCAGGCGGATACTGACGTCAAACGGACTGGTACGGCAGAAAAATGCCGGTAATGCCTGGGTCTGATAGCCAATTAACGGCACGCCAAAAGTCTCTAAATATTCGGTGGTTAATCCCAGGTCGAGAATTGATTTCGCCCCCGCACAAACTACCGTGACATTGGTATGCGCCAGCTCCTGCAAGTCAGCAGAAATATCAAACGTATGTTCTGCGCCACGATGTACGCCACCGATACCGCCGGTTGCAAATACTTTAATTCCGGCCAGTGCGGCAATAATCATGGTGGATGCGACCGTCGTTGCGCCATTTTTTCCAGCGGCAACCACAAATGGTAAGTCACGACGACTGACTTTTGTAACGTTATGTCCTTCACGACCTAATAATTCAATTTCTTCTTTATTCAGGCCCACTTTCATTACACCGCCAATAATGGCAATGGTTGCGGGCACGGCGCCATGCTTACGAATGGTTTCTTCAACTTCAATTGCCGTTTGCGCATTTTGCGGAAAAGGCATGCCGTGGGAAATAATGGTTGATTCCAGCGCAACAATGGGTTTCTTACTCTTTAATGCGTCCTGTACTTCTGGCGAAATTTGTAATAATTCAGAGGAAAGAGTTAATTCAGACATTCTGTGTTCTCCACTAACGATGTAACATTCGCGACAGATAAATCAGGGTTATTGGTATATTCACAGGCAAGCGCCATTGATGAACAACCCTGTGCAAATCGAACCGAATCTATAAAGGGTAAGCCGTCCATCCAGCAGGCGGCGAGTCCCGCCATCATGGCGTCGCCAGCGCCGGTCACATTGACGACGTTGGTTTTAATGGGGAGCGACCAGCCGTTTTCGCCGTTGATATCGCTGTAATAAACGCCGTCGCCACCCATACTAAGCACCAGACGGTTCAGGCCATGTTCATGAAACCATGCCGCAACGCTCCCGACATCTTCCCGCCCGGAGAGGGGAATGCCGCTAAGGGTTTCAGCTTCAAGCCGGTTGGGTTTCAGCGTGTGAATTTTGCCAAGTCGCTCGCGAATTTTGACACACTTCCAGGCAGAAACCGGATCAACAAATACCGGCACATCGCCTGCATTTTCCAGCACCCAGTTCAGTGCCTCTTCGCTGATATTACAATCGGCGACAATCACTTTTGCCCCACGAATAAAATCAGCATGCTGTGATAAAAATTCAGCCGAAATAAAGTCGGTAATGCTCATGTCATTTATGGCGACCAGCATTTCTCCGGTATTGTCGAGCAGGGATAAGTAACTTGACGTATTTTCTCCCGGCACAATCAGACATTTATCAACGTGCACACCGGATTGATTCGTTTGCGCCATTAATGACTGCCCATAGAAATCACTCCCGACCGCCGTCAGTAACCATGAGTTTTTTCCCAGCAGCGCCAGATTATGCGCAATATTGCGCCCCACGCCGCCGGGGGTAAATTTTATTTTTCCCGGATTGGAGTCCGCATAATTTAAAGAAGCATGCGAATACCCGGCAACATCCATATTGGCTGAGCCAATCGTCACTATGTATTCCGTTTCACGCATAGAACGTCCTCTGGCATTAAGCTGCCATAACAATGAGTTCGTTAAGAATAACCACCGCCACAATCTAGATTATTAGAGCACATGTTCATATTAAAACATATGTTCATGATATGCGTGTTTTTGATAAAGTAAATCCATCCGCAAGCCCTAAAGCGAATAGATATGAACAGAGTCACAATTTTTTATAGATACAGTTTGCAAGGGGGGAAAAAGTTGCGAGCCAGGACACAAAATGGGGGGGATAAAAAAGGCAGAAAAATGCCGGATGGCGACGCTAATGCGTTTTATCCGGCCTACAGGATCGGTATCCGCAGGCCGGATAAGGCGCTCACGCCGCCATCCGGCACAAGGTTTTACATTATGCCGCTTTCGCGATAACTTCAGCTTCCGGGCGTTTCAGGAACGCATAGGCCAGACCGGCAACCAGCGTACCCGCAACAATCGCCAGCAGATAGCCCAGCACCGGTGTAATCGCGCCAGGAATCAGCAGCACAAACAGACCGCCGTGCGGCGCCATCAGTTTCGCGCCAACCCACATTGAGATTGCGCCTGTCAGCGCGCCGCCGACGATACAGCATGGCAGGACACGCATCGGGTCGCGCGCCGCAAACGGGATCGCGCCTTCGGTAATGAAGCACAGCCCCAGCACCAGCGCGGCTTTGCCCCCTTCCTGCTGCGCCTTGTCAAACTTACGACGCGCAACCAGAGTTGCCAGCCCAAGAGCCAGCGGAGGAACCATGCCTGCCGCCATAATGGCCGCCATCGGCGCATAAGTCTGGGTACTCAGCAGACCAACACCGAACGCATACGCCGCTTTGTTAACCGGGCCGCCCATATCAGTACACATCATACCGCCGAGGATCGCGCCCAGCAGTACCGCATTCGCCGTCCCCATCGTTTGCAGCCAGTGAGTCAGCCCTTCCAGAATGCCGGCAACCGGTTTACCGATAAGGTAAATCATCGCCAGACCGACAATCAGACTGGAAATCAGTGGAATGATCAGGATCGGTTTCAGCGCTTCCATACTCTGCGGAAGTTTCAGTTTAGTGCTGATAAGTTTCGCGACATAACCGGCCAGGAAGCCCGCGATAATACCGCCGATAAAGCCAGATCCGGTGCTCACCGCCAGCATACCGCCGATAAGACCCGGCGTCAGGCCTGGACGATCCGCGATGGAAAACGCGATATATCCCGCCAGCACTGGCACCATTAGCGCGAAGGCGGAACCGCCGCCGATCTGCATCAGCGCCGCAGCCAGCGTACCTTCTTCTTTAAACGCCTCAATACCAAACGCAAAGGAGAGCGCGATACACAACCCACCTGCAACCACCATTGGCAGCATGTAGGAAACGCCCGTCAGCAGATGGCGATATGCGCCAGCGCTCTCTTTTTTTCCTTCTGTCGCGGCGGCCTGCGCTTTGCCCGTAGGCGCATACGGCGTCGCTTCCGCTACGGCTTTGTCCAGTTCCTGCGCGGTTTTCTTCAGCGCCAGGCCGGTTGACGTACGGTACATCGGTTTTCCGGCAAACTTCGCCAGATCCACTTCGATGTCAGCCGCCACGATCACCAGATCCGCTTCCGCAACCTCTTCCGGCGTGATGGCATTGCCTGCGCCCACGGAGCCACGGGTTTCGACCTTCACCCACCAACCACGTTTTTTCGCTTCGGTTTCAATCGCTTCAGCCGCCATAAAGGTATGCGCAACGCCTGTCGGACACGCCGTCACCGCCACGACGCGTTTCGGGCCGCTGGCCGCTACCGGGGCGGCAACCGCTGTCGGCGCGCTGTATGGCGTCGCGTGTCCTTTCGCTTCATTGAGGAACAGTTCCGGGTGCGCCACGGCACGGGCAATATCGCCCAGCCAGACTTTCTTACCGTTCAGCGCGCTGTCGTTCGGCACAGCGTCAGCCAACACAATGGCCAACTCTGCGTCATTCGGATTGTCGATAATTTCCAGATTTGCTTTATGTGCCGCCGCGCCGAGCAGGGTCTTCGCCATGTAAGCGCGAGCCTGGCCGAGATTGGCGTCAATAATCAGCAGCGTTTTCATTATGCCTCTCCTGCTGTCAGTTAAACGGTTTTAAGTCGACGCGCGCCATCATTGCGGCCAACTGAGGACGATCGGTAATGCCCACATTGCTCTGGCTTACCGCAAGCGCGGCAACGGCTGTCGCCAGACGCAACGTATGTTCACTGGATTCACGCATCAGCAGGCCGTAAATCAGACCGCCAACCATAGAATCCCCTGCACCTACGGTACTCACCACATCAACGGACGGTGGCTTCGCGATCCATTCGCCGGATGCGTTCACCCACAGCGCCCCTTCCGCACCGAGAGAGATCACCACATGCGCAATACCTTGCTCACGCAGGGCGTGCGCCGCGTCGATCACATCTTTCATTTCCGGCAGCTTACGGCCTGCCCAGATTTCTAATTCACGACGGTTCGGTTTCACCAGCCACGGCGCCGCTTTCAGACCCGCCACCAACGCTTCACGACTACTATCAAAGATAATGCATGGGCACTGGCTACGCAGACGCGTCATCCAGTCGGTAAACGCTTCCGGGCTGACGCCTGTCGGCAAGCTGCCGCTGACGCAGACCATATCGAACTGACCCAGCCAGCTCAGCGAATCGTTCACAAAACGTTCCCAGTCAGCCGGAGTCACGTCAAAACCGGAGAAGTTAAAGTCGGTCACTTCACCGTCTTTTTCCGTCAGCTTAACGTTGATGCGGGTGCGCCCCTGCACCACCTGAAAACGGTTGGCAATGCCCAGCTCGCTGAACAACTGCTGGAAACCGTCCTGGTTGTCTTTACCCAGGAAACCGCCAACCGTGACATCAATACCTAAATCTTTCAGAACCCTGGCAACGTTGATGCCTTTACCCGCCGCATGCAGACCCGTGGTTTTCACCAGGTTCACTTCGCCGCGTTCAATCTCCGGGCAGAAACCGACCAGGTCGTATGCCGGATTAAGGGTGATAGTAGCAACACGTCTGCTCATTACGCGCCCTCCCCAAGACCAGCGGCAATGGCGTCGCCAATCGCTTTCAGCGCCTGTTCAGCATCTTCGCCCTGCGCCGTAAAGCGCAGGCGATGGCCTTTCTTCACGCCTAACGCCACCACTTTCATCAAACTGCGTCCATTTGCCGGTTTTCCGGTTCCATCAAGGTTTGCCACGGTAATTTCGCTATTAAATTGTTTAATGGTATTCACCAGCATGGTGCCCGGACGGGCGTGTAAGCCATGCTCATTGCGCACGACAAATTCGGCGCTCAGCACGTCGTCAGTCAATGCTTCATCACTGGTCAGCAGCGCCAGCACGGTGGCGGCATCCGCTTTCAGCAAACGGTCAGCTTTATTGTTCAGCAGCAGATCGCCAAGGCGCTTCAGCACGGCGACGGGCTGATCGTCATTCATCGCGACGGTCACCAGCAGCGCAGCCGCTTCGCCCTCTACGTCAAACGCCGTAGCCGCACGGCTCACAGCGATAGCGCTGCGCAGGTTGCCGTCCGCGCTGTCGTTCAGCCAGATGCCCTGGCCGAGATTCATCGGCTGTTCATTGATGGTTCTGGCGACAAACGCGGCATCCACAGCGCCTGCTTCTTTCAGGCGCGCGGCGTTCAGCGCCTGTAGCGTCACCAGGTCGCTGGCCGTCACATCCAGCGTCAGGGTGTCGTTATCCAGCTTCAGCTGTTCGCTCTGCTTTTCACCCATCAGCAACGCGCGCAGTTCTTCTGCCGTCGTGGCGGATTTCAGCTGTTCAGCCACAGCGTCATCGCTTAATACGTGCGTCAGCTGACGCAGCAACCCGAGATGCTCATCGGAGCTGGCGGCAATACCAATCGCCACATAGGCCACTTGCCCTTCGCCCCAGGTTACGCCCTGCGGAAACTGGAACACCTGCACGCCAGTTTTCAGCACCTGATCGCGCGTGTCGGTCGTTCCGTGCGGAATGGCGATACCGTTGCCAAGGAAAGTGGATGTCTGTTGCTCACGCGCCAGCATGCCGTCGACGTAGCCGTCTGCGACGTTGCCCGCCTGCACTAACGCAGCGGCAACCTGACGAATGGCCTCTTCTTTGTTTCCGGCCTGTTCGCCCGGATGAATGTCCTGAACCGATAACTGGAACATAGTTCTCCTCTCCTGCTGAACCTGAAACGATTCAGCTAACATGAGAAAAAAGGCGCTAATCTGACTTGTAACCAAAAACAAAATAGCGCTGAAACGTTTCAAGAAGTCTTGCGCTTTCTGCTTCAGCACGCAAGTAAAGTCGTAAAATTGATGACAGAATTTAGAGATAAAGCACACTTTTCATTCAGGCAGGTAATAAATGCTGAAATGAATTGCCCGTAAAACGATCTGTTTCAGCACCGTCAGCATCTTCCCTTCATAGACTGAAATGCTATTTTGATTTTTTGTGGCGATTTTGATTTGGGCACCTGTTTATTTCCTGACGAGCAGCGTAAACTCCGCGTCTCTTCACACCACTGATACAGAAACATGCATAACACCCCCGTTGCCGCCACACCAAAAACGTTTGATTTGACGTCTTCGGCATTCCTGCTCGTCGCATTTCTGACGGGTATCGCCGGTGCGTTACAGACGCCGACGCTCAGTCTTTTTCTGACGGATGAAGTACACGCTCGTCCGGGGATGGTTGGCTTCTTTTTTACCGGCAGCGCCGTTATCGGCATTCTGGTGAGCCAGTTTCTGGCCGGGCGCTCCGACAAAAAAGGCGATCGCAAAAGCCTGATCGTTTTTTGCTGTGTGCTGGGCATGTTGGCCTGCGTGCTGTTTGCCTGGAACCGCAACTATTTTATTTTGCTGTTCGTCGGCGTTTTCCTGAGTAGTTTTGGTTCGACCGCGAACCCGCAAATGTTCGCCCTTGCCCGCGAACATGCCGATCGCACCGGTCGCGAAGCCGTGATGTTCAGCTCGATATTGCGCGCCCAGGTTTCGCTGGCGTGGGTGATCGGGCCGCCGCTGGCCTATGCGCTGGCGATGGGGTTCAGCTTTACCGTGATGTACCTGAGCGCGGCGGCGGCGTTTGTCGTCTGTGGCGTAATGGTCTGGCTGTTTTTACCGTCAATGCGTAAAGATGCGCCGCTTGCTGCCGGAACCCTTGAAGCGCCGCGCCGTAATCGCCGCGATACGCTGCTGCTCTTTGTTATCTGCACATTAATGTGGGGAACCAACAGCCTCTATATCATTAATATGCCGCTGTTTATCATTAACGAACTGCATCTGCCGGAAAAACTTGCCGGCGTCATGATGGGGACTGCCGCCGGGCTGGAAATTCCCACCATGTTGATTGCAGGCTATTTTGCTAAACGGCTGGGGAAACGCCTGCTGATGCGGATCGCCATCGTGGCGGGGTTCTGCTTTTACGCGGGTATGCTGCTGGCGCACTCGCCTGTCGTTCTGCTCGGCTTGCAGTTGCTGAACGCAATTTACATCGGCATTCTCGGCGGCATCGGGATGCTCTATTTTCAGGATCTGATGCCCGGCCAGGCGGGTTCAGCAACCACGCTGTATACCAATACCATCCGCGTAGGCTGGATTATCGCCGGATCGCTGGCGGGGATTGCGGCGGAAATCTGGAATTACCACGCCGTATTCTGGTTTGCGCTGGTGATGGCCCTCGCGACGATGGTTTGTCTGGCACGCATTAAAGACGTTTAAGGCGCAGTAAGCGTTTCCAGTTCAATGAGGTAGATCATTGCCTGCGCCCTTGTCTGACCGCACATATCGGCGCTGGGTTGCAGGCCTGCGCAGACCTTTGGACGCAGCGGCGAACCGAAGATCTTACAGCGTTGATGTTCATCAAGCTGGACACACGGCGTGTTTGCGGGTTTACCGTCAGGCATACCCGGAATGGGGCTGGAGATTGAAGGCGCGGTGCAACATGCTCCGCAATCCGGGCGGCATTCCATACAGTATTCTCTATTCGTAAGCCACCGGACTGAAAGTGGGCGAACAGTATACACAAAATCATCCGGGATATGTGAATTCCACTTGCCTGAATCGCCCGGCGCGAGTAGTTTGACGCGATATTTTAGACATTCTCTACAACAGGATTTTTTCGATGCCAAGAGCGAACGAAATTAAAAAAGGTATGGTACTGAACTACAACGGCAAGCTGCTGATTGTAAAAGATATTGATATTCAGTCACCGACCGCCCGCGGTGCCGCGACGCTGTACAAAATGCGTTTTTCCGACGTCCGTACGGGTCTGAAAGTCGAAGAGCGTTTCAAAGGCGACGACATCGTTGATACCGTCACCCTGAGCCGCCGTGGCGTCGATTTCTCTTATATCGACGGCAACGAATATGTGTTCATGGATAAAGAAGACTATACCCCGTATACCTTCACCAAAGATCAGATTGAAGAAGAGCTGCTGTTTATTCCTGAAGGCGGAATGCCGGATATGCAGGTGCTGACCTGGGACGGTCAGTTGCTGGCGCTCGAACTGCCGCAGACGGTTGATCTGGAAATCGTGGAAACCGCACCGGGCATTAAAGGCGCGTCAGCCAGCGCCCGCAACAAACCCGCAACGCTGAGCACCGGTCTGGTGATTCAGGTGCCGGAATACCTGAGCGCCGGTGAAAAAATCCGTATTCACATTGAAGAACGTCGCTACATGGGCCGCGCGGACTAAGCGCCCGTTGCCGACGCACCAACAAAAAAGGACAGCCAGGGCTGTCCTTTTTTATGACCAACAGGTGTTACAGCAAATCGCGGAACTGGGTCTTTTTCAGCGCCAGTTCAACGCCACGAATTTCCGCCAGCCCTTTCAGACGACCAATAGCGGAGTAGCCGGGGTTGGTTTTCTTATGCAGATCGTCAAGCATCTGATGACCGTGATCCGGGCGCATTGGGATCGGACGCAGATCGCCTGCCAGCTTACGACGCTGTTCTTCCGTAAGAATTGCGGTAATCACCGCGACCATATCGACATCCCCTTGCAAATGCGCGCCTTCGTGGAAGGTTTTCGGGTTATCTTCACGGCAGGTTGAGCGTAAATGGGTAAAGTGAATGCGGTCGCCAAACGTCTCGATCATTTTCACCAGGTCGTTATCCGCGCGTACGCCGTACGAACCGGTACACATGGTGAACCCGTTGTTAATGCTGTCTACGGTTTCTTTCAGCCACTGCATATCTTCAATGGTAGAAACGATGCGCGGCAGGCCGAGGATGGGGCGCGGCGGATCGTCAGGATGCACCGCCAGGCGCACGCCGACTTCTTCTGCCACCGGCACAATCGCACGCAGGAATACCGCCATATTTTCGCGTAAATCCTCTTTGCTGATACCGTTATATTCCGCCAGACGCGCACGGAACTGATCCAGCGTATAACCCTCTTCAGCGCCAGGCAGCCCGGCGATAATATTCCGGGTCAGTTTTTCGATATCCGCAGCGCTCATGGCGTTGAAGTAGTCCAGCGCCTGGCGCTGTTCTTCTTCGCTGTAGTCCGCTTGCGCGCCGTCACGCTTCAGGATGTGCAGTTCGAAAGCCGCAAAGGCAATCTGATCGAAACGCAGCGCTCTGGAACCATCGGGCAACGGATATTCAAGGTCGGTACGCGTCCAGTCGAGAATCGGCATAAAGTTGTAGCACACGGTATCAATACCGCAGGCGGCCAGATTACGGATGCTTTGCTGATAGTTTGCAATCCAGGTCTGGTACTGCCCGGAGCGGGTTTTAATCTCTTCATGCACCGGAATACTTTCGACAACAGACCAGGTCAGCCCTTTCTCAGCCAGAATGGCCTGGCGCTTTTTAATCTCTTCAACCGGCCACACATCACCGTTCGGAATGTGGTGCAATGCCGTCACAACCCCCGTTGCGCCAGCCTGACGCACATCATCAAGCGATACCGGATCGTTAGGCCCGTACCAACGCCAGGTTTGTTCCATTGCTTCACCTCACAAGTTGTTATACCAAATTAGTTTACCTGAGTGATGACTACCATACAGGTATCGCGTAAATGGTCAACGCAGGGCGCATGATTGATTGATCCAGCTCACAATCCCCGGATAAATGCGGCATACCAATTCAATTTGGTGTCATATAACTTTACACTGCTATTGTTAATTAATGGTTAATCAGGTGTGTTCTTAATGAAGACTATTGCCTCTGCCCCACTCCCGGAAGGCGTACTGACGCCCCGCTACGATCGACAACAACTACAAACCCGGATTGTGCACTTCGGTTTTGGTGCGTTTCACCGCGCCCATCAGGCATTATTGACCGACAGAGTGCTGAATGCGCAAGGCGGAGACTGGGGGATCTGCGAGATCAGCCTGTTCAGCGGCGATCGCCTGATGAGCCAGCTTCGCGAGCAGAATCACTTGTACACCGTGCTGGAAAAAGGCGCGAACGGCAATCAGGCGATTATCGTCGGCGCGGTCAAGGAGTGTCTGAACGCAAAGCTGGATTCGCTTGCCGCTATTATCGAAAAGTTTTGCGAGCCGCAGGTGGCGATAGTGTCACTCACTATCACCGAAAAAGGATATTGCATCGATCCGGCAACCGGTTCGCTCGACGTGTCAAACCCGCGCATTATTCACGATATGCAACACCCCACGGAGCCGCACTCGGCGCCGGGGATTCTTGTGGAGGCCCTGCATCGTCGGCGTGAGCGCGGGTTGTCGCCTTTCACGGTTCTCTCCTGCGATAACATCCCGGATAACGGCCATGTGGTTAAAAACGCCGTTCTGGGCATGGCGGAAAAACGCGCGGCGGAGCTGGCGGCGTGGATTCAGCAGCACGTCAGCTTCCCGGGAACGATGGTAGACAGAATCGTGCCTGCCGCCACAGAGGAGTCGCTGGACGAAATTACCCGCGAGCTGGGCGTCGCCGATCCCTGCGCCATCAGTTGCGAACCGTTTATACAGTGGGTCATTGAAGATAACTTTGTGGCAGGCCGCCCGCAGTGGGAAGTCGCTGGCGTGCAGATGGTTGATGACGTGCTGCCCTGGGAGCAAATGAAACTACGCATGCTCAACGGCAGCCATTCGTTCCTTGCGTATCTCGGCTATCTGGCCGGGTTCCAGCACATCAGCGATTGTATGCAGGACAGCGCGTTTCGCGAGGCCGCTTACCACCTGATGATGAATGAACAGGCGCCGACATTGCGCATCACCAACGTCGATTTATCCCGCTATGCCGCCAGCCTGATTGAACGCTTCGCCAATCCGGCGCTGAAGCACCGGACCTGGCAAATCGCGATGGACGGCAGCCAGAAATTACCGCAGCGGATGCTGGAAGGCATTCGCGAACATCTGGCGCGTGGGAGTGACTGGCCGCTGCTGGCGCTGGGCGTCGCAGGCTGGATGCGCTACGTCAGCGGCGTGGACGACGCTGGTGCAACGATTGATATTCGGGACCCGCTCAGTGAAAAAATTCGCCTGCTTGTTGAAAGCAGCAGTGACGCGGAGCGGGTTAGCGCGCTGCTGTCGTTGCAGGAGGTTTTCGGCACGGATCTCGTGAAAAATCCCCTGTTTGTGCAGGCCATTGAGCAAGCCTGGCGGCGCATTGCGCAACATGGCGCGCATCAGGCGGTCATTGATACGTTAAAAAATTAACAATTTCTGTCTTTCCAGCGGACGAAAAAATTCTTCGTCCGCTCTGCCCTTCTCTTTTTCGTTTTTTTTCGCCAGGATTAGCATGAGCCGTTACGGCATATCATTATTCTGGAGCAGACGTGACCAAAACCAACCTCATTACCGGCTTTCTCGGCAGTGGAAAAACAACCTCTATTCTTCATCTGTTAGCCAACAAAGATCCTGCGGAAAAATGGGCCGTGCTGGTCAACGAATTTGGCGAAGTGGGCATTGACGGCGCACTGCTTGCGGACAGCGGCGCATTGCTGAAAGAGATCCCCGGTGGTTGCATGTGTTGCGTGAACGGACTACCAATGCAGGTGGGGCTAAATACCCTGCTGCGCCAGGGCAAGCCGGACCGCTTACTGATCGAACCGACAGGACTTGGCCATCCGAAACAGATCCTCGATTTGTTAACCGCGCCGGTTTACGAGCCGTGGATCGACCTGCGCGCCACGCTGTGCATCCTTGATCCGCGTTTACTGCTGGATGAAAAGAGCGTCGCCAACGAAAACTTCCGCGACCAGCTGGCTGCCGCCGATGTCATCGTCGCGAATAAAACCGATCGCGCTACGCCGGAAAGCGAAAGCGCCCTGCAAACCTGGTGGCAACAGTACGGCGACAATCGTCAACTGGTTCATGCCGACCACGGGCAAATCAACGAACAGCTGCTGGATTTACCGCGCCAGAATCTGGCGGAACTGCCCGCCAGCGCCGCCCACGCGCACCAGCATGCCGAAAGAAAAGGGCTCGCCGCGCTTAGCCTGCCGGCGCAACAGCGCTGGCGTCGCAGCCTGAACAGCGGCCAGGGACATCAGGCCTGCGGCTGGATTTTTGATGCAGATACCGTGTTCGACACCATCGGCCTGCTCGAATGGGCGCGCCTCGCGCCGGTTGGACGAGTGAAAGGCGTTATGCGCATTAAGGAGGGGCTGGTGCGTATTAATCGTCAGGGTGACGATCTTCATATTGAGACCCAAAACGTCGCGCCGCCGGACAGCCGCATCGAACTCATCTCAGACCGCGAAACAGACTGGAATACATTACAGACCGCATTGTTGAAGCTTCGTTTAGCCGAGGACGCGTAAGGTTGCCTCCGTTTTACTGAATGGCGAGATGATAATGAAAACCCGGTATCCCCTCATACTGCTGATTAACGCTGCGGGTCTGGCGTTGTTTTTGTCGTGGTATATTCCAGTCAATCACGGATTCTGGTCTCCTCTCGACGCGAACATTTTTCACTTCTTTAACCAGAAGCTGGTTGAAAGCCGCGCATTTCTCTGGCTGGTGGCGATCACCAATAACCGGGCGTTTGATGGTTGCGCGCTGCTGGCGATGGGCTGCCTGATGCTGAGCTTCTGGTTAAAAGAGACCCCGGCGGGCCGTCGACGTATTATCATCATCGGCCTGGTGATGCTTTTATCTGCGGTTGTGGTGAATCAGTTAGGTCAGGCGTTTATTCCGGTCAAACGCGCCAGCCCTACGCTGACGCTTGAAAATATTCACCGCGTCAGCGATCTCCTGCATATTCCCACCAAGGATGCGTCAAAAGACAGTTTCCCTGGCGATCACGGAATGATGCTGCTTATTTTTTCCGCATTTATGCTGCGTTATTTCGGAAAAGTCGCAGGTTTCATCGCCCTTATTATATTTGTGGTTTTTGCCTTTCCGCGCGTAATGATCGGCGCCCACTGGTTCACGGATATTGCGGTCGGTTCGCTGACAACGGTGCTGATTGGATTGCCCTGGCTGTTAATGACGTCGTTCAGCGATCGCGTGATACGGTTTTTCGATAATTATCTGCCCGGTAAAAACAAACAAAATTTAAACAAATAAATCACATCAATTAACATCGCCATCAGAGAGCGTTCTCACTCCTGATGGCGATCGTCGATTATTTCCCGCCCCGCCGTCATCTTCCTGTCATCTTCTTCCCGTTGAAAATGAACGCATTGCCTGTTATTCGCCTCATTTGCGTTTAATTTAGCCAATGCCACTAATTCACTTTCAGTATCATAATTTCTTATAAAAAATCCCGCCAAACTGCTCGCAATGGCAGCAACGATCGGGTAATCTTGAACTCGTTTTGCCTCGCTGGATAATTATTCTCTTTGCGAATAAATTTGTGCGTTCCGCCACAGATTTGACCTTAAAGAATTGTCTCATTGTGCGCAGGTAATTAGTCTCGTCACGTTTGGCATTTTTATAACGATATTTGTCGTTAAGGACTTCAAGGGAAAACAAACAACATGGTCAGGTCTCAACCGATTTTGAGATATATCCTGCGGGGAATTCCCGCGATTGCAGTGGCGGTTCTGCTTTCTGCATGTAGCACTACAAATACCGCAAAGAACGTGCATTCTGAGACGCATGCTGTGGGCAATGGAGATAACTCTTCACTGCAAGCCTCTCAGGATGAATTTGAAAATATGGTGCGTAACCTCGATGTTAAATCGCGGATTATGGATCAGTATGCTGACTGGAAAGGCGTGCGTTACCGCCTTGGCGGCAGCACCAAAAAAGGTGTCGATTGTTCCAGCTTTGTACAGCGTACATTCCGTGAACAATTTGGTTTAGAACTGCCTCGCTCAACCTATGAGCAGCAGGAAATGGGCAAATCCGTTTCGCGCAATAACCTGCGCACGGGCGATCTGGTTCTGTTCCGCGCCGGTTCGACGGGCCGTCATGTAGGCATCTACATCGGCAACAACCAGTTTGTTCATGCGTCTACCAGTAGCGGCGTTATTATTTCCAGCATGAACGAGCCTTACTGGAAAAAACGTTACAACGAAGGGCGCCGGGTTCTGAGCCGCAGTTAATTTTTCGTCTGACCGCTATCCCTTGGCAATCCTGACGAGACACATAAAAAGCACTGCTTCGGCGGTGCTTTTTTTGCGTTCTATCGCATCCCTGTAGAAAAGTATGACGATGCGGTTTAATCCAGGTTATAGTCTTTTAAATCAAGCATTTTAATCGCATTCGGTTACCTCAGGTAGAACCAGTAACTATGTTCACACGCGCCTCCTCGTCCTCGCGAAAAATCCTGCTCACCTGCATTCTCACAGGGGTCATCGTCGCGTTACTTATCAGTAGCCTGCAATTTTTAATGTCATGGCATAAACGTGAAGTCAAATACGACACGCTGATATCCGACGTACAACATTATCTGGTGAGCTACTTCGCCGACCTTAAAGCCACGACGGATGTGTTACAGCCCCTGACGCTTAATGACTGCCAGCAAGTCTCTTCCGAGCTGACCTCCCGCGCCGCTTTTAGCCTGAATGTGCGCGCCTTTTTGCTCGTCAAAGACAAAATCGCCTTCTGCTCGTCGGCAACCGGGCCGATGGACACGCCGCTTACCGACCTGGTATCCAATATCGACATCCGCAAAGAGATTGATATGGCGATACTTCCCGGCACGCCGATGATGCCGGATAAACCGGCGATGGCGATTTGGTATCGCAACCCGTTATTAAAAGAGAGCGGCGTATTTACCTCACTGAATATCAACCTGACGCCCTACCTTATTTACACCGCCCGACAGGAAGATTTTGATGGCATCGCATTAATTATTGGCGATACCGTGCTCTCGACGTTTTCTTCGCATTTAATGACCGTGAAAGAGCTGTCGGGCACGCCTTCGCGCCAGGCGACAATAAAAGGGCTGCCGCTGAAGATACAGTTATACGCCGACAGCTGGACCTATAACGACGTGGGCTATGCCCTGCTGCTGGGCAGTATGAGCGGTATCATCGCCGCCCTGCTCTGCTACTACATCAGCTCTATCCGCCTGAAGCCGGGACGAGAGATCCTGGTGGCTATCAAGCGCGAACAATTTTATGTGGTCTATCAACCGGTCGTTGATACCCAAACGCTCAGGGTCACGGGTCTGGAAGTGCTGTTACGCTGGCGTCACCCTACGGCAGGCGAAATCCCGCCTGACGCGTTTATTCATTACGCAGAAGCCCAGCAGCTTATTGTGCCGCTCACCCAGCATCTGTTTAAACTCGTGGCGCGCGACGCCCCCGCGTTGCAGAAGGTACTGCCTGTCGGGGCAAAGTTTGGCATCAATATCGCGCCTGACCACCTGCACAGCAACAGCTTTAAAGAGGACATCCGTCTCCTGGCGGAATCCTTACCGCCGCATCATTTTCAGATCGTACTGGAAATTACCGAACGCGATATGCTCAATCAACATGAAGCGGCTAAATTATTTGAGTGGCTGCACTGCGCTGGATTCGAAATCGCAATTGATGATTTTGGCACCGGCCATAGCGCCCTCATCTATCTGGAACGCTTTACGCTGGACTACCTGAAAATCGACCGGGGCTTTATTAATGCGATTGGTACGGAAACCGTGACCTCTCCAGTTCTGGATGCGGTTTTGATGCTCTCTAAGCGCCTGCATATGCTGACCGTTGCGGAAGGAGTGGAAACCCCGGAGCAGGCCCGATGGCTACGCGATCATGGCGTCAACTTCCTCCAGGGGTACTGGATTAGCCGCCCCTTAGCGCTTGAGGACTTCGTTCACTGGATGAATACCCGGCCCGCGCCGAAATGGTGACGGCACTCTTCTGCCCGAATGGATTCACAACAGAGGCTGCGTCACTTATTATTCAGGATTGACGCTTGCCTGACGGTGGCAGGTGATAAGAAAAGGAAACCATTTTCCGATGATTGCTCGCGTAATGCTTCTGTTTGTCGCCCTGGCCAGCTTTGGCGTACAGGCTCAGGCCATCAAAGAAAGTTACGCCTTTTCCGTGCTTGGCGAACCCAAATACGCCTTCAATTTTAATCATTTCGATTATGTCAATCCGGCGGCGCCAAAAGGGGGGCGGATAACGCTTTCCGCGACCGGGACATTCGATAATTTCAACCGCTATTCCATGCGCGGTAATCCTGGCGCACGTACCGAGCAGCTTTACGACACGCTTTTTACCACCTCTGACGATGAACCCGGCAGCTACTACCCGCTCATTGCCGACAACGCGCGATATGCGGAGGATTACTCCTGGGTGGAAGTGACCATCAACCCACGCGCCCGTTTTCATGATGGTTCGCCCATCACTGCCCGCGACGTCGCCTTCACCTTCCATAAATTTATGACTGAGGGCGTGCCGCAATTTCGTCTGGTGTACAAAGGCACGACCGTCAAAGCCATCGCTCCGCTTACCGTCCGCATTGAATTAGCCAAACCCGGTAAAGAGGATATGCTCAGCCTGTTTTCTTTACCGGTCATGCCGGAAAAATTCTGGAAGGATCATAAGCTCAGCGACCCACTCTCTAAGCCTCCTCTTGCCAGCGGCCCGTACCGCATAACCCAGTGGAAAATGGGCCAGTATATTGTCTATTCCCGGGTAAAAAACTATTGGGCTGCTAACCTGCCGGTAAACCGGGGGCGCTGGAACTTTGATACCATCCGCTACGACTATTACCTTGATGACAACGTTGCGTTTGAAGCCTTTAAGGCCGGGGCGTTTGACCTGCGTCTGGAGAATGACGCGAAAAACTGGGCAACGCGCTACACCGGTAAAAACTTTGATAACCATTACATCGTTAAAGACGAACAGAAAAATGAATCCGCACAGGATACGCGCTGGCTGGCCTTTAATATTCAGCGTCCGGTATTTAACGATCGTCGCGTGCGTGAAGCGATAACCCTGGCATTTGATTTCGAATGGATGAACAAGGCATTGTTTTATAATGCCTGGAGCCGGGCAAACAGCTATTTCCAGAATACCGAGTATGCCGCCAGAAACTACCCCAGTGCAGACGAACTGGTCTTACTCGCACCCATGAAAAAGGATCTGCCGCCGGAGGTCTTTACCCGGATTTATCAGCCGCCAGTCTCAAACGGCGATGGCTACGATCGGGAAAACCTGCTGAAGGCCGATAAATTACTCACAGAGGTGGGATGGGTACTGAAAGGCCAGCAACGCGTTAACAGCGCGACCGGCAAAACGCTGAGCTTTGAACTGCTGCTTCCGGCAGGCGGCAACAGCCAGTGGGTTCTTCCCTTCCAGCATAATTTGCAGCGTCTTGGCATCACGATGAACATCCGCCAGGTTGATAACTCGCAAATCACCAACCGTATGCGCAGTCGCGACTACGACATGATGCCGCGACTGTGGCGCGCCATGCCGTGGCCCAGCTCCGATCTACAAATATCCTGGGCGTCTGAATACATTGACTCCAGCTATAACGCGCCAGGCGTGCAAAGCCCGGTCATTGATAAACTGATTGCCCAAATCATTGCCGCCCAGGGCGATAAAACGAAGCTGATTCCCCTCGGGCGGGCGCTGGATCGGGTATTAACCTGGAATTACTACATGCTGCCAATGTGGTATATGGCGGAAGACAGGCTCGCCTGGTGGGATAAATTTTCCCATCCGGCCATTCGGCCGATCTACACCATTGGACTGGATACCTGGTGGTATGACGTCAACAAAGCGGCAAAACTTCCCGCCGCCAGACGACAGGGAGAATAAATGGGCGCCTACCTGATTCGACGTCTGTTACTGGTGATCCCGACGCTGTGGGCCATCATTACAATCAACTTTTTTATTGTCCAGATCGCACCGGGCGGCCCGGTTGACCAGGCGATCGCGGCCATTGAATTCGGCCAGTCTGGCGCCCTGCCCGGCGCCGGTAGCGAAGGCGTTCGCGCCAGCCACGCCCAGACCGGCGTAGGGAATATTAGCGACAGCCACTATCGCGGCGGACGTGGGTTAGATCCCGAGGTGATCGCGGAGATCACGCATCGCTACGGCTTTGATAAGCCTGTTCATGAGCGCTACTTTAAAATGCTCTGGGACTATGTTCGTTTTGATTTCGGCGACAGCCTGTTTCGCAGCGCATCCGTACTGACGTTAATCAAAGACAGTCTGCCCGTGTCCATTACGCTCGGATTGTGGAGTACGCTCATCATTTATCTGGTGTCGATCCCGCTGGGCATCCGCAAAGCGGTATATAACGGCAGCCGTTTCGACATCTGGAGCAGCGCTTTTATCATCGTTGGCTACGCTATCCCCGCCTTCCTGTTCGCCATCTTATTGATCGTTTTCTTTGCTGGCGGTAGCTATTACGACCTCTTCCCGCTGCGCGGCCTGGTATCCGCCAATTTTGATTCCCTGCCCTGGTATCAGAAAATTACCGACTACCTCTGGCATATCACGTTACCGGTACTGGCGACGGTGATCGGCGGGTTCGCCGCGCTGACCATGTTGACCAAAAACTCTTTTCTGGATGAAGTCCGCAAACAGTACGTTGTCACCGCGCGCGCAAAAGGGGTGAGCGAAAAAAACATTCTGTGGAAGCACGTTTTCCGCAACGCCATGCTGCTGGTGATCGCCGGTTTTCCGGCCACCTTTATCAGCATGTTTTTCACCGGTTCGCTGCTCATTGAAGTGATGTTTTCCTTAAACGGGCTGGGGTTGCTGGGCTACGAAGCGACCGTGTCACGCGACTACCCGGTAATGTTTGGCACGTTATACATTTTCACCCTGATCGGCTTACTGCTGAATATCCTGAGCGATATCAGCTATACGCTGGTTGATCCACGCATTGATTTTGAGGGACGCTGATGCCGCGATTAAGCCCTGCAAACCAGGCCCGCTGGGCGCGTTTTCGTCATAATCGCCGGGGCTACTGGTCACTGTGGATTTTCCTGGTGCTGTTTGGCCTGAGTCTGTGCGCCGAACTGGTCGCCAACGATAAACCGCTGCTGGTGCGCTATGAGGGAAGCTGGTACTTTCCGCTGGTCAAAAACTACAGCGAAAGCGAGTTCGGCGGGCCGTTCGCAACGCAGGCGGATTATCAGGACCCCTGGCTGCAAAAGCAGCTTGAAAACCACGGATGGGTGCTGTGGGCGCCCGTGCGTTTTGGCGCCACCAGCATCAACTTTGCCACTGATAAACCCTTCCCCTCTCCGCCATCCACACAAAACTGGCTGGGAACCGACGCGAATGGCGGCGACGTGCTGGCGCGCATCCTCTACGGCACGCGAATCTCTATCCTGTTTGGTTTGATGCTTACCCTCTGTTCCAGCGTAATGGGCGTGCTGGCAGGCGCGTTGCAGGGGTATTACGGCGGAAAAATCGACCTGTGGGGGCAACGGTTCATCGAAGTGTGGTCAGGAATGCCGACGCTGTTTCTGATTATTCTGCTCTCAAGCGTAGTGCAACCCAATTTCTGGTGGCTGCTGGCTATTACCGTCCTGTTTGGCTGGATGAGCCTGGTCGGGGTGGTTCGCGCGGAATTCCTGCGCACGCGCAATTTCGACTACATCCGCGCCGCACAGGCGCTGGGCGTCAGCGATCGCAGCATTATCCTGCGTCACATGCTGCCCAACGCGATGGTCGCCACGCTGACCTTTTTACCGTTCATTTTGTGCAGCTCGATTACCACATTGACGTCACTGGATTTTCTCGGATTTGGCCTGCCGCTCGGCTCCCCTTCCCTCGGCGAATTACTCCTGCAAGGTAAAAATAATTTGCAGGCGCCGTGGCTTGGGATCACCGCGTTCCTGTCCGTCGCGGTGTTATTGTCGCTGCTGATTTTTATTGGCGAAGCAGTACGCGACGCGTTTGATCCCAACAAGGCGGTATAAGATGACGCATCCTCTGTTAACTATTGAGAATTTATCGGTAGGTTTTCGCCATCAGGAGAACGTGCGCACGGTTGTTAACGACATCTCTCTACAGGTTGACGCAGGCGAAACGCTGGCGCTGGTGGGCGAATCCGGCTCCGGTAAAAGCGTCACCGCGCTGTCGATTCTGCGGTTACTGCCCTCTCCGCCTGCGGTGTATCTCGCGGGCGATATCCGTTTTCATGGCGAGTCATTGCTCCACGCCAGCGAGCAGACGCTGCGCGGCGTGCGGGGCAATAAAATCGCCATGATTTTTCAGGAACCGATGGTATCGCTAAACCCGTTGCATACGCTGGAAAAACAGCTCTACGAAGTGCTGTCCCTGCACCGGGGAATGCGCCGTGAGGCCGCCAGGGCCGAAATCCTGAGCTGCCTGGATCGCGTAGGGATTCGTCAGGCCGCGAAACGGCTGAGCGATTATCCCCATCAGCTCTCAGGCGGCGAACGCCAGCGCGTGATGATCGCAATGGCGTTGCTCACGCATCCTGAACTGTTAATCGCCGATGAACCCACGACCGCTCTGGATGTCTCCGTACAGGCGCAAATCCTGCAACTGCTGCGTGAACTGCAACGCGAACTGAATATGGGTATGCTGTTTATCACCCATAATCTCAGCATCGTGAAAAAACTGGCGGACGCCGTGGCGGTGATGCAAAACGGACGATGCGTGGAGCAAAACCGTGCGTTGCCGTTGCTTAGCGCGCCTGAGCATCCCTATACGCAGAAGTTGCTGAACAGCGAACCCACCGGCTCCCCGGTTCCATTGCCCGGTGAGTCGTCGCCGCTGCTGGAAGTGAGCCAGCTTCGCGTCGCATTCCCGATTCGAAAAGGGGTTCTGAAACGCGTGGTGGATCATAACGTCGTGGTTAACGAGGTGAGTTTCGCGCTTCGACCCGGTGAAACGCTGGGGTTGGTCGGTGAATCCGGGTCAGGGAAAAGCACCACCGGTCTGGCCTTGCTGCGGTTGATTCGCTCGCAGGGCAGCATCACTTTTGACGGCCAGCCGTTGCAAAATTTAACCCGCCGTCAGTTGCTGCCGGTTCGTCACCGTATTCAGGTGGTATTTCAGGACCCGAACTCATCGCTGAACCCCCGCCTCAACGTACTGCAAATTATTGAAGAAGGCTTACGCGTTCATCAACCGGCCCTTTCCGCCGGGCAGCGCGAAGAACAGGTTATCGCCGTCATGAAGGAAGTGGGTCTGGATGCTGAGACGCGCCATCGTTACCCGGCGGAATTTTCCGGCGGCCAGCGCCAGCGTATCGCTATCGCCAGGGCGCTAATACTGAAACCGTCGCTGATTATTCTGGATGAACCGACATCATCGCTGGACAGAACGGTTCAGGCACAAATCCTGGCGCTGTTGAAATCTTTACAACAAAAGCATCGCCTGGCTTACATTTTCATCAGCCACGATCTGCATGTTGTGCGCGCATTATGCCATCAGGTCATTGTACTGCGACAAGGAGAAGTGGTGGAACAGGGGCAATGTGAGCGTGTCTTTACCGCTCCGCAACAGGAGTATACGCGTCAGTTGCTCGCGCTAAGCTGACGCTCAAAAAGGATTGTTGTTCGAAAAGGGTTCCGCTATCGCTACGCCGAAATTTTTCAGGCGGCAGGTCGCGGCAAATTCGTCCTGACGATTAACAAACAGGCACGGCTCGCCTTCGCACTCCAGAACGGAGCAAGGCACTTCGATGTCGCTAAGCGCCTGGCTAAGTGTATGCATCACCGGCCATGCGCTGTCACCATCGGGGCTCAGGAGTTTGAGCGCCACCAGACTGTTTTCTGTGTTCTGCCCGTTTTGCGGAATCGGTTCAACTTTTGAACCTGCAAAACCCGTTGACCACCGATAGTTCTGCGGTAAACGATGAATGATTGAGAGTTGTAATGTAGTCACTTTCTTTCCCCGGAAGCACATTCACTTCACAATTTATTTACATCCATATTAACACATCATTGACAACCCGTCCTTAAACAGATCGAAAACGCTTACATCCCTGGTCTGAGCGGCCTGTACAGCCCGTTATTAAAATATTTTTTGCCAGTGCCGGACGTATTTGCGGGCTATATGTACCCGTTTCTGCGATCTAACTCAACCTTTTTAACTACAATGATGTGACTTTTTACATAAATTGATTTTACATAAAATAAACATAAATGGAAAAAATGATGGATTTGACGTTGATGTACGTCAACAAAGGAAGCCTTCCAGCTTCCATGTTGTGTATTAGATCACCGTTTTTTCGGGCGGCTGGCGTAGAGATAGAAGAGAATGGAGCAGGTTGCGCAGAAAGCAATCGACCAAATCATCGGCCAGGCGGAGGTAAAGGTTGCCAGCGACAGCAGCGCCCCAACAATCGCTCCAATGCCAAACCGGAACGTACCGGCCAGCGACGAGGCGGTGCCCGCCATATGCGGAAATTCATCCAGAATAACGGCCATCGCGTTTGAAGAGACCATAGAAACACATCCGACAAACGCCGCGACGCCAACCACCAGCGCCCAAAAGCCCACGCCAAACAGCGCGCTGAATACCATCCAGGCAGCCATCACAAACTGAATCCATAGCCCGGTACGGAACATATTCAACGCCCCAACCCGGCGCACGAAGCGGCTGTTGATAATGGTCATCACAAACAAGAACACAATGTTCAGCGCAAAGTAATAGCCAAAATGCTGCGGCGACACATGGTTAATCTCGATATACACAAACGGGCCGGCGCTGAGGAACGAGAACATTCCCGCAAAGCTAAATCCGCTGGCCAGCATATAGCTCAGTACGCGTTTGTGTCGGAACAGCGAGGCAAAGTTCCCTATCGTGGTACGAATATGGAACGGCTGACGGCGTTCAACGGGAAGCGTCTCGTTAATCAACAAGAAAATCATCACCGATGCCAGAATCGCCGCCACCGCCAGAATCCAGAAGATGTAATGCCAGCTCAACCACACCAGAACCCACCCACCAATAATCGGCGCCATCAGCGGCGCGATTGTCGTCACCAGCATGACGAATGACATCATGCGGGAGAACTCTTCTTTCGGGTAGATATCGCGCATCAGGGCATTGATCACCACGCTCGCCGCAGCGGCGGCAAGACCGTGGAAGAAACGCATGATGATCAACTGGTCGATAGTCTGCGCCAGCGCGCATGCCACCGCCGCCGCCGCAAACACCAGCGTCCCGCCGAGGATCACCGGCTTGCGCCCGAGACTATCCGCCATCGGGCCGTAAATAAGCTGCCCCACGGCGAACCCCAGAATATAGGTACTGAGGGTCATCTGCGCGCTGCCCGCCGGTACGCCAAACTGGGCAGAAATCACCGGCAGCGCCGGAAGATACATATCAATCGACAGCGGCATCAGCATGGCTAACAGGCCAAGGATAAAAACAATGGCAAAGGATGAGTGCTGCCGGGTGGTCACAAATGAACTCCTGAATTTAGCGGGACGTAAAGCGCCTGGCTCACCGGGTCTATAAACCGACGCTGGCGATTTCTTCTTCGGTCAACGGGCGATACTCGCCAGGTTCGAGGTCGTCATCCAGCACAATTGCGCCGATGCGTTCGCGGTGCAGTTCGACAACATGGTTCCCCACGGCGGCGAACATCCGCTTCACCTGGTGGTAGCGCCCTTCGCTAATGGTCAGACGCACCTGCGTCGGAGTGATCACCTCCAGCACGGCCGGTTTGGTGAGGTCTTTCTCATTATGCAGTTGCACGCCTTTGGCAAACTGTTCGGCGGTATCCGCAGCTACCGGCGATTCCAGTGTGACCAGATAGGTTTTCTCACAATGATGGCGCGGAGAGGTGATCCGGTGCGACCACTGGCCATCATCCGTCATCAACACCAGTCCCGTGGTGTCGATATCCAGCCGCCCGGCGGCATGCAGCTTGTACGCGACAGGTTCATCAAGGAAATAGAGTACCGTGGGATGATCCGGGTCGTCCGTTGAACAGACATAGCCCTGAGGCTTATTAAGCATAAAGTAGCGCGGACCATTTTGCTGAACCAGCGTGTTGCCATCGTACTCGACATTATGTTCTGGCAGGAGTTTAAACGCCGCGTTTCGGATGATTTCGCCATCGACGATAACACGGTTACTACGAATCTCACGCCCGGCAATAGCACGGCTGACGCCGAGTTGCTGAGCGATAAATTTATCAAGTCGCATGAGTTTGATTTTGCCTGTAATAATACGGAAATCGGGCATAACGCCCGAAAAATGAAGCCGTTGTCCATCCAGTATAACGGGCTCTAACCATCGCTCAAGGGAAATGATTCATGGCATACTATTCCCTGTACCGTTCATCGTAGTGAGACCATGATTTTTACACTTCGCCCTTACCAGCAAGAAGCCGTGGATGCCACGCTCAACCATTTTCGCCGCCACCGCACGCCTGCCGTGATTGTCCTGCCAACCGGCGCAGGCAAAAGTCTGGTGATTGCCGAGCTGGCGCGAGTGGCGCGTGGGCGCGTGCTGGTGCTGGCGCATGTAAAAGAGCTGGTCGCGCAAAACCATGCCAAATATTGCGCGCTGGGGCTGGAGGCCGACATTTTCTCCGCCGGTCTGAAGCGTAAAGAGAGCCACGGCAAGGTGGTGTTTGGCAGCGTGCAGTCGGTCGCCCGTAACCTTGACGCCTTCCAGGGCGAGTTTTCGCTGTTGATTGTCGATGAATGTCACCGCATCGGCGACGATGAAGAGAGTCAGTATCAGCAAATCCTGGCGCACCTGAGTAAAGTGAATCCCCACTTACGCCTGCTCGGCCTGACGGCCACCCCTTTCCGGCTAGGCAAAGGCTGGATTTATCATTTTCATTACCACGGCATGGTGCGCGGCGACGAAAAAGCGCTCTTTCGCGACTGCATTTATGAGTTACCGCTGCGCTACATGATTAAGCATGGTTATCTGACGCCGCCGGAGCGTCTGGATATGCCCGTGGTGCAGTATGATTTTAGCCGCCTGCAGGCACAGAGTAACGGCCTGTTCAGCGAAGCTGACCTCAATCGCGAGCTGAAAAAGCAGCAGCGCGTGACCCCGCACATCATCAGTCAGATTGTTGAATTTGCCCAAACCCGCAAAGGGGTGATGATTTTCGCCGCCACCGTCGAACATGCCAAAGAGATTGTGGGTTTGCTGCCCACCGATGATGCGGCGCTGATTACCGGGGACACGCCGGGCGCAGAGCGCGACGTGATGATTAACGATTTCAAAGCCCAGTGCTTTCGTTATCTGGTGAACGTCGCCGTGCTGACGACCGGGTTTGACGCGCCGCATGTCGATCTTATCGCTATCCTGCGCCCGACAGAGTCAGTCAGTCTTTACCAACAAATCGTGGGGCGTGGTCTGCGGCTTGCGCCTGGAAAAACCGACTGTCTGATCCTCGACTATGCCGGAAACCCGCACGATCTGTATGCGCCGGAAGTGGGCACGCCAAAAGGCAAAAGTGACAACGTTCCCGTGCAGGTGTTCTGCCCTGCCTGCGGGTTCGCCAATACCTTCTGGGGGAAAACCACCGCTGACGGCACGCTGATTGAGCATTTCGGTCGCCGCTGCCAGGGCTGGTTTGAAGATGATGACGGGCATCGCGAACAGTGCGATTTTCGCTTCCGCTTTAAAAACTGCCCGCAGTGCAACGCGGAAAACGATATCGCCGCCCGGCGCTGCCGGGAGTGCGACACGATTCTGGTCGACCCGGACGATATGCTGAAAGCGGCGCTAAAACTCAAAGATGCGCTGGTATTGCGCTGTAGCGGGATGGCGTTACAACACGGGCATGATGAGAAAGGCGAATGGCTGAAAATCACCTACTACGATGAGGACGGCGCCGATGTGAGTGAGCGCTTCCGATTGCAGACGCCCGCTCAACGCACCGCCTTTGAACAGTTGTTTATTCGCCCGCATACCCGCACGCCGGGTATTCCGTTACGCTGGATCGCTGCGGCGGATATCCTGGCGCAGCAGGCGCTGCTTCGCCACCCTGATTTTGTCGTCGCCCGCATGAAAGGTCAGTACTGGCAGGTGCGCGAAAAAGTCTTCGATTATGAAGGCCGCTTCCGGCGGGCACATGAATTGCGCGGTTAATCGTACTTTTGATTGATGTGATAGCCATTTGAGTATAGAATCTCGCCCGCTTTTGCATACGCAAAGCAGATCACTTACCTGTTGCTGGGTCGCCTGTAACAGGAATTATTTAAGAGAGATTTTAAATGTTTACTATCAACGCAGAAGTACGTAAAGAGCAGGGTAAGGGTGCGAGCCGCCGCCTGCGCGCCGCTAACAAGTTCCCGGCAATCATCTACGGTGGCGCTGAAGCCCCGATTGCTATCGAACTGGACCACGACCAGGTTATGAACATGCAAGCTAAAGCTGAGTTCTACAGCGAAGTTCTGACCATCGTTGTTGACGGTAAAGAAGTAAAAGTTAAAGCTCAGGCTGTACAGCGTCACGCGTTCAAGCCGAAGCTGACTCACATCGACTTCGTTCGCGCGTAATCGCCAACAAGTTGAAGAAAAACCCCGCCACGGCGGGGTTTTTTTATGGTGCGCGACAAGGCGATGAACCGTAAGCCGAATAAGGTGCCTGCACCGCTATCCGGCGTTACAACACATAACGTCAAAACCGTTAATTACCGCCGGACGTCCGACGCTGGAGCTGATCGCGCAGGTTTGGCGGCGTTCCCTTGATCGTCAGCGTATCGGTCGCCGGGTCCCAGAAAATCCGCTCACCTAACAGCATGGCGTCGAAGTTGATGGTTAACCCACCGCCGCTCCCGGCATATTTCGTCAGCTGACGCAGCGTGCTGCGGTCCGCCGGGAAACTCTCTTCCAGCTCATAGCCTTTGTCAGCGGTAAATTCTCTGAAGCTGACTTCGCTGACGCCGGATAACTCTTTCGACAGCGATTCAAGCTCAATCTCTTCACCAGACTGTAATTGCTCATTGCAGTAGCTGTACACCTGCTGACGGACATTCTGACGTTCAGCTTTGTCCAGCTGCGCTTCTGCGGTGAAATCGTCCACCGCCTGCAACAGCCCCCGGTTTTGCACTTTCGCGTTCAGCCCTTCGCTGGCGCCCAGGAAATCCATAAAGAAATCGGCCACTTTGCGCCCTACCCGGCCTTTCAGGAAGGTCAGATAACGGGTGGATTCCGGGTTCGTTTCCCATTCGGTCAAATCGATACGCGCCACAATATCCGCATGGTTAATATCCAGATAGTGCGTCGGGTTGATATCCAGGTTCTCATTCACGCGCATGCTGCTTAAGTTGTTCAGCACCGCCACCAGCAGATACTCCACCGCCAGATAACGGTAATGGCAGAACAGGACAATACCGCCGTCCGCAAACGGGTATTTCGCCAGTTCGTCGCGTAAACGGCCGGTCGCCGCACGGCTAAAGGCAAGAAAATCCTCCTCGCCCTGACGCTGCAACCGCAGCGTTTGCGCCAGTTCACTCTCTTCGCTGAACAGGCCGTACGCTTTGTTCTTGGCGCTATAGACCCGGTGCAGTTCAGCCACCATATCGACAACGGTGGTTGTCGGCTCCAGTAATGAATCGCGCAAGACCAGCTCAAGATTTTGCTCATCACGTTTGATAAGCTGGTGCAGGGCAATCTGGTTGATATCCAGACTCATGATAAACTCTCCTTTATGACCGGGCGGTATTCAATCACCTGACGGGCGGTGACGCAACAGGAGATAAAAAAGCAGAAAAAAAACTGTTGCTACGGTAATATGTTGCCCTTTCATGAACAAACTGATTGCGATTTATGCCACAACACTCCCGCTATAGTGACGAACACGTTGAACAATTACTGAGTGACCTGCTCAACGTACTGGAAAAACATAAGGCACCGACCGACCTTTCCCTGATGGTGCTGGGAAATATGGTCACCAACCTTATCAACACCAGCATCGCACCGGCTCAACGCCAGGCGATTGCGAACTCTTTTGCCCGCGCATTACAGTCTTCAATTAACGACGACAAAGCGCATTAAGGGAAACGAACGGCTATTTATGGTAACTCATCGTCAGCGCTACCGTGAAAAAGTCTCCCAGATGGTTAGCTGGGGGCACTGGTTTGCACTGTTCAACATTCTGCTGGCCATGGTGCTCGGTAGCCGTTACCTGTTTGTCGCAGACTGGCCGACAACGCTTGCAGGGCGTATTTACTCGTACCTGAGCATTGTCGGGCACTTCAGCTTTCTGGTGTTCGCCGCCTACCTGCTGATCCTGTTTCCTCTGACATTTATTGTCATGTCCCAGCGGCTGATGCGTTTTTTGTCAGCCATCCTGGCGACAGCGGGCATGACGCTGTTGCTGATCGACAGCGAAGTTTTTACCCGCTTCCACCTGCACCTGAATCCCATTGTCTGGGAACTGGTCATTAACCCCGATCAGAACGAGATGGCGCGCGACTGGCAGCTGATGTTTATTAGCGTGCCGGTCATCCTGTTAATCGAAATGCTGTTTGCGACCTGGAGCTGGCAAAAGCTGCGCAGCCTGACGCGACGTCGCCATTTCGCCAAACCGCTTGCCGCGTTCTTTTTCGTCTCATTTATCGCTTCGCATGTGGTGTATATCTGGGCAGACGCCAACTTCTATCGCCCGATCACCATGCAGCGCGCGAATTTACCGCTGTCATACCCGATGACGGCGCGCCGTTTTCTGGAAAAACACGGCCTGCTGGATGCGCAGGAGTATCAGCGCCGTCTGGTGGAACAAGGCAACCCGGAAGCCGTTTCCGTTCAGTATCCGCTGAGCGATTTGCAATATCGCGACATGGGTACCGGCCAGAACGTACTGTTAATTACGGTCGACGCGCTGAACTACTCCCGCTATGAAAAACAGATGCCCGCGTTGGCCGCATTCGCCGAACAGAATACGTCGTTCACGCGCCACATGAGTTCAGGCAACACATCTGACAATGGGATATTTGGTCTGTTCTATGGCGTATCGCCCAGCTATATGGACGGTATTCTGTCGACCAGAACGCCTGCCGCGCTGATCTCGGCGCTGAACCAGCAAGGCTATCAGTTAGGGCTATTCTCTTCTGACGGCTTCACCAGCCCGCTCTACCGCCAGGCGCTGCTGTCAGACTTCTCCATGCCAACCGTGCAAACGCAGTCCGACGAGCAGACGGCGAGCCAGTGGATTAACTGGTTAGGACGTTACGCCCAGGAAGATAACCGCTGGTTCTCATGGGTTTCCTTCAACGGCACAAACGTTGACGACAGCAACCAGAAAGACTTTGCGAAACGGTATGCCCGCGCCGCAGAGAACGTGGATGCCCAGATTAACCGGGTGCTCAGCGCACTGCGTGACGCAGGGAAACTCAACAACACCGTGGTGATCATTACGGGCGGTCGCGGCGTACCGTTAGCGCAGGAAGAGAGCCATTTCGCCTGGTCTCGCGGCCATCTGCAAGTACCGTTGATCATTCACTGGCCGGGCACGCCAGCGCAGCGAATCAACACTCTGACCGACCATACGGATTTGATGACGACGCTGATGCAGCGACTGTTGCACGTCAGTACGCCAGCCAATGAGTACTCGCAGGGACAGGATCTGTTCAACGCCACGCGCCGCCATTACTGGGTGACCGCGGCGGACGGCAGTACGCTGGCGATTACCACGCCGGAAATGACGCTGGTACTGAACAATAACGGCACCTATCAGACATACGATCTACACGGCGAGAAGATCAAAGACCAGAAGCCGCAGCTGAGCCTGTTGTTGCAGGTACTGACCGACGAGAAACGATTCATTGCTAACTGATTAATTATAAATCAGTTAGCAAGACATCCCCTTGCATTCGTGGTGGAAAGCGGTAGTATTGGCATCCACAAGTCGGCACGTAGCGCAGCCTGGTAGCGCACCGTCATGGGGTGTCGGGGGTCGGAGGTTCAAATCCTCTCGTGCCGACCAAAATCCCTTAGAAAAACCAACCTCTTACGGTTGGTTTTTTTATGCCTGCCGTTCTCTTCCAGTACCGTGCTAACACCGCATAATCAAAAGGTTTTACTACTTACCCATGCCCAAAATAGGGTAAAATTTATTCTCTCATCAACGCGATGAATCTGGACGATTTTCGCGCTAAAAACAATAATGATACGAGTATGTACTCAGGAGAATAGTATGCCTGAAGCAACGCCTTTTCAGGTGCTTATTGTGGACGATCATCCACTTATGCGACGAGGTATTCGTCAATTACTGGAACTGGATACCGCATTTAATGTCGTTGCCGAAGCTGGCGATGGGGCGAGTGCTATCGATCTGGCAAGCCGTCTCGATCTTGATCTGATCCTGCTTGACCTGAATATGAAAGGCCTGAGCGGGCTTGATACGTTGAATGCGCTGCGTCGGGATGGCGTCACCGCACAGATCATTATCCTGACGGTTTCCGACTCTGCCAGTGACGTGTACGCGCTGATTGATGCCGGGGCGGACGGCTATTTACTGAAAGACAGCGACCCGGAAGTGCTGCTGGAAGCGATTCGTGCTGGCGCCAACGGCGGCAAGGTATTCAGCGATCGCGTCAGCGAATACCTGCGCGAACGGGAACTGTTTGGCGCAGAGGAAGATCCCTTTAGCGTGCTCACTGAACGCGAACTGGACGTGCTGCACGAACTGGCTCAGGGGCTGTCGAACAAACAGATTGCCTCCGTGCTGAATATTTCTGAGCAGACGGTTAAGGTGCATATTCGTAATTTACTGCGAAAGCTGAACGTGCGCTCGCGCGTCGCGGCGACCATTCTCTTTTTACAAACACGCGGAATGCAGTAACAAGATATGCCCGATGGCGCTACGCTTATCGGGCCTACAAGCCGCGTGGCAAGTACCATCCGGCCTTGCCACACTTTATTTATTCCGCCTGCGGCGAAAGCTGCGCTAATGCCTGCTTAATACTGCGTTCAATCACTGCCCGGCGGGAATCATTGGCGGGCAGCAATTTCAGCATCATCTCCCAGGCTGCGACCGCCTCGCCGAAACGCTGCTGCTCGAAGGCATTAAACGCATACATACTCAACGTCCGAATATTGGCATGATCGCTTCTCACCAGCTGGCGCAACAGCTCCCCTCCCCGACGATTATCATCAGGATCGGAAGAACGGGTCAGCGCTTCCGCATACCCTAATGCAGCATCGCTATTTTTGGGGTCCAGTCTGTACGCATTGGCATACGCTTCCGTCGCCGTGCTGGCGTTCCCCAGCACCATGCCGATACGCCCAAGCATAATCCAGCCTTCCACATTGCCAGCATCGCTTTGCAGTCGGGTACGCAAACCAAGCGCCAGGCGTGTCATCTCTTCTTCATTCAGCGGCTGCGCGTCAGGGTTCAGCGCACGCTCCAGCAGCGCTGGCGTCTGCGCCGTAGCCTGTTGCCAGATTTTTACCTGCTGATAGTTACCGGTCTGGTAGTAACTTACCGCCCCGACAATCAGCGCGATCACAACCCCGGGAGCAAACAGCCATAATCCGGCCTGGCGTCCCTTCGGCGTCACCTCATCAGAAAAGGTTTCCTGTTTTACACGTACGCGCCGCCGCGAACGGGCGAAGATAATCCAGCCGCCAGCGCCAATAGCGGCGATCGGCAAGATCCACAACAGCACGGTAAGCGGCGTCAGCGGCGGATCGTAGGTGACGAAGTTACCATAGCGCGCCACCATGTAATCAACGATCTCCTGCTTGCTTTTACCTTCCTGCATCAGTTCATAAACCTTCTGACGCAGGTCGGTGGCAATCATCGAGTTAGAGTCCGCGATGCTGTTGTTCTGGCATTTCGGGCAGCGCAGCTGCTCGGTGAGCTGGCGGAACTGCTGCTCCTGCGCTTCATCTTTGAACTGCATAACATCAATGGCAGCCAGCGACGAGCCGGAGATCACCAGCATCAGCACGCCCAGTAAGAATCTCATTGCGCGGCCTCCTTGCTGTACTGCTCCCAGAGCGGTTTTATTTCACTTTCCCATACCCTGGCGTTCAGATCGCCTGCATGGCGATAACGAATGATCCCTTTACCGTCGATCAGGAAGGTTTCCGGCGCGCCGTAAACGCCCAGATCCAGCCCAAGCATACCGTCGCCATCAAACAGGCTTAACGCATAAGGATTCCCTAACTCTTTCAGCCAGGTAATCGCTTTCTGGCGATCGTCTTTGTAATTCAGGCCAACCACGCGAATTCCCTGCACAGACAGCTGATTCAGATACTGATGTTCAGCGCGGCAGGTCGGGCACCAGGTCGCCCACACGTTGAGCAGCACCGGTTTCCCCTGCGTTAGCACGTCTGCCTGATAATGCTGACCAGGATTTTCCAGCGATTCGAGACGGAAGGTCGGCACCGGTTTGCCAATCAGCGCCGATTCCAGATTCGTCGGATCGTCCCCTTCCGCATTACGCGCCAGCTGCCACAGCAACGCCGCCGCAATAACCAGAAAAATGACGAAAGGTATTAACAGTACGTTGCGCTTCATACAGCCTCCGGCGCGGTTTTTTGCGGGCATGAACGCTGGCGATAGCGCGGATCAAACAGGCAGAACAACCCGCCAAGCGCCATCAACAGCCCTCCCGCCCAGATCCAGCGGATAAACGGTTTGTAATACAGGCGCACCGCCCATGCGCCATTGTCCAGCTCTTCGCCAAGAGCGGCATACAGATCGCGGGTGATCCCGCCATCGATCGCCGCTTCCGTCATCATTGAGCTGGTGCTGTTATAAAAACGTTTTTCCGCATGCAGCGTCGCTTCTGCTTTACCTTCCCGCGTCACGCCAATAATCGCCACCCCGCCGCGATAGTTTGGGCCGGTAATCTCCTTCACTTCACGGAAGGTGAATTGATAGTCGTGGATGCTGACGCTGTCGCCCGCTTTCATGCGGACATCACGTTCCACGCTGTAGTTTTGGCTAAACGCGATGCCGACAATCGTCACCGCCAGCCCAACGTGCCCGGCGACCATTCCCCAGTAGCTGAGCGTCATTTTCGTACCGCGCGAAATGCGCTGCGCGACTTCCGCTACCGCCAGCACAAATACCCAGCACGCCATCGCCAGCCCGACCACCGTCATGGCGACAATCTTGTCTTCAAACAGCCACGGCAGCAGCATCGACAGCACTAACGTGCTCACCAGCGCGATAACCAACAACCGCTGCAACTTGCGCGGTCTGTCACGTCCCCAGCGAACCAGCGGCCCGATGCCCAGCAGCAGCGCGAACGGCGCCATCAGCCAGGTGAACATGGTATTAAAGAACGGTTCGCCGATTGAAATACTGCCCAGACCGAGCTGTTTATGCACCAGCGGCAGCAATGTTCCCAGCAACACCACCAGCATGGCGGCGATAAGCAGGACGTTATTGGCTAACAGCAGTGACTCACGCGACCAGAGCGCGTTATTCACCCGCGAGCGAACCTTGTGTCCGCGCGTCGCGAACAGCAGCAGCGAACCGCCGATCACCAGTACCATAAAGGCGAGAATAAACATCCCGCGCGATGGATCGGAGGCAAAAGCATGCACCGACACCAGCACGCCAGAACGCACCAGGAAAGTACCGAGCAGGCAGAGTGAGAAGGCGCATATTGAAAGCAGGAGCGTCCAGGCTTTGAAGCTGGCGCGCTGTTCAGTCACCGCCAGGGAGTGCATCAACGCGGTGCCCACCAGCCACGGCATAAATGAGGCGTTTTCCACCGGGTCCCAGAACCACCAGCCGCCCCAGCCCAGCTCGTAATAGGCCCAGGCAGAGCCAAGCACGATACCCAGCGTTAAGAATACCCATGCGGCCAGCGTCCAGGGACGGGAAAAGCGGGCAAAGGTGCTGTCCAGACGCCCACTCATCAGCGCGGCGATCGCGAACGCAAACGCCACCGAGAAACCGACATAGCCCATATAGAGCAGCGGCGGGTGGAAGATCAGCCCCGGGTCCTGCAACAGCGGATTCAGGTCGCGCCCTTCAATCGGAAAGTTGGGCAACGTACGGGAAAACGGGTTGGAGGTGAACAGAATAAACAGCAGAAAACCGACGCTGACCATTCCCATCACCGCCAGTACGCGGGCGACGATATCCAGCGGCATCCGCTGACTGAACACGGCCACGGCAAACGTCCAGCCGCTCATCAGCAATACCCATAGCAGAAGCGACCCTTCGTGCGCTCCCCAGGTCGCGGCGACGCGATACCAGACCGGCAGTTGCGTGTTGGAGTTGCTGGCGACATAGGTAACAGTAAAATCATTCACCACGAAGGCATTGATCAGCACCAGAAACGCGCCCATCACCAGGATAAACAGCAGCCAGGAGAATGGCCTCGCCGAGGCCATCATGCGCACATCGCCGCGCCCCACGCCCCACAGCGGATAAACGGACAGCAACAGCGCCACGCCGAGTGCGAGACACAGCAGCGCGTTGCCAATTTCAGGCATCATGATGCTTTATCCTTATAAACGCTTTCCGGGCGACGATGGTTTTCCTGCATCGCTTTTTCAACTTCCGGCGGGGTATAGTTTTCATCATGTTTGGCGAGCACCTCTTTCGCCTGCACATGGTTTTTCTCGCCCAGCTCCCCCTGCACCACCACGCCCTGCCCTTCGCGGAACAGGTCCGGCAGAATGCCTTCGTACGTCACATCCACCACGCCTTCGGCGTCGTAGATGCTGAAATTCACTTTCAGCGAATCCGGGTCGCGCTTCACGCTTCCGGGCATGACCATGCCGCCGACGCGCAGGCGTTGCCCCACTTCAGGCAGTTGGTGCGTTTCGCGTTTACCGTAGAGAATTTCGCCTGGCGTATAGAACAGGTCGATATTGGAACGCAGCGCATAAAGTACCAGCGTGATAGTCAGAGCCAAACCGGCCAGCACCGCGCAGGCTATCCACAAACGATTTTTTCGACGGATATTCATGCCGCCTCCCGCTGCGCCTGCGCCGCACGCATCCGCGCTTCACGCGCTCGCTGCTGCGCCACACCGCGCAAAATCACGCGGTGCTGCATGGCGGTATGCACCACCAGCGCCGCCAGCGGGATCACCGTCATCACAACCGCCAGCCAGACATAAAAGGCGTAACCGCCCATAGCAAAGAAATCACTCCAGGATGCAAATGCGCTGGTCATTGGCGGCCTCTTTTTAAAATCAGTTCACTCACCCACGGGCGACGTTTTTCCATTAACAAAATCAGGTTACGCATCCGCATCAGCGCCAGCGTGATAAACAGCAGCAGATAACCGATAATCGCCAGGCGCAGCGGCGCTCGCATCGCCGGGTCAATGCTCTGCTGCATACGAGTTGATCCCTGATGTAGCGTATTCCACCACTCCACCGAGTAGTGGATGATCGGCAGATTAACGACGCCAATCAGCACCAGAATGCCCGCCGCGCGCCCCGCCAGGCGGCGATCGTCAAAGGCGTGCCACAACGCTATCGCCCCGACGTACAGGAACAGCAGCACCAGTTCAGAGGTCAATCGCGCGTCCCATACCCACCAGGTTCCCCACATCGGTTTGCCCCAGGCGGAACCGGTAACCAGCGCGATAAAGGTAAACACCGCGCCAACAGGCGCCATCGCCGCCACCGCCAGGTTAGCCATTTTCATTTGCCAGACCAGACCGATGAATGCGGCGACCGCCATCGAGGCGTAAATCCCCATCGACCAGATCGCCGCCGGGACATGCAGGTAGATGATGCGGTAGCTTTGCCCCTGCTGATAATCCGCAGGCGCGAAGCCAAACCCCCAGACCCAGCCCGCCGCCAGCACCACCACGCTGGCTATCGCCAGCCACGGGATGAACCAGCCACAGATCTGATAAAGCCGTGGGGGAATCGCCAGTTGATGAAGTGTTTTCCACATAGTTCAGTCACCAGATTCAATCAAAACGAATGAAACTTCAGTTATGCCGGATGATGGCAAAGACGCCTTATCAGACCTACAGACTTTCCTGATAAGCGTAACGTCATCCGGCATCCTACAGTTTGTCGCCAGTCAAAGACCGCGCTACTGCATGCTGATACGTAACGCTGCCGCCGTAGCAAAAGGGCTTAACGTTGCGCTGCCCGCCAGCAACGCGCCCAAAATCGCCATGTATCCCTCAACGGGCAAATGCATGGAGGCCGCATCCATCGCCGCAGTGGCGAAAATCAGTAACGGAATGGTCAGCGGCAGCACCAGCACGCTCAGCAATACGCCGCCGCGCTTCAGGCCCACCGTCAACCCCACGCCCGGCGCGCCAAGAAAACTCAGGGTCGGCGTGCCAAGCAGCAGAGTCAGCGCCATGATTTGCCAGCCGTACATATCCATTCCCAGCAATAACGCCACCAGCGGAGAGAGGATCAGCAACGGCAGGCCGGTCACCACCCAGTGCGCCATCACTTTCGCCAGCACCACCGCCGGTAACGGCAGCGGCAGGAGCATCAGTTGCTCCAGGCTGCCGTCCTGTAAGTCATCGCGAAACAGACGTTCCAGCGCCAGCAGCGAAGAGAGCAACGCCGCCACCCAGATAATGCCGGGAACAATGCGCGCCAGCAGCTGCGGCTCCGGGCCAATGCTCAGCGGGAAAAGCGTGATAACAATCAGAAAGAACCACAGCGGGTTAGCGATTTCCGCGCTATGACGAAACGCCACGCGCAGCTCAAGACGAAAGATTTGCCACATCATCGCGCTACCCTCTCGCCGGTCAGCGCGATACGCCGTATTTTGTCAGTCGCGACATTCAGCGGCTGGTGCGTGGTGAGGATGACGATCCCGCCCTGCTGTGTATGTTCAGCCATGCGCTGCGTCAGACGCTCAACGCCATTGACATCAATGGCGGTAAACGGCTCGTCGAGGATCCAGAGCGTCGCGCGGGTCAGCCACAGACGCGCCAGTGCCACGCGCCGTTGCTGTCCAGCGGAAAGCTGGTTGACGGGGATGTCTTCGTATCCGGCCAGCCCCGCCTGCGCCAGCGCGGCCAGACACTGCGCCGTATCGCCGTCATGGTGGAAAAAGCGCAGGTTCTCCAACGCCGAAAGCCGGGTTTTAATCCCCGGCTGATGTCCAATCCACAACAGATTTTGATGGTAGCTGTCGCGCACGCGGTGCAACGCCTGCTCTTGCCAGCACACTTCCCCTGCGTCGGGGCGCGCCAGCCCGGTGAGCAACCGCAAAAGGGTGGTTTTCCCCGCGCCGTTGCCCCCGGTAATTTGTACCCATTCCCCTGCGTTCACGCGAAATGACAGCCCACTGAACAGTATTCTGTCATCCCGCTCGCAGAGCAGTTCTCTGGCTTCAAGCATACCCACTCATTATTAAAAGCCCGGTTTCACTTCGCGCATATCCGGGAGTTTATGCGCAATCCCTTTGTGGCAGTCGATACAGGTTTGCCCCTCTTTCACTGCCTGGTCGTGCATTTTGGCGGCAACGCCTTTCTGAGCGGTGAGATCCATAAATTCGAAGTTGTGGCAGTTACGGCACTCCCGCGAATTGGTGTCTTTCATCCGTCGCCACTCGCTCTGCGCCATTGTCAGGCGGTGATCTTCAAACTTCTGCGGAGTATCGATAATGCCGAACACCTTCCCGTACAGCTCTTTACTGGCCTTGATCTTACGGATCATTTTCGGGCCCCACTCGTGCGGAACGTGACAGTCAGGACAGGTGGCGCGAACACCGCTGCGGTTGTTGTAGTGCACGGTTTCCATGTATTCCTGATAGACGGTGTTGCGCATTTCGTGGCAGCTGATACAGAACTCTTCGGTGTTGGCCTTTTCCATCCCGGTGTTGAAACCGCCCCAGAAAATAATGCCGCCGACAAAACCGATTAACAGCAACGTGCCAATCGCCAGGCGGCTGGGGCGACGCCACCATTGCCAGACCCGCTTAATCACGCCAGGTTTACGGTTAGAATTTTCCATAATGACCTCTTATTTCCCGTAACCTTTCGACGGAGTAAAGGTATTACCCACGATCGGCGCGGCATCCGCCTGCGGCACATGGCACTGCAAACAGAAGTAACGACGCGGCGCGACTTCGCCTAAAACTTTGCCGTCGCTGTCCATAAAGTGCGTTGGGCTAATACGCGGCGCGCCGGTCGTACGGTAGCTTTCCACACCATGACATTGCAGGCAGCGGTTGGTATTGGTCGTTACCTGATAACCTTCAACGCTATGCGGGATCATCGGCGGCTGATTAACATAGTTCAGCGGCATACGTTCCTGCTCTTTCGGCATGCGAATCGCCCCTTCCTGCGTCCCCGAAACTTCCGGCGACTGGCTCAGATCCACTCCGTTTGCTGCCCAAACCGCACCACTCACCGCCAGGGCAAGCAGGGCCGTCCATTGACACAGCGCTTTCTTCAGGTCATGGCTTTTCATGATTTCGCTCCCGAACTCCATCGTGTTGTTATTGTAAATACGTCCTCAGAACAGACATCCACGCAGCGACCGCACGTCATGCAATCGCGGCTGGTGACCTGCACCGGACTTTGCTCATCCAGCACCGGCGCACGCAGGACGTGCGGTTCCGGGCAAACATGAAAACAATCCATACAGCGGTTACATTTCTCGCGATCTTTCGCCGCCACCGTTAGCGCGCCTTTACTTCCCAGCACGCCATACAACGCGCCCAAAGGGCAGATATGTCCGCACCAGCCGTGTTCAACGACCAGTAAATCAAATAAAAACAGAGCGATAATCAGCAGTGCACCGCTACCGAATCCAATCACCAGGCTACGCCCCAGCAGGGAAACCGGGTTTATCCATTCCCACAGTAGCGTTCCGGTTAGCGCCGATCCCACCAGCACGACAACCAGAAGGACGTACCGTATATGACGCGGAATCGTTGCGGACTGATTCAGGTCAAACCTTCTGCGTAGCCAGTTCGCAAAATCGGTAATTGGGTTCAGCGGACAGACCCAACTGCAAAATAATCGCTTTCCTGCCAGGGCATACAGCACCGTAATAATGGCGGCGCCGGTCAGCGCAACGGCGGCAGGTAAATGCCCGCTGGCAAGGCTTTGCAACGTTATCAGCGGGTCGGTTAAAGGAATGGTATCCAGCAACAAGCTACTGCTGTAGTTACCGTGCAGAATCCAGACGCCCGCCCACGGGCCACTGAGAAACATTCCCAGCACCAGAAACTGACTTATCCGCCGCAAAACCAGCCAGCGATGGCTGCGCCACCAGCCTTTTTTCGCTCGCGCTTCGCGCCCGGCATCGCGTTTACGATTTGCCATCTTTCCCCTCCAGCCAGCCGAAGCGGTAGTGGTGCCCCAACTCCCCTTTCGCCAGCGACAGCGGCAACACTTTTATCGCCGGTTGTTCCAGCACACAGACTTTTTCGCATTTACCGCAGCCGGTGCAGGCGTCGCTGTGAACGGTGGGAAGAAAGCGCGCATGTTTGCCGGTACGCATATTGCGATCCAGCTCCAGCGTGATCGCCTCATCGATTTTTGGGCACTCGCGATAACAAACGTCGCAGCGCAGTCCCTGAAAGTTAAGGCAGTTCTCCTGGTCCAGCAGTACCGCCAGCCCCATGCGCGCATCGTCAATAGATTCGATCTCTCGATCCAACGCCCCACTGGGGCAAACTTTGGCGCATGGAATGTCTTCACACATTTCGCAGGGAATATCGCGGGCGACAAAGTAAGGCGTACCGGCAGACAAACCCGAAGCCAGCGTCGCCAGCTTCAGGGTGTCATACGGACATGCCTGAACGCACTGCCCGCAGCGCACGCAGGCGCTGGCGAACGCGTCTTCACCCAATGCCCCCGGCGGGCGCAACCGCACGCCCGTTGCGCGAGCGGTTTGCTGCTGTAACCCCAGCGCTACGCCAACGGCAGCCAGCCCGCCTGCCGTGCGAACCATATCGCGCAAAAAGCGGCGGCGGCCATTTTGGGGTTTCGCTGACCGGGACATGGTGTGTTACACCTTCGCCAGTTTGACGGCGCACTTCTTGAAATCCGTCTCTTTAGAGAGCGGGTCCGTCGCATCCAGCGTCAGGTTGTTCACCAGCTGTGCGGCGTCGAAGAACGGCATGTACACCAGTCCCTGCGGCGGACGGTTACGCCCGCGCGTTTCAACAACCGAAATCACTTCCCCACGGCGGGAGATGACTTTGACCTTATCGCCACGGCGCAGGTCACGCATTTTCGCGTCCAGCGGATGAATAAAGAGCACCGCTTCCGGGAAGGCGCGATGCAGCTCAGGCACGCGGCGCGTCATGCTGCCGGTGTGCCAGTGCTCCAGTACGCGACCGGTAGAAAGCCACAGGTCATACTCTTTATCCGGCGCTTCCGCGGCGGGTTCAAACGGCAGGGCGAAAATCACCGCTTTGCCGTCCGGCTTACCGTAAAACTTGTAGCCTTCTCCCGCTTTGACATACGGGTCATGGCCTTCGCTGTAACGCCACTGGGTCTCTTTACCGTCAACCACCGGCCAGCGCAGACCGCGCGCTTTGTGATAATCATCGAACGGCGCGAGATCGTGGCCGTGTCCGCGACCAAACCAGGCGTACTCTTCAAACAGCCCTTTTTGCAGGTAGAAACCCAGCTCACGGGATTCATCGTTCAGCTGGTCTTCCGCCAGATCGGTCAGAGGGAATTTGCTGACCGCAGGCGTGGCAAACAGAACGTCGTAGAGGGTTTTACCGCGCAGTTCTGGTTTTTGCGCCAGCAGTTCTTCCGGCCAGACCTCTTCCGTTTTGAAACGACGAGCGAACTGCACCAGCTGCCACAGGTCTGATTTCGCTTCACCCGGCGCTTTAATTTGTTGACGCCAGAACTGGGTACGACGCTCAGCGTTACCGTAGGCCCCTTCTTTCTCCACCCACATCGCCGTTGGCAGAATCAGGTCAGCGGCCAGCGCGCTGACGGTCGGGTACGGATCGGAGACGATGACGAAGTTACGCGGATCGCGCCAGCCCGGCATACGCTCTTCATTGATGTTCGGCCCGGCCTGCATGTTGTTGTTGCACATCACCCAGTAGACGTTCAGCTTGCCGTCTTTCAGCGCACGATCCTGCGCTACGGCGTGCAGACCGATTTTCGCCGGGATGGTGCCCGTTGGGATCTGCCAGTGTTTTTCGCAGATATCACGGTGTTTTTCATTAGTGACCACCATGTCCGCAGGCAGGCGGTGGGAGAATGTCCCAACTTCACGCGCCGTACCGCAGGCGGAAGGCTGACCGGTCAGGGAGAACGGACCACAGCCTGGCTGGGAGATCTTGCCGGTCAACAGGTGCAGGTTATACACCAGGTTGTTGGCCCATACGCCACGCGTATGCTGGTTAAAGCCCATCGTCCAGTAGGAGATCACTTTTTTCTTCGGATCGGCATACAGCTGCGCCAGCTGCTCCAGCTGATCTTTCGGCACGCCGGTCATTTCTGCGGTTTTCTCCAGCGTGTACTCCGCGACAAACGCTTTGTACTCGTCGAAGCTCATCGGCTCAGAAGCGTCGGAGCCCGGATTCTTCGCCGCTTTTTCCAGCGGATGCGTTGGACGCAGGCCATAACCGATGTCGGTCGTCCCTTTACGCAGGTTGACGTATTTGCTGAAGAAATCCTGATTTATCGCATTGTTTTGAATGATGTAATTGGCGATATAGTTGAGGATTACCAGATCGCTTTGCGGCGTAAAGACGATGCCGTTATCCGCCAGCTCAAAGCTACGATGCTGGAAGGTTGAGAGAACCGCGACATTAACGTTCGGATCGGACAGACGGCGGTTGGTGATGCGCGACCACAGGATCGGGTGCATCTCCGCCATGTTAGAGCCCCATAGCACAAAGGCGTCGGCTTGTTCGATATCGTCGTAGCACCCCATCGGCTCATCCATACCGAAGGTACGCATGAAGCCCACCACCGCCGACGCCATGCAGTGGCGCGCGTTCGGGTCGATATTGTTGGAACGGAAACCGGCTTTGAACAGCTTCGCGGCGGCATAACCTTCCCAGACCGTCCACTGCCCGGAACCAAACATACCAATCGCTTCCGGCCCTTTTTCTTTCAGGGAGGCCTTAAATTTCTCTTCCATCACATCGAAGGCCTGATCCCAACTGATTGGGGTAAATTCGCCTTCTTTGTTGTACTGGCCGTCTTTCATGCGCAGCATCGGCTGCGTTAAACGATCTTTGCCATACATGATCTTGGGCAGGAAGTAGCCCTTAATGCAGTTAAGGCCACGGTTGACCGGCGCATCAGGATCGCCCTGACAGGCCACAATACGGCCCTGCTGAGTACCGACCAGCACGCCGCAACCCGTTCCGCAAAAACGGCACGGGGCTTTGTCCCATTTGATGGCTTCCTGCTGACCAACCACTGCGCGGGCGACGCCCGGCACGCTTAGCCCGGCAGCCGCCGCAGCGGCCGCAACGGCGTTAGCTTTCATAAAGCTACGACGACTGAGTTTCATGGTGTTTCCTCACCTTGCTCATCCTGCTGGTGATAAACCAGCGACACCGCCAGCACGCCCGCAACGTTGCGTACCGACTCAATTGTTTGCATCAGCGTTCCGCTGTGTTCTGCTTCCACCACCACGATCAACTGACCGCTGTCGACATCGCTCAGCGCGACTTCACAGCCCGGAAACTGGTGCAATTGCGTGCTGATGTCGGTGATGTGCTGACTTTTGGCCTGGACGACCAGGCTACAGACCTGCCAGTTACTGTGCTGCATGGTTGTACTCCGCATTGATCGCTGATGTCGGGCAAATGGCGACACACGCCCCGCATCCGCTGCATGCCTGATTGTCGAGTTGCGGCTGATAAATGCCTGACAGCGTGGGGCGAAACGTTATCGCCAGTGGTTCGCAGCTATCCTGGCAGCGATGACACTCAACGGACTGATACGCCAGACAATTCTGCCCAATCGTAAAGTTCAGATCCCAGGCCCTGGTGTGGCGCGGAAGGAAGAGTGATTCAGGACAGGCTTGCGCGCAGGCATAACAAAAGCTGCATTCACCCTGCTTAAAATTAACGCCCGGATAGCCGCCCTGCCCCCGCTGTAAAATGTCGGTTTCACATGCCTGAATGCAGGCGTCGCAACGGATGCAGTGCGTCAGGAAGTGTGATTCGTCCCCAGACCAGGGCGGACGGAGCCCGCTGTTGGCTTTGCGCCAACTGCCTGTCAGTATTCCTCGACGGGATAGATCAACCATGACATCGCCCTTCCATCACGACGCTCACACCGGAAGGTGAACGACTAAATAAACCGCACTACCACTAAGTCATTATTATGATCGGTAAGATATTTCAGGATGTGTTAGAGGTGCATACCCCGATTGGGGTAAATGCTGTCGCCGGATCAAAAGAGTGTGGGGTTAGCGTATCTGAATGTGCTTTTGTTCACATTTCAAAGGGTTATATCAATAAGTATATAACGAAAGGCTTAATTGGAGAATAATCCTATTTAACGCGTAAGAAATGGAATATATCGCTATCAAACAAGTAAACACTTAATTAACCATCTTAAAATATAAGTAAATTTAGATTAATAGCCAATATGAATGTGTTAACCTGCCGGGAATCGTTCAGAAGACAGAAGAAAGGAAACGCTGTGAACTCGAAAATGAAGACAATTGTACCTGCTGTACTGTTAGCAGCTTTCGCCAGTACCTCCGCATGGGCGGCGACCAGCGATGCCAATACGCAACCTCTGGAAAAAATCGCGCCGTATCCGAAAGCGGAAAAAGGGATGAAGCGCCAGGTTATCCAGCTTACTCCCCAGGAAGATGAGTCTACCCTGAAAGTGGAACTGCTGATCGGCCAGACGCTGGAAGTGGATTGCAACCATCACCGTCCTGGCGGCGAACTGGCGAGCAAAACGCTGGAAGGCTGGGGTTACGACTACTACGTTTTTGATAAAGTAACCTCCCCGGTTTCTACCATGATGGCCTGCCCGGATGGCAAGAAAGAGCAGAAGTTTGTGACGGCCTATCTGGGCGATGCCGGAATGGTGCGTTATAACAGCAAGCTGCCGATCGTGGTGTACACCCCGGCTAACGTAGAGGTGAAATACCGTATCTGGAAAGCGGAAGATAAAGTACAGGACGCAGTGGCGCGTTAAGGAACGTTTTGCCGGATGGCGGCGTACCGCCTATCTGGCCTACATATTGCTCGTTGTAGGCCGGATAAGTGCAGCGCCATCCGGCATGCCGCAATACGTTTTTACAGCGCGATATCCGCGACAGCTTTATGCGCCGGCTGCGGTTGAACCTGCGGCTTAAGCTGCGGTTTTGGCGCTTCGTCCACCACCTGCGGCTTGTCATATTTCAGCCCCAGAACGTCGCTGGTGTATTGCAGCTCTTGTTCCGTGGCCTCAATATTGCCGTTCAGCTTAGTCCCGTAAGACGGAACAATCGTTTTCAGCTTCGCCTGCCATTCCGGGCTGGCCACTTTCTCTTTAAACACTTTTTCCATCAGATGCAGCATGATCGGCGCAGCAGTGGATGCCCCCGGAGACGCGCCCAGCAGCGCGGCAATCGTACCGTCTTTGTCGCTGACCACTTCAGTGCCCAGACGCAGTACGCCGCCCTTGTCTTCATCACGCTTGATGATCTGCACGCGCTGGCCCGCCTGCCACAAACGCCAGTCTTCTTTCTTCGCCTGCGGATAGTACTCTTTCAGCGCTTCAAAGCGTTCATCATCGCTCAGCATCACCTGGCTAATCAGGTATTTCACCAGATCGAAGTTATCCATCCCTACGTTAACCATCGGCATAAAGTTAGAGGTCGTGGTCGAACTCAGCAGATCCCACAGCGAACCGTTTTTCAGGAACTTCGTGGAGAACGTCGCGAACGGCCCAAACAGCACGACGCGTTTGCCATCCAGGATACGGGTATCGATGTGCGGTACGGACATCGGCGGCGCGCCGACCGACGCCTGGCCGTATACCTTCGCCAGGTGGTTGTTAACCACATCCGGGTTCTCTGAAACCAGGAACTGGCCGCCAACCGGGAATCCCGCGTAATCTTTCGCTTCAGGAATGCCCGTCTCCTGCAACAACTTCAGCGCCGCGCCGCCCGCACCGATAAAGACAAATTTCGCCTTAATCGCATGTTCTGCTTCACCGTTTTTCAGATCGGCGACGGTCACGGTCCAGGAGTTATCCGCGTTACGTTTAAATCCACGGACTTCGGTATTCAGTTGCAGCGCAAAGTTCGGTTTTTTCTGCAACGATGCCACCAGCTGACGCGTAATTTCCCCGTAGTTCACGTCAGTACCGATTTCAGTGCGGGTCGCGGCAACCTTCTGTTTCGGGTCGCGACCTTCCATGACCAGCGGCGCCCACTCTTTAATTTGCGCATGATCTTCGGAGTAACGCATACCGCGGAACAGCGTGCTCTGCTGCAACGCGGTATAGCGGGCGCGCAGGAAATTGACGTTATCATCGCCCCAGACAAAGCTCATGTGCGGAACGGTATTAATAAACGAGTGTGGTTCGTGCAGAACGCCGCTCTGTACCTGATGCGCCCAGAACTGGCGGGAAACCTGGAAGGCTTCGTTAATGTCGACTGCCTTTTCGATGCTGACGGAACCATCGGCTTTTTTCGGCGTGTAGTTCAGTTCCATCAGCGCGGAGTGGCCTGTTCCGGCGTTGTTCCAGCCGTTGGAACTCTCCTGTGCAACCCCATCCAGTCGCTCAACCATGGTCATTGACCACTCCGGTTCCAGCTCCTGCAAATAGGTTCCCAACGTGGCGCTCATGATGCCGCCGCCAATCAACAGTACATCCGTTTCCTGCTCTTCGGTCGCTTTCGCTTTTGCCGCCATCGAGACAGCATTCAGCCCCACAGCCATGGTGAAGAGCATGGCAGTCACTTTTTTCATAATGTTAATGCCTTACTTTTAGTATCGTTTTTTTGCTTTTTGCAGGTGAAAATCGAGCGGCATCAACGTTAACACTTCAGGTAAAAGATTTAAATATTGTTTATAAATTATATTAAGATTTTAAAAACGTTAGTAATACGTTGAATACTTATAAGGTTATTGACAATTAACGAGACAACAGCATTCCCGCATCGCTAATCGCCATGCTTTTGCTGCTACGGATGATCAGGCGTAATCAGGCGGTTAAAGCAGAAATACCGTCGCCAGCCCCAGAAAAATAAAGAAACCGCCGGTATCAGTAATGGCGGTAATCATCACGCTTGAGCCGACCGCCGGGTCGCGCCCGAGCTTTACCATCGTCATCGGGATGATCACGCCCATCAGCGCCGCCACCAGTAAATTCAGCACCATCGCCAGCGTCATAACGCCGCCAAGGGCGATATCGTCGTAGAGCCACCAGGTCACGCCGCCCATGATGCCGCCCCAGACAAGGCCGTTGACCAGCGCCACGCCCATTTCACGCAAAATGAGAAAGGTCAGGTTGCCGGGCTGAATATTTTGCAGCGCCAGCGCGCGAACAATCATGGTAATGGTTTGATTCCCGGTATTGCCGCCAATCCCGGCGACAATCGGCATGAGAGAAGCCAGCGCCACCAGTTGCGAGATCGTGTGTTCAAAGCCGTCGATCACCCGGGAGGCGATAAACGCCGTGCACAGGTTTATCGCCAGCCATGCCCAACGGGTTTTTACCGCTTTGGCGACGGGCGCAAAGACATCTTCTTCGGCGCTCAGACCCCCCATGCGACGCAGATCGGTGTCAGTTTCTTCGTAGACCACATCAACGATCTCATCGATGGTCAGGCGTCCCATCAGTTTGCCGGAAGGATCGATCACGGCGGCGCTGACCAGGTTGTCACGTTCAAAGGTGCGCGCCGCATTCTCAGAGATATCTTCCGGGGCAAAGGTCAGCGGATCGTCATCCATCACGTCGCTGACTTTACGCTGCGCGTCACTGAGCAGAATACGCGTCAGAGACAGCTCGCCGACCAGTATTTTATTCCGGTTCGTTACAAAGAGTTTGTCGGTGTTTTCCGGCATTTTTCCCAGACGGCGTAAATAGCGCTGCACCACCTCCAGCGTCACGTCCGGCCGCACGGTGATGACCTCAAACTCCATGATCGCCCCGACGCGATTCTTCTCGTAGTGCATAACCTGACGGACGCGGGCGCGCTCCTCCGGCGGCAGCGTCGCCAGCAGTCGCCCGGTGAGGTTACGCGGCAGGTGCTGAACGAGATAAATCTGTTCGTCAATGTCGAGGTATTGCAGCGCGTCCAACAGCGCGCGGTCGGTCATTTCATCAATCAGGTCATCCCAGACGTTTTCGGACGCTTCCAGCAGCACTTTGCCTCGTTTTTCATTCTCGACCAGCCGCCATAAGGCATGACGTTCTTCGGAAGGCAGCGCTTCAAGGGTATCCGCCAGGTCCGGCGGCGGCAGGTGAGCCACCAGCGCCCCTACCTCAGCAATATCGTCGGCCAGCGTACCGACATCATATTGCTCAGCCAGGGTGAGCTTGCCTGACAGGGCGGAAATAATCGCTTTATCGGTGGTGAGCAGCCAGATAAGACGCGCACGCTCTTCATCGCGCAGTCTGGCGCTGTTTTTGGTCATTGCGGACATTAATCATAAATCCATGAAATGAGATGCCATTAAGCATGGCGCGAGGTTATGTAAATAACAATAAACGGCGCCGCGAGTGGATAAAAAATCAGCATCATGCAGGGAATGGCAGGCCCGATAAGCGTCGCGCCATCGGGCAACCAGGCCGGATGCGGCTACGCCTTATCCGGCCTACAGGATCAGGCAGTACGCGCAACCGCATCGCGGGAGGCGGCGTCGCGTTCATCGCCGACCAGTTCACTCAACTGTCCGTTACGCATCTCCAGCAGGCGATCGGCGTGAATAAAGTAATGATCGTCATGACTGATCGCAAAGATGGTTTTGCCCATCTCCTGCATCAGCGGCAGCAGCACCTGATAAAATTCACGGCGGAAATGCGGGTCCTGATCGGCGGCCCATTCATCCAGCAGAATGATGTCACGCTCCTCCGCCAGCGCCAGCAGCAACGCCACGCGCTTTTTCTGCCCTTTCGACAGCTTCAGGTTCAGAATCCGGCCATCGCGCAGCTCCAGCTTGTGCGCCATTTTCAGTTGCTCAAGCCACTTTTCCACCAGTTCCGCTCTGGCCGGTTTGCCTTCCGGCCCCAGCAGTTGATCAAACAGCCAGACATCGGTAAACACGGCAGAAAAGAGTTTCCGGTAGTCCTCAGGACGCTCTGCGGAAAGCGTTTTGCCATCCAGTAAAATTTCGCCTGACTGAGGCTGGTACAGCCCCGTCAGCAGCATCGCCAGCGTCGATTTCCCGCTGCCATTGCCGCCAATCAGAAACAGCAGTTCCCCGCGCTGGATGGTCAGGTTGATCGGCCCTACTGAAAACGCATTATCCTGATAATGGAAAACGACATTGCGTAACTCCAGCGTTTTCCAGTCAGGAAAGGCGTCAGGACGAGGAAATTCCGCTTTAAACGGCGCCAGCGAAAATTTATTCAGCTTGTTGAAAGCCACCTGCGCGGTGAGCAGCGTCGGCAACGCGCCAACCGCAGAGAGCAGCGGCGTGCGCAGGAACAGCAGCGTCAGCGAATAGATCGCCGCCACGTTGGTATCCGCCCAGCCCAGGCTGTTCGCCATCCAGAACACCAGACCAATCGCGCCCAGCATCATAATGTTTGACCAGTTAACGGCGCTCAGGTGGAACGTATCGGCGCGAATAATATGGTGGCGATACTCTTTCGCATCCGGGATATACGAATGGTTAAAGATATGTTCCGCGCGCTCACGGTTCAGGGTCAGCTCTTTGCGCCCTTCCAGCACCGTCTGAAAATCCTGATACAGCTTATCTTCCGTTTCGCGCAGCGTCGCCATGTGCTTATACACGCGCGCCACCAGCACAAACCCGCCCCAGATGGTGATTGCCATCCAGATTGCCGTCACCAGCAGCATTTTGGTGGATAACATCGCCAGATACGCGGCGGAACCCACCGTCAGGATGATCCCCTGTACCAGCTCCGGCAGGCGCACGAACGCGATCGTGATGTTGCGGATATCACTGGTTAACCCTGCCAGCAGCGAGGCGCTGCCCAGTTGTTCGATGCGCTCAACCTGCGTGTCCAGAATACGTTTGATAAATTCGCTGCGCAGGCGATAGACAAAATGGTGCCCTAACGCGGTTAAGGCCAGCTGGGAGCCCAGCGTCACCGCCATCAGTAAAAGCAGCAGCGCGAGAAATTCCGGCAGCACCATCAGCGTGGTATCCACCGTTTCGATGAGGCGCTGATTGATAAAGGCAATCAGACCAATCCCCAGCGCAGCGCTGGCGAGGCTGAGCGCCATCACGCTGATAAATGGCCAGCGATACTGCCGCCAGACAAGAAGAAGTAGTTCCATTCATACAACCCGGGCAAAGAATAACAGCCCGCAGTTTAAACATCTCAACGCCGACAGCAATAATAATTCTTATTTTTATTCTTTTTTACCCGCCTGGCGAAACGTCAGGTTGTAACGACAGTCCGCCGTCAGCGGATGAAAGCCCGCTTTAAGCGGTTGTATACCGTGGTAAAACAGTCGCGATTCACCGCCCCAGACCACCACATCGCCGTGCTCCAGCAAAAGGCGTTTTAACGGATCGTTACGACGCAGGCCGCCAAACTGAAAAATGGCCGGAAGGCCCAAAGAAACCGACACAATCGGCGCGCGCAGATCCGGTTCGTCTTTATCCTGATGCAACGACAACTTTGAGCCGGGCGCATAGCGATTGATAAGACAGGCATCCGGCTGAAAATCAGCATAGCCCGCCGCGATCGCCGCGCGATGGCACAGGCTGGTAAAGACCTCAGGCAGCAGCGGCCAACGCCGCCCGGTTAACGGATCGACGGGAGAATAGAGATATCCATGTTGATCCGTCGTCCAGCCGAGCTGACCGCAATTTGTCATCGCCACCGACATGGTATAGCCGCCGGGCGTCACCATCTGGCGAAATGGCGACTGCGCGGCGACCACCGCGATGGCCTCAATCAGCGATGGCGCCTCGCGAAAAGCGAAACGGCGCAAGATAACCGCGCCGGACGCCAGCGGCTCTTGCCAGGGTTCAGCATCCGCAAATAAGTCCAGCATCATTTATCCTCATGTCGCGCCTCACGTTGCAGAAGCTGCGCCTTGCGCGCTACGCCCCAACGATAACCCGATAGCGCGCCGTCGCCGCGCACCACCCGATGGCACGGGATCACAATCGCCAGTTTATTTGCCCCGCAGGCGCTGGCAACGGCACGAACCGCCTTCGGCTTGCCGATTGCGCTGGCGATCTGCTGATAGCTGACGGTTTCCCCACAGGGAATCGTGCGTAACGCCTGCCAGACCTGCTGCTGGAACGCGGTGCCCTGAATATCTAACGGCAGTGACAGCGGTATATCGCGTGCATTAATACTGGCGATAACCTGGCGCACGCGCTGCTGGAAAGGGCGATCAGCGGGTTCATCCTGCGCGGCGGGAAACAGTTCATGCAAGCTGGCGATAAGCCCGGCATCATCATCGCCCAGCAAAATCGCGCAGATTCCCCGCTCGCTCTCCGCAACCAGACAGCGTCCCAGCGCACAATCCGCGAGGGCATAGCGAACGGGGAGATTATCGCCGCCCTTACGAAACTGCTTCGCCGTCATGCCGAGCGTCTCATCCGCTTTGCGATAGTAACTGCCGCTGTCGGGAAAACCGGCGTTCAGGATCGCCTGCGTCACCGTCTCTCCTTTCGCCAGCGCATCGCGCAGACGGCGGGCGCGCCAGGATTGCTGCCAGGCTTTTGGCGTCATTCCCGTCGTGGCTTTGAACAACCGATGCAGATGAAATGGGCTCATTGCCACCTGCTGCGCCAGGGCGTCCAGCGTGATGGGGGCATCCTGTTCCAGTAAACGGCAGGCGTGCGTGATTTTATCCAGCTGATGCTGTCGGGCGTTGTCTTTGTCTGGCTGGCAGCGTTTGCAGGGGCGGAATCCTGCGGCCAGCGCCTGCTCCGCACTGGCAAAGAAACGAACGTTTTGCCGCAACGCGTGTTTTGCCCGACAGGACGGTCGGCAAAAGATGCCGGTGGTCTGTACCGCAAAAACAAACTGACCATCGGCGTCAGGATCGCGATCCAGCACCGACTGCCAGCGCGCATCGTCATTTATGCGTGAGAGATTTTTCATCATGGACTCCTTCATTAAGCATAGTGCTTAGTCTCAGTGTGTCCGTAAGTCAGCGCACGAAAACCCGAAATCTTGCTTTTTAATTTTTATCACTCACGAGGAAGCTTTTGAACTGCGGCGACATCCAGGTTTTAAAACCCTCGCCCTCTTTCATGATCATGTACACCGCCAGCCCTTCCCGGCGCACCACCTCTTTGGCCTTTTCCGTGCCGAGCACCATCAACCCGGTATCCCAGCCGTCCGCTTCCAGCGCCGTCGGGGCGATAACCGTCACGGAGACCAGATTGTGTTCTATGGGACGCCCGGTCTGCGGATCAATAACGTGAGACAGGCGCTTCCCGTCCAGTTCGTAATAGTTACGGTAGCTGCCGGAGGTACTGATGCCATGCCCGTTAATATCGACAATTGCCTGTACCGCGTTTTCTTGATCGGTCGGTTTTTGGATCGCCACACGCCAGGGTTGCCCCTGCGCATTCATGCCGCGACTGTTCAGGGCGCCGCCGACGGAGACCAGATAGCGGGCAATGCCTTCCTGTTCCATCAAGCGCGCCAGATGATCGGCCGCATACCCTTCCCCCACGGTTGAGAGATCGACGAACAGATCCGGCAGATCTTTTTGCAGATATTGCTGTCGCGCCTGATTGATGACCCGCAGATGTTGCAGCCCGGTCTTTGCTTTTGCGCTGTCAATCTGCGGCTGTGTGGGAACATGTAGCGGCTGTTGCTCCGGGCCGAACCCCCACAGATTCACCAGCGGCCCCACGGTAATATCCATCGCGCCATCGGTTTTCGCGCCAATGCGCAGCGCCGAGGTAATGATATCGGCCATTGCTTCGCTAACTGGCCAGGGAGAAAGACTTTGCGAATGGTTGAAGCGCATCAGCGCCGAGTCATTTTTGTACGTGGACAACAGCTGATCGTCGGCATCAAGCTGCGTCTGAATTCTGTTACGTAATTCCTCAGCACGGCTGGCGTCCACATCCACCACGCTGACCCGCCAGAAAGTGCCCATCGTTTTCCCTTCCAGTACGGTTGCAGCGGGTGACGCTGTATCAGCCGGTTTTGGGGCATCATCGCACCCCACAAAAAAGATCGTCGCGGCCAGCAGCGCTGCCCGACAAAAGGTCATTTCCATACGTGATTATCCTCATGCGAACGCGCGCAAGAGTACACCAAAAATCGCTATTTGTACGCCGTAAAAAACGCATTAAAAAAGGGCCCGCAGGCCCTTTAGTTGACATTGTCCGCAATCAGAACTGGTAAACCAGGCCCAGAGCAACGATGTCGTCAGTGCTGATACCCGCGTTACGGGTAAAGGTGTTGTCATCCAGCAGGTTGATTTTGTAATCAACGTAGGTAGACATGTTTTTGTTGAAGTAGTAGGTCGCGCCAACATCAACATATTTCAGGATATCCTGATCGCCGTAGTTGGTGGTGCCGTTGGAGATATCCTTACCTTTAGATTGCAGGTAAGCCACGGACGGACGCAGACCGAAGTCGAACTGGTACTGTGCAACCACTTCGAAGTTTTGTGCTTTATCAGCAAAGCCATAAGAGTCGCTACGGCTGTTCTGGGAAGAACCAAAGCGGGTTGCGTTGTAAGTCTGAGAGTACTGCGCTGCCAGGTAAACGTTGTTAGCGTCGTATTTCAGACCACCGGTATAAACGGTCGCACGATCGCCGCTGCCGTATACGCCAGCCGAATTCTGGTCAGCAGTACGTTTGGAAGAGGTGATTGCACCACCAACGCTGAAGCCTTCGCCGATATCATAGGTCAGAGATCCGCCGAAGCCGTCGCCGTTCTGTTTCAGCAGGCTACGACCATCCGCAACGTCGTTTTCACCGCTGGCGCTGCCGTTTTTACCCTGATACTGCAACGCAAAATTCAGACCTTCAACCAGACCGAAGAAGTCAGTATTACGGTAGGTTGCCAGGCCGTTAGCACGCTGCTGCATGAAGTTATCCGCGCCGTAGGTGTCGCCGCCGAATTCCGGCAGAACGTCGGTCCAGGCCGTTACATCGTAGATTACGCCGTAGTTACGACCGTAGTCGAAGGAACCTGCATCGCCAAATTTCACACCAGCAAACGCCACACGGGTCCAGGAGTTGTTAGTGGTTTCAGCGTCGTTACCCTGAATCTGATATTCCCACTGACCGTAGCCGGTGATCTGATCGTTAACCTGGGTTTCGCCTTTGAAGCCGAGACGCATATAGGTCTGATCGCCGTCGTTGCCATCGTCATCAGAGAAATAGTGCAGACCGTCGACTTTACCGAACAGGTCCAATTTGTTGCCGTCTTTGTTATAAACTTCAGCCGCATTTGCTGCGCCTGCTACCAGCAGAGCCGGTACCAGGAGGGACAGTACTTTAACTTTCATGTTATTAACCCTCTGTTATATGCCTTTATTTGCTTTTTTATTGCCACTGCATACTGATTAACCCTCTTAACCAGTCGGCAATTTCATTCTCCGCAAAAATGCAGAATAATCCAACACGGATATGATACTAAAATCTTTAAAATGTTTCATTTATCGCCATAGGTGTTTCAAATTATTAATGGCATGGAACTTTTTTAAAAGCAAAAAATGGGACAAATAAGCACGAATCATCAAAACATATTTATTTTTCATTATAATTCAATGCATTATATTCATGAAAATCATAGCACTGAATGATAAAACAAAATCTTCACTCGCAACTAAAATAGTCAGCGCTATCATCATTAACTTTATTTATTACCGTCATTCATTTCTGAATGTCTGTTTACCCCTATTTCAACCGGATGCCTCGCATTCGGTTTTTTTTTACCCTTCTTTACACAAATTTTATCTTCTTGTGCTACCGGATTTAAATAATCACAACGGTTTACTACCCCCCTCGTGATAATCACCAGTCATGCCAACAAATAATTTCTTGTTATTTAGTGCTAAATTTTATTTCATTGTGTTTATATTTATACATCTGCGCCAACGCTGTACACGTTTTGCTTAGGGAAACGCCTTCGCGGCGCGGGCGGAAAAATGCAGCGTGTCTGATGAGCGAGAGTATGGAAATTCACACAGTACCCTTTATACTGCCCTTTCCTCTTTAGCGTTGTTTTAACAGGTCATAAACACGAATGAGTCAGTCTGATACAACGGTTTCTACCCGATTCTCCCTTCTGCCGGGAAGCATTACCCGTTTCTTCTTATTACTGATCATTGTGTTACTTGTAACGATGGGCGTGATGGTGCAAAGCGCGGTCAACGCCTGGCTGAAAGACAAGAGCTATCAGATTGTCGATATCACCCATGCTATTCATAAGCGCGTAGACACCTGGCGCTACGTGACCTGGCAAATCTATGACAACATTGCCGCGACGGCTAACCCATCCACGAGCGAGGGTTTGCAGGAAACGCGTCTGAAACAAGACGTCTACTACCTTGAAAAACCGCGCCGTAAGACCGAAGCGCTTATTTTTGGCTCGCATGACAGCTCAACGCTGGAAATGACCCAGCGGATTTCCACCTATCTCGATACGCTGTGGGGCGCGGAGAACGTGCCCTGGTCGATGTATTATCTGAACGGGCAGGACAACAGCCTGATTCTCATCTCCACCCTGCCGCTCAAGGATCTCTCCTCCGGCTTTAAAGAGTCTGCGATTGGCAATATTGTCGATTCCCGTCGGGCGGAGATGCTGCAACAGGCGAATGCGCTGGATGAACGCGAAAGCTTCTCTTCGTTACGTCGTCTGGCGTGGCAAAACGGCCATTACTTTACGCTGCGCACCACTTTTAATCAGCCGGGGCATCTGGCAACGGTTGTGGCGTTCGATTTGCCGATCAACGACCTGATCCCGCCGGGAATGCCGCTGGACAGCTTCCGCCTGGAACCCGACTCCTCAACCACGACGGTACGTAATACGGAGAAAGAGTCTCCAGACAGCGTCAGCATCAGCTTCAACAGCGCCAAAATTGAGATTTCTTCCGCGCTGAACTCAACCGATATGCGGCTGGTCTGGCAGGTTCCTTTCGGCACGCTATTGCTTGATACGCTGCAAAATATCCTGCTGCCGTTACTGTTGAATATCGGCCTGCTTGCGCTGGCGCTGTTTGGCTACACCACCTTCCGCCACCAGCCTGGCCGTTCAACGGAAGTGGCGACAAGCAATACCGCAAATAATGAACTGCGTATTCTGCGCGCGATTAATGAAGAGATCGTCTCCCTGCTGCCGCTGGGGCTGCTGGTGCATGACCAGGAGGCCAATCGCACCGTCATCAGCAATAAAATCGCCGACCATTTGCTGCCGCATTTAAATCTGCAAAACATCACCAGCATGGCGGAGCAGCATCAGGGCATCATTCAGGCGACGATCAATAACGAGCTGTATGAAATTCGCCTGTTCCGCAGCCAGGTCGCCCCTCGCACGCAGATCTTTATTATTCGCGATCAGGACCGGGAAGTGCTGGTGAACAAGAAGCTCAGGCAGGCGCAGCGTCTGTATGAGAAAAACCAGCAGAGCCGCGCCGCGTTTATGCAAAATATTGGCAATGCCTTGAAAGAACCCGTGCGGATACTGGCGATCAACGCCGCTGCCGCAGACACGCCGGAAAGCCAGAAGCTGGCGAACCAGGCGGATGTTCTGGTGCGTATGATAGATGAAATTCAGTTGGCGAATATTCTGGAGAATGATACCTGGAAAAGTGAGCCGACGCTGTTCTCCATTCAGGATCTGATTGACGAAGTGGTGCCGGACGTTCTGCCTGCGATTAAGCGCAAGGGTCTGCAACTGCTGATCAAAAACCACCTTAGCGCCAACGATGAACGCCGTGGCGACCGTGACGCCCTGCGCCGCATTCTGCTGTTGCTGATCCAGTACGCGGTCACGACCACGCAGATTGGGAAAATCACGCTGGAAGTCGATCAGGATGAGTCGGCTGAAGAACGCCTGACCTTCCGCATTCTGGATACCGGTGAAGGCGTGACGCTCAATGAGATCGACAATCTCCATTTCCCGTATATCAATGAAACGCAAAGCGATCGCTACGGGAAAGCGAATCCGTTAACCTTCTGGTTGTGCGATCAGCTGGCGCGTAAGCTCGGCGGGCATCTGAATATTAAAGCACGCGATGCGCTGGGGACGCGCTATACCGTACATGTTAAAATGACCCCGCATGACCAACATGTAAATGATGAAGAGCGCTTGCTGGATGACGTTTGCGTAATGGTTGACGTCACCTCTAATGACGTGCGCAATATTGTGTTGCGTCAGCTGGAAAACTGGGGAGCCACCTGCATCACGCCGGATGATCGGCAAATAAGTCAAGAATATGATCTCTTTTTAACTGATAATCCGTCTAATCTTACTGCCTCCGGCTTGCTTTTAAGCGATGATGAGTCAGGCGTGCGGAAAATGGGTCCTGGCCAACTGCGCGTCAACTTTAATATGAGCAACGCTATGCAGGAAGCTGTACTACAACTGATAGAAGAGCAACTGGCGCAGGAAGAGATTCCAGAGTCGCCCCTCGGCGGAGATGAAAACGCCGAACTTCATGCCAGCGGTTATTACGCGCTCTTTGTAGACACAGTACCGGATGATGTTAAGAGGTTGTATACTGAGGCAGCGACCAGTGATTTCGCTGCGCTGGCGCAGACAGCCCACCGCCTGAAAGGCGTGTTTGCTATGCTTAATCTGGTACCCGGCAAGCAGTTATGTGAAACGCTGGAACATCTTATTCGTGAGAAAGATGCTCCAGGTATAGAAAAATACATCAGCGACATTGACAGCTACGTCAAGAGCTTGCTGTAGCAAGGTAGCCCAATACATGAACAATATGAACGTAATTATTGCCGATGACCATCCGATTGTACTGTTCGGTATTCGCAAATCACTTGAACAAATCGAGTGGGTGAATGTTGTCGGCGAGTTTGAAGATTCCACAGCACTGATCAACAACCTGCCTAAATTAGATGCGCATGTGTTGATTACCGACCTCTCCATGCCGGGAGATAAATACGGTGACGGGATTACCCTCATCAAATACATTAAACGTCATTTCCCGAGCCTGTCGATCATCGTTCTGACGATGAACAACAACCCGGCAATTCTGAGCGCGGTGCTGGATCTCGACATTGAGGGGATTGTGCTGAAACAAGGCGCGCCGACTGACTTGCCTAAAGCGCTGGCCGCGCTGCAAAAGGGCAAGAAGTTTACCCCGGAAAGCGTCTCCCGCCTGCTGGAGAAAATCAGCGCGGGCGGTTATGGCGACAAACGTCTGTCCCCGAAAGAGAGTGAAGTCCTGCGTCTGTTCGCAGAAGGTTTCCTGGTGACGGAAATCGCCAAGAAACTGAACCGCAGCATTAAGACCATCAGTAGCCAGAAAAAATCGGCGATGATGAAGCTGGGCGTCGAAAACGATATCGCGCTGCTGAATTACCTCTCTTCCGTCACGCTGAGCCCGGCGGACAAAGACTGATCAAACGTCAGGTGCCTGATGGCGTTGCGCTTATCAGGCCGACGTTGATGACCGCAGTAGGCCGGAGAAGGCGAAACCGCCATCCGGCCTTTTTTATGCCCGCGTCTTTCTCACCCGCTCCGCATACACCGCCAGCGTCTGCTTAAGCACATCTAACGTCACCGGCTTGGACAGGCAGCTATCCATACCGGACTCCAGACAACGCTGTTTCTCTTCCGCCAGCGCGTTAGCCGTGACGCCAACCACCGGCAACGTCAACCCTAGCTGGCGAATGCGCTGCGTCAGGCGGTAGCCGTCCATATTCGGCATGTTGACGTCGCTCAGCACGATATCAATATGGTTTTTACTCAGCACGTTCAACGCATCGACGCCGTCATTCGCGGTCTTGCATTGATACCCCAGCGATCCCAACTGATCGGCCAGCAAACGACGGTTGATCGGATGATCGTCCACCACGAGGATCATCATGTCGTCATTCGTCGCGTCGGTTTTATCCGGCGCAGGCAGCGCCGTTGCAAGCGCGTCGTTATCAAGCTCAATACTGTAAATCCGCGCCAGCAGCGCAGGCAATTCATGCGGCGACGCCACGCTGTGTACCCACTCGCCCGGCGCTCTTTCCTGCGGAATACCAATATGGCGGCGGCTGAAAACAACCGCCGCACGCCCCTGCCATGCCAGCTCCAGCACATCATCCGTAATCAGAATATCCTCCGGCGCCGGTTTTTGCCCTTCGTAACGAAGCACATCGACACCGCTTCGCGCCAGGCTGGACTCAATAAAATGACACAGCGACGCGTTGCGTACCGCCAGCCAGCAACGCGTTTGAGCCAGCCCTTCGACGCCTTTTTTCTGCGGGTACTGCGCGCCATAAAGTGGAATGCGTAACGTAAACTGGCTGCCCATCCCGGGTTCTGAATCGACGGAGATATCCCCATCCATCATGCTGATCAGTTTTTCACAAATCGCCAGCCCCAGGCCGGTTCCCTGGAAATTACGCTGCACGCCGGTTCCCACCTGGAAGAAAGGATCGAACAAACGCACAACCTCTTTCGCCGGAATCCCCACGCCGGTATCGCGTACCTGAATACTGAGATAATCGCCATCACACTGCACATGCAGCACAATACAACCGGTATCGGTAAATTTGATGGCGTTACTCAGCAGGTTAGAAATCACCTGTTGCAGACGCATCGGGTCGCCGTTCAGCGCAACCGGTACATCCGGTTCAATAAAGCAGTACAGGCCAAGCTGTTTTCTCACCACCAGCGGTAAATAGTTTGCCGTAATGTGGTTCATCACCTCACGCGGCGAGAACTCACGCGGTTCAATCTTCAACTGCTCGGATTCGATTTTTGAGAAGTCGAGAATATCGCTGATGATTTTCAGCAGCAGGCTGGAGGAGTTGTTCATCGCCGTAACCAGCCTGTCGACCCCCTTCGGCAGCGCTTTGGTTTGCAGCAGATCGAGGTTACCGATAATCCCGTACAGCGGCGTGCGCAGCTCGTGGCTCACGGTCGCAAGGAACATTGATTTGGACTGGCTCGCCTGCTCCGCCGCCTGCGCCATCTCCTGCAACGACTCTTCCATTTTGACGCGCGCGCTCACATCCACCAGCACGCAAATCGCCACGTTTTCATTACGATAGCGCGAATGGACAAAGCTGATTTGCAGATTGGTATTGTTGCTGGTCAACACATCGACGAAGTTAACCTGCTGACCACAGATAATTTGCGTCAGCCTTTGCCGGTCCTCATGGGTGAGCATATTGAGGTAGGTATGCGCCAGTTCATTACTGAGAATATTGACCCCGTCAATGGTACGCAGGATGCAAATCCCCACCGGCGCGGAAGCGACGATTTTCCGGTTAAACTGCTCATGCTCTTCCAGCCGCTGAGCATCGCTTTCCGCCGGAATAAAGATACGCCGTTCATACATGCGCGCCAGCGTGAACAAGGCGGCGCCCACCAGCACATTCAGCAGAATAGCATTCAGAATCAGCATTCGAATATGCTCCAGCACCAGATCGACCGGTACGGAGTAGACAATGCTGAGCGACGATGGCGGCAGGCTTTTCTTCAGAACCAGCTCACGGAACCCTGGCGTGTAGCCAAACCAGGAGCGCTCCTGCATCCAGCGGGGTTCCGGCCTGATGTTGCTTTCCGGCCCGGTTAGCGAAATCAGCGGATGACCATTTTCATCGAGGATCGTCACCCCCATAGGCAAACTTCCCGGCGTGAAAAAGTTCTCCATCCGAATGGACTGCTCGACGCCCAGCAGCGCCTGCAAGCGGTTGGCCAGATAAACCGGCGTCAGGGCATAAAAATAGCCGATGCCGGGGCGCGGCCCCTGGCTAATCCAGAAAAGGTTATTCCCGCTCTCTTCCTGCGGGGCATTGCGGTACTTAACAATGCGCTCATGCAGCGTTTTCAGCGCATTATCACGTTCGACCGGCATATCGCGCAGGCCGAAATTCGCCATACAGAGATTGTCGCTGCCAATCAGGAAAACACGATTCAGATCGTAGGCCGCAGAAAAATTGTCGCGCCAGTAGCGCATAAACCAGGCCAGCGACTCCAGCGACCCGCGCCAGGCATTCCCCATTGCCGCACAGTCGGAGTCGGCAAACAGCGGCTCAAAATTGGGCACCACGGTTTTATCGTCGCGCGCCCGGCTGGACATCACGCCGTTTTCCGCCGTTAAGCGATTCTCGGCAATGTATTTGAGTTCTTTCATTACGTCAGACGTGCGCTGAATATAGCGCTGCGCCTGGTCGGAACTGAGATTGAATTCCTGACGGATTTCAGACTCTCTCTGATGCAGCGCATTAACGATGTAAAACACCGAAGCAAAAGCGATCAGCAGCCAGATCAGTAACGCCAACGCTCTGAACAGGTAGCGCGAAACTTTCAGGGTTGTACGAAAGGAAGCAAGGTATTTCAAAGGGGCGAAGCTCCGCCTCAGGCGATAAATAGAGTGTGGTTAAGGTAGCGGTAAATGCCCGACGTCGCAATGCCCTCTCTTTGCGGGAATATGATATACCGCTGAGAAACCTGCGCCTCAACCCCCGATAATCGGCGTTTGCCTGATAAAGACCACACGGATGTCAGCATGCGCTACCTGAGACGGCTTTACCCGCGACGCTTACGCAATCAAATGATACTGATGGCTATCCTGATGGTCATCGTGCCGACGCTCTCTATTGGTTATATCGTAGAAACCGAAGGCCGATCAGCGGTCTTATCTGAAAAAGAGAAAAAATTATCGGCTGTCGTGCATCTGCTTGATGAAGCGCTGGGCGACAGCTTCAACCAGCATGAAAATCTGCCGCGCGATGAGCGTATCCGCGCGCTGAATGCGCAGTTATCACCGGTCACTGAGCGTATCACCCGCGCGTTTCCGGGAATTGGCGCGGGCTATTACAATAAGGCGCTGGACGCCATTATCACCTACGCTCCTTCGGCACTGTATCAGAACAACGTCGGGGTCACTATCGCTCCCGATCATCCTGGCCGGGAGGTCATGAGTACCAACGCCCCGGTGGTATTTTCAGGCCGGCAGGTGCGCGGCGATATCCTCAACTCAATGATTCCGATAGCGCGGCATGGCGAGGTCATTGGTTATATCTGGGCGAATGAGTTGACCGAAGATATTCGCCGACAGGCCTGGAAAATGGATGTTCGTATTATTGCCGTTCTGGCGGCGGGGCTTATCAGCAGCCTGTTACTGATCATTCTCTTCTCACGCCGTCTGAGCGCCAATATCGATATCATCACTGAAGGCTTGCCTACTCTTGCGCAGAAAACGCCGGCCCAGTTACCCGATCTCCCCGGTGAACTGGGGCAAATCAGCCGCAGCGTCAACGCTCTGGCGCAGACACTGCGGGAAACCAAGACGCTGAACGATCTGATTATTGAGAACGCCGCCGATGGGGTTATCGCGATCGACAGACAAGGTAATGTCACCACGATGAACCCTGCCGCAGAGACCATCACGGGTTATACGCTGCATGAACTGGCCGGGCGCCCCTACTCAACGCTGTTCGCCGATCCTCATTTCTCCAGCCCTGTGCTTGACACTCTGGAGAACGGCACCGAACATCTGGCTCAGGAAGTCAGCTTCCCCGCGCGTGACCGGACAATTGAACTCAGCGTCACCACCAGTCGTATTCATAACGCTGACGGTGAGTTGATTGGCGCGCTGGTGATGTTTTCCGATTTAACCGCCCGTAAAGAGGCGCAGCGCCGTCTGGCGCAAACGGAGAGACTCGCCACGCTGGGTGAACTGATGGCAGGCGTGGCGCATGAAGTGCGCAACCCGCTCACCGCCATCCGGGGTTATGTGCAGATTATTCGCCAGCAAATCAATCTGCCTGTACATCAGGAGTACCTGTCCGTCGTACTGAAAGAAATTGATTCTATTAATAAAGTCATCCAGCAACTATTGGACTTCTCCCGACCACGACAAAGTCAGTGGCAGCAGGTATCCATTAATACGCTGATCGAGGAGGCGTTGATCCTGGTGCAGACTTCCGGGGTGCAGGCGCGAATCAACTTCAACACGGAATTCAACGCCGCATTGCCCACGATCGTCGCCGATCGCGAACTGCTCAAACAGGTGCTCCTGAACATGCTTATCAACGCGGTGCAGGCGATAGGCGCGCGCGGCGAAATTCGTATCCGAACCTGGCGCTACACGACCACGCATCTGGCGATCGCCATTGAAGATAATGGCTGCGGTATTGACGTCGCTTTGCAGAAAAAAATCTTTGATCCGTTCTTCACCACCAAAGCGTCAGGAACCGGCCTCGGGCTGGCGTTAAGTCAGCGCATTATCAATGCGCATCAGGGCGACATATACGTTACCAGTATGCCCGGATGCGGCGCGACCTTTACCCTTATTTTACCGATTAACCCGCAGGAAACCTCGTCAGAATGAAAACTCGCTACCGTATTCTCATCGTTGATGACGAAGATAATGTTCGCCGTATGCTCGCCACCGCGTTTTCGCTGCAAGGGCATGAAACCCAGTGCGCCAGTAACGGTCAGACAGCACTGCAACATTTTGCCGACGCGCCGCCCGACGTGGTGCTGATGGACATCCGCATGCCGGAGATGAACGGCATTGAAGCGCTGAAAGTGATGCGCGCACAGCATCCACGGGTCCCCATTATTCTGATGACAGCCTACGCTGAAGTGGAAACCGCCGTAGAAGCACTGCGCAGCGGCGCATTTGATTATGTGATTAAACCGTTCGACCTCGATGAACTGAACTTATTGATTCAGCGGGCCTTGCAGCTCCAGGCCATGAAACAGGAGATCCGCAGCCTGCATCAGGCGCTGAGCACCAGCTGGCAATGGGGACATATCCTGACCAACAGTCCGGGGATGATGGATATCTGCAAAGATACCGCGAAAATCGCGCTTTCCCAGGCCAACGTGCTCATTAGCGGCGAAAGCGGCACTGGAAAAGAGTTGATCGCCCGCGCCATTCACTATAACTCACGCCGGGCAAACGGCCCCTTCATCAAGATTAACTGTGCGGCGCTGCCGGAATCACTGCTGGAAAGCGAACTGTTCGGCCACGAAAAAGGGGCGTTTACCGGCGCACAAACGCGACGCCAGGGACTGTTTGAGCGCGCTCATCAGGGAACGCTGCTGCTGGACGAAATAGGCGAAATGCCGCTGGTGTTACAGGCTAAGCTGCTGCGAATCCTCCAGGAGAGGGAGTTTGAACGCATTGGCGGGCATCAAACCATTCAGGTTGATATCCGCATTGTCGCCGCCACCAACCGGAATTTGCAGGAAATGGTGAAAGAAGGCACCTTCCGTGAAGATCTGTTTTATCGGCTAAATGTGATTCATCTGACGCTTCCTCCTTTGCGTGAGCGGCGGGAAGATATCCCCCTGTTGGCCAACCACTTTTTGCAGAAATTCAGCTCAGAAAACCAGCGGGATATTATTGAAATTGACCCTTCCGCTATGTCACTTCTCACCGCCTGGCCGTGGCCCGGTAATATCCGCGAATTATCCAATGTGATTGAGCGCGCGGTGGTGATGAACACCGGGGCGGTGATTTTTGCCGAAGACCTCCCTACCCAGTTCCGCCAGTCGGTGAGTCACGCCAGCGGAATAAAGCCAGCCCAACCCGGTGAACGGAACCTGAAAGAAGAGATTAAACGCGAAGAACGCCGAATCATTATGGAAGTTCTGGAGCAGCAGGAGGGAAACCGCACGCGCACCGCGTTAATGCTGGGCATCAGCCGACGCGCGTTGATGTACAAATTGCAGGAATACGGCATCGATCCGGCAGGCCTCTGATACCAGAAGTTGCTATGCAGAATTTTGCACAGTGCGCAAAATTCTGCATAGCGCCTCACGCCCTCTCATCCCCCTTCCGTGAAAATTAATTTTTATATTCATCAGGTTAAGCCTTCTCTTTTCGGTTTATTAATCCTGGCATCCCGCTTGCTATTCCCTTTGCGTACCCAAAATGGAGTATGCAAAAGGGAAACATAATGAAAACAAAACTGATTACCTTACAGAACGCCTCAGGCTTCTTTCGTGACGGCATGACCATCATGGTTGGCGGTTTTATGGGGGTAGGCACCCCGCCCCGCCTTGTTGAAGCCTTACTTGAATCCGGTGTCAGGGACCTGACGTTGATCGCCAACGATACCGCATTTGTCGATACCGGCATCGGCCCGCTCATCGTGAATGGCCGGGTGCGCAAGGTCATCGCCTCCCATATCGGCACCAACCCGGAAACGGGTCGGCGGATGATTGCCAAAGAGATGGAGGTTCAGCTGGTTCCGCAAGGCACCCTGATTGAACAAATCCGCTGCGGCGGCGCCGGGCTGGGCGGTTTTCTGACCCCGACTGGCGTCGGCACCGTGGTTGAAGAGGGAAAGCAAACGCTTCAGCTCGATGGCAAAACCTGGTTGCTGGAGCGTCCACTGCGTGCAGATCTGGCGCTTATTCGCGCCCACTGCGCCGACCCGCTTGGCAACCTGACCTACCAGCTCAGTGCCCGTAATTTTAACCCCCTCATTGCTCTCGCCGCAGACATCACCCTGGTTGAGCCTGACGAAATGGTTGAAACAGGCGAGCTACTGCCTGACCAGATTGTCACCCCTGGCGCCGTTATCGACCACATCGTTATTCCACAGGAGAGCAAATAATGGATGCTAAACAACGTATTGCGCGCCGCGTGGCGCAAGAGCTGCATGATGGCGACGTGGTTAACCTGGGAATTGGTTTGCCGACGATGGTCGCAAACTACCTGCCGGATGACATTCACATCACCCTGCAATCTGAGAACGGCTTTCTGGGACTGGGGCCGGTCACGACGGCCCACCCGGATCTGGTGAACGCTGGCGGTCAACCCTGCGGCATTTTGCCCGGCGCGGCAATGTTCGACAGCGCCATGTCGTTCGCATTGATTCGCGGGGGCCATGTTGACGCCTGCGTACTCGGCGGGCTACAGGTGGATGAGCAGGCAAACCTCGCCAACTGGGTGGTTCCCGGCAAAATGGTTCCCGGCATGGGGGGCGCAATGGATCTGGTCACCGGCGCGCGCAAAGTGATCATTGCAATGGAACATTGCGCGAAAGACGGCTCGGCGAAAATTCTGCGCCAGTGCACTATGCCGCTCACCGCCCAGCACGCGGTGCATATGCTGGTTACCGAACTGGCTGTATTCCGCTTTATCGACGGCAAGATGTGGCTGACAGAAATCGCCGAAGGGTGTGATTTGGAAACCCTGCGGGCAAAAACTGAAGCGCACTTTGAGGTTGCGGCCGATCTGGTCATTCAGAGAGGTGACGCATGATTGGGCGTATTTCACGCTTTATGACGCGGGTCGTCAGCCGCTGGCTTCCTGATCCGCTGATCTTCGCAATGCTGTTAACCCTGCTGACGTTCGGGATCGCTCTCTGGCTGACGCCGCAAACGCCGGTCAGTATGGTGAGGTTCTGGGGCGACGGCTTCTGGAACCTGCTGGCTTTCGGTATGCAAATGGCGCTGATTATCGTGACGGGCCACGCTCTGGCCAGTTCCGGCCCGGTTAAAAGTCTGCTGCGTACCGCCGCTTCAGCCGCTAAGACGCCCGCCCAGGGCGTCATGCTGGTGACCTTCTTTGGCTCGGTCGCCTGCGTGATCAACTGGGGCTTTGGTCTGGTGGTCGGCGCAATGTTTGCCCGTGAAGTGGCCCGTCGCGTGCCGGGTTCCGATTATCCGCTGCTTATCGCCTGCGCCTATATCGGTTTTCTCACCTGGGGCGGCGGCTTCTCTGGATCTATGCCCCTGCTGGCCGCAACGCCAGGCAACCCGGTAGAACACGTCGCGGGGTTGATTCCGGTTAGCGATACCCTGTTCACCGGGTTCAATATTTTCATCACGCTCGGCCTCATCGTGGTGATGCCGTTTATTACCCGAATGATGACGCCAAAACCCTCCGACGTGGTCAGCATCGATCCGAAACTGCTGCTGGAAGAAGCCGATTTTCAGAAGAAATTGCCGGCTGACGCGCCACCGTCGGAAAAACTGGAAGAGAGCCGCATTCTCGCGCTGATCATTGGCGCATTAGGGATTGCCTATCTGGGGCTCTACTTCGCCGAGAAGGGATTCAACATCACCATCAATACCGTCAATCTGATGTTTATGATCGCCGGTCTGCTGCTGCACAAAACGCCAATGGCCTACATGCGCGCCATCAGCGCCGCAGCGCGCAGTACCGCCGGTATTCTGGTGCAGTTCCCCTTCTACGCCGGGATCCAACTGATGATGGAACACTCCGGCCTCGGTGGCCTTATCACTGAATTCTTCATCAACGTCGCCAACAAAGACACCTTCCCGGTGATGACCTTTTTCAGCTCTGCGCTGATTAACTTTGCCGTGCCATCAGGCGGCGGCCACTGGGTTATCCAGGGACCATTCGTCATGCCTGCGGCTCAGGCGCTGGGGGCGGACCTCGGCAAGTCAGTCATGGCAATCGCCTACGGTGAGCAGTGGATGAATATGGCGCAGCCATTCTGGGCGCTGCCCGCCCTGGCAATCGCCGGACTCGGGGTACGCGACATTATGGGCTACTGCATCACCGCCCTGCTCTTCTCCGGGATCATTTTTGTCATCGGTTTGACCTTTTTCTGACGGCAACCACGCACTTTTAAGGAACAGAAGATGAAAAACTGTGTCATCGTCAGCGCGGCGCGTACCGCAATCGGCAGTTTTAACGGCGCACTGGCAACCACCAGCGCCATCGACCTTGGCGCCACCGTAATTAAGGCGGCGCTTGAACGCGCGCAGCTCGACCCGCAACGGGTGGATGAAGTGATTATGGGCAATGTGCTACAGGCTGGTCTTGGGCAAAACCCGGCGCGTCAGGCACTGCTCAAAAGCGGCCTCGCAGAGACGGTCTGCGGCTTTACCGTTAACAAAGTATGCGGCTCCGGCCTCAAAAGCGTGGCGCTTGCCGCGCAGGCGATTCAGGCCGGACAGGCACAGGCGATTGTCGCAGGCGGTATGGAAAATATGAGCCAGGCGCCGTATCTGCTGGATGCCAAAGCCCGCTGGGGCTATCGCCTTGGCGACGGACAGCTCTCCGATGTGATCCTGCGCGACGGTCTGATCTGCGCCACTCACGGCTACCATATGGGGATCACGGCAGAAAACGTCGCCCGGGAATACGGCATCAGCCGGGAGATGCAGGATGAGCTGGCGCTGCTCTCACAGCGCAAAGCCGTTGCCGCTATTGATTCCGGCGCATTCCAGGCCGAAATTGTGCCGGTTAGCGTCACATCCCGTAAGAAAACCGTGGTGTTTGAGCGCGACGAGTTTCCGAAAGCCGATTCAACGGCGGAAGGTCTTGCTGCATTACGCCCGGCCTTCGACAAGGCGGGTACGGTAACGGCAGGAAACGCCTCTGGGATCAATGACGGCGCGGCAGCGCTGGTAGTGATGGAAGAATCCGCAGCGCTGGCGGCGGGCCTGACCCCACTGGCTCGTATCAAAGCCTACGCCAGCGGCGGCGTCGCCCCGGCGTTAATGGGGATGGGGCCGGTTCCCGCCACGCAGAAGGCGCTGCAACTGAGCGGTTTAACGCTTTCGGATATCGATCTGATCGAAGCCAACGAGGCGTTTGCCGCACAGTTCCTTGCCGTGGGTAAGACGCTCGGTTTTGATCCGCATAAGGTGAACGTCAACGGTGGGGCTATCGCCCTGGGACACCCCATTGGCGCCAGCGGCGCGCGTATTCTGGTGACGCTGCTACACGCCCTCTCTGCGCACGATAAAACGCTCGGGCTGGCCACGCTCTGCATCGGCGGCGGTCAGGGTATTGCGATGATAGTAGAAAGGATGAATTAAGGATTTGCGCCTTTGCCGGGTGGCGGCCTGATAAGGCGTTTACGCCGCCATCCGGCAAAAAAAAAGGAGGCGCAATGGCCTCCTTTCACACACGATTTACAACGCCGAATTACTCGTCAGCGTCATCCGCTGCATCGTCATCGGTTTCCGCTTCCGGGGCGATATCCTCGTCCCCTTCCGCTACGCTGCCGTCGATGGAGTCGAGTTCCTCATCATCCACCGGCTCAGCAACACGTTGCAGACCCACCACGTTTTCATCTTCCGCCGTGCGGATGAGGATTACGCCCTGGGTGTTACGGCCAACGACGCTGATTTCCGATACGCGGGTACGAACCAGCGTACCGGCATCGGTGATCATCATGATCTGGTCGGCATCATCCACCTGTACCGCGCCAACAACGGAACCGTTACGCTCGGTGACTTTAATGGAGATAACGCCCTGCGTGCCACGAGACTTGGTTGGGTATTCGCCTTCCGCCGTACGTTTACCGTAACCATTCTGCGTCACGGTCAGGATAGCGCCTTCACCACGCGGAATAATCAGGGAAACGACGCTGTCTTCGCCCGCCAGTTTGATGCCACGTACGCCGGTCGCGGTACGACCCATCGCACGAACGGCATCTTCTTTAAAGCGCACCACTTTACCGGCAGCGGAGAACAGCATGACTTCGTCGGAACCGGAGGTCAGATCCACGCCGATCAGCTCGTCGCCTTCGTTCAGGTTCACCGCGATAATACCGGCGGAACGCGGACGGCTGAACTCGGTCAGCGCCGTTTTCTTCACCGTACCGCTGGCGGTCGCCATAAAGACGTTAACGCCCTCTTCGTACTCGCGTACCGGCAGAATGGCGGTGATACGTTCGTCGGCTTCCAGCGGCAGCAGGTTGACGATCGGACGGCCACGCGCGCCACGGCTCGCTTCCGGCAGCTGATAGACCTTCATCCAGTACAGACGGCCACGGCTGGAGAAGCAGAGAATCGTGTCGTGGGTGTTAGCCACCAGCAGACGGTCGATAAAGTCTTCTTCTTTTATACGCGCGGCAGATTTACCTTTCCCGCCACGACGTTGCGCTTCGTAATCGGTCAGCGGCTGATATTTGACGTAACCCTGGTGAGACAGCGTTACAACCACATCTTCCTGGCTGATCAGATCTTCGATATTAATATCGGCGCTGTTAGCGGTGATTTCAGTGCGACGCTCATCGCCAAACTGATCGCGGATCAGTTCCATCTCTTCGCGAATCACTTCCATCAGACGATCGGCGCTGCCCAGAATGTGCAGCAGTTCTGCGATCTGTTCCAGCAGCTCTTTGTACTCGTCGAGCAGTTTTTCATGCTCAAGGCCGGTCAGTTTCTGCAAGCGCAGATCCAGAATCGCCTGTGCCTGTTGTTCAGTCAGGTAATACTGACCATCACGCACGCCAAACTCCGGCTCCAGCCACTCAGGACGGGCAGCATCATCACCGGCGCGTTCCAGCATAGACGCCACGTTGCCCAGATCCCATGAACGGGAGATTAACGCCGCTTTTGCCTCTGCCGGCGTTGGCGCACGGCGGATCATCTCGATGATCGGATCGATGTTCGCCAGCGCAATCGCCAGCGCTTCAAGGATATGCGCGCGATCGCGGGCTTTACGCAGTTCGAAAATAGTACGACGCGTCACCACTTCGCGGCGGTGACGCACGAACGCGGAAATGATCTCTTTCAGGTTCATGATCTTCGGCTGGCCGTGGTGCAGCGCAACCATGTTGATACCGAAAGAAACCTGCAACTGGGTCTGGGAATAAAGGTTGTTAAGCACCACTTCCCCGACGGCATCGCGTTTCACTTCAATCACGATGCGCATTCCGTCTTTATCAGACTCGTCGCGCAGCGCGCTGATGCCTTCAACGCGTTTGTCTTTCACCAGTTCAGCGATTTTCTCGATCAGGCGCGCTTTGTTCACCTGGTACGGAATTTCATGAACGATGATGGTTTCGCGGCCGGTTTTCGCGTCAGCTTCCACTTCCGCGCGAGCGCGAATGTACACTTTTCCGCGACCGGTACGATAGGCTTCTTCAATACCGCGACGACCGTTGATGATCGCGGCGGTCGGGAAGTCCGGGCCAGGAATGTATTCCATCAGCCCTTCAATGCTGATGTCTTCATCATCGATATACGCCAGGCAACCGTTGATCACTTCCTTCAGGTTGTGCGGCGGGATGTTGGTGGCCATACCTACCGCGATACCGGACGAGCCGTTTACCAGCAGGTTAGGAATTTTGGTCGGCATGACGTCAGGAATTTTTTCCGTGCCGTCATAGTTGTCAACGAAATCCACCGTCTCTTTTTCGAGATCGGCCATCAGTTCATGGGCAATCTTCGCCAGACGGATTTCCGTATAACGCATTGCCGCGGCAGAGTCGCCGTCGATAGAACCAAAGTTGCCCTGACCATCCACCAGCATGTAACGCAGCGAGAAAGGCTGCGCCATACGGACGATAGTGTCGTACACCGCGGAATCACCATGAGGATGGTATTTACCGATTACGTCACCAACAACACGGGCAGATTTTTTATAGGCTTTATTCCAGTCATTGCCCAATACGTTCATGGCGTATAGTACGCGACGGTGTACCGGCTTCAGGCCATCTCGGACATCCGGCAGCGCACGGCCAACAATGACCGACATCGCATAATCCAGATAAGAGCTCTTCAACTCTTCCTCAATGTTGACCGGTGTAATTTCTCTCGCAAGGTCGCTCATCTAACCGCTATCCCTCTACTGTATCCCGGATTCAAAGGTCGCAAATTATAACACAATCGCAATGAGACAGGTAAATGGAATGGTCTTCTACGGAGGCTTTATTCATCCCGTCGTGCTGATATACTCAGGCGACTTGCCAAATAAGGAGTAAAAGCGCCAATGAATGCCGAAAAACCCCCGGTGACGCATAACGTTGATCACGAAGAAATCGCCAAATTTGAAGCTGTCGCGTCACGCTGGTGGGATCTTGAGGGTGAATTTAAGCCTCTGCACCGCATTAACCCGCTGCGCCTGGGCTACATTGCCGAGCGTTCCGGCGGCCTGTTCGGCAAAAAGGTGCTCGACGTTGGCTGCGGCGGCGGCATTCTGGCTGAGAGCATGGTGCGTGAAGGTGCGACGGTAACGGGCCTGGATATGGGCTTTGAGCCTTTGCAGGTCGCGAAACTGCACGCGCTGGAAAGCGGTATTCAGGTTGATTACGTGCAGGAGACGGTTGAAGAGCATGCGGCGAAACATGCGCACCAGTACGACGTCGTGACCTGTATGGAGATGCTGGAGCACGTACCGGACCCGCAATCGGTCGTCAGGGCCTGTGCGCAATTAGTTAAACCGGGCGGTGAAGTCTTTTTCTCGACCCTTAATCGCAACGGCAAGTCGTGGCTGATGGCCGTGGTGGGGGCGGAGTATATTTTACGCATGGTGCCGAAAGGCACGCACGATGTGAAAAAATTTATTAAGCCTGCGGAGTTGCTGAACTGGGTCGATCAGACCGTGTTGAAAGAGCGTCACATGACCGGGCTGCACTACAATCCGATTACCAACACCTTCAAACTCGGGCCGGGCGTTGATGTTAACTATATGGTTCACACTACCGCACAAGTTGACTAACTGCGTCTGTAGGCCGGGTAAGGCGTTTATGCCGCTATCCGGCAATTTTGCCCGGGGCGCTGCGCTTGCCGGGCCTACGCATCGCCTACCAATCCTGAGTAGGATCGTCAGGGCAATTTTTGCGCCAGATCATAGGAACTTTTCCTGCCTTAGATGAAGAAATCAGCACTCGATCAAATTTTCATTTTTTTTTATGAATTATTGACATGCCCTCCAGGCCTTATAAGACGCGCACTTAGCGATTATCACCCTTTTGCAACCTCAATTTAACCTCAAAATCAACTCTTGTACTGAAAAGAATCCCTACTAGAATACTCACCATATAGCGTTTCATTTATCAGTTACCCCCTATATATAGTATTTATCCACAGACTTAGTCACAACGTGGCATTGTGGATAAACGGGGGATATTTTTTCTTTCACGGACAGGTAAAACCCACATGAATCAGAGTCTGCTGGTGACAAAGCGTGATGGTCGTACTGAACGCATCAATCTCGACAAAATCCATCGAGTTCTGGATTGGGCGGCAGAAGGACTGAATAACGTATCCATCTCCCAGGTTGAACTGCGTTCTCATATCCAGTTCTACGACGGTATCAAGACGTCCGATATCCATGAGACCATCATTAAGGCCGCTGCCGACCTGATCTCCCGCGATGCGCCGGATTATCAGTACCTGGCCGCGCGCCTGGCGATTTTCCACCTGCGTAAAAAGGCTTACGGCGAGTTCGAACCGCCAGCGCTTTACGATCATGTGGTGAAAATGGTTGAGCTGGGTAAATACGACAATCATCTGCTGGAAGACTACACGGAAGAAGAGTTCAAGCAGATGGATTCGTTCATCGTACACGACCGTGATATGACCTTCTCCTACGCTGCCGTTAAGCAGCTGGAAGGTAAATACCTGGTACAGAACCGTGTAACCGGCGAGATTTATGAAAGCGCGCAGTTCCTTTATATTCTGGTTGCCGCTTGCCTGTTCTCTAACTATCCGCGTGAAACCCGTCTCGACTACGTGAAACGTTTCTACGATGCGGTTTCTACATTCAAAATTTCTCTGCCGACGCCAATCATGTCCGGCGTGCGCACCCCGACTCGTCAGTTCAGCTCCTGCGTGCTGATCGAGTGCGGCGACAGCCTGGACTCCATTAACGCCACCTCCAGCGCGATCGTGAAATATGTTTCTCAGCGTGCCGGTATCGGCATCAACGCCGGTCGTATTCGCGCGCTGGGTAGCCCGATTCGCGGCGGCGAAGCGTTCCACACCGGCTGTATTCCGTTCTACAAACACTTCCAGACGGCGGTGAAATCCTGCTCTCAGGGCGGCGTGCGCGGCGGTGCGGCGACGCTGTTCTACCCGATGTGGCATCTGGAAGTGGAAAGCCTGCTGGTACTGAAGAACAACCGCGGCGTGGAAGGCAACCGCGTGCGTCACATGGACTACGGCGTACAGATCAACAAGCTGATGTACACCCGCCTGCTGAAAGGTGAAGACATCACCCTGTTCAGCCCGTCCGACGTTCCGGGTCTGTACGACGCTTTCTTCGCCGATCAGGACGAGTTCGAGCGTCTGTACACCAAATACGAAAAAGACGACAGCATTCGTAAGCAGCGCGTGAAAGCCGTGGATCTGTTCTCGCTGATGATGCAGGAACGCGCATCAACTGGCCGTATCTACATTCAGAACGTGGATCACTGCAACACCCACAGCCCGTTTGATGCGCAGGTTGCGCCGGTACGCCAGTCCAACCTGTGCCTGGAAATCGCCCTGCCGACCAAACCGCTGATGGACGTTAACGACGAAAACGGTGAAATCGCACTGTGTACGCTTTCCGCCTTCAACCTGGGCGCAATTAACAGCCTGGATGAGCTGGAAGAGCTGGCGGTGCTGGCGGTACGCGCGCTGGATGCGCTGCTGGATTACCAGGATTACCCTATTCCGGCGGCTAAACGCGGCGCAATGGGCCGCCGTACGCTGGGTATCGGCGTGATTAACTACGCTTACTATCTGGCGAAACACGGCGTGCGTTACTCTGACGGCAGCGCGAACAACCTGACGCACAAAACGTTTGAAGCCATTCAGTACTATCTGCTGAAAGCCTCTAACGAGCTGGCGAAAGAGCAAGGCGCATGCCCGTGGTTTAATGAAACCACTTACGCTCAGGGCATTCTGCCGATCGACACCTACAAAAAAGATCTGGATGCGATCGCCAACGAAGCGCTGCACTACAACTGGGAAGCGCTTCGTGAGTCCATCAAAACGCACGGTCTGCGTAACTCCACGCTTTCCGCCCTGATGCCGTCTGAGACCTCTTCGCAGATCTCCAACGCCACTAACGGTATTGAACCGCCGCGCGGCCATGTCAGCATCAAAGCGTCGAAAGATGGCGTACTGCGCCAGGTGGTGCCGGATTACGAAGGGCTGAAAGACCGCTATGAGCTGCTGTGGGAAATGCCGAGCAACGACGGCTACCTGCAACTGGTCGGTATCATGCAGAAATTCATCGACCAGGCGATTTCAGCCAACACCAACTACGATCCGACGCGCTTCCCGTCTGGTAAAGTACCGATGCAGCAATTGCTGAAAGATCTGCTCACCGCCTATAAATTTGGCGTGAAAACCCTGTACTATCACAACACCCGTGACGGTGCGGAAGATGCGCAGGACGATCTGGTGCCGTCTATTCAGGACGATGGCTGCGAAAGCGGCGCATGTAAGATCTAAGTTATTTTTGCCGGGTAGCGCTACGCTTACCCGGCCTACGGTTTTGTAGGCCCGGCAAACGAAGTGCCGCCGGGCGATACAATCTCAACAGGACTCACTTCAATGGCATACACCACTTTTTCACAGACGAAAAACGACCAACTCAAAGAGCCGATGTTCTTTGGCCAGCCGGTCAACGTGGCACGCTACGACCAGCAAAAATATGACATCTTCGAAAAACTGATCGAAAAACAACTCTCCTTCTTCTGGCGCCCGGAAGAAGTTGACGTTTCACGCGATCGTATCGATTTCCAGTCATTGCCGGAACACGAAAAGCATATTTTCATCAGCAACCTGAAGTACCAGACGCTGCTGGACTCCATTCAGGGACGTAGCCCGAACGTGGCATTACTGCCGCTGATCTCCATCCCGGAGCTGGAAACCTGGGTAGAAACCTGGGCGTTTTCTGAGACGATCCACTCGCGCTCGTATACCCATATCATCCGCAACATCGTTAACGATCCGGCGGTGGTATTTGACGACATCGTCACCAACGAACAAATTCAGAAGCGCGCGGAAGGCATTTCTCACTACTACGATGAGCTGATTGAAATGACCAGCTACTGGCATCTGCTGGGGGAAGGTACGCACAACGTGAACGGCAAAACCGTCACCGTAAACCTGCGTGCGCTGAAAAAACAGCTCTACCTGTGCCTGATGAGCGTTAACGCGCTGGAAGCGATTCGTTTCTACGTCAGCTTCGCCTGCTCCTTCGCTTTCGCGGAACGTAAGCTGATGGAAGGTAACGCCAAAATCATCCGTCTGATTGCCCGCGACGAAGCGCTGCACCTGACCGGCACGCAGCATATGCTGAACCTGCTGCGTAGCGGCATAGACGATCCAGAAATGGCGGAAATTGCCGAAGAGAGCAAGCAGGCGTGCTATGACCTGTTTGTACAGGCCGCGCAGCAAGAAAAAGAGTGGGCGGATTACCTGTTCCGCGACGGTTCCATGATCGGCCTGAACAAAGATATTCTGTGCCAGTACGTCGAGTACATCACCAATATCCGTATGCAGGCGGTCGGCCTGGAGCTGCCGTTCCAGACGCGCTCCAACCCGATCCCGTGGATCAACACCTGGCTGGTTTCCGATAACGTCCAGGTGGCGCCGCAGGAAGTGGAGGTCAGTTCTTACCTGGTCGGCCAGATTGACTCGGAAGTTGATACCGACGATCTGAGTAATTTCCAGCTCTGATGGGACGCGTGACGCTACGTCTTTCCGGCACCGAAGTGCTGTGTCGGGAAGAACACCCTTCTCTGCTGGTGGCGCTTGAGGCGCATCAGGTTGAAGTGGAGTACCAGTGTCGTGCGGGCTATTGCGGCTCCTGCCGCTGCCGTCTGGTCGCAGGCCAGGTTGACTGGCTGACCGAACCGCTGGCTTTTATCAGCGAAGGGGAAATTTTGCCCTGCTGTTGCAGGGCAAAAGGCGATATTGAGATAGAGATGTAGCCTTGTCGGGTGGCGCTTACGCTTACCCGACCAGTTCACAGGCCGGGTAAGGCGAAGCCGCCACCCGGCTTTTTAGTGCTTATCCTTCAAAAACACCACCGCTTTATCCGGGAAATCGGTGAACAATCCATCCACTCCCGCCTTATTATACAGGATGTCATAAAGCTGATTAACATCCGTGGCGTAGTCAGGAAGCTGATCGGCGCGTACGGTGTAAGGGTGTACCACCATCTTGTTCTGCTGCGCCTCTTTCACCATGCCGGTCAGCGTGATATGCCCGACCTTCGATTTTTCATCAATCAGCATATGGTAGTCCGGGCCGATCCCGTCAGCATAGCTGGCGATTTCTTTCATCGCGCCAGGCTTGAACATCCAGTCGTAGTTATAGTTAACCCAACTGCCGTCCGGCTGTTTTTGCTGAGTTTCATTCCAGTCGGTGTACGCAATCAACTGCACCAGATTGAGATCCATCCCCCTCTTCGGTTCCAGCTCATTCTTAATGCGCTTCAGCTCCGCGGCATCGAAACACTGCAAATAAACGTTATCTTTTTTACCGGTATAACCATACTTTTTCAGCACATCCAGCGTCTTAGCCGCAATATCCTTCCCTTCCTGATGATGGAACCACGGCGCTTTGATTTCTGGATAAATACCGATATTTTTTCCGGTCGAATGATTCAGCCCCTGAACAAACTCAATCTCTTCCTCAAAGGTATGCACGCGGAAATCTGATTTTCCCATCGGGAAACGGCCAGGGTAAGTCTGTACTTTCTTGCCGTTATCAATATCAAAACCTTCGGTGAACTTCAGGGATTTAATTTCATCCAGTGTGAAATCAATGGCGTAGTAACGCCCGTCCTTGCGGGCGCGATTCGGAAAACGTTCGGCAACGTCGGTAACCCGGTCAAGGTAGTGGTCATGCAGGACGACCAGATGGTCGTCCTTCGTCATCACCAAATCCTGCTCCAGATAATCGGCGCCCTGCGCATACGCCATCGCTTTCGCTGGCAGTGTGTGCTCCGGCAGATAGCCGCTGGCGCCACGGTGCGCAATCACGATTTTATCCGCAGCGATTGCCGCGCTGCTCACGACCATACCCGCCAGCATCAATGCCACGCTGAGATTTTTCAGTGTCGTCTTCATTCACTTAAGCTCCGTTGCGTTTCAACATCAGCTCTTCATGGTGGCGTTTTTCGCCAATCATCACGATAATCAGCAGGATAACCGCCAGAACGCTGCCGCCGATCATCACCATGAAGCCGCCGTCCCAGCCGAAGAAGTCAACGGTATAGCCAACAATGGCGCTCGCCGCGACGGAACCGCCGAGATAACCAAACAGGCCGGTGAAGCCCGCCGCCGTACCTGCCGCTTTTTTCGGCGCCAGTTCCAGCGCGTGCAGGCCAATCAGCATGACCGGGCCATAAATCAGGAAGCCGATAACGATCATACAGGCCATATCCACGGTCGGATTTCCTGGAGGGTTCAGCCAGTAAACAACTGTGGCAATGGTCACCAGCGTCATAAAGAACACGCCCGTTGCGCCACGGTTGCCACGGAACACTTTATCCGACATCCAGCCGCACAGCAGCGTACCCGGGATACCGGCATATTCGTACAAGAAATACGCCCAGGACGATTTATCCAGCGCAAAGTGTTTCACTTCTCTCAGGTAGGTCGGCGACCAGTCGAGGATGCCGTAACGCAGCAGGTAAACGAATACGTTCGCAATCGCGATGTACCACAACAGTTTGTTCGGCAGCACGTACTGCATAAAGATCTGTTTTGCAGTCAGCTCTTCTTCCGCTTTTTCGTTGTAATCATCCGGGTAGTCGTTTTTGTACTCTTCAATCGGCGGCAGACCGCAGGACTGCGGCGTATCGCGCATCAGCGCGAAAGCGAAAATCGCCACCAGGATCGCACCAAACGCCGGCATGTAGAGCGCGGCTTTCCAGTCATTAAACCAGGCCATCCCCAGCAGGAACAGCAGCGGAGGAATACCGCCGCCAACGTTATGCGCACAGTTCCAGACGGAGACGATACCGCCACGTTCTTTCTGTGACCACCAGTGCACCATTGTACGACCGCACGGCGGCCACCCCATTCCCTGGAACCAGCCGCAAAGGAACAGCAGCACGAACATCACGGCAATACTGGACGTGGCCCACGGCACAAAGCCCATAAACAACATCACGGCCGCCGCCAGAATCAACCCTGCGGGCAGGAAAACGCGCGGATTCGAGCGGTCAGAGACCGACCCCATGATAAATTTCGAAAAACCATAGGCGATGGAGATCCCGGACAGCGCAAAACCCAGATCGCCGCGCGAAAATCCCTGCTCTACCAGGTAAGGCATCGCCAGCGCAAAGTTCTTACGCACCAGATAGTAAGCGGCATAACCAAAGAAAATCCCCAGGAAAATCTGCCAGCGCAGCCGACGATATGTCGGATCAATCTCCGCTGCTGGCAAGCGCGTTTTATGTTGCGCAGGTTTAAAAATACTTAACATATGTAGCCTCCGTGGCCGTGTCTTATTAGAGGTAAACACCGCAGTTCGTTTAACTAACCAACCTCGCTGCTCCCAGTGTGGGCGCGATGTTAAGTAAAGATACCTGTCGTTAATGTGAATTACAGCACAGATTGTTACACATTTATGACAAATGTTCAGAAAAGCGCATGAAATCACGTTTCATTTTCGAATCATGAGCGATTATGCGCGAAATCAAACAAACCATGCTTTTTATGTGGCTAAATGATAAAAAACGAACTGTGAGGGATAACCATGAAAACTCGCGACTCGCAAACAAGTGACGTGATTATCATTGGTGGGGGAGCCACAGGCGCAGGGATCGCCCGGGACTGTGCGCTACGCGGATTGCGCGTTATCTTAGTTGAGCGCCACGATATCGCGACCGGCGCAACCGGCCGTAACCACGGCCTGCTGCATAGCGGCGCCCGCTATGCCGTTACCGACGCGGAGTCTGCCCGCGAATGCATCAGCGAAAACCAGATTCTGAAACGGATCGCCCGCCACTGCATTGAGCCAACGGACGGTCTGTTCATTACCTTGCCGGAAGACGAATTATCCTTCCAGGCCACCTTTATTCGCGCCTGCGAAGAGGCGGGTATTCGCGCCGAAGCGATTGATCCGCAACAGGCGCGGCTGATCGAACCGGCCGTCAATCCGCAGCTGATTGGCGCGGTGAAAGTGCCTGACGGCACTGTCGATCCCTTCCGGCTGACCGCCGCGAATATGCTGGATGCCAGAGAACATGGCGCAATCATTTTAACGGCGCATGAAGTCACCGGACTTATTCGCGAAGGCGCGACCATTTGCGGTGTGAACGTGCATAACCATCTCACAGGGGAAAGCCAATCGCTGCATGCGCCGGTCGTGGTGAATGCCGCAGGTATCTGGGGTCAGCGCATTGCGGAATACGCCGATCTGAGCATCCGCATGTTCCCGGCGAAAGGGTCGCTGCTGATTATGGATCATCGCATTAACCAGCATGTGATTAACCGCTGCCGCAAGCCGTCCGACGCCGATATTCTGGTGCCCGGCGATACCATCTCGCTCATCGGCACTACGTCGACCCACATTGATTACAACGAGATCGACAGCAACCGCGTCACTGCGGAAGAGGTTGATATTCTGCTGCGTGAAGGGGAAAAACTGGCGCCGGTGATGGCGAAAACGCGCATTTTGCGCGCCTACTCGGGCGTGCGTCCGCTGGTCGCCAGCGATGACGATCCGAGCGGTCGTAATGTCAGCCGCGGCATTGTGCTGTTTGACCATGCTGCACGCGACGGGCTGGACGGGTTTATCACCATTACGGGCGGTAAGCTGATGACCTACCGCCTGATGGCGGAATGGGCAACCGACGCGGTATGCCGAAAACTGGGCAACACTCGCCCCTGCGTCACCGCGCAAACCGCCCTTCCCGGCTCGCAGGAACCCACGGAAAACACGCTTAAACGCGTGATCTCGCTGCCCGCCCCGCTACGCGGTTCCGCCGTCTATCGTCACGGCGATCGTACTCCGGCCTGGCTCAGCGAAGGTCGCCAGCACCGCAGCCTGGTCTGTGAATGCGAAGCGGTCACCGCAGGCGAAGTGCAGTACGCCGTCGAAAATTTAACCGTCAACAGCCTGCTGGATCTGCGCCGCCGTACCCGCGTAGGCATGGGCACATGTCAGGGAGAACTGTGCGCCTGCCGCGCCGCCGGGCTGCTGCAACGTTTTAATGTCACTACCGCCGCTCAGTCCATCACTCAGCTTTCTGCGTTCCTCAATGAACGCTGGAAAGGCGTACAGCCTGTCGCCTGGGGAGACGCGCTGCGCGAAAGCGAGTTCACGCGCTGGGTTTATCAGGGATTGTGCGGTCTGGAGAAGGAGCACCAGGATGAAATTTGATACGGTCATTATGGGTGGCGGTCTCGCCGGATTACTGTGTGGCCTGGAATTGCAAAAACACGGCTTGCGCTGTGCGATCGTCACTCGCGGCCAAAGCGCGCTGCACTTCTCCTCCGGCTCGCTGGATCTACTCAGCACCCTGCCGGACGGTCAGCCCGTCACAAATATCACTGAAGGTCTGAATGCGTTACGCGAACAAGCGCCGACGCACCCTTACACTACAATTGGCGCGTCAACCGTTCTGGAACTGGCGCAGCAGGCGCAAGCGTTGCTGGAAGCGTCTGGCGCGCATTTACAGGGCGATGTACAACAGTCGCATCTGCGCGTCACGCCGTTGGGAACATTGCGCGCCACCTGGCTAAGCTCACCGGAAGTGCCCGTCTGGCCGCTGGCCGCGCAACGCATTTGCGTCGTCGGCATCAGCGGTTTACTGGACTTTCAGGCGCACCTCGCGGCGGCGTCGTTGCGTCAGCACCATCTCACGGTAGAAACGGCAGAGATCGACCTGCCTGAGCTGGACGTATTACGCGATAACCCGACGGAGTTTCGTGCGGTGAATATTGCGCGTTTGCTCGATAACGAAGAAAAATGGCCGTTGCTCCACGACGCGCTCTTACCGATAGCAAAAACCTGCGACATGATCATCATGCCCGCCTGTTTCGGCCTGGCGGATGACAGCCTCTGGCGCTGGCTCAATGAACGCCTGCCCTGCTCGCTGAATTTGCTGCCGACGCTGCCGCCTTCCGTGCCGGGCATTCGCCTGCATAATCGCTTGCAGCGCCAGTTTGTTCGTCAGGGCGGGATCTGGATGCCGGGCGACGAGGTGAAAAAAGTGACCTGCCGTAACGGCGTCGTGAGCGAAGTCTGGACCCGCAACCATGCCGACATTCCTCTGCGCCCGCGCTTTGCGGTACTCGCCAGCGGCAGCTTCTTCAGCAGCGGCCTGGTCGCCGAACGCGACGGTATTCGCGAACCCATTATGGGACTGGACGTTCAGCAAACGGCCACCCGCGCCGAATGGTATCAGCGTGATTTCTTTGATGCGCAACCCTGGCAGCAGTTTGGCGTCACGACCGATGATGCGCTGCGCCCCTCACTGGCGGGGCAGACCGTAGAAAATCTGTTTGCCATCGGCTCGGTGCTCGGCGGATTCGATCCGATAGCCCAGGGATGCGGAGGCGGCGTATGCGCAGTCAGCGCCTTACACGCCGCACGTCGCATTGCAGAACGTGCAGGAGGTCAGCAATGAGCGATACGAGTTTCGAGAGTTGTATCAAATGCACGGTGTGCACCACCGCCTGCCCGGTCAGCCGGGTGAATCCTGGCTATCCGGGCCCCAAACAGGCAGGGCCGGACGGCGAGCGCCTGCGCCTGAAAGACGGCGCGCTGTACGACGATGCGCTGAAATACTGCATTAACTGCAAACGCTGCGAAGTGGCCTGCCCGTCAGACGTTAAAATTGGCGATATCATCCAGCGTGCGCGCGCCAGGTATGACACTTCGCGCCCGTCGCTGCGCAACTTTATCTTAAGCCACACCGATTTAATGGGCAGCGTCTCTACGCCGTTCGCCCCGGTCGTCAATACCGCGACGTCGCTGAAACCGGTTCGTCAGTTGCTCGATTATGCGTTGAAGATCGACCATCGCCGTACGCTGCCGAAATACTCCTTCGGCACCTTCCGCCGCTGGTATCGCAGCGTTGCGGCACAGCAGGCGCAATACAAAGATCAGGTCGCCTTCTTCCACGGCTGCTTCGTCAATTACAACCATCCGCAGCTCGGTAAGGATTTAATTAACGTCCTGAACGCAATGGGCACCGGCGTGCAGTTGTTAAGTAAAGAGAAGTGTTGCGGCGTGCCGCTGATCGCCAACGGTTTTACCGATAAAGCGCGCAAGCAGGCGGTGAGCAATGTGGCGTCGCTCAGAGAAGCGATTGGCGTAAAAGGCATTCCGGTTATCGCAACCTCATCAACCTGCACCTTTGCCCTGCGTGATGAATACCCGGAAGTGCTGGACGTGGATAACAGCGGGCTGCGTGAGCATATCGAACTCGCGACCCGCTGGCTGTGGCGTAAGATCGATGCAGGCCAGACGCTGCCGCTGAAAAAATTACCGCTGAAGGTGGTTTACCATACGCCGTGTCATATGGAGAAGATGGGCTGGACGCTCTATACGCTGGAGTTGCTGCGCCAGATCCCAGGTCTGGAACTGACCGTGCTGGACTCCCAGTGCTGTGGGATTGCCGGAACCTACGGTTTTAAAAAGGAAAACTACCCCACCTCACAATCCATCGGCGCCCCGCTGTTCCGCCAGATTGAAGAGAGCGGCGCGGATATTGTGGTGACCGACTGTGAAACCTGTAAGTGGCAAATTGAGATGTCGACAAGCAAACGCTGCGAACATCCGATTACCCTGCTTGCCCAGGCATTAGGTTAAGCGCGTTAACGTCTTATCGGGCCTGCAAACCACGGCAGGCCCGATAAGCGCAGCGCCATCAGGCTACACAGGCTACACAGGCTACAGGGTTAACGACTCCACCACCTCAATCCAGCCATGTTCACTGGCAATATCCTGACCGTTTAACCACCGACGCACCATATTCAGCGCCATCATGGCGCAAACTTCCTGCCGCACCGCCAGACTGTAGCGGCTGGCGCTGAAATGCACGCGCAGGGCAAATGTCCCATCCGGCGTCGCCAGCGCGAAATTAAGATGATCGTTTTCCAGCCCGGATACCGCCAGCGCCAGTCCGGCGTAGTGGTTGCTCCGTCGCTCTGTCGTCCAGTGCGCGGTCTGAGCCAGCGTCTCTTCCTGGGAAGGCACCACTTCGCTGGCAAGAATCGGCGCATTCGCACGGGAAAGCTGCAAAGCCAGCAGCCCGCTGGTGAACTGTTCGCTGAGCGTCAGGCTGAGCTGGCGCGTCTGCAAACAACGGGCGATTTGCGCAGGCAGTCCTTCCGTCCCTTCAAAAATCAGGTTCTGCCCTGCCACCCGCTTCACCTCCGGCCATAGCGCCAGCATCGCGTCCCGCTGCGCATCCGGGCCGGTGAGTTTCAGTTCAATAATCGGCATTGAAGAGCGATATCCCATCGTCACGCCCGCCGGTAGCGGCAGCGAATCGAGGCTCTGCGCCAGATCGCTTTCCGAACGACCAAACGTGGTGAGTCGCAGACAAACCGGCGGTTCAGGAAGCGCAAAACGCGCACGCAGACGCGGCATAATTTCATGCTCGACCATCACCTTAAATTCAGACGGGACGCCCGGGGTAAAGAACATCAGGCAGCGATTTAGCTTCACCGCAAACCCACAGGCGGTGCCAACCGGGTTATTAATAAACTCGGCGCTGGCGGGCAGTTCTGCCTGCTTGCGGTTACTCGGCGCCATAACCCGCCCGCGCTCATGGAAAAAACGCTCCATCTCAGCCAGCCACGCATCATGAAGCACCAGACCTTCACCTTTCGCCGTGGCGGCGGCCAGCGCGCTTAAATCATCGCTGGTCGGCCCCAGGCCGCCATTCACAATCAGCACGTCAGCATGTTCGCTACGTTCGCGTAAAATGGCGACCAGCGCATCCAGATTATCTCCCACCGTATTTCGGCGTGATAACGGCAACCCCTGATTAAAGAAAAAATCGGCCAGCCAGGCGGCATTCGTGTCGACGATTTGCCCGTGCAACACTTCATCCCCGGTGGATAACATCTCCACGTTTAACATCGTGTTCTCCTGCTTCTATGATGAAAACACTATAACGCAAAGCCCGCTGGGGCGGAGTAAGAAACTCAGAGGAAACAAACCGGGAAAGAAGGCTATAGCATACAGGAAACGGCGCGACGGATGCCGCGCCCGAAAATCAGAAGCTGGCGTTAACGCCGACGTACGGGCCATCGGCAATCGCGTTGTCACGGTTGCCGTCTTTACCCGCCAGGTTCAGATAGCGATAGCCCGCTTCAATGCTCAGCGGGCGCATAATGGTAAAGCGCGCTCCGGCATTGGCTTCTTCATAGCTGTCGATGCCGCTGGACAGTGAATCTGGAGAGTAGTAATACTCGCCAAACAGACGGAAGCTGTCGCCGATTTTCCACTGTAACCCGCCGCCTACCGCCGCCGCATAGCCTTCATCGCCGTCGTTCGGATTGGTATAAACGCCTTTCCCACCGACCGTTGCCAGCAACGGCCCAAGCGGAATATTCAGGCCGAGCCCCACGCCGGCAGCGTCGCCATCGTCGTCGTTATGCATCCAGTTGCCGCTCAACGCCAGCCCGGTGGATTCAGTACCGAAACCTACGCCAACGTTGGTGTAATCTTTACCCGCCTGGCCGCTAATGCTCATCGCATTCGCCGATGCAGAAGCGAACAACAGTCCGGCAACGCCTAATAAAATGCTTTTTTTCATTTTTACCCTTTCCAGCAAAGAAATAAACAAAAGACCCCAAAACCGCAGGATTGTACTGCCAGGCGCAACAGAATCAATGAGCTAAAAAAGCGATCTAATAACATATTGTAACTAAACACTACCTTTCAGGTTTATTAAACGTTACAAGAAGAGGCGTTTAGCGCAGCAGTCATTGCCCGAGATCAATATTTCATTCACAAATATTTTCTACATTAGTTTCCGAAATTAAACGGAAATTAAACATTTTTTCTAACGATCGTCGGGAGATAAAGATGAGCAAAAAAGGACTCACCACCGCAGCAGGCGTGCCTGTCGCCCATAATAACAGCGTTGCAACCGCAGGCCCACGCGGCCCCATGCTGCTACAGGACATCTGGTTCCTGGAAAAACTGGCCCACTTCGATCGTGAAGTGATCCCTGAGCGCCGTATGCATGCCAAAGGCTCAGGCGCGTACGGCACCTTCACCGTCACGCACGATATTTCACGTTACACTCGCGCAAAAATCTTTTCGGAGCCCGGTAAAAAAACGGATCTGTTCCTGCGTTTTTCCACCGTGGCGGGAGAGCGCGGCGCGGCGGATGCCGAGCGCGATATTCGCGGGTTTGCGATCAAGTTTTACACTGAAGAGGGCAACTGGGATCTGGTGGGTAACAACACGCCCGTTTTCTATCTGCGCGATCCGCTGAAATTCCCGGATCTGAACCATGTCGTGAAGCGCGACCCACGCACCAACCTGCGCAATCCGACCTACAAATGGGACTTTTTCTCCCATCTGCCGGAATCGCTGCACCAGTTGACTATCGACTTTAGCGACCGGGGTTTGCCTTTCTCTTACCGTACGATGCACGGTTTCGGTAGCCACACATTCAGCTTTATCAACAGCGACAACGAACGTTTCTGGGTGAAATTCCACCTGAAATCGCAGCAGGGCATCGCCAACCTGATGGATGACGAAGCGAAACGCCTGGTGGCGGACGATCGCGAAAGTTCTCAGCGCGACCTGTACAACGCCATTGAACAGGGCAACTTCCCCCGCTGGAAATTCTACGTGCAGATCATGCCGGAAGCCGAAGCCTCACAGGTGCCGTACAACCCGTTTGATCTGACCAAAGTCTGGCCGCACGGCGATTACCCGCTGATTGAAGTCGGCGTGCTGGAACTGAACCGCAACCCGGAAAACTATTTCTCCGAAGTGGAACAGGTGGCGATGAACCCGGCGAACGTCGTGCCGGGGATTAGCTTCTCCCCTGACCGTATGTTGCAGGGGCGTCTCTTTTCCTATGGCGATGCGCACCGCTATCGTCTGGGCGTTAACCATCAGCAGATCCCGGTCAACGCCCCGCGCTGCCCGTTCCATAACTACCATCGTGACGGCGCGATGCGGGTGGACGGCAACAGCGGCAACGGCCCAACCTATGAGCCAAACAGCTTTGGCGTCTTCCAGGAACAGCCTGATTTCAGCGAACCGCCGCTCTCTGTCGAAGGCGCTGCCGCGCACTGGGATCATCGGGAAGATATGGACTACTTCAGCCAGCCGCGTAAGCTGTATGAGTTGCTGAGTGATGAAGAACATCAGCGTATGTTCGCGCGCATCGCCGGCGACATGAAAGATGTGCCAGAATTTATTCAGCAGCGTCAGATTGGCTTGTTTAGCGAAGTTCATCCTGACTATGGCGCGGGCGTCGCCGCTGCCCTGCGGGCGTTAAAAGAAGCGAAATAACCGTTTCCACGGGAGCTGCGGCTCCCGTGTTGTTTACATTACGGACGGTTAGCGCGCACCCACTCCTGCAATGCCCGGCGCGAAACTTTGATCCCGCCGTTTTTCAGCGCTGATGGCAACGTCAACCAGCGTACCGGTTGCTGAAAACGCGCCAGCTTGTCTTTCACCCATTCCGCGAGATCGACATCTCCGGCCTGCGCGTCATATTCCACCACCGCCACCGGACGATGGCCGAACTCCCTGTCCTCTACCGGCACCACGAACGCCTGTAGAACATATGGATGCGCCGAGATAACGCGTTCCACCTCTTCCGGCTGAATGCCTTCCCCGCCGCTGAAGAACAGATTATCCAGCCGACCGGCAATCGTCAGCTTACCGTCGTTCAGTTCGCCGCGATCGCGGGTGGCGAACCAGCCTTCGCCGTTCACCAGCGGGATCAGCTTACCGTCGCGCCAGTAGCCTTCCGCCATGCTGGCAGCGCGCAGCCAGACTTCGCCATTCACGATTCGGACTTCCCGCCCCGGTAACGCCGCGCCGACATCGCCCAGGCCGTCGGCCTCTTTCGCGCACACCGTCGAGGCAAATTCCGTCAGGCCATAACCGCACCAGCAGCGAATACCCTGCGCGCGAGCCTGCTCCGTCAGTTCAACCGGGATAGCCGCGCCGCCCAGCAGTACCGCTTTCAACGTTACCGATGCCGGATTCTCCAGCAGCCGCCACAGCTGAGTGGGAACCAGAGACGCATGCGTACACCCTTGCAGCATCGCTTCCAGCGGCTGCTTCTCACGCACGGTCATTCGGGCGCCCGCAAACAACCAGCGCCACATAATGCCCTGGCCGGAAACGTGAAACAGCGGCAGCGATAATAGCCAGTCATCCCCATCGGCAAACGGCATCAGGGACAGCACCCCCTCCGCGCTGGCCAGATGCGCCTGGCAGGTATGCACTGCGGCCTTGGGTAATCCGGTTGAGCCAGAGGTCAGCGTCATTGAACTCAGCCGCGTCGGCTGCCAGTCTGCGGCGTGTTCGCCTGACTCTTGCTGCATTTGCAGCGGTTGTAACGCCGGGAAGGTATTCTCCCCCTCCAGCAGCAAAGCAAACCGGAGCGTTAAGTCCGGCAGCAGCGCGTCGAGCAGCGGTTGCGGAAGCTGCGGGTTAACCGGCAGGACTCTTGCCCCGCATTGCAGTAAAGCCAGCCAGGCCAGCAGCGTTTGCGGGTGATTCCAGGCGCGCAGCATCACGCCGCAGCCTTCAGAGACACCCTGAGCGGCAAAACCGCTCGCCAGCGCGTCAATACGGGTACAGAGTGTGTGCCAGCTTAGTACTTCATCATTAAGGCGTAAGGCGGGCGCATCTCCCCGCACCTGCCGCCAGTGACGCCACGGCCAGTCATTAAAAGATGACGGCTGGAGGCCCGATACGCTTGCGCTATCGGGCATTTCCCGGAGGCTCATAGCAGCCGTTCCAGCGCATCGTCGCTAACACACGGCAAAGCGCTGCCCGGCCAGCGGCGCACCTGCTGGGTTTGCATCAGGCTTAGCGTATCCAGACCCGGAATGGTCTGCGGCGTCAGCCACGCGGCAATACGCGCCAGTTGCGTTAAGCCGAGGCTCGACTCGATGGAAGAGCTGATCACCGCCGTCAGTCCCAGCGTATGCGCGGCCTGTACCTGCTCGCGAACCTTTTCCAGGCTTCCGGTGAGCGTCGGTTTGATGACCACCGCGCTGACGCCCGCTTCCGCCGCAAAGACAAAATCGTCTTCACGCAGACTTTCATCCCAGGCAATCGCAATCCCGGTTTCACGCGCAAAAGCGCGGGAGTCGTCGCGGGTTTTACACGGTTCTTCGAGGAAGGCGATGCGGGCACGGTAGTCCGGGTTGACGTATTTCGCGAACTGCTGCGCTTTCAGCGGCGTCCAGGCGCGATTGGCATCCAGACGCAGATGCAGATCGGGAACCGCCTCCAGCAGCAGGTTGACCACCATTCCGTCGCGTACCGCTTCGTACAGACCGACTTTGATCTTGGCGACTTTCTCGCCAGGCATATCAGCCAGTTGTAGCACCAGATCGTCTGGATCGCCCGTACACAGCGGCGCGGCGCGGTAATCCGCCGCCTCTGGCAACGTCCCCGCCGCCTCCGCCAGCGCGCAGCTAACGCCAAACGCCACGGAGGGCACTTCAGGCAACGTTGACTGGCCTTGCAGCCAGCCGTTAACCCAGTCCAGCAGCGCGGCCTGCGCCTCCTCCAGGGTTTCCTGGCTGAAACCCGGAAGCGGGGAGATCTCCCCCCACCCTTCGCGCTCGCCGTCGCACAGACGGACATACAGCCCGTCGCGAGTTTTTAACCGCCTGTCGCGCAGAACCACCCCCGCGTCCATGGGGATCTGCCAGCGGTACACCTGCGCGCTACGCATTACGGATTCCGTTTGAATTTGCTGAAATCAGGCTGACGTTTCTGGTTGAAAGCGTTACGGCCTTCCTGACCTTCTTCCGTCATGTAGAACAGCATCGTGGCGTTGCCCGCCAGCTCCTGTAGACCCGCCTGACCGTCGCAGTCGGCGTTCAGCGCGGCTTTCAGGCAGCGCAGCGCCATCGGGCTGTTCTGCAACATTTCGCGGCACCAACGCACGGTCTCTTTTTCGAGGGAGTCCAGCGGTACGACGGTGTTGACCAGCCCCATATCCAACGCCTGTTTAGCGTCGTACTGACGGCACAGGAACCAGATTTCACGCGCTTTTTTCTGCCCGACGATACGCGCCATATAGGAAGCGCCCCAGCCGCCGTCGAAGGAGCCGACTTTCGGGCCCGTCTGGCCGAAGATGGCGTTTTCCGCCGCGATGGTCAGGTCACACATCATGTGCAGTACGTGACCACCGCCGATAGAGTACCCTGCGACCATCGCCACGACCGGTTTCGGGCAGGTACGGATCTGGCGCTGGAAATCCAGTACGTTCAGGTGATGCACGCCGGAATCATCCTGGTATCCGCCGTAGTCGCCGCGTACCTTCTGGTCGCCGCCCGCACAGAAGGCTTTCTCGCCTTCGCCGGTCAGAATAATGACGCCCACGTTGTCGTCATACCGGGCATCCGCCAGCGCCTGGATCATCTCTTTGACGGTCAAAGGACGGAATGCGTTGCGCACCTGTGGACGGTTAATGGTGATTTTTGCAATACCATCGGTGGATTTTTCATAACGAATGTCCGTGTAACCTTCGGAGCAGTCGTGCCATTCAACCGGTGCGTAAAGCATTGTTTCATCAGGATAGATCATAGTGTGTCCTTTAGTCAGAGACGCAGAATCTGAGCCAGACTGTCCACCACGCCTGCGGGGTTTTCCCGATGCGCGTTGTGTCCGGCGTTACGAATCATATGGCAAGGTACAGACAACTCCGCCGCCAGCGCGCGGAATTTGCTGTCGCGTTCACCACATAAATAATAAAACGGAAATGTGCGCGCATTTAGCCGCGCGCGTAAATCAGGCTGTACGGCAAGCGAGGTTGCCTCCAGCATCGCCGCCAGCGTTTCGCCATTGTTCTGGCTGCGCAGCGTGACTAATGCCTCTCTTTGCGAAGCATCCAGCGAAGCGAAAACCGGCTGCTGATACCAGTCAGTAAACACGTCGCGCAGCGGTTCACGGCGAAAGCGCGCCGCCCAACGACCGTCAGACAGTCGGCGCGCGTCACGCTCGGCCTCGCGTTGCAGTCCCGGGTGGCCGCCTTCAACCACCAGCCCGCAAAGACCCGGCAGAGTCTGGCACGCCGCCATCATCGCCACTCTGCCGCCGAGCGAGTAGCCGACCAGCCAGTATTTAAGTATGTTGTAACTAAATAATGTGTTACGCAATAAGTCGCACACATCAGCAAAGCCGCTGACACGAATATCGGCAGAATCGCCGTGACCAGGCAAGTCGATATACAGGCGCGAAAAGTCGGGAAACTGCTCACCGATCTGCTGCCATTCCCGGCAATCACCGGAAAATCCATGCAGAAAAACCAGCCAGGGAGACCCCGGCTGACCACCGTTCGCCTGCGCGCGCAGGATCATAGATGGCTCACCTGCGCCAGCAACTGTTGCAGGGTTTGCGCCCCGTCGGTATCGTTCACGACCAGCTCAATCACCGTGGTTGTCGGCGTTCGCCAGGCGCCAGCCAGCGCCGCATCCAGCTCATCCCAGCTTTGCGGGCGGTGATATTTGAGGTTAAACATGGCCGCCGCGTGTTCAAAGTGGACGTTTTGCGGCATCAGGTAAAACCGCTCGCGCTCGCTCTGCGGCGTCGGCAACAAAGAGAAAATTTGCCCGCCGTTGTTATTCACCACAATCAGCACAAACGGCGCGGACACCTGGCGCAATAGCGCCAGCGCGTTGAGATCGTAGAGCGCAGACAGATCGCCGACGATAGCCAGCGTCGATTTCGCGCTGGCGCGCTGAACACCCGCCGCCGTCGAGATCAGACCATCAATACCGCTGGCTCCCCGGTTACTGTACACCGGATAGCCCGCCGGTAGCTGCGACAGCGCGTCAATCAGGCGCACCACCAGGCTGTTGCCGACAAACAGTTGCCCTTGTTCCGGCAGATAGTCGCGAATGCGGTGCGCCAGTTGCGCTTCGCCGAACATATCGCGACGCGCGACAACCGCCTGCCACGCCTGCTCTGCCAGGCGCGGGATATCGACGCACCAGGGATGGCGTTTCTCCGCCGGATGCAGCTCCAGCCAGTCGGCGATTTTCGCCACCAGCCTGCGTCCGCGATGATGCGCCGGGTCCAGGCGACCTTCGATATTATCAATAATCCAGTACTCTTCCGGCTCGCAGGCGGCCTGCCATTGCAGCAGGCGCTTTCCGGTCAGGCTGCTGCCGAGTTGCACCACAATTTGCGCCTGCTGAAGCTCAGTGACGGCCTTCGCATTGCCCAGCCAGAGATCGGCGCACGGCAGCGGCTGCCCGGTTTGCGACAGCACGTCGCCAATCAGCGGCCAGCCCAGCGTCTGCGCCCAAAGCGCGACTTTCTTGCCCTCTTCCGCGCTCATGCGCCCGGCCACCACTACGCCGCGTTTTTGCCGCCAGAAGAACCAGTCGCGCTGTTTGTCGCTTTCCAGCCGACGCGCTTCGCGCAGCCAGGGTTTGTCATCCTGCCACCAGTCGCCAAGGCTCTGCTGCCAGGCAAGCCCCGTGTCGTCCATATCGCCATACAGCGGTTCCGCAAACGGACAGTTGATGTGTACCGCGCCGGCATGCAGCGTCGCCAGGACGTTATCAAGGGTGGAGACCAGCCAGCGCGCGGAAATATCCTGCGTCGGGCGCGGCAAAGAGAGCGTTTGAGAAGGATGAGAAGCGAACATCCCGGCCTGACGAATCGCCTGATTCGCGCCGCAGTCAATCAGTTCCGGCGGACGGTCCGCAGTCAATAAAATCAGTTTTTCACCGGTAAGCCCCGCTTCAATCAGCGCCGGATAGAGATTTGCCACCGCCGTACCGGAAGTAACAATAACGGCAACGGGCTGCTTACTGACTTTCGCCAGCCCTAACGCCAGATGACCAAGACCACGCTCATCAAAGTGCGTGTGATGAATAAAGGCTGAATTTTCCGCTGCCGCCAGGGTTAAAGGCGTGGAGCGGGAGCCAGGGGCAATGCAAACATGCCTGACGCCGTGGCGAGTGAGTGCTTCCAGAATGACCGCCGCCCAGCGTCGGTTAAATGCGCTTACTGACATGAGATTGTCCGGTATCAATATTGCGACTCAGTATAAGGATCAGAAAAAATGGATTATTGATATGAGTCGGGAATATACACAAAATCATTCAGCAGACCGCCTGAAGGATGAGGTGTATGTGCGACTCATTAGCTTTCCATCTGTAATAACGTGCGTAGCCCGGCTGCTTTGTTGTCGATCTCTTGCCATTCCTGTTCCGGGTCAGACCCGCGCACAATGCCTGCCCCGGCATACAGACGAACAACGTTCGCCGCGACTTTCGCCGAGCGCAGCGTCACGCAGAATTCGCTTTGCTGTAAAGACAGATAACCCGCCGACCCGGCATACCACTCACGTTCAAACGGTTCATGTTGCTGAATAAACGCGCGCGCCCGTTCACGCGGAATCCCCGCGACGGCGGCCGTGGGCTGTAGCTGTAGCAAACAGAGCGTGTCGTCAGCCTGATTGAGCGCCGTCCAGATACAGCGGCGCAGATGCTGTACTTTGCGTAATCTGAGCACCTGCGGCGGCAAAACATCGAGCGAGTGGGTGCAGCTTTGCAGGCGTTGACAAATATCTTCCACCACCAGCATGTTTTCACGCTGGTTTTTATCATCCTTCATCAACCATTCGCCCAGTTGCCAGGCCTGATGGTCGTCGGGATGATTCGCCACCGTGCCAGCCAGCGCCTCGGTGCGCAATGCCGTTTCACGTCGCCGCCAAAGGCGTTCCGGCGACGAGCCAAGAAAGGCGCTTCCGGCGGAGAACGCCATAAAAAAATGGTAGCAGTTAAGGTTTAAACGGCGACTGGACGCCATCACGGCGGCGGCATTCACCGGATGGGAAAACTGCAAATCCGTCGCCCGCGCCAGCACCACTTTGTCGAGTTCGTCTTCGGCGATAGTCTGCGTGGCAAGCTGAATCAGGCTGGTCCAGCCCGCTTTATCCGGCCAGTGCTGCTCACCCGTCAGGTGCAGGCGCAGCGCCGGGATCGGCTTTACGCCCCTTAATGAAGAGAGAAACGCGATCGCCCGCCCGGCGTCTTCACGCAGTGAAACCGGGCTGTAGAGATACAGCCGCAGCGTTGCCATAGCGCCAGCGCGTCGCCATTCAAGACGCGGCAGCAGCAAATGCCCCTGCTGCGGTTCAAACGCATTCAGTCCCCAGATACGCAAATCGGATTGTGATTCATGTTGGCGGATAAAGTGTTGCGCCTGTTCGAGAGAGGGGAACGTTTCAACGGCGCCAAGCACCGCGGCTTCTTCATCGCCGTTACGCTGTTGCCAGTAAAATTGCGGCCAGATGGCCTGACTGGCCAGCCAGCTTAATGCGTCAAACGCATCATTCAGAGGGAAAGGCACATCAACAATACGCATTCCTGGCGCCGCCGGTATCTCCTGCGATAACTGGCGCCGCAGATTTTCCAGCGCAGTAGTGATTGAATGCACGCGGACCTCTCCCTGTTAAAAACCTCACATTATACGGGGTACAGCGGAGAAAAAGCAGTACCCCCGTTTAGGGAGGAAATGCGATCCCGGTTACATTACCGCCGCGCCAGCAGTAATCCCAGCACCAGGCCGACCGCCGCACCTGCGCCAATCCCTTGCCAGGGTTTTTCATGCACGTAATCATCCGCTTTATAAACCGCCTGTTTTGCACGGTAATAGTAGCTGTCAGACGCATGGCTGACGCGATTTTTTACCTCTTCAAGCGCCCGTTCTGCGCGTGCTTTTAACTCAACATATTTTTGATCGGCAGGATCGCCGGAGGAACGCAGCACCTCTTCCAGCGTTTCGCTCAGAAGTTCCAGGTCGTCATCAATACGTGAACCATAAGAATGAAAAGACATTATATTCTCCCTTTCGATTAACGTTCCCACTAACTATAGACAAAACCGGAACATCACACCTGGCTAACCTCGCGCGCCATACCCATGTGCGGGATACCGTCTTCGTCATAAACGTCCGTCACCGGAACAAAGCCGAATCGCGCATAGAAGGATTGCAGATGCGCCTGTGCGCCGAGATAAAGCGCCTTCTCCGGCCAGTGTTGCTCGCAGGATGCCAGGGTCTGCGCCATAAGCTGTTGCCCCAGTTTTTCGCCGCGCAGCGCTTCGCTGACGATCACGCGCCCAATCACCACCGGCTCCAGTTCGTCGTCGCTTTTCAGAATCCTCGCATACGCTACCAGCTCATCGTTATGCCAGCCCAGGATATGACGGTTCTCCCCCACCAGGTCATCGCCGTCCACATCCAGATACGGACACCGTTGTTCAACCACAAATACCGCGCAGCGCAATTTCAGTAACGCATAGAGTTGCGGGACGGATAATTCAGAATGATGCAGGTCTTGCCAGTGAATCATGGTGCGCTCCTTTTACGTATTCGCTTTATACTAGCCAGAATATTTTTTAAACGTGTAATGAAATAATGGAATTAATTTTTTTAGGTACTTCTGCCGGCGTTCCTACCCGCACGCGTAATGTCACGGCCATATTACTGAATTTACAGCACCCGACGCAGGCGGGGCTATGGTTATTCGACTGCGGTGAAGGCACCCAGCACCAGATGCTCAACACCGCGTTTAACCCAGGTAAGCTCGATCGCATTTTCATCAGCCATCTGCATGGCGATCACCTTTTCGGTTTGCCCGGTCTGCTGTGCAGCCGTTCGATGGCGGGAAACGCACAGCCGCTGACGATTTACGGCCCCAAAGGCATTCGCGAGTTCACCGAAACCGCATTGCGCCTTAGCGGCTCCTGGACTGATTATCCGCTGGAGATCGTTGAAATTACCGCCGGCGAAATTCTGGACGACGGTCTGCGCAAAGTGACCGCCTTTGCGCTTGAGCATCCGCTTGAATGCTATGGCTATCGGATTGAAGAGCATGACAAGCCCGGCGCACTGGATGCCAGTGCGCTAAAAGCGGCAGACGTGAAGCCCGGCCCGCTGTTTCAGGATCTGAAAGCGGGTAAAACCGTCACCCTGAACGATGGTCGCGTTATTAACGGCGCCGATTTTCTCGCGCCAGCCACACCCGGGAAATCGGTGGCGATATTTGGCGACACCGCGCCATGCGCGTCGGCCATCACGCTGGCAAAAGGCGTGGACGTAATGGTGCACGAAGCAACGCTGGATACCTCAATGGAAGAAAAAGCCAACAGCCGTGGGCACAGCTCCACCAGGCAGGCCGCGCAGCTGGCGCACGATGCTGACGTGGGCCAGCTCATCATTACTCACGTCAGCTCGCGTTACGATGACAGAGGCAGCCAACGCCTGCTGGCAGAATGCCAGGCGATCTTCCCCGCAACTGCGTTGGCTCACGATTTCGCCGTTTTCACGGTTTAACGCTCCATTTTTCTTCCTCAGTGCCGATAACAGAGAAAAGGCTGGCTTTCATATTGAGGATGCGATGGATAATTTCCAGAAAGATATTGATGACAGGGCTAACTTAACCCTGTCTAACCGCTTTGAACTGCTGTTATTCCGTCTCGGCACATCGCTGCATGAGCAGAAGTCGGAGCTATTTGGCATCAACGTATTCAAACTGCGCGAAATTGTGCCAATGCCCACATTTACGCGCCCTGCCGGAATGAAAGCCCCGCTTTTAGGTATGGTCAACATCCGCGATCAGGTGATCCCGGTCATCGACCTGCCCGCCGTGGCCGGGTGTAAACCGGAGAACGGGCTTAACATCCTGCTGATCACCGAATATGCGCGCAGCGTACAGGCATTTGCGGTGGAGTCCGTCGAGAATATTATGCGTCTGGACTGGCAGCAGGTGCATACCGCCGAGAAAGCGGTTAACGGCCGCTATATCACCAGCATTGCCTGTCTGGATGAAGACAAAGAGACCAACAACCTGGCGCTGGTACTCGACGTAGAGCAAATTCTCTATGATATCGTGCCGTCAAATCACGACTTGCGCGCCACCAATTTGAAAACCAGCAAGTTCAACATCACGCCGGGTGCGGTGGCGATTGTGGCAGAAGATTCTAAAGTTGCCCGTGCCATGCTGGAGAAAGGGCTGAATGCGATGGAGATCCCGCATCAGATGCACGTTACCGGTCAGGATGCCTGGGAGAAAATCCAGCAGCTGGCGAAAGAAGCGGAGGCGGAAGGCAAACCGATTAGCGAGAAAATCGCTCTGGTGCTAACCGACCTCGAAATGCCGGAGATGGACGGTTTCACCCTGACGCGTAAGATCAAAACCGACGAGCGCCTGAAGAAAATTCCGGTAGTGATCCACTCTTCCCTTTCCGGCAGCGCCAACGAAGATCATGTGCGTAAAGTCAAAGCGGATGGTTATGTCGCGAAGTTTGAAGTCAACGAACTGTCGTCGGTGATTCAGGAAGTAATGGAACGCGCCGCGCAAAACGTCAGCGGGCCGCTGGTCAGCCGTCAGTTACTGAGTTAACGTCCTGACGTTCAGGGCATAAAAAAACCCGCCACGGCGGGTTTTTTCGTTTCTGCTTTCGCTTACATCAGCGGCGTAGCTAACTGCACGATGCTAATCAGCGGTTGCGGGTAGATACCCAGCACCAGAACCAGCAGCGCGGAGATCAGAACCACAATACCGCCCGCGCTGTACTGCCAGTTAGACGGCGCATCACGGTTAAGCTGCTGCGGCGCACTCAGATAGAGGCTTACCGCAACACGCAGGTAGTAGTAGAGACCAATCGCGGAACCAACCACCACTGCGGCAACCAGCCACCACAGGCTGGCCTGCACACCGACCGCCAGGACGTAGAACTTACCGATAAAGCCCAGCGTCATCGGGATACCCGCCAGAGAGAGCATCATCACGGTCATCACCGCCGCGAGGATCGGACGATGCCAGAACAGACCACGGTAGGAGAACAGTGAATCGGCATCCGGGCCACGGAACGGGCTGGACATCAGGCTGACCACGCCGAACGCGCCGAGGCTGCTGAACAGATAACCGGCCAGATAAACGCCAACGGCTTCCATCGACATCTCGCCGCTTTGCAGGGCGATCAACGCCACCAGCAGATAGCCGAGGTGAGAAATAGAGGAGTAACCGAGCAGACGCTTAATGTTGGTCTGGCTCAGCGCCATCAGGTTACCGAAGATGATGGAGGCAAAGGCAATCACGCCCAGCACGATACGTACCGCTTCGCTGTCACCTACCGGCGCGTACAGGAACAGACGCATCACCACGCCGAAGATAGCGATTTTGCTCGCCGTCGCCAGGAAAGTGGAAACCGGCGCAGGCGCGCCCTGGTATACGTCTGGCGTCCACAGGTGGAACGGCACCAGCGAGAGTTTAAAGCCGAGACCAACAATCATCAGACCGAAGCCCGCCAGCAGCAGCGGTTCGTGCAACATGCCGTCGCCGAGGCTCTTACCAAGCGCGACAAACGACAGGTTGCCAGACTGCGCGTACACCAGCGCCATACCGAACAGCAGGAAGGAAGACGCTGCGGCAGACAGAATAGTGTATTTGATACTGGCTTCCAGCGAGCGTTTCTGACGGAAGGCGTAACCAATCAGGCCAAACAGCGGCAGAGAGATCAGCTCAATACCGAGGAACAGCGCCGCCAGGTGGTTGGCGTTAGCCAGCAGAATACCGCCCAATGCGGCAATCAGCACCAGCAGGTAGAACTCTTCCTGGTTGTCGTTATAGCCTTCAAGCCACGGATAGGCAAAGGTACAGGTGGCAAGACTCGCCAGCAGAACCAGCCCGGTGTAAAGCATGGCGAAACCGTCAACGCGCATCAGCGGGGTGACGTCCATCGCGCCCGCCTGGCCAACAAACCAGAGCGAAACCAGCGCGGCGTTAAGCCCAATGACCGACAGCGTGGCATTGAGGAAGTGATTGCGTCGCCACGCAATGGAGAGCATCACAACCACCACCGTCAAGCCGACGATCAGCAGCGGTAGCAGCGCAATCAGGTGTTGTGGAGTTATTGTCATGGCGATTTACGGCCTTGTAGTAGTAACGGAATTAACAAACCACTGCTGGATGTTGCTCATCGCAGAATGCGAGGTATCCAGAATCGGCTGCGGATAGAAGCCAAGCAGTACCAGAAGCACGACCAGCAACAGGATGATAAACAGCTCTCGCAGCGACATCCCTGGCATGTCCTGGCTGGCAATCTGGCTCTTCGCTTTACCGAAGTAAGCGCGATGCAGCATCGCCAGCGAGTAAACGGAAGCAAACACCAGACCAAAGGTTGAGATCACGGTAATGACCGGAACCACCTGGTAGCTACCGAACAGAATCATAAATTCGCCAACGAAGTTACCGGTGCCCGGCATACCGAGCGTCGCCACCGCGAAGAACATCGACAGCGCAGGCAACCATTTAATTTTGCTCCACAGACCGCCCATCATACGCATATCACGCGTATGCAGACGTTCGTACAGCTGACCACACAGGATGAACAGACCCGCTGCCGACAGACCGTGCGCAATCATCTGGATTACAGCGCCCTGGTACGCCAACTGGCTGCCGGTGTAGATAGCAATCAGTACGAAGCCCATGTGCGAAACGGAAGTGTACGCAATCAGACGTTTAATGTCGTACTGGGTGAAAGCCATCCACGCGCCGTAGAAGATGCCAATCACACCCAGCCACATCGCAATCGGCGCAAACTCGGCAGAGGCGTTCGGGAACAGCGGCAGCGAGAAGCGCAGCAGACCGTAAGCCGCCGTTTTCAGCAAAATACCGGCGAGGTCAACGGAACCTGCGGTCGGCGCCTGGGAGTGCGCGTCCGGCAGCCAGCCGTGCAGCGGAACCACCGGCATTTTCACCGCAAACGCGATGAAGAAGCCCAGCATCAGCAGGTATTCCACCCCGTGCGACATCGGCGTTTTCAGCAGGTCTTCGTAGTTGAAGGTCCAGACGCCGGTCGCATTGTGGTGTACAAACACCAGCGCCAGGATGGCAATCAGCATCACCAGACCGCTCGCCTGGGTATAGATGAAGAACTTGGTAGCCGCCGTGATACGCGTTTTACCGTCAGAGGCTTTGTGCCCCCACAGCGCGATCAGGAAGTACATCGGCACCAGCATCATTTCCCAGAAGAAGAAGAACAGGAACATGTCGATGGCAAGGAACACGCCGATAACGCCGCCCAGAATCCACATCAGGTTCAGGTGGAAGAAGCCCTGATATTTTTCGATTTCATTCCAGGAGCAGAGTACCGCCAGAACGCCCAGCAGACCGGTCAGCACCACCATCAGCAGCGACAAACCGTCGATAGCCAGATGGATAGAGATGCCGAAGCGCGGGATCCACGGCAGAATGAACTCAGACTGCCACTGCGGAATGCCAGCGGCTTGCGTCAGTGAATAGCCGCCCTGCAACCACAGTTGCAGGCCAAGCGCCAGCGTCAGTCCCATGGTGATCAGCGCAATCCAGCGCGGCACCTTCACGCCGAAGCGTTCGGTCTGCCAGCACAGAAAGCCACCGATAAAGGGAATTAATATTAGCCAGGGTAGTAACATGGCGATCTTTATTCCTTGTTAAAGTCCCATCAGGACCTGATTTTCAACGAATTCTCACAACAGAAAATTCACTTCGGATTGCGGCCTTTTTTGCCCGGTGGCGCTAACGCTTACCGGGCCTACAGATTCCCGTAGGTCGGATAAGCGCCAGCGCCATCCGACATCAACCCCACAATCCTCAAACTCAACGCAGTACCATCAACAGCGCCAGCACAACGACCGCACCGATGCTCATGGATGCCACATACCAGCGCAGATATCCGTTCTCGCTGAGCAGCAGGCCTTTACCTGCAAAGCGGGAAAGGATAGCCGGAACGTTCATCAGCGCATTGAGCGGGTCGCGTTTCAGCAGCCAGGCAACGCCGAGGAACGGCTTCACGAACACTTTGTCGTACAGCCAGTCGAAGCCCCAGGCGTTATACCACCAGGTGCCCAGCAGACGGCCCGGCGCACTGTTGGCGACAGAAGTCACCAGAGTACGTTTACCCAGCCACAGCCATGCGGCAATCAGGATGCCGACAATCGCAACCACGCCGGAGGCAATTTCCAGGGTCATCACGCGGCTATGCTCAAGCTCGGTCGTCTGCGGCAGCACACCCTGCAACGGCGGCACAATCAGCGCGCCAACAAAGGTGGACAGTACCATCAGCACAATCAGCGGCAGGTGATGCGTAATCCCCTTCCCTGCATGAGCGTGAATTTGTTCTTTACCGTGAAACACGATGAAAATCATACGGAAGGTGTACAAGGAGGTCATGAACGCACCGACCAGACCTGCAACCATCAGATTGATATGACCATTCGCCATCGCGCCGGCCAGAATCTCATCCTTACTGAAGAAGCCGGCGGTAATCAGCGGCAGAGCCGACAGCGCCGCGCCACCCACCAGGAAGCAGAGATACACCAGCGGAATAGACTTACGCAAGCCGCCCATCTTGAAGATGTTCTGTTCGTGGTGGCAGGCCAGAATCACCGAGCCGGACGCCAGGAACAACAGCGCTTTAAAGAAGGCGTGCGTCATCAGGTGGAAAATCGCCGCATCCCACGCCTGGACGCCCAGCGCCAGGAACATGTAGCCAATCTGGCTCATGGTGGAGTAAGCGAGAACACGTTTGATGTCGGTCTGCACCAGCGCGGCGAAACCGGCCAGCACCAGCGTAATCGCCCCAACGATCCCCACCAGATGCAGCACTTCCGGCGTCATCAGGAACAGGCCGTGGGTACGGGCAATCAGGTAAACACCAGCGGTAACCATCGTCGCGGCGTGGATCAGCGCGGAGACAGGCGTCGGGCCCGCCATCGCGTCTGCAAGCCAGGTCTGCAACGGCAGCTGCGCAGATTTACCTACCGCGCCGCCCAGCAGCATCAGCGTCGCCCACATCAGCATGTTGTTGCCGTCGGCGAAGTGCGCTGGCGCCAGTTCCACCATTTCGCGGAAGTTCAGGGTGCCCAGTTCGTTGTACAGAATGAACAGCGCAAACGCGAGGAACACGTCGCCCACACGGGTCACAACAAACGCTTTCATTGCCGCAGCGCCATTCTTCGGATCGGTGTAGTAGAAACCGATCAGCAGATAGGAGCACAGACCCACGCCTTCCCAGCCGAGGTACATCAGCAGCAGGTTATCGGACAGCACCAGAATAACCATGCTGGCGATAAACAGGTTGGTGTAGGCGAAGAAGCGGGAGTATCCCTCTTCACCGCGCATATACCAGGAGGCGAACATGTGGATCAGGAAACCCACGCCGGTCACTACCGAGAGCATGGTCAGCGACAGGCCGTCCAGCACCAGGTTGAAACCGATGTTGAAATCACCCACCGACATCCACGTCCACAGCGGCTGGCTGAACGCCTGCTTGCCGTTAGCGAAGAAGTCAACGCCGACAAACGCCGTCACCAGCGCCGCCAGGCCAATGGAGCCGACGCCCACAGTCGCGGAGAGGTTTTCCGACCAGCGACCGCGAGAGAACGCCAGTAATACAAAGCCAATCAATGGCAGAATAATGGTTAAGGCAAGCATGTTCATCCACGCATCTCACTTACTGAATCGATGTTCAGGTTCTGGCGACGGCGATGAAGTTGCAGTAACAGCGCCAGGCCAATACTCGCCTCCGCAGCCGCAAGGCTGATGGCGAGAATGTACATCACCTGACCATCCGTCTGGCCCCAGTAGCTCCCGGCGACCACGAAGGCCAGCGCGGAGGCGTTAATCATGATTTCCAGCCCAATCAGCATAAACAGCAGATTGCGGCGGATAACCAGACCGGTTAAGCCCAGCACGAATAAAATCGCCGCGAGGATCAGTCCATGTTGTAAGGGGATCATGCGTGCTCCTCCGTTTTTCTTTTCGCGCTGTCACCAGGACGGTTGCTCAGCACTTCGCCCACACGCTCTTCGCGACCGACGTGGAAGGCGACAACCAGACCGGCCAGCAGCAGCATAGAGGCCAGTTCGACCGCCAGAACGTAAGGCCCAAACAGCGAGATACCGACCGCTTTGGCGCTAATTGGCGTACCGTCGATACCCTGGTCGTTGACGCCCAGAATGGCGTACACGATCACCACCAGCATGATGGCCGACAAAATCGCCGGGCCAATCCACACCTGCGGTTTCAGCCACTGGCGTTCCTGTTCGATTTCCGAACCGCCGAGGTTGAGCATCATGACCACGAACACGAACAGCACCATGATGGCGCCCGCATAAACGATAATTTCCAGCGCACCGGCAAAGTAAGCGCCCAGCGAGAAAAACACCCCGGAAATCGCCAGCAGCGAAATAATCAGATACAGCAACGCGTGTACCGGATTGGTATGGGTGATGACTCGCAAGGTTGCGAGAATGGCGATCAGGCCACAGATATAAAAAGCGAACTCCATTGCCCCTCTCCTTACGGTAACAGGCTCTTGACGTCGATAGGCTTGGCTTCGTTCTCTGCTTCGCCCTTATCTTTGCCGTCGATTGCCATACCTGCCATCCGGTAGAAGTTATATTCCGGGTATTTGCCCGGACCGGAGATCAGCAGATCCTCTTTCTCATAAACCAGGTCCTGGCGCTTGTACTCACCCATTTCAAAATCGGGGGTGAGCTGAATGGCCGTCGTCGGACAGGCTTCTTCGCACAGGCCGCAGAAAATGCAACGTGAGAAGTTGATACGGAAAAACTCAGGATACCAGCGACCATCTTTCATCTCTGCTTTTTGCAGCGAGATACAGCCTACCGGGCAGGCTACCGCACACAGGTTACAGGCAACGCAACGCTCCTCGCCGTCCGGGTCGCGCGTCAGCACGATACGGCCACGGTAACGAGGCGGTAGATAGACCGGCTCTTCCGGGTACATCTGCGTTTCGCGTTTCGCGAACGCATGCAGGCCGATCATCCAGATACTGCGTACCTGGGTGCCGAAGCCTACTAACAATTCTTTTAAGGTCATGGTCTTTGTGCCCCTTATTGCGCCTGCCAGAGAATGACAGCCGCCGTTACCAGCAAGTTGATGAGCGTCAACGGCAGGCAGACTTTCCAGCCGAAGGACATTACCTGGTCATAACGAGGACGCGGTAACGACGCACGAATCAAAATGAACATCATCATAAAGAACGCGGTTTTCAGCGCGAACCAGATGAATGGCGGTAAGAACGGGCCATGCCAGCCACCGAAGAACAGCGTCACCATCAGCGCGGAGATAGTAACGATACCGATGTATTCCCCCACGAAGAACAGACCGAATTTCATACCGGAATATTCAATGTGGTAACCATCGGCCAGTTCCTGTTCGGCTTCCGGCTGGTCAAACGGATGACGGTGACACACCGCCACGCCCGCGATGGCAAAGGTGACAAAACCAAAGAACTGCGGAATAACGTTCCAGATATCAGCCTGGTTGTTGACGATGTCGGTCATATTAAATGAACCGGCCTGCGCCACCACGCCCATCAGGGAAAGCCCGAGGAACACTTCGTAGCTGAGCGTCTGTGCTGATGCACGCATCGCCCCCAGCAGCGAGTATTTGTTGTTGCTCGACCAACCGGCGAACAGCACCGCATACACCGCCAGGCCCGCCATCATCAGGAAGAACAAAATCCCGATGTTCAGGTCAGCGACAACCCAGGTCGGGCTAACCGGAACGATAGCGAACGCCAGCAGCAGCGAGGTAAAAGCGATCATCGGCGCCAGGGTAAAGATGACGCGATCCGAGAATTTCGGGATCCAGTCCTCTTTAAAGAACATTTTGATCATGTCCGCGACCAGCTGGAGCGAACCGCCCCAGCCAACGCGGTTTGGCCCATAACGGTTCTGGAACAGACCCAGCAGACGACGTTCGCCAAAGCTCATGAATGCCCCGCAGGTGACCACCACCAGCAGGATCACCACCGCTTTGAGAATGCTCAGCAGGATCTCGATCAGATCCGGTGTAATCCAACTCATTGTTGCGCCTCCTGCAGATTCTCAAGACGACCGCCCGCCAGAACCGGCGCGATGCCAGGCATACCCATCGGCAATCCGACCTGCCCTGCCGTTAAGCCTTCAGCGATTTCAACCGGCAGCGTTACCGTATTGCCGTCGTAGCTGAAAGAAACGCGCGTTCCCGCATTCACGCCCAACTTCGCGGCATCAGCCGGGTTGAGTTTGATGTACGGTTGCGGCATACGGCTCTGGAAGACCGGAGAACGCTGCGACATTTCGTCACTGCCAAACAGGTGATAGTACGGCGCGATACGCCACTGACCATCCTGCGCCTGGAAGCTGGCCGGAACGGTAGTGAAGTAATCAAGACCGTTTTCAGATGCTTCAATCAAACGCACGCCCGGATCGCCATGACGCAGTTTGCCGCCCACTTCATCCTGGAACTTGTTCCACGCCTGTGGGGAGTTCCAGCCTGGCGCCCAGGCAAACGGAATCTGCGAACGCGGCGCGCCCGGCTGGTTGTTCCCTTCCATTGAGAAGGCGAACATGGTGTCTTTATCCTGCGGCTGACGCGGCTCGTGAACGCTGATGTTAGCGCGCATCGCGGTACGACCGCTGTAACGGTGCGGCTCACGCGCCAGTTTCTGCCCGCGAATGCGGAAGGTCGCGTCCGGCGCGGCATCTTTAATGCCCGCCAGTTGCGGCATCGCGGCGATCGCGGCGTCAATAACGTGGTCCAGTTGCGTCCAGTCCACCTCGCGGTTCTGCACGGTGCTGTGCAGCGAGTGCAGCCAGCGCCAGCTTTCCAGCATCACGGTGTTGCTGTCGTAATAGGCCGGGTCATAAACCTGGAAGAAACGCTGCGCGCGGCCTTCGTTGTTGATGACCGTACCGTCGCTTTCCGCAAAACTTGCGGCGGAGAGCACCAGATGCGCATTCTCCATAATCGCCGTGCGCTGATGGTCAACCACCATCACCAGCGGCGCTTTTGCCAGCGCGGCATTTACGCGAACGGCGCTTGCATGACGGTGCAGATCGTTTTCCAGCACCACGACAGCGTCGGCACGACCGGTTTCCAGTTCGGTCAACGCGTCATCCAGCGAACCGCCGCCCATCATGCCCAGCCCCATGCTGTTGACCGAGCGGGCAATCATGGTGATGCCGACATCCGAACCACGGCCTTTCAGCGCTTTCGCCACGTTGGCGGCCGCCTGAATCACTTCCGCGCTACCGGCGTTGGTGCCGGAGATAATCAGTGGTTTCTTCGCACCCGCCAGCGCCTGAACGATGACGTCGATTTTGTTCTGCAAATCGCTGCTGATGCCGTCGACCACCGGTGCGCTGTCGTCCAGCGCATGAGCGATGGCAAAGCCTAAACGCGCCTGATCTTCCACCGGCGCACGGTAAGTCCATGCCGCGATGTCGTCCAGACGGGTGTTGTCAACATTGGTCACAAACAGCGGATGCTTAGCGCGCTGGCCGATGTTGAGGATGGCCGCAATCTGCCAGTCGGCCACTTTCTGGGCCGCCGCCATTTCACGCGCTTTGCCTTTCACCGCCTGGCGAACCGCCAGCGCAACGCGCGCGCCGGTCTGGGTAATATCTTCGCCCAGCACCAGTACCGCATCGTAAGATTCGATGTCACGCAGCGCCGGAGTATGAATGCCGCCTTCGCGCAGCACTTTCAGCGCCAGTTGCAGACGTTCCTGCTCGCCCTGAGCGATACCGGTATAGAAGTTATCCGCGCCCACCAGTTCACGCAGCGCGAAGTTGCTCTCAACGCTGGCGCGCGGAGAACCGATGCCGATCACCTTCTTCGACTGACGCAGAATATCCGCCGCGCCCTGCATCGCCTGCTCGGCGTTGAGGGTGATCAGGTCATCGCCACGACGCTGAATCGGCTGACGAGGCCTGTCTTTCAGGTTCACATAACCATAACCGAAACGACCACGGTCGCAGAGGAAGTAGTGGTTAACGGTCCCGTTGTAACGGTTCTCGATGCGACGCAGTTCGCCGTAGCGCTCGCCCGGGCTGGTGTTACAACCGATGGAGCACTGCTGGCAGATGCTTGGCGCAAACTGCATGTCCCACTTACGGTTATAACGCTCGGAGTGCGTTTTGTCGGTGAATACGCCGGTCGGGCAGATTTCCACCAGGTTGCCGGAGAATTCGCTTTCAAGCGTACCGTCTTCAGGACGACCGAAGTAGACGTTGTCATGCGCGCCATATACGCCCAGATCCGCGCCGTCTGCGTAGTCTTTGTAGTAACGCACACAGCGGTAGCAGGCGATGCAGCGGTTCATTTCGTGAGAGATGAACGGCCCCAAATCCTGGTTGCGGTGAGTACGCTTAGTGAAACGGTAACGACGGAAGTTGTGGCCCGTCATCACGGTCATATCCTGAAGGTGGCAGTTACCGCCCTCTTCACAGACCGGACAATCGTGCGGGTGGTTGGTCATTAACCATTCCACCACGCTTTCGCGGAACTGTTTCGCTTCTTCGTCATCAATAGAAATAAAGGTGCCGTCGGTGGCAGGCGTCATACAAGACATCACCAGGCGACCACGCGTATCTTCCGCGTTTTGATATTGCTTCACCGCACACTGGCGGCAAGCACCGACGCTACCCAGCGCCGGGTGCCAGCAAAAGTACGGAATATCAAGGCCGAGGGACAGACATGCCTGTAGCAGGTTGTCTGCGCCGTTGACCTCATATTCTTTGCCGTCTACATGAATCGTAGCCATAGTCAGCATGCTTCCAGTTGGCTTAGTCAGGGACTAAGCGTTAATCGAATGACTTATCGCGATGCAGGGGTAAGCCTGCAATTACCAGCGCTCTTTCAGCAGGTTCGGCTGTATACCACCAATCACATGGGTATTGCTGAACGGCTGCTTGATGCCAGCTTCGAATTCTTCGCGGAAATATTTAATGGCACTCTGCAACGGTTCGACCGCGCCTGGCGCATGCGCACAGAAGGTTTTACCCGGCCCGAGGAAACGACACAGTTGCTCAAGTGTCTCGATATCCCCAGGCTGGCCTTCGCCACGTTCCAGCGCACGCAGAATTTTTACACTCCACGGCAGGCCGTCGCGGCACGGCGTACACCAGCCGCACGATTCGCGCGCAAAAAACTCTTCCAGGTTACGCACCAGCGACACCATGCCAATTTCGTGGTCAACGGCCATCGCCAGCGCCGTACCCAGACGGCTGCCCGCTTTACCGATGCTTTCAAATTCCATCGGCAGGTCGAGGTGCGCTTCGGTCAGGAAGTCGGTTCCCGCGCCGCCTGGCTGCCAGGCTTTGAATTTCAGGCCATCGCGCATGCCACCGGCGTAATCTTCGAGGATCTCACGCGCGGTAGTGCCGAACGGCAGTTCCCACAGTCCCGGATTTTTCACGCGACCGGAGAAGCCCATCAGCTTGGTGCCCGCATCTTTGCTCTTCGAAATGTTCTGATACCACTCCACGCCGTTCGCGAGGATCGCCGGGACGTTACACAGCGTTTCCACGTTGTTGACGCAGGTCGGCTTGCCCCATACGCCGGAGCTTGCCGGGAACGGCGGCTTAGAGCGCGGGTTGGCGCGACGACCTTCGAGGGAGTTAATCAGCGCGGTTTCTTCACCGCAGATGTAACGCCCTGCCCCGGTGTGAACAAACAGTTCGAAGTCGAAACCGGTGCCCATGATGTTTTTGCCGAGCAGACCGGCGTCGGTCGCTTCCGCGATTGCGCGGCGCAGATGCACAGCCGCTTCGATGTATTCGCCACGCAGGAAGATGTAGCCACGGTACGCTTTCAGGGCAAAGGCGGAGATCAACATACCTTCCACCAGCAGGTGCGGCAGTTGCTCCATCAGCAGACGGTCTTTATAGGTGCCCGGCTCCATTTCATCGGCGTTACACAGCAGGTAACGGATGTTCATGGATTCATCTTTCGGCATCAGGCTCCACTTCAGACCGGTGGAGAAGCCCGCGCCGCCGCGCCCTTTCAGGCCAGCGTCTTTCACCTGATTGACGATCTCGTCAGGAGACAGCCCGGTCAGCGCTTTACGCGCGCCTTCGTAGCCGTTTTTACTACGGTATTCGTCCAGCCATACCGGCTGCTTGTCATCACGCAGACGCCAGGTCAGCGGATGCGTTTCGGGAGTACGGATAACGTTTTTCATTTATACCGCTCCAGTAGTTCGGGAATGGCTTCCGGGGTCAGATGGCTGTGAGTATCCTCATCAATCATCATGTTCGGCCCTTTGTCGCAGTTCCCCAGGCAACAGGTCGGCAGCAGCGTAAAGCGACCGTCAAAGGTCGTCTGCCCCGGCTTGATATTGAGTTTTTTCTCCAGCGCGGCCTGGATCCCCTGATAACCGGTGATATGGCACACCACGCTGTCACAGTAACGGATCACATGGCGACCGACCGGCTGGCGGAAGATCTGGCTGTAGAATGTGGCGACGCCTTCGACATCGCTCGCCGGAATACCCAGCACGTCGGCGATCGCGTAGATCGCGCCATCCGGCACCCAGCCACGCTGCTTCTGTACGATTTTCAGCGCTTCAATGGACGCCGCACGCGGGTCTTCGTAGTGGTGCTTCTCGTGCTCAATGGCTTCACGCTCTGCCGCACTCAGCTCAAAAGCCTCGGTTTGTGGTTGTTGATTCTCGTGCATAATTAGCGGTCCACATCTGACATAACAAAATCGATACTACCTAAATGAACGATCAGGTCAGACACCAGGCTGCCGCGCACCGCCACCGGAATCTGCTGCAAATGCGCATAGCTCGGGGTACGGATACGAGTACGGTAACTCATGGTGCTGCCATCGCTGGTCAGGTAGTAACTGTTAATACCCTTGGTCGCCTCTACCATCTGGAAGGATTCATTCGCAGGCATGACCGGGCCCCACGACACTTGCAGGAAGTGGGTGATCAGGGTTTCGATATGTTGCAGCGTGCGCTCTTTCGGCGGCGGCGTCGTCAGCGGGTGATCCGCTTTGAACGGGCCTTCCGGCATGTTATTGAGGCACTGCTCAAGGATGCGCAAACTCTGACGCAGCTCTTCGACTTTCAGCATCACGCGGGTATAGCAGTCGGACACGCCGCCGCCAACCGGGATTTCAAAGTCAAAGTTCTCGTAGCCAGAGTACGGACGTGATTTACGCACGTCGAAATCAATACCGGTCGCACGCAGCGCGGCGCCTGTACAGCCCCAGTCCAGCGCTTCTTTCTTGCCGTAAGCGGCAACGCCCTGGGAACGCCCTTTCAGGATGGTGTTGCGCAGCGCCGCTTTCTCGTAGGAGTCCAGACGCTTCGGCATCCAGTCCAGGAAATCGCGCAGCAGGCGATCCCAGCCACGCGGCAGGTCGTGCGCGACGCCGCCGATACGGAACCAGGCCGGGTGCATACGGAAACCGGTGATCGCTTCCACCACATCGTAAATTTTCTGACGATCGGTAAAGGCGAAGAAGACCGGGGTCATCGCGCCGACGTCCTGAATAAACGTCGAGATGTACAGCAGGTGGCTGTTAATGCGGAACAGTTCGGAGAGCATAACGCGAATCACGTTTACACGATCCGGTACGGTGATGCCCGCCAGTTTCTCTACCGCCAGTACGTACGGCATTTCGTTGACGCAGCCGCCGAGGTATTCGATACGGTCGGTATACGGAATGTAGCTGTGCCAGGACTGGCGTTCGCCCATTTTCTCAGCGCCACGGTGGTGGTAGCCGATGTCAGGCACGCAGTCGACAATTTCTTCGCCGTCAAGCTGAAGTACGATACGGAATGCGCCGTGTGAGGACGGGTGGTTTGGACCGAGGTTGAGGAACATAAAGTCCTCGTTTTCGGTGCCGCGTTGCATCCCCCAGTCTTCCGGTTTGAAGGTCAGCGCTTCCATCTCCAGATCCTGCTTGGCTTTGGTCAGCTCAAACGGATCGAATTCGGTAGCGCGCGCCGGGTAGTCTTTACGCAGCGGATGCCCTTCCCAGGTCGGCGGCATCAGCAGACGCGTCAGGTGCGGGTGGCCGTCAAACGTGATGCCAAACATCTCCCAGGTTTCACGCTCGTACCAGTTGGCGTTCGGGAAGAGTTTGGTAAACGTCGGCACATGCAGGTCGTTTTCAGACAATGCCACCTTGAGCATGATGTCGCGATTGCGGTCTATTGAGATCAGGTGGTAGAAAACGGAAAAATCCGCAGCGGGTAACCCGTCGCGATGCGTGCGCAGACGCTCGTCCATGCCGTGTAAGTCAAACAGCATGACGTAAGGTTTCGGCAGTTTCTTTAAGAAATCGCCAACTTCCAGTAATTGTTCACGCTTGACCCAAACAACGGGTACCCCGGTGCGGGTCGCCTGAACGGTAAAGGCATCCGGCCCAAAACGGTTGCGCAGTTCGCCAATGACCGGGTCATCCAGATGATCCCGGGTTTGCCATACAGCGTCTTGCGCGGTTAAGTCGGTCATATTGTTCACCATTGCAAATGGTCCGTGGTAGTCGGCAGTGCTTCGCGTTATTTATGTAGTGATAAGCGAAGTGAAGTCTGCTGCCGACAGGCGCAAATTAAATCTCGTCTGGTGTACGTAGATTCGTTACTGCAATGCGTTCGCCGCGTTTACGTTCGCGCTCTGACTGCATATTGGCGCGATAAACGCCCTGATCGCCAACCACCCAGGAGAGCGGACGACGTTCTTTGCCAATTGATTCCTGCAACAACATCAGCGCCTGCATGTACGCTTCGGGGCGCGGCGGGCAGCCCGGGATATACACATCTACCGGGATAAATTTATCAACGCCCTGCACAACCGAATAAATATCGTACATACCGCCAGAGTTAGCGCATGCCCCCATGGAAATCACCCACTTCGGCTCCAGCATCTGGTCATACAAACGCTGAATAACAGGCGCCATCTTGGTAAAGCATGTTCCCGCTACCACCATCAGGTCGGCCTGACGCGGCGAAGCACGCAGTACTTCCGCGCCGAAGCGCGCCACGTCATGCACGGCGGTAAAAGAGGTCACCATCTCGACATAGCAGCAGGAAAGGCCGAAGTTATACGGCCAAATTGAATTCTTACGACCCCAGTTAACCATGTCATGCAGCGCGTGTTCGAGCTTGCCCATATACACGCTTTTGTTGATTTCTTGCTCCAGGGGGTCGGTTACGATCTCCTGTTTTTGCAGGGGGTAACGGTCATTCTCACCGTTGGGATCTATGCGGGTGAGCGTATAATCCATCTTAATGCCTCGCGGTTAGCGTTGACGATTAGCGATACTGTTCGTTTCCGGGTTCATACGCTCGCGGCGTGAACGCGCGGGCGTCCAGTCCAGCGCGCCAATACGCACCAGATAAACCAGACCAGCCAGTAACACAAAAATAAAAATTGCAGCTTCCACAAAGCCTACCCAACCGCTTTCACGGATAGAAGTCGACCATGCGAACAGATACAGCGCTTCAACGTCGAAGATAACGAAGAACATGGCTACCAGGTAAAACTTGGCAGACAGGCGTAAGCGGGCGGAGCCGACCGAGTCGATACCTGATTCAAACGGGGTGTTTTTCGACCTCGCGCGTGCGCGACCGCCTAAAAACCAACCGCCGACGAGCATCAGGCAGCACAGGCCAATGGCAATAATAAGAAAGATAGCGAATGCCCAGTGATGAGCGATGATTTCAGTGGATGTTGACATACTCATTGCTTACTCATCAAAAGTAGCGCCAAATTCTCTGCTCTTTTCGGCAGATGAACGCCACATCGATTCATGGGGAGGAATAAAAAAAACCTTACAATCACTGTAGAAAATGATTAAACAGCTAATTGATGTGGTTTTTTACTCCTTTCTATAACCTTTTGTCAACTTTAACAAAAGTTCCCTCACATTAATTTACATCGACCCAACACCATTAACATTTAATGCCATTTTGACTGATTTCGATCGCATCACCAGCCCGAATTTAATGTTGTTGAATCGTGTCCGTTGTGAAGTAAATGAGATAATACACTCCTATTTTGACAGGATTTTACGCAGATGCCTCCCCCTAAATGGGAGTATTTTCTTGATCTGTGACACGCTTTTGTTAATCCGCCATAAAAAACAGCAACAATTTCTCTAGTTTTTTAACATGGAAACAAAACCAGACCGTCAGTGCCTATTTTTCATCCAAATTAACAGGTTAATGACTACTTACTGATTTTTTAGGCTTTTTCCCGCATTTACGTTCGAAACGCCGGTAAATTGTATAAAAAAAGAACCGCTGGATGTTTTTTCAGCATCAGCGGCCCTTTTTTACACTTACATTTTATAACGTTTTTTTTGTGACTGGCTACTCAAAGTCACCTTCAACCATCAGCGAATCGTCTCCTCCTTCGGGAGTAAACTGACTGTATTGCCAGGGGTTTTGGTAACTGTCCATCGCCTGATAGATAACCTGCGCCAGTTCGTTCTGGCCTGATGGATCGCGACACAGTAAGTATTCCGTATCTGGCAACGGCGGTAATCCATCCGCAGCGCCGAGTACGCGTAAATCCGGGCTCATCATCTCAACCGGTCGCGCGGTGATCCCCAGTCCGGCTTTTACGGCCGCGCGTACCGCCGCTAACGTTGAGGCCACATAGGCAAGGCGCCAGGGAATATTCGCCGCATTCAACGTCGCTAATACGATATCGCGGAACGGGCTGGGATCGTCTAACAACACCAGCGGGATCGGTTCCCCCTTCTGTAGCACATATTCCGCCGCGCAGTACCAGTGTGTCGGCGATGTGCGCAGGTTCAGGAACTCGAAAGATCCCGGACGGTGCGTAGTGACAATCAAATCCACTTCCTGCGATTTCAGCATATCCACCATAAAGGCGTTACGTTTCACCCTCACATCCAGAGCAAGCTTCGGGTAAACCGAACTGATCCGATTGAGCAGGAAAGGCAATATCGTATCGGCGGATTCATCAGAAGCGCCAATTGTTAATACGCCCTGAAGATTGCTAAACATCAATGATGAGCACGCCTCATCATTAAAGCGCAGGATTTTTCTGGCGTAACCCAGAAGCTGAATACCGTGTTCAGTCAACAGCTTGTTACGACCATGACGGGCGAACAACTCCTTGCCCACAAGCTGCTCAAGACGCTGCATTTGCTGACTCACCGCAGACTGAGTACGACACACCGCCGCCGCCGCAGCGGCGAACGTGTTCAGATCGGCAACAGCAACAAACGTTCTCAGCAGATCGAGGTCGAGGTTAATTATCGGACGATTTGCATTTATCATAATTTTTCACTTACTGGCGGGTCATACCATGTTGACCTGGTTAATGCTGTGTGTTCATAAACAAACAATTCCATTTGTAATGTGCTTCCCTCGCCGTTTCACTTGCGTAACCAAGTGAAAGTAAAAATGTATTTGGTGCTGCTAACAACCTCTTCTCCTTTCTTTTCGAATAATCCCAGAGGTCATTACCAGGGATATATCGAGGAGAAGACGCATACCTTTTTAGGTAACAACGGAATTCTGCTAAGGATAAACGTGTAATTTTGTAAATGTAAAAGAAGTTAACGGACATTTACCGACACAAAAAAAGCCTACTGAGCAACAAGTTAGTTATAGATGCTCGTCATAAAAATTAGCAGACAACGCAGACTGCGCACCATTTCCTGGGGCTTATCTTAACCCAAAACCACTATATTTATAAGCCTTAATACGAATAATCTGAAGCGTGATTATGTTATCTTAACTAAGAAAATTATGTATTATTAATCTCACCAGCAAGTGCTTTTTAAATATTAAATAATAATTAATTAAGATCGCCACTACTCATTAATTCTACTTAACAATAGATTTACACCCTAACGTTTACAGATCATGGCGATAACAGTAGTTTCGTAAAAGCATTCAGTATTTTCCTGATAATTGAGTTATGCTGATGCCGCTAACACTTTCCTCCCTGAGTTTAGACTATTTTTTAACAAAACATACAACCACACAAAAGCCTGATACTAAAAACAAAAAACCAATAAAATAAATAAAAGCAGTAATAAAAACTGTAATAATGGCATTAAAGCAGGACTTAACAGCACAATCCCACACTAAGCCTGAGCAAAATCTTCTACTGCTGACCCTTCAAAACTCACCGCTGTGGGAGTACATTGTTCCGTGCTGACTTCCACGGCAGGGAGTGGCGATAACAGCTAAAAAGGTCAAGATTCATGTCCCCCATTGAAAAATCCAGCAAACTAGAAAATGTCTGTTATGACATCCGCGGCCCTGTTCTGAAAGAAGCGAAACGCCTGGAAGAAGAAGGCAATAAAGTTCTGAAACTGAACATCGGCAACCCCGCCCCTTTTGGTTTTGAAGCGCCTGATGAGATCCTGGTCGATGTCATCCGCAATTTACCAACGGCGCAGGGGTATTGCGATTCAAAGGGTCTGTATTCCGCACGCAAAGCGATCATGCAGCATTACCAGGCGCGCGGCATGCGCGACGTCACCGTAGAAGATATCTATATTGGTAACGGCGTATCCGAATTGATCGTGCAGGCAATGCAGGCGTTGCTGAACAGCGGGGACGAAATGCTGGTTCCCGCGCCGGATTACCCGCTGTGGACAGCGGCAGTCTCGCTCTCCAGCGGCAAAGCGGTACACTATCTTTGCGATGAATCTTCTGACTGGTTCCCGGATCTCGACGACATCCGCGCCAAAATCACGCCGCGTACCCGTGGCATTGTGATAATCAACCCGAATAACCCAACCGGCGCGGTTTACTCCAAAGAGCTGCTGATGGAGATCGTTGAGATTGCCCGTCAACATAATCTGATCATTTTCGCCGATGAGATTTACGACAAGATCCTCTACGACGACGCTGAGCATCATTCTATCGCCGCGCTGGCGCCGGATCTGCTGACCATTACGTTCAACGGGCTGTCCAAAACCTATCGCGTCGCCGGATTCCGCCAGGGCTGGATGGTGCTGAATGGGCCGAAAAAACACGCCAAAGGCTACATTGAAGGGCTGGAGATGCTGGCGTCAATGCGTCTGTGCGCCAACGTTCCGGCGCAGCACGCGATCCAGACGGCGCTGGGCGGCTACCAGAGTATTAGCGAATTCATCATGCCGGGCGGGCGTTTGTATGAACAACGTAACCGTGCGTGGGAGCTGATTAACGATATTCCGGGCGTTTCCTGCGTGAAACCGCGCGGCGCACTGTATATGTTCCCGAAAATAGATGCGAAGCGCTTTAACATCCACGATGACCAGAAGATGGTGCTCGACTTCCTGTTGCAGGAAAAAGTGCTGCTGGTGCAGGGAACCGCGTTCAACTGGCCCTGGCCAGATCACTTCCGCATTGTAACGCTGCCTCGTATTGACGACATTGAAATGTCGCTGAGTAAATTCGGGCGCTTCCTGTCAGGGTATCATCAGCTGTAACCGTAAACTGGCCGTCGGATGCAACGTGAGCAAGACGAGTATTTGCATCCGATGGCCTTCTCTGCGCACAATGACCCTCAGGTTGTCATCATGAAAAGGTCACTATGAAGCAGAGCCATTTTTTTGCCCACCTCTCCCGCCTGAAACTGATTAACCGCTGGCCATTGATGCGCAACGTGCGCACCGAAAACGTCTCCGAACACAGTTTGCAGGTGGCGATGGTCGCCCACGCGCTTGCCGCTATCAAAAATCGCAAATTCGGCGGCCAGGTCAATGCCGAGCGTATTGCGCTACTGGCGATGTACCACGATGCCTCTGAAGTGTTGACCGGCGATCTCCCGACTCCGGTGAAATACTTCAACTCGCAAATCGCGCAGGAATACAAAGCGATTGAGAAAATTGCCCAACAAAAACTGGTGGATATGGTTCCTGACGAACTGCGCGATATTTTTGCACCGCTGATCGACGAACATGCTTACAGCGAAGAAGAGAAATCTGTTGTGAAGCAAGCCGACGCGCTTTGCGCCTATCTGAAGTGTCTGGAAGAGTTATCGGCGGGCAATAATGAATTCCTGCTGGCAAAAACGCGACTGGAAAAAACCCTGGCGTCGCGCCGCAGCGAAGAGATGGACTATTTTATGGCGGTGTTTGTACCCAGTTTTCACCTCTCGCTGGATGAAATCAGCCAGGATTCGCCGCTATAAATCGTTTTGCCGGATGGCGACGTAAACGTCTTATCCGACCTACTGCTACATTTGTAGGCCGGATAAGCGAATAGCGCCATCCGGCAAAAAATCAAAACGGAAACAGCACCGGGATCATCACCACGCATACCGCCATAACGATTATCGTAAACGGCACCCCGATCTTAACAAAGTCGCTAAAACTGTAATTCCCCGGCCCCAGAACCAGCGTGTTTACCGGCGAGGAGACCGGCGTCATGAACGCCGCCGACGCCGCCATTGCCACCACCATCGCGAAAGGATACGGTGACACCCCCATCGACTTCGCTGCCGCAAGGGCTATCGGCGCCATCAGCACGGCGGTCGCGGTATTGGAAATAAACAGCCCGATGGTGGCGCACAGCACAAACAGACATGCCAGCATCATATAGGGGCCATAGCCGCCGCCGACATCCATCAATCCTTTAACGACCAGATCAACGCCGCCGGTCTTTTGCAACGCCAGCGCAAAAGGCATCATCCCGACAATCAGGATAATGCTCGGCCAGTGAATCGCTTTGTAGGAGCTTTCTGCATCAATACAGCGGAATTTCCCCATCAGCAGGCAAGCAATGATTGCCGCGATCGGGTTAGGGATCTCATCGGTCAGCATCAGCGCAACCATCAGCACCAGACAGAAGATCGCATGCGGCGCCTGGCTGTGCGCCGGGGAGGCGTCGCTCACTTCCACAGGCATATTCAGCACCACGAAGTCACGGCCCTGCTTCGCCAGTTGACCAATCAACTTCCAGTTTCCCACCACCAGAATAATGTCGCCCATTAACAGCGCTTCATCAGCAAGCGACCCTTCGATTGCTACGCCGTCACGCTTCAGACCGACGACATTCAGGCCATAACGCGTACGAAAACCGATCTCGCGCACCGATTTGCCAATCAGTTCCGATTCGGGAATCAGGGAGATTTCCGCCATCCCCACATCCAGCGCCTGATCGGAAAAATACTCGCCGCGTAAAACCATCGGCTCCAGCAGTTGCTCGCTGCAAAATTCCCGGAGATCCACCTCGGCGGCAGACATATCGATCAGTAACACATCGCGGGCGCGAAATTCCGACACCCCATTGACGTTAACAATAACGCGCCGAAAGCGCCGCCAGCGTTCAACGCCGATCACGTTCGCGCCATAGCGCTCACGCAGCTTAAGGTCATCCAGACGCTGGCCGACCATCGGCGAACCTGGGCGAATGGCAAGCCGACGAGCGCGACCGGTCAGACGGTACTCTTTGATTAAATCGCGAAAGGCGCGACGCTTCCAGCCATCACGCTGCTGCGACGCATCATCCCCTTTCAACATAAAGCGCATCACCAGCATGTAGATAATGCCGAGGAACAGCACCACCAGCCCAATCGGCGTGACGCTAAAGAAGCTAAAACCGTGCAGCCCTTCGCGCAGCAGTTCACTGTTCACCACCAGGTTGGGCGGCGTCGCCACCAGCGTCATCATGCCGCTGATAAGACCGGCAAAACTGAGCGGCATCATCAGGCGTGAAGGCGAGGTCTGCATACGCATAGAAACGCTTAACACCACCGGGATGAAAATCGCGACCACACCGGTTGAACTCATAAACGCGCCAAGCCCGGCAACGGTGATCATCAGCAGCACCAGCATTTTGACTTCGCTGCTACCGGCCATTTTCACCAGCCAGGCGCCCATGACCGTCGCGACGCCGGTACGCACCAGTCCGTCGCCGATAATGAACAAGGCGGCAATCAGAACAACGTTAGGATCGCTGAAGCCGGAAAAGGCCTCTGAGATGCTCAATGTTCCACTCAGAACAAAGGCGACAATGACCAGCAAAGCAATCGCGTCCATGCGCACTTTGCCCGTCGCAAACAAGATAACGGCAATCGCCAGTAAGGAGAGAACCCATATCAATTCACCGTTCACAACATATCCTTGTTAAATGAGAGGGATGGACTGATTCTGCCATAAAAAAGCCCCAACAATGCGGGGCTAAATCATGTTCAGGTATTTCTAAGAACGACCACGTTTCCGTTGGGCTGTTTGGTCACGGAAATGTGCTCAAGGCTGCTCAGGGCAAAATCGACGTCCGCAATGCGGGGCGTGTCCTCAGGCGCATTGACCGCAATGACATGACACCCGGCGGCCAGCCCGGAGAGAATCCCGGCAGGCGCGTCTTCCACCACCGCGCATTCCTGCGGCGAGAGGCCGAGCAGTTGGGCGCCCAGCAGATAGGCATCCGGTTCCGGTTTGCCGCGCTTCACGCGCTCGGCGGTAACAAACACCTCTGGCGCAGGAAGGCCGGCCGCCTGATGGCGCGCCCGCGCAACCGGCATCGAGCCTGAGGTAACGATAGCCCAGGGGATACCGGCTTTATTGAGATGGTTCAGCAATTCGACCGCGCCCGGCAACGCCACAATCCCTGCCGTATCCGTCGCTTCTATCTGTTCCAGACGGGTAAACTCTGCGGCGATCTCCTCTTCCGGCTTTCCCGCCATGAAGTGTCGCAGAGAAGTGATAGCCTGCTTGCCATGAATAAAGCTCAGCACTTCATCATGCGTGAGGCCAAAACGATCGGCCCAGTTGCACCATGTCCGCTCTACAACGGGTAAGGAGTCAACCAACGTTCCATCCAGATCAAACAGAAAGCCTTTGCACTGCACGCTCACCCCCTCAGGCATTGATAATCTGATTAATTTCGTTCGAGCTCAGGTGATACTGGCGCGGGCAGGAGTGCCAGACATTCAGCATACGCTGGTATTTTTCCCACATCGGCGTCTGGGCATTAAAGCCATGCGTACCGGCATCAAAGTGGGTATAGCGCCCTTCCACGTTCACCATAAAGCGAACGTAGCCCAGATAACGCGCTTCGGTTGCGGCATCAAACCCGAGGAACGTCACACGACGCTCGTCAATAGTTTGCGCGTCTTTCAGGTTAGTCCAGGACACATGTAAGGCGTGATACATCTCCATGATATCGATAATCGTGCGGCAGGTTTCTTCCTTCAGTTCGCCAAACTCACGATCCAGCTCACGCATCTGCAAGCCGTAGCCGCGTTCAATGATCGTTTGCAGACGGCGATAACGCTCGGCGTTGGTCGGGTCGAGCATGGTCATCATTTTGTACTGGTTAGACAAAATCAGACGTTGAGCGTTGGTCATTTCCATTTTGGGACTCCTGTATCACTCTACTGCGGTCAAAAAAAGAAGGCATTGGTATGCCTTCTTTTATATGCGTAATCAGGGGTCAATTACAAATCATCAAGGAAAGTTTTATCCAGTTGTTTGAAGGCGCGCTTAAGCGTGTCAGCTAATGCCTGGTAATCCGGCTTGCCTTCTACTGGCGACAACGCCTGCCCGGCTTCCTGCAATTTTCCCCGAACCTCATAGAACCAGTTCAGGATGGAAGGCGGGAGTGGCGTAACGGAGCGTTTTCCCAGCCACCACATGCCTTGCATCGGTAAACTGAGCGCAAACAGGGCTGTGGCAACCGCCGGGCCTAACTGACCGCCCAGCGCGATTTGCCAGCACAGCGTAAACACCGCGATCGGCGGCATAAAGCGAATGGCGTAACGCGTCATACGAATCACGCGGTTCTCAACAAAGACCGGCGCAAGGCGCTTTTCCATCGGCCACGTCTTTGCGTAGTGCTGCCCCCGGCGAAACAAACTAAAAAAATTCACGGAGCGATTATCCGGTGTCGACATGGCTTTACCTCAACTTCACATATAAAAATTCAAAAATTTATGCAAAACAACAACTGCAAGGGACATCGTTCAAAACATTTTGTCATTGATACCCACTATCAGGTATCCTGTGTCGGCCTCTAAGGCCAGTAGTCCAAAATCATTGAGTCGTCAAATTTACATATAGTATGCCATTGGCTGAAAAATACGCAAAATGGCATAGACTCAAAGGTATTTCTTCCATCATGCCGAAAAAGATTATTGCGCATGATGTTAATCATAAACGTCAGCGTCATCATGCGTTACGCTCTATGGCTCACTGACGTTTTTTTAGCCACGTATCATAAATAGGTACTTCCATGTCGAGTAAGTTAGTACTGGTTCTGAACTGCGGTAGCTCCTCACTGAAATTTGCAATCATCGATGCAGCGAACGGTGAAGAATACCTTTCTGGTTTAGCCGAATGTTTCCATCTTCCTGAAGCACGTATCAAATGGAAAATGGACGGCAATAAACAAGAAGCGGCTTTAGGTGCAGGCGCCGCTCACAGTGAAGCGCTGAACTTTATTGTTAATACTATTCTGGCACAAAAACCAGAACTGTCTGCGCAGTTGACCGCAATTGGTCACCGTATCGTACACGGCGGCGAGAAGTATACCAGCTCCGTGGTCATTGATGACTCCGTTATCCAGGGCATCAAAGACGCTGCGCCGTTCGCTCCGCTGCACAACCCGGCTCACCTGATCGGGATTACTGAAGCGCTGAAATCCTTCCCGGAACTGAAAGAAAAGAACGTTGCCGTGTTCGACACCGCGTTCCATCAGACCATGCCGGAAGAGTCTTACCTGTATGCCCTGCCGTACAGCCTGTACAAAGAACACGGCGTACGTCGTTACGGTTTCCACGGCACCAGCCACTACTATGTGACTCAGGAAGCCGCAAAAATGCTGAACAAGCCGGTTGAAGAACTGAACATCATCACCTGCCATCTGGGCAACGGTGGTTCCGTTTCTGCAATCCGCAACGGCCAGTGCGTTGACACCTCTATGGGTCTGACCCCGCTGGAAGGTCTGGTGATGGGCACCCGTACCGGTGACATCGACCCGGCAATCATCTTCTTCCTGCATGACAACCTGGGCATGAACATCGATCAGATCAACAAAATGCTGACCAAAGAATCAGGTCTGTTGGGTCTGACCGAAGTCACCAGCGACTGCCGTTATGTTGAAGACAACTACACCGCTAAAGAAGATGCGAAACGTGCGATGGACGTATACTGCCACCGTCTGGCGAAATACATCGGCTCTTACACCGCGCTGATGGAAGGTCGTCTGGACGCAGTGGTCTTCACTGGCGGTATCGGTGAAAACGCGGCGATGGTGCGTGAGCTGTCTCTGGGCAAACTGGGCGTGCTGGGCTTTGAAGTCGATCACGAACGTAACCTGGCTGCCCGTTTCGGCAAATCTGGTTTCATCAACAAAGAAGGTACCCGTCCTGCGGTGGTTATCCCAACCAACGAAGAACTGGTTATCGCGCAAGACGCGAGCCGTCTGACTGCCTGATTTTACACCGCCAGCCTAGCTGGCGGTGCTGTTTTGTAACCCGCCTGAAACCGGCGGTAACGAAAGAGGATAAACCGTGTCCCGTATTATTATGCTGATCCCTACCGGAACCAGCGTCGGCCTGACCAGCGTCAGCCTTGGCGTCATCCGTGCTATGGAACGCAAAGGCGTTCGTCTGAGCGTCTTTAAGCCAATCGCTCAACCGCGCGCGGGTGGCAATGCGCCAGACCAGACTACCGCTATCGTTCGTGCAAACTCGTCTGTCCCGGCGGCTGAACCGCTGAAGATGAGCCACGTTGAATCTCTGCTGTCCAGCAATCAGAAAGATGTGCTGATGGAAGAGATCATCGCGAACTATCACGCGAACACCAAAGATGCGGAAGTGGTGCTGGTTGAAGGCCTGGTTCCGACGCGTAAACACCAGTTCGCTCAGTCTCTGAACTACGAAATCGCGAAAACGCTGAATGCGGAAATCGTCTTCGTGATGTCTCAGGGCACCGACACCCCGGAACAGCTGAATGAGCGTATCGAACTGACTCGCAGCAGCTTCGGCGGCGCGAAAAATACCAACATCACCGGCGTTATTGTTAACAAACTGAACGCACCGGTTGATGAGCAGGGCCGTACCCGCCCGGATCTGTCTGAGATTTTCGACGACTCTTCCAAAGCGAAAGTGGTGAAAGTCGATCCGGCTAAACTCCAGGAATCCAGCCCGCTGCCGGTTCTGGGCGCGGTGCCGTGGAGCTTCGATCTGATTGCAACCCGTGCAATTGACATGGCGCGTCACCTGAACGCTACCGTTGTGAACGAAGGCGATATCAACACCCGTCGCGTGAAGTCTGTCACGTTCTGCGCGCGCAGCATTCCGCACATGCTGGAGCACTTCCGTGCGGGTTCTCTGCTGGTGACTTCTGCTGACCGTCCTGACGTACTGGTTGCGGCTTGCCTGGCGGCAATGAACGGCGTGGAAATCGGCGCTCTGCTGCTGACCGGCGGCTACGAAATGGACGCGCGCATCTCTAAACTGTGCGAACGTGCTTTCGCAACCGGCCTGCCGGTATTCATGGTGAACACCAACACCTGGCAGACCTCTCTGAGCCTACAGAGCTTCAACCTGGAAGTTCCGGTTGATGACCATGAGCGTATCGAAAAAGTTCAGGAATACGTTGCTAACTACATCAACGCTGACTGGATTGAATCCCTGACCGCGACCTCTGAGCGCAGCCGTCGTCTGTCTCCGCCTGCATTCCGCTACCAGCTGACCGAGCTGGCGCGTAAAGCCGGTAAACGCGTCGTTCTGCCGGAAGGCGACGAACCGCGTACCGTTAAAGCGGCAGCCATCTGTGCTGAACGTGGCATCGCGACTTGCGTCCTGCTGGGTAACCCGGAAGAGATCAACCGCGTTGCCGCCTCTCAGGGCGTAGAACTGGGCGCAGGCATTGAAATCGTCGACCCGGAAGTGGTTCGCGAAAGCTATGTTGCTCGTCTGGTTGAGCTGCGTAAGAGCAAAGGCATGACCGAAACCGTCGCCCGCGAACAGCTGGAAGACAACGTGGTTCTCGGTACGCTGATGCTGGAACAGGATGAAGTTGACGGTCTGGTTTCCGGTGCGGTTCACACCACGGCAAACACCATTCGTCCGCCGCTACAGCTGATCAAAACAGCGCCAGGCAGTTCTCTGGTCTCTTCCGTGTTCTTCATGCTGCTGCCGGAACAGGTTTATGTTTACGGCGACTGCGCGATCAACCCGGACCCGACGGCAGAACAGCTGGCTGAAATCGCCATCCAGTCTGCGGAATCCGCAATTGCCTTCGGCATCGAACCGCGCGTTGCAATGCTCTCCTACTCCACCGGCACCTCTGGCGCAGGCAGCGACGTAGAGAAAGTGCGTGAAGCGACCCGTCTGGCGCAGGAAAAACGTCCTGACCTGATGATCGACGGCCCGCTGCAATACGACGCCGCAGTCATGGCTGATGTTGCGAAATCCAAAGCGCCGAACTCTCCGGTTGCAGGTCGCGCGACCGTGTTCATCTTCCCGGATCTGAACACCGGTAACACCACCTACAAAGCGGTACAGCGTTCTGCCGACCTGATCTCCATCGGGCCGATGCTACAGGGTATGCGCAAGCCGGTGAACGACCTGTCCCGTGGCGCGCTGGTAGATGATATCGTCTACACCATCGCCCTGACCGCGATTCAGTCTTCACAGCAACAGCAATAATCTGCTTTGTGTGCCGGATAGCGACGCTAAGGCGTCCTTATCCGGCCAGCACTTCATATCTAAGGTCTGGAAATAGCGATTATTTCCAGATTTTTTATGCCCGCCGAACCGGCATGAACGAAATCCGATTTTCCCGCTTAGCTGCGCTGTATCAATGAATAACTATTCCTCTGTTCGCATAATTATCTCTTTGCCTTGCAACAGGGATAGTGTGTTATGTCCGCAGTAACAGAATCGCAATCGCGGCCTGCCAAAAAATGGGCGATGCCCGATACGCTGGTGATTATTTTTTTCGTCGCCATTCTGACCAGTCTTGCCACCTGGGTTGTTCCCGTCGGAATGTTCGACAGCCAGGAGGTGCAGTATCAGGTTGACGGGCAGACGAAAACCCGAAAAGTGGTCGATCCCCACTCTTTTCGTATTCTCACCAACGAAGCCGGTGAAGCGCAGTATCACCGCGTCCAGCTCTTTACAACCGGCGATGAAAGACCCGGCTTAATGAATTTCCCGTTCGAAGGATTAACCTCCGGTTCTAAATTCGGCACGGCTGTCGGCATCATCATGTTTATGCTGGTGATCGGCGGCGCGTTCGGCATCGTCATGCGCACAGGCACCATTGATAATGGTATTCTGGCGCTGATACGCCATACGCGCGGCAATGAGGTGCTGTTTATCCCGGTGCTGTTCATCCTCTTCTCACTGGGCGGCGCGGTTTTTGGTATGGGGGAAGAGGCCGTCGCCTTTGCGATTATTATCGCGCCGCTGATGGTACGCCTGGGCTATGACAGCATTACCACCGTACTGGTCACCTATATCGCCACCCAGATTGGTTTTGCCAGTTCATGGATGAACCCGTTTTGCGTCGTGGTCGCGCAGGGGATTGCGGGCGTACCGGTCCTTTCCGGCTCTGGCTTGCGCATTGTTGTGTGGTTCGTTTCCACGCTGATTGGTCTTCTTTTTACCCTGACCTATGCCGCGCGGGTGAAAAAGAACCCCCATCTGTCGCGCGTCCATGAATCCGATCGCTATTTCCGTGAGAAGCAGGACGAAATCGCCCAACGTCCTTTCACCGCTGGCGACTGGCTGGTGCTGATTGTGCTGACCGGAGTGATGATTTGGGTTATCTGGGGAGTGATTGTTCACGCGTGGTTTATTCCTGAGATTGCCAGCCAGTTCTTCACGATGGGCGTGGTCATTGGCATCATTGGGGTTATTTTCCGTCTCAACGGTATGACGGTGAACATCATGGCCTCCTCGTTCACCGAAGGCGCCAGAATGATGATTGCCCCGGCCCTGCTGGTCGGCTTCGCCAAAGGTATTTTATTGCTCGTGGGCAACGGCGAGGCGGGCGACGCCAGCGTGTTAAATACCCTGTTGAACAGTATTGCTCACGGTATTAGCGGTCTGAACAACGCTGTCGCCGCATGGTTTATGCTGCTGTTTCAGGCCGTATTCAATTTCTTTGTCACCTCTGGTTCCGGTCAGGCGGCGTTAACGATGCCGCTTCTGGCTCCGTTAGGCGATCTGGTAGGCGTAAACCGTCAGGTTACGGTACTGGCCTTCCAGTTTGGCGATGGCTTCAGTCACATCATCTATCCAACGTCCGCATCGTTAATGGCGACATTAGGCGTGTGCCGGGTCGATTTTCGCAACTGGCTGAAGGTTGGCGCGACGCTGCTGGGGTTGCTGTTTATCATGTCCAGCGTGGTGGTTATCGGCGCGCAGTTGATGGGATACCATTGATCAAAAATGCCGGATGGCGACGCTGGCGCGTCTTATCCGGCCTACGAGTCAGGTTATTGTAGGCCGGATAAGCGGTAGCGCCATCCGGCAACAATACATCGTTATTACAGCAGCGTTTTCGCCGCTTCCACAATGGCCTCTGCGGTCAAACCATACTCCTTCTGCAAGAAATCCTGCGTCCCGACCTGACCATAACGCTCTTTAACGCCGACGCGGCGCATGGGCACCGGGCACGTTTCAACCAGCACTTCAGCCACGGCCGACCCAAGTCCATTATGAATGCTGTGGTTCTCACAGGTGACGATTCGCCCGGTTTTCTCCGCGTAATTTTTCACCAGCATGCGGTCGATAGGCTTGAGGGTAAACATATCGATAACCGCCGCGTTCACGCCATCCTGCTCCAGCTGGCGCGCCGCCTCCAGCGCCTCGGCAACCATAATGCCGTTGGCAATCAGCGTGATATCACTGCCTTCACGCAGAACATTCCCTTTACCGATGGTGAACGTCGATCCCGGCGCATAAATGCTCGGGGCCTGTTTGCGGATGGTTCGAACCCAGTAAAAACCCTCAAGCTCGATAAGCTGGCGCAAAATATCCTTAAACATGACGGCATCAGTCACTTCCAGCACGACCGAATGCGCCAGCCCGCGCACAATGCCCATATCTTCAAAAGACATATGGGTGCCGCCGTTATGGCAGGCAGTCACGCCGGCATCCGACGCAATCACCTTGACGTTGTTGCGCTGGTAATCGAGCGACATAAACAGCTGATCAAAACAGCGACGGCTGGCAAAGGCGGTGAAGGTATGGACAAACGGTTTGCGTCCGGTGAGCGATAGCCCTGCCGCAGTGCCGATCACATTGGCTTCCATAATGCCGCAGTTGATCACATGCTGAGGATAATCCCTCGCAACGCCGTCCATCGCCATAGAACTCATGAGATCCGCTTCAAGTGCGATAATCTGGCTTCCGGCCTCTATCTGCTCCGCCACAAATCCGGCGTACACTTTACGCATTTCCATGCTCTCTTTTTGTCCCGCGGGTGCAACCTTAATCATGCGCGGCCTCCAGTTGGCGAATCGTCTCGTTAAGCGCCTTTTTCATCTCATCGGTCAGACGCAGGTGGTGGGAGTTGCTTAATTGCTCCAGGTAGGGCACGCCCTGTCCTTTAATACTGTCGAGGATCACCACGCGCGGACGGGCATCCGCCGCCGGAACCGGCTGAACGACCTCCAGCAGCCGGGCAATGTCATCGCCTTTCACGGTGACAACATCAAAACCGAAAGCGCGGAATTTCCCTTCCAGATCGAACGGGCAAATAATCTCATCCAGTTCGCCGTCCAGTTGCTGCTTGTTCCAGTCGATAAACACCGTCAGGTTGTTCAGGCGATGATGAGCGATAAACTGAAACGCTTCCCAGCACTGCCCTTCATTCAGCTCGCCGTCGCCGACGATACAAAATACCCGATTCGGGCGCCCGGCAAGTTTGTGCGACAGCGCCATCCCCCCGGCAATCGAGATCCCCTGCCCCAGTGAACCGGTCGTCGCATCCACGCCGCGCGTTTTTAACCTGTCTGGATGGCTCGGCAAACGGGTGCCGTTCTGGTTAAGCGTGTTCAGTTCTTCTGTCGGAAAGTAACCTTTAATCGCCAGCGTGCTGTAGAGCGCCGGGCCAGCATGACCTTTAGACAGCACAAAGTAATCGCGCTCCGGCCAGTCGGGGTCGGCCGGGTCAATCTTCATCACCGCGCCGTACAGCACCGCCAGCGTCTCCACTACCGACATGCTGCCACCGTAGTGGCCAAAGCCAAGCTGCGTCAATGACTTAAGAGTGGCAACGCGAATATCGCGCGCCAGTTGAGTAACTTCATTCACATTCATAATTTGGCTCCGGTATTCTCCTGCGTGTTACCCCCCGCAGATTTGTTTTTCGCAAACACGTTGTACGCCACCAGCAGCACGAACAACGCCACAACAAGCCCTGTGATGGCAAGCGGCGACAGGTAGCGCGCCAGATTGCCCAGCACAATCCCCACTGCGCCGAAATCAGCGTCTGAGAAGGTCGTATTCGCAAAGCCGATCGCCCCCAGCACGGGCAGCAGCAGAACGGGCAGGAAAGTGATCAACAGACCGTTGGCAAATGCGCCGATCATCGCGCCGCGCCGCCCGCCAGTGGCATTACCAAATACGCCAGCCGTCGCACCGGTAAAGAAGTGCGGCACCACGCCCGGCAGGATCAGCACCAGCTTCATCTGTCCGAGCAGGAACAGACCGACCAGGCCGCCGAGGAAGCTAAACAGGAAGCCAATCAGCACCGCGTTAGGCGCATACGGATAGACGACCGGGCAGTCCAGCGCCGGGCGGGCGTTCGGCACCAGTTTTTCTGAGAATCCGGTAAAGGCCGGTACGATTTCCGCCAGAATCAGACGTACGCCCTGTAGGATGATGAACACGCCCGCCGCAAAGGTGATCGCCATAATGATGGCGTAGACCAGGTAGTTCTGACCGCCGCTGAAGGTGCTCTCGACATATTCACGCCCTGCGCTCACCGCCATGATCAGATAGATAATCATCATGGTCAGAGAGATAGAGATCGAACTGTCGCGCAGGAAGCTTAAGTTTTTAGGCAGGTTCATCTCTTCGGTAGAGCGGGAACCTTTACCACAAAGGCTGCCGATCCAGCCGGACAGCACATAACCCAGCGTGCCGAAGTGACCAAACGCGATATCATCAGTGCCGGTGATACGCTTCATATAGCGCTGCGCCAGCGCCGGGAAAAAGGCCATCACCAGCCCCAGAATCAGCGATCCGGTAAAGACGAGACCAACGCCGTCAAAACCGGCAACCGTCAGGATTACACCGATCATACAGGCCATATAAAACGTATGGTGTCCTGTCAGAAAGATGTATTTCAGACGGGTAAAACGGGCGACCACAATATTTGCCACCATGCCAAAGGCCATGATCAGCGCCGTAGACGCCCCGTATTTTTCCAGAGCGATGGAAACAATCGCTTCGTTATTTGGAATAATCCCCTGGATATTAAACGCATGTTCAAACATTCCGCCGAGTGGATTTAAAGACCCGACCAGTACCGTTGCGCCGCCGCCCAGTACAATAAAACCTAAAATAGTTTTAATCGTGCCTTTCACCACATCGGAAAACGCTTTTTTCTGCGCGACAAGGCCAATTAAGGCAATTAACCCCACCAGCACCGAGGGCACTTTTAAGATATCAACAACAAAATTCAGCGTTTCAAGGATAAACATATCCGCCTCGCTTGCAATAAGGTTATTGTTTGGCGAACCAGGCGCGCAGCTGCGCTTCAAGTTCATTAATATCGATAATGTTATTAATCACCACCAGTTGACTTTCCGGCACGCTGGCGCTGGCGGCAATATCTTTCGCCATGACAAACAGATCCGCAGCGCCAGGCGTCGCCGAGGAGAGATCGGAATGCTCAACATCGGCATCAATTTCAAGCTTCCTGAGCACTTTTTTAATATTCATTTCGACCATAAAACTACTGCCCAGGCCAGAACCGCAAATAGCCATAATTTTCATTATCATCACCTTCTTTTAAGTAGAGTACGCCCGCATCACGCAGGCGCGTAATGTGTCAGGTAATTCGGAATGCGTAATTAAATTAGAAACGTGCGATTATTGTTTTTATTTCCTCCAGCGACTTCGCCTGATGTAATTTATCCATATCGTCATCGCTGGAAAATAACTCTGCCAGCGCCGAAATCATTTCAATATGGCTGTGTTTGTCGGGTGCCGCGAGCATCACGATGATATCCACCGGATCGAACTCGCCCGCCCCAAATGAGACCCCCTGCTCCAGCTTTAACAACGACAAGCCTAATCCCTTTGCTCCCTCTTCCGGTCGCGCATGCGGCATCGCCAGACCCGGCGCCAGAACGTAATACGCGCCCAGCTTATGATGCTGCTCAACAATCGCCGTCACATATTCAGGTGTGATAACACCAGCATCCAGCAGCGGTCTGGCGCATATTTCCAGCGCCTGCGGCCAGTTTTCCACTCTCGCCTGCCGCATGATGGTTGCATCAGTTAGCCAGTGATTGAGCACATATCCTCCTCGCGTGATTGCCAGATATGAGCAAACTTTATTCAAGCGCTGAAACCTTATCTGTGATCATATTCACAAAGATAGCGCTATCAAAAGTTATCAGTCAGATATGTGATAGCGCTATCAAAATACAATCAACGCGTGAAATCACAGCCTTAAACCGGATTTAAGGCGTATACTGCTATTCCCGTGAAGCGATGAATGACAATAAAAAAACATCTCAATACGTTGTAATTGCGCAGGAATCTGTATGTCTATAACTCGAAAACGGCGTAGTACTGGTAAGGTGACCATCGCCGATGTTGCTCAGCTTGCCGGTGTCGGCACCATGACCGTGTCCCGTGCGTTACGCACGCCTGAGCAAGTTTCCGATAAACTCCGGGAAAAAATCGAAGCCGCAGTGAATGAACTCGGTTACATGCCCAATCTTGCCGCAAGCGCGCTGGCTTCCGCCTCGTCACGGACCATCGCGATGGTCGTCCCGAACCTCACGGAAGCCGGTTGTTCAGAAATGTTTGCCGGACTTCAGCAAGTTTTACAGCCTGCGGGATACCAGATTATGCTGGCGGAGTCCCTTCACCATCTCGAACAGGAAGAGAAACTGCTGGAGACGCTGCTGGCCTCCAACATCGCCGCCGCCATCTTACTCAGCGTCGAGCACAGCGACACGGTGCGTCACTGGTTAAAAAACGCGTCGATTCCGGTGATGGAAATTGGCGCCATTCGTACCGATCCGATCGATATGAATATCGGTATCGATAACGTCGCGGCAATGTACGAACTGACCGAAATGCTCATCCAGCGCGGTTATCAGAATATTGGCCTGCTTTGCGCCAATCAGGAGCAGTGGATCTTTCAACAGCATTTGCAGGGCTGGTACAAGGCGATGTTGCGCCACCATATGTCGCCCAATCGCGTGATTAACGCCGCCCTACCGCCAAACTTTTCCACCGGCGCTTCGCAGCTTCCCGAATTTATTCTGGCGTGGCCCGAGCTGGACGCGCTGGTGTGCGTATCCGATGAGCTGGCTTGCGGTGCGTTATATGAGTGCCAGCGCAGACGGATCAAAGTCCCTGACGATCTGGCGGTGGTAGGATTCGGCGACAGCGATGTGAGCCGGGTTTGTCAGCCGCCGTTAACGACAATGGCCGTACCGCATCGTAAGATAGGCCTTGAAGCCGGACGCGCGCTGCTGGAACGTCTGAAGGATGGCAACTGGAGCGATCGGAAACAGATCGCCTCCAGTTTATGCTTGCGGGATAGCTGTTAGAGACCTTATTCCGTCTCTTCTTGCTTCTCTTGCTTTGCCGATTCATTGTTGGCATTGCGGGTCATCCACAACGCCAGCGCTTTCAATGAGTCCGGGGTGAACTCATCACAACGCGCCGTAATTTCTTCCGGCGTCAGCCAGCAGACTTCGCTGATTTCTTCTTCCTGAAGCGCGAATGGCCCATGAGAAACGCAGCTAAATAATCCGCCCCAGACACGGCAATTATCATCTTCAAAATAGAACTGACCGTGCTCAGCAAACGGCACGCCTGCGATACCCAGTTCTTCTTCCGCTTCACGTCGTGCAGACTCCAGCAGTTGCTCATCGGCCTGCACCACCCCACCTGCGGTGGCATCTAACATGCCGGGCAAAAAGTCTTTTGTCTCAGTACGGCGTTGAACCAGAATTTTGCCCATACCATCATGCACGACGATATACGTTGCACGATGACGTAAGCGCTGCGCTCGCATTTGCTCCCGGCTGGATTGCGCAATGACTTCGTTCTCTTCATTCACAATATCCACCCATTCAGTACTTGCCAAACGACGCTGTTCCACCATCAGGAAACCTTCTTTTTCTGGCGCTCTTACGGCGCATTTACAATTGTGGGGTAAATTACGGATTAATCGCGACCTGCGCAATGATACTTTGATCATTGAGTGCGATTACGCTCAAAACATTATCATCCAGAATGCCGTAGCTTGCTGCAAACCCACCTTTCGGGATGCTGACTGAGCCTGGATTAAAGTGATACAGCTCGCCGCGTTTTTCAGCGACCGGCAGATGAGTATGCCCATAAGCAAGAACGTCGCCCGCATTTAACGCGGGGACATTATCCGCCCCGAACAGGTGTCCGTGGGTCAGGAAGATGCGCCGGTTTTCCAGCAGCACTTGCTGCCACGGCGCGGTTATCGGGAAGTGGAGCAGCATCTGATCCACTTCGCTGTCACAGTTTCCCCGTACCGCAATAATACGCGCCGCCTGCTCGTTCAGGCGTTCTGCCACCTGCGCCGGTGCGTAGCCTTCCGGCAGCGCGTTACGCGGCCCGTGATAAAGCACATCACCCAGTATCACCAGCCATTGCGCGCCACTTTGCGCAAACCGTTCAAGTACGCGCTCTGTCGCAGGTAACGAACCATGAATGTCCGATGCAAACATCAGTTTCATCACTCACTCCTCGTCATAAAAAACCGCTCTATGATACTGGATTATACGCGGATTATCAGCCGGAACGCTTTGCGGAAAGCGCAATAAAACGTTGAACGGAGGCGCGCTGCCACTGGAATGCTGCATATTCCGCCAGTGCCTCAGGAATCTCGTCGCCGTTCAGTACGAGGCGGTTAAGCATGAGCGCCAAATCGGTATCCGCAATACACCATTCGCCAAATAAATTCGGCTTACCGTGAGCGAGCAAACCACTGGCCGTCGCCACCAGTTTTGCCGCGCTCTCTTTCCCCGCTTCGCTCAACGGGCCTTTCCTGGCCGCCGCAAAGACCACATCCGTCGAACGTTCCTCGCGAATGGGCATTAAATCACTGCGTAACCACGCCTGAATCTGGCGCGCGCGGGCGCGTTTTTGCAGATCGTGCGGGTAGATGCGCTCCCACTGCGGCGGCGCAAAGCGATCTTCCAGATACTCGGTAATCGCCGACGACTCGCTAAGCTCAAAGCCATCGATTTCCAGCACCGGGACGCGGCGCGTTAACGCGTAGCCCTGCCATGAGGGCTGCAAATGCTCGCCGCTGCTCAGGTCAACGGTTTTGAGGGTAAAAGGCAGTCCTTTCTCCTGCAAGGCAACATAAACGGATAAGACGTAAGGAGAGAAAAAGTTAGCGTCTGACCAAAGCGTAATCTCGGGTTTGCTCATAATGTCCTCTTCGTTCTTTGGGCTTTCTCTCAAAATATAGAGTCTTTCGCATACTGTCACCTGATGAAAACTCATACTGAGCCCGGCAACAGAACGCGCAAGACTGCGGCCTTAGCAGAAGCCTGAGAGTCAGAGCGAATAACGCGGTCGGGTTCTCGTGTATCATGCAAAGGTTCAACCATGGAGGACGCCTGCAATGTCACAACCTGACGCTATTATTCGTATAAAAAACCTTCGTCTGCGCACGTTTATCGGTATCAAAGAGGAAGAGATCCTCAACCGCCAGGATATCGTTATTAACGTTGCCATTCACTATCCGGCGGAAAAAGCCCGCGTAAGCGAGGACATCAACGACGCGCTGAATTACCGCACCATCACAAAAAACATTATTCAGCATGTGGAGAGCAACCGATTCTCGCTGTTAGAAAAATTAACTCAGGATGTGCTCGACATCGCACGCGAACATCACTGGGTCACTTATGCTGAAGTAGAGATCGACAAACTTCATGCGCTGCGTTATGCCGATTCCGTCTCCATGACGCTCAGCTGGCGACGTTAAGCGCTATCCGGGAGGAAACATGCAGATTCTGATTACCGGCGGTACTGGCCTGATAGGACGTCACCTGATTCCCCGTTTGCTGGAGCTGGGGCATCAGGTGACGGTCGTCACACGGAGTCCCGATAAGGCGCGTCAGCTTCTCGACTCCCGGGTTGCGCTGTGGAAAGGGCTGGAGGACAGGCAGAACCTCAACGACATAGACGCCGTGGTCAACCTTGCTGGCGAGCCTATCGCCGACAAACGCTGGACCGCGCAGCAAAAAGAGCGTTTGTGTCAAAGCCGCTGGTCCATCACGCAAAAGCTGGCGGATTTGATCAACGCCAGCGAGACGCCCCCGTCCACGTTAATTTCCGGGTCTGCCGCAGGCTATTACGGCGATCTGGGCGAAGTTGTCGTAACGGAAGAAGAGCCGCCGCATAACGAATTTACCCATAAGTTATGCGCGCGTTGGGAGCAGATTGCCTGTAGCGCGCAAAGTGATAAAACGCGCGTTTGTCTGCTACGCACCGGCGTCGTCCTGGCGCCGGAAGGCGGCATTCTGGCCAAAATGATCCCGCCGTTTCGCCTGGGGCTGGGAGGGCCAATTGGCAATGGGCGTCAGTATCTGGCCTGGATCCATATCGATGATATGGTAAACGGTATTCTCTGGCTGCTGGATAACGACCTGCGCGGCCCGTTCAATATGGTCTCGCCTTATCCGGTTCGTAATGAACAGTTCGCCCATGCGCTGGGTCATGCGCTGAACCGCCCCGCAATCCTGCGCGTTCCCGCGACCGTCATCCGCCTGTTAATGGGGGAATCATCGGTACTGGTGCTGGGCGGACAGCGCGCATTGCCAAAAAGACTGGAGGCGGCGGGGTTTTCATTTCGCTGGTACGATTTAGAAGAAGCGCTGGCCGATGTGATCCGTTAAACCATTCACCTGGTCACTGTAGCCATTCCGGTGGTAAGGTAGTATGCCTGACTTCTGGAATGGCGATTTTATGGCGATAATAACCACCTCCCGATTGACCCTCTCCCTTTTTCAACCTACTGACTGGTCCTTTTTTCTCGCACTGCGTGAAAACCCTGAAATCATGCGTTATATGGCTGATATCACGCCGGAAAAAGACACTCGCCTGCTGTTCGCCCGTCGCCTCGTCTCAAAGCATACCTTCGTCATCCGCCTGCATAACAGCGATAAGCCTTTGGGCGACATTGGCTTACAAATTAGCCACCATTATCCGCAGGAAGCCGATATCGGCTATACGGTGCTCCCGGAAGCGCAAGGGAGAGGGATCGCCACAGAAGCCTTATATGCCGTCTGCGATTACGCCTTTACGCATACCAGCGTGAAAGCGATAAACGCCTATGTGCTGGCAGAGAATCACGCGTCTGTGCGCGTGCTGGAAAAGCGTGGTTTTACGCGGACTCAGGTGCTGGAAAACGCCTATGAGGTGAACGGCATCCGGTATGACGAATGGGTATACCGTCTGGAAAGCGAGATGGGGCGATAATCGCCGGATGGCGGCGATGCCTTATCCGGCCTACGTGTCGGCCCGGTAAGCACAGAGTCACCGGGCAAAATTGTTTCTCTGAGCGACGGATAAACCGCTACTTCAGCGAGCCTTTCAGGAACTGTTGCAAACGCGGGCTTTGCGGGTTGCCGAATACCTGCTCTGGATCGCCTTCTTCTTCGATTTTCCCCTGATGCAGGAAAATCACATGGGTGGAAACATGGCGGGCAAACCCCATTTCATGCGTCACCACCACCATCGTTTTCCCCTCTTCCGCTAACTGCTGCATGATACGCAAGACTTCGCCTACCAGTTCGGGGTCAAGCGCCGATGTCGGCTCATCAAACAGCAGCACCTCAGGTTCCATCGCCAACGCGCGGGCAATTGAGACGCGCTGCTGCTGACCACCAGAGAGGTGTACCGGGTATTTTCCCTGCGCACGTTCATCAATACCAACTTTCGCCAGGTATTTCACCGCACGCTCGCGCGCTTCATGTTTGCTTAATCCCAGCACCTGAATCGGCGCTTCCATAACGTTCTCCAGTACCGTCATGTGGCTCCAGAGATTGAAGTGCTGAAATACCATCGTCAGGCGCGTACGCAGCAGCCGCAGTTGGTTTTTATCGGCGACCTTGAGCTGGCCGTCTTTATCACGCACCAGGGAAATATTCTGGCCGCTCACCACAATCGACCCCTCGCTCGGTTTTTCGAGGAAGTTAATACAGCGCAGAAAGGTACTCTTACCGGAGCCAGACGATCCGATAATACTGATCACATCTCCGGCGTTAGCCTGTAGCGATACCCCTTTCAGCACCTCGTGTTCGCCGTAGCGCTTGTGCAAATCGATAACGTTTAATTTATTCTCAGACATCGTATTCTCAGTGCGTTGAAGAAGGTTTCACGTGCTGGAGCCAGCGCTTTTCCGCTTTACGGAACAGGCTAATCAGGACATACGAAATAATCAAATACAGCACAGCGGCAATGCCGAATGCGGTAAACGGTTGATAGGTTGCCGAGTTAATATCACGGGCGATTTTCAGCAAATCCGGCACCGTCGCGGTAAACGCCAGCGCGGTTGAGTGCAGCATCAGGATCACTTCGTTACTGTATGCTGGCAGCGCGATACGCAGCGCGGAAGGTAAAATAATACAGCGATACATTTTGAACGATGAGAAGCCATACGCCCGCGCCGCTTCAATTTCTCCGTGCGGTACTGAACGGATGGCGCCAGCGAAAATCTCCGTGGTATAGGCGCAGGTATTCAGCGTCAACGCCAGAACGGTACAGTTAAGACCGCTACGGAAAAACGCGTTGAGGAGATCGGTTCCTTTCACGATCTCCAGCGTGTACATCCCGGAATAGAACACCAGCAGTTGCACATACAGCGGCGTACCGCGAAAAACATAGGTAAACAACCAGATGGGGAACTGGATAAATTTGTTGCTGGAAACGCGGCCAATCGCCAAAAACAGCGCCAGAATGCCGCCCATCACCACCGAGGAGATCAGCAACCACAGCGTAATGGCCACGCCGGTAAAGCGATAACCATCGCTCCAGAGCAGGGATTTCCAGTACTCCTGAATAATCTCGATCACAGGTCAGCCCTCTTCACACCCACGGAGTAGCGGCGCTCGAGGAACAGCAGCACACCATTGGAAACCGTTGTAAATACCAGATAAATCAGCCCGCACACTACGGCGAAATAGAATGGCTCCCAGGTGCTCTTGCCGGCCAGTTGCGTGGCTTTGACCACATCTTCCAGCCCGAGCAGCGAAACCAGCGCCGTCGCTTTGAGGATAACCTGCCAGTTATTACCAATCCCCGGTAAGGCGTAGCGCATCATCGCCGGGAACATAATCCGCCGGAATATTTGCGAACCGGTGAAACCGAATGCCGTCGCCGCTTCAATATGCCCTTTGGGCACCGCCATAAACGCGCCACGGAAGGTTTCCGTAAAGTACGCGCCATAGATAAAGCCCAGGGTGATAATACCGGCGACCATCGGATCAATATCAATCTGCCCTATTCCCATCGCGTCGGTCACCGCATTGAGCGCGATTTGCAACCCGTAGAAAATCAGCAGCATTAAAACCAGATCCGGCACCCCGCGAATCAGGGTGGTATAGCCTTCAAAAATAAGTCCCGTCACCCGGTTTTGCGAAAGTTTCGCGCCCGCGCCGACAAGACCGATCAGCACGGCCAGCACAACTGAGCTGAGGGCCAGCTCAAGCGTGACAAGCGCGCCCTGAAAAATAACACCTGAAAACCCGTACAACATGCTGCCTGTCCTGTCGTGTGTGGTGAGTAAGACGCCTCTTTTGATCTCAGTCGAACCGTTAAATGCCGGATGGCGGCTTTGCCTTATCCGACCTACAAAATCTCTGTAGGCCTGATAAGCGCAGCGCCATCAGGCATAAAATCAGCGCGTCAAAAATCTGCGGGCGTTATCTGCACCAGCGGCGATTAACCGCCGTAAACATCAAAATCGAAGTACTTTTTCGCCAGCTTCTCGTAAGTACCGTCAGCACGCATTTCCGCAAATGCTTTGTTCAGGGCTTCGCGCAGTTCGTTATCCTCTTTGCGCAGCCCCATACCCGTACCCACACCGAACAGTTTCTCGTCTTTCACCGACGGGCCGCCGAATTTGTAATCTTTGCCTACAGGCTGCTTCAGGAAGCCTTCGCTGGCTGCGACTTCATCCTGGAAAGCGGCATCGATACGCCCTGCCGTCAGGTCGGAATAGATATTGTCCTGACCCTGGTAAGAGACGATTTCAATGCCTTTCGGCGCCCAGTGCTCATTACCAAACGTTTCCTGCGTGGTGCCCTGCAATACGCCAACACGCTTGCCTTTCAGGGACTCAACGGTCGGCTGAATATCAGAATCTTTGGCGACAACCAGGCGAGAGTCTGCTGCATAGAATTTGTCGGTAAACGCGATTTCCTGCTGACGCTTTTCGGTGATGGAAAGCGAGGACATGATGGCATCGATTTTCTTCGCTTTTAACGACGGGATCAGCGCATCCAGCGGGTTTTCCACGAAGGTACATTGTGTATTAATGCGTTTGCACAGCTCTTTGGCCAGATCGATATCAAAACCGACCAATTCACCCTGTGCATTTTTCGATTCAAAAGGGGCATAAGTCGGATCGGTACCGATACGAACTTTTTGCGGAATGGCTGCAAATGCTGCGGTAGCACTGGAGAAAGCCAGGACCAGAGAAAGAGACAACACCAGTTTTTTCATAACTATCCTCAACAGACTGTCTTTTATAGGGGATCTTTACAGGACCAGGTGCAGTTATCGTGCCATTAATCGGGCCGACAAGGCAAAGCATTCTACCCTGTCAGCCGGTTTATTTTGCATGAAAAGCGCTTAAGTATGCATTCATGCTCATTTTGACAGCGACAAACGCACCATGATGGTGCAAATCTCTCATCACGCACCGTGATGGTTAACCAAAACGGTGCGCAACACTCCCCCGCAGCGACCTGTCAGTCGCCGTAGACGTTAAAGTCAAAGTACTTTTTCGCCATCTTGTCGTAGGTGCCGTCAGCACGCAGATCGCTCAGCGCTTTATCAAACGCCGCTTTCAGCTCGGTATCGTCTTTACGCAAGCCAACCCCGGTGCCGTCGCCAAAGTACTTTTTATCTTTCACGGAAGGACCGGCAAACGCATAGTCCTTGCCCGCAGGCTGTTTGAGGAACCCTTCGCTGGCCGCAACTTCATCCTGCAATGCAGCATCAAGACGGCCCGCCGTCAGGTCGGAATAGATGAGATCCTGGTTCGCGTAGGCCACAACATCCACGCCTTTGCTGCGCCAGTTATCATTCGCATAGGCTTCCTGAGTGGAGCCTTGCAGTACGCCAACGTGCTTGCCCTTCAGCGAGTCAATCGTCGGCTGGACAGATGAGCCTTTCGCGGCAATCAGGCGCGAGTCGGCGGCATACAGTTTGTCGGAGAAGGCAATCTCCTGCTGGCGTTTCTCGGTAATGGAAAGCGATGAAATGATGGCATCGATTTTCTTCGCTTTCAGGGAAGGAATCAACGCATCAAAATCGCTGCCGACCCAGGTGCATTTGATCTGCATACGCTTGCACATCTCATTGCCCAGATCGATATCAAAACCGACAAAATCCCCTTTGGCATCTTTCGATGAGAAAGGCGCATATGTCGCGTCTGTACCAATACGAACCGTCTGCGGTAGCGCTGCGTAGCTGGCCGCCGTTGCGGAAAGTCCTACCAGCAAAGACAAAGCGAGAACTGTCTTCTTCATACATAACCCTCAAGTGGCGTAATTTTATTATGTTTTGCATTGTGTTGTGTGTTTGCAGACTTTTTCATGCAGGTCTTATGCCATTTTCACGTCGGCGTCCCTATTTGACGTTAAATATGTTAATAAAACGTTGCAATATTGTCCTGATGTTGAAGATAGCAGGTATGACGGTTGAACCGCAGCGTTTCGGTCGCTTTTAGCGAATTAAATGTTGAGGATATGATCGCGGTTACAAAATTGCCCTGAAACAGGGCAATTTGTGCAAAAACGCACTGTGAACGGGCAGCGTTATGCGCCCTGCCAACGGGTGAAAAGATCGTGCGGCAACGTGATATCAAACTGATCCAGAACTCGATTAACCGTCTGATTAATCACATCATCCAGCGTTTGCGGGCAATGATAAAACGCGGGAACCGGTGGCATAATAACGGCGCCAATTTCAGCCGCCTGAGTCATGAGGCGCAGGTGTCCTAAATGCAGCGGCGTTTCCCGCACGCACAACACCAGCGGGCGGCGCTCTTTCAGGACAACATCCGCCGCACGGGTGAGAAGTCCGTCAGTATAGCTGTGTACAATACCGGAGAGCGTTTTGATCGAGCACGGTAAAATCACCATCCCCGCCGTCTGAAAGGAACCAGAAGAGATACTGGCGGCAATATCGCGCGCATCATGGGTGACATCGGCCAGAGCCTGCACCTCCCGCAAGGAAAATTCGGTTTCCAGCGCAAGCGTCTGACGCGCAGCCGGACTCATCACCAGGTGGGTCTCCACATCCGCCACGTCACGCAGAACCTGCAACAAGCGCACGCCATAAATCGCGCCGCTGGCGCCGCTAATCCCTACAATGAGTCGTTTCATGATTTTTGCCCTTTCTTGCGTCTGGGCTGACTTTGCAGGATTTTACGGGGCGTTGCAAGCAAGGGCACGGATTGCGCGCCCTTGCCGGGAGGAGAGATTAACCTTCGTTATGCATTTCCAGGTTTTCCACTTCGTTCTGACGCTGCATCGCTTTGACGTCGTCATTACGCAGGGAATCCAGATAATCGAGATACTGCTGGTCAACGTCTTTCGTGACATACACGCCGTTAAAGACCGAACATTCAAACTGCTGAATATCCGGGTTCTCAGCGCGAACAGCTTCAATCAGATCGTCCAGATCCTGGAAGATAAGCCCATCAGCGCCGATGATCTGGCGAATTTCATCCACTTCACGACCGTGAGCAATCAGCTCATTTGCCGTTGGCATATCGATACCGTAAACGTTCGGGAAGCGAATTTCCGGCGCCGCAGAAGCCAGATAGACCTTCTTCGCGCCGGCTTCACGGGCCATCTCAATAATCTGTTCAGAGGTGGTGCCGCGCACGATGGAGTCATCCACCAGCAGGACGTTCTTATCGCGGAATTCAGCGCGGTTGGCGTTCAGCTTGCGACGCACGGACTTACGGCGCAACTGCTGGCCCGGCATGATAAACGTCCGGCCAACGTAGCGGTTTTTCACAAAGCCCTGGCGGTACGGTTTACCCAGAATGCGGGCGATTTCCAGCGCGATATCGCAGGAGGTTTCTGGAATCGGGATCACCACGTCGATATCCAGATCTTCCCATTCACGGGCAATTTTTTCGCCCAACTTCGTCCCCATATTCACGCGGGCGCTGTAGACGGAAATTTTATCGATGAACGAGTCCGGGCGCGCAAAGTAGACGTATTCGAACAGGCACGGATTGCTGACCGGGTTATCCGCGCACTGGCGGGTAAACAACTGGCCTTTTTCGGTGATGTACACCGCTTCGCCCGGCGCCACATCGCGCAAGAATTCGAAGCCCAGCGTATCAAGCGCCACGCTTTCGGACGCAACCATATATTCAGTGCGGCCATCGCCAATGTCGCGCTTGCCCAGCACCAGCGGGCGGATGCCGTTCGGATCGCGGAAAGCCACCATACCGTGCCCGATAATCATCGCCACACAGGCATACGCGCCGCGAATCTGGCGGTTGGTCGCGGCAATGGCGGCAAAGATGTTATCGGCTTCCAGCGGGTAATGACGGAAGTTATCCAGCTCGCTGGCAAAAATATTGAGCAGGATTTCAGAATCTGACGTGGTGTTGATGTGACGACGTTTTTCTTCAAACAGCTTTTTACGCAGCTCATGCGCGTTGGTCAGGTTGCCGTTATGAGCAAGCGTGATGCCATACGGCGAGTTGACGTAAAAAGGTTGAGCTTCGGAGGCGCTGGAGCTGCCAGCCGTTGGGTAACGCACATGCCCGATGCCCATATTGCCCTGCATACGCTGCATATGGCGAGCTTCAAAAACATCGCTCACCAGTCCGTTTGCCTTACGCAAGCGGAAGCAGTTGTTGGCATCAATGGTGATGATGCCAGCGGCATCCTGACCACGATGCTGGAGCACCGTTAACGCGTCATAAATCGACTGGTTTACCGGCATAACACCGGCGATACCGACAATACCGCACATACGTCTTTTCCTCGTTAAGCCACATCTCAGAACCGTTACGTTCTGGGCAAGAAACTTGACGAGCTTTGCAGATAGTCAAAGAACCATCTGATGATGAAACTGAACTGCGGGATAAGCTGCGACTTGCTCCAGTCTTCGCTTTTCGACAGGCCGGTAAACGTATCGAGAAAGAACAGAATGGCGGCGACGATTAACGCTCCTCGCAGCGCGCCAAAACAGATCCCCAACACCCTGTCAGTACCCGACAGGCCGGTTTTCTCCACCAGCTGACCTATCACAAAGTTCACGATAGCGCCGACGATAAGCGTCGCGATAAACAGTATCGCGATAGCAATCCCATTTCGAACCAGTTCGTCTTCAAAGCCCGTAAACCAGACAGACAGGTAAGTGTAGTAATGGCTGGCGACAAAGAAAGCACAACCCCATGTCACCAACGATAACGCTTCACGAACAAAGCCACGGATCAGGCTAACCAGACAGGAAAAACCAATCACCGCGATAATGGCGTAATCAATCCAGACCATATGTGTCCCACGATTTTACGCCCTGTCGTCCTGTTCGGGGCGCATTCTAACAGAAAAAGAAAACGTTTGCGTAGGGATTTCCTTCCCGTGCGTAAATAAAAATGGCGCTGAAAAAATATTCAACGCCATCAAACTTTTTGCCTCTTCGGGCATTGCCGGATGGCGGTGCAAGCACCTTATCCGGCCTGGAAAACAGTACACCGTAGGCCTGATAAGACGCGCAGCGTCGCCATCAGGCAGCGGTGGCTTAGTTCGGGCTGTAACCCATCACCACACCACTCAAACCGGAGATCTGCTGTAACTCGCCAAGAGAATTTTTCAGCTTGTCTCTTGAGGCGTCAGGCCCGACGAGGATACGGGTTATTTTACCCTGTACCGGCGTTGACGGAGAAGTATATACCCGGAAGCCCGCGCCACGAAGTTTACCCACTATCTCATTGACCTTATCGGCATTTTTCAACGCCCCCAACTGCACAACGTACGCTTTACCCGTTGGCGCGGGTTTTTCTTCAGCAGCAGGTTTCGGCTCAGGCGCCGGTGTCGGCGTTGCCGCTACCGGTTGCTGCGGCTTCGGCTGTGGTTTCGGCTTTTCAACCGGTTTCGGTTTCGGCGGCTCAACAGGTGCGGGGACAGGATCGAAACTGGCGTTGTTTTCCGCAGCAAAACGGGAAGGGTCCAGAGACGGCGCTGCCGCATCTCCGGCACGCACCTCCTCAGCAGCGCCTTCAGGCGGCTGGGTCGGCAACGCCTGTGTTGCGGCTGGCATCATATCAGGCTCATCGCGATCGCCAGGCTTTGGCACCAGCGGGATCGCCGCAAACTCATCCTGATAGTGTTTTTTCTGCCCGTCGAGCAGCCCGGGAAGCACAATCACCCCGAGAGCGACCAGCACGATTGTGCCAACTAAACGATTCTGAAACTTACTCGCCACCGCTTCTCCCCGCGTCCATCACTTCCATGACATGTGCAACCGTGTGAAATGATCCACACACCAGCACGGTATCTTCTGGTTTCGCCTCTGCCAGCGCTGCATGCCACGCCAGCGCGACACTGTCATAGACAGTACCTTTGCCCAGATGTTCCAGCAATTGCTCCGCCGTCGCGCCGCGCGGCCCTTCCAGCGGCGCGCAATACCAGTCGTCGACCACGCTTTTCAGCCAGGCTAACGTCCCTGCGATATCTTTATCATGTAGCATACCGATAACGGCAAGTATACGCCCGTTTTTCGGCAACATTTTCAGGCGTTCTGTCAGATATTCCGCAGCATGGGGATTATGTGCGACATCCAGAATCACCCGTGGCGATTCGCTCACTATCTGGAAACGACCGGGCAAAATCGCCCGGGCAATACCGTCACGAATCGCCTGCTCGCTGATGTTCAGCCCGCTGGCGCGCAGTGCCGCCAGCGCGGTGGCGGCGTTAGGCTGAGGCACCTGCGGCAGCGGAAGATTCGCCAGCGTACCTTCGCCGTCCGTAAACGACCAGCCGTCGCCCGTCACATCATAATGCCAGTCCACGCCGCGACGCTGTAACTGCGCCCCGGTTTCCTGCGCCACATCGGCGATGGTATACGGCATTTCCGGCTCGCCGACGATAGCCGGTTTTTCCGCCCGGAAGATCCCCGCCTTCTCACGCCCGATACTTTCGCGATCCGGCCCCAGCCAGTCGGTATGATCCAACGCAATGCTGGTCACTACCGCAACATCCGCATCAACAATATTGGTCGCGTCCAGACGTCCGCCCAGCCCGACTTCCAGAATCACCACGTCAAGCTGAGCCTGCTTAAACAGCCACAGCGCCGACAGCGTGCCGTATTCAAAGTAGGTCAGAGAAATGTCTTCGCGCGCGGCCTCAATCTCGGCGAACGAGGCGGTATGAGCAGACTCCGGCAACTCGTTCCCCTGCACGCGAACGCGTTCGGTATAGCGCACCAGATGCGGAGAACTGTAGACGCCCACTTTATAGCCCGCCGCCGTCAGCACAGACTCCAGCGTGCGGCAGGTCGTTCCTTTACCGTTAGTGCCCGCCACCGTAAAGACAAACGGCGCGGGTTTCAGCACGCCCAGACGCGCCGCAACCCGGCTTACGCGTTCCAGACCCAAATCGATAGTTTTACTGTGCAGGTTTTCCAGATAAGAAAGCCACGCTGCCAGGGGCGACGCGGCTTGGGGAATGCGTTTATTGTCCATGTTGCCTGTAAATTTATTACGTTGAGAAAAGCAAAAGGCAGCGCCAGCTGGCCCTGCCCTTTTGTACTCGTCGTCTTTCAAGCTGCAGGTGTGTTGGCTGCTCTCGCTCACCCGAATCACTTGCCTGTGCAAGCTCATCGGGATTCGCTCTCTTGCCGCCTTCCTGCAACTCGAAATCCATAGAGTAAATTATCAGGCCTCGGGTTCCTGATCGGGTACCGGCGGCACCACCTCGCCTTCGCGCGGCGCATCCGGGTTCGGCGCCGGAAGATTCATCAGCTTCGCCAGAACGCTTGCCAGTTTCAGGCGCATTTCCGGGCGGCGGACGATCATATCGATAGCGCCTTTTTCAATCAGAAACTCACTGCGCTGGAATCCCGGCGGCAGTTTCTCACGTACGGTTTGTTCAATAACACGCGGGCCCGCAAAACCAATTAACGCTTTCGGTTCTGCAATGTTGAGATCGCCGAGCATCGCAAAACTTGCGGAAACGCCGCCCATTGTCGGATCGGTCAACACGGAGATATACGGCAGACCACGCTCTTGCATTTTCGCCAGCGCAGCGGAGGTTTTCGCCATCTGCATCAGCGACATCAGCGCTTCCTGCATACGCGCGCCGCCGGAAGCGGAGAAGCAGATCAGCGGGCAGTTATCTTCCAGCGCCTGCTCAACGGCACGGACAAAACGCGCGCCGACCACAGACCCCATAGAACCGCCCATAAAGGAGAACTCAAACGCCGCCGCGACAATCGGCATATCGTGGAGCGTACCTTTCATCACCACCAGCGCGTCTTTCTCACCGGTTTCCTTCTGCGCGGAAGCCAGACGATCTTTATACTTCTTGGAGTCGCGGAACTTCAGCACATCTTTCGGCTCAAGTTCGCTGCCCAGTTCCACAAGGCTTCCTTCATCTAACAGGCTATGCAGGCGATTGCGCGCCGACATGCGCATATGATGGTCACACTTCGGACAGACCTCAAGATTACGTTCCAGCTCAGCACGGTATAAAACCTGACCGCAGCTATCACACTTGGTCCACACCCCTTCAGGAATGCTTGCCTTGCGGGTGGGAGTAATGTTGCTTTTAATTCGTTCAATCCAGCTCATTAGTGACCTTTCTGCCTGAACCTTAGTCGTCAGCTTTGTTATCAGGAGCGCATAATGCCATTTTTGCCCCCAACAGACTATGAATGTTGCACATTAAAACATAACAGCCCGAAACTTTGGATAAAAAAGTGGTCGAACCGCTGAGTTACTTTCTATTTTGCGGCACGCGACGCAGCGCGCTTATGGCGAATGATTTCAACCACGCCTGGCAATATCGACACCACAATAATCCCTACGATCAGTAACTTAAGGTTATCCTGAATCATAGGGATCGTACCGAAGAAATACCCCGCATATGTGAAGAGCAGCACCCATAAAAGCGCGCCAATGACGTTATACGCGGCAAAATGGCGATAAGACATATGTCCCATACCCGCAACAAACGGCGCAAAGGTTCTGACAATCGGGACAAAACGGGCCAGAATAATGGTTTTCCCGCCATGCTTCTCATAAAACTGGTGCGTCTTATCAAGGTAACTGCGACGGAAAATTTTTGAATTCGGGTTACTGAATAACCGTTCGCCAAACAATCTGCCGATCGTGTAGTTCACCGCGTCGCCGACAATCGCGGCGATCAGCATTAACATCACCATAATATGTACGTTGAGATCGTTGGTTTCCAGCGACGCCAACGCGCCCGCCACAAACAGCAACGAATCCCCCGGCAGAAACGGCGTCACCACCAGTCCGGTTTCACAAAACAGGATCAGGAACAGAATGGCATATACCCAGACGCCGTATTCCGCGACCAGCTCCGCCAGGTGCACGTCAATGTGCAGGATAAAATCAATCAGAAAATAAATCAGGTCCATATTGATGCCTTATACGACTCAAATTAGTCCGCCAGAAACAGCGGGCCCAGTGGCGTTTTGGGAAGGTCAAACCGTTCCGGGTAATCAACCGCAACCAGATACAACCCTTCCGCTTTCGCCGTTGCTGCTGAAAGCCGCCTGTCCTTAGCCGCCAGCAACTCTGCTATCCAGCTCTCCGGCTGGTTGTGGGCGCCTACTTCCATCAGGCTACCGACAATATTCCTGACCATATGATGTACAAAGGCATTGGCTTTGATATCGACCACCACATATGCACCGTGACGCGTCACGTTAATGTGCATCACGTTTCGCCACGGCGTACGCGACTGGCACTGTACCGCGCGAAACGAGGTAAAATCATTTTCACCAATCAGACACTGCGCCGCCCGGTGCATACGTTCCGCGTCCAGCGGCTCATAAAAGTGCGTAACCCCATGACCTAAAATCGCCGGGCGCAACCGATGATTGTAGATGATGTAGCGATAACGGCGAGCCGTTGCGCTAAACCGGGCGTGAAAATCCTCAGGTACAGCTTTAACCCAACGAACCGCGATGTCACCAGGTAAATTCGCATTTACACCCAGCGTCCATGCCGCGTCTTTACGCAACGCGGTGGTTTCAAAATGCACCACCTGCCCCGTTCCGTGTACGCCAGCATCTGTCCGCCCGGCGCAAAACACGTTAACAGGTTCGTTGGCAACCTGAGAAAGCGCCTTTTCCAGCTTTTCCTGAACGCTGCGCACTTCGTTCTGGCGTTGCCAGCCATAATATTTGCTGCCGTCGTACTCAATGCCCAGCGCAATTTTATAAACTGGCGGTTGTTCCACTGCTGACATCAGTACAGGTACTCCTGCACCAGTTTTTCCGCGGTTTTGACCGCCATCAGCGCGCCGCCAAAGCGAACGTTATCGGCCACCGACCAGAACTGAACCTGCTCCGGCATGCCATAGTCGTTACGCACACAGCCGACAGAAAGCTGCGGATTGCCAGACGCATCGCCCACCTGAGTCGGGAAGTCAGTCTCTTCAGACAGCACAATATCTTCGCCGCGAGAAAAGGCATCGCGCGCCTCTTCCGCCGCCAGCGGGCGCAGCGCTTCAAAACTGACCATTTGCGCATGGCCATAAAATACTGGCGACTGAATGCAACTGGCGGAAATCATCAGCCCGTCGTCCTGCAAAATCTTACGCACTTCATCAACGATACGGCGCTCTTCGCGCACGCTGCCTTCACTGTCCGGCAGGAGCGGCAGCATGTTAAACGCCAGTTGGCGACCAAAGAAATCATCTTCGTCGATAGGGATACCGTTGAGCAGTTTCGCGCTCTGACCGGCCAGCGCATCCACCGCTTTTTTCCCGTGTGCCGAAGCGGAAAGCAGGCTGGTGACGCTAATGCGCGACAGACCGCCTTCATCAATCAGCGGCTTCAGCGAGGCCAGCAACTGGCTGGTCAGGCTGTTGGCTACGGCGATCACATTGCGGTTGCGGTAATCGGCCAGCACAGACGGGTTCACTTCCGGCACCACTAATGGCACATCCGGTTCCAGGGCAAACAGGCCGCTGCTGTCGATCACCAGACAGCCCGCATTGGTGGCTTCCTCAACCCATGCGGCAGAGGCTTCAGCGCCAGCGACAAAAAACGCCAGCTGCGCCTGCGTCCAGTCAAAATCAGCGACATCCTGCACAATGACCGACTTGCCGCTATAGCGCAGATGTTCGCCCGCACTTTCATTACGCGCCAGCGCATAAATCTCACCGACCGGGAACTGACGTTCAGCCAGCGTTTCGAGCAGGGCTTCGCCTACGGCGCCTGTTGCGCCCAGGATGGCAATGTTCCAGCCTTCAGACATGGTGGTTTACTCCAGAAATAGCAAAGCTCCCCGCGCTATGCAGGGAGCGACAAAAAGAATGTTAATGGGCCGGATGATGAACGGCGTTGAAACCGAGCTTATGCAGCAGCGTGGCGGCACTGGCATCGTCGCACATCACGTACAAGGAAGACCATTCACGGCGCTCAAGGTAATTCTTACGCAGCTTATCAAACTCGCCCGGAATTCCGGCGACTTTACGCAGTGGCGCATCATCGCGGCGCACATCATACACCAAATGCGCCAGCCTTTTCAGTGTCGGCTGATCCAGCGGGCCATGCAGCGTAATACGCCCAAACTCCGGCGCGGGTAGCAGCGTATCCAGCGCCACTTTTTGCGCCCGTCCGATAAACGTACTATAGGCTTCAAAGACCTGCGTGGTGCCGCGCGCCTTCCCTTCCAGGGTATAACCGGCAATGTGCGATGTGCCGATATCAATTTTTTCCAGCAGCGCCACGTTGAGATCGGGCTCCCCTTCCCAGACATCAAGCACCACGCTCAGCGACTGCCCGGCATTCAGGCGCGCCAGCAGCGCGGTGTTATCCACCACCGGGCCGCGACAGGCGTTAATCAGAATCGTCCCCGGCTTCAGCCGCCCGATCAGCGCCTCATCCGCCAGGTGCAGCGTCTTGTAAGGCCCCTCTTTATACAACGGCGTGTGGAACGTCAGAATATCCGCTTCCTGGACCAGCTCATCCAGCGAGCGGAAATCACCTTCATCGCCCCGGTCCGCACGCGGCGGATCGCACAGCAAAGTGCGAATGCCCAACGCTTCCAGCCTCGCCTGCAAGCGAGCGCCAACATTACCTACGCCGACAATCCCCACGGTGCGGTCGCTTAAAGCAAAACCGTCACGCTCCGCCAGCATCAGTAAAGCGGAAAAAACATATTCAACAACAGCGATAGCATTGCAGCCAGGCGCCGCTGAAAACCCCACGCCAGACTGCTTAAGCCACGCCTCATCCACATGATCGGTCCCGGCGGTTGCGGTACCGACAAATTTGATGGATTTCCCCCCAAGCAGCGCTTCATTCACTTTGGTGACTGAACGCACCATTAACGCATCCGCATCATCAAGTTCTGCAACGGGAATGGGGCGACCGGGAACCGCTTTGACCTCGCCCAGACGGCTAAATAATTCGCGGGCATAAGGCATATTTTCATCAACGAGGATTTTCACGTCTGCGTACCTGTTTGAGAACGAGAGTTAACCGGGCAAGTGTGCCATAATCTGGCCGCCAGGCATACTTTGCTAAGATTTATGGTTTAAGGATAAGTGATGATGCAACCCATTTCCGGTACTCCCGCACGCCCTCCCGGTGAAGGTCAGACTGCGCCTTCCGTTGCCGGAGAACAGCCGCTATCCACCCAGCAGCGCACGGTGCTGGAACGCCTGATTACGCGTCTGATTTCACTGACGCAACAGCAAAGCGCGGAAGTCTGGGCCGGAATGAAACACGATCTGGGCGTAAAAAGCGACACGCCGTTGCTGTCGCGTCACTTCCCCGCCGCAGAACAAAATCTCACGCAACGCCTGAGCGTCGCTCAGCAGAACCACGCGAATCGTCAGGTGCTCTCGCAGTTGACGGAATTATTGAGCCAGGGGAACAATCGCCAGGCCGTCAGTGATTTTATTCGCCAACAGTATGGTCAGACGGCGCTCAGCCAGTTAACGCCCGAGCAGTTAAAGAATGTGCTGACGCTACTGCAACAGGGGCAACTTTCCATTCCTCAGCCTCAACAACGTCCGGCAACCGACAGACCGTTATTGCCTGCCGAGCATAATACGCTCAACCAACTGGTGACGAAGCTGGCCGCCGCGACGGGCGAATCGGGCAAACTTATCTGGCAGTCCATGCTGGAACTTTCCGGTGTGAAAAGCGGCGAGCTGATCCCTGCAAAACAGTTCACGCACCTGGTCACCTGGCTGCAAGCGCGCCAGACCCTCAGCAACCAGAGCGCGCCTACCCTACAGACGCTACAGGCGGCGCTAAAACTGCCGCTGGAGCCGAATGAATTCACGGCGTTAAGAGATTACGCCCAGCAGACATATCAGGCGTTGCCGCATACAATTCTGACAACCGCTCAGGTTCAGGATCTGCTGAACCAGGTCTTCCTGCGCCGCGTTGCGCGCGAAAGAGAGTTAACCGAGCCGCATCACATTCAGCCGATATACAGCCCGTTCGCCCCGATGATTGAAACCATCAAATCCGTAACGGCGCGACCGGGGCTGATCTTTATCGCACTGGCGGTTGCCTTCATTCTGTTCTGGCTGGTGTCTTAACCCCGGCGAAACGACAGCAGCGCCACCACAATCCCCACGACGGCAGAGATCGCCCCGGCGAGGAACACGGAAGAGTAGCCGCACGAGGTGGCTAACAGCCCGGCCAGCGGACCGGTAATGCCGTAGGAGATGTCCTGAAACGCGGCATAGCCGCCAAGTGCCGTACCGCGTACCTGAGAAGGTACGCGCTTCACCACTTCAACACCCAGCGCCGGGAAGATGAGCGAGCACCCTGCCCCGGTTAACGCCGCGCCCAATAGCGCAATCCAGGCCACAGGCGCCAGCCAAAGCAGCACCAGCCCTGCCGTTTCGACCAACAGGGACGCAACCGCCACCTTCACACCGCCAAAGCGATCCGGCATCCAGCCAAACAGCACGCGCATCAGCACGAAAGCGCCGCCAAACGCGGTCAACGTAAAACCGGCCATCGCCCAGCCTTTACTGGCGAAATAGAGTGAAATAAAGGTGCCGATAACGGCGAAACCAACCCCCTGTAGCGCCAGCCCCAGGCCCGGCTTCCAGATGAGGCCGACGACGCTCCACAGCGACGGACGTTCGCCCGCGTGCGCAGGTACTTTACGCACGGTGCCATTAAATGCCCAGGCCAGCAGCGGCAGCGCCATTGTCGTTCCTGCCAGCGCCGCAAAACCGTAATGGCTGTGAATCAGTAAACCAAGCGGCGCACCGGCAGCCAGCGCGCCGTAAATCGCCATGCCATTCCACGACATCACTTTACCGGAGCGCGAAGGCCCTACCAGCCCCATCCCCCAGGTCAGGGTTCCGGTCAGTAGCTGGCTTTCGCCAAAACCCAGGATCAGTCGCCCGACGATCAGCAACGCGAATTTTACAGGTACAGAAACAGGTAACAACGCCGCCAACAGCCACGCGCCCCCCGCCAGCGCGCAGGCCAACATCCCCTGTAGCGCGGAACGTTTAGCGCCATATTGATCGGCCAGTCGCCCGGCGTAACCACGGGTCAATACCGTTGCAAGGAATTGAATGCCCACCGCGATGCCGACCATCGTGTTGCCATAGCCCAGCTCATGATGAACAAAAAGAGGGATTACAGGTAACGGTAAACCGACCGTCATATAGGTCAGAAAAACCGCAAAAGCGATACGAAAAAGCGAAAAATTCGCAGAAGGTGTTTTTTCTTTTTGGGATACAGCTGTCATGCGTTACTCCAGAATGCAGAGTAAGGCGAGGAAATGCCACGCCCCCTCCACCTGACCATCAGGATTAAGGTGCGTTGGATAACGTTAAACGCTTACGCATTATCATGGGGATAATGTTGAGCGTGAAGTCTGCCTGTGAGCCGCTAAACTTGTCAACCTTGAAATCTCAGGAAGTTGTATCAAAACGAAGACTTGTCATCGAACAGAAAGGGAAAGACGGCATCGATTCCCTTTGTCCTGAACAGCCCGGTCACCTGTACACGTTGCCCCGGCGTCAGTAGCCTGAATATCATATCCCAGATCTCTTTGGGTTCCACTTCCTGGTCGAAGGCATTCTCCAGCGTTAGCACTGCCTCATTTTCGTTCAAATAAGGACGGAGGTAGAGAGGAAAAACAGAAATATGGTACTCCTCAGCTTTCGATTTAGCACGCTTACGTTTGACACTCTCTTTCCCCTCACTGTACTTATTCAAACGTTCACGAACCGCAGGCACACTTCCTGGAAACCCCGGTAATGCAAGACACTCCTTAACCGTGAACCACTCTTTTGCCATCAGTCTCTTTCCTTTTCCCTGATGAAATAAAAATATTTTTTCTTTTGCGCGAAATTTCAGGTTTATTCTGGCAATATTCTTATAATGAAAAAGAAAGTAACGTTCTTTTTGTCGCGCTAATTTATAACCTGAAAAATATCGGCGCCGATAACACATCTTCTTAGGATTACAGAATGGAACACAAAAGCCAAGACTGGCATCGTGCAGATATTAAAAGTGCACTGGAAAAAAGAGGAATTACGCTCAGAGATCTTTCACGAGCAGCTGGATTATCTCCCGACTCGTTACGCAATGTATTTACCCGCCATTGGCCCAGAGCAGAGCTGATCATTGCGGTGGCGCTGGAGACCACACCAGATGTGATTTGGCCTTCGCGCTACATTTCTGGTCATGAGGAACCACATCAGCGTTCAGAAGAATAAAACACTATAAATCCAGAAATATTTTTCAGGTCAATATTATTTGGCATATTAAATACAATCAAATTATTTATAATTCTTTTTTATAGCACATATTACCTATATACCCCATTATTACAGTGATAATTAATTAACGGATCACGTAATAACATCCAAAGGATATAATATGGTCTGGGATATAAGAACAGCAACAAACTATGCAAAGCATCACGCTCATACACACTCAATCAAAAAATGTGCTGAATATACACGAAAGGCAATCCGTGCTGGAGGCATAGATATAGGGAACACTGGGCACGCCAAAGATTATGGTTCTCTTTTAATGAACTCGGGTTTCAGACCCGTCTCTCCTTATGAGTCCCCGCGAGCAGGTGATGTTGTCATTTTGCAACCGTATGAGGGAGGAAACCCAAGCGGTCATATGGCTATATTTGATGGACAAGACTGGTATTCCGATTTCAAACAACGTGATATGTGGGCAGGTCCTGGTTACAGAGCAGCAAAACCACAATATACGATATACAGGAGGAACTAATGCGATTTATTCTCCCATTAATCCTTTTACTGTTATCCGCATGTAATGTTCACAATGATACAAGTAGTCGTAACATGGTGAGTCAATTCTACCCCCAGTACATGGCAATATACGCCAGCGATAACGATAAGAGCCTTATCAATTACACCAATCCTATTTATGAAAAATATGTTTCAACTGAAATTATTCGCAGATTAAAGAAAATTGACGATTATTATGAGCAGGAAATCGTGGCGTCAGACTACTTTATGTACGTGCAGGACTACGCGCCGGAATGGATCGCTAAATTCCACGCAGGAACAGCCAGTGCTTTTTTGGGAGGTGAAAAAGTGGATGTATGGCTTGGCGATTCCGATACCCGCCTTATCCATTTAATGGTGTACACTCGCCGGGAAAATGGCCAATGGAAAATTTATCGGGTACGCGATCTTACCCACCAGTTTGAACACCCGATCTACGATGCAGGCGCTATTGCCCGCGCCAGGGCGTGGTCGGCAAAAGTCGCGCAGGAATACGAAAACAAGCAATAAAAAAGGGAGCCATTATCGGCTCCCCTGTAGGCCTGATAAGCGAAGCGCCATCAGGCAAACGTTGATGTCGGATAGCGGCGTAAACGCCTTATTCGCCCAACGCCTTCAGATTTACGCTTTCAGCTTACGCATAACCAGCGTCGCGTTGGTGCCGCCAAAGCCGAAGCTGTTGGACATAACGGTCGTCAGTTCGCGATCGGTGGCTTCGGTTACGATGTTCAGACCTGCCGCTTGCTCGTCCATCTCTTCAATGTTGATGCTCGGCGCGATAAAGCCGTGTTCCAGCATCAGCAGCGAATAGATAGCTTCCTGCACGCCAGCCGCACCCAGAGAGTGACCGGTCATCGCTTTGGTCGCGGAGATAGCCGGGCTCTTATCGCCAAAGACTTCACGAATTGCGCCCAGTTCTTTCACGTCGCCTACCGGCGTAGACGTACCGTGGGAGTTCAGGTAGTCAATCGGAGAGTCAACGCCGTGCATCGCCATCTGCATGCAGCGCACTGCGCCTTCGCCTGACGGTGCAACCATGTCAGCGCCATCGGACGTTGCGCCGTAACCGACGATTTCCGCATAGATGTGCGCGCCGCGCGCCAGAGCATGTTCCAGTTCTTCAACCACAACCATACCGCCGCCGCCCGCGATAACGAAACCATCACGGTTCGCATCATAGGTACGGGAAGCTTTAGACGGATCGTCGTTGTATTTGGTGGACAGTGCGCCCATCGCGTCGAATTCACACGCCATTTCCCAGCACAGCTCTTCGCCGCCGCCGGCAAAGACGATGTCCTGTTTGCCCAGTTGAATCTGTTCAACCGCGTTGCCGATGCAGTGCGCAGAGGTCGCGCAAGCAGAGCTGATGGAGTAGTTCACGCCGTGGATTTTAAACGGCGTAGCGAGGCAGGCAGAAACGCCGGAGGCCATCGCTTTGGTCACTACATACGGGCCAACGGCTTTCAGACCACGCGGGCTACGCATGGCATCTGCGCCAAAGACCTGGAATTTCGGGGAGCCGCCGCCGGAACCTGCAATCAGGCCAACGCGCGGGTTATTCTGGTAAGTTTCTACAGAGAGACCCGCATCAGCAATCGCCTGCTCCATAGAAAGGTAAGCATAGATGGATGCGTCGCTCATAAAGCGCACTACTTTGCGGTCAATGAGGCCAGTGGTATCCAGTTTGACGTTACCCCAAACATGGCTACGCATGCCGGAGTCCTTCAGCTCCTGAGAGAAAGTGATCCCTGAACGTCCTTCACGCAGAGATGCCAGGACTTCCTGCTGGTTATTACCGATGCTGGAAACGATGCCCAGGCCAGTAATCACTGCACGTTTCATTCAATACCTCTGTAAGTCGCACTATTTTAAGATTCGACTCGCACAATAGCGTACACTTGTACGCCGAACAAGTCCGATCAGCCAATTAATATGGAAATTTGCGCCTCCGGGCGCACATCGCTAAGATCGTGACACTGCCTGTCAGACGAGTAACTTACGTGAAACAATACGCTATACAACCTGCCAACCTTGAATTCAACGCTGAGGGTACACCTGTTTCCCGAGATTTCGATGACGTCTACTTTTCCAATGATAATGGGCTGGAAGAGACGCGTTATGTTTTTCTCGGCGGCAATCAGCTTGAGGAGCGTTTTCCTCTGCACCCTCGCCCATTATTCGTGGTGGCAGAGAGCGGTTTCGGCACTGGCCTTAACTTCCTGACGCTCTGGCAGGCGTTCTCGCAGTTTCGCGACGCTCACCCTGAGGCTACGCTACAAAGATTACATTTTATCAGTTTTGAAAAATTTCCCCTGACGCAGGCCGACCTCGCTTTAGCCCATCAACACTGGCCAGAGCTTGCCCCCTGGGCACAGCAGCTACACGCGCAGTGGCCGCTGCCGCTGGCCGGGTGCCATCGTCTGATTCTTGATGACGGTCGTGTGACGCTGGATCTCTGGTTCGGCGATATTAATGAGCTGACGGGGAAACTGGATGAATCTCTGAACCAGAAAGTGGACGCCTGGTTTCTGGATGGTTTTGCCCCCGCGAAAAACCCTGACATGTGGACGCAGAATCTGTTTTCCACCATGGCGCGACTGGCTCGCCCTGGCGGAACGCTGGCGACGTTTACCTCTGCGGGATTCGTGCGCCGAGGGTTGCAGGAGGCAGGGTTCACGATGCAAAAACGCAAAGGTTTTGGCCGCAAGCGTGAAATGCTTTGCGGCGTCATGGCGCACGCGCTGACGTTCCCCTCTCCGACGCCGTGGTTCACCCGCAGCGGCAGCGCCAAACGAGACGTCGCAATCATCGGCGGCGGCATCGCCAGCGCGCTGCTGTCGCTGGCGCTTCTGCGCCGCGGCTGGCAGGTAACGCTCTATTGTTCAGATGAGCAGCCCGCGCAAGGCGCATCCGGCAATCGCCAGGGGGCGCTTTATCCCCTGCTCAGCAAACACGATGCGGCGATTAACCTCTTTTTCCCGAGCGCGTTTACGTTCGCGCGGCGTCTGTATGACGCGCTGCCGGTGACTTTCGACCATGACTGGTGCGGCGTCACGCAACTGGGCTGGGACGAAAAGAGCCAGCATAAAATCGATCAGATGCTGTCGCTGGCGTTGCCCGATGCGCTCGCAGTGGCTGTAGATCCAGACCAGGCGCAGCAGGAAACAGGCGTGGCGACACACTGTCGCGGAATAACGTATCCGGCTGGCGGCTGGCTGTGCCCCGCACAATTAACCGCTGCGCTGCTGGCGCTGGCTGCCACACAAGGGCTGCGGAGGCATTATACACACACGCTCACCGCCCTTTCGCGCCAGGCCACAGGCTGGCAGTTGCAATTTGCAGAGGGTAAGGCAGTTGAACATGAGGTGGTCGTGCTGGCAAACGGGCATCAGATTAACCACGTTGACCAGACGCGTCCGTTACCGGTCTATTCGGTGGCTGGTCAGGTGAGTCATATCCCGACAACGCCTGCGCTTTCCGCATTACGCCAGGTGCTGTGCTACGACGGATACCTCACGCCGCAAAACCCTGCCACTCATCAGCACTGCATTGGCGCCAGTTACCATCGTGACAGTGAGGAAACTGCCTATCGTGAAGACGATCAGCAGCAGAATCGCCAGCGCTTGATCGATTGCTTCCCGGATGCCGCATGGGCAAAAGAGGTTGATATCAGCGAAAAAGCGGCGCGCTGTGGCGTACGCTGCGCCACGCGCGATCATCTGCCGATGGTCGGAAATGTGCCGGACTATGATGCAACGCTCGCACAATACGCCGCCCTTGCCAGACAGAAAGACACCGCCGAACGCGCGCCGGTTTATCCTGATTTGTTTATGCTGGGAGCGCTCGGATCGCGCGGGTTGTGTTCAGCCCCGCTCTGCGCGGAAATTCTCGCGGCGCAAATGAGTGAAGAGCCCATTCCGATGGATGCTGACACGCTGGCGGCGTTAAACCCGAATCGTCTGTGGGTACGGAAGTTATTGAAGGGAAAAGCGGTGAAATAAGTCCATCCGTTGGATGAACGTTAACGCCACCCGGCAAGGTGAAAATGCCGGATGGCGACGCGTCCGGCCTACGCGTTAATGGCCTTCTGGAACAGGTTATCCCACATCTCTTTCACTAACGCCTGGTCACGCGGCGACAACTCGCCTGCGCCAATCGCTTTTTCCAGGCTGCTGGTGACGTTGGCATACACCGCTTCTGCGGAATGGTCATCACCGCCTTCCAGTTCTGCAACTGCTAACGTCAGGTGGCCACGCAGATATCCGCTGGCAAACAGCTCGTCATCGCTTGCGTGCTCTACCATATCGTCAATTAATGCCAGAATGCGTGATTCAAACTCCGCGATCATCTTCTTTCCTCATTGTAAACGTGGCGTCGGCCTCAGTTGAGCGCTTCCGGCCACGGGAACTGTTCCGCCGTAATGTCAGGCGTGTGATAATAATTCTGTAACGCTTTAATAAACCGGGCCGGGCGTTCAGGAATGCCTTTTTCCAGGTACTCCATCACCTGGGCATGAACCCGGCGCTGAAATACCACGCGATCCGGTTCGAAGTCCCCTTCCAGGTTGTCGCAACTGACGTTAAACGGATAACCCGCCGCCACGCAAAACAACCAGTCAAAGGCCTGCGGTTTCACTTCCACGTCTTCAAACTGGCTTTGGGTTTGCGCATCACGCCCATCCGGGCAATACCAGTAACCAAAATCCACCAGCTCGCGACGCGCCTTTCCGGCAATACACCAGTGCGAAATCTCATGCAGCGCGCTGGCGTAAAAGCCGTGCGCAAAAACAATCCGGTGGTACGGCACGTCCGCATCAGCAGGAAGATAGACCGGTTCGTCATCGCCTTTAATCAGACGTGTATTAAAATCGTCGGCAAAGCAGCCGTTAAAAATATCAATTAGCTGTTGGTAATGATGCGTACTGTTCATTAGTTCATCCCCAGCAAGTGGAGAATCTCCTGTCCGTGGTTATCATAAAGTAGTTTGGCGCTCATCACCGCAGAGACGATGACAATCATCGGGCGAATGAGCTTCTGTCCTTTGCTTAACACCAGTCGCGAGCCCATACGAGCGCCCAGAAACTGGCCAATCAGCATCACGAAACCTGTCGCCCAAATGACTTTACCGCCAATGGCAAACAGCAACAGGCCGCCAATATTCGAGGTGGCATTCAACACTTTGGCATGGGCGGTGGATTTCGCCAGGTTGTACCCGCACAGCGTCACAAACGCCAGCGCGTAAAACGATCCGGCAGCCGGGCCGAAGAAGCCATCGTAGAATCCGACGCAGCCCCCGGCGACCAGCGCGAAAGGCAGGCCATAAAGCCGACGCTGACGATCCTCTTCGCCGAGTTTCGGCATCAACAGGAAGTAAAGGCCAATACAAATAACCAGCACCGGTAAAATCTGCCGCAAAATGCTCGCCTGGACATATTGCACCAGTAACGCGCCGCTCATTGAGCCAATGAACGTCATCAGAATATTGAGTTTCTGATCGGCAAGATTGACCACTTTGCGACGAATGAAATAGATTGACGCGGAGAGTGAGCCGCCGCAGGCCTGCAATTTATTGGTCGCCAGCGCCTGTGCTGGCGACATGCCTGCCGCCATTAATGCAGGGATCGTTAATAAGCCGCCTCCCCCCGCCAGCGAATCAATAAATCCAGCCAGCATTGCCACGAAAAAAAGAACAATCAATAACAGCGGGGACACCATAAACAGATTTAAAAAATTGTCCATTAGAGTACATGCTCATCCAGTAGCGCCTGGCAGGAAGGCGGCAACGGTGGCGGTGTCTTCTTCTCAGGCTTTGTTGTTCCAGGTTCAGGAGGTTCAAACCAACTTTGTAGTTCTGCGCCGCATCCATCGCCAGGCGGAGGCAAAGGCTGATCTTCGCACTCCAGGCTGTCGGCAGGGCAACGTAATCGTACATGCATATGCGCACGATGCTGGAACCAGGGTCGCACTTTACGCAACCAGTCACGGTCGGTTCCGGCATCCAGGCATAACTGCTGTTTAATGGCAGGATTAACAAAAATACGCGTGACGTCGTTATCTTCCGCCGCCAGTTTGATCAGGCTGGAAATTTCCGGCTTCCACAGCGAAGGCACCACATGTTTGCCGTCGCGGGAGACCAGGTCAATTGCCTGAGGTCGCAGTAGCTGCGCCTGCGTCCAGCGTGTTTTCGGCAGTTGCAGAAAAATATCGACATCGAGCCCGGTCTGGTGGCTGGCATGTCCGCCGTTGAACCGCCCTCCCGCAGGCATCCCCATATCGCCGATCAACACCGTTCCAAATCCAAGGTTGCTGACCTGAGTGCTCAGTCGTTGAATAAACATCACGAGATCGGGATGACCAAAATAGCGGCGCTGATCGGTACGCATCACCTGATAGTGTTCGGACTGCACGGGAAGCGTGTCTGCCCCAACAATGCAGCCATTCGAAAAGCCGCCGATGGATTGCGCACTTCCGGGAACAGGATGCGTAATTTTCTGCCAGGGCGTCGCCGCCAGGCTGGCGCTGCTGACCAGAAGAGCCAGCAACGCGAGTGCCGTTTTTTTCATTGATTACCAGCGTGGAATATCAGTCTTTACATCCGCATTTTGCGCGCGCTGACGCAGAAGGTGATCCATCAGCACGATCGCCAGCATGGCCTCAGCGATCGGCACGGCGCGGATCCCAACGCACGGATCGTGACGCCCTTTGGTGATCATCTCGACTTCTTCACCAAAGCGGTTAATCGTACGTCCCGGCACCGTAATACTGGAAGTGGGTTTCAGCGCCATATGTGCAACAATTTGTTGCCCGCTACTGATACCGCCGAGAATACCGCCCGCATGGTTGCTCAGGAAGCCCTCTTTGGTAATTTCATCGCGATTCTGGCTGCCTCGCAACGCGACCACATCAAACCCATCGCCAATCTCCACGCCTTTTACCGCGTTGATGCTCATCAGCGCATGAGCGATGTCCGCATCCAGACGGTCAAAGACCGGTTCGCCAAGCCCTGCCGGAACGCCGTTTGCCACGACGGTCACTTTTGCCCCAATCGAATCGCCCTCTTTCTTCAGGGCGCGCATCAGTTCATCCAGCGCGTCAATTTTATCTGGATCAGGACAGAAAAACGGGTTTTGTTCGACCTGCTGCCAGTCTTTGATTTCAAGCGGAATATCGCCCATCTGGGTCAGACACCCCTGAATGACGATGCCGTGTTTCTCCGCCAGATATTTTTTAGCAATCGCGCCAGCCGCGACGCGCATCGCCGTTTCACGGGCTGAAGAACGACCACCGCCACGGTAATCGCGCAGACCGTATTTCTGCTCGTAGGTATAGTCGGCATGGCCCGGACGGAAAACGTCCTTAATGGCGCTGTAATCCTGTGAACGCTGATCGGTATTTTCAATCAACAGGCCAATGCTGGTGCCCGTCGTCACGCCTTCAAAGACGCCGGAGAGAATTTTCACCTGGTCCGGTTCACGACGCTGGGTCGTGTAACGCGAGGTTCCCGGACGGCGTCTGTCGAGATCGTGTTGCAGGTCGGCTTCCGTTAGCGGAATGCCCGGCGGAACGCCATCAACGATACAACCGAGCGCCAGCCCGTGTGATTCACCAAAAGTCGTTACGCGAAAGAGTTGTCCAAGTGTATTTCCTGCCATCACGGCTCCGTTATCGTTGTTGTGTTGTTGACCGTTGATTAATCTTTATAGATGCTGAAATGCTCGCGAGCCGCAATGAGCTGCGCTTTCGTCAGCATAAAGACGCCGTCGCCGCCGTTATCGAACTCCAGCCAGGTAAACGGTACATCGGGATATTGTTCTATCAGATGTACCATGCTGTTTCCGACTTCACAAATCAGAATACCGTCATCGGACAAGTAGTCCGGCGCGTTGCCCAGAATACGGCGGGTCAGTTTTAAACCGTCAGTGCCGGACGCCAGGCCCAGTTCAGGTTCATGACGATATTCATTCGGCAGATCGGACATATCTTCCGCATCAACGTACGGCGGGTTCGTCACAATCAGGTCATACTGCACTTTCGGCAGATCGCGGAACAGATCGGAGCGAATCGGCGTGACATGGTTGAGCAGACCGTGCTCTTCAATGTTGTGTTCGGTTACGGCTAACGCGTCGCTGGAGATATCAACGGCATCCACTTCCGCCTCCGGGAAAGCATAAGCACAGGCGATAGCGATACATCCGCTGCCAGTACACATATCCAGAATGTGGTGCGGCTGCTCGCTGATAAGCCCCGCGAAGCGGTTATTGATCAGCTCGCCAATCGGCGAACGCGGCACTAATACGCGTTCATCAACATAGAATTCATGGCCGCAGAACCAGGCTTTATTGGTCAGGTAGGCCACCGGAATACGCTCGTTGACACGGCGAATGACCCGTTCAACAATGCGGTGACGTTCGCTGGACGTCAGGCGCGCGGTGCGCATGTCTTCTGGAATATCCAGCGGCAGATAAAGTGACGGCAGTACCAGCTGTACGGCCTCATCCCACGGGTTGTCCGTGCCGTGACCATACCAGATATTCGCCGCGCTAAACCGGCTTACCGCCCAGCGCAACATGTCCTGAATGGTATGCAGCTCACTCACTGCTTCATCGACGAAAATTTTATCCACGTATTCCTCCAGGGCATGCTCGCATTAAATTCGGCGGCTAGTTTGCCACGAAGACGGCGATAAATCAGCACTCACGCGGCGCCAGAGCGTGAAAATTGCGTTTTGGCTGAACGAATGTCCCCTGAGTCGGGTAAACTAACGCAAAATAAAAGATGAGACGTTCGAATGAAAAAGAAAACATCGCTCAGCGAGGAGGACCAGGCGTTGTTCCGGCAGTTAATGACCGGCACCCGCCAGATTAAGCAGGACACCATTGTCCACCGGCCGCAACGTAAAAAAATCACAGAAGTCCCGGTCAAGCGTCTGATACAGGAGCAGGCTGATGCCAGCCACTATTTCTCCGATGAATTTCAACCGTTATTGAATACCGACGGCCCGGTGAAATATGTACGTGCCGACGTCAGCCATTTCGAGCTGAAGAAAATGCGTCGAGGCGACTATTCGCCGGAGTTGTTCCTGGATTTGCACGGTCTGACGCAACAGCAGGCCAAACAAGAGCTGGGGGCGCTGATTGCCGCCTGTCGCCGCGAGCATGTCTTTTGCGCCTGTGTGATGCACGGCCACGGAAAGCATATTCTTAAGCAACAAACGCCGTTATGGCTGGCGCAACATCCGCACGTTATGGCCTTCCATCAGGCGCCAAAAGAGTACGGCGGGGACGCTGCGCTGTTGGTATTGATTGAAGTAGAAGAGTGGTTGCCGCCGGAGCTTCCCTGACAATGCCGATTGCCGGATGGCGGCGCAAGCGCCTTATCCGGCCTACGGGATCAGTGCAGGCTGTAGGCCTGATAAGCGAAGCGCTATCAGGCGCCTTATCCGGCCTGCGGGTTCAGTGCAGACTGTAGGCCTGATAAGCGAAGCGCCATCAGGCGCCTTATCCGGCCTGCGGAGTCAGTGCAGGATGTAGGCCTGATAAGCGAAGCGCCATCAGGCACGGTATCCAACCGACGATAATAACGTTAAATCGCTTTTGCCATTTTCAGATTACACGGGCTCATCTGCCAGTTGAAAATCCCTTTGCCGCTTTCATCAAGCGTTACGCTGGCAATCGCAGATGTGGTGAACATTGGCGGCGTCTCGCCAGGACAGAGTTCAGACACCAGATATCCCACCAAAGGCAGGTGAGAGATCACTAACACCGATGCGACGCCTTCATTCGCCAGCGTCTGTAACCAGGCGCTGACCATACCGACATCGCCGCAAGGAGTAAGCTCCGGCAAAACGTCCACATTGCCAGGCAGGTTCATACACTCCCCTACCACATCCAACGTTTGTTCGGCTCGTAGAAACGGGCTCACCAGAACACGTTCGATATCCACTTTTTGACCTTTCAGCCAGTTCGCCATAAGGCGGGATTCGTCACAACCACACGAGGTTAAGGGACGAACCGAATCACTGGCGGCATCGAGGGCCGCGTCGCCGTGACGCATGATAAAAACTTGCATATTGCACCGCTTTTGTTAACCAGAATCACCCACATTCTTAGCAAAAACCCTGACGGGTATGATAAAAATGCGGTGGCCGGCATTGTGCCTTATCCATTCACCGAATGAAACGCTGTTTTTTACCTCAATGGCGTAAGTATAGTCAATCTTTGTTTACAAATTGACCACCACACAGTCATTCGGTGCGGTCTCGTCCTGATATGACCTTATTCCTTCAGGTCTGTTTCCCCACTGTTCCAGAAACGTTCACCGCGTTCAGCCATCCGCAATAAGCGCTCACACGGGGTAAACCGGTCGCCATACTGCGTAGCCAGTCGTTGCAGAACCGCAACCACTTCACCCGCGCCGAGAGTGTCCATATAACGGAACGGGCCGCCAAGAAACGGCGGAAAACCAATACCAAATACCGCGCCGATGTCGCCATCACGCGCGCTGCGGATCACCTTCTCATCAAAGCAGCGCACCGCTTCATTGAGCATTAACATCACGCACCGCTCAGCCATTTGCTGCGCAGAAAGTCGGCTCTGCCCTTGCGTACCAATAAGCCTATAAATTGCAGGGTCGACCTGTTTTTTGCTTTTACGCCCTTTCACGCCATAAAGATAGAAACCGCGGCCATTTTTTCTGCCTTTGCGATCGTCATTCAAAATTGAGGCAACAACGTTTGCAGGCGCGCTAAAACGTTCGCCGTAAGCGGCCTCCAGTACAGGTATAATTTTAGTGCCTGTATCGATGCCAACCTCATCCAAAAGTTGGATTGGCCCGACCGGAAAACCAAACTTGACCAGTGCGGCGTCGATCGCTTCAACGCGTTCGCCTTCGGTCAGCAACCGTATTGCTTCGTTGATATACGGGGCAAGAATACGATTAACGTAGAACCCGGCTTTATCGCTGACCACAATCGGCGTTTTGCCCTGTTTTTTCGCCAGCTTAACGGTCGTGGCGATCGTCTGCGCGGAGGTTGTCGCATGAGGAATGACCTCCACCAACGGCATTTTTTCTACCGGGCTAAAGAAGTGCAAACCAATCACCTGCTCAGGCCTGGCCGCGTTAGCCGCGATGTCGCCGATGGGTAAAGATGAGGTGTTGGAGGCAAAAATGGTGTGAGGAGCGCAGTTTTGCTCGACTTCCGCCACCATCTGCTGTTTTAACGCCAGATCTTCAAACACCGCTTCAATAACCAGATCCCGATGCGAGAAGCCACGGTAATCCGTTGAGCCGGAGATTAGCGCCAGCTGTTTGTCGCGTTCGCCCGCTTTGATATGGCGGCGGCGAACTTTGGTTTCAAGCTGATCCCAGCTGTACTTCAGCGCGTGGTTGATGCCTTTGGCATTAATATCTTTGATGCGAACCGGCAAGCCGCCTTTACAGGCCGTCACGTAAGCAATACCGCCGCCCATCAGACCTCCGCCCAGCACGCCTACGCTGGCTAACGGGCCAGGCTGCGCATCGCTCCCCGGATCTTTTTTCACTTCGGTGCTGGCAAAAAAGATATTCCGCAACGCCTGCGACTGCGGCGTCATCGCCAGGTCGCCAAACGCCCGCGCTTCCGCGTCGTATCCGCTGCTGCTTCCCTGCGCCAGCCCGGTTTCAATCACCTCAAGGATTCGCTCTGTCGCCGGGTAATTACCCTGCGTTTTCTGCCCGGTTTTTTTACTGACCATGCGAAACAGCAGCGTGCGCCCAAGCGGCCCGGCCAGAATACGTTCACGCACCGGTAAATTCCGCTGAGCGGAACGCCCTTTAATCGCCAGTTCCACGGCAGCCTCAAGCAAGATGGCATGCGGCACGACTTCGTCCACCAGACCAACCCTGAGCGCTTGTTTTGGCCGTAACTGCTTACCGGTCAGGATCATGTCCAGCGCCGTACTCACCCCAACCAGGCGCGGTAATCGCTGCGTACCGCCAGACCCTGGCAGCAGCCCCAGTTGCACTTCCGGCAGACCCAGCACGGTTTTCGCATCATCAGTACAAATGCGCCGATGGCAAGCCAGCGCCATCTCCAGCCCACCGCCGAGACACGCGCCGTGAATGGCGGCGATAACCGGAACAGACAGCGCCTGAATTTCAGCCATTATCTGCTGGCCCTGACGCGCCAGCGTTTCAGCTTCCTGCGCGCTTTTGCAGTTGCCGATCATGTTGATATCCGCCCCCGCGATAAAGTTATCCGGCTTCGCAGAAATAAAAACCACACCGCGCAGCGCCTTGTTTTCCCGAATCTGTTTCAGGATGGCGCGAACCTGCGTCGCGAACTCCGCCTTCAGGGTATTCATTTTCTCACCGGGGACATCAATAGAGACGACCGCGACGTTATCCAGACGCACGTTAAGCGTGAAAGCCGATGTCATGTCCATTATTCCGCCTCCAGAACCATTGCCGCCCCTAAACCCCCCGCAGCACACGCGGTCACCAGGCCAAAACCGCCTCCCCGACGGCGTAGCTCATGCAGGGTTTGCGTGATCATCCGCGCCCCCGTTGCGGCAAACGGATGTCCATAGGCAATCGACCCGCCGAGGACGTTAAACTTACTGTCATCCACTTCCCCGGTCGCATGCGCCCTGCCCAGCACGTCGCGGGCAAAACGCTCGCTGCCAAGCAGCTGAATGTTAGCCAGCGTCTGGGCGGCAAAGGCTTCATGCATATCAATTAACGAGAGATCGGCCAGCGTTAATCCGGCCCGCTCCAGCGCCAGCGGCGTCGACCAGGCCGGGCCCAGCAGCATGTCCTGCCAGACGTCAATTGCGGTAAACGCATAGCTACGCAGATAGCCCAACGGCGCCAGGCCAAGTTCTTTAGCGCGAGACTCCGTCATCAGGATGACGGCTGCCGCGCCATCCGTCAGCGGTGTACTGTTCGCCGCCGTGACCGTCCCGTGTTGTCGATCAAACGCGGGGCGCAGCTTCGCATAATCAGCCAGAGTAGAGTTGCCACGAATATTATTGTCTTCAGAGAAAGGCTCTTTATACGGCGGCGCATATGTCGTCATCACCTCATCCGCCAGTTTACCTTCGGCCCAGGCCTGCGCGGCTCGTTGATGAGAACGATGCGCCAGCGCATCCTGCTGCTCACGCGTAATGCCATAGGTTTTCGCCATTTGCTCGGCCGTATCGCCCATCCGCAGCCCGGTGGAATATTCAGCGACCGCGGGCGGAACAGGCATCAGGTCTCGCAGACGCAGGCGGGAAAAGAGTTTGAGTTTTTGCCCGGTCGTGCGGGCTTTATTGACGTCCACCAGTATACGCGCCAGCTTTTTGCTGACGCCAATGGGTAACACGGAAGAGGAGTCCGCGCCGCCAGCAATCCCCGCGCGAATCGTCCCTGCCATCAGGCTTTCCACAACATTCGCTACCGCCTGAAAACTGGTCGCGCACGCCCGGCTTACGCTGTAGGCATCGGTGTGAACATTCATCCCCGTACCCAGCACAATTTCCCGGGCGATGTTGGGAGCTTCAGGCATTTGCACCACCTGGCCAAAAACCAGTTGCTCAATAACCTCGGCAGGTATTTCACTGCGCGCCAGCAATTCCCCAACCACCATTTTTCCCAGCTCAACAGCAGGAATGCCATGAAAAGCGGTGGCCTGACGAGCAAACGGCGTACGTAATCCGCTTACAATGGCGATACGATCGCCCTGGCGGGTAACCAGTGGTAAAGCCTGACTCATAACATTCCCCTGTAAAAAAATAAAATAAGTGGTCTGACCTGATCACAGTCTTAACCAATTTTTTACATTTCGCCAAGCGGAGACGCCAGAAAGTGAGAGCTAAGACACAGAGGATAGTAACAGAGGGTTACGAAAATGCCCCTGCCAGAATTTGACAGGGGCATTCAAAGAAGGGGATTAACGCAGACCCAGCTGGAAGATCAGCGTTTCAGCTTCGCAGGCGAAGACAAAGTCGATGTCCAGACGCACGCCTTCAGCTTCTTCGGTAAAGGTGGATGTAATCTGGCAAGGTTCAGACTCCACGCCACGCGCTTTTTCTGTCAGAGCCGCCAGCGTTTCTTCGGCCTGCGCGCGGTTTTCAAACACACGGCTGTAGGACGCGGTGCAATCGGAGTTGTCCATAATGGTGCCAACATCCATACAGCAGCAAACCGGGGTTTCATCAGCACTGCATTTACTCATTGTAGATTTCCTCTGTATTTGCACTCAAGGTGCCAGATAAATATTGAGGATATTTTACGCTCGTGGAAAAAGGCTCTCCAGTCGTTAATGACGCAAAATGGGATAAGTGACCGAAATCACACTTAAAAATGATCTAAAACAAAAATCGCCCAATCGAGTGAGTGCGCCAGGCCTCAAATTTGCCAGCTGGATCGCGTTTCTACGATCACAATTGAAAAATATTATAAACATACTTGCAACATTCCAGCTGGTCAGACCTATACTCACGCCACTGGTCTGATTTCTCTGTCGTACCTCAGACCCTACACTTCGCGCTCCTGTTACGGCATGTAACATAGTTTGTATAAAAATAAATCGATGAGGTTATGGTCATGAGCCAGAAAACCCTGTTTACAAAGTCTGCTCTCGCAGTCGCAGTGGCAATCGTCTCCACACAGGCCTGGTCTGCAGGCTTTCAGTTAAACGAATTTTCTTCCTCTGGCCTTGGCCGGGCTTATTCGGGTGAAGGCGCTATCGCAGATGATGCCGGTAACGTTAGCCGCAACCCGGCGTTAATTATGATGTTCGATCGCCCCACCTTCTCTGCGGGTGCAGTGTATATCGATCCAGATGTCAATGTGACCGGCCGCTCTAACTTAACCGGGCAAAATGCCAACGCGAATAATATTGCGCCAACAGCGTGGGTTCCTAACCTGCACTTCGTTGCGCCGATCAACGATCAGTTCGGTTGGGGGGCATCCATTACCTCCAACTATGGCCTCGCCACCGAATTCAATAAAGACTATTCAGCCGGTATCTATGGCGGTAAAACAGACCTGCAAACGGTGAACCTGAACCTCAGCGGTGCCTATCGCCTGAATAATAGCTGGAGCTTCGGGGTTGGTTTTGATGCGGTTTACGCGAAGGCTAAAATTGAGCGCTACGCGGGTTCCCTCGGTCCGGTGCTTTCACAACAGCTGGTTGGACAAGGCGTACCCTCTCAGTGGACGGATGGCATTAACTCCCCTGACTCCCAGATCGCCCACCTGAAGGGTGATGAGTGGGGATTCGGCTGGAACGCAGGCATCCTGTATGAACTCGACAAAGATAACCGTTGGGGCCTGACCTACCGCTCTGAAGTAAAAATCGACTTCGAAGGCGATTACAAAAGCTCCATTAACCCAAATCTGAACAATATTTTCGCCAGCATGGGGCTTTCAAGCCTGCCATACGGCACTGGCGGCGCAACACAGAATGGTTCCTTAACCCTGAACCTGCCTGAAATGTGGGAAATCTCCGGTTATAACCGCGTCGCGCCGCAATGGGCTATCCACTATAGCCTGACTTATACCAGCTGGAGCCAGTTCCAGGAGTTAAAAGCCAAAGGCGACGACGGCCAGACGCTCTTCTATAAAGATGAAAGCTTTAAGGATGCGTACCGTATCGCGTTGGGTACGACCTACTACTACGATAAGAACTGGACTTTCCGTACCGGTATCGCGTATGACGATAGCCCGGTTCCGGCAAACAAACGCTCCATTTCTATTCCCGATCAGGACCGTCTGTGGCTGAGCGCGGGTGCAACTTACGCCTTCAATGAAGATGCTTCTATTGACGTTGGCGCATCCTATATGCACGGCCAGAACGTGAAATTCACCGAAGGGGAAGGCCCGGCTGCTTACTCCTTCAAGTCTGACGGTAAAGCCTGGCTGTTCGGTACGAACTTTAACTACGCGTTCTGATTTTCATCAGACGTAAAAAAAGGTGAGTCTTTTGACTCACCTTTTTTATTGGCCTCGTGTGGTTATTCAGAATCAATCTCTTTGAGATCGTCCTGAATCGCCTGGGCATTCGGGTTTTCCTGCGGTTTAAGCTTCCCGCCGTTAGCGATGAAGTCATGACGCTGGAAGTATGCTTCACGCACCAGAATATACGGGTCGGAAGACTGACGCAGCAGACCATCGGAATCCAGCAGTTGCGCGCGGGTTTCAATTCCTTCAATGGTCCATTTACCAATAGACATCGGCCAGGTGAGCCAGGAAAGTACCGGATAAAGGGTATCGGCCATATCACCGCCATCTTCACGCAGCGTGAAGCTGCCATAGAACGGAAGTTGCACGTAGGGGCCATACCCCACGCCGTAATGGCCTAACGTACTGCCGAAACGGTGCGGTTCAACACGCTGTAGTTTTGGATTCGCCATCCCCGCAACATCAATAAAGCCCCCCATCCCCAAAATACTATTCAGGAAGAAGCGGGTGAAGTGCACCATGCCCTGATAGGGATCGCCCTGTAGGAAATAGTTCACCATAATCGCAGGCTCTTCGAGGTTGCTGGTAAAATTACTCAAACCATTTCTGGCAGGCTGCGGAACATAATCACGCCAGGCGACAGCGACCGGTCGAACGACATACGGGTCCAACACGTTAAAGTTGAAGTTGTACATGGTGCGGTTAAATCCTTCGAGCGGATCTGAACGCCCCTGCTGTTCTGTACCGGAGCTTGCACATCCCACCAGCAGTGTGCTCCCCAGCGCAAGCGCCGACAGGCGAAGCTTCATAAATGTCTCCCTGTTGATTATGGCTATCGCTGATTGCCATCCATGACGGAACGAGACCGTATCCGCCTGTTTAGGTGTGAGCGATTGTAACAGCACGTCAAATGATGTCTATATACTGATTCTTGTTGATTTGATCATAGCCTGTAACTCTGGCTCATGGCGGGTTTCATTCTAACCGGGCGGGTAAAAACGCGCGTCGCCTTTTTTGCGATTTCAGAGTTTGCCCTGCCTTCAGTCGGATAAAAGCCACTACGCTTTAGACAGATGTGTTCATCACGAGGTCTCACAATGGATAAATTCAGCGAAGAGAAAATTGATCAACACAGTGACGAACTCGAAGTCGAAAGCGAAGAAAAACAACGCGGGAAAAAGATAGAGGTCGACGAGGATCGCCTCCCCTCACGCGCGATGGCGATTCACGAACATATCCGCCAGGACGGCGAAAAAGAGCTGGAGCGTGACGCTATGGCGCTGCTGTGGTCAGCCATTGCCGCAGGGCTCTCAATGGGCGCCTCGCTACTGGCGAAAGGTATTTTTCACGTACAGCTGGACGGCGTCCCCGGCAGTTTTTTACTTGAGAATCTGGGTTATACCTTTGGTTTTATCATCGTCATCATGGCGCGCCAGCAGTTGTTTACTGAAAATACCGTCACCGCCGTTCTGCCGGTGATGCAAAACCCGACGATGGGCAACGCAGGTCTGCTGATGCGGCTCTGGAGCGTGGTGTTGCTGGGCAACGTGGTCGGTACTGGCATCGCCGCATGGGCTTTTGAATATATGCCTATATTTGACGAAGAAACGCGCGATGCGTTTGTCAAAATCGGCATGGATGTGATGAAAAACAGCCCTGGCGAGATGTTTGCCAATGCCATTATTTCCGGCTGGATCATTGCCACAATGGTATGGATGTTTCCTGCTGCCGGCGCCGCAAAAATCGTGGTGATCATTCTGATGACCTGGCTTATCGCCCTCGCTGACACGACTCATATCGTCGTGGGTTCGGTTGAAATCCTCTATCTGGTGTTTAACGGCACGCTGCACTGGAGCGACTTTTTCTGGCCCTTTGCTTTGCCCACGCTGGCGGGGAATATCTGCGGCGGTACATTCATCTTCGCGCTTATGAGCCATGCGCAGATCCGTAATGATATGAGCGCCAGAAGCAAAGAAGAGGCCAGGCTGCATGCCGGAAAGAAGGCGGAAAAGCAGAAAAAACAGTCCTGAATGGCGACTGTTTGAGCAGTCAGGCGGCGATATACTTACTGTGCAGGGTAAAAAACGCTATACTCGTGCCGCCTCGTCTCCTTAGTTAAATGGATATAACGAGCCCCTCCTAAGGGCTAGTTGCAGGTTCGATTCCTGCAGGGGACACCATACATACCTCTCCTGACGTCTGCCGGGTTCAGTAAAACCACCACAATCAGCCATCGTCTTGTGATTTTGCATTTCTACATTGCCACGCGGCAGACAGGATGATGCGTGATTCAGTCCTGCCGCCCCACAACGTTCTATTATTCACCAGACGGTATAAGCTGAACGCTTATTTTTATTCCTCTTGTATGACAAAGGATTCCGCTACACTCGCAGAAAAATAGTGTGTTGCTTTTTTATTCAGAATGACGTCATCCAGCTGCTGCTGTATTTGTCTGTCATCGACAGTCGCTCTGTCGTGCTGGCGCAGATGTTCAGCCAATGACGACACCATGAATGTTTCAATAAATTCATTGGATTTCTCAGGAACCACAAACAGTCCCCAGGCGTAACCGCCATCCCTTAACCGGATATTTTTTAACTTTTTCATCAAACTGATAAATTGGCCATTCTTTTCAGCATCGACATGATAATAAACAGACACCAGCATCGGGCCGGTATGGCCGGTAATATCATTAAGACCGTCCTCAGCAAGGCTAAAGTGGTCTGAATGCTGCAAGTTAATATTGTCATGGTCAATTTTTACCTTTAATACGCATAACCAGACAACGACAATACCGATTGCGGCAGAAAGTAATGCTGTGGTTACTGACGTATGCGAGGCAATTTGTCCCCAGACCAGAGAACCGAATGCCATTGACCCGGAAAATACGGTCAGGTACAAGGCCAGCCCTCTTGCACGAACCCAGTCCGGGAGCGCTGTCTGGGCTGATATCATGAGCGTTGACAAGGTAATAATCCAGCTGAAACCAGCCACAATACTGGCGAAAATGGCGGCATATTGAGATGCTGCTCCGGCGAATATCAGCAATACGGCAGCAGTACCGAATGTTCCTGAGGTAATAAGAGCGCCGGCACTGAGTCGCTTACGCAGCGCGGGCAAACTGAATGCGCCACAGACAGCGCCGATCCCGATACTGGTTGTTAACACGCCATATAATGTTGCATCTCCCTGAAGTGAGAGTCTCACCACCAACGGGAGCATTGCCCAATACGCGCTGGCAAAAACAAAGAAGCTGGCAGCCTTTATTATTGTTCTCATTAATTCAGGGCTGTAACGGGCATAACGCAAACCTGAAACCATTGCGGCAACAACAGATTCAGCCGGAAGACTCCCGTTCGTTTTTTCTTCTCCTTTCCACCACCATACCGCAGCAATAATCGCAATAAAACTCAACGCATTCAGAAGAAAAGGAAGATAAAGACCGACCTGTGAAATCAAAATACCGGCCAGCGCGGGCCCGATCGCCCGGCTGATGTTAATACCCATACTGTTTAACGCAATCCCGGATTTTAATTCATGAGGTTCAACAATAGCAGGTACAATGGCCTGCCATGCCGGGCCTAAAAACGCGGCGCCGGATCCGAGAATAAACGTGATGAATAATAACCATCCGATACTGACAACATTAAAATAGACGATAATTGCGAGCAGAGACGCGGCACACAGCATCATAATATTAACAAGAATAAGTAACTTTCTCTTGTCGAAAATATCCGCAATGGCCCCCGCCGGTAACGCCAGCAAGAATACGGGCAGCGTGGTCATTGCCTGAATAGCGGCAATCATGACAGGGTCCGGGCTTAAATTGGTCATCAACCAACCGGCGCCAACATCATTCATCCAGGTCCCGATATTGGAAAAGAGTGTGGCTATCCATAACATGAAAAAAACACGGTTACGTAAAGGTGACCATGCTGATGAATGTTGTTCTGCCATATAAATATGCCCTCCAGCTTAAGATGACCGGTAATCATTTACTTGTCACAGGTATCAACAATATCGTAATCAAAATACAAAACAGGAAAAGAAGATTTATGGGGAATATTTAGATACAGTCCCTTATCTCATGACATTACCTTTTATAAAAATAAATAACAAGAATTAAAATCCGCGTTCAGACAATACCATCTCCGGTAGAAATGTGCCTGATAATCCTTAAATAAAGTGTTATCACTGAAAAATAGAGACTATTCATGGACATCACTCTCATTATAGAACACAACCACATAAGCCAGTGGGTGAAAATCAACATTAACAACACATGTCGGACAGTGAATTTCAAAAAATGAGACAATAAATTCATATCGCGATATTGTGAGAAGCCAACAAATGAACCTCTAACAACTGCCAGAGAAAAACATTCAGCACAAACAACACGTTAAACAACACTCCAATGCCAACACACACAAATCGACTTATTCCACCTTATCGCAACAGATTCATTTTTAATAAATTATCGGCTTCTGGCGCAACTTGACAAATTACCTCTCAAGGACAATAGTTGTTACATCTTTGAAAATTTCGACATCCGTCGAAATTATTTATCATATACAGGAACACAATGATGAATAATAAAATAAAGCGCATCAGTCAGGCTGTTACGTTAGCCCTTGCCATATCTGGCGTTAGTTATGCCGCAACCTCATCACAGGCCGCAAATTCAAAACAAACCGAGATACAAGCCTCAGAACCTTTTTCCGCGCATGTCCTCATTAGCGGGCTTGATGCCCCGTGGGATATGGTGTGGGGGCCGGATGATTATTTATGGGTAACCGAACGTAAAGCCGCTTCTATCGATCGTATCAACCCGAAAACCGGTGAGAAAAAAGTCGCCATTACGCTGAGCGGGGTTCATACCGGGCCGCAGCATGAAGGCGTTCTGGGCCTGGCGTTGTCACCGAGCTTCATGAAACCGGGTGGCGATAATTATGTTTATACGGCCTATACCTATATGAACGGCGACAAGGAACACGCCAAAATCGTTCGCCTGGAATATGACGAAAAAACCCAGAAGCTGGGTAATGAAAAAGAGATCCTGGCTGGATTCCCGGCGGGCAATGACCATAACGGTGGACGCCTGCGCTTTGGCCCGGACGGGAAGTTGTATTATACCATCGGTGAACAAGGGCATAACCAGGGCGCGAATTTCTGTAAACCTATCGAAGCTCAGCGTATTCCCACTGAGGATGAACTGAAGAATAAAGACTATGCCGCCTATGCCGGTAAAGTGCTGCGTCTGAATACCGATGGCTCCATTCCAGATGATAACCCCGTTATTAAAGGGATCAAAAGCCACCTGTTTACTTACGGACACCGTAACCCTCAGGGACTGGTATTTATTGGCGATACCCTTTACGCATCCGAACAAGGGCCATCCTCCGATGACGAGCTGAATATCCTCGAACCCGGCGGCAACTATGGCTGGCCACACGTTGCCGGTTTCCAGGACGATCAGGCTTACGTTTATGCCAACTACTCTGAAGCGGCGAATTGCCCGTCTCTGACCTGGGACCCTAACCATATTCCGGCAGGCGTTCCTGTCCAGAAAGAAACAGAGTGGAAAGCCGCAGACTTTAAAGCGCCGATTAAAACGTTCTTTACGGTCAAAGAAGGCTTTACCTATAACGACGCCAGCTGCGGCCCGGATTCTTCATATATCTGCTGGCCGACAATTGCGCCATCCAGCGTGGCATACTACCCGGAAAACGGCGTAATTAAAGGCTGGCGAAACTCGGTGATTATCAGCTCCATGAAAAATGGCGCGCTGTACCGTGTTCTGCTGAATGCCGATAAGAAAGATGTCCAGGGTGACGTCGCGAAATATTTCCACACGGCAAACCGTTACCGCATGGTGCTGGTGAGCCCGGACACCCGTAAAATCTACGTGGCGACGGATAACTTTGGTAATGTGATGGATGAATCCAACCATCCAACGCATAATCTGAGTAACCCAGGTTCTATTATCGTCTTTGAATACACGGGCAAATAATTCAATAACAGGCGAATACGAATAAGGTATTCGCCTGCTTTTTTATCCTGCGACCACCTGGTTTCTGCCCGCCTGTTTCGCCTGGTACATCAATTCATCAGCCCGTTTCAGCGCCTGAGAGACAGAGTCAACGCCCGACGGCCACACCGTCACGCCAAGAGAAATGGTGATATGCCCTACCGTCTCTATCTTTGCGGCGGCGACCTCTTTTCTCAGCCGCTCCGCAATATCCGCCGCAGCCTCTACCGACGTCTCCGGGAAAAACATCATAAACTCCTCTCCTCCCATACGGCAGGCGGTATCATTTTTACGACAGCTTCGCTTCAGCAGCTGCGCCAGCGCTTTTAACGTAACATCACCAATGTCATGACCAAACGTGTCGTTGACGGCTTTGAAGCGATCGATATCCAGAGAAATCACCGCAAACTGTCGCTGCTGATGTTCGTATTCAGCCAGCTGTTTCTCTGCCGCCCGTCGGTTGACCAGGCCGGTAAGCGGGTCAGTGCTGGCCTGATCGTTCAGCCATTTCATTTTCTCCCGGATTAATTCCATTCCCTGAAGCAACGCGCGCCTGAGTCGGGAGGCTTCGATATACCATGATCGAACGTTTCGTACTTTTTCTGCGGACTCATCGCTGTCCATCGAAATGGCGTGATCCGCCAGTTGACGCAATGGTCTGACGATTTCATTCCCCAGCCACCAGAGAATAAACAACCCCACAATACCCAGCGGTACAACGCCGCGTATCATTTGCCACATGAGCCCATCAAGCGCAGTAAGGGTTTTATCTTTTGGTTTTTGCGCCACAACGCCCCAGCCCGAGGTATTTATACTGGCATACCCCGCCAGCATTTCCACGCCACGGGAGTTCGTCACCTCCATCGCACCGCTCAGCCCTTGCTCCACGGCTTTCACTGCTGCATTGCCTTCCTCTTTTTCCCCTCTGCGGGCCGGATCGGGGTGATATAAGAGCTGGTCATTTTTATCAACGACATAAATATAGCTGTCATCATTGCGGAAATGATTAGAAATGAGCGCAGAAAGAACGTTGCTTCTTTGCAGATAAATCGCGCCGCCAATAAAACCGAGGTATTTCCCCTGCGCATTCCTGACGGGATGTGAAATATACACCACCAGATTACCGGACAGAGAATTGTAGGCGCTGCTGACCGTCGGCTGCATTTCTTTGAGAGCCTCGACGCCGCCTGGCGTGGTCAGCATTTTCCCCTTCAGGTTCAGGGATTCAGGCAGCACGCCAATAATTTTGCCTTTTTCATCCACCAGCGTAACGGAATCAAAACCAAAATCTCGCCGCTGCATCCTCATCATTTCTCCAGCGATGATGCTCTCATCATCGAAATGCTGACCGATGACGCTCGCACTGTATTCCAGACGCTCCATGAAAACCGCCAGATACAAATCAATAGTGGAAGCAATCCTCTCCGCATATGCCTGGTTTTCACTGAGTTCATTCTCAATGAGTACCTGCTTCTGGACACGCCAGGCTGAATAGAAACTATTGAAAAGAGTAAGGAGGGTCATCAGAAACGCAAAAGCAATAATAAGCAGACGCAAATTCAGCATCTGTAACAGTTTTTTCTTCATGATTGTGCATCCTGCAAGGGTGAACGGTAAGCCTCTAGCCATACCGGTAACGTATTCGCCGACAATGGTCGGGAAAAAAGAAATCCCTGAAGTACGGAACAGCCCATTTTTCTCAGTTGCTGATGCTGATGGGTATTTTCCACACCTTCCGCCACAACCATCAGGTCGAGGTTATGCCCAATACTGACAACCGCTTCGACCAGCGCATTGACGCGACGATCGCGGGCGAACCGATCAATGAAGCTTTTATCAATTTTGACCTCCGTCACCGGCAGATACGCCAGGCTGGCCAGACTGGAAAAGCCGGTGCCGAAATCATCCATTGAGACCCCCGCGCCCATCGCACGAATCTCCCTGACCCGCGCAAGCATCTCGTCCGTCAGTTCCATCATGGCGCTTTCCGTAATTTCAATGGTCAGGATATTGCCGGGCAGCTGATATTCATTCAGCAGGTCGGCGATATAACGGGGTAAATCAGGCTTACGGAAGTTATGGGCAGACAGGTTTACAGATACTGCCGACACATTCGTGCCCTTTTCCCGCCATTCAAAAAGCTGTCGGCAGACTTCACGCAGCGCCCAGAGGCCGATATGCTCTATCTCTCCCGTCTCTTCAGCCAGAGGAATAAACGTCCCTGGAGAGATGTCGCCAGCGTGCGGATCGTGCCATCGGGTCAGCGCTTCAAAACCGTATACCTGCCCGTCCGCAGCCCTGATCTGAGGCTGATATTCCAGCCGCAAATGCCCCTCCGTAATCGCATTTCGCAGCGCCATGCCCAGTTTCAGACGTTGCATGACGGCCTGATTCAGTTCCGGGTTAAAAAACTGATAGCTTCCACCGCTTTCACGTACCCGCTCCATCGCGCTCTCGGCGTGGGCCAGCAGCGTTTCCCTGTCGCCGCCAATGGAATGGCTGATCCCAATACAGGCTTTAAGCTCGAAGGTCTGCCCGGCGGCGCTCATTTCAGCGCCAACGATATGCTGCATAAGCTCAGCCAGGTGTGAGGCCTCATCAACACGACAGGCGCTCGCCACCACGACAAACTGCGCGCCACCCACCCGGCTGATAAAGTGATGCGGCCCGAACCGTTCCTGCAAGCGGTTAGCCAGCGTGATAATAACCTGGTCGCCAGCGGAATACCCCAGTGACTCATTCACCTTACGAAAACGGTTAATATCGAGGAAAAACACGGCGAGTTCCGGCTCGTTACCCGACAGCAGTTTATCCAGATGGTGATAGAGATACTGACGATTGGGCAGCCCCGTAAGGGCATCGAACCGAACCAGTCGATCGATTTGCTGGCGACCTTCCTCCCGCTCAATCGCCAGAGCGCAAAGATGAACGCTGGCATCGGCAATGCGAACCAGAAACGTATCCGGCTCATTCTGTGTCCTGAAATAAAAAGCAAACGTCCCTGCCACGGAACCATCTCGACGTTTTACAGGGTATGCCCAGCATGCCCGAAAACCATGAGGCAACATCTGATGTTTATAGGGAGCCCATAGAGGATCGGTGCTGATATCCTGGACCATGACGGGCTCGCCACGCGCAGCACAAGTACCGCAGCTTGCCACGCCTTCACCGACGGCCACGCCATCCCAGTATTCACCATATTCTTTTGGAAAACCGGGAGCTGCCCACGGGCGCATCCGGTTATCGACGATCCGGCATACCGAGACCAGTACGCCTGGCGCAATATTTCCAATTCGCTGGCAGATGTAATCACCCGTTTCCTGGAAAGTCATCCGGCTGGTCAGCGCGGCCAGTACATCCCGCTCCAGATTACGAATATTACGTTCTTCTGTAATATCAACGAAGGTTACGACAAGGTTACGGGTCTGGCGGTGGTCACGCTCATTGAGGACAGGGTTTACCGAAACCCGGCTCCAGACTTCCCTGCCGTTTCTGGTCGCGGTGAGGAGTTCTTCCTGAAACCAGCGACTTCCCCGCAGATGTTCTTCCACACGCTTTAGCGCGTCATCGCTGTTTCCTGAAGACAGCAGGAAATCAGGGAACACCTGGTTCATGGCTTCATCTGCGCCATATCCAAACATGCTGGTGAACGCACGGTTGGTCTGGACAATACGGCGTTGTTCATCCAGAACAACCACGGCTCTGTCCGTGTTATTGACAGCAAGCAACAACAGACGGTTTTGCTCGCGCCTGGCTACCTCTTTGCTGACGTCTCTGGCGGCGGCCATGTAGTGGATGCGGCCATCCACGTCTATTTTGGAGAGCGAAAAGCTGGTCCAGACCTGCGTGCCGTCTTTTCGTTCCAGTTGAAGTTCACGATTCATCCCGACAACCCGGGAATTTCCCCCGTCGCGGTGATGGTGGACATAATCCCCATGAACATGCTTCAGAGGCCCGGGAATTAATATATTCATATCCCGGCCAAGCACTTCATCCCTGGAATAGCCCCACAATTTCTCTGCGGCTTCGTTAAAGAACAGAACCCGGTTACACTCGTCGACGAGGACAACCGCCATGAACGTCTGCTCAAGAGCAGGAAACAGAATATTGTCAGCCGCAGCTTTCATTTTCAGATAACTCCTCAACAGATAATGCCTGACTGACGGAAAGTCACATTATCCTGAACAATTGTCCCTGCAAACCACAGCCTCAGGCAGGCCGATACATGGTGATGACGTCACCTGCCGCGTTTCGCTATTCAAACCCTGTAGGAAAAGTCTACTGAAGCAAACGGATTACTTCCACTCAGCGGTATAAAATATGTCACGCTTATCATGCCTGCTATTCCTTTCCTGCCCGGTTCCTTTTCTTACGCAGTACGAAGCCATGTTTGCCGTTTTCATTACCTGAACGACAGCGCACATCAACAATAAAAATCCGACATAACCTAAATTTATATCACCATTTAAAAACCCCCGCATTTTTGTGCAGGGGCTTCTTTTCAACAAAAATCAGAGGGAAATATACTTCTTCAATACTCTGACCAACTGGGTCACAAACCCGTATTCATTATCATACCAGGCGACCGTCTTGACCAGTTGCACGCCGTCAAATTCTGTTACTTCCGTTTGGGTCGCATCAAAAACGGAACCAAAATGGATGCCAATAATATCAGACGATACAATTGGCTCATCCGTATAGCCAAATGACTCATTATCAACTGTTGCATTTCTCAGCGCGTTATTGACCTCTTCAACGGTGACGGTCTTATTCAGGACGGTCACTAACTCCGTCACTGAACCCGTTTTTACCGGAATACGCTGGGCATGACCTTTCAGTTTCCCGTTAAGTTCAGGAATAACAAGACCAATCGCTTTGGCCGCCCCTGTCGTATGCGGGATAATATTTTCCGCCGCAGCACGAGAAGCCCTGAAGTCTTTACCTCGGGGACCATCCACCAGAGCCTGGGTGCCGGTATAAGCATGTACCGTCGTCATCGTGCCGACGTTAATACCAAAGGCGTCATTCAGGGCTTTTGCCACCGGCGCCAGACAGTTTGTCGTACAGGACGCAACGGAAATAATGTTATCAGCAGAAGTGAGCGTTTCATCATTCACATGATAAACGATGGTCTTCATATCGCCAGCAGGCGCGGAGATAAGCACTTTTTTCGCTCCGGCTTCAATATGGGCATTCGCTTTTTCTGCTGAGGTATAAAAACCGGTACATTCCACAACAACATCAATACCCAGGCTACCCCAGGGGATATCACCCGCATTTTTCTCAGCAAATACTTTGATGACTTTACCATTGACGATAATTGAACCGTCAGCATGGGAAACCGTGCCGTTAAAGGGACCATAGTTTGAATCATATTTCAGCAAATAAGCCAAAACATCCGGCGAGGTGAGATCGTTTATAGCGACAATTTCCACATTCAGTTCGGTTTCCAGAATCCGGCGTAATACCAGTCTACCAATACGACCGAAACCATTGATGCCAATTCTTTTCATATTCAATCCTCAAAATAAAAGCGCTCATAAGACACTACCAACATACACAACAAGGTTGCCGATGCTGCATAATTTTATTGCTGGTTATCATCAAAAAAACTGCACAATAAAGTTCGATATAAGCATTATGATTATGATACGTTGATACATAATCAATAACCGAAAATGGCAGATGTATTATCATGTACAAAAGTGTGCTCGACGTTCTACTTGAATGGCTCCACAACAATACAGACAAACCATTACGAATTACTGACATAGCCGCGAGATCAGGATATTCTCCCTGGCACCTCCAGAGAATATTCAAGTCGCATACCGGCGTAACCCTTGGTCAGTATGTGACAGTGTTAAAATTAAATAAGGCCTTTGAACTTTTATCGACAACCAGGACACCGATAATGGATGTGTCCTTTATCGTAGGCTTTTCCAGTCAGCAAGCCTTTTCAAGACGATTCCATCAATACTTTGGGAAAACGCCAGGACAAGTCAGACGCGATATGACAGAAAAAAGAGAACGCGTTTAATTTCAACTGAACATCAGGCAAGCATAATTTTAAAGAGCAACGAACATCTTATCCCTTCTGGAATACCAGGGATTACATCGCTTTGATGATCATATGATAGTTATCAGCGTCGGCTTGACACGGCCATTTTATGTCACTGCCTGAGCCCATCAATACTCAAATAACATATTCACTATCCTGATTTAGTTGACAACATCAGCCCCTACATCACTCATGTTTTTTTAATCGGGTCGACGATGCCGGCAATTCTTTCGGCCAGAAATGGCAATAAGATCCGGGTCACTGCGCTGCGCTGGCGATGTTTTGGATACAGCGCGCTGATCGTCAGCGGAGGCGGCGAGTAATCAGACAATATCTGCACTAAAGCGCCTTGTTGCAGCGAGTCTTCAACGATAAAAAGCGGCAAAAGCGCAATACCGGCCCCCGCTTCTGCGGCCTCGCGGATCACGTCCCCGTTATTACTGCTCAGATTGCCTCTGACGGCATACGTATTCGGTGAATTTTCCTCCGTCAATTTCCAGCCGAATTGCCCCTCCCGACCATACAAAAGGCAGCTATGCTGCGCCAGTTCAGAAGGCGCCAGAGGCGTACCGTGCAAACGGAGATAATCCGGGCTGGCGCAAATCACCATCGGTAATTTACCCAGACAGCGAGCAATTAAGGTAGAGTCCATCAGGTTCCCGATGCGCAAAACCATATCGTAGCCTTCGCCCACCACATCAACATATCTGTCATTCATATCAATATGAACGGTAAGTTCTGGATGCGCCGCCTGAAATTCAACAATCAGGGGGGCAAGTCGCCTGATGCCGTATGTCATCGGCAGGCTAATCCTGAATGACCCGGCCAGTTTTTGCTGCCGGGCGGAGATAACCTGCTCGGCTTCATGAACCTCTTCCAGAATGCGCCGGGCATGATGAAAAAAAGCCTGGCCGGTATCCGTAACGGACAACTTTCGGGTATTTCGCACCAGTAATCGAGCTGAAACTTTTTTCTCCAGCGCGGCCATTCTTCTGCTGACAAATTGTTTGGATAGACTCAGGTGTTCGGCTGCTGCTGTAAAACTTCCCATATTTACGATGGTTACAAAAATTCGAATATCTTCTAAATGCATTACTGTCACCAGATACGGGACGTATGATTGTCCTGTTATGAATACAGTCCCTATAATAGTTTACCGGTGGTGAAATCGTAAACCCCATGAGTCATGACAAGGAACAATATTTAATAAATAATAAGTTTCCAAAAGTTTTCTTAAACATGTTGTATAAAATTCTTAAACAAGACATGAGAAAAATATGATTGTCACATTTTAAAAGACAGTGAGTAATGTTTTTGAACATTGATGTTAGCCATAAAACTTCTAAACTGAGTCTGTCGTCACATTCTGACCGACAGATCAAAATGATGGTAAAGATATTCCCCTGTCATTAATCAGATGACGGATGGATAACAAATAAAAAGGAAGAGTACGCGGATAAGGAACGAACATTGCTGACAGCACGTATACCGTAACATGAAATAAGTGCGACGGGAAAATGTTGAACGTCAGGAAGGAATAACACGGCATTATTCTCTTCGGGAATGCGCATTTCTAATCATGTTGTGCTTACACTATATTAGTTCAGGAGAAAGTGATATGTCTCATTACCTTGATGTCCTCACCCCGCAGAACAGTCAACTGATTTTTATCGACCAGCAACCCCAGATGGCCTTCGGGGTACAATCTATTGACCGTCAGGTACTGAAAAACAACGTTGTTGGCCTGGCCAAAGCGGCAAAACTGTTTAATATCCCCACCACCATCACGACCGTAGAAACCGAAAGTTTTTCCGGTAACACCTATCCCGAACTCCTGGCCGTTTTCCCGGAAAACAACATCCTGGAACGTACTTCAATGAACTCATGGGACGATCAGAACGTGCGTGATGCGCTGGCGGCGAATGGTCGTAAGAAAGTGATTGTTTCCGGTCTGTGGACGGAAGTCTGTAACACCACGTTTGCCCTGTGTGCAGTCAAAGACGCGGATTATCAAATCTATATGGTGGTTGATGCTTCCGGCGGCACCTCCGTTGATGCGCACAAATACGCTATCGATCGTATGGTTCAGGCAGGCATCGTACCGGTAACCTGGCAGCAGGTCATTCTTGAGTGGCAGCGCGACTGGGCCCGTAAAGAGACCTACAACGGCATTATGGATATCGTGCGTGAACACTCCGGCGCCTACGGCATGGGCGTCGATTATGCCTATACTATGGTTCATAAAGCGCCTGAGCGCGTACAACACGGCGAACGTATCGGCCCAAACCCGGCTAAATAACACCTCCAACTGATTTACGGCAGGCGTAATGCACCACGCATTGCGCCTGTCCTGATGAGGTCCGCATGAAAATGTATATCCTTTCTCTGGGTGCCGGACTTCTTGTCGGCATTATTTACAGTTTGCTGAATGTCCGCTCCCCCGCCCCACCGCTGATAGCCCTCCTTGGCTTGCTGGGAATGCTGGTCGGCGAACAAGTTATTCCGGTAGGCAAACAACTTCTGTCCGGCACAGCCTTTTCTTCGGCCTGTACCAAAACACATGCCATCAGCCATATCTTCGGGCAGCTCCCCGGCCGCCAGGCAGCTGAAGACAGTCATTCCTCAGAGGAGAAACGCTCATGACACAACATGTTGTCGCAGACGTTATTCTGCATCATGGTCTGTTTACCACTCTCGATAAAAGCAACCCAACCGCCAGCGCCGTCGCAGTCAAAGACGGGAAGTTTCTCGCGGTTGGCGGCGACGCTGAAATTATGGCCTTCGCGGGTCCGGCAACCAAAGTCGTCGACCTGAAAGGCAAACGGGTATTACCCGGGCTGATTGATAACCACACGCACGTAGTACGCGGCGGGCTTAATTACAATATGGAGCTTCGCTGGGATGGCGTACGTTCGCTGGCTGACGCGATGGATATGTTGCGTCGGCAGGTGGCCATCACCCCGGCACCGCAGTGGGTTCGCGTGGTTGGCGGTTTTACTGAACATCAGTTTGTGGAAAAGCGTCTGCCAACCATCGAAGAGATCAACGCCATTGCGCCGGACACCCCGGTGTTTCTGCTGCATCTCTATGACCGCGCGCTCCTGAACGCCGCGGCTTTGCGTGCCGTCGGGTATACAAAAGAGACGCCGGAACCACCCGGAGGCGAGATAACCCGCGATGCGAAAGGCAATCCTACCGGATTATTACTGGCACGCCCCAACGCGGGCATCCTTTATGCCACGCTGGCCAAAGGCCCCAAACTGCCGTTTGACTACCAGGTTAACTCCACCCGCCATTTCATGCGTGAGCTGAATCGTCTGGGCGTAACCGGTGTCATCGACGCCGGTGGCGGATTCCAGAATTACCCCGATGACTACGCCGTTATTCAGAAACTTGCAGATGAAAATCTGATGACCGTGCGCCTGGCCTATAACCTCTTCACGCAAAAACCCCAGGAAGAGAAAGAGGATTTTCTCAACTGGACCCGCTCCGTCACCTACAAACAGGGTAACGACTACTTCCGCCATAACGGCGCCGGTGAAATGCTGGTATTTTCAGCGGCGGATTTCGAAGACTTCCGCCAGCCGCGACCGGATATGCCGCCGGAAATGGAAGGCGAGCTGGAAGAAGTGGTTCGCATTCTGGCGGAAAACCGCTGGCCCTGGCGTCTGCATGCCACCTATGACGAGACCATTTCTCGCGCCCTCGATGTTTTTGAGAAGGTCAATCAGGATATCCCGCTTGAAGGGATTAACTGGTTCTTCGACCACGCCGAAACAATTTCTGAGCGTTCAATCGATCGTATCGCGGCGTTAGGCGGTGGTATTGCGGTTCAGCACCGTATGGCATATCAGGGTGAATATTTCGTTGAGCGTTACGGTGCCGGCGCTGCGGAAGCCACGCCGCCCATTGCCCGTATGCTGGAAAAAGGGGTGAAAGTATCCGCCGGTACGGATGCCACCCGCGTAGCATCCTATAACCCGTGGGTTTCTCTCGCCTGGATGATCACCGGGAAAACCGTGGGAGGCATGCAGCTTTATCCGCGTCGTAACTGCCTGGATCGGGAAACAGCGCTCCGAATGTGGACGGAGAACGTCACCTGGTTCTCCAATGAAGAAGGTAAAAAAGGCCGTATTCAGGCCGGTCAGTTCGCTGACCTCATTGTGCCGGACAAAGACTTTTTTGCCTGCGCCGAGGATGAGATCTCCTTCCTGTCTTCAGAATTAACGATGGTGGGCGGAAAAATCGTCTGGGGGGCGGGTCCTTTCGAATCCCTGGATGACAATCCTGTCCCACCCGCGATGCCGGACTGGTCGCCAACGCGCACCTTCAAAGGCTACGCCGCATGGGGAGAGCCAGAAGGTGCGGGGAAAAACTCGCTTGCCGTACGACAAATGGCGATGGCCTCCTGCGGTTGCTCTCACGGCTGTGGCCTGCACGGGCACGATCATGCTGGCGCATGGACATCCAGCCTGCCGGTATCGGATCTGAAAGGGTTCTTTGGCGCGCTTGGCTGCTCCTGCTGGGCTGTCTGACCGTGGAACCTGACATGACATCTTCACAACGTCTGACGCATGCCGTTCGCCCCCTTATCGGGGCGGCGGTATGCCGTTGGCTGGCATATCTCGGGCTATGCGCGGCCTACTTGCAGGGCGGGATCAATAAGCTGCTGGATTTTCAGGGCGCTATCGGCGAGATGAACCATTTCGGCCTGTCTCCTGCGCCGTTGTTTGCCGCGCTGGTTATTGCGCTGGAACTGGGCGCGTCAATCATGATCCTGACGGGTTGCCTGCGCTGGCTTGCTTCGCTGGCACTGGCGGGGTTCACCCTTGTCGCGACGTTCCTGGCGCTGCGCTTTTGGGAACTTCCGGCAGGCATGGAGAGATTCAGCACCGCCAACGCATTTTTTGAGCATCTGGGTCTTGTTGGCGGCTTTCTGCTCGTGGCCTGGCTGGACGTGCAGAAAAAGACGGCTGACGAATAAAAAACATTCAGCAATGGCGGTAATCCGTGGTGGGTCATTCGTGACAGTCGTGAACTGGATATCGCTCGCCACCAGGGTAAATATGTGGTTGAGATCGCGCTACAACTTAAGTCCTGATATATACATGCGCATATTACTCCATGTAATATGCGCATGATATATCGATAAATTTCGCATTATTATCAGAAATTAACACAGTAATACTTTATCGCTCTGAATAATATACTGCATTAAATGAAAACTGGACAATGGCATTGACCAGTAATTCCCCTGTTGTAAAACAACACCGCGCAGTGATAAATAGTGGTACTGCTGATCATTTTCAATACCATCCGCGATAATCGTATAATTTTTATTTACCGCCGAACGAATAATATCATCAACACTCGCGACAGGTTCTTTGGAGTCCGAAATTAATCCGGTAACTGACTTTTCAATTCTGACAGCATCAACCGGAAGATATAAATTACGGTCAGCATTTAAACGTTCTAAAAATAAGGAGCTCATTTTAATTTTAATGCCTTCGACACGTAACCTCCTGAGAACTGAATCAAACTCAAGCGTTGTATCACGATAAACAACCTCAGGAAATTCCAGCGTCAGTTTTACATCGCTGGGCAAGCGTTTTTGAAACTCAACAAACGAATCAATAAGTTCTGGCATAGCGATCATCGATTCACTAAGTCGGAAATTAATGTAGAATGTTCTCGGCAGTCTGAGGCGTAAAGAGAGTATATCTTTTTCCACCTGTCGTAAAATGAAGTTAACTAATGGAGATATCATCCCGGTTTTATTTGCCAGAGAGATAATCTCTTCATTAATAACGGATGTATCATTCCCCTTCTTCCATCGCATGACCACTTCTGCGCCATATAACGCCCCGGAAGCACAATTCATGACGGGTTCGTAATAAGGAACGAACTGCTGTTTGCGCAGCCCCCGGCGAAGTTGTATATACCGGGACATCGCGATTCGTTGTAGCGTATAGTTAAACAGGAAAGCGGCAGGGACGGCAATCGCTGCGGATAAAAAGAGAATAAAAATAAAGTTAAGAACAGAAGCAATGCCCGTATGTTCCGGGTATTCCATTACCTGATAATCAAACATATTAGATTGTTGCCAGGCGGAGTTTTGAAAATCAATACTGTTTGTACTGATTAACTTATCATCGGAGAGAATATTTCCATTCACGTTAACAAGTAAACGACTGTCTGCAAGCAGCGACTTAAACCAGTAGGTACTGATCGTCACCACTATTGCGTTATTTCCTCTCACAGTAACGTAGGCTAATACAGGCTCCCCGCGAAATGCCGGCGTTTCATCAACTAAAAATAGCCGATTACCGTTCTCCCCTGCGGTTAAATTGCTGAGTTCAGGTTTTGCCATCCCGGATGAGCAATATACCCGCGAATCCTGCAACAGGAAAATGCCCCCAATATGCGGATAACGGTGTATCTGTTTCGTCAGCATACGCACCGTTTCATCTGAGCAGCGTTCTGTTAAATGCGCGGTCAACGAATCTGATATCTGTTTTGCTTCAAACAGCAGCGAATCTACGCGCTGGATTAATGCTCTTTTGTCATTATCTACCCGGCTGGACGCACCCAGCCAAAAAGTCACCATGCCGGTTATAGTGATGGTTAAGAATACGATCACAAAAACTAGCTTGTTTCCCACCAATCCCCCAGCATGTTGTTTCATTGAGTTCTGTAAAAGTCCCTTTAAATATAAGCAAGACTCATTGTCATCCTGGCTTACGTAGATTAAACCTCTATTAAAACCTCACTCCGCCTTTTTGTAAAGGTTTCAGGCGTGATGACAGAGAGTTTAACCGGTTTTCGCATTTGATTGTTTTTATACTCAACATACTCATGCCACAATCTCAGCCAGGCCAGATACTCAACGAAAAACTTTGTTGTTTTATTGATGCTCAGCTTTCGCAAGGCGTTCATTTTTTGATTACTGATCGTCTTTTCGCTGACCTTGAACTGTTCTGCAATTCGTCGTTGACTGATCCCCTGACAAACTTTTTTTATGACCCGTAACTCACTTACGGTTAATACTTCTCGCTTCCGTCTGACAGCGGGATGAGATTTCGTTTTTGATAGCAGCGTTTCGATTTTGAATTTTCTGTTTTTCTCGGTGAGATAAATACGCCGACAATGTGAAAAAATCAAAATCGGTTCATGGAAAAAAGGCATCTTTGCCTCTTCAGTATCAAGCATATAGAGACAATCGCGCCCCGTATCAAACACAATCAAATTACGGGTGGTATTCAATGCCATTCTTTCTACTAATGCGCTAACCCCAAGATGGAAAAAACTATTTTCTGAGATTACAATCATTCATCCCTCACTCTATTCTTCCTGAAGAAAATTGTTTTTTAATGTTATAAAGATGAGAACTCACGACAGAAAAAGGGGGCACGACGCCCCCTTTCTGCTATTTAAAGTTATATTTAATCCCTATCATTGCTGAGGTGTCATTGTATCCTTTATCGCCCAGCTGGACGCCGACATTCCCCCAGACATTGAGTTGTGGATTAATTTGTCCCTCAACGCCCGTTTTTATTTCACCCAGATTACGCGCGCCTTCCTGCCGGATGCTGACACCATCCATTTTTGTGCCGAAATCGCGCGTATTGTGGAGCCAGTTCACTTCCACGAACGGCTGGAACTCGCGTGCTTTGCCTTCATCAATCGCGCTGTGGCCTTTCAGGAAAGTACGGACGCCCAGTCGGGTCTGAACGTTGCCGTCCCCTTCACCGCTGATACGTGTGCCATTCGATTCACGATGATCGTCAGCTTCGACGCCCATCCAAATGGCCTGCGCCTGCGGCTGGATAAACCATTCATTTTTAGAGCCCTTACTTCCTGCAAATTCACCCAGCTTGTGGGTGTACCCCAGCTCCAGCGACCCGGTGATCCCTTTGGATTTGTACGATTCGCTCTGAATATCCTGGCCTTTGACGCTGTTATTAAACCAGCTGTACTGTGCCCATGAATCCAGATAAGCGCCCTGATGCGTTTCATCATTGGCATACCACGTTGCATACACCCCGGCGCTGTAGCCGTTCACGGAACCGTCAGAGCGATACCCTGTCGATGAGGAGCGCGTGTTGCTGCTGTTGTGTCCATATCCGGCCATGACGCCAAGGTGCCAGCGATCCAGTCCGTCGCCGCTCCAGCGGGCAACATCACCCCCTACCTGCATCACATAGCGGTTACTCTGGGTTTTAAGCTGACCGGAGCTGTCCCGCCAGGCATTATGCCCGCCCGCCTGACGCATCCACATGCTGGTGACTTTCTTCTCGCCCGTCAGCGCGTCAATGTACTGCGTTTCGCCAAGACGATCGTGAAGCCGCGTGACAAACAGCGTATTGGCTGCCGCCAGGTTAGCTGTCCAGGAGCCCGGTTCAGGACGGATATCAGGTTCAGGTTTCGGGCCCGGCCCCGGATTTGGATCTGTCTTATGACTGGTTAAATACCAGTTACCGTTGTTGTCGCCCTGACCACGAGCCAGTGAATAATCATACGCCCCGGCCACAATCCTGCCGTCCTGCGTAAACTCACCGTCGGACTGACCATCAACATGAATCACTTCAATGCCATCGATCGTCTGCGCGCCAGAACCGCCAGCATTCGTCACGCTGACGCCGGTTGTGCCAGAGGTGTTTCCTTTAACAATCAGTTTATCCGTGACGGAATTATCATCATTCAACGCGGTATTCAGATGAAGATGACCGCCATCTCCCTGATAGTTCCCGTTTACCACAAGCTGATTACCGGCATCTTTACCTTTGCTTCCGGTCCAGATATCGCCGCTGTTCGTCAGATTGCCGCCTACGGTAAAGCTGACAGGTGAAGAAGCCGCTCTGCGAGCCGCGCTGAGGTCATCGCCAATCAATAACGTGCCCTGGTTAGCCATATTTCCGGCTACGCCGCCAAACCCGGATAAGCGCCCGTCTTTCCCGATATTGACCTGATGACTGGCCAGCGTGAACGCGTTATCCGCGCTGCCCAGAGTCAGACCACCGGCATTGATATCCGTCGCGCCGGTCCACTGGGCGCTGTCGCTAAGCGTGACGTTGCCGCTGCCATTCTTCACCACGCTCCCGCTGCCTGTAACACCGTTCTCCAGCGACCAGTTTTCGTGAGTGTTCAGCACAAACTTACCGGCATTCTGAATCGCGGAGGTGCCTAACTGCTGCGCGGAAGAGGCCGTCAGCGTGGAGTCGTTGTCGATGTCGAAGGTCCCGGCAAAATGGCTATTGTTGCCAGCAAGCACCACATCACTGGCATCCAGTGCGACTTTCCCGGCATCGCTGATGCTGTTGTACAGCACGCCCGTGGCGTTGCTCAGATTAAGCAGCCCGGCGGCAACAATATCTCCGGTTCCCAGCCCCAGCGTATTATCCAGCACCGCCGTCGCGCCCTGAGCAATCGTGGTCGTCGCCTTCAGCCCCGTATTCGCCCCGGAGACATTCAGGGTTCCGCCTGCAACGGTGAGCTCCCCGTCGCCCGTCAGTACGCCAGATGCTTCACCGCCGTTTGTCAGCGTCAGATGACCGCCGTTCAGATCGGTCAGAGAGCCGCTTTCAGCCGTGAGCTTGCCGATGGTTTGTGAATGACCGCGCATATCAAACCCGGTATCGCCAGCCAGTTTCAGCTCGCGGGTATTTCCCAGCACGTTATCGTTCAGCATCGCCAGATTACCGCTGCGCACATCGGTGACGCCGCTGTAATCATTGTCCATATTCGACAGCGTCACCGTCTGGCCTTTCTGGCTGTCAAACGCCAGATCGCCGCTGCCGGTCACTCTGGCGCTCAGGTCAGCCGCGTTGCCACTTTTCCCGTTCGCATCAAGGATAAGCGCATCGACGTCTTTACCCAGCAAATCGACCTGGGTCAGGCCATAGCTGACATAAAGTCCGTCATCGCTGTCACCGCCGGTCAGACGATAGTCATACGTTCCTTTCGCCACCACCACGCCATTCTGGGCGATATCGGCTTCAACAGCATCACTGATAGCATTACTGCTCTGGTCAGTTAGCGTTAAATTACCACCGTTACCGACAACGCCTCCGTCACTGGACACAAGTTGAACAAGAATATTGTTGTTATCCTGTTCCAGAAGAGGGATATGAGTATCCGGCGTTGGTCTGTCGTTACTGAAGGCCGCTCCCGTTGTAACCTGTACGGTTCCCTGACCTGAAATATCCAGTATTCCTGTGGTATGTACGGTATTTTCTGTCGTCGTCTGGCCCGGAATAATATCGCCAAAAACCAGCGTACCGCCGTCAAAGGCAAGTCCATCAATAACCTGCTGTCCTGGCCCCACTTTAACTGTCGCTCCCTGGCCCACCTTTAGCCACATAGTTTTCAGCGCAGCTGTATTCGTATCTGCAAGGTGAAATAAGGTCTCTTTAAGCGCCAGAATGCCGCTGAAATTATCGGTCAATGAAGAGGAGTTAAAATCAAAAATATTCCCCCCGGTATTCACTGCAAGCGTACCCTGCCCCGTCAGCAGGTTAATAAACTGCCAGTCATGATCGGTATTAATCGCCAGTGTGCCGCCAGTAACCGCAATATCACTGGAGCCGATATTTTTTTGTTCTGAAATAACCAGCGTGGCAGGAGCACCAATATTAAAGTCCCCCTGATAAGCTGAGTTATCACCAGACAGCGCAGAAACTCCGCTTAACGCATTTATTGCCCCATTACCGCTGATATCTGCCCCAAGGGAAAAATCACTGCTGGTATGATTCAGAGTCAGTACGCCATTTCCGGAACCAAAAATAATTTTTTGAGCGTCGATCATTCCCGCAGCGACAGCATTCTCGCCCGCTCTGGCACCGGTTGCTAATTCCCCTAAAGAACCTGCACTGTTCGCAATACGGATTTCCGGAGCGCTCAACGTTCCGTTATCGGAAGCAACCGCGGTTCCTCTTCCAGCAAGTCCAACGGTTAATATGCCCCCCGCAGAGACTATTGAATCCGTTCCATCAACTTTAAGCAGGTTATCGTAGACCTTCGTTTCCGCCTGGTTTCCTACCTGAATAGTAGCTTCGGCGCGAGTAACCCCGCCATTCGATGTGATGAGGCTTCCAGAGCCATATGTTCCAACAATAATTCGACTGGCAGTCCTGAGCTCACTTCCTTTACCGTCAACATTAACGATGCCAAAAGTCTCCGCAGATGTTGCTCTTCGTCCACCAATCCATATTCCACCGAATGATATGCTCGGATCTTCATGATAAAATTTACCGCCATCAGTGATATTCAGTACACCGCTTCCGGCGCCAGCGCCAACCTGCATGGCACTGGTTCCCACAGATACAGTAACGATACTCCCCTCACCAGAAACATTGAGCGTACCAGTCCCCCCCTTGCTTTGAGTACTGGAAACATCTGTTGTACCGCCAATATCCAAAGGATAAGAATAACTGGAAGCCCTGATTGTCAATTTTCCACCATCGACAACATTTACGATTCCATTGGAACCGGCTCTGCCAATCTTTAATAGATCAGTTTGTACTTCACCACCGCGAATAATATTCAGGATACCGTTAGTTTCATATCCTACATTCGTGGAGGAGGTATCACTCCATAAATAATCAATTGTGCTTTCCTGATTATTGTTGATATTTGTCGCCACCGCGTTTGTTGCGCATAACGCAGAAACAACAGCAAGAAACACTTTACTCAGTTGCATAAGAGACCAACTTTAAGCTCACGGTTAATCATGAATACTTAAACTCTGCTATAGCAGGATACGAGCTACGCTGACGGGAGCTCATCCACCCCAGGTAATACCTGGGCTATGACGCAGATGTAAAAGCCGTAACCAGAATAAAAGTCAGTTAAGCTGCGAAGCAGAAACAAACCCCTACTCAGAGGAGTTCTATTATTATACAAAATATCAATTAGATCGACAAAAACGATCAATATCATAACTTCAATAGGAAATAACAATCAAAAATACATAGATCGATCGTCACCGGCGATCGGAAATTTAAAAAATACCAATAAAAAAACCTTATATTTCAGTATGAAAAACAGAAAAATGAATAAAATAAGAGGAAGAGTGGAAATGCAGTGTCAGTACCTGATATTTCAGACTGTGTGATGTGGGTAATGCCATGGCAAGCAGCACATTCGCGTCATCCTTCACCCCCATCAAAAAATATTTACGCATCTTAATTAATAATTTCTGGCTGATATTAATCCCCCGGTGGTACATTAGTTGTCCAAGCATTCATGCCCCTCGTGGTTTTGTCCTGACTAAGCTTTACACTCTTTACAGGAACCATTGTCGTACATGATGGCCTAACTATCGTGAGTGTACCGCTGCGGACAATGAATCTTCTGCGATACATATTGTTCGTATCAACAGAGGGTATTTATGTTCCCACAATGCAAATTTTCTCGTGCGTTACTGCACCCGCGCTACTGGCTTACCTGGTTTGGTCTTACTGTACTCTGGTTACTGGTGCTGCTTCCCTACCCCGTTTTACGCTTCCTGGGTACGCGAACCGGCAGACTTGCCCGTCCCTTTCTGAAACGTCGCGAATCCATCGCCCGTAAGAATCTTGAGCTTTGCTTCCCCAATCTGACGCCGGAAGAAAGGGAAAAGATGATAGTGGAGAACTTCCACTCCCTCGGAATGGCACTTATTGAAACGGGTATGGCGTGGTTCTGGCCTGATAAGCGGGTACGTAAATGGTTTGATGTGGACGGTCTGGATAACCTCACACAGGCGCAAGCGCAAAAACGCGGTGTGATGGTCGTAGGCGTCCACTTTATGTCGCTGGAATTAGGCGGTCGGGTCATGGGGCTGTGCCAGCCGATGATGGCGACATACCGCCCGCACAATAACTCGCTGATGGAGTGGGTTCAGACGCGGGGTCGCATGCGTTCAAATAAAGCGATGATTGGGCGCAACAATCTGCGCGGCATCGTCGGCGCGCTGAAAAAAGGTGAAGCCGTATGGTTCGCCCCGGATCAGGATTACGGCCGTAAAGGCAGTTCATTTGCCCCCTTCTTCGCGGTCAAAGACGTCGCAACGACTAACGGCACCTATGTGTTATCCCGCCTTTCCGGCGCAGCGATGCTGACCGTCACCATGATCAGAAAAGGTGATAACTCAGGTTATCGTCTGTACATCACGCCAGAAATGGAAGGCTACCCGGAAGAAGAGAACCAAGCGGCAGCCTATATGAACAAGATTATTGAGAAAGAGATTATGCGCGCACCTGAGCAATATCTCTGGATCCATCGTCGTTTCAAAACGCGCCCTTTAGGGGAAGCATCGTTGTATGTTTAAAAAAGGCCGCAAGGCCTTTTTTATTGCCCGGCGCTATCTTTCCTTCCAATATCCCTGTTAACCATCTGGTTTTTATGTGACTTTTTCTGAACAGCAATAGCGTCGCTGAATAGCAATTTATTACCGTCAGAAATTAAACTGTCGCCGAATCACGACAGTTGTAAGTTACTAAAAGTAAATAAAAAAATGCCTCTTGTCTCGCCTCATTTTTAGGCGTACATTAGCGCCGTCTGGAGCAATAACGCACAGAATTCTGAGGTGATGCCACAAGAAAGACGGAGAACATTCTCAATCTCATTCTGGCGGGCACCAGCTCTCTATACACAGGTAAATTTAAGTTCATTTAGGCGTGCTTAAAGCGACGCGGAGAGATGAAACGTGAAATATTTCTTTATGGGCATTTCATTTATGGTCATCGTTTGGGCCGGTACTTTTGCCCTGATGATCTAAATTGAGAAGATGCAGCAAAAAACAGGAGCCAGATGGCTCCTGTTTGCTTTTCTACTCGGTACCTTCTGTTACCGATTTCGCCCCCACAGGCAGCAGACCGTCTGCGCGGAACATGGTCTTAATACCTCTGATCGCCTGACGTATACGATCCCGGTTTTCTATCAGCGCGAAACGCACATGGGTGTCGCCGTAGTCGCCGAAACCGATCCCCGGCGACACGCACACTTTGGCGTCGTTAAGCAGCTTTTTCGCAAATTCCAGCGACCCCATTGCCGCGTACTGCTCCGGTATTTTTGCCCAGACATACATCGAGGCTTTTGGCATTTCGACCATCCATCCGGCTTCATGCAAGCCTTTCACCAGTACGTCACGGCGACGTTTATACTGCTCAGCGATATCACGCACGCACTGTTGATCGCCTTCCAGCGCGGCAATCGCCGCCACCTGTAACGGCGTGAAGGTTCCGTAATCGTGGTAGCTCTTAATCCGCGACAGCGCGCTGACTAACGTCTGGTTGCCCACCATAAAGCCAATGCGCCAGCCCGCCATGTTGTAACTTTTCGACAGGGTGAAAAACTCCACCGCCACGTCGCGCGCGCCCGGCACCTGCATAATTGACGGCGCTTTCCAGCCGTCATATACGATATCGGCATAGGCCAGATCGTGGACCACCAGCACGTCGTAGCGTTTGGCCAGCGCAACCACTTTTTCGAAGAATTCTAACTCAACGCACTGTGCCGTCGGGTTGGAGGGGAAACCAAGAATCATCATCTTCGGTTTCGGGTAGCTTTCACGGATCGCGCGTTCCAGCTCGTTGAAGAAATCCACGCCTTCCACCAGCGGAACCGAACGTACCTGCGCGCCAGCGATGACGGCGCCATAAATATGGATGGGATAACTGGGGTTCGGCACCAGCACGGTATCGCCATGATCGAGGGTTGCCAGCATCAGGTGCGCTAACCCTTCTTTCGAACCAATAGTGACGATCGCTTCCGTTTCTGGATCGATATCCACGTCGTAACGTTCCTGATACCAGCGGGAGATCGCCCGGCGTAAACGCGGGATACCGCGTGAGGTCGAGTAACCATGCGTATCCGGGCGTTGAGCCACCGTACAGAGTTTCTCGACGATATGAGGAGGCGTTGCCCCATCCGGGTTCCCCATGCTGAAGTCGATAATATCTTCGCCACGCCGACGCGCAGCCATCTTCAGCTCAGCGGTAATGTTAAAAACGTAGGGAGGGAGACGATCAATACGCGTAAAGCGACGTTCAGGGCGGGTATCAGCCATAGTATCCTCAGATTCACGTTAGCGCCCGGACCGTCCGAGCGACGCTGCCACGACCGTGGCATGCTTAGAAAATAGCCTGAAAAAAATCCTCCTGTCGAGAGGCAAACGAAAATATTTTTCATCGGCTTAAAAGGGGAATACTAAAAAGAAAACGGGAATACTCAGCAAAATACCGCCCATAACAACCATCAATTAATTAACATTTTGATATCAATAAAATTACCTTAAGGCGTTCCTCATCCTGGTGAGGTCTTGTCATTTCTCTAACAAAAGATCAATCCCCTTTTAATGTTATGGTTTTTCCTCATTAACAGCGCCACATCAGCGGGCTGGTCATATGGGTGCGGGTTACCTATCATAGTGGTTTAACCCAGTCACAAGAGTCACCCGTGCACGAAATATTCAACATGCTGCTGGCGGTATTTGACCGGGCAGCGCTAATGCTGTTCTGTCTGTTTTTCCTCATCCGTATCCGCCTGTTTCGCGAACTGTTGCATAAGTCAGCGCACTCCCCGAAAGAGCTGCTCGCCGTTACCGCGATTTTCTCGATGTTCGCCCTGTTCAGCACCTGGTCCGGCGTGCCGGTCGAAGGCTCGCTGGTGAATGTTCGCATCATCGCCGTGATGTCCGGGGGCATTTTGTTTGGCCCGTGGGTCGGGATCATTACGGGTGTGATCGCCGGTATTCACCGCTACCTTATCGATATTGGCGGGGTCACTGCCGTACCGTGCTTTGTCACCAGTATTCTGGCGGGATGTATCGCGGGCTGGATAAACCGGAAAATCCCAAAAGCACAGCACTGGCGCGTAGGTATTTTGGGCGGGATGCTTTGTGAAACCTTGACCATGATTCTGGTCATTGTCTGGGCGCCGACCATCGCGCTGGGCGTAGATATCGTGTCCAAAATCGGTATCCCGATGATCCTCGGCAGCGTATGTATCGGTTTTATCGTGCTGCTGGTTCAAAGCGTGGAGGGCGAGAAAGAGGCCAGCGCCGCGCGGCAGGCCAAGCTGGCGCTGGATATCGCCAACAAAACGTTGCCGCTCTTTCGCCAGGTCAACAGCGAATCACTCCGCCAGGTGTGCGAAATCATCCGTCATGATATCCATGCCGACGCGGTAGCAATCACTAATACCGAACACGTTCTGGCCTATGTCGGCGTGGGGGAAACCAACTACCGCAATAACGATGATTTTGTCAGCCCGACCACGCAACAGGCCATCAATTACGGAAAAATCATCATTAAAAACAATGATGAAGCACACCGCACGCCGGAAATACACTCAATGCTGGTCATCCCATTATGGGAAAAGGGCATAGTGACCGGGACGCTAAAAATCTACTACTGCCACGCGCATCAGATCACCTCTTCCCTGCAAGAGATGGCGATCGGCCTGTCGCAGATTATCTCCACCCAACTGGAAGTGTCCCGCGCGGAGCAACTGCGGGAAATGGCAAATAAGGCAGAGCTGCGAGCGCTGCAAAGTAAAATTAATCCCCATTTCCTGTTTAATGCGCTGAACGCCATTTCGTCATCCATTCGGCTCAACCCGGACACCGCACGCCAGCTCATTTTTAATCTGTCACGCTATCTGCGCTATAACATTGAATTAAAAGATGATGAGCAAATTGATATCAAAAAGGAGCTGTATCAAATCAAGGACTACATCGCCATTGAGCAGGCTCGTTTTGGCGACAAGCTGACCGTCATTTATGATATTGATGAAGAGGTGAACTGCTACATTCCCAGCCTGCTTATTCAGCCGCTGGTAGAGAATGCAATCGTCCACGGTATTCAACCCTGCAAAGGAAAAGGCGTAGTGACCATCAGCGTCGCCGAATGCGGCAACCGTGTGCGAATCGCCGTCAGGGATACCGGCCACGGTATTGATCCTAAAGTAATTGAGCGGGTGGAAGCGAATGAAATGCCGGGAAATAAAATCGGCCTGCTGAATGTCCATCATCGCGTTAAGCTGTTATACGGTGAAGGGCTGCACATCCGCCGTCTGGAACCGGGCACCGAAATCGCCTTTTATGTTCCCAATCAGCGCTCCCCTGCCGCCGCACCGGCAACGTTATTGCTTTAACCCGGAGATGAGTAGTGAAAGTCATCATCGTTGAAGATGAATTCCTGGCCCAGCAAGAATTAAGCTGGCTGATAAAAGAGCATAGCCAGATGGAGATTGTCGGTACGTTTGACGACGGTCTGGACGTGCTCAAATTTCTACAGCATAACCGCGTTGACGCCATTTTTCTGGACATCAATATTCCCTCGCTGGATGGCGTACTGCTGGCGCAAAACATCAGCCAGTTCGCCCATAAGCCGTTTATTGTGTTTATTACCGCATGGAAAGAGCACGCGGTAGAGGCGTTTGAACTGGAAGCATTTGACTACATACTGAAGCCGTACCAGGAATCACGCATCGTAGGGATGCTGCAAAAACTGGAGGCCGCCTGGCAACAGCAGCAGGTCGTCGCCGTTCCCGGCAGCCCTGTCGCCCGTGAAAACGACACCATCAATCTGATCAAAGATGAGCGCATTATCGTCACGCCGATCAACGATATCTATTACGCCGAAGCGCATGAAAAGATGACGTTTGTCTACACGCGGCGGGAATCGTATGTCATGCCGATGAATATCACCGAGTTTTGCAGCAAACTGCCAGCGTCGCATTTCTTTCGCTGCCACCGCTCGTTTTGTGTGAATTTGAACAAGATCCGCGAAATCGAACCCTGGTTTAACAACACGTACATCCTGCGGCTCAAAGATCTGGAATTTGAAATCCCGGTCAGTCGGAGTAAAGTGAAAGAGTTCAGGCAGTTAATGCATTTATGACGCAGGATTAGGTGATGAAAGAGCCAGGCTTGCCCGCAGACCAACAGTTTTTTGCCGATCTGTTCAGCGGCCTGGTGTTAAACCCGCAGCGGCTGGGACGCGTCTGGTTTGCCACGCAACATACCGCTCTCCCCACAGGCAGCCTGTGTATTGATTTACCGCGTCTCGACATCGTATTGCGCGGAGAATACGGTAACCTGCTCGAAAAAAAACAGCACGCCCTGACGGAGGGGGAGATGCTGTTCATCCCCGCCAGGGCGGCAAACCTGCCCGGTAGCGATAAACCGGTGATGCTGTTAAGTCTGGTGTTTGCCCCGGCCTGGTTAGGATTATCGTTTTACGATAACCGTACCGCTTCCCTGTTACGCCCGGTGCGACGCATTGAGTTAGCGCACCAGCAGCGCGGCGAAGGGGAAGCCATGCTCACGGCTCTGACCCATCTGAGCCGCTCGCCTCAGGCGCAGGATATTATTCAGCCTCTGGTTCTCAGCCTGCTGCATCTGTGCCGTAGCGTGGTCAATACTCGCCCGGACTCACGCCGCCCGCGCTCGGAATTTCTCTATCACAGTATGTGCAACTGGGTGCAGGACAACTACGCCCGGCCACTGACGCGAGAAAGCGTGGCGCAATTTTTCAATATCACGCCGAATCACTTATCAAAACTGTTCACCCAGCACGGCACCATGAGTTTTGTCGAGTATGTTCGCTGGGTGCGAATGGCGAAGGCGCGCATCATTTTGCAGAAGTACCATCTGTCGATTAGCGAGGTGGCGGAACGTTGTGGATATCACGACAGCGACTATTTTTGCCGCCTGTTTCGCCGGCAGTTTGGCCTGACGCCGGGAGAGTACAGCGCGCGTTTTCAGGGGTAACCGCCGGATGGCGGCGTAAACGCCTTATCCGGCCTACGCGTAAAACGGATAACCGGGCGTAACCGCCGGATGCGGCGTACACGTAAAACGAATAATTGGCGTACACGTAGGCCCGGTAAGCGAAGCGCCACCGGGCATTCACTCAGACACTCAGATTCAAAACGTCAGTTCCGCCTCCAGCAGCGCCAGAAGGCTTTCGGCATCCTGAGCGGCGAACAGCGACTGACGGAAGTTTTTATTCACCAGCTTACGCGCCAGCTGCGAAAAGACTTTCACATGGTTAATCCCTTCATCAGCGCCCAGCGTCAACATAATCACCAGCTCAACCTCGCCCATCTCCGACTGCCAGTCAACAGGGCGCGCCAGCCGCGCAATGCTGATGCTGGAATGGCGTATCCACTGTGATTTGGTATGCGGGATCGCCACGCCAAAACCGACGGCAGTCGTGACAATCTCCTCACGTTGCCAGACATCCTCTTCCAGCTCAAACGGATGCTCAGTACGCCCGTTTACGCCGAGATTGCCGCAAAGAAACTGAATCACCTGCTCTTTGTTGCTCAATGACTCGCCCACAAAGATATTTTCCAGCGCCAGCAGCGGACGCACGTCTTTTTGCGGCGCAAACTGATTCAACAGCGTTTCAATCTCCTCTGCGCTACGACACTCACAGGCCTGCGCCGCAAGCGCCCGGCACGCCTGGCTGTCCATCTGCCGCAGCTGGCTTTTCACGCCAGGGATTCGCGGGCTGCTCATGCTTAATTCATCCAGTTCCAGCCCCAGCAGTAACGGTAAATATCGGCTTTCACCGCCCAGCTCGCCGCAAATCCCCACCCATTTTCCGTGCTGATGCGCCGTGCGGACGATCTGCTGCAACATGCGCAGAAATGACGGCGTAATCGGGTTATACAGCGGCGAGACGCGCGGATTATTACGATCGACGGCATACAGATACTGGGTCATATCGTTCGAGCCGATGCTAAAGAAATCCACCTCATCGCAGAAGTGATCGATGATGTAACAGACCGACGGAACTTCCACCATAATCCCCAGCGGGATCGTTGCAGCATGGCGCAGCCCGTCTCTTTTGAGTTCCACGATCGCTTTTTGCAGCTCGCTTTTAACCCACAGGATCTGATCGAGACTGTGCACCATCGGGATCATCAGTTGCGCCTGACCAAAGGTTGCCGCACGCAAAATAGCGCGAAGCTGCGTGCGAAACAGCCCGGCAAACTCAGGATAAATACGCACGGCGCGATAGCCGAGGAAAGGGTTCTCTTCCTGCGGGATATTGAGATAGCGAATATTTTTATCGCCGCCAATGTCCATCGTGCGAAAAATAACCGGCTTCTCTCCCGCCGCCAGCAGTACCTGCTGGTAGGCCTCAAACTGTTCCTGTTCGTCAGGGGCGCTGTCGCGATCCATGAACAACATTTCGGTGCGGAACAGACCGATGCCTTCCGCGCCATTGGCAAACGCGCCCGGCGCTTCCAGCGCCGTACCAATATTAGCGGCGATATCAAGACGCTGATTATCCCGGGAGAAAGCAGGCAAAGACGCTTCTCTCGCCTGTTGCTGTTGACGCTTATCCGCCAGTTGCTGCGCAATGGCGTAATAGCCGCAGACGGCGGCGTTCGGGTTAATCGCCAGCACGCCGCATTGGGCATCCAGCACCGCAGGTTGCCCGGCATAGCGACTGAGCGCGTCCAGGGGCAGCCCGCTGAGCACCGGAATCGCGGATGCGCGCGCCAGAATCAGCGTGTGCGACGTTCTGCCGGTTTTCTCCAGAATCATGCCGGACAGGTGCTGCAAATCGAGGCTCAGGAACTGGCTTGGCGTCAGATCTTCCGCCACCAGAATGGTCGGCTGTTCAAGAATCAACGTATTACGCGGGCGTCGTTCCGGCCAGGTGATATGCAGCAACTGTTCGCTAATATCACGAATATCGCTTACCCGCTCGCGTAAGTAGTCGCTTGCGGAGGACGACAGCTTGTCGCACACCTGCTCCATATTGGCGATAATCGCCGCGCCCAGCCCCTTGTGCTGCTCGTCCATCAGGCGGCGAATGTTTCCCGCAAACTCGTCATCCTGGATCAGCGACAGATGGGCGCTAAGGATCGTTTTACTTTCACCGTCACGTTCGCGAAGCTGTTGATTAAGCTGCTCCGCCAGCGTCGCCAGGCTATGTTCAAGCCGGGTGCTGTCTTCCGCGCTGGCCGGAATTGCGCGATACGCCTCCAGATTATCGTTTTGCCACAACGTGAGTACGCCAGCGCCGACGCCGTTAGCCAATACCGCGCCATACAGTAAATCGGGATTCAGTCGAACCAGCGAGCGCGGCAGCGGATGCGCCGCCAGTTCCGCAGAGGTCGGCTGAACGCTGTCACTGTCGATAAACCGGTGCTGGAGATAGGTCTCCAGAGAACGCCTGGCCTGCTCTTCATCACTGCCGCTAATGTTCAGACTGCAACTGTCGTTAAACAGCGTTCCGGTGCCGATCAGCGCCAGCGAGCTTTTCGCGTCCGCGCGCGCATTCTGGCGATGGTTAATAAACGTCACCTCGCTTTGCCACTGGCTGCACTGCTCTTTCAGTTCCCACGCCGGACGCGCATGCAGGCCATTTGGCAACGGGCAGAGAAATTGAATCGTTAACATAACAACTCCTGATTAACGCAAGACGCTCATCTGAAATCCGTAAGATGAACGACGGTCTCACGCGTAAGACGGGTAATAAGTGCCGATAAAAGTTGCTGCGTGTGGATAATGTCGCGGCAATCCGCAATGGACGCGGCGCAATGCCCGTGACGCGTGGCGGGCCCAATAACCACCGTCGGGGTTCCCGTCCCGCTCAAATGCACCGCTCCGCCATCCGTCCCTCCATTACTGAACATATCCAGTTGCAGCGGCAGACCGGAGTCGCTGGCGACGCTTTCAACCCAGGCGGTCAGTTTGGGCGGCGCGATGAGTGACTTATCGGCAAGCACCAGCATCGGCCCTTTACCGATCTGCCGATGATTCGCCGCGCCATAATCAAAGTTTTTCGCCCAGCAGGCGGTGTCCAGCACGATAGCGATATCGGGAGCAACCGCGCGAGCGGCCGTTTGCCCGCCGCGCAACCCGACCTCTTCGCTGGAGCTGGCTACCAGCCAGACCTCGGCGGGCAGCGCTGCGTCATGCCATTCACGCAGCAGCATGATCAACAAGTAGCACCCCAGTCGGTCATCAAATGCTTTCCCCATTACCCGCTGGTGTGGCAGCACCTGAAACGCAGAGTCAAAAGTAACGCGATCGCCAGGTCGAACGCCCGCCTGGATCACCTCATCATATGAGCGTGCGCCAATATCGACCCGCAAGGCGCCAACCTCATTTCCATTACGCTCGCCATCCAGCAAACCGGGAATTTTACTGTCTTCCCGCGTGGTAATACGCACGGGCTGGAGCTGGCGGGCCGCCATACGCACGTTGCCGACCGGCAACACATCGATCGCCCCTTCCGACGAGATACTGCGCACAATAAACCCCACCTCATCCATGTGCGCGCAGATCATCACTTTCGGCCCATCGGACTCATTAAGACGGATCAGCACCGATCCCAGCCCGTCAAAGCACACCTCTTTGTGCAGACGATCCGCTTCCTCCAGTAAGATCTGGCGCACTTCCTGCTCTGAGGAGGCAATGGCATCTGCCTCGCTCAGGGCTTTTAACAGCGATAAATCCATTATGCTTCTCCCGTGAGCAATACTGTTTTCGGCATCGTGTAGAGCACTTCCGCGCCGTCTTCCGTGACCAGTACGACATCTTCAATACGCACGCCGCCCTGCCCCGGCAGATAAATGCCCGGCTCTACGGTCAGCAACATACCTGCGGCAAGTCGGGTGGTATCCGTTGGTGAAAAGCGCGGCGCTTCATGCACCTCAATGCCGATAGCATGCCCGGTGTTGTGGCCGAAATAATCGCCATAGCCCGCCGCCTCAATCACCCGACGAGCCGCAGCATCCACCGCCTGGCAGCACACGCCCGGACGAATGGCGGCAATCGCCGCCTGCTGCGCCTCAAGAACCGTCAGGTAAACGGCGAACAGCGGATGAGATGCGACGGGCGCATCCTGCCCGCTCACGAGGAATGTTCGCGTCATATCCGAACAATACCCCTGATATTGCGCCCCAAAATCCAGGGTAATAAATTCACCCGCCGCGACGATTTTTTCGCTGGCTTTACCGTGGGGTAACGCCCCACGCCAGCCGCTGGCGACGATGGTGTCAAAAGAGGCTTTTTCCGCCCCCTGCTGGCGCATAAACCACTCCAGCTCCGCGGCAATTTCTCGTTCGCGAAGACCGGGGCGAATAAAACGGCGGATATGCTCCGCGCTGCAATCGGCAATCCGGCAGGCCTCGCGTATCAACGCTATTTCCTGTGCCGTTTTGATCTGTCGCAGCGCGTCCGGCGACGCGCTCACCAGCTTCGCCCGCAGCCTTTCCTGCCAGCGTTGCGCGCAATCCCAACTCACCTGCGCGCCTTCAAAACCAATGACCTGCAATTGCTCGTCGTCGATTATCTGGTTCACAATGGAAGTCAGCGTCTGCGACCCGGCCAACAGATGCAGTTGATCGCCATGCGCTCGCGCTTCAACGTCAGCGTAATAGCGGCCATCCACCAGCAGATGCGCGCTTTTATGCGTGATAAAAACAAACCCGGCGCTGCTGGAAATCCCCAAATGCGGTTGCTTGTTCTGCCGGGATGAAATCAATACCGCATCCAGGCGTTGTTCCACCAGCCACTGGCGAAGCGATGAACGTAACGTCATGATGTCATTCCTTTTTTCAGAGGCTTTCAATCAGCAGTTTGCCTCTGCGATACATCATGTGACGCAGGAAAACGACCATCAGCGCCGTGATCACCGCCCCTAACACGATCCCCGCCATATAGACGCCAAGATTGCTCACCAGCGGCCATGCCCAAATCGCAGACTCAGGGAACCACTGCACGGCGCCCAGCCAGACGGCGGTTGTCGAGCCGACAATCGCGCCCACCATATACGAAGGGATTGCCGTGATCGGGCTTTCCAGCGCGAAAGGAATCGCTCCCTCGCTGATCCCCATAAACGCCAGGAACATCGCGGTTTTGCCTTGCGGATACAGTTGCGCGTTAAACAGGCGTTTACCGGTTAAACGACGATCGAGAATCGTTGCCAGCCCCAGACCAATCGGCGGGATCACAATCGCGATAGAACGCGCAGTGACGGGTAAAACGTGATCGGTAGTGAAACTAAAAGCGACAAATCCTGCGGCCTTGTTAATCGGGCCGCCGAGGTCGATCGCCGTTGCCGCCGAGATCCCCATCGCATACATCAGCGTTCCTTTTTCACCCGCCGCCGTCAGCAGCGTGCGGATACCGCCGTTGATCCATCCGCCAAACGGCGTGATCACGTAGTACATCGCCAGCATCACAAAAATGGCGGACAAAATGGGCAGCAAAAAGGTGGTTTTGAAGGCCAGTAAGAAATCAGGCAACTGGATTTTTTGATTCATCCACTTCACCAGATAGCCCGCGACAATCGAGATAATCAGCGCCCCGATGAACGTTGACGGTACGGGCGCGGTCGTTACCCATTGCAGGCTGGCCGGGTCAAAATTCAGTATCTGGGTTGGCTGGGTGGACATTAAGCCGCCGATGAATCCTGCGGGAAAGGCCAGCTTACCGCCGATAGAGTTAGCGACAAACGCCGCGAACATTGGAATCGCAAAGCCAAACAACACGCCGCCAAAGGATTGCGATAGCCAGGCGAATTTCAGTAATGAGAGGTTAAAACCGTCGAATTTTCCGCTATTCAGCGCATCCATAATGCCGGTATCTGCGGGAATTTTCAGCCAGCTATAGGCAATCAGCTGGCTGAAAGCGAGAATCACCCCACCCATGATTAACGTGGGCACCATGCGCGAAATACCCGACATGACGTGCTGCGGAAGTTCGCCCCAGAAGCTGTTACGGGAGGCCGGAGGGGTTTTTATTGCCGCTGCCGCACCGGATGCGCCAGGCACAACGGTTGCACTGCGTTTTTTAATGGCCATATGTGTATCCCTGTCGAAAATTATTGTTGCTCTGCCGCAATCATCTCTTCGATTTCTTTAATGATACCGGCGGCGTTTTTTATCGCGTCCTGGAGCGTAATTTCATACACATCGCGCGACTCAAACCGTTCATTGTCTTCGGGGGTAACGGCAACGGAATGGATAATTAGCGTCGCCTCAGCGATATCCTGCGCCGTCAGGCGATTCTGGATGCCGTCCGCCCCCTGGGTTTCAATTTTCACCTCGTATCCCGCTTCAACCGCCGCCTCTTCCAGCGCCTGAGCCGCCATAAATGTGTGGGCCAGCCCCATCGGGCATGCGCAAACAGCAATAAGTTTTTTCGCCATAACAGACTCCTCCAGATAGTTAACGAGAGAAATTATGGCGGTGAGAGCCTGCGCATTGTTATCAGACAAATAATGCTTTTACTGGACAAATAATCCCGTTAAACAGAAATGTGACGGGCGTCGGAAAGGTCGGCGACGGGCACAAAAAAACCGCGTCAGTGACGCGGTTTAAGGCCGGATAATGCAGGCAACGACTGTCATGCCCTGCCTGATGGCGCTAACGCGTATCAGGCCTGCCGATCTTCAATTACAGAATTTGCCCTAACGTCTGGCGCAGATGCGCGCCGGAGCCGAGCAGACCGGGATTATCATGCACAATCAGGTAAACCGGAATATCCTGAACGTAGGCTTTGAAACGGCCTTTGTCTTCAAACCCGCCACGAAAGCCGGAGGCTTTAAAGAACTCCAGGAAGCGCGGCACGATGCCGCCCGCAATATAGACGCCGCCAAACGTGCCCAGCGTCAATGCCAGATTACCGCCAAAACGGCCCATAATGACGCAAAACAGCGACAGCGCACGACGAGAGTCAATGCAGGTATCCGCCAGCGCGCGTTCGGTAATATCTTTCGGTTGCAGATTTTCCGGCAGACGGCCATCAGATTTGACGATAGCACGATACAGATTCACCAGCCCTGGCCCCGACAACACGCGCTCGGCGGAGACGTGACCAATTTCCGCACGCAGTTCTTCGAGAATAATGCCTTCCTCTTCGCTGTTCGGCGCGAAGTCAACGTGACCGCCCTCGCCCGGCAGGCTGATCCAGCGTTTATCGACATGGACCAAGTGCGCCACCCCTAATCCGGTTCCGGCGCCGTAAACGGCAATCGGTTTGCCGGCAACCGGTTCCGCGCCGCCGAACTGGATCAGATGCTCTTTGCGCAGCATCGGGATCGCCATCGACACGGCGGTAAAATCGTTGATGATTTCCAGATGGCTAAAGCCAAGGTTCTTTTTCATCTCCGCAATAGAAAATGCCCAGGTGTGGTTGGTCATCGCCACCCAGTCACCGGTGATCGGGCAGGCGATAGCGATACAGCCGTCTTCCACCCTGGCGTTATGCTCGTCCAGATACACGCACACCACGGCTTCGAGGCTCGGATAATCCAGCCCGGAATAGGTTTTCGCCTGCGAAATCTCCCCGCTGGTCATATCGCACAGAGCAAGACGCGCGTTGGTGCCGCCTACATCACCTACTAAAGCATATTTTGTCATTCTTCTACTGCTCCGCTAAAGTCAGAATAAATCTTTGCCACACTGTAAATTCATGGGGGCATAACAACAACGGTCGAGAGACGAGCTCCCCAAAAATATCGATCTGCATCACATAATTACTTTATCGTTTCAGCACCATTTGCAGCGATGCCATCGGGCAGGCTGTGCAAACTAAGCATATGACTCAGTATTAAGGAATAGATCATGCTCCATCCGCGAGCCAGAACGATGCTGTTATTATCGCTTCCCGCACTCATTATTGGCATTGCCTCCAGTCTGGTATTGATCGCCGTGATGAAAGTCGCCTCCGTTTTACAGCGCCTGCTGTGGGAGCAAATCCCCGTCAGCTTAGGCATTGCTCATGATTCCCCCGTCTGGATTATCGGCATGCTCACGTTTACCGGGATCATGGTCGGGCTTGTCATCCGCTACAGCCCTGGGCATGCGGGCCCGGACCCGGCGACCGAACCGCTGATCGGCGCGCCGATCAGCCCTGTTGCGCTTCCGGGCCTGCTGATCGCGCTCATCCTCGGCCTGGCAGGCGGAGTAAGCCTGGGGCCGGAGCATCCCATTATGGCGGTGAATATCGCGCTGGCCGTCGCTATCGGCGCTCGCCTTTTCCCACGCATAGGGGCGCTGGACTGGACGATCCTGGCTTCCGCAGGCACTATCGGCGCGCTGTTCGGCACCCCTGTCGCCGCCGCGCTGATTTTCTCGCAAACCCTGAACAGCTCTGACGATACGCCCTTGTGGGATCGTCTGTTCGCTCCGCTGATGGCGGCAGCCGCAGGATCGTTAACCACCAGCCTGTTCTTCCATCCACACTTCTCTTTGCCGATTGCGCACTACACGCAAATGCGGCTGAGCGATATTTTCAGCGGCGCAGTGGTGGCGGCCATTGCGATTGCGGCGGGTATGGTGGCGGTATGGTGTTTACCACGTCTGCATTCGTTGGTGCATCGTCTGAAAAATCCGGTACTTATTCTCGGTATCGGTGGTTTTATGCTGGGGATTCTGGGCGTATTGGGCGGGCCGCTGACTCTCTTTAAAGGACTGGACGAGATGCAGCAGCTGGCGTTCAGCCAAACGCTGGGCGCCACGGACTACTTTATGCTGGCGATCGTTAAGCTGGGCGCGCTGGTTATCGCCGCCGCCTGCGGTTTCCGGGGCGGGCGTATCTTCCCGGCGGTCTTTGTGGGCGTGGCGCTGGGTCTGATGCTGCACGCGCATGTTGAAGCGGTTCCGGCGGCAATTACCGTCTCATGCGCGATTCTGGGGCTGATGCTGGTCGTAACCCGTGACGGCTGGCTGAGTCTGTTTATGGCCGCAGTCGTCGTACCGGACACCACCCTGCTTCCGCTGTTGTGCATCGTTATGCTTCCCGCCTGGCTCCTGCTGGCAGGCAAGCCGATGATGGCCGCCAACCGCCACGACAGATAACCAGCCACCGCGTTTACTCCCCGTTGCGCGATTCCAGCGCGCGGGTGACGGTACGCAGCAATTCCGGCAAATCGGCTTTCGGCAGCACGACCTCAATCAGCGAAAGCCGCTGCGGGGATTTCAGGCGCGCCAGCACTTCCTCCAGCTGGATAGCCTGCGTTACCCGCCAGCACTCCGCCTGACAGTTCGCACTGAGCGCCTGCGGAACCTGCGTCCAGTTCCATCCGGCGATATCGTTATAACGCTGGTTCGCCCCATGAATGGCGCGCTCCACGGTATAGCCATCGTTATTGAGCAGCAGAATGACCGGCGACTGTCCATCCCGCATCATCGACCCCAGTTCCTGAATCGTCAGCTGCGCCGCGCCGTCTCCGGTAATCAGAATCACTCGCCGTTCCGGGCAGGCGGTTTGCGCGCCAAAGGCGGCGGGCAAAGCATAGCCGATTGATCCCCAAAGCGGTTGCACCAGCACGTCCGCGCCAGCAGGCAGTGAAAGATCCGCCGCGCCAAACGCGGCGGTTCCCTGATCGGCAAGGATAATATCGCCCGGCAGCAGGTACGCCTGTACCGTATGCCAGAAGTTTTCTTGCGTCAGCGCCCCTTTCTCAATATGGCCGCCGGGCGCATGCGCCGGGGTCGAAGGAGGCGAAAATGAAAGTTCCAGACATAACTCGCGCAACGTAGTGACCGCCTGCTCCATCGACAGACCGCTGAACCAGCTATTCCCGACGCGCGAAGCATGCGGCTGGATTTCAATCGTGCGTTCCTGCGGCAGTTGCTGTGTGAAGCCCGCCGTCAGCGTATCGACAAACCGGGTGCCAACGCAGATAACGGTATCAGCCTCTTCAATCGCCTGACGCACCGATTCACTGCTGGCTCCGGCGCTGTATGTACCGACAAAATTCGGGTGCTGCTCATCAAACAGCCCTTTGCCCATGAGCAGCGTCGCGTGCGCTATTGGCGTTTCCGCCATCCAGCGTTGTAAAACTGGCTGCAAGCCAAAACGCAAGGCGAGAAAGTCTGCCAGCAGCGCCACGCGCGGGCTGTTCATCAGCCGCTGGCGCGCGCGATAGCGAAACGCCGCCACCGTGTCATTTTCCCCTTCAGCACGGTCAGGTGTGAGAACGTTTACAGGAGGGACAGCAGGTCGTTTTGCCACATCCGCCGGTAACATCAGATAGCCGGGTCTGCGCATCGTCAGCATTTCGCGTAATACGCGGTCGATTTCATAACAGGCGTTCTGTTCATTCAACACGGCGCTGGCGGCCGTTACAGCCTGGCTTATACGGTAAAAATGCTGAAAGTCGCCATCGCCGAGAGTGTGATGCATCAGTTCGCCCCGCCGCTGTGCGCCGCTGCATGGCGCGCCGACAATATGCAGCACGGGAACGTACTCTGCGTAGCTTCCCGCCAGGCCATTAAGCGCGCTTAACTCCCCTACGCCGAAAGTGGTCAACAACGCCCCTGCCCCGGCTAACCGGGCGTAGCCATCAGCCGCATAGGCGGCATTCAGCTCATTCGCGCACCCTACCCAGCATACGTCACGATGCGCAATCACATGGTCAAGAAACTGCAAATTATAATCGCCCGGCACACCAAAAAGATGCCCGATACCGCAGCCTGCCAGTCTGTCCAGCAGGTAATCCGCAACGGAATATGGGGTTTGCATGACAGCTATCCTTCTGACGGTAACCTCATGTTGAGTATTAAAGAACTGTGATAGCTGTCCAGAAAAGCTGCTGCAAAAGGGGTGGAAAGCAGGATTTACAGTTTTTCACGGTGTAATCTCATTGAATAACAATCCGTGTAAACGTATACACTGGAAACTCACGTCATTCAGAGGGCAACAACATGGTTTATCGGGCCGATGAAAATCGCTACCAGACAATGGAGTATCGCCGCTGCGGTCAGAGCGGTTTAAAGCTCCCCGCCATTTCACTTGGGCTATGGCACAATTTCGGTGATACCACTCAGGTAGAGAACAGCCGGGCGCTGCTACAGCGTGCTTTTGATCTGGGAATTACCCATTTTGATCTCGCGAATAATTACGGCCCGCCGCCAGGCTCAGCAGAGCGCCATTTTGGCCGTATCCTACAGGAAGATTTTTTACCGTGGCGCGATGAACTGATCATTTCCACTAAAGCGGGTTATACCATGTGGGATGGCCCTTACGGTGACTGGGGTTCGCGCAAGTATTTGATAGCCAGCCTCGATCAAAGCCTGAAACGTCTGGGGCTGGAGTATGTCGATATCTTCTATCACCACCGCCCTGACCCAGAAACGCCGCTCAAAGAGACGATGAAAGCGCTGGATCATATTGTTCGTCAGGGAAAAGCGCTGTACGTCGGGATTTCCAACTATCCGGCGGATCTGGCCAGACAGGCCATTGAGATCCTGGACGACCTGGGCACGCCGTGCCTGATTCACCAGCCCAAATACTCGATGTTCGAGCGCTGGGTCGAAGACGGCTTGCTGGCCTTATTGCAGGAGAAAGGCGTTGGCAGTATCGCCTTTTCACCGCTGGCGGGCGGGCAATTAACCGATCGTTATCTCAACGGCATTCCGGCTGATTCCCGGGCCGCCAGCGGAAGCCGCTTCCTTAACCCGGATCAGATTACCCCGGAGAAACTGGAAAAAGTGCGCCAGTTAAATGCGCTGGCCGGACGTCGGGGGCAAAAACTGTCCCAGATGGCGCTGGCCTGGGTGCTGCGCGACGACAAAGTGACGTCAGTGCTGATTGGCGCCAGCAAGACCGCGCAAATTGAAGATGCCGTGGGGATGCTGGCGAATCGTCATTTTTCTCCCGCCGAATGCGCAGAAATCAACGCAATCCTGAACGGCGGCCAATAATCACTTTTTAGCAAAAAGTGCTCTCACTCATGATTTAAGAGTTAAGGCGATGAAACGGGGCTTTACCGCCCCGTAATATTGCGTTAACAGGCCGATTACGGCTCGATCGTGAAGGAGAAAAAGAATGTTCAGGTCACTGATTCTGGCGGCAGCCTTATTGGCTTTTACACCGCTTGCCGCGAACGCTGGCGAAATCACCCTGTTGCCATCGATAAAATTACAAATTGGCGATCGCGATAATTACGGTAACTACTGGGACGGCAGATACTGGCGCGACCGGGATTACTGGCACCACCATTATGAATGGCGTAAAAATCGCTGGTGGCGACACGATAATGGCTATCATCGCGGCTGGGATAAGCGCAAAGCCTATGAACGCGGCTACCGCGAAGGCTGGCGCGATCGCGACCACCACCCTGGCCGGGGTCACGGACACCGTCATTAAAAATAGCCCCGTTCAAACGGGGCTATTTTCGAATTGTGTTTTTATCAGCAATACCGATTCAACCATTTCTCTTAACTTCCCTGGCTATACGGTCTTCAAATCACAACCCCAGCGCGGTTCCTACCAGCAACCAGATATTCAGCGCCACCACCAGCACCACAATCATCCAGCCGATGTACTTGACCCATTGGGTATTCACCAGATCGCCCATCAATGTGCGATCGCTGGTAAAAATCAATAACGGCACCAACGCCAGCGCAATGCCGAAACTCAGCAGGACCTGGCTCATCACCAGGATTCGGGTTGGATCAAGCCCCATAAGAATAACGATAAACGACGGCATCATCGTGATGGTGCGGCGTACCCACAGCGGAATGTGGAAGCGAACAAATCCCTGCATCACAACCTGCCCCGCCAGCGTACCGACCACGGTGGAAGAGAGCCCCGCCGCAACCAGGCTCAGGCCGAACACCGTCGCCGCAGCATGGCTAAGCAGCGGTTCCAGCGTCAGATACGCCTGATCAAGATCGGCAATACCGGTATGCCCGCTAAAATGGAACGCGGCGGCAGCGGTCGCCATCATCGCCAGGTTCACGAACCCTGCAATCGTCATCGCTATCGCCACATCCCATTTAGTGGCAGCATAGCGCTGCTGCCGGGAGCCGCCGTGCAGATGCTGCGTTAAAGAAGAGTGCAGATAGATAACGTGGGGCATGATGGTCGCGCCCAGCACCCCGGCGGCCAGAAATACCGCCTCAGAGTTCGGCAGGCTGGGGATTATCATCCCTTTGCTCAGCTGCGCCAGGCTTGGCTGCGAAAAAATCAGTTCCACAATATAGGCTGCGGCCACAAACAGCAGTAATCCGCCAATCACTTTTTCCAGCGGTTTTTGCCCACGACGCTGCAACATCAGAATCAGGAATGTGGCGATACCCGTCAGCACCGCCCCCTGCAACAGGGAGATACCGAGAATGAGCTTAAAGCCGATCGCTGCCCCGATAAATTCCGCTAAGTCGGTGGCCATCGCGATGATTTCCGCCTGAACCCAATAGAACCAGACGACAGGGCGCGGGTAATGATCGCGAATTTGCTCCGCCAGGTTTTTGCTTGTCGCAATCCCCAGTTTGGCCGACAGAACCTGGATGAGCATCGCCATCAGGTTCGCCCAGACAACCACCCACAGCAATTTATAGCCAAAGCTGGCTCCGGCCTGAATATTGGTCGCAAAGTTACCGGGATCGATGTATCCGATCGCGGCGATGAACGCCGGGCCCATCAATGCGAGCCTTAACTTGCGCGCCGCTCGTCCACTACTGCTTTCAACGCGATCGTTTGTCATCTTTTGCCTCAGAAACATAGCCTTTGCTATGTTTTATGCTATGTTTATTGAGAATGATTATCAAGTGCATTTTAATGGGTAACGTTGATATCTCTGATAGCGCCAGGCTATGGGCCAGCAAGGGAGGGTCGAAAAACAAAACCAGGTTGTTTGTTAATTGTATGAGATTAGCACAATGACATAACTTTTCACTTCCATACTAAACATAACAGAAACGTATTCCAGATCACTAATTTTGAATCTCATCACAGCTCCTTATTATAGTGTGTGTTTGATCTCGTTTTCTTTATTGTTGTTGCATAGAATGTGCACGGAAATTAAACCTGCCTCATATTTGGAGCAAATATGGACCGCGTCCTTCATTTTGTCCTGGCCCTCGCTGTTGTTGCGGTACTCGCACTGCTGGTAAGCCATGACCGTAAAAAAATTCGCATTCGTTACGTCATTCAGCTGCTTGTTATCGAAGTTTTACTGGCCTGGTTCTTCCTGAACTCAAACGTTGGCCTGGGCTTCGTGAAAGGTTTCTCCGAGATGTTTGAAAAACTGCTCGGTTTTGCCAACGAAGGGACCAACTTCGTTTTCGGCAGCATGAACGATCAGGGCCTGGCCTTCTTCTTCCTGAAAGTCCTTTGCCCCATCGTCTTTATTTCCGCGCTGATCGGTATTCTTCAGCACATCCGCGTTCTGCCGGTTGTGATTCGCGCGATTGGTTTCCTCTTATCCAAAGTCAACGGGATGGGTAAACTGGAATCATTTAACGCCGTCAGCTCCCTGATTCTGGGCCAGTCTGAGAACTTTATCGCGTATAAAGATATCCTCGGCAAAATGTCCCGCAATCGTATGTACACGATGGCGGCAACGGCAATGTCTACCGTATCCATGTCTATCGTGGGCGCGTACATGACCATGCTGGAGCCGAAATATGTCGTTGCGGCGCTGGTTCTGAACATGTTCAGCACCTTTATCGTTCTGTCAGTGATCAACCCGTATCGCGTCGAAGCCAGCGAAGAAAATATTCAGATGTCTAACCTGCACGAAGGTCAGAGCTTCTTCGAAATGCTGGGCGAATACATTCTGGCGGGCTTTAAGGTCGCGATTATCGTTGCGGCGATGCTGATTGGCTTTATTGCCCTGATCGCGGCGCTGAACGCCCTGTTCGCGGCCGTTCTGGGCATCTCCTTCCAGGGCATTCTGGGTTACATCTTCTACCCGGTGGCCTGGGTCATGGGGGTTCCGGCGAATGAAGCGCTTCAGGTAGGCAGTATCATGGCGACCAAACTGGTATCTAACGAATTCGTCGCCATGATGGATCTACAGAAAATCGCCTCTACGCTCTCTCCGCGCGCGGAAGGCATCATCTCTGTATTCCTGGTCTCCTTCGCTAACTTCTCTTCCATCGGGATTATCGCAGGCGCGATTAAAGGTCTGAACGAAGAGCAAGGCAACGTGGTTTCACGTTTTGGTCTGAAACTGGTGTACGGCTCAACGCTGGTGAGCGTACTGTCTGCGTCTATCGCAGCGCTGGTGCTGTAATTACGGTATCGCCAGGCGGCGCAAACGCCTTCATCTGGCCTTACGACGCGCAACCGGGGACATGTTCCCCGGTTTTTTTATAGCTGTGGCGCTTCCAGCGGGCGCGGTCGCCCAATCAGATAACCTTGCAGATAGTTCACGCCCAGGCTTAAGAGTAATTCCCGCTGCTCCGGCGTCTCGACAAATTCGGCAACCACGCATAAGGATTTCGCTTTCGCGAGATCGGTAATTGATTTCACGATCATCGCATCCAGAGAGTCCGTCATAATGTCTTTTATGAAGCAACCATCAATCTTGATGATGTCTGCCCGCAGGCGTTTAAGACGTTCATAGTTCGCGTATCCCGTACCAAAATCATCAATGGCTATCCTGAAACCGAAATTCCGCAGTTGCGCAATATTCTGCGTGCTGATTTCAGAATTGGAAAACGCCTGCTCCTCGGTGATTTCGATGATCACGCTTTCAGGCGTAATACCATAACGCCTGAACAGGCCGATAATGCGTGATGCGCTCTCTTTATTCAGTAACGTCAACGGCATTAAATTGACCGAGAAACGGGCGCCCGGCGCTGTCGTCGGGTGGGTGGCTATCCATCGCAGCAGGGCTTCCACAACCTGTAAATCAAAGCGGGCGCTGAGGTTAAATTGGGCAATCAGTGGAATAAACTGGTCCGGCGTCATGATGCCGTCATCACTTTTCAGTCGCGCCAGAACCTCCGCATACCCTTTCCCCTGCGCGTTGAGAATCGGTTGCGCGTACAAAACCAGATCGCCGTTCTCCAGCGCTTTGCGAACCTTTTGCAGCAGTAATACCCGTTCCGTCGTCTGATCGGAGACCGCCTCAAGACTTTGGGTCAGCGCCATAACCCGGTGGTTCGCGCAGGATTGCTCCGACAGCCAGCTAAGTTGCCCCAGCAGGGGTTGCAGCGTCTCCTGCCTGCCGTCGTAAGCGCCCCACGCGGCGCCGTATTCCATGTCCAGCCCGGTATTGTTCCAGTAAATTTTGCGGCTATTGAGGAGATTAACCATATGTTGCAGGCGGGCTTCCGTCTCAGGGCCGCGAAGCACTAACAACAATTCGCTGCCTGGCACCTGAAATACGCTCTCGTTTTCTTGCAGGAACGGTTGCAGCATTCGACACACCGAGCGTTTGCAATGAACGCGCATCAGCATGCCGTAATGTCGACTCAAAAATTCCAGGTTTTCCATCCGCAGGCAGCACACCGTTTGTCCTGTTCCCTGCAACAAAAATTGCTCCAGCGCGCGAATGTTAGGAAGGCGCGTCAACGGGTCGGTTAACGCCTGACCATGCCACTGTCGGTTCAACCATTCGCTGCGTTGATAAATACACACCATATACAGCAAGCAAATACTAAAGGAGATGAGAACAGAGAGGATAAAGGCCAGTGAATATTCGGAGCCGACGCCCTGCAAGAAATTCCGGTTATACACCAGCAGGCACAGCGCAGAGATGGCCCAGCTGAGGTTCAGCAGCGGATAACTCAGCTTGCCCACGCCGAGCGTAAAAACAATAAAAAAGACGGGCACCAGATAACCGGCAATATAGTCGGCATCAAAAGGCGCGCACATCAGAACGATCAGCGCCACGACGACGGAGATCCAGGTCAGGGTAAACAGACGCTTCTCTTTGACCAGATACGGCGCAATGTCCCTGCGCCAGAAAATGCGGCAATAGCGCGGGTTGATTATCATCCGCAGAGGATAATAAAAGAGCATCGTGAAAATCAGGACCGCTGAAATCAGGCTCAGAATATCCACGATGGTATAAATAATGGTTGCTGTACCAAAGAATGTTGATATCGCAACAGGGTAGTCCAGACAATGCCCCGCGAGATACATGCTGGCTTTGATGCCCGCCGGCGCGACAAACCCGAGCCAGAAGATACGCAACCAGATATTCCTGTCAGGCAATCCATGACGCCAGCGCGCCCCCACTTGCCAGCGGACGATCCCGCAAATGCCCAATACGGAAAAGGTCTGACAAAATAACAGCACCGCTGCCTGCATTAACGGGAGATGAAGGTTCCAGTGATTGGTCGCCATCATCGCTAAAATGATGGGGACAATACCGCGTCGGCCAAATAAGAAAAGCACGGAAAACATGACGCATAGCGGCAGCCAGGCCAGGAAAATAGAGCTGTCATCGACAACGGCGAGCGGAGAAATAGAGCGGGAGAACTGTATGCCGACAATGGATAGCGTCAAAGAAACGATAAATATTCTTATATTTTTTAGTAAGTTATGCTTATCCTGCATAGATTCCCTGTTCTCATCAGTCACGCTATAAGGCACACAAATAATAAGTTTATTCGTGACGCGAAGCAAACCTGCACAGGCCTGATATCAGGCGCTCTTACACGTTCTTTCATTTGATACAAAGGTATTGACGCTTACTGAAACTGTATTACAAAAATGGCGGGAACGCAGATACAAAAAACCCCCGCTTTTCAGCGAGGGTTCAAATTTTGGTGGAGCTAAGCGGGATCGAACCGCTGACCTCTTGCATGCCATGCAAGCGCTCTCCCAGCTGAGCTATAGCCCCACGATGCTTTTACGTACCAGATTTGTTGGGATTCAAATTTGGTGGAGCTAAGCGGGATCGAACCGCTGACCTCTTGCATGCCATGCAAGCGCTCTCCCAGCTGAGCTATAGCCCCGTCACGTAAAGCTTGTCGAGTTGACGGGCGGCATCATATGAATTCCCTTCGCATGTGTCAACGGCAAAATGCCACCGGCAAATTCAATCGCTGAAAAAGCAGGCAAATGAAGAACATTGCGTAACAACTCGCATTTAGTAGTTAAACGCGTCACGGTTTCAACTAAAATGATGCTATAAAGTGAACCGCTAATTAACCATACGACTATTCAGGGAATCGTTATGTTCAAGGAACGGATGACGCCAGAAGAACTCGCTAATCTGACCGGTTACAGCCGACAAACCATCAATAAATGGGTACGCAAGGAAGGCTGGACGACGTCGCCCAAACCAGGCGTACAGGGAGGAAAAGCCCGGCTGGTACACGTTAATGAGCAGGTTCGCGAATATATCCGCAGCGCCGAGCGTTCTGCGGAGGGAGCATCGGAATCCTTTTCGTTAACCAGCGATACCTCTCTTGAATCGCTGCTGGTCACGCTGGCCAAAGAGATGACGCCATCTGAACAGAAGCACTTTACGTCTTTGCTTTTGCGTGAAGGGATTACCGGTTTGTTACAACGCTTAGGGATTCGCGATAGCAAATAATATGAAAAAATTACGCAGCAAAATGACGACCGAAGAGTTGGCGGAGTGCCTTGGCGTCGCCAGACAAACCGTTAATCGGTGGATCAGAGAACAAGGATGGGAAACTGAAAAGTTTCCGGGCGTAAAAGGCGGTCGGGCAAGGCTCATTCACATTGATGCTCGCGTACAGGAATTTATTCTTAACATCCCTGCCTTCCGCAACCATTCTGCGTTTTATCAGGCGGAGGAGCCGCTTGCCGAATACAGCCACGTTGTGCGCAGCCACGCCTATCGCCAGATTATTGATGCCGTGGAAAACATGTCGTCCAAAGAGCAGGAAAAGCTGGCGCAGTTTCTGTCGCGAGAAGGCATACGCGGTTTTCTCGCCCGTTTGGGCCTTGATGAATCGTAGACCCAATAAGCGCAACGCCATCGGGCAACAGGCCGGATGGCGGCGCAACCCCCATCCGGCCTACGGTTAATACACCTTACTGCTGATTTTCACGTTCCGCGATAAAAGCCAGCGCTTTATTGATGCGCTCGATGCTGCGGGATTTACCAATCGCATGCACCGTGACGTCCAGCGCCGGAGACTGGCCAGCGCCGGTGACGGCAACGCGCAGCGGCATACCGACTTTACCCATCCCCACTTCCAGCTCATCGGCTGTCGCCTGAATTGCATGGTGTACGTTTTCTGCGCTCCACTCTGTGATGGCCGCCAGCTTATCACGCACCACTTCCAGCGGCTGACGCGCGACCGGGCGCAGGTGTTTTTTCGCCGCATCCGCGTCGAACTCAGCAAAGTCCTCATAGAAATAGCGGCAGCTTTGCGCCATCTCTTTCAGTGTTTTGCAGCGTTCGCCCAGCAGTTTCACCAGTTCAGCCAGCTGCGGGCCGTTACGGGTATCGATATTCTCCTGCTCAATGTGCCATTGCAGGTGCGTTGCCACATATTCCGGCGCCAGAGAATTGATGTAGTGATGGTTCAGCCACAGCAGTTTGTCAGTGTTGAACGCACTGGCGGATTTGCTCACGGCATTCAACGAGAACAGCTTGATCATCTCTTCACGGGTGAAGATCTCCTGATCGCCGCTGGACCAGCCCAGACGCACCAGGTAGTTCAGCAGCGCTTCCGGCAGGTAGCCGTCGTCACGATACTGCATCACGCTGACCGCGCCATGACGCTTGGACAGTTTTTTACCGTCGTCGCCGTTGATCATGGAAACGTGCGCGTACACCGGAACCGGCGCGTTCAGCGCTTTCAGGATGTTAATCTGGCGCGGCGTGTTGTTGATATGGTCTTCGCCACGAATCACATGGGTGATTTCCATATCCCAGTCATCCACAACCACGCAGAAGTTATAGGTCGGGGAACCGTCGGTACGACGAATGATCAGATCGTCCAGCTCCTGGTTGCTGAATTCGATCGGCCCACGGATCTGGTCGTCAAAAATAACGGAGCCGTCCTGCGGGTTGGCAAAACGCACAACGCAAGGCTCATCGTCAGAATGATGTTCGTGACCATGACGGCAGCGGCCGTCGTAACGCGGCTTCTCGCCTTTCGCCATTTGTTCTTCGCGCAGTGCTTCCAGACGCTCTTTGGAGCAGTAGCATTTATATGCCGTACCCGCTTCCAGCATCTCATCAATCACCGCGTTGTAACGATCAAAACGTTTGGTCTGGAAATACGGGCCTTCATCCCATTCCAGGCTCAGCCAGTTCATACCATCCATAATGGCTTCAATAGCTTCCGGCGTGGAGCGTTCGAGATCGGTGTCTTCAATACGCAGCACAAACTCACCGCCGTGGTTACGTGCAAAAAGCCAGGAGTAAAGAGCAGTACGCGCGCCGCCGACGTGCAGATAGCCTGTCGGGCTTGGCGCGAAGCGAGTTTTGATTTTCATGAAATGGCCTTACGTTTATTAAAGATGCCGACAACCGGCAAATCCGGGAAAGATTATCAGGCTGGTATTCTATCACCGTGGTCTGATTCCTCAATGTTGTTCGGGTTGGAACATCACGCTTTGCGATTTTCGTATACAAATCATGCTGAACGGAGTAATTCGCGATCGTTTTGTTTAAATTTACGACGAACGGACAATTTCTTTAGAAAATGCGTTGACTCATTTTCAACTCTCCCTATAATGCGACTCCACACAGCGGGGGTGATTAGCTCAGCTGGGAGAGCACCTCCCTTACAAGGAGGGGGTCGGCGGTTCGATCCCGTCATCACCCACCAACTACTTTATGTAGTCTCCGCCGTGTAGCAAGAAATTGAGAAGTGGGTGATTAGCTCAGCTGGGAGAGCACCTCCCTTACAAGGAGGGGGTCGGCGGTTCGATCCCGTCATCACCCACCACTTTCTCGCCAGCTGAATTTCTTGCAGTAAAATGAAGTACCGAAGTGGGTGATTAGCTCAGCTGGGAGAGCACCTCCCTTACAAGGAGGGGGTCGGCGGTTCGATCCCGTCATCACCCACCACTTCGGGTCGTTAGCTCAGTTGGTAGAGCAGTTGACTTTTAATCAATTGGTCGCAGGTTCGAATCCTGCACGACCCACCAATGTAAAAAGGCACCCTAAAGGTGCCTTTTTGCTATGCGCAATATTTATGATTCGAACCTGTAGCAGGTTCGGGTCGAACGTAGTGAGACAACGGAGCCGCTAGCGGCGACGGCCCGAAGGGCGAGCGAAGCGAGTCATCCTGCACGACCCACCAATGTAAAAAGGCACCCTAAAGGTGCCTTTTTGCTATGCGCGATATTTATGATTCGAACCTGTAGCAGGTTCGGGTCGAACGTAGTGAGACAACGGAGCCGCTAGCGGCGACGGCCCGAAGGGCGAGTGAAGCGAGTCATCCTGCACGACCCACCAATGTAAAAAGGCACCCTAAAGGTGCCTTTTTGCTATGCGCAATATTTATGATTCGAACCTGTAGCAGGTTCGGGTCGAACGTAGTGAGACAACGGAGCCGCTAGCGGCGACGGCCCGAAGGGCGAGCGAAGCGAGTCATCCTGCACGACCCACCAATGTAAAAAGGCGCCCTAAAGGCGCCTTTTTGCTATGCGCGATATTTATATGCCTGATGACGCTTCGCTTATCAGGCCTACGGGTCTTGTAGGCCGGATAAGGCGCTTGCGCCGCCATCCGGCAATGTTCAACGAATCAGCGCATCAATCAACTTCGTTAATGCCGGTGTTGCCTGCTGCGGCTCGTAAACAATATACAAATCTGCCGGAATACGTTCTTCCAGAGGGCGGAACACCACGCCCGGCCAGTTCATCTGCGCATAACTGTCCGCGATTAACGTAATGCCAATCCCCATGCTGATCATCGCCAGCACCGTTTGCGGCTCCATAACTTCACGCACTATCATCGGCGTAAATCCGGCCTTCTGACAAACACGTTGCAAAAATGCCCAGTCGGTATGAATCGAAGGCATGGTAACGAAATATTCGTTGCGTAACGCATCAAGAGGGATCGCCGGGCAGCAAGCCAGAGGGTGATCTTCCGGCATCGCCACCAGAAATGCGGATTCATGTAAGCGCAGGCTGGTAAATCCCTCCGTCGGTTCGATCGCCATCCGCCAGATGCCAGCATCCAGCTCACGTCGCTCCAGTAACGCCATCTGCATCGCAGGCATTTTTTCGCGAAATAACACCTCGACATTGGGGTTCTCTTTCAAAAAACGGCGCATCACAGGACGCATTTTCCCCCACATCGCCGTGCCCACAACGCCCAGTTCAATGCGCCCTGCCTCACCGCGTCCGATCTGTTCCACGCGCGCAAATGCCTGATTCGCGCTGAACAACAAACGCCGCGACTCTTCCATGAGAATTTTCCCCGCATGCGTTAACGCCACGCTGCGGGAATGGCGAACAAACAACGGCGTGCCGAGCTGATTTTCCAGCTCTTTGACATGAAGACTCAGAGGAGGCTGAGACATATTCAGACGCGCCGCCGCCCGGCCAAAATGCAGCTCCTCAGCAACAGCGAGAAAATAGCGCAATAATTTAAGATCTATACGATGTACGCGTTCCATGATTATTGCGCTCCACAGATAAGGAATAATGCGCAACGTTAGCACATTTGTCTCAGGGACGTTGAAACGGCGGCAGGCACTCCGCCGTTTCAGCCGTTAGTGCGCCAGTGGTTTCGCCAGCCATTTTTCTGGCTCATGTTTATATTTGAAAAACAGCGCAAAAATCACTGCCAGCGCCAGCGCATAAGCGGCGAATACCAGCCAGATGGTCTGCCAGTCTTTCACGCCGTCCACCGAGAAGTAGTCCACGGCGATACCACTCAAAATTGACCCGACCCAGGCGCCTACGCCATTGACCATAGTCATAAACAGCCCCTGCGCACTGGCGCGGATCGTCGAACTGACTTCCTGCTCAACAAATACCGATCCTGAAATATTGAAAAAGTCGAAAGCGCAACCGTAAACAATCATCGACATCAGCAGCAGCACAACGCCAAACGGGGATGGATCGCCAAACGCAAAAAAGCCAAAGCGCAGCGTCCATGCCAGCATACTCATCAGCATCACGGTTTTAATGCCAAAGCGTTTCAGAAAGAACGGGATAGTCAGAATGAAACCCACCTCAGCCATTTGGGAAACAGACAGCAGGATGGAGGGATATTTCACCACAACGCTGTCAGCAAACGCCGGATTGCGGGCAAAATCGTGCAGGAAGGGATTACCGAAAACATTCGTAATTTGCAGCACAGCCCCTAACATCATCGCAAACAAAAAGAAAATCGCCATTCGCGGATTTTTGAATAAGACAAACGCATCCAGCCCCAGTTTGCTGGCAAGCGTGGCGGACGTATTCTTCTTCGCCACCGGAATTTTCGGTAGCGTAAAGGCATACAGCGCCAGTAACAGCGAAGCGCCAGCGGCAATGTACAGCTGCGCGCTGCTTAGCTCCAGCCCCATCAGGCTGACCGTCCACATAGCGATAATAAAGCCCACGGTGCCAAAGACGCGAACGGGCGGGAATGCAGTAACCGGGTCCTGGCCGGACTGCGCCAGGCAGGCGTAAGAAACGCTGTTGGATAAGGCAATAGTCGGCATATAGGCCATTGCATTAATTAACATTATCCAGAACATCGCATCCGGGTCGGTCACGGTCGTGGCATACAACAACGCGCCGGCGCACACCAGATGGCAGAGCATATATGCACGCTCGGCACGCAGCCATTTATCGGCGACGATCCCCATAATGCCCGGCATAATAATCGCCGCCAGCCCTTTTGAGCTGTAAATCATTCCAACGTTAGCGCCAGTAAAATGTAAGGTGTTAATCATGTAAGAACCCAGGGTCACCAGCCAGCTTCCCCAGATAAAATATTGTAAAAACGACATGACTTTTAAGCGGGACGTAATACCCATTTTTTTTCGTTCCTTGCCGTAAAGTACGGCCCTGCAAGCAGGGCCATTATTATTTTGTGTTTTAAGCCAGTTGGCGTAAGAAGCCGCAAATCAGATTGATGAAGTTCTGCCGGGAAAGCTCAGCTGCCGCCAGCGTTTGCGCATGGGACAGTTTCACATCACCCAGCCCTTCCGCCAGATTGGTGATCGCGGATACGGCCACCACCTTTAGTCCGCAATGACGCGCGCTAATCACCTCCGGGACGACCGACATTCCCACCACGTCGCCACCGATGATCTGCATCATGCGAATTTCCGCCGCCGTCTCAAAGTTCGGCCCCGGATAAGAGACAAACACCCCTTCGTGAAGCGTGAAACCCTCTTCCCCTGCAACGCGCTGGAGAATGGCGCGGTAATCCGCATCGTAGGCATTGGCCAGCGAGAAGAAGCGATCGCCAAAACGTTCGTCGTTCATTCCCACCATCGGCGTGCCCGGCATCGTATTGATATGATCGCTCAACGCGACCAGACTGCCTGGCCCGACTTCCGGGCGTAGGGAGCCAGCGGCGTTAGTGCAAAACAGCAGTTCACAGCCCAGCAGTTTCAGGGTACGGATCGCGTCAGTCATGATCGTCATGCCGCGACCTTCGTAAAAGTGCCCACGGCCTTTCATACATGCCACCGGGACTCCAGCCAGATTCCCCAGCACCAGTTCCCCCGCATGCCCGTGAACGGTACTGACCGGAAAACCAGGCAAACGCGCATAAGAAATCGCCACCGCGTCTTCAATTTGCTCCGCCAGCGCTCCCAGACCGGAGCCAAGAATGAAAGCAACACGCGGGGTAAAATCAGGCTTGTGCGCGCGAATGATGTCAGCGCTGTACCAGGGATTCTGCGAAAAAAGGGTGTGGGTCATAAGAGGTCCTTAAAAACGGAATAATCGATAAATACGTTGGGTACGTCGTTGTTATAACGAGAGTAACCAACCGATTACCAATACCGTTTTCCCGGACGATCGATATAAAATGTATATTGATACGTAAAATAAAATGGTCAGACTTTGCCTGATTTGCCCACCAGAAATGGCAGGGACTGCTGAAGGTCTGTTCACCTCTGCCGATATTAATGTTTTAAGGCAAGAGGAAAGGGTAATGACGACGATCAACACTTCAGTCTCCGCCGTTCAGAGCGGCAGCACGGGCAGCAAAGCCGCTACCGGTAACGATCTGTCTGCGCAAATCTCACGCATCACGCAGCAAATTACAAAGCTTACACAGCAGCTCAAAGAGGTTGCTGACGGCAGTGGCAGCACAGAAGAGAAACAAAAGCAGCAGGAACTGATACAGACGCAAATTAAAATGTTGCAGGCGCAGCTGGCGCAATTACAGCGCCAGCAGGCAGAAGAAACGCAGCAGAAGCAGGAGCAGAAACAACTCAGGGCCGAAGGTGTCAACGCGCCTTCCGACGATCACCAAATTGATGTTTATATCTGATACAACGGATCGCGTGCACGGCCAGCGGTAAGTTCACTGGCCTGCATGCGCACGACGTCCCACAGCGCCTGAGCCGCCGTAGAGAGCGACCGGTTCTTGCGTCTCGCCAGCATCAACTGCCTTTCGACGACGGGCGTCAGCCGTTTCACCTGCAAATGACTTCCCTGAGGCAGCGGCAACGCCAGCGCGGGCAACACGCTGATGCCAATCCCCGCCTCCACCATCGGAAACAGCGTTGCGGGATGCCCAATCTCCTGCACGATCGTGGCATCAATGGCAAAATGCGCGAAAGCCGCGTCAATCAACGGGCGGCTGCCGGAGGCGTAATCCTGCAATACCAACCGCTCATGTTTAAGATCCTGCCAGTTAACCCACTCCCGCTGCGCTAACGGACTATCCTGGCGACACAACAGCAAAAAGGGTTCCGACAGCACGGCTTCACATTGCAAATCCGAAACAGCCCCGGGATCGATGACAATGCCAAAATCCACATCACCCTGACGAATGCTCTCCAGCACCCACTGCTGGGGACGATCGTGCAGTACAAAATCAATTTCCGGGTACAGCTGGTTACTCTGCGCGATGCACTGCGGGATAAGATGCGCGGAAATCGTCTGGCTGGCCGCCACACGCACGGTGCCGGTTAACTGCGTCCCCACTCTTCCGGCTTCCCGCAGAGTACTGTGCAGTTCATCGAGAACACGCTCTAGGCGCCCCGCCAGCTGCTGACCCGCTTCCGTCAGCGTCACTTCTCGCGTGGTGCGATCCAACAGCTTAACTCCCGTCTGCCGTTCCAGCTCTTTTACGCTGTGGCTCACCGCAGACTGACTCAGACCAATGGCGTCCCCTGCCCGACTAAAGCTTTTAGCCTGAGCGACGGTGACAAAGATACGAAGTTGACGCAGAGAATAATTCATCTGTTAAATTCATATATAGATGCAATAAATCAATTTTATTTCTCAAACGGAAAAAAGCAAAATACCTGCATCGACTTTCAGGAGTTTTTATGAAACTTTTTCGTATTCTTGATCCGTTCACGCTGACGCTTATCACCGTCGTTTTGCTGGCCTCCTTTTTTCCGGCCAAAGGGGATTTCGTTCCGTTTTTTGAAGGCTTAACCACCGCCGCGATTGCGCTGCTGTTTTTTATGCATGGCGCAAAACTCTCACGCGAAGCCATTATCGCGGGCGGCAGCCACTGGCGGCTGCACCTGTGGGTAATGTGCAGCACCTTCATCCTGTTTCCGGTTCTCGGGGTGTTATTTGCCTGGTGGGCGCCCGTCAATGTCGATCCCATGCTGTATACCGGTTTCCTGTACCTGTGTATTTTGCCCGCGACCGTACAGTCTGCCATCGCCTTTACCTCTCTGGCGGGAGGAAACGTCGCTGCGGCCGTCTGTTCGGCATCGGCCTCCAGCCTACTGGGGATTTTTCTTTCGCCGCTGCTCGTCGGCCTGGTGATGAATATCCACGGAGCGGAAGGCAGCCTGGAACAGGTCGGCAAGATCATGCTGCAACTGTTACTTCCGTTTGTACTGGGGCACCTGTCGCGTCCGTGGATTGGCAACTGGGTCGCGCGTCATAAAAAGTGGATTGCGAAAACGGACCAGACCTCCATTCTGCTGGTCGTCTATTCCGCATTCAGCGAAGCCGTCGTTAACGGTATCTGGCACAAAGTGGGATGGGGCTCGTTGTTGTTTATTGTCGTCGTCAGCCTTGTGCTGCTGGCGATTGTCATTGGCGTTAACGTGTTTGCCGCCCGCAGGTTCGGATTCAACAAAGCGGATGAGATAACCATTGTCTTCTGCGGGTCGAAAAAGAGTCTGGCGAACGGCATCCCGATGGCCAATATCCTGTTTCCCACCTCAGTGATTGGGATGATGGTGCTGCCGTTGATGATCTTCCATCAGATCCAGTTGATGGTCTGCGCGATGCTGGCGCGTCGCTACAAACGCCAGACCGATAAGTTGCAGGCGCAGCAAGAAGGCCGCGCCGCGAAGGCTTAAAGAGGTCGTTTCAGGGGCTGCACCAGCTGCGTCAGCCCCTCGGTTTTAATCAGCAGCGTGATTTGCATCAGCTCGCCCAGTCTTCCCGCCGGAAATTCATCCTTACGGGCAAACCACAGCAAATACTCCTCCGGCACATCAATGAGCCGACGCCCTTTGTACTTGCCGAACGGCATCACCGTGTTGGCTATCTCAATCAGCTGCTCTTTTTCCATGTCAGACACCCAGTAAGCGGAGCATCTCTGCTTCGTCGATCACGTCAATCCCCAGTTCCTGCGCTTTCGCCAGCTTAGATCCCGCCGCTTCGCCCGCAATCACCAGATCGGTTTTTTTCGATACGCTGCCCGCCACTTTCGCCCCCAGCGCCACGAGGCGCGCTTTCGCATCATCTCGCGACATCAGGCTGAGGCTGCCCGTCAGGACGATCGTTTTACCGGCAAACGGGCTGTCGATTTCGTCGGCGTTAACCACGATCGGCGCAGGCCAGTGAATGCCTTCCGCCAGTAACTGCCCGATCACGTCCCGGTTACTCTCTTCAGCAAAGAAGTTAAAGACGTGCGTAGCGACCACAATGCCGACATCCGGCACTTTTTGCAGTTCGTCGATAGAGGCCGCTTCCAGCGCCTCTAACGTACCGAAGTACGCCGCCAGCCCTGCCGCCGTGGCTTCGCCCACTTCGCGGATACCGAGCGCATAGAGGAATCGCGCGAAGGTGGTCTCTTTCGCTTTCTCCAGCGCATTCACCACATTCTGCGCCGATTTCGGCCCCATACGATCCAGACCCGTCAGTTTGCCTGCCGTCAGACGGAACAGATCTGCCGGGGTGTGGACATATTCTTTCTCGACAAGCTGGTCGATAATTTTATCGCCCATGCCGTCAACGTCCATTGCCCGGCGGGAAACAAAGTGCTTGAGCGACTCTTTGCGCTGCGCGCCGCAGATCAGGCCGCCGGTACAGCGAGCGACCGCTTCGCCTTCCACGCGCTCGACATCAGAACCGCACACCGGGCAATGCGTCGGGAACTCGACCGGGCGCGTCTCTTCCGGGCGTTCGGAAAGCACCACGTTCACCACCTGCGGGATCACATCCCCCGCGCGGCGAATCACCACTTTGTCGCCAATGCGCAGGCCAAGACGCTCAATTTCATCCGCGTTGTGCAAGGTGGCGTTGCTGACCAGCACACCCGCAACATGCACCGGTTCGAGACGGGCGACGGGCGTGATCGCGCCAGTCCGCCCCACCTGGAACTCTACATCGCGTACAAACGTCATTTGCTCCTGCGCCGGGAACTTAAAGGCCACCGCCCAGCGCGGCGCGCGGGCGACGAATCCAAGCTGTTCCTGCAACGCCATCGAGTTGACTTTAATCACCACGCCGTCAATGTCAAAACCCAGCGTCGGGCGGTCTTCTTCCACTTTGTGATAGAAGTCCAGCACCGCTTCGGGAGAGTCGCACAACGTCACCCGATCGCTTACCGGAAGCCCCCAGGCTTTGAATTGCAGCAAGCGCCCCAGATGCGTATCGGGCAGTTCGCCACCTTCCAGAATGCCGACGCCGTAGCAAAAGAAAGTGAGCGGTCGCTTCGCTGTAATACGCGGATCAAGCTGGCGCAACGACCCCGCCGCAGCGTTACGCGGATTGGCAAATACTTTATTACCGGTGCGGCGCGCCTCTTCATTAATTTTTTCAAACCCGGCCTGCGGCAGGAAAACTTCGCCACGAACCTCCAGACGCGCCGGAATGTTATCGCCACGCAACTTCAGCGGAATAGCGCGAATGGTACGCACATTGGAGGTGATGTCCTCGCCGGTCGTTCCATCGCCACGCGTTGCCGCGCTGATCAGCACGCCGTTTTCATACAGGATGCTGACGGCCAGACCGTCCAGCTTCAGCTCGCAGCACCAGGTCAGTTTATCGCTGTTTTTTAGCCGATCCTGCACGCGCTTGTTAAACGCCAGAAAACTCTCTTCATCAAACACGTTGTCCAGCGACAACATGGGCACTTCGTGGCGAATCTGGCTGAACGCCGCCAGCGGCGCCGCTCCGACGCGTTGGCTCGGGGAGTCCGGCGTAATTAAATCTGGATGCTGCGCTTCCAGCTCACGAAGTTCGCGCATCAGACGGTCATACTCAGCGTCCGGGATCTCCGGCGCATCCATCACATGGTAAAGATACTCATGATGGCGAAGCGTGGTTCGCAGTTCTGTCAGTTGTTGTTCGATTGATTCCATATCGCACCATCAATGATAAAAAACCCCCGACAGGCGGGGGTTCAGAAAGGGGGGATCACGCCTGGGTTTCTCAGGCGTTGGATTCTTTCACTTCGCGAATGCGATCCTGATATTCACGCAGTTTCTGCGGCGTCATCATCCGGCGCTGGTCATCAAGCACCACGCCGCCGACTTCATCAGCGATATGCTGCGCAGACTGGAGCATCAGCTTAAAGTTTTGCAGTTCGTCGCCGTAAGAAGGCACCTGCATAAAGATAGTGACCCCCGGCGTGGAGAAATCACCGGTCATTTCAGGATCAAACGTTCCTGGGTTCACCATGTTGGCCAGGCTAAACAGCGCAGGGCCGCTGCCATCCGGGCTCAGGTGGCGATGGAAAATATTCATATCGCCAAATTTGAAGCCCGCTTGCTGGATGCTGTTCAGCAGCACTTCGCCGCTAAGCTCGCTGCCATGATGAGCGGCGACGTTCATAATAATGACCGCTTCTTTACGCTGCGGTTTTTCCGCGACGGGCGCTTCTTCCACTACTGGTTCAGGCGCTGGCGCAGGCTCTGCGACAGGTTCCGCTGGCTGGAAAGTCTGCGGAGCAGGCTGAGGCGCAGGTTGCTGTGGCGCTGGCTGGACAGGCTGTTGCGGCGCAGACTGAACCTGCGGCGCTACCGGCTGTTGCTGTACTGGCTGCTGCACAGGCTGTGCCGGTTGTTGTGCCGGTTGCGGTTGCGACGGCTGCCCATACTGCGGCCGTTGCTGCGGCTGCGCTGGCGCTTCAGGCGGCTGCTGAGCCGGTTGACGAGGCTGCGCAGACGCATAAGGCGGCTGGTATTGGTGTTGCGGCGACTGACGAGGCGCATCATGCTCCTGAACGTTGCCGGGGGCATGATTCACGCGGTGAACACGAACTTCACCCACGCCTTCCTCTTCTTCGACGTCACCGTCGTAAGAATCGTCGTCACGTTTTGACTTCATGCGTTTCAGTGGACGATCGCGGAACATAGAAGATCGTTCTTTACGGCTGGTCCAGAAACCATGTACCAGTAAAGCGATTATGGCGATCGCGCCAACAATGATTAATATCAGACGCAAATCCTGCATCATTATATTCTCTGTTGTTCTAACACCTTGCCACCACGGCAAACATTTACTCACTAAGAGTATTTGCCGATTACGTCAAGTGCAAGTGCGCTCTTGGCTTTCACAGCATAAAGATGAACGAAATCGTGCTTTTTGCTGTTTTTTCGAACATTTCTTAACTGGCGAACGCGTCACAACCCGGTAAGATACGCAAAGTTTACCCGGGGCTTTATTAAAGGAGCATGTCCTGATTATGGTGTCATCATCCGCAACAGCACCTCGCAGCGGCTTTTACTATTTCTCACAGGGGTGGAAACTGGTCACACAACCGGGGATCCGTCGCTTTGTTATTTTGCCGTTACTGGTAAACATTTTGCTGATGGGCGGCGCATTCTGGTGGCTGTTTACGCAACTGGACGTCTGGATCCCTTCGCTGATGAGCCACGTTCCCGACTGGTTGCAGTGGTTAAGCTATCTGCTGTGGCCCATTGCGGTCATCTCGGTTTTACTGGTCTTCGGCTATTTCTTTTCAACCATTGCCAACTGGATCGCCGCCCCTTTCAATGGGCTGCTGGCGGAACAGCTTGAGGCGCGCCTGACCGGCGCAACGCCGCCAGATACCGGCGTACTGGGTATTATGAAAGATGTGCCGCGCATTATGAAACGCGAATGGCAAAAGTTCATCTGGTATCTGCCGCGCGCCATTGTGCTGTTAATTCTCTATTTTATTCCAGGAGTCGGGCAAACCGTCGCCCCGGTGCTGTGGTTCCTGTTCAGCGCGTGGATGCTGGCGATTCAGTATTGCGACTATCCCTTCGACAACCACAAAGTCCCGTTCAAAGAGATGCGCACCGCCCTGCGCACGCAGAAAGTCGCCAATATGCAGTTCGGCGCGTTAACCAGTTTGTTCACCATGATCCCGGTGCTTAACCTGGTGATCATGCCCGTCGCCGTGTGTGGCGCAACGGCGATGTGGGTTGATTGCTACCGTTCCAGACATGCATTATGGAAATGAATCACGGCACGCTCATAAACCTGTAAAATAGTTGTATAAAAAAGGAGGGGCTTATGCCGCTCCTTATTCCATCCAGGTAACCATTATTTCCCTTCCGAATATAGATATGCTAAATCCTTACTTCCGCATATTCTCTGAGCAGGTATGCTAGCCCATGTATCCCAATTTCATACAGTTAAGGACAGGCCATGAGTAAGATTTTTGAAGATAACTCGCTGACTATCGGTCATACGCCGCTGGTTCGACTGAACCGTATCGGTAACGGACGCATTCTGGCGAAGGTGGAATCACGTAACCCGAGCTTCAGCGTTAAATGCCGTATCGGTGCCAATATGATTTGGGATGCCGAAAAACGCGGCGTGCTGAAACCGGGCGTCGAACTGGTGGAACCGACCAGCGGCAACACCGGTATCGCGCTGGCTTATGTTGCTGCCGCGCGTGGCTACAAGCTGACGCTGACCATGCCGGACACCATGAGCGTTGAGCGTCGCAAACTGCTCAAAGCGCTGGGGGCGAACCTCGTACTGACCGAAGGCGCGAAAGGCATGAAAGGCGCTATCCAGAAAGCGGAAGAGATTGTCGCCAGCGATCCAGAAAAATACCTGCTGCTTCAGCAGTTCAGCAACCCGGCTAACCCGGAAATTCACGAAAAAACCACCGGCCCGGAAATCTGGGAAGATACCGATGGTCAGGTCGATGTCTTTATCTCCGGCGTTGGCACCGGCGGTACGCTGACAGGCGTCACCCGCTACATCAAAGGCACCAAAGGCAAAACGGACCTCATTACCGTAGCAGTAGAACCGACCGACTCTCCGGTTATCGCACAGGCGCTGGCTGGTGAAGAACTGAAGCCCGGCCCGCACAAAATTCAGGGCATTGGCGCGGGCTTCATTCCGGGCAACCTCGATCTGAAACTGATTGATAAAGTTGTCGGCATCACAAATGAAGAAGCCATTTCCACCGCTCGTCGCCTGATGGAAGAAGAAGGTATTCTGGCGGGGATCTCTTCCGGCGCGGCCGTTGCGGCAGCACTTAAGCTCCAGGAAGATGAAACCTTTACCAATAAGAATATTGTGGTTATCCTACCGTCATCGGGTGAGCGTTATCTGAGCACTGCTTTGTTTGCCGATCTCTTTACTGAAAAAGAACTGCAACAGTAATGCCAGCATGTTAAAAACGCGTAAAAAAGCACCCTTTTGGGTGCTTTTTTGTGGCCTGCTTCAAATTTTCAACCCTCCTGGCATTGATTCACCCTGCCGGGTCTGGTATTTAACCAGACTAATTATTTTGATGCCCGAAATTAATCGTTACAGGAAAAGCGCTAGCTGAATCGATTTAATGATTTGGTTCAAGTCTTCCTTTCACGGCATAATGTTTAATGACGAGCGAAACGTCAGCGGCCAGCAGTTGCCAGCAACGGATTGCGCATAACACCTGGTGTGTCGCGTCCCGTTTACGCCGACGCTAACAATACAGGCTAAAGTCAAACCGCCAGGCTAGACTTTAGTTCCACAACACTAAACCTATAAGTTGGGGAAATACAATGTTCCAGCAAGAAGTTACCATTACCGCTCCGAACGGTCTGCACACCCGCCCTGCTGCTCAGTTTGTTAAAGAAGCGAAAGGCTTCACTTCTGAGATTACTGTGACTTCCAACGGCAAAAGCGCCAGCGCAAAAAGCCTGTTCAAACTACAGACTCTGGGCCTGACTCAGGGCACCGTTGTCACCATCGCTGCTGAAGGCGAAGACGAGCAAAAAGCGGTAGAGCATCTGGTCAAACTGATGGCGGAACTCGAGTAAGTTCCCGGGTTCTTTTAAAAATCAGTCACAAGTAAGGTAGGGTTATGATTTCAGGCATTTTAGCATCCCCGGGTATCGCTTTCGGCAAAGCACTGCTGCTGAAAGAAGACGAAATCGTCATTGACCGGAAAAAAATTTCTGCCGACAAGGTTGATCAGGAAGTTGAACGTTTTCTGAGCGGTCGTGCCAAGGCATCTGCGCAACTGGAAGCGATCAAAACGAAAGCTGGTGAAACGTTCGGTGAAGAAAAAGAAGCCATCTTTGAAGGGCATATCATGCTGCTCGAAGATGAGGAGCTGGAGCAGGAAATCATAGCCCTGATTAAAGATAAGAACATGACGGCTGACGCAGCTGCGCATGAAGTTATCGAAGGTCAGGCCACTGCCCTGGAAGAACTGGATGATGAATACCTGAAAGAACGCGCGGCTGACGTGCGTGACATTGGTAAGCGCCTGCTGCGCAACATCCTGGGTCTGGCAATCATCGACCTGAGCGCAATCAAGGACGAAGTCATCCTGGTTGCCGCTGACCTGACCCCATCAGAAACCGCACAGCTGAACCTGCAAAAGGTGCTGGGTTTCATCACTGACGCAGGTGGACGTACCTCCCACACCTCTATCATGGCGCGTTCTCTGGAACTGCCGGCCATCGTGGGCACCGGTAACGTCACCTCTCAGGTGAAAAACGACGACTATCTGATTCTGGATGCCGTAAACAATCAGGTTTACGTCAATCCAACCAACGAAGAAATTGAAAAACTGCGCGCCGTTCAGGAGCAGGTTGCAACCGAGAAAGCGGAACTCGCTAAGCTGAAAGATCTGCCGGCTATCACGCTGGACGGTCATCAGGTAGAAGTTTGCGCCAACATCGGTACCGTTCGTGACGTTGAAGGCGCAGAGCGCAATGGCGCGGAAGGCGTTGGTCTGTATCGTACTGAATTCCTGTTCATGGACCGTGACGCGCTGCCGACTGAAGAAGAACAGTTTGCGGCGTACAAAGCCGTCGCTGAAGCCTGCGGCTCTCAGGCGGTTATCGTCCGTACTATGGATATCGGCGGCGACAAAGAACTGCCGTACATGAACTTCCCGAAAGAAGAGAACCCGTTCCTGGGCTGGCGTGCGGTACGTATCGCTATGGATCGCAAAGAGATCCTGCGTGACCAGGTTCGCGCCATTCTGCGCGCTTCTGCGTTCGGTAAACTGCGCATCATGTTCCCGATGATCATCTCTGTTGAAGAAGTTCGCGCGCTGCGCAAAGAGATTGAAATCTACAAACAGGAACTGCGCGACGAAGGTAAAGCATTTGATGAAAGCATTGAGATTGGCGTGATGGTGGAAACACCGGCAGCGGCAACCATTGCTCGTCATTTAGCCAAAGAAGTTGATTTCTTTAGTATCGGCACCAATGATTTAACGCAGTACACCCTGGCAGTTGACCGTGGTAATGATATGATTTCACATCTTTACCAGCCAATGTCACCGTCCGTGCTGAACTTGATCAAGCAAGTTATTGATGCTTCTCATGCTGAAGGTAAATGGACTGGCATGTGTGGTGAGCTTGCAGGCGACGAACGTGCTACACTTCTGTTGCTGGGGATGGGTCTGGACGAATTCTCTATGAGCGCCATTTCTATCCCGCGCATTAAGAAGATTATCCGTAACACGAACTTCGAAGATGCGAAGGTGTTAGCAGAGCAGGCTCTTGCTCAACCGACAACGGACGAGTTAATGACGCTGGTTAACAAGTTCATTGAAGAAAAAACAATCTGCTAATCCACGAGATGCGGCCCAATTTACTGCTTAGGAGAAGATCATGGGTTTGTTCGATAAACTAAAATCTCTGGTTTCTGATGATAAGAAAGACACCGGAACTATTGAGATTGTTGCTCCGCTCTCTGGCGAGATCGTCAACATCGAAGACGTGCCGGATGTAGTTTTTGCCGAGAAAATCGTTGGCGATGGCATTGCTATCAAACCAACCGGTAACAAAATGGTCGCGCCAGTAGACGGCACCATCGGCAAAATCTTTGAAACCAACCATGCGTTCTCTATCGAATCGGATAGCGGCATTGAGCTGTTCGTTCACTTCGGTATCGACACCGTTGAACTGAAAGGCGAAGGCTTCAAGCGTATTGCTGAAGAAGGTCAACGCGTTAAAGTTGGCGATCCGGTAATTGAGTTCGATCTGCCGCTGCTGGAAGAAAAAGCCAAGTCTACCCTGACTCCGGTTGTTATCTCCAACATGGACGAAATCAAAGAACTGATCAAACTGTCCGGTAGCGTGACTGTGGGTGAAACCCCGGTTATCCGCATCAAGAAGTAATTCTTGCCGCAGGGAAAAATGGCGCCGACTGGCGCCATTTTTTTATCCTGGTTACGGTAAAACCGCGCCTGATGGCGCTTCGCTTATCAGGCCTACAATAAAAGATCGTAGGCCGGATAAGGCGTTTTTCGCCGCCATCCGGCATAGTTACGCACTCACAACAGCGAGGTGACCGGACGATAGCACTTCTCGCGCATCAGGATCTTCATCCCTTCCGGCCCGCTTTCCAGCATCCGCTTCTCCGAGTCCGACACCAGCAATTCGCACTGATAGCCGCCCGCAATGCCGAACATCGCGCGCGCCACGCAGATATCCTCCAGCGCATCAAGCCCGCTCGTTTCAAAGTGACCAACCACACGCCCCTGCTGGCGAACCACCAGCCGATAGCTCTTCATCGCGCCTCCCCTGCCGGTGGCAGAATCAACTCATCACACCCGCAGCGCTGCGTCCAGGTCATCACCTCCAGCACACGCTCTGCGGCATGTCGCGTCGCCGCCGTCAGCGCTTTCCCCTGCACAATACCGCTCACCAGTTCGGCGCAGAACAGATCGCCCGTCCCTTTTAAATCGGTTTCCACACGCGGGTGTTCAATCACATCCACGCCGCCGTTCGTCACCACCGCCACATTGATGGTATCCGCCGTCTGGCCTGGCGCACTGGTGATCACAATCCACTTCAGCGTGTCGGAGAGCAGCGATTTCGCCGCCGCAACCGCTTCATCCAGCGTGCCGCACGGTTTGCCGCTGAGCATCTCCAGCTCAAACACATTCGGCGTCAGCCCCTGCGCCAACGGCAGCAGATAATGACGATACGCCTGCGGGATTTCCGCTTTCACATACATTCCGCTGTCCGTGTCACCAATCACCGGATCGACCAGAATACATACTTCAGGATGCGCGATCCGCACCGTTTCCAGCCATTTCGCCAGCAGAACGATTTGTTCCGCACTGCCCATATAGCCTGTCGTGACCGCTTTAAGCTCACGCAGCGCATCCCGTTCATTTAAGGCCTGGAGATAACCGCTGAACCAGTCGGCAGGAATAATGCCGCCGTAAAACGTTTCATAATGCGGCGTATTGCTGAACAGCACCGTGGGCACCGCCGTCACCCGCAAGCCCTGCGCTTTAATCGCCGGTACGGCAATACTGTTGCCTACGCTGCCGTACACCACCTGTGACTGAACGGCGACAATGTCGGTCTGTAAAGCCCGATGCTTATCGTCGAAGAGCACTGACTGTATTTCACTATCCTGCCCCATTTACCTCTCCTCTCACTGGACAGCGGGCTAACGCCTCACTATTATCGTCATATGCTAAAATTAATTTTGTCATAGGTCAATAATGATCGACGGAAAAACCGCCAGCGAAATCTTTGACAGTATTCGTCAGCATGTCACCACCGGCGCACTGGCGCCAGGGGAAACGCTGCCACCGGTGCGGGAACTGGCATCGGAATTAAGCGTGAACCGCAATACTGTCGCGGCGGCTTACAAACGGCTGGTGACATCCGGCCTGGCCCTGAGCCAGGGACGTAACGGTACGGTCATTAAAGGTGCGCCTTCTCCGCTCGCGCTGGAAGGAAGCAGTCCCGATACGCCGCTGACCGATCTTTCCGGCGGCAATCCCGATCCCCAACGGCTGCCCGATCTCAGCAGTTATTTTTCGACAATAAATAAGTCACCGCGTCTTTACGGCGATGCGGCCGTTTCTCCCGCCCTTCAAGCGTGGGCGAAGCAGTGGATGCAGGATGCCATACCTGGCGAAGGCGAGATTGATATCACCAGTGGGGCGATTGACGCCATCGAGCGTCTGCTGTGCGCCCATTTGCTGCCGGGTGACAGCGTGGCGGTGGAAGATCCCTGCTTTTTAAGCAGCATCAGTATGCTGCGCTACGCCGGGTTTTCCGCCATCCCCGTCGGCGTCGATAGCGAAGGTATGCAGCCTGAGATGCTGGAACAGGCGCTGAAAAATGGCGCCCGCGCCGTCATTTTAACCCCGCGCGCCCACAATCCTACGGGGTGCAGTTTGAGCGCCTCCCGCGCCGCCGCGCTACAGAACATTGTGGCGAAATACCCGCAAGCGCTGGTTATTATCGACGACCACTTTGCCCTGCTCTCTTCATCTCCCTGGCACCCGGTGATCGCCCCGGAGACGCTACACTGGTCAGTGGTTCGCTCGATGTCAAAGACGCTGGGGCCGGATCTGCGTCTTGCCATTGTCGCCAGCGATCCCGCCACCTCAGCCAGACTGCGCCTGCGCCTTAATTCCGGCAGTCAGTGGGTCAGCCATCTGTTGCAAGATTTAGTGCATGCCTGTCTGAGTGACAAAAACTATCAGCGAACGCTGGCGCAGACCCGGCAATTTTATGCTTCGCAGCAGCAGAAGCTGGCCTGCGCGCTCCAGCGAACCGGTCTTACACACGCCCCCGGCGATGGGCTGAATGCGTGGTTGCCGTTGAAAAGCCACAGCCAGAGCATCGCGTTTATGCTGGCGAAAGCGGGCTGGCTGGTACGGGAAGGCGAAGCATTTGGCGTCAACGCGCCCGCCCACGGTCTGCGCATTACGCTGTCGACGCTGGGCGACGGCGATATCAACAAACTGGCGGCTGATATTCATCAGGCGTTAAAACGTTAACAGGAGAGAAAAAGTGCGAGTTCATTTTGTCGTTCATGAGTCTTTCGAATCTGCCGGAGCCTATCTGCAATGGGCTGAGGATCGCGGTTATCCCCTCTCCTGGTCCCGCGTGTATGTCGGTGAACCTGTTCCCGCCAATGCGGATGGTTTCGATATGCTGGTGGTGTTTGGCGGCCCGCAGTCACCGCGTACTACGCTCGAAGAGTGCCCGTATTTTGACTCTTTAGCGGAGCAGCGGCTTATTAATCAGGCGATCTCTGCGCGTCGTATTGTGATCGGCATCTGTCTTGGTTCCCAGTTGATTGGTGAGGCGCTGGGCGCAAAAGTACGCCAGAGCCCGGAAAAGGAGATCGGCCACTACCCGATTACGCTAACGGAAGCCGGGAAACAGAATCCGCTGCTCGCTCATTTCGGCTCTCCGCTTGTGGTCGGGCACTGGCACAACGATATGCCAGGGTTAACCGATCAGTCGGTCGTTCTCGCGACAAGCGAAGGATGTCCGCGCCAGATCGTGCAATACGGTAACGCCGTTTACGGTTTTCAGTGCCATATGGAGTTTACCGCCGAGGCGGTAGAAGGGCTGATCCAGCATTCAGAACAGGAACTGGCTGCGGCAAAAGGGAAGCGCTTTATTCGCTCGAACGCCGAAATGCGCGAGTGGAATTATCAGGAGATGAACGAGAAACTGTGGCGCTTCCTCGACCTGCTGGTGGAGAAACGTAACGCTTGACGTTGCAGGCCGGATGAGACGCTTTGCGTCGTCATCCGGCGATCGTACTTTACGGTTGCCGGATGGCGCTACGCTTATCAGGCCTACAGGCTAAATCCCTGCCCCCTGGCTGAAGTGTTCTTCGCCAAAGACGCCGGTAGAAAGATAGCGATCGCCGCGATCGCAGATGATCGCCACCACCACGGCCCCCGGCGTCGCACGGGCGACGCGTAACGCACCGGCAACCGCGCCGCCGGAACTCACGCCGCAGAAAATACCTTCGCGTACCGCCAGTTCGCGCATGGTGTTTTCCGCCTCGCTCTGGTGAATATCCAGCACCTGATCCACAAGCTGAGCATTAAAAATACCCGGCATATATTCTGCGGGCCAGCGACGAATCCCCGGAATGCTGCTGCCCTCTTCCGGTTGCAGGCCAACAATCGTTACCGGTTTTTCCTGTTCACGCAGGAAGCGCGACACACCGGTAATCGTACCGGTTGTTCCCATACTGGAGACAAAGTGGGTGATGCGACCTGAGGTTTGCTGCCAGATTTCCGGCCCGGTCGTGGTGTAGTGCGCGTAAGGGTTGTCGGGATTGTTAAACTGGTCGAGCAGCTTACCTTCGCCGCGTTCGGCCATTTCCAGCGCCAAATCGCGCGCGCCTTCCATCCCTTGCTCTTTAGACACCAGAATCAGATCCGCGCCATAGGCGCGCATCGCCGCGCGGCGCTCCTGGCTCATGTTGTCCGGCATCAGCAGTTTCATGCGATAGCCTTTCAGTGCGGCAATCATCGCCAGCGCAATACCGGTATTGCCGCTGGTCGCTTCAATCAGCACATCGCCGGGCTTAATTTCCCCGCGTTTTTCCGCCTGGACGATCATCGACAGCGCCGCCCGGTCTTTCACTGACCCGGCAGGGTTATTGCCTTCCAGCTTGACCCAAATTTCACTGCCGTTATCCGGCGCCATCCGCTGCAATTTCACCAGAGGCGTATTGCCAATTGTTTGTTCTAATGTGTTCACTTCTCTGTCCAGTAAAAAGCCCGGTGGCGCTTCGCTTACCGGGCCGACGCAGATCATATTGTAGGCCGGGTCAGCGCAGCGCCACCCGGCAAAACTACGTGATATTAACCTATCAGGCCGATTCTGCCAGAGCAAGCTCCTCTTCGCGCGTCTCAATGCGCTGGTTGCCGTTGTACAACCGCGCATTTTGCAGCCCGACAAACAGCCGCTCGCCGCGCTGTGGGGGATTATCCCCCTGCATCACCACCGTCAGCGGTTCGTTATACCACCCCAGAGGCTGCACGACTAATTGGGTGTAGTGACCTTTCGGACTGGCCTCCAGCACCTGTACCGGCAGCGGGGAATCCAGACTGGTGCGGCGGCTGACATCCACCTCCCACGGACGCAGGAACAGATCGACCGCTCCCTGGTACGCTGGCGTATACCCCAGCGGCCAGCGATGCGCGCCAACGTGGAACTGACCGCCGCGAACAGTCCCCTGCAAACGGTTCACTTCGCCCATAAACTCCAGCACAAAGCGGGTGGCGGGTTCACGCCACACCTGATCCGGCGCATCGGCCTGTTCAATGTTGCCCTGGCTCATCACCACCACGCGATCCGCCACTTCCGTAGCCTCTTCCTGATCGTGGGTGACAAACACGCTGGTGAATTTCAACTCTTCATGCAGCTGACGCAGCCAGCGGCGCAGCTCTTTACGCACCTGCGCATCAAGCGCGCCAAACGGTTCATCCAGCAGCAGGATCTGCGGCTCAACCGCTAACGCGCGCGCCAGCGCCACGCGCTGTTTCTGCCCGCCGGAAAGCTGTGCCGGAAAACGCTCCGCCAGATGGGCCAGTTGCACCATTTCCAGCAGTTTCGTCACTTTCGCTTTAATGGCCGCCGCATTCGGACGTTCGCGACGCGGCAGAACCGTCAGGCCAAAGGCGATATTGTCGAACACCGTCATATGACGAAACAGCGCATAGTGCTGAAAAACAAAGCCGACTTTACGATCGCGCGCGTGCAGACGGCTTACGTCTGTACCGTGAAAACGAATGTGCCCGCTGGTCTGATGCTCCAGCCCGGCAATAATACGCAGCAGCGTGGTTTTACCGGAACCGGACGGCCCCAGCAAGGCAACCATCTGACCTGAAGGAATATCCAGCGAGATATCGTTCAGCACCTGGGTGCGACCAAAAGACTTCTTAATATTGGCAATCTCAATGCTCATGATTTTCCTCCTGTTGCGCGCGTTTTTCCTGATTTTCCAGGCGCCATTGCAACATACTCTTCAAAAACAGGGTAATAATCGCCATCAGCGTCAGCAGCGCGGCGGCGGTAAAGGAGCCGACGGTGTTGTAGTCCTGCTCCAGTAATTCAATCTGTAACGGCAGCGACAGGGTTTCGCCGCGAATCGAGCCGGAAACCACCGACACCGCGCCGAACTCGCCAATGGCGCGCGCGTTGGTCAGCACCACGCCGTACAGCAGCGCCCAGCGAATATTAGGCAACGTAACGCGACGGAACATTTGCCAGCCGGAAGCGCCAAGCAGAATCGCCGCTTCATCTTCCTGACTGCCCTGACTCAGCATAACCGGCACCAGTTCACGCACCACAAACGGACAGGTGACGAAAATAGTGACCAGCACCATTCCCGGCCAGGCGAACATAATTTGCAGGTTGTGTTCATCCAGCCAGTCGCCCAACGGGCCGTTCGAGCCGTAAAACAGCAGGTAGACCAGACCGGCCACCACCGGCGAGACGGCAAACGGAATATCCAGCAGCGTCAGCAGCAGCTGGCGACCGGGAAAATTAAAGCGCGTTACCAGCCACGCCAGCAGTACGCCAAACACCAGGTTTACCGGTACGGCAATCAGCGCAATCAACACCGTCAGCCAGATCGCGTGCAGCATGTCCGGGTCGGCCAGGTTCTGTAAGACCGGCATCAGCCCTTTGCTGAAGGCCTGTACGAAGATATAAATCATCGGCACCAGCAAAATAAACGCCGAAACCAGCATCCCGGTGCCAATCAGAAACCATTTTCCCCAGTTAATGCGGGGGGCGTCATAACGCTTCAATTGGGTAACTTCCGCCATTAGTGACCTACCACACGTCGACCAAAGCGACTTTGCAGGGTGTTAATCGAGAACAGCAGCAACAGCGACGCCGCGAGGATCACCGACGCAATCGCGCTGGCTGCCGGATAGTCAAACTCCTGCAAACGAACAAAAATCATCAGCGAGGTCACTTCGGTTTTCCACGCGATGTTCCCGGCAATAAAAATCACCGCGCCGAACTCGCCGAGGCTTCGGGTAAACGAGAGCGCAATACCCGCCACCAGCGCAGGAGACAGCTCCGGCAACACCACTTTACGGAAACTTTGCAGGCGCGTTGCACCGAGCGTTTCCGCCGCTTCTTCATATTCCGGGCCTAACTCTTCCAGTACCGGCTGCACCGTGCGCACCACAAACGGGATGCTGGTAAAAGCCATCGCTACCGCGATGCCAAGCCAGGTGTAAGTCACTTTGATATCAAACTTCGCCAACCATTCGCCGTAAAAACCGTTCACGGAAAACAATGACGCCAGCGTCAGACCCGCCACCGCCGTCGGCAGGGCAAACGGCAGATCCATCAGCGCATCCAGCAGCGTACGTCCCGGAAAGCGATAGCGGGTTAAGATCCACGCCATCAGCAGGCCAAATACGCCGTTGAAGATCGATGCCACAAACGCCGACAACAGCGTGACCTTGTAGGCCGCTACCACCTGCGGGTTGGTGATAACCTCCCAGTATTGCGCCCAGCTCATTTGCGCCAGCTGCATCACCAGCGCGCTCAACGGAAGCAGCAATATCAGGCAGACGAACAACAGGCTGGTTCCGAGGCTTAAGGTAAAGCCGGGCAGCACACGTCTTGTCGATACTGCGAACATTACTTACGCCCCGCCGCCAACAGTTTGTCCAGCTCGCCGCCGCTGCCGAAGTGGGTTTTCATCACTTCCGGCCAGGAGCCAAACTGGTCTTCCACGCGGAACAGTTCGGTCTGTGGGAATTTATCTTTCAGTTTGTCCATCACTTCCGGGTTATTCACGCGGTAGTAGAAGTCAGTGATGATGGTCTGCGCCTGCGGGCTATAGAGCCAGTTCAGGTAAGCCTTCGCCGCTTTTTCAGTACCGTTGGCCTGTACGTTTTTATCCACCCATGCCACCGGGAATTCGGCCAGAATATTGGTTTTCGGGATAACGACTTCAAATCCCTGTGCTTCATACTGTTTACGGATGTTATTCACTTCCGATTCAAAGCTAATCAGCACATCGCCCAGGCCGCGTTCCGCAAAGGTGGTGGTCGCGCCGCGACCGCCGGTGTCAAACACTTCGACGTTCTTCAGGAACTGGGTCATAAACTGCTCGGTTTTGGCTTTGTCGCCACCGTCAGCTTTATCCGCCGCGCCCCATGCAGCCAGATACGTGTAACGGGCGTTGCCTGAGGTTTTCGGGTTCGGAAAAATCAGTTTTACATCGGAACGCACAAGGTCATTCCAGTCATGGATATTTTTCGGATTCCCTTTGCGCACCAGGAATCCCATCGTGGAATAGAACGGTGAGCTGTTATTCGGCAAACGGCTTTGCCAGTCGGCAGGGATCAGCTTGCCTTTGTCATGCAGGATCTGCACATCCGTGACCTGGTTATAGGTCACTACGTCAGCTTTCAGCCCTTGCAGGATCGCCAGCGCTTGTTTTGACGAACCAGCGTGAGACTGCTTGATAGTCAGCTTATCGCCGCCGTTATCTTTCGCCCACTGCTGTTCAAACGGCGGATTAAGGGCGGCAAACAGTTCGCGAGAAACGTCGTATGAGCTGTTCAGCAGCTCTGTTGCCTGCGCCTGCGTGGCCAACAACAGCATCGCGCTCAGCGCCAGGTATCTTTTTTTCAGTAAGTTAACAGCCATTGCGCACCCTTATAAATTTGATGACTTTCTTATGGTCATAATATTTATAACGGGTACGAAAGGAGTAACGGTTTTATATACCGTTTGATGATTTGAAAGTCGAAAAGGGAATAAGAGAATCCCTCCCCACATGCGGTGAGGAGGAAAGCGGCGTCAATCAGACGCCCACGCTCACGCTTTCAGGCAGCGTGCTGCCGCCATCAATCACGTTTTGCGTCCCGGTCAAATAGCTGGACTCATCCGACGCCAGGAAGGCCGCCAGTTCACCCACTTCGAGCGGACAGGCCAGACGGCGCATCGGGATCGCTTTCGCCATTTCGGTGAGTACCGATTCAGGATCGTCAGGATTAGACTGACGGGCAATATTTTCCGCCATCGGCGTGCGGACATAACCCGGACAGATTGCGTTCACACGAACGCCGGACTGCGCATACTCCACGGCCAGGGACTTGGTGAGTCCGATAATCGCCGCTTTAGACAGGGCATAAGCCGTTTCGCCTGGATCGGCCACCATATCCCCGGTCACGGAGGACATCATGACGATACGCCCATCTTTGCGTTCAACCATTTCCGGCAGAACGGCTTTTGTGACGTTCCAGACGCCTTTGATATTAATATCGATATGGAAATCGCGATCTTCTTCGCTCATGTCGAGGAAGTTGCCCAACCGGCAAACACCCGCATTGTTGACCAGAATATCAATTTTACCTTCTATCTTTTTCGCGCGCGCCACTGCCGCCGCGACCGATGCAAAATCCCTGACATCCGCTTTGATGGCGGTACAACGATGACCGCGTCCGCCCAGCTCATCCGCCAGTTTTTCCGCCTCATCGGAGATATCCAGCAAAATTAAATTCGCGCCGTGGCGAGCAAACACTCTGGCGATCCCCTCGCCAATGCCCTGTGACGCGCCGGTAATCAATGCCGTTTTGCCCGTGAGTTTACCCATTTCAATGTTCTCCTTTTCAGTCTGTTGCAGCGCATAAGCGGTGCGTCTTATGCGCTACTCTCGTCTCCAGCGAAACTACGATGAAGCCTTACACTCCATTAACATTGAAAATACAGAAAAAACAAATAAGTGCTGCGGAACAGCTCACTAATTAGGGTAAATCTTACGTAAAAGTCCCTAGCTCCTGCCCAAAAGATTAATCAGCTCGCTGCTGCGCTCAATCATACGAAGCGACTCAACATCATTGAGCTGCACCATGCCAACAAACAGCAGATCGGTCACCGAGTTCTGCGCGGTTCGGGTGGACATAGACGAACTGCGCCATTCGGTCTCACCGGATACGGTATCCAGCGTGTAATCGGCCAGCCGCCGCAGCGGAGAGTCCGTCAAAGAGGTGATCGCAATCACCGTCGCCCCCTGCTTACGCGCCGCTTCAGCGCAAAGCACGATCTCCTTTTTCGACCCGCTGTAGGAAATGGCTATTTGCACGTCCCCTTCCTGCAAGGCCTGAGCAATGGTTGCCTGCACATGGGTATCGACCTCGCAGGCCACGCGATAACCAATTTTCATCAGCTTGAAGGATAAATCCCGTCCTACCAGCGCCGAACCGCCGACGCCCGTAATCTGAATAAGCCGGGCCTTGCTGATCAGGTTAATCACCTGCTTCAGGCGATCGAAATCCATCAGACTACAGGTTTCCTCCAGCGCGAACATTTTTTCTCTGTTCAGCTTACGGGCAATCACCTCCAGGCTGTCTTCACTGGTAATCGTACTGTGCAGATGCAGCGCCGTGTCATGTTTCTTTTCCCGGTTGACGCTGTACTCCTCAATGAGCGCCATTCTGAGCTCGGTGAATCCCTTCGCGCCAAGTTTCTGGGCAAATTTCACAATACTGGACTGGCTGACTTCCAGCTGCTTCGCCAGATTGCGGGAAGAAACGGTTTTTAGCTCGCTGACATGGGCCAAAAGAAAGCTGGCAATTTTCTGTTCATTTTCCGTTAACTCTCCCTCTGCATTACGCATTTTCGCCAGATACAACATCGCTCTTCCGCTCCCGTCATCATGGAATCATTAATTCCAACGCACTGTTCGCAGGATAACACAACGCGGGTGAGAATTTGATAGCCCTCACAATATTTGTATTACGATTCAATGATTCTATTGTAAATATTTTTATGGAATATATGATTCCTTGCGTCTTTCATAGCAACAAAAAACTACACACAGAAAAGGATAATCATAATGAAACGTACTCTGAAGTCCCTGGCAATCTTTACTCTTCTCGCAACCAGCGCCAGCCATGCCGCCGTGATCTACCAGGCCAATGACGGATCGAATATCGATCTCTACGGGCGTCTCGGATTCAATATCTCTGACAAGAAATCAGGCGACACCTCGGGCGATTTTGACGCGCGTATCGGTTTCTCCGCCCGCCAGGCGATTAATGACAAGCTGGCCGTTATTGGTTTTACGCAGTATCAGGTAAATGCCGCAGAGTACGCGAACAACATCAGCGCGGAAAACCCGAATGACTTCACCGCGCGTTACGTCTGGGCAGGGATCGATTTTGCCGAATACGGCAAGCTGACCGGCGGGCGCGTGTCATCCGGCCTGATCATGTTCACAGATATCGGCGATGTGTTCGCCAGCTCCGATGTCGCAATGGCCCGCCAGGCAAACTTTGTTGACCCGACGGCGGTACAGGTTTTCCGTCAGGACGGCACTATTCAGTACCAGAACACATTCGGCAATTTTGATTTCTCTACCGCCTATATTCTGGGCAACAACACCTCCGATCTGGATTACGGTTATAATGCCGCCCTTCGCTATACGCTTGATATGGGCGATTTTGGCCGCCTCCAGCCGGTGATTGCCGGTCAGACAGAGAAAGCGAGCCATGACGATACATCCACGCTGTCGGATAATAATGTCGATAAGTACACCTTTTATGGCATCGGCACCCGCTACTACCTGGGCGATTTCATGTTCGGCCTGCTCTATGCCCAGGATAAAGTGACCTACCTCGACGGTTCTGCGGACAGCACCGATAAAGATTACGAAGCAACGCTGGTCTGGAACGTCAGCCCGGACTGGGCGTTACGTACCGGCTATCGCCATCTGAAAAATGAGGACGGCGACGGGCTGAAACTTCGCGATACCACCTTTGAAGCGCAGTACAAACTCACCGTTCGCAGTTCCATATTTGCGTCTTACTCCTGGCGTAATGGTGAAGAAGGGAAAAAACGGACGAACGGCAATGATGTCTCCTTTGGCGGCAGCAACCCGGCTGATGACTATTTCCACCTTGGCTTACGTTACGAATTCTGATTCCCCTTTTCCGGGAGAGTAAAAATGAAGAAATATTTTGTGTCCGCCGCAGCACTGTTGTTTTGCAGCCAGGCTTTTGCCGCTCCGCATCTCTTTATTGGCGATAACGTCAGCGTGCTGGCGGCCCGTTCGGCAAAAGTCAGTATTTTTAGTAAAGACGTGGCGCTGCCAGACGGCGCTCAAAAAATGGTGGTGAAGTTCGACAGTCCGGCAAATCCTGAATCGGTGAACAATAACCGGGGCCGCGTGACGTCTAACCCGTATATCATCTCGTTTAACGCTTCCGGCAATGTGGATCTGCAACTGTCTGCGGGAAAACCGCTGGACGAAAAAGAAGCCAGCCAGATGGCGCAAAAACCGGTATTCACCCTGACGGCTGCCGGGAAACCCGTACCGTTTGATATCAAAATTCTCGACCGTGACAGCATCACCGTGTTCACCGACCTGAGCGCCATCGTCAACGATGACAGCACGATGATACCTTCTCCGGCGCGCTCCGCTTCCCCGGCGACGCCCGCCACTTCGCATGACCAGCTCTCCCAGCTACAGCAACTGTATCTGAAAGCTGACGACACCCAGAAAAAAGCATTCCTGAAATGGGCGCTAAACCTGTAAGGCTGTAAGTAATATGCAACTTGAAAATATGATTACCGAAGGTGTTAACCGCGCCTCTTTTGAGATTGACCGGGCTTCCACCCTCGATATGTGCCGCATCATTAATGATGAAGATAAAACGGTTCCACTCGCCGTGGAGCAGGTTCTGCCCGAGATCGCCGCGGCTATCGACATCATTTATGCGCAGGTCAGCGCTGGCGGGCGGCTGATTTATACCGGCGCCGGAACGTCCGGTCGCCTGGGTATCCTTGACGCCAGCGAATGCCCCCCGACCTATGGCGTGGAATCAGGCCTGGTTATCGGTTTGATCGCCGGTGGCGAGCGCGCGATACAGCATGCGATTGAAGGCGCGGAAGACAACCGCGAGCTTGGGGTCAACGACCTGAAGTCCCTCGCACTCAATGAAAAAGATGTGGTTGTGGGCATTGCGGCCAGCGGTCGCACGCCATATGTGATTGCCGGTCTGGAATATGCCCGTACGCTCGGCTGCCGGACGGTCGGGATCTCCTGTAATCCAGGGAGCGCCGTAGCAAAGGCGGCGGAGCTTGCCATCACGCCCGTTGTCGGCGCCGAAGTGGTGAGCGGTTCTTCCCGTATGAAGGCGGGCACCGCGCAGAAGCTGATTCTCAACATGCTGTCCACCGGACTGATGATTAAATCCGGCAAGGTGTTTGGCAACCTGATGGTGGATGTTGTCGCCACGAACGAAAAACTCAACGTGCGTCAGGTAAATATTGTGAAAAATGCGACAGGCTGCACCGGGCAACAGGCTGAAGCCGCGCTGATGGCCTGTGGCCGTCACTGCAAAACCGCTATCGTCATGCTACTGAAAAACCTCAACGCAACAGAAGCCAGTCTGCATCTTGAGCAACATGGCGGCTTCATTCGCCAGGTACTGGAAGAGGAATAAAGCGAATGGCAAAAGAAATCAGTAATGATCTCCTGAATACGATTATCTCCCGGGTCGGTGGCCCGGGTAATATTGCCACCTGCGGGAACTGCATGACCCGTTTACGCCTGGCGGTACATGACAGCGATCGGGTCGATCCGGCGATTAAAACGCTCGAAGGCGTGAAAGGCGTGGTCCTCTCGAATAACCAGGTGCAGGTCATTTTTGGCCCCGGTAAAGCGCAGCGGGCGGCAGATGCCATGAATGCGCTACTGAGCGACAACAGCGGCACCGTCACGCAGGCGGCAGATATCGCCGCCAAAACCAAAAGCCAGCTAAAAGCTAAACAAACTTCAGGCATTCAGCAATTCCTGTCGAAGTTCGCCACTATTTTTACGCCGCTCATTCCCGGTTTTATTGCTGCGGGTCTGCTGCTGGGGATTGCCACGCTGCTGGGTACAGTATTGCACGTTCCGGCCGATGCGCAAGGTATACTTCCCGACGCCCTGAACTTTATGAAAGTGTTCAGTAAAGGGCTGTTTACCTTTCTGGTCATTCTTATTGGCTATAACGCCGCGCAGGCTTTCGGCGGCACCGGCGTTAACGGGGCGATCATCGCCTCGCTGTTCCTGTTGGGATACAACCCTGCCGCCACCACGGGCTATTTCTCCGGTATTGAGGACTTCTTTGGCCTGCCGATCGACCCGCGCGGCAACATTATCGGCGTACTGATCGCCGCCTGGGCCAGCGCGCGTATTGAGGGCTTTATCCGACGCTTTATGCCCGACGATCTGGACATGCTGCTGACCTCCATGTTAACCCTGCTGGTCACCGCCGCACTGGCTTACCTGATCATCATGCCGCTGGGCGGCTGGCTGTTCGAAGGGATGTCATGGCTCTTTATCCACCTCAACAGCAACCCGCTGGGCTGCGCCGTTCTGGCGGGTCTGTTTCTTGTTTCGGTGGTGTTTGGCGTCCATCAGGGCTTCATTCCCGTCTATCTGGCATTAATGAGTAGCCAGGGATTCAACAGCCTGTTCCCTATTCTTTCTATGGCGGGCGCAGGTCAGGTCGGCGCCGCACTGGCGCTCTACTGGCGAGCAGAAAAACACAGCGTGTTACGCAGCCAGGTTCGCGGGGCGATTATTCCCGGCTTACTCGGTGTTGGCGAACCGCTGATTTACGGCGTTACGCTGCCACGAATGAAACCGTTTATCACCGCCTGCCTCGGCGGCGCTGCCGGGGGGCTGTTCATCGGCTTAGTGGCCTGGTCGGGTCTGCCGATGGGCTTAAACAGCGCCTTTGGTCCATCCGGTCTGGTGGCGCTGCCGTTAATGACGTCCGCGCAAGGTATTCTGCCCGCAATGGCGGTATATGCCGGAGGAATGCTGATTGCGTATCTTGGCGGATTTATTTTTACCGCTCTCTTTGGCTGCCGTAATGTGAATCTGGACTAATACCATGAAAATGACATTACTTTTTGCTTCCCTGCTGGCGCTCAGTTGCACTGCCAGCGCCGCGCCATTTCCGGTATTGACTGACGCCGCGCCGGAAAAAGCAGGATTTAATATTGAACGGCTTAACGCGCTGGATAACTGGATAGCGCAACAGGTTGATGCCGGTTATCCGAGCGTTAACCTGCTCATTATTAAAGACAGTCATATTGTTTATCGTAAGGCCTGGGGTCAGGCTAAAAAATATGACGGCAGCGTCCTGATGTCTCATCCCGTCAAGGCAACCACTGACACCCTGTACGACCTGGCATCAAATACAAAAATGTATGCCACGAACTTTGCCCTGCAAAAACTGATGTCAGAGGGCAAATTACAGCCGGACGATCTTATCTCGAAATATATTCCCGGTTTTGGCGATCGTCCGGGGGATGCGATTAAAGGGAAAAGCACGTTACGCATTGCGGATCTGCTGCATCATTCCGGCGGTTTCCCTGCTGACCCGCAATACCCGAACCAGGCCGTCGCGGGCGAGTTGTATTCGCAGGATAAAGCCACCACGCTGGAGATGATCAAACGCACGCCGCTGGCGTACCGCCCCGGCACGAAACACATCTACAGCGATGTGGATTATATGCTGCTTGGGTTTATCGTGGAGTCCGTGACGGGCCAGCCGCTCGATCGTTATGTTGAAGAGAACCTCTATCGCCCGCTCGGTTTAACGCATACGGTCTTTAACCCGCTACAGAAAGGCTTCCGCCAACAGCAGATCGCCGCGACGGAACTGAACGGCAATACCCGGGATGGCGTGATTCATTTCCCCAATATCCGCACGACCACCCTATGGGGCCAGGTGCATGATGAAAAAGCATTCTACTCGATGGGCGGTGTTTCAGGACATGCGGGACTGTTTTCGAATACCGGCGATATTGCGGTACTGATGCAGACCATGCTGAATGGCGGAGGGTACGGTAACGTGACGCTGTTCAGCCCGGAAACCGTGAAAATGTTCACGCAATCCTCGCCGGAGGATGCCACGTTTGGTCTCGGCTGGCGTGTTAACGGCAATGCGTCCATGACGCCGACATTCGGCACGCTGGCCAGCGCGCAGGCATACGGCCATACCGGATGGACAGGGACGCTGACCGTTATCGACCCGGCTAATCAGATGGCGATTGTGATGCTGAGCAACAAACCGCACTCGCCCGTCGCCGACCCGCAAAAGAACCCGAATATGTTTAACAGCGGGTTGATGCCGATAGCCACATACGGTTGGGTGGTGGATCAGATATACGCGGCGTTAAAACATGAGTAACCGATAAGGCAGGGCTGCCGGGGGCGTTTCGCTTGCCCGGCCTACAAAAAGTCTCTGTAGGCCGGGTAAAACGACGCCGCCATCCGGCAAAAGAAATTACAGCGCCATCAATCTGTCCAGAGACGGTGCGAAGTAATAGCCGCCCGTCACTGGCTTCGTGAAGCGCAGCATGGCGTCACGCTTCCCGTCGGTATCGCCAAACATGCTCAGCAACTGCTGCTCAATATTGTACAGACGCGCGCAGTAAGCGCAGAAATAGAGGCCGTGGGTGCCGCTGGCCGTACCGTATGGCAGGCTCTGGCGCACAATTTTCAGCCCTTTGCCGTCCTCTTTCAGATCCACGCGGGTCAGGTGAGACGTGACCGGACGGTCATCGCCATCGATCTCTTCGTTGGCTTCTTTAGTACGACCAATCATCATCTCCTGGTCGTGAACGCTCATGCGGTTGAGCTGCGTCAGGTTGTGTTCCCAACGCTGAACGAACACGTAGCTGCCGCCCGCATCCACGCCGTCTTTGATGACCGCGACTTCGCGGCGAACCTCTTCTCCCGCCGGGTTTTCCGTCCCGTCAACGAAGCCGCTGAGATCGCGTTCTTCCACCCAACGGAAACCGTGGACTTCTTCCTGCACCTCGATGCACTCGCCAAAAGCCGCCATTGCCGCCTGCGCGACAGAGAAGTTCACGTCGTGACGCAGTGAAAGAATGTGGATCAGCACATCGTACTGGGTTGCCGGCGCCAGACCTTTACCGTAAGGGATAAAATCTTTCAGCTCTTCAGCCCCAACGCCGCCGCTCAGGGCGCGCCAGGTGTTGTTGCCAAATGCGACAACCGCGCCCAGATGCGCGTCAGGGAATTTCGCTTCGAAGGTTGCCAGTTTATCGGCAAACGCTTTGCTGGCCGCACGCAGGGCATCGACATCCCCTTTTACATTGGCTTCAATCCAAATCGCCGCGCGGCAGTGTTCTGGCAAAATGCCACTTTGAACCTGAGACATTGTTCCTCCTGAAAAATAAGAATGCCACGGCTGCGTGGCATTGATGGGCGTATTGTACCCGTTTTTTCAGCGAGGCGGTTTGTTCAGACGCAAATTAACGGCGCCAGATGATTTTGCTCACTTTCCAGTTCTTCAGCGTGTCGTCAGGAGGCATTAACCCTTCCGGGCCGTTCCACTCGCCGGAGAACAGATAGCTAATATGTTGACTGTCTTGTGCTTTACACTCGACCGACGCGCTGTCATCGCCCGTCGCTTTCTGGCAGTTACCGAAGGCTTTGCTGTAAAGGTCGCTAAACGGCGTACCGATTTCAACGCCTGCCTGCGATGGAATATCGCTGTCCAGCACATCAATACGGCTGATGGTTCCCTGGTCGCCATTGATAACCAGCGCAACCTTGTCCTCTTTCATCGCTTCAAAAAAACGCACCACGTTGCCGTTCTGGGTTTTCATTCCGCTACGCAGGCGATAGTCGCCATCCAGCGCGTCAGTAATCGCTTTTTCATCCAGCGGCGTGGACGCAGTTAATGCCCCAACGCCCTGCTCAGTGACCTCTGTCGACGAGCCAAACCAGTTCCACGGATTCGCAGCAGACCAGTTCACCGACGAGAGGGTTGAACAGCCGCTCAGCACCAGCGGCATTGCGCATAAAATCAAACGCAGCGATTTCATCTCACTTCCTTTCTTTATTAATCAACGTTGTTTGGAGTCCGGTTTCGCCAAAAAGTGCCGTTATTCTTTTACCGGCGCAAAGCAGGCGCGTACACGGCGGTTAGAGAGCAACCAGATAAGCGCGACAATATCGGCCACCACCAGCGCCAGCCCGATGCCGTTTACCGGTTCACCGTACAGCCACAGTACCGGTTGCCAGCAGAGCAGAACGCCCTGCGCCAGAATCAACAAGCCGCGCAGCCCGCGCCACAGCACCGGGAAAGCGTCGCGCCGCCCGCTCAGTAAAAACGCCAGTACCGCCGGGACGCCGGGCAACAACCCCAGCCAGAACGTATCGTGATCGGGATAAAACAGATTCAGCAGCGTATTGCCCTGCTCGCGGGAGGAGCCAGCAATCACAAACAGCACCCAGGTACGCGCCTGAAGCAGCAGCACGCACCAGAACAGAAAAGGCAGGCGCAAGCGCCCATGACCGTCGTAGTCAGCAGGATGAAACTCAGTACTCTTCATCTTCAATCAGACGCTTGCCCAGACTTAACGCGTCCGAATGTTCATAACCCAGGCGCTCGTACATGCCCAGTACAATGTCGTTGTCTTCCCGCACCATGATTTGGATTTTCGGGCAGCCGCGAGCAATGAGCTTTTTCTCCAGCCGGTTCAACAGCGCATTGGCGATGCCACGACCGCGAAACTCCGGGTGTACGCCAAGATAATAGGCAGAACCCCGATGGCCGTCATAGCCGCCCATGACCGTACCGACCACCTCGCCATTCACCTCAGCGACCAGGAACAAGCTGACGTCATGGTTCAGCTTACGTTCGATATCCATTTCAGGATCGTTCCACGGACGCAGCAAATCGCAGCGCTCCCAGAGGGTGATCACCTCTTCGAAATCTTCCTGGCGAAAAACGCGTATCTCCATGGTATTGAGACCCTTTTCAAGGTTAAAACTCCGATTATGGCGCGAACGACTGATTTAGCCAATATCTGACGCGAAACGGCGAAAAAAATGGCATAATGACGGATTGTCACGTATTGAAATGAAAAGTAAAACAATTCTCATCACGAACAGTCGTAACGGATTACGCGATACGATATAACATCTGGAACTCAATTTTCACAACTCAGGCTGTATGAGCACTTTTAAACCCTTAAAAACTCTCACATCGCGCCGCCAGGTGCTGAAAGCCGGGCTGGCGGCTCTGACGCTGTCGGGCATGTCGCACGCCATCGCTAAAGAAGAAGCGCTAAAGACCGGTAATGGTCACAGCAAACCGAAGGCCAAAAAAGCAGGTGCCAGACGCATTGTTGTTCTCGACCCCGGCCACGGCGGTATCGACACCGGCGCGATTGGTCGCAACGGCTCGAAGGAAAAACACGTCGTGCTGGAGATCGCCAAAAACGTGCGCGCGATTTTGCGCAACCAGGGGATTGATGCGCGCCTGACACGCACGGGCGACACCTTTATTCCCCTGTACGATCGCGTGGAAATCGCCCACAAGCACGGCGCGGATCTGTTTATGTCCATCCACGCAGATGGCTTTACCAACCCCAGCGCCGCAGGAGCCTCGGTGTTTGCGCTTTCTAATCGCGGCGCCAGTAGCGCCATGGCGAAATACCTCTCCGACCGTGAAAACCGCGCCGATGAAGTCGCGGGGAAAAAAGCGACCGATAAAGATCATCTGTTGCAGCAGGTGTTGTTCGATCTGGTGCAAACCGACACCATCAAAAATAGCCTGACGCTGGGATCGCATATTCTTAAGAAGATCAAGCCAGTGCATCGTCTGCACAGTCGCAATACGGAACAGGCGGCGTTTGTGGTGCTAAAATCACCGTCAATTCCCTCCGTACTGGTAGAAACCTCATTTATCACCAACCCGGAAGAGGAGCGTCTGTTAGGCACCACCGCATTCCGGCAGAAAATCGCCACCGCGATAGCCAATGGCGTGATCAGTTATTTCCACTGGTTTGATAACCAGAAAGCACACTCGAAGAAACGGTAATCATGAAACCCGATGCACAACGCGTAAAACAGTTCCTGCTCAGCCTTCAGGATGATATTTGCCAGCAGTTAGCCGCCGTTGATGGCGCTGATTTTGTTGAAGATAGCTGGCAGCGCGACGCGGGTGGCGGCGGGCGCAGCCGGGTACTGCGTAACGGCGGTGTCTTTGAGCAGGCTGGGGTAAATTTCTCCCATGTTCACGGCGACGCGATGCCCGCCTCCGCGACGGCACACCGCCCGGAGCTGGCTGGGCGCAGTTTTGAAGCGATGGGCGTGTCGCTGGTGGTGCATCCGTTGAATCCGTACATTCCAACCAGCCATGCCAATGTTCGCTTTTTTATTGCGGAGAAGCCCGGCGCGGAGCCAGTCTGGTGGTTTGGCGGCGGTTTCGACCTGACGCCCTATTACGCGTTTGAAGAGGATGCCATTCACTGGCACCGCACGGCGCGGGATCTGTGCCAGCCCTACGGCGAGGACGTCTATCCGCGCTATAAAAAATGGTGCGACGATTACTTTTTCCTGAAGCATCGCGATGAGCAGCGCGGTATTGGCGGGCTTTTCTTCGACGATCTGAACACGCCGGATTTCGACAGCTGCTTTCGCTTTATGCAGGCGGTAGGCAAAGGCTATACCGATGCTTTTCTGCCAATTGTCGAGCGGCGTAAAGCAATGGCCTGGGGCGAGCGCGAGCGTCATTTCCAGCTTTATCGCCGGGGCCGCTATGTGGAGTTTAATCTGGTGTGGGATCGCGGCACGCTGTTTGGCCTGCAAACGGGCGGACGCACCGAGTCCATTTTGATGTCGATGCCGCCGCTGGTGCGCTGGGAGTACGACTGGCAGCCGGAAGAAGGCAGCCCGGAAGCGGCGCTGAGCGAATTTATCAAAGTCCGCGACTGGGTGTAATTTACCTGGCCGCGTTTTGCCTGATGACGGCTAACGCCTTATCCGGCCTACAACTGCAACGGTAGCGCCCGTAGGCCGGATAAGACGCAAAGCGTCGCATCCGGCACAATAATGTCATCACATCCACTGGCGCATACGCTGATGCAGCGTCAGCGACGGTTTTTCGGCAAACAGCTGCTGGTAATCGGTCGCGAACTGCCCCAGATGCCAGAACCCCCACTGCATTGCCGCCTCTTTGACCGTCGAACTTTGCGACCACGGACTGATCAGCTCCCTTCGCACCGCGTTTAATCGAATCCGCTTCAGCCACGCGTTCGGGCCAATCCCCAGAATCGCGTGAAACGCGTTTTGCAACGTGCGGCGGCTGACGTGCAGCTGATTACACAGATCGAGCACCGTCAGCGGCTCCGACATATTCTCCAGCACGTATTCCCGCGCGCGGGACAGCAATTTTCGATAGCTCTGATGGCTGACGCTTTCTGCCGTTATAATCGGCTGCGCTTCTTCCAGCATCGTCCCCATCGCCAGCAGCAGGTTATCCCCCAGCACTTTACGCACCGCATGCTGATGCAGGTTTTCCGGGTTCTCGCTGAACGTCGCCAGCGCCTGCTGGACAAAGCCCCACAGCGCCGCTTTATGCTGCTCTTTCACCTCCAGCGCAGACTGGTTACGCAGCATATGCAACACCCTTTCCGGGTGATGCAGGAAATTGGCCTGCCGGGTAAGCACCTCCTCCGAGATAACCACGCCAAGGATGGTGTAATCATCCGGCGTGCTCAGCTCAAACTCCGTCCCGCCAGGACGGGTGGCGATCTCCGCGCTGCCAATGCACTGCGTGCCGATAAAACCTTGCTCGCCGCGCGTTGCCGGAATACCGAACCAGAAGGAGTTCGGCCAGACCAGGCAAGACTGACGCAGCGCCAGACCGGTGTACTCACGGAACACCTGAATTTCATCCAGCAGGATTTCCGTGAATTCCCCATGAAATTTACCGGGATGCAGCTGATCGTAAATCTGCTGCCAGGCGGTTATCGTCAGGGCGTGCTCATAGACGTCCGTTGTCAGCCGCTGGTGAACATTATCCACCTCAACCAGAGGCGTAAGTTTAACGTCTTCGGGTAACGCTTCATGATAAAGATGGTGCAAGTTTGCTGTACGAGTCTTTTTCATGATCTTCAAAGCCGGGGCGCAACGTCCCCGGCACCTCCGACAGGTTATACTTTCTTCAGACGATAGCGACTACTGCGTTTACGCAACGCCCCGTCAGAAAAGAGTTGCTCCAGCGCATTTCTGGCGCGCTCCAGTGACCAGCCAAAATGCGCGGCCACCTCCCCTGCCGTCATTCCCTGACGTACTGATGCTAATAACGCCAACAGCGCTTCTGAGGATTCAGAGGTAACAGGCGCATCTGGCGTCTTTCCGACTTTCGTTGGCTGGCGCTTAAAGCCGCCGATCAGCCACTGGGTGTCGTCTTCCGGCCGCCCAATTTCTTTGCGGCTGATAACACGGCCCGTGCGTTGTGCTGCGGCGCTTCCGGCATCCAGCGCCGCGCGACACGCCGCCAGATCGCCCTCCACCACCAGCGTCAGCCGGCCGGGATCGAGCACTTCGTGGCTGAGCAATCGCACATTGGCGGCTTTCAGCATGGCGTCCGCCGCATCAACGGCGGCAACCATGCCATCCACTTCCAGTAATCCCAGTGCATTGATCATCGCTACCTCTCTTACGCGCGCTGGACGGGATTACGGGCAATATCCAGAACGGCATCGGTAAAGGCGTTGCAGGCAGCTTTACAGGCGGCCTGGCTCCCCGTTAAAAACGCCGCAGAGTAGTTGGTTTCTGACGGCGGCGGCACGTAAGTCACCAGTTGGACATCGGCGGATTTCATCGCCGCATCAATGCCAAACGTCGCTTCCAGCGGCGGCGCCACCAGATAAGCGATAGGATCGCCCAGCGCGATGCCTGAGGTTGATGAGAGATAAGACCCGGTACGCGAAACCACATGCGCCAGGAATGCAGTATCTTCCGCATCGTTGGCCCACTGGAACGCTGCGCCGCCTTCAATATGCGCCACCATCGCATCCAGACCCGCCCGCACTTCCGCCGGGTTCGGGCCGCCCAACATAATCAAGACTTCACCGGCCGTCGGCGACGGCCCGTGGGCCGCTCCGGCATACAGTGAACGGCCATACACCACTTCCACCATCGCCTGTTTTGTCGCTTCGTCTGCCGCAATATACGTTACGTCATCAGAGTCTGCCGTGATGAGACCGAGGCTACGTATATGTGACGGTAATTTAAGCTCACGCGCGAAACCGTCATTCACCGAGGCAATCACGCGCATTGCGGTGACCGACGGTCGAATCAAATCTAATGCTGGCATGTTGCCTCCTTAACGGGTCATATTGATGCCGGATGCTTTCTGCTCCAGCATACGTTTCGCCAAATCCACAATTACCGCTGCGGCTTCAACCGGCGGCGTGCCGCCCTGGTGAATATTCGAAATACAGGTACGATCCGCTTCAACGGTGGTTGCCACCCGTGGTGAGTAAACCGCATAGCAGGAGAGGCTTTCCGACTGACCTAAGCCAGGACGCTCGCCCACCAGCAGAATCACCACTTTCGCGCCGAGAATTTCGCCGATCTGATCTTCAATCTTCACGCGGCCATAGCGTACAAAGAACGGCGTCCCGACTTTCAGCCCCGCCTGTTTCAGGCCAGAGAGCAGCGGCGGCAGGATCTCTTCGTAGTTGGCGGTAATCGCATCCGTCGATAAACCATCGGAAATCACCACCTGGACATCCGGGCTGGCGACACACTGCGCTTTCAGCGCGTCAATGGCCTCCTGGCTCAGACGACGCCCCATATCCGGGCGGGTCAGGTAGAGGTTTTTATCGCTGATTTCCGAACGCACTTCCAGCAGCCCCTGTGCTTTCACCCACTCTTCCGGCACCTCTTTCAGGACGGTATCTTTCGAACGAGAGTGATCCGCCAGGAAGCGCAACAGCGCCAGGGTGCGCGGACGTGGGCCCGCGCGACCGGTACACACGCGCGCAGCGGTGCTGCGGCGCAGTTCGGCCAACACATCCGCGCGATGCGGATTCTCCACGCCTACCCAGGCTTTCGCCTCAGCCGAACCTAAATCCAGCGCGCAGCTTTCCGCCGCTGAAGGCGCTGAAGGTGCGGCACATTGTTTAGCGCTACAGGCTGGCGCGGATTCTGCGGGGGCCTGCGGCTGCGACTCGCCCATTGACGCCATTACACTGCGTACAATTTCTTCAATCTGTTTTTGATCCATCGTATGTCATCCCCGCGTCATCAAAAGAACAGTGACGGATCGCCCGCCCGCTTGGTCAGGCGACCGTTTTCCATAATGCCCATCGTTTCCAGCCAGCGCTCAAACTCCGGCGACGGACGCAGGTTGAGTAACTGACGTACCGTTGCGGTATCGTGGAATGCGGTGGTCTGGTAGTTGAGCATGATGTCGTCGCCGAGCGGCATGCCCATAATGTAGTTACAGCCTGCGGTGGCGAGCAGAATCATCAGGTTTTCGTTGAGGTTCTGATCGGCGTCGGCGTGGTTGGTGTAGCAGCAGTCGCAGCCCATTGAGATGCCGCTCAGCTTGCCCATGAAGTGATCTTCCAGACCGGCGCGAATAATCTGCCGGTCGTTGTAGAGATACTCCGGCCCGATAAAACCGACCACCGTATTCACCAGGAACGGATCGTAGTGCCGCGCCAGGCCGTAGTTACGCGCTTCCATCGTCACCTGGTCGGCGCCGAAGTTGGCTCCAGCCGAAAGCGCAGAACCCTGCCCGGTTTCAAAGTACAGGCAGTTTTCCCCGGCGATACGGTTGAACTCCGCGCCGACCGCACGCGCTTCATCCAGCATCGCCAGCTCCACGCCGAACTCTTTTAATCCTTTTTCGCTGCCGCAAATACTCTGGAAAATCAGCCCGCCCGGCGCGCCGCGACGAATGGCTTCAATCTGAGTGGTGACGTGCGCCAGCACGCAGCCCTGCGTCGGAATATTGAACTTGTCGATCACCCCGTACACGGTATCCAGCACGCGGCTTAAGTTTTCCACGTCGTCCGTTACCGGGTTAACGCCAATCACCGCATCGCCCGCCCCGAAAGAGAGCCCTTCATAGATTTGTGCGGCGATACTCTGTACATCGTCACGGGTATCGTTCGGCTGCAAACGGCAGCTAAAGGTGCCCGGAATACCGATGGTGGTATTGGCCTTTTTGATCACCGGCATTTTCTTGCCACCGTAGATCAGGTCGGCGTTGGAGCAGATCTTCGCGACCGCCGCCACCACTTCCGAAGTCAGCCCTTTACGCGTAAACGCAATGTCATCCACGGAAGTTTCATCACTCAGCACATATTCGCGCAGCTCACTGATGCTCCAGTTTTTAATGCGGTTATAGGCCGTTTCATTGACGTCGTCCTGAATCAGACGCGTCACGCAGTCCTCTTCATAGGAAATCACCGGGTTGTTGCGAATATCCGCCACCGACATTTCCGACAACACCTGTTTCGCGGCAACGCGCTCCTGTGAGCTTTCAGCCGCAACACCTGCCAGCACATCCCCCGAACGCAGTTCGTTGGCTTTTGCCAGCACCTCTTTTACATCCTTAAACTGATAAACATTGCCGAACAATGTGGTCTTTAGTTTCATAAGTCGTTCCCTCAGGAAGGAAATGCGAGTGATTTCACCGTCACCGGCACAACCGATCCGCCAAAAAGAGGCGTACCAATGTCGATATAGTCCCCCGCCCGGACGCTCACTTCGTCAATGACCGCCAGCGGGTGTTGCTGTAACTGTGGGCGCAATAACATGCCCAGGGCTTTGCCAAAGTCCTGCTCGGCCACCACCAGCAGGGGATGCGGATTGGGAAAACGCGCGGTAAACGCCAGCAGCGCGTCGATGACCGTGAGTAATGCCGCGTAGCGCACCGGAAGCCGGGCGGGAAGCGCCAGCACGTATGCGTCAGTGCCAGGGTCGAGATCGAGCTGAGTCAGCGCCTGTTCCCAGGCGGCCACCAGTTCGTTTTCATCTTGTGGAATCGCCACCGGCAGGTTGCGCAGCGGAAGCGCAACCCCCTCCAGCCAGATGGTGCTGCCGGACAGCGACAGCGTGTGCGCCCCCGCGCCAATCACCGTGGCGCGCACGGTTTGCGTCGGGAACTGCACGTTCATCTCACGCAGGCGCGGGTGCTCATGCAGCGCCGTCGCCAGCAGCGGGCCGACATCAGAAAAGCAGAACGGATCGGCAGGCTGATTGCGGTAGCACTCCCCGACTCCGCCGGAAAGGGTGATCACCTCCGGTTTCACCCCTGCGGGCAGTAATCCGGTTTGCATCAGCGCCTGCGCCAGCGGCGAAGGCTCGCCGTCAATGATTTCGACAATCAAATCCGCCATCCGCCGCACAACCTGCGCCAGCTGTGTGGCATTGAGCGAGCGGGCGTCAGTGCCCGCGCCGAACACCGCCTCAACGATCATCTGCCCCGGTTTATGCGCATGCACCACCCGCCCCTGGCCGTCCGTTTCCAGCAATCTGCCGCCCACGTTCAGACAGGCGGAGCCGCTCACTTTTCCGGCGTCAAACAGAACATAGTTCGAAGTGCCGCCGCCGATGTCGATGTTGAGCACGCGACACAAACGCTGTTCAGACAGGGTCTGCGCCCCCGCGCCGTGCCCGGCAATCACCGATTCCAGATGCGGCCCGGCGCTGGCGACGACAAAATCGCCGAGAGACTGCGACAGCGCCATCACTGCCGGACGCGCATTGCGGGTTTTCGCGCTTTCGCCGGTAATGATGATCGCCCCGGAATCCACCGTCTCCGGCGCAATCCCCGCCGCCTGATACTGATCCAGAATCAGCGCCTTAAGTTCGGCCTCTTTCAATCCGCCCTGCTTATCCACAGGGGTAAAAAAGACCGGGCTTTGCCAGCTAATTTCACGTTTGATAAATTCGTAGCGCGGCACCTGCGACACTGCCGCACGGTTAACCAGCTCAAGGCGTGAGAAGATCACCTGAGTGGTGGTGGTGCCGATATCGATACCGACGCTCAGTAGCTGGCGAGTGTTCACGACTGCGCCTCCACTTCCGTTTCTGCCGGAACGTCTTCATCTTTGGGCACCAGCATCATCGCCACGCCAATCGCCGTCACGCCGCCGATCAGCTTGCCGACAATCATCGGGAAGATCATCGCGTTCATGTTGGCGGCCGCAAAGCCTAAGTGGTCGCCCAGCGCAAAGGCAGCGGAGACCGCAAAGGCGCAGTTGATCACTTTGCCGCGGGTATCCATCTGCTTCATCATGCCAAACATCGGAATATTGTTCGCCAGCGTCGCGACCATGCCGCCTGCCGCCATATTGTTGATTTTTAACAGGCCGCCAACGCGCATCAGCGGTTTTTCAAACCAGCGGGTCAGCAGAAGCACCATCGGATAGGCGCCGAGCAGAACGCAGGAGATGGAGCCGATCACTTCAATGGCGCGCATCACTTCGCCAGGCTGGTCGCCAGGGGACATGAAGATCGGGTCAAGGCCTGGGATCAGCTCCCATCCCAGCAGGAATTTAATCACCGCAGCCGCCAGACCAATGGTGATCAACGCCACCAGGAATTTAGCGAAGATCTGGAAACCGCTGATCATTTTCTCCGGGATAAATTTCAGCCCCAGCGCAACCAGCACCGCGACGATGATCACCGGGATCATGTTCATCAGGATCAGCGCGAAGGTGAACTCCACCGGTTGCCCGTTGATCTCCACGCCGGAGTACATCGCCACTAAACCACCGGCGATACAGCCAATGGGAATGGTAACAATCCCCGCCAGCACGCCCAGCGCCAGGTAGCGGCGGTCAGACGGCTCGATAATGCCGAGCGCCACCGGAATGGAGAAGACGATCGTCGGCCCCATCATCGCCCCCAGGATCAGGCCGGAGTACAGCCATGCCGCCACATCGCCGCCCGCCAGTTCTTTGGCGAGGAAGAAGCCGCCCATATCGCAGGCCAGCAGCGTTCCGGCGAACATCGACGGGTTCGCGCCGAGCATTTCATACAGCGGGATAATCACCGGCCCGAGCAGCTTCGCCAGCACCGGCGCCAGGGCGGTCATACCGACCATCGCCAGCCCCAGCGCGCCCATCGCCATAAAACCTTCTTCAAACTGACCGCCCGACCCCTCGATGCTCTTACCGAATTTACCGAGAAAACGCGCCGAACCGCCAAACTGCGACAGGATCCTGTCCACGGCGGCAATCAGCATAAAGAACATCATGATGTACATGATGATTTCGTTAATTCCCATAGCCCTATCTCCATTTGCCAGGTGTTTCGTAGGCCTGATAAGCGCAGCGTCATCAGGCAATAGTGCCGCGTTTTTGCCGGATGGCGGAGCGAACGCCTTATCGGGCCTACATCCTGGTATGCTTTATTGTGCCGCCGCGTACAGGTCGATAATCTGTTCCTGCGTGGCGGTTCGTGGGTTACTGCGGATACAAATATCTTCCAGCGCGCCTTGCGCCCACGCGCTGTAATGCGCGGACGTCGCGCCAACATCGGCGAGGCGTTTTGTCAGCCCGGTTTCAATAATCAGTTCGCTAACTGCGCCGATCGCGTCGCGATCGTCCGCTTTCTTGTTGAGTAACGCCCGGCCGATATGGCTGAACCGTTCGCGACACACCATGCGGTTAAATCCCATCACCGTCGGCAGCAACATACTGTTCGCCTGGCCATGCGGAATATGCAGCGTCGCGCCCGGCTGGTGCGCCATCGCATGACACAGCCCCAGCCCCGCGCTGGAAAAGGCCATCCCCGCCATGCAGGACGCCAGCAGCATGTTTTCCCGCGCCGCCATGTCGTGCCCGTTCCCCACTGCTTTCGGCAGCGACTTGCCGATCATCGCAATAGCGCCAATCGCCAGGCTGTCGGTAAACGGCGTGGCATTCAGAGCGCTATACGCCTCAACCGCATGGGTCAACGCGTCAATCCCGGTCATCGCCGTTACGTGAGAAGGCACCCCTTCCGTCAGCGCCGCATCCAGAATGGCGACGTCCGGCATCAGCGAGGCATGCGCCAGAACCTGCTTGCGCCCGCTTACCGCATCAATAATCACCGTCACGTTGGTGGTTTCCGACCCCGTACCCGCCGTCGTCGGCACGGCAATCAGCGGCAGACGCGGGCGCAGTACGCTCTGCGCCGTCATATCCGCCAGCGTCTGCCCTGGGTTGGTAAAGAGCAGCGCTACGGCTTTTGCCGCATCCAGCACCGAGCCGCCGCCAAACGCCACCACGCCGTCACATTTTGATTCGCGCAGCTGCGCGACCGCCGCGCAAACGTCAGTGATCGAAGGTTCTCCCACCGGGCAGGGCCAGATGCTCATCGCCACGCCTTTCATCGCCAGACTCCGTTCAAGCCCGGCGGTCATCCCTGCCTGATGCAGAAAACTGTCAACCATGACAAACAGATGCGTCAGCCCGCGCGTTTGCGCTTCCTGCCCGCAGGCGCTGAGCGCCCCCAGGCCGCACAGCGTGACGGGCGGAACGCTGAACGTTTTTATCCGTTGCAGATTCAGGGTATCGAATGCCTGAAAGAGCGCGGTCTGCAATTCACTTTGCATAGATCCCCTCCGCTTTTTCTTTCCCGCTGTTGGCAATCGCCAGCGGCGTCATAAACAGGCTGTGTTCAGGTAAATGCACCCGCAGTTCCGGGAAGCGTTTACGGAATAGTTCATCCACGCCCGGTTGCATACAGGAGCCGCCCGCCAGCCACAGATCGGCTATACCTTGCCCTTCGATATGCCGGGCAACAATCTCCGCCATCTTTTCGTACACCGGTTTTACCACCGGCCAAATCTCCCGGGCGTTGCTGCGTTTGAACTGCTCAGCATCTTCCAGTTCGATGCGGCGGTTTCCGGCCAGCGTCAGGGAAATATGGTGTCCGCCGGTCGCTTCATCAGCGGAGTAAGTCACCTTGCCCTGCTTCACAATGGCGATCCCCGTCGTACCACCGCCGATATCCACCACGCCCGCATTATCCAGTCGCAGCAGATCCGCCACGGCGGTCGGCTCATCCAGCACATGGCTAACCTCCAGCCCGGCGGATTCCAGAACATTGATGGAGATACGCGGGTCGGTGCCTGGCGGAAATGAGGTCGCCGCGTGGGTGAACTGGCAGCCAAGCTGGCGTTCGAGCGTGTCGAGATGGCGACGCACGATGGTGACGGCGCCGAAGAAGTCCCAGACGATGCCGTCACGCACGACGTCAGCCCAGTCCAGACAAACGGCGACTGGCTGCGCATCGCGGTCGACAACCATCGACACCACATCGCACGTCCCTAAATCAATACCCAGCCACAGCGGCGAATCGCTGGCGACGGGATGCTGATTACACAGCTCAGCGGCTTTCTGGAGTCTCGGCGTCAGCCAACGTTGTTCATCGTGCGCCATCTCTTTTCTCCTTATAGACAGTCTGCGGGGCCGGTATCAGACGATGCGAAACGCATCCACCAACACGCAGCGACGCAGACGCACGAAGGTGCGCGCGCTGGTCACCCCTTCCCCGGTTGGCGTAGTAATGGTCATGGTGGTCCAGCCTTCGCCGCCCAGACCAAGCCCGGCGATACACGGCCCGTTCTTGACGAAGATGCTGGTATCAATGGCGTTTGCCATCCGGTTCATGTTGTCGATGTTGCGCGAGTGCATCGCCGCCGTATGGTGGCAACCGCCTTCCAGCGTGACCGCCAGCTCAATGGCCTCTTCTACGTTGGCAACCCGCACCACCGGCAGTACCGGCATCATCAGTTCCGTGACCGCGAACGGGTGCGTGGCAGGCGTTTCCACAAACAGCAAGCGCGTTTGCTCCGGCACCGTCAGCCCAATCGCGGCGGCGATTTTGGCGGCATCACGCCCAACCCAGTCGCGGCTGACCGTTCCTTTGCCACGCTCGTCGATATTTTTCAGCAATACCGGCTGAAGCTGTTCGGCCTGTGCGGCGGTGAGTTTCACCGCATGCTGCCCTTCCATCAGGCGCATCAGTTCATCGGCAACGCTATCGACAACAATCAGCACCTTCTCGTCGGCGCAAATGATGTTGTTATCGAAGGATGCGCCTTTGACGATGGACTGCGCGGCACGCGCCAGGTCAGCGGTTTCATCCACCACCACCGGCGGGTTCCCGGCGCCTGCGGCAATCAGACGTTTGTTGGTGTGTTTACGGGCAGCCTCAACGACCGCTTCGCCGCCGGTCACCACCAGCAGACCGATACCGGGATATTTAAAGAGGCGCTGGGCGGTTTCGATATCCGGGTTCGCAACGGTCACCAGCAGGTTAGCCGGGCCGCCTGCGGCAACAACCGCCTGGTTAAGCAGCGTAATGGCGCGCTGAGAAACCTTTTTCGCCGCCGGATGCGGCGCAAAGACCACGCTGTTGCCTGCGGCAATCAGGCTGATGGCATTGTTAATCACGGTTGCCGCCGGATTGGTGGACGGCGTGACCGACGCCACAACCCCCCACGGCGCATTTTCAATTAAGGTCAGACCGTTATCGCCGGTCAGTACCTGCGGCGAGAGGCATTCCACGCCCGGCGTACCGCGCGCCTGCGCCACGTTTTTCGCTAATTTATCTTCGACGCGTCCCATGCCGGTTTCTGACACGGCAAGTTCCGCCAGTTCTCTGGCGTGCTTTTCACCCGCCTCACGTATCGCATGAATAGCGAGCTGGCGCATGGCCACGCTCTTCAGCCCCTGCTGAGCCACTTTCGCTGCGGCAACGGCGTCATCCAGGGAGGCAAAGACGCCCATTTCATGAACGGCGGCGGCAGGTTGACTGCTGTCTTTCATTTTCAGCAATACCGCTTTTACCACCTGTTCAATATCCTGTTGATTCATGATGTTCAGTCCTATTTATGGAAAACGACTTTCCCGCCAGCCACCACTTCATCGACAATACCAATCACGCACAGATCGACAGGTGAGGATTCGCTCCGATGCGCCTGGCGGGCAGAACTGCCGCTAACCAGCAGCACCCACTCCCCGGTTCCCGCCCCAATGCTGTCGATTGCAACGGCGCACTGCCCGTCGGGATTCCCTTCGGCATCAATCATTTTCACCATCAGCAATTTGTCATGCGCGAGTCCTTCATGGCGCACCGTACAAACAATTTGTCCTGTGACGACTGCCAGCTTCATACCCGCCTCCATGTGTTGTGTGTTGCGTGCCGAAACTGTAGGCCGGATAAGCGAGGCGCCATCCGGCATCGATGCCATCTCATTGCCGGATGGCGACGCGTTTGCGTCTTCTCCGGCCTACACGATCAGACGTAGCCATCCAGCTTAGATATTGCTGTCACCTTTGAAGCTGATCGGGAACACCTCTTCCAGATCGCCGTGCGGGCGCGGAATGACGTGTACGGAAACCAGTTCGCCAATGCGCTGCGCCGCTGCGGCGCCGGCATCAGTAGCGGCTTTGCACGCTGCCACATCGCCACGCACCATCGCGGTGACCAGACCGCCGCCAATCTGCTTCACGCCAACCAGTTTCACGCGTGCTGCTTTAACCATCGCATCAGAGGCCTCAATCAATGCAACCAGGCCCCGGGTTTCAATCATTCCTAATGCTTCCATTGTGTTTTCCTCTTCGGTAAGGGGGTCCAGACGGGACCTTTATACAACCAGTGTTTGCGAGTCGAGTTCACGACTCACGTCAGTCTGGCGCGGCACTGCTGCCACCAACGCCAGTTCGATAATTTCCTGTACGCTACAGCCTCGGGAGAGATCGTGAAGCGGTGCGGCAAGCCCCTGAATCAGCGGCCCAACGGCGCGATATCCTCCCAGACGCTGGGCGATTTTGTAGCCAATGTTGCCCGCTTCCAGTGACGGAAAGACCATCACATTGGCTTTGCCCTGTAACGGACTGGCGGGCGCTTTTTGCGCGGCGACGTCCGGGACGAAAGCGGCGTCAAACTGCAACTCGCCGTCAACAATCAAATCCGGCGCGCGCTCACGAACGATCTCTGTCGCCTGCTGCACATTGGCGACATTGGGGTGACGCGCGCTGCCATGACTGGAGAACGACAGCATGGCGACCCGAGGCTCCTCTCCGGTAATGGTTCGCCAGGTCTGCGCGCTGGCGATGGCGATATCCGCCAGTTGCGCCGCCGTGGGTTGCGGCACCACGCTGCAATCGGCGAATCCCAGCGCCTGCCCGGTGTACTGCGGCAGCATCAGGAAGATCGACGACAGCGTTTTGCAGCCCGGCTGCAAACCGATCAGGCGTAGCCCTGCCCGCAGCACGTTCGCTGTCGAAGAGAGGTTGCCGGCAATGCACACATCGGCATGACCGGCGCTCACCATCGCGGCGGCGAACATCAGCGGGTCGTTCAGTTTTTCCAGCGCATCCGGCGGTGTTTTCTCTCCCGCCCGCGCCAGCCAGCGCCCGGCGAACACCTCGCGTATAGACAGATTGCTCTGTGGGTCAATCACCTGAATGCCATCCATCGCGATACGGTGAGTGAGCGCAAACTGGCGTAGCGCAAACGGGCTGGTGACAAGAACCGGTCGCGCCAGACCATGCCGTTGCAGATAGTGCGCCGCCTTCAGGACACGGACATCCAGCGCATCCGGGAAGACCACTCTGGCGGGCGTGCGTAAGGCCTGTTCGCGGCAACGTTCAATGATCATTGCTCCCCTCCCAGTCGCTGTTGAATCTGGCTGACGGTGAGCGGATGCTTCGTCACGCACAAAATCATCATCACGTAGACCGTACTGGAGAGGCGGTTCAACGCCTGTAGAAGATCCGGGCGCAGCACGTCAAAATTGCGGGTGATAAAGACCTGAGCGGCCACGACTTCCGTCTCACGCACTTTGGTACGCAGCAGATTCAGCAGCGCGGCATCGCGGCCGTGGCTGGCTTCCGGCACCAGATGATCGTGATCGAGATAGCGCAGCGGCTGATGGGACAGACGATGCAATTCGTCTTCGTTTAGCCCCACAATGGCCTGCGCGGCCAGCGGTTCATCCATCGCATCGGCACGCATGATGTTGCCCAGGCGGGACCGAATGTCAGCAAGCCAGGGTTGCCACTGCTCCGGCAACTCAATTTGCAGCCACACCACCAGCGCGATGGTGCTGTCCAGCGCGGCGCGAAATCCCAGGCGCGGATCGCTTTTCGCAACCATTTTGTCGGCGGTCAGGTGGGTCAGCGTATCGGGCTTTTTCGCCACCGGCTGGCGACACAGTTCGCAGCACGCCTTAGGGTGCGTATCGCTGCTGGTCAAACCGTGCACCGGCTGTAATTGCTGCTCATCGTCATCGACAAAAAGACGGCCTTGCTCATCCAGAAACTTGATGCGCAAATGGCGGCTTTCCAGCAATTCCCGGGCAGATGGCGTCAGGCGAGCGTCAGCGGGAAGATGGATCTCCGCCCCTTCGCTGAGCGTATGATTCGCTCTGAGCCATGCTTCGGTAATGAAATCCTTCATACATCCGCCTTAGCAGGACTGCCAGTTCGCAGGCCAGGCAACGTACAAGAAGCGCACGGTCGACGGTGTGCCAAACTCAATGCTGGAGCCTTTCGGGATAAACATCACGTCCCCGGCTTTCGCGATCATGGTTTCGCCTTCATGACGCACATGCAGTTCGCCCTCCAGTACCATATCGATCTCGTCGTAGTTCAGCGTCCACGGGAAAAACGCGTTATCCCACTGCATGAACCCGGCAGCCATGCTGCTGCCGTCCTTGTCGGTGACCAAATCCGTTAAGCCGACGCAGTGGGGCTGCGCGCCGTCGAAGCGACCAAACTTCACGCTGCTGCCGTCGATCACTTTTACGCCGCCTTTGCCGGTGACCGACTTAAAGCCCGGCTGCATGTCAGCCTGCTCCAGCGACTGTTTTTCCTTCATCACTTTGTCCATCAGCTGCGCGACCAGGCTTTCGGTAAATTGCCCTTCCGGCAGTTGCGCGATGATGGTTTCACGAATGCGCTGACTTTCGGTTTTCGCGTCTTCCACCGGCGCGACAGCCGGTGCCGATTCGTCGCATTCCACGATCGTGAAGTCCAGCAGTTCCGCAACTTCGCGGGCTTCCGGGGTAATGATGCTGGCGCGCAGAACAACCGACATTTCCTGTTCGCCGCGTGCGTGAGCCGCACGAATATCGTTAGCTGTGATGAGTTTCTTCACCTGCGCCTTCCTCCTGTTCGGTGAGTGCTGCCAGATAATCCACCAGGTGCTGCACACTTTGCGGGTCATGGCTGTTGAGCTCGAAAATCGGCTCCTGAAATCCCAGCCCGCTCAGTAGCTGTCGCGCGGCGGCGACGTCGGCATCCGGCATGTCCGTTTTGCTGATGACGGCGATGTGTCGTTTACTGGCGCCAATATCCAATAACCCGGCGGGTAAGCGACTTTCGCGGTCATTTGCCGCATGTACATAAATCAGCGTATCCACATCCTGTAGCGTGGTAATTAAGGCGTGATACCAGCGAGGATGGCTAAAATATTCTCCCGGCGTATCGATATCGCCGTTGTCATTAAATTCCACGGCTTGTGTTTTTCGGGCGAGGGAATAATTTCCCTGCAAGGCGTTAAAAAGCGTTGTTTTCCCCGCGCCAACGGTGCCGACAAACGCAATACGTTTCATTGCCGCCCCCCAATTAACTTTTTGTTAATTCGCACAACGTGAAATTTAATAAGCGTCCCAGCCCGCTGACCGTTTGCAGTAGGGCTTCTTCGACGGCGCCAACGGAGCCATAAATCACCAGCGCGCCGCTGAATCTATCGAGAAAACCGATATGAACATCGGCGGCTTTCATGGCTAAATCGCCCGCGATCATCGCCGTTTCCCCTGGCGTTAGCGTCATGATGCCGATGGCGCCCGCTTCGGGAACGCCGATCTTTTTCGCCAGTTCTTCACCCGGGTGGGCAATCAGATGCGCCAGCGTGACCTGTTTCCCCGGCACAAATTCCTGAATAATGCGTTCTTTATCCATTGCTCACCGCCTCCGCTGAAACTGACCTCATCGTGGCAATTTTTTGTCAGAGTAAATAACAAAATTCGGCAAGCAGATTTAAAAGGTGAAGTAGATCACTAAGAAAGGAGGAAATAAAAAAGCGCGGGGAACCCCGCGCCGGAATGAATTAAAGTGAAATTACAGTGGCTGCGTTTGCGCTTCGACCACCGCCAGCGCCACCATATTAACGATACGGCGAACAGAAGCGATCGGCGTTAATACATGCACCGGTTTGGCAACGCCCATCAATACCGGCCCTACCGTCACGCCTTCCGAGCTGGAGACACGCAGTAAGTTGTAACTAATACGCGCGGCCTCCACGTTAGGCATAATTAAAATATTCGCCGCCCCTTTCAGCGGGCTGTCCGGCATCCTGTCGTTGCGAATACTTTCGACCAGCGCGGCATCACCGTGCATTTCGCCGTCAATCATCAGCTCAGGCGCGCGTTCGCGTACTAACTCCAGCGTCTGACGCATTTTGCAAGCGGCGACCGACTTAGATGAACCAAAGTTGGAGTGCGACAACAGCGCCACCTTCGGCTCAATACCAAAGCGGCGCACCGTTTCCGCAGCCATTAACGTAATTTCCGCCAGTTGCTCCGGCGTCGGATCGTCATTGACATAGGTGTCGGCGATAAAGGTGTTGCCGCTCGGCAACAGCAAGGCGTTCATCGCCCCCGCCGCGTGGACGCCCTCACGGTAGCCAAACAGTTCCTGCACCACGCTGAAGTGTTCGTGGTATTCGCCGATGGTGCCGCAGATCATCGCATCCGCTTCACCGCGCAGAACCATGATCGCGCCAATCACCGTGGTATTGCTGATCACCGCCCGCTGCGCCTGTTCCTGCGTCACGCCACGGCGTTTCATGATCTTATAGTATTCACCCCAGTACTCTTTGAAGCGCGGATCGGATTCATTGTTGACGATCTCAAAATCCACACCCGATTTGATCTGTAGCCCCAGCTTCTGAATGCGCATTTCGATCACGCTCGGGCGACCAATCAGGATCGGTTTCGCCAGACCTAACGTAATCAACTCCTGCGTCGCATGCAGGACACGTGCCTCTTCCCCTTCCGCCAGCACCACGCGCTTCGGCGCTTTACGGGCCAGAGAGAAGATTGGCTTCATGAACAGGTTGGTTTTGTAGACAAATTCGGTCAGCTTATCGATGTAGGCATCGAAATCAGCGATCGGCCGCGTCGCCACGCCGGAATCCATCGCCGCTTTCGCCACGGCAGGCGCAATCTTCACAATCAGGCGCGGGTCGAACGGTTTTGGAATGATGTATTCCGGGCCGAAGCTCAAGTCCTGATCGCCATAAGCGGAAGCGACCACTTCGCTTTGTTCGGCGTGCGCCAGTTCGGCAATGGCGTGTACCGCCGCCAGTTTCATCTCTTCGTTGATCGCGGTTGCGCCGACATCCAGCGCGCCACGGAAGATGAACGGGAAGCAGAGCACGTTGTTGACCTGGTTCGGATAGTCAGAACGTCCGGTACAGATGATGGCGTCTGAACGCACCTCTTTCGCCAACGGCGGCAGAATTTCCGGCTCCGGGTTCGCCAGCGCCAGGATCATCGGCGCACGCGCCATTTTTTTCACCATCTCCTGGGTCAGCACTTTCGGGCCGGAACAGCCCAGGAAAATGTCCGCCCCGTCGATCACATCATCCAGCGTGCGTTTGCCGTCATCCACCACCGCATAGGCCGCTTTGGTCTCCACCATGTTGGGTTCGCGATCTTTATAGATAACGCCTTTCGAGTCACAGACCACGATATTGTGTTTCTGCATCCCCAACGCCACCAGCAGGTTCATACAGGCGATTGCCGCCGCCCCTGCACCGGAAACCACCATCCGCACGTCAGAGATATTTTTTTCCACCACGCGCAGGCCGTTAAGAATAGCGGCGGTGCTGATAATCGCCGTTCCGTGCTGGTCATCATGGAATACCGGAATATTCATGCGCTCACGCAGTTTCTGCTCGATATAGAAACATTCAGGCGCTTTAATATCTTCGAGGTTAATCCCGCCGAACGTCGGCTCCAGCGCGGCAACGACATCAATGAATTTATCCGGGTTATGTTCATCGACTTCAATATCAAACACGTCGATGCCCGCGAATTTCTTAAACAGAACGCCCTTACCTTCCATCACCGGTTTACCGGCCAGCGCGCCGATGTTGCCCAGGCCGAGTACCGCCGTTCCGTTAGAGACCACCGCGACCAGGTTGCCGCGAGCGGTGTATTTGTAAGCCGCCAGCGGGTCTTTTTCAATTTCAAGACACGGCGCCGCTACGCCTGGCGAATAGGCCAGCGCCAGATCGCGCTGTGTGGCAAGGGGCTTGGTCGGGGAAACCTGGATTTTACCTGGAACGGGAAATTCGTGGAAATCGAGGGCGCTTTGTTTTAATTGGTCATCCATCTTGTTGTTCCTTTCACGTATCGATCAAAAAAGTGGCGCGGGTAACCTCTGGTGCGCCGCACATTATCACCTCCCTGCGCGGCATAAACTTTGAAGGTAGCCATACTCTCACTACTCAAAGAAAGAATTTGTTATCAATTTATAGCATCCATGTTACCCGCTTAAACCCGCATTACCATGCCTGTCTGCTATGCTTTTTTGTTGTGTACTGCATGAATTTCTCAGAAGTGTGAATCAACGCACTCACCTAACGCTTTACTTTTCAAGGAGTATTTCCTATGAACCAGTTAGACGGCATCAAACAATTCACCACTGTCGTGGCAGACAGCGGCGATATCGAATCCATTCGCCATTATCAGCCTCAGGACGCCACCACCAATCCCTCACTGCTGCTAAAAGCGGCTGGCCTTGCGCAATACAGCCATTTGATTGATGACGCGATCGCCTGGGGCAAGAAACGCGGTAAAACCCAGGAGCAGCAGGTCGTCGAGGCCAGCGATAAACTGGCCGTCAATTTCGGTGCGGAAATTCTGAAAATCGTCCCCGGACGGGTCTCTACGGAAGTGGACGCGCGCTTATCCTTCGATAAAGAAAAAAGTATGCAGAAGGCCCGCCACCTGGTTGACCTCTACCAGCAGCAGGGCGTGGAAAAATCGCGCATTTTAATTAAGCTCGCGTCAACCTGGGAAGGGATACGGGCGGCGGAAGAGCTGGAGAAAGAAGGCATCAACTGTAACCTGACGCTGCTGTTCTCTTTTGCACAGGCGCGCGCCTGCGCGGAAGCGGGCGTTTTTCTGGTTTCGCCGTTTGTCGGGCGTATCTATGACTGGTATCAGGCGCACAGCCCGATGGACCCCTACGTCGTGGAAGAAGATCCGGGGGTGAAATCGGTACGTAATATCTATGACTACTTCAAACGTCACCGCTACGAAACCATCGTCATGGGGGCCAGTTTCCGTCGCACCGAGCAAATCCTGGCGCTGACAGGCTGCGACCGCCTGACCATTTCTCCCAACCTACTGAAAGCGCTACAAGAAAAAGAAGAGACGGTGATCCGCAAACTGGTGCCGTCATCGCAGACGTTCCATCGCCCGACCCCGATGACCGAAGCGGAATTCCGCTGGGAACATAATCAGGACGCGATGGCCGTTGAGAAACTGTCGGAAGGTATCCGCCTGTTCGCCGTTGACCAACGCAAACTGGAAGACCTGCTCGCCGCCAAACTGTAAACCTTGCCACGGAGTGATTTATGTCCCGAAAAGACCTTGCCAATGCCATTCGTGCGCTCAGTATGGATGCCGTACAAAAAGCCAATTCCGGTCATCCCGGCGCGCCGATGGGCATGGCGGATATTGCCGAAGTGCTGTGGAATGATTTTCTCCGCCACAACCCGACCGACCCCACCTGGTATGACCGCGATCGCTTTATTCTTTCCAACGGCCACGCGTCAATGCTGCTCTACAGCCTGCTGCACCTGACCGGCTACGATCTGCCAATCGAGGAGCTGAAAAACTTCCGTCAGCTCCATTCAAAAACGCCGGGACACCCGGAAATCGGCTATACGCCAGGCGTTGAAACCACCACCGGGCCATTAGGTCAGGGACTGGCGAATGCCGTCGGTCTGGCGATTGCCGAACGCACGCTGGCCGCGCAGTTTAATCAGCCCGATCATGACATCGTCGATCACTACACGTATGTCTTTATGGGCGATGGCTGCCTGATGGAGGGGATTTCGCACGAAGTCTGCTCGCTGGCGGGTACGCTGGGGCTGGGCAAGCTAATCGGCTTCTACGATCACAACGGCATCTCAATTGATGGCGAAACCGAAGGCTGGTTTACCGACGATACCGCCAAACGGTTCGAAGCGTATCACTGGCATGTAGTGCATGAGATCGACGGACACGATCCCGAAGCCGTGAAGAAAGCGATTCTTGAAGCGCAGAGTGTGAAAGACAAACCGTCGTTGATTATTTGCCGGACGGTAATCGGCTTCGGCTCACCGAATAAAGCCGGGAAAGAGGAGTCTCACGGCGCGGCGCTGGGAGAAGAAGAGGTGGCGCTGACCCGCCAGAAACTGGGCTGGCATCACCCTGCTTTTGAGATCCCGAAAGAGATTTACCGTGCCTGGGATGCGCGTGAAAAAGGTGAAAAAGCGCAGCAGGCATGGCAGGAGAAGTTCGCGGCGTATCAGAAAGCGTATCCCGATCTGGCAAGAGCGTTTACCCGACGAATGCGCGGCGAGTTGCCAGAGTCCTGGGAAACCACGACGCGAAAATACATTGCTGAATTGCAGGCCAACCCGGCCAAAATCGCCACCCGCAAGGCATCGCAAAATACGCTGAACGCCTACGGCCCAATACTGCCGGAACTGCTCGGCGGCTCGGCGGATCTCGCGCCCAGTAACCTGACTATCTGGAAAGGTTCGACGTCGCTGAAAGAAGATCCGGCCGGGAATTACATTCACTACGGCGTGCGCGAATTTGGTATGACGGCCATTGCCAACGGCATTGCCCACCACGGCGGATTCGTGCCTTACACCGCGACCTTCCTGATGTTTGTGGAATACGCCCGTAACGCGGCGCGAATGGCGGCGTTGATGAAAGCCCGGCAGATCATGGTTTATACCCACGACTCTATCGGGCTGGGTGAAGATGGGCCGACGCACCAGGCCGTGGAGCAACTGGCCAGCCTGCGTCTGACGCCAAATTTCAGCACCTGGCGTCCGTGCGATCAGGTTGAGGCGGCAGTCGGCTGGAAGCTGGCGGTTGAGCGCCATACCGGCCCGACGGCGCTGATTCTCTCAAGGCAGAATCTGGCGCAGGTGGAGCGTACCCCGGAGCAGGTGAAGGAGATCGCCCGTGGTGGTTATGTGCTGAAAGACAGCGGCGGTAAGCCGGATGTAATCCTGATTGCTACCGGGTCTGAAATGGAAATCACTCTGCTGGCGGCGGAAAAGCTAACCGGAGAAGGCCATAACGTCCGGGTGGTGTCCCTGCCTTCGACGGATATTTTTGATGCTCAGGATGAGGCGTATCGCGAATCCGTGCTGCCGTCGAACGTTGCCGCTCGCGTGGCGATTGAGGCAGGCATTGCCGACTACTGGTACAAATATGTCGGGCTGAAAGGCGCGATTGTCGGGATGACGGGATATGGCGAATCGGCCCCGGCCGAAAAACTGTTCCCTTATTTCGGCTTTACGGTCGAGAATATCGTCGAAAAAGCGCATAAGGTGCTTAAAGCGTAAAAATGGATGAGTGGGTCGGAAGCCGGATGGCGACGCGATGCGTCTTATCCGGCCTACAAAATGGGCCGTAGGCCCGGTAAGCGTTAGCGCCACCGGGCGCCCCTAACGTGTGATCCACAACGTGGGCCAGGCATCTGGCCCATGCCAGTTATCGCAGCTTGGCTCTTCGGCATAACGCACCAGACGAAAACGCTGGCCGTCAAAACGCCAGCGCGTCTGGATACCGCAATCGGCCAACCCACGCCCTTTTGCCAGCGTGATTAATTCCCGGGATTTCTCGTCAAAAACCGCGTTCATCAGCTCCATATCATTGCTTTCAGCCCCGGAGTTAAAGGGCAAACGCAACCGTACGGCGCGGGAGGCGAATGGTTTTTTGCGTGAGACAATCCACGCGAGATCGACCGTATTATAGGCTCCGGCTTCGCAACCGGTCATCAGCAGGGCTTTGTCATCGGTCAGGGCCGCGACGCGCACTTCCCGGCGCATCGGGTCAAGCGAGCAGTGAATACTGTTCATCCGCCAGTTACCGTAATCCAGCAGATCGTTGCGTTCATCATAAGAAAGCGGCGTCGGCGTTGGGTTGACGATAGCCACGCCTTTCAGCGCTGGCGCGGGCGGCACGCTGAGCGGTGGATCATTCCCTTTATCAATCCACGCAGTTTCGCTGCCAACGCGTTTTTGCTGTGCGTCGATAAACAACAGCGCAGCTTTAAGCCCCACCAGAGAAATCGTCTGTTTTCCCTTTTTCAGGGTAATCGCCTGGGCTTCCTGAATGGTCTGTAAAAACGCAGCAATGGTGACGGTGTCATCCGTCATCAGATGCCAGGGCGTAATGCGCCATTGCCCGGCATTTAGCGGCAGCGGTTTTTCATCCAGCAGCAGACGCGGCGCAATCTCCGCCTCTTTCGCACCGGGCGAGGTCAGCCCCCCCAAATCAATGCGAAGTACCGCATCGGTATGCGCCCCGGCGCTGCGGCTTAACGTCATCACCAGCCCGCGATGTTCGCCGGTATTACGCGCCACGCAAAAATTCTGATTGTTACAAGTGACCTGCCAGTCAGAAAAAGTCTGCTGCGCTGGCGCCGCCCACGTCAGCGACGTCGGCAGCAGGCCGAGCAGGAAAACGAAAATAACGCGATTGCGCATGGACGGTACAACCCCAGAAGAAAAACGAAACGGCTTTAGGCGGTATCTTCCTTGCGCGACTCCTGTGGCTCAATCAGATTTGTCGGATAGCGACATCATTATGTAAAGAAATATAAACCTTATTTATCAATCCATTAGCGAGGAAGAATGCAAATAATTGAGCAATAACACGGTCTTACCGTCTCGTATCTCACCGGTTTTGATCATCGCCAGCGCCTGTGTCAATGGCAGTTCCAGTACCTCAATATCTTCATCTTCCACACCGCCGCCTGCGTTTGCCCGCTGGCTGTCGCTGTATTCTGCAATGAAGAAGTGAATCAGTTCCGTCACGCCGCCAGGCGACATGTATAACTCAAACAGTTTACGCACCTCACCCACTTCATAGCCGGTCTCTTCAATCGCTTCTTTGCGAATGCACGCTTCCGGCTCGTCGTTATCCAGCAGCCCGGCGCAGGTTTCTATCAACTGGCCGCTTTCATTGCCGTTCACCCAGGTGGCAACGCGAAACTGGCGGATGAGCACCACGGTCTGCTTTTCACGGTTATACAGCAGGATCGTTGCGCCATTGCCGCGATCGTAAACCTCGCGCTTATGGCGAATCACATCGCCATTTTTACGGGTCAGATCGTAGGTAATATTGCGCAGGATGAAGTAATTATCAGAGAGAACTTTGTCTTTGATGAGAGTAATTTTTTGCGACATACCGGCTCCACAGCGTAAGAAGACAGGTAATCTTACGCCGCAAGGCCGGTTTTGTCTGCGCGCTATCATGCTGCTCGCGCCGAATGGAGACTTATCCGGTTTGCATGATCCCCAGCCACTGAATAATCCCCTGCGCGGCGTGACGCCCTTCCGCCATCGCCGTCACCACCAGATCGGCGCCGCGCACGGCGTCACCGCCCGCGAAGATTTTAGGATTACTGGTCTGGTAACGGAACGCGCTTTCGACATTTGCCGCAATGCGCCCCCAGTCGTCCACTTTCACACCGTGCGCTTCCAGCCACGGCATACCATGCGGATGAAAACCAAACGCCATAATTACCGCATCAGCGGGCATGACAAACTCGCTGCCCGCGATGGGCATCGGGCGGCGACGCCCCTGCGCATCGGGTTCGCCAAGCTGAGTACGTAAAAAACGCACGCCGCTGACGCAACCGTCGGCATTCAGCACCAGCTCAACCGGCTGTACGTTAAATTCAAAGTTCGCCCCCTCTTCCCGCGCGTTTTTTACCTCTTTTTTCGACCCCGGCATATTCGCCTCGTCGCGACGATATGCGCAGGTCACCTGGCTTGCGCCATGACGCAGCGCGGTACGCACGCAGTCCATCGCGGTATCGCCGCCGCCCAGCACCACAACATTAAGCCCGGCGGTGTCGATAAAAGGTTCGTCAGGCAATTCATCCAGCCCCATAACCTGTTTCGTGTTGGCAATCAGGAACGGCAGCGCATCATATACGCCCGGCGCATCTTCGTTTGGCAGGTCGGCTTTCATGGAACGGTATGTGCCGACGCCGACAAAAACCGCATCGTACTCATCCAGCAGCGACGCCAGCCTGACGTCTTTGCCGACTTCGCAGTTCAGTTCAAAATGAATTCCCATCGCGCTGAAGATTTCGCGACGGCGCGCCAGCAGTGATTTATCCAGCTTAAAAGAGGGAATGCCAAAGGTCAGCAGGCCGCCAATTTCAGGGTGGCGATCGAACACGGTCGTGCTCACGCCATGACGCGCCAGCACATCTGCGCAGGCCAGCCCGGCCGGGCCCGCGCCAATAATCGCCACACGTTTATCCTGCTGCTGAACGCCGCTCAGGTCTGGCCGCCAGCCTTTGTCCAGCGCCCGGTCGGAAATGTAGCGTTCAATATTGCCGATCGTCACCGCGCCATACTCATCGCGCACCGTACAGGCGCCTTCGCACAGCCTGTCCTGCGGGCATACGCGCCCGGTAATTTCCGGCAGGCAGTTAGTCTGGTGCGACAGCGCCACCGCATCGTCAATGTTTCCCGCTTTTACCAGCTCAATCCACTGCGGAATATGGTTGTGCAGCGGACACGTCCACTCGCAGATACTGTGTTCACCGCACTTCAGGCAACGGGCCGCTTCGCGTTCAGCCTGCGCGGTACGAAACGGCAGGTAGATTTCATCAAAGCTGGTTTTTCGCGCGTCAATCGCCAGCTTATCCGGCTCGCCGCGTGGGGGCGTCGCCCGCATCTGTTCGACTTTATTGAGCGCACCAGGAGTGACTCCCGTCGCACAGGCATGCCAGGGCTGATTTTCCTGACGCGCGGTGCGCAGACGCCGCGCTTTCGACAGCCGGGTCAGCGACGCTTCCGTTACCAATTGCAACGCATCTGCCGGGCAGTTTTCAACACAGGCCGGGCCGCCTTCGCGATCCAGACACAAATCGCATTTGTGCGCCGTGGCTTTGACCTGATCCTGGCCTGTTGGCGTGAGGATTATCTGCATTGTGCCGAAGGGACAGGCAACCACGCAGGATTTACAGCCGATACATTTTTGCTGGTTGACCTGAACGCTGTCTTTGACATGACGGATTGCGCCATTTGGGCAGCTCCTGGCGCAAGGCGCATCCTCGCAGTGGTGGCAGGTTACCGCGCTGCGCTGATGCTGATGTTTGATCACCGTAATTCGGGGCTGAAAATGCCGCTGGTGCAGTACGTGTTGCTCATCATTGTGGGCCATTACGCAAGCGACCTCACAGGCATGGCATCCCAGGCACTGTTGGCTATTGGCCATAATAAAACGATTCATGGCGTCCTTCTGTTTTGGTGGCAAAAACCTTATTCTTTATATGAATGTTATTAACCGACGCCGAAGGGGTCGGCAATGTTCATTTGCCCAGGACGCACAACTATTTATCCAGAACCTGTGGCAGATCAATTTATTTCATCGCTGGTGAAATTGCGTTTCAGTTACACTTGCCAATATTTATCCGTTCACTGTGAGCATATTTTTCGGGGATTACGCGCGTGGTCGTCAAACGCCCTGTCTCGGCCAGCCTGGCCCGGGCCTTTTTTTACATTGTGCTGCTGTCGATTCTCTCAACCGGTATCGCCCTGCTGACGCTGGCGAGCAGTTTGCGGGATGCCGAGGCCATTAACGTGGCCGGTTCACTGCGTATGCAGAGCTACCGACTGGGTTACGATCTGCAAAGCGGCAGTCCGCAATTGAACGCGCACCGTCAGCTTTTTCAGCAAGCGCTCAACTCTCCCGCGTTAAGTAACCTGAACGCCTGGTACGTTCCGCAGACGGTTAAAAGCCGTTACGGGCAACTGCATGCGAACTGGCTGGAGATGAACACGAGACTGGTGGATGCGGATATAAAGTGGTATCGCGCCAATATCAATAACTATGTCGATCAGATCGATCTCTTCGTTCTGGCGCTGCAACACTATGCCGAGCGTAAGGTGATGCTGGTGGTCGGCATATCGCTGGCGGGCGGCATCGGGATCTTCACGCTGGTCTTTTTCACCCTGCGGCGTATTCGCCAGCAGGTAGTCCAGCCGCTTAACCAACTGGTCGCCGCCAGCCAGCACATTGAACATGGTCAGTTCGACATCCCGCCGCTGAATACCCACTTGCCGAATGAGCTGGGGCTGCTGGCCAAAACATTTAGCCAGATGTCGAGCGAGTTGCATAAGCTGTACCGCTCTCTCGAGGCTTCGGTAGAAGAAAAAACCCACGATCTGCACGAAGCCAACCGCCGTCTGGAAGTGCTGTACCAGTGCTCACAGGCGCTCAATACCAGCCAAATCGACGTTCACTGTTTCCGCCATATTTTACAGATCGTCCGCGAACATGACGCCGCTTACTATCTGGAATTAACCGTGGGCGATAACTGGCGGATCAGCGAAGGAGCGGAAAGCGCTGATTTGCCCATGCAGATTCTGCCGGTCACGATGCAGGAAACGGTCTACGGCGAACTGCACTGGCAAAGCCCCAACGTCAGCGCCTCCACCCCGCTGCTGCACAGCGTATCGACCATGCTGGGGCGCGGTTTGTACTTTAATCAGGCGCAAAAACATTTCCAGCAACTGCTGCTGATGGAAGAACGCGCGACTATCGCCCGCGAGCTGCATGACTCACTGGCGCAGGTGCTCTCCTATTTGCGCATTCAGTTGACGCTGCTGAAGCGCTCAATTCCAGAAGATAATCTCCCCGCGCAAAGCATCATGGCGGATTTCTCCCGGGCGCTGAACGACGCTTATCGTCAGTTGCGCGAGCTGCTGACCACCTTCCGCCTGACGTTACAGCAGGCCGACTTACCTTCTGCGCTGCATGAAATGCTGGATACCCTGCAAAGCCAGACCTCCGCGAAACTGACGCTGGATTGCCGTTTACCGACGCTGGCGCTGGATGCGCAAATGCAGGTGCACCTGTTACAAATCGTTCGCGAGGCGGTGCTGAATGCGATTAAACACGCCAGCGCCACGGAGATCGCCGTTAGCTGCGTCACCGCCCCCGATGGCAACCATACGGTCTATATTCGGGATAACGGCGTTGGCATTGGCGAACCGAACGAACCAACGGGACACTACGGTCTGAACATTATGCGCGAGCGTGCGGAAAGACTTAGCGGCACGCTGAATTTCTCGCAACCGTCAGGGGGCGGGACGCTGGTCAGCATCAGTTTTCGCTCATCGGAAGATGAAGAGGGTCAATTAGCGTAAAGAACGGCAAAGCACCGCACGGCGGGAATACAGACAGGGCGGCACTGGCACAAAATGTATGCTGTAAACGTGCATGATAATTTACATTATCTTCTTTTTTTCTCCACGTTTGACACGTACCTTGCCGCTACAGTGAAGCAGGTCATACCCAATAATTATACGCAGAAACACGAGGTCCTCCTTTAATGGCGAATTTCTTTATCGATCGCCCCATTTTTGCCTGGGTGCTGGCAATCCTGTTGTGTCTGACGGGAACCCTGGCCATTCTCTCTTTGCCCGTAGAGCAATACCCCGACCTGGCGCCGCCAAACGTCCGCATTACCGCGAATTATCCGGGGGCATCCGCGCAGACGCTGGAGAATACCGTCACTCAGGTTATCGAACAGAATATGACCGGCCTCGATAATCTGATGTATATGTCGTCGCAAAGCAGTGGGACGGGCCAGGCAACGGTGACGCTCAGTTTTGTGGCCGGAACCGACCCCGATGAAGCCGTCCAGCAGGTACAAAACCAGCTGCAATCGGCAATGCGTAAATTGCCGCAGGCGGTACAGAACCAGGGCGTCACGGTCCGTAAAACCGGGGACACCAACATCCTGACCATTGCGTTTGTCTCCACCGACGGTTCAATGGATAAACAGGACATCGCCGACTATGTCGCCAGTAATATCCAGGACCCGCTCAGCCGCGTAAACGGCGTGGGGGATATCGACGCCTACGGTTCGCAATATTCGATGCGTATCTGGCTGGACCCGGCCAAACTCAACAGCTACCAGATGACCGCGAAAGATGTCACGGATGCCATCGAATCACAGAACGCGCAAATTGCCGTCGGGCAGCTTGGCGGCACGCCTTCGGTCGACAGGCAGGCGCTCAATGCGACAATCAACGCCCAGTCGCTGCTGCAAACGCCCGAGCAGTTCCGTGATATCACGCTGCGCGTCAACCAGGATGGTTCAGAGGTCAAGCTGGGCGATGTGGCGACCGTCGAAATGGGCGCTGAAAAATATGATTATCTCAGCCGCTTCAACGGTAATCCGGCCTCCGGTCTGGGGGTAAAACTGGCCTCTGGCGCCAACGAAATGGAAACCGCCAAACTGGTGCTTAACCGCCTGGACGAGCTGGCCGAATACTTCCCGCACGGTCTGGAGTATAAGGTGGCGTATGAAACCACCTCCTTCGTCAAAGCCTCGATTATCGATGTGGTGAAAACCCTGCTGGAAGCCATCGCGCTGGTGTTCCTGGTGATGTACCTGTTCCTGCAAAACTTCCGCGCCACGTTGATCCCCACTATCGCCGTACCGGTGGTATTGATGGGGACGTTCTCCGTCCTGTATGCCTTCGACTACAGCATTAACACGCTGACGATGTTCGCGATGGTGCTGGCGATCGGCCTGCTGGTCGATGACGCCATCGTGGTGGTGGAAAACGTCGAGCGCATCATGAGCGAGGAAGGTCTTTCGCCGCGCGAAGCCACCAGAAAATCGATGGGGCAGATACAAGGGGCGCTGGTTGGTATCGCGATGGTGCTGTCAGCCGTATTTGTGCCGATGGCTTTCTTTGGCGGTACGACCGGGGCTATCTATCGCCAGTTCTCCATCACGATTGTCGCCGCGATGGTGCTCTCCGTGCTGGTGGCGATGATCCTGACGCCCGCCCTGTGCGCCACGCTGCTAAAACCCCTGCACAAAGGCGAGCATCACGGACAGAAAGGCTTCTTCGGCTGGTTTAACCGGACGTTCAACCGCAACGCTGAACGCTACGAGAAAGGCGTTGCGAAGATCCTGCATCGCAGCCTGCGCTGGATACTGATCTACGTTCTGTTGCTCGGCGCGATGGTGGTGCTGTTCCTGCGTCTGCCGACCTCCTTCTTGCCGCAGGAAGACCGTGGGATGTTTATTACCTCGGTACAGTTGCCAAGCGGCTCCACGCAGCAGCAGACCTTAAAAGTGGTGCAGGAAGTTGAAAAATATTACTTCACCCAGGAGAAAGACAACGTCATGTCCGTCTTCTCGACGGTGGGATCGGGGCCTGGCGGGAACGGTCAAAACGTGGCGCGCATGTTTGTCCGCTTAAAAGACTGGGACGAACGCAACGCCACGACCGGCACCTCGTTTGCCATTATTGAACGCGCCACGAAAGCCTTTAACAAGATTAAAGAAGCGCGCGTTTACGCCAGCAGTCCACCGGCAATCAGCGGTCTGGGCAGTTCCGCAGGGTTTGATATGGAACTTCAGGACCACGCGGGCGCCGGTCACGATGCCTTAATGGCCGCACGCGATCGGTTGATTGAGCTGGCGGCGCAGGACAGTGCGCTGACCCGCGTGCGTCACAATGGTCTGGACGACAGTCCGCAGTTGCAAATTGATATCGATCAGCGCAAAGCCCAGGCGCTGGGCGTCTCTATCGACGACATCAATGACACGCTGCAAACCGCATGGGGCTCCAGTTACGTCAATGACTTTATGGACCGGGGTCGCGTGAAGAAGGTCTATGTACAGGCGGCGGCGAAATACCGCATGCTGCCGGACGATATCAATCTCTGGTATGTGCGTAATAAAGACGGCGGCATGGTGCCTTTCTCCGCCTTTGCGACGTCACGCTGGGAAACGGGCTCTCCGCGTCTGGAGCGCTATAACGGCTACTCGGCGGTCGAGATTGTCGGCGAAGCGGCGCCTGGCGTCAGTACCGGTACGGCAATGGATGTAATGGAGTCGCTGGTTCGCCAGTTGCCAACGGGATTTGGGCTTGAATGGACGGCGATGTCTTATCAGGAACGCCTCTCTGGCGCGCAGGCACCTGCGCTGTACGCCATTTCGCTGCTGGTCGTTTTCCTGTGCCTGGCCGCGCTGTATGAAAGCTGGTCGGTTCCGTTCTCGGTTATGCTGGTGGTGCCGCTGGGCGTCATTGGCGCGCTGCTCGCCACCTGGATGCGCGGCCTGGAAAATGACGTTTACTTCCAGGTCGGGTTGCTAACGGTGATCGGCCTTTCCGCGAAAAACGCAATCCTGATTGTCGAATTCGCCAATGAGATGAACGAGAAAGGCCACGATCTGCTGGATGCCACGCTGCATGCCTGCCGCCAGCGTTTACGCCCAATTCTGATGACCTCTCTGGCCTTTATTTTCGGGGTGCTGCCGATGGCGATTAGCAACGGGGCGGGTTCCGGGAGCCAGCATGCCGTCGGGACAGGCGTCATGGGCGGGATGATCTCCGCCACCATCCTGGCGATTTACTTCGTACCGCTGTTCTTTGTGCTGGTGCGTCGCCGCTTCCCGCTGAAACCGAAGCCGGAATAAGACACAAAAAAGGCGACTTACTTTGAGTCGCCTTTTTCTTATCCTTTTCAGGATCAGGATATCTTCCAGAAATTTATTTGCGAAGCATAACTTCGATAAAATCTTTCCAGTTCCCCAGTTCACGTTCAATCATAACAACCTCTCTTATTATTATGGCTATTCTACGAAAAGATTATCCTCAAGAGAAGATAATTTAACCGATTGCAGTGATTACATCCTCCGGTGAATGGGGTTCATGGCATTACTATGACCCTGTAACCATAAATTTTATGTGACTTACTGCAATATTTTGAAACATTAATCCACTTCTGAAAACCGCGCTCATTTCAGTTAAGAAACAGCCTATTGCAGCTCGCTGGATTTATACTTCCCGATGGGATGCTTATTAAGCAACATTTCAGAATTATTATTCACAAGAGTTCAACAATGTTATATTTACCGTTTATTATGTCATGATAAATAACCGGTATATGGCAGTTCCGCACTGACGGATACCACGATAATATTGCTTAATTATTCGTAATTCGCGTAAAAGGATTCAACATGATCACCGTCTACGGCATCAAAAATTGTGACACGATTAAAAAGGCGCGACGCTGGCTGGAGGCTCACGGTATTGACTACCGCTTTCACGATTACCGCGCAGACGGAATCGATGCCGCGTTATTGAATACGTTTATTGCGGAGTCAGGCTGGCAGCCCTTGCTGAATACGCGCGGAACGACATGGCGTAAACTTGATGAAGCCACGCGTAACGGCATCACGGATGCGGCGTCCGCCGCAGCATTAATGACTGAAATGCCAGCAATTATCAAACGCCCATTGCTCTGCGCGACCGGGAAGCCTATGCTGCTGGGTTTTAGCGAATCCAGTTATCAGCAGTTTTTTGATGAGGTGTAGTCTATGTCGTGCCCGGTTATTGAGCTGACACAGCAGCTTATTCGCCGCCCTTCCCTGAGTCCAGATGACGCAGGATGCCAGGCGTTAATGATTGAACGCCTGCGTGCAATCGGTTTTACCGTTGAGCATATGGATTTTGGCGATACACAGAATTTTTGGGCATGGCGCGGACAAGGCGAAACGCTGGCTTTTGCCGGGCATACCGATGTCGTACCTGCGGGTGATGTCGATCGCTGGATCAACCCGCCTTTTGAACCGACAATCCGCGACGGAATGCTGTTTGGCCGTGGTGCGGCAGACATGAAAGGCTCTCTGGCGGCGATGGTCGTTGCGGCTGAACGTTTTGTCGCCCAGCATCCAGATCATCAGGGGCGTCTGGCGTTCCTTATCACCTCGGATGAAGAAGCCAGCGCGAAAAACGGCACCGTGAAGGTGGTCGAAACGCTGATGGCGCGTAACGAACGTCTGGATTATTGCCTGGTCGGCGAACCGTCCAGCACTGAAATCGTCGGTGATGTGGTCAAGAATGGCCGTCGCGGGTCGCTGACCTGTAACCTGACGATCCACGGTGTGCAGGGGCACGTCGCTTATCCCCATCTGGCGGATAACCCGGTGCATCGCGCAGCGCCGATGTTGAATGAACTGGTGGCGATCGAGTGGGATCAGGGAAATGAATTTTTCCCGGCGACCAGTATGCAGATTGCCAACATTCAGGCTGGCACCGGCAGCAATAACGTCATTCCGGGCGAGCTGTTTATTCAGTTCAATTTCCGCTTCAGCACCGAACTGACCGATGAGACTCTCAAAGAGCGCGTTCACGCGCTGCTGGATAAACATCAATTACGCTACACGGTGGACTGGTGGCTTTCCGGCCAGCCGTTCCTGACGGCGCGCGGCAAGCTGGTGGATGCGGTGGTGAACGCCATTGAGCACTATAATGAGATAAAACCGCAGTTACTCACTACGGGTGGAACGTCCGACGGGCGCTTTATTGCGCGTATGGGGGCGCAGGTAGTCGAACTCGGGCCGGTCAACGCCACCATTCATAAAATTAATGAATGTGTTAATGCAGCCGATCTGCAACTGCTTGCCCGCATGTATCAACGTATCATGGAACAACTCGTCGCCTGACGCGTGTTCCTGTAAGAGGAAATAAGCATGGACTGGCTGGCAAAATATTGGTGGATTCTGGTGCTGGTGTTTTTGGTGGGTGTACTGATCAATGTGATCAAAGACCTCAAGCGGGTCGATCACAAAAAATTCCTCGCCAATAAACCGGAGCTGCCCCCGCATCGTGATTTTAACGATAAGTGGGACGATGACGACGACTGGCCGAAGAAAGATCAGCCAAAGAAATAGTCAGATAAACCTGTAGGCCTGATAAGCGTGTCGCCATCAGGCAACATACCGTCTGAATGCCGGATGGCGGCTTCGCCCCTATCCGGCCTACGGTTCAGTTCCGGCTTATATCATTTCGATAATATCATCATCATTCGGCTTACCGCCGCTCAACGCTTCATCAAAGTAGTGTTTCGGCACGGTATAGCGCAAATGGTCGAGCGCAAACTGCATACTGCGATCGTCAATCGCATGGCCTAAATCCTCGACGATATCCAGCGTCACATCGCCTCCGGCACGGACTAACGCTTCCTGTGCGGCAACCGCATGAGATAACTCAATCACCCGGTCTTCACCGCCGTGAATCAAATGTACCGTTGTGGCGGTCGTGGCGATTTCCGGCAAGCTGGCGTAGCGTCCGTTGAAAGCAATCACGCGCGATGCCAGACCCGGCTCGGCTTTGATGCTTTCAAGAGACATAATCGCCCCCTGCGAAAACCCAATCAGCGCGGTAGCCTCCGGCCCAACGCCGCTCTGTTTCTGCCAGTAGCGAACCGTCTCGATAAACACCGGCATAATCGCATCAACCCGCGCCTGGCGGTTCTCTTCCGTCACATCCTGAACCGAAAACCACTGACGCCCAGGCGCCGGGCCACAAGGTTCCGCGCCGCCAATGCTGACCACCAGCGCCTCTGGAAATAACGGTGCGAACCAGGAGCCAATTTCTCCCATTGAGACCGGGTTATCGCCCACGCCATGAAACAGCAACAGCAGTTGTTTCGCGGGTTTATCGGGGCTTTGAACAACAAAATGGTCATGTTTCATGGCGATCTCCTTAACTGATAAAACAGATTCTACGCCGCTTAATCACAATGACCATGCCAGGAAATTGAAGGAGTTAGTGAAAAAATTGCCATTGCAAAACGCGTTCGCGTAACCGCTGCGCCCGTTCGTCATCCAGTGCGGTAAGCGCATGGGCGACTTCCCGGCGCTGGGCGATAAGCAGCGCTTTACGCCCAGACAAACCCAGCCGGATACACAGATTCGCGTCGCTGCACTTCTCCTCCAGGCGTCCACGCAGCGCGGGGAGCGCCAGCTCGCTACGCTCAAGCAGTCGACTCAGACAGCCTAACGACGTGAGCAACGGTCGATGGGCAAACGCAAAGCCCGCCAGTTCATCCCAGTCATCATCATTAAGCGTAGACGCTTTCAGCGGGATAACCGGGATCGCTTCGCCGTTCCAGCAAGCAAGGATCTCCGCATCCCGGCGCAGACGCTGGTGCTCGCGGTGCGCCAGTTGCGCGCCAGCCTCGCTGATGGGCAGCAAAGCCATCGCCGTATAACAGCCGCTGCTCGCCTCCTTGTGGTTCCCCATCCGCACCAGCACAAAACCGCAACGCTGCCAGAATCGCCAGAGTTCGGCGGTATAACCAAAACTGACGGAGAGATAGTCGCACTGGCTGGCGCCGCCGTATGCTTCAGCGATCAGCTGCTGCCCAATCCCTTCCCGCTGGCGGGCCGGGTGGACGGCAATACGGCTCACCCGACGCCCGGTCAGCGTCGCCGCCAGCGGATCGCCACCATGAGCGGCCAACGACTGCGCGACAAGATTCCCGCGCGGACGACGATAGCCCGCCCACACGGCCTGGCTCAGCGCGGCCGATAATCCGCCCTCTTCCACCAGCCAGGCGGCCCCCGCCACTCGCTCAGCCGTAAAAGCGCCGAGAAAATGCTGCCCCGGCGCATCCATCATGCGACGCAGATCGAGCGGAGAGGTGCGGTAATGCGCGCCGGAAAGCATCTGATACACCGCCAGCGGCTGCGCCGGCCCGGTATGCCAGAGCGTCTGCGTAAAAGCGGAGAACCGAATCGCCCCCTGCGGCGCATGGGCAAACGTCTCGTCGTCGAATATCAGCGCTTCGCCGACCCATTGTTCCAGCGGACACCCCTGCGCCCAGCGAACAGGCTGTCGCAGTTCAAAACGCCGGAGATGAGGAAAACGGGCGCAGAACTTCAGCAGAAAACCGCGTCCCGTCCCTTCATAGCCCTGAACGGTGGTGGTCAACAATATGCGTGAAAAACGCAACGCCAGGCGATGCAGCAGCGGCGCGGGGATTGCCGCCGCCTCATCGACAATCAGCCAGTCGGCCGTCTCCGTGCCCGCCAACAGCGCATCAGGAGCGAGAAAGCGAAATTTCTCACCGGCAAACTGCGCCAGCACGTCCGTCGCCGCTTTCGACGGCGCAGTTACAATGGCCGTCCCGCTCATCCGCGAAATTAACTGCCCGGCCAGCGCCGATTTACCCCGCCCTCGCGCCGCCGTAACGGCGGCCACGCCGGGTGGCATTCGCAGCAGGTGCTGCAAAATCGCGGCCTGCTCAGGCTGCGGTTCACCCGTAGCGGGTTGCCAGTGGGGACGGGCAGGAAAGCGCGGCCATGAAAACGGTTGAGACTGCTGCCAGTGCAACGTCTGCTCGTCACGGGCCATCACGCGTTTGAGGTGCTGGATAAAATGTGGCGTTGCAACAGGCTGCGGGCAGTCGCTCCAGCGCAGCGAGTCCGCATCGGGACGGGATTCCCATGCAGAATACGGCGGCGTCAGCAGCACCAGCCAGCTTCCGGCTCGCAGCGTGCCGCTCAGCGCCGCAAATGCCGAGGCATCAAACCCTAACTGCGCATCAAAAACCGCGTGGCGGAACTCGCGTCCCAGTAGCGTTTGTAACGCCTGCGGCGTACAGTGCGGCGCGGCGGGCGCATCGGTTGCCACCCACAGCCAGTCGCCAGCCAATGCTTCTCGCAGCGCCAGCGCCCGTTCACGACACCAGGACGCATCGCCGCTGAGCACCAGCAGCCGACGAATCCCTTCCTGCGCCATTTGTGCGGTTAGCGCCCGCAATGCGTCATTGTCAGACATCCCTGCCCCGGTATGTTAAAAACCTTTGCCGAAGGTATTACATTGCGCCGGATCGCCGCTATCAAAACCGCGTTTAAACCAGGTATAGCGCTGCTCGGAAGTGCCGTGAGTGAAGCTGTCCGGCACCACGCGTCCCTGACTTTGTTGTTGCAGACGATCGTCGCCAATCGCCTGCGCCGCATTCAACGCTTCTTCCAGATCGCCGGATTCCAGCACGCCCTGTTGCTGCATGTTGTGCCCCCAGACGCCCGCGAAGCAATCCGCCTGTAGCTCCATACGTACGGAGAGTCGGTTCACTTCCGCTTGCGATGCGGTCTGTTGCAGCTGACGGACCTTCGGTTCGATGCCCAACAGTTTTTGCACATGGTGCCCCACTTCGTGGGCGATAACGTAACCCTGGGCAAAATCGCCATCCGCGCCCAGTTTGTTTTTCATGTCATCGTAGAAGGAAAGATCGATGTAGACCGTGCCATCCGCCGGGCAATAGAACGGCCCCATCACGGACTGACCCGCACCGCATCCTGTGCGCGTCGCGCCACGGTACATCACCAGCTTAGGCTGCTGATATGTGCGCCCCATTTTCTCAAACTGCTGGCCCCAGGTATCTTCTGTGGTCGCCAGAATGACGGAGGTAAACTTCGCGGCCTCGTCGTCATTTGGACTGATCGAACGCGTCGTTTCCTGCTGAGAAATCGGCTGCCCGGTCATTAAACCGGTAAGATCCACCCCGTAATAGCCCGCCACCAGTACGACAATCAGCAGAATGATTCCGCCTTTGCCGCTGGGCAAACGAAAACCCGGCCCGCCCATTGACGGGCCGCCGGAGCTATTGCGTCTGTCTTCTACATTGTCACTTTCACGACGCCCTTGCCAGCGCATAATCACCTCAACATACTATTCATTATGATGATGATCGTAGGCGGTTCAGCGCAAGATTACCATTAGAATAATGGTGGTAGAGAAAAACCGGAGAGCGTTGACTCTCCGGTTGATGCTGACGGGGGAAGAATTAATCTAACTGCACACCCAGGCGACGTGCGACGGTTTCATAGGCTTCGATCAGGCCGCCCAGACTCTGGCGGAAACGGTCTTTGTCCATTTTATCCAGCGTCTCTTTGTCCCACAGGCGGCTGCCGTCCGGGGAAAATTCATCGCCCAGCACGACTTCGCCTTTGTACAGACCAAACTCCAGTTTGAAATCGACCAGGATCAGACCAGCATCGTCAAACAGCTTTTTCAGCACGTCGTTAGCTTTGTAGGTCAGTTCTTTCATGCGCGCCAGATTCTCTTTGCTCACCCAGCCGAAGGTTTCGCAGTAAGAATCGTTGACCATCGGATCGTGCATCGCATCGTTTTTCAGGAACAGGTCGAACAGCGGCGGGTTCAGTTCGATGCCTTCTTCAATGCCCAGACGCTTGACCAGAGAACCAGCCGCACGGTTACGCACCACGCACTCGACCGGCACCATATCCAGCTTTTTCACCAGACACTCGGTATCGGACAGCAGCTGCTCCATCTGGGTCGGGATGCCCGCTTCTGCCAGTTTGGTCATGATGAAATGGTTAAACTTGTTGTTCACCATCCCTTTGCGATCAAACTGTTCAATGCGCGCGCCATCCCCTGCTGACGTATCATTGCGGAATTCGAGCACCAACAGGTCCGGGTTTTCCGTGCTGTATACGGTCTTCGCTTTACCACGATACAACTCAGCTTGCTTTTGCATCTTTATTACTCCTGGTGTGAATTAACGATAAAAATTCATTTTCTGCCACACTTTGCCGGATGGCGGCGTTGCCTTATCCGACCTACAGCCTGGGGCGAAATTACGGTAAAAATTGCGTTTTTCTGCTGACGCACACGTTTGCGTATCATATCAGAAAAAAGGGCTGGATTGCTCCAGCCCCTCAATTTTTACTTGCTGAACGCTGCCTGGAAGACGGCAACCAGCGCGTCGTTCTGGCTCTGCGTCAGGGTATGCCCCTTCGGATCGATAAACTGTAGGCTACTGCGGTTGTCTAAATCGCCCACCTGCAATTTATAGTCGCCGGACGACAGCCCCGGATCGGTTGCGCCCAGATCCTGCCAGCCGCTGTCAGACAGCGGTTTGTAGGTCACTGCCAGGCTGCCCTGAGAACGCGTGCTATCGGTCACTTTCATGCCCACTTTTTCAAGCGCGGCTGGCAGACGCTGCCACACCACGTTGAACGGCCCACGGACGACCAGCATTGGCAAACCGGTGTCATCTGCGGCGCTCTGCACATCCATCGTGGCGGCAGAACGGTTTTGCGCGGCGTTCGCAGCGTCGGTGGCGGTTTTATCCAGACCCGCCGAGATTACGTTCATCATCTCAGCGCTATAACGCTGTAGCGAAGCGGCATCTGCGGCAGGCTTGCCAGCCTGTTCCAGATTCACCAGTTTCACCGTTACAGCCTGCTGATAACCCTGCGGTTTCACCGAGATTTGATAACGTCCACGGTACTGCTGGTCTTCATCCAGACGGTTCCATTCAACCCAATCGGTCGTCAGGGTCTGGCTGGCGTCATCACGTTTTTCAATCGTGTAGTTTTTGGACTGAATCACGCTGACAACCTGCGGCCACAGGTTGGTATTGCGACCATTTTCCACCAGCAAGGTTGCGGTATCACCCGTAAACTGGGTACGCGCGCCGGTCACCAGCGCTAACGGCTGAGCAGGCGGACGAATGTCCAGCGCTTTGCCGACAGCGCCGCTGCCGTTGGTCACCGGAATGTTATAGTCGCCCGTCGTTACCGGCAGAATCATCCCTGCTGGCGCATGAAGTTCAGCAAGCGGTGCGGCTTCCAGATAGGATTCATCACCGCTCACCTGGCGCTTGTAGCGCGAGTCAGAGCTACAGGCCGCGAGCAGCATAATGAGCGAAACACCCGCAACCCTGGCCAGGCGCGACTTTTGTACTGAGTAAGCCATCAAATCTCCCTAAACTTTACAGCAAACCGGCATGCTTGAGCGCCGCTTTGACAATCTCACGACCCGTATCGGTGATCGGCGTCATCGGCAAGCGCAGCGTATCGGTCGCCACAAGTCCCAACTCCTTACATGCCCATTTCACCGGGATCGGATTGGGTTCGACAAATAGTTTGTTATGTAACGGCATCAGACGCTGATTAATCACCCGCGCGTCGGCAAAACGACCTTCCGCCGCCAGTTTGCACATTTCCGCCATATCACGCGCCGCAACGTTCGCGGTAACGGAAATCACGCCATGACCGCCGAGCTGTATGAAGTCCAACCCGGTCGCATCATCACCGCTGAGCAGAATAAAATCGTCTGAAACCAGCTCTTTGATCTGGTGAACCCGACTTAAGTTCCCTGTCGCCTCTTTGATTGCAACAATATTTTTTACTTTCGCCAGACGGCCGACGGTTTCCGGCAGCATATCGCAGCCTGTACGGGACGGCACATTATACAGAATTTGCGGCAGGTCAGTATGTTCAGCGATGGCTTTGAAATGCTGGAACAGACCTTCCTGAGTCGGGCGGTTGTAGTAAGGCGTCACTGTCAGGCAACCGACAACGCCGCTGTCGTTGAAACGCTGCGTCAGGCTAATGGCCTCCGCCGTCGCGTTCGCGCCCGTTCCGGCGATAACCGGAATACGCCCGTCCGCCAGCTCCAGCGTCATCATGACCACATCGCCATGCTCGTCATGGCTCAGCGTGGCGGATTCGCCGGTGGTGCCAACAGAAACAATCGCCGAGGTACCGCTGGCGACATGATAATCAATCAGTTTTTTCAGGCTTGACCGGCAGACATTACCTTTTTCATCCATCGGTGTAACAAGCGCGACAATACTTCCCGTGAACATGGGCCATCCTCTGTGCAAACAAGTTTCTCAATGGTACGTTTGGTACGACAATAAAAGCAAGAGACCATAGCCCTTCTGATTATTGTATGCAGGTTTTTTTTATGCTTTCCTTATGATTACCTCACCTCTCAAAGGAAGAACCGGTTTGACATCGTCATCACAACATTACCTGGTTATCACTGCGCTGGGTGCCGATCGCCCGGGAATTGTGAATACTATCACCCGCCATGTCAGCAGTTGCGGTTGCAATATCGAAGACAGCCGACTGGCCATGCTGGGCGATGAATTCACGTTTATCATGCTGCTGTCTGGTTCCTGGAACGCCATCACCCTGATTGAATCAACCTTGCCGTTGAAAGGCGCAGAGCTGGATTTGTTGATTGTGATGAAGCGCACCACCGCTCGCCCCCGTCCGGCCATGCCCGCAACGGTATGGGTACAGGTCGAGGTGGAAGATTCTCCGCATTTAATTGAACGTTTTACCGCGCTTTTCGACAGCCATCAGATGAACATCGCTGAGCTGGTCTCCCGCACGCAACCTGCTGAAAATGAAAAGGCTGCACAGCTGTTTGTTCAAATCACCGCGCACAGTCCGGCATCCCATGATGCCGTAAATATTGAGCATGCCTTTAAAGCACTATGTACAGAACTCAATGCGCAAGGCAGTATTAACGTTGTTAATTACTCACAACATGATGAACAGGATGGAGTTAAGTAATGAATCCACTGAAAGCCGGTGACATCGCACCGAAATTTAGCTTGCCGGATCAAGACGGAGAACAAGTAAATTTGACCGACTTCCAGGGACAGCGCGTACTGGTGTATTTCTACCCTAAAGCCATGACGCCCGGCTGTACCGTACAGGCCTGTGGTTTACGCGATAACATGGACGATCTGAAAAAAGCAGGCGTAGACGTGTTGGGGATCAGCACCGATAAACCTGAAAAACTGTCTCGTTTCGCCGAAAAAGAGCTGCTTAACTTTACGCTCCTGTCCGATGAGGATCATCAGGTCTGCGAGCAATTCGGCGTCTGGGGGGAAAAATCCTTTATGGGGAAAACCTACGACGGCATCCATCGCATCAGCTTCCTGATCGACGCTGACGGCAAGATCGAACACGTATTTGACGACTTTAAAACCAGTAACCACCACGATGTAGTGCTGAACTGGCTGAAAGAAAACGCCTGATTTGCGTTTTGCCGGATAAAGCCTGATGCGACGCTAACGCGTCTTATCAGGCCTGATTCGCACAACCCCGTAGGCCGGATAAGGCGTTTACGCCGCCATCCGGCATACGCGTCGTTTATTCAAACGTTCCTTTCACGCACGCTTTACCGTCTTTCACCACCGCTTTGCCTTTCGCCCACAGATGGCTGACTTCCAGCGCCTGATTCAGCACCAGAATGTCGGCGTCACAACCTGCCGCCAGACGTCCTTTATGCTCAAAGCCGAGAAATTCCGCAACGGTGCGGGTAAGCGGGCGCAGCGCCTGCTCCAGCGGCAGTTTATGCTGCGTAACTAACTGACGCAGCGTGCCGATCAGCGACTCAAAACCCGCCACGCCAATGCCCGTCAAATTCCCATGCTCATCAAATTCCGGCTGGCTGCCGTTGCCATCAGAACTCAGGGTAATGCGCGACAGCGGAACCTCATGGCGCAAGGCTGTCACGATGGCCGTCGCCGGATCGATCGGTTCATCAATGCTGCTGGTAATATCGATGTAGCCACCATCAAGCGCGTACTCCAGCGCCGCCTGGAACAGCGGTTCGGCACGGTTAACATGCGTCGGCAACAGTTTCGTGATAGGGACATCGGCGTTGGCGAGAATATCGTACAGCGGTTCCAGCATGTGTGGGCTGTCGCCCATATGAAAGACGCTGATTCCCGGCTTCTGGCCCAGTAATCCCCCCACGCGGGACTGCGCCGCCATTGTCGCCAGCGCGGCGGAATTCGGCGCAGAAGAACGATGATCGGAGACGGCGCATTTCACGCCAATCACTTTATCAATCAACGCCACATCGCGATCGACGCTCCCGGTGATGGTTGGCGAAGGCAAAGAATACGCCCCCGTTAACATCCATGCGCTGATCCCTTCATATTCCAGCGCACGCGTTTTCGCCAGCAGAGATTCAGGATGACGGGTGATGCCGTCCGTTCCCAGCAGCCCGACAACGGAGGTAATACCGGCTTCAACCAACCGTGACAGCCGCACCTCTGGCGTACGGGTATGCGGCCCGGCTTCGCCGCCACCGCCGATGAGATGAACATGCTGATCGATAAATCCCGGGCAGACGATATCACCGTGAAGATCGATCTGCTGGCAACCGGGGAAGTCTTTCGCAGCGATAGTCGGCGCAATAGCGACAATTTTGCCGTTGGCAACCAGAATGTCCTGCTGGCCCAGATCATCCGGGGCATATACGTGTCCGCACTGAAAAAGCGTCAGATTAAGAATGGAACAGTCCATGATAGTCCTTTTTAAACAATAGCCTGCATTACCCAAATAGAGACCAGGGCATTAATCACGCACACCGCAATAATATGTGGGTAATAACGTGGATGAACGCCCGCCGTTCCCAGGCAGCGCCCTACATTCTGAACCGGGTTGCCCATCAGGTAAATGGCGGGTAACAGCACAGTGGCATCGTGACCGGACAGCGCGCCAGTAACCACCAGGCTGGCGCAGACGCCCACGCCGCCGCCCATACTCATCACCGCAGCCAGCAGAACGGTCGCCGATTCTCCCGGCAAACCCCATAGCGCCATTACCGGTTCACACACTCGCCCGACGATATCCAGCAACCCCGTCACCTTCAGCGCCTGAATAATGACAAAGGCCATGACGACGTTGGGCAACAGGCTGGTGGTGGCGATGGTAAAACCGCGCCGCGCGCCGTCGATAAACAGATCCATAACATTTTTACGTACCTGTGCGCTCATTTCAGGCCTCCTGTTTCATACGACGATGTTCAAGCTGCGCGATCCACACCCGCAACAGGTTCGCACCGATAAATTTGAAGACTAAAATGACCGCCAGCGGCGTAATAACCGGTACGGTTATCGTGGCAAATAGCGCGGCGCCTGATGAGAAGTAGTTCGTCAGAATCGCGCTGCCGCTTGTCTGCCAGCAGGCGAAAATTGCCCGTTCCTGTTCGGTAATCACCCCCTCTTCCGCCAGTTCTTTGGTCATCCCGGCGGCGGCATCCGTATTTTGCAAATTGGCGATAAGCGCCAGAGAGCAAATGCCGGGGATGCCCAGGATCGGCCTGAGTATCGGCGTCATCAACTGCTGTGCGGCGCGCAGTCCGCCCAGCCCTTCCGTCACGGAAATAATGCCGAGCGATAAAATAACCGATGGCGCCAGCTCCAGTGCGAATAAAAAGCCGTCTCTCGCCCCGGTACCGCCAGTGCCGCGAAATGAAACCGCCGTGTCGCCTGCTGCGTTAACCAGGCCAAACGCGCCATTGAGCACGGTAAAATCAAACACTCGCCACCATTCCGTACTTTTCGCGAACATGCCTGAAAAAAGGATAATGGTAATAAAAAAGGCGAGATAACCGCCCCACCCCACTTTTTGCTGCGTGTGCATCTGATGACCCATTTTTTTCTCCGGTTGGTCTTGTCCTTGTGAGATTAAAAAACCATCTATACCGGTAAGTTGAAAGCAAAAAAGGAGGGCGGGACAGCACATTCGGAAAACGTTCAGGAAAGGAGAAAGCGGATAAAACGTGGAACGCCCGATGACGTTGCGCCACCGGGCAGAGTGATAATCGTGCTTAACCGTCGCTGACCTGTCCGTCCGGCCAGGCATGTACCACGGCTTTAATTAACGTCGCCAGCGGGATGGCGAAGAACACGCCCCAGAAGCCCCACAGGCCGCCGAAAATCACCACCGACAGAATAATCACCAGCGGGTGCAGGTTGACGGCTTCTGAAAACAGTACCGGCACCAGCAGGTTTCCATCCAGCGCCTGAATGATCAGATACACGGCGAAGCAGCTCCAGAACTCCGTTCCGAGGCCAAACTGGAATAACGCCACGCCAATCACCGGAATGGTCACCACGAACGCGCCGATGTAGGGGATTAATACCGAGAATCCAACCAGAACCGCCAGCAGCAGCGAGTAGTTGAGACCAAAGAGCAGGAAGCCAAGCCAGGTCGCTACGCCAACCACCACCATCTCCAGCACTTTGCCGCGAATATAGTTGGTGATCTGCTGGTTCATCTCCATCCAGACCTGCCCGGCCAGTCCGCGATTGCGCGGCAGAACCCGGCGCACGGCATTCAGCATCTGCTCTTTATCTTTGATCAGGAAGAAGACCATCAGCGGCACCAGCACCAGATACACCGCCAGCGTCAGCAACCCGACCAGAGAGGCCAGGGAGTATTTCACGACCGAATCACCTAACGTCAGCATCCGGGTGCGCATATTTTCCGCCATCGCATCAATGATCCCGGCATCCATTAGCGCCGGGTAACGACGGGGTAACGTGGCGGCATAATCAGAGAGCTTATTGAGCATACCCGGCATATCGCGAATCAAATAGATCCCCTGCTGCCAGGCCACCGGCATCACGACAAACGCCATCAGCAGTAAAATGCCGACAAACACAATCAGTACGATTGAGGTGGCCCAACGCCGGGAGCAGCCAATCGCCTCCAGACGGACCGTAGGCCACTCCAGCAGGTAAGCGAGGACAATAGCCACCAGCAACGGCGCCAGAAGCCCACTGAAAAAGAAAAGGATGCCAAAACCAGCAACCAGGATAACCAGCAAGGCGATCGCCTCCGGGTCGCTAAAACGACGGCGATACCACTGCATCAACATCTCAAGCATAGAAACCGTTCCCTGAACCTCAATAGCGGGATTGCGATCCCGAATTGTATCTAAATGTCACAAAAAAGACTTCGCTTTTTGTTGCTGATTCAGGAAACTGAAAAGTCATTTGAGCGGGGTATTCACCACCGGGTTTCGCAGTTACACTCCCTGTGCTGGCGTGGCGGAACGATACGTCGCGGCATCGGTCAAATGGCTATATTAAAGAAAACAGGACAGAGGTCTATGTTCAGGCTGTTGAAGAAAAACCTGGTTGCTACCCTCATCGCTGCGCTGACTATCGGTCAGGTAGCCCCCGCGTTTGCAGATTCCGCAGACACGCTACCGGATATGGGGACCTCAGCAGGAAGCACGCTTTCTATCGGTCAGGAAATGCAAATGGGCGACTATTACGTTCGCCAGTTGCGCGGCAGCGCGCCGTTGATCAACGATCCGCTATTGAGTCAGTACATCAACGCGCTGGGGATGCGTTTAGTCTCTCATGCAGACTCCGTGAAAACGCCGTTCCATTTCTTTTTGATTAACAACGACGAAATCAACGCCTTCGCCTTTTTCGGCGGCAACGTTGTGCTGCATTCCGCGCTCTTTCGCTATTCCGATAACGAAAGTCAGTTAGCCTCGGTGATGGCGCACGAAATTTCCCACGTAACCCAACGCCATCTGGCGCGCGCGATGGAAGATCAAAAGCGCAGCGCTCCGCTGACCTGGGTCGGCGCCTTAGGCTCTATTCTTCTGGCGATGGCCAGCCCACAGGCCGGTATGGCAGCGCTGACCGGTACGCTGGCGGGAACGCGTCAGGGGATGATCAGCTTCACCCAACAAAACGAACAGGAAGCAGACCGAATCGGTATTCAGGTGCTGCAACGTTCAGGATTCGATCCGCAAGCGATGCCGACGTTCCTGGAAAAACTGCTCGACCAGGCGCGCTACTCCACGCGTCCTCCCGAAATTTTGCTGACGCACCCCCTGCCGGAAAGCCGTCTGGCGGATGCCCGCAACCGTGCAAACCAGATGCGCCCGGTGGTAGTAGAGTCGTCGGAAGATTTTTATCTGGCGAAGGCGCGTACGCTGGGGATGTACAATTCTGGCCGTAATCAGCTTACCAGCGACCTGCTCGACGCATGGGAAAAAGGAAACGTGCGCCAACAGCGTGCGGCGCAATATGGCCGGGCGCTACAGGCGATGGAAGCCAGCAAGTACGACGAAGCTCGCAAAGCGCTGCAACCGTTGCTGACGGCTGAACCGAATAACGCGTGGTATCTCGACCTGGCGACCGATATCGATCTGGGGCAGAAGAAAACCAGCGAAGCGATTAACCGTCTGAAAAATGCCCGCGATCTGCGCGCAAACCCGGTATTGCAGCTAAACCTGGCGAATGCTTATTTACAGGGCGGGCAAGCCAGAGAAGCCACGACCATCCTCAATCGCTACACTTTCAACAATAAAGACGACGGCAACGGCTGGGATCTCCTGGCGCAGGCTGAAGCGGCGCTCAATAACCGCGATCAGGAACTGGCGGCGCGCGCCGAAGGCTACGCGCTGGCCGGGCGACTGGATCAGGCGATCTCTATGCTCAGCAGCGCAAGTTCTCAGGTCAAGCTGGGCAGCCAGCAACAGGCGCGTTACGATGCCCGTATCGACCAGCTGCGCCAGTTGCAGGAACGCTTTAAGCCATACACTAAAATGTAGTATTCGTTCTGTTGCCGGGTGGCGACGCTATCGCGTTTTATCCGGCCTACAGTTCGCGCGAAAGGAGAAATCATGTCTGATGCAGTAAAAATCTACCACAACCCGCGTTGTTCAAAGAGCCGCGACACGCTGAGCCTGCTGAAATCTAACGGCGTTGAACCGGAAGTGGTGCTTTACCTGGAAACACCTGCCGACGCAGCGACGCTGCGTGAACTGCTGCGTATGTTAGGGATGTCCAGCGCACGCGAACTGATGCGCCAGAAAGAAGATCTCTACAAGTCTCTCAATCTGGCCGACAGCCACCTGAGCGAAGAGGCGCTGATTCAGGCGATGGTGGAAAACCCGAAACTGATGGAGCGACCGATTGTCGTCGCCAACGATCAGGCTCGTATTGGCCGCCCGCCGGAGCAGGTGCTGGAAATCGTGAGCTAATCCATGCGCCGCAGCGCTTCCAGAAAGTCCTGCGGCGTACAATCCCCCAGTTTTTTCTGTGTCTTACCACGGTTGTAGCATTCACATAAGCGGATAAGCAGCTCGCTGGCAGATTCACTATTTAGCCGGGGAACAATCTCATTCAGCGGTATTGTCACCGGCACCCAACCGGGAATCGTACCGGTTATTTGGCATGACATGCCGCGCGTCGCCAGGTGCGTTTTTAGCTGCGGGCATATGCGATCAGAAATATTTGTCTCAATAGATTGTATATCAGCCGGGCAGGTTTCCAGCAATTCATCCAGCCAGACCACGACCCGCTGCGGTGAAATACCCGCATACAGTCGGGCAAAGCACCAGCCGCTCATCGGCTCGCGCGCCCAGAACAAATGATGTTCGCCACCGTCGTCCATATGCAACGAGAGTGGAAGGTGATACAGCGCCAGATGATTCGGCAGTATCCCGGATTTTAACGCTTTTTTCCCTTGTAACGACGCCCGCTGTCGCCGAGGTGTCGCCGGTTTAAGATAACGATTCAACGTCGCGCGCGACACAACAATGCCCAGCACCTCGTTCACCAACAATAAGAGGTCATCCAGTGGCGCACCTGTTGCGTCACGCAAGGCGTTCACCAGAATAACCTGCTCTTGTCTCATTGCTTTGTATATCGTCTTCGGCGTAGTTTGCCCATCACTAACCCGATCACGATGTCGCCATCGCCTCACTGTCGTAACAGAAATCCCAAGCTCGGCGGCAAGCTCTCTGTCGCTTTTTTCAGACTGCTGAAGATAGCGACGAATACGCGGTGTGGTAGTGGCATTGGCGTGCAATTTTATTTCCATCGCAAGAACCCCTGTCGATTTTTAGATAATTAATCTTATGAGATTTATATGTTAATCGCGATTACATTGTGAGCTATTTCACCTTTCGTTCACACGCCTTCGCAGATAATCCTCATGCATAGCACACACAACGTGAGTTAATCTTGTACGGAGTTCACAATGAACAATGTTCTGGGATTTCTTGAAGCAAAACTGATGCCTCTGGCAGCGAAAACCGCTCAGCAGCGGCATCTCGGCGCGATTCGTGGCGCATACGTTTCGTTTATGCCGTTTATTATCGTCGGCTCGATTCTGCTGGTGATCTCTTCGTTTCCGAATCAAAACTATCAGCAGTTTATGTCTCAGGCTTTTGGCGAGAGCTGGAGTGCGATTATTGAGATCCCGTTTAACGCGGTGTTCTCAACGATGTCGCTGTTTATCAGTTTCCTGGTCGCATTTCGTCTGGCGGAACACTACGGCGAAGATCGCATCTCCTGCGGCATTCTGGCGCTGGTCTGTTTTCTGATCCTTACACCGTTTATCAAAGTGGCGGAAAACGGCGGTATTACCGTGATCCCCGTAGAATGGATTGGCACAAAAGGATTGTTCGTCGCGATGATCGGTTCACTGCTATGGACTGAACTTTTCTGCTGGCTAAAGCGTAAAAATCTGGTGATCAAAATGCCAGAAGGTGTGCCACCGGCGGTGCAAGAATCTTTTGCCGCGCTGATCCCCGCTTTACTGGTCATGATACTGGTACTGAGCATTCGCATCTTGTTTGAAAACACCCATTACCAGACCATCCATCAGTTTATTTACGAAGTGGTCGCCACACCGGTTCGTCATTACGGCACCTCTTACTTTGGCGCGCTGATGACAGTGTTCAGCATCACTATTTTGTGGTCGGTCGGTATTAACTCCGGCTCAATGGTTAACGGCATCATCCGTCCGCTGTGGATGGAAAACCAGACCGACAACATTGCGGCTATTCAGGCTGGCACCACACCCCCACACATCATTACAGAACAGTTTTTTGACATGATTTGGATGGGCGGCGCGGGCGCAACGTTGTCGCTGGTGTTAGCCATGCTTTTCTTTGCGCGCAGTAAAAACATGCGGGAAGTGGCGCGGCTCGGTGCCGGAGCGTCCGTGTTCAACATCAACGAACCGATTCTGTTCGGTCTGCCGGTGATAATGAATCCGATAATGCTGATCCCCTTCAACCTGGTGCCGCTGGTGCTGGTCACCGTACAGTATACCGCGATGAAGCTCGGCGCAGTCGCCGTCACCACGGGCGTCTTTATTCCGTGGACGCTGCCGCCAGTCATTAGCGGTTTTATCGTTACCGGACATATTAGCGGCAGCGTCATGCAGCTCATTAACCTGCTGATTGGCGCAATGCTGTATCTGCCCTTTATGCGGATCGTCGATAAACAGTACCGCGCGGCGGAACTGGCTGCCGTAACGCAGCCCGATGCACCACTTGCAAAACAGGAGTAAACCATGTGGGGAATTATCGCAACCTGGCGAATGGCGCTTGAAGGTGTGGCGGAATCCGCGTCTGCACTGGCTGCGGGAAACCCGGTCGCAATGGCGGTGGTAGACGCCGTCGCAACCGTTGAGGACTTTCCGTTTTATAAATCCGTGGGCTATGGCGGACTGCCTACTGAAAATGGCGAGGTCGAACTGGATGCCGCCTATATGGACGGCGATACCCTGGCGTTTGGGGCGGTCGGGAATCTGGTGGATATTGCCAACCCGGTGCGCGTCGCACATGCGTTAAGCCGTCAGCGCTATAACTGTCTGCTGGTTGGCCAGGGTGCGCGTGAATGGGCACTGAGCCAGGAGTTTGCGGATAAAACCATGCTCACCGACAGAGCCATCCAGCACTATCAAAAACGCTGCCGGGAGACGCTGGATAAAGGCTTAAGTCCATATAACGGCCACGATACGGTCGGCATTATTGGTCTGGATAAACTGGGGTCGATGAGCGTTGCCACCTCCACCAGCGGCCTGTTTATGAAAAAACGCGGACGCATTGGCGACTCTCCGGTTATTGGTTCCGGCTTCTATTGCGACAGTGAAGTCGGCGCGGCAACGGCAACGGGCGTCGGTGAAGATCTGATGAAAGGCTGTGCCAGCTATGAAATTGTTCGTCGCATGGCGCAGGGAATGACACCGCAACAAGCGGCTGATTCTGTCGTGTTTGAGCTGGAAGATAAATTGATGTCGCGATTTGGTCGCACAGGCGACCTCTCGGTGGTCTGCATGAACCGTAAAGGCGAGTTTGGCGCAGCCACTAACATCAAAACATTCTCGTTCGTTGTCGCTACCGCACGCCAACCGCTCACCGTATTTCGCGCCGAACGCCAGCACGAGAAGACCCATTATCACCCCGTCGATGAAGAATGGATGCAAGACTATGCCGCACGGATACGTGCTCCAGTCGAGGAAGAGAAATGATTTCATACCAACTGATTTGCTCACCCGCAGAGGTTCAACCACAAGGCCATCTTATCGCGTCTCCTGGCTGTTCTTTATTGCGGGATTCCGCTCTGCTCGCGGAAATGCGCGTACTGGCGCAAGATAAAGTAGCGGATACCCGCTTCGGCTGCGCGCCTTTTACGCGAATTACCCTGTTGCCTGATGCGCTCTGGCAGGACAGCCTGACCGAAGGTTTACTCAATGCGATACGACCGCTGCTGGCTTCGCCGATCAGTGAAAATGTGCTGATTGATGTCACCGAAATAAATGACACTGTACTGGCGCTGCTGCTGCGTTTTCTGTTCAATCAGGCGTATACGCTCAATGATTTACAATTGAAAAAAACGGATGCCACCGCTACCCGCATCCGCCATATCACTGCGTTCTGCCAGCCAGAACAATACGAGAAACGTGAAAAAGTGTTCAGGCAGCAGCAGGCTATTGCCAACGGCATGGTCGCTGCAAGGCGGCTGGCGGATACCCCCTCCGATTGCTGTACGCCGCAGTTCGTGGTCAACGAGGCACAAACCCTGTGCGCCTCTTTTCCTGCGCTGCACTGTGAAGTCCTTGATGAACAACAAATCGTTGAACAAGGTCTCGGACTGCTCCATGCGGTTGGCAAAGGAGCGACCTGTCCACCGCGTTTGCTTGCCATTCATTACAACGGCATAAGTGACGGCCCGGTACGCTGCTACATAGGTAAAGGGATAACGTTTGATACCGGTGGCCTGTGGTTGAAAGAGGGCGCGGGTATGTACACCATGAAATATGACATGTGTGGCGCAGCCAACGTGTTGGGACTGCTCCTGACGGTTGCGGAGTTAAAACTGCCCGTACGCATAATGGGCGTACTGGCGCTGGCCGAAAACGCGATCGGCCCGAACGCAATGCAGCCAGGCAGCGTTGCTCGCGCCTGCAACGGTATGACAGTGGAAATCAATAACACCGACGCCGAAGGACGGCTGGTGCTGGCCGACGCCATTGCATGGACGAGCCAACGACAACCGCAGGCCCGTTATATCATCGACATGGCAACCTTGACCGGTGCGGTGGTGAAAGCGCTTGGCTACGAACTCAGCGGGCTGATGACTCAGGACGATGCGTTAAGACAGGCGCTAACAGAGGCTGGACGGCAGTGCGGAGATGAAGTCTGGTCTTTACCTCTGGATGCACGACTGAAAAAGCAGACCGAAAGCGCCATAGCCGATCTCTGTAATACGCCGACGAACAATGCGGCAATCAGCGCTTCCGCAGCCTGGTTACTGCATCATTTTTGCCCGTCGGATATCCCGTGGGCACATCTGGACATTAGCGGTACGGCGCTATGGCGAGAAAACGGCAGAAGCGTCGCATCCGGCAGGCCGATTCCACTGCTGGTTGAGCACTTACTGGAAGATATTGCCTGAGTTTTTTTGCCCGGCCACCGGGCAAAAACGGCAGCGTTACAGCGTCAGAATCTCTTTAACGAACGGAATGGTGAGTTTACGCTGTGCGGTGATTGAGGCGTGATCGAGCTGATCCAGCGTAATAAATAGCGTACGCATCTCGCGATCCAGCCGCTTCAACAGAAAACGCCCGACATCTTCCGGCAGTTCAAACCCACGCAGTCTGGCGCGCAGTTGTAACGCCTGGAGTTTGTCTTCATCAGAGAGAGGTTGCAGCTTGTAGATTTGCCCCCAGTCCAGACGAGAAGCCAGATCGGGTAATCCCAGCTTTAGCTGACGTGGAGGGCGATCGCCGGTGATCAGCAGGCGCGTTTTTCCCGACTCAAGGATGCGGTTATAGAGATCAAAGATCGCCATTTCCCACAGTTCATCTCCGGCGACACATTCAATATTGTCAATACACACCAGCGACAAATGTTCCATGCCGTCAAGCACTTCCGGTACAAACCAGGTGCGCTTATCCAGCGGCACATAGCCTACCGCGTCGCCGCGTTGCGACAGTTCAGCACACGCCGCGTGCAGCAGATGGCTACGGCCCGCGCCTTCACGCGACCAGAGATAAATATATCCGCTATGTTCCTGACGCAGCACGTTTTGCAGTGCAGCCAGTAAAGAGGCGTTATCCCCCGGCCAGAAACTTGCGAAAGTTTCGTCGTCAGGAAGATAAAGTGGCAGAGAGAGCTGTGCCGGAGTGTTCAGAGATACCTCAATCCAGGATTCCATAAAATCGCGATGAGTTTACCACAGAATTCCATCACGATAGAACCGGGCAGCAAGCACTGCCCGGTTTCAGGATTATTGCTGCGGCGTATCCGCGTCTTTCGCATCCAGCACCACTTCTTCCGGGCGCAGGACGCTGATCAGTTTGAAGATCAGGCTCAGGCCGATCCCAACAATGGTCGCCAGCGCCATTCCTTTCAGTTCAGCCGCGCCAATATGCACTTTCGCGCCGCTGACGCCGATGATCAAAATCACCGAAGTCAGGATCAAGTTCTGCGCTTTGTTGTAATCGACTTTTGATTCAATCAATACACGAATACCGGATGCGCCGATCACGCCGTACAGCAGCAGCGATACGCCACCCATTACCGGCAGCGGGATTATCTGAATCGCAGCGGCCAATTTACCCACGCAGGAGAGCAGAATGGCAAAAATCGCCGCGCCACCGATAACCCAGGTGCTGTACACGCGGGTGATCGCCATAACACCGATGTTTTCACCGTAGGTGGTGTTCGGCGTAGAACCGAAGAACCCGGAAATCATCGTTGATAACCCGTTGGCAAACATCGAACGATGCAGGCCAGGGTCACGAACCAGATCCTTTTTAACGATGTTCGCCGTCACGACCAGGTGGCCTACGTGTTCGGCAATCACCACCAGCGCCGCTGGCAGGATTGTCAGAATGGCAAACCATTCAAAGCGCGGCGTATAGAACGTTGGCAGCGCGAACCAGTGCGCTTCGGCAATCGGCGCGGTATCCACCACTCCCATCGCAAATGACAGCGCATAGCCTGCCAGCACGCCGATCAGGATCGGGATAATGGCCAGGAAACCCCGGAACAGCACGGAGCCAAAGACCGTCACCGCCAGGGTCACAAGGGAGATGGTAATGGTTTTGGTATCCGGGGATTGTCCTTCAGCAGGCAGCAACCCGGCCATTCCCGCAGCCACGCCCGCCAGTTCCAGACCGATAACGGCAACGATTGCGCCCATCGCCGCAGGCGGGAACATCACGTCCAGCCAGCCGGTCCCGGCTTTCTTCACGATAAAAGAGACCAGGCAGAACAGCACGCCGCACATGATAAAACCACCCAGCGCCACTTCATACCCCAGCGGCAACAGCAGCAGAACCGGCGAAATAAAGGCAAAGCTCGACCCTAAATATGCAGGAATTTTACCTTTACAAATAAAGAGATACAGCAACGTACCGATGCCGTTAAACAGCAGAACGGTAGCCGGGTTAATATGAAACAGGACTGGCACCAGCACGGTTGCGCCAAACATGGCGAACAAATGCTGCAAACTAAGCGGGATTGTCTGTAAAAGCGGCGGTCTTTCACTTACCCCGATAGCACGGCGCGTCATAGTGTTTTCCTCTGAGTGTTGTATGTTATGGGTGTTTTATTCAAAAAAAAGCCGACTCTTAAAGTCGGCTCTTTATTATTCATTCACTTACTTCGTACCAAAGATCTTATCGCCGGCATCGCCGAGGCCCGGAATAATGTATCCGTGCTCGTTAAGTCCCTTATCAATCGATGCGGTGTACAGCTCAACATCCGGGTGCGCTTTCTCCAGCGCCGCAATGCCTTCCGGCGCAGCAACCAGCACCAGCACTTTAATGCTGTGGCAGCCTGCATTTTTCAGCAGATCGATCGTCGCAATCATTGAACCGCCGGTTGCCAGCATCGGGTCAACCACCAGCGCCATACGCTCATCGATGTTGGATACCAGTTTCTGGAAGTACGGAACGGGCTCCAGCGTTTCTTCGTTACGGTAGATACCCACCACGCTGATACGCGCGCTCGGCACATGCTCCAGGACGCCTTCCATCATGCCCAGACCGGCACGCAGGATAGGAACCACGGTGATTTTTTTACCTTTGATTTGTTCGATTTCAACCGGGCCATTCCAGCCGTCGATGGTTACCGTTTCGGTTTCCAGGTCTGCGGTCGCTTCATAGGTCAGCAGGCTGCCTACTTCCGAGGCGAGTTCACGAAAGCGTTTGGTGCTAATGTCGTTTTCACGCATCAGACCCAGCTTGTGTTTGACGAGTGGGTGTTTGACTTCCACGATCTTCATACTCTTCTCCTTTCCTCAGACGAGTGGCAACCACAAAAAAATCGCCGGATTATACCGCTTTTCCTCTCTGGCGCAACACAACGTATGCTTGACATGGATCAACCAAAGTGACATACGTCTGGAGAATGAGTATAAAACACGCCCCGCACAGATGGCGGGGCTGAATAACAACGTATTGAATCTTAAATATTTTCTCCGTTGTTTTTAATTACATTTTGATACCAGGCAAAAGATTTCTTCGGATGGCGCGCTAACGTCCCGCTGCCGTCATTATTTTTATCGACATAGATAAAGCCATAACGTTTTTTCATCTCGCCCGTCCCCGCCGACACCAAATCAATGCAGCCCCACGGGGTGTAGCCCATCAAATCAACGCCATCTTCCACAACGGCTTTTTTCATTTCACGAATGTGCGCTGCGAGATAGTCGATACGGTACCGATCGTCAACGGAACCATCTCCCTGCTGAATATCTATCGCCCCAAAGCCGTTCTCGACAATAAACAGCGGTAGCTGGTAGTGATCCCAGAACCAGTTGAGCGAGTAGCGTAACCCCACAGGATCGATCTGCCAGCCCCAGTCCGACTTCTGCACATACGGATTGGAGACCAGACTTTTCGTTTCGTCGTAATCGAGCTGTGGGTTATCTGCGGTCGCTTTCGTGGCAAAAGACATGTAATAGCTGAAACCGATATAGTCCACACAGCCCTGTAACAGCGCCGCGCGATCTTCATCGGTGATATCCAGTGCAAAGCCCCGACGCGCAAAGTAGTTGAGGATATGCTGCGGATATTTCCCTCGCACATGCACATCCGTAAACCAGTAGCGACGGTGCATCGCGTTCATCGCCATCATCATATCGTCCGGCGCGCAGGTCAGCGGATAGATCGGACACATGGCGATCATGCAGCCAACCTGCAATGCCGGGTTGATCTCCCGCGCCGCTTTCACCGCCAGCGCGCTGGCGACCAGCTCATAGTGCGCCGCCTGATACATCACCGGTTCACGATCTTCGCCCGGCAGGTATTTCAGCCCCGAGTTGGTAAACGGCGCGAAATCTTCGTGATAATTGGCCTGGTTGTTGATCTCATTGAAGGTCATCCAGTATTTCACTTTGTGCTGATAGCGGGTAAATACCACTTTCGCGAAGCGCACGAAGAAATCGATCAGCTTACGGTTACGCCAGCCGCCATATTCCGTGACCAGATGGTAAGGCATTTCAAAATGCGACAGCGTAATCACCGGCTCAATACCGTACTTCAGGCATTCATCAAACAGGGCGTCATAAAACTGCAAACCCGCTTCATTCGGCTGTAATTCATCCCCCTGCGGGAAAATGCGCGTCCAGGCGATAGAGGTGCGAAAACATTTAAAGCCCATCTCGGCAAAGAGCTTAATATCGTCTTTGTAGCGGTGATAGAAATCGATAGCCTCATGGTTGGGGTAATTTTTCCCGGCGATCACACCGTCGGTAATTTCCCGCGGAACGCCATGCGCACCGGCGGTCATCACATCCGCCACGCTAATCCCCTTTCCGCCTTCCTGCCAGCCGCCTTCTAACTGGTGAGCGGCAACGGCGCCGCCCCACATGAAATTCGCTTTAAATCCAGACATACGTTTCCCTCATTGTAATTGCAATGTTAACGCCGCTACGCTGACAACCCGAAGCAAAACAGAAACCGGTTTCAGTACGATACTGTGCATAACTGGCGCAGGTTTCAAGCACGGTAATGAACCCGGTTTCATTTTCGTGGAGCAGTTCAAACAAATGGGTACACAACGGTAAAACGCTGAAAAATTCGGCAGATAAAAACGGATGCAGAGCAGGCTCGCAAACGTTTGCTTTCCCTGTTAGAATTGCGCCGAATTTAATTTTCACCGCAAGTAACGCGTGGGGACCTAAGCAGTGACCGACAAAACCTCTCTTAGCTATAAAGATGCCGGTGTTGATATTGACGCTGGTAATGCTCTGGTTGATCGAATCAAAGGCGTAGTGAAGAAAACTCGCCGCCCGGAAGTCATGGGTGGTTTGGGTGGCTTCGGCGCGCTGTGCGCATTGCCGCAAAAATATCGTGAGCCTGTACTGGTTTCCGGCACTGACGGCGTAGGGACAAAACTGCGTCTGGCGATGGATCTGAAACGCCACGACACCATCGGGATCGACCTGGTGGCGATGTGCGTCAACGATCTGGTCGTTCAGGGCGCGGAGCCGCTGTTCTTCCTGGATTACTACGCGACCGGCAAGCTGGACGTCGATACCGCCGCCAGCGTGATCAACGGTATTGCCGAAGGTTGTCTGCAATCAGGCTGCGCGCTGGTCGGCGGCGAAACCGCTGAAATGCCAGGGATGTATCATGGCGAAGATTACGATGTCGCCGGTTTCTGCGTCGGCGTGGTGGAAAAATCAGAAATTATCGACGGTTCCAAAGTGGCCGATGGCGATGTGTTGATTGCCCTTGGTTCCAGCGGCCCGCACTCCAACGGCTATTCTCTGGTGCGCAAGATCGTTGAAGTCAGCGGCTGCGACCCGGAAAACACCGAGCTGGAAGGCAAACCGTTAGCCGATCACCTGCTGGCGCCAACCCGCATTTATGTGAAGTCCATTCTGGAACTGATTGAAAAAGTCGATGTGCACGCCATCGCCCACCTGACCGGCGGCGGTTTCTGGGAAAATATTCCTCGCGTATTGCCGGACAACACCCAGGCGGTGATTGACGAATCTTCCTGGCAATGGCCAGCCGTCTTCAACTGGCTGCAAACCGCGGGCAACGTCAGCCAGCATGAAATGTATCGCACCTTCAACTGCGGCGTCGGGATGGTGATCGCCCTGCCGGAAGCGGAAGTGGATAACGCCCTCGCCCTGCTGAAAGCAAAAGGTGAAAACGCCTGGAAAATCGGTATCATTAAAGCCTCTGATTCCGAACAGCGCGTGGTTATTCAATGATGAATCTTGTGGTGCTTATTTCCGGCAACGGAAGCAATTTGCAGGCGATTATCGATGCCTGCAAAGAGAAAAAAATCAAAGGCACCCTTCGGGCAGTATTCAGTAACAAGGCCGACGCGTTCGGCCTTGAACGCGCGCGTGAGGCCGGAATTCCGGCACATGCGTTAACGGCCGATCAATTCGCCAGCCGTGAAGCGTTTGACCGCGAACTGATGCGTGAAATAGACGCTTACGCCCCCGATCTCGTGGTGCTGGCGGGCTATATGCGCATCCTGAGCCCCGCGTTCGTCGCCCACTATGAGGGGCGTCTACTCAATATTCACCCTTCCCTGCTGCCAAAATACCCGGGGTTGCATACGCACCGTCAGGCGCTGGAAAACGGCGATGAAGAACACGGAACCTCTGTCCATTTTGTTACCGATGAACTCGACGGCGGCCCGGTTATTCTGCAAGCGAAGATTCCGGTCTTTGAAGGCGACAGCGAAGATGAAATTACGGCCCGCGTTCAGACGCAGGAACACGCTATCTATCCGCTGGTCGTCAGTTGGTTTGTGGATGGCCGTCTGGAAATGCGTGATAACGCCGCCTGGCTGGATGGCAATCGCCTGCCGCCGCAAGGCTATGCCGCCGAGTAATAACATTCCCTCGCAGGACGGGTAAGCGAAGCGCCATCAGGCAATCCAACGTTTCAATGCCGGGTGGCGCGTCAACGCTTTATCCGGCCTACGCCTCAGGAATTCCCCTCATCTCTTTGCTTATCTGACGGTTTATTGTCATATTTTTCTGGCACAGTTGGACATCTGAGCGCAATGCTCGCCATAATAATCAGGCAGTGTCCCGTGAATAAAACGGAGTGTGAGTTGTAATGGGTCAGGAAAAACTATACATCGAGAAAGAGCTAAGTTGGTTAGCGTTCAACGAACGCGTGCTCCAGGAAGCTGCGGATAAATCAAATCCGCTTATTGAACGCATGCGCTTCCTGGGCATCTATTCCAATAACCTTGACGAGTTCTATAAAGTTCGTTTCGCCGAACTGAAACGTCGCATCATAATCAGCGAAGAACAGGGTTCTAATTCTCATTCTCGCCATCTGCTAGGTAAGATCCAGTCCCGGGTACTAAAAGCCGACCAGGAATTCGACAGCCTGTACAACGAATTGCTGCTGGAAATGGCGCGTAATCAGATCTTCTTAATCAACGAACGCCAACTGTCGGCCAACCAGCAAAGCTGGCTGCGGCATTATTTTAAACACTACTTACGCCAACACATCACGCCAATTCTGATCAATCGCGAGACGGATTTAGTTCAGTTTCTGAAAGATGATTACACCTATCTGGCCGTAGAGATTATTCGTGGCGATGCTATCCGCTACGCGCTGCTGGAAATTCCATCCGACAAAGTGCCGCGTTTTGTGAATCTGCCGCCGGAAGCGCCGCGTCGCCGTAAGCCGATGATCCTGCTGGATAACATTTTGCGCTACTGCCTGGACGACATCTTCAAAGGCTTCTTTGACTACGACGCGCTGAATGCCTACTCAATGAAGATGACCCGTGATGCCGAATACGATTTGGTGCACGAGATGGAATCAAGCCTGATGGAGCTGATGTCCTCCAGCCTGAAACAACGCCTGACCGCCGAGCCGGTGCGTTTTGTTTATCAGCGCGATATGCCAAACGCGCTGGTGGAAGTGCTGCGTGAAAAGCTGACCATCTCCCGCTACGACTCCATCGTACCCGGCGGCCGGTATCACAACTTCAAAGACTTCATTAGCTTCCCCAACGTGGGCAAAGCCAATCTGGTGAACAAGCCGCTGCCGCGATTGCGCCATCTTTGGTTTGATAAAGAGAAGTTCCGCAACGGGTTCGACGCCATTCGCGAGCGCGACGTTCTGCTCTATTATCCGTACCACACTTTCGAACATGTGCTGGAATTGCTGCGCCAGGCCTCCTTTGACCCCAGCGTGCTGGCGATCAAAATCAACATCTACCGTGTGGCGAAAGATTCACGCATCATCGACTCGATGATTCACGCCGCCCATAACGGCAAGAAAGTCACCGTGGTGGTAGAATTGCAGGCGCGATTCGATGAAGAGGCGAATATCCACTGGGCGAAGCGGCTGACTGAAGCAGGCGTACATGTGATCTTCTCGGCGCCAGGCCTGAAAATTCACGCCAAACTGTTCCTCATCTCGCGTAAAGAAGGCGATGAGGTGGTGCGTTATGCGCACATCGGCACAGGGAACTTCAACGAAAAAACGGCACGCCTGTACACCGACTATTCCTTACTGACCGCCGATGCGCGTATCACGAACGAAGTCCGTCGCGTGTTCAACTTTATCGAGAACCCTTACCGCCCGGTGACGTTCGACTATTTGCTGGTCTCTCCGCAGAACTCACGACGCCTGCTGTACGAGATGATCGATAAAGAAATCGCCAACGCCCAGCAAGGTCTCCCCTCCGGCATTACGCTGAAGTTGAATAACCTGGTGGACAAGGGGCTGGTCGACCGTCTGTACGCTGCATCCAGCTCGGGTGTGCCGGTCAATCTGCTGGTTCGTGGGATGTGTTCGCTGATTCCAAATCTGGAAGGCATTAGCGACAATATCCGCGTGATCAGTATCGTGGATCGCTATCTCGAACATGACCGGGTTTATATTTTTACCAACGGCGGCGATAAGCAGGTGTATCTTTCCTCCGCTGACTGGATGACGAGAAATATCGATTACCGTATCGAAGTTGCTGCGCCGCTGCTCGACCCGTGCCTTAAGCAACGCGTGCTGGATATTATTGACATCCTGTTTAGCGACACGGTAAAAGCCCGCTACATAGATAAAGAACTGAGTAATCGCTACGTGCCGCGCGGAAATCGTCGCAAGGTGCAGTCGCAACTGGCGATTTACGACTACATCAAATCACTCGAGCAACCTGACTAACGCTATGCCAATACATGACAAGACACCCCGGCCGCAGGAGTTCGCGGCGGTCGACCTCGGTTCGAACAGTTTTCATATGGTCATTGCCCGCGTGGTGGATGGCGCCATGCAGATCATCGGTCGGCTGAAACAGCGCGTACATCTGGCGGATGGTCTCGGCGAAGACAATATGTTAAGTGAAGAAGCGATAGAACGCGGGTTAAGCTGCTTATCGTTATTCGCCGAACGCCTACAGGGATTTTCCCCGTCAAGCGTGTGTATCGTAGGCACCCATACCCTGCGCCAGGCGCTGAACGCCACCGATTTTCTGAAGCGCGCGGAGAAGGTCATCCCCTACCCGATCGAAATCATTTCCGGTAACGAAGAAGCCCGCCTGATTTTTATGGGCGTGGAGCATACGCAGCCGGAAAAAGGCCGCAAGCTGGTGATCGATATCGGCGGGGGTTCGACGGAGTTAGTCATCGGTGAAAACTTCGAGCCCAAACTGGTCGAAAGCCGTCGCATGGGGTGCGTCAGTTTCGCACAAATCTATTTTCCTGGCGGCGCCATCAGCCCGGAAAATTTCCAGCGCGCCCGAATGGCCGCTGCGCAAAAACTGGAGACGTTAACCTGGCAGTTCCGCATTCAGGGCTGGAACGTCGCGCTGGGCGCGTCCGGCACCATCAAAGCCGCCCATGAAGTGCTGCTGGAAATGGGTGAGAAGGACGGCTTCATTACGCCAGAACGACTGGATAAACTGATGGCGGAAGTGCTCAGGCACCGCTCCTTTGAAGCGCTGAGCCTGCCGGGCCTGTCTGAAGAGCGAAAAGCGGTCTTTGTTCCGGGTCTGGCCATTCTGTGTGGCGTTTTTGATGCGCTGGCAATCCGCGAACTCCGCCTTTCCGACGGGGCGCTGCGCGAAGGCGTGCTGTACGAAATGGAAGGCCGCTTCCGTCATCAGGATGTGCGCAGCCGTACTGCCAAAAGCCTGGCGAATCAGTATAACATCGACAGCGATCAGGCCCGGCGCGTGCTGGAAACAACCATGCAGATGTATGAACAGTGGCAGACGCAACAGCCAAAGCTGGCGCATCCACAGCTGGAAGCGTTACTGAAGTGGGCTGCAATGCTGCATGAGGTGGGGCTGAACATCAACCACAGCGGCCTGCACCGCCACTCTGCCTATATTCTGCAAAACAGCGATTTGCCGGGTTTTAACCAGGAACAGCAACTGATGATGGCGACATTAGTCCGTTATCATCGTAAAGCCGTTAAGCTGGATGACTTGCCCCGCTTTACGCTGTTCAAGAAAAAACAATTCCTGCCGTTGATTCAGCTATTGCGCCTGGGCGTTCTGCTGAATAATCAGCGCCAGGCCACCACAACGCCGCCAACGCTACGGCTAAAAACTGACGACAATCACTGGACGTTGCGCTTCCCGCATGACTGGTTTAGCCAAAACGCGCTCGTCCTGCTCGATCTGGAAAAAGAGCAGCAATACTGGGAAGCGGTCACGGGCTGGCGTCTCAAAATCGAAGAAGAGAGTTCGCCCACTATCGCGGCGTAATTTCGCCTCAGGCATCAGACAATGGTGCCTGTACCTCTTCCAGCGTCGCCGCCAGCGGCCTGGGTTCGCCAAGCAAATAGCCCTGAAGGTAATCGATCCCCAACGCGCTCACCGCGCTACGAATTTCTTCGCTTTCCACATATTCCGCCACCACTTGCATATTCTTCATTCGCGCCAGATGGCAAATGGACGCCACAATCTGGTAATCGAGACTGTTAGAGACGATATTGCGAATAAAGCTGCCATCGATCTTGAGAATATTCGCGCTCACATTTTTCAGCCGCGCATAACTGGCATAACCGGTTCCAAAATCATCAATCGCTATCTGGCAACCTAACTGTTGCAACTGTGACAACGTTGCCTGACCCTGTTCGGCATTGGTGAACGCATTGCTTTCGGTCACTTCAAAGATCAGTTGCCACGCTTCAACTTCGTACTGGCTCAGCAGGTTACTGACATCAATCGGAAACTGGGCGCGGCATACCGACGTTGGTGACAGATTGATGGCAAACCGGTGGGCTGGCAGCTTATCCCGATTCTGCGCCATAAAGCGCAGGGTATTTTCAATCACCCACAGATCGATGCTGGACGACAGGCCAAATTCGTGAGCAACGGGCAGAAAACCATCGGGATTGATCATGCCGCCATTATCGTCTTTCAGTCGCAGCAGTATTTCATGGTAAACATCGCCGCGAATGCCTGAAATCGGCTGCGCCATCAGGCAAAAATGATCGTGCTCCAGCGCATACTGCAAGCGGTTCATCATCGCCACTTTATCTTTCAGGTCCCGCTGCAAATGCATTGCGCCACGCCGCTGCATATTCTCCGGTTTGTTGGTCATCAGAGAAAGATCGGCGATGGTACTTAATTCGCCTAATAACAGATAGATATGGCTGACCGGAGAGCGCACATAGCAGTAGCTGACCCCAATCTGCGGCTGGAGCGGCATATCATCCCACATAAAACGGAATTGCTTGATATGGTTGTCCAGCGCTTCAATGCGCTGTTGATGCGACTCCATATTCAGACGCAGAATCAAATCATGCCCCGACAGCTGATACACGCATTCACCGGGCGCCAGCAAGGTGTTTATCCAGTGGGAGAGCTTTTGCTTGTACTGAATCCGCAGCATAACGCCATAGTTCTTCCCCAGTAATTCCAGGCCGGGCACGCGTAAAAAACAGAGTGCTGACCAGGGCGAATTTTTCAGCGCGCGATTTAGCGCCCGCAGGTTAGGCAGATGCACGACGGGATCAAGATACGCGAGCCGACGCGCCCGACCGCTGACGATTCTCTGGCGCGTCGCCAGCACCGCCATATAGCTCACAATAAAAGAGAAAACCAGGTAGCTTGAAGACGTAATAGTGAGTTGTGTGTCATACCCGGAATAATAAGGCATGTAGCTCTGGTAATAATGAATTGCGGTAATGAGAACAGCCGACCATATCAGCGAAATAAATCGATAACCGTAGCGCATCGCTCCCCATAGCATTACCGGCAATAATAATGACAAGGTATAGTTAGTGCTAAATATTGAACTATTTTCATTCAATGGCATGCAAAGCATTGTCATGAGCAATGTCAGCACGAGCAACCAGATAACAACCTCTTTCTTTGTGACTTTCTTATCAAACTGTTGTTTCAGTTGCGCATAATATCCACGCAGGTACAGAGGATTGCGGACAGTGCGAATAATAAAATAACACAGCGGAACGCCGATAAGATTTCCCACCAGCAAAGCCTGATAGTTAATCAATGTATTGATATTAAAAGGCATTACGCCCATCATGCTTGATTTGCTCGCATACATTCCCAGGAAGGCGGCAAATTGAAAAAGCACCAGAAATAACGTCGCCGGGCAAAACACCTGCCAGAACATCCGCTGAAACATCAGATGAGCATCGCCATGAGACACCTGATTACGCCGGGGAGTAAACACGCGATACCCGCCCCAGCAGAGCACGACCGGGATAATGAAATGTCCGATAATGGAGAGCGTCTCATACAATCCCACTATCGGATAACGATTCCAGAAGATTGCGACCGCAATGCCCGGTAATGCCGCCCAGTCAAAAAATGACATCAGGCTGATGGTGAATGCCAGAGGAAGATAAAAAAGCGTGACATTGCCGGAACCCGTATTGGTATGCGCGTAGGTATTGGCAATGCTTAATATGGGCAACAGCAAAGAGGGTAAAATGAGAGGTAGCACCCACCATTTATCTCTGATTTTGATATAGGTCTGATTTAGTTTCATAGATGCTCAGCAAAAACCCTCGCTTCCTGCAAGGTGCTTCAGACAGGCATCCCACCTGACTTTAAAATAATAATAAAAACAACGTCACAATATGTGTCTTGATTCTAGTTATCAACGGGAAGCAACATTTGATATATATCAATCAATTTCCTTCTCATTAACTAATAATTACGTTTTTTCTGCTTCGTTATCATTAATTTATTATTAATGTAAATACTAAAATTATCTTCCATAACAATAAGAGATAAATCAACTGACGTATTTTTACATAATCGACAATTGACCATTCCTTTACAATGTGCCTTAATGTACCCATCGCCCACTATGCTGGGCATACCCTAAGGAACCTTTTGTGAGTCAGGCAACCAGTATGCGAAAACGACATCGATTTAACAGTCGAATGACCCGTATCGTACTGTTTATCAGTTTTCTCTTCTTCTTCGGACGCTTCGTCTACTCTTCTATCGGTGCCTGGCATCATCATCAGGATAAAAAAGAAGCTCAACAGTCCACTCTCTCAGTCGAGACGCCTGCTCAACGCTAAACTTTTCCTGCTCACATAGACATACTGTTTTCTGGATTGCATATGCATTCGCCGGACAGATAGCGCTGTGCCTCGGTCGGGTAATGGAATGGATTCTGGAAGATGACGTTGTAAGCGGTATCGTCGCCTGATTGTTCAGGCGGCAATCAGACGCCTGAACAACAACTGCTGTATATCCTGCCGATGTGACAAAATCGCATGTGCTGTCACTAATGCGCCGTCTACTGAATACAAAACTCGATAGCCTTCAGCGTGGTTAAACTCCCGGTACTTTGCACAGCCAATTTTCAGCAGTTCAGGGCAAATCTGGCATCCCAGCGGGAACTGGCCAACGGTACTCTCAAACTGCGTCAGTATATCTGCAATAACCGGACGCGGTTCAACATCAACATGGCGCAGAAAACCCGCTATTGTATCGATGCAGTGCTTTACCGTAAGCGTGTACTCAAAGGTCACCAGCTGTTCCATGGAAGTCCCTTAACGTTGAGTGCTCTGCGTTTAATCCGCAAGTCCATCCAGCAATTGGTCTTTTGAGAATACACGCCCTTCAGCTTTATCTTTCTCTGACAGGGTAAGCAGCTTCAGCAACGCAATAGCGTTTTCCCGCTCCTGCTGCTGGTCATAGGATTCTATAACATAAGCAGGGACACCATTTTGCGTGACCAGGATCGGTTCTGACAGATCAAGCGTTGCTGCGTTCTTTTTAACGTAGCTAATTGTCTCTACTTTCATGATACGCCCCACCTAATAATCATTGGTCACTTTTCGGTTCAAATATAGACCACATTTAGACTAACAACAAGTATTCATCTTTTTCCTGCTGTCGAGGCTTGCTAATGTGGAGCGGCCAGCAAACGCTCTTCGACAATACCGTCACCTGTACCGTCAAAAGATGTGAGGTAGAGTGAATAGACATGAATACATAAAAACAAAAACCCTCTGCAATTACAGAGGGCTAATGATGAATCTGAATAGATATGATGAGCTATGAACTAGCTATACATCATTCCCACTCAATGGTTGCTGGCGGCTTACCGCTGATGTCATACACCACGCGGGAGATGCCGTTGACTTCGTTGATGATGCGGTTAGAGACGCGGCCGAGGAAATCATACGGCAGGTGCGCCCAGTGCGCGGTCATAAAGTCGATGGTTTCTACCGCACGCAGGGAGACAACCCAGTCGTATTTACGGCCATCGCCCATTACGCCAACGGAGCGAACCGGCAGGAACACGGTGAACGCCTGGCTCACTTTGTTGTACAGATCCGCTTTGTGCAACTCTTCGATGAAGATAGCATCCGCACGACGCAGCAGGTCGCAGTACTCTTTCTTCACTTCGCCCAGTACGCGAACGCCCAGACCCGGCCCCGGGAACGGATGACGGTACAGCATGTCGTACGGCAGGCCCAGTTCCAGACCAATCTTGCGCACTTCGTCTTTGAACAGCTCTTTCAGCGGCTCAACCAGACCCATCTTCATCTCTTTCGGCAGGCCGCCCACATTGTGGTGAGATTTGATGACGTGTGCTTTACCGGTGGCGGAAGCGGCGGACTCGATAACGTCAGGATAGATAGTGCCCTGCGCCAGCCATTTCACGTCTTCCAGTCTGAACGCTTCTTCATCGAAGACTTCAACGAATACGCGACCGATGATCTTACGTTTCGCTTCAGGATCGTTTTCGCCTTTCAGCGCGGTCAGGAAACGTTCTTCCGCCGGAACGTGAACAATGTTGAGGCCAAAATGATCGCCGAACATGTCCATTACCTGCTCGGCTTCGTTCAGACGCAGCAGGCCGTTATCAACAAATACGCAGGTCAGGTTTTTACCGATGGCGCGATGCAGCAGCATCGCGGTAACGGAAGAGTCAACGCCGCCAGACAGGCCGAGGATCACTTTGTCGTCGCCAACCTGTTCACGGATGCGATTTACCGCATCGTCGATGATCTTCGCCGGAGTCCACAGCGCTTCACACTGGCAGATATCACGCACAAAGCGTTCCAGCATGCGCATACCCTGACGGGTGTGCGTGACTTCCGGGTGGAACTGCACGCCGTAAAAACGTTTTTCCTCGTTAGCCATAATGGCGAACGGGCAGGTTTCGGTGCTGGCAACGGTGACAAAGTCAGACGGGATAGCGGTAACTTTATCGCCGTGGCTCATCCACACGTCCAGCAGCGGCTTACCGTCTGCGGTCAGGGAGTCTTCAATGCCGCGAATCAGCGCGCTGTCGGTTCTCACTTCCACCTGCGCGTAACCGAATTCACGTTCATTGGATGCTTCAACATGGCCGCCCAGTTGCATCGCCATCGTCTGCATGCCGTAGCACACGCCGAATACCGGCACGCCAGCTTCAAACACATACTCCGGCGCGCGCGGGCTGTTTTCTTCAGTGGTGCTTTCCGGGCCGCCGGAAAGAATAATACCGCTTGGGTTGAATTCGCGAATTTGTGCTTCCGTAACATCCCACGCCCACAGTTCGCAGTAAACGCCGAGTTCACGCACGCGACGCGCAACCAGCTGAGTGTACTGAGAACCAAAATCCAGGATGAGAATGCGATGTTTATGAATATTTTCCGTCATTGACGCTAATTCCGAGGCAAGTGAAACAGATTAAATAAATCGCCCGACACGAGGTCGGGCGAAGAAAATCAGGAGCCCAGACGGTAGTTCGGGGACTCTTTGGTGATGGTCACGTCATGAACGTGGCTTTCCTGAATACCCGCACCGCTGATGCGTACAAACTCCGCTTTGGTACGCAGCGCGTCGATAGTACCACAGCCGGTCAGACCCATACAGGAGCGCAGGCCGCCCATCTGCTGGTGAATGATCTCTTTCAGGCGGCCTTTATACGCTACGCGGCCTTCGATACCTTCCGGCACCAGTTTGTCTGCCGCGTTATCGCTCTGGAAGTAACGGTCAGAGGAGCCTTTGGACATCGCGCCCAGAGAACCCATACCACGGTAGGATTTGTAAGAACGGCCCTGGTACAGTTCGATTTCGCCCGGGGATTCTTCAGTACCCGCCAGCATGGAACCGACCATTACCGCGCTTGCGCCTGCGGCGATCGCTTTGGCGATATCGCCGGAGAAACGAATACCGCCATCGGCGATAACCGGAATGCCCAGGCCTTCGAGTGCTTCTACTGCATCAGAGACAGCAGTAATTTGTGGAACGCCTACGCCTGTGACGATACGGGTCGTACAGATAGAGCCAGGACCGATACCCACTTTCACCGCGCTGACGCCAGCGTCTGCCAGCGCGCGCGCGCCTGCGCCGGTTGCTACGTTGCCGCCGATGATTTGCAGATCCGGGTATTTGGCGCGGGTTTCACGAATGCGTTGTAGAACGCCTTCGGAGTGGCCGTGAGAGGAGTCGATCAGCAGTACGTCAACGCCAGCGGCAACCAGCGCGTCAACGCGCTCTTCGTTGCCCGCGCCCGCGCCGACTGCCGCGCCAACGCGCAGACGACCCTGCTCATCTTTACAGGCGTTCGGTTTACGTTCCGCTTTCTGGAAATCTTTTACGGTGATCATGCCGATCAGATGGAAGCTGTCATCCACAACCAGCGCTTTCTCAACGCGTTTTTCGTGCATTTTGGCAAAAACCACTTCACGCGCTTCACCTTCGCGCACTGTGACCAGGCGCTCTTTCGGCGTCATATACACGCTGACAGGCTGGCTCAGGTCGGTGACAAAACGCACGTCACGACCGGTAATGATACCGACCAGCTCGTTATCTTCGGTGACAACCGGATAGCCAGCAAAACCGTTACGTTCGGTCAGTTCTTTCACTTCACGCAGCGTGGTGGTTGGCAGAACGGTTTGCGGGTCGGTGACCACGCCGGATTCATGTTTCTTCACGCGGCGAACTTCTTCCGCCTGACGCTCGATAGACATGTTTTTGTGGATAAAACCGATGCCGCCTTCCTGTGCCAGGGCGATTGCAAGGCGCGCTTCCGTCACGGTATCCATTGCTGCGGAGAGCATAGGGATGTTCAGACGAATGGTTTTCGTCAACTGCGTGCTGAGGTCGGCAGTATTCGGCAGAACGGTGGAGTGAGCGGGAACGAGGAGGACGTCGTCAAACGTCAGAGCTTCTTTAGCAATACGTAGCATGGGCAATATCTCTAACCTGGGGGTGGATAAATATTGCCGTGGCATTATACAGAGCGAAACCGATTGCATCCACACTTTTTTGCAAATAATGCTTGCGATCCCCTGTGGGCGGGTTACTATCGACTGAATAACTTGCTGATTTAGAATTTGATCCCGCTCACATGTTATCCTCTCAGACCTCCTCAATCTTTACCGTAAGCCGCCTTAATCAGACGGTTCGTCTGCTGCTTGAGCAGGAAATGGGGCAAGTATGGATCAGCGGTGAAATCTCTAATTTCACGCAGCCCGCCTCCGGCCACTGGTACTTTACGCTAAAGGATGACACCGCCCAGGTACGCTGCGCGATGTTCCGTAACAGCAACCGCCGCGTCACTTTTCGCCCGCAGCACGGGCAACAGGTGCTGGTTCGCGCCAATATCACCCTGTATGAGCCGCGCGGCGACTATCAGATCATCGTTGAAAGCATGCAGCCTGCGGGTGAGGGCCTGCTCCAGCAGAAGTATGAATTACTGAAAGCAAAATTGCAGGCTGAAGGGCTGTTCGATCAGCAGTATAAACAACCGCTCCCCTCGCCCGCTCACTGCGTCGGGGTGATCACCTCAAAAACCGGTGCCGCTTTACATGACATTCTTCATGTACTGAAACGCCGCGATCCCTCCCTGCCGGTTATCATCTACCCGACCGCTGTTCAGGGTGATGACGCGCCGGGCCAGATTGTTCACGCCATTGAACGGGCTAACGCCCGAAATGAATGCGACGTGCTGATCGTCGGGCGCGGCGGCGGTTCACTGGAAGATCTGTGGAGTTTTAACGATGAACGCGTCGCGCGGGCGATTTTCGCCAGCCGCATTCCGGTCGTTAGCGCCGTCGGCCATGAAACCGACGTTACCATCGCCGATTTTGTTGCCGACCTGCGCGCGCCGACGCCTTCCGCAGCCGCCGAGATAGTCAGCCGTAATCAGCAGGAGTTGCTGCGCCAGATTCAGTCCGCGCAACAACGCCTCGGGATGGCGATGGATTACTATCTGGCAAACCGCAACCGCCGTTTTACGCAGCTTTTCCATCGGTTACAACAGCAACACCCGCAACTGCGCCTGGCGCGCCAGCAGACAATGCTGGAAAGATTGCGCCAGCGGATGAACTTCGCGCTGGATAATCAACTCAAGCGCGCGGCCTCGCGCCAGCAACGTGTCCTTCAGCGTTTAAACCAGCAAAACCCGCAGCCGCGAATTTATCGCGCGCAAACGCGTATTCAGCAACTGGAGTATCGTCTGGCCGAGAACGTGCGCGCACGTCTGAGCGCCACACGCGAACGCTTTGGCAATGCGGTAACGCATCTTGAAGCCGTCAGCCCGCTCTCCACGCTGGCGCGCGGTTATAGCGTAACCACGGCGACGGACGGCAAGGTGCTGAAGCAAACCAGACAGGTGAAAGCCGGTGATGTGCTCACCACCCGGCTGTCAGACGGCTGGGTGGAAAGCGAAGTGAAAGGCGTGACGACCGCGAAGAAAACGCGCAGGAAAAAGACGGATTAAAGCGGCACAAACTCCACGCGCTTTTTAGAGATCAGCCCATGACCATTCTGGCAGAAATAATCCACCGCGCCGCAGGCTTTTAACACCTGGAGCGGCTTATGGCAATCCGGGCAGCGCGCTTCAAGTTCAATATCTTTATTGCAGCTGTCGCAATGCGCCGCACCGTTTTGCGGTTCCAGTTCTGCATGGCAATCCGGGCAGGTAATCGACACGGTAACTCCTTTGATATGTTGCGGGCTGAGCATCAAAACCCATGACCAATAAATCCCTGAACGCCTGTTCCCGTCTCGTTCGTTGAACTGCCGGGGCGTCACTCACGTCCCGGCCAGGTCGGATGTTGCATCAGGCGTTAGTGACCGGCTTCTGCTCATTTTTAGTCTGTGTATTTTCCAGCATACGACGAACCGGAACAATAAGCACGATCAGCACCGCAGCGCAAATCAGCAGGGCGACGGAGCAACGCGCGAAGAGGTCCGGCAGCATATCGAGCTGATCGGCCTTCACATGGCCGCCAATCAGGCCCGCAGCCAGGTTACCCAGCGCGCTCGCACAGAACCACAGCCCCATCATCTGACCGCGCATTCTTTCCGGCGCCAGCAACGTCATGGTCGCCAGACCAATCGGGCTCAGGCACAGCTCGCCCAGCGTCAGCATCAGAATGCTGCCTACCAGCCAGAACGGTGATACGCCCGCCCCGCCGTTATTCAGCACGTTCTGCGCCGCCAGCATCATCAGGCCAAAGCCCGCCGCCGCACACAGAATACCGATAACAAACTTGGTGATGCTACTCGGGCGAATGTTCATGCTCGCCAGCTTTGGCCATGCCCAGCTGAACACCGGCGCCAGCAGGATGATAAACAGGGCGTTGATCGACTGGAACCATACGGCCGGGATCTCAAAATCGCCGATCATGCGGTTAGTGTAGTCGTTGGCGAACAGGTTGAATGAGGTCGGCTTTTGCTCAAACGCAGACCAGAAGAATGCGGCTGAAACCAGCAGGATAAAGCAGACCAGCAGTCGTGCGCGCTCTTTACGGTTCAGGCCCGCAAAAACAAACAGGTAGATAAAGTAGAGCGCAACAGACGCCGCAATCACGTACACCAGCATGCTGGCTACCGCGACCGGGTTAATCACAATCACGCCCTGAGCGATCAGCGCAACGATAACCACCACGCCTACTGCCAGCGCCAGCAGCCATGCGCCCACGCCGTTTCTCTTCACTACCGGGCTGTTCCAGGTGGAGTCCAGCCCCACTTCGCTGTCGTAGCGTTTCATTGCCGGAACGGCAAACACGCGGAAGATGATCAACGCCACCAGCATCCCGATGCCGCCGATACCAAAGCCCCAGTGCCAGCCGTGGCTTTTAATCAGCCAGCCGGAGATCAGCGGCGCAATGAACGACCCCATATTGATGCCCATATAGAACAGCGAGAAACCGCCGTCACGACGCGCATCGCCTTTTTTATACAGCGTCCCCACCATGACCGAGATACAGGTCTTGAACAGGCCAGAACCGAGCACGATAAACATCAGGCCGATAAAGAACAGGTTGTCGCCCATCACGGCAGAGAGCGCAATCGACAGGTGGCCGAGCGCAATCAGAATCGAGCCGTACCAGACCGCTTTCTGCTGGCCGAGCCAGTTATCCGCCAGCCAGCCGCCCGGCAATGCCGCGAGATACATCGTACCGGCAAAGATACCGACAATCGCAGAGGCGTTTTCACGCGCCAGTCCCATGCCCCCGTCATAGACGGTCGCAGCCATAAACAGGATCAGTAACGGACGGATGCCGTAAAACGAGAAACGTTCCCACATCTCGGTGAAGAACAGCGAACCGAGCGGATAAGGATGGCCGAAGAACGTTCGGCTTTCTTTTTGATTAACAGAGGATTGCATAATTCTCCCGAAAAGGTATGTCGTTGTGCTTATAAACACCGCAATGCACGCCGACCAGTTACGTATCTGGCCGATTTTTTTACATGCGGCGAAGGGTTATTTAACCATTTGATAACCTGGAGCCAGTTTTGTCTAGTACCAACCCCTGGACTTTAAGATGAAAATTCGACAATTGTCTACTTTCTTAGATTTAAAGTTGGAAGAAAACGAATAGTCATTGACATCACACAGGGAAACCATCGGCTGGAGCAAAACAAAAAAACCCGCGACAGGCGCGGGTTTTATCAACGTCAGCGACGATTATTTGCTTTTTAATGTGAATGGCAAATAAGCCAGTTATCGATTGTTATAAAAGAGTTTTTTAATAAACACATCTAATTGTGTACACCCGTGTGTACATTAAAAAACAAAGTGCTTACTTAATTCGCTCTATTTTTAATCAATTCCAAACGCTACGCGGTAGGGCGTTCATTCCAAGCATCATGAGCCAGTAAATTACCATCTTTATACAGATGGGTAATTTTTTCATAGTTCAGGGCCACTTCTTCCATATGGCCGGTTCCCGGACAGCCTCGCGTATCATGCATAGCTGGACTGACCGAAATAACTTTCACATTTTCCAGAGTAATCCGGTAATACTCCGCCTCTTGTCCGGCGTAGTTAATGTGATAAAACTTGAATTCGGCTGATTTGAGCGTCTGACCGGTCGCTGCCGCCTTAAACAGATACGGCGATGCGCTATCAAGCTCTTTGGTAAACTGGAAAGGTGAATGCTGGCGTGTTCCCGTCACCTTCCCTGTCATTGGGTCGGTAGGGATAGTTAAATATGGTGTAACCCTCGAAGCTCAACACTTCCTTCACGGTCTTGTACATCGGAAGATCCACGGATCATTGCACCGCCATCGTCGGTCAAAAACAAGTGTACTGGTACTGCCATTTATAAAGCTCCTTGCTTACGATTAGTCGTATAACCATTTCCCGGCTTTAGCTGATTCGATCAGCATGCCAATAGTGAAATCAGGTACGGGGACAGGTTCCGTTTTCTTGAACGGATTCCACGAAAAAGGAAGGTTCGGAAAGTAAGTTTCGATTTTAAACCCTCCCCGTTCAACATTGAATTTCTTGAAAAAGTCATTCATCAGGTCTTCGGCTTCAAGTTCGTCAATGCTCAAATCAGTATCGAGATCAGTCTCAGGCGTTAATGTCACCCGTTTTATATTGAACAGATACGTTCCAGCGTAAGGCCGTACAAGCTCATAAATGCGCTGCTCAATGCTGTCTACCATAACTTATCGTTACCTCGCGCTATGGTGTTGTAATCGCGTATGGTGCGGTAGGTGATTTGCGACACATCAGAAGCAAGGATAATTTGACCAATCAGGGGAATTGAACGCCCAACAAACGGCGCAATGTTACGAACCATAACACGGCGAGCCGTCCACGGTGTATAGCCTCCTAACCAAGTAGGAAGCGAGATACCAAAGGGGAATTTGCTTTTCTTAAATACCGCTCGAGCAGCCTTTGAAGCGTAAGAGGTTCCTTTCGTCGCATTGGCAAATTTGCCCCTCGTACCTAAATTGTTTCTTCCCGATACGAGGGCAACCACCGCACCAAAATCAGCCACGCCGATCCCAAATTGGCTAGCGGTATTCTCACAAAAAATCATAAATAGAAGTTCGGCAGCACTTAAATTCGACTTTCCAGCGTAGAAGTATGTTCCGTTTAATTCCTCAACCGTATCCACAGCCAATTCCTTTTTTTGTGCAAAGGGCAATCATAACGGCCAATATTAAGCCATTCCAGAGCAACAGATTGATTTACATCAAGCACCAAGCGCATTCAGGAGCACACACCACCTTTTGCTTTTTGCCAGCAGGACATACATACCACCAGCGCGGATCTTTCCGGATTGGGATAGGTTGACACTTTCCGGGAAAACTCGCATTTAACCTTAGGAAATCTTAGGAGGCCGGTTGACACTTTTCGCGAATTGACCTTAACAAATCTAAACATCCCTCACCTGACACTCCCCCCGAAAACGCAGCAATGGCGCGGCTTCGTCCGGCTTTATACGTTTCCAGCGATCGGCCAAAGTGTAAAGCTATCGGTTTCGTTTTTCGGGGAAGGTTGATACTTTTCGCCGTTTTCCCAATAACCCTGGCATTTCTAAGCATCGTAGGTTGACACTTTTGCGGAAAATCCGGGGTTTTATGGCAGCGTTAACGAGGATAAATTAATTCGGGGCCTGCAATCACAGGGGCTGTGGCCGGGTTGACGCTTTTTCGTGGGAAAGTGAAAAGTGTCAACCTGTGCGTTTCGTATCTCAGGAACGGTTTACACTTTGCCACCGGGCGACGTTGACACATATCACCTGTGCACCTTTTCGCGCCAGAGTGAAAGAGCCTTAATCCCCTCCGGATTCCAGTCCGCCATTTCATCAGGGTAATCCGTGGAGGTGTAAAACAGTTCGCGCCTCAGGGTCAACAGCAGCAGCGCCACATTCTCTTTCAGGTCATAACGCTGAAAATAAAATTCAGCATCCTGCGTATCAATATAAATACCTTCATCCTCCAGAAGCGCCACCTCATAGCCCAGTTCATCAGCTGCGGCGACAGCCACTGATTGATCGCCACAGCATCGAATGCTGTGATTTTCTCACCTAGCTTTGTTGGCTTCGGCAAAGTGCCGTCACGTACCTTGCGATCCAGAGTAGAAAGGCTCATACCCAGCATTTCAGCCAAACGATAGCGGCGGATGTAGCCGGTTGTAGGAATTGCAGACTGTGTGGAAGGTTGGTTTTTCATATGCCCCGTTACCTCTTGCTGGTGGTTGATGACTTGTAACGGAATAAATTGAAGACTGATTTGCCTCAAGGCGATAGGGTGCATATCCAGCTATGCACCATTATTTGTATTAGTCGGAATTGATCACTAATGAAAATGCCGTGTACTTATCTGGTTTAGGCGGTTGTAATTTTGATTTTTTTATCCAACGTTTGATTGAGTCTTTACTCACCGAGCCGTTGAAGTATTGATGTAGTTTCGAGAGCATTTCGTTTTTACTTGCCGCCGGATACTTCTCCCAAGTGTCTTTAAGTATTCTTATGGCTTTTGCATAATTGGGATTCCGTGGTTGTGATGAATTTTTTCGCTGCTTCAGTCGCTCAACAACCTTGCCAGAATGATAAACAAAGTGTAACTGTCCTAATTTCATGTTTTCATTGTAGAAAGCAATTTTTAACAGATTATCAGCAACGGAATCAAGCCCCATGAAATGCATAATGCAGGCCGAAAGAACTAAATCATTGCTTTCTTCTAATTTAAAAATATCGCCAAATGATCCATACTCAACACCAGAAAATTCATTTATCAAATCAATTACTTCTGGTTTTGATATTTCATCTCGAAGATAAAACCTAAATCCTTTATTTAACTCTTCAAGAACAGTTCTCTTTTCATTTGTTGTAACAAATCCCCGCGAACCTGATGCTGTTTCCATTATGTAAAAATCTGCGCTTTGGGAGAACTCCACGGCTTCATCAGCTATTCTTTTATTCACATTATTTACGTAATTGACAACTGGATGATTCGTTTTTTCCCCTGTTTTTTTGCTCACGAATGCACACATACTTTCATCCCTTTATTCAGCCAAACGCAAAGGCATTACGTTATATGTTTCACCTCGTTCCAACGCTACCAGCAAATCAGCCCACTGAGTCAGCGCCGCCTTGCGCTCGTTGAAATACTCATGCCGGTTACACCCTTGTGTACACGCTAATCATGCACTTTGTTGATTCTTTATGATAGCTCTTGATATGAAAAAAGCCCGACGCAATGCGGGCTTCAGGATTTTTTGACAGCAGATGATTTTCAGTAAATCGTCATTTGCTTTTCTTAATGTGCTTAATCAGACGTTTACGCTTACGCATCTGAGTCGGGGTCAGCGTATTGCGCTTATTCGCATACGGGTTTTCCCCTTCTTTAAACTGAATACGGATAGGCGTTCCCATCACGTCCAGCGATTTGCGGAAGTAGTTCATCAGATAGCGCTTGTAAGAGTCCGGCAGGTCTTTCACCTGGTTGCCGTGAATCACCACGATTGGCGGGTTATATCCCCCGGCGTGGGCATATTTAAGTTTCACGCGGCGACCGCGAACCAGCGGCGGCTGGTGATCTTCAACCGCCATAGTCATGATGCGGGTCAGCATGGCGGTGCTGACGCGACGGGTTGAACTGTCATACGCTTCACGTACGGACTCAAACAGGTTGCCCACGCCGCTGCCATGCAGCGCAGAGATAAAGTGTACGCGCGCAAAGTCGATAAAGCCCAGACGGAAGTCCAGCGTCTCTTTCACCTGCTCTTTCACTTCCTGGGTCAGGCCGTCCCATTTGTTCACGACGATGACAAGTGAGCGCCCACTATTAAGGATAAAGCCCAGCAGCGACAGATCCTGATCGGAAATCCCTTCGCGCGCATCAATAACCAGCATCACCACGTTGGCATCTTCAATCGCCTGCAACGTTTTAATGACGGAGAATTTTTCTACCGCATCGGTGACTTTCCCACGCTTACGTACGCCTGCGGTATCAATCAGCACGTATTCACGCTCATCGCGTTCCATCGGAATATAGATACTGTCGCGCGTCGTTCCCGGCATGTCATAGACCACTACGCGGTCTTCACCCAGAATACGGTTAGTCAGTGTGGACTTACCTACGTTCGGACGGCCGACAATCGCCAGTTTGATTGGCAGATCCTGAGGGTTGAAGTCATCTTCCGGCTCCTCTTCCCCGTTCTCTTCCGCTGCCAGTTTCGCCCAGTATTCGGCGTCTTCATCCACCTCTTCCTGCGGGGCGACGTCGTCCATCCACGGCAGCAGAACATGCTCCAGCAGGCTGAGCACGCCACGACCGTGAGAAGCTGCAATCGGGTGAATTTCACCTAAACCCAGCGCATAGAAGTCGACAACCGCCTGATCGGGATCGAGCCCGTCAGTTTTGTTTGCCACAAGGAACGTGGGTTTTTCGCGGGAGCGCAGATGTTTGGCGATCGCTTCATCCGCTGGCATCAGGCCAGCACGCGCATCCACCATGAACAGCACAACATCAGCCTCTTCAATCGCCAGCAGCGACTGTTCCGCCATGCGGGTTTCCACACCGTCTTCGGTGCCATCAATACCGCCGGTATCAATACAGATAAACTCGCGGCCTTCAATCTCCGCACGACCGTACTTACGGTCACGAGTCAGACCCGGGAAATCCGCAACCAGCGCATCTCGGGTGCGAGTTAGACGGTTAAATAACGTGGATTTTCCGACGTTAGGGCGCCCGACAAGCGCGACCACAGGTACCATGTTTAAAGCCTCATTTAAAAAATCATCAAACAACGCGCGCGATTTTTGCGCCGTTGTTAAAAACAGTAAAACGGCCCCTGCACCAGGAGCCGTTTTTCAAAGCGTGCGGCCGTGACGATTAACGCGTAATAGAGTACAGCGTACCGTCTTTCGCCTGGATCAGCAGTTTGCCATCGGCAGAGACCGGTTCGGTCAGGAAGCCGGAGCTATCCACTTTTTGCTGAGCCACAAAACGACCGTCCTCAACGTTAATCCAGTGCATATAGCCTTCGCTATCGCCTACCACCAGATTGCCATTATACAGCGCAGGCGATGTCAGCAGGCGGTGCAGCAGATCGCTTTGCGTCCACAGCGTCACGCCGCCGTCGGTGGTCAATGCCAGAATACGGTCGTTCTGATCCACCAGGTAGATACGATCGCCGTCAACGATGAAATCATTCACCGAGCCCAGCTCACGTTTCCACATAATCTGACCACTGCGCAGATCCAGCGCCGTCAGGTTACCATTATAAGCCAGCGCGTAAACGACGCCATTGACGATAACCGGCGTGGTATCGACATCGCTCAGACGGTCGATTTCAGTCGAACCGGTCGCCTGGGAAATACGCTGTTGCCAAATCATCTGGCCCTGCTGCATCAGCACGGCGCTGACGCGACCGTTATCACCACCCACAATGGCGGCGCCATACGCGGTAGCCGGAGCGGACTCACCGCGCAGCGAAAGCGACGGCATGTCGAGGTTCACGGTCCATTTGATCGCGCCGTCCGCCTCATTCAGCGCCTGCAACTGACCGTTGCTGGTATGAATAAGCACCAGGCCATCGCTGACAACCGGGCGAGATAACGCTTCACCGGCGACTTTCGTCTGCCATGCCGTCGTACCGTCAGCCGCGTTCAACGCATAAACCTGCGCTTTTTCGCTGCCAATATAGACATGGCCGCCGGAGACCGTTACGCCGCCAGACAGCAACGCAGGCGCTCTGGAGAACCAGCCGTCTTTCTCCGCCAGGTTCACGGACCAGACTTCTTTCCCGTCATCCGCGTTTACCGCTTTTACGGTGCCTTTACGGTCAGCCGCGTAGACCACGTTATCGGCATACGCCGGGTGCAGGTTGGAATAGAACTCGCCGATACCGCTACCTACAGACGTACTCCATGCGGTAGACGGCGTAAACTGGTTTTCCACCGTCGGCAACGGGGACATTTTGACAACATCTTCTTCGCCACTAAACAGTGAACAACCGCTCAATAACGTAACAGAAAGCAGTCCTGGCAGAAGTAATTTACGCAATTGCATCGGGTCCCTCTCAGATGGACAAATTATTGATTTTCATCTGCATCATTTCACTCAGCGCCGGGCTGGCATCGCTTTTCACGCCTGCTTCCCATGCGCTGCGCGCGCCTTGTTTATCGCCTTTGCTCAACAACGCTTCGCCACGCAGATCGGCGACAATCGCAGCCCATCCTTCACCTTTTACGGTATCGAGCGTTTTCAGCGCGGTATCGGCCTGCTTGAGCTGCACCTGAACGCGGGCAAGACGCAGATTAATCACCGCTTTGAGGTTCTCATCGCTGGTGGCCGCCAGTCCTTGCTGTAGCTGGGCTGCGGCTTTCTCAAGTTCATTTTGATCAACAAACTGCTGCGCCAGTTCCATAGAAGCTAACGCGCCGTAGGTATTTTTATTCTCCGTGGCGAATTTCTCCGCAGCGGAGATGCTATCCGGTTTGCCCGCGCTCACCGCGGTCACCGCATTTTGATATGCCAGAGAAGCAGAGCGTGCGGACTCCGTCTGATGACTGGTCCAGTAGCGCCAACCGAGCAGCGCGCCAACCCCTAAAATCACCCCAACAGCCAGCGCTTTGCCATTTTCAGCAAAGAAGCGTTTAATCGCATCAACCTGGTCGTTTTCGTTCTCGTAAATTTCCACGCTGTCCTTCTCCTTAACCCAATAACGTGCGCAAATGTGCGGTCACACTATCCTGTGCGACTGCCGTTTGCTCACCAGAGCGCAAATCCTTCACTACAACGGTGCCGTCAGCCACTTCGGACTCACCCAGCACCAGTGCAACGCGGGCGCCCCATTTATCGGCACGGGCAAACTGTTTCTTAAAGTTGCCGCCGCCGTGGTTAGTCATCAGTTTCACGCCCGGATTTTCATCACGCAGGCGCTCCGCCAGTGTCATCGCCGCAGACTGCGTATCCGCGCCTGAGGCTACCAGGTATATATCGACAACAGGATCGGCATTAAATTCCAGATTAACTGCCTGAACTAACAAAACAAGTCGTTCCAGACCCATCGCAAAGCCCACCGCCGGGGTTGCGCGACCGCCAAGTTGCTCCACCAGACCGTCATAACGACCGCCGGCGCACACCGTGCCCTGAGACCCCAGACTGTTGGTTACCCATTCAAATACGGTGCGGTTGTAGTAATCAAGGCCGCGAACCAGACGCTGGTTGACGGTGTAAGCGATACCCGCCGCTTCCAGCAGTTTGCACAGACCGGCAAAGTGCTCGCGGGAGTCGTCATCCAGATAGTCGCCCAGAGCAGGCGCATCGTTGAGCAGCGCCTGAACGTCCGGGTTCTTGGAATCCAGCACGCGCAGCGGGTTGGTATACATGCGGCGTTTGCAGTCTTCGTCCAGCTTCTCTTTATGCTGTTCAAGGTATGCCACCAGCGCATCACGATAGTTGGCGCGCGCGTCAAGCGAACCGATGGAGTTCAGCTCCAGATTCACATGTTCAGCAATACCCAACGCACGCCACCAGCGCGCGGTCAGCAGAATCAGCTCCGCATCAATATCCGGCCCTTGCAGACCGAAGGCTTCGACACCCAACTGATGGAACTGACGATAACGCCCTTTCTGCGGACGCTCGTGGCGGAACATCGGCCCGATATACCACAAGCGCTGTTCCTGATTGTACAGGAGACCATGTTCGATACCGGCGCGTACGCAACCCGCCGTCCCTTCAGGACGCAACGTCAGGCTGTCGCCATTACGATCCTCAAAGGTGTACATCTCTTTTTCAACCACGTCAGTGACTTCACCGATAGCGCGTTTGAATAACGGGGTCTGCTCTACAATCGGCAAACGGATTTCACTGTAACCGTAGCTGCCGAGCACGTTTTTGAGTGTGCCTTCAATGCGCTGCCAGATGGCGGTTTCGCCAGGCAGATAATCGTTCATGCCGCGAATGGCTTGAATGTTTTTTGCCACGTTTATTCTCTTTCTGAATATAAAAATGAACCCTCAGCGCTTCCCAAACGATACGGGAGCCATGCGGGTTCAATCATACACGGGAAGCGCGCCGCTTCCCATCGCGTTATTATTTTTCAACCTGCTGCACGTCGATTCGACGCGCTTCGTCCATAATGCTGGCCTTCGCGCGGATACGGGCTTCAAGCTGCGTAATCATATCATCGTTGTCGAGTCTGTCTTTACGCACGCCGTCTTCATACAGGCCACTTTTTTTGTTGCCGCCCGTTACGCCCAGCGTCGAAACCAGCGCTTCGCCCGGCCCGTTCACCACACAGCCGATGATGGAAACGTCCATTGGCGTGATGATGTCTTCAAGGCGTTGTTCCAGCGCGTTGACCGTGCCGATGACGTCGAACTCCTGACGGGAACAGGTTGGGCAAGCGATAAAGTTGATCCCACGCGCACGAATGCGCAGCGATTTCAGAATATCGAAGCCCACTTTAATTTCTTCTACCGGATCGGCCGCCAGAGAGACGCGCAGCGTATCGCCAATGCCTTCCGACAGCAGTAAACCGAGGCCAATTGCCGATTTCACCGCGCCGCTGCGCGCGCCGCCCGCTTCGGTGATCCCAAGATGCAACGGTTGTTCGATCTGTTTCGCCAACAGACGATAGGATTCTACCGCGAGGAAAACATCCGAGGCTTTCACGCTGACTTTAAACTGATCGAAGTTCAGGCGATCGAGATGATCCACATGGCGCATCGCCGATTCCAGCAGCGCCTGCGGCGTCGGCTCACCGTATTTTTCCTGTAGATCTTTTTCCAGCGATCCGGCGTTTACGCCGATACGGATAGGGATATTTTTATCGCGAGCGCAGTCGACAACGGTACGAATACGCTCTTCGTTACCGATGTTGCCTGGGTTGATTCGCAGGCAATCCACGCCATATTCCGCCACTTTCAGCGCAATGCGATAGTCGAAGTGGATATCAGCAACCAGCGGGACATTAACCTGCTGCTTGATCAGTTTAAACGCCTCTGCGGCATCCATTGTCGGCACGGAGACGCGGACGATATCCGCGCCAACACGCTCCAGCGCTTTAATTTGATTGACCGTCGCTTCCACATCCGTCGTGCGCGTATTGGTCATTGACTGTACGGCGATGGGGGCACCATCGCCAATCGGCACATTCCCAACGTAAATACGTTTCGATTTTCTACGTTGAATTGGAGCCTGGTTATGCATGAAAAATCTCCCGCGTTGCCCGTCTGTTACTGCGCCGGTGATTGTTCGGCATTAAGGGTCAGACGCGCAACCTGGTTAGTTCTGATAAAACGGCTCAGATCGACAGGTTTTCCTTGATACTGGATCTGTACCGCAGCCGGGGCGCCAATTTTAAGCTTATAAGGCGCCTGACCGGTTAGGTTTAAATTGCCATCTTTACGCTGCATTCCGCTAAACAGTTTTTTCCCTGTCGCATCGGTGACTTCCAGCCAGCAATCGGCGGTAAAGTTCATCACCAGCGCGTTCTGATCGACCGCTGACGTAGCCACGCCCGCCTGATCGGTCGGCAATGACGCCGTATCACCCGTCGCGGCAGGCGCCGTGGTTGCGGTATCCACATTCGCCTGAGAAGGCGCAACGACCGCATTCTGCTGAGCGTCTGCGGCAGGCGCCGTGGTCGTCGCGGACGCATCCGGCGTCTGCGGCACGGCGTTTGTCGCCGTAGAGTCAACAGGCGCAGTTGGCGCTGGCGTCGAATCCTGGCTTGCGGCTTCGCTGGTGTCCAGCGGTACGCTCTGGGCGCTATCGCCGCCAGCATTCAGTTCAGCAGAGGATTGATCGACCATCGTGGTGAGTTCTTCCTGCTGCGCCTTATGGTTTTGCCACCACCAGGCCCCCGTCAGGCCAACCACCACAAACAGCACCAGCCAGGTGAACGTCATCAACCAGCCATCGCGCTTTTTACGACGCTTACCTAAAGAGAAACTCTGCATTGGCGCGACTTTGGAAGGACGAACCGGCGCCTGTTTTTCCAGACCGGGCAGCAGTTCTTCTTCAGGGATGTGCACCAGACGCGCATAAGAGCGGATATACCCGCGCAGAAACGTTGAAGCGAGATCGGCCGGGGCCTTATCTTCTTCAATATCGCGTACCGTGGAAACCTTCAGGCAAAGTCGCTCTGCAACCGCCTGCTGGCTGAGTCCGAGTTGTTCACGGGCATTGCGCAGACGAACGCCGGTGGATTGTGCTTCATTTTGGTCGTGCGTGGCTTCAGTATTCATTCGCTACAGCTGCTGGTACGTAAATTGGGGTTCAGGCGCCGGTGAGACACAATGCCCACCCGCACCGCGAAACATCTGGTCAGTTAACCTTAGTTGGACAGTATAAGACTGTCAGGCTACTTATGACAAAACAGCTTAATCCTTAAGGCTAAACTATTGTTGCACCGCTACATACTGCCCTAAAGTTGACAAAAACGCACCGTTAATATTGACCAGATAAGTACAACTTGAGGCATCATTCAACCAACATTGCGCCACTGTACACAAAACACACAATGGCGCAAGCCGTATCAGACCGCCTTAATGTCGATAGCCTCACCTTGCATACGCTTACGCAGAGTACGTTTGGTACGGTCAATCACATCCCCGGCAAGCTGACCACAAGCGGCATCAATATCGTCGCCGCGTGTTTTACGCACAATGGTCGTGAAACCATAGCTCATCAACACCTTAGAAAAACGATCGATGCGGCTGTTGGAACTCCGGCCATACGGCGCGCCCGGGAACGGGTTCCACGGAATCAGGTTAATCTTACACGGCGTATCTTTCAGCAGTTCCGCCAGCTGATGCGCATGTTCCGTTCCATCGTTGATGTGGTCCAGCATGACGTATTCAATTGTGACGCGTCCCTGATTCGCATTGGATTTCTGCAAATAACGGCGAACCGCGTCGAGGAACGTTTCGATGTTGTACTTTCTGTTGATCGGTACAATTTCATCGCGAATTTCATCGTTCGGCGCATGCAAAGAGATCGCCAGCGCAACGTCAATCATGTCGCCCAGTTTATCCAGAGCCGGAACAACGCCTGACGTCGACAGCGTAACGCGGCGTTTAGACAGACCGAAACCGAAATCATCCAGCATGATTTCCATCGCCGGTACAACGTTGGTCAGGTTCAGCAGCGGTTCACCCATGCCCATCATCACCACGTTGGTGATCGGACGTTGCCCGGTGACTTTCGCCGCGCCGACAATTTTCGCCGCACGCCACACCTGGCCGATAATTTCAGAGACGCGCAGGTTACGGTTAAAGCCCTGCTGCGCAGTTGAGCAGAATTTACACTCCAGCGCGCAACCAACCTGCGAAGAGACGCACAGCGTGGCGCGATCGTCTTCCGGGATGTAGACCGTTTCCACGCGCTGATCGCCAACGGCAATCGCCCATTTGATGGTGCCATCTGAAGAACGCTGTTCTTCCACCACCTCTGGCGCGCGGATTTCCGCCACCTCTTTCAGTTTGCCACGTAACACTTTGTTGATGTCGGTCATCTCATCAAAGTTATCGCTGCAATAGTGGTACATCCACTTCATCACCTGATCGGCGCGGAAGGGTTTTTCACCTAATTCTTTAAAAAACTCCCGCATCTGCTGACGGTTCAGATCCAGCAGGTTAATTTTTCCATTTTTATCAGGAACAACCGGGGTGATGATTTCAGACGTGACAATTTGTTCAGACATATTCTATTCCGGCCTCGTTATTACACGTTATGGCCCCTGGAGGGTTGAAAAAAGAAGCGCCCCAGTGAGCGGTGCTCGTCCTGGGGCGCTGCATTGTACAAATTCTATCGCAAGGATGCCACGCCTGCGCGGAACATTAGCGAAAATAATGTGTAAAGGCAGAGCAGCGTCGTAGACCTGATAAGTCGTAGGCCGGATAAGCGTCAGCGCCATCCGGCATTGCGCGACTGCCTGATGGCGACGCAGATGCGTCTTATCCGGCCTACATACTACATCACTGATTTATTAACGAGTGCGCGGGCACACTTCGCCTTCACCAAAGAAATAGGCGATTTCACGCTGAGCGGATTCCAGAGAATCTGAACCGTGGGTGCCGTTTTCGGTGAAGCTGTCCGCGTAGTCGGCACGCAGGGTGCCCGCCAGCGCGTTAGCCGGGTTGGTTGCACCCAGCAGGTCGCGGTGACGCTGCACGGCATTTTCGCTTTCCAGTACGGAAACCACGATCGGGCCAGAGGTCATGAACTCGACCAGACCGTCGAAGAACGGCTTACCATCGTGCTCGGCATAGAAACCGCGCGCCTGCTCAACGGTCAGGTGCAGCATTTTCGTACCGACAATTTTGAACCCTGCTGCTTCAAAGCGCGCAAAGATGTTGCCAATAACGTTTTTTGCCACCGCATTTGGTTTGATGATGGAAAAAGTACGTTCAATCGCCATGATTACCTCTGTAATGTGTTCTGCTGTTGTATATATGCTTGTACGACCTGGCGCGGATTATAAAGAGCATCCGGGTTATTGCCTATGGATGAAGGTAACATTTTTTTAAAATAAGATGAGTATTAGCAACAAACTATTGCTATCAGGTCTATTGCAGAGTAAATCGCAGCGCAGAAATCTGTCCAGCAGCATCCATAACCAGTAATTGATACTCGCCTTTTTCGGCAAGATGTAACGTAATATTCCGCTCGCGTTCTCCCAACGGCTCACCATTGAGGAACCACCAGCGCGCCCCCGCGCCACCACTGCTCTGAATCGATAAATCCACCCCGGAAGCGCCGGGTAACCGTTTCACTATCGCGTCATCACGCACGCCCGTTAACTGTAGAGGTAAAGGCGCATCCTGCCCCAGCGGCGGGCAGGTCGTCGAAGCCGTCGGCAGTCGCGCAGCGCGGCGTTCAGCAGCGGGCAACCAGGGCTCCAGCGGCAACGGCCAGACAATCAACGTCTGCTCCCGCGCCTGAGCACAATCGGCGGCGACGCGTTTTCCGTCATTATCCAGCCAGACAGGAAAACGAATGCCGCTAATCCCTTCCTGTTCAGGTAACAGCAGCGTCGGCGGTTGGCTGTTCTCCAGCAGCCAGGTCGCCAGTCGACGGCGGCAGTTATTGTCTCCCGCCGAAAGCGCCTGTCCGCCCGGCCAGCAGATAACGCCCCGGCTCACCGACGCCGGACGCGGATCTTCAGGCTGCGTCGCGGCGCGCGCCATCAGCATATTATTCACCTGATTAAGCAGCGGCACCGCGCTGGCAAAACCAAACTGTCCGGCAACGGGTGTGCCGTCGGGCCTGCCCGTCCAGATGCCAGTCACATAGCGGGAGCTAACGCCTATCGCCCATGCGTCGCGATAGCCATAGCTGGTGCCGGTTTTCCAGGCGAGCGGCACTACGCGCGGCAGGGCGCTATCCGGTAACGGCTGCGCTTCATCGGCCATCACCCGCCGGATGATCCACGCCGCGCCCGGCGACATCAGCGGACGCTCCTGCAACGAATCCCCTGGCTGCAAGCGCAATGTTGCCGCCTTGCCATGACGGGCGAACGCGCTGTATGCCGCCACCATCTCGTCAAGCCTTGCGCCCGCGCCGCCCAGAATCAGGGAAAGATTAGGGGCCGCGCCCGCAGGCAGATACAGCGGCAGGCCAACGTTACGCAGTTTTGCCGCAAAACGTTTTGGGCCATATGCTTCCAGCACCTGTACCGCAGGCAAATTTAACGAACGCACCAGCGCTTCGCTCATGCTGACGGGGCCATGAAACCCGCTGTCAAAGTTTCCCGGACGATAATCGCCGGTACGGCGCGGCACATCCTGTAACAACGAGGCGGGATGGATCAACCCGTCATCCAGCGCCAGCCCATAGACAAAGGGTTTAAGCACCGATCCCGGCGATCGGATTGCAGTGACCATATCCACATGACCAAAACGACTGTCATCATTCATATCCACCGATCCAACCCAACCACGCACGCTCATATCGGTATGATCGACAACGATCATCGCCAGCGAACTGCGCGCCGGAAGCCGTCCCTTCCAGTTTTGCGCCAGCTCTTCAAGCTGACGCTGCAACCCGGCATCCAGCGTAGTGACGATTTTGTCACTGTTGCTTTTGCCCAGCATCATGCGTGAGAACAGCGGCGCCAGTTGCGGCATTTGTCGGGGCGCCAGCCAGACGGGTTCTTCGCGGGCCTCCTGAACATGCCGGGCCGACCATACGCCCTGCGCCGCCATCCGCTCCAGCACTTTATTGCGCGCCGCTTGCGCGCGTTCCGGCCAGCGATCGGGACGCAAACGGCTCGGCGCCTGCGGTAAAACCGCCAGCAACGCCGCTTCCGAATAGCTCAGTTGCGCCGGTGGTTTACCCAGATAAGCCCAACTGGCGGCGCCGATGCCCTGCAACGTTCCGCCAAACGGCGCACGGTTCAGATACAACGTCAGAATATCGCGCTTGGACAGGTGCCACTCCAGCTGGAGCGCGCGCCAGAGCTGGCGAAATTTACCGCCAAAGGTTCGCGGATGCGGGTCCAGCAGTCGCGCCACCTGCATGGTCAACGTACTGCCGCCGGAAATCACGCGTCCTGACGACAGATCCTGCCAGGCGGCACGCAGTACCGAAAACGGATTCACGCCCGGATGCCGCCAGAACCAGCGGTCCTCGTAATTGATTAACGCGTCAAGATAGCGGGGAGAAACGTCTTCAATCGTCACGGGATAGCGCCAGATCCCCTCAGCATCGGCAAAGCGCCACAGCGGTGTGCCGTCATGCGCCACCACCACCCGTGCCGGATTGACCTCATGCAGCGGCAGCGGCCAGATTTTGTCCGCCATCCAGACTGCCAGAATCATCAGAAATGGAGCGATGGCCAGCCAGCGCCAGCCACCGCGTAGACTGCGCAGGACGATCATTTATGGCGTGACAATCAAAAGCCCCTCGGTTGATCCCGTCGCCCGCCACTGTGGAACATACATTGACTCCACCTGCGGGACAGGAACCTGATAGGTTCCCGGCGTCACCGCGCGCGCCAGATACACCAGCGTCACCGGCTGCCCCTGGTTAACCGCCACCGCCGCGACAAAGCGATCGTCACGGAATTCCATATGCTGAATATCCGCCTGCTGCATCTGATTTAACAGGTTTTGCACTTCACTGCCGCTGTCCTGCAGGCTGGCGCTGCTGTTTGCCAGGTTCTGGTTTTCCAGCTCCAGACCGGCAGGCAGCAGGTCGACCACCAGCGCGTCTGGCACGTTTTGACTCGCTTTCACTTCGAGCCAGACCAGCACCAGTTCACCGCTGCGCAGGGAACTGAGCGATTTACTCTGACCATCGGTTCCCAGAATCTGGCGCTCGATGTGCAACACATTGCTGGCAGGTACGGGCGCCGTTTGCGGGTATCCGCTGCTGTCCAGACGCAGCCACAGCGGTTGGTCGCCGCTGTTGGTCACCTGCAACGCGGAAAGCCGATCGGCATCCAGATTACGCGTTTGCGCTTTATCGCCCGTCAACGGCTGGTCAGCGAGCGAGGTCTGCGTCTGCCATGTCCCCGGCAGATCCTGTAACGTGCGCGCAGCAAGGAACAGCGCATTACTCTCCTGCGTCGAAAGCCAGCGCTGACCAAATGCCTGTTCAGAAAGCGTCGTCAGCAGCGTATTTTGCGCCTCGGGTTGCAGTTTATTTTCTTCCAGCAGCGACAGCATAAGCGCGTTATCACGCAACGGGCTACCGTAATCCGCCATCCATTGCTGCGCGTCACGGCGCGGCGTGTTCAGCGCCAGCATCAGCGCCTGTTCACTGCGGCTGGCATCGCCCATATTTTTCAGCGCAATGCCCAGTTGCAGAAGCGGCAAGCCCGACGCGGCCTGGCTCCGGCGTTCCCAGATTTCACGCAGCGCGCCAAGCGGCGCTTTTTGCTGACGCGCCAGCACCAGTCCCGCATACGCCTGAACAGCAAATTTGCTGGCCTGGGTATCGTCGCTATAGCGAACCGACATCATGCCCGGGTCCTGCAAATAGCGCAGCAGGCGTTCATTTCCCCGGTTAATCGCATCGGCCGGAACGCTGTACCCTTGCTCGCCAGCACGCACGAGGAAATCCATCGCGTATGCGGTAAGCCAGTATTCTTCCGGCCCGTTGTTATCCCACAGGGCAAAACCGCCGTTATCACGCTGCATTTGCAGCATCCGGGAGATCCCCGTGTCGACTGCCGCACGGCGTTTTTCATCAGTATCGCCCGCGATCCCCAACGCCTTCAGTTGCGCCGCGTTGGTATAGAGCGACGGGAACAGGCCGCTGGCGGTTTGTTCCAGACAACCATACGGATAAGCCTTCAGCTCCCGAATATAACGCGCCAGGTTCAGCGACGGTTTGCCGCTAAGCAACAGCTGCCCCTGCAACGTTACCGGCGAGAAGTTCTCCAGATTTTGGGCGGGCGCATGCCAGGTTTCCCCCGCCTGAAGCACCGTTCCGCTATTTACCGTCTGCGCAGGCCAGGCCGGACGGATGCCAATTTTCCACTGCTTATGCTGAGCGGGAAGCGTCTCGCCAGGCAGGTTCAGGCCGGTCAGCGTGGCCTGCAATTCTCCCTCGCCAAACCCTTCTTTTGCGCGTACCGGGATAAACAAGGTCGTACGCACGCCCGGCGCCAGGTTTACCGGAGCAGGTTGCTGACTCACCAGTTCCAGTAACCCACTGGCGGCGAGTTCAATCGTCAACGTCTGCGGTTTGTCTGTCAGGTTAGTGACATCCAGCGTCAGGCGCGAAGTATCGCCGCCCGCCATAAAGCGCGGCTGATTCAGCTCCGCAATCACCGGAGCGGCAACAATCACCTTGCTTTCACTGCTGCCGAAGTCCTCTGCCGTCCATGCCTGGGCCATAACGCGTAACTCGCCGTTAAAATCACCAATCGGCAACGTAACGGAACCTTCGCCCTGCTCATTGAGCGTAACCGGCAACGCCTGCTGCGCCACGATGTTGACATGGTTGACCGGCGGTTTGCCGCCGCGTTTGAGTTCATCGCCGTCGCCGCCAAAACGCAGCGTCGCCAGACGTCCCTGCCCTTCAATCACCTGACCGTAGATATCATAAATATCCGCGCCATAGCGTTTTTGCCCGAAGAATGCCTGCCACGGATCTGGCGTAACGTAATCGGTGATATTCAACACTCCGCTGTCCACCGCAGAGAGCAGTACGTTGATCTGTTTTGGCGTTTCGCCATGTTTAGCGCTGGCTTTGACGTTCACCGTCAGCGGCTGGTTTGGACGCATTTTAGCCGGGCTTTCCAGCGTCAGATCCAGACGACGATTTTCATCCCCCAACGGCAGGTGCAGCAGCCCAACCGCGCGTTTCGGCGTCGCTGAACGCGACTTATCGCCCGGACGCACGACCAGCGCGCTCAGGTAGAGATCGTGTCGATTCCAGGCTTTATCGACGGGAATCGACAGGTCGAGGCCCTCGGCAGGTACATCTATTTCCTGCCACCAGAGCGGGCCGTCGCTTGATTCCACCATCGCGTAGCCTTTACCCGCCACCGGCGCGGCGACATGCAGTTTGATGGTGTCCCCAGGACGATAGGTGGGTTTATCCAGCTTCAGGGTGACGCGATCCGGGCGCGCCGCGCCGCTGCCGTCGCTGTTATCCTGCCAGCTGTAACCTGCCCAGAAGCGCACGCTGCTGATCGCATCGTTCGGGGCTTTCACTTCGAGACGATACGATCCCCAGTCAACCGGGAAGCTCACCTTGCCCGTTTCATCGGCGCTGAGATCCAGCGTCTGCTCCCCTTCAACCAGATCTTTTTGATCAAACTGCGACTGCCAGCCTTCGCTTTCCGACCAGTTCCAGTAGTAATCGCGCCGTTCACGGATCAAACGAACCTGCAAACCCGAAGCGGCTTTTTTATTGCCTTGCGCATCGGCGTAGACAATATCAAAGGCGGCGTTCCCGCCCTCATCCACGATGGGTTGGTTAACCGTGGCGTCAGTACGATAGTCATACACCGCTTTAGAGGCGAATTGCGGACGAATACCCGGCAAGGTATCGGCAGGCCAGATAGCCTGTTCCGCACGGCGAGTGACCGGGCGACCACCTGATTCCAGCAGGCTTGCCTGTAGGATCACCTGTAACGGCGAATGCGCTTCCTGCCACTGGCTGTTGGCGGAGACGTCGCCACGGCCATTTTCATCCAGCGTAAGCTGGACTTCGTCCAGACTGCGGGAAAGGTTTTCTTCTGCAATATCGCCAAACTGGAAGCCCGGCAGCGCCTGTACCGCTTCACGCTGCGGGCGCAGGAAGAGTTGCCCCTGTAACGTGTTGCCATTGGCAGGCGCTCCGTACAGGTAGTAACCAACAACGGAGAACGTCACCTCTTCCGACGGGGCTAACGGCGTTTTCTGCGCGCTGAGATTAAGCGCCATTCGCTCCGGCATAAAATCTTCGACATGGAAATCCCACATCCGGGGCTGGTTATCGCCCGTGTTCGCGCGGATGTGCCACATGCCGGTTGGCGCACCGCTATCCAGCGGATACGTAAAGCGGTATAACCCGTTTTCAGGCTGGCTGACAACGGTGCGCAGTACCTGACCGTCCGGCTTTACCACTTCCAGTTTGACGGGCTGATCGGGCAAGGTTTTACCGTCGCTGTCGCGCAGCAGTCCGTTGAGGATAACCGTTTCCCCAGGACGATACAGATCGCGCGGGCCGAACATAAAGAACTGCTTGCTGTAGCCCGGCGCGCCCGCAATCGCGAACTCCGCCAGATCCAGCGCGGGCAGTTGCAGATCCAGCAGCGTGGTTTGTCCGTCTTTTCGCGCCAGCAACAGCGCCGCCTGCTGACTATTTTCCAGCTGTACATGCCCCTGCGCATCGCTGGCGGCTTGCGCCAGCGTCTGACCTTTCTCATCAAGCAGAGCAACCTCAACCCCCTGCTGCGCTGCGCCGTTTTCCAGACTCTGCGTAAAGATATCAAGACGATTGTGATAACGGTGGGCGGAAACGCCAATGTCGCTGAGGGTAAAGAGCGTGGCAGGATTACTGTAGTTGTAATGTCCGGCCTGATTCATTACCGCAATGTACACGCCCGCCTGTTGCAGGGGCTTAATGTCACTCAGCGGCAGCAGGCGTTTTTCACGCGTATTACGCGCAGGATTGAGATCAAAACGCCCGGTATAGACCAGATCCGCCATTTTGAGCAGGTTGTCAGATTCCCAGTTCGAAAGAGCATTACGGTATTCCCACTGGCTGACGAATGCCGCCAGCGACTCAGGCTTCACGCGAAAGAAGTTTACATCCACCTCGTTCACGTTCAGCGCCATGACCGGCAAGCCTTCCACCACTTTTCCCGGCAGCAGCGAGCCACGGCTGGCAAAGCCGACGCTCGGCTGAACGTCTCGCGTGGTAATGGTTTTTTCATACGCGCGGCCAAAAGCGGCTTTATTCAGCGCCGTTAAATCACGTTCAACGGACACCACCAGATCGCGGTTGGGTTCCAGGTGGCGCAAGCGCAGCTCTTTCAGATTCGGCGACAGCTCCCAGGCGCCATCAACCTTGCCGCTTTTTTTATCGACCACATGTACGGTGCGGGCAAAATCTTGTTCAGGATCTAACGGAATGGAGAACGTCAGCACCAGCGTCGCCGCGCCGTCCAACTGGACTTCGGAGGCGTCCAGCAGCGTCAGTTCTTTACCTTCGCTCTGTTGCGCCAGCTTTTGCAGTTGTGCCGAATCTTTCGTCGGAGCGGATTGCGCGGCGGGCGTCTCATCGTTTTTCACCGCCGTTGGCGCGTTATCATTGTTATCGCACCCCGCCAACGCCAGCATAAGCATGCAAGCGGCTACGCGTATGTGTTTCATTCTTTCATCCCTGGCCACAGTGGCCCGTTAGCAACGTAGAGTAACTATTATGCGTGAGATTTCCCGTTGTGAAAGCCAGTATTCGTTATATAAGTTCTGATTTTTTCATCAGAAATGTGGTTTCACCAGCCAAATCAGCCTCTTTTACTTGTCCCTTTGCGGTAAACGTCCGACAATTTGGCATTATTATGGCAAAAGATGGAGACGCCTATGTCCACCTCCTGGTTTGTCGCCGCCGACTGGCTGGCAGAGCATATCGACGATCCGCAAATTCAAATTATCGACGCCCGCATGGCACCTCCCGGACAAGAAGACAGGGATGTTGCGAGTGAATATCGTTCAGGCCACATCCCCGGAGCACTCTTTTTCGATATTGAAGCGCTCTCCGATCACACCTCGCCGCTGCCGCATATGATGCCGCGCCCGGAAGCCTTCGCCGTGGCGATGCGTGAACTGGGCGTACACCAGGACAGACATCTGGTGGTCTACGATGAAGGCAACCTGTTTTCCGCCCCGCGCGCGTGGTGGATGCTGCGAACGTTTGGCGTAGAAAACGTCTCAATTCTTGCCGGTGGTCTGGCGGGCTGGCAGCGCGATGAGCTGCCGCTTCAGGAAGGCGAAGTGGAACTCCCGGAAGGGGAATTTGACGTTAAATTCACGGCGGAGAAGGTTGTGCGTCTGACCGATGTACTTCTGGCGAGCCATGAAAGAACCGCGCAAATCGTTGATGCCCGCCCGGCGCCACGGTTTAATGCCGAAGCCGATGAACCGCGTCCGGGTCTGAAGCGTGGCCATATTCCCGGCGCGTTGAACGTGCCCTGGACGGAGCTGGTGCGTGAAGGGGAATTAAAAACGACCGATGAACTGGACGTCATTTTCTTCAGTCACGGCGTCAGTTTTGACAGACCGATTATCGCCAGCTGCGGTTCAGGTGTCACCGCGGCGGTCGTGGTGCTGGCGCTCGCCACGCTGGATGTGCCCAATGTCGCGTTGTATGACGGCGCATGGAGCGAATGGGGCGCGCGTAATGATTTACCGGTAGAACCGGCCTAACGTTTTGTAATGTGCCGGATGGCGCTTGCGCTTATCCGGCCTACAGTGCGGGTTGTCCCGGATGACGTTAACGCCATCCGGCTACCGGGATCAGATAATCCGATTCTGTTTGAAATCGCGCAGGAACCCGCCCCAGCGGCGCTCGTAGAACGGCGCGATGTGCTCGGTAATAAAGTGGCTGATGCCCTGCTCACCTTTTTTCACCTGACAGATATCAATCGGTTCATCGCCGGGCAAGGTATCAGTCGCCACGCTGCCCGCCGCATGAATGATCTCCTCGATGTCGCCATCCGCTTCGATGCCAATCAACAGATTCGGCTGGGCGTCATTGCTCTCTTTAATGGTGCAAAGAAAGGCGCGCTTAACCAGTTTGATGGTTTTAAACAGCGTGGTCAGGGAGTCAATCATCTGCGCAGGTGGTTCCGCCACCTCAGACAGAATCAGCGATTCACCGCCTTCCAGCACTTCCTGTGTACTCAGCGGATTGCCCTCTTCGCCGAGCAGATGGCTGATCTCACGCGGCATAAACTCTTTGCCGGTAGGCAGTTTTGCGTTCAGGAAGAGCGTTTCGCCGAGCGTCATTTCAAATAACGTGCGCACCGGCATCACCACAAATGCCTGCTCGTCTTCTACCGCCTGCTGCAAGGCTTCCAGAGAGGTAAAAAACGGGATGACCGTCGTGCCGTCTTCTTTTTCCCAGTGCTGCAAATCCAGCGCGCTATCGTCAACAATCGCTTCGCCTTCAGCCGCTGTGCCAGGCACCCAGACGGTGGACTCCAGTAAGGTACGGAAAAATGCCGGACGATGCGCGGGTTCAGTCGCCGCCTTCTCCAGCAGGGTTTCTAATTCGTTTTTTGTTTCGGACATAAGGATCACAATAGAGATGCGTGTAGGGCGGGTAAGCGAAGCGCCCCCGCCGTTATCTTGCCGGATAGCGCTAACGCTTATCCGGCCTACATAATTATGCTGTTAACAGGTTAGCGATGGTGCGCACACCCAAACCGGTCGCCCCTGCCGACCACTGCTCAACCGGCGCTTTACGGTAGGTTGCAGAGCAGTCAATGTGCAGCCAGCCCTGCTGGTAGTTTTCGACAAAGTGCGACAGGAAGCCCGCAGCGGTGCTCGCCCCGGCAGGATACGCCGCGCTACCGGTATTGTTCAGTTCCGCAAAGTTAGAAGGCAACTGATTGCGGTGGAACTCCGCCAGCGGCAGACGCCAGAACGGTTCGTTTTCTTCTGCCGCACTCGCCAACAGACGCCCCGCCAGCGCGTCATCAAAACTGAACAACGCGTGGTAGTCGTTACCCAGCGCGGTTTTCGCGGCGCCGGTCAGCGTCGCCGCATCGATGATCAGCTCTGGTTTTTGCGCGCTGGCGTCGATCAGGCCATCCGCCAGCACCAGGCGCCCTTCCGCATCCGTGTTCATCACTTCCACGTTCTTACCGTTGCGATAATGAATGATATCGCCCAGTTTAAACGCGTTGCCGCTGATCAGGTTATCCGCGCAGCACAGGTACAGCTTCACGCGTTTGTTCAGACCACGGGTAATCGCAAATGCCAGCGCGCCCGTTACCGTTGCCGCACCGCCCATATCGGACTTCATCGAGTCCATAAATGCGCTTTGCTTGATGCTGTAACCGCCGGAGTCAAAGGTAATGCCTTTGCCCACCAGACAGGCGTAAACCGGCGCGTCTTTATCGCCGGTTGGGTTGTAATCCAGCGCCAGCAGCACCGGCGCGCGATCGGAACCCCGGCCAACGGTATGCAGCCCCATGTAGTTTTGCTCGCGCAGATCTTCGCCTTTGGTAATGCGGTAAGAGACGTGATCGCACGCGACGCTGCACAGCAGATCAACGGCACGCTGCGCCAGCTGTTCCGGCCCCAGCTCTTCCGCCGGCGCGTTAATGGTGTCGCGCACCCAGTCAATGATCGCCAGACGGTTGTCCAGTTCCTTCTGCTTCTCATCGTCAAGATCTGGCCACTCGACCTTGCGGCTGCCTTTCGGCCCTTTGTAACCCTGCCAGAATGCCCAGCTACGCTCCACATCCCAGCCAGCGCCGGTCAGTTGTACGTGTTTAATGCCCAGGCCGTCGATTTTACGCGCCGCGCGCTGGATTAAACCGGAATCATCTTTACCGTTCAGGTGCAGGGTAATGCCGTCATTATTGATGCTGTATGTGGCTTTGTCTCCCCAGCGAGCGTCAGCCGGTTGGGTGGAGAGCGTAATTTTCATCGCTTCAGTCATTGTTCTTTTCCTTCTTCGCGCATACAGGAAAACGGGCCACCCGTGGGCAGCCCGTTTATTTATTCAGCTTCGTCCAGCCAGACCAGCAGGATAGCCTCAAGGATCTTTTCATTTGATGCCTGCGGGTCATCATCAAAATCCTCAAGATCGCAAATCCATTGATGCAGGTCGGTGAAACGAACGGTCTTAGGATCGAGATCGGGGAACGCGTCGTACAGCGCCTCGCCGATTTCGCGGCTATCAGTCCACTTCAGTCCCATACTACCCTCTGTTAATGCTCGCGTGCATGGTTGATTGTGTAACGTGGGATTTCGACCACCAAATCTTCATCGGTGACGCGCGCCTGACAGCCTAAACGGCTCTCCGGCTCCAGACCCCAGGCTTTATCCAGCATATCGTCTTCGTCTTCCGTGCTTTCCGGCAGGGAATCGAAACCTTCACGCACGATGCAGTGGCAGGTCGTGCAGGCACAGGATTTTTCACAGGCGTGTTCAATCTCGATACCGTTACGCAGGGCAACGTCAAGAATGGTTTCGCCGGTCTCAGCTTCCAGAACTGCGCCATCGGGACAGAGATCCTGATGAGGCAGAATAACAATCTTTGGCATATTAAACCTCGTCCACGGAATGGCCTTGCAGCGCGCGACGAACAGATTTGTCCATGCGACGAGCGGCGAATTCCTGGGTTTGTTTGTCTACGTTTTTAATGGCTTGTTCTATCGCGTCAACATCATCGCTCTGCGCAACCTCGCTCAAGTGCGCGGCGGCATCATCAATGACCTGACGTTCTGCGGCGCTTAGCAGCGCGGCATCAGCAGCGAGCGCGCCGGTCAGGCTTTCCAGCACGCGCGCCGCTTCCACTTTTTGCTCTGCCAGCATACGGGCTTTTACATCCTGCTCGGCAAAGCTCATTGAATCCTGAATCATGGTGGCGATTTCGCTGTCCGTCAGACCGTAAGACGGTTTGACCTGGATAGACGCCTCAACGCCGGTGGATTTTTCCATCGCGGTGACGTTCAGCAGGCCATCGGCATCCACCTGGAAGGTGACGCGGATATGCGCCCCGCCCGCCGGCATCGCCGGGAGCCCGCGCAGCGCGAAGCGCGCCAGCGAACGGCAATCCTGCACCAGCTCGCGCTCGCCCTGCATGACATGGATCGACATCGCGGTCTGACCATCTTTAAAGGTGGTGAAGTCCTGCGCGCGCGCCACCGGAATGGTGGTGTTACGCGGGATCACTTTCTCCACCAGGCCGCCCATGGTTTCCAGCCCCAGCGACAGCGGAATCACGTCCAGCAGCAGCATTTCGCTGTCCGGCTTGTTGCCGACGAGGATATCCGCCTGAATCGCCGCGCCAATGGCGACGACCTTATCCGGGTCGATTGCCGTCAGCGGCGGACGACCAAAAAATTCGCCCACGCGTTCGCGCACCAGCGGCACACGGGTGGAGCCGCCGACCATCACCACCTCCAGCACCTCCTGCGCCTCAACGCCCGCATCTTTCAATGCGCGGCGACAGGCCATCAGAGTACGTTTAACTAAAGCGGCGATAAGGTCATTAAACTGTTCACGGGTGATGTCGCCCTGCCAGCCCGCCACATTGACGCTAACGGAATCGGCATCACTCAGCGCGATTTTTGCCGCGATGGCGGCATCCAGCAGTTCACGCTGGACGCGGTTATCGCTGCGATCGGCAATGCCCGCCTGCTCACGGATGTAATCGGCCAGCAGATGGTCGAAGTCGTCGCCGCCGAGTGCGGAATCACCGCCAGTCGCCAGCACTTCAAACACACCGCGACTCAGGCGTAAAATAGAGATATCGAAGGTGCCGCCGCCGAGGTCGTAAACCGCGATAACGCCTTCTTTGCCGGAGTCCAGACCGTAGGCGATCGCCGCCGCCGTAGGTTCATTGAGCAGACGCAAGACGTGCAGCCCCGCCAGACGCGCCGCGTCTTTCGTTCCCTGACGCTGTGCATCGTCAAAGTAAGCAGGCACGGTAATAACCACGCCATCCAGCTCGCCCGACAACGCTTCCGTCGCCCGCGCCGCCAGCGCTTTCAGGATATCGGCAGAAATACGTACCGGGTTGAGCAGACCTGCCGCCGTTTCAATCATCGGCAGACCATTTTCACTGGCCTGGAACTGATACGGCAGATGGGGATAGCGCGTCTGAATATCCGCCAGCGAGCGGCCCATCATGCGTTTTACCGAGCTGATGGTGTTAGCCGTGTCCTGCGCCGCGTTCGCGCGCGCCGCGTAACCGACCGTGTGGCCCTGCTGCTGATAGTGAACGACTGACGGCAACAGATGGCGACCGTCGTGATCGGCCAGCGTTTCTGCCTGGCCGCTGCGAACGGTCGCAACCAATGAGTTGGTAGTACCTAAATCGATGCCTGCCGCCAGACGACGCTGGTGCGGCGCAGCGCTCAGACCAGGCTCACTAATTTGTAATAAGGCCATATTCGCTTCCGGGAATTAAAAATCGAGCAGCTTTTCTTCGAGTTGTTCGGCGCTGCTTCGCAGTTTATCGAGAAAACGCAGTTTACGCACGGTGTCCGCCGCCACGTCCCACGTCTCGTTGTCCAACTGTTCCACCATCAGCTGATGGCGGGCATCAAACATTGTTTTCACGCGCTTGATGAAACTTTCCAGTCGCGCTTCGTCCTTTGCCTGTTCTATTTCATCAAGCTCTTCACGCAGTTCCAGCTGTTCCATCAAAAACGCGGTATCGCGCACCGTATGCTGCTCGCTGGCCAGATCAAAGCCGTGTAGTGACAGTAAATATTCGGCGCGCGTCAAAGGGTGACGCAGCGTTTGCCAGGCCTGATTAATGGTCGCGGAGTGTTGTACGGCGGCGAGTTGCTCAGCCTGTGTACCGCTGGCGAATTTATCAGGGTGATACTGACGTTGAAGATCCTGAAAACGGAGGCTCAGCGCCTGGATATCGAGTTGATAGTGGGCTGGCAAGCCAAAGAGGGTGAAGTAGTCCATAACATTCTCAGGGCATCGACTCTCTGATGTTTCAGGGAGTCAGGTAAAACAAACCCCACGCGCAGGTGACCACGGTGGGGTTATCGGTAAGCACGTTACACGTTGAAGCTTTCGCCGCAACCACACTCGTCTTTTACGTTCGGGTTGGTGAATTTAAACCCTTCGTTCAGACCTTCTTTTACGAAGTCTAACTGCGTACCGTCCAGAAATTGCAGGCTCTTACCGTCGATCACGACTTTTACGCCTTTGTCTTCAAACACGGTGTCTTCTGCCGCCGGTTCATCAACAAATTCCAGTACATAAGCCATACCTGAACAGCCGGAAGTTCTCACCCCCAGGCGCAGGCCAAACCCTTTACCACGGTTTGCCAGAAAGGTATTTACTCGCGCTGCAGCACTGTCGCTAAGTGTAATCGACATAACAACCTCAACTCTTCTTATTTTGCTTCACGTTTGCTTTTGTAATCCGCAATAGCGGCTTTAATTGCGTCTTCTGCCAGAATGGAGCAGTGAATTTTCACCGGAGGCAGTTCAAGCTCGTCTGCGATATCGGTATTTTTAATCGCTTGCGCTTCGTCCAGAGACTTCCCTTTCACCCATTCAGTGACCAGGGAGCTGGACGCGATAGCGGAACCGCAGCCGTAAGTCTTGAAACGCGCGTCTTCAATGATACCTTCATTGTTGACTTTAATCTGCAACTTCATCACGTCGCCGCAAGCCGGTGCACCCACCATGCCGCTGCCTACGTTTTCGTCGCTGTTGTCAAAGGAACCCACGTTGCGTGGATTCTCGTAATGATCGATTACTTTTTCGCTGTAAGCCATTATAAATTCTCCTGATTCCGATACCGATTAATGATGAGCCCATTCGATGCTGTTCAAATCCACGCCCTGTTTGAACATTTCCCACAGCGGGGAAAGGTCACGCAGACGACCGATGGATTTGCGCACCAGCTCAATGGTGTAGTCGATCTCTTCTTCAGTAGTGAAACGACCTAAAGAGAAACGGATAGAGCTATGCGCCAGCTCGTCATTCATGCCCAATGCGCGCAGCACATAGGACGGTTCCAGACTTGCGGACGTACAGGCGGAACCTGAAGACACCGCCAGATCTTTCAGCGCCATAATCAGGGATTCGCCTTCAACGTAGTTAAAGCTGACGTTGAGAATGTTCGGCGCGCCCTGTTCCAGGTCACCGTTCAGGTAAACTTCTTCGATATCGTTGATGCCGTTCCACAGACGGTTACGCAGCGTGCGCAGACGCGCCATCTCGGTTTCCATCTCTTCTTTCGCGATACGGTAAGCTTCGCCCATACCGACGATCTGGTGTACAGGCAGCGTACCGGAACGCATACCGCGCTCGTGACCGCCGCCGTGCATCTGCGCTTCGATACGAATACGCGGTTTACGACGCACATACAGCGCGCCAATCCCTTTCGGGCCATAGATTTTGTGGCCGGAGAAGGACATCAGGTCTACTTTCAGTTGGCTCAGGTCGATAGGCAGTTTGCCCACGCTCTGGGTGGCGTCAACGTGGTAGATAATGCCACGCGCACGGCACATTTCGCCGATGGTCGCGATATCCTGCACCACGCCGATTTCGTTGTTAACGTGCATGATGGACACAAGAATGGTGTCATCGCGCATCGCCGCTTCGAGTTCTTTCAGATCGATAATGCCGTTGCTCTGCGGCGCCAGGTAAGTAACCTCAAACCCTTCGCGCTCAAGCTGACGGCAGGTATCCAGCACGGCTTTATGCTCGGTTTTGCTGGTGATGATGTGCTTGCCTTTTTTCTGATAAAAGTTGGCCGCACCTTTAATCGCCAGGTTGTCGGATTCAGTCGCACCGGAGGTAAAGACGATTTCACGCGGATCGGCGCCAACCAGTTCTGCGATCTGGTTGCGGGCGATATCTACCGCTTCTTCAGCTTGCCAGCCGAAACGGTGTGAACGAGAGGCCGGGTTACCAAAGGTTCCGTCCAGGGTCAAAAACTGCATCATTTTCTCGGCAACACGCGGGTCCACCGGCGTGGTTGCGGAGTAATCGAGATAGATCGGTAATTTCATTGCTCTATAAACTCCGTACATCGCTTCAATGCAAGGAATCAGGCAACCGGCTGGATGTACGACCGAGTACACGGGGCGAGTAAACGCCCCGGCCTGATTCTGAAATCTATTATAATTTTTTACCCTAACTGTTTTGCGGTGCAGCAAGGCGACAAGCTTGTGAAACCCAGGCGCTTACATAAGTAAGTGACTGAGGTGAACAAGCGCGGCCAACACAGCAGCGCCCCGAAACAGGGCGGGTAAATTACGCGCGCAGTTTGACGTCGATTGCGTCTTGCGTACGAGTGCTACGTGGCGCGTCATGGGTGTGCTGACGATCAGACACATCCAGAACTTCCTGGTTATTCACCAGTTCGCCTAAGGTAATGTTGTTGAGGAAACCGGTCAGACGGTCACTCAAATCACGCCACAGCGCATGCGTCAGGCATTTATCGCCGCCCTGACAGCCGCCTTTGCCCTGACAACGGGTCGCATCTACCGACTCGTCAACAGCGCTAATCACTTCGCCAACCGCGATGCTACCTGCGTCTTTACCCAACAGATAACCACCGCCTGGGCCACGTACGCTGGAAACCAGACCATTTTTACGCAAACGTGAAAACAGCTGTTCCAGATAAGAAAGGGAAATTCCCTGACGTTCAGAAATATCAGCCAACGGTACCGGGCCCGCTTCGGAGTTGAGCGCAACGTCCAACATTGCGGTCACGGCATAACGCCCTTTAGATGTCAGTCTCATGTCTTACTTAACCTCAAACTCGCCCCTGCCCGGGGTTTTTTATTGTAAAATGGGGGTATTGCATAGCAGGGTCAAGTCTGACATTCCCGACTAAATCAGTCAACTATTTACTTGACTAATTTAGTCAGGTATTTAACCTTCAGTGCCGTTTCTGTTTGCCGGATGGCGCTTCGCTTATCCGGCCTACAATATTCGGCCTGCAAATCGTGCAGCCATCCGGCATCAACACGCTTACTTGCCTTTATTCTGCTGCTCAATAGAAGCAAGAATGCCGCGCAGGATGTTCAGTTCCTGGCTTTCCGGGCGCGCACGCGTAAACAGACGACGCAGTTTGTTCATGACCTGCCCCGGATGGCCTTCACGGATAAAGCCGGTTGAAAGCAGCGTCTGCTCCAGATGGCCGTAAAAACGTTCCAGGTCGTCCACCAGCGGATATGGCGTCTCTTCATGTTCCGCCGCCTCGTCGTTTTCCTGCGTTGCCAGCCAGGCCATACGCACTTCGTAGGCGATCACCTGTACCGCCATCGCCAGGTTGAGCGAGCTGTATTCCGGGTTTGCGGCAATCGCCACATGGTAATGGCATTTTTGCAGTTCGTCATTGGTCAGACCAACGCGCTCGCGGCCAAAGACCAGCGCAACCGGCGTATTCGCGGCTTCCGCCACGCTTTTCAGACCGCATTCGCGCGGGTCCAGCATCGGCCACGGCAGCGTGCGGGAACGCGCGCTGGTGCCGACCACCAGGCTACACCCTGCCAGCGCGTCATCGAGCGTATCGACGATCTGCGCATTGCCGATCACATCGCTGGCGCCAGCCGCCAGCGCGATAGCCTGGGAATCCGGCTTGACCAACGGATTGACCAGCCACAGGTTTGTTAAACCCATTGTTTTCATGGCGCGGGCAACAGAACCCATATTGCCGGTGTGAGAGGTTTCCACCAGCACAATTCGAATATTTTGCAGCATTGTCTTTCTTCGGCTAAAGATTATTCGGGCATATTATCATAAAACGGAGACATATTCCGAACTCGCTGCTATACTCTGCGCCGTTTTCCCGTTCTTTAACATCCAGTGAGAGAGACCGATGCATCCGATGCTGACCATCGCCGTGCGCGCAGCGCGCAAGGCGGGTAATGTAATTGCCAAACACTACGAAACGCCTGACTCAGTAGAAACCAGCCAGAAAGGCAGCAATGATTTTGTGACCAACGTCGATAAAGCCGCCGAAGCGATTATTATCGAAACGATCCGCAAATCTTACCCACAGCACACCATCATTACCGAAGAAAGCGGTGAACATGAAGGTACCGATCAGGATGTTCAATGGGTTATCGATCCACTGGATGGCACCACCAACTTTATCAAACGTCTGCCGCACTTCGCGGTATCTATCGCCGTACGCATCAAAGGCCGTACTGAAGTTGCGGTAGTTTACGATCCTATGCGTAACGAACTGTTCACCGCCACTCGCGGTCAGGGCGCACAGCTGAACGGTTACCGTCTGCGCGGCAGCACCGCGCGCGACCTGGATGGCACCATCCTGGCGACCGGTTTCCCGTTCAAAGCCAAACAGTATGCGACCACCTACATCAATATCGTTAGCAAACTGTTCACCGAATGCGCTGACTTCCGTCGCACCGGTTCTGCTGCGCTGGATCTGGCGTATGTGGCTGCGGGTCGCGTTGACGGTTTCTTTGAGATCGGTCTGCGTCCGTGGGATTTCGCCGGTGGCGAACTGCTGGTGCGTGAAGCGGGCGGTATCGTCAGCGACTTTACCGGCGGCCATAACTACATGACGACCGGTAACATCGTGGCCGGTAACCCGCGCGTGGTTAAAGCGATGCTGGCAAGCATGCGCGACGAATTGAGCGATGCGCTGAAGCGTTAATCGTTTGATGCCGGATGACGGCTAGCGCCTTATCCGGCCTACCAGGGGAGTTTCCCGTAGGCCTGATAAGCGAAGCGCCATCAGGCATTCATCCGACAACTGTGCTAAAACGGTCTTAATCCCCTGCCCACCGGCACCGCACTGACCCACATCACCACCGCCGCCACAACCAAAATCACGCCACCGGCTAACGCCAGCGTTGTCCATCCCACTTGCCGCCACAATACCGGCGTTTTATTGCCGCTTAATTTTACCGCCAGCGTGCGGAAACTGTGAACCAGCAACGCCAGAGAGGTAATGGTCAGCGAGGTTCCCGCCGCCATCGCCAGCGCCGACGCCATTCCCCAACTAAAGACGCCAATAACTTTACTGAACAGCAGCACCATAATCGCGCCGGAACAGGGGCGCATCCCCATCGACAGAATAATCATCAGCCGCGCGCGCCAGTCATCGCCATTCCTGAGTTGCTCTGGGTTCGGCAGATGCTGATGCCCACAGCCGCAATGTTCGTGGTGAACATGATGCGGCGTAAATGAGATAAATTTCGGCTTGCGCAGCAGCGCGCGAAGCGTCTTTAGCGCCCGCCAGCAAAGCAATATTCCCAGCACGCCGACTAACGCATAACTACCCTTCTCCAGCCAGAAGCTGCTCAGATGTAACTGCCTCGCCGGAAGCTGCAATACCGTCAGCACCACAACCACCAACGCAATGGCCACCAGCCCCTGCAACAACGATGAGGCCAGCGTCAGGCCGATGCTTGATTTCAGCTTTGATGGATGCGTCGCCAGCCATGTGGTAATCACCACTTTTCCATGACCCGGCCCCAGCGCATGGAGTACGCCATACAGAAAGCTAAACAACAGCAGCGAACCGCCCGCCTGCGCCGGATTCGCCGCCACCGCTTTTAATAAGGCGCTCATCTGCTGATTCATTTCCCGCTGCCAGACAATGCTTTTCACCATCACCTGCGGCCAGGCCTGCCATAACCACAGCCCGCCCGCGATGGCCAGCAACAGAAATACCGCCAGCGGCCACAGCGGCAGCCAGCGTCGGGAGCGCGGGCGTTGTTGGGAGATTACTGACATTGCACCGTTACCTTCTGCGCGAACTGTTTACCCAAATCCATATCCTCCGGCGGCGCGTCTTCTTTATCCAGCGACTGCGCAAAACTGAGCGTCTCTTCACTCGGCGTCGGCGTATGCACGCTCATGCTGCATTGTGTGCTTAACGCCTGCGGCAACGAGGCGTCCCGATCGTTGGCGTAGCTCATATCCACATAGTATGTGGGATCGAAGGTCGAAAAAGTGTAAGTCTGGCCGCTCAGCGGCTGCGGTTCAGCCAACGGCAGGACAAACGTCAACACCGCCTGGTGCGCTTCCCGTTCCATTCCGTATTCCGTCGGGCGATTTTTAAACTTGACCTTTTGTCCGTTGTGCCACATTTCGGTAAAGTAGTGCTGGCCGAGCACGTTCGCCATCACTTCCGCCGCCAGCTTTTTCCAGATCTCCGAACCGGGCTTCGCGTCTCCCGCGTCGTAAAGCAGGTCGGCGGAGGTGATTTCATCCATCGTCCAGCGCATTTTTAGCGCCACAAACCGATCGTTTTCACTCACCAGCTGCGTCTGCAATCGAATAAAGCTATGAGGGTGCGCCTGCGCTGTGAAAGATAAAACAGCGAGAAAGAGTGTTAAAGCGCTGCGTTTAACTAATTGCATCTGTTCCTCACGTTAAAAATTCTGTGATGCTCGCCAGCATTCCTGGCGTAAAGCCCTCTTATAACCATTTCCACGCACAAACTTTAGCTATCCTTATCAAACAAACTAACGGGAGACCAGACAGATGATGCCAACGCTTACTTCGCCGTCTGTACTTTCTGCTCCCCAGCGCCGCTGCCAGGTTTTACTGACGCTTTTCCAGCCGGGGCAAATCGCCACCACGGAAACATTCAGCGCGCTCAATGGCGTCGATGATGAAATTGCCCGTGAGGATATCACCGAAACAGGCCTGGAGATCCAGCGCTATCATCGACTCGCCATCACAATGGGTCAGAACGGACGCTACCGAATCGAGGGGGCTGCGCTCAACCAACGTTTGTGCCTTTTACACTGGCTCAGACGCGGCTTACGCATATGCCCGACCTTCATTACGCAACAGTTTACGCCGGCATTAAAAACCGAGCTTAAACGGAGAGGGATCGCGCGTACGTTGTATGACGATACCAATCTGCATGCGCTGATCAACCTTTGCTCGCGGCGGCTGCAAAAACCGTTTGAATGCCGGGATGTGCAGTTTCTGCGGCTGTTTTTACAATATTGCCTGCTACAGCATCATGCGGGCATCGCACCGGCGTTTAATCCGCTACAGAAACAGTGGGCGCAGTCCTGCGCCGAATACCCGCTCGCGCTGGAGATTGGCCGTCACTGGCAGCGCCGCGTCATGCAAAACGCGCCGCCCGACGAAACGCTGTTTATGGCTTTACTGTTTTCCATGATTCGCATCCCCGACCCTATCCACGACAACCATCAGCAGGATCGCCGCCTGCGCCTGGCTGTCGCCCGGCTGGTGTTGCGCTTTCAGGAAATGGGGCAGGTACGCTTCAGCGACGAACAGGGACTTAACGACCAACTCTATGTGCACCTTGCCCAGGCGCTGAGCCGAAGTTTATTCGCCATTGGTATTGATAACACGCTGCCGGAAGAGTTCAGTCGCCTCTACCCTCGGCTGGTGCGCACCACGCGTGACGCCCTCGCCGGGTTTGAAAGCGAATACGGTGTGCGTTTCTCTGATGAAGAGACAGGGCTGGTCGCGGTAATTTTTGGCGCATGGCTGATGCAGGAGAACGACCTGCACGAAAAGCAGATCGTGTTACTGACAGGCAATAACGGCGAACTGGAGGCACATATTGAGCAGCAATTACGAGAACTGACGCTCCTGCCGCTCAATATTAAGCATATGCCGACGCAGACCTTCCAGAAAGAAGGTTCGCCGCGCGGCGTGGCGCTGATTGTCACCCCATATGCCACACCGCTGCCGCTCTTTTCGCCGCCGTTGATTCATGCGGACCTGTCGCTTACCGCACACCAACAGCAGCAGATCCGCAAAATACTGGAATCATGATGACGCGGCGACGTTAGGCCGTAAGAAAATAGCAGGCAACGCCACCAATGCCATCACCCAGAATACGCCGTTCCCTAAATGCTGATACAGGAATCCGGCGAATACGGTCATGATGGCGATGCTACCGCCCATCGCCACGGCAGAATAGACCGCCTGTAGACGAATCACTTCGCTTCCCTGGCGAGCGGCGATGTAACGCATCGCGGCCAGATGGCAAACGGTAAAGGTGCCGCAATGCAGAATCTGGATCGCTATCAGCCACGGCAGCGCGGTGCTCCAGCCCATTAATCCCCAGCGGATGACGCCGCATACGGCGGAGAGCAATAGCAGATCGCGAGCGCTAAAACGGCGGAACAATTTGTTGCTCAGCGCAAAAATAACCACTTCCGCCACCACGCCCAGCGACCACAAATACCCCACTGCCGAGGCGGAATAGCCCGCCCCCTGCCAGTAAATCGCGCTGAAGCCGTAATAAGCGGCATGCGCGCCTTGCAGCAGGCACACGCAGGCGAGAAAGCGCCAGCTCTGGACGACGAGCGTACGCCAGGCAGGCCAGCCCGCGCTCTCCTGATGACGGCTTTCCCCCTGCGGCAATACGCTCGGTCGCAGCAGCATACCTAGCAGCATCGAGGCCACCCCAAGCGTCAATAGCCCCAGAATCGCCTGATAATCAAAGAGGCTCACCAGCTTCCCGGTCAACGCCGAGCCGATCACAAACGCAATGGACCCCCACAAACGCACCCGGCCATAGTCCATCGTTAACTGTTTTTGCCAGGTATTGGCCAGCGCATCGGTGAGCGGCACCAGCGGCGAGAAGAAGAGGTTAAAACCGATCATCACCACCATCAGCCACGCAACGTGCGTCCCTGCCCAGAATGCGAGGGCAAACACCAGCGTCAGCAGCGCCAGAAAGCGTAACGCAGAAATCAAGCGGGAAGGATCGCTCACCCGTGGCGCAATCAACAGGCTACCGAGGAAACGCGCCACCAGCCCAGCCCCCAGCAGGAGACCGATGGTTTCCGGCGTCAGCCCCAGGCCTTTAAGCCAGACGCTCCAGAATGGCAGAAAAATACCGTAGCTAAAGAAGTAGGTAAAATAACCGAGCGCCAGCCAGCGCGTGGAGTGCAAAACCATGATTCCCTCCCGTATGGAGGCGATAGTCTGGCGATAAATGCAGGCTGGCGCAAGAGAGCATTAACAGGCGAATAACATCTTTTTTGGCCTAAACAACAGCGATTTGCATCGCGAAATGGCACTGGTCTCCCTGAGCTAAAGCCTGGAGTCCCGGTTGCCCCGGCATGTTGTGGGCATTTACCGGGTGCGACTGCGGTTCCAGACACAAGAATGACTCCCCTTGCATTCTGAATAGCATAAGCCAGGGCGTTTGCGATAAAAGCGTGACCTTCATCACATCACGCTGCACGATCGCCCGCCCACTCCAGCCGGAATACCCTACGTTAAGCCACGCATCCTCGCCATATTGCGCGCCGGAAAAATCCGCCTGCCGGGGAATATCGCTTTGCCATTCCTGCGGCAGATGCTGCTTACCTTCCGGCCAGTAACCGCTGGCGGCAAACTGCACAGTACTGTGACGATCAAAAGCAAAGTACGGGTGGAATCCGCAACCATAAAGCATCGGTCGTTCTCCCCGGTGCGTTATCGTCAGCGAGGCATGAAGCACAGAAGCGTTCAGCTGATAGTGAAGATCCGCGACATAATCATAACCGCACGCCATTTGACGACCTGAACGCAGATGACAGGCATCCTCATGAACGGCAATCGTATCCCAGCGCCTGAGCCAACCGTCACCGTGCAGAAAGAAAACGGCATCCTCCTCATGCCGGGGAAGATTCACCGCCTCTCCCCTGAACAGAAAACGGTTTTCGGCAACGCGATTGGCGACCGGCAGCATGGGGAATAGGCCGCATTCGCCGGGTTTTACGCCGCATCCTTCACGTAAAACGGCCTGCTGATGCGCTAATGAAAACAAACTCAACAATCTGCCGCCCTGTGGATCAACACGCATCCGCAGATACGTGTTTTGTAATGTCAGCGTATCGTCCATTACCGTGCACTTCGCTGTTGAGCTGACGGGCTGGATTTCACATGCCGCGCCGCCAGTTGCTCTTCCAGCGCCTCCAGCGTCACGCCTTTCGTTTCAGGCACATTGCGCAGCACGTAGAAATACCCCATCGCGCAGATAACGCCGTAAAGCAGGAAACTGCCCGCCGCTCCCAGCCCCGCATTAAGCAGCGGGAACGTGTAGGTCAGCAGGAAGCAGGCAATCCAGAGCGCCAGCGTCCCCAGCGACATCGCCAGACCACGGACGCGGTTCGGGAAGATTTCCGACAACAGAACCCAGGTGACAGGCGCCAGCGTCAGGGCGTAAATCGCAATAGCCGCCAGCACCAGCACCAGAACCGGCCAGCCCATAATCCCCATCCCGTAAGCGGCAGCAATCAGTACATAAATCACCGTGAGTCCTGAAGCGCCAAACAGCATCAGTTTTCGGCGACCAATTTTATCGACCAGCGGCAGCGCTGCGAGGGTGAAGACGAGGTTAATAATCCCTGTGGCGACAATGGATTTTAACGTTCCGTTGATATCAAACCCTGCGGAAGCGAAGATCTCCTGCGCATAGTTGAAGATCACATTGATCCCGCACCATTGCTGGAAGACGGCCAGCACCATGCCGATGATGACAATCGGTTTAATCTGCGGCTGCAACAGCGTTGACCAGGCCACTTTGTGGTTGTCTTTCAGCAGAGTATGTTCTATTTCCCGCAACGTCTGCCCGGCATACTCCGCTGAGCCAATCCGTTGCAGCATGGCGCGGGCGCGTTCAGGTTTGCCCGCTTTGACCAGCCAGCGCGGTGATTCCGGCACAAAGAACATCAGAACCAGAAACGCCAGCGCAGGCACCAGTTCCGCGCCGAACATCCAGCGCCAGCCCATCTGCCCATTCCAGCTTTCAACAATCGCCTGCCGGGTCGCGTCGGTCGCCACCGGTTCAGCAATCATCAGGTTAATGAGCTGGGCCGCCAGCACGCCGATCACGATCGTGAGTTGGTTGACCGCCACAAAACGTCCACGCTTTTCCGCCGGGCTGACTTCCGCGATGTACAGCGGGCTAAGGGCGGACGCCAGGCCGATTCCTACGCCGCCAACGATACGGTAAATCACAAACATATCGAAATTGCTGGCGACAGCGGTTCCCCAGGACGATGCGCTGAACAGGATCGCGGCCAGAATCAGCGGCATTTTTCGCCCAAATTTATCAGCGCACCAGCCGGACATCAGTGCGCCAAAGATACAGCCGACCAGCGCGGAACTCATCGCCCAGCCGGACTGCGCGGGATCGGTAATTGAAAAATAGGCTTCGTAGAACGGTTTGGCGCCGCCAATCACCACCCAGTCATAGCCAAACAGCAAGCCGCCGCAGGCGGCAACCAGACAGATAGTCCAGACATAACCGATTCTTAAATGTGTCTGCGTGTTATTCATTATGATTCCTCTTTCAGGGAAACGCAGGGAACAGCAGGTTTCAGGTGGAGTCGCCTCCACCTGTTCAGGGTCTATTGAAATAACGGTATGTTGAGCGCATGGCGCAGCAGTTGCGCCTTGTCATGCGTCGGATTGCGTTGCAGGAGCGCGTTTAGCGCCTGCTGGCACGCCGGGATATCACCCAGCCCCAGATGGCCCAGCGCGGTAATGAACAGGCAGTGCTGCTGGTGTTTCTCCTGTGCGGGTGTATCCAGCACCACCAGATCCGGTAACGATACGGCGAAGAAATCGACGTCGGGAACCTTGTCACGCTGCGTCTCCACCCATTGCAGGAAACTCTGGAAAAGAAAGTTCGCTTCAGTACAGTCACCTGACGCTTTCAGCGCCATCCCCTGCCAGAAGAGATAATCCACCGGCTGGTCATTGTAGTAACGTCCCGCGTCCAGCGAGCTGCCTCCGCGAGTCGCGCGAGTGAAATAGCGCTGCGCCTCATCATGATGACCTTGCTGGCGCGCGCAATAGCCCAGCAAATACCAGATGTCATTATCCGTTTGTCCCGGTAAACGCCCTTCGCCGAGATTGTGCGGATAGTGCAACGCCTGCTGAAGCAAAACGGTGGCGTTTTGCGGCTCGCCACGGCGAATAGCTTCCAGCGCCTGATGGATCTGATTCAGTAAATATTGCCCGGTGGCTTTGCCCTCCCCGCCTTCCCAGGGGTGAAAAACACGTTCGCGCAACACCCCGGCGGCCGCTTCGTAGCGACCGAGGCTATTCCATACGCTAAGCAATTCCACGGTCAGATCGTCGCGATGGAAAACAATCTCTTTGCTGGCCTCCAGCCGTTGTAAACGCGCCCCGGCTGGCGCTGCCATCAGTTTGTTCAGATAATCCAGCTCAAACAGGAAGCGGGCATTCTTCGGCTCCAGCGTGACCGCCTGAGACAGGTATTTCAGCGCTTTCTGCGCATCGTGCTGTTTGTTCCAGGCGTAAATCCCCAGCAGCCGATGCACCGGCGCGAAATTCGGTTCCTGCTCCAGCGTAAACTGCCAGCAATTCACCGCCTCTTCATAACGACGTTTGCTGTACCAGAAACAACCCAGCAGATAGCGAGCGAAGGCGCAATCCGACAGCGTTTGCAGCATTTGCACTTCGTCGAGCGTGTTGGGAAAACGAACGCGGTTGTGCAAACAGTCGCGAGCCTGCGCAATAAACGGTTGCGGATCATCACTCAGCGACGCGCGCCACAGCATGGGCAGCGTCTCCTGGCTGTCGAGCAGCGTCAGCACCGCGCGGGCGGCCTCTTTTTGCCCACAAGAGACCAGCCAGCCCGCCAGCTCGCAGGCGTTGGTGCCACGGCGCCCGGTAATGGCGATAAGCGCCTCTTTCGCCGCCTCATCCTGACGGATAGCCCAGCGCGCATAATGCAAGGTGTAACTCAGCGGGTACTCAATAAGCTGCTGTGAAATATACGCCAGCGCTTCGGCTGTGCGCCCGAGTCCGGCCAGAACCAGTGCTTTCAGCCCCATCGCCAGATTATTGCTGCCATTAAAGCGCAAACTCAGATTCACTTTCTCCAGCGCATCGGCGTAATCATTCCGCTTCATGGCGATTCGCGCCAGCGACCAGAAGGCCGCGTCACGACAGTTGCCGCTCCAGCTGGCTTTGTAGTAGTGCTCACGGGCGAGGTCGTCCTTGCCCTGACGTTCCAGCGCGGCGGCCAGCAGCATACTCGCTTCCCCATCACGCGGATTTTTATTGAGCTTATGCGCCCGCTGTAAGGCAGACTGCGCACAGCGCTCTGCCTGCGCCCAGTCCGCACGATTCAGCGCCAGCGTACCCAGCGCGACATTGTTGCGATAGTCATGCGGGTCCACGTCCAGCGCTCGCTGGTAATACTCTTCTGCATAGCGGCTGGCATGGTTGTACTGCTCCAGATGCTGACCAATAAAATAGAGCTCATCAGTACAGGACAGCGCCTCTGGTAGTTCGGGCGCACAGGCCGCTTTCGGCAACGGCAAGTCCTCCGCGATATGCTCCTCATACGCCAGCAGCGTGACGCCATCACGACGGGCAACGGTCATTTTCACCCGCGCGTGGCCCGCGTCAGAAAGATCGGCGCGCCAGCTCTGACCGGGTTCCAGCGTGAGTGTTTTTTCAAAGAACGGTTGCCCCTGGGCACAAAGCGTTACCTGAACGTCATGTAGCGGCGCAACGGCATAAACGCCGGATGAAAGCTGGTTCCCTTCTCGCTCAAGGCGCAGCGCAAGCTGCGTACTGGCGTTTTGCACCATGCCCAGCTCACTGTAGGGCAGGAAATTTTGCACGAAGACTTTCTCTTCATACGGCGCAAGCCAGGTAAAATCAGGCTGGTTGTCGGTGAAGACCCCGGTCATGAGTTCAATGTACGGGCCGTTGTCATCGGTCAGGTTGCGATCCCAGGCCACGCCGAAATCACCGTATCCCCACGTCCACTGTTTTTTACCCGGCGAAATATGGTGGTCGGCCACATGCAGCAGTCCCCCTCGTTCGCCATGATGCCAGGCGCCGACAAAATCATAATCTGACTTTTCAGCCATATAAGAGGTCGGCACCGGCACATTTTTATAACGCGAGATATCCACGCCGGCGGAGTAGTCCACTTTGTAATAAGTGCCCGTCGCGATCGGAAAGGCGGAGACATCCCGTTTACCGTGGTCATATACGGCAGTAACGTCCGGCGGGAAGACGCTCTGGTGGTCGTCTCCGCCTTTCACCGCCGGGTTTGCCCACCACAAAAAATGGCGCGGCGTAGCGTTGCCGTTAAAGACTTTTCCGGTGATTTCAATTAATGCCCGATCGGGGTACAGCGTAAATCCGGTCATCACCTGCAAGCCGCGCATGGGTTCCACTTCCCCCATCCACACGGTTTGTTCTCCGCGTTCGCCCTGCTGACAGGTAAAATCCACCGGCATAAATGTGGTAGGACGGTGATGCTGCGGCCAGTTAAATTCAATCCCACCGGAGATCCACGGCCCCAGCAGCCCGACCAGCGCGGGTTTCACCACTTCGTTGTAGTAAACAAAGTCACGCTGCTGCACTTTGTCATACGCGCGATGAATACGTCCGCCCAGCTCCGGCAACAGCATGATGCGAATAAAATCATTCTCCATCCAGACTGCCTGATACTCGCGCATTTCACGTTCACCGGTCAGCGTATCGATGACGCCATAAGGATAAACCGCGCCTGAAGACCCCTGATAAACCCGCTTTTCCAGGAACATCGGGTTCGGATCTTCTTCGCCGGTTGTCCACGTAGGGAGTGAGAGTGTTTCCTGCCAGACCTTAACTGAACCGTACATGTCATTCTCCACTAAACAAACAAAAGTAAAATTTCACCTTGCTGCTATTCTGGGGCAGATAACTGGCGTTAAAATACGCAATGCTCACGCAATATAGTTAAGGGAGTTAAGTGTATGCAGCGTACAGGGTTCAATAACGCCCGGGTCAGGCAAGCCAACAAGCAGATCTTTCTGTCGCACCTGTGGCGTGAAAAACAGCTCAGTAAATCCCGGCTGGCGCAGCTCAGCGGCCTGTCGATTCCGGCGGTCAGCAATATTCTGGAGGAGTTGATCGATGAGGGAAGAATTTGCCATTCCCGGGAGACGTTAAGCCAACGAGGGCTGAGTAGCGGCAGCTATCACCTGCCCGAACAGGGAGACTGGACGCTGTGCATGAACGTGACGCCCACCAGCATCACCAGCCAGCTGGCAGATGCGCGTCTGGTCGCCGTGGGCGACTGGCGCCATGCGGAGATCAATGCCGGTTCGCCAAAAGCCTTGCTGACCGCGCTTGCCGCGCACTGGCGGGAATATCGTCAGCGCTATCCCGACGTGACCATCAATCTGGCATTAGGCGTTCACGGTCAGGTCGATCCCATTACCGGGGCGTCAAAAACCATGCCGCAGGCACCGTGGAAAACCCCGGTTGAGATTAAATATTTGCTGGAGGAGATGCTCGGCGTACAGGTGCGGTTAGACAATGACTGCGTGATGCTGGCGCTGGCGGAGAAGTGGCAAAACCCAGCGGCAAACCGCGATTTCTGCGTCATTAACGTCGATTACGGGATTGGTTCCTCCTTCGTCATCAACGACAACATCTGGCGCGGCAGTTTGTATGGCAGCGGTCAGATCGGACATACCATCGTCAACCCGGACGGGGTGGCCTGTGATTGCGGCCGCTACGGCTGTCTGGAAACCGTGGCCTCGCTCAGCGCGCTTAAAAAACAGGCCCGACGGTGGATGAAAACGCAGCCCACGGCGGATTGCGACCCAGAAACTATCACCATCGATCAACTGATTACCGCCTGGCAACAGGGCGATGTCCGCATCCAGGCCTGGGTGGAACACGCCGCCAGCGCGATTGGCCTGAGTTTATATAACTTTCTGAATATCCTGAATATTAACCAAATCTGGATTTATGGCCGCAGTTGCGCCTTTGGCGAAAGCTGGCTGAATACGCTGGTGCAGCAAACGGGGTTTAATCCCTTTGATCATGGCGATAACCCACAGGCAAGGTCCACCCGGATCGGCTTTGGCACACTCAGTCGTTCGCAACAGTTGATGGGGATCGGCTATCTGTACGTCGAATCACAGCTAAACGCGCTCTGAATATGAGTCCGACACCCTGCGATGAAAGGAGACTCGCTTGTCGAATGAAAAACCACCGGCGCGGTATTAAAATTATTCATATAACCGGGTATCAAAGTCGCGCCTGGATTCGCCCGCACGGCGTGACCCGGAAATAAAAAAGGCTTCCCGCAGGAAGCCTTTTTCACAATGCCAGGCGTATCGCTTACGCGTAAACCGGGAAGCGTGCGCAGATGTCCAGTACTTTGCCTTTGATGCGCTCGATAACCGCCTCATCGTTGATGTTGTCCAGCACATCGCACATCCAGCCAGCCAGCTCTTTGGCTTCTGCTTCTTTAAAGCCGCGACGCGTAATGGCCGGAGAACCGATACGGATACCGGAAGTAACGAACGGGCTCTTCGGATCGTTCGGTACGCTGTTTTTGTTAACGGTGATGTTGGCACGACCCAGCGCGGCGTCAGCTTCTTTACCGGTCAGGTTTTTGTCCACCAGATCCAGCAGGAACAGGTGGTTCTCCGTACCGCCGGAAACCACTTTGTAGCCACGGTTCAGGAACACTTCCACCATCGCTTTGGCGTTTTTGGCAACCTGCTGCTGGTAGACTTTGAACTCCGGTTCCATCGCTTCTTTCAGCGCCACCGCTTTACCGGCGATCACATGCATCAGCGGGCCACCCTGAGCACTAGGGAAAACGGCAGAGTTCAGTTTTTTGTACAACTCTTCGTCACCGCCTTTCGCCAGGATCAGGCCGCCGCGCGGACCCGCCAGGGTTTTGTGCGTGGTGGTGGTCACAACGTGAGCATGCGGAACCGGGTTCGGGTAAACGCCTGCGGCGATAAGACCCGCGACGTGCGCCATATCAACAAACAGGTATGCGCCAATGCTGTCGGCAATTTCACGCATTTTTGCCCAGTCAACGACGCCGGAATAAGCAGAGAAGCCGCCGATGATCATCTTCGGTTTATGAGTCTGAGCCAGCTTCGCCATCTCTTCGTAGTCAATTTTACCGGACTCATCGATGCCGTAAGGCACGATGTTGTACAGTTTACCGGAGAAGTTTACCGGAGAACCGTGAGTCAGGTGGCCACCTTGCGCCAGGTTCATACCCAGAACGGTGTCGCCCGGTTGCAGCAGCGCAGTGTAGACCGCGAAGTTAGCCTGAGAACCAGAGTGCGGCTGGACGTTGGCGTAGTCTGCGCCAAACAGTTCTTTCGCGCGGTCAATCGCCAGTTGCTCAACGACATCCACATATTCGCAACCGCCGTAGTAGCGCTTGCCCGGATATCCTTCAGCATATTTGTTGGTCAGCTGAGACCCCTGCGCCTGCATCACGCGCGGGCTGGTGTAGTTTTCGGAGGCGATCAGTTCGATGTGCTCTTCCTGACGTACTTTTTCCTGCTCCATAGCCTGCCACAGTTCGGCATCATAATCGGCAATGTTCATTTCACGCTTTAACATCCGCATCTCCTGACTCAGCTAACGATAAATTTTTGGCCTAAAAAGGCAATCCCGTGGGACAACGGCCAACAGTATAACCGAATCATTCTGCGATAACAGGTCTTGACAAAGGATTTTACGCAAACGATTACCTTCATGCTGTACAAGGCTTTGTCGAATGAAGACCTTACGAATTTCAACGGATTTCTTTTCAGGTTTGTGATGCAGATTTTTCACGTTGTAACGTTAAAAACGCAAAGTTACAAAGAACCATTTACAATACAGGGTTATTTTTTATAAGATGTATTTGACATACATCATTAAAGTCTCAGATAAAGGAAGACAGTATGCTTGACGCTCAAACCATCGCCACAGTAAAAGCCACCATTCCCCTGCTGGTTGAAACCGGTCCAAAACTGACCGCCCATTTCTACGATCGCATGTTTACCCACAACCCTGAACTCAAAGAAATTTTTAACATGAGTAACCAGCGAAATGGCGATCAACGTGAAGCGCTGTTTAACGCCATCGCGGCCTATGCCAGCAATATCGAAAACCTGCCTGCGCTGCTGCCTGCGGTAGAAAAAATCGCCCAGAAGCACACCAGTTTCCAGATCAAACCAGAACAGTACAACATCGTTGGCGGCCACCTGCTGGCAACGCTGGACGAAATGTTCAGCCCAGGCCAGGAAGTGCTGGATGCCTGGGGTAAAGCGTATGGCGTTCTGGCCAATGTCTTTATCAATCGCGAAGCGCAAATCTACAGCGAAAACGCCAGCAAGAATGGCGGCTGGGAAGGCACTCGTCCGTTCCGCATCGTCGCGAAAACGCCGCGCAGCGCCCTGATTACCAGCTTTGAATTTGAACCGGTCGATGGCGGCCCGGTCGCAGAATATCATCCGGGTCAATACCTGGGGGTCTGGCTGAAACCGGAAGGCTTCCCGCATCAGGAGATCCGTCAGTATTCCCTGACCCGCAAGCCGGATGGTAAAGGTTATCGCATCGCAGTTAAGCGTGAAGATGGCGGTCAGGTTTCCAGCTGGCTGCACAACCACGCAAGCGTCGGCGATATCGTCCACTTAGCCGCTCCGGCTGGTGATTTCTTCATGGATGTCGCAACGGACACGCCTGTTTCTCTGATTTCCGCAGGCGTAGGCCAGACTCCGATGCTGGCTATGCTGGATACGCTGACCAAAGCCAACCACACCGCGCAGGTGAACTGGTTCCACGCGGCGGAAAACGGCGACGTGCATGCGTTCGCAGATGAAGTGAGCGAGCTGGGTAAAACCCTGCCGCGCTTTACCGCACATACCTGGTATCGCGAACCGACAGAAGCCGATCGTGCGAATGGCGCGTTCGACAGCACAGGTCTGATGGATTTAAATAAACTGGAAAGTGCGATCAGCGATCCGGCAATGCAGTTTTATCTGTGCGGTCCGGTCGGCTTTATGCAGTTTGCTGCGAAGCAGCTGACAGGGCTGGGCGTGAAAAGCGAAAACATTCATTACGAATGCTTCGGCCCACATAAAGTGCTGTAATTAAGTCATGCCTGATGGCGCTACGCTTATCAGGCCTACGGGATTTTGTAGGCCGGATAAAGTGTTTACACCGCCATCCGGCAAGCACGACGCGGTTTAAATTGCCGCGTCGTCTTCTTCGCCGGTACGAATACGAATCACGCGCGCAACGTCAAAGACGAAAATTTTACCGTCACCGATTTTCCCCGTCTGCGCGGTACGAATAATGGTGTCAACGCAGGTATCCACAATATCGTCGGTCACCACGATTTCAATTTTCACCTTCGGCAGAAAATCCACCATATATTCCGCGCCACGGTACAGCTCGGTATGACCTTTCTGACGCCCAAAGCCTTTCACTTCGGTAACCGTCATACCGGTAATGCCTACCTCAGCCAGCGCTTCACGGACGTCGTCCAGCTTGAAGGGTTTAATAATCGCATCAATCTTTTTCATGCTATTCCTTGAAAAGGTCGCCTGTCTTTTAATCTGATAAACGTAACATAATTCACGCTACTTTACGGCATGAAAACTACTCTTTGAAATCGTTTGCATCCAACTCATGGCGCGAGAGCAGCTTATAAAATTCCGTCCGGTTACGCCCTGCCATTCTCGCCGCATGGGTGACATTCCCTTTGGTGATTTGCAGCAGTTTACGCAAGTAGTTAAGCTCAAACTGATTACGCGCCTCAACAAACGTCGGCAGCGCCGTATTTTCGCCTTCCAGCGCCTGCTCTACCAGCGCGTCGCTGATGACCGGCGAGGAAGTTAACGCCACGCACTGCTCAATAACGTTCACCAACTGACGCACGTTTCCCGGCCAGCTTGCGGTCATCAGACGCTTCATCGCATCCGTTGAAAACGCCCGCACAAACGGTTTATGCCGCTCTGCTGACTGGCGCAGAAGATGATTCGCCAGCAGCGGAATATCTTCCGTACGCTCCGCCAGCGTCGGGATCTTCAGACTCACCACGTTCAGACGGTAATATAAGTCTTCGCGAAATTCACCCCGCGCCATCGCCTTAGGCAGATCGCGGTGCGTTGCGGAGATAATGCGCACATCAATATCGATATCGCGATTGCTGCCAAGCGGTCTGACTTTGCGCTCTTGCAGAACGCGCAGCAGCTTAACCTGTAACGGCGCGGGCATATCGCCGATTTCGTCAAGAAACAGCGTGCCGCCTTCCGCCGCCTGAAATAACCCTTCGCGATTGCTGACCGCGCCGGTAAACGCCCCGCGCGCGTGGCCAAACAGTTCGGACTCCAGTAGCTGTTCCGGCAGCGCGCCGCAGTTAATGGCGATGAAAGGTTTACTGCTGCGCGGGCTGGCGTTATGGATAGCCTGCGCGAAAATCTCTTTCCCGGTGCCGCTTTGCCCGTTAATCAGCACGCTGACATCCGATTGCGCCACCATCCGCGCCTGTTCCAGCAGGCGTATCATCAACGGACTGCGCGTAACGATTGATTCGCGCCAGCTGTCGTCCATTGCCGGCGCCGACTGTTCAAGCGCGTCATCAATGGCCTGATACAGCGCATCTTTATCGACCGGTTTGGTCAGAAAGCTAAACACGCCTTTTTGCGTCGCCGCCACCGCATCAGGAATAGAGCCGTGTGCGGTCAAAATGATGACGGGCATGCCAGGCTGGACTTTCTGGATTTCCGTGAACAGCTGCATGCCATCCATTTCATCCATCCGCAGATCGCTAATGACCAGATCCACTTTCTCGCGATTCAGTACGCGCAGCCCTTCCTGACCGCTTTCCGCCGTCACGACGCTGTAGCCTTCGCTGGTCAGGCGCATCCCAAGCAGTTTCAACAGCCCCGGGTCATCGTCCACGAACAGCAGATGTGCCGGTTTGCGGCTTATCATGGCGTTACCTCATCTTGTGGCAGTGTGGAAGATGCGCCGTCGTCAGGCGCTGCGGGTTTGTCATTTCCGTGTGTCGCGTCAGGATTGTAGTTGCCTGCGGGTTTGCGCGTGGAGAGCTGACGCTCAATATCAGTCAGATTCTCCAGCTTGCGCGTCGTGAGATCGAGCTGCGCCTGTAAGTGCTGATGCTGCTGACGCAACGTATCAAGCTCGCTATCCGACGCTTGCTGGAGTTTACTGTAACGCTGGCGCTCTTCGGCAAGCTGTAACTGTAGCGCCTGACCGTCGCGCCAGAGCTGATAGAGCGGGCGCACCTGAGCGGGAATTTGCGCGCTTAGCGCATCGAGGCGAGTGACCATATCGCGCCGTTCAAGGGGCGTAATTTTAGCATCCGCCAGCAGAATCCCGCGTTTGAACGTGTTCTGCCAGCTGCCATCTTCCAGCGCCCGCGCTTCATTGCGTGACTGAACAGGCAACAGGCGATCGGCACAATCAATTGCCCGCTGCCAGTAAAGCGGATTGTTATCCGTCGATGGCCCTTTGAGTAACCAGATATCCGAACAGTCGGTAGAGAGATAATCCGCCAGCTGATACGGTGGAATTTTTTCCTGCGACGCATCATTTACGACATGCTTCGCGGCATGTGGCGCGCACCCCATCAGCACCAGGCAAGGCACACTCGCTAACCATCCTCTTCGGGGAAATAATCGCTTCAGAACTCGAACAAAAACGTGTGGCATACTCACCAGGCTTAGCTTCATTTTTAGTGGTTTTTCGATGCAGATAGCGGCAGTTCTATACGAAAGCAAACTTCTTGCGCATTCTCATCGACCAGATACAGTTCCCCCTGCATACGACGGATGCAGTCCCTGGCGATACTTAACCCTAATCCGCTCCCCTTCACCGCACCTTTACGCTGATGGCTTCCCTGGAAAAAGGGTTCAAAAATCATGGCCCTTTCCGCTTCCGGGATCGGCGTGCCCGTATTGATCACATCAATGTGCGCCTTTGAACCATATACATTGCTGCGAATACAAATGTTACCGGATTCAGCGCCATAGTGCACCGCATTGGAATAAAGATTGTCCAGCACGCTCATTAATAGCATCGGCTCGGCCAGACAGCTGTCGATAGCCAGCCTGACCTCGGTATGCATCATTTTAGCGCGCGCAGGCAAACTGTGAGCGGAAACCACCATATCCACCAGCGGTTCAAGCTCCACGGTTTCCATCTCAATCGCGCTGTCCGCCAGTTTCCTGTTGTAATCAAGCAGTTGCTCAATCAACTTCTGTAAGTTGCGGCTGCTATCGTCCAGAATGCCGACGACCTCTTTTTGCTCCGGCGTCAATGGCCCCACGACCTGATCGGCCAGCAGCTCTGTCCCTTCGCGCATACTGGCCAGCGGCGTTTTCAGCTCATGCGACAGGTGACGTAAAAACTGATGCCGTTGGGATTCCAGCCAGGACAGACGTTCACTCAACCAGATAATGCGCTGCCCCACCGAACGCAGCTCGCGCGGCCCGGTAAACGACACGGTATTCCCCAGAGAGCGCCCTTCTCCCAGCCGGTTAATCATCCGTTCTATCCCTTTCACCGGCCCAATGATCATCCTTGTAAAAAGCAGTACCATCGCCAGACTGACCAGAAACAGCACCAGCGCCTGCCAGCCAAAGAATTGTCCGCGCTCTGCGATTTCCTGCTGTAACTGCTGCCCGCGCGAGAACACCACCGTGCGCGTTGCCTGCACCATTTCCGTATTGGCGTTAGCAAAAGCCTCCAGCCGCGCGGCGGCGGTAGCGTCAGGGCCGCTATTTTTACACTGTAATTGTGCAAGACCGTTCAGATCATCGCGTAGCGCCTGGTAAAGTTTAGCGTCCGGCAATACTCCCGCATGTGCGTCCAGCATTTCGCTGTAGCGTTTTCGCTGGCTCTGATACACCTTCGCCAGCGTACGGTCGTCGAGCACGCAATATTGCCGGTAGCTGCGCTCCATCTCCAGCGCCACGTTGGTCATCGCTTCGCTACGCCGGGCATCTATCAGCGTGGTGCGGTTAGTCTGCGCCGCCTGGGCGCTGAGCGCGTTGAGACTTTGCCAGGCCTGCCAGGCCAGTACCAACAAAGGCAACAGAATCAGCAGAAATGCCAGCATAACCAGTTGTCGCAAGGACCGGGGGAAAACAGACCAGCGCTTCAAGGCGTTACTCTCATCGGATAAGGATACAAGGATGCTAACCGAGGGGAACATCAGATACAACAAAGCCGGGATTAACCCGGCTTTGTTATGGAATAAGGCGGTGCCTAACTCGACGTTTCGCCCGGTGGTTGATAAAGCGACGCTATTATCAGAAGTTGGACGGCAGGCACCTTGTTGTGCGTCATTCGAAGTTTATGTAGCGCTTCCCGAAGGGGCTGACATAAGAAGGTGAATGAGCCACTGGTTACTATTATGCAGTAAGTGTGCCAATTTTAAAAACAAATAATTAACATTATGATTTTATTTAGTTTTATAGAGAAATCATCACCGTTACAAAACGAACAAAATTTCAGCAAGGTGTCGCCATTCAGAGACATCTAAAAACAAACCTTACGCCATCTTTGTAAATCAATGAGTTAAATGTCTCCTTTTGGCGACACAAACAATCTGCTGATGTCGGCATTTCCCGACACCTTTATGGTTGATGGCAGGGCAAAAAATATTGCCATCCAGTGAGCGGAATTATTCTGAAGAGAGAACATAGTATCCCAGAGTATTATGCCGTTCACTTTATGTCCCGCATTTCTCTGGCGCTTCATCACCCGTGAACGCGTTAAGGGGGCTATCGCTGCCCCCTTAACAATCCCCGCTCCCGGCAGGAAAATTGTTGCTTTTCGCAATACCCTCCGCTTATTCCTCCAGGCTACCGGGGCGGGCGCGAGGTAGCATCCCTGCAAAGCGCGCCCTGAACCCGCATCCATGCGGGTTCCTCCGGCCTTACGGAAACACGTCGGCAATTTTCAGCCGGATCTGCCCACACCTGACCATTTCTGCGGTTTGTTTTTTTAACAGCAAAACCGGTGCAACTGAAAATCAGGGCATTACAGCAATGCCCCTGTTCCGGCTGAAAATCGATGAGACGTTGACGGCTGACCGGGTCCGCCCGCAGGGACGCGGGCGGAGGGGACGGCCTGCCGGGACGCAGGCTCGACCCCGACCCGAAAGGCAGACGGAATAAGGCGAATAAACCGCGCAGCGGCGATTTTCCTTGCCGGAGAGCCAGGGTTGCAAGGGAGGCGGCGGTGAGCCTCCCTTGCACGTTCACGGGTACTGAGTCTTCAGAGAAATGCGGGACATAAAGTGAACGGAAAAATTTACCAGAATAAAAAGGTTCTCCGTTTAACGGATAAATACACGCCCTTCACGGAAGCTTCCTTGCCGGATGGCGGCTTCGCCTTATCCGGCCTACGCGTATGTCCAGGCCCGATAGCGCTTTGCTTATCGGGCCATTTACGTGCGGATTAACCTAACTGCTTACGCGCATTGCGGAAAATACGCATCCACGGGCTGTCTTCGCCCCAGTTTTCCGGGTGCCAGGAGTTGCTGACGGTGCGGAAGACGCGCTCCGGGTGCGGCATCATAATGGTGGCGCGACCGTTCTCCGTGGTAACGGCGGTGATGCCGTTTGGCGATCCGTTCGGGTTGGCCGGGTAGTTTTCCGTAACCTTACCGAAGTTATCGACATAACGCAGCGCAACCAGACCTTTGCTTTCCAGCCCTGCCAGATGCGCATCGTCACGCACTTCAACGCGCCCTTCACCGTGGGACACCGCGACAGGCATCTGTGAGCCAACCATTCCCTGCAACAGCAGAGACGGGCTTTGGGTCACTTCCACCAGGCTGAAACGCGCTTCAAAACGGTCAGAATGGTTACGCACAAAACGCGGCCACAGCTCGCTCCCCGGAATCAGTTCACGCAGGTTAGACATCATCTGGCAACCGTTACATACGCCAAGCGCCAGCGTCTGCGGGCGGTGGAAGAACGTTTCGAACTCGTCGCGTACGCGATTGTTGAACAGAATCGATTTCGCCCAGCCTTCACCCGCGCCCAGCACGTCACCGTAAGAGAAACCGCCACAGGCAACCAGTGCCTGGAAATTACCCAGTCCAATACGGCCAGCCAGCAGATCGCTCATATGCACATCAATCGCGTCAAAGCCCGCGCGATGGAACGCCGCCGCCATCTCAACGTGGGAGTTCACACCCTGTTCGCGCAGTACGGCAACCTTCGGACGCGCGCCGGTAGCAATATACGGCGCGGCGATATCTTCATTGATATCGAACGACAATTTCACGTTCAGACCCGGGTCGGCATCGTTGGTTTTTGCGTCATGTTCCTGATCGGCACATTCCGGGTTGTCGCGCAGGCGCTGCATCTGCCAGGTCGTTTCCGCCCACCAGGTACGAAGCGTGGTGCGGCTTTCGCTGAAGACGACCTGCCCGTTGGATTCAATCACAAAACGGTCGCCGGAAACGGCCTGACCTAAATAGTGTACGCAGTCACTCAGACCGTGCTTCGCCAGCAGCGCCTCGACCGCTTCGCGATCGGCCGCCCGCACCTGAATCACTGCGCCCAGCTCTTCGTTAAACAGCGCCGCCAGACGATCGTCGCCAGATGTTGCGATATCGACCTGGATGCCGCAGTGACCGGTAAAGGCCATCTCGGCAAGCGTGACCAGCAGGCCGCCGTCGGAACGATCGTGATACGCCAGCAGTTTACGCTGCGCCACCAGCGCCTGAATCGCATCGTAGAAGCCTTTCAACTGCGCCACATCGCGCACGTCTGCCGGTTTGTCGCCCAGTTGACGATACACCTGCGCCAGCGCCGTTGCGCCCAGCGCGTTATGCCCCTGACCCAAATCGATCAGCAGCAGCGCGTTATCTTCGGTCGAGAGCTGCGGCGTGATGGTATGACGCACATCTTCCACGCGGGCAAACGCGGAAATCACCAGCGACAGCGGCGAGGTCATTTCGCGTTGCTCGTTGCCTTCCTGCCAGCGGGTTTTCATCGACATAGAGTCTTTGCCCACCGGGATCGTCAGGCCAAGCTGCGGGCAGAGTTCTTCGCCTACCGCTTTCACCGCGTCATACAGACCGGCATCTTCACCCGGATGACCGGCCGCCGCCATCCAGTTTGCGGACAGCTTGATGCGTTTGATATCGCCAATCTGGGTCGCGGCGATGTTCGTCAGCGCTTCGCCAACGGCCAGACGGGCGGAAGCGGCAAAGTCCAGCAGCGCTACCGGCGCACGTTCACCGATAGACATCGCTTCACCGTAGTAGCTGTCGAGGCTGGCGGTGGTCACCGCGCAGTTCGCCACCGGCACCTGCCACGGGCCGACCATCTGATCGCGCGCCACCATACCGGTCACGGTACGGTCGCCGATGGTCACCAGGAATGTTTTCTCCGCCACGGTCGGCAGATGCAGAACCCGTTTAACCGCATCAGCAATCGTGATATCAGCACGATCCAGCGCATCGCCTTTCGCTGTCAGCGTCTGCACGTCGCGGGTCATTTTCGGCGTTTTACCCAGCAGCACGTCCAGCGGCAGATCGATCGGTTGATTATCGAAATGACGGTCGTTCAGGGACAGATGCTGTTCTTCGGTGGCCTCACCGATCACCGCATACGGCGCACGCTCACGCTTGCACAACTCATCAAACAGCGGCAACTGGTCGGCGGCCACAGCCAGCACATAACGCTCCTGAGACTCGTTACACCAGATTTCCAGCGGGCTCATACCCGGCTCATCGCTGAGGATATCGCGCAGCTCAAATTTACCGCCGCGCCCGCCGTCGCTCACCAGCTCCGGCATCGCGTTGGAGAGACCGCCTGCCCCGACGTCGTGAATAAACAGGATCGGGTTAGCATCGCCTAACTGCCAGCAGCGGTCGATCACTTCCTGGCAGCGACGTTCCATTTCCGGGTTATCACGCTGTACGGAGGCAAAATCGAGATCCGCATCCGACTGACCAGAAGCCATAGAGGACGCCGCCCCGCCCCCCAGACCAATGTTCATCGCCGGCCCACCGAGCACGATCAGCTTCGCGCCAACGACGATCTCGCCTTTCTGTACGTGATCGGCGCGGATGTTGCCGATCCCGCCCGCCAGCATGATCGGCTTGTGGTAGCCGCGCAGCTCTTCGCCGTTGTGGCTGTTTACTTTTTCTTCGTAAGTACGGAAGTACCCGTTCAACGCCGGGCGACCAAATTCATTATTAAACGCCGCGCCGCCCAGCGGGCCTTCGGTCATAATGTCCAGCGCGGTAACGATACGCTCTGGTTTACCAAAATCTTCTTCCCACGGCTGCTCAAAGCCCGGAATACGCAGGTTAGACACGGAGAAGCCCACCAGACCCGCTTTTGGCTTCGCGCCGCGTCCGGTTGCGCCTTCATCACGAATCTCACCACCGGAACCAGTCGCCGCGCCCGGCCACGGCGAGATCGCCGTCGGGTGGTTATGGGTTTCCACCTTCATCAGGATATGCGCAGGCTCCTGATGGAAGTCATAGCGACCGCTCTCGTGGTCAGCGAAGTAGCGTCCCACGTCAGAACCTTCCATCACCGCCGCGTTATCTTTATAGGCAGACAACACATGATCCGGCGTGGTTTCAAAGGTGTTTTTGATCATCTTAAACAGCGACTTCGGCTGCGGTTTCCCGTCGATAACCCAGTCAGCGTTAAAAATCTTATGGCGACAGTGTTCGGAGTTTGCCTGCGCGAACATATACAGTTCGATATCGTTCGGATTGCGCCCCAGCTTCGTGAAGGCGTCTTGCAGGTAATCAATTTCGTCATCCGCCAGCGCCAGACCCAGACGCAGGTTGGCGTCAGTCAGCGCCTGACGCCCTTCACCCAGCAGATCCACACTGGCAACCGGCGCAGGCTGGTGATGAACAAACAGTTTTTCCGCATCAGATAAAGAAGAGAACACGGTCTCCATCATCCGGTCGTGCAGTTCAGCGGCAATCGTCTGCCACTGTTCAGCCGTGAGCGTAGCGGCTTCAACGTAGTATGCAACGCCGCGCTCCAGGCGGCTTACCTGTTGCAGACCGCAGTTATGGGCGATATCAGTCGCTTTGGAAGACCAGGGGGAGATGGTGCCAGGACGCGGCGTGACCAGCAGCAGCTTTCCTTCAGGGGTATGGCTGCTTAAGCTCGGCCCATATTTCAGCAAACGTGCAAGTTGCGCGTGCTCATCCTCGTTTAAGGGGGCGCTCAGGTCAGCAAAATGGACATACTCAGCGTAAATATTGTGGACCTGAAGATTGGCCGCCTGAAAACGCGCCAGCAGTTTGTTAATACGGAATGCAGACAGTGCAGGCGAACCACGCAGAATTTCCATCATAAGTCTCTCGTCTTCGAAGCGCCTGAGGCGCTTTAAGTGTGCGCAAGGGGGGAAACGGGCGACATTATAAAGAATCTGACGCCCCGACGAAACCGTTTGCGTCGAAATAAAATCGCCTCCTTTTCTTATCATACGGTGCGGCCAATCATTCTAATTAGTTGCCAACTGGCGCATTGTTGCGCAAAATGCCGCACATTCATGATGATTTTAACCCACCAAAATGACATTAGCAGGCTGAGATTACGCACGATTCAGAGAATTAACTAATTGAAAAAATTAAAGATTAATTATCTGTTCATCGGCATATTGACTCTGCTGCTGGCAGCGGCCCTCTGGCCATCAATCCCCTGGTTCGGCAAAGCCGACAATCGTATCGCCGCGATCCAATCGCGGGGAGAGTTACGCGTCTCAACAATAGAGTCGCCGCTGACCTATGCCCGCATTAACGGAAAAAAATACGGTCTGGATTACGAACTGGCACAGCAGTTCGCCAGCTATCTTGGCGTAAAGCTGAAAATTACCGTACGCCAGAATATCAGCCAGCTATTTGACGATTTAGATAACGGCAACGCCGATCTGCTGGCGGCAGGACTGGTTTACAACAGCGAGCGCGTGAAGAACTATCAACCCGGCCCGACCTACTATTCCGTTTCGCAACAGCTGGTTTACCGGGTAGGACAATACCGGCCTCGCACGCTGGCCACGGTGAATGAAAGCCAGCTCTCTATCGCGCCTGGGCATGTCGTGGTGAATGACTTGCAGGCGCTGAAAGAGACAAAATTTCCCGATCTGAGCTGGAAAGTCGATGACAAAAAAGGGACGGCGGCGCTGCTCAGCGAAGTCATCAGCGGCAATCTGGACTATACCATTGCCGATTCTGTCGCGATCAGCCTGTTCCAGCGCGTACATCCTGAACTGGCCGTCGCGCTGGATGTCACCGATGAGCAGCCTGTCACCTGGTTTAGCCAACTGGACGATGACAACACGCTTTCCGCTGCGCTGCTCGATTTCTTCAACGCTATTAATGAAGACGGCTCACTGGCGCGTATGGAAGAGAAGTATCTGGGGCACGGCGACGATTTTGATTATGTCGATACCCGCACCTTCCTGCGGGCCGTGGACGGCGTACTGCCCGATCTCCAGCCGTTGTTTGAAAAATACGCGCAGGAGATAGACTGGCGCCTGCTGGCCGCAATTTCCTATCAGGAGTCACACTGGGACCCGCTGGCCACCTCCCCGACGGGCGTTCGCGGTCTGATGATGCTCACCAAAAACACCGCGCAAAGTCTGGGGCTGACGGACCGTACCGATGCGGAACAGAGCATCAGCGGCGGTGTGCGTTATATCCAGGATATGATGGGCAAAGTGCCTGAAACCGTGCCGGAAGAGGAGCGTATCTGGTTTGCGCTCGCCGCCTATAACATGGGCTATGCGCATATGCTTGACGCCCGTGCGTTGACGGTCAAGACCAGGGGCAACCCGGATAGCTGGGCCGATGTAAAACAACGGCTGCCGCTGCTCAGCCAGAAACAATATTACAGCAAGCTGACGTACGGCTATGCGCGCGGGCATGAAGCCTACGCTTATGTGGAAAATATTCGGAAGTATCAGATTAGCCTGGTCGGCTATCTGCAAGAAAAAGAGAAGCAGACGGCAGAAGCGATAAAGCTGGCGCAGGATTACCCGGCAGTGTCTCCGACCGAGTTTGACACGGAGACATTTCCTTTCTCTTCTTTCTTATCGCAGCCGTCATCGAACTACCTGTCACACTCTCCTTCTTTGCCGTTTTCACTGAAGAAGAAAGACGAAAACTAATCTCACAGGGCTGGACGCTTTCGCGTGGCCGCCCTACAACGATTCTTGCGAAGATTTTTTAGCGCTTTGATCTCCTGGCGACGCATGCGGAAGAAATCACTGAGCAGCGCTGCGCACTCATCGCGTAACACACCTTCGGTGATCTCTACGCGGTGGTTCATGCCCGGATGATGCAATACGTCCATCAGCGACCCTGCCGCGCCGGTTTTCGCGTCGCGAGCGCCAAATACCACCCGACCAATACGGCTGTGTACCATTGCTCCCGCGCACATCACGCACGGCTCCAGCGTCACGTAAAGCGTGGTATCCAGCAAACGGTAGTTCTGAAGCACCAGCCCGCCCTGACGTAGCGCCATGATTTCAGCGTGCGCAGTGGGATCATGATGACCTATCGGACGGTTCCAGCCTTCGCCAATGACGCGATTGTTATGCACCAATACCGCGCCAACCGGCACTTCACGCTCATCCCAGGCGCGTTTTGCCAGCGTCAACGCATGACGCATCCAGTATTCGTGGCTAAATTCAACATCAGACAAAGGAGACACTCCGGTAATAAAAGCGGGCGCATTATACATGGGCGCTATCGTTAACTCTATTCGAGTTGCTGGAGCTCCCCTCGCGGCGTGACGCGCCAGCGATGCTGGCAAAAATAGAGAAGCGGGTTATCCTGCTTACTGTCGCTGTAGCCGCTGTACAGACGTAACGGCGCACCAATCTGGCGTTCCAGTTGGGCAACCTTCTCGTGCCCCAGACAGCGCATAGTCAGCAGCCAGCCGCCGTAGCCACGCCGCATCTGGCTGGCGATCAGGTTCACGCGCGGCAGCCAGAGCGTATCGAAATAGACCTGTTCCACCAGCGATTGCGGAGAGCCGGTAATCAGCCAGATATCAGCGTCAGAGCTTAACAGATAGGTCGTCAGGCGCTCCTGAACAACCGGAAACGCCGTGACGTTATCGCGAAACCAGCGAACGAAATCCGCCTGATGCGCCTTGAGCCGCGCTTCACTGTGACCGAAGGTACAACCCCATAACAGCAGGCTCATCGGCCAACGCGCCGCCCGACCTTTAATCAACAAGCCAATCCCAATAACCGGCAATAACGGCAGCACGAGCAACGCATTCAGCGGCTGGCGACGCAACAGATAACGCAGGAAACTGCCAAACATATCCTGCTGGTGCAACGTACCGTCCAAATCAAAAAATACGACACGACGCTCGTGATTAACCAAACCCTACTCCTCTGGATTGTTGAAGCCCAATAGCCGGGTCAACCGAAACCCGGCGATAATCGTTACCAAATAGACTAACAGATAGAACCTCAATTTTCCGGTAACGTTAGCGTTCTAACGCCGCCCGTAGAAATCCCTGGTGAGCGGACAATTTCGCCCTTGCGTCTTCGGCATTCAGCCCGGTAAGCGCCATCAGAATGGCCGGCTTAACCTCGAAATCTGTCTGCTTAAGCAGCGCTTCGGCCTCTTCACGCGTAATCCCGGTAGCCTCAACCACCATCCGGCACGCTCTGTCGACGAGCTTAACGTTGGTGGCTTTCATGTCCACCATCAGGTTCTGGTACACCTTGCCGAACTTCACCATCGCCCCGGTGGAGATCATATTGAGCACCAGTTTTTGCGCAGTACCGGATTTCAGTCGCGTCGAACCGGTTAGCGCCTCCGGCCCAACGACCGGCGAAATGGCGATGTCAGCCTCACGCGAGATGGGAGAATCGGGATTACAGGAGATAGCCACCGTGACACAGCCCACCTGACGCGCGTATTTCAACCCGCCAATGACGTACGGCGTACGACCGGACGCCGCCAGCCCGACAACCAGATCCTGCGCGGTCACGTTAAGCGCCAGGAGATCGTCCTCCCCTAACTGCTGACTGTCTTCCGCGCCTTCCACCGCTTTCAGCAGCGCGCCGGGCCCGCCGGCAATCAGCCCGATCACCAGCCCGTGCGGTACGCCAAACGTTGGTGGGCATTCGGAGGCGTCCAGAACGCCAAGGCGTCCGCTGGTGCCTGCGCCCATATAAATAATGCGCCCTCCCGCCTTTAAGGCGTCGGCGGCGGCATCTACCGCACGGGCAACGTCTGGCAGCGTCTCTTTTACTGCTTGCGCTACAAGCGTATCCTGTTGATTAAAACGATGAACCAGCTCAAGCGTAGGGAGTGCGTCAAGATCCATAGTCTGTGGATTGCGGGTTTCTGAAACTAACGAGCCGAGATTCATTTTTGTTCCTTAGGAATTTTTAATTCATAATAACTATAATAATGGAATATTATATTCTTTCGGGCGAGGGAAAATCTTTTTATGATCCCCGTCATGTTTTTCGCCAGGAGTCCTCATGAACTGTTTGATTCGTATACGTCAGCGTTATCCGGACCTCGCACAAAGCGATAAAAAGCTTGCTGATTATATTCTTGCTCAGCCGGATGATACACGGCATCTCAGCTCACAACAGCTTGCCGTTGAGGCGGGCGTCAGTCAGTCCAGCGTGGTGAAATTCGCGCAGAAACTGGGCTTTAAAGGCTTTCCGGCACTGAAGCTGGCGATCAGCGAAGCGCTGGCCAGCAATCCAAATCCTCACTCTATTCCGGTACATAATCAGATCCGGGGCGACGATCCGATGCGGCTTGTCGGCGAAAAATTGATCGAGGAAAATGTCGCCGCAATGCACGCAACGCTCGATGTTAACAGCGAAGAGAAATTGTTCGAAAGCGTCATGATGCTGCGCAATGCCCGGCGTGTTGTCATAACCGGTATTGGCACATCGGGCCTGGTGGCGCAGAACTTCGCCTGGAAGCTGATGAAGATAGGATTCAATGTCGTCGCCGAACACGATATGCATGCGCTGTTAGCCACCGTGCAGGCGCTGGCGCCGGACGATCTCCTGCTGGCTATCTCCTATAGCGGCGAGCGCAGAGAGTTGAATATGGCGGCGGATGAAACGTTGCGGGTGGGAGGAAAGGTTCTGGCGATCACCGGCTTTACACCGAATGCCCTGCAACAACGCGCCACCCGTTGCCTGTATACGATCGCCGAAGAGCAGGCCACGCGCAGCGCCGCAATATCCTCTACGCATGCGCAGACGATGTTGACGGATTTGCTCTTTATGGCGCTGGTACAGCAGGATTTGGGGCGCGCGCCGGAGCGTATTCGCCACAGTGAGGCCCTGGTAAAAAAACTGGTCTGAGCAAAGAATGCGCGTATAATGCCCGCCCGGTTTGTGATGTTTTGAGAGTTTCCTGATGGCCCTGTTAATCACTAAAAAGTGTATCAATTGCGATATGTGCGAGCCTGAATGCCCGAATGAGGCGATTTCAATGGGCGACAGCATTTACGAGATTAACAGCGACAAATGCACCGAATGCGTGGGCCATTACGAAACGCCGACCTGCCAGAAGGTGTGCCCGATCCCCAATACCATTCTCAAAGACCCGGCGCATGTCGAAACGGAAGAACAGCTGTGGGATAAGTTTGTTCTGATGCATCACGCGGATAAGCTGTAACCCTCCCTGATGGGATGACGCCAGGCCGGATGGCGGCGTAAACGCCTTATCCGGCCTACAAAGTCCGAATCTAGCTTTCGATGATCACCGTCGCACAGGCGTAATGACGTTCATCCGCTAATGTCACATGCATATGCGCCACGCCCAGCCTCTCCGCCAGTTTCAACGCCTCGCCCCACAAACGCAAACGCGGTTTACCCAGCTCATCGTTAAACACTTCAAACTGATTGAACGCCAGCCCATTGCGAATGCCGGTGCCGAACGCTTTTGCCGCCGCCTCTTTTACCGCGAAACGCTTGGCGAGAAAACGCACCGGTTGCTGATGCATCTCCCAGATAGCCCATTCGTTGTCGCTAAGCACGCGTCTTGCCAGGCGCTCTCCAGAACGGGAGATCACCGCCTCAATGCGGGCGATCTCCACAATATCCGTGCCTAACCCCAGAATCGCCATTAGCCGCGCGCTTCCAGCATCAGGCGTTTCATCTCGGAGACCGCCTCTTTCAGGCCGCTCATGACCGCCCGCCCAATAATGGCATGACCGATGTTCAGTTCATGCATTTCCGGCAGCGCGGCAATGGCCTGCACATTGTGATAGGTCAGGCCATGACCGGCGTTCACTTTCAGCCCCAGGCTTGCCGCAAACGTCGCCGCTTTGGCGATGCGCGCCAGTTCCTGCGCTTGCTCAGCATCCGTTTTAGCATCCGCATAACAGCCGGTATGGATTTCAATGTACGGTGCGCCAACGTCCGCAGCGGCTTTTATCTGTTCTTCATCGGCATCAATGAACAGCGATACCAGAATACCTGCATCTGCCAGCCGTTTGCAGGCATCACGCATTTTGTCACGCTGACCCGCGACGTCCAGCCCGCCTTCGGTGGTCACTTCCTGACGTTTTTCCGGCACCAGGCAGCAAAAATGCGGCTTCGTCTCAACGGCAATCGCCAGCATCTCTTCAGTCACCGCCATTTCCAGATTCATACGCGTATCCAGCGTCTGGCGCAAAATGCGTACATCACGGTCGGTAATATGGCGACGATCCTCGCGCAGGTGTACGGTTATACCATCCGCCCCCGCCTGCTCGGCGATAAACGCCGCCTGTACCGGGTCCGGGTAAGCAGTACCACGCGCATTACGTAAAGTGGCAATATGGTCAATGTTGACGCCTAACAGTAATTCAGCCATGACAATCCTCGTTAATCATTATTCGTATTTTCTGCCCGCCCTGGCCGTTTCGGCATAAATTGTCGAAACAGTTCCCGGCTTTTTAACGGCTTACCACCAAGATACGGCTTTAGCGCCATGCGGGTAAAGCGTTTCGCCGCGCGCAACGTATCAACATCAGGAAATTCTCGTGCATCCAGCGCTTTCAGATGCCGCCCGGTAAAGGTGCTGTTATCAATGACCACGCTGGCCATGAATCCCTTCTCTTCGCGATAGCGGTAGGTCATGGTGTCATCGACCGTCTCGCCGCTCCCTGCGCAATGCAGAAAATCCACGCCGTAGCCCAGATGCCCCAGCAGGGCGAGTTCGAAACGGCGAAGCGCAGGTTCGGGCGAACCGGTCGCGCCAGCCAGCGACTGAATACAGTTCAGGTAATCAAAAAAGAGTTCAGAGAAGCGCGTTTCGTATTCCAGAACGCGGGAAAGCAGTTCGTTGATGTACAAACCGCTATAAAGCGTGATGCCGCTTAAGGGGAGCGCCAGAGAGACCGCTTCAGCGCTGCGTAAGGTTTTCACCTCGCCGCGCCCGCCAAAGCGGAGCAACAGTGGCGTAAAAGGTTGTAATGCGCCTTTCAGACTGGAACGTTTAGAGCGTGCGCCTTTGGCAACCAGACGCACGCGCCCCGACTCTTCCGTGAAGACGTCCAGCATCAGGCTGGTTTCGCTCCAGGGGCGACTATGCAGGACGAAAGCTCTCTGCCAGCCTTCCACGTAGTGCTAACTCAGAGGTCGTCTACATAACCGAGACTGCGCAGCGCACGCTCATCATCGGCCCAGCCGGATTTCACTTTCACCCACAGTTCCAGGTGTACCGGCGCTTCAAACATTTCCTGCATGTCTTTTCGCGCTTCGATACCGATGGTCTTGATTTTGGCTCCTTTGTTGCCAATGACCATCTTCTTCTGCCCTTCGCGCTCAACGAGGATCAGGCCGTTAATATCATAACCGCCGCGTTCGTTAGAAACGAAACGTTCAATCTCAACGGTCACGGAATACGGCAGTTCGGCACCGAGGAAACGCATCAGTTTTTCACGGATGATTTCAGACGCCATAAAGCGCTGTGAACGATCGGTGATGTAATCTTCCGGGAAGTGATGAGTCGCTTCCGGCAGGTGTTTACGCACGATACCAGCGATGGTATCCACGTTCATGCCAGTTTCCGCAGAAACAGGCACGATATCGAGGAAGTTCATCTGGCTTGCCAGGAATTGCAGGTGCGGCAGCAGATCGGCCTTTTCCTGTACGTTATCCACTTTGTTAACGGCCAGAATGACCGGCGCTTTACCATCGCGCAGTTTATTCAGCACCATCTCGTCGTCCGGCGTCCAGCGGGTGCCTTCCACGACAAAAATGACCAGCTCAACGTCGCCAATCGAGCTGCTTGCCGCCTTGTTCATCAGGCGGTTGATGGCGCGTTTTTCTTCCATGTGCAGCCCCGGCGTATCAACATAGATAGCCTGGTACGCCCCTTCGGTATGGATACCGACGATACGGTGACGCGTGGTCTGTGCTTTACGGGACGTGATCGAGATCTTCTGTCCGAGCAGCTTGTTCAACAGGGTGGATTTGCCTACGTTCGGACGTCCGACGATGGCAATAAATCCGCAATAGCTTTTATCTTCGCTCATTCCAGCTCCAGTTTTTTCAGCGCCTGTTCGGCGGCAGCCTGCTCCGCCTTACGACGGCTCGAACCCGTGCCAACCACCGGTTCACTCAGGCCGCTGACCTGGCAGTGGATAGTAAATTCCTGATCGTGTGCTTCGCCGCGCACCTGCACCACCAGATAAGACGGCAGCGGGAGATGACGACCCTGCAAATATTCCTGCAAACGCGTTTTCGGATCTTTTTGTTTATCGCCCGGGCTGATTTCATTCAGGCGCGTTTGATACCAGTTAAGGATCAACTTCTCGACGGTTTGAATATCGCTGTCGAGAAAAACGCCGCCGATTAACGCTTCTACGGTATCCGCCAGAATAGATTCACGACGGTAGCCGCCGCTTTTCAGTTCACCTGGCCCTAAACGTAGGCATTCACCCAGATCAAATTCACGGGCCAATTCCGCCAGCGTATTGCCGCGCACCAGCGTGGCGCGCATACGGCTCATATCACCTTCGTCCACACGCGGGAAGCGGTGATAAAGCGCGTTGGCGATAACAAAGCTCAAAATCGAGTCGCCTAAAAATTCTAAACGCTCATTGTGTTTACTGCTGGCGCTGCGGTGGGTTAATGCCTGCTGCAACAGCTCCTGATGAGTAAAAGTGTAGCCCAGCTTCCGTTGAAGCCGATTAATTACGATGGGGTTCATGCGATACCAATAAATGAATGCGTCAACAATTCAGCACACGAAACAGACCTGAGGAAACCAACGCTGTTTAGTGTGCCGTGGCAACCTGACGGCGCCAACCTAAAACTTCGGGGGAATATTCTATACACAACGACAGGGGATGTCGTTAGTCTGCGGAGATTTATCCAATAAATAATTCATGTTGTCGCCGCAATGACGACAACATGAACGATTATCAGAAATTAATGGATCCCACCAATACGGCTTAAGCGTACGCCGGTCGGCCATTCACCTTCCTGTTTGTCGAAACTCATCCAGATCGCGGTCGCTTTACCAACCAGATTCGCTTCCGGTACAAATCCCCAGTAACGGCTGTCCGCGCTGTTATCGCGGTTATCACCCATCATGAAGTATTGTCCTGGCGGTACGATCCAGGTCGCCAGTTGCTGCCCCGGCTGACGGTAATACATCCCCGCCTGATCCTGCGCGATCGGTACGGTCAGAATACGGTGGGTTACGTCTCCCAGCGTCTCTTTACGCTCCGCCAGACGAATGCCGTTATCTTTCGTTTCGTTTAACGGCACTTCGAAGAACCCACTGCTGGCTTCTCCCCCATTACGGCGGGCAAAGGTCTGCACGAAATCGCTGGGCTGAACGTCGGAGTAAGTCACCGGCAGCGCGTTTTCACATGCCTGACCGGAACGGCACCCTGGCTGTACAGTAACCTCTTTGGCTACCGGATCGTACGTCACTTTGTCACCCGGCAGGCCGACAGCGCGTTTAATGTAGTCCAGGCGCGGATCTTCCGGGTATTTAAAGACCACGATATCACCGCGTTTCGGATGACCCGTTTCAATCAACGTTTTCTGGTAAATCGGATCTTTAATTCCATAGGCGAATTTCTCCACCAGAATAAAGTCACCGATTAACAGCGTCGGCATCATCGAACCCGACGGGATCTGGAAAGGTTCATAAATAAATGAACGCACCACCAGCACAATCGCCAGTACCGGAAAAACCGAAGCCCCTGTTTCCAGCCAGCCCGGCTTAGGCGCCACTTTTTTCAACGTGGCTTTATCCAGTGAATCACCCGCAGCGGCCTGTGCCGCTGCCTGACGTTCCCGACGTTTTGGCGCGAAGATAAATTTATCAACGCACCATAAAATGCCCGTCACCAGTGTGGCAATCACCAGAATCAGGGCAAACATATTCGCCATGCCAACTCCTTAGGATTATTTGCTGTCTTTACCGACATGCAGAATGGCGAGGAACGCTTCCTGAGGCAGTTCGACGTTACCGATCTGCTTCATTCGCTTCTTACCTTCTTTCTGTTTCTGTAGCAGCTTTTTCTTACGGCTGATATCACCGCCGTAACACTTGGCCAGAACGTTTTTACGCAACTGCTTCACGGTAGAACGCGCAATAATATGCGTGCCAATCGCCGCCTGAATCGCAATGTCGAACTGCTGACGAGGGATCAGCTCTTTCATCTTCTCCACCAGCTCACGACCACGGCTCTGCGAATTACCACGGTGAGTGATCAGCGCCAGCGCATCGACACGTTCGTTGTTGATCAGCACGTCGACGCGCACCATGTCGGACGCCTGGAAGCGCTTGAAGTTATAATCCAGCGACGCATAACCACGAGACGTTGATTTCAGGCGGTCGAAGAAATCGAGCACCACTTCCGCCATCGGGATTTCATAAGTCAGCGCCACCTGGTTACCGTGGTACACCATGTTGGTCTGGACGCCGCGCTTCTCGACACACAGCGTAATGACGTTGCCCAGGTATGCCTGAGGCAGCAGCATGTGACACTCGGCAATCGGCTCGCGCAGTTCATAGATGTTATTCAGCGGCGGCAGCTTGGACGGGCTATCGACATAGATAATTTCTTTCGCCGTGGTTTCCACTTCGTACACAACGGTCGGCGCGGTGGTGATCAGGTCCAGATCGTATTCACGTTCCAGACGCTCCTGAATGATCTCCATGTGCAGCAGACCCAGGAAGCCACAGCGGAAGCCGAAGCCCAGCGCGGTTGAACTTTCCGGCTCGTAGAACAGAGAGGCGTCGTTCAGGCTCAGCTTGCCGAGCGCATCCCTGAAGTTCTCATAGTCATCAGAACTCACCGGGAACAGACCGGCGTATACCTGCGGCTTCACTTTTTTGAAGCCCGGCAGCGCTTTCTCTGCCGGGTTACGCGCCAGCGTTAATGTATCGCCAACCGGGGCGCCATGAATGTCTTTAATTGCGCAAACCAGCCAGCCTACCTCGCCGCACTTCAGTTCGGTACGGTCAATCTGCTTCGGCGTGAAGATCCCCAGACGGTCAGCGTTATAAACCTGCCCGGTGCTCATCACTTTGACTTTGTCGCCTTTACGCATGGTGCCGTTTTTAATACGCACCAGCGACACTACGCCGAGGTAGTTATCGAACCAGGAGTCGATAATCAGCGCTTGCAGCGGGCCTTCCGGATCGCCTTCCGGCGGCGGGATATCGCGCACCAGGCGTTCCAGCACATCCTGTACGCCTACGCCGGTTTTTGCCGAGCAGCGAACGGCATCGGTCGCATCAATGCCAACAATATCTTCGATCTCTTCAGCCACACGCTCAGGATCGGCGGCTGGCAGGTCAATCTTGTTCAGAACCGGCACCACTTCGAGATCCATTTCCATCGCGGTATAGCAGTTCGCCAGCGTTTGCGCTTCGACGCCCTGCCCGGCGTCAACCACCAGCAGTGCGCCTTCACACGCCGCCAGTGAGCGGGAAACTTCATATGAGAAGTCAACGTGGCCTGGGGTGTCGATAAAGTTCAGTTGATAGGTTTCACCATCAGCCGCTTTGTAATCCAGCGTCACGCTTTGCGCTTTGATAGTAATACCGCGCTCACGCTCAAGATCCATTGAGTCGAGAACCTGCGCTTCCATTTCACGGTCAGACAGGCCACCGCAGATCTGGATAATGCGGTCAGACAGCGTCGATTTACCGTGGTCGATGTGAGCAATGATCGAAAAGTTACGTATGTTCTTCATATAGAGTAATTATTGTGCCTTACGCCTGCCTGAGCAGGCTCTTAGAAGTCGCTGTTCTGAGCTTAACGTCTGTTTAACTGAAACGCCGCATTCTACACTACAACACTGAGGCGAGGAAATGTTCATACAGCAAGGATAGCGGGAACCGGAAACGGCATCGCTTTTCTAATGTAAAACGTCGTAAGGGAAGCATGATGCCCGATAGCACGAGCTTATCGGGCCTGGAGAGTCTGCTTATCGTTCCCAGGCCGGATCAGGCGAAGCCGCCATCCGGCAAAAATATCACGGGTTCGTTTCGGAAGATGATGTTTCAACGCGAACCAGACCAGGAGGAAGAGCAACGTTAAGAATGACCGGCTGCCAGGCCTCGCGTTCAGCCAGTTTACGCGAGTAGCCGCGCGCAATCAGAACCCCCCCGACGCCGCCCAGCACCGCGCCGCTCAACGCGGCAATATCAGAACCAAACAGTACCTGGAACAACGCCGCGAAGATAAACAGCCCAACCAGCGGCGACAGGTAAACCAGCATTGCTGACCCCAGCAGGCTGCCTTCGGCAATGCCCAGTTCCACTTTTTGACCAGGCGCCAGCGGTTCAGCACTTGGCACCACAATAGTATGTGTGGTTTGCGGCCCGAGTTTATTCAGCACACGACTGCCGCATCCGGCCCGTGAGGCGCAACTGCTGCACGATGCTTTGACGTCGCAGCTCACCAGTGCCTGGCCATTTTGCCAGGAGACAACGGTCGCCCACTCTTTAATCATTGTGCCGCCCCGAACTTAATATTGTCCGCAATGCGTTTCGCGGTTTGCGGCGGAAGTTCGCCGACAATCGTAATTTCAGCGTTTTCACGCACGCTGGTGCTGACCGTTCTGCGCCCGGTTCGCAGCATCTGATCGGTGCTGTTCTGCGTCGCACGATTCACGTTCACAGAGAAACTGAACAGGCCGTCAGAATAGAGGCGTGACTCGATAGGCAGATTATCCATTGTAGGCAGCGGGCGTCGGCTGCTGGAGACTTCGCTAAACCCTTGCGGCAACCACGTCGGGCTCCAGTTGAACTTCGCCTTTTCCCCCACAGGAACAGAAAGCAATGGCGGCAAATTCGCTTTTGCCAGCATCTGCATGCTATTACCGACGTCCTGATTCACGGCGAAGGAAATCACGCGGAACTGCTCCAGCGTTTCCCCATCCCGGTCAAGGAGATCCACCCGCATCGGCAGCTTTGTTTCGGTATCCAGCCATACGATATAGCTGTAACGGGTGCCGTCGCGCGCGACAACACGAATGACTTCACACAGCCTGTCGGCAATGCGGGTGCGGCCTACGGAAATAAAGTCATACCAGGGAGAAAGACGTTTAAAGTCGGCATAGATAAGGGACGGCAGAGAATCGACAATATAGTCGCCGTTCAGGGTGAACGGTTCGAGCCCAGGTTCGAAGTAGCTGATTTCGTTACCACGCTGCACCACTTCCCGGCGCGGGCCATCCATTTGCAACAGTTGTGCAAGAGGACGATTGTCCAGGCGTGCATGTCGATAACGCAGAGACTCAACGCCTTGTTTATTGATGCTGACGAATGACAGCTCGTAATTCAGTGACTGGCTGGCCAGATTCATCTGCTGCAATAACGCCCCGGACGCAGTATTGGCCGAGGCGTTAACAGAGAAGAACAGGCTACCCGCCACAAGTGACATGGCAAACCAAAGTTGCTTCATTACTGCGATTGCGTTCCTAAAGTTTGAATTCCTGGCACCTGTACAGCGGCTTGCTGTGTTTGCGCCTGCTCAAACTGAAGCTGTTCGGAGTGCAGTCGGCGTTGCAGTTCGTAATCCTGCAACATGGCATTAATGCGACGACGCTGCTCCTGCACCTGCTGTTGCTGACCGCCGTTAGCCGTCGAGTCAGAAGGTACTCCCAGGCTCACCGGACTGGCTTTGCCCATCATCGGTAATGTATTGAATACCGGCGTTTCGGGCTGCTGGGACGTTTCAGATTGTCCATTATAGTGCTGGACGCCAACAATAACTGCAAGTGATACGCATGCAGCCACACCCATTTGAGTGAGCTGCGCCGCCCACGGACGCATTTTCTGCCAGAATGGCATTTTCTGCCACTGGTGCGGTGCGGGCTGGGCCTCAGGAATCAGCGGCGCCGTCTGGCGTACCGGCTCATTTTCGATGGCGGCCATTACGCGGGCGGAAATATCGAAATGGAGAACGTCAGCGGTATCACCCCGCATGGAATCGCGGATCAGGTGATAACTCTCCCATGTTTTTTGCATTTCCGGGTCGTGAGCCAGTTCTTTCAGCAGCTCACTGTCCAGCGTTTCGCCATCCATTAAAGCGGAAAGTTTTTCTTTCTGCATGCCTAATACCTTTTCCAGTATCCCGCTATCGTCAACGCCTGATAAGCGGTTGAACTTTATTATCAATAGCTTCCCGCGCACGGAAGATACGTGAACGCACCGTACCCACCGGACAATCCATGATAGCGGCTATCTCTTCATAGCTCAGGCCATCCAGCTCCCGCAAGGTTATTGCCATGCGTAAATCCTCGGGGAGGGACTCAATAGTTCGGAAAACTATCTGTCTCAGCTCTTCTGACAACATTAAGTTCTCAGGGTTCGAAATTTCTTTCAATGCGCCGCCACTTTCGAAGTTTTCTGCGTCAATCGCATCAACATCGCTGGAAGGCGGCCTGCGTCCCTGAGCAACCAGGTAATTCTTCGCCGTATTGACGGCAATACGGTACAACCAGGTATAAAAAGCGCTATCCCCCCGGAAAGAATCCAGCGCGCGATAGGCCTTAATAAATGACTCTTGCACCACATCGGGAACATCGCCCGACGGTACATAGCGGGAAACCAGGCTCGCCACTTTATGCTGGTAGCGCACTACCAGTAAGTTAAAGGCTTTCTGATCTCCCTTCTGGACCCGTTCAACCAGGACCTGGTCCGTTAACTGCTCGCTCATCCGAGGTAAAGTCTCCCCAAACCAAATTTCCACGCGCTCTCGAAACGCCACTCCATAAACTGCACTATGAGCAAGCAACAGCTTAGAGTGTCTCTTTTTCGTAAAGTTCCGTTACGCATCTGTTTTTGTTTGTCATGTTGTAGACAGATCATTATCTCTCATTATAAGTCTACAGAGTCTGAACAACGCACTATCTGTATAGAAATGCCCTTTTAGCCGCTTGAAGAGTAACCCAACAGCCACTTTATTTCATCACATAATCTGGCGCTAACGGCCTGCTTCGCAAAATATTTTCTTTGTTTTACTTCCCCTTGAATTTTCCTTTAATGTTTAGCCATTGCAACACATTCAAAAATAAAACGTGCTGTATCGCGCAGTATGGTGCTATGCTGCCCAAATACTGTTTAGTAAATTAAACAAACACTATGACTACGACTCCTGAACTTTCCTGTGACGTGCTGATTATTGGCAGCGGTGCTGCCGGACTCTCTCTGGCGCTGCGCCTGGCTGAAAAACATCAGGTGATTGTCCTGAGTAAAGGCCCGGTGAGCGAAGGCTCAACGTTTTATGCTCAGGGTGGCATTGCCGCCGTTTTCGACGAGACGGACAGTATCGATTCGCATGTTGAAGATACGCTGATCGCCGGGGCCGGTATTTGCGATCGCCACGCGGTGGAGTTTGTCGCCAGCAATGCCCGCTCTTGCGTACAGTGGCTTATCGATCAGGGGGTATTATTTGACACCCAGGTGCAACCGAACGGGGAAGAGAGCTACCATCTGACCCGTGAAGGCGGCCATAGCCATCGCCGTATCCTGCATGCGGCTGACGCCACCGGCAAAGAAGTGGAAACTACCCTGGTCAGCAAGGCGCAGAACCATCCGAATATTCGCGTACTGGAGCGGAGTAACGCCGTCGATCTGATCATCTCCGATAAAATCGGCCTGCCAGGAACACGCCGCGTCGTCGGCGCCTGGATCTGGAATCGGAATAAAGAGTCGGTCGAAACATGTCACGCGAAGTCAGTCGTTCTGGCGACAGGCGGGGCATCGAAAGTGTATCAGTACACCACCAACCCGGATATCTCTTCCGGCGACGGTATCGCGATGGCCTGGCGCGCCGGGTGCCGCGTCGCGAATCTTGAATTTAATCAGTTCCATCCTACCGCGCTGTACCATCCTCAGGCACGAAACTTTCTGCTGACGGAAGCGCTGCGTGGCGAAGGGGCACATCTCAAGCGCCCGGACGGCACGCGCTTTATGCCTGATTTTGATGAGCGTGGCGAACTGGCTCCGCGCGATATCGTCGCCCGCGCCATTGACCACGAAATGAAGCGTCTCGGCGCAGACTGCATGTTCCTCGACATCAGCCATAAACCGGAAGCGTTTGTGCGTCAGCACTTCCCAATGATTTATGAAAAATTGCTGGGATTGGGAATCGATCTAACTAAAGAGCCGGTGCCGGTCGTACCTGCCGCCCACTACACCTGCGGCGGCGTGATGGTCGACGATTTTGGACGAACCGATGTGGACGGCCTGTATGCCATTGGCGAAGTAAGCTATACCGGCCTGCACGGCGCGAATCGCATGGCGTCCAATTCTCTGTTGGAGTGCCTGGTGTATGGCTGGTCAGCGGCAGAGGATATCGACAGACGTATGCCGTATGCCCGTAGCGTTAGTACGCTTCCGGCCTGGGATGAAAGTCGCGTTGAAAACCCGGATGAGCTGGTCGTGATCCAGCATAACTGGCATGAGCTACGTCTGTTTATGTGGGACTATGTCGGCATTGTGCGCACCACCAAACGTCTGGAGCGCGCCCTGCGACGCATTACGATGCTGCAACAGGAAATCGACGAATATTACGCTAACTTCCGCGTATCGAATAATCTGCTGGAGCTGCGCAACCTGGTGCAGGTCGCGGAACTGATTGTGCGCTGCGCGATGATGCGTAAAGAGAGCCGTGGCCTGCACTATACGCTGGATTACCCCGCATTGCTGCCGGAATCCGGCCCGTCGGTGCTTTCGCCGCTCAACGCTTACATGAACAAATAAAACGCCTGGGTCAGCGCCGTGTACCCTTCAGAGTAAAGCTGGTCTGGCCCACGAATCACCAGGCGATCGCTAAAGCATTCCCCCGTTCGCGGGGAAAATGCCAACAGTACCCGATGAGGCAATCGCGACTCCGTTTCGGCTACGTCGGTACGTAAACGCAAATGCCAGCCCATGCTTAACGCCTGCTGCGTGAAGATGTTGCCAGTCTGTTCCGGCAGCACCACGCAGAAGAATCCCTCTTCCGTAATACATTCAGCCGCGGTGGTAAGTAACGCTTCGTGATTGAGCGTGGTGGTATAACGCGCCTGCTCTCGCTGCGGCGTTGCGCATTCCACCCCTTGTTCATAATAAGGCGGGTTGCTGATGATAAGATCAAAGCGCGCGGTCTGGCGCGGCACCCACTGCCGGACATCTTCCGTATGCACCGTTATCCGCTGCGGCCACGGTGAGTGGGCGATATTCTCCTGCGCCTGCGTCGCCGCTTCGCTGTCCAGTTCAACGGCATCAATGGTGACGCTTTCGTCGGTACGCTGCGCCAGCATCAGCGCCAGCAGACCACTGCCGGTACCAATATCAAGGATCCGCGTTACGCCTGCGACTGGTGCCCATGCTCCCAATAAAATACCATCAGTACCGACTTTCATCGCGCAGCGATCGTGCGCCACAAAAAACTGCTTAAAGGTAAATCCATTACGACGAAGTGTGGATGTAGACTGGGACATGAAAGAACAACCTTCCTGGAAAAACGGCAATAGCGTAGGGTGAAAACAATACCTGAGAAGCGATATCCATACAAACAGATGAAGATTGCAGCCGTAACGTCTATAATCAGCGCCCCACACAGAGGTAGAACATGACTGTAACGACTTTTTCCGAACTTGAACTCGATGAAAGCCTGCTGGATGCCCTCCAGGATAAAGGCTTTACTCGCCCGACCGCCATTCAGGCTGCCGCCATTCCGCCTGCGCTCGATGGGCGTGATGTACTCGGTTCTGCGCCGACAGGCACCGGTAAAACGGCGGCATACCTGCTGCCAGCGTTGCAGCACCTGCTCGACTTCCCGCGTAAAAAATCCGGTCCGCCGCGTATTCTGATCCTTACGCCGACCCGCGAACTGGCGATGCAGGTTGCCGATCACGCCCGTGAACTGGCGAAACACACCCATCTGGATATTGCGACAATCACCGGCGGCGTGGCTTATATGAACCATGCCGAGGTGTTCAGCGAGAACCAGGATATTGTGGTCGCCACCACGGGTCGCCTGCTGCAATATATTAAAGAAGAAAACTTTGACTGCCGCGCGGTTGAAACGCTGATTCTTGATGAAGCCGACCGTATGCTGGACATGGGCTTCGCCCAGGATATCGAGCATATCGCAGGTGAAACCCGCTGGCGCAAACAGACCATGCTGTTCTCCGCTACGCTGGAAGGCGGCGCGATTAACGATTTTGCTGAACGTCTGCTGGAAGATCCGGTCGAGGTCTCAGCGACCCCGTCTACCCGCGAACGCAAAAAGATTCATCAATGGTACTACCGTGCCGATGACATCCAGCACAAAACGGCTTTGCTGGTACACCTGTTAAAACAACCTGAAGCCACCCGTTCTATCGTCTTCGTGCGTAAACGTGAGCGTGTACATGAGCTGGCAGGCTGGCTGCGCGAAGCAGGCATCAATAACTGCTATCTCGAAGGCGAGATGGTACAGGGCAAGCGTAACGAAGCGATCAAACGTCTGACCGATGGCCGCGTGAACGTGCTGATCGCGACCGACGTCGCCGCTCGCGGGATTGATATCCCTGATGTAAGCCATGTTTTTAACTTCGATATGCCACGCAGCAGCGATACCTATCTGCACCGTATCGGCCGTACCGGACGTGCAGGGCGTAAAGGAACGGCGATTTCCCTGGTAGAAGCGCATGACCATCTGCTGCTGGGAAAAGTGGGTCGCTATATTGAAGAGACGCTGAAAGCGCGCGTCATTGATGAATTGCGTCCAACCACTCGTGCGCCAAGCGAAAAACTGACCGGCAAGCCGTCCAAGAAAGTGCTGGCTAAACGTGCTGAGAAGAAAAAACAAGAAAAAGAGAAGCCGCGCGTGAAGAAACGTCACCGTGATACCAAAAACATTGGTAAACGCCGCAAGCCTGCTGGTACGGGTACGGACGCGCAGAAGCAGTCCAACGAAGAGTAAAAAAAACGCCGGGGCTAACCCGGCGTTTTTATGTTATCAGTCAGCCTTACAGGCTTTCAGTAAAGGTACGAGCGATAACGTCGCGCTGCTGTTCCGGCGTCAGGGAGTTAAAACGCACGGCATAGCCAGAAACACGGATGGTCAGCTGCGGATATTTTTCCGGGTGCTTAACGGCATCTTCCAGCGTTTCGCGACGCAGAACGTTAACGTTCAGGTGCTGACCGCCTTCAACGCGAACTTCCGGTTTTACTTCCATCGGAATTTCACGGTATTCGATTTCACCCAGTTTGTTCACTGCAACCACTTCATCTTCGGCAAAACCGGCTTTCGCCGCGATGCAACGAGCTTCGCCTTTTTCGCTGTCCAGCAACCAGAAAGAATTCAGCAGGTCGTCGTTAGCGGCTTTAGTAATCTGGATACCTGTAATCATGTGATGCCTCCCCGGCAAAAGTGTTTGATTATGATCGGCCTGTTCCCGGCCAATTGGTAAAACCATTGTTGCTTGAGTGTATATATACCCCTCACACACCCTTGATTCTTTGATTTAAATCAATAAAAACCACACCACAAAGAGGGTGTTACATGGAATTTATTGTTTTACATCAACTTACGCCACGTCCACACATAAACTTTTTACATAAATTTTCAACTATCTTTAAGGGGTAGCCGGGTTTGTGACGCACGCGATTTTGCACCATAGAAAGAAGCAGTTAAGCTATGCAAATTGAAAAATTCGCAGGAGAGCGAGATGGCCACCGATTTAACCTGGCACGATGTGCTGGCAGATGAGAAGCAGCAGCCCTATTTTGTTAACACACTCCATACCGTTGCGGGCGAACGTCAGTCAGGAATGACAGTCTATCCTCCACAGAAGGATGTATTTAACGCGTTTCGCTTCACTGAACTCGGTGATGTCAAAGTGGTGATTCTGGGGCAAGACCCTTATCACGGCCCTGGGCAGGCGCATGGTCTGGCGTTTTCTGTTCGTCCGGGTATTGCCACACCGCCTTCTCTGCTGAACATGTATAAAGAACTGGAAACGTCCATACCGGGCTTTACCCGCCCTGCTCATGGGTATCTGGAGAGCTGGGCGCGTCAGGGGGTATTGTTATTAAATACCGTGCTGACCGTCCGCGCAGGCCAGGCGCATTCTCACGCCAGTTTGGGATGGGAAACCTTTACAGACAAAGTGATCAGCCTTGTTAACGAACATCGTGAAGGGGTTGTCTTTTTACTCTGGGGTTCGCACGCACAAAAGAAAGGGGCGATTATCGATCGCCAGCGCCATTACGTGTTGAGAGCGCCGCATCCGTCGCCGTTGTCGGCACATCGGGGATTCTTTGGCTGTAACCATTTTGTATTGGCGAATCAGTGGCTGGAGCAGCACGGCGAGAAGCCGATTGACTGGATGCCGGTATTACCGGCAGAGAGCGAATAAGTTTTTGCTTTGCGCCGGGTGGCGGCTTCGCCTTACCCGGCCTACGAATCATTACCATAGGCCTGATAAGCACAGCGCCATCAGGCGCTTACGCCGAGTACCCGGCCTACGAATAATTACCGTAGGCCTGATAAGCGCAGCGCCATCAGGCGCTTATGCCGAGTACCCGGCCCACGAATCATTACCGTAGGCCTGATAAGCGCAGCGCCATCAGGCGCTTACGCCGAGTACCCGGCCTACGAATCATTGCCGTAGGCCTGATAAGCGCAGCGCCATCAGGCACTTACACCTGATTATGCTTTATTCTGACGCCACCATTCGCCCAGCAATACGCCGGTTGCGACAGAGACGTTGAGGTTTTCAACATTTCCGGTGCCATCAATTTTCACGCACAGATCGCCAGGTTCACGCGCGGCTTCCGGCAGGGACTCCAGCTCACGCCCTAACACCAGCACCATTTTCGCTGGCAGCGCCGTACTAAACAACGGTTTGCCCTGATCGCTGGACGTGGTGACGATCGTATAACCCGCCTGACGGAAATCATCCAGCACATCCACAATGCTGTCGCCCGTGATCGGCTGAACATGCTCTGCGCCGCCTTCCGCCGTACGGATCGCCGCACCGGATTCAAGAAGCGCCGCGTCCTGTACCACCACGCCTTTTACGCCAAAGTGCGCACAGCTACGCATCATGCCGCCAAGGTTGTGCGGGTTAGCCACATCTTCCAGCGCCAGCACGCAATCCTGCGCGTCCGCCTGGCTTACCCACTGCTTAACGGTCGTACCGTTACGCTTTTTAATCAGGAAACAAACGCCGCCGTGGTGCTCAGTTCCAGAGGCTTTCGCCAGTTCAGCTTCATCCACAACGTGGTACGCTTTGCGGTTAGCCGCCATCCAGCGTAACGCTTCTTTAAAGCGAGGGGTCACGCTCTGAATGAACCATGCGCGAACAATCGCATCCGGGCGACTCTGGAACAGGGCCTGACAGGCGTTTTCGCCGTAGACACGGGTCTCTTCCGCACGCTGACGACGTAAAACTTCAGGGTCGATAAAACTTTTACCGCTGATTCCACCGTGATCGGCTTTCTCAGGCGTGTCATCGCCTGGCGCACGGGAAACGGTACGCCACGGTGAGTCTTCACGCTTACGATCGCGAATCTGACCGCTTCTTTCATCACGAGCATCGCGGGCGGGGCGACGGCCACCGTCAGTACGAGACTTTCCTGGACGACCTCCCCCTTTCCCGGTACGCGGGTTATGGGTGCGTTTATCAGAGTCATCATCACTGCGGACATACATCACTTTGACCTTGCCGCTTTTGTTCTTTAATTCATCGTTCATGCTTTTCTCCACCAGCGCTGCGCGAAGCGCGAAGATTACCCGATGTGCACCCGGTTAGCCATTATTTCATTTAAAAGCTAATGACTATTGTACTCATTGAATAAAACACATTGTTGTTTAAAACAGTCTCATCGATAATATGTAACATATTGGAAACATATCGGCGTGATTGCCGGAAAAGTCTACCCTACTCATCCAGAGGTTAGTTATGAATACCGTTTGTACCAGCTGCCAGGCAATCAACCGCATTCCCGATGATCGTATTCAGGATGCGGCAAAATGTGGACGCTGTGGTCACGACCTGTTCGATGGAGAGGTGATTAATGCGACCGGTGAAACGCTGGATAAGCTGCTGAAAGACGATCTCCCTGTGGTGGTCGATTTCTGGGCGCCGTGGTGCGGCCCATGCCGTAACTTTGCCCCGATTTTTGAAGATGTCGCGGAAGAGCGCAGCGGTAAGGTGCGTTTTGTGAAAGTTAACACAGAAGCGGAACGTGAACTCAGCGCCCGTTTCGGTATCCGCAGCATCCCGACCATCATGATCTTTAAGAACGGCGAAGTCATCGACATGTTAAATGGCGCGGTTCCTAAAGCGCCATTCGACAGCTGGCTGAACGAATCGCTGTAATCTCCACGGGGCGCATCTTGTGCCCCGTTTTCACCTCTGCGACAATAGCGTTTTTCACTGTATTCTTCCATGACTGATAACGCTGTTCTCCAGTTACGCGCCGAACGCCTCGCACGCGCCACGCGTCCTTTTCTTGCCAGAGGAAACCGCATTCGTCGCTGTCAGCGCTGTCTGCTCCCGTTGAAACTCTGCCTGTGCGATACCCTCTCGCCTTCTCAGGCGACAAGCCGTTTTTGTCTGGTGATGTTTGATACCGAGCCAATGAAACCCAGCAATACGGGGCGTCTGATTGCCGATATTCTGCCGGAAACAACGGCCTTTCAATGGTCGCGTACCGAACCGCCGCAGGCGCTGCTCGATCTGGTTAACAACCCGGATTATCAGCCGATGGTCGTATTCCCCGCCTCCTATGCCGGGGAAGAGCGCGAGGTCATTTTCACGCCACCAGCCGGAAAACCGCCGCTGTTTATCATGCTCGACGGCACCTGGCCGGAAGCGCGCAAAATGTTCCGTAAAAGCCCTTATCTCGATAACCTGCCGGTTATTTCCGTTGATTTATCGCGTCTTTCCGCCTATCACCTGCGAGAAGTTCATGCCGAAGGGCAGTATTGCACTGCCGAAGTGGCAATAGCGCTGCTGGATCTGGCGGGCGACACGGCTGCGGCAACCCATTTAGGCGATCACTTCTCACGCTTTAAAACGCGCTATCTGGCAGGAAAAACGCAACATCAGGGAAGCGTCACAACAGAAACAGCAGAAAGCGTTTAAAATCATTCGGTCACTTCTGCGTAAGGGAGACCGGCATGAGTCAGAGAGGACTGGAAGCACTACTGCGACCAAAATCGATAGCGGTGCTAGGGGCGTCGATGAAGCCCAATCGCGCAGGTTACCTGATGATGCGTAACCTGCTGGCAGGAGGCTTTAATGGCCCGGTATTACCTGTAACGCCCGCATGGAAAGCCGTCTTAGGCGTCCTGGCCTGGCCCGACGTCGCCAGTTTGCCTTTTACACCGGAGCTCGCCGTTCTGTGCACCAACGCCAGCCGTAATATCGCGTTGCTGGAGGCGCTGGGGGAAAAAGGCTGTAAAACCTGCATTATTTTGTCGGCGCCCGCAGCGCAGCACGCTGAACTTCTGGCATGTGCCCAACGCTATAAAATGCGGCTACTCGGCCCAAACAGCTTGGGTTTACTCGCCCCCTGGCAAGGGCTTAACGCCAGTTTCTCTCCGGTTCCGATCAAGCGTGGAAAACTCGCTTTTATTTCGCAATCCGCCGCCGTCTCCAATACGATTCTCGACTGGGCGCAACAGCGGGAGATGGGCTTTTCTTATTTTATCGCGCTTGGCGACAGTCTGGACATTGATGTTGATGAACTGCTGGATTATCTGGCGCGCGACAGCAAAACCAGCGCCATTTTGCTCTATCTCGAACATCTGAGCGACGCGCGACGCTTTGTCTCCGCCGCCCGTAGCGCGTCACGAAATAAACCCATTCTGGTGATTAAAAGCGGTCGCAGCCCGGCGGCGCAACGTTTGTTAAATACCAGTGTCGGCATGGACCCGGCATGGGATGCCGCCATCCAGCGTGCGGGGCTTTTACGCGTGCAGGATACTCACGAACTCTTCTCGGCGGTCGAAACGCTGAGTCATATGCGGCCATTACGTGGCGACAGGTTGATGATCATCAGCAATGGCGCTGCGCCCGCCGCGCTGGCGCTGGATGAGCTGTGGTCGCGCAACGGCAAGCTCGCCACCCTGAGCGAAGAGACCCGACTTAAGCTAAGCGAAGCGCTACCTGCTCACGTCGATATCGCCAACCCGCTGGATTTGCGTGATGATGCCAGCTGTGAACACTACGTCAAAACGCTGAATATCTTACTCGCCAGCCAGGATTTTGATGCGCTGATGGTGATCCACTCACCCAGCGCCGCCGCACCAGGCACCGAGAGCGCACACGCGCTCATTGAAGCGGTAAAACATCATCCCAGAGGGAAATTCGTCACCTTACTCACCAACTGGTGCGGCGAGTTTTCCTCTCAGGAAGCCCGCAAAATGTTCAGTGAAGCGGGATTACCTACCTATCGAACACCGGAAGGCACCATCACTGCCTTTATGCACATGGTGGAATACCGGCGTAACCAGAAGCAATTACGGGAAACCCCGGTGTTGCCAGACAACCTGACCTCAGACACGGCTCAAGCGCATAACCTGTTACAGCAGGCGATTGCAGAGGGCGCAACGTCGCTGGATACCCATGAAGTTCAGCCTATCTTGCAGGCGTATGGGTTACACACGCTTCCTACCTGGATTGCTGGCGACAGCGCGGAAGCTGTGCATATCGCCGAGCAAATTGGCTACCCGGTAGCGTTAAAACTGCGTTCGCCGGATATTCCGCATAAATCGGAAGTTCAGGGGGTAATGCTCTATCTGCGCACGGCAACGGAAGTTCAGCAAGCCGCGAATGCCATTTTCGATCGTGTAAAAATGGCCTGGCCTCAGGCGCGCATTCACGGTCTGTTAGTCCAGAGTATGGCGAACCGTGCCGGCGCGCAGGAACTTCGCGTCGTCGTCGAACACGACCCGGTCTTTGGGCCGCTGATTATGCTTGGCGAAGGCGGCGTAGAGTGGCGACCCGAAGAGCAGGCCGTCGTCGCGCTGCCGCCGTTAAACATGAATCTGGCGCGCTATTTGGTTATTCAGGGAATCAAAAGTAAAAAAATTCGTGGCCGGAGCGCGCTACGCCCGCTGGATATCACAGGGTTAAGCCAGCTGCTGGTACAGGTCTCGAACCTGATTGTCGATTGCCCGGAAATTCAGCGTCTGGATATCCATCCCCTGCTGGCTTCTGCTGGCGAGTTTACCGCGCTGGACGTCACGCTGGATATCGCCCCTTATGATGGCGACAACGAGAGCCGACTCGCTATTCGCCCCTATCCGCAGCAGCTTGAAGAGTGGGTTGAGATGAAAAACGGCGAACGTTGCCTGTTTCGCCCTATCCTGCCGGAAGATGAGCCTTATCTACAGCAGTTCATTTCTCAGGTGACAAAAGAGGATTTGTATTACCGTTATTTTAGCGAGATCAATGAATTTACTCATGAAGATTTAGCCAACATGACGCAGATCGACTACGATCGGGAAATGGCATTTGTTGCCGTGCGCCATATTGATCAAACTGAAGAGATCCTCGGGGTAACGCGCGCGATCTCCGACCCGGATAACATTGATGCGGAATTTGCCGTGCTGGTTCGCTCAGATCTCAAAGGGTTAGGATTAGGCCGGCGATTAATGGAAAAATTGATTGCTTATACCCGAGATCACGGACTGAGACGCCTGAATGGCATTACGATGCCAAACAATCGCGGCATGGTGGCACTGGCCCGAAAGCTCGGGTTTGATGTTGATATCCAGCTCGAAGAGGGGATTGTTGGGCTGACGCTGAATCTGGCCCAATACGAGGAATCGTGAGTAAGGTACTGGAAATGTTGACCACTTTAACGGGTACTGGTGTTATCATTGCTCGCTTATGTCGTCTGCATAGCACAGAGGACCCTTCAATGAACAGAGAAGAAATGCACTGTGATGTTGTCAAAATTTAAGCGTAATAAACATCAACAACACCTTGCCCAACTACCTAAGATCTCTCAGCCAGTTGATGATGTAGATTTCTTTTATGCTCCCGCTAATTTCAGGGAGACTCTGCTGGAGAAGATAGCCAGCGCGACGCAGCGTATTTGCATTATTGCCCTGTATCTTGAACAGGATGACGGCGGCAAGGGCATACTCGACGCGCTCTATGAGGCTAAACGGCAGCGTCCTGAGCTGGATGTTCGGGTACTTGTCGACTGGCATCGCGCTCAGCGTGGACGTATTGGCGCAGCCGCGTCCAATACTAACGCTGACTGGTATTGCCGAATGGCGCAAGAAAACCCAGGCATCGATATTCCTGTCTACGGCGTGCCGATTAACACGCGTGAAGCGCTTGGCGTACTGCATTTTAAAGGCTTTATCATTGATGATAGCGTCCTTTACAGCGGCGCCAGCCTGAACGACGTCTATCTGCATCAGCATGATAAATATCGTTATGATCGTTACCAGTTGATTCGTAATGCAAAGATGGCCGACATCATGTATGAGTGGGTCACGCAGAATCTGCTTAACGGTCGCGGCGTAAATCGCCTGGACAGTGCCCAGCGTCCGAAAAGCCCGGAGATTAAAAACGACATTCGTTTGTATCGCCAGGAATTGCGCGATGCGTCATACCATTTCCAGGGCGATGCCGACAACGAGCAACTTTCCGTTACGCCACTGGTTGGGCTGGGAAAATCGAGCCTGCTGAACAAGACCATTTTCCATCTTATGCCCTGCGCAGAGCATAAGCTCACAATTTGCACACCTTATTTCAACTTGCCTGCGCTGCTGGTTCGCAACATCATCCAACTGCTGCGCGAAGGGAAAAAGGTTGAGATTATCGTGGGTGATAAAACCGCCAACGACTTTTATATCCCTGAGGATGAACCGTTTAAAATCATCGGCGCGCTTCCCTATCTCTACGAGATTAACCTACGTCGCTTCCTCAGCCGTTTACAGTATTACGTCAACACCGATCAGCTCGTAGTGCGTTTGTGGAAAGATGACGACAATACTTATCACCTGAAAGGAATGTGGGTTGATGATAAGTGGATGCTGCTCACCGGGAACAACCTTAACCCGCGAGCATGGCGTCTGGATCTGGAAAACGCAATTCTGATTCACGATCCAAAACAGGAACTTGCTCCCCAGAGAGAGAAAGAGCTGGAGCTTATCCGCACTCACACCACGGTTGTTAAGCATTACCGCGATCTACAAAGCATCGCTGACTATCCGGTCAAAGTCCGTAAGCTCATTCGCAGACTCCGTCGTATTCGAATCGACAGATTAATCAGCCGTATTCTGTAAATCAAAAAGCCCCGTCCCTGCGACGGGGTTTTTCCTGTGAGGGTCACGGTGCGTTTCCTTATACTTTTTGGCATGTTGTTGCTCTCAGGCTGTAGCCATATGTCCAATGACAGCTGGAGCGGGCAGGATAAAGCGCAACACTTCATTACATCAGCCATGCTTTCCGCCGCCGGGAATGAGTATGCCCGGCATCAGGGAATGAGCCACGATCGCAGTGCAACCGTTGGGCTGCTGTTCTCCATTAGTCTCGGTGCGTCAAAAGAGATGTGGGACAGCCGCCCCGGAGGGAGCGGCTGGAGCTGGAAAGATTTCGCCTGGGATGTCGCAGGCGCAACCACAGGTTACGCCGTCTGGCAAATGGCGCGGAACTAGAGACGTAACCCTTTTCCCTTGCGGTGCAGCATCAGCGACACCAAAAATGCCACGATAGCCATAATGGTCACATACCAGAAGAATGATGTCTCCATACCAACGGACTTCAGAGACAGCGCAACATATTCCGCAGAGCCGCCGAACAGCGCATTCGCCACCGCATAGGAAAGCCCTACCCCCAATGCCCGCACCTGGGCAGGAAACATTTCCGCCTTCAGGATCCCACTGATTGAGGTGTAGAAACTCACGATCAACAGGGCGCACATCACCAACCCAAAGGCTGCGTAAGGTGAAGTGACATTCTGTAATGCTGACAGAATAGGTACGGTAAATAGCGCAGCCAGAGCGCCAAAGCAGAGCATTGATGTCCGTCGGCCGATTTTATCTGAAAGAGCGCCAAACAGGGGTTGAATTATCATGTAGACAAACAGTGCTGCCGTCATGATTCCGCTGGCGACATTGGCATGCATACCGGCGGTATTCACCAGATACTTCTGCATATAGGTTGTGAAGGTATAGAAACACAGCGAACCCGCAGCGGTAAATCCCAGTACCATGATAAACGCTTTACGGTTACGCCATAGTCCTTTGAGCGATCCAGCCTCTTTCAGCGCGCGGGTTTCTTGTTTTGAGGTTTCATCCAACTGTCGACGCAACCAAAGCGCGACAACGGCCAGTACGGCACCCAATGCAAAAGGAATACGCCATCCCCATTCTCTGAGGGAAGATTCCTCCAGCGTTTGCTGCAAGATAACCACAACCAGCAGTGCCAGTAACTGACCACCGATCAGAGTGACATACTGGAACGATGCGTAAAAACCTTTGCGGCCTTCAACAGCCACCTCACTCATATAGGTCGCGCTGGTTCCGTATTCTCCTCCAACAGACAGCCCCTGAAACAGACGAGCCAACAGCAGAAGAGCCGGAGCCCAGGTGCCGATCGTGGCATACCCTGGCAGGCAGGCAATGACTAACGAGCCCATACACATCATGCAAACAGAGAGAAGCATTGATTTCTTACGACCATGCTTATCGGCAATCCGACCAAAAAGCCAGCCGCCAATGGGACGCATCAGGAAGCCTGCGGCGAAAACTCCGGCGGTCTGTAAAAGCTGAGTGGTGGTATTTCCCGAAGGAAAAAAGATGTGCGCAAAGTAGAGAGAGCAGAAGGAATAGACATAGAAATCAAACCACTCGACCAGATTCCCTGATGATGCCCCTACAATTGCCCATACGCGACGACGGGTGTCACTGCTTGCCAGCGACCCGTTTACAGTTACACTGCTTTCAGTCATTAGAAATATACTCCCGCCAAAGATCCACCCGAGCTCGTCGGTGCTTTTCACTGTCTTTTTTAGTGAATGAAATGTTATATAATTGTTATTATTTATTTTGTGATAGAGATCGATATTTTAGTTAGCAGGAAAACGATTTAGGAGTATACGGAGGGAATAGTCATCCGGCAGAACAGCGCATATATGCCGGATGGCGGTGTGAACACCTTATCCGGCCTACAGACTGTGTGCAAAATACCCGGGATGTTTTTACAGGCGGGATAAGGCGCAGCCGACATCCGGCTGCACCCGGAAGCATGAACGCAAAAAGGCCATCCCTCAGGATGGCCTCTTCACTTAATTAATGCCTGGCAGTTCCCTACTCTCGCATGGGGAGACCCCACACTACCATCGGCGCTACGGCGTTTCACTTCTGAGTTCGGCATGGGGTCAGGTGGGACCACCGCGCTACGGCCGCCAGGCAAATTCTGTTCGTCTAATGCCTCTCGCATTAAACACTAATCTGTAATCAAAGCTGAATATTGTTTGTGTCTCTCAGTCCGCCAAAACACCTTCGGCGTTGTAAGGTTAAGCCTCACGGTTCATTAGTACCGGTTAGCTCAACGCATCGCTGCGCTTACACACCCGGCCTATCAACGTCGTCGTCTTCAACGTTCCTTCAGGACTCTCAAGGAGTCAGGGAGAACTCATCTCGGGGCAAGTTTCGTGCTTAGATGCTTTCAGCACTTATCTCTTCCGCATTTAGCTACCGGGCAGTGCCATTGGCATGACAACCCGAACACCAGTGATGCGTCCACTCCGGTCCTCTCGTACTAGGAGCAGCCCCCCTCAGTTCTCCAGCGCCCACGGCAGATAGGGACCGAACTGTCTCACGACGTTCTAAACCCAGCTCGCGTACCACTTTAAATGGCGAACAGCCATACCCTTGGGACCTACTTCAGCCCCAGGATGTGATGAGCCGACATCGAGGTGCCAAACACCGCCGTCGATATGAACTCTTGGGCGGTATCAGCCTGTTATCCCCGGAGTACCTTTTATCCGTTGAGCGATGGCCCTTCCATTCAGAACCACCGGATCACTATGACCTGCTTTCGCACCTGCTCGCGCCGTCACGCTCGCAGTCAAGCCAGCTTATGCCATTGCACTAACCTCCTGATGTCCGACCAGGATTAGCTGACCTTCGTGCTCCTCCGTTACTCTTTAGGAGGAGACCGCCCCAGTCAAACTACCCACCAGACACTGTCCGCAACCCGGATTACGGGCCCACGTTAGAACACCAGCCATTAAAGGGTGGTATTTCAAGGGCGGCTCCATGCAGACTGGCGTCCGCACTTCAAAGCCTCCCACCTATCCTACACATCAAGGACCAGTGTTCAGTGTCAAGCTATAGTAAAGGTTCACGGGGTCTTTCCGTCTTGCCGCGGGTACACTGCATCTTCACAGCGAGTTCAATTTCACTGAGTCTCGGGTGGAGACAGCCTGGCCATCATTACGCCATTCGTGCAGGTCGGAACTTACCCGACAAGGAATTTCGCTACCTTAGGACCGTTATAGTTACGGCCGCCGTTTACCGGGGCTTCGATCAAGAGCTTCTCCCGAGGGATAACCCCATCAATTAACCTTCCGGCACCGGGCAGGCGTCACACCGTATACGTCCACTTTCGTGTTTGCACAGTGCTGTGTTTTTAATAAACAGTTGCAGCCAGCTGGTATCTTCGACTGATTTCAGCTCCATGAGTAAATCACTTCACCTACATATCAGCGTGCCTTCTCCCGAAGTTACGGCACCATTTTGCCTAGTTCCTTCACCCGAGTTCTCTCAAGCGCCTTGGTATTCTCTACCTGACCACCTGTGTCGGTTTGGGGTACGATTTCGTGTTACCTGATGCTTAGAGGCTTTTCCTGGAAGCAGGGCATTTGTCACTTCAGCACCGTAGTGCCTCGTCATCACGCCTCAGTGTTAAAGTGCACCGGATTTGCCTGGAGCACACACCTACACGCTTAAACCGGGACAACCGTCGCCCGGCCGACATAGCCTTCTCCGTCCCCCCTTCGCAGTAACACCAAGTACAGGAATATTAACCTGTTTCCCATCGACTACGCCTTTCGGCCTCGCCTTAGGGGTCGACTCACCCTGCCCCGATTAACGTTGGACAGGAACCCTTGGTCTTCCGGCGAGCGGGCTTTTCACCCGCTTTATCGTTACTTATGTCAGCATTCGCACTTCTGATACCTCCAGCATGCCTCACAGCACACCTTCAACGGCTTACAGAACGCTCCCCTACCCAACAACGCATAAGCGTCGCTGCCGCAGCTTCGGTGCATGGTTTAGCCCCGTTACATCTTCCGCGCAGGCCGACTCGACCAGTGAGCTATTACGCTTTCTTTAAATGATGGCTGCTTCTAAGCCAACATCCTGGCTGTCTGGGCCTTCCCACATCGTTTCCCACTTAACCATGACTTTGGGACCTTAGCTGGCGGTCTGGGTTGTTTCCCTCTTCACGACGGACGTTAGCACCCGCCGTGTGTCTCCCGTGATAACATTCTCCGGTATTCGCAGTTTGCATCGGGTTGGTAAGCCGGGATGGCCCCCTAGCCGAAACAGTGCTCTACCCCCGGAGATGAGTTCACGAGGCGCTACCTAAATAGCTTTCGGGGAGAACCAGCTATCTCCCGGTTTGATTGGCCTTTCACCCCCAGCCACAGGTCATCCGCTAATTTTTCAACATTAGTCGGTTCGGTCCTCCAGTTAGTGTTACCCAACCTTCAACCTGCCCATGGCTAGATCACCGGGTTTCGGGTCTATACCCTGCAACTTAACGCCCAGTTAAGACTCGGTTTCCCTTCGGCTCCCCTATACGGTTAACCTTGCTACAGAATATAAGTCGCTGACCCATTATACAAAAGGTACGCAGTCACCCCATAAAAGAGGCTCCCACTGCTTGTACGTACACGGTTTCAGGTTCTTTTTCACTCCCCTCGCCGGGGTTCTTTTCGCCTTTCCCTCACGGTACTGGTTCACTATCGGTCAGTCAGGAGTATTTAGCCTTGGAGGATGGTCCCCCCATATTCAGACAGGATACCACGTGTCCCGCCCTACTCATCGAGCTCACAGCCTGTGCATTTTCGTGTACGGGACTTTCACCCTGTACCGTGCGACTTTCCAGACGCTTCCACTAACACACAAGCTGATTCAGGCTCTGGGCTCCTCCCCGTTCGCTCGCCGCTACTGGGGGAATCTCGGTTGATTTCTTTTCCTCGGGGTACTTAGATGTTTCAGTTCCCCCGGTTCGCCTCGTTAGCCTATGTATTCAGCTAACGATAGTGTGACGAATCACACTGGGTTTCCCCATTCGGACATCGCCGGGTCAAGGGTTCATATCACCTCGCCGGCGCTTTTCGCAGATTAGCACGTCCTTCATCGCCTCTGACTGCCAGGGCATCCACCGTGTACGCTTGGTCGCTTAACCTCACAACCCGAAGATGTTTCGTGAAACACTTCGTGTTGCGAAAATTTGAGAGACTCATACACACTTTACGTGTGTCGTTTCAATTTTCAGCTTGATCCAGATTTTTAAAGAGCAAATATCTCAAACGTCACCCGAAGATGAGTTTTGAGATATTAAGGCAGGTGACTTTCACTCACGAACCAGCAAGTGGCGTCCCCTAGGGGATTCGAACCCCTGTTACCGCCGTGAAAGGGCGGTGTCCTGGGCCTCTAGACGAAGGGGACACTGAAGTCTCAATCGCAAGACGCCTTGCTTCTTTCTTTTCATCAGACAATCTGTGTGGGCACTGCAAAGGCAGGTTCTTTAAGGTAAGGAGGTGATCCAACCGCAGGTTCCCCTACGGTTACCTTGTTACGACTTCACCCCAGTCATGAATCACAAAGTGGTAAGCGCCCTCCCGAAGGTTAAGCTACCTACTTCTTTTGCAACCCACTCCCATGGTGTGACGGGCGGTGTGTACAAGGCCCGGGAACGTATTCACCGTGGCATTCTGATCCACGATTACTAGCGATTCCGACTTCATGGAGTCGAGTTGCAGACTCCAATCCGGACTACGACATACTTTATGAGGTCCGCTTGCTCTCGCGAGGTCGCTTCTCTTTGTATATGCCATTGTAGCACGTGTGTAGCCCTGGTCGTAAGGGCCATGATGACTTGACGTCATCCCCACCTTCCTCCAGTTTATCACTGGCAGTCTCCTTTGAGTTCCCGGCCTAACCGCTGGCAACAAAGGATAAGGGTTGCGCTCGTTGCGGGACTTAACCCAACATTTCACAACACGAGCTGACGACAGCCATGCAGCACCTGTCTCACGGCTCCCGAAGGCACATTCTCATCTCTGAAAACTTCCGTGGATGTCAAGACCAGGTAAGGTTCTTCGCGTTGCATCGAATTAAACCACATGCTCCACCGCTTGTGCGGGCCCCCGTCAATTCATTTGAGTTTTAACCTTGCGGCCGTACTCCCCAGGCGGTCGACTTAACGCGTTAGCTCCGGAAGCCACGCCTCAAGGGCACAACCTCCAAGTCGACATCGTTTACGGCGTGGACTACCAGGGTATCTAATCCTGTTTGCTCCCCACGCTTTCGCACCTGAGCGTCAGTCTTCGTCCAGGGGGCCGCCTTCGCCACCGGTATTCCTCCAGATCTCTACGCATTTCACCGCTACACCTGGAATTCTACCCCCCTCTACGAGACTCAAGCCTGCCAGTATCAGATGCAGTTCCCAGGTTGAGCCCGGGGATTTCACATCTGACTTAACAGACCGCCTGCGTGCGCTTTACGCCCAGTAATTCCGATTAACGCTTGCACCCTCCGTATTACCGCGGCTGCTGGCACGGAGTTAGCCGGTGCTTCTTCTGCGGGTAACGTCAATTGCTGCGGTTATTAACCACAACACCTTCCTCCCCGCTGAAAGTACTTTACAACCCGAAGGCCTTCTTCATACACGCGGCATGGCTGCATCAGGCTTGCGCCCATTGTGCAATATTCCCCACTGCTGCCTCCCGTAGGAGTCTGGACCGTGTCTCAGTTCCAGTGTGGCTGGTCATCCTCTCAGACCAGCTAGGGATCGTCGCCTTGGTGAGCCGTTACCCCACCAACAAGCTAATCCCATCTGGGCACATCTGATGGCAAGAGGCCCGAAGGTCCCCCTCTTTGGTCTTGCGACGTTATGCGGTATTAGCTACCGTTTCCAGTAGTTATCCCCCTCCATCAGGCAGTTTCCCAGACATTACTCACCCGTCCGCCACTCGTCAGCGAAGCAGCAAGCTGCTTCCTGTTACCGTTCGACTTGCATGTGTTAGGCCTGCCGCCAGCGTTCAATCTGAGCCATGATCAAACTCTTCAATTTAAGTTTGATGCTCGTGAATTAAACTTCGTAATGAATTACGTGTTCACTCAGAGACTTGGTATTCATTTATTGTCCGAAGACATTAAGAATCCATGTCACTTTGAGTGCCCACACAGATTGTCTGATAAATTGTTAAAGAGCAGTGCCGCTTCGCTTTTTCTCAGCGGCGCGGGGTGTGCATAATACGCTTTCCCGCTTGAGAGTCAAGCATTTATTTTTGCTTTTCTCTGCCGGCGTTCATCGCTGAACCCCGCTGACCCGGCGGCCTGTGTGCCGTTGTTCCGTGTCAGTGGAGGCGCATTATAGGGAGTTATTCCGGCCTGACAAGGGGAAATTAGAAAAAACTTATCAACCGTTCGTTTTTTGGACGTTTTGCATATCACCCTTTTATTTTTGCCTGGTTTTTAAACAAAAACGAGCCCGAATGGACCCGTTTTTTATTCTTTGTGACTTACTGCACTGCCACAATGCGATCGTCATTCGCCTCCAGACGAATCGCTTTACCCGGAATCAGCTCACCAGACAAGATTTGCTGCGCCAGCGGGTTTTCAATCTGCTGCTGAATTGCACGTTTCAATGGACGCGCCCCGTAAACCGGATCGTAACCATTCGCGCTCAGCAGTTTCAGCGCATCATCAGAGATATGGATTTCATACCCGCGCTCTTCCAGACGTTTGTACAGACGCTGCAACTGGATCTGTGCAATAGAAGCGATATGTTTTTCACCCAACGGATGGAATACCACGACCTCATCTATACGGTTAATGAATTCCGGGCGGAAGTTGTGGCTGACCACACCAAGCACCAGTTCTTTCATATGGCCGTAATCCAGCTCACCGAAACGCTCCTGGATCAGATCGGAACCGAGGTTTGAGGTCATAATGACAACCGTATTGCGGAAGTCGACCGTTCTCCCTTGCCCGTCCGTCAGACGGCCATCATCCAACACCTGCAACAGAATGTTGAATACATCAGGATGCGCTTTCTCAACTTCGTCCAGCAGTATGACGGAATAAGGACGACGACGTACCGCTTCCGTCAGATAACCGCCCTCTTCATAACCCACATATCCCGGAGGCGCGCCAACCAGACGAGACACGGAGTGTTTTTCCATGAACTCAGACATGTCGATACGCACCATCGCGTCATCGCTATCAAACATAAAGTTTGCCAGTGCCTTGCACAGTTCGGTTTTACCTACCCCGGTCGGCCCAAGGAACAGGAACGAACCAATTGGACGATTCGGGTCGGCCAGTCCCGCACGGCTACGGCGAATGGCATTCGATACCGCTTCAACGGCCTCATTCTGCCCAATCACGCGGCTGTGTAATTCCTGCTCCATACGCAGCAGTTTTTCACGTTCGCCTTCAAGCATTCTGGCAACCGGAATCCCCGTCCACCGCGCCAGCACTTCAGCTATTTCCGCATCCGTCACTTTATTGCGTAACAGACGCATGGTTTTACCTTCAGATTGAGTCGCCGCTTCCAGCTGTTTTTCCAGCTCGGGGATTTTGCCGTACTGAAGTTCAGACATCCGCGCCAGATCGCCCACACGACGCGCCTGTTCGATGGCGATTTTCGCCTGCTCCAGCTCAGCCTTAATGGTCTGCGTACCGGACAGAGAGGCTTTCTCTGCTTTCCACTCTTCTTCTAATTCAGAGTACTGGCGTTCTTTATCATCCAGTTCCTCGTTGAGCATATCGAGGCGTTTTTTGCTCGCCTCATCAGACTCTTTCATTAACGCCTGCTGTTCCAGCTTGAGCTGAATAATACGGCGGTCGAGCCTGTCCAGTTCTTCCGGCTTGGAGTCAATCTGCATACGGATGCTGGATGCCGCTTCATCGATCAGGTCGATGGCTTTATCCGGCAACTGGCGATCGGAAATGTAGCGGTGAGATAAGGTTGCCGCCGCCACAATCGCTGGGTCAGTAATCTGCACATGGTGGTGCAGCTCATAACGTTCTTTAAGACCACGCAGAATAGCGATGGTATCTTCCACAGACGGTTCCGCGACGAACACTTTCTGGAAACGACGTTCCAGCGCCGCATCTTTTTCAATGTACTGGCGATATTCGTCTAGCGTCGTGGCGCCCACACAGTGCAGTTCTCCACGCGCCAGCGCCGGTTTCAGCATGTTCCCGGCATCCATTGCGCCGTCGGCTTTACCCGCGCCGACCATCGTGTGTAATTCATCGATAAACAGGATGACGTTGCCTTCCTGTTTGGCGAGATCGTTCAGCACGCCTTTCAGACGCTCTTCAAACTCACCGCGATACTTCGCCCCGGCCACCAGCGCGCCCATATCCAGCGCCAGTACGCGACGGCCTTTCAGCCCTTCCGGCACTTCGCCATTAATGATTCGCTGCGCCAGCCCTTCGACAATCGCCGTTTTACCGACCCCCGGTTCACCGATTAATACCGGGTTATTTTTAGTACGGCGTTGCAGTACCTGAATGGTACGGCGAATTTCTTCATCACGACCAATCACCGGATCGAGCTTGCCCTGCTCCGCGCGCTCGGTCAGGTCGACGGTATATTTTTGCAAGGCCTGACGTTGGTCTTCAGCCCCTTGATCGTTCACGCTTTCACCTCCGCGCATTTGTTCAACTGCCTGAGTGATATTGGCGGTGGTCGCCCCGGCCGATTTCAGTAGGTCGGTCAGCGTGCCGCGAGACTCAAGCGCAGCCAGAACGAACAGTTCCGACGAAATAAAGTTGTCCCCACGTTTTTGCGCCAGCTTGTCGCAAAGATTCAGTACACGCACCAGATCCTGAGACGGCTGTACGTCGCCGCCGGTGCCTTCCACCTGCGGTAAACGGCTCAGCGCCTGATCAATACTCGTGCGTAACTGGCCAGCATTAATGCCAGCGGACGTTAATAAAGGACGTACCGATCCCCCTTCCTGATTCAGTAAGGCGCTCATTAAATGAAGAGGTTCGATGAATTGGTTGTCGTGCCCCAGTGCGAGCGACTGGGCATCGGCAAGAGCAAGCTGGAATTTATTAGTAAGACGATCCAGACGCATAACTCCTCCCATAACAGGTCAAAATTGCTACTGGAGATTAAATGAGGTCATCCCTCAATTATTCAAGGTGAATGACCTGAATTATGTGAAAAGAAAATTACACGTACCGGATCGTCTTGATTCTTTAGGTTATATCAGCCAAATAAAACTTGCCATACGACCTGTGATCTTGTCGCGACGATAAGAGAAGAAAGTCTCACTTTCGCTGTAGGTACAGCGATCGCCGCCATAGACGCTTTCAACTCCCACATTCGCCAGACGTTGACGCGCAAGCTGATAAATATCCGCCAGATATTTTTCGCCGCGCGCCTGAAATGCGCTGCTCGCCTTCGCATCTTTTGCGATAAACGCGTCACGCACTTCAGCCCCCACTTCAAAAGCAGCAGGGCCAATAGCCGGACCCAGCCAGGCGATAATGTTTTCAGGTTTATCGGCAAAGCAGGCGACCGTCTCTTCCAGCACACCTTCACATAATCCGCGCCAGCCCGCATGAGCCGCCGCCACTTCCGTTCCCGCGCGATTACAAAACAACACGGGCAAACAGTCCGCCGTCATCACCGCGCAAACGGTGCCGGGGGTATTGCTGTACGACGCATCCGCACGTTTGGATGCATAAGGCTCGCCGGTGAGTTTCAGCACGTCCTTGCCATGCACCTGTTCAAGCCAGACGGGTTTTGACGGCAAATTGCCCGCAGCAAAGAGTCTCTTGCGATTCTCTTCCACATGTTCCGGGTTATCGCCGCAATGGGCGCCCAGGTTCAGAGAATCGTAAGGCGGTAAGCTGACACCGCCTGTACGTACAGAACTACAGGCTGCAACCCCCTCCGGGATTGGCCACTGCGGAACAATTAGCTTACTCATAGCCAGTCTACATCATCCTTATGTTCTTCGAAGTCAGCGCGCATCACGTCAATCAGCTCCACCATATCCTGCGGAATCGGCGCATGCCATTCCATTTCAATACCGGAAATCGGATGGTAAAGACGCAGCATCGTCGCGTGCAGCGCCTGGCGATCAAACTGACGCAACGTGGAGATAAACGCTTCTGATGCCCCCTTCGGTGGACGCGGACGACCGCCATACACCTGATCGCCCACCAGCGGATGCGTGATATGCGCCATGTGCACGCGGATCTGGTGCGTACGTCCGGTTTCCAGACGCAACCGCAGACGCGTATGCACACGGAAATGTTCCATGATGCGGTAGTGAGTCACCGCCGGTTTCCCCATTGGATGCACTGACATATGGGTTCGTTTGGTCGGATGACGGCTGATCGGTTCATCTACCGTACCGCCCGCCGTCATATGTCCGATCGCGACCGCTTCATACTCACGGGTGATTTCACGCAGTTGCAAAGACTCCACCAGTCGCGTTTGCGCCGGAACCGTTTTCGCCACCACCATCAGACCTGTGGTGTCTTTATCCAGACGATGCACAATACCCGCGCGCGGTACGTCAGCAATCGGCGGGTAGTAATGCAACAGAGCATTCAGTACCGTACCATCAGGATTACCGGCGCCAGGGTGAACCACTAAATCGCGCGGTTTGTTGATGACAAGGATATCGTCATCTTCGTAGACGATATCCAGCGGGATATCCTGCGGCTCAAAGCGGATCTCTTCGTCGATTTCCGCGTTAATGGAAACCTGTTCGCCGCCCAATACTTTTTCTTTCGGTTTATCGCAAAGTTTACCGTTGACCAGCACGCGCCGATCGAGAATCCATTCTTTTATGCGCGAACGTGAATAATCCGGGAACATTTCGGCCAAAGCCTGATCTAAGCGTTGACCGAGTTGGTTTTCGGATACCGTTGCGGTGAGTTGTACTCGTTGTGCCATATACAGCTTCTTCGTTTAACGTTGGGTTTTACGGCTTTGCCGTTTAATATAGTGTGCTATTGTAGCTGGTCTTAACCGGGAGCAGGAACAGAGAATCTCCCGTAAAACATTTTGAGGAAAGTCAAAACGTCATGACGCGCATGAAATATCTGGTGGCAGCAGCCACGTTGAGCCTGTTTTTGGCGGGTTGCTCTGGTTCAAAGGAAGAGGTGCCCGATAATCCGCCTAACGAAATCTACGCGACTGCCCAGCAAAAGCTGCAGGACGGTAACTGGAAACAGGCAATAACGCAATTGGAAGCGTTGGATAACCGTTATCCATTTGGACCGTATTCTCAGCAGGTGCAGTTGGATCTGATCTACGCCTACTACAAAAACGCCGATCTGCCGTTAGCTCAGGCCGCCATCGATCGTTTTATTCGCCTCAATCCGACGCACCCGAATATTGATTATGTCATGTATATGCGCGGTCTGACCAATATGGCGCTGGATGACAGCGCGCTGCAAGGTTTCTTCGGCGTCGATCGTAGCGATCGCGATCCGCAGCACGCCCGAGCTGCATTCAATGATTTCTCAAAACTGGTGCGTAGCTATCCGAACAGCCAGTACACGACCGACGCCACCAAACGTCTGGTCTTCCTGAAAGATCGTCTGGCGAAGTATGAATACTCCGTTGCCGACTACTACACCGCTCGCGGCGCATGGGTTGCCGTGGTAAACCGTGTGGAAGGTATGCTGCGCGACTTCCCGGATACGCAGGCGACGCGCGACGCTCTGCCGCTGATGGAAAACGCTTATCGTCAGATGCAGATGACGACTCAGGCTGACAAAGTGGCGAAAATTATCGCCGCTAATGGTCGCAACACCTGATTGCGTACTGAACGCAAAACGGCAGCCCTAAGGCTGCCGTTTTTTTATCCATTTTACGCTGTTGCTGAAGCGGTTTCAGTACAACGCATCCCGTCAAATATGGCTCCCTTTCGGCTATTCCTCAAGTAAAAAATCCGTTGTTCCTGCGATAACTCACAAAAAGGCTTCCTTGACAAAAAGTGACAAAATAATGTGATTTAAATCACGCTTTTTGACATTGGGAACGGTATGCTGGAATCACCAAGACGGGAAAGACAAGAGGTAAAATTTATGACAATGAACATTACCAGTAAACAAATGGAAATTACTCCGGCAATACGCCAGCATGTCGCAGACCGTCTCGCCAAACTAGAAAAATGGCAAACTCACCTGATTAATCCACATATCATTCTGTCTAAGGAGCCACAGGGTTTCATCGCTGATGCCACCATCAATACCCCGAACGGACATCTGGTCGCCAGCGCAAAACACGAAGATATGTACGCCGCCATTAACGATTTGATCAACAAGCTGGAACGGCAGCTCAATAAAGTGCAGCACAAAGGCGAAGCCCGTCGTGCCACAACTTCAGTAAAAGACGCCAACTTCGTCGAAGCAGAAGAAGAGTAGTCCCTTACATTGAGTGTATCGCCAACGCGCCTTCGGGCGCGTTTTTTGTTGACAGGATTAAAACAGTACGGGTACTTTACTGAAGTCGCTCAAGGAAACTGACATGAAACTTATCCCGTTCTTCTTCGCATTCTTTTTTACCTTCCCCTGAATGGGAGGCGTTTCGTCGTGTGAAAAAGAATGCGAAGACGAACAATAAGGCCTCCCACACGGGAGGCCTTTTTTATTGATAACAAGAAAGGCAACACTATGACATCGGAAAACCCGTTACTGGCGCTGCGAGAGAAAATAAGCGCTCTGGATGTAAAATTACTGGCCTTGCTGGCGGAGCGTCGTGAGCTGGCCGTTGAAGTCGGGAAAGCGAAGCTGCTTTCTCATCGCCCGGTGCGTGATATCGATCGCGAGCGCGACCTGCTGGACAGGCTGATCGCGCTTGGCAAAACCCATCATCTGGACGCGCACTATATTACTCGCCTGTTCCAGCTCATCATTGAAGATTCCGTCCTTACCCAGCAGGCGCTGTTGCAGCAACATCTGAACAAAATTAACCCGCATTCAGCGCGTATTGCCTTTCTTGGACCAAAAGGGTCGTACTCGCACCTCGCTGCGCGCCAGTATGCCGCCCGCCACTTTGAACAGTTTATTGAAAGCGGCTGCGCAAAATTCGCTGATATCTTTAATCAGGTCGAAACCGGGCAAGCGGACTACGCCGTCGTGCCGATTGAGAACACCAGTTCAGGCGCGATCAACGACGTCTACGATCTGTTGCAGCACACCAGCCTCTCTATCGTGGGCGAGATGACCATTACCATCGACCATTGCGTGCTGGTTTCAGGGACGACCGATTTAAACACCATTGAGACGGTCTACAGCCACCCGCAGCCGTTCCAGCAGTGCAGTAAATTCCTTAACCGCTATCCGCACTGGAAGATTGAGTACACTGAAAGCACCTCTGCGGCAATGGAAAAAGTGGCGCAGGCGAACTCTCCACGCGTAGCGGCGCTGGGTAGCGAAGCCGGTGGCGTGCTGCATGGGCTACAGGTGCTGGAACGAATCGAAGCCAACCAGACGCAGAATATTACCCGTTTCGTGGTGCTGGCGCGCAAAGCCGTCAATGTTTCCGACCAGGTCCCGGCGAAAACCACGCTGCTGATCGCCACGGGTCAACAGGCAGGTGCGCTGGTTGAGGCGCTGCTGGTGCTGCGCAATCACAACCTGATCATGACCAAACTGGAGTCTCGTCCGATTCACGGCAACCCGTGGGAAGAGATGTTTTATCTCGATATCCAGGCCAACCTGGAATCACCGGAGATGAAAAAAGCGCTGAAAGAGTTGGGGGAAATTACCCGCTCGATGAAGGTACTGGGCTGCTACCCCAGCGAGAACGTTGTGCCTGTCGATCCGAACTAACTGATCCGAACTAACTGTTTGATAATGCCGGATGGCGCTACGCTTATCCGGCCTACGATTCATGCAATTTTGTAGGCCGGATAAGACGCACCTGCGTCGCCATCAGGCATCTCACTTATTGTCGGCTATCGTTAGCCTGGCGTAACAGCGTGCGACTTTCGTTCTGGAAGCGTTTGGCGTAATCACCAAACCAATGCTCGACCTTGCGGAAACTGTCGATAAAGGCCTGCTTGTCGCCCTGCTCCAGCAAACCAATCGCGTCGCCAAAACGTTTATAGTAGCGTTTGATCAGCGCCAGGTTATTTTCCGACGACATAATAATATCGGCATATAGCTGCGGGTCCTGCGCAAACAGTCGCCCAACCATCGCCAGTTCGAGACGGTAAATCGGTGACGACAGCGCCAGCAGTTGTTCCAGCTGGACATTCTCTTCCGCCAGGTGCAAACCGTAAGCGAACGTCGCAAAGTGACGCAGCGCCTGAATAAACGCCATATTCTGATCGTGCTCAACGGCGCTAATCCGATGCAACCGCGCGCCCCACACCTGAATTTGCTCAAGGAACCACTGATACGCCTCCGGCTGACGACCATCGCACCAGACAACCACCTGCTTTGCCAGACTGCCGCTGTCCGGGCCAAACATCGGGTGTAAGCCCAGTACCGGGCCATCGTGCGCCGCCATCATCGCCTGTAGCGGTCCGTTTTTAACCGATGCAAGATCGACCAGAATACAGTCCGCAGGCAAACGCGGTAATTTCGCGATCACCTGCTCCGTGATATGAATCGGCACACTTACGATCACCATCCCGGCATCGGCCACGATCTCCTGCGCCCGTCCCCAGTCCTGTTGCTCAAGTATGCGTACCTGATATCCCGACAGCGTGAGCATTTTTTCAAACAAACGGCCCATCTGACCGCCGCCGCCGACGATAACCACCGGGCGCAGAGAAGGACAAAGCGTCTTAAACCCTTTGTCATTCTCACTGGAGTAAGACTCACGCATCACCCGACGCAAGACGTCTTCAATCAGATCGGGAGGAACGCCAAGCGCTTCCGCCTCCGCACGGCGTGAAGCCAGCATAGACGCCTCACGCTCAGGCACGTAAATCGGCAGCCCAAAGCGGCTTTTCACTTCACCGACTTCGGCCACCAGCTCCAGGCGCTTAGCCAGTAAATCCAGCAGCGCCTTATCCACTTCATCTATTTGATCGCGTAACGCGGTCAACTCAGCAACCATAACCAACCTCTTATGCTACACGCGCCACCAGTTGGCCGTTCAGGTCCTGATGAATTTCACGCAGCAGTGCATCCGTGGCTTCCCAGCTGATACACGCATCCGTAACAGACACGCCGTATTTCATTTCACTGCGCGGTTGCTCGGAGGACTGGTTGCCTTCGTGAATATTACTTTCAATCATCAAGCCAATAATGGAACGGTTGCCGTCTTTGATCTGCGCGACCACAGACTCTGCCACGGCAGGCTGGCGACGGTAATCTTTATTCGAGTTACCATGGCTGCAATCTACCATCAGAGACGGGCGGAGTCCTGCCTGTTCCATCTCTTTTTCACACTGCGCGACATCTGCCGGGCTGTAGTTTGGCGCTTTCCCACCGCGCAGAATGACATGGCCATCCGGGTTGCCCTGCGTTTGCAGCAGAGCGACCTGCCCCGCCTGGTTGATACCGACAAAACGGTGTGACTGAGCAGCGGCACGCATGGCGTTAATCGCCGTCGCCAGGCTGCCATCCGTCCCGTTTTTAAAGCCAACGGGCATGGAAAGGCCAGAGGCCATTTCACGGTGGGTTTGGGATTCGGTCGTACGCGCGCCGATTGCCGACCAGCTAAACAGATCGCCCAGGTATTGCGGGCTGTTTGGATCTAACGCTTCCGTCGCCAGCGGCAAGCCCATGTTCACCAGTTCCACTAGAAGTTGACGCGCAATCTTCAGGCCGGTTTCCACATCAAACGAGCCATCCATATGAGGATCGTTAATCAACCCTTTCCAGCCGACAGTGGTACGGGGCTTTTCAAAATAGACGCGCATTACCAGGTAGAGGCTATCGCTGACCTCTGCGGCAAGAGTTTTAAATCGACGAGCGTATTCCAGAGCGGTTTCAGGATCGTGGATAGAACAAGGGCCGCACACCACCAGCAGGCGCGGATCGCGACCGGCGATGATGTCAGAAATCGTTTTACGTGACTGGGCGATTTGCGCCTCTTGCGACAAACTCAGCGGGAACGCCGCTTTGAGTTGCTCCGGGGTCATCAGAACCTGTTCGTCGGTAATGTGTACGTTGTTCAGCGCGTCTTTTTGCATGATGGCGATCCTGTTTAGCTCGTTTGCGATAAATGATCCTCACAGAGGATGGCGTAACGATAACATAATCGGTAAAGATTTCAATCCACATTACGTAAATTTTACTTTACACAAACCATTTATCTCGCAATTAACGCCATTCAAATCGTACATAAAAATTTACACCATTATATTTGCGAATCCACTATGCTTTGAAAAACACAGGAGAACAGGCAATGAAGCGTTTCGCAGGCGCCTTATTTGTTTTATTCATCAGCGGATGTCAGATCGATCCTTACACGCATGCTCCCACCTGGACCGCGACCGACTGGTATAGCGCCGGTATCGAAGATGCGATTTCAGGCGTTGCCGTCAAAGATAACGAAACACTAGCTGACGCCTGGAACGATCCTGACGTGGAGCGAACGCAATATCTTAAGGGCTACGCCGAAGGCCAGCGAAAAACCTGCCAGTTAAACTTTGTCCACGCCCGAGGACTGGCCGGGAAAACATTTCCCGCCAGTTGCGACACGGTTGAAAACGCCCGTCAATTGCATGATGCCTGGCAAAAAGGCGCAGACGAAGGTGTTCGCTCAATGCGGCTAAATTAATTAAGACCTTACCAATAAATAAGTATGGGATTTAACTTAAGGAAATACCATTAATCGGCATGGTGTAATGACTGACAGGCAAAATAATGTTATTTTGCTGCAAACAATCACGGATGTATTTTGATGCTTTTTGACTGACGCTGGTGGGCACCTGTTTATGAGCTTTTCTCACCGACTCATACTCCTGCTAACGCTATTACTGGCAGGATTACCACTGTATGCTCAGGGCATCACAGAAGAAGCGAAATCTGTACGCTCAATCGTTTCCGGTATCGTCAGCTATACACGCTGGCCTGCATTATCTGGCCCTCCACGGCTATGTATTTTCGCCTCGTCTCGTTTTGCCGATGTGCTGAACGACAACAGCGCCAGGTCATTACCTTATCTGCCCGTCATCATCCGCACGGAGCAGGAAGCTCTGACAGCCCGTTGCGATGGCTTTTATTTCGGCAGTGAATCTCCGGCGTATCAGGTAGAATTAACGAATAAATATCCGTCTAAGGCATTGTTATTAATTGCCGAACAAAATACTGAATGCATTATTGGCAGCGCATTTTGTCTGATCATAAACAATGATGAAGTCAGATTTTCCGTAAATCTGGATTCCCTGTCACGCAGTGGCGTAAGAGTGAACCCCGACGTATTGATGCTTGCACGGAATCAAAAGCATGGATAAGGATTTTTTCCCTACAACGCGCCCGACCTTTAAGCGTACATTACGCCGGATCAACATGATCAGCGTACTGGTCACCATGTTGCTGATCTGGCTGCTGCTTTGCGTCGCCTCTGTCCTGACGCTGAAACAATATGCGCAAAAAAATCTGGATCTGACTGCCGCGACAATGACCCATAGTCTTGAGGCCGCATTGGTGTTTTCCGATGGCGTCGCCGCGACAGAAACGCTGGCCGCGCTGGGGCGCCAGGGGCAGTTCTCGGCCGCAGAGGTCCGCGATAAAAACCAGAAGGTAATCGCCTCCTGGTATTATGACGCACAAGCGTCGGACGATAAGCTCAATGGCCTGATCAGCCAGTGGCTTTTCCCGCTGCCGGTGACTCAGCCCGTCTGGCACAATGGCAAAATTATCGGCGAGGTCTGCCTGACCGCGCGTGACAGCTTGATTGGTCATTTTATCTGGCTCTCGCTGGCGGTTCTTACCGGGTGTATTTTGCTCGCATCCGGCATTGCGTTAATGCTCACGCGTTATTTGCATAATGGCGTGGTGGACGCGCTGCAAAACATCACCGATGTGGTACATGATGTACGCACGAACCGTAACTTTTCACGTCGCGTTTCTGAGGAACGCATTGAAGAGTTCCATCTTTTTGCCCAGGATTTCAACAGCCTGCTGGATGAGATGGAAGAGTGGCAACTGCGGCTACAGGCTAAAAACGCCCAGCTTTTGCGTACCGCGCTGCACGACCCCCTTACTGGTCTTGCTAATCGTGCCGCCTTTCGTAACAGCATAACCGAGTTGATGAACGACAGCTCCGCCCGTAGCTGTTCGGCGCTGCTATTTCTGGACGGCGATAATTTCAAATTCATTAACGATACATGGGGGCATGCCGCAGGAGATCGCGTTTTGATCGAGGTCGCCCGGCGACTGGCGGAGTTTGGCGGCAATCACCACCAGCCATATCGACTTGGCGGAGATGAATTCGCCATGGTGCTTTACAACGTGCATTCGGAGTACGAAGTTAAACGCATTTGTTCGGCATTATCGCAAGAATTTAATCGCCCTTTTGATCTGCATAACGGGCATCTGGCGAGTATGACGCTGAGTATTGGTTTCGCGCTGACGTGGGAACATGCTTCCGCAGAAAAATTACAAGAGTTGGCCGATCGTAATATGTATCAGGCCAAACATCAGCGTTCTGAACGTTCAATTAAATAACAGGAATAGATATATGCTAAAGCGACTTTTCTCCCCGATCATTCTGATAGCGTTGATTCTGGCGGGTTGCCAGACGCCGCAGGGGAAATTTACGCCCGAACAAGTTGCGGCAATGAAATCCTATGGATTTACTGAATCAGCAGGCGACTGGTCTCTGGGGCTGTCTGACAACATTTTATTTGATAAAAACGACTATAAGTTACGCCCGGAAAGCCAGCAGCAAATCCGTGAGATGGCCTCCAGGCTGGCAGCCACCGGGCTGAAACATGCCCGTATGGATGGCCATACTGACAACTACGGCGAAGACAGTTATAACGAGGCATTGTCGCTCAAGCGCGCCAATGTGGTTGCTGACGCCTGGGCCGAAGGCGCCAACATCCCTCGTAGCAATCTGACGACGCAGGGTTTAGGTAAAAAACACCCGGTCGCCAGCAATCAGAGCGCGAAAGGTCGTGCTGAAAACCGCCGCGTTGCCGTCGTCATCAGCACGCCGTAATGTTAGTCAACTGGCTGTGCAAGGGTGGCGCGAGACGTGCTGAACCAGCGCAGCCAGTCGATAACGATAAATACCAGCAGACTGCCTCCCAGCACCGGCATCGCCATCCCCAGGGCGGCAGCCAGCACCAGAACCCCGCACCTTCCCGGCCAACCTAACGTAAGCCAACACTGCATCAGCGTTTGCGCCGGGTTAACGCCTGACCTGGCCGGTCGGCGAATCCACCACAGACGGTAGCCGATAATAATCATCAGGCAAAGCCCAATGCCAAAGGCGATCAGCAGTAACTGATTTGGCAGACCAAACAGTATGCCCATATGGAAATCGACGCCCCAGCGCGTCAGCTTTGCCATAAGCGGAAAGTCAGCAAAATGCGTCCGGTCGATAACATGCAGGGTTGCGGCGTCTACTGATACCGCATCAACCTGTGTCGGCCAGCGACGATCAATTTCAGTTACCGTCCAGCCATGTTGCGCATCTTTGGCCGGACGAATCTCCAGCTTTTTAGCATCAATTCCCGCCGCCTGCGCCATATGCAGAACCGCATCAAACTGGCTGACATCCATATGCATAACCGGCATTTCCTGCCCGGCATGATGATCGGCATGTTCATCAACAGGGTGTTCGTCGCCATAAAGCTGCGTATTCACCTGCGGCGTCAGCCAGCCAAAAGCCGCACGCATTTTATCCACGTTGCCTCCGGCCCACTGGGACCAGGTTAAACCGGTTGCCGAGAACAGCAGCATCCCCGCCAGCAATAACCACCCCAGCATTACGTGTAAACGCCGGTTATTTTGCACCCGATTATTCAGCCGACGTTTTGGTCGGGTGAAATACCAGAGCATGATGCCGCCAGTCGCCGCAACCCACATCCAGGAGGCCGCCAGCTCGCTGTAAATTCGCCCGATATCCCCCAATAGCAAAGAGCGGTGAGCATAATCAATCCACTGACGCAGGGGCAAAATGCCACTGGTGCCATAGACCGTCATATCGCCTTTCACCGCCAGCGTCACTGGATCGATGAAAATCGCCCGGTTCTCAGAAGCGGCAAGTCCGGGGTCGGCAAACATCACCCGCGTCGTTGCGCCCTCTTCAAGAGCGGGACGAACGGCATGCAGTCGTAAATGCCCTCCCGTCACCTGTTGGGCAACGGCGATTTGCGCCGCCAGCGGTTGCCGCTCTCCTTGCTCTGTGCCCTGTAGCGCCGGTGCATAGAGCGCCTCTTCCAGTTGCGGCGTCGCAACGTAGAGCGTACCAGTTAAGGCCGCTACAAAGATAAATGGCCCGACAAACAGACCTGTGTAGAAATGAAAACGTCGCAGCAGGGTTATCCATGCCGCGCGCGGAGTGCAGGTCGTCATACTTTTCCTCAGAGAAAGCACACATGTGTCGTGACGCTTATGCGCACAAACGTATTGTTAGATTCAGGAAACAGCAGACCTGCGCGGCGGCGCGCGCGTATCGGGATAAAGCCAGGGGAAGAAATGCCAGTGTTTAACAACCGGGCGTGGCGGCGTCAGCTTTTGTCTGAGCAGCATCCCGGACAACAGGATGACCAGCGCCAGTATCAGGCCAGGAACATGGGTCAGGAGGACGCAATACCCGCACGCTTCACCGTGATCGACAGGCATCGGCATTGATGAAGACTGCCCATGATGTCCAACATGTTCAGCCATCATGCTCATGTCATGATGCATACCAGGCATGGCGCTCATGGGATCTTTTTGCAACGAGACGGAGATAAGCGGCGCCACCACGATCAGCAGGATCGCAAACATCGCGAGCCATGTCGCGTTGCGTTGATACGCAGGCTGACGAAATGTACCGATAACCACTGCCCCTCCCGTAACGAACGGGCATTGTAAATGATTTATGAACTAATGGTTAACGTTGTGAGCTTCACGATGATAAAAAAAGGGCCAGCCAACTGGCCAGCCCTTTCTTACAGGATGTCGCCTGAGCGATATCTTAGTTAAGACGCTCTTTAATACGAGCAGCCTTACCAGTACGCTCACGCAGGTAGTACAGTTTAGCTTTACGAACGGCACCACGACGTTTAACAGCAATGCTGTCAACTACCGGAGAGTGAGTCTGGAAGACACGCTCAACGCCTTCGCCGTTGGAAATTTTACGAACAGTGAATGCAGAGTGCAGACCGCGGTTACGAATAGCGATAACCACGCCCTCGAATGCCTGCAGACGTTTTTTGGAACCTTCAACAACCCATACTTTCACTTCCACGGTATCACCCGGACGGAAGGAAGGTACGTCCTGCTTCATCTGCTCTTGTTCAAGTTGCTTAATAATGTTGCTCATAATTTAATCTCTTATCCTGGGTAAACTGATATTTGGGGGTCTCAGACCAGCCCATCATGTTTATGTTGCTGTTGTGCGTGTTCCGTTTTGAACTCCGCCAGCAACCTTGCTTGCTCTTCAGTCAGAGCCAGGTTTTCCAGAAGTTCAGGTCTTCTAAGCCAGGTTCGGCCCAGCGACTGTTTCAAACGCCAGCGACGTATCTCAGCATGGTTTCCTGACAGCAATACTGCCGGTACTTCCATCCCTTCCAACACTTCAGGTCGAGTATAGTGTGGACAGTCCAGTAATCCGTCGGCAAAGGAATCTTCGATTGCCGAAGCCTCATGACCCAGAACCCCCGGAATGAACCGGGAAACGGAGTCAATCAGCGTCATTGCTGGTAACTCACCACCACTGAGTACGTAATCGCCGATTGACCATTCTTCGTCAATTTCGGTTTGAATCACGCGCTCATCTATTCCTTCGTAGCGACCACACACCAGAATCAGTTTCTGATTCGTTGCCAGTTCGCTGACGCCCGCTTGATCAAGCTTGCGTCCCTGAGGTGACAGATAGATCACCTTAGCGCCTTCACCCGCCGCGCTTTTTGCTGCATGAATGGCGTCCCGCAAGGGTTGCACCATCATTAACATCCCCGGTCCGCCGCCGTAGGGACGATCGTCCACGGTACGGTGCCGGTCATGCGTGAAGTCACGAGGACTCCAGCTCTGGATGCTCAGCAGGCCATTTTTTACTGCCCGGCCAGTTACCCCGTAATCGGTAATTGCGCGGAACATTTCAGGAAACAGGCTAACGATACCTATAAACACAAGCCAATCCCCATAACGCCGACTTTTACCGTTTATCCGGTGGTTTAAAAACCAGGATCCCAATCTACTTCGATAGTACGAGTAGCGAGATCGACTTTCTTGATAACCTGCCCATCGAGGAACGGCACAAGACGTTCCTTGATACCAAACGCATCTTTCAGGTTTGCCTTGATGACGATGACGTCATTCGAACCGGTTTCCATCATATCGACGACTTTACCGAGATCGTAGCCTTCAGTGGTCACTACCTGGCAGCCCATAAGGTCTTTCCAGTAGTAAGAACCATCCTCCAGCGCTGGCAACTGCGAGGAATCCACGACAATTTCGCAATTGGTCAGTAGATTCGCCGAATCACGATCGTCAACGCCTTTCAGCTTGATGATCAGATCCTGATTGTGGTGCTTCCAGCTTTCCAGCTGTACTTGCTGCCACTGACCCGCCTTCTGGATAAACCAGGGCTGATAGTCAAAAATGCTTTCGGCGTCTTCGGTGGAAGAAAACACTCTGAGCCACCCACGAATACCGTAAGACGACCCCATTTTCCCCAAAACGATGGGTTCAACGGGCGCTTGCGCAGTGAGTTGCTTGCTCATCATGACCACCGTGACAGATTAAGCTGCTTTGTTTGCTGCTTTGATCAGCGCTGCAACGCGATCAGAAATAGTCGCGCCCTGGCCAACCCAGTGAGCGATGCGATCCAGATCCAGGCGGGTGCCTTCTTCTTTTTCGCTGGCGATCGGGTTGAAGAAGCCAACGCGCTCAATGAAGCGACCGTTGCGTGCATTACGGCTGTCGGTAACAACAACCTGGTAGAACGGACGCTTTTTAGCGCCGTGACGAGCTAAACGAATAGTAACCATAACATCCTCTTGTGTGAATAAAACACCCAGGCCCCATCGAGGAACGGAGCCCGGGTGTCATATTAAAAGCCCGAAAATTTTACTGATTTCTGGGGAAAATGCAATCAGCAGTTGATAACTCTGCTATAAAAGGCCGTCGGCGGTGCAGGCAGTTCGGTGCCGGCGTGCGCGCAGCCACCGGAGCGTACACGCAGTACGTGAGGATGGCGAGCACACCCCGGTGCCGAAATGGCAAACAAGCCAGGCTGATTAACGACCCGGGAAGCCTGGCGGCATCATACCCTTCATGCCACGCATCATCTTCGCCATCCCGCCTTTCTTCATTTTCTTCATCATGCGCTGCATGTCGTCGAACTGTTTCAGAAGACGGTTAACGTCCTGTACCTGCATGCCACAACCGGCTGCGATACGGCGTTTACGGGAACCTTTGATGATTTCTGGCTTCGCGCGCTCTTTCAGCGTCATCGAGTTGATGATCGCCTCCATCCGCACCAGCACCTTGTCATCCATCTGCGATTTCACGTTGTCAGGAATCTGGCCCATGCCCGGCAGCTTGCCCATCAGGCTCGCCATACCGCCCATGTTTTTCATCTGGTTGAGCTGTTCGAGGAAATCGTTCAGATCAAAGCCGTCGCCTTTTTTCAGTTTGCTGGCTAATTTCTCAGCCTGCGCGCGGTCAACTTTGCTTTCAATATCTTCGATCAGCGACAGCACGTCGCCCATGCCGAGAATACGGGACGCGATACGATCCGGGTGGAACGGCTCCAGCGCTTCGGTTTTCTCGCCAACGCCGAGGAATTTAATCGGCTTGCCGGTGATATGACGAATAGAGAGCGCGGCACCGCCACGGGCGTCACCGTCGACTTTCGTCAGCACCACACCGGTCAACGGCAGCGCTTCGTTAAACGCTTTCGCGGTATTCGCGGCATCCTGACCGGTCATCGCATCGACCACAAACAGGGTCTCTACCGGATTAATAGAAGCGTGGACCTGTTTGATTTCGTCCATCATCGCTTCATCGACGTGCAGGCGACCGGCGGTATCCACCAGCAGCACGTCGTAGAATTTGAGTTTCGCTTCTTTCAGCGCGGCATTGACGATATCAACCGGCTTCTGACCGACGTCAGACGGGAAGAAATCGACGTCAACCTGCTGCGCCAGGGTTTCCAGCTGTTTGATCGCCGCCGGGCGATAAACGTCGGCAGAGACGACCAGCACTTTCTTCTTGTGCTTCTCGCGCAGGAATTTACCCAGCTTACCGACGCTGGTGGTTTTACCGGCGCCCTGCAAGCCCGCCATCAGCACAACGGCTGGCGGCTGTGCGGCCAGATTCAGGGTCTGGTTCTCTTCGCCCATCGCCGCAACCAGTTCGTTGCGCACAATCTTGACGAACTCCTGCCCCGGCGTCAGGCTCTTGTTAACTTCATGACCAACCGCTTTCTCTTTTACGCGATTGATAAACTCTCGCACTACAGGAAGCGCAACGTCAGCCTCCAGCAGCGCCATGCGCACTTCGCGCAGCGTCTCTTTAACGTTGTCTTCAGTAAGGCGTCCACGGCCACTGATATTGCGCAGCGTGCGCGACAAACGATCGGTTAAATTATCAAACATTGTCTCTCGCCTGGGGTGGAAACGGTTGGTCGCTAGCGCGACACATATACAGAATTTTGTCGCAGTATAACATGAAGCCGCCTTTGTTGTTATGCAACGGTTGGAGCAGCGGTCACGTAACGCTATACTGCTTCTCTCTCACTGGCCAACTGTCGACACTCCTATGCCCGTTTTTGCTTTACTCGCTCTTGTCGCCTATTCCATCAGCCTCGCGCTGATCGTTCCTGCTTTGCTGCAAAAAAATAGCGGCTGGCGGCGTATGGCTATCCTTTCTGCGGTCATCGCGCTGGTGTGCCATGCTTTTGCGCTGGAAGCCCGAATCCTGCCCGGCGGCGAAAGCGGTCAAAACCTGAGCCTGCTGAACGTCGGTTCGCTGGTCAGCCTGATGATTTGTACCGTCATGACAATTGTCGCTTCACGCAATCGCGGCTGGCTGCTGCTGCCTGTTGTCTACGCCTTTGCGTTAATTAACCTGGCCTTCGCCACGTTCATGCCGAACGAGTACATCACCCACCTCGAAGCCACGCCAGGTATGATGATACACATCGGCCTGTCGCTGTTCGCTTACGCCACATTGATCATTGCCGCACTGTATGCGTTGCAGCTGGCATGGATCGACTATCAGCTCAAAAACAAAAAGCTGGCGTTCAGTAATGAAATGCCCCCGCTGATGAGCATTGAGCGCAAAATGTTTCACATCACGCAGATTGGCGTGGTGCTGCTGACGCTCACGCTGTGTACTGGCCTGTTTTACATGCATAACCTGTTCAGCATGGAAAATATCGACAAAGCCGTTCTCTCTATCGTGGCATGGTTTGTCTATATTGTTCTGTTGTGGGGACATTACCACGAAGGCTGGCGCGGACGTCGGGTCGTATGGTTTAACGTCGCGGGCGCAGGCATTCTGACGCTGGCCTATTTCGGCAGCCGCGTATTGCAGCAGTTTGTAAGCTAAGTCTTAAAGGAGCACCCCCTGGAACATATCTCCACTACCACGCTGATCGTCACACTGATCATCATGGTGGTTATTTCAGCCTATTTTTCCGGTTCCGAAACCGGCATGATGACGCTGAACCGCTATCGTCTTCGCCACCTGGCAAAACAGGGCAACCGTCCGGCAAAGCGCGTGGAAAAACTACTGCGCAAGCCGGACCGACTGATAAGCCTGGTTCTGATTGGTAATAACCTGGTCAATATTCTCGCCTCAGCCATCGGCACCATCGTCGGTATGCGCCTGTACGGCGATGCGGGCGTGGCAATTGCCACCGGCGTACTGACGTTTGTCGTCCTCGTATTTGCGGAAGTGCTGCCGAAAACCATCGCCGCGCTGTACCCGGAAAAAGTGGCCTACCCCAGCAGTTTTCTGCTGGCGCCTTTGCAGGTGCTGATGATGCCGCTGGTCTGGTTGCTTAACACCATTACCCGGCTGCTGATGCGCATGATGGGCATTAAAACGGATATCGTCATCAGCGGCTCTCTGAGTAAAGACGAACTGCGCACGCTCGTGAATGAATCCCGCTCGCAAATCTCCCGCCGCAACCAGGACATGCTGCTCTCAGTGCTGGATCTGGAAAAGGTCAGCGTGGATGACATCATGGTGCCGCGCAACGAAATTATCGGCATTGATATCAATGACGACTGGAAATCGATCGTCCGCCAGCTTTCTCACTCGCCGCACGGGCGCATTGTGCTTTACCGCGACTCGCTGGATGACGCCATCAGCATGCTGCGCGTGCGCGAAGCCTGGCGGTTAATGTCCGAGAAAAAAGAGTTCACTAAAGAGACCATGCTGCGCGCCGCCGATGAGATCTACTTCATCCCGGAAGGCACGCCGCTCAGCACGCAGCTGGTAAAATTTCAGCGTAATAAAAAGAAAGTCGGGCTGGTGGTCAACGAATACGGGGATATTCAGGGGCTGGTGACGGTCGAAGATATTCTGGAAGAGATTGTCGGCGACTTCACTACCTCGATGTCGCCAACGCTGGCGGAAGAGGTCACGCCGCAGAATGACGGTTCAGTGATTATCGACGGCAGCGCCAACGTGCGGGAAATCAACAAAGCCTTTAACTGGCACCTGCCGGAAGACGATGCGCGGACGGTAAACGGCGTGATTCTGGAAGCGCTGGAAGAGATCCCCATCGCCGGAACGCGCGTGCGCATTGGCCAGTACGATATCGATATTCTCGACGTCCAGGACAATATGATTAAGCAGGTTAAAGTCTTGCCGGTGAAACCGTTGCGGGAGAGTATCTCAGAGTAATGCTGTAGGCCGGGTACGGCGAACGCCGCCACCCGGCACTACGGATGGCAAATTACGCCTTCGCCTTCGCCACCGTTACCATCGCCGCGCGAATAGTACGACCGTTCAGCGTATAGCCTTTCTGCATAATGCCCAGCACGTTACCCGGGGTAACATCCTCAGACTCCACCATCGCAATCGCCTGATGCACGTTCGGATCCAGCGGTACGTTGGTGTCAGCAATCACCTCTACGCCGAACTTACGCACGACATCCAGCATGGATTTCAGCGTCAGCTCAATGCCTTCGACCATTGACGCCATATCTGGATTCGCTTTATCCGCCACTTCCAGCGCACGATCCAGGCTATCGATAACCGGCAACAGCTCATTGACGAATTTTTCCAGCGCGAACTTATGCGCCTTTTCTACGTCCAGCTCGGTACGACGACGCAGGTTTTCCATTTCCGCTTTGATACGTAACACGCTGTCACGTTCGCGATTCTGGGCTTCAGCAAGCTGCGCTTCCAGATTCGCAATTTTTTCATCGCGCGGATCCACCTGCTCAGCAGAAGCGTCTGATTCAACCGCCTCAACTTCTTCGTGCTGATCCATGATAATTTCTTCCGGGGCTTGCCCCTCAGGCGTTTTCTGTTCTTTACTACTCATGAATTTCTCCGCGTTTTTTTTCGCATTCATCTCGCTAACTTCGCTTATTATGGGGATCAGATTCAGGGTTTCAAGGGAAGCACTCACATTGTCATCAATCTTCGCTACAAGGACCTCGAGAAAATGAACAATCATTTCAAGTGTATTGGCATTGTGGGACATCCACGTCACCCCACTGCACTGACGACACATGAAATGCTCTACCGCTGGCTATGCACAAAAGGTTACGAGGTCATCGTGGAGCAGCAGATCGCCCACGAATTACAGCTGAAAAATGTAAAAACCGGCACGCTGGCGGAAATTGGTCAACTGGCGGATCTCGCCGTCGTTGTCGGCGGGGATGGCAATATGCTCGGCGCGGCGCGCACGCTGGCGCGCTATGACATCAAAGTGATCGGCATTAACCGTGGCAATCTCGGCTTCCTGACCGACCTTGACCCGGACAACGCCCTGCAACAACTCGCAGATGTACTGGAAGGCCATTATATCGCCGAGAAACGTTTTTTACTGGAAGCTCAGGTCTGCCAGCAAAACTGCCAGAAACGCATCAGTACCGCCATCAATGAAGTCGTGCTGCACCCGGGAAAAGTGGCGCACATGATTGAATTTGAAGTATATATCGACGAAACCTTCGCCTTTTCTCAGCGTTCCGATGGCCTGATCATCTCTACGCCGACCGGTTCCACCGCCTATTCACTCTCGGCGGGCGGCCCCATTCTGACGCCGTCGCTGGACGCCATCACGCTGGTGCCGATGTTCCCGCACACCCTATCCGCACGCCCGTTGGTCATTAACGGCAGCAGCACGATTCGTTTGCGTTTCTCACACCGCCGTAGCGACCTCGAAATCAGTTGCGACAGTCAGATTGCCCTGCCCATACAGGAAGGCGAAGATGTATTGATCCGCCGTTGTGACTACCATCTGAACCTGATACATCCTAAAGATTACAGTTATTTCAACACATTAAGCACAAAACTAGGCTGGTCAAAAAAATTATTCTAATTTAACGCCGCCCTCTTTACTGTATAAAAAACCAGTTTATACTGTATGTAATTACAGTTATGGTTTTTCATACAGGAAAACAGCTATGTTGGCACAACTGACCATCAGCAATTTTGCTATCGTTCGTGAACTTGAGATCGATTTCCAGAGCGGAATGACCGTCATTACCGGTGAAACCGGCGCGGGTAAGTCTATTGCGATTGATGCGCTCGGCTTGTGTCTGGGTGGCCGTGCAGACGCCGACATGGTGCGGGTGGGAGCAACCCGCGCAGACCTGTGCGCCCGCTTCTCACTGAAAGATACGCCAGCAGCGCTGCGCTGGCTGGAAGAAAACCAACTGGAAGAAGGGCGTGAGTGCTTACTTCGCCGCGTCATTAGCAGCGACGGTCGCTCCCGCGGCTTCATCAACGGCACCGCCGTGCCTCTCTCCCAGTTACGGGAACTGGGCCAGTTGCTCATTCAAATTCACGGCCAGCATGCGCATCAGCTACTGACCAAGTCTGAACATCAAAAATCCCTGCTCGACGGCTACGCCAACGAAGCGCTTCTGATTCAGGAAATGTCCTCACGCTATCAACTGTGGCATCAAAGCTGCCGCGATCTGGCGCATCATCAACAGCAAAGCCAGGAACGCGCCGCACGTATGGAGCTGCTGCAATATCAGTTGAAAGAACTGAACGAATTTAACCCGCAGCCCGGTGAGTTTGAGCAAATTGATGAAGAATATAAACGACTGGCAAACAGCGGCCAGTTGCTGACGACCAGCCAGAATGCGCTGACGTTGCTTGCTGATGGCGAAGACGTCAATCTGCAAAGCCAGCTGTACACGGCAAAACAGTTAGTCACCGAACTGACGGGCATGGACAGCAAACTGTCTGGCATTCTGGATATGCTGGAGGAGGCCACAATCCAGATAACTGAGGCCAGCGACGAACTGCGTCACTATTGCGACCGTCTGGATTTAGACCCCAATCGCCTGTTCGAACTTGAGCAGCGCATTTCTAAGCAGATTTCACTGGCGCGTAAACATCACGTCAGCCCGGAAGCGCTGCCGCAGTTTTATCAGTCACTGCTCGAAGAACAGCAGCAGCTTGACGATCAGGCCGACTCACTGGAAACCCTGACGCTGGCGGTGAACAAACATCGCCAGCAGGCGCTGGAAACGGCAAAAGCGCTGCATACTCAGCGTCAGCATGACGCGCAGGAACTGGGGCAGTTGATCACCGAAAGCATGCATGCGCTGTCGATGCCACATGGCCGGTTCACTATTGATGTAAAATTTGATGAGCATCATCTGAGCAGCGACGGTGCCGACCGCGTAGAGTTTAAAGTCACCACAAACCCGGGTCAGCCATTGCAGCCAATCGCAAAGGTCGCTTCCGGGGGCGAACTGTCCCGTATCGCGCTGGCAATCCAGGTCATTACCGCCCGTAAAATGGAAACCCCGGCGCTCATTTTCGATGAAGTCGATGTCGGTATCAGCGGCCCTACTGCGGCCGTTGTCGGTAAACTGCTGCGCCAGTTAGGTGAGTCGACTCAGGTAATGTGCGTCACCCACCTTCCGCAAGTTGCCGGTTGTGGTCATCAGCACTTCTTTGTCAGCAAAGAAACGGACGGCGCCATGACCGAAACGCATATGCAGCCGCTGGATAAACGCTCGCGATTACAGGAGCTGGCTCGTTTACTTGGCGGCAGCGAAGTGACGCGTAATACCCTCGCAAATGCGAAAGAACTGTTGGCTGCGTAAACTTTTTTGACCCTTTAAGGTCTGAGTACAAAACAAAATCGCCGTAAGACCCGACACCAAAAGGTTTTAAAGTGGTGAAAGGTCTATTATCATCGGCATATTACATATGAGCCGCGTACTGCTCGGGCCCGAAAAGGAATCAAATCACTATGCGCTGTAAAACGCTGACTGCTGCCGCAGCAGTACTACTGATGTTGACCGCAGGCTGTTCCACTCTGGAGCGAGTGGTTTACCGCCCTGACATCAACCAGGGGAACTATCTGACCGCTAACGATGTCGCCAAAGTGCGCGTCGGTATGACGCAACAGCAGGTTGCTTATGCTTTGGGTACACCGATGATGTCCGATCCTTTTGGCACTAACACATGGTTCTATGTGTTCCGTCAGCAACCGGGTCATGAAGGCGTAACGCAACAAACCTTAACGCTGACCTTTAACAGCAACGGCGTGTTGACCAACATCGACAATAAGCCAGCGTTGACCGACAACAAGTAAGATTGTTTTCTGGTGTTAAAAAAGGTGCCATTGGCACCTTTTTTAATTATTGACGAACCTGAACCCGCTTTGCCGAAAGAATGTAGGCCTGATAAGCGTTCAGGCATCCATGATTATTTATTTGCCGATTTCTCCGCTCGCTGCCTGCGCAACTCTTTCGGATCGGCAATCAGCGGTCGATAGATCTCTACCCGATCGCCGTCATGAACCACGTCGGCAAGTTTTGTCGGGCGGCTATAGATACCGACTTTGTTTTTAGCGAGATCGATATCGGTGCGCAGTTCCAGCAAACCGGAAGCACGAATCGCTTCTTCAACCGTCGCGCCTTCCTGCAACGTCACACGCTGTAAATACTGTTTCTCGGGCAGCGCATACGCCACTTCGACGACAATTTTAGCCGACACTGTAAACCTCTTTGGCCCGAACGGTAAACGCCTGCACCATATTAGAAGCCAGCTCTTTAAAGACGCGGCCAAACGCCAGTTCAATTAACTTGTTGGTGAACTCAAAATCGAGGTGGAACTCGATGCGGCACGCTTCCTGGCTGAGCGGCGTAAATTTCCACCCGCCAATCAATTTTTTGAAAGGGCCATCGACCAGATGCATCAGGATGCTCTGGTTATTCGTCAACTGGTTACGTGTCGTGAATGTTTTGCTGATCCCTGCCTTAGACACATCCACGGCCGCCGTCATCTGACCCGGCGTCGATTCCAGCACACGGCTGCCGACGCATCCCGGCAAAAACTGAGGGTAGGACTGAACATCATTCACTAACTTATACATCTGTTCCGCGCTATAAGGGACTAAAGCGGTCCGGCTAATCTGAGGCATAGCAATTTCCATCAACATAAATCGAACAAATAATACCATTTATCCCCAGGTAAAAAAAACGCTATACCTCAACAGGGCCTACGCAGGTTCATGCTAAGATAACGCCTTATCCCCCGCAGGATGAAATGGGGTGTTTTTCGATTTCAGATTACCTATACTGAGCGGCATTATGACGAAGAAAAAAGCACACAAACCTGGCTCAGCCACTATTGCGTTGAATAAGCGCGCCCGACACGAATACTTTATTGAAGAAGAGTTCGAAGCTGGACTCGCCCTGCAAGGTTGGGAAGTTAAATCCCTGCGCGCGGGCAAAGCAAATATTAGCGATAGCTATGTCCTTCTCAGGGATGGCGAAGCGTACCTGTTCGGCGCAAACTTTACGCCAATGGCCGTCGCCTCAACGCACGTCGTGTGCGACCCCACTCGCACCCGTAAACTGCTACTGAACCAACGCGAACTCGACTCCCTGTACGGACGCGTCAATCGTGAAGGTTATACCGTCGTCGCGCTTTCACTGTACTGGAAGAACGCCTGGTGCAAAGTGAAAATCGGCGTTGCAAAAGGTAAGAAACAGCATGATAAACGCTCAGACCTGAAAGAGCGTGAGTGGCAACTGGATAAAGCCCGCATCATGAAGAATGCAGGCCGCTAAACGTTCCCTGATAACACCGCTTTCGTTGCTGGCTATTTAAGCAAATCGTTCCATCACGCGAAATGAGCGGTAAATCCTTGAAGATAAGGAAAATCGGGGGCTGGTCACGCGTGTCACAACTCTGTTATACTTAACGTAACACATTGGGGCTGATTCTGGATTCGACGGGATTTGCGAAACCCAAGGTGCATGCCGAGGGGCGGTTGGCCTCGTAAAAAGCCGCAAAAAATAGTCGCAAACGACGAAAACTACGCTTTAGCAGCTTAATAACCTGCTCTGAGCCCTCTCTCCCTAGCTTCCGCTCTTAAGACGGGGATCAAAGAGAGGTCAAACCCAAAAGAGATCGCGTGGATGCCCTGCCTGGGGTTGAAGCGTTAAAACTAATCAGGCTAGTTTGGTAGTGGCGTGTCCGTCCGCAGGTGCCAGGCGAATGTAAAGACTGACTAAGCATGTAGTACCGAGGATGTAGGAATTTCGGACGCGGGTTCAACTCCCGCCAGCTCCACCAAAATTCTCCATCGGTGATTACCAGAGTCATCCGATGAAGTCCTAAGAGCCCGCACGGCGCAAGCCCTGCGGGCTTTTTTGTACCCTCAATTTGTCCCGCGTAGTCCGAAGAGAACTAATTAAATCCGAACCTTTTAGGCCCATTGATAGGCCCAACGAAAAGCTCTATTGTTTTCGTTGGGCCTAAACGCATGGAGACTCCCCATGGCAAGAAAAACCAAGCCGTTAACTGATACGGAAATCAAAGCCGCCAAACCTAAAGATGCTGATTACCAGCTGTATGACGGTGACGGGCTAACTCTGTTAATCAAGTCCAGTGGCAGTAAGCTTTGGCAATTCCGTTACTATCGGCCTCTGACCAAGCAGCGAACCAAACAGAGCTTCGGTGCCTACCCTGCCGTCTCGCTTTCTGATGCACGTAAACTCAGAGCTGAATCTCGAGTTTTATTGGCAAAAGACATTGATCCTCAGGAACATCAGAAAGAACAGGTGAGGAATTCTCAAGAGGCCAAAACCAACACTTTCCTGTTAGTTGCGGAGCGGTGGTGGAATGTGAAGAAAGCCAGCGTGACGGAGGACTATGCCGACGATATCTGGCGCTCGCTTGAAAGAGATGTTTTCCCGGCAATCGGTGATATCAGTGTCACTGAGATTAAGGCTCATACTCTGGTTAAAGCAGTTCAGCCGGTTCAGGCAAGAGGTGCATTAGAGACTGTTCGCCGCCTTTGTCAGCGTATTAACGAAGTCATGATTTATGCGCAGAACACAGGCTTGATTGATGCAGTTCCCAGCGTAAACATAGGGAAAGCGTTCGAGAAACCGCAGAAGAAAAACATGCCTAGTATCCGCCCGGATCAACTACCGCAACTAATGCAGACTATGCGCACGGCAAGTATCAGCCTGTCCACACGATGCCTGTTCATGTGGCAGCTTCTCACCATTACCCGCCCTGCCGAAGCTGCTGAAGCTCGATGGGCTGAGATCGATTTTGATGTTAACGAATGGAAAATTCCTGCAGCCCGAATGAAGATGAACCGGGACCATACGGTTCCACTATCTGATGGGGCTCTCGCTATTCTAGAAATGATGAAGTCTCTCAGCGGTGGTCGAGAATTTATTTTTCCCAGTCGCATCAAACCAACCCAGCCAATGAACAGCCAAACGGTGAATGCAGCACTCAAGCGTGCTGGCTTAGGAGGCGTACTCGTATCACACGGTTTACGTTCTATCGCCAGTACGGCACTCAATGAGGAAGGATTTCCACCTGATGTCATTGAGGCTGCACTTGCTCATGTGGATAAAAATGAGGTACGTCGTGCCTATAATCGTAGCGATTACCTTGAGCAGCGACGCCCAATGATGCAGTGGTGGGCAAATTTCATTACAGCGGCAGAACGAGGAAGTCTAATTGAAGATGGATATAAAGGTATTCGATTATTAGCTTCTGGACTCTGAGTTGTGAACGGTGCTGCACGTTCACAGCTCAGAGCTACTGCCGCTGCCTGAATCCGGGTTTTACGTTAGCCCTGTTAATTCTCACCCGCTCTCACTCAATTAATGCGATGATAAATAATCCGCGTATACTCATACCAATTCAATCAGATAACACTTTGCTGACACTGTAACGCATCCAATATGACAAAATTTAGCGAGACCCTTATTCATCAGGACGTGCGTTTCCTGAACGTCCGCACCCTGCTTGACAGGGTAGATTCAGGACGCCTTGATGCCAAGCCACCTTATGGCTCAATGCCTGCTTTATCCATCGCCATTCGTTCTCAGATGATTGAGTCATTGATTCTGGGGCTGTCAACTGAAACGTTCTGGGCGGAGCAGGATGGTTTAGGCAGGACAATGCTACTGTCCGGATTTGAGATGGTTTCAGCGATAGCCGCCTTTGCCTGGGGCCGGTTTGCCCTGAAAGACCTTCGGGTGTTAAAGCACCTTGAAGGTCTTTCTTTTGATAATATTGATTACGCTGACAGACGGCAATTTGAACAGATGGAACTGATTTTCATAACCATTTCCTACGATTCAAATCCTTTACTGAAGTGCATGCTGGTCGAGAAAATCAACAGACCAAGGCATGGTTCAAACGCAGCTCAGTTTGCCCGAAATATTATTTTCCCTGCGTGCGCGGAAAAGATATTGGACCTGGCAACATATTGTCTTGAGCGGCACGATTTTTCAGGACTTCCCGCTGAAAAAAACATGAACAGGCTGTTGCTGCGGATGCAGACCGATCTGTTTTACGGCCTTCTAATCTGCTTTGTGAAAAGCCACTGGTGGGACATCAGTGGGCATCATGATTTGGGACATGATGCGTTTTCACGTAGCCGCGCACTGGAACGCTTGTATTCGCATGACATCGCGCCGTCTGACGATCTGGATTATGCGTTAAACAAGCTGGCAATGATGCTGGATGAAGGCAACTGGGAGGCTCAACAAGCATTCAACAACATTGTCGATTCTGTCCGGTTGATTCTAAATGCACGCACATTCGGTGCACGCACTGTCGGGAAAAATTATATCACTCGTATTAAACATTCTGATCCTGATGAGTACAGCCTTCTCGATTATCTTTATGAAAATTTCACTGGCAGAGTGCCGCCGCTGAACTTAACCCGATCCATGACCATTCACGATCTTGCTGGAATTCCCTGATAATGATCAAGCAATTACATCTAAAAAATTTCAAATGTTTCACTGAACAACAATTTGAGTTTTCGCCGCTGACAGTTTTTTGTGGCTCGAACTCTGCTGGTAAATCCACGGCTATACAGTCTCTTCTGAGTATTGTTCAGAACAGTGATGCGATGGCAAATGGGAAGTTCAGACTGGATGGAAAGCTGTTCAGCTTTGGAAAACTTAAAGATCTGTTATCGCATCATCCGGTTGATAACGAAATTATCATTAAAACCGACTCTTTCAGCGTGACGTTGATCGCTGATGATCTTAACAGTAAAGAGTGTCTCATTCAGGACGGACATATCACGGATCTGGGGTACCTGACATCCCTGCTGAAAAATGATTTTGTCTATCTGTGTGCTGAACGATTTGGCCCCCGTTCGAGCTTTGAGATAGGTACCCGTGAAGACACTCTGGAAATGGGGATATTTGGTGAGTTTGCGCTTGCAAACTATCACAAATATCAGGATAAGCCTGCACCAAACCAGGCATTTGCCAGTGTAGTCTGCGCCCATCTATTCGCCGAGCATGATGCAACCACGCAAGTTGTGTATACAGATGCTCTGGTCCGTGAAGCGATGAATAAAGTATGCCCAGGGTTCGCAATGCAGGTGAATGAGGCGGAGGAGATAGACAGGATATACAATCTTTACACCTCGGGTTCAGAGAACATCAGACCAATCAACGTTGGATTTGGCGTAAGCTATGTGCTCCCTATTATTATCAGCGCTGCGTTAATTCATCCGGGCGGCACGCTGATTGTGGAAAACCCGGAGGTTCACCTCCATCCCCGCGCGCAATCCTCTCTGGTTCAGATACTCTGTGCGCTTTCACAGACGGGCGTACAAGTTATTATTGAAACCCACAGTGATCACATCATTAATGGCATTCGTGTCTTCGCAAAGGATAATTCCTTTGATGAACGGGAAAACATCATTCATTCAGTGACGGACAAAGGGGGGAAACGGCAGGTTAAACCCATTCACATTGATAAGGATGGCAACCTGACCGCCGTTGATGAGGGATTCTTTGACCAGATTACTAAAGACTTGATGAGGCTGTTCTGATGGATATATCCATTAATGACTTGTCTTTTAAAGGACAATTTACCTCCTTCAGCGAGATTGAAGCGTGCGTGAATGATCTTATGGCTGTCACTCAGGTGGCAGAGGAGCTTGCCGGGTATAAACCTATTCGACGTACGCGTGGGCTGGCTGAGCGGATGCTGACGAGGACAGAGAGCCTGCGGTCTTATATGAACAGTTTGTACGGCACTGGACGCGCTGCGGATGAAAAGCTGCTTCAATCTATTCTGCTGACATTCGTCAAAGGGCCTTTTATACCAGATGATGCCTTCGATGATCAGGTCCGTGGCGCTGTGAGTATCTGCGGTGATGTCGTGGACGATACGGCCCTGCATGCCTGCTTTTCGCGAAAGGATGAATCTGTTCATGCGGTGATTTCGGCGCCACTCCATCCGTATGATTCAGTTCCAGAGATCCGGGTTGCCGGCAACGGCTGCACGCAAGTGCCAGTACTTAATTTTGTTTCAAGCACACAGTGTACTTCTTTGCTGAGGTGTTACGATGCCAATCCAAAGCATGAACTCAAAACCGATAAGCTTGTTAATAACAATGTACATACGAAAATGGATCTGGACAGTGACACTGCTCTGGCCTGTCTTAGAGACGGTATGCAGGTTATCGGGGATCGGTATGTCTATGGATATTACAATGAGAAATGGTATGAATTTCGGCCTCATGAAAACGGGCGTTACCATGGTTTCCCGATAGTGGATCCGGGCAATGAAGGCACACTCAATCGCATTATCCGTGTATTTGGTGAGCCGCCTTACTCCCCTGCAGGATACCAGTTCTGCCTAGCATAATCGACGTTCGGTTTTATCAGGCATAGGGCAGTTGGTCAGTGGGAAGGGACCTGTAAACCAACGTCTGTATAATCGGCACATGCTCCGTAAGCCATCACCCAATCTGAACGGCCTCGTATATAGTTGAACAATTTACTCATACTGATAACGATGTCTAGTTTCGATATTTTGCCTAGCTCAGATCTTTTATAGTTTCAGAAGAATGCGATCATGGATTTAATGTTGGATATATCCATTGCTTTTTTTAAACGTAGCAACTGCAGTGAGGCTGGCACGGTGCAGAATGCGCGTGGGGGGTCTACGGTGCAAATGGCCACGTGCAGCAGAATAGGTACCGTTGCGGCAGGCCGCTCTGATGCGAAGGCACGGCAGAGATTGCCGATGGTTTTGTTGTTGATGCCGTGCTAACAGGCCTACTTCACTTAATTCCAGCTGCTACTTAGCCACTACTGATAATGGTGCTAACACTGCTCACAGGTCATTTACTTCCGGTTCGTCATGATGTGCCGGAGAGCACTAAGAATTGAAATATTATTTCAAATCAATAAGTTAAAAAATAACGCTTACTCCCATGTTGATAAAAATGAGGTATGTCGCGCTCACAACCGAAGCGACTATCTTGAGCAACGTCGCCGAATGATGCAATGGTGGGCTGATTTTATGAATAAGGCCGACAGTGGGAGCATTGTTGAAAATGGAAAAAGGGAGTTCAAACTTGTAGTCTGAGCCTCTAGCGGGATTGGTTTTATTAGCGAGTTTTTACAGATAAAGTAAGGGGCTCTTGAGCCCCTTACTCATTTTTTATAACAAATAATCAACCTAGGATCTGGCTTGTACCGAAGTTACGGTAACCGTCATTTAAGTCTTTGGTGTTGTATTTCGTCAGGTAAGCGATTCGTAACAGAAAGTCATAATAATCATCACTTAACGTTAACGCAGCGTCCCGAGTGAACCAAGCGGTATGATTCTTCGGGAAATGAACCCGGCTGGCATAGTCAGGGTAATCAAGCCCTATTGCGCTGCACCAAGCCTTCTGTATCCGGGTTCCCATATTATCAGCATCCACTTTAGTGTAATTCCCAAGATAGGCATAGGCCTCTCTGTCAAACAGCAGAACCAGATGGTAGTGAGGGCGTTCCCCGGTAAAACGTTCCCTAGCCCAGCTATAGCCGAGCGGTGTAGGCTCACCCGCCCTGCCAGAACGCTTGTGCTCTTCCCGCAACTGGCTTTTAAGGGATTCTATTGCCCGAGTAATGGCCTTCTCATCATCGTTCTGAAAGCAGAGCGGCAAGTCTGGCTCTCCAGGCACGTGGGACTGAGCAAACCTCAGGTCAGCGCGTAATGCGAATATCCGGTTATAATTTTCCAGATAGTTAGATATTACAGCAAGCAATCTACGAAGCATATAGCTTGATATACGAGAATCATATTTTTCTTCAGCATCCTGTTTTAGGAATTTGAACTCTCTATCAGTTAACTCATAAGGTGACTTCATAATAATATCTTTTTGTAAAATTCATTAGGTAATGGGTAGCAAATAGCCACCCATACAATTAGGCATACAGGCGCCCTTGCAGGGATGTATTATCTCTGCTGATATACAGGCTTGATTATTACATTGGCGTATCCCAATGTTTAGTGTATTGGTGCAAGGGTATGTACCAATCACAGGTATACAGGTATATCACAGGTATATTACATATACCGACTAATCAATATTGATAATAATCCATCCCAAAACAGTGCAACCCGCAGCACAACAAGGGTCACGTGAAGAATAACCTTTTGATAATCACTCTGAAGTTATTCATACATGGCTAACTTGCTTAGTGTCAGTGATCCAGCTTGGTATATGGGCGTATTGGTTTTCTCTGCCAGTTCAATAGGATCCATTTTTGAACCAATAAATTTTACACAGTTTACGCCTGCTTCTTCGTATAATTGCACTTGTCCTTTCGACTCAAGCCTTTCTAGGGCTGGCATCAATCGCGCAGAGCATCTGGTTGAAAACGGCCCTTTTTTTATAATGATATTTCTATTAAAAATGTAAGAGCCATTTTTAACAAGATTTGATTCCATCCAGAATGATAATTTTTCCTCATCACTAAGTTCTCTTGTGGAATCAATTTTTGTAATGGAATGATTGACAAACCAGTCAGTCAGATTCAAAGCAGATAACAGATTTTCACTTGTGATTTCTGTCGAATCAGGGTCACCAGTAACCTGAATAATACCTGCAATCCTGAGGCTCTGCTCGATAAAACGAGCGGCTATATCGTCATAGTGATACAAGGCACCGCCAGGTTTCATCTGCTGCTGCAAACTCAACGATGTTTCATCCATTAGATCCTGTGCGTCCGGGGCAAGGGTAAGTGCAATATACTCATCGCCATTTTCTCTTCGCTTAACACCGGCTTCCATAAGCTGTGACATGACAGAATACAGCTCCTGAAGCAGGCTTTCATCCTTGGCACTGTGATCATTAATGGTGTATGGCTCTGTAATCTGCTCCATATCTATCATCAGGGTACGAGCCAGCAATCCTGTGAATCTGATATTGGCCCTTTTCCGTTTGCTGGAATTGTCATACGGATGAGGCTGCATCATTAATAAAGATGAAAATACATAATTTTCAATAACAAAGCTTTCCCGTGACACCCTGTTAATGGTGACTTTATCCCAACACCAGAATGTATTGAAAGGTGTGGGGTCGTTGTACAAACTACTCGTATACACACCTGCTGCTTCATCGTTAAAAAGAGCCTTATTCTGATATCCCATCCCGATTTCTTTAGTGAGCGCTTCGCTTGTCGGGTTTGTTAAAATAATGGATTTCCTTACTGGTTTCTGCGGTTGGCGGAGGATACACTCTTCAAGTTTTCTGCGTGTTTCAGCTGTACCGCCCCCGTGACTCAGCGCTTTTTTGTAAAGCTTGTTTAATACTTTAAACTCTGCCTGCCAGATAATAACCCTTCGTTCATACTCCTCAAGCTCGACACAATACTCGTCTTCAAATCGCCGCTCCCGTTGCTCAACAGGAATCTTGAGCAATCTGTATATTCTTGACTTACCACTACCAGATCTGGAGAGCAGCAACATGTATAACGCAAGAGGAAAACGCTGTTTATTGCCCAGTTGAACGCAAAACATATCCTGGCAGGCCAACCCCAAAAATGCTAATAACGTAACGACGATAATCTCAACAGACACACCTGTGATGTGGTGGAGGTACAAAGCCCATCGTCTGATGTGGCGAGGCAGTCGATCAAATCTCAGATTAAGCTCTTGATTAACTTTGCCTTTACTGATTTTCTTCATGGCATTATCCTTTGTTTTTTTGCAAAAAAATTAAACTGTTCGGGAAGCGATCCACTCGTCTACAGAAGTAGATCGCCAACCGATAGATGCGGCCCCAAGCCGGATCGGTTTAGGAAAATCAGCATCGTAGTACCGGGATTTCGGATTCAATTTTTCGTAGATGCTGGATCGGGATATTCCCAAGAATGCCGTCAATTCAGCCATACGCAGAATGCGCAGAGGCTGGTTAGAATGGTTCGTTTGTTCGCATGGCTTTAACATTGTAGTTCCCCTTATTGGACGTCTTAGTCAGCGCTCGAACTCTCTCATACCATCTGAGATACTGTCCCCGTCAAAAAACGGAAACCAACCGGAGGGAACGTGGGGACTCATGCTTTTGCTGATATGATGTATCGTCTTTACCAGTGCTTTGGCCTGTTTGAAAAGGACGACGAACGGCGTGAAGTGCGTGGAAACAGCAGTTTTTCCTTTCATCAGAATTTTTTTGATCAAGGCTATAACGATGTAATAAGAATAATTGACAGCAATGAAGTCTTCAGCCTCGAAGAAAGACGCGAAGTTTTTTACAAATACGAGCAACTATATAACGCGCTAATGCATATTCCGGTCTTTTCTCATCTAGATAATCGCCAAATCACAAAGCGATACCTTCAGGTCGCATTGCCTCCCATAGTAGCATTAGACGTCTATAATTCGCTTTACCCTGATGATGAAATGCATTTCTATTACCATATTCATCATTTTTTGATCAGCACACACTGCCCACACGAAAGCGCTGATAAAAGAAAGATTTATTCAGGAGTGAAACAATACCTACGGGAATATATTCGCACACTTGATTTTCACTACACGGATCATCTGGCATCACTTATTAATTTCATTAATAATATTAAAGCAAGTAGTGGACAGAAGGAAGCGACTATAAAGAGAGTAATAAAAAATTGCCGTTCAGAATATAATGAAAGCTACATTTCTGAAAAGAACATAAAAGTCAACTCACTAAATTTAAATAAAATTGAAAAGGCTTATCTGTCGCTTAACGTGCTGCTTGCATTCGAGCGCAAGACCTCAGCGGTCACCGCGGTATCCATGCATTACCGACACACAGTGAACAATGGCATTAATTATAACAATAGTTATGGTATTTTGTGTCGATATATCTACTCTAAGGGGTATGACGAAAAACTGTTACATTACATTACTCTTCCATTTTATAATGTGGCTGTCCGGCCCGTTTCGGTAACTATAGAGAAAAAAGCGTATCGTTATGTACACGAATTAAAATGGCTTATTTTTAACACCAGGAATACCACCAAATACTCTAAATGGGATTTAGCCGAAATAGCATCTTGTTTCAAATCTGCATCTAACTCAGATGTACTGATACCCTATTCACAACTTTTGCAAACCATCATTTTTCTCAGTCAGGGTAAAACAGATGAAGCATTCCGACTTGTAAACAAAATTCCATTAACTACATTACCGATTGGTTACCTGCCCTCAGCCTTTTCAGTTATCAAACTGGCATTAAAAGTGAAACTGGAAAGAAAAAAAATAAGAAACAAAACATTACTGTCCGTAATAAACAGCACCTTGAGCAATCAAGGTGCTGTTACCGAACTTATTGCTGTGACTCAGGGAGAAACTGATAGTAATCTTGCATTATGCGCAGATAACATGACGATTATGCGAGCAATAAAAATGTACAACCACATGATAAGAAAGGTAAGTTATTCATTTGAAGGTTCACTATCTGATGTATGTCCGCAATCTATATTCGGTATTCTTGATGAAATAGAATGTGCACTGGGCAAATTAAATATCCTTATTCGCGAAACAGGTGATAGCATTGACAGCAATGAACTCGCCAAGCTTATAGTGAAAAATAAAACACTAACAGCTCGTGAATTGAATGAAAACCTGGTTGGAATACTTGATAAATGCACACTTTATAATTTCCTGAGTAGCATCAACGTTTTTATTAATTATCTGAGATGCCCTGGAGAAGAACTAGGACACATTAGGATATTGGTCGGAGCGACAGAAAAACCAAGACGTCTTCGTGAAAAGATATGTGAAGCTTTGAAGATTGCATCCGAAAAAAGTAGATAAGGAAACTTAAGGAAAAGGGAAATGCATCCAGACGTCAACTAAAAAGTACTGGTTCAGTCAGAAAAAGTAAATGACACTTTATTTTTCCCCTGCTACAGCTGCTACACGTAGCAGCTGTAGCAGGGTTCAGAGATAAATGAGGATGTTATTTATTTCAGCTCACGGGTTGATCATATTTCATGCCTACTGGCATTTTCTGATTCGACTGGCGTATCTGGCGAAAACCAGAACTAAGGATGTCCAAAGTGGTCACCTTAACTTTGTTGAAAGCAGTGTCCACGCTTAGGCGATTAGCCTGTTAATTGACATATTTCTCAGTAAAAATCCGATATTGTGCCTCAGCCCCCTGCTACAACCTGCTACAACCTGCTACAACCTGCTACATGTAACATGTTGTAGCAGGCTTCAAAAATCAAGTGAGATCTCTGTGCCATTTGTTGTTCTACGGTAAGAATGGCTAGAGGATTGTTACCTACATCACCATTTGCACATCTTCTTACTTATCAGGGACATCTTTTATCTCAAATAACTCGATTAATCATCCTGCAGCTAATAAAATTCAATTTTTAGTCGTTATCTGATTGCGAGATTGATGGTTCGCTTCCCTGTACACATGCAGTGCTTATGCAGCTGAGGGCGGTAGCTTGGAGCGCGGTTATGACTTGCTGACTATGACACTCGTTTGACTAGCGCATTTGAGTCCATTCTTAACAGAAAATGGGGTTATTCTCATCTTGGCATCACTGATGCAATGGGAATAAAAATTTATATCAAAAGTCAAACACAATTTATCAATTAATGAATTGTTCTTACATAGCACGAGGTTTGGTTTATGCACACCATCTACGGAGATACTATTAACGATCTAATGATGAAGGTCATAGAAAAAGTGCTCTTTGAGGGTGTCAACATACCGACTAGGAATGGGAATGCTATAACTATCTATGATGTTAGTATGATCCTGCAGAATCCAAGATCAAGGCATTTAAGTTTAGTCGGTCGAAAAAACAACATATTCTCAACTTTCGCTGAGGCAATGTGGGTTTTTGCAGGGGATAATCGGATTCATCCATATTTAACTTTTTTTCTGCCAAGAGCTCCTAAATATTCAGATGATGGGATCATTTGGCGAGCTGCTTATGGAGAAAGGCTTTACGCTCATGGGCAACTAGAGAACGTTGTACAACAATTCAAAAATGACGGAATTTTTACTAGGCGAGCCGTTATCAGTTTATACATGCCTGATAGAGACACTAATGACAGTCTTAGAAAAAAATACAACTTAGAAAATAGCGTTGACATACCCTGTAATAATTTAATTCATTTCTTTATCACTCCGGATAAGAAACTAAATATTAAAATAATCCAAAGAAGTGGGGACTTAATATTCGGTGTAAGCAATATTAATATTTTTGAATTTAGTTTACTGCAAGAGATTGTACTATCTATATTACAGCGAGAAGTTGATAGTCAAATCAAACTAGGATATTTGCATCATTCAATAACAAACCTGCATATTTATGAAGATAGGATAGAGCAAGCTAGAGATATTTTTAACTGTAAGGAAATACAAATAACCGATTTAGTCAATAATGATGAAATTTCATTCCCATCATCATTACTTGGTATAAAAATGTTATTCTGTGAAATAGTCTCATTTCTTGATTCGAAGATAACAGGCTCACCGCATAGTGTTAAAACTTTAACTCAGGAAGTTACTAAGCTAAAAAATATATTTGATAAACACTCTGTGAAAATAGAAAACAATCTATTATGGGGATATGCAGAAGCTGCTTTATCATATATATATCAAGTTAGATTTGGTGAGCCAATAGCACTGAGCACAAAATTAAGTTATGAGTTCAGTTTAAGCGTAAATTCAAACTACTTTAATAAATCCAACAAGGGAAATCTATGAAAATTGCTTTCATGGGTATATCAGGTAGTGGGAAAGATTTTCTCGCAAATTATCTGATACATAATCATGGCTATACACGATTATCATTTAGTGATCAACTAAAAAAATTAGCGCATTACATTTACCCATGGTTCGAAAAAGATTATCCTTCTGAAGAAAAAACACTCCCACTAAATATTTCCTTATCTACTGGTGAACTAATCAGTTGTTCCCCAAGAGATATATGGTTAAGCCTAAATAAGTTAAGAGAGATTGAAGATAAGATATTTATTAGAATGCTATCGGAAGAGTTAAACCTCTTAGAGTCAAATAGTAAGCTTAATGAAAGAAGAATAATAATTACTGATATAAGATCTAATGAAGAATTCATATGGTGTAAGGATAATCATTTCACTGTAATCTATATAGAAAGGGAAGCAAATGATTATAAAAAATATGAGATTGATAATCATGTAATTGAGAATAAAGAAAAGGCCGATTATCACTTTCATAACAATACAAGCGGAATAGATAGTTTCAAATTTTTCTTTGAAGAGGAACTATCTAATGGATAATAAAAACGATCAACTATTTTGTAATGTCAATGACATTAAAATAAAAACCGCCAAACCAATATTGAATGAAAATGTTATAAGAGAATGGTTTTATCATCAACGAGAAAGAACCTCTATATATTACAAGAAGGAAATACTTAAACACCCACCTTATTGGACTGATGATGAAATTTTGAGGAGCTATAAATTCGTTAATACCAAGAGAACATGGGATAGAGAAACAAAATGGCTGTTGGCTAATGTAATTAATAATAGCAATGTGAGTTACGAAAATAAAATACTCAATTCATTTCTCTTTAGGGTAATAAACAAAAGTGAGACCCTACATGAAATTAATGCTCCTTTTGATTTTTCGAGAATGACCGTTATTGATATTGATCATACCATTAGAGAAATAACTCATGACATGTCAATAAAGAATCCAGAGTATGTTTTTTTTAGCGCCGCGTATATACTTGGCGGACCTAAAGTTAATTTCGGGAGATTTTTAGAAGAAAAAGAGCATAAAACGGAAATGAACATGATTATCAGGATGATCAAGTTTGTTTTTTATAACCAAGATAAAATAGTAAAGGGCGTAAAATTAGCGGCAAATCAGTTAGAAGTATTCAATCATCTTAAATCATTCGCGGGGATTGGCGATTTTCTTGCTTATCAAATATTTGTAGATTTAACATACATAGTTGACTTTCCATTTACAGAAATGAATTTTGTTATTTCTGGCCCTGGCTGTGAAAGAGGGATTAATTGGATTTTTTCTGATAGAGGAGGAATGAATAGCGAAGAATGTTTATTTTGGTTCACTATAAACCAAAGCAATATTGCAGAAAAATATAATGAAGAGTGGGAAATGGATAAAATATTTCACTTTTTGCCTGAAGAAGAAAGAATATATACGCTAATGGATATGGAAAATAGTGGTGCCTGTGAAATAGATAAAAGATGTAGAACAAAGTTTGGTGGCAAAAGGCCAAAGCAAAAATATCATTATCATAATAATATGAGGCTATTTTAATAACTGATAGTTCAATAGTTCAATGGTTCAATGGTTCAATGGTTCAATGGTTCAATGGTTCAATGGTTCAATGGTTCAATGGTTCAATGGTTCAATGGTTCAGAAAGGGTTTTAAAATGCCTAAAGAAATTAAGAAAAATGTTTTTGTTAGTCATCATCACAAAGATGACGCCAGTGTCGATGGTGTTTCGCGGTTAGCTGCAGCAAAAGGTTATCACCTACGAAATAGCTCTGTCAGGATGAAACCTGAAAATCAGAGACGTGCTGATGAAAAGAAAATTAGTGATAGAACTATAGCTCGTTTGCTCAGAATGAAAATGAGATGGGCTGGTCAAGTTATAGTAGTTATCGGGAAAGAAACACACACAAGACCATGGGTGAATTGGGAAATTCAAGCAGCTCATCAGCTTGGTAAACCTATTATAGGTGTCTATGAAAATGGTTTAAAAGGTGATGTAAAACTACCTGAAAACCTTGAAAAATATGCAACATCTATCGTTTCCTGGAGAAGCGATGCAATTATCAGTGCACTTGAGGGTAAAACAAGTTTTCAAAAACCTGATGGTACTGATAGGGATAAAGTACAAGGGGGAAATGTAGTATGTTAATAGAAAACAACTCTTATCTTTATGCCTATTCAATAACCCGAGACTTTGGTTTTGCGCCTAACCCATTTCATGGAGTTTGTACCTTAGCAACATGCAAACCTAGAATTAGAAAGGCTGCTAACATTGGCGATTGGATTCTGGGGATTGGCGGGGCTAATTTAAAATACGTTAAAAAAAAGTGTATTCTACTAATGAAGGTGACTGAAAAAATAAGTTTTAATGATTATTGGGAAGACAATAGATTTGCCATCAAAAAACCAGCGAGAAATGGTAGTCATGTGCAGATTTTGGGAGATAATATCTATCATCAAGATGACAATAATGATTGGATTCAAGAAGATTCACATCATAGCAATGCTGATGGCTCATTCAATATGACAAATCTTGAACGTGATACTCGTACTGACCAGGTGCTGATTTCAAGACATTTTTATTATTTTGGTGATAAAGCAGTTGATATAGACTTAGACTCAATTGGCTATCACAGAATTAGAGATTATATAAAGCTTTCCTTAGATCACTCTATCCCTGCAAATGATCTTATTAAAAAAATAGACGCTGAGTTTCATAGTGATAAAAATATAGTTATATCTGATCCATGCCAGTTCTCTGATTTCTATAAACGTGTAGATCAGGGAACTGGTGTGCTCTCTTAATAAGCACTCACACTATGGCTCTGGATATTATTTAATAATCCTAAACTTTCATTCAGAAACTGGCAATCTTGCAATGTTTAGTAATTCAAGATTCTACAGTGAAACTTGCCATGCAATTCGATTAAATAGCGCTTTGCATTATGATTTTGACTTGGCATTTCTGGTAGCTGTCCTATCAAAAAGACGGTTAATTCGAATAGGGGCAACGCCTTTTCCTGCCCCCTAACGACTTCTTCCTATACCCACGGGAGCGTAGCCGATCAACCCCAAGACACCTCATGACTTGTCAATTGGCTTGAGAGCATAGAGGTTTGATTAGATAACGATCGAATAAAGATGCGAAATCCACGTCTTCCAGACGGCCTCCATCTAAGTAGCCATGATCCCTTGCCAGGCTCAGTGCTGCGCCTCCAGGGGCGGCGACCGGTAGAATTATTGCGTCAGGATGAAATTGCTTAAAGAGCTCATACTCAACCTGAACTCCCTCCATACCCCCGACAAAGACTGCGCCAACTAAGTCACATCGAGACAACATTTCCTTCCGCATAAGATGTAGGCTGCCAGCTAGATCATCAGTCACTGCATCGGTGTAAACGACATTGTCGAATCGCTCATTTTCTTCAGGATACTGGCCTTCGAAAAAGCGGCTCTGGTACAATACAACAGAGTGTGTGTAATCGACGCCCAGATCTTCGCAAATGCTCCAGATCATGGGTGTTATGGCAGGGTGCCCCCCCCATACGATTTTCATTTTTCTTACGACCGCGATGGCTAACTCACGTACAGCACACTGAATCAGGAACGGATCAGCAGTTTCGTAATAATCACCTCGCCCATTGACTGGGACGCTTGCTGAGAGAAAAATAGAATCCACTTTTTTTAAACCTCCCAATCTGCAAACTGCCAGCCGGCCTCGCATGCTTTCACCCACTTAGTTGCCTGGATGTGCGAGCCGAGCCAATCCATATGATTCAGCCACTGAGGATGTAGACCCACGTGGTCATACAGTATAGCAACTGATTCATCTGGATAGTTCATTGAGGCTTGATGCATGGTTGATGACGTCGGGACCCCGACCGTCGGGTAGACCACTATAATTCGTCCTGTGGGCAGACGAACTTTGATTTCCCGCCCCACTCCCATACCAATGACTTCACCACCTATTGCCTCAATTCCAATGCGCAAGTTGCTGACTAGGTTGATAGTCCTCACTGCATGACTTTTGCTGCGCACCGCCTCAAGTTGTAGACAAATGCGGTCGATAGCGGAATTCTCGATACGTCCTGTTCCGCCGTCCAACTCGCCCTCAGCTAACTCAGCAAGGCTTGCAGTACCCAATCCACGAGACTGCTTAGTTTCAGGCCAAGCGACTCGAAGAACACTGATACCTTTCGCGAGAGCCCTCCCAAACTCAGCTGATGTCCAACGACTATTAAAATAGTCAGGAGTATCTAGCATCAACAGCACGTCAGAATCGCAGAGTCTATGCCACAACATGGTCTGAAAATCTTCTGCTGGCGCAATACTATGAGTATCAAGGAATACGTCGAAATGGCGTGCTGATAGAGCATCGAACATCTGCAGCGCGGCAACTCTGGCCTCATCCCGACGGTAGCTTACGAAGACCCTTCGTTGTTTCGGAAGCAATCCAGCGCATTCAAGAAGAGCTATCGAGACTCGCTTAGCACCACCATTTGCGTAGGCCAGACAGTTCAGCGGTCGCAGCAGCTCAGGAATCTCCGCAGATACATGTCGTAGATCGGATACAATTGGAATTACAGGAGTACCGCTGCGAAGCAAGCTTGGTAAACTTGGGTGATCTACGCCCTCTCCTCCAAAAAAGACAACCGCGCTCGATCGCAACTGATTTGGTGTAAACATACCAGGAGCTATTTCCCAACTGATCTCCTGACCGAGTCGTAGCCCGTACATCTCCACTGCAGTTTTAACCGCTTCCTCCAAATCGCGAAGTTGCGCGTCTGAAGGGGAGCCTATAACAGCAAGCTGATAGATAGGAAGCATGGACGCCCTTATATGCAATTACAGTTATCGTCAAAAGGTGTGGTTTTTCATCTGAATCGAGGTGCCTCTAGTAGCTTCGTATCAACCCCCAGTTCCACATAAAGCTTATCAATATGCTCGAATCCGCGGATCCGTCTAATGCTATCGTGAGCATCCGGCTGGGAGTAGGTACTTATCCATCCAATAAACTGCTCATAATCCATCGAGTAAGTGGACTGCGGGAGTAAGTATCTAAACTCAACAGGTTTATTATCAAACACCGCCTCATTCAATTTCCCATAACTCTCCAATCCCCCAAGTTCGAATTGCTTGCGCTCTGTCCGTTTTACATTTTGTGCAAACATAAGTTCGGAGAAAATCCAGGGAGAGGAAAGTCGCTCCTTATCCGACATGTATTCATCAATCTTGATCGAACTTTCCGTGCCTAAGAAAACGAAAAGCTCAGAACGATGGATCATCTGCTGGAGCGCTGCGTTTAGGATTAGGTGAACATTAGTTGTCGTTCTGTTCCTCAGTGCGTAGCTATAATTTTTCCAACCCGAAGGGATACAAAATTTGTTATCAATCTTCTGAAGCAACTCATCAGCGTAGCCCCAAACGCATGAATCGACGAAAGGCTTCAGGCCAATTTTTTCTAGGCTTAAAGCAATACGGATTGCCTGATCTTTATCGTTATGTGAGTGGGATATGAATACATCAATCTCCGTCTCTGGAAATACGCTTTGCTGGATTTTCTCTGCATCCAGCAGGTTGTTACCATTCAGCAGGTACTCTTCAAGCCTGATGGCAATGTTGTCTTTTTTCGCTTTGTAGGATGCGACGTCAGAATCACTCCATTCTGAATCGGACGCAACGACATTTTCAATTTTCAAGTCCAAGAACATACAACCCTCATTTATTTAAGGGAGCTTAGGATTATGCGAACTGATTCCTCGCAAAGTGCCGGTTAAAAACGCTCCCATTCATCGGCATGACGACCATCAAAAAACCTTGAGCGCACTTCAGCAAAGTGTTCTTTTGCTGCTTCATTCCCACGCGCAGCCATTTCCTGAATTGCCTCTCTGTCATCAAGCTTGATTTCGACAGGGGTTTGTTGGTTGATGCGCAAATGACGAGTGGGTCCCAGGAAACTTTCAGCAAGTGCGAGTGCCCCGTGCTCCTGTGCAGCAAAAAACAGGTCAGCGCTATGAGGTGCCCATCCGGCTTTGCCCTTCCCCAACTGGTCAGTAAAATCGCTTTCACTGCTGAGTGTTCCAATGCTCAGCACATCGATACGATCCAATGGAATTTTTAGGTATCTGACAGCTTCCGCAAGCGCAGGCAAAATAGGATTGTTTGCCCAAACTCCCCCGTCAAGGAACGTTTCGAGGGCGATTGGCCCCTCCCATGCCGACTCGTCGAAGAATGTTGGTGCAGCTGACGAAGCCAATGCCGCATCGACGGCAGAGATATCGCGATACGCAGTACGATCTGGACTGTGAGGCGTTACTATCGCTTCTGCTTGTCCCTGTTTAGCTCTTACCGTAGGTATGACCAAACGACAGCATGAATCTGCAGCCAGTGTCTTTTTACCGTACACCTCTGTAAGTAGCTGTCGCAAGGTGGTTGAATCATGCTTGGATTTGAGCCAATGTCTCAGCTTTCGATCCTTAGGAAAAATTTTGGGGCCCTTTTCTTCGTAAAAAGCCAGAATTTCACTTGGGTTCAGGCCAAGGGCTAGACCGATGGCAAGGATAGCGCCTGTCGATGTACCTGCAACTAAATCGAAATGAGAGATGATGCCATTTCCTCCACCAGCTTTGAGCATATCGTCCCACTTGGCCAGCACAGCTGCAGTAAATGTGCCTCTCAGTCCACCACCGTCTAAAGCCAAAATTCGGAAATTTCGGCCTTGAGTTACATTCCTTCGTGAGAGGGGCAAATTTTTGAGCTGCTCGACAATCAGATCGACAACCAAATCAACATTAGTGCCACGCGCAATGACCTCGTTAGCCTCTTGACCCAGTCCGTTTTTTAGGCGTCTTATTAGCGACGGATCTTCATTGAGATAGCCAGCAATCGCGCCGCCAAACCCGGCTGCGACGAATCCAGGCTTTCCAAGCTCCAGCATGGTGTCTAGTTCATTGGGCACACCCGCATTCGCTTTATTGACATCCCACCAGGCACCACCAACACAGACAATCGCATCAGAGCGATCAGCCATCCAATCACGCATGGGAGTCAAACCACTTATCGGATTTCCATCTGCGGACTCTGCCGGAACTATCTCGACAGCCGCATACATTCGTTGATCATCGATTTCAGCAGCATACTGAGCTGTAGCGAAGCTTTTTGCTCGAACCAGAGTGAGCGCACATTTGTCCCCACCTGCATCAATAAAACCTTCTGCTGCCCTCTTTAGAGGAGCGTTAAACGAAGGGTGGCTGCCATGTACTATCGTTCCCCCTTCTGCAAAGATCTTTGCCGCAAACTTACTCACAAAATGGTCAATATCTTCGTTTTGCTCTTTGTTCGAGCCCGAAAGGTGGATTCGCACGCCCGCCAGGCGTTGTTTAACTAGCATTCTAGGTATCCATATTTGTATAGATGCATGATTATCTGCTCTAAGCCGAATAGCTCAGTCAGGATACGGCGTCTCATATCAGTCCGTTCATCTAGAGCTCCCCAGAATCATAAAAACGTACAAACGTAGGAGCTCACGTTGACTAGCGACCAGCAAGTCCAGCAGCTGTTTCAATCCATCCAGATATGTTTTCTCTGCCGTTCTGAGCTGCGTAATCGTATCTCAGGGCATGGTCTGAAATTTTTGTTACGCCCAAGGTAGTGGGGGCTTTAAACCACAGATCGGATGCAGGAATAGCTAAGGTGTAGTCCTCGTATTTTACCCATTTACCGTTTTTAATTTCAGCAAAATAAATTTGCCCGTTCGAACAGTAAACTCCGACTTCGGAAAGTGGATCGATTCCTTTTTTCCCCAAAATATTCGCATTGTTTTTTACGCCATGAATGTCAACAGTCAGCAGACCATTTCCCTTCAAAACGCTGCGTACAATTTCGTATCGAACCCAACGCCTGCTAGCAGTGTACTGACCAGCCAAAACACAAGTAACTGACGTGTTTTTTAGTCCATCGCGTAGAAAATTTTTTAGGGCGTTGTCGCTTTCCTTCTGTGATGCTTCGAAAACGCTAGCATCATAGAATCCCACTGATTCTTTATCTCTGCCCACAACCCAACTGTTTCTGACATTCCACGCGCGCCATACATCTTCTTGATAGTGAAAAGAAAAGAATGTTTTTCTCGGCATGATTTGCTTCCTTTCGTATGAATTTCGATCTACATAATCCCCGCATCCATTGACGGCGACCACTAAAAATACCGTGAGGAAAGGTAAGGATACTGAACTACATCGACAAAGGCTTAATGTTCGTAAGGTATCACTATTCATCCTCCTGCAACATAACTCCGGCACTTAATAATGTCGAATAGCTTGCAACTTCATGAGTATTCTTGCGGAGTTGTGAAAATTGAAGGGGCACATGCGATGACAATCCTACGCGATTCAGCGCTCTCTGAAATGAAAATGCAACTCGGCTGACTTGTTCCCTACACATTGACTCAACTTTGTTAGTAACTTCCGCTGTTGGCACAGAACTGGCTATTAGCATTGTAAAAATATTCAGATATATATCATTCAACTGAACATACCTCATCAACGGCAGAACCTCACGGTTCTGCCGTTTTTATATTCATTTTTAGAGGAGCAATAATGAAACAATTTGACGGTTTGCAGTCATTTCATCAATCGCTTTCCGGCCTGCCACAGTGGGCGTCTGAACGTATTCTGCACCAGGTAAGCCAGTTAACCAACTATGTGCCAGTGATCGGTATTATGGGCAAAACCGGAGTAGGTAAATCATCCCTTTGCAATGCTCTTTTTGCCGATAAGGTGTCACCTGTCAGCGATGTTACTGCCTGCACTCGCGACCCCTTATGCTTTCGCCTGCAGGTGGGCGAACATGCTATGACTATCGTCGATTTACCTGGTGTTGGTGAAAGTGAAAGACGCGATGTTGAATATGCCGAGCTCTACAGCCAGCAGCTTCCCCGGCTCGATCTAGTGCTGTGGTTGATCAAGGCCGATGATCGAGCGCTGGCGGTGGATGAACATTTTTACCGTGAAGTGATTGGTGAGGCATACCGGCATAAGGTGTTGTTTGTTATCAGTCAGTCCGACAAGGTTGAACCCACCTGCGGTGGTGAAAAGCTGTCTACAGAGCAGAAACAAAATATCAGCCGCAAAATCTGTCTATTGCATGAGTTATTCCAACCTGTAAACCCTATCTGTGCGGTGTCGGTTCGTCTGCAATGGGGACTGCGGGTAATGGCGGAGCGTATGATTCGTTGCCTGCCACGCGAGGCCAGCAGTCCGGTGGCGGTACAGCTTAGTGCTCCACTTCGTACCGATGCCGTTAATAAAAAAGCCCGTGACGATTTTGGTGAAACGGTCGGCTCGGTACTGGACACCATAAGTTCCATGCCCCTGATACCGGCCCCGGTTCGGACAGTCATCCAGTCTGTACGAGACATCGTGGTATCAGTCGCTCGTGCAGTCTGGAATTTCTTCTTCTGAAAATTAACCCTTCTAACCCGTAGTTTCCTGAGCCCTGCCGCGACTTTGCGGCAGGGCTTTTTGTATTTATTTTCCATCATGAGGAGTCTGCTTATGACCCGTCTGGCTTCGCGCTTTGGCGCAGTAAATCTTATCCGTCGTGACCGTCCGTTAACCCGCGAAGAGCTGTTTCGTGTAGTGCCCAGTGTCTTCAGCGAGGAGAAGCATGCGTCACGCAGCGCAAGGTATACCTGGATACCAACCATCACCGTTCTTGAAAACCTTCAGCGCGAAGGCTTTCAGCCTTTCTTTGCCTGCCAGACCCTTGTTCGTGACCCTGGGCGTCGCGAGCATACAAAGCACATGCTGCGCCTGCGTAGGGAGGGGCAAATTACCGGCAAGCAGGTCCCGGAAATTATTCTGCTCAACTCCCATGATGGCACCAGCTCGTATCAGATGCTGCCGGGATTATTTCGTGCGGTGTGCCAGAACGGACTCGTCTGCGGTGAGTCGTTTGGCGAGGTGCGGGTGCCGCACAAAGGAGATGTCGTGAGTCAGGTGATTGAGGGGGCGCATGAAGTGCTGGGTATTTTTGACCGTGTGGAAGAGAAGCGGGATGCCATGCAGTCGCTGATGTTGCCGCCACCTGCACAACAGGCTCTGGCACAGGCTGCACTGACGTACCGTTTTGGTGAGGACCACCAGCCGGTGACAGCACCTCAGATACTCTCCCCACGCCGTTGGCAGGATGAGAGCAATGATCTGTGGACCACATACCAGCGTATTCAGGAGAACCTGATTAAGGGCGGGCTCAGTGGCCGGAGTGCAAAAGGCGGGCGAACACATACCCGCGCCGTGCGTGGTATCGACGGAGATGTGAAGCTCAACCGGGCTCTCTGGGTGATGGCGGAAGCTATGCTGAGTGGGTTTCAGTCCCGAGAGTGTTATCGCCATGTTAACAAAGGACACTCCCTGTCCGTTTCCCCCTCATTGGATTGAGTGTTTTATCACCGCATTTCACGGTGTGCCGCGTCGGGCCTGCTTCCGGAGGCAGATAAAAAATAGTTCATTCCATGTCCATACCCTGTCCACCCCCCTCTTTAGAATCATTTCATATTCAGTCAGTTAACTATTACGGAGATTTAAGATGGCACAGGCAGAGCGCCGTCATGACCGGCTGGCTGTCAGGCTGTCACTGATAATCAGCCGCCTGGTTGCAGGTGAAACGCTGAACATGGCGCGGCTGGCTGCAGAGTTTGGTGTGTCAGTCCGTACCCTGCGACGGGATTTTCGCGAACGGCTGATGTACCTCGACCTGGAGTATCGACGGGGGCAATGTCGCCTGCGCAGCACCAGTGGGGGCGTACAGGGCGAGCTTGATGCGCTGACCTTCGCGCACCGGGCCGGACTGGCCGATATTTTTCCGGGGCTGGACCGGCGTCTGGCGGGCATGCTGCTCACTGCGGGAGGGATGCCGTGTCTGGTATGGCAGCCACCACAGTCTGTGTCGCCGACCATCTCACTGGTGTTCTACCGTCTCGTCAGTGCCATTACCGCCTGCCAGCGGGTACTACTGCTGGCCGAGGGAGAGCGCTGTGACGGGCTGGCTCCGTACCGCCTGATATCACTCGACGGCTGCTGGTACCTCACCGGTGAACTTAACGGGCATATCACCGTGCACCCTCTGGCGACCATCCATGCGGTGACAGTCCTGAACACCACTTTTACCCCGCGAAAACGTCTCAGCCAGTTAACCACACAGGCGGGCTTTATCCGGGCTCTTCCGCACTTCAGTTGTATTCGCGAAGTCCTGTCTCCTGGGCCCTCTGAGGAGGAGCATGGCTTAATTACCTCTGTTAAGAAGGAAAAACAATGACCTGGCATTACGAGAAAAATGGCATACGTCACGACAATGTGACCGAAGACGACATCACTGGCCTGATTGCGCGCGGTGAACTCACCGCTGCCACGCTGGTGTGGCGACAGGGCATGACGGACTGGCAACCGGTCTCCGCCACCCCGCTGGCTTCAGCGCTGCTCCATTGCACTACACCACCAGCGCTGCCGGGGAACCGCATTCCGGGTGGAGTGGTATGGACGCTGGCATTTGCTCCCTTCATTGGTTATGCGCTCGAGCTGTGGACTGCAGGGCTGAACGGAATGTCTTTTGACGAGGCATATGAGGCTGTCTCGGGCGGGCAGTACTGGTTTATCACGCTGCTGCTCAATATCGCTCTGGGGTATCTCGATGAACGACGCCTGCGTAAGGCCGGAGTGGACACCGCCACGTTCGGCAAACTGGCCTGGCTGGTGCCGTTCTATCTGTGGCGGCGGGCGAAAACTCTCGGTCAGAAACCAGCTTACTTCTGGGTATGGCTTGTGATGCTGGGGCTGACCGTCTGGGCCTGAATGACCGCTACCTGATTCTTTCTCTGTTAAGGACCAACGTAATGAAAACACTGATTAAAGTACTGGGTATTACCGGCAGCCTTCTGCTCTGTGCGGGCGCTCAGGCTCAGCCTTATAATCGGACCCTACCTGCGGTAGTTAATGACAACAACGGGAACATTTTCTGGTGCGATGCGCATCGTCAGGTTACTGGAAAATGCGAAGCCATGTCTGTTGACCGCCTGGGCGGGATGGTCACGGTGCGTTCAGCCCCCTTTAAAGACTGCGAAGGCGGCCTGTGGGGCTGGATAACTATCATGCACAACGATGTGTCGAAGGGATTCACCATTACTCCGGACAAGAAATTCGGTCTCACCGTAAAAGACCTGTGCCGTCCGGGCACGGTAGTGACCTTTAAGCCCAACCAGAAGAAGCCTGAATATGACGACCTGGTGGCACTTTACCAGGGCAAAGAGCTGTTTCGTTACCGTCGCTTCTGATAACACCCGATATCAACCTACCTCATTTTGCCCGACAGCGGGCTGGATTAATTCAGGAAGAAACCATGCTGAAAATAATGATCTCTGCTGTACCCGCCCTCATTCTGTCACTTGCCGCATTCAGTGCCGGTGCCGCTCAGCTTCCGGCAAGCCTGATGGATAAAGACAATCCCGGCCAGGAGTACTGGTGCCAGGGAAACGACATCAATACCTCCATATGCTCACTGAGCGGTGTCAGCGACGACCATAAATTTGCCCTGATTCAGGACCTGCCGGGCCCGGCCTGTGAGGACCTAAGCTTCGGGGTTATCGACCTGGTGCGCCAGACCGGTGTCAACATTTCTTACGACGGTGGTGACTGTAAGGGCGATGTACAGGCCGGGTTTGTGCGCAGCACGAAAGATAATGCCCTGTATGTGAAAATTGTACGGGGCAGCAAAACCCTGCGGCTGTATAAGGTACAAACCGGTTACTGATAATCACCCCACACCTGCATACACTCATAGCCCCTGACGCTTCTGCGTCAGGGGCTTTTGTTTTTAAGGTACACCGAATGCCTGAATCTCACATGCTGCCACCGGGACCTTTTACCCGACAGCAGGCCGAAGCGGTTACCCGCCGGTATCGCAACATCGGCATTGAAGACGACCAGGGTAGTCACTTCCGCCTGGTGGCTCGTGACTCTGAAGGTCGAATGGTCTGGCGGGCCTGGTGCTTTGAACCTGATGCTGGTGAAGGACATAACCGTTATATCCGGCAGTACGGCATCCTCAGAGCATCCTCCTCCTGATTACACCAATCCATCATCCCTGCATGTCCTTTATTTCCCTTACGCCAGCCATCGTCGCTGGCGTTTTTATTGACGGAGAATATCTATGACGACACAAACGCAATGCGAATTGATGTCCGCTAATGAACCTCAATTTGACCTCACTGCAACACCAGTACCTGACGAGCAGCGCCTCGATTTCTGGCCGCTGCACTTTGGTGCTATCACGCAGTGGATAACGCTGGAACCCCGTATTTTCGCCTGGATGGACCGCTTCTGTGATGAGTACAGCGGTGGTATCTGGTCCTTTTACACGCTCAGCAATGGCGGCGCGTTTATGGCCCCTGATGCTGACTGTGGTGATAAATGGCATCTGTTCAACAGCATGAACGGTAATGATGCGGAAATGAGTGTGGAAGCCGCAGGTATCGCGGTCTGCCTGATTGAATACAGCCATCACGCCTGTCGTACAGAATGTGACGCAATGACCGCACACTATTATCACTTGCGGGACTATGCCCTGCAGCATCCTGAAGCTCACGCCATTCTGCGTATCATCGACTGAACGGAGGAACAACGGATGAAACAGATCTCCTTTTTACCCGGCGAGATGACGCCACAGTACCGGCGTCTCATTCAGCGGGCGCTCAGGGCTCTGGAGCGACACCTGCATGAGCCTGGAGTAGCTTTCACCTCCACTCACGCCGTTCGAGAGTGGTTGCGACTGCATATGGCCGCACTTGAGCGGGAAGAGTTCCGGGTGCTGTATCTGGATAATCAGAACCAGCTTATCGCCCATGAGACGCTCTTTAGTGGCACGATTAACCGCACCGAGGTCCATCCCCGGGAAGTGGTCAAACGTGCACTGCATTTCAATGCGGCGGCGGTGATACTGGCGCATAACCATCCTTCCGGCGAGACGACGCCCAGCCAGGCTGACAAAGCCCTCACGCAGCGACTGACTCAAGTACTTCAACTGGTGGATATCCGTGTCCCTGACCATCTGATTGTTGGTGGCAGGCAAATCTATTCGTTCGCAGAACACGGTCTGCTGTGAGGTATTACATGAAAATTATCAGTAAACGCCGGGCAATGACGATATACCGCCAGCATCCTGAGTCCCGAATCTTTCGCTACTGCAGCGGAAAATATCAGTGGCACGGTAGCGTCTGTCATTACACCGGTCAGGTGGTTCCTGACATTCCCGGTGTGCTGGCGGTATACGCCCAACGCCGCCAGGACCGCAACGGACCGTATGCCTGCCTGATGAGTATCACCCTGAACTGACAATAAAAGAGGTTATAAATGAGCAACACCACATGGGGCCTGCAGCGGGATATCACGCCGCGCCTAGGAGCCCGCCTTGTGCAGGAGGGGAACCGGCTGTATTACTTGGCTGACCGGGCCAGCATCATCGGTAAGTTCAGTGACGCCGAATGCCGGAAACTGGATGAAACTTTCCCGCACTTTATCAGCCAGATGGAATTGATGCTAATCACCGGTGAACTGAATCCCCGACATGCCCACTGCGTCAACCTGTACCACAATGGTTTCACCTGCGAAGCCGATACCCTTGGTAGTTGCGGCTATGCATACATCGCTGTTTATCCCACTCAACGCTAACTAATTCACGAGAGCAAGCATGAAAACTCTACCTGCTACAATTTCGCGGGCGGCGAAGCCCTGTCTGTCGCCCGTAGCTGTCTGGCAAATACTACTGACACGCCTGCTGGAACAGCACTATGGCCTGACACTGAGCGACACGCCGTTCAGTGATAAAACAGTTATTAAGGAACATATTAATGCTGGAGTATCGCTCAGCGATGCGGTGAACTTTCTTGTCGAAAAATACGGGCTTGTCCGTATCGACCGAAAGGGATTTTCGTGGCAAGAACAAACCCCGTATATTTCCGTAGTGGATATTCTGCGAGCAAGGCGCTCTACCGGCTTGCTAAAAACTAATGTGAAATAAACGCTTAAATACAGAGCAGACTAAAGGAAAGCAAAATGCTAATCTCACAGACGAAGAGACTTCTACTGTAACCTGCCCTCCCCTGCAAAAAACCTGACATTTTGTTTTAGGACCAACAATGGGACCAAAATGAAAATTGAATTGAAGATTATCAACTATTAAACAACAAGTTACGCAACGAATTCAGACTCCGCCAGCCCAAAATTCTCCATCGGTGATTACCAGAGTCATCCGATGAAGTCCTAAGAGCCCGCACGGCGCAAGCCCTGCGGGCTTTTTTGTGTCTGTCGTTGTCCGAGCTCATCCGGCTAAATCCAGAGAAAATTGGTACATTTAGGTACACGCTATACTGTGGTCCATTAAACGTGTACCAATTATGGAAGGAATCCAGGCATGGCGCGTATCACACGCCCCCTCACTAATAACGAGATCCTTAAAGCTAAGCCCCGAGAAAAAGACTTCACTCTGCATGATGGTGACGGCCTGTTCTTACTCGTCAAAACATCTGGTAAAAAACTCTGGCGCTTCCGATACCAACGTCCTGTAAGTAATAGCCGCACTAATCTGAGTCTCGGTTCATACCCTGCCCTTACGCTCGCAGCAGCTCGCCAGATACGCGACCAACATTTAGCTACGCTCGCGCAGGGGAAGGATCCACAACAGCAGCAAGAACAAGCGTCAGAACAACGCCAGATTGAATTAGACAGCATTTTCTCAACTGTGGCCGCTAACTGGTTCCAGATGAAAAGCAGAAGTGTCACAGAAGATTATGCAAAAGACATCTGGCGTTCTTTGGATAAAGACGTGTTCCCTGCTATTGGTGAGATACCTGTTCAGGAGATAAAGGCCAGAACGATTGTTGAAGCACTTAATCCAATCAAAGCACGAGGGGCACTGGAGACAGTTCGCCGCCTAGTACAGCACATTAACGAAATAATGATTTATGCAGTCAACACCGGCCTGATTGATGCTAACCCGGCATCAGGTGTTGGAATGGCATTTGAGAAACCCAAAAAGCAGAACATGCCCACGCTACGACCAGAAGAATTGCCGAAACTGATGCGTTCCTTGGTCATGTCGAATCTGTCTGTTCCGACTCGCTGTCTTATTGAATGGCAGCTCCTGACTCTCGTGCGTCCATCTGAAGCATCTGGTACTCGATGGGAAGAGATCGACCTTGAGACCAGACTCTGGACTATTCCAGCCGAACGGATGAAGGCGAAGCGTGAGCACATTGTACCTCTATCTCCTCAGGCATTAGATATTCTGGAAGTGATGAAGCCAATCAGCGCTCATCGTGAACATGTTTTTCCCAGTAGAAATGATCCAAAGTTGCCGATGAATAGCCAGACAGCTAATGCGGCTCTTAAGCGAATTGGTTATGGCGGAAAGTTGGTTGCCCACGGTCTACGTTCAATAGCCAGTACTGCAATGAATGAAGTGGGGCTTAACCCAGATGTAATTGAATCAGCCTTAGCTCATACCGATAGAAATGAAGTCAAGAAAACTTATAATCGGTCAACATATATTACTCAATGCATTGAGTTGATGTCATGGCGGGGATACTATGTTAACGGCTCAAATAAAAAATGAAAAGGAGTTTTACATGTCTAAAAAAACAAATGATCAAATAATACTAGAGCAGATCCTTAAAGATAAAAAAAATGAGTTGGGAACTGACATCAAAGATACAGAATTCTTTGAGTTATACTCAGCATCAGAGATTCTTAAAGACTACGATGTTACATATGATGACATTGAATATGGCATTGTTGGTAATGGTGGTGATGGTGGTGATGGTGGTGATGGTGGTGATGGTGGTGATGGTGGTGATGGTGGTATTGACTCTATATTTACTTTTGTTAATGGTGAACTACAAAAGGAAGACAAACAACTTAATACTCAAGTAAGAAAAAATCACATTGAGCTAGTAATAATTCAATCTAAAACATCTCCAACCTTTAAAGAAGATGCAATAATTAAGTTCCGAGAAACCATTCAAGATTTATTTGATTTAGGTAATGATCTCGAAAAATTTAAGAAGCGTTATAACTCTTTATTACTTGAGAAAATCAATTTATTTAGAGGTGCCTATTCAAAATTAGCAAAAACATTCCCTACTATTTTAATTAAATTTTTCTATGCTACCCAAGGTGTTGATGCTGATATACACCCCAATGTAATTGACAAAGCAAATAAGTTACGTGATGATATCCATAGATTATTTAGCGGTTCAGTTTGCGAATTCTCTTTTATTGGTGCTACAACACTGTTAGAAATGAGCAGAAATATCCCTGCAAGCTCCCGAACGCTAGAAATATCAGAACAGCCGATTAGTACTTCAGCAGGTAGCTATATTTGCCTAGCTTCACTTACAAAATATTATGAATTTGTAAGCGATAATGGCGCACTAGCAAGAAGTATTTTTGAATCAAATGTGCGAGACTATCAGGGAAGTGTAACTGTAAACACAGGCATCCGATTAACGCTTCAAAATATGAACTCTGATGATTTTTGGTACTTAAATAATGGTGTCACCATTATCACACCTAAAGCAGTTAGTGCAGGAAAACAATTAACAATAGAAGATCCTCAAATTGTAAATGGACTACAAACCTCACATGAGATATATCGTCACTTTTCTAATGCTGATAACTCTGTAGATGATAAACGTTCTATTCTCATCAGGATTATTTGTGAGGAAAACGAAGAAGCACGCGATAGAATAATTCGTGCAACGAACAGTCAAACAGCTATTCTGCCAGCTTCCCTCAGAAGCTCAGATGAGATTCACAGAAATATTGAAGATTATTTAAAGGCTAACGACTTCTATTATGACAGGAAGAAGAATTTCTACAAAAATCTTGGTAAACCAGCATCAAAAATAATAAGCATTGCATATCTTGCACAAGCAATGATGACAATTGTTTTATTTAGACCAGACAGCGCAAGAGCACGACCATCAACACTTATAAACTCAGATATTGAATATAAAAAAATATTTAGCTTGGATATAGCAATAGACACATACTTAAAAGTAATATTAATTATAAAAGCTACTGAAGCTTTTTTAAAGGTTGAAATTGATAAATATACGCCAGACCCAAAAACAACAACAAATATAAAATATTATGTTGCTATGGTTGCGGCCATTAAATACTTAAAGACTAAAGAAAATATTTTTCAGGCACTTTCAAGCGTCAACCAAATAAATATCAATGAAGAGATCTTTGATGAAAGTCTTGATATTGTATTAAACCACTATCATCAGTTAGGAGGAGATGATCAGGTTGCTAAAGGTGCAGCTCTGACCCCTGCAATTCTGGCTTCACTCTAAATTGACTGGAGGGGATTACCCTCCGTCTTTGTAGTAATTAATAACATTTGCAGCGCGCAATGCTCTCCCCGCCACGCCTGCCCGCTTAAGGGGACGTTTTTAATGCAGGTGCATGAAGGGGCTCAGGCCGCGCCAGTGCTGGTGCGGCGGGGTGTGGAAAATTCAGAGTTTTGCATGCAAAGCCATGCAGCTTAAGCATGCATGGCTATTTTTATTAAAAAGACGGGTATTTTCGGGACGTTTTATATGGTTTTTTTGCGGGTCTGCGCGGCCTGTCGGCGCATGAAAATCTGGCTCTGTTCAGGCGTATATTTTGCCCGGTTGTCGTCTCTCGAGGCTCTGTCAGGCCGGAAACCGATGGTTGTCAGAATGTCGCGATCTTCCTCTGCGTAATCAATATTTCCTCCGCTGGTTACATGAATGGACAGCGCTTCGCGAACACTGGCGGCCGCCCGGTCGAGAGCCCGTTCTCTGACGATTTCAGGTTGTTCGCTGTGATGCAGTAATTCCGGTGCCAGCGCGTCGCCGCTTACCTGCATAAAGGCGTGGAGCTGACGACGGATACTGATACGCTGCACGGCCTCATGTGACCGGATGTAATGCCCGGCCGACTGATTTACCGCCCATTTTTTCAGGTCAATATCATACGCAGCGCCTGTGCTGCCTCCGGTTCATAACGGGTGCAGGTCAGCTCCAGCTCTTTCAGCGCCATTTCAGCCCGCGCCAGTGCTGACTTGCTGCTCATCCAGTCCGATTTATTCTTCTGACAGGCTTCAAAGGCCTGTTTCAGTAGTGCTCGTGCCATTGTCTTTTCTCCTGAATCAGTGGCGCAGCAATGAGCGGGCGCAGTCCAGAATTCGGGGCGGTGTTTCTGGGGCTGTCTGTGGCGGTTCGGGCTTTTCTTCTGCCGGTGGCCGTATCTCCTCGTCGATAGACTCGATAGTACGAAAGGTTGCGGAGCAAAAGAGGCTGGCCAGAGAAGGTCGCAGGAAATCCCCTCTCTCTGTTTGTTTTTTTACTTATAACTATTCACCACTGTTCACCTTAAATAAAGATATAGGTAATACAGTAAGTTAAAGGGTGAACAGTTGAAGGTCTGACTGTTCACCGTCTGTTCACCCTCCTGTTTTTTCAGCCAGTCATTCACTTAGACTTTTTGGTGATTAAAAAATAAAAACATATAAATAAAAGCAATAGAAGGATTACCAATGTATGCCACCGTTTGCCTCTATTTGCCATTCACCTGTTAACGGTTTGTTGTATGGGATTTCACTGCAAAATGACTTGTTGCCCTGCGTAAAAATATTCACAAAATAGAGAGCTACCGGACGCAAGAAACATCATTCTTAACGAGCTGACAAAGCGCGTACACCGGATCTTCCCCGACGCCGACGTGAGAGTTAAGCCAATGCAGGCTAACGCATTAAACAGCGACTGCACAAAGACCGAAAAAGAGCGGCTAAACAGAATGCTGGAAGAGATGTTTGAAGAAGCCGATATGTGGCTGGTGAACGAATGATGAGCATGGACAACATGATTATTGCCGGGGTAAGAATATATTTCCCGCCTGGCACCGCTCTCCCTGTTCCAACGCCTGAACTCAGGACATTTGCCATCGTCAGCAAAGACCAGACTGGACATCTGGTGCTTGAGTACAAAAACAGGCAGTGGGTTCCTGTACTGACCCGGCTTTTTGATGATTCAGCACATGCTATTTCAGCTATAACCAGCCTGAGCAAAAAGACGTGGCATTAATACTTAAAACACATTGATCCGTCATGCCGGGCAGATACAATCTGCGGCGGCTGGCAACATTCTATATTCGCACGCCAGCTGTCCGTACCATGCTCTTTCATGCGGCGTGGTTGCTACTCTATTAATTCTACTGATGAGAATCTTGCAGTAGATCGCATACGACCTTGCCGCTCTCACCACTTTCACAGCCTTCCTGTTACGCCATATAAAGCAACTCGATTGGGAATTTCCAGTTACTGACGCAAATACGGAACATACAATCACATACACATCTTTACATTTGGTGGTTTTCATGAATACTACTAAATGATTATGTTAACACGATGAAATTCAACGGATGAAATATGAATATATTTGAACAAACTCCACCAAACCGCAGGCGTTATGGCCTGGCTGCATTTATTGGGTTAATCGCTGGTATCGTATCAGCATTTGTTAAATGGGGCGCTGAAGTACCTTTGCCACCCCGCAGTCCGACTGATATGTTCACTGCTGCATGCGGGCCGGAATCATTAATCAGGGCTGCCGGGCAAATTGACTGTTCCCGCAATTTCCTGAATCCCCCTTATATTTTCCTTCGTGACTGGATGGGGCTTGCTGATCCTAACGCTGCCGTCTACACCTTTGCCGGGCATGTGTTTAACTGGGTTGGTGTAACACACATCATCTTTTCGATTGTCTTCGCAGTGGGTTACTGTGTTGTTGCTGAAGTTTTCCCCAAAATTAAACTCTGGCAGGGTTTGCTGGCTGGTGCGCTGGCACAGCTTTTCGTCCATATGATTTCCTTCCCTCTCATGGGGCTGACTCCACCTTTGGTTGACCTTCCATGGTATGAGAATGTATCCGAGATTTTTGGACATTTAATCTGGTTCTGGTCCATCGAAATTATCCGTCGGGATCTGCGTAACAGGATTACTCATCAACCAGACCCGGAGATCCCTTTGGGAACAAGCCGGTGACAAATTCTTAATATGGTAAAATGGCGCAAACACAGCGCCATTTTTTAGTATCCATTTACTGAACTCCTGAGTTGCCTGTTTTAATCTCTCGCTAATCCCCTCTTCCCGGCTCTGACATTCCTGTTCTGTGAAAAAGAGAATAAACCACTTTCCATCCGCGCCCCCGAATGTTCTTAATATCAAGGAGGAGATTTATGTCTGGTATCTGGGTCTGTTAAATAACATGATAAAAACCCGCGCACTTCCTGCATTGCCTTCCCTGAACATTTAAGCGGATCACCGGCACCTTGCCGATTAATACCTGTAGTGGATGTCCCCTCCTGGCAAAAAGCGGCCTGAACGAAGGGCTATCAGGTCTGCTATGGGCGACAAACCTACAGCTTCCATTGAAAGCATCAATCAATACGCAAAACTCCCGCTCCTGACAAACTCAACCACCTCCCCCACCAGTCACACTGCCACCAGGACAACGTTGTTGCTCCTGCCCGGAAGAGTTGTGTTGCTGCTGCCGTAACACGATGTTAGCATTTGGCAATCAAGACGCTTAGATGTCTAAAAACTCCATTCCTGACCCCGAGAGAGGCTAAAAGGAAGATGACAGATAACCTGCAACTCACACAACTGGTCGAGACCTGCCGCTGGATAGGGGCAAAAGGCTGGGCTCCTGCCACTGGCGGCAATATGTCTGTCCGCCAGGACGACGCATTTTGCTGGCTCAGCGAGTCGGGAAAAGATAAAGGCAACCTGACTACCGACGATTTTTTGCAGGTGGAAATCGCCACCAGTCACGCACCGTCCGGTCGCAAACCATCGGCGGAGACCGGGCTGCATACCCTGATTTATCGCCTCTTTCCCCAGGCAAACGCGGTGTTGCACGTCCACACCGTCAACGCCACGGTGCTCTCGCGCATCGTTAAAACGCCGGAGCTATATATCAGCGGTTTTGAAATGCAAAAGTCGCTTAGCGGGCAGACCACCCATCTTGATACCGTCTGCGTGCCAGTGTTCGACAACGACCAGGATATCGACGCGCTGGCGTCACGTATTGCGCATTACGCGCAAGAGCATTCTCTGAATTACGGTTTTCTTCTGCGCGGTCATGGCTTAACCTGCTGGGGACGCTCAGTGGAGGAGGCCCGCCGTCATCTGGAGGGGCTGGAATTTTTATTTGAATGCGAAATGCGTTTGCGACAACTGGAGAGATTATGATTCGCGCGATTGTGACGGATATTGAAGGCACCACCAGCGATATCCGTTTTGTTCACAATGTTCTGTTCCCCTATGCGCGCGAGCGGCTGGCGGCGTTTGTCACCGCCCGGCAGTATGCCGAACCGGTAAAATCAATTCTTGATAATCTGCGCAACGAGATTGCCCGGCCGGACGCCAGTACCGCAGAACTTATCGAAACGCTTTTCGCCTTTATGGATGAAGATCGCAAATCAACGGCGCTAAAAGCCCTGCAAGGCATTATCTGGCACGATGGTTACGTCAATGGCGACTTCACCGGTCATCTCTACCCGGACGTTCTGCCAGCGCTGGAGAAATGGAAAGCACAAGGCATTGATCTCTATGTTTATTCCTCCGGCTCCGTTGCGGCGCAGAAACTGTTATTTGGCTACAGCGACGAAGGTGATATTACTCATCTGTTCAGCGGCTATTTTGATACCCATATCGGCGCAAAGCGAGAAACGCAGTCATACCGCAATATCGCGTCGTATATCGGCGTCGCGCCGTCGCAAATCCTGTTCCTCTCCGATGTATATCAGGAGCTGGACGCTGCTGAAGAGGCGGGTCTTCGCACCCTGCAACTGATTCGTGGTGAGGGTGATGGCGCCAGCCGCCACCACCAGGTACATCAATTCGACGACATTAACCCGGAGCAGATCCTTTCATGAGCGCATTGACTATTTATTCCGATAAAGACGCCAGCCAGCCCCAGTGGCACAGTACCGACGCCGCAGAGATCGCCCAACAGCTCAACGCGAAAGGCGTCCGCTTCGAACGCTGGGTTGCAGACCGCGACTTAGGCCAGGCTCCCGCGCCAGAAACGGTGATCACCGCCTATCAACATGCGATTGATAAGCTGGTTGCTGAGAAAGGCTATCAGAGCTGGGATGTGATCAGCCTGCGCGCCGACAATCCACAAAAAGAGGCGCTGCGTGCAAAGTTTCTCAATGAACACACCCACGGCGAAGATGAAGTGCGCTTCTTCGTTGAAGGCGCAGGACTGTTTTGCCTGCACATTGGCGACCAGGTTTACCAGGTGCTGTGTGAGAAAAACGATCTGATTTCAGTGCCCGCCGGTACGCCGCACTGGTTTGATATGGGCTCCGAGCCAAACTTTACCGCGATCCGTATTTTCGATAACCCGGAAGGCTGGGTGGCGCAGTTTACCGGCGATGCCATTGCGGATGCCTATCCGCGCCTGCTTTAACGATCTGGCCGGGCGACGCTATTGTACGCCAGGCCTGCTCTGCATCAGGCCGCCTCCGCCCTGAAAACCCCCTTCGCCACATCTTCTGGCGTCACCACACCGCTATCCAGCACCCAGCCGCTAATCAGCGCTGCTGGCGTCACGTCAAACGCCGGGTTATAGACCTGCGCATTTTCCGGCGCCCACTGTACCGCGCCAAAACTGCCCGCCACGCCGGTGACTTCTCCTGCTGCGCGCTGCTCAATCGGGATTGCGTCGCCATTCGGGCAGTGGGGGTCCAGCGTGGTTTGCGGCGCGGCAACGTAAAACGGAATACCGTGGAATTTCGCCAGCACCGCCAGCGAATAGGTGCCGATTTTATTCGCCACATCGCCATTTGCGGCAATACGGTCGGCCCCTACCCACACCGCGTCCACCAGCCCTTTCGCCATCAGGCTGGCAGCCATTGAGTCGGTAATCAGTTGATAGGGAACCCCCAGTTCGCCCAGTTCCCAGGCGGTGAGTCTGCCGCCCTGCAATAACGGGCGCGTTTCATCCACCCAGACATTTTGCACGTTGCCCTGTGCATACGCGCGGGCAATCACCCCCAGCGCCGTCCCCGTGCCCGCTGTCGCCAGCCCGCCAGTGTTGCAGTGGGTCAGCAGACGGCTGCCCGGCTTCACCAGCGCACTTCCCGCACGCGCGATATCGTCACAGAGTTGTTTGTCTTCATCGATCAGACGCAGCGCTTCCGCCGCCAGCGCCGGGACAAAGTCTTCTTGCCTCAGCGCCTGCTTCATGCGATCGAGATTGTTCATCAGATTGACCGCCGTCGGGCGCGCAGCGCGCAGCGTTTCCAGCGCTATCGCCAGTTCATCCCGGCGATGGCCTGACTCCGCCAGCAGCGCCAGTAGCAGACTGGCGGAAAGACCAATCAGCGGCGCGCCGCGCACGCGCAGCGCGTGAATATGCCCCACCAGCGCTTCTACCGTTGAGGCATCCAGCCAGCGTTTCTCCTGCGGAAGCGCCTGCTGATCGAGAATAAATAATTGGTTATCCGCCACTCGCAGGCTGGTCGTCTGTAATGTCTGCATGTCGTTAATTCTCTGTTGCGTTGTTGTATCACATTGTGTCAGGATGAATCACAGATGTATAGACGTCTACATGTCTTTATTAGTGAAATGAGTGAGGAACAGGCAATGTCGCAATACCGTACCTTTACCGCCCAGGATGCCGTGGAATACGCCCGAACGTTTGGCGGCATCGATGATCCATCCACACTGGTAGAGGCGCAGGAGGTGGGCGACGGCAACCTTAATCTGGTGTTTAAGATTTTCGATACCACTGGCGTAAGCCGCATCGTCGTCAAACAGGCGCTGCCTTACGTGCGCTGCGTCGGCGAATCCTGGCCGCTGACGCTGGATCGCGCTCGTCTTGAAGCGCAAACGCTGGTGGCGCATTACCAGCACTGCCCGCAGCATACGGTGAAAATCCACCATTTCGACCCTGAACTGGCGGTGATGGTGATGGAAGATCTCTCCGACCATAACATCTGGCGCGGCGAACTGATTAAAGGCGCCTGGTATCCGCAGGCGGCACGCCAGCTCGGCGAATATCTGGCGCAAACGCTGTTTCATACCAGCGATTTTTATCTCCACCCGCATGACAAAAAAGCGCAGGTGGCGACATTTATTAACCCGGAGATGTGTGAGATCACCGAAGATCTGTTCTTCAACGATCCCTACCAGATCCACGAGCGCAACAGCTATCCTGCGGAGATCGAAGGCGACGTCGCCGCGTTGCGCAGTGACGCTCAGCTTAAGCTGGCGGTGGCGGCGCTCAAACATCGTTTCTTCTCCCATGCCGAAGCGCTGCTGCACGGCGATATCCACAGCGGCTCGATCTTTGTCGCCGACGGTCGCCTGAAAGCCATCGACGCCGAGTTCGGCTACTTTGGGCCGATAGGCTTTGATGTGGGCACCGCCATCGGCAATCTGCTGCTGAACTTCTGCGGCCTGCCGGGCCATCTGGGCATTCGCGACGCCGCCGCCGCGCGTGAGCAGCGGCTGACGGATATTCAGGAGCTGTGGAACACCTTTGCTGAACGTTTTCAGGTGCTGGCGACGGAGAAAACCCGCGATGCGGCGCTACGCGCGCCGGGCTACGCGTCGGAATTTCTGAAAAAAGTCTGGGCGGACGCCATCGGCTTTTGCGGCACCGAGCTGATTCGCCGCAGCGTCGGGCTGTCGCACGTAGCGGATATCGATACCATTCAGGATGCGGAAATGCGCCATGAATGCCTGCGCCATGCCATTACCCTCGGAAAAGCGCTGATTGTGATTGCCGACCGGATTGAGAGTGTGGAAGCGCTGATCGCGCGGGTGCGGCAGTACAGCTAAGTGCGGGTCGTTTGCCCGGTGGCGCTACGCTTACCGGGCCTACGATCCGAATGCAGGCCGGGTAAGGCGTACCCGCCACCCGGCAAATACTTACCCCAGATACTCAATCACTGATAACCCGCCGTTGTAATCCGTGCTGTAGATAATCCCCCGCGCATCGACAAACACGTCGCAGGACTGGATCACCTGCGGGCGATTTGGCCGCGTATCCATCATCTTCTCAGGCGCCGCAGGCACCAGCGCGCCGGTCTCTACCGGACGATAAGGATTAGTAATATCATAAGCGCGCACCCCTGCGTTCTGGTAAGTGGCGAAAATCAGCGTCGAGCTAATAAAGCTGCCAGGGCGGTTTTCGTGCAGGTTATGCGGCCCGAAGTGCGCCCCTTTCGCCACGTAATCAACCTCATCCGGCTGCGGGAAGGTGGCGATGCTCACCGGATTCGACGGCTCGCGGATATCAAACAGCCAGATCAGCTTTTCGCCGTCTTCCTGATTGTCGAGCACCGCTTCGTCCAGCACCACCAGCAGATCGCGGTCCGGCAGCGGCAGCGCAGTGTGTGTGCCGCCGCCAAACGGCGGGCTCCAGTTGCGATGGCTAATCAGTTTCGGCTGCGTGCGATCTTGCACATCCAGCAGCGTCAGACCACCGTCACGCCAGCTACCGTAGGCGGTATCGCCAGCGATAATCGCGTGATGCAGCGCATAGCGTTTGCCCTCCGGCCAGTCTGGCGTCTCTCCCGCCGCCTGATTCATCCCTGGCAACCACCAGCGCCCGGCCACCTCTGGCTTACGCGGATCGGCCAGATCGATGGTCAGGAAGATGTAGTCAGTGAAACCGTCGATCAGCGCCGAGACGTAGGCCCAGCGTCCGCCGACGTACCAGATGCGGTGAATGCCGATCCCATTCAGGGAGAGAAAACCGATTTCACGCGGTTTATCCGGCGTGGAAATATCAAACACGCGTAGCCCTGCGCTCCAGCCCCGGTCCTGCACGTCGCTGACCGTCTCACCGACCTGCCGCGTGTAGTAAACCTTTTCATCGGCAAAGCGGGCATCGGCGAACAAATCGCGGGCGTTAATCACCAGCAGCAGATCGTCATGCGCCTGCAAATGCACGTTCCAGGTGCCTGGCGGTGCAGGCACATAGCCCGCCGCCCGTGGGTTTTTCGGGTCACGCACGTCAACAATCGAAAACCCCTGCGACACCATATGGCCAATATAGGCAAAACCGCGATGTACCATCAGCTGTACGCCGTCCGGGCGACCGCCCTGGTCGCTATGGCCAATCAGCCGCATATTGCGGCTATAGTCGGGGCGCGGTAATTCAGTCACCTTAATCTCCTTTTGCCAAACGGCGTAACCGCCTTATCCGGCCTACAGGGAGCACATTGTAGGCCCGGTAAGCGCAGCGCCACCGGGCATTACGCCGGATGGCGGCGTAACCGCCTTATCCGGCCTACAGAGAGCGCATTGTAGGCCCGGTAAGCGCAGCGCCACCGGGCATTATTTATTCTTCGCCTCAAGCGTCGCAAACCACGGCGCGATAAAGTCTTCCGTCTGGCCCCAGCCCGGAATGATTTTGCCTAATGAGGCGACGTTAACCGCCCCCGGCTGCGCTGCCAGCAGCGCCTGCGGAATGGCTGCGGCTTTAAAATCGTAAGTGGCAGGCGTAGGTTCACCGGCAATCTTATTGGCAATCAGCCGCACGTTGGTGGCGCCAATCAGTTTCGGGTCAACCGCCACGCTCACCTTCCACGGGCTGCCCGCCTCGCGCATCAACTGTAAATCCTGGTTGGAGATGTCGATGCTGTAGAGCTTAATCTCAGTGCGGCCATTCTCTTTCAGCGCTTTGTACGCCCCCTGGCTAAAGGCGTCCCAGGTTCCCCAGATAGCGTCGATTTTCCCTTTCGGGTATTTCGCCAGCACCGCGCCCACTTTGTTGGCGGTATCGCCCTGCACGTCGGAAGAGACCGCGCCGATAGACTCCAGCTCTTTAATCCCCGGATTGTCCTTCAGCATTTGCTGATAAGCCGCCTGGCGACGCTCCATCGGCGGGAAACCGGCGACCCACAGCTTGATAATATTGGCTTTACCGTTGAAATCTTTTACCAGTTGTCCAAAGGAGAGATGGGTCAGCGAGGCGTCATCCTGCTGAGTTACCGTCACGCCCGGGATCTCACCGTTGACGGCGGTATCAAACACCGCCACTTTGATCCCGGCATCTACCGCTTTCTTCACCAGCGCGGTGGAGTACGGATCGCGCCCCTGAGAGAGAATAATGCCGTCATACTTCTGGCTGATCGCCTGGTTAACGAAATCCTGGAATTTCGCGTCGTCGCCATTGCTTAAAAAGGTGCTGACCTTAAAGCCGAGCTTTTTCCCCTCCTGAATCGCGCCCGCAACGAACTGGGTCGTGTTGTCATCAGAGCCAAGGTTGCGGATCACCGCAATGCGAACCGGGCCATTATGCCCGGCAATGGCCGCTGGCACCGGTGCAGGCGTTGCCGCATAGCCCGGCAGCGAACTCAGTAATCCCAGCGCCAACAAAGAAAGTGCAGTTTTTTTCATTATCGTTTCCCGTTGTGTTGTTAACGTTTTTGTATGTAGGTGATCGCCAGCGCCGCCGCCAGCACCAGCCCTTTTATAATGTCCATTGCGTAATAGGGCACCGAGAGCATCACCAGCCCGTTGGAGAGCACGCCAAGGATCACCGCCCCCACCAGCGTGCCGAGCGCATTTGGTTTGCCGGAACCGGCAAGCGAAAAGCCGATCCACGCCGCCGCGACGGCATCCATCAAATAGCCTCCCCCGGCGTTAACCTGTGAAGAGCCAATACGCGAAGCCAGCAGGATGCCCCCTAACCCCGCCAGCAACGAGGCAATGACGTAGGCCGCCACTTTATAGCGGGTGGTGCGAATACCGGAGAGGCGCGCCGCTTCCGGGTTGCCGCCAATGGCGTACATCCGTCGCCCGTGGGTGGTCAGCGACAGCGCGAGCTGCGCCGCCAGCGTCACGACCAGCATCACGACAACAATAGTCGGCACCTGCCCCAGCGCGCCGAATGCCGCCGGAATAAGCCCCTCAGCCATTTCACCGCTCGGCAGCACCATGTTTTCAGTAATAGAACCGCCGTAGCTGTAGGTCATCGCCACCCCCTGAATCACAAACAGGCTGGCAAGCGTGGCGAGCATGTCGGGAATACGCAGTACCACAATCAGAAAAGCGTTGAACAGCCCCACCAGCGTACAGAGCGCCAGGGTAATGACAATCGCCCCGGTGGTGCCAAAGCCGTGCCAGACGAATAGCGAAATCACCAGTGCGTTCGCCAGCGACGCGGTTGAGCCAACGGAAAGATCAAAGCCGCCGACGGTAAGCGAGATGGAGACGCCAATCGCAATCACCGTGACGATCGCAATAGAGCGCAGGATGTTGATGATATTGAAGGGATCGAGGAAGTTATCCGACGCGACGCCAAAAATGGCGATCAGCGCGACAACCGTCAGCAGCATGCCCCACTTATAGAGAAAATCGAAAATCTGCTGGCGGCCAGACGCCGCTGCATTGACTGAAAGGGCCTTACTCACAACGCCGTTCCTCCGGTTGAATAATAAAGTAGTGTCTCTTCGCGGGCCTGCGCGCCTTCCACTTCCGCCACGATGCGCCCGTCCCACAACACGCAGATGCGGTCGCACAGCCCCACCAGTTCGGCGAACTCACCGGAGGCGTAAATCACCCCTTTGCCTTCCCGCGCCAGGCCGTCGATCAGCGCAAACAGGTCAGTTTTGGCTTTCACGTCCACGCCTTTGGTCGGCTCGTCGAAAATCAGCACGCGGGCGTCGCCGCGCAGCCATTTGCCGATCGCCACTTTCTGCTGGTTGCCGCCGGAAAGCCGACGCAACACTTGCCCCGGCCCGCGAGCGCGCACGCCGACGCGGGCAATTACCGCTTCCGCCCAGCGCCATGCCTGACGATGACCAAACAAGCTCCAGCGCGAGAAACGGTTATCGGCGGCAACCGCCAGGTTCATGGCGACGGACTCATCAATAAAAATGCCCTCTTTGCGCCGCTCCTCCGGCACCAGCGCCAGCCCGCGCGTCACCGAATCAACCGGATCGCGCGGCGTCCACGGCTGATGATTGAGTTCGCCGCGTTCAACGCGGCTTTTCGACGCGCCGAACAGCGCCTTGCACAGCTCGGTTTTCCCGGCTCCCGCCAGCCCGGCGATGCCGAGAATTTCACCTTTACGCAGGTGCAAACTGATATTTTTCAGCAGCCGTTCATCGTGTAGCCCTTCCACGCGCAGCAGCGTTTCATCAGCATGCGGCGGGCGTTTTGGCGGATAGATATCGTTTAACTCATGACCCAGCATCTTCTCGACGATGGCGTCAGCGCTCAGTTCCGCCATCGGCCCGGACTCAATCAACTTGCCATCGCGCAGTACGGTTAAGGTGTCGCAAATGGCCTTTAGCTCATGAATGCGATGGGAGATAAACACCACGCCGATCCCCTGTTGTTGCAGGCGTTTCACCACGGCAAACAGCCGTTCGCTTTCATGCTGATCGAGCGGCGCGGTGGGTTCATCGAGGATCAGAAAACGACAGTGGTGCGAGAGCGCGCGGGCCAGCAGGATCTGCTGCTTTTCGGCGAGCGTGCAACCATCGATGACCCGGCGCACATCCAGATGAACATCAAGCTGGGCCAGCGCGTCACGCGCCTGCTGGCGAATAGCGCGCCAGCGGTAGCGGTGTCCCGGCTGCGCCAGCTGATCGAGCATAATATTTTCCGCAATACTCAACCCTGGGATCAGCGCAACATCCACCTCCTGCTGCACCAGATGAATGCCCAGCCGTTTGGCGTCCAGCGGTTCGCGTATCGGCACCGGCTGGTTATTAATTGCAATTTCCCCTTCGTAATGGTCGTGCGTGCCGCAGAGCACCGCCATCAGCGTGGATTTCCCCGCACCGTTCGCCCCCGTCAGCGCGTGCACGGAACCGCCCGTCAGGGTGAAATCAACGCGGGAGAGCGCCTGAAAGCCGGAAAAGGCCAGGCTGATACCGCGCATGTCGAGGCGACTGGAGAGCATCCGCTGTAAATCCTTTCTGATAATCATTTGATTTACGAAATTTTTCACAGCTCTCCCTGACTGACAACGACATAAAAAGCATAAGATAAAGCAAAATATTATTAGCCATCCAGATGTCTATAAATGACATCGGGTTAGCCCATCACAAAGGGATCGCAGCATGAGTAAGAATACTGACCGCAACGCGGCAACGGGCTTCGCGGGTGGACTAAAACCCTTCAAGGAAAGTGGGCATTTATCAGCCCTGATAAATCAGCTCTTTTTTATCTTTTAGATTTAGTTTAAGTCGATATATATCAATTCCAGATTATCAACCTGCATTTATGTGTTTCATATTTATGACACGCCAGGTTTATTAAAAATAAAAATTCATTTGAAGTGCTTTCATATAAATGATGATTAGTAGAGAATGTAACACCTCAGATAAAACCGCCATTTACTATTATTTACCTGATGCACAATGGGTGAAATTTGCATTTCATATAAATAGCGTCATGGAGTTTTCATGAAAAACAACACAGCTGTCACGCAAAAAGAATATTTGCTTAACAATAAAACAACGTTATTATCAACCACAGATAAAGACAGTCATATTACCTATGCTAACTCTGCATTTATCGACGCCAGCGGATTTAATGAAACGCAGTTAATGGGTAAACCACATAATATTATTCGCCACCCGGACATGCCCTCTGCCGCTTTCGCTGACATGTGGCACACGATACTGCAAGGCGATAGCTGGACCGGGCTGGTCAAAAACCGGCGACAAAACGGCGATCATTACTGGGTACGCGCAAATGTTACCCCTGTCTGGCAAAATGAAAAATTAACGGGGTATATTTCAGTACGCACCGTGCCTTCCCGGGATGAGGTTTCGCACAGCGAACAGCTTTATCAGAAAATAAATAATAATGGAATTAAAGGGTTTCGACTTTTTAAAGGCATAATTATCCGTCGCGGAGCGCTGTCCTGGCTTTCGATGTTTAAATGGCTGTCTGTTAGCCAACGCGTCAATTATGCTTTAGCCATCACCAGTCTGGCAGCCCTGTTATTTATTTTCTTACCTGTTCCTCCTGCTATTCAGGGGGGCAGCATCATCGTATTATTTTTGCTCCTGGCTATTTACCTTAAGGTTCAAATTTGTCAGCCGGTTAATACGCTGCTGGCGCAGATGCAAAAAGTGGTTTCGGGCCGTAAACCTGATAATTGCCATTTGCAGCGCGTGGACGAAATAGGAATGCTCATGCGACTGGTGAATCAATCGGGGCTTAATCTGCGCTCCCTGGTTGATGATGTCAGCACGCAAATATCCGGTATTCAGGCTATCAGTCAGCGCGTGTCTCAGGAAGGCACGGCATTGCAGAGCCGCTCAGAAGAGACATCTGCCGACCTGCAACAAACCGCCGCAGCCATTGAAGAGATCGGTAGCGCTGTACAACAAACCGCGGATACCGCAGCCCAGACAATGACGATGGCCGACAGTACCAGCGCCAATGCGACTGAAGGCGGCCATATCATGAAGCAAACCATCACCATGATGCAGGCTATCTCGCGCGATAACAGTCAAATCGTGGACATTATCGGCGTCATTGACAGTATTGCTTTTCAGACCAACATCCTGGCGCTGAATGCAGCGGTCGAAGCGGCCCGCGCCGGTGAATCCGGGCGCGGATTTGCGGTCGTTGCCGCAGAGGTGCGTAACCTCGCCCAGCATTCTGCGTCTGCGGCAAAAGAGATCAAGCAGCTTATCGAGAAAAACGTCACCAACGTCAATACGGGAGTGCAAATGGTCGAGCAGACGGAAACACACCTTACCGGGATGATCGATGACGTGTTGCAGATGTCTACCATGATCAAAGAGATAAGCCTGGCGACGCGGGAACAAACTTTAGCGCTCGAACAGATCAACAATTCAATTTCACGAATTGGTTCCATGACGGACAACAATGCGGAAATGGTGGAACAGGTGACGGATGCCGCAGGGGATTTAACGGGACGCGCGTCACGGCTGCAACAGGCCGTACAGGTTTTTGGCGCCTCACGATAGCAGCGAAAAGTAAAAAGCCCTCAGCATACGCCAGGGGCTTTTTTATTTACCGCGTTCTCAACGCGCAGGGTAATCGCGGTTAATCCACGCGTGATCGTCTTCCCAGGTGAAAATCCATTTGCGCACCGGGCCTGCCATCACATTCAGGTAATAACTGTCATACCCGGCCATTGTCGCCACCGGGTGATAGCCTTTCGGCACCATCACGACGTCACGGTTGTAGACCGCCATACACTCATCGAGCGAGCGATCGTCGGTGTATACCCGCTGCATACAAAATCCCTGTTCCGGGTTGAGGCGATGGTAATACGTCTCCTCAAGAAGGGTCTCGTAAGGCGGATTATCAGTGTCGTGCTTGTGGCTCGGGTACGAACTGGTACAGCCTTCGTGAGTCCACACTTCCACCACCAGCAGACTATCGGCGGGTTTATCTTCCGGCAGAATGTTGTGTACATAGCGCTGGTTATGCCCCTTGCCCCTTGCCTCGCCGTCGATATCCTGCGGTGCAATCAGGCGGGTAGGATACGTTCCCTTGCCCGGCGCGGCGCATACCGCCAGCTCCAGCTTTGTTAACGCCTGTACCCGTACCGTTTCTCCGGGCGTAACGTATACCGCCCACGGCTTAATACGCTCGAACGGGCTCATCCGCTCGCCAATCTCTGAAAACTGCGCGGTTGGTGTGGTGACAGACGCCCTCCCCGCCACCAGCACCAGACAGCGCTCTTCAGCAACGGCGGGAAGATGCAACTGCTGCCCTTCTTCAAGCTCAAACGCGTCAAAACCGACATAGCCCCAGCCTGCCCGCTCCGGGGTGACGGACTGGGTACGTCCCTGCGCGTCAGGCTGTTGCCAGCGTGACAGTAAACGTGACATAGCGCCTCCTCAGATAAGACCGGCATCCCGCGCCAGGCGGCTCAGGTTGTTATATCCCAGCCGCGCGTAAGTCAGCGGATGGGCAATCGCCGGATCCTGCTCCGCCTCTACCACCAGCCAGCCCTGATAATCGTGCTCTTTCAGCAGTCGCATAATCGGCGGGTAATCCACGCAGCCGTCGCCCGGTACGGTAAAGACGCCGCTGAGCACCGCATCCAGAAAGCTGGTTTTACGGTTTTTCACATCCGCCAGCACGTCGGCGCGCACGTCTTTACAGTGCACATGATTAATACGGCTCGCCCAGCGTTGCGCCACCGCCAGCGGATCGGCGCCAGCAAACGTTAAATGACCGGTGTCGAGCAGCAATCCAACCTCATCGCCGGTATGGGTCATCAGATTGTCCACATCCTCTGCGGACTCAATCACCGTCCCCATATGGTGATGATAAGCAATCTGCACTCCCTGCTGCTGTGTATAGCGGGCGAACGCGGTGAGCTTCTCGCCATACTCCGCCCAGCGCGCCTGCGGGAATCGCGGACGCAGGTGAACCGGCGTCTGCTGTTCGCCGTGAATGCAATGGCTCACCTCAGCGAAAACCATCACTTTCGCCCCCAGCTCGCGCAATAACGTCAAATGCGCCTGCGCCGCCGCAATCTCTTCTTCTACGCTCCGCTCCAGCAGGCGACCGGAATACCACCCGGACACCAGCTTCAGATCGTGGCGTTGCAGGATTGGCCCCAGCAGGCGCGCCTCGCGTGGGAATTTATTACCGAGTTCAAAGCCCGCAAAACCAGCCTCTTTACCTTCGCTCAGACAGGTATCCAGCGGCGTTTCCGCGCCAAGAGAGGGCAAATCATCATTGGTCCATGTCAGCGGATTAATGCCTAATTGCACAGCCATAATGTTCTCCTAAAGTTATGCCTGCCCGCGCTCGCGCCACCAGGCGATCAGTTGCAGATAGTTATCCCGAATGCGCGTCACCAGTTGCGCATCGTCAATGTCATGTTTCAGCCATGCGCGGGAAGCCTCGCCAAACAGCGTGCGCCCCACCGCAAACCCTTTCACCAGCTCATGTCCGGCAGCGGCTCTGAACCCTGCGCGTAACTGTTCGGCTGGCGCATCCAGCCCAAGAATCACCACGCCACGGCAGTGCGGGTCGCGGCGTTCGATAATGTCACTCAGCGCCGTCCAGCCATCAGAGGAGAGCGGCGGCAGTTTCCACCAGTCGGGGTAAATGCCCAGGTTGTAGAAGCGGGAGATAGCCCGCAGGTAAAGCTCATCGCTGCGCGGCATACCCACAGGTAAAATCACTTCCAGCAGCAGCTCATGCCCCGACTGACAGCAGGCGTGATACACCTCGGCGATTTTCTGCTCCTGCTCCAGGCGCAGGCCGTGGGCATCTTCCGGGTGGAAAAAGACCAGGCACTTCACCACATGCTCCTGTGGCCAACTGATAAGCTGAGTGCCAATGTTGCCGTGCTCCATCTCCAGCGGCCGTGAACCGGGAAGCTCAATCGGGCGGCCAATCCACCACCCTTCGCCGGTTATCGCATTCAGCGCGTCCTGGCCAAACGTTCCGTCGCACAGCAGACCGGCTTTTCCTTCCAGCCCCGCGCTGTTCGCCGCATCGCGGCTGGCCTGTAAGATCAGCGTTTTCAGCGCCGGAATGCGCTTCAGGGAGGCGCCGCACTGTAGCGCCATCTCTTCAAGCTGACTGCGGTGATCAAACGCCATCACGCACAATTCCGGCCAGTTCCGCCGACGCGTCGTGACGCGATGCAGATGATTAAGCCGTGGATCAAGATCCGGGCGCGGCACCTGATGCTCGCGGGAGAGGTAGTCATCCAGCTCCACCTTACTCGGCATCGCGGGCGCGCAACCGTGGCGCGAGACCACCAGCGCGCCGCAGGCGTTGGCGTAGCGGCAGGCCTGCTCCCAGCCTTCATCATTGAGATAACCGCGCAGCAGCCCCGACATAAACGCATCGCCCGCGCCGAGCACATTGAGCACCTCGACGCGCACGCCGGTCACCGTCAGCCCGTCATCCAGCGATGGCGGAATCGCGTCGGTATACACCGAGCAGCCCAGCGCGCCGCGTTTACAAACCAGCGTCGCCGCGCTTACCTCACGCACCTGCGCCAGCGCCTGCACGGTATCGGTAGCGCCGCCCGCAATATGAAACTCCTCCTCGGTGCCGACGATCACATCAAACAGGTGCAACACCGCCTGCAACTGGCGAGTGACCTGCTCTGCGGCAATAAAGCGCGTTTCGCCGTCGCCCAGCGAGGTCAGCCCCCACAGCACCGGACGATAGTCGATATCCAGTACCGTGCGCACGCCGTGACGGCGGGCACAGGTCAGCGCCGTCAGCACCGCGTCGCGGGTTTGCGGATGAGAAAGATGAGTCCCGGTGATGGCGAGGCAGCGGGATGAAGCGATGTACTGCTCGTCAACATCGCTGGCGGTAATCGCCATATCCGCGCAGTTATCGCGATAAAAAATCAGTGGAAAGGTGTCCCGGTCTTTAATGCCGAGTAGCACCAGCGCCGTCAGGCGTTCTTTATCCGTTATCAGATGGCTGGTATCGCAGCCAACATGGTTAAGCTCTTCGCGCAAAAAGCGCCCCATATGTTCGTCGCCCACTCTTGCCAGCATCGACGAACGCAACCCCTGACGCGCGGCGCCGTAGGCGACATTCCCTGAGGAACCGCCGAGGTATTTGGCAAAACTTGAGACATCCTCCAGCCGTGCGCCAATCTGCTGGCTGTAGAGGTCAACCGCCACGCGGCCCATGCATATCACATCAAACTGCTTTTCCACGTTGATACCTCGTCAGACAATATCGTTCACATTCAGCCAGCGGCCTTCCTGATGCGAGAGCGCGATGGCGTCCAGCACGCGCGACACTTTCCAGCCCTCTTCAAAATCCGGCCACATCGGCGCATCGGCGGCAACGCCGTTCACCAGGTCGCGGATTTCCACCGTTTTCTGATCGTTAAAGCCGATGCCGTGCCCCGCCCCCATGCAAAACGCGGCATAGTCCGGGTGCGCGGGCCCCACCAGTAGGGTGCGAAATCCCTGGCGGTTAACCGGATCGTCATGCAGATAGAGCTTCAGCTCGGCCATTCGCTCCTGGGTAAAACTGATGGCGCCTTTGGTGCCGGTAATCACGTATGACAGCCCCATTTTACGCCCGCAGGCCACGCGGGAGGTTTCGATCACCCCCTGCGCGCCGCTGGCGAATCGCACCATCGCGTGCGCCTGATCTTCATTTTCCACGGCCACCTTCTGCGCCGCTCCCGAGCTGGCCGGGCGCTCCGGCACCACAATTTTCAGGTCGCCGCAGACTTCGCGAATATCGCCGACCAGGTAGTGCGCCATATTGACGATATGCGCCGCCAGATCGCCCAGCGCCCCTAACCCCGCCGTCTCCTTAAAGCAGTGCCAGTGAATGGGGGAAAGCGGGTCGGCCATATAGTCCTCGTTGTGGGTGCCGTAGAAGTGGATCACATCGCCTATCTCCCCTCGCGCAATGATCTCTTTCGCCAGCGCCGCCGTCGGGTTCTTCATATAGTTAAAGCCCACCAGCGTTTTCACCCCGGCCTGTTTTGCGGCCTCAACCATTTCTCGGGCATCGTGAGCGTTCAGCGCCAGCGGCTTTTCCGAATAGACGTGCTTACCGTGGCGAATGGCCGCCAGCGCCATCTCTTTATGCAGATGGTTGGGCGAACAGATATCCACCACATCGATATTCGGGTCTGCCACCAGTTCGCGCCAGTCGCCGGTCGAACGGCGAAACCCGAATGCCTGCGCCCGTTCCGCCGCCAGCTCCGGCGTCACTTCCGCCACCATTTCGCGCACCAGCTGGCCTTGCAGGTTGAACACCGTCGGCGCCTGAGCATAGGCAATGGCGTGCGCCTTGCCGATGTATCCCGTCCCAATCAATCCAATTCGCACTTGTTTCATTATTTATCCCTCACAGCGCGCCACGACGGCTCTTGGCATAGGTATCAAACGCCACCGCCAGCACAATAATCAGCCCGGTAATAATTTGTTGGTAGTAGGCGGAGACGTTCATCAGCACCAGACCGTTTATCAGAATGCCCATAATGATCGAGCCGATAACGGTGCCGCCGATGCGACCATAGCCGCCCATCAGCGATGTCCCGCCAATGACCACCGAGGCGATAACGCGCAGCTCAAAGGAGATCCCGGCCACCGCCTCCGCGCTGCCCAGGCGGGCGCTCAGCACAAACCCCGCCAGCCCGGCCAGACAGCCAATCACGACATACACGCTGACCAGCACACGTTTGACGTTGACCCCGGCAAGACGCGCCGCCTCCGGGTTGCCGCCAATGGCGTAGACGAAACGGCCCCAACGTGTTTTGTGCAACGCCAGATAACCGCCGATCGCCACCAGCGCAAAAATCCAGATCGGGATGGAGATACCGAGCAGTTCGCCACGCCCCCACCAGCGGTAGCCCTGGTCAAAACCGGCAATGGGCGCGCCGTCGTTAATCACCAGCGTCAGGCCGCGCCAGATGGTCATCCCGCCGAGGGTGACAATGAACGGCGGCAGGCGCAGGCGGGTCACACCCAGGCCATGCAGGAAGCCAATCGCCGTCCCCATCGCCAGGCAGATGCCGAGGCCAATCAGCCAGCTCATCCCGCCCCAGGCGCTCGGGTCTACCGTGGTGAAGTTGTCGCCTTTAATCACGTATGCTGCCGTCATGGCGCATACCGCCAGAATGGAGCCGACAGACAGATCGATTCCGGCAGTCAGGATGACGAACGTCATTCCCACGGCCATGATCCCGTAGATCGACACCTCGGTCAGGATGTTGAAAATATTGCGTTCTGACAGGAAGTTACTGTTCTGCGTCTGGAAAAAAATCAGCAGCAGGAACATAAAAATCAGTACCCCAAAGCGCTCGAAAAAAGCGATCGGATCGATACGTCCGTTACGTTTGGCAGGGGGTTGCGTTTTGGTCACTATCTGCGTCATGTGAAACTCCGTTATGCCGCGTTCAGGGCGTTATGGTTGATGGCCATCATCATCATGAGCCGCTCTTCGGTGGCGTCATCGCCGTGGATTTCACCGGTTACCCGGCCTTCGCTTAAGGTGATGATCCGGTCGGAAACCGCCATCACTTCGGGCAGATCGGAAGAGATCACAATCACCGCCACGCCCTGTTTCGCCATATCAAACAGCACCTGGTGCACCTCGGATTTGGTGCCCACATCAATGCCGCGCGTCGGTTCATCAACAATCAGCACCCGTGGATTGAGCGCCATGCAGCGCGCGAGGATCACTTTCTGCTGATTGCCGCCGGAGAGCTTGCGCACCTCCTGTTCGCTGTTGACCATCTTGATTTGCAGCGCCTGGCGGTAAGATTCGATCAGGTCATCTTCTTTGCGGGTATTGACGAAAAAGCGCCAGCGCAGCAGCGAAGAGAGACTGGAGAGCGACAGGTTGTCGCGAATAGACAGTCCCAGCACCGCCCCCTCTTTTTTGCGATCTTCCGGCACCAGCGCCACGCCCTGATCCAGCGCGTACATCGGGTCACGGGGGTGATACGCCGCGCCGTCCAGTGCGAACGTCCCGGAAGTAAAACCGTCAGCGCCAAAAAGACAGCGCGCCACTTCGGTACGCCCGGCGCCGACCAGCCCCGCAATCCCCAGCACCTCCCCGGCGTGAACGTGAAAGCTGATGTCGTGCAGCGCAATGCCGTGCGGGTCCAGCGGCGGCTTTTCACGACACAGCCCCTTCACCGCAAGGCGAATCGGTTTGTCTTCATGGTGGGTTTCGCTGGGGGGACGACGATTAAAGGCCACGTCTCGTCCCACCATCAGGCGGATCAGCTGTTCCACGTTGGTTTCCGCGACCGCGCCGCTGCCGGTAAAACGGCCATCCTGAAACACGGTAAAGCGATCGCAGAGCTGGAAAACTTCATGCAGGCGATGGGTGACATAAATAATGCTCACGCCCCGGCCTTTAAGTTCCCGCACGACGCGGTGCAGGCTTTCCACTTCGCTGTCGCTCAGCGCGGCGGAAGGTTCATCCATAATGATGAGCTTCGCGTTCAGGGTCAGCGCGCGGGCGATCTCCACCATTTGCTGCTGCGCCACGCTCAGGCGGGCAACCGGCGTGGTCGGCGCGACATTCAGTTGCAGATAGTCCAGCACCACCTGCGCCTCCTGGTTCACGGCCTTCGCATCGACGATCACATTACGTTTACGCGGCTCGCGCCCGAGAAACATATTTTCCGCAACGGTCATGTTGGGCAGCAGATTAAATTCCTGATAGATGGTAATGATGCCTTTGTTTTGCCGCTCAACCGGCGAGTCCTCCACCGGCAGCGTTTCGCCATTGAACCAGATGTCCCCACGGGTCTGCGGCTGCGCCCCTGCCAGCGCTTTCAGCAGCGTGGACTTCCCCGCGCCGTTCTCGCCAAGCAGCGCGTGAATCTCCCCCGTCCCGACGGTCAGTTGTACGTTGCTCAACGCCCAGACGCCGGAAAAGCTCTTTGCCAGATCGGTAACTTTCAGTAAGGGTTGCAACATCGGTCTGCTCCTCCTTTAATGCGAGCCGCCGCAGCGACGGCGGCTCCGGGCAAATCAGTTACCGGCTTCGCCGATACGCTCGGCCTGTTGCAGGTTCTCTTTGGTGATTAACGTCGGCGGATAATCCGCACCGGTGATGGCTTTCTTCTCACGCACGTTCGCAACCAGCTGGCTCATCGCCGTCTGTACCGCGAAGCCCGGACGCTGATCCGCCGTCGCCGCCATCCAGCCGTCGCGTACCCGCGCCAGCGCTTCCGGCACCGCGTCAAATCCTGTCACCAGAATTTCACCCGGTTTCACCCCCTGCCCCTGCAACGCTTCAATCGCGCCCAGCGCCATATCATCGTTGGCGGAGAGGATGACCTGCGGACGTTTTTTCAACGACGGCAGCACGCTTTCAACAATGCGCATTCCTTCCGAACGCATCCAGTTACCGGTCTGGTCAGCAACAATGCGGTACGTATCGCCCCCCGCCTTCAGGCTGTCGCGAATGCCTTTGGTGCGTTCAATATTGGAAGAAGAGCCCGGCTGGCCGGTCAGCAGCACAATGTCTGCGCCGTCAGGAAATTTGCTTTTGACAAAGTCGCCAATGGCCTGGCCGCCCTTGTAGTTGTTCGCGCCAAAATGCGGAACCTGCTTCTGGCTATCGACGGAGCGATCGAGCGTCACCACCGGCAGCTTAGCGTCCTGAATCTCATCCACCGCGCTGGAAACTGCGTTGACATCATTCGGGGAGACGATGAATCCCTGGGCGCCACGGGTGATAGCGTTTTCCAGATCGGCAACCTGCTTCGGCGAACTTCCCTGCCCGTCCAGAACCTGTAGGCTGACGCCCATCTCTTTCGCGGCTTTCACCGCCGTGCGCTGCATGTGAACTTCAAACGGCATTGCCAGGTTCGGCGTGCTGAAAACAATTTGTTCGTTCTCGGCCATTGCCGCCCCGGCTGTCATGGCGATGAAGGCGGCTAAAATCAGCTTTTTCATTGTTATGTCTCTCTGTGTAGGGTGTGTTGTTATGGAAAATCAGAGGAGAACTTCACGCTGGCTGTGCAATGACTCCAGCGCTTTATCAGCCAGATACAGCGCACGCTCGCCGTCATCACCGCTGCACTCCGGCACAGCCTCGCCGCGTAAGATGGCGACAAAGTGCTCCCACTCGGCGGCATAGGCAGCCTGATAACGTTGCAGGAAGAAATGCTCAGGCAGCGCGCTGGTGCAGCCGTTCTGGCCAAAGTGCTGCACCTGGTTTTCGAGGATATTGCCCGCCGTAAGCAGACCTTCGGAACCGTGCAGTTCCAGACGCTGGTCATAGCCATAAGACGAGCGACGGCTGTTAACGATGGTCGCCAGCGCGCCGGAGGCATACTTGAGCACGATAAACGCGGTGTCGATATCGCCTGCCGTGCCAATTGCCGGATCGACCAGATTGCTTCCCTGGGCGTAGACCGAAACAGGCTCTTCCCCCATGATGAAACGCGCCATATCGAAATCGTGGATGGTCATATCGCGGAACATCCCGCCGGAGACGCGCACATATTCCGCAGGCGGCGGAGAAGGATCGCGGGAGATAATCAGCAATGATTCCGGCTTGCCGATGCGCCCGCTCTGCGCCTCGGTTTTAACGCGGCGGAACTGTGGGTCGAAACGACGGTTAAAACCGATAAACAGCGGCACGTCGAACTCTTTGACCACTTTCAGGCAGTCGCGCACGCGGGCAAGATCAAGATGTACGGGCTTTTCACAGAAAATGGCTTTGCCGTGGCGGGCGGCCAGTTCAATCAAATCGGCGTGGGTATCCGTGGCGGAGGCAATCAGCACGGCATGAACATCAGGATCGGTCATCGCCTCATCAAGACTTTGCTGACGGGCCTGATATTGCGTAGCCAGGCGGGAGGCAAAGGTCTCATTCGGATCAACGACAGACCACAGGGTAGTCTCTTTGTGGGTTGCGATGTTAGCGGCATGTACCTGACCAATTCGGCCAGCTCCCAGTAAAGCAATGTTAAACATAACGGCTCCCGGTGTTGGTGAATGCGGTGAACTAACGACCCCTTAAATAAAACATTTATTTCATTTTTATAAATAGTGAAAATTATGTTTTTGCGCGCAAGTTAACATTCTTGTGATGATTGAGGTAAATTTTGTTATCAATCTCACAACACAACGATGGAGAAGATGCAGGGATTGGCCCCCTTTCATTCAGAAAGAGGGCGAGGAATGAAAAAACAGGAAAAATGAAATGAAAATTTCGTTGTCGCAGGTTGCCGGATGGCGGCGCGAACGCCTTATCCGGCCTACGGGTTAGCGCCATCCGGCATTACTCACTCAATACTGACGCGCCTTTTTCACCTGATCGAACGTCTGCTCGGCGGCTTTTCGCACCGACGGTGAATCGGCCACCTGCGCATCGCCGGTGCGCCACCATGAGGCGTAATCGTGAGTCATCGTTTTTGGCAGCACTTTAATATCCAGCAGCGTCGGCCCCGGATGCGCGCGCGCCGCCTCCAGCGCCGTCAGCAGGCTCTGCTCATCATGCACCCGCCACGCCCGGCAGCCGTAGCTTTGCGCATTTTGGGCGAAATCAACCGCCACCAGCGGGCCGTCCAGCTGGCCGGATTGTGGTTGACGGGCGCGATTCTCGGTGCCAAAACTGCCCATCCCATGCCCCATTTGCAGGTTATTGATGCAGCCAAACCCGCCGTTATCAAACAGCAGGATGGTGATTTTTATCCCCTCCTGCACCGCCGTTTGCAGCTCAGAATGCAGCATCATGTACGAACCGTCGCCCACCATCGCATAGACCGGCTGCTGCGGCTTCGCGAGCTTCGCCCCAAGCGCGGCCGCAATTTCATACCCCATACAGGAATAGCCGTACTCCAGGTGGTAGCTGTCGGGCGTTTTCACCTGCCAGAGACGCTGCAAATCGCCCGGCAGCGATCCCGCCGCGCCGACCACAATGGCGTCATCCTCAATGTGCTGGTTGATAATCCCCAGAACGCGAGTCTGAGTCAGCCGCGTGTTCAGCGCTTCACTGTATTCCGCCAGCTGCGCATCAAGGTGCCCGGCAATTTCCGGCGCGTCATCCGGGCGCCACTGGCGAGACCACAGCCGGCGGCACTCCTCGTCCCAGGCCGATTTCACCTGCGCCACCTCGTCTCCCCAGCCGCTGCGATAATCCTGAAGCCCTTCCGTCAGCGCCGTCAGACCGGCGCGGGCATCGGCCACCAGCGCCGTGGCGTCCAGTTTGAGGGCGTCGAACTCGGCGACATTCAGCAGGAGAAATTCTACGTCCGGGTGTGCAAACAGCGCTTTCGAACCGGTGGTGAAATCGGTCAGACGCGTGCCGACGCCGATAACCAGATCGGCCTGTGGCGCAAGCTGGTTTGCCGCCAGCCCGCCGGTAACGCCAATACCGCCCAGATTCAGCGGATGGTCGCTGACCAGCGCGCCTTTCCCGGCCTGCGTTTCCGCAAACGGCAGGTGCAGGTTTTCCACAAACTGACGAAACGCGTCGTGCGCGCCGGAATAACGCACCCCGCCGCCGCAAACCACCAGCGGGCGGCGTTTACGGGCAATCAGCGCCCGCGCCTGCGCCAGCCGGTGTGGGTCCGGCGGTCGTCTTTCAATATGGTGAACGCGACGGACAAAGAAACTCTGCGGGTAATCCCAGGCTTCGCCCTGCACATCCTGCGGTAAACAGATCGTCACCGCGCCGGTATCAGCCGGATCGGTCAGGGTGCGCATAGCGTTAAGCATCGCGCTCATCAACTGTTCCGGGCGGTTGATACGATCCCAGTAGCGCGAAACCGGGCGAAAGCAGTCGTTGGTGCTGATACTGAGATCGTGGTACTGCTCGATTTGCTGTAATACCGGGTCCGGCTGGCGGCTGGCGTAGATATCGCCCGGCAACAGCAGCAGAGGAATACGGTTCGCCGTCGCCGTGGCCGCCGCCGTCACCATATTAGCCGCGCCGGGCCCTACCGAAGAGGTGACGGCGTAAATGCGCTGGCGACAGTGCTGTTTCGCGAACCCTGTCGCCATGTGCGCCATTCCCTGTTCATTACAGCCCTGATGCACCCGCAAATGCCCGGCATCCTGCTCCAGCGCCTGCCCGATGCCGAGTACGTTGCCGTGGCCGAAGATGGTCGCCACGCCTTCGATAAACGGCATCTCCTGCCCGTCTACATCGACGTACTGTTGATTGAGAAACTTGACCAGCGCCTGCGCCATGGTCATACGTACGGTTGTCATAAGTCCCTCCGTCAGCCCAGCGTTGGCATGGAGAACGCGGCGCCGCTATCCTGCTGCATCTCCGGCCAGCGGGCGGTAACGGTTTTCATGCGGGTATAAAAACGCACGCCGTCATTACCATGAACGTTAAGCGGACCAAAAATAGACCGTTTCCAGCCGCCGAAGCTGTGGAACGCCATCGGCACCGGAATCGGCACGTTAACGCCAACCATCCCGGCCTGCACCTCTTCACAGAAACGACGCGCGCAGCCGCCGTCGCGGGTAAAGATCGCCGTCCCGTTGCCATATTCGTGGCGATTAATCAGATCCACGGCGCTGGCGTAATCCTTCACCCGCACCACGGAAAGTACCGGGCCAAAGATCTCTTCTTTGTAAATCGTCATCTCAGGCGTGACGTTATCAAACAAGGTCGGCCCGACGAAAAAGCCCTGTTCGTGGCGTTTCACGCTAAAGCCGCGACCATCCACCCGCAGCCGCGCGCCCTGCGCCTCGCCGCTGTCAATATAGCCCAGCACTTTACTGCGATGTGCGGCAGAGATCAGCGGGCCCATCTCATTTTCCGGCGTTTGATCAAGCCCCGGTCCAACGCGTAACGCGGCGATCTGCGTTTCCAGCCGCGCGCAAAGTTCGTCCGCCGTGTTATCCCCCACCGCCAGCACCACGGAGAGCGCCATACAGCGCTCGCCCGCCGCACCATACGCCGCGCCCATAATCGCATTGGTCGCCATATTCATGTCTGCGTCCGGCATCAGAATGCAGTGGTTTTTCGCCCCACCCAACGCCTGACAGCGTTTGCCGTGCGCCGACGCCGTCTGATAAATATATTCTGCAATCGGCGTCGAGCCGACAAAACTGACGGCCTGAACGCGCGGATCGGTCAGCAGAACATCCACCGCTTCTTTATCGCCCTGCACGACGTTAAAAACGCCATCCGGCAGACCGGCCTCTTTCAGCAGTTTTGCCAGCGCAAGCGGCAGCGAGGGATCTTTTTCCGACGGCTTAAGCACAAAGGTATTGCCGGTAGCCAGTGCGATGGGGAACATCCACATCGGCACCATCGCCGGGAAGTTGAACGGGGTGATCCCGGCGCACACGCCCAGAGGCTGCATCAGTGAATGGCTGTCAACGCCGGTGCCGACATTCGCCGAATGTTCGCCTTTTTGCAGGTGTGGAATGCCGCAGGCAAACTCGACCACTTCCAGACCGCGCGTCAGTTCGCCCACCGCATCAGAATACACTTTGCCATGTTCTTCACTGACCAGCCGGGCGAGCGAATCCATGTTCTGCTCCAGCAGCGCTTTAAAACGAAACAGCACTCGCGCGCGTTTCAGCGGCGACTGCCTTGACCAGGCGGCAAACGCCTGCTGCGCAGCGGCAATGGCTCGCTCCGTTTCCTGCGCCGTGCTCATCACCACCTGACGAATTTGCTCGCCCGTGGCGGGGTTGAAGATCGCCTGAATGCGCTGGCCTGAGCCCGTAACACATTCGCCGTGAATAAAATTCGCTACCGTCTCCATCCTGAACCTCTCGCTGTTAATACGTGACTGTTACCCGAACACTGTATATGAAACAAACGTTCTATTTTAAGTTGAAATAAAATAAATATTGATTATTGTGATCAGGAATGGATTTTTATGTTAACAGGCTGCATCGCCGGGCCGGATGTATCGCTAACATTTAAAATGTACGGTTTTGCGTTTAGAATCAGAAAACTAAGTATGGGGGATAACATGACGACAGCATCCAGTCTGAGCGAGCTACAGCAGCAAATTCGCGACCGTTACGATAGTCTCAGTAAACGATTGCAGCAGGTGTCCCGCTATGTGCTGGATAACACTAACAGCGTAGCGTTCGATACCGTCGCCGTCATCGCCGAGCGGGCGGACGTGCCGCCATCGACGCTTATCCGTTTCGCCAACGCGTTTGACTTCACCGGTTTCAACGAAATGAAACAACTGTTTCGTATGAACCTGGTGGAAGAAACGGCCAGCTACAGCGATCGCGCGCGGCTGTTCAGAGAGATGGAGAGCGAATCCGTACCGGAAACGCCGTTAGACATTCTGCAAGAATTTGCCCGTTCGAATGCTCAGGCGCTGCAACAGCTGGCGTCGCGTACCGATCCCGACATGCTGCAACGCGCCGTTCAATTACTGGCGGAGGCCGATACGATTTATATCGCTGGCCTGCGGCGCTCTTTTAGCGTGGCCGCCTATCTGACTTACGCGCTCAGCCACCTTGAATGCCGCCCAATACTGCTTGATGGCATGGGGGGGATGCTGCGAGAGCAAATCAGCCGAATCAAGAGCCGCGATATCGTTATCTCCATCAGCTTTTCCCCTTACGCAGAAGAGACGGTCATGGTCAGCGAAACCGCAGCCAGCGTCGGCGCAAAGCAAATTGTCATTACCGACAGTCAGATAAGCCCACTGGCGACCTTCAGCGATCTCTGCTTTGTAGTCAAAGAAGCGCAGGTAGACGCTTTTCGCTCACAGTCCGCAACGCTTTGTCTGGTGCAGTCATTGGTTGTCGCTCTGGCTTACAGGCAGGGAAACAGTCATAAATAATCGTTAAGGCGTGGACGAAGATAATATTGCTTAAAATAGCGTTATTTTTTGATCATGCGTTAATTCAAAATGCCCCTTTACAGGGGCACAAACGCAATGCTTTTCGTGTGCAGTGTTACTCTTTATTTATCTTTTCGCTGGCGCGAAAACTTTTTCATGTAAATCCAGATATAACTCATCAATCTGCGTAAACGGATTGATACAATCGTTCTTCTCAAGCCATGCTCTGAGCCTGGCGCTTTCCTCACACGCCTTAAGACCATTTTTCTTTATTAGGCTATAGAGTCCATTATACTTTTCGCTATAATCTTTCAAATGCGTATTTTTAAGGTATTCCTTGCAGTTCTGTGCCGCGCTTTTATTTGCTTTAACAAATGGCCGTCTTAACACTTCATAATGGAGTAAAAACCAGACCTCGATGCAGGGATCAGAACGCAGGATCTTCGCCTGAGGATACCGGTCGCCACCAAGGGACTTTTTACGCCGTGAAAAAGTATGTTCTTTTAACATACTGGATGCCAGGTCAATATCTTTCCCAAACTCATCCGTATCAATTAGGCAATAAATCAGCTCAAATTCAAGATCCTGCTCATAAAGATCAATGGCGGTGCGTACAACGCTACTTGGGTTTGAATGACGCCCAGGTTCAATATAAACGTCTGTATTCGCTATTTTAAGGTCTTTAACCATATCCTTAAAATAGGTTGGTTCGGTCTCCGTACCTTCGCAAACGATCAGGGTTTTCTTGCGCTCAGATTTAACTTTACCGCTGCCTCGTTTTTTCAATGCAGAAGGAGAAATTAACGCTTTCATTTTCCTGGCCATCATTCACCCCAAAAAAGGAACGCCACCAAATTTACCCAAATCCCAGCCTTTTATAATAGAGTCCTCAAACCTGGGGGCAAAATCGCTCAGTGGATAAAGCACGGTTTCAAGCTCGCTATTTTTCTCCAGGAACCATATTTGATCCCGTCTGACGAGTTTTTCCGTATCTAATAGAACGTTTGAATGCGTTGTGAGAATCAGCTGCAAAAGACGTTCAGAGTGTTTGACCATTAACTCAAAAATCGCTCTGACGATATAAGGGTGGAGCGATGATTCAAACTCATCAAGAACCAGTACGCTTTTTTCACCGGCCTCACAGCACAGTAAAAGAATGCCTGATAGATCGAATAACTTCTTCGTTCCCGAAGATAATCTTTCATAAGGGATGTTTTTCTTGATACCGCTGGACGTCGTATGTTCTAAGACAATTTGAAAACCGACATCGCTCAATATCATTTTTTTCATTTCTTCTGGCATCTCATCAGGTAACGTCACATTCTTTTTCGTTACCGAAATATCAGAAATAGAAAGATCAAACTTGTTTAAAAACTCAAGTATTTTATTTTTTTTCTGTTCATCGCCATCAGCCAGATCGTCTAAAAAAGAGTATCTGGATGCCATTCGGAAAACATCATCATTGCGATTACTGGATACAATTAAATCGCCTCTGAACCAGTTAATAAACTCATCCAGTTGTGAGACATCATAAGCATGCAGAATGGATACGAATGGCGAGCGTTTGCTGTTATTGGCTTTTTCTATCGCCACTTCATACGTTTTTTTATCTATCTGCAACGATGGGCAGTAGTATTCGAACTCATTGGTTTCAGCATTATATACTCTGGAGATAATCGTCTTTGGTCTTACCCCTTTTTTTGAGTAAACCCATAAACCTTCAGCTTCTATCGCGTCTGTACCGATAGATAACGTATACTGATACCGTTCACCGGTCGTGCCGATAAAACTGATCTCAAAATCAGTAGGCGCGGTTAACTGTTCCTCATCAAAAATAAATTTAGGTATTTCTCTGTCGATAAACCGCGTTCTTATTGAATCATTCTGTGAACTATCAGCAAACCCTCTAAGGATATAGGATTGCAGAAAATCTAAAGCTTCAACAAAACTACTTTTGCCCGCGCCGTTAGCACCATAAATTACTGCGACCTTATTAATCAACAGATCATCAAAATGCTCAGCTGTTGCCGTCGTCTCTGGATGCTCTTTATAAGATTTTTTAGCAGCCATCGATAAAGTTTGTTTTTGGCTAAAAACTTTAAAATTCTGCACTGAAAATTCAATAAGCATTTATAACTCCTTTTTTTGTGAAAAAATCACAAATTTTCCGGTTAAAGCCTATCACGCAACCTTCCCGATTGCCAGATCAACGTTGTCTGATTGTCAACCCATATGACCGCTTATCACGGCAGTTTCTACAATATTCACGACCCCCTACGGAGCCCCCGTTTCTCCCACATCCAGACCTCATTGATTCAATTACAGTTTATTCCTAAAGCCACCGCCTTTCTGCCGTGTCATGCTTAACCACGCATATAACTGATAACGTTAAGCGAGGTTCTTATGAAAAAAACAATGATCGCCTTATCTGCACTTCTGCTGGCTTCCCCTGTTTTTGCTGCGACCACACACGCGACCGATAACGACGTTGCAGCCGCTCATGAAAGCGCAAATACCGCCAAAGAGAAACTGCACCAGGCGCAGAATCAGGGTGAAGAACTGAAACTGAAATCTGAACATGCCGCTGAAGGTAAAAGCGACAACCTGAGCAGTAAAGTGAGCGAAGGCTCGCAGAAGGCCTGGAATAAGACCAAAGAAGGCACCGAAAAAGGCTGGAATGCCACGAAAGAAGGTGCTGAGAAAGGCTGGAACAAAACCAAAGAAGGCGCAGCAGAACTTGAGAAAAAAGTCAGCGAATAATTTTGCCTGACATGAGAAAAAAGCCGCTAATGCGGCTTTTTTTATTCCCGCGAATCACCCTTTATCCAGCCTGCGATGATGACATTTTTATTTACTGCGCCGTCGTTAAAAACCGCACCCGCACACGCAGACCGCCCAGCGTTTCACTGCGCGACAGCTGCGGATGGGTACGGTGCAGGCGGGCGATGTCGTTGACCAGCGCCAGACCGATCCCCGCCCCGCTCTCATTCCCCACGTTAGCAAGCCGATGAAACGGCATCAGCGCCTGCGGGATCTGCTCAGCGTCAATCCCTGGCCCATTGTCTTCCACCACCAGTACAACAGCCTCGCCATCCCGCAATAGCCGTGCCGTTACCGTTCCCTGCGACGGCGTATATTTCAGCGCATTATCCAGCAAATTCGCGCACAGCTCGCCGAGCAAAACGTCATCCCCTTCAATCCACACCGCCTCTTGCTCACCTTCATACCCCAGATCGATAGCTTTGCTGCGCGCCTGCGCCAGACGGCTAAAACAGCTCATCTGCACCACCTCATACAGATTAACCGGCAAGAACTGTCGCTCCCCCTGCTCTTTACGTTTCACCGCCGACAGTTGCAACAGCCGCTCCGTCAGCAAAATCGTGCTATCCAGCGTCGCGCTCATCGCCCGTAAACTTTCGTGCCACTGCTGCGGCTGTTGACTGGCTAACGCCACCGCTGCCTGCGTTTTCAATACGGCCAGCGGCGTTTTTAACTGATGGGACGCATCGGCGCTAAAGCGTTCCTGACGGGAGATCAGCGCGCGCAGGCGATCAATGTAGCGGTTAAAGGCGACGATCAGCAGCCGGGTCTCTGACCAGGGCAACAGTTCCGGCAAGGGCGTCAGCAGGCCCGGTTCACGACGCACCATCAGCGAGGAGAGCTGGCGCATCGGCTTCAGAATTCGTCGCAGCAGCCAGCCAACGAGAATCAATGTCAGCAGCACCAGCAGCCCTTGCGACACCCATGAGGAGAACAGCAGTTGCCCGGCCAGATAGCGCCGGGACTGTAGCGTCTCGGCAACGTAGATCTCCGCCATCCCGAATATCGCCCCTTCATTTACCGGCTGGAGCAGACGCGCCACGCGGATCGCCTGTCCGCGATACTGGGTGTGATAAAACCACGCCAGCGCCGGGTAGAGCCGGGTTCGCGAGGTGGAAGGCGGCATCGCGGGCAGATCGTCATAACCGGAGATCACCTTGCCGCCCGGGTCCACGACTTTGTAATAGAGACGGTCGTTCATGTTGAGTTCAAAGCTGTCGAGCACCACCCAGGGGACATTCACCTCCAGTTTGTCGTGGCGCACCACCAGCCGTTCCGCCACCGTTCTCGCAGAAGAGAGCAGCGTCCTGTCGTAGGCCTGCGTCGCCGCCTGTAACGCGCTAACGTAGCTGTTAAATGCCGACAATCCCCACAGCAGCACCAGCGGCAATCCGAGGAACAGCAACAGTTGCAGGTACAGCGACTGGGGTTTAGCCCACCTCATCGCCGCACTCCAGCACGTAACCCAGCCCACGCAGGGTGGTGATCCGCACGTTACTGCCCTGTAATTTTTTCCGCAGACGATGGATATAGAGTTCGATGCTCTCCGGGCTGACCTCATCGCTCAGGCTGAAGACCTGTTCAAACAGCTGCTGGCGCGACACCGGTCGCGTTCTGCGGTACATCAATACCGTCAGCAACGCCTGCTCACGCGGGGTCAGCGCCAGCGGCTGCGCCTGAAGCAAAAAGTAACCTTCATCGTGAAACGCCAGATCGCCAAGCTGCTGTAACTCCTGCACCTGACCTGCGCTGCGCCGCAGTAATGCCCGCAGCCGCGCATCAAGTTCTTCAATCTCAAACGGTTTTGGCAGATAGTCATCCGCTCCGACGTTCAGCCCTTTCACCCGATCCGCCACCGCGCTGCGCGCCGTCAGCAGCAGCACTGGCAGCGTTTGTCCACGCTTGCGCAGGCGCTGCACCACTTCCAGTCCGTCCAGCCCCGGCATGTTGATGTCGAGCACCGCCAGCGCATAGGTTTCAGTGTGCAGAAGATGATCGGCCGCCTGGCCATCAAATACGCAGTCCACGGCAAAACCGTTCTGCACCAGCGCTTTTTCCAGCCAGTGAGCCAGTTCACGGTTATCTTCCGCTAATAAGAGACGCATATCACATCCTGTAAAGTTTCTGCCGCATTGAAAGGGAATTGAAAGGTTATTGTTTTAACAATCACGCAACCGAACTGCTACATGTCGGCTCACATAATCACAAAAATCTTCTTCCGTATCTGAAAACTCGGACGTCCGCGTGAGGATAAACAATGAAAAAACAATTACTTCGTGCCCTTACTGCCAGCGTTTTACTGATGAGCACCGCTGTGCTGGCGCAGGACGCGCCGTCGCGTACTGAGTGTATCGCCCCGGCCAAACCCGGCGGCGGGTTTGACCTCACCTGTAAGCTAATTCAGGTGAGCATGATGGAAACCGGCGCTATCGAAAAACCGATGCGCGTCACCTACATGCCGGGCGGCGTCGGCGCGGTCGCCTATAACGCTATCGTCGCCCAGCGTCCTGGCGAACCGGGGACGGTCGTCGCCTTCTCCGGCGGCTCGCTGCTTAATCTGTCGCAGGGGAAATTTGGTCGTTACGGCGTGGATGACGTGCGCTGGCTGGCGAGCGCCGGTACTGATTACGGCATGATCGCCGTGCGCGCCGACTCCCCGTGGAAGTCGCTAAAAGATCTGCTCGCCGCGATGGAGAAAAATCCTGACAGCGTGGTGATTGGCGCTGGCGCATCGATTGGCAGCCAGGACTGGATGAAGTCGGCGCTGCTGGCGCAAAAGGCCAATGTCGATCCGCACAAGATGCGCTACGTGGCGTTTGAAGGCGGCGGCGAGCCGGTCACTGCGCTGATGGGCAACCATGTGCAGGTGGTTTCCGGCGATCTCAGTGAAATGGTGCCTTACCTGAGCGGCGATAAAATTCGCGTGCTGGCGGTATTTTCTGAAGAACGCCTGCCGGGTCAGTTAGCCAACGTCCCGACCGCCAAAGAGCAAGGATACGACCTGGTCTGGCCGATCATTCGCGGCTTCTACGTGGGGCCAAAAGTCAGCGATGCCGACTACCAGTGGTGGGTAGAGACCTTCAAAAAGCTCCAGCAGACCGACGAGTTTAAAAAGCAGCGTGAGTTGCGCGGCCTGTTTGCATTCGACATGACCGGCAAGCAGCTTGACGACTACGTCAAAAAGCAGGTCGCCGATTACCGCGAGCAGGCGAAAGCCTTCGGCCTCGCGAAATAAACCTGGAGGCAATCATGAGCGATCGTATTTTTGCAGGTATCTGGCTGTTGCTCTGCGTTGCCGGGCTGTTCATCGCCTGGCAGATTCAGAGTGAATACAGCTACGAACCGGTCGGCCCTCGCCCGTTTCCGCTGGGCATTATCGGTCTGATGGCGCTCTGCGCGCTGGCGCTGTTATTGCGTCATCCCGATACCGTTAGCTGGCCTCACCACCATGTGCTGCAAAAGCTGCTCACGATGGTGATTGTCCTGCTGATGTACGCCTGGGGATTTGAGTGGCTGGGCTTCCCGGTTGCCACCGCCATTCTCACCCTGGTCATCGGCATTCTGTTCGGCGCAACAATCCCGGCTGCGGGCATTTCCGGCGCGGTTCTCGGCATCCTGCTGTGGTATGCCTTCGACCGTCTGCTTGACGTCACCTTACCTCTCGGCGCCTGGCTGAGTTAACGGAGAAACGATGGATACCTGGATATATCTTTCTCAGGGTTTTGCGGTGGCAATGACGCCGGAAAACCTGGTGATCGCGCTGATCGGCTGCTTCGTCGGCACCATTGTCGGCCTGCTGCCGGGTCTTGGCCCGATTAACGGCGTGGCGATTTTACTGCCGCTGGCTTTCGCCCTGCATCTGCCTGCGGAGTCCGCGCTGATCCTGCTGGCTACGGTTTATATCGGCTGTGAATACGGCGGGCGTATTTCGTCGATTCTGCTCAACGTGCCCGGCGATGCGGCGGCGATCATGACCGCGCTCGACGGTTATCCGATGGCGCAACAGGGGCGCGGCGGCGTCGCGCTTTCCATCTCGGCGGTCAGTTCATTTTTTGGATCGCTTATCGCCATCGGCGGGATCATCCTGTTCGCGCCGTTGCTGGCGCAATGGTCGCTGGCGTTTGGCCCGGCGGAATACTTTGCGCTGATGGTCTTTGCCATCGCCTGCCTCGGCAGCATGATGGCGCAAAATCCACTGAAATCATTTCTGGCAGCGCTGATCGGTCTGGGTCTGGCGACCGTCGGCGTAGACGCCAACACCGGGGTTTATCGCTTTACTTTTGACAGCGTACATCTCTCCGACGGTGTGCAGTTCATCGTGGTGGTGATCGGTTTGTTCTCTGTCTCAGAAATTCTATTAATGCTGGAACATACCAGCAGCGGCCAGAAACTGGTACGCAAAACCGGGCGCATGTTGTTTAACGCCAAAGAAGGGGCGCAGTGCGTGGGCGCAACGTTACGCTCATCGGTGATTGGCTTCTTCGTCGGCGTGCTGCCGGGCGCAGGCGCCACCATCGCCAGCGCCATCACCTACATGACCGAGAAGAAGATCAGCGGCAACAGCGACAGCTTCGGTAAAGGCGATATCCGTGGCGTGGCGGCACCGGAAGCCGCTAACAACGCGTCGGCCTGCGGTTCATTCATCCCCATGCTGACGCTCGGCGTACCGGGTTCCGGCACCACGGCGGTAATGATGGGAGCGCTGACGCTGTATAACATCACGCCAGGGCCTGCGATGTTCACCGAACAGCCGGATATCGTCTGGGGGCTGATCGCCGCGCTGCTGATCGCCAACGTGATGCTGCTGGTCATGAACATCCCGCTGATTGGCATGTTCACCCGTATGCTGACCATCCCGCTGTGGTTCCTTGTCCCGGCGATTGCCGCCGTGTCTGCGGTCGGCGTGTACGCGGTACACAGCACCACGTTCGATCTGGTGCTGATGGTGGCGCTCGGCATACTGGGCTACATTCTGCGCAAAATGCACTTCCCCATGTCGCCGCTGATCCTCGGCTTTGTGCTGGGCGAAATGCTGGAGCAGAACCTGCGCCGCGCGCTCTCTATCAGCAACGGCAATATGGCGATTTTGTGGGAGAGCGGTGTGACGAAAGCGCTGCTGACGATGGCGATAGCGGTGATTATCATCCCGCCGCTGCTGCGCCTGCTCCGCAAACGCAACAATAAGCCACAGGTGGATATCGGCTAACGGATTGCCGGATGGTGTTGCGCCATCCGGCAATCATCACTGTCGCGCCTCAATCCGCTGTAGCATATACGGGAAGAAAGGATTCGACGTCACGCGCATCAGCGTATCCAGCCCCACCGCCAGCGTGGACGTTTCCCCGCGCAGCGCGATAGTCCCGATACTGATTCCATAGCGGTTCAGTTCGTCCGGTTGCAGACCATACAGCGAATCGCTGAGCGGAAACGGCACCGCCACATGCGACAGCGAATACATCTCCTGCGGCCAGGCCAACGGTAACGGCTGAACCTGCTCCACATGCTCCCCGGCCGGGGTATCGCGCGCCACGACATTCAGCGTTTCCGGCGTCGCATTCGTGATAATTGTCGTGCGATAGTTGCGCGGCGCAGGCGGTAACAACTGAGTAATGGCGGTATACGATGAGGTGCGCAACAGCGGACGCAGACTGGCGGCCTGATTGATATCGAACAACACCAGCTCACTGCCGTTATTGCCCAGCCAGCGATAGAACGACGCCACCACCGCACGGGTGCTCACCGTGGAATCCATAATTGACTGGAAGGTCAACACCGGCGGCAGTTCGTTAAGGCGGGAGCTTCGCGCATCCCGCGAAATCTGCTGTTGTAATGCTTTTGTCAGCAGATAAGACTGACGCGCGGCGTTAACCGGAAACGAGTTATATTTGAACGGATTATATTCTGGCGTGACGTTCAACCACGCCGCTTTGGCAAACGCTGGAAAGAGCGCAGGTAAACCCGCCAGTCCGGCAAAACGGGCGAATGCCGTCACGCCGATCATCGGCGACAGCAGGATAAGCTGCTGAGGACGCCGCAACGTGTTGTCTTCCAGCGCGTCCAGCGTGTACTTGAGCGCCAGCGCCCCACCGTTTGAGTAGCCCACCAGATGCAACGGCACATCTCGCCCCGCAAGCCGCGTCGCTTCCCGAACCGCCAGCCGCGAGGCGGCAAGCCACTGTTCCCACTCCACCGCCGTTAACGCGCCGGGCGCGGTGCCGTGCCCAGGCAAACGCGGCACAACGGCGATAAAGCCACGCTGCTGATAATCCTTAGCAACGTATTTCATGCTGTAGGGCGAATCCGTTAAGCCATGCAGTAACACGGCGACGCCACGCGGTTTACCCTGCGGCATGAGTACGTACGAGCGATTGCCGTTGGGCGAAAACTGCGGCGGCCAGACCCGGCTGTTATGGTAAAAACGGTTGATGGGCGTCTGCTCATCCGGCTTCAGCTTATCCGTCACTCCGGTTTTCAGATGGCTAAACAGCGCCTCTTCCCGCGCCAGGTACTGCGAAAAAGTGGCCTTATCCAGCGCGTTGGCAGACATTTCGCTACCGGTCCAGGTATGCCAGAAATGAAGATCGGGCCCACTTTCTGTCTGGTAAACCCGCACGCCAAGAAAAACGATCAGAACCACAAGCAGCGTCAACGCCACATGCCTGATGAGCGATGCCAGTCCGGTACTCATCCATTTAAGGCGTCGGAATAGATTTTTTATCAATGGCTTAATCCCTGTCTCCCGCTCGTCTGCTATTTCACAAACAGAATCAGTTTAGGCTGCGGATGTAAATCCTGTCTCATTTCTTAATCCCTGATATTTATAATGTTAAATATTTGTTGTTTTTGATCACAAAAATTAAACAAATCGTCAGTTTTGTATGCGTTTATAAAAAATGTAGATATTTTTAGTTTATGGCTACGAAATGAGCATCGCCATGTCTCCCTGACCATTTACTGAGAGGATCGATTCTGATGAATGCACTGACCGCCGTAAAAACAAATGCTGATAGTGTCACCCGCAGCGACGCCGGATTTACCTTCGCCCCTTCCGTACAGTCGCCGCGTCTGCTGGAACTGACCTTTAGCGCAAAAACGACGGCGCAATTTTTGCAGCAGGTGGAACAGTGGCCGGTACAGGCGCTGGAATACAAATCCTTTTTACGTTTTAAGGTCGGTCAGATCCTCGACGCCTTATGTGGCAACCAGCTACAGCCGCTGCTTATTAAAACGCTGCTGGATCGCGCCGAAGGCGCACTGCTGATCAACGCCGAAGGGATCGACAACGTAGAACAGGCTGACGAGATGGTCAAGCTGGCGACGGCGGTGGCGCACCTTATCGGGCGCTCTAATTACGATGCGATGAGCGGCCAGTACTACGCGCGCTTTGTGGTGAAGAACGTCGATAATTCAGACAGCTACCTGCGACAACCGCACCGCGTGATGGAGCTGCATAACGACGGCACCTACGTTGAGGAAGTTACCGACTACGTGCTGATGATGAAAATCGACGAACAAAATATGGCGGGCGGAAACTCACTGTTACTACACCTCGATGACTGGGAGCATCTGGAGCGCTTTTTCAGCCACCCGCTGGCGCGTCGCTCCATGCGTTTTGCCGCGCCGCCGAGCAAAAACGTCAGCCACGATGTTTATCATCCGGTATTTGACGTTGACCAGCAGGGGCGCCCGGTCATGCGCTATATCGACCAGTTCGTCCAGCCAAAAGATTTTGAAGAGGGCGTCTGGCTCAGCGATCTCTCCGATGCGCTGGAAACCAGCAAAAACATCCTCTCTGTTCCGGTGCCGGTCGGTAAATTCCTGTTGATTAACAACCTGTTCTGGCTGCACGGGCGCGATCGTTTTACGCCACACCCGGATCTGCGCCGTGAACTGATGCGCCAGCGTGGTTATTTCGCTTATTCCACCCATTGCTACCAGACTCATCAATAAGCGCGGTCAGACGAAGGAATTGAGCGGATGTATGATTTTGTAATTATTGGCGGCGGCATTATCGGCATGTCGACCGCCATGCAGCTTATTGATGTGTATCCAGACGCCAGCATCGCCCTGCTGGAAAAAGAGTCCGAACCGGCCTGTCATCAGACGGGTCACAACAGCGGCGTGATCCATGCCGGGGTCTACTACACTCCCGGTAGCCTCAAAGCGCAGTTTTGCCTCGCCGGAAATCGCGCCACCAAAGCCTTTTGCGATCAAAACGGCATTCGCTACGACACCTGCGGAAAAATGCTGGTGGCGACATCCGAACTGGAAATGGCGCGGATGCGGGCGCTGTGGGATCGCACGGCGGCAAACGGCCTGGAACGCGAGTGGTTAAGCGCGGCGGAACTGCGGGAGCGGGAGCCGAACATCACTGGTCTGGGCGGGATTTTTGTCCCCTCCAGCGGGATTGTCAGCTACCGGGACGTGACGGCGGCGATGGCAAAAATATTCCAGGCCAAAGGCGGTGAGATTGTCTACAACGCGGAGGTCAGCGCGCTGAAGGAACATGCGGCGGGCGTGGTGATCACAACCCGGGGCGGGCAGATATACGAAGCCTCAACCCTGATTAGCTGTTCCGGGCTGATGGCCGACCGGCTGGTTAAAATGCTGGGGGTCGATCCCGGTTTTATCATCTGCCCGTTCCGTGGCGAATATTTCCGCCTGGCGTCGCAGCATAATCAAATCGTTAACCATTTGATCTATCCCATTCCCGATCCGGCAATGCCGTTTTTGGGCGTCCACCTCACCCGGATGATCGACGGCAGCGTTACCGTCGGGCCTAACGCCGTGCTGGCTTTTAAACGAGAAGGCTACCGGAAAGGCGATTTTTCATTATCCGATACGCTGGAAATTTTCGGTTCGTCCGGCATCCGCCGCGTGCTGCAAAACAATCTGCGCTCAGGGCTTGGCGAGATGAAGAACTCACTGTGCAAAAGCGGCTATCTGCGGCTGGTGCAAAAATATTGCCCCAGCCTGACCTTAAAAGATTTGCAGCCGTGGCCTGCGGGCGTGCGGGCGCAGGCGGTGTCGCCGGATGGCAAGCTGATCGACGATTTCCTGTTTGTTACCACGCCACGATCCATTCACACCTGCAATGCGCCCTCTCCGGCGGCCACATCAGCCATTCCCATCGGGGCGCATATCGTCAGCAAAGTACAGACGCTGCTGGCAAACCAGAGTCATCCCGGACGCACGCTACGTGCGGCGCGTCGCGTGGACTCATTAAACGCCGCATTCACCCGTTAACCCTTTTAAGACAGGAAGCAATCATGCAACTTAACGATCCCACCTTGTTCCGCCAGCAGGCGTTTATCGAGGGGCAATGGCGCGACGCCAGAAGCGGCGACACAATCGCCGTAACCAACCCAGCGAACGGCCAGCCGTTAGGCAGCGTACCGAAAATGGGGGCAGAAGAGACCCGCGAAGCCATTGACGCCGCTAACCGCGCGCTGCCCGCCTGGCGCGCACTCACCGCCAAAGCGCGGGCGAATATTCTGCGTCGCTGGTTCAATTTGATGATGGAGCACCAGGACGATCTCGCCCGCCTGATGACGCTGGAACAGGGGAAGCCGCTGGCGGAAGCAAAAGGAGAAATCAGCTATGCCGCCTCTTTTATTGAATGGTTTGCCGAAGAGGGTAAGCGTATCTATGGCGACACGATTCCAGGCCACCAGGCCGATAAGCGCCTGATCGTTATCAAGCAGCCGATTGGCGTTACCGCCGCCATCACGCCGTGGAATTTCCCCTCGGCGATGATTACCCGCAAAGCCGGCCCGGCGCTGGCGGCCGGTTGTACGATGGTTCTGAAACCCGCCAGCCAGACGCCGTTTTCCGCCCTGGCGCTGGCTGAACTGGCGAACCGCGCCGGGGTTCCCGCAGGCGTCTTTAACGTCGTCACCGGTTCTGCGGGAGCGGTCGGCAATGAACTGACCAGCAACCCGCTGGTGCGCAAACTGTCGTTTACCGGCTCAACCGAAATTGGCCGTCAGCTGATGGAACAGTGTGCGAAAGACATCAAAAAGGTGTCGCTGGAGCTGGGCGGCAACGCGCCGTTCATCGTCTTTGATGACGCCGATCTGGATAACGCCGTGGAAGGCGCGCTGGCCTCTAAGTTTCGCAACGCCGGGCAGACCTGCGTCTGCGCTAACCGCCTGTATGTGCAGGACGGCGTGTATGACCGCTTTGCGGAAAAACTCCAGCAGGCGGTGAGCAAGCTGCATCTCGGCGACGGCCTGCAAGCAGACGTCACCACCGGGCCGCTGATTGACGAAAAAGCGGTAGCCAAAGTGCAGGAGCACATCGCCGACGCGCTGGAGAAAGGCGCAAAAGTGCTCTGCGGCGGTAAGGCGCATGCGCTCGGCGGCAACTTCTTCCAGCCCACCATCCTGGTGGACGTCCCCAATAACGCGAAAGTGGCTAAAGAAGAGACGTTCGGCCCCCTCGCCCCGCTATTCCGCTTTAAAGATGAAGCGGACGCGATCGCGCAGGCGAACGATACCGAGTTCGGTCTGGCGGCCTATTTCTACGCCCGCGATTTAAGCCGCGTGTTTCGCGTCGGCGAAGCGCTGGAGTACGGCATTGTCGGCATCAACACCGGCATTATCTCCAACGAAGTCGCGCCATTCGGCGGGATTAAAGCCTCCGGTCTTGGCCGCGAAGGTTCTAAGTACGGCATCGAAGATTATTTAGAAATCAAATACATGTGTATCGGCCTTTAAAAAAACAATACTGGAGAACACCTGATGAGCAGCAATAAAGAATTAATGCATCGCCGCAGTAACGCCGTCCCTCGCGGCGTAGGACAGATCCACCCTATTTTTGCCGATCGCGCGGAAAACTGCCGGGTCTGGGATGTGGAAGGCCGCGAGTATCTCGATTTTGCAGGCGGTATTGCGGTGTTGAATACCGGGCACCTGCACCCGGAGATCGTCTCGGCGGTCGAAGCACAACTGAAAAAGCTGTCGCATACCTGTTTTCAGGTGCTCGCCTACGAGCCGTATCTGGAGCTGTGCGAACTCATGAACCAGAAGGTGCCAGGCGATTTCGCGAAGAAAACCCTACTGGTGACTACCGGTTCCGAAGCGGTGGAAAACGCGGTGAAAATCGCCCGTGCGGCGACAAAGCGTAGCGGCGCCATCGCTTTTAGCGGCGCTTATCATGGCCGTACCCACTACACCCTGTCACTGACCGGAAAAGTCAATCCCTACTCTGCCGGAATGGGGCTGATGCCAGGCCACGTTTACCGCGCGTTCTACCCTTGCGCCCTGCACGGCATCAGTGATGATGACGCGATTGCCAGCATCCAGCGCATCTTTAAAAACGATGCCGCGCCGGAAGATATTGCCGCCATCATCATTGAACCGGTACAGGGAGAAGGCGGTTTTTATGCGGCCTCGCCCGCTTTTATGCAGCGTCTGCGCGCACTCTGCGACGAACACGGGATCATGCTCATTGCCGATGAAGTGCAAAGCGGCGCGGGGCGTACCGGTACGCTTTTTGCGATGGAACAGACGGGCGTCGCCCCGGACCTCACCACCTTCGCCAAATCGATTGCCGGCGGCTTTCCGCTGGCGGGAGTGACCGGTCGCGCCGATGTGATGGACGCCATCCCGCCGGGCGGTCTGGGCGGCACCTACGCCGGTAATCCTCTCGCCTGCGCTGCCGCGCTGGCGGTACTGAACATTTTCGAGCAGGAAAACCTGCTGCAAAAAGCCAAAGACCTGGGGCAAACCCTGCGTAAAGGGCTGTTGAATATTGCTGAAACGCACCGCGAGATTGGCGACGTGCGCGGCCCGGGAGCGATGATCGCCATTGAGCTGTTTGAAAATGGCGATCGCAGCAAACCGGACGCGAAGCTGACCGCCGACATCGTCGCCCGCGCCCGTGATAAAGGGCTGATCCTGCTCTCCTGCGGGCCGTACTACAACGTGCTACGCATTCTGGTGCCGCTGACTATCGAAGAAGCGCAAATTCAGCAAGGGCTGGACATCATCGCTCAGTGTTTTGATGAGGCGAAGCAAGGTTAGGTCGTTGTAGGCCGGATAAGGCGCTTGCGCTGCCATCCGGCAATGTTGTGATGCCCGGTGGCGCTCCGCTTACCGGGCCTACGCATCAAGAGCAGCCAACAGCTTCAATAACAATAACGGGGTAAGAAGATGGGGCAATTGTCAGAATCACATGCTTTAGGTGGCGGACTGAAATCCCGCCACGTCACCATGCTGTCTATCGCCGGCGTCATTGGCGCCAGTCTGTTTGTCGGTTCCAGCGTCGCGATTGCGCAAGCCGGGCCTGCGGTACTGCTGGCTTACCTGTTTGCCGGGTTGCTGGTCGTTATGATTATGCGAATGCTGGCCGAAATGGCCGTCGCCACGCCGGATACCGGCTCTTTCTCAACCTATGCGGATAAAGCCATCGGCCCCTGGGCGGGCTACACCATCGGCTGGCTGTACTGGTGGTTCTGGGTGCTGGTTATCCCGCTGGAGGCCAATATTGCCGCCATCATCCTGCATTCATGGATACCGGGCGTCCCCATCTGGCTGTTCTCTCTGGCGATCACCATCGCATTAACCGGCAGTAATTTGCTGAGCGTCAAAAATTACGGCGAGTTCGAATTCTGGCTGGCGCTGTGCAAAGTGATTGCCATTCTGGCGTTTATCGCGCTGGGCGCGGCGGCAATTAGCGGCTTTTATCCCTACGCAGACGTGAGCGGCGTTTCACGCCTGTGGGATCACGGCGGCTTTATGCCCAATGGCTTCGGCGCGGTACTGAGCGCGATGCTGATCACCATGTTCTCATTTATGGGCGCAGAGATTGTCACGATTGCCGCCGCCGAGTCCGACACGCCGGATAAGCATATCGTGCGCGCCACCAACTCGGTGATCTGGCGTATTTCAATCTTCTACCTGTGCTCTATTTTCGTGGTGGTCGCGCTCATCCCGTGGAACATGCCGGGACTCAAAGACATTGGTTCCTACCGTTCGGTACTGGAATTGCTGCATATTCCTTATGCCAAAGCGATCATGGACTGCGTGATTTTATTGTCAGTCACCAGTTGCCTGAATTCCGCGCTGTATACGGCGTCGAGAATGCTCTACTCCCTCAGCCGTCGTGGCGATGCGCCCGCCGTTATGGGCAAACTCAACCGCAGCAGGACGCCGTATGTGGCGGTGCTGTTATCCACAGGGGCGGCATTTCTCACGGTGGTGGTAAATTATTACGCCCCGGCGAAAGTGTTTAAATTCCTGATCGACAGCTCCGGCGCGATCGCCCTGCTCGTCTACCTGGTGATTGCGGTTTCCCAGCTCAGAATGCGGAAAATCCTGCTGGCGGAAGGGAGTGAAATTAAGCTGAAAATGTGGCTCTATCCGTGGCTGACCTGGCTGGTTATCGCTTTTATCTGCTTTGTGCTGGTGGTGATGCTATTCCGACCGGCGCAACAGCTGGAGGTGATTTCTACCGGGCTGTTAGGACTGGGGATCATTTGTACCGTGCCGATTATGTCCCGCTGGAAAAAACTGGTATTGTGGCAAAAAACGCCGTTGCAAAATACGCGTTAGACCTGTGTCCCGGCGCGCGCCGGGATATCAGCCCAATGCTATTCAGGAGTTGTACCATGACCGCCTCTGCCCAACCGACGGCCATAGATGGATACCGATGGCTCAAAAACGATATTATTCGCGGCGTTTATCAGCCCGATGAGAAGCTGCGCATGAGTCTGTTAACATCACGCTATGAATTAGGCGTGGGGCCGTTGCGGGAAGCGCTTTCTCAACTGGTGGCGGAACGGCTGGTCACGGTGGTGAACCAGAAAGGCTATCGCGTGGCGTCGATGTCGGAGCAGGAACTGCTCGATATTTTCGATGCCCGCGCCAATATGGAAGCCATGCTGGTGCAACTGGCTATTGAGCGTGGCGGCGATGAGTGGGAAGCCGATATTCTCGCCAGGGCGCATATGCTCAACAAACTGGAATCGAGCGATGCCAGCGAACGTATGCTGGATGAGTGGGATCAGCGCCATCAGGCATTTCATACGGCTATTGTTGCCGGTTGCGGCTCACATTATCTGCTGCAAATGCGCGAGCGACTTTTCGATCTGGCGGCACGCTACCGTTTTATCTGGCTGCGCAAAACGGTTCTGTCCGTTGAAATGCTCGAAGATAAACATATTCAGCATCGGGCGCTTATGGAGGCTATTCTGGCGCGCGATGCCGCACGCGCCAGCGAATTAATGCGCCAGCATTTACTGACGCCAATTCCGATTATTCAACAGGCGATGGCCGGTAAACTTCAGCAGGAACAGAGCTGAGTCCGGTTACTCTTCCGGGATACGTAAAACCTGCCCGGGATATATTTTATCCGGGCTTTTCAGCATCGGCTTATTCGCTTCAAAGATTTTGTTGTACAGGTTGGCATTACCGTAAACCTGTTTTGAAATAGCGCTCAACGTGTCGCCTGATTTCACCGTATAAAATTGACTCTCCGCCGCAGGCGCTGACGTTTTAACCTGATCTTCCACACTGCCGATCCCGGAAATATTCCCGATCGCAATGAGGATTTTTTCTTTCGCTTCCTGACTTAAACCGTCGCCCGTTACCGTCGCTTTACCGTCCGTCACCTGCACATTGACTTTATCGGCGTCAGGAATACCGGTTTTGTTTAAGTGTTCCTGCACCTTTTTCGCCAGATCATCTTTATCATGATTTCCGGTTACGGCATCCCAGAGCTTTTCGCCCGCATCTTTCACAAAATTGAAGAGACCCATATTTACCTCGGTTGTACACAATAGACACCCAGAGAGTGTAGCAGAGGGAAGCGGCTTAACAGGGAAACGGCATGACATATTGCTGGCGCAAACTGTAAGGCGAACAAGACATTCCTCATTTACCCCCTTTACGCTGCCAGGAAGCTGATTTACGCTGCTAAATACACCGTATTGTCCACCAGGAGAAACCATGGCAACCGGGACGATTTCCCCGCGCGAAGCACAGGCGCTGATAGCACAAGGGGCAACGCTGATTGATATCCGTGACGCCGATGAATACCTGCGCGAACATATTCCCGACGCGCAGCTGGCGCCGCTCTCCACGCTTGAGCACGGCGCTTTTCCGGCGGCGTTACGGGCTGAACGCGTCATCTTTCACTGTCAGTCCGGCAGGCGTACCAGCGGCAATGCCGCAACGCTCCAGGCGGTCGCCGCCCCCGCAGAAGTCTGGCTGCTGGAGGGGGGAATCGAAGGCTGGAAAGCTGCGGGCCTGCCCGTGGCGGAAGATAAGTCTCAGCCGCTGCCGCTGATGCGTCAGGTGCAAATTGCCGCCGGAGGGCTGGTTTTATTGGGCGTTGCGCTGGGTTACACCGTCAGTAGCGGTTTCTTCCTGATCAGCGGCTTTGTTGGCGCCGGGTTAATGCTGGCGGGATTCACGGGTTTCTGCGGCATGGCGCGACTGCTCGAAAAGATGCCCTGGAACCGGCGAACGCATTAAGCGGTAGCGCCAGAATCGCCGCAGTCCCCGGCGGGCCGGGTGGTTTGTACTGACCTGGTTGATATCAGCCGGATAAGCACCGTCTCATCCGGCAAAATACCGCGAAATTAGATCAGAAAATCATCCAGAGATTTCCCCGCCGCCAGCGCCTGGGCAATCGGCTTAGGCGTACGCCCCTGACCAGTCCATGTTTTCGTCTCACCATCAAAATCGGTAAAACGATATTTCGCCGGGCGCGGCTGACGTTTTTTACCTGAACGCGGCGTTGCCGCCCCCATATTTAATAAGTCTTCTGGCTTGATGCCGTCGGCTTTCATCATCTCCAGAAAGGTATTAATCTTTTCTTGCTGTTCAGCGCGCAGACGCTGTTGCTCTTCTTCTTCTTCGCGTCTTTCTTTAGTGACAACCCTGAATTTTTCGAGCATTTCTTCAAGAACGTCAATGGAGAATTCGCGGGCCATTGCGCGCAGTGTACGGATATTATTTAAATTCTGTAACATCAAAGTCATAACAATAAAACCTTTTAACGCAGGGGAAAACAAGTATTACGCCAGAAAGTATATTCGATTATTGATTATATTTCCAGAGAGTGGGATATACAGCAATATCCGGCCTGCACACCGCCGCTTATATTTATTCACCTTCGCCGTTATATATTCAGCCTGAATAACGCACGCCTGCGAAATTAAAAAAGCGGCCTCTCCCCGGCGTACACAACAGCAGCCGTCGATGCCCTTTCGCTCCCGCCTCGCTTGCGCAAAACGCCGAAAAAAACAATAAAAGTTAAGCCATTGATTTGGAAAACATTAGTCACGGCGGACAACGAAAATCCCGAAACGAACAAAAAACAGACACTGGCAGAGTATTTTATCGACAAAAAGGCAATAAATAAAAATTTTACACTAGTTGATAGTTATTATGTAGAGATATACGCTATGCATTAGCGAAAGCACTACGCTAAATCACTACAACCACACGTTCAATGGCGATTTTTACCCTTTTACAAGGAGCATTAACATGTTCTCACCGCAGTCACGCTTGCGTCATGCAGTCGCAGACACGTTCGCGATGGTTGTTTATTGTTCTGTCGTGAACATGTTGATCGAGATATTCCTCTCTGGAATGACCTTTGAACAGTCGCTGTCTTCCCGTCTGGTCGCCATTCCGGTCAATATTCTGATCGCGTGGCCCTATGGAATGTATCGTGATGCGATTATGCGCGTCGCGCGTAAGGCGAGCCCGGCGAGTTGGGTGAAGAATCTGGCGGATGTACTGGCTTACGTCACCTTCCAGTCTCCGGTTTATGTCGCAATTTTGTTGACGGTCGGCGCAGACTGGCACCAGATTACAGCGGCAGTCAGTTCGAATATCGTGATATCCATGCTGATGGGCGCGGTTTACGGCTACTTCCTTGATTATTGCCGACGCCTGTTCAAAGTCAGCAGCTACCACCAGGCCAAAGCCTGAGACCCGCTTTCTTCGCGACTGGCAAGGCCAGTCGCTTCGTTAGTTTGAATTTGGTTTTGCTTCACCAAACAGTCCATGCAAATAGCGCTCAAGCGCAATCCGTGAACTAAAGCCGTGCGGTATGCCGTAATGTTCGTGAATTTCTCCGCCTAAATAAAGCGGGAACTGATGATAATGATCGCAGGTTTTAATTTCCGAAGCGGGTTCCGCCAGTGAAGAACTGCGTTCTTTTAGCGTCGGATGAATCACTAATGCGGTACGCCCCATACGCGCTTCACGATTAACGTACACATAATTTTCGCCACGTCGATAACCGTATGCTTTCTGTGTTACCACATCTACGGTAAAACCCACTTTTTCAAGTACGCGCGCCACCTCATCGGGTCGTAAATACATATTTTATCCTCGTTATCCTTTACTGCGGGCTTACCTTACCCGATCCAGCATTAGCAACGCTTTCAGAAAAATCCATAAACTCGCGAATATACCGTGACGCGCCTCAGAAGATAAAAAATATGGACTACACTGAAGTTCACATCGAAATCAATGGAGGATCATATGTTTAACCGACCGAGCCGAAAAGACGCCGATGAAAATGTTCAGGATATTCAGAACGATGTCAGTCAATTAGCCGATACCCTTGAAGACGTGCTTAAATCATGGGGAAGCGATGCCAAAGATGAAGCGGAAACCGCGCGGCGCAAAGCGCAGGCATTGCTGAAAGAAACCCGTGCCCGTATGCATGGCCGCACGCGAGTAGAACAGGCGGCGCGTGATGCCGTAGGATGCGCGGATACCTTTGTGCGAGAAAAACCCTGGTGCAGCATGGGGACAGCCGCCGCTGTCGGCATTGTTGTCGGGGCGCTGTTAAGTTTACGCCGTTAACGGGGAATCTTGCCGGATGCGACGCAGAGCGTCTTATCCGGCCGACGGCGTGTCGGTTATGGCTTCCCGAAGCTGACGTGCGACCTGTTTTGCCATTTCCGCTGAAGTGATGTTGGTAAACGACAGCAGCAGTCCTCCCCTTCCTTCTGACTTAAGCCGCCAGCGGCTCAATGCCTGCACCGCTAATCCGGCCTGATTGGCTTTCGCCGTCAGCAACCGGTCATCAGCATCCACCGCAACAACCAGCTGAATGCCGCCTTCCTGCGGGACAACGGCGAATCCCTGCTCACGCAGCGCTTCTTCCATCCAAAGCCGTCGCCTGGCGTAATGCTGGCGCATCTTTTTCAAATGCCGCCAGAAATGACCATCGCGGATAAAATCCGCCAGCGTCTGCTGCCACAGCACCGGCACGCTACAGGCCATCAGCCCCGCCAGTTGACGAAAACGCGCCACCTGATTAAGCGGAACCACCAGCCATGCGGTACGCAGCGCCGGAAACAGCGACTTGCTGAACGTTCCGGCATAGATCACCCGCTGCGGCGCATCGAGGCTTTTCAGCGGCGGAAGCGGCTTGCCGTGGTAACGAAATTCACTGTCATAATCGTCTTCGATAATCCATGCCTGCGCGCTCGCCGCCCATTCAAGTAGCTGGCGGCGACGGGTTAAAGAGAGCGCCACGCCGAGCGGGCTTTGGTGGGCCGGCGTTAACAACACAAAACGCGCCTGCGGGTAATCGTGAATACCTGCCGCCACATTCAGTCCATGATCATCGACCGGAACCGGCATCAGCCCGACATTTTCCTGGGCAATCACCGGGCGAATAAGGGGAAACCCGGGATCTTCAACCCACATGCCTTCTCCAGGTTTCGCCAGCGCGCGCAGGATAAGGGTCATTGAGGACGCATAGCCGGAAGTGATAAACACCTGTTCCGGCAGGCATTCAATACTGCGCGACACCCGCAGATAATCGACAATGGCCTCGCGCAAAATCGCTTCGCCGCAGACGTCGCCCAACGCGAGATCAAAACGGGTCTGCGTACGCAGGCGACGCCCCATCACCCGCGCCCAAATCTCACGCGGGAAAAGATCCAGCGCAGGTAATCCCATTTGAAATGGATCGGGCGTCTGGCTTTCTCCGGCGAAAACGGCAGGCGTAGCGACCGTTTTTTCTGGACGTACATGCCCGCTGACAAACGTACCGGCCTGCCCACGCCGCTCCAGCCAGCCTTGCGCCACCAGCTCGCCGTACGCGTTTTCGACCGTCGAGCGTGAAACGCCTAACTCTTGCGACCATGTCCGGCTGGACGGCAAACGCGCCCCGGCCTTGAGTTCGCCATGCTCAATGGCGTTTTTTAACTGACGGGCGATTTGCTGGTAGCGTGGCACAGGTGAACGATCCTTTATGGTCTGCTTTTTTCATAAAAATATGGCTCTCTTTAGCAGTCCATTATAGTGCTACATTGCTGACGTCTAAACGAGGAGAAGTATGATGACGACATTACGTCAGCCCTATTATGAACTTAGCCCTGAAGTCTATAGTGCGCTGGGCCAGGCTAAAAAAGCGTTGGAAAACAGCGCGCTGGACACCACGCTGATGGAACTGATTTATCTGCGTATCTCACAGATCAACGGTTGCGCATTTTGTCTGGAGATGCACAGCAAAGCCCTGCGTAAATCCGGCGTGGCGCAAAGCAAACTGGATGCGCTGGCCGGGTGGCGGGTAAGCCATCACTTCAGCGAACAGGAGCGTGCGGCGCTGGCCTGGGCGGAATCCGTCACGGATATCGCAAGAACGCATGCCGAAGATGACGCGTATCTGCCGCTACTCGAAAGTTTCAGCGCCCGTGAAATCAGCGATCTGACCTTCGCTATCAGTCTGATGAACTGCTTCAACCGACTGGCCGTTGGGATGCGGATGTAAACCCGCTATTGCCGGATGGCGGCGTAAACGCCTTATCCGGCCTACACCGTAGGCCCGATTAGCGTAAGCGCCATCGGGCGACGTTTAACCATACCCCCCCATTCCCGCTGAGCTAATCAGCAGAAGCAAATTAATCGATATTTCCCATATCTTGTGTGGTTGAAACTTTATTCATCTACATCTAGTATTCTCTCTATCAAGACACACACAACCCGACGCATATCATCGCGCCGTTCTCTCATTTTAAATGGAAATACGAATCATGCGCATTACTATTTACACTCGTAACGACTGTGTTCAGTGCCACGCCACCAAACGGGCGATGGAAAGCCGTGGATTTGACTTTGAGATGGTGAACGTCGATCTGGTTCCCGACGCGGCAGACACCCTGCGGGAAAAAGGTTTTCGCCAGCTGCCTGTGGTCATCGCGGGCGATACCAGTTGGTCAGGCTTCCGCCCGGATATGATCAACCGTCTGCATCCTGATGCGCGCGTGGCCAGCGCATGAGCCAACTCGTCTACTTTTCCAGCAGCTCCGAAAATACGCACCGCTTTATGCAGCGTCTGGGGCTGCCCGCTATTCGCATTCCGCTTAATGAACGCGAGCGAATCAGGGTAGACGAACCTTACATTCTGGTCGTCCCCTCTTACGGCGGCGGCGGTACGGCAGGCGCGGTTCCACGACAGGTGATCCGCTTTTTAAATGATGAACATAACCGGGCGTTAATTCGCGGCGTGATCGCCTCCGGCAACCGTAACTTTGGCGAGGCTTACGGTCGCGCTGGCGAGGTCATTTCACAAAAATGCGGCGTCCCCTGGCTGTACCGCTTTGAACTGATGGGAACGCAAAGCGACATCGACAACGTCCGAAAAGGAGTGAGCGAATTTTGGCAACGACAACCGCAGAACGTGTGAAGCAAGAAACGATGGATTATCACGCGCTGAATGCCATGCTGAATCTGTACGATAAAGCAGGCCATATTCAGTTCGACAAGGATCGGCAGGCGGTAGAGGTGTTCTTTGCCACCCATGTCCGCCCCAATTCCGTCTCCTTTGCCAGCCAGGACGAGCGCCTGGAGTATCTGCTTCGCGAAGGCTATTACGACGAAAGCGTTTTAACCCGCTACGATCGCGCTTTCGTGGTGAAGCTGTTTGCTCACGCCCACGCCAGCGGTTTTCGCTTCCAGACGTTCCTTGGCGCGTGGAAATATTACACCAGCTATACGCTGAAAACGTTCGACGGCAAACGCTACCTTGAAGACTTTGAAGACCGGGTGACAATGGTGGCGCTGACGCTGGCGCAGGGCAATGAAGCGCTGGCGATGCAGCTTACCGATGAAATCCTCTCCGGGCGCTTTCAGCCGGCCACGCCGACCTTCTTAAACTGCGGCAAACAACAGCGCGGCGAGCTGGTCTCCTGCTTCCTGTTACGCATTGAAGACAATATGGAGTCCATCGGTCGGGCGGTTAACTCGGCGCTACAGCTTTCCAAGCGCGGCGGCGGCGTGGCGTTTTTGCTCTCGAATCTTCGTGAAGCGGGCGCGCCGATCAAGCGTATTGAGAACCAGTCCTCGGGCGTGATCCCGGTAATGAAGATGCTGGAAGACGCCTTTTCTTACGCTAATCAGTTAGGGGCGCGTCAGGGGGCGGGCGCCGTGTATCTGCATGCGCACCACCCGGATATCCTGCGTTTTCTCGACACGAAACGCGAAAACGCCGATGAAAAGATCCGCATTAAAACGCTGTCGCTGGGCGTGGTGATCCCGGACGTAACGTTCCGTCTGGCGAAAGAAAACGCGCAGATGGCGCTGTTCTCGCCTTACGATGTCGAACGCATTTACGGCAAACCGTTCGGAGATATCGCCATTAGCGAACGGTACGATGAGCTGCTCGCCGACGAACGCGTACGCAAGCAGTACATCAACGCGCGCGAATTTTTCCAGCGGCTCGCGGAAATCCAGTTTGAGTCAGGCTATCCCTACATCATGTATGAGGATACGGTAAACCGCGCGAACCCGATTGCCGGTCGCATCAACATGAGCAACCTGTGCTCGGAGATTTTGCAGGTCAACAGCGCCTCCACCTATGATGAAAATCTGGATTACGCGCAGACCGGGCATGATATCTCCTGCAACCTCGGTTCGCTGAACATCGCCCATACGATGGACTCCCCGAATTTTGGCCGCACGGTGGAAACGGCGATTCGCGGCCTGACGGCGGTATCGGATATGAGCCATATCCGCAGCGTACCGTCAATTGAAGCCGGAAACGCCGCGTCACACGCGATTGGCCTGGGGCAGATGAACCTGCACGGTTATCTGGCGCGAGAAGGCATTGCCTACGGCAGCCCGGAGGCGCTGGATTTCACCAACCTCTATTTCTACACCGTGACCTGGCACGCGCTGAATACCTCAATGATGATGGCGCGTGAACGCGGTAAAACCTTCGCCGGATTCAAACAATCGCGCTATGCCAGCGGCGAGTATTTCGAACAATATTTGCAGGGCGACTGGCAGCCGAAAACCGACACGGTTCGTGCGCTCTTTGCCCGTAGCGGCATTACGCTTCCGGGCCACGAAATGTGGGCGCGGTTGCGGGATGAGGTGATGCGCTACGGCATCTATAACCAGAATTTACAGGCGGTGCCGCCGACCGGTTCCATTTCCTATATCAACCACGCGACGTCAAGCATTCACCCGATCGTGTCGAAGATAGAGATCCGCAAAGAAGGAAAAACCGGACGCGTTTACTACCCGGCCCCGTTTATGACCAATGAGAACCTGGACATGTACCAGGACGCCTATGAAATCGGCCCGGAAAAAATCATTGATACCTATGCCGAAGCCACACGCCACGTTGATCAGGGACTGTCGCTGACGCTGTTCTTCCCGGATACCGCGACAACCCGCGATATCAACAAAGCCCAGATTTACGCGTGGCGAAAAGGGATCAAAACGCTGTATTACATCCGTCTGCGTCAGCTGGCGCTGGAAGGTACTGAAATAGAAGGCTGCGTATCATGCGCGCTATAAGGAGAGCAGGATGAAACTATCACGCGTGAGCGCCATCAACTGGAACAAGATTCAGGATGATAAAGACCTGGAAGTGTGGAACCGCCTGACCAGCAACTTCTGGCTGCCGGAAAAGGTGCCGCTTTCCAATGATATCCCCGCCTGGCAGACACTGAGCGCCGCCGAGCAGCAGCTTACCATCCGCGTGTTTACCGGATTAACGCTGCTCGACACCATTCAGAATATCGCCGGGGCCCCCGCGTTGATGCAGGACGCGCTGACGCCGCATGAAGAGGCGGTGCTGTCAAACATCAGCTTTATGGAAGCGGTACATGCCCGCTCGTACAGCTCGATTTTCTCTACGCTTTGCCAGACGAAAGACGTAGACGCGGCCTATGCCTGGAGTGAGGAAAATGCGCCGCTGCAACGCAAGGCGCAGATTATCCTGCAACATTACACCGCCGACAATCCGCTGAAAAAGAAAATCGCCAGCGTATTCCTGGAATCTTTCCTGTTCTATTCCGGCTTCTGGCTGCCAATGTATTTTTCCAGCCGGGGCAAGCTGACCAACACCGCCGACCTGATTCGTCTGATTATTCGTGACGAAGCGGTACATGGTTATTACATCGGCTATAAATACCAAAAAGGGCTGGAGAAACTGTCGGAATCCGAACGCGACGAATTGAAGCATTTCGCCCTTGATTTACTGATGGAGCTGTATGACAACGAGTCTCGCTATACGGAAGAACTGTATGCCGAAACCGGTTGGGTGGCAGACGTTAACGCCTTTCTCTGTTACAACGCCAATAAAGCGTTGATGAACCTGGGCTACGAAGCGTTATTCCCCGCAGAAATGGCGGAGGTCAATCCTGCCATACTTGCTGCGCTTTCACCGAATGCGGATGAAAACCATGATTTCTTCTCCGGTTCAGGCTCCTCCTATGTGATGGGAAAAGCCATCGAAACCGAAGACGAAGACTGGAATTTTTGACGGCGATTATCGCGGTAAATATCGATCACACTTCCGCGATAATATTTTAACGGGATCACGTTTTTATCACACAATTATTTCTGTGTGATCTACACTCAATATCTGCCACATTATTCGCCTGAATTTCAGCAATTCAGGCGCATTTTCGGTGGTCGTTACAAAAAATATCGCTCTCCCCCCACTCCCGCTCAGCCCTTATATCATGGGAAATCCCGGCAAATGGCCTCCGGCAATATTTGTGTCTGAGGAAAATTCAGGGTTGTCTCAGATTCTCAGTATGTTAGGGTAGAAAAAGGTGACTATTTCTATCAGGTATCGTATCGACATAATAAATAACAGGAATCTTTCTATTGCATGGCAATTAAATTAGAAGTTAAGAATCTCTATAAGATATTTGGTGAGCATCCGCAGCGAGCTTTCAAATATATTGAAAAAGGACTTTCGAAAGAGCAAATTCTGGATAAAACAGGGCTATCGCTTGGCGTTAAAGACGCCAGTCTGGCCATTGAAGAAGGCGAGATTTTTGTCATCATGGGATTATCCGGTTCGGGTAAATCCACAATGGTACGCCTTCTCAATCGCCTGATTGAACCCACCCGCGGGCAAGTGCTGATCGACGGCGTTGATATTGCAAAAATATCTGACGCCGAGCTTCGCGAGGTGCGCAGAAAGAAAATTGCGATGGTTTTCCAGTCATTTGCATTAATGCCGCACATGACCGTACTGGATAATACGGCATTCGGCATGGAATTAGCCGGCGTTGCCGCTGAAGAGCGCCGTGAAAAAGCGCTGGATGCCTTACGCCAGGTGGGGCTGGAGAATTATGCGCACGGCTACCCGGATGAACTCTCCGGCGGTATGCGTCAGCGTGTCGGTCTGGCCCGCGCATTAGCGATCAACCCTGACATTCTGTTAATGGATGAGGCCTTCTCGGCGCTCGATCCCTTAATTCGTACCGAGATGCAGGATGAGCTGGTAAAACTACAGGCAAAACATCAGCGTACCGTCGTTTTTATTTCCCACGATCTCGATGAAGCGATGCGTATTGGCGATCGTATTGCCATTATGCAAAACGGCGAAGTCGTTCAGGTGGGAACGCCAGATGAAATTCTGAATAACCCGGCGAATGATTATGTCCGCACCTTCTTCCGTGGGGTCGATATTAGCCAGGTGTTCAGCGCCAAAGATATTGCCCGCCGCAGCCCGGTGGGATTAATTCGTAAAACGCCAGGTTTTGGTCCGCGTTCCGCACTGAAATTATTGCAGGATGAAGACCGTGAATTTGGTTATGTGATTGAACGCGGTAATAAGTTTGTCGGCATTGTTTCCATCGACTCATTAAAAGCAGCATTAAGCCAGGCGCAAGGTATTGAAGCAGCACTTATTGACGAGTCACTGGCGGTGGATGCGCAAACACCTCTTAGCGAGTTGCTCTCTCATGTTGGCCAGGCGCCTTGTGCGGTGCCGGTTGTCGACGAGGAACAACAGTATGTCGGCATTATTTCAAAACGCATGCTGCTACAGGCTTTAGATCGCGAGGGGGCAAACAATGGCTGAACAAACTAATCCGTGGGATACCGCGCCAGCGGCGGATAGCGCCGCGCAATCCGCCGACGCCTGGGGAACGCCTTCGGGCGCGCCTGCCGATGGCGGCGGCGCAGACTGGCTGACTAGCGCTCCCGCGCCTGCGCCAGAACATTTTAATATTATGGACCCGTTCCATAAGACGCTGATCCCGCTGGACAGCTGGGTCACTGAAGGGATCGACTGGGTCGTTACGCATTTCCGCCCCGTTTTCCAGGGCATCCGTGTGCCGGTGGATTACATTCTCAATGGCTTCCAGCAGCTGTTGCTGGGTATGCCAGCTCCGGTGGCGATTATCATTTTCGCACTGATCGCCTGGCAGATCTCCGGCCTGGGGATGGGGGCCGCCACGCTGGTGTCCCTGATTGCCATCGGCGCGATTGGCGCCTGGTCACAGGCGATGATTACCCTGGCGCTGGTGCTGACCGCCCTGCTGTTCTGCGTGGTCATCGGTTTGCCGCTGGGGATATGGCTGGCGCGCAGTCCGCGTGCGGCGAAGATTGTCCGCCCGCTGCTGGATGCGATGCAAACAACGCCTGCGTTCGTCTATCTGGTGCCAATCGTGATGCTGTTCGGTATCGGTAACGTGCCGGGGGTGGTAGTGACCATTATCTTTGCCCTGCCGCCGATTGTGCGTCTGACCATTCTGGGGATTAACCAGGTTCCGGCGGATTTGATCGAAGCTTCACGCTCATTTGGCGCCAGTCCGCGTCAGATGCTGTTTAAAGTACAGCTACCGCTGGCCATGCCCACCATTATGGCGGGTGTTAACCAGACGCTCATGCTTGCCCTCTCCATGGTAGTGATCGCCTCTATGATTGCCGTCGGCGGGCTTGGTCAGATGGTGCTGCGTGGTATTGGCCGCCTCGACATGGGGCTGGCGACCGTCGGCGGGGTCGGTATTGTGATCCTCGCTATCATTCTGGACCGCCTGACCCAGGCCGTTGGTCGCGACTCGCGCAGCCGTGGCAACCGCCGCTGGTATACCACCGGTCCCGTTGGGCTTATCACTCGCCCTTTCGTTAAGTAATTCACCCGTTGCCCGGTGGCGCATTGCTTACCGGGTCTACAATTCATTAGCTTACACAAAATCGTTCAAGTTGCATCGCGGCGGCAAACGAATGTGTCCCCAGGAGCGTACACGCAGTACGTGACCGGGGGGCATGAGTGCAGCCAACAAAGAGGCAGCTTGAAAGATGAAGTGTAATAAGGAACAACGATGCGACATAACATTCTATTTGCCACAGCGTTTGCCACCCTTGTCTCTACCAGCGCATTCGCTGCCGACCTGCCGGGCAAAGGCGTTACCGTACAGCCGGTGCAGAGTACCATCACCGAAGAAACCTTCCAGACGCTGCTGGTCAGCCGCGCGCTGGAGAAACTGGGTTATACCGTCAATAAGCCAAGCGAAGTTGATTACAACGTCGGTTACACCTCCATTGCCTCTGGCGATGCAACTTTTACCGCCGTGAACTGGCAGCCGCTGCATGATGATATGTACGCCGCTGCGGGCGGAGACAAAAAGTTCTATCGCGAGGGGGTATTCGTGACGGGCGCCGCGCAGGGTTATCTGATCGACAAGAAAACCGCTGAGCAGTACAAGATCACTAACCTCGCCCAGTTAAAAGACCCGAAAATCGCCAAAATCTTTGATACCAACGGCGACGGCAAAGCTGACATGATGGGTTGTTCGCCAGGCTGGGGTTGTGAAGCGGTGATTAACCACCAGAACAAAGCGTTCGATCTGGAAAAAACCGTCGACGTCAGCCACGGTAACTATGCCGCGATGATGGCCGACACCATCACCCGCTTCAAAGAAGGCAAGCCGATTCTGTACTACACCTGGACGCCGTACTGGGTGAGCGACGTGATGAAGCCGGGTAAAGATGTTGTCTGGTTACAGGTGCCGTTCTCTTCCCTGCCGGGCGAGCAGAAAGACATTGATACTAAACTGCCGAACGGCGCGAACTATGGCTTCCCGGTGAACACCATGCACATTGTCGCCAACAAAGCCTGGGCAGAGAAAAACCCGGCAGCGGCGAAGCTGTTCGCCATCATGAAGGTACCGCTGGCGGATATCAACGCGCAGAACGCGATGATGCATGAAGGCAAATCGTCCGAGGCCGATGTTCAGGGTCACGTTGACGGCTGGATCAAAGCCCACCAGCAGCAGTTTGACGGCTGGGTAAAAGAAGCGCTGGCCGCGCAGAAATAACCCACTCGTCGGCCTTAAAGCTGCGCGCCATCAGGCGCAGTAACCACACCAATGCCGGATGGTGGCGCGATGCGCCTTATCCGGCCTATACGCCCTCCCCCAACCGCACAATCCATCACTCAACAAACCACTCACATTCATAAACATCCGCTATGATTGATACCCCAGGAAATCATATCTGACTCAAAATAATGACTAAATCCACTCACGGGCTTAGCCCGGCGCTGATTGTTTTAATGTCCGTGGCAACCGGTCTGGCCGTCGCCAGTAACTATTACGCCCAGCCGCTGCTCGATACTATCGCAAACAATTTCTCGCTTTCCGCCAGCTCGGCGGGCTTTATCGTTACCGCCGCTCAGTTGGGCTATGCCGCCGGATTGCTCTTTCTGGTGCCGCTGGGCGATATGTTCGAGCGCCGGACGCTCATCGTCTCCATGACGCTGCTGGCCGCAGGCGGCATGCTGATTACCGCCAGCAGTCAGTCGCTCGGTATGATGATTCTCGGCACGGCGCTCACCGGGCTGTTCTCCGTCGTGGCGCAAATCCTGGTGCCGCTGGCGGCGACGCTCGCCACGCCGGATAAGCGCGGCAAAGTGGTCGGCACCATCATGAGCGGCCTGCTGCTGGGGATTTTACTGGCGCGTACCGTTGCCGGATTGCTGGCGAATCTTGGCGGCTGGCGCACCGTCTTCTGGGTCGCTTCTGTGCTGATGGCGCTGATGGCCGTCGCGCTGTGGCGCGGTTTACCAAAGGTGAAATCAGAAACGCATCTTAACTATCCGCAGCTATTGGGTTCCGTGTTCAGCCTGTTTATCCACGACGGCCTCCTGCGCACCCGCGCGTTGTTAGGCTGCCTGACGTTCGCCAACTTCAGCATTCTCTGGACATCGATGGCCTTTTTACTGGCCGCGCCGCCGTTTAACTATTCCGAAGGGATGATTGGGCTGTTTGGTCTGGCGGGAGCCGCTGGCGCGCTGGGCGCACGTCCGGCGGGCGGTTTTGCCGATAAAGGGAAGTCCCATCTCACCACGACTTTCGGCCTGCTGTTGCTGTTGCTCTCCTGGCTGGCTATCTGGTACGGACACAGCTCCGTGCTGGCGCTGATTATTGGCATCCTGGTGCTGGATCTCACCGTGCAGGGCGTACACATCACCAATCAGACGGTGATTTACCGCGTCCACCCGGATGCGCGTAACCGGCTCACCGCCGGGTATATGACCAGCTACTTTATCGGCGGCGCCGCCGGTTCGTTGATTTCGGCATCGGCCTGGCAGCATGCCGGCTGGGCCGGCGTTTGTCTGGCCGGTACCACCGTCGCCGCGCTCAATCTGCTGGTCTGGTGGCGAGGTTTTCACCGACAAGAAGCCGCAAATTAAGCAGATGGCAAGCGTTTACCTTTGATTGAGCTCCCCAGGGTGTTAAGGCGTCCCCCACTCTGTTAAGGTTATATGATTCATTTATGCTGGTTATTTTAACATCGGTGACGAATCAGATAATCTTATGGAAAGCCCTGCACCCCAGTCTGAGCCCCGTCCGGCAACATTAACGGAAGGATTCAAAGACAGTTTACCGATAGTCATAAGTTATATTCCGGTGGCGTTTGCGTTTGGCCTTAACGCCACCCGTCTGGGCTTTACTCCCCTCGAAAGCGTTTTTTTCTCCTGTATTATTTACGCAGGCGCCAGCCAGTTCGTCATCACCACCATGCTCGCGGCGGGCAGCACATTATGGGTCGCCGCGCTGACCGTGATGGCGATGGACGTACGCCATGTGCTGTACGGCCCTTCCCTGCGTAGTCGCATCAGCCAACGGCTCAGTAAACCTAAAACCGCCCTGTGGGCATTTGGTCTCACCGATGAAGTGTTTGCTGCCGCCACGGCCAAACTGGTGCGGGATAACCGCCGCTGGAGTGAAAACTGGATGATCGGCATCGCGTTCTGCTCCTGGGCCTCCTGGGTGCTCGGCACGGTCATTGGCGCATTTTCCGGGAGCGGATTGCTGAAAGGCTTCCCCGCCGTTGAGGCGGCATTAGGTTTTATGCTACCAGCCCTGTTTATGAGCTTTTTGCTCGCCTCTTTTCAACGCAAACAAACGCTGTGCGTCACGGCGGCGTTAATCGGCGCGCTGGCAGGCGTCACGCTGTTTTCCATTCCTGCGGCTATCCTGGCGGGTATCGCCAGCGGGTGTCTGACCGCCTTGATCCAGTCGTTCTGGCAAGGAGCGCCCGATGAGTTATGAGGTTTTGCTGCTGGGGCTGCTGGTTGGCTGCGCCAATTATTGTTTTCGTTATTTACCGCTTCGTCTGCGAATGGGAAACACCCGTCCCGCCAGGCGCGGGGCAACGGGCGTGTTGCTCGACACCATTGGCATCGCATCCATCTGCGCCCTGCTGGTGGTGTCTACGGCTCCCGAAGTGATGCACGACGCCAGCCGGTTCATTCCGACGCTGGTCGGGTTTGCCGTCCTGGGCGTCAGTTTCTACAAGACGCGCAGCATCATCATCCCAACGCTACTGAGCGCTCTGGGCTATGGACTCGCCTGGAAGATAGGGGTCATTTTATAACCCAAAAGAATCATTTTAAATTAATAATACATTTACTTTATTTGTCACTGTCGTTACTATATCGGCTGAAATTAATGAGGTCATGCCCAAATGGATAGTTCGTTTACGCCCATTGAACAAATGCTAAAATTTCGCGCCAGCCGCCACGAAGAGTTTCCTTACCAGGAGATCCTTCTGACCCGCCTTTGCATGCATATGCAAGGCAAACTGCTGGAAAACCGCAATAAGATGCTGAAAGCTCAAGGGATTAACGAGACGTTGTTTATGGCGTTGATTACGCTGGAGTCTCAGGAAAACCACAGTATTCAGCCATCTGAACTGAGTTGCGCGCTGGGTTCGTCCCGTACCAACGCAACACGTATCGCAGATGAGTTAGAGAAACGCGGCTGGATCGAACGTCGTGAAAGCGATAACGACCGTCGCTGCCTGCATCTGCAACTGACTGAGAAAGGTCACGCGTTTTTGCGCGAGGTGTTACCGCCTCAGCATCACTGCCTGCACCAGCTATGGTCCTCTCTCAGCACCGCCGAAAAAGATCAACTTGAGCACATCACTCGTAAGCTCCTGACGCGTCTCGATCAGATGGATCAGGATGGCGCCGTTCTTGAGGCGCTACGCTAACGCGTCGACACGCTCAATCATCCAGATTTATAAAAGAAAAAACTGACAGGCCAGCACGTCATACTGCTGGCCTTTCTGACAAAAACGTCGGCCCAGCCGATATGAAAAATAAGATCGTGGAGAACAACATGAGCGCAAATGCGGAGACTCAAACCCCGCAGCAACCGGTTAAGAAGAATGGCAAACGTAAAAGCGCGCTAATCCTTTTAACCTTGCTCTTTATCGCAATTGCCGTGGCATATGGGATTTATTGGTTTTTAGTACTGCGTCATATCGAAGAGACGGATGATGCGTACGTGGCAGGGAACCAGGTTCAAATCATGGCGCAGGTATCAGGCAGCGTGACGAAAGTCTGGGCTGATAACACTGACTTTGTAAAACAGGGCGACGTGCTGGTCACGCTCGACCAGACGGATGCCAGACAGGCATTCGAAAAAGCGAAAACGGCGCTGGCCTCCAGCGTTCGCCAGACGCACCAGTTGATGATCAATAGCAAGCAGCTCCAGGCCAGCATTGAAGTGCAGAAAACCGCACTGGCACAGGCGCAAAGCGACTTTAATCGTCGCGTGCCGCTGGGCAATGCGAACCTGATTGGTCGCGAAGAGCTGCAACACGCGCGTGATGCCGTCGCCAGCGCGCAGGCGCAGCTGGATGTGGCAATTCAACAATATAACGCAAACCAGGCGATGATCCTCGGCAGCAAGCTGGAAGATCAGCCTGCCGTGCAACAGGCGGCCACGGAAGTGCGCAACGCCTGGCTGGCGCTGGAACGTACCAAAATCGTCAGCCCGATGACCGGCTACGTCTCCCGCCGAGCCGTACAGCCTGGCGCGCAGATTAGCCCGACCACGCCGCTGATGGCGGTCGTGCCTGCCACCAACCTGTGGGTGGACGCGAACTTCAAAGAGACGCAGCTCGCCCATATGCGTATCGGCCAACCGGCAACGGTCATCAGCGATATTTACGGCGATGACGTGAAATACACCGGTAAGGTTGTCGGCCTGGATATGGGGACAGGCAGCGCCTTCTCCCTGCTTCCGGCGCAAAACGCGACCGGCAACTGGATCAAGGTCGTGCAGCGCTTGCCTGTACGTATTGAACTGGATGCGCAGCAACTGGCGCAGCATCCGCTGCGTATCGGCTTATCAACCCTCGTCACCGTGGATACGTCGAATCGCGACGGACAGGTGCTGGCAAGCCAGGTTCGTAGTACCCCGGTTTCTGAGAGTAACGCACGAGAAATTAATCTCGCTCCGGTCAATAAGCTGATCGAAGAGATTGTGCAGGCCAACGCGGGATAATCCTGAGGTGCGTGTAATGCAACAGCAAAAACCGCTGGAAGGCGCGCAGCTGGTCATTATGACGATTGCGCTGTCGCTGGCGACATTCATGCAGGTGCTGGACTCCACCATTGCTAACGTGGCGATCCCCACCATCGCCGGGAACCTTGGCTCATCGTTGAGCCAGGGGACATGGGTTATCACCTCATTCGGGGTGGCGAACGCGATCTCCATCCCGATTACCGGCTGGCTGGCGAAACGCGTCGGGGAAGTGAAGCTGTTCATGTGGTCAACCGTCGCCTTTGCCATTGCGTCATGGGCGTGCGGGGTCTCCAACAGTCTGAACATGCTGATCTTCTTCCGCGTGGTTCAGGGTGTCGTCGCAGGGCCGTTAATCCCGCTCTCACAGAGCCTGTTGCTGAATAACTATCCTCCCGCAAAACGTTCTATCGCGCTGGCGCTATGGTCGATGACGGTGATTGTCGCGCCGATCTGCGGCCCGATACTGGGCGGCTACATCAGCGATAACTATCACTGGGGCTGGATTTTCTTCATCAACGTGCCGATTGGGGTTGCGGTCGTGCTGATGACGCTGCAAACCCTGCGCGGTCGCGAGACCCGCACCGAGCAGCGACGTATCGACGCTATCGGCCTGGCGCTGCTGGTGATTGGTATCGGCAGTCTACAGATCATGCTTGACCGCGGGAAAGAGCTGGACTGGTTCGCCTCGCAAGAGATTATCATCCTGACCGTGGTCGCCGTCATTGCCATCAGTTTCCTGATTGTCTGGGAGCTGACCGACGATAACCCAATCGTTGACCTCTCTTTGTTCAAGTCGCGTAACTTCACGATTGGCTGTTTGTGTATCAGTCTCGCCTATATGCTCTATTTCGGCGCGATTGTGTTGTTACCGCAGCTGTTGCAGGAGGTATACGGCTATACCGCGACGTGGGCCGGCCTGGCCTCAGCGCCGGTCGGGGTAATCCCGGTGATCCTGTCGCCGATTATCGGACGTTTCGCCCACAAGCTGGATATGCGCAGGCTGGTCACGTTCAGCTTTATCATGTATGCCGTCTGCTTTTACTGGCGTGCGTGGACGTTTGAGCCGGGTATGGATTTCGGCGCATCGGCCTGGCCGCAGTTTATTCAGGGCTTCGCCGTAGCCTGCTTCTTTATGCCGCTCACCACCATCACGCTCTCCGGCTTGCCGCCTGAGCGTCTGGCGGCGGCGTCGAGTCTGTCTAACTTTACGCGAACGCTGGCGGGGTCAATTGGCACATCAATCACTACCACCATGTGGACCAACCGTGAAGCGATGCACCATTCGCAATTGACCGAGTCGGTGAATCCGTACAACCCCAATGCCCAGGCGATGTACGATCAGCTACAGGGGCTGGGGATGACGCAGCAGCAGGCGTCAGGCTGGATCGCCCAGCAGATTACCAATCAGGGGCTGATTATTTCCGCCAATGAGATCTTCTGGATGTCGGCCGGGATCTTCCTCGTGCTGCTTGGGCTGGTCTGGTTCGCCAAACCACCTTTCGGCGCGGGCGGCGGCGGTGGAGGCGCGCATTAATAAAAAAGCCAGTTCATCATGAACTGGCTTTTTTTTGCCGGATGGCGGCTACGCCTTATCCGGCCTACAGAACACACATTGTAGGCCCGGTAAGCATCGTGCCACCGGGCATTGCATTCGACTAGATATGCAGTTCCTGCAATTTATCTTTCGGCAGGGCCAGCTCTTCGTTGCTGTTGATGCGAACGTCGTGTTCCAGAATATGACGTGCAATATCCTGCGCTTCGCTCAGAGAGTGCATCTGATACGTACCGCACTGATAAACGTTCAGCTCCGGGATCTGATTCTGCTCCTTCACTTTCAGCACGTCAGCCATCGCGGCTTTCCAGGCGTCCGCCACACGTTGTTCGTCAGGCGTACCGATCAGGCTCATGTAGAAACCGGTACGGCAGCCCATCGGGGAGATATCGATAATCTCAACGCCGTTGCCATTCAGATGATTACGCATAAAGCCAGCGAACAGGTGCTCCAGCGTATGGATACCCTTCTCAGGCATCACTTCTTTATTCGGGATGCAGAAACGCAGGTCAAACACGGTAATGGTATCGCCATGCGGGGTGTTCATCGTTTTCGCGACCCGGACTGCTGGTGCTTCCATCCGGGTATGATCGACTGTGAAGCTATCTAACAACGGCATTTAGCCACCTCCGATAATATTTTTTAAAATAAACTGAACTCTTCGTTCCGGGGCGAGTCTGAGTATGTGAAAGACGCGCATTTGTTATCATCATCCCTGTTTTCAGAGATGAAATTTTGGCCACTCACGAGTGGCCTTTTTCTTTTCTGTCAGGCGTGCTTTTCCAGCCACGCATCAAACGGTTCGGTATCCGCCGCTTCAACCTCAAGCTGACGACGCGTTGACGCCTCACGTTCAGCAATGAAGTCCTCTTCACGCAAAATTTCCAGCGGTTCTTCGCGCAGCAGATTGCGATAAGCCTCGCCCAGCGCTTTGCCGGTGCCGCCAATCCCGGTATCAATCATCGATCGCAGAATACGCGCTGAGAACGTCAGCTCCGGGTTGTCGAAACAGGCAACCAGTTCATCACATACCTTCTGATAATCCTCTCCCCCGTGGATGCTGTCCAGCGTTTGCGCCACACGTTTCAGGTCGCGGAACAGATCTTTACCCACTTTCGGCAGCGGGAACTGCGCGGTTTCACAGCCAATCCCTAACGTCAGCCCCGGTTTCCGCCCTTCCAGAATCACCCGATTCCAGTTCGTGCGCGTACACAGCAGCTCGTCGCTGCTCATTTCCGGCGCATCGGCCAGTACGCACCAGACCATAAACAGATCCAGGAAACGCACCTGCTGCTCGTCCACGCCAATGGGCGAGAACGGGTTAATATCCAGCGAACGCACTTCGATATATTCAATCCCGCCGCGCAGAAGCGCATCTGACGGCGTTTCTCCGCTACGCGTCACGCGTTTAGGGCGGATCGGCGCATACAGCTCGTTCTCAATCTGTAGCACGTTACCGTTGATTTGCAGGCGTTTACCGTCCTTCTCCAGACCGATCTCCGCATACTCCGTGGACGGCGTTTTGATCGCGCGCTTCAATCCTGCCACATATTCATGCAGATCGTTAAACGTAATTCCAAGATTGCTTTGCGACTTATTGGTATAACCCAGGTCGCTCAAACGCAGCGACGTTGCATACGGCAGGTAGTACATACCGCAGTCCGTTTTTTCAAACGGCAGCGTGGTGGGTTTGCCCTGCAAGAATGAGGAACAAATAGCCGGAGAGGCGCCAAACAGATACGGAATGACCCACCCAAAACGGTAATAGTTACGGATCAGGCGGAAATAGCCTGCGGAAATTTTCTCTTTCGCATCTTCCCCGTCCACGACGCCACACTTCGCCTGCCAGAATGCCATCGGCAGCGAAAAATTGTAGTGTACGCCGGAGATGGTTTGCATCAACGCGCCGTAACGGTTTTTCAACCCTTCCCGGTAAAGCGTTTTCAAACGACCAATATTTGACGTACCGTACTGCGCCAGCTCAATATCCTGCCCTTCAGCAATATAGCAAGGCATACTCAGCGGCCACATTCGCTCATCACCCAAATTTCTGGCCGTATAGCGATGCAGGTCGCGCATCAATGTGAGCATATGCTGAATATCGCCGTCTACCGGGGTAATAAACTCCAGCAGGGCTTCAGCAAAATCTGTCGTGACCCATTTGTGCGTCAGCGCCGAGCCTAACGCGTCAGGATGACCCGTGGTTGCCAGCGTGCCATCAGCGTTAACACGCAGCGTTTCGCGCTCCAGCCCGCGTTGAATCCCCTTTAGTGCCTGAGGATGCCTTTCCAGCCAGGTCAGAGCCTGTGATACGTCCGGGATCAAATTGACCTCCCGCCTGTCAAAATCGTTTTAATTAGCATAATTGTAATGGTGACGGTAAATGTCTATCCCACAATTAGTGCCACCACATAATGCCCTGAACCGTAGCGGCTGCGACGATAACGTAACGCAACGCTTTACCAAGGCATAAAAAAAAGAGCACTGGCCCCCACGAGATGCGCATCCATCCCGCTAACAGGCACAGCAAATCACCGATAACCGGCGCCCAGCTTAATAATAGTGTGACTGCACCGTAGCGCTTAAGCCAGCCAGTGGCTTTTTCCTGCCAGCGCGATGTTTTGCGCAACGGAAAAAAACGCCCAAGGATAACGTTAGTTAACCCTCCAAGGCTATTACCCATTGTTGCTGTTAAGACTAAGACCCAGGGATGACTTACCCCGGAGACTAACATGGCAACTAAAACAACTTCGGAATTACCGGGCAACAGCGTGGCGCTGAGAAAACTGCTGGCAAACAGTGACAGGAGCGACAGCCCGTCACTCACAATAGTCGAACGTCCACGGCATCCATTCCCGCCGCGCGTGCTGCCTGCAAGCCGAAATCCGCATCCTCAAACACGACGCATTGCGTCGGCACAACGCCCATACGCTTCGCACACAGCAGGAACGTGTCCGGCGCGGGTTTGTGGTGCAGAACATGATCCGCAGCGACAACTGCATCAAAATAACGACGCAGCCCCAGATGGGTCAATAGCGCTTCGGCAATTGCGCTTTCGCTGCCCGTTCCCACCGACAGAGGTCGACGGCCGTACCAGGCTTTAACCACCTCAACCAGCGGCAGAGGCTCTACGCTATCCAGCAACATGCTTTTCACTGCATCAGTTTTTTCTTGCGCCAGCGCATGAGGGTCAAGATCGGCGTGATTCAGTTCGATAATCGACTGCGCGATACGCCAGGTTGGAGAACCGTTAAGCGCCACCATCGCTTGCAGATCAAAGCGAAGACCATAGCGCCCTAATACCTCGTCCCACGCCTTACGGTGCGTCGGCTCGGTATCCAGGATGGTGCCATCCATATCAAAAATCAAACCCGCATAACGTTCGTACATCGTGTTCTCACAAACCAAATGACCAGATGTTACTTTATCGTAATTGACTGATTTTGTCGCTGACAGAGAAATGAGGATTGTTCAGGGTAGAGAGGTAATGGAGGTATTCAGGAGAAGATGGTGGAGAAGAAGATGGTGCATCCGGGAGGATTACTCGGCTGCGCCTCGCCCTACGGGCCGTTGCTGAAGCAACGTTATCCTCCCTGGTGCTTGCGACGATTTCGCAGACCATGAAACAACAGCGTAACTGTTATAACGGAGAAGATGGTGCATCCGGGAGGATTCGAACCTCCGACCGCTCGGTTCGTAGCCGAGTACTCTATCCAGCTGAGCTACGGATGCATCGGGAAACTTACTTTATTGCAGATTTTGATACCGCTACTAAAGCCGTATCAAGTAAGAGATGGTGCATCCGGGAGGATTCGAACCTCCGACCGCTCGGTTCGTAGCCGAGTACTCTATCCAGCTGAGCTACGGATGCATTGGGAAACTTATTTACTGCCGATATTGATACCGCTACAAAAGCCATATCAAGTAAGAGATGGTGCATCCGGGAGGATTCGAACCTCCGACCGCTCGGTTCGTAGCCGAGTACTCTATCCAGCTGAGCTACGGATGCATCGGGAAACTTACTTTATTGCAGATTTTGATACCGCTACTAAAGCCGTATCAAGTAAGAGATGGTGCATCCGGGAGGATTCGAACCTCCGACCGCTCGGTTCGTAGCCGAGTACTCTATCCAGCTGAGCTACGGATGCAAATGGCGGTGAGGCGGGGATTCGAACCCCGGATGCAGCTTTTGACCGCATACTCCCTTAGCAGGGGAGCGCCTTCAGCCTCTCGGCCACCTCACCACGCGCCTCTTACGAGTGCTTCGAAGAACTTGTTTCTGCTCATCGTCGCTGCGTGGCGCACATATTACTTTCTGGGACTTATAAGTCAAACAATTTTTCCCGCGCTTTTATCGTTTGCACACTTCACGCTCAATTAGTCTGCAAAAACGGCAAAAAGGGTGTTTTATCAACAGATAAATCGGCGTGTTACACCGCCTGAGCGCAGGCAGAAAAACCGAATAACCAGGAAAGAGCCTGCCGGCACGGGAAGCGATACGGAAAAAGAGTGAAGAAAAATGAAAAAGAGAAAGAGAAAGGACGCGAGGAGCAGGTTGCGCCTCATCGGAAGAGATGAGACGCGAAAACCTTAGTAACTGGACTGCTGGGATTTTTCAGCCTGGATACGCTGGTAGATCTCCTCACGATGGACAGAGACTTCTTTCGGGGCGTTTACGCCAATGCGCACCTGGTTGCCCTTTACCCCTAAAACTGTCACGGTGACCTCATCTCCAATCATGAGGGTCTCACCAACTCGACGAGTCAGAATCAGCATTCTTTGCTCCTTGAAAGATTAAAAGAGTCGGGTCTCTCTGTATCCCGGCATTATCCATCATATAACGCCAAAAAGTAAGCGATGACAAACACGTAAAGTGTAAGCAGTCACGGCATCACATTCTGTTAAACCTAAGTTTAGCCGATATACACAACTTCAACCTGACTTTATCGTTGTCAATAACGTTGATGCAAACGCCGCAGACCGGGGCCTGCGGCGTTAGATAACGCTTATAGTTATTACAGTTTTGCGCTAACCCAGCCTTTCACACTGGCTAACGCTGCTGGCAGAGCAGCCGCATCCGTACCACCGGCTTGCGCCATGTCTGGACGTCCGCCGCCCTTGCCGCCCACCTGCTGAGCGACCATGCCGACCAGCTCCCCTGCTTTCACGCGGTCGGTCACATCCTTCGACACGCCCGCAATCAGAGAAACCTTACCTTCCGCTACCGTTGCAAGAACGATAACGGTAGAACCCAGTTGATTTTTCAGATCATCAACCATCGTACGCAGCATTTTTGGCTCAACGCCCGCAAGCTCGCTAACCAGCAGCTTCACGCCGTTGATATCAACCGCTTTGCTGGAAAGGTTCGCACTTTCCTGCGCGGCAGCCTGTTCTTTCAACTGCTGCAACTCTTTTTCAAGCTGACGCGTACGTTCCAGTACAGAGCGGACTTTTTCGCCCAGATTCTGGCTGTCGCCCTTCAGCAGCTGTGCGATATCGCTTAAGCGATCGCTTTCAGCGTGCAGCGTAGCAATCGCGCCTTCGCCCGTAACCGCTTCAATACGGCGAACGCCTGCCGCAGTACCGGATTCAGAAACGATGCGGAACAGACCGATATCCCCCGTACGGCTGGCGTGCGTACCGCCACACAGTTCGGTGGAGAAATCGCCCATGCTCAGCACACGAACGCGATCGTCATACTTCTCGCCAAACAGCGCCATTGCGCCTTTGGCTTTCGCCGCTTCAAGGTCCATGATGTTGGTTTCGACCGGCAGGTTGCGACGGATTTGCGCATTCACCAGATCTTCCACCGCACGGATTTCAGACGGTTTCATCGCTTCATTATGCGAGAAGTCGAAACGCAGGACTTTGTCGTTAACCAGCGAGCCTTTCTGCGCTACGTGCGTGCCCAGAATCTGGCGCAGCGCCGCGTGCATCAGGTGCGTCGCAGAGTGGTTCAGGCGAATACGCGCCCGGCGAGCGTCATCCACATCAGCCTGCACCGCATCGCCCACTTTCAGGGAACCGGTCGAAAGCGTACCGATATGTCCAATCGCCTGGCCATATTTTTGCGTATCGCTAACCGCAAACGCGAAGCCTGCGCCTTTCAGTTCGCCTTTATCGCCAACCTGACCGCCGGATTCCGCATAGAACGGCGTCTGATCCAGTACGACAACGGCTTCCTGACCCGCGCTAATCGCATCTACCGCTTTACCATCCACAAACAGCGCGGTCACTTTACCGTTCAGTTCCAGATGGTCATAACCTTTAAATTCTGACGCGCCGTCAACGCGGATCATCGCGTTATAGTCTGCGCCAAAACCGCTGGCCTCACGCGCACGACGACGCTGTTCTTCCATCGCGGCTTCAAATCCCGCTTCATCAACTTTGATGTTGCGCTCGCGGCAAACGTCCGCCGTCAGGTCAACCGGGAAGCCGTAGGTGTCATACAGACGGAAAGCGGTTTCGCCATCCAGCGTGTCGCCGGAAAGCTTCGCCAGCTCTTCGTCCAGCAGCGCCAGACCACGTTCCAGCGTACGGGCAAACTGCTCTTCTTCCGTTTTCAGAACCTGCTCAACCTGCGCCTGCTGGCGCTTCAGCTCTTCACCGGCAGAGCCCATAACGTCAATCAGCGGCCCAACCAGCTTGTAGAAGAAGGTCTCTTTCGCGCCCAGCATGTTGCCATGACGAACCGCACGACGAATGATACGGCGCAGCACATAGCCACGGTTTTCATTCGACGGAACCACGCCGTCGGCGATCAGGAAAGCGCAGGAACGGATGTGGTCGGCAATCACGCGCAGCGACTTGTTGCTCAGGTCGGTCGCGCCAGTCACCTTCGCAACGGCTTCAATCAACGTGCGGAACAGGTCAATTTCATAGTTGGAGTTAACGTGTTGCAATACAGCGGCAATACGCTCCAGACCCATACCGGTATCGACGGACGGCTTCGGCAGCGGTTCCATCGTGCCGTCAGCCTGACGGTTGAACTGCATGAAGACGATGTTCCAGATCTCAATATAGCGATCGCCATCTTCTTCCGGGCTTCCCGGAGGGCCGCCCCAGATGTGATCGCCGTGGTCGTAGAAGATCTCGGTACATGGACCGCACGGCCCTGTATCGCCCATCTGCCAGAAGTTGTCGGACGCGTATGCCGCGCCTTTGTTATCACCAATTCGGATGATACGTTCGCGCGGAATGCCGACTTCTTTTTCCCAGATCTCGTAGGCTTCATCGTCAGTTTCATAGACGGTCACCCACAGACGCTCTTTTGGCAGGGCAAACCAGTTTTCACCGGTCAGCAGTTCCCACGCAAACTGAATCGCGTCGTGTTTGAAATAGTCGCCGAAGCTGAAGTTACCCAGCATTTCGAAGAAGGTGTGGTGACGTGCAGTGTAACCGACGTTTTCCAGATCGTTGTGTTTACCACCCGCACGTACGCAACGCTGCGAAGTGGTGGCGCGGGAATAATTACGCTTGTCGAGCCCAAGGAAAACATCCTTGAACTGGTTCATCCCGGCGTTGGTAAACAACAAAGTTGGGTCATTGTTTGGCACCAGGGAGCTGCTGGCAACTACCTGATGTCCTTTACTGTGGAAAAAATCGAGAAACGCCTGACGGATCTCAGCGGTGCTCTTGCTCATAATTATCCTGAAATCAAGCTAACGAAATATCATTACCCGCCTCAGCGCTCATATGCCCTGCCCGGCTGGCAATTGAAAAAAGTGGGAATAAGATAAGTTTTCTTTACGGGGAAGTAAAATCCCGTATGCAGTCAATCGTCAAAATTTCGCCATATCTCCTGAATATCCTCCATCAGATAGCCACGATAAAGCAGGAAACGCTGGACTTTGACCTTTTCCGAAAATGCGGCTGGTAAGGGTTCGCCATATTTGCGGATCGCCTGTTCGCGAGCAAGAAGCAACCACTCAATCTCGCATTCACGCATTGCGCGTTCAATCGCCTCACGCGCAATGCCTTTTTGATTCAGCTCCTGCCGAATACGTGCCGGGCCATAACCTTTACGGCTGCGGCTGGCGATAAAGCGCGAAACAAAACGATGATCATCAAGGTAGTTGTGCTCATGGCACCAGGCGATAACCCGTTCATAGTCTTCCGGCGCCGCATCGATCTCTTCCGGCCCGTTTTTTCCCATAACCGGTGCGGAGAGTTTACGCCGCAGTTCCTGTTCACTGTGATCGCGTACCGCCAGAATACGTACCGCGCGATCCAGCAGACGGTTATATGCGGGGCGTCGCGGTGTGGATTCACTCATAACAAACCTTCGGAAAAAGAAATGCAAAAAGGGCCGCAAGATATGCAGCCCTTCAAAGTATAAGCCCGATAAGACGCCAGAGCGCCGCCACCGGGCAATGCAACGATTAGAAATCTTCGTTGGTTTCTTTCACACCTTCACCGTTGTCATCAACGGAGAAGTCTGGCGTCGAGTCCTGGTTGCTCAGCAGCAGCTCACGCACTTTTTTCTCGATCTCTTTGGCGGTCGCCGGGTTCTCTTTCAGCCAGGCAGTGGCATTCGCTTTACCCTGACCGATTTTCTCGCCGTTATAGCTGTACCATGCACCGGCTTTCTCGATCAGCTTCTCTTTCACGCCCAGGTCAACCAGTTCGCCATAGAAGTTGATGCCTTCGCCGTAGAGGATCTGGAACTCAGCCTGTTTAAACGGCGCGGCGATTTTGTTCTTCACAACCTTCACGCGGGTTTCGCTACCCACGACGTTTTCGCCCTCTTTCACCGCGCCGATACGGCGGATATCCAGACGAACGGACGCGTAGAATTTCAGCGCGTTACCCCCGGTAGTGGTTTCCGGGTTGCCGAACATAACGCCAATTTTCATACGGATCTGGTTGATGAAGATCAGCAGGGTGTTGGACTGTTTCAGGTTACCGGCCAGCTTACGCATCGCCTGGCTCATCATACGCGCCGCGAGGCCCATATGAGAGTCGCCGATTTCACCTTCGATTTCCGCTTTCGGCGTCAACGCCGCCACGGAGTCAACAACGATAACGTCTACAGCGCCTGAACGCGCCAGCGCATCACAGATTTCCAGCGCCTGCTCGCCGGTGTCCGGCTGGGAGCACAGCAGGTTGTCGATATCGACGCCCAGTTTGCGGGCATAGATAGGGTCCAGCGCATGTTCGGCGTCGATAAACGCACAGGTTTTGCCTTCACGCTGTGCAGCGGCAATCACCTGAAGCGTCAGGGTGGTTTTACCGGAGGATTCCGGCCCGTAGATTTCTACGATACGCCCCATCGGCAGGCCACCCGCGCCCAGCGCGATATCCAGAGAAAGCGAACCGGTGGAGATGGTTTCCACATCCATGGAACGGTCTTCACCCAGGCGCATGATGGAGCCTTTACCGAATTGTTTTTCGATCTGGCCCAGCGCTGCCGCCAACGCTTTCTGTTTGTTTTCGTCGATAGCCATTAACTACTCCTGTCATGAGCCGGGGTCCGCTTGCGCTTGTACCGGATAGTGAATTCTGTACTGTTAGGTGCGATTATACTGTACAGTCATACAGTATCAAGTGTTTTGTAGAAATTGTTGCCAGAGCGTTTTGAGCGCATATTCCGTCGCCTGGCGACGTACGCTGTCACGGTCGCCGCTAAAGCACTCCCGGCGGGTGATCCCCTCGCCCTGTGCGGTTGCGAAACCAAACCAGACAGTGCCGACGGGCTTCACGTCGCTGCCGCCGTCCGGCCCGGCAATACCGCTGATAGAAACGGCATAATCCGCGCGGGCCGCTCTGAGCGCGCCAATCGCCATCTCAATCACCACCGGTTCGCTGACCGCGCCGTGCTGCTCAAGCGTCGGTTCGCGCACGCCAATCATTTGCGCTTTCGCTTCATTACTGTAGGTAACAAAACCGCGTTCAAACCAGGCGGAACTCCCGGCGATATCGGTAATCACTTTCGCTACCCAACCGCCCGTGCAGGACTCCGCTGTCGTTAGCGTTGCGCCGCGCTGTTTCAGCGCCAGCCCTACCACTTCGCTTAACTGCATCAATTCATGGTCAGTCATCATCGCTTAAGGCTCCTGAAAAACGTGCAGCACAAGATAGCACTTTCTGAGCAGATATGGGGACGAGGTGCGGATTTTACGAGGAGGCTTCAGAAAAAAGCCGATGCGAAGCATCGGCCAATCGTACGGTTACTTCATGCTGTTGGCGATGGTCTCAACATTGTGGCGAAACGCTTTTACGTAGCTATCCGCCACGCCGCCTTTTGCCGACAAGGCTTCAGGATACAGCTCGCCGCCCGGCTGCGCGCCCGTCGCGCTGGCGATCTGTTTTACCAGACGCGGATCGAGCTGATTCTCCATAAACCAGGTGTTCACTCCATCAGCTTTAATCTGCTTAATGAGCGCGGCGACCTGCGCAGCAGAGGCTTCACTTTCCGACGACAGCCCCTGCGGCGCCAAAAACTCAACGCCGTAGGCGCGACCGAAATAACCGAAGGCGTCGTGGCTGGTCAGCACCTTGCGTTTCTCCTGCGGGATCTGGCTAAAGCGCGCTTTCGCCCACGCGTCCAGTTCAGTCAGCTGTGCGATGTAAGGTTTGCCGGAAGCCTCCAGCGCGGCTTTATCCTGCGGGTCGGCATTGACCAGCCCGGAAAGAATATTCTGCGCATACAGCGCGCCATTCGCTGCGCTATTCCAGGCATGCGGATCGGTGACGGTTTCGCCGTCTTCATCCAGCGTATGCGTCTTCACCCCGTCGGAAGCCACCACCAGCGTACCTTTGAAACCGGAGGCTTTTACCAGCCGGTCAAGCCACCCCTCCAGCCCCAGACCGTTCACCACCACCACATCCGCTTTGCTCAACGCCGCGCTGTCTTTCGGCGAAGGCTCGAAGGTATGCGGATCGCCATCCGGCCCAACCAGCGTAGTGACGTTGACATTCTTGCCGCCGACCTCCTGGGTGATGTCGCCGAGAATAGAAAAACTCGTCACCACATTCAGCGTTTTCGCCAGCGCGCCTTGCGTCATCAACCCCAACGCGAGCGCAATCATTACCCCTGTACGTTTCATCTTTTCCCCTTGCATTAAAAAAGCGCGCGCAGACTGTCAGCCAGCCTGCTGCGCGTGCCGAATAAAATGGAAATAAAGAACAGCGCGCTGGCGGTCAGCACAATCGACGGCCCGGCGGGTAAACTCACCGCCCAGGAAAGGCTTAGCCCCAGCCATGCACAGACGACGCCGCTGCCGCTGGCAAGCAATAACAGCCCCGGTAACGTGCGCGCCCAGCAGCGGGCCGCAACGGCAGGAAGCATCATCAGCCCTACCGCCATCAGCGTGCCGAGTACCTGAAAGCCAGCCACCAGATTCAACACCAGCAACGAGAGAAACAGCCCGTGCAGCAGCGAAGGCAGCCAGCGCGCGTTAACCTGCAACCATGCGGTATCAAACGCTTCACTCACCAGACCACGATAGAAAATCGCCAGCATGATCAATGTGAATGCGCATACCCCCGCCACGAACAGCGCGGAATCGCGATCGACCGCCAGAATGGAACCAAACAGAAGATGCAGCAGATCGACATTTGACCCGCGCAGCGACACCAGCGTAACCCCCAGCGCCAGCGATCCCAGGTAGAACCCGGCGAAGCTGGCGTCTTCTTTTAGCGGCGTACGGCGACTCACCATTCCCGCCACCAGCGCTACCGTAATCCCGGCGATAAACCCGCCGATGCTCATTGCCAGCAATGACATTCCACTGAGCAGATAGCCCACCGCCACGCCGGGCAACACCGCATGCGACAGCGCGTCTCCCATCAGGCTCATACGTCGCAGCAGTAAAAAGACGCCAAGCGCCGTCGTGCTGACCGAAAGCGCCAGACAGACCACCAGCGCCCGCCGCATAAAGCCGTATTCAATAAACGGCTGAAAGAAGATATGCCAGATCATGCCACTCTCACCCGCTCGGTCATCCAGTGAGACACGTCCGTATCCAGCCGTAACGTCTGCGGAAAATAGCGCGCCACCCGTTCACTGTCGTGCAGCACCGCCAGCACCGTTTGCCCTCGCTGATACATCTCCAGCATCAGCCCCATCAGTACGTTGCAGGTCTCCTCATCCACGCCGGTAAAGGGTTCATCCAGCATGACCAGCGGCGCTTCCTGCACCAGCACACGGGCAAACAACATGCGTTGAAACTGACCGCCAGAGAGTTCATCAATGGTCATCGTCGCCATTGCCTCCAGCCCCACGCGCTCAATAGCGTGGGCGACACGCAGACGGGTTTTGCGCTGAAATCCCCCCAGCAGGGAAATAGCAGGCCAGCACCCCATGCTCACCACGTCCTGAACGGTAAGCGGAAACTGCGTCTCCAGCGCGTGACGTTGCGCCAGCCAGCCAATTACCGGGCGGCGTCCGCGCCAGCGAAATGCGCCGCTCACCGGAGGAAGAAAACCGGCCAGCGTTTTCAGTAGCGTTGATTTGCCGCAGCCGTTAGCGCCGATAATCGCCGTCATGCTGCCGCGTTCCAGCGTGCCAGTCAGCGGCGACGTGACCGGCTGTCGCTCGTAACCGGCCACCAGTTGATTCAGGATAATCATGGCAATGCCACCGCCCAGCGCACGGCCAGTCCGATACACAAAACAAGCGCGATAGCCATCAACAGGCGAGTCAGAGCCGAAAGAGAGAAGAGTGAAGCAGACATATTCGCACCACAACAAAATGTTATAACATAACAATAATGAAATACGATGCGGATGTAAATTGCCAGGAAAAAAGGGAGTGTGGCGAAATGTTTCAGACGTGAAATCGCGCAGCAGCGGCGCTGCACGCTCCCCTTTCTCTCAGGGAAAAGGGAGCGTAATCCAGACCGGGTAAGCGTAGCCCCCCGGAAAACACACCGCGGCTACTGACTAAACGGCGACGCCGCAGGTACACGCGCCAGCGCGACGGCCTGACCAAGCTGCCAGACCGCCATCGCATAGTGAGTGCTGTGGTTATAGCGCGTGATGGCATAGAAGTTCGGCAACCCGTACCAGTACTGATAGCCCGTACCCACATCCAGACGCAGCAGGCTGGCCTGCTGATGATTGCCCAGCGACTGCTGCGGCGTCAGCCCGGCGGCCGCAAGCTGAGAAATGCTGTACTGGGTTTTAAAGCCGTTCGCCAGCCCTGGCGCCTGACCGTTGGCCGGAACGGCGACCACATCGCCTTTCACCCAACCGTGGGCTTTGAAATAGTTCGCCACGCTGCCGATGGCATCAACCGGGTCCCACAGGTTGATGTGCCCGTCGCCGTTAAAGTCCACCGCGTACTGCTTATAGGACGACGGCATAAACTGTCCGTACCCCATCGCACCGGCAAAAGACCCTTTCAGATCCAGCGGGTCGTCCTGTTCATCACGCGCCATCAGCAGGAACGTTTCCAGCTCGCCGGAGAAATACTCCGCCCGACGCGGATAGTTAAACGACAGCGTCGCCAGCGCATCCAGAATTCGCGTTTTACCCATGATGCGGCCCCAGCGGGTTTCCACACCAATAATGCCGACGATAATCTCCGGCGGGACGCCATAAACCTGCCATGCACGGTTCAACGCATCCTCATATTGATTCCAGAACGCCACGCCGTTTTGCACATTGTCCGGGGTAATAAACTGCTTACGATAGCGCAACCATGCGCCATTCGGCCCCGCTGGCGGTTGCGTGGTCGGCGCCTGTCTGTCCATCAGTCGCAGAACGTAGTCCAGGCGCTTCGCCTGCGACAGAATTTCCTGCAACTGCTGGCGATTAAAACCGTGCTTGTTCACCATCTTCTCAATGAACTGCTGCGCGTTCGGATTATTGGCGAAATCACCGCCCATCACCATGACATTGTGCTGCGGCTCAAGCAGGAAACCGCCGGACGGCGCTCCCGTTGTCGTTTGAATTTCTGAAGACTGTGGTTTGCTGCTACAGGCAGCAAGCAACGCAAAGAGAGGAAGTAGTGCTACATAACGACGCTTGAACATGAGACATCCATTAAACAGATTCAGCCAGGGGGAAGTATGGTAAAGCATCCCGCTTCGCACAAGGAAGCGCTCTTCACAGAATACGCACTATTCTCCCGTAACATCCCTGCTTTTTTTCTCCGCAACAAACGCAAACTTTCACTTTAAAATATTTATCTTTCATTTTGAGATCAAAATAACACTTTTAAATCTTTCGATCTGATTAAAATAACTCACCAATTGGCAAGATAACAACAAACCCTACAGGAGAGAACAATGATCGAAACCATTACACATGGTGCGGAGTGGTTTATCGGGCTGTTCCAGAAAGGCGGAGAGGTGTTCACCAGTATGGTGACCGGCATCCTTCCGCTTTTGATAAGCCTGCTGGTCATCATGAATGCCTTAATAAACTTCATTGGCCAGCAGCGTATTGAACGTTTTGCCCAGCGCTGCGCCGGGAACCCGTTATCCCGTTACCTGCTGCTGCCGTGCATCGGTACGTTTGTGTTTTGTAACCCGATGACGCTGAGTCTGGGCCGCTTTATGCCAGAAAAATACAAGCCCAGTTACTACGCGGCGGCTTCCTACAGCTGCCACTCGATGAACGGACTGTTCCCACACATCAACCCCGGCGAACTGTTTGTTTACCTGGGCATCGCCAGCGGCCTGACGACACTCGGCCTCCCGCTTGGCCCGCTCGCCGTCAGCTATCTGCTGGTCGGTCTGGTCACCAACTTCTTCCGTGGCTGGGTGACTGACCTCACCACATCCATCTTTGAGAAAAAAATGGGCATTCAACTTGAGCAGAAAGTCCACCTGGCTGGAGCAACATCATGACGCGTATTCGTATTGAGAAAGGCACCGGCGGCTGGGGCGGCCCGCTTGAACTGGATGCAACCCCCGGAAAGAAAATCGTCTACATCACCGCCGGGACGCGTCCGGGGATTGTCGACAAACTGGCGCAACTAACAGGCTGGCAGGCGGTGGATGGCTTTAAAGAGGGCGAACCGCCTGAGGAAGAGATCGGCGCGGCGATCATCGACTGCGGCGGCACGCTACGCTGCGGGATTTATCCGAAGCGGCGCATTCCAACCATCAACATCCACTCTACCGGGAAGTCGGGGCCGCTGGCGCAATACATCATGGAAGATATTTACGTCTCCGGGGTGAAAGAAGAGAACATCACGCTGAGCGGCGAGGCGCCTGCAAACGCGCAGCCTGTCGCCTCGCCTGCGGGCCGCGATTACGACGCCAGCAAAAAAATCACCGAACAGAGCGATGGCCTCTTGGCGAAAGTCGGTATGGGGATGGGCTCAGCGGTAGCGGTGCTGTTCCAGTCCGGGCGCGACACCATCGATACGGTGCTGAAAACCATTCTGCCGTTTATGGCGTTCGTCTCGGCGCTGATCGGCATCATTATGGCCTCCGGTCTCGGCGACTGGATCGCTCACGGCCTGGCGCCGCTTGCCAGCCATCCGCTGGGGCTGGTCACGCTGGCGCTCATCTGTTCATTCCCGCTGCTGTCGCCCTTCCTCGGCCCTGGCGCGGTGATCGCCCAGGTTATCGGGGTGCTGATTGGCGTGCAGATTGGTCTGGGTAATATCCCTCCCCATCTGGCGCTGCCCGCGCTGTTCGCGATTAACGCTCAGGCCGCGTGCGACTTTATTCCGGTCGGTTTATCGCTGGCGGAGGCCCGCCAGGACACCGTTCGCGTCGGCGTGCCTTCCGTGCTGGTGAGCCGCTTCCTGACCGGCGCGCCTACCGTTCTCATCGCCTGGTTTGTTTCCGGCTTTATTTATCAATAAGAGGTTCAGAGATGACCGTGATTTACCAGACCACCATCACCCGTATCGGCGAGAGCGCGCCGGACGCGCTCTGCGACAGGATGCTGATTACCTTTCGTGAAGGCGCGCCGGCGGATATCGAAGCGTTTTGCTTTATCCACTGCCACGGCGAGCTGAACGGCACGCTGCAACCCGGCGCACAGTTTCAGCTGGGTGAGCATCGCTATCCGGTGACTGCTGTGGGCAGCGTGGCCGAGCAGAATCTGCGTGAACTGGGGCATATCACCCTGCGCTTCGACGGGCTGAACGAGGCGGAATTTCCCGGCACCGTACACGTTGCGGGGCCAGTACCGGACGACATCGCGCCGGGCTGTATTTTGAAGTTTGTGGCTTAAGGTTTAAGGAGAGAAAAATGAATCAGGTTGCCGTTGTCATTGGTGGAGGCCAGACCCTGGGGGCCTTCCTCTGCCGTGGGCTTGCAGAGGTTGGTTATCGCGTCGCCGTTGTCGATATTCAGAGTGATAAAGCCGCAAATGTGGCGCAGGAGATTAACGCCGCGTTTGGCGAAGGCATGGCGTACGGTTTTGGCGCCGATGCCACCAGCGAGCAGAGCGTTCTGGCGCTCTCTCGCGGAGTCGATGAAATTTTTGGCCGGGTTGATCTGCTGGTCTACAGCGCGGGCATCGCCAAAGCGGCGTTTATCAGCGATTTTCAACTCGGCGATTTCGACCGCTCGCTACAGGTGAATCTGGTGGGGTATTTCCTTTGCGCTCGCGAATTCTCCCGCCTGATGATCCGCGACGGCATTCAGGGACGCATTATCCAGATCAACTCCAAGTCCGGGAAAGTGGGCAGTAAACACAACTCCGGCTATAGCGCGGCGAAGTTCGGCGGCGTGGGCTTAACCCAGTCGCTGGCGCTGGATCTGGCAGAATACGGCATTACCGTGCATTCGCTGATGCTTGGCAACCTGCTGAAATCACCGATGTTCCAGTCGCTGCTGCCGCAATACGCCGCCAAGCTTGGCATCAAGCCGGACGAAGTGGAGCAGTATTACATCGACAAAGTTCCGTTAAAACGCGGCTGCGATTATCAGGACGTACTGGACATGCTGCTGTTTTACGCCAGCGCGAAGGCGTCGTACTGCACCGGACAGTCCATCAATGTAACCGGCGGTCAGGTGATGTTTTAAGAGGTATGATTGCCCGGTGGCGCTGCGCTTACCGGGCCTACGAATATTATGTAGGCCGGATAAGGCACAGCCGCCATCCGGCAAAATCAAAGGAGCGCATTATGGTTTCCGCACTGATCACCGTCGCCGTTATCGCCTGGTGTGCGCAACTGGCGCTGGGCGGCTGGCAAATCTCCCGCTTTAACCGGGCGTTTGACAAACTTTGCCAACGAGGGCGAGTGGGCGTCGGGCGCTCCGGCGGACGCTTTAAACCGCGAGTGGTGGTCGCCATCGCTCTGGATGACCAGCAGCGCGTTACGGATACCTTATTCATGAAAGGTCTCACCGTCTTTGCCCGACCGGTTAAAATTCCCGCAATACAGGGCAAACATCTTGATGAATTACAGCCTGATGTGATCTTTCCCCATGATTCGCTCTCACAGAATGCACTATCATTAGCGCTTAAACTGAAACATGGGTAATTTCGTTGTGAATGCTAATTGCTTGCGAAATTATCATTTCACAACTTATACATCAGTCAGGGTAATTACGCCTATGAAACCACGTCAGCGTCAGGCTGCTATTCTGGAGCATCTGCAAAAGCAGGGAAAATGCTCGGTTGAGGAGTTGGCCCAGTACTTTGACACCACGGGCACCACCATTCGCAAAGACCTGGTCATTCTGGAAAATGCCGGAACCGTTATTCGCACGTATGGCGGCGTGGTGTTGAATAAAGATGAATCCGACCCGCCTATCGATCACAAAACGCTGATCAACACCCATAAAAAGGCGTTGATCGCACAAGCGGCTGTCCAGTTTATCCACGATGGCGACTCCATCATCCTTGATGCCGGAAGCACCGTGTTGCAGATGGTGCCGATGCTTACCCGCTTTAGCAATATCACCGTCATGACCAACAGCCTGCACATTGTTAACGCCCTTTCGGAGCTGGACAACGAGCAGACCATCCTGATGCCCGGCGGCACATTCCGCAAAAAATCTGCGTCATTTCACGGTCAGCTGGCAGAAAACGCCTTTGAGCAGTTCAGTTTTGATAAACTGTTCATGGGCACCGACGGCATCGATCTCAATGCCGGAGTGACCACCTTTAATGAGGTCTATACCGTCAGCAAAGCGATGTGCAATGCCGCACGCGAAGTGATTCTGATGGCGGACTCCTCAAAATTTGGGCGTAAAAGCCCCAACGTTGTGTGCAGTCTGGAAAGCGTCGACAAACTGGTTACCGACGCGGGTATCGACCCCGCGTTTCGTCAGGCGCTGGAAGCAAAAGGGATTGAAGTGATCATAACCGGAGAAACCAATGAGTGATGCATTACTGAACGCGGGTCGCCAGACATTACTGCTGGAGTTACAGGAAGCAAGCCGTCTGCCGGAACGCCTGGGCGATGATTTTGTCCGTGCCGCCAATACGATCCTCCACTGCGAAGGCAAAGTGATTGTCTCCGGTATTGGCAAGTCAGGCCATATCGGCAAAAAAATCGCCGCGACTCTCGCCAGTACAGGAACGCCCGCGTTCTTTGTCCACCCGGCAGAAGCGTTACATGGCGATCTCGGCATGATCGAAAGCCGGGACGTGATGCTGTTCATCTCCTATTCCGGCGGTGCGAAAGAGCTGGATCTCATTATTCCGCGCCTGGAAGATAAATCGATAACCCTGCTGGCGATGACCGGAAAGCCAACCTCCCCGCTGGGTCTGGCGGCAAAGGCTGTGCTGGATATCTCCGTTGAGCGCGAAGCCTGCCCGATGCACCTGGCGCCGACCTCCAGCACCGTCAACACCCTGATGATGGGCGACGCGCTGGCTATGGCGGTGATGCAGGCGCGCGGTTTCAATGAAGAGGATTTCGCCCGTTCACACCCTGCCGGGGCGCTGGGCGCGCGTCTGCTCAACAAAGTCCATCACCTGATGCGCCGTGACGATGCGGTGCCGCAGGTTCAGCTCACCACCAGCGTGATGGACGCCATGCTGGAGCTGAGCCGTACCGGGTTAGGTCTGGTTGCGGTATGCGACGCGCAGCGCGTTGTGAAAGGCGTCTTTACCGACGGCGACCTGCGCCGCTGGCTGGTTGGCGGCGGCACGCTGGCTACGCCGGTCAGCGAAGCGATGACCCACAACGGCATTACGTTGCAGGAGCAGAGCCGCGCCATCGATGCCAAAGAACTTCTGATGAAGCGCAAGATCACCGCCGCGCCGGTGGTGGATGAAAACGGTAAACTCGCCGGCGCAATCAACCTGCAAGATTTCTACCAGGCAGGCATCATCTAACTTTTCAGCCCCAGACGCTTCGCCAGCCGATGCAGGTTGGCGACGTCTGTCTCCAGCGCCCGCGCGCAGGCGGCCCAGTTGTGGTTATTTTGCGCTAACGCACGGCGAATCATCTCCCGCTGGAAAGCCTCGGTCGCGTCGCGCAGATTGTGATTTGCCGGTAACGTCGGCGTACTGTCGTCAGGCAGAGCGGGAGAAACCTCCTCCTGTAAGGCAAAATGCTGCGCTTCCAGCACCACCTCATCCCCCGCCCGGGTCGCTCTTGCCAGAACCACCGCACGGTGGATCGCATGTTCCAGCTCGCGAACGTTCCCCGGCCAGCCATAGCTCAGCAGGTGGCTACGCGCCCCCGGGCTCAGCACCACGCGGGAAAGCCCCAGCCGCAGGCGGCACTGTTCGCAAAAATACCCGGCCAGCAAGACCACATCCTCACCACGCTCACGCAGCGGCGGCACGGAGAGCGGGAACACGCTCAAACGGTGGAACAGGTCGGCGCGAAAACGCCCGGCCAGCACCTCTTCACGTAAGTCGCGGTTAGTCGCCGCCAGCACGCGTACGTCGACGCGCAGGCTGCGATCGTCCCCGACGCGTTGAATATCGCCATACTGCAAAACGCGCAGCAGTTTCGCCTGCAACGCCAGCGACAGCTCGCCAATCTCATCAAGAAACAGCGTGCCGTTATCGGCCATTTCGAACTTACCGCTACGGTTGCTGATTGCCCCGGTAAACGCCCCTTTGACGTGGCCGAAAAGCTCGCTCTCCGCCACGCTTTCCGGCAGCGCGGCGCAGTTCAGATACACCAGCGGGTTCACCGCCCGTGGCGAGCCTTCATGAATCGCTTTCGCCACCAGCTCTTTCCCGGTTCCCGTTTCGCCGCTGATCAGCACGTTGAGATCCGACCCCGCTACAATCTCAATCTCTTTTTTCAACTGCATCATATTTGGCGACAGGCCGATCATCTGCGTTTCTTTCACCTGTTCGAAAGAGGCGGAAGACCCCGGCAACATATTCTGGCTTTCTAATTGCTCAATAAGCAGCGCATTGCTCAGCGCCCCCGCCGCCAGCGCTGCGATGAGCCGCAGCTCTTCATCGCTGAAAACATCAAACTGATCGGGTTCCATGCCGTCAAGCGTGAGTGCGCCAATCAGGGTTTGCCCGGCGAACAGCGGCAGCCCGATACAGGCGTGTACCTTCAGGCTCTCCTGATCCGGGATCAGCCCGTCATACGGGTCCGGCAGGTCGCTGTCGGCTGGAAAACGCACCACATCCCCGGCACGGGCAATGGCTTCCAGTCGCGGATGCCCTTCCAGAGTGAAGCGCCTGCCCAGTACATCCTGCGCCAGGCCGTCGATCGCCAGCGGAATAAACTGCCGCCCCTCATAGCGCAGCAGCGCCGACGCATCGCACTCCAGCACCTGACGCAGCGTGGTGATCAGGCGCTGAAAGCGGTCCTGATGCCCGATACCACTTTGTAATTCAATGGCGATGCCCGCCAGGACATCAACTGAAAAGCTCATGGCTACCTCATTGTCATTTTGACAATCAATAGTGTCATATTGACAATTAATTTAATAGTCTTTTTGACTACCATTTTATGAGTATAAATTTTTTAATTATTTAAAATCAATCAGTTAAAAAGTTGGCACGCATCCTGCTATTAGCAATACATCTTTCTTAAAAAAACTGTATTTACTGAGGTTGCTATGTCTATTCTGGTTAAAAATAACATTCATTGGGTTGGCCAACGTGACTGGGAAGTTCGTGATTTTCACGGGACCGAATATAAAACGCTGCGCGGCAGCAGCTACAACAGCTATCTCATCCGTGAAGAAAAAAATGTTCTGATCGATACCGTAGACCATAAATTCAGCCGCGAATTCGTGCAAAACCTGCGTAGCGAAATCGACCTGGCCGACATTGATTACATCATTATTAACCATGCGGAAGAAGACCACGCGGGCGCGCTGACCGAACTGATGGCGCAAATCCCGGATACGCCGATCTACTGCACCGCAAACGCCATTGACTCCATTACCGGTCACCACCATCACCCGGAATGGAACTTTAACGTCGTAAAAACAGGCGACACGCTGGATATCGGCAACGGCAAGCAGCTGATTTTTGTTGAAACCCCGATGCTGCACTGGCCGGACAGCATGATGACCTACATGACGGGCGACGCGGTACTGTTCAGTAACGACGCCTTTGGTCAGCACTACTGTGACGAACGTCTGTTCAACGATGAAGTCGATCAGACCGAGCTGTTCGAGCAGTGCCAGCGTTACTACGCCAACATCCTGACGCCGTTCAGCCGTCTGGTTACGCCAAAAATCACCGAAATCCTCGGCTTCAACCTGCCGGTAGATATGATTGCCACCTCTCACGGCGTGGTATGGCGCGACAACCCAACCCAGATCGTTGAACTGTATCTGAAATGGGCGGCGGATTATCAGGAAGATCGCATCACCATTTTCTACGACACCATGTCCAACAACACCCGCATGATGGCCGACGCGATTGCGCAAGGCATCAACGAAGTTGACCCGAACGTGGCGGTGAAAATCTTTAACGTCGCACGCAGCGATAAAAACGAAATTCTGACCAACGTGTTCCGTTCCAAAGGCGTGCTGGTCGGTACTTCTACGATGAACAACGTGATGATGCCGAAAATCGCCGGTCTCGTTGAAGAGATGACTGGCCTGCGCTTTCGTAACAAACGCGCCAGCGCTTTCGGTTCCCACGGCTGGAGCGGCGGCGCGGTAGACCGTCTGTCCACCCGTCTGCAAGATGCCGGCTTCGAGATGTCACTGAGTCTGAAAGCGAAATGGCGTCCTGATATTGATGCCCTGGAACTTTGCCGCCAGCACGGCCGCGATATTGCCCGTCAGTGGGCGCTCGCTCCGCTGCCGGAAACAAATGTGAAAGCGACAACCCAGGAAGAAGAGTGCGCCTGTGCCGCCGCCGCTGCGGCTGACCTCGGCCCAAGCATGCAGTGCAGCGTGTGCCAGTGGATTTACGACCCTGCAAAAGGTGAGCCGTTGCAGGATGTCGCGCCGGGTACGCCGTGGAGCGACGTACCGGATAACTTCCTGTGCCCGGAATGTTCATTAGGTAAAGACGTCTTTGATGTGTTGGCAACGGAGGCAAAATGAGCCGGGGAATTGTCATTATTGGTTCGGGCTTCGCCGCCCGCCAGTTAGTCAAAAACATCCGTAAACAGGACGCGACCGTAGCGCTGACCCTGATTGCCGCTGACAGTATGGACGAGTACAACAAACCCGACCTCAGTCACGTCATCAGCCAGGCGCAGCGCGCCGACGACCTCACCCGCCAGTCGGCGGGGGAGTTTGCCGAACAGTTTAATCTGCGTCTGTTCCCACACACCTGGATTACGGACATTGATGCCGACGCCCATGTGGTAAAAAGCCAGGACAAGCAATGGCAGTTCGACAAACTGGTGCTGGCGACAGGGGCATCAGCCTTTGTTCCGCCGGTTGCCGGGCGTGAGTTAATGCTCACACTGAACAGCCAGCAGGAGTATCGCGCCTGCGAAACGCAACTGCGTGACGCGCAGCGCGTACTGATCGTCGGCGGCGGTCTGATTGGTAGCGAGCTGGCAATGGATTTCTGCCGTGCGGGTAAAGCCGTCACGCTGATTGACAATGCCGCCAGCATTCTGGCCTCGCTGATGCCGCCGGAAGTGAGCAGCCGCTTGCAGCATCGTCTGACCGATATGGGCGTACATCTGCTGCTGAAATCGCAGTTGCAGGGTCTGGAGAAAACCGCTACCGGTATTCGCGCCACGCTGGATCGCGATCGTCAGGTAGAGGTGGATGCGGTCATCGCCGCGACCGGCCTGCGCCCGGAAACCGCGCTGGCGCGCCGTGCCGGGTTGACCATCAACCGTGGCGTCTGCGTTGACAGCTATCTGCAAACCAGCCACCCGGATATTTATGCGCTGGGAGACTGCGCGGAAATTAACGGTCAGGTTCTGCCTTTCCTGCAACCGATTCAGTTAAGCGCCATGTATCTGGCGAAAAATCTGCTCGGCGGGAACGCGCCGCTGAAGCTGCCCGCCATGCTGGTGAAAATCAAAACGCCGGAATTGCCGTTACATCTTGCAGGCGAAACCCAGCGTTGCGACCTGAACTGGCACATTGCGGCGGAGTCCGAAGGGATGGTCGCCCGAGGCATGAATACCGAAGGTCAGCTTTGCGCCTTTGTGGTGAGCGAAGACCGCATGAAGGAGGCCTTTGCGCTGCTGAAAACGCTGCCCGCGTAAGTTCATTGTGCCGGATGGCGGCTGACCTGCAAATCATGACGCCGTAGGCCTGATAAGCGCAGCGCCATCAGGCAATGTTCGAACATCTTTGCCGGATGGCGGCGTAAACGCCTGATCCGGCCTACGGGAAGCGCCTGTTTGTACGTCGCCATCCGGCGATACTGCCACTGATTTATTAACCTCACGCACACGGAAGTGCGCTGCTGCTTGTCGGTATGCCCCGACACGTTTCGCCCCGCCAGTCCCGGGGCTTTTTTTTATTTTTGCGCCAGCTCGCGCGCTGCGGCGATCGCTCCCTGCCCTAACGACACTCCCCCATCCCCGGCCGGTAAACGCTGTGGGAACAGTAAGGTAAAATCAGCAAGACAGAACGCCAGACGCCTGCACAGCAAGCGGTTATGCAGCACACCGCCGCCGAATACCAGCGTGGTGATCCCGCGTGCGGTCGCTTCCTGACGCAGCAGCGTGGCGAACCCATGCGCCAGCGCGTCGTGAAAGGCCCACGCCCGCTCCTCGGGAGCGGCCTGCCAGTTCAGCCACTGCCGCCAGAACGTGGCTAAATCCAGCTGGTTGTTTTTAACCGGCATCGTCACCGGATGTTCAACGCGATTGCATCGCGAAGCCAGCGCCTCCAGCGCACAGGCCGCTTCTCCTTCATAACTGAGTGTGTCAGGCGCGCAGCCTGATGCGGCGGCGACGGCATCGAACAGGCGTCCGCACGACGACGCCAGCGGGGCGTTGATTCCGCGCTCAATGGCCCGCGCCAGCACGTTCCACTGCTGTTGTTGCAACGCAGCCGTTTCTGGATAGTCCCGCCAGTCAGGAACAAAGCGCAGACACTGCGCCAGCAGGTTGCGCCAGGGCTGCTTCGCGGCGAGATCGCCGCCCGCCAGCGCGACGGCGGGCAGGCCGCCAAGATGCTCGCATTCACGGTAATTAACGCGTAAACACTCTCCGCCCCACAGCGCGCCGCCCTCTCCCATACCGATGCCGTCGAGCGTCAGGGCAATCACATCGCCTCCGTTCAACGGCCAGCCGTGTTCGACCATGCATGCCGCCGCATGCGCATGGTGGTGCAATACCGTTTCGGTCGGAAGCGTCATCTCGCTGGCCCACTGGCTGGAAACGTAGCCCGGATGCGCGTCGCAGACAACGCGTTGCGGCGTAAAATCGTAAATGTTCTGAATCAAACGCAGCGCGTCACGCCACTGCGTTTGAATGCCGTCATCGCTGAGATCCCCCAGATGCTGGCTTACCACCGCCTGCTCGCCGCGCACCAGACAGAAGGTATTTTTCAGATCGGCGCCCAGACAGAGCATCGGCGGCACATCGTGAAATCCCGGCGGCAGCGCGATCGCATCCGGCACATAGCCCCGCGAACGGCGTAGCATTTCGCCGCTGTCACGCACGACCGAGTCATCCATTCGCTGCACGATATCGCGGTTGTGCAACAGAAAACCGTCGGCGATCGCCTTCAGGTCGTCCAGCGCCTGTTGGTTAGTGATGGCCGGCGGTTTACCGCTAAGGTTGCCGGAGGTCATCACCAGCGGACAATTCAGCGCCTGTAAAAGCAGATGCTGGAGCGGATTCGCGGGCAGCATTACCCCCACTTCCGCCAGCCCCGGCGCAATCCCCTCGCACAGCGACGCGACATGCTGTTTATCCACCAGTACGATGGGGGCGGCCGGCGTAGTCAGCAGTCGGCGCGCCGCATCCGGCAAGCCTTCCGCATCCGGCAACATTACCGCCAGCGGTTTCGCAGGGCGGTGTTTACGCGCCCGCAGCATCGCCACCGCCTCATCGTTTTGCGCATCGCAGGCCAGATGAAAGCCGCCAATACCTTTGATGGCGACAATGCCCCCCGCTTTTAACATCGCGACGGCAGCCTGTAGCGCAGCGTCTTTTTCCGCCCGCGCGCTGCCAGAGCGCCACGCCAGATGCGGGCCGCAGGCCGGGCAGGCAACAGGTTGGGCGTGGAAACGGCGGTCGTACGGATCGCGGTATTCCGTCGCACACTTCCTGCACAACGGAAACGATGCCATCACGGTAAACGGACGGTCGTAAGGCATCGCACGAATGATCGTAAAACGCGGGCCGCAGTGGGTGCAGTTGATAAAAGGGTAACGGTAGCGCCGCTCGCCGGGCGTATTCATTTCGGCGAGACAGGCCGGGCATGTGGCCGCATCGGGCACAATTTGCGTATTCATCGTTCCGCCCGCGCTCTGGCGAATGGAGAAATCGGCAGGCAGTTGAGACCAGGCAAACGGCTCGCTCTCGACGCTGTCAATACGGGCCAGCGGCGGGCAATGTTGATGTAACTGCACAATAAACTCCGCCGGATCTTCCTGTAAGCGCACAACCACACCGTCACCGTCGTTACACACGTCGCCATGCAGTTGTAACCGCTGCGCCAGTTGCCAGACGTAGGGGCGAAATCCGACGCCCTGTACCTTGCCACGAATACGCAGCTGTACGCCGGAGTGGTTGTTTATTGTCATGAAGTCGTTCCCGCAGTCATCTATCCCGGTTTGCCTGATGGCGCTACGCTTATCAGGCCTACGGGGATACGAACAGTAGGCCGGATAAGGCAAGGCCGCCATCCGGCATGAATACCACCGTATTTTACGCGGTTTTTCAGAAATCAGAAAAGCAAAGACGCGGAGGAGTCCAGCGCCGCACGGCGACGTTTTTCCGCGCTCAGTTGTTCAAGTTTGTTGCGATCGACGCAAATCAGCGCGTGGGTCGGACAGGCTTCCATACAGGCAGGGCCGGCCTCGCGGTGGTGGCAAAGGTCGCATTTGTTGGCCTCCGCTTTTTCCGCCCGGACATTCAGGCCCGCGCCGCTGTTGCGAATCACCGGACGCACAACCACTTCCATCGCGCCGTATGGGCAAGCGACCACGCAGGTTTTACAGCCAATGCAACGCTCCTGCATCACATGTACGAAACCTTTATCACGGCTGATGGCGCCGTTCGGGCAGACGTTGGCGCACGGCGCGTCTTCACACTGGCGGCACAGCGTCGCCGTGGAGACATTCACACCTTTGATCACATGGATGCGGGGTAAGAAAGTTTCAGGGGTCAGCGACGCGCAGTCCTGGTTTTCCTGATGAGACACCACACAGGCCACTTCACAGGTACGGCAACCAATGCATTTATTGGCGTCGGCAATGATGAAACGGTTCATCAAATTCTCCAGCAATGACAGATTATGTGCCGAAACATTCATAAATCGTGCCAGTTTTTAACTGATTGTTATTGCTTGATATTTGATGATGACGTTGTGACCAGGCACTGTCATCGTCACGAATGACGATGACAAATGACAATGTAAAGCGGGATCAGCGGGCAGGCAGCGGCGCTGCCGAATCGCGCAGGATCAGCGCACCGGTAAAGGTTTTTGGCGGCGTAAATTCACCGCCGTCCAGCATGAAGATAAGACGTCCAATCGTCTCCTGAATCATCTCCGTGACCGGAATTTTAACGCTGGAAAGCGCCGGGATGGTATAGGGCGCCATCGCGATGTCGTCGAATCCGATGACCGAGGTCTGCGCAGGCACGCTCATGCCACGCTCGTGTAACTGTTTGATGGCGCCAATCGCCATATCGTCATTACTGGCTACCAGCGCGGTAAAACTCACCTTGCGCGCCAGGAGCGTATCCACCCCTTCAGCACCGCTGGCGGGCGTCCACTTTCCGTTGACAATCAATTCGTTATTGATAGCGATGCCGTGTCGCGTCAATGCGTCTTTATACCCTGAGAGACGCTCCACGCCGGTAGGGGAATCCATCGAACCGGTGATAAACGCAATCTCGCGATGCCCCCCGGCGATCAACTGTTCCACCGCGTTAAAACTGGTCTGCTTCTGGTCGCAATAAACGCAGTGGCTGCTGTTTCTTCGCAGCCGACGGTTAAGCACCATAATGGGCTGGGCGTGTGAGTCGATAATGTCGTCAATCTCATCCACGCTGAGAAAACGGGGATAAATCATAATGGCGTCGCAGCGCAGATCGAGCAGATACTGAATCGCCTGACGCTCTTCTTCCGCGCTGTGTTTGCCGTCCGCGAGCAGAAGCTGACGCCCCTTATCCTCTGCCATCCGCGCCGTATGAAACAGCAGCTCGCTAAAATAAACGCCGTGGTAAAGGGTGTTCGTCACCACCAGACCGAGGGTCTGCGTTTTCTTCGCCGCCAGACTGCGCGCTAACAAATTGGGTCGATAGCCGCTCTCTTCAATGGCCTGAAACACGCGGTCTTTGGTCTCCTGGCTGACGTAGCCGTTACCTGAAAGCACCCGGGAAACCGTCGCTTTCGACACCCCGGCGCGCTTCGCCACCTCCAGCATCGTCGTCATATTACTCATCCATTAGCACTCAATGACACGCAGTGTACTTCACCGTACCGTTGTTGTCCTTGATGGTAAATCACCGCCCAAAACAACAAGTGATCATTCTCACAATTATAAAAAATGATCAAATTGTGATCTTGTGTCATTCAGTGAAACTATTCATGATTTTGTGGAACCGGTTTCCTATTTTGCGTTTCATTGCCCACGTTTTTTTAGCGAAAAGGCGTAAGACGATAAAACTACCCTATTGATAAAACAGGATAAAATCCGATGTCTAAGAATTATGCGGCACTGGCGCGCTCCGTGGTGACGGCGCTGGGCGGTGTGGATAACATCACCGCCGTGACACACTGCATGACGCGTCTGCGTTTCGTTCTCAAAGATGACGCGCAGGTCGACAGCGCGACGTTGAAAACCCTCAGCGGCGTTCTCGGCGTGGTTCGCAGCGACAACCAGTGTCAGGTGATTATCGGCAACACCGTTTCACAGGCGTATCGCGAAGTCGTCAGTCTGCTGCCGACCGATATGCAGCCCGCAGCGCCCGTCGGCAAACCTAAACTCACCTTTAAACGCATCGGCGCGGGGATACTTGACGCGCTGATCGGTACCATGTCCCCGCTGATCCCGGCGATTATCGGCGGATCGATGCTGAAACTGCTGGCCATGATCCTCGAAATGACGGGGCTGCTGGAAAAAGGCGCCTCCACGCTGACCATCCTGACGGTGATTGGCGACGGCGCGTTCTTCTTCCTGCCGCTGATGGTGGCGGCGTCAGCGGCAATCAAGTTCAAAACGAACATGTCGCTGGCGATTGCCATCGCAGGTGTGCTGGTTCACCCGAGTTTTATCGACCTGATGGCGAAAGCCGCCGAAGGTGAACACGTTGAATTTGCCCTGATCCCGGTGACGGCGGTGAAATACACCTACACGGTGATCCCGGCGCTGGTGATGACATGGTGTCTTTCATACATCGAACGCTGGGTGGATCGCATTACCCCGGCCGTCACGAAAAACTTCCTGAAACCAATGCTGATCGTCCTGATCGCCGCCCCGCTCGCCATTGTTTTAATCGGCCCAATCGGGATCTGGATCGGTAGCGCCATCTCCGCGCTGGTTTACACCATTCACGGCTATCTGGGCTGGCTTTCCGTCGCCATCATGGGCGCGCTGTGGCCGCTGCTGGTCATGACCGGGATGCACCGCGTCTTTACCCCAACCATCATCCAGACCATTGCTGAAACCGGCAAAGAAGGCATGGTCATGCCGTCTGAAATTGGCGCTAACCTGTCGCTGGGCGGCTCCTCTCTGGCCGTCGCATGGAAAACCAAAAACCCGGAACTGCGCCAGACGGCGCTTGCCGCCGCCGCTTCCGCAATTATGGCGGGGATCTCCGAACCAGCGCTGTACGGCGTGGCGGTACGTCTGAAGCGTCCGCTGATTGCGAGCCTGATCAGCGGTTTTATCTGCGGCGCGGTGGCAGGTATGGCGGGGCTTGCCAGCCACTCGATGGCGGCGCCTGGCCTGTTCACCAGCGTCCAGTTCTTCGACCCGGCAAACCCGATGACCATCGCCTGGGTGTTTGGCGTGATGGCGCTGGCCGTGGTGCTCTCTTTTGTTCTGACGCTGATCCTCGGTTTTGAAGATATCCCCGTGGAAGACGCAGCCGCGCAGGCAAGAAAAAACCAGGCCACGCAACCGACTACTGCAAAAGAAGCCAGCATCTGACTGGCGCATATTGAGGATGACTATGTCTGTATTTCCGCAAGGATTTTTATGGGGCGGCGCACTGGCCGCCAACCAGTCTGAAGGGGCATACCGGGAAGGCGGCAAAGGGCTGAGCACCGTCGATATGATCCCGCACGGCGAGCACCGGATGCCGGTAAAACTGGGGCTGGAGAAACGCTTTCAACTGCGGGATGACGAATTTTATCCAGGCCATGACGCGATTGATTTTTACCATCGCTATAAAGACGATATCGCCCTGATGGCGGAGATGGGCTTCACGGTGTTTCGCACCTCGATCGCCTGGAGCCGTCTCTACCCTGACGGCGATGAGCTGACGCCGAACGAAGAAGGCATCGCGTTTTATCGCGCGGTGTTTGAAGAGTGTAAAAAGTACGGTATTGAGCCGCTGGTCACGCTGTGCCACTTCGATGTGCCGATGCACCTGGTGACGGAGTACGGCTCCTGGCGCAATCGCAAAATGGTGGAATTCTTTACCCGCTACGCGCGAACCTGCTTTGAAGCCTTTGACGGTCTGGTGAAATACTGGCTGACGTTCAACGAAATCAACATCATGCTGCACAGCCCATTCTCCGGCGCGGGCCTGGTGTTTGAGGAAGGTGAAAATCAGGATCAGGTGAAGTATCAGGCCGCGCATCACGAGCTGATTGCCAGCGCGCTGGCGACCCAAATCGCCCATGAGGTCAACCCGCAAAACCAGGTCGGCTGTATGCTGGCGGGCGGCAATTTTTATCCGTACTCCTGTAAACCGCAGGACGTCTGGACCGCGCTGGAGAAAGACCGCGAAAACCTGTTCTTTATCGATGTGCAGGCGCGCGGCGCTTACCCGGCCTATTCCGCCCGCGTCTTTCGCGAGAAAGGCGTGGTGATTGAAAAAGCCCCGGAAGACGACGCTATCCTGAAGAACACCGTCGATTTCGTCTCGTTTAGCTACTACGCGTCACGCTGCGCTTCAGCGGAGATGAACGCTAATAACACCAACGCCGCCAACGTGGTGAAATCGCTGCGCAATCCGCACCTTGACGTCAGCGAATGGGGCTGGGGGATTGACCCGCTTGGTCTGCGCATCACCATGAATATGATGTATGACCGCTACCAGAAGCCGCTGTTTCTGGTGGAAAACGGCCTCGGCGCGAAAGATGAGCCGGACGCGAAAGGTGAGATCCATGATGATTACCGCATCCGCTACCTGCGTGAGCATATTCGGGCGATGGCCGACGCCATTGAAGACGGCGTGCCGCTGATGGGTTACACCACCTGGGGCTGCATCGATCTGGTGTCCGCCTCGACAGGCGAAATGAGCAAACGCTACGGGTTTGTGTATGTCGACCGTGACGACGCTGGCAACGGCACGCTGGCGCGTACCCGCAAAAAATCATTCTGGTGGTACAAGAAAGTGATTGCGAGTAACGGGGAAGATCTGGCGTAGCCCGTTTTGCCGGGTGGCGGCTTCGCCTTACCCGGCCTACAAGAAATGCGCCGTATGTAGGCCGGATAAGCGTTAGCGCCATCCGGCATCACAAACGACGCCTACTCCTCGCCCTCAGCAATCAACTGCTCAAATCCACCATTCCCCTGCCACCCTTCAAGACGCTGATAAACTACCTCAACCGCGTCTTTAATCGCTTGCGTCATCGGATAATAAAAGCCAACGATATCCGGCTGGATGCCGAGGAAAATCACGTCGCCAACGTCCTCTTTCAGCTGATCCACCAGGTAATTCAACGGCATATTGTGGGTGGTCATCATAAACATTTCGGCGATGTCATCCGGGTCGATGATGCGGATCTCGCCCGGATTCAGCCCCATGTCGGTCGCATCGACAATCAGCAGACGATCCGGGCGCAGTTCGCGGATCGCGACAATATCGTTCTCCGGCGCGCTGCCGCCGTCAATAACAACCCAGTTGCCTTTAGGCTGCGCGGCGCACATTTCGGCCAGCAGCGGCCCGGCGCCGTCATCGCCCATCATACTGTTGCCGACGCACAATAAAACGTCAGTCACGGTGTCTCCTCACCATCAGATAGATGGCGCTTTCCTGATGAATATCGTGGAGCATACTCAGCATCAGCTTGCTCCACGCCTGTTGTTGCGGGCTTTGCGCAGCGAGCGCGCTGTCGAAAGCGCGCGCCAGCATTTGCACATGGTTAAAATCGATGACGATCTCGCCGTACTTTGGCACGCCTTCCATTTTACGTCTGGCCTCGCTTCCCTCTTCCAGAGTCGCGATCCACGCCAGATAATCCTCCCACGGGCAGGTTAACGCCGCTTCCAGGCAGTCGATGACCCCAAGGTGGTGGCCAATCGCCAGGCTGTAATAGACAACCTGCTGCGCCTCGGCGGGCGTCGCATCGTTCTCATCAATAAACTTACGGCTCAGTTGACTGAACACCACCGTTTCACTCATCGGATACGCGCCTCTTCAACCACATGATTCAGGTGAGTGACGATCTCGGTCAGACGCGGATCGTTTTCCGCTTCCAGCCAGCGCGCCACCTGATGTTCACCCTGTCCCAGTTGGGTCAGGTAATCATCGGCGATCTGACGGCCATAGCGATAACCCGCCAGACGACGCGCCGCGCGATCCACCTTCACGCGCAGCGGCTGCACCATGTCGGGATGCAGAATCTCTGCCGCCTGCTCGTCCAGTTCACCCGGCGCGCGGGCGTGAATTTTCTGTTCCAGCAAACCCAGCGCCATCGCAAAACCGTACAACGTTGCCGCAGGCGTCGGCGGGCAGCCCGGAATGTAGACATCCACCGGTACGATTTTGTCGGTGCCGCCCCAGACGCAGTACAGGTCGTGGAAGATACCGCCGCTGTTGCCGCAGGCGCCGTAAGAGATACAGATTTTTGGGTCCGGCGCGGACTGCCAGGCGCGCAGCGCCGGAGAACGCATCGCGCGCGTCACCGCCCCGGTGAACAGCAGAATATCCGCATGACGCGGCGACGGGACGACCTTGATGCCAAAACGTTCAGCGTCAAACAGCGGAGAAAGGGTGGCAAAAATTTCGATTTCGCAGCCGTTGCAGCCACCGCAGTCCACGCGGTAGACATACGCCGAACGCTTAATGTTTTTCAGCAAAGACGCCTTCATGCTGGCGATGGATTCATCCACCGTCATCGGCAGCGGAATGCCGTTGGCGTCGCGTGGGCCTAATAAATTGCTCATCAGCTGGCCTCTTTCATATGGCGAGTCAGTTCAATACGGTCGGACGGCACCAGGCATTTCTGACGCTTGCAGTCCGGGCAGGTCTCAAAGCTTTCACGGTGATATTCCGCGCGGCTGTCGCCATTGTGTTTCAGCAGCGCGATGGCGTAATCAATCTCTTTCTGCACCGCGAAAGGACGGTTGCACACGCGGCAATTGCACAGCGTAAAGCGGGATTGTTGCAGAAAGTCCGCTTTCTTCCACACCGCCAGCTCATACTCCTGCGAGAGTTTAATCGCCGCCGTCGGGCACACTTCTTCGCAGCGGGCGCAAAAGATGCAGCGCCCGAGGTTGAACTGCCAGGCCAGCTCGCCGGTAACAAGGCAGGTTTCAACCGTCAGCGCATTCGACGGGCAGGCATTGACGCAGGCTGCGCAGCCAATACACTGCTGCGGGTTATGCTCCGGTTTGCCACGGAAGTTTTTATCGACCGCAATCGGCTCCAGCGGATACGACGACGTCGGCGCGCCGGTTTTGATAACTTTTTTGATAAAGGTAAACATGGCGATTCCTTATTTCAGCGGCGAGTTTTTACGCTCAATGCTGTAGCGCTCAAGTTCTTTGTACGGCACGACTTTGCTCTTCTTCTTACGCACATCCACCACGGTCATGCGGTCGGTACAGGAGTAGCAAGGGTCGAGGCTACCGATGATCAGCGGCGCGTCGGAGACCGTGTTACCGCGCAGCATATAGCGCAGGGTCGGCCAGTTGGCGTAGGTCGCCGCACGGCAGCGCCAGCGGTACAGCTTCTGGTTGTCGCCGGTCATGCTCCAGTGGATGTCATCCCCGCGCGGCGCTTCGGCAAAGCCCAGCGCAAAACGGTGTGGGATATAGGTAAAGCCTTCCACCATCAGCGGGCCGCCCGGCAGGTTGTCCAGGCCGAAATCGATCATGTTCAGCGCGGTGTACACTTCGTTGATGCGCACTTTCAGACGGGAGATGACGTCACAGCCCTGCTCGCTATGCACTTCCATCGGCAGCAGCCCGTAGCCGACAAACGGGTGATCGGCGCGGGTATCGCGGGCGTGGCCGCTGGCGCGCACCATCGGCCCCACGTTACTGAAGTCGCGGGCGATTTCCGGGTCGAGGCGCCCAATGCCGACGGTGCGCTGCTCCATGTTCGGCGTGCTGAGCAGCATATCCACCAGTTCCTGCACCTCGCGGCGCATCTGCTGCGCCAGTTGACGGGTCTGGATCATGTCCTCTTTCAGCAGATCGCGACGAATCCCGCCGATCAGGTTCAGACCGTAGGTTTTACGCGCCCCGGTAAGGATCTCCGCCATTTTCATCGACGTTTCACGCACGCGGAAGAACTGCATAAAGCCGGAGTCAAAGCCGGTGAAGTGACAGGCCAGACCGAGGTTCAGCAGGTGCGAATGCAGACGCTCCACCTCCAGCAGAATGGCGCGAATCATCTGCGCGCGTTCCGGCACCACGATGCCCATCGCATTCTCGACGGAGGTGGTATAGGCGGTGCTGTGAGCAAAGCCGCAAATGCCGCACACGCGGTCCGACAGGAAGGTGACTTCGTTGTAACCCATGCGGGTTTCCGCCAGTTTCTCCATGCCACGATGGACGTAGAACAGGCGGTAATCGGCGTCGATAATGTTTTCGCCGTCAACAAACAGACGAAAGTGGCCCGGTTCATCAGAGGTGACGTGCAGCGGGCCGATCGGCACCACGTTGTTTTTCTTGTCACCCAGCTCGTTGATAAATTCGTAGGTTTCGGCATCGGTGGTCGGCGCCGGGCGTTGACGGTAATCCATGCTGTCTTTACGCAGCGGATAGAGTTCATCCGGCCAGTCATCCGGCAGCACCAGGCGGCGTTCATCAGGCAGGCCGACCGGGATCAGGCCATACATGTCGCGGACTTCGCGTTCGCCCCACACCGCAGCCGGCACGCGCGGCGTCACGGACGGGAACTCCAGTTTGTTGGCATCGACTTCAACGCGCACGGTAATCCAGCACTTCGTCCCCTGCTCCATCGACAGCACGTAGTAAACGGCATAGTGGCCGCACAGCTGGCGTTCGTCGTTGCCAAACAGTACCGAGAGCCATCCGCCCTGTTTGTAGTAGAGAAACTCCACCACTTCCGGCAGGTAGTTCACCTTCACGGTGAGGGTCAGCTGATCTTTGGTCTGCCAGGCTTCGTCCAGCACCACGCCCGGAAAAGCCTGGTGCAGCGCCGCAAGGTATTGTTGACCTAATTTTTCTTCAGACATGCTCAAACTCTCTTAAATCACGCCACCAGCAAGGAGACGAATGCTAAAAACGCAAACCCAAAACCTGCCCAGGTCACGCGTGAAGTGGCGCAAAAACGCAGGCGCGCCATGCTGTTTTCGAACAGGGCAATCACCAGTACGCCAGCGATCAGCTTGACGATGGCAATGACCAGCGCCAGCAGCAGCCCACCCGCGCTGAAGGTTTCCATCTGTCCCCACGGCAGGAATACGCCGACAAACATTTGCAGCACCACCAGCTGTTTCAGGCTGATGCCCCACTTCAGCACCGCGAAGCCGCTGCCGCTGTATTCGGTCAGCGGGCCTTCCTGCAACTCCTGCTCCGCTTCCGCCAGATCGAACGGCAGTTTGCCCATCTCGATAAAGGTGGCGAACGCGCAGGCGCACAGCGCCAGCATCAGCGGAATGCTGCGCGCTACCGGCCAGTGGTAAATCGTGTCGGTGATATTGCTGATGTGCGTGGAACCGGCCACCTGCGCCGCCACCCACAGGCCGAGCAGCAGGATTGGCTCCACCAGTACGCCGAGCATCGCTTCGCGGCTTGCGCCGATCGCGGTAAACGGACTCCCGGTATCCAGACCGGCAATAGAAAAGAAGAAGCGGGCGATCGCAAAGAGATAGATCAGGGTGATCAGATCGCCCAACTGCGGCAACGGTGAACCAACCGTCACCACCGGCAGCGCGGTCGCGATAGTCAGCATGACGCCGACCATCACAAACGGCGTCAGGCGAAAGACCCAGCCGGAATCGGCAGGCGCAACGCTCTGGCGCCCCAACAGCTTGATCAGGTCGCGATACTCCTGCAAAACGCCCGGCCCACGACGGTTGTGCAACCGGGCACGCGCCACGCGGGTAATACCGGACAGCAGCGGCGCTGCGGCGAATAACACCAGCGCCTGAATTAACGGATATAACACACTCATTCTCAGGCTCCTCGTGAAACCACAATCACCACCAGCACCGCCAGCTCAATCAGCGCCAGGCGGCGGAACAGAACCGGTGCCGCCGCATTCTGCCAGCCCGGAACCAGCGATACCGGGTTAAGCCATTTACGCAACTTGAGTACCGGGGCAAAGGCCTCTTTCACCGGCATGGCGAAACCGTGGGCGGTAATCACCATCGACTGCTCGTGGTCGTAGCCACAGACCCAGGCCGCGCCGCGTGAACGTGACGGCAGACGGTTGCCTTTGAAAATCGCCATGATGATGAACGGCAGCAGCGGACAGGCGATCAGCAGCAGCGCAATCATCGGCTGAGAAACGGTGGTATTCGCCGTCTCCAGCGGCAGAGGCACGGCAGCGGAGATCAGCGGCAGCAGCCACGGCGCGGCAACGCCGCCCAGCACGCAGCAAATGGCCAGCGCGACGACGCTCACCCCCATCAGGATTGGCGCACAGCAGGCGTTTTCCGCCTCTTTGGTACGCGGCGCGCCGAGGAAAGTGACGCCATAGACTTTCGCCATACACATCACCGCCAGCGCACCGGTAATCGCCAGCCCGACGGCCAGCAACGGCCCTAACAGACGGCCAATGAACGCGCCGCTGTTGCCCAGTTTGAAGAAGGACTGATAGATAACCCACTCACCGGCAAACCCGTTCAGCGGCGGCAGCGCGGCCATCGCCATCAGGCCAATCAACATCGCGACAGAAATCACCGGCATACGTTTACCAATACCGCCCAGTTTTTCGATGTCGCGGTGCCCGGTACGGAACCAAATGCTGCCCGCGCCCAAAAACAGCACGCTTTTGAACAGGCTATGGTTGACCAGATGATAGAGACCACCGGTCAGGCCGAGCGCAATCAGCGCCGGTTGATTAAGGGCGATACCGGTGACGCCCGCGCCCAGACCGAGCAGGATAATGCCGATGTTTTCCAGAGTGTGGTACGCCAGCAGACGCTGAATGTTATGTTCCATCAGCGCATACAGACCGCCGACAAACGCGGTGATCATGCCGAGCACCAGCAGCAGAACGCCCCACCACAGCGGCGCATTGCCGCCAATCAGCGATAAAGAGAGAATGCCCAGCAGACCCATTTTCATCACCACGGTAGAGAACAGGGCCGCCGCCGGCGCGCTGGCGTTGGCATGCGCCTGCGGCACCCAACCGTGCAGCGGGATAATCCCGGCCAGCAGACCAAAACCGACTACGCCGAGCAGCCAGATGTCAGAACCGAGCGGCAGCGCCTGGGCGCGCAGATCGAGCAGACGCAGCTCCAGCGTGCCGTAACGCTGCCACACCAGCCAGCAGGCGACAGCCAGCAGCAGCGTACCGATACGCCCCAGCGCAAACCACAGTTTGCCCTCTTTGCTGCAACCGGTAAGAAACACCGCGCACAGCGCCATGATTTCCGCCATCACCACCAGCGTGCCGAGATTGCTGGCGACGACCGCGCAAACTGCCGCCGCCATCAGCAGGTTTACCAGTAGCCCGTTGGCTAACACCTGTGGGTGACGATGCCAGTCGATGTTGTACAAGCTGACGAACAGCCCGCACAGCCCCAGCGTAATCAGCCAGATGGCGTTCAGCGGGGTGATTTGTAAACCATGACCGATCAACGGCATCACGCCGCTGACCGCTGTCGCATTCACCAGGACGGAAAAACCCGCCGCCGCGGTATACAGACTGCCGACCGCGCCGCCGACACCGGCGACCCAGCCGCTCAGCGCTTTATGAAAGGAGAACAGAAATGCCAGTACGGCCGCCGCCGCGAACCAGGCCACACCGCTATTGATCAGTGAAATTGCGTTCATTTTGCCTCCCCACTTTGCGCCTGCTGAAACAAGGTGAGATCGCCAAAATCGGTGTTGAAGGTCAGCTCACGTTTGCGCTTGCTGGCGCGGGCGATATCCATGTTATTCACCAGGTGTAACGCGTTGGTCGGACACATCCGCACGCAGGCCGGGCCTTGTTCGTCGAAGCTGCACAGATCGCATTTGACCGCGATGGCGCGCACGCCCGGCACCCAGTCCAGCAGCGTGCTGACGCGTGCCGGCGCGGGAGGCGCCGGCGGGGCTTTCGGTGAATTGGCATTCGCCGGAATATGCAGCGGACGGCTGCCGGAAAATTCAATCGCGCCGAACGGGCAGGCAATGCCACACAGCTTGCAGCTTACGCACAAGCTTTCATTCAACTGTACGGCGCCGTCTACCCGATTGATGGCGTTCACCGGGCACACCACGGCACAGGGCGCATCTTCACAGTGGTGACACAGCTGCGGCGCGGATTCTTTTTCATTGAGCATCACTTTCAGCCGCGGCATTGATTGCAGGCCGTGCTGGCGATGCGTCTCTGAACAGGCTGCTTCACAGGTGTGGCAGCCAATACAGAGCGTGGAGTCAGCAATTACAAAACGATTCACCAGGCATTCCTCAGGTGATAGTCATTTTTGACGAAAACATGTCTGAAAAATGTCATTTTCGACACTTATCGACATTCCCATCCCCTCAAACATTCATATGCAGCGTGAAGCGCACGCCGCGAGTAACAACGGGCAGCGCCTCGTGCTTATGCCGCCGGGCTATTTCCCTTTACCAGTTGACGTAAATTCACCGGGCGATTGTTTTCCACGGCGGTGTACAGGCTGTCGTAAACGCTGGCGATTTTTTCGAGATAGTGCTCCAGCACCTGCTCGCGATCGCGGTTACTGACCTTCTCATCAACGAGGCCGTCAATGGTCAATTGCGCTTGTGCAATCAACTGCTTATCTTCACCGTCTTTGGTTTCGACGTAATACTCGATGGTGTGGCTGTTAAAGCCGTCCGCCAGGGTGACGTAAATCGTGAAGTGCTCGAAAAGCACAAAGCACAGATCTTTGTCCGGCGCACAGCTCATGGCGTGATGCAGACGCGCTTTTGATAAGGTGATCCCCTGAACCAGTGAGTTGCAGTAGATTCGCCACTGGTCCAGCAGGCGATGATGCCGCTGCGCGATGTAATCAGCCTTTTCGCTTATTTCCCAAATAGTCATGTCAGGTTACCCGGTTAGCAGAGATAGCCAGCCTTAAGCATTTTCCATGCCAGTTTTTAAACCTTTATTTTTCATGATGATACAAAAACAGCCATCACGTTCGACGCTGTGACGACATGTCATTTCGTCATCGTCGTCATTGTCACAAGCAAGGGAAAAATAACTGGCATATTTATTGCTTATTCAGGGCAATGAATTCGGGAGGCGATATGCACGAAATAACTCTCTGCCAACGGGCACTGGAATTAATTGAACAACAGGCCGCAGCGCACGGTGCAAAACGGGTAACTGGGGTCTGGCTCAAAATTGGCGCATTTTCTTGCGTAGAAACCAGCGCTCTCGCCTTTTGTTTTGATCTGGTATGCCGTGGCACCCTGGCGGAAGGTTGTAAACTCCACCTCGAAGAACAAGAAGCCGAATGCTGGTGCGAGTCTTGTCAGCAGTACGTCACGTTACTGACGCAGCGCGTGCGCCGTTGTCCGCAATGCCAGAGCGACACATTACGCATTGTGGCCGATGACGGATTGCAGATTCGCCGAATTGAAATAGACAGTAATCCAACGCCGGATAGCGACGCCTGAGCGTCTTATCCGGCCGACAGGAATGGCCTGAGTTGTAGGCTGCATAAAGCAAAGCCGCCATCCGGCAATAGAGTTACCGCAAGATAGAGATCAGGAGTGAGCGATGTGTACGACATGCGGTTGCGGTGAAGGCAACCTTTATATAGAGGGAGATGAGCATAATCCCCATTCGGCGTTTCGTAGCGCGCCTTTTGCCCCGGCGGCTCGCCCGGCGCTGAACATCACCGGCGTGAAGACATCCGCCTTTACCCCGAGCCAGACCGCAGAAGGCGATCTGCACTACGGTCACGGTGAAGCGGGAACCCATGCGCCGGGTATGAGCCAGCGCCGGATGCTGGAAGTCGAAATTGACGTGCTGGACAAAAATAACCGTCTGGCCGAGCGCAACCGCGCCCGCTTCGCCGCCCGCCAGCATCTGGTGCTCAACCTTGTCTCCAGCCCCGGTTCCGGTAAAACCACCCTGCTGACCGAAACGCTGATGAAGTTAAAAGACAGTGTGCCGTGCGCGGTGATTGAAGGCGACCAGCAGACGGTCAACGACGCCGCCCGCATCCGCGCGACCGGTACGCCCGCTATTCAGGTCAACACCGGCAAAGGCTGCCATCTTGATGCGCAAATGATTGCCGATGCCGCTCCGCGTCTGCCGCTGGCCGACAACGGTATTCTGTTTATCGAAAACGTCGGCAACCTTGTCTGCCCGGCCAGCTTTGACCTCGGCGAGCGCCATAAAGTGGCGGTGCTTTCCGTCACGGAAGGCGAAGACAAGCCGCTGAAATACCCGCATATGTTCGCCGCCGCTTCGCTCATGCTCCTGAACAAAGTCGATCTGCTGCCGTACCTCAATTTTGACGTTGAGAAGTGCATCGCCAGCGCCCGGGAAGTCAATCCTGACATTGAGATCATCCTCATCTCCGCCACCAGCGGCGAAGGGATGGATCGGTGGCTGAACTGGCTGGAGGCACAGCGATGTGCATAGGCGTTCCGGGGCAAATTCGCTCCATTGACGGCAATCAGGCGAAAGTCGATGTCTGCGGCATCCAGCGCGATGTCGACCTGACGCTGGTTGGCAGTTGCGATGAGAGCGGTGAGCCGCGTCTGGGCCAGTGGGTGCTGGTTCACGTTGGTTTTGCCATGAGTGTGATTAACGAAGCGGAAGCGCGCGACACCCTCGACGCGCTGCAAAACATGTTTGATGTCGAACCAGACGTCGGCGCTTTGTTGTATGGCGAGGAAAAATAATGCGTTTTGTTGACGAATATCGCGCGCCGGAACAGGTGATGCAGTTGATTGATCACCTGCGTGAACGTGCCGCGCATCTCCCTTATACCGCCGAACGTCCGCTGCGCATCATGGAAGTGTGCGGCGGTCATACGCACGCCATCTTCAAGTTCGGCCTCGACCAGCTGCTGCCCGACAACGTGGAGTTTATCCACGGCCCCGGCTGCCCGGTGTGCGTGCTGCCGATGGGCAGAATTGACAGCTGCGTGGAGATCGCCAGCCATCCTGAGGTGATTTTCTGCACCTTTGGCGATGCCATACGCGTACCGGGGAAACAGGGTTCGCTATTGCAGGCCAAAGCCCGTGGCGCAGATATCCGCATTGTTTATTCGCCAATGGATGCCCTGAAACTGGCGCAGGAAAACCCAACGCGCAAAGTCGTTTTCTTCGGTCTGGGATTTGAAACCACCATGCCGACCACCGCCATCACGCTGCAACAGGCGAAGCTTCGCAACGTGCAGAACTTTTACTTTTTCTGCCAGCACATCACGCTTATTCCAACGCTGCGCAGCCTGCTGGAGCAGCCGGATAACGGAATTGACGCGTTTCTCGCGCCGGGTCACGTCAGCATGGTGATCGGCACCGACGCCTATAGCTTCATCGCGACGGATTTCCATCGTCCTCTGGTGGTGGCGGGATTCGAACCGCTTGATCTACTGCAAGGCGTCGTCATGCTGGTTGAGCAGAAAATAGCCTCCCATAGCCAGGTTGAGAACCAGTACCGTCGCGTGGTGCCGGATGCCGGTAATCTACTGGCGCAACAGGCTATCGCCGAGGTGTTTTGCGTCAACGGCGACAGCGAATGGCGCGGGCTGGGCGTGATTGAATCGTCTGGTGTCCACCTGACGCCAGACTACCAGCGGTTTGACGCCGAAGCGCACTTCCGCCCGGCACCGCAACAGGTGTGCGACGATCCGCGTGCGCGCTGCGGAGAAGTGCTCACCGGCAAGTGCAAACCGCACCAGTGCCCGTTGTTTGGCACGACCTGTAACCCGCAGACGGCGTTCGGCGCGTTAATGGTCTCCTCCGAGGGGGCATGCGCCGCCTGGTATCAATATCGTCAGCAGGAGTGTGAAGCATGAACAGCGTACAACTTGCCCACGGCAGCGGCGGTCTGGCCATGCAGCAGCTGATTAACAGCCTGTTTATGGAGGCCTTTGCCAACCCGTGGCTGGCTGAGCAGGAAGATCAGGCGCGTCTTGAACTGGCGCAACTGGCGGCGGAAGGCGACCGCCTGGCCTTCTCCACCGACAGCTATGTTATTGACCCGCTGTTTTTCCCCGGCGGCAATATCGGCAAACTGGCGATTTGCGGCACGGCCAACGACGTGGCGGTCAGCGGCGCAATCCCGCGTTATCTCTCCTGCGGCTTTATCCTCGAAGAAGGTCTGCCGATGGATACGCTGAAAAGCGTGGTGAACAGCATGGCGGCAACCGCGCGCGAAGCCGGTATCGCCATTGTGACCGGTGATACCAAAGTCGTTCAGCGCGGCGCGGCGGATAAGCTGTTCATCAACACCGCCGGGATGGGGGCGATTCCCGCCAATATTCACTGGGGGGCGCAGACATTAAGCGTGGGAGATGTGCTGCTGGTCAGCGGCACGCTCGGCGATCATGGCGCAACGATCCTCAATTTGCGTGAACAACTGGGGCTGGATGGCGAGCTGGTCAGCGACTGCGCAGTATTAACCCCGCTTATTCAGACGCTGCGCGATATTCCAGGCGTGAAAGCCTTACGCGATGCGACGCGCGGCGGCGTGAATGCTGTCGCCCATGAGTTTGCCGCCGCCTGCGGCTTCGGTATTGAGTTGTCCGAATCCGCGCTGCCGGTCAAACCGGCGGTGCGCGGCGTCTGCGAACTGCTGGGGCTGGATGCGCTTAACTTTGCCAATGAAGGCAAACTGGTGATCGCCGTTGAGCGCCAGGCCGCAGACGCGGTACTTGACGCGCTGCGCGCGCACCCGCTGGGCCGCGATGCGGCGCCGATCGGCGAGGTAGTTGAACGCAGAGGCGTTCGCCTGGCCGGTCTGTATGGCGTGAAACGTACCCTTGATTTACCCCACGCCGAACCGTTGCCGCGTATATGCTAGCGCCTGATGGCGCTGCGCTTATCAGGCCTACGGTTCAATGCAGTTTGTAGGTCGGATAAGGCGTTTACGCCGCCATCCGGCAAAGGCGCCTGATGGCGCTGCGCTTATCAGGCCTACGGTTCGACGCAGTTTGTAGACCGGATAAGGCGTTTACGCCGCCATCCGGCAAAGGTGCCTGATGGCGCTGCGCTTATCAGGCCTGCGGATGGACAGGCCTGCGGTGATACCCAAAATATATTACCTATATCTATAATTTATTTACCGTTTTCGCACCGCATCGCGGTGCTTTTCTGGAAAAGCAACATGTCGTATACACCGATGAGCGATCTCGGACAACAAGGTTTGTTCGACATCACTCGTACATTATTGCAGCAGCCCGACCTGGCGTCGCTCAGTGAAGCGCTTTCGCAACTGGTCAAGCGCTCAGCGCTGGCCGACAGCGCGGCTATTGTGTTATGGCAGCCACAGACACAACGCGCGCGTTATTATGCAACTCGCGAAAATGGTAAACCTGTCGCGTATGAAGACGAAACCGTGCTGGCACACGGCCCGGTTCGGCGCATTCTCTCGCGCCCCGATGCGCTGCACTGCAATCATCACGAATTCAGCGAAACCTGGCCACAACTGGCGACAAACGGGCTGTACGGTGAATTTGGCCACTACTGTTTGCTGCCGCTGGCCGCTGAAGGGCGCATTTTTGGCGGCTGCGAATTCATCCGCCAAAACGACCAGCCGTGGAGCGAGAAAGAGTACGAACGTCTGCAAACCTTCACCCAGATTGTCGCAGTGGTCGCTGAGCAAATTCAGTGTCGGGTCAGCAATAACGTTGACTACGATCTCCTGTGCCGTGAGCGCGACAACTTCCGCATTCTGGTGGCGATCACCAATGCCGTGCTTTCACGGCTGGACATCGACGAACTGGTGAGCGAAGTCGCGAAAGAGATCCACCACTACTTTAATATCGATGCCATTAGCATCGTCCTGCACAGCTCCCGCAAAAACAAGCTGAGCATCTATTCCACGCATTATCTGGATGAACATAATCCCGCGCATGAACAAAGCGAAGTGGACGAAGCGGGAACGCTCTCTGAACGGGTTTTCAAAAGCAAAGAGATGCTGCTGATTAACCTGAACGAGCGGGATACGCTTGCGCCGTACGAACGTATGCTGTTCGACACCTGGGGCAACCAGATACAGACCCTGTGTCTGCTGCCGCTGATGTCCGGCAATACAATGCTCGGCGTGCTGAAGCTGGCGCAATGCGAAGAGAAAGTGTTTACCACCGCCAACCTCAAACTGCTGCGCCAGATTGCCGAACGCGTGGCGATTGCCGTGGACAACGCCCTCGCCTATCAGGAGATTCACCGGCTGAAAGAGCGTCTGGTCGACGAGAACCTGGCGCTTACCGAGCAGCTCAATAACGTGGATAGCGAATTTGGCGAGATAATCGGTCGCAGCGAAGCCATGTACAACGTACTCAAGCAGGTGGAGATGGTGGCGCAAAGCGACAGCACCGTCCTGATCCTCGGTGAAACAGGAACCGGTAAAGAGCTGATTGCCCGGGCGATTCATAATCTGAGCGGGCGGAACGCACGGCGAATGGTGAAGATGAATTGCGCGGCGATGCCCGCCGGGCTGCTGGAAAGCGATCTGTTTGGTCACGAGCGCGGCGCCTTTACCGGCGCCAGCGCGCAGCGTATTGGTCGTTTTGAGCTGGCGGATAAAAGCTCGCTGTTTCTTGATGAAGTGGGCGACATGCCGCTGGAGCTACAGCCGAAACTGCTGCGCGTGCTCCAGGAGCAGGAATTTGAACGTCTGGGCAGCAATAAACTGATCCAGACGGACGTCAGGCTGATCGCCGCCACCAACCGCGATCTGAAAAAAATGGTGGCCGATCGTGAGTTCCGCAACGATCTCTATTACCGTCTGAACGTCTTTCCGATCCAGCTCCCGCCGCTGCGCGAGCGCCCGGAGGACATTCCGCTGCTGGTCAAAGCCTTCACCTTTAAAATCGCCCGCCGGATGGGGCGCAACATCAACAGTATTCCTGCCGAAACGCTGCGTACGCTGAGCAATATGGAGTGGCCGGGGAACGTCCGCGAGCTGGAAAACGTCGTCGAGCGCGCCGTTCTGCTGACGCGGGGCAACGTGCTGCAACTCTCGCTGCCGGACATGGGAATGCTCACGCCGGGCGCGCCGCCGGTCGCCACCGAAGTCGCCCAGGAGGGCGAGGATGAATTTCAGCTCATTATGCGCGTGTTGAAAGAGACAAATGGCGTGGTGGCGGGGCCAAAAGGCGCCGCGCAGCGTCTGGGGCTGAAGCGCACCACCCTGCTCTCTCGCATGAAACGATTAGGCATTGATAAAGATGCATTGGTATAGCATCTCTGGCTATACTGGCAGATATCTCAACGAAAGGAGGCAGTATGGCGGTATCAGCACGTAATCAACTGACCGGTACGGTTAGCGCAGTCGCAACGGGTGCGGTGAATGATGAAGTTGAACTGACGCTGGCGGGCGGCGCAAAACTGGTGGCGATTGTCACTCACAGCAGCCAGCAGGCGCTGGGTCTGACAAACGGCAAAGACGCCATTGCTTTGATTAAAGCCCCCTGGGTTACTCTGGCAAGCGAAGATTGCGGCCTGAAGTTCTCCGCCCGCAACCAGTTTGCCGGTAGCGTATCTCAGGTGACGGAAGGCGCGGTCAACGCGACTGTACACATCAAAACCGACGCCGGTTTTGAGATTGTGGCCGTTGTCACCAATGAAAGTCAGGAAGAGATGAAACTGGCGCAGGGCAGTCGCGTTATTGCGCTGATTAAGGCGTCAGCGATTCTGATTGCGACCAAAGCGTAATGGTGTTGCCCGATGGCGCTAACGCTTATCGGGCCTACGCAACTGCGATTAACTCCCGCCATCCGGCAAGACACATTTATTTCTTGCGCTGATACTTTTCCGGCAATTCCGGGACGGGGCGTTTGTCATCAATAAGGTGACGGATGGTCAAAATCGGATGGCGCCAGAGCATTCTTGGGCCTGCCCAACGCATGATCTGCTTCATCTCCTCACGCTTCGCGGGCTGATAACAGTGCACCGGACACTGCTTACAGGCCGGTTTTTCCTCGCCAAACACGCACTTATCCAGCCGCTTTTGCGCATAGGCAAACAGCGCATCGTAATGACCTTGCTCGTTTGAGGCCTGCGGGCACTGGCTCTCGTACAGCGCGATCATTTTTTTAATCGTCAGTTTTTCACGAGCAATACGCTTACCGGACATGATGCCTCCACAAATAAGTTGCATAAATAATACACCTTATCTTCTCTCAGGACTATCACCCTAAAGTGACACATCCTTAGCGCCCTACGTAAATAAGAATTATTTTCATTTATCTATACCTTGTGCTATATAACATAGCAAAGGCTATATTCGATGAATAATTAACCGCATTATGATGAGGGATACTATGCCGCACTTGCTCCGTCTGAAATCCATTCTCCTTGCCAGCGCGCTGGCGATGCTTGCGCTGTCGCCTGCTTATGCAAAAGATAAATTTAAGGTCATCACAACGTTTACCGTCATCGCCGACATGGCGAAAAACGTAGCGGGCGATGCGGCGGACGTCAGTTCAATCACGAAGCCTGGCGCGGAGATCCACGAGTATCAGCCGACGCCCGGCGACATTAAGCGGGCGCAGGGCGCGCAGCTGATCCTCTCTAACGGCCTGAACCTGGAGCTGTGGTTCGCCCGGTTCTACCAGCACTTATCCGGCGTGCCGGAAGTTACAGTATCCAACGGCGTGAAGCCGATGGGCATTACCGAAGGGCCGTATAACGGCAAACCCAACCCGCACGCCTGGATGTCGGCGGAAAATGCGCTGATTTACGTGGATAACATTCGCGATGCGCTGGTGAAATACGATCCAGATAACGCCGCAACGTACCAGAAAAACGCCGAAAACTATAAAGCCCAAATCCGCCAGACGCTCGATCCACTACGCGACGCGCTGGCGAAGATTCCTGCCGACAAGCGCTGGCTGGTGACCAGTGAAGGGGCATTTTCCTATCTGGCGCGCGATAACGACCTGAAAGAGCTGTACCTCTGGCCGATCAACGCCGATCAGCAAGGCACGCCTAAACAGGTGCGCAAAGTGATCGACGCGATCAGGGAACATCACATCCCGGCGGTGTTCAGCGAAAGTACCGTTTCCGATAAACCGGCCCGCCAGGTCGCGCGTGAATCCGGCGCGCACTACGGTGGTGTGCTATATGTTGATTCTCTGAGCGCTGCCGACGGTCCGGTGCCGACGTATCTGGATCTGCTGCGCGTCACAACTGAAACCATCGTCAGCGGCATCACTGACGGGCTGAGGAGCCAGAAATGAGTCAATCTGCGATTACCGTTGATCGCGTCACGGTGACGTATCGCAATGGTCACACTGCCCTACGGGACACAACGTTTCAGGTGCCTGGCGGCTCAATTGCCGCGCTGGTTGGCGTCAACGGTTCAGGGAAATCGACGCTGTTTAAAGCATTGATGGGGTTTGTCCGACTGGCGAAGGGAGAAATCGCCATCCTGCAACAGCCCGTCAACAAAGCGTTGAAACAGAATCTGATCGCCTATGTCCCGCAATCTGAAGAGGTGGACTGGTCGTTTCCGGTACTGGTGGAAGATGTGGTGATGATGGGGCGCTACGGCCATATGGGGTGGCTGCGCCGCCCCAGCGCGCGCGATCGTGAAAGCGTGGACGCCGCGCTGGCGCGGGTGGACATGCTGGAATATCGCTATCGGCAGATTGGCGAGCTTTCCGGCGGGCAGAAAAAACGCGTCTTTCTGGCCAGAGCCATCGCCCAGGACGGGCAGGTTATTCTTCTGGATGAGCCTTTTACCGGCGTTGACGTGAAAACCGAAGCCCGCATTATTGCCCTGTTGCGCGAGCTGCGCGATGAAGGCCGCACCATGCTGGTTTCAACGCATAACCTCGGCTCGGTAACGGAGTTTTGCGATTACACGGTGATGATCAAAGGCACCGTGCTGGCGAGCGGCCCGACGGAAACCACCTTCACCGCTGAAAACCTCGAACTGGCGTTCAGCGGCGTATTGCGTCATGTGGCGCTGAGCGGCGGCGAGGAGCATATCATCACCGACGACGAGCGTCCCTTTATCTCACGGCGCGCAGCAGGCGGAGGAGAATCATCATGAACTGGCTTGTGGAACCGTTCGGCTACCAGTACATGCTCAACGCCATGTGGGTCTCGGCAATGGTCGGCGGCCTGTGCGCCTTTCTCTCCTGCTATCTGATGCTTAAAGGTTGGTCGCTGATTGGCGACGCGCTTTCCCACTCCATCGTCCCCGGCGTGGCGGGCGCGTATATGCTGGGGCTGCCCTTCTCTCTCGGCGCGTTTCTCTCCGGCGGCCTGGCGGCGGGCAGTATGCTTTTTCTCAACCAGCGTTCACGCCTGAAGGAAGACGCGATTATCGGTCTTATCTTCTCCTCTTTCTTTGGCATCGGGCTGTTTATGGTTTCGCTCAATCCGATGTCGGTCAACATCCAGACCATTATCCTCGGCAACGTGCTGGCTATTGCGCCGGAAGATATTCTGCAACTGGCGATCATCGGCACGGTCTCTCTGGTGATTTTGCTGCTGAAGTGGAAAGATCTGATGGTGACTTTTTTCGACGAAAACCATGCGCGATCGATTGGGCTTAACCCCGCCCGGCTGAAGCTGCTGTTTTTCACGTTGCTGTCGGTCTCCACCGTCGCCGCTCTGCAAACCGTCGGCGCTTTTCTGGTGATCTGTCTGGTGGTCACGCCTGGGGCCACCGCCTGGCTGCTGACCGATCGTTTTCCGCGCCTGTTAACCATCGCCGTCGCCATCGGCAGCCTGACCAGCTTTTTCGGCGCCTGGCTCAGCTACTGGCTGGATGGTGCGACCGGCGGGATCATCGTCGTCCTGCAAACGCTATTGTTTCTGCTGGCATTTATCTTCGCCCCGAAACACGGCCTGCTTGCCAACCGCCGTCGTGCGCGTCTGAATAAGGAGACCCCATGCGCTTAACCGCCTTACTGGAACCCTTCCAGTTTGATTTTATGATCAACGCGCTCATGGTCTCGGCAATTGTGGCGATCCCCTGTGCGTTATTGTCGGTGTTTCTGGTGCTGAAAGGCTGGGCGTTAATGGGCGACGCCATGAGTCACGCCGTGTTCCCCGGCATTGTGCTGGCCTATATCGCCGGTATTCCGCTGGCCATCGGCGCGTTTATTGCCGGGCTATTCTGCGCGGTTGCCACCGGCTATCTCGACGATAACAGCCGCATTAAGCGCGATACCATCATGGGAATCGTCTTCTCAGGAATGTTTGGCGCAGGGCTGGTGCTGTACGTTTCTATCCAGTCTGAAGTCCATCTGGATCATATTCTGTTCGGCGATATGCTGGGCGTGTCCATCAGCGATATTCTGCAAACGGCGCTGATTGCGCTGGGTATTGCGCTGATTATCGGTTTGAAATGGAAAGATTTTTTACTGCATGCCTTCGATCCGCACCAGGCAAAAGCCAGCGGCCTTAATACCTCCCTGCTGCATTATGGTCTGTTGTGCATGATCGCGTTGACCATCGTCGCAACGCTGAAATCGGTGGGGATTATTCTTTCCATCTCGCTGTTAATCGCCCCTGGCGCGATTGCGATTTTGCTGACGCGGCGTTTTGCCCGCGCGCTGATGCTGGCGGTCACGCTGTCGGTCGTCACCTCTTTTCTCGGCGTTTATCTGTCGTTTTTCCTCGACAGCGCCCCTGCGCCAACCATCGTGGTATTGTTCACTGCGATCTTCATCGTGGCATTTATTTACGCTACGTTGCGGGAGCGGCGTTCCGAAATGCAGCTCAAACAGCAGTTATAAAAATCAGAAACGGAATAAGGATCGATAAGTCGTCCATCGCTGCTTTCCCTGAAATGCGTATCTCCGTTATCATGTGCCCCTTATGTGATAACAACGAAAAGAAAAAGCATCGCAATCCATTTAAAATCAGGGAACTGGACACGACTCCATGAGTACAATCGATAATCTCGACGCCCACACCCCCATGATGCAGCAGTATCTCAAGCTGAAAGCCCAGCACCCGGAGATCCTGCTGTTTTACCGCATGGGCGATTTTTACGAACTGTTTTACGACGATGCACGCCGCGCCTCGCAATTACTCGATATTTCGCTGACCAAACGCGGCGCATCGGCGGGCGAACCGATTCCGATGGCGGGCATCCCGCATCACGCCGTCGAAAACTACCTTGCGAAGCTGGTCAATCAAGGGGAGTCCGTCGCAATCTGTGAACAGATTGGCGATCCGGCCACCAGCAAAGGCCCGGTTGAACGTAAGGTCGTGCGCATCGTTACGCCTGGTACCATCAGCGATGAAGCGCTGTTACAGGAGCGCCAGGACAACCTGCTGGCCGCCATCTGGCAGGACAGCAAAGGCTACGGTTACGCCACGCTGGACATCAGCTCCGGGCGTTTTCGCTTAAGCGAACCGGTTGACCGTGAAACGATGGCCGCAGAATTACAGCGCACTAACCCGGCAGAACTACTATACGCCGAAGATTTTGCCGAAATGGCGCTGATCGACGGCCGCCGTGGTTTACGCCGTCGCCCGCTGTGGGAATTTGAAATCGATACCGCTCGCCAGCAGCTAAACCTGCAATTTGGTACGCGGGACCTGATCGGCTTTGGCGTAGAGAACGCACCACGCGGACTGTGCGCCGCAGGCTGTCTGTTGCAGTACGTCAAAGACACCCAGCGCACTTCACTGCCGCACATTCGCTCCATTACGATGGAACGCCAGCAGGACAGCATCATTATGGATGCCGCCACGCGCCGCAACCTGGAGATCACCCAGAACCTGGCGGGCGGCGTGGACAATACGCTGGCTTCGGTGCTCGACTGCACCGTCACGCCAATGGGCAGCCGTATGCTCAAACGCTGGCTGCATATGCCGGTGCGCGACACGAAAACCCTGATCGAACGTCAGCAGACCATTGGCGCGTTGCAGGATGTGACCAGTGAATTGCAACCGGTGCTGCGTCAGGTGGGCGACCTGGAGCGTATCCTCGCCCGTCTGGCCTTGCGTACCGCCCGACCACGCGATCTCGCCCGTATGCGTCACGCCTTCCAGCAGTTACCGGAACTGCGCACACAGCTTGAAACCGTAACCAGCGCCCCCGTGCAGAACCTGCGCGAGAAAATGGGCGAGTTTACCGAACTGCGCGATCTGCTGGAACGCGCCATTATCGACGCGCCGCCGGTTCTGGTGCGCGACGGCGGCGTTATTGCGCCGGGCTACAACGAAGAGCTGGACGAATGGCGCGCGCTGGCTGACGGGGCGACCGACTATCTCGATCGTCTGGAAATCCGCGAGCGTGAACGTACCGGGCTGGATACGCTGAAAGTCGGCTTTAACGCCGTACACGGTTATTACATCCAGATCAGCCGTGGGCAAAGCCACCTGGCGCCCATTAACTACGTCCGCCGTCAGACGCTGAAAAACGCCGAGCGCTACATTATTCCCGAGCTGAAAGAGTACGAAGACAAAGTTCTGACCTCTAAAGGCAAAGCGCTGGCGCTGGAAAAACAGCTTTATGACGAGCTGTTCGATCTGCTGCTCCCTCACCTGGCAGAGCTGCAACAGAGCGCCAATGCGCTGGCTGAGCTGGACGTGCTGGTCAACCTGGCTGAACGCGCGTATACGCTGAATTATACCTGTCCGACTTTTAGCGATAAGCCCGGCATTCGTATTACCGAAGGTCGCCATCCGGTTGTCGAGCAGGTGCTGAACGAGCCGTTTATCGCCAACCCGCTGAACCTTTCCCCGCAGCGCCGAATGTTGATTATCACCGGGCCGAACATGGGGGGTAAAAGCACCTATATGCGTCAGACCGCGCTGATTGCGCTGCTGGCGTATATTGGCAGCTACGTGCCAGCGCAAAGCGTTGAGATTGGCCCGATTGACCGCATCTTTACCCGCGTAGGCGCGGCGGACGATCTGGCTTCCGGTCGTTCAACCTTCATGGTCGAGATGACCGAAACCGCCAATATTTTGCACAACGCGACCGAAAACAGTCTGGTTTTGATGGACGAAATCGGGCGCGGCACATCAACCTATGACGGCCTGTCGCTGGCGTGGGCGTGTGCGGAAAATCTGGCGAATAAGATCAAAGCGTTGACGCTGTTCGCCACCCACTACTTCGAACTGACGCAGTTGCCGGAGAAAATGGAAGGCGTCGCGAATGTGCATCTGGACGCGCTGGAGCACGGCGATACCATCGCCTTTATGCACAGCGTGCAGGACGGGGCGGCAAGCAAGAGTTACGGTCTGGCGGTAGCTGCGCTGGCGGGCGTGCCGAAAGAGGTGATCAAACGCGCGCGGCAGAAGCTGCGCGAGCTGGAAAGCCTCTCGCCGAATGCCGCCGCGACCCAGGTGGATGGTACGCAGATGTCGCTGCTGTCGGTTGCGGAAGAGACCTCTCCTGCCGTTGAAGCGCTGGAGAACCTCGACCCTGACTCTCTGACGCCACGCCAGGCGCTGGAGTGGATCTACCGGTTGAAGAGTCTGGTGTAAATCAGAAACGCCCGGTGGCGCTACGCTTACCGGGCCTACAAGAAGCATCACAATAAGTAGGCCGGATAAGGCGTCAGCCGCCATCCGGCTTTTTTATTAACGCTTATCTTCCGCCAGCAGCGGTGGAATGCCCGGCACCATCGGCGCTTGATCAATATCTTTCTGCGTCATGCGAAACGCTTGCGGATAATGTTCGCGGCTGGTACGGCGTAGCGGCTCAGTATCACGCCAGGTGTACAGACAATGTTGGCACTGATACACCGTCCAGATCCCTTTGACCGGAGAGGTCGCCATCAATTCAATATGTTCATCAGCGCAACGTGGACAAATCATCTGCTACTCCTTATTTACGGTTGGCCAGCATGGCAGTCAGCTTTTCAGCCCAGGCTTTGGTTTCCGGTAAATCACATACCGGCTGGCTGTAGTGGCCGCGATTATCCGGCGCAACCGGCGTTGTGGCGTCGATGATCAGTTTGTCAGTGATCCCCGCCGGGCTTGAGCCTGGGTCCAGTTCCAGCACCGACATGTTCGGCAGCTGCACCAGATCGCCTGCCGGGTTGACCTTCGACGACAGCGCCCACATCACCTGCGGCAGGTTGAACGGATCGACATCCTCATCAACCATAATCACCATCTTCACGTAGCCCAGACCATGCGGCGTGGTCATTGCCCGCAGGCCGACTGCGCGGGCAAACCCGCCGTAGCGTTTTTTGGTCGAGATAATCGCCAGCAGACCGTGGGTATACATGGCGTTAACCGCCTGCACTTCCGGGAACTCCGCTTTCAACTGCTGATACAGCGGCACACAGGTCGCTGGCCCCATCAGGTAGTCGATTTCAGTCCACGGCATCCCGAGGTAGAGCGATTCAAAAATCGGTTTAGTGCGATAAGACACTTTGTCGATGCGCACTACCGTCATATTGCGCCCACCAGAATAGTGGCCGGTAAACTCGCCAAACGGCCCTTCAATTTCACGCTTACGGCTTTCGATCACCCCTTCAAGGATCACTTCTGAACCCCACGGCACATCAAAGCCGGTCAGCGGCGCGGTGGCGATCGGGTATGGGCTTTCGCGCAGCGCGCCCGCCATTTCATACTCAGACTGATCGTATTTCAGCGGCGTGGCGCCCATCAGAGTGATGATCGGATCGTTACCGAGCGTAATAGCAATCGGCAGATCTTCGCCACGCTCTTCCGCCTTATGCAGATGCAGCGCGATATCGTGCATTGGCACCGGTTGCAGGCCCAGCTTGCGCTTGCCTTTCACTTCCATCCGGTAGATACCCACATTCTGCTTGCCGAAGTGATCCGGGTCGAGCGGATCGCGGGAGACGACACAGGCTTTATCCAGATAGAAGCCGCCATCGCCATCGTTGAGGCGAAACAGCGGCAGAATATCAAACAGGTTGATCGCCTCGCCATCAACGGTGTTTTCCGCCCACGCCGGGTTGGCACGGCGCTCGGGGGCGACGGGGAACGTGTCCCAGCGGCGGATAAATTCATCAATTTGCTTTTTTACTGGCGTATTGGGCGGCAAGCCTAAAGAGATGGCATGGTTCTGCCAGGAACCAATGGTGTTCATCGCCACGCGCGCATCCGTGAAGCCACGGATATTGTCGAACCACAGCGCCGGCGCGCCGTCGCCAATGCGCCCGGTTGCGTTAGCCGCAGCAGCCAGATCCGGCTCTGCATTCACTTCTTCACTGATTTTCAGCAGTTGCCCCTGCTCGTCGAGCGCCTGCAAAAAGCTGCGTAAGTCATCAAATGCCATTATTCATTCTCCTGTGAAAAATTCTGCGCCTGCTGCAAGCCCTGCCAGCGCCGGGCACGCGGATGCTCCAGACCAAACTGATCCAGCACACGCGCCACAATATGCTGCGTAATATCATCAATGGTTTGCGGATAGTTGTAGAAAGCAGGCATGGGCGGCACCATCGCGACCCCCATGCGGGAAAGGGCGAGCATGTTTTCCAGATGGATCGTGCTGAGCGGCATTTCACGCGGCACCAGCACCAGTTTGCGCCCTTCTTTCAGCACCACGTCGGCGGCACGGCCAACTAACCCCTCGGCATATCCTGCGCGAATCCCCGCCAGCGTTTTCATACTGCAAGGAATAATGATCATGCCGTCGGTGCGAAATGAGCCGGAAGAGATCGTCGCCGCCTGATCCGCCGGGTTATGGCAGTAATCAGCCAGTCCGGCAACATCTCGCGCACTGTAAGGCGTTTCCAGCTCAATGGTCGTTTTGGCCCACTTAGACATTACCAGGTGTGTTTCTACTGTCGGCATTTGCCGCAGCGCCTGTAGCAACGCAATGCCTAGCGGCGCCCCCGTTGCGCCGGTCATCCCCACAATCAGTCTCATTCATCACTCCATTTTTGTTCGTATACGAACGTTTTAGATAAAATACGCTACCCGGAATACCTGGACAAGCTTCATTCCCCATAGCCGCACGGAGAGCTAAAAGATTGAGCATTATAAAAATTGCTACAACCCGTTATGATAGCAACAGATATTTTGCCAGGAGCGCACATGGAGTTACGAAACACAGCGTTTCATCTGTTACGTCAGCTTTTTCAACAGCATACGGCCCGCTGGCAGCACGAATTACCGGAACTGACCAAGCCACAGTATGCGGTAATGCGCGCTATTGCTGAGCATCCAGGCATTGAGCAGATTGCCCTAATGGAGGCGGCGGTCAGTACAAAAGCGACGCTGGCGGAGATGCTAAGCCGAATGGAAAGCCGGGGACTGGTGACGCGGGAAAGCGATCCACAAGATAAACGCCGCCGCTTTGTTTATCTTACTGGCGAAGGAGAAACGCTGCTGACCGGCGCCATGCCCTTGGGGGATCGTGTGGATGATGAATTTTTAGGGCGCCTGAGCGACGATGAGCGTGAGCAGTTCACGCAGCTGGTGCGCAAGATGATGGGGTAAAGTCAGCCCGATAAGCAAAGCGCCATCGGGCAATAAGTACCAGATGGCGGCTACGCCTTATCTGGCCTACGAACTGACGGCCAAAGAAAAAGGCCAGTCTCACGACTGGCCTTTTTTTGACGAATAATCACTTACTCACGGAACAGCGCTTCGATATTCAGCCCCTGAGTCTGCAAAATTTCGCGCAGACGACGCAGGCCTTCAACCTGAATCTGACGAACACGTTCACGGGTGAGACCAATTTCACGCCCCACATCTTCCAGTGTCGCCGCTTCATACCCCAGCAGACCGAAACGACGTGCCAGCACTTCACGCTGTTTGGCGTTCAGTTCGAACAGCCATTTGACGATACTCTGTTTCATATCATCATCTTGCGTGGTGTCTTCCGGGCCGTTCTCTTTTTCATCGGCCAGGATATCCAGCAACGCTTTTTCGGAATCACCACCCAACGGGGTGTCTACCGAGGTTATGCGCTCGTTGAGACGAAGCATACGGCTGACGTCATCAACCGGTTTATCCAGTTGCTCTGCTATCTCTTCCGCGCTCGGTTCGTGGTCCAGTTTATGCGACAACTCTCGTGCGGTACGCAGATAGACGTTCAGCTCTTTAACAATGTGAATCGGCAGTCGAATCGTACGGGTTTGGTTCATAATGGCCCGTTCGATCGTCTGGCGAATCCACCAGGTAGCGTATGTTGAGAAACGGAACCCACGTTCAGGGTCAAACTTCTCGACGGCACGGATAAGCCCCAGATTGCCCTCTTCAATCAGGTCCAGCAACGCCAGTCCACGATTGCCATAACGGCGGGCAATTTTTACCACCAGACGCAAGTTACTCTCAATCATGCGACGGCGAGAGGCAACATCTCCACGCAGTGCGCGACGCGCAAAATAAACTTCTTCTTCGGCCGTTAACAGTGGCGAATAACCAATCTCACCAAGGTAAAGCTGAGTCGCGTCCAACACACGCTGTGTGGCCCCTTGCGATAACAGCTCCTCTTCAGCCAGGTCGTTATCACTGGGTTCCTCTTCACTCAAGGCTTTTTCGTCAAAAGCCTCTACTCCGTTCTCATCAAATTCCGCGTCTTCATTTAAATCATGAACTTTCAGCGTATTCTGACTCATAAGGTGGCTCCTACCCGTGATCCCTGGACGGAACTAGCAAGTGCAAGCCTGGTTCCGCCGAATTATCGCTGCGGTAAATAGCGCAGCGGGTTTACGGATTTCCCCTTGTAACGAATTTCAAAATGCAAGCGTGTAGAACTGGTTCCGGTGCTACCCATGGTAGCGATTTTTTGCCCCGCCTTAACTTCTTGTTGTTCCCGGACCAGCATCGTATCGTTATGGGCGTAGGCACTCAGGTAATCATCGTTGTGTTTGATGATAATAAGATTACCGTAACCGCGCAGCGCGTTACCGGCATATACGACGCGTCCATCTGCGGTCGCGACAATAGCCTGTCCTTTACTGCCTGCAATGTCGATCCCTTTGTTGCCACCTTCGGTAGCCGCGAAGTTTTCGATCACTTTGCCCTCAGTCGGCCAGCGCCATGTGGAGATTGGCGAACTGGTTGACGTACTGCTTGCAGTCGGTTCGGTTGTGCTCGCTGTTGGTGCCGTTACAGGCGCTGTGACCACGGTCCCAGCAGGCTTGTTGTTCGGCAACATTTTATTAGCACTTTGTTCACCTGAATCCTCAGAATACGTAATTGTCGGTTTCGACGCAACTACAACGGTGGAATTTTGTGCAGGTTTGGTCACAACTCCTTGCTCTACTGCATCCGCCTGCGTAATCGCGTTGCCGCCGGTAATTGGCGTGCCTGAGGCATTGCCGACCTGGAGCGTTTGCCCCACATTCAGGCCGTATGGGGCCGGAACGTTGTTACGCTGAGCAAGGTCGCGGAAATCGTTCCCGGTGATCCAGGCGATATAGAAAAGCGTGTCGCCTTTTTTAACGGTGTATGTGCTGCCGCCGGTGTAGCTGCCTTTCGGAATGTTCCCATACTGGCGGTTGTACACGATACGGCCATTTTCCATTTGCACAGGCTGCTCAGCAACCGGCTGGATCTGCCGGGACTGGGCAACCGGTTGAACAGGCTGCACGGGCTGAATCTGCGGCGTTTGTTGCGCCGTTGTCCCCATTTTGGGCGGCGGCGTGATCAGCATCCCGGAGCTGGTGCTCGACGGGGTATTACCATTAACTGAGCTTACCGGCGCAGGAGGATTCGAAGAATTGGAACAACCTGCCAGCCATAGCGAAACCAGCGACAATGCCGCAATGCGGCTAACGGTGAATTTTGGGCTTCCCGCGCTCATTTATCCCCCAGGAAAAATTTGGTTAACAACCAGTGACGTAATAACCGTGCAAGGCATCGGCCTGGACGCTGGAAACGTCCCCACAATACGCTTACCCTTTATAAAATAACCAGGAAAAATCCGGGTATTAAAGGATGCTTAAGCGAGTTCGCCTTTCACTAAAGGCACAAAGCGAACGGCCTCCACGGTATCGATAATAAATTCGCCTCCCCGGCGACGCACCCGTTTCAAGAACTGATGCTCCTCACCCACGGGTAAAACGAGAATCCCGCCTTCATCCAGTTGCGTCATTAACGCCGTCGGAATTTCCGGCGGAGCTGCCGTCACGATGATGGCGTCAAACGGGGCGCGAGCCTGCCAACCTTGCCATCCATCGCCATGACGAGTTGAAACATTGTGTAAATCAAGCTGTTTCAGGCGACGACGCGCCTGCCATTGCAGCCCTTTAATGCGCTCCACCGAGCACACATGCTGTACCAGATGCGCGAGAATCGCCGTCTGATACCCGGAGCCTGTGCCGATCTCCAGCACTCTGGATTGCGGCGTCAGCTCAAGCAATTCTGTCATTCGCGCCACCATATAGGGCTGCGAAATGGTCTGCCCCTGGCCAATCGGCAAAGCAATATTGTCCCAGGCTTTATGTTCAAACGCTTCATCAATGAATTTTTCACGCGGGACGGCGGCAAGCGCATCCAGCACTTGCTCATCTTTGATGCCCTGAGCGCGCAATTGTTCAAGAAGAGTGTGTACGCGTCTGCTTACCATTGCGCGTCAACTCCCACGCTGTCTAACCAGTCCGAAACCACATCATGCGCGCTATACGCCGTTAAATCCACATGCAGCGGGGTAACGGAGACATAGCCCTCATCCACCGCTGCAAAATCGGTGTCCGGCCCGGCGTCGCATTTGCCGCCCGGCGGGCCGATCCAGTACAGCGTGTTGCCGCGCGGGTCCTGCTGTGGAATAACCTGATCGGCCGGATGGCGGCTGCCGCAGCGGGTTACGCGAATGCCTTTGATTTGATCCAGCGGCAGATCCGGGACATTGATATTCAGAATGCGTCCGGTACGCAGCGGCTCCCGACGTAATGCACGCAAAATAGAGCAGGTTACCGCTGCCGCCGTCTCATAGTGCTGATGGCCGTCAAGCGATACCGCCAGCGCGGGAAAACCCAGGTGACGGCCCTCCATCGCTGCGGCGACGGTCCCGGAATAGATGACATCATCGCCCAGATTAGGGCCCGCGTTAATGCCTGAAACCACAATATCCGGGCGCGGACGCATCAGCGCGTTCACGCCCAGGTAGACGCAGTCGGTCGGCGTGCCCATCTGCACGGCGATATCGCCGTTATCAAAGGTAAAGGTACGAAGCGAGGATTCCAGCGTCAGCGAGTTTGACGCGCCACTGCGGTTACGATCCGGGGCGACGACCTGTACGTCAGCAAACTCACGCAGCGCTTTCGCCAGCGTTTGTATACCGGGCGCGTGGACCCCATCATCGTTACTCAGCAATATGCGCATAATCACCCATTGTGTTAATCAGTTCCCTTACGACGCTGGTGGCGAAACTGCCTGCCGGTAGCCAGAAGCGCAGCTCAACGGTGACGTCATCCCACCAGTTCCAGCGTAATTGTTGCGGATAGAGCAGCATCGCCCTGCGCGCCGCGTCAACCTTTTCGCGTAGCAGTAACGATTGCAGTTCGCTCTCATCCGCAATGGCAGCCTCTTCAAACGCCAGCGCGTCGCGCAGGGTTCCCCACTCGCCGCTACCGGGAAGCGCCGCCGTAATCATCAGTTCTTTTTCGTCAACGCGACGCTGCAATTCCGCCTGTTCTTCCTGCGTGGCCACAAACCAGCTCCCGCGCCCCGCTAATTGTAGCGCATCGCCATCAACAACTTGATTAAAGTCTGGTTTTTTCACGCGTTCGTTGACGATCTGATTAAACAACGCACTGCGGGCCGCCGACAACCAAAAACTGCGTTTATTGCGATCGCGCACCGGCGCATTGCTTTGCGCCCAGCGCAGCGCGCCTTGCAGGTTGCTGCCGCCAATACCGAATCGCTGCGCGCCAAAATAGTTTGGTACGCCGCGCGTATTGATGGCCTGTAGCCGGGCTTCAACATCATCACGATGGCTGACTTCACGCAGCACCAGCGTAAACGCGTTGCCCTTCAGCGCGCCTAAACGCAGCTTACGTTTGTGACGCGCGTACTCCAGCACTTTACAGCCTTCAATCTGGAATGCGCTCAGGTCTGGCATCTCTTTGCCCGGCACGCGCGCGCACAGCCACTGTTCAGTGACGGCATGCTTGTCTTTCTGCCCGGCAAAGCTCACTTCACGGGCATGAATTTTAAGGAATTTCGCCAGCGCATCGGCCACAAAACGGGTGTTACAACCGTTTTTCAGAATGCGAACCAGAATATGTTCGCCTTCGCCATCTGGCTCAAAACCTAAATCTTCAACCACCACAAAATCTTCCGGGTTCGCTTTAAGCAGCCCGGCGCCCTGCGGCTTTCCGTGGAGGTACGTCAGGTTTTCAAACTCGGTCATTTCGCGGCCTTAATCAGTAGCGCCACCGCTTCGCAGGCAATCCCTTCCCCACGCCCGGTGAACCCGAGTCTCTCCGTGGTGGTCGCCTTGACGTTGACATCATCCATATGACAACCAAGATCTTCCGCGATAAACACGCGCATTTGCGGGATATGCGGCAGCATCTTCGGCGCCTGGGCGATAATGGTCACGTCCACGTTACCAAGGGTATAGCCTTTGGCCTGAATGCGTCGCCATGCTTCCCGCAGCAATTCGCGGCTGTCCGCGCCTTTAAAGGCCGGATCGGTATCCGGGAAAAGTTTGCCGATATCGCCAAGCGCCGCCGCGCCGAGCAGCGCATCAGTCAACGCATGCAGCGCCACGTCGCCATCAGAATGCGCCAGCAGCCCTTTGTCATACGGGATGCGCACGCCACCAATGATAATTGGGCCTTCTCCGCCAAAAGCGTGTACGTCAAAACCGTGTCCGATTCGCATTATGCATTCTCCTGATATACACATCATCCTTCAAGCTGCCTCTTTGTTGGCTGCCTTTGTTCACCCCAGTCACTTACTTATGTAAGCTCCTGGGGATGCACTCAGTTGCCGCCTCGATGCAGCCTGAATGATTTTGTGTCTAGATTGTTCGGGTCAGATAAAATTCCGCAAGCGCCAGATCTTCCGGGCGGGTGACTTTTATATTATCAGCCCGGCCTTCAACCAGTTGGGGATGAAAACCGCAATACTCCAGCGCGGACGCCTCATCGGTAATGGTCGCGCCTTCGTTCAGCGCACGGCTCAGGCAATCATGCAGCAGCTCGCGTGGGAAGAATTGCGGCGTTAACGCGTGCCACAGGTCGGTACGCTCTACGGTATGCGCAATGGCGGCTTTACCCGGCTCGGCGCGTTTCATGGTGTCGCGTACCGGAGCGGCGAGGATTCCGCCCGTGCGGCTGGTTTCGCTAAGCGAGAGCAGGCGCGCCAGGTCATCCTGATGCAGACAAGGCCGGGCGGCGTCATGCACCAGCACCCACTGCGCGTCACCAGCCGCCCGTAAGCCTGCCAGTACAGAATCAGCGCGTTCGTCGCCCCCGTCCACGACGGTGACCTGCGGATGTTGCGCCAGAGGAAGTTCGGCGAAGCGGCTGTCGCCAGGGCTGATTGCGATAACGACGCGCGTCACCCGGGGATGCGCCAGCAGCGCATGCACCGAGTGTTCAAGAATGGTTTTATTGCCAATAGAGAGATATTGCTTAGGACATTCCGTTTGCATTCGGCGGCCAAATCCGGCAGCCGGTACCACAGCGCAAACGTCCAATAAAGTGGCTGCCATGTCATTTCCTGGGCTGATTTATCGATTAGTTTGCCCCGCAGCCTGAGCACGTTTAGACGCGTCAGGCACCAGACGGTAAAAAGTTTCGCCCGGTTTGGTCATGCTGAGTTCATTACGCGCGCGCTCCTCGATCGCTTCCTGGCCGCCATTGAGATCGTCAATTTCGGCGAAAAGCTGATCGTTACGCGCTTTAAGTTTCGCATTCGTAGCTTGCTGCGCAGCCACATCATCGTTGACGCGGCTGTAGTCATGTATGCCGTTCTTACCGAACCACAGCGAATACTGCAACCAGACCAGTAAAGTCAGCAGCAGCAGCGTTAGTTTACCCATCCTGCCCCCTGAAAAACGGCACCATCATCCCATAACTTTCCCAGAGACTCTACTCTGAGGCGGGAATGCCGCGACAACGCGGGCAAATGTACCACATTTATCCGCCGATCCGCATATCTCGTGCAGGGAGAACATAATCTTATTGTTGGTTACGGTTTGAATTATGGCCACTCTCGCCCGTCATGAAAAGGGAGGGCTGGCCTACCCCAACAGCCACATGAAGAGCGCGCCAAACATCGCGCCTACCGTTAATAGCGTAGCCGTAATGCTGTAGAACAGTTTGCCGCTCATGATTGAATGCAGGGCCACGCCAACCACAACCGCAACGGGCATGAGCGCCAGGAAGAAGGGCCAGGTATAGAGGAAGAAAAACAGCGTGTTAGGGCCATAGATGAGAAAGGGAATTCCCAACGCCAGCAGCCACGAGGCAAAACCGACCACGGCGCCCGGCAGTGACCAGGTTGTGTCGTCGTCGGTCGTGAGGGCATCTGACCTTGTGATAGTAATGTTATGGCTATTACGCATATCGAATCCTGTAACCTTGACTCACCGGGCATACAAGCCCGGCGGTGTCTCAGGATCTGATAATATCGCCCTGTCTCAGTAGATCTAATAATTGGGCAACCAAATTTGTTACTAATTGTTCACCATCCAGATGAACTTCAGGCGATTCAGGCGTTTCATATACCGAATCAATGCCGGTGAAATTACGCAGTTCACCCGCCCTGGCCTTCTTGTACAGCCCTTTAGGATCGCGCGCTTCACAGGTTGCCAGCGGCGTATCGACAAAAACTTCGATAAACCGCCCCTCCCCGATGCGCTCGCGCACCATCTGCCGCTCCGCGCGATGCGGCGAAATAAACGCCGTCAGCACCACCAGCCCGGCATCCACCATCAGGTTCGCAACCTCCCCCACCCGGCGGATATTCTCTTTACGGTCTGCGTCGCTAAAGCCAAGATCGCTGCACAGGCCGTGACGGACATTATCGCCATCCAGCAGCCAGGTGCTGACGCCCAGCTTATGCAGGGCCTCTTCCAGCGCGCCTGCAATCGTTGATTTCCCCGAACCGGAAAGTCCCGTAAACCAGACCACAGCCCCTTTATGCCCATGCAGCGCTTCACGATCTTCGCGCGTCACCGCATGGGCATGCCAGACGACGTTTTCGTCATGCCGCGCCATTACTTGCCTCCCAGCAAATCACGCGCGCCCCAGTGCGGGAAGTGGCGACGGATCAGCGCGTTCAGTTCCAGCTCAAAATCGCTGACCCCGGAAGGCGTCGCGGCGGTGCGCTCAATAGGCTCACGCACCAGCCCCGCGCCAACGGTCACGTTGGACAGCCGGTCGATGATGATTAACCCGCCAGTGACCGGGTTCTGCTGGTATGTATCCAGCACTAACGGTTCGTCAAAAGTCAGTTCGACCAGGCCGATACCGTTCAACGGCAGGCTTTCCACCTCGCGCTGGGTCAGGTTGTTGATATCAACCTGATGGCGAATGGCATCGACGCGCGCACGGGTCTTTTTACCGGCAATCTTGATGTCATAACTCTGCCCGGCCGACAGCGGTTGTTCCGCCATCCATACCACATCAACGGCGGCGCTCTGTACAGCAGGCAGGTTTTCGCCTGCATCCAGCAACAAATCGCCACGGCTGATGTCGATTTCATCTTTCAGCACCAGCGTAATCGCTTCACCGGCGTGCGCCTCTTGCAGATCGCCATCAAAGGTGACGATGCGCGCCACGTTGGATTCAACGCCGGACGGCAGAACTTTGACACGCTGCCCGACCTTCACGCTGCCGGAGGCCAGCGTTCCGGCATAACCACGGAAATCGAGGTTCGGACGGTTCACATACTGTACCGGGAAGCGCATCGGCTGGGTGTCGACAACCCGCTGGATCTCAACCGTCTCCAGCACTTCCAGCAGCGTCGGGCCGTTGTACCACGGCATACTGGCGCTCTGGGTCGCGACGTTATCCCCTTCCAGCGCAGAGAGCGGCACAAAGCGGATGTCCAGGTTCCCCGGCAGCTGCCCGGCAAACGTCAGGTAGTCTTCGCGAATACGGGCGAACGTCTCCTCGCTGAACCCCACCAGATCCATCTTGTTGATCGCCACCACCAGGTGTTTAATGCCCAGCAGCGTAGAGATAAAACTGTGGCGGCGGGTCTGATCCAGCACGCCTTTGCGGGCGTCGATCAGCAGGATCGCCAGATCGCAGGTCGATGCGCCGGTCGCCATGTTACGCGTGTACTGCTCGTGCCCTGGCGTGTCGGCAATAATAAATTTGCGTTTCTCGGTCGAGAAATAGCGGTACGCCACATCAATGGTAATTCCCTGCTCGCGCTCAGCCTGCAACCCGTCGACCAGCAGCGCCAGATCGAGTTTTTCACCCTGGGTGCCATGACGCTTACTGTCGTTATGCAGCGACGAGAGCTGATCTTCATAAATCTGACGCGTATCGTGCAGCAGTCTGCCAATCAGCGTGCTTTTACCGTCATCGACGCTGCCGCAGGTCAGGAAGCGCAGCAGGCTTTTGTATTGCTGGGCAACCATCCAGGCTTCGACGCCGCCTTCATTAGCGATTTGTTGTGCAAGTGTGGTGTTCATGGCGGCTCCTTAGAAATACCCCTGACGTTTCTTCAGCTCCATTGAGCCCGCCTGGTCGCGGTCAATCACGCGCCCCTGACGTTCACTGGTGGTCGAGACCAGCATCTCTTCAATAATTTCCGGCAGCGTCTGCGCGCTGGATTCCACCGCCCCCGTGAGCGGCCAGCAGCCGAGGGTACGGAAACGCACCATGCGTTTTTTGATCACCTCGCCGGGTTGCAGGTCAATACGATCGTCATCGATCATCATCAGCATGCCGTCGCGCTCCAGCACCGGGCGCTCAGCGGCCAGGTACAGCGGCACGATCTCGATATTTTCCAGCCAGATGTACTGCCAGATATCCTGCTCGGTCCAGTTAGAGAGCGGGAAAACGCGGATGCTTTCACCTTTGTTAATCTGCCCGTTGTAGTTGTGCCATAGCTCCGGGCGCTGGTTTTTCGGGTCCCAGCGATGAAAACGGTCGCGGAAGGAGTAAATACGCTCTTTGGCGCGCGACTTCTCTTCGTCGCGGCGCGCGCCGCCGAACGCGGCGTCAAAGCCATATTTATCCAACGCCTGTTTCAACCCTTCGGTTTTCATAATATCGGTGTGTTTAGCGCTGCCGTGAACGAACGGGTTAATCCCCATCGCCACCCCTTCCGGGTTTTTATGCACCAGCAGTTCACAACCGTAGGCCTTTGCGGTGCGATCGCGGAATTCGTACATCTCACGAAACTTCCAGCCGGTATCAACGTGCAGCAGCGGAAACGGCAACGAGCCTGGATAAAACGCTTTACGCGCCAGATGCAGCATGACGCTGGAATCTTTACCGATGGAATACATCATCACCGGATTAGAAAATTCGGCGGCCACCTCGCGAATGATATGGATGCTTTCCGCTTCCAGCTGCCGCAGGTGGGTGAGTCGTTTTTGGTCCATAACCGTTCCTTTGCAATACCGCTATTTTGCTAAACATTCAGATAACACGACTATAGGGAGCGCAGGAGAACGAATGAAATTACGAATTGGAATGAGTAGTTCCTCAAAGGAATAACGATTTGAGAAAGCAAATATCAAAAAGTGCTTAACCCACCGAATTTAGGGCATTTCAGAGCAAATGAAATTGTTTTACGGCAATCACGGTTTCATACTAAGCGGGTAAAAATTTCTGCTCTGTATTTAAGGACTCACTATGTTTTCCGCATCGCGCCTCCGTGCAGCGCTCCTGGCGCTCGGCGTATGCTTTATCCTTCCCGCGCAGGCAACGTCACCGAAGCCTGGCGATATCGCCAATATTCAGGCACGACACATTGCAACATTCTTTCCCGGCAGAATGACCGGAACACCGGCGGAGATGCTCTCTGCCGATTATTTACGTCAGCAATTTGAGCAGATGGGATATCGCAGCGATATCCGAACATTTAATAGCCGCTATATTTATACCGCCAGGAATAATCGCAAGAACTGGCATAACGTGACGGGCAGTACCGTTATTGCGGCGCACGAAGGGAAAGCGCCGCAACAAATTATTATTATGGCGCACCTGGATACCTATGCGCCGCTGAGCGATGCCGATACCGACGCCAATCTCGGCGGTTTAACCTTGCAGGGCATTGACGATAACGCCGCCGGGCTGGGCGTGATGCTGGAACTGGCTGAACGCCTGAAAGACATCCCGACGCAGTACGGCATCCGCTTTATCGCCACCAGCGGTGAAGAAGAGGGAAAACTGGGCGCAGAAAACCTGCTTAAGCGGATGAGCGCCGCTGAGAAGAAAAATACGCTGCTGGTAATTAACCTTGATAACCTGATTGTCGGCGACAAACTCTACTTCAACAGCGGGCAGCAAACGCCGGAAGCCGTACGCAAACTGACGCGCGACCGGGCGCTGACGATTGCGCGCAGCCACGGTATCGCCGCCGCGACCAATCCGGGTCTGAACAAGGATTACCCGAAAGGCACAGGCTGCTGTAACGACGCCGAAGTCTTCGATAAAGCCGGTATTTCCGTGCTGTCGGTTGAGGCCACCAACTGGAATCTGGGGAAAAAAGACGGCTATCAGCAGCGTGCGAAAACGCCTTCATTCCCGGCCGGAAACAGCTGGCACGATGTGCGTCTGGATAACCAACAGCACATCGACAAGGCGCTACCAGGAAGAATTGAACACCGCAGTCGCGATGTCGTGCGCATCATGTTGCCGCTGGTAAAAGAACTGGCGAAAGCCGGTAAAGCCTGATGTGTCGCCCGGTGGCGGCTACGCCTTACCGGGCCTACAGAACAGCGCCATCAGGCAAAACAATCACCCTTCGTGCTGTCTGGTAGGCCTGATAAGCGCAGCGCCATCAGGCAAACAATCACCCTTCGTGCAGCCCGCACTCGCGCTTCAGCCCGAAGAATCGCGTCTCTTCTTCTGCCATGCCGGGCTCCCATTTACGGGTGGTGTGGGTATCGCCAACCGACAGATAGCCCTGATCCCATAACGGATGGTATTTCAGACCGTGTTTTTGCAGATACTGGTACACCGTCCGGTTATCCCAGTCGATGATGGGCAGCACTTTAAAAACGCCGCGCTGAATCGCCAGCACAGGCAGATGCGCCCGGCTCCCGGATTGTTCGCGGCGCAGGCCAGCAAACCACGTTTGCGCGTTAAGCTCTTTTAACGCCCGGTTCATCGGCTCGACTTTGTTGATGTCATTGTATTTCTCAATGCCCTCAACGCCTTGCTCCCACAGTTTACCGTAGCGGGCTTCCTGCCAGGCCGCGCTTTCCGTCGCACGATAGACTTTCAGGTTCAGATTCAGCTTTTCCGTCAGCTCATCAATAAACTGGTAGGTTTCCGGGAACAGATAGCCGGTATCGGTCAGGATAACCGGAATATCCGGGCGAATCTGGTTAACCAGATGCAGGCTGACCGCCGCCTGAATACCAAAGCTCGACGAGAGCACGTATTCACCGGGTAGATTCTCCAGCGCCCACGCCACGCGTCCTTCAGCATCCTGCTTTTCCAGCTGCGCGTTGGTTTCAGCCAGCGCCATGACGCGCTCGACTTTTGGCAATTCATTCAGGGCGTTTAGATCGAGTACGGACATAAGTTCCTCACTGTTTGCCTTGCCTGATGGCGCTACGCTTATCAGGCCTACCGTCTACGTAGGCCGGATAAGGCATTTATGCCGCCATCCGGCGATGCACGTTATTCCCAGAAATCCCGGGCGGGATCGAGCACCGGGCGAATGATGCCCGCACGCACCGTAAAGTCGCCGAAGCCTTCACCCGCTTCGCGCTCTTTCACCCAGCGCCCAATCAGTTCATCCAGCGACGCCAGAATTTCCGGCTCGGTAATATTCTCTTTGAACATACGCGGGATACGCGTTCCGATGCGATTGCCGCCCAGATGCAGGTTATAACGGCCCGGCGCTTTCCCCACCAGACCGACTTCCGCCAGCATGGCGCGTCCGCAGCCATTTGGGCAGCCCGTCACGCGCAGCACGATGTGCTCATCGCTCACGCCGTGGTGGGTCATCAACGCGTCCACTTTATCGACAAAGGTCGGCAGGAAACGCTCCGCTTCCGCCATCGCCAGCGGGCAGGTCGGGAACGATACGCAGGCCATCGAGTTTTCACGCTGCGACGTGACCGCATTCATCAGGCCGTGGTTGCGCGCCAGTTTTTCAATCTTCGCTTTCTGGCTTTCCGGCACGCCGGCAATGATCAGGTTCTGGTTGGCGGTAATACGGAATTCACCCTTATGGATCTTCGCGATCTCCAGCAGGCCTGTTTTCAGCGGGCGCCCCGGATAATCCAGAATACGGCCATTCTCAATAAACAGCGTCAGGTGCCATTTGTTGTCGATACCTTTCACCCAACCGATGCGATCGCCGCGCCCGGTAAATTCATACGGGCGGATCGGTTCAAATTTGATGCCTGCACGACGCTCGACTTCCGCCTTGAACGTCTCGACCCCAACACGCTCCAGAGTGTATTTGGTTTTGGCGTTTTTACGATCGGTGCGATTACCCCAGTCGCGCTGAGTCGTCACCACCGCTTCCGCCACCGCCAGGGTATGCTCCAGCGGCAGATAGCCGAACTCGCTCGCGGTGCGGGCATACGTTTTCTTGTTCCCGTGCTCAATGGAAAGCCCGCCGCCGACCAGCAGGTTAAAGCCCACCAGCTTGCCGTTTTCCGCCACGGCGACAAAGTTCATGTCGTTGGCGTGCAGATCGATGTCGTTCTGCGGCGGGATCACCACGGTCGTTTTGAACTTACGCGGCAGATAGGTCTGGCCGAGGATCGGCTCCTCATCCGTTGTGGCGACCTTTTCCTGATCAAGCCAGATCTCCGCATAGGCGCGGGTACGCGGCAGCAAATGCTCGGAGATCTTTTTCGCCCACTCATAGGCTTCGGCATGCAGCTCAGACTCATACGGGTTAGAGGTGCACAGCACGTTACGGTTCATGTCGTTGGCGGTCGCCAGCGCGTCCAGCCCAACGGAGTGCAGCATCTGATGTACCGGCTTCACGTTCTTTTTCAGAATACCGTGGAACTGGAAGGTCTGACGGTTAGTCAGGCGAATGCTGCCGTAAATCGTATTTTCAGCGGCGAATTTATCAATCGCCTGCCACTGTCTGGTGGTGATAACCCCCCCGGCAGACGGCAACGCAGCAGCATCGCATGACGCGGCTCCAGCTTCTGCTCGGCGCGCTCGGCGCGAATATCGCGGTCATCCTGCTGGTACATACCGTGAAAACGGATCAGCAGAAAGTTGTCGCCTTTAAAACCGCCGGTCAGGCCGTCATTCAAATCTTCAGCAATGGTGCCGCGCAGGTAGTTGCTCTCAAGCTTCATGCGCTCGGCATCTGCCAGTTTACCTTCGACCACCAGTGGGCCTGGATGTTTTTCGCTCATTAGTAGACATCTCGCTGATAACGGCGCTCAACGCGCAGCTCACTTAAAAATTCATCCGCCGCTTCGGCATCCATACCGCCGAATTCGGCAATCACTTCCAGCAGTGCCTGCTCAACGTCTTTCGCCATGCGATTGGCGTCGCCGCAGACATAAATGTGCGCGCCGTCATTAATCCAGCGCCACAGCTCTGCGCCCTGTTCGCGCAGTTTGTCTTGTACGTATATTTTTTCTTTTTGATCGCGGGACCAGGCCAGATCGATGCGGCTCAGGACGCCCTCTTTGACGTAGCGCTGCCATTCCACCTGGTAGAGAAAATCTTCGGTAAAGTGCGGGTTGCCAAAGAACAACCAGTTTTTACCCGGCGCTTCATCTGCCGCACGCTGCTGCATAAAGGCGCGGAAAGGGGCGATCCCGGTGCCTGGACCAATCATGATTACCGGTGTTTCCGGGTTGGCCGGCAGACGGAAATTATCGTTGTGTTCGATAAATACGCGCACTTCACCCTCTTCTTCCACGCGGTCGGCCAGGAAGCTTGATGCCCCGCCCGCCCGTGCCCGACCTTCTATTTCATAACGCACGGCGCCTACGGTGATATGTACTTCGCTCTCGACTTCCGCCTGGGAAGAGGCTATCGAGTAAAGACGCGGCGTTAGCGGGCGCAGCAGCCCCACCAGCGCGTCAGCATCCAGCTGAGCCGGAGAGAAACGCAGCATATCAACGACAGGCGTCGTCGCGGCGTAATGCTGCAACTGGGCTTTATCACCCACCAGCGGCAACAGCGATTCGCTGCGGGTCAGCGTGGCGTAGTTTTCCACGATATTGGCGGTGTTCACCGTCAGCTCAAAATGCCACTGCAAGGCTTCGGCAAGCGGCAGCACCTTACCGTTAACGGTAACCGGCTCCGTGCCTTTCAGCCAGACCAGTTCGACGATCTCTTTGACCAGTTCAGGATCGTTCTGATACCAGACGCCCAGGGCATCGCCCGGCTGATAACGCAGGCCGGAATCGCCCAGATCGATTTCGATATGGCGCACATCTTTTTCCGAGTCGCGGCCGGTGATTTTCTGATTGACGGCGAGCGAGGCGCTCAGCGGCGCTTCTTTGGTATAAGGGCTGGAATGCACGTCATTCACGGCCCCCGTTGCCGCGACAGCGACCTGCGCTGCCGATGCGCTCGGCGCGCGCGCTTTCAGTACGTCAACAACGCGAGCCCGCCATTCTTGTGCCGCCGCCTGGTATTCCACATCCGCATCGACGCGATCGAGCAGACGCTCCCCCCCCAGTTCCGCCAGCTTGCTGTCGAAATCTTTACCCGCCTGGCAGAAAAATTCATAGGAGGTATCGCCGAGGCCAAAGACGGCGAAGGCGGTGTTGTCGAGCTTCGGCGCTTTTTTAGAGAACAGAAACTTACGCAGCGCAACGGCTTCTTCCGGCGGCTCGCCTTCGCCCTGCGTGGACGCGACCACGATCAGCAGCTTTTCATTGGCGATCTGTTTGAATTTGTAGTCGCCCGCATTAACCAGCGTGACGCTCAGTTTTGCCGCCAGCAGGTCATCGCGCAGGGCTTCCGCCACGCGCCGCGCATTGCCGGTTTGCGATGCAGAAATAAGCGTAATACCCGGCATTTCAGCGACAGGCGCTGGCGTGGCGGCGAGCGTGCCCGGCTGCTGGTTCAGCATTCCCCAGAAATAGCCGGAAACCCAGGCAAGCTGGGTGGGAGAAAGATCGGTTGTGGCCGCCTGAAGGCGTGCCAGCTGCTCCGGGTTTAGCGGAAGCAAAGCGGATGGTGGGGCCTGTGTTGTCATGCGTCGTTATGTTCCAGTAGCAAAGCGGAATTTATGCAAAAAGACCAAACTAGCGATAAGGTTAACGGCGGGGATAATAACAATTAAAGAAGGGATGGAAATAACAAATAACCAAATGAACTAACCTGTTTTAGTTATAGTTATTAACAACAAAAGCGATTAAATAACCTATTGAAATAGAAAGAAATAATTCACGATTCTTGTGTAAATCTCATTATCCGCGCGTCAACGCCGTTTTAGTTAATGATAAAAAATGTGCTTTCCGGTACCCTACGGCGGTTTTTGTATTCTTGAGAGTTAATCATCCATGTCCACCACCTTGTTTAAAGATTTCACCTTTGAAGCCGCTCACCGCCTGCCCCACGTACCGGAAGGGCATAAATGTGGCCGCCTGCATGGTCATTCATTTATGGTGCGCCTTGAAATTACCGGTGACGTCGATCCGCATACCGGTTGGATCATGGATTTCGCCGAACTGAAAGCCGCGTTCAAACCGACGTACGATCGTCTGGATCATTATTATCTGAACGATATTCCAGGTCTGGAAAATCCAACCAGCGAAGTGCTGGCAAAATGGATTTGGGATCAGGTTAAACCTGCCGTACCGCTGCTGAGCGCAGTAATGGTGAAAGAGACCTGCACAGCAGGCTGCGTGTATCGCGGCGAGTGATTTTTTCGTTTGTGTCGCGGGTCAATTTTCCTTAAATAACGTTATGTTAGGGTTGTGTTCTCAGGATTTCTGGAGCACAACATGGCTGACGATTTCGATATCATCATCATCGGTGCAGGGATAGCGGGCACCGCTTGTGCTTTACGCTGTGCGCGGGCTGGACTCTCAGTCCTGCTGCTTGAACGCGGTGAGTTTCCCGGCAGCAAAAATCTTTCCGGCGGTCGTTTATATTGTCATGCGCTCGCCGAACTTCTTCCCGACGTTCACCAGTCCGCCCCCCTTGAACGCCGTATCACTCAGGAAAACCTCACGCTATTAACCCGTGATGGCGCGACAACCTGGTCCAGTCTGCAACCAGACGGTGACTCATGGAGCCTACTGCGAGCCCGCTTCGATCCCTGGTTTGTCGCTCAGGCCGAGGCCGCAGGGGTACAGTGCGTTAACGGCATTACGGTTGAAGCGCTCCATATTGAAGATGGCCGAGTCTGCGGCGTCATGTGCGAAGATGAAACGCTGCGCGCCCGTTATGTCGTGCTGGCCGAAGGAGCAAACAGCGTACTGGCGGAACGGTATGGATTCCTGCCTCGCCCCGCCGCGACATCAATGGCGCTGGGGATCAAGGAGGTGCTGGCGCTGGATAAACAAACGCTTGAAGAGCGCTTCCGATTGTCCGGGGCGGAAGGTGCCGCCATGTTGTTTAGCGGAGAAATTTGCGGCGATCTCCCTGGCGGCGCGTTTCTTTATACCAACCAGGAGACGCTCTCTTTAGGCGTAGTGTGTCCACTCTCTTCTGTTGCGCAGAGCGACATTCCGACAGTCGAAATGCTGGAACGGCTCAAAGCACATCCAGCGCTGCGTCCTTTGCTCAGAGGCAGCGAAACGCTGGAGTACGGCGCACATCTGGTGCCGGAAGGCGGCTTACACAGCATGCCCGTCCAGTACGCAGGCGAAGGCTGGCTGCTGACAGGCGATGCGTTGCGCAGCTGCGTCAATACCGGCTTCTCCGTACGCGGTATGGATATGGCGCTCATCGGCGCTCAGGCGGCCGCGCAAACCCTGATTAACGCCTGCCAGAAACATGCGCCGCAAAATCTGTTCCCGGCCTATCATCAGGACATCCGGCACAGTCTGCTGTGGGAGGTTTTGCAACGCTATCGGGATGTTCCCGCGCTGTTGCAGCGCCCGGGATGGTATCGTCAATGGCCTGCATTAATGCAGGATATTTCTCACGAGCTCTGGCATCAGGGGCATCATCCTGTGCCGCCGCTGCGCCAGATCGTCTGGCGTCATTTTCGCCGTCACGGCCTGCGCCATCTGGCAGGCGATATTATCAGGAGCTTACGATGTCTGTAGCCCGCAACATCTGGCGCCCCGCCGATATTTCCCATATCGTTACGGCTGCCGCTGTCGACAGCAAAACGGCAGAACGGCTGATCACGTCCTGCCCCGCCGGACTCTTTTCCCGCACGCCGGAAGGGGGCCTGCAAGTCGACTTTCGCGGCTGCCTGGAGTGTGGCGCCTGTCGACTACTGTGTGATGAAAAAACGCTGCAACAGTGGCGCTACCCGGCATCTGGGTTTGGCATCACTTACCGATTTGGCTAATTTGATACTCTAAATAATTCGAGTTGCGAGGAAAGCCAACGCACCAGCAAATTGAAGTATGACGAGTATATAAGGATAATCTATGCCCCTGTTACACCTGCTCCGCCAGAATCCGGTGATTGCCGCCGTTAAAGATAACGCCAGCCTACAGTTAGCCATTGATTCCGAATGTCAGTTCATCTCCGTGCTGTACGGGAACATTTGCACCATCAGCGCGATTGTGAAGAAAATAAAAAATGCGGGTAAATATGCGTTTATCCACGTTGATCTGCTGGAGGGGGCGTCAAATAAAGAGGTCGTGATCCAGTTTTTAAAATTGGTCACCGAAGCAGATGGCATCATCAGCACGAAAGCGGCAATGCTGAAAGCCGCCAGAGCGGAAGGTTTTTTCTGTATTCACCGTCTGTTTATCGTTGATTCCATTTCATTTCACAATATTGATAAGCAGGTCGCGCAGTCAAACCCGGACTGTATTGAGATCCTGCCGGGCTGTATGCCGAAAGTGTTGGGCTGGGTGACAGAGAAGATACGCCAGCCGCTGATTGCCGGGGGGCTGGTATGCGATGAAGAAGACGCCCGCAATGCGATGAAAGCCGGTGTGGCGGCGCTTTCCACCACCAATACCGATGTCTGGACGTTAGCGAAACACCTTAATTAAGCCGGGCAACGCCGGATGGCGACGATAAATCGTCTTATCCGGCCTACACGTAGGCCCGATAAGCATAGTGCCATCAGGCATTTTTGTAGCCTACACGTAGGCCTGATAAGCGTAGCGCCATCAGGCATTTTGTAGCCTACACGTAGGCCTGATAAGCGTAGCGCCATCAGGCATTTTTGCAGCGGACCAACTCTTCCAGCACCGGTAGCCAGTCATCGACAATCCCGACATCCGCCTGCGCAAAAACCGGCGCGCTGGCATCGTGGTTTATCGCCACAACAAAACGGCTCCGGCGTACTCCGGCCATCAACGCCGCCGCTCCTGACGCGCCAGCCACGATACAGACATCCGGCGACAGCAGATGCCCCGATATTCCAGTCACGCGATCGGCATCAAAACCGCCGTTCATCACCCGCGCACGGCTGTACCCTACCTCAGCATCAAGCGCCTGACCAAGCGCGGTAATCTTATCTGCATCCGCTTCACTTCCCCCTTGCCCAACCACCAGTACGCGCCCGGCACGTAACAAAGGATGGGTAGTGACGCTATTTACGCTTTCCACCTTATCCAGCCAGTCGGGGGGCGCCGTGGGGGTAATCAGATGTTCCGTCATCACAGGCAAGGAATGACCAGAAGCGCTCACCTCCGGCTGTCGCGCCAGCGACAGGCACAAAGGGCGCGCGGTAATTTGCAACGTTGCCGTCAGCGCATTCCCCCAGTGGGATTTTTTCACCAGGCCTTGTCGCACATCCACAGCCTGAACCTGACAGAGGCTGCCGCCATGCAGACGCCAGGCGAGTCGCGTCGCCAGTTCATCGCCCGGACTACCTGCCGGAAAGATCAGCATATCAACAGGTGTCCGCAGCCATTGCGCCGCCAGCGCATCCAGCACCTGCTCTGCAACATCCGGCACGGGATCGATAATCCAGCGCTCCAGTTCTGCGGTGCAAAGCGCATTCTCTGCGATCCAGCTCGCCATCGCCGCACACTCATGCGAGTCAGTAATGATGGCAATTTTCATGACGGCATCCTCTGGCGCAAATAATCCGCCCATAGCCTCCGGGCTTTTTCCTGCGCCGTCGCGCCGCTGATAATTGTTGCATGCCGCCGCTGCTCCGGCCTCTCCAGACGCAGGCACTGAACCGCTGATGTTGTCTCAACCACAACGTTCCGACGCTCGACGTCTGCTTTCGCCGCCACCAGACGCTGGCGCATCCCCGGTACGGGAAGCGCCACTTCACCACACTGCCTGACGGCGATGACGGCCGGGAACCGTACCCGACAACGCCGAAGCCCGGTCATCGTTCGCTGCTCAACCACAATAAAAGGAGGCTCAAGCGTAAAACGCTCCACCTGGGTAAAACAGGGCCACGCCAGCATTTCAGCAACCAGAAATGGCGTCTGACTGTTCTGACCCTCGCTACTCTGACAGCCCGTTATAATCAGATCCGCACCGTGATTACGCTGCCAGTCGGCAATGTTCCTGGCGATAAATTCGGGAGCAAACCGCAGGTCTGCCGTCGTCTCCAGCAACACCGGCGTCTCAAAACCCAGCGCGACAAAATAGCGTAACCAGTGGAGCGCCCGCTCATCGCCGATGCTTAACGCAGTCAACGTCATCTCACAGCCCCCATTGCGCTGAGCCAGCAGCAACGCTGCCGCCGCCTGTTCATCCGCACCTGGGGAGCAACGCAGCAAGGAGACATCCGGGCCGTGGGTATCCGCCGTCGCCGCCTGCCAGTCTTTCTCCGCCAACATACCGGGATCGGGCTCTGCCTTAAACGCTAACAGAATGTTCATTCACACCTCCCTGTCTTTTGTCCACACTCCCGGCAGCCACCAGCGGCAGCGCCTTGGTTTCCGGCGCCCACAGCCAGGTCACCACAAATCCGATGACTAATACCCCAGCCAGCAGTAATAGCGTAACCTGCATTCCCCACTGCGCCAGCGTCCAGGGCAACAAACTGGTGCTGATCGCCGCCCCTAATCGGCTCATTGCCGTGGCAAACCCGACGCCCAGGGAACGAATATCCGTCGGGAAGCTTTCCGCAGGCAGAACCCCCACCAGATTGCTGACGGCAGAAATGGTGGTACTGAACAACACAAACAGCAACAGCGTCAGGCTGCTTCCCGCCGGTAAACAAGCCATGACGACAAGCGTCGCGGCGAGCAGCATAAAACTGCCGAGCAGAAATTGGCGGTGCGCCAACAGGTGTGTTAACAACAGCCCCAGCAGCGCGCCAACAATCAGCAGCGCGTTAAGCATCAGGCTGGCGGTTAGCGCATTTTCAAGACCGATCGTTTGTGCAATGGTGGGAAGCCAGGTGTAAATCACAAACCACGGGATCACCAGGCAGACAAAGAACACGCTGTTAAACGCGGTTCTTCGCCAGTAATGCGTTGAAAATAGTGTTTTGATATGTCTGCCCGTCGGCGCCGCCACCTCATCGCCGAGCAGCACATGCGTGCCAAAATAGCGGTGCACAATCGCATACGCTTCTGTTATCCGCCCCTGACGCATCAGCCAGCGAGGCGACTCCGGCGTTCCCCAGCGTAAGAACGTAATGCACAGCGCGGGTAATGATGCCGATGCCAGCAGCCAGCGCCAGGCATCCGGCGTTTCCTGAATAAAATGATGCCCCACCAGGCTCGCCAAAACATAGCCGATAGTCCACACCACACTGAATGCGCCCAGTAATATTCCCCGATGGCGACGCGGCGCAAATTCAGCCAGCAATGTATGACCAACCGAGTAGTCACCGCCAAGGCCGATACCAATCAGAATGCGCAAGCCAATAAGCTGTTCCGGCGTTGTGGCAAAAAACTGTAGGAAAGAGGCGATGGTTATCAGCATAAAGCTGAAGGTAAAAATTTTCTGACGCCCGATATAATCAGATACCCATCCCAGGATCAGGCTACCGAGAAAAAGTCCAACCAGCGCCGAGCCGCCAATCATCCCTTCCATAAAAGGCGTCAGTTGCATGGCGGGGGTCAGTTGGATCATGGCATAGCCGACGACGCCTAATACATAGCCATCGGTCAAATGCGCGCCGAATGTCAGCGCAGCAATGCGGCAATGAAAACCATTCAGCGGTAAATCATCCATTCGCACCGGTGAAGTGTTCATCGTAGCCCCTTCATTGTCCGGTAAAGTCGCGGCTTCCCGGTTGAGAAGCCGTTTATACGCTTCGCCCTTTAAGCTGCCTGATGCAGCTTAAAGGATTTTGCGTATAACTCTCTATTTTTCAATCGGGTAGATCGTGCCTGTATTCATAATACCGTTTGGATCAAACTGGCGCTTGAGACCTTCCAGCAGCGGCCAGGCGCTACCGTGTTCCAGCTTGCTCCAGTGAACGCGGTGCTTACCAATGCCGTGGTGATGCACCATTGAGCCGCCAAGACGGATCGTCTCTTCGCAGATGATCTTGTTGAGCGGGTTATGGTACTTATCAATCTCCTCTTCCGGCTTGCAGTCCACCACGTTGTAGTCGTACACAAAATACATGTTGGTGCCGTTGATATAGCTGTGAGAAGAGTGGCCGCCCAGCATGGTGATATCGTCCGCATGCGGGAACTCGGTACGGATACGGTTGATCACGCTTTCGTAGATTTGATGGATGCAGCTCCAGCAACCGGATACTTCCGTCGTAAAGCCCATATTGCCGGTTTTCAGGATCTGTACGCGTTCGGCAGCCACTTTTTCCGGCCCCCAGTTCAAATGGTTGAACCAGTTTTCGATAAGTTTGCTGTCCACCCGCTGGCACTGCGGGTAGCGCGCCACGATCTCCGCAATCCCTTCTCCGGTGGCTTGCGCCAGTCGCGGATTGCCTTCAGCCATAAAAATCAGCACACATTTGCCGTCGGCAAAATGCGTGAAGTGCTGGGTTCCATCTTCGGCGTCGTACAGGCGCGCAATGGAGGGGCGATAGCCTTCCACCATGACTTCACGCAGGATGTCGAAACCGGTTTTCATGTCGTCCAGCACATAGCCGTAGTAGAGGTTGTTTTCAGGCGTGAACTTAAAGATTTTCACTGTGACTTCAGTGATGTAGCACAGCGCGCCTTCGTTCCCAATGATGATATGGCGGATATCCGGCCCGGCCGCCCGGCGAGGCACGTTTTTGATGCGGGTAATGGTTCCGTCCGCCAGTACGGCTTCCAGCCCCACCACCATATCTTCAATCGCGCCGTACAGCGTGGAGAACTGGCCGATACTGCGGGTGGCGACCAGACCGCCCATCTGCGCCAGCGGCTTAGACTGCGGCGAGTGCCCGGTGGTATAGCCTTTTTCACGCAGCGCGTTTTCCAGAATCTCAAGCGGTACGCCACATTGCGCGGTTGCCTGCATGTTTTCGATATCAATACTCAGGATTTGATTCATCCCTGCGCCGTCCAGCACCACAGAATCTTTGACGACAGTTTCCAGACCGCCTTCCGTCGCAGATGCGCCGGTACGCGGCACGCCATTGATTTTATGCTGATTCATGAATGCCAGAACGCGAGAGACCTGCTCCGTCGAACCGAGCTTAACCACGGCCGCCGGAATGGGCAGCGTGTAAACGCCGTGAATATCCGCATATTTGCGAAAACGGTCAATACTGTTTTTCTTTAATACGGTTTCATCCGTAATAACACGCCCGGAACCCACAATTTCTTTTAACTGGTCAACAATCGCTTCACGGGATAATGACATAATAAATCCTTCCTGATAGTCAATGCAGAATAAAATAAAAACCAGAAACCACCGATATTAAAATTAACGCACCAGATAACCGCCATCGACAACCAAAAGATGACCATTAACATAATTTGATGCCTGGCTGGCGAGGAATATCGCCGACCCCATAAGATCCTGAGTATCACCCCAACGATTGGCCGGAATATGATCCAGTACACGCTGATTAGTTTCCGGGTTACTGCGGGTTGCCAGCGTAATATCAGTGGCATAATAACCCGGCGCAATACCGTTAACCTGAATATTATATTGCCCAAGTTCATCGCAATATGCTTTGGTAAAACCAGCAAGCGCATGCTTGGTTGCTGAATAAGCCGGAGACCACTGCCCGCCAAGATAAGAGAACAAAGAGCAGATATTAATAATTTTCCCGCTATTTTGTGGGATCATAATTTTTGCCGCTTCATAGCTCAGCTCAAACGCCGCGGTCAGGTTGACATCAATCATCGGGTCCCAGTCCGCGCGGCCAAAGTCCAGAACCTTATTCAGCTTACAGATCCCGGCGTTGTTCACCAGAATATCTACCGTGCCAAAACGCTCGCAGCAGGCGGCAATAATCTTCTGCGGCGCGCCTTTCTCGGTGATGTCCACTTGCATGAACGCCACTTCAACACCCTGGGCTTCAATGAGTTCTTTCGTTTCACCGTTATCCTTTACGAAGCTGGGAATAAAAAGGTTGGCTCCGGCTTTCGCCAGCGCCATTGCGAAAGCCTGACCCAGACCACTGTTCCCGCCCGTTACAATTGCCGTTTTCCCTTTCAGGGAGAAAAAATCCATTGAGAATGCATTGAGAGATTCGATCGACATAGTTGGCTCCAAATTCCTTCAGGCAAAAAAAAAGAAAGGTAACTTCCCCCGCGAGAGGGAAGTTACCTTTCTCATTATCTCTGGTAACTGGCGTAAATTTTTAGCACAACCTCCAGACATCTAATGTGATCGTAATCACAGATGAACCGTTCGCTTTGTAATTATGGTAAAAAACAAGAAGCGTGATTATTCTCACACTATAAGCTGCCCTTCCATGCTATTTCTAACGCAATTACTAGAGACCTGAGAAAAGTAATCCTCCTGAAAAGGCGGCTTACTTTTCTCTTTTTTTTGTCCATTACAAATGGGAATTCGATATGCAACACAACTCATATCGCCGCTGGATAACCCTCGCCATTATTAGTTTTAGCGGTGGCGTCAGTTTTGATCTGGCTTATTTACGCTATATATATCAAATTCCCATGGCAAAATTTATGGGATTTAGCAATACCGAAATAGGGCTAATAATGAGTACCTTTGGTGTTGCTGCTATTATTCTTTATGCGCCCAGCGGAATCATCGCCGATAAGTTTTCCCATCGCAAAATGATTACCTCCGCAATGATTATTACCGGACTCCTCGGTCTGGTCATGGCGACGTATCCACCGCTATGGGTCATGCTGTGCATTCAGGTCGCGTTCGCGATTACGACAATCCTGATGCTGTGGTCCGTATCCATTAAAGCCGCGTCGCTGCTTGGCGATCACAGTGAACAAGGCAAAATTATGGGCTGGATGGAAGGGCTGCGCGGCGTCGGCGTGATGTCGCTGGCAGTGTTTACCATGTGGGTCTTTTCTCGCTTCGCGCCGGATGACAGCAACAGCCTGAAAACGGTGATTCTGATTTACAGCGTGGTCTATATCCTGCTGGGTATCCTGTGCTGGTTCTTCGTCAGCGATGGTCATCATCACAGCAGCGCGGCAAAAGAAGAGAAAAAATCATTCCAGCTCAGCGATATTCTGGCCGTGTTACGCATCAGCACCACCTGGTATTGCAGCATGGTCATCTTCGGTGTCTTTACGATCTATGCCATCCTCAGCTACTCCACCAACTACCTGACCGAAATGTATGGCATGTCGCTGGTCGCCGCGAGTTACATGGGCATTGTGATCAACAAAATTTTCCGCGCTATCTGTGGCCCGCTGGGCGGCATCATTACCACTTACAGCAAAATTAAATCGCCGACGCGCGTCATTCAGCTTCTCTCCATTGTCGGAGCCGTCGCGCTTATTGCGCTGCTGGTCACCAACTCAAATCCACAGTCTGTCGTGATGGGGATCGGCCTGATTCTGCTGTTGGGCTTCACCTGCTACGCCTCACGCGGGCTTTACTGGGCCTGCCCTGGTGAAGCCAGAACGCCGTCTTACATCATGGGAACGACGGTAGGTATCTGCTCGGTTATCGGTTTTCTACCCGACGTTTTTGTTTATCCGATCGTAGGCCACTGGCAGGACACGCTCCCGGCAGCGGAAGCCTATCGCAACATGTGGCTGATGGGACTGGCGGCGCTGTGTATGGTGATTCTGTTTACCTTTTTGCTCTTTCGCAAAATTCGTACCGCTAACGCCACACCGGAAAAGATGACATCGCTGGCCGCAGAAACCTCCGGCGAGTGAAGAGAGAAAATTAAGGAGAATGACAATGTCGAAGAAATACATCATTGGAATTGATGGCGGAAGTCAGAGTACGAAGGTCGTGATGTACGATCTCGAAGGGAATGTGGTGTGCGAAGGGAAAGGATTGTTACAGCCCATGTATACACCCGATGCCAATACGGCAGAACATCCTGATGATGATTTATGGACGTCTTTATGCTCCGCAGGGCAAGACCTGATGAGTCAGTTTTCGGGTGACAGAAAAGACATTGCTGGAATCGGTCTGGGTTCCATCCGTTGCTGTCGCGCATTATTAAAAGCAGACGGCACGCCCGCAGCTCCGCTGATTAGCTGGCAGGACGCGCGCGTAACCCGTCCCTACGAGCATACCAACCCCGATGTGGCTTATGTCACCTCATTTTCAGGTTATCTGTCGCATCGCTTAACCGGTGAGTTTAAAGACAATATCGCCAACTACTTTGGGCAGTGGCCGGTGGATTACAACACCTGGGCGTGGAGCGATGACGATGAGGTGATGAAGAAGTTCAACATTCCGCGCAGGATGCTGTTTGACGTCCAGATGCCGGGAAGCGTGCTCGGTCATCTGACTGAAGCCGCCGCCCTGGCAACGGGTTTCCCTGTCGGCTTGCCCGTGGTCTGCACCACCAGCGACAAACCAGTGGAAGCACTGGGCGCAGGATTGCTGGACGATGAAACCGCAGTTGTCTCATTAGGCACCTATATCGCCCTGATGATGAACGGCAAAGCGCTCCCCAAAGATCCGGTCGCTTACTGGCCGATTATGTCTTCTATTCCCGAAACCCTGCTCTATGAAGGCTACGGTATTCGTAAAGGCATGTGGACGGTCAGCTGGCTGCGGGATATGTTGGGCGAATCACTGATTCAGGACGCCAAAGCACAGGGGCTGTCGCCGGAAGATTTACTCAATAAGAAAGCGGCCGGCGTACCGCCTGGCTGTAACGGTTTAATGACGGTTCTCGACTGGCTGACCAATCCCTGGGAACCGTTCAAGCGAGGAATCATGATCGGCTTTGATTCCAGCATGGATTACGCATGGATTTACCGTTCTATTCTGGAGAGCGTTGCGCTGACGCTGAAAAACAACTACGACAATATGTGCAATGAAATGAACCACTTTGCTAAACATGTGATCATCACCGGGGGTGGTTCGAATAGCGACCTGTTTATGCAAATCTTTGCCGATGTGTTCAATCTCCCCGCCAGACGCAATGTGATAAATGGTTGCGCGAGTCTGGGAGCGGCAATTAACACGGCCATAGGGCTTGGTCTGTACCCGAACTATGAGACCGCGGTTGAAAAAATGGTGCGGGTAAAAGATGTGTTTATGCCGATAGAGAGCAATGCCAGACGCTATGACGCGCTGAATAAAGGGATTTTCTGCGACTTAACGCAATACACCGATGTGATTTTGAAAAAGTCGTATGAAGTACTGCATGGCAATCTGGATAACGTCGATTCGATTCAAAGCTGGTCGAACGCGTAGTATTCCTTATCTCGCGTCTTATCCGGCCTGTAAATGAACGGGCGAACGTGCCGGATGGCGACGCGTTGCGTCTTATCCGGCCTACAAATGAGTATGACCGTAGGCCGGGCAAGCGAAGCGCCCCCGGCAAGCGCGCTAACGATTTTTTATCACGCAATATTCAGATATTTGTGCGTCTGCATTGATAAGCGCCAGTTACGCGCGATACAGGTTTCAATGCACAGACGCGTCGCGTCTTCTTTCTGGCTGATTGGCTGCAAGGCAATGATTCGCGGCTTATCGTCGCTCAGCGTCGCCAATAGCTCATCCAGTGCTTCAATATCACGGACGCGACCAACAGGGTGCTTGATTTCATTCGCACGCTCCAGCGCCTGCGACAGGACATCATAGCCACCGCGCATATTCACCTTCGGCGAGACCGTCACCCAGGTATTGGGCGTACAGCGCACCTCGTGGGTACCGCTGGTTTCAATCTGACAGCTGAATCCATTCTTCTCGAGTAAATCAGTCAATGGCATCAGGTCATGGATGCATGGCTCACCGCCGGTGATCACGGCATGACGCGCGGTATACCCCTGTCGGTTTATCACCGCCAGCAGGTCTTCGCTACTTGCCGCGCCCCACTTGTCGCTCTCTTTGGTCTTCGCCAGGATGCTGTACAACGACACTTCCCGATCTTCAAGCTTATCCCAGGTGTGTTTGGTATCGCACCAGGCACAGCCAACCGGGCATCCCTGTAAACGAATAAAAATGGCGGGGACGCCGGTAAAGTAACCCTCACCTTGCAGGGTCTGGAATATCTCGTTAATCGGGTACTGCATAGCATTCTCTGTTAAGGGGATAATCAGTAATTATCGCAGAAAACCTCGCTAAGGTCATGCACAGCAGCTGTTTAAGGTGAGATTCCGCTGTTCCCCACAAAGCATATATCGAGCTTAGTTTCTCTACCGCTTACCCATTAGTTTAATCTGAACCTTGATGCCCCAAACCAGATTGATAAAGAAAGAGTTAAAGAAAACTGAAATCAAGGCTAAGGTGAGACAACAAAGTATATAAATTATAAATATCTCATTGTTGCAGGGAAAAGTATAGAGAAAAACAACGTACCACTAAACCAGTCACTTACAGCCCTCGCAACTTGATATAAATTCTCCATATCTTAAAGTAGCCTTTATGAAATCGACAGGTTAATTCAATGACAAAAAACGACAAACCGAATATTAAAAAGAAAGACCATAATTCACTGAAGTCCTTTTGTGCAATTGAAAAGGCAAAGAGTAATAAAATCGAAACCATGATAATATCAACTCTGATAACACTTGCATCTTTTAGCCAATAAGCTTTCTGCAAACTTATTTTATTTTCATTAGCAAAACGAATAAGTTTCTGTGCTTTATATTCACTTAAACCCGCAAGTTTAATACTTTCAGTTAAAGACTTATCATTCTGATCATATGTTTTGAAGATCATTTCCTTATTCCCTCAATTCAGCCCAGTTAGTACTTTCCCCACCAAGAAGTTGATAAATGGTGAATCCACTAACTGCATCACCGGCTAACTCACTCGCGCTTCCAACAGCTCCCAGGGTTCTCCAGCTGCGAATATAATCTTCCTGTATATAGCGGAATAATTTCCACGAATCTGTTCTCAACGTCAGCGTTGAGGCTGAACCGAAAGAAAGAACAAGATCTCCCGTTGAAAAAGCAATATCACCATCCTTTTCATCCCCGCCCAAAAGCTTTGTTGCCTGACGGTAGGCATACCGCAAAGGCATTTTCCTGGGGTCTTCATGATATAATAAATAATAACCATTTTCCCAAATATTCTCGCTTCCCTGCATCATTAAAGGAACTCCATAACTTTTACATGCAGCGCCAAGGGTTGCTTTACATAAACCAAAACCACCGATAACTTGCATTGTCCCACTAACAAATCCAACTCGTTTTAATGTTATGGTAAGTGTAGAATGCCTTTCTCTTTCACGCTCAGCTATTGCATATAATTTAATACTCCCCATTTTTAATTGCATATAATATTTAGTTAAAGACATATGGTATTCACGTAATCCATCCATCGCCCTGCCAAAATCTAATTTTCCATACCGATATTCATCAAGGCAATATGATGTAACTCTACGTTCCTCGATCATATATTTTGAACGCATAGCCGGATCATGAAGATATTGAAAACCGATATCATAGACAAGTCGGTCAATCTTTTCTTTTTCGCGCTGTAAATTCATTAATCCATAACTACTCAAAATAACCTCCTGTTATTTTCCGATCAACTTAACTTGAATTTTAATACTCCGAATTAAATTTATGACAAAGGGTGTAAAGAAGAGTGAAACGAGAGCTACAGCAATACAGAAGAGAACGTTTACTATAAAGTACTCAATTCCCTCAGAAAGTGAGGCAAAAATGACTGCCAATAGTAAAGCTCCACTCCAGGCATAATATTTCCATGCATACAAAAAAAATGCCCGACCCAAGCTGATATGTTTCCTTTTTGCCAGCTTAATCAGGATAGTAGCATCCTTTTTTTTCATGCCCGTTTTCGCCAGTATGTCTTCCAATTTATTATCCATTCAATATTTCTATTATTTATTAATGATAAATATAAAAAATACATATTAGTAAATAGTCACACCATTAAATTACTCTCTGTAAAATAATAACAAAGTGACAAAGATCAAATCGATCATTAAAATTTTCAAATAAGAATATATTACAGACATAAAAAAACCCGCCGGAGCGGGTTTTTTACGTTAAGAGTGAAGAGCAGGATTACGCCTGACCTTTGATCTCTTTACGACCGTTGTACGGAGCTTTTTCGCCCAGCGCTTCTTCGATACGAATCAGCTGGTTGTATTTAGCAACACGGTCAGAACGGCTCATAGAACCGGTTTTGATCTGGCCTGCCGCAGTACCAACAGCCAGGTCAGCGATGGTCGCGTCTTCAGTTTCGCCAGAACGGTGAGAGATAACGGCAGTGTAGCCAGCGTCTTTCGCCATCTTGATAGCAGCCAGCGTTTCGGTCAGAGAACCGATCTGGTTGAATTTGATCAGGATGGAGTTAACGATGCCTTTGTCGATACCTTCTTTCAGGATCTTGGTGTTGGTTACGAACAGGTCGTCACCAACCAGCTGGATTTTGTCGCCCAGCACTTTGGTCTGGTATGCGAAACCGTCCCAGTCAGACTCGTCCAGACCGTCTTCGATGGAAACGATCGGGTACTGTTTGGTCAGGTCTTCCAGGAAGTGAGTGAATTCTTCAGAGGTGAATGCTTTGTTGCCTTCGCCAGCCAGAACGTATTTGCCGTCTTTGTAGAATTCAGATGCTGCGCAGTCCATCGCCAGAGTGATGTCTTTGCCCAGCTCGTAGCCAGCAGCTTTAACCGCTTCAGCGATAACAGCCAGTGCTTCAGCGTTGGAGCCCAGGTTCGGCGCATAGCCGCCTTCGTCACCAACAGCAGTGTTCATACCTTTAGCTTTCAGAACTTTAGCCAGGTTGTGGAACACTTCAGAACCCATACGCACTGCTTCTTTCAGGGTTTTAGCGCCAACCGGCTGAATCATGAATTCCTGGATATCAACGTTGTTGTCAGCGTGCTCGCCGCCGTTGATGATGTTCATCATCGGAACCGGCATGGAGTATTTGCCCGGGGTGCCGTTCAGTTCAGCGATGTGCTCGTACAGCGGCTGACCTTTAGAGGCCGCAGCGGCTTTGGCGTTAGCCAGAGACACAGCCAGGATCGCGTTCGCACCGAAGTTAGATTTGTTTTCAGTACCGTCCAGGTCGATCATGATTTTATCAATGCCAGCCTGATCTTTGGCGTCTTTGCCAAGGATTGCCTGAGCGATCGGGCCGTTAACCGCTGCAACAGCTTTGGTTACGCCTTTACCCAGGAAACGGGATTTGTCGCCATCGCGCAGTTCCAGCGCTTCGCGGGAACCCGTAGAAGCACCTGACGGAGCGGCTGCCATACCAACGAAACCACCTTCCAGGTGTACTTCGGCTTCAACAGTCGGGTTACCACGGGAGTCGATGATTTCACGACCGATGACTTTAACGATTTTGGACATTAGGTTTTCCTCAGTACAAGTTAAACTAAAACTCCAGACAAACAACGCGTACCTTTGGTACGCGTTGCCGTTCTAACTTTTTTTACTTCTTACTTCGCCTGACGCTTCTGATAGTCGCTGGCGGCTTTCACAAAGCCTGCAAACAGCGGATGCCCGTCACGCGGCGTTGAAGTAAATTCCGGGTGGAATTGACAGGCAACGAACCACGGATGGTTCGGCACTTCGATGATCTCGACCAACTGATCATCCCCGGAACGGCCCGCAATACGCAGACCCGCAGCTTCAATTTGGTTCAACAACATGTTGTTGACTTCATAGCGGTGACGATGGCGCTCAGTGATTGTCGGCGTACCGTACATCTGGCGAACCAGGCTCTCATCGGAAAGCTGACACATCTGCGCGCCAAGACGCATGGTGCCACCCAGATCGCTCTTCTCCGTACGGACTTCAACGTTGCCGTTCTCGTCACGCCACTCGGTAATCAGCGCCACAACAGGGTACTTACAGTCTGGCACAAATTCCGTTGAGTTGGCGTTTTCCATACCCGCTACGTTGCGCGCAAATTCAATCAGCGCAACCTGCATACCCAGGCAAATACCCAGATAAGGAATATTGTTCTCACGCGCATAACGCGCCGTCGCGACCTTACCTTCAACGCCACGGTAGCCGAAGCCGCCAGGGATCAGGATAGCGTCTAAATCTTTCAGAATTTCGACGCCGCGCGTTTCAACATCCTGCGAATCGATCAGCTTGATGTTGACGGTGACACGGTTCTTCAGGCCACCGTGTTTCAGCGCTTCAATCACCGACTTATAGGCATCCGGCAGTTCAATGTACTTGCCGACCATACCGATAGTCACTTCGCCCGCCGGGTTCGCTTCTTCGTAGATAACCTGTTCCCATTCGGCCAGGTTCGCTTCCGGGCAGTCTAAGCTGAATCGTTTACAAATATAATCGTCCAGGCCCTGAGATTTCAACATGCCCGGAATTTTATAAATAGAATCGACGTCTTTCAGAGAAATAACGGCCTTTTCAGCAACGTTACAGAACAATGCAATCTTCGCACGTTCATTGGCCGGAACGGCGCGATCGGAACGGCAGATCAGAATATCCGGCTGGATACCGATGGAGAGCAGTTCTTTAACAGAGTGCTGCGTCGGTTTCGTTTTGACTTCGCCTGCCGCGGCCATGTACGGCACCAGCGTCAGGTGCATAAACAGCGCGTGCTCACGACCGATATCAACCGCCAGTTGACGAATCGCTTCCAGGAACGGCAGGGACTCGATATCACCGACAGTACCGCCGATTTCGACCAGCACCACGTCGTGGCCTTCGCCGCCTTCGATGATGCGCTCTTTAATCGCATTGGTGATGTGCGGGATAACCTGTACGGTTGCGCCCAGATAGTCGCCACGGCGTTCTTTACGCAGAACGTCGGAGTAAATACGGCCCGTGGTGAAGTTGTTGCGGCGGCTCATCTTGGTGCGAATGAAGCGCTCATAGTGACCCAGGTCCAGATCGGTTTCGGCGCCGTCTTCAGTAACGAACACTTCCCCGTGTTGGATTGGACTCATAGTACCGGGATCGACGTTGATGTACGGATCCAGTTTCATGATGGTCACGTTGAGGCCACGGGCTTCAAGAATGGCTGCGAGGGAGGCTGCGGCAATGCCTTTACCCAGAGAGGATACGACCCCGCCGGTCACAAAAATATAGTTCGTTGTCATGCTGAACCTGAGAAGTTAGGTTTAAAAGACGATGGAATAACCAGGACGGGAAAGCAGTATACCCGAACATGGCGTACGCCACAAACTTTCATTATCCCCTCTCCTTCGTTCTTCAAGCCGCACCAGTGTTAGCTTCCTTCACTCCCCCCAGTCACATCGCATTTCTATGTTCCTGGAGATTCTTTCAGTCGCCGCCTTGTTGCGACTCGAATAACTCGAAGAGGCAGTACACAAGGTGTTTCATCAACATAACGGGAAGAGAAAATAGCCCCTTTGGGGTAAATGTTTTTGACGTAAATCAAGAGCTTGTTATTTAAAAAATCACACAAAACGCCCTTGACTGCCTAAATTCGTTAGAGATCAATTTCCTGGCGTTTTACCTGCTGCCAGACTTCTTCCATTGTTTCCAGATCAACTCCCGTCATTTCCAGGCCTCGCGCCGCAACAATCCGCTCAACTTCACGAAAACGCCGTTCGAACTTTTCATTGGCTTTTTGTAACGCGGTCTCTGCTTTTGTCCCTAAATGACGCGCCATATTGACGGTGGCAAAGAGCAGGTCGCCCATTTCCTCCTCCAGTTTAGCCTGGTCTACGACAGCCTGCCGCGCCTCGAACATGACCTCGTCGATCTCTTCATACACCTTATCGACAACCGGCCCTAACGTCGTCCAGTCAAAGCCGACGTTCGAACAGCGCTTCTGGATTTTTTGCGCGCGCATTAACGCCGGTAAGCTGCGGGGAATATCATCCAGCGCCGAATGCTGCGCTTTCTGCGCGCGCTCTTCGGTTTTGATTTGCTCCCAGCGGGCTAATACCTCGGTACTGTTGTGAGCGGCAACGTCCGCAAAGACATGCGGATGGCGGCGCTCCAGTTTATCGCTGATGGCAGCGCAAATATCATTAAAGTCAAAGCGCCCTTCTTCCTGCGCCATCTGCGCATAAAACACGACCTGAAACAGCAGATCGCCCAGCTCTCCGCGCAGGTCGTCAAAGTCCTCACGGGCAATGGCGTCGAGCACTTCATAGGTTTCTTCAAGGGTATACGGCGCAATGGTGGCAAACGTCTGCTCTTTGTCCCACGGGCAGCCGTTTTCCGGGTCGCGCAAGCGTTGCATGATGCCAAGCAGGCGATCGATTTGATTCATTGGAATATCCTGAAAATTGTCACCAACGTAGGCCGGATAAGGCGACAGCCGCCATCCGGCAACTGGCAATGCCTGATGGCAACGCTGACGCGTCTTATCAGGCCTACAAAGCTTATCCGGCCTGGAAAAATTAATTACCGTGCAAACGACGCGCGTCGATCACATCCGGCACCTGGTTGAGTTTACTGAGTACGCGCCCCAGCACTTGCAGGTTGTAAATTTCGATGGTCATATCGATGGTGGCGAGTTGCTGCCGGGTGTCGCTGCGGCTGGCCACCCCCAGCACGTTTACCTTCTCGTTAGCCAGAATGGTGGTGATATCCCGCAACAAGCCGCTGCGATCGTTGGCCTGAACGCGTACCACCAGCGAATATCCCGCAGAGTAGCTCTCGCCCCACACCGCATCCACGATACGTTCCGGTGCATGAGAACGCAGTTCCACAAGCTGTTCGCAGTCCGCCCGGTGTACGGAAATACCGCGCCCCTGGGTGATAAACCCGACAATCTCATCTCCTGGAATCGGCTGGCAGCAGCGCGCAATGTGGTGCATCAGGTTGCCGACCCCTTCCACCACCACGCGACCATCGTCTTTACGGCGATTCTGCGGAGCGTATGTTTTCTGCTGAAGCTGTTTCAGCGCGGCGGCATCCTGTTCGGCGGCGCTCGGCTTATTAAACTGCGATTGCAGGAAGTTCACCATCTGGTTAAGGCGAATATCCCCGCCGCCAATCGCCGCCAGCAGTTCCTCCAGCTCATTGAAGTTGTAGCGCGGCAGCAGGTGTTTTTCCGCCTCTTTCAGGCTGATGCCCAAATGCGCCAGTTCATCGTCGAGGATTTGCCGCCCGGCGAGAATGTTCTTGTCCCGATCCTGCTTGCGGAACCAGGCGTGGATTTTAGAACGACCACGGCTGGTCGTCACATAGCCCAGGTTCGGATTGAGCCAGTCCCGGCTAGGGTTTGGCTGCTTCTGGGTGATGATTTCAATCTGATCGCCCATCTGCAACTGATAGGTAAACGGCACGATACGCCCGCCGATTTTCGCCCCGATGCAGCGATGCCCCACATCGCTGTGGATATGGTAGGCGAAGTCAAGCGGCGTGGAGCCTGCGGGCAGATCCACCACATCGCCTTTTGGCGTAAAGACATACACCCGGTCGTCAAAGACCTGGCTGCGCACTTCATCCAGCATTTCGCCAGAATCCGCCATCTCTTCCTGCCAGGCGATCAGCTTACGCAGCCACGCAATTCTGTCTTCATGGCCCGTGCGTGCGCCCCCGGAGACCGCTCCCTCTTTGTACTTCCAGTGCGCCGCGACGCCTAGTTCGGCATCTTCGTGCATCTGTTTGGTACGAATCTGGATCTCAACGGTTTTACCGCCAGGGCCAAGTACCACCGTATGGATTGACTGGTAGCCATTAGGCTTCGGGTTGGCGACGTAATCATCGAACTCGTCCGGCAGATGGCGATAGTGCGTATGCACAATCCCCAGCGCGGCATAGCAGTCCTGCAAACGTTCAGCCACAATACGCACGGCGCGCACGTCAAACAGCTCATCAAACGCCAGATGCTTTTTCTGCATTTTGCGCCAGATGCTGTAGATGTGTTTCGGGCGGCCATAGACCTCCGCCTTCACACCTTCGGTTTTCATTTCAGAACGCAGATGCCCGACAAACTCTTCAATGTAATGCTCGCGGTCAATGCGGCGTTCGTGCAGCAGTTTGGCGATCCGCTTGTATTCCGCCGGGTGCAGATAGCGGAAGCAGTAATCTTCCAGCTCCCACTTCAGTTGCCCGATGCCCAGCCGGTTAGCCAGCGGAGCATAGATATTGGTGCACTCTTTCGCCGCCAGTACGCGTTCATCTTCCGGCGCGTCTTTAACCTCGCGCAGATGGGCGATACGTTCCGCCAGCTTGATGACCACGCAGCGGAAGTCGTCCACCATCGCCAGCAGCATCCGACGAACGTTATCCACCTGCTCGGAGGAGACGGAATCGTTATGCGTCGCTTTCAACTGACGAATCGCCGCCATATCGCGCACGCCGTGAATCAGATTGACGATCGATGTCCCCACGCTCTCGCGCAGGATATCTTCGCTGACAACATTGGCGTCAGCCAGGGGGAAGAGCAGCGCCGCCCGCAGCGTGTCGATATCCATACTTAACGTAGAGAGGATTTCCACCATCTCCACGCCACGCCACAGCAACAGTTCCGCATCGGGATGTCCTTGTGTCTGTTGCAGGCAATACGCCCAGGTTTCGGCTAAGCGTTCACACGACTGCTGGCTGGAGATACCCAGACTCGCGATCCATTTTTTCGGATCAAACTCACCAGCTTTATTAAGATGTGCACTTCTTACCGCAACCATTGTCCTCTCCTTAAGGGACCAGGCCTACCGAAGTCAGCAAGCCATGACTCATTACAAACGCTCAAACAACACCATTGATTCCAGATGCCCAGTGTGTGGGAACATGTCGAGCATCGCCAGCCGCTGAATTTGGTATCCGGCATTCAACAAGGCGTCGCTATCCCGTGCCAGCGTAGCAGGATTACAGGATACATAAACAATACGAATTGGTTTTAACTTTATAATGTGTTTCATCACGCCTGCCGCCCCGGCACGAGCGGGATCGAGCAAAATTTTGTCAAAACCATTTTTCGCCCATTGCTGCTTCGTGACATCTTCTTCGAGATTTTCGTGAAAGAATGTCACATTCTGTAATCCGTTACGCCGCGCGTTTTCCCGGCCTTTTTCCACCAGCGCCGGAACGCCTTCAACGCCCACAACGCTGGCGGCGCGCGTCGCCAGCGGCAGAGTAAAATTCCCCATGCCGCAGAACAGATCCAGAACCCGGTCGCCAGGTTGAATATCCAGCCATTCCAGCGCCCGGGCGACCATTTTCTGGTTCACCCCTTCGTTGACCTGAATAAAGTCGCGCGGGCTGAAGGTTAAGCGTAGCCCGTTTGAATCATACCAGGGCGTCTCCCCGGTAAGCGGTTCAAGTATGTCGCTTTGAGGGGCCAGAAACAGAGACAGTCCCTCAGAATGCGAAAAGCGTTCCAGTTTTTCTCTGTCTGCCGCGCTCAAGGGCGCCGTATGACGCAGCACCATCAGGGTGCCATTCCCCGCCTGTACCAGCTCGACATGGCCAAAGTGGCGGTTTCCTTGCAAACTTTCCAGACACGCCCTGACGCGAGGCAGCAGCGCCTCAAGCTGGGGCACCAGAATGGGGCACTGCCTGACATCCACGATATCGCTGGAGCCCGCCTTGCGAAATCCCATCTGCAATTGCTGAGTTTTAGGCAGATAATTCAGGCTTAAACGCGCACGGCGTCGATAGCCCCACGGCGTATCGGCGATCACCTCGGCGACATCGCATTTCATTAAGCGCGACAGCGCAGCGCTTTTGCTGCGTTGTTGCAGCGCGACGCTGGCATGCTGCTGCTGGCAGCCGCCACAGACGCCAAAGTGCGGGCAGCGCGGCGTTTCCCGTTCCGGGCTATCATTCAGGCGACGCTTAACTTGCGCGCGGGCGAACTGTTTTTTATCTTCGGTAATGACGACGTCGCCCTTTTCCTGGGGCAGTAATCCCGGTATAAACAGCGCCTTTCCATTATGGCGAGCCACGCCCTGACCAAAAGGATCGAGGTCATTGACCGTAACGGTTATGATCTGACGCGTCGTCACGCGTCGTTTTGCAGAGTAGAATTGCGCCATCGACGAGATATTTCTCAATTTAACAGTGTGACCCTAATTGTCCCATAACGGAACTCCATGACCAACTACAGCCTGCGCGCACGCATGATGATTCTGATCCTGGCCCCGACCGTCCTCATTGGTTTACTGCTCAGTATCTTTTTCGTTGTGCATCGCTATAACGACTTGCAGCGTCAACTGGAAGATGCTGGCGCCAGCATTATCGAACCTCTTGCGGTCTCCAGCGAATATGGCATGAACCTGCAAAACCGCGAATCAATCGGGCAGCTCATCAGCGTTCTCCATCGCCGCCACTCCGACATCGTGCGCGCCATTTCCGTTTATGACGAGAATAACCGGCTGTTTGTCACATCCAATTTCCATCTCGATCCGTCAGAAATGCAGCTCGCCACCGGGGAGCCGTTTCCCCGCAGGCTGAGCGTGACCCGCCACGGGGACATTATGATCCTGCGAACGCCGATTATCTCCGAAAGGTATTCGCCGGACGAATCCCCCGTAACAGACGCCAAAACGCCGAGAAATATGTTGGGATATGTGGCGCTTGAACTGGATCTCAAGTCCGTCCGCCTGCAACAGTACAAAGAGATTTTCATCTCCAGCGTGATGATGCTGTTCTGTATCGGCATTGCCTTAATTTTTGGCTGGCGTCTGATGCGCGACGTCACCGGCCCCATTCGTAATATGGTCAATACCGTTGACCGCATTCGTCGTGGGCAGCTCGACAGCCGCGTCGAGGGCTTTATGCTGGGCGAGCTGGATATGCTGAAAAACGGCATCAACTCGATGGCGATGTCGCTTGCCGCTTACCATGAAGAGATGCAGCATAATATCGATCAGGCCACTTCGGATCTGCGCGAAACGCTGGAACAGATGGAGATCCAGAACGTTGAACTGGATCTGGCGAAGAAGCGCGCTCAGGAAGCGGCGCGTATTAAGTCTGAGTTTTTGGCCAACATGTCGCACGAACTGCGCACGCCGCTTAACGGCGTGATTGGCTTTACCCGTCTGACGCTAAAAACCGAACTTAATACAACCCAGCGCGATCACCTCAATACTATCGAACGTTCGGCCAACAACCTGCTGGCGATCATCAATGACGTGCTCGATTTTTCCAAGCTGGAAGCGGGCAAGCTGATTCTGGAAAGCATTCCCTTCCCGCTACGCAGCACGCTGGATGAAGTGGTGACGCTGCTGGCGCATTCATCCCATGACAAAGGGCTGGAGCTCACGTTAAACATCAAAAATGACGTACCGGATAACGTCATCGGCGACCCGCTGCGCCTACAGCAGGTCATTACCAATCTGGTCGGTAATGCCATTAAATTTACCGAAAGCGGCAATATCGACATTCTGGTTGAAAAGCGCGCGCTCAGTAATACCAAAGTACAGATTGAAATCCAGATCCGCGATACCGGCATCGGCATTCCCGAGCGCGACCAGTCGCGTCTGTTCCAGGCTTTCCGCCAGGCGGACGCCAGCATTTCACGCCGTCATGGCGGAACCGGTCTGGGGCTGGTGATTACGCAAAAACTGGTCAATGAGATGGGCGGCGATATCTCATTCCACAGTCAGCCCAATCGCGGTTCCACTTTCTGGTTCCACATTAATCTCGATCTCAACCCGAATGTGATAAGCGACGCGCCGCCAACGCGCTGCCTGGTCGGAAAACGGCTGGCCTACGTCGAACCGAACGCCACCGCCGCGCAATGCACGCTGGATATGCTGAGCGACACGCCGCTGGAGGTGATCTACAGCCCGACGTTCTCAGCGTTGCCGCTGGATCACTACGATATCCTGCTCATCAGCGTTCCGGTGACCTTTAACGAACCGCTCACCATGCAGCAAGAACGGCTGGCAAAAGCCGCCGCCATGACGGACTTCCTGCTGCTGGCGCTGCCTTGCCATGCCCAGATTAACGCCGAAAAACTCAAGCAAGGCGGCGCGGCGGCCTGTCTGTTAAAACCGCTCACCTCAACGCGTTTACTGCCAGCGCTGACGGAATACTGCCATTTAAATCAGCATGTTGAACCGCTGCTGACGGATGAGAATAAAATCGCCATGACGGTAATGGCGGTCGACGATAACCCGGCCAACCTGAAGCTGATCGGCGCGCTGCTGGAGGACAAAGTCCAGCATGTAGAGCTTTGCGACAGCGGGCATCAGGCGGTGGAGCGGGCCAAACAGATGCAGTTTGATTTGATCCTGATGGACATTCAGATGCCGGATATGGACGGTATCCGCGCCTGTGAGCTGATTCATCAGCTTCCGCATCAGCAGCAAACGCCGGTGATCGCCGTGACGGCACATGCGATGGCGGGTCAGAAAGAGAAGCTGCTGAGCGCGGGGATGAATGACTATCTGGCCAAGCCGATAGAAGAAGAAAAGCTGCACAGCCTGCTGTTGCGCTATAAGCCGGGGGCCGTGGTAGCAACCCGATTACCCGCCGCTGAATCGACAGAGTTTATCGTCAACCCGAACGCAACGCTCGACTGGCAACTGGCGCTGCGCCAGGCGGCCGGAAAATCCGATCTGGCGCGGGATCTGCTGCAAATGCTCATCGACTTCCTGCCGGAAGTGCGTAACAAAATTGAAGAACAGCTGGTGGGAGAGGCGCCCGAAGGACTGGTGGATCTCATCCACACGCTGCACGGCAGCTGCGGCTACAGCGGGGTGCCGCGCATGAAAAACTTGTGCCAGTTAATTGAGCAGCAGTTACGCAGCGGCACCAAAGAAGAGGAGCTTGAACCCGAGTTTCTGGAGCTGCTTGATGAGATGGACAACGTCGCGCGCGAAGCAAAGAAAATATTAGGATGAGAGGATGCCGGATGGCGACGCTAGCGCGTCTTATCCGGCCTACAGGTGCGTGGCCGTAGGCCTGATAAGCGCAACGTGACCGGCCTACAGGTGCGTGACCGTAGGCCTGATAAGCGCAGCGCCATCAGGCAGTTAACGTAAATGCTGCCCCACGTTAAGGGTGGCGGCGATATTGCGCGCGGCCATGCGCACATTTTCTGCGGCATTCTCCAGCGCCTCATCCAGCGTACAGATGGTATAAATCACGCTGAAAACAGCATCCAGCCCATGTTGGTGTACAACACCCACATCTGCCGTCAGGCTACCTGCAATACCAATCACGGGCTTATTATGTCGTTTCGCGACCTTTGCCACGCCGACAGGCACTTTGCCGTGTATCGTTTGGCTGTCGATGCGCCCTTCTCCGGTAACAACCAGATCCGCATCAGCAACGCACTCCTCCAGATGCAAGGCATCGGTCACGATCTCAATGCCACGCCGTAACTCCGCGCCGCAAAACGCATATAATGCGGCCCCCAGACCGCCCGCCGCGCCGCCGCCCGCCAGTTCGAATACGTTAATATCCAGATCGCGGGAAATCAGCCGGGCATAGTGCGTCAGCGCGTCATCTAAGCGTTGAATCATCTCCGGCGTGGCGCCTTTTTGCGGACCAAATACCGCAGATGCCCCCTCTTTCCCGGTCAGCGGATTCGTGACATCGCAGGCGACTTCGATACGACACGCGGCAAGACGTTTATCAATACCGCTGATATCAATCTTTGAGAGCGCTTCCAGCGCCGCGCCGCCTTGCGTAATCTCCTGGTGCTGCGCATCCAGCAATTTCGCCCCCAGCGCCTGCACCATACCGGCGCCGCCGTCATTCGTCGCGCTACCGCCAAGGCCAATAATAATATGTTCCACCCCGGCATCGAGGGCGTGGCGAATTAACTCACCGGTTCCCCACGAGGTGGTTTTTAGCGGATCGCGTAATTGCGGTGGAACCAACTCCAGCCCGCTTGCGGCGGCCATTTCGATAAAGGCCGAACGTTCGTCGCCAGAAAGCCCATAAAATGCCCGCACGCTGTCGCCGAGCGGGCCCGTCACGTCAACATCAACAATTCGGCCTGCCGTGGCCTCGACCATCGCTTCAACCGTTCCCTCACCACCATCAGCAACCGGGAGTTTTACGTAATCCGCATCAGGCCAGATTTCACGAAACCCCTCCTCAATGGCGGTCGCTACCTCAAGAGCGCTCAAACTTTCCTTATAAGAGTCCGGTGCGATCACTATTTTCATAAAGCATCCTTACGCATGTTGACTGTACTAAGCATACACCAGGAGAAGAACCGACCCCATGACGAAACCGGTTCAATACAGTCAGCGCACCATGCACGGGCGCTTATTGTCGAATGTCCAGTTCGGGATCAGATACTGCATTCCCATCGCATCATCACGCGCACCCAGGCCGTGTTGCTGATACAACTCGTGCGCCTTCATCACCTGATCCATGTCAATCTCAACGCCAAGACCTGGTTTATCAGGCACCTGCACCATACCGCCTTTGATTTCAAACGGCTCTTTGGTCAGACGCTGATTACCTTCCTGCCAGATCCAGTGGGTGTCGATCGCGGTGATCTTGCCTGGCGCGGCGGCCGCCACATGCGTGAACATCGCCAGGGAAATATCAAAGTGGTTGTTGGAATGCGAACCCCAGGTCAGGCCGAACTCATGGCACATCTGCGCGACGCGAACTGATCCCTGCATCGTCCAGAAATGCGGGTCAGCCAGCGGAATGTCCACAGACTGCAAGGAGAGCGTATGCCCCATCTGACGCCAGTCAGTGGCGATCATATTGGTGGCCGTCGGCAGGCCGGTCGCGCGACGGAACTCCGCCATCACTTCACGACCAGAGAAACCCTGCTCCGCCCCGCACGGATCTTCCGCATAGGCCAGCGAGCCTTTCAGGTACTTACCGATTTGGATTGCTTCGTTCAGCGACCAGGCGCCGTTCGGGTCCAGCGTCACGCGGGCATTCGGGAAGCGTTTCGCCAGCGCTACAATGGATTCCGCCTCTTCATCTCCCGCCAGAACGCCGCCCTTCAGTTTAAAGTCGTTAAAGCCATACTTCTCGTATGCCGCTTCCGCCAGGCGGACGACCGCATCAGGAGTCATCGCCTCTTCGTGACGCAGACGATACCAGTCGCATTTCTCATCCGGCTGGCTCTGGTACGGCAGCGGCGTCGCTTTACGGTTGCCGACAAAGAACAGATAGCCAAGCATTTCCACTTCGCTACGCTGTTGCCCCTCACCCAGCAGGGATGCCACGTTAACCCCCAGGTGCTGGCCTAACAGATCAAGCAGCGCCGCTTCAATGCCGGTGACCACATGAATGGTGGTACGTAAGTCGAAGGTTTGTAAGCCGCGCCCGCCCGCATCACGATCGGCGAACTGATGACGCACGGCATTCAGCACGTTTTTGTACTCACCCAGCGTTTTACCCACCACCAGCGGGATCGCCTCTTCCAGCGTCTGGCGGATTTTCTCACCGCCAGGGATTTCCCCTACGCCGGTGTGACCAGAATTGTCTTTAATAATGACGATATTACGGGTGAAGAACGGCGCATGCGCCCCGCTCAGGTTCATCAGCATACTGTCATGCCCCGCAACCGGGATAACCTGCATAGCGGTAACAACAGGGGTCGTAAATTGTGTACTCATCATTCAGTCCTTATATGAATTAGCGACGGCCGAAAACGGGGCGTTTACGATCAAAAGTCCAGCCGGGGATCAGGTATTGCATCGGGCCTGCGTCATTGCGCGCGCCGCCGGGCAGTTTTTTGTAAGCGTCATGCGCTTTCTGCACCTGTTCCCAGTCCAGCTCCACGCCAAGACCCGGCGCATCCGGCACAGCAATTTTTCCGTCTTTAATTTCCAGCGGTTGCTTCGTCAGGCGACAATCGCCCTCCTGCCAGATCCAGTGGGTGTCAATCGCCGTCGGTTTACCCGGCGCGGCAGCGCCAACGTGAGTGAACATCGCCAGGGAAATATCGAAATGGTTGTTCGAATGGCAGCCCCAGGTCAGCCCCCAGTCATCGCATAATTGCGCCACGCGTACCGCGCCGGAGAGCGTCCAGAAATGCGGGTCGGCGAGCGGAATATCCACCGCGTTTAACATCACCGCATGGCCCATTTCACGCCAGTTGGTGGCAATCATGTTGGTCGCGACTGGCAGCCCCGTCGCACGACGGAACTCCGCCATCACTTCACGCCCGGAGAATCCTTGTTCTGCGCCACACGGATCTTCAGCATACGTGAGCACATCGTTCAGCCCTTTACACAGCGCGATGGCTTCATCCAGCAGCCAGGCGCCGTTTGGGTCAACCGTGATTCGCGCATCCGGGAAGCGTTTTTTCAGCGCGCGGGCCGTGTCGATCTCCTGCTCGCCGGGCAACACGCCGCCCTTCAGTTTGAAATCTTTAAAGCCGTAGCGATCCTGCGCCGCCTGCGCCAGATGCACAACCGCGTCGCTGGTGAGCGCTTCCTGATGGCGCAGGTGATACCAGTCATGATTGCCCGGCGTTTTTTCGAGATAAGGCAAATCCGTTTTGGTGCGATCGCCCACGTAGAAAAGGTAGCCCAGCACAGTCACCGCATCGCGCTGTTTGCCCGGCCCTAACAGTTCGCACACCGGTACATTCAGCGCTTTGCCCAGCAGATCCAGCAGCGCCGCTTCCAGCGCCGCTACCGCATTCACCCGCAGTTCAAAAGTCCAGGCGCCTTTACCAAAGGTATCAAAGTCGGCAGCCTGATTACCTTTATGCACCTGTTGCACCACTTTATTCAGGCGGGCCACTTCCTGGCCTAAAACCATCGGAATCGCATCCACCAGCGTCTGGTAAATCACCTCGCCGCCGGGCGCTTCACCCACGCCGGTGTTACCGGCGTTATCGGTGAGGACGACGATATTGCGCGTGAAATACGCGTTATGCGCCCCACCGATGTTGAGTAACATACTGTCATGTCCGGCCACCGGAATGACTTTCATATCGGTAATGACGGGACTTGATTGCGTTGTCATATTTATTGTCCTGCTACAGGTTTCAGTTCGATGCGTTTAATATCCCCGACCAGCACGAGGTAACTCAGTACCGCCACCAGCGCATGGACGCCAACGTAAATCAGCGCGCCATTGAACGAGCCGGTCGTGCCGACGATGTAGCCAATCGCAATTGGCGTTACGATGCCGGAAATATTGCCAAACATGTTGAATAAGCCGCCGCTCAAGCCGCTGATCTCTTTCGGCGCGGTGTCCGCCATGACTGCCCAGCCCAGCGCGCCAATGCCTTTACCGAAGAAGGCCAGCGCCATGAAGCCGATAATCATCCATTCGACGTTGACGTAATTACAGAACACCATCACCATCGACAGCAGCATCCCCATCACGATCGGCGTCTTACGGGCGATGTTCAGCGAGCCGGTACGACGCATCAGCCAGTCGGAAATAATGCCGCCCAGCACGCCGCCCACGAAGCCGCAAATAGCCGGGACGGAAGCGACGAACCCCGCTTTCAGAATCGACATGCCACGCGCCTGCACCAGATAAACCGGGAACCAGGTGATAAAGAAATAGGTCAACGCATTAATGCAGTACTGGCCGATATAGACGCCGATCATCATGCGGGAACCCAGCAGCTGTTTGATTTGGCCCCATTTCACGCTAAACGGGACTTTCACCTTCGTATCTTTCTGATCCATATTGATCAGCGCGCCGCCTTCAGCAATGTACTCCAGCTCTTTTTTGTTAACGCCGGGATGCTGGTTTGGTTCATGGATCACTTTCAGCCAGATAAAGCTGATCACGATCCCCAGACCGCCCATAAAGAAGAAGACATGCGACCAACCCACTTCATGGGTCAGCCAGCCCATGATTGGCGCAAAGATAACGGTGGCAAAGTATTGCGCGGAGTTGAAAATCGCCACCGCCGTTCCCCTCTCCTGCGCCGGGAACCAGGCCGCGACGATTCGGCTGTTGCCGGGGAAAGATGGCGCTTCGGCCAACCCGACCAGGAATCGCAGGGTAAACAGCGCCACGATGATGCCAAAACCGCTGAAGATATCCACAAAGCCCTGTAACAGGGTAAACATGGACCAGATAAAGATGGACCAGAAGTAGACACGTTTAGAACCAAAACGGTCGAGCAGCCAACCGCCGGGAATTTGCCCGATCACGTAGGCCCATGAGAAAGCGGAGAACACGTACCCCATGCCTACCGGGTCGAGACCAATATCTTTGGCCATTTCCGATCCGGCAATGGACAATGTGGCGCGGTCGCCATAGTTGAAGGATGTGACGATAAACAGCATCACCACTATCCAGTAGCGGGCATTGGTGCGTTTTTCCGCGCCGCTCACCGCGTGACTTAATGAACTCATTGTTGCACTCCTGAATTTTCGCGTTATCTACGCTCACTCTGAACTGCACAACCGGTAGGGAATCAGAGATGACGTTTCGTGTTTTTTTGCAGCTTTTTATGAGGTCGTTTGCCTTGTGTACTGCATTTTTAATAACTGGCACGAGAAGTATAAAAAGCACACCTCGCACTCTCACCGTGCAACAACACAGTATTTCGGCAGCGTATCACGTATGTTTGTGGCAAAAGCCCAGGGCAATGGAAGCCACTTCACGGAAATGAAAAACGAAGAGGTAAACAGACAGGGTGCGAGAAGCAAAAGAAGAGGAGTGTGAAACGGGTCGCTTGACCCTATGAAAATGCCTCTGAAAACCCTTTCGTATGAAAGGGTTTTAGGGCACATGCCTGATGGCGCCACGCTTATCAGGCCAACAGACTGCGCATGTAGACCGGACGTCGCCATCCGGCTGGGTTTTGCTCAGGAGAGCAATGTTCCCCAGTTTTCGACCCAGGGGTTGGATTCGCTCTCCGGCTCCGGGTGTTCGCTGGCGTCAATCAACAGCATCTCCCCAACACGCTGCGCGCTTTGCTCCTGTAACAGCGCATCGAACTGTTTGCCGCCATTGCAAAAATTAACGTAGCTGCTGTCGCCCAGCGCAATCACGCCGTAACGCAGATTTGGCTGAAAACCGAGATTGTCCTTTATTCCCTGGAATAGCGGCACAATGCTGTCCGGGAGATCGCCCTGACCCGTCGTCGATGTCACAACCAGCACAACTTTATCCAGATACGGCTGCCAGTCGCTCAGTTGCGGATCTTCAAAGACGGTTGCTTTATGCCCCTGCGCGGTAAGGATCGCCTCGGCCTCTTCGGCAACCAACAGCGAGTTTCCATACATGGTGCCGACAAAAATACCAATTTCCGCCATTAACGTTTTCTCCCTGATTTAAGCCTGATTATTTTCATCCTGCCGGGACAACGCACTAAACTCAACCCTTTCATTCTCAGGGAGAAGTCCGCGCCAGCCAAACTGTGATAACGCCTGCATCCAGACGTCGTCCAGACCGGCGCGCAGGATCAGCGGTTCACCGGTAAAGGGGTGGGTAAGCGTCAGTTGACTGGCATGCAACATTAAGCGCTGGCAACCAAAATGCTCTGCGGCGCTGCGATTCTGACGTAAATCGCCGTGTTTGCTGTCGCCGATAATCGGATGGCGTAAATGCGCGAGATGACGTCTGAGCTGGTGTTTACGGCCCGTTTTCGGCTCCAGCTCCACCAGGCCGTAGCGGGTTGTCGGATAACGCCCGGTCGCCACCGGCATTTCGACCGTCGCCAGCCCCCGGTAATGGGTCACGGCAGGCTGCGGGCCTTTATCCTCGCGGGCAAATTTATCGGCAATCTTATCCAGTTCTTCCACCAGCGGATAATCCAGAACGGCCTCATCCATTAACCAGCCGCGCACAATCGCATGGTAGCGTTTCTGAATCTGATGCTGCTCAAACTGCTGCGCCAGCAAGCGCCCCGCTTCGCTGGAAAGCCCCATCAGCAGAACACCGGAAGTCGGCCTGTCGAGCCGGTGGGCGGTAAAGACGTGCTGACCAATCTGGTCGCGTACGGTTTGCATCACCACGACTTTTTCGTCGCGATCCAACCAGCTGCGGTGAACCAGCCAGCCAGACGGTTTATTCACCGCCACCAGCCATTCATCCTGATAGAGGATTTCCAGCATCAGACGTTATCGCGCGTAAACAGCGCGTCCAGATCCTGCAATGTCGTCAGGATCACCTCGCGTTGAGGATGATCGGCCGTCAGCACCATTTCATAATACGGCGCGACAGCAAAGGCTTGCGGAAGCGGCTGCGCGTTATCGAGCAACGCGTGCATACGGGGGATCAGCACCCATTGCAGCCATTCAAGCGGTTCCATCGTATCCATACAAAAAGGTTGCGTGCTGGTAAACAGGTGGGCCTGCGGCTCGTCCATCCGCCAGTGATGATGTTCACGCAGCAGGGCTTCCAGCGCGTGGAGTTGCTGGCGCACACGGTCATGAGTCGTCATGAAATTAACCTCAGTGATGAAAAACTGGCGCGAAGGATAGCATCAGTGAAGACGAAATAAAAAAAAGGGAGCACTGTAAAAACAGTGCTCCCGGTTCGTTTCGCAGCATTCCGGCTACTTTTGGTGCTCCCTGCTCATCCGTGACAACTTTTCCTGTGGTCTTGCGACCTGCTCATCCTGAACAATTTGCATCCTGCTCACATCACCCCGATGTGAATCGACTTCATCCTGAAGTATCCTGGCCATCCTGACCCACCGAACATCCTGCCCGGCTCTCGTTCTCCGTCCTGGAGGTGTCCCTTAACGCATCCGGCGTTTTCCACTTTGCTTCATCCTGAAGCCTGTCCTTGTAACACCATCCTGGCGTGTCCTGCTGAAGCGCCATCATCCTGACGTTCGCTTCGTTGTGCGACTCCTTGTCGACAGGTATAGAATCGCCTGTTTCGCCTTGTCTTACAAGACACTTACAGACAATGCCTTAAGGATATTTTCATATGAAAGGCAGGATTGTTAACTCAACTCATTAATATTAAAGGAATTATAGTTAACACCATGAGATAAGTATTCGCTTATTATCTGGCGATCTCTCACAGGGTATGTAAGAGATCTCTCACACGGTGTCTGGCAAAGTGGATTACAGAAGCGGCTTAAGCTGAGTCAGGAATTCCGCAAGAGAGGCGGCCAGAACGGTACGATTGCGCGTTCCCAGGGTCTCTTTGCAAACTTCCCCAGAGAGATTACACACCGAAATGACCTCAAGTTCATTTTCCAGCGTGGCGATAAAAAGCGTAGGCGGTAACTTGAGACGCTTCTGCGTGACCAGATGGCCGATCAGGTTTTCCTGAACGCGTCTGAAGTCATCTGCGCTCCATGTTTGCAGCAGCGTCAGCTTTTCATTCGCGAACTGCGCGTACATATCCCCGGCAAATTGCGTGGTGTAAAAAGCATGGACCGCAGGTTGTATCACAATATCAAATGCGCGTTCAACCGCGTTTACATTCGCCTCGCCTTCAAACGGCTGCGGCTGCCAGTAAACGGCATCGCTGGTCGAAGAGATAATGCACGGGGAAGGCACGCCATACAGCTCTTCGCTGAGCGGCCAGCTGTTGTGTTTCTCATGCCATGCGTCGCAATAACGCGTCGTAAATGCCGTCAGGGCTTGCGATGTCAGTTCGTCCACCGATTTCTCTCTTCATAAAAGCCAGGATACACTTGACGCATAGTGTATCTGGTTTATGACGGTGAAACATGTCTTCTTATGAAAACCATCAGGCGCTTGATGGCCTGACTCTCGGAAAATCAACGGATTACCGGGATAATTATGACGCCAGCCTGTTACAGGGCGTCCCGCGCAGCCTGAATCGCGATCCGCTGGATTTAAAAGCGGACAACCTGCCTTTTCACGGCGCCGATATCTGGACGCTGTATGAACTGTCATGGCTGAACGCGAAAGGCGTGCCGCAGGTCGCCGTTGGTCATGTGGAACTGGACTACACCAGCGTCAATTTGATTGAGTCGAAAAGTTTTAAGCTGTACCTGAACAGCTTTAACCAGACCCGTTTTGACTCCTGGGACGCCGTGCGTCAGACGCTGGAAAACGACCTGCGCGCCTGTGCGCAAGGCGAAGTCAGCGTCGCGCTGTACCGTCTTGATGAGCTGGAAGGGCAACCTGTCGCCCATTTTCACGGCACCTGCATTGATGACCAGGATATCACCATCGATAACTATCAGTTCAGCACCGACTATCTGGAGAATGCCGCCAGCGGCGAAAAAGTCGTGGAAGAGACGCTGGTCAGCCATCTGCTGAAGTCAAACTGCCTGATCACCCACCAGCCGGACTGGGGCTCCATACAAATTCGTTATCGCGGGCGCAAAATCGACCGCGAGAAGCTGCTGCGTTATCTGGTCTCGTTCCGTCATCACAACGAGTTCCACGAGCAGTGCGTTGAGCGCATTTTTAACGACCTTCTGCGTTTCTGCCAGCCGGAAAAACTGAGCGTGTACGCACGCTATACGCGTCGTGGCGGTCTGGATATCAACCCGTGGCGCAGCAACACCGATTTTGTGCCTGCGACGGGCAGACTGGTGCGTCAGTAATCTTTTTTTCTCAATTTTGCGCGCCGGATTCCGCGCGCAAGGTTGTGAAAGGTCATAAGCCAGCGCTATTGTAATCAACAGGGAATGACGTCTTGCGTCCCATAAGGAGTTTACTTGATTACACATATTAGCCCGCTTGGCTCAATGGACATGTTGTCGCAGCTGGAAGTCGATATGCTTAAACGCACGGCCAGCAGCGACTTGTATCAACTGTTTCGTAACTGTTCGCTTGCCGTACTGAACTCCGGCAGTCTGACTGATAACAGCAAGGAATTGCTGTCTCGTTTTGAAAGTTTCGACATCAACGTGCTGCGTCGTGAACGCGGCGTGAAGCTCGAACTGATTAACCCGCCTGAAGACGCCTTTGTGGACGGACGCATCATCCGCGCCTTGCAGGCTAACCTGTTCGCCGTGTTGCGCGACATCCTGTTCGTCAACGGTCAGATTCACAATGCAGGCCGTTTCCAGCATCTGGATCTCGAAAGCTCGGTGCATATTACCAACCTGGTGTTCTCGATCCTGCGCAACGCCCGGGCGCTGCACGTCGGCGAAGCGCCAAACATGGTCGTCTGCTGGGGCGGTCACTCCATTAACGAAAACGAATATCTCTATGCCCGCCGCGTCGGCACCCAGCTGGGTCTGCGTGAGCTGAACATTTGCACCGGCTGCGGGCCAGGCGCAATGGAAGCGCCAATGAAAGGCGCGGCAGTAGGCCACGCGCAGCAGCGTTACAAAGACAGCCGCTTTATCGGTATGACGGAACCTTCCATCATCGCGGCAGAACCGCCTAACCCGCTGGTCAATGAATTGATCATCATGCCGGATATCGAAAAACGCCTCGAAGCCTTCGTGCGTATCGCCCACGGCATTATCATCTTCCCGGGCGGCGTCGGTACGGCGGAAGAACTTCTCTATCTGCTGGGGATCCTGATGAACCCGGCGAATAAAGATCAGGTGCTGCCGCTGATCCTCACCGGGCCGAAAGAGAGTGCGGATTACTTCCGCGTGCTGGACGAATTTATCGTGCATACGCTGGGAGAAGACGCCCGCCGTTACTACCGCGTCATCATTGATGACGCCACGGAAGTGGCGCGGCTGATGAAAAAAGCGATGCCGCTGGTGAAAGAGAATCGCCGCGACACTGGCGACGCTTACAGCTTCAACTGGTCGATTCGCATCGCGCCGGACCTGCAAATTCCGTTCGAACCGTCGCATGAGAATATGGCGAATCTGCAACTTTACCCCGATCAACCGGTTGAAATTCTGGCGGCGGATCTGCGGCGCGCCTTCTCCGGCATCGTTGCGGGTAACGTCAAGGAGGTCGGCATCCGTGCGATTGAGGAGTTCGGGCCTTATAAAATCCACGGCGACCGCGAGATGATGCGTCGCATGGACGACCTGCTCCAGGGCTTTGTCGCGCAGCATCGTATGAAACTGCCCGGCTCGGCTTACATTCCCTGCTACGAAATCTGCGCATAACGCGCAGCGCCCGGTGGAGCACATCCGCCGGGTCAGACGATCGTCCGCTTTCTCAGACCGGGTCTGGTGTTTTCACCGCCCGGTTTTTTCATTGATACCAGTCACATAGTGAAGCTAAGTTTATAAATGCCGCTTATATTTCAAAATAAAAGCATTAACGCGCAAACGTTTACCTTGCAATACCAATAGTAATTTATCAGCCGTAATTCTTATTAGTCGCGACAATCCTCCAAAAACATTGTTTTTTATAGCCAAACCTCCGTATATTGCGCCCCGATCTTTTAGGGCATATGTCGTTAATGGTAGCCTTCGCGCCCGTAAATTCGCTTTGATGTTTTTTTAACAGATTAATGGTCCAAATTTATCCACATAACAGGTGGATTATTGCATTTGGGATCGCGATCACTGATACATTCATAAGTTAAATGTATCTTTCCGCCCGCAAATTATTACGGCGAAAAATTATATAAAAATCGTCATTAAACGAATTTCATTTTACGGTCAGGTCTTTTTTCATTGGATTAGACCACAAACCTGACTTTTAGCTTCCTCCAGGAGAAACAGATGGAAACCACTCAAACCAGCACTATTGCTTCGATTGATTCTCGAAGCGGATGGCGCAAGACGGACACCATGTGGATGCTGGGCCTTTACGGCACGGCAATCGGCGCGGGCGTACTGTTCCTGCCAATTAACGCAGGCGTCGGCGGTATGATCCCGCTGATCATCATGGCGATTATCGCTTTCCCGATGACCTTCTTCGCACACCGCGGCCTGACTCGCTTCGTGCTGTCCGGTAAAAACCCTGGCGAAGACATCACTGAAGTGGTTGAAGAGCACTTCGGTATTGGCGCGGGTAAACTGATCACCCTGCTCTACTTCTTCGCGATTTACCCGATTCTGCTGGTTTACAGTGTGGCGATTACCAACACCGTGGAAAGCTTCATGACCCACCAGTTGGCCATCACCCCTCCGCCGCGCGCGATTCTGTCTCTGATCCTGATTGTCGGCATGATGACCATCGTGCGCTTCGGTGAGCAGATGATCGTTAAAGCGATGAGTATTCTGGTATTCCCGTTTGTTGCGGCCCTGATGCTGCTGGCCCTGTACCTGATCCCTCAGTGGAGCGGCGCAGCGCTGGAAACACTCTCCTTTGATTCCGCTGCCTCTACCGGCAATGGTCTGTGGATGACGCTGTGGCTGGCAATTCCGGTAATGGTGTTCTCTTTCAACCACTCTCCGATCATCTCCTCCTTCGCGGTCGCGAAGCGTGAAGAGTACGGCGATGCGGCTGAGAAGAAATGCTCTAAGATCCTGGCATTCGCTCACATCATGATGGTGCTGACCGTTATGTTCTTCGTCTTCAGTTGCGTATTGAGCCTGACGCCGGCAGACCTGGCAGCAGCGAAAGAGCAGAACATCTCTATTCTGTCTTACCTGGCGAACCACTTTAACGCGCCAGTCATCGCCTGGATGGCGCCGATCATCGCGATTATCGCCATCACGAAATCCTTCCTCGGCCACTACCTGGGCGCTCGTGAAGGTTTCAACGGAATGGTTATCAAGTCTCTGCGCGGCAAAGGCAAATCCATCGAAATCAACAAACTGAACAAAATCACTGCGCTGTTCATGCTGGTTACGACCTGGATTGTCGCCACGCTGAACCCAAGCATCCTGGGGATGATTGAAACCCTGGGCGGCCCAATCATCGCGATGATTCTGTTCCTGATGCCGATGTATGCCATCCAGAAAGTCCCGGCAATGCGTAAGTACAGCGGCCACATCAGCAACGTATTCGTTGTTGTTATGGGTCTGATCGCTATCTCCGCTATTTTCTACTCCCTGTTCAGCTAAGTTTTGTAGCGCCGCTTTCGGGCGGCGCTTCCTCCCTGAGATTTAAGCAATGGATGCCCTATGATTAGCGTATTCGATATTTTCAAAATCGGCATTGGCCCTTCCAGCTCTCACACCGTCGGGCCAATGAAAGCAGGCAAACAATTCACGGATGATCTGATTGCCCGCAATATTCTGACCGATGTCACCCGCGTCGTGGTGGATGTCTATGGTTCACTGTCGCTGACCGGTAAAGGTCACCACACTGACATTGCCATTATTATGGGTCTGGCGGGAAATCTGCCGGATACCGTCGACATCGACGCCATTCCGTTCTTTATTCAGGACGTGAACACCCACGGACGTTTACTGCTGGCGAATGGTCAGCATGAAGTGGAGTTTCCGGTCGATAAGTGCATGAATTTCCATGCCGACAACCTGTCTCTGCATGAGAACGGGATGCGTATTAGCGCGCTGGCGGGCGATAAGGTCCTCTACAGCCAAACTTACTACTCCATTGGCGGTGGTTTCATCGTTGATGAAGAACATTTCGGTTTGTCGAACAGTGCGCCGGTCAACGTGCCGTATCCGTACAAATCCGCAGCCGATCTGCAAAAACACTGCCAGGAAACCGGTCTGTCGCTTTCCGGCCTGATGATGCAAAACGAGCTGGCGCTGCACAGCAAAGAAGAGCTGGAACAGCACTTTGCCAACGTCTGGGAAGTGATGCGCGGCGGTATTGAACGCGGCATCACGACGGAAGGCGTACTGCCGGGGAAACTGCGCGTTCCACGTCGTGCCGCAGCGCTGCGTCGTATGCTGGTCAGCCAGGATAAAACCACGACCGATCCGATGGCGGTTGTCGACTGGATCAACATGTTCGCGCTGGCGGTCAACGAAGAGAACGCGGCGGGCGGGCGTGTCGTGACTGCGCCAACCAACGGCGCATGCGGCATCGTTCCGGCGGTACTGGCGTACTACGACAAGTTTATCCGCGAAGTTAACGCCAACTCACTGGCTCGCTACATGCTGGTGGCCAGCGCGATCGGCTCTCTGTACAAGATGAACGCCTCCATTTCCGGTGCGGAAGTGGGCTGTCAGGGTGAGGTCGGCGTGGCCTGCTCTATGGCGGCGGCGGGTCTGGCAGAGCTGCTGGGCGGCAGTCCGACGCAAGTGTGCATCGCTGCGGAAATTGGCATGGAACACAACCTGGGTCTGACCTGCGATCCGGTTGCGGGCCAGGTACAGGTGCCGTGCATTGAGCGTAACGCGATTGCCTCCGTGAAAGCGGTCAACGCCGCGCGTATGGCGCTGCGTCGTACCAGCGAGCCGCGCGTGTGCCTCGATAAAGTTATTGAGACCATGTACGAAACCGGTAAAGACATGAACGCCAAGTACCGTGAAACCTCTCGCGGCGGCCTGGCGATGAAGATTGTCGCCTGCGATTAAGTCCTACCACGTTTCAGGATCTGTAGGCCGGATAAGGCGCTCGCCGCCATCCGGCATTTATTGCCTGATGGCGCTTCGCTTATCAGGCCTACGGATCGCGCTATTTCGCAACACTCGCCTCCTGTCGCCCTGGATGTTACCCTGTCCCCAAATTTGTCAGGGAGAACACCGTGGCCGTCCATCTGCTTATCGTCGATGCACTGAATTTAATTCGCCGTATTCATGCGGTTCAAGGCTCGCCCTGCGCGGAGACCTGCCTGCATGCGCTTGAGCAGTTGATTGTACACAGTCAGCCGACGCACGCCGTCGCCGTATTTGACGATGAAGCGCGCAACAGCGGCTGGCGTCATCAGCGTCTCCCGGACTACAAAGCCGGTCGTCCTCCCATGCCTGACGAGTTGCACAATGAGATGCCCGCAATACGCGCCGCCTTCGAACAGCGCGGCGTGCAATGCTGGGTTTCCAGCGGCAATGAGGCGGATGATTTAGCCGCCACGCTGGCGGTCAAGGTCACACAGGCCGGGCATCAGGCCACTATCGTTTCTACCGACAAAGGCTACTGTCAGTTGCTCTCCCCGACGCTGCGTATCCGCGATTATTTCCAGAAACGCTGGCTGGATGCGCCATTCATTGAGAAAGAGTTCGGCGTCCTTCCCCAACAGTTGCCGGACTACTGGGGGCTGGCGGGGATCAGCAGTTCAAAAGTCCCCGGCGTGGCGGGTATCGGCCCCAAAAGCGCGACTCAATTGTTGGTTCAGTTTCAGACTCTGGAAGGGATTTATGCGCACCTCGACGAGGTGGCGGAAAAGTGGCGCAAGAAGCTTGAAGCGCATAAAGAGATGGCATTTTTGTGCCGCGATATCGCGCGCCTGCAAACGGATCTCCATATCGACGGGAACTTGCAGCAGCTACGGCTGACGCGGTAGCTGTATTGCCGGATGGCGCTACGCTTATCCGACCTACATTTCGTGCAATCCTGTAGGCCGGATAAGGCCATCCGGCAAAATTACCAGGCGGTATGATACAACTCGACGATATCGGCAATACTCGCTTCACGCGGATTACCACCGGTGCAAACATCGTCAAATGCCGCCTGCGCCAGCGCCGGAATATCCTCTTTACGCACGCCGACATCGCGTAAATGCAACGGAATACCGACGTCCCGGTTGAGGGTAAATACCGCTTCCACGGCGGCATTACGCGCCTCGCTCAAACTTATCCCTTCGACCTTCTCGCCCATCGCACGCGCGATATCACGGAACTTCTCACCGGTATATTCCGCGTTGTAGCGCATGATATGCGGCAGAAGAATCGCATTAGCAACGCCGTGCGGAGTGTTATAAAACGCGCCCAGCGGATGCGCCATCCCGTGCACCAGCCCAAGCCCCACGTTGGAAAAGCCCATCCCGGCAACGTACTGCCCCAGCGCCATCGCTTCGCCCGCTTCACGCTCGCCTGCAACCGAACCACGCAATGCCCCAGCGATGATCTCAATGGCCTTAATATGCAGCGCATCCGTCAACGCCCACGCGGCACGGGTGATGTATCCTTCGATCGCGTGGGTTAACGCATCCACCCCGGTTGCCGCCTTCAGCGCGGGCGGCATGCCGTCCATCATGTCGGCATCAATAAACGCGACCTGCGGGATATCATGCGGATCGACACAAACAAATTTACGCCGCTTTTCTTCATCAGTGATCACATAGTTAATGGTCACTTCCGCTGCGGTTCCCGCAGTGGTCGGGATCGCCATCACCGGCACGCTCGGATAACGGGTCGGCGACAGCCCCTCCAGACTGCGCACGTCAGCAAACTCAGGGTTATTGCTGATAATACCGATCGCCTTACAGGTATCCTGCGGGGAGCCGCCGCCGATGGCAATCAGGTAGTCTGCCCCGCTTTGTTGAAATACGTTCAGCCCCTCTTTCACCACGCCGATGGTTGGATTTGGGATCACGCCATCGTAGATCGCCCATGCCAGCCCTGCGGCATCCATCTTATCCGTGACGTTTCTGACCACCCCGCACTGCACCAGCGTTTTGTCACTGACAATTAGCGCCTTGCGATAGCCCCGGCGTTGAACCTCATCGGTTAACGCCGCCACCGCCCCCCGGCCAAACCATGCCGTTTCGTTCAGGATCATTCTGTTCGCCATAGCCCGTCTCCTTCGCTGTGCGAAATTACTCTTCGATACGTAATCCGTAGGTTTTGAATTTTTCCAGCACAATGGCGATAGCCTCATCATCCAGTACAGGCACTGGATCGGTAATCGCCAGCGTACTGAGGTACAGCTGCGCCAGCACTTCCACTTCATGCGCCAGCCACAGCGCTTTTTCCAGGTTCTCTTCGCAGGCGATCAACCCATGATGCTGTAGCAGGGTCGCTTTGCGATTTTTGAGCGCAACGGCAACGTATTCAGAAAGTTCACGCGTGCCGAACGTGGCGTAAGGCGCACACGGAATGGAGTTCCCCCCCGCCGCCGCAATCATGTAATGAATGGCTGGAATAGGACGATTGAGGATCGACACCGCCGTGCAGTGAACGGCATGGTTATGGACGACAGCGTTAGCATCCGGGCGCGTCTGGTAGGCCGCCATATGGAAACGCCACTCGCTGGAAGGCAATTTTCCCTGCTCATGCTGACCCTCTGCATCAATAAAGACGATATGTGATTCGGTGAGTTTGTCATACGGAATGCCCGTTGGCGTGATCAGCATCCCGCCCTGATAACGCACGCTCACATTGCCTGCGGTCCCCTGGTTCAGCCCCAGCCGGGTCATCTCCAGGCAGGTGTCGATAATCTGGCGGGCCAGTGTGTTTCGTTCCATTAGTTACCTCTCTCAGTCATTCAAAACGCGACAACAGAACAGCACGTTGCTCTGCTGAATTAATTGAACATTTGGTAACCATCATCATATTGAATAGCGATAAAGGAATTTACATGACTTTATTTTGTGATACGCATCAATTAATCACGTCAGTTAAATACCGTTTTCGCCGGATTCACTCTCGCCAAAATGACCGCTCTTAATATTATTTATCCAAACGGGCATTTTCATAATATTTGTAACAAATGCCCGTTTTCGCAGTAATAAATTAAATCGGTCATCAACGCTGTGGGTTTTTAATTTTATTTACTCAAACGGGCATCATTTTTCAGAAATTAAAGTGATGATAATCACATAAAGCCACCCTCCAGGTGCTAAATGTGACCACCATCATATTAAACAGCGTTTTTTATTTGAAAATGAATTCATGAGTTCACCATCAACAGCCAATCTTCTCTGGCAGATAACAGGAACTCGCCTGGTTTGTCGATCTGGTGAGAAACACCGGTCGTACTTCTAAAATGTTGAACACGCTTCTGAGCCAATGAGGATGCTATGGGAAACACAACAATACAGACGCAGAGTTTTCGTGCGGTGGATACAGGGCAAAGCAAACGCTATATCATTCCGTTCGCTTTACTCTGCTCACTGTTTTTCCTTTGGGCGGTTGCCAATAACCTGAATGACATTTTATTACCACAATTTCAGCAAGCTTTTACGTTAACTAATTTCCAGGCAGGTTTGATTCAGTCTGCTTTTTATTTCGGCTATTTTGTTATTCCCATCCCCGCGGGTATTTTGATGAAAAAGCTGAGTTATAAAGCGGGGATAATTACCGGACTATTCTTATATGCTTTTGGCGCGGCATTATTCTGGCCGGCTGCTGAAGTGATGAATTACACCTTGTTTTTGATTGGTCTTTTTATTATTGCCGCAGGACTTGGTTGTCTTGAAACCGCCGCGAACCCTTTTGTTACGGTATTAGGGCCAGAAAGCGGTGGCCATTTCCGTCTCAATCTGGCGCAAACATTTAACTCTTTCGGCGCTATTATCGCCGTGGTGTTCGGGCAAAGTCTTATTTTGTCTAACGTCCCACATCAATCTCAGGACGTGCTCGATAAAATGACGCCTGAGCAATTGAGTACGTATAAACACAGCCTGGTTTTGTCGGTACAGACGCCTTATATGATCATCGTGGCTATCGTTTTACTGGTTGCCCTGCTGATCATGCTGACCAAATTCCCGGCGCTACAGAGCGACGATCACAGTGACGCCCAACAAAGTTCATTCACCGCTTCGCTTGCCCGCCTGGTGCGTATTCGCCACTGGCGCTGGGCGGTGCTGGCGCAGTTCTGCTACGTCGGCGCGCAAACCGCCTGCTGGAGCTACCTGATCCGTTACGCTATCGAAGAGATCCCCGGCATGACGCCTGGCTTTGCCGCCAACTACCTGACCGGCACGATGGTGTGCTTCTTTATTGGCCGCTTCTCCGGCACCTGGCTTATCAGCCGCTTTGCGCCGCATAAAGTGCTGGCGGCCTATGCCCTGCTCTCCATGATCCTGTGTCTGGTTTCAGCCTTTAGCGGCGGCCATATCGGCCTGCTGGCCCTGACGCTGTGCAGCGCATTTATGTCGATTCAGTACCCCACTATCTTCTCGCTGGGTATTAAAAATCTGGGACAGGACACCAAATACGGCTCGTCGTTCATCGTCATGACCATCATTGGCGGCGGCATCGTCACGCCGGTCATGGGTTTTGTCAGCGATGCGGCTGGCAACATCCCAACGGCTGAACTGGTCCCGGCGCTCTGCTTTGCCGTCATCTTCATCTTTGCCCGTTTCCGTTCACAAGCGGCAACTAACTGAACATTTTTCCGAATAACGTGAGGAACCTGTAATGAAAAAAATCAGCTTACCGAAAATTGGCATTCGCCCGGTTATTGATGGACGTCGCATGGGGGTACGCGAGTCGCTGGAAGAACAGACCATGAATATGGCGAAAGCCACCGCTGCGCTTATCACCGAAAAACTCCGCCATGCCTGCGGCGCGCAGATTGAGTGCGTGATTGCGGATACCTGCATTGCCGGAATGGCGGAATCCGCCGCCTGTGAAGAGAAATTCAGCAGCCAGAATGTTGGCGTAACCATTACCGTGACACCGTGCTGGTGCTACGGCAGCGAAACCATCGATATGGACCCAATGCGCCCGAAAGCCATCTGGGGCTTCAACGGTACGGAACGTCCCGGCGCCGTTTATCTGGCCGCCGCGTTGGCCGCGCACAGCCAGAAAGGCATTCCGGCATTCTCTATTTATGGTCATGACGTACAGGATGCCGACGACACCTCGATCCCTGCCGACGTTGAAGAAAAACTGCTGCGCTTTGCGCGCGCTGGTCTGGCGGTCGCCAGCATGAAAGGCAGAAGCTACCTCTCTGTGGGTGGTGTCTCAATGGGGATTGCCGGTTCCATCGTCGATCACAACTTCTTTGAGTCCTGGCTGGGGATGAAAGTGCAGGCGGTGGACATGACCGAGCTGCGCCGTCGCATCGACCAGAAAATCTATGACGAAGCCGAGCTGGAGATGGCGCTGGCGTGGGCGGATAAAAACTTCCGCTATGGCGAGGATCAGAACGCGCAGCAGTACAAACGTAATGAAGAACAAAGCCGCGCGGTGCTGAAAGAGAGCCTGCTGATGGCGATGTGCATTCGCGACATGATGCAGGGCAACAACAAGCTGGCGGAAAAAGGGCTGGTCGAAGAGTCGCTGGGATATAACGCCATTGCGGCAGGCTTCCAGGGCCAGCGCCACTGGACCGATCAATACCCGAACGGCGACACCGCCGAAGCGCTGCTGAACAGCTCCTTTGACTGGAACGGCGTGCGCGAACCGTTTGTCGTCGCTACCGAAAACGACAGCCTCAACGGCGTAGCGATGCTGCTGGGCCATCAACTCACCGGAACCGCGCAGGTCTTTGCCGACGTGCGAACCTACTGGTCCCCGGAAGCGGTAGAGCGCGTCACAGGCCAGCCGCTCACCGGCCTTGCGGAGCACGGCATCATTCACCTGATCAACTCCGGCTCTGCGGCGCTGGACGGCTCCTGCAAGCAGCGCGATAGCGAAGGCAAACCAACCATGAAGCCGCACTGGGAAATCAGCCAACAGGAAGCGGACGCCTGCCTGGCCGCCACCGAATGGTGCCCGGCGATCCACGAATACTTCCGTGGCGGCGGCTACTCCTCTCGCTTCCTGACCGAAGGCGGCGTGCCGTTCACCATGACCCGCGTGAACATCATCAAGGGTCTAGGGCCGGTACTGCAAATCGCTGAAGGCTGGAGCGTGGAACTGCCGAAAGATATGCACGATCAGCTCGACGCCCGCACCAACTCGACCTGGCCGACCACCTGGTTTGCGCCGCGTCTTACCGGTAAAGGCCCGTTCACCGACGTTTACTCGGTGATGGCGAACTGGGGCGCTAACCACGGCGTACTGACCATCGGCCACGTCGGCGCTGACTTCATCACGCTCGCCGCCATGCTGCGTATTCCGGTCTGTATGCACAACGTGGACGATGCGAAAATCTACCGTCCTTCCGCCTGGGCTGCGCACGGTATGGATATTGAAGGTCAGGATTATCGCGCCTGCCAGAACTACGGGCCGCTGTACAAACGTTAATGCGTCACTTCTTTGCCCGGTGGCGTAAGCTTACCGGGCCTACAATTTCGCATTTTGTAGGCCGGATCAGCGCAGCGCCATCCGGCAACGTTTCGGAGCTACTATGAAACAAGACGTCATTCTGGTTCTCGACTGCGGCGCCACCAACGTACGGGCAATGGCCGTTGACCGTCAGGGAAACATTGTCGCCCGCGCATCAACAGCGAATGCCAGCGACATCGCCACGGAAAATAGCGCCTGGCATCAGTGGTCGCTGGCGGCCATTCTGCAACGCTTCGCGGACTGCTGTCAGCAACTGAAGACGGAACTGGCGGCCTGCCGGGTTCGCGGCATCACCGTCACGACGTTCGGCGTAGACGGCGCGCTGGTTGATGAACAGGGTCAGTTACGCTATCCGGTCATCAGCTGGAAATGCCCCCGCACCCTTGCCGTCATGGAAAACATCGGCCGCTTTATGCCGCCGCAGCAGTTGCAGGCGATCTCCGGCGTCGGCGCATTCGCTTTTAATACGCTGTATAAACTGGTGTGGCTGAAAGAGAACCACCCGCAGTTGCTCGAACAGGCGCACGCCTGGCTGTTTATTTCATCGCTGATCAACCACCGTTTAACCGGTGAATTCACCACCGATATCACCATGGCGGGCACCAGCCAGATGCTGGATATCCACCAGCGGGATTTCAGCCCGGAGATTTTACAGGCCACGGGTTTACCCCGCCGTCTGTTTCCACGGTTAGTTGAAGCGGGCGAACGGATTGGCACGTTGCAAAACGACGCCGCAAACCTGCTTGGGCTTGAGGCGGGTATCCCGGTGATCTCCGCCGGGCATGACACGCAGTTTGCCCTTTTTGGCGCCGGCGCAGAACAGGATGAACCGGTACTCTCGTCCGGTACGTGGGAAATCCTGATGGTACGCAGCGCGCAGGTGAACACGCCGCTGCTCAGCCATTACGCCGGCTCCACCTGTGAACTGGACAGCCAGGCCGGGCTTTATAACCCAGGCATGCAGTGGCTGGCTTCCGGCGTGCTCGAATGGGTGCGCAAACTGCTCTGGACGCCAGAAACGCCGTGGCAGACGCTGATTGACGAAGCGCACGCCATTCCGCCGGGTGCTGAAGGCGTGAAGATGCAGTGCGATCTCCTCACCTGTCAAAACGCGGGCTGGCAGGGGGTGACGCTGAACACAACGCGTGGTCATTTTTACCGCGCCGCGCTGGAAGGGCTCACGGCGCAACTGCAACGTAATCTGCAAACGCTGGAAAAGATTGGTCACTTCCAGGCAACTGAGCTTCTGCTGGTTGGCGGCGGAAGCCGCAACGCGCTGTGGAATCAAATCAAAGCCAATCTGCTTGATATACCGATTAAGGTGCTGGATGACGCGGAAACCACCGTCGCCGGGGCCGCCATGTTCGGCTGGTATGGCGTAGGCGAATTTGCCAGCCCGGAACAGGCCCGAGCCCAGGTACGCTATCAGTACCGCTATTTCTGGCCGCAAACTGAACCCGAATTTATTGAGGGAGTGTGAGATGCTAAAAACTATTTCGCCATTAATATCCCCTGAGTTACTGAAAGTGCTGGCTGAAATGGGGCACGGGGATGAGATTATTTTTTCCGATGCCCACTTTCCCGCGCACAGTATGGGACCGCAGGTTATTCGCGCAGATGGTCTGAAAGTCAGCGATCTGCTCCGGGCGATTATCCCGTTGTTTGAACTGGACAGCTACGCGCCGTCGCTGGTGATGATGGCCGCCGTAGAGGGCGATTCGCTCGACCCGACGGTTGAAGCGCGTTATCGCGATGCGCTCTCATTACAGACGCCGTGCCCGGAGATTGTCCGCATCAACCGCTATGCATTTTATGAGCGGGCGCAAAAAGCCTTTGCGATCGTTATCACAGGAGAGTGTGCGAAGTACGGGAATATTCTTTTAAAAAAAGGGGTAACGCCGTAATCTCTTGCCGGTGCGCCCGCATGATGCGGGCGTTCATCGAATGATGGGGTGAGAAAAGATGAAAGCGGCACGCCAACAAGCGATAGTAGACCTGCTGATCAACCATAAAAGTCTGACCACCGAGGCGCTGTCAGTACAGCTTAACGTCAGCAAAGAGACCATTCGCCGCGATCTCAGCGAGCTACAGGCGCAGGGAAAAGTGCTGCGCAATCACGGGCGCGCCAAGTATATTCACCGGGAAAACCAGGACAGCGGCGACCCGTTCCACATCCGGCTGAAAAGCCACTATGCGCATAAGGCGGATATCGCCAGGGAGGCGCTGGCATGGATAGAACCGGGCATGGTGATCGCTCTGGATGCCAGCTCAACCTGCTGGTATCTGGCCCGCCAGTTGCCGGACATTGATATTCACGTCTTTACCAACAGTCACCCGATTTGCCAGGAACTGGGCAAACGCGAGCATATTCAGCTCATCAGTTCCGGCGGCCAGCTTGAGCGTAAATATGGCTGCTACGTCAATCCGTCGCTTATCTCTCAGCTTAAGCCGCTCGACATTGACCTGTTTATTTTTTCCTGCGAGGGGATCGACCGCGGCGGCGCGCTCTGGGACTCAAATACGATCAACGCGGATTTCAAATCCACGCTGCTTAAGCGCGCATCACAGTCTTTATTGTTGATCGACAAGAGTAAGCTCAACCGCTCGGGAGAGGCCTGCATCGGGCATCTGGATGATGTGACGCACATCATTTCCGATGAGCGCCAGGGGGTAATTCATGCCTGATAGCCTTGCCGCTTATCAGGCCAACAAATACCCGGCGCGGGCCGGATAAGGCATTTACGCCGCTATCCGGCAATCCATCGTATTACCGCTCGTCGCGACGCCCGCCCACGGCGGCCCACAGCCGACGGACATGCACGGTCACTTCTTCACGATCGTGATACAGCTGTCGCGCCTGAATTTGCGCGTTAATGCCGTGTTCATCAAGCTGCGCCTGAATATACGCCAGGTTCTGCGACACCTCTTCATAGCGTTTTTTCATCGGCAGCTTGAGATTGAAGATCGTCTCGCGACACCAGCCGTTTACTAACCACTGCGCCATCAGCGCGGCAACCTTAGCAGGCTTTTCCACCATGTCGCACACCATCCACGAGATGTTATTGCGATTCGGACGGTATCTGAATCCATCTTCGCGCAGCCAGGTCACCTGCCCGGTATCCATCAGGCTCTGCGCCATTGGGCCGTTATCGACAGAGTAAACCCACATGTTGCGCTTCACTAACTGGTAGGTCCAACCGCCAGGGCAGGCGCCTAAATCCACGGCATACATCCCGTTCGCCAGACGTTCATCCCACTCATCGGCCGGAATAAAAACATGCAGCGCTTCTTCCAGCTTCAGCGTCGAACGGCTTGGCGCATCGGCCGGGAATTTCAGCCGTGGAATCCCCATATAGAACGGCGAGTTGTTGTCAGGATACGAATACCCGGTATAACAGCAGCCCGGCGCGATGAAGAAAACATGCACCACCGGACGCTTTGGCGTTTCATAGTTTGTCAGAATCCCCGCGTCGCGCAGCGCGGCCCGCAGCGGCACCGTAAATTTACGGCAAAACTTCATCAACTCTTTGCTTTCATTGGTGTCTGCGACTTCAACACGCAGCTCGCCGCCTTTTTCCACAACGCCCTGTAGCATCACGACAATCGGCGTAATGCGATCGTCCGGCGGCAGGTCGCGCAGCAACTCGCCGACGACGAACATCTGACGCGCAAAAATGAGCGAGGAAAAAGGCAGCTCTTTTACTATTTTTTCAGCATCGTCAGGCTGATAGCACTCAAAGACGACGTACCCGGCATTGTCTTTAACACGAGCGAAGCCAAAGATTTCCCGACGCGCCGCCTTATCCGTTATTTCAGCAGCGCACTCCTTTTCAAAACCAGGGCGACACAACAATACAACCTTATTCATGACCAACGCCCTTACGTTTCAAACGGATGGCGCCAATTAACATCAGCACCCAGCCTGCCAGGAAACTCACGCCGCCGACAGGAGTAACAAACGCCCACAGGCGTAAATGAGACAGCGCCAGGCAATACAGGCTGCCGCTAAACAGCACCGTACCTAACGCCAGAAAAACGCTGCTCCAGTAAAACCAGATGCTAATGCGTCGCTGCATCGCAACCGCCAGGCCAAAAATGGCCAGCGTATGAAACGCCTGATATTGCAGGCCGGTCTGGACCCAGCCCATTTCAACCACACCAAGAGTTTTGCTCAGGACATGCGCCCCAAAGGCACCCAGAGCAACATAGATAAAGCCGCTTATCGCGGCAAAAATCAGCATAAAACGGCTGGTCATGGTAGTACCCTAAATAAATTATTGTTCGTAACGAAAGCGGAATTTTTCTTGTTCAGCGGCCGCTTTGGTCAGAATCCACTGACGAAAGGCGGCTATTTTACCCAGTTCTGCCTGACTGTCATGACAAACCAGATAAAAAGCATTTTTACTGACCAGAACGTCGTTAAAGGGACAGACAAGACGCCCGGCTTCAATTTCTGATTGCGCCATGACGTTGTTCGCCAGCGCAACCCCCTGTCCGTGGATGGCAGCCTGTAGCACCATTGCGCTATGGCTGAAAATAGGTCCCTGCTGCACATTAATATGATTCAGCCCCAACTGACGCGTATAGGTCTGCCAGTCTCTTCGCGAAGCATCATGCAGTAATGTATGTTTTGCCAGATCTTCCGGCGTCTTTAACGGCTTATCGCCCGTCAGTAATAACGGTGAACACACCGGCAGTAAATATTCTGCGTACAATTTTTCGACGCGCAAGCCCGGCCAGTTGCCACGCCCATAAAAAATAGCGACGTCGACATCATCAGCCAGCTTATCTTCCTGACGGTCCACGGCCTGAATTCTGACATCGATTCCCGGATAAGTTGAGTTAAAGCTTGAGAGTCGAGGAACCAGCCACTGGATCGCAAAACTGGGCAATAAACTGACCGTAAGCGCGCCTTTTGCACTCCGCGCCTGAAGTTTACGCGTCGCTTCGGTTAATTGCGAAAAAATCTCTTTGATGTCGAGGAAATAGCTCTGCCCCTCTTCCGTTAGCAAAAGCGAACGATTGCGACGACGGAACAGTTTTAGCCCCAAAAAATCCTCAAGTGACTTGATTTGGTGACTTACTGCGGCCTGTGTCACAAAAAGCTCTTCTGCTGCGCGAGTGAAGCTTAAATGCCGCGCTGCGGCATCAAAAACACGTAATGCATTTAAGGGTGGTAATCGTTTTGACATGGCTTTTAGACTTTGATGTTAAATAAATTTAACAATTAGGTAACCTTGTGTAACCTATTAGTTTTTTTAATCTGAGCCATTATAATTTGTCCGTTGAGGTTCTACCAGCAAATACCTATAGTGGCGACACTTCCTGAGCCGGAACGAAAAGTTTTATCGGAATGCGTGTTCTGATGGGCTTTTGGCTTACGGTTGTGATGTTGTGTTGTTGTGTTTGCAATTGGTCTGCGATTCAGACCATGGTAGCGAAGCTACCCTTTTTCACTTCCTGTACATTTACCCTGTCTGTCCATAGTGATTAATGTAGCACCGCCAATTGCGGTGCTTTTTTTTGTCCATGACCGACCGGTTACTGATCCAGTTCGACCATCTCTTTAACGTCAGTACGATTGATCTGCTGTTTGTTGCCGTTAGCGTCTTTATAAGAAATCATGCCGGTTTCATCATCGGTTTTTGGCTTACCGTCTGACACGATAGTACGGCCATCATTTGTGTGCATCACATAATTCGGACCGGAACAGGCGCTCAGGGCAAAAGTCAGCATACATGCAGAGATCATTGCGGCAGTCTTTTTCATTTTCATCTTCTTCTCCTTAGAGCTGTTTATGCTAAATAAAACGGGTTCCGTAACAGGCAAAAACATTCGCCTAACACTATTTAGCATAACCTGCTTCCCTGACTTCACCAGGATAACCAGACAATTCCGATGGTTAGGACAAACCTTGTATCACAGCCCTTTTTGCGCCACGATCGGTATACTGAATTGAGGAATACCATGAACGCTTTCAATCCTGCGCAGTTTCGCGCGCAATTTCCTGCCCTTACCGATGCGGGCGTTTATCTCGACAGCGCCGCGACGGCGCTTAAGCCTCAGGCCGTGATCGACGCCACGCATCAGTTCTACAGCCTGAGCGCCGGAAACGTCCATCGCAGCCAGTTCGCCGAGGCACAGCGGCTAACCGCACGCTATGAAGCGGCGCGCGGCAAAGTGGCGCAGTGGCTGAACGCGCCTGATGATGCATCGATTGTCTGGACACGCGGCACCACGGAAGCCATCAATATGGTGGCGCAATGCTATGCCCGCCCGCGCCTGCAACCCGGCGATGAGATAATCGTCAGTGAAGCGGAGCATCACGCGAATCTCGTTCCCTGGCTGATGGTCGCTCAGCAGACGGGCGCAAAAATCGTCAAACTGCCCCTGAATGCCCTTTTCCTCCCCGACGTGGAGCGTCTGCCTGAACTCATCACGCCACGCAGCCGGATTCTGGCCCTGGGACAGATGTCGAACGTCACGGGCGGCTGCCCGGACCTGGCGCGCGCTATCACGCTGGCGCACGCGGCAGGGATGGTGGTGATGGTTGACGGCGCACAAGGCGCGGTGCATTTCCCCGCCGATGTACAGCAGTTAGATATTGATTTTTATGCCTTCTCCGCCCATAAGCTGTACGGCCCGACGGGCATCGGCGCGCTGTACGGCAAACCGGCCTTACTGGAAGAGATGTCCCCGTGGCTCGGCGGCGGCAAGATGATCGCTGAAGTCAATTTTGAAGGATTCACAACCCAGGCCGTTCCCTGGCGTCTGGAAGCCGGCACGCCAAACGTGGCAGGGGTTATTGGCCTTAGCGCCGCGCTGGAGTGGCTGGCGGAAGTGGATATGGCGCAGGCCGAAAGCTGGAGTCGCGGTCTGGCGACGCTGGCGGAAGACGCGCTGGCGAAGCGTCCGGGTTTCCGCTCTTTCCGTTGCCAGGACTCCAGCCTGCTGGCCTTCGATTTTACCGGCGTTCATCACAGCGATATGGTGACATTACTGGCTGAATACGGCATCGCCCTGCGCGCCGGGCAGCACTGCGCGCAGCCGCTGCTGGCGGCGCTTGGCGTAACGGGCACCCTGCGCGCCTCTTTTGCGCCGTATAATACAAAGCATGATGTGGATGCGTTGGTCAGCGCCGTTGACCGCGCGCTGGAAATACTGGTGGATTAATGACAAGCCCTCTTTTTGCCGGACACCCGTTTGGCACGACCGTAACGGAAGAGACGTTACGCGCTCTCTTTATCCCGCTCTCGCAGTGGGAGGACAAGTATCGCCAGCTTATTCTGTTGGGTAAGCAACTCCCGGCATTGCCGGATGAGCTAAAAACGCAGGCAAAAGAGATCGCAGGATGTGAGAACCGCGTCTGGCTGGGGCATACCCTGTCGGAGAAGGGAACGCTGCACTTTTTCGGTGACAGCGAAGGGCGTATTGTACGTGGTTTGCTGGCGGTTTTACTCACGGCGGTAGAGGGAAAGACCCCGGCGGAACTGCTGGCGCACTCGCCGCTGGGGTTGTTTGATGAGTTAGGCTTAACAACACAACTTAGCGCATCGCGCAGCCAGGGGCTGCATGCGCTGAATAACGCGATTCTTGAGGCTGCCCAGCAAGCCGGATGACGACACTGATGCGTCTTATCCGGCCTACAACACCGCACGAACCGTAGATCGGATAAGCATAGCGCCATCCGACACAATCAAGCCTGACGCGCCGCCTTCGCCATCATCTTCTTCAGCGCGTGGGACACAGCAACAAAGCCAAAGGTCGCAGTTACCATCGTGGCTGCGCCGAATCCAGAGGCGCAATCCATTCGTTTCGGCCCTTCCGCCGTCGCTTTCATCGCACATACGGAACCATCAGCCTGCGGATAAACCAGCGCTTCCGTTGAGAACACGCAGTCCACGCCCAGTTTGCCCTTGCTGTTTTTCACCACACCAAAGTCGCTTTTCAACCGTTCGCGCAGTTTCGCCGCCAGCGGGTCCTGGATGGTTTTCGCCAGATCCGTTACCTGAATCTGGGTCGGGTCTATCTGCCCACCCGCCCCGCCGGTGGTGACTAACGGAACCTTATTTCGGCGGCACCAGGCAATCAGCGCGGCTTTTGGCCGCACGCTGTCAATGGCATCAATGACATACGAAAACCCTGCGCTCATATACTCCGCGACGTTATCCGGCGTGACAAAGTCATCCACCACCGTCACCCGGCACTCCGGGTTGATCTGACGAATACGCTCGGCCATCACCTCGGCTTTCGCCAGACCGACGTTATCGCGCAGCGCATGAATTTGCCGGTTGGTGTTGGTGACGCATACGTCATCCATATCGATGAGCGTGATCGCGCCAATGCCGGTACGCGCCAGCGCCTCTGCCGCCCAGGAGCCGACGCCGCCGATTCCGACCACGCAAATATGCGCACCGGCAAACAGCTGCAACGCTTTTTCACCATACAGACGGGCGGTGCCGCCAAAACGCTGGCGCCAGGCATCACTAATTACAACAGACATACGACCTCAGAATTAAAAAGGGGTAATACGATCGTAGGCCGGATACGTCGCTTGCGACGCCATCCGGCATGATTTGCCTGATGGCGCTACGCTTATCAGGCCTACGATTTAAATCTTCAGCGAAGCCGCCATCAGGCAATCAACCGCTAAATACGTTACCGGTTCCCGGGGCGTTTTTCAGCACCCAGACGCGCCCATAGTGATTATACCAGCCTGCGCGGTGCCCGGCGTCCGGGCCAATCCCCTGATAAATATCAAAGTGCTGGCCTTTAATCGCGCCGCCCACGTCCAGCGCCACCATCAGGCGCAGTTCGTACTGGCCGTTAAACTTGCCGTTGTTATCCAGCAGCGGGACTTCCGCCAGCAGGGTTGTTCCTGCCGGGATAATGCTGCGATCGGAAGCCACAGACGCACGACCGATAAGCGGCACGGCGCTGGCGCCTTTCACCGGCGCAAAAGATTGCGGCTTAAAGAAGACGAATGACGGGTTTTGCTCCAGCAGCTCGCGCACTTCCGCTTCACTGTGGGTTTCTCCCCAGTGGCGAATAGCCTGCATCGACATATCTTCTTTCTTCACTTCACCGCGATCGATCAGCACCTTGCCGATACTGCGGTAAGCATGGCCATTTTTCCCGGCATAGCTGAAGAAATTCAGCGGACTGCCGTCGCCAAAATCAATATAGCCGCTGCCCTGAACGTCCATGATGAAGTTATCCATCAGCGAGTTGCTGTACGCCAGAATGTAGCTGTCGCTCAGCGCGCCGGAATAGATCTCGGCACGAGACGGTAAGCGGCCGCGTTTTGGCGGCATGCGATAAATAGGGTACTGGAACTCGCCCTGACGGGTATGGCGCGCCTGGATAACCGGCGTGTAGTAACCGGTGAACTGGACGTTGCCGTAGTTATCCGCCCCTTCCATCTGCCAGGCATCAATACCAAACTGGCGCATCATTCGCGTATCGCCACCGGAACGTAACCACTCCTGCACGGCGTTATAGACGTTGCTCTGGTTGCCATACAGACGCGGCGACGCGCTGCGGATTTGGTTGACCTGCTCGGCGAAATCGCCTGCGTTGATAGGCGCCCCAATGGCGTCAGGTTGGTTCACCAGTGAGAAAGGCTGGGTAAACTTCCCGTCTTTATACTGCTGGCCGCGATCGGTTGGTTTAGAGGAACAGGCGGCAAGCATTGCAACCACCGCCCCCATAAGAAGGTAATTTGCCCAACGTCCTTTCATGAGTTCTCGTCTTTTAGCTGTAAATCTTGCGCTATGAAGATAACAAACCCCCGAACCTAATGAAATGCGAAGCGCTCCCCTGACGCAAATTACGCACAAAAAACGTACCAAAGCGCGTTGTTTTTGCACACAATCATCCCAATTTCGTGATCCGGGTGAAAAAAGGGTTGCATGAAAATGTTAGCAGAGTATAGTGCGCATCCACGGACGCGGGGTGGAGCAGCCTGGTAGCTCGTCGGGCTCATAACCCGAAGGTCGTCAGTTCAAATCTGGCCCCCGCAACCAATACAATGTGAAGAAAAAGTTACTCGATGGAAGAGTAACAGACGGACGCGGGGTGGAGCAGCCTGGTAGCTCGTCGGGCTCATAACCCGAAGGTCGTCGGTTCAAATCCGGCCCCCGCAACCAATTGAAATCTGATGTAATATTTTGCAAAGTAGTTCGAATCACAACAAGGCGGCGACGCAGTGAATCCTTAGGAGCTTACTCCAGTAAGTGACTGAGGTGAACGAGGAAAGCCAACGCAGATGTGGTTTGAAATACGAAGCAGAAAGACGGACGCGGGGTGGAGCAGCCTGGTAGCTCGTCGGGCTCATAACCCGAAGGTCGTCGGTTCAAATCCGGCCCCCGCAACCAATATTAAACACCTTAACGGGTGTTTTTTCGTTTCTGCGGTCCGTAAAAAAAGCGCCTTTCAGCGCTTTTTTATTATCCCCTTCTCGCCAGCGTCGCCCCATCGGCAAAGTAGGCTTTAATACCCGCCAGAATCGACTCCGCCACTTCCTGCTGGAACTTCGCCGTTTTGAGCTTACGCTCCTCTTCAATATTACTGATAAAGGCGGTTTCCACGAGAATAGAGGGAATATCCGGCGCTTTCAGCACCGCAAAGCCGGCCTGCTCGACCTGATTTTTGTGCAGATTATTAACCCTTCCCAGCTTGTTGAGCACCGCTTTACCGAACTTCAGGCTATCGGCGATGGTCAACGATTGCACCATGTCGAACATCGTGTGATCGACATAGCGATCGCCGCTTTTACTCACGCCGCCGATCAAATCCGAGGCGTTCTGAGTTTGCGCGAGGTATTTTGCCGCCGTACTGGTCGCGCCCTTCGTCGAGAGCGCAAAAACGGATGAACCGCTGGGCTGTCGGCTGGTAAACGCGTCCGCATGGATAGAGACAAACAGGTCGGCGCGCTGCTTCTGGGCTTTCGCCACGCGCACTTTCAGCGGAATGAAGATATCCTCATTACGCGTCATGTAGACCTTCATATTGCCTTCTCTCTCAATTAACGCGCGCAAGCGGCGGGCAATCTGCAACACCACGTCTTTTTCGCGCGTCTTGTATTTCCCCACGGCGCCGGGATCTTCCCCTCCATGACCGGGATCGAGCATGATCACGATCGGGCGATCGCGTCCCGCCTTGCCCGGCTGCGGCCCGCTCTGCGCAGGCGGCACCTGCTTATCCAGATCGCCTTTGTTGTAATCTTCCAGCAGCGCCAGCAACGGGTCCTGCATATCCTGCGCATTGGCAGGGTAGAGATCCATCACCAGGCGTTCTTTAAAGCCCGCCACCGGTGCAAGGGCAAACAGCTGCGGTTTCACGTTTTGCTTCAGCTCAAACACCATCCGCACCGTCTGTGGATCAAACTGCCCCACTCGCGCTGACTTGATATACGGATCGTCCGCACGGATCTGCGCGCCAATGCCTTTAAGCACCGAGTTCAGATTCACGCCTTCAATATCCACCACCACGCGCTCAGGGTTACTCAGGGCAAACTGTTTGTATTTCAGCAGACGGTTCGATTCCACCGTGACGCGGGTATAGCTGGACGCAGGCCAGATGCGTACCGCGACGACCTGGCTGACGGCAGCCAAACCGACCTGACTTACGCTCAATAGCCACATGGCGCCCGTCCCTTGTAGTAAACGACGGCGACTGATTGCTGAGTTGGATCCCGACATGCTTCTCCCGAGCAAAACAAACTTAACGGTGCTGATGTACAAAACGTCTAAATTGACCGGAAACTTTAGCGAATGACGCATAATCTGTCATCTATAAAAGGGTAAACTTTCTTTTTGTATTCACGGTATTACTGGGAGAAAACTTCAGCAGGATTAAAATTTGCGCTTGCGTGCGACGGGAAAACAGAATAAAAATACATTAATTTCGAATAATCATGCAATGAGGGTGTGCCGTGGTGAAGGAACGTAGAACCGAACTGGTACAGGGATTCCGCCATTCTGTTCCCTATATCAATACCCATCGGGGAAAAACGTTTGTCATTATGCTTGGCGGTGAGGCCATTGAGCATGAAAATTTCTCCAGTATCGTCAATGACATCGGGCTTCTGCACAGTCTGGGCATTCGCCTGGTGGTGGTGTATGGCGCGCGTCCGCAAATCGACGCGAACCTTGCAGCACATCACCATGAGCCGCTGTACCACAAAAATACCCGCGTGACGGACGCCAAAACGCTGGAACTGGTTAAGCAAGCGGCAGGCACGTTGCAGCTGGATATCACCGCCCGTCTGTCGATGAGCCTGAACAACACCCCCTTACAGGGCGCGCACATCAACGTCGTCAGCGGCAATTTTATTATTGCACAGCCGTTGGGCGTGGATGACGGCGTGGATTACTGCCACAGCGGACGCATTCGCCGTATTGATGAAGAGGCAATTCATCGCCAGTTAGACAGCGGCGCAATTGTGCTGATGGGGCCGGTCGCGGTTTCCGTCACAGGCGAAAGTTTTAACCTGACCTCAGAAGAGATCGCCACGCAGCTCGCCATCAAACTGAAGGCGGAGAAGATGATCGGCTTCTGTTCGTCGCAAGGGGTAACTAACGACGAAGGCGACATCGTTTCCGAACTTTTCCCGAACGAAGCGCAGGCACGCGTTGAAGCGCAGGAAGAAAAAGGCGATTACAATTCAGGCACCGTGCGGTTCCTGCGCGGCGCGGTGAAAGCCTGTCGCAGCGGCGTGCGTCGCTGCCATCTGATTAGCTACCAGGAAGACGGCGCGCTATTGCAGGAGCTGTTCTCACGCGACGGGATCGGGACGCAAATCGTGATGGAGAGCGCCGAGCAGATTCGCCGCGCCACCATTAACGATATCGGCGGGATCCTGGAGCTGATTCGCCCGCTGGAGCAACAGGGGATTCTGGTGCGCCGCTCCCGTGAACAACTGGAGATGGAGATCGACAAATTCACGATTATCCAGCGAGATAATCTGACCATCGCCTGCGCCGCGCTGTACCCTTTCCCCGAAGAAAAAATCGGCGAAATGGCCTGCGTGGCGGTACATCCAGATTATCGCAGTTCATCGCGTGGCGAAGTCTTGCTGGAGCGGATCGCCGTGCAGGCAAGACAGATGGGCCTCAGCAAGCTGTTTGTGCTGACAACGCGCAGTATTCACTGGTTCCAGGAACGTGGGTTTACGCCGGTGGATATCGAACTGCTGCCCGAGAGCAAAAAAGAGATGTACAACTATCAGCGTCGTTCAAAGGTGTTGATGGCAGATTTGGGATAACCCATTTTGCCTGACGGCGACGCTAAAGCGTCTTATCGGGTCTACGGGGATGCTGTAGGCCGGATAAGCGCAGGCGCCATCCGGCAACTTGCCTCACAGCCCGTTATTAAAAAACGCGGACAGTCCGCTACGTCGTTCCGTGCGCGTCGCAATTGCCCCGCTCAAAACCCGTTCATCGGCATAGAGAGACAGGCGACGACGTGCGCGCGTCACGGCGGTATACACCAGCTCGCGGGTCACAACCGGCGAGCGCTGGCTGGGTAAAATCAGCGCCGCATGATCGAACTCCGATCCCTGCGATTTATGCACCGTCATCGCCCAGGTTGTTTCATGCTCCGGCAAACGGCTGGGCTGCACCGACTTAATGCTGCCATCCGGCATGGCGAACCACACCCTCAACCCCTGGCCGCGATCGAGCGCAATACCGATATCGCCATTGAACAACCCCAACGCGCTGTCATTGCGCGCAATCATTACCGGACGCCCTTCATACCAGCGGCTGTGCGGGTGACGCTGAATTTTGCGCTTTTGCAGCATAACCTGTTCGATACGTTCATTCAGACCGCCAACGCCAAACGGCCCTTCACGCAGCGCGCACAGCAACTGGTACTCATTGAAAGCCTGAATAATCGCCTCCGGCTCCGCGCCCTCGCGAACAAGCGCCAGATAACGCCCATAACCGGCCAGCGCCTCGTCGAGCATGGCGGCGTAATCCTCGCTGCTCTGTAGCGTTCGTTTTTTAATATCGCTGAATCCCTGCTGAAAGACCGTTTTCATCGCCGCTTTATCGCCGCGATTAATGGCTGCCGCCAGTTGACCAATGCCGGAATCATGCCCGAAGCGATAGCTTTTTTGCAGCAAACACAGGCTATCGCGCAAAGAGGCCGCCTCCGTGCCTGCGCCCGCAGGAATGGGGCTTCCCGTCAGTCGGCTCAGCTGCTGCGCGCGCCCGGCGGTAAATCCGGCATTTACCCAGGCGCAGATATCGCCCAGCACCGCCCCCGCCTCAACGGAAGCCAGCTGATCGCGATCGCCGAGAAAAATCACGCGTCCGTGCGGCGGCAGCGCCTCAATTAGCCGCGACATCATCGGCAAATCGATCATTGATGCCTCATCCACCACCAGCACGTCCAGATGCAGCGGGTTTCCCGCGTGATGGCGCAGCCTCTGGCTACCGGGCTGTGCGCCCAACAGCCGGTGCAACGTACTGGCGTCATCCGGGATGCGTTTTTTTTGCTCATCCGTGAGCGGAAGCTGGCGCAATGCCGCGCCAAGCGACTCGGTCAGACGCGCCGCCGCTTTCCCCGTCGGCGCCGCCAGTCGTATACGGCATCGCTCGCCGTCCGCCATCTGAATCAACGCGGCCAGCAGCTTCGCCACGGTAGTGGTTTTACCGGTGCCAGGCCCGCCGGAAATGACGGAAATACGGCGCGTCAACGCCACGGCCGCCGCCACTTTTTGCCAGTTGACGTCATCCGTCGGCGGGAAAAGCGCATCCAGCGTGCGGGCCAGTTGCAGTTCATCTACCGCGATCGCCTGGTTAACCTCGCTAAAAAAGCGGGCTACCGTGCGCTCGTTACTCCACATCCGGTTCAGGTAAAGGCGATCTTCATGCAGAATCAACGGCGTTGGCCGCTCTCCCCGACTGACCGCCCCGGAAGCCAGCAGACACGATGCCCAGTCTTCAGGCGCGTCCCTCTCGCTAAACCAGGAGACCAGTAGCGGATGCGACTCTTCCGTTATCGCCAGGCGCGAAAGCGGCATACAGACATGCCCTTCCCCGGCATCGCGGCTGAGCAATGCAACGGCCAGCGTCACGCACGGATCGTCCTGCCCGGCAACCGCCAGCGCAAACTGAGCGTCTAATGGCCGCAACAACTGTTGTTCTACGGCCTCCAGTAATCGCTTCTGAATTGTCATTGCGCCTCCTCCGCTACAACGCCTGCAAACATCTCATCCATTAACGCAATCAGTTCGCCGTCCGGCCGGGTCGAGAAAATGCCCTGCCGTGGATATTCACGGTCAACGCCGCGCAGGAAAAGGTAGATCACGCCGCCGAAATGACGTTCATAGTCATAATCGGCGATGCGATGGCGCAGATAGCGGTGCAACGCCAGCGTATACAACTGATATTGCAGGTCATAGCGATGCGCCTGCATCGCTGAGGCCATCGCCTCCTGAGTGTAGGCCGTGCTGTCTTCGCCCAGCCAGTTTGATTTGTAATCGAGCAGGTAATACCGCCCTTCATGGCGAAACACCAGGTCGATAAACCCTTTCAGCATGCCGCGAACCTGCATGAAGTCGAGCGGCGGGCAGCCCGCCGAGAGCGGATCAAACCGGCGAATCAGCGCATCCAGTTGACTGGCGATAAGCGGCTGTGCGATCGGCAGATAAAACGCCATCTCCACCTGTTTTTCACGGGCGGAAAGATGACGCAGACTCACGCCGCGTTCGGTCAGGGGAGCCTGCAAAACAGCGTCCAGCCACTGCGTTAAAACCGGCTCCCAGTGCGCGTCATAACCGCCAAGCTCCAGTTTTTCCCGTACCCAGGCCGGGTCAACGGGCTGCGTAAAGTCGAGGTCTTCAAACAGGCTATGCAGGAATGTACCCGGCGATGCCCCTCGCGGGAACTGGTGCGGCGTCAGCTCCGGCTCTTCCACCACGTCCCCTACCCCGGCGGCATCCACATCCAGACGCGGAATTAAATCCTGGGCGACGCTATGGCCTTGCTGCTGTAAGCCGGAATAACTGGTTACTCGCCAGTTGTCGGCAGGCATTCGGCGTAATTCTCTGGCGCTTAGCGCCGCACGCGACGCTTCCGTTACCTGCCAGCGTTCGCTGTCCGGTTCGTCTGGCGTCCGACAGGCGATATCCTCCCCGCAAAGCGCGTCAATGCAGGCGCGAAGCCCAGCGGCATCTTTCGGCTCACCTTTTTGCAGCAGGCGCCCGAGCGCGCTCTGGTGTACATCGGTATCGCCTTTCTTATCTCCGCGACGACGCACCAACGGCGCAACGCCGAGGCTGCAATGCCACACCGAACGGGTCAGCGCCACATAAAGCAAACGCAGGTCTTCCGCCAGACGCTCTGCTTCCGCCAGTTCAACGCTCTCCTCGGCGTGGCTGAGATCCAGCACCGCGTCAAACGAATTGCGATCGTGATAAAACGCCTGATCCTGCACGCGGAAATGGGTAATAAAAGGCAGCCAGACGAGCGGGTATTCCAGCCCTTTTGATTTATGGATGGTGACGATTTGCACCAGATGTTTATCGCTTTCCAGCCGCAGTTGCTGGCTGGCGGCATTGCTGTCCGGCTCAAGAATATGCTGCGACAGCCAGCGCACCAGCGCATGCTCACTTTCCAGCTGCGAACCGGCTTCCTGCAACAATTCGCTGATGTGCAGAATATCGGTCAGGCGGCGCTCGCCTCCCGCCGTCGCCAGCAGGTTTTCGGCAATATTCCGCGCTGACATCAGCGCGCGCAGCATGGGCATGACGCCGCGCTTATGCCAGATTTGACGATAGCCGTCGAACTCTTCGACCACCGTATCCCAGGCATTTTCGTCGTTATTCAGCGTTTCGATGTCCTGCGCGGTCAACCCCATCATTGAGGCCGCCATCGCGCTACGCAGCGTATTTTCACGCTCAGGCGTCATGACGGCCTGTAAGATCCACAGCATCTCCTGCGCTTCCAGCGTCTCAAATACGCTGTCGCGGTTGGAGAGATAAACGGACGGAATCGCCAGCAGCGTCAGCGCATCACGAATTTGTGCCGCTTCCTGGCGGCTTCGCACCAGCACGCTGATATCCGAGGCTCGAACCGGGCGTGAGGTTTTCTCGCTAACAAGCAGCGCATCGCCAGTTTGCCCGGCTTTCAGCCAGTCACGAATTTGCGTCGCGCACACCTGCGCCATGTAACTCTGATAGTCGCCAATGCCGCAGCTTTCCCCTTCCATCAACCACATGTTCATGGCGGGCTGCGTCTCGCCGTTCAGCACAAAGCGCAGCGACTGGTTCTTCTGGGCCGATTTAACCGGCGCAAATGGAATTTCGCGGAACATAAAGGCGTCGTTCATCTGACTGAACAACGTATTCACGCTGTTGACCATGCCCGGTGCGGAACGCCAGTTGGTATCCAGCGTATAATGGGCGCTGACCTCGCTGCGGGCTTTCATGTAGGTGAAGATATCCGCGCCGCGAAACGCATAAATCGCCTGTTTCGGATCGCCAATCAGCAACAGCGCGGTGTCCGGCTGATGCCGCCAGATGCGGCGGAAAATGCGGTACTGCTGCGGGTCGGTATCCTGAAATTCATCAATCATCGCCACCGGGAAACGGCCACGAATTGCGCTTGCCAGCGCATCGCCGCTATTACTACGCAGCGCAACATCCAGACGACTCAGCATGTCGTCGAAACCTAATTCACCCCGGCGTTGTTTTTCCTGCGCAACCGTCTCGCGGATTTCTGCCAGCGCACGGGTAATCAGCAGATCTTTTATCGTCAACGGTTCAGCCAGCAGTTCCTCAATGGCGACAAACAGCGGATGCTGCGGGGTTATGCCGCCCGCTTTGGTTCTCTCTTCCAGGAATCGCCGGGAGAATTTCTCCAGCGCGTCGGGTAATTGATAGGTTTGCGTTTCCGCCTGCGCCCACGCCGTGATCTTCTCGATCCATTTCGTCTGGTTGCCGCGATTGAATTTTCTGCGATCGATTCCCGACGACTCTATCACCCCATCCAGTTCATCAACGGACGCGCACCATTGCTGCTTCAGGGCGTTAATACGCGACAAAATGTGTTCGTGGCGAGACGCCAGCGTCTCGTCTGACGGCGGCGGTGCTTTGATGACCGGCGCTTCGCCCTGCAAATAACGATCGATATCTTTCAGTAGCGCCCGGGGGCCTTTCCACGCTTCAAAGACAACCTGGGCAATTTCGCGTGGCAGCGGATAACAGTGACGCCGCCAGAAGTCGGCGCAGGCCTGATAGCGCAGAAGGGATTCATCTTCGATTAATTGCTGCTCGAACAGCATGCCGGACTCAAACGCATTCAGGCTGAGCATGCGCTGGCAAAAACCGTGGATGGTGAATACTGCCGCCTCATCCATCTGTCTTTCCGCCAACAGTAACCACTGCGCCGCCTGCTTTTTATCCTCGATCTCTTCCAGCAGGCGAGCATATAACGGGTTATCGGTAGTTTCACGCAGACAGGCGATGCGCAGTTCATGGATGTTGCTGCGGATGCGGCCGCGTAACTCTTCGGTGGCCGCCTCGGTAAACGTCACGACCAACAGTTCTTCCACGGTCAGCGGTCGGGGAAAGGCGGCAGAGCCGCCCAATCCGAGCAGCAGGCGCAGATACAACGCGGCGATAGTAAACGTTTTGCCAGTGCCCGCAGAGGCTTCAATCAGACGCTCGCCCGTAAGGGGCAAGCGTAAAGGATCAAGGGACTCAGCGGCATCATTCATTCTTTTCACTCATCAGGGGTAAGGTTTGCTGCAACGCGCTGACGTTCTCCCACACTTTCCAGCCTTCCGGGCGCACGTACTCTGCTTTCCCGTTCTGACTGCCGGAAACCTGTGACAGTATCGCCATGCCTTGCGGCTCAACCACCGCCTGATGGAAGAAATCGGCAAGTTTTTGCGGCGTCAGCAGTTTAATCTGAGCCACGATTTTATCACGTGAATCAAAGCGCATATTGCCGCGATCGAAATCTTTGCTTAATTTCGACGCTTCTTCGCCCAGCGTTTGCGGCGCTTGCAACATCTGCGCGATGATCGCCTGCTGAATTTGCGCAAACTCTTCCGGCGTCATCGCCCGCAGCTTCGCTTCCGCCGTTGGGAAGAATGCTTTGTAACGCTCCCAGAGATAAGACGGTTGCTTGTCGCTGCTTTGCAGCAGGAAACCCATCCCCCACTGACGCCCGACGCTCATCGGGAAAGCGAACACCGCATAACCTAACTGTTCTTCAGTACGCAACTGATTATAGAACCACGGCTGAACGATTTGCCCTAACATCGCGCTGTAGGCTGAACTGGCATATTCATCGTAACCGGTTGGAACGAATACCGCCGCCAGCGCGGAGTCAGTGCTGCTGCCCGCCTTCTCAAAGATGACCGACTGCTTTTTATCCACCAGTACGTCTTTATTGCGACACCACTCTGAACCGTTGGCGCCAAGCTGCTGTTGGATATCCCGCGCCATGGTTTTCACCTGAGCTTCGCGCATATTGCCAATCACCAGGAACTCCGGTCGCGCGCCTGCTTTTAACGTATCGCGGTAAGCCATGACCTCTTTCAGCGTGATCGAAGGCAACAGCTTACGGCGTTCATCACGCTGGAAGTAAGGCACCTGAGAAAGCATCTGTACCGGCATAATCGCCTGATCGTAGGCCTTCCCTTTTTCTGCGGAATCCATCATCTGTGCATACCAGGATTTCGCCTGTTCCAGCTGTTCTTCCGTCGCGGTGTAGCTGAAATACCCTTCCAGCAATGCCTGGAAAAGCTGCGGCAAGCGCTGCGTGTAACCGTTCGCGTTAAGCATCAGACCATTGTTGGCGTTGGTGGAAAAGCCAATCCCGCCAACCGATGCCTGGTTGCTTAACTGGTCGAGCGCGATCCCCGCGAGATAATCGTTTAACGCAAACATCACCTGGTTTCTGGCGCTGTCCATTGCTTTCGGGTTACGCAGAATAACGCTGACATCCGCCTTAGGCTCGCTGGCAAAATAACGGCTCGGCGCATAAACCACGCGCAAATCCGGTTCATCGACAATCAGCTCCGGGTGGGGATATTCCTTCTCCGGTTTGATCAGCGTGAAATCGTCTGGAATATAGGGGTTAAGCTCCGGTAATGACAGCGCAATGCCCTGCGCTTTTTGCTGCCAGTCGGCGAGCGTTTTGTCGTCGATTTTATTCACCTGATAAGGCGCGTCGACAAAATAGGCCGTTTTGTTGTGCGGTTCCTTCGGGCTGATGTACCAGATACGCGCATTCTGCGGCGTCATCATCGCCAGGCGTGATTTCACCGCCGCCGCATCGTATTGATCGGCGATATTCACCGCATCCAGCGTATGTTCCACCGGAACGCGAATCATCGTATCCGCCAGCCATTCGACGTAATCCATATCACGGGTGATAGAGGGGTAACGGAAGTCGAGATCCAGCACATGCGCCAGCTCATCGAAGTAACGTTTATCCACGCCTTTTTCACGTAACAGATTGAGATAGCTGAAGATGGCGGCGACAACGTCGTCCCGGTTCGCCAGCCCTTTGTCCGTCAGGGTAGCGGAAATAGCCAGTACGCCGCTGTTACCGTTAACCACCGGGTCGGAGTCCGCACGAATGCCTTCCACTAATCCTTGTTTTTGCAGCCAGTCGGAGAGCGTTCCCGGGCTACGGTTGCCAATCAGGTAGGTCACCAGTTCGTCGGTTTTGCTGCGAAACTGCGCGCTGTTGTTATCAATACGAAACTCTACGCGCAGCACTTTACGCGGCAGAGCAGGCACATAATGAATGATGATGCCCTTTTGCGCGTCCGTTACTACCGGCACGGTAATTTCCGGCTTTTTGATATTTTTATTCGGCACCCGGCCATAGGTTTCAGCCGCAATACGCGCCAGTTCCGGCAGCGGTTTGTTACTGTAAATCACCGCCTTCATCAGGTTCGCTGAATAATATTTTTCGTGAAACGCCTGCAACGCCTGCTGAACCGGGTTGCCCGGTTTGTCGCTTAAAGTTTCCAGATTGCCGCCAGAGAAGCGCGAACCCGGGTGCGCCGGGTTGATGGTTTCTGCGCTGACCTGCGCCATACGCATACCGTCTCGCGTACGCGCCATCGTCAGTTCGGCATTGACCGCATTGCGCTCACGCTCGGCATATTTTTTATCCAACAACGGGGCGGCAATGGCATCGGCAAGGCGATCGACCGCACCTGACAGGGCGTCGTTTTCCACCTCCAGATAGAAGGCGGTACGATACGGCGCGGTGCTGGCATTATGGCTGCCGCCGTGCATTTTAAGGTATTCGGCAAGGCTGTCAGGCTGGGGATATTTTTTAGATCCCATCAGACTCATATGTTCGAGATAGTGCGCCAGCCCCTGATGTTCATCGGGGTCCTCCAGCGATCCAACAGGCACCACCAGCGCCGAAAGCGATTTCACCGCTTGCGGGTCGGATACCAGCAAAACCACCATGTCATTGTCCAGACGAATCGCCTGATACTGACGCGTATCTTTCTCGCTTTTACGGATGGTTTCCGCCAAAGGCTGCCAACCGGTATCTGCCTGACTTAAGGGTGCCCAAAGGGCGACAAACAACAATAACGCTTTGAACCAGGTGCTGCGGGGCATTCACGAACCTCATCATTAACTTTCTTTCCCGCTCAGGTGAAGCGCGAGCGCGACGCTGGCGCTTATTGAGCAGGACAAAACTGTGTGCTAAACGAGTCAGCATCTCTTATTGTAAAATCAGTCCGTGACAGAAAACGCATCATAAATGAAGCCATTTAATTGCGCAATTTTTATACAGCCCTCACGACTGATTAAAACGAAATAGCGGTAACAGATAACGTTGAGACTGAGAAATAATGCTCTCTATCGTCTTCGGCTCCAGCTGACGCCACAACCGTTGATACCAGATATCATCCCCTTCTCCGCGTATCACCATGTTACCTTCATAAGCCTGCAAGAACTTCGTCCGGGCTTTTTGCAGCGTGTCAGCATCATCTAACATGGCATCATTCGCCGCGTCATAACAAGCTTTTATCCATGCGCCGCCGCTTTCAGGAAGAACCAGCAGTGGGGACGACATCCCTTCCCGATAACCGTCAATCAGCTGTGCGAGGTAAGTTAACGCCTGTTCAGCCTCTAACGGCGGGAAGCGCCACTCTCCCTCTTTACGCAGGAACAAACGACTTTCGCCTTTTCCGCCACAGGCACAATAGACAAGGTGTTCCAGCCAAAGTTGCATTCCCTGCGCAACGCTTATTAAAGATGGGCGCCAGCGCAACAAACCGTCTTCCTGCACCTGCGGCAACCACCCCGTGATCTGCACGCCATTGCAGAGCAGATCAACTTCCATACTTTTCCCCGGCTGACGACACGCGATAATCCTGTCCGCCAGCGACTGCATCTCCTGACGCTGCGTATCCCAGAGGATCTCGCCAAAAGCGCCATACGGGAGATCGCCCGCCGCCCGGAAGCGACGGAATAAAAGCCCGGCATCCTCTTCTTCGACCAGCGTATTAAGCAACTGCTGATTAAGCTGATAGCGGGTTAGCCCTTCCAGAATGAACGGCTCCGTATCGGGAATTTCACTCTCTTCCGCGCGGAAATTCACCTGTAGCCGCATCTGGAAAAACGCCCGCACCGGATGCGCCCAGAAGCGCTGAAGTTTTTCCAGCGTCAACGTCTCAGGGAGTTCATAGGGCAACGGCTGTACAAAATCAGAATGGGCCTCGCCTGACTGACTTGCAGCAGGCAGCCATTCGCGCGCGTAGCTTTGCTGTTCACCGGGAAGATAGTTTTGCGCATCAAACGGCATCCGCGTGTGCAGGCGAGCGATATGCGCTTTCACGCGGGCCTCGCTCTCATCGCTGGTCAGTTCTTCATCTCCCGGCAAATAGTGACTTTGCCCGATATAATCCATCAGTTCCTGCACCAGGACTGACGGGAAACGTTCGCTGTTATCCTGAATAGAGCGCCCGATGTAGCTGATATAGAGCGTCTGCTGCGCAGAAATTAAGGCCTCAAGGAACAGGTAACGGTCATCATCGCGACGGCTACGATCCCCACGCATCGGTTTCTGACTCATCAGGTCAAAACCGAGCGGCGCCAGCTGACGCGGATAGACGCCGTCATTCATACCAAGGAGACACACAACCTTAAAGGGGATAGAACGCATAGGCATGAGCGTACAGATGTTTACCGGCCCCGCCAGAAAACGCTGGCTGATGCGTTCCTGATCCAGCCTTTGTGCCAGCTCGTCCCGTAACAGAGACAGCGGCACCGCATCGCCATACTCCGCCTCAAGCCCTTCGGTGATAATCGCCTGCCATTGCTGCTCGATAAGGGTCATCGCGGCTTCCGTTTCCGCATCGGGCAGGAAAAAGTCATTGAGCATGTCGCGGCAAACCGGGAGCCACTCTTCCAGCGGACGCGCCTGCGCCAGTCCGCGACGCCAAAGGTTCAACTGCATAAGCAGGGACGCCAGATGCCCGACCAGCTCTGCAATCAGCCCGCTGGACTCGTCATAAGGCAGCACGGACTGCCATTCGCCCTGCGCGCTTTCCATCGCGTAACCCAGCAGCATACGCGTCAGGCCAAATTGCCAGGTATGCTGCCCCGTTGCAGGAAGCGCCAGCTCGCGCACGTTGTCGTCATCAATCCCCCAGCGGATACCCGACTCATTGACCCATAAGCGAAGATAGCGCAACCCTTCTTCGTTGATGTTAAATCGAGCCGCCAGAACCGGCACGTCCAGCAGCGCCAGCACATCTTCAGAGACAAAACGGCTGTCCGGCAACGACAGCAGGCTGATAAACGCCTGCAAAACAGGATGCGACTGACGCGCCCGGCGATCGGAGATGGCATAAGGCAAATAGCGTTCGGCAGGCGCACTGCCAAATACGGCCTGAATAAAGGGGCTATAGCTGTCGATATCCGCCACCATGACGATAATATCGCGCGGCATCAGCGTCGGGTCGGCCTCCAGCATCGCCAGCAGACGATCGTGCAGGATCTCCACTTCACGCTGCGGGCTATGGCATACGTGAAAGGTCACGCTGGCGTCATTCGGGTCAAGCAGACGCTTGTTGTCGCTTCGGGCGTACTCTTCGAGGTTCACCCCAGCCACGGCGCGACTTTCCAGCTCAAGGATGTCCGCCTGAATGTTATGAAGCAGGTTGCCCGGGGGAATATCGACAAACGCATCCAGTTCCTGCGTGTTTTCCAGTTCGGAAAGCAAGTAGATGTAATCCCGCCCCAGTTTCCCCCAGGACGCCAGCATCGGGTTCCCGACATCCTGCTCGCCGTCGCTATTAAATAACTCCCCGGCGCGTTGGTTATCGCGAAACAGCGGTAAGTCGCGCTCCTCAAAGCTGTGACGACGCTGACGAGCCACCAGTTTTGCCAGCCAGGCAGGGTCTCCGATATCCCCCCAGTAATAACGGCAGGGGTTAGTGAACAGCAGATAGATTTCGATGTGCTTTCCCAGTGCCTGCAAGGCCCGGAGATACACCGGCGGCAGCGCGGAAATACCACAAATAAAGACGCGCGAAGGCAGCCCCGTCGGGCTGGTTGTCGCATTTTCCAGCGTCTGGATAAAACGCTGATACACATTCGCACGGTGCCAGCGCGGCTGCCCCAGTTCAGCCGTGTATTCCACCAGCGCCTTCCACAGCGGCGCCTGCCAGATCTGAGCCTCCCCTAACCCGTCAACCATCTGCCCCGCCTCCCACTGGGTAAGCCAGTCGGGGCGATAGACCAGATACTGATCGAAAAGATCGGCGGCACGCGAGGAAAGCTGGAATAGTTTGCGCTTATCAGCGTCATCCGTCAGATAGTGGCGCAGTAGCGTAAAATCCTCACGCTCCAGCAGTTGCGGCAGCAGCGTCATCAGCTTCCAGCTCATGTTTTGCTTGCTGAACGCGCTCTCTTTCGGGATATCAGGCAGCACGCGTACAAACATATCCCAGATAAAACTCGCGGGTAGCGGAAAATCGATATTCGCGGCGATACCAAATTTCTGCGAAAGGGTCATTTGCAGCCACTGCGCCATACCGGTACTTTGAACCAACACAATTTCGGGTTCAAAGGGATCGTCAAGCCGATCGCGCTCAACGATGAATTCCATTAACGCTTCCAGCACGTCCAGACGGTTGGAGTGGTAGACCCTTAACATAGCAACTCCTGACTACTGACTTTTCGGGCAATGTAAGCGCGACATCTGGCCTTGCCTGCCCAAAGGGGAAATGAGTTTAACGCTGATGCTGACACATCCCGCTTGTGTTGTCTGCATTCGGTTGGCCTGCCAGCTTTCGGGAGGTGAAAATGAATACAGCGCCGTTTGCTGCCAGCCGTACCGCCAGAGCTGTTGATATTGCGCCCTGACGACAAGACTCGTCATCAACGCCCGCTGATAACCCGATAACGCGGTGACGGTTATCACCAGCAGCGCCATCGCCAGTATCACTTCCGGCAAACTAAAACCACGCTGCCTGTTCAGGGTATCTGGCATAACGCCACCTCACTCAACGGGCAAAAATCGCTCCATCCATGCGGAGAAAATACAACGCCGCTTTCCTCCCGCGCTCCCAGACGCCAGACCGATGCGCCATCATACTGCGCAATCAATAAAGCGGTGTTGTTCACAAGCAGGCGCAGGCAAACGCGGGCATTCGGCGTGGCGTATTGCCGACACTCAACCGCAGCCTGCGCCGACCATGACTGCATCCTTCCCCATTCCAGCGCCGACTGCGCCACCGCCTGACGCTGCAAGGCCCGGCTTTCTGTCGCCACCAGAGTGGAAAAACTCGCCTGCTGCTGGTTTGCCCCCTGAAGCAGCAGGCTGCCCAATACCAGCAGCAAAAGCACCATCGCCAGAGAAGACACACCCCGTTCACGCTTCACAGATTAAACCCGGTGACGCTGTATTGCGCCTTAACAGCGGTTTTAGAAGCCGCTTTACTGCGCCCCCGAAGAGACAGCGTCAGTACCGGCGCAAAACCGGGCATCTCCTGACGCTCAACGTTAAATGCCTCAATCTGTACCGTATCGGGATCGGTCATTTTATCCCACCCTTTATCTGCGCATGATGTTGCCCCACGCAGTGTTTCCAGCGTTTTATTGTTTAAACGAAACCCGATCTGTTCGGCCTCTTTTCCCGGCGCAGTCTCCCAGCGCCCGTTATTATTGGCGTCCCACTGTACGATAACGCACTCCCCCTGCCCGGCAATCACCAGTCCTTTCCCTGTGCAGTTTCCCCGACAATATCCCGCGCGTTGCAGGTGTTTTGCCACGGTATAAGCACGCTGCCAGATCTCATCTTCCAGCAACAGCTGCCGCGTGGTCTGTAGAATCTCACGCTGTAGCGCGGGTAAAAATCGTGCCGCGCCGAGCAGTAGCATGCTGCTTATCGCCATCGCGATAAGTACCTCCAGTAGAGAAAAACCGCGCTCGTTCATCGACATGCTTCGGCCTCGCGTCCCTCACAGAGCCGGATTCGCCCCCAGGACGAAACCACCAGACGCCATTCGCCCGCGGCATTTTTCAGGCGGATATGACCGGCCCAGGCGGTATTGCGCAGACCAAAAAACGCCAGCGAGGGGGTGATCTCCACCATGTCTATATCGCGCCATGCTGGAATAAAGACGAACGGCGCGTCTGGCGTACAGGCACCTTGCGCCGAAGCAGTGCTGACAAAGCACCAGCCGCCGCGTTCTCTGATGACCTGAACAATGTGATCCCGGTTGTGCCAGTTCGCATCCTCACGCAGTTGCAGCAAATAATCCCGCAGCTGGCTGGCGGTTTGCCATAACCGTTGCTGCTGTTGCCAACGCTGCCAGCCATAGAGCCCTGTGGCGCTAAGGCTAACCATAAGAAGCATTGCGACCATTGTTTCAATGAGCGTATAGCCCTGTTGTTTTTTCATAGCGGCAGTATGCCGGGAGCGGAGAAAATGACGAGGCAAGAATGCAGATTATTCGGCGCGTTACGAGAAATAGTTATCGTATTACAGCGCGTTGCAAAAATTCGGGAATCAGCGCCGAAGAATGGCGTACGGGATAAAAAAAACCGACGCGCAAGGACGTCGGTTATGACAGGATGAGCTCAGGTCAGATAGCGACCGGCGCTTTAATGCCAGGATGCGGGTCGTAGCCTTCAATCTCAAAATCTTCAAAACGGTAGTCGAAGATAGAGTCAGGCTTACGTTTGATCACCAGTTTCGGCAGCGCGCGCGGTTCGCGGCTTAACTGTAGGTGCGTCTGTTCCATATGGTTGCTGTACAGGTGCGTGTCGCCGCCGGTCCAGACAAAGTCGCCCACTTCCAGGTTGCACTGTTGCGCCATCATATGCACCAGTAACGCATAGCTGGCGATATTAAACGGCAGCCCCAGGAAGACGTCGCAGGAGCGCTGATACAGCTGGCAGGAGAGCTTGCCGTCCGCAACATAGAACTGGAAGAACGCATGACACGGCGCCAGCGCCATTTTATCCAGCTCGCCGACGTTCCAGGCGGAAACAATAATACGGCGGGAGTCCGGGTCATTTTTCAACTGGTTCATGACCGTGGTGATCTGGTCAATATGGCGACCGTCCGGCGCAGGCCATGCGCGCCACTGTTTGCCATATACCGGGCCTAAATTACCGTTTTCATCGGCCCATTCGTCCCAGATCGTCACATTGTTTTCATGCAGGTAAGCGACGTTGGTATCGCCTTGCAGGAACCACAACAGCTCGTGAATGATGGAGCGTAAATGGCAGCGCTTCGTCGTCACCAGCGGAAATCCTTCCCGCAGGTTAAAACGCATCTGATGACCAAAAATGGAAAGCGTTCCGGTTCCGGTACGGTCGTTTTTCTGTGTGCCTTCATCCAGCACTTTTTGCATCAGTTCTAAATACTGTTTCATGGTTCCTCAGGAAACGTGTTGCTGTGGGCTGCGGCGGTAAGCCCAAACCATCATGATCACACCAGCGACAATCATCGGGATAGAGAGAATCTGCCCCATGCTGATGTACTGTACCCATGCGCCGGTAAACTGCGCATCCGGCTGGCGGAAGAATTCAACAATGATACGAAACGCGCCATAGCCAATCAGGAACAGGCCAGAGACAGCCCCCATCGGGCGCGACTTGCGGATAAACAGGTTAAGAATAATGAACAGCACGATACCTTCCAGCACCAGCTCATACAGCTGGGACGGATGGCGAGGCAGAACGCCATAGGTATCAAAGATCGACTGCCACTGCGGGTTTGACGGCAACAGCGCGATATCTTCCGCACGAGAGCCCGGGAACAGCATGGCAAACGGGAAGCTTGGATCGACACGCCCCCACAGCTCGCCGTTGATAAAGTTCCCCAGACGCCCTGCGCCTAAACCAAAAGGAATCAGCGGCGCGATAAAATCGGATACCTGGAAGAAAGAACGTTTAGTGCGTCTGGCGAAGATCACCATCACCAGAATGACGCCGATCAGGCCGCCGTGGAAAGACATGCCGCCATCCCAGACGCGGAACAGATAGAGCGGATTTTCCAGGAACAGCGGGAAGTTGTAGAACAGAACGTAACCAATACGGCCACCGAGGAAAACGCCGAGAAAACCGGCATAGAGTAAGTTTTCAACTTCGTTTTTGGTCCAGCCGCTGCCCGGACGGTTTGCCCGGCGAATCGCCAGCCACATTGCAAAGACAAAACCGACCAGGTACATCATGCCGTACCAGTGCAGCGCAACGGGCCCAATTGAGAAAATGACCGGATCAAATTCCGGAAAATGCAGATAGCTACTGGTCATCTGTCACCACAAGTTCTTGTTATTTCGCTGAAAATAGACAGCAATTGATATGCGCGCCAGCCGTTCACAGGCGCTCCAAAGGAGCGAATGATAGCACAAGGGGTGCATCGGTGATGCCGGGAAGATGTAAAAGATCTGTATAGGCTATCAATGACAATCCCAGGAATGCCTGATGGCGCTTACGCTTATCAGGCCTACAGCCGGCACAACATCTTTGCCTGATGGCGCTTACGCTTATCAGGCCTACAGACGGCACAACATCTTTGCCTGATGGCGCTTACGCTTATCAGGCCTACAGACCGCGCAACATCTTTGCCTGATGGCGCTACGCTTATCAGGCCTACAGACCGCACAACATCTTTGCCTGATGGCGCTACGCTTATCAGGCCTACGGACCGCACAACATCTTTGCCTGATGGCGCTATGCTTATCAGGTCTACAGACGGCACCGCGCCGTAGGCCGGATAAGGCGCGTGCGCCGCCATCCGGCAATCAAGGGCACAGCGCCTGTCACAACCCCCCGCGTATCAGGCCTCCCATGCCACGGCGCTCCATAAACGCCGCCACCTGATGACGCACTTCCGTCGCCATTTGCGCTTCCAGACTGCGCTGCGCCAGCGTTTGCGCGTCTTCATAATCAATGTGCCGCAGCAGGTATTTCACGCGCGCGACGGAGCGACCGTTCATCGACAGATGGCGGAATCCCAGGCCTATCAGGATCGCCACACACATCGGATCGCCCGCCATTTCACCGCATAGCCGCAAATCAAGCCCCTGTTTTTCGGCTTCCTGAGCGATCATCGCCAGCGCACGTAACATCCCCGGGTGCAGGCTGTCGTAAATACTGGCCACACGCGTATTGTTGCGATCAACCGCCAGGATGTACTGCGTCAGATCATTGGTGCCAACGGAGATAAAATCGACCCGGTTCGCCAGTTGCGGCAGCATAAATACCATCGACGGCACTTCCAGCATGATCCCAATGCGCGGCCTGGGGATCGCGTAACCGATCATCTCTTCGACTTCACGCCCGGCACGCTCAATCAGGCGTCGCGCTTCATCCACTTCATCAATGCTGGTGACCATCGGCAGTAAAATGCTCAGGTTGCCGGTCGCGGCGTTGGCGCGCAGCATCGCGCGCACCTGGATCAGGAAGATCTCCGGCTGATCGAGCGTAATACGAATGCCGCGCCAGCCCAGGCACGGGTTTTCTTCGCTGATCGGCATATAGGGCAGTTGCTTGTCCGCGCCGACATCCAGCGTACGCAGAGTCACCGGTTTGTCGTTAAACATTTGCAGCATCCCCTGATACTGCGCCACCTGCTCTTCTTCCGAGGGGAAACCGCTTTGCAACATGAACGGAATTTCGGTGCGATAAAGCCCGATACCGTCGATACGGCTGCCCAGCTTCTCTTCATGTTCCGGGCTTAACCCTGCGTTAAGCATCACCTTAACGCGTTCGCCGCTTTTCAGATGCGCGGGCAGATTGACATCATCTTCCGCCAGCCGGCTTAGTTCATTCTCTTCGCTGATAAGCCGCTGATATTCCTGCAACAATACCGGTTCAGGATCGACCAGCAGCTCCCCGCGATAGCCATCCACCACCAGCGTGCGGTGATGAAGAACCGAAGGCTGAATATCCGCGCCCATCACGGTCGGAATACCGAGCGCGCGTACCATAATCGCCGCATGCGAGTTAGCTGCGCCGTCGCGAACCACGACGCCGGCCAGTCTGTCCTGCGGTAGTTCCGCCAGCGTGGTGGCTGAGAGTTCGTCCGCCACCAGCACAAAACGCTCGGGCCATGTGTTCGGCCCCTGAATGGTGTCATCCAGGTGGAATAACAGACGCTGGCCCAGCGCGCGTAAATCTCCGGCACGCTCTTTGAGGTAGCCATCCGTCAGGGCGGCAAACTGCTCGGCAAACTTTTCGATGACTTTTTTGACGGCCCACTCCGCCACCGCGCCTTTATCGACTTCGGCAAACAGTTCACGACGCAGTCGGGCATCAGAAAGCAGGTGTGAATACAGATCGAAGATCGCCGCCGTCTCTTTCTGCGCGCCAGCGGCAAAGCGCTTACTGTAACGACGAAATTCGTTAGCGGCCTCTTCCAGCGCGCCGGTCAGCCGCTCGCGCTCAAGCGCCGGGTCAAGGGTGGAAGCCTCGTAGACCTGCTCCATCAGCGGCAACGTTGCATCCTGCCAGCCTTCCGCTATCGCCACGCCGGGCGCGGCGGGCAGCGCACGGATGCGCGTATGGCGGTATTGACCAAATAACGCGGTTAGCTGCGTCTGAGAAAGGATAGCCGCCATCTGAGTCGCCAGCGTAACGAGGAAAGACTCTTCGCTTTCATCGTACTGGCGCAGTTCACGCTGCTGTACCACCAGCACCCCCAGTAACTGGCGGCGCTGGATAATCGGCACGCCCAGAAAAGCGCGGAAACGCTCCTCTTTTACTGACGGGATGTATTTAAAGCTGGGGTGTTTCTGCGCATCGGCAAGGTTGATCGGTTCCGCCAGCCTGCCAACCAGACCGACGATACCTTCATCAAATGCGAGTGTGACAGTACGGCCACGCGGTTTTTTTAGCCCTCGCGTCGCCATGAGGTAGTAACAACGTCGGTCGTGATCGGCCAGATAGACCGAACAGACCTCTGTATCCATCGCAAGACAGATATCAGTGACCAGAATATTCAGCGCCTCGTTAAGGCGCGGCGCACTGGCCACCTTTTCCACTATTTCGCGCAGGCGGGTGAGCATAATTTGCGTAGCTTTAACCTCTTTTACGTCGCCAGGCAAGTGCGTTTTGTGGCTTCGGCGTACTCTCCTGAAGCGCCATCACGACACTTGCGAACTCTTTCATCACCCTGCGGTAGACATCGCGTTTAAATGACACCACCTGCCTGACCGGGTACCAGTAACTTACCCAGCGCCAGCCATCAAACTCAGGGGTGCTGCTGGTTTGCATATTGATTTCCGCATCAGCGCTCATCAATTGCAGAAGAAACCATTTTTGTTTCTGGCCGATACAAACCGGCTTCGTGTCCCAACGCACCAAACGTTTCGGTAACTTGTAACGCAACCAGTTGCGAGTAGAAGCAAGTATCCGCACATCTTTACGGCTCAACCCGACTTCTTCAAACAGTTCCCGGTACATCGCTTGTTCTGCTGACTCCCCTGAATTTATCCCGCCTTGCGGGAATTGCCAGGAGTGCTGACCAAATCGCCGGGCCCACATAACCTGCCCCTGGCGATTACAAATTACGATACCTACATTTGGGCGGTAGCCATCGTCATCAATCACCGGACTACCTCAACATAAACCTTATATATGAATGATTGTTTCACACTCCAGAGAGACGGTAAACCACTCTGTTAGGCGTACGCGCTACTAATAACAATTGAATAACTCACAGCAAATAGCCGAGTTATAAACAGAGAGGTGTGTTCACAGACGATTTTATTCACCTTTTCTGTGGATATAGTTGTGAAGAAGTACGGAATTACTACGGGAAAACCCGGAACAGTCTGAATTGGGCGGCAAACACCATCAAAAAATAGCCTCGTAAATTCATTAAGTTAAATGCAAAACCTGCGTCTATTCGTGCTAAATAGTGACAGCCATCACATTGAAGATCGTCAGGCTGATGAAAGATCAACCACCGTCGCTTTTATCCACAGATTGTGCCAATAAGTTAGGCACAATTTGTGTAAAAATTCGATTTTCGTCGCACGTCAAGGCTGTAAATTGAAACAGTAGTGGCGGTTTTTCACAGTTATCCCATCTTTCTGTGGATAACATGGTGTAAGATCCTGTTTATTTTCAGTGACCAGATTTGGAAAACCCATTTCTCTGTTGCGCAACTTGCAGAATCAGATCCTAAAAACCAATATAAATCATGCGATTGAACATCGCGTGTGGAAATCGTTAAACTCTGTTCATACGGTATAAAATCATTGTTCACTTTTTCGCCTAAGGTATAACGTCATGCCCGGACTCCGCCCGCTACTTTCTCCGCCAGCATCTGAAGCCCTTTTGCTTGCCCAGGCGCAGCAGCTTTCAGGTTACTCGCTGGGCGAACTGGCGGCGCTGGCCGGTTTAGTGGCCCCCAAAGATTTGAAGCGGGATAAAGGCTGGATTGGCGTGCTGCTGGAGATCTGGCTCGGCGCCAGCGCCGGTAGCAAACCGGAACAAGATTTCGCCGCGCTTGGCGTGGAGCTGAAAACCATTCCCGTCGATAGCCTTGGCCGCCCGCTGGAAACCACGTTTGTCTGCGTCGCGCCGCTAACCGGCAACAGCGGCGTGACGTGGGAAACAAGTCACGTCCGCCACAAATTAAAACGTGTGTTATGGGTTCCCGTAGAGGGGGAGCGCAGTATTCCGTTAGCCGATCGGCGCGTCGGTTCCCCACTGTTGTGGAGCCCAAATGAAGAAGAAGATCAGCAGCTTCGCCTCGACTGGGAAGAGTTGATGGACATGATTGTGCTGGGTCAGGTTGAGCGGATCACCGCCCGGCATGGCGAATTTTTACAACTGCGGCCAAAAGCGGCGAATGCCAAAGCCCTTACCGAAGCAATTGGCGCGCAGGGAGAGACCATTCTGACGTTGCCGCGCGGCTTTTATCTGAAAAAGAACTTCACTCGCACGCTGCTGGCCCGCCATTTCCTGTTACAGGGCTAACAGGCACAGACTGGACTTTCACCTGCCGCATTGCGCGCCTATAATTAGCGCTTCTTTTTTTTGGCAGGACTTTGTTCGATGTTATTTGCATGGGTAACCGATCCTAACGCCTGGCTCGCGCTCGGTACGCTGACGCTGCTGGAGATCGTTCTTGGGATCGACAATATTATTTTCCTCTCTCTGGTGGTGGCGAAACTTCCTACAGCGCAACGGAATCACGCCCGACGCCTTGGGCTGGCGGCGGCGATGGTGATGCGCCTGGCTTTGCTGGCTTCTATCGCCTGGGTCACACGCCTGACAAACCCGCTGTTCGAGATTTTCGGCGAAGCGATTTCCGCCCGCGATCTGATCCTGCTGCTGGGTGGATTGTTCCTGATCTGGAAAGCCAGTAAAGAAATTCACGAATCGATTGAAGGCGAGGAAGAAGGGCTGAAAACGCGCGTCTCCTCCTTCCTGGGCGCGATTGTCCAGATCATGATGCTGGATATTATTTTCAGCCTTGACTCCGTCATCACGGCGGTGGGCCTCTCGGATCATCTGTTTATCATGATGGCAGCAGTTGTGATTGCCGTCGGCGTGATGATGTTCGCGGCGCGTCCTATCGGCGAGTTTGTTGACCGCCACCCTTCCGTAAAAATGCTGGCGCTCTCTTTCCTGATTCTGGTCGGCTTTACCCTGATTCTGGAAAGTTTCGATGTACACGTTCCGAAAGGGTACATCTACTTCGCCATGTTCTTCTCTATCGCGGTAGAGAGCCTGAACCTGATGCGCAATAAAAAGAACCCTCTCTGATTCACTCTTTCGCTCCCTGTAAGGGGAGCGAACACCCGCAATGCCTCTCCCGTTCCTCACAGTTTAAGATTTTACTGCTTTTATCAGACATAACTTCAGGTTATTACTAGACTATTATCAGACGCAGGCCACGTGAGGATAAATGGATGAAAAAATGGGCAGTTGTGATTTCCGCTGTAGGACTGGCTTTTGCTGTTTCTGGATGTAGCAGCGATTATGTAATGGCGACCAAAGATGGTCGGATGATTCTGACCGACGGTAAACCAGAAATTGACGATGATACGGGTCTGGTGAGCTACCACGATCAGCAAGGCAACGCGATGCAAATCAATCGTGACGAAGTCTCTCAGATCATTGAACGCTAATTGTTGAGGTCAGCAGCCCTGCTGGCCTTAGAATTTTCTCTTTCCCTTTTCTCTTCCCTCTGCCATTTTTATATTCCTTTGTCGGGATTTACTGACTTCATAATAAGAAGGAAACGGCTATGCACTATCACCGTATACCCCACAGCTCGCTTGAAATAAGTACACTGGGGCTGGGCACAATGACGTTTGGTGAACAAAACAGCGAAGCCGACGCACATGCACAGCTCGATTACGCCGTGGATCAGGGCATTAACCTGATCGACGTCGCCGAAATGTATCCGGTGCCTCCACGCCCGGAAACCCAGGGACTAACAGAAACCTATGTCGGTAACTGGCTTGCTAAACACGGCAGCCGTGAGAAGCTGGTTATCGCTTCCAAGGTAAGCGGCCCATCGCGTAATAACGACAGCGGAATTCGCCCCAATCAGGCGCTGGATCGTAAAAATATCCGTGAGGCCTTACACGACAGCCTCAAACGCCTGCAAACCGACTATCTGGATCTGTATCAGGTTCACTGGCCGCAGCGCCCGACCAACTGCTTCGGCAAGCTGGGCTACAGCTGGACGGATTCGGCTCCGGTTGTCACGCTGCTCGAAACGCTGGACGCGCTGACGGAGTTCCAGCGCGCGGGCAAAATTCGCTACATCGGCGTCTCTAACGAAACGGCCTTCGGCGTCATGCGCTATCTGCATCTGGCGGATAAACATGACCTGCCGCGCATTGTCACTATCCAGAACCCTTACAGCCTGCTGAACCGCAGTTATGAGGTGGGATTAGCGGAAGTCAGCCAGTATGAAGGCGTCGAGCTGCTGGCCTACTCTTGCCTGGCATTCGGTACGTTGACCGGTAAATATCTGAATGGCGCCAAACCCGCCGGCGCGCGCAACACCCTGTTTAGCCGCTTTACGCGCTACAGCGGCGAGCAGGCGCAAAAGGCGGTTGCGGCCTACGTCGACATCGCCAGACGCCACAACCTCGATCCGGCCCAGATGGCGCTGGCGTTTGTGCGTCGTCAGCCGTTCGTCGCCAGCACCCTGTTGGGCGCAACGACGATGGCGCAGCTAAAAACCAACGTTGAGAGTTTGCATCTGGAGTTAAGCGAAGAGGTGCTGGCGGAGATCGAAGCGGTGCATCAGGTTTATACCTACCCGGCACCGTAATATGCATATCCGGCCTACCAACAGCACCATACCGTAGGCCGGATAAGGCGCCTGCGCCGCCATCCGGCACTTCTGCCTGATGGCGCTGCGCTTATCAGGCCTACCGACGGCGCAACAATCACATCTGGCGGCGCTGCCAAATCCACAGCGCCGCAATCGCCAGCGCAAACAGCCCGCCAAAACCAATGCCGATCGCCACGACCGGAATGTCCACCAGTACGGCCAGCGAATAGAGACCCAGCATCAACAGCATCGCGCTGTTCTCCCCCAGGTTCTGTACCGCAATCGCGTTGCCCGCGCCGACGCTTTTCTTGCCGCGCTCCTGCAATAACGCATTGAGCGGCACCACGAAAAAGCCGCCCAGCACGCCAATAAGCGTCAACAGCGCATAGGCCGGAAGCAACGCGTGTTGCAAAGAAAAAATCAGCACCACCACGCCAATCAGAATACCCGCAGGCATACAACGCGCAACCGTCTCCAGCGTAACCAGCTTCGCCGCAGCACCTGCGCCCACAACAATACCGATCGCCACCATTGCGTTCAGGTAAGTCGGCGTGGCGTTATCGGTAATTCCCAGCGCTACCGGCACCCACAGCACCAGCAGAAAACGCAGCGTGACGCCCGCGCCCCAAAAAAGGCTGGTGCCAACCAGCGAGAAACGCGTCTCCCCGTTACGCCAGAGCGACATGCAGGCGCAGAAGAAGCTGCGCACCATCTTACGCAAATGCCAGGACTGGCCTGGCCGCGCCGCCGCGAGTTTCGGAATAAAAAGGTTAGCGACGACTGCGCCCGCATAGGCCAACGCACAGGCGACCAGCGCCGCAATCACATGCCAGTCTGCCAGTACGCCGCCTGCCACCGATCCCAGCAGAATCGCGGCAATGGTGGAGGCTTCCATCAGACCATTGGCTTTCACCAGTTTGTCGCCCGTGGTCAGCTCGCCAAGAATGCCATATTTCGCCGGAGAGTAAGCCGCCGCGCCAATCCCCACCAGCGTATAGCCGACAAAGGGATTAAAACCAAAACAGATGCTCGCAGCGCCCAACAGTTTCAGGCCGTTGGCGAACATCATCACCCGACCTTTGGCAAAGCTGTCCGCCACCTGCCCGACAAAGGGAGCAAAAAGAATGTAAGCGCCTACAAACACCATTTGCAGGATCGGCTGGCTCCAGTCCGGGTAGAACTGCGCCTTCAGCAACGCCAGCGTCGCGAACAACAGCGCGTTATCGCCAAACGCAGAGAGAAACTGCGCGGCGATAACCGACATCATCCCTTTCGACCAGATCGAAGTGTTAGTATGTACTGACTCACGCATGTTGTTTTTCCGGTTCATCAACCCAGCTTTTCAGCGTCACAAAGTCCGGCTTGCCGCTGCCCAGTAACGGAAGTTGTTTCAGATAGCGGATATCACGCGGTACGGCAAGTTCAGGAATGCCGTGTGTGCGGGCATATTGCAGCAGGCTTTCACGCGTCAGCTCGCCGTCTGTCGTGAACAGCACCAGCGCTTCGCCCTTGCTGGCGTCGCTTTTAATCGCCGTGGCGTGCATTTTATCTGGCGAGACGCCCAGCGCCAGCTGTTCGACCATCTCCAGCGAAACCATCTCTCCGGCGATTTTCGCAAAGCGCTTCGCTCGCCCCTGGATCTGCACAAAACCGTTTTCATCGAAACGCACAATATCGCCCGTGTCGTACCAGCCCTGTTCAACGTCGCCCAGCGCATTTTCCGCCGCAGGCGCTTCCAGCACGCCCGGTTTTTCAACCCGCAGGTAGCCGTTCATGATATTAGGCCCTTTGAGTTGCAGACGCCCGCCGTCATCAATGCCTGGAACCGCCAGCAAGCGCGCATCCATGCCTGGCAAAATGCGCCCAACGGTGCCCGGCTTCGCCGCCATCGGTACGTTAATCGACACGACCGGCGCGCATTCGGTCACGCCGTAACCTTCCAGAACGCGCAGGCCGAATTTGTCCTGCCAGAGCTGTCGGGTGCTGTCCTGCAATTTTTCCGCGCCGGCGACGACATAGCGCAGACGATAGAAATCATACGGGTTGGCAAACCGCGCGTAGTTGCCCAGAAACGTCGACGTGCCAAACAGCACCGTGCAGTTCCGGTCATAGACCAGCTCCGGCACAATGCGATAGTGCAACGGGCTGGGATAGAGAAACACCTCAGCGCCGGTCAGCAGCGGCGTCAACAGGCCGACGGTCAGACCGAAGGAGTGGAACAGCGGCAGCGCTGACATAAAGCGGTCGTTCGCCGTGAAATCGGCAATGGTTTTTATCTGCTCAACGTTCGCCAGAAGGCTTTTATGGCTGTGCACCACGCCTTTCGGGTGCCCTTCCGAACCGGATGTAAAGAGGATCATTGCCGCCTCTTCCGGCCGCTGTTTGACCTGCGCCAGGCGCGGCATCAGCAGATGTGCAAAAATCCAGAGCTTATCGGCGAGCGTCACATCAGCTTTTAAATCTTCGAGATAAATCCAGCGAACCTGCGTCAGTTGCTCCGGCAGATGCCAGAGCTTGCCTTTCTCAAGAAACTGACGGGAGGTGAATACGGTTTTGATCTCCGCAGCGGTAATGGCGCTGGTCAACCCTTTCACACCCGCCGTGTAGTTCATCATCGCCGGGATACGGCCACGAGAAACCGCGCCAAAAATGACGGCGGCGCTGATGGCCGCGTTTGGCAGCATCAGGCCGATGTTTTCGCCCTGCGCGCTGTATTTTTCCAGAATGCGGCCGACAAACAGCGTTTTTGTCAGCAATTTGCGATAAGTGTCCGGCGTGAAGTTAATATCTTCAACACAGTTTTTACCCGCCCCGTAGCGGTACTGCGCAGCTAACAGTGATTCATACAGCGTTTCACGCGGGCGCACCGCCATGCGCGCTTCCATCATAATTTGATGCAGCATTTCTCCGGCCAGTTTGCGGCGCTCGCGCGCTCGCGGCGCCTCCGGCATCGGCAGATGGGTAGGCGGCAGGATATGCAGGTGAATGCGCGGGAAAAAGCGCTGTTTTACCAGACCTTTCAGGCGGCTAAAGTACGTAAGCTCTGCGCCTTCAATACGAACCGGCACCACCGTTGCGCCAGACTTCGCCGCCACAAACCCGGCGCCGTCGTAGATTTTCATCAACGAACCGCTCACCGAAATTCGCCCTTCCGGGAAGATAACCACCGGGCGGCCCTGCTCTACCAGGCGTACCAGGTGCTTAATCGCCATCGGCTTCGTCGGGTCGAGCGGCACAAAATCAATCAGCGACTTTAACCAGCGCATATACCATTGCTGGCTGATAGAGGAATAGACCGCGAAAACAGGGCGAACCGGTAAAAACAGGGCGAGTAAAATACCGTCGATAAAAGAGACATGGTTTGGCGTGATCAGGATGCGCTCACCCTGTAGCGCCCTGGCATCCCCGGTGACGCGTACACGATAAAGCACGCGGAACAGGTTGCGAAAAAATCCAAAAAGCATGTCAACTCCCTTTGCTCACAGTTCGGTAAAGATGCATGGTTGCAGATTATACGAGATGGGGAACAGGCGCGACAGGTAAATGGAAGGACGAAAAAAAACCTGCGCATCCGCGCAGGTTGGTGCAAGAGACAGGTACGAAGAGCGTACCGAATAATCTCACCAATCAATACCTCTGGGATCTTGATTGTGGTCTCCGGCGACGCTGCGCGCCACCAGCAAAACGCAAAGGAATGAACACAAATGCAACGAGTTGTGTAAATTATCGGTTACTGTTACAGATTGGTGTAAGCGCAAAAAAAACCTGCACATGATGCGCAGGTTGGTGTAATTCTTGTGATCAACCCGAAAGCTGATTTCACCTATCAATACCTCTGGGATCTCAACTCTAGCAATCCGCCCGACGCCCTCACCAGCGAACAATCGCAACAGCGCTTCGCAAAGTGTAACCAAAGGTTTGCATTCTCCCTTTTCTGTCTTACTTCCCCGGCGTGCGCTCACATTTGCGCGTTCCCGTCAGGCAATCTGCTTGAACAGATAGCCATTTTCCGTAACACTGACGAAATGTAAGCGTTTACCCACTATAGGTACTGTCATGGCGACCATAAAGGATGTAGCCCGACTGGCTGGTGTTTCAGTCGCCACCGTTTCTCGCGTTATTAATGATTCCCCGAAAGCCAGCGAAGCATCCCGCCTCGCGGTCACCAGCGCGATGGAATCGCTCAGCTATCACCCCAACGCCAATGCGCGAGCGCTGGCGCAGCAATCCACGGAGACAATTGGTTTAGTCGTGGGGGATGTCTCCGACCCTTTCTTTGGCGCGATGGTTAAAGCGGTCGAGCAGGTGGCCTACCACACCGGTAATTTCTTACTGATTGGCAACGGCTACCACAATGAACAAAAAGAGCGTCAGGCGATTGAACAACTGATCCGCCATCGTTGCGCGGCGTTAGTCGTACACGCCAAGATGATCCCGGACGCGGACCTGGCGTCATTAATGAAACAGATGCCCGGCATGGTGCTGATTAACCGCATCCTGCCTGGGTTTGAGCAGCGCTGCGTGGCGTTAGATGACCGTTACGGCGCCTGGCTGGCAACGCGTCACTTAATTCAGCAGGGCCATACCCGCATCGGCTATATCTGTTCCAACCATTCGATTTCTGATGCGGAAGACCGGCTCAAGGGTTATTACGACGCGCTGGAAGAGAGCCATATTCCGGCTAACGACAGGCTGGTCACATTTGGTGAACCGGATGAGAGCGGCGGTGAACAGGCAATGACCGAACTGTTAGGTCGCGGAAGAAACTTCACGGCGATCGCTTGTTACAACGATTCGATGGCCGCAGGCGCAATGGGCGTATTAAACGACAACGGTATTGACGTGCCGGGCGAAATTTCACTGATTGGTTTCGATGATGTGCTGGTCTCGCGCTACGTGCGTCCACGTCTGACCACAGTACGCTACCCGATCGTGACCATGGCGACCCAGGCCGCCGAACTGGCGCTCGCGCTGGCGGAAAAACGGCCTGTACCCGAAATCACCCATGTCTTTAGCCCTACTCTGGTACGTCGGCATTCCGTTTCGACGCCGTCGGAAACCGGGAATTCTTCGTCAAACGATTAATCAGGATAGCGTCATGACAACAATGCTGGATGTTTCACGTCGCGCGGGCGTATCAAAAGCGACGGTTTCTCGCGTGCTGAACGGAACGGGACAGGTGAAAGAGAGCACGCGCCAGAAAGTCTTCAAAGCGATGCAGGCGTTAGATTACCGACCCAATTTTTTGGCGCGATCGCTGGCGAACCGCACCAGTAACAGCATTGGGCTTGTTGTCTCGACCTTTGACGGATTTTACTTCGGGCGTTTGCTGCAACAGGCGTCACGCCAGACGGAGTCGCACGGTAAGCAGCTTATCGTGACCGATGGCCATGACACGCCGGAACGCGAGCAAGAGGCGGTGCAGATGCTGGCCGACAGGCAGTGCGACGCGATCATTCTCTATACCCGCTATATGAGCGAAAAAACGATCATCTCGTTGATTAATACCATAGAGACGCCGCTGGTCGTGATCAACCGCGATGTCAGTCTGGCCCGCGATCGCGCCATATTCTTTGAACAGGAAGATGCCGCGTTTCAGGCGGTGGATTACCTGATCTCACAAGGCCATCGGGATATCGCCTGCATTACCGTACCGAATCACACGCCAACGGGAAAATCCCGTCTGACGGGCTACCGCAAGGCGCTGGAGAAAAACGGGATCGCCTGGGACCCGGCGAAAGTGAAATACGGCGACTCCAGTATGACACGCGGGTACGAAGCGTGCCGTGAACTGCTGGAGGAAGGGATCGCCTTTACCGCGCTCTTTGCCTGTAACGACGATATGGCGCTTGGCGCATCAAAGGCGCTGCATCAGGCCGGGCTGCGGATACCGCAGGATATTTCGCTGTTTGGCTTCGATGACGCGCCCAGCGCGAAGTGGCTGGAACCGGCGCTGTCCACCGTTTATCTGCCGATCGACAGTATGATCACCACCGCAATCGATCAGGCGATTCGGCTGGCGAGCGGCGAGGAGCTGGAGCCGATCCCGCCGTTTACAGGAACATTAGTGCTGCGTGATTCAGTGACCACCGGGCCATTTTTTCAGTCGGATTGCTGATGGTTTGCCGGATGGCGGCGCAAGCGCCTTATCCAGCCTACAGTATCGTAGGCCTGATAAGCGTAGCGCCATCAGGCAAAGGAACCTTATCCGGCCTGCCGGTTAAAAAACTTCCAGCGCCAGCAACTCTTCAATCGTCTGGCGGCGGCGAATCAATCGCGCTTTACCGTTATCAAACAGCACTTCCGGCAGCAGCGGTCGGCTATTGTAATTTGATGACATGGACGCGCCGTACGCGCCGGTATCGTGCAGAACCAGGTAATCCCCCGGTGCTACCGCAGGCAGCGCACGCGTTTCCACGTTACCGCCTTCCTGCTGCGTAAAGACATCGCCAGATTCACACAACGGCCCCGCCACCACGGTGTCCAGCAGCGGCGCATGTTCAAGCGAGCGACCGTCCGCCGCCAGCGCCGTAATATGGTGGTAGCTGCCGTACATTGCCGGACGCATCAGGTCGTTGAAACCGGCATCCACCAGCACAAAATGACGGCGCCCCATCTCTTTCACGCTGCGTACCTGCGTCACCAGCACGCCGGATTGCGCCACCAGAAAACGTCCCGGCTCAATTTCCAGCTTCACCCGATGCCCCAGATGGCGAGCGATTTGCTCGCGGGCAGCGTTCCACAGCCCGAAGTAATGCTGCGTATCGACCGCCTCTTCTCCCTCGTGATAAGGGATCGACAGCCCGCCTCCCGCCGAAATCGCCTCCAGATCCTGCCCAAAATCGATAACCTGGCGCACCATCGCGCCGCATACCTGCTCCAGATGACCGTAATCAACGCCGGAACCAATGTGCATGTGAACCCCGACAAGCTGAAGCCGATGGCGCTGCATCACCGCCAGCGCGGCAGGCAGATCGGTATGCCAGATGCCGTGTTTGCTGTTCTCGCCGCCGGTATTGGTTTTCTGGCTGTGCCCGTGACCAAAACCGGGATTAATACGCAGCCAGACGCGATGACCCGGCGAAACCTGCCCCAGTTGCTCCAGCATATCCACCGACCCGGCATTCACCGGAATGCGCAGTTCATTGACGCGGGCCAGCGTGGCGGCGTCAATGACATCAGCCGTGAAGACAATATCATCAGGATGGTTTTGCGGATCGTATCCCGCCGCCAGCGCGCGCTCAATTTCACCCAGCGAGACGGAATCCACCTTTACGCCCTGCTCACGCATCAGGCGTAAAATATGAATATTCGAGCAGGCCTTTTGCGCAAAGCGCACCACATCAAACTGTTGCAGGGCCGCGATCTGACGGCGAATAATCTGCGCGTCATAGACCCATACCGGGCAGCCGAATTCCGCCGGTAGTCTGAGCAGATTTTCAGCGTTGAGGTCAGTATCAGTGCAATTCAGTGAATGTGGCATAGCAGGCTCCGGGCAAGACATTTTTTATGATTACGCCACAAACTGAAGGGAATAAAAAATATCGTTTTATGGCGAGTCTATGCAAAAATGATATGGATGATATCCACTGAGGGGAAAGCCAACGATGGCAGCCGTGAACCTGCGCCACATTGAAATCTTTCATGCTGTGATGACCGCCGGAAACCTGACCGAAGCGGCGCGCCTGCTGCATACCTCGCAGCCCACCGTTAGCCGGGAGCTGGCGCGGTTCGAAAAAGTATTGGGGCTTAAACTGTTTGAGCGCACGCGCGGACGCCTGCACCCAACGGTGCAAGGATTACGGCTATTCGAAGAGGTGCAGCGTTCCTGGTATGGGCTGGATCGCATTGTAAACGCGGCGGAGAGCTTACGTGAATTCCGCCAGGGCGAGCTGTCGATTGTCTGCCTGCCCGTTTTCTCCCAGTCCTTTTTACCCACGCTGCTGCAACCGTTTCTCGCCCGCTATCCTGATGTCAGCCTGAACATCGTGCCGCAGGAGTCGCCGCTGCTGGAAGAGTGGCTTTCAGCTCAACGCCACGACCTCGGCCTGACGGAGACGTTGCATACCCCGGCAGGCACCGAACGCACCGCGTTGTTGACGCTAAATGAAGTGTGCGTGCTGCCGCCCGGCCACCCGCTGGCGACCAAATCCGTGCTGACGCCGGACGACTTTCAGGGAGAGAATTACATCAGCCTGTCGCGCACCGACAGCTATCGCCAGCTGCTGGATGCGCTGTTTAACGAACACCAGGTTAAACGCCGGATGGTCGTGGAAACCCACAGCGCGGCGTCGGTTTGTGCGATGGTGCGCGCGGGCGCCGGGCTTTCGGTGGTTAACCCGCTCACCGCGCTGGATTATGCCGCCAGCGGAGTGACCGTGCGGCGGTTCAGTGTCGACGTTCCGTTTACCGTCAGTCTGATCCGCCCGCTGCACCGGCCATCATCCGCGCTGGTGGATGCGTTCAGCGAGCACCTGCAAACCAGCCTTCCGCGTCTTGTCGATCCGCTGGAGGCCATTCTGGAGCCGGTTACGAAAGCATAAATTCCACGGCGTCAGCCGCATGGATCGCCGCAGTATCAAACACCGGCAGCGCGCTCTGCGCTTCCGGCACCAGCAACCCAATCTCGGTACAGCCGAAAATCACGCCCTGAGCGCCCTGCGCCGCCAGACGTTCGATCACCTGCAAATAATACTGGCGGGAGCGTTCGCTAAACTCGCCGAGGCACAGTTCGTCAAAGATTATCTGGTTGATCTGCGCGCGGTCGTCAGTTTCCGGCACCAGGGTTTCAATCGCAAACCGCTGCTCCAGACGCCCGCGATAAAAATCCTGCTCCATCGTGTAGCGCGTCCCCAGTAGCGCCACGCGCGTCATGTTTTTGCGCGCAATCGCCCGCCCTGTCGCATCCGCAATATGTAAAAACGGCAGTGAACAGCGCGACTCAATCGTCTCCGCCACTTTATGCATAGTATTAGTACACAGCACTATCGCTTCTGCGCCCGCCTGCTGCAAACCCAGTGCGGCCTGCGCCAGAATATCTCCCGTTTTATCCCACTCGCCCTGGCGCTGACACTCTTCAATTTCATGGAAATCAACGCTATGCAGCAACAGGCTGGCGGAATGCAAACCGCCCAGGCGTGCTTTGATTCCTTCATTAATCAAACGGTAATAGGGGATCGTCGATTCCCAACTCATGCCGCCCAGCAGTCCAATCGTTTTCATTACCTTCTCCTTCTCACCTTGATGACAGCAGTGAAGCAAACTTGTGATCAAGTTTCCAGTTCATTTGGTCTGCCATTTTCTTTTTCCCCGGTATGAACTAATTTAGTTGAAACATTGTTTCAATAAATAACAGGATCACCGCATGTTTATTTTTCATAATGAGACGACGCTTGAGGATCTGGGAAATGGCGTTACCCGGCGTATTCTGGCTCACGACGGCAACATGATGGCGGTAGAGGTGAATTTCGAAAAAGGCGCAATCGGGCCGTTGCACAATCATCCTCATGAACAGCTGACTTACGTTTTGTCCGGTGAATTTGAGTTTACTATTGGTGAAGAAAAGCATGTGGTGCGCGCCGGCGATACGCTATATAAACAGCCCAATATCATGCATGGCTGCGTGTGTTTACAACCGGGAACACTGCTGGATACCTTCACGCCAGTACGCGAAGATTTCCTCAACGCGTAAGCCATACGCATCCGGCCTGTACAGGAAACCCTGCGCAGGCCGGATGTTATCGCCTCACCGGGGCGAGGCTTTTACGACATCAGAATTAACGCGCCAGCCAGCCGCCATCCACCGCAACGGTATAGCCGTTAATATAGTCAGATGCGCTGGATGCCAGGAACACCACCGGCCCCATCAGATCGCTCGGCAGCCCCCAACGCCCCGCCGGAATACGGTCGAGGATTTCCGCGCTACGCTGCTCATCGGCACGCAGTTGCTGAGTATTGTTCGTCGCCATGTAACCCGGCGCGATAGCGTTCACGTTGATGTTATGTTTCGCCCATTCGTTCGCCATCAGGCGCGTTACGCCCATAACGCCGCTTTTAGACGCGGTGTAGGAAGGAACGCGAATCCCGCCCTGGAAGGAGAGCATAGAGGCGATATTAATAATTTTGCCGCCGTTACCCTGGGCGATGAAGTGCTTCGCCGCAGCCTGAGACATAAAGAACACGCTCTTAATGTTCAGGTTCATGACGTCATCCCAGTCTTTTTCACTGAAGTCGATCGCGTCTTCACGGCGGATCAGACCGGCGTTATTCACCAGAATATCGATGTGGCCGAACTCCGCCACCGCACGTTCAAGCAGGGCTGGGATACCGTCAATCTGACGTAAATCCGCCGTCAGACTTAAAAAACGGCGGCCCAGCGCGGTGACGCGTTCAATGGTTTCCGTCGGCTCAACAATGTTGATCCCGACAATATCACAGCCCGCTTCCGCCAGACCCAGCGCCATCCCCTGACCCAGACCGGTATCACAACCTGTGACTACCGCGACCTTACCTTCAAGAGAGAATGCATTCAAAATCATTGTTAATCCTTATTTTCTTAGTGCCTGTCACGGACAGACATGATTGCCGTCCGCGACTAGCGCAGATCTTTTACTGCAACGTGGTCCATATCATCAAAGACCTGGTTTTCACCCACCATCCCCCAGATGAACGTATAGGCCTGGGTGCCGACGCCGGAGTGAATAGACCAGCTTGGGGAGATAACCGCCTGCTCGTTATGCATCACAATATGACGCGTTTCCTGAGGCTGCCCCATCATATGAAAGACGCAGGCGTTCTCTTCCATGTTGAAATAGAAGTACACTTCCATACGGCGTTCATGGGTATGACAAGGCATGGTGTTCCACAGGTTGCCGGGCGCCAGTTCGGTCAGGCCCATGCTCAGCTGGCAGGTCTCCAGTACGTCCGGCACGAAGTATTTGTTAATGGTGCGGCGGTTACTGGTGAGGTTGTCGCCCAGAGTGACCGGCGCGACATCGGCTGGCGTCACTTTTTTAGTCGGGTAAGTGGTATGCGCCGGCGCGCAGTTGTAGTAGAACTTCGCCGGTTTTGCGCCATCAACGCTGGCGAAAACAACTTCTTTCGCGCCTTTACCGACGTATAAGGCATCGCGGTGGCCGATCTCATAGCACTGCCCATCGACAGCGATCGTGCCCGGCCCGCCGATGTTGATCACCCCCAGTTCACGACGCTCCAGGAAGTAGGTAACGCCCAGCTGTTTACCAACTTCACCGCCAACGGAAACCGTTTTCGCTACCGGCATGATGCCGCCGACAATAATGCGGTCGATGTGGCTGTAAACCATGGTGTATTCATCAGCAACAAACACTTTCTCGACCAAAAACTCGTTGCGCAGCCCCTGGGTGTCCAGCGTTTTAGCGTGCGCGCTGTGGATGCTCTGTCTTACGTCCACATCAACCTCCAATAATAAACCGACCGTGAATGTCAGAACGGAAGGCGAAACACCGTTCCGTTTTACTTTATGCGGTAATGATATCCCTCCAGAAACGGGTTTTCAATTACAAATAAAACGTTGTTTCATTTTTTCCGCATCTTATTATCAAAAGTGTAATTGCGATCACGTCAGCGCGAGATTTCCCTTTAACAGGCACAGGTGGAGATACTTAAAATAAAATTAAAAACAATAAGATAGGTTTATCAGGTGGATATGGGAGCAGCGTGTGCTCCTGAAAAGAAACGCCGGATTGCTGCAACCCGAGGCGTCAGGGAGGGGAAATATCAGCACATATTGCGGCTGGCACGGTTGGCAGCGCCAGCACGGGGAAGCGGAAAATGAAGGCGGTCTTAATCTCGTTCGATAGCAAGCGCCACGCCTTGCCCGCCGCCAATGCAGAGCGTCGCCAGGCCCTTTCGCGCATCGCGTTTAACCATCTCATGCACCAGCGACACCAGAATCCGGCAGCCGGATGCGCCAATGGGATGACCGAGCGCAATCGCTCCGCCGTTAACGTTCACCCGGCGTTCGTCCCACTCCAGCATTTTGCCAACGGATAACGCCTGCGCAGCAAAAGCCTCGTTAGCCTCGATAAGATCCACATCCGCCAGCTGCCAGCCTACCCGTTCAAGACAACGTCGGGTGGCGTAAACGGGTGCGATGCCCATCAGTGCGGGATCGACGCCGACGCTGGCAAAAGCGCGAATACGCGCCAGTATGGGTAAATCCAGTTCCTGCGCTTTGGCTTCGCTCATCATCATGACGGCAGCCGCGCCATCGTTAATTGACGAGGCATTGCCCGCCGTGACCGAGCCGAGGAGATCAAATGCCGGGTTCAACTGGGCCAATCCTTCCGCGCTGGCATCGGTTCTTGGCTGCTCATCAGTATCGACAACGACAGGCTGGCCGTTACGCTGGGTGACAACCGGGACAATCTCAGCTTTAAAACGCCCGGCATCAATGGCCGCTCGCGCTTTTTGCTGGGAACTGAGGGCATAGGCGTCCTGCAATTCGCGGCTGATGCCGTATTCCCGCGCCAGATTTTCAGCGGTAACGCCCATGTGGTAATCGTTAAACGCATCCCACAAGCCGTCGTGAACCAGGCTGTCCACCAGTTGGCTGTTACCGAGCTGCGCCCCTGTGCGGCTGTCGGTAAGAACGTGCGGCGCCCGACTCATGTTCTCCTGCCCGCCGGCAATGACAATATCCGCCTCGCCGCACTGAATCGCCTGCGTAGCCAGATGCAGCGCTTTCAGGCCGGAACCGCAGACATCGTTGATGGTGATAGCGGAAACGGTGTTGGGCAGCCCACCTTTGATGGCTGACTGCCGCGCCGGGTTTTGTCCTGCGCCCGCCGTGAGCACCTGACCGAGGATAACTTCATCGATAGCATGTACATCAACGCCGGTACGCTCCATCAACGCTTTTACCACCATGCTGCCCAGTTCAACGGCAGAATGGCGGGACAGCGTTCCCTGGAAGCATCCGATCGGCGTACGTAAAGCCCCAACTATCACAACCTCTTTCATCACCACCTCAGCGCAAAATAACACCGCAATAGTAGAGGATTGTTAAAGATAATTATCCTGCTTGTTTAAAAATGGTGAGTTTTATCACAAAGGAAATTGCAGCTATTTTAATCAGCCGGTATACGCCCCTGCTGTAAATGATCGCGGAGCCAGCTTCCCGCCGCGCCCGGCGGCGACTTCTTGTTCCAGAGAAGATCAATCGAGATCGCCTTCGGCCAGCCGGGCACATCCAGTTGCACCAGCGGTTTTTCAGCCGCGAACTCTTCCACCAGCGCGCAAGGCAATGCGCACCAGCCAAATCCCTGTACCGCCATACTCAGTAATAACAAATAGTTAGGTGCAGACCAGGCCGGGCCGCGCGCCATGCTGGCGCCACTTTCCAGATAGGTATTCAGCCGCAGTTCACGCCAGGTATGCAGTTGATCCCATTGCAGGGTTTTCTGCACGGCCAGAGGATGTGAGGCCGCCACGTAGAGTCCCATCCAGGTTTGCATGGGCAGGCGCGTCACCCCCATCTCGGTAGGGTAATGATTGCGCGCTTCAATCAGCCCAACCTGCGCGCGTCCCTTTTGCAGGAGATCGATGACATCTTCATCTTCGCCGATCAGACATTCAAATTCCGTATGGGGAAACTGGCGGTCGAACTGCACCATTAATTCTTCCAGAACGTCTGGATGCAGGGTGTCGGATAGCACGAATGTCAGACGGGTTTCCGTTTCGCCAGACAGGGATAACGCCACCTCATCCAGACGATCGCTTGCTGACAGAATAGCCTGCACATAGCTGAGCACCCGCTTGCCCTCTTCCGTCAGCACCGGCTGTCGTGAAGAGCGATCAAACAGTGAAAACCCCAGATCGGCTTCCAGGTGGGCAATCGCCGTACTGACGGTGGACTGACTTTTCCGTAACCGGCGCGCCGCAGCGGAAAACGAGCCGCAGGAGACCGTCTCAACAAATGCGATCAATGCTTCGGGAGAGTAGCGCATGAACTATCTACTTTATCGATGGATTCTATCTTTTAGATATCATATTAAACGATAAAATGCCTGACATTCCGTTTTCCCGGAGATGAAAAAAAAGGTTTGATCCTATGCAACATGACTTAGTCCAACGCCGTTCGCTACTCGAACGCATTTTCCACGCGGTCTGCTTCGAAGGTATTGCCACCGCCATTCTGGCCCCGACTACCGCCTGGCTGATGCAGCGCTCAGTGCTGGAAATGGGAGGCTTAACCATTCTGCTGGCAACCACGGCGATGATCTGGAATATCATCTATAACGCGCTGTTTGACCGCTTCTGGCCGTCACACGTAGTGACGCGCACCGCTAAAGTTCGCGCACTGCACGCGCTGGGATTTGAAAGCGGCTTTATCGTTATTGGTGTAAGTATTGTCGCCTGGGCGCTGAACGTCAGCCTGTTGCAGGCCTTCACGCTGGAAATCGGTTTCTTCCTTTTCTTCCTGCCATACACCATGTTCTACAACTGGGCCTATGACACGTTGCGTCTTCGCGTAGTAAGACGCCGCCAGCAGCGCGTTACTGCCTGATAATGCTCTGTTTAGCCGGAACATTCCCCGTTCCGGCGCTTCCTGCCTGCCCTCGCACACCGCTTTAGTTTCCCCAGCCCCATGCCATTTATGGTAAATTGCGCTTCTTTTTGTTTATTTTATAGTTGATACGTTCAAATAATGTCGAAAATTTGGTCAAAAGAAGAAACTCTCTGGAGTTTTGCACTATATGGGACTGCGGTCGGCGCAGGCACCCTTTTCCTCCCCATTCAGTTGGGCTCCGCGGGGGCCATCGTGCTGTTTATTACCGCACTGGTTGCCTGGCCTCTGACTTACTGGCCTCATAAAGCGCTGTGCCAGTTTATCCTCTCTTCGAAAACCTCCGCTGGCGAAGGGATCACCGGTGCGGTAACGCATTACTACGGCAAGAAGATCGGCAGTCTCATCACCTCGCTATACTTTATTGCGTTTTTCGTGGTGGTCCTGATTTACGCCGTGGCGATAACCAATTCCCTGACGGAACAGCTGGCAAAGCAGATGACGATAGACCTGCGGGTGCGTGTTCTGGTCAGTCTGGGCGTCGTATTGATTCTGAATCTGATTTTCCTGATGGGACGACATGCGACTATCCGCGTGATGGGCTTTTTAGTGTTTCCGCTTATCGCCTATTTCTTATTTCTGTCGCTTTATTTGACCGGAAGCTGGCAGCCCGCGTTATTGACCAGCCAGATGTCTTTCGATCGGCACACACTTCATCAGGTATGGATATCCATTCCGGTGATGGTTTTCGCTTTTAGCCATACGCCCATTATCTCCACGTTTGCTATCGACAGACGTGAAAGATACGGCGAGCAGGCCATGGGTAAATGCAAAAAAATCATGAAGGTGGCTTATCTGATCATTTGCCTGAGCGTGCTGTTTTTCGTTTTCAGCTGTCTGCTCTCCATTCCGCCATCCTATATTGAAGCCGCGAAACATGAAGGCGTGACCATCCTGTCAGCGCTGTCTATGATGCCAGCCGCACCGGCATGGCTCTCCATTTCAGGGATTATTGTCGCCGTTATCGCGATGTCAAAATCGTTTCTGGGCACCTATTTTGGAGTGATTGAAGGGGCGACAGAGATAGTACGAACGGCGTTACTTCAGACTGGCGTGAAGAAAAGCCGGGCATTTAATCGCGCCCTGTCTATCATGCTGGTCTCGCTGATTACCTTTGTCGTTTGCTGCATTAATCCCAACGCCATTTCGATGATTTATGCGATCAGCGGCCCGCTTATTGCCATGATTTTGTTTATCATGCCGACGCTGTCAACCTATCTGATCCCCGCGCTCAAACCATACCGCTCTCTGGGAAATCTGCTTACCCTGATTGTGGGTCTGCTTTGCGTGTCCGTGATGTTTTTTGGCTAATCTCAATACAAAACGGCTCATCCACCTGAAGAGGGGCGAGCCGTTTTACTCAGTCTTTAATCTATCGGCATAATAGTGAGGGCGACCCGACTGTCGTAAACGTCCAGCCTTCCCGCCAGGGTTGTATCAAAAACGAGAACGTCGCGTCCTTTGATAAATAAATAAGCGGCATAGCCTTGCGTTCATGGCTGCCCTGTAATTCGTCAGACGGATATCGGACCAGATTATGCGTCGTAATAATATAGTTTTGCTGCAACTTCTGGTACGTAAAATAAATAATCCGGCTAATTTTATAAGAATGAGCGTCGGGCGTATTCAACACGCCGGTTAATGTCACGATTCCCTGATGATTATGCATCTGGTAGGTAATATCACCAGCAAAAAGTTCATGGTCAATATCCCAGACGGCATAACCACTGCAATCAATTTTCGGGTTAATGCTGTGTGCATACCAGAGTCCTCCGCCGCCCACAATGAAGAACGTGATAATAATAGCCACTGCCAGTATTTTAATTTTCATCATTTATCGAATAGTAGGTTATACACTTTACGGACGGATTTTCTCTGGCATCCTCCGGGCATATAATCGCCGTGATATTTTTTGCGCTGCTCATTCCTGAGAGAAACACATAGTTATTGTTATCGCAAATCTCGCGATGTTTGTGCATAAAGCGAATATAATTTAGCTCCAGCACATCATTCCCTTTTTGCAGGACGGTACAGGATGAAAAAGTCTCGGAGTCCAGAACCTCATAAGACGACAGCAGAGACTCTGGAGACATATAAAACAGGCTGGCGGCAATGCTTATCATCACCACCAGAAGCGCCAGTCCGCAAAGCGCCGCAGGCAACAAGAGATGGCGCTTTTTTATTGGCGTGTCTCCCTTCGGCTCCATTTGGGGTGCAACAATCTGCGCCGGCGCTTCGGTCGCTGATGCTTTTGCGGTTATCTCATCCGTCTGAATATTCGCTGAAATCATCATACCGCGACGGGCAATGGTTTTTATAAGATCGCGCGGTAACCCAATATCACTTAACGCATTTCTTAGAATGAGAATCGTCTGATAAAAAGTATTCGCCGAGGTAACATGATTCTTCTCTCCCCAACCCGCTGTAATCAGCTGGTTTTGAGAAACCACCGTGTTGTTATGCTGAATAAGATATAAAAGGATAAGGCTTGCAGGACTTTGTAACGTTACGGTCTTCTGCATTGCGCTATTCGATAACGCCCGATTTCCAGGGTGAAAGTCAACCAGGTTATTAATTGTGTAACATCTGGCGTGTTTTAACAAATCCGACACAGTATTCCTTCTGGCATTCACATGATGAATGCCATGCTACAAAATTCTTATATCGAGATCACTATAAATATTTGATTATGCGATTACTGTCAAACGCCAGCGGTAAAATTACTTACAAATCAAAAACCTTAAGTCAAAAAAGATCATTTGTTCTTAATTAAGACTATTTTTAAAGCATTTTCATGCTCTCCTGATATTATTACGATAAGCTTAAAAAGCACACAAACACATAATTTATTAATTATGAAAAACAATAGCAATTTTACAATTAAGATACAGCAATTAACATTGATGCAACTTTTGTCCATAAATGCCATTTAACAAAATATCTTAAACATTTTTGCAATATAACTATTCCTGGATTTTGCTATAAAAGTCCTGGATGCTAAATTGTTTCTGTCTCTGACGAGACGTCGCTCCAGGAAAATAAGTAGCATGTAAATAGCCACTATTATAAATGCATCGCAAGGCTTTAAGAAAAATAGCAATAAGTGATATACATCGATTTTTTACGCACGCTAATTGCCGTCTGGCAAAGTATTGACATATTTAAAAACGGATGAAATTATGAAATTATCTACGGATAGGGAGGTTCCTGTATGGAGCTGGATGTTAAATTAAAAAACCTTACGTGCAGTAGTTGTTCTTTACATTGTAAAATAATGCCAGAAAAATCACCTCGTTTACAATATTGTGCTAACGCATGTTTTTGTATGTGGCCGGAAGAAAGTATCTACTTTAACAGAGGTGTTATTGAGGGCATTTTAAATAATAATCATAATGCCCGATTAAATGGTTATATTTTTGTCGATTTCTCTATCAGCTTTTTGCGGCTGTTTCTCGACAAACAGTGGATTGATTATCTCGCCAGCACACGTATGGGTATTGTACTGGTGAGCGATCGGAACATGCAGTCGTTAGCCAACTACTGGCGTAAACATCATCCGGCGGTTTCTGTCGTCATTTATCACGATGATGGACTGGCGGTTGCAAATGAAAAAATCAGACAAGTATTTATTGGGCGACATCTGTCTTTTACAAAAGGGAATACCCTGACCCAGACGGAGTTCATCATTATGGGTAACATGGTTGCAGGGAAAAATCCGCATCAAATCGCCGAGTTACTGAGTATGGATATCCGCAGCGTCTATGCTTATAAACAGAGGATCGAGAAAAGAATGGGCGGGAAGATAAACACGCTGTTTATTCATTCGCATCCACTTTCCAATGAAAAAGCCGCATTCCCAATGATCACAAAGGAATGCAAAGGCTCGCTTATTCATCTGCAAAGACGGCGTTAGCATTGAAGACAACAGTCGGGCACCGGTCCCGGCTATTTTATATAGGAATCCAGCACCTTCAGGATCACCTCCAGATCATCTTCGCGCTTCACTTCATCGCTCTGGTGAACAATGTGTTCGGTCAGATGCCCTTTGATCACCTCACGCATTAATCCGTTCACCGCGCCGCGTATCGCCGCGATTTGCTGCAATACCGCGGCACACTCGTGAGGTTCATCCAGCATTTTTTTCAGTGCGACAACCTGCCCCTGGATTTTACTGGCACGAGCTTTAAGTTTTTGTTTATCCCGGATCGTATGTGACATAACAACGCCTTATTAACATAAATCATTATGGATTATAGCATTGTGACGCTACTGGGGGGTAGTATTTGGTACTGGGGGGGAGTAGAATGCGGGGAAATAAGACAACTAAGAATCATTCTCATGGGCGAATTTTCAACATTACTTCAGCAAGGAAACGCCTGGTTCTTCATTCCCAGCGCCATTCTATTGGGCGTATTACATGGGCTGGAACCCGGGCACTCCAAAACGATGATGGCGGCGTTTATCATCGCCATCAAAGGGACGATTAAGCAGGCTGTGATGCTGGGGCTGGCAGCCACGCTTTCACATACCGCCGTTGTGTGGCTTATCGCCCTGGGCGGCATGTACATCAGCAGAGCGTTTACCGCAGAATCCGTGGAACCCTGGCTACAGCTGGTCTCCGCCATCATTATTCTGAGCACGGCGTTCTGGATGTTCTGGCGTACCTGGAAAGGGGAGCGGGACGGATTGGCTAACAGGCTTCCTGCCCACACTCACCACCATCACGACCATGAGCACCACCACGACCACGACCACGACCACGACCACGACCACCAGCATGTTCATATTTCCTTGAAGGGGCTAACGGACGGATCGCACGCCTGGCAGGATGCCCATGAACGGGCACATGCGACCGATATTCAGCGCCGCTTTCACGACCGGGAAGTGACAAACGGACAGATTTTACTGTTTGGCCTGACGGGCGGCCTGATCCCTTGCCCGGCAGCCATCACCGTATTGCTGATCTGCATCCAGCTTAAAGCCTTCACGCTGGGAGCCACGATGGTACTGTGCTTCAGCATTGGTCTGGCGTTAACGCTGGTAGCCGTTGGCGTAGGCGCAGCCATCAGCGTGCAACAGGCCGCAAAACGCTGGAACGGATTTAATACCCTGGCGAGAAAAGCCCCCTATTTCTCCAGCATACTGATCGGTCTGGTGGGGCTTTATATGGGAATGCATGGTTATCTGGGCATTATCCACTAATTGTTCCCCGCCTGTTTCCACAAACGTGCAGCGACCCGAGCGCTGCACGTCCGTTCATATCAATTTTTCGCAAGCCATGAGCAGACCGTAGACGGACGGTAAGCCGCTCTGATGAGTGAGGCGCATTAACAAATCTTTCCAGAAAGTCGCCTGGCCGTATAATTCGATGCTATTACCCGACGCGTATTGCAGTTCCGCGCTTTTGCGACAAGCGCGCAGGCATTGCGGATTTATTGCGGAAAAATTGTTCTCTCCCACGCTCAACATCAGCATAATTCCGCGCAGAAAACACGCTTCATGCGAACAAAACGCACTATATCAACTGGCAACTTAAATACGATTGCATCAATTGTTGATCTTAATCAAATGGGGTTTATTGGAAACTAAGCCTTTTAAGCTCCAAAAGATCCAACAAAATAAAATAAAATTCCTAAAGTAAAGAGTACGCACCTAATAGTCAGCAACAGAAACAGTATAGTGATGCTGATGATTATTATAAAACCGGTATCTATTTACATCACACATTCAATTAATTAACACACCGATATGGAACGACTTTACGGCTAAATCATTAATACCAATAAAGCGAATATCTAATTATCTTAATATCGACGCAACCGATCTATTTCCAGTTTTTAATAGCCACCACCTATTACAAAAGATTTATTCGGATGTTTTAAACGATTTTCATATTTAAGATTACTGTCGTTAAAATTCCGGCATAAGAAAAAAGATATATTTTCAGATGGGCTATTTGTCGCCTGGGACGCATTGTTGAATAAAAACGGAGAAGGCGTGTGCAGCAGCACATTTTTCTATTTCAACGCCTCAATACCAGGATTAATACCAATATTTTCGCCAACACTGACTTAATACAGCAACATTCCAGCACAGTGCCATTTTTATGAATGTCCCTGAGCATTGGGAACACCCTGAATTCTCAGGGTAAATCAACACGACTGAATGAAAATGGAGTTTAGTTATGAAACTGAATCGTGCCCTAATTCCGGCGCTGGTGATCTCCGCGATCTATTCTGCGGGCGCGCTGGCTTCTGATAATACCATTACATTTATGGGAGAAGTTTCTGATGAAACCTGTTCCGTATCGGTAAATGGTTCTGAGGCCTCACCTGTCGTCTTACTGCCTACCGTCACGGTAAGCACCTTGAACACCAATCAGGTTGCAGGACAAACGACCTTCGACATCGGCGTTAGCGGATGCACCGGCTCAGCCTCCGGGATCAATATTTCGACCGTCTTCGTCGGAAATAACATCAGCGCCACGACCGGAAACCTGGCCAGCAATGGCTCGGCGAGCGATGTTGAAATTCAGATCCTCGACACCAGTGATACAGAGATCGATTTTCGCAACGCGTTTAATGGCGGCGGAGATTTAGCGCTGGCGGCAAATGAGACATCAGCCACGGCAACCTACAAGGCCCAATATTACTCAGGGGGCGCAGCAACCACCGGTACGGTACAAGCCTCCATGCAATATGCGGTTTCTTACCAGTAATTTAACCCAGGCGGGAATTTCGTCCCGCCCTCTTTCGACCAGGGAGTAATAAATGACCCCCATTCGCGACGCCCTGTATTCTCTCGCGGGGTTTCTGTTTATCTTTTTTACACTCTGGAGTGAACACGTCGCCGCCAGTATTACCATGACCGGGACGCGAATTATTTATAATAGCTCAGCCAACTCTGTCGATGTTCATTTAAAGAATAAAGATTCCTTCCCTTACGTGGTCTCAACCTGGTTCGATAACGGCAATATGGCAGACGGGCCGGAGAAATCAGCTCAACTTCCCTTTATCGCCACGCCGCCGGTATTTCGTATTCAACCCGGCGAAGGGCAAATTATTCGGATTGTTTTTACGGCGGCCCAGTCCCTGCCACAAGACAGGGAATCTCTGTTCTATTTTAATTTTATGCAGGTTCCGCCCGCGAATGTGGGCCAACGTAGCCCGGATCAGGGCAATCAAAACAGCCTGCTGATCATGCTACGCAACCGGGTGAAGTTATTTTATCGTCCGGCTGAATTAAACGGTAATCCACAAAAAATGCTGGCGAACCTTCAGGTCACGCGAACGGGTCAAACCGGCATCACCATTAAAAATAATCAGCCTTATTACATCACCATTGCCGGGCTACAGTTGATCAATGCCTCAGAAACCCGCGCCCAAAAAGCAGGCATGATTGCCCCTTTCAGCAGTGAGCGTTATGTCTTTACCGACGCCCGATCGGCTGCAAATCAGCGTGTTCGCATCACGTTGATTAACGATCAGGGAGCCAGAATCAGTGAAGATTTTCCTCTTTAATCGCCCGGCGGGTTTCGGCCTGATGGTATGCGTTACGGCATTTTCCGCTGCGGCCAGGGCTGATTACTATTTTGATCCCGCGCTGCTCCAGGGGTCCGCATACGGTCATGGTCTGGATCTCCAGCGCTTTAATCATACCCAAGACAGCGTGCCTGCGGGTGAATACGTGCTGGATGTTTATCTTAATAACCAGTTGATTCGCCAGCAGGAAAAGATCGAACTTATCGCATCCGCCACGCCGGATAGCGCCGTCGAACCCTGTCTGCCGTTTGAGGTGGTTCGAGCCAGCGCGATTCGCACCCGCTCCTCTGCGGCGTCTTCAACGCCGCACTGTCTGCGCATCAGCGAGACCGGGCAAAAAATCAGTTGGCAAGTGGATATGGCGAAGCTGCGCCTGAATATGACGATTCCTCAGGCCGGGCTTTACCACGCTCCCCGGGGGTATATTCCCGTTTCCGAATGGGACGCCGGAGAGACCGCGCTGTTTTTGCGCCACAATACCAATTTTTATCATACGGAAAATACAGACTCACACCTGCGCTACGACTACCTGTGGAGCAATATCAATGGCGGTTTCAACATCGGGCTGTGGCAATTTCGCCATCAGGGGAACCTCCGCTATGCCGATGACAACCAGACGGGTAGCCACTACAAATACAATGCGGTAGCGACTGCGATTCAGCGCCCTCTACCTCAGTTTGAGAGCGTGATAGCGTTTGGGGACAATTACACCAACAGCAGCCTGTTCGGCAGCCTCTCATTCAACGGCATAAAACTGAACACCGATCAACGGATGTGGCCGCAGGGCAAACGCGGTTATGCGCCGGAAGTGCGCGGCGTGGCGACCACAACCGCCCGCGTGGTGGTACGCCAGCAGGGTAAAGTGATTTACGAAACCACCGTCGCGCCCGGCGCTTTTGTTATTAACGATCTTTACAATACCCGTGGCCAGGGCGATCTGGCCGTCGATGTCATCGAAGCGAACGGGCAAATCTCAAGTTTTACCGTTCCCTACTCGGCGGTTCCTGATTCCGTTCGACCGGGAAACTGGAACTATGAGCTGGCAATGGGCTACGTTCGCCACTACTACAGCGTGGAGAATAAATTTGTCGAAGGCGTTTTGCAGCGCGGGATGAGCAACACGCTAACCGCCAATTTGGGTTCACGGCTGGCCGATGATTATCAGGCGTTTCTGCTGGGCGGGGTAATGGCAACATCCGTCGGGGCATTCGGCCTCAATACCGTTTACTCAAACGCCAGAGTCGAAAACGACGATAACGAGCAGGGCTGGCGCATTGAGGCCAGCTACAGCAAAACGTTTACCACCGGCACAAATCTGGTGCTGGCGGCCTATCGTTACTCCACCAGCGGTTATCGTGATTTACAGGATGTGCTGGGCGTGCGCCGTCAGCAGAAAAACAGCGTGGCGTATTATTCGGATACGCTGCACCAGCGTAATAACTTTTCCGCTACGCTCAGCCAGCCGATGGGCGACTGGGGCATGGTTAGCTTCACCGGCAGTACGTCAGATTACTACAGCGACGCGTCGCGCATCACCCAACTCCAGTTTGGCTACAGCAACAGCTGGCGCAACATCACCTTTAATCTTAGCGCCGCCAGGCAGCGCAGCAGTTATGCCAGCCGCTACGACACCAGCGTAAACGACCGGGATTTTGACCGCGAAAACCAGCGTAAATACACCGAAAACACGCTTTCACTGGGGATCTCCATCCCCTTCGATGTTGGCGCCAGCCGCACGCAGCTAAATCTGGATATGAATCGCAGCCGCGACGTTCGCACCGCCACGGTGGGGATAAGCGGCGCCACGGGCGAGAACAGCGCCACATCCTGGGCCGTTTATAGCGGTCTGGAGCGAGATAAGCACGACGGCAGCAGCGCAACCTGGGGCGGCAACGTGGAGCAACGAACCGCCGTCGGCGCGTTTCGCGGCTTCGCCTCCCGCGGCAGCGATTACCAGCAATATGGTCTGGGGATGTCCGGCACGCTGGTTGCGCACCGCGGCGGGATCACCGCTGGCCCCTACACCAGCGATACGTTCGCGCTTATCGAAGCGCCAGGCGCGCACGGCGCGGCTGTACGTAACGGGCAAGGTGCAACGGTCGATTATTTCGGCTATGCCCTGCTCCCTTCCATGACCCCCTATCGCTATAACACCGTAAGCCTGGACAGCGGAAACATGAATGCCGAAGTTGAGCTACAGAGCGGCAGCAAGCGCATCGTGCCCTACGCCGGCGCGATTTCCCGCGTGAAATTCACGACCACCAGCGGTAAAGCGGCGCTCATCAACACAACGCTTCCCGATGGCGACCAGCCGCCGATGGGTGCTGACGTGACGGACGGCCACGGCGAATCCGTGGGAATGGTCGGCCAGGGCGGGCAAATTTACGCCCGACTGGCGGAACAATCCGGCGTGCTGTTCGTACAGTGGGGGCAAAAATCCACGCAGCGATGCCAGGTCTGGTATCAACTACCGGCTAAAACGCATACGCCGCTGTACCAGCTCACACTACCTTGTCGTCAGGAATAACGTATGAAAATCAGACAGCTCTTTTACGGCCTGTTATTCAGCGGCATGGTTGCGCATCCTGCCCTGTCCGCCTGCATCAAGGTCACGTCAGCCAACCCCCTTTCTCAGGCGGCAAAAGACGCAGGCTATGTGGGCGCCAGTTGGGGCGGCGTGGGGGATGGCGATGTAAAAGGGAAACTGGGCTTGCCCGGCGTCATTACCTTAAGCAACGGGACGGGATTTCAGAGCGAAGGCACGTTGCTGGGCAGCGCCGCTGCCAGTTTCGTCCCCAATGGACGAACGCAGGGCGTCACGGCCAATCAGATTATGTTTCGCTGTACCGTTTCCGAAATCGGCCAGGTATATGAATACTACGCCACCAACGGCGACGATTACTGGGGAGGCATGGTCGACGTACCGGGAATCGACGGCGCTTACTACACCTACGTTAAAAACGTGGCGGTCAGGCTGACCAATCTAAAAACCGGAGAATATTACTCCCGTTACTGGAAAGCGCGCGCAATCCCGGAAAGTGAAATGTTCAATGACGGCACCTATATCTACATCCCAGCCAGCGCCTTTAGCGACGTATTTGTTGAATTGTTTCGGGTTGATGACAGCGCCAGAGGCGTTGATGGTTCCAACCGTTATACCTATCCCTACGCGGGACCGGCAGGCTATATCGCTTTCCACGGCGGCGGCATGAGTTCAGGGCTTTTCGAGGGCGCTGACAGCCGAACCAACTATAGCGGCTGGGGTGCGGCGCAGTGGCCCGGCGGCTGGACGTTAACCAGCCAGACCGTGTTCGTGCGCGGCGCCGCCTGCCGGGTCAACGACTACCCCGCCATTGTCAGGTTACCGCCTACCAGCGTTGGCGAACTCATCAGCGGCAGCAGCAGTCAGGCTCCTTTTAGCATTAGCGTCGAATGCGAAACCGGGGCGTTGTCCGGCACGACGGCGTCCACCAGCTTAAGAGCATATGTGGCGATGGGATTCCTGGTCAGCAATCCCACCGCAGCCAATGCGGCCTCTCAGTTGGGCCTCAAGACCGGCTCCGGCGCTTATACATGGCTACTCGACAATCATTATGGCGTAAACGGCGTTGCATCAGGCGTTGGCATTCGCCTCTACAGCGACAAGCAAAATGGCAATGCGCTGAATCTTCTGCCCAACCGAATAGCCACAGCCACGGGCAACGCGGGCGGCTGGTACGGCTATCAGGATCTGACCACGCAAACCGCCAGCGGCTCAACCAGCCTCTACAGCGGCGACTTTACCGCCTCTCTGGAAGCGATTCCGGGGGAAAACGTGACAGCAGGAACGGTCTATGCACAGCTCCAGGTGGTGGTCAGTTTTCAGTAACTGGCCCACATACACGCTTCTTATCGTCTGGACAGGATGGACGGCGACTCCCGCACGGGCCGTGGTCAATACGGAAGTGACCCGCGTTATTTTTAACGCCGGGGAGAGCCATTATTCGCTGGCGCTGGCAAATTCAGCGCAGCACCCTGCCCTGGTTCAAATCTGGACGGATGAAGGCGATCCGCTGAGTCAGCCTGCTGAGACCATCACGCCCATCGTCGCGATACCGCCCGTATTCAAAATGCAGCCGACGGAAATTCGGACGGTAAAGTTACAGCTCGCAGAGAAACCTGGGTTAGCGCGCGAGCGGGAGTCGCTTTACTGGCTGAATATCTACCAGATCCCGCCGATGACCGTTCAGGATGCGAAAACGCGGCAAAAACTCGTGCTGCCGCTGCGCATCCGCATGAAAGTGTTTATTCGTCCACAGGGCGTTGGGCCATTGAGAGAGCAGGATGGCGAACGGCTGACCTTCACATTCCAGCCGCAGGAGACGCAGCTTTATGTTAATAACCCGACGCCGTGGTACATCACGCTGGCAGCGCTGGCATGTGACAACACCAGCGCAACGCCGCTGATGATCGCTCCGCTGTCTTCACAACCGTTATCGTTATCCGGGAAGGCAGGACATTGTCGTACCGTCAGGTACGAGCTTATCAACGACCACGGTAATCGCTGGATTTATGAGAAACCGATAATAAACAGCGAAGCGCCGGAAAATACCGTGGGCAGAAACCCACGGCGATGACCGGTAAAACGCATCAGGCGCGGATATCGTCATACTCGCGCGTTTTATCAAACTCATGTTTGGCGAAAGGACAAAGCGGAATAACCTTGCGGTTCTCCTGGCGCATCTTTTCAACCACCTTCGCGACAAGCTGTTTACCGACGCCCTGCCCCTTCAGGCTGGGATCGACATCCGTATGCTCAATAATGCTCAGATGCTCGCCCGTCGGTACAAATACGATTTCGGCGACCTGATTACCCGCAGCATCATTCACATAAAATTTGTTGTGGCCTTCGAGTATCTCCATCATTTCCTCACTTATTTCTGGCGGTATTTCAGCGCGCCGCTCGGACAGGTATCAATAACATGCACAACCGTTGCCACATCCACTTCATCCGGGATGATCCACGGCTTACGTTTCAGATTAAAGAGCTTCGCGCTACCGCGCACGCAATTACCCGAGTGCTGACAAATGGCCGTATTGAAATAGACATCGATTTTCTCGCCGGTATAGGCCCGGTAACCCGCATCCAGTAGTTCCTGATCCATGACATTGCCTCTGTAATTGTTATGTTTTCGCTAGTAAGCATAGCCCCGTCAAAGTGGCGTGGCTACAGGAAAACAGAGGCATTTGCCAGTTGATGAAAAGTCGTCGTTGCGCAAAATAACGTTAAGTCATAAACCAGTAATAAAAGAGACCAACTTTTAATCCAAGGATCACAATATAGGCACAGCAGTACTTCATGGTGCCAGACATTATCTGATTCGCCTGTCCTTCCATTTTGGTTGCCGAAACCGCAATGGCGATACTTTGCGGTGAAATCATTTTCCCGCCTGTTGCGCCGGAGGTATTTGCCGCAGCCAGCCAGTTTGGATCAATATTTAATTTACTGGCGGCAATGGTTTGTAGTTTGCCAAACAGAATATTCGAGTTGGTGTCGCTGCCGGTAACAAACGTCCCCAGCGCGCCAATCACCGGAGCGAGAAAGACGTACGAGCTTCCGGTCAGATCGACAATCGACTGGGCCAGCGTGGAGATAATACCGCTGAGATCCATTACCGTTGCCAGGGCGACGATCGCCATAATCGCGACAATGGAATTTTTAAGCTGGAATACGGTTTTGACAAACACTTCCAGCATACCGCGTGCCGATGCCCCCTGAATAAAACCGCCAATAATGGTCGCAAAGATGATCAACATTCCGGGCGTGGTGACCCATTCGACTTTCAGCGCCAGCGTTTTGCCATCGGCCAGCGTAAAATGCAGCACCGAAGCCAACTGAGAAGCCGCCGCTTTTATCGTTGGAAATAACGGCGAGCACAGCAGAATAAAGACAAAAATAAACAGATAGATAGAACCGACCCGGAACAGCACTTTCGCCGAGCGCGGCGTCGTTTCACGGGTGTGGCTGACTTCAATGCGCCACTCGGGATCTGTTTTCCCTTTGCGCAGGCGGCTGGCAATTGCGACGGCAAAAAGACTGACCAGGCTGCCGGCAAAAGCGGGTAATTCTGCCCCGAGATGTATGGCGACAAAATACTGCGGAACAAGCGTTGTGATACCGCAAAGCAGCGTAATAAGGAACACGCCGCGAATGGCTTTCAGGCCACCGCCAATAATGCAAATTATGACAAACGGCAGCAGGATATTAAAAAGGGCTAATTGCAGAATAATCGTTCCGCCTAAGGTGTAAACCGGCAGATTAACCTGTTCAGCCAGGATAGAGACCGGAATACCAACCGCCCCGAACGCCGTGGGTACGGTGTTGGCCACAAGTGAAGCAATTGCTGCCTTCAGTGGGTTGAATCCCAGCGCGATGAGAATACCGATAGGTATCGCGACCGCCGTACCGTACCCGGCAGCCGCTTCAAGGAATCCACCGAAACACCACGAAATCAGCAGTACCTGAATACGCTTATCTTCGCTAATACTGGCGAGAATATCGCGGAGAATATCCAGCGCTTTGGTCGCCTGCATGACGTTATAACTGAATATAGCGCCGAGGATCACAATCACGATCGGCCATAATCCTTTCAGTGCGCCATAACCCATCGAGGCTTTAAGATTTTGTACTGGCATGTCCCAGAATATTGCAGACAGCGCGGCAGTGAATGCCAGCGAAATCAAAACTGAATAATGGATGGGCATTTTCAATTTCAGAATTAAAAATACCATAAGCAGCAAAGGAGAGAGTGCCAGGGCAAACATAAAATATTCGTTCATTACTATTCCTGATTGGTTCATTAAACCTGATTTATATTTATGGTGGGGAGGCTACATTGCTGGTCAAATGAAATATGTAAACTGAATCGCTTCAGTGAATAAAGTAATTATGATTTGTAGTTTTGTAACTATTGTAATCTTTTAATTAAAATTCAATGCCAGGCAAATATACTTAAGAGCAAGACAGATACCTATAAATAGTTATTTAACAACCTGTTTAATAATGATATTGACGAAATTAGTAATCACTTGAAACTATTTTTCGGACGTTCACATCGCTGTGGTTTTCATTATAAAAATGTGAGCGATGCCGAAATAAATAAACCCGGGTATTGCATATGGGTATTGATTGGTGGATTATTCTATTTTGTCATACAAATGAACGTAGAGTAGGATAAACCGAAAAACAATGGTCGTTTTTATTATTGATTTATGACCCGGTGGCCGGTTGCCATCGGGGCTAAATAGAAGTGAAGCAATGGAGCATTGATTGTGAATGTAAATTTCTTTGTTACCTGTATTGGTGACGCGCTGAAATCACGGATGGCCCGAGACTCCGTATTGCTGCTGGAAAAACTGGGCTGCCGCGTTAATTTCCCTGAGAAGCAAGGGTGTTGCGGCCAGCCAGCCATCAACAGCGGCTACATCAAAGAAGCGATCCCTGGGATGAAAAACCTGATCGCAGCGCTGGAAGACAACGACGACCCGATTATCTCTCCTGCTGGCTCCTGTACCTACGCGGTAAAAAGCTACCCGACATATCTGGTCGATGAACCTGAATGGGCGTTACGTGCGGAAAAGGTCGCCGCGCGCATGCAGGATCTCACCTCCTTTATCGTTAATAAACTGGGTGTGGTGGATGTGGGGGCCAGCCTTCAGGGCAGAGCCGTCTATCACCCATCCTGTAGCCTGACCCGCAAGCTGGGAGTGAAGGAAGAGCCGCTCACGCTACTGAAAAATGTGCGCGGGCTGGAGCTGTTGACGTTTGCCGATCAGGATACCTGCTGCGGATTTGGCGGGACGTTCTCGGTCAAAATGGCCGAAATATCCGGCGAGATGGTGAAAGAGAAAGTCTTACACCTGATGGATGCCCGGCCTGAATATTTGATTGGCGCAGACGTCAGTTGCCTGCTGAACATTGGCGGTCGACTGCAACGGGAAGGCCAGCCGGTCAAAGTGATGCATATTGCTGAAGTGCTGATGAGCCGCTGAGGGGAAAGAGATGTCGATAAAAACCAGCGATGTAGAATTTAAACTGCGCATTCGTCAGCAAATTGAAGATCCGATCATGCGCAAAGCCGTGGCCAATGCGCAGGAGCGAATCGGCGCGAATCGGCAAAAAATGGTCGATGAGTTAGGGCACTGGGACGAATGGCGTGACCGTGCCAGCCAGATCCGCGATCACGTTCTGAGCAATCTCGACGCTTACCTGTATCAACTCACCGAGAAAGTGACGGAAAACGGCGGGCACGTCTATTTCGCCAAAACCAAAGAAGAAGCCACCCGCTACATTTTACAGGTCGCCCAAAGTAAAAACGCGCGCAAGGTAGTGAAGTCCAAGTCGATGGTGACCGAAGAGATTGGCGTCAATCATGTGTTGCAGGATGCCGGAATTCAGGTGATCGAAACCGATCTGGGCGAGTATATTCTCCAGTTGGATCAGGACCCGCCTTCACACGTTGTGGTTCCGGCAATCCATAAGGATCGCTATCAGATCCGCCGCGTGCTGCATGAACGTCTGGGCTATGACGGCCCGGAAACGCCAGAAGCGATGACCTTATTCATCCGCCAGAAGATCCGCGAGGATTTCCTCAGCGCTGAAATCGGTATTACCGGCTGTAATTTCGCCGTGGCGGAAACCGGATCGGTGTGCCTGGTGACCAACGAAGGCAATGCGCGGATGTGTACCACGCTGCCGAAAACGCACATTGCGGTGATGGGGATGGAGCGTATCGCCCCCACCTTTGCCGAGGTGGACGTACTGATCACCATGCTGGCGCGCAGCGCCGTTGGCGCACGTTTGACGGGATACAACACCTGGCTGACCGGCCCGCGCGAGGCTGGCCACGTTGACGGGCCGGAAGAGTTCCACCTGGTTATTGTGGATAACGGGCGTTCCCAGGTACTCGGTTCTGAATTTCGCGACGTGCTGCGCTGCATTCGCTGCGGAGCCTGTATGAACACCTGCCCGGCATACCGCCACATTGGTGGACACGGCTATGGCTCTATCTATCCCGGCCCTATCGGCGCGGTGATTTCCCCGCTGCTCGGCGGTTATAAGGATTTTAAAGATCTGCCGTATGCCTGTTCATTATGCACGGCCTGCGACAGCGTCTGCCCGGTGCGCATTCCGCTGTCAAAACTGATCCTGCGCCATCGCAGAGTGATGGCCGAAGAGGGCATTACCCCGAAAGCCGAGCGACGGGCGATCAAAATGTTCGCTTATGCCAACAGCCATCCGGGACTGTGGAAAGTCGGGATGATGGCGGGCGCCCATGCGGCAAGCTGGTTTATTAATGGCGGTAAAACGCCGCTTAAAGTCGGCGCTATTGGTGACTGGATGGAGGCGCGAGATCTCCCTGATGCTGACGGAGAGAGTTTCCGTAGCTGGTTTAAGAAACATCAGGCAGAGGAGAAAAAGAATGGATAACCGTAGCGCGTTTTTAAACACCATCGCCCAGGCGCTGGGCCGCCCGCTGCGATTCGAACCGCAGGCAGATACGCTGCCGGTTAACAACTATGCGAACGAGCGACTGACCGAACTTAGCCAGCAGCAGCGCTGCGACGCGTTTATCCAGTTTGCGAGCGATGTCATGCTGGTACGCTGCGAACTGACCAGCGAAGCGCAGGCGCCGGAAGCGGCGTTACGCCTGTGTGAAGAACTGGGACATAAATCGGTGGTGCTCAGCGGCGACAGTCGGCTGGTTGAACTGGGCATCACCGAACGCTTGCAGCAGGAATGCAACGCCGTGGTCTGGGCCCCGGCCCGGGGAGCAGAAAATGTTACCCAGGCCGAACAAGCGAAAGTCGGCGTAGTGTATGCCGAATATGGCTTAACGGAATCGGGCGGTGTGGTGCTGTTTTCCGCGCCTGAGCGCGGGCGTTCATTAAGCCTGCTGCCGGAGTCCTCGATTTTCGTGCTACGCAAGAGCACCATTCTGCCGCGCGTGGCACAACTGGCGGAAAAACTGCATCAGAAATCGCAGGCCGGTGAACGCATGCCATCGTGTATTAACATCATCAGTGGACCCAGCTCAACGGCGGATATCGAACTGATCAAGGTGGTCGGCGTGCATGGCCCGGTTAAGGCGGTATATCTGATTATTGAAGATTGTTGATACGACTGTTAATGACCGCACTACTGGCACGGACGCCATAATAGCGGGCAGTTAATCCTGTTGGGAGTTGAATGCGGAGTTCAGGAAACTTGAAGCTGGAGCGGGCGAAGGGAAATCACCCCCGTTCCAAAGATCTCGTAATCCCATGGATTTATTAACAAAAACTTGGTGCATGTTACGCTCTTACGTTCCAATCGTCCGTATACTGGACATTACCATCAACATAACGCCAGGTGATTTTGTCATACATCAGGGAAACAGATTCCATGTGGTTGATCTGCGAGTTCCCTGCCATTTTAGCGTTTGGCATCCCTGGATTAATGCCCGTCACTTTCACGCCCTCAATGGTCATGACGAAGTAACACTCTTCTTGTCCTGCATGGTTAATTCGATACCAGCGAATCTCCGCACTTTTCAACGTTTGACCAGTGGCAACGGCTTTGTATAGATACGGGCTGGAGCTATCAAACTCCTTTTCAATCATCATCGGAGAATGTGAACGCTTGCCAGTGATCTTACCGTTGGCACTGTCTACTGGAATGTTCAGACCATGACTAAAGCCAACAATTTCTATACTCCCCTCACGATCCTGAACGTCTACAGATCCTTTAATGTCTGCGCCGCCATCGTCTTTAAGCCACATGTAAGCCGGAATAGGCATTTTACAAACGCCTTTTAGTTGTGATTTTCTTCGTGATGAACCAGTAGCAAACAATCGTTAAGAGCAACTGAAAGCCCACAATCGCCGCCATTGTGAAATTTGAATACGTTTGATCTGGGAATAAAGACTGATAAGGCAGCAAGCGAAACAACGCCCAAAACAGGAAGGTAAACCCGAAGATTTTAGCTAACCGCCGCAACGTAGAACTGCCCCACTCTCTGGGGATACCTGCTGGACTAACTTTGTGTGTCACGCCACTGTACGCCGTGATAATGGCACTCATGACAGGTACGCTGATTAATGTGTTAATTAAGATGCTAAAATAGTCGCCTAACGATTCCCAAACTTCTAAATCAGGTTCACCCAAAATGAAGCGGGTAAACTTGTCGGCACTCTGGAAATCGAAAAGCCCCGTAATAGAATTAACTAATCCCTCATACGGAACCATTTTAGCAACGATCAGCATAACAACAGCGAACAGCACTATCTTGATGAACAAACTAAGGGCATGTTTTGCCATTGGCGATCACCTCAATCGTGCCGTATGCCTGTAGCTTCCTCATGCAAGGAACATCTATTTTTCGGGTTCTCAACAGAGCATTACGCAACATGGCAAAATCAGAATCATGTGGGAGAGTGATACAACCTTCTGATAGTACGCCTGGATGCAAACGGAAATTGCCACGCTTAACGTTCTCAATCCATGTGTAATCGTCGTTCCCCCAATCATCACGCCATAATGCGAACCATTCGGAATGTTTGAATGTTGCGCCACTGGCGAAGTGATTATAAATGTCTCTCACCCCTGCGTTTAGCTGTGACTTGAGTCCACCTTGAGGGCGGTCAACAATCCAGTATTTACCCGCTGGTACTGGCCCCTCTTTGGGGATCATTCCACATGCCCCACGGTTACGGTAAGCACCATTACCAGAGAAAGCTAAAAACGTGCCTACACCAGGAAACGATAAAGGGGAGTAGTACGCATCATTAATTACGAACTTTCCATGTAGAGCCACAGATAACCCTTTTATCTATAATGATTTGTTGGCTTATCGTACTCCTAAGCAATTGGACATAGGAAGGTTTTCTTCCGAGAAGCCTCTGATTTTCAGACAATAGCAGCCATAAAGCCCCGTTAGTGATACAGCAACAAGCGTAGCGACTTCATCAGACTGTTAGAGGGATCACACCTTATCAGAATAACCGTGTACCCTTGCGGGAGCGTGGCTGAAACGCTGATAGAGCCTACATGTCGTTTGTAGGTACTAAACCTGTTTACGTGGCTCATAAGGCCGCACATCGGGCTTGAATGCGTGTGATCAGTCTGGTGTAAGAGACAATATACCTCTTGTTGGTACTTCGTCGTTCAATGGTAGAACGATCACGACAGCTTATGTTAAGTAAATTGTTGAAAGAAAAACGAGTTTTATAGAAGTTTTGCCACAAGGGGAGAGATCTGGAGCGGGCGAAGGGAATCGAACCCTCGTATAGAGCTTGGGAAGCTCTCGTTCTACCATTGAACTACGCCCGCTTCGAGATGCGTAAGGCATTATAAACCTTACGCTCTTATTGACAAGGTGCTTGCTCACTGACTGGCGATTAATTCACCGTCAGCATTTTGGTTTGCTCCCCTGCGGCGGTAAATAACGCAGTGGATCAATCGCTGTTGCGCGGTAGCGAATCTGGAAGTGCAAGCGAACGGAATCCGCATCAGTGCTCCCCATTGTGGCAATTTTCTGCCCGGCTTTTACGCTCTGCCCGTTGTTAACTAACAGCGTGTCGTTGTGGGCATAAGCGGTGATGTAATCCTCATTATGTTTAATCATGATGAGGTTCCCGTAACCGCGTAACTGGTTGCCAACATAGACCACCTTCCCTGCCCCTGCCGCATAAATCGGCGTGCCGCGCGCGGCGGAAATATCAATGCCTTTGTTGCCGCCTTCCGCCGTTGAATAAGGCAAAATGACTTTGCCGCTGGCAGGCCAGCGCCAGCAACGTTGCCCTACCGGAGGCCAGGAAGATTGCGGCACAGAAGAGGATGGTCTGACTGCCGCCGTTTTCGTAGAGGATTTCGCCGTGGTCGCACGCGATGAACCGGAACGCTTCGCCCCGCCGCCCAGTTTCAGTTTTTGCCCGACCTCAATGGTGTAAGGCGGGGAAATACCGTTCAGGCGGGCAAGTTCTTTCACGCTGGTTCCCGTCGTGCGCGAAATGCGGTAGAGCGTATCTCCCCGCTTAACGGTATAGACGGAACCCGAATCAGAAGATTGATTGCTGGAGCAGCCCGCTAAAAGCAAGCCTGCACAAAGCAGCATCACAATACTCAGGCTCTTGTTGTTCAGGCGTCCTGCACTCAAAACTATTCCTCGCAACATTTCAAACGCCTTATCATAGCAGCCAAAAGCCAGATGCCCAATGTATTGCCATCGGTGTCACGATATCTCCTTCTTGCCACCGCTACTTTTGGTAATGCCTTTCCACCCTATATAGACTACGCTAGTTGCCAGAGTATATGGCTTGCAGCAGTATGCGGCTATTTTCATATTCAGGAGTTTTTATGACCGGGGAACATGTCATATTGCTGGATGAGCAGGGTAATCCTGACGGCATACTGGAGAAATATGCGGCTCATACCTCTGATACCCTTTTACATCTCGCCTTCTCATGCTGGTTGTTTAACGCGCAGGGGCAATTGCTGGTCACTCGCCGCTCGCTCAGTAAAAAAGCGTGGCCGGGAGTCTGGACCAACTCAGTATGCGGACACCCACAGCAGGGAGAAAGCACTGAAGCGGCAATTATCCGACGCAGCCGTTTTGAGCTTGGCGTCGAAATTACCAACCTGACGCCCGTCTATCCAGATTTTCGCTATCGGGCAACTGACCCGAATGGCATCGTGGAAAATGAGGTCTGTCCGGTATACGCCGCGCAGGTGACCAGTGCGCTACAGGTAAACCCGGATGAAGTGATGGACTACCAGTGGAGCGGCCTGGAAACCGTACTGCAAGCATTGAGCGCGGCGCCTTGGGCGTTCAGTCCGTGGATGGTATTGCAGGCGTATGACGACAAGGCGCGTGAGTTGTTGCGGGAGTATAACCAGGGTTAATTTACTGGCTTTGTGCCCGGTGGCGCTACGCTTACCGGGCCTACAGAGATGCAAAACGTAGGCCGGATAAGGCGAAGCCGCCATCCGGCATCTCACGTCTTATTTTACCGGACGCATCGCCGGGAACAGAATCACGTCGCGGATGGTGTGGCTGTTGGTGAACAGCATTACCATGCGGTCGATACCAATTCCCAGACCCGCTGTCGGCGGCAGGCCGTGCTCCAGAGCGGTAACGTAGTCTTCGTCGTAGAACATCGCTTCGTCGTCACCGGCTTCTTTCGCGTTAACCTGATCCTGGAAACGCTGCGCCTGATCTTCTGCATCGTTCAGCTCGCTAAAGCCGTTACCGATTTCACGGCCGCCGATGAAGAATTCAAAGCGGTCGGTGATCTCCGGGTTCACGTCGTTACGGCGCGCCAGCGGAGAAACCTCTGCCGGATATTCGGTGATGAAGGTCGGCTGAATCAGGTGCGCTTCCGCCACTTCTTCGAAGATCTCAGTTACGATGCGGCCCAGGCCCCAGCTTTTCTCAACCTTGATGCCGATAGATTCAGCGATCGCTTTGGCGGAGTCGAAGTTATCCAGATCGGCCATATCCGTTTCAGGACGGTATTTCTTGATAGCCTCGCGCATGGTCAGTTTTTCGAACGGCTTGCCGAAGTCGAACACTTCATCGCCGTAAGGCACTTCAGTTTTGCCCAGGATATCCTGCGCCAGCGTACGGAACAGCGATTCGGTCAGTTCGATCAGGTCTTTATAGTCCGCATACGCCATATAGAGTTCCATCATGGTGAACTCTGGGTTATGACGAACGGAGATCCCTTCGTTACGGAAGTTACGGTTGATTTCGAACACACGCTCGAAGCCGCCAACCACCAGACGCTTCAGGTACAGTTCCGGCGCGATACGCAGGTACATGTCCAGATCCAGCGCGTTGTGATGGGTGATAAACGGACGTGCTGCCGCACCGCCAGGAATCACCTGCATCATCGGGGTTTCTACTTCCATAAAGCCGCGGCCCACCATGAACTGACGAATACCCGCCATAATCTGTGAACGGACTTTAAAGGTGTTACGGGATTCATCGTTAGAGATGAGATCCAGGTAACGCTGGCGATAGCGCGCTTCCTGATCCTGCAAGCCGTGGAATTTATCCGGCAGCGGACGCAACGCTTTGGTCAGCAGACGCAGTTCGGTGCAGTGGATGGACAGCTCACCGGTTTTGGTCTTGAACAGCTTCCCTTTCGCGCCGAGGATATCGCCCAGATCCCATTTTTTGAACTGCTCGTTGTAAACGCCTTCCGGCAGATCGTCACGGGCAACGTACAGCTGAATACGGCCGCCGACATCCTGCAACGTAACGAAAGACGCTTTACCCATAATACGACGGGTCATCATACGGCCCGCAACGGACACTTCGATGTTCAGCGCTTCCAGTTCTTCGTTCTCTTTCGCGTCGAAGTCAGCGTGCAGTTGGTCTGAGGTGTGATCGCGACGGAAATCATTCGGGAACGGGATACCCTGCTCGCGCAGGCTAGCCAGCTTCTCGCGGCGCGTTTTCAGTTCGTTGTTAAGATCGGTTACCGCGTCAGCGCCCTGTGCGTGTTGTTCAGACATGTTGGTTCCTCATAACCCTGCTTTCAAACTTGCTTCGATAAATTGATCCAGGCTGCCATCCAGCACCGCCTGCGTGTTGCGGGTCTCAACCCCGGTACGCAAGTCTTTAATGCGGGAGTCATCAAGGACATAAGAACGAATCTGGCTACCCCAGCCGATGTCGGATTTGTTATCTTCCATCGCCTGTTTCTCGGCATTTTTCTTCTGCATCTCCAGTTCATAAAGCTTCGCTTTCATCTGCTTCATGGCCTGGTCTTTGTTTTTGTGCTGGGAACGGTCGTTCTGGCACTGCGTCACAATCCCGGTCGGGATGTGCGTAATACGTACCGCAGATTCTGTACGGTTAACGTGCTGACCGCCCGCGCCGGATGCGCGATAAACGTCGATACGCAGGTCTGCCGGGTTGATTTCGATATCAATATCATCGTCAACTTCCGGGTAGACGAACGCGGAGCTGAACGAGGTATGACGACGACCGCCGGAATCGAACGGGCTCTTACGCACCAGGCGATGAACGCCGGTTTCGGTACGCAGCCAGCCATAGGCGTATTCGCCGGAAATCTTGATGGTGACGGATTTGATCCCCGCGACTTCACCTTCAGACTCTTCAATAATTTCGGTTTTAAAGCCGCGCGCTTCTGCCCAGCGCAGATACATACGCTCCAGCATGCTTGCCCAGTCCTGCGCTTCAGTACCGCCGGAACCTGCCTGAATATCGAGGTAGCAATCCGCGCTGTCATACTCACCGGAGAACATACGACGGAATTCCAGCTGCGCCAGCTTTTCTTCCAGCGTATCGAGTTCAGCTACGGCTTCGTTAAAGGTTTCTTCGTCGTCGGCTTCTACAGCCAGCTCCAGCAGCCCGGAAACATCTTCCAGACCCTGAGTCATTTGGTCGAGGGTGTCGACAATCGCTTCAAGGGAGGAACGCTCTTTGCCCAGCGCCTGCGCGCGTTCGGGTTCGTTCCAGACATCCGGCTGTTCCAGCTCGGCGTTTACTTCTTCCAGACGCTCTTTCTTGGCATCGTAGTCAAAGATACCCCCTAAGAACGTCAGAGCGTTCCGTGAGGTCCTGAATGCGGTTATTTACCGGGTTAATTTCAAACATGGTCTGATTTCTTTTATTGGACTAGTCAAAATGCAGTGATAAGAGCGGAATTCTACCGGATTCGCGCTCTCATTAATATACTGTTGTCAATTTGGCCAGAGGTGATCAATGATCAGCTGTAGGCTACGGTTGCCGCGGAACTCGTTGATATCCAGCTTATAGGCAAGCTGAACTTCGCGTACGCCGTTATCCGGCCAGCAGGCGGTATCAACGTTAAACGCAATGCCGTCCAGCAGCGGGCCGCCGCCAACCGGTTCGACCATCACTTTCAGGTGGCGTTCGCCGACCAGCCGCTGCTGCAACAGGCGAAAACGTCCGTCAAACAGCGGTTCCGGGAACATCTGCCCCCACGGCCCTGCGTCACGCAGCAGTTGCGCCACTTCCATCGTCATCTCAGCCACGCTCAGCGGGCCATCAGAAACCACTTCGCCCTGTAGCAGAGATGGGTCGAGCCATTCGGTCACCAGCTCGCCAAAACGCTGCTGGAAATGTTCAAACTGCGCCTCTTCCAGCGACAATCCTGCCGCCATCGCATGGCCGCCGAATTTGAGCATCATCCCCGGAAACAGCGTATCCAGACGCTCCAGCGCATCGCGCATATGCAGCCCCTGAATGGAACGACCGGAACCTTTCAGCGTACCGTCACCGGCGGGCGCAAAGGCAATCACCGGGCGATGGAAGCGCTCTTTAATGCGCGAAGCCAGAATGCCGACCACGCCCTGATGCCATTCTGGATGGTACATCGCCAGGCCGCCAGGCAGCGTTTCACGGCTGCGTTCCAGTTTCTCGCACAGGGTCAGCGCTTCCGCCTGCATCCCCTGTTCGATCTCTTTACGCGTCTGGTTCAGCGCATCCAGTTCATTCGCCAGCACCCGCGCTTCGCCGATGTTATCACACAGCAGCAACGCCACGCCGACGGACATATCATCCAGCCGCCCTGCGGCATTCAGACGCGGCCCCAGCGCAAAGCCTAAATCGCTGGCCGCCAGCTTCTGCGGATCGCGGTTCGACACCTCAAGCAGCGCCTTAATGCCTGGGCGACATTTCCCGGCGCGGATACGGCTCAACCCCTGCCACGTCAGGATGCGGTTATTGGCGTCCAGCGGCACCACGTCCGCCACCGTGCCTAACGCGACCAGGTCGAGCAGTTCCGCCAGATTCGGCGGCGTAATGCCACGCTCATCAAACCAGCCTTTATCACGCAGGAAAGTGCGCAGCGCCAGCATCAGATAAAACGCCACGCCAACGCCTGCCAGCGACTTCGACGGGAAATCGCAATCTCGCAGATTCGGGTTAATGATGGCTTCTGCGTCAGGTAGCGTATCGCCCGGCAGGTGGTGATCGGTCACCACCACCGGAATCCCCAACGCTCTGGCATGTTCCACACCGGCATGAGAAGAGATACCATTATCCACCGTCACAATCAGCTGCGCGCCGCGAGCATGCGCCTGATCGACCACTTCCGGGCTTAATCCGTAGCCGTCTTCAAAACGGTTTGGCACCAGGTAGCTGATATTGTTACAGCCCAGCGAACGCATACCGAGGACGCTAAGCGCCGTACTGGTGGCGCCATCCGCGTCAAAATCGCCCACGACGACGATGCGAGTCCCCTCGCGAAACGCGTTATAGAGGATCTCAACCGCCTTTTCGACGCCGCTAAGCTGCTGCCACGGCAGCATCCCTTTTACGCTGCGCTCCAGCTCCTGCGCGCTGCGTACGCCCCGGCTGGCGTATAAACGGCGCAGCAGCGGCGGCAGGTCAGCAGGCAGCTCAGCTGTCTCGTCGGCCTCACGCCGACGAAGTTGTATCTGTTGTTTCACGCGAATTATTTACCGCTGGTCTGTTTCTGGTGCGCGTCAAGGAACGCCTTCATCTCTTTCGGCCCCTGATAGCCAGGCACCACATAGCCGTTGCTCAGCACAATCGCTGGCGTGCCGCTCACGCCGAACTGCACGCCCAGCGCATAATGATTGGCGATATCGATATCGCAGGTGGCGGCTTTCACGCCTTTGCCCGCCATCGCGTCATCAAAGGCTTTGTTTCGATCTTTCGCGCACCAGATGGACTTCATATCCTGCTCGGCCTGGCTTTCCAGCCCCTGGCGCGGGAAGGCCAGATAACGCACGGTAATCCCCAGCGCGTTGTAGTCTTTCATCTCTTCATGCAGCTTGTGACAGTAGCCGCAGGTGATGTCGGTAAAGATGGTGATGACGTGTTTTTCCTGCGGCGCTTTGTAAACAATCATCTCTTTTTCCAGCGCATTCAGGTGTTTCATTAGCAACTGATTGGTGACATTTACCGGCGACGCGCCGCTGACGTCATACATCGGCCCCTGAATAATATGCTTGCCATCGTCGGTGACGTACAGCACGCCGCTGTTGGTCAGCACGGTTTTCATGCCTGCAACCGGCGCGGGTTGAATTTCCGTGCTCTGCACGCCCAGCTTAGTCAGCGACTGGTGAATGGCTGCATCGTCCGCATGGACCATTCCCGAAAATGCCGCTGCCAGCAGGGTGAACATCATAAAACGTTTTTTCATAACCTATCCTTTCCTGTCAGCACTCACGCTCGCGGGTGATGCTGTTGATGAAGTTGACGCAAGCGCTCCGTTGCGACATGAGTATAAATTTGTGTGGTCGAGAGATCGCTATGCCCAAGCAGCATCTGTACAACGCGTAAGTCAGCGCCATGATTCAGCAAATGGGTGGCGAAAGCGTGACGCAAAACGTGCGGCGACAGCTTTTCGCTGTCGATTCCCGCCAGCACGGCATAGTGTTTAATGCGGTGCCAGAAGGTCTGACGCGTCATTTGTTGCGCCCGCTGGCTGGGAAATAAAACGTCAATCGACACGCCGTTCAACAGCCACGGGCGCCCGTGCTCCAGATACGTCTCCAGCCAGTACACCGCCTCTTCACCCAACGGCACCAGACGTTCTTTATTGCCTTTACCGATAACCCGCACGACGCCCTGGCGCAGGCTGATATCGCTCATGGTCAGCCCGACCAGCTCAGAAACGCGCAGGCCCGTCGCATACAGCACTTCCAGCATTGCTTTGTCGCGTAATTCCAGCGGTTGGTCAACAACTGGCGACTGTAATAATCTCTCAACTTGTGCTTCGCTGAGATCTTTTGGCAAACGCTGCGGAAGTTTGGGCGACGCGAGCTGCGCGCTCGGATCGTCCTCACGAAATTTTTCACGGTACAGATGCTGAAAGAAGCGCCGCGTGGCGCTCAACAACCGTGCGGAACTGGTGGCTTTATACCCGCCATCCATACGTTCCGCCAGCAGCGTTTGTAAATCATCGCTCTGCACCGTCGCCAGCGTTTTTCCACGATGATGCAACCATTCGACCACCATCGACAAGTCGCGCCGATACGCGCTCAGCGTATTTTCCGCCAGATTACGCTCCAGCCACAGGGCATCGAGAAACTGCTCGATACGCGCCAGATCCTTATCCATCTCGGGCCCCTCTGCGTGTTAAATCAACGCCATTATGCCTGAAGCCGACGCCTTTCTGGTACACTAGCCGCATCGTCATCGCAAGAATCGAGAGCAGTACGTCATGAATATCGGCCTTTTTTATGGTTCCAGCACCTGCTATACCGAAATGGCAGCGGAAAAAATTCGCGACATTATTGGCCCGGAACTGGTCACATTACACAACCTCAAGGATGACTCTCCGACCTTAATGGAGCAGTACGATGTGCTCATTTTAGGCATTCCGACCTGGGATTTTGGTGAAATACAGGAAGACTGGGAAGCCGTCTGGAATCAACTGGACGATCTCAAGCTGGAAGGCAAAATTGTCGCGCTCTACGGCATGGGCGACCAGTTGGGCTACGGCGAGTGGTTCCTGGATGCGCTGGGTATGCTGCATGATAAACTTGTCACCAAAGGCGTTAAATTTGTCGGCTACTGGCCTACCGAAGGCTATGAGTTCACCAGTCCGAAACCGGTCATTGCCGATGGGCAACTTTTTGTCGGCCTGGCGCTGGATGAAACCAACCAGTACGATCTCAGCGATGAGCGCATCCAGGCCTGGTGCGAGCAAATTCTCGGTGAGATGGCAGAGCACTATTCCTGCTGACCGTTTTGCCGGGTAGCGGCGTGAACGCCCTGTCCGGCCTGCATGGCGCACCGAACCGTAGGCCTTAAAGCTGCGCGCCATCAGGCCTTCGTTGGCGTTACCCCTGCGTCACCTGTTGCAACATTAACCGCCGTAAATCCCGCCACTCGGCGTCATCCATGCTGTCTGCCGCCAGCCACAAGTGCTGACGCTTCCCGCTGTCGGCGCGCAAACGCAGCATCATGCCGGTTTTAAGCATCCAGGGCGGGCCCTGAATCGTCCAGTCTTGCCCTTGCCAACGTAAACGCCCATCCATCAGCAATTTAATTTCGCCCTGTCGGGTATTAATCCGCCGCTGACTGCGCACACAGTCGAACACCACCAGCGAAAGCAATATCAGCCAGAGCGGCGTGTAGCTCAATGGCCAGGGCATCAATAAAACCAATGCGGCGACAAGCCCATGAATGAGCAAAGAGAGCCATTGTGCGCGCCAGGAGACGCGTAAATCAGATTGCCACAGGACCACGTTCCCGATTCCGTGTCTGGATGAGTTGCACCATTTGTTCCAGTTCTGCATCCCCCGGTTTACCGTGGTTCATCAACCAGTTAAATAAATCAGGATCGTCGCATTCCAGCAAACGAACAAAGATGCATTTTTCTTCATCGCTTAAGTTATCGTACTCATGTTCGAAAAACGGCATGATGGAAATGTCGAGCTCACGCATACCGCGACGGCATGCCCAATGAATACGTGCTTTGTTATTAATATCCATGTTCTTCTTCCTGTCTCGCGAAAATGAAGTACCCGGCTATTGTAACGTGTTTTTCATGTTCTTTTACGGGAATCTCCATAAACGGAAGCATGATCGGCAAATAAAACCACATTAAGTCAAAGGGTTCATCGATTTTGCATCGCGCCTCGCAAAGCGGGCGATAAGGCACAAATGGGATGTTTAAACCGCTTGCAATGGGCTATAGCTCTTTTACCATTAGTCACTATTACTGCGTTAAGCAAATCAGGACATTATTATGGCTTTTACACCTTTTCCTCCTCGTCAACCGTCCGCGTCAGCCCGTTTGCCTCTGACGCTGATCACTCTCGATGACTGGGCGCTGGCCTCGATCACCGGCGCCGACAGCGAGAAGTATATGCAAGGTCAGGTTACTGCGGACGTCAACCAGCTTACCGAACAGCAACACTTACTGGTCGCCCATTGCGATGCAAAAGGGAAGATGTGGAGCAACCTGCGTCTGTTCCGCGACGGCGACGGTTTTGCCTGGATTGAACGCCGCAGTCTGCGCGAGGCCCAACTGACCGAGCTGAAAAAATACGCCGTGTTCTCTAAAGTCGCGATCGTGCCTGACGATGAGCGTGTTCTGCTCGGTATCGCTGGTTTTCAGGCTCGCGCAGCGCTGGCGAATATCTTTAGCGAGTTACCGAACAGCGAAAAACAGGTCGTGAGCGAAGGGGCGTCCACCCTGCTTTGGTTTGAACATCCGGCGGAACGTTTTCTGCTGATTACGGATGTCGCCACGGCTGAATCCCTGACTGAAAAACTGCGTGGCGAAGCGGCGCTGAACAACAGCCAGCAGTGGCTGGCGCTGGATATTGAAGCGGGCATTCCGGTCATTGACTCCGCGAACAGCGGGCAATTTATACCGCAGGCAACCAACCTACAGGCGCTGGGCGGCATCAGCTTTAAGAAAGGCTGCTACAGCGGGCAGGAGATGGTCGCCCGGGCAAAATTCCGCGGTGCGAACAAACGCGCGCTCTGGTCTCTGGCAGGTAAAGCCAGCCGCGTACCGGAAGCCGGAGAAGATCTGGAGTTGCAGATGGGTGAGAACTGGCGTCGTACCGGCACCGTTCTTGCGGCAGTGCAACTGGATGACGGCCAGGTTCTGGTGCAGGTGGTCATGAACAACGATATGGAAGCTGACAGCGTATTTCGCGTACGCGATGATGCGAATACCCTGCACATCGTACCGCTGCCCTATTCGCTGGAAGAGTAAAAAAATACGCCTGATGGCGCGCAGCTTTAAGGCCTACGGTTCAGTGCGCCATGTAGGCCGGATAAGGTATTAGCCGCCATCCGGCAGTTGGGTTTCAGGCCCCATCCCTCGTAGGCCGGATAAGGCGTAGCCGCTATCCGGCAACAGTGTGTCAGACCTGCCCTACGTACAGATAGATCGCCAGAAAGTGGCACACGCTGCCGCCCAGCACGAACCCGTGCCAGATTGCATGGTTATAGGGAATGCGTTTGCAGACGTAGAAAATCACGCCTAGCGAATAGACCACGCCGCCGACCGCCAGCAGCGTCACGCCTCCCGCCGCCAGTTTGATCGCCAGTTGATAAACTACAATCAGCGACAGCCACCCCATCGTTAAATACGTTACCAGCGAGAGAACCTTAAACCGGTGGGCAATAGTCAGCTTGAATAAAATACCGAGCAGCGCCAGGCTCCAGATGACAATCATCAGCCCACGCGCCAGCGGCGAATCCAGCCCCACCAGCAAAAACGGCGTATAGGTTCCGGCAATCAGCAGATAGATAGCGCAGTGGTCGAATTTTTTCAGCCAGATCTTCGCCCGCTGATGCGGAATCGCGTGGTAGAGGGTTGAAGCAAGAAACAGCAGGATCATGCTGCCGCCGTACAGGCTGTAGCTGGTAATGGCCGTTGCACTGGCATTCGCGTCTACCGCCTGAACCAGTAACAGCACCAGACCGACAATACCAAACACCAACCCAATACCGTGGCTGATGCTATTGGCAATTTCCTCTGCCAGCGAATATCCCTGTGCGATTAATGGTTTCTGCACCATAGCTTACTCCAAAGAACGTTCACAATCGTGATAGCGTACCTAGCGTAACTGAGAATGGTTCCAGTGAACACCTGTTAGCTAAAATAAATATCAACTTAATATTAATCCTTGTAAATCATGATGTTGAAACTTATTTTTCAACTAACAGTTGTTCATTAAAATCAAAGGCATTTAAAATCAATCACATAAAATTGCGTCTGATCCGGGTAAATCCCGGCAATCACATGTTTAAGTTCTTCAAGCGTCATGTTTTCCTGCCGGGCATGTTTTTCCGTCAGCGTCTCCAGCGTGACGGTTGAAGTGCCAACAACCTCAATTGTGCAGAAGTAACCCTCATCTTCGAAGCGTCCAACCCGTAGAATATCCCCGGCTTTGAAGTGTGATTCGGACTCGTCACGAATGGTGATAGTTTTGCGTCCGGCCAGAATGTCATCCTGGAAACGCTGAAAAAAAGTGATGTCATTTGGCTGCATGTTATTATTCCCTGTAGATGAAGTCTGATGAGTGAGTTTTGCCATTGTGAGTATGTTCTCCCACGCTGCCATCGCCAGTCTCAACAATCTTGAGATGCTGGTCTACAACTATGTCATCAAAAACCGTGACAAAGTCATGTACATGACCATTCGCGAACTGGCTGATGCCGTGGGCGTTTCCACCACCACCGTACTGCGCTTTTGTCGCAAACTTCACTGTGACGGCTACTCTGAATTCCGCGTGCGCTTTAAATTATATTTAGAGCAGGATGAGCCGCAACAGGCTAATTTTGGCGCCAGCGAAATTATCAGTTTCTTTAAAAGCGTCAATAACGATGAGTTTGATAAATTACTCGATCAGGCTGTCGATATCATTTTATCTTCCGAACGTATTATATTTGTCGGCGCAGGAACTTCCGGCGCGCTGGCAAAATATGGCGCACGTTTTTTCTCTAACGTCGGGAAATTCAGTAATCATATTGATGATCCTTATTTTCCGGTCACCAACGATATGGCAAAAAACGCGCTGGCGATTGTGCTTTCAGTATCGGGAGAGACTACGGAGATCCTGCGCTTTGCCAGCCAGTTCAGCCTGCACAACTGCAAAGTGCTGTCGATTACCAGCCATGAACATTCGGCGCTGGCAAAGCTGGCCGATTTTAATCTCTCCTGGCATGTACCACAAACCCGTATTGCTGGCGTTTATGATATTACAACGCAGATCCCCGTTATCTATATTCTTGAATCATTAGGCCGTAAGCTGGCGAAAAAATTAGCGTAAAAAAACAAATTGTTTTTTGGGCGTAACAAATTACACCAGCGCTATTTTGTTATATCGTGACTTTTTGCCTTCCTTTGTTAGACTCAAAATCAGATTGTATTAATTTGAGATTGAGCAACAATGAAAAAACTCACCTTACCAAAAGATTTCTTATGGGGCGGCGCAGTTGCCGCTCATCAGGTTGAAGGCGGCTGGAACAAAGGCGGCAAAGGGCCGAGCATCTGTGATGTGCTGACCGGCGGAGCGCATGGCGTACCGCGTGAAATCACCCGACAAGTCGTAGCGGGTAAATATTATCCGAACCATGAAGCGGTCGATTTTTACGGTCACTATAAAGAAGACATTAAGCTGTTCGCCGAGATGGGGTTTAAATGCTTTCGCACCTCCATCGCCTGGACCCGCATTTTCCCGCAGGGTGACGAGACGCAACCGAACGAAGAAGGGCTGAAATTCTACGATGATATGTTCGATGAGTTGCTCAGATACAACATCGAACCGGTCATCACCCTCTCCCACTTTGAAATGCCGCTGCATCTGGTACAGCAATACGGCGGCTGGACCAACCGTAAAGTGGTGGATTTCTTCGTCCGCTTCGCGGAGGTGGTATTTGAGCGCTACAAGCACAAAGTCAAATACTGGATGACCTTCAACGAGATCAACAACCAGCGCAACTGGCGCGCGCCACTGTTTGGCTACTGCTGTTCTGGCGTGGTGTATACCGAGCATGAAAACCCGGAAGAAACCATGTATCAGGTGCTGCATCACCAGTTCGTCGCCAGCGCGCTGGCGGTGAAGGCGGCACGCCGCATCAACCCGGAGATGAAGGTCGGCTGTATGCTGGCGATGGTCGCGCTCTATCCGTTTTCCTGTAAGCCGGAAGATGTCATGTTCGCGCAGGAATCCATGCGTGAGCGCTATGTGTTTACCGACGTTCAGCTACGCGGCTACTACCCGTCTTATGTACTGAACGAATGGGAACGTCGCGGCTTTAACATCAACATGGACGCTGGCGACGCGGAGATTCTGCGCGAAGGCACCTGCGATTACCTTGGCTTCAGCTATTACATGACTAACGCAGTAAAAGCGGAAGGCGGTAGCGGCGATGCCATTTCCGGCTTCGAGGGCAGCGTGCCGAATCCGCACGTCAAAGCTTCCGACTGGGGCTGGCAAATTGACCCGGTCGGCCTGCGTTATTCCCTGTGCGAGCTGTATGAACGCTATCAGAAACCGCTGTTTATTGTGGAAAATGGGTTTGGCGCCTACGACAAAGTGGAAGAAGACGGCAGCATCAACGACGATTACCGCATCGACTATCTGCGTGCTCACGTAGAAGAGATGATGAAAGCGGTGACGTATGATGGCGTGGATCTGATGGGCTATACGCCGTGGGGCTGCATCGACTGCGTGTCATTCACGACCGGACAATACAGCAAGCGTTACGGTTTTATTTACGTGAATAAGCATGACGACGGTAGCGGCGATATGTCGCGCTCGCGGAAGAAAAGTTTTACCTGGTATAAAGAGGTTATCGCCAGCAACGGCGAGAAGCTGTAATTTTTTGCCGGATGGCGGCTAATACCTTATCCGGCCGACAAGTTCTGTCTCCGAATAAAAAAAGCCGGGTAGCGCTTGCGCTTACCCGGCCTACAGCATGGCAGAGAGATTACTGATATTCGCTCATCGGTACGCAGGAGCAGAACAGATTACGGTCGCCGTAAACGTCATCAAGGCGTTTCACGGTCGGCCAGTACTTGTTCGCTACCCCCGCCGGGAACACCGCGACTTCACGGCTGTATCCGTGGTTCCACTCCGCGACCAGCTCATTCTGCGTATGCGGCGCGTTAACCAGCGGGTTATCCTCCAGCGGCCACTCACCGGCTTTCACGCGATCGATTTCCGCGCGAATCGCCAGCATCGCATTGATAAAGCGATCCAGCTCCATCTTGCTTTCAGATTCCGTCGGTTCAACCATCAACGTTCCCGCCACCGGGAACGACATGGTCGGCGCGTGGAAGCCGTAGTCGATCAAACGCTTGGCAATATCCAGCTCGCTGATGCCGGTTTCTTCTTTCAGCGGGCGGATGTCGAGAATACACTCGTGCGCCACGCGGCCATCGCGACCGGTATACAGCACCGGATACGCGTCTTTCAGGCGGCTGGCGATATAGTTGGCGTTCAGAATCGCCACCTGGCTCGCCTGCTTCAGCCCTTCCGCGCCCATCATGCGGATGTACATCCAGCTGATCGGCAGAATGGATGCGCTGCCGAACGGTGCGGCGGACACCGCGCCCTGACGGGTCAGCATCCCTTCGATCTGCACCACGCTGTGACCCGGAACAAACGGCGCCAGATGTGATTTCACGCCGATCGGCCCCATACCCGGGCCGCCGCCGCCGTGCGGAATGCAGAAGGTTTTATGCAGGTTGAGGTGTGAAACATCCGCGCCGATGAAGCCCGGAGAGGTAATGCCAACCTGCGCGTTCATGTTTGCGCCATCGAGGTATACCTGGCCGCCGAACTGATGCACGATCTCGCACACCTCACGAATGGTTTCTTCGTACACGCCGTGGGTGGATGGGTAAGTCACCATGATGCAAGAGAGATTGTCACCCGCCTGCTCGGCTTTAGCGCGCAGATCCGCCAGATCGATGTTGCCGTTCTTATCGCATGCGACCACCACCACCTGCATACCCGCCATCTGTGCGGAAGCCGGGTTGGTGCCGTGAGCGGAGGCCGGGATCAGACAGATATCGCGATGACCGTCGTTGCGGCTTTCGTGATAATGACGAATCGCCAGCAGGCCCGCGTATTCGCCCTGCGCGCCGGAGTTCGGCTGCATACACACGGCATCATAGCCCGTCAGTTTCACCAGCCAGTCAGAAAGCTGGTTGATCATCTGATGATACCCTTCCGCCTGATCTGCCGGGCAGAACGGATGCAGTTCCGCAAATTCCGGCCAGGTGATGGGGATCATCTCCGCCGCCGCGTTCAGCTTCATGGTACAGGAACCCAGCGGGATCATTGCCTGGTTCAGCGCCAGATCTTTACGCTCCAGCGAGTGCATGTAGCGCATCATCTCCGTTTCGCTGTGGTAACGGTTGAACACCGGATGCGTCAGGATCGCGTCATCACGCAGCATACTCTCCTGGATAGAGCGGCTATCGTGCGCCACGTCTTTATCCAGCGTATCAATGTTCAGACCGTGGTCGTCGCCCAGCAGTACAGAGAACAGTTGCAGCACGTTTTCGCGGGTTGTCGTTTCATCCAGCGTGATGCCGACAGCGTTGTGGATGTCGCTGCGCAGGTTGATCTCTGCGGCTTCCGCGCGCGCCAGGACGGCGGCTTTATCGGCCACCTCTACGCACAGGGTGTCGAAGTAATGCGCATGGCGCAGTTTCAGCCCTTTTTGTTGCAGGCCCGCCGCCAGAATGTCGGTCAGGCGGTGAATGCGATTAGCAATGCGCTTCAGCCCAACCGGACCGTGATAAACGGCATACAGGCTGGCGATGTTGGCCAGCAGCACCTGCGAAGTACAAATATTGGAGTTCGCTTTCTCGCGACGGATATGCTGTTCGCGAGTCTGCATAGCCATGCGCAGTGCGGTATTGCCCGCCGCATCTTTCGATACGCCGATAATACGGCCCGGCATGGAACGTTTGAATTCATCTTTGGCGGCAAAGAACGCCGCGTGTGGGCCGCCGTAGCCCATCGGTACGCCGAAGCGTTGCGCAGAGCCGAACACAATGTCCGCGCCCTGTTTACCCGGCGCCGTCAGCAACACCAGCGCCATAAAATCGGCGGCCACGCTGACGATAACTTTACGTGACTTCAGTTCGCTAATCAGCGCGCTGTAGTCGTGGACTTCACCGGTGGTGCCAACCTGCTGCAACAGCACGCCGAACACATCCTGGTGATCCAGCACTTTTTCCGCGTCATCGACGATCACATCAAAACCGAAGGTCTCCGCGCGGGTGCGCACGACGTCCAGCGTTTGCGGGTGAACGTCAGAGGCGACAAAGAAACGGTTGGCGTTTTTCAGTTTGCTGATGCGTTTTGCCATCGCCATCGCTTCTGCGGCAGCGGTTGCTTCATCCAGCAACGAAGCGGAGGCCATATCCAGCCCGGTCAGATCCAGCGTCACCTGCTGGAAATTCAGCAGCGCTTCCAGACGCCCCTGCGAAACTTCCGGCTGATAAGGCGTATACGCAGTGTACCAGCCCGGATTTTCCAGCATATTGCGCAGGATAACCGGCGGCAGCTGCACCGCGGTATAACCCATGCCAATGTAAGACGTGAAGCGCTTGTTGCGACCGGCAATCGCTTTTAATTCGGCCAGCGCGGCGTATTCCGTCGCCGCTTCACCTACCTGCGGCGGCGTGGCAAGCTGAATGTCTTTCGGCACAATCTGGCCGATCAGCGCGTTTAACGACTCGGCGCCAACGGTATTCAGCATCTCTTGCTGCTGTGCGGCGTCCGGTCCAATGTGGCGTTCAATGAAAGCGCCGCTGTTTTCAAGCTGGCTTAGCGTCTGTGTCATGGGCGATGGTTCCTGAAACGTGCAGTGAATCGTGATTGTCTCTGGCTCAATTGCCCGGTGGCGCTAACGCTTACCGGGCCTACGCGTGCGAAAACGAATACGCAAAATCATTCACGTTGCAGGACGGCGGCGACGCAGAGAACCCCCAGGAGCTTACATAAGTAAGTGACTGGGGTGAGCGAGGAAGCCAACACACCTGCTGCGTGAAGGATGAAGCGTATTTATTCGTCTTCTAACAATGCTTCGTATGCGGTTGCATCCAGCAGCGAGTCGATTTCGCTTTCGTCGCTGGCTTTGATTTTGAAGATCCAGCCACCCGCATACGGCTCGCTGTTGACCAGTTCAGGGGAGTCGCTGAGCGCGTCGTTTACCGCCACAATCTCACCGCTCACCGGCGCATAAATGTCAGAAGCGGCTTTTACCGATTCTGCTACCGCGCAGTCATCGCCCGCCGCAACGGTGGCGCCGACGTCTGGCAGATCGACAAAAACCATATCACCCAGCAATTCCTGAGCGTGCTCCGTGATGCCAACCGTGTAAGTACCGTCTGCTTCTTTGCGCAGCCATTCGTGTTCTTTGCTGTATTTCAGTTCTACAGGTACGTTGCTCATCAATAAATCTCCAAAAAAGGATGAATCACGCGACGGCTTTGCCGTTACGCACAAAAACAGGTTTAGTGACTTTTACTGGCATTTCGCGGTTGCGGATCTGCACGATCGCCGTCTCGCCAATACCCGCCGGAACGCGCGCCAGCGCAATGCTGTAGCCCAGCGTCGGAGAGAAAGTGCCGCTGGTAATAATGCCTTCCAGCTGATTCCCCTGGGCATCGGTAAAGCGTACCGGCAGTTCGTTACGCAGTACGCCTTTCTCGGTCATAACCAGACCCACCAGTTGTTCGGTGCCTTTTTCACGCTGGACTTCCAGCGCCTCGCGACCAATAAAATCGCGATCGGCCGGTTCCCAGGCGATGGTCCAGCCCATGTTCGCCGCCAGCGGAGAGACGCCTTCATCCATCTCCTGACCATACAGGTTCATACCCGCTTCCAGACGCAGCGTATCGCGCGCGCCCAGGCCACACGGCTTCACGCCGGATTCCACCAGCGCACGCCAGAAATCCGCCGCCTTTTCGTTTGGCATCGCAATTTCATAGCCTGCTTCGCCGGTATAACCGGTTGTTGCAATAAACAGATCGCCCGCCTGCACGCCAAAGAACGGTTTCATGCCTTCCACCGCCTTGCGCTGTTCTTCAGTAAACAGCGTGGCCGCTTTCGCCTGCGCATTCGGCCCCTGTACCGCAATCAGCGACAGGTCGTCACGAACGGTGATGTCGATGGCGTAAGGTTCGGCGTGTTGGGTAATCCAGGAGAGGTCTTTTTCGCGGGTGGCGGAGTTTACAACGAGGCGGAAGAAATCTTCAGTGAAGTAATAGACAATCAGGTCATCTATCACGCCGCCCGAGGCATTGAGCATACCAGAGTAGAGGGCTTTACCGGTCTTTGTGAGTTTCGCCACGTCATTCGCCAGCAGATAACGCAAAAACTCCCGGGTGCGGCTGCCGCGTAGATCGACGATGGTCATATGCGACACATCAAACATACCGGCATCAGTGCGAACTGCATGGTGCTCATCAAGTTGAGAACCATAGTGCAGCGGCATCATCCAGCCATGGAAATCCACCATGCGCGCGCCACAAAGCGTGTGTTGTTCGTATAAAGGAGTCTGTTGAGCCATCTTGTCCTCATTGAATAAGCGGGGCTTACAACCATTTCATGGTGAAATCTTCGCCACGAAACCCGGCGTCGCAGCCACTCCAGGGCTTCGACGCAAACGTTCTCTTTTACCTGAACTTACCACCGAAGCAGACGCTAAACCATAAGGCAAAATTAACCATCACATTAGCTTATGACCAAAAAACGCCAAACCCACATCAGCATAAAAAACCATGAAATAAACAAAAAACCTCCATAAACGATAATAAAATACGCAACCACCCGCACATATCCATATTAAATGTGGAAAAATTGTCAAAAATGACGATAGTTGAAAATCGTAATATTAAAAAAACTAATGCGAAAAGAGAGGTGAAATTAGATTATTTCAAATGAGGAAAGCGTCCCGGCGCGAAGGCCGGGAGAGGAAAATGTGACGGGTTTCAAACTCTCAGAAGCAGGAGGGAAATGCTTAGCGGAGCCACTCAGGCAGATCGTTCAATCCCATCGCCTGACGAATCAGTTGCGGTTTTACGCCCGGGAGAGTATCGGCCAGTTTCAGACCAATATCGCGCAGCAATTTCTTCGCAGGGTTCTCTCCGGCAAACAGTTCGCGAAAACCCTGCATACCTGCCAGCATCATCGCGGCGCTGTGCTTACGGCTGCGCTCGTAGCGACGCAAATAGAGGTATTGACCAATGTCTTTGCCCTGACGTTGCAGACGTTTGAGTTCATCGATCAACTCTGCGGCGTCCATAAAGCCGAGGTTCACCCCCTGTCCCGCCAGCGGATGGATGGTATGTGCGGCGTCGCCCACCAGCGCCAGCCGGTGTGCGGCAAACTGACGCGCATAGCGTCCCGTCAGCGGGAACACCTGGCGTTCGCTCTCAACGCGGCATAAGCCGAGGCGGTTATCAAACGCGACGTTCAGCGCCCGGTTGAACGCATCCTCACTCGCCTGCTGCATATGCTCAGCATCCTGCGGAGACAGCGACCAGACAATGGAACACAGATGCGGATCGCTTAATGGCAGGAATGCCAGGATGCCTTCGCCATGAAACGCCTGACGCGCAACGGCGCCGTGCGCTTCTTCGGTGCGGATGGTCGCCACCAGCGCATGATGACGGTAATCCCAGAAGGTCAGCGGAATATCCGCTTTGTTGCGCAGCCAAGAGTTCGCGCCGTCTGCGCCAATCACCAGCCTTGCCGTCAGCATCGCGCCATCTTTCAGGGTCAGGAAGGTTTCATTTTCTCCCCAGGCGACCTGCTGCAATTCAGCCGGTGCCATCAGGGTAATATCCGCTGACTGCTGCGCCTTTTGCCATAGCGCGTAGTGGATCACCGAATTTTCAATGATGTGCCCCAGGTGGCTGTATCCCATGCTTTTGTCATCAAACTCAATGCGGCCAAAGCTGTCTTTATCCCAGACTTCCATACCGTGGTAGCAGCTTGCGCGGCGAGCAAGAATGTCTGACCAGACCCCAAGACGCGTAAGCAGTTTTTCACTGGCGGCATTGATAGCCGACACGCGTAATGCCGGGGGAGCGTCGCTCGCCAGCGGCTGTGGAACGCGCTGTTCCAGAACGGCAACGCGTAAACCGCTGCCCTGCAAACCGCAGGCGACAGCCAGGCCTACCATGCCTCCGCCAACAATGGCTACATCAACACTTTGCACTGTGTACTCCTGAAAATAGGACAATCAAAAACCGTAGGCCGGATAAGGCAAAGCCACCATCCGGCATTATATTACTTCCGCGGCATTGCCTGATGGCGCTGCGCTAATCAGGCCTACTTCTTTATTCCGACCTACCGGTAAATTATCGTGCGACCCAGCCCAACGTCCGTTTTGCCAACGTGTCGCGAAGGGGAGGCAATAACTCCATCGCCATTAAGCCGACGTTGCGCCCGGCAATCAGCGGCGCCCAGCGGTTAGCAAACAGATGCACCAGGCTATCCGTTATGCCAACCGTCGCCTCTCTGTCAGCCTGACGGCGCGACTGGTACTCAGAAAGCACGCCGTACTCGCCGACGTCCGCCCCAGACTCATGCGCCTGCACCAGCGTTTCGGCAAGGCTCATCACATCGCGCAGCCCCAGGTTAAACCCTTGCCCGGCGATAGGATGCAGCGTCTGCGCCGCATTGCCGACCAGCACGGTGCGATGGGTTATCGCTTTGGCCGCCGTGGTGAGCGCTAACGGATAAGCGCTGCGCTTACCCGCATGGGTGATTCGTCCCAGCCGCCAGCCAAACGCCGACTGTAGCTCATGGCAAAAACGTTCATCCGACCAGCGCATGATCTCGTCGCGCTGTTCAAGCGGATGGCACCACACCAGCGAACAGCGACCTTCGGACATCGGCAACATCGCCAGCGGGCCGTGTTGGGTAAAGCGTTCAAACGCACGTCCGTCATGCGCGATAGCGGTCGCAACGTTGGCGATCACCGCCAGTTGTTCATAAGGCTGCTGCTGCCAGTCCACGCCGCAGGCGGTCGCCAGAGCGGAGTGCGTACCGTCGGCCGCCACCACGACATGACCAGAAATCACGTCACCGTTTTCCAGAGTGACATTCACCTTTTCTTGCGTTCGCGCCACGCTGGCAACGCGATCCGGGCAATGCAGCGTCACGCCCGGCGCTTTGCGCAACAGCGCAAACAGTCGCTGACCGACATCATGCAGCTCCACAACCTGCCCCAACGCAGCGATGCTGTAATCCTGCGCGTCCAGAGTGACAAAACCGGCATGGCCGCGATCGCTGACATGTACCGTGTTGATCGCCGTTGCGCAATCAGCAATCGCCTGCCAGACGCCAATCCGCGCCAGTTGCTGACAGGTGCCTGCCGCCAGCGCGATCGCCCGGGCGTCGAACCCGGGATGCGCGGCGGCTTCAGGCGCGCTCGCTTCAATCAGGTGCACGGCCAGTTTGCCGTGGCTAAGCTGAGAAAGGGCCAGCGCCAGCGTCGCGCCCACCATACCGCCGCCAACAATAATCACGCTCATAGCTGACGCGCCGCCGCCATTAAGGCTTCAATATCGTCCGCTTTTTTCACTACGCTGGCGGTCAGGTTTTCGTTGCCCGTTTCCGTAATGACAATGTCATCTTCAATACGGATGCCGATGCCGCGATACGCTTCCGGCACGTCGGCGTCCGGCGCAATGTACAGACCCGGTTCAACGGTGAGCACCATACCCGGCTCCAGCACGCGGGAGCGATCCTGCCCGTAAACGCCGACATCGTGTACGTCCAGCCCCAGCCAGTGGCTAAGACCATGCATAAAGAATGGACGATGGGCGTTTTCCGCGATCAACTGCTCCACGTCACCCTGCAAAATGCCCAGATTCACCAGCCCCGCGATCATGATGCGCACCACTTCTCCCGTGACCTCCTGGATAGACGTTCCCGGACGAAACAGGCGTAAGCTGGTTTCCAGCGACGCCAGCACGATATCGTAGATTTCGCGCTGGGCGGGCGTAAATTTGCCGTTCACCGGGAAAGTACGCGTAATGTCGCCAGCATAACCTTTGTATTCGCATCCGGCGTCGATCAACACCAGATCGCCGTCGCGCATTTCGCTTTCATTTTCGGTGTAGTGGAGGATGCAGCCGTTCTCACCGCTGCCGACAATGGTGTTATAGGACGGATAGCGCGCGCCGTGACGGTTAAATTCGTGGTGAATTTCACCTTCCAGTTGATATTCGAACATCCCCGGACGGCATTTTTTCATTGCGCGGGTATGCGCCAGCGCGCTGATCTCGCCCGCGCGACGCATAACGGCAATCTCTTCCGGCGATTTAAACAGGCGCATCTCGTGCACCATTGGCCGCCAGTCGGTCATCGTCGCCGGTGCAGTCAGGTTCTGTCGGGAACCTTTACGCAGTTTATCCAGCGCGGCGAAAACAATCTCGTCGGCATACGCATATTCGCCCTGCGCGTGGTAAACCACGTCAAGGCCATTGAGTAACTGATAAAGCTGCTGGTTGATTTCGCTGAACGCCAGCGCGCGATCTACGCCCAGTTTTTCCGGCGCGGCGTCCTGCCCCAGGCGGCGGCCAAACCAGATCTCCGCCGTCAGATCGCGAACGCGGTTAAACAAAACGCTGTGGTTATGAGTGTCATCACTTTTAATCAGCACCAGCACCGCTTCCGGTTCGTTAAAACCGGTGAAATACCAGAAATCACTGCTCTGGCGATACGGATATTCACTGTCCGCGCTGCGCGTGGCTTCCTGAGCTGCAAAAATCAACGCGGCGCTGCCCGGCTGCATTTGCGCCAGTAATGCCTGGCGGCGACGCTGATACTCCTGCTGAGATATATCGCTCATAACACTCTCCATTGCGTTTACGTTCTTAGTGCAGAGTCGGTTTCTGGACTTCCGGCGCCGTTGGCTGCTGACGCGTAAAGGTGTCGTGGCACAGCAGCGCCGCAACCCGCACATATTCGATGATCTCTTCGAGCGACATCTCCAGCTCTTCCTGATCTTCGTCTTCGTCATAACCGAGCTGGGCGATGTTGCGCAGATCGTCAATGGCTTCACCGGTTTCGCCGGTCACTTTATCCAGCTTAGGCTGCGTGACGCCAAGCCCCAGTAAAAAGTGGTTAACCCAGCCGGCCAGCGCATCAGCGCGATCGAACACGCTCACGTCGTCGCCTTCAGGCAGAAAAAGCTGAAAAAGGAAGCCGTCGTCTTCCAGCGCGTCGCTGGTTGCCGCGTGCATTTTACGCAGCGCCTGCGCCAGTTCGTGACCAAATGCCAGCCCCTCGTTCGTCAGGTCGTGCAACAGCGGCTGCCATGAGCTGTCGTTGTTGCCGCCGCAAATCATCCCACTGATCAAACCGTGCATTTCGGCCGGGGTTAACCCCGTCCCCTGTTGGTTCAAAAACTGGTTCATTTCGTTGTAACCAGGCATTTCGTTCTGTATAGACATAAGCATTCGTCATCAAAGGGAGGATATTCATGATATGCTACCACTTTGGACCCTGGTGAACCAGAAAAGGGCTTGTATCTTCACACCGGGGTAGCTATAGTGTCGCCCCTTCGCCGACCCAGGGTCTGGAGGCGAAGGCAGCGCAGTCAATCAGCAGGAAGGTGGCATGTCTGCACAACCCGTCGATATCCAAATTTTTGGCCGTTCACTCCGCGTGAATTGCCCGCCTGAACAAAGGGATGCGTTGAATCAGGCTGCGGACGATCTGAATCAGCGGTTGCAAGATCTAAAAGTTCGCACTAGAGTCACAAATACTGAGCAGCTGGTTTTCATTGCCGCATTGAACATCAGCTATGAATTAACTCAGGAAAAAGCGAAGACCCGCGACTACGCGGCGAGCATGGAACAACGAATTCGGATGCTTCAACAGACCATTGAACAGGCGTTGCTTGATCAGGGTCGCATAACCGAAAAAACGGGCCAAAACTTTGAATAACACTTTTCGGTTTACTATGGTAGAGTGACCGTGAAGACAAAATTTCTCTGAGATGTTTGCAAGCGGGCCAGTCCCCTGAGCCGATATTTCATACCACAAGAATGTGGCGCTCCATGGTTGGTGAGCATGCTCGGCTAGTCCGAGAAGCCTTAAAACCGTGACGACGCATTCACCTTGAACCAAGGGTTCAAGGGTTACAGCCTGCGGCGGCATCTCGGAGATTCCCCTTCTACCTGGCGACAGCCATGACGCAACTTCCTGAACTTCTTTTATCCCGACAAGAAATCCGCCAGATGATTCGGCAACGTCGCCGTACGCTAACGTCTCAACAGCAAACTGCGTTCGGTCAACAGGCCGCCACCAGAATGCTTGCTTATCCTCCCGTGGTTCTTGCCCACACCGTCGCGGTGTTTCTTTCATTTGATGGCGAGCTGGACACGCAACCCTTGATTGAGCAGCTCTGGCGCGCGGGAAAACGCGTGTATTTACCGGTTCTCCATCCGTTCAGCCCCGGCAATTTACTGTTTCTGCATTATCATCCGCAAAGCTCGCTGGTGATGAATCGTCTGAAAATTCAGGAACCGAAGCTGGACGTGCGTGACGTGCTGCCGCTCTCTCAGTTAGATGTGCTGGTTACACCGTTAGTCGCTTTCGACGAAGACGGCCAGCGTCTGGGAATGGGCGGCGGGTTCTACGACAGAACGTTGCAGAACTGGCGACAGCATAAGATCCAACCGGTGGGTTATGCGCACGATTGTCAGTTAGTGGAAAAGTTGCCTGTCGAAGAGTGGGATATCCCGCTGCCTGCGGTGGTGACGCCGTCAAAAGTGTGGGAGTGGCCGCAGTGAATTGCCTGATGGCGCTACGCTTACCCGGCCTACGAACCGATCTCACAGGCCGGGTGAGGCATAGCCGCCACCCGGCACAGTATACAAATTAGTACAGCAGACGAGCGCGAATCGTACCCGGTAGCGCTTTCATCGCCAGCAGGGCTTTCTCCGCCACATCTTCATCCGCTTCGATATCAATCACCACGTAACCGACCTGGGCAGACGTTTGCAGATACTGTGCGGCGATGTTAACGCCCTGCTCGGCAAAAATCTGGTTAAGCGCGGTCAGCACGCCCGGACGATTTTCATGGATGTGCATCAGACGACGACCGCCGTGCAGCGGCAGGGAAACTTCCGGGAAGTTCACCGCAGACAGCGTAGAGCCGTTATCAGAATACTTCGTCAGTTTGCCCGCCACTTCAAGGCCGATGTTCTCCTGCGCTTCCTGGGTAGAGCCGCCGATATGCGGCGTCAGAAGCACATTGTCGAATTCACATAGCGGAGAAGTAAACGGATCGCTGTTGGTCGCAGGTTCCGTCGGGAACACGTCGATAGCTGCGCCCGCCAGGTGTTTGCTCGCCAGCGCATCGCACAGCGCCGGGATGTCCACCACCGTACCGCGAGACGCGTTGATCAGCAGCGCGCCCGGTTTCATCAGTGCGATTTCCGTCGCGCCCATCATATTTTTGGTGGAGGCGTTTTCCGGCACATGCAGGCTCACAACGTCGCTCATGTTCAGCAGATCGGAAAGATGCTGTACCTGGGTCGCGTTGCCCAGCGGCAGTTTATTTTCAATATCGTAGAAGAAGACGTGCATGCCCAGCGATTCCGCCAGAATGCCCAACTGCGTGCCAATGTGGCCGTAACCGATGATCCCCAGCTTTTTGCCGCGCGCTTCAAACGAACCGGCCGCCAGTTTGTTCCACACGCCACGGTGCGCTTTCGCGTTCGCTTCCGGCACGCCGCGAAGCAGTAGCAGCAGCTCGCCAATCACCAGCTCCGCAACAGAACGCGTGTTGGAGAACGGCGCGTTAAACACGGGGATTCCGCGTTTTGCCGCTGCGCTCAGATCAACCTGGTTGGTGCCGATGCAGAAACATCCAATCGCCACCAGTTTCTCTGCGGCGTCAATCACATCTTCGGTCAGATGGGTTCGGGATCGCAGGCCAATGAAATGGGCATCACGGATGGACTCTTTCAACTGCTCAGTATCCAGAGCGCCTTTGTGAAATTCGATGTTGGTATAACCTGCCGCGCGAAGGTTTTCGAGTGCCTTTTGGTGCACACCTTCAACCAGCAGAAATTTAATCTTGTCTTTCTCCAGTGATACCTTTGCCATTTCCCCGACCCTGTCTTTTTATCGAAACTGATGTGTTGTATGTGGATTTGTATCCGCCTTTCAACATATCAAAAAAAACTATTGCGGCAATATGAACGTTTGCGTCGCCACTCTGAAGAAATATCATTCAGCGTGAAATGGCAGAGGAAAATGCTGGGGATAAGATTTTCTTTGGAGAGATCGGCAGGGCAACATCCAAAACGTGACACAAGTCACCAAATTTGCCCTGCCAAATTTTTTTAACGCGGGATGAATCACCCTCGCCAGATCATTTTACGATAGTTTTTACGCCGTCTGCCGTACCAATCAGCGCCACATCCGCGCCACGGTTGGCGAACAGGCCGACGGTCACGACGCCCGGAATGGCGTTAATCGCGTTTTCCATCGCGATCGGATCAAGAATTTCCATGCCGTATACGTCGAGGATCACATTGCCGTTATCAGTGACTACGCCCTGACGGTACTCAGGACGACCGCCCAGCTTCACTAACTGGCGTGCGACAGCGCTGCGCGCCATCGGGATCACTTCCACCGGCAGCGGGAATTTACCCAGAATATCGACCTCTTTGGAGGCATCCGCGATGCAGATGAATTTCTTCGCCACCGAAGCAATGATTTTCTCACGCGTCAGCGCCGCGCCGCCGCCTTTAATCATCTGCATGTGGCCGTTGATCTCATCCGCGCCATCAACATAGACGCCCAGGCTGTCCACTTCATTCAGATCGAAAACGGTAATGCCGAGGCTCTTGAGTTTTTCAGTAGATGCATCCGAGCTGGACACCGCCCCTTCAATCTGACCTTTCATTGTGCCCAGCGCATCAATAAAGTGCGCGGCTGTTGAACCGGTACCTACGCCCACAATGGTGCCGGGCTGTACATACTGAAGTGCCGCCCATCCTACTGCTTTTTTCAGTTCATCCTGCGTCATGATCGTTTCGCCTGTGGTGTGAAAATTCAGGCGCATTATAGATCATTGTGCGAAAAAATCCCTCCGACCCCGCTCGCAAGCGGCGGATTTCGTCTGTACCTGAGTGAAATTTATGTCATAGTGCGGGATAAGAAAAATTTCAGGAGTACCTCAGAGCAATGAAACGTCCAGACTACAGAACACTACAAGCGCTGGATGCGGTGATTCGTGAACGGGGATTTGAACGCGCCGCACAGAAGTTGTGCATCACACAATCCGCTGTCTCACAACGCATAAAACAGCTTGAGAATATGTTTGGGCAACCGCTGCTGGTACGTACCGTTCCGCCGCGTCCTACCGAACAAGGACAAAAATTGCTGGCGCTGCTGCGTCAGGTAGAGCTACTGGAAGATGAGTGGCTTGGCGATGAGCAAACCGGCTCCACGCCGCTGCTGCTGTCACTGGCGGTCAACGCCGACAGTCTGGCGACCTGGCTGCTTCCGGCGCTGGCGCCGGTTCTGGCCGACTCGCCTATTCGCCTCAATTTGCAGGTGGAAGATGAAACCCGCACCCAGGAACGTCTGCGTCGCGGCGAAGTGGTTGGCGCGGTGAGTATTCAGCACCAGGCGCTGCCAAGCTGCCTGGTAGACAAACTTGGCGCGCTCGACTATCTGTTCGTGGGATCAAAACCCTTCGCCGAGCGCTACTTCCCCAACGGCGTCACCCGTTCCGCGCTGTTGAAAGCGCCCGCAGTGGCGTTTGACCATCTGGACGACATGCACCAGGCCTTTTTACAGCAGAACTTCGATTTACCGCCGGGCAGCGTGCCGTGCCATATCGTTAACTCTTCCGAAGCCTTCGTACAGCTCGCGCGTCAGGGCACCACCTGCTGTATGATCCCGCATTTGCAGATCGAGAAAGAGCTGGAGAGCGGTGAGCTGATCGATTTAACGCCTGGCCTGTTCCAGCGTCGGATGCTCTACTGGCACCGTTTTGCGCCGGAAAGCCGTATGATGCGCAACGTGACTGACGCGCTGCTGGAGTATGGGCATAAGGTTTTAAGGCAGGATTAACGCGCCGTGCCTGATGACGCTACGCTTATCAGGCCTACAGGTTATTTTGTAGGCCGGATAAGGCGTTTACGCCGCCATCCGGCAATTTGCCCGGGGCGCTGCGCTTGCCGGGCCTACGATGGTTTGTAGGCCGGATAAGACGTTTCAACAACGCTTACTGTGCTTTTGTCTCTGCTGCTGGTTCTAACTGGAACACCACATCGACCTGATCAGCAAACTGAATTGTCGGCTGCTCATAGGTTTCCTGGGCCGACACCGCAGGCGCCGCGTCCGCTTTCATCATTCGCACCACCGGGCTCGGCTGATAATTAGAAACGTGGTAACGCACGCTATAAACCGGCCCCAGCTTGCTGTTAAAGCCCGCTGCCAGTTGCTCAGCCTGGTGAACCGCGTCGTCAATCGCCGCTTTACGCGCTTTATCTTTATAGGCATCCGGTTGCGCAACGCCTAATGACACCGAACGGATCTCATTCAGACCCGCTTTCAGCGCGCCATCCAGCAGAGAGTTGAGTTTGTCCAGCTGGCGCAGCGTAACTTCAACGGTTCGCACCGCGCGGTAGCCTTTCAGCACACTTTTACCATTCTGGTAGTCATAGTCCGGCTGAGTGCGCAGGTTTGCAGAGCTGATGTCTTTCTTGGCAATCTGATTTTGTTCAAGGAAAGAAAGGTATTGCGCAACACGCTCATCGGCCTGTTTCTTGGCGGAAGCGGCATCCTTTGCCGACACGTTGACTTCAATCGCCAGGGTGGCGATGTCAGGCGTCGCATCTACGCTTGCCGTCCCGGAAGTCACGATGTGCGGTCCATTCGGCAACTCATTTGCCTGTACCGGGATTGCGCTAAATCCGACTAATGCCGCAAGGGCCATCACTTTGAACTTCACTGTCGCTCCTCCATGTTACGTTAATCGCCCTGAAACTCAGGGCGCATGCAGGCAAGCTTAGCGGGTATCTGCGCGTTGTCCATCAGACAACGCTTAGTTGAACAATGCGTGAACGTGTGCAACCCCTTCTTTTGCCAGTTGAAAAGCGATAAACCACATCACCAGCCCTACCAGAGTATTGATGATACGCTGGGCTTTGGCGGTACGCAGTCGCGGCGCCAGCCAGGCGGCCAGCAGCGCCAGACCGAAGAACCACAGGAAAGAGGCGCTAACGGTTCCCAAAGCGAACCAACGCTTCGGCTCCATATCCAGTTGCCCGCCCAGGCTACCCAGTACCACGAAAGTGTCCAGATAAACGTGCGGATTCAGCCACGTCACCGCCAGCATTGTGGCGATGATTTTCCAGCGCCCCTGCTTCATCACCTCTGCGCTGGCCAGTTCCAGGTTGCTGCTCATTGCCGTTTTTAACGCGCCAAAGCCGTACCACAATAAAAACGCCACACCGCCCCAGGTCACTAACGCCATCAGCCAGGGAGACTGCATGAGCAATGCGCTGCCGCCAAAGATGCCTGCGCAGATAAGCACTAAATCGCTGATCGCGCAAAGCAGCGCAATCATGATGTGATACTGCCGACGAATCCCCTGATTCATCACAAACGCATTCTGCGGGCCGAGCGGCAGAATCATGGCCGCACCAAGCGCAAGACCTTGAAAATAATAAGATATCACGATAATTATTCCGAACTGTTTCTCTTAAGCGCAGACTATAGCGCGAGAGAATCATTAGCGGAAATTGATAATTTTAATCGCAGATTAGGGGAATTAATAAAGGGGGAAGGAAATGCCGGATGGCGGCTAACGCCTTATCCGGCCTACAAAACAACCTGTAGGCCCGGTAAGCGACAGCGCCACCGGGCGAAACGGCAAACGGCTTATTCCGCGTTCTCTTTCACTCGTTTGAAATTCACGTCCATCTGCGGATACGGGAAGCTGATGCCTGCGGCATCGAACTCACGTTTAATGCGTTCCAGCACATCCCAGTAAACATTTTGCAGATCGCCGCTTTTACTCCATGCGCGCACCACGAAATTAATGGAGGAGGAGCCCAGCTCATTCAGGCGCACCGTCATTTCACGGTCTTTCAGAATACGCTCGTCGGACTGGATAATATCGGTCAGGATTTTTTTCACCTGGTCGATATCAGAGTCATACGCCACGCCAATGATAAATTCGTTACGACGCACCGGTTCGCGGGAAAAGTTAATGATATTTCCGGCAATAATCTTGCCATTCGGGATCACCACAATTTTGCCGTCCACGGTACGCATGGTGGTCGAAAAAATTTGTACGTTCAGTACCGTACCCGCGACGCCGCCGAGATCGACATATTCTCCCGCGCGGAAAGGACGGAACATCACCAGCAGTACGCCTGCCGCGAGGTTAGACAAAGAGCCTTGTAAGGCCAGACCGACCGCTAAACCAGCGGCACCCAACACAGCGATAACGGAAGCCGTTTGTACGCCAACGCGCCCCAGCGCGGCAATCAGCGTAAAGGCAATAATGCCGTAACGCACCAGCGCAGACAGGAAGTCAGCCACGGTCGCATCAATATGGCGCGCCAGCATCAGGCGATTAACGGTATTGGAAACAATACGCGCCACGATCATCCCGATGATGATGATAGCGATAGCCGCAACGATGTTAACCGCATAACTTAGCAGCAGCTCCTGGTTGCGCACCAGCCAGGTGCCCGCACCATTTATGCTGTCGACAACATTCAAATCTTCCATTCAATATTCCTTGGTCATATCAAAAAAACGCAAATGAGATCATTCTCACGAAAACGACCTTTTAAAGGTAAACAAAAACAGTCGAATATGCCATTTTTCAACATGATCCCATCAAGGAAACGCGCAGCGTTAATACTCCGCAGGTCGATCGACCATTCTGATAAATCCGCTCACTAATGCACTCTTCTGCTTAAAGACGTCGGCGATTTCACTCACCACTTTTCCGCTGCCCGCATTCTTCCAGGCGATAGAAAGCGGCGAAGGCTGGCGTGGATTGACCACTGAGCGGGCAACCAGCGCCCCGGACTCGACATACGGACGGCACAATCGCTCCGGTAAAAAACCGACGCCGAGGCCGCTTAAATGGCAGGCCAGCTTGGTGCTGAGATCAGGAACCTTGATCTCCTTTTGTCCGCTCAGCAACCAGGCAACACGGCGCGTCAGCGTTCGCGAAGTATCTTCAATATTAATGGCGGGGTAACGGCGCAGCATATCGTCAGACAATACCGGCGCAGAATGGCTCGCCAAAGGATGACTCTGCGCCACCACAAACTGCCAGCTGATATCCCCCAGCGGCAGCAGAGAGATGTTATTGGAGAGCGACTCCGAGCCCGTTACGCCAATCGCTAACTGGAAGTCGTCATACAAAAGCGAATCCCACACGCCCATGTAGACCTGACGGGAAATTTGAAAACGGGTAAACGGAAACTGTTGATGTAACCACGTCAGTAAGTCCGCCGTGGTCTGCGGCTGATACAGCAGGTTATTGATAACGATATTCACCTGCCGCTCAACGCCTGCGTTGATCTGCTGAAGCTCGTCCGGCATTGCATCCAGCCAGTTAAGCCACTGGCGGCAATGCTCAAGCAGGTGCTGCCCGGCAAGAGTCAGGCTGACCGATCGGGTCGTACGTAAAAAAAGCTGCGTTCCCACCTGCTCCTCCAGCGTTTTTATGCGATAGCTGATCGCCGCTGGCGTTTTATGTAGCGAGCTGGCCGCGCGGGAAAAGCTCTCCGTCTCCGCAACCCGAATAAATGTGCGTATTGTTTCCTGATCGAGCATGCCTTCCCCTTGAGTCGACCATCTGTAACCACCGTTGCGCTATTGCTATCCCCAGTAATGTATCGGCGCCTGAAGTGTGTCCAACCGCGAGCAAACGCTGAATCGCGGGCTGCGGGTCGCGCTCTGACTGTAAACGACGCATCACCTTCAGCACCGGTATTGAAAACTCCCCCATTCTGGCGCTGTTCAGATAACTGCAACTTACCGATGTTGTAAGTTGCGCAAGCTGATCCGCCGGAGGTAAGAAATGCCCCAGCCGCGCAGAAAACCCGGCGGCATACAGCACGGCAAGCATACCCGTCAGCATATCATCGCCGCTGGGCGTCAGCCCTGGCCCGCACCCGATAAGCCAGCGCCAGTCCGGCATCATGCCATGATGCCAGCATGCAAGCTGCTTAATTATTTCAGGATAGTGCGGCATAGCCGTCAGCGGTTGATTTAACGCCCCGGAGAAGCCGCTGCGTTGCGTACAGAATGAGAGATCGACAGGAGCGACAGCAGCAGAACTCAGCGACACACGAAGTATGCGACGAGGGTCAAGCATTATGCCCTGCCCCCACAGGGTGTTCCCCTGTTTGATAAGTCGTTCAACATGGGACACGCGGGAAAACTGCGCAGTGCTCAGTAACACGCCCGTCGGCCCCATTCCTTTCCCATAGCGAAACAGCGTCAACAGCTCGCCACCGGAATGGCAAAAGTTAATCGCCTGCGAGAAGCGGCTGTGTAACGACCACTCACCATCGGGAAGTCGATAAAGTCCGGCACAGGCCAGGGGATTGATAATGCTCATCGGTACACTCCAGTATGCCGGATGGCGGCGTAAACGCCTTTACAGCATTGCCAGACCGTAGGCCCGGTAAGCGTAGCGCCACCGGGCAAAGCGATTACGCCGTGATGTGATGCAACTCCGCCAGCGCTTCCAGCGCTTTTTCAAAGCAAAGCAGCGGAGCGCGTACGGTTCCCGCCCCCACCTGCCCAATTCCCGCTTCCCGATGGGCAATACCGGTATTAATCAGCGGCGTGATCCCCGTTTCAACAACGCGGCGAATATCCAGCCCCAGGCAGGCACCCCTGAAATCCCAGGACGGAATCTGGAACAGCGGATTGCTGGACAGATAGATTTCAGCCATCTCTTCCGACGTTTCCAGCGCCGCCCCCATACCACCTGCGCCGACAAAACGCGTTACGCCAGGCGCGGCAATCATTGCCGCGCCGCCGATCCCCAACGTTTCCGTGATGGCGCTGTCGCCAATATCCGGGTTCGCATCGGCCTGGCTGTAACCGGTAAAAAACAGCCCCTGCGGCGTATTCACCGGCGCGGTAAACCAACGGTCGCCGGTGCCGCTTACGCGAATACCAAAGTCGCGACCGTTACGCGTCATGGCCGTAACGACCGATCCGGCTTTAATTTCCGCCGCCGCATCCATCACCGCTTTACTGTAAGCCATCGCCAGGTTGAGGAAGAACTGGTCGGTGACACTGAGGAATTGCAGCACGTCAATGATTTCAGCCTTCGGACGATCCAGTCCGGCGATCACTGGCGACAACGTGCGCAGCAGCAAAGAAGAGGCGGCAATATTACGCTGGTGGAACTCATCCCCCATAGTGATCGCCTGCGCCATCAGCGCCGTCAGATCGACGCCGTTTTCCATCCGCGAGAGCGCTTCCTGCAACACCGGCGCCAGCACATCACGCATCCAGCGCAGGCGTTTCTGGACGTCATCGCCGTAAGCGCCGAAACGCATCACTTTGCCGATCCCTTCATTAAGGTTGCAGCAGGACAAGTTGCCATGCACCACGTCACGTACCACCAGCACCGGCATACTGGCGGAGGTGATACCGCCCATCGGCCCCACCGCGCCCACATGATGACAAGGAATAAACGCCACCTCACCTTGTTCCAGCATGCGTACGGCCTCTTCCTCGCTGGCCGCCCAGCCTTCAAACAGCGACGCGCCGATACAGGCACCGCGCATCGGGCCGGTCATCTCTTCCCAGGCGATCGGCGGGCCGGCGTGCAGTAATTTACGTCCAGACGCTAATTCGGCCACCGCGTCTTTCGCCGGGCGTACCGCAACCCAATGTGGGCGCGCGGCTTTGATTCGTTCAATAATGGCTTCGTTGGCCTGTGCAATAGATGAATACATATCCATACCTCTGAACTTAATGTAACTGTTTGAGTAGACTGGCGAGACGGGCGTTGCCACCGGCAACGGGCGCCCACTGATAATGCACAACCGGCGTACCGCTGCTTTGCAGATCCAGCGCGAAGCTGCGCAACCCGGCGTTGATGACCTGCACGCCATCAAGAAGCGCGCTATGTGCTTGCGGTATGCCGCGCTCCTGATGGCGTGTAAGACTGATGGCGAGCAGGACGGCTTCTTCCAGCGTTTCCACCACCGCAATCCCGGCCTCGCGAAGTTTTTCCGCCTGCCCGCTGCGCCCCTGCGGGTCGACATCAGTACCGGTCAGGGTGGCAATCACCACCAGCGGCGCGGCGCGTTTGGCGCGCACTTGCTCTATCGCCTCGACGACCGCTCCCGCCGGGTCGGCACAAGCGCCATAGCCCAGCACCACATCCAGCAGCAGCACGCCCACTGCCGGCATTGCGGTCAGTTTTTCAATTTCAATACTGCGGGTAGTTGGATCAATCATCGGATGAGGTCTGCCCAGGGTGTAACTGTCATCACCAAGGTCGACAATGCGATGGCCGTCAGCCTCCAGCATCACGCCCTGGTCGTGGCTTTCGCTGACGGGGACGCCCAGCCCGGCGGAGAGCAGCATGGCGGCTTCGGCTGCCAGCGTGCCCCCGGCGTACAGGCCATAAATACCTTTCCCTGTCACTTCCGGCTGAATCCGTCGCTGTTGCGCCACGCGCATCAGCAGCACCGCCAGCTGGGCGGCATCCGACAAGGAGTTCGCCAGCCAGACGTTACCTTCACGGCGCTGTTCCGGTTGACGCCCGAGGAACAACGCGACCACCGGTTTCCCCACATTTTGCATGGCCGCAATGATGCGGGTTCGCACCTGCGGCGACGGCGGTTTGGAGACAAAAGCAATCACCCGCGTGGCGTCATCCGCGGCCAGCATGTCGAGCGCGGTCAGCGCGCTGATGCCGCCCACTTCCGCGCTCAGGTCGCGCCCGCCCAGACCTATCGCATGGCTGATTCCCTGCTGATGCAGCGCAATCTGCGACGTCACTTCCTGAATCCCCGTCCCCGATGCGCCAATTACGCCAATCCCGCCTTCAGGCAGTACGTTGGCAAACGCCAGCGGACTTCCGGCAATCATCGCCGTGCCGCAGTCAGGCCCCATCACAATCAGCCCCCGCTCGCGCGCCATTGTTTTCAGCTCGACCTCCTGTTCCAGCGGCACATTATCGGAAAACAGCATCACGTTTTTATTCGCCAGCAGCCCCTCTCTGGCAACCGATGCGGCATATTCCCCGGCAACGGAAACTAACAGCAGATTGGCCTGGGGTAATTTTTGACATGCGCTCTCCCAGCGGCGCGCTTTGATCAACTGGTGCGCGCTGCCCGAGGCATTCGTCATCGCATTCAGTTCTTTCTCCAGTTGCTCACGAATCAAATCCAGAATGCCGGGCTGTTCGCCTTCGGTTCGCACCGCCACGCAAATATCGTTTGGCGTGGCATCGGCAAAATCGTCATGCCAGAACCCGGTTGAATCCAGCATCGACTTATTCGCTGGCGTGCCCATCATCACCGAGACCTGATCAACTTCCGGGCGTTCACTGAGTTTTCGGGAAATAATCATCAGGCTGACGGAGTCCTGAAAACTTCCCTTTTTAATAAAGGCGTAAATCATTACCGCTACCTCTTTATGTGCGTTTTTCTTTTAAAAACAACATGGCGAATAAACCGACAGCCAGCAGCGCGGCTGAAACATAGAAACTGGAAGCCAGACTTCCGGTGATATCACGCGCTGCGCCTGCAATAATGGGTGCCAGAATGGATGAACTCATGCCGATAAAATTAAATAAGCCAAATGCCGTGCTGTAATTATTTTCATCGACGCTATCCGCCACCAGAGCGACCAGTACCGGGTCCAGCGCCAGTTTCCCGACAAGGCCATAAACGCACAGAGCGATAATGACGCCGGTCATATTTGGCATCCAGATAATTGACAGCATGCTGAGAATGGCAACGGGCACCAGGAACATAATTAATGGTTTACGCTTACCCAGTTTGTCAGACAAGCTGGAGAATAACAGCGCGCCAGGAATTGAAATCCATGCCACCAGCGAAGAAATAAATCCGGTTTCACTGCCCGCGATGCCACGTTCACTTTGCAGATAATAGGGAAGCCAGGTCAGAATAACGAAGAAACCAAACAGGCTACAGAACACCATAATATAGGTGATAATTAAATTACGGTTTTTCAGAAGGTCGCTGAAATTCCCTTTTTTTACCGGCTTGCCATCGGCTTCGGCCGTGCGCTTCTTCTCTTTCACAAACAACCAGATCGCAATCCCAACCAGCACGGAGGGGATCGCCATCGCGTAAAATGGCATACGCCATGAATACCCCTGGTCGTACACCAGCCAACTGGAGGTCATCAGGCCCAGCGCAATACCAAAGGCCATCCCGCTATTGATGATTGCGCTGCCCAGCGAGCGGTATTTTTTGGGGATCTGCTCGGAAGACAAGCCATACTGCGGGCCATAGTAAGTCCCTTCCCCCGCTCCCGTAACCACGCGGGCAAACAGCAGCGTATACCAGCTTTTCGCCCAACCGGTGACGGCGGTGAATACGCCAAAAAGAATAAACCCCGGCACCAGCACTTTCTTTTTGCCAATCTTATCGCCCAGAATGCCTGCAGGAACCTGAAGCAAAGCATAAGAAAAATAGAAAACTGAATTAAGAATACCTAATTGCGTACCACTTAAGCCAAATTCTTTTTCCAGCTCTCCCATTACCGGATTGAGTATCGTGCGGTCAGCGTACATAAAAATCCACCCTAACCAGAACAGGAAAACGGTGACCCACCAGGCCGGTATTCCTCTTTTATTCGTGACCTCAGTCACTTCATATGATCCAGACATAAGCAATCTCCCGGTAATATTTACCGCTGAACACCTCATGCTATCTGACATGATACGTGAGGTTTGATGTTTTAACTGAAGCTACCTTATCGGGGGAAAAATCCATTTCATTTGAACAAAATCACACAAAATCCATTGTTATAAATTCCTGGGAACTGACCGCTGCATTATTAAAAAAAGTCTAATAATCATTTTTAAAACAATTTAAATAAAAGAGATAAAAACGCTAAGGATTAGCGAGATATTTTTGTGGGTAAATGAGCTGTCGGTTACATCACATTATGAAAATAACAAAACGATATTTTTACCGCGAGATATTTCGCACAATGAGGTCATCATGAAAAAGAAAATCGTCATTGCCCTTGGCGGCAATGCGTTATTACAGCGCGGAGAAATTCTTAGCGCGGAAAATCAGCAGCGTAGCATTCAGGTATTCGCCAGAATGGCATCCGTACTGGCCCGGGATTATCAACTGGTGATTGTTCACGGCAACGGCCCGCAGGTGGGTCTGCTGGCGTTACAGAATGCGGCCTGTACAGACTCCCCCGCCTGGCCGCTGGATATTCTGGTCGCCGAAAGCCAGGGAATGATCGGTTTTGCTATCGCTCAGGAACTGGCGTCATGTACCGGCGGCGCGCCTGTCACAACGCTGATGACCCGCGTGGCGGTCGATCCGCGGGATGACGCCTTTGCAACGCCCGGCAAGTATATCGGCCCGGTATATCAACCAGCGCAGCAGGCGGAGCTGGAAGCGCGCTACGGCTGGCTGATGAAAGCCGATGGCAACTATATTCGTCGGGTTGTTCCCTCTCCGACGCCATTAAAAATTCTCGACAGTGACGCAATACAAACGTTGATAGATGCCGGACATACGGTAATTTGCTGCGGTGGCGGCGGCATTCCGGTTATCGCACAAGACGAGGGATACCAGGGAGTCGAAGCGGTCATTGATAAAGATTTAACGGCCTCGGTGCTGGCGCAGTCTCTCCACGCCGATCATCTGTTGATCCTGACGGATGCGGACGCTGTGTATGAGAACTGGGGAACGCCACAGGCGCGCGCGCTGCGCCATGCAACGGTAGAAGAACTGGCGCCGTTTGCCGCCCCCGATGGTGCGATGGGCCCCAAAGCCGCAGCGGTGATGCAGTTTGTTAAACAGACCGGGAACACTGCGTTTATCGGCGCGCTAAAAGATGCGCCACAGATTCTGGCGGGGGAAAAAGGCACCTGTGTGACGCGGTAAACCTCTTTTTGCCGGATGGCGACTACGATTGGCAACCATGCTTCCCGTAGGCCGGATAAGACGCTTTCGCGTCGCCATCCGGCAAAAAAAAATGGCTTCCCGAAGGAAGCCATTTTTACAATCAGCAGGCTGAATTACAGAACGTCAATCGCGTTCAGTTCTTTGAAAGCCTGTTCCAGACGCGCGATCATGGAAGTCTGGCCGGCACGCAGCCATACGCGCGGATCGTAGTATTTCTTGTTCGGCTGATCTTCGCCTTTCGGGTTGCCCAGCTGACCCTGAAGATACGCTTCGTTATCTTTGTAATACTTCAGAACACCTTCCCAGGTCGCCCATTGGGTATCGGTATCGATGTTCATTTTGATTACGCCGTAGCTTACGGAGTCTTTGATTTCCTGAGCGGTAGAACCGGAACCACCGTGGAATACGAAGTTCAGGCTATTGTGCGGCAGGTTGTGTTTCTTAGAAACATATTCCTGAGAGTCGCGCAGGATGGTCGGGGTCAGAACCACGTTACCCGGTTTGTAAACACCGTGTACGTTACCGAAGGAAGCCGCGATGGTGAAACGCGGGCTGATTTTGCTCAGCTCAGTGTACGCGTAATCAACGTCTTCCGGCTGGGTGTACAGTGCAGAAGCGTCCATGTGGCTGTTGTCCACGCCGTCTTCTTCACCACCGGTGCAACCCAGTTCGATTTCCAGAGTCATGCCCATTTTGGCCATGCGCGCCAGGTATTTGGAGCAGATTTCGATGTTCTCTTCCAGAGACTCTTCAGACAGGTCGATCATGTGAGAAGAGAACAGCGGCTTACCGGTCGCAGCGAAATGTTTTTCACCCGCGTCCAGCAGACCGTCGATCCACGGCAGCAGTTTCTTCGCGCAGTGGTCGGTGTGCAGAATTACCGGAACACCGTAGTGTTCAGCCATCTGGTGAACGTGATGCGCGCCAGAGATAGCGCCCAGGATTGCCGAGCCCTGAGGAACGTCGGTTTTCACGCCTTTACCCGCGATAAAGGAAGCGCCACCGTTGGAGAACTGGACGATGACCGGCGCTTTAACTTTCGCAGCGGTTTCCAGAACGGCGTTGATGGAATCGGTGCCCACGCAGTTAACTGCTGGCAGAGCAAAGTTGTTTTCTTTTGCTACCTGGAACACTTTCTGTACGTCATCACCAGTAATTACGCCTGGTTTTACGAAATCAAAAATTTTAGACATGTTTCGTTGTCCTGTATCGTCGGGCCTTAGAAAAAACACGGGCCGCCCTGAATGTCAGCACGGCAATAAATCAACGGGCAGGAATCCCTGCCCGTAACGATTACTTCTTAGCGCGCTCTTCGAGCATTGCTACTGCTGGCAGCACTTTGCCTTCCACGAATTCGAGGAATGCGCCACCGCCAGTGGAGATGTAGGAGATTTTGTCAGCAATGCCGAACAGGTCGATTGCCGCCAGAGTGTCGCCGCCGCCTGCGATAGAGAACGCTTCGCTGTCTGCGATCGCGTTGGCAACAATTTCGGTGCCTTTACGGAAGTTCGGGAATTCGAACACGCCAACCGGGCCGTTCCACAGAATGGTTTTCGCATTCTTCAGGATGTCAGCCAGTTTCTCAGCGGAAGTATCGCCCAGGTCCAGAATCTGCTCGTCGTCTTTGATGTCGTTAACAGATTTCAGGGTCGCGGTAGCGGTTTCGGAGAACTCGGTTGCTACGCGTACGTCAGTTGGAACCGGGATATCACAGGTGGTCAGCAGGCGTTTCGCTTCGTCAACCAGGTCAGCTTCGTACAGGGATTTGCCCACATTGTGGCCCTGAGCGGCAACGAAGGTGTTTGCGATGCCGCCGCCAACGATCAGCTGGTCAGCGATTTTGGACAGGGAGTCCAGAACGGTCAGTTTGGTAGACACTTTAGAACCGCCAACGATAGCCACCATCGGGCGAGCCGGTTCTTTCAGCGCTTTACCCAGCGCATCCAGTTCTGCCGCCAGCAGCGGACCTGCGCAAGCGACATCGGCGAATTTACCGATACCGTGGGTAGAAGCCTGAGCGCGGTGCGCGGTACCGAAAGCGTCCATCACGAATACGTCGCACAGCGCAGCGTATTTCTTAGACAGGGCTTCGTCGTCTTTCTTCTCGCCTTTGTTAAAGCGAACGTTTTCCAGAACCACCAGTTCACCAGCAGCCACTTCAACGCCGTCCAGGTAATCTTTTACCAGGCGAACCGGATTGGACAGTTTGTCTTTCAGGTAGTTAACAACCGGCAGCAGAGAGAATTCTTCGTTGTACTCGCCTTCGGTAGGACGACCCAGGTGGGAAGTAACCATCACTTTCGCACCCTGTTTCAGGGCCAGTTCGATGGTCGGCAGGGAAGCACGAATACGCGCGTCGCTGGTTACTTTCCCTTCTTTAACTGGAACGTTCAGATCCGCACGGATAAAAACACGTTTACCAGCAAGATCCAGATCGGTCATCTTAATTACAGACATGGTGAATCCTCTCATTGATTCATAAAGTTTTGCAGACGTCATGCGCTTCATCCTTTTGAAGGATTTTGCGCATGGAATGTCCTACTTGAAACCAACTGCGGCCATCGCTAACGTCGTGTCGAGCATTCGGTTAGCAAAGCCCCATTCATTATCGCACCAGACCAATGTCTTGATCAGGTGGGCGCCACTGACCCGGGTCTGGGTGCCATCAACGATGGCGCTATGCGGGTCGTGGTTGAAATCTATCGAGACCAACGGCAATTCCGTATAGTCAACTATACCATGAAATGCCCCATGTGCTGCTTTTTGCAGCAACTGGTTGACTTCATTGGCTTTTACCGGCTTTTTCACCGTCACGCTTAAGTCGATCGCCGTCACATTTATGGTCGGTACGCGTACCGCAATCGCCTCAAAACGGTCGTTGAACTGCGGGAAAATTCGCGTAATGCCCGCCGCCAGTTTGGTATCAACCGGAATAATCGACTGGCTGGCGGCGCGGGTGCGTCGCAGATCGGAATGGTACGCGTCGATCACCTGCTGATCGTGCATGGCGGAGTGGATCGTCGTGACGGTTCCCGACTCAATGCCGTATGCATCATCTAACAATTTAATGACGGGGATGATGCAATTCGTGGTACAGGACGCATTCGATACGATGCGGTGTTCCGCACGCAATTGCTCCTGGTTCACGCCAAACACGACGGTGGCGTCAAGATCGTGGCTGCCGGGATGTGAAAAGAGCACTTTTTTCGCGCCAGCGGCAAGATGCGCCTCGCCGTGTTCACGATTACCGTACACGCCCGTGCAATCCAGCACGACATCAATACTCAGTTCGCGCCAGGGCAGCGCATCCAGCGTTCGCTCGTGCAAAATGCGAATCGTGTCGTCACCGACGATGAGCTGCTCGCGCTCCTGGCGAACATCCCATGCAAAACGTCCATGGCTGGTGTCATATTTCAACAAATGCGCCATGCCCGCAGCATCCGCAAGTTCGTTGATTGCCACCACGCTGATTTCCGCCCGGCGTCCTGATTCATACAAAGCACGAACCACGTTACGCCCGATGCGACCAAAGCCATTAATCGCTACGCGTACGGTCATAGGTCTCCTGCAAGGCTATCCCGATTCAGATGAGGCTGACAGAGTAATCCAGCAAATCGTCGAGGAAAACCTTACCTGTCGCAAACTGCGACTGATTGATTATTTGTCGAACATTTAATCGACTGAAACGCTTCAGCTAGAATAAGCGAAACGAGGAATAAAAGGAATGATTGTCCAGTCAAAGAAGCCAGTTATCTGACCTGCATCACACTTTCATCCCCTCTAGCGCCCAATTTATTCCATATTCCAGAATGGCGAATAAGCGTAGCAATATCTTTTCGTTGCCGCGTCACAAATCCTGATTTATATCAGGAAGTACGTGAGCCAGCGTCTATATTATCAGCGCTACGTCCGAGTCTCGGAGTCCCCAAACCATGACAATGCCGCCAGTTCCCTCATCTGCCGCACGCTTTTATGCGCTGCGCCTGCTTCCCGGCCAGGAAGTTTTTTCACAACTACACGCGTTCGTCCAACAGCACCAACTGCGCGCCGCGTGGATAGCCGGGTGTACCGGCAGCCTGACTGACGTCGCGCTGCGATTCGCCGGGCAAGAGGAAACCACCCTGCTCACCGGAACGTATGAGGTCATCTCCCTGAACGGCACGCTGGAACTCACTGGCGAACACCTTCATCTCTCTGTTTCCGACCCAAAAGGCGCAATGCTGGGCGGCCATATGATGGCAGGCTGTACCGTTCGCACCACGCTTGAGCTGGTCATCGGAGAGCTTAACGCGCTGGCGTTTAGCCGCCAGCCCTGCGCTGTTTCCGGTTATGAAGAACTGGTTATCTCACCCCGTTAACGTTTCACTCAGTAAGAGGTTTTCTATGGCGCGTCGCCAGTTTTCCAGCCAGTCCCTGGCTTTGATCGTGATTGCTATCGCCATCAATATGATCGGCGGACAGCTCATCAGCATGTTGAAGTTACCGGTTTTCCTCGACTCCATCGGGACGTTGATCAGCGCCGTCCTGCTCGGCCCGATAGTCGGCATGTTAACCGGGTTGCTCACCAATGTACTCTGGGGATTATTAACCGATCCCATCGCCGCCGCCTTTGCGCCGGTCGCGATGGTGATTGGCCTGGTCGCCGGTTGGCTGGCGCGTGCCGGATGGTTTCGCACCCTGCCAAAAGTGGTGGCCAGCGGCGTGGTGATTACGCTGGCGGTCACAGTTGTCGCCGTGCCGCTGCGAACCACGCTGTTTGGCGGTGTGACCGGAAGCGGCGCCGACCTGTTTGTCGCCTGGATGCACTCTGTCGGTCAGAACCTGGTGGAGTCCGTTGCGATTACCGTCCTGGGGGCGAATCTGGTCGATAAAATCCTGACCGCGATTATCGTCTGGGTGCTGTTGCGCCAGTTGCCATTACGCACCACGCGCCATTTCCCAACGATGTCGCCCGTGCGCTAATGCACCCTTTTACCTCGTTAACGCTCTGGGCGCTGGCCGCCTGCACCACGCTGCTGCTTCCTGCCGGCATGGCGCTCACGCTGTACAGCGCGGCGACGTTTCTCTGTTTACTGGGGATAAGCGCCACGCGCCCGCGGGCGAAATATGTCGCGTGGCTGATGTTTTCTCTGGGGTTCGGCCTATGGCTGGTACACGGAGGCTGGCTGACCGAGTGGATCAGCGGCCAGCCGCGCGATCCGCAACGCTGGCAACACGCCGTCACGCTCTGGCTACGGATTCTGGCGATAGTCTCCACCTCACAGTTGTGGATGCAGTACGTGCCGGTTCGCCAGTTTATTCGCGCCCTGTTCGCCTCACGCCTGCCGCCGGGCATCGCCTACCTGTTTGCCGGCCCACTACTGGTTGTCGAACAGCTAAAACGCCAGCTGTCGATCATTCATGAAGCCCAGCGCGCCCGCGGCGTGCCGCTGGACGAACGTTGGTATCAGCGACTTCGCGCCATGCCTGCGCTTATCGTTCCGTTAACGCACAATGCGCTCAACGATCTGGCGGTTCGCGGCGCGGCATTGGATATGCGGGCGTTTCGTTTACATCGCCGTCGCACCACATTGTGGGCGCCGGAGGACAGCGCCCGGCAACGGGTCGCACGCTACAGCATGATACTGGCGATGCTGGTCGAAACCGGAGTGTGGATATGGTTACGCTAGAGCAGTTCCGTTATCACCCGACACATGCGACGCGCGCCCCGCTGTGCTTCGATTTTCATTATGACACGCCCGGTATCGTGGCGATTTTTGGCAATAACGGCAGCGGAAAAAGTACGCTGGCGCAGTTAATGGCGGGCTGGTTTCCCGATTTTCTTCCCGGCACGATCGACGGAAAAGGCGAACTGTTATGCACGCCCATAGGGCAGCGCTCCCTGGCGGAACACGCGCAAACCATCCAGCTTGTCCAGCAGTCGCCCTGGCTGCAACTTTCCGGCTGTACCTTCAGCGTGGAGGAAGAGATCGCGTTCGGCCCGGAAAACCTTGCGCTCAGAGAAGCGGAGATCCTGCGTCGCGTTGATGCCGCGCTCTCGCTGACGGAATGCCAGCCATTGCGCCATCGCCACCCGGGTACGCTTTCCGGCGGGGAAACCCAGCGCGTGGTGATTGCCAGCGCACTCGCTATGCAGCCGAAACTGTTGATTCTTGATGAAGCGTTCAGCCGTTTAACGGCTCAGGCCACGGCGCTGCTGCTGGCGCGTTTACAGGACTGGGCGCATACGCAACAGGCGTTAATCATTCTTTTTGAGCGTGACCCCGCCCCCTTTCTCGCCTATTGCGATCGCACATGGCAGTTGCACAACGAAGGATTATCTTTACGATGCTGACGCTAGAACAGGTGACTTTTCGCTGGCCGGGCGCCGCTACTCCCTGCCTTCACGATATCTCACTGACGCTGAACGCAGGGGAATGGCTGGCGCTGACCGGTGATAACGGCGCGGGGAAATCGACGCTTCTGCGCATCATGGCTGGCTTACTCACTCCGTCATCCGGCGACGTGCTGCTTCAGGGAACGCCGATTGCGCAACGCAAAAACCGCGAACGCGCGCAGATTCTCGGCGTGCTGTTTCAGGAAGCGGAAAACCAGCTTTTTCACAGTAATGTCGCCGAAGAGGTCGCTTTTGGCTTGCGGCTACAAAAGTTGCCGCCGACCGAAATTGCGCAACGCACCGCTACGGCGCTGAAATTATGCGCTCTGGAAGAGGTCGCGGATATGCATCCGTTAGATCTTCATACGGCGCAACGCCGTATGGTCGCCGTTGCCAGTCTTGACGTCATGAGACCAGCAATTCTGATGCTTGATGAACCCAGCCGGGATTTTGACGCCCACTGGCTGGCAATCTTTGAAAACTGGCTCGCGGTTTGCCGACAACGGGGAACCAGCGTGGTGGCGATCAGTCATGACGCCGCCTTTACGCAGCGCCATTTTTCCAGGGTGGTTCGTCTGCATAACGGGGCCATTACTGAGGCTCGTCAGGCAACGCCTGCGCAAGACGATACTCACCCTTTGCCGTCATCTCTAACGTAAGACTCGCAGGTAAGCTGTTTTCCAGCACCCGACAAACGTTAGGCCCGTCGGTACGGTCAAAAAATATCTGCGCCTGCTCTTCGCTCAGCCCTCCTGCCTGTTTACGTGCGATTAAACGGCCGCGCAGCACATCGGCAGGCGCGCGGATAAACAGTGAATAATCGCAATACTGCCGTAGCTCGCGCCAGGACGGCGCGTTATACAACAGCCAGTTTCCTTCAATAATAACGACAGGCGCCGTCACCTGAATGGCATTTTCGACAGGGTCATGCAGCTGGCGATCATATTGAGGCCAGGTTGCATTCTGCTCATGGAGCTGACGTAAATTACTCGCCAGTTTTTCAACGTTAAAGGTTTCAGGCGCACCTTTAGCGGCGCGCAGTTCATGCTCATCCAGCCAGCGATTATAATGATGGAAGCCATCCATCGGCAGCGTCTGGATCGTCGGTAATTCTGGATCGTTACGCGACAGATATTCCCAGAAGGTGGTGAGCGTTGACTTTCCTGTTCCTGGCGGAGCACTCAGAAAAATAACGGTGCGGCGCTCAGGTGTTTTCGCGTTTAATGTTGCCAGATGCCGTAACAGCGGTTTATGGACATTTTCTACTTCATCGTCATCATACCAGGCGTCGGTCATCAGCCCATTAATCTGGAGCGATATTTTCACGGTGTTAGTTCCCTTAATATCGTCGTTACCGCTAAAGCCAGCCCGGTTTTGATCATGGTGACAAAACGTATTTCTGAATAGATAGCGAAATCTGCAAACTTCATTGATTTCAACGAATTGTAGAGTGTGGCATTCGTCGTTATGCTATTGACGTTACTCATAAAATCCCAGGTGATATCATCAGAAAAACGGGGGATTTCACGCTGTTCACGTAAATACTGATAAAACTGAGAGAAGTGAATCACATCGGCATACAGCCATTTATCCATTTTTCCCAACGCATAAATCAAACGTATTGCCACATCAATGTCATCAAGCGGGCCGCTTTGAGCCAGTAACGGCTTCACTGCATATTCGACGATTTCTTCATCGTTATTGACGAATAATGACGGCAGAAAATTTTTGATGGCCTGCAACAGGATGTCATTTGCGGTTGCCATAAACGAAAGTAAATTATCCTGAGCGTCCAGTTGCTCAAGTACATCATCTTCTGTCAACGTCGTCATGCGTTTCTCGATAAATCACCAGCAATGCAGAGAGTCTATTATATTACACGTTCGATCGATGCCGCCGATCAGTAATGTTTGCGTACTGACGCCATTTTCCGTTTTCTGCACGCCATGTAACAGATCGCCTCCCGTTACGCCCGTTGCTGAAAACAGAATATCCTGGCTTCCCACGAGTTCATCCAGCGTATAAACCCGGTTCACCGCGACACCCATTTGCTTACAGCGACGTAACTCATCGTTCGCGATCAATCGGTGTTCCGCCGTTTCACCTTTCGCCTGACAAAAGTCAATCAACTCAGCCTGCATATCACCATCAAGCGCCTTCACGGCGCAGGCTGATATCACCCCTTCCGGCGCGCCGCCAATAGCGTACATCACATCGAACGGATGATGTTGCTGGCAGGTTAATACGCTGGCGGCGACATCACCATCCGGCAAAGCAAACACCTTAACGCCAAGCTGCGCGGCCTGCTGAATAACCGCCTGATGGCGCGGTTTATCCAGCGTCGCCATACGCAACGACGTGAGCGGCTTATTCAGCGCAGCGGCAATATTACGCAGGTTCTCTTCCAGCGATAACGCGAGGTTAATCGCCCCCTTCGCCTGACGGTTAACCACCAGTTTGCGCATATACATGTCAGGCGCATGCAGCAGGCTCCCCTGCGGCGCCAGCGCCATCACGGACAACGCATTATTCTGCCCCATCGCCACCATGCGCGTTCCCTCAATCGGGTCGACGGCGATATCCACGCTCGGCCCTGTCCCGGTTCCGACCTCCTCACCGATATACAACATCGGCGCATGGTCGATTTCGCCTTCGCCGATAACAATTTTGCCCCGCATGGCGACTTCATTTAATGACTGACGCATGGCTGTCACCGCCAGTCCATCGATTTTGTTTTTATCGCCGCATCCGGTTTGCGGCCAGGCAGCAAGCGCTGCCTGTTCCGTAATCCGAAAAAGCGGCCACGCCAGAGACATCATGCCGCCGCCTCCCCAATATCTACGCCAAACTGCGCCAGCAAATATCTCTCCGCGTTTTCATTCCAGATGCCGTGCGTCTCTTCAACCAGACGCGCCAGCGCTTTGAATAACGGGTCGGTTTTTCCTTTTTCGGCAAAATCGGCGATAGCGGTCAGCGGCATGGTCACGCCGTTATAAATGAGTTTTTTCCCGCCCGGAATATTGGGCAGGTTAAGCACCGTTTCCGGGACGGCATCCAGCCCGCCAATGTGCGTTACCATAAATGAAGGCTGTAGTTGCCCTGTGGCGCTCAACGCAATGGCCTCTTTCATGTCATCGGTCGAACCACCGGACGTTCCCACAACATGGGTACTGTTGTAATGCACGTTGTAGAAGTTAAACGGAACCTTAAAATCTTTATCCGTTGGGCCCGCGAAAAAGTTCAGACAACCGTCTTCAGCCAGCAGTGTATCGGCCATTTCCACCACCGCCGGGACGGCGGCGTAAACGAAAACGTCATCGAAACCCGCATCTTCCGTTAGCGCACGCAGTTTTGCCGTCGGGTTTTCCATGCCGCAGGTATTCACATAAACAAGCTCAATCCCCTTCGCCGCCGCCAGCTCGACCGGCAGCAGTTTTTTCGCTTGTGACAGACGGGCTTCATCAATATCGACCACCACCACTCGCGAAGGCTGGATACCACCGTTGATGGCATAATCAATGGCGCCGATCCCCATCGGCCCGGCACACGCCAGAAGCGCAATATTACCGCCGGGTTTCACCCCCATACGGTGCTCATAAACATAAGGCGTCGTGTGGTAGTTCGCATTGTATGCGCCGATAATACAGCACATGGGTTCTGCCAGTGACGCCGCCGCGAAATAGGAGCCGTGATACGGTAAAACACAGCCGAGGTTAATTGCCAGCTCAGGAATAATCATATACGTCGCATTGCCGCCAAAATATTCATAGCTATATCCCGCTGAATATCCGCTGGGCAACCCCATCGCCGGTTGCAACACAAAGCGTTGTCCCTTTTTATATTTATCGGTCAGGTTTTTCCCCACTTCAACAATAATACCTGCGCACTCATGACCAGTAATAACCGGGTGATTCTCTAAGTCATCAGGCACACGTTTATGCCCGCTACCTAACGTGGCGGCTTTCCATGTCGATAAACACACGCTGTCTGATATTACACTCACTAACAGTTCATTATCTGTAATTTCAGGCAATTCAAACTCGCGGATGCGAACATCCTGCTTACCATAAATAGCAGCTACTTTGGTCTTCATAGTTACTCCGAAAAATTGATGATGCTAATCCGCGATGAGTTTTTTAAATAATTCATCCAGCAGTGGGTCACCGATGTAATTTTTAATTAACACCGTGGGCTTATTACTCACACGCTTAACGCGGCCCTCAAGGCTGGCATGCGTCACGATAATATCGGCGTCATCAGGAACATTTTCGATAGCATGATGAGCCACCGCAATCACCAGACCGGCTTTCTCCAGACGCTTACGGAATGTCGTTGCCCCCATCGCGCTGGAACCCATTCCGGCATCGCAGACAAAAGCGATACGTTTAATATTCTTATAAGAAAATGCGCCTTCCTGTTTCATTGCTTTCACGGCTTTCGCAGACTCTGCGAAATGGTCTTCTTCATTCTCCGTTTCAACGCTCTTTTCCATTTTCAGGATGATCGAAGTCACGATGAAGGTCACCAGCGTTCCCGCCGTTACACCCGCGATCGTAGCCAGGAAAGATCCTTTCGGCGTCAGCGCAAGGTACGCGAAAATCGAACCCGGACTTGGGCCTGCAACCAGTCCGCCGCCTAACAGATTAAATACCCAGGTTCCCGTCATCCCGCCAGCGATCATCGCAATCAGCGTTAACGGTTTCATCAATACATACGGGAAGTACAGCTCGTGAATCCCCCCCAGGAAGTGGATGATCATCGCTCCCGGCGCGGACTTTTTGCTCATACCACGGCCAAAGAAGGTAAAGCCCAGCAGCAGCCCTAATCCCGGGCCAGGGTTAGAGGCCACCATGAAGAAAATCGATTTCCCCGTCTCCGACGCCTGTTGCATCCCCAACGGGTAATAGACGCCCTGATCAATCGCGTTATTCAGAAAGAGAATTTTCGCGGGTTCGTTAATAAGCGACAGCAGCGGCAGATAACCGGCATGCACCAGCGATTCAATACACTCTTTCACAAAATTATTCGCGATGAGCACTGCCGGGCCAATCACCTCAAACCCCAGCAGGCACAGGAGCATCCCGGCAATCCCCAGAGAGAAGTTATTAATCACCATCTCAAAGCCAGCGGGAATACGCTTGTCCAGCAGTCGGTCGATATGTTTAATCACCAGCCCACCAAGTGGCCCCATGATCATTGAGCCGAGGAACATAGGAATATCCGCGCCGATAATGACGCCAATCGTACCAATTCCCCCCATCACCGCGCCTCGTTTCCCGCCCACCAGATGGCCGCCAGTAGAACCGATCATTACTGGCAGCAAATAGGTGATCATAGGGCCAACTATTTTGGCGAAATGTTCATTCGGTAGCCAACCGGTTGGAATAAATAAGGCAGTAATAAACCCCCAGGCAATAAATGCGCCGATATTGGGAATGACCATTGCAGTCAAAAAGCCCCCAAAAGCCTGGACCTTTGCACGAGCAGACTTGTGTTCCATAATAATATCCTGTAGAGGAGAAATTAATTATGCGCGAGCAATAATATCCGCTAGCTGTTTTTCAGATGTCGCTGTTAACAACTCAGTAAGAATTTCATCTTCACATAATAATTCACTTAACGCCTGAATAGCGCCAATGTGAGAGTCCGCATCTGCGGCGGATAGACCGATTAATAGTTTGATCGAATCATCTTCTGTAAACTTCACTTCTTGCCGGAGGAGTGTTAACGACATCCCCGTTTTTAAAGCACCACATTCAGGACGCGCATGCGGCATTGCGACGCCTGGCGCCAGAATATAATAAGGTCCATTGGTTAATGTGGACTCTTTAATGGCCTGAATATACCGTGAGTTAACATAGTCATGAGAAAGCAGAGAGGACATGGAAAAATCAATTGCTTCGCGCCAGTCAGTCGCTGCATTTTTTATTGCTATTGACGATTCAGGGAAATAATCAATCAGCCGCATAAATTATCCTTATTTATATAGGGTACTGCTTATCGTTAAAAACAAAATACTCGCGCGGCAAAGCGAAATCAATCGAGGGGAAAAATGCGAAGAAGGAGAAAGTGTTTTTTTAGAACTCAATAAAAACAGACAGTTAAAAACATAAAAATAAAAAGCAACTGTATTTATGTGCCATTTATCACAATTACATAAAATCACTAAATATCAAATATGTGAATTAGATCATATATAGCCACTTGTCTGAACGAAATTATTTATAATCCATTTATAAAAAACGGGCCGCCTGAGCGACCCGTTCGGAGTTGTATCGTGATTACAGCAGTTCTTTTGCTTTCGCGACAACGTTATCAACGGTAAAGCCGAACTCTTCGAACAGCAGCTCAGCAGGCGCAGACTCACCGAAGGTGGTCATGCCGACGATAGCGCCATTCAGGCCCACGTATTTGAACCAGTAGTCAGCGATACCCGCTTCCACTGCCACGCGAGCGGAAACCGCTTTCGGCAGTACGGCTTCACGGTAAGCGGCATCCTGCTTGTCGAACGCGTCGGTAGACGGCATGGAGACCACGCGCGCTTTCACGCCTTCGGCAGACAGTTTGTCCCATGCGGCAACGGCCAGCTCAACCTCAGAACCGGTTGCGATGAAGATCAGTTCCGGCTGACCGGCGCAATCTTTCAGCACATAACCACCGCGCGCGATGTTCGCCAGCTGCTCTTCGGTACGTTCCTGCTGCGCCAGATTCTGACGGGAGAGGATCAGCGCGGTCGGGCCGTCCTGACGCTCAACGCCGTATTTCCACGCCACTGCGGATTCAACCTGGTCACACGGACGCCAGGTGCTCATGTTCGGCGTTACGCGCAGAGAAGCCACCTGCTCTACCGGCTGGTGAGTCGGGCCATCTTCGCCCAGACCGATGGAGTCGTGGGTGTAGACCATCACCTGACGCTGTTTCATCAGCGCAGCCATACGCACCGCGTTACGGGCATATTCCACGAACATCAGGAAGGTAGAGGTGTACGGCAGGAAACCACCGTGCAGGGAGATACCGTTAGCGATGGCGGTCATACCGAACTCGCGCACGCCGTAATGGATGTAGTTACCCGCAGCATCTTCGTTGATGGCTTTAGAACCCGACCACAGGGTCAGGTTGCTTGGCGCCAGGTCAGCGGAACCGCCGAGGAACTCAGGCAGCAGCGGCCCAAACGCTTCAATCGCATTCTGAGACGCTTTACGGCTGGCGATTTTCGCCGGATTAGCCTGCAACTTAGCGATAAATTCATTCGCTTTCGCATCGAAGTCAGACGGCATTTCGCCTTTCATACGACGGGTAAATTCAGCGGCTTCCTGCGGGAAGGCTTTTGCATAGGCGGCGAATTTCTCATTCCAGGCCGCTTCTTTTGCCTGACCGGCTTCTTTCGCATCCCACTGCGCATAGATTTCAGACGGGATTTCGAACGGCGCGTATTTCCAGCCCAGCTGTTCGCGGGTCAGTGCGATTTCAGCATCGCCCAGCGGCGCGCCGTGAGAATCGTGCGTACCCGCTTTGTTCGGGGAACCGAAACCGATGATGGTTTTGCACATCAGCAGGGACGGTTTGTCAATAACGGCGCGCGCTTCTTCAACCGCGCGTTTAATCGCTTCAGCATCGTGACCGTCGATACCGCGCACAACGTGCCAGCCGTAGGCTTCGAAACGTTTAGCGGTGTCATCAGTGAACCAGCCTTCAACGTGGCCATCGATAGAGATACCGTTGTCATCGTAGAACGCGATCAGTTTGCCCAGCTTCAGCGTTCCTGCCAGAGAGCAGACTTCATGGGAAATACCTTCCATCATGCAGCCATCGCCCATGAAGGCATAGGTGAAGTGATCCACGATATCGTGGCCTGGACGGTTGAACTGCGCCGCCAGTGTTTTTTCCGCAATCGCCATACCGACCGCGTTCGCAATCCCCTGGCCCAGCGGGCCGGTGGTGGTTTCAACACCTGCGGTGTAACCCACTTCCGGGTGGCCCGGCGTTTTGGAGTGCAGCTGACGGAAGTTTTGCAGCTCAGACATCGGCAGGTCATAGCCGGTGAGGTGCAGCAGGCTGTAGATCAGCATGGAGCCGTGGCCGTTAGACAGCACGAAGCGGTCACGGTCAGCCCAGGAAGGGTTCTGCGGGTTGTGGTTCAGGAAATCACGCCACAGGACTTCGGCAATGTCAGCCATACCCATAGGGGCACCCGGGTGACCGGATTTGGCTTTCTGTACTGCGTCCATGCTCAGCGCACGAATAGCATTGGCAAGCTCTTTACGTGAGGACATTTTGACTCCAGATCGGATGATGAAGGCCATGCCCTTAACGACTTGACGACAGCGCGTTTTGGGCTACGCCGGAAAAAAGTGCCAACAATGTAACCCAAGCCGCGAGCCATGTACATGGAGCATCCTTTCGCCGCTTCAGAAATCTCCGGATCGTGTTCGCATGTTGCGCAATCTGCTCACCCCCTTGTCGTTCTTTTCTTTATACTTAGCGTGGCGCTGGTTCATCGACACAAGGCGCACTTTTAGAACAATCCTGATTTCGTGCGGAAGAGAAAACATGAAAATTCGCGCTTTACTGCTTGCTATGAGCATGGCGACGGTTCTGACCGGTTGCCAGAATATGGACTCCAATGGACTGCTCGCTTCAGGTGCAGGCGCTTTTCAGGCTTACAGCCTCAGTGATGAGCAAGTAAAAGCGCTCAGCGACCAGGCATGTACGGAAATGGACAGCAAGGCGACGATCGCCCCGGCCAGCAGCGAATACGCGAAGCGACTGACCAAAATCGCCTCTGCGCTCGGCGACAATATCAACGGCCAGCCGGTGAATTACAAAGTCTATGTGGCGAAAGACGTTAACGCGTTTGCAATGGCGAACGGCTGTATCCGCGTCTATAGCGGCCTGATGGACATCATGACCGATAACGAAGTGGAGGCGGTCATCGGCCACGAAATGGGACACGTTGCGCTCGGCCATGTGAAGAAAGGGATGCAGGTTGCGCTGGGGACTAACGCGGTTCGCGCCGCAGCCGCTTCCGCTGGCGGTATTGTCGGCAGTCTGTCGCAGTCACAGTTGGGCGATCTTGGCGAGAAACTGGTGAACTCACAGTTCTCCCAGCGCCAGGAGTCCGAAGCGGATGATTACTCCTATGACTTGTTGCGCAAACGCGGCATCAGTCCGGCCGGTCTGGCAACCAGCTTTGAGAAACTGGCGAAGCTGGAAGCGGGACGTCAAAGCTCCATGTTTGACGATCACCCGGCCTCCGCCGAACGCGCCCAGCATATTCGCGACCGAATGGCGGCAGACGGTATTAAATAAAAACGAGAGCAACATGTAGCTCTTGTTAGCTGTTCCGTTCGCCTTATGTTCGTTACCTGTCTGAAACCATAGCATTTGCGAACGTGTTAAGGAGGCTCGTCGCCGCCTCCCTTGCACGTTCACGAGTACTGAGTTTTCAGAGGAATGTTGAACATCAGGTGAACGGAAACAATCTTCCTGGCTAAATATTCTCCCGGCAGACAGAATAGCGCTCAAATGGTAATTACCCCATTCTTATAGCGCATAAATTGATAACTTAAGCGCACAGAACGTTAAATATCAGAATATAAACAGTAGCGATATATTCGACGTTTTATTCTCTGATAGAGGATTATTTTAGTATTTATATTCCCCGGCATGTTTTATCACTTCTTTTAACGCCACAGACAAAATATAAAATAGTCCAGTCCCGATATGACCGGCACGCCAACGGCTGTAAGCCTTTGTCACAAAATGTTTGCAATCAATAATTATTCAGGTAACTATCCGTAACGCAGCAATTCAATTTGATATTATCCATAAAGAGAAGTTCCCTCAGTGAAAAAAGAAATATCGTTAATCGCATTAAGTTTATTCGCCGCATTGCCTGCCATTGCCAGCCAACAATCCGACAGCCAGGGTTTTGTTAATGACAGCCATTTAAATCTCTTTTTACGTAACGCCTGGATTAACCGCGACTATCAGGGCGGCGTACAGGACAAAGCCGAATGGGGCCAGGGCATTGTCGCCACCTTTGAATCTGGCTATACCGAAGGTTTGATCGGCTTTGGCGTTGACGGTATTGCGCAGTATGGCGTGCGTCTGGACGGCGGCCGTGGCCGCAGTGGCGCAGGCGGTATCGACTTCTTCAAACAAGACAGCGACGGCCGCGCGAAATCCGATCTGGCAAAATTTGGCGCAACCGCCAAAATGCGCATCTCCAACACCGTCCTGAGCTACGGCAACCAGCGTCCGCAGCTCCCGATCGTCTACGCCGACGATTCCCGTCTGCTGTTTGAAAGCTTCACCGGCACCATGTTGACCTCCAGAGAGATCGACGGTCTGGAAATTAATGCCGGTTATTTCACCGACGAGCAGCGCAAAAGCGACGACCGCCACAACAGCGGCCTGAAAAGCCTCTCTTTCGGCGGCGCGAGCTACCAGTTTAACGATCAGTTCAGCGGCGCCCTGTATGCCTCGCACGTCGAAGATGTGCTGAACAAACAGTATCTGGGACTGAACTTCAAACAGCCTTTCAGCACCGGACAGCAGCTGGTGCTGGACTTTAACGGCTACAACTCACGTCTGGATTCCGGTTACGCCGATAGCCTGAATACTGGCCGCAGCAACAGCATCTGGAGCCTGGCGGCAAGTTATATCTGGGATATTCATACCTTTAAAGTGGCGTATCAGCAAAGCAGCGGCAGCACCGGTTATCACTACGGCAGCTATCGCGATCAGGGCGGCGTCGGCGATGGCGGCAACACCATCTGGCTGGCGAACTCTTACTGGTCTGATTTTAACGGTGAAAACGAACGTTCCTGGCAGGCGTCATATGGACTGGATTTTGCCGGTCTCGGTTTACCGGGGCTGAGCTGGACAACCGCTTATGTTCGCGGCGATAACATCAAAACATCGGCAACCAGCAACGGCAAAGAGCACGAGTGGTTCAACCAGGTGCAATACCAGGTTCAGGACGGCATGGCAAAAGACCTGAAACTGAAGCTGCGCTATTCCGTATTACGCGTGTCCAGCAACGCCAGCGACTATAACGTTAGCGGCAACGAGATTCGCGCTTACGTGGAATATCCGTTTAACATCTTTTAAGTTAAACCCCCTCTCCTGATGACGGAGAGGGGGAAGCACTTATTCGCCTTTTTTCGCCGCCTGAATGTAGAGCATTTCCAGCGCCAGGGTCGCCGCAGCCAGCGCGGTGATTTCGGACTGGTCATAAGCCGGAGCCACTTCCACCACGTCCATCCCAACAATGTTCAGATCTTTCAGACCGCGCACCAGTTTAATGGCGCGATCGGAAGTCAGGCCGCCGATCACCGGTGTCCCTGTGCCCGGTGCGAACGCCGGGTCCAGACAGTCGATATCAAAGGTCAGGTAGACCGGCATATCGCCAACGATCTGATTAACCTGCGCGATGATATCATCCACGCCGCGATCGTTCACCTGGCAGGCATCCAGCACGGTGAAACCGTTGTCTTTATCAAATTCAGTACGAATACCAATCTGCACGGAGTGGTTCGGGTCAATCAACCCCTCTTTCGGCGCAGTGTAGAACATGGTGCCGTGGTCAAACTCGCAGCCGTTCGCGTAGGTGTCGGTATGCGCGTCAAAATGCACCAGCGCCATTTTGCCAAAGTGCTTTGCATGAGCGCGCAGCAGCGGCAGGGTCACGAAGTGGTCGCCGCCGAAGGAGAGCATACGTTTACCGGCTGACAACAGTTTCTCCGCATGCGCCTGCAATTTTTCACTCATCTCGCGCGCGTCGCCAAACGCATAGACCAGGTCACCGCAGTCCACAACGTTCAGACGCTCGCGCATGTCGAAGTTCCACGGGAAGCGGTTGTGCTCCCAGGCCAGGTTAGTGGAAACCTGACGGATTGCCGCCGGGCCGTGGCGGCCGCCCGCACGACCGGAAGTCGCCATATCAAACGGTACGCCGGTGATAACCCAGTCGGCGTCGCTGTCATAAGGCTGGAAATTCAGCGGCAGACGCAGAAAGCCGAAGGCGTTGGAAACCAGGGAGTTATCGTACTGATGACCTAAAGTGCTCATGTCCTGACCTCTTTTAAAGTCGATACATTAAAAACAGATGAAAAAAAATCCCCTCCGCGTCGTTAAACCCGACGAGGAAGGGATTGATTCGTAAATCGCTTATTGGGGCGAATTATCGCCGTTAATTCATACGGGTTCAAGTGAGTATAGCATTCTGCCGGATGGCGGCTTCGCCGTATCCGGCCTACATTCGTAGGCCCGGTAAGCGCAGCGCCACCGGGCATCAGCGGCTACTCGTCTTCCAGGTAAGTGTACCCGTACAGCCCCGTCTCAAACTCTTCGAGGAACTGCTGTTGCAGCGCATCGTCCAGACCGGTCTGTTTCACCTGATCGCGGAAGTGGGTCAGCAGCGTGTTCGGATCGAGCTGTACGTATTGCAGCATATCCGCCACGGTGTCCCCTTCGTCAGACAGCTCAACTTCCACGCTGCCATCCGGGAAGACAAACACGTCAACCGCTTCGGTGTCGCCAAACAGGTTGTGCATATTGCCAAGGATCTCCTGATAGGCGCCGACCATAAAGAAACCGAGCATCGGCGGGTTCTCTGGATCGTACTCCGGCATCGGCATAGTGGTGGCGATGCCGTCACCGTCGATGTAGTGATCGATCGCGCCATCGGAATCACAGGTGATGTCCAGCAGCACCGCGCGGCGCTCAGGCACCTGATCCAGCCCTTCCAGCGGCAGCACCGGGAACAGTTGATCGATACCCCACGCATCCGGCATTGACTGGAACAGCGAGAAGTTGACGTACATTTTGTCCGCCATACGCTCCTGCAACTCATCGATGATCGGACGATGCGCACGGTTCTGCGGGTCCAGCTGTTTCTGTACTTCGTGGCACATGCTCAGGTAAAGCTGTTCCGCCCAGGCGCGTTCCTGCAAACTGAACGTCCCGGAAGAGTAGCCAATGTGAATGTCGTGCAGATCCATCTGGCTGTCGTGCAGCCATTCACGCAGCGAGCGACGGGTGCCCGGCTCGTGCATCTCCTGCCAGGTTTCCCACATGCTCTGCAACGCGCGCGGCGCGTCGTCGGCAGGCGCGGTAGGCACGGTATATTCGTTACGCTCCACGCCGATAATGTTCGATACCAGCACGGTATGGTGCGCAGTTACCGCACGGCCAGACTCGGTGATCACCGTTGGGTGCGGCAGACCGTGTTCTTCACACGCATCGCCAATCGCCCAGATGATGTTGTTAGCGTATTCGTTCAGGCCGTAGTTAACGGAGCAATCAGACTGCGAGCGGGTTCCTTCGTAATCCACGCCCAGACCGCCGCCAACGTCGAAACACTGAATGTTGACGCCCAGCTTATGCAATTCAACGTAGAAACGGGCGGATTCGCGCACGCCGGTGGCAATGTCGCGGATATTCGCCATCTGCGAGCCGAGGTGGAAGTGCAGCAGTTGCAGGCTGTCCAGTCGCCCGGCTTCACGCAGGGTTTCAACCAGTTGCAGCACCTGCGTCGCCGCCAGGCCGAATTTGGATTTTTCGCCGCCGGAAGACTGCCATTTACCGGAACCCTGCGAGGCCAGACGCGCACGTACGCCCAGGCGCGGGATCACGTTCAGACGCTCGGCTTCATCCAGCACGATCGCGATTTCCGACATCTTCTCGATGACCAGGTAGACCTTGTGGCCCATCTTTTCGCCAATCAGCGCCAGACGGATGTATTCACGGTCTTTGTAGCCGTTACAGACGATCACGCTGCGGGTCATTCCGGCGTGCGCCAGAACCGCCATCAACTCCGCCTTCGAACCGGCTTCCAGCCCCAGCGGTTCGCCGGAGTGAATCAGCGATTCGATCACCCGACGGTGTTGGTTGACCTTGATCGGATAAACGAGGAAGTAGTCGCCGTTATAACCGTAGGATTCACGCGCGCGTTTAAACGCCGCGTTAATGGAGCGCAGACGGTGTTGCAGGATCTGCGGGAAGCAGAACAACGCAGGCAGACGCTGGCCTTGCGCTTCGCGAGCTTTCACCAGTTTGGCGAGATCGACGCGCGCCTGAGGTACGTCAGGGTCCGGGCACACGCTGATGTGTCCCAGTTCGTTGACGTCGTAGTAGTTATTGCCCCACCAGGCAATATTGTAAGTACGCAGCATCTTGCTGGCTTCCTGGGAGCTCATTGCAACCTCCTGCATGGAGCGTAGTACACCCTGTTCGCCTGCTGACGAAGGCGAACCCATAGACATGTCGTCAGACATAGCGAACCTCAAATTTTATTAACAAGTGTAAAACAGTTGACTACTATCGCAATCCGTAGACGCGATAACAACCCATAAACAGACGTATTTTCCAGCAGATAGTGCTGACGCTCCGCCTGCGCGACCGGTTTCTTTTTCATATCATTGTAAAACACGTAACCGAACTTAAGTATGACGGTTCGGCGAAACCACGAGAAAACTCTTGTTTCAACAAGAGCGCCCTTGTTCAGTCTTCCGTTACCGACCGGCTCTGGAGTCCTGAGAAGCGCCGAGATGGGTATAACATCGGCAGGTATGCAAAGCAGAGATGCAGATTGCGGGGGACATGCGCGCACCAGAACGGTGCGACAGATTCAGCAGAATACAACGGTTCATTATCTCGTATCACCTCCACGGCCGCCCCGTAAGACAAGCCTCTAAGCCAAAGCAACGTTTTAGCCCGGCTGGAAGTGGCGACACGAGGAATCCGTCGTGTGCTTTTTAGTATGAGCCGCGCGCCGCGTTTTATACCGACAAGAGGGGAAAAATGCAAAGCATAAATGCGCACATTGCCAGCAGTGTCCTGAAAAATTTCCAGTCGTGTTTTCAACGCAACGGGAGTTGATTCAAAAAAAACTGGAAATCGGGTGAAGAAGTGACCTAAAATAGCCATCCAGATGTTAATCCATCCATACTGATTAACACTCAGACTGCCAGTGTCATCAACCTGCAAGCCTTGGTAGAATCCTCTGCTTTGGCTATTCCACACAACAGTTTGAGCTAACCAAATTCTCCTTAGGTGAAATAAAACATGGCAAAACACCTTTTTACGTCCGAGTCCGTATCAGAAGGGCATCCTGACAAAATTGCTGACCAAATCTCTGATGCCGTGCTGGATGCGATCCTGGAACAGGATCCGAAAGCGCGCGTCGCATGCGAAACCTACGTTAAAACCGGTATGGTTTTAGTTGGCGGTGAGATCACGACCAGCGCATGGGTTGATATCGAAGAGATCACCCGTAACACGGTCCGTGAGATTGGCTATGTGCATTCCGACATGGGCTTTGACGCCAACTCTTGCGCCGTGCTGAGCGCTATCGGCAAACAGTCCCCGGATATCAACCAGGGCGTTGACCGTGCCGATCCGCTGGAACAGGGCGCGGGCGACCAGGGCCTGATGTTCGGTTACGCGACCAATGAAACTGACGTGCTGATGCCAGCGCCGATCACCTACGCGCACCGTCTGGTGCAGCGTCAGGCTGAAGTGCGTAAAAACGGCACGCTGCCGTGGCTGCGCCCGGATGCGAAAAGCCAGGTCACTTTCCAGTATGACGACGGCAAAATTGTCGGCATCGACGCGGTAGTGCTGTCTACTCAGCACGCTGAAGAAATTGACCAGAAATCGCTTCAGGAAGCGGTGATGGAAGAGATCATCAAGCCGATCCTGCCGTCAGAATGGCTGAACGCGTCGACGAAATTCTTCATCAACCCAACCGGTCGTTTTGTTATCGGCGGCCCGATGGGCGACTGTGGTCTGACCGGTCGTAAGATTATCGTGGATACCTACGGCGGTATGGCGCGTCACGGCGGCGGCGCATTCTCCGGTAAGGACCCGTCTAAGGTTGACCGTTCCGCAGCCTACGCCGCGCGTTATGTTGCGAAAAACATCGTTGCCGCAGGTCTGGCTGACCGTTGTGAGATTCAGGTTTCTTACGCTATCGGCGTGGCTGAACCGACCTCTATCATGGTTGAAACCTTCGGTACTGAAAAAGTGCCTTCTGAACAGCTGACCCTGCTGGTACGCGAGTTCTTCGACCTGCGTCCGTACGGCCTGATTCAGATGTTGGATCTGCTGCACCCGATCTACAAAGAAACCGCTGCATACGGTCACTTTGGCCGCGAACATTTCCCGTGGGAAAAAACCGACAAGGCGCAGCTGCTGCGTGATGCCGCAGGTCTGAAGTAATTTACTGACGTTGTTTTTTTAAGGCCAGCCTCGTGCTGGCCTTTTGTATTTGTGCGCGCATCTTTTGCCCGGCGGCGCTTCGCTTGCACGGGCCTACGGGTTCTGTCGTTTTGGCGTAGCCGTCACCCGGCGATTAATGAAACCGCTTACCCTCCATTCCATAAGCAATGCGTTGAAAATAATCCTTTTGCATGATCGTTTTTCTTCTGACGTTACATTTTTTTCAGTTAAGTCTTAAATGTGCGTATTCGCGATACAAACCGCCTAACTTACTTCTATGTTTTCAAAGCATTAATTACTTTCACCATCAAATGTTAGTGTAAACGATTACACTAACGTGATTCTAATCACATATTTTTGCGGGCCACTCACCTACCCTTAGCATCAACAAAACTGGCAACCCAACCGGAGGCATCATGCCTGACAATAAAAAACAGGGGCGTTCAAACAAGGCCATGACATTTTTTGTCTGCTTTCTTGCAGCCCTGGCAGGATTACTTTTTGGCCTGGATATCGGCGTTATCGCCGGTGCTTTACCCTTCATCACTGACGAATTCCAGATTACCGCGCACACTCAGGAGTGGGTGGTCAGTTCGATGATGTTCGGCGCCGCCGTCGGTGCCGTCGGCAGCGGCTGGCTCTCCTTCAAATTAGGTCGTAAGAAAAGCCTGATGATCGGCGCGATCCTGTTTGTGGCCGGTTCGCTGTTTTCCGCCGCCGCGCCTAACGTTGAGGTGCTGATCGTTTCCCGCGTTCTGCTAGGCCTGGCCGTTGGCGTCGCGTCCTACACCGCCCCGCTGTACCTGTCTGAGATCGCGCCGGAGAAAATTCGCGGCAGTATGATCTCCATGTACCAGTTGATGATCACCATCGGTATTCTTGGCGCCTATCTGTCTGATACCGCGTTCAGCTACAGCGGCGCATGGCGCTGGATGCTGGGCGTGATCATCATTCCGGCCATTCTGCTGCTGATCGGCGTGTTCTTTCTGCCGGACAGCCCGCGCTGGTTCGCGGCGAAACGTCGCTTTATTGATGCCGAACGCGTACTGCTGCGCCTGCGTGATACCAGCGCAGAAGCCAAACGCGAGCTGGATGAGATCCGTGAAAGTCTGCAAGTAAAACAGAGCGGCTGGGCGCTGTTTAAAGAGAACAGCAACTTCCGTCGCGCGGTGTTCCTCGGGGTGCTTTTGCAGGTGATGCAACAGTTCACCGGGATGAACGTCATCATGTACTACGCGCCGAAAATCTTTGAACTGGCAGGTTATACCAATACCACCGAGCAGATGTGGGGCACCGTTATCGTTGGTCTGACGAACGTGCTGGCTACCTTTATCGCCATCGGCCTGGTAGACCGCTGGGGGCGTAAACCAACGCTGACGCTGGGCTTCCTGGTCATGGCTATCGGCATGGGCACTCTCGGCACCATGATGCATATCGGCATTCACTCGCCGTCAGCGCAATACTTCGCTATCGCCATGCTGCTGATGTTTATCATCGGGTTCGCGATGAGCGCCGGCCCACTGATTTGGGTACTGTGCTCTGAAATTCAGCCGCTGAAAGGCCGCGATTTCGGTATCACCTGCTCTACCGCCACCAACTGGATCGCCAATATGATCGTCGGCGCAACGTTCCTGACCATGCTCAACACGCTGGGCAACGCAAACACCTTCTGGGTCTATGCCGGTCTGAACCTGTTCTTCATCATCCTGACCATCTGGCTGGTTCCTGAAACCAAACACGTCTCTCTGGAACACATTGAACGTAACCTGATGAAAGGCCGTAAGCTGCGCGAAATCGGCGCTCACAACTAACGCTGATAATTAGCGGTAAGTGCCCGATGGCGCAAGCTTATCGGGCCTACTGCCCTCAGTTGAACGCAGACCGGTTTGTCGGCCGCCATCCGGCAAAACTTAGCGGGGTGAAGCGTCCCTCTTGCAGTCTCCATCACCTCCCATTATCCTCTGTCGTTATGAAAACCTCCCGTCTCCCTATCGCTGTCCAGCAAGCCGTCATGCGTAGCCTGCGGGAAAAACTCGCCCAGGCCAATCTCAAACTGGAACGTCATTACCCGGAACCCAGGCTGGTTTATCAACAACGTGGAACTGCCGCGGGAACAGCATGGCTACAAACCTACGAAATCCGTCTCAATCCTGTGCTATTGATGGAAAACGTCGACGCGTTCGTTAATGAAGTGGTGCCCCATGAACTGGCGCATTTGCTGGTCTGGAAGCATTTTGGCCGGGTTGCGCCGCACGGCAAAGAGTGGAAATGGATGATGGAAAGCGTACTGGGCGTCCCTGCCAGACGCACGCATCAGTTTGAACTGCAATCCGTTCGCCGCAATACCTTTACCTACCGCTGTAAATGCCAGCAGCATCAGCTCACCGTGCGCCGCCATAATCGCATCATGCGCGGTGAAGCCACCTACCGCTGCGTTCACTGCGGCGAACCACTCATTGCTGAATAATCGCCAGAATAATCAGGAACTTTTCTGATCTGCCTGATTGCATACAAGAACAACTTTCGCTACGTTGCGGGCTCGTTTTGACACGGAGTTCGTGATGTACCGTAATTTCTCTTTTGCCGCAGCGTTGTTGGCGATGATGCTCTCAGGGCAGGTGCTGGCTACAGGCATCAACAGTTTTTCTCAGGCCAAAACCGCCGGGGTCAAAGTCAATGCCGATGTTCCCGGCGATTTCTACTGCGGGTGTAAAATTAACTGGCAGGGTAAAAAAGGCGTCGTGGATCTCGCCTCCTGCGGCTATAAAGTCCGAAAAAATGAAAACCGCGCCAGCCGCATTGAATGGGAACACGTCGTACCCGCCTGGCAGTTCGGCCACCAGCGTCAGTGCTGGCAGGACGGCGGGCGAAAAAACTGTGCGAAAGATCCTGTCTACCGCAAGATGGAGAGCGACATGCACAATCTGCAACCCGCCGTCGGCGAGGTGAATGGCGATCGCGGCAACTTCATGTACAGCCAGTGGAATGGCGGCGAAGGTCAGTACGGCCAGTGCGCCATGAAGGTCAATTTCAAGGAAAAAATCGCCGAACCGCCTGCTCGCGCCCGTGGTGCAATCGCCCGTACCTACTTTTATATGCGCGATCAGTACAATCTGACGCTCTCCCGTCAGCAAACGCAGCTTTTCAACGCCTGGAACAAGCTGTATCCGGTCACGGACTGGGAGTGCGAGCGCGACGAACGCATCGCCAGGGTACAAGGGAACCACAATCCATACGTGCAACGCGCTTGCCAGGCGCAAAAGAGCTAACCTACACTAGCGGGAATATTTTTAACCCAGCCCCACGCGATCAGATGGCGTGGGGAGATGACGCGGATTTTTCTATTATGCGCATTCCCCGCATTTATCACCCTGAACCCATCACATCCGGCAGCCAGTTCTCCCTGTGTGAAGACGCCGCCAACCATATCGGACGCGTGCTGCGTATGGGGCCAGGCCAGGCGCTCCAGCTGTTTGACGGCAGCAATCAGGTGTTTGACGCCGAGATAACCAACGCCAGCAAAAAAAGCGTCGATGTAAAAGTGCTCAGCGGCACCCTCGACGATCGTGAATCCCCGCTGCATATTCACCTCGGCCAGGTGATGTCGCGCGGCGAAAAAATGGAATTCACTATCCAGAAATCGATCGAACTGGGTGTAAGCCTCATTACGCCACTTTTTTCTGAGCGCTGCGGCGTTAAACTGGACAGCGAACGTCTGAACAAGAAGCGCCAGCAGTGGCAAAAAATCGCTATTGCCGCCTGCGAACAGTGCGGTCGTAACCGGGTGCCGGAAATTCGCCCGGCAATGGATCTGGAAGCCTGGTGCGCCGAGCAGGACGAGGGGCTGAAACTGAACCTTCACCCGCGCGCCAGCGCCAGTATCAACACCCTGCCGCTCCCCGTGGAGCGCGTACGCCTGTTGATTGGCCCGGAAGGCGGTTTGTCGGCAGATGAAATCGCCATGACCGCCCGCTACCAGTTTACTGATATCCTGTTAGGACCTCGCGTTCTGCGTACTGAGACAACTGCGCTCACCGCCATTACCGCGCTACAGGTGCGTTTTGGCGATCTGGGCTAACGGAGAAGAACAATGATCAAGCTCGGCATCGTGATGGACCCCATCGCAAGCATCAACATCAAGAAAGATTCCAGCTTCGCTATGCTGCTGGAAGCACAACGTCGTGGCTACGAACTTCATTACATGGAGATGGCCGATCTGTATTTGATCAACGGTGAGGCTCGCGCCCGCACGCGTACCCTGAGCGTAGAGCAGAACTATGACAACTGGTATACGTTCAACGACGAGCAGGATCTGCCGCTGGCCGATCTGGACGTCATCCTGATGCGTAAAGATCCGCCGTTCGATACCGAATTTATCTACGCCACTTATATTCTGGAGCGCGCGGAAGAGAAAGGCGCGCTGATCGTCAATAAGCCCCAGAGCCTGCGTGACTGCAACGAAAAACTGTTCACCGCCTGGTTCTCCGACCTGACGCCGGAAACACTGGTCACGCGCAACAAAGCGCAGCTGAAAGCCTTCTGGCAGAAGCACAGCGACATCATTCTCAAGCCGCTGGACGGCATGGGCGGCGCGTCTATCTTCCGTGTGAAGGAAGGCGACCCCAACCTCGGCGTGATCGCCGAAACGCTGACCGAGCATGGCACCCGCTATTGCATGGCGCAGAACTACCTGCCTGCCATTAAAGACGGCGACAAACGCGTGCTGGTTGTTGACGGCGAACCCGTTCCGTACTGCCTGGCGCGGATTCCGCAGGGCGGCGAGACCCGTGGCAACCTGGCGGCCGGTGGTCGCGGCGAACCGCGCCCGCTTACCGACAGCGACTGGGAAATCGCCCGCCGCATTGGCCCAACCCTGAAAGCGAAAGGGCTGATTTTTGTGGGTCTGGATATCATCGGCGATCGTCTTACCGAAATTAACGTCACCAGCCCAACCTGTATTCGTGAAATTGAAGCGGAGTTCCCGGTTTCGATTACCGGAATGCTGATGGATGCCATTGAGGCGCGTTTGCAGAAGTAAATTAGTTACCGGATGACGACGCCTTCGCGTCTTATCCGGCCTGGAATTTCACCCCACAGGCCGGATAAGACGAAACTGCCATCCGGCAAAGCTATTTTCAGAGGGTGACATCTTCGCGCTTTCCCCACATACTGGACGCTGTTGCTTTTTTGAACCCGGATACAGAACCTCTGACAATGAATTTACAGCATCACTTTCTTATTGCCATGCCTGCTCTCCAGGACCCAATTTTCCGCCGCTCCGTGGTGTACATTTGCGAACACAATGAAGATGGCGCAATGGGGATTATCATTAATAAGCCTCTGGAAAATCTACAGATTGAAGGGATTCTGGAAAAACTGAAGATTACGCCTGAACCGCGCGATCCGGCGATTCGTCTGGATAAAGCCGTAATGCTCGGCGGGCCGCTGGCGGAAGATCGGGGATTTATTTTACATACTCCGCCCTCCCGCTTTTCGTCCAGTATTCGTATTTCTGACAATACGGTGATCACCACGTCCCGCGACGTGCTGGAGACGTTAGGCACACCGGAGCAACCCTCTGAGGTACTGGTGGCGCTGGGTTATTCATCATGGGATAAAGGTCAACTGGAGCAAGAGCTGATGGATAATGCCTGGCTCACGGCCCCTGCCGATCTCAATATTCTGTTCAAAACGCCGATTGCCGACCGCTGGCGCGACGCAGCCAAATTAATCGGAATTGATATTCTGACCATGCCTGGCGTGGCGGGGCATGCCTGATGAGCGGAACCTTACTCGCATTTGATTTCGGCACCAAAAGTATCGGCGTAGCGATAGGACAGCGCATCACCGGCACCGCCCGCGCGCTGCCAGCGATAAAAGCGCAGGACGGAACGCCAGACTGGAACATTATCGAGCGTTTGCTGAAAGAGTGGCAGCCGGATGAAATTATTGTCGGGCTACCGCTCAATATGGATGGCACAGAGCAGCCCCTCACCGCTCGCGCCCGCAAGTTCGCCAACCGCATTCATGGCCGTTTTGGCGTATCGGTTACGCTGCATGACGAACGCCTCAGCACCGTAGAAGCGCGCTCTGGCCTGTTTGAACAAGGCGGTTATCGCGCACTCAACAAAGGCAAGGTGGATTCCGCCTCGGCCGTCATCATCCTCGAAAGCTATTTCGAGCAGGGTTACTGAAGCGAATTGCCTGATGGCGCTTCGCTTATCAGGCCTACGGGCTACGGGCACGCGTGTAGGCCGGATAAGGCCATCGGCCGCCATCCGGCACAACCGTTCGCTAAAGCCTGCCCTGCGCCTGCCGCTGTTGCAGACTCTGGGCAAACGTCTGCATCCCCGCCTGTTGGCTGGTCTGAATAACGCCGGGCAACTGGTGGATTTTCCCCTCCCGAATAAGATTGCCAACCGCTGGCGTGTTGATGAGCAGTTCGAATAACGCCACGCGTCCGTCCTGCCTGTCGGTTTCCAGCTTCTGCGACAACACGGCGCGCAGGCTGCCCGCAAGTTGACTGCGTACCGGATCTTTCTCCTGCGCCGGAAAGGAGTCGACCAGCCGCTCTACCGCCTGTGCCGCGCCGCGCGTATGTAGCGTCGCCAGTACCAGATGCCCCGTTTCCGCCGCCGTCAGCGCCAGGCGAATGGTCTCACTGTCGCGCAGTTCGCCTAATAAAATCACATCCGGGTCTTCACGCAGCGCAGCGCGTAACCCGGCGGCAAAGGAGCGGCAGTGTACGCCAACCTCCCGCTGCTGAATCAGGCAGCGCTGGCTGGTATGGCGGTACTCAATAGGATCTTCCAGCGTCAGAATATGACCATCGAGATGCTGGTTGAGGTATTCCACCATTGCCGCCAGCGTGGTGGATTTCCCGCTTCCCGTCGCCCCGGTCACCAGAATCAGTCCGTTCTCGCCGCCAAGGAGCGCGGGTAGCGCGGCAGGTGTCTGGAGCGCGTCCAGTTGCGGGCACGTAGTGGGCAGCAACCGCAGCGCCAGCGATGCGCCCTGCTCATGATGAAAAGCGCTGGCGCGTAACCGCAGTTCGCCCGGCAGCGACACCGCAAAGTCGAGCTGACCATCCGCCTGCCACGCCCGGCGCTGCGCGTCGTTAAGCCATTGTGACAGCAAAACCTCGACATTCGGGCTGCTAAACGGGGCTATTTCCACTTTTCCCCGTTTACGCCAGCGCGCAGGCCATGCGTTGCACAGGTGTAGATCCGAGACGTTATGCTTTACACTAAGGGCCACTATTTCTTCCATATCCATACGAACATCCTCGGAAAATGAACGATATCGCGCATAACCTGGCACATGTCCGGGACAAAATCTCAGCCGCCGCGACGCGTTGCGGGCGGTCTTCAGAAGAAGTTACGCTGCTTGCAGTGAGTAAAACCAAGCCTGCGAGCGCCATCGCAGAAGCCATCGCGGTCGGGCAGCGGGCGTTTGGCGAAAACTATGTTCAGGAAGGGGTAGAGAAAATTCGCCACTTCAAAGAAAGCGGCGTCGAAGGGCTGCAATGGCACTTTATTGGCCCCTTGCAGTCCAACAAAAGTCGTCTGGTGGCAGAGCATTTTGACTGGTGCCATACGATCGATCGTCTGCGTATCGCCGCCCGCCTGAGCGAACAGCGCCCGGCAGGTCTGCCGCCGCTGAACGTGCTGATTCAAATTAATATCAGCGATGAGAACAGCAAGTCCGGGATTCCGCTTACGGAACTGGACGCTCTGGCGGCAAGCGTGGTTGAGCTTCCCGGTATCAGGCTGCGCGGACTGATGGCGATCCCCGCCCCTGAGTCAGATTATGTAAGGCAGTTTGAAGTTGCACGCCAAATGGCTGTAGCATTTGCCGGGCTGAAAACGCGCTATCCTGGCGTTGATACCCTTTCTCTGGGTATGTCGGATGATATGGACGCCGCAATTGCGGCAGGTAGCACGATGGTGCGCATCGGCACCGCTATTTTTGGTGCGCGTGATTACACAAAAAATTAAGGAAAACTGAGGAACGCCATGAAGACGTTGACCTTCCTGCTCTCAACGGTAATTGAACTGTATACCATGGTGCTATTGTTGCGCGTATGGATGCAGTGGGCTCGCTGTGATTTTTACAACCCTTTCTCACAATTTGTGGTGAAAGCGACTCAACCCATTATCGGGCCGCTGCGTCGTATTATTCCACCAATGGGGCCGATTGATAGCGCCTCCATGCTGTTGGCATTTATTCTGAGCTTTATCAAAGCGATAGTGCTTTTCATGGTCGTGACGTTCCAGCCGATTATCTGGATCGCCGCCATACTTATCGTCCTGAAAACCATCGGCCTGCTGATTTTCTGGGTACTGCTGGTGATGGCGATCATGAGCTGGGTGAGCCAGGGCCGCAGCCCGATTGAATACGTTCTGCTTCAACTGGCGGACCCTTTGCTGCGCCCGATTCGCCGTCTGCTCCCTTCGATGGGCGGCATCGACTTCTCGCCGATGATCCTGGTTCTGCTGCTGTATGTTATCAACATGGGCATCGCTGAAGTCTTACAGGCGACAGGCAATATGCTGCTGCCGGGGCTGTGGATGGCGCTATGAGTGCCATTACACCCTGCGCTGACGGTCTGATTTTACGGCTCTATATTCAGCCGAAAGCCAGCCGTGACAGTATTGTGGGTTTACATGGCGACGAAGTGAAAGTCGCCATTACCGCCCCGCCGGTTGATGGCCAGGCCAACAGCCATCTGGTGAAGTTTCTTGGCAAACAATTCCGCGTGGCGAAAAGCCAGGTCGTCATTGAAAAGGGCGAACTGGGCCGCCACAAACAGGTTAAAATCATTCATCCGCAACAGATCCCGCCAGAAATCGCGGCGTTAACTGATTAGGTATCCTATGCAAAAAGTTGTCCTCGCTACCGGCAATGCCGGTAAAGTGCGTGAGCTTGCCTCACTGTTGAGCGATTTTGGGCTTGATGTCATCGCGCAAACCGAACTGGGCGTTGACTCAGCCGAAGAGACCGGTCTGACGTTCATCGAAAATGCGATCCTGAAAGCGCGTCATGCCGCAAAAGCTACCGGTCTGCCCGCCATTGCCGACGACTCCGGCCTGGCCGTTGATGCGCTGGGCGGCGCGCCGGGTATTTACTCCGCCCGTTATTCCGGCGAAGACGCCACCGACCAGCGTAACCTGGAAAAACTGCTGCATACCCTGCGGGAGGTGCCGGATGAGAAGCGCCAGGCGCGCTTCCACTGCGTGCTGGTCTACATGCGCCATGCAGAAGACCCGACGCCGCTGGTGTGCCACGGAAGCTGGCCAGGAATGATTACCCGCGAAGCGGCGGGCAATGGCGGTTTCGGCTATGACCCTATTTTCTTTGTTCCGTCGGAAGGGAAAACGGCAGCTGAGTTAACCCGTGAAGAAAAAAGCGCGATCTCCCACCGTGGGCAGGCGCTGAAGCTGCTGCTGGACGCCTTACGCAATGGTTAAGCTGCCGCCGCTGAGTCTTTATATTCACATCCCGTGGTGCGTGCAGAAATGCCCGTACTGCGATTTCAACTCGCATGCGCTGAAAGGCGAAGTGCCGCACGATGATTATGTTCAGCACCTGCTGAGCGATCTCGATACCAACGTGGCATATGCGCAGGGACGCGAAGTAAAGACCATTTTTATTGGCGGCGGTACGCCGAGCCTGCTCTCAGGCCCGGCAATGCAAACGCTGCTGGACGGCGTGCGGGCGCGCCTGCCGCTGGCGGCGGATGCAGAAATCACGATGGAGGCGAATCCGGGGACGGTAGAGGCCGACCGTTTCGTTGATTACCAACGCGCCGGGATAAACCGTATCTCCATCGGCGTGCAGAGTTTTAGTGAACCGAAGCTAAAACGCCTCGGGCGCATTCACGGCCCGGAAGAGGCGAAGCGGGCAGCGAATCTGGCGAGCAGTCTGGGGCTGCGCAGCTTCAACCTGGACCTGATGCACGGCCTGCCGGATCAAACGCTGGAAGAGGCGCTGGGCGACCTGTGCCAGGCCATCGCACTCAATCCGCCGCATCTGTCGTGGTATCAGTTGACTATCGAACCTAACACGCTGTTCGGCTCACGCCCGCCGGTATTGCCAGACGATGACGCACTGTGGGATATCTTCGAGCAAGGCCACCAGTTGCTGACGGCAGCAGGTTATCAGCAGTACGAAACCTCCGCGTATGCCAGGCCGGGTTATCAGTGTCAGCACAATCTGAACTACTGGCGCTTTGGCGATTATCTCGGAATTGGCTGCGGCGCGCACGGTAAAGTGACCTTCCCGGACGGGCGCATCCTGCGTACCACTAAAACGCGTCACCCGCGCGGTTATATGCAGGGGCGCTATCTGGAAAGCCAGCGTGATGTCGAACAGGCCGACAAGCCGTTTGAGTTCTTTATGAACCGTTTTCGGTTACTGGAAGCGGCTCCCCGGGCAGAGTTTACGCAGTATACCGGGCTTGCCGAAGCGGTAATTCGTGAGCAGCTCGACGAGGCCATCGCCCAGGGGTATCTCACCGAACGCGAGCAGCACTGGCAGATTACCCAACACGGCAAGCTGTTTTTAAACTCCCTGCTGGAGCTGTTTCTGGCAGAGTGATGGCGGGTGAAGATGTAGGCCGGATAAGGCCTTGAGCCGCCATCCGGCAAATTGCCTGATGGCGCTGCGCTTATCAGACCTACAGGGTTAGGGCGATAAGCGCAGCCACCTTCACCGATTAATACTGATTAAACATCGTCTGGATCTGTTGCGGATCTTTGGTTTGCGTCAGCGCCAGTTGCAACAGCACGCGCGCTTTTTGCGGGTTCAACGAACCGGAAGCGACAAACCCGTATTTCGCGTCATCGACTTCAGCATCCTGCGTGGTGGCGCCAGTCGGTACACGAGAAGAACGCACGACAACCGTGCCTTTATGCGCAGCAGTCGCCAGCGTATCGAAAACCGTTTTGTACAGGTTGCCGTTACCCACGCCCGCGCTCACTATCCCTTCGTAACCCGCATCCACCAGCGCTTTCGCCGGCAGATCGGACGCATTCGCGTAATTATAAATAATCCCGACTTTCGGCAGCTCAGTCAGCTTAGAAACGTCAAACGGCGTGGAAGTGGTGTGCTTGCGCGCTGGCGTACGCTGATAATCAATTTTACCGTTGTGAATGTAGCCCAGCGGCCCGTAATTCACAGACTTGAAGGTGGCGACATCGGTGGTATTGGTCTTGGTGACGTCACGGCCGTCCAGCACAGTGTCGTTCATCACCACCAGTACGCCGCGATTCGCGGACGCTTTATCCGCCGCAGTAACCACGGCGTTATAGAGGTTGAACGGGCCATCGGCGCTCATTGACGTGGACGGACGCATCGCCCCGACCAGCACTACCGGTTTATTACACTTGACGGTCAGGTCGAGGAAATAAGCTGTCTCTTCCATCGTATCAGTACCGTGGGTGATCACGAAGCCGTCGGTGTTATCGCAGTCGGTGTTGATTTTCTTCGCCAGCGTTAACCAGACTTCATCGTTCATATCCTGCGAACCGATATTGACGACCTGCTCACCTTTTACAACTGCAATATCCTTTAACTGAGGCACCGCGTCCACCAGGCTTTCGACGCCAACTTTACCCGCCGTATAATTTGATTTTGTCGCGGAGTCACCGCCACCGGCAATGGTTCCCCCGGTCGCCAGAATAGTGACATTCGGCAAAGCCAGCGCCGCGCCGCTGCAACCCATTACCAGAGCGGCGAGTACCGTTTTCCTGAAAAACTCCATGTTATTTCTCCAGTTACGTGAATTTGACGCATTATCCCAATGTCGAAGATGAATAATGTGACGTCTTCCAATTAACCAGATAAATATCTTTTTACGTTTGTGGTTTTTAGAGATGGATATCAAAACGGCGGGGTATGACAACATAAAACGGCACAGCAGGCGCTGTGCCATAGACAAGAGTTTTATTTCAGGCTGCTCACCAGCGCTTTGCGGCTGTCTTCCAGCGTCACAACGCGACTGCACACATCTTTGCCGAACTGCTGGAAGTCTTTTTCCTGATTCTTCCATTCGTTCTGAATCGACGTTTGTAGACCGCCGAGGCTACCCAGCACGCCCTGCAACGGATTACCGCCGCCTTTAAGCACCGCTTTCGCGCCCATTTCGTTAATGCTGTCCTGCAAAATGCCGCCCATCGCCTGATTCACCAGTTGCTGGCCGTCGGCGCGCACCTGATCAATCGCCTTGTAGTGGAAGGTCAGGCCGTCAGTACGATGCTCAATGATGCGGTTCATCTGCTCTTTCAGTTGTGCATCGAGTTTGGTTAATCGACCACGCATATTGCTGCTTTCGCCCACTTCCTGCGCGATGATTTTATCCAGCGCCACGCGGCCTTTCTCGACACGACTTCTGGCGCCCTCATCGATCCACGGCAGCGCGCTGCGCAATTCCGCCTGGTAATCTTTCGCCTGTTCGCGCTGCGCGGCGCTAAGGGTGTACTGTTTGCCGTTAAACATCACATTGCCGTCCGGCGCGATCACCAGGTTGCCGTTTTCGCCTTTTACCTGAACCGTTTGCGGGCTGAGAATCACATCGTCACGCGGAGTGACGCTGCATTGATAATCTGCGTGTGCGGCCATCGCCGTCAACGAAAGAACTGCCGCCAGCAGCGTTTTGCGCATCATAACTTTCCCTCAAGACAAATCGGGCCAGCAAATGCTGGCCCCGTATGCTTTATTAGTCCCACCAAACGTCGAAAAGTTCGCTGGTGCGCACGTCTTCAAGTTTGTGTTCTTCCAGCCACTTACGCACAATCGCCTGATGTTCTTCGGTGCATTTGCCGATTTCCTGCATGCAGATCAGCCCTTCCCAGGACAGATAACCGCTGCCGTCAAACGCCAGTTTATTTGGCTCAATAACGTCATTGATAAAGTCATCGACAATTTTATCAACCTGCTCTTCAGAAGTGCCTTCCGGGAAACGCCATGCAACCGAAAACCCTAATTCCTGGAATTCGTCGATATGCATTTTTTTACGCAGACGACGACTACGGTTCTTTGCCATTATTTCACCCTCTCGAACATTAAGTCCCATACGCCGTGGCCAAGACGATGACCACGTTGTTCAAATTTGGTTACCGGGCGCGATTCCGGGCGCGGTACATAATCGTTACTCTCTGACAGGTTTTTATACCCGTCGATGGAGGACATCACTTCCAGCATATGCTCCGCATAGGCTTCCCAGTCGGTCGCCATATGGAACACACCGCCCAGCTTCAGTTTGCTTTTCACCAGTTCGGCAAACGGAACCTGAACGATACGGCGTTTATTATGACGCGCTTTATGCCACGGGTCAGGGAAAAAGAGCTGAACCATCGATAAAGAATTGTCAGGAATCATTTTATGCAGCACTTCAACCGCGTCATGACACATCACACGCAGGTTCCCGACGCCTTCTTCGTGCGCAGACGCCAGACATGCGCCAACGCCAGGCGAATGCACTTCAATACCGAGGAAATTTTGTTCCGGGCGGGCTTTCGCCATCGCCACCAGCGAGGCGCCCATACCAAAACCAATCTCAAGCGTAACCGGCGCGTCGCGGCCAAACAGCGTGGCGAAATCCACCGGTTCTTCGCTGAATTCAACGCCCATCACCGGCCAGTAGTTTTCCAGCGCGTGTTCCTGCCCTTTCGTCAGTCGCCCCTGGCGACGAACAAAGCTACGAATTCGGCGCAACGGGCGGCCGTTTTCATCAAATTCCGGTGAAATGACGTCGTTCTTCATAAAAGTTAAGTCTGCTTGTGATTGAGTTCCGAAAACGGGCATTATCCAAAGTTAGTTGCCGGATGCAAGTAAAGGAAGAGAGTGATCACAGGAAAGTTCCGGTTTACACCTCGTTGCCTCTGTGCTGCAATCTTGCCCCCAGCAATTTTAAAGCGGTGACCATGCAAGCGTCTCAATTTTCGGCTCAGGTTTTGGGCTGGTACGATAAATACGGGCGGAAAACCCTGCCCTGGCAAATTGACAAGACGCCCTACAAAGTATGGCTCTCGGAAGTGATGTTGCAACAGACGCAGGTTGCGACAGTTATCCCCTATTTCGAACGTTTTATGTCGCACTTTCCAACGGTGACGGATTTAGCCAACGCGCCGCTGGATGAGGTTCTGCATTTGTGGACGGGCCTCGGCTACTACGCCCGCGCGCGCAATCTGCATAAGGCGGCGCAACAGGTGGCGACGCTGCACGGCGGCCGGTTCCCGGAAACGTTCGACGAGGTCGCCGCCCTGCCCGGCGTAGGCCGCTCCACCGCCGGCGCGGTTCTCTCGCTCTCTTTGGATAAACATTTTCCGATTCTCGACGGCAATGTTAAACGCGTGCTGGCACGCTGCTATGCTGTCAGCGGCTGGCCGGGGAAGAAAGAGGTTGAGAAACGGCTGTGGGATCTGAGCGAACAGGTTACGCCTGCCAACGGCGTGGCGCGTTTTAACCAGGCGATGATGGATTTAGGCGCTATGGTGTGTACGCGCTCCAGGCCGAAATGTTCGCTGTGCCCGCTCCAGAATGGCTGCGTTGCCGCCGCGAACGAGAGCTGGTCGCTGTACCCCGGCAAGAAGCCAAAACAGACGCTGCCGGAGCGTACAGGCTATTTTTTGCTGTTGCAGCATAATGACGACGTGTTTCTGGCGCAGCGTCCACCGAGCGGCTTATGGGGCGGATTATACTGTTTTCCTCAGTTTGAGGATGAAGATGGCTTGCGTCAGTGGCTGGCGCAACGGCATGTTCAGGCCGATAATCTCAGTCAACTTAATGCTTTTCGCCACACGTTTAGCCATTTCCACTTAGATATTGTGCCTATGTGGCTTCCCGTGTCTTCATTCACCGTGTGCATGGATGAAGGCAACGCGCTCTGGTATAACTTAGCGCAACCGCCGTCGGTCGGACTGGCGGCCCCCGTGGAGCGTTTGTTACAGCAGTTACGTACCGGCGCGCCGGTTTGAGCACCCCGGTCGATAAAGAGGATTTTTTATGAGCAGAACCATTTTTTGTACTTTCCTGCAACGTGAAGCGGAAGGCCAGGATTTTCAGCTGTACCCGGGCGAACTGGGGAAACGTATCTACAACGAGATCTCTAAAGAAGCGTGGGCGCAGTGGCAGCATAAGCAAACCATGCTGATCAACGAAAAGAAACTCAACATGATGAACGTCGAGCACCGCAAACTGCTGGAGCAGGAGATGATCAACTTCCTGTTTGAAGGGAAAGACGTGCATATTGAAGGCTATACGCCGGAAGAGAAAAAATAAGCATCTCTTGCTGGCAATCTCGTAGGCCGGATAAGGTGCTTGCACCGCCATCCGGCAAAACGATACAACAACAAACACAACACGCACTCCCGGAATGATGAAAAAATTTTTCGCGCTTGCTCTTGTTGCGCCGTTGCTCATCTCCTGCTCCAGTTCGACCAAAAAAGGCGATACCTATAACGAAGCCTGGGTCAAGGATACCAACGGTTTTGATATTCTGATGGGGCAGTTTGCCCATAACATTGAGAATCTGTGGGGGTTCAAGGAAGTGTTGATCGCGGGTCCGAAGGACTACGTGAAGTACACTGACCAGTATCAGACCCGCAGCCACATCAACTTTGACGACGGTACGATCACCGTCGAAACCATTGCCGGAACAGAGCCTGCCGCGCACCTGCGTCGCGCGATCATCAAGACGCTGTTAATGGGCGACGATCCCGGTTCGGTAGACCTCTACTCGGACGTCGATGATATTCAGATCTCCAGAGAGCCGTTCCTGTATGGTCAGGTGGTCGATAATACCGGGCAACCCATTCGCTGGGAGGGACGCGCAACCAACTTCGCTGACTATCTGCTGAAAACGCGTCTTAAGAGTCGCAGTAATGGTCTGCGCATCATCTACAGCGTGACGATCAATCTGGTGCCGAACCACCTGGATAAACGTGCGCATAAATATGTTGGCATGGTTCGCCAGGCCTCACGCAAATACGGCGTCGATGAGTCGCTGATTCTGGCGATTATGCAAACCGAGTCCTCTTTCAACCCGTATGCGGTCAGCCGTTCCGACGCGCTGGGGCTGATGCAGGTAGTACAGCACACCGCCGGGAAGGACGTATTCCGTTCACAGGGGAAATCGGGCACGCCAGGCCGCAGTTTCCTGTTCGATCCTGCCAGCAACATTGATACCGGCACCGCTTATCTGGCGATGCTCAACAATGTCTATTTAGGCGGCATTGATAATCCAACATCGCGTCGTTACGCGGTGATCACCGCCTATAACGGCGGTGCAGGCAGCGTGCTGCGCGTTTTCTCTAACGATAAGGTTCAGGCGGCAAACATTATCAACAGTATGTCCCCGGGCGATGTGTACCAGACATTAACCACGCGGCATCCTTCTGCGGAATCGCGTCGCTATCTGTATAAGGTCAATGCCACCCAGAAATCCTATCGTCGGAAGTAATCTCGCCGTTCCCGCCCCCGATCGCACAGGGGCGGGAAGGCCGAAAAGTGTTAACTCCATCACTCTTTTGCTTTGCAATTAGAAATTGTTTGCAAATATTTGTCACAGGTAACAAAAAATACCCTTTCCTCATTGATAGAATCACATCATATTGCAACGGCAAATGTGCCTTTTAAAACATCCATCCGCTATATGGTGTGAGGAAATTAACATGAATCTTAAGCTGCAGCTGAAAGTCCTCTCCTTTCTGCAGTTCTGCCTGTGGGGAAGCTGGCTTACCACCCTCGGCTCATATATGTTTGTCACCCTTAAATTCGACGGTGCATCCATCGGTGCTGTGTATAGCTCGCTGGGGATTGCCGCCGTCTTTATGCCCACGCTGTTAGGGATTGTGGCCGACAAATGGTTGAGTGCGAAATGGGTATACGCCATTTGCCACGTCGTTGGCGCTGCAACATTGTTCATGGCTGCCGAAGTGACCACGCCAGGCGCCATGTTCTTTGTGATCTTGCTTAACTCGCTGGCCTATATGCCAACGTTAGGGTTGATCAACACCATCTCCTACTACCGCCTGCAATCCGCAGGGATGGACATCGTCACCGACTTCCCGCCTATTCGTATCTGGGGCACCATCGGCTTTATTATGGCGATGTGGGGCGTAAGCTTCTCTGGCTTTGAACTGAGCCATATGCAGCTGTACATCGGCGCGGCGCTTTCCGTCATTCTGGTACTGTTTACGCTTACGCTGCCGCACATTCCGGTTGCCAGACAGCAGAAGAACCAGAGCTGGACTTCAATGCTGGGGCTGGATGCTTTCGCGCTGTTCAAAAACAAACGCATGGCGATTTTCTTTATCTTCTCCATGATGCTGGGCGCCGAGCTGCAAATTACCAATATGTTCGGTAACACCTTCCTGCACAGCTTTGATAAAGATCCGCTGTTCGCCAGCAGCTTTATCGTGCAGCATGCCTCGGTCATGATGTCGATTTCGCAAATTTCCGAGACGCTGTTCATCCTGACCATTCCGTTCTTCTTAAGCCGTTACGGTATTAAGAACGTCATGCTGATCAGTATTGTGGCCTGGATGCTGCGCTTTGGCCTGTTCGCTTATGGCGACCCAACGCCGTTCGGTACCGTGCTGCTGGTTCTGTCGATGATTGTTTACGGCTGCGCCTTCGACTTCTTCAACATCTCCGGTTCGGTGTTTGTGGAAAAAGAGGTACGCCCTGAAATCCGCGCCAGTGCGCAGGGCATGTTCCTGATGATGACTAACGGCTTCGGTTGTATCCTTGGCGGCGTCGTGAGCGGTAAAGTGGTTGAGCATTACACGCTGAACGGGATTACCGACTGGCAGACCGTGTGGCTGATTTTCGCAGGCTACTCTCTGGTTCTGGCCTTTGCATTCGTGGCGCTGTTTAAATACAAACACGTTCGCGTTCCGACAGGCTCTCAACCCGTCGCGCATTAATCTTTACGCCGGATGGCGCTAATGCTTATCCGGCCTACAAGGGAGTCGCCCCGTAGGCCGGATAACGCGAACTTATTTCAGCACATAGCCATACAGCCGTTTAATCCCATCGGCATCAGTCTCGCTGTAAACTCCCTGCAACTCAGGCGAGAAACCGGGCAGCAAATTGACGCCCTCTTCCAGCGCCAGGAAGTAGCGCTGCACCGCCCCGCCCCACACTTCGCCCGGCACGACGCACAGCACGCCCGGTGGATATGGCAGCGCACCTTCTGCCGCGATACGCCCTTCAGCGTCACGAATACGCACTAACTCAACATCGCCGCGAATAAAAGCGCTATTGGCATCCTGCGGATTCATCGCCACCGCAGGCAGGCTCTCTTTGCGGAACATCGCTTTTTGCAGATCTTTCACGTCAAAACTGACGTACAGATCGTGCATCTCCTGGCATAACTGGCGCAGGGTGTAGTCGCGGTAACGTACCGGATATTTGTTAAAGATGGTCGGCAGCACATCCGCCAGCGGCGTGTCGTTTTCAATATGTTGTTCGAACTGGGCCAGCATCGCCACCAGTTGCGCCATTTTTGCTTCGCTTTCGGCAGGCGTCAGCAGGAACAAAATCGAGTTGAGATCGCATTTTTCCGGCACGATGCCGTTCTCACGCAGATAGTGCGCCAGAATAGTGGCCGGGATACCAAAGTCGGTATAGCGCCCGGTTTCAGCATCAATGCCCGGCGTGGTCAGCAGCAGTTTGCACGGATCGACAAAATACTGATCCTCCGCATAGCCTGCAAAGCCATGCCATTTCGCCCCGGGTTCAAAGCTGAAGAAGCGTCGATCGCTGGCAATCAGTACCGTTGGATGATCCTGCCACGGTTTACCGTCCACAAGCGGCGGAATGAATGGCTGAAGCAGTTTGCAGCGGGCGAGTATCGCCTTGCGCGCCTCAATGCCCAGCGCCACGCACTCTGCCCACAGGCGGCGACCGCTCTCCCCTTCATGGATTTTGGCATTGACATCCAGCGCGGCAAACAGCGGGTAGAACGGACTGGTGGAAGCATGCAGCATAAAGGCGTTATTCAGGCGCTTGTGCGGGCAAAAACGCGCCTGACCGCGAATGTGATTGTCCTTTTTGTGAATCTGCGAGGTTTGCGAGAAACCAGCCTGCTGCTTGTGTACCGACTGCGTAACAAAAATCCCCGGATCGTTTTCGTTCAGCGCCAGCAGCAGCGGCGAACCGTCCGCCATCATCGGAATAAATTGCTCATACCCGACCCAGGCGGAGTCAAACAGGATGTAATCACACAGACTGCCGATTTTGTCGATGACCTGACGGGCATTGTAGATCGTGCCGTCATACGTCCCCAGTTGAATGACGGCCAGACGAAACGGGCGCGGCCGATCGGCTTTCTGCGGGGCGACCTCACGGATCTGCTCACGCAGGTATGCCTCGTCAAAACAGTGCTCATCAATGCCGCCGATAAAACCAAACGGGTTGCGCGCGGCTTCGAGATAGACCGGCGTGGCGCCCGCCTGAATCAACGCCCCGTGGTGGTTTGATTTATGGTTGTTACGATCGAACAGCACCAGATCACCGCGCGTCAGCAGCGCGTTGGTCACAACCTTATTCGCCGCCGAGGTGCCATTCAGCACGAAATACGTTTTATCCGCATGAAAGACTTTCGCCGCAAACTTCTGCGCATGCTTGGCCGATCCCTCATGAATGAGCAGATCCCCCAGCTTTACGTCGGCGTTGCACATATCCGCCCGAAAGAGGTTTTCGCCGAAGAAGTCATAAAAATGCCGACCGGCCGGGTGTTTTCTGAAAAATTCACCGTGCTGATGGCCCGGGCAGGCAAAGGTGCTATTACCCATATCGACATACTGGGTCAGCGTGTCATAAAACGGCGGCAGCAGATTCTCTTCATAACGACAGGCGGCCGACTCCAGTTCCAGCCAGTCCTGCGCGTTGCCGCTTATCACCGCCTCAACACCGGCAGGCGCATCAACATGATCGTCAGAGAGAATAAACACCGGCAAATGAAAACCGGTGCGTTTAAGCAATGCCAGGATGCCGCTGCGACTGTCCGCAACGGTAATGACGACTGCCGCAACATCAGTAAAGTCAGTGCCGTCCAGCGCCACCACATGGCGGTGAGTAGACAAGCGAGAGACCAGTTCCCCACTGGCGGCAATATTCATTGATTTCATAAGCGCAAAAACCCGTTTCGGGAGAATAGAAGTCCCGGGCAAAGTAACATTACCCTGCCCCACGAAATGTTGGGTCAAACTGGTCACCAGCTCCGACCGCCAGACATCAGTAAAAGCAGACAGCCTCTGATCTTACTGTTGTCCCGCAGTGAGCGTGCGCTGCCCTCACCGCATGGTGAGAGAATGAAGGGAGATCAAAGAAAGGGGCAATCGTCGCGCAGAAAGGCGAAGTTGAAGGCGATGTAAGGGTAATATGGTCATCCCAGGCAGCCCCGTACAAACAGGAGAAAATTCGCGCAATCATGGCACCTTTCCCCTAGGGGCGCAAGATCAAATCCCGGACATACGCGCCATCGACAAACGCGCATAATGCGTGATATTCGGGGCATAATAATGCAATCAGATAAAACAAATAGCAGGAGCGACTGTGGTAATCGGGCCTTTTATTAACGCCAGCGCCGTTTTAGCTGGAGGCGTGCTTGGCGCGCTTCTCAGCCAGCGTTTACCGGAACGGATTCGTGTCTCAATGACCTCTATTTTCGGGCTGGCATCGCTGGGGATCGGTATTTTACTGGTCATAAAATGCGCCAACCTTCCGGTGATGGTTCTGGCGACAATCATCGGCGCGCTTATCGGCGAGTTTTGTTACCTGGAAAAAGGCATCAACACGGCGGTGACGAAAGCGCAGCAACTGATTAAGAAACCGGGGAAGAAAGCCGTCCACGACACCTTTATTCAGAACTATGTCGCCATTATTGTTCTTTTTTGCGCCAGCGGAACCGGCATTTTCGGCGCGATGCATGAAGGCATGACCGGCGACCCGAGCATTCTCATCGCAAAATCGTTTCTCGATTTCTTCACGGCCATGATCTTCGCCTGCTCGCTGGGAGTCGCCGTCGCCGTTATTTCCGCCCCTATGTTGTTTATCCAGCTATTGCTCGCCACCTGCGCGGCCTTAATTTTACCGCTCACCACCCCGGCGATGATGGCAGATTTTAGTGCCGTAGGCGGATTACTGCTGCTGGCGACCGGTCTACGTATTTGCGGAATCAAGATGTTTGCGGTGGTCAATATGCTCCCCGCCCTGCTCCTGGCGATGCCGCTTTCCGCCGCGTGGACCGCGTTTTTTGCCTGAAAATGCGTGCAATACCAACAATCTGGTGATAGATTGTGCAGCCTGCATGGATTTGAAGAAATTTCGTTGACGAAACGAAGCGAATCGGTTTTAATGCGCCCCGTTGCCCGGATAGCTCAGTCGGTAGAGCAGGGGATTGAAAATCCCCGTGTCCTTGGTTCGATTCCGAGTCCGGGCACCAAATTCATATCAACGGACCTCCACGGAGGTCCGTTTTTGCTATTCCTCTTCCTTTGGCTCATAACTGTCTTCCCCATGTTCACATGAACACCGCCGTTGCCTCTGACAGCGACAACAGCGTTTGCATTGGTCGATTCAAATTGTTAGCGACCCGGAGACAGCTTTGCACCATGCCAGAAACTGGCTCCTTGTTTTGAAACCTGCCTTTTTTCTAATATTCGATTGATGGGTATATACCGTTTTTCTGCTTATTCTTGTCATTAGACGAACTCCTGGCATGCTGTCAGAATATTTCATCAACCGAATGATACCGAGTTCCCTTAATGTTAATTCACTGATGAGCTGGCAGTATCGACATGTTTCATCAGATTTTCTTTGTAGCGTACATTTTAACGCCTCACGAATATCTGAAGTATTATCCTGCAACGATATAGTTCCGCAGGAAGATATTCCCCACGAACTAAGTGGTATAATCACAACATCATCAGATAACTGTCGGCAGTAACATGCAGTGATCAAATCAATATCTTGCACAAATAACATTCTTCTTTGTTCTGTTGCAGGAATAATGGATTTAACCAGTTCATTTAAGCCTGACAGCGCGAATTGATCTAATGGCGTTGTTATCATATTGAAAAAACCTATAGGCTGAAGGCCCCCTATGGGGCCTTTACTGATACGGCACACGAAAGTTAAAACTCATAGCGCACGCTAATACCGCCACCCGTGTCACGGTAATTATCGCTGCCGAAGCGGGAACTCACGCCAACCTGTACGCTCAGCTTCTCTATCAGGCTAGCTTCAACACCCAGCTTAGCTTCTCCAATGTCCTTACGGCCCTCGTCGTACAGCGTCACGTCGTCCATTCTGACCCCGCTTTTCTCACTGTTATGCAGCCAGTTCGCTGCCAGGTAAGGTTTCCAGACGCTCTCCTTACCGGAGCGATGTTCCATAAAGGCCTTCACGCCCAACCGGGACTGCGTATTATTTTCACCCTTACCAGCTACTCGAGTTCCGTTAGTTTCACGGTGCTCATCCATCGTCACCCCGCTCCACACCACCTGTGCCTGTGGCTGGATGAAGACATCATTATGTTTATCTCCCCACAGATGGAATGTATATCCGCCCTCAACTGAGGCCAGCAGGCCATCCGAGTCATATTTCTCTTTCGCAAGTCCTTTTCCCTGCACTTCGTTGTCATACCACGCATATTGCAGCCATGTGTCGATATACGCGCCAGTACGCTGATCCGCATTCCTGAACCAGGTTCCGTATAGCCCAACGCTGTAGCCGCTGACGTTTCCTTCTGAGCGATAACCCGTCAGGGAGGAGTCCGTGGTACTGTGGCTGCTGCCGTAGCCGGCCATCAAACCAGTCCGCCAGATGTCCGTGCCGGTGTAGGTGCCGCTGGCAATATCACCGCCCATCTGGATGACATAGCGATTCTCGTCCGTATTGAGTTGACCGCTGCTGTCCCGGCTGTCAAGGTGTCGCCCTTCCGTACGTATCCACATACTGGTCAGCTTCTTTTCACCAGTGAACGGATCGGTGTACATGCGGTCACCGCTACGGTCCTCAAGCCTGGTCATGAACATCTCATTTGCCGCTGCGAGGTTGGTCATGTAACTACCGGCCTCCGGGCGGGAGATGCTGGTATTCGGGAATACAGGTGGTGACGGTGGTTCTGTCGGGTCAACCGGCCCTATTGGGTCAACAGGTTCTGTGCTGCTGGTCAGGTACCAGTTATTACTGTTACCTCCATTGCCGCCCTGCACAAGGTTATAATCATAAGCGCCGGCAACAATACGACCGCGCTGGACAAATTGACCATCTGAATTACCATCAACGCGAATAATCTCAATGCCTTCGACAGTTTGAGCGCCTTGCCCACCCAGATTATTTACTGTTACGTAGCTGCTACCGTCTGTATCACCTGTGATATGCATACTATCTGTAATAGAAGCATCGCCTGCCAGCTGAGAATTAAAGACCAGAGTTCCTCCCTGACCATGATAATCACCATCGACAGTCAACGTAGTGCCAGCAGATGAAGCGGCTTCATTCATGTAAATGGTACCATCGTGATAGACAGTACCCACCGTTTGAGCATAACCATTTAGATCGAGAACACCATCTTTACCGATGTTAAAATCAGAACCAGCACTAAATGCGTTATCGCTACCAGCGCGTAAATACCCACCATGAAGATTAGTGTTTCCTGTGTAGTCATTACCACCCTGTAAAGTCGTCGAACCACTCCAGATATTTACCGTCCCGTCACCTGTAATCTGGGAAAGAAATTTATAATCATCGCTGGTATGTGAGAAATTGATCATACCAGCTCCATTGCCAAACTTAATAACTCTGGAGTTAACGTAACCTGGGGCGCTGTTGTTACCTATATTCAACACACCGTTACTGCCTTGCTGATCCGCAATCAAAAACTCACTGGTAGTATTTATCTCACCACCATCTGAAACAGTCATTATTGCCGATCCAGATTGAGCAAGAGTCAGGGAGTTAGTACTCAGGGAAGAGTTTTGACCAGAAACATTTATTTCACCATGCCCCCCTAAGACGCCTGACAAAAGACGAAAAGATGTAACAATACCACCATTAGTAATATTAAGTACCCCATCACCTCCTGCCCGCTCACCGACTATCGCTATTGTCCCCGGCCCAAAAATATTGACTCTCGAGTTGTCAACATTAACAACCCCTTGCCCCATCGTGTAACCAATATATAAATAAGTGGTACTGACCTCAGAATTGCGGATATCCAACTTCCCGGTCCCCCGATTAGTACCCACAAGGATCGCCTCAGTCGACAGACTGGACTCACTAAGAGTGCCATGACCGTTACCATACAGATAACCAATTAACAGATTTTTTGTATTAATTTCTGAAGATACTGCGTTAAGAAATCCAGTATATTCCGTACTCCCGCCGCCAACTGTAATTTCAGAGGCATCGACTGTTGCATTTAAAAGGGAGAGTCTTCCTGTCAAGCTCTCCCCTCCAAGGTCTGGTTCGGCAATGCCTACGCGAAGCGTGTTGGCGACGACGAGCTTCGCGTCATTAACGGCAAGGTGATAGTTATTATCAATACTACTGACTGAGATATCATCAGTAATTATTGGAAAGTGTCCATTAGGACCATCTATATATACCTCATCATTTTCGCCAGGCAATATTCCGATATCCCAGTTTTGGCTATCTGACCAGTCACTGGTATTTCCTGTCCAATAGACAGGAGCAGCTTCTGCTCCTACAGACAACACAAAAGAGACAGCACAACTCAGATACTTCTTTTTCACAATTACTCTCACTCCAGACAAAAGAGACGACTATTGCTTGATAGTCATCAATCCGAAAAAAAATCACAGATAATTACTGCAACAACAGCTAAATCATAAATGAAAACATGTCTCATATAATCTGTAGTAATAATATTATAATCCCACTCAACTGTTGGATTTAATTGCAGCAACATTTGACATTTTCACTTCTTAGTTATTAAGAACAGTTATAACTCCATTAGCTAACATGCTGTTTATTAAAACAGTAAAGCCCTTGATATCTCTGGGTCGCAACAAAGATTGCGGAGATGCTGGACATGACTGTTAGATTTCCACCCTATTACTCCTGTGATATTTCGTAAAGTAGTCTATTTATGTGTAAAGCTGGCATGAACCAGATGCAAAGCACTGTGGTAAAGTATCAAGCCAGTTTATTAACATCAGGATACAGGAATAATATAGCGATATTCAGTAAATCTGTTATGAGTTAAAAAACATTCCAGATCCCAATTACAGTTCCATCCGGTGAATAATTCCGACATACTTTGCATGTTAGCTGACAACGCTATATAGAAAGGGTTAACAAATATTCCCTCTGCATAAAAACAGGCTATTTTATTTGAGTGTAAGCAAAATTCAGCATTCTCCAGTCCAGCAATACCATCAGGTTGTTCTGCTAATCCAACAAAATATTTTATATCTATTTCTCTCTCGCTTCGCCATGAGGGTGAATATTGGGAAGTGGCATAATAATGCTCTGGTGTATATCCCAGATGTTGAAAGAATTTTTTCCTAAAACGCTTCCGCTGATTGAAGTGCGGTTTATCAAAATCAATAGCATCTACACTATAGTTAAAATATTGACCGTATAATCTGATACTGGCATTATCAATCATACTGATAGTTTTAATTTCACATGGAATCTTAAACACTTCGGCCTTTGCAATCGTGTTGCTGACATTTAAAACTCCTTTTCTCCTGAAATCCTGGGGAGAAACCCCAAAAGTATTTTTAAAAGAACGTGAAAAGGCACTTATTGAATTAAACCTTAAAACCTCAGAAATATATCCAACACTGGCTCTGGTAAAACACAGAAATACGCCAGCCTTAAACATTCGTCGACCACGAACATATTTTGATAATGAATCACCGGTAGTATCTTTAAATATTTTTTGTAAGTAACTACTGCTATACCCGGATTTTTGACTAAGCAGTTCTATCGTTAACTCTTCGGAAAGGTGATCTTCGATCCACTGCAACAATGCATGCACATGTATTAAATAATTTACATTCATAATACCTCCCATCAGGCAATGAGGTGGCGTAATTATTAGTATAGCTCACTAATCTCCATTTTGATTTTCATTATATTGGTTCCCGATAACAGAGTTCATTAGCCCAGAAACAGATCTCTCAAGTTAGAAAGCAAGGATGGCAATGCAACCAAACATAGTAATTACATCCGGTTGCGTTCGCTGATTAATATTAATGATCAAGATAAATATAATGCATCCAGCTTGTCATACGCAAAAGCACCTTACGCAATACGGAAACATGCGAGAAATGTTCCGAATATGCAGCTACCTGCGCAGAAACACCATCGGGTAACACATCAATATATTCATTATGTTCAAGTTCAATAGTTACCATCACCCCATCCATTGCCGGTGTAACGGTTAGTGCCTGTAGTGTGCCCTCGGCCTGGTAAGCCCCTCCCGGCACAACAGGAAGAATACTCATTAATTTCCCTTCAAACACTTTTCCTGGCAGGGCGTTAAACACGACTTCAGCTTCGTCACCAGGTTTCAGACGCAACAATGAGTTCTGACGAAACTGCGCTACAACCTGTCGTTTCTGTTCCGGGATGAAGACCATCACGGGACGAAGCGGTAATGAAGACGCATATGTGCCGGGCTGAATCAACAACTGAGTGACGTATCCATTTCCAGGGGCCCGGACGATTGTTTGTGCAAGATTATATTTCGCTTCAGCAAGTTGCGCTCTCAGACTAACAATCTGGGACTGTTCGCCATTTACCTTACTGTCCAGTTGACTCTGAATCTGAGCCTGCTCGGCAACAGAAGCTTTTACTACTGCATCCTGAGACAGATAACTTTGTCGGGCATTGTCTATATCTCTTTCAGAAAAGGGATTTACCTTAGCCTGGCTCCCCTTCACATAGCGTTGATAATCTTTATAAAGACGGTCGCGTTCAACTGAGACTCGTATGGTATTTTCCTGAGCTTCAGACAACTGGGCCTTTAGTACCTCAACATTATGGATAGCCGTGACTAAATCTGCCTGTGAACGCTCGACGCGAGACTGATATTTATCAGGCTCAATTTTAAAAAGTACTTCTCCTTTTTTAATTAGTTGATTTGGTTTGTCAATGACTTCAATTACCCTTCCCGTAACCTGAGGGATCACAGGAACAGAAATCACTGCTTTTTGGGCGGTAAATGTATAGGGATGGTTATAGTTCATTAATAAAATAAGCCCACTAACCAGCCCTATACCGCCAAGAGCCGCTGACGAAAGTGTCCACTGATTTACTGGTATCCTGAATAATTTAAAAACTGTCCATGCCAGTGCAATATAGGTCAGTATAATAAGCAAATCCACAATTAAATCTCCGGTGATTCTTTATCTATTTTGTTATGTGTTTTATTTACCAATGTCTCCAGATCTGCAATACGTTTTGTTAATGCGTCTATATCAGGATTTCTTTCAGACTGAGCGGCATTCGCCTGCATGCCCCACCCACGTTCTGGTTGATAGAGCGTGGCCCAGATCCACAAAAAAGGCCAGATGATATGCAGTGTAAACAAGCTAACCCAGCCAGCTGTATGGATCGCGTCAGCATGAGGATGATTACGTTTTTTTGCAATAACATAAGGAATATCATGAATCATGATGACCCCATAAAAAATTATCAGGAATACAAAAAACAGCATTCCTAAAGAGAAATAGTTCAGGAACATACACCCTCACTGAATTATATTTTAAAAATGTAATTAACTACATTATTTCAAATAAATGGATTCTCAGTTTATAGCTAAGGTACTTATGATGGCGCTACAATGAAATAAAATATCCAGGGCCGTAGCCCTGTTTTTGTCTACAATAGAACCCAAAATTACAGGTTGAAAACAGCTGCATCGGAAGCCATTTTATCAATCACCGCTTTCAAATCATCAACTGTAAGTAACTGGTTACTGTTCGGAAGATCTTTACCTTGCCCCTTTCTCAGCACTTTAGTTACGGCATTTCCACTTTGTGAATCAATCAATTCACCTTCAAAGTAGAGCCTGGTTTCCTGAGTCCTGTATCCGCTAATTACCTGTGTTCCTGCCAGCACCATCGCTATCGGGATTACCTCATAAAACTGTAATCCCATATTACTGGTATCAACAGCAGTAATTGCCCCTCTGAAGATCAAGGTGCCAGGGCCTGGTTTATCAACCAGCATAAAGCGCTTTGCGGCGGCCGTTTTCATACTCTGATTAGTGTAATCCAGAATCCCCTGTAGAACAGCTTCACCTACCTGAGTTGATGAGCGAGGCTCAGGATAATAGACAACAGGTTCATAAATAATTTTGGAATAATTTTCCAGATGAGCATTAGAATCGATCCAGCGCATAACTGGCACACCGGTAGTAGAAACGGCTGGTTTCAAGGATGAATAATCCTTCAGGAACCCTGAATATTGTTCTGGTTTTACTCTGTCATTTGCACAGCCAGTTAGTAATGATGTTACCACTATGATGGTAGCAACATATTTCATACTCATTATAACCTCCATGAAAATAATTCTGTGTTGTGTGCTTCCCGGTTCAGACTGATTGAACAAATAAAAGAAGAATAGAAAACAGGCATAAATAATAATATATAAAGTTACATAACATAATTACTTTTTTGGGACACAGACACACAGCCCTGAGACTTTAAAATTATGTATCACATTGATTTAAATGAAATAAATTCATATACACAGATGTTTTCATACCACAAATTCCCATACAAAAAAGTTGAAAATGTAAAATCGAACTTTTCAACGCTAGGGAATATCTGATAGCTGGAGAATAATAACTCCCGATATCTCCTGGTAGCCATATCCCGGCTTAATGCCGGATAAATCAAATTCATCTACTCATCTTTTGACAGCGCATCCATTGCAGATGTGGCTGCACCAACGCCCGGCAGAGCCCCAGAACCGCTACCGACCCGTCGATCACAGCAGTATGTCTGGTAGCCAATGACCACCTGAGTCATCGCGATATAAATCCATCTCCCGTCTCGTTTAGGCTATTATCGTTAGTATATATTGTATTCAGAATGACAACTTTCAGGATGAATATGAGTAAGTTACGCACTGCAATTATCGTGGATGATCATCCCCTCGCGCGTCTGGCTATCCGTGGAGTGCTGGAGAAACAGCGCATTACTGTAATTAACGAATATGAAGACGGGGCGACTGCGCTGGAAGCGTTAACAAAAACGGCTGCGGATATTGTTGTCGTGGATGTCGAGATCCCCGGAGTGAATGGCGTCGAACTGGTAGAAAAGCTCAGAGCATGGCAGTTCACCGGCGTGCTGATCGTCGTGTCCGCGAAAAACGATCGTTACTACAGCAAACGTTGCGCTCAGGTGGGCGCTAACGCTTTCATCAGTAAAAAACAGGATATGGAAAACATTCTGGCCGCCATTAATGCAGCGCAAAATGGTTATAGCTATTTTCCTTTTTTCCTTGAAGCCCCCTCAGTTACGTTAACCGATGCACAACGCCTGGAATCCCTCTCGGCACAGGAGATGAAGGTGATGGGCTATATGCTTAATGGTCTTGATAATTCAAAAATTGGCGATGCAATGCATATCAGCAGCAAAACGGTCAGCACCTATAAAACACGGTTAATGGAAAAGTTAGGCTGCAAATCATTAATTGAACTGCTCTCATTTGCCCACCAAAATAAGCTGACCTGATGATGAATAAATGGCTCATATTCGTGCTCATTGTTTTATCGATTACCGGGCGTGGCGTTCATGCCCAGGATGAGCTACCCGTTGAGCTGGAGTTGTCGGGCTACAATTACATTACGCCGGTTCCTGTTTATCTGAGTGAGGATGATAAGCGCTGGCTGAAGCAGAAAAAAACGCTTAAGGTTGCGGTTTATCAACCAGAGCAATCGCCCCTCGTGCAGACCACGCTTACAGGACGTTACCGTGGGATGAATGCCGATTATCTTGCGCTGATTCAGCATTCACTCAACACCCACATCAGCGTGACGGCCTGGAAAAATCAGGAATCGGCAATTCATGCGCTGAAAGCGGGCGAAGTCGATATGGTATTGACCGGTCTGGAGAGTCGCCCTTTCGCCGAAGAAGGCATTCTGTCCTCGCAGCCGCTGGTACATTCCTGGCCAAATTTAGTGACGTCGTTAGCCAATGTCATGCTTCCCTTGCAGAGTGCGCAAAGCACCCGGGTCGCTACTGTGAATCACTATCCTGATGAGGGGTTTATTCAGCAGTCATTTCCTAACGCAGAGATCATCAATTATCCCACCTATCAGGAAGCGCTCAGCTCCGTCGCGCATGGGCAAAACGCCTGGTTTGTTGGCGACTCACTGACAACCAGCACCTGGCTATCGCAGGAATTTAGCCTCGCGTTGACGACGGTGAAATACTGGCCTGAACCACAGAAAAAAAGCGCCTTTTTATTTTTGCCAACGCAGGAACGTCTGCTGACAATTGTGAATAACACGCTCAGCGCCATCGATGAAAATGTGCATGGGCAAATAGCCCAGTCAATGATCGATAAAGGCAATCTGTCCTTTCTGTTAGAGCCGCTTAACCTGACCAACCGAGAGAAACAGTGGCTGAAAAGTCATAACACACTGCGTGTCATCATTAACCCGTGGTTTGCGCCTTACACTATGGTCGACAGTAACCAGGAAACGCGGGGCGTGGTGGGGGATATCCTGAATCTGATCGGTCTGCAAACCGGTATGCAGTTTGAAACCATTGTCGTCAAATCGAACGAAGAAATGGTTTCTGAAATGAAGAAAAACAACTGGCATATTGTGCAGGCCGCAACCTACGACTTGAGCCGTGAAAACGCGCTCTCCTTTACCCATCCCTTTATTACCACCCAATTCGTCACCGTTGTCAGAAAAGAGAATACGCAGGAGACCACGCTACGGGCGGGGATGAGTGTGGCGATCGGCGCCGACCACGCGTTACTGGAAAAGCTTAAAGCCCAACACCCCGGCATCCAATGGAAAGAGGTGGAAAACTCCAGCGTAGCCTTGAATCTCGTGGCGACGGGAAAGGTGGACGCGGCCATTTCAAATCAGCTGACGGCCCGCTATATGAGCGAGCATTATTATCCCGATCAGCTCGCCTGGCTCCCGATTGCCGGTGAAGCGCCGGCGGCAATCAGTTTTGCCGTTCCCCGTTCCGAACCGGAACTTCGGCAGATCCTGGACAAAGCCCTGGATGATATCCCGCAAAAAGAGATTTTCCAGATCGTCAGTAAATGGATACGCCTGCCGGACGTCAAAATTGATACCTGGGAGTTGTATAACAGACCGTTTTATCTGGTGGCGATACTGGCGACGTTGCTGGTGGTGAGCAGCTTGCTGTGGGCCGTTTACCTGTCGCGGAAAGTCCGCCAAAGGAAACGTTCTCAACGCTTACTGGAGGCGGAACGAAACAAGGCACAGCAAGCCAATGAAGAGAAGCGGGAGTTTCTTTCCCATATGAGCCACGAGATCCGAACGCCGGTCAGTGCAATTATGGGATTTCTGGAACTCTTGCAGCTCTCCCCCGCTCGCTTCAGCCCTGAGGACAAAGCATCGGTGGATCAGGCCGCCCAGGCCTCGCGATCATTGTTAAAACTGATTGGCGAGATCCTCGATCTGGAAAAGATTGAATCAGGACTCTTAGACACCGTTCCGCAGTGGGTAAATGTTGATGCTCTGATAAAAGAAAAAATGACGCTGTTTAGCGCACTGGCGGCCCAAAAAGGGATCGACCTGCGTTATGACTCGCGGCTGGACCCGCAAGAGACGATGCATCTGGACCCCCAGTTACTGGGGCAGGTACTCACCAACCTCATTGGCAACGCGGTTAAATTTACGCAGCAAGGGCATGTCAGGATTTCGGCGACAAAGTCCAACGCGATGCTGGCGCTCTCGGTAAGCGACTCCGGTCCGGGTATTAGCACTGAAGAACAGAACCGTTTATTCACCGCCTTTAGTCAGGGGAAAGCGGGTAAGCATCATCGCGGTTCGGGCCTGGGATTAGCGATCAGCCGGGCATTGATGACGCAAATGGGGGGAACCATCGCGCTGCAAAGCGAAATAAACCGTGGAACCACCCTGACGCTGAACCTGCCCGTGCAAACCTCGCGTGATATCACGCCGGTATCTATTGACGCGCCCCCGCCACCTCCCGTTATTCGGGGGACGCTGCGGGTATTAATCGTTGACGATCATCCCTCCAGTCGACTGCTCCTGAAACGCCAGCTTGCAACGTCAGGTATTGTTGCGGATGAAGCCGAAAACGGCGAAGAGGCCTTACGACACCTTCAGCAACAGCATTATGATTTGCTTATTACCGACCTCAATATGCCCGCAATGGACGGCATTGAACTTACCCGTCAGGTACGGAAATTTAATCGCGACCTCACCATCTGGGGGTTGACCGCCTCAGCGCAAGAACATGAACGCGAACGCTGTCTTGCGGCAGGCATGAATGCCTGTATTTTCAAGCCGATTACGTTATCGCAAATCTCGCACTTCCTTTCAGGAATGTGTGAGACAGCCAATACGATGTTTGATATCGAAATGCTGGGTATGCTGGCGCAAGGCAACCGGGCGCTCATGCTTACAGCGTTAAAAGATGCACAGCAGGAGAACCGCCGTGATTTAATCGCCGCCCGACAAGCGGCGCATACTGAAGATTATCTGACCGTGAAGCGCCATATTCATCGCATTAACGGGACTGCCCAACTGCTGGGCGTTAAGGCATTGATGAAGGTAGCACAGTCGCTGGAAGATAAACTACCTGACGCCATTTCCGCCGCAGACCTTGCCACAGACCTTGATCGCATCGACGCCTTACTTGATGAATTAGATCAGGCTATCGCAACATTCATTCCATAACCTTCCTACACGCGTAGGCGGCGCCTGACAGAAAAATAAGGTGCCGCTGATGTTGTCCCGTTGTTAACCAGGTAAAATTAGCCTTGTTCTGACGGAATATATTTCGTTAATTAAACCTGGGATATTTCCTAAGAAAAATCCATTTTTACCGTCATTTCAAGTTTCAACTATCAAATGACATCAAACCATTAAACCACACCTATCAATAGTGATAGTGTTAAATTTCATCTTTATGGTACATAAATAGTTTTTTATTTCAATAAAGACGGCAATCAGTGGATTGTTGTTCTTTTGAAAGGGAACAAATAGAAGAAACGATCGTTTTTATGATTATATTCGAAATCCATTATTTTTGTGGTGTCATCTGATTTTATTTTCTGTAAATTTCACAAAGAAACATGAGGTGAATTTCTGGCGTTAAATAACCAAAGAGGGCATGCCAAAAAGGGAAGTTTTATGGATTTGTCAAACTCCGTTTTTTCTGATGATTATTTTTTTATCGTCGGTATCAGTACGCTGTTAACATCGGAGTTGATTGATGAAAATTACTACATAGTAGATGTTGAGACAACAAACCTCCTGCAGGTTAAAGAGCATTTTTTTGCAGACAGGAAGATTATTGCGTTTATAAGCAATGATCTTGACTACTATGCATTAAAACATCTACGGAGTATTACGTTTGTTGATAAGCGAAGCCGACTTAATGAAATTCTGTCCTGCCTGTTTGTCAATGATTCCCGATATATTTATCGGGTGAAGTACACGCTTTCAATGCGAGAAAGCGAAGTGCTCTCATGTATGCAAAAAGGGCTTGATGCGAATGAGATTGGTAAACAATTAGGTATGACGGTTAAGACATTTTATGCCCACCGGCGCAGTTTGGTTTTTAAACTTCAGGTCGGCAATCGTATATCTTTGTACCGAACTATCGCACGAGTAGAAAGTTATAAGCAGGACACCTGCGAACACAGTATTTCGTTAATCAGACAATGTCATTCGTCAGATAAGTATTTCACTGGAGGGAATTAGCACATTATTAATTAACATTTAAAGTATCAGTATATTATTTCTTAAATATTAACTTAACTAACTGGATCTTATATGAAAAAGATTGCACTGATTTCCGCGATTTTATCGCTCTCTGTATTTCAGGCAGCAAATGCTGCTGACGGCGTAATTAGTTTTACTGGCAGCATCACCGGTACGGCCTGTGTGGTGGATACCTCTGCGATTGCGCAGCCTGTCAACCTGGGGACTGTCGCGACAACCGCATTCTCAGGCGGTAGCGGAGCAACGGCGGCGGCGAAGCGTTTTAATATTGTGCTGAAATCCTGCCCGGCCAGCATTTCCAACGCCAGTATTCGTTTTGATGGCATCACCGACACGATTAACCCTTCTATTTTAGCACTGAGCAATGGGCAGACAGCGTCGAATGTTGGTGTCGCGATTTATGAGCAGGACAACTCAACGCTGATCCCTGTGGGTTCCGCATCCTCCAGCGTAGCGCTGGAAGAAGATGTTGATAACACACTGACTTACTTTGCCAAATATATGGCAACCGGCGCTGTTGGCGCGGGTACGGCAAACTCTTCAACCGCGTTTACCGTTATTTACCAGTAAAAGCAGGGCCCTTCGCGGCCCTGAGTAATTCACTCAGGATCTCTTCATGTTTCAGAAAGTCTATAAAAAGATTGCCGTTGGTCTTTTGTTTATCTCCGCAACGGCAATAAGCGGTGTGGAAATAGGCGGCACCCGGCTTATTTATAACAGCAGTGGCAATCAGGCGGCAATCAGCGTTAACAATCCAGATAACAAGCCGTATTTAATTCAGTCATGGGTGAGCAAAAGTGAAAATGGCGATGACAGTGACAATGCATTCATCACCACACCGCCTTTATTCAAATTAAATTCGCAGGCGCAGAATTCAGTACGCGTTATGTTATCAGGCGACACGCTCCCTACGGACAGAGAAAGTGTTTACTGGTTGAATATTAAAGCAATCCCTTCGTCATCACCGGATGCTAAAAATGAATTATTGATTGCGGTCAAAAGTAAAATGAAGCTGTTTTATCGTCCGGCAGGATTAAAAGGCGACCCTTCGCTTGCGTATCAGCAGCTAACGTTTTCAAGCGTGGGTGGAAAGTTAAGTGTGCATAACCCCTCGCCGTATAGCGTGTCGCTATACGACATCAAGGTGAATGGGAAACAACTAGCAAAACCTCCAATGGTTTTACCATTTCAAACGGTATCGCTACCTCAGTCGGCGGTAACGGGTGGTGAAGTATCGTGGCGTGCGATTAATGACTTCGGAGGCATTACGGCTGAACATAAATTTAAAATGTAGGTTACAAAGCCATGTTTCATGTCAATGCAGTTTCGGGTTTTGCTAAATTAACTCGGTTATCCACACTTATTTATCTGTGTACGCATACTCCTGCTGTACTGGCTGACGATTATTTCTCTCCAGATTTTATTGAAACCCGTGGAAATATCCCGCGTGATATTGATATTTCTCGTTTTAATGAAGCTGACGGGCAGGTGCCTGGCGTCTATCACGTTGATGTCTATGTAAATGGAAATTATCTGGCATCACAGGATATTTCATTTATTGACAGTAAGAGTGGGTTAATACCGGTGTTGACTCGTGCAGATCTGGTGCAATGGGGCGTTAAGCGCAATGCACAACCTGAATGGATGCACATAGCAGATACCGCGAACGTTGAACACCTCAGCAAACTGCTTCCCGGCAGCCAGCTTATTTTCCAGTTTGACGGGATGCGCCTGGATCTCTCCGTACCGCAGGAGTATCTACAGCGCGATCCCCGGGGGTCGGTATCGCCTGAGCGGTGGGATGACGGACTGAATATGCTGTTCCTGAACTACAACTTCTCAGGCGCTAACACGCATGGCAGCGACAAGTCGAGTAACGACAGCTATTTGAACCTACGTAGCGGTATTAACGTTGGGCCCTGGCGATTGCGTCATTACGCCACTTATAACAACAACGATGGCGCTGGTCACTGGAACACCCTTGGCACATCACTGGAGCGTGACATTAAGGCTCTGAAAAGTCAGTTCAGCATAGGCGATGGCTATACGCAGGCCGGTGTGTTCGACAGCGTGAATTTTCGCGGCGCGCAGCTTTATTCAGATGACAGCATGATGCCGGAAAGCGTCCGTGGTTTTGCTCCCGTGGTACGCGGTATTGCACAAACCAACGCGCAGGTCACCATTCGTCAGGGTGGCAACGTTATCTGGCAATCTTATGTGCCGCCAGGCCCGTTCGCGATTGACGACCTGTACCCGACCACCGCCAGCGGCGATCTGGAAGTGGCGGTACGTGAGGCGGATGGGTCGGTGCATCAGTTTATTCAGCCATTTTCCGCGGTGCCGGTGATGCAACGCGAAGGTCAGTTCAAATATGCGCTGGCAGCAGGGAAATATCGCGCGGCAAACAGCAAAGATAAAGAGCCGGAATTTCTACAGGGCACGCTGAGCTACGGTTTACCCTGGGATAGCACGATATATGGCGGCACGCTGGCATCCGCAGATTACTGGGCCGGAGCACTGGGGATCGGAAAAGGGTTCGGTGAATTCGGCTCGCTCTCTTTTGACGCCACTTTCGCCCGTACGCAAATGCCCGGTAAGACAGAAGAAGGCGTGTCGCTACGCGCGCAATACGCCAAAGACTTTGCTTCGACAGGCACCTCATTCAGTTTGATGGGCTATCGCTATTCCTCATCAGGTTTTCGTGATTTCCAGGAAGCGAACGGGGACGTGAATACCTTTCGAATGGGGAGCGACACAATACGTGAAGGCAACAGCTGGCGCTATGAACGGAACAAACGCAGCAAGGCGCAGGTGACGCTGAACCAGCGACTTGGCGACTGGGGAAATATAAACCTCTCCGCCTGGCAACAGGATTACTGGGGCGGCGACACCGAGCGCAGCGTTAACGTGGGTTACAACACCAGCATAAACAATATCAACTACGGCCTGAACTACAGCTATTCACGCGGTCCCTGGCACAATGAAAACGATCATATCGTCTCTCTGACGATGCAGATTCCGCTCTCACGTTTCCTGCCAGACAGCTGGATGACGGTATCCGGGAACAGCAACAAAAAAGGCGATACGACTTCGCAGGTGGGGTTATCCGGTTCAGCGCTGGAAGATAAAAACCTGAGCTGGAACGTGCAGCAGGGCTACAACAGCAAAGGCTCGGATGCGATGGGAAGCGCTTCCGTCAATTACAAAGGCCGTCATGGCGAGTATCAGCTTGGTTACAACTACTCTCGCGATAACCGCCAGATGTCGGTTGGGGCGATGGGCGGCATTGTGGTTCACCCTTACGGCGTCTCGGCCACGCAGCCTCTTGGCGAAACTATGGCACTGGTGAAAGCGGACAACGCGGCGGATGTGAAAGTGGCGAATAACAGCGGGATTTACACCGACAGCAGAGGTTTTGCCGTGGTGCCGTATGTCACGCCGTATCGGCAGAACAGTCTGTCATTGGATACCGCATCGCTGAACCCGCATACCGATGTGCTGAATGACACCTACACCGTTGTACCGACCAAAGGCGCGCTGGCGCTGGCTGATTACCCTACCGTCACCGGTTATAAGGTCATGCTTCAGTTCACCGGGAAAGAGATTCCGTTTGGCGCGACGACCCGTATTAAAAATCACGACAACATTCCAGAAGGAATGGTTGACGATCGCAAACGCGTCTGGCTCAACGGCGTACCGGAAAAAGGAAGCGTGATCGTTAACTGGGCCGAGGGAAGTTGTCAGGCAACGTATCAGATAACGCAGATCGCTGACAAACCGCAAACAGTCATTGCGCAATGCCACTGATCTGGAGAGAAAGAAAAATGTATCGAATTTTAATCAGCTTAATTTTTACCTCGCTGGGATTATTTTCACACACCGCCCTGGCGTGGAACTGCACTACGGTTACGTCAACAACAACGATCTCACCGCAGAATGTAACTATCTCGCGGGATCTCCCTGTAGGCTCAATAATAGGAACACAGGTTATTACACCGACAATTAATGCCTTTAACTGTTGGGACTCCGCTGAGGGCGTTATATCCAGGCAGATTTTTGGTATCAGAGCCATTGGCACATTCGATTCGTCACTCAACGGGCGTCAGATATATAAAACGAACATTAGCGGCGTGGGGTATTCCCTGTCCGCCGCAACGACAAAATGTGCCGCAGGCATCGTGACCGTTACGGGAAGCAATACCATACGGGGAGACATAAATACCGCTAAGCTCTGTGAAAATATGGCGGGGATGGTGAACAGCAATTTGGATGGCGTGGTTATCGTGACGTTTTATAAGACGGCAGCCGAAACCGGGTCTGGAACCATAACGGCAAGAACCGTGGGATCGTTGGTTATGTTAAATAACGCGCTGCTGTGGCATTCACCCGAATCTTCCGTCAATATCAACGCGTTCACGGTTACCACGCCAGCCTGTAATCTACAAACGACGTTTATCCCCGTGAATATGCAGGACGTGGATAAACAAGCCTTTAATGGCAAAGGCACCACACCGGGAGACGCACACACGCAGTCTTTCGATCTGCCGATGGTTTGTAATGCCGGAACAAAGGTCAGCGTTAAGATGGAAGGCGATATTTTTGATGCGAGCAAAGGCGTGCTGAAAACCATTGGCGGAAATAATGCCGCCACGGGCGTGGGAATCCAATTACTTTATAACAATCAGCCGATGGCGCTGGGTTCTGATGTCGCCGTTGGCACTTCATCCTCCGGCGGCGGATTCACGGTGCCGCTGAAAGCGCGTTATTACCAGACCGGAGACACCATCACGACCGGTGCAGCGAATGGCGTTTTGTCATTTACCATGACATACCAATAAGACAGTGAGGGGGCGGCAAGACCGAAGCTGAACCACGTCCCCTCGCCATTTATTTTACCGGTTTTCCGTGGCGGTCGCCGGATTACGCAATTGCCCTATCAGCCGCTGCATGTTGTCCTCACAGGAAATACCGTCAGGCCGGTTTGCAATACTGGCGATCAGACTCAGCAACTCGCTCTTGCTCTCTTCAAGCTGCTTCTGCATGAGTTCGATCTCCGCGATACGCTTCTCCAGGGATTGTATCAGCCCCTCGTGATCCCACTTTTTCTGCTCCTGCGGTAAAAAGCAGCGGATCTGCTCAAGTGAAAAACCGGCACGCTGAGCGTTATCAATAATCTTCAGCAGATTCGCCACCTCCGCCGAATAATTACGATACCCGTTGCTCTGACGCTGAGGAGGACTGATCAGCCCTTCTGCTTCGTAAAACCGAATACGGGAGGGCGTAAGCCCCGTTACTTTTGCCAGTTCACCAATCTTCATACCGTTTACAGACCTCTCTTGACCTTAAAGTTAACTTTAAACTTATACTCTCTAAACGGTCAACAGAAGATCGTTGCCGGACGAGCGCGCAGACCCTGACGTTTCTCCTTTTTTCGGGAGCCAACGTCCTGGCGCTACGCGCAAGACAAGTCTCTCCCTTTAACAACTTACTGAACCGGAGAAACGATATGGGTTACGTAACAACCAGCGATGGCGTTGACATTTTCTATAAGGACTGGGGGCCGAAAGAGGGAAAAGTGATCTTCTTCCACCACGGCTGGCCGCTCTCCAGCGACGACTGGGATGCTCAGATGCTGTTTTTCGTGGACAAGGGGTTCAGGGTCGTCGCGCACGACAGGCGTGGTCATGGACGTTCCAGCCAGGTGTGGGACGGTCATGACATGGATCATTATGCCGATGACGTTGCCGCAGTCGTTAAGCATTTAGGCGTCCAGGGCGCAATGCACGTCGGGCATTCAACCGGCGGTGGCGAGGTCGTGCGCTATATCGTGCGTCACGGCGAAGATAACGTCTCCAGGGCCGTGCTGATCAGCGCAGTTCCGCCATTGATGGTAAAAACCGACAGCAATCCGCAGGGTACGCCCCGGTCGGTGTTTGACGACTTCCAGGCGCAGCTGGCCGCCAGTCGGGCGCAATTCTATTACGATATCCCTGCGGGTCCCTTCTATGGCTACAACCGTCCGGGTTCCAGTCCGTCTGAGGCGGTCATCTGGAACTGGTGGCGTCAGGGAATGATGGGGGGAGCCAAAGCGCACTACGACGGTATCGTCGCGTTCTCGCAGACGGATTTCACGGAAGATCTCAAGCGTATCACTATCCCGGTTCTGGTTATCCACGGCGATGACGATCAGGTCGTTCCCTACCATGATTCCGGCGTACTTTCAGCCGGGCTGCTCAAAAACGGTACGCTGAATACGTACAAGGGAGCCCCGCACGGCATCCCCACCACGCATGCAGATCGGGTTAACGCCGACCTGCTGGCCTTTGTGAATAGCTGATGCACCGACCACGACGGATGGGCTGGCAAGTCAATTAGCAAAAAAAGGGGTCGCGGGCGGCTGCATTCCAGTTTAAAACATACGAACCTATGTTGAGGAGTCTGACCATGCTGGATCACCGCCCGAACTCACAGGATGATCGCCTGCGGCAGGACACCGCATCGTTGCGCCACGAAATTACCGCAAAAGTCAGAACATATACCGAACATCAGGAACGGGTCGTCTACCCGTTCCCCGGTCTGAGCGTTGCTGAACTCCACGGCCCAATGCCGCCGCTTTCTTATATTTACCAGCCCAGCGTGTCGCTGATCCTCCAGGGAGAAAAGCGCGTCACGTTAGGCGATACGGCCTATGTGTACAACGAATCCCGTTTTCTTCTGACGGCGGTCAATCTGCCAACCGTCGCCGAAGTGATGCAGGCCAGCGCCGAGCGTCCTTTTATATCGCTGTTGCTGGAACTGGATTTATCTGTTGCGCGTGAAGTATTGGTTGATATGGAACAGCACGGCAATGACGTGGGATTCGCAGGCGAAGGACTCTCGCTCAGCCATGCCGACCGTTTTTTGTTTGACGCCATACTGCGCTACATCACGCTCGCAGAACGCCCGCAGGATAAAGGGTATATCGGCAACCTGATTCAGCGGGAAATTCTGTATCGCATTTTAACCAGCCCGGCAGGTATGACGCTGCGGGAAACCGTACTGACAGGATCGAGCAGCCAGAGGATATCTTCCGCAATCAACTGGTTACGCACGCACTATTCCCAACCATTAAAAATGGAGGATCTGGCCGGGATTGCAGGAATGGGCGTTTCGACGCTGCATCACCACTTTCGTCGCATGACCAACATGAGCCCGTTGCAGTATCAGAAGCAATTACGGCTCCATGAAGCCAGACGCCTGTTGTTGTCAGATAATGTGGATGCCTCGACAGCGGCCATCAGAGTGGGTTATGAAAGCGTCAGTCAGTTTCACAGGGAGTACAAACGCCTGTTCGGCATCACGCCAATCGGCGATAAAGTGCAGTCGCTGAAAGGCGCAGAACGCGTCCGGGAAGCGGGAACGTTGACCGGGATACCGCGCTGATACACGCATATCGGACCGCAAAACAGTCGATCCGATATGCGTTGCTTACCGTCAGTTCGACAGTGAAGCCATATCAATCACAAAGCGGTATTTCACATCACCCCGCTCCATACGCTCAAAAGCCTGGTTAATCTGCTGGATATCGATGATCTCACACTCCGGGTACACACCTTTACGGGCGCAGAAATCCAGCATCTCCTGCGTTTGTGCAATCCCGCCAGACGGTGAACCCGTGATGCGACGACGCCCCAGAATCAGCGGCAAGGTACTGAACCCTTCCATATTCCCCAGATTACCGACAATAACCAGCGCCCCTTCCACATCAAGTAGCTGAACGTAGGGTGAAACATCATGGCGCGTCGGGATGGTGTCAATAATCACATCAAAAGAGGACGCCGCGTTATTCATCGCCTCTGCGGAAGTCGAGAGCAGAACGTGTTCGGCGCCCAGCTCATGCGCCTCTTTCGCTTTTGACTCACTGCGGGTGATAACCGTCACCTCTGCGCCCAAAGCGGCCGCCAGACGAACCGCAAGGTGCCCCAGGCCACCGATGCCAATCACCCCTACGCGCGAGCCGGGGCCAACGTTCCAGGTCCGCAGCGGCGAGTAAACGGTGATGCCCGCGCAAAGCAACGGCGCCGCTCTGGCCGGATCAAGGCCTTCCGGCAGATTCAGGACAAACTCCTCGCGAACCACGATATGTTTCGAGTAACCGCCGTAAGTGACGTCTCCTGAGATGCGGTCACGCCCGTTATAGGTCACCGTCGGAAACTCACGGCACATTTGCTCTTCGTGCCTGCGGCACTGATCGCACTCCTGACAGCTATCGACAAGGGTTCCGACCGCCACCTGTTGCCCGACCTGATAACGCGTCACTTTACTGCCGACATCAATCACCCGGCCAATGATTTCGTGTCCGGGAATACAGGGGTAAATCGTCGCGCCCCACTCTTTCCAGTCGTCACGGGTTTGATGCAGATCGCTGTGACAGACGCCTGACCACAGGATCTCGATCGCCACATCATTGGCACGCAATGCGCGTCGTTCAAACGTAAAAGGGGCCAGTGGCGTAGTCGCGTTTAATGCAGCATAACCGATGGTTTTCATAGCAGCTCCAGTTGTTTGTTTTCCACCTGAAACTGTAGCGGTTTGATGAATGGCAGAGTGAGCCTAATCCTGCCGGATGATTGCCTGATACTCCCGACAGAACGTCTGTTACGAATCCCCTGTCATTGAATGGCCCGGGCGGACGCTGGCGCATCATGCCCCGGGCTCTTTTTCAGAAGAGGCTATTCCCCTTTCTCCACAATTAACGGCTCGATATCACTCTCTTTTTTGATAACCAGCGAATCATCGCCACGCAGGCACGTACCGCCATAGTTGCCGCCAACGGTGAAAGTGCAGACCTGAATATACTTCCCGGCCACGTTTGGCAGGCACCACAACTGCTGGTAAATGTTTTTCTGCGCGGCAAATTTCCCACTGGTTTTATCGAGTAACTCTTCCTGATGGCTCACCAGATCGATATTGCTGCCGCAGCGCCCGGCGATCGGTTTCACCGCATAACCGGTGCGCGCCAGTTCGTCATTAACCGTGAAATCGGTATCCAGCAAATAGCGGTGATGCGGGAAGAGCGACCACAGGATAGGCAAAATAGCCTTATTGCCGGGGATCACCGTCCACAGCGGTTCAAACACCAGCACTTCCGGTCGCAATAGCACATCAATCAACCGCACTTCATTTTCAGGATGGCCGGTACGAATCGGCACGGCGGCGTATTCCGTCTCGCTGACTTCACGCACCTGTTCAATTGCGGTTTCCCACGCCCAGGTTTTCCAGACGCAGTTCACCAGGCGGCCATCGCCGTCAATCAGCTGACCGGCATCATCCCAACGCAGCGCATCCAGTCCCCGGAGAATTTTGCTTTCAAACCCGGCCTGGCGCAGCGCCTGCTGCATAAACTGGGCGTGATAGTTCTCCTCAATGTCCTTATCCTGCATGATGTGGACGAAAGGACGCGCGAGGCTGTGTTTCCATGCGCCCGCCAGTTCGTTGATCAACCCTTCCGCCGGATTATGCCCCTTCCCGGTGTAGCCCTTTTCGGCCCAGCGTTCGAGGATCAGCCCCGCTTCGGTATGGCATGATGCGGAATCGGCGTTGTACTCATACACCTTCAGGCCGCGTTCATCCATACAGAAATCCATACGACCGGTGATCATATGGTGGCGACGACGCTGCCAGGAGAGGCGCAAACGCGGCCAGAGGATTTTCGGAATGTCGAACAGCGCCAGCAGGTTATCGTCTTTCAGCACCTTGTCGGTGGCATGCAGGTACATCAGATGCAGCTCGTTGGTGGCTTTAATCAGCTCCTGCTCGGCGCTTTCCGTAATGGTGAAATACTGATGCGGGTCCTGATTAATCACATGCCCGTTCGCCAGCACATAGGCTTTTTGCAGCGGGTCCCGCTCATCCAGCCATTTGCCGTCAAACTGCCCTTTCTCTTCCAGCCGCGCGCCGCGAATCTTCAGTGAATCGTTGGCGATGTCTGGTTGAGGCAGGCTGTACTGCGTGTCCTCGGTCTGAATCATCCAGCCCAGGATCGTGGTGTCGTCAAAGGTATCGCGCAGGGTATAGCAGCCGTTTTCCACCACCATATCCAGCTCGCGGGTCCACTGTTGCCCTGGGGGCAGCGGCGTGTGGATCACATTCTGTTCGGCGATACGGATCTTGTTATCCAGCAACTGGGTAATGATCGCCACATGGCCGGTATCTTTAAACTCGCCGCCGTTTTGCCAGATAAGCAGCGCGCCAGCGACCGGCGCGCGGGGCGAACCATTGGGGAACGCCTGTAACGGCAGGATGTTGTCGTTCACCACTTCGCGCAGGAAACGCAGCGAGAAGATCTCCCACGCCATGCCGACATCCGTGAACACAACCCCATAATTGAGAAAGAGAAAGCGGCGGGCGAACTCAACGCACTGCCATTTATGGCCCATATACTCGTTGCCGATGTAGCTGCGAAACGCGGCATCATCGCTGTATTCCCGTGGGTCGAGGGAGCTGTAATCTGAAGAGTAGATTGCTACGCCACCGGGGGCGTAGCCCAATAATGTCCCGAATGGGGCATCCTGACGGGTCGTTCCTTTGCTCATGCACCTTACCTCAAAACAATACAGCCTGAGCAGTATGGCGTGAATTTTTCGCTCTGCTTGCCTGCTCAATAACACTAACCGGACAGAGGTCGATTCATCATACACCTCTACCCGGCCAGACGGCGCACAGAGACAAAAAATTCATAGCGGGAACGATGTTATGTTTTATTGATAACCACCGGCACGCTCTTATAGGCTGGCGTCAGGCTTTCGCTATCGACCGCATCCAAAGACAACAGCACATTCGCTTCCGGCAGATAGGCGCCAATCGATCCTGCCGCCATGTTGTAGATCACGACCGTCAGCCCGCACATCGCGCGATCCTCACAAGGGCGGCCATGATCGTCCAGCGCCTGAATGGTCACCACATCACCCTGCGCCAGACCGCGCGCCCTGGCTTCCGCCGCATTTAAAAACACGACGTCACGGCGGCCAGTAATGCCGCGATAACGGTCATTCAGGCCATAAATGGTGGTGTTGTACTGATCGTGGCTGCGCAGCGTTGCCAGCACCAGCGCATCAGCGGGTTGCTGCTGACGCTCAACGGCGCGCTGCTGGCTAACGACAAAGTTGGCTTTGCCATTCCCGGTATGCCACTCACGGCGCGAGGCAGGCGTGTCCATGCGAAATCCGCCCGGCGCGGCAATGCGGGCATTGTAGTCATGAAACGCCGGAATAACGGCTTCAATGGCGTCGCGGATCAGAGCATAGTTTCCCACCATCTCTTCCCAGTTCACCGGCGAGCGCGCAAGCGTGGCGCGTGCCATTCCCGCCACAATCGCAGGTTCCGATTTCAGCCACGGCGAAGCCGGTTTCAGAGAGCCGCAGGAGGCGTGCACCATCGACATCGAATCCTCGACGGTGACGGACTGAATCCCCGTCGCCTGAAGGTCGCGCTCCGTTCTGCCCAACGCGGGCAGCAGATAGTTATGCTTCGCCAGCAGCAGGTGCGAGCGGTTCAGTTTGGTTGCCACATGCACCTGCATATCCAGCTTTTGCATTGCCGCAAACGTCCGCTGCGGCTGCGGCATCGCCACGGCCAGATTGCCGCCCATGCAGATTAACGCCTTAGCCTCGCCCCGCTCTATCGCCCGAATGCTCTCCACGCTGGCGCGGCCGTGTTGACGAGGAACGGTAATGGCAAAACGCGCTTCAAGGCGTTGCAGGAAGGCGTCTGACGCCGCTTCGTTAATCCCTACCGAACGGTCGCCCTGCACATTGGAATGCCCACGCAACGGGCAGATACCCGCGCCCGGCTTTCCGATATTGCCTTTCAGCAACAGCAGGTTAACCAGTTGCTGCACATTCCCGGTGCCGTTTTTATGCTGGGTGATCCCCAGGCCGTAGCAAATGATGGTGGCGCGCGATTTATTGTAGCTGTGCGCTAAATCTTCCATCTGGCTGCGCGTCAGACCTGAATCTGCTTCCAGTTCCGCCCAGTTGCACTGGCGCAGGTCATCATACAGCGCCTGATAACCGGCGGTATGCGCAGCAATAAACTCATGATCGAGGCAAGGCTGCTGGTTTAGCAGCACCCGCGCCTCATCCATTTCAATCAGCGCCTTCATCATGCCTTTGAGCAACGACGCATCGCCGCCCATTTTCACCTGGTAGTAGCTGCTGCTGAGTTCGGTCGCCTGGCCGGTGAGCATCTCTTTAGGGCTTTGCGGGAAGCTAAAGCGTTCAAGTCCTCGCTCCGCCAGCGGATTGATGGCGATAATTTTGGCGCCGCGCTTTGCCACATCGCGCAGCGTGGTCAGCATACGAGGATGGTTGGTTCCCGGATTATGCCCGATGCAAATCACCAGATCGCAGCGGTCAAAATCCGCCAGTTCAACGGTGCCTTTCCCCAGACCAATAGCGCGCGTCAGCCCTGCGCTGGTCGGGCCGTGGCACATATTGGAACAGTCCGGGAAGTTGTTGCTGCCGTATTCACGGGCAAACAGCTGATACAGGAACGCCGCTTCATTCGAGGTTCTGCCGGAGGTATAAAACTCTACCTGTTCCGGGGAATCGTAGCTGCGCAGGCGTTCGCCGATTTCCTGAAACGCGATGTCCCATTCCACGGCTTGCCAGGTATCGGTTACGGCATCATATTTCATCGGGTGCGTCAGGCGGCCAATATTTTCCAGCTCGTAATCACTGTACTGCCATAAGGTGGACACCGGATGACGACGGAAAAACGCCGGTGAGGCTTTCTTGCTGGTGGTTTCCCAGGAGACCGCTTTGACGCCATTCTCACAAAGTTCCATCGGCGCCCGATGGCCAGGGTCAGGCCATGCGCAGCCAGGGCAGTCAAAGCCTTTGACCTGATTCATTTTGAACATCGCGATAATATCGCGCGTGACGGCCTTTTGGGAAAACACCGACGCAGAGACCGCTTTCACGGCTCCCCAGCCGCCCGCCGGGCCCTGATAACCGCTTACTCCTGGAACACCATTTTTCATTGTTACTGCTTATTCACTGCCAATTTTTAATGGCGAGTACGGTAACAATTTCCGTCTGATATTGATTTCCTCTTGATGGAGTACAGGCGGGCTACAATTAACGAGTTATATTGTGTTCCCCTTCCAGCGAAAAAACCGGCGCTTAATGTCCCAATCTGTTAAACCGCATGGCCTCCGACTGCTACACTGCTTCAACACACCAACCCAGAAGGCAGGTCAACATGTCAGAGAATACTTATCAACCCGCAAAAGTATGGACGTGGGATAAATCCGCAGGCGGCGGCGCATTCGCCAATATCAACCGTCCCGTTTCTGGCCCGACTCACGACAAGACGTTGCCCGTCGGCAAGCATCCGCTACAGCTCTACTCCCTGGGAACGCCAAACGGCCAGAAAGTGACCATCATGCTGGAGGAGTTGCTGGCGCAGGGCGTGACGGGCGCAGAGTATGACGCCTGGCTGATTCGCATTGGCGACGGCGATCAGTTCTCCAGCGGTTTTGTCGATGTGAACCCAAACTCAAAAATCCCGGCGCTGCGCGACCACTCGCAGAACCCGCCGCTGCGTGTCTTTGAGTCCGGCGCAATTCTGCTCTACCTGGCGGAAAAATTTGGTTATTTCCTGCCGCAGGATCTCGCTAAACGTACCGAAACCCTGAACTGGTTGTTCTGGCTCCAGGGGGCGGCGCCGTTCCTCGGCGGCGGCTTTGGTCACTTCTACAACTACGCGCCGGTGAAAATAGAGTACGCGATCAACCGTTTTACGATGGAAGCCAAGCGTCTGCTGGACGTGCTGGATAAGCAGCTGGCGCGTCATCCGTATGTGGCGGGCGATGAGTACACCATTGCCGATATGGCTGTCTGGCCGTGGTTTGGCAATGTCGTGCTCGGCAACGTGTATGACGCCGCAGAATTTCTGGATGCGGGAAGTTATAAGCACGTACAGCGCTGGGCGAAAGAGATTGCGGAACGTCCGGCGGTCAAACGCGGACGCATTGTGAACCGCACCAACGGGCCGCTCAACGAGCAGCTTCATGAGCGTCACGACGCCAGCGACTTCGACACACAAACCGAAGATAAGCGTCAGAGCTAAACCGTGACGCCGGATGAGATTTTAACGTCGCCATCAGGTGTTATATTGCCTGATGGCGTTCGTTTATCAGGCCTACGGGTTTGTGATAGTCGGCGTTTAATTAAACCCATGTTGCATGAGAATCAGTCCTGCCGGAGTGGAAAGCAGAAATTCGGCAAGCGGTTTTCCGCGCGCCGTCAGACAGGCAAACGCATACTCAGCGATCGGATTATACGGTTCAGGAATATCAACCACGCGCAGGGTACTGATTTGCCGCAGTCTGGGGGCATAGCTGGCATAACCAATAAAAACATCCGTGTAATCGTGGTCGATTAACCATTGCGCCGCCAGCGCTCCGGCGGGAAGCGGCAAAGAATCCCGGCCGCCGACCAGCGCCACAGCACGCGAGCGGATCGCCTCGCCGACGGCTCCCATTCGCGAAAAAAGCTGTTGCGTGTAATCACCGGAAGGATCGCAGCCCGGCGTTGATGTGCCAATTCGCAGATCCTCGCGCATCAGCAACGACCGCCAGTCGTCGCCCTCCCGCATAACGTCAGCACGCACGGTCAGGCAGAGGCGATTCAGCGCAAAGGACGAAACCGACAGCGCCCGCCCGCTCGCCAGCAGCGCCTGCGGATGCGCCACATTAGCCGAGGCGAAAAAGTCGCACGGCTCACCGGCTTCAATCCGTTCACGCAGCAATCCCGCCGGGCCGAAATCACAGCGGATCGTCTCTGCCTGAAAACAGGCCATTAGCGGTTGCCAGACGGCACGCAGGCTGCCTGCGGCAAGGATTTTCATCAGTCAACGCCCTGATAGTCAGTGCGATAAAAACGCTGATACCAGTCATTGGCGACCTTGCGCATATCAATATCCTGGAATTTCTGCGGATAGAGTTTTTTCGCCATCCACAGCTCGCCAATGCCCATCGCTTCCGGCATCGGATAGCCCCAGGCCTTCGCGTAGTCCGGCATCAGATAGACGCGATGATTTTTCACCGCATCAATCACCTGCCACTGCGGGCTTTGCAGGATCTCATCCACCACTTTCGGATAGCGATCCTGAACAAAAATCACCTGCGGATTCCAGGCGATAACCTGTTCCATCGCGACCTGCTTAAAGCCTTTGATGGTCGATGCCGCCACGTTCAACGCCCCCGCGTGCGCCATCATCAGGCCAGTATATTTACCGGAGCCGTAGGTGGTCAGTTCCGGGTTCGCCATATAGGCGCGAACGCGTTGATCTTCCAGGATGTTTTTCAGGCGATCGCTCACCATCTTGCGCCCCTCATCCGTTGCGGCAATCAGCGCTTTTGCTTCGTCAGGTTTATTGACGATATCGCCGATCAGCGTGATCCCTTCACGCAGCCCTTGATCGTAAGCCTGTTCTTCATCCGTCATTGTCGGGTTCATTTTAGCCTGTTCGCCCGCCGCATCATGGCGCAGAGAAATCGCCACCACCGAAATGCCCAGGCTGCTGATTTTGTCGATCATTTCCTGCGGTGCATAGTTAGTGACAAACACCACCTGCGGATGCAGCGCGACCAGTTTTTCCGCATCAACGTGGGTTAAATCACCCAACGCGGCTTTCGTTGTCAGCTCCGGCGCCAGGCGGGCATAACCGTCGCCAAGCTGTTGTTTCCAGTTCGCCATCACGCCAACAATTTTGTCGGTGGCGTTCATCTGCACCAGCAAATTCAGCGTCTGATGCTGGAGTACCACCACGCGATCCACCGTATCCGGGACGGTAACCTGGCGACCAATCTGATCGGTAAACGTACGCTCGGCCTGAGCCATAAACGGCAGGGAAAAAAGCAACGCCAGCAGGGAGAGCTGGCGTAAGGATTTAAACATGGGAGATGTCCTCACAAACGATATATATATTAGTATACAACGATTGCAAGGCCGCTTGATAGATTGCCTTCAGGGATTATCAGGCGCTGGTAACGTCATACTCCATTCGGCGTAGCGCGTCTAATGTGGCTTTGGCTTCCTCTTCATCAATGATGCTCATGGCAAATCCCACATGCACCAGCACCCACTGCCCCACCAGCGTTGCAGGACTGTCTTCGCAGATCAGGGCAATATTCACATCACGCTTGATGCCGCACACTTCAACCTGCGCAAGCTGGTGAATATCTTCACCAACGGACAGAACCTGCCCCGGGACTCCAATACACATAGTTAACCACCTGGACGTTATTCCACTTCAATACTTTTCACTTTCAGCGAGTCGCCGGTATCCACCCGCAGGCGATCGCCCTGACAGTGTGGACACTGCGCGTCATGCTGCGTGATTTCAACCGCCTGGCTGCAATCCCAGCACCACGCCTGAGCGGGTTTATAGTCGATGTGCAACGCACACCCCTGCGCGAGCGTACCCTGGCAAACGATATCAAAGCTGAAGCGCACGGCGCTCTCTTCAACGCACGAGAGCGCGCCAATTTCCAGCCATACGCCGGTGACTCGCGTCACGCCATGCTGTTCCGCCTGCTGCTGGATAATCTCAACCGCGCTCTGGCACAGGGACAGCTCATGCATGCTCGCCGCTCCGGCGTCCAAACAGCAGAGCACGACGCCCTGCCAGCTGCGGCGCATCGGGATCGCTGACCGGCAGCGACAGCAGCATCCGCGCGCAGTCGTCCGCCAGACGCATCCCCTCCTGCGCCGACATACCGTGATTGAGCGGCGACATCAGCGAGCAGGAGAGGTATTGCGAAACCCCGTCCAGTTCACCAACGGTAAAGGTCATCGCGCCATACGGCAGACGTAATCCGAGTTTTTCACTGACTTTGCGTACCGGCCAGAGCTGATCGGGGCCGGGAAAAATCAGCGCGCTCAGCATCCACGGCGCGATCACGCAGCCCGTCCACTGCCCTTCAAACAGGGTGAAGTCAGAGACATACACCGGCATATTCGGGTGCAAAAACGAGAGATCGTGCATTGAGCGTCGGGCAATCTCTTCAAACGCCGCCTGAACCTGCATTCTCGGAGAGGACGGGAACCCTGAAATCTCCTCAGACATGCGCAGCCTCCCGTGGAATAGCCTCAACGCCCGACTCGCGCAGCGCGGCAAGAACCTGCGCCAGAGCAGGTTCAATCATCGCTTCAACCGTTGGCGTCAGGCCGATATGCGGCTCCAGCGATTCCGGGATCACGCCGATCAGCGTCAGCTTTTTCGGAAACTCGCCAGTGAAGCGCAGGGCCGACAGAACGTCGGCCAGGCCAAGCTGATGCGGTGAGATTTTGTTGGTGAACAGCGCAGGCACCTCATCATCACGCAGGATCATAAGGGTTCCCGGCGTGTTCTTTCTCGACACGATGGCGTCCGCGATGATCAGGTGATCTCTGTCCGCCATATCGCCGAGAAGCTCCATTCCCGCCGTGCCGCCATCAAGGATCTCCACGAAATCCGGCAGGATGTACCGCTGTTCTAACGCTTCAACGATACGCACCCCGATGGCTTCATCGGTCAGCAAAATATTGCCGACCCCTAACACTAAAATCCGCATTACAGAACCTTAACTGAGACGACTTCGTTCCCGTCAGCGTCCACTACGTGCACCGCGCACGCCATGCAAGGGTCGAAGGAGTGAATGGTACGCACCACTTCCAGCGGTTTTTCTGGATCGGCGATCGGCGTCCCCACCAGCGACTGCTCGTACGGCCCCACTTCATCGTTAAAGTTACGCGGACCGGAGTTCCAGGTGGACGGAACCACCGCCTGGTAGTTGCTGATAATGCCGTCTTTAATGACCATCCAGTGAGAGAGCATACCGCGCGGCGCCTCAAGGAAGCCCACCCCTTTAAACTCACCCGTCGCCGGGATATCCGGTTTGACGAACGTGGTGTGGTCGCCTTTCCCGATATTGGCGATCAGCGCGCTGTACTGATTTTGCAGAATACCCTGCAATTCGCAGCAGTGAACGGTGCGGCCAATGATACGCCCCAGCGTGGAGTGCAGTTGCGCCACTTCCAGCGTTTTGCCGGTCAGTTTCTGGTAGATCGCGATGATTTCATTCAGTTTGGCCTTCGTGGACTCGCGTCCCGCCGCCAGTTTAACCAGCATATTGGCCAGCGGCCCCACTTCAACGGTTTTGCCGTAGAAGGTCGGGGACTTAACCCACGAGTATTTACCGTCATCAGACCAACCGGTGTATTCCGGGACGGTAGTCCCTTCCCACGGTTCCTGCGGCGCTTCGTCTTTGTACCAGGCGTGCTTCGCGCTCTCCTGAATCCCTTTAATCAGGTATTCATCGGAATGCGAGGCGATCGGGCGATACGTCGACAGATCCGCATTCTGGATATAGCCGCCAGGGAACAGGAAGCTGCCGTTTTTACCGTCGGTCGGAAATTCCGGCGCGCTCAGGTAGTTAACCGCGCCTTTTCCGCGCTCCAGCCATTCTGGATAGAACGCCGCGATTACCGCCGTATCCACCTTGTAAACCTGCTCAACAAAGTCGCTCAGCTTGTCGATGAAGGACTTGATGTACATCAGGCGTTCAAGGTTCAGCACGCCGAGACCGTCGAGGTTGATCGGGTTCGCCACCCCGCCCACCGCCAGGTTCTGGATGTGCGGCGTTTTACCGCCCAGCAGCGCCACCACGCGGTTGGCGTCACGCTGGCATTCCAGCGCTTGCAGATAGTGCGCGACCGCAATCAGGTTCACTTCCGGCGGCAGTTTCATCGCCGGGTGTCCCCAGTAGCCGTTAGCGAAAATCCCTAACTGGCCGCTGGCAACGAGGTCTTTGATCTTGTTCTGCACCTTCGTGAACTCTTCCGCGCTATTCAGGTGCCAGCTCGACACGCCGTTCAACAGCGCCGACGCTTTCGCCGGATCGGCCTTCAGCGCAGAGGTGATATCCACCCAGTCCAGCGCAGAAAGCTGGTAGAAGTGCACAATATGGTCATGGGTAGTATGCGCCGCCAGAATGATGTTACGGATGTACTGCGCATTGACCGGAACGTCAATCTTCAGCGCGCTCTCCGCCGCACGAACGGAAGAGATCGCGTGGGTCGTGGTACATACGCCACAGATACGCTGCACAATCATCCAGGCATCGCGCGGATCGCGATTCTTCACGATCTCTTCCATGCCGCGCCACATGGTGCCGGATGCCCATGCTTTTGACACCACACCGTTCTCGATTTCGCAGTCGATGCGTAAATGACCCTCAATACGGGTTACCGGATCAATAGTAATTCTCTGGCTCATGCTTTGCTCGCCTCATGACGATTGTGATCGTTTTGTTTTAATGGAGGAAGTATCGGCAGTAGACGAATGAGTAAGATGTATGCACAAATCTCAATAGCCACAAAACCAATAGAAATCAGCAGTTCTTCCCAGGTGGGGAAGTAGTGGTAGCCGCCGCCGGGATTGAACGCCACCAGCGAGTAGGACATACGCCACGTTGCGCAGCCCAGCAGCATACTGAGGGCGGACAGATACAACATCCGCGAGTCGCCGCGCAGTTTCGGCAGACGGAGCACCACCAGCGGGAAGACCATCAGCAGGACTTCAACCCAGAACAGCAAGGAGTAGTAGTCACCGGCAAACGCATAAGAGAGCTTGTCGCGGTAAATCAGTTCACCGAAACGGCACACGAGGAACAGCGCGATGAAAACGCTGATAGTACCGGTCAGCTTGATAAACAAACTTTTCTCATCCGGGCCGTTGCCTTTTAAGCCGCTCTGCACCAGAGAGCCTTCAAAAATAACGATGGAGAAACCCATGATGAAGGCGGTGAACAATGAGAACAGCGGTAGCATTTCATAGCTCTGCCACAGCGGATGTACTTTAATACCGGCGGCAATCATCAACGATCCCATTGACGACTGGTGCATGGTCGGCAGCAACGCCCCGAGAGCGATAACAAAGAACATCACTTTGTTCAGACGCTTAAGCGAGACTTTCCAGCCCAGACGTTCAAACAGCGCGGGGGCAAACTCCAGCGCCATCACGCCAATATAGATGGTCATACAGACCGCCGTTTCAAACAGCACCGAGTTCACATTGAAGTGCCCTGGGATGTAGAAATACGGCAGGTTCCAGTAACGACCAACGTCAATGGTGATCGACAGCCCGCCCAAAGAGTAACCGAACAGGCTTGCCAGCAGCGCCGGGCGCACCAGCGGATGGTATTGCCCCCGGTTGAAGACATACACCGCCCACGCCAGCGCCCAACCGCCGCACGCGAAGCCGGTGCCGATCAGCAGGTCAAAAGCGATCCACACGCCCCAGGGGAAGCCGCCGTTCAGATCGGAGACCGATCCCAGCCCGAAGACCAGACGTTTCACAATGAGAAGCATACACAGGACGACAAGCGGCCCGAAGATGATGATCGGTTTACTGATTATTTTCCCGCCCAGCGGTTTAGGATCATGACTCATGATCGTCTCCTCCGTCGTGATGCTCGTTTTTCGTATTACGACGAACCATCACGGTTAAGCCCGCCAGCACAGCCAGTGGCAGCATCATGCCTTTATACAGGGTGTGTTGAATGTGTTCAGAACGCGCGCCAGTTGACAGATCGGCCAGTTGAGGGAGATCCAGATTCTGGTAAGGAACGCCAGTCAGCACCAGCACCTGCGTGCCGCCGCCCTCTTTTTCACCGTACAGATGCGGGTAATACTTCGGTACGGTATGCAGATACGTATCGCCAGTCTGCAACGTCTGGCGCGGATAGTGGTATTCGCTGCCAGGCTTCAGCGCCAGGCGTTTTTGCGCCTCCGCCATCAGCTCTTCTCGCGTACCAAAAATCACCGCGCCCGCCGGACATACCTCAACGCACCCCGGCAGACCGCCTTTGTCCAGGCGTTCAACGCCCTTCTGGTTGCACAGTTCACACTTGTGCAGCGCGCCAAACGGGTTGTTGTAGTCGTATTTCGGCACGTTGTACGGGCAGGCGACCATGCAGTAGCGACAGCCGGTACAGACGTCTTTGTTGTAATGAACGATGCCGGTTTTCGGGTCTTTCTTCAGCGCGGATACCGGGCAAACGGAGACGCAGTTAGGGTCAACGCAGTGCATACACTGTTTCTTAATGTACGCGTAGCCGTTCTCTGTCTGATCTTTATTGACGCCACTTCCGCTATGCCACACCTGAATGATGTTATTAGTGTAAGGCGACAGCTTGTCGTTATTCGACCAGGTTTGCGCCCCTTCCGGGTTACGCGCCGGGAAGTTGATATCCTGGCATTTGGTCACACACGCCTGACAGCCCACGCACAGCGTCGAGTCATACAGCATCCCCAGGGAACCCGGGATAGGCGGACGGTTTTCCGCAGCCGCATGGCTGATGGACGGCGACGCGCCCAGCAGCAATGCCCCGCCAGAGGCTGCTTTAATAAAGTTACGTCTGTTCACGGTTATTCTCCCCGTGAGTCAGCGTTATCTTTCTTCTGCTGACGCCCCAGTTCACGTACCGCCATCACGCTGACACCGGCAACCAGCCCAACCACGCCGCCAAGCAGCCCGACGGCGCCTGTGGAAATGTGGCCGCCCTCTTTCAGGTTGACATCCGGCTTCTCGGAACGCGGGGTTTGATTTTCCACATGGGCGAGTTGGTGGATGCCTTTATGAAAGCCAACGCCTTCCTCGTTACAACCGTAGCAGGGGTGCCCAATCGCCACCGGCCACACGCCGCCGACATCGCAGAACTGCAACGTCGAACAGTTGCCGTAGGTTTCAGGCCCTTTACAGCCCAGATGGTAGAGGCACCAGCCTTCACGGTGGCCTTCATCGCCGAACTCTTTGGCGAAGCGACCGGCGTCAAAATGCGGGCGGCGTTCGCAGTGTTCGTGAATCAGACGGCCATAGGCGAAGGTTGGACGGTTTTTGGCATCCAGCTTCGGCGGTTTACCGTAAGTGATGATGTGGGCAACCGTTGCCAGGAAGTTATGCGGGTTCGGCGGGCAGCCCGGGATATTGATAACGGTTTTGCCCGGCAGGACTTCCTGCAACCCGACGGCGCCGGTCGGGTTTACGCCAGCGGCAGCGACGCCGCCCCACGCGGAACAGGAGCCGATCGCGATAATCGCCGCTGCGCCTTCCGCCGCCTTGCGGATGTGATCCACAATCGGCTCGCCGGCAACCATGCAGTAAATACCGTTATCTTTTAATGGGATGGAACCATCGACAACCAACACATACTGCCCTTTATACTTCTCCAGAGCGTTATGCTTGTTCTCTTCAACCTGATGGCCGAAGGCGGCAGAGAGGACCTCGTGGTACTCCAGAGAGATCGTTTCCAGAACAAGGTTTTCTACCGTTGGGTGGGTCGCGCGAAGGAGCGATTCGGTACATCCCGTACATTCCTGAGCGCCGATCCAGACGACGGGCGGGCGCTGCGGACGGGAAACCGATTCGGCCATTTCTGCGGCGGCTTTGCTACTGAGCCCCATAGTTGCGGCCAGTGCTGCACAAAGCTTCATGAAATCACGACGATTAACGCCGTGAGAAGTGATGAGAGTATTATCTCCAGTCATTTTATTGTTATTCCGTTGCAAAGACCTGGCTCTATTTTGCACCGTTCACAAATAACTTATTGCGATCGGCGCGCCATTTACCACACTTTCTTTATGGTTATTGAACCATGATACTTTGACGGAACAACAAAACGAAGGAGTAAGACAATAGTGTAATTAATTAAACCGGGGTAATACCCCCTTCGGATCAATTTTCGAGACGATAACCCGCCATAAAGAACCGGATAGTCGTATTCGATTGATTCTCCCGAAAGAAGTCCATCACCATATCTTTGTCCAGGCCATAACGGCGCGTCAGAATCCCCGCTTCCCAGGCGCTTAATTGTCGATCGCCGGTTTTTTCAAACATGCGATGCGAAAATCCTAATACGAATCCGCGCTTATAATCAGAACAAAAACCCGCCACGTTACGCGCGCTATCGGCACACGTTGCGTTTAATCCGGCCATCAGGCCCTTACCAAAATGATTGTCCATGATACCTCCAATCGCTATATAACAAATTATATAGCGATTTTTTAAGCGAACGCCAGAGGTATCACATACTTTTTTTTACCGGATCAGAAGGCGACCCATTCATCGCCTGACTTCGCGGCAGACGCCCCGCGCGGACTGGCTGGAGAGACCGTTTTCGCCGGGCTGATTTGCGCGTCATTATGAGAAAGGCGGAACTGTTGCACAGAGCGTTGCAGCTCTTCCGTTTGCCGTTCCAGCGCCGCCGCTGCCGCAGAAACTTGCTCCACCAGCGCGGCGTTTTGTTGGGTCACGCTGTCCATCTGGGTTATCGCCACGCCAACCTGAGAGATCCCTTTGCTTTGTTCCTCAGAAGCGGCAGCGATCTGCTTCATGATGGTGGTGACTTCAGTTACTCCGCGCAGAATGGCCTCCATTGTCGCGCCCGTCTCCTGCACCAGCTGCGCACCCTGCTCGACACGACGCACGGATTCAGCGATCAGCGTTTCAATCTCTTTGGCGGCCCCGGCGCTACGGCTGGCCAGATTACGCACTTCACCGGCGACGACCGCAAACCCACGCCCTTGTTCACCGGCTCTGGCGGCTTCAACGGCGGCGTTCAGCGCCAGAATATTGGTCTGGAAGGCAATACTGTTGATGACATTCGTAATTTCGGCGATCTGTCTGGAGCTGGCTGAAATACCGTCCATCGTCTCGACCACCTCAGAAACCAGCGTGCCGCCTTTTCCAGCCGTCGCGGAAGCGGCATCAGCAAGCTGACTGGCCTGGCGCGCATTATCCGCATTCAATTTCACCGTCGCGGTGAGCTGTTCCATGCTTGCAGCGGTCTCTTCCAGCGCCGCCGCCTGCTCTTCCGTACGGGAAGAGAGATCGTTATTGCCGCTGGAGATCTCTGTCGCGCCGCGCCAGATATTGTCACTGCCTGAACGAATCGAGCTGACCGCTTCCCGCAGACTATCCTGCATCGCGCTCAGTAACGGCACCAGACGACCGACACAGTTACGGCCAAACTCTTCAATCGGCTGGCTCAGATCGCCTTGCGCAATCTGGCGGAACTGTTGGCGAATGCGCGCCAGCGGTTTCACTAACATCGTGACCAGGTAACGGTCGGTAAAGAAGAGAATCACAATTCCCAGAATAACGGCAGTGATAATCAGGGTGCGGATAATTGACGTTTTGCCGTCCACCATCACGCGGGTGCTGTCCAGCATCGTGCCGGCCGCGCTGTTAAAACGTTCTGCGCTGGCGCCGAAGGCGCGGCTCAGGGCGGGGGTGACATTATTCGCCTGTTCTGCGAATTCGGTGAGCGTACCCTGCTGCGCCAGTTGCATCTGCGGCGCGACGCCCTTATCAAGCAACGCCTGCCAGTTTGCCAATACCGCAGCGGCGATCTCCGGGTCCATCGGCCCTGGAGAGAGCGTTTTCATCTCTTCCAGCTTTTTGCTCATATTGTCCAGCGCCTGCTGTACTGGTACAAAATCGGGCGTACCGCCGCCGATTTTAACGTCCATCGCACGGCTTAAACGCGTGACAAAACGAAAATACTGATCGTTCCCCTGACTTAGCACCGTCATCTGACGCACAATATGACGATCGATATCATTCCCTTCCGCCACTTTAGATAATGCATGGACGCTGAATAAACCAACGCCCGACCAAAGAAGACAGAAGAGCCCCAATATTGTCAGCATGACAATACGAATAGTGAAGTTTTGCAGCAAACGCATAAGAATTTCCTTGCCGTACTTGAGGGATTCGCCATCAGGCGACACTTATACTCGTTATCGGCAGAGAATGCAGAATATATACTTTCTTTATTGTTTTTTTACTTAACTAAGTATACGAATCATCGTCAGCACGCTATTCCTGTGAATGCTTATAAAGCATAACGGCATTATTATGCCGCAAAGCAATATGCCGCACCTGAAATAATCGTTTGTTTTTCATTGTAAATATTTCTCAAACCAGGCCAGAGTGCGCGCCCAGGCCAGATCCGCTGCGGCCTTATCATAGCGGGGAGTCGAATCATTATGAAAACCATGATTCACCCCAGGATAGATATACGCTTCATAAACTTTATTATTCGCCTTCAGCGCCGTTTCGTAGGCAGGCCAGCCTTCATTAATTGAGGTATCTAACTCGGCGTAATGTAATAATAAAGGCGCATTAATTTTAGGTACATCTGACGCCGGAGCCTGACGACCATAAAAAGGAACGGCGCACGCCAGTTCTGGATAGGCCACCGCCGCCGCATTTGATACGCCGCCGCCATAGCAGAATCCCGTAATAGCCACTTTTCCGCTGGCCGCCGGATGACGCTGCATAAACTCAATCGCGGCAAAGAAATCATTCATTAATTTTGTGGGATCAACCTGCTGCTGTAATTCCCGGCCCTTATCGTCATTACCGGGGTATCCGCCTACCGAGCTTAATCCATCAGGCGCCAGCGCAATATAACCTGCTTTCGCCACGCGTCGTGCGACATCCTCAATATAGGGATTCAGCCCCCTGTTCTCGTGTACGACCACGACCGCAGGCGTTTTCCCCGTCGCCTTCGCCGGTTTCACCAGATAGCCGCGCACCTCGCCATGCCCGTTCGGTGACGGATACGTAATGTATTCCGGCAAAATGTCCGGGTCGGTAAAGTCCACCTGCACCGCCAGCGCGTAATTCGGCTTCAGGAGATTAAACAGCGCAAGCGCGGTCACGCCGCCGACGGCATACTTTGCCGCGAGGTTAAGAAACTCGCGTTTAGAGATTTTTCCATGTGCATAGTAGTCATAGTAATCGAGCAACTCCTGCGGAAAGTCTTTGGCAGTCAGACGCGGCATAGTTTCACTCCTGAATTGATGTTTTTTTAAGCAAAGCATAACGACGTGTTTTTGCCCAATTTTTCGCATCAATGTGACCTGACGAACGGGATAAACCCCGCTGAGCCGCTAGAATAGAAACGTTGTTTTGAAATTCACTTTCTCTAAGGAGATGACATGGCCTGGTTAGCCAACCCCGAACGTTATGAGCAGATGCTTTATCGCTACTGCGGTAAAAGCGGTTTGCGTTTACCCGCGCTATCGCTGGGTTTGTGGCACAGTTTCGGCCACGTTCAGGCGCTGGATTCACAGCGTGCGCTGCTGCGTAAAGCCTTTGATTCAGGCATCACCCATTTTGATTTAGCCAATAACTACGGCCCGCCGCCGGGAAGCGCAGAAGAGAACTTTGGCCGTTTGCTGCGGGAAGATTTTGCGCCGTATCGCGATGAGCTGATCATTTCCACCAAAGCGGGTTATGACATGTGGCCTGGGCCATACGGCTCCGGCGGGTCGCGTAAGTACCTGCTCGCCAGCCTCGATCAGAGCCTGAAGCGGATGGGGCTGGACTATGTCGATATCTTCTATTCCCACCGTGTCGATGAAAACACGCCAATGGAAGAGACCGCATCCGCGCTGGCGCAGGCGGTACAAAGCGGTAAGGCGCTTTACGTCGGCATCTCCTCCTATTCGCCTGAGCGAACTCAACGAATGGCGGAACTGCTGCGCGAATGGAAAATCCCGCTGCTGATTCATCAGCCGTCCTACAATCTGCTCAACCGCTGGGTGGATAAAAGCGGCCTACTGGATACGCTGGCGGCCAACGGCATGGGTTGCATTGCGTTCACACCGCTGGCTCAGGGATTGTTAACCGGAAAATACTTAAACGGTATCCCGGAAGGTTCACGTATGCAGCGTGAAGGGAAAAAAGTTCGCGGTCTGACGGAGAATATGCTGACGGAAGCGAATCTGAACAGCCTGCGTTTACTCAATGAGATGGCGCAACGTCGCGGCCAGTCAATGGCGCAGATGGCGCTTAGCTGGCTGTTGAAAGATAATCGCGTGACGTCGGTGCTGATCGGCGCCAGTCGACCAGAGCAGTTGGAAGAAAATGTGCAGGCGTTGTCGAACCTGACATTCAGCGCTGATGAGTTAGCGCAAATCGATAAACATGTCGCGGACGGCGAGCTGAACCTCTGGCAAGCCTCATCGGATAAATAACGCTTTCGGGCACGCGCGCCGGGTGGCGGTTCCGCCTTACCCGGCCAACGTCAGGCGCGTTTATTAAACCTCTTCCGGTTTGATTAGCGGCCGCTGATATTCAGGCCACACCAGAGCAACCAGGGAGGGATACGCCTCCAGGCTAAATTCCCGGAAACATTGCCGCAAGTTAAGCACATCCAGATCGGAATGCGGAACCTTTTCCCCGTTCAGACAACGCTTTTTAATGTTGTCATAATATTTATAGACCGCAGAGTTGAGATCGCTGCAACGGCGCTGCGCATCAAATAACCCCGGCGTGCCGTTTAGCTCCGCCATCGTCATCCGCTTTATCGTTGCGTGAAGAAAATCAATATATTCGTGATTGACTCGCCAGTACCATACCGGTGTAATAGTATTCATGAGCGACGAAAAATGATCTTCGCCCTCCTCTTTGGACAAGGGTTCCGCTTGATTTACTGGATTAGACGCCTCAGCAGAGCGCTGTTTATTAAATTCGTGCATCAAGAAAAGCACGCCGCCAGTGAGTAATAGCAGAGTGATAATAGAATAAAAAATGCTGTTCATATGCCGACTCCATTTTTTTTGATTTTAAAATTACACCATGCTATTGTCAACGAGACCTGCCTTATAAAAAACAATATACTATTGATAGTAAAGGACATTCCAACATGCTTCCCGAGCATCTTGTGCCGACTCGTTTTCATTTATCTGCCTCGCCAGGCGATGCTGAGACCGTAGAAAATAGTGAAAATTTGACTCAGGGAAAGAAAACGCTGAGCGATTACGAGCCAGATATTTTAATTAGCGCCACACCGACTGGTCAATCTAAAAACATGTTACTTGAAGAACGTGACCGTCATTTAAAAGACCGGCTTTATCGCGTAGCTAAAATTGAGACGTTTGCTCGTCTTATTAATAGCCTACAGGCGGAAGGCGATGTTGATGCTCAGGCATTAAGTAAAATTCTGGCAGATGCCACAACAAAAATAAACGATCACGGCAATGAAATTTGGCTTAATCTCATAACCAGAGAGAAAAACTCTCCCGTTTTTTATTCTCTGGAAGAGAAATAATATGAAAGACGTTGAAGATAATAATGTTTATTTAGCTTTAGATAATAATAAAAGCGATGAATTTATCTTAAAGCAAAATCTTAAAGCGCTTATCGCCAATAAAAACGCGACCCTCGAACAGGTGGCGCAGGAGATCGTGTCGATTCCCGCCGCGTTAGTGCGGCTGAAATGGCAAAATCGCCGTGAAATCTATGCGCTCCAGGTCAAAGAAGAGATCTACGGTTCGGTTATCAATACGATTATTGAGCAACATCCCGAGATGCGGGACAAAATCATGGCGCGCCTGGAGAGCACATATCAACACTTACTGGCGCGAGAAACGGCGACCCTGCGCCTGACCCGTAAGCTATCCGATGGCGATTACCGAACGACCAATATCACCACCGTCGCGCTGAATGAAAAACGTTTTCCCACGACGAAGTAATCTGGCGAATCAGCAATCCAGCGATACCGCATCATACAGGCCTGGTAAGCGCAGCGCCATCAGGCAATAAAAAAGCCGGGTACGGCTTGCGCCCTACCCGGCCTGTCTGTCTGCCCATCAGCAACAACGATTACTTCGCTTTCGCGACCTCTTCACCCACGAGACCAATTTTCAGGTAACCCGCCTGGTGCAGCGTATCCATCACTTTCATCATTGTTTCATAATCAACGGTTTTATCCGCACGGAAGAAGATCGTCGTGTCTTTCTTCCCTTCGGTTAACGCGTTCAGCTCACCAATCATGGTTTCATCCGTTACCTGATCGTTGCCGATAAACATGCTGTTGTCGGCCTTCACGGACAGATAAACCGGTTTTTCCGGGCGCGGCTGCGGGGTGCTGGTGGACGCAGGAAGATTCACCTTCACGTCCACCGTTGCCAGCGGCGCGGCCACCATAAAGATAATCAGCAGAACCAGCATGACGTCGATAAACGGCGTCACGTTGATTTCATGCATTTCACCGTTATCGTCCAGATTTTCATTAAGACGCATTGCCATGGAACATTATCCTACACGTAATTTCTGCGCGGTACGTACCGGCTGAGCGGAAGCGCTCGCGTTCAGATCCAGATCGCGGCTTTGCAGTAGCAGAATCTGTGCCGCCACGTCGCCCAGCGTCGCTTTGTAGCTGCCGATCTGACGTGCGAAAATGTTGTAAATCACGACCGCAGGAATTGCCGCGACCAGGCCGATCGCCGTAGCCAGCAACGCTTCCGCGATACCCGGCGCGACAACCGCGAGGTTGGTGGTCTGGGTTTGCGCGATGCCGATGAAGCTGTTCATGATGCCCCATACCGTACCAAACAGACCGACAAACGGAGAGATGGCGCCGATGGTCGCCAGGTAGCCATTGCCGCGTCCCATATGACGGCCAACCGCCGCTACGCGACGCTCCAGGCGGAACCCGGTACGCTCTTTAATACCTTCGTTGTCTTCACTGCCTTCCGACAGTTCCAGCTCGTTCTGCGCTTCATAGAGCAACTGTGAGCTTAAACTTTTCGCCGCGAATGCGGAGGCAATATTGCTGGCCTGGTCTAAAGAACGCGCTTCAGCCAGCTGCTGTTGTTCACGCTTGAGCCGACGCTTCTGCGTAAAGAACTCAAGACTCTTACTGAAGAAGATAGCCCAGGTGACTACTGACGCCAGAATCAGACCAATCATCACGCACTTAACCACGATGTCGGCGTGCTGATACATACCCCAGACGGAGAGATCCGTCTGCATCAAATTATTACCCACTCTGTATCTCCAGGACGCAAATCACAAATTCTGAGCGTAATAATATCAAAACGACGTCGAATTGATAGTCGTTCTCATTACTATTTACATAGTGCCGCACCTTTGGTTTCTTTTCCTTGCGCTTACGCAGTAAAAAAGTCACCAGATGTCATTTTGAGAAAATTTTCTGCTTTATGCCGATTCTTCAGGATGCGTCACTCATCATTCATGATAGTTTAGACATCCAGACGTATAAAAATGGGTACTCCAACATGGCAGAAAAACATCTTGAAACCAAACTGGTGAGCGCAGGACGCAGCAAAAAATACACGCAGGGATCGGTGAACAGCGTCATTCAGCGCGCCTCCTCGCTGGTATTTGACACCGTAGAAGCCAAAAAGCACGCCACCCGCAACCGCGCCAATGGCGAGCTTTTCTATGGCCGTCGCGGAACGCTAACCCATTTTTCGCTACAGGAAGCCATGTGCGAACTGGAAGGCGGCGCCGGATGCGCGCTCTTCCCCTGCGGCGCGGCGGCTGTCGCCAACACGATTCTGGCCTTTGTGGAACAGGGCGATCACGTCCTGATGACCAACACCGCTTACGAACCCAGTCAGGATTTTTGCACCAAAGTTCTCGCCAGACTCGGCGTGACGACCGGCTGGTTTGATCCGCTGGTCGGCGCGGATATCGTGAAGCATATTCAGCCCAATACGAAAGTAGTGTTTCTCGAATCTCCTGGCTCCATCACGATGGAAGTGCATGACATCCCGGCGATTGTCGGCGCGGTAAGACGCGTTGCGCCAGACGCCGTCATTATGATTGATAACACCTGGGCGGCGGGCGTGCTGTTTAAGGCGCTGGATTTCGGGATCGATATCTCCATCCAGGCAGGAACGAAATACCTGATTGGTCACTCGGATGCGATGGTCGGCACGGCCGTGTCTAATGCGCGTTGTTGGGAGCAATTACGCGAAAACGCCTATCTGATGGGGCAAATGCTGGACGCAGATACCGCTTATATGACCAGCCGTGGGCTACGTACGCTGGGCGTGCGCTTACGCCAGCATCATGAAAGCAGCCTGAAAGTCGCCGAGTGGCTGGCGAATCACCCTCAGGTCGCCCGCGTTAATCATCCCGCCCTTCCTGGCAGCAAAGGCCACGAATTCTGGAAGCGCGATTTCACGGGCAGCAGCGGGTTGTTCTCGTTTGTGCTGAATAAAAGGCTGAGCAATGAGGCGCTTTCCGCTTATCTGGATAATTTCAGCTTGTTCAGCATGGCCTACTCCTGGGGCGGCTTTGAATCCTTAATTCTGCCTAACCAGCCGGAACATATCGCCGCCATTCGTCCCGAAGGCGACGTTGATTTCACCGGCACGCTGATCCGTTTGCACATCGGTTTAGAGAATGTTGACGATCTGATTGCAGATTTAGCCGCAGGATTCACGCGTATTGTGTAAAGTTTCCGGTCATGGACAGAATTGCAGACACTCCGGGCAGAAAAGTCTGCATTTGTTGCGTCCGGGATCAAGGCATCCCGGGCAATTCAGGAGTACAATAGCCCCATAAACGCGGTTCCACAGGAAAGTCCATGGCTGTCATTCAAGATATTATCGCTGCGCTCTGGCAACACGATTTTGCCGCGCTGGCGGACCCACACGTTGTTAGCGTTGTCTACTTTGTGATGTTTGCCACGCTATTTTTAGAAAATGGCCTGCTCCCGGCCTCTTTTTTACCCGGAGACAGCCTGCTCTTACTGGCAGGCGCGCTGGTTGCACAAGGTGTCATGGACTTTGTCCCCACGATCCTTATTCTGACGACAGCCGCCAGTCTCGGCTGCTGGCTGAGCTATATTCAGGGGCGCTGGCTGGGAAATACGCAAACGGTGAAAGGCTGGCTGGCGCAGCTTCCCGTTAAATACCATCAGCGCGCGACCTGTATGTTCGACCGGCACGGCCTGCTGGCGCTGCTTGCCGGGCGCTTTCTGGCGTTTGTGCGCACCCTGCTGCCCACAATGGCGGGGATTTCAGGGTTGTCCAGCCGCCGGTTTCAGTTTTTTAACTGGTTGAGCGGGCTGCTGTGGGTCGGCGTGGTGACCAGTTTCGGCTACGCGCTCAGCATGATCCCATTCGTGAAACGTCATGAAGATCAGGTGATGACGTTTTTGATGATCCTGCCGATTGCCCTGCTGGCCGCCGGTTTGATCGGCACATTATTCGTCGTGATCAAGAAGAAGTATTGCAGCGCCTGATTTGCTGATTGCCGGATGGCGCTCACGCTTATCCGGCTTACACATGATTAGCTTCCCTGCATCATTCTCATTCGTGCCGCATCCTCCCCCGGCGTTACGCCAAAATAGCGTTTGAACTCCCGACTGAACTGCGACGCGCTCTCGTAGCCGACGCGCATCGCAGCGGCGCTGGCTTTCATCCCGTCGTGAATGATCATCATCCGCGCTTTATGCAGACGATAGGTTTTCAGGTACTGCAACGGCGAGGTACTGGTAACGGATTTAAAATTATGATGGAACGCCGAGACACTCATGTTGGCTTCCGCCGCCAGTTGCTCAACGTTCAGGTTCTCGGTGTATTTGGTTTCAATCCGCTTCAGCACCCGGCTAATCAGGCTGAAATGGGTCTGGCGGCTGACCAGCGCCAGCAGCGCGCCGCCACGCGGCCCCATCAGAACGTGATACAGAATTTCGCGAATAATCTGTTTCCCCAGAATACGCGCATCCAGCGGCCTTTCCATCACATCTAACAGGCGTTCCGCCGCACAAAGAATGTCATCCGACAGCGTGGCGGAGTTAATCCCGCTTGCCGCCATCGACGGTTGAAACAGATCGTCCTCGCCAATGTCCATCAGCAACTCCTGCAATTGCAGGATATCAACATTCAGACGAATCCCCGCAAGCGGTACTTCCGGCGTCGCATAAGTTTCACATTCAAAGGGTAAAGGTACTGTCAGCAGCAGATATTCATTGGCATCGTACTGAAATACGCGTTCATTGATATAACCGATCTTATGCCCCGAAAAGAGAAATATGATGCCAGGCTGATACATCACAGGCGTGCGCAACCCCGGCTCCGTGCCGTAGAGCAAACGCACGTCTGGCAGGCAGTCATTCAGGTTATTTTGATTGTTTATCAGCTGCTTAATTTTATCTGTCAGCAACAGGCAGATGGCTTCACGGTTCATGGCGCGCTTTTTTCTCATCGGTTTACGACGCGTTGATTGTGCGCAAATTTATCTTTTTTCTCCAGCGCTCTGGAGAAATGGGCAAGACATTGGCAGAAATGAGCATTGAGAGGAAGGCGGCTGGCGACCACAATGTTCACCATCAGGCAGACATTCGCCTGCCCACTTTTTTACCCACATAAGGGAACGAGCAATGAACAACTTTAATCTGCATACCCCAACCCGCATTCTGTTTGGTAAAGGCGCGATTGCCGATCTGCGCGATCAAATCCCTCAGGGCGCCCGCGTATTGATCACCTACGGCGGCGGCAGCGTGAAAAAGACCGGCGTACTGGATCAGGTACATGACGCGCTGAAAGGTCTGGACGTGCTGGAATTTGGCGGCATCGAGCCAAACCCGTCTTATGAAACGCTGATGAACGCCGTCAACATTGTACGTGATGAGAAAGTGACGTTCCTGCTGGCGGTCGGCGGCGGTTCCGTGCTGGATGGCACTAAATTTATCGCGGCGGCGGCGCAATATGACGAAGGCGTGGACCCGTGGCGCATTCTGGAAACCCGTGGCAACGACGTGAAAAGCGCCGTACCGATGGGATCGGTGCTGACGTTGCCGGCAACGGGTTCAGAATCTAACTCCGGGGCGGTGATTTCCCGTAAAACCACCGGCGATAAGCTGGCCTTTATGACACCGTTCGTCCAACCCGTGTTTGCGGTGCTCGATCCGGTTTATACCTACACCCTGCCGCCGCGCCAGGTTGCTAACGGCGTTGTGGATGCATTCGTTCACACCGTTGAGCAGTATGTCACTTATCCGGTTGACGGAAAAATTCAGGATCGCTTTGCCGAAGGTATCCTGCTGACGCTTGTCGAAGAAGGCCCGAAAGCGCTGAAAGAGCCGGAAAACTACGATGTCCGCGCCAACGTAATGTGGGCGGCCACTCAGGCGCTGAACGGTTTGATCGGCGCGGGCGTCCCGCAGGACTGGGCAACGCATATGCTGGGTCATGAGCTGACGGCGATGCACGGCCTTGATCACGCGCAGACGCTGGCTATCGTCCTGCCTGCGCTGTGGAATGAAAAACGCGATACCAAACGCGCCAAACTGTTGCAGTACGCAGAGCGAGTCTGGAATATCACCGACGGTTCCGACGATGCGCGTATTGATGCCGCCATCGCCGCCACCCGCCGCTTCTTTGAGCAAATGGGCGTACCGACTCGCCTGTCTGATTACGGTCTGGACGGCAGTTCCATTCCGGCATTACTGGCAAAACTGGAAGCGCACGGCGGCACAAATCTGGGTGAACATCAGGACATTACGCTGGATGTCAGCCGTCGGATTTACGAAGCGGCTCGCTAAGGTTTTTTCGCCTCTGGCTTTCGTTTTTGGACATTTCGTCCAGACTTAAGTCACACAACCTCACCGGAGTTTGCTCCGGTGAGATCGCATAAAGGAGGAACGCATGGCTAATCCAACCGTTATCAAGCTACAGGATGGCAACGTAATGCCACAACTGGGCCTGGGAGTCTGGAAGGCAAGCAACGAGGAAGCAATTTCCGCCATTCATAAGGCGCTGGAAGTGGGATATCGCTCCATTGATACCGCTGCGGCGTACAAAAATGAAGAAGGCGTCGGAAAAGCGTTAAAAGATGCCGGTATCGACCGGGAAGAGCTGTTTATTACCACCAAACTGTGGAATGACGATCAGAAACGCCCTCGAGAAGCCTTGCAGGAAAGCCTGGATAAGCTCCAGTTGGATCACCTCGATCTCTATCTGATGCACTGGCCCGTTCCGGCTATCGACCATTATGTTGACGCCTGGGAAGGGATGATTGAACTGCAAAGAGAGGGGCTGGTGAAAAGCATCGGCGTGTGTAACTTCCAGGTAAACCACCTCCAGCGTCTGATCGATGAAACCGGCGTTACACCGGTGATCAACCAGATCGAATTGCATCCGCTGATGCAACAGCGTCAGCTGCATGCCTGGAATGCGACGCACAAGATCCAGACCGAGTCCTGGAGCCCGCTGGCGCAAGGCGGCGCAGGCGTTTTCGATCAGAAAATCATTCGCGATCTGGCGGATAAATACGGTAAATCTCCGGCGCAAATTGTGATCCGCTGGCATCTGGATAACGGGCTGGTGGTGATCCCTAAATCCGTCACCCCTTCACGTATTGCGGAAAACTTCGACGTCTGGGATTTCCGTCTCGACAAAGACGAATTAAGCGAAGTGGCCAAACTTGACCAGGGTAAACGCCTGGGGCCGGACCCGGATCAGTTCGGCGGCTAACCTTCCTTTCCGGCCCGACATTTATGTCGGGCTTTTTGACTACCAGGCGGGTTTGGTAGAAAGTGTTGAGTCGGTACGCGACGCGAATTGTGAACTCAGCAACGGAGAAAAGGAATGAGCTGTATTTTTTGCCAAATCGTTGAGGGTAAAGCCCCCTGCCATAAGATCTGGGAAGACGAGCATCATCTGGCCTTCCTCTCCATCTTCCCGAACACCGACGGTTTTACGGTGGTGATCCCGAAGAAGCATTATCCCAGCTATGCGTTCGACTTGCCGCCGCAGGCGCTGGCCGATCTGATGCTTGCCACCCAAAAAGTGGCGAAAAAGCTGGATAACGCCTTCCCGGACGTGGGACGTACGGGAATGTTTTTTGAAGGATTTGGCGTGGATCATGTGCACAGCAAGCTCAGCCCGATGCACGGCACCGCTAACCTGAACGAATGGAAGCCTATTGAATCGCGGCAGGCGAAATTCTTTGAACAGTACGAAGGCTATTTGTCATCGCATGACCACGAGCGAGCGGATGACGAAAAACTGGCAGCGCTGGCCGCCAGAATTCGTGAAGCGAACGCGTAATCCGTCCGTTTGCCGGATAGCGGTGCAGGCACCTTATCCGGCAAACAGCTAACGGGTTTAACGTCCGGCTACCTTGCTGCGTTTTTTATTGCTTGCAGGCGTCTGACGCTGATGCGCCACTGGCGTATGCTTAGTCAACGCCGGGCGCGTATTGCGGTTCTGACGACGGGCTTCACGCATCTCGTCCAGCGTAGGCGCCGGAACCAGACACTCGCGACGACTGCCAATCAGATGCTTTTTCCCCATCTCTTCCAGCGCCTGGCGAATCAGCGGCCAGTTCGCCGGATCGTGGTAACGCAGCAGCGCTTTATGCAGACGACGCTGTTTGTCGCCTCTCGGCACCACCACGTCTTCACTCTTATAGCCAATTTTACCCAGCGGGTTTTTCCCGGTGTAATACATGGTCGTCGAGTTCGCCAGCGGCGACGGATAGAAGTTCTGCACCTGATCCAGACGGAAGCGATGGCGTTTCAACCACAGCGCCAGATTCACCATATCTTCGTCCCGCGTACCGGGGTGCGCAGAGATAAAATACGGGATCAGGTACTGCTCTTTCCCGGCCTGTTTTGAGTAAAGATCGAACAGTTCTTTGAAGCGATCATAGCTGCCCATGCCCGGCTTCATCATCTTCGACAGCGGCCCTTCTTCGGTATGCTCCGGCGCAATCTTCAGATAGCCGCCCACATGATGGCTCGCCAGCTCTTTGATATAACGCGGATCTTCAACGGCAATGTCGTAACGCACGCCGGAGGCGATCAGGATCTTCTTGATGCCTTTCAGATCGCGGGCGCGGCGATAGAGGTTGATCGTCGGCTCATGGTTGGTATCCATATGCGAGCAGATATCCGGGTACACGCACGACAGGCGGCGGCAGGTTTGTTCCGCGCGCGGCGACTTACAGCGCAGCATATACATGTTGGCCGTCGGCCCGCCGAGATCGGAAATCACGCCGGTAAAGCCCGGTACGGTATCGCGGATCGCTTCGATCTCATTGATGATCGAATCTTCTGAACGGCTCTGAATAATGCGGCCTTCGTGTTCGGTAATCGAACAGAACGAGCAGCCGCCGAAACACCCGCGCATGATGTTAATCGAGAAGCGGATCATTTCGTAAGCCGGAATGCGGCTGTCACCGTATGCCGGATGCGGCACGCGCTTATACGGCAGCGCAAAAACGCTGTCCATCTCTTCGGTAGAGAGCGGAATGGCGGGCGGGTTGATCCAGATATAGCGATCGCCATGCTTTTGCATCAGCGCACGCGCGCAGCCAGGGTTGGTTTCGTGATGCAGAATACGCGACGCGTGCGCATACAGCACCTTATCGCCCTTCACCTTCTCAAAGGACGGCAGCAGCACGTAGGTTTTCTCCCACGGCTTCGGACGCGGCGGCTGAACGGTCACGGCTTTGGCTTCCTGCTTTTTCGGCACAACCGGTTTGTTATCCGCGCACGGCAGATCTTCACCATACGGATGGGGGATCGGATCAATTTTCCCTGGCGTATCCAGACGCGTGGAATCAACCCCACTCCAGCCCGGCAGGGCTTCTTTAACAATAATCGCGGTGTTACGCACATCGCGGATCTGGCCGATCGGCTCCCCCATTGCCAGGCGGTGCGCAACTTCAACCAGCGGGCGCTCGCCGTTGCCGAACATCAGCATATCGGCTTTCGCATCCACCAGCACCGAGCGGCGTACGGTATCAGACCAGTAATCATAGTGCGCGGTACGACGCAGACTGGCTTCAATACCGCCGAGGATCACCGGCACGTCTTTCCAGGCCTCTTTACAGCGCTGGGTATAGACCAGCGTCGCACGATCCGGGCGCTTCCCCGCCACGTTATCCGGCGTATAGGCGTCGTCATGGCGCAGTCGGCGATCGGCGGTATAACGGTTGATCATCGAGTCCATGTTGCCCGCAGTGACGCCGAAAAACAGATTCGGTTTCCCCAGACGCATAAAGTCATCTTTGCTGTTCCAGTCCGGCTGGGCAATGATGCCGACACGGAAACCCTGCGCTTCCAGCATACGACCGCAAATCGCCATCCCAAAGCTCGGATGATCGACATACGCATCACCGGTAACCAGAATAATGTCGCAGCTATCCCAGCCAAGTTGATCCATTTCGTCGCGTGACATCGGCAAAAAAGGCGCGGGACCAAAACAGGCCGCCCAGTATTGAGGCCAGGAGAAAAGATCTCTGTCTGGCTGGATCAGGGATATTGCGCTCATAATGCTTCCAAAAAATGGTAAAAAAATAATCAAAGGCCGGGGATTATATGCCGGAACGAAAGAGAAAGGTATTCACTTCTCGCCCTTGCGGGCGAGGGAAGATTTACGGCGCCGGGTTCACCAGCATTTGTCCGATAGACCCCCGGTCGGCCATTTCCAGCGTCTGGCTGTTGAAGTAGAACGGGAAGTGCGCCCAGGAAGGCTGTCCGTAATAAACCAGTAATTCCACCTGTCCGTCCACCCATACCGTATCTTTCCAGCCCCGATCTTCCGGGAACGGCATGGCGCCATTGACGTTGCGGATCAGGAAAGAGACACCCTCAATATGGAAAGGCTGCGGCATATCGGCGCGAACGGTCCAGCGCTCCCAGGAACCTTGCTGGGCGGTGATATCAATGCGGTTGACGTCCCACAATTGCCCGTTGATGCCGGGATCGTCCCCGAGGCTAATATCCCGGCTGCGAATCGGCGCGCCGCTGACAATCTCCGTTGGCAATAAACGCATCGGCAGGCTGTCAGTCACCAGCGGCAGCAACCCGGTTGGCCGTAAGGTCAGCACCAGCGTAGAGACCAGAATGCTGGAAGGTTCAAAGAAGCCACGGATGCGATCGACAATACTGGCCGCTTCCCCGCAGGTGATCGACACCTCATCGCCATTGGTCATATCGACCAGAATTTCCCGGCGTTCACCGGGCGCCAGCGACAGTTGTTTGACGGACACCGGCGCGGGTAAAAGGCCCTGATCGCCAGAAATAACATGCAGCGCGCGACCGTCGCTCATTTGCAACTGGTAACGGCGAGAGTTTGACGCATTCAGCAAGCGCAGGCGAACCCAGCCGCGGGAAACTTCCACGTAAGGACTTTGCGCGCCGTTGACCAGCAGCGTATCGCCAACAAACCCGCCGCTGCCCGGTTCGCTGTACTCCGGCGTACCGAAATTATCCAGCCGCTTATCCTGGATAATGATCGGGAAATCATCCACGCCGTAATGATTGGGGATCGGCAGCGATTTGCTGACCTCATCCTCGATCAGCCACATCCCGGCAAGGCCGTTATAGACCTGCTGCGCGGTACGGTTTGGCGTATTGGCGTGATACCACAGCACGGCGGCGTTCTGACGAATCGGCAATACCGGCGCCCAGTCAGCGTTGGGCGACATCATCCGCGCAGGGCCGCCCATCAGCGGCCCCGGCACCTGCAATCCGCTGACAGTCATGGAGACATTTTCAGTCAGACGGTTGCTGTAGATGAGCTTAACGTCATCCCCTTTCCAGACGCGAATCGTCGGCCCCAGGTAACGCCCGTTAATCCCCCAGACGGGCGCGCGCGTACCCTGCGTAAAGGACCAGTGTGCGCGCTGCAACGTCATAAACAACGGCTGCCCGCGACGGGACTCCAGCAGCGGCGGAACGGGCAGAGGCTGCTGCTGACCGGCTGCATTAGCCTTCAGCGGAACGGCACCGGCACACAGTGCGATCCCCGAAGCCTGAATGAACTGACGCCGACTGAGTGACATATAAGCTCCATTTAAAACAGACAAAGAGTGCGCAGGAAGTCGTTTCCCACAAAAACGCGATCACACTGATTCAGACTTTGCCGGTCGCTTCGCGCTCTGCAATTTCCTGATCGAGTTCTGCAATTTTTTGTTCCATCAACGAGCGGCAATGCGCCGCCAGTTCACGAACCTGATCCTTACCAAACTGGCTGATGTCCACCGGCGGCAGCATCTCTACAATCACCAGACCGTTATTCAGTCGGTTAAGCTTAATTTTATTCGATGTATTGGAAACACACACCGGAATCACCGGAACACCGGCGGCGATAGCGGCATGAAAGGCGCCGGTTTTAAACGGCAGCAGGCCACGGCCACGGCTGCGCGTTCCTTCCGGGAACATCCAGATAGAGATACGGCGCTTTTTAAAATGGCTCACCACTTCCGCGATTGTGCCGTGCGCTTTGGCACGATTATTTCGGTCAATCAACAAGTTACCTGTTAACCAGTACAGCTGGCCAAAAAACGGGATCCAGACCAGGCTCTTTTTGCCGACCGTCACCGTAGGCGGTTGCACAATGTTTGCTGCCGTCACCATATCGTAGTTGTTCTGATGGTTAGCGATATAGATAGCGTTGCCATAGCTTTCGGCATCAGCAGGCTTACGGCACTCCACCTTCAGGCCATAAAGCGGCGCCAGACGGCCAAACATATGGCCAAACGTCGCGACGTGCTTCGGGTTACGCGGGCTGAAAAGGCAGTAGATCGAACCGAAAATGCAGACAAGAATGCAGTAAATAACGGTAATGATTAGACGAAAGATATATAGCATAACAACCTCTGAAGGCCTAAGAGCGTCGCATTCTACGTCACCTGATATCAGGTTAGGGCTTTGTTAAGAGCGGCTCTCTGGAAAAGCGTATTGTTAATCGCAATGCGCGAATAAACAACGGTTTTACGGGAAATTTTATTGTTAATCCGGCCTGACAGCATCGTTAAAACCGCAGGCCGGACAAGGCGTTTACGCCGCCATCCGGCACAATGAGATGGCCTGATGGCGCTTAAAATCGCCTTATTCTTCGCTGTCGCCGTCGCGGGCGCGTCGTGGCGAGTCAATCTCAATACGATCGATGCGCTGCAAACCGCGCATCAGCGTACCGCGACGACCGCGCTCGCCGGTCACTTTTTGCAGCTCTTCAGGGCGCAGTTTGATTTTGCGCTTGCCGACATGAATCGTGAGCGTGCTTTGCGGCGGCAGAACGTAGAGCTGGGCCAGCGTATCGTCGCCTCTGGCCGCTTCCGCAGACGGAATGTTGATGATCTTGTTCCCTTTCCCCTTCGACAACTGCGGCAGATCGCTGACCGGGAACATCAACATACGCCCGGCGGCGGTGATCGCCAGCAGCATATCGGTTTCATCTTCAATCACCACCGGCGGCATAACGTGCGCGTTTTCCGGCAACGTGATCAGCGCTTTACCCGCGCGGTTGCGGGCCACCAGATCGTTAAAGGTACAGACGAAACCATAGCCGGCGTCCGAGGCCATCAGCAGTTTCTGCTCATCCCCTTCCATCAGCATATGCTCTACGGTCGCGCCCGGCGGCAGCGTCAGTTTACCGGTCAACGGCTCGCCCTGACCACGCGCCGACGGCAGCGTAATCGGGTCGATGGCGTAGCTGCGCCCGGTCGTGTCGATAAACACCACCGGCTGGTTGCTCTTGCCTTTCGCCGAGGCTTTCCAGCTGTCGCCCGATTTATAGTTCAGACCCTGCGCGTCAATATCATGGCCTTTGGCGCTACGCACCCAGCCCATCTGCGACAGCACGATCGTCACCGGTTCAGACGGCAGCATGTCATGCTCGCTCATCGCTTTAGCTTCTTCACGCTCGCGCAGTGGGGAGCGGCGATCGTCACCATACGCGTCTGAATCCGCCTGCAACTCTTTCTTCAGCAGGGTGTTCATTTTGCGCTCGGAGGCCAGAATGCCCTGCAATTGATCGCGCTCTTTCGCCAGCTCATCCTGTTCGCCGCGAATCTTCATCTCTTCCAGTTTGGCGAGATGGCGCAGTTTCAGTTCGAGGATGGCTTCGGCCTGGGTTTCCGTGATGCCAAAACGCGACATCAGCGCCGGTTTCGGTTCATCCTCATGGCGGATTATCTCAATCACTTCGTCGATATTGAGAAACGCCACCAGCAAACCTTCCAGAATATGCAGGCGCTTGAGGACTTTCTCCAGACGATAGTTCAGGCGGCGGCGCACGGTATCGCGACGGAACGCCAGCCATTCGGTCAGGATCTCCAGCAGGTTTTTCACCGCCGGGCGACCGTCCAGACCGATCATGTTCAGGTTGATGCGGTAGCTCTTTTCCAGGTCCGTGGTCGCAAACAGGTGGTTCATCACCTGCTCCATATCCACGCGGTTGGAACGCGGCACGATCACCAGACGGGTCGGGTTTTCGTGATCGGACTCGTCGCGCAGATCGTCAACCATCGGCAGCTTTTTGTTCCGCATCTGGGCGGCGATCTGCTCCAGTACGCGAGCGCCGGACACCTGGTGCGGCAGCGCGGTAATCACCACCGCGCCATCTTCTTTTTTCCATACCGCGCGCATACGCACGGAGCCGCGACCATTTTCGTAAATCTTACGGATTTCCGCACGGGAGGTGATGATTTCCGCTTCGGTCGGGTAGTCCGGCCCCTGCACGATATCCAGCACCTGCTCAAGTGTTGTTTTCGGCTGCTCAATCAGGGTGATCGCGGCTTTCGCCACTTCGCGCAGGTTATGCGGCGGAATGTCTGTCGCCATCCCAACGGCGATGCCGGTGGTGCCATTGAGCAGAATATTGGGCAGACGCGCAGGCAGCATCTTCGGCTCTTGCAGGGTGCCATCAAAGTTCGGCACCCAGTCCGCCGTCCCCTGACCGAGTTCGCTCAGCAGGACTTCCGCGTATTTCGACAGACGGGATTCGGTATAACGCATCGCCGCGAAGGATTTCGGATCGTCCGGCGCGCCCCAGTTCCCCTGCCCGTCAACCAGCGGGTAACGGTAAGAGAACGGCTGCGCCATCAGCACCATCGCTTCATAACAGGCGCTGTCGCCGTGCGGATGGTATTTACCCAGCACGTCGCCGACGGTACGGGCGGATTTTTTAAATTTGGCGCTGGCGTTCAGCCCCAGTTCAGACATCGCGTACACGATGCGACGCTGAACCGGCTTCAGTCCGTCACCAATAAACGGCAACGCCCTGTCCATGATGACGTACATGGAGTAGTTCAGATAGGCGTTTTCCGTGAATTCATGCAGCGCAAGGCGCTCTGCCATATCGCTCATTAATCGTGGTTCCTCAACTGTTAGCCTGAACAATAACCCAGTATCCGTCAGGCAATATTGCCGCAGATACTACCTTATCTGGCGCGTTGAGTCACAAAGAAAAAGGGCCGCGAGTGCGGCCCTGATGGGGTTTATTTGGCGACTTTGGTGATTTGCTTCACGTCGATTTCAACGGAATTCCAGTCTTTATCCACTTCGCCCTGGATTTCAACCAGGTCCTGCGGCGTTACGGTAACGCCGTTCCAGCGTTTGTGGTCGATATCGACATTCACCGTCCCGGTGGCATCCTTGAACAGATACAGATCGTCGGAGATACGCTCAACGATGTTGCCACGCAGGGTGACCCAGGCGTCATCACGCATTGATTTCGCGCTTTCTACGGTCGTATTACTCCCGTTCGGGCCAACAAACCCGCCGCCCTGACTTTGCGTCGCCGTCGGGCCAGAAAATCCACCTTGCTGAGCCGCCAGAACCGGAGCGGAACACAACGCCATTACGGCAACCATTGCAGCCAATTTTTTCATGACTCTCTCTCCCTTTTTACGCTGTTTCGTCTCAATTAAATAAGGTAATCCTTAACAACTTCTTAAGGCAAAAAAAGATACTTTTTTTTCTGTACAACGCGCGCCGCGACAGGGTTTACTGGCGAGAGAAAGAGTCACCGCAGGGATGAACATATGCGTATTTTACTGGTAGAAGATGACGCGCTGATTGGCGATGGCATCAAGGCGGGTTTAAGCAAAATGGGATTCAGCGTCGACTGGTTCACCGAAGGTCGTCAGGGTAAAGAAGCGCTCTACAGCGCGCCTTATGATGCGGTGATCCTCGACCTTACGCTACCGGGGATGGACGGGCGGGATATCCTGCGCGAATGGCGTGAACAGGGAAAACGCGAACCCGTACTGATTCTGACGGCGCGCGATGCGCTGGCGGAACGCGTGGAGGGGCTGCGTCTGGGAGCGGACGACTATCTGTGCAAACCTTTCGCGCTGATTGAAGTCGCCGCCCGCCTGGAAGCGCTGTTACGCCGCGCTAACGGCCAGGTGAGCAACGAACTACGCCACGGCCAGGTTACGCTCAATCCCGGTAATCTGGTCGCGACGCTGGCAGGCGATCCGCTGCCCCTGAAGCCGAAAGAGTTTGCCCTGCTGGAGCTGCTGATGCGCAACGTCGGGCGCGTGTTGCCGCGTAAGCTCATCGAAGAGAAGCTGTATACCTGGGACGAAGATGTCTCCAGCAATACCATTGAGGTACATGTTCATCACTTACGCCGTAAGCTGGGCAGTGATTTTATCCGCACCGTACACGGGATCGGCTACACCCTGGGCAACCCATGAAACTCACACAACGTCTCAGCCTGCGCGTCAGGCTCACGCTTATTTTTCTGATCCTGGCCGCCATCACCTGGGTGGCTTCCAGCTTCGTGGCCTGGAAACAGACGACCGACAACGTCGACGAGCTGTTTGATACCCAGCTCATGCTGTTTGCGAAGCGCCTTATTACTCTGGATGTCAACGAAATCTCGGCGCCTGAACGGATGGCGCAGACGCCGAAAAAATTGAAGCATGGTCATGTCGATGACGATGTGCTGGCCTTTGCGGTGTATACCGCCGACGGCAGAATGGTGCTGAACGATGGCGATAATGGCCGGGATATTCCCTACAGCTACCGTCGGGAAGGTTTTGATGACGGATACCTGAATGGCGATGACGATAAATGGCGTTTTGTCTGGCTGACCTCTGCGGATGGCAAGTACCGTATCGTCGTCGCTCAGGAGCTGGAGTACCGCGAGGATATGGCGCTGGCGATTGTCACCGCGCAGCTAACGCCGTGGCTGATCGCGCTTCCGCTGATGCTGCTCATCCTGATTGTGCTGCTTAGCCGGGAGCTCAGGCCGCTGAAAAAGCTCGCCCAGGCGCTGCGTTTGCGCTCCCCGGAATCGGAAGAGCCGCTTGACGATAAGGGTGTGCCAAGTGAGGTTCGTCCGTTAGTCGGCGCGCTCAACCAGTTATTTGCCCGTACGCATTCGATGATGGTGCGCGAGCGGCAATTCACGTCAGACGCGGCGCATGAGTTACGCAGCCCGCTCACTGCGCTGAAAGTACAAACCGAGGTGGCGCAACTCTCGGACGACGACCCGCAGGCGCGTCAAAAAGCGCTCATGCAACTGCATACGGGGATTGAGCGCGCCACGCGCCTGGTAGACCAGCTCTTAACCCTTTCACGGCTCGACTCGCTCGATAACCTGCAAGATGTCGCGGAAGTCTCGCTGGAGGCGCTACTGCAATCCGCCGTGATGGATATCTGGCAACCGGCCCAGCAGGCGCATATTGACGTGCGCCTGCACGTTAACGCCCACAACGTCACACGCACGGGCCAACCGCTGCTGCTCAGCCTGCTGGTGCGCAATTTGCTGGATAACGCCATTCGTTACAGCCCACAGGGCAGCGTGGTGAACGTGACGCTGAATGCCCGGTATTTTACCGTCCGGGATAATGGCCCCGGCGTTTCGCCGGCGGTGCTGGCGCGTATCGGCGAACGATTCTATCGCCCGCCAGGGCAGAGCGTCACCGGCAGTGGCCTGGGTTTGTCGATTGTCCGCCGCATCGCCTCGCTGCATGGGATGAGCGTCTCGTTTGGCAATGCGCCGGAAGGAGGCTTTGAAGCCGTAGTAACCTGGTGATCGCGAGATTATTGCGCAATGAGCAAAAGACTTTGCACATTTTGCTCATTTCACCGGGCCGCTCATCTGCGTAAAATCTGTTTCAAACGCATTCCTGAGAGGACAAATAATGAGCAACATTCTGATTATCAACGGGGCGAAAAAATTTGCGCACTCCAATGGTCAGTTGAACGATACCCTGACCGAAGTGGCGGATGGCCTTCTGCGCGACCTCGGGCATGATGTTAAAATCGTCCGCGCTGAAAGTGATTACGATGTCAAAGCCGAAGTACAGCACTTCGTCTGGGCTGACGTGGTTATCTGGCAGATGCCTGGCTGGTGGATGGGCGCGCCGTGGACCGTAAAAAAATACATGGATGACGTCTTTACCGAAGGCCACGGTACGCTGTACGCCAGCGATGGCCGCACCCGTTCGGACGCGTCAAAAAAATACGGCTCCGGCGGTCTGATTCAGGGGAAAAAATACATGCTTTCTCTGACCTGGAACGCACCGATGGAGGCTTTCACCGACAACGATCAGTTCTTCCACGGCGTTGGCGTGGATGGCGTATACCTGCCGTTCCACAAGGCCAATCAGTTCCTCGGAATGGAAGCGCTGCCGACCTTTATCACCAATGACGTCATCAAAATGCCGGATGTCCCGCGTTATATCGCAGAATATCGCAAGCATCTGAGCGAGATTTTTGGTTAACTAGTAGCCTGGAATTAGAAGGAGTTAACCATGCTTACTGTCATTGCTGAAATCCGTACCCGTCCAGGTCAACATCACCGTCAGGCGGTACTGGATCAGTTTGCCAAAATCATTCCGACCGTGCTGAAAGAAGAGGGTTGCCACGGCTACGCGCCGATGGTCGATCACGCTGCGGGCGTGGCCTTTCAGACGACCGCACCTGACTCAATCGTGATGGTTGAACAGTGGGAAAGCGTTGCGCATCTCGAAGCGCATTTGCAAACCCCGCATATGAAAGCCTACGCCGAAGCCGTTAAAGGCGACGTGCTGGAAACAAGTATCCGTATTCTGGAGTCAGGCGTTTAAGTTTTGCGCTAAATGCCGGATGGCGCTTCGCTTATCCGGCCTACAGCACGACACTAACGCCGGATGGCGCTCCGCTTATCCGGCCTACAGCGCATTCCCCGAATGTAGGCCCGGTAAACGCAGTGCCACCGGGCAATTCCGGGCAATATGGTTACCAGTACAGCTTCCAGCACTGGGTAAAACGCGTTAACGCTTCCACGTAGAAATAATCCCCCCAGCTTGCACACTCATCGACCCCTTTGTTGCTCGAAAGGTGGTACACCGAATGTTTCAACAGCCCGTTCCCCTTCTCATTTTTCGCCATCAGATAGCGCTTCGTTAGCGATGACATGATTCCCATCGCCCACTGCTGATAACACTCACGATCCGGATCGGTCACGGGCAGGTGTTTGATCAACTCCAGCAGGCCGCACACAGCAATCGCCGCCGACGAGGCGTCACGCAGCGCGTCTGTCCCCACCAGCGCCAGATCCCAATGGCAGACCGCGTCTTCCGGCAGGCGATTAAGGAAATAGTTCGCCAGCTTTTTCGACAGCGCCACCATCTCTTTGTCGCCCGTGTAGATATAGCTCAGCAGGAAGCCATAAATCCCCCACGCCTGACCGCGCGACCAGCATGAATCATCCGCATAACCCTGCTGGGTGTTGCCGTAACGCGGCGCGCCGGTTTTCACATCCATGTAGTAAGTATGGAAGGTAGACGCATCTTCACGGATCAGGTATTTCGCGGCCTGCGCCACATGGGCTTTTGCCGCCTCGGCAAAACGCGGATCGCCCGTCTGCTCGCTCGCCCAGTACAGCAGCGGCAGGTTCATGTTGCAGTCGATGATCATCCGCCCGGCCTGTTCGGGATCGTTAAGATCGCCCCACGCCTGGATAATCTGCGCCTTTTCATGGAAACGCTCCAGTAGCGCTTCCGCCGCCATCAGCGAAAAACCACGCGCATCACGGTTGCCCGTCAGTCGCCAGGCTGCGACGCAGGACAGGGTATAAAGGAACCCCAGATCGTGGGTGTTGGTGTCGTGGCGTCCGGCAATACGCAGGCCAAAAGAACGCACATGTTTTTCCGCCAGTTCACGATATTTCGCCTCGCCGCTCATCTCCCACGCCAGCCACAGTTGCCCGGTCCAGAAGCTGGTAGTCCACTCAACGTTATCAGTTAACGGGTAATAACCGTTAACGCAGGTTTCGGCAGGAAATTTTTCACCGAATTCCGTTAAATGACGGCTAATCAGTTCGAGGACGTGTTCACGCGCACTGATCATTTCATCCTGAAAAGTTCCGGCATCAACCGGGCTGCCAGGAAATGCGCGCAACGTTTCCTCAACGATATGATTTAACATATTTCGGTTCCTTCTAAATTAAACCCAATGAAATTTAATGCGCCGTATTATTTTCGGCGATCTCAATAGCAGTACGATGGCGGGATTTACTCTGACATGCCGATAAGGTAAATGCCGAAATAAGCGTAAAGGTCAGCGCAATAATCCCCATGATGATATACGTTTTCTCAAAACCAATTCGGTCATACATTAATCCGGCAGGTGAAGAGATCACCACATTGCCGACATACAGCATTGCCTGATAGCCCAATAAATACATGGTCGCATTGACGCGTTTATCAAAGTGTTCAGCAATGTATTTAAAGACCGAAACCAACAGCAGACAGATTTCCAGACCATACAGCGGCTTCAGTACGGAGATGAGCAGGTGTGAATCACACAGCCCGGAAATAATCAGACGCGCGCCAACCAGCGCCCCCACAATCAACAAACCGCGTTTAGCGCCGATCGCGTTAACAAATAATGGAACCACCATATACATGACAAATTCCATTCCCGACTGCACGGTTCCCAGATAGCCAAACACCGCGTTGCCTTCATGTACGTCAGAGAAGAAGGTGACAAAGTAGCGGGAGAACTGCTGCTCTGCGATAAACATCATCCACGCCACGCCGGCGACGTACAGGCAGAACGCCCAGAACTTACGGCTGCGCAACAGCGCGTAGACATCCGCCGGGACGATTTTCTCTTTTGTCAGCACGTCCGCTGCGTTTGCCGCATTCACATTCACTTTCAGACTCAGCAGTACCACCAGCATCACTACCGACGCCACGCTGCCCATAATGAAGTTATACGCCGGAGAGAGGTTAAACAGCAGGCCGGAAAACGACGACGCCACCGCCCACCCCAGCGAGCCCCACATGCGGATTTGGCCAAACTCCATGCCGTTAAGACGGCTGAAGCGGTCAGAGTAGGATTCACAAGCCGCCACGCCAGCATACCAGGCAAAGCTCAGGTAAATCGCGCCGATAACAATGCCCAGCATGGTGTTTGAAAGCAATAATGGCTGATAAACATAAATAAAGAATGGCGCCATTAGTGCCGACATCATCACAACAAAATAGAGCAGGTATTTGCTCATGCCGATTTTATCGAGAATGTAGCCATAAATGGGCTTCAGAATGACCGCAAAAATACCGTTTACCGCAAACACCGTACCAATAACCGTGCCGCTTAGCTGTGCTTTCTGCCCCAGCCAGATGGCCAGTAAACCAATACTGGCAGACCAGGTAAAAAAATAGAGGAATATAAAGCTACTGATTTTATAATATTCAGTTCTGTTATTTGTTGAACAATTTTTCATACCATCCTCGCCAACGTGTAGGGGCCAGAGTTTTATAAAAAGAACGATAACTGGCGTGCGCTTTCTGGTTCGCGAATAACCACCTGGTTATCGTTTATTTGCAGTTGCGGAATTGCCGTATATTTTTTCTGTTGCCCGGAAGCAGAAACCGCGCAACACAGCCAGCTTTCGCCCTGTGCAATCTCTGCGGTAAGCAGTGGAATCGCGGCGCATTGTGCAAACATAATGCTGCTGTTCGGCGGCGTAATAATGCTGTCCGGCTGGCGGGCCAGCGCGGGCGACAGATCGACGATCGTGCTGCATCCATTCTCCGCCGCCAGGTAGCATCCGCGCTCACTGAGCTGATGCGCCGCTTTCATCACCGCAAAGCCGCCTTCCACGGTTTGCAACGTTCGCGCGCTGTGGATGCGGTGCAGGCGAAGATGCCACTCGCCGAAGGGCGCCAGCCAGGTCTCGACAGTGACGTCATGCCACGGAGACCAGCGGGAAAAAATAAAATTCTCATCGACCCGCACTTCGTCGCAGCGACGGCGGCCACGGAAATAGTTGTCGCCATCCGCCAGCAGCAGCATGGAGTCGCACGCCGCATGTTTAAGGCCATAGCGTCCGCGTTCAATGGTGAAACCAAAACGGCTGGAGTAGGCAAACTTCGTGTATTTCGCTTCGGTGTTAACGTAGTTATTCAGTTCAAGCTGGCCCGAAGTCAGCATCGTGACATGGTCTGAATTCTCACTGTGCTGCAAAATTTGTGCGGCATGGGGAATAACGTGTTTTTCTGCACATTGCGGCAGCGGGAGTTCTTCGGCCTGCCAGAAGGCGTGATCGTCCGGCAAGGCGAGGATCAAAAAAACCTTCAGCGCCCAGTAAGGGGAGCCCGGCGAGTTGTAATCTTCACACATCGCCAGATTCGGATAAGCAAACCCCAACGTCAGAATGCCGTCACGATCGACGATCGGCTGCTGCTGCCACCAGCGCAGATGCCGCAGGATCACCCCTTTAATCACGCCCGGCGAGAAGACATCCAGCTCAGCAAACGCCGCCGCGCTCCAGAACGCGACCATCGCAAAGCGATAGGTCAGACTGCGGCCAAACGGTACGGATGCGCCATCTGCTGCCGACATGTAGATAAAATCAGCGGCAAACAGGCGAGCGCGTTCGCGCAGGGTGACGGCACGGGCAGCATCTTCCGGGTTCAGCGTGGCGTACAACAGCCCGTAAAAATGGAAAGCCATTGAAATGTAGTAATCTTTTGGGCGACCGGGGCCATCGGCATACCAGCCGTCACCCAGGTAGTACGCTTCCATCATCGTAAAACGGCGGTCGATCGCCGCCTGATCGAACGGCAGCCCGGCACGTTTGAAACCCAACTGGACGATAATCGCAAAGTAGTTCCAGTTGCTGTCCGGCATTTGCGCGTCGGTGATCTGGTTTAGCCAGCGATGAAGATTCGCCAGTTCCGTTTCGCTGAACTTGTCGGTTAAACGCGTTTGCAACAACGCCAGGCCGAGACCGTAGACGGCCATCTCAACCAGACGCTGATCGTAAGGGTCGGTATCGCCCCAGTAGTGCGGACTGAGTGGATCGGTGCCGAGTTTAATCGCCTGAATATACTTATCAGCAAACGGCACCTCAGCGCCGCCAGCCATCAGAGGAAACAGACCCCATAACGCTCTGGAGAGCCCTTCCATGCAGGCGATATCCACACTGTAGTGCGCGCAGGTGTCACCCAGTGAAAACTGCGCCGCTCCTGCGGGAAACTGTTTATCCAGCGCGCTCAGCATCGTTGTGACGGCGCTGATTACGTCTTCACGGAATGACAATGGATTTGATTTTTCTTCAGTTGCCGACCACATACTCTGCCCCTCTGAATTAAGTGGCTAAAGGATAGTGAATCGCCGACAAGCGGAAATGTTATCTCAATCACACCAATAGAATTAAAATAAAACAGTGATTGAAAAAATTTAAAAACAAGGTTTATAAACCAGAATTCAGAGGCAAAAATTTAAATCTGTTGCACTATGAATGCACCCTCATCTCAGGAACATCTGGAACTGATCGCGCTCAATGACGCCATTGCGTCATTTAGTCGATTATTTGCTAACTCGGTTCGCTATCACCACTGGCATCAGTGTCTGGAGGTGCTGTATGTGGAGGAAGGATTTGGCGTGGTGATCGTCGATCACCAGCAATACACCATGCGGCCAGGTCGATTATTCTTTTTCCCGCCCTTTACCCTGCATAAAATCATGGTGGATGAGCAGGCGCAAGACCACTACCGCCGAACCATTATTCACCTCGATCAGCATGCGGTACTGAAAGTGCTGCGCGATTTTCCGCTTAATCAACAGCGTCTGCAAAGTCTGACCGTACGTGGCGGCGAGGCCAGAGTATTCGATGTGGCGGATATTCACCCGCACGTTGATTTTCTCTTCAGCCGTTACGAGAAAATGGCAGCGCTCAAGCCGCTTAACGCCGAACAGATTTCCTGCCTGTTATTGAGTTTATTTAGCCTGTTGCCCGAAGATAACGTCAATATGACGGAGATTGGCACCGGAATAGCAAGCCAGGTGATGTTCTGGCTGGATGAAAATTACACCCGTAAATTCAGCCTCAGCGAGCTGGCAGAAGAGTCAGGAAAATCAAAAAGCTACATTTCCCGGCGTTTTCATTTTGAAACCGGTGAAAGCATCCTCAATTACCTCAATACCCTTCGGTTACGCAAAGCCTGTGAAGCGTTGTTACACAGCGAGGAGAGTGTGCGGGAGATTGCCCGACAAGTGGGGTTTTCAGACGTGACGTACTTTATTAGCGCCTTTGGCAAAGGGATTGGCGAAACGCCGTTACAGTATCGCAAGCGGCATAGACAGTAACGCCGGATGACGCTTCGCTTATCCGGCCTACGGGCACAATGCGAGCGTAGGCCGGATAAGGCATTCAATGGTCGATTACGCGTCGAGATCCGCCATATCGCCTTTTTCCTGCAACCAGTTGCGGCGGTCTTCGGAGCGTTTCTTCGCCAGCAGCATATCCATCATGGCGTTGGTACGCTGATCGTCTTCGTCGCTGATAGTGAGCTGCACCAGGCGACGGGTGTTCGGATCGAGCGTGGTTTCGCGCAGTTGCATCGGGTTCATTTCACCCAGACCTTTAAAGCGCTGCACGTTCGGCTTGCCTTTCTTACGCTTCAACTGTTCCAGCACGCCCGCTTTCTCTTCTTCCGTCAGCGCATAGTAAACCTCTTTGCCGAGATCGATACGGTACAACGGCGGCAGCGCAACGTAGACGTGCCCGTGCTTCACCAGCGTGCGAAAGTGCTTCACAAACAGGGCGCAGAGCAGCGTGGCGATGTGCAGACCATCGGAGTCCGCATCCGCCAGGATACAGATCTTGCCGTAACGCAGCTGGCTCAGATCGTCGCTGTCTGGATCGATGCCGATCGCCACAGAAATATCGTGTACTTCCTGCGATGCCAGCACTTCATCGGAAGAGACTTCCCAGGTGTTGAGGATCTTACCTTTCAGCGGCATGATCGCCTGATATTCACGATCGCGCGCCTGCTTGGCGGAACCGCCCGCCGAGTCCCCTTCCACGAGGAACAGTTCGGTACGATTGAGATCCTGCGCGGTACAGTCCGCCAGTTTGCCCGGCAGCGCCGGGCCGCTGGTCAGCTTTTTGCGCACCACTTTCTTCGCCGCGCGCAGTCGACGCTGGGCGCTGGAAATGGCCATCTCCGCCAGCAGCTCCGCAGACTGAACGTTCTGATTCAGCCACAGGCTGAAGGCGTCTTTCACCACGCCCGACACAAACGCCGCACACTGGCGCGAAGAGAGACGCTCTTTGGTCTGCCCGGCGAACTGCGGGTCCTGCATCTTCACCGAGAGCACGTAAGCGCAGCGATCCCAGATATCTTCCGCAGACAGCTTCACGCCGCGCGGCAGAATATTGCGGTATTCGCAGAATTCACGCATCGCGTCCAGCAGACCCTGGCGCAGCCCGTTCACATGAGTGCCGCCCTGCATCGTCGGTATCAGGTTAACGTAGCTTTCGGTCAGCAGCTCGCCGCCTTCCGGCAGCCACAGCAGCGCCCAGTCTACAGCTTCCGTATCACCGGCAAAATTACCGATAAACGGTTTTTCAGGAAGGGTCGGCAGACCGTTAACCGCTTCGCCCAGATAGTCGTTCAGGCCATCCTGATAGCACCAGCGCTGCTCGCTATTGTTGACCTCATCTTTAAAGGTGATTTCAACGCCAGGGCACAGCACCGCTTTCGCTTTCAGGATATGGGTTAAGCGAGAGACGGAAAAACGCGGGCTGTCGAAAAAAGTTTCATCCGGCCAGAAGTGAACGCTGGTGCCGGTATTACGTTTACCGCATGTCCCGACAACCTGAAGATCCTGCACTTTCTCGCCGTTTTCAAAGGCGATGCTATAGACCTGGGCATCACGACGCACGGTGACTTCCACGCGTTTTGACAAGGCGTTGACGACGGAAATCCCCACCCCGTGCAGACCGCCGGAGAACTGGTAGTTCTTGTTGGAGAACTTACCGCCCGCATGCAGTCGGCAGAGGATCAGTTCAACCGCCGGAACGCCCTCTTCCGGGTGGATATCCACCGGCATCCCACGGCCATCATCAATCACTTCCAGTGACTGATCGGCATGTAAAATCACATCCACGCGTTTTGCGTGACCCGCCAGTGCTTCATCCACACTGTTATCAATCACTTCCTGCCCAAGATGGTTCGGGCGGGTTGTATCGGTGTACATCCCCGGGCGGCGGCGTACCGGCTCAAGCCCAGTGAGTACCTCAATGGCATCAGCGTTATAAGTTTGCGTCATGATTTAAATTAGCAATTCGAATTGATTGTCAGAAACTGTGCAGTCCAAGGAAATCGACAATCTGGTTGAAATAATCTTCGAAGCCCGTGAATGCATGGTTTCCGCCCTCGATAACGGTCTGGCGGCAGGAGGCGTAATACGCCACCGCCTGGCGGTAGTCCAACACTTCATCCCCCGTCTGTTGCAGCAACCAGATCAAATCCGGCGCTTCCAGCGGGTCAATCTGCATGACTTTAAGATCGTAAATATGGCGAGACTCTAGCACATATTGCTGCCCGGTGTAGGGGTTCTCGTTCTGACCGAGGTAGTCGGTCAGCAGTTCAAACGGCCGCACCGCCGGGTTCACCACCACCGCAGGCAACATAAAACACTGCGACAGCCAGGTGGCGTAATAGCCGCCCAGCGACGATCCGACGACGCCGAGCGGCGCTCCACCGTGTTCAAGCACGATAGATTCCAGCAACTCTGCCGCATCGGCAGGATACGGCGGCAGTTGCGGCACGATCATCTCAACATGAGGGTGGCGCTCCGCCAGCCAGCTTTTAAGCTGACATGCCTTTGCCGAACGCGGAGAGCTATTAAACCCATGCAGATAAAGAAGCGTAGACATCAGTATCCTTCCGAAGCGGTATCGGGTCGGAATTGAGTCCCCGGCAGACGATGCACTTGCGTTTCCAGAGAACCCCCGGCGTACAGTTCCAGCGTCCGCCAGCCTGGCCCTATCGTGTCCAGCGTGAAGTTCGCGCAGTGTGGCTTGAACTGGACGCAGGTGGACGGCGTCGCCAGCAGGCGGCGGCCATTCCAGTCAAGATCCAGCTCCTGATGAATATGACCGCACAACAGGTATTTGACGCGAGGATAGTTCGCCAGCACGCTGTCCAGTTCGGCCGCGTTACGCAGGCTGTGCTGATCCAGCCAGCTGCATCCCGAAGGCAATGGATGGTGATGCAGAAGCAGCAAGGTGTGGCGCTCCGGCGCATCGGCAAGTTTGCGCTCCAGCCATTCAAGCTGAAAGTCGCTCAATTCACCATGCGGTACGCCAAAAACCTGGCTATCCAGCAGCAAGATTTGCCATTGTTCGCCGATAAACACGCGTTTGGCCGGGGAGATCCCCGCTTCCTGCAACGCGCTGTACATCGCGGGCTGAAAGTCATGGTTACCCGGCAACCAAACGCAAGGCGCGCGAAAGCTTGCGATACCTTCAGCAAAGTGCTGATAGGCCGCAGCCGTTTGATCCTGCGCTAAATCACCTGTCGCCACGATCAGATCGTATTCGTGCTGCCCGGCATGAATCGCATCCAGCACCGCCTGGTAACTTTCCCAGGTATTCACGCCCAGCAGCGTTTCATGTTTTTCGGCAAACAGGTGAGTATCGGTAATTTGTAAGATCCTGACTCTGGCCTCACCAGCCAGAGGAAGGGTTAACAGGCTTTCCAAATGGTGTCCTTAGGTTTCACGACGCTAATAAACCGGAATCGCCATCGCTCCATGTGCTAAACAGTAACGCAGCCAGTCGGCCAGAAACTGATTAATTTGATGCTTTTCGTCGCGTTGATGCAACTTTTTATTTGGATAATCATACCGCGCTTTGAAGCGAAAGATCTGCTGACTTGAACACACTTCGGCCACCATCGCGTCATGGTACAGGCGCACCGTAAGTGACGGCAGGCTCCAGTACGTAATGGCTGGCGCCGTCTGCTCGATCGCAACAAGCGTAGTGTATCGGGTCGATTCAACGATCGTTAACCGATATTGCGCGTTGGCCACCTGATAGCTTACTGTTTCGCCGGGTGCGTCATTGCGCGGCAACAGGCGGCGCAATTGCGAAAAATTAGTTTCGCACAGGCGCATCATTTCAGGGAAGTCAGGTGTGTAACGCTTCATTTTTTCCACTCGTGTTTTAACTCTTGATAGTGCAGTTGCAGCCATTGCAAAGCGATGACAGAAGCCGCGTTGTCGATTTTCCCCTCTTCTACCCACTGGTAAGCCTGCTCCCGACTTACCACATGAACACGAATATCTTCGTTTTCATCGGCCAGACCATGAATCCCGTTCGCGGTCGTGGCATCCACTTCACCCACTAAAATAGAAAGACGCTCGCTGGTGCCGCCGGGGCTTGCCAGGTAACTCATGACTGGTTTCGTCCGTTTGACCTCAAGTCCGGCCTCTTCCATTGCTTCGCGACGAGCGACCTCCTCAACGGTTTCGCCCTCTTCGATCATCCCGGCGACCATTTCCAGCAACCACGGCGTCTCGCTGGTGTCATACGCCGCGATACGAATCTGTTCGACCAGTACAATTTCGTCGCGCTCAGGGTCAAAGGGTAGCAACACTGCGGCGTGGCCGCGCTCAAAAATTTCGCGTTTCACTTCACCGCTCATTTCACCGTTGAACAGGCGGTGGCGGAAACGATAGAGATCCAGTGAAAAAAAACCGCGATATAGCGTTTCTCGTGCAATAATTTCTACATCGTTTTTGGAGAAAGTCATTGGCGAGTTGTCTGGTTTATGCATTGTGCTGTCCTGGTACCAATAGTGATTAAAATGTGAATTTCAAGGGCGTTTGACTGCCGTTTCAGCGACCTTGTGATAAATTGGTGCAAATTAACGCCGGATGGCACGTAACGCCAACTTTTTGCAGTGGCGGATTCTGCTAGAATCAGCAATTATTTTTACAATTTGATCAGCGCTAAATACTGCTTCACAACAAGGAATGCAAATGAAGAAATTGCTCCCCATCCTTATCGGCCTGAGCCTGACGGGGTTCAGCACACTGAGCCAGGCAGAGAACCTGATGCAAGTTTATCAGCAAGCACGCCTGAGCAACCCGGAATTGCGTAAATCCGCCGCCGATCGCGATGCTGCATTCGAAAAAATTAACGAAGCGCGTAGTCCTTTACTGCCGCAACTGGGTTTAGGTGCCGATTACACCTACAGCAACGGCTATCGTGATGCGAATGGCATCAACTCCAACGCCACCAGCGCCTCTCTGCAATTAACCCAGACCCTTTTTGATATGTCAAAATGGCGCGCGCTGACGTTGCAGGAAAAATCCGCAGGTATCCAGGACGTCACGTTCCAGACCGATCAGCAAACGCTGATCCTCAATACGGCGAGCGCCTACTTTAAAGTCCTGAACGCCATTGACGTTCTCTCTTATACGCAGGCGCAGAAAGAAGCCGTTTATCGTCAGTTAGATCAAACCACCCAGCGTTTTAACGTCGGCCTGGTCGCTATCACTGACGTGCAAAACGCCCGTGCACAATACGATACCGTGCTGGCGAACGAAGTCACCGCCCGCAACAATCTGGATAACGCCGTAGAAGAATTGCGCCAGGTCACTGGTAACTACTACCCGGAACTGGCTTCGCTGAATGTCACGAACTTTAAAACCGATAAGCCGCAGGCCGTTAACGCTCTGCTGAAAGAGGCCGAAAACCGTAACCTGACGCTGTTGCAGGCGCGTCTGAGCCAGGATCTGGCGCGCGAGCAAATCCGCCAGGCGCAGGACGGCCATCTGCCAACGCTGGATTTAACCGCCTCTACCGGCGTGTCTGACACCTCTTATAGCGGCTCTAAAACCCATAACAGCACGCAGTATGACGACAGCAATATGGGCCAGAACAAAATCGGCCTGAGCTTCTCGCTGCCGCTGTATCAGGGTGGGATGGTCAACTCTCAGGTGAAACAGGCGCAGTACAACTTTGTTGGCGCGAGCGAACAGCTGGAAAGCGCGCACCGCAGCGTCGTGCAGACTGTGCGCTCTTCCTTCAACAACATTAATGCTTCTATCAGCAGCATCAACGCTTACAAACAGGCCGTTGTTTCCGCGCAAAGCTCTTTGGATGCAAACGAAGCCGGTTATTCCGTGGGTACGCGTACCATTGTTGACGTGCTGGATGCCACCACCGCGCTGTATGAAGCGAAGCAACAACTGGCGAATGCGCGTTATAACTATCTGATTAACCAGCTGAACATCAAGAATGCTCTCGGTACGTTGAACGAGCAGGATCTGGTGGCGCTGAACAATGCGCTGGGTAAACCGATCTCGACATCCCCGGACAACGTCGCGCCGGAAACCCCGCAGCAGGATGCAGCGGCGGATGGCTATAATGCCAGTACGGTTCAGCCTGCTTCAGCACGTTCCACCAGCAGCAACGGTAACAACCCGTTCCGTAACTGATGAATTGCCCGATGGCGCTTCGCTTATTGAGCCTACCTGATTCCAGGCAGGGTAAGCGTCGCGCCACCGGGCGCTAAACCTTGTCTGAACGTAAGGCAACGTAAAGATCCCGCCATTCTGCCGCATTCTCGCCTCTTCTCGCTTCAATTTCGACCAGCCATCCACTATCCTGAGCATTATTTATTGTGTTTACCACTGGGTCCTGGAAGACAAAAATGAAACGGACAAAATCTATACATCACGCCTCGTTCCGCAAAAGCTGGAGCGCACGTCATCTTACTCCGGTTGCTCTGGCGGTTACCGCTGTCTTTATGCTGGCCGGCTGTGAAAAAAGCGACGAAACGGTTTCGCTGTATCAAAACGCCGACGACTGCTCGGCGGCGAACCCGGGCAAAAACGCTGAATGTACGACCGCATTCAACAATGCCCTGAAAGAAGCGGAACGTACCGCGCCGAAATACGCGACGCGTGAAGACTGCGTGGCTGAATTCGGCGAAGGCCAGTGCCAGCAGGCGCCGGCTCAGGCAGGTATGGCGCCGGAAAATCAGGCGCAGGCGCAATCCAGCGGCAGCTTCTGGATGCCGCTGATGGCGGGCTATATGATGGGTCGAATGATGGGCGGCGGCGCGGGCTTTGCTCAGCAACCACTGTTCAGTTCAAAAAACCCGGCCAGCCCGGCCTACGGTAAATACACCGACGCCAGCGGCAAGAACTACGGCGCCGCACAGCCTGGCCGTACCATGACTGTACCGAAAACCGCGATGGCGCCGAAACCCGCCACAACCACAACCGTTACCCGTGGTGGTTTTGGCGAGTCAGTGGCAAAACAAAGCACGATGCAACGTAGCGCCACCGGCACCTCGAATCGTTCGATGGGCGGCTAAGACGCATGGAAAGAATCAGTATTACTGAGCGCCCGGACTGGCGCGAGAAAGCCACCGAATACGGTTTTAATTTTCACACGATGTACGGGGAACCGTACTGGTGTGAAGACGCGTACTACAAGCTGACGCTCGACCAGGTTGAGAAGCTGGAAGACGTCACCGCTGAACTGCACCAGATGTGCCTTAAGGTCGTGGAGAAAGTGATCGCCAGCGACGAGCTGATGACGAAGTTTCGCATTCCTAAGCATACCTGGGGCTTTGTACGTCAGTCCTGGCAAACGCAGCAGCCGTCGCTCTATTCCCGCCTCGATCTGGCGTGGGATGGCACGGGGGAGCCTAAGCTTTTAGAAAATAACGCCGATACGCCGACCTCACTGTATGAGGCCGCGTTTTTCCAGTGGATCTGGCTGGAAGACCAGCTCAATGCGGGCAACCTGCCGGAAGGCAGCGATCAGTTTAACAGTCTGCAAGAAAAGCTGATCGAACGCTTCGCCGAGCTGCGTGAGCAGTATGGCTTCCAACTGCTGCACCTCACCTGCTGTCGCGATACCGTGGAAGATCGCGGGACGATCCAGTATCTACAGGACTGCGCCGCCGAAGCTGAAATCGCCACCGAGTTCCTCTACATTGAAGATATCGGCCTGGGTGAAAAAGGTCAGTTTTCGGACTTGCAGGATCAGGTGATTGCCAATCTGTTTAAGCTCTATCCGTGGGAATTTATGCTGCGTGAAATGTTCTCCACCAAGCTGGAAGATGCTGGCGTTCGCTGGCTGGAACCGGCCTGGAAGAGCATTATCTCCAATAAAGCGCTGCTCCCAATGTTATGGGAAATGTTCCCGGATCACCCTAACCTGCTGCCGGCTTATTTTGCGGAAGATGACTATCCGCAAATGGAAAAATTCGTCGTCAAACCGATCTTCTCGCGTGAAGGCGCTAACGTCTCCATCATTGAGAACGGGAAAACGATCGAAGCGGTGGAAGGCCCTTACGGCGAAGAAGGCATGATTGTGCAGCAGTTCTGCCCGCTGCCGAAGTTTGGCGACAGCTATATGCTGATTGGCAGCTGGTTGATCAACGATCAACCCGCCGGGATCGGTATTCGCGAAGACAGAGCGTTGATCACCCAGGATCTGTCCCGCTTCTACCCGCATATCTTTGTCGAATAGTCTCTTGTGCCGGGTGGCGGCTCCGCCTTACCCGGCCTACAATTCGTGCCGTAGGCCCGACAAGCGTAGCGCCATCGGGCATTAATCATCCCACCTGTACCGACAGCATACTCAGGCTGCCCATCTCGATGCCGTCAACCGGGATCGTCACCGGCTCTTTGCCATCCCATGCACCTAACACATACAGCAGCGGCAGATAGTGATCCGGCGTTGGGTTCGACAGCGATCCTCCTTCATGATCGAGGTAATTAACCAGCGGATGCTGTTCTACCGGCCCCTGCCATGTCAGATTCGCTTTCACATACTCATTGAATGACGTTGCCCATGGGTAGGGCGTATTCTCGCCATGCCAGCGCGCCGTGCGCAGGTTATGCACCACGTTGCCACTGGCGACCAGCATAATGCCTTCGTCCCGCAACGCCGCCAGTTTGCGCCCTGTTTCAAAATGCCAGGCCGCCGGTTTGGTGCTGTCGATGCTCAACTGCACCATCGGGATATCCGCATTCGGGTACATCTTGATCAACACGCCCCAGGAGCCGTGATCAAAGCCCCACGCCTCTTTATCCAGCGCGACCGGCGTCGGCGACAGCAACTCAACCAGATGTTGCGCCAGTTCCGGCGAACCGGGCGCAGGATAGTGCGTGTCATACAATGCCTGAGGAAAGCCGCCAAAATCATGGATCGTCTTTGGCGCTTCCATCGCCGTCACGCCCGTCCCTCGCGTGAACCAGTGCGCCGAGACAACGACAATCGCTTTTGGACGCGGCAATGTATCCCCCAGATGCCGCCAGGCGCGGGTATACACATTATCTTCCAGAACGTTCATCGGGCTACCGTGACCTAAAAACAATGCTGGCATACGTGTTGAAGACATGATGATATCCTTACTGAGGGAGTCATTTTGATATCATCACAATACGCTTTTTCGATGGATGAAGAACTCAGATAACCATGATGAAGATCATCAGTTATTTTGAAGGTCAGGTTCGGACAGTTGAATCATAAGGAGTTGTCGATGTCAGTACCTTTAATTCTGACCTTACTGGCGGGCGCTGCCACCTTTATTGGCGCGTTTCTTGGCGTGCTGGGGCAAAAACCGTCCAACCGCGTGCTGGCGTTTTCACTGGGATTCGCCGCAGGCATTATGCTGTTGATCTCGCTGATGGAGATGCTGCCAGCCGCGCTGGCGGCGGATGGCATGTCTCCGGTGCTGGGTTACGGCATGTTTATTATCGGCTTGCTGGGTTATTTCGGTCTCGACAGGCTGCTTCCCCACGCCCATCCACAAGATTTAGTGCAAAAAACCGCGCGTCCTCTCTCCGGCTCGATAAAACGCACCGCCATCCTGCTGACGCTGGGCATCAGCCTGCACAACTTCCCGGAAGGTATCGCCACCTTCGTCACCGCCAGCAGCAACCTCGAATTGGGTTTTGGCATTGCCCTGGCGGTCGCCTTGCACAATATTCCTGAAGGATTAGCGGTCGCCGGGCCAGTCTACGCCGCAACCGGTTCAAAACGGACAGCAATTTTCTGGGCCGGTATCTCCGGGATGGCGGAAATTCTTGGCGGTGTAATGGCGTGGCTTATTCTGGGCAGCCTGATCTCACCGGTCGTTATGGCGTCCATCATGGCCGCCGTCGCGGGAATTATGGTGGCATTATCCGTTGATGAGCTGATGCCGCTGGCAAAAGAGATCGACCCTAATAATAATCCCAGCTACGGCGTACTGTGTGGAATGTCGGTGATGGGGTTGAGTCTTGTCGTGCTTCAGGCGATGGGAATCGGATAACAGAGGCAGCAGGAAGCGCTTATTCCTGCTCTTTGGTCATAACGCGTTCTTCATCATCGCGACGAAGTAATTTATTGCGGATTTCCAGCAGCGCATCTCTGTCCTGCCGAAACGCCTTACAATAGCGTTTCATATGGCAAAAATACCCTACGATCACCAGAAAAATTAAGACGAGCCAATACCAGGCGATAAACATCCTTTTACCCTTAAAATCTAATATTACCAAACAATTAGCGTTAAAACCTTTTCTACCTATATTGAGGTAGCCCTATATACTGGCACAGTATGAAATCGAGAATATGATTTTGATCATAGAGAAAAAGGTTGGGCTTTTATTAACAGATGGGATGTTTAAAAAAGCAAAATATAAGGGATAAACGGCGGGATTAATGACCTCTGTAAACACAAAAAACCGAAGCCTGCGAATCGGCTTCGGTTTTTATTATCATCTCATCGCCTGATGGCGCTTCGCTTATCAGGCCTACAGAATTAGCTGGCTTTACGCTCGTGCGCCTGGCGGTAAGCCACCAGATCTTCGATCGTCACTACTGCCATGTTGTGTTTACCGGCAAACGCGATGCATTCCGGCGCGCGCGCCATTGTGCCATCGTCATTCGTCAGCTCGCACAGTACGCCAGCAGGTTTGAACCCGGCCAGCGTCACCAGATCGATGGTGGCTTCAGTATGACCGCCACGGGTCAGAACGCCGCCCGGCTGCGCGCGCAGCGGGAAAACGTGACCTGGACGGTGCAGATCGGCAGGTTTCGCGCCATCGGCAATGGCTGCGCGAACGGTCGTTACGCGGTCTGCGGCAGAAACGCCGGTAGTCACGCCTTTTGCGGCTTCAATGGTCACGGTAAAACCGGTGCCGTAGGCGCTGGTATTGTTCTCCACCATCATCGGCAGATCGAGCTGCTTGCGACGATCTTCAGTGATGCACAGACAAACAATGCCGCTGCCGTGGCGAATGGTCAGCGCCATCTGCTCAACGGTCATGGTTTCGGCCGGGAAAATCATATCGCCTTCGTTTTCGCGATCTTCATCATCAAGCACCATCACACCGCGTCCTTCACGCAGCGCGGATAGCGCATGTTCCACACGTTCAAAAGGCGTACCAAAAGAGGAAAGTAGCGTCTGATTCATGGTAAAAAAACCTCATTAAAATTATGGTTACCAGAATCAGGGCAGTCTTAGGAGTACCGACAAGCGGCAAAAAAATAACGTGAGCGGGCCCATGCCCGACTAGATCGTTACTCTCTCCCATCCGGACTTTAACCGTCGGCCCCGGAATTACACCGGATCTGCTGACCTTCAGATTTGCACCTGAAGCGCTCGCGGGCTTTCAACCTGTCCTTCATCTTTCACGCCGCTGCTGCATTGCCGCAACGCGAAATCTTTTGGACATACGCTGATTTACCGCCGGTGGGGAATTTCGCCCCGCCCTGAGAATAAGCGAGTTAACTATAACGCTATTGATTACCTTCATCAACGCCTTTACTCCGCTAAGCGACACACAATTCTGGTTTATGACGCCTGCATATCGCACTACAATGTGTTCTGACACTTACCAGTTCAGGGAAACCACAATGATTGACCCGAAAAAAATTGAGCAACTCGCTCGTCAGGTTCACGAGTCGATGCCGAAAGGGGTTCGGGAGTTCGGGGAAGATATCGAGAAGAAAATCCGTCAGACGCTGCAATCGCAGCTGACGCGTCTCGATCTGGTGAGCCGTGAAGAGTTTGACGTGCAGACTCAGGTCTTACTGCGCACCCGCGAAAAGCTGGCGCTGCTGGAGCAACGCCTCAGCGAGCTGGAAGCGCGTGAGAAACCTGTAGATGTTAAACCTGCGCCCGCCATCCCGCCTGTCGATCCGCAAGAGTAAAAACCACAACGGGCCGTAAGGCCCGTTGATATTTTCAGTGTTCGAGTTCTAGCTTCTTAGCCTGTGTCGCCTGTTGGCAGTAAAGCGCATAGCGTTTGCAAAACCAGCTGCGGTGCGCCTCATCCATATTTCCGGTAACGGCCTGGATATCAACAGGATGGCCCTCAGCCTGCATCCTGGCGAAACTGCGCGCCAGAAAATCAAAATTGTTTAACGAATATACGTTCTTGTCGTTCATCAGCATACCCTCCAGTTATCAAATATCTGTTAAGGCCATATGCTTTTTCTAATTTCAGTATTCTCTTATATGTGTTGAACGGTTGTGCAAAAAGTGCGCATATCAGTTGCCTGACATCACACTTTGGAAACAAGCCAGATGCCCGATGGCGCTGTGCGTATCGGGCCGTCTGTTCAGCGGTTATTTATCGCTGTCTTTCTGGATTTTCTTGATGATATTGGTGGTCGAACAACCGTCTTCGAAGTTAAGCACCAGCACTTCGCCGCCGTTGGCCCAGACTTCTTCGCTACCGGCAATCTCTTCTGGCTTATAGTCACCGCCTTTCACCAGCAGATCCGGCAGCACGCCAGCAATCAGCCGCTGCGGGGTGTCCTCGTCGAAAGAAACCACCCAGTCAACGGACTCCAGCGCACCCAGCACGATCATTCGCTGTTCCAGCGGATTCACAGGGCGAGTTTCGCCTTTCAGACGTTTGGTGGAGGCATCGCTGTTCACCGCGACGATCAGGCGATCGCCCAGCTTGCGGGCGTTCGCCAGGTAAGACACATGTCCGGCATGCAGAATGTCAAAAACGCCGTTGGTCATGACCACTTTCTCGCCGCGTTTACGCGCGCTGGCCACGGCCTGTTTCAGTTCGGCTTCCGTCATCACGCCGAAGCCGGTATCCGCACGACCGCGCACCGCATTTTCCAGTTCGATTGGCGAAACGGTTGATGTTCCCAGTTTACCGACGACAACGCCTGCTGCCGCGTTCGCGAAATAGCAGGCCTCTTCCAGGGAGTTCCCCGCCGCTAATGTGGCCGCCAGTACGCCGATCACCGTATCCCCGGCACCGGTAACGTCATACACTTCCTGCGCCTGGGTCGGCATATGCAGCGGCGCTTTACCCGGTTGCAGCAGCGTCATTCCCTGCTCGGAACGGGTCACCAGCAGCGCAGAAAATTCGAAATCGGCAATCAGCTTCATGCCGCGTTCGACAATCTCTTCTTCACTTTTACATTTACCCGCCACCGCTTCGAACTCAGACAGGTTCGGCGTCAACAGCGTGGCGCCGCGATAACGTTCGAAATCGGTGCCTTTCGGGTCGATCAGCACCGGGACGCCCGCTTTACGCGCAAGCTGAATCATCTGCTGAACGCTGGCCAACGCGCCTTTGGCGTAATCAGACAACACCAGCGCGCCAATTGAGCCCAGCGCCTGGTTAATACGCTCGTGCAATGGCAGCGGATCGACGCCTTCAAAGCCTTCTTCAAAATCCAGGCGAATCAGCTGCTGGTTACGGGAAAGTACACGCAGTTTGGTAATCGTCGGATGCGTAGGCACAGAAACGAAGTCGCATTTTACGTTCACATCCGCCAGCGTTTTGCTCAGCGCGCGCGCCGCATCGTCAATACCGGTCAGACCCACCAGACGCGAATTTGCGCCCAGAGAAGCGATGTTCATCGCCACGTTCGCCGCGCCGCCCGGACGTTCTTCAATGGTGTCCACTTTGACAACGGGCACCGGCGCTTCGGGGGAAATACGGCTGGTCGGCCCGTACCAGTAGCGATCCAGCATCACATCACCAACAACCATGACTCCTGCACGTTCAAACTCTGGCAGCGTTACTTTCATTCCTGTCTCCTGAGAGATTCTCTGAGGGTCTTAAAATTTGCGCGCGATAATAGCACACTTCACCCGGCAACCAGCCACTTCTGCCAGCTTGCCCGTACCAGCGCGCGTTCCTTGCTGAAGCACTCTTGCGCCACATGCCCCGGAAGCTCCTGTAGCGCAAGGTGATGAAGCTCATCGCGCAGCGTGGTATAGGCCTGCGTCAGCGCCTGCGCTTCTTGTTCATCCATAATGTCGTTTTGCGCCAGCAGTTCCAGAATGCGCACGTTATCGGACCAGCGCGTCAGCTTCGGCTTTTCATGCGCATAGCGCAGCACCAGATATTGGGTAATAAACTCAATATCGGTGATCCCGCCTTCATCGGCTTTGATATCAAAACGATCGCGATGCTTGTTGCCCAGATGCGCGCGCATTTTCTCGCGCATTTCGCGCACCTCGGTCTGCAACGTTTTGCCTTCGCGGGCGAGGGTCATGATATCGCGACGCACGGCGTCAAACTGCGAGGTCAGTTGCGGGTCGCCATAAACCACACGGGCGCGCACCAGCGCCTGATGCTCCCATGTCCAGGCTTCGTTTTTCTGATAATCGGCAAAGGCTTCCGCCGACGTGACCAGCATTCCCGCCGCGCCGGACGGGCGCAGCCGCGCGTCCACTTCATACAAGATACCGGAAGAGGTGCGAGTGCTGAACAGGTGCATAATGCGCTGCGCCAGGCGTAAGTAGAACTGGCGGCCGTCGATTTCACGCTCGCCGTCGGTCATCACATCCATTGGGCAATCGTGCAAAAAGATCAGATCAAGATCGGAGCTGTAGCCCAGCTCCCAGCCGCCCAGCTTGCCATAACCCACCACCGCAAACCCGCGTCCGGTGCGCTCAGCAAGGTGCGTCGGCTGCCCATAGCGCGCCACCATTTGCCCCCACGCCTGCTGGACAACGGCGTCGATAATGGCCTCAGCCAGCCAGGTCAGATGATCGCTGACCTTCATCACCGGCAGCGTACCGGCGATATCCGCCGCCGCAATGCGCAACAGTTGCGTTTGTTTAAACTGGCGCAGCGCTTCCAGCTGCTGCTCTTCGTCATCTTCCGGCACACGCAGCAAATACTGGCGTAACTCATCGCGATAAGCGTCGGTCGCCGTTGGCTGATACAGCGTATTCGGATCCAGTAGTTCATCGAGCAACAGTGGATAACGCGCCAGCTGGCTCGCCACCATCGGCGAAGCGGCGCACAGCGAAATCAGGTGCTTCAGCGCACCGGGAAATTCGCTCAGTAATTCAAGGTAGGTGGTACGCGTAACGATCCCCACCAGCAGAGGCGTAATACGCGACAGCGGCACAGAGGCATCTTCGCGCGAGCACACGTCGCTAAGCAGATGCGGCATCAGATGGTCGAGCACCTGCCGCCCGCGCGGGCCAATGGTGCGCTTATCCAGCTCTTTACGGAAGTCGGCGATTAACGCCAGCACGCGTCCGCGATCGTCGTCGGACAGATGCGCCAGCACCGGCGTGGTATCATCTTCCTGTAGCGCATCCTGCCACAGCTCGCGCCAGTGTTCCGACAGCGTATCTTCCTGAGTATCGGTTTCGTCATCGCCAATCAGTTCGTTAAATACCCGACGCACGTTAGCCATGTGCGCCGCCAGAATGTCGGTGAGCTGCGACCAGTCATCCGTGCGCATTCCCCAGGCCAGGCGCGCCCGGTTCAGTTCATCGCCCGGCAGCGTCTGGGTCTGCTCATCATTGATGCTTTGCAGCAGGTTTTCCAGACGGCGCAGGAAGAGATAGGCCGCGCGTAACTGTCCGGCGTCATTTTCTGGCAACAGGTGCAGCGCATCAATCGCGCTCAGCGTCGGCAGCAACGAGCGCGATTGCAGCGAGGGTTCCCGTCCGCCGCGAATCAACTGGAACACCTGCACGATAAACTCAATTTCACGAATACCGCCGGCGCCAAGCTTAATATTGTCTTTCAGACCGCGACGACGCACTTCACGGGCAATCATCCCTTTCATATTACGCAGGGACTGGATCACGCTGAAATCGATATAGCGGCGGAACACGAAAGGTCGCAACATGGCGCGTAGTTCATCGACATACGCACTGTCGGCAGCGCCCATAATGCGCGCTTTGACCATCGCATAACGCTCCCAGTCGCGCCCTTGTTCCTGGTAATAATCTTCCAGCGCGGCAAAACTCAGCACCAGCGGGCCACTGTCGCCAAACGGGCGCAAGCGCATATCCACCCGGTACACAAAGCCGTCCATCGTCGGCTGGTCCAGCACTTTGATCAAACGCTGCCCCATGCGGGTAAAGAACTGCGCGTTATCCAGCTCGCGCCGACCTCCCCGGGTGGAACCGTGCTCCGGCCAGGCGAAGATCAGATCGATATCCGAGGAGAAATTCAGCTCGCCGCCGCCCAGTTTTCCCATCCCCAGAATCAGCAACGGTTGAGGTACGCCATCATGGTTGCAGGGCGTACCCCATTCGCGACAGCAGGCGTCATACAACCAGTCGCGCGCGGCGACGATCAACGTTTCCGCCAGTTGGCTTAGCTGTTGCAGAATGTTTTCTTCTTCCACCAGCGACAGCGCCTGCGCCCAGGCGATACGTACCATGATGCGGCGACGGAATACGCGAAGCTCACGCATCAGCGCCGCTTCATCAGTCACCTGCGCCAACGCGTCCTGTAGCCACGCGGCATAATGCCGCCACTCATCGGCCTGCGGCGGCGCGCTTTCCAGCTCAGTCAGCCATTCGGGATGCGCAATCACGCTGTCCTGCACAAAGTCACTAAATGTAAGTACTGACTTCGCCTGAACGCTAAGCGTGGCTTCAGCCAGGATTTCTGGTAACCGCTCAACCACGGTCTGCCAGTGCTGCTGTAACGGTGAAGAAAGCGGCTTCATTTAAGGTGTGTCCTCAGATGGCTAACTAATCCCGATGAGTGTTGCCGGATGGCGGCGCAACGCCTTATCCGACCTACAAAACCTGTGCGTCGTAGGCCTGATAAGATGCGCAGCATCGCCATCAGGCGTTACTGGTTATCGTTTTCCGCTATGCAGCCAGAACGGCTCCTGGAAGATCGCCTCATTGCGGAAGTGTTCAACTTCAATGCGCTGCCCTGTCACAATCGCGTGGCGCAGGCCCTGCCAGTTCTCCAGCCAGGCCTGTACCGCATTCGCGTCGTAATAACCTGCCAGCAGCAAAATGCTGTCAATATCGCGGGTCAGGCGCGGAAGCTGATCGCGATACCGATCGCCCAACGGCTGCCCGAAAGTCGCTTTCAGCTCCGCCGCGTGGCGCGACAGGTGAATATCGGCAAAGCGTTTGAAAGAATCGGCCATTTTCGTCTGCGCTTTGGCATCAAGGAACGGTTGCCAGGCTTTGGTGACCAGCCATTCGGTCAGCGCCAGTTTAGCCATCGCTGTTTGCGTGCTATAGATAGCCGTAATGGCTGAAACCTCAGAGACAAGGGTCGCTTCCGACTGCGTCAGCAAATCGCGTAAGTGAGCGCTTGCTTTACGCGGTACAATGCCGCCAAACAGCATCAGCGCATGGCGAACCAGCCCCATCGCCGCCAGTACATCCGCTTTGGCGGCGTCATTTCCACGCACCCACAGCTCTTCATGGTACTGCCATTGCGACAATGCCAGCTCCAGCGCCGCTTCCAGCCCCTGCTCAATGCTGGCTTTGGCTGGCGCTTTCAGCACCGCAGTAGGTCTGATCTCACGCGGAGCATTCCCCTGCGCCAGATGATATCCCCGTGCGGCTTTGCTCAGGCTGCCCTGACGCAGACCCGCTTGCGACACCAGTTGGTTTGCCAGTTTCAACACCGCACGGGTCTCGCCGCTTAACAGTTCCAGCTCCAGCTCGCAAATTGGCTCGGCACATTCTCCGGCCTTCACTTCGCCAAGATCGAGCGCGATTTCAATACGGCTGCCGTCAACGTCCACCAGCCATTTCTCACGGTAAAAATCGGTGCTGAACAGCGGCTGCACGCGTGAAGCGAGATCCGCGGGCAGCTCGCCGTTCGGCCAGACCTCCTGCGGGAGCAGTGCGAGATCCAACGTCGGCTCGCTCAGCGCAACATTGTATTCCGGCCGTTGATGCAGACCCCCCGTAACCCGACCGCCGATTTTCATAGTCATTTCATAACGACCATTCTCGCCACGGATGCGCAGACCCATATCATGGCCACGCAACCACTTGTCCGGCGTTTCGTAGTAAATGTTCTGTAACTGGCTGGGCGCATGGTGCTCGCCGCCGAGTGTTTGCAGATGGTCACGCAACGCGTCTACAGCGTCGTGATTAACGATAAACTTTAATTCGATTTCCTGAGCCATTGCCTTGTACTTATGGGTTATGTCACATATGGGAAGAATGACGGCGAACTTAACGCGTTCTTTTTTGTCAGTAGATAGTATTTTGCGCCAAATTGCCATGCAACGAGCAATTTGACGGGCGTAAAAGTTTAAAACAGTGGCAAAGATGACACAGATGATTCCGATTGATGTCGAATGCTTTGCGTAGAGACACTGATGCCACTACTATCGTTCCACTTTTTATGACAAAAACGACAGCCTGATGCCAAAATTACGCCTGATTGGATTAACTTTACTTGCACTTAGCGCCACTGCCGTCTCCCACGCAGAAGAGAAGCGCTATGTCTCTGACGAACTGAATACCTGGGTCCGCAGCGGTCCGGGAGATAATTATCGCCTCGTGGGTACGGTGAATGCCGGCGAGGAAGTGACATTATTACAGACTGACGCCAACACGAATTACGCTCAGGTGAAAGACAGTACAGGTCGTACTGCCTGGATCCCGATGAAAGAGCTGAACAGCTCGCCCAGCCTGCGTATCCGCGTACCGGATCTGGAAAATCAGGTTAAGACGCTGACCGATAAGCTGAACAATATTGATACCACCTGGAATCAGCGCACGGCCGACATGCAGCAAAAAGTGTCGCAGAGCGACAGCGTGATTAACGGGTTGAAAGAAGAAAACCAGAAGCTGAAAAACGAGCTGATCGTGGCGCAGAAGAAAGTCAGCGCCGCCAATCTGCAACTTGATGACAAGCAGCGCACCATTATTATGCAGTGGTTCATGTATGGCGGCGGCGTGCTGGGACTCGGCCTGCTGCTCGGCCTGGTTCTCCCGCACATGATCCCAAGCCGTAAACGCAAAGACCGCTGGATGAACTAAATCGCCTTCTCTGCCGCACTGACATATGATTAAGGGATGATTTTTTTCAGGAAGGGAAAGTGGCGTGAAGATTTATCTGGTCGGTGGTGCTGTTCGGGATGCGTTGTTAGGGCTACCGGTCAAAGATAAAGATTGGGTGGTGGTTGGCGCCACGCCGCAGGAGATGCTTGACGCGGGCTACCAGCAGGTAGGCCGCGATTTTCCCGTGTTTCTTCATCCGCAAACGCGTGAAGAGTATGCGCTGGCGCGCACCGAGCGTAAATCCGGTTCAGGCTATACCGGCTTTACCTGCTATGCCGCGCCGGACGTGACGCTGGAAGAAGACCTGCAACGTCGCGACCTCACCATTAATGCCCTCGCGCAGGATGACGACGGCCATATCGTCGATCCCTATCAGGGGCGTCGCGACCTGGACAATCGCCTGCTGCGTCATGTTTCCCCCGCCTTTAGCGAAGATCCGCTGCGCGTGTTGCGCGTGGCGCGTTTTGCCGCCCGCTACGCGCACCTCAGTTTCCGCATCGCTGATGAAACCCTGGCGTTGATGCGCGACATGACCGCCGCAGGCGAACTGGAACACCTCACGCCGGAGCGCGTATGGAAGGAGACCGAGAACGCCTTAACCACGCGCAATCCGCAGGTATTCTTTCAGGTGCTGCGCGACTGCGGCGCGCTGCGCGTTCTGTTCCCGGAAGTGGACGCGCTGTTTGGCGTTCCGGCTCCGGCCAAGTGGCACCCGGAAATCGATACCGGCATCCACACATTGATGACGTTATCAATGGCCGCCATGCTCAGCCCGAACGTTGATGTGCGTTTCGCCACGCTCTGTCACGACCTTGGCAAAGGGTTGACGCCCAAAGCGCTCTGGCCGCGCCATCATGGTCACGGCCCGGCAGGCGTAAAGCTGGTTGAGCAGTTATGCCAGCGTCTGCGTGTGCCGAATGAGATTCGGGATTTAGCCAAACTGGTGGCGGAATTCCACGATCTCATCCATACCTTCCCGATTTTGCAGCCGAAAACGATCGTGAAGCTGTTCGATTCGATTGACGCCTGGCGTAAGCCGCAGCGCGTAGAGCAAATCGCCCTGACCAGCGAGGCCGACGTGCGCGGTCGTACCGGTTTTGAGGCGTCTGACTATCCGCAAGGCCGCTGGCTGCGCGAAGCGTGGCAGGTCGCACAGGCGGTGCCGACAAAAGAGGTAGTAGAGGCAGGCTTTAAAGGCGCGGAGATCCGCGAAGAACTCACCAGACGGCGAATTGCAGCGGTGGCTAACTGGAAGGAACGGCGTTGCCCGAAACCCGAGGCGTAAGCTCACCGTTTTGTTGCCGGATGGCGCTCCGCTTATCCGGCCTACAAAATCGAACCGCAAGCCGGATAAGGCGTAAACGCCGCCATCCGGCAACAAAATCGAACCGTAGGCCGGATAAGGCATTTACGCCGCCATCCGACAACAAAATCGAACCGTAGGCCGGATAAGGCGTAAACGCCGCCATCCGGCATCAAGCGTTATCAGAAGAAAACAACGTAGACCGCAGCAGCCACGATAAAGCGGTAAATCGCAAACGGAATGAACGAGATACGCTTAATCAATTGCAGGAAGGTTTTGATGGCGATCAGCGCCACAATGAACGCAGTCACAAATCCCACGGCGAACATGGGGATATCTCCCACCGTCAGGAACGACCAGCTCTTGTAGAGATCCAACGCCGTCGCGCCCATCATCATCGGAACGGCCAGCAGGAATGAGAATTCCGATGCGGCATAGCGACTCACCCCCATCAACATCCCACCGGAAATGGTCGCGCCGGAACGGGAAAAGCCCGGCCACAGCGCCAGACACTGGAAGCAGCCAATCATAAACGCCTGACGATACGTCATATCGTCCAGGCCCGGCGCGCGCGGCTCTTTCGGCTTCAGGCATTCCGCGGCAATCAGCAGCAGACCGCCCACGACCAGCGCATACATCACGTTGACGGGATTAAACAAAGACTTAATGGTGTCATGGAACACCAGGCCCAGCACCACTGCCGGGATCATCCCCAGCACAATATGCCCTAACGTCAGGCGCCCTTTTCCGGTGCCTTCATGCGGTTGTTTGCCAAAGTGAATGCCGATCAGGCCGAACAAACGCCGCCAGAACATCACCACCACCGCCAGGATCGATCCCAGCTGAATTACCACCTCAAACGTCTCTGCCGTATCGCCTTCAAAACCCAACAGGTGACCGACAATGATCATATGGCCCGTGCTGGAGACGGGCAAAAACTCCGTCAATCCTTCGACCACACCCAAAATTGCCGCCACCAGCAGCGAGTGTATATCGCTCATCAATAAACCCCTAAATCAAAAAAAACGAACAGCAGTTATGACTCCAGCTTTAAGACCCATATATCGCCGTTTGGTTTAAAAACTATGAAGTTAATTATTTTCTTTCAGATTATTGCCACGCTCAATGATAACGCCAACATTCGCCGCACGCGCTACGGCGCCGGGCTTACTGAGCTTGATGCGCACCCACGGAGAGTTAAAGCGGCTGAGCAGCAGATCTGCCACCTCTTCCGCTACGCGTTCGACTAACGCAAAACGGCCGCCCTCCACATGGCTGACTACCGTATCGGCAATGTCGGCATAGCTCAGACAATCCGCAACGTCGTCGCTTCTGGCTGACTTACGGTTGTCCCACGCCATTTCGATATCGAACACCAGTTTCTGTTCGATAGTTTGCTCCCAGTCGTAAACACCGATAGTGGTGATTACCGAAAGTTGCTCTATAAATACAATATCCATCACGACCTGCCTGCTTTTTGGCTAACCCGGATACCACTTCCGGCGAAATATGCGTATTATCCACAGAAGTAGCGTTTAACACGACATTTTCAAAACGGAACAGCTTATGAGTGCAATCGCGCCTGGAATGATCCTCTTCGCGTACCTCTGCGGCTCAATTTCCAGTGCCATTCTGGTCTGCCGCATTGCAGGTTTACCCGACCCGCGTCAGAGTGGCTCCGGTAACCCTGGCGCGACCAATGTGTTACGCATAGGGGGCAAGGGAGCAGCCGTAGCGGTACTGATTTTCGACGTCCTCAAAGGCATGCTGCCGGTCTGGGGCGCTTATGCATTAGGTGTAACCCCTTTCTGGCTGGGCCTGATTGCCATCGCCGCCTGTCTGGGGCACATCTGGCCGGTCTTTTTTGGCTTCAAAGGCGGGAAAGGCGTCGCGACCGCATTCGGCGCGATCGCGCCCATCGGCTGGGACTTAACTGGCGTGATGGCGGGCACCTGGCTGCTGACCGTCTTACTGAGCGGTTACTCGTCATTGGGCGCGATCGTCAGCGCGCTGATTGCGCCATTCTACGTGTGGTGGTTTAAACCCCAGTTCACCTTCCCGGTCTCTATGCTGTCTTGCCTGATTTTGCTGCGCCACCATGACAACATCCAGCGCCTGTGGCGTCGTCAGGAGACGAAGATCTGGACGAAACTCAAGAAGAAGCGCGAGAAAGATCCGCAGTAGTTTTTTGCACCACGCCGTAGGCCAGGTAAGGCGAAGCCGCCATCAGGCACATACGCATCGCCGGATGGCGACGCAAAGCGTCTTATCCGGCCTACAGATTGCTTCACCACGCCACCTGATATCCCTCGTCTGGCTTGCCGAGTCGCTTCTGGCACCATGCCGCCAGAAACTCCACACATACCCGTAACTTTACGCTGCGGTACAGCGGTTCCTGATAGACCGCCCAGATATTGGCGCTCTGCGCATACTCCGGCAATACCCTCACCAGTTTACCGCTCGCCAGAAACGGCTGCACATCCCACTCTGAACGCAGCATGATCCCTTTGCCCTCCAGCGCCCACTGCAAAACAATTTCACCGCTATTGGAAGAGAGGTGTCCGGTTACTTTCACTGATTTTTTCTCTTGCCCGTTCCCCAGTTCCCATATGCCGTGGGTCATATCCCGTTCTTTTGTCACCAGACAATCATGACCGCTTAATTCTTGTAAGGTTTTTGGCTCAGGATATTTCTGGAGATATGCGGGAGACGCGCATAATATTCTTTTATTCTTTGTTAACAAATGCGCAATATAATAATCAGGAATTTCATCGTTAATCCGAATATCCAGATCGATATTATCCTGTACCAAATCAATTTGCCGATCGAAGAGTTCAAAGTGAACCTGTAATTCAGGATAATTGCGCATCAGGTCGGTAATGGCAGGTGCAATATAACTGCGGCCAAAACCAAAACTACAGCCAATGCGAATCATTCCCTCCGGGCGCGTTTTAATTTGCGTCACCTCATCCACCAGCCGCTGATAGTGCGTGAGGAGCTTCAGCGCATGTTCATAGCAGCGTTGCCCGCTTTCCGTCAGCGCAACACCCCTTGCCGAGCGGTTCAGCAGCGTGGTGGCAAGGGTTGTCTCAAGAATCTGAATCCGTTTCGTCACGAACGCGGGCGTTTGCCCCAGCGCCGCTGCTGCCGCGCTAAAGCTTCCCGTATGGACAATTTCAACCAAAACCTGTAGGTCTTTGGCTAAGGGATAGTTGTTCAGCATCTGTCGGTTATCCGTGATTTTAATACGCGCAGTGTAAATCTCTTAACGTCGTTAAACCCTGCCTTTGCTCAATTTTCATCACCTTTCTGTAGTGTGATTCACGAACTGTTAATTGCATATACACAGTGACAAAAAATATAAAACCACACATTTAGTGGTAGTTTACTCCAGAGAATTTATTTCCAGATTAATAAAAGAACTGGAGTTGATATGATGAGCAATAAAAATAACCAAAATGCGGTTACTACGTTGACGGATATTGTCGCTAATTTTACCGCCATGATCTCCACCCGAATGCCCGACGACGTCGTCGATAAATTAAAACAGCTGCGTGATGCCGAAACCTCATCGATGGGAAACATTATCTATCACACGATGTTCGATAACATGCAAAAAGCAATCGACCTGAACCGCCCGGCCTGCCAGGACACGGGTGAAATTATGTTCTTCGTGAAGGTCGGTTCCCGCTTCCCGCTGCTGGGCGAACTGCAAAGTATTCTTAAGCAGGCCGTGGAAGACGCCACCGTAAAAGCGCCGCTACGCCATAACGCGGTCGAAATTTTCGACGAAGTGAATACCGGCAAAAACACCGGCAGCGGCGTGCCGTGGGTCACCTGGGAGATTATTCCTGATGGCGACGATGCGGAAATTGAAGTTTATATGGCGGGCGGCGGTTGCACGCTGCCGGGGCGTTCCAAAGTGCTGATGCCTTCCGAAGGCTACGAAGGCGTGGTGAAATTCGTCTTTGAAAACATCTCCACGCTGGCGGTCAATGCCTGTCCGCCGGTACTGGTCGGCGTGGGCATCGCAACCTCCGTCGAAACCGCCGCCGTGCTTTCCCGCAAAGCGATTCTGCGCCCGATAGGCACCCGTCATCCGAATCCAAAGGCGGCAGAGCTTGAGCTGCGGCTGGAAGAAGGGCTAAACCGCCTGGGAATCGGCCCACAAGGGCTGACCGGCAACAGCTCGGTGATGGGCGTACACATCGAATCCGCCGCCCGTCATCCGTCAACCATTGGCGTGGCCGTCTCCACCGGCTGCTGGGCGCACCGTCGCGGTACGCTGCTGGTTCATTCTGACCTCTCCTTCGAAAACCTGTCCCACACCCGGAGCGCGTTATGAAAAAGATCCTCACTACCCCGATCAAAGCCGAAGACCTGGAAGATATCCGCGTTGGCGATGTGATCTACCTGACCGGAACGCTGGTGACCTGTCGCGACGTTTGTCACCGCCGTCTGATCGAACTCAAGCGCCCCATTCCTTACGATCTCAATGGCAAAGCGATTTTCCACGCCGGGCCGATTGTGCGTAAAAACGGTGATAAATGGGAGATGGTCTCCGTCGGCCCGACCACCAGCATGCGTATGGAAGCCTTTGAAAAAGAGTTCATTGAGCAGACCGGCGTGAAGCTGGTGGTCGGAAAAGGCGGTATGGGGCCGCTGACCGAAGAAGGCTGCCAGAAATTCAAAGCGCTGCACGTCATCTTCCCGGCTGGCTGCGCGGTGCTGGCGGCAACCCAAGTCGAAGAGATAGAAGAGGTGCACTGGACGGAACTCGGCATGCCGGAATCGCTGTGGGTTTGCCGGGTGAAAGAGTTCGGGCCGCTGATTGTCTCTATCGATACCCACGGCAACAACCTGATCGCCGACAACAAAAAACAGTTCGCCGAGCGTCGCGGTCCCATCGTTGACGAAATCTGCGAGTACGTGCACTACATCAAATAACCCTTCAGGAGAGGCGCTACGCCTCTCCCTTTTCTCAGGGATACGACAATGGCACCTTTATCTGGTTGGTGGCGATACCTGGCTCCACTGGTGGTCATCGCCATTATTGCTGTTTTGCCCGTCCCCACCGGTCTTGAGAGCCACACCTGGCTCTATTTTGCGGTCTTTACCGGCGTCATTGTGGGACTCATTCTGGAACCTGTACCGGGCGCGGTCGTGGCGATGATCGGGATTTCGATCATTGCCGTTCTGTCGCCGTGGCTGCTGTTCAGCCCCGATCAGCTCGCGCAGGAAGGCTTCAAATTTACCGCCAAAGCCCTCTCGTGGGCGGTGTCTGGTTTTTCTAACTCGGTTATCTGGCTGATTTTCGCCGCCTTTATGTTTGGCACCGGCTATGAAAAAACCGGTCTCGGTCGGCGAATTGCGCTGATGCTGGTGAAGAAGATGGGCCATCGCACGCTGTTTCTTGGCTATGCGGTGATGTTTTCCGAGCTGATTCTCGCCCCGGTCACGCCGTCTAACTCCGCGCGCGGCGCCGGGATCATCTACCCGATTATCCGCAACCTGCCGCCGCTCTATAACTCGCAGCCTAACGACGCCAGTTCCCGCTCCATTGGCTCGTATATTATGTGGATGGGCATCACCGCCGACTGCGTTACCAGCGCCATTTTCCTGACGGCGATGGCGCCTAACCTGTTGCTGATTGGCCTAATGAAAAGCGCATCCCATACGGCGCTAAGCTGGGGCGACTGGTTCTCAGGAATGCTGCCGCTAAGCATTCTGCTGGTCTTGCTGGTTCCGTGGCTGGCCTACGTGCTGTATCCGCCGGTGCTGAAATCGGGCGACCAGGTGCCGCGCTGGGCGGAAGCTGAGCTAAAGGAGATGGGCCCGCTCTGCTCGCGCGAGAAAAAGATGCTGGTGCTGATGGTCGGCGCGCTGGTGCTGTGGATCTTCGGCGGCGATTACATTGATGCCGCAATGGTCGGTTACAGCGTGGTGGCATTGATGCTGGTATTACGCATCATCTCCTGGGATGACATCGTCAGCAATAAAGCGGCATGGAACGTTTTCTTCTGGCTGGCTTCGCTGATTACGCTCGCCACCGGACTGAACAATACCGGCTTTATCACCTGGTTTGGCAAACTGCTGGCAAACGGGCTAAGCGGCTATTCGCCGATGATGGTGATGGTCGCGCTCATCGTGGTGTTTTATCTGTTACGCTACTTTTTTGCCAGCGCCACCGCTTATACCTCCGCGCTGGCGCCGATGATGATTGCCGCCGCGCTGGCGATGCCGGACATCCCCTTACCGGTGTTTTGCCTGATGGTCGGCGCCGCCATTGGTCTGGGCAGCATTCTCACCCCCTATGCGACCGGCCCAAGCCCCATCTACTACGGTAGCGGTTATCTGCCGACGGTGGATTACTGGCGGCTGGGCGCTATTTTTGGCCTGATCTTCCTGGTTCTGCTGGTAATAACCGGCCTTGTCTGGATGCCTCTCGTTTTGCTGTAAACCTCGTTGGGGCGGCATGACGCCGCCTCTTTTTTCCATAAGCTTCTCGTATGACCGTTTTCCCGATGCGCTGAGGCATACTTTTTTGTATGCACTCCCCTCACGCTGATAAGGGAAACGCTCTGGACACCGTTGCGCACAAGACTCTCACACGGGGCTGGCAGGCCGAACTGGATCTGCGGTTTACCCGCGCCGCGCATAAAACAGTGCTCACTTCGGCGCGACACGTCGGCCCGCTGACGGTACAGCGTCCGTTTTACCCGGAAGACGACGTTTGCCACCTCTATTTGCTTCATCCGCCGGGCGGTATTGTCGGGGGCGATGAACTCACGATTTCCGCCACGCTTGCAACAGACAGCCATGCGTTAATCACCCAGCCTGGCGCAGGGAAGTTTTACCGCAGTCGCGGCCCTCAGGCGCAGCTGCGGCAGGATTTTTATCTCGCCCCACAGGCCACGCTGGAGTGGCTGCCGCAAGATACGATCCTTTTTCCCGGCGCGAACGCTAACATCCAGTCGGTCTTTCATCTGGCGCAAGAGAGCCGGCTGCTGGCCTGGGATCTGCTCTGTCTGGGGCGACCGGTGATGCAGGAGACCTTCAGCCACGGCACGCTGCGCAACCGCCTGGAAGTATGGCGGGACGGTACGCCGCTATTAATAGAAAGGCTTCATCTTGAGGGAGGAAACCTGCACACCGTCGCCAGACATCCCTGGAGCGGTATGCTGCTCTGTTATCCCGCCACGGAAAAGATGCTGGACGGCGTACGCGAGCAAATTGCCCCCCTCGGCGACTACGCTGGCGCGACGCTGATTGATTCACTGCTGGCCCTGCGCTTTCTCGGGCACGACAACCTGCTTATCCAGCGCGTTATGCGCGCCGTCTGGCAATCCTTACGACCACAACTGACCCAAAAACCGCCACTCCTGCCCCGTATCTGGCAGACATAAGAGAATCACTATGGAACTGACTCCCAGAGAAAAAGACAAGCTGTTGCTCTTTACCGCCGCGCTGGTGGCGGAGCGTCGTCTGGCGCGCGGACTAAAGCTGAACTACCCGGAATCGGTGGCGCTGATCAGCGCTTTCATTATGGAAGGCGCCCGCGACGGCAAAAGCGTGGCGTCACTGATGGAAGACGGTCGCCATGTGTTGACCCGCGATCAGGTGATGGAGGGCGTGCCGGAAATGATCCCGGATATTCAGGTTGAAGCCACCTTTCCAGACGGCTCGAAACTGGTCACCGTTCATAACCCGATCGTATAAAGGAGGAACCATGATTCCAGGCGAATACAGGATCTCCACGGGAAACATCGCGATCAATACAGGCAGAGAAACCTGCACGATCGTGGTTGAGAATCATGGCGATCGCCCGGTTCAGGTCGGATCGCACTATCACTTTTACGAAGTCAATCCCGCATTACGCTTTGACAGGCAAGCCGCACGCGGTTTTCGCCTGAACATCCCCGCAGGCACGGCAGTGCGTTTTGAGCCGGGGCAAAAACGCGAGGTCGAACTGGTGCGCGTCGCCGGGGCACAGCGTATTTTTGGTTTTCGCGGCGAGGTAATGGGCTCTCTGGAGGCAGACAATGACTGAGATTTCCCGGCAGGCTTATGCCGACATGTTTGGCCCGACGACCGGTGACCGGGTGCGTCTGGCGGATACCGAACTGTGGATCGAAGTCGAAAACGATCTCACGGCCTACGGCGAAGAGGTGAAATTCGGCGGCGGTAAAGTGATCCGCGACGGTATGGGCCAGGGGCAAATGCGTGCTCGCGCGTGTGTGGATCTGGTGATCACCAACGCGCTGATCGTCGATCACTGGGGGATCGTCAAAGCGGACATCGGCATCAAAGACGGCAGGATCTTCGCCATCGGCAAAGCCGGTAACCCGGATATTCAGCCCAACGTGACGATCCCGATTGGCGTCGGCACGGAGGCGATCGCCGGCGAAGGAAAGATCGTTACCGCAGGCGGCGTGGACACGCATATTCACTGGATCTGTCCGCAGCAGGCGGAAGAGGCGCTGGTTTCTGGCGTGACGACCATGATTGGCGGCGGCACCGGCCCAGCGGCGGGCACCAATGCCACCACCTGCACGCCTGGCCCGTGGTACATCGCCCGCATGTTGCAAGCGGCGGACAGCCTGCCAGTGAATATCGGTTTTCTCGGCAAAGGGAATGGCTCGAACCCGGACGCGCTGCGTGAGCAGATTGCCGCCGGCGCGATCGGCCTGAAGATCCACGAGGACTGGGGCGCGACGCCTGCGGCGATCGACTGTGCGCTGACCGTGGCTGAAGAGATGGATATTCAGGTCGCGCTGCACAGCGACACGTTAAACGAGTCCGGTTTCGTCGAGGACACGCTGGCGGCAATTGGCGATCGCACGATCCATACCTTTCACACCGAAGGGGCGGGCGGCGGTCACGCCCCGGATATTATCACCGCCTGCGCGCATCCCCATATCCTCCCCTCCTCCACCAACCCGACGCTGCCTTATACCGTCAACACCATTGACGAGCATCTCGATATGCTGATGGTCTGCCACCATCTCGACCCGGATATCGCCGAAGATGTGGCGTTTGCCGAGTCGCGTATTCGTCGGGAAACCATCGCCGCCGAAGATGTGCTGCACGATCTCGGCGCCTTTTCCCTGACCTCGTCGGATTCCCAGGCGATGGGACGGGTGGGCGAAGTCATTCTGCGAACCTGGCAGGTGGCGCACCGGATGAAAGTACAACGCGGCCCGTTAGCGGAGGAGACGGGCGATAACGACAACCAGCGCGTAAAACGCTACATCGCCAAGTACACGATAAACCCGGCGCTAACCCACGGCATCGCCCATGAGGTCGGTTCTGTTGAGGCGGGAAAGCTGGCGGATCTGGTGCTCTGGTCTCCGGCCTTTTTTGGCGTAAAACCCGCAACACTCATTAAAGGCGGGATGATCGTCTGCGCGCCGATGGGTGATATCAACGCCTCGATTCCCACACCGCAACCGGTGCATTACCGGCCGATGTTTGGCGCGCTTGGCGCGGCGCGTCATCACTGTCGCCTGACCTTTCTTTCTCAGGCTGCGGTTGAAAACGGCATTGCGCAGCAGCTCAACTTACGCAGCGCCACCGCCGTCGTGAAAGGCTGCCGGACGGTAAAAAAAGCCGACATGATCCACAATAGCCTGCAACCCAACATCACCGTTGACGCCCAGACTTACGAGGTGCGCATTGACGGTGAGCCGATCACCAGCGAACCGGCAGACGTGTTGCCGATGGCCCAGCGTTATTTTTTATTTTGAGGAGACGACATGCTGTATCTGACGCAACGTATTGAAACGCCCGCCGCCGTCACGGCAACGCTGACGCTCCCCATTGATGTCCGCGTCAAAAGCCGGGCGAAGGTAGTGCTGGGCGACGGACGCGAAGCCGGTTTACTGCTGCCGCGCGGTTTGCTGTTACGCGGCGGCGATCGCCTGAGCACGGAAGATGGCGCAGAGGTGGTGGAGATCATCGCCGCAAACGAAGCCGTTTCGGTCGTGCGCTGCTCCGATCCGTTCCTGCTCGCCAAAGCCTGCTACCACCTGGGCAACCGCCACGTTCCGCTGCAAATTCTGCCTGACGAGCTGCGCTATCACCACGATCACGTACTCGACGACATGCTGCGCCAGTTCAGCTTAGAGGTGACTTTCGCGCATCTGCCCTTTGAACCGGAGGCGGGGGCATATGCCAGCGAATCTCACGGCCATCACCACGGCCACGCCCACTGATGACTGACGCCAGACAACGGCTGCGCCTGATGCAGCTCGCCAGCAGCAGTTTACCGGTGGGATCGTTTACCTGGTCTCAGGGGCTGGAGTGGGCGGTGGAGATCGGCTGGGTGAAAAACGCGGAAGACTTTGCGCACTGGCAAACGCAACAGCTGGAGCAGAACTTTTTTACCGTCGACCTGCCGATTTTCGCCCGGTTGTACCACGCCTGTGAACGGAATGACGTTACCGCCGCTCGCCGCTGGAGCGCATATCTGCTGGCCTGTCGGGAAACCCGGGAACTGCGCGAAGAAGAGCGCAGCCGGGGGGCGGCGTTTACACGCCTGGTGGTGGACTGGGTGCCGGACTGCCCGCAGACGTGGCGTCCACTTTTTGCCAACAGCCAGCTCTGCGGTATGGCGTGGCTGGGCGTGCGCTGGCGCATCCCGCTGACGGATCTGGCGTTAAGCCTCGGCTACAGCTGGTTAGAAAGCGCGGTGATGGCGGGGGTGAAACTGGTGCCCTTCGGACAACAGGCGGCGCAGCAGCTCATTCTTTCGCTTTGCGACCATTACGCGCAGGGTATGGCGCAGGCGCTGGCTCGCCCGGATGCGGATCTGGGCTCATCCACGCCGCTGTCCGCCATCGCTTCTGCCCGTCACGAAACACAATATTGCCGATTATTTCGCTCCTGAGGAGACACGATGAACAACTATAAACATCCCCTGCGCGTCGGCGTGGGCGGTCCGGTGGGTTCCGGTAAAACCGCCCTGCTGGAAGCGTTATGCAAAGCGATGCGCGATACGTATCAACTGGCGGTGGTGACTAACGATATTTATACCAAAGAGGATCAGCGCATTCTTACCGAAGCGGGCGCACTGGCGCCGGAAAGGATTGTCGGCGTGGAAACCGGCGGTTGTCCGCATACCGCCATTCGCGAAGACGCCTCAATGAACCTGGCGGCGGTGGAAGCATTAAGCGAGACATTCGGCAACCTGGATCTGATCTTTGTCGAGAGCGGCGGCGATAACCTGAGCGCCACCTTCAGCCCGGAGCTGGCCGATCTGACGATCTATGTGATCGACGTGGCCGAAGGCGAGAAGATCCCGCGTAAAGGCGGGCCGGGGATTACCAAATCCGATTTTCTGGTGATCAACAAAACGGATCTGGCGCCGTATGTGGGCGCGTCGCTGGAGGTAATGGCGCGCGATACAATGCGCATGCGCGGGGATCGGCCGTGGGCGTTTACCAACCTGAAAGCCGGTGACGGCCTGGCGACGATTATTGCGTTTCTGGAAGATAAAGGGATGTTGCGGGTGTAGCGTTTTTTATCGCCGGGAGGCGGCTTCGCCTGACCCGGTCTACGGTATTGTAAGCCCGGTAAGCGAAGCCGCCACCGGGCAAAAAATCACGCCGCAGGCAGCTCCGCCAGCGGCCAGCGAGGACGCACGCTCACGCCTAAATCCGCCGTTGCGCCGGCTTTGAAGCGCACCATACCGGCGTAGGCGATCATCGCGCCGTTATCGGTGCAAAACTCTGGCCGCGCGTAGAACACTTCGCCACGCCGTTTTTGCATCATTTCCGCCAGCTTCGCACGCAGCGTGCGGTTGGCGCTCACCCCGCCGGCCATCACCAGACGCTTAAAGCCGGTCTGATCCAGCGCTCGCTTACACTTGATCATCAGCGTATCCACCACCGCATCTTCAAACGCACGGGCAATATCGGCGCGGGTCTGTTCATCATCACCGTTGCTGCGGATAGTGTTTGCGGCGAACGTTTTCAGCCCGGAGAAGCTGAAATCCAGCCCAGGACGGTCGGTCATCGGACGCGGAAAGACAAAACGCCCTGCGGTGCCCTGCGCCGCCATTTTCGACAGCATCGGGCCGCCAGGGTAATCCAGTCCCAGCAGTTTGGCGGTTTTATCAAACGCTTCACCGGCCGCATCGTCAATGGATTCGCCTAACAGCGCATACTGACCAATCCCGGTCACGCTGATAAGTTGGGTATGACCGCCGGAGACCAGCAGCGCCACGAACGGAAATTCCGGCGGATTGTCTTCCAGCATCGGCGCCAGCAGGTGCCCTTCCATATGGTGTACCGGAATCGCCGGAACATTCCAGGCAAACGCCAGCGAACGGCCAACGGTCGCGCCGACCAGCAGCGCCCCCACCAGACCCGGCCCTGCGGTATAGGCCACGGCATCAATCTCTTTCGCCGTCAGACCCGACTCTTTCAACGCCGCCTGGATCAGCGGCACGGTCTTGCGTACGTGGTCGCGCGAGGCCAGTTCAGGCACTACGCCGCCGTAGTCAGCGTGCAATTTCACCTGACTATACAATTGGTTGGCTAACAGACCTTTTTCGTCGTCGTAAATAGCGATGCCGGTTTCATCGCAGGATGTCTCAATACCCAGTACACGCATGACTTGTTTTACCTCACTCTGATACCGCGCAGTGTAGGGCCAATGCGGGTTGATGTAAAACTTTGTTCGCCCCTGGCGACAGCCTCGTGTATACTCCTCACCCTTATAAAAGTCCCTTTCAAAAAAGGCGTCGGTGCTTTACAAAGCAGCAGCAATTGCAGTAAAATTCCGCACCATTTTGAAATAAGCTGGCGCTGATGCCAGCGGCAAACCGATTTAATCAAAGGTGAGAGGCACATGCCGGTAATTAAAGTACGTGAAAACGAGCCGTTCGACGTAGCTCTGCGTCGCTTCAAGCGTTCCTGTGAAAAAGCAGGTGTTCTGGCGGAAGTTCGTCGTCGTGAGTTCTATGAAAAACCGACTACCGAACGTAAGCGCGCTAAAGCTTCAGCAGTGAAACGTCACGCGAAGAAACTGGCTCGCGAAAACGCACGCCGCACTCGTCTGTACTAATGCGTTGAGGGCGTAAGCTCTCGATTCAGACCGAGTTGTAGTTGTAAGGCCGTGCTTCCGAAAGGAATGCGCGGCTTATTTTCGTTTATGCATTGGCATATATACAAAATCATTCAGGATGCGGCAAAGCGGCGCCTGAAAGATGAAGTGTATAAAAGGGGCATATGGCTGGACGAATCCCACGCGTATTTATCAATGACCTGCTGGCACGCACCGACATCATCGATCTGATCGATGCGCGGGTGAAGCTGAAAAAGCAGGGCAAGAATTTTCACGCGTGCTGTCCGTTCCATAACGAAAAAACCCCCTCTTTCACCGTGAACGGTGAAAAACAGTTTTACCACTGCTTTGGCTGCGGCGCACACGGCAACGCGATCGATTTCCTCATGAACTACGACAAGCTCGATTTCGTGGAAACCGTCGAAGAACTGGCTGCAATGCACAACCTGGAAATTCCCTACGAAGCAGGGACAGGTCTTAGCCAGATAGAGCGCCACCAACGGCAAAACCTCTATCAGTTAATGGACGGGCTGAATGCGTTTTATCAACAGTCGCTCGCCCACCCCACAGCAGAGCCTGCGCGCCAATATCTGCAAAAACGCGGCCTTAGCGCTGAAATCGTTCAACGCTTCGCGATTGGTTTCGCTCCGCCAGGCTGGGATAACGCATTAAAACGTTTCGGTAATAATAGCGACAACAGAGCGCTGTTACTGGATGCCGGAATGCTGGTCAACAATGACCAGGGCAGAACCTACGATCGTTTCCGTAATCGGGTGATGTTCCCGATTCGCGATAAACGAGGACGGGTGATTGGTTTTGGTGGTCGCGTACTCGGTAACGATACGCCGAAATACCTGAACTCCCCGGAAACCGATATTTTCCATAAAGGTCGACAGCTGTATGGCCTTTATGAAGCTCAGCAACATAACGCTGAACCGCAGCGACTGCTTGTTGTTGAAGGCTATATGGACGTTGTCGCGCTGGCGCAGTACGACATTAACTACGCCGTGGCATCGTTGGGGACATCGACAACAGCTGACCATATCCACATGTTATTCCGGGCGACTAACAATGTGATTTGCTGTTATGACGGCGATCGGGCCGGACGTGATGCGGCATGGCGAGCGCTTGAAACGGCAATGCCCTATATCACCGACGGACGGCAGTTGCGCTTTATGTTCCTGCCTGATGGCGAAGACCCGGATACGCTGGTGCGTAAAGAGGGCAAAGAAGCATTCGAAGCACGGATGGAGCAGGCTCTGCCGCTCTCTCTGTTTCTCTTCAATAGCCTCTTGCCGCAGGTTGATTTGAGTACGCCGGATGGAAGTACGCAGCTTGCCGCGCTGGCGCTGCCGCTGATTAACCAGGTTCCCGGAGATACGCACAGGATCCAGCTACGACAGATGCTGGGGCTGAAATTAGGCATCTTTGACGATAGCCAGCTTGACCGCTTAATGCCAAAACAGGCAGAAAGTGGCACGGTACGCCCTGCTCCGCAGCTAAAACGCACGACCATGCGTATACTTATAGGGTTACTGGTACAAAACCCGGATTTGGCGCCGTTAGTACCACCGCTAGGCGGTCTGGATCAAAAAAAGCTGCCCGGGCTTGGCTTATTTGAAGAACTGGTCAACACTTGTTTGTCTCAACCAGGTCTGACCACCGGCCAACTTTTAGAACATTATCGCGGCACAAATAGTGCTGCGACCCTTGAAAAATTGTCGATGTGGGACGATATAGCTGATAAGGACATTGCTGAAAAAACCTTCACCGACTCACTCAACCATATGTTTGATTCGATGCTTAAGCTGCGCCAGGAAGAGTTGATTGCTCGCGATCGCACACACGGTTTAAGCAACGAAGAACGCCGGGAACTCTGGACGCTGAACCAGGAACTGGCCAAAAAATGAATTGATAGACAAAACCATTCAAGTTGTATTAAGGCAGCAAGAGAACGCAGCTAACGCAGAGACAACTTGAAGGATGACGTATTTAACGGCTTAAGTGCCGAATAGCGATCGGGAAGCCCCCGACAGCCGCACTGAGAGGCAGCGGCAAAAATATAAGTACGCCCTCGCTTTAAAGGTTGGCAGATACACCGCCGACACCAATCAAACGAAATAAGTGTGGATACCGTCTTATGGAGCAAAACCCGCAGTCACAGCTGAAGCTTCTTGTCACCCGTGGTAAGGAGCAAGGCTATCTGACCTATGCCGAGGTCAATGACCATCTGCCGGAAGATATCGTCGATTCAGATCAAATCGAAGACATCATCCAAATGATCAACGACATGGGTATTCAGGTGATGGAAGAAGCACCGGATGCCGATGATCTGCTGCTTGCTGAAAACACCAACAACACCGACGAAGACGCGGAAGAAGCTGCTGCTCAAGTTTTATCCAGTGTTGAATCTGAAATCGGTCGTACCACTGACCCGGTACGCATGTACATGCGTGAGATGGGTACGGTTGAACTGTTAACCCGTGAAGGCGAAATCGACATCGCTAAACGTATCGAAGACGGGATCAACCAGGTTCAATGCTCCGTTGCCGAATACCCGGAAGCGATTACTTATCTGCTTGAACAGTACGATCGCGTTGAAGCCGAAGAAGCTCGCCTGTCAGATCTGATCACCGGCTTTGTTGACCCGAACGCTGAAGAAGATATGGCGCCTACCGCCACGCACGTCGGTTCTGAACTCTCTCAGGAAGAGATGGACGACGACGATGATGAAGACGAAGAAGAAGACGACGACAGCAGCGATGACGACAACAGCATCGACCCGGAACTGGCGCGCGAAAAATTCGCAGAGCTGCGTACGCAGTACGAAGTCACCCGTGACACCATCAAAGCGAAAGGTCGCAGCCACGCCGATGCGCAGACCGAAATTCTGAAGCTGTCTGAAGTGTTTAAGCAGTTCCGCCTGGTGCCGAAGCAGTTCGACTACCTGGTGAACAGCATGCGCGTCATGATGGATCGCGTTCGCACGCAAGAACGCCTGATCATGAAGCTCTGCGTTGAGCAGTGCAAAATGCCGAAGAAAAACTTCATCACCCTGTTCACCGGCAACGAAACCAGCGAAACCTGGTTCAATGCCGCCATTGCGATGAACAAGCCGTGGTCCGAAAAGCTGCACGATGTCACTGAAGACGTTCAGCGCAGCCTGCAAAAACTGCAACAGATTGAAGAAGAAACCGGCCTGACCATCGAGCAGGTAAAAGACATCAACCGCCGCATGTCCATCGGCGAAGCGAAAGCCCGCCGTGCGAAGAAAGAGATGGTTGAAGCGAACTTGCGTCTGGTTATCTCTATCGCCAAAAAATACACCAACCGTGGTCTGCAATTCCTGGATCTGATTCAGGAAGGCAACATCGGTCTGATGAAAGCGGTAGACAAGTTCGAATACCGTCGTGGTTACAAATTCTCCACCTATGCCACCTGGTGGATTCGTCAGGCGATCACCCGCTCTATCGCGGATCAGGCGCGCACCATCCGTATTCCGGTGCATATGATTGAGACCATCAACAAACTCAACCGTATCTCCCGCCAGATGCTGCAAGAAATGGGTCGCGAGCCGACGCCAGAAGAGCTGGCCGAGCGCATGCTGATGCCGGAAGACAAGATCCGTAAAGTGCTGAAGATCGCCAAAGAGCCTATCTCCATGGAAACGCCGATCGGCGACGATGAAGATTCGCATCTGGGGGATTTCATCGAGGATACCACCCTCGAGCTGCCGCTGGACTCTGCCACCACCGAGAGCCTGCGTGCCGCAACGCACGACGTGCTGGCTGGCCTGACGGCGCGTGAAGCAAAAGTGCTGCGTATGCGTTTCGGTATCGATATGAACACCGACCATACGCTGGAAGAAGTGGGTAAACAGTTTGACGTTACCCGCGAACGTATCCGTCAGATCGAAGCGAAGGCGCTGCGTAAATTGCGTCACCCGAGCCGTTCTGAAGTGCTGCGTAGCTTCCTGGATGATTAATCTCGCCGCATAAGCATCAACGCCACCGCAAGGTGGCGTTTTTTTTACCGCTTACAGCCCATCAACCACCAGCGATTCATCAAGTTCCCGATACGCCTCCACCAGCTTTTCCGTCCTGATGCGATTTAAGCCGCTGGGATTCGGCAACACCCAGATCTGCGTATCGCCAATGGTCATCGTCTGTTTTCCCCACTGCGCGCCGCGCTGGCTAAATCCCTGCTCAAACGCCTGCTTGCCCAGAATCGCCAACGCCGCAGGTTGATAGTGCTCAATCTTCTCAATGAGCTTATGGCCGCCGCTACGCATCTCCTGAAGCTTAACTTCGTTCGCCTGCACGGTAGGCCTGTCGACAAATTTGGTAACGCCACAGCGGAAATCCAGCAGATGCTGCGCCTCTTCCGGTTTCAGTTGACGCCCGGTAAATCCGGCAAGGTGGATTACCTTCCAGAAACGGTTGGCAGGATGCGCGAACGGGAACCCTGTCCCCGCAGAAGAGAGGCCGGGATTGATGCCGCAAAATACCACTCTCAGCTCCCGCGCCAGTATGTCCTTAACCATATTAACTCCTGAACGATACATCAGGCTGAAAGTATAACGGATTGAAAATACGTTGTTTATAAAAACAGCATCCGTACGGTTATGGCTGGATTGCAACACGGAGTTACTTTATAATCCACCGCCACGGCCCCTTAGCTCAGTGGTTAGAGCAGGCGACTCATAATCGCTTGGTCGCTGGTTCAAGTCCAGCAGGGGCCACCAGATATCAAGGACTTGCGAGAAATCGCAGGTCCTTTTGTTTTTCTGGGAGGCCGGAATAAATGCTCCCGTATTGAAGGCGAGAGCATCGAGGCAGATAGATCTTTTTGCGCGCGCTCAGCTTATACCAGCGCCCGAAGCTGCTCTCGCATATATAAAGAAAAATATTCAGGGTTTTTAATAAGCACCCGTTCTCCTGACGCAATTTTTTCAGCCCACCCGACCAATTTTTCCGTAAACCCGGCATTCCACCCTTCCCGATCACCTCGGGCTGCCACATCTGCTGCTCTCGCCGGAACCCCCAACTCGTTCAAATATTTAAAAATCCCCTTGGCTGTACTTTCATCCATTGGGTGTGGGACTGAAGCGGATGTATTCATACCGTTAATGAAATCTAAGGCTTTATCAATGACTGCTGGCATACTTTTATCCTTAAAATTAACCATCTGAAAAACACCTCTCTAATATGCCCCTGGATTGAACTTAATATCAAAGAAATCATTAAATTTATCCTTTTCTTTCAACCAGGTTTCGAGGTGAGTCACAACACCATCCGTCTTCCTCTCCACAGATCAACCAGATAGCCCGCAAGGATGGAGACAACAAGCGCAGCAAGTGTGGGGGATTCGACGCCTGGTGAGGAGGCGGTCAGTGCCGGGTTCACCGAGAGAAAAAACAAAATTAATTACGCTCCAGTTTGATACGCATCTAAAAATATGAGTTTCAGTATGAAACACAAATAATGGTCTGTAGAGAAAAGTGTGATCATGTCGAATGACATTAATAAAAAAATACGTTCGGAAGATAATTACGTTATCAATTGAGCAATTTTTATCCTGTTGACTTAATACCTGAGAGCGACAAAATAAAGAACACGAAATAAAACATTTACCGCCGCGCGATAATTCATCGCGGCCTCAGCCCTGTACATCGTAGCAGGATATGTTATTGGCAGAAACTGCGTTGCGCTGTTTCTCTGAATGCTCATCCGAACCCGGGAAGGTCTTATTATGAGCTATCGTGTGTTTGATTATCTGGTGCCAAATGTGAACTTTTTCGGCCCCAATGCCATTTCGGTTGTGGGCGAACGCTGCAAACTGTTGGGCGGGCTGTAACCCGGAAAAATTCGCGGATATCGCCGGGAGCCCCCAGCGAAAGCCGGTCTAGTCGTGATGCTTGCGCTTGAACTGGCTGGCGTCGATGTCGTACTGCTTCATCTTACGCCACAGCGTAGTGCGGCCAATGTTCAGCAAATGAGACATTTCCTGCACCCGTCCGCTGGTGACGCGGGCGGCATGGATAATCGCCTCTTTCTCGATAGCCGTAAACGTCAGGCTGGCGGGTAGCAGCGATGATGTCGTATCCACGCCGGGGCGTTCAGAAAACAGATATTCCGGCAGATTACTCAGGCGGATGTGGCCGTTATCGCTGCTGATAGCAATGTTTTCGATGACGCTGTTCAGCTCGAAGTCATTGCCCGGCCAGGAATAGGCTACCAGTTGCGCCAGCGCATCATCATCCACCTTCAGGCTGGTTGAAAAGCGTTTTTTCAGGCCGTTCAGCCGGTTATAGACCAGCGAAGGGATGCTGTTACGCCGCGCGCGCAGCGGAGGAATAATAATTTCAAACGAATGCAGGGCATAGTAAAGCTGACGGCTAAAGCGGTTCTGCTCGACCAGATTCGCCAGATCAACCGTGGTCGTCGCGATCACTTTCACATCCACCGGGATCAGACGTCGCGCGTCAAGGCGGGTTAACACGCCCTGCTTGATCACTTGCAGCAGCGCGGACTGCAACTCCGGCGCCAGATATTCAATTTTTTCCAGAAACAGCGTGCCACCGCTCGCCAGTTCAAGGCGGCTCAGACGACCATTTTCATCATCGGTTGGCGCACTGCCCATAAAATCCTGCCCCAGTACGCTATTGGCATAGAGCTGGCAGTTTACGGCGATATAAGGCCCGCTCGCGCGTTCGCTTTCGTTGTGGATAGCCTGGCTGAGAAGCTCTTTGCCCACCCCTTCTTCACCACACAGCAGAACCGGGAAGCTCCCCCTCGCCGCCTGGCGGCCAAAGTGGATCAACCGACGCGTTTCTGGATCGTCCGTCGACATCTGTTCAAAGGTATGGCTCACTTTCCCCAGTTGACTGGTCATCAACTGGCGCATTTGCTCCACCGGGTGCAGCAGCAGAATAAAGCTGTTGCCCTGCTCCTCAACAATCGGTTTCAGGGTAATGACGGCATCAACAAACTGATGCTGACTTTCAAAAGTCACTTCGACATGGCTCAACCCGCGGACGTGTTTAATGGCGCGACGCAGCAAGGCAGGCAAATTGACCAGATCATGGATGTTTTTCCCCTGGCTGGCCTGCGTATCCAGATGCAGCATCGTGGCCGCCCGCGCGTTGAGAAACTGCAACACGCCCTGCTCGTTCCACGCCATAACGCCATCGTCCATGCTTTCCAGCAGCCCGTACATCTGATTCAGATGACGGTTAGACTCGGCCAACAGGCTATCGGTTAACAGTGAATTTCCCACTTCACGGGCGATCGCCAGCGTCAGCGATAAATCAGAAACTGACTGGTGCTCCACCAGACAGCAGAGCGAAATGGAGCCAAACAGGCGGCCGTGATTATCAAATACCGGGGTTGAGCAGAACGACCACGGGTGCAGCGCCTGTTTAAAATGCTGCTCTCCGGCCGTTTTGGTTGGCTGCCCCGGCATGGTTGCCAGCGACAGCGCACAGCTGCCGATGATGCTTTCCGCACAGTAGCTGCCGTCGAGAAAGCCCAGTTCCGCCAGTTTCTCCAGCGTCCCGGGGTCGCCGCAGCGGTTTAAGATACAGGCGGATTCATCCAGGATAAACAGCGCGCAAGGTCGTCCATCCATGAACTCCCAGGCATCTTCCAGCGCAGCCTGACCTATCGTCAGCAACGCCGTTTTGCGTCGGCAAATCGATTCAAAGGTCAGCCCTTGCGCCTGGTGCGGCGTCTGCCAGGTTTCTCGCTGCATAAACTTGCTGCAACGATGCCATGACTGAGCGATGACGGAAGATACTTCCTTCCCGATGTCCTGCGTCTGAGCCGTCATATCCTTTTCCGCTGTTTTACCATAGACAACCCCTCCGGCCGGAACGGTCAGAGGGGAGGAGAAACTGCCTGTTTATCTCGGGAAGGGAACGTAACTAAAGGCGGATTAACGCGCCAGCCACTGCTGGCCTAACAGATCCGCCGTCAGAATCGCGGCATAAACGCTGTCCGGCGTCACCTCAAACGGCATATTGTGGATGGTTTCGCCTTCCGCGCAGGTCGCTTTCGCCACCGCCTGAATTTTCCCTTCAATGCCGTCTTTCACGCCCATCTGCGCGAGGGTAATCGGCAGCCCCACTTTCTCGCAGAATCCCAGAACGGTTTCGATCTCTTCCATCGGGCTGTTCTGTAATACCAGTTGCGCCAGCGTGCCAAACGCGACCTTTTCGCCGTGATACAAATGGTGGCACTCTTCCAGAATAGTGAAACCATTGTGAATCGCATGCGCCCCGGCCAGACCGCTGCTCTCAAAGCCAATGCCGCTGAGATAGGTGTTGGCTTCAACGATACGTTCCAGCGCATCAGTCACAACGCCAGCCTGAGCCGCCAGACGCGCTTTTTCACCTTCTGCGAGCAATGTATCATAACACAGGCGCGCCAGGCTCAAGGCCGCCGCCGTAGACTGCCCGCCCGCCATGCTGGTCGCTCTGGCGTCATAGCAGGCTTTCGCTTCAAACCAGGTGGAAAGCGCATCCCCCATCCCGGACACCAGTAAACGCACCGGCGCTTTGGCGATGATTGCCGTGTCCATCACCACCATATCCGGGTTTTTCGGGTAGATCAGATACTCTTCAAACTCGCCCGCTTCGGTATAGATAACCGACAATGCGCTGGTCGGGGCATCGGTGGACGCAATAGTCGGAATAATAACGACCGGCAGTTTCTGGTAGTAGCCAATGGCTTTTGCCGTATCAAGCGTTTTCCCGCCGCCGATCCCCACCACGCCACGGCAGCCTTTTTGTTTCAAAATGGCCATCAGACGGTTGATTTCAACATGGCTGCATTCGCCATTGAAACGTTCTGCGTGGCAACGGATTTCGTGGCTATTCAGGCCATTCAGCACCTTCTCTCCCGCCAGCTTCATGACGAAGTCATCTGCAATCACGAAAAAGCTGTCCGCCAGGTCTTTGGCATATTGACCGAATAAGACAGAAGCATCAGGTCCCTGGAGATATTTGGCTGGAGATTGAATAACTTTTAGCATTCCTGTCATCCTCAAATAAGTGCATGTATTTACATGGTGAGCCCTGGCGTTATCCTGTTTGGCCCTGTGTTAATGGCGAAAACGGAGCGATACCGGAGCGATGCAATCACTGTAGGACGAGGCATCGCCAAAAAAATCTTTCCTCTTTTTGTTCTGAAATGGAACACAGAAAAATTCATCACGTTTCATAGTGGAACAATAACCCCTAAAAAACGGCAGGATTGCGATCCCGATCCGTTCAGCCTTCTCATAATGCCTCTGAAAAAAGGGGAATCATGCGTGGTTTTCGCCGCCGACTGCCGACAAAACAGGAAAATATTTTTCTGTCCGGCCAACTTTTCTGCGTGAATGAGCGGGGAAAAGGCGCGCTCCGGCTCGCATTTTGGCTTTTTTCCATCAGAAAACGTTTCATTACGGAACGTAAAAGAATAATTTCGTTTCGTAATGAAACTCCTTTTCTTCAAATTTTTTTCTTCATGAACTCAGCCAGAATCTCCTCATCGCCGACCTGCCCCGCAGCGTCCCGATGATGAGCGCCTCCGCAACCATAATGTGCAGCCGGGGGTCTGTTTTTCCCACTCTCCAGGAACCGTTATGACTCAATTCTTTTTTAACCAGCGACCCCATCTCGTCAACGACGTCATTGAAGGAACGATTATCTCCAGCCCGTGGAACAATCTGGTGCGCCTGGAGAGCGATCCGGCGATTCGTGTCGTGGTTCGCCGCGATCTGAACCGTAACAACGTCGCGGTGATTTCCGGCGGCGGCTCCGGGCACGAACCTGCCCACGTTGGCTTCATCGGGAAAGGCATGTTAACCGCTGCCGTCTGCGGCGATCTGTTTGCCTCCCCCAGCGTCGATGCAGTGCTGACCGCTATTCAGGCGGTCACTGGCGACGCCGGCTGCCTGTTAATCGTAAAAAACTATACCGGCGATCGTCTGAACTTCGGCCTTGCGGCAGAGAAAGCGCGCCGTCTGGGCTACAACGTTGAAATGCTGATTGTCGGGGATGACATTTCGCTGCCAGACAATAAGCACCCGCGCGGTATCGCGGGCACCATTCTGGTTCATAAAGTCGCTGGCTATTTTGCCGAACGCGGCTACAACCTGGCGACCGTCTTGCGTGAAGCGCAGTACGCCGCCAACAATACCGTGAGTCTTGGCGTTGCGATTTCCAGCTGCCATCTGCCGCAGGAGACGGAGAACGCGCCACGCCATCATCCTAATCAGTCTGAGCTGGGCATGGGGATCCACGGTGAACCCGGCGCATCAGTCATTGATACCCAAAACAGCGCGCAGATTGTGAGCCTGATAGTCGACAAACTCCTCTCCGCTCTGCCTGAGAGCGGTCGTCTGGCGGTGATGGTCAATAACCTTGGCGGCGTCTCCGTCGCAGAAATGGCCATCATCACGCGTGAACTGGCGCGCAGCCCGCTGCATAAACGCATCGACTGGCTTATCGGCCCGGCTTCGCTGGTGACTGCGCTGGATATGAAAGGTTTTTCACTGACGGCAATGGTGCTGGAGGAAAGTATCGAAAAAGCGTTGCTCTCCGGGGTGGAAACCAGCAGTTGGCAAACGCCGGTGCCGCCGCGTGAGATAACCATTATGCCATCCTCACTGCAAAGCGCGCGAGTAGAGTTTCAGCCTTCAGAGAACGCGTTAGTTGCCGGGATTGTTGAGCAGGTCACCCGCACGCTGTCCGATCTGGAAATGGATCTTAACGCGCTGGATGCCAAAGTCGGCGACGGCGATACCGGCTCAACTTTTGCGGCAGGCGCGCGTGAAATCGCGGGCCTGCTACACCGTCAGCAGTTGCCGCTCGACCATCTCGCCACGCTGTTCGCACTCATTGGCGAACGTCTGACCGTCGTCATGGGCGGCTCCAGCGGTGTGCTGATGTCCATTTTCTTTACCGCTGCGGGGCAGAAACTGGAGCAAGGCGCCAGTGTGGCGGAAGCGCTGAATACCGGTCTGGCGCAGATGAAGTATTACGGTGGCGCGGATGAAGGCGACCGTACCATGATCGACGCTTTACAGCCGGCCCTGACATCGCTGCTTGCGCAGCCACAGGATCTGCACGCGGCCTTTTCCGCCGCGCAAAATGGCGCAGAACGTACCTGTCAGTCCAGCAAAGCCAACGCCGGACGCGCATCCTACCTCAGCAGCGAAAGCCTGCTTGGCAATATGGACCCAGGCGCACACGCCGTGGCAATGGTGTTTAAAGCGCTGGCGGAAAGTCACAACGCCTGATAGTCAGCAGAAAACCGGGCCCGCAGTGGCCCGGTTAAACTTCCACCTATAAGGAATGATTAAGCCGGCTTACGATGCCAGTATGCTGCGGCGCGCACCCGTTGCGGATCAAACTGTTCCGTCTCAAAGCGACGGCTCAGATGCTTAACCACTTTCCCTTCACCCGTGATCCAGATGAAATAATCCGCCTCCGGCACCGTTAATTGCGCCAGCCGCTCATCAATCGCCTGCTCATCGTGTCCGACCACCCATTCAATGGCAAAGCCATCAAGATGCGCCAGATAATCCTGATACGCGGCATCCTGTACGCTGACCAGCGCCGTAACATGCGGGCGAACGGACAAGCGATCGAGCGCTTCCAGGCGGCGGCGCAGCGCTGGCATCCCTGATTCATCGCAAACATAAACCTGATATGCATAGTCTTCCGGCACCACCAGCGATCCACGCGGCCCACCGATGGTGAGCGTGTCGCCTTCGCGAGCGTTTACTGCCCATGTGCTCGCCACGCCGCCGTCGTGAATAAAGAAATCCAGCGCCAGCTCGTGCCGCTCTTCATCATATAAGGGCGTGTAATCGCGGGAAGCAGGACGTACGCCCTCTCCCCAGACAATCCCTTCGTCCGTCACCGTCGGAGGAACGAACAGGCTGCCCGGTTCAGGGAAAAACACTTTGGTGTGATCGTCAAAGCCGCGCGAGCTAAAGCCTTCCAGCGCTTCACCGCCAAGAACAATGCGCTGAAAACCGGCGCTAATACGCTCGACGCGCAGAACGGTAAGTTCACGAAAACGCAGTTCGTTACGAACGCGCTGTGGGTAGCGTGAGGATGTATTTATCATTTTTTCGCCTTCATGCAGATAATACGATATATCTAAATTAAATTTTAAATGATAATGATTGTTAGTTATGAAGATTGCAAGCACTTTTTTGATACAGTAATCTTCGATATATCTCACGATATAAAACAATTTTAATCACTTTAAAATCAATAAATTAAACAAAATAAAAATCGATCGACTTGCAAGATTACAAGTTTTAGATATAAATTAGATATATCTAAATAAAACAGGAGTACATCATGCGACATCATCATGAAGGTTGCGAGAGAGAGCATCACCACGGCCATGAACATGGCTGCGAGCACCGTCATGGCCGGGGCGGCGGCGGCGGACGTCGCCAGCGCTTTTTTGGCCACGGCGAACTACGCCTGGTGATTCTGGAAATTTTGACCCGCGAGGCCAGCCACGGTTACGAATTGATTAAAGCCATCGAGAACCTGACGCTGGGCAACTACACCCCAAGCCCAGGCGTGATTTACCCAACGCTGGATTTTCTTCAGGATCAGGAATTTATCACTATCAAAGAAGAGGACGGCGGGCGTAAGCAGATCACCATTACAGAGCTGGGGCAACGGTGGCTGGAAGAGAACCGTGAACACCTGGAGCACATCCACGAACGCGTGAAAGCGCGCTGCGTCGGCTTTGAACTGCGTAAGAACCCGCAGATGAAACGGGCGCTGGACAACTTCAAAGCCGTGTTGGATCTGCGGGTGAATCAGGGCGGGATCAGCGACGCGCAGCTTAAGCAGATCATCGGCGTTATCGATCGCGCGGCGCTGGAAATCAGCCAACTGGATTAAGCAGGCGGTACGTCCTCCGCACGGATGCGGAACACTTTCACGATCTCTTTTAAGTGCCGGGCCTGCTCATTCAGCGACGCCGCTGCCGCAACGGACTCCTCAACCAGACACGAGTTCTGTTGCGTGGTGGCGTCAATCAGCCCAATCGCGCTGTTGATTTGCGAAATCCCATCGGTTTGTTCGCGACTGGCCTGACCGATTTCACGCAGAATCACATCCATCTCTTCAACGTTATCCACCATACCATTAATCAACGCACTGGCTTTTTCCACCAGTTGCATCCCCTCCTGCGTCTGGCTGGTAGAGTCTTCAATCAGGTGGCGGATCTCACTGGCCGACGACGCGCTTTTTTGCGCCAGTTGACGAACTTCCCCCGCCACGACCGCGAAGCCACGCCCGTGTTCCCCGGCGCGAGCGGCTTCCACGGCGGCGTTAAGCGCCAGAATGTTGGTCTGGAAGGCAATAGAATCAATCAGGTTGATAATGTCGGACATGCGGTTAGAGGTCTCATTTATCACGCGCATTTTTTGCGTGACCTGACGCATCATCTCACCGTTATTTTTCACCACGCTGGCCGCATCGGCAGAAAGATGGGTCGCTTCGCTGGTGTGGTCCGCCGTATTTTTGACAGTGGCGGTAATCTGCTCCATAGAGGCCGCCGTTTGCTCAACAGAACTGGCCTGTTCTTCAGTACGCGCCGCCAGATCCTGGTTGCCCGCGACAATTTGCGCCGCCGCGCTGGAGATATTTTCAGAGCCGTTCTGAACTTCCTGCACGATCGCCAGCAGACGGTTTTTCATCTCCATCAGCGCCTGCAACAGCACGCCGGTTTCATCTTTTTGCGCGATATGAATCGTGCGGGTCAAATCCCCCTCCGCAATCGCCCCGGCAAACTGCACGGCGTCATTAAGCGGCCGGGTAATGGAACGTACGATGTACCATCCCATTATCACTCCGGCGGCAATGCTGATGAGCGCCAGGAGAATCAGCTGTGCCCGGTTGGTGCGAAAATCCTGGTCAACCGACGCGCCCGCGTTGCGCATCAGCGTATCTTCAATAGCGATCAGCTCCTGTACTTTGGCTTTATACGCCTGCTGTATGTTGACGGTGGTCGTCATCATTTCCTGTATCGCCGCCGGACGATCATGGTTCTGAATTTCCTGCAAAATACGGAACCGGGAGGCCAGATACTGCTGACGCACATCGCGAATTCCGGCGATAATGGCCTTTGAGGCCTCATCCTGACTGCTGGCGGACAGTTCATCGAGCAATACCGTAATGCGCTGGCTAATCGCATCCAGCTGCTTTTGCGACTCCTGGCTCCAGCGCCCTTCTTCATCCAGCAGCATCAGCTGCTGCGTGCTAACGAAATCCTGAAAATTATCGATCAGCAGGTTGGCTTTCACCGTTGTGGGATAATCGTGAGTAATGATGTTCTGCATACTGGTATTCGTTCGATCCAGGCTGAACAACGAAAGGCCAGAACTCACGATCATCAGTACAATAAACAAACCAAACGCAATAAATAATTTCGAGCGGATCTTCATGTTATGCAAAAGCATATTTCCCCCTGGAGATTGTTTTTCCTCTATACAGGGTTCGTTATCGGTTACGGCTTCGCTAACTTTATGATATTGATCGTTTTTTATTTCAATTTATTACGGTAAATAGTTTTCAACGATGAATATCGGCAGACCGATCGTTATACAATTCATTTTTCAGGTTCGGGAAAATGAAGAATCACACAAAATAACGCAGCGGGTTTAAATAAGGAAATAGCTCGAAATGGTAAATATTTAATATGTGCTTAACATTGTTAGCCCAATATTATGACAAAACGCTTATCGGCTTCGATAAGCGTTTGTCGGCAGAAATAAAGGGAATTTGATTTAATGCAGAACCGTTACCGCGTCTTCCAGACGGCTGGCGCGATGTTTAACCATCGCTGAAACCTGAGCGCTCTCCTCCACCAGCTCGGCATTTTTCTGCGTGATATGGTTTAACTCATCCACGGCGCGGGTCAGGCTGGAGAGTCCGTCCGCCTGTTCCAGCGTCGAGTGGCTGATTTGCGCAATAAGCTGAGTGACGTTTTGCACCTGGGCCACAATATCATCCATCGTGCGTCCTGCCGCATGCACCTGTTCGGAACCAGACTGTACCCGGCTTGCGCTGGCGTCAATGAGCTTACGAATATCATTCGCCGCGCTGGCGCTTCGGCTGGCAAGATGGCGAACCTCCCCGGCGACAACGGCAAATCCTTTACCCTGCTCGCCCGCTCGCGCTGCTTCAACCGCCGCGTTCAGCGCCAGGATATTCGTCTGGAAAGCAATGTCGTTAATCAGCGTAGTGATTGTGCCAATCTGCTGCGTGCTGTCAGCGATGTCATCCATCGTTTTAATGACGGTTTCCATCGCCTCTCCGCCCTGCGTCGCCGCACTGCTGGCCGCGCTGGATAATTTATCGGCGGCGGACGCGGTGGTGGAATTTTTCTTCACGGACTCCGCCATCTGGTTCATGGTCGTCACCGTCTGCTGCACATTCTCCACCGTCTGGCGGGTGTGTTTATTCAGATCGTCATTGCCTTTCGCTAACGTCTCGCTGCCGTTTCTGACGCTGGAAACCTGGCTTGAGACGTCATTAATCAGCCAGCGGCACATAAGCCCAAGCTGGCCTACCGCGCGCAACATCAGCCCCAGTTCGTCACTACGGTTAAGATGCGATACGCTGTTACGCTCGCCCGTTGCGACTTTCAACGCCTGCCGGGTGACATTTTCGATCGGACGCACAATCTGCCATTCAAACACCGCCGTTCCCGCCAGCATCAGCAGGGCGTTCACGAATAGCGCTGGCCACGCAACGCCCATTTGCGCCATCGCCGCCATCAGCACCACGCCCGTTAGCGCCATAACGCTGCGTACACGCCAGCGAATGGGGATTGCCGGCAGTTTCCCCAGCCAGCCTTTACGCACCACTAGTCCTTTGTGGATACGTTTGTTGCTGCGGCCTTCATTCAGCGCCTTATACAAAGGCTCAACGGCAGCAATCTCTTCATCTGTCGCGCGGGTACGAATCGACATATAGCCGGTCACGCGCCCTTCCCGCACCATCGGCACCGCATTCGCCCGCACCCAGTAGTGATCGCCATTCTTCCGTCGGTTTTTCACGATGCCGCTCCACGGCTCACCCTGCCTGAGGGTGTACCACATATCCGCAAACGCGGCTTTCGGCATGTCCGGGTGGCGTACCAGATTATGCGGTTGCATAAGCAGTTCATTCAGCGTAAAGCCGCTTACCTGAACGAAGGTATCATTTGCATGGGTGATATAGCTTTGCAGGTCAGTTGTGGACATCAGGGTTGTATCATCATCCAGCGGATAATTATGCTGGCTGACGTAGGGATGAGAAGACATGGTTGCGTCCTGTGCAGGTTACTTGAATGTTAACTTTTCTGTCAGATGTTATTTCGGCGATAATTGGTTTATCTTTAGTTGTTAAATTTGATTTAGATCGCAATTTGCGTTTAAACCGTAATATTTGTATGTTTTCTAATTCATTGATTTAAAATACTTTCGTTAAGTAACTATTCAGTTCTGCTATAACTTCCGCCCCATATACGCACACCGCCCGCACCGTTCTGGTGCGACTGCCCGCTCGTCAGCCCCGCTTCCCCCGCACACGCATTGCGCAAAACATCACCAATTGTTAATGAATGAGATTAAATATTGCACACTTGATATTTTCCCTGGTGTTTATCCCGATTTTCATGATCCACGCCGATATGGCGCAATCCCTGCAATACTTAACTCAGTATCATGTGATACGCGAGTTCCGGGAGCATATTTTGAACAGGTTACCTTCCAGCGCATCGGCCCTGGCCTGTAGCGCACACGCACTGAATCTCATTGAAAAGCGAACGCTTGATCATGAGGAAATGAAAGCACTGAACCGAGAGGTGATTGATTACTTCAAAGAGCATGTTAATCCGGGGTTTTTAGAGTATCGAAAATCTGTGACCGCTGGCGGGGATTACGGAGCCGTAGAGTGGCAAGCGGGAAGTCTGAATACGCTTGTCGACACCCAGGGACAGGAGTTTATTGATTGCCTGGGTGGTTTTGGCATTTTCAACGTGGGGCACCGTAATCCAGTTGTCGTATCCGCCGTACAGAATCAACTCGCAAAACAACCTCTGCACAGCCAGGAGTTACTGGACCCGCTCCGGGCCATGCTGGCTAAAACGCTCGCAGCGCTCACGCCTGGAAAACTGAAGTACAGTTTTTTCAGCAACAGCGGCACCGAATCGGTGGAAGCGGCGCTGAAACTGGCGAAGGCGTATCAGTCGCCGCGCGGTAAGTTTACCTTTATCGCTACCAGCGGCGCGTTTCACGGTAAATCGCTGGGGTCGCTTTCCGCCACGGCGAAATCCACGTTCCGCAAGCCGTTTATGCCGCTGCTGCCGGGCTTCCGCCATGTACCGTTTGGCAACATTGAGGCCATGCGTACTGCACTTAGCGAGTGTAAAAAAACCGGCGACGATGTGGCAGCCGTCATTCTGGAACCAATTCAGGGCGAGGGCGGCGTGATCCTGCCGCCGCAGGGCTATCTGACCGCCGTGCGTAAACTCTGCGATGAGTTTGGCGCCCTGATGATTCTGGATGAAGTCCAGACCGGCATGGGGCGCACCGGTAAGATGTTCGCCTGTGAACATGAAAACGTGCAGCCTGACATTTTATGTCTGGCAAAAGCGTTAGGCGGCGGCGTGATGCCGGTTGGGGCAACCATCGCTACCGAAGAGGTGTTCTCCGTTCTGTTCGATAATCCGTTCCTGCACACCACAACCTTTGGCGGCAACCCGCTGGCCTGTGCGGCAGCATTAGCAACCATTAACGTGTTGCTGGAGCAGAATCTACCGGCACAGGCGGAGCAGAAAGGCGATATGTTGCTGGACGGCTTCCTCCAGCTTGCCAGGGAATATCCTGACCTGGTGCAGGACGCTCGCGGAAAAGGGATGTTGATGGCGATTGAGTTTGTTGACAACGAAATCGGCTACAACTTCGCCAGCGAGATGTTCCGCCAGCGGGTACTGGTTGCCGGGACGCTCAACAACTCGAAAACGATTCGCATCGAACCACCGCTGACATTAACAATTGAGCAGTGTGAACAGGTATTAAAGGCGACCCGCAAGGCTCTGGCGGCGTTACGGGTGAGCGTGGAGGAAACATAACACACCGCCGGATGGCGCTACGCTTATCCGGCCTACAGGAATCCGATCCGTAGGCCGGATAAGATGCGCCAGCATCGCCATCCGGCAAGTTCACACAACCCGCACGCCTGTAGGCCGGATAAGACGCGCCAGCGTCGCCATCCGGCAAGTTCACACAACCCGCACGCCCGCAGGCATTACGCGTTCCGGCGTCAGCAATACGCTTTCACTGCCGTCATCGGTTTCGGCGCACAGCAACATGCACTCTGACGTTTCACCACGCATTTTGGCTTTTTGCAGATTGCACAGTACCACCACCGTTTTCCCCATCAGCGCATCCTCTCGGTAATAAGGTACGAGGCTGGTTACCGTTTGCAGCGTACGCTCGCCCACATCCACCTGCACAATGTAAAGCTTATCGGCATTATCATGACGCTTTACCTGCACAATCTTTCCAACACGCAGCTCCAGTCGGGCAAAATCCGCAAAGGCCACCGTCTCCATCTTTTTCTCCCTTTGGTAAAAATTTACTAAATTATAGCAATAATTTTTCCAGGCACTGTTCTTAAAAAAGGGGAAATGCTGCGTTTATCACACTCTTTAAGCTGAAATTTACCCCTGGCACGTCAAATAAACGCGCTTTATTTACTGAAAACAGATGCATAGATAAGCACTTCCTTTACAATGAAAAGGCTACTCAGGGGAAAGTCGGAAAAGGTAATCATGGCAACACTTAAAGATATCGCAATTGAAGCTGGCGTATCCCTGGCGACAGTGTCGCGGGTCTTAAACGACGACCCCACGCTGAATGTCAAAGAAGAGACCAAACACCGCATTCTGGAAATCGCGGAAAAGCTGGAGTACAAAACCAGCAGCGCCCGTAAGAGCCAGAATAGTACGGTCAGCCTGCAACACATCCTTGCCATCTACAGTTATCAGCAAGAGCTGGAAATTAACGATCCCTACTATCTGGCAATCCGCCACGGGATTGAGACACAGTGTGAAAAACTGGGGATTGAACTGACCAACTGCTACGAACACAGCGGGTTGCCGGATCTTAAAAACATCACCGGCATTCTCATTGTCGGCAAGCCCTCAGCCGCCTTACGCGACGCCGCCGCCGCGCTGACTGACAATATCTGCTTTATCGACTTTCACGAATCAGGCAGTGAATACGATGCCGTCGATATCGATTTGTCCCGCATCAGCAAAGAGATCATCGACTTTTTCATTGCTCAGGGCGCAACCCGTATTGGTTTTATTGGCGGGGAGGATGAGCCCGGCAAAGCCGATATCCGCGAAGCCGCGTTTGTCGAATATGGCCGCCTGAAGCAGGTCGTGCGTGAAGACGATATCTGGCGCGGTGGTTTTTCCAGTTCATCAGGTTACGAACTGGCGAAACAAATGCTGGCTAAAGCGGATTATCCGCGCGCGCTGTTTGTCGCCTCCGACTCGATAGCCATTGGCGTGTTACGCGCAATCCATGAGCATGGCCTTGAGATCCCGCGCGACATCTCCCTGATAAGCGTGAATGACATTCCGACGGCGCGATTCACCTTCCCACCGCTTTCCACGGTGCGCATTCATTCCGAAATGATGGGCAGCCAGGGCGTAAATCTGGTGTACGAAAAAGCCCGTGACGGGCGCGCACTGCCGCTGCTGGTCTTCGTTCCCAGTAAACTTAAACTGCGCGGCACCAGCCGCTAACCCCCCTTTTCCGCCGCCCGGTTTTCCTGATAGCCGGGCGCATTCCGCTTTTCGCCGCTTTTCTTCTCACAGCTTATTTTCGTGATCCAGTTAAAGTAAATCATTTTACCTACTACATTTTAGTAAATATTTTACTAAAATCATTTCCCATAACGCACACTTACCATCGCCTTGAAGGGTTCCGACTTCGCTCCACAGGGAGGCATTATGAATCGCTGGGAAAACATTCAGCTGACCCACGAAAACAGACTGGCGCCACGCGCCTACTTTTTTTCTTATGACTCAATAGCCCAGGCTCGCACATTCGCCCGCGAAACCAGCAGCTATTTTTTGCCGCTAAGCGGTCAGTGGAACTTTCAGTTCTTCGACCACCCGCTTCAGGTGCCGGAAGCCTTTACCTCAGAGTATATGCGAGACTGGGGAACAATTACCGTTCCAGGGATGTGGCAAATGGAAGGCCACGGCAAGCTGCAATATACCGACGAGGGCTTCCCGTTCCCAATCGATGTGCCGTACGTCCCCAGCGATAACCCCACCGGCGCTTATCAACGCATTTTCACGCTGAGCGAAGGCTGGCAAGGAAAGCAAACGCTGATTAAATTCGACGGCGTCGAAACGTATTTCGAAGTTTATGTGAACGGCCATTATGTGGGATTCAGCAAAGGCAGCCGCCTGACGGCAGAGTTCGACATCAGCGCAGTCACGAAGACGGGCGACAACCTGTTATGCGTTCGTGTGATGCAGTGGGCAGATTCCACCTATGTTGAAGACCAGGATATGTGGTGGTCGGCGGGCATCTTCCGCGACGTTTATCTGGTTGGTAAACACACCGTCCACATTCAGGACTTCACCGTTCGCACCGATTTTGACGACGATTATCGCAATGCCACCCTCTCCTGCCAGCTGGTTCTGGAAAACCTGACCGCCGACCCGGCAATCGCTTCTCTGGAGTATGCGCTGTTTGACGGTGAGGATGTTGTACATGCAGGCGCCATCAACGCACTGACCATTGACCAGCGCATCAGCACCGACTTTGCCGTTAGTGTTCACGCTCCGCACCAGTGGTCCTCTGAGTCGCCGTATCTCTACCACCTGGTGATGACCCTGAAAGACGCTAACGGCAATACTCTTGAAGTGGTGCCGCAACGCGTGGGCTTTCGCGATATTCAGGTTCGCGACGGGCTGTTTTACATCAACAACCGCTACGTGATGCTGCACGGCGTCAACCGCCACGATAACGATCATCTTAAAGGTCGGGCTGTCGGCATGGATCGCGTTGAAAAAGATCTGCGGTTAATGAAACAACACAACATCAACTCGGTACGAACCGCGCACTACCCTAACGATCCACGTTTCTACGAGCTCTGCGATATCTACGGCCTGTTTGTGATGGCGGAAACTGACGTCGAGTCACACGGATTCGCTAACATCGGCGATATCAGCCGCATCACCGACGACCCGGCGTGGGAAACGGTCTACGTCGAGCGCATCGTGCGCCATATCCATGCGCAGAAAAACCACCCTTCTATCATCATCTGGTCGCTGGGCAACGAATCCGGGTACGGCTGTAATATTCGCGCGATGTACCACGCCGCCAAAGCGCTGGATGACACGCGCCTGATTCACTACGAAGAAGACCGCGACGCCGAAGTGGTGGATATCATCTCCACCATGTATACCCGCGTGCCGCTGATGAACGAGTTTGGTGAGTATCCGCATCCGAAGCCGCGCATCATCTGCGAATACGCCCACGCGATGGGCAACGGCCCCGGCGGACTAACCGAATATCAGAATGTCTTTTACCAGCACGACTGCATTCAGGGGCACTATGTCTGGGAATGGTGCGATCACGGTATCCAGGCGAAAGACGACGATGGCAACGTGTGGTACAAATTTGGCGGCGATTACGGCGACTACCCGAATAACTACAACTTCTGCCTTGATGGTCTGATTTACCCTGACCAGACGCCGGGCCCGGGTCTGAAGGAGTACAAGCAGGTCATTGCACCTGTAAAAATCCACGCGCAGGATCTGGAACGTGGCGAACTGAAAGTAGAAAACAAACTGTGGTTCACCTCCCTTGACGACTATACCCTGCATATTGACGTTCGTGCCGAAGGGGAGACGCTCTCCACGCAGCAGATCAAACTGCGCGACGTCGCGCCGAATAGCGAGGCGTTACTGCACTGCACGTTGCCAGCGCTGGATGGGCGAGAAACGTTTCTTAACGTCACCGTGACCAAAGACTCCCCCACACTCTACAGCGACGCAGGGCATCATATCGCCGCCTGTCAGTTCCCGCTGAAGGCCAGAACGGCGCCTCCTGTACCGTTTAGCCAGCCAAACGCGCGCGCGTTGACGCTGGAAGACGATCGTCTGAGCTGCACCGTGCGCGGCTACAACTTCCATCTGACGTTCTCAAAACTGAACGGGAAGCCAACCGCCTGGAACGTTAATGGTGAAGCGCTGCTGACCCGCGCGCCAAAAATCAATTTCTTTAAGCCGACAATTGATAATCACAAGCAGGAGTTCGAGGGACTCTGGCAACCAAACCATCTGCACATCATGCAGGAGCATCTGCGGACGTTTACCGTCGAGCAAACGGAAGATGCGGTACTGATTACCAACCACACCCTTATTGCTCCGCCGGTATTTGATTTCGGCATGCGCTGTACGTATCGCTGGCGCATTGCGATGGATGGTCAGGTAAACGTCGCGCTTTCCGGCGAACCCTACGGCGAATATCCGCACATTATTCCGTGTATTGGCTTCACGATGGGAATTAATGGCGCCTTCGATCAGGTTGCCTGGTATGGTCGCGGCCCGGGAGAAAACTATGCCGACAGTCAGCAGGCCAACATCATCGACATCTGGCGCTCCACCGTGGATGACATGTTTGAGAATTACCCGTTCCCGCAGAACAACGGTAATCGCCAGCATGTACGCTGGGCGACGCTAACCAACCGCCACGGCAACGGCCTGCTGGTGGTGCCGCAACACCCCATCAACTTCAGCGCCTGGCATTACACGCCAGAAAACCTCTTTGCCGCGCAGCACTGCAATGAATTGCAGCGCTGCGACGACATCACCCTGAATCTGGATCATCAGTTGCTTGGGCTGGGTTCCAACTCCTGGGGAAGCGAAGTGCTCGATTCCTGGCGCGTCTGGTTCCGGTCATTCCGTTATGGCTTTACGTTGCTGCCGGTGTCCGGCGGCGAAGCGACCGCCCAGGCTATTGCCGGCCATGCCTTCGGCACGGACTTCTTTTCCACAAATTTGCATAGCGAGAATGAAAAATGAGGCTCCTCGATAACTTAGAACAGTTCCGGCAGGTCTACGCCTCTGGTCGCAAATGGCAGCGCTGCATTGAAGCGATTGAAAATATCGACAACATTCAGCCCGGCGTCGCTCACTCCATCGGGGATTCTCTGACGTATCGCGTGGAAACCGACTCTGCCGCTGATGCGCTGTTTACCGGGCATCGCCGTTACGTTGAAGTGCATTACTACCTGCAAGGGCGACAAAAAATTGAATATGCTGCCAAAGATACGTTGCAGGTCGTTGAATATTATCGCGATGAAACCGATCGCGAATATCTGAAAGGTTGCGGAAACACCGTAGAGGTTCACGAAGGACAGATGGTGATTTGCGACAACCATGAAGCCTACCGTTTTATCTGTAATCACGCTGTAAAAAAAGTCGTACTCAAAGTGACCATTGAAGATGGTTATTTTCATAACAAATAAAAATAACGGGCGGCACCTGTGATGTGCCGCTGACTACCCTACAAAAATCAGGAATCGGAGATGTGTTATGTCTGATACCAAACGTAATACAATCGGCAAGTTCGGCTTACTCTCGCTTACCTTTGCCGCCGTTTACAGTTTTAATAACGTCATCAATAATAATATTGAGCTGGGGCTGGCATCGGCGCCGATGTTTTTCCTGGCAACGATTTTCTACTTTATCCCCTTCTGTTTAATTATTGCAGAATTCGTTTCATTAAATAAAAACTCTGAAGCTGGCGTTTATGCTTGGGTAAAAAGCTCCCTCGGCGGACGCTGGGCATTTATTACCGCCTACACCTATTGGTTCGTTAACTTGTTCTTTTTCACCTCGCTGCTCCCGCGCGTAATTGCCTATGCCTCTTATGCGTTCCTGGGCTACGAATATATTCTGACGCCGATCGCAACAACCGTATTGAGTATGGTGCTGTTCGCCTTCTCAACCTGGGTTTCCACCAACGGGGCGAAAATGCTGGGGCCAATCACCTCCGTCACCTCCACGCTGATGCTCCTGTTGACGCTTTCCTATATTTTACTGGCCGGTACGGCGCTGGTGGGCGGCGTTCAGCCTGCCGATCCGATCACCGTGGAGGCGATGATCCCAAACTTTAACTGGGCATTCCTCGGTATTACGACCTGGATCTTTATGGCCGCAGGCGGCGCGGAATCCGTTGCGGTGTATGTTAACGACGTAAAAGGCGGATCAAAATCATTTGTAAAAGTGATCATCCTGGCCGGGATTTTCATCGGCGTGCTTTATTCCATTTCGTCGGTACTGATCAACGTATTCGTGAGCAGTAAAGAGCTGAAATTTACCGGCGGTTCAGTACAGGTCTTCCACGGTCTGGCAGCCTGGTTTGGTCTGCCCGAACTGTTGATAAACCGCTTTGTCGGTCTGGTTTCTTTTACTGCGATGTTCGGCTCTCTGCTGATGTGGACTGCAACGCCGGTTAAAATTTTCTTCTCCGAAATTCCCGCAGGGATTTTTGGCAAAAAAACCGTCGAACTGAATGAAAACGGCGTCCCCGCCCGCGCCGCCTGGATTCAGTTCCTGATTGTCATTCCGTTGATGATTATCCCGATGCTCGGCTCGAATACCGTTCAGGAATTAATGAACACCATCATTAATATGACCGCAGCGGCCTCCATGCTGCCTCCGCTGTTTATTATGCTGGCCTACCTGAATCTGCGGGCAAAACTGGAGCACTTACCGCGAGACTTCCGTATGGGATCGCAAAGAACCGGTATTATCGTCGTGTCGATGTTAATTGTTATATTTACCATCGGATTTATTGCCTCCACTTTCCCAACCGGCGGCAATATTATGACCATTGTTTTCTATAACGTGGGCGGTATTGTTATTTTCCTCGGATTCGCCTGGTGGAAATACAGCCGATACATTAAAGGACTCACAAAAGAAGAACAGGATATTGAAGCCGCACCCGCATCAAACATTAATTAACAGATTGATTTTATAACTATAAGAACCATTTTCACATTGGCTATAACAATAAAAAATATTTATTTTGGCTTAGGACAGAAGCATGAAAATGATGAAAAATATTCGCAGGGCAATGATTGCCCTGCCCTTCCTCTGTGTTTTTCCCCTGGCTGCGGAAGACGTTCATCCGGCAGAACATGACGACACAAAAACGCCAGCCGTCACCTCTCCCTCCTTTCGTTTTTACGGCGAGATGGGGCTGGGGGGATATATGGATTTAGAGGGACAGGATAAGCATAAATACAGTGACGGCACCTATATTGAAGGCGGCCTGGAGATGAAATACGGCTCATGGTTTGGCCTGATTTACGGCGAAGGCTGGACGGTGCAGGCCGACCATCAGGGTAACGCCTGGGTTCCCGATCATAGCTGGGGCGGGTTCGAAGGCGGAATCAACCGTTTTTATGGCGGTTATCGTACTGATGACGGCACGGAACTGATGCTGAGCCTGCGTCAGGATTCCTCGCTGGATGACCTGCAATGGTGGGGCGATTTTACGCCGGATCTGGGCTACGTCATCCCCAATACCCGTGACATCATGACCGCGATTAAGGTGCAGAATCTGAGCGGCGCCTTCCGTTATAGCGTCACCGCCACGCCAGCCGGGCATCACGATGAGGGGAAAGCCTGGCTGCATTTCGGCAAATACGATCGCTATGACGATAAATACACCTATCCGGCGATGATCAACGGTTATACCCAGTACGATCTTGTCGAAGGCGTCACCTGGATGAACGGCCTGGAAGTTACCGACGGCACCGGACAACTGTTTCTGACCGGCGTTCTCTCTCCCAATCTGGCCGCCCGCGCCTGGCACCACACTGGTCGCGCCGACGGTCTGGACGTGCCGGGCAGCGAAACCGGCTTTATGGTCAGCGCCATGTACGAAGCGCTAAAAGGCATTTATCTCTCTACGGCCTACAGCTATGCCAGGCACCGGCCAGACCATGCCGCAGACGAAACCACCTCTTTTATGCAGTTTGGCGTCTGGTACGAATACGGCGGCGGACGTTTCGCCACCGCCTTCGATAGCCGGTTCTATATGCAAAACGCATCTGGCGATCCCAGTGACCAGATTTTCCTGATGCAATATTTCTACTGGTAATAAGGACATGAACACCATGAAAATCACGACGGCCCTGACGCCGCTGACCTGCGCTTTGCTGATAAGCCTCTCCGCACATGCCGCCACTGCGGGCGATTATAAAAATGTCATTAACCGCACCGGCGCGCCGGGCTATATGCATGATTACGATTACGATGATCACCAGCGTTTTAATCCGTTTTTCGATCTTGGCGCGTGGCATGGATACCTGCTGCCAGACAGCAAGGCCACGATGGGCGGCTTTCCCGGCGTCGCACTGCTGACGGAAGAGTACATCAACTTTATGGCCACCCATTTTGACCGTCTGTCGGTGTATCAAAACGGCCAACAGGTTGACTTTGCGCTTGAGGCTTACAGCATTCCCGGCGCGCTGATCCAAAAATTATCCTCAAAGGACGTGCAGGTTGAGATGACGCTGCGCTTCGCCAGTTCGCGCACGGCCCTGCTGGAAACGAAAATCACCAGCAAGACGCCGCTGGATCTGGTGTGGGACGGCGAGTTACTGGAAAAACTGGAAGCGAAAGAGGGAAAAGCGATCTCCGATAAAACCATTGATGGAGAATACCCGGACTATCAGCGAAAAATCATCGCCACCCGTGATGGTCTGAAAGTCACCTTCGGCAAAGTGCGTTCCACCTGGGATCTGCTCACTTCCGGCGAATCTGAATATCAGATACATAAGTCCCTGCCGACAGACACAAAGGTCAACGGCCACCGCTTTACCAGCAAGGCGCACATCAACGGTTCCACCACGTTTTATACCACCTGGTCGCATCTGCTCACCGCGCAGGAAGTGGATAACGAGCAGGCGCAGATCCGCGACATTCTGGCTCGCCCGGCTGACTATCTCAGCGCATCACAAAAACGCTGGGAGGGCTATCTGCAAAAAGGCTTAACCAACCCGGACGCCACGCCAGAACAGACGCGGGTTGCGGTTAAAGCCATTGAAACGCTGAACGGCAACTGGCGCTCGCCAGGCGGCGCGATCAAACACCATACCGTGACGCCATCGGTCACTGGCCGCTGGTTTTCCGGTAATCAGACCTGGCCGTGGGACACCTGGAAGCAGGCCTTTGCGATGGCGCATTTCAACCCGGAAATCGCCAAAGAGAATATTCGCGCCGTCTTCTCCTGGCAGATTCAACCCGACGATCCGCTTCGCCCACAGGATGCGGGCTTCGTTCCCGATCTGATCGCCTGGAACCTCAGCCCGGAACGTGGCGGCGATGGCGGCAACTGGAACGAGCGCAACACCAAGCCAAGCCTCGCGGCGTGGTCAGTGATGGAGGTCTACAACGTCACCAAAGACAAAGTCTGGCTTGAAGAGATGTACCCGAAACTGGTGGCATACCATGACTGGTGGCTGCGTAACCGCGATCACAACGGCAATGGCGTCCCGGAATATGGCGCAACCCGCGATAAAGCCCACAATACCGACACCGGCGAAATGCTGTTTACGGTAAAACAGGGCGACAAGGAAGAGACGTTATCCGGGCTGAGAAACTATGCCCGCATCATCAGCGAAGACCAGTACGACAGCCTGGAAATTCCGGCGCAGGTCGCCGCCTCCTGGGAATCCGGGCGTGATGACGCCGCAGTATTCGGTTTTATTGATAAAGCGCAGCTGGATAAATATGTCGCAAACGGCGGCAAACGCAGCGACTGGACGGTGAAATTTGCGGAAAACCGTCGCCAGGACGGCACGCTGCTGGGCTATTCGCTGCGACAGGAGTCGGTCGATCAGGCGAGCTATATGTACAGCGACAACCACTATCTGGCGGAAATGGCGGCTCTCCTCAATAAGCCGAACGAGGCGCAGCACTATCGCCAGTTGGCGCAGAAGCTCGCGGATTACATCAACACCTGCATGTTCGATCCGACAACACACTTCTTCTATGATCTGCGGATTGAAGAAAAGCCGCTGGCAAACGGCTGTGCGGGGAAACCGATCGTTGAGCGTGGCAAGGGGCCGGAAGGCTGGTCGCCGTTGTTTAACGGCGCTGCGACACAGGCTCACGCCGATGCGGTTGTGAAGGTGATGCTTGACCCGAAAGAGTTCAATACTTTCGTACCACTCGGCACCGCTGCGTTGACCAATCCGGCGTTCGGCGCGGATATTTACTGGCGCGGACGCGTGTGGGTGGATCAGTTCTGGTTCGGATTAAAAGGCATGGCGCGTTACGGCTATCGTGATGATGCGCTGAAGCTGGCGGATACTTTCTTCAGGCATGCAAAAGGGCTGACCGCCGACGGGCCGATTCAGGAAAACTACAACCCGTTGACCGGCGCACAGCAGGGCGCGCCGAACTTCTCCTGGAGCGCCGCGCACCTGTATATGCTGTATAACGACTTCTTCAGGAAACTGTAATCCGAAATGCGATGCCGGATGGCGCTACGCTTATCCGGCCTACAGGAATCCGATCCGTAGGCCGGATAAGATGCGCCAGCATCGCCATCCGGCAATGTTCACACAACCCGTACACCTGTAGGCCGGATAAGACGCGCCAGCGTCGCCATCCGGCAATGTTCACACAACCCGCACACCTGTAGGCCGGATAAGACGCGCCAGCGTCGCCATCCGGCAAATTCGTTCTCTGGCCCCGCTCCTTTTTTGAATCCCATCACAATCATCACATTCCCCTTTTCCCTTTTACGCCGCGACGGCTAAATTATTAACTCATCCGACCACATAACAATAATTTTACATACTGGACACACTTATGAGCTATCCGTCGCTTTTCGCCCCGCTCGATCTGGGCTTTACCCGGCTTAAAAACCGTGTGCTAATGGGTTCGATGCATACCGGGCTGGAGGAATACCCCGATGGCGCCGAACGGCTGGCGGCTTTCTACGCCGAACGTGCGCGGCATGGCGTCGCGCTGATCGTCACCGGGGGGATTGCCCCCGCACTGTCCGGGGTGGGAATGGAAGGCGGCGCTACATTAAATGATGCCAGCCAGCTGCCGCACCACCGCGTGATCACGGACGCCGTTCATGAGGAAGGCGGGAAAATTGCGTTACAGATCCTGCATACCGGACGCTATAGCTATCAGCCGCATCTGGTCGCCCCTTCGGCGATCCAGGCGCCCATCAACCGTTTTACGCCGCACGAACTCACGCACGATGAAATCCTGCAACTGATTGACGATTTCGCCCACTGTGCCCAGCTGGCGCGGGAAGCGGGTTACGACGGCGTCGAGGTGATGGGTTCGGAAGGCTATCTGATCAACGAATTTCTTACCGTGCGCACGAACCAGCGCGACGATGAATGGGGCGGCGATTACGCCAGGCGTATGCGTTTCGCGGTGGAAGTGGTACGGGCGGTACGCCAGCGCGTGGGCAGCGATTTTATCATTATCTACCGTCTGTCGATGCTCGACCTGGTGGAAAACGGCGGGACGTTCGACGAAACCGTACAGCTGGCGCAGGCCATTGAAGCGGCTGGCGCGACGATCATCAACACCGGTATTGGCTGGCACGAAGCGCGTATCCCGACGATCGCCACGCCGGTTCCGCGCGGCGCCTTTAGCTGGGTAACGCGCAAACTGAAAGGCCACGTCACCGTTCCGCTGGTCACGACTAACCGGATCAACGATCCGCAAGTAGCGGACGATATTCTGGCACGCGGCGATGCGGATATGGTGTCGATGGCGCGCCCGTTCCTGGCGGATGCCGAGCTGCTGTCGAAAGCGCAATCAGGGCGGGCGGATGAGATCAACACCTGTATCGGCTGCAACCAGGCCTGTCTGGATCAGATCTTCGTGGGTAAAGTCACCTCTTGCCTGGTGAATCCACGCGCCTGTCACGAAACCAAAATGCCGATAGTTCCGGCTGAACATAAGAAAAGCCTGGCCGTCGTCGGCGCAGGCCCGGCGGGTCTCGCATTTGCCATTAACGCGGCAGCGCGCGGGCACGACGTTACGCTGTTTGATGCCCTGGCCGAGATCGGCGGGCAGTTCAACATCGCTAAACAGATCCCCGGCAAAGAAGAATTTTATGAAACGCTGCGCTATTACCGTCGGATGATCGAAGTGACCGGCGTGACGCTGAAGCTCAACCGGTTTGTCACCGCAGACGATCTGCAACCGTTTGATGAAGCGATCCTCGCTTGCGGGATCGAGCCGCGTAAACCGTCGATCGAGGGCATCGATCACCCGAAAGTGCTGACCTATCTTGAGGTGCTGCGCGATAAAACTCCCGTCGGGAAACGTGTCGCGATTATCGGCTGCGGCGGGATTGGTTTTGATACCGCGATGTACCTCAGCCAGCCAGGCGATCCCAGCAGCCAGAGCATTGCCGAGTTCTGCGTGGAATGGGGGATCGACACCAGCCTGCAACAGCCCGGCGGGTTACGCCCGGAAGGGCCGCATCTGTCTCGCAGCCCACGTCAGATTGTGATGCTACAGCGTAAAGCCAGTAAACCCGGTCAGGGGCTGGGGAAAACCACCGGCTGGATCCATCGCGCAACGCTGTTGTCCCGCGGCGTAAAAATGATCCCGGCAGTCAGTTATCAGAAGATCGACGATGACGGATTGCACGTATTGATCAACGGCGAACCGCAGCTTCTGAACGTCGATCATGTCGTGATCTGCGCGGGGCAGGAGCCACGGCGCGAACTGGCGGAGCCGCTGCGCGCGTCAGGGAAAACGGTACACCTGATTGGCGGATGCGACGTGGCGATGGAGCTGGATGCGCGGCGGGCAATTGCGCAGGGAACAAAATTAGCGCTGGCGATTTAAGGGCATTGCCTGATGGCGCTACGCTTATCAGGCCTACGGGGTAGCACGTTGTAGGCCGGATAAGGCGTTAGCCGTCATCCGGCACACGCTATTAGCGGCGGCGACCGGTTTTGACCGCTTTCAACACCACGAATTTGTTATTGGTAGCGATGGTGGTGCAGTTACCGAAAATCTTCTTCAGCTTGTGGAAATAATCCAGGTGACGGTTCGCCACAATGTACAGCTCGCCGTTGATCTTCAGGCAACGGCGCGCATGGTGGAACATTTCCCAGGCAACGTTATCCGTCAGCGCATGTTTCTGATGGAACGGCGGGTTGCACAGCACGGCGTTAAAGCGGAAAGGTTCCACGCCGGACAAAGCGTTGTTAATCATAAACTCGCAGCGATCCAACGCTTCCGGCATGTTGGTTTCCACATTCAAACGGCTGGACGCGACCGCCATCGGCGATTCATCGACAAACACGACGCTCGCCTGAGGGTTCTTCGCCAGCAGCGTCAGGCCAATCACGCCATTACCGCAGCCGAGATCGACGATCTCCCCTTCCAGATTTTCCGGTAAATGCTGCATAAAGAAGCGCGCGCCGATATCCAGGCCGGTACGCGAGAAAACGTTCGCATGATTGTGGATAGTCCAGTCGGTGCCGTCCAGTTTCCAGCTCAGCGTCTGCGGCGCATCCGCCAGTTCAGGCTTACTGAAGGTACAGTTGATCAGGCGCGCCTTTTTCCAGGCCAGCGTCGTGGTCGTGGGGCCGAGCACTTTTTCGAACAGTTCCAGCGTGGAGGTATGAATGTCACGCGCCTTTGCTCCCGCAATAATACGGGTCTGCGGAGTCACGACCTGGCGCAACGCGCGCAATTGTTGCTCCAGCAGCGCCAGCGTTTTCGGCACCTTAATCAACACGACGCCCGGCGCTGGCGGGTACGCGGCGGTGCTGTCGAGAAACTTCACGCTGGATTCGGCGATATCGTTGTGGCGTAAATTTTCGCGCGTCGCCAGCTCGCTTAAATACGAGTCGCCGATGCTGTATGGTGTATGCTCAGCCAGCGCGCAGCTTAATGCGCCAAAGGCATCATTCAGGATCAGCAGCGGGCCGCTGATTTCCGTGTCGTCTAACTGTTGCAGCAGATATTCATCCGCCGCTTCCCACGCCTGAAGCGGGTTAACGTCATCCGTTTCCGGGAAACGTTTCAGTGTCAGTGAACGGAAACCGTTGTCTACGTGGCTCATCGGCCCTCCTGAATGGTAAAATTTCGCTGTTATCCCTGAAAGGGTGCGTGAGTATACTCTTTTTTTAGATTTAATTTGGGGCTTTGATGGGTCAACTTACTTATCTCCACGGCTACCCGGAGAATTTACTGTCTCAGGTACGCACGCTCATTGCTGAACAGCGTCTGGGCGCAGTGCTGGAAAAACGCTATCCGGGAACACATGATTTTGCGACCGATAAAGCGCTCTGGCAGTATACCCAGGATCTGAAAAGCCAGTTTCTGCGTAACGCCCCGCCGATCAACAAAGTGATGTATGACAACAAGATCCATGTGCTGAAAAATGCGCTGGGGCTGCATACCGCCGTTTCGCGCGTACAGGGCGGCAAGCTGAAGGCGAAAGCCGAGATCCGCGTCGCTACCGTGTTTCGCAATGCGCCGGAACCTTTTCTGCGAATGATCGTGGTTCACGAACTGGCGCATCTGAAAGAGAAAGAGCACAACAAAGCGTTTTATCAACTGTGCTGTCATATGGAGCCGCAGTATCACCAGCTTGAGTTTGATACCCGCCTGTGGTTAACGCATCTTTCGTTAAAGCAATCTGAGCAGTAGCGCACTGGCTTTGTCATAAAGGCATGCTAAATTGACGAAAGAATCCCTTTATGGAGCCTGAAGGCGTTTATGATACGTTTCGCTGTTATTGGCACAAACTGGATCACCCGCCAGTTTGTCGATGCCGCCCATGAAACCGGCAAATATAAGTTAACCGCAGTCTATTCCCGTCGCCTCGAACAGGCGCAAACCTTCGCCAATGATTATCCCGTCGAGCATTTATTCACTTCGCTTGAAGCAATGGCGCAAAGCGACGCCATTGATGCGGTGTATATCGCCAGCCCGAACTCGCTGCATTTCCCCCAGACTCAGCTCTTTTTAAGCCACAAAAAGCATGTGATCTGCGAGAAGCCGCTGGCCTCGAATCTGGCCGAAGTCGACGCCGCCATCGCGTGCGCGCGTGAAAATCAGGTCGTCCTGTTCGAAGCCTTTAAAACCGCCAGCCTGCCTAATTTTCAGTTGCTACAGCAGTCGCTGCCGAAAGCAGGAAGAATGCGCAAAGCCCTTATCAACTACTGCCAGTATTCTTCGCGCTACCAGCGCTATCTGGACGGCGAAAACCCCAATACCTTTAATCCGGCCTTCTCGAATGGCTCCATTATGGATATCGGTTTTTACTGTCTGGCGTCAGCGGTTGCGCTCTGGGGAGAACCGCAAAACGTTCAGGCGTCCGCCAGTCTGCTGGAAAGCGGTGTCGATGCGCATGGCGTGGCGGTGCTGGATTACGGCGACTTCAGCGTCACCCTACAGCATTCCAAAGTGAGTGATTCCGTACTGCCCAGCGAAATCCAGGGCGAAGCCGGTTCTCTGGTCATCGAGAAAATTTCGGAATGTCAGAAAGTGTGCTTCATTCCACGCGGCGGAAAAACGCAGGATTTATCCGTTCCTCAGCATATCAATACGATGCTGTATGAGGCGGAACGCTTTGCACACCTGGTCGAGACCAACGAGGTGAACCATCCCGAGCTGACCGTCAGCCGTATCACGGCCAAACTGCTCACGGAGATTCGTCGGCAGACGGGCGTCGTCTTCCCCGCTGATGACGCCACAGCGTAAAACAATGTAAAACAGATGTAACAGGCCATTGACTGATCGTATGGCCTGTCATATTTTGTTACGTGCAAAGGGGAGTAACTTCATTGTCGGTCGATCGTCATTACGATGTGTGAAAAACCACATCCGGTCGCCGGGCAATAAGAAAGTGATGTGCCTTCATGTCTTTGATTGATGACGAAGCCGATTCGCCATCACCCGTGGAGTGAGTACATATCACTTTCTTGTTGTAAGTGAGACCTTGCCGGAAGGCGAGGTCTATGCATATAAAAAGCAGCGGCTGACGTCTTTCGACGTTGGCCGTTTTTTTATGTGTAAGGAAATTCTATGAATACTGTCGGCACACCGTTGTTATGGGGCGGATTCGCTGTCGTTGTGGTGATTATGCTGGCTATCGACCTTCTGTTGCAGGGGCGTCGTGGCGTACATACGATGTCCATGAAGCAGGCGGCGGCCTGGTCTCTGGTCTGGGTGACGCTTTCATTGCTGTTCAACGCCGCCTTCTGGTGGTATCTGGCGGAGACCCAGGGCCGGGCGGTGGCCGATCCGCAGGCGCTGGCGTTTCTCACCGGTTATCTGATCGAAAAATCGCTGGCCGTTGATAACGTCTTTGTCTGGCTGATGCTGTTCAGCTACTTCTCTGTTCCGCCTGCCCTGCAACGCCGGGTTCTGGTGTATGGCGTACTTGGCGCCATTGTTCTGCGTACGATTATGATTTTCGCCGGTAGCTGGCTGATCGCCCAGTTCGACTGGATACTGTACCTGTTCGGCGCTTTCCTGCTGTTTACGGGCGTGAAAATGGCGCTGGTGAAAGAAGACGAATCCGGCATCGGCGACAAACCGCTGGTTCGCTGGCTGCGTAGCCACCTTCGCATGACCGACACCATCGAAAACGAGCATTTCTTTGTGCGTAAGAATGGCTTGCTGTTCGTGACGCCGCTGATGCTGGTCCTGATTCTGGTGGAACTGAGCGATGTGATTTTCGCCGTCGATAGCATTCCGGCCATCTTTGCCGTGACTACCGACCCGTTCATCGTCCTGACCTCCAACCTGTTTGCGATCCTGGGTCTGCGCGCCATGTACTTCCTGCTGGCAGGGGTAGCGGAGCGCTTCTCGATGCTCAAATATGGTCTGGCCGTCATTCTGGTCTTTATCGGTATTAAGATGCTGATCGTCGATTTCTACCACATTCCGATCGCCATCTCGCTGGGCGTGGTGTTCAGTATTCTGGTGATCACGCTGATTGTTAACGCGTGGGTAAATCACCAGAACGATAAAAAGCAGCAGCTACAGTAAGACCCTGCCCGGCAGCGCTATGTCTGCCGGGCTTACAAAAACCACGGTCGTGGGTTGAGTACACGCAGCACTACCCGATAACATGTAAATGTTTAGTTAAAAAATATGACGTAGTACGTAAATTCCAGCATTTTACGCTTTCCCAATCCCCATCTTTCCTTATACTCACTCAGGCAAACACTTTGTTACATCCTGAAAGATGCGCCAATAGAGCGTGCAAAGGATGAACAACATCACACTGAAAGGATCATGAAATGACTACGCAACGTTCATCGGGGCTACTCCAGCGTTTGGTTCAAGGGAGCCTGGTTAAACAAATTTTAATTGGGCTTATACTGGGAATTTTACTGGCTTTAGTTTCAAAACCTGCCGCAGAGGCAACGGGTCTGCTGGGCACCCTGTTCGTTGGTGCGCTGAAAGCTGTCGCGCCGGTTCTGGTACTGACGCTGGTGATGGCGTCTATCGCCAATCATCAACACGGTCAGAAAACCAATATTCGCCCGATTTTGTGGATGTATCTGCTCGGCACATTTTCAGCCGCGCTGACGGCGGTTGTGGTGAGCTTCCTCTTTCCGTCCACGCTGCAACTGACAACTGGCGCCACGGATATCACGCCGCCGAGCGGCATTGTCCAGGTGATACACGGGCTGCTGATGAGCATCGTTGCGAACCCGATCCATGCGCTGATCAACGCCAACTACATCGGTATTCTGGTGTGGGCTATCGGCCTGGGCTTTGCGCTGCGCCACAGTAATCAAACCACCAAAAATCTGGTGAACGATCTGTCCGACGCCGTCACCTTTATTGTGAAACTGGTGATTCGTTTCGCGCCGATCGGTATCTTTGGCCTGGTCGCCTCAACGCTCGCCACTACGGGCTTCTCAGCGCTGTGGGGCTATGCGCAACTGTTACTGGTGCTGATTGGCTGTATGGCGATTGTGGCGCTGGTCATCAACCCGCTGCTGGTCTTTTTACAGATCCGCCGCAACCCGTATCCGCTGGTTCTCACCTGCCTGCGTGAAAGCGGCGTGACCGCCTTCTTTACCCGTAGCTCCGCTGCAAATATTCCGGTGAATATGTCGCTGTGCGAAAAACTGAATCTGGACAGAGATACCTATTCTGTTTCCATCCCGCTGGGAGCAACCGTCAATATGGCCGGTGCGGCAATCACGATTACCGTGCTGACGCTGGCGGCGGTGTATACGCTGGGTATTCCGGTTGATCTGCCGACGGCGCTGCTGCTAAGCGTGGTGGCATCGCTGTGCGCATGCGGCGCTTCTGGCGTGGCGGGCGGTTCACTGTTGCTGATTCCGCTGGCGTGCAACATGTTCGGTATTCCGAACGAAATCGCCATGCAGGTGGTTGCGGTTGGCTTCATTATCGGCGTGTTGCAGGACTCCTGCGAGACCGCAATCAACTCCTCTACCGACGTTATGTTTACCGCCGCGGTATGTCAGGCGGAAGACGCGCGTTTAGCGAAAAGCGCGCTGCGTAGCTAAATAACCACAAGCCTGATGGCGCTGCGCTTATCAGGCCTACAACGTCCCACTCGTAGGCCGGATAAGACGTTTACGTCGCCATCCGGCATTTTTCATTGCCTGATGGCGCTGCGCTTATCAGGCCTACAACGCCCCACTCACAGGCCGGATAAGACGTTTACGTCGCCATCCGGCATTTTTTTACAGCGTTACGCCGCTTTTGAAAATCGCCAGCTCACGGAAATCATTGCGCTCATTGCAGGTCTGCTTGCCGTTGGCAAACGCCACAATCGTATCCACAAATTCATTCAACAACTGCGGCATCGCCTTACCGTGAATCAACTGCCCGGCGTCAAAATCGATCCAGTGCTTCTTCTTCGCCGCCAGTTCGCTGTTGGTGGCGATCTTCACCGTCGGGACAAACCCGCCATATGGCGTACCGCGGCCGGTACTGAACAGCACCATGTGGCAACCCGCGCCCGCCAGCGCGCTGGTGGCGACCGCATCGTTGCCTGGCGCGCTTAACAGATTCAGACCGCGCGTTTTCAGGCGCTCACCGTAGCGCAGCACATCCACAACCTGGCTGGAACCCGCCTTCTGCGTGCACCCCAGAGACTTGTCTTCCAGCGTCGTAATCCCGCCCGCCTTGTTACCCGGCGACGGATTTTCATAAATCGGCTGGTCATGAGCGATAAAGTATTGCTTGAAGTCATTGACCATTGTCACCAGTTTTTCAAACGTCTCTTCATCACGGCAATGGCTCATCAACAGCTGTTCTGCACCGAACATTTCCGGCACTTCCGTCAGCACCGTCGTCCCGCCGTTAGCGATAACATAGTCGGAGAAGCGCCCCAGCATCGGGTTCGCGGTAATACCGGACAGCCCATCTGAACCACCGCATTCCAGACCAAACTTAAGTTCGCTCAGTTTGCCCGGCACGCGTTTGTCATGGCGCATCACGTTATACAACTGATGAAGATGCTCAACGCCCGCCTCCACTTCATCGTCCTGCTGTTGGCAGGTCATGAAATGAACGCGTTCAGGGTCGAACTCGCCCAGCGTCTCGCGAAAGGCATCCACCTGATTGTTTTCGCAACCCAGTCCAATCACCAGCACCGCCCCCGCATTCGGGTGACGCACCATGTTTTGCAGCATGGTGCGGGTATTGATGTGATCGTCGCCAAGCTGAGAACAGCCGTAGGTGTGGCTGAAGAGGAAAACGCCGTCAGTTCCTTCGGCATCAAAAGTCTCTTTCAGGAAACGGTTCTGGATCTGCCGCGCAATGCCGTTGACACAGCCGACGGTCGGCAGAATCCACAGCTCATTGCGCACGCCGACGTCTCCGTTGGCACGGCGATAAATCTGTACATCGCGATCCGCCGGTTGTACTTCAGGGGCCTGAAAATCGGGTTGATAGCTGTACTCATCCAAATCGCTGAGGTTAGTCCGGGTATTGTGGGCATGAATATGCTCACCCGCCGCGACGTCCACCAACGTATGGCCGATAGGCAGGCCATATTTGATGACGTTCTCCCCCTGCGCAATATCGCGTAAGGCAAACTTATGACCGCGTACGACATCCTGACGTAGCGTCACGGTATGGTTATCGACGCTGACCTCAGCGCCCTGCGTTAAATCGGCCAACGCTACCGCAACGTTATCCAGCGTATGGATCCTGATGTATTGCATATCAACCCCAGACCTTAGTTCAGTTCAATGGCGAAATAGTCGCGCGCATTGTTGAAGCAGATGTTTCGTACCATTTCACCCAGCAACTGGATATCCGCCGGCGCTTCGCCCGCGTTAACCCAGCGGCCTATCATCTGGCACAGGATGCGACGGAAATATTCATGGCGGGTATAAGACAGGAAGCTGCGGCTGTCGGTCAGCATACCGACGAAGCGGCTCAGCAGGCCAAGCTGCGCCAGTTGCGTCATCTGACGCTCCATCCCGTCTTTCTGATCGTTGAACCACCAGCCGGAACCAAACTGCATCTTGCCCGGCATCCCTTCGCCCTGGAAATTGCCGATCATGGTGCCCAGCACTTCGTTATCGCGCGGGTTCAGACAGTACAGGATGGTTTTCGGCAGCAGATTTTCTTCATTCTGCTTGCTCAGCAATTTTGACAGCTCTTCCGCCAGCGGACGATCGTTGATGGAATCGAAGCCGACATCCGGCCCCAGCAGTTTGAACTGGCGCTGGTTGTTATTACGCAGCGCGCCGATGTGGTACTGCTGCACCCAACCGCGACGCGCATATTCCGCGCCCAGCCACACCAGTACGGCCGTTTTGAACTGCGCGACCTCATGCTCGCTCAGGGTCTCGCCCGCCAGACGGCGCGCCAGAATGCTGTCCAGTTCAGCGTCGCTGGCTTCAGCAAACATAACGACGTCAAGCGCGTGGTCAGAAACCTTACAGCCGTGGGCGGCAAAATGATCCAGACGCTGAGTCAGCGCGGCTTGCAGATCGGTGAAGCGGCGAATATCGGTATCCGATACTTCGCCCAGCTTCGTCATGTAATCACCAAAGGTTGCCTGCTCAATGTTAAACGCTTTATCAGGGCGCCAGCTCGGCAGCACTTTAACGGTGAACGTGCTGTCTTTCGCGACCGTGGCGTGGTGCTCCAGCGAATCGACAGGATCGTCGGTAGTGCCGACCATTTTTACATTCATCTGCTGCATGATTCCCCGCGCGGAGAATGCATCCTGCGCCAGCAATTCATTGCAACGATCCCAGATCTCATCTGCCGTCGCAGGCGACAGCAGCTTACCTGTAATACCAAATGGGCGACGCAGTTCAAGGTGCGTCCAGTGATATAACGGGTTGCCGATCGTGTGCGGCACCGTGGCGGCCCAGGCCTCGAACTTCTCACGATCGGACGCATCGCCCGTACACAGACGCTCAGCAACGCCATTGGTGCGCATCGCTCGCCATTTATAGTGGTCGCCTTTCAGCCAGATATCATACAGGTTGTTAAAACGGTAGTTTTCCGCGATCTGCTGCGGCGGCAGGTGGCAATGATAGTCGAAGATGGGCTGATCTTTTGCGTAATCATGGTACAGACGGCGGGCAAACTCGGTATCCAGCAGAAAATCTTCAGTCATAAACGGGGTCATTATCGTCTTCCTCTCAACGAGTGCGTCAGATTGCTTATGTTTTGATGCTGTCAAAGTTATCACACCAATTTCCAGACCCTGAAGATATTTTCGTGAGTTGGATCAATAAAAACCAACAAATAAATTACCCCTAAAAGAGTAAACAGCGCTCCAGGCCGCGCCATTGCTGGTATTTCTAAATCGAAATAATGACCACACTAAGAATCCTGCATTTGTGATGTCACTCACCTTTTGAAGTTGTATGACAAGTTATCTTTCTGGCCGTCGCGATACATAAGCCGACGGAATGCAAAGTTATCGATGGTTAAGACATCGAATTGACCGGTACGGAAACCGAATTAGCACGATGACTCATGGCAACGTTCGGGGCGTACCGGCTTTTTTTCGGTTATCCCGTCGTCAATAACTTCCCCGCTCAGCGCAGGAAGATAACCGCGATTGTTGCGGAAATAACAAAACGATGAGGTTTTACATGCGTAAAATTAAAGGGTTACGTTGGTATATGATTGCACTGGTGACATTAGGCACCGTGCTGGGCTATCTGACGCGTAACACTGTGGCGGCGGCTGCGCCAACGCTGATGGAAGAGTTACACATCTCCACACAACAGTATTCCTATATCATCGCAGCCTATTCTGCTGCTTACACTGTCATGCAACCCGTAGCCGGTTACGTACTGGATGTTCTCGGTACGAAAGTGGGTTACGCCATGTTCGCCGTTCTGTGGGCCGTATTCTGCGGCGCAACCGCACTGGCTGGAAGCTGGGGCGGCCTGGCGCTGGCGCGCGGCGCGGTCGGCGCTGCTGAAGCCGCGATGATCCCGGCGGGCCTGAAAGCCAGCTCTGAATGGTTCCCGGCAAAAGAACGCTCTATTGCGGTCGGCTACTTTAACGTCGGCTCTTCCATCGGCGCGATGATTGCGCCTCCGCTGGTCGTCTGGGCTATCGTGATGCACAGCTGGCAGATGGCGTTTATTATTTCCGGCGTGCTGAGCTTCATCTGGGCAATGGCCTGGCTGGTGTTCTATAAACACCCGCGCGACCAGAAAAAGCTGACGGATGCAGAACGCGACTACATCATTGGCGGTCAGGAAGCGCAGCACAAAGACAATACCGCGAAGAAAATGTCTCTCGCGCAGATCCTGCGTAACCGCCAGTTCTGGGGTATCGCCCTGCCACGTTTCCTGGCGGAACCGGCATGGGGAACCTTCAACGCCTGGATCCCGCTGTTCATGTTTAAAGTGTACGGCTTTAACCTGAAAGAGATCGCCATGTTTGCCTGGATGCCCATGCTGTTTGCCGACTTAGGCTGCATCATCGGCGGTTATCTGCCGCCGCTGTTCCAGCGCTGGTTCGGCGTAAACCTGATCGTCTCCCGTAAAATGGTCGTTACCCTGGGCGCGCTGCTGATGATTGGCCCAGGCATGATCGGCCTGTTCACCAGTCCGTATATCGCCATCATGCTGCTTTGCATCGGCGGTTTCGCTCACCAGGCGCTGTCCGGCGCGCTGATTACGCTCTCTTCTGACGTCTTCGGCCGTAATGAAGTGGCAACCGCGAATGGCCTGACCGGGATGTCCGCCTGGCTGGCGAGCACATTGTTTGCTCTGGTGGTCGGCGCGCTGGCTGACACCATCGGCTTCAGCCCGCTGTTCGCGGTACTGGCGGTATTCGACCTGCTCGGCGCGCTGGTTATCTGGACGGTGCTGCAAAACAAACCGGCCAGCGAGGCGGGGCCCGGGTCGCAGGTCAATCACCCCGCAACGCAAAGTTGACCTGACCTGCGCCATCATCCAACAAGGTTTACTCATCCAAAGCCGCCTGTTAAACAGGCGGCTTTTTCAACGGTACAAGTGGAGCCAGCCTCGCAAAAGTGGTATAACAAATATAGTCTGCCGTCTTATGCCTGGAGCGCATATGGAAATCACCGAACCACGACGTTTGTATCAACAACTTGCTGCTGACCTGAAAGAGCGCATCGAACAGGGCGTCTACCTTGTGGGCGATAAACTCCCTGCCGAACGCTTTATTGCCGATGAGAAAAACGTCAGCCGTACGGTGGTTCGTGAAGCGATTATCATGCTGGAGGTCGAAGGCTACGTAGAAGTCCGCAAAGGTTCCGGCATCCACGTCATTTCAAATCAACCGAAATATTATGTCGCCCCGGATGAAAACCTTGAGTTCGCCAATTATGGCCCGTTCGAACTTCTCCAGGCGCGCCAGTTGATAGAAAGCAATATTGCCGAGTTTGCCGCCACGCAGGTGACGAAACAGGACATTATGAAGCTGATGGAAATCCAGGAGAAAGCGCGTAACGAAAAATGTTTCCGCGACTCCGAATGGGATCTCCAGTTCCATGTGCAGGTCGCGCTGGCGACGCAAAATACCGCGCTGGCCGCCATTGTCGAAAAAATGTGGACTCAGCGCGTACATAACCCGTACTGGAAAAAACTGCACGATCATATTGATTCACGCACCGTCGATAACTGGTGCGACGATCATGACCATATTCTCAAGGCGCTGATTCGCAAAGATCCTCATGCCGCGAAACTGGCAATGTGGCAGCATCTGGAGAACACCAAACAGATGCTGTTTAACGAAACCAGCGACGATTTCGAATTTAACGCCGACCGCTATCTTTTTGCTGAAAATCCCGTTGTTCATCTGGACACCGCCGCTAACGGGGCAAAATAGACAATCTTACGCTGGCAGGCGCATCAGGGCGCCTGTCTGCGACGCCGCTCAGTAAGCGTAAGATATAAAGTGTCAGCCTGTGTAAATCCTCTCGCCACCCACCTTTGTGATAAGCAAAATCATATTTTAACGACGTGCGATTTCTATAACGGACTACGTCGACCTTTGTTACAATTAGATGCATTTTGAATTTTTGTGTGTTAGTGCTTGCTTACTTCACAACTTAACAAGGAATGGTTCAGGCCGCGATTTTGCGCCCGTCCGCAACCCAAGTAGAAAATGAATAATGTTGCGGTATTGCAAACTCAAAAAACCGGCGTGACGTTAACCGATTCTCCAGGAATACTGAATGGAACTACTGACTCAATTACTGAATGCCCTGTGGGCTCAGGATTTTGAAACACTCGCCAACCCTTCCATGATTGGCATGCTTTATTTCGTACTATTTATGATTTTGTTCCTGGAAAATGGGTTGCTTCCTGCTGCCTTTTTACCTGGTGACAGTTTGCTGGTGCTGGTCGGCGTACTTATCGCCAAAGGCGCAATGGGGTTTCCGCAAACGCTCCTGCTGTTAACCGTGGCCGCCAGCCTGGGCTGCTGGGTCAGTTATATTCAGGGGCGATGGCTGGGCAACACGCGTATTGTACAAAACTGGCTGTCGCATCTGCCCGCGCATTATCATCAGCGCGCTCACCATTTGTTCCATAAACATGGCCTGTCCGCGCTGTTAATTGGCCGTTTTATCGCTTTCGTTCGTACCTTGTTACCCACTATCGCGGGTCTGTCCGGCCTTAATAACGCGCGCTTTCAATTCTTTAACTGGATGAGCGGGTTGTTGTGGGTCCTGATCCTGACCTCGCTGGGTTACTTGCTGGGCAAAACGCCTGTATTCCTGAAGTATGAAGACCAACTGATGTCATGTCTGATGCTGCTGCCGGTGGTGCTGCTGGTCTTTGGGCTGGCGGGTTCGCTGGTGGTGCTCTGGAAAAAGAAATACGGAAATCGGGGATAGAGTATGGTGAAACCACGCATAACGCTTCGACAACTGGCCTGGACAACCTCTTTTCTCGTGCTGATGAGCGTGCTTTTTCTCGTCTGGTCGACCATTCGCCAGCAGGAATCCACGCTGGCCATTCGCGCCATCCATCAGGGCGTCAGTATGCCGGACGGCTTTTCCATCTGGCATCATCTGGACGCTAACGGCATTCGCTTCAAAAGCATCACGCCACAAAATGACGCGCTGCTCATTACGTTTGACTCCAGCGCGCAAAGCGCGGCGGCTAAGGCCGTGCTGGACAGAACGTTGCCGCATGGCTATATCATCGCCCAACAGAACGGCGACAGCCAGGCCGTACAGTGGTTGACCCGCTTACGGGATAACCCACATCGCTTCGGTTAATGTCCAGGAATCCGAATCATATCACCCACTTTGGTGATTTCGCCGTTTACTGACTATGATTAATAAGGCGGACTTATTGTCCGCCGTGTTATGACCTGGATCATCGTCCCCCGGTAACGGGTTCGAATCACAATGGAAGGTTCAAGAATGAAATACCGCATCGCTTTCGCTATTACCCTTTTCACGCTCAGTGCAGGCAGCTATGCCAATACCCTCTGTCAGGAAAAAGAGCAGGATATACAGAAGGAAATTAGCTACGCCGAAAAGCACAACAACCAGAACCGCATTAATGGTTTGAATAAAGCGCTCAGCGAACTCAGAGCAAACTGCACCGACAGTAAACTGCGTGCTGACCATCAGAAAAAGATCGCAAAACAAAAAGATGAGATTGCTGAACGTCAGCGTGATCTGGTCGAAGCAAAACAAAAAGGCGATGCGGATAAAATTGCGAAACGTGAACGCAAGCTGGCTGAAGCTCAGGATGACCTGAAAAAGCTTGAGGCACGCGACTACTAAGTCAAATCAAACGTTAACGACTCACTCACCTGGAGAAAACTATGTCGAAAGATAACACTACGGAACATCTGCGCGCTGAGTTGAAATCCCTGGCTGATACGCTCGAAGAGGTGCTTAGCTCCTCTGGCGATAAGTCGAAAGAAGAGTTGAGTAAGATTCGTAGCAAAGCCGAGCGCGCGCTGAAAGAAAGCCGCAACCGTCTGGGCGAAACCGGCGATGCGATTGCCAAACAAACCCGCGAAGCCGCAGCGCGCGCTGACGACTATGTACGCGAGAACCCGTGGACGGGCGTCGGCATTGGCGCAGCCGTTGGTGTGGTGCTGGGCGTACTGCTGACGCGTCGTTAATTATGGCGGATTCTCATCACGCGCAGGGGCCAGGCAAAAGCGTTCTGGGCATCGGGCAGCGGATTGTCACTATCCTTGTTGAGATGGTAGAAACCCGGCTGCGACTGGCGGTTGTGGAACTGGAAGAGGAAAAAGCGAATCTCTTTCAGCTTCTGCTGATGCTGGGGCTGACCATGCTTTTCGCGGCGTTCGGTCTGATGAGCCTGATGGTGCTTATCATCTGGGCGGTTGACCCCCAGTATCGCCTCAATGCAATGATCGCCACCACCGTTGTGTTGCTGGTTCTGGCGCTGATCGGCGGACTCTGGACGTTACACAAAGCCCGCCAGTCAACGCTGTTACGCCATACGCGTCATGAACTGGCTAACGACCGGCAAATTCTGGAGGATGACAAGCCGTGAGCAGTAAAGTCGAACGTCAAAAGCGTAAGGCGTTGCTGCTCAGCCAAATCCAGCAGCAAAGGCTGGACCTTTCAGCCGGTCGTCGCGACTGGCTGGAAGCGACGGACAGTTGGGATCGCGGCTGGAACACGCTGATCAGCCTGCGTTCCTGGGCGCTGGTCGGCAGCAGCGTTATGGCTATCTGGACAATTCGCCACCCGAATCTGCTGGTGCGCTGGGCAAAACGCGGTTTTGGCATCTGGAGCGCCTGGCGGCTGGTCAAAAGCACGATCCGAAAACAGCAGCTACGCGGCTGATTCCTGCCCCCTTCCTCCTCGCCATCCGGCATAACGCCCGATGGCGCTACGCTTATCGGGCCTACGTATTGCTGTTGATCCAATAAGGTGTTTACACCGCCATCCGGCAATCTGTGCCCTGTCACTCAAAATTTTTGAAAATTATTGACAGTTTTCCTTGCTAACAATTGTTACATGTCACGTTTATGATTCTCTCCATCAACCGCAACGACGCGACATTCCGCGTGATTGCACAAAAAATGAAATCAGCAGCCTGAGTGGTTCCCTGGAGAGTAAAATGAAAAAATTAGAAGATGTTGGTGTACTGGTAGCGCGCATTCTGATGCCCATTCTGTTTATCACCGCAGGTTGGGGAAAAATCACCGGTTATGCGGGTACCCAACAATACATGGAAGCGATGGGGGTTCCGGGGTTCCTGTTACCGCTGACTATCCTGCTTGAGTTTGGCGGCGGTCTGGCGATTCTGTTCGGTTTCCTGACCCGTACAACGGCGCTGTTTACCGCAGGCTTTACCCTGCTGACCGCGTTCATCTTCCACAGCAACTTTGCGGAAGGCGTGAACTCACTGATGTTCATGAAAAACCTGACCATCGCAGGCGGTTTCCTGCTGCTGGCCATCACAGGGCCAGGCGCATTCAGCATCGACCGCGTCCTGAATAAAAAGTGGTAAGCACGCTATACTGAATCAAAAAACGAGGGGATATTCTCCTCGTTTTTGCTATCTGGAGGAGAGAGAAAATGGGACAACTGATTGACGGCGTATGGCATGACACCTGGTATGACACCAAGTCTACGGGGGGGAAATTTCAACGTTCTGTATCGGCTTTCCGTAACTGGCTCACCGCTGATGGCGCGCCGGGTCCGACTGGCGAAGGGGGCTTTGCCGCCGAAAAAGATCGCTATCACCTGTATGTTTCACTTGCCTGCCCGTGGGCGCATCGCACGCTGATCCTGCGTAAGCTCAAGGGGCTGGAACCGTTTATCTCCGTTTCTGTTGTGAATCCGCTGATGCTGGAGAATGGCTGGACGTTTGATGATAATTTCCCGGCGGCAACCGGTGATACGCTGTATCAACACGAGTTTCTGTATCAACTCTATCTGCATGCCGATCCGCACTACAGCGGTCGCGTCACCGTACCGGTATTGTGGGATAAAAAGAATCACACCATCGTCAGTAATGAATCGGCAGAAATCATTCGCATGTTCAATACCGCATTCGATGCGCTAGGCGCCAAAGCCGGGGATTACTACCCGACGGCCCTGCGCGGAAAAATTGACGAGCTCAATAGCTGGATTTATGACAACGTCAACAACGGCGTGTACAAAGCCGGGTTCGCCACCAGCCAGCAGGCCTATGATGAAGCCGTAGAGAAAGTGTTCGAGTCACTGGCGCGTCTGGAGCAAATTCTGGGGCAGCACCGTTACCTGACCGGCGACCAGTTAACCGAGGCGGACATTCGCCTGTGGACCACGCTGGTGCGTTTTGACCAGGTTTACGTTACGCACTTCAAGTGCGACAAATACCGCATCAGCGATTACCTGAACCTTTATGGTTTCCTGCGCGATATCTGGCAGATGCCCGGCATTGCGGAAACCGTCAACTTCGACCATATCCGTAACCACTACTTCCGTAGCCACAAAACCATCAACCCGACGGGGATTATCTCCATTGGCCCGTTGCAGGATCTCAATGAGCCTCACGGACGCGACGTCCGCTTTGCAAAAGCGGGATAATCCCTTTACGCCGCCACCAGGAAACAGCCTGGTGGCGGCGCTGACTCGCCTTACCCGCCCGGTGCATTAAACACATTAATCATTCGAATATTTACCACCATTCCATTCACGGCTATTCTTATTTAAAAACAAGTGATTGACCGTATGTTGAGGCGAAAATGGACTGGTATTTAAAAGTATTGAAGAACTATATCGGCTTTGGCGGCCGCGCGCGTCGTAAAGAGTACTGGATGTTTATTCTGGTCAACGTCATTTTTACGTTCGTGCTGGGCGTGCTGGACAAGATGTTCGGCTGGCAACGCGCCGGGGGCGAAGGCGTGCTGACAACCATTTATGGCATTCTGATTTTCTTACCGTGGTGGGCAGTACAGTTCCGTCGGTTGCATGATACCGATCGTTCCGCATGGTGGCTGTTGCTGCTCCTCATCCCTGTTATTGGCTGGCTGGTCATCATCCTCTTTAACTGCCAGAACGGTACGCCAGGCGAAAACCGCTTCGGGCAGGACCCTAAAATTCTGCCCTGAAAGATGCCTGATGGCGCTGCGCTTATCAGGCCTACGCGAGCGCCTGCACCGCCATCCGGCTAAACCGGGCTTGCGCTCTTATCTGCTGGCAAACAGTTTCGGGATTTCCCGCAGGCACCAGGCTTTCGCCTCGCCCATGCTGTCGCGTCGCCAGGCCATAATAATATCAATTTCACTGGTCGATTCCGGGCTGACGACCCGCAGTCTTCCTTGTGCAATATCCTGTTCGACCAGCGGATACGGCATGGTCGCGACGCCCAGCCCGGCCAGCAAGGCCTGACGTTTGTCTTCAATGGTACTCACCGTCAGGCGCGGCTGTTTGTCCAGCAGCTGCACGGTCAATACCGGTCGCTCGCGGGCGGTATCCGCCACCGCCACACCACGATATTTCACGCGGGTCACTTCAGACAGCGGCTCCGGCTCCTGATGAATCGGATGGTCCGGCGCCGCCACGTAGACGTTCATCAGCGTATACAGCTTGCGGGAGTTAATTTCTGACGACGAGCGGAAATGCATATCCGGTGCAATCACAATATCGGCCCGCCCCTGCTCCAGACGCTCCCAGGCGCCCGCCAGCACTTCCGTGATCACCGAAAGCTGGGTGTTGGCTTTCGCGGCCAGTCGGTCAATCAGCGGGAAGAAGGCTGAGGTCGGCACCAGCGCTTCTGTCACCAGCGTCAGGTGCGTTTCCCAACCGCGCGCCAGCGCTTCGGCATCGGTGGTCAGCTTGTCTGCCGCTTCCAGCAATACGCGCCCGCGTTCCAGCAGCATACGCCCCACGTTGGTGAATTTTGTCCGATGGCCGGAACGGTCAAACAGCACCACATCCAGCTCTTCTTCCAGTTTTTGCATGGTGTAGCTGAGCGCGGATGGTACGCGACCTAACTCATCTGCCGCCGCCGCGAAGCTCCCGCGTCGATCTATTGCGTCCATGACGCGTAACGCTTCCAGTGTTAACGCCCTTTCTTTGGCCATATCGTTCTCATTCAGGAAATTTGAACATACCGGGCAGAATATCTGGCTAACAATGCAGCGTCCAGCCCCTTAACATAAAAGGAAGTAAAGAGAGGTCAAGAATTATGATTACTACCCGAACAGCCAAACAGTGCGGACAGGCAGACTACGGATGGTTGCAGGCCCGTTATACCTTCTCCTTTGGACACTACTTCGACCCTAAACTGCTGGGCTATGCCTCCCTGCGCGTACTCAACCAGGAAGTGCTGGCGCCGGGCGCCTCCTTCCAGCCGCGCACCTACCCGAAGGTGGATATTTTAAACCTGATTCTGGAAGGCGAAGCGGAATATCGCGACAGCGAAGGCAATCATGTCCAGGCGAAAGCGGGCGAAGCCCTGCTGCTCGCCACGCAGCCGGGCATTAGCTATAGCGAGCATAATCTCAGTAAAGATAAGTCGCTTACCAGGATGCAGCTATGGCTGGACGCCTGTCCTGAGCGGGAAAACCCGTTGGTACAGAAAACCACGCTAACCGCGGGCAAACAGCAACTCCTCGCCTCCCCGGATGGAGAACAGGACAGCCTGCAATTACGCCAGCAGGTCTGGGTGCACCATATTGAGCTGAAAAAAGGCGAGTCGCTGAGCTTTCAACTGCATGGCCCACGCGCCTATTTGCAGTCGATTCACGGTACGTTTCATGCGGTCACGCATAACGAGGAGCGAGAAGCGCTTACCTGCGGCGACGGCGCATTTATTCGTGATGAAGCTAACATAACGTTAGTTGCCGACACGCCATTGCGCGCTTTACTGATAGATTTGCCTGTGTAGTCAGAAAAAATAAGGGAGTTATGACTGTGAGCAAAAAATCGGCTAAAAAGCATCAATCCGTAACCCAACCCGCAGCACAGGATGCGGCAAACGCGCCCGGGAAATTTGGCTACGAGGAGATGCTAACCGAACTGGAAGCTATCGTCGCGGATGCAGAGATCCGGTTAGCGGAAGAAGATGAAGCCGCCTGAAAAGGCGGCTTCTGATTTCCGATAAACGCAATGCCGGATGGTGGCGTAAACGCCTTATCCGGCCTACAAACACAAGTTACCGTAGGCCTGATAAGCGCAGCGCCATCAGGCAAACCCGCGCCACCGGGTTAATGCGCCTTACTGGCCATAATTTCGATAACCTGACGGTCGGTTTGCTGCATTGCATGACAGGCCAACGCGCACAAATTCGAAATAGATTGCTCGACGTTATGCGCCACAATCCCTTCGTTGCCGGTTACCGCCGTATCATCCAGTGCCATTAACACCGCTTTCCAGGCCGCAGACGCGCTGGTCGATACCTTCATCGCACAGCTATTCGATGCGCCGTCGCATATCATCCCGCTCACGTCGCCGATCATACTGCTGATCGCCATCGCAATCGTGTTATAGCGGCCATCCATCAGCCACGCCATTCCTGCCGCCGCCCCCATTGCCGCCGTGGTCGCCGCACAGAGCGCTGACAGGCGTGGAAGCTGATGGTGAATGTAGATCGCGCTCAGGTGCGAGAGCATCAGGGCGCGCGCCAGACGTTCGTCATCCGCCCCCACATGCTCCGCCACCACCATTACGGGAACTGTCGCGGTGATCCCCTGATTGCCGGAGCCGGAGTTACTCATGGCTGGCAGCGTCGCGCCGCCCATCCGCGCATCCGAAGCTGCGCTGGTGCGAATCAGGATCGCCGTTGACAGATCGTCCGCCAGCAGACCGCGTGCGCACTGCTTTTGCAACGTCGCCCCGATATGCAGCCCCCAGGTGCCGCGCAATCCTTCCTGCGACAGCGCGCCGTTCAGTCTGGCGGCCTCCAGAATAAAGCGGATTGACGCAAACGGCACCGCATTCACAAACGCCAGAATCTCTTCCAGCGAGGTCTTTGATAAGACCGACAGCGGCGATTCTTGCGCCTCCCCCTGCACGCTTTCGGTCTGCGTAAAGATCACCCCAGTGTGAGTTTCAATGCGCACGATATTGGTGTGCCCGCCGACGATCGTTACGCAGGCCCACGCATCGCCGCTGTACACTTTAGCGCGTGAGAAGAGGATGTCGTCGCATGGCTCCTGCAACATCACCGACACCTTCCCGGCAGCCAGCATCGCTTTCGCATCCGCAATCGCCCCCGAAGAGGCGTTTTTCAACACTTCCAGCCCCGCGCTGGCATCGCCGCCAAGCGCCCCCAGCGCTGCCGCAATGGGAAGCCCAACCATCCCGGTACCCGGCACGGTGACGCCCAGGCCATTCTTCATCAGGTTCGGCGAGACCCACGCGTCAACGCGTTCAACTTCGCCGTCAAGTTCAGCCGCGGCAACCGCCGCCGCCAGCGCCAGAGAGACAGGTTCCGTACATCCCAGTGCCGGTTTTACCTCTTCCTGTACTGCGAGGATAAAACGCTGCCATAACGGATTTTCTGTAGACTCAAACATAACAACAACCTTACTTTCAGGAAGATCAAGCAAATGCCAGGAACGGAGAAACGCACAGCAGCAAACCCGTGACGATAATCAGATACAGAGACGCGCCCTTGTATTTGTGCAGTGCAGGAACTTTGTAGACCAGCCAGGCCGGGATCAAACATCCCACCATGCCGAAGATCGGGCTACAGATAGAGGTGAAACTCAGCACCGGCGCATTCAGCACAATGGCGCTCCAGGCCAGTAAGATGGCGAAAACCATAATGCCGCGCTGCACGAAGCGTTCGTTAATCTTCTCGACAGGCATTCTGCGGCGCAGCAGGTTCATCACAATTCCCTGAGTCGCTTCGCGAAAGCCTAAGTAAACGCCGAAGAACGCGGTCATAACGGCAAAGATATTCAGGATCACGCTGACCACTTTCACCCAGCCCGCACCCGCGCCGCTAATAAACTGCGCGGCGATCGCCAGTGCAGAGATGTTCTGCTCGTAGGCTTTGACCGCTTCGTCATGCCCCATCGCCAGGGTGAAAGAGACCGCGTAGAAAAAGACGGTAACAAACAGAATGCCGAACGCGATGTTCATGGCGCGCAGCGCTTTATGCCGTGCGACCTCAATGGATTTTTCGCGTGAACGATAAGAGATCACCATCGGACTCAAGGTCTGGATAAACAGGATGGAGGTCAGCGTAAACGGCAAGGTGATGATGGCGTTTTTAATCAACAGCGCCATCGGCGGCAGCGCGCCAATGTTGTACAAATGCCACATCCCGATCATTGAGACGCCGAGCGCCGCGACCACCAGCAGTTTAGTCAGCACCATGCCGGTCGAAATCTTGAACAGAAGCTGCTCACCGCGTGACGAGATCGCCACCAGAATGCAAATCAGCACCAGTCCATAAAACGGGCTGTCGGAGAGCAAACCTTCCGTGACGCCAAAGGTGTGCAGATAAGAGGCGCTGTCGTTAGTGATGGCGGTGGAGTAGACAAACATCCAGATCACCAGCATCACAAAGTAGAGTGCGCCTAACAGGATGCCCCAGTTTTTCCCCAGATAGCCGCTGATGACGCTCGGGTAGTCTTTACATTCCGGGGACTCCGCCAGCGTGTTGATGAACAGGCGCTGGAACAGATACATCGCGGGATAGCCGATAATAGAGGAGAGTAAAAAGACCCACAGCCCCATTAAACCGACCTGCACCGGGAGAAAAACAATCCCCGCGCCGATCGCCATACCAATACTCATGATGACCCAGCCCGTGTCGGTGCTGTCGAATTTAATGGCTTCGCGCCATTCGCTTTCGGTCATCCCTGCCCGGCGCGCCGGAGCTGATGCGTCGAGTATTACGCTGTTATTCGTTGCCGTTTCCATTACGTTCTCGCTTAATATGTAGGTAGAGTTTTTTATTATTTTTCCGTGCCGCATCAAGGCGATACGCGGTACGTCGTGCGCAGGCGAGTTATTGGAGTAGTGAGGGAATCATACGCGCAGGATCAGAGAAAAACTTCACAAACAAACCCCTGTAATTTCTAAAAGTTAAGAAATATTTTCTCTTTTACGGCAAAATAAAGAATTGAATTTCTATTTTTGAAGCAGATCACAACAAAAAAGGTGCACTAAAGTGCACCTTTTTATCATGCCATGTTGATTAATTCATTGCCGGATGGCGGCGCTTGCGCCTTCTCCGGCCTGCAAACGTACGTAAACCGTAGGCCTGATAAGCGCAGCGCCATCAGGCACGGCTATTCACCTCAGGTACAAACGACCTTAATCGCCAGCCCACCGCGCGAAGTCTCGCGGTACTTATCGTTCATATCCTTGCCGGTTTCATACATCGTCTCGATCACTTTATCGAGCGACACCCGTGGCTCAGACGTCCGCCGCAGCGCCATTCGCGCCGCATTCACCGCTTTTACCGCATTAATCGCGTTACGTTCAATGCAAGGAATTTGCACCTGCCCGGCCACCGGATCGCAGGTCAATCCCAGGTTGTGCTCCATCGCGATTTCCGCCGCAATGCAAACCTGCGATGGACTACCGCCCAGCAGTTCCGTCAGCCCTGCCGCCGCCATCGAGCAGGCGACGCCAACTTCACCCTGACAGCCCACTTCCGCACCGGAGATAGACGCATTCATCTTATACAGCGCGCCAATCGCGCCCGCAGCCAGCAGATAGCGGGCAATCGAGTTGGCATTCACCGGACGGCGGAACTTATCGTAATAAGCCAGTACAGCTGGAATAATGCCGCATGCGCCGTTAGTTGGCGCCGTTACGACCCGTCCTCCTGCCGCATTCTCTTCGCTGACGGCCAGCGCAAACATGTTGATCCAGTCGATAACGTTCATCGGGTCACTGGAGAGGCTGTCGCTGGAGACCAGCAGACGCCTTAACGCAACAGCGCGACGCGGCACATTCAGCGGCCCCGGCAGCACGCCCTCGGTGTTCATGCCGCGTTCAATCCCGGCGTGCATCACATCCCAGATGCGCGCGAATCCGGCGTCAATCTCCTCTTTGCTGCGCAGCGCCAGCTCGTTTTGCATCATCAGGCCAGAGACCGAAAGCCCGTTTCGCTCACACAGTTTCAGCAGTTCGCTGGCCGAGTGAAAATCATAAGGCACAGGCGTTTCGACATCATGCGCCTGCCCGAAACGCTCCTCTTCGACGATAAACCCGCCGCCGATGGAGTAATAGGTTTTGCTCAATAGCGTCTCTTGCCCGTTCCATGCCGTAATACGCATCCCGTTTTCATGGCGCGGTAGCGTTTCGGCGTGAAAGAGAATGCTGTCTGCTACCGGGAAATCAACAACGTGCGCTCCCTCGGCCACCGGCAGGCGTCCACTGCGCGTTACGTCTTCAATAAAGGTGGGAATCGCGTCGATATTCACGTTTTGCGGGCTGTTGCCTGCCAGCCCCATCATGATGGCGGTATCCGTCGCATGACCTTTCCCGGTCAGCGATAACGATCCATACAGATCAACCGTAATACGCGTCGTGCAAAGTAAATCACCCTTGCTGGTCAGTTGATCGATAAAACATTTTCCTGCATTCATCGGCCCTACGGTATGGGAGCTGGAAGGTCCAATGCCAATCTTAAAAATATCGAATGCGCTAATCATATCCAGAACCTCGGATTGCCGTTCAGTGGAGACCAGACATCAAATAGTTTCACACTCGTTTTTGGGATCGGGGCGATCCTGAAGATCGCCCCGCAGGGGGTTACAGCGTATCGCCACGCACCGCGATAGCTTCAATCTCCAGCTTCACATCCTTCGGCAAACGGGCGACCTGCACACAGCTGCGCGTAGGGTAAGTCGCCTGATGCTCATCAAAGAACTGCTGATACACCTCGTTGATGGTGGTGAAATCGTTCAGATCGGTAATGAACACGGTGGTCTTCACGATATCGCCCACTTTCAGGCCCGCAGCTTCCACGATCGCTTTGACGTTTTCCAGGCTCTGACGCGCCTGATCGACGACATTTTCCGCGACCTCGCCCGTTTGCGGGCATACCGGGATCTGACCTGAGGTCAGCACCATACTGCCCAAATCCACACCCTGTACGTAGGGGCCGATGGCCCCCGGTGCATGTTGGGTGGCAATAATCTTTCTCATAGCGCCTCCGGCGTTATATCGCCTGGGTAAAGGTACGTGAAATCACATCCTGCTGTTGCTCGCGGGTGAGCGCATTAAAGCGCACGGCGTAGCCGGACACGCGGATCGTCAGGTTCGGATAGCTTTCCGGGTGCTCGATGGCATCCAGCAGCATTTCACGGTTCATCACGTTGACGTTCAGGTGCTGGCCGCCTTCCACATGCGCTTCATGATGGAAGTATCCGTCCAGCAGGCCGACCAGATTGGTTTTCCGCACGCCGTCATCTTTGCCCAACGCCGCAGGCACAATGGAGAAGGTGTAGGAAATCCCGTCTTTGGCATAGGTGAACGGCAGTTTCGCGACGGAAGTCAGCGAAGCGACAGCGCCTTTACGGTCACGGCCGTGCATCGGGTTCGCACCCGGCGCGAACGGCGTACCGCCACGACGTCCATCCGGCGTGTTCCCGGTTTTCTGGCCGTACACCACGTTCGAGGTGATGGTCAGAATGGACTGCGTCGGCACCGCGTTGCGGTAGGTTGGCAACACTTTAATTTTCTTCATAAAGCGTTCAACCAGATCGCAGGCAATGCTGTCCACGCGCTCGTCGTTGTTGCCGTACTGCGGATATTCGCCTTCGATGACAAAATCGACTGCCAGCCCGTTGTGGTCGCGCACCGGTTTCACCTTCGCGTACTTGATGGCGGACAGCGAATCCGCCGCCACGGACAGCCCCGCGATGCCGCATGCCATCGTGCGATAAACGTCACGATCGTGCAGCGCCATCAGCGACGCTTCGTAGCTGTACTTGTCGTGCATGTAGTGGATGATATTCAGCGCGCTGATGTACTGCACCGCCAGCCAGTCCATGAAGTGGTCAAGGCTCTCCATCACCGTGTCGTAATCCAGCACGTCATCCATTAATGGCGCCGTTTTCGGCCCAACCTGGATTTTCAGCTTCTCATCCACACCGCCGTTGATTGCATACAGCAGCGTTTTAGCGAGGTTGGCACGGGCGCCGAAGAACTGCATCTGCTTACCGATGACCATTGGGCTGACGCAGCAGGCAATGGCGTAATCATCGCTGTCAAAGTCAGCGCGCATCAGATCGTCATTTTCATACTGCAAAGATGAAGTGACGATCGACACCTGCGCCGCATACTTTTTAAAAGCGACCGGCAGGGCTTCTGACCACAGCACGGTCAGGTTCGGCTCTGGCGCAGGCCCCATCGTGTGCAGGGTATGCAGATAGCGGAAGGAGTTTTTGGTCACCAGCGTGCGGCCATCCAGCCCCATACCGCCGATCACTTCGGTTGCCCAAATCGGGTCACCGGAGAACAGCGTGTCAAATTCCGGCGTGCGCAGGAAGCGCACCATGCGGATCTTCATGATGAAGTGGTCGATCAGTTCCTGCGCCTGTTCTTCCGTTAAGATCCCGGCTTTGAAGTCTCGCTCAATGTAGATGTCGAGGAACGACGCGGTACGGCCCAGCGACATTGCGCCGCCGTTCTGCGATTTCACCGCTGCCAGATAGGCGAAGTAAAGCCACTGGACGGCTTCCTGCGCGTTACGCGCCGGACGGGAGATATCGCAGCCGTATTTGGCGGCCATTTCCTGCATTTGCAGCAGCGCACGACGGTGTTCGGCCAGCTCTTCACGCAGGCGAATCGTCGCTTCAAGGTTCTGCCCCCACTCCAGATTTGACTGGAGATCGGCAAACTGCAACTCACGCTCGCGCACCAGATAACGGATACCGTACAGCGCAACGCGGCGATAGTCGCCGATAATGCGCCCACGGCCGTAGCCATCCGGTAAGCCGGTCAGCACCCCGGATTTACGGCAGCGCAGCATATCCGGCGAATACGCGTCGAATACACCCTGGTTATGGGTTTTACGCAGCTCGGTAAACTGATATTCAAAATCAGCATCCATTTCACGACCATACGCCTGGAATGAGCTTTTGATCATGTTGATGCCGCCAAACGGATGCAGCGCGCGCTTGAGTGGCTTATCGGTTTGCAAACCGACGATTTTTTCCAGCTCCTGCTCAATATAACCCGCGTCATGGGCAGTAATGGTGGTCGCAATATTGGTATCGAAATCGACTGGCGCATGCGTCGAGTTTTCAATACGAATACCCGCCATAACTTTTTCCCACAATGCGGTAGTCGCAGGCGTGGCTTCCGCGAGGAAGGATTCATCTCCCTCATAGGGCGTATAGTTGTGCTGAATAAAATCACGGACATTAATTTCTTCTTTCCAGTCCGTACCTTTAAAGCCAAGCCAGGCTTCGGCATACAGCATATCGCTGGTATCGATATTTACCTTCATGAAAAATAGTCTCTCTACAGAACAACAATAAATTATGCAAATTCCACAGGTGCGTTAACTTTGCCTAAATGAATAGCGTCGAGGGCAATCATTTTTTCTTCATTCGTTGGAATGACGGCACAAATAACGTTGGTGTCTTTGCTGGAGATAATTCTTTCACCGTGAGAATTAGGCAGGCTATTCATCTCGTGCTCTAATTTCACGCCCAGAACAGCCAAATGTTCAATGACCAGACGGCGAATTAACACGGAGTTTTCGCCAATCCCCCCGGTAAAAATAATACCGTCCAGGCGGTGTAACGATGCGGCATGCCCGGCAATGTGGCGGGCAATACGGTGCACAAAGGTTTTAATCGCCAGTTGCGCACGTTCATGCCCTTCATGCCAGGCTTTTTCCAGCACACGTAAGTCAGATGACAGACCGGAAATCCCCAGCAAACCAGACTCTTTATTCACCACGCGTTCCATATCGCCCAGCGTCTGGTTGGTTTCGCTGGCAATCCACGCCATCGCGCCGAAGTCCACATCGCCGCTGCGGGTGCCCATCATCAGCCCTTCCAGCGGGGTCATCCCCATAGAGGTATCGACGCTTTGACCGTTACGAACGGCACAGATAGAAGCGCCATTGCCCAGATGCGCGACAACCAGACCCGAGTCCTCTTCCTGTAGCGCAAGAAGGTCATGCGCACGCTGCGAGACATAGCGGTGCGAGGTGCCATGAAAGCCATAGCGCCGGACGCCCAACTCCTCAAAATATTTCCACGGCAAGCCATACAAATAGGCTTCAGGCGCCATCGTTTGATGGAAGCTGGTATCAAATACCGCCACCTGCTGTACGCCCGGGAAAAGATGCTGCGCCGATTCAATTCCGCTTAAATTGGCGTAATTATGTAACGGCGCTAAAGGAGAAACCCGGCGGATATTCTCGATAACTTCATCCGTAATAATGGCTGATGCTGTAAAGATATTTCCGCCGTGGGCAATACGGTGGCCAATTAAGGCCACGCTGTCGATTAAATTACGTTTTTCCAGTTCAAACGCAATCGCCTTTAATGCGCCTTCGTAGCTGTGGTGAGCCAGCTTAGCTGGCTCTCCTCCATTTACGGATAAAAACGCATCTTCAGAATTAATACCGTCCGCAATTCCTGCCATTAACACATCGCAATGGGTTGCATCCAGTACTGAAAACTTAATGGAAGACGATCCACAGTTAATCACCAGAACTACCGGAAATTCATTCATTTCACTACTCCGCTCATCCTGAGCTAAAGGATTAGAACAGTTTGTACACGATATTCAGGATGGTCAGCAGACCAATCACGGTCACAAACACGTTATCCAGACGACCACGGTATTTCGCCAGTGACGGCGCTTTACGGATGGCGTACATCGGCAACAGGCAGAGCAGCGAGGCAATGATCGGCGCACCCATTGCTTCAATCAGGTCCAGGATGTTCGGGTTGGCGTATGCCACAACCCAGGTGGAACCCATGATGAAGATCATGCTGATGGTGTTGAGTTTGCCCAGTGAAACTTTGGTTTTATCGCCTTTGTAACCAAACTTCAGCACCAGACCGTTCAGGCCTTCCAGCGTGCCCAGATAGTGACCGAAGAATGATTTGAAGATAGCGACCAGTGCGATGATGGAAGCCCCGTACTCCAGAACCGTAGCAAACGTTGATTTAGTGCCAGACAGCGACGCAAAGTGGTTCGCCAGATATGAGAGCACCGGAATGTTCTGCGCTTTCGCATCCGCCATGTTGGCCGGAGAGAGCGTGAACAGGCAGCTGAAGGCGAAGAACATCACCACGGCCACCATCAGCATGCTGGCGCGGGAGATGATCTGTGAACATTTACGCTCGGTAAATTCACGACCAAAGTCTTTCTCATACTCTTCACGTTTGGAAACCACGAAAGAAGAGACGATAGGCGAGAAGTTAAAGGAGAACACCATGATGGAGATACCCAGCCACACGGTAACCAGAATGCCGTCATGCCCGGTTAACGCGATATTGCTGAGATCCACCTGATCGATAACCGCAGAGTTCCAGTAAGGGATCAGCGACAGAGAGATCAGCACCAGGCTGGCAATGAACGGCCATACCAGGTAGCTCATCACTTTAACCATCAGGTCTTTACCAAACCAGATAACGAAAGCCATCAGCAGCAGCAGGAACAGCGCCACAAAGCCACGGTTAAGCGCCGGCATCTGCAACTGGTTTTCCCAGAAGGTCATAAAGGTGTTGGTAATGGTTACGCCATAAATCCACAGCAGCGGACAGATAGCGAAGAAGTACAGGAACGTGATGACCACGCCGCCTGTTTTACCAAAGTGCTCTTCTACCGTTTCTGTGATGTTGCCGGAAGGGTTAGAACCGGAAAGACACAGGCGCGCCAGCGCACGGTGGCAGTAAAACGCGATGGGGTAGGCCAACACCAGCATCAAAAGAATCGGGATTAGCCCGCCAAACCCTGCGCGAATAGGGAAGAACAACACCCCGGCGCCGATGGCAGTACCAAATAGTCCCAGTGTCCATGTGGTGTCCGATTTACGCCAGGACGACTGTTTTGTCTGGCTGGATACAATGCTATCAGTAGTACTCATATCCTATCCTCAACGAAAAGATTAATAGCCGGGTTTAAGCGTCAACTAAGCCCGTAATTTGCGATACACGAGAAAGATCGATATTGCCGCCAGAAATAATGCTGACCGTTTTTCTGTTCTGGATATAGCTATCTAATTTCCCGCTTAATAATGCGGCACATGCCAGTGCGCCAGCGCCTTCAGTGACGACTTTATTGCGCTGAATTAATGCAATCATGCTGTTACGAATTTCATCTTCGCTGACCAGGACAATGTCATCCACTAATTCACGAACAATCTCATACGTTAAATTACCCGGGCGAGAAACATCACAACCATCCGCCAGGGTGCCGGTCGTTCGGTGAGTGGTTATTTCTCCTGCATGATAAGATGCCGCCATGCCGTGTACGTTTTCGGACTGTACGCCAATAACTTTAATTGTCGGGTTAATGGATTTAATAGCAATCGCAACACCGGCAATCAGACCGCCGCCGCCAATTGGTACAATGACGTTATCGACATCATACAGATCTTCCATAATTTCCAGGCCAATCGTTCCCTGCCCGGCAATCACTTTCGGATCGTCATAAGGTGGAATAAAAATGCGGCCTTCAGTCTCAACAATTTCGCTCACTTTGGCGATGGTATCGTTGAAGTTGTCACCGTGCAGCACCACTTCAGCGGAGTAGTCGCAGGTGGCCGCCACTTTGGACTTCGGCGCGCCTTTCGGCATCACGACTTTGCCGTCGATACCGAGCATCGCGCAGGAGAGAGACACCCCTTGCGCATGGTTACCGGCAGAGCAAGCCACCACGCCTTTACGTTTTTCTTCTTCCGTTAATGAACTGAGTTTGTTAAACGCACCGCGGATTTTAAAAGAGCCCGTGCGTTGCATATTTTCGAACTTAAGGAATATTTCGCCTTTGCAGCGCTCGCTGAAATAGTTAGAGCGCGGCATACCTGTTTTATAAATTTTCCCCGCAAGTCTTTTTTTCGCTTCGAGGATATCTTCAATCGCAACCGGGAGATCGTATGTAATATGCATTATAACCTCTTAACCTGGGTATTAAGGTAAAATAAATAGTCAGTACCAACGTCTGATATTCAGACAGATGGCATCAGTTTTTGATTAAATTAAATTTAATCCGTTACTTAATTTCTATTAATTGCTTTCGTCTGCAACCATTATAAGATGAATATTCTTTGGCTAATTCCACCAAAACCGATGCTGCTTTTTTAATCCGATAGTTTTTAGACCAGATCGCGGCATAACGCGCGACCGGTAAATCTTCCTCTACTGGAATCGTAATAAACTGGTTTGAACCGAATGGAGATGTCATATCGCAGGGAATGACGGTCAGAAAATCAGCATTGAGAACAAGATTATAAATAGTGACAACGGAATCTGTTTTAACGATGTTTTCACTGCTGATGCCATTTCTTTGTAACGTGGTGAGGAGTTCGCTGTAGTAGCCCATATTCGTTTGTGGCAACACCCACTGTTCGTTCTGCAACGATTCCAGTGTGGTGATGCCGGTGCATGTTCGGGACTTACTGGCCACCAGGACAAACTCTGACTCAAAAAGCGGCTCCACGTGTAGATCCTGTAGTTTCATCTCATCACTGAGCGTGCCGATAGCGAAATCCAGGCGTCCGTCGCGAATCGCGGGCAGGAACGAGGAGAGCTGCGCTTCATACATCGACACCTGCGCTTTTGGGAACACCTCTTTAAATTTATGAATCATGTCAGACATAAAGGTAAAGCCAATCAACGAAGGAAAACCAAACGAAACGTCGACCACCGTGTTGCAGGTCATGCTGTTCATCTCGTTCACCATGTTTTTCATTTCACGGGTGATGGATTCAGACCAGGTAAGCAGCACCTGACCTGCGCTGGTTAACGTGACACCGGTATTTTTGCGAACGATTAACTCAACGCCAAAATAGGCCTCAACATCATTGATAATTTTACTTACAGCAGGCTGAGTTAACCCTAACTCTTTTGCGGCAGAACCGATAGAACCACTTCTAATGACTTCCTGAAAGACCACCAAGTGCTGTGTTTTAGGGAGAAGAATAGTATTCATATCGACCTGCACTAATTACTTTGTTGACGGCATGAAGTGTACCAAATAAAGGTTACATGGTTATGTGCGACTACTCACAAATTAACTTACCTTACATTTTGTAAGCTTATTTTTTAAAAAATAAACCATTTATTATCAATAAGTTGAAAGAACACGACTGCACTTTATCATGATTTTTGTCAAAAAATCATGAGGGGATAACAATATTTTATGGCGATAACATATGCGTTTCATTCGCTATTTTACAAATTCGGGAAAGACGATAATTCAATCAATTATCGCATAATTAACACGCAGATTTACGTTTAAATTTAACGGACAATTAATCAAAAATAAGTACAATTACGCCCTTATTGGGATTAAAGATTGTGGCATATCACATTTTTTCTTCTTATTTGTTTGTAAAAAAACATTACACACACGAATATTTAATTCATTTAATACACATCATTATCATTACCAACAATATATTAACACTGTGATTGTCAATTTTTGTAGCGCGTAATTTTGTGATAGCGATCAACAGCCAATCTTTTATCCGGTTAAAAAAACACCAAACAGCGTTTTGTGTTAGTGGTCACAGAACAAGAAATATCTTTTGGCGGGGAGATTATGTTACGCGGCGCGATCGGGCACCTTCTGCGGGGAATCTGCCGGATGGCGACGCTCACGCGTCTTATCCGGCCTACCAAAGCGCTCTGCCATCAGGCAGTACCGGGAACCCAAACGCTATGAAAGCAAAAACCCGCCGAAGCGGGTTTTTACATGAAGAGGTGAAACTGACCGATAAGCCGGGTTCTGTCGTGGACAGTCATTCATCTAGGCCAGCAATCGCTCACTGGCTCAAGCAGCCTACCCGGGTTCAGTACGGGCCGTACCTTATGAACCCCTATTTGGCCTTGCTCCGGGTGGAGTTTACCGTGCCGCGAACTGTTACCAGCCGCGCGGTGCGCTCTTACCGCACCCTTTCACCCTTACCTGATCCCGCTTGCGCGGGCCATCGGCGGTTTGCTCTCTGTTGCACTGGTCGTGGGCTTGCGCCCCCCAGGCGTTACCTGGCACCCTGCCCTATGGAGCCCGGACTTTCCTCCCCTCCGCCCGTCTCCCCCGAAAGGGACGACGACGAAGCGGCGACTGTCTGGTCAGCTTCGGCGCGCAGTATAGAGGGTTTGCACGCCATTGTCACCCTGCACTACGCATTCCTATCGCCAGCGTTGCGGCGATGTTTCGCGAGGCGCGGTAGATATTATCAAACGCGCCGCGAAAGGCTTCATCCAGCGTGCCAATGCGGGTAAGCACGCTGAACACGGCATCAATGCCATGCTGATGCACCACTCCCACATCATGCGTCAGACTCCCCGCGATCCCAATCACTGGCTTATGATACTTTTTCGCCACACTGGCGACGCCTATCGGTACTTTGCCGTGAATACTCTGGCTGTCGATGCGCCCTTCGCCGGTGACGACTAACGCGCAGTCGTGGATGTGTTCTTCCAGATTGAGCGCCGTGGTGACTATCTCAATGCCGCTGCGCAACTCTGCGCCGAGGAAAGCCATTAAGGCCGCCCCCATCCCGCCAGCCGCGCCCGCGCCGGGGACATTTTCCACATCCACGCGCAGCGACTTTTTAATCATGTCGGCATAATGAGCAAGATTGCCGTCCAGTTCATGAATGAGCTTTTCGGTCGCGCCTTTCTGCGGCCCAAAGATTCGCGACGCGCCATTTTCGCCCGTCAGTGGATTGGTCACATCGCAGGCCACCCGGATAGCACACGTTTTTAAACGCGGATCGAGACCAGAGATATCAATCAAATTCAGGCTGTTCAGGCTGCCGCCGCCGTTCCCAATTTCAGTACCGTTCGCATCCGTTAATCGGGCACCCAGCGCCTGCACCATGCCCGCGCCGCCGTCATTGGTCGCGCTGCCGCCAATGCCGATGATAATGCTTCTGGCGCCGTGCTCCAGCGCATGCAGGATCAGCTCTCCGGTGCCGCGCGACGTAGTAATCAACGGATTACGCTTTTCTGGCGGAACCAGCGCCAGCCCGCTGGCCGCCGCCATTTCAATAAACGCGGTACTGCCGTCCCCGGACATGCCCCAGTTGGCCATGACGGTCTCCCCCAGCGGCCCCGTCACAAAAGCGGTATACTGCGTTCCATGCGTGGCGGCAATCATGGCTTCGACCGTTCCCTCTCCGCCGTCAGCGACCGGGATAGAAACATACTGCGCATCGGGAAAAATTTCCCGGAATCCTTTTTCTATCGCCTGCGCAACTTCAGCGGCAGAAAGGCTTTCTTTATAAGAGTCTGGGGCGATTACGATTTTCATAGTTGTAGCCTGTTACTGCACAACGCCGGATGGCATTTCACTTATCCGGCCAGGGTCATAGGCCCGGACCGCCGCGCGCGACCGGGCATGACGTCATTAGCGAGCGATTTCCACTTTCGCCAGTTTTTCGTAGTAGCAGGCCAGGGCGCTATGGTCGGCCGTGCCCAGACCATCGGCACGTAGCGCCTGCATCATTTCCATCACGGCGGCGGTCAGCGGCAGCTGCGCGCCTACGCCATGAGAGGTGTCCAGCGCATTCGCCAGATCTTTAATATGCAGATCGATGCGAAAGCCCGGTTTGAAATTCCGTTCCATCACCATCGGCGCTTTCGCATCCAGCACGGTGCTACCCGCCAGACCGCCGCGAATCGCCTGATACACCAGATCCGGGTTCACCCCCGCTTTGGTCGCCAGCGTCAGCGCTTCAGACATGGCTGCGATGTTCAGCGCGACAATCACCTGGTTAGCCAGTTTGGTCACGTTGCCCGCGCCGATATCACCGGTATGCACCACGGAACCGGCCATTGCTTTTAGCAGATCGTAATATTTATCGAAAATCGCTTTATCGCCGCCAACCATCACCGACAGCGTGCCGTCGATCGCTTTCGGCTCGCCGCCGCTTACCGGCGCATCCAGCATATCGATACCTTTTGCTTTCAGCGCGTCGCTGATTTCACGGCTTGCCAGCGGAGCGATAGAGCTCATATCGATCAAAACGGTGCCTGGCTTCGCGCCTTCAATAATGCCGCCTTCGCCCAGCGCCACTTCTTTCACATGCGGCGAGTTCGGCAGCATGGTGATAATCACATCGCACTGTTCGGCAACGGCTTTTGCCGTGGTTGCGGTTTCTGCGCCTGCGGCAATAACTTCGGCAATCGCGTCAGGGTTACGGTCAGAAACCACCAGCGAGTAACCGGCTTTGAGGAGGTTTTTGCTCATTGGTTTACCCATGATGCCCAGGCCAATGAAACCTACTTTCATCGTCATAATCTTCTCTCTCTTGTTTCAGTGGTGGTTATTTCTTAAAGGCGTCAGCCAGCTTTTGCGTGGCGGAGCGGAACACGCCCAAATCGCTCCCCACGGCAACGAACGTCGCGCCCCATTCCAGATAGCGGCGCGCGTCGGCTTCGACCGGCGCCAGAATGCCGCACGGTTTACCGTGGGCTTTGGCGCGGGCAAAGATATGCTGAATGGTTTTCTGTACTTCCGGGTGAGAGGCGTTGCCGAGATGACCTAACGCCGCAGCCAGATCGCTTGGGCCGACAAAAATACCGTCAACACCTTCAGTGGCCGCGATAGCATCAACGTTATCCACCCCCTGCTGGCTTTCGATCTGCACCAGAATGGTGATGTTCTTATTTGACTGGGCAAAGTAATCCGGCACGGTGCCAAACATATTGGCGCGATGGGAAACGGAGACCCCACGGATGCCTTCCGGCGGATAACGCGTCGAGGCCACGGCGCGAACGGCTTCTTCTTCCGTCTCGACAAACGGGATCAGGAAGTTATAGAAACCGATATCCAGCAGACGCTTAATAATGACCGGCTCGTTCGTCGGCACCCGTACCACCGGCGCGCTGGCGCTGCCTTTCAACGCCATCAGTTGTGGAATAAAAGTTGAGATATCGTTCGGCGCATGTTCGCCATCCAGCACCAGCCAGTCAAAACCTGCCAGCCCTAACACTTCCGTACTGATGGGGTTTGCCAGCGCGGACCAACAGCCGATCTGAATGCGTTGCGCTGCCAGCGCAGCTTTAAATTTGTTCGGGAAGATATCGTTACTCATCATTTATACCCTGGATGAATCATTATTTATTTCCGCAATTCCGGGAGATATTTCGATTTGCTCATCTAAGGAATTACGCTGATATTTTATCGATAGCGGATAATGAAAGTCGTGAATCAGTATAATCATACTTACGCCGCTAAACATTGTTGTATTGCTCAATTTTAATATTCGCAATGAATAATATTTTGAGCATTTGCACAACGTCATGGGCGGTGATGCACAGATTTGTACATTACTCGCCCAGCGCCCGTACCATCGGGAATAATGGCCGATCGCGATCACATTTTTAAACAAAAACTCCTGGCATTCTTTATTTAGCAGCAACGTATTTTTAATTCTGACAATAAAAAGCAGTTGTTCTCTTTAACACATTTATTATCACCACCTGGCTGGAGAATACTGGACAATGGCCGATATCGAAATTAGACAAGAATCGCCAACCGCGTTTTATATTAAAGTGCATGGCACCGATAACGTGGCAATTATTGTTAATGACAATGGTCTGCAAGCCGGAACGCGTTTCCCGGACGGTCTGGCGTTGGTTGAACATATTCCTCAGGGGCATAAAGTGGCGCTGGAGGCGATTCCTGCCCACGGCGAAATCGTGCGTTATGGCGAGGTGATCGGCTATGCCGTTCGCGACATCGCACGCGGCAGCTGGATAGATGAGTCGCTGGTTGAGCTACCGAAAGCGCCGCCGTTACACACCCTGCCGCTGGCGACGAAAGTGCCGGAACCGCTGCCGCCGCTGGAAGGCTACACGTTTGAAGGCTACCGCAACGCGGATGGCAGCGTCGGCACCAAAAATCTGCTCGGCATCACCACCAGCGTACACTGCGTGGCGGGCGTCGTGGATTATGTCGTGAAGATCATTGAGCGTGACCTGCTGCCCGGATACCCGAATGTAGACGGCGTTGTCGGTCTGAACCACTTGTACGGCTGCGGCGTGGCGATCAACGCGCCAGCGGCCGTGGTGCCTATCCGCACCATTCATAACATCTCGTTGAACCCGAACTTCGGCGGCGAAGTTATGGTCATCGGCCTTGGCTGTGAAAAACTTCAGCCGGAACGTCTGCTGGAAGGCACGGAAGATGTGAAAGGGATTCCGGTGGACAGCGCCAGTATTGTGCGTTTGCAGGATGAGCAGCACGTCGGCTTTAAGTCGATGGTCGAGGATATTTTGCAGGTGGCCGAACGCCACCTGGCGAAGCTCAACCAGCGCCAGCGTGAAACCTGCCCGGCTTCCGAACTGGTGGTCGGAATGCAGTGCGGCGGCAGCGATGCGTTTTCCGGCGTGACGGCCAACCCGGCGGTGGGTTACGCCTCGGATCTGTTAGTGCGTTGCGGCGCGACGGTGATGTTCTCGGAAGTCACCGAAGTCCGTGATGCGATCCACCTTCTCACGCCACGCGCAATTAACGAAGAGGTCGGCAAACGCCTGCTGGAAGAGATGGCCTGGTACGATAATTATCTTGATATGGGGAAAACCGACCGCAGCGCCAACCCGTCGCCGGGCAACAAAAAAGGCGGTCTCGCGAACGTGGTGGAAAAAGCGTTGGGCTCTATCGCAAAATCCGGGCAGAGCGCGATTGTGGAAGTGCTGTCCCCCGGTCAGCGACCGACAAAACGCGGTTTAATTTACGCCGCCACGCCCGCCAGTGATTTTGTCTGCGGCACGCAGCAGGTCGCTTCCGGGATCACCGTGCAGGTGTTCACAACCGGTCGCGGAACGCCATATGGCCTGATGGCGGTTCCGGTAATCAAAATGGCGACCCGCACAGAACTGGCGAATCGCTGGTTTGATTTGATGGACATCAACGCGGGCACCATTGCCACAGGGGAAGAGAGCATTGAGGACGTGGGCTGGAAGCTGTTCCACTTTATTCTGGACGTCGCGAGCGGTCGTAAGAAAACCTTCTCAGACCAATGGGGGCTGCATAACCAGCTGGCCGTGTTTAACCCCGCGCCAGTGACCTGATGACGAAAAAAGGCCGGATGGGGATCGCATCGCCATCCGGCCTTTTACAGATAACTGAATTACGCGTTCACCAGAATCACTTCAATACCGCTCTTGCGTAAACCTTCCAGACTGTCGACAGGAATACCTTCATCCACAATGATGGTATGAATACGCTGCGTATCAATGATCTTATGCAGACTGGAGCGGTTAAACTTCGTGGAATCCGTGACGACAATGATGCGCTCGGCCACTTCACACATCCGGCGGTTAAGTCTGGCTTCATCTTCATTGTGCGTGCTGACGCCACGCTCTAAATCAATGGCATCGACCCCCAGAAACAACATATCGAAATGGTAATTCTGTAGCGACTGCTCTGCCTGGTCACCATAAAATGACTGCGACTGGCGGCGCAGATGCCCACCAGTCATCAGCAGTTCCACTCCCTCAGCTTCCAGCAATGCATTGGCGACATTCATGCCATTGGTCATGGCGATGATATCCGTATGCTGGCGCATCATGCGCGCGATTTCATATGTCGTGGTGCCTGAGTCAAGGATCACCCGGTGTCCGGGTTTAATCAGCGAAACCGCCGCCTGGGCGATACTGCGCTTTACAGCGGTATTGAGTGAACTTTTATCTTCCACCGAAGGCTCAATACCCGGAGTATTGCTGTCGCAAATTAACGCGCCGCCATACGCACGCACGGCAATCCCCTGTTTTTCGAGAAAAGCCAGATCGTTACGGATGGTCACGGTGGAGACGCCGAATAAGACGGAAAGATCGTTAACCTGTACGCTTCCCTGCTGTCGCAACCGCTGGATAATTTGCTCCCGCCTTTCACTGGTAGCGGTAATGCGCTTATCCGCAGAAGAATCAGTACTGCTCATAAAAAATCCTTTAATCAAATCTTTCGTTTCATTTCGATTTTTCTATTAACGCCTTTCTTTTACTGGAATGCAAGCCCCCATACCTGCAAGCCATAAGACGACGCATCGCTGAAACCTTTCATTATGTTTCTTTTGTGAAACAGATCCGAAAACCGATATCTTTCGTTTTATTTTTATAGCGTCTTGCACCAGTATCAGATGAAACAAAATGAAAGACACTTGTCTTAAGCATTCAACCTGGAGAGGAAAGTGAAACATCTAACAGAAATGGTGGAGCAGCATAAACGAGGGAACACAAATGGGATTTATGCCGTTTGTTCTGCGCATCCACTGGTGCTGGAAGCCGCTATACGTTATGCCCATGCAAACCATACCCCACTGCTGATTGAAGCCACCTCTAACCAGGTTGACCAGTTCGGGGGTTATACCGGCATGACGCCCGCCGATTTTCGCGGCTTTGTTTACCAGCTGGCCGACTCACTTAATTTTCCACAATCACAGTTGATTCTGGGCGGCGATCACCTCGGCCCCAACCGTTGGCAAAATCTGCCTGCCGCCCAGGCGATGGCAAATGCGGATGATTTAATAAAGAGCTACGTGGCAGCCGGGTTTAAAAAGATCCATCTCGATTGCAGCATGTCCTGCGCCAACGATCCGATACCGTTAACCGATGAGATCGTTGCTGAGCGCGCCGCGCGACTGGCGAAGATCGCAGAAGAAACCTGCCGTGAGCATTTTGGCGAATCCGATCTGGTTTACGTGATCGGTACTGAAGTTCCGGTTCCCGGCGGCGCGCATGAGACATTGACTGAACTGGAAGTAACAACACCTGACGCGGCACGAGCCACGCTGGAAGCGCATCGTCATGCATTTGAGAAACAGGGACTGAGCGCCATTTGGCCTCGTATCATCGGGCTGGTTGTACAACCGGGCGTTGAGTTCGACCATACGCATATCATTGATTACCAACCGCAAAAAGCCATCGCGTTGAGTGCAATGGTAGAAGCGTATGACACGCTGGTGTTTGAAGCGCACTCCACGGATTACCAGACGCCACAGTCGCTGCGCCAGCTGGTGAAAGATCACTTTGCGATTCTGAAAGTCGGCCCGGCCCTCACCTTTGCCCTGCGCGAAGCGTTATTCTCGCTGGCCGCAATTGAAGAAGAGCTGTTACCCGCCAAAACCAGCTCTGGTCTGCGCCATGTGCTGGAAAGCGTGATGCTCGATCGCCCGGAATACTGGCAGAGTCACTACCACGGCGACGGCAACGCACGCCGCCTGGCGCGTGGTTATAGTTATTCCGATCGCGTTCGCTATTACTGGCCGGATCAGCAGATTGATGAGGCGTTTGCACGGCTGGTTCGCAACCTGGCGGATGACCCCATTCCACTGCCGCTCATCAGCCAGTATTTGCCGCTACAGTACGCCAGAGTGCGCGAAGGGGATCTCAACGCAACGCCGCGAGAGCTCATTATCAGCCACATTCAGGACGTACTACAGCAGTACCACGCCGCCTGCCAGGGCGTTACATCCCAAAACGCATAACAACGAAGAGGAAACGCTATGCCAAACATTGTATTGAGTCGAATTGACGAACGTTTAATCCACGGCCAGGTCGGCGTGCAGTGGGTTGGGTTTGCGGGGGCAAATCTGGTACTGGTCGCCAATGATGAAGTGGCTGAAGACCCGGTACAGCAAAACCTGATGGAGATGGTGCTGGCGGAGGGGATCGCCGTACGTTTCTGGCCGCTGCAAAAAGTGATCGACAATATCCATCGCGCTGCCGATCGACAGAAAATTCTGCTGGTCTGCAAGTCGCCAGCGGATTTCCTCAAGCTGGTGGAGGGCGGCGTTCCCGTAACACGTATCAATGTAGGCAACATGCACTATGCCAATGGCAAACAACAAATTGCCAAAACGGTTTCTGTCGATGCTAACGATATTACGGCATTTAATGGCCTGAAAACCGCCGGTGTCGAATGCTTCGTACAGGGCGTTCCGACAGAACCCGCTTTGGATCTCTTTAAACTACTCTGAGGGATTCACAATGGAAATCAGTCTGTTGCAGGCTTTTGCGTTGGGTATTCTCGCCTTTATCGCAGGCCTGGATATGTTCAACGGGTTAACGCATATGCACCGTCCGGTGGTGCTTGGGCCGCTGGTCGGCCTGATTCTGGGCGATCTGCATACCGGTATTTTGACGGGTGGTACGCTGGAACTGGTGTGGATGGGCCTGGCGCCTTTAGCTGGCGCACAGCCGCCAAACGTGATTATCGGCACGATCGTGGGAACGACGTTTGCGATTACGACCGGTGTGAAACCCGATGTCGCCGTGGGTGTCGCCGTACCGTTTGCCGTCGCCGTACAAATGGGGATTACCTTCCTGTTCTCAGTGATGTCTGGCGTAATGTCCCGCTGCGACCGTATGGCGGCTAACGCTGACACCCACGGCATTGAACGAGTAAACTATCTGGCGCTGCTGGCGTTAGGCATCTTCTACTTCCTCTGCGCCTTCCTGCCGATTTACTTTGGGGCGGAACATGCGAAAACCGCCATTGATGTGCTACCGGAACGTCTGATTGACGGGCTTGGCGTCGCAGGCGGCATTATGCCTGCTATCGGTTTCGCCGTACTGCTGAAAATCATGATGAAAAATGTCTATATCCCCTATTTCATCATCGGTTTCGTTGCCGCGGCCTGGCTCAAACTTCCGGTGCTGGCCATCGCCGCTGCGGCCCTCGCAATGGCATTGATCGACCTGCTGCGTAAATCTCCTGAACCGACTCAACCTGCGGCACAGAAAGAGGAATTCGAAGATGGCATCTAATCAAACCACGCTACCAAACGTCTCCGACACTGACGAGACGCTGCTGTCCGGCGTAAACGAAAACGTCTATGAAGACCAAAGTATCGGCACTGAACTGACGAAAAAGGATATCAACCGCGTGGCCTGGCGTTCCATGTTGTTGCAGGCTTCCTTTAACTACGAGCGTATGCAGGCATCTGGCTGGCTGTACGGTTTACTGCCCGCCCTGAAAAAGATCCATACCAACAAACGTGATTTAGCGCGTGCAATGAAGGGCCATATGGGTTTCTTCAACACCCATCCATTTCTGGTGACGTTTGTGATCGGCATTATCCTCGCGATGGAGCGCTCCAAGCAGGATGTGAACAGCATTCAGAGTACCAAAATTGCCGTTGGCGCCCCGCTCGGCGGAATTGGCGATGCGATGTTCTGGCTGACATTGCTGCCCATTTGCGGCGGTATTGGAGCCAGTCTCGCACTGCAAGGTTCTATCCTCGGCGCCGTCGTCTTTATTGTTCTGTTCAACGTGGTTCACCTCGGCCTGCGTTTTGGCCTGGCGCACTATGCTTATCGGATGGGGGTCGCGGCCATTCCGCTTATCAAAGCGAACACCCGGAAAGTGGGTCATGCGGCGTCTATCGTTGGGATGACGGTGATTGGCGCGCTGGTGGCAACCTATGTTCGTCTGAACACCACGCTTGAAATCAAGGCCGGTGATGCGGTTGTTAAATTACAGGCCGACGTTATCGATAAGCTCATGCCCGCATTTTTACCGCTGGTCTATACCCTGACCATGTTCTGGCTGGTACGCCGCGGCTGGAGCCCGCTACGCCTTATTGGTATCACCGTCGTTCTGGGTGTAGTCGGTAAATTCTGTCACTTCCTGTAAATACAAAGAGGTTTGAGATGTTAGGCATTATTTTGACGGGGCACGGCGGATTTGCCAGCGGGATGGAAAAAGCGATGAAGCAGATCCTTGGCGAGCAGTCGCAATTTATCGCCATCGACTTCCCGGAAGCATCAACGACCGCGCTGCTCACCTCACAGCTTGAGCAGGCCGTTGGTGAACTGGACGACCGGGAGGATATCGTGTTTCTGACTGACCTGTTGGGCGGTACGCCTTTTCGGGTGGCATCAACACTGGCGTTACAGAAACCGGGACGGGAAGTGATCACCGGCACGAATTTACAGCTCCTTCTGGAGATGGTGCTGGAACGCGAAGGATTAACCAGCGAAGCCTTTCGCCAGCAGGCGCTGGAGTGCGGGCATCGCGGCCTGACCAGTCTGGTGGATGAGCTGGGGCGCTGTCGCGAAGAAAACGCCATAGAGGAAGGGATATGAGCCAGTTGCTGCGCGCCCGACGCGTGTTGACCGAGCAGGGCTGGCTTGACGATCACCAACTCCGTATTGAGAAAGGCGTTATTGCGGCAATAGAGCCCGTTCCCCCAGGAATCACAGTGCGTGATGCAGAGCTACTGTGCCCGGCATATATTGATACTCATGTTCACGGTGGCGCAGGTCTGGATGTCATGGACGACGCGCCGGAGACGCTCGATAAACTGGCGTTGCATAAAGCGCGCGAAGGCGTGGGAGGTTGGCTTCCCACGACGGTCACTGCACCGTTGGATGCTATCCACAATGCGCTGGAACGTATTGCCCGACGCTGTCAGTCCGGCGGCCCCGGCGCGCAGGTGCTGGGTAGTTATCTGGAAGGCCCCTGGTTCACGCCGCAGAACAAAGGGGCTCATCCGCCTGAACTGTTTCGTGAATTGGATCTTGCCGAGCTGGACGACCTGATAGCCGTCTCACAGAACACCTTGCGCATCGTCGCGCTGGCGCCGGAAAAACCTGGCGCACTGCAAGCGATTCAACATCTCAAACAACGCGGCGTACGCGTCATGTTAGGCCATAGCGCGGCAACGTACGAACAGACCTGCGCCGCATTTGATGCCGGTGCAGACGGGCTGGTGCATTGTTTTAACGGTATGAGCGGATTACACCATCGGGAACCTGGAATGGTGGGCGCCGGGTTAACCGATACGCGTGCGTGGCTGGAGCTTATCGCCGACGGGCATCATGTCCATCCTGCGGCACTGCGTCTGTGCTGTGGCTACGCGAAAACGCGGGTTGTATTAATCACCGATGCGATGCGCGCAGCAGGTATGCCTGACGGGCAATATGATATTTGCGGCTACGACGTCGAAATGCGTGGCGGCATTGTACGCACCGCGTCCGGTGGGCTGGCGGGCAGTACGCTCTCGATTGATACCGCCGTGCGAAATATGGTCAAACACGCTGGCGCGACGCCAGAAGAAGCTATCCATATGGCCTCACTGCATCCTGCACGCCTGCTTGGCATCGATCGCCAGTTGGGATCGATCGAGCCAGGCAAATGCGCCAGCCTCATCGCGCTGGACAATGGCCTGCATCTCCAGCGTGTCTGGATTCAGGGGCAGCCCTTCGCCTTGTAGACCTTTCATTCTCTGTCATATTGGCCTTAGACGTAACGTCATGAGGCCTTTCTTTTTCTTTCGCTAAGGAAATCCTTAGATAACGTAAGTTAAAGCCAACACGTTATATATCAATGAGATAACCACACCCTTCGTTTCATCGATCACATTTTTCGTTTTATTTCACTTTGCATCATTGAACTTTCGATTTCTTTTCTATAGATTTTATTTAACTGAACAGCAGAACAAGTGAAACGAAACGAAAGTCAAAGGCACAATACCAACGGCTGAGTGGAGTTCACAAGACTAAGGACTATGTTATGCCAGAAACTCGCACCTCCGTTACCGGCACCTGGACGGAAGAAGAGATCCGTCAACAACCGGCCAGTTGGATCCGCTCACTTAATAACATCAGCAGTATTCGATCGGCCATTGATCGTTTCCTGACGCCATTGCTGTGCAAAAACGATCTGCGGATCATACTGACCGGCGCAGGCACTTCCGCGTTTATCGGCGATATCATCGCCCCCTGGCTTTCACGCCACACCGGGAAAAACATCACGGCCGTACCCACCACTGACCTCGTCACAAATCCAATGGATTACCTGACGCCCGCACATCCGTTACTGCTGGTCTCCTTCGCCCGCTCCGGCAACAGCCCGGAAAGCGTTGCCGCCGTTGAGCTGGCAAATCAGTTTGTGCCTGAGTGCTATCACCTTTCGATCACCTGCAATGAAGCCGGAAATCTGTATCAAAATGCCGTCGACAGCGATAACGCCTTCGCATTGTTGATGCCTGCTGAAACGCACGATCGCGGCTTTGCGATGACCAGCAGCATCACCACCATGATGGCGAGCTGTCTGGCGGTGTTCGCACCCGATATGATCAACAACCAGACCTTCCGCGATGTTGCGGATCGCTGCCAGACGATCCTCAGCTCGCTCGGTGATTTCAGCAAAGGCGTTTTTGGCAATGAGCCCTGGAAACGGATCGTTTACCTCGGTAGTGGCGGGTTACAGGGCGCTGCGCGTGAATCTGCGCTCAAAGTTCTGGAGCTGACAGCCGGTAAGCTGGCTGCATTTTACGACTCGCCGACGGGTTTCCGTCACGGCCCGAAATCGCTGGTTGATAACGAAACGCTGGTCGTGGTGTTTATCTCCAGCCATCCCTACACCCGTCAGTACGATCTCGATCTGTTAGCGGAACTGCGCCGCGATCAACAGGCACTGCGCGTCGTCGCAATCGCCGCTGAAAGCAATCCTGTCATCGACGCAGGCCCACATATCCTGCTGCCGCCATCGCGCGCTTTTATTGATACAGAACTGGCTTTCTGCTTCCTGATCTACGCGCAGGTGTTCGCACTCACGCAATCCATCAGCGTCGGAAACACCCCGGACACCCCATCCGCCAGCGGCACGGTTAACCGTGTGGTGCAAGGTGTTGTTATCCATCCCTGGAATGCCTAAGAGGATCGCATCATGAGCATTATTTCCACCAAGTACCTCCTGCAAGATGCCCAGACGAAAGGTTACGCTGTCCCTGCATTCAACATCCATAACGCCGAAACGATCCAGGCGATCCTCGAAGTTTGCAGTGAAATGCAATCCCCCGTGATCCTCGCCGGTACGCCTGGCACCTTTAAGCATATTGCGCTGGAAGAGATCTACGCGCTATGCAGCGCTTACTCCAACAGCTATGACATACCGCTGGCGCTGCATCTCGATCACCATGAGTCGCTGGAAGATATCCGCCGCAAGGTCAATGCCGGCGTACGCAGCGCCATGATCGACGGTAGCCACTTCCCGTTTGAAGAAAACGTGAAGCTGGTGAAATCGGTGGTGGATTTCTGTCACGCGCGCGATTGCAGCGTGGAAGCTGAACTGGGACGTCTGGGCGGCGTGGAAGACGACATGAGCGTCGATGCAGAAAGCGCCTTCCTGACCGATCCGCAGGAAGCGAAACGCTTTGTCGAACTCACCGGTGTCGACAGCCTCGCTGTGGCAATCGGTACTGCACACGGCCTTTACACCAAACGTCCTAAAATCGATTTCCAGCGTCTGGCTGAGATTCGCGAAGTGGTTGATATCCCACTGGTGCTGCACGGCGCAAGCGATGTACCTGATGAGCTGGTGAGACGGGCCATTGAACTCGGCATATGCAAAGTGAACGTTGCAACGGAGTTGAAAATCGCTTTCGCCGCAGCGGTTAAAAAATGGTTCAGTGAAAACCCTGATGGCAACGATCCGCGTTATTACATGCGCGTGGGCATGGATGCGATGAAAGACGTCGTCAGAAGTAAAATAACGGTTTGCGGATCCTACAAAAAGTTACTGCAACCTTCGCATTGTTAATCTTTGTTTTCGAATTGAATCAATAAACATATAAAAACAACTTACTTCGCAATTTCAAAAGGTCATGATTAATTCCTCATGACCTTCATATTATACTGATGAAAATCATGGAGTACTCTACATGACACAGGAAAAGTCCTTTAAATCGAGGTTATGGGAATTTTTTCAAAGCCTGGGTAAAACATTTATGTTCCCCGTATCGCTGCTTGCATTTATGGGGTTATTATTAGGTGTAGGCAGTTCAATTACCAGTCCGTCGACAATAAAAAGCTTTCCATTCCTGGGAGGAGAACTTACCCAATTAACTTTTGGTTTTATTGCAATGGTAGGTGGATTTGCTTTTACTTATTTACCTGTCATGTTTGCTATTGCTATTCCAATGGGAATGGCTAAACGGAATAAAGCCGTTGGCGCTTTTTCAGGTTTTGTCGGCTATATGCTGATGAATATGAGTATCAATTATTACCTGACCGCGACACACCAGATTGCGGATGCCGCGACAATGAAACAGGTCGGGCAATCCATCGTATTAGGCATTCAGACATTAGAGATGGGCGTGCTGGGCGGCATCATCGCTGGCGTTATCACCTATTTCCTGCACGAGCGTTTCCAGGATACCGTCTTGCATGACGCTTTCGCTTTCTTTAGCGGCATTCGTTTCGTCCCTATTATCACCTCGCTGACAATGTCTCTGGTGGGGTTAGCGATTCCATTACTCTGGACCTACGTCGCGATGGGTATTGCCGGTATCGGACATATCATTCAGAGCACCAGCGTATTTGGCCCATTCTTATACGGTGTAGGCGTGCTGCTGCTCAAGCCTTTCGGCCTTCATCATATCCTGTTAGCTATGGTGCGTTTCACCCCGGCTGGCGGAACGGAGTTCGTTAACGGCCATGAAGTCGCCGGGGCGCTCAATATTTTTTATGCCGAGCTAAAAGCTGGCCTTCCCTTCAGCCCACATGTAACGGCCTTCTTATCTCAGGGCTTTATGCCGACATTTATTTTTGGTTTGCCTGCCGTAGCATATGCTATCTACAGAACGGCCAAACCCGAAAACCGCCCGGTGATTAAAGGACTGTTACTTTCCGGTGTTTTAGTTTCGGTTATCACTGGTATCTCCGAGCCTATTGAATTTTTATTCCTCTTTATTGCCCCAGCGCTGTATGCCTTCCATATTGTAATGTCTGGGTTGGCTTTGATGGTCATGGCAATTCTTGGCGTCACCATTGGTAATACGGACGGCGGCATTCTGGATTTGTTAATTTTCGGTGTGATGCAAGGAACATCAACGAAATGGTATTTATTATTCCCGGTTGGTATCGTTTGGTTTGGGATCTACTTCTTTGTTTTCCGCTGGTACATTCTTAAGCATGATATTAAAACACCAGGCCGTGAGGACTCTTCAGATGATGCAGCCCAGGCTGTTGCAGCAAATACCAAAGCACGCGGCAAATCAAAATATGATCACGGTGTTATTTTGAATGCGCTGGGTGGGAAAGAAAATATCGATTCTCTGGATAACTGTATTACCCGTTTACGCCTGGTGGTGAAAGATATGTCCAAAGTGGATCAACAAACATTAAAAAACGCCGGGGCGCTCTCCGTCGTTGTACTGGATGCGCATAGCGTTCAGGTCATTATTGGGCCACAGGTGCAAAGCGTGAAAACAGGCATTGAAGCCTTAATCTAACAGGAGTCTGGAATGTTCGATTTCGACAGTATCATCGAGCGTCAAAGTGATAAATGCCGCAAGTGGGATCATCCGTTTGTCTGCTCGCGGTTTGGCGCCGTACCAAAAGACTTTATTCCGCTATGGATTGCGGACATGGATTTCACCTCACCTCCTGCGGTGATTGACGGCTTCCAGCGTATCGTCCAGCACGGAACATTTGGCTACACCTACTGTTTCGATGCGTTTTATGACGCGGTCATTACCTTCCAGTATGAGCGCCATCAGGTAAATGTTCAGCGTGACTGGATCACGCTAACCTACGGCACCGTTTCTACACTGCACTACACGGTTCAGGCATTCTGCCAACCGGGCGATAGCGTGATGATGAATACGCCGGTCTATGACCCTTTTGCGATGGCGGCGCAGCGGCAGAATGTGCATGTTCTCGCCAGCCCGCTTCGCGTGGAAGAGAACCGCTATCATCTTGATGTTGAATTGATCGAAGACCAGCTTAAAACGCATCGTCCAAAGCTATGGTTCTTCTGTTCGCCGCATAACCCTTCAGGAAGGATCTGGCGTGCGGATGAGATCCGTCTGGTCTCTGATTTATGCAAACGCTATGGCGTGATCCTGGTCGTTGACGAAGTCCATGCCGAGCACATTCTTGATGGTAAGTTCGTCAGTTGCTTGTCATCGGGGTGCGCCGCACTGGATAACGTTATTGTCCTGACCTCGCCCAACAAAGCTTTCAACTTAGGCGGGCTGAAAACCTCTTATTCCATCATCCCGAATGAGACGCTGAGGCAGCGTTTTCGCCAGCAGCTTGAGAAGAACTCCATCACCTCACCGAATATCTTCGGTGTCTGGGGAATCATTCTTGCCTATCAGCAGGGGCTTGCATGGCTGGATGCGCTGAATGGATATCTGCGCGGCAACGCCGTATATCTGGCTGACGCCATTAAGACCCACTTTCCCGACTGGAAAATGATGACACCGGAATCGTCATATCTCGCATGGATTGACGTGAGTGCGGATGAGCGCAGCGCAACGCAACTGACACAGCACTTTGCTCAACAGGCAGGAGTGGTGATCGAAGATGGCAGCCACTACGTGCAAAACGGTGAAAACTATTTACGGATTAACTTCGGCACCCAGCGCTATTGGCTGGAACACGCCATCGACAGGATGCTGAAGCATTACTAATCCTTGTACAAACAGTGTTATCCCCACCGGGTAACACTGTTTTTCCTCTGATGCGGCCAGCCAGGGCAGTAAATGGCGGCCGCCCGACTTTCACACTTACTCCCCCTGCTGCTCCAGCGCATACTTATACAGCGCGTTCTTTTTCACGCCGTGGATTTCGGCGGCAAGAGCGGCGGCCTTTTTCAGCGGTAGTTCCGCCTGTAACAACGCCAGCGTTCGCAGCGCGTCGGCGGGAAGCGCATCGTCCTGGGCTTTGTGCCCTTCGACAATCAGTACCATTTCCCCCTTGCGGCGGTTTTCGTCCTCTTTCACCCATGCCAGCAGTTCGCCGACCGGCGCGCCGTAAATGGTCTCCCAGGTTTTGGTCAGCTCACGCGCCAGCACCACGTAGCGAGATTCTCCCCACACGGCGACCATATCTTCCAGGCTGTCCAGCAAGCGGTGTGTGGATTCATAAAAAATCAGCGTCCGTGGTTCTGCTTCAATCGCTTTCAGCGCATCACGGCGGCCTTTCGATTTAGCGGGCAGAAAACCTTCATAGCAAAAACGATCGGACGGCAACCCGGCGGCGCTCAGCGCGGCAATCGCGGCGCACGGCCCCGGCAACGGAACCACACGGATGCCAGCTTCACGACAGGTGCGCACCAGATGGTAACCCGGATCATTGATCAATGGCGTTCCGGCATCAGAAACCAGCGCAATGTTCTGCCCCTCTTTTAGCTTCGCCACCAGCGTCTCGGCTTTTTGCTGCTCATTGTGGTCATGTAAAGCGAACAAACGGGCGTTAATCGCGAAGTGTTGTAACAATAGCCCGGTATGACGAGTGTCTTCAGCGGCAATTAAATCAACGGCTTGCAAAACTTCGAGCGCTCGTTGGGTAATATCAGCCAAATTCCCGATAGGAGTAGGTACAATATAGAGTTGGCCCTGAGAATTATCCGCCGATTCGTTTTGTTTCATTGTGTCGTCCGTATTGCCGATTTAATATTGAGCATTGCGTAAAAAATATCACTGGATACAGTATGGTACCCTCAACATTTTCTCGTTTGAAAGCCGCGCGCGCGCTGCCTGTCATTCTGGCAGCATTGATTTTCGCGGGCTGTGGCACCCAGGCGCCGGATCAAAGTGCTGCCCATATGCAGGGCACGGCACAAGCTGATTCCGGCTTTTATCTGCAACAAATGCAGCAAAGTTCAGATGATAGCAAGACCAACTGGCAATTACTCGCCATTCGTGCACTGCTGAAAGAAGGCAAAAGCCAGCATGCCATCGAATTATTCAACCAGTTGCCGCAAAACCTGAACGATGCGCAGCGTCGCGAACAGTCGCTGCTGGCGGTTGAGATCAAACTGGCGCAGAAAGATATCGCCGGCGCGCAGGCGCTGCTGGAAAAACTCACTCCGGCTGATTTGGATCAGAACCAACAGGCGCGTTACTGGCAGGCGAGAATTGATGCCAGCCAGGGCCGCCCTTCTCTTTCACTGCTGCGCGCGTTAATCGCCCAGGAGCCGCTGCTGTCTGCAAAAGACAAGCAGAAGAACATGGACGCCACCTGGCAAGCGCTCTCCTCTATGACCCAGGAACAGGCTCAGGCGCTGGTCATTAACGCCGATGAAAACGTCCTGCAAGGCTGGCTGGATTTACAGCGTGTCTGGTTCGATAACCGTAACGACCCGGACATGATGAAAGCCGGGATTGCTGACTGGCAAAAACGCTACCCGCAAAACCCAGGGGCAAAACTGCTGCCTACACAACTGGTCAATGTGCAAAGCTTTAAACCGGCTTCCACCAGCAAAATCGCCCTGCTGCTGCCGCTGAACGGCCAGGCCGCCATTTTTGGCCGCACCATTCAGCAAGGTTTTGAAGCGGCGAAAAATCTGGGGACGCAACCGGTGGACGCGCAGCCTGCCACTGTGCCTGTCGCGGAACCGACAGCGCCGGCAGAACCTGCCCAGCCGCAAGCCGCTGACGGCGTCGCCAGCCCTTCCCAGGCGGCGGTGAACGATTTAACCGGCGACGAACAAACGCAGCCCGTCGAGCAACCGGTAAGCGCCCCGGCGCAGACCGCTACGGCGAGCGCGCCGGCCAACCCTTCCGCTGAACTGAAAATCTACGACACCACCTCTCAACCGCTGGATCAGATCCTCACGCAGGTTCAGCAGGACGGCGCCAGCATTGTTGTCGGGCCGCTGCTGAAAAATAACGTTGAAGAGCTGATCAAAAGCAATACGCCGCTGAATGTCCTGGCGCTTAATCAGCCTGAGAAGGTGCAGAACCACGCCAATATTTGCTACTTTGCCCTCTCACCTGAAGACGAAGCCCGCGACGCGGCGCATCATATTCACGACCAGGGTAAACAAAATCCGCTGTTGTTGATTCCACGCAGCGGGCTGGGCGATCGCGTGGCGAACGCTTTCGCTCAGGAGTGGCAGAAGCTGGGCGGCGGCACGGTGTTGCAGCAGAAATTCGGTTCTACCGCTGAGCTGAGAATGGGCGTCAACGGCGGCTCCGGCATTGCCCTGACGGGCAGCCCTGTCGCCGCCAGCCAGCCCTCACAGCCGGGCGTCACCATTGGCGGCCTGACGATTCCAGCACCGCCGACAGACGCGCAGATCACTGGCGGCGGCGGTCGCGTTGACGCGGTCTACATTCTGGCGACGCCGGAAGAGATCGGGTTTATTAAACCGATGATCGCCATGCGTAACGGCAGCCAAAGCGGCGCAACGCTGTACGCCAGCTCGCGCAGCGCGCAGGGCACTTCCGGCCCCGACTTCCGTCTGGAGATGGAAGGCTTGCAGTACAGCGAGATCCCAATGCTGGCCGGTAGCAACATGCCGTTAATGCAGCAGGCGCTCGGCGCCGTACGCAACGACTACTCCCTTGCCCGTATGTACGCGATGGGCGTAGACGCGTGGTCGCTGGCGAACCACTTCTCGCAGATGCGCCAGGTGCCGGGTTTCGAAATTAACGGTAATACCGGGGCGTTAACCGCCACACAGGATTGCGTGATTAACAGGAAGTTATCATGGCTCAAATACCAGCAAGGGCAAATCGTCCCCGCCAGTTAACGAGTAAACAGACCGGCGACGTGTGGGAAGCCGCCGCACGCCGCTGGCTGGAGAGCAAGGGACTGCGTTTTGTTGCCGCCAACGTGCGTGAGCGCGGCGGCGAAATCGATCTGATAATGCGTGACGGAAAAACCACGGTCTTTGTTGAGGTTCGTTATCGCCGCTCGGCACAGTTTGGCGGCGCGGCCGCCAGTGTGACCTGGAGCAAACAACACAAATTATTACAGACCGCCCGCTTGTGGCTTGCTCGCCACAATGGGAGTTTTGATACTGTGGATTGCCGGTTCGATGTGTTAGCCTTCACCGGAAATGATGTTGAGTGGTTTAAGGATGCCTTTAACGACCGCTCATAATTGAAGATTTAAGGATTAGCGTGCTCGATAGAATTAAAGTCTGCTTTACAGAAAGCATTCAAACGCAAATTGCTGCGGCAGAAGCTCTCCCGGATGCAATTTCCCGTGCCGCCATGACGCTGGTTCACTCCCTGCTCAACGGCAACAAAATTCTCTGTTGTGGTAATGGTACTTCCGCCGCCAACGCACAGCATTTTGCTGCCAGCATGATCAACCGTTTTGAAACAGAACGTCCCAGTTTACCCGCTATTGCACTTAATACCGATAATGTGGTCTTAACAGCGATTGCCAACGATCGCCTGCATGATGAAATCTATGCAAAACAGGTCCGTGCGCTGGGCCATGCCGGTGATGTTTTATTGGCGATTTCTACGCGTGGCAACAGTCGCGATATCGTTAAGGCCGTTGAGGCCGCCGTCACTCGGGATATGACCATTGTGGCGTTGACAGGCTATGACGGGGGCGAGCTGGCCGGGTTATTAGGGCCGCAGGATGTTGAAATCCGTATTCCCTCGCACCACAGCGCGCGCATTCAGGAAATGCATATGCTGACGGTAAACTGCTTGTGCGATTTGATCGACAACACGCTTTTCCCTCACCAGGATGATTAAGGAGTACATATGAAGGCATTTTCGCCACTCGCAGTCCTTATTTCTGCGTTGCTGTTGCAAGGTTGCGTCGCTGCCGCGGTGGTTGGAACCGCCGCTGTGGGTACGAAAGCCGCAACCGATCCACGTAGCGTTGGCACCCAGGTGGATGACGGAACCCTGGAGCTGCGCGTAAACAGCGCGCTGTCGAAAGACGAACAAATCAAGAAAGAAGCGCGCATCAACGTAACGGCGTATCAGGGCAAGGTATTACTGGTGGGTCAGTCGCCGAATAGCGAACTCTCCTCGCGGGCAAAACAGATTGCGATGGGTGTCGATGGGGCGACGGAAGTGTATAACGAAATCCGCCAGGGCCAGCCGATTGGTCTTGGGACGGCTTCGAACGATACCTGGATCACCACCAAAGTGCGTTCGCAGCTGTTGACCAGCGATCAGGTGAAATCGTCCAACGTAAAAGTGACGACCGAAAATGGCGAGGTTTTCCTGTTGGGTCTGGTCACCGAGCGTGAATCAAAAGCCGCTGCGGACATCGCCAGCCGGGTCAGCGGTGTGAAACGCGTCACCACCGCCTTTACGTTTATCAAATAACCCGCCGTTTTAGCCGGATGGCGGCTAACGCCTTATCCGGCCTACGGGAAGTACCATTTGTAGGCCCGGTAAGCGCCAGCGCCATCGGGCATTGAGCCGGATGGCGGCTTCGCCTTATCCGGCCTACAGAGAAGCACTTACGTAGGCCGGGCAAGCGAAGCGCCCCCGGCATTGCCACTTCACACCAGCGCAATACTTCCCACTATCACCCCAGAAATCGCCACCAGTACGCCTGTAAGCCACAACGCTTTTGCCGGGAAGGCTTTACGCAGCATAATCAGCGACGGCAGACTCACCGCCGGCAAGGTCATCAGCAGCGCCAGAGCAGGCGCGGTTCCCATTCCTGCCAGCATCATCGTTTGTACAATCGGAATCTCTGCGGCGGTAGGGATCACAAACAGGCATCCCGCGACGGCCATCGCAATAACCCACATCAGCGTATTATCAACTGCGCCATCGGCATGCGGGAACAGCCAGACGCGCGCCGCGCCTAATACCAGTACCGCCAGGATATAAACCGGGATCGTACTCCAGAACAGCGCCCACAATGCTTTTCCCCAGCGAGCAAAGAATCCGCCCTGCGGTTCAGATACGGCGATCTCCTGAGGAATGTCTACCTGCGGCGACTCTTTCACCCATTTCTGCACCAGCGTCGCCACCACCAGCACCATCGCCAGCCCGGCAACCAGACGAATAGCCGCAAAATGCCAGCCGAGCACAAAGCCCATAAACACCAGCGTTGCCGGATTCAGTAACGGATTACCCATCCAGAACGCCAGCGCGCCGCCCATAGAAACCTGCTGGCGACGCATTCCCGCCGCCACCGGCGCGGCGCAGCAGGTACACATCATGCCTGGCAGCGAGAACAGGGTGCCAAACAGCGTGCCGCGAAAACGCGACTGCCCCAGCGTACGTAGCAGCCAGTCGCGCGGGATCAACACCTGAATCAGCGAACCGAGGATCACCCCCAGCACCGCCGCCTTCCAGACCGCGATAAAATAGATCATCGCGTAGTCCCAGGCAGCTCGCCACGGGTTCGCATCCGCCTGCGCCAGAATAGATTTACCGATACTGTGCGTTTCCGCAGCCGTGAAGGCTTTGCCGTAATAAGGCTGCCATTTCACATACCAGAGGCCAACGATAACGACGAGAAAGAAGAGTGCGGGTTTCCACCATTGAAATGGCGTCACCGCCTGAGATGAAGACTGACCAGCCATAGCATTCCCCAGGAAGTTATTGAGATAATTAAGCCCGTGAATACTACGCCTTTGGGAAATGTTTGGAAACGTCGTTTTTTATTGGATGGGGGCAAAATGCCCGGTGGCGCTCGCGCTTATCGGGCCTGGAGAACGCCACGAAATCCCATGTCGGATAAGGCGTTAGCCACCATCCGGCAGTGAACAGATGCTATAACGCCCTTTCCCGCAACTGGGATGAGGTCAGGATGGTAACGCCTTCTTGCTCCGGTGCCAGAGCCTCCTCCAGCATCGCACGCGCCACATCTCTGGCGTCGATGGATTTCCAGTTACCCGGCAGCAGCCGGAACAGCGGCGCAAACAGCGTTTCATTCATCCGGTGTTTAGCTCTGTCGCCAAGCAACATGGAGGGACGCGCAATCGTCAGGCGCGGCCATTGCTGGGCGATTAACGCCTCTTCCATTTCACCTTTGACCCGGTTATAGAAAAACGGCGATCGCGCATTTGCGCCCATTGCGCTCACGACCAGCATATGTCGGGCGCCCATCCGCCGCCCCGTCAGCGCGGTATCCACCACCAGCGTATAATCCGCATGAATAAACGCCTCTTTGCTTCCGGCCTCGCGGCGAGTCGTTCCCAGACAGCAAAAAACAATGTCCACCGGATCGGTCACCTGCGCCAGCGCATCGGTCAGTTGAGGATCGTGAGGATTATAAACGCCGACCATATCCGCCAGAGGGCGGCGTGTGGGCGCGGCTATCGAATGAATCCGGGGTTCATTAAGCAACATCCGCAGGAGGTGTCCTCCCACCAGCCCCGTCGCCCCTGTAATTAACACCTGAGTCATCACGCGCTCCATAACCTCAACCATTCATCTAACTATAGGCTACGGATCGGGCTGCGTAGCCAGTGCATTTTTTTGCCAAATCCCAACGTGTTGTCAGTGAATTTGATTTCATCCAGGCGGATTTCCCATACTGGCGCAGGCAGCATTCTGGCGACAGGAAAGCGGCGGAGATAGGCCTGACGCGCCGCATCGCTTTCCTCTCCCTCAAGCTTGCGGATCTCCCCTTTAAACTGTATTCCGCGAATCCGCGCCACCGTTTTCGGCTGGCCGTTGACCGTTCCGGCAACGGGCGCGCGCGGGCCGGACATCTGCGCATGGCGCGTTTTCTCTTCCGTGAGTACATAAAACGCAACCTTTTGCGCATCAAACAGATAAAACGCGTTTGCGCACCAGAGTTCGCCCTCATGCTGAACGCACCAGGTGACCACATGCTGCTTTGCCAGCCAGCGGCTTATCGCGGTGAGTGTTTCCATCGTTATTCTCTCTTATACTGGGCATCTGAAAATTAACACGCTAATGGTCATGATGACACCCTGGTATCTGTATCTGATCCGCACCGCAGACAATGCCCTCTACACCGGGATTACGACCGATGTAGCGCGTCGCTATAAGCAGCATCAAAGTGGTAAAGGCGCAAAAGCGTTGCGCGGAAAAGGGGAACTCACCCTGGCGTTTTCGGCGCAGGTCGGCGAGCGCTCGCTTGCCCTGCGCATGGAGTATCGCATCAAGAGACTCACAAAGCGCCAGAAGGAGCGACTCGTGACAGAAGGTGAAGGGTTTGAGGCGCTACTGGCCAGCCTGCAAACCCCAACGCTTAAAAGCGATTGAAATGGTCGTGGTATTCCACCAGGCCCGTCACGCCGTCCAGCGCATCTTCCGCCAGGCGGTGTACCTGGAAAGCGCTTTCGGTGCCCGGCCAGCGGCAATGAAGATCGTAATGCGCCGCCAGTTCAAAGCCGAAACGGCTGTACAATGCCGGCTCGCCCAGCGTGACGACCGCCGCATAGCCAAACTCGTTGAGTGAATCCAGTCCTTCGTAGACCAGTTGGCGCGCAAGCCCTTGTCCACGGTAGTTTTCATCTACCGCCAACGGCGCCATTCCCACCCATTGCAGGTCTTCACCCTGTACATCGACCGGACTAAACGCCACATAGCCAACCACCTGACCTTCGTCGTCAGTGGCGACCAGACCCAGCGTCAGGAAGCCATCTTCGCGCAGGTCATGCACCAGCTTCGCTTCCGCATCGCTTTCGAACGTGCGGCGCAGCAAAGCGTCGATACCGGGCGCGTCAATGGGAATTTCAACTCGAATCAGCATGGTTCACCTACCGAGGTCTGTTTGGTTTCTGGCGAGGTTTTCATACCCGCCTCAACAAAATCCGCCAGTTGCAGCAGCATAATGCGTAACGCTTTCGGCATCTGCTCCAGTTCGATGGCGTCCATCAGGTTTTTCACATACAGCCCTAACTCTGTATCGCCTTCAATGACCAGACGACGCTGGAAGAAGAGCGTATCAGGGTCCTGCTTACGCGCCGCAATCATCAACAAGTCGCTGGCATCGGCGCTAAAGCTCACGTCGGCCTCAGCGTTCTGACTGACAATCAGTTTGCCGTTCTCAACAGAGGTGTACCATCTGAGGTTAATATCACGCACCGTAATACTTAACCAACGGCCTTCGAGGAACTCAAGCTCCCCATCTGCCAGCGCCTGACGAAATTGCCAGCTCAGAACCTGTTCCAGAACCTGGCGCTTCAGCGCAAAGGGCGTCAGTTTAACCGGAACACTCATCAGAGACGGGCCAAAATGTACTAAGCGTGAACGCAGTTTATCCAACACGAGCTTTACTCCCTGTTTCAATAATCCCGTTATTTTGCCATATCAGATAAACGACATAGCGGCGTAAATCAACAATTCGATACGAAATTGTTACCCAGTTATAGGTGTAACCAATACGCCTTTAACTGCCTTAAATCAAAAATTGTCGCAGCAAGGTTAACTAAAATCTCTCTTCGTTAACAATTTTGCGGCCTGGACGGCGCAACATTCAGGAATAATTATGGAGCTGCTCTGCCCTGCCGGAAATCTCCCGGCGCTTAAGGCGGCCATTGAGAACGGTGCTGATGCCGTTTATATCGGGCTAAAAGATGATACTAACGCCCGTCACTTCGCCGGTCTTAATTTTACTGAGAAAAAATTGCAGGAAGCGGTGAATTACGTCCATCAACATCGCCGTAAACTGCACATCGCGATTAACACGTTTGCACACCCGGATGGATATGTTCGCTGGCAGCGTGCCGTGGATATGGCGGCGCAACTGGGCGCGGATGCGCTGATCCTGGCCGACCTTGCTATGCTTGAGTATGCAGCAGAACGCTATCCGCATATTGAGCGCCATGTCTCTGTTCAGGCATCGGCAACGAATGAAGAAGCAATTAACTTCTACCATCGCAACTTTGACGTTGCGCGCGTCGTCCTGCCGCGCGTGCTTTCCATTCATCAGGTGAAACAGCTCGCCCGCGTCACGCCCGTGCCGCTGGAGGTCTTCGCCTTCGGCAGCCTGTGCATTATGGCGGAAGGCCGTTGCTACCTCTCCTCTTATCTGACGGGTGAATCCCCCAATACCGTTGGCGCCTGCTCTCCGGCCCGCTTCGTGCGCTGGCAACAGACCTCCCAGGGGCTGGAATCGCGCCTGAACGAGGTGCTCATCGACCGCTATCAGGACGGTGAGAACGCCGGTTATCCAACGCTGTGTAAAGGTCGCTATCTGGTTGATGGCGAGCGCTACCACGCGCTGGAAGAACCTACCAGCCTCAACACGCTGGAACTGCTGCCTGACCTGCTGGCGGCGAATATCGCCTCGGTGAAAATTGAAGGACGTCAGCGCAGCCCGGCGTATGTCAGCCAGGTGGCGAAAGTGTGGCGTCAGGCGATCGACCGCTGCATGGCCGACCCGCAAAACTTCGTCCCGCAAAGCGCCTGGATGGAGACGCTTGGCTCCATGTCCGAAGGCACTCAGACCACGCTTGGCGCGTATCACCGTAAATGGCAGTGAGAGAAGCAATGAAATATTCCTTAGGGCCGGTGCTTTACTATTGGCCGAAAGAGACGCTGGAAGCATTTTATCAGCAGGCCGCCACCAGCAGCGCCGACGTGATTTACCTTGGCGAAGCGGTGTGCAGCAAACGCCGCGCCACCAAAGTGGGCGACTGGCTTGATATGGCGAAATCCCTTGCCGGAAGCGGCAAGCAGGTCGTGCTCTCCACGCTGGCGCTGGTACAGGCCGCCTCTGAATTAGGCGAACTAAAACGCTATGTGGAAAACGGCGACTTCCTGCTGGAGGCCAGCGACCTCGGCGTCGTGAATATGTGCGCCGAGCGCAAGCTGCCGTTTGTCGCCGGTCATGCGCTTAACTGCTATAACGCGGTAACGCTGCGTCTGCTGCTTAAACAGGGCATGGTGCGCTGGTGCATGCCGGTCGAGCTTTCCCGCGACTGGCTGGTGAATCTGCTGAACCAGTGCGATGAGCTCGGCATCCGCAATCAGTTTGAAGTGGAAGTGCTGAGCTACGGTCATCTGCCGCTGGCGTACTCCGCCCGCTGTTTTACCGCGCGTTCGGAAGACCGCCCGAAAGACGAGTGTGAAACCTGCTGCATCAAGTACCCGAACGGGCGTAACGTGTTGTCGCAGGAGAATCAGCAGGTGTTCGTGCTTAACGGTATTCAGACCATGAGCGGCTATGTTTATAACCTCGGCAACGAGCTGACCTCCATGCAGGGGCTGGTCGACATTGTGCGCCTTTCCCCGCTGGGTACGGAGACATTCGCCATGCTCGACGCCTTCCGCGCCAATGAAAACGGCAGCGCGCCGTTGCCGCTGGCCGCGCACAGCGACTGCAACGGTTACTGGAAACGCCTGGCCGGTCTGGAACTACAGGTGTAACTGAACCTTGCCGGATGACGGCATAAATGCCTTATCCGGCCTACAATGCGTTTGTAGGCCTGATAAGCGAAGCGCCATCAGGCAGTTGATGTTTGCGCCCCGCCTTATACCGCTCACTTTGTTAACAACGGTAATCAAATTTTAATGCAGTATTAAATGATTCACCGACGACAAAGTGAGCCGTTATGACTGACAAAACCATTCCATTTTCGCTGCTGGATCTGGCACCGATCCCCGAAGGCTCCTCTGCGAAAGAGGCCTTCTCACACTCACTGGATCTCGCCCGTCTGGCAGAGCGGCGCGGCTATCACCGCTACTGGCTGGCGGAACATCACAACATGACCGGTATCGCCAGCGCAGCGACATCGGTGCTGATTGGCTATCTGGCCGCCAATACCACCACATTGCATCTGGGTTCTGGCGGGGTGATGCTCCCCAACCACTCGCCGCTGGTTATCGCCGAGCAGTTCGGTACGCTGAATACGCTCTATCCTGGACGGATTGATCTGGGCCTGGGGCGCGCGCCGGGAAGCGATCAGCGCACCATGATGGCGCTGCGCCGTCATATGAACGGCGATATTGATAATTTCCCGCGCGACGTTGCTGAACTGGTGGACTGGTTCGACGCGCGCGATCCCAATCCGCATGTACGCCCGGTTCCGGGCTATGGCGAGAAGATCCCGGTGTGGCTGCTGGGTTCCAGCCTGTACGGCGCACAGCTGGCGGCGCAGCGTGGTCTACCGTTCGCCTTCGCCTCCCACTTCGCACCCGATATGCTGTTCCAGGCGCTGCATCTCTATCGCACCCAGTTCAAGCCGTCCGCGCGGCTGGAAAAACCGTATGCGATGGTGTGCATCAATATCATCGCCGCTGACAGCAATCGCGATGCGGAATTTCTGTTTACCTCTATGCAGCAGGCGTTTGTGAAACTGCGTCGCGGTGAGACCGGACAGCTACCCGCGCCAATTCAAAATATGGATCAGTTCTGGTCGCCGTCCGAGCAATATGGCGTGCAGCAGGCGCTGAGCATGTCGCTGGTGGGCGATAAAGCCAAAGTACGTCACGGGCTGGAATCTATTCTGCGCGAAACGCAGGCGGATGAGATTATGGTCAACGGGCAGATTTTCGATCATCAGGCGCGGCTGCATTCGTTTGACCTGGCGATGCAGGTGAAAGAAGAGTTGGTGGGGTAGTGCGTTGTTTTGCCCGGTGGCGCTTCGCTTACCGGGCCTACGAGATTGTTCAGGCCGGATAAGGCGTAGCCGCCATCCGGCACAACAAACTTACTGGTACACCGGTAGCAGGTTCACGCTCGACAGAATATGCACCAGCGCGTTGCCGATACCGAATACCAGGATCAGCGCAATCATCGGCTTGCCGCCCCAGACGCGGAATTTCGGGCTGCCGAAGCGTTGGCGTGAAGCTCGCGCCAGCAGAGCCGGAACAATGGCTGCCCAGATGGTTGCCGCCAGCCCCGCATAGCCAATAGCATACAGGAACCCGTTCGGCCACAGCAGACCGCCAATCACCGGCGGCAGGAAAGTCAGCAGCGCAGTTTTGAAGCGCCCCAGCGCCGAATCATCAAAACCAAACAGATCCGCCAGATAGTCAAACAGACCGAGCGTCACGCCGAGGAACGAACTCGCCACCGCAAAGTTAGAGAACACCACCAGCAGCAGATCCAGACTGCGGCTGTTCAGTACGCCGCTCAGCGCCTGTACCAGCACATCAATATTACCGCCCTGCTGCGCAATACCGATAAACGCCGGGCGCGGAATATTACCCATCGTACCCAACAGCCAGATGGTATACAGCACCAGCGCCATCAGCGTACCGTACACCAGGCATTTCACGATGGTACGCGGATCTTTACCGTAATACTTCATCAGGCTTGGTACGTTGCCGTGATAACCAAACGACGCCAGACAAAACGGCAATGTCATCAGCAGGTACGGCGTGTAAGACGCGTTGCTTTCGGCCACGTTAAACAGCGTCGCCGGCGTGACGTGCCCCAGCAGACTGCCGAAGGTCAGAAAGAAGGTGATGACTTTCGCGCCCAGCACAATCGCCGTCATCCGGCTAACCGCTTTCGTACTCAACCAGACGACAAAGGCCACCAGCAACGCAAACGCAAAACCTGCTGCCCGCGCCGGAACGTTCAGCGACATTTCAGCAAAGGTATGATGCAGAATCGAGCCGCTCGCCGAGATATAGGCGTAGGTCAGGATATAGAGCACAAAGGCAATAGAGATCCCATTCACCACGTTCCAGCCTTTACCCAGCAGGTCTTTGGTGATGGTGTCAAAGCTGGAGCCAATCCGGTAGTTGAGGTTGGCTTCGAGGATCATCAGCCCGGAATGCAGCATACAGAACCAGGTAAACACCAACCCCGCCATCGACCAGAAGAACCACGCACCGGACATGACCACCGGCAGGGAGAACATTCCCGCGCCAATAATGGTGCCGCCGATGATCACCACGCCGCCAAGCAGCGAAGGTGACGTTTGGGTGGTGGTTAGTGTTGCCATTCAGCCCTCTCTCCAGTGAATAATATTGCGACTACATTTTATTGTGTCGCACTGTACCAGTACGCGAGTACAAAGGAAATAAAAAAAGCCCCGATCGCAATCATCGGGGCTGTATATTTTACTTTACGGTGCGAGACCGCGATTTAGCGTGAATTACGCATCACCGCCGAAACGACGACGACCGGTGGAGTCGTCACGACGCGGCGCACGGCCTTCACGACGCTCACCGCTGAAACGACGACCATCACCACGGCCACCTTCACGACGTTCGCCGCCAAAACCACGACCGCCTTCACGACGCTCGCCACCGAAGCTACGACCACCGCCACGACGCTCGTTACCGGAATGCGGTTGCGCATCGCCCAGCAGTTGCATGTTCATCGGCTTGTTCAGGATGCGGGTGCGCGTAAAGTGCTGCAACACCTCACCCGGCATACCTTTCGGCAGCTCAATGGTGGAGTGGGAAGCAAACAGCTTGATGTTACCAATGTAACGGCTGCTGATGTCGCCTTCGTTAGCAATCGCGCCAACGATATGACGCACTTCAACACCGTCATCACGGCCCACTTCAATGCGGTACAGCTGCATATCGCCAACGTCACGACGTTCACGACGCGGGCGATCTTCACGATCACCACGATCAGCACGCGGGCCACGATCGTTACGATCGCGCGGACCACGGTCATCACGGTCACGGAATTCACGTTTAGGACGCATCGGCGCATCCGGCGGTACGATCAGCGTGCGTTCGCCCTGCGCCATTTTCAGCAGTGCGGCAGCCAGCGTTTCGAGATCCAGCTCTTCGCCTTCTTCGGTCGGCTGGATTTTCGCCAGCAGCGCGCGGTACTGATCCAGATCGCTGCTTTCCAGCTGCTGCTGAACTTTCGCTGCAAATTTTTCCAGACGGCGTTTGCCCAGCAGTTCTGCGTTCGGCAGTTCCACTTCCGGGATGGTCAGCTTCATGGTGCGTTCAATGTTGCGCAGCAGACGACGCTCGCGGTTCTCAACGAACAGCAGCGCGCGGCCAGCACGACCCGCACGACCGGTACGGCCGATACGGTGAACGTAAGACTCGGAGTCCATCGGGATATCGTAGTTTACAACCAGGCTGATGCGCTCAACGTCCAGGCCACGGGCCGCAACGTCAGTTGCAATCAGGATATCCAGACGACCGTCTTTCAGACGCTCCAGAGTCTGCTCACGCAGCGCCTGGTTCATGTCGCCATTCAGCGCGGCGCTGTTGTAACCGCTACGCTCCAGCGCTTCAGCCACTTCCAGGGTCGCATTTTTAGTACGAACGAAGATAATCGCCGCATCAAAATCTTCAGCTTCCAGGAAACGCACCAGCGCTTCGTTTTTACGCATGCCCCAGACAGTCCAGTAGCTCTGGCTGATGTCAGGACGCGTGGTCACGCTGGACTGAATGCGCACTTCCTGCGGCTCTTTCATAAAGCGGCGGGTAATGCGACGAATCGCTTCCGGCATGGTGGCAGAGAACAGTGCGGTCTGATGACCTTCAGGAATCTGCGCCATGATGGTTTCAACGTCTTCGATGAAGCCCATACGCAGCATTTCGTCGGCTTCGTCCAGCACCAGACCGCTCAGTTTAGAGAGATCCAGCGTGCCGCGTTTTAAGTGATCAAGCAGACGTCCCGGCGTACCGACAACGATCTGCGGCCCTTGACGCAGGGCGCGTAACTGCACGTCATAACGCTGGCCGCCGTACAGGGCAACCACGTTCACGCCGCGCATATGTTTAGAGAAATCCGTCATGGCTTCAGCAACCTGAACCGCCAGTTCGCGGGTCGGTGCCAGCACCAGAATCTGAGGTGCCTTCAGCTCAGGATCAAGATTGTTAAGCAGCGGTAAGGAGAACGCTGCGGTTTTGCCGCTACCGGTCTGGGCCATACCCAGAACATCGCGACCGCCCAGCAGATGCGGGATGCATTCTGCCTGGATTGGAGATGGTTTTTCGTAACCCAGATCGTTAAGGGCGTCAAGGATAGGAGCCTTCAGGCCCAGATCTGCAAAAGTGGTTTCGAATTCAGCCATGTAGTACGTGTGCCTCAAAATTAATGGCGGCCAGTCTACATAACTCATCATGAAATTGATCTGCAATTTTCATTGAAAAGTGTGAACCGGCTCAAAGTAGGTGTATTAACGAACAACAACGCCCTCACCCGTGAAGGTGATGGCAATCAAAAAGATTACGGGCTGATGTGTACGTCAGCTATTGCTGGTCCGATTCTGCCAGGTCATCTTGGTCCTGGCCCAGGAGCGATAATTCCAACAATGCGTATCGGTGCTCAACAAAGTTATGAACGTTGTTAGCCACCGCCAGTTTGAACAATGCCGTAGCGTTGTCCAAATCCCCCAGACTTAGGTAATACTTACCTAAATAGAAGTTGGTTTCACTGAGATGCTCAGCGAGCGAGGTGTTATCCGTTGCGTCCGCCTTCAGGCGTTCCATCAGCGTTGCTTCGCTAATGTTGCCCAGGTAGAACTCGACAATGTTCCATCCCCATTGTTCTTTATCCGATTTCTCGAAGCGTTGCTTTAACGCTTCTTTCGCCTGCTTCTCATCGAGCTTCTGCTCAGCGAGATAAAGCCACAGACTGCGGAAAGGATCATTGGGATCGTCTTGATAAAACGCCAGCAGATCATCTTGCGCTAACTTGTCGCGACCGCCGTAATACAATGCGATACCGCGATTTAAGTACGCGTAGTTGTAAGTTGGATCAAGCTCAAGTACAGAATCAAACGCTTCATAGGCAGCATCAAAATTGCCTGCCTGCGTTAAATAAATGCCTAAGTAATTGAATACTTCAGGCATATCCGGTCGGATTGCCAGCGCTTGTGAAAAATCATTTCGCGCTAATGCCCTCAGACCCAGACTATCATACAACACTCCGCGCTCATATAAAAGCTGTGCGCGTTCGTCATCGGTTAAAGCCCGACTGGCAAGAATTTGTTCCATGCGTGCCAGAATCACTTCCTGCTGCAAAGTCGGTTGCAATGGCACCGCGAGGACTTCACTCTTACGCCAGGCAGAGTTGCTGCATCCTGCCAGCGTGAGTGCTGTCGCAACGAAACACCAGCGCAAAAAAGGCTTCATTTCCCACTCCCGAAGACAACGATTGAATGAACGTCCTGTTCCCCGGTTGCTGACAAGGCGTCCTGCCGGGTCAAAGGCCCTCCGCCAAAGCGGAGGGCAAATGGCAACCTTACTCGCCCTGTTCTGCTGCCGGAGCTTCCGGCGCCGCAGTTGGTTGAGACTGCTCAGTTGCTTCTTTAATGCTCAGACGTACGCGGCCCTGGCGATCAACTTCCAGAACTTTAACCGGTACTTCCTGACCCATTTGCAGGTAATCGGTCACTTTCTCTACGCGCTTGTCAGCGATCTGAGAGATGTGTACCAGACCTTCTTTACCGCCGCCAATGGCAACAAACGCGCCAAAGTCAACGATGCGGGTCACTTTACCATTGTAGATACGGCCCACTTCGATTTCCGCAGTGATCTCTTCGATACGACGGATAGCATGTTTCGCTTTTTCGCCGTCGGTCGCCGCGATCTTCACCGTACCGTCATCTTCGATTTCGATGGTGGTGCCGGTTTCTTCGGTCAGAGCACGGATAACAGAACCGCCCTTACCGATAACGTCTTTGATCTTGTCCGGGTTGATCTTGATGGTGTGGATACGCGGAGCAAACTGAGAAATGTCGCCACGCGGCGCGTTGATCGCCTGTTCCATCACGCCCAGGATGTGCAGACGCGCACCTTTTGCCTGGTTCAGCGCAACCTGCATGATCTCTTTGGTGATACCTTCAATTTTGATATCCATCTGCAACGCAGAGATACCGTCGCGGGAACCCGCCACTTTGAAGTCCATATCGCCCAGGTGGTCTTCGTCGCCCAGGATGTCAGACAGAACAACAAAGTTGTCGCCTTCTTTCACCAGACCCATCGCGATACCCGCAACGGCCGCTTTAATCGGCACGCCTGCGTCCATCAGCGCCAGGGAAGCGCCACACACGGAAGCCATAGAGGAAGACCCGTTGGATTCAGTAATTTCAGACACCACGCGAACGGTGTACGGGAATTTGTCCATTTCCGGCATAACTGCCAGAACGCCGCGCTTCGCCAGACGACCGTGACCAATTTCACGACGCTTCGGAGAACCGACCATGCCGGTTTCGCCAACGGAGTACGGAGGGAAGTTATAGTGGAACAGGAAGCTGTCAGTGCGTTCGCCCATCAGTTCATCAAGAACCTGCGCGTCACGAGCGGTACCCAGCGTCGCCGTGACCAGCGCCTGCGTTTCGCCACGAGTGAACAGCGCGGAACCGTGAGTACGCGGCAGCACGCCAGTACGCACGTCCAGGCCACGGATCATGTCTTTTTCACGGCCATCAATACGCGGCTCGCCGGCCAGAACGCGGCTACGAACAACGTTTTTCTCGATAGCGTGCAGGATTTCGCCCAGTTCGTTTTCGTCCAGGGTTTCGTCTTCTGCAACCAGCGCAGCGATGGTTTCAGATTTGATCACGTCAACCTGAGCATAACGCTCCTGTTTGTCGGTGATACGGTAAGCGTCGCTCAGGCGAGCTTCGGCCAGCGCAGCAACGCGCGCGTTCAGCGCTTCGTTTACCGCTTCCGGCTGCCAGTCCCAACGCGGTTTGCCCGCTTCTTTCACCAGATCGTTGATGTTTTGAATCACAATCTGCTGCTGCTCGTGGCCGAATACCACGGCGCCCAGCATGGTGTCTTCGCTCAGCAGTTCTGCTTCGGATTCAACCATCAGAACAGCCGCTTCAGTACCGGCAACCACCAGGTCCAGCTTACTTTCTTTCAGTTCGTCCTGAGTCGGGTTCAGTACATACTGGTCATTGATATAACCAACACGCGCGGCGCCAATCGGGCCGTTGAACGGAATGCCGGACAGAGACAGCGCGGCGGAAGCACCGATCATCGCGACGATATCCGGGTTAACCTGCGGGTTAACGGAAACGACGGTTGCGATAACCTGAACTTCGTTAACGAAGCCTTCCGGGAACAGCGGACGAACCGGGCGGTCAATCAGACGCGCGATCAGGGTTTCGCCTTCGCTCGGACGGCCTTCACGACGGAAGAAGCTGCCCGGGATACGGCCAGCAGCGTAAGTACGCTCCTGATAGTTAACGGTCAGCGGGAAGAAATCCTGGCCCGGCTTCGCTTTTTTCTGACCAACAACGGTAACGAATACCGCAGTGTCATCCATGCTTACCATAACGGCGGCAGTTGCCTGACGCGCCATCATGCCAGTTTCCAGCGTAACGGTATGCTGACCGTACTGGAATTTACGAACGATCGGATTAAGCAAAATAATACCCTTTCTTAATTTTTGACGGCACACTCAGGCGCCATCGTTAATACCCGATCTTCTGCGCATCCTCGCGACTAATGACAACCCTAACCCATGCTCTTTGGGTGAAGCCTCTCATTAGCCGCGCGAACCTCTGCAACGGAAGATCATCCATAGCAACAATACATTAGTTTCCAGTGAATTGCTGCCGTCTGGTTGAAAAAAGGGGCCATGAAGGCCCCCTCTTTCTGAAACTCGCAAGAATTAGCGACGCAGACCCAGACGCTCGATCAGCGCGGTGTAACGTGCAACATCTTTACGTTTCAGGTAGTCGAGCAGTTTACGACGCTGAGAAACCATGCGCAGCAGACCACGACGGCTGTGGTGATCTTTTTTGTGCTCTGCAAAGTGGCCCTGCAGGTGGTTAATCTGTGCAGTCAGCAGAGCAACCTGAACTTCGGTAGAACCGCTGTCGTTAGTACCACGACCAAACTCAGAAACGATTTTAGCTTTAGCTTCAACGCTTAGAGACATGATGAACTCCAAAAATAATAAAGAATGAAAGGGTGCCAATCTCTAATTCAGCGACCCCATGTAAACGCCGCGCGAACTTGTTAAAAAATTTACGTGACGTTAAGCGGCGGTATTCTACTCGTAGCGTCCTGTTATCGCAAGACGGAGCAGCATTACGCCGGGTACTCAACCACTAACCGACGAGGCGCCACGCGGCCTTCATCGTCGATTTCACCCATGCCAATAAATTTTTCGTCATCACCTTCCGTCACGCGAACCAGCCCTTCAAGCGGCACGCCTGTCGTCCGTACCGGGTTACCGTTTTTAAAGTAAACCGATGACGTTAAAGGAAGATTGACAACTGGATAGTCCGAAGCCGGACTGTCCATCGGCATCAGCAGCGGATCTAACAGTTGCGCAGCCGGAATATCCTGCCGTTCCGCCTGTTCAACAAGCTCACGTAGCTGTTCCAGCGTGACCATACGGTCAACCGGATATTTACTGACCGCCAGACGTCGCAGGAAGATCACATGCGCGCCACACCCAAGTTGCTCACCCAAATCATCGATAATGGTGCGAATGTAGGTGCCCTTCGAGCAGTGAACCTCCAGCTCCAGTTCATCCCCTTCATGGCGAATAAACAGCAGTTCGTAAACGGTAATCGGGCGGGCTTCACGGGGAACTTCAATCCCCTGACGCGCATATTCGTAGAGCTTCTTGCCCTGATACTTCAGCGCCGAATACATCGATGGAATCTGCTCGATATCGCCACGGAACGTCTCCAGCGCGGCAGCTAACTGCTCTGCGCTGAAGGTTACCGGACGTTCCTGCACGATTTGACCATCGGCATCGGAGGTGTCGGTACGCTGCCCCAGGCGGGCAACCACGCGATAACGTTTGTCAGAATCCAGCAGATACTGCGAAAACTTTGTCGCTTCCCCGAGGCAGATGGGCAACATGCCTGTCGCCAGCGGGTCCAGCGCGCCGGTATGTCCGGCACGGTTGGCGTTATAGATGCGTTTTACTTTCTGCAAGACGTCATTGCTGGACATGCCCTGCGGCTTATCCAGCAGCAGGACACCGTGAATGTCGCGACCACGACGACGAGGACGACTCATTAGTCCTCCTTGCTGTCGTCCGGGTTCACACGACGTTCTTCGTCATGTTTCACCACGTTAGTCACCAGGTTAGACATACGCATCCCTTCAACCAGCGAGTTGTCGTAGAAGAAGGTCAGTTCCGGCACGATACGCAGACGCATCGCTTTCCCCAGCAGGGTACGGATAAAGCCAGACGCTTCCTGCAACGCTTTGATGCCCGCTTTTACCGCGTCTTCATCTTTGTCGTTCAGAAAGGTGACATACACTTTGGCATAGGCCAGATCGCGGGACATCTCCACACCGGAAACGGTGGTCATCATGCCAAGACGCGGATCTTTAATTTCGCGTTGCAGGATGATAGCGATCTCTTTTTGCATTTCCTGGGCTACGCGCTGCGGGCGACCAAATTCTTTCGCCATAATAAATTCTCCAGAATAAAGACAAAAAAGGGGCCAAAAGCCCCTTTTTAAATTTCATGCCGGGTGGCGTGGGCTATAAACTGTAGGCCTGATAAGCATGGCGCCATCAGGCATTACATTGCCGGATGGCGGCGTAAACGCCTTATCCGGCCTACAACCCGGCCGACCTTACGCAATCGTACGTTGGATCTCGATGATCTCGAACACTTCGATCATATCGCCAACGCGAACGTCGTTGTAGTTCTTAACGCCGATACCACATTCCATGCCGTTACGGACTTCGTTAACGTCATCTTTGAAGCGGCGCAGGGATTCCAGCTCGCCTTCGTAGATAACCACGTTGTCGCGCAGTACGCGGATCGGGTTGTGGCGTTTAATCGTACCTTCAGTAACCATACAGCCTGCGACAGCGCCAAATTTCGGTGATTTGAACACGTCACGGACTTCAGCCAGACCAATGATCTGCTGTTTCAGTTCTGGAGACAGCATGCCGCTCATTGCCGCTTTCACTTCGTCGATCAAGTTATAGATGACGGAGTAGTAGCGCAGATCCAGGCTTTCCGCTTCAATCACTTTACGCGCAGAGGCATCGGCACGCACGTTGAAGCCAACCAGGATCGCGTTGGATGCAGCAGCCAGGGTTGCGTCGGTTTCGGTGATACCACCTACGCCGGAACCGATGATCTTCACTTTCACTTCGTCGGTAGACAGTTTCAGTAAAGAGTCGGAGATCGCTTCCACAGAGCCCTGAACGTCCGCTTTCAGTACGATGTTCACTTCATGAACTTCGCCTTCGGTCATGTTAGCGAACATGTTCTCAAGTTTAGATTTCTGCTGACGCGCCAGTTTAACTTCGCGGAATTTACCCTGACGATACAGCGCAACTTCACGGGCTTTCTTCTCGTCACGAACCACGGTCACTTCATCACCGGCAGCCGGAACACCGGACAGACCCAGGATCTCAACCGGAATGGACGGACCCGCTTCCAGCACTTCCTGACCCAGTTCGTTACGCATTGCACGAACGCGGCCATATTCGAAGCCGCACAGGACGATGTCGCCTTTGTTCAGCGTACCTTCACGAACCAGGACGGTTGCAACCGGACCACGACCTTTATCCAGGAAGGATTCGATTACCGCGCCGCTCGCCATGCCTTTACGAACTGCTTTCAGTTCGAGGACTTCAGCCTGCAACAGGATTGCATCCAGCAGTTCGTCGATGCCAGTACCCGCTTTTGCAGATACGTGGACGAACTGGCTTTCGCCGCCCCACTCTTCCGGCAGGATGCCGTACTGGGACAGTTCGTTTTTAACACGATCCGGATCGGCTTCTGGCTTATCGATCTTGTTCACCGCAACCACAACCGGCACACCCGCCGCTTTCGCATGCTGGATAGCTTCGATGGTCTGTGGCATCACGCCGTCGTCTGCCGCCACAACCAGAACAACGATATCCGTTGCCTGCGCACCACGAGCACGCATAGAGGTAAACGCGGCGTGACCCGGGGTATCCAGGAAGGTGATCATACCGTTGTCGGTTTCAACGTGGTAAGCACCGATGTGCTGGGTAATGCCGCCCGCTTCGCCAGAGGCAACTTTCGTTGAACGAATGTAGTCCAGCAGAGAGGTTTTACCGTGGTCAACGTGGCCCATGATGGTCACAACAGGAGCACGCGGTTCTGCCGCCGCACCTGTATCACGGTCGCTCATTACCGCTTCTTCCAGCTCGTTTTCACGACGCAGGATAACTTTATGGCCCATCTCTTCAGCAACCAGCTGTGCGGTTTCCTGGTCGATGACCTGGTTGATGGTTGCCATCGCGCCCAGCTTCATCATCGCTTTGATGACCTGAGAGCCTTTTACCGCCATCTTGTTCGCCAGCTCGCCAACGGTGATGGTTTCACCAATCACAACGTCACGGTTAACAGCCTGAACCGGTTTCTGGAAGCTCTGTTGCAGAGCAGAACCTTTACGGTTTTTACCGCCTTTACCGCCGCGAACGGCCGCACGGGCTTCTTCACGATCGGCTTTCGATTCAGAGTGTTTGTTGCCTTTTTTCGCCGGACGCGCTGCTTTCGCATTGCGACTACGGCCACGGCCGCCTTCAACTTCACGGTCGTTTTCGTCTTCGGCCTGGCGGGCGTGTTGAGACGTGGTAACGTGATAATCGCTGGTGTCTTCAGTCGGCTCCGCGTTATCAGTCCATTTGTTCTCTTCCGCCATGCGGCGAGCTTCTTCTGCTACGCGACGCGCTTCTTCTTCAAGTTTGCGACGCGCTTCTTCTTCCGCTTTACGCTTCAGCTCTGCTGCTTCATTTTCACGGCGGGCTTTTTCGGCCTGGGCGGTTTTGGTCATATCGTCAGTCTGTTGATTGCTCACTTTGTCTTTTTCCGCAGCTTCACGTTTCGCTTTTTCAGCGGCGTCACGTTTAGCTTGTTCTGCGGCCTCACGGTCAGCTTTTTGTTGCGCCTCGCGTTTGGCTGTTTCTTCTGCCTCACGACGGGCTTGCTCTTCCGCTTCACGCTGCGCCTGCTCTTCCGCAGCGAGACGTTCTGTCTCTTGCGGATCGCGTTTCACAAAGGTGCGTTTCTTGCGGACTTCGATTTGTACCGATTTACTTTTTCCACCGGTACCTGGAATATTCAACGTGCTGCGCGTTTTACGTTGCAGCGTCAACTTATCCGGCCCTGAACCATTTTCACGATTCAGGTGCGCCAGTAAAGTCTGTTTTTCTTGTGCGGACACAGAGTCATCAGCAGACTTCGGGATACCGGCATCAGCGAATTGCTGTACCAGGCGATCCACGGAGGTCTGTATCTCTGCGGCCAGCGCTTTTACGGTTACATCTGTCATGCTGTTCCTTCCTGCTACAGTTTATTACGCTTCGTCGCCGAACCAGCAAATATTACGGGCAGCCATAATCAGCTCACCGGCTTTTTCGTCGGTCAACCCTTCGATATCAGCCAGATCATCAATGCCCTGCTCAGCGAGATCTTCCAGCGTACAAACACCACGGGCAGCCAGTTTGAATGCCAGGTCGCGACCCAATCCTTCCAGATTCAGCAGATCGTCAGACGGTTTGTTATCACCAAGGCTTTCTTCCTGGGCCAGTGCCAGAGTGGTCAGTGCGTTTTTGGCACGCTCGCGCAGCGCTTCAACGGTCGGTTCATCCAGCCCGTCGATTTCCAGCAGTTCTTTCATTGGCACGTAGGCCAGTTCTTCCAGCGTCGCGAAACCTTCTTCAACCAGTACGGTTGCGAACTCTTCATCAATATCGAGATATTTGGTGAAGGTATCGATCGCTGCATGTGCTTCAGCCTGATGCTTAGCCTGCAAGTCATCAACCGTCATCACGTTAAGTTCCCAGCCGCTCAGTTGCGCAGCCAGACGGACGTTCTGACCATTACGTCCGATCGCCTGAGCCAGGTTACCGGCTTCAACAGCGATATCCATGGTGTGTTTATCTTCATCCACCACGATAGAAGCGACGTCTGCTGGCGCCATCGCGTTAATCACGAACTGCGCCGGGTTATCATCCCACAGGACGATATCAATACGCTCGCCGCCCAGTTCAGTAGAAACGGCCTGAACGCGCGCACCACGCATACCCACACAGGCGCCGACCGGATCGATACGCTTGTCGTTGGTTTTCACCGCGATTTTCGCACGGGAACCCGGATCGCGAGCCGCCGCTTTAATTTCGATGACTTCTTCGCCGATTTCCGGTACTTCAATACGGAACAGCTCGATCAGCATTTCCGGTTTGGAACGCGTCACAAACAGTTGCGCACCGCGCGCTTCCGGGCGAACGGAGTACAGAACGCCACGAATACGGTCGCCAGGACGGAAGTTTTCGCGCGGCAGCATATCTTCACGCAGGATCACGGCTTCAGCATTGCTGCCCAAATCCAAAGAGATGTTGTCGCGGTTTACTTTCTTCACCACGCCGGTGATGATTTCGCCTTCGTGCTCGCGGAACTGATCGACCACCATCGCACGCTCGGCTTCACGAACTTTCTGTACGATAACCTGTTTTGCCGTCTGGGTGGTGATACGGTCAAAGGTGACAGATTCAATCTGATCTTCAACGTAGTCGCCCAGGTTCAGGCTTTCGTCTTCAAAACGCGCCGCTTCCAGCGTAATTTCTTTTGTCGGCAGCGTGACTTCTTCTACGATTAACCAACGACGGAAGGTATCGAAATCACCGCTTTTACGATCGATTTGTACGCGAACATCGATCTCTTGTTCGTATTTTTTCTTCGTTGCTGTAGCCAGCGCACTTTCCAGCGCTTCAAAAATCTTCTCGCGTGGCAGCGCTTTCTCATTGGAAACGGCTTCAACAACGGCCAAAATTTCTTTGTTCATCGCGGGCTTTTCACCTCAATCCAGACTATTAAAAGTGGGGAACCAGGTTCGCCTTCTGGATATTACTCAGCGCGAACACTTCATCTTTACCTTCGACTGTGACAGTGATCATTTCACCGTCAACCGCTTTGATAACGCCCTGCCATTTACGACGGTTTTGTACCGCCATACGAAGTACCAGCGTCACTTCTTCACCCAGGAAACGCGCGTAGTGCTCAGCCGTGAACATAGGACGGTCGAGACCTGGCGAGGAGACTTCCAGGTTGTATGCCACAGTGATGGGATCTTCGACATCCAGCACCGCACTCACCTGGTGACTCACATCAGCACAATCATCAACATTGATGCCATCTTCACTATCAATATAGATGCGCAGTGTGGATGTGCGACCGCGAATAAATTCGATGCCGACCAGTTCGTAACCTAAGGCTTCAACTGGCGCTGTAATCATCTCTGTTAATTTTTGCTCTAATGTGGACAAGCCCACCCCCAAGACATAAAAAAAGGGCCTAAAGCCCAGTTATTCTGTAGTCAGATAACAAAAAACCCCGATAAATCGGGGCTTTAGATAACTGAACCCTATAACCGCAACTGCGGTCTGGAGAACCTTCCGAAAGAATTTTTTTCAAATCCAGCTACGAAGGCCTAAGTCTTCACAGTATATTTGAAAAAGAACTCTAAGGGAAAGTGGTTGCGGGGGCCGGATTTGAACCGACGACCTTCGGGTTATGAGCCCGACGAGCTACCAGGCTGCTCCACCCCGCGCCTGAAACGTGGCAAATTTTACTCGCTTTGGGTAAAAGATGCAAATACTGCTGGGATTTGGTACCGAGGACGGGACGTAAAATCTGCGCGTATTATATTGATTCAATATGCGATATGTCAACCGCGTTAATAATATGCACATGAATGAATACTAACCCGGCCTCCGTTAAGAAGCCGCGCCAGTCAGGAAAGAAGCCACCCCATACCGTTTTTTAACGAAATTATCACTAAACTCTTCCTGTCATCCGTAAAAGATGATTAAATGAAAACTCACTTATTTTGCATAAAAATGCACTGAGAGCAGAAAGCCGATCTCTTCATCAGTCTATCAAGCAGGGTTTTATTTATGACGACGATTCTCAAGCATCTTCCGGTAGGTCAACGTATTGGTATCGCTTTTTCCGGCGGCCTGGACACCAGTGCTGCACTGCTGTGGATGCGACAAAAAGGCGCTGTCCCTTATGCATATACTGCGAATCTGGGTCAGCCGGATGAGGATGACTATGACGCCATTCCTCGTCGCGCAATGGAATACGGCGCAGAGAACGCTCGCCTGATTGATTGCCGTAAACAGCTGGTTGCCGAAGGGATCGCCGCGATTCAGTGCGGCGCTTTCCATAACACCACCGGCGGACTGACCTATTTCAACACCACGCCGCTGGGCCGCGCCGTTACCGGCACAATGCTGGTCGCCGCGATGAAGGAAGATGGTGTTAACATCTGGGGCGACGGCAGTACCTATAAAGGAAACGACATCGAGCGTTTCTACCGTTACGGCCTGTTGACCAACGCGGAGCTACAGATTTACAAACCGTGGCTGGATACCGACTTTATTGATGAGCTGGGCGGTCGTCATGAGATGTCCGAGTTTATGATTGCCTGCGGTTTCGACTACAAGATGTCCGTCGAAAAAGCCTATTCCACTGACTCCAACATGCTCGGCGCGACCCATGAAGCCAAAGACCTGGAATTCCTGAACTCCAGCGTCAAGATCGTCAATCCAATCATGGGCGTCAAGTTCTGGGATGAAAACGTGAAAATCCCGGCGGAAGAAGTTACCGTGCGCTTTGAACAGGGGCATCCTGTCGCGTTGAACGGTAAGACCTTCAGCGATGATGTTGAACTGATGCTGGAAGCTAACCGTATCGGCGGCCGTCACGGTCTGGGCATGAGCGATCAGATTGAGAACCGTATCATCGAAGCGAAGAGCCGGGGTATCTATGAAGCGCCGGGGATGGCGCTGCTGCATATCGCCTACGAGCGTCTGCTGACCGGCATCCACAACGAAGACACTATCGAGCAGTATCATGCGCATGGCCGTCAGTTAGGCCGCCTGCTGTATCAGGGCCGCTGGTTTGACTCCCAGGCGCTGATGCTGCGTGACGGTCTGCAACGTTGGGTGGCCAGCCAGATTACCGGTGAAGTCACGCTGGAGCTGCGTCGTGGTAACGACTACTCGATCCTGAATACCGTCTCTGACAATCTGACCTACAAACCAGAGCGTTTGACGATGGAAAAAGGAGACTCCGTGTTCTCGCCGGATGACCGTATCGGTCAGTTGACGATGCGCAATCTGGATATCACCGATACGCGTGAAAAACTGTTTGGTTATGCGCAGTCAGGCCTGCTTTCCGCCTCTTCCGCTACGGGTTTGCCGCAGGTTGAGAATCTGGAAAACAAAGGCAAGTAAGTTAACGGACAACGATTAAAGGCCGCGTAAGCGGCCTTTTTTGTGGGCGGTGTAGGCCTGATAAACAAAGTGCCATCAGGCACATTACGTAACATGTCGGATGGCGGCGTAAACGCCTTATCCAACCGACAAAAACAAAGTCTATAACCCCCGCGAGATACAGACGAAAAAAAAGACGCTTTTCAGCGTCTTTCTTTCGGAATATTGGTACCGAGGACGGGACTTGAACCCGTAAGCCCTATTGGGCACTACCACCTCAAGGTAGCGTGTCTACCAATTCCACCACCTCGGCACGGAAATCTTAGTGTGGGATATCGCTGCTCGGCTGTGCCGGTGCAACTGGCTGAGTCTGCTCGGTTTTTGCCGGAGCGCTCAGATTTTCCCACTCACTTCCTTTATTGGTCTTGTTGCTGTTGATATTGCCCAGCGCCAAACTGATGATGAAGAACAACGTTGCCAGCACCGCCGTCATGCGGGTCATGAAGTTACCAGAACCACTTGAACCAAACAGCGTAGCGGAAGCGCCTGCTCCAAAGGAGGCTCCCATATCAGCGCCTTTACCTTGCTGTAGCATGATCAAGCCTACCAGGCCAATTGCCACAATAAGGAAAACTACCAAAAGAGCTTCGTACATAATCAACCTGTTCCTTGCGGAGTTGCCGCATACCAATGCTTCAACCAATAAAGCGGGATAATTTACTGTTTCCCACTGAAGCGGGTGTGAATACTAACCAAAGCGAATGACCTTCGCAAGGGCAATTTTAGTGCATTGTATCAACTGCGGAAAAAAACAGCAAAAAGGTCTTTTTCCTGCAACAAAAAGGCGGCAAACGCCGCCTTTTTAGTCACTTATCACCAGGATTAAACCGCTTTTACGGCATCCGCAATACGATGAGCAAACTCAGTAACCTGCGCTTCATCCTCGCCTTCTACCATTACGCGAATTAACGGTTCAGTACCGGACTTACGCAGCAGCACGCGACCACGATTTCCCAGCGCCGCTTCGACTTCCGCCGTCACCGCCTTAACGTTGTCATTCTCCAGCGGATCGCCGCTACCGGCTGCATAACGTACGTTAACCAGAATCTGCGGGAACATTTTCATGCCGCTGCACAAATCGTGCAGACTCATGTGGTTACGCACCATCGCCGCCAGAACCTGTAGCCCCGCGACAATACCGTCACCGGTGGTGGTTTTATCCAGCAGAATAACGTGGCCGGAGTTTTCCGCCCCAATACGCCAGCCTTTTTCTTGCAGTTTTTCCAGCACGTAGCGGTCGCCAACTTTAGCACGCGCAAACGGAATGCCCAGCTGTTTCAACGCCAGCTCCAGGCCCATGTTGCTCATAAGCGTACCGACTGCGCCACCGCGCAGTTGACCCTGACGCAAACCTTCGCGGGCGATGATATACATGATCTGATCGCCATCGACTTTATTCCCTTCATGGTCAACCATGATCACGCGATCGCCGTCGCCGTCCAGCGCGATCCCTAAATCGGCTTTCTCCGCGATCACGCGCGCCTGTAGCGCACGCACATCCGTAGCGCCGACTTCTTCATTAATATTGACGCCGTTCGGCTCACAGCCAATCGCAATGACATTCGCACCCAGTTCACGCAGGACGTTCGGTGCAATGTGATAGGTCGCGCCGTTGGCGCAATCCACAACAATCTTCAGCTCATTCAGGCTCAGTTCGTTCGGGAACGTACCTTTGCAGAACTCAATGTAGCGCCCCGCAGCATCCACAATACGGCTGGCTTTACCCAGCTCAGAGGAATCCACGCAGGTGATCTCTTTTTCCATCTCTGCTTCAATGGCCTCTTCAACTTCATCAGGCAGTTTAGTGCCGTCAATGGAGAAGAATTTAATCCCGTTGTCATAAAACGGGTTATGTGAAGCGGAGATAACGATCCCGGCCTCTGCCCGGAAGGTTCGGGTCAGGTAAGCCACCGCAGGCGTCGGCATCGGGCCGGTAAAAGAGGCAGACAATCCCGCTGCCGCCAGACCGGCTTCCAGCGCAGACTCCAGCATATAGCCAGAAATACGCGTGTCTTTACCGATAATGATTTTACGTGAACCATGACGCGCCAGCACTTTCCCTGCGGCCCAGCCCAGCTTAAGCACAAAGTCAGGAGTAATGGGCGCATCGCCTACACGACCACGGATCCCATCGGTGCCAAAATATTTACGATTACTCATAGCGTTTATTTTCCTTTGCAGACAGGGTGGCTTCTACCACACGCATCGCTTCTACGGTTTCTTTAACGTCATGGACACGAATGATATGCGCCCCCTGCATTGCGGCGATAACCGCACACGCCAGGCTCCCGCTCAAACGATCGGAGGGCCCGACGTTGAGCAACTGACCAATCATCGATTTACGTGACATTCCCACCAGCAGCGGCAGGTTAAAATGATGAAACTCCGCCAGACGTGCCAGTAACGTATAGTTATGGGAGAGATTTTTACCGAAACCGAATCCCGGGTCGAGCAACAATTTCTCTTTTGCGATGCCAGCCCTTTCACAGCGTGCTATTTGGTCAATAAAGTAGCGATTGACCTCCGCAAAAACGTCTTCGTACTTTGGCGCTTCCTGCATTGTTTTAGGCTGCCCTTGCATATGCATCAGGCAGACCGGTAAACCAGTCTCAGCCGCCGCCTCAAGCGCGCCCGGTTCAGAGAGAGAGCGGATGTCGTTGATGATGTGAGCGCCCACTCTTGCCGATTCCCGAATCACCTCCGGTTTTGAGGTATCCACTGAAATCCATACCTCAAAACGCTGGGCGATGGACTCAACTACCGGGATCACGCGTTCCAGTTCTTCTTCAACGCTGACATCCGCCGCGCCAGGTCGCGTTGATTCGCCGCCGACATCAATAATCGTCGCTCCGGCGTTAATCATCAGATTAGCGTGCTTCACCGCCTCCACCAGCGTATTGTGCGTCCCGCCATCGGAGAAAGAATCCGGCGTGACGTTCAGGATGCCCATTACGTGTGGGTGAGAGAGATCCAGCGTGGAGCCCTGGGCGAAGAGTTTCATAGCTAATCCTTCTGATGTTATTTCAAATATAAAAAACCCCGGAGCAAGCCCCAGGGTTTCGGTGAAGCAGAGTCATCAATAACAGATAACTTATTTGTCGCCTAACTGCTCTGACATGGTGTTGCCTGGGTTCGGCGTACGCGGTTCATCAACCGGGCGCGGCGCACGAGGCGTGCCATTGTTGTCAGAGTTGTTGGTGCCGTTCGGATCTTCCCAGCCAGCCGGCGGGCGAACTTCGCGGCGCGCCATCAGGTCATCAATCTGCGGCGCATCGATGGTCTCATACTTCATGAGCGCATCTTTCATTGCATGCAGGATGTCCATATTGTCATTCAGGATCTGACGAGCACGATTGTAGTTACGTTCAATCAGCGCTTTCACTTCCTGGTCGATGATACGCGCGGTTTCATCAGACATGTGTTTGGCTTTCGCAACGCTACGTCCCAGGAACACTTCACCCTCTTCCTCTGCATACAGCAGCGGACCGAGCTTATCGGAGAAGCCCCACTGGGTGACCATGTTACGCGCCAGGTTAGTCGCGACTTTAATGTCGTTCGACGCACCGGTAGAAACATGCTCTACGCCATAGATGATCTCTTCCGCCAGACGACCGCCGTACAACGTGGAGATCTGGCTTTCCAGTTTCTGACGGCTGGCGCTAATCGCGTCGCCTTCAGGCAGGAAGAAGGTCACACCCAGCGCACGACCGCGCGGAATAATCGTCACTTTATGCACCGGATCGTGCTCAGGAACAAGGCGACCAATAATCGCATGGCCTGCTTCGTGGTAAGCGGTAGATTCTTTCTGCGCTTCCGTCATCACCATGGAGCGGCGTTCCGCACCCATCATGATTTTGTCTTTCGCTTTCTCGAACTCAACCATGGATACCACACGCTTGTTGCCACGGGCAGCAAACAGCGCAGCTTCGTTCACAAGGTTCGCCAGATCGGCGCCAGAGAAGCCCGGCGTGCCGCGTGCGATGATTGCCGCATCGATATCCGGCGCCAGCGGTACGCGACGCATATGCACTTTCAGGATCTGCTCACGACCACGCACGTCTGGCAGACCTACCACGACCTGACGGTCGAAACGGCCAGGACGCAGCAGCGCAGGGTCAAGTACGTCTGGACGGTTAGTCGCCGCGATAACGATGATACCTTCGTTACCTTCGAAGCCGTCCATCTCAACCAGCATCTGGTTCAATGTCTGTTCACGTTCATCATGACCGCCGCCCAGACCCGCGCCACGCTGGCGGCCTACGGCGTCGATTTCATCGATGAAGATAATGCACGGCGCCGCTTTCTTAGCCTGCTCGAACATGTCACGCACACGAGATGCGCCAACACCGACGAACATTTCGACGAAGTCAGAACCGGAAATCGTAAAGAACGGGACTTTCGCTTCGCCTGCGATAGCTTTCGCCAGCAGGGTTTTACCCGTACCCGGAGGGCCGACCATCAGGACGCCTTTCGGGATTTTACCGCCCAGCTTCTGGAAGCGGCTTGGTTCACGCAGATACTCGACCAGCTCAGCCACTTCTTCTTTCGCTTCGTCACAACCTGCGACATCGGCAAAAGTGGTTTTGATCTGATCTTCCGTCAGCATGCGCGCTTTACTCTTACCGAACGACATGGCGCCTTTGCCACCGCCGCCCTGCATCTGACGCATGAAGAAGATCCAGACGCCGATCAGCAACAGCATCGGGAACCAGGAAATAAAGATTGAAGCCAGCAGGCTCGGCTCTTCAGGTGGTTCGCCAACAACCTTGACGTTTTTGGTCAGCAGGTTATCAAGCAGCTTCGGATCGTTAACCGGAATGTAGGTCGTGTAACGGTTACTATCTTTCTTGGTAACGTTGATCTCACGTCCGTTGATACGCGCTTCACGAACCTGGTCCTGGTTGACCTCTTGCAGGAAGGTAGAGTAATCCACCTTACGGCCATTAGACTCGCTGGGCCCAAAGCTCTGGAATACTGACATCAGCACAACGGCAATGACCAGCCAGAGTATTAGGTTTTTCGCCATGTCACTCAAGGGATTAACCTCTTATTACAACTGTGTTAAAAACAGCGTCAGGATACTCTATATCCAGCTTCTTTCAAACTTTCGTCTGAAATCCCCCGGTTATGGTTTTCGCCCGGTCGCTACAATATACACTTCGCGTGAACGCGCACGCGAAGAGTCCGGCTTACGAACTTTAACCTTCGTAAACAGGGAGCGAATTTCCCTTAGGTACTCATCGAAACCTTCGCCCTGGAACACCTTCACTACAAAACTTCCACCTGGCGCCAGCACATCACGACACATTTCTAACGCCAGTTCCACCAGATACATGGCGCGGGGGATATCCACCGCCGGTGTTCCGCTCATGTTTGGTGCCATATCTGACATGACAACTTGTACTTTACTGTCACCCACGCGTTCCAGCAGCGCTTTCATAACAAGTTCATCACGAAAATCGCCCTGAAGAAAGTCCACACCAACGATAGGATCCATAGGTAAAAGATCGCAAGCGATGATACGGCCTTTGCCGCCAATCTGCGTGACCACATACTGTGACCAGCCTCCTGGCGCAGCACCGAGGTCGACAACTGTCATCCCCGGCTTAAAAAGTTTGTCACTTTGCTGTATTTCATCAAGTTTAAACCAGGCACGGGAACGTAACCCCTTTTTCTGCGCCTGTTGAACATATTTATCGCTAAAGTGTTCCTGAAGCCAGCGACTCGAGCTGGCAGAACGCTTTTTACCTGTCATTTAACTTTCCCATCGGGGCAATTCATCGTTACCCGTAGCGTAAATTTTTACGCGCTCATTTGGTGATATATGGGAGATGGCGGTAGAATGACCCGTTTTCAATCCCAACGTAAGCAAAAATATACGATGAATCTGAGTACTAAACAAAAACAGCACCTGAAAGGTCTGGCACATCCGCTCAAGCCGGTAGTTATGCTTGGCAACAATGGTTTGACCGAAGGGGTACTGGCCGAGATTGAACAAGCGTTAGAGCACCATGAACTTATCAAGGTGAAGATCGCCTCGGAAGATCGCGAAACCAAAACCTTGATCGTGGAAGCTATCGTACGCGAAACCGGCGCCTGTAACGTACAGGTCATCGGTAAAACGCTGGTACTTTATCGCCCAACTAAAGAACGTAAAATCTCGCTGCCACGCTAAGAATATCCTAAAGTCGAACACAAAATCTGTGTAAAACGAGGGGTTTTCCGCAAGCAGGAGAGCAAAATGCCACGCTCTCTTCGTTGATAAAAGGCCGCATAGCGGCCTTTTTCCTTTCTTTACAATACATCAACATCTTGAGTATTGGGTAATTCTTACAGGTATTCCACCTTAATCACTTCGTATTCCACTTCGCCGCCAGGCGTTTTGATGGTCACGACGTCATCCTGCTCTTTGCCAACCAGGCCGCGCGCGATAGGTGAATTCACGGAAATCAGGTTCTGTTTAAAATCCGCTTCGTCATCGCCGACAATACGCCAGGTCTGCTCTTCATCGTTATCGAGATTCAGAACAGTTACCGTTGCGCCGAAAACAACACGTCCGTTGTTCGGCATCTTCGTCACGTCGATCACCTGCGCATTCGACAGCTTCGCCTCGATATCCTTGATACGTCCTTCGCAGAAACCCTGCTGTTCACGCGCAGCGTGATACTCGGCGTTCTCTTTCAGGTCGCCATGCTCACGCGCTTCCGCGATAGCGGCGATGATTTCAGGACGGCGCACAGATTTCAGAAAATCCAGCTCTTCGCGCAGTTTTTCGGCACCACGTAAAGTCATCGGAATAGCTTGCATTTGTTATACCTCTTGAACATTCCTGTAGGGGGTGATTGACCCCGCCTCGGCTGCTAAGCCTGCTCCGGTATGCGTTCTACCAAAGCCAGAAGCAAAAAAATACCGACCCGGGTACAAAGCCCCAGGTCAGCTACAATTCTCAATTTGATACGTATTTTACCCTGGAGTTCCCTATGGGTCATCGTTTACTTTCCAGGGCATTGCGCCGTAGTATGACGGCTTGTTTCCAGGTTGTTAGCGCGAGATTATGCGATTTTCCAGATTTATCATCGGATTGACCACCAGTATAGCGTTCAGCGTCCAGGCCGCGAATGTTGATGAATACATCAATCAGCTCCCTGATGGGGCCAACCTTGCTTTCATGGCTCAGAAGGTCGGCGCGTCCACGCCCGCGATTGATTACCATAGCCAGCAGATGGCGCTGCCCGCCAGTACGCAAAAAGTGATCACGGCCCTCGCGGCATTGATTCAGCTCGGCCCCGATTTTCGTTTTACCACCACGCTGGAGACAAAAGGCAACGTGGACAATGGCGTCTTAAAAGGGGACTTAGTGGCGCGATTTGGTGCCGATCCGACGCTAAAACGCCAGGATATTCGCAATATGGTCGCAACGCTGAAAAAATCCGGCGTGACGCAAATTGCGGGAAATGTGCTCATCGACACCTCCATTTTCGCCAGCCATGATAAAGCGCCAGGCTGGCCCTGGAATGACATGACGCAGTGTTTTAGCGCACCACCCGCAGCCGCCATTGTCGATCGCAACTGCTTTTCCATCTCCCTCTACAGCGCGCAAAAACCGAATGACTTAGCGTATATTCGCGTGGCGTCCTATTACCCGGTGACCATGTTCAGTCAGGTTCGCACTCTCCCACGCGGCTCTGCGGAAGCGCAATACTGTGAGCTGGATGTCGTTCCGGGGGATTTAAACCGCTTCACGCTGACAGGCTGCCTGCCGCAGCGCGCCGAACCGTTACCGCTAGCCTTCGCCATTCAGGACGGCGCCAGCTATGCCGGAGCGATCCTGAAAGACGAGTTAAAACAGGCAGGTATTACCTACAGCGGTACGCTGTTACGCCAGACGCAGGTCAACGAACCCGGAACGGTGGTTGCCAGCAAGCAGTCTGCGCCGCTGCATGATTTGCTTAAGATTATGCTGAAAAAATCGGACAACATGATTGCCGATACCGTCTTTCGCATGATCGGCCACGCACGCTTCAACGTTCCCGGCACATGGCGGGCGGGATCCGATGCCGTGCGCCAGATCCTGCGTCAGCAGGCTGGCGTTGATATTGGCAACACCATCATCGCTGACGGTTCGGGCCTTTCTCGCCACAACCTGATTGCCCCGGCCACCATGATGCAGGTGCTGCAATACATCGCCCAACACGACAACGAGCTGAACTTTATCTCCATGCTGCCGCTGGCGGGATATGACGGCTCTCTGCAATACCGTGCAGGTCTGCATCAGGCTGGGGTTGATGGTAAAGTTTCGGCGAAAACAGGCTCGCTGCAAGGGGTCTATAATCTGGCGGGATTTATTACAACGGCAAGTGGGCAACGGATGGCATTTGTTCAGTATCTTTCCGGGTATGCCGTTACGCCAGCTGACCAGCGCAATCGTCGTATTCCGTTAGTACGTTTTGAAAGCCGGTTGTACAAAGATCTTTATCAGAACAACTAGGTGAGGATAGTGCCGGATGGCGCTGACGCTTATCCGGCCTACACACTAGATGGGTCATTTAATTGCCGGATGGCGGCGCTTTGCGCCTTATCCGGCCTACTATCCGTAGGCCCGGTAAGCGTAAGCGCCACCGGGCATTTGAACCAGATTAACGTTTGTAGATGAACTCGACGCCTTCTTCGTCGTCTTCGTCCCAGTCGTCATCCCAGTCATCTTCCGCTTCGTCTTCGACTTCAGCGAGCTGCTGACGGTGATAATCGTCCCACATGAACTCCACTTTCTCCGGCTGCTTCGCTTCATCAGCCTGAACGATAGGGTTCTCGATGATAAAGGTCATCACATCCCAGCAGAGATCTTTCACGCCAGTCTGGCTGGCAGCGGAAATCATGTAGTACTTATCTTCCCAGCCCAGCGCCTGCGCGATAGCTTTCGCTTTTTCTTCCGCTTCGGCCTGGTCCAGCAAATCAATTTTGTTGAACACTAACCAGCGCGGCTTAGCAGCCAGATCCTGACTGTATTTTTCCAGTTCGCCGATAATGATACGGGCGTTTTCCACCGGATCGGAACCGTCGATAGGATCGATATCAATAAGGTGCAGCAGTACGCGGCAACGTTCCAGGTGCTTCAGGAAGCGAATCCCCAGACCCGCGCCTTCCGCCGCGCCTTCAATCAGCCCCGGAATATCGGCAACCACAAAGCTCTTTTCGTTGTCCATACGCACAACGCCAAGGCTCGGCACCAGAGTGGTAAACGGATAGTCCGCCACTTTCGGTTTTGCCGCAGATACCGCGCGGATAAAGGTTGATTTACCGGCGTTTGGCATACCCAGCATACCCACGTCCGCCAGCAGCATCAGCTCCAGCATCAAATCGCGCTTATCGCCCGGCGTGCCCATCGTTTTCTGACGCGGAGTACGGTTAACAGAGGACTTAAAGCGGGTATTGCCCAGGCCGTGCCAGCCGCCTTTGGCAACCATCAGACGCTGACCGTGTTTGGTCATATCGCCCATGGTTTCGCCGGTGCCCTGATCGATAACACGCGTACCGACAGGCACTTTGATCGTGACATCTTTCCCACGTTTACCGGTGCAGTCACGGCTTGCGCCATTCTGACCACGTTCAGCGCGGAACGATTTTTCAAAGCGGTAATCGATCAGCGTGTTCAGGTTTTCGTCGGCTTCCAGCCAGACGTCGCCACCATCGCCGCCATCACCGCCATCCGGGCCGCCTTTCGGGATGTATTTTTCGCGGCGGAAGCTCACGCAACCATTACCGCCATCGCCAGCAACGACCAGAATCGATGCTTCATCAACAAACTTCATTTTACTCTCCGTAAATCATTCGCCTGAGCGGGGTTGCGAAACCACCGTTTCATGCTTGCGTAAACCGCCCCAAATACGATGACCAATGGCGGAATACATCGCGCCCGCAACCACGACAAACGCACCGAGATAACCTAAAAGGTTTAACATCGGTCTGGCGAAGAAATCGGGCCAGGCCATAGATAATAGATCTGAAAATAACAGCGTAAACAGCGGAGTGAGCGTGATTAACGCACTTACCTGCGCTGCCTGCCAACGCGCCATCGCTTCCGCCAGGGCGCCATATCCTACCAGCGTATTCAGCCCACAGAAAATCAAACACGCGAGCTGCCAGTCGCTTAACTGCGAGATAACCCCCGGCTTCGCCAGCGGCAATAACGCAATCGTACATAAAGTGTACAGTAAAAACAGGATCTGCTGTGAGGCCAGACGACGCAATAACACCTTTTGTGCGACGCCATAACTCACCCAGACCGTCGCCGCACCGACCCCAAAGATCACACCCCAGGTGTAATCGGTCAGTTTGGTAAAAATCTCGACCAGACTGGTATTAAAGAACATCACCAGCCCACAAAGCAGCATGAGCGCGCCAATCACCTGCGTGCCGCGCATCTTTTCTTTCAAAATAAAGACGCTGGCGACCATCATGCCAACCGGTGACAGCTGACCGATAACCTGCGATGCCGTCGGACTCAAATATTGCAGGGAAGAGCTGAACAGGATGAAATTCCCGAAAAGTCCACCTGTTGCAATCGCCAGCAGCACCAGCCAGCGCGGTTTGCGAAAAATACGCAATGGCGGGAGCTTTCTTTTAACTGCCAGGATCGCGCCGAGGCCGATACTCGCCATTAAAAAGCGATAGAAGACAATGGTTGGAGGTTCCATCACCTCCAGCACCTGCTTCATTGCAATTGGCAAAGCGCCCCAACACATTGCAGTGGTGAGTGCTAAAAGGATGCCAATGCCAGCCTGCTGCTTCATGCCCGTTTTCCCTACAAGAAAATTTTCCGGGTTTTCAATGTAAAAAGCCCCGCAACACGTTGCGGGGCTTTAATCCGTTACCGGACCACGAAGAACTTACTCAGCAACGATGCTGATGTATTTACGGTTGTTCGGGCCTTTAACTTCGAATTTCACTTTACCGTCTGCTTTAGCAAACAGAGTGTGGTCACGACCGCAACCTACGTTAGTGCCAGCGTGGAATTTGGTGCCACGTTGACGAACGATGATGCTACCCGCCAGAACGGTTTCGCCACCGAAACGCTTAACGCCCAGGCGTTTAGCTTCTGAATCGCGACCGTTACGAGTTGAGCCGCCAGCCTTTTTATGTGCCATTTAAATCTCTCCTCAGGTCTTAGGCGCTGATGCCAGTAATTTTCACATCAGTGAACCACTGACGGTGGCCTTGCTGCTTACGATAGTGTTTACGACGACGAAACTTAACGATTTTAACTTTCTCGCCACGACCGTGAGCAACAACTTCAGCTTTGATTACGCCGCCATCAACGAAAGGAACGCCGATTTTGACTTCTTCACCGTTTGCGATCATCAGAACTTCAGCGAACTCAATAGTTTCGCCAGTTGCGATGTCCAGCTTTTCCAGGCGAACGGTCTGACCTTCGCTTACTCGGTGTTGTTTACCACCACTTTGGAAAACCGCGTACATAAAAAACTCCGCTTCCGCGCACGCCTTTTCAATGATTCAGAGTGCGCTATAAATATTCACAATAGGGCGCGAATATTACGCAAAACGCGAGCCTTTGACAAGTGCTACCGTCAATACATGAAGAAAAAAAACACAACGTGTACGGTAACGTTTATCTGCGCCGTTTTTTCAGTACAATCAGCATATATTCCTAACCCTAAACCCTTAGTTATCTCATCCCATGATGAGTTAATCGGGGCGATAAGCCCGGCTTTTGCGATGAATTTAGAAAAAATCAATGAGTTAACCGCGCAAGATATGGCGGGTGTCAATGCGACAATCCTTGAACAGCTCAATTCCGACGTCCAACTGATCAATCAGTTAGGGTATTACATCGTTAGCGGCGGCGGAAAACGTATCCGCCCGATGATTGCCGTACTCGCTGCGCGCGCCGTTGGTTATCAGGAAAATGCGCACGTCACGATCGCTGCCTTAATCGAGTTTATCCACACCGCCACTCTGCTACACGACGATGTTGTGGATGAATCCGATATGCGTCGTGGGAAGGCAACGGCGAATGCGGCATTTGGCAACGCCGCCAGCGTCCTGGTCGGTGATTTTATCTACACCCGCGCGTTCCAGATGATGACCAGCCTTGGCTCGCTGAAAGTGCTGGAAGTAATGTCAGAAGCGGTGAACGTCATCGCCGAAGGCGAAGTGCTACAACTGATGAACGTCAACGACCCGGACATCACCGAAGAAAATTACATGCGCGTGATTTACAGCAAAACGGCGCGCCTGTTTGAAGCTGCGGCGCAGTGTTCCGGTATTCTTGCTGGCTGCACTCCTGAGCAGGAAAAAGGGTTGCAGGATTATGGTCGTTATCTCGGTACGGCCTTTCAGCTGATTGACGATTTACTCGATTACAGCGCTGATGGCGAGCAGTTAGGTAAAAATGTCGGCGATGACCTCAACGAAGGAAAACCAACGCTGCCGCTGCTGCACGCTATGCGTAACGGTACGCCAGAGCAGGCGCAAATGATCCGTACCGCCATTGAACAAGGCAATGGTCGCCACCTTCTGGAACCCGTTCTGGAAGCCATGACCGCCTGCGGTTCACTGGAATGGACGCGTCAGCGTGCAGAAGACGAGGCCGATAAAGCCATCGCCGCCCTACAGATTCTGCCTGATACGCCGTGGCGCGAAGCCCTGATCGGTCTGGCGCACATCGCCGTACAACGCGATCGTTAACCCTCCCTTCTCATCCCGTGCCCTGCGCGGGATGAATCTTTTAGTTCCAGTAAATTCCAGTTACTCATTTCTTTTCCAGCCCCTTAGCCATCGCACGTATGCTGTCACATTTTATGAATATGCATACTCTTTACAGGAACATATTAGAGCAATACTATCACCTGGCGTATAGTATTTCTCACAGGCTGATTATCCAGGCCGCAAGCGACTGACTGACCGAAGGAGTGAGGGAATAATGGAAAATAAACTCATTGACTGGCATCCCGCAGACATCATTGCCGGATTACGTAAAAAAGGGACATCTATGGCGGCGGAATCACGCAAGAATGGATTAAGTTCCTCGACGCTGGCAAACGCCCTGACCCGACCGTGGCCGAAAGGAGAGCTCATCATTGCGAAGGCGCTGGGTACAGAACCCTGGGTGATCTGGCCGTCGCGCTATCATGACCCAGAAACCCATGAGTTCATTGACAGAACGCGTCTGATGCGGGCTCGAAAAGGGAAATAGAGAAGTAAGGAACGGATAACGCTCTGAACGGTAGCCCCCGAACAAGGGGCTACCAGTGCATGTAGAAAAGATTACTCGCCTTTCACACGCTCAATATTCGCGCCCAGCGCGCGCAGTTTGTCTTCAATGCGCTCATAGCCACGATCGATGTGATAAATACGATCAACCAGCGTCGTGCCTTCTGCAATGCATCCCGCCAGCACCAGGCTCGCAGACGCACGCAAGTCGGTCGCCATCACCTGCGCCCCGGAGAGTTTTTCAACGCCGTGGCAAATCACGGTATTGCTCTCGATTTCCGCGTGCGCGCCCATACGGATCAGTTCAGGCACATGCATAAAGCGGTTTTCGAAAATGGTTTCCGTGATGAAACCCGTCCCTTCCGCGACAAGGTTCAACAGCGTGAACTGCGCCTGCATATCGGTCGGGAAAGCCGGGTGCGGCGCGGTACGCACATTCACAGCTTTCGGACGCTGGCCATGCATGTCCAGGCTGATCCAGTCTTCACCGGTTTCAATATCCGCTCCGGCGTCACGCAGTTTAGCCAGTACGGCATCCAGCGTATCCGGCTGCGCGTTACGGCAGACGATTTTACCGCCGGAAATCGCCGCCGCGACCAGGAAGGTGCCGGTTTCAATGCGATCGGGCAGAACACGGTATACGCCGCCGCCCAGACGCTCAACGCCCTCAATGGTAATACGATCGGTGCCCTGACCGCTGATCTTCGCTCCCAACGTCACCAGGAAGTTCGCGGTATCGACGATCTCCGGCTCACGCGCGGCGTTTTCAATCACGGTGGTCCCTTCGGCCAGCGTTGCCGCAGACATGATGGTCACCGTCGCACCGACGCTGACTTTGTCCATCACGATATGCGCGCCTTTCAGACGACCATTAACAGACGCCTTCACATAGCCTTCTTCCAGCTTGATCTCAGCGCCCAGTTGTTCCAGGCCGGTGATGTGCAGATCGACCGGACGCGCGCCGATGGCGCAGCCGCCTGGCAGAGAAACCTGCCCCTGACCAAAACGCGCAACCAGCGGCCCCAGCGCCCAAATCGACGCGCGCATGGTTTTTACCAGTTCATAAGGCGCGCAGAAGATGTTGACCTGGCTGGCGTCGATCCAGACAGAACCGTTACGTTCCACTTTCGTTCCAAGCTGGCTGAGCAGTTTCATCGTCGTATCGATGTCTTTCAGCTTTGGAACGTTCTGGATCTCTACCGGTTCTTCTGCCAGCAGCGCCGCGAAAAGGATCGGCAATGCGGCATTTTTAGCGCCTGAAATTGTGACTTCGCCCTGGAGCGTTGTCGGCCCCTGTACACGAAATTTATCCATTATTCTGTTCTCTGTTAAGAATTCATATCTGCTACCGGCGTGTCGCCCGTCGCTCAAAAACCGTTAAGTTTGCGATCGCGTTCCCATTCCGCTGGGGTATACGCTTTGATCGATACGGCATGGATACGGTTATCCGCAATAAACTCCATCAACGGGCCGTAAACAGACTGCTGCTTCTTGACCCGGCTCATGCCGTCAAACATCTCACCCACGGCGATAACCTGAAAGTGACTGCCATCGCCAGAGACGTGGACTTCCTGGAGGGAGAGTGCGCTCATCAGCACGCTCTGAATTTCATGATTTTCCATGGGCTCTTCATTCGTCAAATAGGGAAAACAGCCCAACATCTTAGAGCAAAGTGGCGCTGTCATAAATAAGCAAAAAGCCCAGCTGATAAATCAGGCAAGGCTTTGGTGGCAAATCCCACTTAGGGGTTTTGCCGGATGGCGGCACAAGGCCTTATCCGGCCTACAAAAATTAACGTGGAAGCACGTCAGCAGGCAAATTATAGAGCTTCGCCAGCGTGTAAACCTTCTCGTTTACCCCTTGCAGCGAAACGCTGTTGCCCTGTCGCTTCGCCTGATCGACAAGATGCACCAGTAACGCCAGACCACCGCTATCCACCCGGGAGACCTGGCTCAGATCGATGCAGGTTACGCCTTTCATCGCATCAACGCGCGCATCCCACAGCGGGTTCAGCACGTCCTGGTCCAGCTCCCCCGCTAATGCCAGCGTGTCACCTTCGCGCGTCCAGCTAAGTGACTGCGTCATTATTTTTTCTCTTCCAGCGAAATTTTCTGACGAGAAATTGACTGCAACTGCGCGGTCAGGCCGTCGATGCCTTTGGTACGCAGCAGATCGCTCCACTCATTCTGTTTTGTGGTGATCATACTGACGCCTTCCGCGATCATGTCATAAGCCTGCCAGTTACCGGTCTGGGTGTTTTTACGCCACTGGAAATCCAGTCGAACCGGAGGACGGCCATTCGGATCGATGATCGTCACGCGGATCGGCACGATGGTCGCATTGCCCAGCGGTTGTTCCGGCGCAATCTGGTAAGTCTGGCCGTGGTACATCGCCAGCGCCTGACCATAAGCCTGTTTCAGGTATTCACGAAACGCCGCGAAATAGGCGTCACGCTGCGCCGGCGTCGCATCCCGGTAGTAACGACCCAGTACCAGCGCGCCCGCGTATTTCACCTGCACATACGGCAGCAGTTCCTGGTCAACGACGTCGCGCAGGTAATCCGGGTTGGCACGGATTTTCGGCTGTTCGTTTTTCAGACGATCGAAGGTTTTCTGCGCCGCCTCATTCATCAATTTATACGGGTTAGTCTGGTCCGCCGCGGTTGCCGCGCTCAACGGTGCAATGACCAGCAGCGCTACCATCATTAATCGCTTAAACATACATCGATTCTCCTGTGATTAATTTGTTGCGCCCGCAGGCGGTGTCGCTTCATTATTGCCTTCAGTTGGCGCTGGCGCATCGCCAGAATTCTTATTGTCGTCCCCTTTACTGTTGTAAAGGAACTGACCAATCATGTCTTCAAGCACCATCGCGGACTTGGTGTCCTGAATAGTGTCGCCATCTTTGAGGATAGACGTTCCCAGTTCAGGATCTTCAAACCCAACGTTTAACGCCAGATATTGCTCCCCCAGCAGGCCAGAGGTGCGGATACTCAGCGAACTGGTATCAGGAATGTGGTTATAGCGCTCTTCAATATCCAGCGTGACGCGCGGCAGGTAGGTTTTCGGATCCAGCGAGATATCCGCAACCCGGCCGACAACCACCCCGCCGATACGTACCGGAGAGCGCGCTTTCAGGCCGCCAATATTGTCGAAGGTCGCATAAATCGTGTAGGTCGGCTCCGTGCGCATCGAGGTGACATTGGCCGCTTTCAGGCAAACAAACAGCGCCGCCAGCAACGCAACCAGCAAGAAGATCCCTACCCAAATTTCACTTTTTTTCGTTTGCATGAACTCAATTCCCAAACATCAGTGCGGTCAACACAAAATCCAGACCCAGAACGGCCAAAGACGAGTGCACAACGGTGCGCGTGGTTGCGCGGCTAATCCCGGCAGAGGTCGGAATCGCGTCATACCCATTGAACAGCGCAATCCACGTTACCGTGATGGCGAACACCACGCTCTTAATCAAACAGTTCACGAGATCCAGACGCCAGTCGACGGCATCCTGCATCGCCGACCAGAAGAAACCGGCATCGATCCCCTTCCAGCTAACGCCAACCAGCGATCCTCCCCAGATGCCAACGGCCACGAAGATAATCGTCAGCAACGGCAGCGAAATCACCCCCGCCCACAGGCGCGGAGAGATCACCCGGCGCAGCGGATCGACGGCCATCATTTCCATACTGGAGAGCTGCTCAGTCGCTCGCATAAGACCAATTTCTGCGGTCAGCGCAGACCCAGCGCGCCCGGCAAACAGCAACGCCGCGACAACCGGCCCCAGTTCACGCAACAATGAAAGCGCCACCAGCATACCCAGGCTGGTTTCCGCGCTGTAGGTCGTCAGAACCAGATAGCCCTGCAACCCGAGCACCATGCCGATAAAAACGCCAGAGACGATAATAATGAGCATCGACAGGACGCCCACATTATAAAGCTGACGCACCAGCAGCGGCGCATGCTTGCGAAATTCCGGCTTACCAATCACCGCATTGAATAACATTAACCCGGCACGCCCGAACGTTCTGAGGGTTTTGATCCCCCGGTGTCCAAGCGATGCCAGCGCATTTAACAGCATGAGTGGCTTAACTCCCTGTTTCGAGTAAATCGGAGTGATAATCGCCCGCCGGATAGCGGAACGGAACCGGCCCGTCGGCAATACCGTCCAGGAACTGGCGGACGCGCGGGTCGGCATTTTCTTGCAGTTCCTTCGCGCTACCGTGCGCCACGATTTTTTTGTCCGCCATAATCCAGGCGTGATCGGCGATGCTCAGCACCTCCGGCACATCGTGGGACACGACAACGCAGGTTACGCCCAGCGTGCTGTTCAGTTCTGAAATCAGCTTCACCAGTACGCCCATCGTAATCGGGTCCTGACCCACAAACGGCTCATCGAACATAATGAGGTCGGGTTCCAGCGCAATAGCACGGGCTAATGCCGCACGCCGCGCCATCCCCCCGGACAGTTCAGAGGGCATGAGCTTTGCCGCACCGCGCAGACCAACGGCTTCCAGTTTCATCATCACCGTGCTTTTCAACAGCGGCGCGGGTAAATTCGTGTGCTCCCGCAGCGGGTAGGCTACGTTATCAAACACGTTCATGTCGGTGAACAGCGCCCCCGACTGAAACAGCATGCTCATCCGTTTTCGTACCGTGTACAACCGCGAGCGAGACATAGCAGGTACGTTTTCGCCATCAAACAGTATTTCCCCGCTATCCGGCGGGATCTGTCCGCCAATCAGTCGTAACAGCGTGGTTTTACCGATCCCCGATGGCCCCATGATCGCCGTGATCTTCCCGCGTGGCACGGTCAGGGAAATATTATCGAAAATGCAGCGGTCGCCACGCGAAAAGCTGACGTCGCGCATATCGACTAAATTCGCCACAGACTGACCCATTGATTCATCCTTTGTATCGCCTTGTTGATCTAAGCATGGCGCTGAATTTAGCCATGAACCCAACATATTTACAGAATATTACCTGCCCTGGTTAGCTAAAGCTGGCATTTGTTTTACTTTTTAGCCGCATAAAGTCAAAATTAAGACTTCGTTACGGCTTCCAGAAGATCCCTCCAGTGGACCGGCGAGTATACCTGAAGAAAGGACTTTAGATGCTTTTAGCTACGGCGCTGTTAATTATTGGTTTACTTCTGGTGGTCTACAGCGCCGATCGTCTGGTGTTTGCCGCATCGATTTTGTGTAGGGCAGTGGGGATTCCTCCGCTCATTATCGGGATGACGGTCGTCAGTATCGGAACATCATTACCGGAGATAATTGTCTCGGTTGCCGCGTCGCTTCACGGGCAACTGGATTTAGCCGTGGGCACCGCGCTCGGCTCCAACATCATCAATATCTTGCTGATTCTGGGCCTGGCGGCGCTGTTTCACCCTTTTACCGTGCATTCTGATGTTTTGCGCCGCGAATTGCCGCTAATGTTATTTGTCAGTGTGCTGGCGGGCTCCGTCCTGCACGATGGCGAGCTGAGCCGTAGCGACGGAATCTTTCTTCTGCTGCTGGCCGTGCTATGGCTGCTGTTCATTGTTAAGATCGCGCGCCTGGCGGAGCGGCAAGGAAATGACAGCCTCACCCGGGAGCAGGTGGCGGAGCTGCCGCGCGAAGGCGGCTTACCCGTCGCGTTTTTGTGGCTGGGTATCGCGCTGATTATTATGCCGATGGCGACGCGGATGGTGGTTGATAACGCCACCGTACTGGCGAACTACTTCGCCATGAGCGAACTGACTATCGGCCTGACGGTGATTGCGATTGGCACCAGCCTGCCGGAGCTGGCGACGGCGATCGCGGGCATCCGCAAAGGTGAAAATGATATCGCCATTGGCAACATTATCGGCGCCAATATTTCTAATATCGCCATCGTTCTGGGGCTGCCTGCATTGATTACGCCAGGCGACGTCAACCCGCTGGCGTTTGGGCGTGACTATAGCGTGATGCTGTTAGTGAGCATTGTTTTGGCATTGCTGTGCTGGCGGCGTCCGCGCCAGATTGGTCGGGGCGCAGGCGTGCTGCTGACCGGCGGTTTTATCGTATGGCTGGCGATGCTGTACTGGCTATCGCCGCTTCTTATTGGATAACGGGAAAACGGACTATGTCGCACTTAGCGTTACAACCGGGTTTTGACTTTCAGAAAGCAGGCAAAGACGTCCTGGAGATTGAACGTGAAGGCCTGGCGGAGCTTGATCAATACATCGACCAGAACTTCACGCTCGCCTGTGAAAAAATCTTCTCGTGTACAGGCAAAGTCGTTGTCATGGGGATGGGGAAATCAGGTCATATCGGGCGGAAAATGGCCGCCACCTTTGCCAGCACCGGCACTTCCGCCTTTTTTGTTCACCCAGGCGAGGCCGCGCATGGCGATCTCGGCATGGTCACCTCGCAGGATGTGGTGATCGCGATTTCCAACTCTGGCGAATCCAATGAGATTGCCGCATTAATCCCGGTTCTCAAACGCTTGCAGGTGCCGCTGATTTGTATCACCGGGCGGCCAGAAAGCAGCATGGCGCGTGCGGCGGATGTGCATCTGTGTGTTAAAGTGCCGAAAGAAGCCTGCCCGTTGGGTCTGGCGCCGACCAGCAGCACTACGGCTACGTTGGTCATGGGCGATGCGCTCGCGGTCGCGTTATTAAAAGCCCGCGGCTTTACCGCCGAAGATTTTGCGTTGTCGCATCCGGGCGGCGCACTTGGCCGTAAACTTCTGCTGCGCGTTAACGATATCATGCACACCGGCGATGAAATCCCGCATGTGAATAAAAACGCCAGCCTGCGTGATGCCCTGCTGGAAATTACGCGTAAAAATCTCGGCATGACCGTCATTTGTGATGACACAATGAAGATTGACGGCATCTTTACCGATGGCGACTTGCGTCGTGTTTTCGATATGGGTGTGGATGTTCGCCAGTTAGGGATTGCCGACGTCATGACGCCAGGGGGAATTCGCGTTCGCCCCGGTATTCTCGCCGTTAACGCCCTGAACTTAATGCAGTCCCGTCATATCACCTCCGTTTTGGTTGCTGATGGCGACCAGTTACTGGGTGTGTTACATATGCATGATTTACTGCGTGCAGGCGTAGTGTAGAAACTCAAGGATAAAAGAAATGAGTAAAGCAGGTGCGTCGCTTGCGACCTGTTATGGCCCCGTCAGTACACAGGTTATCGCCCAGGCGGAAAACATCCGTCTGCTCATCCTCGATGTGGATGGCGTGCTGTCTGATGGTCTGATTTATATGGGCAACAACGGTGAAGAGCTGAAGGCCTTTAACGTCCGTGATGGCTACGGCATTCGCTGTGCGCTCACTTCCGGGATTGAGGTCGCTATTATTACCGGGCGAAAGGCTAAACTTGTAGAAGATCGCTGTGCCACCCTGGGGATCACGCATCTCTATCAGGGGCAGTCGGACAAACTTATCGCGTTTGGCGACCTGCTCGATAAGCTGGGCGTTGCGCCTGAAAATGTGGCTTACGTCGGTGACGATCTGATCGACTGGCCGGTGATGGAAAAAGTGGGTCTGAGCGTTGCGGTCGCTGATGCGCATCCGCTCCTGATCCCCCGCGCCGACTATGTGACGCATATCGCCGGTGGACGCGGCGCGGTGCGGGAAGTGTGCGATCTACTCTTGCTGGCGCAGGGTAAGCTTGATGAGGCCAAAGGGCAATCGATATGAGTAAAACCAGACGTTGGGTTATCATTCTACTGTCGTTGGCCGTACTGGTGTTGATCGGAATTAATCTGGCGGATAAAGACGATCCTGCTCAGGTTGTGGTGAACACCAGCGATCCGACTTATAAGAGCGAGCATACCGATACGGTCGTCTATAGCCCGGAAGGCGCGTTGAACTATCGTCTTATTGCGCAGCACGTTGAATATTATTCAGAACAGGCGCTTTCGTGGTTTACCCAACCGGTATTAACCACCTTTGATAAAGATAAAGTCCCGACATGGTCGATTAAAGCGGATAAGGCGAAATTGACCGAAGACCGGATGCTCTATCTGTATGGTCACGTTGAAGTCAATGCGCTGGCGCCTGACGCTCAACTACGCAGAATCACGACGGATAACGCGACGATCAACCTGGTGACGCAGGATGTCACCTCTGAAGATCTGGTCACGTTATACGGAACAACATTTAACTCCAGCGGACTGAAAATGCGCGGCAACTTACGCAGCAAGAACGCCGAGCTGATTGAAAAGGTTAGAACCTCCTATGAAATTCAAAACAAACAAACTCAGCCTTAATCTTGTGCTTGCCAGCACACTTCTGGCCGCCAGTCTTCCGGCGTTCGCGGTCACCGGCGATACCGAACAACCGATTCATATTGAATCGGACCAGCAGTCACTGGATATGCAGGGTAACGTGGTGACGTTTACCGGAAATGTCGTCGTGACTCAGGGCACCATCAAAATCAATGCCGATAAAGTGGTCGTCACCCGTCCGGGCGGCGAGCAAGGCAAAGAGGTGATCGACGGCTTCGGCAACCCGGCGACGTTTTATCAGATGCAGGACAACGGCAAGCCGGTAAAAGGCCATGCCCAAAAAATGCATTATGAGCTGGCGAAAGATTTCGTCGTCCTGACCGGTAACGCCTACCTGGAGCAGCTCGACAGCAACATCACCGGCGATAAGATCACTTACCTGGTGAAAGAGCAGAAAATGCAGGCGTTCAGCGAAAAAGGCAAACGTGTAACGACGGTTCTGGTGCCGTCGCAATTGCAGGACAAAAACAAAGACCAGGCCCCGGCACAGAAGAAGGGTAACTAATTCGTTATGGCAACATTAACTGCAAAGAATCTTGCGAAAGCCTATAAAGGCCGTCGCGTGGTGGAAGATGTCAGCCTCACCGTGAATTCCGGGGAGATCGTCGGTCTGCTCGGGCCGAACGGCGCAGGTAAAACCACTACCTTCTACATGGTGGTGGGCATTGTGCCGCGCGACGCTGGCAACATTATTATTGACGATGAGGACATCAGCCTGCTGCCGCTGCATGCCCGCGCGCGTCGCGGTATTGGCTATTTACCGCAGGAAGCCTCCATTTTCCGCCGTCTGAGCGTGTTTGATAACCTGATGGCGGTGCTGCAAATTCGTGACGATCTCACGACCGAACAGCGTGAAGACCGCGCCAATGAACTGATGGAAGAGTTCCACATCGAGCATCTGCGCGACAGCCTCGGACAAGCGTTGTCCGGCGGTGAGCGCCGCCGTGTGGAGATTGCCCGCGCGCTGGCCGCAAATCCGAAATTTATCCTGCTGGATGAACCGTTTGCAGGCGTTGACCCGATTTCCGTCATCGACATCAAACGCATTATCGAGCACCTGCGCGACAGCGGTCTCGGCGTTCTGATTACCGACCACAACGTTCGTGAAACGCTGGCGGTGTGTGAACGCGCGTATATTGTCAGCCAGGGGCATCTGATCGCACACGGCACACCGACAGAAATCCTGCAAGACGAGCACGTTAAGCGCGTATACCTTGGGGAAGACTTCAGACTCTGATAGGGTAGAAGACTGCGACGTCACAGCGGGAGAAAACGACTCTGAACATGAAGCAAGGTTTGCAACTCAGGCTCAGCCAACAACTGGCGATGACGCCCCAGCTACAACAGGCCATCCGTCTGTTGCAGTTGTCTACGCTGGAACTTCAGCAGGAACTTCAGCAAGCGCTGGAGAGTAATCCGCTGCTTGAGCAAACCGATCTTCACGATGAAATCGACACGCGCGAAACCCAGGACAACGAAGCCCTGGATACCGCAGACGCGCTCGAACAGAAAGAGATGCCCGAAGAGCTGCCGCTTGACGCCAGCTGGGATGAGATTTACACCGCAGGTACGCCGTCCGGCACCAGCGGCGACTACATCGACGACGAGCTGCCGGTGTACCAGGGCGAAACCACGCAGTCCCTCCAGGACTACCTGATGTGGCAAGTCGGGCTGACTCCGTTCTCGGATACCGATCGCGCGATTGCCACCTCAATTGTCGATGCCGTTGATGATACCGGCTATCTCACCATTTCGCTGGATGACATTCTCGAAAGCATCGGCGATGAAGAGATCGGCCTCGATGAAATAGAAGCGGTACTCAAACGCGTTCAACGCTTCGATCCCATCGGCGTGGCGGCGAAAGATCTCCGTGACTGCCTGCTGATCCAGCTCTCACAGTTCGATAAATCCACGCCCTGGCTGGAAGACGCCCGGTTGATCATCAGCGATCACCTCGATCTGCTGGCCAATCATGACTTCCGCACCCTGATGCGCGTTACGCGGCTGAAAGAAGAGGTGCTGAAAGAGGCGGTCAATCTTATCCAGTCGCTCGATCCCAGACCGGGTCAGTCTATCCAGACCGGCGAACCTGAATATGTGATCCCGGATGTGCTGGTGCGTAAGCATAACGGTTACTGGATGGTGGAGCTGAACGGCGACAGCATTCCCCGTCTACAGATCAATCAACATTATGCCGCCCTGTGCAACGGCGCGCGTAATGATGCCGACAGCCAGTTCATTCGCAGCAACCTTCAGGATGCGAAGTGGCTGATCAAAAGTCTGGAAAGCCGCAACGACACCCTGTTACGCGTGAGCCGCTGTATTGTTGAGCAGCAGCAGGCCTTCTTCGAGCAAGGCGAAGAGTTTATGAAACCGATGGTGCTGGCGGACATCGCCCAGGCCGTCGAGATGCACGAATCGACGATTTCCCGTGTGACCACGCAGAAGTATCTGCACAGTCCACGCGGCATTTTTGAACTGAAGTATTTCTTTTCCAGCCATGTGAATACCGAAGGCGGAGGCGAAGCCTCTTCCACGGCGATACGTGCGCTGGTGAAGAAATTAATTGCTGCGGAGAACCCCGCGAAGCCGCTGAGCGACAGCAAGTTAACCTCTATGTTGTCGGATCAGGGTATCATGGTGGCGCGCCGCACCGTTGCGAAGTACCGAGAGTCTTTATCCATTCCGCCGTCCAATCAGCGCAAACAGCTGGTTTGAACCAACCGATAAGGAAGACACTATGCAGCTCAACATCACTGGAAATAACGTCGAAATTACTGAAGCCCTGCGCGACTTTGTCTCAACCAAATTCGCCAAACTTGAGCAGTATTTTGACAGGATTAATCAGGTCTACGTTGTTTTGAAAGTGGAGAAGGTAACACACATCTCGGATGCGACACTGCATGTAAACGGTGGCGAAATTCACGCCAGCGCGGAAGGTCAGGATATGTATGCCGCCATTGACGGTTTGATCGATAAACTGGCAAGGCAGCTAACGAAACACAAAGATAAACTGAAACAACACTAATTGTCCGGGCAGTTAGCGAGTGCAGGACGGCCTGTTGTGACGCACAACAGGCCATTTGTACAGTTAGCGCTCCGAATCTGCCTCATCAGGAATCATTCTGATGGAACAGGTTCTTAGGTGAAATTATGACAAATAACGATACGACTCTACAACTGAGCAGCGTACTTAACCAGGAATGTACGCGCAGCGGCGTTCACTGCCAGAGCAAAAAACGTGCGCTGGAGATTATCAGTGAACTGGCGGCAAAACAGCTCAGCCTGCCTCCGCAGGTGGTATTTGAAGCAATCCTGACGCGTGAGAAAATGGGCAGTACCGGCATTGGCAATGGTATCGCCATCCCACACGGCAAGCTGGAAGAAGATACGCTGCGCGCCGTCGGCGTGTTCGTCCAACTCGAAACGCCTATCGCTTTCGATGCCATTGATAATCAACCGGTCGATCTGCTTTTCGCCCTGCTGGTGCCCGCAGATCAAACCAAAACGCATCTGCATACACTGTCGCTGGTCGCTAAACGTCTGGCGGATAAAACCATCTGCCGCCGTCTGCGCGCCGCGCAGAGTGACGAAGAGCTGTATCAAATCATCACTGACACCGAAGGTGGAAAGGATGAGGCATAACCACCCAATGGCATCTGTTGTGAGGAGAAACGGTACATGGTACTGATGATCGTCAGCGGTCGTTCAGGGTCAGGGAAATCTGTCGCCCTGCGTGCGCTGGAAGATATGGGTTTTTACTGCGTGGACAACCTCCCCGTGGTGCTGTTGCCCGATCTGGCTCGTACGCTGGCCGATCGCCAGATTTCTGCGGCCGTCAGCATTGACGTGCGTAACATGCCTGAGTCCCCTGAAATTTTCGAGCAGGCGATGAACAACCTGCCCGATGCATTTTCACCACAGCTTCTGTTCCTTGATGCCGATCGCAACACGCTGATTCGCCGTTACAGCGATACGCGCCGTCTGCATCCGCTTTCCAGCAAAAATCTCTCCCTGGAGAGCGCCATCGACCAGGAAAGCGATCTGCTGGAACCGCTGCGTTCCCGCGCCGATCTGATTGTCGATACCTCTGAAATGTCCGTGCATGAACTGGCGGAAATGCTGCGTACCCGTCTGCTGGGCAAGCGCGAACGCGAGCTGACAATGGTGTTCGAGTCCTTCGGCTTCAAGCACGGTATTCCAATTGATGCCGATTATGTTTTTGACGTGCGCTTCCTGCCTAACCCGCACTGGGACCCGAAACTGCGTCCAATGACCGGCCTCGATAAACCAGTTGCGGCATTCCTCGACAGGCACACAGAAGTACACAATTTTATCTACCAGACTCGCAGCTATCTTGAGTTATGGTTACCCATGCTGGAGACAAACAACCGTAGCTATCTCACCGTAGCCATCGGCTGTACCGGCGGGAAACACCGTTCGGTGTATATTGCAGAACAGCTGGCAGACTACTTCCGCTCACGCGGTAAGAACGTGCAGTCACGCCATAGAACGCTGGAAAAACGCAAAACATGACCGTGAAGCAGACTGTAGAAGTCACGAACAAGCTGGGTATGCATGCCCGGCCTGCCATGAAACTGTTTGAATTAATGCAGGGTTTTGAGGCCGAAGTGCTGTTACGCAATGATGAAGGCACCGAAGCCGAAGCCAATAGCGTCATCGCCCTGCTGATGCTGGACTCTGCTAAAGGTCGCCAGATAGAAATTGAAGCCACCGGCCCGCAGGAGGTCGAAGCGCTGGCGGCGGTGATCGCGCTGTTCAATTCAGGATTCGACGAAGATTAGGCCATTTCGCTTTCGTCTCTTCCTCTCCCCCAGAAAACGCCACCCGGCGTTTTTTTATTCCCTCGTCTTTCTGCCTGCGTCGATATTGTACATTCCGTGCGCTTTTCCGTCCTGATTAAACCTTAAGAAAACCTTAAGAGGGGTTGTTTACGTTCTATTTAAGTTGAGCGTTCATACTGGTTCTATTAGCAACATTACCAGGAGATCTCATGATACTTTTATCTGAACAAAATCCCCTGGGCACCGGACGCCATCGTAAATGTTATGCGCATCCGGGCGATGCCCAACGCTGCATTAAGATCATTTACAATGCCGACCGCAGCGGCAAGAAAGAGATCCGCCGCGAGCTGAAATATTACGCGCATCTGTCACGTTACCTGCAAGACTGGAGCGGCATCCCGCGCTATCACGGTACGGTAGAGACCGATTGTGGTACGGGCTACGTCTACGATGTAATAACCGATTTCGATGGCAAACCGTCCGTCACGCTGACTGAATTTGTGGCGCAGTGCCGCAATGACGAAGATGCCGCCGTCCTGCGCCAGTTGCTGAAAACGCTCAAGCGTTATATCTACGATAACCGCATCGTCACCATGACCCTGAAGCCGCAAAATATTCTGTGTCACCGCATTAGCGAATCCGAAGCGATCCCGGTGATCTGCGACAACATCGGCGAGAGCACGCTGATCCCGCTGGCAAGCTGGTCAGCCTGGTTTTGCCATCGCAAACAGGAAAGACAGTGGGAACGGTTGATTGCCCAACCGGGTCTGGTGGCGGCGCTGAAGATGAACCGCCAGGAAGAAGACAAAAGCGCGCTGCCGCTCCCCTCTCTTGAGGCCGCGCGTCAGCGCAATCTTAATACAGATGGTTACGCGTCATAAACGATTCGCCGCCCAACTGGCGCATCTGACGCAAAATCCACGCCTGACGGCTACGCACGTAGCCTGAAGGCGCGTTCGCTTTAAAGCGTAAAGGGTTCGGCAGCACCGCCGCCAATAGCGCGGCTTCTGACATACTTAACCGGCTGGCAGGTTTATTAAAATAGCGCTGCGACGCCGCTTCCACGCCAAACACGCCGTCGCCAAACTCCGCAATATTCAGGTAGACGGTCAGAATGCGTTTTTTACTCCAGACGGTTTCCAGCCCGACGGTGAGCCCGGCCTCCAGCCCTTTGCGCAGCCAACTGCGGCTATCCCATAAAAAGAGATTCTTCGCCGTTTGCTGAGAAAGCGTGGACGCCCCACGAATTCGGTTTTCATTGCGCTCATTGTGCGCCAGCGCCTTCTCAATGGCCGAAACATCAAAGCCCCAGTGTTCCGGGAATTTCTGATCTTCCGCCGCAATCACCGCCAGCCCCATCCACGGCGAGATCTCATCCATGCCAGCCCAGTCGGAATGCGCAACATAGCCGAAATCGCCTTGCAGCCACGCGCTAATCTGCCGCTCCACCATCACTGCGGAAAAAGGCACCGGAACGACGCTGAACAGCGCGATGCCGCCGCCCCAAAAAACCGCCAGCACCACAAGGATGCGCAGGAGCAAACGGCGCAGGGACGCCAGCGGAGTGAAACGCCCTTTACTCATTCAGCCAGAACCAGTACGCGAGACACCAGTTTTTCAATGCCGGTCGCCGCCTGTGCAATATCCTGCGCCAGCATGTAAGCAGGCGTGGTGACAATTTTGTTATCTTCATCCACCACAATATCGTCAACCGGACATGGCACATGCTCGGCCCCCATATCTTCCAGCACTTCCGCCGTATCGATATCGGTGCCAATCGTCAGACGAAGCGGGAAACCAAAAATCTTGGGCAGCATTGCCGGGGCAATGCACATAAACCCTAACGGCTTACCCGACTGGTGCATGGCGATTGCCAGCGCGGCCAGGTCGCTATCTACCCGGCACTCACTGCCCTGGCTGGCAAAATTACTCAGGTTTTTCGCCGCGCCAAATCCACCCGGAACAATCAGCGCGTCCAGATCGCTGGAGACCGCCTGGGCGAGTGGACGAATTTCACCTCGCGTAATGCGCGCGGCTTCGATCAGGACATTTCGCGTCTCCGCCATCGCTTCGCCCGTCAGATGATTAATCACATCAGCCTGCTGTTTATCCGGCGCAAAGCAGATGGCCTGCGCGCCGCTGCGGGCAATCGCCAGAAGGGTCAGAACGGCTTCATGAATCTCGGCGCCGTCGTATACGCCACATCCACTGAGCACTACGCCAATTTTTTTCATCGTGATGATCCTTTTCGCAACTTACTGAAGCGTATTAATAATTCTGATTAAAATGCTGCGCTTCACACATTTAACTGATTCATGTAACAAAACATTTAAGATTTGCTATCTTAACTGCGTGCGGCCTGAAAAGCAGAGCTGCGCCTGTGTAAAAAACAATCATAACTTACGGCGCAGCCACGATTTCCCTGGTGTTGGCGCAGTATTCGCGCACCCCGGTCAATCCGGGGTCATTTTTTTTCCGCGTTTGCCACCCAGGCTTTCAGCACCGCGACGTCGTGCTGCCACTCCTGCTTCATCTCTTCAACCCATTCACCCACGTTATCTTCCCAGGCAGGAAGATCCGGCGACTGAATTTGCTGACCCAGTTGCTGTAGATGACGCAACCCGACGGAGCCCGCCGCGCCTTTAATTTTGTGCCCTTCTTCAACAACGCCTTTGGTATCTCGCGCCGTCAGGTTGGACTCCAGAATGCTTAAGTAACCCGGCATCATTTTTTCGAACACCGCCAGTCCATCCGTAATTAATTTCGGGCCGACCAGTTCGATATACTGCTCTAACATCGGGATATCTAACAACGCTTGCGATTTACTGCTCTCTTCAGATGTCACAGTGCTCTCCTCTTCGTTACGGGTATCCCAGTATTTTTTAATCATGGCGGTTAACGCTGGAACCGACAGCGGCTTGCTCAACACATCATCCATTCCCGCGTCCAGATACTCTTTCTTGTCTTTCAGGACGTTAGCAGTGAGTGCGACCAGCGGCGGTAATTCTTCCCGCGCATAGCGGCGGGTAAGTTCTCTGGAGATATCCAGGCCCGTCATATCCGGCAGTTGAATATCCAGCAGCAGCAGATCGTATTCACCCGGGGTGAACATTTCCAGCGCGGCTTTCCCGGTCATCGCCACGTCAACGCTGTTGCCCAGTTTTTCCAGCACTGAACGCGCCACAATGACGTTCAGCTCAATGTCCTCGACCAGCAGCACATGCAGCGCAGGCAGCGGCATGTCATTCTCTTCCAGCGTGTCCTCGACCTCTTCCGCCACGGCTGGCGCATGTACGGTTAACGTAAAGACGGAACCTTTACCCGGCTGGCTGGAAACGGTGATATCGCCGCCCATATTTTTTGCCAGACGGCGCGATACCGCCAGGCCAATCCCGGTCCCCGTCGCGGGTTTACCGCCATGACTATCTTTCACCTGATAATACATGGCGAATATTTTATCCTGCTCATCCTGCGGAATACCGATGCCGGAATCTTCCACGTCAAAATGCAGCACATCGCCTTCGTCATAGCGTACGCGCACCGTCACCTGCCCTTGCTGGGTAAACTTCACGGCGTTGCTGATCAGGTTCCACAGAATTTGGCGCAAACGCGTGCCGTCGGTGATCACCTTATGCGGCAGCGGCAACGTCGGATCGAGCACAAAGCGTAGCCCTTTTTGCTGCGCTTGCAGACCGGAGAGATTCTCCAGATCCGCCATGAAACTGGTGAAATCTACCGGCTGGTTATCCAGTTGGACTTTACGCCGCTCCATCTTATCCATATCAATGATATCGTTGAAAATATTCCCCAACGTGACCGCAGAGACATGGATGGTTTTCAGGTATTTTTCCTGCTCGCTGGTAAGGTCGGTATCCAGCAGAATGCGGCTTAAGCCGACAATGCCGTTCAGCGGCGTACGCAGCTCGTGGCTGATCGTAGAGATAAACGTGGTCTTGTCGCGGCTGGCGCGTTCAAGCGCGTCCTGATAACGCTTACGTTCCGTAATATCGCGCCCAAAGCCCATCAGGCCATGACGTTTACCAACGCGGTCGTAATAGGGCACCTTGCGAATTTCAAAGCACGCTTTGCGCCCGTCCGGGTAATCGAGCCACTGTTCATAGGTCAGCGAGACGTTATGGCGGAAGACTTTTTCGTCGGTCTCAATCACTTTTTCCGCCGCTTCGGGGGAATAGACGTCAGCCGGTTTTAAATGGACGAGCTGTTTTTCACTCTTGCCGGTCAGCAGTTCCATCGCGCGGTTACAGCCGGAAAACTCTTTATCTTCATTGCGATAAAAAACCAAATCCGGCGACGCATCGAGGAAAGAGCGTAAGAAAGAGGATTGCTGTTCAAGCTGAATCTGCGTCTCTTCACGCTCCTTGATTTCCACTTTTAGCTGTTCGAAGGTCGACTGGCGCTCAGCCTCCGCTTTTTCGCGATCGGCAATTTCCTGATTAAGCTGAGCAATATTGTCTTTCAGTTGTACCGTGAGTTTGAGATCGCGCTCGCGCATCTCTTCCAGCTTTTGTACCAGCCGTGACAGGCGCTGCCTGGACTCCTCCAGTTGCTCCACCACCACCGACAAGAAATAGACGGCCCAGGGCGTGATTAACAGGCCAAAAAAGATGGAGCGGATGACATCAATACTTTCGACCTGACCATGCAACACCATGGTAACTGCCATCTGCACCACTATCGCCAGCACCACCAGCGCTAATGCCAACAGCATCGAAAAGCGCACCAGACCCAGCTTCATCATCAGGTCGACATAGTATTGCGCCAGCATACGAATTTGCTTCATAGGGGATTCCTTCACGACAACTTCGCACAATAATACTCAATTCTGAGCAGTACGCTGAAAATTGTGCAATAAATGCGGAGGTTATCGGTGAAATGATCGGGTAGGCGGTAGGCCGGATAAGGCATACACGCTTACGGATGGTTAGCTCCCCGGCTGAATCCACGGAGTGCCAAGCGCGGAGCCTTGCGCGCCACGTTCGTTAAGATAGCGATCCAGCTCCACCATGCCCGTCCAGCGATTCTCACACCATAGCGGGGCGAGCAACGTCGGACGACGGGCGCTGGCGGAAATGCGATGATAAATAACCTCCGGCGGCGTATGGCGGATCATCTCCCCCGCCGTCAGCGTATACGCCTCCAGCGCAATGCCGTTCAGGCGTCCCGCCTCCCAGGCTTTCGCCATAATGCTGCCTTTTACAATATGCAGCGGGTGCAGCTTAATGCCATCTACGCCCGTTTCCACCACGCGCTCCAGCGTTTGCAGGCATTCCGTCTGCCCTTCGCCGGGTAAACCCACAATCAGATGCGAGCACACTTTCAGCCCGCGTTCGCGCGCCAGTTGGGTGGTTCGCTGATAACAGGCAAAATCATGGCCGCGATTAATACGGCGCAGCGTTTTGTCATGCGCGGTTTGCAATCCCAGTTCCAGCCACACTTCATAGCCCTGGTCTTTATATTCGCAGAGCAGATCGAGCACCGCATCCGGTACACAGTCGGGGCGCGTCCCGACACACAGCCCGACAATGCTGGTCTGGCTTACCGCCTGCTGATACATAGAACGCAGCACCTGCACTTCGGCAAAGGTACTGGTGTACGCCTGGAAATAGGCCAGATAACGTTTGGCGCGATTGACCAGATGCGCCTGATGCGCCAGTTGTTCGGCAATAGAGCGATACTGCTGCGCCTCATCGGCGAAAGAGGCGACATTACAGAAAGTACACCCGCCACGTCCGATGGTGCCATCGCGGTTTGGACAGCTAAATCCGCCGTGCAACGTCAGTTTATGAACTTTTTGCCCATAACGACGAGAAAGATCCCCACCAAACATATTGACTAATTTCTGTAACTGCATAATCTGATAGACCGCGCCTTGAAAAGAGGCCAAAGCCTGCCATTTTTAGCCTTTGTCGGCGATGACCTGGATCAATCGCTCCGGCAGGCTTTTATTTATTGCATAATCAAGCAAAATTACCGCAATTTCATTCACTCCATAGCTAATTACTTTTCCTTATAACTGCACACTTTTTTTATCTTCTGATGACACTGGCTAAAAAACAGTATCATGAAATGCCTGCGCCGCTTAAACCAGCATAAAATGCTAAGCATTACGGATAATCAAGGTGAGATAAGGGTTAACAGGCCGTTATGATAGTGAGACAGATCACACTCTCCCCCGCGCTTATGCCGCATCAAATCAATGTAAAAAAGTCATTATTTTCAATACATTCATAAAGTTAATCGACCCATAGCACATTTTTGCATAAATAAGATTGCCATTTGACCTGTGTGTGGATTCCCGATAAGTTGGAAATCCGCTGGAAGCTTTCTGGATGAGCAGCCTGCTCATCATATTTATGCAGTAATTGAGATTCCCTCTTAAACGTATTTACCGATGCGAAAAGGATAAAAGAGGGCGAATGCGAGGTAAGCGTATGATACGCAACCCCCGTCGCCACGCTCTTTCTGTGCCCGTGCGCAATCGGTATCGGATGGGAGTCCCGCAGAGCCTGGGGAGGTTCACTGATATGTTGTACGATAAATCCCTTGAGAGGGATAACTGTGGTTTCGGCCTGATCGCCCACATAGAAGGCGAACCTAGCCACAAGGTAGTGCGTACCGCCATACACGCACTGGCCCGTATGCAGCACCGTGGCGCGATCCTCGCTGACGGTAAAACCGGCGACGGTTGCGGTTTGCTGCTGCAAAAACCCGATCGCTTTTTTCGCATCGTTGCAGAAGAGCGCGGCTGGCGTTTAGCCAAAAACTACGCTGTCGGCATGCTCTTCCTGAATAAGGATCCTGAGCTGGCGGCGGCATCACGTCGTATCGTCGAAGAAGAATTACAGCGGGAAACCCTGTCGATTGTGGGCTGGCGCGATGTGCCGACCAACGAAGGTGTCCTCGGTGAAATCGCCCTCTCCTCCCTGCCACGTATTGAGCAAATTTTTGTTAACGCGCCTGCGGGCTGGCGTCCCCGGGATATGGAACGCCGCCTGTTTATCGCCCGTCGCCGCATTGAGAAACGCCTTCAGGACGATAAAGACTTCTACGTTTGTAGCCTGTCGAACCTGGTGAACATCTATAAAGGTCTGTGTATGCCGGCGGATCTGCCGCGCTTCTACCTGGACCTGGCGGATTTGCGTCTGGAATCGGCCATTTGCCTGTTCCACCAGCGCTTCTCCACCAATACCGTGCCGCGCTGGCCGCTGGCGCAGCCGTTCCGCTACCTGGCGCACAACGGCGAAATCAACACCATTACCGGCAACCGTCAGTGGGCGCGCGCCCGTACTTATAAATTCCAGACGCCGCTGATCCCGGATTTACAATCCGCCGCGCCGTTCGTCAACGAGACCGGTTCCGACTCCAGCTCGCTGGATAACATGCTGGAACTGCTGCTGGCAGGCGGGATGGACATCGTGCGTGCCATGCGCCTGCTGGTGCCGCCCGCATGGCAGAACAACCCGGATATGGACCCGGATCTGCGCGCCTTCTTTGACTTTAACTCCATGCACATGGAGCCGTGGGATGGCCCGGCGGGCATCGTGATGTCCGACGGTCGTTTCGCTGCCTGTAACCTCGACCGTAACGGTCTGCGTCCGGCGCGCTACGTCATCACCAAAGATAAACTGATCACCTGCGCCTCTGAGGTGGGGATCTGGGACTACCAGCCTGACGAAGTCGTGGAAAAGGGCCGCGTCGGCCCCGGTGAACTGATGGTGATCGACACCCGTGGCGGGCGCATCCTGCACTCTGCGGAAACCGATGACGATCTGAAAAGCCGCCATCCGTATAAAGAGTGGATGGAGAAGAACGTCCGCCGCCTGGTGCCGTTTGAAGATCTGGCCGACGATCAGGTCGGAAACCGCGAGCTGGACGACGACATGCTCGCCAGCTATCAGAAACAGTTTAACTACAGCGCCGAAGAGCTGGATTCCGTCATCCGCGTACTGGGCGAAAACGGCCAGGAAGCGGTCGGTTCAATGGGTGATGATACCCCCTTCGCCGTGCTTTCCAGCCAGCCGCGCATTATTTACGACTACTTCCGCCAGCAGTTTGCGCAGGTGACCAACCCGCCAATCGACCCGCTGCGTGAAGCGCACGTCATGTCGCTGGCCACCAGTATTGGCCGCGAGATGAACGTCTTTTGCGAAGCGGAAGGACAGGCGCACCGTCTGAGCTTTAAATCGCCAATTCTGCTGTACTCCGATTTCAAACAGCTCACTACCATGAAAGAGGAGCATTACCGCGCCGATACGCTGGATATCACCTTCGATGTGACGGAAACCTCGCTCGAAGAAACGGTGAAAGCGCTGTGCGATAAGGCTGAACAGATGGTGCGTAACGGCACCGTCTTGCTGGTGCTCTCTGACCGTAACATCGGGAAAAACCGTTTACCGGTTCCGGCGCCGATGGCTGTCGGGGCGGTACAGACTCGTCTGGTGGATAAGAGCCTGCGCTGCGATGCCAACATCATCGTAGAAACCGCAAGCGCGCGTGACCCGCACCACTTTGCCGTGCTGCTGGGCTTTGGCGCCACGGCGATCTATCCGTATCTCGCCTATGAAACGCTGGGCCGTCTGATCGACACCCAGGCCATCGCCAAAGACTACCGTACCGTGATGCTGAACTACCGTAACGGCATCAATAAAGGTCTGTACAAGATCATGTCCAAAATGGGCATTTCGACCATCGCCTCATACCGCTGCTCCAAACTGTTTGAAGCGGTCGGTCTGCATGACGACGTGGTGAGCCACTGCTTCCAGGGTGTAGTCAGCCGCATTGGCGGCGCCGGTTTTGCCGACTTCCAGCAGGATCTGCTGAACCTCTCGAAACGTGCCTGGCTGGCGCGTAAACCGCTGGATCAGGGCGGCCTGCTGAAATACGTGCACGGCGGCGAATACCACGCCTATAACCCGGATGTGGTGCGCACCCTGCAACAGGCGGTGCAGAGCGGCGAGTACCGCGATTACCAGGCATATGCCGCGCTTGTTAACGAACGCCCGGCGGCAACGCTGCGCGATCTGCTGGCGCTCAATCCTGGCGATAACGCCATCAGCATCAACGATGTTGAACCGGCAAACGAGCTGTTTAAACGCTTCGATACCGCCGCGATGTCCATCGGCGCGCTGAGCCCGGAAGCGCACGAAGCGCTGGCGGAAGCGATGAACAGCATCGGCGGTAACTCCAACTCCGGCGAAGGCGGCGAAGACCCGGCGCGCTACGGCACCAACAAAGTGTCGCGCATCAAACAGGTCGCTTCCGGCCGCTTCGGCGTAACGCCAGCGTATCTGGTTAATGCTGACGTCATTCAGATTAAAGTCGCTCAGGGCGCGAAGCCGGGCGAAGGCGGCCAGTTGCCGGGCGATAAAGTGACCCCGTACATCGCCAAACTGCGCTATTCCGTACCGGGCGTGACGCTGATTTCTCCGCCGCCGCACCACGATATCTACTCTATCGAGGATCTGGCGCAGCTGATTTTCGACCTGAAACAGGTCAACCCGAAAGCGATGATCTCCGTGAAGCTGGTTTCTGAACCGGGCGTCGGCACCATCGCTACCGGCGTGGCGAAAGCCTATGCAGACCTGATCACTATCGCCGGATATGACGGCGGCACCGGCGCCAGCCCGCTCTCCTCCGTGAAATATGCGGGCTGTCCGTGGGAGCTGGGCCTGGTGGAAACCCAGCAGGCGCTGGTGGCTAACGGTCTGCGTCACAAGATCCGTTTGCAGGTGGACGGCGGCCTGAAAACCGGCCTCGACATCATCAAAGCGGCGATTCTCGGCGCGGAAAGCTTTGGCTTCGGCACCGGCCCGATGGTGGCGCTGGGCTGTAAATACCTGCGTATTTGCCACCTGAACAACTGCGCGACGGGCGTGGCGACTCAGGATGACAAACTGCGTAAGAACCACTACCACGGCCTGCCGTTCAAAGTGACCAACTACTTTGAGTTTATCGCCCGCGAAACCCGCGAGCTGATGGCGCAGCTTGGCGTGAAGCGTCTGGTGGATCTGATTGGCCGTACCGACCTACTGAAAGAGCTGGAAGGGTTTACCGCTAAGCAGCAGAAGCTGGAACTGTCCCGACTGCTGGAAACCGCTGAGCCTCATCCGGGTAAAGCGCTGTACTGCACCGAGCATAACCCGCCGTTTGATAACGGCGTGCTGAACGCGCAACTGCTGCAACAGGCGAAGCCGTTCGTCGATGAGCGCCAGAGCAAAACCTTCTGGTTCGACATTCGCAACACCGACCGCTCCGTGGGCGCGTCGCTCTCTGGCTATATCGCTCAGACGCATGGCGATCAGGGGCTGGCCTCTGACCCGATCAAGGCACACTTCAGCGGCACCGCAGGTCAGAGCTTCGGCGTCTGGAACGCGGGCGGCGTGGAGCTGTATTTGACGGGCGATGCCAACGACTACGTCGGTAAAGGCATGGCGGGCGGTCTGCTGGCGGTGCGTCCTCCGGTGGGTTCAGCGTTTCGCAGTCATGAGGCCAGCATCATCGGCAATACCTGTCTGTACGGCGCGACCGGCGGTCGTCTGTATGCGGCGGGCCGCGCGGGCGAACGTTTCGCAGTACGTAACTCCGGGGCCATCACCGTGGTAGAAGGCATTGGCGACAACGGCTGTGAATACATGACGGGCGGTATTGTCTGTGTACTGGGCAAAACGGGCGTTAACTTCGGTGCTGGCATGACGGGCGGCTTCGCCTACGTGCTGGATGAAGACGGCGAGTTCCGCAAACGCGTGAACCCGGAGCTGGTGGAAGTGCTGAACGTCGATGACCTGGCCATCCACGAAGAACATCTGCGCGGTCTGATTACCGAGCATGTGCAGCATACCGGTTCTCAGCGCGGTGAAGAGATCCTGGCTAACTGGTCAGTATTCTCAACCAAATTCGCGCTGGTTAAGCCGAAGTCCAGTGATGTGAAAGCACTGTTGGGTCACCGTAGTCGTAGCGCAGCTGAGCTGCGTGTGCAGGCGCAGTAAGGGGTAGAGCAATGAGTCAGAACGTATACCAATTTATCGACCTGCAACGTGTTGATCCGCCGAAGAAGGCGCTGAAGATCCGCAAAATCGAGTTTGTTGAAATTTACGAACCGTTTTCCGAAGGCCAGGCCAAAGCGCAGGCGGATCGCTGCCTCTCCTGCGGCAACCCGTACTGCGAGTGGAAGTGCCCGGTACATAACTACATCCCGAACTGGCTGAAGCTGGCGAACGAAGGACGTATTTTCGAAGCGGCGGAGTTGTCTCACCAGACCAACACGCTGCCGGAAGTGTGCGGCCGCGTCTGCCCGCAGGATCGTTTGTGCGAGGGCTCCTGTACGCTCAACGACGAGTTCGGCGCAGTGACTATCGGCAACATCGAGCGTTATATCAACGATAAAGCGTTCGAAATGGGCTGGCGCCCGGACATGACTGGCGTGCGTCAGACCGACAAACGCGTGGCGATTATCGGCGCGGGCCCGGCAGGGCTGGCCTGTGCCGACGTACTCACCCGTAACGGCGTGAAGGCGGTGGTCTTTGACCGTCACCCGGAAATCGGCGGTTTGCTGACGTTCGGTATCCCGGCTTTCAAGCTGGAAAAAGAGGTGATGACCCGCCGTCGTGAGATCTTCACCGGCATGGGCATTGAGTTCAAACTGAATACCGAAGTGGGTCGCGACGTGCAGCTGGACGACTTGCTGGCAGAGTACGATGCGGTGTTCCTCGGCGTTGGTACCTATCAATCAATGCGCGGCGGGCTGGAAAACGAAGATGCCGACGGCGTGTTCGATGCCCTGCCGTTCCTGATTGCCAACACCAAACAGATCATGGGCTTTGGCGAAACCACTGACGAACCGTTCGTCAGTATGGAAGGCAAACGCGTCGTGGTACTGGGCGGCGGCGACACCGCGATGGACTGCGTGCGTACCTCGGTTCGCCAGGGCGCGACGCACGTCACCTGCGCCTATCGTCGTGACGAAGAGAACATGCCAGGCTCCAGACGCGAAGTGAAAAACGCGCGCGAAGAAGGGGTCGAATTCCAGTTCAACGTGCAGCCGCTGGGCGTAGAAGTGAATGCCAACGGTAAAGTAAGCGGCGTGAAGATGGTGCGTACCGAAATGGGCGCGCCGGACGCGAAAGGTCGTCGTCGTGCGGAAATCGTCGCCGGTTCCGAGCATGTGATCCCGGCAGATGCGGTGGTAATGGCGTTTGGTTTCCGCCCGCACAGCATGGCGTGGCTGGCGAAACACAGCGTGGAGCTGGACTCCCAGGGGCGGATTATCGCGCCGGAAGGTAATGAAAACGCCTTCCAGACCAGCAACCCGAAAATCTTCGCCGGTGGCGACATCGTGCGAGGCTCGGATCTGGTGGTCACGGCAATTGCCGAAGGCCGTAAAGCGGCAGACGGTATCCTGAATTACCTGGAAGTGTAATACTTCTGGCTCCCCTGCCACAGCCTGACGCTGATGGATGGGGAGCCAATATTTCTCTGCTAAATATATGCGAATTCATTCTTCGAAAGCCGCTCGCAAATACGGCTGTAACTCAATGTAATACACCTCTCCTGGATTGACCGGGATATGCCTGAAGCGTATTGGTAGCGATATATTTTTCATTTCGCAACTATCGCGCCAGGGATGACATGACTGTACCAACACCACTTCAACACGCTGACGATTATCAGCAAATCCATGACGGTATTATTCGATTAGTGGACAATGCCCATACCGAGGCCGTCCGCAGTATTAATGCTTTGATGACGGCAACCTACTGGGAAATCGGCAGGAGAATTGTCGAGTTTGAACAAGGCGGCGAAGCACGAGCGGCTTATGGTATTCAACTCATTGAGCGGTTATCCGCAGATTTAAGCCAGCGCTATAAGCGTGGATTTTCCACCAGGAATCTGTGGCAAATGAGAACATTTTATCTATGTTTTCAGTATATTGAAATTCCGCAGACAGTGTCTGCGGAATCTTCACATTTGATACAACTCGCTAAAGTTTTTCCGCTTCCCTGGTCAGCTTACGTGCGTTTACTATCGGTAAAAAATCCCGATGCCCGCACTTTTTACGAGAAAGAGACGCTACGTAACGGCTGGTCTGTGCGGCAACTCGATCGGCAAATCTCCACCCAGTTCTACGAACGGACGCTACTGTCCCATGACAAATCCGCCATGTTGCAGCAGCCTGCGCCCGCCGAGCCAACAGTCTTGCCGGAGCGAGCCATACGCGACCCGTTCATTCTGGAATTTCTTAACCTGAAGGACGAGTATTCCGAGTCGGATCTCGAAGAGGCGCTGCTCAGTCACCTGATGGACTTTATGCTGGAGCTTGGTGACGATTTTGCTTTTGTCGGCCGCCAGCGCCGATTACGCATAGACGATAGCTGGTTCCGCGTCGATCTGTTGTTCTTCCATCGCCGCTTGCGTTGCCTGTTGCTCGTTGACCTGAAGGTCGGCAAATTCAGTTATGCGGATGCCGGGCAGATGAATATGTACCTGAACTATGCCAAAGAGCACTGGACAATGCCGGGAGAAAACCCGCCCGTCGGGTTGGTTTTGTGCGCAGGAAAAGGCGTGGGGGAAGCGCATTACGCGCTAAACGGCCTGCCGAATACCATCATGGCGAGCGAGTACAAAGTGCAGTTGCCTGACGAAAAACTACTGGCAGATGAGCTCATTCGTTCACAAATAGCACTGACTGCACAGCAAGTTGAATCAACTGAATAACCAATTTACTTTGCACATCAGGAAAAGCACTGCGTCACGAGCTGAATTTTCAACAACTCGACTGACGGGATTATGCACTATCGGGAGATATAAAGCGTTACACCGGATGGCTATAAACCATCCGGTATTTTCATGCCTCTAATAAGCTGGCGCGCACCTTCACCACAGCTTTCTTAATCTCCCCTGACTCGCCAGCCATACACCCGGGCTTATGGGGTTCCCCCGGCATAAACACGGAGAACATCCCCGGTGTCAGCGTAATGGACTGCTGTTCATGGATACGGCGGCAAAGCTGGTAATCCTCTTCACCATGCAGCTCCTCGCATTCGCGCGCTGACCCGACTACGCCGAACAGAATGCGCTCCTCACCCGTCAATAACAGCTGAATGTCGATGTACTGCACATGCAGCTCCGCTTTTTTCTCCTGCGGCGACTGCGTGGCAAACTGCATCACATTCATAAACACATCGTCGCCCTGCAATTCGTAGCGCCCGGGCGTTTTCTCCTGCGGCCTTGCCGCCAGCGCCAGGGTTAACGCATCCAGCAATACCGGATGCAGCCCGGCAGACGGTAACGACTGAATTTCTCCCATCAACATCATTTATCTCCCTGAGCTAACAACGCGGCACCCAGTAGCCCCGCGTCATGTCGGTAATGCGCTGCGCTCAACGCCACCTGATAAACCGCTGGTTCCTGCGCCAGAAAGTGGCGTACCTGCGCCAGATATCCCTCAGCTAACCCTACGCTGCCGCCAATAACCACCTGCTGGCAATCCGTTGTCGCTTTAACATCGGCAATTAACCGCGCGACAACCTGCGCGGAGTGCTGAACCAGACGCACAGCCTGTTCGTTCCCGGCCGCCGCATGTGCAAAGACAGTTCTGGCGTCGCACCCGGCCAGGGAACCCTGCGCCGCTGCCGCGATGCCGCGTCCTGAGGCGATAGCCTCCACACAGCCGCGTCGGCCGCAACCGCAAACCGGCCCCTGCGGATCGGCCAGAGTATGCCCCAGATGCCCGGCCAGACCGCTCATCCCGGTGAGCAATCTGCCGTCGCTCACCACGCCGCCGCCAACGCCGGTCGACACGGTAATAAACACCATATCGCGGACATCAGACGTAAGGGCATGGTATTCCGCCCATGCCGCCGCCTGCGCGTCATTCACCGCCAGCGTCGGCAGACCGGTAAGATCTTCTAACGTCTGCACCAACGGAAAATGCAGCAGACCACCCAGGTTATGCGGATTTATCGCCAGTAGCGCGCCTTCTCTGATAATGCCGGTAGAGGCTATCGCCACCCGCTGCGCGGTCGTTTGCAGCGGTTCAACCAGCACTTTTAGCGCCTCTCGCAGCGCATCCGGCGTTTTGCTGGCGGGGGTCGGCAATTCACGTCGTTCGCGGATGCGTAAATCATCATCCACCCGCGCGGCAGCCAGCTTGGTGCCGCCAATATCGATCGCCAGCGTGCTCATGACGTCGCCTTTTTCAATGCCGTGTTGTACCACTGACAAATATGTTCCAGCCGCGTAATGGCAGATCCCACCGTCACCGCCCACGCGCCGTGACGCATGGCTTCAGCGGCCTGTGCCGGCGTGTTGTAACGCCCCTCGGCAATCACCCGGCATCCGGCATCATGCAGGACTTTGACCAGCGCGAGGTCAGGTTCGTCCGGCGTGTCCGGCGTGGTGTATCCCGACAGCGTGGTGCCGATAATTTCCGCGCCACGCCGCTGACAGGCTAAGCCATCCTCCAGTGACGAGCAGTCGGTCATCGCCAGCAACTGGTGCTGATGAATACGCGCCAGCAGCGCATCGACGGTCGCCGGACGTACACGGTCAGTACCGTCAACCGCAATAATATCCGCCCCGGCCTGTGCCAGCGCATCCACATCCTCAAGGAATGGCGTGATGCGTACCGGGGAGTCGTCAAGGTCACGCTTGAGAATACCGATAATCGGTACGGAGACCAGCGCACGGGTCGCCCGCAAATTGTCCACGCCTTCAATGCGTAGCGCGACGGCGCCAGCCTGCTCCGCCGCCAGCGCCATCGCAGCCACGATGTCCGGTTTATCGAGCGGGCTGCCAGGAACCGGCTGGCAGGAGACAATCAACCCGCCATTGGCGGCAATGTTTTTATCCAGTTGTTCAAGTAACGACATATCCACTTCCTTACGCAGGTCGCCCGGCAAACTGGCCGGGCAAGCCTCATCAGCTTTTGGTTTTTACAAAGGCGCTTTTGTCGCCGCCAAACGGCACGGCCCCGCTGAACGGTTTTCCGTCGATAGCATCATGCATACGTAATGCTTCAGGACGCAGCCAGCGCTGTACGCGAGACGGCATATCCAGCCCAATCAACAGGATCACCACAAAGGTCAGGCTGAAGGAGAGCGATCCCAGCGCGGTGCCCAGATCCAGGCGCTGTGCGATCAGCGCCCCTATAATAGGGGCCAGCGCGCCGCCCAGTGCGCCAACGTTATAGGTAAAGCCCAGACCTGCCGCTCGCTGGTCGGTATCAAAATAACCGCCAATGAGTTTCGGTAAGACCCCGGAGATCCCCTGCCCCAGCATCTGCTGGAAAAACAGTAGCAGACCCAGTACCCAGACGTTTGCGCCGCCAATCGCAAATACCGGAATGATCAGCACCTGGGAAGCCAGCAAACTGCAAACGTAGGCTTTACGCGTACCCAGCCAGTCGCCGAGGAAACCGCCCACGCAGCAGCCGACTGCCGCCCCAAAGCCGCTAAAGAAAAGCACCTGCGCAACGGTGTGCGGATCGTAAGCCAGTTCAGTTTTCAGATACGTTGGCAGCAGCGCCTGAATCGGCCATGAATAGAGGAAAGCAAAGAGCACCACGATCATCAGCATCACGCCCGTTGGCCAGCGCTTGCCGCTGCTTTGCACCATAAAACTGATGAAGATAACGGCGCACAGTAACCCTAACACCGCCACAATCGCCGCGTTTTGCAGGTCGCCCGCAAAGCAGAACCACAGTGCGGTTGCGGCGACGATCGTCATCAGCACATTGACGACGCGATGTTCACCCCGGTAGAGGATGTCCACCATCGTGCGCACCGGCGCTTTGCCTTCGTGCTTCTCTTTCCAGTCTTCCGCTTCAGGGATGTTTTTACGCAGCCAGAGCGCGAAAATGATCGGCAGAATGCCAATGAAGAACAGCGCGCGCCAGCCCCAGACCGGAACCACCAGGCTGTAAACCTGCGCCGCCACAACCGCCCCGACGGAGAAACCGGAAATCAGGAATCCACTGGCTTTATTACGTAAGTGCTTCGGCCAGCTTTCAATGACATAGGTGGCGCTGGAGCCATATTCGCCCGCCATTCCCATACCGATCACCAGACGGGCGATAAACATGGTGGTATAGCCGGGCGCAAAACCGCAGGCCAGCGTCCCCATAGAAAAAAGAATGATACTGGTGACCATCGCCAGACGTCGGCCATAGCGGTCACCCATTGCGCCTAACATCAGCCCGCCAAACCAGCGGGAAATAAACGCCGCCGAGATCAGACTGGCCGCCTGAACCGTCGTTAACCCAAACTCGCCCTGCACTTCCGTCAGAACAAGAGCAATCAACACAAAATCAAAACCATCAAGCAAATATCCCAGCCAGGCGGCGGAAAATGCCCGCCACTGCGCCCGGTTGAGATGGCGATACCACGGGATATTCTGGGTAGAAGTACTCATTTTTCATTCTCCCGACGATTTTTATTGTCGCTTTGCCGGATGGCGGCTTCGCCGCGCCTTACCCGGCCTACGTTTCATATTTTGTAGGCCGGATAAGCGTTAGCGCTATCCGGCAACCGGTCAACCGCGTTCTTGCATTAACTGCTGCGCCAGCGCTTTCAGTTCAGGCAGATACTTCTCATCAACCGGCGCAAACGGCTTACGGCACAGCGGTACGGAGACCACATCCATGTAGTGCAGCACCGTTTTCAGCCCACGGAACACGCCGGTTTTAATGAGCAGATCGATGACCTTATTGCACTCGGTTTGCAGATGCTGCGCTTTCGCTACATCGCCTTCCTGCAAGGCCTTAACAATCCCCTGATAACGCCAGCCCATAATGTTGTAAGTGCTGCCGATTCCCCCGTCTGCGCCTGCCAGCAGACCAGAAGCGAAGATTTCGTCATAACCGTTGTAGAGCACCAGATCAGGATGCGCACGGCGGATCTGCTCCATCTGATAGAGATCGCCGGAGGTTTGTTTCAGCGCGCCAACGCCGGGCAGCGTAACCAGCGTGTTGATTTGCTCCAGCGTCAGCTTCACGCCGCTCAGCGCAGGAATGTTGTACACCACCATCGGTAATCCTTCAGCGGAATCGATAATGGCGCGGTAGTGATCGCAATGCTCTTCAAAGCTAAACGGATAATAAAACGGCGTCACGGCAGAAACGGCATCAAAACCGTAACGATGCGCCGCGCTGGCCAGTTGCTGGCTCTCTTCGGTACTGACCGTACCGACATGGGCAATCAGCGTCACTTTGCCCTTCGCCTCTTCCGCCACAATTTCCAGGACCTGCTCCCTTTCTGCGCGGCTCTGAACGAACGCTTCCCCGGTCGAGCCGCCGACGTACAGCCCATCAATGCCCTGCGCAATGTTGAAACGCACCAGACGGCGCAGGCTCTCAATATCCAGTTTCTGCTGGTTATCAAAAGGAGTTAACAACGCTGGCATTACGCCTCGTAAATCTTTTGCCATAACGACCTCTGTCGATGATTAGTGTTATCTGACTACATACCTTTATACCTGTTATACCAGATCAAATAAGCAGCACCCCAGTACAGAACGCACAGAGTGCGATCTACTTCACTAAACGATCGTCAGGATCGCGATCGCTAACGCAATTTTTTCTTTTGATCGAAGGCGTGCCAGGTGGCGGATACGCTATTGAGGTGGGTTTGCAGCGCGCGGTCAGCTTCATCGGGATCGCGCCGACGAATAGCATCGACAATAGCGATATGCTCTTGATAGCTCACGCTATTATGCTCATGTAATTCCTGCCCGGAGACCGCAGGACGCGCAGCGATCAGCCAGTCCAGCAGCGCGACATGAATCGCCATGAAGATCGGATTGCCGGGGATTTCCGCCAGCACGCGGTGAAACTCGACGTCGGAACGAATGAAGAGCGCATTATCGTCCAGCGACTGGCTATTGATCTCCAGGGCTTTCGCCAGCAGATCAATTTGCTCATCCGTCGCGTGTTCCGCCGCATAGCGCACAAGGCTTGATTCAAAGAACAGGCGCAGTTGCTCAAAGTGGGCGATACCGCCGGGATGCGAGAGGAAATCTTTCGCCATGCCGGAAAGTTCGCTGATGATGGTATCAGCAGAAGGCCGCGACACGCGGGCGCGTTCGCCGTTATTGATTTGCACCAGACCTTTACGCTTGAGCGCGGCAAGCGCTTCACGCACCGATGGGCGGCCCACGTTGAAGAAGGTCATCAACTCCCGCTCAGACGGCAGCTGCTCCCCTTCGCCGAATTCACCGCGACGAATCATCTGCTCCAGTTCTTCTTCTACCATTTCCGACAGTTTTTTACGCGCCAGCGGACGGCTGCGCAAACTACGGCCGATGGTTGGCGGAGAATTTTCTGCTTGCGAATCAAATGCGTTCATAGCGTCCATTATGTAAATCGTCGAGGAAAACAGCAACTAAAGCCATCCTATCACAGGATCGAAAGTGGGGTGAAATCGTGGCAGGCGTGAAAAAAAACAGGCCCTCAGGGCCTGTCTGTCTTGGTTACTTCACTACGCGTAATGCGGGTCGACCACCACGCGGCGGCGGCGGATCGTCATCAGGATTGTTGTCATCGTCATGATCGGGCTTATCACCATCAATCACGGACATGACCGTTTCGCTCTCCGCGCCCGGCGTTACATCGTCATCATTTAAGCTGGCGACGTCTTCATCGTAAGCGGCTTCAGGTTCAAACATTGTGCCTGCGCCGTTTTCACGCGCATAGATCGCCAGTACCGCAGCCAGCGGTACGGAGACCTGGCGCGGGACGCCGCCAAAGCGCGCGTTGAAACGCACTTCGTCGTTGGCCAACTCCAGATTGCCAACCGCACGGGGAGCAATGTTCAGAACAATTTGCCCGTCGCGCGCATATTCCATAGGGACATGCACACCAGGCAGCGTCACATCCACCACCAGGTGCGGCGTGAGCTGGTTATCCAGCAACCATTCATAGAATGCACGCAGCAAATATGGACGGCGTGGGGATAGCTGTGACAAATCCATACTGATTAACCCCGACCGAGGCGCATTTCACGTTCAGCTTCAGTTAAAGAAGCGAGGAACGAGTCACGTTCAAAGACGCGGGTCATATAGCCTTTCAGCTCTTTAGCGCCCGCACCACTGAACTCAATACCCAGTTGCGGCAAACGCCACAGCAGCGGCGCCAGATAGCAATCAACCAGGCTGAACTCATCGCTCAGGAAATACGGTTTTTGACCAAACACAGGCGCGATCGCCTGCAACTCTTCACGCAGTTGTTTACGCGCAACGTCAGCTTCAGAAGCGGACCCGTTCACGATGACGTTCATCAGCGTGTACCAGTCTTTTTCGATACGGTGCATGTACAGGCGGCTTTCGCCACGCGCAACCGGGTAAACCGGCATCAGCGGCGGATGAGGGAAACGCTCATCCAGGTATTCCATAATGATGCGAGATTCCCACAGGGTCAGCTCACGATCCACCAGGGTCGGTACGCTCTGACTCGGGTTGAGGTCAATCAGATCCTGAGGTGGGTTATCCTTCTCCACATGCTCGATCTCGAAACTAACACCTTTCTCCGCCAGCACAATGCGGACCTGATGGCTATAGATGTCAGTAGGACCAGAAAACAGCGTCATTACCGAACGTTTGTTGGCAGCGACAGCCATGAAAACCTCCAGGTATATTCAGAATTTTTACTGCTACCAGCCACCGCGTGGCCAGCCAGAAGTTATGTCACCCGCCTGCGGAAAAGTCATCATTGTTCAAAAAGCAAACAAAAAATGAACAATACCCGTTATTTGGGCAGAAAATTGGATGATAGTTTACCAGATTTTGTGACCTTTGTGGTGAGTCGATTCTGGAAATGGGGAAAAAGAGGTGGCAATCAGAGGATTACTTTGGACACACGCGCATTTTTTCCATAAAAAAACCCGCCGAAGCGGGTTTTTTCGCCAATGGTAATCTGCCGGAGCAGAAACCCATTAACGTTTGGAGAACTGCGGACGACGACGTGCTTTACGCAGACCGACTTTCTTACGTTCAACCTGACGAGCGTCACGAGTAACGAAGCCAGCTTTACGCAGTTCAGAACGCAGAGACTCGTCGTACTCCATCAGAGCGCGGGTGATACCGTGACGGATCGCACCAGCCTGACCAGAGATACCACCACCTTTAACAGTGATGTACAGATCCAGTTTCTCAACCATGTCGACCAGTTCCAGCGGCTGACGAACTACCATGCGGGCAGTTTCACGACCGAAGTACTGTTCCAGAGAACGTTGGTTGATAACGATTTTGCCGTTGCCCGGTTTGATGAACACGCGAGCTGCGGAACTTTTGCGGCGACCAGTGCCGTAGTATTGATTTTCAGCCATTGCCTATAATCCCGATTAGATGTCAAGAACTTGCGGTTGCTGTGCCGCGTGGTTGTGCTCGTTGCCAGCGTAAACTTTCAGTTTACGGAACATAGCACGACCCAGCGGGCCTTTTGGCAGCATGCCTTTAACCGCGATTTCAATCACACGCTCAGGACGGCGAGCAATCATCTCTTCAAAGGTCGCTTGTTTGATACCACCGATGTGACCGGTGTGGTGATAGTACACTTTGTCAGTACGCTTGTTGCCGGTTACAGCAACTTTGTCAGCGTTCAGAACGATGATGTAATCACCGGTATCGACGTGCGGAGTGTATTCCGCTTTGTGCTTACCGCGCAGGCGAAGAGCCAGTTCAGTAGCCAGACGGCCCAGAGTTTTACCGGTCGCGTCAACAACGTACCAGTCGCGTTTTACGGTTTCTGGTTTAGCTGTAAAAGTTTTCATTAAAAGCTTACCCAATAGATAGTTACACGTTGGTGAACACCCAAACGTTTTCAATTGTTGAGGTTCACACGACAAAGTCCGGCAAACCTACCCCTTCGAATAGCCAATGCCAGCACACAAAAAGTTTTGGGAAAAAAACTTTCTTGTAACGTGGGGTCGCAGGATTATAGAGAAGTCAGGGGCAAAGATCGACCCCTTTTTGTGATTTGCAATGGGTTTTGTGCGGGGCATTTCTGCCGGTCTGATAAGCGAAGCGCCACCAGGCAACCTGCGCCGGATGGCGGAGAAACGCCTTATCCGGCCTACGGCATATGCGAGCGTTTCAGATACTCCTCGCTCTGCATCTCCTGCAAACGCGACAAACAGCGCTGGAACTCAAACTTCAGGCGTTCGCCCTGATAGATCTCATATAAAGGCGCGTCGGCGCTCACCACCAGCTTCACATGGCGCTCGTAGAATTCATCCACCAGCGCGATAAAACGGCGCGCTTCGCTTTCCATCAGCGGCGTCATGACCGGTACATCAAACAGCAGAACCGTGTGGAACAGGCGCGACAGCGCAATATAGTCATGCTGGCTGCGAGCGTCCACGCATAAGGTGATGAAGGAGACCGCCAGCGTCTGGTTTTCCACCCCCATCGTCGGTAACGGACGATGATTCACCTCCAGCGTTGGCGCATTCTCACGTTTCGCACCGGCCAGCGCCAGCCAGAGTTTATCCATCTGTTGCTGCGTTTCGTTATTACGCGGCGAAAGCCACAGATGCGCCTGCGTCAGCGTGCGCAGACGATAATCCACCCCGGCATCCACATTCATAATGTCGCAATGCGCTTTGATAGCGTCGATAGCCGGAAGGAAGCGGGTACGTTGCAGACCATTGCGGTACAGCTCATCCGGCGGGATGTTCGAAGTCGCCACCAGGGTAATGCCGCGGGCAAACAGCGCTTTCATTAAGCCGCCAAGCAGCATCGCGTCGGTGATGTCGGAAACAAAAAACTCATCAAAGCAGAGCACATCCGTTTCGGCTTTGAAACGATCGGCAATAATCTCCAGCGGGTCGGTCTGCCCCTGTAGCGCCGTCAGCTCCTCATGCACGCGCAGCATAAAGCGGTGGAAATGCAGACGCTGTTTCCGCTCGCCCGGCAGACTATGATAGAAGAGATCCATCAGCCAGGTTTTCCCTCGCCCGACCCCGCCCCACATATACAGACCACGCACCGGCGCATTCGCTGACGGTTCACGTTTGCCAAGCAGTTTACCGAAACGGGCCATCAGTCCGCCGGTTTGCGGCGCCGGGGGCGTTTTGGCGCTCAGCGCCTGGTAAATCGACTCCAGCCGGTTGACCGCATCTTTTTGCACGTCGTCGGGTTGATGGCTGCCATCATTGAGGGCCTGAAGGTAACGCGATGTGGGGGAAATGCTTTGCATGATGTTATTGTTATTCCTTGAAAATCGATGTGCCGACGTTCACGGCTGACGAAAAAAAGGCCGTTCTACATTACGTGATATAAACACGGGATTCCACTTCTACGGGATTAGCGGTTATAGTGGCATAATCAGGCGCAGGCATGGAGCCTAAAGCCAACACCCTACGGAAACAAAAGACAACGGGAGATGTTCATGACCTGGGAATATGCGCTAATTGGGTTAGTCGTCGGTATCATCATTGGTGCCGTAGCCATGCGTTTTGGTAATCGTAAATTACGCCAACAGCAGGCATTGCAGTACGAACTGGAAAAGAATAAAGCTGAGCTGGAAGAGTATCGTGAAGAGCTGGTCAGCCACTTTGCCCGCAGCGCCGAGCTGCTGGATACCATGGCGCATGATTATCGTCAGCTGTATCAGCACATGGCGAAAAGCTCCAGCAGCCTGCTGCCGGAACTGTCTGCGGAATCGAACCCGTTCCGTAACCGTCTGGCGGAGTCTGAAGCCAGTAACGATCAGGCGCCGGTCCAGATGCCGCGTGACTATTCCGAAGGCGCTTCCGGCCTGCTGCGTAGTGGCGCAAAACGCGACTAATCGCACATCGTTAAGAAATTTTTCGGGCGCAGCGATTGCGCCCGTCTCTTCTCTCCTGTCCCAGCTATTATTTAGTCATTAACCTCATTGTTACCAGGCCGAAAATTCAATAACATCAAACTGTTTTGAATCGTCTTTCCGTTCACTCAAGGTACGAGAGCAGGCTCCATGAAAAAACAAATCCCGTTGTTAAGTGCATTAGCGTTAAGTGTCGGGTTAACGCTCTCGGCACCGTTTCAGGCCGTCGCATCGATACCCGCGCAGATTCCCGGTCAGGCGGCGCTCCCCAGTCTCGCGCCAATGCTGGAAAAAGTGCTGCCGGCCGTGATTAGCGTGAAGGTTGAGGGAACCGCGACCCAAAGTCAGAAGGTTCCAGAAGAGTTTAAAAAGTTTTTTGGCGACGAGTTGCCTGATCAACCCTCTCAGCCGTTCGAAGGGCTGGGGTCGGGCGTCATCATTGACGCCGCCAAAGGCTACGTTCTGACCAATAACCATGTCATTAATCAGGCACAGAAGATCAGCGTTCAGTTAAATGACGGACGCGAGTTTGACGCTAAACTGATCGGCAGCGACGACCAGAGCGACATCGCGCTGCTGCAAATCCAGAACGCCAGCAACCTGACGCAAATCGCCATCGCCGACTCCGACAAACTGCGCGTCGGCGACTTTGCCGTCGCGGTAGGCAACCCGTTTGGTCTGGGGCAAACCGCCACCTCCGGCATTGTCTCCGCGCTTGGCCGGAGCGGGCTGAATCTGGAAGGGCTGGAAAACTTTATTCAGACCGACGCCTCGATTAACCGCGGCAACTCCGGCGGCGCGCTGCTGAATCTCAACGGCGAGCTGATCGGCATCAACACCGCTATTCTGGCGCCTGGCGGCGGTAGCATCGGCATTGGGTTTGCGATTCCGAGTAATATGGCGCGCACGCTGGCGCAACAGCTGATTCAGTTTGGTGAAATTAAACGCGGCCTGCTGGGAATTAAAGGCATGGAATTGACCGCCGATATCGCCAAAGCCTTCAAGCTGGATGTACAGCGCGGGGCGTTCATCAGCGAAGTGCTCCCGGGTTCAGGTTCCGCGAAAGCGGGTGTGAAATCCGGCGACGTGATCACCAGTCTCAACGGCAAGCCGCTGAGCAGCTTTGCCGAACTGCGCTCACGCATCGCAACGACGGAACCCGGCACGAAAGTGAAGCTCGGTCTGTTACGCGACGGCAAACCGCTGGAAGTCGAAGTCACCCTCGACACCAGCACGTCATCCTCCGCCAGCGCGGAGATGATCGCCCCGGCATTGCAGGGCGCAACGCTGAGCGATGGTCAGTTAAAAGACGGCAATAAAGGAATCAAAATTGATAACGTTGAAAAAAGCAGTCCCGCCGCCCAGGCCGGTTTGCACAAAGATGACGTGATCATTAGCGTTAACCGCGATCGCGTGCACTCGATTGCGGAAATGCGCAAAGTGCTGGAAGCGAAACCGTCGATTATTGCGCTACAGGTCGTACGCGGTAACGAGAACATTTACCTGCTCCTGCGTTAAGTCATCGTTAACCGGACATCAGCCCCACGTGCGATGTCCGGTTAACTCGTGGTATGCTGCTGCCGTTCCCTTTTTTAATGACGCCTCCATCATGTTTGTGAAGATCTTACGTTCGGTCGCAATTGGTCTTATTGTGGGTGCCATTCTGTTGGCGGCCATGCCCTCGCTGCGCAAAATAAATACCCTGACCACACCGCAATTCGACAGCGCGGATGAGACGCCAGCCAGCTATAATTCGGCGGTTCGCCGCGCCGCGCCTGCCGTCGTCAACGTTTATAACCGCAGTATGAACAGCACCACGCATAATCAGCTTGAGATCCGTACGCTGGGATCGGGCGTGATCATGGATCAGCGCGGTTACATCATCACCAATAAGCATGTGATCAACGATGCGGATCAGATCATCGTCGCCCTACAGGATGGACGCGTGTTTGAAGCGCTGCTGGTTGGTTCGGATACGCTGACGGATCTGGCGGTGTTAAAGATTAATGCCACGGGCGGTCTGCCGACAATCCCGATCAACACGAAACGCTCACCGCATATTGGTGATGTGGTTCTGGCCATCGGCAACCCGTATAACCTGGGGCAGACCATTACTCAGGGGATCATCAGCGCCACCGGGCGTATCGGTCTGAACCCAACCGGACGACAAAACTTCCTGCAAACGGACGCCTCCATCAACCACGGTAACTCCGGCGGAGCGCTGGTTAACTCGCTGGGCGAACTGATGGGCATTAACACCCTGTCATTTGATAAGAGTAACGACGGCGAGACGCCGGAAGGGATCGGTTTTGCAATCCCGTTCCAGTTAGCGACCAAGATTATGGATAAGCTGATCCGCGATGGTCGCGTGATTCGCGGTTATATCGGCATCGGTGGGCGAGAAATCGCGCCGCTGCATGCGCAGGGCGCCGGGATGGATCAAATCCAGGGGATTGTGGTCAATGAAGTGTCGCCGGATGGCCCGGCTGCACAGGCGGGTATTCAGGTCAATGATGTGATCATTTCAGTCAACAACAAACCTGCCGTTTCCGCTCTGGAGACCATGGATCAGGTTGCTGAAATACGTCCAGGTTCGGTGATCCCGGTGATTGTGATGCGTGACGATAAAAAGCTGACGCTCCAGGTCACCATTCAGGAATACCCGGCGACAAATTAACGTAATAAAAAAACCGGAGTCATCTCCGGTTTTTTACTGTGTCTCGGTTAACTTGTAGGCCAGATAAGGTGTTTACACCGCCATCCGGCATTATCGCCAGGCCTGACGGCGACGCAAACGCGTCTTATCCGGCCTGCACAAAAGCGCTTACTTGTTAACGAACTCTTCGCCCAGGGCGATATCTTTTTTCAGCGTATCCAGCATACCTTCCAGCGCATTCTGTTCAAACGCGCTCAGTTTGCCGATAGACTTGCGCTCTTCCACGCCGTTTTTACCCAGCAGCAGCGGCTGAGAGAAGAAGCGCGCATACTGGCCGTCACCTTCAACGTAGGCACATTCCACCACGTCCTTCTCGCCTTGCAGCGCGCGCACCAGAGAAAGACCAAAGCGCGCAGCAGCCTGACCCATAGACAGGGTTGCCGATCCGCCGCCAGCCTTCGCTTCAACCACTTCCGTACCCGCATTCTGGATACGTTTGGTCAGGTCAGCCACTTCCTGCTCGGTGAAGCTGACGCCCGGGATCTGCGACAGCAGCGGCAGAATGGTCACGCCAGAGTGACCGCCGATAACCGGAACTTCAACGTCGGTCGGCAGTTTGCCTTTCAGTTCCGCGACAAAGGTGTTGGAGCGGATGATGTCCAGCGTGGTCACGCCAAACAGTTTGTTCTTGTCGTAAACGCCTGCTTTTTTCAGCACTTCAGCAGCGATAGCGACGGTAGTGTTCACCGGGTTGGTGATGATGCCCACACAGGCTTTCGGACAGGTCGTTGCGATCTGTTGTACCAGGTTCTTCACGATACCTGCGTTGACGTTAAACAGGTCGGAACGATCCATACCCGGTTTACGCGCCACGCCAGCCGAGATCAGTACGACGTCTGCGCCTTCAAGCGCCGGGGTCGCGTCTTCGCCGGAGAAACCTTTGATTTTTACTGCTGTAGGGATATGGCTCAAGTCAACGGCCACACCTGGGGTCACTGGAGCGATGTCGTACAGGGAGAGTTCTGAACCTGAAGGCAGTTGGGTTTTTAACAGTAGTGCAAGCGCCTGGCCGATACCGCCGGCAGCGCCGAGGACTGCGACTTTCATCCTAAACTCCTTATTATATTGATAAGCTAAGTGTTTGTTGCTCCGCGGCGGCGACCATAATTCACAAATCCAATGAATACAACCACCACGCGTCAAGAATGCGTAGTCACGCAAATTTGGCTTTTATGCATTTAACTTACGTAATAGAAAAGCTAATTTACGTAATTCAAAAGCGCCTGAACCACAGAACAACTTTCCAACAGGTGCTGACAATATACTCTACTGCCCCTCCAAAACAACATCAATTTGATAACATTTAATTTACTTTTAAGCTTATTTGCGCGCCGTGACGCAGGCATGTTTCTTGATAACGGAATTTGATAGAATTCCGCTCTTTCATAACATTATTTCAGCCTCCGGTGAGGCAGACTGTTTGCATAAAAATTCATCTGTATGCATAATAATGTTGTTTCCATCCTCATATTACGGGTGACTTATGCGAAGCTCGGCTAAACAAGAAGAATTAGTCAAGGCGTTCAAAGCGCTACTCAAAGAAGAAAAATTCAGTTCACAGGGCGAAATCGTCCTCGCGTTACAGGATCAGGGCTTTGATAACATCAACCAGTCCAAGGTCTCGCGCATGCTGACCAAGTTCGGCGCGGTGCGTACCCGCAACGCAAAAATGGAGATGGTCTACTGTCTCCCGGCTGAGCTAGGCGTGCCAACCACCTCCAGCCCTTTAAAGAATCTGGTGTTAGATATCGACTACAACGATGCTGTTGTGGTGATCCATACCAGTCCTGGCGCCGCACAGCTGATCGCGCGTCTGCTGGACTCGCTGGGGAAAGCGGAAGGCATCCTCGGGACCATTGCCGGTGACGACACCATTTTCACTACCCCCGCGAATGGCTTTACGGTGAAAGATCTGTATGAAGCCATTCTGGAACTGTTCGAACAAGAGCTGTAATCCCTTCTCCCCGTCGTTAAGCGCGACGGGGAAAAAACCTGCCGTCACCTCTTCTGCCGTCATTTTTCACTGCCTGTCATTTAACAAATAGTGCGTTTAACCGTCAAAAATCATTTACATGGTGAATGTGCATTGGAAAAAACGCACAAATTGCAAAATTTCATATCCTTATGATTTTATTGAATTTAATCTTAACAGCATGCTTTTTAACACGTTTTTAATTCCATACGGTTATAAAAAAACAAATCATTAACACACAATAACCCATGAAACCATTAGCGTGGTATTAATTAATCGCGTGATTAGTGTATACTTGATTTTGTGATGAGGGTCACGAAACACAGACCCTAATAAAAGAATTCGACGAGGTAAAAATCATGAAAATCAAAACTACTGTTGCAGCATTAAGCGTTCTGTCCGTTCTCTCTTTTGGCGCATTCGCAGCCGAATCCATCAACGCAGAACAAGCGCAAGGCCGTCAGGCTATCGGCTCTGTTTCCGTAAGCGCTATCGGTTCTTCCCCGATGGATATGCATGAAATGCTGAACAAAAAAGCAGAAGCGAACGGCGCATCCGCCTATCAGATTACTGAAGCACGTAGCGGCGACAACTGGCACGCTACGGCAGAACTTTACAAATAAACCCTCGTCGTCTAGTCCGACGACTTGCCCCCGACTGCCGGGGGCTTTTTTATGTTTGTCGTCACGAATGGCGAACATTAAACCGCAGCTGTCCTTCCAGTTCCTCTTCTGCTTCATCAAACAGCAAAATCAGCGCGCCGTAACGCCTGCGCAGTTTTTCCGGCAGATGAACAAACTCAATCTCCAGCGGCAATGGCAGCACCTCGCTCATGAGAGCATCCCATAGAGAATCAAGATCGCCGACTTTCTCTCTGGCAAGGCCAAACATCCGCGTAAACTCGCGGTAAAAATCGTTCTGGTCTTCTATTTCATCAAAATCAAAGGTATAGATGTTCATAGCCAGCCACCATCCCCGACGCAGTCACATTACAGGCCGCCGATGTGCAGGGTCTTCACTTCCAGAAACTCTTCAAGCCCCAGCACCGATCCTTCACGTCCCAGACCCGACTCTTTCACCCCGCCAAATGGCCCCAGCTCGGTTGATACGGCGCATTCATTAATCCCAATCATGCCGCTTTCAATCGCCTGGGAAACACGGAATACGCGTTGTAAATTTTGCGTGTAGAAGTAAGCCGCCAGGCCAAACGGCGTATTGTTGGCGCGCTGAATGACCTCTTCTTCACTGGTAAAACGAAAGCAGGCCGCGACCGGCCCGAAGGTCTCTTCACTGGCCAGTTTCATCCCATCGCTACAGTCGCCCAGTACGGTGGGCTGCCAGAAATTCCCGCCTAACGAATGCGCTTTAGCGCCTGCCAGCACCTTCGCTCCTTTTGCGATAGCGTCCTCAACGTGCTCACGCACTTTATCGACAGCCGCCGGTTCAATCAGCGGGCCGACGATCACGCCCTCCTCCAGACCGTTTCCGACCTTCAGTTTTTGTACGGCATCCGCCAGCTTGCGGGTAAATTCGTCATAGACCGACTCATGGATATAGAAACGGTTAACGCTGACGCACACCTGCCCCGCGTTGCGGAATTTATTGGCGATCGCCCCCTGTACCGCAGCGTCAATATCCGCATCGTCAAACACGATATACGGCGCATTGCCCCCCAGTTCCATCGAGACTTTCTTCATCGTGTCAGCCGCGTTACGCACCAGCGTTTTCCCAACGGCGGTCGATCCGGTAAAGGAGATTTTGCGTACCTCGTGGCTGGCCATAATGGCGTCGCTGATCTCTGGGGTATTGCCCGCGACGGCGTTCAGCACGCCGTCAGGTACGCCAGCTTTCTTCGCCAGCGTCAGCAAGGCGAATGCGCTAAGCGGCGTGTTATTCGCCGGTTTAATGACCCCCGTACAGCCTGCCGCCAGCGCCGGGCCTAATTTACGGGTCAACATTGCCATCGGGAAGTTCCACGGCGTAATCGCCGCCACGACGCCAATCGGTTCACGGGTGGCAAAGATCCGCGATCCGGGTTTGATCGGCGGGATTATTTCGCCATTTGCCCGCTTCGCCTGTTCAGCAAACCACTGGATGAAACTGGCGGCGTACTCTACTTCGCCTTCTGCCTCTTTCAACGGCTTCCCCTGCTCAGTGGTCATCAGACAGCCCAGCCAGGATTTATGCTCAATGATCAGTTCATACCAGCGATACAGAATGGCCGAGCGCTCTTTTGCCGTTTTGGCCCGCCAGGCAGGGAAGGCTTTTGCCGCCGCCGCAATCGCCTCTTCGGTCTCTTTTTTACCGGCTTTGGCAACCGCGGCTATCGTTTCACCGGTTGCCGGATTAAGAACATCAAAGGTGTTATCCAGCGTTTTCCAAAGTCCATCAACCAGATATCCCGTCTGAAAAAGTTCGTTGTCCTGGAGCGTTTGCATGGTTCTTTCTCCTCCTGATGTCATGTTTTTCGCACGTCAGATAAGTATAGCCACAAAAAAACCGACGCTTTTGGCGTCGGCTCCTGAGTGTTAGTTATCCGTCAAGGCGTGCTGATATTTGTGCAACATGCCGGATAGTCGTTTTACCGGCTCCGTAACCCGTGGCGGCGCTTCCCAGACTCGCAATTTTTCCTGATAGACATCAAGCTCATCCAGCAGTTGTCCAAAGTAGCGCCGACGCTTATCGTCATTTCCGGCTGAAATCACATGATCGGCCGTACGCCGGAGCTGGCGGTGAAAAGCAGATAAATCATGATTGACCGGGATGGGCGCATCACGCAGACGTTGGTGCGCAATGATCATCGTCAGCGCCAGACGAAACTTCGGCAGGTCGCCCGGGAATTTGTTCATTAACAAGAACAACTGCTGATACAGCGCCGGAAGGTGGTTCTCTTTACGGCGCACAACGTTGGTGGTCATCGCAGACACCGCTGCGGAAACGAACTGGTTAAGCAGCACACGTCCGGTTCTGTCACGTGAATTATCACGAACCAACAGAATGACGATAAACGCCATCATGCACCCCACAATCTGCCCGAGCGCGCTGTCAAGAAACTGGCTGAAGTGGAAGGTCATTGGGTTGTCCAGCACGATGATGTTAATGGTACTGGCCAGCGCCCCCATCGAACCCAGCCGCCGTTTCTGGACTTCGATCCCGAGAAAGAATCCCAGCACCGCCAGGCTCAGACACAGCAGCAACATGCTTTGCTGCGTATTCGGGATGATCACTAAAAAATAGAGCAGACCCAACGGCAGCGCCGCCAGCGTCCCGTAAATAAAGTCGATTGCGACCATGCGCGGGTTGGGCAAGCGCATCGCCAGCGACGTGACGACCGCAATCATCACCATCGCGCCACTTCCCGACGTCCAGCCCGTCCACAGCCAGAATAAGGTGCCCAGCACACAGGACAGCGTGGTACGCCAGAAGTTAACCATCGCGTGATGGCGCTCGGCAGATTCCACCTTCACGACGGGCTCGCCCTGCAACACTTCCTCTTCCGTCACGCTGATTTTGGCGTTGCCAATCACGCCGCGCTTTAGCAGCAGATAGCGCGTCGCCGCACCGGCCCAGGTGTAAAGGGTTACGGGCGTTTCACGTTCGCCGGTCCAGGCAATGATGCGGCGCATCCGCTTAAGCTGTTTATGTACGTCCTGCGCGGTTTCGACGGGCGTTTCGAACAGCTCGCGGAAGGTGTCGGTGATCAACTCCGGGTGAGTGTTCTGAATCAGGTATGTTTCACAGGACTGGGTGATCAGCGTCAACGAGAGCGTATTCAGCGCTTTCAGGCGGCGGTTGGCGCGCCCCCAGCGCGATGACTCCATATTGAGATTGCTGCGCATGCCTTCCAGCGCCGCCGTCCGCCGCACCAGATCGCCCCAGGCTTTGTCCACTTCCTCACTGTCGCCGTGCTTAATACACAGCTGCATCAGCTGGTATTGCGCCACCAGCAGACCGTCGACTTCACGATCCACTTCCTGTTTCACTGAACGCGGCGAAAAGAGCAGATCCGCCATAATAGCGCAGACGATACCAATCACGATCTCGCTGCAACGTTCAACCGCGAACTGCGGCGTCAGTAGTGGCTCCGCCTGAATGGTAATGACGATGATCAGCGCCGTATACCCGGACAGCCCCCATGCATAGGAGTTTTCAACCCGCACCAGCGAGGAGATCCAGGTACAAAATCCCGCCCAGATACAGCACACCAGAATCATTAATAACGGCGCGCGAATCATGGTGATGATAATGGTCAGCGCGGCGATACAGCCAATAAATGTCCCGATGATACGCAGCATCCCGCGATAGCGAATCGCGCCGGAATAGGGTTCCCCGCCGGCGGCGAATGCCGGGCCTGCGGCGACAATCGCGGCGGTCAGCACCGCCCAGCGCGGCGTCTCAAGCTGAAAGTGAAAGCCAACAAACAGCGCCAGGACGATGGCGCATGCCAGTTTTACCGCAAAGCGGATATGCTGGTTGGCAATGGAGAAGATACCCATGGTGATTAACCAAACTCGCGCAGACGGTGCGCCATTTTACGGAAGAAGGAGTCCTGCGTTTCATCTCGATCCTGCTTGCCGGTAATCACAACGGTTGCGGTTGTCCCGGCAGGCCACAGGTTGTCCTGCTGATCGTCCAGACGGATACGTACCGGAACACGCTGCGCCAGACGTACCCACTCCAGATTGGAGTCGATGGTCGCCATCCCTTTGGCGTCACGCGTGCTGCTGGCGTTAGTGACCCCAGCCGCCACGCTGTCAACGGTGCCTTTCAACACTTTGTTACTGCCAAGCGGCGTTATCTCTGCGCGATAGCCTGGACGGACGCCTTCCAGTTTGGTCTCTTCCATATAGGCCAGCACGTAGAAAGAGTGCTGTTTCACCAACGCAACCGCCGTTGAGCCACGGGTAATAAACTCGCCGGTGTAGACGTTCAGGTTGGTGACCCAACCGTCAGCAGGGGCGCGAATCACGGTACGTTCGAGGTCTAATTTTGCCAGATCGCGCGTCGCCTGCGCTTTGGCAAGCTGATGTAATACGGTTTGCAGAACGTTATTGGCCTGATCGATCTCTTCACGCGACATCGCCTGGACGCCAAGGCGGTTACGGCGGCCAGCCTCCTGGCGTTTTTCCTGTGCCAGCACCTGGTAATAGGCAACGTCAGCTTCCGCTTCTTCGAGGGCTTTTTTATAGCGCGGCTGATCGATGGTGAACAGTATCTGGTCTTTCTTCACCAGCTGGTTATCATGCACACTCACGTTGGTGATAAGACCCGCGACGTCTGGCGCAATGGCAACCACGTCGGCGCTGAAGCGCGCGTCACGCGTCCACGGCGACTCGGTGTAATAGACCCAGGCACGGAAAATTGCGATGAAGGCCAGAATGACCAGTACGAGCGTGATGGCCGTACGAGAGAGTTTTCTTGTTAGTGTTTTCACTTCTACCTCAAACGAACAAGCGCGATATTAAATAGAACAGGCAGCAATACAGCGCGGTATTAAACAGAGCCGGATGCCAGACGAAGTCATAAATGCCGGTTGGAACCAGCATCCGGCGCACCAGCCAGAAAATCGCCAGTGACAAAAGCAATTCGAAAAATATCGGTGGGAAGGAGAGACCAAACACCACGATAACGGGAAACAGACTCATGTTGACCTTGATTTATAAAGAGAGTGCAGGCGATACAGTTTTCAGCCAATGCCACCGCAGGGAAGGGCGTGGAAAGCCAGGCGAGAGCGGCATAGCGGTTATTTGAATAATAATATATTAACGTAACTGTTATGCTGTTATCTATAATATGTGATCTAAATCACTTTTAAGCCAGAGTGAATAATGGAAAGATTAAAACGCATGTCGGTGTTCGCCAAAGTCGTTGAATTTGGCTCCTTTACCGCCGCTGCCAGACAGCTACAAATGAGCGTTTCCTCTATCAGCCAGACCGTGGCAAAACTGGAAGATGAGCTACAGGTTAAGCTGCTAAACCGCAGTACGCGCAGCATTGGGCTGACCGAGGCCGGTAAAATTTATTATCAGGGTTGCCGTCGGATGCTGCACGAAGTGCAGGATGTCCATGAGCAGCTTTATGCCTTCAACAACACGCCTATCGGCACCTTGCGAATTGGTTGTTCTTCAACCATGGCACAAAATGTCCTCGCCGGGTTAACGGCCAAAATGCTGAAAGAGTACCCTGGCCTGACGGTTAATCTGGTGACCGGCATCCCGGCGCCGGACCTGATCGCCGATGGTCTGGACGTGGTGATTCGCGTCGGTGCGTTGCAGGACTCCAGCCTGTTTTCACGCCGTCTGGGGGCAATGCCGATGGTGGTGTGCGCCGCCAAAAGTTATCTCGCGCAATTTGGCGTGCCGGAAAAACCTGCCGATCTCAGCAATCACTCATGGCTGGAATACAGCGTGCGCCCGGATAACGAGTTTGAGTTGATTGCGCCGGAAGGGATCTCCACCCGGCTGATCCCACAAGGACGCTTCGTCACCAACGATCCGATGACGCTCAGCCGCTGGCTGACCGCAGGCGCCGGGATCGCCTACGTTCCGTTGATGTGGGTGATCAATGAGATCAACAGCGGAGAGCTGGAGATCCTGCTGCCCCGCTACCAGTCCGATCCACGCCCGGTTTACGCGCTGTATACCGAAAAAGATAAGTTGCCGCTGAAGGTGCAGGTGGTGATTAACTATCTGACAGACTATTTTGTCGATGTCGCGCAGTTATTTCAGGGAATGTACGGTCGAGGGAAAGAGAAGTGATCAACGGCCCGACTACAGAACAGGCAGGCCGGATAAGGCGTTCACGCCGCACCCGGCAAAATGCCCGATAACGTAACGGCGTATCGGGCCTACAAAACGACTTTACGCGGTGCCGCCCACGGTCAGGTTATCCACTTTTAACGTCGGCTGGCCCACGCCTACCGGCAGACTCTGCCCTTCTTTACCGCAGACGCCAACGCCGTTATCCAGTTTCAGATCGTTCCCGACCATAGAGATCTGCTGCATCGCTTCGATACCAGAACCAATCAGCGTCGCCCCTTTCACGGGTTTCGTCACCTTACCGTTTTCGATCAGGTACGCTTCTGAAGTCGAGAACACAAACTTCCCGGAGGTGATATCCACCTGCCCGCCGCCAAAGTTAGGCGCATAGATACCGTATTCCACAGACTCGATAATCTCCTGCGGCGTGGATTTCCCGGCCAGCATATAGGTGTTGGTCATACGCGGCATTGGCAGATGCGCATATGATTCACGACGTCCGTTACCGGTCGGCGCAACGCCCATCAGACGCGCGTTGAGTTTATCCTGCATGTACCCTTTCAGGATGCCGTTTTCAATCAACACGTTGTACTGGCCCGGCGTACCTTCATCATCAATGGCGACCGAACCACGGCGATCGGCGATCGTGCCGTCATCAACCACGGTACACAGTTCAGACGCGACCAGTTCACCGATATGGCCGCTGAACACCGACGTACCGCGACGGTTGAAATCCCCTTCCAGTCCGTGGCCTACCGCTTCGTGCAGCAGCACGCCAGGCCAGCCCGCGCCCAGCACAACGGGTAATGTTCCCGCCGGAGCGGCAACCGCCGACAGATTCACCAGCGCCATGCGCACTGCCTCTTTCGCCCAGGCATCGGCGCGTACTTCACCGTCCAAATCGCCTAAGAAAAAGTCATAGCCAAAACGACCGCCGCCGCCGCTGGAGCCACGCTCGCGTTTACCGTCTTCCTCTACCTGCACGCTGACAGACAGACGCACCAGCGGGCGCACATCCGCCGCCAGCGTACCGTCGGTCGCCGCCACCAGAATCAGCTCATACACGCCGGTCAGGCTGGCCGTCACTTCCTGTACGCGCTTGTCGGCTTCACGCGCCGCCTTGTCCACGCGACGCAGAATGTCGAGTTTCTCTTCGCGGCTCATGCTCTGTAGCGGGTCAATGGCGGTATAGAGCATCGGGTGCTCTACCGCGCCCAGTGTTTTTACTTTGCCGTCGCCGCTGTCGCGCACGATGGTACGCGCGGCCTGCGCGCTCTGCTCCAGCGCTTGCAGGCTGATCTGATCGGCATAGGCAAACCCTGTTTTTTCACCGTTGATAGCGCGCACGCCAACGCCCTGATCGATGTTGTAAGAACCATCTTTGATGATGCGATCTTCTAAAACCCAGGATTCGTGATAGCTCGACTGAAAATAGAGATCGCCGTAATCGAGACGGCGTTCGGCCAGTTGGCCCAGAATGGCAAACAAATCCTGATGGTTCAGGCCGTTCGCCGCTAGCAATTGTTCACTTACCAGGTTCAGACTCATCGTTTTGCTACTCGTTAGTTACTGTTGTAGGCCTGATAAGACGCGCCTGCGTCGCCATCAGGCGCTTCAATACCGGACTGCGGTAGAAGTTATGTAGGCCGGATAAGCGCAGCGCCATCCGGCTTTTGCAGTTCGTCATTCATTTCTATTTACTGAGATTGGGGCAATTACTCGCCCCCGTCAAATCATTGCTGGCTTTCTTTACGCGGCTGGCGCAGGACTTCGTTAATCTGCGGTTTGTCTACCGGGCCCGTGATGCGATAGCGCAGAATGGAGACTTTGCTCCACAACGGCCCCAACACTTTACTCGCGGCAAATACCGCCGCCCCGACAATCGGGTTCACCGCAAACGCGGCGGCAACCCCTACCGTGGCGGAGATTTCCGGTGCGACGACGGCTTCAATATCGAGTTCCCGACGCACCAGATTGACAGAACCTTTCATGGCGATGTCGGCCTCCAGCCCATCCACCAGCGTATCGTCAGTGTGCATCACGCCGTCTTTGATCCACGCCGTACTGCGAATAGAGTCAAAGTAGAAACCGTCGCTGAACGTATCGCTAAAATCAAAACGCAGCTTACGCAGCAGTGCGTCAAAGCTCAGCAGACGCAGAAGCTGCCCCGCATGACCGGTGCTCAGCTCGGTAATTTCACCTTTCCCCAGGCGGGTACGTAAAATACCATTAAGGGAAGCCTCATCCGGCTGCCAGGGCAGGTTACGCCAGTGTAAGTCATAGTCCACGTTAAACGAGGCGTTGCGGATGGGGGTCGAAACGCCAAAGAATCCCGCTGCGGCATCAATTTTATGGCCGCGCAGTTTCCCCTTCAGCGACGTGCGCTCGCTACCCGGCGTGTTCACCCAGACACCCTCAGCCGTCAGCCGGGAGAAGCCCGTATCCAGCAGCCCGTTACTCAGGGTCAGCGTATTTCCCTGAATCGCGACGTCGCCGTCAATACGCCCATATTTTTGCCCCCACAGCCAGCATTCGACGCAGCGCAACTGCACATCAGGCCAGCCACGGAAACTGACTCGCTCAAGGGAGGAGAATGGCGAGGTCGCCTGCGCGCCGTCTGTACGCTTCGCCGCGCTCGGGTTGTAATACAGGTATTTGATGTTCGCCTGCCACGGAGCATTATTGCGTATCGCCAGCGTGGCATTAACCTCGCGCCCCTGCGCTTCGACCTTCTGACCATTCAGCGACGGCTCAGAGACAATGCTCAGGTTATTCCACTGTTGCCCGCCCAGCGACAGCGAAGGCGTTCGTAGCGTCACGCGCTGCGGCAAACTGGTCTTTGCGCCAACGTTATCCGCCGCGCCTTTCTGGAACAGCGCCAGCCACTCTGCGCCATCCATTGCCGGAAGATTAAGCTCAACGCCTTGTCGGTCAGGCAATGTCGGCGTGGTGCGGCTATCCGTTGTCCAGATTGCCCGATCCAGCGTCAGTTTCTGATTCAGCAGCCAGCGGCTGTTAAAGTGATTATTCTTCCCGGCGCTGCCGGTCAGCGCGAAGCCACGCAAGTTACCGTCAGCCTTAATGCTCACCGGCAAGGATTCCCCGGCCTGCTTGTCGAGCGGTGACGGTAAGTGACTGCTCACATTCTTCAGGTCGCCTTTCAGTTCTACGTTGTATGTCGCACCAGAGTGATAAGGAAGCGCAATGCCCACTTTACCGTTCCACGCCATACCGCCGCTTATAGCATCGTTCACCTGCGCAGGTAGCACGCCCATACGGCCCGGCTGCCAGTTGCCGTTAAGGTTGACGTCGACCTGATAGGCCTTTTCCCCTTCATTGGTGGAGAAATCCACGTTCAACGGCTGATTAAACCAGTTTGCCGTTAACGGTTCGCTCTTGAGATTGCCGTTGTTGAAGCTGAACTTACCGCTCAGGTTCTTCAGCGTGCTGTCGAGCGGCTTAATGAACAAACTATTATTACGCAGCAAGACGTCCCCTTTGGCGGTGACCAGCTCGCCATCCAGCGGAATATCAAGATGTAAGCGAGCATTCACATCGCCGTCAATCTGGAGTTGCTCCAGCGTGGCGCCGAGAGAATCTTTCAGCGGCGTGTCGTCAAAATACGGGCCGACCGCTTTACCCGGCCCATTGATATCGGCATCAATCAGCAGCTTTTCTTTGGCATAGTCCGGGATGATCGCGGTCAGATTGCTGGCCTTAACACCGCCCAGATTGACGCTATCCGCCTTCATCCACAGGCCGTCGTTCAGGAAGTCCAGCTCAATGTTGAGGTCGGTCAGCGCGGGCCAGTCAGGCTGGAAAGCAAACTTCGCGTTACGCAGCGGCACCAGCACTTCAAACTGACCTTCATTATGTTTGTAGGGGAAAAGATGTGGATTGCCGCCATACACCAGCGTGGCGTTATCCGCTTCGCCGCCCTGAATCGCGCCGCTAAGGTAATCAACCAGCTCTTTGCCCATCAGGTTTTCCGGGAAATAACGCCAGGCCTGTGAACCGTCATCGGTGCTGATCCCCGCCAGAATCCCCAGCCAGGGTTCCTCTCCGGCGGGTTGCAGATAACGAAAACCGCCGCGCGCATGTACGGCTTTCGCTTTCACGTCGATGTTGCGCCCGTCCAACTGAAACCCTTTGTCATTCTTCAGCCAGGTGAGCGTCGCCACGCCGTTTTCAATTTCCAGAGGTGCGCGAAAGACGGTTTCATACGGCATTTCGGCCTGCTGCATCGAGGCGGTCAGCGCGCCGTTTTCCACGCTGCCGGACAAGGTGCCGGAGAAGTGTTCCGCGCCCGGTAAGAGCTTCCACTGCTTCCAGGCAAGGTTATCCCACGACGCCTGGAAGCGCGTTTTCTCCGTCGCCTGTAGCGGGATATCCAGCGCGAGAGTGTCTATTTTTCCACGTGGCTGTGTGGCCTGCCAGATGTCGCCCAGCGCAGGCGAGAGTTTCGCAGCCACCGGACGCAGTCCGTCCATATCGGCCAGTTCAAGGTTGCTGGCGCGAATACGCAATTCATCGCTGCGTATGTTGTTCTGACCGCCAACTTCTTGTTCCGGCACCCAGGCCAGCGTTAACGCGCCGCGCGGCCAGGGTTTGCTATCCAGCGTGATACGCGTGTCAGGAATATAAAACTGCCAGCCCGGCTGTTCACGCGTAATGTGCGCGGTCAGGTTATCAACGGAAAGCGTGTGCGAATGATTATCGCCCTGCCAGCTCGCGCCGCCCTGCTTAAGCCAGATATCGCCGCTGGAGACTTCGCCTTTCGTGAGCGTCATCCAGCCTTCCAGGCTAAAGCGTGCGGTTTGCAGCGCCACGTTATCCTGCATCCATTTGCCCAGCCACGGCTTCACGTCAATATCGTCGGCCTGTAGCCAGACCCGACCGTTGTTCAGTAGCCCGTCGTCATCACGCAGATCCATACGAACCTGCATCACGCCATGCTGCCCGGTCAGGCTGGAGAGGCTGACCTGACCTTCCGCGCGGTGCCTGTCTTTGCCGTTCAACCAGGTAAGCTGCGGGATCGCCAGTTCGGCTCGCTGGCCTGATAAGGTCAGAAAGCTAATTTGGCTGTCCCGGAGATCGAAGTGATCAAACTGACGCAGGAAAAGATCGCTAATACGGTTGGTTTCAATGCCTTCGTCGCTGTCGCTGCGTTGGATCGGCGTATTGGTGCGGATGTGCAGTTGCCAGAAGGTGAGATCGCGAAACTGCCAGCGCATATGCAACAGGCTTTGCCAGACATCCAGCGCCAGCGTGACGCGCTTTACTGAAAGCTCGCCGCCATCTTTCAAACTGGCATGGATGTCCCGGGCTTCAAGCGTGGGGCCAAAGGTTTGCCAGTTCGCATGCAACTGGCTAGCGGCAACAGGAATACCCGTGGCAGATTCAATTTTGCTGAGGATCGCCGGACGCCAGCTATCCAGATGGGGGAGCGCAAGGCGCAATCCACTGATCAGCAGCGCAACGACGACGACGAGCGCGGCTCCAGTGAGCAGTAATATCCCCGGCAATCGCCTCACGCGTCTCTCCTTGTCTGCCAAAAATGTGACTCACAAACCCGTTATCCGGCCTGGAAACGGCGGTCTTTTACATCATTACGACGTCAAATTGCTCCTGGTTATAGAGCGGTTCAATCTGGACTTTAACTTGCTTGCCGACAAAAATTTCCACCTCTGCCAGCGCGTGCGACTCTTCGCCTTTTAACGTTTCCGCCACCGCCGGAGAGGCATAAACGAGGAAACGATCGGAGTCGTAGGCATGATGCACACGCACGATTTCACGCATAATTTCATAGCAGACGGTTTCCACCGTTTTCACCGTACCGCGTCCATGACACGTTGGACATTCATTGCATAGCACATGTTCCACGCTTTCGCGGGTACGCTTGCGGGTCATCTCTACCAGACCCAGTTGCGAAAAGCCGTTGATGCTGGTTTTCACGCGATCTTTGCTCAGCGCCTGCTCCAGAGAATGCAGTACCCGACGGCGATGATCTTCATTATTCATGTCGATAAAATCGATGATGATGATACCGCCCAGATTGCGCAGACGCAGCTGCCGCGCAATCGCCTGCGTCGCCTCAATATTGGTATTGAAGATCGTGTCATCGAGATTACGGTGCCCGACAAACGCCCCGGTATTGATATCAACGGTGGTCATGGCTTCGGTTTGATCGATAATCAGATAACCGCCGGATTTCAGTTCCACCTTGCGTTCCAGCGCGCGCTGAATCTCATTTTCAACATCAAAGAGATCGAAAATCGGCTGATGACCGCTGTAGTGTTCGAGCTTGCTGGTCATCTCAGGGATATATTCCGCAGTAAATTCCAGCAATGCCTCGTACGTCAGACGCGAATCCACGCGGATTCTGTCCAGCTCGGCATCGGCAAAATCACGCAGTACGCGCTGCGCCAGCGCCAGTTCGCCGTACATCTGATAGCGCGTTTGCGGCCGCTTTTTACGCTCCATGACTTTCGTCCAGACGCGTTTGAGGTAAGCGGCGTCCGACGCCAGATCCTCTTCGCACACCCCTTCCGCCGCCGTACGGATGATAAATCCGCCCTGCTCGTCGCAATACTCCGCCACCACCTTCTTCAGGCGTTCACGTTCGGTTTCGCTTTCAATACGCTGAGAAACGCCAACGTGCGACGCGCCGGGCATAAAGACGAGGTAGCGGGAAGGCAGCGTGATGTCCGTCGTCAGGCGCGCGCCTTTGGTGCCAAGCGGATCTTTTACCACCTGCACCATCAGATCCTGCCCCTGACGCACCAGCTCAGAGATGTCGCGTACGGTGAAGTTCTTTTGCTCTTCACCCGCCACGCATTCGGTATGCGGCATAATGTCTGAAGCATGAAGAAACGCAGCTTTCTCCAGTCCAATATCTACAAAAGCCGCCTGCATACCCGGAAGTACACGGCTTACACGGCCTTTGTAGATATTGCCTACGATGCCTCGTCGCGCTTCACGCTCAATATGAATTTCCTGAAGAATACCGCCATCAATGTACGCCACGCGTGTTTCCGATGGCGTTACGTTTACCAACAATTCAGCCGTCATGTTTATCCCTTTTCTCACGCAGTGCGTTAAAATTGCTCAGCAACTCATACGTTTCAACCAGCGGTAAGCCGACCACGGCGTGATAGCTGCCGTTTATCTTCCTGACAAAACAGCCACCCTGCCCCTGAATACCGTATGCTCCAGCTTTATCCATAGGCTCACCGCTGGCGACATAGCCCGCGATGTCCTCATCACTCAGTGCCCTGAACGTCACCTCCGTCACCACCAGACAATCCAGCACGTACTGGCTGTCCGCCAGCGCGACGGCCGTCATCACCTGATGCGTCTGCCCCGACAGTTTGCGCAGCATATGCGCCGCGTGTTCTGCATCGCGCGGTTTCTCCAGCACTTCACCGTTAAGAATCACGATAGTATCGGCGCCCAGCACCGGCAAGTCGCGCGCCGTTTGCGCCACGCCTGCCTGCGCCTTTTCCCGCGCCAAACGGGAGACATACTGTTGCGCGCTTTCGCCTTCGCCACGCGTTTCTTCAATTCCCGTAACGATACGTACAAAAGAGACGCCCAGCTGCGCAAGCAGCTCCTGGCGGCGAGGTGAACCGGAAGCAAGATAAACGTCAGTCATAGAAACCTTTACTGCACAGCAAACTGCTGGCGCACTTTGCGCATCAGCAGGAAAAGCCAGGGCCAGAGCACACCGTTTACTACACTACTCCAGAATACTTCCGGTCTGAAAGAGACGTTGATCACTAAAAACTCGGCCCAGAAAACAATAATGTCCACGACCAGTGAGAGCAATATCACCACCAGCGCCTGTTGCCAGAGCGCCAGGTTACGGAATAGCTGGAATTTCAGTGCAACCAGATAAGCAATGATACTCATCGACAAGGCCCGCACGCCAAGCGTGGAGCCGCTGATCAGATCCAGTATGGCACCCATCACAAAACCTGTACCCACATTTACGCGGTGCGGCAGTGCAAGTATCCAGTACAGCAAGATAAGGAGCACCCAGTTTGGCCGGAAAACGATGATGTCATCCGGCCAGGGCATGATTTGCAGCAATAGCGCAATAAGAAACGAGAGCCAGATAACCCAGCGACCCTGGCTACGATAACTTGCCACTATTGCCCCCCCGTTGCGCGCGTAGCCGACGGTTGTTGAGGCGCGGCAGGCGCCGGGCTAATCCCCGTGGCAGGGTCCGGCATTGGCGCTGGCGGCCCCATCGCATCTGGCGAAGGCAGAACCTGCGGCATCATCTGCATCAGTCGTTCGTTAGCGACGCGATGCACATCTTCCGGCGTCATCGGATTAGCGCCGTTGCGATCGGCTCCCCACAGCAGCAGCAGATAACGCAAACGCTGTAAACCCGCAGTCGGACGCGCCTGAATCACGGTGTAAGCACGTTGGGTGTCCAGCTTGACGGACGAAACCACGCCCACCGGATACCCTTCCGGGAAACGGCCGCCCAGACCCGACGTTACCAGCACATCGCCAACGCGAATGTCGGTGTTTGCCGGTAAATGCTCAAGCTGTAAATCGTCCGTGCAGCCGTTACCGGCGGCAATGACGCGGATATCGTTACGCAGCACCTGAATCGGCAACGCATGTGTCGCATCGCAAATAAGCAGAACGCGGCTGGTCAGTTTCGCCACCGCAACGACCTGGCCCACTACGCCTTTGTCGCTGATGACCGGTTGCCCCTCATAGACCCCGTTCACGCTTCCTTTGTCGATCACCACCTGATCGCTGTAAGGATCGTTAACCGTGGAGATGACCTGAGTCACCATTTTTTGTTCGTCCTGACGCAGCGGCGAACCCAGCAGCTCGCGCAAACGCGCGTTCTCCTGTTTGTATTGCCCCAGCATCAGCAATTCGCTGTTTTTCAGCAACAGTTCCTGGCGCAGCGCCCGGTTTTCAAGTTCGAGTTGGTCACGCGAAGCCAGCGTTTGCGACACGCCGTCGAGTAATTCACGGGGACCATTGGAAATAAAGTAGAAAGGGCTGACGGCGGTATCCATGTACGTGCGGATTTGGCTGAACGTCCCCAGGCGGCTGTCGGCTATAATCACGCCGAGCGCCACCAGCACCGCCAGAATAAGGCGAATCTGTAGCGACGGGCCACGGCTAAAAATTGGCTTCATAAGTTTGCGTATTCTCGTATCAGAGTCGGCAGGGTAATCAAACCATCACCCTGCCGGTATCCGATTACTCTTCGCTGAACAGGTCGCCGCCGTGCATATCGATCATTTCCAGCGCCTTGCCGCCGCCGCGCGCCACGCAGGTCAGTGGATCTTCAGCAACAACGACAGGAATGCCGGTTTCTTCCATTAACAGACGATCAAGGTTACGCAGCAGCGCGCCGCCGCCCGTGAGCACCATACCGCGCTCGGAGATATCAGACGCCAGTTCCGGCGGGCACTGTTCCAGCGCAACCATCACCGCGCTCACGATACCGGTCAGCGGCTCCTGCAACGCTTCCAGAATCTCGTTGGAGTTCAGGGTAAAGCCGCGTGGAACGCCTTCCGCCAGGTTACGTCCGCGAACTTCGATTTCACGCACTTCGTCACCCGGATACGCAGAACCGATTTCGTGTTTGATACGCTCTGCGGTCGCTTCGCCGATCAGAGAACCGTAGTTACGGCGCACATAATTGATGATCGCTTCGTCGAAGCGGTCGCCGCCAATACGCACGGAAGAAGAGTAAACCACGCCGTTCAGAGAGATAACGGCCACTTCCGTCGTACCGCCACCGATATCGACAACCATTGAACCGGTTGCTTCAGACACCGGCAGACCGGCGCCGATTGCCGCAGCCATCGGTTCTTCGATCAGGAACACTTCACGAGCGCCAGCGCCCTGTGCGGATTCACGAATCGCACGACGCTCTACCTGGGTCGCTCCTACCGGTACACACACCAGCACACGAGGGCTTGGACGCATAAAGCTGTTGCTGTGCACTTGTTTGATGAAGTGCTGGAGCATTTTTTCAGTCACGAAGAAGTCAGCGATAACGCCGTCTTTCATCGGGCGAATAGCAGCGATATTGCCCGGCGTACGACCCAGCATCTGCTTCGCATCATGACCTACTGCGGCCACGCTTTTCGGTGAACCGGCACGATCCTGACGAATGGCCACAACGGAAGGCTCATTCAATACGATGCCTTGTCCTTTTACGTAAATGAGGGTATTCGCAGTACCCAGGTCAATGGACAGGTCATTGGAAAACATGCCACGAAATTTTTTCAACATACTAAGGGATAATCCTGAAAGCTGGGGCGGAAAACAAAATCCGCTTACTTTACCAACCACACGCAGCAGCGACAAGGCGCAAAAATCATCTGCTACGGTGAAAATTAGCGCAGTACGTTTCCTTTGTTACAAATCTCTGTCTGGGTCCATCAGAACTGAATACATCAGCAGCAATCCTGGCCTTCATTTGCAACCTGTAAAAGGTCGTTTACCTGCATATTTGCTGCAACAATCTGGCGAGCAGACAAGCACACCCCCATGAGGCACAGCGCGCGTTATTCTACGTGAAAACAAATTAAACGGCAGGTTAAACCGAGTATCTTTGCGAATATTTTTTCACGTTGGTGTCAAGTGGTTGGGAGGAGGCAAAAAAATCCCCCTGTCCGCCCGCCACTCCGCGCCCCGTCAGCGTATGCCACTCGCTACGCGAACGGACGCCTGTCGCGTAAACCTGCGTATGCGTTCCCGTGCAGGCTTCCACCAGGCTCTGTACCAGCAACTGGTTTTCCGTTCGTTTCTCAATGTTTCTTACCAGACTCGGATGAAGTTTCAGTAATTCCACATTAAGTTCTTTAATCCAGCTGGTACTCACCAGCGTCAAACCCGCCTGTGTCACCGCGATCCGAACGCCAAGCGCATTCATTAAACGAATAACAGGCTGTAACCGACTGATGTGTTGACAAACATCTGCCTCGGCAAGTTCAAAAATAATACGTTTTCGCTGCGATTTTTCGCACTGCATCAACGTATCACGCAGCCAGCGCTGAAACCGTGGGCGGATCAACGATTCTACCGTTACCTGCATCGCCAGATTTTCCTCCGGCCAGTATTTCAGCAGCGGGATCAAACGGCTAATTTGTAAGCGGTCATACTCTTCCGATAAACCGAACTGCAATACCATCGGCATGTATTCCGCCGAAATCACCTCTTCGGCGCCGTCAAAGATACGGCACATCAGCTCCCGGTGGTGTACGCGTCCTTCACGCATTACCGCCGGTTTCTGATAAATCCGCGGCCCGCCCCGGCTGAGCATCTGCTCAATAAGGGTGCGCCAGCGTACGTTGCCTCGGCCTTTTTCCGGCAGCGAATCGTCATACACCGCCCAGCTGTTCCCTCCCTGCAACACGGCATTTCGGGTCGCGGCTTCGGCATGTTCCATCACCTGCTCCGTTGACTGACCGCTACGCCATGCGCAAATGCCGATATGTACCATATCGTCACGATCGAGCTTTTTATTAACCGGTAATGCATCTACCGCTTTTAATAACTGCCCGGCGATGCTCTCCGCTTCTTTCAATGTGCGGTGCGGCAACAGGACGGCAAAGTCGCTGCGGTGGTAGCGCGCCAGCAGCGAACCCGGGTAGCGCATAATAAATGTCGACAGCAGATTAATCAGCGCAAACAGCTGTTCTTCCGCGAGATCGCGCCCCCAGCTGTCGTGAAGCAGGTTAAAGTCTGGCAGACGGATCATCATCACCACGCCATGCGATCCCACTTTTTCCTGATCTTCCAGCAGCGTCGCCAGTTGGTTATCAAAAAACAGGCGATTGCCCAGCCCGGTTTTGACATCCTGCGCCGCATAAGAACGGATAAGCGTATCCAGACGGCTGCGCTGTTCGCTGGCAAACTGAATTTCAGACAGCAGCATATCCAACGCGCTGCTGGTACGCGCGGGCCATTCATAGACCGACCCTCGCGCATTCGGCCCGCGCTCGCCGTTCAGAATACGCGTTGCACGAATTTCCAGCAGCTCCTGCCCGGACAGCTGGCGCTGTAGCCAGCGTACCGATAAGAACAAGATGAGAACGATAAAGCCGATCGCCAGCGTGAGCGGCGCGGTGGTCACGAGCGAGTGAAAATAGTTGCCCATCGGGTCCTGAAACACCACATGCAGCGAGGTGCCGGGATGTTTTACCAGCGGGATCGTCAGCTCACGATACAGGTTGTTGCTTCCCGCCGGCCGATAGCTGCTGTTGCGCGAATGGCTATACACCTGGCGGCCATCCTGCAACAAATCGACGCGCACGATATCGACCGATACCATCAGTTCATTAATCTGCGGCGTTAGCGTGACAAAATCAGAGGAGACAAGATGCGTGTCAATAGCGGTGGCGACCGCCTGAATGCGGCTGGTGAATTTATTCTCGATGGCATTGTAAAAACTCAGCGAGCAGCCGATGAGCGTAACGAAAATCGTTAACCCGGTAAGCAGCGTGACAAAGGCTGAGAATTTCGTCGTTAATCGCATCCGTGTGTTAACTCCGACAGTTATAAACGACATGAAAGAGCAACTCTGAACGCGAAGTCCGTTAAATTGCACAGCTAAGCGGGCATACTACCAAATCAGGTCTATCTGGCAATTTATTGCGTTGAATCGGCATCACGTTTTGATTAGCGAGTATAGTCTTCATAAATATTTTTCCAATCCACTATGCAAATTGAGGACAGGTTATGCAGGCTTTGATCTTAGAACAGCAGGACGGTAAAACCCTTGCTTCCGTTCAGACCCTTGAAGAAAGTCGGCTACCGGAAGGGGATGTAACGGTAGATGTCCACTGGTCCAGCCTGAACTATAAAGATGCTCTGGCCATCACCGGGAAAGGGAAAATCATCCGTAACTTTCCGATGATTCCTGGCATCGATTTCGCCGGAACCGTACGCGCCAGTGAAGATCCCCGCTTCCATGCCGGTCAGGAGGTTTTACTGACCGGCTGGGGCGTGGGCGAAAACCACTGGGGCGGTCTGGCTGAGCGCGCCCGCGTAAAAGGCGACTGGCTGGTTGCTCTCCCGAAAGGTCTTGATAGCCGAAATGCGATGATTATCGGCACCGCCGGTTTTACCGCCATGCTGTGCGTGATGGCGCTGGAAGACGCGGGCATTCGTCCTGAAGATGGCGAGATTGTCGTGACCGGCGCCAGCGGCGGCGTGGGCAGCACTGCCGTTGCGTTGCTGCATAAGCTGGGCTACCAGGTTGTGGCCGTGTCAGGACGCGAAAGCACCCACGACTACCTGCGTAGCCTGGGCGCCAACCGCATTCTGGGGCGCGATGAGTTTGCCGAATCCCGCCCGCTGGAAAAACAACTCTGGGCCGGTGCCATCGACACCGTTGGCGATAAAGTGCTGGCGAAAGTGCTGGCGCAGATGAACTACGGCGGCTGCGTTGCGGCCTGTGGTCTGGCGGGCGGTTTCGCACTCCCCACCACGGTCATGCCGTTTATTCTGCGTAATGTCCGCTTGCAGGGCGTGGATTCCGTGATGACCCCGCCCGCCCGCCGCGCAGAAGCCTGGAAACGCCTGGTCAACGACCTGCCAGCCTCTTTCTATGCGCAGGCTGCAACAGAAATCACGCTGGCAGACGCGCCGAAATTCGCCGATGCCATCATCAATAACCAGGCGCAGGGCCGTACGCTGGTGAAGATTGCCTAATCTTCAAATTTTCGTGACATATTCGCGTTAACGTTTCGCCTCCGTCATGCTTAAAAAAACGCATGACGGAGGATGCTATGAAAATGAAAAAACTGACGGAAGCCGACGTAACCGCGGAGTCCGTTTTTATGTTGCAGCGCCGCCAGGTACTGAAAGCTTTAGGTATCAGCGCGGCCGCCCTTTCTCTGCCCGCCACCGCCCAGGCCGACCTGCTGAGCTGGTTTAAAGGCAACGATCGTCCCCCTGCGCCTGCCGGTAAGCCGCTTGATTTCAGCAAACCCGCCGCCTGGCAAAACGACCTCCCGTTAACGCCGGAAAACAAAGTCACCGGTTATAATAATTTCTATGAATTCGGCCTCGATAAAGCAGACCCGGCCGCCAACGCGGGTAGTCTGAAAACCGATCCCTGGACGTTGAAAATTAGCGGCGAAGTGGCGAAACCCCTAACGCTCGATCACGATGCGCTCACGACGCGTTTCCCGCTGGAAGAGCGAATCTATCGTATGCGCTGCGTTGAGGCATGGTCGATGGTGGTTCCCTGGATTGGCTTCCCCTTACATAAACTGCTCGCACTGGTCGAACCCACCAGCAATGCCAACTATGTGGCGTTCGAAACGATCTACGCGCCCGATGATATGCCGGGACAAAAAGACCGCTTTATCGGCGGCGGGCTAAAATACCCTTACGTCGAAGGATTGCGTCTGGACGAGGCAATGCACCCGCTCACGCTGCTGACTGTCGGCGTCTATGGTAAAGCGCTGCCGCCGCAAAATGGCGCGCCCATCCGTCTGACGGTGCCGTGGAAATACGGGTTCAAGGGGATTAAGTCGATCGTCAGTATTAAACTGACCCGCGAACGCCCGCCGACCACCTGGAATCTGGCCGCGCCAAACGAATACGGATTTTACGCCAACGTGAATCCGCACGTTGATCATCCGCGCTGGTCACAGGCGACCGAGCGTTTTATTGGCGCGGGCGGCATTCTGGATGTACAAAGACAGCCGACGCTGCTGTTTAACGGCTATGCCAGTGAAGTGGCGTCTTTATATCGCGGTCTGGATCTGCGGGAGAATTTCTAAGTGCGTCTGACACAAAAACAGATCGTCTGGCTAAAAGTACTGCTGCATCTTGCCGGATTATTACCGTTTCTCTGGCTCGTCTGGGCGGTGAACCAGGGAGGGCTCAGCGCCGATCCGGTCAAAGATATTCAACACTTTACCGGTAGGACAGCGCTGAAGTTCTTGCTCGCCACCTTGCTGGTTTCACCGCTGGCGCGCTACGCTAAACAGCCATTATTGATCCGCACCCGCCGCTTGTTAGGGTTATGGTGCTTCGCCTGGGCCACGCTGCATTTAACCAGCTATGCGCTACTTGAACTGGGCATAAATAATCTGGCGCTGCTGGGCCAGGAGTTAATCACTCGTCCTTATTTAACGTTGGGCATTATCAGTTGGTTCATTTTATTCGCCCTTACGTTGACCTCCACGCAGGCGGCGCAACGAAAACTGGGGAAACGCTGGCAACGTTTGCATAACTTCGTTTATCTTGTCGCGATTCTGGCTCCCATTCATTATCTGTGGTCGGTAAAAATTTTATCGCCGCAGCCAGTCATTTATGTCCTGCTGGCGCTGGCGCTTTTAGCCTGGCGCTACAAGACATTTCGCCAGTGGTGGCGGTCGTTTGCGGGCAAAATGCTGTAACGTCTCCGTTATGTGCGGTTTGTTGCAAAACCAGGACTCGCCTTGGGTCTTTGCGTGTTAGCAGTTGATAATCTTCCCTGATAAGACCAGTATTTAGCTGCCAAATGCTACGAAATCGTTATAATGTGCGACCTTGGTTTCCCGGACAGGGTTTTTAAGCCGCTGAAAGGGTGACAATCGCGCATCAAAGGTATATTTTGTTTTTTACCGGAGAATCGCAGGAGATAGCTGCACGATGGCCGACAAATTACACATTTTGCTTTTAAACGGTCCGAACCTTAATATGCTCGGCACCCGTGAACCCGATAAGTACGGCACCCTGACATTAACGGAAATTGTTAACCGTTTGAATGCAGAGGCCGACGCGCTGAATGTGACGCTGGATCATTTGCAGTCTAACGCGGAGTACGCACTCATCGACCGTATTCATCAGGCTAAAGACACTGTGGACTATATCCTGATTAATCCGGCCGCGTTTACGCACACCAGTGTTGCGATTCGCGATGCGCTGCTCGCGGTGAGCATCCCGTTTATCGAGATTCACCTGAGCAACGTACATGCGCGGGAACCGTTTCGCCAGCATTCGTATCTTTCCGATATTGCGGCTGGCGTCATTTGCGGATTCGGCGCTGACGGTTACTCATACGCTTTACAGACGGCGGTAAAACGCCTGTCACAATCACACTAAACAAAGAGTACGGAACCCACTCATGGATATTCGTAAGATTAAAAAACTGATCGAGCTGGTTGAAGAATCAGGCATCTCCGAACTGGAAATTTCTGAAGGCGAAGAGTCTGTGCGCATCAGCCGCACCGCGCCAAACGCAGGTTTTCCAGTGATGCAACAAGCTTATGCTGCGCCAATGCAGCAGCCAGCTCTGTCTAACGCTGTCGCTCCGGCGGCTGTTCCAGCAATGGAAGCGCCTGCTGCATCAGCGGAAATCAGTGGTCACATCGTACGTTCCCCAATGGTTGGTACTTTCTACCGCACCCCGAGCCCGGATGCGAAAGCATTCGTCGAAGTCGGTCAGAAAGTTAACGCGGGCGATACCCTGTGCATCGTTGAAGCCATGAAAATGATGAACCAGATCGAAGCCGATAAATCCGGCGTGGTGAAAGCAATTCTGGTCGAAAGTGGTCAGCCGGTAGAATTTGACGAGCCGCTGGTCGTCATCGAATAACGAGGCGAACATGCTGGATAAAATTGTCATCGCCAACCGTGGCGAGATTGCACTGCGTATTCTTCGTGCCTGTAAAGAACTGGGTATCAAGACCGTGGCTGTGCACTCAAGCGCGGATCGCGATTTAAAACACGTATTGCTGGCGGATGAGACGGTCTGTATTGGCCCGGCTCCGTCCGTAAAAAGCTATCTGAACATCCCGGCTATCATCAGCGCCGCTGAAATCACCGGCGCGGTGGCAATCCATCCGGGTTACGGCTTCTTGTCTGAGAACGCCAACTTCGCTGAGCAGGTTGAACGCTCCGGCTTTATCTTCATTGGCCCGAAAGCCGACACCATCCGCCTGATGGGCGATAAAGTGTCCGCAATCAGCGCAATGAAGCAGGCTGGCGTTCCATGCGTACCGGGTTCTGACGGCCCGTTGGGCGACGATATGGATAAAAACCGCGCCATTGCAAAACGCATCGGCTACCCGGTTATTATCAAAGCGTCCGGCGGCGGCGGCGGTCGCGGCATGCGCGTTGTGCGCGGCGATGCCGAACTGGCGCAATCCATTTCCATGACCAAAGCGGAAGCGAAAGCAGCCTTCAGCAATGACATGGTGTACATGGAAAAATACCTGGAAAACCCACGCCACATCGAAATTCAGGTGTTGGCTGACGGCCAGGGTAACGCTATCTATCTGGCAGAACGTGACTGCTCCATGCAGCGTCGTCACCAGAAAGTGGTCGAAGAAGCGCCAGCGCCGGGCATTACCCCGGAACTGCGTCGTTACATCGGCGAGCGTTGCTCCAAAGCGTGTGTCGATATCGGCTATCGCGGAGCAGGTACGTTTGAGTTCCTGTTCGAAAACGGCGAGTTCTATTTCATCGAAATGAACACCCGTATTCAGGTAGAACACCCGGTTACTGAAATGATCACCGGCGTTGACCTGATCAAAGAACAGCTGCGTATCGCTGCGGGCCAGCCGCTGTCCATCAAGCAGGAAGAAGTTGTGGTGAAAGGCCATGCGGTAGAATGCCGTATCAACGCCGAAGACCCGAACACCTTCCTGCCAAGCCCGGGTAAAATCACGCGTTTCCACGCGCCGGGCGGCTTTGGCGTACGCTGGGAGTCCCATATCTACGCGGGTTACACCGTACCGCCGTACTATGACTCCATGATCGGCAAGCTGATCTGCTACGGTGAAAACCGTGACGTGGCGATTGCCCGTATGAAAAACGCATTGCAGGAACTGATCATTGATGGCATCAAAACCAACATTGACCTGCAAACCCGCATCATGAACGACGAGCACTTCCAGCACGGTGGCACCAACATCCACTATCTGGAGAAGAAACTCGGTCTTCAGGAAAAATAAGCGTGCGTTAATTGAAAAAGGCCGGTTTTCCGGCCTTTTGTTTTTTTCCCTCCGGTACATCCCATAAGGTACAATCCCCGCTTTCTTCATCCACAAGGGACAAAAAATGGACACGCGTTTTGTTCAGGCCAACAAAGAGGCGCGTTGGGCGCTGTGGCTGACCCTTCTGTATCTGGCTGCGTGGTTAGTGACTGCTTACTTACCAGGCGCGGCACCCGGCATAACGGGCCTTCCACACTGGTTTGAAATGGCCTGCCTGCTGACGCCGCTTGTTTTCATTTTACTGTGCTGGGCTATGGTGAAATTTATCTATCGCGACATTCCTCTGGAGGACGATGATGCAGCCTGAAGTCATTCTGCCGCTTATCGCCTATCTGCTGGTGGTGTTTGGTCTGTCGGTCTATGCCATGCGAAAAAGGACGACGGGCACCTTCCTGAATGAGTATTTCCTCGGTAGCCGTTCGATGGGCGGAATTGTATTGGCGATGACGCTGACCGCCACCTACATCAGCGCCAGCTCATTTATCGGCGGCCCGGGCGCGGCCTATAAATACGGCCTGGGCTGGGTATTGCTGGCGATGATCCAGTTACCCGCCGTCTGGCTCTCGCTGGGTATTCTGGGTAAGAAGTTCGCTATTCTGGCGCGGCGCTACAACGCCGTCACCCTTAACGATATGCTGTTTGCCCGCTATCAAAACCGTCTGCTGGTCTGGCTGGCAAGCCTCAGCCTGCTGGTGGCTTTCGTCGGGGCGATGACCGTACAGTTTATTGGCGGCGCGCGCCTGCTTGAGACCGCAGCGGGCATCCCCTACGAAACAGGGCTGTTAATCTTTGGCGTCAGCATCGCGTTGTATACCGCATTTGGCGGTTTTCGCGCCAGCGTGCTCAACGATACGATGCAGGGCATGGTCATGCTAATTGGCACCATCGTCCTGTTGGTCGGCGTGGTTCATGCGGCAGGCGGCCTCGGACACGCGGTCGAAACCCTGCAAACGATCGACCCGAAACTGGTGACGCCGCAGGGCGCGGATGACATTCTGTCACCGACCTTTATGACCTCATTCTGGGTGCTGGTGTGCTTTGGCGTGATCGGCCTGCCGCATACTGCCGTGCGTTGCATCTCCTATAAAGACAGTAAGGCGGTGCATCGCGGCATTATCATCGGCACGATTGTGGTGGCGATCCTGATGTTCGGTATGCACCTGGCGGGCGCGCTGGGACGGGCGGTGATCCCTGACCTGACCGTACCGGACCTGGTCATTCCAACGCTGATGGTTAAGGTTCTGCCGCCGATTGCCGCCGGCATCTTTCTCGCCGCGCCGATGGCGGCCATTATGTCGACAATCAATGCCCAGTTGCTGCAAAGTTCCGCTACGATCATTAAAGATCTCTATCTGAATATTCGCCCGGAGCAAATGCATAACGAAACTCGCCTGAAGCGGATGTCAGCCATCATCACGCTGCTGTTAGGCGCGTTGCTGCTGCTCGCAGCCTGGAAACCGCCGGAAATGATTATCTGGCTTAACCTGCTGGCTTTCGGCGGCCTGGAAGCGGTGTTCTTATGGCCGCTGGTGCTGGGTCTGTACTGGGAACGTGCAAACGCGACAGGCGCGCTAAGCGCCATGATCATTGGCGGCGTGTTGTATGCCGTGCTCGCCACCTTTAACGTTCAGTACCTGGGCTTTCACCCCATCGTGCCCTCGCTACTGCTCAGTTTATTGGCTTTTCTGGCCGGAAACCGTTTTGGTTCATCTGCCCAGCAAGCCACCTTATTGACTACTGATAAATAAAGAGTTTTGCCATGCCGTGGATCCAACTGAAACTGAATACGACCGGTACGAACGCCGAAGAACTTAGCGATGCGCTGGTGGAAACCGGTGCGGTCTCTGTGACCTTCCAGGACACGCACGACACGCCGGTATTTGAGCCGCTGCCCGGTGAAACGCGTCTGTGGGGTGATACCGACGTTATCGGCCTGTTCGATGCCGAAACCGACATGAAAGAGGTGGTGGCAATCCTTGAGCATCATCCGCTGCTGGGCGCGGGTTTCGCGCATAAGATTGAGCAACTGGAAGATAAAGACTGGGAACGCGAATGGATGGACAACTTTCACCCGATGCGCTTTGGCGAGCGTCTGTGGATTTGCCCGAGCTGGCGCGATGTACCGGATGAGAACGCCGTCAACGTCATGCTGGACCCGGGTCTGGCCTTCGGTACCGGCACGCATCCCACCACATCCCTCTGCCTGCAATGGCTCGACGGGCTTGATCTGAACGGTAAGACGGTGATCGACTTTGGCTGCGGTTCCGGCATCCTGGCGATTGCCGCATTAAAACTGGGCGCTGCGAAAGCTATCGGGATCGATATCGATCCGCAGGCGATCCAAGCCAGCCGTGATAACGCAGAGCGCAACGGCGTATCTGAGCGTCTGGAGCTCTATCTCCCCAAAGACCAGCCAGAAGCCATGAAAGCCGATGTGGTGGTCGCTAACATCCTGGCTGGCCCATTACGTGAACTGGCCCCGTTAATCAGCGTACTGCCCGTTGAGGGCGGTTTACTGGGGCTTTCCGGCATCCTGGCCAGCCAGGCGGAAAGCGTATGCGAAGCCTATACCGAACTCTTTACGCTCGACCCGGTGGTAGAGAAAGAAGAGTGGTGCCGCATTACCGGTCGTAAAAAATAATCAGTCCTTTCCGGCGTGGTCATCTGGCCACGCCTTTTTTACACGATTCGCTTTCCTCTCCTGCTCGTCACCGATACAATATTCTTTATAATTGATTGATTTACATAATGTTATTTTGTTTTCAATTCATCGGGTAAATGCATGAAGTTAATTTCTTTGACCACTGCCTTTCTGGCAATCTGTATGATGCCCATTTCCGTTTCGGCAACTGACTGGAGCTATGAAGGCGACACCTCTCCCGCGCACTGGGGTGAAATCAATAAAGCATACAAACTGTGCCAGACCGGGATGAGCCAGTCCCCTGTTGATATTCTCACCACGAATGAAATCCAGCTCCCGCCGCTTAACGTACAGTACATCGATCGCGCCGACATGCTCCTGAACGTTAACCACACTCTTCAGGCAACAATGAACCCCTATTCTTCTGCTTCCGCTCAGATTGACGATCGGCCTTATGCTTTAGCAGAATTTCATTTTCATGCCCCAAGTGAAAATACCATCAATGGTAAACACTATGCGATGGAGCTGCACCTGACGCACAAAAACCAGGAAGGTGAGATTGCCGTCGTTGCCGTCATGTTTGATATCGGTGAGCCAAATGAGGCAATTGAACGTTTATGGCAATCCATCCCGGCAACCCCGGGCGACAGCATACCGCTGCTTTCCCCCGTCGATATCAATCTGCTGTTGCCGGAAGACAGAACCTACTGGCGCTTTAGCGGCTCGTTAACGACGCCTCCCTGTAGCGAAGGCGTAACCTGGATTGTCCTGAAACAGCCTATGACGCTTTCTGCCGGTCAACTGGAAAAATTTCGCCATACGATACACCCTGCCAACAATCGCCCTGTCCAGCCTTTGAATGGCCGCGTCATTAACGAATGGTCGATACCGACGCTTCGCGATCCTGTCCTGAAATGAGGCGGCGATCACACTATGAAACGATAATCTGCTGGTTAAATCAGCAGATTATGTTGTCCAGCCGTCAGCCATAGAAGAAAAAATGAGAAGTTACGCAAAATTGTAAGCGTATAAAAATTCGGCCTCATTTTATAACGCAATGATTTATAAAGTTAATTAATTCTCATCGTTCATCTTAACTGCGATTCTTTGATCCACCTCAGAGGATTGGTCAAAGTTTGGCCTTTCATCTCGTGCAAAAAATGCGTAATATACGCCGCCTTGCAGTCACAGTATGGTCATTTCTTAACTCATGCGCATCGGACAATACCAGCTTAGAAATCGCCTGATCGCAGCGCCCATGGCTGGCATTACTGACAGACCTTTTCGGACGCTGTGCTATGAGATGGGAGCAGGATTGACGGTATCCGAGATGATGTCTTCTAACCCGCAGGTTTGGGAAAGCGACAAATCTCGTTTACGGATGGTGCACGTTGATGAGCCAGGCGTTCGCACGGTGCAAATCGCCGGTAGCGACCCTGTTGAGATGGCCGATGCCGCACGTATTAACGTGGAAAGCGGCGCCCAGATTATTGATATCAATATGGGGTGTCCGGCTAAAAAAGTGAATCGCAAGCTCGCAGGTTCAGCCCTCTTGCAGTACCCGGATTTAGTGAAGTCGATACTAACCGAGGTCGTGAGTGCAGTGGACGTTCCTGTCACCCTGAAGATTCGCACCGGCTGGGCCCCGGAACACCGTAACTGCGTAGAGATTGCCCAACTGGCTGAAGACTGTGGCATTCAGGCTCTGACCATTCATGGACGCACCCGCGCCTGTTTGTTCAATGGAGATGCTGAATACGACAGTATTCGGGCAGTTAAGCAGAAAGTTTCCATTCCGATTATCGCGAATGGCGACATTACTGACCCGCATAAAGCCAGAGCTGTGCTCAACTATACGGGGGCGGATGCCCTGATGATAGGCCGCGCAGCTCAGGGAAGACCCTGGATCTTTCGGGAAATCCAGCATTATCTGGACACTGGGGAGTTGCTACCCCCCCTGCCTTTGGCAGAGGTTAAGCGCTTGCTTTGCGCGCATGTTCGGGAACTGCATGACTTTTATGGCCAGGCAAAAGGGTACCGAATTGCACGTAAACACGTCTCCTGGTATCTCCAGGAGCACGCTCCAAATGACCAGTTTCGGCGCACATTCAACGCCATTGAGGATGCCAGCGAACAGCTGGAGGCGTTGGAGGCATACTTCGAAAATTTTGCGTAATGAAATAAAGAGCTGACAGAACTATGTTCGAACAACGCGTAAATTCTGACGTACTGACCGTTTCTACCGTTAACTCTCAGGATCAGGTGACTCAAAAGCCCCTGCGTGACTCGGTTAAACAGGCACTGAAGAACTATTTTGCTCAACTGAACGGTCAGGATGTTAATGACCTCTATGAGCTGGTACTGGCTGAAGTAGAACAGCCCCTGTTGGACATGGTGATGCAATACACCCGTGGTAACCAGACCCGTGCTGCCCTGATGATGGGCATCAACCGTGGTACGCTGCGTAAAAAATTGAAAAAATACGGCATGAACTAATTTCGATTAGCTAATTGCTTGTTTAAAAAGGCGCTACTCGGCATGGGGAAGCGCCTTTTTTATTCGCGTCAGACAGGAGTTTGTTCATGAATGTCGGATTTGAGCCGCAATATTTTGGCGATGAATCGAAGAAGATCATTCACGGTGATGCGCTTTCAGAATTGAAAAAACTGCCCCCGGAAAGTGCCGATTTAATTTTTGCCGACCCGCCCTACAACATCGGAAAAAATTTTGACGGTCTGGTGGAGTCCTGGGACGAAGAGACCTTTTTGGCCTGGCTGTTTGAATGCATTGATGAGTGCCATCGGGTGCTGAAAAAACACGGCACGATGTACATCATGAACAGCACAGAGAACATGCCCTATCTCGACCTCAAATGCAGGAAACTGTTCGATATCAAAAGCCGCATCATATGGTCGTACGACAGCTCAGGCGTGCAGGCCAAAAAGTATTTTGGCTCAATGTATGAACCCATCCTGATGATGGTAAAAGATGCGAAGAACTATACGTTTAATCGTGATGACATCCTGGTTGAAACCAAAACCGGCGCAAAAAGAGCGTTGATCGATTACCGCAAAAATCCGCCCCAGCCCTACAACACACAAAAAGTCCCCGGAAACGTCTGGGATTTTCCCCGCGTCCGTTACTTAATGGATGAGTATGAGAACCATCCCACGCAAAAACCCAGAGCGCTGTTGAGCCGGATCATCCTGGCCTCCTCAAACCCGGGCGACACGGTGTTAGATCCCTTCGCCGGAAGCTTCACGACGGGCGCCGTAGCCGTGGAAACCGGGCGAAAATTTGTCGGCATCGAAATCAACGATGAATACGTAAAAATGGGCATCAGAAGGCTGAACGTCACCTCTCACTATGCGGAAAACGAACTGGCAAAGGTGAAGAAGCGCAAGACAACAAACCTGTCCAAAAAGAGCCGTATGGCCGAAATGACGGATGCATCTCAGGTGAAGTAAAAGCATTGTAAGTCTGCTTTTCTGCCGCGTTGTTTCGTGTATATTCCTTGCACGCTTGGGCATGAATACACAGGATTTGGCAATGATTCGTAAGTATTGGTGGCTGGTTGTTTTCGCAGTCTCCGTTTTCCTTTTTGACGCATTACTCATGCAGTGGATCGAACTGATGACAACGGAATACGATAAATGCCGCAACATGAATTCGGTTAACCCGCTCAAACTCGTCAACTGCGCCGACCTTGAGTAGTACGCCAGCCAGTTCTATGCAAATTATGCCGACGCACAGTTGGGGATAACCGTTACGCTTCCACGACCGGGTTGTTATTCTGCGTTAATACCATCACATTGCCATTCGGAACTAACATTTTTAATACATTATCCACTAATTGTGGCGCCTGCTTATAGAGATCATAACTGGAAGGATTCATTAACCAGTTCTTTACGATCCCGCTAAAACTGCCATGAAGCACAATTAAATTGACTTCGACATCAAGACCGGTCGCAATCAGTCCTTTATTCATACATTGCTGTAATGCTTCACGCATTATCTGATAACTGAAGCCTATTTTTTCCCGAATATCCTGCTCTGATATCATATCATTATGAAATTCACATTTATGATATAAAATCTGCATTAATGCCTGTTGTCGGGGCACCTCAGCAATATATTGCAAAGCGGCAATCAGTTTTTCACGCAAATTCTGTAGCGGATTATCGCCCCCACACGTTGTTAACCTGTCCTGAATGAGATCGCGTAGCGGCGGTTGCTGACCCCATACCTCATTAAACAACTGCGTCTTGTTCTCAAAATGCCAATAGATAGCGCCCCGCGTAACATTCGCGGCGTCTGCAATGTCGTTTAGCGTGGTGCTGCCGACCCCGTGCAAGGCGAACTGTACGATCGCTGTTTCAATCAAGTGTTGTCGGGTTCTGAGGGCGTCCGCTTTTGTTTTCCTGGCCATAATGAAGTGTGTCTGAAACCGAAGGATGACAGTAAATACTGTTCAGGGATAACGCGCAAATGTATCACTTCATTTTTATTTAAACGAGATCCCTCGTGTATTATTACGCACAATACATCCAAATAAATAATAAATACAAATGAATCAAATAAAACTATTCACCAAAAGAATGTATATTTCTATTTGTGTTAATGAAAGACAGGGTTTTACTTTTCCACCGCATTATGAAACGACAGGATATTAATCTTTTTTTGCTTTTACGTGCCGTGCATGACGACCGGAAATAAGTATTGCTTACATCACGAGCTGATAATTTGTAGGATAGCCAACTGCTATTTTATTTGTGCGCGTTAACGCCTTACCGTTATCCGGTAAATAACGAGCTTCGGTTTTCTAAGGAACAGTAATGACGAAACATGCCAGGTTTGCACTCCTGCCCTCATTCATCATAATCTCCGCTGCGTTACTCGCCGGTTGTAACGATCAGGGAGATACGCAAGCTCACCCTGCTGAGCCGCAAGTCACCGTCCACGTAGTCGAATCTGCCCCCTTAGCGGTGACGACCGAACTACCGGGGCGCACGACGCCATTTCGTATTGCGGAAGTCCGGCCTCAGGTCAGCGGCATTGTACTGAAAAGGAATTTCACCGAAGGTAGCGATATCGAAGCAGGCCAGTCGCTTTATCAGATTGACCCGGCGACTTATCAGGCTGATTACGACAGCGCCAAAGGCGAGCTGGCAAAAAGCGAAGCTGCCGCCGCCATTGCACACTTAACGGTTAAACGCTACGTTCCGCTGGTTGGCACAAAATACATTAGCCAACAAGAGTACGACCAGGCCATCGCCGATGCTCGTCAGGCTGATGCCGCCGTTATCGCCGCAAAAGCCGCAGTAGAAAGCGCGCGCATCAACCTCGCCTACACCAAAGTGACTTCGCCGATCAGCGGCCGCATTGGTAAATCCAGTGTCACCGAAGGCGCGCTGGTGACCAATGGTCAGGCAACCGAACTGGCGACCGTGCAACAGCTTGACCCTATTTACGTTGATGTGACGCAGTCCAGCAGCGATTTTATGCGTCTCAGGCAGTCCGTCGAGCAGGGTAGCCTGCACAAAGACAACACCCGCAGCAACGTCGAGTTGGTAATGGAAAATGGTCAGGCGTACCCGCTGAAAGGCACGCTGCAATTTTCCGACGTTACGGTAGATGAAAGTACCGGTTCTATCACCCTTCGGGCTGTTTTCCCCAATCCTCAGCACACCCTGCTTCCCGGTATGTTTGTCCGCGCGCGAATCGATGAAGGCATTCAGCCCAATGCCATTCTCGTTCCACAGCAGGGCGTAACGCGTACGCCGCGTGGCGATGCGATAGTGATGCTCGTCAATGATAAAGATCAGGTTGAAGCGCGCGACGTTATCGCTACTCAGGCGATCGGCGATAAATGGTTAATCAGCAAAGGGTTGCAACCGGGCGACAAAGTTATCGTCAGCGGCTTGCAGAAAGCCCGCCCGGGCGAACAGGTTAAAGCCACCACCGATGCCCCTGCGGCGAATGCAGCGCAATAAGGTAACCGGACATGGCAAACTTTTTTATTAATCGCCCGATTTTTGCCTGGGTTCTGGCCATCATTCTCATGATGGCTGGCGCCCTGGCGATCATGCAGCTGCCCGTTGCGCAGTACCCGACCATCGCGCCGCCCGCCGTTGCGATTTCCGCAACCTATCCGGGAGCGGACGCGCAAACGGTGCAGGATACCGTAACGCAGGTTATCGAACAGAATATGAACGGTATCGATAACCTGATGTATATGTCGTCCACCAGCGACTCGTCCGGTAGCGTAACTATTACGTTGACGTTCCAGTCCGGCACCGACCCGGATATCGCACAGGTTCAGGTACAAAATAAACTGCAACTGGCCATGCCCTTGTTGCCGCAGGAAGTACAGCAGCAAGGTATCAGCGTCGAGAAATCAAGCAGTAGCTTCCTTCTGGTGGCCGGTTTTGTTTCCGACAATAAGAACCTGACGCAGGATGACATTTCCGATTATGTGGCGTCTAACGTTAAAGATACCATCAGCCGGACATCCGGCGTCGGCGACGTCCAACTGTTTGGCGCGCAGTACGCGATGCGTATCTGGCTCGACAGCAATGCGTTAAACAAATACCAACTGACGCCGTTAGATGTTATTAACCAGCTGAAAACGCAGAACAACCAGATTGCCGCAGGTCAACTGGGCGGGACGCCTTCCATCCCGGGACAGCAGCTTAACGCCTCTATCATCGCGCAAACACGACTGAAAACGCCTGAAGAGTTTGGCCGCATCACGCTGAAAGTGAATCAGGATGGTTCGATGGTCCATCTTAAAGATGTGGCCCGCATCGAACTTGGCGGCGAAAACTACAACATGGTGACGAAGATTAATGGCCAGGCGGCGACAGGCCTGGGTATTAAGCTGGCAACCGGCGCGAACGCGCTGGATACTGCAGCGGCCATTAAAGCGAAGCTTGCGGAACTACAGCCGTTCTTCCCGCAAGGGTTGAAGGTGGTCTACCCGTATGACACCACGCCGTTTGTGAAAATATCGATTCATGAAGTGGTGAAAACGCTGTTTGAAGCGATCATCCTCGTTTTCCTGGTCATGTATCTTTTCCTGCAAAACATACGCGCGACGTTGATACCGACCATTGCTGTGCCGGTTGTACTGCTGGGTACATTCGCCATCCTGGCGGCGTTCGGTTTCTCTATTAATACGTTAACAATGTTCGGGATGGTGCTCGCCATCGGCTTGCTGGTCGATGACGCTATCGTCGTCGTGGAAAATGTCGAACGCGTGATGGTGGAAGAAAAGCTACCGCCCAAAGAAGCGACCCAGAAATCAATGTCGCAGATTCAGGGCGCGCTGGTGGGGATCGCGATGGTGCTTTCCGCCGTATTTGTGCCGATGGCCTTCTTTGGCGGCTCAACCGGCGCAATTTACCGCCAGTTCTCGCTGACTATCGTTTCTGCAATGGCGCTTTCTGTACTGGTTGCGCTCATCCTGACGCCTGCGCTTTGCGCCACGCTGCTTAAGCCTGCGTCTGCCGATCACCATGAAAAGAAAGGTGGCTTCTTCGGGTGGTTTAACACGCTGTTTGAGAAAAGCGTCGGGCATTACAGTAACAGCGTCAGCGGTATTTTGCGCAAGACCGGGCGTTATTTGCTGCTGTATGTCCTTATCGTCGGCGGCATGGCCATTTTGTTCCTGCGCTTACCCACCTCCTTCCTGCCGGAAGAAGATCAGGGCGTATTCATGACGATGGTGCAGTTACCGGCTGGCGCGACGCAGACGCGTACGCAGCAGGTGCTGGATCAGATTCAGAACTACTATCTGAACCAGGAAAAAGCCAACGTTGAATCCGTCTTTACCGTGAATGGTTTTAGCTTTAGCGGACAGGGGCAGAACTCCGGTATCGTCTTTATTAGCCTGAAGCCCTGGGAAGAACGCCCCGGCGAAGAAAATGGCGTAGAAGCGATCGTTGCCCGCGCAACCAGGGCATTCAGCCAGATAAAGGATGGTCTTGTCTTCCCGTTCAACCTGCCCGCGATTATTGAGCTGGGTACGGCAACGGGGTTTGACTTTGAACTGATCGATCAGGCGAACCTGGGCCACACGGAGCTCACCAAAGCCCGGAACCAGTTGCTGGGTATGATAAAAGAGCATCCCGACCTGCTGGTTCGCGTACGCCCTAACGGACTGGAAGATACGCCACAGTTCAAGCTGGATGTCGATCAGGAAAAAGCACAGGCTCTGGGAGTCAGCCTGTCAGACATCAACCAGACGATTTCCACCGCGCTTGGCGGCACGTACGTGAATGATTTCATCGATCATGGACGAGTGAAGAAAGTCTATGTCCAGGCGGATGCGCCGTTCCGCATGTTGCCCGGTGACATCAACAATCTGTATGTCCGTAGTGCAAACGGTGAAATGGTTCCGTTCTCCACCTTCAGTTCGGCACGGTGGATTTACGGCTCACCACGTCTGGAACGCTACAACGGTATGCCTTCAATGGAGCTGTTGGGTGAAGCGGCACCCGGCAGAAGTACCGGGGAAGCGATGGCATTAATGGAAAGCCTGGCAGAAAAATTACCGAACGGTATTGGTCATGACTGGACAGGCATGTCGTATCAGGAGCGCCTCTCCGGCAACCAGGCTCCGGCGTTGTATGCAATCTCACTGATTGTGGTCTTCCTTTGCCTGGCTGCATTGTATGAAAGCTGGTCCATTCCGTTCTCCGTTATGCTCGTCGTACCGCTCGGCGTGGTCGGCGCATTGCTGGCCGCCTCGCTTCGCGGACTGAATAACGACGTTTACTTCCAGGTTGGCCTGCTCACAACCATTGGTCTTTCTGCTAAAAACGCCATCCTGATTGTGGAGTTTGCCAAGGATCTGATGGAGAAAGAGGGACGAGGGTTGATTGAGGCAACGCTTGAAGCGTCGCGTATGCGTTTACGCCCAATCCTGATGACATCTCTGGCGTTCATCCTCGGCGTTATGCCGCTGGTTATCAGTCATGGCGCAGGCAGTGGCGCGCAAAATGCGGTGGGAACGGGGGTTATGGGAGGAATGCTGACGGCGACATTGCTGGCAATCTTCTTCGTTCCGGTCTTCTTTGTGGTCGTGAGACGTCGTTTTAACCGGCATCATGATTAACCACTAAAATTACGGCGCCCTCGGGCGCCTTTTTCCAAAATAATTATCCATTTATGTATTAAAAAGATAGTCATTTATTTTCCCTGCTATTTACCAGACATGCACCGCTTAGCCATCCTTTTCTCCATTATTTTTACAATCCACATGAATTGAAATTATTCCATATGCGGGTGCCTTTTTAAGGCGTGATAAAATAGCGCCGGGTTCGCAGCTAGCGGAGCATTCGACTTTGCCGGATGTAGCGAAACGTTTATTTTTGAGGTAACACCATGAAAAGATTAATTCCTGTTGCATTGCTCACAACCTTGCTGGCGGGGTGTGCGCATGACTCTCCTTGCGTTCCGGTTTATGACGACCAGGGTCGTCTGGTTCATACCAATACCTGTATGAAGGGCACCACGCAGGATAACTGGGAAACAGCGGGGGCGATTGCCGGTGGCGCAGCCGCTGTCGCAGGCCTGACGCTGGGGATTGTTGCCCTGACGAAATAGGTTTTATTAAAAGCGCGGCAACCCGCGCTTTTAATATAAGACAAAGCTCTGGACAATCGATTTATTATTAATCATCAATTATAGATTTCTCTCACATATCTACTCTATAAGATTGGCGCTTTTCATTATTCTGTCTTAGTGAAACTGCATTTATCATACTTATCCTGCCGATATTAACGGGCGAAATCGTTATTCCGCACAGCGCCCGTAAATTTAAATATTTTGCTCCAAAATGTGGCTTACGTTTCATTTTCGCACCATTTCAGGGCGCTGCATTTATTTTTTCCTGTCTACACTCTGCATATTGCGTCGAGCATTCGTTCGCAAAACCTGGCACTACCTTTGCTTAAAAGAGTATGGCCAAAGCCACAGACAGGTAAAGACGTTCCAGAACGTCTCTCTATAACGATAATTTCTCCACACAGGATGCATTATGAAAAAGATGATGATAGCCAGCCTGGCTGCGGTCGGCGTGCTGCTTGCTGTTGCAAATCAGGCGCATGCTGGCGCAACACTGGATGCCGTAAAGAAAAAAGGATTCGTACAATGTGGGATCAGTGACGGCCTGCCTGGTTTTTCTTATGCAGATGCAAGCGGTAAATTCACGGGTATTGACGTCGATGTTTGTCGTGGCGTTGCCGCAGCCGTCTTTGGCGATGATACAAAAGTAAAATATACCCCACTCACTGCAAAGGAACGCTTCACCGCCTTGCAATCCGGCGAAGTCGATCTGTTATCCCGTAATACAACCTGGACCTCTTCACGCGACGCAGGTATGGGCATGTCATTCACTGGCGTGACGTATTACGACGGGATTGGTTTCCTGACGCATAACAAAGCGGGGTTAAAAAGCGCTAAAGAGCTGGACGGCGCCACCGTCTGTATACAGGCAGGCACGGATACCGAACTGAACGTGGCCGATTACTTTAAAGCCAACAAAATGAAATACACCCCGGTCACTTTTGATCGCTCTGATGAGTCAGCCAAAGCGCTGGAATCGGGCCGCTGTGACACGCTGGCTTCTGACCAGTCTCAGTTATATGCCCTGCGAATCAAGCTGAGCGACCCTGCCGAATGGATCGTCTTGCCTGAAGTCATCTCAAAAGAGCCTCTGGGCCCCGTTGTGCGCCGTGGTGATGATGAGTGGTTCTCTGTCGTCCGCTGGACGCTGTTCGCTATGCTGAATGCTGAAGAAATGGGGATTAACTCGCAGAACGTAGATGAGAAAGCGGCGAATCCGGCAACACCGGACATGGCGCATTTGTTGGGCAAAGAAGGAGATTACGGTAAGGATCTGAAACTGGATAACAAATGGGCCTACAACATCATTAAACAGGTTGGTAACTACGCGGAGATCTTTGAACGTAACGTGGGATCGGAAAGCCCGCTGAAGATCAAACGAGGCCAGAACAATCTCTGGAATAACGGCGGCATTCAGTACGCACCACCCGTACGCTAAGCCGTTGTGATGTAACGGGCGCCGCACCTGTGGCGCTCAGCCCAGAGTTATGGTTACCGAGGTTTTCTTATGTCCCATCGCCGCTCAACCGTAAAAGGAATACTCTCCTTTTCTAACCCTGCGGTCCGCGCCTGGTTATTTCAAATACTCGCCGTTATTGCGGTTGTCAGTGTTGCGGTCTATTTAATTCATAATACGATTAACAATCTGAGCAGCCGGGGGATTACCTCAGGATTCGCGTTTCTCGATCGCAGCGCCGGGTTTGGTATTGTTCAGCACCTGATCGACTACGAGCAAGGGGATACATACGGCCGCGTCTTTCTGGTCGGCTTGCTCAATACCCTGTTGGTCTCCGCACTGTGTATTGTTTTTGCGTCATTTTTAGGTTTTTTCCTCGGCCTTGCACGCCTGTCGGATAACTGGTTATTGCGTAAGTTATCGACCATTTACATCGAAACCTTTCGCAATATTCCGCCATTGCTGCAAATCTTCTTCTGGTACTTTGCCGTCCTGCGTAATTTACCCGGGCCACGGCAGGCGGTCAGCGCGCTGGATTTGGTTTTTCTGAGTAATCGGGGACTCTATATTCCGGCACCACAGCTGGGTGAAGGCGTTATCGCTTTTTGTGTGGCAATCCTTCTGGCGATCGTCATCTCCACCGGGCTCTTTCGCTTCAATAAAACGCACCAGATTAAGACGGGGCAATTGCGCCGAACATGGCCTACAGCGTTGGCGCTCATCGTGCTATTGCCGGCTGTCGCTCAGTGGCTATTTGGCGCGGCGCTACACTGGGATGTGCCTGAGTTACGCGGGTTTAACTTCCGGGGAGGAATGGCATTAATTCCAGAACTGGCTGCGTTGACGCTGGCGCTTTCGGTATACACCTCGGCATTTATTGCTGAGATCATCCGTTCCGGTATCCAGGCGGTTCCCCACGGCCAGCATGAAGCCGCGCGTTCACTGGGCCTCCCTAATCCGGTAACGCTGCGTCAGGTCATCATTCCCCAGGCACTGCGCGTGATCATTCCTCCATTGACCAGCCAGTATCTGAATATCGTGAAGAACTCATCGCTTGCCGCCGCTATCGGCTACCCGGATATGGTTTCCCTGTTTGCCGGAACGGTACTGAACCAGACGGGTCAGGCCATTGAAACCATCGCCATCACCATGTCGGTATATCTGATCATCAGCCTCAGTATTTCCCTGCTGATGAATATTTATAACCGCCGTATCGCCCTGATTGAGCGCTAAGGAACCATGATGACAAAAGTTCTTCTGTCTCATCCCATGCGCCCGGCCAATAACGGCGCAGGTCGCATAATTTTGTGGGTACGTAAAAATCTCTTTTCCAGTTGGTCCAATAGCCTGCTAACCCTTTTTTGTCTGTGGCTCATGTGGATACTCATTCCCCCCTTGCTGAACTGGGCGTTTCTACAGGCTAACTGGGTGGGTTCAACGCGTGCTGATTGCACGAAGGCGGGTGCCTGCTGGGTATTTATCCACGAACGTTTTGGTCAGTTTATGTATGGGCTTTATCCACATGACCAACGCTGGCGCATCAACCTGGCATTACTCGTTGGTCTGGCCTCCATTGTGCCGATGTTCTGGAAAGCAATGCCCCGTCGCGGGCGCTACATCGCCGTATGGGCGGTTATCTATCCCATTGTTGTCTGGTGGCTGATGTATGGCGGTTTCTTCGGGCTGGAGCGGGTAGAAACGCGGCAATGGGGAGGATTAACACTCACGTTGATCATCGCTTCCGTCGGTATTGCGGGTGCCCTTCCTCTGGGAATTTTGCTGGCGCTGGGCCGTCGCTCTCATATGCCGATCGTTCGGATGCTCTCCGTTATCTTTATCGAGTTCTGGCGAGGCGTACCGTTAATCACCGTGCTGTTTATGTCTTCGGTCATGTTGCCGCTGTTTATGTCGGAAGGAACCAGTATCGACAAACTTATCCGGGCGCTGGTCGGGGTGATCCTTTTTCAGTCTGCCTACGTCGCAGAGGTCGTACGCGGAGGGTTACAGGCATTACCGAAAGGGCAGTATGAGGCCGCGGAATCTCTGGCGCTCGGGTACTGGAAAACCCAGGGACTGGTCATTCTCCCCCAGGCGTTGAAGCTGGTAATCCCGGGTCTGGTGAACACCATTATCGCCCTGTTTAAAGATACCAGCCTGGTGATCATTATCGGTTTATTTGACCTTTTCAGTAGCGTTCAGCAAGCAACTGTTGACCCTACATGGCTGGGGATGTCGACCGAAGGGTATGTTTTTGCCGCACTGATTTACTGGATTTTCTGCTTCAGCATGTCGCGTTACAGCCAGCATCTGGAGAAACGTTTTAACACCGGGCGTACGCCGCACTGAGGATTTTATGAGCCAATTATTAATTCAACCTGCCGACGCGATGATCACGCTGGAAAACGTCAATAAATGGTACGGTCAGTTTCATGTTCTGAAAGACATTAATCTGAACGTGAAACAGGGGGAGCGTATCGTGCTGTGTGGCCCTTCCGGCTCGGGTAAATCCACGACCATTCGCTGTATTAATCATCTGGAGGAACATCAACAAGGACGGATTGTGGTAGACGGTATTGAACTCAATGAAGACATTCGCAATATCGAGCGGGTAAGACAGGAAGTCGGTATGGTGTTCCAGCACTTCAACCTCTTCCCACATCTGACGGTATTGCAAAACTGTACTCTGGCGCCGATTTGGGTACGGAAGATGCCAAAGAAAGAAGCTGAAGCACTGGCGATGCATTACCTGGAACGTGTGCGCATCGCTGAGCACGCCCATAAGTTTCCAGGGCAGATTTCCGGCGGGCAACAGCAGCGCGTGGCTATTGCACGTTCGCTATGCATGAAGCCCAAAATTATGCTGTTTGATGAGCCGACTTCCGCGCTGGATCCTGAGATGGTGAAAGAGGTGCTGGATACCATGATTGGTCTGGCACAGTCCGGGATGACAATGCTTTGCGTCACCCACGAAATGGGCTTTGCCCGAACGGTAGCAGACAGGGTGATCTTTATGGATCGTGGTGAAATTGTTGAGCAGGCGCCACCGGAAGAGTTCTTTGCCCATCCTAAATCAGAGCGCACCCGGGCGTTTTTATCGCAAGTCATTCACTAACTGCCTGGTGGCGCTGCGCTTATCAGGTGGAACGCGAGCCGGATAAGGCACCGCCGCCATCCGGCAGTTCTCAGGGCGCGTAAACGCAAAAAGGCCCGATCTTTCGACCGGGCCCTTCGCTTGATTTGATGTCTGGCAGTTCCCTACTCTCGCATGGGGAGACCCCACACTACCATCGGCGCTACGGCGTTTCACTTCTGAGTTCGGCATGGGGTCAGGTGGGACCACCGCGCTACGGCCGCCAGACAAATTCTTTTCTAAAGTGCCGAACTTTAACCATATTAAGTGGTGCTGATACCCAGAGTCGAACTGGGGACCTCACCCTTACCAAGGGTGCGCTCTACCAACTGAGCCATATCAGCACGCTAAATTTGATGCCTGGCAGTTCCCTACTCTCGCATGGGGAGACCCCACACTACCATCGGCGCTACGGCGTTTCACTTCTGAGTTCGGCATGGGGTCAGGTGGGACCACCGCGCTACGGCCGCCAGGCAAATTCTGTTCGTCTAATGCCTCCGGCATTAAACACTAATCTGTAATCAGGCTGAAAATCGTCTCTCAAATCGCCAAAACATCTTCGGCGTTGTAAGGTTAAGCCTCACGGTTCATTAGTACCGGTTAGCTCAACGCATCGCTGCGCTTACACACCCGGCCTATCAACGTCGTCGTCTTCAACGTTCCTTCAGGACTCTCAAGGAGTCAGGGAGAACTCATCTCGGGGCAAGTTTCGTGCTTAGATGCTTTCAGCACTTATCTCTTCCGCATTTAGCTACCGGGCAGTGCCATTGGCATGACAACCCGAACACCAGTGATGCGTCCACTCCGGTCCTCTCGTACTAGGAGCAGCCCCCCTCAGTTCTCCAGCGCCCACGGCAGATAGGGACCGAACTGTCTCACGACGTTCTAAACCCAGCTCGCGTACCACTTTAAATGGCGAACAGCCATACCCTTGGGACCTACTTCAGCCCCAGGATGTGATGAGCCGACATCGAGGTGCCAAACACCGCCGTCGATATGAACTCTTGGGCGGTATCAGCCTGTTATCCCCGGAGTACCTTTTATCCGTTGAGCGATGGCCCTTCCATTCAGAACCACCGGATCACTATGACCTGCTTTCGCACCTGCTCGCGCCGTCACGCTCGCAGTCAAGCCAGCTTATGCCATTGCACTAACCTCCTGATGTCCGACCAGGATTAGCTGACCTTCGTGCTCCTCCGTTACTCTTTAGGAGGAGACCGCCCCAGTCAAACTACCCACCAGACACTGTCCGCAACCCGGATTACGGGCCCACGTTAGAACACCAGCCATTAAAGGGTGGTATTTCAAGGGCGGCTCCATGCAGACTGGCGTCCGCACTTCAAAGCCTCCCACCTATCCTACACATCAAGGACCAGTGTTCAGTGTCAAGCTATAGTAAAGGTTCACGGGGTCTTTCCGTCTTGCCGCGGGTACACTGCATCTTCACAGCGAGTTCAATTTCACTGAGTCTCGGGTGGAGACAGCCTGGCCATCATTACGCCATTCGTGCAGGTCGGAACTTACCCGACAAGGAATTTCGCTACCTTAGGACCGTTATAGTTACGGCCGCCGTTTACCGGGGCTTCGATCAAGAGCTTCTCCCGAGGGATAACCCCATCAATTAACCTTCCGGCACCGGGCAGGCGTCACACCGTATACGTCCACTTTCGTGTTTGCACAGTGCTGTGTTTTTAATAAACAGTTGCAGCCAGCTGGTATCTTCGACTGATTTCAGCTCCATGGGTAAACCACTTCACCTACATATCAGCGTGCCTTCTCCCGAAGTTACGGCACCATTTTGCCTAGTTCCTTCACCCGAGTTCTCTCAAGCGCCTTGGTATTCTCTACCTGACCACCTGTGTCGGTTTGGGGTACGATTTCGTGTTACCTGATGCTTAGAGGCTTTTCCTGGAAGCAGGGCATTTGTCACTTCAGCACCGTAGTGCCTCGTCATCACGCCTCAGTGTTAAAGTGCACCGGATTTGCCTGGAGCACACACCTACACGCTTAAACCGGGACAACCGTCGCCCGGCCGACATAGCCTTCTCCGTCCCCCCTTCGCAGTAACACCAAGTACAGGAATATTAACCTGTTTCCCATCGACTACGCCTTTCGGCCTCGCCTTAGGGGTCGACTCACCCTGCCCCGATTAACGTTGGACAGGAACCCTTGGTCTTCCGGCGAGCGGGCTTTTCACCCGCTTTATCGTTACTTATGTCAGCATTCGCACTTCTGATACCTCCAGCAACCCTCACAGGCCACCTTCAACGGCTTACAGAACGCTCCCCTACCCAACAACACATAGTGTCGCTGCCGCAGCTTCGGTGCATGGTTTAGCCCCGTTACATCTTCCGCGCAGGCCGACTCGACCAGTGAGCTATTACGCTTTCTTTAAATGATGGCTGCTTCTAAGCCAACATCCTGGCTGTCTGGGCCTTCCCACATCGTTTCCCACTTAACCATGACTTTGGGACCTTAGCTGGCGGTCTGGGTTGTTTCCCTCTTCACGACGGACGTTAGCACCCGCCGTGTGTCTCCCGTGATAACATTCTCCGGTATTCGCAGTTTGCATCGGGTTGGTAAGCCGGGATGGCCCCCTAGCCGAAACAGTGCTCTACCCCCGGAGATGAATTCACGAGGCGCTACCTAAATAGCTTTCGGGGAGAACCAGCTATCTCCCGGTTTGATTGGCCTTTCACCCCCAGCCACAGGTCATCCGCTAATTTTTCAACATTAGTCGGTTCGGTCCTCCAGTTAGTGTTACCCAACCTTCAACCTGCCCATGGCTAGATCACCGGGTTTCGGGTCTATACCCTGCAACTTAACGCCCAGTTAAGACTCGGTTTCCCTTCGGCTCCCCTATGCGGTTAACCTTGCTACAGAATATAAGTCGCTGACCCATTATACAAAAGGTACGCAGTCACCCCATAAAGAGGCTCCCACTGCTTGTACGTACACGGTTTCAGGTTCTTTTTCACTCCCCTCGCCGGGGTTCTTTTCGCCTTTCCCTCACGGTACTGGTTCACTATCGGTCAGTCAGGAGTATTTAGCCTTGGAGGATGGTCCCCCCATATTCAGACAGGATACCACGTGTCCCGCCCTACTCATCGAGCTCACAGCCTGTGCGTTTTCGTGTACGGGACTATCACCCTGTACCGTGCGACTTTCCAGACGCTTCCACTAACACACAAGCTGATTCAGGCTCTGGGCTCCTCCCCGTTCGCTCGCCGCTACTGGGGGAATCTCGGTTGATTTCTTTTCCTCGGGGTACTTAGATGTTTCAGTTCCCCCGGTTCGCCTCGTTAGCCTATGTATTCAGCTAACGATAGTGTGACAGGTCACACTGGGTTTCCCCATTCGGACATCGCCGGGTCAAGGGTTCATATCACCTCGCCGGCGCTTTTCGCAGATTAGCACGTCCTTCATCGCCTCTGACTGCCAGGGCATCCACCGTGTACGCTTGGTCGCTTAACCTCACAACCCGAAGATGTTTCGTGAAACATTTCGTGTTGCGAAAATTTGAGAGACTCATACACACTTTACGTGTGTCGTTTCAATTTTCAGCTTGATCCAGATTTTTAAAGAGCAAAACTTCGCAGTGAACCTTTTCAGGTACACTCTGAAGTTTTCTTATATGAGCAGTAAATATGGTGGAGCTATGCGGGATCGAACCGCAGACCTCCTGCGTGCAAAGCAGGCGCTCTCCCAGCTGAGCTATAGCCCCATACAGTACAGTCAGAACCTCTTACCAATGATTTTTCCTGAGACAAGGCGGGGAATGACGAAGCATACTTAAAGTATGTGAGTCATTTCACAACGCAGTATTCAGGGAAAATCTGGTAGGCCTGAGTGGACTTGAACCACCGACCTCACCCTTATCAGGGGTGCGCTCTAACCACCTGAGCTACAAGCCTGTAGAGGTTTTTACTGCTCGTTTTTCATCAGACAATCTGTGTGAGCACTGCAAAGGCAGGTTCTTTAAGGTAAGGAGGTGATCCAACCGCAGGTTCCCCTACGGTTACCTTGTTACGACTTCACCCCAGTCATGAATCACAAAGTGGTAAGCGCCCTCCCGAAGGTTAAGCTACCTACTTCTTTTGCAACCCACTCCCATGGTGTGACGGGCGGTGTGTACAAGGCCCGGGAACGTATTCACCGTGGCATTCTGATCCACGATTACTAGCGATTCCGACTTCATGGAGTCGAGTTGCAGACTCCAATCCGGACTACGACATACTTTATGAGGTCCGCTTGCTCTCGCGAGGTCGCTTCTCTTTGTATATGCCATTGTAGCACGTGTGTAGCCCTGGTCGTAAGGGCCATGATGACTTGACGTCATCCCCACCTTCCTCCAGTTTATCACTGGCAGTCTCCTTTGAGTTCCCGGCCGGACCGCTGGCAACAAAGGATAAGGGTTGCGCTCGTTGCGGGACTTAACCCAACATTTCACAACACGAGCTGACGACAGCCATGCAGCACCTGTCTCACGGCTCCCGAAGGCACAGTCTCATCTCTGAGACCTTCCGTGGATGTCAAGACCAGGTAAGGTTCTTCGCGTTGCATCGAATTAAACCACATGCTCCACCGCTTGTGCGGGCCCCCGTCAATTCATTTGAGTTTTAACCTTGCGGCCGTACTCCCCAGGCGGTCGACTTAACGCGTTAGCTCCGGAAGCCACGCCTCAAGGGCACAACCTCCAAGTCGACATCGTTTACGGCGTGGACTACCAGGGTATCTAATCCTGTTTGCTCCCCACGCTTTCGCACCTGAGCGTCAGTCTTCGTCCAGGGGGCCGCCTTCGCCACCGGTATTCCTCCAGATCTCTACGCATTTCACCGCTACACCTGGAATTCTACCCCCCTCTACGAGACTCAAGCCTGCCAGTATCAGATGCAGTTCCCAGGTTGAGCCCGGGGATTTCACATCTGACTTAACAGACCGCCTGCGTGCGCTTTACGCCCAGTAATTCCGATTAACGCTTGCACCCTCCGTATTACCGCGGCTGCTGGCACGGAGTTAGCCGGTGCTTCTTCTGCGGGTAACGTCAATTGCTGCGGTTATTAACCACAACACCTTCCTCCCCGCTGAAAGTACTTTACAACCCGAAGGCCTTCTTCATACACGCGGCATGGCTGCATCAGGCTTGCGCCCATTGTGCAATATTCCCCACTGCTGCCTCCCGTAGGAGTCTGGACCGTGTCTCAGTTCCAGTGTGGCTGGTCATCCTCTCAGACCAGCTAGGGATCGTCGCCTTGGTGAGCCGTTACCCCACCAACTAGCTAATCCCATCTGGGCACATCTGATGGCAAGAGGCCCGAAGGTCCCCCTCTTTGGTCTTGCGACGTTATGCGGTATTAGCTACCGTTTCCAGTAGTTATCCCCCTCCATCAGGCAGTTTCCCAGACATTACTCACCCGTCCGCCACTCGTCAGCGAAGCAGCAAGCTGCTTCCTGTTACCGTTCGACTTGCATGTGTTAGGCCTGCCGCCAGCGTTCAATCTGAGCCATGATCAAACTCTTCAATTTAAGTTTGATGCTCGTGAATTAAACTTCGTAATGAATTACGTGTTCACTCAGAGACTTGGTATTCATTTTTCGTCTTGCGACGTCAAGAATCCATGTTACTTTGAGTGCCCACACAGATTGTCTGATAAATTGTTAAAGAGCAGTTGCGACGCGCTTTAGCGCTCTGTCGCGAGGTGGCGTATATTACGCTTTCCTCTTTCAGAGTCAACCCCATTTTTCAGGATTTTTCTCTTCGTTGTTCCGACCATCTTGTGAAGCGTTTCACTTTGTCGTCTCAACGGAGGCGCATTATAGGGATCCCATTTTTTTGCACAAGCGTTTTTTGGATCTTTTTTGCTGAATGCCTGTTTTTTACCCCTTTCGCTACATTCCTGCGCAATTTGGCTGATTTTTGATACCTGAAACACTTGCGTAGCGCCAATAATCCAACCAAAGTCTTCATTACTGTTCTCTTTCGTTGAGGTAAACATGTCTGACGTATTACGTCCTTATAAGGATCTTTTCCCACAGATCGGGCAACGCGTGATGATCGATTCCAGTAGCGTCGTCATTGGCGATGTTCGTCTGGCTGATGACGTCGGGATCTGGCCGCTGGTCGTCATTCGTGGCGATGTGAACTATGTAGAGATTGGCGCCCGCTCAAATATCCAGGACGGCAGCGTGCTGCATGTGACGCACAAATCCACCACTAACCCGCAAGGTAATCCGCTTATTGTGGGTGAAGATGTCACTGTCGGGCATAAAGTCATGCTCCACGGCTGCACTATCGGCAACCGGGTTCTGGTTGGCATGGGGTCCATTCTGCTGGATGGCGCGGTAATAGAAGATGACGTCATGATCGGCGCTGGCAGCCTGGTGCCGCAAAACAAGCGCCTGGAAAGCGGCTATCTGTATCTGGGGAGTCCGGTGAAGCAGATCCGTCCGCTAAGTGACGAAGAGAAAGCCGGGCTACAGTACTCCGCAAATAACTATGTGAAATGGAAAGATGAATACCTGAGTCAGGACAGCCAGACCCAACCCTGATCGTCTTCTTGCTGGGACTGGATCAACGCTTCCGCTTCTTCTTCCAGATCCCAGCGATGTTCACAAAAGTCTGCCAGCCACCGTTCTGGCGTATCGCCACCAAAGCGATGCGCCAGCGTGGTTCCCTTGATAGCACACATTAACTGCATCCCATTCACCAGTGCGGGAAAGCTAACGGCCTCAAGGTCCGCGTCCCACTCTTCTCTGTCAGGAAACTGAATAGCCTGGTTCATGCCGACAGTTCCTGCTTCAGCGTTGCAATAACAGGTTCCACGTCAGGCAACACGCCATGCCAGAGAAAAACAGCATGCGCGGCTTGCCCCACCAGCATCCCCAAACCATCGGCATACCGTTTTGCCCCTTGCTCCGCACACCAGGCAAGGAACGGCGTATTCCCCTTTTGATAAAACATATCGTAGCAACAGACAGCAGGATGAATGAGCGATGACGGGATCGCGGGAATATCACCGCTAATTCCACTGGATGTCGCATTGATGATCAGATCGAATTCATGGCCTTCCAGCGCATCAAGACGAAGGGCCTGAACACTGCCGGTATGAGCGAAGATTTGCGCCAGTTCTTCAGCACGGGAAGCGGTTCGGTTCGCAATAGTAACCGCACAATCCATTGATAGCAGCGGTAACAGTACGCCCCTGGAAGCCCCCCCTGCCCCAATCAGCAGGATGCGTAGCCCCGGACGAATGAAAGATAAACGTTCAAGATCGCTCAACAGACCGATGCCGTCGGTGTTATCCCCCAGCAAGCGACCATCATCAAGGCGTTTCAGGGTATTCACCGCCCCGGCAAGCGCCGCACGCTCCGTCAGTGCATCTGCGCGTGCAAACGCTTCCTCTTTAAAAGGAACGGTAACGTTCGCCCCTTTCCCTCCTTGCGCAAAGAAGGCGTTAAGGGTATTCACGAAATCATCAACCGGCGCCAGAACACGCCCATAGGGATGATCTATCTTCAGTTGCTGCGCAAACTGCTGATGAATAAATGGCGACTTGCTGTGCGCAATCGGGTTACCAAAAACGGCATAGGTTTCCATCGTATTACCCCTGTCGAAACAGCTCGCCCGTCAGGGCATCACGAATTTCAGAAGGATTCAGACGTCCTCCCGTTTCCCCCTCAACAACGGGGAAATCCGCGCCAAACTGCGCCCGTACTTCTTCGACCGTGCGGCAGGGAGGCAACCCTGTCAAATTCGCACTGGTGGAAACTAACGGTTTGCCGTAAGCCTGGCACAATGAGACCACCAGCGGGTGATCCGTAACGCGAACCGCCAGCGAATCAAAACGTCCCGTCAACCAGCGCGGCGTTGTCGCCGGTGCAGGAAAAACAAACGTCACCGGGCCAGGCCAGCACGCAAAGATCGCTTCTCGTTGCGTATCTGTCAGCATGCTGTCATCAATATATGGCTTAAGCTGCTCAAAATTTGCCGCAATTAAAATGAGGCCTTTTTCAACCGGACGCTGTTTCAATTCAAGTAAGCGGTTGACCGCCGTTTCACTATCAGGATCGCACCCGACACCGAAAACAGCTTCTGTGGGATACGCGATGACACATTCTTTATGCAGTACCGCTACCGCTGCCGCGATAGCGTCTGTAGGCAGGTTATTATTCACTTTGTTGTTCCGCCGGAACCGGCTTTCCACATTGTTTACTGGCGCAAAAGTGCTTCACACCCTGCGCGGTTTTCTTTTCGATGAGTAGCGGATAGTGACATTCAGGACACTCTCCGGCTATCGGTTTGAAGTTAATGACAAACTGACATTCAGGATAACGATCGCAGGAATGAAAGGTTTTACCATAACGGGAACGCCGTTGAACCAGATGACCTTTTTGGCACTGAGGGCAGGTAATGGCAGTTTCGTCTGGTTTGTCGATCAGTTCGGTATGGCCACACGCGGGGTAGTCACTGCAACCGATAAACATGCCGAACCGCCCCTGCCGCAATACCAGCTCCGCGCCACATGCCGGGCAAAACTTCCCCTCCAGAACTTTGACGATATGTCCGTCTGCTGACGATTTCAGCGGACGGACATAATCACATTCTGGATAGTGTGAGCAGCCGAGAAAAGGACCGTGTTTCCCGGAGCGAATAACAAGTTCAGCCCCGCACTGTGGGCAGGGCTCATTTTTATGCACCGTAAACAGTGCTGATTTAGCCATAACAACTCATGCTGAATGAAGGTCGATTAATGCAGCATACCTTCATTCACTTCAAAGAGTAATTCTTCCATTTGCTGATACGCATTTTCACAACCCGGAATGTTAAATAAAACCATCAGGATCACCCACTTCAGGTCTTCCAGATCGAATTCTGCGGTATCCAGCGCGAGCACGCGTTCAATCACCATTTCTCGCGTTTCGAGGTTTAGCACCTGAATCTGCTCGAGGAATAACAGAAACCCCCGACAGCTGGCATCCAGTCGATTGCACTCCTCTGCCGTGTAAATACGTACGGAGAGTGGATCGGAAGCCAGTTGCATAGGTTCGGCGAGGCCTTCCTGATAATCAGCAAGCTTTTCCAGCCACAGTAGCGCGTTGTAGATGTCTTCACGGTCAAAGCCAGCGTCGGTAAGATCCCGTTCCAGTTTGTCCTGATCCACACGCAATTCAGCTTCGTTATGGATGTAAGTCTCAAACAAATACATTAGTACGTCGAACATGGCTTGCCCTCCTTAATCGGACATAGCCGCCGGGTACAGCTGCGATCCATCCTGCTAACTCCAGTTCGAGTAGCTGAGCCACTACCTCTGGCACAGGTTGGCCGGCACGTTCAGCGACGACGTCAACAGGTGTTACCTCATCTCCTACGTTAGCCAGGAGCATAGGAAATGGCAATGCTGCGACTTCCTGATCTGGTGAATAAAGTGAATTTTCGGCCTCATCTGGCAGCCAATGTAAGCCGTATTGCAAATTTTCCAGAATATCCTCTGGCGCCGTCACAAGAGTGGCGCCCTGTTTGATCAACCAATGCGGCCCTTCACTGCCAGGGCTGCCTATCGGCCCTGGCAAGGCAAAGACATCCCTCCCTTGCTCCAGCGCACAGCGCGCGGTAACCAAAGAACCGCTTCGTAGTGCCGCTTCAACCACCAGCACGCCTTTGCTCAGGCCGCTAATGATGCGGTTTCGTCGGGGAAAATGGTGCGGTAAAGGGAGCGTCGCTAATGGAAACTCCGACACCAGCGCGCCACCGGCGTCTATCAGCCCCTCAGCCAGCCGGGTATGCCGTCGGGGATGGATACTTCCCAGACCGTTGCCCAGCACAGCCACGCTTTTCCCGTTCGCGTTTAAGGCGGCTTTATGCGCAACGCCATCAACTCCTCTCGCCAGCCCGCTGGTAATCGTCACCCCTTTTACGGCAAGACTTTCACAGAACAAACGCCCCCATCGCTCGCCATACCAGGAAGGTGTCCGGCTTCCGACGACGCCAAGCTGGAAGTTCTGGAGACATTCTGGATCACCCGCAACAAAAAAAGCACCGGGATAATCTGCAATCGCATTCAACTGTGCCGGATAACGCGCGCTGCCGGCCAGAATCAAATGGTGATGAGGTTGCTCAAGCCAGTGCTGCGCGTCATCCAGCGCTTTTTGCGGGACGGTTAAAAAGCGCTCCGCTTGTCGGGACGTTAACCCTGCGTTCTGAAGTAAAGTCTTATCAATCTGACGCTGTTGTATGAGCAAATTCGCAATGCTCAACATTGCATCGCCATACAATTCACTCACATGCATCAAACGTAACCAAATTTCGGTACGGGTCATCCTTTATCCCCCTGCCACAAGCTGTCCTGGCAATCTTTGCGATTGGTCACTGATGCTGTCAATCGGAGGGGGTTTTGTCTAGAATAGAGGTAATAATCTTTCCAACTCCTGAACACAACTCTGGATAATTATGGCAGTTTTGCAAGTGTTACATATTCCGGACGAGCGTCTTCGCAAAGTCGCAAAACCGGTAGAAGAAGTGAATGCAGAAATTCAGCGTATCGTCGATGATATGTTCGAAACGATGTATGCAGAAGAAGGTATTGGCCTGGCGGCAACGCAGGTCGATATTCATCAACGTATCATCGTGATTGATGTTTCGGAAAACCGCGACGAGCGTCTGGTGTTAATCAACCCGGAACTGCTGGAAAAAAGCGGTGAGACGGGGATTGAAGAAGGCTGTCTGTCTATTCCAGAACAGCGTGCTTTAGTGCCGCGTGCGGAGAAAGTGAAAATTCGCGCACTCGACCGCGACGGTCAATCTTTTGAGCTGGAAGCAGACGGCCTGTTGGCTATCTGTATTCAGCACGAGATGGATCACCTGGTCGGTAAACTGTTTATCGATTATCTGTCGCCGCTGAAGCAACAACGTATTCGTCAGAAAGTTGAGAAACTCGACCGCCTGAACGCCCGAGCTTAAGGACAAGAATCAACGTGTCAGACTCACTACGTATTATTTTTGCGGGTACACCTGACTTTGCAGCGCGTCATCTTGACGCGCTGTTGTCTTCTGGACACAACATCGTTGGCGTGTTTACCCAACCCGACCGCCCGGCTGGACGCGGTAAAAAGCTGATGCCCAGCCCGGTGAAAGTGCTGGCGGAAGAGAAAGGAATAGCGGTTTTTCAGCCCGCCTCCTTGCGCCCACAAGAAAACCAGCATTTAGTCGCAGACTTACACGCTGACGTAATGGTCGTGGTGGCGTATGGCCTGATTCTGCCAAAAGCGGTGCTTGATATGCCGCGACTCGGCTGCATCAACGTTCACGGTTCCCTGCTCCCGCGCTGGCGTGGCGCTGCGCCGATCCAACGTTCACTTTGGGCTGGTGATGCCGAAACGGGCGTCACCATCATGCAAATGGATGTGGGTCTGGATACTGGCGATATGCTCTATAAACTTGCCTGTCCAATCACCGAGAAAGACACCAGCGGCACGCTGTATGACAAGCTGGCGGATCTTGGCCCACAGGGGCTGATTGAAACGCTGAAACAGTTAGAAAACGGTACCGCGAAGCCAGAAGTACAGGACAACGCCCTGGCCACTCACGCTGAGAAACTTAGCAAAGAAGAGGCGCGTATGGACTGGTCTCTCTCTGCTGCACAGCTTGAACGCTGCATCCGCGCCTTTAATCCCTGGCCAATGAGCTGGATGGAAATTGACGGTCAGCCGGTAAAAGTGTGGCAGGCGTCAGTGATAGAGCGCGTAACGCAAGCGGAACCGGGTACCATTCTTGACGCGACTAAACAAGGTATTCAGGTTGCAACCGGCAACGGCATCCTGAACCTGCTCTCCCTTCAACCCGCAGGTAAGAAGGCAATGAGCACGCAGGATCTTTTAAATTCACGTCGGGAATGGTTTATTCCTGGCAACCGTCTGGCCTGACGGTCACGTCTTACTACGCCCGGTGTTACCGGGCATTTTTATTTTTGCGGTTATGAAAAAACAAAATTTACGCAGTCTGGCGGCACAGGCCGTTGAGCAGGTCGTTGAGCAAGGGCAATCCTTAAGTAATGTCCTGCCACCACTACAGCAAAAAGTCTCCGATAAAGACAAAGCGCTGCTTCAGGAGCTGTGCTTTGGCGTGTTGCGCACCCTTTCGCAGCTGGAGTGGCTGATTAATAAATTAATGTCTCGCCCTATGACCGGTAAGCAACGCACCGTGCATTACCTGATCATGGTAGGGTTTTACCAGCTATTGCACACACGAATTCCACCACATGCGGCCCTCGCAGAAACGGTTGAAGGTGCTGTTGCTATTAAGCGCCCACAGCTTAAAGGGCTGATCAATGGCGTTTTGCGTCAGTTTCAGCGTCAGCAGGAGGCGTTGCTGGCTGAGTTTGCGACCAGCGAGGCGCGTTTTCTGCATCCGTCCTGGCTGCTAAAGCGCCTGCAAAAATCCTATCCCACCCAATGGGAAGCGATTGTCGAAGCCAACAACCAACGTCCTCCAATGTGGCTACGCGTGAACCGTACACATCATTCACGCGACAGCTGGCTCGCGTTATTGCAGGACGCAGGAATGAACGGTTTTCCCCACTCGGCCTATCCTGACGCCCTACGTCTTGAGTCTCCGGCGCCGGTTCATGCCTTACCCGGCTTTGAAGAGGGTTGGGTAACGGTTCAGGATGCTTCCGCGCAAGGCTGTGTTAGCTTCCTCGCCCCACAAAACGGCGAGCAAATCCTGGATTTGTGCGCCGCACCGGGGGGTAAAACAACGCATATACTCGAAGCCGCGCCTGAAGCGCAGGTGTTGGCTGTCGATGTCGACGAACAGCGTCTTTCACGCGTTTACGATAACCTTAAACGTCTGGGGATGAAGGCAACTGTCAAACAGGGTGATGGTCGATATCCCGCGCAATGGTGTGGCGAGCAGAAATTTGACCGTATTCTGCTGGATGCGCCTTGTTCAGCCACCGGCGTCATTCGTCGTCACCCGGATATCAAATGGCTACGCCGCGATCGTGATATTGCTGAACTGGCAAAATTACAGTCGGAAATTCTGGATGCCATATGGCCACATTTAAAGTCAGGCGGAACACTGGTCTACGCGACCTGTTCTGTCCTGCCGGAAGAGAATAGCCAACAGATTCAGGCTTTTTTACAGCGCACCCCGGACGCCACCCTGACCGGCACCGGAACCCCCGCTCAACCGGGCGAGCAAAATCTGCCAGGTGCGGAAGAAGGTGACGGCTTCTTTTACGCTAAGCTAATCAAAAAGTGATGAGATAACGGGTCGCGACTGATGAAAATTATCATTCTGGGCGCAGGGCAGGTCGGCGGCACGCTGGCTGAAAACCTGGTCGGAGAGAACAACGACATCACGGTGGTCGATATCAATGGCGAACGCCTGCGTAGTTTACAGGACAAGTTCGATCTCCGCGTCGTGCAAGGGCATGGCTCTCACCCCCGCGTGCTGCGTGAAGCGGGTGCAGACGATGCGGATATGCTGGTCGCCGTGACCAGTTCCGATGAAACGAATATGGTCGCCTGCCAGGTGGCCTATTCACTCTTCAATACGCCAAATCGTATCGCCCGTATCCGCTCGCCAGATTATGTCCGCGATGCGGATAAACTCTTCCACTCTGAAGCCGTCCCCATCGACCATCTTATTGCGCCAGAGCAACTGGTCATCGATAACATTTATCGCCTGATCGAATATCCTGGCGCATTGCAGGTCGTTAATTTCGCCGAAGGTAAAGTCAGTCTTGCGGTAGTGAAAGCCTATTATGGCGGGCCGCTGATCGGGAACGCGTTATCCACGATGCGTGAGCATATGCCGCATATTGATACCCGCGTCGCCGCGATATTCCGTCATGACCGCCCCATTCGCCCCCAGGGTTCGACTATTGTAGAAGCAGGCGATGAAGTCTTTTTCATTGCCGCATCGCAGCATATCCGTGCGGTAATGAGCGAACTGCAACGTCTGGAGAAACCCTATAAGCGTATTATGTTAGTCGGCGGGGGAAATATCGGTGCCGGTCTCGCGCGTCGTCTGGAAAAAGATTACAGCGTCAAACTGATCGAGCGCGATCAACAGCGGGCCTCCGAACTTGCCGAAAAACTGCAAAATACGATCGTCTTTTTTGGCGATGCGTCGGATCAGGAACTGCTGGCTGAAGAGCATATTGATCAGGTTGATCTGTTTATTGCAGTCACCAACGATGATGAAGCCAACATTATGTCGGCAATGCTGGCCAAACGGATGGGTGCGAAGAAAGTAATGGTGCTCATTCAACGTCGCGCCTATGTGGATCTCGTCCAGGGGAGCGTCATTGATATTGCCATTTCACCACAGCAGGCCACGATTTCCGCGTTACTCAGCCATGTGCGTAAAGCCGATATTGTGGGAGTGTCATCGCTACGTCGTGGTGTAGCAGAAGCAATTGAAGCCGTTGCCCACGGTGATGAAAGTACATCTCGCGTCGTAGGCCGTGCCATTGATGAAATTAAACTTCCACCGGGAACAATAATTGGCGCAGTGGTTCGCGGTAACGATGTAATGATTGCCAATGACAATTTGCGCATTGAACAAGGCGATCATGTGATTATGTTCCTGACGGATAAAAAGTTTATTACCGACGTCGAACGCTTATTCCAGCCAAGTCCTTTCTTCCTGTAATTATTTGGGCGCTAATGCAGCGCCCTCTTTAATTCCCCTGTTTTATCAGGGCCTAATAAATGCTCCTTTAAACAATCCATAAATGGAAAATGCCTTAACATTTGTTAAACTTATAAACGTCTGTTGCATAGGGAGAATAAAATGAGCTTTATTAAAGAGTTTCGCGAATTCGCGATGCGCGGGAATGTTGTTGATTTGGCAGTGGGTGTGATTATTGGTGCGGCATTCGGGAAGATCGTTTCTTCTCTGGTTGCTGATATCATTATGCCGCCACTGGGATTGTTAATTGGCGGGATCGATTTTAAACAGTTTGCCTTTACGCTACGCGAAGCGCAGGGAGATATCCCGGCAGTCGTGATGCATTACGGTGTGTTTATTCAGAACGTCTTTGATTTTGTTATTGTGGCGTTTGCTATCTTCATGGCTATCAAACTGATCAACAAACTGAATCGTAAGAAAGAAGAACCGACGGAAGCGCCAGCGCCGACAACGGAAGAAGTATTGCTTTCTGAGATCCGCGATCTTCTGAAAGAACAAAACAACCGTTCTTAACAAGCCTTAATAAGCAGAAAGCCAGTGGTAAAAAAGTGATTCACTTTCTTGCCACTGGCCTCCCAGTTACCCCGATTGCCATGTTTGCCTTTACGCAGATAACTTCCTTTCCCTTTCTTATTTTTTTCAACACGTTGTCTGAAAAGCGGATCGTGCAGTAATGCCTCAATGGCGTTGTCTTTTATCTGCCCTTTCGTATGCTGATAACGACTCATAATAACTCCAGTTTGTATGGTTTAACGGCGCGAGTGTAGGCTCATCAGGTCAATAAATCAACACTCCTGTTTTACTCCGCTGGCGCCTTGTTCCAGTGCTTCCAGAATTGAACAATAGACGCTACTGTGTGCCGTTCCACAGCAGGCATCGTTCAGCCTCTGCAATGAACGCTGCATACTCTGTAATTCCGCAATTCGTGATTCGACCTCTTTCAGCCTTTCCTGCACGATTCCTTTCGACTCCTGGCAGGTATGGTGTTCAGGATCGACACGGATCGACAACAGTTCCCGGATCGACTCAAGCGTAAAGCCCAACTGCCGGGCATAGCGGATAAACTTAAGGCGCTGAAGATCGTTTTCCGTGTAGAGTCGGAAACCACCTTCCGTACGCACTTCATGCTCCATCATCTGCTGCTTTTCATAGTAGCGGATGGTATCGGGCGTCACTTCTGCCAGCTTTGCCAGTTCACCAATACGATACATATAAGCTCCGTTAGTCATCATTAATCTTATGCAGCAATTTATCTGCATATTCACCGCGTAAAAACCCGGTACTCAGCCCCGCCTGTCGTAGTTTTAGTTCAAGGAGCGATAAACGGCGGCTCACTTCCTGATACCGTGGATCGTCCTGACGAATACCTTTAAGTAGATCCAGTAGCTGAACGGCTTCTTTACGCTGTTCAAGCTCCGGGGGAAGGCAACCGGCATTTTTGAGTAAACGGTAGCCAGTCCGTAATTCAGGCGGCACATGTGAGTCATCATCCAGGGTCAGCGGCTCACCGCTGCCGGGCAGATTATCAAACTCACCTTTAGTCTGTGCATCGGTAATATGGCGCTCTGCCCACTGGTCCAGTAACCACATACAACAACTCCAGGGGATGAACAAAAAGAGTACAGATATTGTAGATAAGTGGGGATACGGCGGATATAAAAAAACCCGCCGGAGCGGGTTTTTTTACGTTACTACAGATTACTCTGCAGCAGCTTCTGCTTTCGACTCAGAACGATCAACCAGCTCGATGTATGCCATCGGCGCGTTGTCGCCTGCACGGAAACCACACTTCAGAATGCGAGTGTAACCACCGGCGCGGCTCGCGAAACGCGGGCCCAGTTCGTTAAACAGTTTTGCCACGATCTCGTTATCACGAGTACGGGCGAATGCCAGACGACGATTAGCTACGCTATCAGTCTTGGCAAGAGTAATCAGCGGCTCAACTACGCGACGCAGCTCTTTCGCTTTAGGCAGGGTCGTCTTGATGATCTCATGACGAACCAGTGAACCTGCCATGTTGCGGAACATAGCCTGGCGATGGCTGCTGTTGCGGTTCAGTTGACGACCACTCTTACGATGGCGCATGACCTTATCCTTCTCAGTAAAACCTTAACCTGTGATCCGGTTACTCGTCAGCGATGCTTGCCGGTGGCCAGTTTTCCAGGCGCATGCCCAGAGACAGTCCACGGGAAGCCAACACGTCTTTAATCTCAGTAAGAGATTTTTTACCCAGGTTAGGCGTCTTAAGGAGCTCAACCTCGGTACGCTGTACCAGATCACCGATATAGTGGATAGCTTCTGCTTTAAGGCAGTTAGCAGAGCGGACAGTCAATTCCAGATCGTCAACAGGGCGCAGCAGGATCGGAGCGAATTCTGGTTTCTCTTCTTTCACTTCCGGCTGACGTACATCACGTAAGTCAACGAAAGCTTCCAGTTGTTCAGCCAGAATGGTTGCCGCACGACGAATCGCCTCTTCAGGATCGATTGTGCCGTTGGTTTCCATTTCGATGACCAGCTTGTCCAGGTCGGTACGCTGTTCTACACGCGCTGCTTCAACATTGTAGGCAATACGCTCTACAGGGCTGTAGCATGCGTCGACCAGCAGACGGCCGATTGGGCGCTCATCTTCTTCCGAATGAATTCGGGTAGAAGCCGGCACATAACCACGACCGCGCTGAACTTTGATACGCATGCTAATAGACGCGTTCTCATCGGTCAGGTGGCAGATCACGTGCTGCGGCTTGACGATTTCGACATCCCCGTCATGGGTAATGTCGGCTGCAGTCACAGGGCCAATGCCAGATTTATTCAAGGTAAGAATAACTTCATCTTTACCCTGAACTCTCACCGCCAGCCCTTTCAGGTTGAGCAGGATTTCCAGGATGTCTTCCTGAACGCCTTCTTTGGTGCTGTACTCATGTAGTACACCATCAATCTCAACCTCGGTCACCGCGCAACCCGGCATCGATGAGAGCAGAATACGGCGCAGTGCGTTACCCAGAGTATGGCCAAAGCCACGCTCTAAAGGCTCAAGGGTCACCTTGGCGTGCGTCGAACTCACTTGCTCGATATCTACCAGGCGCGGTTTTAGAAACTCTGTCACAGAACCCTGCATTGTGTCCTCTCTTTGGTACTAAGCTTTACTTGGAGTAAAGCTCGACGATCAGGTGTTCGTTAATGTCCGCAGACAGATCAGAACGCTCAGGCTTACGCTTAAACGTACCTTCCATCTTGCCAGCATCAACTTCCAGCCAGGTTGGCTTTTCACGCTGCTCAGCCAGCTCCAGAGCGGCTTTCACGCGAGACTGCTTCTTCGCTTTCTCACGAATGCTAACAACGTCATTCGGACTAACCTGATAAGAAGCGATGTTAACAACACGACCGTTTACCATAATTGCTTTATGGCTAACCAGCTGGCGTGCTTCTGCACGAGTGGCGCCGAAGCCCATACGGTATACAACGTTGTCCAGACGACCTTCCAGCAGAGCCAACAGGTTTTCACCGGTGTTGCCTTTCAGACGCGCTGCTTCTTTGTAGTAGTTACGGAACTGACGCTCCAGCACACCATAGATACGGCGAACTTTTTGCTTTTCACGCAACTGCACACCATAGTCAGACAGACGCGGTTTACGCGCACCGTGCTGGCCAGGAGCTTGTTCAATTTTACACTTGGTATCGATCGCGCGAACGCCAGACTTAAGGAATAAGTCGGTGCCCTCACGACGGCTCAGCTTGAGCTTAGGACCCAAATATCTTGCCATTTTCTTTCTCCAACAAACCTGGAAAACGAAGCGTTATACGCGACGTTTTTTCGGCGGACGACAACCGTTATGAGGGATCGGAGTCACATCAGTAATATTAGTGATGCGGAAACCAGCGGCGTTCAGTGCACGAATGGTAGATTCGCGACCTGGACCCGGACCTTTAACCATAACTTCCAGATTCTTGATACCGTATTCTTTTACGGCGTCAGCGCAACGCTCTGCTGCAACCTGAGCTGCAAACGGAGTGGATTTGCGAGAACCACGGAAACCGGAACCACCGGCTGTTGCCCAACCCAGCGCGTTACCCTGACGATCAGTGATAGTCACGATGGTGTTGTTGAAAGAAGCATGGATATGAGCCACGCCGTCAGAGACTTGTTTTCTTACACGTTTACGTGCACGAATTGGTGCCTTTGCCATTATTCAATCACCCCGATTATTTCTTGATCGGTTTACGCGGACCCTTACGGGTACGTGCGTTGGTCTTGGTACGCTGACCGCGAACCGGGAGACCACGACGATGACGCAAACCGCGATAGCAACCAAGATCCATCAGGCGCTTGATGCTCATGCTGATTTCACGGCGCAGATCACCTTCAACGACAAATTTGGCAACTTCGTCACGCAGCGTGTCGATTTGTTCTTCAGACAGCTCACTGATCTTAACATTTTCAGCGATACCCGCTGCAGCCAGAATGGCTTTAGAACGGGTCTTACCGACGCCGTAGATCGAAGTTAACGCGATCACAGCATGTTTCTGATCAGGAATGTTAATGCCTGCTATACGGGCCACTATGCACTCCTACTATTTAATATGTACGCACCATGCTGAAAAGCCCGTTTTCAGGATACTCAAATGGAAACGTACAGACATACAAAAGATTGGCTGGCTAATCTAGCCAGCTCAACCCAACTTTGCAAGAAAAATATGCGAATAAATCAGCCTTGGCGCTGTTTATGCTTCGGCTCGGCACTGCAAATCACGCGGATGACGCCATCACGCTTAACGATTTTGCAGTTACGGCATAATTTCTTGACGGAAGCACGAACTTTCATTTTTACTCTCCGTAACTTCTCGGGCGACCAATTAACGGCCGTAGCCTTTCAGGTTCGCCTTCTTCAATGCAGACTCATACTGACTGGACATCATCAGAGTTTGCACTTGAGCCATAAAGTCCATAATCACGACGACAACGATAAGCAGTGAGGTCCCACCAAAGTAGAACGGTACTTTCATTGCATCACGCATGAACTCCGGGATCAGGCAGATAAAGGTAATGTAAAGCGCACCAACCAAAGTCAGGCGGGTCATTACTTTATCGATATACTTCGCCGTTTGCTCTCCCGGACGAATTCCTGGTACAAATGCACCGGACTTCTTCAGGTTATCTGCTGTTTCACGCGGGTTGAAAACCAACGCCGTGTAGAAGAAACAGAAGAAGATGATTGCAGACGCATAGAGTAACACATAAAGCGGTTGCCCAGGCTGCAAATACAGCGAAATTGTTGTCAGCCAGTTCCAACCAGTACCGCCCCCGAACCATGACGCGATGGTTGCCGGGAACAGAATAATACTGGAAGCGAAAATTGCCGGGATTACCCCCGCCATATTCACTTTCAGCGGTAAATGTGTGCTCTGTGCAGCATAGACACGACGACCCTGCTGACGTTTTGCGTAGTTTACCACAATGCGGCGTTGACCACGCTCAACAAATACAACAAAGAACGTCACTGCAAATACTAATACTGCAACCAACAGCAACACGAGGAAGTGCAGGTCGCCTTGACGCGCTTGCTCGATAGTATGGGCAATGGCTGGCGGGAGTCCCGCGACAATACCGGCGAAGATAATGATTGAGATACCGTTGCCGATACCACGTTCAGTAATCTGTTCGCCCAACCACATCAGGAACATGGTTCCTGTAACCAGACTTACAACAGCGGTGAAATAGAATGCAAAGCCCGGATTCATTACCAGGCCTTGCATACCAGGCATATTCGGCAGACCGGTAGCAATACCGATCGACTGGAATATCGCCAGCACCAGAGTACCGTAGCGGGTGTACTGGCTGATCTTACGACGACCAGACTCCCCTTCTTTCTTAATTTCTGCCAGCGTTGGGTGAACCACCGTCAACAGCTGGATAATAATCGACGCCGAAATATACGGCATGATACCCAGAGCAAAGATAGAAGCACGGCTGAGTGCACCACCAGAGAACATGTTAAACATTTCAATGATGGTGCCTCGCTGTTGCTCAAGCAGTTTGGCAAGTACAGCGGCATCAATACCAGGGATCGGAATAAAAGAGCCAATACGGAACACAATCAGCGCGCCGATAACAAACAGCAGTCTGCGTTTCAGCTCGCCTAAGCCACCTTTGGCGCTTTGAAAATCTAATCCCGGTTGTTTAGCCATCTGCTACTTATTCCTCGATTTTACCGCCAGCAGCTTCGATAGCAGCACGAGCGCCTTTAGTAACACGCAGGCCACGAACAGTTACCGGAGTAGTGACTTCACCAGCCAGGATCACTTTCGCGAACTCGATCTGGATACCGATAATGTTAGCCGCTTTCAGCGTGTTCAGGTCTACTACGCCGCCTTCTACTTTAGCCAGGTCAGACAGACGAACTTCGGCTGTAATCGCTGCTTTGCGAGAAGTGAAGCCGAATTTCGGCAGACGACGGTACAGAGGCATCTGACCACCCTCGAAACCGCGACGTACGCCACCGCCAGAACGAGACTTCTGACCTTTGTGACCACGACCACCGGTTTTACCGAGGCCAGAACCGATACCACGACCCAGGCGTTTACCCGCCTTTTTGGAGCCTTCGGCCGGAGACAGAGTATTTAAACGCATCTCTTACTCCTCAACTTTAACCATGAAGGAAACCGCGTTGACCATACCACGAACAGCAGGAGTATCCTCGCGCTCTACGGTGTGACCAATACGACGCAGACCCAGGCCAAGCAGCGTTGCCTTGTGTTTCGGCAGACGACCGATTGCACTGCGGGTTTGAGTAATTTTAATAGTCTTTGCCATGGTTTATTTCCCCAGAATTTCTTCAACGGATTTACCACGCTTGGCAGCGACCATTTCTGGAGAATTCATATTTTCCAGGCCATCAATAGTTGCACGAACCACGTTGATCGGGTTGGTGGAACCATATGCTTTAGCCAGAACGTTATGAACCCCAGCAACTTCCAGAACGGCGCGCATTGCACCACCGGCGATGATACCGGTACCTTCGGAAGCTGGCTGCATGAATACACGAGAACCCGTGTGAACACCTTTAACCGGGTGTTGCAGGGTGCCGTTGTTCAGCGCGACGTTAATCATATTGCGACGGGCTTTTTCCATCGCTTTCTGGATCGCTGCTGGAACTTCACGCGCTTTACCGTAACCAAAACCAACGCGACCGTTACCATCGCCAACTACAGTCAGAGCTGTGAAGGAGAAAATACGACCACCTTTAACGGTTTTAGATACGCGGTTTACCGCGATCAGCTTTTCCTGCAGTTCGCCAGCTTGTTTTTCGATGTGAGCCATCTTACACCTCTACCTTAGAACTGAAGGCCAGCTTCACGGGCAGCATCTGCCAGTGCCTGGACACGACCATGATATTGGAACCCGGAACGGTCAAAGGACACATCTTTGATGCCTTTTTCCAGAGCGCGTTCAGCGACAGCTTTACCCACAGCTGCAGCCGCGTCTTTGTTACCGGTGTACTTCAGTTGTTCAGCGATAGCTTTTTCTACAGTAGAAGCAGCTACCAGAACTTCAGAACCGTTCGGTGCAATTACCTGTGCGTAAATGTGACGCGGGGTACGATGTACCACCAGGCGAGTTGCGCCCAGCTCCTGGAGCTTGCGGCGTGCGCGGGTCGCACGACGGATACGAGCAGATTTCTTATCCATAGTGTTACCTTACTTCTTCTTAGCCTCTTTGGTACGCACGACTTCGTCGGCGTAACGAACACCCTTGCCTTTGTAAGGCTCAGGACGACGGTAGGCGCGCAGATCTGCTGCAACCTGACCGATCACCTGCTTATCAGCGCCTTTCAGCACGATTTCAGTCTGAGTCGGACATTCTGCAGTAATACCTGCTGGCAGCTGGTGGTCAACCGGGTGAGAGAAACCTAAGGACAGGTTTACTACATTCCCTTTAACCGCTGCACGATAACCTACACCAACCAGCTGCAGCTTCTTAGTGAAGCCTTCGGTAACACCGATAACCATTGAGTTCAGCAGGGCACGCGCGGTACCAGCCTGAGCCCAACCGTCTACGTAACCATCACGCGGACCGAAGGTCAGTGCATTATCTGCATGTTTAACTTCAACAGCATCGTTGAGAGTACGAGTCAGCTCGCCGTTTTTACCTTTGATCGTAATAACCTGACCGTTGATTTTTACATCAACGCCGGCAGGAACAACGACCGGTGCTTTAGCAACACGAGACATTTTTTCCTCCGATTAGGCTACGTAGCAGATAATTTCGCCACCAAGACCAGCCTGGCGCGCTGCACGATCAGTCATAACACCTTTAGAGGTAGAAACAACTGCGATACCCAGACCCGCCATAACTTTCGGCAGCTCATCTTTACGTTTGTAGATGCGCAGACCTGGGCGGCTGACACGCTGAATGCTTTCTACAACAGCTTTACCCTGGAAATACTTAAGAGTCAGTTCCAGTTCCGGCTTGGTGTCGCCTTCAACTTTAAAATCTTCGATAAAACCTTCTTCCTTCAGCACGTTGGCAATTGCCACTTTCAGCTTGGAGGAAGGCATGGTGACCGCAGCTTTGTTCGCGGCCTGACCGTTACGGATACGGGTCAGCATATCCGCGATCGGATCTTGCATGCTCATCTGTCTTTACTCCCGTGATTCAATTGGTGACAATTACCAGCTAGCCTTTTTCAAGCCTGGTACTTCACCGCGCATAGCGGCTTCACGTAACTTGATACGGCTCAACCCGAACTTGCCCACATAACCATGTGGACGACCTGTTTGACGGCAGCGGTTACGCTGACGAGACGGGCTGGAATCACGCGGCAGAGTCTGCAGCTTAAGAACAGCGTTCCAACGATCTTCGTCGGAAGCGTTCACATCAGAGATGATCGCTTTCAGTTCAGCGCGTTTCGCGAAGTATTTATCAGCTAAAGCTACGCGTTTTACTTCGCGTGCTTTCATTGATTGCTTAGCCATTCAGTAACCCTACCTTACTTGCGGAACGGGAAGTCAAAGGCAGCCAGCAGAGCACGGCCTTCTTCGTCAGATTTCGCAGTAGTGGTAATGGTAATATCCAAACCACGAACGCGGTCGACTTTATCGTAGTCGATTTCTGGGAAGATGATCTGCTCACGGACACCCATGCTGTAGTTACCACGACCGTCGAAAGACTTAGCGGACAGGCCACGGAAGTCACGGATACGCGGTACAGCAATAGTGATCAGGCGCTCAAAGAACTCCCACATGCGTTCGCCACGCAGAGTTACTTTACAGCCGATCGGATAGCCCTGACGGATTTTGAAGCCTGCAACAGATTTGCGTGCTTTGGTGATCAACGGTTTTTGACCGGAGATTGCTGCCAGGTCAGCTGCTGCGTTATCCAGCAGTTTCTTGTCAGCGATCGCTTCACCAACACCCATGTTCAGGGTGATCTTCTCGACCCGAGGGACTTGCATGACAGAATTGTAGTTAAACTCAGTCATGAGTTTATTAACTACTTCGTCTTTGTAGTAATCATGCAGTTTCGCCATCGTACTACTCCAAATTACTTGATAGTTTCGCTGTTAGATTTGAAGAAACGGACTTTTTTACCGTCTTCGAATCTAAAGCCTACACGGTCAGCCTTACCGGTTGCCGCATTGAAGATTGCAATGTTGGAAACCTGAATAGCGGCTTCTTTTTCAACGATGCCACCCGGTTGGTTCAGAGCCGGAACCGGCTTCTGGTGTTTCTTAACCAGGTTGATACCTTCAACAATGACCTTGCCGGAAGACAGGACATTCTTAACTTTACCGCGTTTACCTTTATCTTTACCGGTTAACACGATAACTTCGTCATCACGACGGATTTTCGCTGCCATGATTCGCTCCTTAGAGTACTTCTGGTGCCAGAGAGATAATTTTCATGAACTTCTCGGTACGAAGCTCACGAGTTACCGGCCCAAAAATACGCGTACCGATAGGCTGCTCGCTGTTATTGTTCAGAATAACGCATGCATTACCATCGAAGCGAATGACAGAACCGTCCGGGCGACGAACACCCTTCTTGGTGCGCACCACTACCGCCTTCAGCACATCACCTTTTTTGACCTTACCACGCGGAATTGCTTCTTTGATGGTGATCTTGATGATGTCGCCTACGCCTGCGTAGCGACGGTGCGAGCCACCCAGAACCTTGATACACATTACGCGACGTGCACCGGAGTTGTCGGCGACGTTCAGCATAGTCTGTTCTTGGATCATTTTAGTGCTCCGCTAATGTCAACTACTACTGAGACCCGAAAATCAGGTCGTTAAAAAAGCCCCATATCGGGGGCGCGGCATTATAACACCGCTTCAACGATATGGGTAGAAAAAATAAACGGCCCATCGCTGAGCCGTTTATTCGTTGAGAATGGGTACTGTATTACAGAACCGCTTTCTCTACAACGCGAACCAGCGTCCAGGACTTAGTCTTGGACAGTGGGCGGCATTCGCGGATTTCAACCACGTCACCGGTACCACATTCGTTGTTCTCGTCATGTACGTGCAGTTTGGTCGTACGCTTGATGAATTTACCGTAGATCGGGTGTTTCACAAAACGTTCGATAGCAACAACAATGGATTTCTCCATTTTGTCGCTAACAACGCGACCTTGCAGAGTACGGATTTTATCGGTCATTACGCACCCGCCTTCTCAGTCAGTAAAGTCTTAACGCGTGCGACATCACGACGCACTTGCTTCAACAGGTGAGACTGTTGCAGCTGGCCACTTGCAGCCTGCATACGCAGGTTGAACTGCTCACGCAGCAGGTTCAGCAGCTCGGTGTTCAGCTCTTCAACACTCTTCTCACGCAGCTCTTTTGCTTTCATTACATCACCGTCTTAGTTACAAAGGTGGTTTTAATCGGCAGTTTCGCTGCTGCCAGCTTGAATGCTTCACGGGCCAGCTCTTCCGGTACGCCGTCCATTTCATACAGGACTTTACCCGGCTGAATCAAGGCAACCCAATACTCCACGTTACCTTTACCTTTACCCATACGCACTGCCAGCGGCTTTTCAGTGATCGGTTTGTCCGGGAATACACGGATCCAGATCTTACCTTGACGCTTAACTGCACGGGTCATAGCACGACGTGCTGCTTCGATCTGACGGGCAGTCAGACGACCACGGCCAACAGCTTTCAGACCGAAGCTGCCGAAGCTAACATCCGTACCCTGCGCCAGACCGCGGTTACGGCCTTTGTGCATTTTACGGAATTTTGTACGCTTTGGTTGTAACATCAGCGACGCTCCTTATTTACGGCCTTTACGCTGCTGCTTTTTCGGTTGAGCAGCCGGTTTTTCCGGTTGTTCAACAGCAGCCATACCACCCAGGATCTCGCCTTTGAAGATCCACACTTTAACGCCGATTACACCGTAAGTGGTGTGCGCTTCAGAGGTGTTGTAGTCGATGTCAGCACGCAGAGTGTGCAGCGGTACGCGACCTTCACGGTACCATTCGGTACGAGCGATTTCCGCGCCGCCCAGACGGCCGCTAACTTCAACTTTAATACCTTTAGCGCCCAGACGCATTGCGTTCTGTACAGCACGCTTCATAGCACGACGGAACATAACGCGACGTTCCAGCTGAGAAGTGATGCTGTCAGCAACCAATTTTGCGTCCAGTTCAGGCTTACGAACTTCGGCGATATTGATCTGTGCAGGAACGCCAGCGATATCCGCTACGACCTTACGCAGTTTTTCTACGTCTTCGCCTTTCTTACCGATAACGATACCCGGACGAGCAGTGTGAATAGTCACACGGATGCTCTTAGCCGGACGCTCGATAACGATACGAGATACGGACGCTTTAGCCAGTTCCTTCGTCAGGTACTGACGTACTTTAAAATCGCTGTCCAGGTTGTCAGCGAATTCTTTGGTGTTCGCAAACCAGGTAGAGTTCCATGGTTTTACAATACCCAGGCGAATACCATTAGGATGTACTTTCTGACCCATTGCTAGTCTCCAGAGTCTCAGCGATCGGACACAACCACAGTAATGTGGCTGGTGCGCTTCAGGATGCGATCTGCACGACCTTTTGCACGCGGCATAATGCGCTTCATGCTCGGGCCTTCGTCTACGAAAATTTTCGTAACTTTCAGATCGTCAATGTCAGCGCCATCGTTGTGTTCAGCGTTAGCAATGGCAGATTCCAGGACTTTCTTGACCAGTACAGCCGCTTTCTTGTTGGTGTAGGTCAAAATATCCAGAGCCTGCGACACTTTCTTACCGCGAATCAGGTCAGCAACAAGGCGAACCTTCTGAGCAGAAGAACGAGCATGGCGATGTTTAGCGATAGTTTCCATCTCTTCCTCCTACCTTATTTCTTCTTCGCTTTTTTATCAGCAGCGTGGCCGCGATAAGTACGAGTCGGTGCGAATTCACCCAGTTTGTGACCGACCATTTCATCGGTTACAAATACCGGAACGTGCTGACGACCATTATGGACAGCGATGGTCAAACCGATCATGTTAGGAAAGATCGTTGAACGACGGGACCAAGTGCGCAGGGGCTTCTTGTCTCCGCTTTCCACCGCTTTCTCTACCTTCTTCAGCAAGTGCAGGTCAATAAAAGGACCTTTCTTGAGAGAACGTGGCATGGCTTATCCTCTAAAATTATTTGCTACGGCGACGTACGATGAATTTATCAGTACGCTTGTTGCTGCGGGTCTTCTTACCTTTGGTCTGAACGCCCCACGGAGTTACCGGGTGCTTACCAAAGTTACGACCTTCACCACCACCATGTGGGTGGTCTACTGGGTTCATCGCGGTACCGCGAACGGTCGGACGAACACCACGCCAGCGTGCAGCACCTGCTTTACCCAGAACGCGCAGCATATGCTCAGCATTGCCAACTTCGCCCAGAGTTGCACGGCAGTCTGCTTCGACTTTACGCATTTCACCAGAACGCAGACGCAGGGTGACATAAGCACCATCGCGCGCAACGATCTGAACGTAAGTACCAGCGGAACGTGCCAGCTGACCGCCTTTACCTGGTTTCATTTCTACGTTATGAACGGTAGAACCAACCGGGATGTTGCGCATCGGCAGGGTGTTGCCTGGTTTGATTGCAGCATCAACGCCAGATTGAATCTGGTCGCCAGCTTTCAGGCCTTTAGGGGCCAGGATGTAACGGCGCTCACCGTCTTTGTACAGAACCAGCGCGATGTTCGCGGAACGGTTCGGATCGTACTCAAGACGTTCAACAACTGCCGGGATACCATCTTTGTTGCGTTTGAAGTCAACAATACGGTATGCCTGCTTGTGGCCACCACCGATATGACGAGTGGTGATACGGCCATTGTTGTTACGACCACCGGATTTGCTGTTTTTTTCCAGCAACGGAGCAAAAGGTTTGCCCTTGTGCAGCTCAGGGTTAACCACTTTAACTACGTGGCGACGACCCGGAGATGTCGGTTTACATTTAACAACTGCCATTGTATTACTCCTCCGACTTACTCAGCGCCGCCAACGAAGTCCAGATTCTGGCCTTCTTTCAGGGTGACGTAAGCTTTTTTCCAGTCGCTACGACGACCGATACGCTGTCCGTGACGTTTAACTTTCCCTTTAACAACCAGGGTGTTAACGACTTCGACTTCGACTTCAAACAGTTTCTGCACAGCAGCTTTGATTTCTGCTTTGGTCGCGTCTTTAGCAACTTTGAGAACGATGGTGTTGGTTTTTTCCATCGCAGTAGACGCTTTTTCAGAAACGTGCGGTGCGCGCAGCACCTTCAGCAGACGTTCTTCACGAATCATGCCAGCATCTCCTCAACTTGCTTAACAGCATCAGCAGTCATTACGACTTTGTCGAAGGCGATCAGGCTAACCGGGTCGATACCAGTTGCATCGCGTACGTCAACCTTGTGCAGGTTGCGCGCAGCCAGGAACAGGTTCTCGTCCAGCTCACCGGTGATGATCAGCACATCTTCCAGAGCCATGTCTTTCAGTTTCTGAGCCAGCAGCTTAGTTTTAGGCGCTTCTACAGAGAACTTCTCGACAACGATCAGACGATCCTGACGTACCAGTTCGGACAGAATGCTTTTCAGCGCGCCGCGGTACATCTTCTTGTTAACTTTTTGACTGTGGTCCTGCGGACGTGCAGCGAAGGTCACGCCACCAGAACGCCAGATCGGGCTCTTGATAGAACCAGAACGCGCACGGCCGGTACCTTTCTGGCGCCACGGTTTTTTACCGGAACCAGTTACTTCAGCACGAGTCTTCTGAGCACGAGTGCCCTGACGAGCACCAGCTGCATAAGCAACAACAACCTGGTGAACCAGCGCTTCGTTGAAATCACGACCGAAGGTAGTTTCGGAAACAGTCAGCGCGCTCTGCGCGTCTTTCAATACTAATTCCATTGCTATCCCCTTACGCCTTCACAGCTGGTTTAACGATCAGGTCGCAACCGGTTGCACCCGGAACACCACCTTTAACCAGCAGCAGGTTGCGCTCAGCGTCAACACGTACTACGTCCAGGCTCTGAACGGTTACACGTTCGTTACCCAGCTGACCTGCCATTTTCTTGCCTTTGAACACTTTGCCCGGAGTCTGGTTCTGACCGATAGAACCCGGAACGCGGTGAGACAAGGAGTTACCGTGAGTAGCGTCCTGGGTACGGAAGTTCCAGCGCTTAACGGTACCTGCGAAACCTTTACCTTTAGAGGTGCCAGTTACGTCAACTTTTTTAACGTCAGCAAACAGTTCAACGCTAATGCTCTGACCAACGGTGTATTCTTCACCCTCTGCCAGACGGAACTCCCACAGGCCGCGGCCAGCTTCTACGCCAGCTTTAGCAAAGTGGCCAGCTTCCGGCTTGGTTACACGGTTAGCTTTTTTAGCACCAGTGGTAACCTGAACAGCGCGGTAGCCATCGTTAGCCAGATCTTTAACCTGAGTAACGCGGTTTGCTTCAACTTCGATTACGGTTACTGGGATAGAGACGCCATCTTCAGTGAAGATGCGGGTCATACCCACTTTTTTACCGACTAAACCAATCATTGTTTCAACCTCTCAATCGCTCGATGACCTGATTAACCCAGGCTGATCTGCACGTCTACACCGGCAGCCAGGTCCAGACGCATCAGAGCATCAACGGTTTTCTCGGTTGGCTCAACGATGTCAACCAGACGCTTGTGAGTGCGAATTTCGTACTGATCGCGCGCGTCTTTGTTAACGTGCGGGGAGATCAGAACGGTAAAGCGCTCTTTGCGGGTCGGCAGCGGGATCGGACCACGGACTTGCGCACCAGTGCGCTTAGCAGTCTCGACGATTTCCGCGGTTGATTGATCGATCAGACGATGATCAAACGCTTTCAGGCGGATACGGATTCTTTGGTTCTGCATGAGACCAGAGCTCCAATTATTTTATAAACGAAAATGATTACTCCTCGTGCCCATTACGATTGATGGGAGAGTGTAACCGTTCTTACGTAGCTCCCCGATTGGGAGCATTGTTAGATAACCAAATCGGCTACCTAAGGTTCAGATCGAACCTGCCGTCAACTAAGACAAGCCCGCGCATTATACGCAAATCTCAGCCTGACGCAAGTGCCGCGTAGATATTAATCATTTCGTCTGTAATGCGAGCAACTTCGCACACGCGTTGTGCCGTTTTTGTTTTGCGCATTTTCTTCGGAATACACTGCGCAACATCATCATTCCTCCGTTGCGAGGAAAATGAGTTTCACGGATGGTGAGCGCAACGTTTAATGAGGATGACATGATGCAACCCGACCTCCCCTTCCTGATTATCTACCTCTTATTATCTGCGCTATCCGGGATATATGACGCGCGAACAGGACTCTTACCCGATCGGTTTACCTGTCCCTTGCTCTGGAGCGGCCTGCTTTATTACCTGTGCTGTTTACCTGACCATTTGCCAGATGCGCTTTGGGGCGCCATTGCGGGTTACGGCGGGTTCGCCCTTCTCTATTGGGGATATCGACTGCTGTATCGCAAAGAGGGGCTCGGGTACGGCGATATCAAATTTCTTGCCGCGCTTGGCGCCTGGAATCGTTGGGAGTCATTGCCCCTGCTGGTCTTTCTGGCCGCACTTATTGCCAGCATTAACGTGATGGCGATGTACGTAATAAACGGGAAAGACGCATTAAAAAACCCGCTGCCGTTCGGGCCATTTCTGGCGGCTGCGGGTTTTATCATTGGCTGGAAAACACTGCTGTCGGGGAGTTAATCGTCCACTTTAATCTGCGATTGCAGGTAATTCTGTAGACCAATTTTTGCAATCAGATCCAGCTCCGTCTCAAGCCAGTCGATATGCCCTTCTTCATCTGTCAGGATCTCAATCATCATGTCCCGGCTAACGTAATCATGAACGCTGTCGGCGTAGGCTATGGCTTCACGTAGATCCTTCGCTCCTTCCAGTTCCAGACGGAGATCTGACTGCAACATCTCTTCGACATCTTCACCAATGCCCAGCTTGCCAAGATCCTGCAAGTTTGGGATACCCTCAAGAAATAAAATACGCTCGATATATTTATCAGCGTGTTTCATTTCATCGATGGATTCATGGTATTCGACGTCATTCAGACGAGTGAGCCCCCAGTTTTTAAACATACGGGCATGGAGAAAGTACTGATTGATTGCGACAAGCTCATTTCCCAATAGTTTATTGAGATAATTTATGATTTTAACATCACCTTTCATTTTATAGTCCCTCCGCTTCCACTCTTAGAGCGTAGATGGGGCTACAAGGATGTCAAAAAAAAGAATGTGACTCAGGCGATTTCTTTAAACTCCGGCATTTGCATTAACTCATCCTGCATCACTTCACGCGCCGCCCGGACGCATTTACCGCATTGATTTCCAACAGGAATAAACTTACGTAATTGTTGGAAAGATTGAGGGTGAAACTGACGAACAGCCTGACGAATTTTTTTATCACTTACACCATTACACAAACAAACGTACATGATCGCTCCCGTTCAATTTCTGCGCAAAGTGTAAATGAGAATAGTTATGATTACAATAGCACAAATACGTTTGTGTGCAGGGAGAGGAATAAAAAATGCGACTAAATATGACACTCTTTATATAGCAGGTAGATATGACAGACAGCAAAAAGGGCGCCGAAGCGCCCTTTTTAAGTGCAGAACTAATTATTAAATAATTAGCTCATTACTTTAGCAACAACGCCCGCGCCAACGGTACGGCCGCCTTCACGGATTGCGAAACGCAGACCGTCGTCCATCGCGATCGGGTGGATCAGGGTAACAACCATTTTGATGTTGTCGCCCGGCATTACCATCTCTACGCCTTCCGGCAGTTCGATGGTGCCAGTCACGTCAGTTGTACGGAAGTAGAACTGCGGACGGTAGCCTTTGAAGAACGGAGTATGACGGCCGCCTTCGTCTTTGGACAGGATATAAACTTCAGATTCGAACTTGGTGTGCGGCTTGATGGAACCCGGCTTAGCCAGTACCTGACCACGTTCGATTTCTTCACGTTTGATACCACGCAGCAGAACACCTACGTTCTCACCAGCACGGCCTTCGTCCAGCAGTTTGCGGAACATTTCAACGCCAGTACAGGTAGACTTCGCAGTCTCTTTGATACCAACGATTTCAACTTCTTCGCCCACTTTGATGATACCGCGCTCTACACGACCGGTAACAACGGTACCACGACCGGAGATGGAGAATACGTCTTCAATCGGCAGCAGGAACGGCTTGTCAATCGCACGCTCTGGTTCCGGGATGTAAGAATCCAGGTAGCCAGCCAGTTCGATGATTTTCGCTTCCCACTCAGCTTCGCCTTCCAGCGCTTTCAGAGCAGAACCACGAACGATCGGCGTGTCGTCGCCCGGGAAATCGTACTGAGACAGCAGTTCACGCACTTCCATCTCAACCAGTTCCAGCAGCTCTTCGTCATCAACCATGTCGCATTTGTTCAGGAACACGATGATGTACGGAACGCCTACCTGACGACCCAGCAGGATGTGCTCACGGGTCTGCGGCATCGGGCCGTCAGTCGCAGCAACAACCAGGATCGCGCCGTCCATCTGCGCAGCACCGGTGATCATGTTTTTAACATAGTCGGCGTGGCCCGGGCAGTCTACGTGCGCGTAGTGGCGAGTCGGGGTGTCGTATTCAACGTGAGAAGTGTTGATGGTGATACCACGAGCTTTTTCTTCCGGCGCGTTATCGATCTGGTCGAATGCACGAGCAGCACCGCCGTAGGTTTTAGCCAGTACGGTAGTGATTGCAGCAGTCAGAGTAGTTTTACCATGGTCAACGTGGCCGATGGTGCCGACGTTAACGTGCGGTTTTGTACGTTCAAATTTTTCTTTAGACACGGCTATATTCCTTACTATAGTGCTCTCCCCTTCAGGAGAGAGCACGGGACTTAGGTTTTAATCCTGTGGATTATTTACCACGGGCTTCAATAACGGCCTGAGCAACGTTGCTCGGTGCATCATCATACTTCAGGAATTCCATAGTGTATGATGCGCGACCTTTGGTCAGAGAACGCAGCTGAGTTGCATATCCGAACATTTCAGACAGCGGTACTTCAGCGTGGATCTTAACGCCAGTAACTTCGGATTCCTGACCGCGCAGCATACCGCGACGACGGCTCAAGTCACCAATTACGTCACCGGTGTTCTCTTCCGGCGTTTCTACCTCAACCTTCATGATCGGCTCAAGCAGAACAGGTTTCGCTTTCTTAAAGCCTTCTTTAAAGGCAATAGACGCAGCCAGTTTAAACGCCAGTTCAGAGGAGTCAACGTCATGGTAAGAACCGAAGTGCAGACGGATACCGATGTCAACAACCGGATAACCAGCCAGCGGGCCTGCTTTCAGCTGCTCCTGGATACCTTTATCAACGGCCGGGATGTATTCGCCAGGGATTACACCACCCTTGATGTCGTTGATGAACTCGTAGCCTTTCGGGTTGGAACCCGGCTCCAGCGGGTACATGTCGATAACAACATGACCGTACTGACCGCGACCACCAGACTGCTTGGCGTGTTTACCTTCGATATCGGTAACTTTCGAGCGAATCGCTTCGCGGTAAGCAACCTGAGGTTTACCGACGTTCGCTTCAACGTTGAATTCACGCTTCATACGGTCAACGATGATGTCGAGGTGCAGCTCACCCATACCGGCGATAATGGTCTGGTTAGATTCTTCGTCAGTCCATACGCGGAAAGACGGGTCTTCTTTAGCCAGACGGCCCAGAGCCAGACCCATTTTTTCCTGGTCAGCTTTGGTTTTCGGTTCTACTGCGATGGAGATTACCGGCTCAGGGAATTCCATACGTTCCAGAATGATCGGCGCGTCCGGGTCACACAGGGTGTCACCCGTAGTTACGTCTTTCAGACCGATAGCAGCAGCGATGTCGCCCGCGCGAACTTCTTTGATCTCTTCACGTTTGTTAGCGTGCATCTGAACGATACGACCGAAACGCTCACGTGCAGATTTCACGGAGTTCAGTACAGTATCACCAGAGTTAACCACACCAGAGTACACACGGAAGAAGGTCAGGTTACCCACGAACGGGTCGGTAGCGATTTTGAATGCCAGTGCAGAGAAAGGCTCATCATCGCTAGCATGACGCTCAGCCGGCGTATCTTTACCGTCGTCCAGGATACCGTTGATCGCAGGTACGTCAACCGGGGATGGCAGGTAATCAATTACCGCATCCAGCATCGCCTGAACACCTTTGTTCTTAAATGCAGAACCACAGGTTACCAGGATGATTTCGTTGCTCAGAACACGCTGACGCAGAGCTTTTTTGATCTCTTCTTCAGTCAGTTCTTCGCCACCCAGGTATTTTTCCATCAGCTCTTCAGAAGCTTCCGCAGCGGACTCGATCAGGTTCTGGTGCCATTCTTCAGCCAGTTCCTGCATGTCAGCCGGGATATCTTCGTAAGTGAAGGTAACGCCTGCATCTGCTTCGTTCCAGTTGATGGCTTTCATTTTCACCAGGTCAACAACACCGGTGAACGCTTCTTCAGCGCCAATCGCCAGTTGCAGCGGAACAGGGTTCGCGCCCAGACGGCTTTTGATCTGACCAACAACTTTCAGGAAGTTCGCACCCATACGGTCCATTTTGTTAACGAACGCAATGCGCGGAACTTTATATTTGTTTGCCTGACGCCATACGGTTTCAGACTGCGGCTGAACACCACCAACTGCGCAGTAAACCATTACTGCACCATCAAGAACACGCATGGAACGTTCTACTTCGATAGTGAAGTCAACGTGCCCCGGGGTGTCGATGATGTTTACGCGATGCGGTTCATACTGCTTAGCCATACCAGACCAGAATGCAGTAGTCGCTGCGGAGGTGATGGTAATACCACGCTCCTGCTCCTGCTCCATCCAGTCCATGGTAGCTGCGCCGTCATGAACTTCACCGATTTTATGGTTTACACCGGTGTAGAACAGAATACGTTCGGTAGTAGTGGTTTTACCGGCGTCGATGTGCGCACTGATACCGATGTTACGGTAGCGTGCGATGGGTGTTGTACGAGCCATTTGATTCCTCGTTTTATCTTCTAGGCGTTCAATTTAAGTAGCCCAAAGCGGGCTGCTTGCTGGAAGCGCCCGCCTGGTGACTAAAATTCCGAAGGGATTACCAACGGTAGTGTGCGAACGCCTTGTTGGCTTCTGCCATACGGTGAACGTCTTCACGTTTCTTAACTGCAGTACCTTTGTTGTCTGCAGCATCAGTGAGTTCGTTCGCCAGGCGCAGAGCCATGGATTTATCACCGCGTTTACGAGCAGCTTCAACGATCCAACGCATTGCCAGAGCATTACGACGAACCGGACGGACTTCAACTGGTACCTGATAAGTAGAACCACCAACGCGGCGAGACTTAACTTCGACAGTCGGGCGCACGTTTTCGAGAGCTACTTCGAAAGCTTCCAGTTCAGATTTACCAGAACGCTGAGCCAGGGTCTCCAGCGCGCTGTATACGATAGTTTCGGCAGTAGATTTTTTACCATCTACCATCAGGATATTTACAAATTTAGCCAGCAGTTCTGATCCGAACTTCGGATCCGGAAGAATTTTACGCTGACCAATGACGCGACGACGTGGCATGGAAATACTCCGTTGTTAATTCAGGATTGTCCAAAACTCTACGAGTTTAGTTTGACATTTAAGTTAAAACGTTTGGCCTTACTTAACGGAGAACCATTAAGCCTTAGGACGCTTCACGCCATACTTGGAGCGAGCTTGCTTACGGTCTTTAACGCCGGAGCAGTCAAGCGCACCACGTACGGTGTGGTAACGAACACCCGGGAGGTCTTTTACACGACCGCCACGGATCAGGATCACGGAGTGCTCCTGCAGGTTGTGACCTTCACCACCGATGTAGGAAGTCACTTCAAAACCGTTAGTCAGACGAACACGGCATACTTTACGCAGCGCGGAGTTCGGTTTTTTAGGGGTGGTAGTATATACACGAGTACATACGCCACGTTTTTGCGGGCATGCTTCCAGCGCAGGCACGTTGCTTTTCGCAACTTTGCGAGCACGTGGTTTGCGTACCAGCTGGTTAACTGTTGCCATTAAATAGCTCCTGGTTTTAGCTTTTGCTTCGTAAACACGTAATAAAACGGCCTCACACAATATGAGGACGCCGAATTTTAGGGCGGTGTCGAAAAGGTGTCAAGAAATATACAACGATCCCACAATCACCAGGCCATCTGGCTGGGATGCTTAACCGCAAGTCTGACGAAGTCAGTATAGTCAACCCTGACGACACTGTCTGAAATTTGACCGCTCAAACCGCGAGCATCGATATCTTCTTTCAGTGCGTAAACCGTTATGGGGGCGTTACGCAAACTTTCAAGGAAACGGCTACCTTCGATGGCCGCCGTAACGCCATCCTGTAGCAATAAAAGCGCATCGCCTTCTTTGCACACGCGAAGAAGCGCGGAAACGTCACTGAGCCATGCGGAACGATGTAATGTATGCAGGATAGTCACGTCAGAACCTCAGGATAACATCATAATTGTCCAGTTCACCGCGCAACGCTTCAGGTTCAAGCGGCGTCGCATCCACAATGAAACTCGCCCCCGTCTCCAGACCGCGCTCACGCAACGAGGCGGCGCACAGCCAGCATTGCTCGATATCGTACAGCCCCAGCAGTTTGAAGGTGGCGATGTAATCCCGCGCCAGCACGACGTCAGGCGTTTGTCCCGAAAGAATCTGAAAAACGCCGTCGCCGATAAAAAAGACGCCAGTCTCTTCCGTCAGCGCCGACGTCGCCAGTAACGCATCCAGTCCTTCGCGGCCCGACGCGCTGCCGTGCGGCGTGGTGGAAAATACAAAAGCAATACGTTTCATCAAAACTGCACCACGCGATCGCAGGTCAGGGAGGCTTCCGCCAGCGCGCCAAGCCCGCTCAACGAAAACCCTGGCTGTAAGTTGGCTGATGCCAGCGCCAGCCTTTTTGCTTCGGTCTCATCCACAATGCCGCGACGCAGCGCCGCCGCAACGCAGATATTCAACGCGACGCCATGCTGCGCGCCCAACTGCTGCCATGCGCGCACCAGGTCGAATTCATCGCTGGCCGGAGAGGTCAACTGGTTGGCGTTATACACGCCTTCCCGGTAGAAAAAGACGCTGCTCAGCTCATGCCCTTCGTTAACTAAGGCATGCGCAAACTGCAACGCGCTGCTCGCTTGCTGCGTTCCGTACGCTGGCCCCGTCACCACAATGGCAAAACGCATTACTTATCTTGCCCCTGGAAGTCGCCACTTTTGAACTGACGAATATAGAGGTAGACCGTATGTTTGGAGATGTTCAGGCGGTCAGCCACCTGGTTAATCGCATCTTTAATATCGAAGATCCCCTTCTCATACAGATTCAGCACAATCTGACGATTCTTCGCGTTATTAGAGACATTGCGATCGGCGTTCACCTCTTCAATGGTGAATTCCAGCGTCTGAGTGACCAGATCCTCCACCGAGGAGGCAAAGTTCACGGCGGAACCCACTTCCGGCGTTTCCGGCGGAATAAAGGTATTCATAATCTGCGAGAACGGCACATCAAGGTTCATGTTGATGCACAGCAGACCAATTACGCGATGCTCGCGGTTGCGAATGGCAATCGTCACTGACTTCATCAGGACACCGCTTTTCGCGCGTGTGAAGTAACACTTCGATACGCTGCTATCCGCACCCGTCATATCATGCAGCATGCGCAATGCAAGGTCAGTGATCGGCGAGCCAATTTTGCGCCCCGTGTGTTCACCGTTGGCAATGCGAATGGCTGAGCATTTCAAATCCTGCAAAGAGTGCAATACGATTTCACAATGGGAACCAATGAGCATCGCTAACCCGTCCACCACCGCTTCGTAGGATTTCAGAATATCAAAGTCGGTTTGATCGAAAGGACGTTGATCCAGTAAGTCAAGCTCACTGGTTTCGTTGGTTAAAAGCGACCTGGTCATGAAAAAAAACACTCCTTTTCAGGAGCCTGTCGTTATGTTTTCAGGGCAGGCTCATTATTTACGCGGATGATTAAATTAATACAGCGGGGGTTCCGCTTTCCAGTATTAATTATATCCGGCCTGCAATAAAAAAACCGCCGCCATGACAGGCGGCGGTTCTCAGTTTTTATTTTTTAGCAGCATCTGTCGATTTGGCGTCGGCCGCTGCGTCTGGTTTCGCATCGGCTTTCGGCGCCGGTTTGATGTCCAGCAGCTCTACATCGAATACCAGCGTGGAGTTAGCCGGAATACCCGGAACGCCCGTTTTACCGTAGGCCAGATCCGGTGGGATAACCATCTGGATCTTACCGCCTTTCTTAATGTTCTTCAGGCCTTCAGTCCAGCCCGGGATCACGCCGTCCAGACGGAAAGAGAGCGGTTCGCCACGGGTGTAGGAGTTATCGAACTCTTTACCGTCGATCAGCGTACCTTTGTAGTTAACCACAACGGTGTCGCTGTCTTTTGGCGCTTCGCCAGTACCGGCTTTCTCTACTTTATAAACCAGACCTGTTGAAGAGGTTTTCGCCCCTTTCTCTTTAGCAAATTTCTCGCGGAACGCTTTACCTTTCGCTTCGTTATCAGCGGCGTCTTTTTCCATCTTCGCCTGAGCGGAGGTCTTCACGCGCGCTTCAAATGCCTGCAAGGTCTGCTCGATTTCCTGGTCAGACAGTTTGCTCTTGTCTGCAAATGCATCCTGGACACCCGCGATCAGCTGATCTTTATCCAGTTTGATCCCCAGTTTTTCTTGTTCCTTCAGGGAGTTTTCCATGTAACGACCCAGCGAAGCGCCCAGCGCATAAGCAGATTTCTGGTCGTCATTCTTGAACGCGGCTTTGCTGTCAGCAGTTGCAGCTGGTTTCGCGGCGTCCGCAGCGAAAGTGAGCGGTGCATGCAGAGCAACGGCCATCGTGGTCGCCAGCAGCGTTACTTTAAACAGTGATTTCATCCATATCTCCAGGGCCGGGGCATCTCACCCCAAGGTTAACTTACATGAGAAGCGTACTATAAAACGTTGTAGAACAAATCAACATACGGACACGCCCTATTATCACCCCTTTTCAGACTCTTTTTGTTTAAATTAGTTTCGTAGAGGGCGAATGAGTGCTGTGTAATCCGATAAAGTTCAGTAGAATCCGCCGCGACCCAAGAAGTGCCGGAGACAACAAGAGAGGTGAATCATGCAAGATATAACGATGGAAGCTCGCCTGGCTGAACTGGAGAGCCGTCTGGCGTTTCAGGAGATCACCATTGAAGAACTCAACGTAACGGTGACCGCGCACGAGATGGAGATGGCGAAACTACGCGATCATCTGCGCCTGCTGACGGAGAAGCTTAAAGCCAGCCAACCGTCGAATATCGCCTCGCAGGCCGAAGAGACGCCGCCACCGCATTATTGAGACGTAAAAAAAGCGGGATATTCCCGCTTTTTTGTGCCAGATGACGGCGTAAACGCCTTATCCGGCCTACTGTAGCCCTGATAAGCGCAACGCCATCAGGCATTACAGACGATTAATGGCAACCGCAGCCGCCGTTACCGCCACAACCACCTTTGCCATGCTCATGACCGTGGTCATGATCGTGGCCGTGGCCGCCGCAGCAACCGTCGTGACCGTGGTCGTGGTCGTGACCGTGCGCGCCGTGAACGTGGCCATGAGCCAGTTCTTCTTCGGTCGCTTCGCGGATCGCCACAACTTCCACGTTAAATTTCAGGTTCTGGCCAGCCAGCATGTGGTTACCGTCAACCACAACGTGGTCGTCTTCCACTTCGGTAATTTCTACCGGTACCGGGCCCTGGTCAGTTTCCGCCAGGAAACGCATGCCAACCTGCAACTCGTCAACGCCCATGAAGACGTCTTTAGGCACGCGCTGCACCAGGTTTTCGTCATACTGACCGTAAGCGTCGTTCGCGCCAACAGCCACATCGAATTTGTCGCCAACGTCGTGACCTTCCAGCGCTGTTTCCAGGCCAGAGATCAGGGAACCGTGACCATGCAGGTAGTCCAGCGGCGCACTCACCGGAGACTCATCAACCAACACACCGTCTTCTGTACGTACCTGATAGGCCAGGCTGACCACCAGGTCTTTTGCTACTTTCATGATATCTCCTGAGCATGGGAAGAATAGTGGCGCAGATTGTAGCGGAATTCTGCACCCGTGTACCCACTAGCTTAAAAAAACCTGCGGCATATCGCTAGTCTGGATGAAAAATCCCGATCACTTGCTCTTCTTTGCGAACGTGCTCGCGGGCCGCTTTATCGGCTTCACGCATCTGATGGCCGCACTTAACACACTCAACAATATCGACATTATTTTCGCGCCACATCGCCATTGAATCCTGCGCCTGGCAGGCCGGACACGTCGCCCCTGCAATAAAACGTTTACGAATCGCCATACCTACCCTCTACTCAAACTCATCCCAGCCATCCAGCTGGCGCCGCTCTTGCTGCATCTCTCGCTGGAAAATCTCCTCCAGTTCGCGTCTGGCTTCTCTGGCACGAGAAATTTGCACCATGTCGGTATGCATCGGAATAAGCTCCCTTAGCATACGCATATCCAGCCGACGGAAATGCAGTTGCGCACGCTGCGCCTGGTGTGGGTGCATCCCTAACGACACCAGCGTCTTACGCCCCAGCTCCAGCGCGCTGGAAAACGTCTCGCGGGAAAACTGCGTGACTCCCGCCTGTAATAACTCATGCGCTTCCACACGTCCGCGCGCTCGCGCAAGAATATGCAAATGCGGGAAATGCTGCCGGCATATCTCCACCAGCTTCATGGTGTCTTCCGGTTCATTACAGGTAATGACGATAGACTCCGCCGCTTCCGCTCCTGCCGAACGCAGTAGCTCCACCTGAGTCGCATCGCCGTAATATACTTTGTAGCCGTATTTTCGCATCAGGTTAACGGCGCTGATATCGCGCTCCAGTACGGTGATGCGCATTTTATTCGCCATCAACAAACGGCCAATTACCTGACCAAAACGCCCGAATCCCACGACAATCACCTGCGGTTTATCATCATCCACCCAGGGCTTTTCATCTTCCTCTTCCGGGCCGTTAAGCTGTCTGGAGAGCCATTTATCGACGAGCTTCATCAGCAGCGGCGTGGTCATCATCGACAGCGTTACGGTGACCAGCAGCAGCGACATCTGGTCGCCCTGAAACAGCCGCTGGGACGAGGCGGTGGAAAAGAGCACAAACGCGAACTCGCCCCCCTGACTCAGCACGCCCGCAAACTGCATCCGCTCCGAACTCCGAATCCCGTACAGACGCGCCAGCAGATAAAGCACCAGCGTTTTCACCGCCACCAGCACGATGACGCTCACCGCTACCCACAACAGGTGGGTATAGAGCACGCCAAGGTTTAACGACATCCCCACGGAGATAAAGAACAACCCCAGCAGCAGCCCTTTGAACGGATCGATGGCCGTTTCCAGCTCATGACGGTATTCGCTTTCCGCCAGCAGCACGCCTGCGATAAACGTACCGAGCGCCATCGACAGCCCCAGCGCATCCATAAATAAAGCAGACCCCAGCACCAGCAACAGCGTGGCGGCAGTAAACACCTCGCGCACGCCGGAATCGGCGATAAAACGGAACACCGGGCGCAGCAAATAGCGACCGCCAATCAGCATCCCGGCAAAGGCCAGCACCTTCATGCCGACCTTAATCCAGTCAAAATGTTCATCTGCCGAGCCAGCCAGCAGCGGCACCAGCGCCAACGCGGGGATCACCGCCAGATCCTGAAACAGCAGCACCGAAAAACCCAACTGGCCGGATTCGCTGCGGTTCATCCCCTTTTCCCGCATCAGTTGCAGCGCCATCGCGGTCGATGACATCGCCAGACCAATCCCGCCGATCACCGCCGCCTGCCACGAGAAATCGGTAAGCATCAGCAGCCCGGCCAGCACGACAGCGCTCAGCATCACCTGGGCCGCCCCGACGCCAAAGATAGAGCGACGCAGTTGCCAGAGTTTGGAAGGGTTGAGTTCCAGGCCGATGATAAACATCAGAAAGACAACGCCCAGCTCAGAAAAGTGGAGGATTTCATCAACGTCGCTGATAAATCCCAGCCCCCAGGGGCCAATCGCAATCCCTGCCAGCAAATATCCCAGTACCGCGCCAATACCCAGCCGCGATGCCAGTGGCACCGCAGCGACCGCCGCGAAGAGAAACATCACCCCCGCCGTCAATAAATCAGAACCTTCCATTAGCGACCTCCCGCCAGAACAGGGTTTGCCAGCCATTCGCCGTAGGCTTTCGCGTGGCTGGCCAGTTCCTGCTCACTTTGTCGCCTGGCCCAGTAGATAATAATCGGACTCATCCAGTGCATCCGGCACATCGCCGCCGTCAGCTCAAACGGCCGCAGCACATCGGTCATCGGATAGCGGTTCAGCGCATCGTAGCGATACGCGCTTTCCGGTTCACCGGTGGTAATCACGCTCCGCCAGTACTTTCCCGCCAGTTGGTTCCCCCCTGGGCCACTGGCGAAACCACGGCTGAGCACGCGGTCTAACCACTCTTTAAGCAACGCCGGACAGCTATAGGTATACAGCGGATGCTGGAAAACAATCACGTCATGTTCACGCAATAGCGCCTGCTCATGCGCGATATCGATAAAAAAATCAGGGTAGTGCGCGTAGAGATCGTGCACCGTCACATTACTGAGTTGCATGGCCGGTTTAAGCAGCACCCGGTTCGCGACCGAGTCCTGAGATTCTGGATGGGCATACAGCAGCAGTACCTTTGCTGGCTGGGACATCATCCCCCTCCCGGTTATTTTGTGTATCGTTATTGTTTTGGGCTACCATTGCGCTCCGGCGCGGCAGAATGCCCGCATATTACATTATCATAATGATAAATTAAACATAGTCTGAACATACGGCGCCTTATGATTGTTTTCTCCTCGTTACAAATTCGTCGCGGCGTGCGCGTCTTGCTGGACAATGCCACCGCCACCATCAACCCGGGACAGAAGGTCGGCCTGGTGGGTAAGAATGGCTGCGGTAAATCTACCCTGCTGGCATTGCTGAAAAATGAAATCAGCGCCGATGCAGGCGGCGTGACCTTTCCCGGTAACTGGCAGCTGGCGTGGGTGAATCAGGAAACACCCGCGCTTGCACAACCTGCGCTGGAGTACGTGATTGATGGCGATCGCGAATACCGCCAACTGGAAGCGCAGTTGCACGACGCCAACGAACGTAACGACGGGCACGCCATCGCCACCGTACACGGCAAGCTCGACGCCATCGACGCCTGGACCGTGCGCTCACGCGCCGCCAGCCTGCTCCACGGCCTCGGTTTTAGCAACGAACAGCTTGAACGTCCGGTCAGCGACTTCTCCGGTGGCTGGCGCATGCGCCTTAACCTGGCCCAGGCGCTGATTTGCCGTTCTGACCTGCTGCTGCTCGATGAACCGACCAACCACCTCGATCTTGATGCCGTTATCTGGCTGGAAAAATGGCTGAAGAGCTATCAGGGCACTCTGATTCTGATTTCGCACGACCGCGACTTCCTCGATCCGGTGGTAGACAAAATCATTCATATCGAACAGCAAACCCTGTTCGAATACACCGGCAACTACAGCGCATTTGAAGTGCAGCGCGCGACCCGGCTGGCCCAGCAGCAGGCGATGTACGAGAGCCAGCAGGAGCGCGTGGCGCATCTGCAAAGTTATATCGACCGTTTCCGCGCCAAAGCGACAAAAGCGAAGCAGGCACAGAGCCGTATCAAAATGCTGGAGCGTATGGAGCTTATCGCCCCCGCGCATGTCGATAACCCGTTCCACTTCAGCTTCCGCGCGCCGGAAAGCCTGCCTAACCCGCTGCTGAAAATGGAGAAAGTGAGCGCCGGGTATGGCGATCGCATCATTCTGGACTCCATTAAGCTGAATCTGGTGCCCGGTTCACGCATCGGGTTGCTGGGGCGCAACGGCGCCGGTAAATCAACGCTCATCAAGCTGCTGGCGGGCGAGCTTGCGCCTGCCAGCGGTGAAATCGGTCTGGCGAAGGGTATTAAACTCGGTTACTTCGCTCAGCATCAGCTGGAGTATTTGCGAGCGGATGAATCGCCGCTGCAACATCTGGCGCGGCTGGCGCCGCAGGAACTGGAGCAGAAGCTGCCGCGATTACCTCGGCGGGTTTGGGCTTCCAGGGCGATAAGGTCAGCGAAGAGACCCGTCGCTTCTCCGGTGGTGAAAAAGCGCGCCTGGTGCTGGCATTGATCGTCTGGCAGCGCCCTAATCTGCTGCTGCTTGATGAACCGACCAACCACCTTGACCTCGATATGCGCCAGGCGCTGACCGAAGCGCTCATCGAATTTGAAGGCGCGCTGGTGGTCGTCTCGCACGACCGTCACCTGCTACGCTCCACCACCGACGATCTCTATCTGGTTCACGACCATAAAGTCGAGCCGTTCGATGGCGATCTGGAAGACTATCAGCAGTGGCTGAGCGACGTGCAGAAACAGGAAAACCAGCCTGATGACGCCCCGAAAGAGAATGCCAACAGCGCCCAGGCGCGTAAGGATCAGAAGCGTCGCGAAGCCGAACTGCGTGCCCAGACCCAGCCGCTGCGTAAAGAGATCGCCCGTCTGGAAAAAGAGATGGAAAAGCTGAACGCAAAACTGGCGCAAGCGGAAGAAAAACTGGGCGACAGCGAACTGTACGACCAGAGCCGCAAAGCGGAACTGACAGAATGCCTGCAACAGCAGGCCAGCGCCAAATCCGGGCTGGAAGAGTGCGAGATGGCCTGGCTGGAAGCGCAGGAACAGCTTGAGCAGATGCTGGCCGACTAACTTCGGGAATATGACGATGAATCCGCTGATAACCAACGATATCACCTTTCGCAAGTTAAGCATCTTCATGACGTTTATGGAGAAAGGCAATATTGCCCGGACGGCGGAGGCGCTGGATATCAGCGGGGTCAGCGTTCATCGCGCACTGCATACGCTGGAAGAGAATGTTCGCTGTCCGCTGTTCGTGCATAAAGGACGTAATCTGATCCCGCAACCGGCGGCGTGGACGCTGCTGGAGTATTGCCAGGAGGTCAGCCAGTTGATGGCGCGCGGGCTGGAAGAGGCGCGCAAAACGGCAGGGATCGGCCAGGGGCGTCTGCGCGTGGGTACGCTCTACTCTCTGACGCTGGAAACCGTCCCGCATCTGATCATGGGGATGAAACTGCGCCGACCAGATCTCGAACTGGATCTGACAATGGGCTCCAACGAAGCGCTGCTGAGAATGCTGGAAGACGGAATGCTGGATGCGATCCTGATCTCCATTTCAGAAAGCGCTATCGATCGCAACAGTCTGGAAGTGCTGCCGCTGTTTCATGACGATATTTATCTCGCCGCACCGGCGACGGCGACGCTTGACACCTCCTCGCCCGCCGATCTGCGTGATTACCGGGATCAGAAGTTTGTCTCACTGGCGGAAGGCTTTGCCACCTATGCGGGCTTCCAGGAAGCCTTTCATATTGCCGGGTTTGAACCAGAGATTGTCACCCGTGTGAACGACATCTTTTCGATGCTCAGTCTGGTGCAGGCGGGTGTCGGTTTCACTCTGATGCCGGGACGCATGAAGAAGATGTACGAGAATTCCGTACAGTTGCTGAAGCTGTCGCAGCCGTACCAGATGCAGCAGCTCATCGCCATTGTCTTCGCCCGCAACCGCGAGCGCGACCCTAATCTGCTGGCGCTGGCCGCCGAAGGGCGCATGTACGCGCGTAGCCTTAATCCGGGCGCCTGATCGCCGGATGGCGACGCTGCGCGCCTTATCCGGCCTACGGGGGTTGCATGTTGACCGGGATCGCCGGATGGCGACGCTACGCGCCTTATCCGGCCTACAACGGGTGCGAGCCGTAGGCCCGATAAGCGCAGCGCCATCGGGCAACCGCACTAGCCTCTAAGCCGTTTTGCCAGATGCACCGCGACATCCACCCCGCTGCGCTCCAGCGAAACAGACTCACCTTCCCACTCCGCCTGTCGCGTTAAGCAGGTCAACACGCCGCCGGGCGGCATTTCAATCGCCAGCCGCGCCTCGCGCTCGTTGGCGGAGATCGCCGCGTCCTGCCAGCGCACCGTCCGCGCCATGTTCATCGCCAGATCGTCAGCAATACGTTCCGGCTGCCACAGCACGCGCCCGGTACTACCGCTGAGGTATGCACAGCGCGGACGGGAGAGCGTCACATGACGGAACGCCTCCACCAGCCGCTGCGCCGGTTCCGCCAGCAGAGCGCAGTGCGACGGCACGCTCACCGCCAGACGGTGGGCTTTACTCGCGCCTTTATCCAGCGCCCGCTTCGCAACATCCGCCATCGCCTCATCGCTACCGGCAATCACAATCTGGGTTTCCGCATTCAGGTTAGCGATAAAGGTTCCACTGCCTGCAACCAGCGACTCCACCTGCGGCAAGGTCAGCCCCATAATCGCCGTCAGGCCGTAACCGTGCGGATACGCCTGCTCCATCAAATCACCGCGCAGGGCCACCAGCGTCAGCGCGTCGGTAAACTCCAGCGCTCCGGCGATCACCGCCGCTGGATACGCGCCGATGGACAGGCCGCTGACAATATCCGGCGCGACGCCGCGACGTTCCAGCTCGCGCGCCCACGCCACCCCGGCAATCAGCAAAGCAAGCTGTACCGCCCGGGTGTGTTGCAGCGCGTCCGGGGTATCAAGCGTATTCGCCTCCGCCCCCAGCACCTCGCGCGCCAGCGCTAACTCCGTTCCCGGAAGGTTTTGCAGCATACCTGCATGCTGCGTCCCCTGCCCCGGAAAGGTAAACAGGATTTTCATTTACTCCTCCCTGCGCCACGGGTCGCTGACCAGCCGCGGCCCCTGCGACGTTTTTAACAGCGCTTTGCCATCGCGCAGCCATTCGTTCAGCGCAAACGCGCCGTGCGGCGTTTCCACCTGGATATCCGCACGGCAAAGCCCGCCCGTCAGTTGCTGCCGCCATTTCTCCAGCAACTCGCGAGAGAGCGGCTGCCGGGCGCGAATCAGCAAATCCAGATCGCTTGCGGCGTGGATCACCGGGAGCCCGGTCGCCAGCGCGTAGCCGGTACTGCCGGTAATCCCCCACGTCCACGGCCATGCCTGTTGCGTCAGTAATAAAGCCACCTGAACCGGTGGCTGCGAGATAAAGGGCGAGCGCAGCAGCATCTGTGGGTCAACCAGCGATTCCGGCGTACAGACGCGGGTAATGGCGTCCGGTTGAGCCCAGCCCGCCGCGCGCTGGTCGCGCTTTATGCCGCGAACGCCGATGGGAATGCGCCCCTGCGCATCAACATCACGCCGTACCACCACCGGCAGGCGGGTATGCCAGACGTCATCCACCCAGGACTCCGTGACACCTTCCAGCGCGCTTCGCGCGTTAAGCCAGATAAGATCGTGGGGGCGTAATGTTGTGTTCATGCTTTAGAGTCCTGAAGTCAGCGAGATAAACAACGGCAGCGACAGGATACACAGGACCGAGCTTAACAGCAGCACGGCTTCTGCATCCGGCGACTGCACGCCAAAGCGATTACCGAACACCACGCCGAAGAAACCGGCAGACAGCGCAATCATCAGGATAGCGGTGATCGCCACCGAGCCATGCAGACCGAAAATCAGCACGATCCCCCAGGCAATCGCCGGTTGAATCAGCAGCTTGGCAATGGTGGAGGTAATAACCATCGTGTTGATCTGCAACTTACGCGCAGAAAGAATCACCCCGGTCAGGAACAGCGCCGCCGCAGTGGCGGACAGGCCCAGCGGTTTGATCGCCGCCAGCACCAGCTCCGGCATCTTGATACCGATAGCGGAGAGAATAACCCCCAGCAGCGGCCCCATCACGATCGGTTTCTTGATTGAACGCCACATCAGCACCGGCAGCATAGACAGAGTAGAACCTGAGTTACCGCCTTCCGCACGCGCTTTCTCACGCTCCAGAATCAGCAGGCAGAACGGCGTCATCAGCACAGAACCGCAGGCGATGGAAACCGCGACGGAGAGCGACGTTGACGGCCCTTCGCCCAGCACGCTACCGAGAATCGGCAGGCCAAGCGCGGCATAGTTTGGCAGAGCGACGGTCAGGGTCAGCACGGCCGCATCCTGCGGTGATTTTTTAAATACCTTCGTTGCCAGAAAATAGATAGCGGCGTAGGTGATCCACATCGCCAGCGTCAGCACCAGAATCAGCGGCGACTGCGCGACAATACCCGTCCAGGGCGTTTGTACCGTGGCGCTAAACAGCGCAGCGGGGAGTGCAAAATCCATGACGAAAATGTTGAGCAGGGAAACATTCTTGTTATCAACCATTTTGGCCTTCCCGGCCCAGAACCCCAGCAACATGATGACAAAAATCGGTGCAAGAGCATGAACAATCACGTAAGTCATAAATCACCTGTAATGAATAAAAGAGTTAGTACGGACGCGATGATTATTATTTTCAGGATGCAGGTCGCCTCACGGACGCAACGGGCGCGCCCGTGGGGTTATGCATCTGGCAGGTCTCTTTTACTTACCAGCTCGCCCGCATGCGTTCGCGTACAAGAGCAGAACTACGACGATTGTCAGCACCCAGACGGTTTTTCAGCGTCGGCTCCTGACGAGCATCGCTGATGGCCTGTTGCAGAGTGGCTGTCACCAACGTCAGATCGTTTGCCGAAGGAGCATCTGGATTACTGATATCCAGCAGACTGGAGAGCAGTCCCAGCGTGGCGTAGTTACTGATGTCGTACGCCATCGGCGGAATAGTGGCCGCCAGTTTTTCCAGCGACTCAACGGTACGCAGGGTGATACGTGCCGCAGACTCTTTGCCCATCGCGTGGATCAGCACGCCTTTGTCGTTGAAGGCAATCAGACGGTTGGCCTGATAACCGTGCGCCAGAAACGCGCCGGACATCGCCTTGCCGACAATAAGGCCAATCACCGGATGTCCTGCCAGACGCGCATTGGCATACGCCGCTGCCGCACCGGCCAGCGCCTGGTGAATACCAAATCCCTCTTCACGGCGACCGTAGGCCTGGCTGGGCACATCAATCACCGCCACGATCGGGCGCTTAACAGTGTTATCAGCATCGGCAGCCACGGTTTCGCTGACCACTTTTGCAAGCGTCCAGCCTTCCAGCAGACCAACCTCGCCTTTTGCGGCGCGTGGGTAATGGTTGTTAGCATCCGGCACTACCGCGATAAAGCGCGCCGTTTCACCGTTCAGTTCACCGTCTGCGGCCTGCACGGAGGGGCACAGCCCTTCGAGCCGCCTGGCGTTCGGTACGAGGGCTTGCAGCCATAACTCGCCACGGCTTATTGCGTTACTCATCATTTCACCTCCCGGGCAAAGAGCGCGTTAATCTGTTCTGAATCGGCCTGTTTGCGGGTGTCGAAATGGCTCAGACGGTTCAGATAATCGTCGTAGTTATCGGTGCGGTGTTTTGCCGGAACGCCTTTCGCCAGCGCATCGTTCATCGCCGCTTTCACCGCGTTGACGCCATCGCCAACCAGCGCATCCACCAGCCCGCTTTGATAGCGCACTTCGCCACCGGTCATGCTCCAGATAAACGGGCGGTCACGGGAGTCATACTCTTCAATCCCGGCTTCCTGTTCGATAACCTGCGGGCCGTTCAGACCCAGACGCGCTTCGCGGGTGACAATCAGATAGCTACACAACGCAGCGGCGATAGACATCCCGCCGAAGCAGCCGACAGTCCCGGCCACAATGCCGACCACCGGGGTGTAACGACGCAGGTCAACAATCGCCGCGTGGATGTCGGCAATCGCCGCCAGGCCGAGGTTGGCTTCCTGCAAACGCACGCCGCCGGTTTCCAGACTCAACACCGCCTGCGTCGGAATGCCATTACGGTTATCTTCCGCCGCCAGCTCCAGCGCCGCCGCCATTTTAGCGCCGGACACTTCGCCCATACTGCCGCCCTGGAATGCGCCCTCAATCGCCACAACCACCGCCGGTTTGCCGTTAATAGTGCCTTTCGCCACGACCATGCCGTCATCGGCCTGCGGCACGATGCCCTGCGCGCCCAGCCACGGCGACATCACGCCTTCAAACGGATCGAGCAGTTCGCGGTAGCTGCCTTCATCCAGCAGCGCATGGGCGCGCTGACGCGCTTTTAATTCGATAAAACTGCGGTCATCACGCATAGCTCACCTCTTCAAATACCTGTTCGATACGAATGCGCGCTACGCCCGGCGTCGCGCCGAAGTCGTGGATGGTCAGTTTGCCTGCCGGCAGGCTGCTGACCGTTTGCAGACGGGTAAACAGCGCTTCCCAGCGGCTGCGGCTGTTATCGACGGAAGTGGTGATATCAATGGTTAACGTCTGGCCCTGGTCGGCGGTGAATAACACCTCCATATCCCCGGAGCCGACAACCCCTGCCAGCGCCCTGCCGCGTAACGCGCGGCTGGCTGGCACGGTCAATGTGATTTTTTCCATAACATCCTCTTAATGCTTTGAATAAGACGTTTCGACGCGATCGAGATACAGGGTGGCGGCGAGCAAGTCCGCCGCGCCGCCCGGCGAGGCATTCAGCGCCAGCATCTGACGGTCTAAACGGGCCAGCGCTTGCGCCCCTGCCGGGTGCGCGCTGCCGCCCGCATGGAGAACGGCGCGCGCGCCGTGCTGCATGGCATCCAGCCCCTCCATCCCGGCGCGAGAAAGTACGCAGGTGTCGGTCAGCGAGGTCATGATGGCCATCAGCGCATCCAGCCGGGCGTGCATTTCGCTGCTGCCGTTCTGTCGGCTTAGCCGAAGCTGCGGCAGCGCACGCTGCATAATGTGTGGAAACGCCTGCTGCGCTTCTTCTCTGGCGCCCGGTACGCGATAACGGTGCGTGGCGCGCAGCCCTTTACTGAAGACTTTCGGCGCGGCGTCATCCGGCAGTTTTGCCAGTTCAGCAGCGGTTGCCGTCACCTGCTGCGCCCTACCCACGCCGCCGTGCATCGCCACGGCGCTCACCAACAGCCCCAGCGCCCAAATCGCGCCACGGTGGGTGTTCACGCCGCCCGTTGCCGCCATCATCTGCTGCTCGCCTTCGCGACCGAGTCGCCCTATGGTTTGTCTGAGCGCAATATCAGCCGGACGCCGCCAGCTTTGTTGCGCCAGCGCCTGAAACGTGGAGGTCAGGCTGTGCGCCGAGCGCTCCATCAGCGCAAGCGATAAATCGTGGTGCGCGCCGTTCCCCCGACTGTCCACCAGACCGGGCTTCGGGCTTAATCGTGCTTCGTCGATCAGACACTGCGTGGCGGTTCGCGCCAGCCATTCGGCACCGCCTTCAACCTGAATCCGGGGCAGAAGTTTCATTACCAGCTCCGAAATTTCGCAGGTGGGTTGTAGAGCCCCCCGGACCATTCCACCAGGTCGGCAACGCTGCCGGCCGCCAGCAGAGAACGGGTGGCGTCGGTACGACGAATGCCCATATCTTCCGGGTAAACCACCTTGCCGTTCTGACGCAGTTCGGCGACGCGCCGGGCGTCTACGCCCAGACCGATGTCGGTGATACCGGCCACCGCCGCAACCATCGCGCGGCGCTCCTCCAGACTGTCCGCCCGGTAGAGGTAAGCGATACCTTCTTCGGTCAGAACGTGGGTCACGTCGTCGCCGTAGATCATCACCGGCGCCAACGGCATACCGGAGGCTTTCGCCACGTCAACCGCGTCCAGTTTTTCCACGAAGGTCGGTTTCACGCCCGCCTGGAAAGTTTCCACCATCTGCACCACCAGTTTTTTACCGCGCTGCATGGGGTCAGGTTCGGTGATCATGTTCAGCCAGGCCGGGGTAGCGTGACGGCGACCGTGCGGGTCGTGGCCCATGTTTGGCGCGCCGCCGAAGCCGGACAGACGACCACGAGTCACCGTTGAGGAGTTAGCCAGGCCATCAACCTGCAACGTGGAGCCGATAAACATATCGACCGCGTACTGACCCGCCAGCTGACAGAAGGCGCGGTTAGAACGCATGGAGCCGTCGGCGCCGGTAAAGAACACGTCAGGACGGGCGCGGATGTACTCCTCCATCCCCAGCTCGCCGCCGAAGCAGTGCACGCTTTCCACCCAGCCGCTTTCAATCGCCGGGATCAGCGTCGGATGCGGGTTCAGCGTCCAGTGTTTACAGATTTTGCCGCGCAGACCGAGTTGCTCGCCCCAGGTGGGCAGCAGCAGTTCAATAGCGGCGGTGTTGAAGCCGATACCGTGGTTCAGCGACTGCACCTGATGCTCTGCGTAGATGCCTTTAATGGCCATCATCGCCATCAGGATATGTTCCTGTTTGATCAGGCGCGGGTCGCGAGTGAACAGCGGTTCGATAAAGAACGGTTTGTCGGCCACCACCACGTAGTCGATCCACGAGCCCGGAATATCGACGCGCGGCAAGTCGCACTCGTCGTCCACCAGCTCATTCACCTGTACGATAACGATGCCATCGTGGAATGCGGCGGCTTCCACCAGCGCCGGGGTATCTTCGGTACTCGGCCCGGTGTAGAGGTTGCCTTTGCGGTCAGCTTTGTAACCGGCAATCAGCGCCACGTTTGGCGCCAGGTCGACGTAAAGACGGGAATAAAGCTCAATGTAGGTGTGGATGGCGCCAATTTCCAGCAGGCCATCTTCCAGCAGTTGCGAGATGCGCAGACTTTGGGTGCCGGAAAAAGAGAAGTCCAGCTTGCGGGCGATACCCTTTTCGAAGATATCGAGATGCTCGCTGCGCCCAACGCTTGGCATGATCATATGCAGGTCATGCACTATCTGCGGGTTGACCTCCGCCAGCATGCGGGACAGGAAATCTGCCTGCTTCTGGTTATTCCCTTCTAATACCACGCGGTCACCCGGCGCGATCAGTTTTTCCAGCATTGCGGTCAGGTCTGCGGTTGGCAGCACCTTGCCCTGCACCGGAACAGAAGCCAGACGCCGCTGCTTCTCGGTGCGGCGCGTGTTCCAGACTCGTGCTGGCGTTTGCCCAGATAACATTATTAACCTCCTGATTCAGCTAATCATTTTGATTGCTTAACACTGGAAAGAGTGTGCGCCCTGGTGAGAAAGTCATCAATTAAGCGTAGAGAGGAATCATTAGCCTGAGAGTAATAATTTGAGTAATGAATTGTGATTAAGATCAGCGTCAGGAAGGTGTAAATCCGCTCCCCCTGCCTCATTTTCATAAACACCAGGGGAAAGTGACGGTATAGTAGGCGGCAGATTTAAAAAAACATCGCATAATTTATGACTCAAATAACCTCCCCCGACCTTGATATCACCGGTCACGATAGTGCGGAGTTCGTGCCAATGCGCGGTATCCGCAACCGCCACCTGCAAACCATGCTGCCGCGACTCATCCGCCGCAAGGTGAAGTTCGATGCGCACTGGCAACGTCTGGAATTACCGGACGGCGATTTTATCGATCTGGCCTGGAGTGAAGATCCGCAGCACGCGAAGCACAAACCGCGTCTGGTGGTTTTTCACGGCCTGGAAGGCAGCCTGAACAGCCCGTACGCACACGGGCTGATTGAAGCGGCGCAAAAGCGTGGCTGGCTGGGCGTGGTCATGCACTTTCGCGGCTGTAGCGGCGAACCGAACCGGCTGAACCGCATTTATCACTCCGGCGAAACGGAAGACGGCACCTGGTTTTTACACTGGCTACAGCGTGAGTTTGGCGCCGTCCCCACCGCCGCCGTCGGCTATTCGCTTGGCGGAAATATGCTGGCGTGTCTGCTGGCGAAAGAAGGCCGCGAGATCCCGATTGACGCGGCGGTCATCGTTTCCGCCCCCTTTGTGCTGGAAGCGTGCAGCTATCATATGGAAAAAGGGTTTTCCCGCGTTTATCAGCGCTATCTGCTCAATCTGCTAAAGGCCAACGCCGCGCGCAAGCTGGCGGCATACCCCGGCACACTGCCGATTAATCTGGCGCAGCTCAAATCCGTGCGTCGGCTCCGTGAATTTGACGATCTGATCACCGCGAAAATTCACGGCTTTGCCGACGCGATAGACTATTATCGTCAGTGTAGCGCCATGCCGATGCTCAACCAGATCGCCAAACCGACGCTCATCATCCACGCGAAAGACGATCCGTTTATGGATCATCATGTGATCCCGAAACCGGAAAATCTGCCGCCGCTGGTGGAGTATCAGCTCACCGAGCATGGCGGGCATGTTGGATTTATCGGCGGGACGCTGCGTCGCCCGGAAATGTGGCTGGAGTCGCGGATTCCCGACTGGCTGACAACGTATCTGGAGGCGTCATCATGATGATCCCCTGGCAAGAGCTGTCTTCTGAGACGCTGGACAATTTGATCGAAAGCTTTGTGTTGCGTGAAGGCACCGATTATGGTGAACATGAACGTTCGCTTGAGCAAAAGGTCGCCGACGTCAAACGACAGCTACAGTGCGGAGAAGCTGTTCTGGTGTGGTCTGAGCTGCACGAGACGGTCAATATTATGCCGCGTGGACAGTTTCGCGAATAATCCGCCGCTGACGGCCGACTATACTAAAACTTTTGTTGATTCATGGAGTTGTTATGTCTGCCAAACATCCGGTGATTGCGGTAACAGGATCCAGCGGCGCGGGGACCACGACCACCAGCCTCGCGTTTCGAAAAATTTTCGCGCAGTTAAATCTGCGCGCAGCCGAGGTGGAAGGCGACAGTTTTCATCGTTACACACGCCCCGAAATGGACATGGCGATCCGCAAAGCGCGCGACGCCGGGCGGCATATCAGCTATTTCGGCCCTGAAGCCAACGACTTCAGTCTGCTGGAACAAACTTTTATTGAATACGGACAGACGGGCAAAGGCCAGGCGCGTAAGTATCTTCATACCTACGATGAAGCCGTGCCGTGGAATCAGGTGCCGGGGACGTTTACCCCGTGGCAACCACTGCCGGAACCCACCGATGTGCTGTTTTATGAAGGGCTGCACGGCGGCGTGGTAACGCCGCAGCATGATGTCGCGCGTCATGTCGATCTGCTGGTCGGCGTAGTGCCGATCGTCAACCTGGAGTGGATTCAAAAGCTGATTCGCGATACCAGCGAGCGCGGCCACTCCCGCGAGGCGGTGATGGATTCCGTTGTCCGCTCAATGGATGACTACATTAATTTCATTACGCCGCAGTTTTCCCGCACCCACATTAACTTCCAGCGCGTGCCCACCGTCGACACCTCCAATCCCTTCGCCGCGAAAGGCATTCCTTCGCTGGACGAAAGTTTTGTGGTCATTCATTTCAGAAATCTGGAAGGGATTGATTTCCCGTGGCTGCTGGCGATGTTGCAGGGGTCGTTTATTTCCCATATCAATACGCTCGTGGTGCCGGGCGGCAAAATGGGGCTGGCGATGGAGTTGATCATGTTGCCGCTGGTTCAGCGACTGATGGAAGGGAAGAAAATCGAATAATCTGTTCGCTGTTTGCCGGATGGCGGCTAACGCCTTATCCGGCCTACAAGGTGCGAATTCGTAGGCCTGATAAGCGTAGCGCCATCAGGCAACCGGCATCACGCCGCAATCACTTCATACGAATGGGTAATATTCACCGCTTTTTCCAGCATCAGCGCCACTGAGCAATATTTCTCAGCCGAAAGATCGACCGCCCGCGCAACCGCCGCGTCTTTCAGGTCATTGCCGGTCACAATGAAATGCAGATTGATATGCGTAAACAGGCGCGGCGCTTCTTCACGACGTTCGGACGTCAGCTTCACTTCGCAGTTCGTCACATCCTGACGCCCTTTCTGCAAAATAGAAACCACGTCGATTGCGCTACAACCGCCTGCGGCCATCAGCACCATTTCCATCGGGCTTGGCGCTTTATCACCGGAGTTGCCATCCATTAAAACCTGGTGGCCGGAGGCAGACTCTCCCAGAAAGGTTAACCCTTCAACCCACTTTACACGCGCTTGCATATTCGGAACTCCAATGTGTCAATTTTCCTGACAGATTACGCGCACATAACAAATCTCGCAACGGAAGGCGACCTGCGTCATGCTGAAGCGAGACACCAGGAGACACACGGCGAAAGCTATGCTAAAACAGTCGGGATGCTACAGTAATACATTGACGTACTGCATGTATGCAGAGGACATCACATTCAGGCTGCAGTACATTTTCGACAGCCCCCTTCCCAGGAATTCGGGAAACCTATTTTTGCAAACCCAGAGGCAGTGTCGTGTTCTGGCTCTGGAGACAGCTTATAACAGAGGATAACCGCGCATGGTGCTTGGCAAACCGCAAACAGACCCGACTCTCGAATGGTTCTTGTCTCATTGCCACATTCATAAGTACCCATCGAAGAGCACGCTGATTCACCAGGGTGAAAAAGCGGAAACGTTGTACTACATCGTTAAAGGCTCAGTGGCAGTGTTGATCAAAGATGAAGAAGGGAAAGAAATGATCCTTTCTTATCTGAATCAGGGCGATTTTATTGGCGAACTGGGCCTGTTTGAAGAAGGTCAGGAACGCAGTGCCTGGGTACGTGCCAAAACGGCCTGTGAAGTCGCTGAAATTTCTTACAAGAAATTCCGTCAGTTGATCCAGGTAAACCCGGATATTCTGATGCGCCTGTCTTCCCAGATGGCTCGCCGTCTGCAAGTGACATCTGAGAAAGTCGGTAACCTCGCCTTCCTCGACGTAACGGGCCGTATCGCTCAGACCCTGCTGAACCTGGCGAAACAACCTGACGCAATGACTCACCCGGATGGCATGCAGATCAAAATCACCCGTCAGGAGATCGGCCAGATCGTTGGCTGCTCCCGTGAAACCGTGGGGCGTATTCTGAAAATGCTCGAAGATCAGAATCTGATCTCCGCTCACGGTAAGACCATCGTCGTCTACGGCACACGTTAATCCCGTCGGAATGGCGCATTACCGGGTAATGCGCCATTTTTGTTTGCACCGATGTGGCGAAGACTGATTTACCATCCTGAGATCAACTACGCACTACGGCAAACGCTGGTGCTGTGCCTGCCTGTGGCTATCGGCCTGATCATCGGCCAGTTGCACCTGGGACTGCTGTTCTCGCTCGTTCCCGCCTGCTGCAACATTGCCGGTCTTGATACCCCGCATAAACGCTTTTTCAAACGCTTAATCATCGGCGGATCGCTGTTTGCCGGATGCAGCCTGATTACACAACTGCTGCTGGCGCGCGACATCCCCCTGCCGCTGATCCTCACCGGGCTGACGCTGCTGCTCGGCGTCACGGCGGAAATCAGCCCGCTGCATGCAAGACTGCTGCCCGCTTCACTGATTGCCGCCATTTTCACGCTAAGCCTGGCGGGGAACATGCCGGTCTGGGAGCCGCTGCTCATCTACGCGCTCGGCACGCTATGGTATGGGCTGTTTAACTGGTTCTGGTTCTGGCTGTGGCGCGAACAGCCGCTGCGCGAGTCGCTCAGCCTGCTGTATCGCGAGCTGGCCGACTATTGCGAGGCCAAATACAGCCTGCTCACGCAGCATATCGATCCAGAAAAAGCGCTGCCGCCTCTGCTGGTGCGCCAGCAGAAAGCGGTGGATCTCATTACCCAGTGTTACCAGCAGATGCACATGCTGTCGGCCCAGCACAATAATGACTACAAGCGCCTGCTGCGCGCCTTCCAGGAAGCGCTGGACTTACAGGAGCATATCTCCGTCAGTTTGCATCAGCCAGAGGAGGTTCAGAAGCTGGTGGAGCGCAGTCACGCGGAACAGGTTATTCGCTGGAATGCGCAAACCGTCGCCGCCCGCCTGCGCATCATCGCGGATGATATTCTGTATCACCGTCTGCCCAGCCGTTTTTCGATGGAGAAGCAGACTGGCGCGCTGGGAAAAATCGCCAATCAGCACCCGGAAAACCCTGTCGGGCAGTTTTGCTACTGGCACTTTAGCCGTATTGCCCGCGTATTACGCACTCAGCGTCCGCTGTACGCACGCGACCTGATGGCTGATAAACAGCGTCGCCTGCCGCTGCTGCCCGCGCTGAAAAGCTATTTATCGTTTAAATCGCCCGCGCTGCGCAACGCCGGGCGAATCAGCGTCATGTTAAGTATCGCCAGCCTGATGGGCAGCGCCTTACATCTGCCCAAGCCGTACTGGATTTTGATGACCATCCTGTTCGTCACGCAAAACGGCTACGGCGCGACGCGCGTACGCATTCTGCACCGTTCGGCGGGTACGCTGGCCGGTCTGGTGGTGGCGGGCGTCACGTTGCACTTTCGCATTCCTGAAGGCTACACGCTGGCATTAATGCTGATCATTACGCTGGTGAGCTATCTGACTATTCGCAAAAACTACGGCTGGGCGACGGTTGGCTTTACGGTGACGGCGGTCTATACCCTGCAACTGCTGACGCTCAACGGCGAACAGTTCATCGTGCCGCGATTTATTGATACGGTCATTGGTTGCCTGATTGCTTTTGGCGGGATGGTCTGGCTCTGGCCGCAGTGGCAAAGCGGCCTTTTGCGTAAGAATGCCCACGACGCGCTGGAAGCGGACCAGGAGGCCATTCGGCTGATCCTCAGCAACGACCCGCAGCCAACGCCGCTGGCGTACCAGCGAATGCGGGTGAACCAGGAGCACAATACGCTGTTTAACTCGCTGAATCAGGCGATGCAGGAACCGGGGTTTAACACGCACTATCTGGAAGATATGAAACTGTGGGTAACGCACAGCCAGTTTATCGTTGAGCACGTCAACGCCATGACCACGCTGGCGCGCGAGCATACGATGCTGACGCCAGATCTGGCGCAGCGCTACCTGGAATCCTGCGAAATTGCGCTCCAGCGCTGTCAGCAGCGGCTGGAGTATGACGCGCCGGGCGGTTCCGGGGATGTGAATATTCTGGAGTCATCGGAGATGCTCTCCCACGGGCCGCTCAGCACGCTGGAACAGCATCTGCAACGCGTGCTGGGGCACCTGAATACCATGCACACCATTTCGTCAGTGGCATGGCGCCAGCGCCCGCATCACGGCATCTGGCTTAGTCGCCGGTTACGGGATATGAAGGGTTGACGTTGCTTGCTGTTTGTTGTTTGCCGGATGGCGCTACGCTTATCCGGCCTACAGGGGAAACGCGATTTGTAGGCCGGATAAGGCGCTTGCGCCGCCATCCGGCAATCAGCCAGCCACTTTCGCCACCGCCTGCGCAAAACGCTGCATCCCTTCGTCAATATCCGCCTCTTCCACCACCAGCGACGGAGCAAAGCGCATAACATCCGGCCCGGCATTCAGCACCATAACGCCTTCATGCGCGCCAGCGTAAAGGAAATCCCGCGCCCGGCCTTTGTACTGCGGCTTCAGTTCCGCGCCAATCAACAGCCCCATGCCGCGAATATCGCTGAAAATGTCATACTGCTCGTCAATCTTCTGCAAATGCTGAACAAACCGCTCGCGTTTAGTCTGAACGCCGCTCAGCACGTCAGACGTATTGATGATATCGAACGCGGCCCCGGCAACGGCGCAGGCCAACGGATTGCCGCCGTAGGTGGAACCGTGCGACCCAACGTGGAACGCGGACGCAATCTCCTGCGTGGTCAGCATAGCGCTGACCGGGAAGCCGCCGCCCAGCGCTTTCGCACTGGTAAGAATATCCGGTGTCACGCCGTAGTGCATATAGGCGAACAGATCGCCGGTGCGCCCCATACCGCACTGAACTTCATCAAACACCAGCAGCGCCTGATGCCGATCGCACAGCTCGCGCAGGCCTTGCAGAAACGCTGGCGTTGCGGCGGTGACGCCGCCTTCTCCCTGGATCGGCTCCACCACCACCGCGCAGGTATGGTCATCCATCACCGCTTTCACCGCGTGCAGATCGTTGAAAGGAACATGGATGATATCCGCCGGTTTAGGGCCAAATCCGTCGGAATACTTCGGCTGACCACCAACGGAAACGGTAAACAGCGAGCGGCCATGAAAGGCGTTATGGAAGGCGATGATTTTGGTTTTAAACGGGCTATGACGCACGCAGGCATAGTGGCGCGCCAGTTTGAAGGCGGTTTCGTTGGCTTCGGTGCCGGAGTTCATAAACAGCACGCGCTCGGCGAAGGTCGCGTCGATAAGCTTACGCCCCAGACGCAGCGCAGGTTCGTTAGTAAAAACGTTGCTGGTGTGCCACAGCGTTTCACCCTGCGTTTTCAGCGCCTCCACCAGCGCCGGATGGCAATGCCCTAAGGCGGTAACTGCAATCCCACCCGCGAAATCAACGTACTCTTTACCCTGCTGATCCCAGACCCGGCTGCCCTTGCCTTTTACCGGAATAAACTCTGCCGGTGCATAAATCGGCAGGATAACTTCATCGAAAGTCGCGCGCGTAATTGCAGTTTGTTCAGTTGCCATCTTATGCCCATCCAGCTAAATGAAATTTCAGTCATAAAATATGCATAAAAAATCACTATATAGCAACCACAAATCAGCGCGACAGGAAATTAGCCAGCAGTTGATGTCCCTGCTCGCTCAGAATACTTTCCGGGTGGAACTGCACCCCTTCCAGATCCCACTCCCGGTGGCGAATCCCCATTATTTCCTGCGTGTCGCTCCAGGCCGTAACGTCAAAGCAGGCGGGAAGCGTTGCAGGATCGATCACCAGCGAGTGATAGCGCGTGACGGTGAGCGGGTTCGATAGCCCCTGAAAAACGCCCTGGCCGTTATGGGTGACGGGAGAGGTTTTACCGTGCATCACTTTGGCCGCCCGCACGATCGTCGCACCAAAGGCCTGCGCCATCGCCTGGTGTCCAAGACAGACGCCGAGCATGGGAAGGCGCCCGGCATAATGGCGGATTACTGCCAGGGAGATGCCCGCGTCATCCGGCGTACAGGGCCCCGGCGAGATCACGATTTTTTGCGGATTCAGCGCGTCAATTTGCGCCAGCGTCAACGCGTCATTTCGCCTGACCAGGACATCAGCGCCCAGTTCGCAGAAATACTGATAAAGGTTCCAGGTAAACGAATCATAGTTGTCGATCAGCAGAATCATGGCGGCTCCGGTACGTAAGAACCGCGCTATTCTACTCAGTTTCCTGGGCTTCGCTTACCCCTTTACGAAATATTGCCTGTAATCCCGACAGGTCGCCCATTGCGCCGCTCTGGTTCGCCTGGCTCCATTCGGCCACCTGAATGCCGCTCCAGCTCAGGATATAACCGGCGTGGAGCGCCAGTTGCTCAAAGAAGATGCGCTGCGCCAGTCCGCTGCCGATGCGAAAAGGATGCAGCACATTAATTTCACAGTAGTAGTGCGCCAGACGATCGGCGAATTTCTCTTTCGTCAGCCCGACCAGATACCCCTCTTCTTCCAGATCCTGCATCAGGGCGTTGCCCTCTTTTTCGATGTAGGCAAAATGGCAAAAACGGGTATCTCCCTGATATATATCGACCTCGCGCAGTTGTCCGGCCCAGTCAAAAACATCCTGATACAGCTGACGATGAATGGCGCGCAGGTGGGGCAGTCCGCGCACCAGGGGGCCAGCTTCAATCGTCGCGGCACGCAGTGCGGTCAGTTCATACGCCGCCTGCTCCAGACGCTGAACCTGCCGGATGCCTAAGCGGTTACGCATGATATTCAGGCCGGGATACAGATAGGGGTCGCGTCCATCACCAAACTTATCGCTCATAGTGCCTCCTTAATTCTGCCAGGCGCACCAGTGCTTCTTCGGCGGTCAGGGTAACTAACGGGATGTCCACCCCTTCCAGACGTCGACTCTCCTGGAAATTGATATTTCGTCGTTGTTCCCAGAGGCGAGACTTTTGTTTATCGGTGAGTTTTTTCACGAGACCTCCCTGAATGTGCCTGCACTTGCCACAAGTATAAGCAGCAAATTCAGGTTACGCAGAGGTCAGGAATCGCGCGGGCATTGCTGGCCCGCGCAGAATGCCATTACGGCAGGACTTTGGCGGAAAGGATAACTATCGGTTTTGAAGGAACATTTTGGTAAGGGCCGACATCGTGCGTCTGCACCTGGGAGATTTTGTCAGCGACATCCATCCCTTTCACAACTTTACCAAATACGGCGTAGCCAAAATCGCGCTGGCCGTGATCCAGGAAGGCGTTGTCGGCAACGTTGATAAAGAACTGGCTGGTTGCGCTGTCTTTATCTGCGGTACGCGCCATCGCAATGGTGCCACGGGTGTTGCGCAGCCCGTTGTCCGCTTCGTTTTTGATCGGCGGGTTAGGTTTCTTTTGCTGCATCTGCTCGTTAAAACCGCCGCCCTGCACCATAAAGCCGGGGATCACACGGTGGAACGTGGTGTTGTTATAGAAACCGCTGTTGACATAATCGACAAAGTTTTGCACTGAAACTGGCGCTTTCTGGCTATTCAGTTCCAGTTCAATATTTCCGGCGGAGGTCGTCAGCAGAACATGTGGGTCACCTTTCGCTGCCAACGCTACAGGAGAGAGAGCAGAAAGAGCGAGAACAGCTGCAACAGCCGCCAGAGTCGATTTGAGCATGAGATTTCCTTAACGAGAGCAGTAACAAAAGCAAGTAGATTGATTCTAAAGAGCCTTCAAGGAGCAGGCCAGCCCTTTACCTAATTTTACGTATCTGAAACAAATGTAACCTTACGATTTTGTTGTGCTTTTCGGCATATTAATGTGATCACCGTCACGTTAAAAAATGTAACGCTTACAGTAATTGCCAATAAACATTTAAATATATCACTAAAACGCCTAAAATCTGCCCGCTCACGGCGCTGTCAACGCGCTTTACACCTCTATACACAGGCCAGTCATGACTAACAGCAATCGCATCAAGCTCACATGGATTAGCTTTCTCTCCTACGCCCTGACAGGCGCGTTGGTAATTGTCACCGGGATGGTGATGGGAAACATTGCAGAGTACTTCAACCTGCCCGTTTCCAGTATGAGTAACACATTCACCTTTCTTAACGCCGGTATCCTGATCTCTATTTTCCTGAATGCCTGGCTGATGGAAATTATCCCGCTGAAAACGCAGCTGCGTTTTGGCTTTGTGTTGATGGTGCTGGCCGTGGCCGGGCTGATGCTCAGCCATAGCCTGACGCTTTTCTCTGCGGCAATGTTTGTACTGGGTCTGGTGAGCGGTATCACCATGTCGATCGGTACTTTCCTGATCACCCAGATGTATGAAGGCCGTCAGCGTGGTTCTCGCCTGCTGTTCACCGACTCCTTCTTCAGTATGGCCGGGATGATCTTCCCGATGGTCGCCGCTTACCTGCTGGCGCGCAGCATTGAGTGGTACTGGGTATACGCCTGCATCGGTCTGGTCTACGTGGCGATTTTCATCCTGACCTTCGGCTGCGAATTTCCGGCGCTGGGTAAACACGCGCCGAAAACGGAAACGCCGGTGGTAAAAGAGAAATGGGGCATTGGCGTCCTGTTCCTGTCCATCGCCGCGCTGTGCTACATCCTCGGTCAGTTAGGTTTCATCTCCTGGGTGCCGGAATACGCCAAAGGTCTGGGCATGAGCCTGAACGACGCCGGTACGCTGGTCAGCGATTTCTGGATGTCGTACATGTTCGGCATGTGGGCCTTCAGCTTCATTCTGCGCTTCTTTGATCTGCAACGTATCCTGACGGTACTGGCGGGTCTGGCGACGGTGCTGATGTACCTGTTCATTAAGGCCCAGCCGGAGCATATGGCGTGGTTTATTCTGACGCTCGGCTTCTTCTCCAGCGCCATTTACACCTCAATCATTACGCTGGGTTCGCAGCAAACCAAAGTGCCGTCGCCGAAGCTGGTTAACTTTGTGCTGACCTGCGGCACCATTGGCACCATGCTGACCTTCGTGGTGACAGGCCCAATCGTGGCGCACAGCGGCCCGCAGGCCGCGTTGCTCACCGCAAACGGTCTGTATGCCGTAGTGTTTGTGATGTGCTTTATCCTCGGGTTTGTTACCCGTCATCGCCAGCATAACGTGCCAGCAGCGCACTGATGATGATTTGCCCGGTGGCGCAAGCTTACCGGGCCTACGCATGACTTGTAGGCCGGATAAGGCGTCAGCCGCCATCCGGCTTTTTAATCCTGCTTTTTCGCGCAATTCCCCCCTCCTCCTGACGGCGTAGACCTCGCATTCTTTAGAGGTAGACCTTCTTACGCTAATAACCCCTCATTTTGTACGTTATTTGCACAACAACGAAATGTCTGACAATTCCGTGACTTATAAAAATGCTGACAAATCAGCAATATACCTCTTAAGGAGTATATAAGGCCGAATTTGATTTACATCAATAAGCGGGGTTGCTGAATCGTTAAGGTAGGCAGTAATAGAAAAGAAATCGAGGCAAAAATGAGCAAAGTCAGACTCGCTATTATCGGTAATGGTATGGTCGGCCATCGCTTTATTGAGGACCTTCTTGATAAATCCGACGCTGCCAATTTTGACATTACCGTGTTCTGTGAAGAACCCCGCAAAGCATACGACCGTGTCCACCTGTCTTCCTACTTCTCCCACCACACCGCTGAAGAGCTGTCTCTGGTGCGTGAAGGCTTTTATGAGAAGCACGGCGTTAACGTTCTGGTCGGCGAACGCGCTATTACGATCAACCGTCAGGAGAAGGTCATCCACTCCAGCGCGGGTCGTACGGTTTATTACGATAAACTGATCATGGCGACCGGTTCCTACCCGTGGATCCCGCCAATTAAAGGTTCCGAAACCCAGGACTGCTTTGTTTACCGTACCATTGAAGATCTCAACGCCATTGAAGCCTGCGCCCGTCGCAGCAAACGCGGCGCGGTGGTCGGCGGCGGCCTGCTGGGTCTGGAAGCCGCTGGCGCGCTGAAAAACTTAGGCGTCGAAACCCACGTTATCGAATTTGCCCCCATGCTGATGGCAGAACAGCTGGATCAGATGGGCGGTGAGCAGCTACGCCGTAAAATCGAAAGCATGGGCGTGCGCGTACACACCAGCAAAAACACCAAAGAGATCGTTCAGGAGGGCACCGAAGCGCGTAAAACCATGCGTTTTGCCGACGGTAGCGAGCTGGAAGTCGATTTCATCGTTTTCTCTACCGGTATCCGCCCGCGTGACAAACTGGCCACCCAGTGCGGCCTGGACGTCGCTCAGCGCGGCGGTATCGTGATTAACGACGCCTGCCAGACGTCTGACCCGGATATCTACGCGATTGGCGAATGCGCCAGCTGGAACAACCGCGTGTACGGTCTGGTCGCGCCTGGCTACAAAATGGCGCAGGTTGCCGTTGACCACATCCTCGAAACTGAAAACGCGTTTGAAGGCGCAGACCTCAGCGCCAAGCTGAAACTGCTGGGCGTGGACGTCGGCGGCATTGGCGATGCGCATGGCCGCACGCCAGGAGCGCGTAGTTACGTTTACCTCGACGAAAGCAAAGAGGTCTACAAACGCCTCATCGTCAGCGAAGACAACAAAACCCTGCTCGGCGCGGTGCTGGTGGGCGATACCAGCGATTACGGCAACCTGCTGCAACTGGTGCTGAACGCGATTGAACTACCGGAAAACCCGGACTCGCTGATCCTGCCGGCACATTCTGGCAGCGGTAAGCCTTCCATTGGCGTTGATAAACTGCCGGACAGCGCGCAAATCTGTTCCTGCTTTGACGTCACCAAAGGGATGCTGGTCGCCGCCATCAACAAAGGCTGCCACACCGTTGCGGCGCTGAAAGCGGAAACCAAAGCCGGTACTGGCTGCGGCGGCTGTATTCCGCTGGTTACTCAGGTTCTGAACGCCGAACTGGCGAAACAGGGTATTGAGGTGAACAACAACCTGTGTGAGCACTTTGCGTACTCGCGCCAGGAACTGTTCCACCTCATCCGCGTGGAAGGCATTAAAACCTTTGAAGAACTGCTGGCGAAACACGGTAAAGGCTACGGCTGCGAAGTGTGTAAACCGACCGTCGGTTCTCTGCTGGCCTCCTGCTGGAACGAATACATTCTGAAGCCGCAGCACACCCCGCTACAGGATACCAACGACAACTTCCTGGCGAACATCCAGAAAGACGGCACCTACTCCGTGATCCCGCGTTCTGCGGGCGGCGAAATCACGCCGGAAGGTCTGGTGGCCGTAGGTCGCATCGCGCGTGAGTTTAACCTGTACACCAAAATTACCGGTTCTCAGCGTATCGGTCTGTTCGGCGCGCAGAAAGACGATCTGCCGGAAATCTGGCGTCAGCTGATTGAAGCGGGCTTCGAAACCGGTCACGCGTATGCCAAAGCGCTGCGTATGGCGAAAACCTGCGTGGGCAGCACCTGGTGCCGCTATGGCGTGGGCGATAGCGTCGGCTTCGGCGTCGAGCTGGAAAACCGCTACAAAGGCATCCGTACCCCGCACAAAATGAAATTTGGCGTCTCCGGCTGTACCCGTGAATGTGCGGAAGCCCAGGGTAAAGACGTGGGGATTATCGCCACGGAAAAAGGCTGGAACCTGTACGTCTGCGGCAACGGCGGGATGAAACCGCGTCATGCGGACCTGCTGGCGGCGGATATCGACCGCGAAACGCTGGTTAAATACCTCGACCGCTTCATGATGTTCTACATCCGTACCGCCGACAAACTGACCCGTACCGCACCGTGGTTAGATAACCTGGAAGGCGGTATCGACTACCTGAAGTCGGTCATCATCGACGACAAACTGGGCCTGAACGCACATCTGGAAGAAGAGATGACCCGCCTGCGTGAAGCGGTGGTGTGCGAGTGGACGGAGACCGTAAATACACCGTCTGCGCAGGTTCGTTTCAGACACTTTATCAACAGCGATAAGCGCGACCCGAATGTTCAGGTGGTGCCTGAGCGTGAACAGCATCGTCCGGCAACGCCGTACGAGCGCATTCCGGTAACTCTGGTGGAGGAAAACGCATGAGCCAGTGGAAAAACATCTGCAAAATCGATGACATTCTGCCGGAAACCGGCGTCTGCGCGCTGTTAGGCGAAAAGCAGGTCGCCATTTTCCGTCCATATCACAGTGACCAGGTGTTCGCGATCAGCAACATCGACCCGTTTTTTGAGTCCAGCGTGCTGTCGCGCGGATTGATTGCCGAGCATCAGGGCGAACTGTGGGTTGCCAGCCCGCTGAAAAAACAGCGTTTCCGTCTGAGCGACGGTCTGTGCATGGAAGATGAAAGCCATTCCGTCGCGCACTACGAAGCTCGCGTGAAAGACGGCGTGGTGCAACTGCGCGGTTGATGAATTTGGGGAGGTGCAACGCCTCCCTTTTTGACGTCTTTGTAGGCCTGATAAGCGCAGCGCCATCAGGCAAAACACACCGCCGGATGGCGGCATAAATGCCTTATCCGACCTACGGTTTTACGATTTCTTTTTTAATTTTATTGTTTTTACTTCAAGGATAATCAAATGTTTACAGACACTATTAACAAGTGTGCGGCTAACGCTGCGCGCATTGCACGCCTGTCGGCAAATAATCCGCTCGGTTTCTGGGTGAGTTCCGCAATGGCCGGCGCCTACGTCGGTCTCGGCATCATTCTTATTTTCACTCTCGGCAATCTGCTTGACCCTTCCGTTCGCCCGCTGGTGATGGGCGCTACCTTCGGCATCGCCTTAACGCTGGTGATCATCGCCGGTTCTGAACTCTTTACCGGCCACACCATGTTCCTGACGCTCGGCGTAAAAGCAGGCACCATCAGCCACGGTCAGATGTGGGCGATTCTGCCGCAAACCTGGCTGGGCAACCTGGTGGGCTCCGTGTTCGTCGCGCTGCTGTATAGCTGGGGCGGCGGCAGTCTGCTGCCGGTCGATACCAGCATCGTTCACACGGTTGCGCTGGCGAAAACCACCGCGCCCGCCACGGTACTGTTCTTTAAAGGCGCGCTGTGCAACTGGCTGGTTTGCCTGGCGATCTGGATGGCGATTCGTACCGAAGGCGCGGCGAAATTCCTCGCTATCTGGTGGTGTCTGCTGGCGTTCATCGCGTCCGGCTACGAGCACTCCGTCGCCAACATGACGCTGTTCGCCCTCTCCTGGTTCGGCCATCACGGCGACGCCTACACGCTGGCGGGAATTGGTCATAACCTGCTGTGGGTGACTCTCGGCAATACTTTGTCCGGTGTCGTATTCATGGGATTAGGTTATTGGTATGCTACGCCAAAAGCGGAGCGTCCGGCTCCGGCAAAAATCAATCAAACTGAAGCTACTGCCAATAATTAAGAGGTAATGTCGTGGACCATTTGCCTATATTTTGTCAATTACGCAATCGTGACTGTCTGCTCGTCGGCGGTGGCGATGTCGCAGAACGCAAAGCGCGGTTACTGCTGGAAGCAGGCGCTCGATTAACGGTCAACGCGCTGGCGTTTATTCCGCAGTTCACCGTATGGGCAAATGAAGGCATGTTGACGTTGGTTGAAGGGGCATTCGAAGAATCCCTGCTCGACGGATGCTGGCTGGCAATCGCCGCGACCGATGATGACGCCGTGAACCAGCAGGTGAGCGAAGCCGCTGAATCACGCCGCATTTTCTGCAACGTGGTCGATGCGCCAAAAGCCGCCAGTTTCATCATGCCCTCCATTATCGACCGTTCGCCGCTGATGGTGGCGGTCTCCTCCGGCGGCACCTCGCCCGTTCTCGCACGCTTGCTGCGCGAGAAACTGGAGTCCTTGCTGCCCCAGCACCTCGGCCAGGTCGCGCATTACGCCGGCCAGCTCCGCGCGCGGGTGAAAAAGCAGTTCGCCACAATGGGCGAGCGCCGTCGCTTCTGGGAAAAACTGTTCATCAACGACAGGCTCGCGCAGTCGCTGGCGAATGCCGATGCGAAAGCGGTGTCGGAGATCACCGAGCAGATGCTGAGCGAACCGCTGGATCACCGTGGTGAAGTGGTGCTGGTGGGCGCGGGCCCTGGCGACGCCGGGCTGCTGACGCTGAAAGGGTTACAACAGATCCAACAGGCGGATGTGGTGGTGTATGACCGTCTGGTCTCCGACGATATTATGAATCTGGTACGCCGCGACGCTGACCGCGTGTTCGTTGGCAAACGCGCGGGCTATCACTGCGTTCCGCAGGAAGAGATTAACCAGATCCTGCTGCGAGAAGCGCAGAAAGGCAAACGCGTGGTGCGTCTGAAAGGCGGCGATCCGTTTATCTTCGGTCGCGGCGGCGAAGAGTTGGAAACGCTGTGCCACGCCGGTATTCCGTTCTCGGTTGTTCCCGGTATTACCGCGGCCTCCGGGTGCTCGGCTTATTCCGGCGTTCCGCTGACTCACCGCGACTACGCGCAAAGCGTGCGTCTGGTCACCGGGCACCTGAAAACGGGCGGCGAGCTGGACTGGGAAAACCTGGCGGCGGAGAAACAAACGCTGGTGTTCTATATGGGGCTGAATCAGGCGGCAACCATTCAGGAGAAGCTGATCGCGTTTGGTATGCAGGCCGATATGCCTGTGGCGCTGGTTGAAAACGGTACGGCCGTCAAGCAGCGCGTGGTCAGCGGCGTTCTTGCGCAATTAGGCGAGCTGGCGAAACAGGTCGAAAGCCCGGCGCTGATTATTGTCGGTCGGGTGGTCGCGTTACGCGATAAGCTAAACTGGTTCTCAAACCATTAATAAATATAGATGCCCTATATCAGGGCATCTTTTTTTTAACACTTTAACGATCATTCATTCTTACATTACACTTTAAATAAGCTAAATCCATTCATTGCGTAAATATAAAAAAGAATAACGCCATAAAATACCGCACAAAACAGCCATTATCTCTTTTTTATTCGCCAAATAAATTCACCGCACAAATATCGACAGAATAAAGGCTGGATTGACGCCCCCTGGGTAGTCAGTGGCAAAATAGCGCCATTCATTAATTTTGCAAATAAAGGTTGTCTGTCAGGGCCGCCTTATATTTCTTATTTTATTTACAGGATGGCAACTATGTTTATGCAAAGGAAAAAACTCCTTGCAGTGGGTATTGCGATTGCACTGCAAACATATTACTGCCCGGCGATAGCGGCAGAGAATACAGAAGATGAGAAAGAATGTCCGGTAAATATTTCGTCGTTATCTCAGGCGGAACGCAATAAGTTACCAGCGAAATGTCTGACGGCAGAAGCCGGGCAGGATAACCATTGGGCATGGGTCGCCAGCGGCGTAGCGGCTCTGGCGGCGGGCATCGCCATTGGCAATCACAGCGACGGCGATTCTCACCACCATTCAACAACGCCAGTCCCGCCAGACGACGGGGGCGACGTTACCCCAACGCCGCCGGATGACGGCGGAGATGTCACCCCAACGCCTCCCGATGATGACGGCGACGTCACACCGCCCGATGATGGCGGTGATACGCCAGTACCGCCTGACGACACATCTGTGACGACCTTCAGCAATCAGGTGACGCTGGATAAAGGCACAGACACCCTGCACTTCGACGACATCAAACTGGATAACGGCGAGCACCTCGGCGAAGCCACGCTCAGTTATTCCGAACAAGACGCGCAGTGGCAGTTAACCACCCAGGACGGCAAAACGCTGGCGATTTCCGGCTGGAACGTTACCGACAGCAACGCGGCCGTGATTGAAGGCGCTCAGGCCAACGGCTTTTACTGGAAGTACGACAGTCGGGGCTATCTGATCCTCGCGGATAACAATACTCAGGTTGTCACCGGAGACGGCAAGACGCACACCACCGATCGCGAACTGGATATCGGCGGGAAAAATCGTACCGGCGTCATTATCTCGGGCGATAACACCCGTAATACGCTGAACGGGGATTCCACCGTGACCAATGGCGCAGTTGGCCTGGTTATTAGCGGCGACGGCACCACTAACGCTATCTCAGGCAAAAGTACGGTAGATGGCGCTACCGGGGCGTTAATTTCCGGCAATGGCACCTCAACCTCGCTCTCCGGCGATATCACCATCAGCGGCGGCGGTACGGGCATCGTTATCGATGGTGATAACACCCTCATTGATAATGCGGGGACTTCCAGCATTAGCGGCGCAGGTTCTACCGGTTCCATCATTAACGGCAATAACATTCGCCTCATCAACGAAGGGGAATTAAACGTTTCTGACGGCGGCACCGGGGCCAAAATCACCGGTGACGATGCTATCGTCGATAACAAAGGCCATTCGACAACCCGCGGTGCCGGCTCTACGGGGTTGTACATTGAGGGTGATAATGCGCTGGTGATTAATGAAGGTAATCAGCTCATCGCCGATGGCGCGACGGGCGTGCGCATTGATGGCGACAACGCCCGCGTACTCAATACCGGTAATATGGCCGTCGACGGCGCTGGCTCAACGATCGCCACCATTACGGGCAATAACGCTGACATGACGCAGAATGGCGACCTGCTGGTTATGAATGGCGCGACGGGCCTGACCATCAACGGCGAAGAAAGCGAACTCATAAACAGCGGCACCACCACCGTGCGTAACGACGGCTCAGTGGGCTTCGTTGTTGCCGGTACACAAAACACCTTCAACAACAAAGGTAATATCAACACCAGCCTTAACGGTACGGGAACGCTGATCAGCGGTACTGAATCGCAGGTCAGTCTGACGGGCGATATTAACGTGACTGCGGCTCAGGACAGCAGCGGCGTATTTCGTGGGGCAACCGGTCTTAACGTCTCTGGCGACACAAATACGACAACCATTCTGGGTAATGTGAACATCGAGGCTGGTTACGCGCAAGACGCTCAAATTAAAAGCGATGAGCAGTTACAAGGCATTACCGTCAACGGCAATCAAAATACGGTCAATCTGGATGGCGCGATGAATATCCATCTTGACAGTTCTGATGTCAGCTCTGGGTATGCGAGCGTTACCGGCCTCAATATCAGCGGCAGCGGTAACGCCGTGAATGTCGCCGGTGGTATAAACATCGACTTTTCCCAAAACGAAGCGTCTATTGGCTCTGAAGCTATCGGTATCAATATTGATGGTGACAACACGTTAACGCTAAGCGGTAAATCTACCGTGGATATGACCACTATCACAGGTGGCCAGGCCACGCTGGCAAACGTTAATAATGGCGGCTCTCTGCTCATTACCGATGACGCCACGATTGAAGTGAACGCCGACTATCTGAACTTAAATTACTCCACCGGAAGTAATGCCCTGCTGTCAGCTCATGGCCAGGGCTCGACAATTGAAAATCAGGGCGATATTACCACCCACGGAACAGTCAACGTTCTCCTTGCCGATAAGGGAGCGGAAGCAAGCAACAGTGGCAATATTCTCATCTACGGAAGCAGTGGCGATACGGGAGATGACCGTTCTGCCATCACCCGTGCAAATGGCGAAGATACGGTCGTACACAACAAAGCAGGGGCCGATATCACCCTCTTTTCTAACCAAACGCCAGAGTTCATTAACGGTATCAATATCTACCCGGAAAGATGGTATACCCACACGCTTTACGCCATGCTGGCGACCCAGGGCGGCAGCGTCGTTAATGATAAAGGAGCGACCGTCCATTTACAGGGCGCGGGAGCATATGGCGTCAGTGCCAGTGTAGGGACGGCGTTAAACGAAGGCGATATTTATCTGGACGGTTTTATCCCGACGCTGGACGATGAAAACAATATCATCAGCACAGACTACTGGCAGCCGACATATCTCTATTTGACCAGCTCGGCAATGGTTGCCGGTTCCTCAGACATCGGCTACGGTGACGCCACGGCCATCAACACCGGCACCATCACCGTCAACAACGCCGGGTTCGGTATGATGGCGCTCAGCGGCGGCACGGCCGTTAACCAGGGTACTATTACGCTGACCGCTGATGAAGGTGTGACCGGCGAGGAAAACCAACTGGTGGGGATGGCCGCATTAAACGGCGGCACCGTCGTGAACGACACCACCGGCACCATCAATATTGATGCCGACTACGGTCAGGCGTTCCTTAGCGACAGCAACAGCTACATCATCAATAACGGCGCCATCAACCTGAACGGCAGCCCGATGGACGAAAACGACCCACATATGGGTTCCATACCAACCGACAAAATCTGGATACGGTCGCTGCCCGGCAGCGGCGACAGCGATAGCCAAACGTCAGAAGCGGGCTTTTTCACCACCGGAGCGCTGGCGAATTACGGCAATGAAACGCTGAACGGCGATCTCGATGTTAGCGGCTGGCTGTACAACGAAGCAGGCGCCACGCTGACCGTCAACGGCGATATGGCGATTAATAACGCTGGCAATATGGAAAACCACGGGACGATGCATGCCGATACGATCACCACGTATCACAGCCTGTTCAACCGCGCAGACGGCAGCCTGACCACTGACCTCCTGACGCTTAATGGCGATATCACCCTGTTCAACGAGGGCAGCTTTACCGGCTCAATTGCAGGAACCTCTTACGCCCAGGAAGTCGTCAATACCGGCAATATGACGGTGGCGGAAGATGGCAAATCGCTCATCAACGGCAGCTTTGCGTTTTATAACCAGGAAGGCGCAACGCTTACCAACAGCGGCAGCGCGGTAGAAGGCGGCGAAAACACCATCATCAACATGACGCGTACCAGCAGTTCCATCGCTCAGGTGAACAGCGGCACCATTACCGCCACCAACGGTTACAGCGCCATCACCACCGCGAATGCCAGCAACTCCCCGATGTGGATCTGGAACACGGAAACCGGCGTGATTAATGGTATTAACCCGGACGCCCCCCTGATCAACCTCAGCCGTGGCTATAGCTTTGGCAACGAAGGGACCATTAACGTCCAGGGCGACAATGCCGTGGCGATCAGCGGCGGCACCAGCAGTTATATCATCGACCTGGTCAACAGCGGCACCATCAACGTCGGCACCGAACAGGGGCAAATAGACGGAACCAACGGCACCGGACTTATCGGCATCAAAGGCAACGGCAACGCCACCACCATCAACAACACCGCCGATGGCGTGATCAACGTGTACGCGAATGACTCTTACGCGTTTGGCGGCCAGAGCAAAACCATCATCAATAATGGCGAAGTGAATCTGCTGTGCGACACCGGCTGCGGCATCTACGCCCCTGGCACTACGGGTACGCAGGACGATCACAACGGTACGGCGGATATCGTGATCCCGGATGCGATTGTCGCGCCGACGCAGGGTGATATTCCAGCGCCTCCGGCCGATCCGAACGCGCCGCAGATGTTAAGCAACTACATTGTGGGCACCAATGCCGACGGCAGTTCCGGTACGCTGAAAGCGAATAACCTGATGATTGGCGACGACGTGAAGGTGAATACCGGCTTTACCGCAGGTACGGCAGAGACCACCGTCGTGGTCGATAACGCCTTTACCGGCAGTAATATCCAGGGCGCGGACAATATCACCTCCACCAGCGTGGTGTGGAACGCCCAGGGCAGCACCGACGGCGACGGCAACGTTGACATCACCATGACCAAAAACGCCTATGCGGATGTGGCGACGGAGAGTTCCGTCAACGACGTCGCACAGGCGCTGGACGCCGGGTATACCAACAATGAGCTGTACAACAGCCTGAACGTTGGCACGACCGCAGAGCTGAACAACGCCCTGAAGCAGGTCAGCGGCAGCCAGGCGAACACCGTCTTTCGCGAAGCCCGCGTACTCAGCAATCGCTTTACGATGCTGGCGGACGCCGCGCCGCAGGTGAAAGACGGTCTGGCGTTCAACGTGATGGCGAAAGGCGATCCGCGTGCCGAACTGGGTAACGACACCCAGTACGACATGCTGGCGCTGCGCCAGACGCTGGATCTGACCGCCAGCCAGAACCTGACGCTGGAATACGGTATTGCCCGTCTGGACGGCGACGGTTCGCAGAAAGCGGGCGACAACGGCGTGACCGGCGGCTACAGCCAGTTCTTCGGCCTGAAACACAGCATGACCTTTAATGAGGGTCTGGCCTGGAACAACAGCCTGCGTTATGACGTGCATAACCTCGACAGCAGCCGCTCTGTCGCCTATGGCGACGTCAATAAAGTGGCGGATTCCGACGCCCGTCAGCAGTACATGGAATTCCGCAGCGAAGGGGCAAAAACCTTTAACCTGATGGACGATGCGCTGAAAATCACGCCGTATGCGGGCGTTAAGCTGCGTCATACACTGGAAGAAGGTTACAAAGAGCGCAGCGCCGGGGACTTCAACCTGTCGATGAACAGCGGCAGCGAAACGGCCGTAGATTCCGTGCTTGGCCTGAAAATGGACTACGCCGGGGAAAACGGCTGGAGCGCAAGCGCCACTCTGGAAGGCGGCCCGAACCTGAGCTACACGAAAAGCCAGCGTAGCGCCACGCTGGCGGGTGCAAGCGACCAGCGCTTTAGCGTTGACGACGGCCAGAAAGGCGGCGGTCTGAACGGTCTGGCAACGATGGGCGTGAAGTACAGCGCCCAAGACAGCAGCCTGCATCTTGACGCTTATCAGTGGAAAGAGGATGGCATCAGCGATAAAGGCTTTATGCTGAACTTTAAGAAAACATTCCGTTAATTAAATAAACGCCACGGCCTGGAGAATATACATCCTCTCCAGGCCGTTTTTTATTATGCTGAATCTACGCAAAGCATATTACCCGCAGAATAAGAAGTCCTTATCTGGACTACCTCGCTCCCTTATTAATTGATATGGTAACGTCCGCAAAATGGATTTTTCCATTTATCTCATACAATTAAAATTGTTTTATTTACAAGGATTTTGTCATGTTTAAAATTGCAAAGATTGCCATTGTGGCAGGGATGCTGGCTACGCTCACCGCGTGTACGGGTCATATCGAAAACAAAAAGAATGATTGCAGTTACGATTATTTACTTCACCCGGCAATTTCTATTTCAAAAATTATTGGTGGTTGCGGCCCGGCCGCGGATCAATAATCGAAACCGTTGTCGCACGATACAAAAAAACCGGGGATTCCCCGGTTTTTTCATGTGTATCATTGTAGGCCTGATAAGCGTAGCGCCATCAGGCTTCCGTGCGCGCATACATGCCGGATGGCGGCGCAAGCGCCTTATCCGGCCTACGGTGCTGTGCCATCAGGCACACAGGCTTTCCCGCAAAATACGTAACACCGTTTCTTCGCCGCTGCGGTTGGGATTAATACGAATCGCATAACGCGCCAGACCCGGACGGGCCGCACGAAACGTACCGGAAAGGCGATAAAACAATGGCGGGATTTCATACTTGGACTCCGCGCCTACCGGGTAAGGCAACGCCCCGCGCTTTTGCGCCTCCTCCAGCACCTTTTCGGCAACGGGCTGGTGGAACTCCACAATCAACACTTTCGATTGCGCATTCGCAATCACCGCCTGCTTCACTTCCGGCACGGTTCCACTGTTTAACAAGGCGAGTAAACGTTCCGTCACCCCTGCCTGCACAGCGTGCATCACTGGCGCGAAAACCAGACCACGAAGCACCGCCAGCGCCTGCGCGCCCTGAATCTGGCTGCCGCCGGAATACATCGTCGCACGTATTCTGGCGATGGCTTCCGCCTCCCCCACCACCGCGCCGGTGCCTTCAGGCCCGAAGAGTTTAAAACAGGAAAACGTGGACAGCGTGGCCCCACATTCACAACCAATACGCGCCACTTTCATCACCGCATAATTATCGTCGGTCAGCGTGGGGACGCCGCATCGCGCAAGCTCCGCCAGCACCCCGGCCAGAGAATAGCAATCCTGCGGTTGCTGACGCGTATGTTGCACCAGCGCCGCATGGAGCCGATGCTCTGCGATAACCTGCGTTATCGTCGCCAGATCGTTGAAATCCGCTCTGACAAGCACAATCCCCATCTGCTCGACGATCCCCTGCGTTGTGGGATAAACCGGCGCATCATGCACCAGAAGGCGTTGCCCCGGTTTCAGCAGCGCGGCCAGCCCGGCCCGAATCGCGCCGGTTCCCGCGCCCTGCACCAGCACCGCGTCCTCAGCATGAAACGCCTCCGCCAGCACTTTTTCCACTTGCCGGGTGGTTCCCGGCTGGTTAAGCCCCGGACTTAACCCCAGATCGCCACCCTTTAAAAAATCCGCGCCTGGGAAATAACGACACACCGTGTCCACCAGCGCAAACTGCTTCTGCTGCGCCTCGGCGAGCGTCAGGCTTTGCAGGGGGAAGGTTTTCATTTAGACGCCTCCTCAGGCCGGAATAAACAGACCGAACCAGTAGAGAATATTCAACAAGATACCGGTAATCATCACGGCCACGACCGGCGCGGCCATCTTCTGCACCGGGCGCCCCAGCGACTCGTTGAGGAAGTAGATAGCAATCGCAATCGAGAAGCCGGTATAACCCGCCATCTTGATCGCCGCAAAAATAGAGCCGATCAGTAGCGCGGTTTCCATCAGCATATTCATCGCGTTACGGATATTGTCCGACGCATTGCGCACCGACGGGTAGCGTCCAAGCCACTTCCCAATTGAGCGCAACAGCAGCACTTCCGCAGAAATCACAACCGCCCCCAGGATGGCGGCAATCCACGGATTCGGCGCCAGATAGCCCACGGAATACACAAAGGTAAAACCGGCCACCGCATACACGCCCGTCGCCAGCGCCGTTGTGGCGATCATCGGCACAAAGCCAAGCCCGCGCATGAACTCCGCCAGCGCCGCCTGATGAAGCAAAGTCTGCGACTCTTCAGGCGTAACGCCAGCAGAATAGGCTTTCTCAAGGGTAAAGATCGACACCTCGCTGCCGGCAAAAATATTCATACTGGCGACCGCCGCAATCAACGCACCGACGATCGCGATATACGGTAAGTTTTTAATAATGCGGGAGGTGCGCTCCTCAAAGACGGATAACCCACTGGTATCCATCTCCTCATCGCCACGGTGGCGCAGGTCGTGCGTAATCGCAATCGCCAACAGCATCACCATGCCGATAAAAATCTCAATCGATTCCGGGTTCAGATGCGGGAAGTAGCGCACCACCAGGACACGCGCCATCAGCACCACAACCGCAGCGATAAGACTGTGTTTCCAGCCGAATTGATAAAAAATCGCCACCAGCGGGAACAGCGCAAAACCGGCGACAACCGGGGAACTCAGCTCGCCAAGGCTCCCCAGCACGTCAACCGGCAAGGCGGTAAGCAGATGGTTCACCGGCAGCAGACAGGTCAGAATCAGCACACCCCAGGCGGCGCCAAGCCCAAACGCCAACAGGCTATTGATCGCCAGTACGCCAAGAATATCGGTAGGTAAAAACAGCAGCCAGGCGTTAAGCAGCCCCGTTTTGAGGGTAAATGAGATCCCCACCGACGCCACAAAACCGATACTCAAACCAAACGCGATACTCCCCGCCTCCCGGCGGTTCATATAGCCTTCGATCAGTTGCGGTAAGATCGGGCGAATCCCGTCATGGAAAACGGCGGCTGAGCGATGCGCCAGTAGCGACGTCATCCCCGTCAGGCAGGCCACCACCAGAATCTGAATATACAGCTCCATAAGCATGCCTTTTATTTCAAGTGGTTAACCAGCATGGGAATCGCATGCTCAACATGTTCGACAGAGAGGCCAAACGCCACTTTCCCTTCCGCGACCATCTTTGCGATATGCTCGTCTTTCGCTTTAATACCCGGCTTAGCGATGGTGCAGCTTTTGTTGTAGCCAATCACCGCAATCGCTATCGACAACGCCGCGCCAGCGCCGGTATTACACGCGCCGATGTAATAATCCAGTTGCCCGGACTTTACTTTCATCGCCGCGTCCATATCGTTGTGAATGGACACGTCAAAGCAGCCGGGCGCCACGGTCTCGATGGTTTTTTTAATCTGCTCACGCTGTAAGCCAGCAACACCAATCTTTTTCATCTTTCTGTCCTTATTGGAAAAATTGTGAGGGGTTATCACGCAACATCGTGTCCACATCGGCCTGACTGAATCCTGACTGGCGCAGCTGTGGGATAAAGGTGGTTAACAGGTAGTCGTAGCCATTGCCGCCATTGGCTTTTAGATGGGAGCGGCGGGTAATATCCATCGAAAGCATCACGCGGTTGAGCAAACCGCGCTGGCGCAGCGCATTCAGCATGTCGATGCGCTTTTCATCCGGGTAGTAGTTGTTTTTGCCGATGGTGTCGAACTGCACGTACGCGCCGAGATCGATCATCTGCAAAATGCCGTCGAGGTTATCTTTCAGATCGCAATGACCAATCACCACGCGGGAGAGATCGACGCCCTGCGCCTGCAACAAGGCCAGTTGCTCCAGCCCCATCGTACTGAACGAGGTATGGGTGGAAATGGGGCGTCCGGTTTCATTGTGGGCGCGCGCAGCGGCGATAAACACCTTCTCTTCCAGCGGCGTAATCACCCCTTCACTGGAGCCGATTTCCGCAATAATTCCGGCTTTCAGCGTCGTGTTATCAATACCGATGACAATTTCATCGATCATCTCCTGCGCAAGCTGTTCCACGCTGCGGGTCGCGACATGCTCAGGGAAAAATGCGTCCTGGTAGTAACCCGTACAGGCCACCACGTTTATCCCGCTATCCCGCATCAAATCGAGCATGAATTGCGGGTTGCGCCCCATATAGCGGTTAGTCATTTCAATGATGTTGCGCACGCCCAACGCCCGCAGATCTTTCATCTCCTGACAAATGAGATCGTACTGATCTAACCGGCAGTCGAGGTTATTTTTGAACCCGGAGAGATCGATGTGCAGATGCTCATGGGCCCAGGTGTAGCCTGACGTATCAAAATTCATACGGCGTCTCCTGTGAGCTGTAATGACGAAAAGAAAGAGGTGCCATTTTGTGGCGCGGGCGCGCCAAAGAACTCACAGACCGTCGCGCCCACATCCGACAGCGTGGCGCGAAGGCCCAACTGAACAGGCTTCAGCCCCTGCCGGTAGACCAGAATCGGCACTCTTTCACGGGTATGGTGACTGTGACCTATCGTTGGATCGTTGCCGTGGTCGGCCATCACCAGCAGACAATCATCGGGTGTCATCTCGCTTGTCAGCCGCGCAAGATTACGGTCAACCACCTGCAAACGTTCCGCATAACGTGCGACATCCTGGGCGTGCCCCGCCAGATCGGTTTCCTGGATGTTGGTGCAGATAAACGCGTGCCGGGCGGCACTGAATTCATCACGCGTGATATCCATGATGCGCTGGCTGTCCACCAGGTTTTGCCAGCTACGTCCGTGAGGATTCGCCACGATATCCGCCACTTTGCCGATCAGCACGGTCGGCACGCCAACCTCATGCAGTTTTTGCGGCGCCTGAACCCGCTCATCCACGCCATAACCCATATGAACAACCTGAAAACCGCTCTCATATGCGCCGGATCGCGGCGCATTGATGCCAATAAAACGCCCCTCTTTCGTTTCTGCGGCGTCCAGAATCCGCTGGCTGTCGTGAAGCGTGCCGCCGAATGCAATGACGCGCCCCACCTGCGCGTGTTCACGCACAATGCGGCCAATCTTCAGCACCTCGTCAAAGGCGATGGCGGAAAGGTTGGCGGTAATGTTGTAAACCTGCCCTAAATCCGCTTCGAGGTTATCGCCTATCGCCACTGATTCATTGACCCACAGAAACGCCAGTTCGCCGCCACGTCGCTCCACCTGCCAGCCCGCCGCCTTCAGCGCCAGCTCAACGCGATCAATCACCTCGCTAAACGGCATACGCAGCGGCGCCTGCGGACGCGTGCCTAAAATCTCCTGATGCCCCATGAAGGTATCCCCTCCTTCATGCTGCAATTCCGCGATCCCCCACGCTGCTGATGCCGAGGGAGCCATAACGCCTGGCGCATAGCCCAGCGCGTTAATCAGCCCCAGCTTCTCCAGCGTCGGCAGATGTAGCTGCGGGAGCTGACGCAGAATATGTCCGCAGGTATTCGCCCCGACATCCTGCGGACGAACCTCCGCCACATCCTTCATTGCGCCGACGCCGAAGCTATCAATCACCAGCACCACAAAACGAGCCATTACGCCTCCAGTACGTTTCCGAGACTGTCATAACGGGCGACGATTTCCGCCGCGCCGCGCTGAATGCCAGACACCAGCACCACATCACTGCGCGTCACAAAAATTTGGGTACGAAAACAGAGCACCACGGCGCTGCTCACCGGAAACGTCCCTGCAAGCGGCAGGTAGTAGTCGATACTGCTGTCATCGACGGGTTCCAGCGTCGTCTTCGCGGGAACGTCGTTTTCCGGCGTAAAAACGAGCGCGTTGCGCGCATGTCCCCGGCGGTAATAGCCGCCGCCATAGCAGTAGCTGTTGCCACGAAAATGGTGCGAAATTTCACTCAGCCAGAGCATCGCAATGCGTTCAGGCTGATCGCCTTGCTGATTCGACGGAATGGTGCCGGTCAGCGCATGGCCCGGTTCGGCATGGGTGACGCCATACCGCGCCAACAGCGGCAAAGACGCGCAGCTGGTTGCAGAGGGCGCATTAAGCTGCTCAATGGCAATCTCCCGCTCTTCCAGTTGCTGCCTCGCCTTGACCAAGGAATGCAGATTGGGCGTCGGCCTGGTCTCACCTGATGCGTCATCCCACAGCAGGCAGGGGAAATGCGTTAACCCCGTGATATGGAGCCCCGGCAGACGGCGAATGTCATTCACCGCGTCATCAAGGCGCGCCAGCGGGAAGCCGCTCTCCTGCCCCGGATAAAGAAAATCCTGCTCGCCGTAAATCTTCAGCATTACCGCCTGCACGCGCCCGGCCTTCACCGCCGCCGCCGACACTTCACGCGCCTTCTCCAGCGAAAAGAGCGTAATAATGTCCGTCCCTTGCTCCACCGCTTCGCCAATCTGTCGGGAGGGGATCTGCACTAAATGCCCCTGATGCGCCACCGGCAATCCGGCGCGACGCATGACCCTGGCCTCTTTGTAATCCACCGTGACAATTCCGGCATATCCCAGCGCCAGCAGCTTTTCCGCCAGCCAGGGATTGCGCCCAAGCTGTTTTGTCATCAGATACAGCGTGATGCCGTATTGATGAGCCGTATCAACCAGGCGCTTCCCGTTTTCCAGCACCTGATCAACATCAATCACCCAGCTGTCCGGGACGATCCTTCCCTGCTGCCAGAGTCGGATCGCGGCGGTAATCAGCGCCGGATTCTGGCGTTTCAATGCGTGTATAAACATCTTTGTGCCTCGGTTTCTAATCCCTGAATTAAATATTCATTTTTTTGAATATTTAAGGTGTGGTACGTTGATGTACGGTGTTCCTCACGACGCTTCGTGCGCCGCCATCCACAGCCCATATAGATTTGCCAACAAATAACCTTCCTCATTGGCATGAAGCGAAACCGTAAACTCCGCCAGCAGCGCCTGGTGCGCCAACAAAATCGCGGGCCAGTGGGGAGATTGCGTCAGTTCCGCCAGCAGCTCGCGATCCAGCGCGTCAATCACCTCTCCCCGGCGACTGCGCATTAACGCGCTGGCCATGTGGGTTATCGCCATCGTTCCCTGCTCGGTATGCACCGGCAGCTTCCACTCCTCGTCCAGTCGTCTGACGACCTGCAACATGCCGCGGCAAATATCTTCATCGATAACCCCTGCGTCACACAGCAGGCTGAGTCTGTTTTCCATTTACAATGCCTTTGATTAACTTAGTAACTGGGTTCCTGTTCACCGCTGACCACACGTTGCTGATGGGCGAGCAGCGCCTGTTTGTCCACCACGGCGCGCAGCAGTTGCTGCATCGGGTAATCGTCCGACCGGGTCAGCACCACGGCTTCGGTGGCCTGCAAGAATCGAGGATCGCGGGTGAGCGGCGTCGCTTCTAACCCCAGCAATGCCAGCTCCGCTTCCGCCACCACATTCCAGATCACCGCATCCACATCGCCTTTCACAATGCGCTGAAGGCTTTCGTGATAAGAGAGGTCTATCAGCTCCACATCACTTTTGCCGAAACAAGCTTCAGTCATGATTTTCTGATCTGCCGAACGGTTATCCAGCCCCACTCGCTTCACCCGGTCGGATTCGCCTTTACGGCAGATCAACTGGTGCTCGCCGACATAGGTGTGTGGCCCCAGTTCCAGCGCGATGCGCAACCCATTTTGTGCCAGGTAGCTCTCTGCGGCCAGACGCGACACCACGGCCATGTCGTAGACGCCATTCAGCAGGCACTCAACCCGGATATCCGCCCCACGCATGTGCGCGTAATAAAATGGAATCCCTTCAAACTGCGCTTTCAGCCCGCTCGCCAGCCCTTCATACAGACGGGTGTACGGCAGCGGCATCGCGCAAACAACGTTGCTGATGTCCACATGCGACAGCAACGTTTTGTTATCCATCTCCACCAGGAAGCTGCCGTTGCGCCCACGACGCTCAATACGGATCGCCCCGGAGGACTCCAGCGTTTTTAATGCGGCCTGCGTTAACCCCACCGATGAGTGGCATTCATTAGCCAGTTCATCTATCGTTTTCAAACGGTTACCGCATTTCTCACCAAGCAGGTAGCGGGCCAGGGTCGTCAGCACGACCCCCTCTTTTTTGATAAATGTTCGACGCATCATAAATTTTCAGTAAAGTGAATATTTATATATTCATTAAAATGAAGATATCGCGCAATGACGATGTGCGTAAACGGCGAGACGCCTCACAGTTTTTCGTCACGGGTACGCAGAGAGACAAAAAAACCGGGAAATCCCCGGTTTTTTAATGTGTGGAGTCGCATCACTGTAGGCCTCGCCGTGTTTACGCCGGGTGGCGGCGTAAACGCCTTATCTGGCCTACGGCGCGGTGCGCATTACGGCTTGGCGACAAAGCCGATCGCTTCGTAGACCGCTTTCAGCGTTTCGGAAGCACGGGCGCTGGCTTTTTCCGCCCCTTCTTTCATCACTTTCTGCAAGAAGGCTTCGTCGCTGCGGAAGCGATGATAACGCTCCTGCAACTCGGTCAGCATACCGGAAACGGCTTCAGCCACTTCACCTTTCAGATGACCATACATCTTGCCTTCGAAATGCTGCTCCAGCTCAGGGATGCTCTGGCCGGTTACGGCGGAGAGGATATCCAGCAGGTTAGACACCCCCGCTTTATTCTGGATGTCGTAGCGCACTACCGGCGGCTCGTCGGAATCCGTCACCGCACGTTTGATTTTTTTCACCACCGATTTCGGGTCTTCCAGAAGGCCGATGACGTTGTTACGGTTATCGTCCGACTTGGACATCTTTTTGGTCGGTTCCAGCAGTGACATCACGCGCGCGCCGGATTTTGGAATAAACGGCTCAGGAACGTTAAAGATATCGCCATACAGCGCGTTAAAACGCTGCGCGATGTCGCGGCTCAATTCCAGATGCTGTTTCTGATCTTCACCCACCGGCACCTGATTCGTTTGATACAGCAAAATGTCTGCCGCCATCAGAACCGGGTAATCAAACAGACCGGCGTTGATGTTCTCGGCATAGCGCGCGGATTTGTCTTTGAACTGGGTCATCCGGCTCAGTTCGCCGAAATAGGTGTAGCAGTTCAGCGCCCAGCCCAGCTGCGCGTGCTCCGGCACATGGGACTGAACAAAGATGGTGCTTTTCTCAGGATCGATACCACACGCCAGGTAGAGCGCCAGCGTATCCAGCGTCGCCTTACGCAGCTGCTGTGCATCCTGACGCACGGTGATCGCATGCTGGTCAACGATGCAGTAAATGCAATGATAGTCATCCTGCATGTTCACCCACTGACGCAGCGCACCCATATAGTTGCCAATGGTCAATTCACCTGAGGGCTGTGCGCCACTAAAAACGATGGGCTTAGTCATTTTTCGATTCCTGATTTTCGCTATGCGGAAGCCCGAGAGCGGGCAGAAGGTCATTAATAGTGTCGTAAATCACATCCGGCTGGCTAAGAGCGATTGATTCGCCATAGTTGTAGCCATACGTGAGGCCGACCGACGGGCAGCCAGCCGCTTTTGCAGCCTGAATGTCGTTACGCGAATCGCCCACGAAGAGCATCTGTTCAGGCGCGACGCCCATCCGCTTTGCCACCAGCAGCAGCGGATCGGGATGCGGCTTTTTGTTCTGCACATCGTCGCCGCCAATAACCACGCTGAAGTATTTGGCGATATCCAGCGCTTCAAGCAGCGGCGCCACAAACGGCGTCGGTTTATTGGTCACCAGTCCAAGCGGCAGCCCTTTGGCATGCAGCGCGCCCAGCGTATCGGCTACGTGCGGGAACAGGAACGTCCCTTCTTCCGCCACATCGCCATAGTAGCGGTCGAACAGCTTACGCAAAATACGCACCTGCTCCTCGGCGGGGATCTCATCATCAACAGGCGGTTTGCCCATTGTTTTACGTAACGTAGCGCGTTCCTGGCGAGCCCAAGCGAGCGCACGCTCCATCAATACATCTGCGCCGTTACCAATCCAGGTAATTACGCGATCTTCGCCAGCGGTAGGCAGTTCCAGCGCGTATAACGCCATATCTACCGCAGCGGCTAATCCCGGCGCGCTGTCGACCAGCGTGCCGTCGAGGTCAAAGGCGACACCCCGAATATCCTGCAATTTATCCATGACTTACCTTTGCCAGTTCACTGCGCATTTCATCAATGACTTTTTTGTAGTCTGGTTGGTCGAAAATCGCGGAGCCTGCCACAAACATGTCTGCGCCCGCCGCGGCGATTTCGCCGATGTTGTTCACCTTGACGCCGCCGTCCACTTCCAGGCGAATGTCATAACCTGACTCATCAATACGACGGCGCACTTCACGCAGCTTCTCCAGCGTGTGCGGAATAAAAGACTGGCCGCCAAAACCCGGGTTGACGGACATCAGCAGGATCACATCCAGCTTATCCATCACGTAATCCAGATAACTCAGCGGCGTGGCCGGGTTAAACACCAGACCCGCTTTACAGCCGTTTTCTTTAATCAGCTGCAAGGTACGATCGACATGCTCAGAGGCTTCGGGATGAAACGTAATGATGCTGGCGCCCGCTGCGGCGAAATCCGGCACGATGCGGTCAACCGGCTTCACCATCAAATGCACGTCGATGGGGGCGGTAATACCGTATTTGCGCAGGGATTTCAGCACCATCGGGCCGATGGTCAGGTTCGGCACATAGTGGTTGTCCATGACGTCAAAATGCACGACATCCGCACCAGCAGCCAGCACTTTCGCGGTGTCCTCACCCAGGCGGGCAAAATCAGCCGACAGAATTGAGGGGGCAATCAAATACTGTTTCATCCGCTTCTCCTTGAGAATTATTTTTTCGCAGGCGTTACGACTCCTGGTTGGTACAGAGCCAGCAGTTCGTCCACCTTTTTACGTGTGCCGCCATTGCTGCTTATACTGCGACGCACTTTGACCTGAAAATGTTTCGCCGCTTTGTACCACTCGCGGGTATCGGGCGTGTCATGGTTCGAAATTAACACCGGGATCCGCTTGCTGACCAGCTTTTCTGCCATCTCCGCCAGGCGCGCCTGCTCTTTTGGGCTGAAGCTATTGGTATGATAAGCGGTGAAATTCGCCGTCGCAGAAAGCGGTGCGTAAGGCGGATCGCAATAGACCACAGAATTGCTATCAGCACGATCCATACACTCTTCATACGAAAGGCAATGAAACTCTGCATTCTGCGCTTTTTTGGCAAAATGGTACAACTCCGTTTCCGGGAAGTAGGGCTTTTTGTAACGGCCAAACGGCACGTTAAACTCCCCACGCAAGTTATAGCGGCACAGGCCGTTGTAACCATAGCGGTTCAGGTATAAGAACAGGACCGCGCGACGGAACGGCTCCCGGCTCGTATTGAACTCTTCACGGAGTTGATAGTAAACCTCGGCCTGATTCGTCTCAGGCGTAAACAGCTCGCGGGAAGCCCGCACATACTCTTCAGTACGCGACTTCACGATGTTATAGAGGCTGATAAGGTCACTATTAATATCGGCAAGAATATAACGAGAAAAGTCGGTGTTAAGAAACACCGACCCGGCCCCCACAAAGGGTTCAACCAAGCATTCACCTTTCGGTAAATGCCGTTTGATGTCATCAAGCAGGGGGTATTTCCCCCCTGCCCACTTCAGAAAAGCGCGATTCTTTTTCATGCTGACTAACTAATTACACCTTCTCCGGCTGTGGAGAAAGCTCCGACAGCATCCTGCGCTTTAACATGACTATTACTTCAGATCGGCCTGCACCTGATGCAACGGTTTTGCCCACGGGTTTTTCGCCTGCACATCGGCTGGCAACGTAGACACCGCACGTTTGGCATCATCTTTAGACGCATACACACCCGTTACCAGAACATACCACGGCTGACCGTTACGCGTCGTCTGATACACCACATAGTTTTTCAGGTTTTCTTTCTTCGCCCAACCGTTCAGGTTGTCGTAGTTAGAAGAACTGCTGAGTTGCAGGGTGTAATGGCTGGAAGGCGCAGACTTCAGTGAACCCACGTTACCTGTGCTTTTCGTACCAGCCGCACTGCCGGCTGCCGCTGTGGTTTGCGCTGGCGCTGCGGTTTGTGCAGGCGCAGTGCTGGCGGTGGCTTTCGGCGCGGTCGTTGCCGCTGGCGCGGAGGTTGCTGGCGCTTTCGTCGTCGCGACCGGCGCGGCAGGTTCGCTACGTTTCGGCTGCGTGGTCGGCTTCGGTTCCGCTGGTGTCGCTTTCGCGGTGGTCTGCGGTTTCTTCGGCTCAATCACAACCTGCTTACGTTCCGGGCGCGTAGTGGCCTGACGCTCGCCCGATTGCGTCGTCGCCGTCTGACGCGGCGCATTGCCGTTGCGGATTGGCGCAACGGTGGCAGGTTCCGTCGGCAGCGTGGAGTTCGCCACCACATTGTTAACCTGTTCCTGGCCCTGCGGCTGAGTCAGCGCATTGTTCAGATCGCCCTGAACTTCCACACGCTGTTGGCCTTCGGTCGCGGCAGGCGCCTGACCCTGCGTTGGCGTTGAGGCGATCGGCGGCAGAGAAACATCCTGCTGCGTGTTTCCGGCGGTCTGTTCAGCGTCTGGCGCAGGCTGCGTGGCGCTCGCCTGATCGGTCGCGTTATTGCCGGAAAGATCGATGTTCTTCTCGGCAGACGCCGTTTGATCGCTGGAAGAGGAGGGTGAAGGGGCTTTCAGCGCGGAACCAATACCGATGATCAACAGCAGCAACACCAGAACGCCGACACCCATCATGATGTATTGACGGGAAGCGGGTTTGCTGGCGGCTTTCTTACGTTTGCGGGGACGACGCTCTACGCGTTCTTCATCCACTGCATCATCGGATTCATAATCGTCTTCGCTGTACTGCTCTTCCTCACGCGCCTTTCGCGCACGCCCTGGACGACGATCGTCCGTATCCAGGTCGACGTCATCGAAATTGATCTGTGGATCATTATCGCGTTCAGAAGATTGACGAGTACGACCAGTACGACGATCGCTGGGATCGGGTTTCAGCTCGTCTTCTGGTTTGAATTCATCCATTTAACACCCCACTCAAAGGTTAATGCTTACGACGTTGCAGTTAACCTGAATTTAAATGACCAATACCGTGCAGTATCAGTCCGACCTTTCTTGTTGTTACGCCTGCTGACAGTCAGCAATAGCGCTGAGAACGATTTCGTGCGGCACTCCGCCGCGTACTTCACTTTTCCCTATCGCCAGCGGGAGCACTAAGCGCATCTCGCCCGCCAGGACTTTCTTATCGCGCAGCATGTGTGGCAAATACGCCTGAGCAGACATCTCACGCGGCCCGTGTACAGGCAGACCTGCGCGCTGGAGCAGCGTAATAATGCGTTGCGTATCCGCAGCGCTAAACTGACCGAGACGCTCTGACGTGCGCGCCGCCATCACCATACCAGCAGCGACGGCTTCACCGTGTAACCAATTGCCATAACCCATTTCAGCTTCAATGGCATGACCAAAGGTATGTCCCAGATTCAGTAAAGCACGTAAGCCCGTTTCGCGCTCGTCTGCTGCGACAACTTCGGCTTTCAGCTCACAACAACGGCGGATACAGTACGCCATTGCCGGACCTTCCAGACGTAATAACGCGTCCAGATTGTCCTCAAGCCAGGTGAAAAATTCACCGTCAAGAATGATGCCGTATTTGATCACTTCCGCCAGACCCGATGCCAGCTCACGCGCAGGAAGCGTTTTCAGACAGTCGAGATCCACCACCACAGAAGCAGGCTGGTAGAACGCGCCGATCATGTTCTTGCCGAGGGGATGGTTTACAGCGGTTTTCCCGCCTACGGAGGAGTCGACCTGCGACAGCAATGTCGTCGGGACCTGGATAAAGCGCACGCCACGCTGATAGCTGGCGGCGGCGAAACCGGTAAGGTCGCCAATCACGCCGCCGCCGAGGGCAACCAGCGTGGTATCGCGACCGTGCGGTTTTTGCAGTAACGCGGTGAAAACCGTATCAAGTACCGTCAGGCTTTTATACTTTTCGCCATCGGGCAGGATAACGCTATCTACGTTAACCCCCGCCTGTTCAAGTACGCTACGGATCTTATCAAGGTAAAGGGGAGCCAGGGTTTCGTTGGTCACCAACATAACCTGATCGCCCGATTTCAGCGGTAAGAATGAAGCTGGTTCGTTAAACAAACCAGCCGCGATGGTGATAGGGTAACTACGTTCCCCGAGAGTAACTGTAATCCTCTCCATGACGCGACATCCACCTTAGTTACTTGTACCCGCTTACCGAGTATGTATTAAGCCAGAATCAGTTGCTTTCCAGCATATGAATAATCTGGTTTGCCACGACCTTAGCGCTCTGATCGTCGGTACGAATGGTCACGTCGGCAATCTCTTCATACAGAGGATTGCGTTCGTTGGCCAACGCTTCCAGAACTTCACGAGGCGGAGCTTCTACCTGCAACAGCGGGCGTTTCTTGTCGCGCTGCGTACGCGCAAGTTGTTTTTCGATTGTCGTTTCAAGATACACCACGACGCCACGCGCGGAGAGACGGTTACGCGTTTCACGTGATTTTACAGAGCCACCGCCGGTTGCCAGCACAATACCCTGTTTTTCCGTCAACTCGTTGATGACTTTTTCTTCGCGATCACGGAAGCCGTCTTCACCTTCTACATCGAAGACCCAGCCCACATCAGCTCCGGTTCGTTTCTCAATCTCTTGATCAGAATCGTAAAATTCCATATTGAGTTGTTGAGCTAACTGGCGCCCAATAGTGCTTTTTCCGGCACCCATAGGCCCAACCAGAAAGATATTGCGTTTCTCTGCCATTTTTTCGGTACTACTAAGACAATTCGTTAATGATAAACCCGCGTCGCAGACACCTTGCGCAGCAGGACATGAACTGAAACCTCATAAGATATTGCGAGAGTCAGACTGAAAATTATCTCAATACTCCAACGGGTTTGGCAACTGAATAAATTACCAAGACATATTGTAGACAACCCCGGAGGCAGCGTCGCCGGATAGCGACGAGAAGAACCAACTCTCAAATCGGTACTCCTTGTATGCTAAATACACCCCCACGTCAAATCCCTGAAACGTGTTCAGTGCAAAAACAGCGCGATTTCAGGCATAAATTATTCTGCCGCAACCAGTCTGGGGGTAATGAACACCACCAGTTCGCGCCGCTCGTTCTCTTTTCCATCATGGCTGAAAAGGGAACCAAGCCAGGGGATATCGCCTAACAGCGGGACGCTATCTTTAGCGGATTTGTTCTTGCGCGAAAAGATGCCGCCCAGCGCCAGCGTTTCGCCGCTTTTAACCTCGACCTGCGTGTCGATTTCCTGCTTATCGATCGCCAGCACTTCGCCATCCGCCTGCTGTAGCACCTGACCGGGAACGTTCTGGCTGATGTGAAGTTTCAGGCGAATGCGTCCCTTCGGCAAAACGGTGGGCGTCACCTCCATCCCCAGCACCGCTTCTTTAAACTCCACGGACGTCGCCCCGCTCTCGCCGCTGGAGACCTGATACGGGATTTCGCTCCCCTGCTTAATACTGGCGGGTTGCAGGTGCGAAGCCAGCAGTCGTGGGCTGGCGATAATATCAAGTTGCTGCTTCTGCTCCAGGGCGGAAAGCTCAAGATCCAACAAGCGACCGTTGATGCGCCCGATGTTAAACCCGACGCGAGACGTGGCGGCCGCGACGGAAAGATCGCTGGCAAGCGACGTCACCTGCCCTGGCGACCCGGCCTGTTGCACGTCCGCCAGCGTCCACTTTACCCCCAGCTCACGCAAGCTTTTTTCATTTATGGTGACGATATGCGCCGCCAGTTCAACCTGCTCAACGGGGAGATCCATTTGCGCCGCCCACTTTTCCAGCGCCGCCAGCGCAGCGTTGTTATCCCGAAGCAATAACCGGTTGGTGCGTTTATCTACCGTCATACTGCCTTTGGCGCTCAGCAGTTTTTCTCCCGCTTTTGCCAGTTCGGAGGCATCGGCGTATTGCAGAGAAATACTGCGATCCTCCAGCGGTAAGTTGGCCCGCAGCCTTGCCTGCTCGGCCTCCTGCCGCGCGGCGTTTTCGTTTTGCCAGTGAACCGAGTGAACATGCAGAATATTCCCCTCCTGACGCAGCACCAGCCCGGCGCTTTTTATGACCGTCAGCACCGCCTGCTTCCACGGCACATCCGTCAGACTCAGCGACAGCGAACCGCTGACGTCAGGCGAGACCACCAGATTCTTCTTCTCCTGCGCGGCAAGCGCCTGCAATACCTGAACAACAGGAACATCATCCACCACCAGCGTCACGTTTTGCGCTTTCCCCGCCTGTACGGCGGGCATCACGGCGATCAACGCTGCGGCTATCCATCGCTTCATTCACTTCTCCTTGTCGTTGCCACCGCCACTGTGACGGTTCACAGCCTTTACCGGTCTCAAGCGTTATGCTGTCTGCCGTCAGTCGGGAAATCGTCCAGCCGTTCTCCAGCACCTGATATTGTTCGACGCGCCGCCACTTCTGCTGGCTGTCTTTGAGAATGCCAGTCAGGCGCTCTCCCTGACTCACCACGCCCTGGTAACGCCACATTGGCAGTTCAGCGATCCGGCATCGGTCCTCCGGCGGTTTGAAGGGGTCGCGCATTCCGGTCAGCATCAGCAGGCAGCTACAGACCAACAGCCAGCGCTTAGTCATCAGTCAGCCGCTCCAACTGTAGCGTCAACAGCAGTTCCGTCTCCTGCGGAACAAGCGAAAAGCGGTTGATGCGCATGCCACGCTCCGCCAGCCGACTGAACAGTTGCGGAACCGCCTCCCAGGTGGATGACAGCGCCAGCTCGCCTCCCTGCGCGGAAGGCTGCCAGTGAAGAAGGCGTACCGGAGAGCGCTGAAAATCCAGAGGGGAAAAAGGCACGCGCTTGCTGGCCGACGCTAAACGAGACATATCCATTGATGCGGCGATCTGGCGCAGGCTTCGCCACTGCCGGTCGATAGCCGCCCGCTGTTGCGCCAGCGCCGTTCGTTGCCGCTCCTGTTGCTGCGCACCCGAAGAAAACGCGCATAAACACGCCAGTAATCCCAGCCCCAGGCTCCAGCCTAACCAGCAGAAGAAGCGGGTTCGCGGCAATAACCCGCACCAGAGGTCAAAAAGCGCGGCCATCTGCGAGGCTCCTTTTTAACGGGTAATGAAATTGCCAGCGTCCCTGCGCATCCTGCTGCGTTGCCCCACTCCCGGCTAACGGGAAATCAGGATGACGACGTAGCGCGGTTTCCAGCGTGTTTAACGCGAGAAATGTCGTCGCGTATCCCTCAAGTTCCAGCGTTCCCTGCTGCCAGGATAACCGGGTTAGCCACGCCTGCTCGGGCAACAGCGCCGCCATCCCTTCCAGCACGCTCTGCCAGCGCCGCGTCTGCTCATATTCCGTTTGCCGCTGCAACGCTTGCTGCCACGCGGTCTGCCGCTGCTGTAAGCGGGGTTGGATCGCCAGCAGCGCGGCCGCGCGCTCTTTCTCTGCGATCGGCCACTGCGCATCCGCCCGTTTTTGCGCCGTGAGCGTAACCTCATGGATGCACGCCAGCGCAATGGCCAGCAGCAGTGAACCGCTGAACATAACGCTCCAGAATCGCAGACATTCGCGCCGCCGGGACTGGCGCCAGGGCAAAAAGTTGACCGGATGACTCATCAGCACGGCGCCCCCATTGCTAATCCCAGTGCGATGGCAAAGGTATGGCCTTCCGGCGGAACGGGAGGCTGGCGAATGGCAACCGCGCACCAGGGTTCGAAGCCGCCCGCGCCGCACACCGTCAGACTTTCCGGCGCAATGGACAACGTCGCGGCAAGACTGTCGGCGCAGGCCGCCTCTTGTAGCGGTTTTCGTCCCCACGCATAGCGCGTCGCCCACAGCCACTGTTCTTCGTCACGCCAGGCCAGACACTGCTGGTGCGCCAGCAGATAAGGAATAAAGCGCTGTAATGCGCAGGCATCCGGCGTAATAGCCGTCACCTGCATTTTCAGTTTTTGCGCCAGCGTTAATAAGGTCGCCACCTCCTTGCTTTGGGCGGCGGTCACGTTAAATGCCGGAGTCAGGGTATCTTCGCGATAGTCAAAGCGCAGGGCGTCGGGGGGCATATCCAGCTCACGCGCCATCGCGCCGGTCAGCCACGCCGTTTGTTCACGTTCGCGCAGCGCCATTTCCGGGCGCGGAAAATGCTTTTGCAGCGTCCGGCTGGCAGGGAAAGAGAGATAAATATGATGCCGGTGAGGAAGCGAACGACGCCACGGAAGCAGCGCATCGACGAGCTGTTCAGGCTCTCGGAGATGCCCGTCAACGAAGGTACGTTCCGCCAGCGGCACCCGCCACCAGCGTTGTAAAGACCAGCCTGACGCGCCGCGAATCACGGCGACAGCCAGCGCCTCATGCTGCTGAATATGAAGGCCAATTTGCCAGAACCTGAAAGCCATTGCTTATGATCTCCTTATCAATGGTCGCTCTTACGGGTATATCAATGCGTCTGGCTTGCCTTTATACTACCGCGCGTTTGTTTATAAACTGCCCAAATGACACTAAATGGGAAATCTCCAGTGAAGTTCGTAAAGTATTTATTGATCCTTGCAGTATGTTGCATCCTGCTGGGAGCAGGCTCGATTTATGGCCTCTACCGCTATATCGAGCCGCAACTACCTGACGTCGCGACCTTAAAAGACGTGCGTTTGCAGATTCCGATGCAGGTTTACAGCGCGGATGGCGAGCTGATCGCGCAGTATGGCGAGAAACGTCGTATCCCGGTCACGCTTGACCAGATGCCGCCGGAAATGGTTAAAGCCTTTATCGCTACGGAAGACAGCCGCTTTTACGAGCATCATGGCGTCGATCCGGTAGGGATCTTCCGTGCGGCCAGCGTCGCGCTGTTCTCAGGCCATGCCTCACAGGGGGCAAGTACCATCACCCAGCAGCTGGCGAGAAACTTCTTCCTGAGCCCGGAACGCACGCTGATGCGTAAAATTAAGGAAGCGTTCCTGGCAATCCGCATTGAGCAGATGTTGAGCAAAGATGAGATCCTCGAACTTTACCTGAACAAGATCTACCTCGGCTACCGTGCCTACGGCGTCGGCGCGGCGGCGCAGGTCTATTTCGGTAAGACGGTCGATCAGCTCACCCTGAGCGAAATGGCGGTGATTGCCGGTCTGCCGAAAGCCCCTTCCACATTTAACCCGCTCTACTCGATGGATCGGGCGACGGCGCGTCGTAACGTGGTGCTGTCTCGTATGTTGAGCGAAGGCTACATCACCCAGGCGCAGTACGATCAGGCGCGCGGCGAAGCGATTGACGCCAATTACCATGCGCCGGAAATCGCGTTCTCAGCGCCGTATCTGTCGGAAATGGTGCGCCAGGAAATGTACAGCCGTTATGGCGAAAGCGCCTATGAAGACGGGTATCGCATCTACACCACAATCACCCGCAAAGTACAGCAGGCGGCGCAGCAAGCCGTGCGTAACAACGTGCTGGACTACGACATGCGCCACGGCTATCGCGGCCCGTCGAACGTGCTGTGGAAAGTAGGCGAAACCGCCTGGGACAACAAAAAAATCACCGACACGCTGAAAGCCCTGCCAACCTACGGGCCGTTGCTGCCTGCCGTCATTACTGGCGCGAATCCGCAGGAAGCCACCGCGATGCTCGCTGATGGCACCTCCGTGTCGCTGCGGATGGAAGGCGTACGCTGGGCGCGCCCTTACCGTTCGGATACCCAACAGGGCCCGACGCCGCGTAAAGTGACCGACGCCGTACAGACAGGCCAACAAATCTGGGTTCGCCAGATGGGTGATGCCTGGTGGCTGGCGCAAGTCCCGGATGTGAACTCGGCGCTGGTTTCCATCAACCCGCAAAACGGCGCGGTTCTGGCGCTGGTCGGCGGTTTTGACTTCAACCAGAGTAAATTCAACCGCGCCACGCAGGCGCTGCGTCAGGTCGGGTCGAACATCAAACCGTTCCTCTATACCGCCGCGATGGATAAAGGTCTGACGCTGGCGAGTATGCTGAACGACGTGCCGATTTCCCGCTGGGATGCTGGCGCCGGTTCCGACTGGCGGCCAAAAAACTCCCCGCCGCAGTATGCCGGGCCAATCCGCTTACGTCAGGGTCTGGGTCAGTCGAAAAACGTGGTGATGGTGCGGGCGATGCGCGCGATGGGCGTGGATTACGCCGCAGAGTATCTGCAACGCTTCGGTTTCCCGGCGCAGAACATCGTGCATACCGAATCGCTGGCGCTGGGCTCCGCGTCCTTCACCCCGATGCAGGTGGCGCGCGGTTATGCGGTAATGTCTAACGGCGGCTTCCTGGTAGACCCGTATTTCATCAGCAAGATAGAGACCGACCAGGGCGGCGTGATCTTCGAAGCGAAGCCGAAAATCGCCTGCCCGGATTGCGATATCCCGGTCATTTACGGTGATACCCAAAAATCCAACGTGCTGGAAAACAATAACGTTGAAGATGTCGCCATCTCTCAGGAGCAGCAAAACGCCACCGTGCCGATGCCAAAACTGGAGCAGGCTAACCAGGCGTTAGTGGCGCAAAGCGGAATGCAGGAATATGCTCCACATGTGATCAACACGCCGCTGGCCTTCCTGATTAAGAGCGCGCTGAACAGCAACATCTTCGGCGAACCCGGCTGGATGGGCACCGGCTGGCGCGCGGGTCGCGACCTGCAACGTCATGATATCGGCGGAAAAACCGGAACCACCAACAGCTCGAAAGATGCCTGGTTCTCCGGTTACGGCCCGGGCGTGGTGACTTCCGTGTGGATCGGCTTTGACGATCACCGTCGCGATCTGGGGCGCACTACCGCGTCCGGGGCGATCAAAGACCAGATTTCTGGTTACGAAGGTGGCGCGAAAAGTGCGCAACCCGCATGGGATGCTTACATGAAAGCCGTGCTGGAAGGGGTTCCTGAAGAGCCGTTGACGCCGCCTCCGGGCATCGTGACGATCAATATCGACAGAAGCACCGGGCAACTGGCAAACGGCGGTAACAGCCGCGCGGAATACTTTATCGAAGGCACTCAGCCAACGCAGCAGGCGGTGCATGAGGTGGGCACCACCATTATCGATAACGGTGAGACACACGAACTGTTTTGATCTTTTGCCGGATGGCGACGCCTGAGGCGTCTTATCCGGCCTACGTTTTGTTGTAGGCCAGGTAAAAGTCAGCCGCCATCCGGCAATATAAATTACAACCGCCCCTGCCCCTTCAGCCACTCACGGACCAGGAACAGCGCGCTGACGTTTCGCGCTTCACTGAAATCCGGTTCTTCCAGCAGATCCATTAAATGCGTCAGCGGCCAGCGCACCTGCGGCAGCGGTTCCGGCTCGTCGCCTTCCAGTGATTCAGGATAGAGGTCTTCCGCTATCACAATGTTCATTTTGCTGGAAAAATAGGACGGCGCCATGCTGAGCTTTTTGAGGAACGTCAGATCGTTCGCGCCAAACCCAACTTCTTCTTTCAGTTCGCGGTTCGCCGCTTCAAAAACGGTTTCGCCAGGGTCGATCAACCCTTTGGAGAACCCCAGCTCATAAGACTCCGTGCCCACGGCATATTCACGGATCAGAATCAGGTGATCGTCTACGATCGGCACAATCATTACCGCTTCACGAGTGGACGGACGCATACGCTCATAGACGCGGCGCACGCCGTTGCTGAATTCGAGATCCACACTTTCGACGTTAAACAGCCGGGATTTCGCGACAGTTTCAACTTTCAAAATGGTGGGTTTTTGTAATGATTTGCTCATCGTGAGAATCTATGCAGTGAAATCTGGTGCCATTGTGCGATATACAGCACGGTTTCGGCAATGTGAATTGCCGTTTATTTACATTTATGTAACGTAGCAAAAATTAATTCCCATTTAAAATTAAAAGTCAATAGGTTGAAATAACTCCAGGAATTTGCTGATATTCCGCTTTTGGTGGGTTTGCTATGATCCGCATTCACTGGGATGCGCGTAAAAATGCTCAAGTTCAACTCCACGCTTGCCGATAGCCAACCACAGCATCACATTTATTCGACAGGGTGCGACTGACCACGCCTGACAGACTTAGTAAGATGGGGAAAGCATGAGCACCATTTTGATTTTCTTAGCTGCTTTGCTGGCCTGCTCTCTACTGGCAGGATGGCTACTCAGAGTAAGAGCCAGGCGGCAGAATCTGCCCTGGATCAGCGCCTTTTCAGACGCCGCGACGCGCAAGCTAACGCCGGAAGAGCGCAGTGCGGTTGAAAACTATCTCGACAACCTCAGTCAGATTCAGCAGGTGCCGGGGCCGACAGGCGCCAGTACCGCTCCCGTGTCGTTAACGCTGAATGCCCAGAGTAATAACGTCATTATTCTGACCCATTCCATTACGCGTTACGGCATTACGACCGACGATCCCAATAAATGGCGATATTACCTTGATTCCGTTGAGGTTCATTTGCCGCCGTTCTGGGAACAGTACATCAATGACGAAAATAACGTTGAGCTGATCCATACCGATACGCTTCCTTTAGTCATCTCGCTTAACGGCCACACGTTGCAGGAGTACATGCAGGAGACGCGCGGCTATGCGCTACAGCATACCTCCTCCACCCAGGCGTCGATTCGTGGCGAAGAGAGCGAGCAAATTGAACTGCTGAACATTCGTCAGGAAACTCACGAAGAGTATGCGCTCAGCCGCCCCGCGGGGCTGCGCGAAGCATCGCTGATTGTGGCCTCATTCCTGCTGTTCTTCTGTTGCTTAATTACGCCGGATGTCTTCGTGCCGTGGATTGCGGGCGGCGCAATTCTGCTGCTCGCCGCAGGTCTCTGGGGGCTGTTCGCACCGCCATCTAAAACCTCGCTGCGAGAGATTCACTGCCTGCGGGGAACCCCGCGTCGCTGGGGGCTGTTTGGCGAAAACGATCAGGAGCAGATCAACAATATTTCGCTGGGAATTATTGACCTGATTTACCCTGCCCACTGGCAACCCTATATCGCACAGGATCTCGGGCAGCAAACGGATATTGATATCTATCTGGATCGCCACGTCGCGCGGCAAGGGCGTTTTCTCTCCCTGCATGACGAGGTGAAAAATTTCCCGTTGCAACACTGGCTGCGTAGCGCCGTTATTGCGGGCGGATCGCTGCTGGTGCTGTTTATGCTGCTCTTTTGGATCCCGCTGGATATGCCGATCAAATTCACCTTGTCGTGGATGAAAGGCGCGCAAACCATTGAGGCCACCAGCGTTAAACAGCTCCACGACGCCGGAGTTCGCGTGGGCGATACGCTGCATCTGAACGGCAAAGGCATGTGTAATATCCATCAGTCTGGTAGCTGGACTGCGCAGCCGAACTCCCCTTTTATGCCGTTTGATTGCTCGCAAATCATCTGGAATGACGCGCGGACGCTGCCGCTGCCCGAGTCCGATCTCGTCAACAAAGCCGCAGCGCTGACCCAGGCCATCAACCGCCAGCTGCACCCGAAGCCGGAAGATGACTCCCGCGTTAGCGCGTCGCTGCGTTCGGCGATTCAAAAGTCCGGGATGGTATTGCTGGATGATTTCGGCGACATCGTATTAAAGACCGCCGATCTGTGCGCCGCCGAAGACGAATGCGTGCGCCTGAAAAACGCGCTGGTGAACCTCGGCAATAGCAAAAACTGGGCCGCGCTGGTCAAACGCGCGAATGCGGGCAAACTTGACGGCGTGAACGTTCTGCTGCGCCCTGTCAGCGCGGAGTCGCTCGATAACCTGGTGACGACCTCAACCGCGCCGTTTATCTCCCGTGAAACCGCGCGCGCCGCACAGGCGCTTAACAGCCCCGCGCCGGGCGGCTTCCTGATTATCAGCGATGAAGGCAGCGATCTGGTTGATCAGCCGTGGCCGTCGATGTCCCTGTACGATTACCCCGCGCAGGAACAGTGGGGCGCATTCCAGCGCCTGGCGCAGATGTTAATGCAAACACCGTTTAGCGCCGAAGGGATCGTCACCCGTGTCTACACCGACGCCAACGGCACGCAGCACATCGGTCTGCACCGCATCCCGGATCGTTCCGGTTTATGGCGCTACCTTGGCACGACGTTGCTGATGCTCACCATGCTGGGCTGCGCCGCTTACAACGGCATTCAGGCGTTCAGACGTTATCAGCGTAACCGCACCCGTATGGCGGAAATTCAGGAATATTATGAAAACTGCCTGAATCCAAAGCTGATCGCCTCCCCGGAAAGCCTCATCTGACAGCTCACGGTATGCTACCCTGTAGCGCATATCCGGCAAAAGCCGCCAGGATTTGGCGGCAATCTCATCTGGAGAATTCCCATGCATATTGATATTGCCTGGCAGGACGTCGATACCGTTTTGCTGGACATGGACGGCACGCTGCTCGATCTGGCATTCGATAACTATTTCTGGCAGAAACTGGTGCCGGAAACCTATGGCGCACAGCAGGGAATCACAGCACAGGAAGCCCAGGACTATATTCGCCAGCAGTATCATGCCGTGCAGCATACGCTAAACTGGTACTGTCTTGATTACTGGAGCGAGCGGCTGGGTCTGGACATTTGCGCTATGACGACGGCACAGGGGCCGCGCGCCGTGCTGCGCGAAGATACCGTGCCGTTTCTGGATGCGTTAAAAGCCCGCGGTAAACGCCGCATTCTGCTGACCAACGCGCACCCGCATAACCTGGCGGTGAAGCTGGAACATACCGGTCTGGCATCACACCTTGATTTATTACTTTCCACCCACACATTTGGTTATCCCAAAGAGGATCAGCGGTTATGGCACGCAGTGGCTGAAGAAACGGGAATAAGCGCAGAGAAAACGCTGTTTATCGACGACAGCGAACCGATTCTCGACGCCGCCGCCCAATTCGGCATTCGTTACTGCCTCGGCGTGACCAATCCCGACTCCGGCATTGCAGAAAAGCAGTATGCACGCCATCCGTCGTTGAATGATTACCGCCGGCTGATCCCCTCACTGATGTGAAGGAGACGCCATGAAAGAAAAGCCCTCTATTGAGGTCCGACTGGATAAATGGCTGTGGGCCGCACGCTTTTATAAAACCCGTGCATTGGCCCGCGAAATGGTTGAAGGCGGTAAGGTGCACTATAACGGGCAGCGCAGCAAGCCGGGCAAGATTGTCGAGCTGAATGCGACGCTGACCCTGCGCCAGGGCAACGACGAGCGGACGGTAATCATTAAAGGCATTACCGAGCAGCGCCGTCCGGCGAGCGAAGCCGTTACGCTGTATGAAGAAACAGCGGAGAGCGTGGAAAAACGCGAAAAAATGGCGCAGGCACGCAAACTTAACGCATTAACCATGCCGCACCCGGACAGGCGACCGGATAAAAAAGAGCGCCGCGACCTGTTACGATTTAAACACGGCGACAGTGAGTGACTGTCACCCGCAAGAGAGATGATTATGCCGCAACATGACCAATTACATCGTTATCTGTTTGAAAACTTTGCCGTGCGCGGCGAACTGGTGACCGTATCGGAAACCCTGCAACAGATCCTCGAAAACCACGCCTATCCGCAGCCGGTCAAAACCGTGCTGGCCGAGCTGCTGGTCGCCACCAGCCTGCTGACTGCCACGCTGAAATTTGCCGGTGACATTACCGTGCAGCTACAGGGCGACGGCCCACTGAGCCTGGCGGTGATCAACGGCAATAACAACCAGCAGATGCGCGGCGTCGCTCGCGTACAGGGCGAAGTGCCGGAAAACGCGGATCTGAAAACGCTGGTGGGCAACGGCTATCTGGTGATCACCATTACGCCGGAAGAAGGCGAGCGTTATCAGGGCGTGGTCGGTCTGGAAGGCGACACGCTGGCAGCGTGTCTGGAAGATTACTTCCTGCGTTCCGAACAGTTGCCGACACGCCTGTTCATCCGCACTGGCGAGGTGGAAGGCAAACCGGCGGCGGGCGGAATGCTGCTACAGGTAATGCCCGCGCAGAACGCGCAGGCGGACGACTTCGATCACCTGGCGACGCTGACCGGAACCATCAAAACCGAAGAGTTGCTGACTCTTCCGGCTAACGATGTGTTGTGGCGTTTGTACCATGAAGAAGAGGTCACGCTCTACGACCCGCAGGACGTTGAGTTCAAGTGTACCTGTTCTCGTGAACGCTGTGCGGGCGCGCTGAAAACGCTACCGGATGAAGAAGTGGACAGCATCCTGGCGGAAGAAGGCGAGATCGATATGCACTGCGATTACTGCGGCAGCCACTATCTGTTCAACGCGATGGACATTGCGGAAATCCGCAACAACGCCTCCCCTGCCGACCCGCAGGTGCATTAATCACTAGTAAAAAGCCTGATGGCGAATCGCTCATCAGGCTTACTCATTTACAGGTCAGATAAGACGCATCCGCGTCGTCATCCGGCCTGCTCCGCAAAATTCCGCACTTTTTGTTCATTTTTTCCTTCGTGGTGAATCGATATTTTATATGTAAGAGTTTCGTAAATTTCTTACATGAATGCGATTACACTCACAACATTCCCGCAGAATACACTCATTTTTAACGTTTTAAGAACATTTTCCACAACAAAAAAGGGTTCTCTGCCATAATAAGCGCCGCTTCGTGACAGGAGTCACAGCGTTTTCGGTCAATCGTGATTTTGTCCAGATACGTAAATCTATGAGCCTCGTCGCGGTTAACAAACCCTAAAAAACCCTACAATTTCAGGTAATACATATTGGCTAAGGAGTAGTGACATGCGCGTTAACAGCTTAACCCCGCAAGATCTCAAGGCTTATGGTATCAATGACGTTCAGGATATCGTTTACAACCCCAGCTACGACCTGCTGTACCAGGAGGAACTCGATCCTACTCTGGAAGGTTACGAGCGCGGCGTATTAACGAATCTGGGCGCCGTTGCCGTTGATACTGGTATCTTTACCGGACGTTCGCCGAAGGATAAATACATTGTCCGTGACGACACCACGCGTGACACGCTCTGGTGGTCCGACAAAGGCAAAGGCAAGAACGACAACAAACCGCTGTCCCAGGAAACCTGGCAGCACCTGAAAGGGCTGGTAACTCAGCAACTCTCCGGCAAACGCCTGTTCATCGTTGACGCCTTCTGCGGCGCTAACGCGGACACCCGTCTCTCCGTTCGCTTCATCACGGAAGTCGCCTGGCAGGCGCATTTTGTCAAAAACATGTTCATCCGTCCTGCGGACGAAGAACTGGTGGATTTCAAACCAGACTTTATCGTGATGAACGGCGCGAAATGCACCAACCCGCAGTGGAAGGAACAGGGGCTGAACTCTGAAAACTTCGTAGCCTTCAACCTGACTGAACGCATTCAGTTAATTGGCGGCACCTGGTACGGCGGCGAAATGAAAAAAGGGATGTTCTCCGTCATGAACTACCTGCTGCCGCTGAAAGGCATTGCCTCCATGCACTGCTCCGCCAACGTGGGTGAGAAAGGCGACGTCGCGGTCTTCTTCGGGCTTTCCGGCACCGGGAAAACCACCCTATCCACCGACCCGAAACGCCGTCTGATCGGCGATGACGAACACGGCTGGGATGACGACGGCGTGTTTAACTTTGAAGGCGGCTGCTACGCGAAAACCATCAAGCTGTCTAAAGAAGCCGAACCGGAAATCTACAACGCTATCCGTCGCGATGCGCTGCTGGAAAACGTCACCGTTCGCGAAGATGGCTCCATCGATTTCGACGATGGTTCCAAAACCGAGAACACCCGCGTCTCCTACCCGATTTATCATATCGATAACATCGTTAAGCCGGTATCAAAAGCGGGCCATGCAACCAAAGTCATCTTCCTGACTGCCGACGCTTTCGGCGTGCTGCCGCCGGTTTCTCGCCTGACGGCTGACCAGACGCAGTACCACTTCCTGTCTGGCTTTACCGCTAAACTGGCCGGTACTGAGCGCGGCGTTACCGAACCGACGCCAACCTTCTCTGCCTGCTTCGGCGCGGCGTTCCTGTCGCTGCACCCGACGCAGTACGCTGAAGTGCTGGTCAAACGCATGCAGGCATCCGGCGCACAGGCGTATCTGGTAAACACCGGCTGGAACGGCACGGGCAAACGTATCTCCATCAAAGATACGCGCGCGATTATCGACGCCATCCTGAACGGCTCTCTGGATAATGCGGAAACCTTTAATCTGCCGATGTTTGACCTGGCGATCCCGACCGAGCTGCCGGGCGTAGAGACACGTATTCTTGACCCGCGTAACACCTACGCGTCACCGGAACAGTGGCAGGAAAAAGCCACCGCGCTGGCGAAACTGTTTGTCGAGAATTTCGAGAAATACACCGATACCCCAGCCGGTGAAGCGCTGGTCAGCGCCGGGCCGAAGCTGTAAAAAAACACGCCGGATGGCGGCTGCGCCTTATCCGGCCTACAGAGCACACGTTGTTGTAGGCCCGGTAAGCGTAGCGCCACCGGGCGCTGAGAAATAAAAAGGGAGGCATTTCGCCTCCCTTTTCTTATGCGTCTTTCGTCGAACCCGGTACGCGAGTGACCGGAATCGGCAGCCAGGCGCGAATAGAAAGCCCACCGCGCTCACTGGAGCCAATCTCCAGCATACCGTTATGGTTATCCACAATACGCTGCACAATCGCCAGACCCAACCCGGTGCCGCTGGTGCTGCGCGCGCTGTCGCCACGCACAAACGGCTGGAACAGATGCTTACGCTGTTCCGGCTTAATACCCGGCCCATCGTCTTCAACCTGGAACCAGGCGCGATGCGGTTCCGTACCGCTGCTGACCTTGATCCAGCCATTGCCATAACGGGCGGCGTTGACCACCATATTGGCGATCGCGCGTTTAATCGACAACGGATGCATTTTCACCTGAATACTGCCCGGTTGCAGCGCGGTATCAATTTCCCGCTCGTAGCCGCTTTCCGCCGCAATAACCTCACCCAACACGGCATTCAGATCGGCCATCTCCATCGGCATTTCCTGACCGGTACGCAGGTAATCGATGAATTGTTCGATAATGGCGTTGCACTCTTCGATGTCCTTATTAATGGACTCCGCGAGATAGCCGTCCTCTTCACCCATCATTTCGGTAGCCAGGCGGATACGCGTCAACGGTGTGCGCAAATCGTGGCTCACCCCCGCCATCAGCAAGGTACGGTCATCAGCCAGTTGCTTCACGCCCGCCGCCATATGGTTGAAGGCGCGGGTCACAGAGCGCACCTCCGACGCGCCATACTCGCGCAGCGGCGGCGGAATCATGCCTTTCCCCACCTGCAACGCAGCATGTTCAAGATCGACCAGCGGTCGGTTCTGGATACGAATAAACAACCATGCGCCGCCTATCGCCAGCAGCATAATCGCCAGCGTATAGCGGAACAGCGGGGAGAAATCGCCCTGATGGATTTCCGTCAGCGGCACGCGCACCCAGATATTGGGCGACAGCCAGGTTTTCAGCCAGACCACCGGCGAGCTTTTGTTGACCTCAACGCGCACTTCCGTCGGGCCGCCCAGCTGCTGCGCCATCTGATGGCTTAAGAATTCATAGTGTTGCGCCCAACGCAGCCCGGCCTCTTCGGCAGCCTCGTTGGAATAGAGAGAAATCCCCAGCTCACGATAGATTTCCCGGCGGAACGCAGGCGGCACCACCAGTTGCGTGCCGTCCTCCAGTTGCAGCTTATCGGTCATCAGCATACGAACTTCGTAGGCCAGAACCTTATTAAACTGCTGGAGGCTCGGCAGAATCGCAAAGTTCAGCACCACCAGATAAGTCGTCACCAGGCTGACGAACAGCAAGGTGACGATGAGCAGTAGCGTGCGGGCAAATGAACTTCGCGGTGAGAAGCGCATTCGCCTCATGCTTTAGAACCGTCCGGTACAAAGACGTAGCCCAGGCCCCAGACGGTCTGAATGTAACGCGGATGCGCCGGATCTTCTTCCACCATGCGGCGCAGACGGGAGATCTGCACGTCGATGGAGCGTTCCATCGCAGAGTATTCACGACCGCGCGCCAGGTTCATCAGCTTATCGCGGGAAAGCGGTTCGCGCGGGTGGCTGACCAGCGCTTTCAGTACCGCAAATTCACCGCTGGTGAGCGGCATAGGTTCGTCTTCGCGGAACATTTCGCGGGTGCCGAGGTTCAGCTTGAACTTACCGAAGGCGATTACCGCTTCTTCCTGCGAAGGCGCGCCCGGCAGTTCGTTCGCCTGACGGCGCAGCACAGCGCGAATACGCGCCAGCAGTTCACGCGGGTTGAATGGCTTCGGAATGTAGTCGTCAGCACCGATCTCCAGACCCACAATGCGGTCCACTTCTTCACCCTTCGCCGTCACCATGATGATCGGCATAGGGTTGCTCTGGCTGCGCAGACGGCGGCAAATTGACAGGCCATCTTCGCCAGGCAGCATGAGGTCCAGTACCATAAGGTGGAAGGACTCACGGGTCAGCAGACGATCCATTTGCTCGGCGTTTGCCACGCTTCGAACCTGGAAGCCCTGCTCGGTCAGATAACGTTCCAGTAGCGCGCGCAGGCGCATATCGTCATCCACCACCAGAATCTTATAATTCTCTTGCATTGTTTTACTCCCAAAGGTTCGCAACAATTGAATGTGTGTATTCTTAAAAAAGCTTACGTTCGTCACCAGCGAATTCTGGTATAAATTCCAGGCTAAATTGTTACAAAGCATATTTAACAGCAGCTTAAGTATACAATTAATCTTGCGACACATTATTTATTCTGCTGCGGCGATCACGTAATACGTATTGTGCGCATCGCCAAATAGTCAAAGGTAAATCAACGAGATGAAAACGCCCCTGATTACCCGGGAAGGGTACGAAAAACTCAAACACGAGCTGAATTATCTCTGGCGGGAAGAGCGCCCGGAAGTCACCAAAAAAGTGACCTGGGCTGCGAGTCTTGGGGACCGCAGCGAAAATGCTGACTATCAGTATAATAAAAAGCGCCTGCGTGAGATCGACCGTCGTGTTCGTTATCTGACCAAATGCATGGAAAACCTGAAAATCGTCGATTATTCCCCGCAGCAGGAAGGCAAAGTGTTCTTCGGCGCGTGGGTGGAGATCGAAAACGATGAGGGCGATATCCGCCGCTTTCGCATCGTCGGCTACGATGAAATTTTCGGTCGTAAGGATTACATCTCCATCGACTCGCCTATGGCGCGGGCGTTGCTGAAAAAAGAAGTGGGCGATCTCGCGGTAGTACACACGCCCGCCGGCGAGGCCAGCTGGTACGTTAATGAGATCGAATACGTAAAATAGCGCCGGAACAATCCGAAGCCCCCGCTGATGACTGGCAATTTTGCCAGTCAATCCGTATAACTATCCCCTGATTTTTTACTCAGATGAAACTAAATCCATGATGAATGATTCTTTCTGCCGCATTATCGCAGGTGAAATTCAGGCACGCGCCGAACAGGTAGACGCTGCCGTTCGCCTGCTTGACGAAGGGAACACCGTGCCGTTTATCGCACGTTATCGTAAGGAGATCACCGGCGGGCTGGATGACACGCAGTTGCGTAATCTGGAGACCCGTCTGGGATATCTACGTGAACTGGAAGACAGACGTCAGGCCATTCTCAAGTCCATTTCCGAGCAAGGCAAGCTGACCGATGAGCTGGCTAACGCCATCAACGGCACGTTAAGTAAGACCGAACTCGAAGACCTCTACCTGCCCTACAAACCCAAGCGTCGCACGCGCGGGCAAATCGCCATCGAAGCCGGACTTGAACCGCTGGCTGACCTGCTGTGGACAGATCCCTCCCACACCCCGGAAACGGAAGCGGCAAAATACATCGACGCTGACAACGGCGTGGCGGACGCCAAAGCGGCCCTTGATGGCGCGCGCTATATTCTGATGGAGCGTTTTGCCGAAGACGCGGCGCTGCTGGCGAAAGTGCGCGATTATCTGTGGAAGAACGCCCATCTGGTCGCGACCGTCGTAAGCGGCAAAGAGGAGGAAGGGGCGAAATTCCGAGATTACTTCGATCATCACGAACCGATCGCCACCGTCCCTTCACACCGTGCGCTGGCGATGTTCCGTGGCCGCAACGAAGGCGTGCTGCAACTGTCGCTGAATGCCGACCCGCAATTCGATGAACCGCCCAAAGAGAGCCACTGCGAGCAGATCATCCAGGATCACCTCGGCCTGCGTCTGAACAACGCCCCGGCGGATAGCTGGCGCAAAGGCGTGGTGAGCTGGACATGGCGTATCAAAGTCCTGATGCATCTCGAAACCGAACTGATGGGCACCGTGCGTGAACGCGCGGAAGATGAAGCCATTAACGTCTTTGCCCGCAACCTCCACGATCTGCTGATGGCGGCGCCTGCTGGCCTGCGCGCGACTATGGGTCTCGATCCGGGTCTGCGTACCGGCGTGAAGGTCGCCGTAGTGGACGGCACCGGTAAACTGGTCGCCACCGACACCATTTATCCACATACCGGTCAGGCGGCTAAAGCTGCGGTGGCGGTTGCCGCGCTGTGCGAAAAACACAACGTTGAGCTGGTGGCGATTGGTAACGGCACGGCGTCGCGCGAAACCGAGCGCTTCTTCCTCGACGTGCAGAAACAGTTCCCGAAAGTGACGGCGCAGAAAGTGATCGTCAGCGAAGCCGGAGCATCGGTGTATTCCGCTTCCGAGCTGGCGGCGCTGGAGTTCCCGGATCTGGACGTTTCGCTGCGCGGCGCAGTCTCTATCGCCCGTCGTCTGCAAGACCCGCTGGCGGAGCTGGTGAAAATCGATCCGAAATCCATCGGCGTCGGCCAGTATCAGCACGACGTCAGCCAGACCCAGCTTGCCCGTAAGCTGGATGCCGTTGTGGAAGACTGCGTAAACGCCGTCGGCGTCGATCTCAATACCGCGTCCGTACCGTTGCTGACCCGCGTGGCAGGCTTAACGCGCATGATGGCGCAGAATATCGTCGCCTGGCGTGATGAAAACGGTCAGTTCCAGAACCGCCAGCAGTTGCTGAAAGTGAGCCGTCTGGGGCCGAAAGCCTTTGAACAGTGCGCGGGCTTCCTGCGCATCAACCACGGCGATAACCCACTGGATGCCTCTACCGTTCACCCGGAAGCCTACCCGGTGGTCGAGCGTATTCTTGCCGCCACCCAACAGGCGCTGAAAGCGCTGATGGGCAACAGCAGCGAGCTACGCAATTTGAAAGCGGTGGATTTCACCGACGACAAATTCGGCGTGCCAACCGTTACCGACATCATCAAAGAGCTGGAAAAACCGGGCCGCGACCCGCGTCCAGAGTTCAAAACCGCGCAGTTTGCTGATGGCGTAGAAACCATGAACGATCTGCAACCGGGCATGATTCTGGAAGGCGCCGTAACCAACGTCACCAACTTTGGCGCGTTTGTGGATATCGGCGTACATCAGGACGGTCTGGTGCACATCTCTTCCCTGTCGAATAAGTTCGTCGAAGATCCACACACCGTGGTGAAAGCGGGCGACATCGTGAAGGTGAAAGTGCTGGAGGTTGACCTGCAACGTAAGCGCATCGCGCTGACCATGCGTCTGGACGAGCAGCCGGGTGAAACCAACGCCCGTCGCGGCGGCGGCGGCAACGATCGCGCCCAGGGCAACCGCCCGGCGGCAAAAGCGGCGAAGCCGCGTGGTCGTGACGCGCAGCCTGCGGGCAACAGCGCCATGATGGACGCGCTGGCGGCCGCAATGGGTAAAAAACGCTAATCAAGCCTTATGCTTGTAGGCCGGATGAGGTATCTATACCGCCATCCGGCCGTTATATTTGAAATTAACAATTAAATCTTACGAATTAAATTGCTTAATTCATTACCCGCCTGTTGCCAGCACTGGTAATTATCAATTCATTAACAGATGAAACCTTAATTAAACATTAGCAACGCTGAATAATGTTTAAATCAACACGTTCTTTTTAAGACGAATAAATGTTGAGCCATGTCAAAACTGACTCAATTTATTATCCATTTCTACATTCCGTCACATTTTAATCATTGATGATAAAAACCATTCTCATTATCATTGTCTTGTTGATTATTTAATCTTTCTTTCGTTGGCTAATCATCTGGTCTTATGCCGCCTCCTGAGCGCGCATGAGGTATACGTCCAGTTAGCGAGAAACAAGTAGGCCCCCTATGCAATTCATTCCAGACACGGCGTGGAAAATTACCGGCTTTTCCCATGAAATCAGCCCGGCATATCGTCAGAAACTGCTTTCACTCGGCATGTTGCCAGGTTCTTCATTTAACGTAGTGCGCGTCGCCCCATTAGGCGATCCTATTCATATCGAAACTCGCCGCGTGAGCCTGGTATTACGTAAGAAAGATCTGGCGTTATTAGAAGTGGAAGCGGTTTCCTGTTAATTCGGTGAGTCTATAAAAATGAAAAAATTAACCATTGGTTTAATTGGTAATCCAAATTCCGGCAAGACAACATTATTTAACCAGCTCACCGGCGCGCGTCAGCGTGTGGGGAACTGGGCGGGTGTTACCGTTGAACGCAAAGAAGGTCAGTTCGCAACAACCGACCATCAGGTCACGCTGGTCGATTTACCCGGCACCTATTCACTGACCACCATTTCGTCACAAACTTCTCTCGATGAACAAATCGCCTGCCATTACATTCTGAGCGGCGACGCAGACCTGCTGATCAACGTGGTGGATGCCTCTAACCTTGAGCGCAACCTCTACCTGACGCTGCAACTGCTTGAGCTGGGCATTCCCTGCATTGTGGCGCTCAACATGCTCGACATCGCGGAGAAACAGCAGGTTCGCATTGATATCGACGCGCTGTCCGCACGCCTTGGTTGCCCGGTTGTGCCGTTGGTTTCCACACGCGGCCGTGGGATTGAAGCCCTGAAACTGGCTATCGATCGCTATAAAGAAAACGAAAACGTTGAGCTGGTACATTATGCCCGGCCGTTGCTGCGCGAGGCCGAATCGCTGGCCGACGTCATGGCGGCGGATATGCCAGCGCAACAGCGCCGCTGGCTAGGCTTGCAGATGCTGGAAGGCGATATCTACAGCCGCGTTTACGCCGGTAATGCCGCGCAAAACCTTGAGGCGTCGCTCACTCGCCTGAGCAAAGAGATGGATGACCCGGCGCTACACATCGCTGATGCGCGTTATCAGTGCATCGCCGCGATTTGCGACGTGGTCAGCAACACCCTGACGGCGGAACCCAGCCGTTTCACCGCAGCGGTAGATAAGGTCATCCTGAACCGTTTCCTCGGGTTGCCGATTTTCCTGTTCGTCATGTACCTGATGTTCCTGCTGGCCATTAACATTGGCGGCGCGCTGCAACCGCTGTTCGACGTGGGTTCCGTGGCGCTCTTTATTCACGGCATCCAGTGGATCGGCTACACGCTGCACTTCCCGGACTGGCTCACCATTTTCCTCGCGCAGGGGCTGGGCGGCGGTATCAATACCGTTCTGCCGCTGGTGCCGCAGATCGGCATGATGTACCTGTTCCTCTCTTTCCTGGAGGACTCCGGCTACATGGCGCGCGCGGCGTTCGTTATGGACCGTCTGATGCAGGCGCTGGGGCTGCCGGGTAAATCGTTCGTGCCGCTGATTGTCGGTTTTGGCTGTAACGTCCCGTCCGTGATGGGCGCCCGTACCCTGGACGCGCCGCGTGAACGTCTGATGACCATTATGATGGCGCCGTTTATGTCCTGCGGCGCACGTCTGGCGATTTTCGCCGTGTTTGCCGCCGCGTTCTTTGGGCAAAACGGCGCGCTGGCGGTTTTCTCGCTGTATGTATTGGGTATCGTGATGGCGGTACTGACCGGCCTGATGCTTAAACACACGATTATGCGCGGCGAAGCCTCTCCGTTCGTGATGGAACTGCCGGTCTACCATGTGCCGCACATCAAAAGCCTGGTGATCCAGACCTGGCAACGCCTGAAAGGCTTTGTGCTGCGTGCCGGTAAGGTCATCATCATCGTCAGTATTTTCCTCAGCGCGTTTAACAGCTTCTCCCTGAGCGGAAAAATCGTCGATAACATCAACGACTCTGCGCTCGCGTCCATCAGCCGCGTGATTACGCCTGTCTTTAAACCGATTGGCGTTCATGAAGATAACTGGCAGGCGACCGTTGGCCTGTTCACCGGCGCAATGGCGAAAGAGGTGGTGGTGGGGACGCTGAACACCCTCTATACCGCTGAAAATATTCAGGAAGAAGAGTTTAATCCGGCTGACTTCCATCTCGGCGACGAGCTGCTGGGCGCGGTCGATGAAACCTGGCAAAGCCTGAAAGACACCTTCAGCCTTAGCGTACTGGCTAACCCAATCGAAGCCAGCAAAGGCGACGGTGAAATGGCGACCGGGGCGATGGGCGTGATGGACGCGAAGTTTGGCAGCGCCGCTGCCGCATACAGCTATCTGATTTTCGTTCTGCTGTATGTACCGTGCATCTCGGTGATGGGGGCTATCGCGCGTGAATCCAGCCGCGGCTGGATGAGCTTCTCGATTCTGTGGGGGCTGAATATCGCCTACTCGCTGTCTACCCTGTTCTATCAGGTTGCAAGCTTTAGCCAGCATCCGACCTATAGCCTGGTCTGCATTCTGGCGGTCATCCTGTTTAACATCGTGGTGCTGGGGCTGTTACGGCGCGCTCGCAGCCGGGTGGATATCGAACTGCTGGCGACGCGTAAAACGGCCAGCGCCTGCTGCGCAAGCCCTGCCGGTAACTGTCACTAAGGTTGAGAACAATGGCGTCACTTATTCAGGTTCGTGATTTACTGGCTTTGCAGGGGCGTATGGAGGCAATGCAGATCAGCCGCACGCTGCATACGCCGCAGCCGATGATCGACGCGATGCTGAATCAGCTGGAGAATATGGGCAGGGCCGTGCGGATTCAGGAAGATCCCGACGGCTGTCTGTCCGGTAGCTGCAAAAGCTGCCCGGAAGGAAAAGCCTGTCTCCGGGAGTGGTGGACGTTGCGTTAACGTTCTGCCGGATGGCGAACGGTAGCTAACCTGTAGGCCGGATAAGGCGTTTACGCCGCTATCCGGCACTGCATAGACAATAATTATATCTTCTGCTTTAACGCCATCAACGCCTGACAAAATTCGCCGGGATGCGAAATAAACGGCGCATGGGCGGCCTTTGCAAACACCTGCGATTCACTCTCCGGCCATGCGGCATCCAGCATCGGCACGACTTTGCGCGGCACCAGACCATCCAGATAACCATACAGACGCAGGAACGGCATGGTCAGCGATTTAAGCGGCTCGCGCAGGTCGGCCGTTTTCAATATCTCCAGCCCACCGTTCAGCACCGCAACCTCCGGCATCGGCAACGCCAGCACGGCACTTTTCAGCGTGCGGGCATCCTGACGCGCGGTTTCAGTGCCTAACGTTTGCAGCGCCAGAAAACGCTCCACCGTACGCTGGAAATCTTCGCTGAGCTGCTGTTGAAATCCCGCCAGGATATCCGGCTTAATACCCGGCCACGCTTCGCGAGCGCTGAAACAGGGCGATGACGCGACGGTCACCAGCGCCTGAACGCGTTCAGGATGGATTAACGCCACTTGGCTCGCCACCAGCCCTCCCAGACTCCAGCCAAGCCAGACGGCTTTATCAGGCGCCTGTTTCAGCACATGCTCCGCCATCTGCTCCAGCGACATCGAGCCAAAACCCTGGCTGCGGCCAAATCCGGGTAAATCGACAAGATGCAGCGTGAAATGCGCGCTGAGTTCCTCACGAATGCAATTCCACACTTCCGCATTCAGTCCCCATCCGTGCAGCAGCACAAGATGGCAATTTCCCTGACCTTCAGTCTGCCACCAGATGTCATTCATCAGTTACTGTTCTCTTTTGGCTAACAAGGATGAACATATGCTAACAGTACCGGGATTATGCTGGCTATGCCGAATGCCGCTGGCGTTGAGTCACTGGGGGATTTGTTCGGTTTGCACGAGAGCGGCGCGTCGCCGCGTCAGCCTGTGCCCGCAGTGTGGATTACCCGCTGCGCACGCCGCCATTCCCTGCGGGCGTTGTCTGCAAAAACCCCCGCCGTGGCAGCGTCTGGTGACGGTCAGCGACTACGTACCGCCGCTGAGTTTACTTATCCACCAGCTAAAATTCTCTCGCCATAGCGACGTCGCCGCCGCCCTTTCACGCCTGCTGTTGCTGGAAGTCTTACACGCGCACCGCGCATCGACGCTTCCGCTACCGGATCGCTTAGTCAGCGTGCCGCTCTGGCAGCGCCGCCACTGGCGCAGGGGATTTAACCAAAGCGATCTGCTGTGTCGCCCCCTGGCGCGCTGGCTGGGCTGCGGCTGGGACAGCCGAAGCGTCACGCGCCTTCGCGCCACCGCCACTCAGCACCATCTCAGCGCCCGATTGCGCAAACATAACCTGAAAAATGCGTTTCGCCTTGAATTGCCGGTACAGGGACTCCATATGGTCATTGTGGATGATGTCGTCACTACCGGAAGTACCGTCGCGGAGATCGCGCAGCTGCTTTTGCGCAACGGCGCGGCGACTGTCCAGGTATGGTGCCTGTGTCGAACCTTGTAGAGCCTCGATGATGGGCGTATTATAACCAAGTAAAATAGTCAACTATTAGGCCATTACTATGATCCATATTTCCGATGCTGCACAAGCGCACTTTGCCAAACTGCTGGCAAATCAGGAAGAAGGGACACAAATCCGCGTATTTGTGATCAATCCCGGTACGCCTAACGCTGAATGCGGCGTTTCTTATTGTCCGCCGGACGCCGTGGAAGCAAGCGACACTGCCCTGAAATTTGACCTGCTGACCGCTTATGTTGATGAACTGAGCGCGCCGTATCTGGAAGATGCCGAGATCGATTTCGTCACCGATCAGCTGGGTTCTCAGCTGACGCTGAAAGCGCCAAACGCCAAAATGCGTAAGGTTGCTGATGATGCGCCGCTGATGGAACGTGTGGAGTACATGCTGCAATCGCAGATCAACCCGCAGCTTGCCGGTCACGGCGGTCGCGTCTCTCTGATGGAGATCACCGACGAAGGCTACGCCATTTTGCAGTTTGGCGGCGGCTGTAACGGTTGCTCGATGGTCGATGTAACCCTGAAAGAAGGGATCGAGAAGCAGCTGCTGAATGAATTCCCTGAGCTGAAAGGCGTTCGCGATCTGACCGAACACCAGCGCGGCGAGCACTCTTACTACTAAGATTCTGCCCGGTGGCGCGTCGCTTACCGGGCCTACAATGTATATCCCGTAGGCCGGATAAGGCGTTTACGCCGCCATCCGGCGTTCTGCCCGGTGGCGCATCGCTTGCCGGGCCTACAATGTGTATCCCGTAGGCCGGATAAGGCGTTTACGCCGCCATCCGGCGTGATGATATCTTCCGCTTTTCCCCTCCGATAACATGACCTGCCTCTCATAATTTAAATTTTGCCTGCCAGGGTGATTCTCAATCGCTATATGTTACCCGTATCATTCATATGGGCACCAAACATCCCCATAACAGCCGACTAAACCAGATAGTGTTAAAGTCAATCAGTATTGGTGCCGTTACGCTTCTGTTCCCGGTTGGGGCAAGCGGAATTTTTCGTCGACACACCGACGTTACCCATAACAAATGAAAGGCCAGGTAAATCATGCCATTAGTCATCGTCGCTATCGGTGTAATTTTGTTATTACTCCTGATGATCCGCTTCAAAATGAACGGTTTCATCGCTCTCGTCCTGGTGGCACTTGCTGTTGGATTGATGCAAGGAATGCCGCTGGATAAAGTCATTGGCTCTATTAAAGCTGGTGTTGGTGGTACTCTTGGTAGCCTCGCCCTGATTATGGGTTTCGGCGCCATGCTGGGTAAAATGCTGGCAGACTGCGGCGGTGCACAGCGCATCGCGACCACGCTGATTGCCAAATTTGGTAAAAAACACATCCAGTGGGCAGTGGTATTAACCGGCTTCACGGTAGGTTTCGCACTGTTCTATGAAGTGGGCTTCGTGCTGATGCTGCCGCTGGTATTCACCATCGCAGCGGCGGCCAGCATTCCTTTGCTGTATGTCGGCGTACCGATGGCGGCAGCGCTGTCCGTTACCCACGGTTTCCTGCCTCCGCACCCTGGCCCGACCGCCATCGCCACGATCTTCCACGCCGATATGGGTAAAACCCTGCTGTTCGGTACGATTCTGGCTATCCCGACCGTAATTCTCGCTGGCCCGGTATTTGCCCGCTTCCTGAAAGGCATCGATAAGCCGATCCCGGAAGGTCTGTACAGCGCAAAAAACTTTACTGAAGAAGAGATGCCTGGCTTTGGCGTCAGCGTCTGGACTTCTCTGGTGCCGGTTATTTTAATGGCCATGCGCGCCGTTGCAGAAATGGTGCTGCCAAAAGGTCATGCCTTCCTGCCGGTTGCTGAGTTCTTTGGCGACCCGGTAATGGCAACGCTGATTGCGGTACTGATTGCGATGTTCACGTTCGGTCTGAACCGTGGCCGCTCAATGGATCAGATTAACGACACGCTGGGTTCCTCAATCAAAATCATCGCGATGATGCTGCTGATCATCGGCGGCGGCGGCGCGTTTAAGCAGGTACTGGTTGATAGCGGCGTAGACAAATACATCGCGTCCATGATGAACGAAACCAACGTTTCTCCGCTGTTCATGGCGTGGTCCATCGCTGCCGTACTGCGTATCGCGCTCGGTTCTGCCACCGTGGCCGCAATTACCGCGGGTGGTATCGTGGCGCCGCTGATTGCGACGACGGGCGTAAGCCCTGAACTGATGGTTATCGCCGTCGGTTCCGGTAGCGTCATTTTCTCTCACGTAAACGATCCAGGCTTCTGGCTGTTCAAAGAGTATTTCAACCTGACCATCGGCGAAACCATCAAGTCCTGGTCAATGCTGGAAACCATTATCTCCGTCTGCGGCCTGATTGGGTGTCTGCTGCTGGGAATGGTGGTGTAACCGAGACGATTTGTAGGCCGGATAAGGCAAAGCCGCCATCCGGCAATGTGCGCCAGAATCGCCTGATGGCGCAGCGCTTATCAGGCCTACGTGTTGTCACCATAAAAAAGCCGGGAAATCCCCGGCTTTTTTTTACTTCTTCTTCGCGGCCGCTTTTCGCCGTTTGTCCAAATCTTTAAGCAGTTTATTCACCTTGTCATCGGCAAACATCTTCTCAAGCGTCGTGGACAACTTGCGCCGCCAGTTCTTGTACTGGTCGCTGGTGCCTGGAATATTGACCGGCTCCGCCATGTCCAGCCAGTCTTCCGGCTGCAACCCCAGCAATGCGCTATGGCTGTCCGCGATATAACGCTGCATTCCACGGTTGAGGATCGGCGTCATCGACATCAGCGACGCCTTATGCCCGGCGCGTTTCGGCAGGCAACCGTATTTGTGCAGCGCGTCCAGCAGACCCTGCTTCGCCAGCTCACGATCCTGATACAGCCCACGCAATATCACTTCATCCGGGTAAAGCCCCAGCGTTTTGCCGAGCGTCAGGTCGCCGCTGTCCCAGTAGCCACGCAGCGTAGGAAGGTCATGCGTCGTCGCGACTGCCATTGATTGTTCCGGGTACGCTTTCGGCGCGCGGAAGTTCTTCTCATGATCATTCTCGAAATAGAGCACTTTATACGAGTAAACGCCGCTGTCGCGCAGTTTACCCACGATTTCCACCGGCACCGTCCCCAGATCTTCGCCAATCACCATGCAGCGATGACGTTTACTTTCCAGCGCCAGAATAGAGAGCAGGGCGTCCACCGGGTAATGCACATACGCCCCGTGATCCGCCGTTTCACCGTAAGGAATCCACCACAGACGCAGCATCGACATAACATGATCGATACGCAAAGCGCCGCAGTTCTGCATATTGGCGCGCAGCAGTTCAATAAACGGCTCATAGGCGCGAGCGGCGATGATGTGCGGGTCCATCGGCGGCAGTCCCCAGTTCTGCCCCAGAGGGCCGAGGATATCCGGCGGCGCGCCCACCGACGCTTTCAGGCAATACAGCTCACGGTCGCACCAGGTTTCCGCCCCACCTTCCGCAACCCCTACCGCCAGATCGCGATACAGGCCAATCGGCATATCATAACCCTGGCATACCGCCCAACAGGCGGCAAACTGGGTATACGCCAGCCACTGTAACCAGAGGTAAAAGTCCACCTCATCGCGGTGATCTTCACAGAACTGTTTCACTTCCGGCGAGTTCACTGACTGATACGCTTTCGGCCAGACCGGCCAGCCCCAGCGCAACTCATCTTCCTTCACCTGATGCGCGTGCAGCGCGTCAAATGCCGCCTGCCAGTACAGGCTGTCGCCTTCCTGGGCGACAAAGTGGCGAAACGCCGCCATCTGCTCGTCATCACGAAGCGCAAAACCTTTCCATGCCATCCGCAGGGCGGTCATTTTCAGCGCGGTAACAGCAGAATAATCAACCCATTCGGCATCCCGTGCGCGCTGCAATGTCTGCTGCGTCGTCGGCATGTTCCACCAGGCCTGCGCCTCTTTGCTCAACCGGAAATCGTCAACGGCATTCACGTCGATATAAATGACATTCAGCCAACGGCGGGATGAGGGGCTGTACGGGCTGGCGCTCTCCGGGTTTGCCGGGTAGAGGGCGTGAATCGGGTTCAGGCCAATAAATGCGCCGCCACGTTTCGCAACATCCGTCAGCATCGACTGGAGATCGCCAAAGTCGCCAATCCCCCAGTTTTTTTCCGAACGCAGGGTATAAAGCTGAACGCACGCTCCCCACAGCTTCTGTCCGGTCAGCAGCGCCTGCGGCTCATAGCAGCGTTTCGGCGCCACGATGATCCGGCAGTGCGTGCGCTGTTCGCCCTGAGTCAGGGTCAGCGTGTGATACCCCTCCGGCAGCTTTGCCGGAAGCGTAAAGGCTTTACCGCCGGTGGCGTGCCCCTTGTGCTGTACGCCCTCCTCGGTGGTCAGCAGCCAGCTAAAATCGCCGCTGCCTTCTACCGCCAGCGGCATCTTCTTGCCTGCGGTATACACCATCACATTCGGCACTGGCGTTACCGCCACCTTCGTGGCGGCGGTGGCGCGGTGCATCGCATCAAGCAAACGCCGTTTGGTTTCGGCGCCAATCGACTGCGGTTTACCGTGGGCATTGATGTAATTGGGGCTGATCCCCGCCGCCAGCGCGGCATTATCCAGACGTTTGCGTTCCATGGCGCTTCCTTAGCGTTTTGCCTGCCAGATACGAGCCTGATAATCGCGGATGGAGCGATCCGAGCTGAACATCCCGCAACGCGCGGTGTTCAGGATCGTCGCCCGGGTCCAGGCATCCTGGTCGCGATACAGCACGTCCACCTGCTTTTGTGCCGCAACGTAGGCGGCAAAGTCCGCCATCACCAGGTACGGATCGCCCCCCTGTTTGCCAATGCTGTGCAGCATCTGATCAAAAGCGTGCTTGTCGCCGTTGCTGTATTTGCCGCTTTCCAGCTCCTTCAGCACCGCATCCAGCACTTTGTCTTTCTTACGCCATTTCACCGGGTCGTAGCCCTTGGCCTTCAGCCGTTTCACCTCTTCCACGGTATGACCGAAGATAAAGATGTTCTCGTCCCCGACCTGTTCGGCGATCTCAACGTTCGCCCCATCCAGCGTACCGACCGTCAGCGCGCCGTTCAACGCCAGCTTCATATTGCCGGTGCCGGAGGCTTCTTTACCGGCAGTAGAGATCTGCTCAGAGACGTCCGCCGCCGGGATCAGCATTTCCGCCGCCGAAACGCAGTAGTCCGGCAGGAAGACCACTTTCAGCTTATCGCCGACTTTCGGGTCGTTGTTGATGGTTTCCGCCACCTTGTTAATGGCGAAGATGATGTTTTTCGCCAGATAGTAGCCCGGCGCCGCTTTTGCGCCAAACAGGAACACGCGCGGCACGCGGTCTGCTTTCGGATTTTCACGGATCTCTTTGTACAGCGCCAGAATATGCAGCAGGTTCAGGTGCTGGCGCTTATATTCGTGCAGGCGCTTAATCTGGATATCGAAAATCGCCTGCGGGTTAATTTCAATCCCGGTGCGCATTTTCACAAATTCGGCCAGGCGGACTTTATTCGCCTGTTTAATCTCACGATACGTTTTGCGGAACGCCGCGTCGTCGGCGAATTTCTCCAGGTTGATCAGCTGATCGAGGTCGTTAGCCCACTCTTTCTTCAACGACTTATCCAGCAGCGCCGCAAGTGCCGGGTTGCACTGTTTGATCCAGCGACGCGGCGTAATGCCGTTGGTCACGTTGTGGAATTTGTTCGGCCACAGCTGGTGATATTCCGGGAACAGATCCTTCACCACCAGATCGGAGTGCAGCGCCGCAACGCCGTTGACCGCAAAGCCGCTGACCACGCACATATTGGCCATCCGCACCTGCTTGTCGTGCACTACCGCCAGCTTCGCCCACACCTGCTTATCGCCCGGCCAGGTTTTATCAACCTGTTTCTTAAAGCGGTCATTAATCTCTTTGATGATCTGCATATGGCGCGGCAGCAGCGCTTTCACCAGTTTCTCATCCCAGCACTCCAGCGCCTCCGGCATCAGCGTATGGTTGGTGTAGGCGAACGTTTTACTGGTGATGGCCCAGGCGTCGTCCCAGCTTAGCTGGTGCTCATCGAGCAGCACGCGCAGCAGTTCAGGGATAGCGATGGTCGGGTGAGTATCGTTGAGTTGAATGACCTCATACTCCGCCAGCTCATGCAGTTTGCGCCCCGCCAGGTGGTGACGACGCAGAATATCCGCTACCGAGCAGGCGCACTGGAAATACTGCTGCATCAGGCGCAGCTTTTTGCCTGCGGTGTGGTTGTCGTTCGGATAGAGGACTTTCGTCAGTTTTTCCGCGTCGATACCCTGCTGCTCCGCACGCAGGAAATCACCGTCGTTGAATTTGGTCAGGTTAAACGGATGCGCATGCGCGGCCTGCCACAAACGCAGCGGCTGTGCGACGCCGTTCCGGTAGCCAAGCACCGGCAAGTCCCACGCCTGCCCGGTGATCACAAAACCCGGTTCCCAACGCCCGTCTTTCGTCACTTTACCGCCAATACCGACCTGAACATCAAGCTGTTCATTGTGACGGAACCACGGGTAGCTACCGCGATGCCAGTCATCCGGCGCTTCCATCTGTTGCCCATCGACAAAAGACTGACGGAACAGCCCATACTGGTAGTTCAGACCATAGCCCGTTGCGGACTGGCCTACCGTCGCCATAGAGTCCAGGAAACATGCCGCCAGACGTCCTAAACCACCGTTGCCCAGCGCAGGATCAACCTCTTCCTCCAGCAGGTCGGTCAGGTTGACGTCGTGCGCTTTCAGCACATCGCTCACCGCATGATACCAGCCCAGATTCAACAGATTGTTCCCGGTCAGGCGGCCAATCAGGAATTCCATCGAAATGTAGTTAACATGACGCTGGTTTTTAGCCGGTTTCGCCGCAGGTTGCGCGCTGAGCAATTCAGCCAGTGCGCCGCTAACGGCCTGCCACCACTGGCGAGATGTCATCTCATGAGCCGACAGTAAACCGAAACGCTGCCACTGACGCATCAGGGCAGCCTGAAAGTGATCTTTGTTGAAGGTAGGCTGTGACATAGAAATTCCGAATCCTCAGGTAATAAAACAACGTTATCGTTAGTTTGCCTGGCTCGATGTTGACCTTCCTCATCCCACCCGGGATTAGGCAGGGAGGAGTAGTGGGGATGAGCATAAAAGTGTGATCGCCGCCACTTAAAGGTAGTGGATTGCCGGTGAATACGTCGAATTACCGCACAGCATACCTGCGACTGCACGCCGTTTTACGCACGATGACACAAATAATTAAATCGCGGAGGTTTATTGAAAGTGAATATGTAAATGCGGAAATAGTTTCTAACCTGAAATATCAAACCCATTCAGTTATTTCCGTTCCTGAATAATTCCCTGAGTTCATTACTTCCTGACTTTCATTAAAAAGTACAGTAACCACACAGAGGAAACGGCATTATTTGGGGCAGGCAGGATCGGGCACCATCCCAGTCTCCACGCACACTCAGACCGTGCTAAACCGTTTCTTGCAATGGATATTTAGAATTGTGACAGAGTGCAAATTCAGACACACAAAAAACTTGCATAGCTTGCATTAAACCGGTTTCTGTCCGACCTTATATCTATTAATTACGAAGCGCAAAAAAAATCGCATTTCCCCATTTCCTCACAGTGAAGTGATTACTATGTTGATTCCGTCTAAATTAAGTCGTCCGGTTCGACTCGACCATACGGTGGTTCGTGAGCGCCTGTTGGCTAAACTTTCCGGCGCGAACAATTTCAGGCTGGCCCTGGTAACAAGCCCTGCGGGCTATGGGAAAACCACGCTTGTTTCACAGTGGGCAGCCGGGAAAAACGAGTTAGGCTGGTTCTCGCTGGATGAAGGCGACAACCAGCAGGAGCGATTCGCCAGTTATTTAATTGCCGCGCTTCAGCAGGCAACGGGCGGGCATTGCTCCACCAGTGAAGTCATGGTGCAAAAACGCCAGTACGTCAGCCTGACCTCCCTTTTCGCGCAACTTTTTATTGAGTTGGCTGAGTGGCATCGCCCGCTTTATCTGGTCATTGATGATTACCATCTGATCACAAACCCGGTGATCCACGACGCGATGCGCTTTTTCCTGCGTCATCAACCCGAAAATCTCACGCTGGTCGTGCTGTCGCGTAATTTACCGCAGCTCGGCATCGCTAACCTGCGCGTTCGCGATCAGCTGCTGGAAATCGGCAGCCAGCAATTAGCCTTTAACCATCAGGAAGCAAAACAGTTCTTTGACCGCCGTCTGTCCTCGCCTATCGAAGCCGCCGAGAGCAGCCGGATGTGCGACGACGTCGCCGGTTGGGCAACCGCGCTACAGCTTATCGCCCTTTCCGCCCGCCAGAACAATAACTCCGCGCACCAGTCTGCGCGACGCCTGGCGGGAATCAACGCCAGCCATCTGTCTGATTACCTGGTCGATGAAGTGCTGGACAACGTGGACGTGAGTACCCGGCATTTTCTGCTGAAAAGCGCCATCCTGCGTTCGATGAACGATGCGCTGATCGTGCGCGTGACGGGCGAAGAGAACGGGCAGATGCGTCTGGAGGAGATTGAGCGTCAGGGGCTGTTCCTGCAACGCATGGACGATACGGGCGAATGGTTCAGCTATCACCCGCTGTTTGGCAGTTTCCTGCGTCAGCGTTGCCAGTGGGAACTGGCGACCGAGCTGCCGGATATCCACCGCGCTGCCGCCGAAAGCTGGATGGCGCAAGGTTTCCCCAGCGAAGCCATTCACCATGCCCTGGCGGCGGGCGATGCGCATATGCTGCGCGATATCCTGCTGAATCATGCGTGGGGGCTGTTTAACCACAGTGAGCTGGCGCTGCTGGAAGAGTCGTTAAAGGCCCTGCCGTGGGAAAGTTTGCTGGAAAACCCGCGGCTGGTTCTGTTGCAGGCATGGCTGATGCAAAGCCAGCACCGCTACAGCGAAGTGAATACCCTGCTGGCGCGCGCCGAGCAAGAGATTCAGGGCATGATGGACGGTACGCTGCATGCGGAATTCAACGCCCTGCGCGCTCAGGTCGCGATTAACGACGGCAACCCGGATGAAGCGGAACGGCTGGCAAAACTGGCGCTGGATGAGCTGCCGATCGCCTGGTTTTACAGCCGTATTGTCGCCACCTCCGTACACGGCGAAGTGCTGCACTGTAAAGGCGATCTCTCCCGTTCACTGTCGCTGATGCAGCAAACTGAGCAAATGTCGCGTCATCATGACGTCTGGCATTACGCCCTCTGGAGCCTGCTCCAACAAAGTGAAATTCTCTTCGCCCAGGGCTTTTTGCAGGCCGCCTGGGAAACCCAGGAGAAAGCGTTCCAGCTGATTAAAGAGCAACATCTCGAACAGTTGCCGATGCACGAGTTCCTGATGCGCATTCGCGCGCAGCTTCTGTGGGCATGGGCGCGTCTTGACGAAGCGGAAGCCTCCGCCCGCAGCGGTATTGATGTGCTTTCCGCATTCCAGCCGCAGCAGCAATTGCAATGTCTGGCGCTGCTGGTGCAGTGCTCGCTGGCGCGCGGCGATCTGGATAATGCCCGCACGCAGTTGAACCGTCTGGAGAACCTGCTGGGCAACGGCCAGTATCACAGCGACTGGATTTCCAATGCCGATAAGGTTCGCGTGATTTACTGGCAGATGACGGGCGATAAGAAGTCCGCCGCCAACTGGCTGCGTCATACGCCGAAACCAGAATTTGCCAACAACCACTTCCTGCAAGGCCAGTGGCGTAATATCGCCAGGGCGCAGATCCTGCTGGGTGAGTTTGAATCCGCAGAGATTGTGCTGGAAGAGCTAAACGAAAATGCCCGTAGCCTGCGTTTAATGAGCGATCTTAACCGTAACCTGCTGTTGCTTAATCAGCTGTACTGGCAGGCCGGACGTAAAAACGACGCCCAGCGGGTGTTGCTTGATGCGCTGCAACTGGCGAACCGTACCGGTTTCATCAGCCACTTTGTGATTGAAGGCGAAGCGATGGCGCAGCAACTGCGTCAGTTGATTCAGTTGAATACGCTGCCGGAGCTTGAACAACATCGCGCACAGCGCATCCTGCGGGAAATTAACCAGCACCATCGACATAAGTTCGCCCATTTTGACGAAGGCTTTGTGGAGCGGCTGTTAAATCACCCGGACGTACCGGAGCTGATCCGCACCAGCCCGCTAACGCAGCGTGAGTGGCAGGTTCTGGGACTGATCTATTCCGGCTACAGCAACGAGCAAATCGCTGGCGAGCTGGCGGTTGCGGCCACGACCATCAAAACGCACATTCGCAATTTATATCAGAAGCTCGGCGTCGCGCATCGTCAGGACGCCGTACAACATGCGCAGAGGCTTTTGAAAATGATGGGGTACGGGGTGTGATGATTGCCCGGTGGCGCTTACGCTTACCGGGCCTACAATCACGATGATCAGCACAACTCTAACTGAATATGGTGGTCGGTAAGTACCTGCAATACCCCTGCTGGCGGCGTCATATCGGTATAGACGGCATCCACCAGGCTAATGCTGCCCATATTCACCATCGCATTACGACCAAACTTAGAGTGATCCACAACCAGCATCACATGGCGTGAATTTTCAATAATCGCGCGTTTCGTGCGTACTTCGTGATAATCAAATTCCAGCAGCGACCCATCGCTGTCGATACCGCTGATCCCCAGAATGCCAAAATCCAGGCGGAATTGAGAGATGAAATCGAGCGTCGCTTCGCCAATAATGCCGCCGTCACGGCTGCGAAGCTCACCGCCAGCGAGAATAATGCGAAAATCCTCTTTCACCATCAGCGTGTTCGCCACGTTGAGATTGTTGGTCACAATGCGCAGGTTACTGTGATCCAACAAGGCATGCGCCACCGCTTCCGGCGTCGTGCCGATATCAATAAACAGCGTTGAACCGTTGGGGATTTGCGTGGCGACTTTCCGCGCAATACGTTCCTTCTCCGCCGTTTGCGTCGCTTTACGATCGTGCCACGGCGTGTTTACCGAGCTGGAAGGCAACGCCGCGCCGCCGTGGTGGCGCAGGATCATATTCTGCTCCGCCAGGTCGTTGAGATCCCGACGAATGGTTTGTGGGCTGACGGAGAAATGTTCCACCAGTTCTTCAGTGCTGACGTATCCCTGCTTTTTTACCAGTTCGATGATAGCGTCATGACGTTGTGTCTGTTTCATTGTTATTCCCTGGAATTTTGCCGGATGGCGACGCCTGGCGTTTTATCCGGCCTACCGACCGTGCATTTTTAGTAGGCCGGATAAGGCGTTTCGCCGCCATCCGGCGCAACCCCAATCATGTTCGTTTTCGCGCATTCACCGTGTCAGCAAATGCCATCGCCAGCCCCACGGCCAGCCCGGCGATGTGCGCACCGTTCGCCATCGACATGCCAAACACATCAAACCACCCGGCAACAATCCAGATCAACGCAAAAGCAATAAGCCCACGCTGTAGATATATGCCGCTTTGCGGATCGCGTTCACCACGTAGCCAGGCGTAGCCCATCAGCGCGTAAACCACGCCGGAAAGCCCACCAAACCACGGGCCGCTGAACTTCTGCTGTACATAACCGCTCAGCAATGCGCTGATGACGGTAATAACGATCAGTTTTCCGCTGCCCAGACGTTTTTCCACCGCCCCGCCGATATACCACCACCACAACAGGTTGAAGAGGATATGCATTAACGAGAAGTGCATAAACGCATGGGTGAAATAGCGCCAGAACTCAAATTTCAGTGACGGATCAAACGGCCACGCCAGCCACACCATGACGCTCTGCGCGCCGACGATGCTCATCACAACGAACACCAGGATACAGGCGATCATAATAAGCCAGGTGACCGGGCCCGCTCTCTCGCGCAATGTGGCGATAAACGGGAAACGGCGATAGTGCAGCCCACTGCCGGTATGACCGGACTGCCAGCTTGCCGCCAGATAACGCGGATCGGCGGGATTTTCCAGAAAGCGCGCCAGCTCCGCCCGCACGCGCTCGGCCTGAGATTCGTCCGCCAGCCAGACATCGCTTTGATGATGTTGTTGAATCGTCAGGATAACGCCCTGCGTCGCCATGTAATCAACAAATGCCTGCGCCACGCGGGGGTTAGCAAAAGAGGTAATCATCAACATTGTTGCTGTCGCTTAGTCCACACAAAAGAGGACAGTATATAGGCCCTTCCGGCTTCAGGCTGCATCTTTGTGGGCTTAAGCGCCAAATGCCACCTCTGAGGGGAAATGGCGGTGCCAGGCATCAAACCCGCCATCAATACTGTAAACCGCGTCATAACCCTGTTGTAGCAGGTACTGTGCCGCGCCTTTGCTGCTATTGCCGTGATAGCACATCACCATCACCACGGTATCGAAATCATGGTCGCGCATAAACGCGCCCAGCGTATCGTTGGTCAGATGGAACGCCTGCGGCGTGTGGCCCATCGCATAGCTTTGCGGATCGCGGATATCCACCAGCACCGCCGTTCCCTGGTGCAGTTTCTGGTGAGCTTCTTCGACATTAATACATTCAAACTGATCCATGAGTCTCTCTTTCTTTTATATGCAGGCTTTATATGCAGATGGCTATTTTACCGTTCAGTGTACGTCGCCGGGGTAAGTAAACGCCATAATGTTATATGTATCACTCTAAAATGTTTTTTCGATGTTACCACCAGCTCGTTTTTTTGCTATTATGCTCGATAACGAACATTTTTGAGCTTTAACGAAAGTGCAAGAGGGTAGCATGGAAACCAAAGATCTGATTGTGATAGGCGGGGGCATTAACGGTGCGGGTATCGCGGCAGACGCCGCCGGACGTGGTTTATCCGTGCTCATGCTGGAAGCGCAGGATTTGGCCTGTGCAACCTCTTCCGCCAGCTCTAAATTAATTCACGGTGGCTTGCGCTACCTTGAACACTACGAATTCCGCCTGGTCAGCGAAGCGCTGGCCGAACGTGAAGTGCTGCTGAAAATGGCGCCGCACATCGCCTTCCCGATGCGCTTCCGCCTGCCTCACCGCCCGCACCTGCGCCCGGCATGGATGATCCGAATCGGTCTGTTTATGTACGATCATCTGGGCAAACGCACCAGTCTGCCCGGTTCAACCGGTTTGCGTTTTGGCGCAGATTCGGTGCTGAAACCGGAGATCGTGCGCGGTTTCGAATATTCTGACTGCTGGGTAGACGATGCGCGTCTGGTTCTGGCAAACGCCCAAATGGTGGTGCGTAAAGGCGGGGAAGTGTTAACCCGTACCCGAGCGACCTCTGCCCGTCGTGAAAACGGTCTGTGGATCGTAGAAGCGGAAGATATCGATACCGGTAAAAAGCACACCTGGCAGGCGCGTGGTCTGGTCAACGCCACGGGGCCGTGGGTAAAACAGTTCTTCGACGACGGTATGCACCTGCCTTCACCCTACGGCATTCGTCTGATCAAAGGCAGCCACATTGTGGTGCCGCGCGTGCATACGCAGAAACAGGCTTATATCCTGCAAAACGAAGATAAGCGTATCGTATTTGTGATTCCGTGGATGGATGAGTTCTCAATCATCGGCACCACTGACGTTGAGTACAAAGGCGATCCGAAAGCAGTGAAAATTGATGAAAGCGAAATCAATTACCTGCTGAAAGTCTATAACGCGCACTTCAAGAAACAACTGGGTCGCGACGATATCGTCTGGACCTACTCCGGCGTGCGTCCGCTGTGCGACGACGAGTCCGATTCTCCGCAGGCGATCACCCGTGACTACACGCTGGATATCCACGATGAAAACGGCAAAGCGCCGCTGCTGTCGGTATTCGGCGGTAAGCTGACCACTTATCGTAAGCTGGCCGAACACGCGATGGAAAAACTGTCGTCCTATTACCAGGGTATTGGCCCGGCCTGGACTAAAGAGTGCGTGCTTCCTGGCGGGGATATCGGCGGCGATCGTGAAGATTACGCGGCCAAACTGCGCCGCCGCTACCCGTTCCTGACGGAGTCGCTGGCGCGTCATTATTCCCGCACCTACGGCAGCAATACCGAGTGGATCCTCGGCGAAGCCACCTCCGTTGCTGAGTTAGGTGAAGATTTCGGTCACGAACTTTACGAAGCGGAGCTGAAGTATCTGGTGGATCACGAATGGGTACGTCGTGCGGACGACGCGTTGTGGCGCCGCACCAAAGAAGGGATGTGGCTCAACGCCGAGCAGCAGTCCCGCGTGAGCCAGTGGCTGGCGGAATATATTGGCAAACGTCAGTTGTCGCTGGCGTCGTAATGACAATACCGGATGGCGGCTACGCCTTATCCGGCCTACAAAACAGTCCACAGGCCCGGTAAGCGTCAGCGCCACCGGGCCTTTTGCCGGATGGCGGCTAACGTCTTATCCGGCCTACAGCTAGTCCTGCCCCGTGTTACAACCTTACCGAATCAATGTGCCAGATATTTTCGGCATACTCCTTGATCGTCCTGTCGGAAGAGAAATACCCCATATTGGCGATATTGAGCATCGCTTTCGCGGTCCACTCTTCGGGATGACGATACAATTCATCCACCTTATCCTGGCAATCAACATAGCTACGATAATCCGCCAGCACCTGATAGTGGTCGCCAAAGTTAATCAACGAATCCACCAGATCACGGTAGCGCCCCGGCTCTTCCGGGCTGAACACGCCGCTGCCGATCTGTGTCAGCACCTGGTGCAGCTCCGCATCTTTTTCGTAATACTCGCGCGGTTTATAGCCCTGCTTGCGCAGTTCTTCCACCTCTTCCGCCGTATTGCCAAAGATAAAGATATTCTCCGCCCCCACATGCTCCAGCATCTCGACGTTTGCGCCGTCCAGCGTACCGATGGTCAGCGCGCCGTTAAGCGCAAACTTCATGTTACTGGTGCCAGACGCCTCCGTACCCGCCAGCGAAATCTGCTCAGACAGGTCGGCGGCAGGAATAATGACCTGCGCCAGGCTCACGCTGTAGTTCGGGATAAACACCACTTTCAGCTTATCGCCAATCTGCGGATCGTTGTTGATCACCTTAGCAACGTCATTGATCAAGTGAATAATGTGCTTCGCCATGTAATAGGCCGAAGCCGCCTTACCGGCAAAGATATTCACGCGTGGCACCCATTCCGCCTCAGGATCTTCCTTGATGCGGTTATAACGCGTAATCACATGCAGCACATTCATCAACTGACGTTTGTACTCGTGAATACGTTTAATCTGCACATCAAACAACGCCTTCGGATTGACCACCACGTTCAACTGCTGAGCGATGAGTATTGCCAGCCGTTTTTTGTTTTCCAGCTTCGCCTGGCGCACCGCGTGATTCACCAGCGGGAAATCGCAATGCTGCTGTAGTTCGCTTAGCTGGCTGAGATCCGTACGCCAGGTGCGCCCGATATTTTCGTCCAGCACCTCAGAAAGCGACGGGTTCGCCAGCGCCAGCCAGCGGCGCGGCGTCACGCCGTTGGTCACGTTGCAGAAGCGGGTCGGGAAGATACTCGCAAAATCAGCAAACAGCGACTGCACCATCAGGTTAGAGTGCAGCTCCGACACGCCATTCACTTTATGGCTCACCACTACCGCCAGCCACGCCATACGGACGCGACGACCGTTGGACTCATCGATAATCGACGCCCGCCCCAGCAGAGCAGTATCGTTGGGATACTGCTCCTGCAACGTTTTCAGGAAGTAGTCGTTAATCTCAAAGATGATCTGCAAATGACGCGGCAGGATTTTACCCAGCATATCCACCGGCCAGGTTTCCAGCGCTTCGCTCATCAGCGTGTGGTTGGTGTAGGAGAAGACCTGGCAGCACACCTCAAACGCATCGTCCCAGCTGAATTTGTGCTCATCAATCAACAAGCGCATCAGTTCCGGGATCGACAGCACCGGGTGAGTATCATTGAGGTGAATGGCGATTTTATCCGCCAGGTTGTCATAGGTTTTATGCAGCTGGTAGTGGCGGCTCAGAATGTCCTGTACCGTTGAGGAAACCAGGAAGTACTCCTGACGCAGGCGCAGCTCGCGTCCCGAATAGGTGGAGTCATCCGGGTAGAGCACGCGGGATACGTTTTCAGAGTGGTTTTTATCCTCTACCGCCGCGAAATAGTCGCCCTGGTTAAATTTACCAAGGTTGATTTCGCTACTGGCCTGAGCGCTCCACAGGCGCAGCGTGTTGGTGGCGTCGGTATCATAACCCGGGATAATCTGGTCATAGGCCACCGCCAGAATCTCTTCGGTTTCAATCCAGCGGGCTTTCTTGCCTTCCTGCTGAATTCGCCCGCCGAAACGCACTTTGTAGCGCGTATTATGGCGTTTGAACTCCCACGGATTGCCGTATTCCAGCCAGTAGTCCGGGGACTCTTTCTGCCGCCCCTCGACAATGTTCTGCTTGAACATGCCGTAGTCGTAGCGAATCCCATAGCCGCGCCCCGGCAGGCCCAGGGTCGCCAGCGAATCGAGGAAGCACGCCGCCAGACGGCCAAGACCGCCGTTGCCAAGACCGGGGTCGTTCTCTTCATCAATCAGTTCTTCGAGATCCAGCCCCATCGCTTCCAGCGCCCCTTTAACATCGTCGTAAATACCCAACGATAACAAGGCATTGGAGAGGGTTCGGCCAATCAAAAATTCCATCGACAGGTAATAGACCTGACGGGTTTCCTGCGACAGTTGAGCACGGTTAGAACGCAGCCAGCGTTCCACGAGGCGATCGCGCACCGCGAACAGCGTGGCGTTCAGCCATTCATGTTTATTGGCAATGACCGGATCTTTACCAATCGTGAACATCAGTTTGTAGGCAATAGAATGCTTAAGCGCTTCTACGCTAAGAGTGGGCGATGCATAAGTAAATGGAGCATTCATATAGGTGATTCCTGGATAACTATTTCAAGCGATAGTAAAGCTCGCGGTAAGACTTCGCCGCGACTTGCCAGCTAAAATCCATGGCCATAGCCTGGCGTTGCACAAACCGCCAGAGCGAAGGTCGGGACCACAACACGAAAGCACGCCGGATCGCCCGTAACAGAGACCAGGCATTACTATCTTCAAATACAAACCCACTGGCGATGCCGTCCGCCAGGTTTTCCAGCGAACTGTCCGACACCGTATCAGCAAGCCCACCGGTACGCCGCACCAGCGGCAGCGTGCCGTACTTCAGTCCGTATAACTGCGTTAAGCCGCACGGCTCAAAGCGGCTGGGCACCAGAATGACATCCGCCCCGCCCATGATGCGGTGAGAGAAGGCTTCGTGATAGCCGATCTGCACGCCCACCTGGCCTGGGTGTTCCGCCGCCGCCGCTAAAAATCCTTCCTGCAATACCGGATCGCCCGCGCCCAGCAGCGCCAGTTGCCCGCCCTGCTCCAGCAATCCCGGCAACGCCTCCAGCACCAGATCCAGCCCTTTCTGGCTGGTCAGACGGCTGACCACGGCGAACAGCGGCGCTTTGTCATCCACTTTCAGCCCCATCGCAATCTGTAGCTGGCGCTTGTTCTCCGCTTTCTCCTCCAGCGAGTCACGCGTATAGCGCGCCGCCAGCAGCAGATCCGTTTCCGGGCTCCAGATTTTCTCATCCACGCCATTCAGCACGCCGGACAGACGCCCTTCCTGATGACGCTGACGCAGCAGGCCTTCCATCCCGTACGCGAACTGCGGCTCGGTAATTTCACGCGCATAGGTCGGGCTCACCGCCGTAATATGGTCGGCGTAATACAACCCCGCCTTCAGGAATGAAATCTGCCCGTTAAACTCCAGACCATGCATGTTATAGAACGACCATGGCAGTTGGATGTCATCCATGTGATGTGCATAAAACATGCCTTGATAGGCCAGGTTGTGTACGGTAAACACCGATTTCGCCGGACGCCCGCGCGCAGCCAGATACGCAGGCGCCAGGCCTGCATGCCAGTCGTGCGCATGCACCACATCCGGGCGCCAGAATGGATCAAGCCCGCAGGCCATTTCACATCCCACCCATCCCAACAGCGCAAACCGCAGGACGTTATCGGTATAGGCGAATAAATTCGTATCGTGATAAGGGCTTCCCGGACGGTCATACAGATGCGGCGCATCAATCAGGTAGATTCCCACGCCGTTATAATGCCCGAACAGGAGCGTAATTCTTCCCGCAAAGGTATCGCGCCGGGTCACTACCTGCGCATCCGGGATACCCCGACGAATATCAGGAAATACAGGAAGCAGCACACGAGCATCCACACCATCCGCAATCTGTGCCGCAGGCAACGCGCCAATCACATCCGCCAGACCACCTGTTTTGAGCAGGGGGAACATCTCTGAACATACATGTAAAACCTGCATTATCGCTCCTGTTTGACCTGCAATTTGCGCAGCATTTCACGCGTGACCAGCACAATGCCTTCCTCTGAACGGTAGAAACGACGGGCATCTTCTTCCGCATTTTCGCCAATCACCATACCTTCCGGGATTACGCAGGCGCGATCGATGATGCAACGACGCAAGCGGCATGAGCGTCCAACCCAGACCTCTGGCAGCAGGACTGCCGAATCGATGTTACAGAATGAGTTCACCCTCACGCGCGGGAACAGGACGGACTGCACCACCACCGAACCGGATATAATGCACCCGCCGGAGACCAGCGAGTTGAGCGTCATGCCGTGGCTGCCGGAGCGATCCTGAACAAATTTCGCAGGCGGCAGAGACTCCATGTGCGTGCGGATCGGCCAGTCCTGATCATACATGTCGAGTTCCGGCGTCACCGAGGCCAGGTCGAGGTTGGCTTTCCAGTAGGCTTCCAGCGTACCCACATCGCGCCAGTAAGGTTCAGATTCGGGATCGGACTGCACGCAGGACAGCGGGAATGGATGCGCATATGCCATACCGGCTTTGGTGATTTTTGGGATGATATCTTTACCGAAATCGTGGCTGGAGGTGTCGTCTTTGTCGTCCTCCTCCAGCAACTCATACAGATAATCGGCATTGAAAATGTAGATCCCCATGCTGGCGAGAGATTTCGTCGCGTCGCCAGGCATGGCTGGCGGATTCGCCGGTTTTTCAACAAACTCGATGATCTTATCGCTCTCGTCCACCGCCATCACGCCAAACGCGGTGGCCTCTTCAATCGGCACCGGCATACACGCCACGGTGCAGCGCGCTCCTTTTTCGAAGTGGTCGATCAGCATGCGCGAGTAGTCCTGCTTGTAGATATGATCGCCCGCGAGGATCACCACATATTCCGCTTTATAGCGACGAATGATGTCCAGGTTCTGGGTCACGGCATCTGCCGTTCCACGATACCAGTTTTCGCCCTGCATCCTTTGCTGGGCGGGAAGCAGGTCGACGAATTCGTTCATCTCTTCGCTGAAGAATGACCAGCCGCGCTGAATATGCTGTACCAGAGTATGAGACTGGTATTGCGTAATCACGCCAATGCGGCGGATCCCGGAGTTAATACAGTTGGATAAGGCAAAATCGATGATGCGGAACTTACCGCCAAAGTGCACGGCAGGTTTGGCACGTTTGTTGGTTAAATCTTTCAGGCGTGTACCACGGCCACCGGCCAGGATCAGGGCAACAGATTTTAATGGCAGCTGGCGCGCCAACATTACACGATCGTTCTTCTCTAAACTCACCATGACTAACTCCTTTTTTATCATCTCTGGAACACACACAGTCCGTGCGCAGGTCCCTGCCAGACAGCCGTAATCACCGGATTATCCTCTCCAGCGAATGGGGGAATAGCGTGCCACTCCCCTTCAGGTAAAACGATATCTGTCACCTCAAGCGTGGCGTTTATCGCGATAAGGAAGCGGTCTGAAAGCAGGATCTGCATCTGTTTCGGCCCGTTTTCCCACTCGCCCGCGCTTAAGGGCTCTGCATTTTTATTCAGCCAACGAACATTGCCGTCATTTTCTTCCCACCAGCGATTTCCCACTAATGCCGGTATCTGCTGGCGAAGATGAATCAATGCAGCGGTAAAGGTGGTTAGCCCACTGTTTGCCTGCTGCCAGTCCAGCCAGGTTAATGCATTATCCTGGCAGTAAGCGTTATTGTTGCCGTGCTGGCTATGGCCGTGTTCATCGCCCGCCAGCAGCATCGGCGTTCCCTGAGAGAGCAACAACGTGGTCAGCAGGGCATGAATGCTGTCGCGCCGCCGTTCAATCAAATCCAGCGTGCCGCCTAATCCCTCTTTACCATGATTATCACTGTAATTGTTGTTGGTGCCGTCCCGATTTTCCTCACCGTTCGCCTCATTGTGTTTCTGATTGAAACAAACACAGTCGCGCAGCGTAAAACCGTCATGCGCGGTGATCAGATTGACGGACGCATTGGGCAGGCGATCGTGGCGTTTAAACACATCGCTGGAACCGGCGAAACGTCCGGCAAACTCACCGAGGGGCAGATTGCGTTGCAACCAGAAGCGGCGGGCCGCGTCACGGAAATGGTCGTTCCACTCGGCAAACGGCGGCGGGAAATTCCCCACCTGATAGCCGCCTTCGCCGATATCCCAGGGCTCAGCAATGAGCTTCACGCTCGACAATACCGGGCAATTGTTGATGGCGGTAAACAGCGGCGCATCCTGACGGAACGCCGGGGTACGCCCCATCACGGAGGCCAGATCAAAACGAAAACCGTCCACATGGCATGTTTCAACCCAGTAGCGCAGGCACTCGCACGCAAACTCCACCACGCCGGGATGGCTCAGATTGAGGGTGTTGCCGCAGCCGGTCCAGTTGTGATAGTCGCCATCCTCCTTGATCCAATAATAGCTACGGTTGTCGATTCCGCGCAGGGAGAAGAGCGGCCCGTCGAGATCCAGCTCCGCGCTATGGTTCAGCACAATATCAAGAATGACTTCAATACCGGCTTTATGCAGCGCTTTGATGGCATCGCGAAACTCATCCAGCGCCGTTTCCGGGGAGCAGGCATAAGCCGGATGTAGCGCGAACATCGCCACCGGGTTATAGCCCCAGTAATTCGACAGCCCCAGGCGCTGTAAGCGCGGTTCACTGGCAAAATGCGCCACCGGCAACAGCTCCAGCGCGGTAATGCCCAACTGCTTGAAATACGCGATCATCACCGGATGGCCCAGCGCCTTCCAGGTGCCGCGAATCTCTGACGGGATCGCCGGATGCAGGTACGTCAGCCCCTTCACATGCGCTTCGTAGATGACCGTGTTGCCCCACGGCGTGCGCGGCGGGGCGTCATCTTCCCAGTCATAGCGGTCGGCGGTGACAACGCACTTCAGGGCAACGGCGGCATTATCACGATGGTCCGGCTCGTCGTACCCGCCGTGCAGCAGCGGGTTATCCTTCAGCTCTCCTTCAACGCGGCGAGCGCAGGGATCGATAAGCAGTTTTGCCGGGTTAAAGCGGTGCCCTTGCGCGGGTTGCCACGGGCCGTGTACGCGATACCCGTAGCGCAGGCCGGGTCTGGCGTCGGCAAGGTAGCCGTGCCAGATATCGCCGCTGCGCCCCGGCAGGTCATACCGCTGCTCATTGCCGAGCGCATCAAACACGCACAGTTCAACGCGCTCCGCATGCGCCGAAAAGAGCGTGAAGTTGACGCCATGACCGTCATACGTCGCGCCATGCGGTGTCGCTTTGCCGGTTGCCAGTTGCGTCATTCACCCTCCCGCACAAGCCAGATGGTGGCCAGCGGCGGCAGCGTCAAACTCAATGAGTGCTGGCGGCCGTGGCTGGCGATCTCGTCGCTGTGCACCACCCCGCCGTTGCCGGTATTGCTGCCGTGGTAGTGCATAGAATCGGTATTCACAATCTCCCGCCATTTCCCTGGCTGATTGATGCCAAAACGATAGTCATGGCGCGGCACCGGGGTAAAGTTGCTGGCGACGATGATTTCATTGCCGACTTTATCGCGGCGGACAAAAATCAGCACCGAACGTTCGTTATCATCCACCACCAGCCATTCAAAACCGTAAGCGTCAAAATCAAGTTCATGCAGCGCTTTATGGTGGCGATAGGTATGGTTGAGATCGCGCACCAGCCGCTGTACGCCGTGGTGCCAGTTGTCGCCGCCTTCCAGCAGATGCCAGTCAAGGCTGGCGTCGTGGTTCCACTCGCGCCCCTGGGCGAACTCGTTGCCCATAAACAGCAGTTTTTTACCGGGGAACGCCCACATCCAGCCGTAATAGGCGCGCAGGTTGGCGAATTTCTGCCAGGCGTCGCCAGGCATACGGTCGAGAATCGATTTTTTGCCATGCACCACTTCGTCATGCGACAGCGGCAGGACAAAGTTTTCGGTGTAGTTGTAGAGCATGCCGAAGGTCAGCTTATCGTGATGATACTGGCGATGAACCGGGTCCAGCTTCATGTAGTCCAGCGTGTCATGCATCCAGCCCAGGTTCCATTTGTACCAGAAACCCAGTCCGCCCATATCCTGTGGTCGGGACACGCCAGCGAAGTCAGTGGACTCCTCGGCCATGCTCACCGCGCCAGGCACCTGCTCTCCCAGAATACGGTTGGTATTGCGTAAGAACTCAATGGCTTCCAGGTTCTCACGCCCGCCGAACTCGTTGGGGATCCACTCGCCTTCTTTGCGGCTGTAGTCGCGGTAAATCATCGACGCCACGGCGTCTACACGCAGCGCATCAATGCCGAAACGCTCAATCCAGTAAAGCGCGTTCCCGACCAGATAGTTGCTGACTTCACGGCGCCCGTAGTTATAGATAAGCGTGTTCCAGTCCTGGTGATACCCTTCGCGCGGGTCGCTGTGCTCATACAGTTTGGTGCCATCGAAATCCGCCAGACCAAAATCATCCGACGGGAAGTGGCCCGGCACCCAGTCAAGAATGACGTTCAGACCCGCCTGATGAGCGGCATTGATGAAATAGCGGAAGTCATCGCGCGTGCCGAAACGGCGGGTCGGCGCATACAGCCCGGTCGGCTGGTAGCCCCAGCTGCCATCAAAAGGATGTTCATTAACAGGAAGCAGTTCGAGGTGGGTAAAGCCCATCCATTTTACGTATGGAATAAGCTGATCCGCCAGTTCGCGGTAGCTCAGCCAGAAATTGTTATCGGTATGACGACGCCACGAGCCCAGATGCACTTCATAGATGGAGACAGGCGCATCGAACCGGTTGGCTTGTTTGCGCTCTTCCGTCTGCACCACTTTTTCCGGTAGACCGCAGATCAGCGAGGCCGTTTCCGGGCGCATTTGCGCTTCAAACGCATACGGGTCGGCTTTGATTCTCAGCTTGCCATGCGCATCGATCATCTCGAACTTGTACAACTGACCGTGTTGCGCGCCGGGAATAAACAGCTCCCAGATACCGCTCTCTTTGCGCAGGCGCATCGGGTGGCGGCGGCCATCCCAGTAGTTGAATTGCCCAACGACGGAGACGCGCTGGGCATTCGGCGCCCAGACGGAAAAACGGGTTCCAGTAACGCCGTCCATTGTGTCGGCATGTGCGCCCAGCGTTTCATACGGGCGTAAATGCGTGCCTTCAGACAGCAACCAGGCATCCATTTCCTGGATCAGCGGGCCAAAACGGTAAGGATCGTCAATCAGATTCTGCTGTCCATGCCAGACAACAGCGAGCTGATAGCGAAAGAAATTTTTGCGTCGGGGGAGCACACCGCTAAAAAAACCGCGTGAGTCGATACATTCCAGTTTGCCGACTTTACGTCCGGTTTTCGGTTCAATCACCCACACTTCGGTGGCATCAGGCAATAGGGCGCGGACTTCCAGTCCCGCGGTGGTTTGGTGCATACCAAGTACGGAAAAAGGGTCCGCAAAATGGCCCGCAATTAGCGCATTAATCACGTCTCTATCGATACGATCGGACATGGCTGTCTTCCTGTTTTATGGTGTCACCCCTTCCAACTGATCTTCGACATCAGGTTGTGACACTTCTTTGACCTGAACGGCGCAGCACCAATGTGCATCCTCTCTGCCCCGTCCCACCTTCAGGCTAAGGCTTAATACCTCCGGTATTAAGACACCCTTAAAGAATAGCCAATGCTTTATCTTACTCCTGGTAAATATTGGAACATCTGCGCTTACTCCTGTATTACGCAAAAAAAAGGGTGACTCAGCACCCAACATTTAAACTCTGTTTTGTTTGCCGGATGGCGGCGATGCGTTATCCGGCCTGATGATTCACGTTATTGGTGGGCCTGATAAGCATCGCGCCACCAGGCCATCCACAATTACGCCAGCTGACGCAGCATACGGCGAAGCGGTTCTGCCGCGCCCCAAAGCAGCTGGTCGCCAACGGTAAAGGCGGAGAGGAACTCCGGCCCCATGTTCAACTTACGCAGGCGGCCAACCGGCGTGGTGAGCGTGCCGGTAACGGCAGCCGGGGTTAACTCACGCAGGGTAATGTCACGATCGTTGGGCACCACTTTCGCCCACGGGTTGTGCGCGGCCAGCAGTTCTTCCACGGTCGGAACAGACACGTCTTTTTTCAGTTTAATGGTGAACGCCTGGCTGTGGCAGCGCAGCGCGCCGACGCGCACGCACAGACCATCCACCGGGATCACGGAAGAGGTGTTGAGAATTTTGTTGGTTTCCGCCTGGCCTTTCCACTCTTCGCGGCTCTGGCCGTTATCGAGCTGTTTGTCGATCCACGGAATCAGGCTGCCCGCCAGCGGTACGCCAAAGTTATCAACCGGCAGGTCGCCGCTGCGGGTCAGGGTCGTCACTTTGCGCTCAATGTCGAGGATCGCGGAAGAAGGGGTCGCCAGCTCATCGGCTACGTGACCGTACAAGTGGCCCATCTGCGCCAGCAGTTCGCGCATATGACGCGCGCCGCCGCCAGACGCCGCCTGGTAAGTCGCAACAGAAACCCAGTCCACCAGGTCATTAGCAAACAGACCGCCCAGCGACATCAGCATCAGGCTGACGGTACAGTTACCGCCGACGAAGGTTTTAATGCCGTTGTTCAGGCCGTCGGTAATGACATCCTGATTAACCGGATCAAGAATAATGATGGCGTCGTCTTTCATGCGCAGCGAGGATGCCGCGTCAATCCAGTAGCCCTGCCAGCCGCTTTCACGGAGCTTTGGATAGATTTCGTTGGTATAATCGCCGCCCTGACAGGTCACAATGATATCAAGCGCCTTCAACGCGTCGAGATCAAAGGCATCCTGAAGTGTGCCGCCGGGCGTACCGCCGAACGTCGGCGCTGCCTGCCCAAGCTGGGAAGTAGAAAAGAAAACAGGGCGAATGGCATCGAAGTCGCGCTCTTCAACCATGCGTTGCATGAGTACAGAGCCGACCATACCGCGCCAGCCGATAAAACCAACATTTTTCATAGCGTTTTTTTCCTGCAAAGATGTGTGCTGTGTATGCAAACCAGTGTCCTACTGGTTCTTCCTTCACCATACAAAAAGCAGCCAAAGTCGCAAGTGAAATTAATCAATGATAGCGAAGCCATCAGTAATGCGACTTATCCCGCTTCCTAAGCAAGCAGAAAGTCCGCAGTAATTATCAGGGAATTTGAGTTATGAATGAAATCATTTCAGCGGCAGTTTTATTGATCCTGATTATGGATCCACTCGGAAACCTGCCCATTTTCATGTCCGTACTGAAACATACCGAACCAAAGCGCCGCCGGGCGATTATGGTTCGCGAGCTGTTTATTGCGCTTTTACTGATGCTCATTTTCCTGTTTGCGGGCGAGAAAATTTTGGCCTTTCTCAACCTGCGGGCGGAAACCGTGTCGATCTCCGGGGGGATTATTCTGTTCCTGATCGCCATTAAAATGATTTTCCCCAGCGCATCAGGCAACAGCGCCGGACTCCCGGCGGGCGAAGAACCGTTTATCGTACCGCTGGCTATCCCTCTGGTGGCGGGCCCGACCATCCTGGCGACGCTGATGCTGTTATCGCATCAGTATCCGAACCAGATGGGGCATCTGGTCATCGCTCTGCTGATCGCCTGGGGCGGCACGTTTGTGATTCTGCTGCAATCGTCGCTGTTCCTGCGTCTGCTGGGTGAGAAAGGGGTTAACGCGCTGGAACGTCTGATGGGGTTGATTCTGGTGATGATGGCGACCCAGATGTTCCTGGACGGCATTCGGATGTGGATGAAAGGCTGAGGATGTAAAAAAGCCGGGTGACGCTTACCCGGCCTACGGTGTGGATATGTGCTCACTTGTAGGCCCGGTAAGCGGCGCGCCACCGGGCAACAAGACTCAGCTCAGAAGCTGGAACGCAATCATACCAACAATCGCGCCGACGGTGCCGAGAATAGTTTCCATCATCGTCCAGGTCTTCAGCGTTTGCGCTTCGGTCGCGCCAGTGAATTTACCGAACAGCCAGAAACCGGCGTCGTTTACGTGGCTGACCACGATAGAACCGCCCGCGATACAGATAGACAATGCCGCCATCTGCGCGCCGGAGAAGTTCAGTTGTTCCACCACCGGCATCACCAGCCCCACCGCCGTTAAGCACGCGACGGTCGCGGAACCCTGAATGATACGCACCGCTGCCGCCAGCACGAAGCAGGTGATGGCAATCGGCAAGCCCATGCCGGTTAACGCTTCGCCCAGCGCCGGGCCAACGCCGGAATCCACCAGAACCTGCTTGAACACGCCACCTGCGCCAATCACCAACAGAATAATGCCCGCCGGTTGCAGCGCCTGACCGCAGATTGCCATGACTTTATCTTTCGCCATCCCCTGACGCACCGCCAGGCCATAGATTGCCACCAGGCACGCCACCAGAATCGCGGTGAACGGGTGGCCGATAAACTCAAACCATTCGTAAGCGCTGGAACCTTCCGCGACAAAGCGCGCGGCGATCGTTTTCAGCCCCACCAGCACCAGCGGCAGCAGGATCAGCGAGAGACTGAAGCCAAACGACGGCATTTTACCTTCGCCCAGATGCGGTTCGGTAATGTCGTCCGGGACGTGCAGTTCCACATAGCGGCCAATGAAATTACCAAACAGCGGCCCGGCGATGATCATACCAGGGATTGCCGCGCACAGACCAATCAGGATCATCCAGCCAAAATCAGCGTGCATTTGGGACGCCAGCAGCATCGGCGCAGGCCCGGGCAGCAGAAACGCCGCAGCCGCCGCCACGCCCGCAAACAGCGGAATGACCAGCTTCACAAGGTTTGTTCCGGTATGGCGCGCCATAGAGAATGCGACGCTGATCAGCAGCACAATGGCGACTTCAAAGAACAGCGGCAGCGCGCAAATCAGCCCCGCCAGACCAATTGCGTAATGCGCGCGGCTGTGGCCGAAAGATTTGAGCATTTTGACGGCAATCTGATCGACTGCGCCCGTCTCATGCAAAATTTTGCCGAACATGGCACCCAGTGCGACGACAATCGCCAGGAAGCCAAGCGTACCGCCCATCCCTTTTTCCATCGTCGCCGCGATTTTATCGAGCGGCATACCGGAAAAGAGACCTGCGCCAATAGACACCACCATCAAAGCAACGAAGGCGTGCATACGCGCCTTCATCACTAAAAACAGCAGCAGTAAAACAGAACCTACTGCTGTTAAAACAAGCGTTAATGTACTCACTACTTACTGCCTTTGTTAATGACCTCAATGGTGCTTGCCACGACACCTTCCAGCGGCTGATCGATATTCACCACCAGTACATCGCTCTCGTCAGCGCCCGGCTCTTCCAGCGTGTCAAACTGAGTTACCAGCATCTGCGTTTTAAAGAAGTGGCCTTTACGTGCCTTCAGGCGGCTTTCGATAACGTCAAAATCCCCTTTCAGGTAGATGAAAGACAGGTTTGGGTTACCGTCGCGCAGCAGGTCGCGATAGTGTTTTTTCAGTGCGGAACAGACAATCAGCGATACTTTATTGGTTCGCTGCATCGCAAACGCCGCATCGTTCAGCGCCTGTAACCACGGCTTGCGGTCGTCGTCATTCAACGGCTCGCCGGAGGCCATTTTCATGATGTTGCAACGCGGATGGAGAAAATCGCCATCAAGAAACGCGGCATGCAGCTGATGCGCCACTTCGCTGGCGACAGCGGATTTGCCACTGCCTGATACGCCCATCAGAACGTAAATGTGGTGATCATGGTTAGTCGTGCTCAAAGTGGTGCCCCCACAGTACAAGGATCAGGAATTGTTACGGGTAACTGTTATCGGTAACATTGTCCGGCCGGACCAGAATAGAAGCAATATCCATTCGTGGCAGAAGTGAATAAGTGTGAGCTACTTCAAATTTGTTGGACTAAATAGATCCACCCGGTGACAAGGTGAAACCTAAATCTAACATTTTAGGCGTCACCGCTTCACCGCGTATGCGCGCCAGCAGGCGCTCTGCGCCGATACTGCCCATCCGCTCACGCGGCGTGAGTACGCTGGCCAGACGCGGTTCCATCACCTGACCAATGTCGTGGCCGTGGAAACCGGCAATCGCCATATCATCAGGAATTTTGAGCCCTAAACGCTGGCATTCGAACGCCGCCCCGACGGCAAGGTCATCGTTGGTACAGAAAATACCGTCCAGTTGTGGGTATTCACGTCTTGCCTGGCGGATCAGCTCAATCCCGGAAGAGTAAGACGACGATTGCTCCACCATCACGCTGTAGGGCACCAGTCCGGCGTCCAGCATGGCCTGTTCATAGCCCTTCTGTTTGATGATAGTACGTTCGTCGAGGCGCGCCCCCAGATAGGCGATATGACGATGGCCGCGCGCGATAATCGCGGCGGTCATCTGACGAGCGGCTTCAAAGTTGTCAAAACCGACGGCGATATCGAGGCATGGTGATTTGCTGTCCATCAGCTCCACCACCGGAATGCCCGCGACTTCAATCATTTTGAGCGTGCGCGGCGTATGGGTACGTTCAGTGAGGATTAGCCCGTCAATGTTCCATGACAGCATCGACTCCAGACGTTCCTGTTCCATTTCCGGCTTATAGCCGTAGTGCGCCAGCATCGTCTGATAGCCGTGGGCATCGGTGACGGTCTCAATTCCGCGTAACACCTCGGCGAAAACCTGGTTGGTTAACGACGGCAGCAGAACGCCCACCGCACGGCTGGTCGCGTTAGAAAGAATATCGGGAGCACGATTGGGAATGTAACCCAGTTCATCAAGTGCAGCAGCGATCTTGCCCCGCAGCGCGACGGAGACCTGCTCCGGGTTACGCAGAAAACGGCTGACCGTCATTTTGGTCACGCCTACGCGGTCAGCCACATCCTGAAGTACGGGTCTTTTCTTTTTCATCGTCCTGAAAGGCATAAAAGGGATAGATTTCCCCAGTTTACCACGGACGTGCATGAACCTTCGCAGAGAAAACTAAGGTTGTTTTTGTATTGTGAGAAATACACTAAATCATTCGAGTTGCATCAAGGCGGCGACGCAGTGACAAATTCGTCAGGAACGAATTTGAACAACCGAAGGTTGCCTCTGGTGAGGGACAAGGATGTCCCTCATTAAATCCCCGGAAGCGTACATCGAGTACGCGACCGGGGTGAGCCAGGAAGCCAACAAAGATGCGGCTTGAAGGATGACGTGTATTTTTATACTGGCGGCAGGTCGAACAACAACACTTCGCTATCGCTGTCGGCATGGATGGAGATCGCCTGCTCATCCCAAATCGCCAGACCGTCGCTGGTAGACGCTTTGGTGCCGTTAATGGTGACGTTACCTTTCACCACCTGAATCCAGATGCGGCGTTCGGCGGAGATCTGGTGTACCGACTGTTCGTCTTTCAGCAGCGCCCAACGGTACAGCTCCATATCCTGATTCACTTTCAGCGAACCGTCGCGCGCATCCGGCGACAGCACCAGCTGTTTGCCCTGTACGGCGTCAAAACGACGCTGCTCGTAACGCGGCGTAATCCCGTTTTCCTGCGGCATGATCCAAATCTGATACAAACGCAGGCGGTCGGTATTGCTCGGGTTGTATTCCGAGTGACGAATGCCCGTCCCGGCGCTCATTATCTGGAACTCACCGGCAGGAACCTGCTCTTTGTTACCCATGCTGTCCTGGTGTTCCACTGCGCCTTCCAGCACATAGGTCAGGATTTCCATATCTTTATGCGGGTGCGTCCCAAAGCCCTGTCCTGCTTCAATAACGTCATCGTTAATCACGCGCAGTGCCGAGAAGCCCATAAAGTTAGGGTCATAGTAGTTTGCAAAAGAGAAAGTATGCCAGGAATCCAGCCAGCCATGATTCGCATGACCACGGTCGTTTGCTTTGCGTAAGTAGATCATTGTATTCACCCCCCAGATGTTTTCGATGGAGTAAGTGTGAACCCAAACCAGACGGGATCATAGAGGGTGAAAATTGACTCCTCTGTTCAAAAATTATGAACAAGCCCAGAAGCGTTGATTTTGTTTATTTCGCAAGGGTTACTGTGGCCGGAGACGCCTGTTCAAACGCCCGCTCAAGGATCTCAAGGTTGGTGAGAACGTCAGATTCCTTGACGTAATTTGGCACGCCATGCGTGAGGGTCTCGAACAGGGCGTCATAAACGCGACCATAGTCGCCGACCTCCGGTTTCATCTCTTCTTTCACCGTCACGCCTTCGTCATTAACGTATTCCAGCAGGCCGACAGAATCATCCGCCGCAAACCCCGGTTCGCCGGGCATAATATTGGCCTTCAGACTGGTTTCCTGCTGGTCGATGCCGTACTTCACAAACGAGCCTCTGGTGCCATGAACGATAAATTTCGGGTAATCGATCTTCACTAAATGGCTGGTTTTAACGATGGCTTTCAGATCGCCGTAAAACAACTGCGCTTCGAACGTATCATCCGGGTTGGCTTTATTGCGCAGGCTGCGGATGTCATAGGCCACATGGTCCGGGCGTCCGAACAGCGAAATAATTTGATCCATCGTATGCACGCCGAGGCCATAAAACGCGCCGTCCTGTGGCAGGCCAGGTTTGGTTTCCGCAACCGGTCGGTAGTAATCAAAGTGGCTTTCAACTTCAACAATCTCGCCCAGTTTGCCGCTCTCAATCGCTTTTTTGGCAGTCAGGAAACAGGAGTCAAAGCGGCGGTTCTGGTACGGCGTGACGGTCAGCCCTTTGCTCCGCGCCAGTTCGAACAACACTTTCGCCTCGGCAAGCGTTGGCGTAAACGGTTTTTCCACCAGCACGTTTTTTCCCGCCTCCAGCGCGCGCCGGGCGTAGTCAAAATGGCTGTCCGCATGGGTACAGACGATCACCAGTTTTACCTGCGGATCGTTCAGCACTTCATCAAGATCGCTGGTGAAGTGAATATGCGAGTAGATCGGCGCCTGCTCTTCCGGCTTCGCGCGACGGCGGAAGATATGCGCAACATGCCAGCTGCCTTTACGGTTAAGAACATACGGCAGATGGTAGCGGGTGGTGCTTTTACCAAATCCAATAAATGCGCAGTGTAAGGTCATGGGAGTGTCCTTTTTGAAAGGTGATTGCATACACCATAGCGCAAACAACATGTGGGAAATAGCGGTGAAACGATCGTAGGCCGGATAAGCATAAGCGCCATCCGGCGTCACAAGAACCATTGCCGGATGACGGCTTTGCCTTATCCGGCCTACAAAAGAAGAAGCCTCAAGATCGGTCGTCGGCGTCGCGGTCAGTTTGTTCACGGCAAGCGCGCAGGGCCCGGAGCGTACTAAATGTACGTGAGGAGCACGAGCACTTCCCGGGGACAAAATGACAAGTAAGCCAGGCCGAACACCCAGCTCAAAAAAAAAGCCAGCACCCGGCTGGCTAAAGTAATACTGGAAGCAATGTGAGCAATGTCGTGCTTTCAGGTTCTCCGCAAGGGTCTCCCTGAACGCAGAGCAATAATAATCATTCTCATTCGCACTTGTCCAATACTTTTTGCAAAAAAATGCAGTTGACTCCGTTTTTAAAGTCAATGATGTTTAAAAGGACTTTTAACCTGCTAAGGACACAGAAATGAGCGAGATAGTGATACGCCACGCGGAATCAAAAGATTACGACGCAATTCGTCAGATCCATGCCCAGCCGGAGGTGTATCACAACACGCTACAGGTTCCTCATCCTTCCAGTGCGATGTGGCAGGAGCGGCTAGCCGACCAGCCCGGCATCAAACAGCTGGTCGCCTGTATTGACGATACTGTCGTTGGACATCTCACCATTGCGGTCATCCAGCGTCCGCGCCGCAGCCATGTCGCCGATTTTGGCATCAGTGTTGATGCGCGGTGGCAAAACCGTGGGGTCGCCAGCGCGCTGCTCCGTACCATGATCGACATGTGCGATAACTGGCTGCGCGTGGAGCGTATTGAGCTAACGGTATTTGTCGATAATGAACCCGCCGTGGCGGTCTACAAGAAGCATGGTTTTGAGATTGAAGGCACCGGCAAGAAGTACGCACTGCGTAACGGTGAGTATGTCGACGCATACTTTATGGCGCGGGTGAAGTAATTTTCGCCTCCCCTCTCTCCAGGAGAGGGGAATATCCCGTAATTAAAAGTAGTCCTGCCCAATTCAGAATATCCTCAATAATATTTGGCTAAAGTGAAAACATTTATTAACTCTGTATACGAATCTGAGAATAGAGCGTAAACAGATAATAAAGAAAGGATTCACGGCTAATACATTTAGCATGCCGTTATTAAAGGATAAGATAATAATGGGAAATATTGTCTACCTGACAATTGCAGGGGAGCTGTAAGGTGCTATTTCCGATGGATGTGGAACGATAGCCTCAGTGGGCAACCGCTGGCAAACCGGACACGAGGATGAAATTTTCGTATTTTCACTCTCGAATAGCATAACCAGTACTGGTAAAGGTTCTCATTTACACGGATTGCGATTTTGTAAACTGATCGATAAAAGTACACCGTTGTTTGTTAATGCTATTAACAACAACGAGCAGTTGTATATGGATTTTTATTTCTACCGCATCAATAGATTCGGTAGATGGGAGAAGTATTATTATATTCAACTGCGGGGAGCATTTCTATCAGGTATTCAACACCAATTCAGCGAAAATAATTTAGATACAGAAACAATAACCATCAGCTATGAATATATCCTCTGCAAACACCTTATTGCCAACACTGAGTTTAGCTACCTGGCCTTGCCCGAGAACTACAACCGTCTATTTATCCCCCGTCCAAAAACACCCGCAGATAATAGCCTCAAAACGTTAAACAGCAAAGGGGTTGGCAGATTGCTTGCCGCCGGAGGTATCTACAACGGGAATATCGAAGGTTTCAGGGAAACGGCAGAAAAGTTGGGAGGAGATGCGATTAAGGGATATGATCACGTCCTGAATGATCAAACGAAAGGAACCATAATAGCCTTAGCATCAATCGCTTCTGTCTTTGGTATGGGGCGGTTAGGATTAGCTTCGGAGGTGGAAAAGTTCGGACAGGCAAAAGTCTGGAAGACACTATCAGTTCCAGATAGCATTGACACCACTACCATTGCAACAACAGGACAAAATTACCGCGCAATTGCCGCTGGTGCTGAAGACTTGAGTGTTGCACAAACAAAAACGCTGACACAATTGCCCAAAATGGGCTCAAGAATTATTGTAACCAAAGGCTTTGGGCAGAATGATTTAGCAGCGCTTAGTGCAGCTACAGGCGACGAGTTTGCAATGTTTACAACAGGTGGTAGAAGATTGATTATTCGCGGAAATGCAACCGGAGTACCAATAGGCATTGTTGAAGCTGAAGAGCTTGCTGCTAAAGGTTGGCGATGGTCCAGCCATGTTCATCCAGATGGAACATTAAGATCTTCTCTTGGTGATAGAGCGATTTTGAAGATATTTAAGGATCACAATTTGAATAGTAAGAGTTCTATATCTGATCCTTATGGACGCAGGTTCAACTTTTCACCTGATGGCGATTTAATTAGCCCAGAATGGAGACCATAGAATGAAAAAAATACCTTTAGACATTTTAGAACAAAAAGCAAAAGAAATTAGCAGAAAGACATTGGGTGATTATATATTGCCAGACAATATATTTTCACAATTGGCTTCAGGAGTAATTATTGATGGTGACGACAGAGTTTTTGTGCTGTTCATTCCTAAAGAGCGAGCAAAAGATACAATAGACATACTTAGAATAAGAATGAATATTTATTCAGGAGAAGGTTTTGTAGAATATATTGGGCTTGAGCGGAAAAAGTAGAAATCCAGATAATAAAGTTATGCGCTTTAAGGGGAATGCTAATGATCACTTACAAAGAAGCCATAAACAAAGCCAATAAGTATCTTCACGATACAGATGCCCCTGTCGTCATCACACTCCACGGAAGATTTACAGAAGGTTGGTTTTTTTGTTTCGAATCAATGGAGTATCTCAAAACCGGAGACAACGCTTCCCGTCTGGCAGGAAACACTCCTTTCATCATCGATAAAGATAGCGGTGAAATCTTTGATTTAGGTACTACCTGGCCGCTGGAGAAATATTTAAAAGACTACGAAGAGAGCAAAAAAGCACGAAGCTAAGCTTACCCGGATACAATTAACTATGATAACTGAAACTGAACTTAACGTACTAAAAGTTATGGCCGAAAAAGATATTAACTGGAACTGGATGAATCTGGATCGCACGCTTTCCATGAAAATAATCCCGGGGTTCAGCAATGTCGTTAATATTGTGAATAAATTGGCTAGCGAGGGTCTGGTAAATATTGAAGATAGCGGGCATAAGTCCATGCCTCACTACCACGTCTCTGAACAAGGATACAGGCGACTAAAAAAAGAGAATTTATAATATTAGTTCTGACTGCAACTCACCATAGCAACCGTTCAGAACACCGATTCGGATTGCACCAGCGAAAGTGAGCCAGCAGTTAGAACGACCCGATAAGTCCCCTCCAGTATTGCAATAATAACCCCAGGAAAATCCCATACTAATCACCACAATTTATCATATATACAGATATATTTATCCTGCATATCACATCCAATAAGATTACCCTCAAAGCATTAGTCTAAAAGTGAAAGTTTTCGTTTCTTCTGTATACGAACGACGTCATCAGGCGTAAATAAAGAAATGGATAAGGAGCAAGCGACGCCATTATTTACGACAGCACGTAACAGAAGGATTTGAATGGAATGAGTGATATCGTCTACCTGACGGTTTCAGGACAACAGCAGGGCGCTATTTCTGCCGGATGTGGAACGATAGCCTCAGTGGGCAACCGCTGGCAAACCGGACACGAGGATGAAATTTTCGTATTTTCACTCTCGAATAGCATAACCAGTACTGGTAAAGGTTCTCATTTGCACGGACTGCGATTTTGTAAACTGATCGATAAAAGCACGCCGTTGTTTGTTAATGCTATTAACAACAACGAGCAGTTGTATATGGAGTTTTATTTCTACCGCATCAATAGATTCGGTAGATGGGAGAAGTATTATTATATTCAACTGCGGGGAGCATTTCTATCAGGTATTCAACACCAATTCAGCGAAAATAATTTAGATACAGAAACAATAACCATCAGCTATGAATATATCCTCTGCAAACACCTTATTGCCGACACTGAGTTTAGCTACCTGGCGTTGCCCGAGAACTACAACCGCCTGTTTATCCCCCCGGTCAATCCGGGATTGAAAACCCTCAACAGTAAAGCTGTCGGCCGACTGCTTGCCGCAGGCGGCGTTTACAATGGGAATATAGAGGGGTTCAGGGCCACTGCGGATAAATTAGGTGGCGATGCACCTGCTGGTTACGAGCAGGTGCTTAATGAAAAAACAATTGGACTGGGTATTGCTGCTGCATCTATACTCTTTGCAAGAAAACAACCCAACCTAAGGCAGTTAGAGGAATTAAAAAAGGTTAAATGGGTTGATGAAAATGCAGAAATGAGTCAAAGAGCAAGAAATTATAACGATTCAGCTACTGGTGCTCGTTCAAACATTAATACTCAAAAAGGTCAAGCACCAACCATAGATAGAACCGATACAAAAAATAATAGCAGGCAGGTTCGCTTTGATGGAGTTGATGGAAATGTAATGATAGACAGGAAGATATCTGTAGTTACGACTCAAAAAGCTAAAGATCAAGCAATAAGACAGTCCGAGGCATTGAACAATAACAAAATGACAGGACGTTGGGAAGTACCAAATCAAACTCAAGCAAGTCGCGCACAAAAGATGTTTGATGAATTGGGAATCAAAAATATAGAGGTGAAAATTGTTAAAGAACAGTGAAGTGAAACTTGCAAAAATCATTGTCGATCTGGCTATATTTTTGGAGTTTACCAGCCCTGATTTGCTTGATCCTGACTGCGCTGTAGAAGCAATGGAAGGTATTTCAGCTGAACTGCAATCCTTAAACCATGAAGATAGAGACAACATGGCTAATATATTTAAAAATTTATCAAAAAAATATACAAGTGATAAAGCAGAATATGTTAGAAACCTTCCAGAATCATTAGGAATTATCTAATGCATCACAAAAAAACACCTTTAAAAAGGTAAAGAGCAATAAATAAAAATCAAATAGTTATATATGACAATAACTATAATTGAGTTTAACGTATTGAAAGTTATGGCAGAAAAAGACATTAACTGGAACTGGATGGTTCTGGATCGTACCCTTACTACCAGAAACATTCCTGGATTTAGTAACGTTGCTAATATCGTAACTATTCTGGTTAATCACGGATTAGTTGATGTCGTATACGGTAAGGACAAATCAAGACCACGCTACAGAGTTTCCCAAAATGGTTTTGACTTCCTTAAAAATCAACAACAACTTCTTTAGCCTTGAATTTTATAATCCTTCCCAAAATTATGTCTAATAAGTCAAGCCCCCTTCCACCGAAGAGGGCCGTTATCCTCAATACCCCGCCGTTAAATCATCGACTGAGCGCGGGTCAGACGCGCCGTACAGCGAACCATCCGGCCCGACCATGATGCTCTGGGTGCTGCCCATCGCTTCTTTCAGCGCGACTTTTTGCCCACGCTGTTCCAGGAGTTTCAGCGTATCCGGGCTAAAGCCCTTTTCCACGCGCAGCTCATCCGGCAGCCACTGATGATGGAAACGCGGTGCGTTGGTCGCCTCAGCGACATTCATCCCGAAATCGATGCTGTTGACCACCATTTGCAGCACGGTGGTAATAATCCGGCTACCGCCAGGGCTGCCTGTCACCAGCCAGGTTTTGCCATCTTTCACCACAATGGTTGGCGACATTGACGACAGCGGACGTTTCTTCGGCCCTACGGCGTTAGCATCGCCGCCCACCAGACCGTAAACGTTTGGTACGCCAGGTTTCGCGGAGAAGTCATCCATCTCATTGTTGAGCAGAATTCCGGTGTTTCCCGCCACAATCCCGGTACCAAACGTGGTGTTCAGGGTGTAGGTGACGGCCACCGCGTTGCCGTCTTTATCCACCACCGAGAAGTGGGTGGTCTGATTGCTTTCGTACGGCGCCAGTTTACCGGGGCGAATCTCGCTGGACGGTTTGGCTTTATTGATATCTATCTGATCGGCGATGGATTTCGCATACGCTTTACTGGTCAGCGCCTGCCACGGCACCTTCACAAAATCCGGGTCGCCGAGATACTCCGACCGATCGGCATAGGCATATTTCTCCGCTTCAGCCATTATCTGCATGGCATCGGCGCTGCCAAACCCGTATTTCTTCATGTCGAAGTTTTCAAGGATATTGAGGATCTGCACGATATGAATGCCGCCGGAGGACGGAGGCGGCATCGAAAAGACCTGATACCCGCGATAGTCGCCGCTAATCGGCGTGCGTTCTACCGCTTTGTAAGCCGCCAGATCCTCTTTGGTGATAAGCCCCCCGTTCTTCTGCATCTCCTGTGCGATCTGGTCAGCTATTGCCCCTTTGTAGAAGGCATCCGGGCCATTCTCAGCAATCATCTCCAGACTTTTCGCCAGGTTTTTCTGCTCCAGCTTGTCGCCCTTCTTCAGCGGTTCGCCGTCTTTCCAGAAAATGGCCTTGCTGTTTTCATAATTCGGCAGCACCTCACTACCGTAGGTTTTCAGGTCATCCGCCAGCGCATCGTTGACGACGAATCCCTCATCCGCAAGTTTCATCGCCGGGCGTATCACTTTGTTGAGCGGCAGGGTGCCGTATTTCTCCAGCGCCAGCGAGAATCCGGCCACAGTGCCCGGCGTACCGGTCGCCAGGTGCGACGTCAGCGATTTTTTACTGTCAGGATTGCCCTGATCGTCCAGGAACATATCGCGGGTGGCATTGGCTGGCGCCATTTCGCGGAAGTCGATCGCCGTAGTGTTCCCGTCTTTGGTGCGCAGCAGCATAAAACCCCCGCCGCCGAGGTTCCCTGCCTGCGGATGCGTCACCGCCAGCGCATAGCCAACGGCAACCGCCGCATCGACGGCATTTCCCCCTTGCTTAAGGATATCGACGCCAACCTGGGTCGCCATCGCATCCACGGATGCCACCATCCCCTGCTTCGCACGAACAGGGTGGAAAACATCCTCTTCAACACCGTATGACACCGGAGGTGGCGCAGGCGGCGCGGCAACAACACTAAAACAACTTCCTGAGAGCAGAGCAGCAATGGCTACCCGGCGCAAAAACGTCGGTTTCATCATCGTTATTCTCCAGAGATACGGGGTCAGCCCCCCACTAAGCCTGGTGCATAACTCTGAAATAATCATCGTTGCGGCGGGAAAGGAGTAAACTTAATAGATCCCCCCAGAGGAGGAAAGACGATGAAACGACTCTTAATTTTAGCGGCGCTACTGCCGTTTTCCGGCTTTGCGCAGCCCATCAACACCATGAATAACCCGAATCAGCCGGGGTATCAGATCCCGAGTCAACAGCGGATGCAAACCCAAATGCAGACGCAGCAGACCCAGCAGAAAGGAATGCTTAACCAGCAGTTAAAAACGCAGACCCAGCTTCAGCAACAGCATCTGCAAACGCAGATGAACAATAACGCGCAGCGGGTCCAGCAGGGCCAGGTGCGTGAGCAGGTTTTACCAAACAACAATGGCGGTATGTTAAGCGGTGGAACCCGCCAGAGCAGCGGTCAGCAACATCTGCTGCCCCAGCGACAGAGTGGCGATATGCTCAATAACTCGCCGCAGTAAAATCCGGCCCAATCACATCAATGGCATCGGTACAGATGCAGTCCACGCCCCAGCGCAGCAGTTCCGCCGCGCGCTGGGGTTTGTTGACGGTGTAAACCAGAATGCGCAGTCCCGCCGCCCTGAGCGCTTTTACCCGCGCTTCATCGAGCAATTTATGGTTGAGATGAACAGAGACGCAGCCCAGCCGGGTCGTCAGCGCATGCCAGTCGTCACGCCAGTCATCCAGCAGTAAACCGCGCGGTAGCTCTGGCGCCGCCTGTTGCGCCGCTTCCAGCGCATCAATTTCAAACGATGAAAGCAAAGGCGCGGTCATTCCAGACCACAGCTCCCGCGCCGCCAGCGCCACCACTCTCCCCGTCAATGGCCCGGTGCCGGTCGTCGGTTTAATTTCAATATTCGCCATCATGCCGTGCTCGCGGCAGCGTTCCGCTACCTGAGACAACAGCGGCAACGGCTCGCCTTTAAACTTGCCGCTAAACCAGCTCCCGGCATCAACGCGCAGCAGATCCTGCCAGTTGACTTCCCCCGCCACGCCCCAGCCGTTACTGGTGCGCTCCAGGTTGTCGTCATGCAGCAGAAAGATCTCGCCGTCTTTCGACAGCTTCACGTCAAACTCAATCATCGTGTGTCCGCACCGCGCCCCCACGTCAATCGCCGCCAGCGTGTTTTCCGGTGCGAGTTTTCCGCCGCCGCGATGCGCGACGATGTGGGGATAAGGCCAGTTACTCATACTCGTTGTCCTGTTTCGCCATCGAAAAGATGCAGATGATTTTCCGGCAAATGCAGCCATAGCGTGCCGCCTGCCGTCGGACGTTGCTGATGCGCCAGCCGCACGACCATTTTTTGATCGCCCCAGCGTCCGTGCGCCAGGTTATCCGCCCCCAGCATCTCCAGCGTGTCCATCACCAGCGGTACGCCGCCTTCCGCCTGCGAGCTTAGCGCAATATGCTCAGGACGGATACCCAGCGTCATTTTCCGCCCGGCATAGCGACGATAGTTCCAGTTAACGGGCAGCGCCATCCCGCTCTCCAGCTCAAAATGGGTGCCTGCGGCGCTGATGCGCCCCTCCAGCAGGTTCATCGCCGGGCTGCCGATAAAGCTCGCCACAAAGCGGCTGGCGGGCTTCTCATACACCTCTACCGGCGTACCGATTTGCTCCGCCACGCCTTTGTTCATCACCATCACCCGCTGGGCGAGCGTCATCGCTTCGACCTGATCGTGCGTCACGTACAGCGAGGTGGTTTTCAGGCGGCGATGCAGATGTTGTAACTCAAGGCGCATCTGGACGCGCAATTTAGCGTCAAGGTTGGACAACGGCTCGTCAAACAGGAAGACGGCCGGATCGCGCACAATCGCACGCCCCATTGCCACACGCTGGCGCTGACCGCCGGAAAGCTCGCGTGGACGGCGTTTGAGCAAACCGTCCAGCTCCAGAATCCGCGCCGCCTCTTTCACCCGTTCAGCAATATGCCCTTTGCCCATGCCGCGAATCTTCAGCCCCCACGCCATGTTCTCCTCTACGCTCATGTGTGGGTAGAGCGCGTAGTTCTGGAACACCATCGCAATGCCCCTGTCTTTCGGCTCCATCTCCGTAACGCGCTGGCGGTCAATCCAGATATCGCCGCTCGTTACCCGCTCAAGCCCGGCCACCATACGCAGCAGCGTCGATTTACCGCAGCCGGACGGCCCAACCATCACAATAAACTCGCCATCCGCCACATCCAGCGTTAACGGCTGTATGACCTGGGTTTTGCCGTCCCAGCTTTTGGTTACTGCCTGTAATTTCAAACCAGCCATAAAATTTCCTACTTCTCACTGTCCACCAGGCCGCGTACAAACGCGCGCTGCATGGCTAAAACGATAACGACGGGGGGAATCAGGGTCAGCAGCATCGCCGCCATCACCTGATTCCACTGAGTGGTGCCTTCCCCGGTGGCGATCATGCCTTTAATCCCCGCAACGGCGGTGCCGAGATCAACGTCGGTAATAATCAGCAACGGCCACAGGTACTGGTTCCAGCCGTAGATGAAAGTGATGACGAACAGCGCCGCGAGATTGGTTTTCGACAGCGGCAGCACGATGTCGCGGAAAAAGCGCATCGGTGAAGCGCCGTCGATGCGCGCCGCTTCAATCAGCTCGTCCGGCAGCGTCATAAAGAACTGGCGAAACAGAAAGGTGGCAGTCGCTGAGGCCATCAGCGGCAGGGTCAGACCCGCGTAGCTGTCGAGCATTTTCAGATTGGCAATCACTTCCACCGTCGGGAAAATACGCACCTCAACTGGCAGCATCAGGGTGATAAAGATCATCCAGAAAAACAGATTACGCAGCGGAAAACGAAACCAGACAATGGCAAACGCTGACAGCATAGAAACGGTAATTTTCCCCACCGTAATGCCAAAAGCCATGATGAAACTGTTAAGCATCATCAGCCAGAACGGCGCGCTGTTCACGCCCACGCCGTTAACCCAGATCGTTGCCATGTTTTCCAGCAGATGCGTTCCGGGGATGAGCGTCATCGGCGTATCGAACACCGCGCTGTTGTCCAGCGTCGCCGCCACAAAGGCGACGTACAAGGGAAACAGGATCACCACAATCCCCAGAATCAACATGGTGTGGCTGAATATCGTCAGCCCGCGACGGTTCTCAATCATTGGTAACGCACCTTACTTTCCACATAGCGGAACTGGATAACCGTCAGAATGATGACGAGGAACATCAGCACCACCGACTGTGCGGCAGAGGCGGAGAGATCCAGCCCGGCAAAGCCTTCGCGGTAAATCTTATAAATCAGCGTGGTCGTCGCCTGTACTGGTCCGCCTGCGGTAGCGGCGTCAATCACCGGGAAGGTGTCGAAGAAGGCATACACCAGATTGACCACCAGCAGGAAGAAACTCACCGGCGCAATCAGCGGTAGCGAAAGTTTAAAGAAGCGCCGAACTGGACCCGCCCCATCAATCGCTGCCGCTTCCGTCAGCGAGCGGGGAATGGATTGCAACGCGGCAAAAAAGAACAGGAAGTTGTAACTAATCTGCTTCCAGACTGAAGCGAACACCACCAAAAACATGGCCTGGCCGCTGTGTTGCGCATGGTTCCAGTCATAGCCGAACCCGGCAAGAAAATGGGTGATTAGCCCGCGCCCAGGGTTGAACAGGAAGATCCACAGTACGGCGGCCACCGCTGGAGCAACGGCGTAAGGCAGCAGCATCAGCGTTTGATACAGGCGGCTTGCGCGTACCACGTAATCCACCAGCGCGGCGAAAAACAGCGAGACCAACAGGCCGCTTACCGTCACCAGCGCACTGAATTTCATCGTCGTCCAGAAGGAGTCGAGGTAGTAGCTGTCATGGAATAAGGCGACAAAGTTATCCAGACCGACAAACTGGCTGGACAGCCCAAACGGATCGACGCTTTGCAGCGAATACCACAGCGCTTCGCCCGCAGGCCAGATAAAGAAAATGACGGTGATCGCCAGTTGCGGCGCAACCAGCAAATACGGCAGCCAACGCGAGCGAAACACCGGACGGGATGATGACATGAAGATTTGATTCCTGAACAGTGCCGGGTGGCGGCTTCGCCTTACCCGGCCTACGGTCTTGTAGGCCCGGTAAGCGCAGCGCCTCCGGGCATATCATGCGTTACGATTTCGTTGACTGCTCAAAGCGACGCAGCAGCTGATTACCACGCTCAACGGCGGCATCCAGCGCCTGCTGCGGGGATTTCTTCCCGGTCCACACGCTTTCCAGCTCCTCATCCACAATGGTGCGGATCTGCGGCATGTTGCCCAGACGCAGACCTTTGGTGAACGGCAACGGCGGCTTGTTCAGCATCTGGCGCGTGGCAATATCCGCGCCGGGGTTCTTGTCATAGAATCCCTGCTCGCGGGTCAGGTCGTAAGCCGCTTTGGTGATCGGCAGATAGCCGGTTTTCTGATGCCATTCAGCGGCATTTTCCGGCTTCGCCAGGAAGTCGAGGAATTTCGCCACGCCGGTGTAGGTCTCTTTGTCTTTACCCTGCATCACCCACAGACTCGCCCCGCCGATAATGGCGTTTTGCGGCGCATCTTTGGCATCCGCGTCATAAGGCATCATGCCTACGCCGTAATTAAATTTGGCGTAGTGGCGGATATCCGCCAGAGAACCGGAAGAGGCGGTGGTGATGGCGCAATCGCCGTTGTAGAACTTCTCAGTGGATTCGTCTTTACGCCCGAAGTAGCTGAAATCACCCTTCTTGTTCAGTTCTTCCAGCAGCGCGATATGTTTCACCTGCTCCGGCTTGTTAAATTCCAGCACCGCGTCAGTACCGTCAAAGCCGTTATTTTGGGTGGCGACCGGCAGACCATGCCAGGCGCTGAAGTTTTCAATCTGAATCCAGCCCTGCCAGCCGCTGGCGTAGCCGCACTTCATTCCCGCCGCCTTCAGCTTCGCGGTGTACTCCGCCAGATCCTGCCAGGTTTTCGGCGGCTGCTCTGGATCTAAACCGGCTTTTTTGAAAGCGTCTTTGTTGTAGTACAGCACTGGCGTGGAGCTGTTAAACGGCTGGGACAACAGATGTCCGCTTTTGGAATCGGTGTAGTAACCGGACACCGTCGGTACAAACTGCGACTCATCGAAACTGATGCCCGCGTCGCTGAACACTTCATAGACCGGTTTAATCGCTTTCGACGCCATCATAGTCGCAGTGCCGACTTCATAAACCTGCAACAGCGCCGGAGCGTTGCCGGTACGAAACGCGGCTATACCCGCGCTCAGGCTCTGTTCATAGTTGCCCTTATACACCGGCACAATCTTGTAATCAGGATTGGCCGCATTGAAACGTTGCGCCAGAGAATCAACCTCTTTCCCCAGCTCGCCTTCCATAGAATGCCAGAATGGAATGGTGGTAACGGCCATGGCGTTTCCCACGAATGCCAGGCTTAACGCCAGTCCTAACGCTGTATGTCGTAACGATGTCATTCGCTTATCTCTCTTGTTGTGCCGGATGCGCGATATCACGCGTTTTATGCTCGCGAGGTAACATGACATGCGCGAATGACAGAAAAATAACTTTTTAGTTACAAATAAATGACAGCCAAACGTCAGCAGGATGATAAGAAGATGATGGAATGGTGAAGATAATATGTAGGCCCGGTAAGCGTCGCGCCACCGGGCACACAGACGGTTTAGCCTCCGAGGTATGCGCTGCGCACCGCTTCGTTGGCCAGCAACGCATCGCCGGTATCTTCCAGCACCACATGACCGTTTTCCAGCACGTAGCCGCGATCCGCCAGCTTCAGCGCCTGATTCGCGTTCTGCTCGACGAGGAAGATGGTCATTCCCTGCTCGCGCAGCTGTTCGATGGTATCGAAAATCTGCTGGATAATGATCGGCGCCAGACCCAGGGACGGTTCATCCAGCAGCAGCAAACGCGGCTGGCTCATCAATGCACGACCAATCGCCAGCATCTGCTGTTCACCGCCGGACATAGTGCCCGCACGCTGGATACGACGCTCATGCAAACGCGGGAACAGCGCGTAAACCCACTTAATGCGCTCCTGAAACTGGTCGCGCTCGGCGAAAAAACCGCCCATCGCCAGGTTCTCTTCTACCGTCATACGGGAAAAGACGCGACGCCCTTCCGGGACAATCGCCACCGCTTCACGCATGATTTTCGCCGTCTGCCAGTCGGTAATGTCTTTGCCATCAAACACAATCCGACCGCTGGTGGCGCGCGGATCGCCGCATAACGTGCCGAGCAGCGTGGTTTTACCCGCGCCGTTGGCGCCAATCAGGGTGACGATTTCTCCCTGACGAATATGCAGGCTCACCTCGTGCAGCGCCTGGATTTTGCCGTAGTGGGCACTGACTTTGTCAAAGGACAACATGACTTTTTCCATCTTATGCGTCACCACCATTATGCTTCACCTAAATAGGCGCGGATCACGTCCGGGTTGTTGCGAACTTCTTCCGGCGTCCCGTTCGCCAGCGGCGTTCCCTGGTTCACCACGTAAATGCGATCGGAAATCCCCATCACCAGCTTCATATCATGCTCAATCAGCAGAATGGTGGTGTTGTGATGATTACGCAGCTCCGCAATTAATTCGTCCAGCTCTTTGGTCTCTCTCGGGTTCAGACCCGCCGCCGGTTCATCCAGCATCAGGATCTCCGGCTGCGTCACCATGCAGCGGGCGATCTCCAGACGACGCTGGTCGCCGTAGGCCAGGTTGCTGGCCTGGCGATTGGCGTGCTCCAGCAGGCCGATACGCTCCAGCCAGGTGGCGGCGCGATCGAGCGCTTCACTCTGCGCCCGACGGAACGCCGGAGTCTTCAACAGACCCGAAAAGACGCCGGTTTTCAACTGCTGATGTTGCGCCACCAGCAGGTTTTCAATCACCGTCATCTCACGGAACAGGCGGACGTGCTGGAAGGTACGCACCACGCCCATACGGGCAATCTGCTGACCCGGCAGCCCTTCCAGATGCTGATCGCGCAGCATAATGGTGCCGCCGGTCGGTTTATAGAAACCGGTCAGGCAGTTAAAGACCGTGGTTTTCCCGGCGCCGTTTGGCCCGATCAATGAGACGATTTCGCGTGGATGCAACTCCAGTTCAACGTTGTTTACCGCCAGCAGACCGCCAAAGCGCATCATCAGGCCGTTAACGGATAATAATGGCTGACTCATGCCTGCTCTCCTTTCGCTTCCCCGTTTTTCAGTTTCAACTGCGGACGGGTCATCGGCAGCAAGCCCTGCGGACGCCAGATCATCATCAGTACCATCAAACCACCGAGCATCAACATGCTGTATTCGTTGAAGTCACGCATTAGCTCGCGCGATACCACCAGCAGGATAGCGGCGAGAATAACCGCGAACTGCGAACCCATGCCGCCAAGCACCACAATCGCCAGTACAAAAGCGGATTCGGCAAAGGTGAACGACTCCGGGCTGACAAAGCCCTGGCGCGCGGCGAACAGCGTTCCGGCGAACCCCGCAAACGCGGCGCTGATGGTAAACGCCGTCAGCTTGATGCGCGTCGGGCTTAAGCCTAATGAACGGCAGGCAATTTCATCTTCACGCAGCGCTTCCCATGCCCGCCCCAGCGGCATACGCAGCAGACGGTTGATCACAAACAGCGAGAAGACGACCAGCAGCAACGCCACCAGGTAAAGCCAAATCACGCGGTCGGATGGATCGTATTTCACGCCGAAGAAGTTACTGAAGGTATCCCAGCCGCCTTCACGGGCGGTACGGCTGAACTCCAGACCGAAGAACGTCGGTTTCGGGATCTGGCTGATACCGTTCGGCCCGCCGGTCACTTCGGTGTTATTGAGCAGCAGGATACGCACAATCTCGCCAAATCCTAAGGTCACTATCGCCAGGTAGTCGCCGCGCAGGCGCAATACCGGGAAGCCAAGCAGGAAGCCCGCCGCCGCCGCAACCAGCCCCGCCAGCGGCAGGCAGGTCCAGAACCCCAGACCGTAATAGTGGTTCAGCAACGCGAAGGTATACGCGCCAATGGCGTAGAAACCGCCGTAGCCCAGCACCAGCAGACCAGACAGCCCCACCACCACGTTCAGCCCAAGACCGAGGATGATGTAAATCATGGTCAGCGTGGCGATATCAACGGTGCCGCGCGACACCATAAACGGCCACACGACGGCGATGACCAGCAGCGCAATCAGGAACAGCTTCTGTTTCACGGTTGAGCCATCAATCGCTGGCAGAACAAATTTAGGCCCGGAAATGCCCTTCAGGCTTTTCTGGAAAATCGGTCGCAGCAACTGGAAGAAAAAGACCACGGCAGTACCGATAAACACCCACTGCCAGCGAATATCCGCAGCATTCCCCACCACCAGTTTGGTGCCATCGAGTTCCAGTTGAACGCCCATAAAGACGCCCGCCAGTACGAAGAACATGGCGGCAGAGAGCAGCGCCATCGCAAAATGCATCGGTTTCATACTTTCTCTACCTCCGGGCGGCCCAGGATACCGGTCGGCATGACCAGCAGCACCAGAATCAGCAGCGCAAACGACACCACATCTTTATATTCGGTACTCAGGTACGCAGAGGAGAGCGCTTCGGCGACGCCCAGAATCAGGCCGCCAATCATCGCGCCAGGAATGCTGCCGATGCCGCCAAGCACAGCAGCGGTGAAGGCCTTCATCCCGGCCATAAAGCCAATATACGGGTTGATAACGCCATAGAACTGACCGAGCAGCACGCCCGCCACCGCCGCCATCGCCGCGCCAATCACAAAGGTCAGCGCAATCACGCGGTCGGTATTAATGCCCAGCAGACTCGCCATTTTCAGGTCTTCCGCACAGGCGCGGCAGGCGCGTCCCATACGGGAGTAACGGATGAACAGCGTCAGCGCCAGCATCGCCAGGAAAGTGACAATCCAGATGACCAACTGCATGGTGGTAATGCTGGCGGCGAAGTTCTCGCTGCTGCCGATAATCCACTGGCCGTTAAACAGGCTGGGGAGCGCCACGTCACGCGAACCTTCGGTAAGACTGACGTAGTTTTGCAGGAAAATAGACATCCCGATCGCGGAGATGAGCGCAATCAGTCGCTTGGAACTGCGCACTGGCCGATAGGCCACCCGTTCAATACTCCAGCCATAGGCGCTGGCGATAATGATAGCCCCGACGAACCCGGCAGCGACCAGCAGCCAGCTGGTATCAATGCCCATCATCATGAGCGCGGCGATGATCATGAAAGAGACATAGCTGCCGATCATATAGACCTCGCCGTGGGCGAAGTTGATCATGCCGATAATGCCGTAAACCATCGTATAGCCGATAGCGATCAGCGCATAGGTGCTTCCCAGCGTGACGCCGTTAAACATCTGCTGCAAGAAATAGAGAAACTGCTCGGACATAAGGTAACCTTTCTCAACCCGCCCGTTTTGCGCGGGCGGAGGGATAACTTGTCTTCAGGCGTTATTTGGCAACGGTCGATGAGCCGTCGGCATGCCACTGGAAGACACCAAACTCAAATCCCTTCAGATCGCCTTTTTCATCCCAGTTCAGCGGCCCAATCACGGTATCAGCCCCGTGTGCTTTCAGATCTTTCACCAGATCGAGCGGCGCTTTGCTGCCGGTACGATCCATTGCGGTTGCCAGCGACTGCACCGCAGCGTAGGTGATCCACACGTAAGGGCCGGTAGGATCTTTTTTGTCGGCTTTAAGGGCATCGACAATGCCTTTGTTCGCCGGGTCCTGGTCATAGCGTTTTGGCATCGTCACCAGCATGCCTTCTGCCGCCGCGCCAGCGATGTTGGACAGTGAGGCATTGCCCACGCCCTCTGGTCCCATAAACTGGGTTTTCAGGCCGATAGCGCGCGCCTGGCGCAGCATCTGGCCCATTTCCGGGTAGTAACCGCCGTAATAAACGAAGTCGATATTCTCTTTTTGCAGGCGGGCAATCAGCGCGGAAAAGTCTTTCTCGCCAGCGGTAATCCCGTCAAAGAACACGATATTGGCGTTGCCCGCTTTCAGGCTGTCCTGTACGGAACGCGCCAGACCTTCACCGTACTGCTGCTTATCGTGAATAATGGCGATACGCTGCGGCTTCACTTTCTCAAGAATATATTTCGCCGCCGTTGGCCCCTGGGAGGAGTCCAGGCCCGCCGTACGCATGATGTGTTCGTAGCCGCGCTGCGTCAGCTCCGGGTTTGTGGCGCCCGGGGAGATCATCAGGATGCCTTCATCTTCATAGATATCAGACGCGGGCTGTGTGGAAGAGGAGCACAGGTGGCCGATAACGTACTGAATGCCGTCGTTGACGATTTTGTTCGCCACCGCGACAGCCTGTTTCGGGTCACAGGCGTCGTCATACTCAACGCCCACCAGCTTATCGCCTTTGATGCCGCCTTTGGCGTTGATGTCTTTAATGGCCTGACGCGCGCCGTTAAATTCCATATCGCCCCACTGCGCTACCGGGCCGGACATCGCCCCGACAACGGCGACTTTAATATCGTCCGCCATTGCCGTATGCGACATCGCCAGTGCAACCACTCCTGCGATGATCGTTTTCGCATTCCGTTTCATTTACTGAATCCCCATTCGTGACGTTATTACACTTCATCCTTCACGCTGCCCCGGTGTTGGCTACGTGCGTTCACCCCAGTCACTAACTTATGTAAGCACCTGGGGATTCACGCTCTTGCCGCCTTGATGCACCTTGAATGATTTTGTGTATATATTTTGTATTTATGTGGTTAAAAAGCAGACTGTGCTTTTTTTGAACTATGCTATTTTTACCTGTTGCATTAATGGTTTAGCACGGTTTTTTATGCAAAATAAGAGTAAACACTCTATTTTTCAGTCGATTAAGAAAAGATAATATTCTGATTTCAGCTATAGATAAACAAAAAAAAGCGCGCTTGTCAGCATAAAATAACGGTACAAAGAGCGGAATAAAACACTGCCTTCCAGGGGATTATCCTGCCTGTTTTTCATTCTCTGATGTTTCAAACTGTACTTATCGTTGCCAAAAAACTAATCGCCTGGTAAATGAAATAAAAAAGAGAAAGTGTCGGAACACATTATTTCGGTACACTGGTTCTCTCTTTGGTGATTTGGACATGCTGTCGATGAAGCTGACCATCGTTCGTTTAGAAAACTTTAGCGCCCAGGATCTCATCGATCTGGGTAAAATCTGGCCGGAATACTCCGCCTCGTCTTTAAGCGTAGATGATACTCACCGGATCTACGCAGCGCGTTTCAACGAGCGTCTGTTGGGCGCTGTGCGGGTAACGCTAAGCGGTACGCAAGGCGCGCTGGATTCATTGCGGGTTCGCGAGATCACGCGTCGTCGCGGCGTGGGGCAGTATCTGGTGGAAGAGGTGATCCGCAATAATCCGGGCGTTTCAGCCTGGTGGATGGCAGATGTCGGCGTCGAAGAGCGAGGCGTAATGGCGGCGTTTATGCAGGCATTAGGGTTTACGGCGCAGGCGGACGGCTGGGAAAAACGGTAATAAAAAAGCCGGATGGCGCTAACGCTTATCCGGCCTACGTGTTTCGCAACTCTCACGCAATTTTCCAGGGGGTAAGGCGAAGCCGCCACCCGGCACTCAATTACCTGGCGTCGGTTGCCGTACCGTCGGCATGCCAGGTAAAGACGCCGAACTCAAAGCCTTTCAGATCGCCCTTCTCATCCCAGGACAACGGCCCCATAACGGTTTCCACGGTATTCGCTTTCAGGTATTTGGCGATTTCAGCCGGATCGTCGGACTGATTCAGACCTGCCTGCAATGACTGCAACGCCGCGTAGGTGGTCCACACAAACGCGCCGCTTGGGTCCTGTTTCTTCGCTTTGATCGCGTCTACGATCGGTTTGTTCGCCGGAACCTGATCGTAGTTCTTCGGCTTGGTGACCAGCATCCCCTCGGCAGACTCACCGGCAATGTTAGACAGCGACACGTTCGCTACCCCTTCCGGCCCCATAAACTTCGTTTTCAGGCCAGCAGCGCGAGCCTGGCGCAGGATCTGCCCCATCTCAGGGTGGTAGCCGCCGTAATACACAAAGTCGATGTTCTCTTTCTTCAGGCGCGCCACCAGGGTGGAGAAATCTTTCTCGCCGGCGGTAATCCCGTCGAAGAACACCACGTTGGCGTTGCCTTTTTTCAGGCCATCCTGCACCGCGCGCGCCAGGCCTTCACCGTACTGCTGCTTATCGTGAATAATGGCGATGCGCTGCGGCTTCACGCTTTCCAGAATATATTTCGCCGCCGTCGGCCCCTGATCGGAGTCCAGACCGGTGGTGCGCAGGATCAGCTGATAACCACGCGCGGTCAGTTCCGGTGCGGTCGCAGCCGGAGTAATCATCAGAATGCCTTCGTCTTCATAGATATCAGACGCAGGCTGCGTGGATGAGGAGCACAGGTGGCCGATAACATATTTAATGCCGTCGTTGACCACTTTGTTGGCTACGGCTACCGCTTGTTTCGGGTCGCAGGCATCATCATATTTCACGGCAACCAGCTTATCGCCCTTGATGCCGCCTTTCGCGTTGATATCGGCAATCGCCTGCTCCGCGCCGGTAAATTCCTGATCGCCGTACTGCGCTACCGGGCCAGACATCGCGCCGACAACGGCCACTTTGATATCCTTAGCAAACGCCATATTGCTCAAAGACAGGGCGATACATCCTGCCAATAACGCTTTACCCTTCATATTCATCCTGAGAATCCCCATTATTGTGGTTATTACGTATGTTGTGATGTTGTTGTTCAGCACTTTATTTCAATTAATGGTAAGCCACCCGTGCTTTAGCAGCATACTCTGCTAAAACATACCCGATTTTTATGATTTTGGAATAGCTAATTTGACAGTCAGATAACAAGTTGATGACAAAACGGGGCGCCGCCGCAACGGGCGGCGTCGGTTTATCGTGTCAGCGAACGCGTAATGATCTCCAGCGCTTTACGGAACTGCGCATCGGGGATCGTCAGCGGATAGAGGAAACGGATCACGTTGCCGTAAACACCACAGCTGAGCAGCAGCAGACCCTCCTGCAATGCGCGATCCTGCACCTGTCGGGTAAATTCCGGGGACGGCTGGCCGGTTTGCGGATCGGTAAACTCTACCGCCACCATCGAGCCCTGCGCGCGGATCTCGGCAATGGACGGGCAGGCGGCTTTCGCTTTGTTCAACACCTCAACCAGATGCTGACCAAGCTGCGTGGCGCGAGTGCAGAGATCGTCTTCTTCAATCACATCAAGCACCGCATGCGCGGCGGCCACCGCCAGCGGGTTTCCGGCGTAGGTGCCGCCAAGACCGCCCGGCGCTGGCGCATCCATCACCTCGGCGCGACCGGATACCGCCGACAGCGGCATACCGCCGGCCAGACTTTTGGCCATCGTGATGAGATCCGGCTGAACGCCGTGGTGTTCCATCGCAAACAGTTTGCCTGTACGGGCAAAACCGGTCTGCACTTCATCGGCGATCAGCAAGATGCCGTGGGTATCGCATAACGTACGCAGCGCCTGCATGAAATCCGTTGGCGCGACGTTAAAGCCCCCTTCCCCCTGCACCGGTTCCAGGATAATGGCCGCCACCTGGTCCGGCGCAATATCGGCTTTAAAAATCCGTTCGAGACTGTTCAGCGCATCCGTCGTGGTAACGCCATGCAAAGGATTCGGATATTGCGCGTGATAGACCGATCCCGGGAACGGCCCAAAGCCAATTTTGTAGGGCGCGACCTTACCGGTGAGCGCCATCGTCATAAAGGTTCGCCCGTGAAACGCGCCGCCAAAGGTAATCAGCCCCGGTCGTCGGGTACAGGCGCGCGCAATTTTCACCGCGTTTTCGACCGCCTCCGCGCCGGTAGAGAAGAAAGCCGTTTTCGCCGGGCCGTTGACCGGCACGCGCTTGTTAATACGCTCGGCAAGCGTAACGTAGCTTGCATAAGGCACGATTTGATACGCGGTATGGGTAAATGACTGGAGCTGTTTTTCAATTGCCGCGATGACTTTTGGATGACGGTGCCCGGTGTTCAACACGGCAATTCCGGCGGCGAAATCAATCACCTCATTGCCTTCAATATCCCACAGCGTGGCATTTTCCGCTCTGTCGGCATAGAAACCGCACATCACCCCGATGCCGCGCGGCGTCGCCTGTAACCGTCTTTCATTCAGTTCGTTATTTTTCACCTTCTCCCCCTAAGATGCGCACAACCCATCGGTAAGTGTTTGCCAGGGGGGAAGAATTCGCCAGAGTGGGGGAGAAAAAAAGCGTTATCCCCGTAGCCCGATAAGCGAAGCGCCATCGGGCATTTATGTCGGCCTGTTTGCCGGATGGCGGCGGTGCCTTATTCGGCCTGGAAAACAAAAAACCCCGGATTCTCATCCAGGGTTTTTCGGGCACTTCGCGGAAATTACGCTTCGATAGCGGCGCGCAGTTTCTTCATCGCGTTCTTTTCAAGCTGACGTACACGTTCAGCAGAAACGCCATAGCGGTCGGCCAGCTCCTGTAGCGTGGACTTATTGTCTTCGTCCAGCCAACGGGCGCGAATGATGTCCTGGCTACGCTCGTCCAGACCTTCCATTGCGTGGGTCAGTTTGTTTGCCGCCTGATCTTCCCAGTTATCCTCTTCAATGCCGTCGGCAAAGTTAGAGGTTTTATCCTGCAAATACAGCACTGGCGCCATCGGCTGGCTGTCAGACTCGTCGTCCGAAGACATGTCAAACGTCATGTCCTGCGCCGCCATACGGGATTCCATCTCGCGAACGTCTTTGCTGGTTACGCCCAGTTCGCGCGCCACCATTTCCACTTCATCCTGATTAAACCAGCCCAGACGCTGCTTGGTTTTACGCAGGTTAAAGAACAGCTTACGCTGTGCTTTGGTGGTTGCGACTTTAACGATACGCCAGTTACGCAATACGTATTCGTGGATCTCCGCTTTGATCCAGTGCACGGCGAAAGAAACCAGGCGCACACCCACTTCCGGGTTAAAACGGCGCACGGCTTTCATCAGGCCGATGTTACCTTCCTGAATCAGATCCGCCTGCGGCAGGCCATAGCCCGCATAGTTACGAGCAACATGAACAACAAAGCGCAGGTGAGACAGAATCAGCGTCTTAGCTGCTTCCAGATCGCCCTGGTAATGCAGCTTTTCAGCCAGTGCCCGTTCTTCGTCGGCCGATAACATCGGCCACGCGTTTGCAGCCCGGATGTAAGATTCCAGGTTACCAACAGGGGCTAAAGCTAAATTTTGCATTTCTTTGGTCATTCAAATCCTCTCAATTTATATCGTCTGGCACTGCAAATGAGCAACAAACGTGCCAGCGTTTATGAGCAACGAGAATAGCACTCACTCTTTTATCAGACAGTGATTTTATCCACAAGTTCAATGCAACGTTGTGAATAAATTACGCACAAAATGTGACACCGCTATGAAAAAACACTGTGGGCAGGGGGATGAGATGTTTTGAAGCTCTTTCCCTGCGAACGGGAACTCATTGCAGGGAAAGAGTATACCACGCTTTTATTAATCGGGAGTAAAGTGACGTAAATGTTGCACAGTGGCAAGCCACGCCGCAACCCAGCCGATCATCGAGCACACCAGCAGCAGCAACAGGCACTCATCGAACGATAAGCCATTGATATCAAACTTTGTGCCGAAAACCTGCGCCACTTCCGTCACCGCTGACGACAAGCGCATCACCAAAATTTCTGACAAAATCAGTGAAAGAAATGCCCCTGAAAAACCGAGCAGCGCGCCGCCGTACAGGAACGGTCGCAGGATAAATCCATCCGTCGCGCCAATCAGTTTCTGCACGTTGATGGTGTCACGGCGGGCGAAAATGCTCAGGCGCACGCTGTTGCCGATGACGAGGAACACCGCCGCCACCATCAGCACGCCGATCATCGCGGAAACGCGCCCTACCAGCCCGGTCAGCGCCGCCAGACGGGCAAACCAGCTGTCATCCATACGCACTTCATCAATGCCGTTAATCTGCGAGATGCGATCGCGTAGCGTATTCAGCGACTCCGTTCCCTGGAAATCCAGTTTCGGGATCACCACCGCCACTGCCGGAAGCGGATTCTCTTCCAGCATGTCCAGCGCGCCGCCAAAGCCGGACCAGTTGCGGAACTCGCCCAATGCATCGTCGCGGGAGAGATAGTTGACCTTCTCCACCCCCTGCTCGGCCTGGAGCTGTGCGACCACCCCGGCGGCCGCGTCGTCATCCAGCGTCTTTTGCAGATAAACGGTGATCTGCGGGGACGGATAGTACTGCGTCGCCGCCTGGTTGACGTTCTTATAGACCATGTAGCAGACGCTTGGCAGCGTCAGAGAGATGGCAATCACCATCACCGTCAGAAACGTCGCCAGCGGCTTGCTTTTCAGATCCTGTAACGCGCCCTGGAACGCATAGCGCACCTGCTCGTTAAAGACGTTGGTTTTACGCGAATTCGGCTTTGGCGAGGGTTTTGCGCGTCTCGGCGCATTGCGGCCGCCGTCGCCGGACGAACCGCCAGATTTACGAAAACGGTCCAGTCTGCCGCCAAACTGCCTGATTTGGTTGATAGCGTCACGCTTATTCACTGACCAGGCCTCCATGCAAATGACCTTCGCTCAGGGTGAGCATACGGTACGAACGACGGGAGATAAGCCCGATGTCGTGCGTCGCCATCAATACCGTCACCCCAACGCGGTTAAACTCTTCAAACAGACGTAAAATCCCTTCCGATAAGGCATCATCCAGGTTCCCGGTCGGTTCATCCGCCAGCAGCACCGCAGGCTTGTTCACCACCGCACGGGCAATCCCCACGCGCTGCTGCTCACCGCCAGAGAGTTGAATGGGAAAATTCCTCGCTTTGTCCAGCAGCCCGACTTTATCCAGCGCCGCCGACACACGACGACGGATGTCGTCCCCGCTGGCGCCAGCGATAATCAACGGGATCGCCACGTTGTCATAGACCGTACGATCCATCAGCAGGTGGTGATCCTGGAAAATCATTCCGATCTGACGACGCAGAAACGGCACTTCACGGTTTTTCAGGCGCGTAATGTCATGCCCGCTGAAGAAGATTTTCCCGGCGCTCGGCCGTTCAATCCCACAGATAAGCTTCAGCAGGGTACTTTTCCCCGCGCCTGAGTGGCCGGTCAGAAACGCCATCTCGCCTGGCTGCATGTGGAATGTGACTCCTTGCAGCGCTTGTCTCCCACCGAGATAGGCCTTGCTGACATGTTCAAAGCGAATCATTGTTAATCCTCTCGGGCAAAAAGTGCCTCTATAAAATCGTCCGCCTTAAACGGACGTAAATCCTCGATACGTTCGCCCACACCAATATAGCGGATAGGAATGCCAAACTGATCGGCAACCGAGAAGATAACCCCACCCTTCGCCGTGCCATCCAGCTTGGTCAGGGTGATACCGGTCAGGCCAACCGCTTCATGGAACAGTTTGGCCTGGCTTATCGCATTCTGCCCGGTGCTGGCGTCGATGGTCAGCATCACTTCATGCGGCGCATCTTCGTCGAGTTTCTTCATCACGCGAACGATTTTTTTCAGTTCTTCCATCAGGTGCGCTTTGTTCTGCAAGCGACCCGCGGTATCGGCAATCAGCACATCTACATTACGCGCTTTCGCCGCCTGGATGGCGTCAAAGATAACGGAAGCGGAATCCGCGCCGGTATGCTGGGCGATAACCGGAATGTTGTTACGCTGGCCCCAGACCTGCAACTGCTCTACCGCCGCCGCACGGAAGGTATCCCCCGCCGCCAGCATCACGGATTTGCCCTGCTGCTCGAACTGACGCGCCAGCTTACCGATCGTGGTGGTTTTCCCCACGCCGTTAACGCCAACCATCAGAATAACAAATGGCGTTTTGCCTTCAATATTAAGCGGTTCGTCAACTTTTGCGAGGATATCGCCCATCTCGTCTTTCAGCAGGCCATACAGCGCTTCGGCGTCATGCAGCTGTTTGCGGCTGGCGCCCTCTGTCAGGTTAGCGATGATCTTGCGGGTGGTTTCCACACCCACATCGGCAATCAGTAACTGCTCTTCCAGTTCTTCAAACAGATCATCGTCGATTTTCTTACCACGGAACAGACTGATAAATCCTGAACCGAGATTTTCTTTTGTTTTCAGAAGACTACGTTTCAGGCGCGCAAAGAAACCCTCTTTTGTCGGCTTCTCTTGCTCCTGAATCATCTCCTCAACCGGCGTCTCTTCTTCTGCCGCCGGCACGACAACCACCGCGTCTTCCGCCGCTTCCACTGCCAGCGCCTGCGCTTCCCGTTCTTCGTCGGTCAGTTGCGGTTCGTTTTGCGCCTCTTCTTCTACCGCCTCCACGATCTCTACCGTTTCCGCTTCGGCCTGCCACTCTTCAGGCGACGTCTCTTCGACGTTCACCTCTTCCGGCAGCGGCAGTTCTTCATGTTCCACCACCGCCTGCGGCTCAACGATGTCTTCTTCAACCACGGGGTCAACAACAGGCTCTACGACAGGCTCTGGCTCAACCGGCTGCGGTTTTTCGCTTTCCTGAACCTGTTCGGTGACGTTCACCACGGCTTCGGCGAAAGCGTCGGTCTCCGCCTTGCCGTGGGCGTGCGTTTCCGCGTCGGCGTCTGCCGCCGTCTCAACCGGCGTCTCTGGCGCTAACTGTTCTTCAACACGCTGTTGTTCTTCGGTTTTTTGTTCCTGTTCCTGCTCTTTTTCACCAAAGCCCAGCCAGGAAAAGAAGCCACGTTTTTTCTGTTTTGCCATCTGCGACTGTACTCCTCGCGGTTAATATCTGGCGCTATATACATGGAAGCTAAAAAAATGATGAAATAGTCTACCACTTAACTTAATTCACATCACCGCCTGGAATGACACGTCAGCAGCGGATTGAGCAATAGAAATGAAAAAACCGAATCACTCTGGCAGCGGTCAAATCCGCATTATTGGCGGACAATGGCGGGGCCGTAAACTTCCGGTTCCCGACAGCCCAGGGCTGCGCCCGACAACCGACCGGGTTCGCGAGACGCTGTTTAACTGGCTGGCACCGGTCATGGTAGACGCCCACTGTCTGGATTGTTTCGCCGGAAGCGGCGCGCTGGGGCTGGAAGCGCTTTCCCGCTATGCGGCGGGCGCGACGTTGCTGGAGATGGATCGCGCCGTGTCACAGCAGTTACAAAAGAATCTTGCTACGCTAAAGGCAGGCAACGCCCGCGTGGTCAACGCCAATACGCTGGCCTTTCTGGCGCAGACCGGTACGCCGCACAACGTGGTGTTTGTCGATCCCCCGTTTCGCAAAGGGCTGCTGGAAGAGACGTTAAGCCTGCTGGAAACGTACGGCTGGCTGGCTGATGACGCGTATATTTACGTCGAAAGCGAAGTCGAAAACGGTCTGCCGCCCGTCCCGGCAAACTGGTCGTTGTATCGTGAAAAAGTGGCCGGACAGGTCGCATACCGCCTGTATCAACGGGAAGCACAAGGAGAAAGCGATGCTGATTAATCTGGGACGTCTGCTGATGCTGTGCGTCTGGGCATTTTTACTACTGAATATTTTCCAACCCTTTCCACGCCCGCTGAATATTTTCGTTAACGTCGCACTGGTCTTTATGGTGCTGATGCACGGTATGCAGCTGGCACTGTTAAAAAGCACCATGCCTAAAGATGGCCCGCAGATGACCACCGGCGAGAAAATCCGCATTTTCCTGTTCGGCGTGTTTGAGCTGCTGGTGTGGCAGAAGAAATTTAACGTTAAAAAATAACCTTTTGCCGGATGTCGGCTGCGCCTTATCCGACCTACAAACCCCTCAGACCGTAGGCCCGATAAGCAACACGCCATTGGGCGAAATCTTATGGCTGGGCGACAAAATCGACAAACCGCGAACCTTTGTAGCTCAGCGTGCCTTTATCCCCGACCGTTAACGCATGGTACTGTTGGGCATCAAGCCGGAACGTCTGCTCAAGCCCGCCGCGCTGCGGTTTAAAGCTAACTTCATAGCGCATACTGGTGCCCGCTGGCGTCACCTGCTGCTGACGCGAGCGCCGATCGTTGATCGGCTTTTCGCGCTTATTGCTCACCACTACCTGCTTTTGCTGCAATGGCGCGGCATCGTTATCGGCTTTTTCTCGCCGCTGCGAAACAAAGCGAAACGACGCGGCGATAACAATCAAGCCAATGATAACAATGAAAAAAAGTGGTGGTTTACTCATCATTTTAACCCATCAGAAAATGCGGAAATAAGCATACCCTGCCCGTTATGGTGTTGTCATCTGCCTGCGCCGACCTCTACACTGGACAACAGGGCCGTGAGCATACCGCTCGCGAAAAAATAACGAATTCAAGGAACTAAGATGCTTTGGTCGTTTATCGCTGTCTGTCTTTCCGCATGGCTATTTGTGGACGCATCGTATCGTGGGCCAGCGTGGCAGCGCTGGGTCTTTAAACCTCTCACCCTGATTCTCCTTCTTTTACTCGCCTGGCAAGCGCCGATGTTCGACGCGATCAGCTACCTTGTGCTGGCGGGCCTGTGCGCCTCGTTGCTGGGCGATGCGTTGACGCTGTTGCCGCGCCAACGTCTGCTGTACGCCATTGGCGCATTCTTCCTGTCGCACCTGCTGTACACCCTCTATTTCGCCAGCCAGATGACGCTGTCGTTCTTCTGGCCATTGCCGTTAGTGCTGCTGGTGTTGGGCGGGTTGCTGATTGCGGTGATCTGGACGCGTCTGGAAGAGCTGCGCTGGCCGATATGCACTTTTATCGCCATGACGCTCATGATGGTCTGGCTGGCCGGTGAACTGTGGTTCTTCCGCCCGACCGCCCCGGCGCTCTCTGCTTTTATGGGCGCATCGTTGTTATTCCTCGGCAACATCGTCTGGCTGGGCAGCCATTACCGCTGCCGCTTCCGCGCGGATAACGCTATTTCCGCCGCCTGCTACTTTGCCGGGCACTTCCTGATTGTCCGCTCACTTTATCTTTAATAACGCTTGACTCTGGAGTCGACTCCAGAGTGTATCCTCCGGTTAATGAGAAAATTATCATCAACCGGAGGATGCCATGTTGACACCCGATACTGATGGCAAAAAAGTCCCACAATTTTCATCCTTCAAACTGGCGCCAGCCCCCCGGAAGGTAGATGACTGCTGCTGTGAGGGCGCCTGCGCAACGGAGGCTCTCGTCCCCGACACCATCGAAGGGACGCGTTACACCTGGAAAGTCGCCGGTATGGACTGCGCCGCCTGCGCCCGTAAAGTCGAAAACGCCGTGCGCCAGGTCGGGGGCGTCAATCAGGTACAGGTGCTGTTCGCCACCGAGAAACTGGTGGTGGATGCGAATGCCGATATCCGCCAACACGTTGAACGCGCCGTACAAAAGGCGGGTTATACCCTGCGTGATGAACAGGCCACAGCAGAGGCGCGCGAATCCCGGCTGCAAGAAAACCTGCCGCTGATCACGCTCATCATTATGATGGCGATTAGCTGGGGGCTGGAGCAATTCAACCATCCGTTCGGCCAACTGGCGTTTATCGCCACCACGCTGGTCGGCCTGTATCCCATTGCCCGTCAGGCGCTGCGCCTGATGAAAACCGGTAGCTGGTTCGCTATCGAAACGCTGATGAGCGTGGCGGCGATTGGCGCGCTGTTTATTGGCGCGACGGCGGAAGCGGCGATGGTGCTGCTGTTATTTCTGATCGGCGAACGCCTCGAAGGGTGGGCCGCCAGCCGCGCCCGCAAAGGGGTCAGCGCGCTGATGGCCCTCAAACCGGAAACCGCCACGCGCCTGCGCGATGGCGTGCGCGAAGAGGTGGCGATCAACACCCTGCAACCCGGCGACATTATCGAAGTGGCGGCAGGTGGGCGCTTACCCGCCGACGGCAGGCTGGTCTCCGGTTTCGCCAGTTTTGATGAGAGCGCGCTCACCGGCGAGTCGATTCCGGTCGAGCGCTCAACGGGCGAGAAAGTCCCCGCCGGCGCCACCAGCGTGGATCGGCTCGTCACGCTGGAGGTGCTGTCAGAACCGGGCGCCAGCGCGATTGACCGTATCCTGAAGCTGATTGAAGAAGCCGAAGAACGCCGCGCGCCCATTGAGCGTTTTATTGACCGCTTCAGCCGGATTTACACCCCGGTGATTATGGCCGTCGCGCTGCTGGTCACGCTGGTGCCGCCGCTGCTGTTTGCCGCGTCCTGGCAAGAGTGGATTTATAAGGGACTCACGCTGTTGCTGATTGGCTGCCCGTGTGCGCTGGTCATTTCCACTCCGGCGGCCATCACCTCCGGGCTGGCGGCGGCGGCACGTCGCGGGGCGTTGATTAAAGGCGGCGCAGCGCTGGAGCAGCTAGGCAGAGTCACTCAGGTGGCGTTCGATAAAACCGGTACCCTGACCGTAGGGAAACCACGCGTCACCGCCATCCATCCGGCAAGCGGGATCGGCGAAGCGGAGCTGCTGGCGCTGGCGGCGGCGGTGGAACAAGGCGCGACGCACCCACTGGCGCAGGCCATTGTGCGTGAAGCGCAGACGCGTGAGCTGGCCATTCCGCCAGCGCTGGATCAGCGCGCGCTGGTCGGTTCGGGTATCGAAGCTCAGGTTAATGGCGAGCGCATCCTTATTTGCGCCGCAGGCAAACGCCCGGCGGAAGCCTTTGCCGGGCAAATCAGCGAACTGGAAAGCGCCGGACAGACGGTCGTGCTGGTGCTGCGCAACGACGACGTACTCGGCGTGCTCGCCCTACAGGATACGCTGCGCGATGACGCCCGCACCGCGATCGGCGAGCTTAATCAGTTAGGGGTGAAAGGCGTGATCCTGACCGGCGATAACCCACGCGCGGCAGCGGCCATTGCCGGAGAACTGGGCCTGACGTTTAAAGCGGGCCTGCTGCCGGAAGATAAAGTCCGGGCGGTGACGGCGCTCAATCAGCACGCCCCGCTGGCGATGGTGGGTGACGGCATTAACGACGCCCCCGCAATGAAAGCCGCCGCGATAGGTATTGCGATGGGAAGCGGAACGGATGTCGCGCTGGAAACGGCAGACGCCGCCCTGACGCATAACCGCCTGCGCGGGCTGGTACAGATGATCCAGCTGGCGCGCGCCACCCACGCCAATATTCGTCAGAACATCGCGATTGCCCTGGGGCTGAAAGGGATCTTTCTCATCACCACGCTGCTCGGCATAACCGGTCTGTGGCTGGCCGTGCTGGCGGATACCGGGGCGACAGTGCTGGTGACCGCCAACGCGCTGCGGCTGTTGCGTAAAGGGTAGATTGTCGTCTGATGGCGCCAGGCTTATCAGGCCTACGGGGATCATGGCACGAACCCACGCAGGCCTGCTCATCCGGCGAAGCGAAGGCGCTTACTGCACGTCGGCAATCGCCTTCATCAACGCCTGGTGTTTTTCACCATACTGCGCGCGTACCGGCTCGGTGGCCTTCACGAAATACGCTTTATCAATTTCGTGGAACTGCACGCCGCCAGCCTTCATCTTCGCTAATGCCTCCTGGTTGTAGGCATCCCACAATTTACGCTGCTCAAACTGCGCTTCGCGCGCCAGCGTCAGGATCTTCTGCTGCTCATCCGCAGTCAGCTTGTCCCACTTCACTTTGGAATAGAGCAGCATTTCCGGGGTGATAAAGTGCCCGCTGAGGGTGTAATTCTTCGCAACCGGCATATAGTTATGCGCGACAAAAGTCGGCGGGTTGTTTTCCGCACCGTCAATCACGCCGGTCTGCATACCGCTAAACACCTCGCTCACCCCCATCGCCACCGAGTTCGCCCCCATGTCTTTCAGTGTATCCAGCGCCACCGGGCTTCCCTGCACGCGAATCTTCATACCGTGGAGATCTTCCGGCTTTTCCACCGGGTTTTTGGTAATCAGGTTGCGCGTCCCGGAGTCCATCCAGCCAAGAAACACCAGACGTGATTTCGGGTTGTTCGTCAGCTTATCGCCAATGCTTTTCCCGATATCGCCATCAATAATTTTGTGCATGTGGTCTTCGTCGCGGAACACATAGGGCAGCGTAAAGACTTCGATATCCGGCAGAATAGCCGCCACCGGCGCCATCGATACGCGAATCATATCAATCGCGCCGATTTGCGCCTGTTCAATCATCTGTTTCTCATCGCCCAGCACGCCGCCCGGGAACACTTTAATTTCCAGTTTACCGTCGGTTTGTTGTTTGAGTTTTTCGCCCATTTTCTGCACGGCGACGACATTCGGGTAGCCCTGCGGATGGACATCCGCCGCTTTAATGACCTGCGCGAAAACGGAATGGGAAAACAGTATTGACGCGGTAGCCAGGCACAGGGAAGCCGCGAGCGGCTTGAGAGTCACTTTCATCGGGTCAGCTCCAGAGGTTGAGAGGGTAGCGTTAAAACATTGTTTTAGTTTTTACGCTTAAACCGTAGCCGATGCCCTGAAAGATGAAGGTGAAGTGCTTCACAAAAAAGCAGAAAAAATTGAAACGATGGTTTAAAAATGTCGCAGCGGTCACGCCGGTTTTATCCGGCTGAGACTCAATGCTTTTTACGCAGCAAATAACGATACGGCAGCGAATCCGTCTCTTTCGCCATCAGCTCATGTTCCATAAACGTACAAAAGCCAGGAATATCGCGGGTTGTCGCCGGATCGTCGGCAATAATCAGCAGCGTTTCGCCCGTTTGCATGTTACGCACGGTTTTACGCACCATCATTACCGGTTCCGGGCAGCGTAGCCCCTGGGCATCAAGCGTATGGTCGGGGGAGGAAAACAGATCGGTCATCTTCGTCTCATTCACTAAAAAAACGGCTGTAGTTTACGCCCTGTTTGCCCGTAAGCAAATCAAGTTAACGATTGCGTGAAAAACAACCATTGCAATACGTTTTCAAAGCAGTATGATGCGGCGGTTTTATTGGGTTCCCTCACCCCAAATATCGATCAAAAAGGTACAATATGAACTCCTTTACTCAAATACAGCGCGTAAAAGCGTTGTTCTGGCTATCGCTATTCCACTTACTGGTGATCACCTCCAGTAACTATCTGGTACAGCTTCCGATCTCTGTTTTCGGGTTCCACACGACGTGGGGCGCCTTTAGCTTTCCCTTTATTTTTCTCGCGACCGACCTGACCGTGCGCATTTTTGGCGCGCCGCTGGCACGACGGATAATCTTTGCGGTGATGATCCCGGCGCTGCTCATCTCCTATGTCATCTCATCGCTGTTTTATATGGGTTCCTGGCAGGGATTTGGCGCGCTGCTGCACTTCAACCTGTTTGTCGCGCGTATCGCCACCGCCAGCTTTATGGCATATGCGCTGGGCCAGATTCTGGATGTACACGTCTTTAACCGCCTGCGCCAGAACCGCCGCTGGTGGATGGCTCCTACGGCCTCCACGCTGTTTGGCAACGTCAGCGATACCCTCGCCTTCTTCTTCATCGCTTTCTGGCGCAGCCCCGATGCCTTTATGGCCGAGCACTGGATGGAAATCGCCCTTGTCGATTACTGCTTCAAGGTGCTCATCAGCATCATTTTCTTCCTGCCGATGTATGGCGTATTGCTGAATATGTTGCTGAAAAGGCTGGCAGATAAATCTGAAATCTCGGCATTGCAGACGAGTTAAAGGTTCATTTTCCGAGTTGTGATAAGATGGATGAATGAGCCGTTATGGCCGTTTATCGAAAGGAAGAAGTCAATGCGCAATCTGGTTAAATATGTCGGTATTGGCCTGCTGGTTATGGGGCTTGCGGCCTGTGATAACAACGATACCAATGCTCCGGCAGAGGGAACCTCTACGGAAAGCAACGCAACCGGACAACCTGTCAGCCTGCTGGACGGTAAGCTGACGTTCTCACTGCCAGCGGATATGACCGACCAGAGCGGCAAGCTGGGCACTCAGGCCAATAATATGCACGTCTACTCTGACGCGACAGGCCAGAAAGCGGTGATCGTGATTGTTGGCGATAACACCAATGAAGACCTCGCCGTGCTGGCGAAACGTCTGGAAGATCAACAGCGCAGCCGCGACCCGCAGTTGCAGGTCGTGACCAATAAAGCCATCGAGCTGAAAGGCCACACGCTGCAACAGCTGGACAGCATTATCTCTGCGAAAGGCCAGACCGCGTACTCTTCCGTACTGCTGGGCAAAGTGGATAACCAACTGCTGACCCTGCAAATCACGCTGCCAGCAGACGATCAGCAGAAGGCGCAAACCGCCGCTGAAAACATCATTAACACGCTGGTTATCCAGTAACGGTTAAGACGATGACACGGCCTCCTGCGATACCGCCGGAGGCCGTTTTTTTAACCGCCAGGTCAGCAACAGCGCAATCGCCACCAGACCCGCCGCCGCCAGATAGATAACCGGCACGCCCGCCCAGGTCATCAGCAGCCCCGCCAGCGGCCCGGTCACGCCCAACGATAAATCCATAAACACCGTATAGGTCGCCAGCGCCGCCCCCTGATTCTGCTGCGGCACCGCCTTTACCGCTACCACGCCCAGCGCCGGGAAGACCAGCGAGAACCCCGCCCCCGCCAGTAGCACGCCAATTTTCGCCATCCACGGCATCAGCGCAACGCCCACCAGCAGCAGCCCGATAATCTCCACGCTAAAGCAGATCATCGCCACGTTTAAGCCGCCTAACCGATTGATGCCATTGGGGAACAATAAACGGGCGCCCACAAACGCACAGCTAAACAGCGTGAGCGCGAAGGCGGCGCCATCCCACCCTTTCGCGTCATAAAACAGCGTGATGAAGGTGGCGATAACGCCGAATCCCGCGGATGCCAGCGCCAGCGCCATTCCATACAGCCAGACGCGCCCAAGCACGGCGCGAAATGGCAGCGGTTTGCCCTTACTGGCTTTCACCGCCGGGCGCGGGAGCGCAAACAGCACGGCCAGCAGCGCCACGCCCATGATCGTCAACGCCAGCCCCTGTAACCCGCCCCAGGCGTAAAACAGCACGCCAAGCGGGGCGCCCATCGCCATCGCGCCATACGTGACAATACCGTTCCACGAAATCACCCGGCCAATATGCAGCGACCCCACCACGCCTACGCCCCAGAGCGTTGATCCGGTTCCGGCGAAGCTTTGTCCAATACCCAGAATGACACGCCCCAGGCATAACAGCAGCAGGCTTGCAATCGGCCAGCCGCTGGCGAATCCCGCCAGGAGATAGCTCAGGCCGCTCAGAAAGCAGCCGCACAAACCAAAGACGACAACCTTTTTCGGCCCCAGCAGGTCAGCGTAGCGCCCCGCATGAGGGCGGCTCACGAGCGTCGCAAAATATTGTAAGCTTATGACCAGCCCCGCCCAGAAGGCGCTAAACCCCATCACATCATGGACATAGCCCGGCAGGACTGCGAGCGGCAAACCGATCGTCAGATAACTGGCGAAGTTAAAAATCACAACAGAAACGATACGCAGATTGAGGCGCAATCCGCTAAGCGCCGGTTCAGCGACGGGTTCGGGCATGGGAGGTCACCACGTTTTTACAACAGTGTTTCATTTTTATCATGCTGAGTCGCGAAAATCAGTAGCAAGATTAAGAATATTGGTCTCAGGCCAGGCGCTACACTTAGAAAAAATGCAAAAAGGAAGATGACATGACAACCCCTCACCCCGACAAAACGGGGATGCATATTCTGCTCAAACTGGCGTCGTTGGTCGTCATACTGGCAGGGCTTCATGCCGCAGCAGATATTATTGTGCAGCTCTTACTGGCACTCTTTTTCGCCATTGTCCTCAACCCGCTGGTAACCTGGTTTATTCGTCGCGGCGTTAACCGCCCGGTGGCGATTACCCTCGTGGTGGTCGTGATGCTTATCGTGCTGACGGCGCTGATCGGCGTGCTGGCTGCGTCAATCAATGAATTCGTCGCCATGCTGCCGAAATACAACAAGGAGCTGACGCGTAAGGTTCTGCATTTGCAGGAGATGCTGCCCTTCCTCAACCTGCACATGTCGCCGGAACGCCTGCTGCAACGTATCGACTCCGATAAACTGATGACCTTCACCACCACACTGATGACCGGCCTTTCCGGGGCGATGGCAAGTGTAGTCCTGCTGGTGATGACGGTGGTGTTTATGCTGTTCGAAGTCCGCCACGTTCCCTACAAACTGCGTTTCGCGCTGAACAACCCGCAAATTCACATTGCGGGTTTACACCGGGCGCTCAAAGGCGTGTCGCACTATCTGGCACTGAAAACGCTGCTGAGCCTGTGGACCGGCGTGATTGTCTGGCTGGGGCTGGCGCTGATGGACATCCAGTTTGCGCTGATGTGGGGCGTGCTGGCGTTTTTACTCAACTATGTCCCTAACATTGGTTCGGTCATTTCAGCAGTGCCGCCGATGATTCAGGCGCTGCTGTTCAACGGTTTCTACGAATGCGTTCTGGTCGGCGCGCTCTTTCTGGTGGTGCATATGATCATCGGCAATATCCTGGAACCGCGCATGATGGGCCACCGCCTGGGAATGTCCACGCTGGTGGTGTTCCTCTCTTTACTGGTGTGGGGATGGTTATTAGGCCCGGTAGGAATGCTGCTTTCCGTTCCGCTTACCAGCGTCTGTAAGATCTGGATGGAGACCACCAAAGGCGGCAGCAAGCTGGCGATTTTACTGGGGCCGGGTCGCCCGAAAAGTCGGTTGCCCGGATAATTAATTTACCTACCAACCAGGGTAGTTTTTATCTACGCACCTGCCCGGTAAACTGTCATGCGTTTTAAATATATGTGGCAGTTTACCTTAAATGAAATATGTCCTGCCGCCCGTTATTTAATAAATAAGAAACAGCATTCACCGGAATAAAGCGACTTAACTCAAACAGATATAACAATATCGCATTCAGCCGGTTTTCGCGTGAAATGAAAAATGCATAAAATAAAAACCGACGCCATTATGGCTGGCGTTCGTTATTAATAAATTAATAAGCACATTATTAGTCAACTAGTTAATTGATAGGGAGTTTTCATGAAACAATTCATTAAATGGTTTGCCGCTATTGCGGTTGTGGGTGCTCTGGCGGGTTGCGCGCGTACTGCGCCTATCGATCAGGTTCACTCCAGCGTGAGCGCGGGCCATACTCAGGAGCAGGTCAAAAACGCCATTCTGAAGGCAGGCGTTCAACGTCAATGGATCATGTCTGAAGTCGGGCCTGGCGTTATCAAAGGACGTCAGCAGACGCGCAACCACGTCGCTGAAGTGCGCATTACCTACTCCGCCACCAGCTACGACATCAAATACGACAGCAGCCTCAATTTGCAGGCTTCCGGCGGCAAAATTCACAAAAACTACAACCGCTGGGTACATAACCTGGACAAAGACATCCAGGTTAACTTGTCCGCAGGCGCGGGTCTGTAATTCAGGCGGTACGCACTTTCATTCAGGCGGCATTGAGCTGAACGTTCACGCGTCAAAAGCAGCGGCCTGAAAGATGACGCGGATTATTAAAGTCGGGTCGAAGACGGCCCGATAACTCGCTTTTACCCCCTCTTAACAGGTTGTCCCCATTATGTACGAACAGGACTCGCTCAGCGCACTGGATGCCATCACGGAAGCACAACGTATCGCCTTCGCCCCCATGCTTTTCCAGGCCGCATTGTGTCTGCGTAACGCGGGTGTGCTGACATATCTGGATCGGCAGGGTAAACGCGGCGCAACGCTCGACGATATCACTGCAAACAGCAGTATCAATGAATATGCCGCCAGCGTACTGCTGGATATGGGATTAAGCGGACGTATTATTACTCACAAAGAGGGGCATTATTATCTCGCGAAGGTGGGGCATTTTCTTCTGCATGACGCCATGACCCGCATAAATATGGATTTCACCCAGGATGTTTGCTATCAGGGGCTGTTTTATCTGGAAAATGCGCTAAAGGAAGGCAAACCGTCAGGACTGAAAATATTCGGCGACTGGCCAACGATTTATCCCGCGCTGTCGCAATTACCGCAGGCGGCGCGTGACAGTTGGTTCGCCTTCGATCATTACTATTCCGACGGCGCATTTGACGCCGCGCTGCCTTATGTATTCGCCAGTCGCCCGGCAACCCTGTACGATGTGGGCGGAAATACCGGGAAATGGGCATTACGCTGCTGCCAGTACGATGAAAATATCGCGGTCACTTTATTAGATTTGCCACAACAAATTGCACTTGCCCGTAAAAATATCGAAAATGCAGGATTATCTCATCGCATAGATTTCCATGCAGTGGATATGCTGGGTGATACGCCTTTACCTGGAGAGGCCGATATCTGGTGGATGAGCCAATTTCTGGACTGCTTTTCACCGGAACAGATTATCACCATGCTCAGTAACGTTGCCCGCGTGATGAAACCCGGCGCAAGGCTGTGCATTATGGAGCTGTTCTGGGATGCGCAGAAATTTGAAGCGGCCTCTTTTAGCCTGAATGCGTCTTCGCTTTATTTTACCTGTATGGCAAATGGCAACAGCCGTTTCTACAGCGTAGAGAAGTTTTATCACTATCTGGACATGGCAGGGTTTCAGGTGGATGAACGCCATGACAACCTGGGCGTTGGGCATACTTTATTGATATGCCAAAAGAAAAAATAACAAAGTGACGTTAAAAAAACGTCACTGGTATCACCGGATTACCGCGGACGCGCGTTGATGAAATTTGCACTAAACATAACAGACTGGCAGGCCAGAGCCCCAGGACTTAGCGAAGCGACCCACTGGCAGCAGTGGTCGCGGGAGCCGTACGCCATCGATCCCGCCGCGCCGCAGGCAAAACTGCACGAACTCCCGATGATGACCGCCCGGCGGCTCAGTTCCGGCAGCAAACTGGCGGTGGAATGCGGGCTGGCCATGCTGCGTCGCCACGATATCGACGCGGTGCTCTATACCAGCCGCCACGGCGAACTGGAGCGTAACTACCGCATCCTGCACGCGCTGGCGATGGAACAGGCGCTCTCTCCCACCGATTTCGCCCTGTCAGTACACAATTCCGCGGTCGGTAATCTGACCATTGCCGCAAAACAGCCGGTTGTCTCATCCTCGCTTTCCGCCGGGAGAGACACCTTCCAGCAAGGGTTGTGCGAAGTGATGTGCCTGCTTCAGGCGGGTTATCAGCGGGTACTGATGGTCGATTTCGACGGCTTTCTGCCCGAGTTTTACCATCCGCGATTACCGCCGCAGATGCCGACCTGGCCTTACGCCGTCGCCTTTGTCATTGAAGCGGGGAATTCGCTGTCCTGCGCCACGCGGCCCGGCGCGCCTCAGGATGAAACGCCGCTTCCGCAAAGCCTGCTGTTTTTACAGCGTTACTTACAAAACGCCGACGCCTTTACGCTGCCGGGCGAGCGGGTAGAGTGGCAGTGGAGCCGCGCGTGAATACGCTTCTGGCGCGCCTGGATTGGGCATGGCGACTGGTGATGACCGGTTTTTGTTTTGCCCTGTTCGGCATCGGCGGGCTGTTGCTTTCTGTCGTGTGGTTCAACTTATTGTTACTATTGGTATGGAACCCCGTCAGACGCCGCCGCCTGGCCCGTCGCAGCATTGCGGCCAGTTTTCGCGCCTTTTTAACGGTAGCGAAAACGCTTGGCGTTCTGGACTACCGCATCGAGGGGAGCGACGTGCTGCGACAGGAGAAAGGGTGTCTGGTGGTGGCGAACCATCCCACGCTTATCGATTACGTGCTGCTGGCTTCCGTCATGCCCGAAACCGACTGCCTGGTGAAGAGCGCACTGCTGAAAAACCCGTTCGTCAGCGGCGTTATTCGCGCTGCGGATTACCTGATCAACAGCCAGGCCGACGCGCTGTTACCAGCCTGCCAGCAGCGTCTGGATCAGGGCGACACAATATTGATTTTCCCCGAAGGGACGCGAACGCGACCCGGTGAAAAAATGACGCTGCAACGCGGCGCGGCCAATATCGCCGTGCGCTGCGGCAGCGATTTACGCGTAGTGACTATCCACTGTAGCGAGCATCTGCTGGATAAGCAGAGCAAATGGTATGACGTGCCTCCCGCGAAACCTCTGTTTACCGTAGAGGTGCGCGAGCGGATCGCGATCGACCCGTTTAACGATGCAAATTTACAAGAACCGGCGCTGGCGGCAAGGCAGTTGAACCGGCATCTTTTGCTTCAATTACAACCAGGTACTACACCTCTTTCAGGAATTAATGATGCAAGCGCTCTACCTTGAAATTAAAAATCTCATAATAAATACGCTGAATCTGGACGAGCTGTCCGCTGACGATATCGATACCGAGGCGGCGCTCTTTGGTGATGGTTTAGGACTGGATTCGATCGATGCCCTTGAGCTGGGGCTGGCGGTGAAAAACCAGTATGGCGTGGTGCTCTCCGCAGAGAGCGAAGAGATGCGTCAGCACTTCTTTTCCGTCGCCACGCTGGCATCTTTCATTCACGCTCAACGTGCCTGAGGCGAGTCCGTTATGACAGAACAACATGCCATTTATGAAGAAGTCTCCGCGCTGCTGGTCAAACTGTTTGAAATCGACCCTCAGGACATCAAACCTGAGGCGCGCCTGTATGAAGATCTGGAGCTGGACAGCATCGACGCCGTTGACATGATCGTGCATCTGCAAAAGAAAACCGGTAAGAAAATCAAGCCGGAAGAGTTCAAAGCGGTGCGTACCGTGCAGGATGTCGTCGACGCCGTAGAACGCCTGCTGAAAGAAGCGTAATACGCCATGTCAGGCGCTCACGCGCGTATGGGTATTCAGTTGCTGACCGGCCTGATGCTGCTGGCCTGGCCATTTTTGATCTGGTTTGGGCTGACGCATAACAGCCTCCACTGGCTGCTGCCGCTGATGGCGTTGCTGCTCTTTTTACGCTTTCGTCAGACCCGGCGACAGGCGGGGCCGCTGCGCGTCGTCACTCAGGTGGCGGCGGTGGCGGGCATAGCGCTTTGCGTCGCCAGCTATCTGCTTAAAACACATCAACTGCTGCTGTTTTACCCGGTTGTTGTTAACGGCGCCATGCTTGCCGTTTTTGGCGGCTCGCTGTGGACATCCATGCCGATTGTCGAACGTCTGGCGCGACTGCGTGAACCTGCGCTGCCGGAAGCCGCAGTGCGCTACACCCGTCGCGTAACACAAATCTGGTGCGCCTTTTTCATCGGCAACGGCGGTATTGCGCTCTTTACCGCGCTACACGGCGACATGGCGCTATGGACCGCCTGGAACGGCATGATTGCCTATCTGCTGATGGGCGTGTTGATGGCGGGCGAGTGGCTGGTGCGCCGCCAGGTGATTAAACGAGAAACACAATGAAGCAGACCCTTCCGCTCTCCCGCTGGCTCACCGCGCCACGCCCGGATGAAACGCCTGTTGCCTGGCTGGGTGAGGACACCTGGACGCTGGGCCACCTGCGCCATGACGTCGCGCAGTTGGTGAAACACCTGCAACAGCAGGAGGGCGAGCGCTGGGCGCTGTGTTTTGAGAACAGCTATCTGTTTATTGTTGCGCTGCTGGCAACGCTGCATAGCGGAAAAACGCCCGTTATTCCGGGGCATAACCGCGTCTCTCTGCTGGATGAGCAGCGCGCGCTGTTCAACGGCGTGCTCAGCGATAAGACGTCTGGCTGGCACGGCCCGCTACTGGTGGTCAATACATCACGACAGTTCAGCACAGAAGCCTTCACATTCGACGATATTGCCGCCGATGCCTTCGTTGAATTGTTTACCTCTGGCTCCACCGGTCAGCCCAAGCGCATCATCAAACCCATCGCGCGGCTGGATTGCGAGGCCGAACTGCTGGCGATGCGTTTTGCCGACCGCCTGGCAGGCTGTCGCGTCGTGGCGTCAGTCGTTCCTCAGCATCTGTACGGTCTGACTTTCCGTATTTTCCTGCCGATGGCGCTCGGCCTGCCGCTTCATGCCGCAATGCTCTACTACGCAGAGCAGCTTGCCGCGCTAAGCCACGACCACCGCTATGCGTTTATCAGCAGTCCGGCGTTCCTGAAACGCCTCGACCACCGGCTCACGCCGCCGCCGGTCAACATGATCCTTTCCGCAGGCGGTATGCTGCCCTGGGGCGATGTCACGCAAACCGCCGCCTGGCTCAATATCTGGCCGGATGAAATCTATGGCAGCACCGAAACCGGCATTCTCGCCTGGCGCTACCGCCAGCAGGAGGAGATCGCCTGGCTCCCCTTCCCCGGCGTACATTTCCAGCCGGAGGGCGAAGCATTTCGCGCCTTTTCGCCGCTGATCGTGCAGCAGGACGGCCTGTTGCTCGACGATATCCTCCAGTTTGATGAGAACGGCCAGTTCCGCCTGATGGGACGCCGGGGGCGCGTCGTCAAAATTGAAGAGAAACGGATCTCGCTCAGCGAAGTTGAACAGCGGCTGCTGGAGCTGAAGGGCATCCGCGAGGCGGTCGCGCTGCCTGTTTCACGCGGCGGTCGTCAGGGCATTGGCGTTCTGCTGGTGCTGGATGACGAAACCCGCCAACAATGGCAGCGCTGCGGCGGCAAAGCCCAGGAGCTGACCTGGCGTCGCTCGCTGCTGCCGTGGCTGGAGCCGGTTGCCGTACCTCGCTACTGGCGCGTGATCGACGAGATCCCGGTCAACAGTATGAACAAGCGTGTCTATGCGCAATTACAGGAGTTATTTCATGATACCCCATGAAATTGAGCGCCATCAGGCACAACCCCAACAGCTTGAGATCGTCCTGCATCTCGACCCTTCCCTGTTCTGGTTCAGCGGCCACTTTACCGTGCAGCCGCTGCTGCCCGGCGTCGCGCAACTGGACTGGGTGATGCATTACGCCACCACGCTGCTCACGCCCGGCTGGCGTTTTCACAGCATCCAGAACGTCAAATTCCAGGCGCCGCTGCTGCCTGAAACCACGGTGACGCTGACCCTGAGATGGCAGGAAACGCGCCAGCTCCTGACGTTTAGCTATCAGCGCCACGATGGCGACGCGCGGCATACCGCCAGCAGCGGGAAGATCCGGTTATGCCGTTGACCTTCACTCCCTGCGTGCTCATCCCCTGCTACAACCACGGCACGATGATGGCGCGGGTGCTGGCGCGGCTACAGCCGTTTAATCTGCCCTGCATTGTGGTGGATGACGGCAGTGACGAAACAACACGTCGGCAATTAGCGCAGCTGGCGGCTCAGGAACCGAACCTGACGCTGATCCGCCTGCCGGAAAACGCGGGCAAAGGCGCTGCGGTGATTCGTGGGCTACAGGCGGCCTCAGACGCGGGATTTACCCACGCGGTGCAGGTGGACGCCGACGGCCAGCATGCCATTGAAGATATTCCGAAGCTGCTCGAACTGGCGCAGGAAAACCCAGCCGCGCTGATCTCCGGGCAGCCGATCTATGACGATTCCATTCCCCGTTCGCGCCTGTACGGTCGCTGGATAACCCACGTCTGGGTATGGATTGAAACGCTTTCGTTCCAGCTGAAAGACAGCATGTGCGGGTTTCGCGTGTATCCGGTCGCCCCTGTGCTGCAACTGGCGCAGCGCGTCACGCTCGGCAAACGGATGGACTTCGACACCGAAGTCATGGTGCGCCTCTACTGGCAGGGCAACACCAGCTATTTTGTCCCGACCCGCGTTACCTATCCGCTGGACGGGCTGTCCCATTTTGACGCGCTAAAAGACAACTGCCGAATTTCACTGATGCACACCCGCTTGTTCTTCGGCATGCTGCCGCGCATCCCGTCTTTGCTGTTTCGCCGCTCGTCGCCGCACTGGGCGCGCCAGCAGGAAGTTAAAGGGCTGTGGGGAATGCGTCTGATGCTGCTGGTCTGGCGTCTGCTTGGGCGTAAGGCGTTCTCGCTGCTGCTTTATCCGGTGGTCGGCGTCTACTGGCTGACGGCAGCGCACGCCCGCAACGCGTCGCAACACTGGCTGGCCCGCGTGCGAACGCAACTGACGTCACGCCAGCGCCCCGTTCCGTCCCGGCTGACCAGCTTCCACCACTTTCTGCGTTTTGGCGAGGCGATGCTGGATAAAATCGCCAGCTGGCGCGGGGAGCTACAGTTTGGCCGCGATGTGGTCTTTGCGCCGGGCGCAGAAGAGACGCTCAACATCACGGCGCCAACGGGCAAACTGTTGCTGGCCTCGCATCTGGGCGATGTCGAAGCCTGCCGCGCGCTGGCGCAATTGCAGGGCAGCAAAACCATCAACGCTCTGATGTTCAGCGACAATGCCCAACGTTTTAAACAGATTATGGACGAGATGGCGCCGCAGGCCGGGCTGAACCTGATGCCCGTCACCGACATCGGCCCGGACACCGCCATCCTGCTGAAAGAGAAGCTGGAACGCGGCGAGTGGATCGCCATTGTTGGCGACCGTATTGCGGTTAACCCACAGCGTGGCGGCGAGTGGCGCGTCTGCTGGAGCCGTTTTATGGGCCAGCCCGCGCCGTTTCCGCAGGGGCCATTTATTCTGGCCTCCATCCTGCGCTGCCCGGTTCAACTTATTTTCGCTCTGCGCCAGAACGGGAAACGGCATATCCACTGTGAACCGTTCGCCGACCCGCTACTGTTGCCGCGCGCCGAACGCCAGCAGGCATTACAGCAGGCCATCGACCGCTACGCCGAACGCCTTGAGCACTACGCGCTACAGTCGCCGCTCGACTGGTTTAATTTTTTCGATTTCTGGCAACTGCCGGATGCCAAAAACAAGGAGTAAAGGGTGCTTAACGATCCCCGTTTTACTGCTGAAGTAGAGCTGACCATTCCGTTCCACGACGTCGATATGATGGGCGTCGCGTGGCACGGCAACTATTTCCGCTACTTCGAGATTGCCCGTGAGGCGCTGCTCAACCAGTTCGACTACGGCTACCGCCAGATGAAAGCGTCCGGCTACCTGTGGCCCGTGGTCGATACCCGCGTGAAGTACCGCAACGCGCTGACATTCGAACAACGCATTCGGGTGCGCGCCCGTCTTGAGGAGTACGAAAACCGCCTGCGCATCGGCTACGAAATTTTTGATGCGCAGACGGGAAAACGCGCCACGACGGGTTACACCATCCAGGTGGCGGTAGAAGAGAAAAGCCGCGAGATGTGCTTCGTCAGCCCGGATATTTTGTTTGAACGTATGGGAGTAACGCCATGAGATTCCTGCCGCTGCTGGCGCTGATCATCAGCCCGTTCGTGAGCGCTCTGACGCTCGACGATCTGCAACAGCGCTTTACCGAACAGCCGGTTGTCCGCGCCCACTTCGATCAAACCCGGACGATTAAGGATCTGCCGCAGCCGCTGCGATCCCAGGGCAGGATGCTGATCGCTCGCGACCAGGGGCTGCTGTGGGATCAAACCGCCCCGTTCCCGATGCAGTTGCTGCTGGACGACAAACGGATGGTACAGGTGATCAACGGCCAGCCGCCGCAGGTCATCACCGCCGAAAACAACCCGCAGATGTTCCAGTTTAATCACCTGCTGCGCGCGCTGTTCCAGGCTGACCGCAGCGTGCTGGAGCAGAACTTCCGCGTCGATTTCGCCGATAAAGGCGAGGGGCGCTGGGCGCTGCGGCTAACGCCGATCACCACGCCGCTGGACAAGATTTTCGCCACGATTGACCTGGCCGGACAAACGTATCTGGAGTCAATCCAACTGAATGATAAACAAGGCGATCGCACGGATATCGCACTCACTCAACACCAACTGACGCCCGCTCAACTGACCGATGACGAACGCCAACGTTTTACCGCGCAATAACCGTAAAAGCCTCGCGCTGCTATGGGGTGTCGCCTGCCTGATTATGTTGGGCGCATTGCTGACGCTGCTGCCCCAGTCACGGCTGAACAGCAGCGTGCTGGCAATGCTGCCAAAACAGGCTTTAGGGAACATTCCGCCTGGCCTGAACGACGGTTTCATGCAGCGCCTCGACCAACAGCTGGTCTGGCTGGTAAGCCCGGGTAAACAGGCCGATCCGCAGGTGGCGCGCGACTGGCTCGCGCTGTTGCAAAAATCCCACGCGCTGGCGGACGTCAAAGGCCCGATGGACGCCGACAGCCAGCAGGCATGGGGCGCCTTTTTCTGGCAGCATCGCAACGGCCTGATCGATGAGGCCACCCGTGCTCGTCTGCAAAACGGCGGCGACGCGCAGGCGCAGTGGATTCTGTCTCAGCTGTATTCCGCCTTCTCCGGGGTGAGCGGTAAAGAGCTGCAAAACGATCCGCTGATGCTGATGCGCGGTTCGCAGCTGGCGATGGCGAAAAACGGCCAGCGTCTGCGGCTGATGGACGGCTGGCTGGTCACTCAGGATGAGCAGGGGCACTACTGGTATCTGCTGCACGGCGAGCTGGCCGGTTCGTCGTTTGATATGCAGCAAACGCACCAGCTCGTCACCACGCTCAGCGCGCTGGAAGGTGAACTAAAAACACGTTATCCGCAGGCGCAGCTGCTGTCGCGCGGTACGGTTTTTTACAGTGATTACGCCAGCCAGCAGGCGAAACAGGATATCTCCACCCTTGGCGTGGCGACGGTTCTGGGCGTGATTCTGCTGATCGTGGCGGTCTTTCGCTCGCTGCGCCCGCTGCTGCTGTGCCTGATATCAATTGGCGTCGGCGCGCTGGCCGGAACCGTCGTCACCCTGTTGATTTTTGGCGAGCTGCACCTGATGACGCTGGTGATGAGCATGAGCATCATCGGTATTTCAGCCGACTATACGCTTTATTACCTGACCGAGCGCATGGTGCACGGCAACGACGCGTCGCCGTGGCAGAGCCTCGCCAAAGTGCGTAACGCCCTGCTGCTGGCGCTGCTGACCACCGTCGCGGCGTATCTGATCATGATGCTCGCCCCTTTCCCCGGCATTCGCCAGATGGCGGTATTTGCCGCCGTGGGATTAAGCGCCTCCTGCCTGACGGTCATTTTCTGGCATCCGTGGCTGTGTCGCGGGCTGCCTGTGCGCCCCGTTCCGGCAATGTTGCTGATGTTGCGCTGGCTGGCGGCGTGGCGGCGCAATAAAAAACTGTCCATCGGCCTGCCCGTGGCGCTGGCGATCTTCTCGCTGGCGGGCATCGCAACGCTGCATGTGGATGACGATATTTCACAGCTACAGGCGCTGCCGCAGCAGATTCTGGCGCAGGAAAAAGCAATCACCGCCCTGACCGGGCAGAGCGTCGATCAGAAATGGTTTGTGGTTTACGGTCAGTCCGCACAGCAAACGCTGGAGCGGCTGGAAGCCTTTACCCCAGCGCTGGAACAGGCAAAGCGCGACGGGCTGCTCAGCGGCTATCGCACGCTTCCGATCAACTCGCTCGCCCGTCAGCAGCAGGATCTGAAGCTACTGAAAAACGCCGCTCCGGCGGTGAGCCGCGCGCTACAGAATGCCGGACTTTCCACGGTTAACCCGGATCTGAACGCCATGCCGGTAACGGTGGACGCCTGGCTTGCCAGCCCGGCCAGCGAAGGCTGGCGGCTGCTGTGGCTGACGCGGGAGAATGGCGAAAGCGGCGTGCTGGTGCCGGTAGACGGCGTGAAGCGGAGCGCCGCGCTGAACGCCCTCGCCACGCAATATTCCGGCGTGGCGTGGGTTGACCGAAAAAGCACCTTCGACACGCTGTTCGCCCTCTATCGCAATGTGCTGACGGGACTGCTGTTTGTGGCGCTGGCGGTCATTGCCTGCGGCGCGATGATCAGGCTTGGCTGGCGCAAAGGGCTGGTAAGCCTGGTGCCGTCAGTGCTGTCGCTGGGCTGCGGTCTGGCGGCGCTGACATTGAGCGGCCATGCGGTCAATCTGTTCTCGCTATTAGCGCTGGTGCTGGTGCTGGGGATTGGCATCAACTATACGCTGTTTTTCAGCAACCCACGCGGAACGCCGTTGACCTCGCTGCTGGCGATTACGCTGGCGATGATGACCACGCTGCTGACCCTCGGCATGCTGGTCTTTAGCGCCACCCAGGCCATCAGCAGTTTCGGTATCGTACTGGTCAGCGGGATTTTCACCGCATTTCTGTTATCGCCTCTGGCAATGCCCGGTAAAAAAGAGAAAAAAAGAAGATGATCAAACAAACAGCGCACTGGTTGAGACACCTTTTGCCGGATGGCGGCTTTGCCTTATCCGGCCTACGCCAGCGCACAAACCGCAGGCCGGATAAGCGTAGTGCCATCCGGCAGTTTCTGCTGATGACCGCGGCGCTCATTCTGACCGGATGCAGCCACTCGCAGAAAGCGCCGGAAGGCCGCCCGCAGGCGTGGCTGGAACCCGGCGCGCGCGTCACGCTGCCTGCGCCGGGCATCTCTCCGGCGGTCAGTTCGCAACAACTGCTCACCGGCAGCTTTAACGGCAAAACCCAGTCGCTGCTGGTGATGCTCAATGCCGACGAGCAAAAAATCACCCTTGCCGGACTGTCGTCGGTTGGCATCCGCCTGTTCCTGGTCACCTATGATGAGAAAGGGTTGCACACCGAGCAGTCCATCGTGGTGCCGCAGTTGCCGCCCGCCAGCCAGGTTCTGGCCGACGTAATGCTCAGCCACTGGCCGATTAGCGCCTGGCAGCCGCAGTTGCCGACGGGCTGGACGCTCACCGACAACGGCGACAAACGCGAGCTGCGCAATGCCAGCGGTAAGCTGGTGACGGAAATTATCTATCTGAACCGCAAAGGCAAACGCGAGCCGATCAGCATTGAGCAGCATGTGTTCAAATACCACATCACCATTCAATATCTGGGTGACTGATATGATCTATATTTCTGCGATCGGTATGATCAACGCGCTGGGCAACGATACGGATGAGATCGCCACGAACCTGACGCGCGGCGTGGCGCCTGGTATGCGCCCTCGCCCCGGCTGGCTACAGGGGCATCCACAGGCGGTGCTCGCCGGTGTTGACGGCGAACTGCCCGCCATCCCCGATGACTTTGCCGCTCATCGTTCGCGCAACAATCAGCTGCTGCTGGCCGCGCTCGCGCAGATCCAGCCCCGGGTGGATGAAGCCATCGCGCAGTATGGCCGCGATCGCGTCGCCGTGGTGCTCGGCACCAGCACCTCCGGCCTCGACGAGGGTGATGCCCATGTCAACCTGACGCTAAACGGCCAGGAAAGCCTCTCCTGGCAGTACCCGCAGCAGGAGCTGGGCGATCCGTCGCGCTTTCTCAGCCACTGGCTGGCGCTTGATGGCCCGGCGTTCACCCTTTCCACCGCCTGTTCCTCCAGCGCCAGAGCGATCATCAGCGGACGCCGACTGATCGAAGCCGGTCTGGCAGACGTGGCGATTGTCGGCGGCGCGGACACCTTAAGCCGGATGCCGATTAACGGCTTCCACAGCCTGGAGTCGCTCTCTCCAACGCGATGCCTGCCGTTCGGCCGGGATCGCAGCGGCATTACCATCGGTGAAGGGGCCGCGCTGATGCTGCTGACCCGCGAACCGCAGCCTGTCGCGCTGCTGGGCGTCGGCGAGTCCAGCGACGCGTACCATATTTCCGCGCCGCATCCGCAAGGTGAAGGCGCGATTCGCGCGATTACCCAGGCGCTCGATGACGCAGGCATCACGCCGACGCAGGTGGGTTATATCAACCTGCACGGCACCGCCACGCCGCTCAACGACCAGATCGAATCGAAAGTCGTGAGTGAACTGTTTGGCGAGAATGTGCCCTGTAGCTCCACCAAACATCTGACCGGGCACACGCTGGGCGCTGCGGGAATCACCGAAGCCGCCCTCAGCATGTTGATTCTGCAACGCGGCTTGCCGCTGCCGCCGCAGGATTTCAGCGATTCGCCGCGTGACCCGGCGTTGCCGCGCTGCGGCATCATCGAACAACCGCGCGCGCTTGAACGCCCGGTGATCTTATCTAACTCGTTCGCCTTTGGCGGCAACAACGCCAGCATTCTGCTCGGGAGGGTTTCATGAGTCGCTATTTATCACCCGGCGAGTATCTGCCACATGACGCCCCCATGTTGCTGCTCGAAGACGTCGAGTGCGTCACGGACGAGTCCGCCGCCTGCCGCGTCACCGTGGCGCCAGGCGGCGTGCTGGCCCCGTTTCTTGACCCGCAGGGCAATCTGCCCGGCTGGTTCGCGCTGGAACTGATGGCGCAAACCGTCGGCGTCTGGTCAGGCTGGCATCGTCATCAACAGGGTCAGAGCGCCATCTCTTTGGGCATGGTGCTCGGCGCGCGTGAACTCGTCTGCGCCGCAGGCGCCCTCCCCGCCGGGGAAACGCTGACCATCAGGGCCACATTACTCATGCAGGATGAGCGTTTCGGCAGCTTTGAATGCACAATCGACGTGGGGGATGACACGCTGGCGACAGGCCGCGTAAATACGTTCCAGCCCACGCAGGAAGAACTCACCACGCTATTTCAACAGGGAGCTGCAACATGAGTCGTTCCGTTCTGGTTACCGGGGCCAGCAAAGGCATCGGTCGCGCCATCGCCCGTCAACTGGCGGCTGACGGCTTTGTTGTCGGGGTTCACTATCACCGTGACGCACAGGGCGCGCAAGAAACGCTGGATGCCATTCTCGCCGTCGGCGGCGCAGGCCGTCTGCTCAGTTTTGACGTCGCCAGTCGCGAGCAGTGCCGCGAGGTGCTGGAGCAGGATATCGACGCGCATGGCCCGTGGTATGGCGTAGTCAGCAACGCCGGGATCACCCGCGACGCTGCCTTTCCGGCGCTGAGCGACGACGACTGGGATGCCGTGATCCACACCAATCTCGACAGCTTTTACAATGTGATTCAGCCGTGCATCATGCCGATGATTAGCGCACGTCAGGGTGGACGGATCATTACCCTGTCATCCGTTTCCGGCGTGATGGGCAACCGTGGTCAGGTTAACTACAGCGCCGCAAAAGCGGGCATTATCGGTGCGACAAAAGCGCTGGCGATTGAGCTGGCAAAACGTAAAATCACCGTCAACTGCATCGCGCCGGGGCTGATTGACACCGGCATGATCGCAATGGAAGAGGCCGCGCTGAAAGAGGCGATGTCCATCATCCCAATGAAACGTATGGGCCAGGCAGATGAAGTGGCAGGGCTGGCCAGTTATTTAATGTCGGATATTGCGGGTTACGTTACCCGCCAGGTCATATCCATCAATGGAGGGATGTTATGACGCGTCGCGTTGTGATTACAGGCATGGGCGGCGTCACCGCGTTTGGCGAGAACTGGCAGGACGTTTCCACCAGACTGAAAGCTTACGAAAACGCCGTGCGCCAGATGCCGGAATGGCAGGTTTATGACGGACTGCATACGCTGCTCGGCGCGCCAGTCGATGATTTCACCCTACCGGCACACTATACCCGCAAGCGTATTCGGGCGATGGGCCGCGTGTCGCTCATGTCCACCCGCGCCACCGAACTGGCGCTGGAGCAGGCAGGGCTTATCGACGATGCGGTGCTGACCAACGGCGAAACCGGAATTGCCTATGGTTCTTCTACCGGCAGTACCGGTCCGGTGAGCGAATTCGCCACCATGCTGACGGAGAAACACACCAACAACATCACCGGCACCACTTACGTGCAGATGATGCCGCACACCACCGCCGTCAATACCGGGCTGTTCTTTGGCCTGCGGGGCCGCGTGATCCCGACGTCCAGCGCCTGCACCTCCGGCAGTCAGGCGATTGGTTATGCCTGGGAAGCGATTCGTCACGGCTACCAGACGGTGATGGTCGCCGGCGGCGCAGAAGAGTTATGCCCGTCTGAAGCGGCGGTTTTTGACACGCTGTTTGCCACCAGCCAGCGCAATGACGAACCGAAAACGACGCCTTCGCCGTTCGATGAAAAGCGCGATGGTCTGGTAATTGGCGAAGGCGCAGGGACGCTGATTCTCGAAGAGCTGGAACATGCCAAAGCCCGAGGGGCGACCATTTACGGCGAAATCATCGGCTTTGCCACTAACTGCGACGCCGCGCATATCACCCAGCCACAGCGTGAAACCATGCAGATTTGCATGGAACAATCGCTGAAAATAGCAGGCTTAAGCGCACGGGATATAGGGTACATTTCCGCCCACGGCACGGCGACCGATCGGGGCGATATCGCAGAAAGTCAGGCAACGGCCGCAATTTATAGCGATAATGTGCCGATCTCCTCGCTAAAAAGCTACTTTGGGCATACCCTTGGCGCCTGCGGGGCACTGGAAGCCTGGATGAGTCTGCAAATGATGCGTGAAGGTTGGTTTGCACCTACGCTAAACTTGAGTCAGCCGGATACCCAATGCGGCGCGCTGGATTACATCATGGGTGAAGCCCGCAAGATTGATTGTGAGTTTTTGCAAAGCAACAACTTTGCGTTTGGCGGCATCAATACTTCTATCATTATTAAACGTTGGCCCTGATATGTACCGGATTGTTCTGGGAAAAGTTTCGACACTGAGCACAGGCGCGCTGCCGTCGCCACTGTACGCACAGGCGCCGCAGGGCGCTCGCCGCGCGCGCTGGCTGGCCGGTCGCGTACTGCTTTCCCATGCCCTTTCGCCATTGCCGGAGATTGTGTATGGCGAACAGGGAAAACCTGCTTTTTCTCCTGACACCCGGCTCTGGTTTAACCTGAGTCATAGCGGGGACGATATCGCCCTGCTGCTGAGCGACGAGGGCGAAGTCGGCTGCGACATTGAAGTGATCCGCCCGCGAGATAACTGGCGGTCGCTGGCCAACGCGGTGTTCAGCCTTGGCGAACATGCGGAAGTGGAAGCCGAACATCCCGAACAACAGCTGACGGCGTTCTGGCGCATCTGGACGCGCAAAGAGGCTATCGTAAAACAGCGCGGCGGCAGCGCCTGGCAAATCGTCAGCGTGGACAGCACGCTCAACTCGGCGTTGTCGGTCAGCCAGTGCCAGCTCGATACCCTGAGTCTGGCGGTCTGCACGCCGACACCGTTCACGCTGACCGCCGATTGCGTGCAGCGCCTGGAATCCATCGCGTAAATTTGTATGTCATGCCTGCCGTTAAATCTTTACGGAGAACATTTCATTCTGACGCGTGATTCCGTTCACTTCAGGTTCAGCATTTCTCTGGAATTTCATCACCCGTGAACGCGTTAAGGGGGCTATCGCTGCCCCCTTAACAATCCCCGCTCCCGGCAGGAAAATTGTTGCTTCGCAATACCCTCCGCTTATTCCTTCAGGCTACCGGGGCGGGCGCGAGGTAGCGTCCCTGCAAAACGCGCCCTGAACCCGCATCCATGCGGGTTCCTCCGGCCTTACGGAAACACGTCGGCAATTTTCAGCCGGACCTGCCCACACCTGACCATTTCTGCGGTTTGTTTTTTAACAGCAAAACCGGTGCGGCTGAAAATCAGAGCATTGCAGCAATGCCCCTGTTCCGGCTGAAAATCGATGAGACGTTGACGGCTGACCGGATCCGCCCGCAGGGACGCGGGCGGAGGGGACGGCCTGCCGGGATGCAGGCTCGGCCCCGACCCGAAAGGCAGACGGAATAAGGCGAATAAACCGCGCAGCGGCGATTTTCCTTGCCGGAGAGCCAGGGTTGCAAGGGAGGCGGCGGCGAGCCTCCCTTGCACGTTCACAGGTGACGAGGCTCCAGATAAATGCTGAACCTAAAGTGAACGGAACAATATTTCAGAGTGAAATAATCTCCTCATAGAAAACATCCGCTACCATATGATTTTCGTATACCTTCCCCCTTTGACCGCCCAACTATTGATCCAGAACACGTCAAAAGTATGATGAATCTTTAGAATCGTCATACTCATTTAGTCGTACCTCTTTTTAATCGGGGCCACCATTTTGTCCAGACTACGCCGCACACTTTTTGCGCTGCTGGCCTGTGCGTCATTCCTCGCGCATGCCGCCGCACCTGACGAGATCACCACCGCATGGCCGGTAAACGTAGGGCCGCTAAACCCGCACCTTTATACGCCTAACCAGATGTTCGCCCAGAGCATGGTGTATGAACCGCTGGTGAAGTATCAGGCGGATGGTTCAGTAAAACCCTGGCTGGCAAAAAGCTGGACCCACTCGGCAGATGGCAAAACCTGGGTGTTTACGCTGCGCGATGACGTAACCTTCTCTAACGGCGAAGCATTTAACGCCCAGGCCGCAGCAGAGAACTTCCGCGCGGTGCTTGATAACCGCCAGCGCCATGCCTGGCTGGAGCTGACGAACCAAATCACCGACGTCAAAGCGCTGAGTAAAACCGAACTGCAAATCACCCTGAAAAGCGCCTATTATCCTTTCCTGCAAGAACTCGCCCTGCCGCGCCCTTTCCGCTTTATCGCCCCGTCCCAGTTTAAAAACAACGAAACGATGAACGGCATTAAAGCGCCTGTCGGAACCGGGCCGTGGGTTCTGAAAGCGTCGAAGCTCAACCAGTACGACGTGCTGGTACGCAATGACCACTACTGGGGCGAGAAACCCGCGATCCGCCAGATAACGATTAAAGTGATCCCGGACCCGACGACCCGCGCGGTGGCCTTTGAGACCGGCGATATTGACCTGCTGTATGGCAATGAAGGACTGCTGCCGCTCGATACCTTCGCCCGTTTCAGCCAGACGCCGGAATACCGTACCCAGCTTTCCGCGCCGGTTGAGACCGTCATGCTGGCGCTGAACTCCGCCAAAGCGCCAACCAACGAGCTGGCGGTGCGTGAAGCGCTGAACTATGCGGTAAATAAAAAATCGCTGATCGATAATGCCCTGTACGGCACCCAGCAGATCGCCGATACGCTGTTTGCCCCCTCCGTGCCTTACGCCGACATTGGCCTGAAACCACGCCAGTACGATCCCCAACAGGCTAACGCGCTGCTGGAAAAAGCGGGCTGGACATTGCCCGCCGGGAAAACCATTCGTGAAAAAGCCGGTCAGCCGCTGCACGTTGAGCTGGCCTATATCGGCACCGACGCGCTGAGCAAATCAATGGCGGAAATCATCCAGGCCGATATGCGCAAAGTGGGCGTCGATGTGTCGCTGGTAGGCGAGGAAGAGAGCAGTATTTATGCCCGTATGCGCGATGGCCGTTTCGGGATGATTTTCTCCCGCACCTGGGGCGCGCCGTACGATCCGCATGCGTTTATGAGCTCAATGCGCGTACCGTCCCACGCCGATTATCAGGCGCAGCTCGGGCTGCCGGACAAAGCGCAAATTGATAAAGAAATTGGCGAGGTGCTCACCACCACCGATGAGGCGCAGCGTAAGTCTCTGTATCGCGACATCCTGACGCGTCTGCATAACGATGCGGTGTATCTGCCCATCAGCTATATGTCGATGATGGTGGTGGCGAAACCCGAGCTGGGGAAAATTCCTTATGCGCCCATCACCTCCGAGATCCCATTTGAACAGATCAACCCGGTGAAACCCTGATGCTGCGTTATATTGTGCGGCGCATTTTGCTGCTGATCCCGATGATTTTCGCCGCGTCGGTGATTATCTTTTTGATGCTGCGCATGGGCACCGGCGACCCGGCGCTCGACTATCTGCGGCTCTCTAACTTACCGCCAACGCCAGAGATGGTCGCCTCCACGCGGGTTATGCTGGGGTTGGATCAACCGCTGGTCGTGCAGTACGGCTCCTGGCTGTGGAAAGCGCTGCATCTGGATTTTGGCATCTCTTTCGCCACTCAGCGCCCGGTGCTGGAGGACGTACTGAACTTTCTGCCCGCCACGCTACAGCTGGCGGGCGCGGCGCTGGTGCTGATCCTGCTCACGTCTGTACCGCTGGGGATCTGGGCGGCGCGCCATCGTGACCGTCTGCCGGACTTCATCGTACGGCTGATCGCGTTTCTCGGCGTATCAATGCCCAACTTCTGGCTCGCCTTCCTGCTGGTGATGTTCTTCTCGGTGTATTTAAAGTGGCTACCGGCAATGGGCTACGGCGGCTGGCAGCACATCATTCTGCCTGCGGTGTCGATTGCGTTTATGTCGCTGGCGATTAACGCCCGCCTGCTGCGCGCCAGCATGCTGGAAGTCGCCGGTCAGCGCCACGTCACATGGGCGCGTCTGCGCGGCCTGAACGCGAAACAAACCGAGCGCCGCCATATTCTGCGTAACGCGTCGCTACCCATGATTACCGCCGTCGGGATGCACATTGGCGAACTGATTGGCGGCACGATGATTATCGAAAACATCTTCGCCTGGCCGGGCGTCGGGCGCTATGCGGTGTCAGCCATTTTTAACCGCGACTACCCGGTCATTCAGTGCTTTACGCTCATTATGGTGGTGGTTTTCGTGGTCTGTAATCTGATTGTTGACCTGCTGAACGCCGCGCTGGACCCGCGCATTCGTCGCCATGAAGGAGCGCATTCGTGAATTTTTTTCTCTCTGCACGCTGGCCGGTGCGACTGGCGCTCCTCATTATCGCTTTGCTGGCGATCATCGCGCTCACCAGCCAGTGGTGGTTGCCGTACGATCCGCAGGCGATTGATTTACCGTCACGTTTACTGTCGCCGGACAGCCAGCACTGGCTGGGCACCGACCATCTGGGGCGCGATATTTTCTCCCGCCTGCTGGCGGCAACCCGCGTCTCGCTCGGTTCCGTAATCGCCTGTTTGTTGCTGGTGTTAGCGCTGGGGCTGATCGTCGGCGGCAGCGCCGGGCTGATGGGCGGTCGCGTCGATCAGTTCACCATGCGCGTCGCGGATATCTTTATGACGTTCCCGACCTCCATCCTCTCTTTTTTCCTCGTGGGCGTGTTGGGGACGGGGTTGACCAACGTCATCATCGCAATCGCCCTGTCGCACTGGGCCTGGTATGCGCGGATGGTGCGCAGCCTGGTGATATCCCTGCGCCAGCGTGAATTTGTGCTCGCCTCGCGCCTTTCCGGCGCCGGGCATGTGCGCGTGTTTATCGACCACCTGGCCGGGGCGGTGATCCCCTCCCTGCTCGTGCTGGCGACGCTGGATATCGGCCATATGATGCTGCACGTCGCCGGGATGTCGTTCCTCGGCCTCGGCGTCACTGCGCCAACGCCGGAATGGGGCGTAATGATTAACGATGCGCGCCAGTATATCTGGACTCAGCCGCTACAGATGTTCTGGCCGGGACTGGCGCTGTTTATCAGCGTGATGGCCTTTAACATGGTGGGTGACGCCCTGCGCGATCACCTCGACCCTCATCTGGTGACGGAGCATGCCCACTGATGCCACAACAAATTGAATTACAAAACATTGTGTTGCAAGCAGACAGACCGTTGGTGCACGGCGTGTCGTTAGCGCTCAGGCGTGGGCGCGTACTGGCGCTGGTAGGCGGCAGCGGCAGCGGTAAATCGCTGACCTGCGCGGCGGCGCTGGGCATCCTGCCCGCAGGCGTGCGTCAGACAGCGGGCGCCATTCTGGCCGATGGTCAGCCGATTTCCCCCTGCAAGCTGCGTGGAATTAAGGTCGCGACCATCATGCAGAACCCGCGCAGCGCCTTTAATCCGCTGCACACGATGGCGGCCCACGCAAAAGAAACCTGTCTGGCGTCAGGTAAACCGGCGGATGACGCCACGCTTATCGCGGCGCTGGAGGCGGTAGGTCTGGAAAATGCTGCGCGGGTGCTGAAGCTTTACCCGTTCGAGATGAGCGGCGGCATGCTGCAACGCATGATGATTGCAATGGCGCTGCTGTGTGACGCGCCGTTCATCATCGCGGACGAACCAACAACCGACCTGGACGTGGTCGCCCAGGCACGAATCCTCGATCTCCTGGAAAGCATTATGCGCAGCCGCGCGCCCGGTATGCTGCTGGTCACTCATGATATGGGCGTCGTCGCGCGACTGGCGGACGATGTGGCAGTAATGGACAACGGCAAGATCGTAGAACTGGGTGACGTTGAAACGTTATTCCGCACCCCGCAGCATAGCGTGACGCGTAATCTGGTTTCGGCGCATCTCGCGCTGTACGGTATGGAGTTAGCCTCATGACGTTACTGACGGTAAGCGGTATTTCCCATCAATACGCGCACGCTAACCTCAGCGGCAAACATCAGCATCACACGGTGCTGAAAGAGGTGTCATTAAGCCTGAAAAGCGGCGAAACCGTGGCGTTATTGGGGCGTAGCGGCTGCGGGAAAAGCACGCTTGCCCGCCTGCTGGTCGGGCTGGAATCGCCGACGCAGGGCCGCGTCTGCTGGCAGGACGAGCCGCTCTCCACGCTTAACCGGGCCAGACAAAAAGCGTTTCGCCGTGATATCCAGATGGTGTTTCAGGACTCAATCAGCGCGGTAAACCCGCGTAAAACCGTACGCGAGATCCTGCGTGAACCGATGCGCCATTTGCTGTCGCTTTCCAGAGCCGAGCAAATCGCGCGCGCCAGCGAGATGCTGCGGGCGGTGGATCTGGACGACACGCTTCTGGATAAACGTCCGCCACAGCTGAGCGGCGGGCAATTACAGCGCGTCTGCCTGGCGCGGGCGCTGGCGGTCGAACCCAAATTACTGATTCTGGATGAAGCGGTCTCCAACCTCGATCTGGTATTGCAGGCGGGCGTCATTCGTCTGCTCAAAAAGCTGCAACAGCAGTTTGGTACCGCCTGTCTGTTTATCACCCACGATTTACGTCTGGTGGAACGTTTTTGCCACCGGGTAATGGTGATGGATGAAGGGCAGATTGTTGAGACGCGAACCGTAGGTGACACATTAACCTTTTCCTCTGACGCCGGGCGTGTGTTACAAAATGCGGTACTTCCCGCATTTCCCGTGCGCCGTCGCGCGACAGAAAAGGTTTAATTCAGATGCAACGTGTCACTATTACTCTCGATGACGATTTACTCGAAACGCTGGATAGCCTGAGCCAGCGTCGGGGTTACAACAACCGCTCCGAAGCGATTCGTGACATTCTGCGCGGCGCGCTGGCGCAGGAGGCCACGCAGGAGCACGGCACCCAGGGTTTCGCGGTGCTCTCGTATGTTTATGAGCATGAGAAACGCGATTTAGCCAGCCGCATCGTTTCCACTCAGCATCATCACCATGATTTGTCGGTGGCGACGCTGCATGTACACATTAATCACGACGACTGTCTGGAGATCGCCGTACTGAAAGGCGACATGGGCGACGTTCAGCATTTTGCCGATGACGTCATCGCCCAGCGCGGCGTGCGCCACGGTCATTTGCAGTGTTTGCCGAAGGAAGAGTGATTGCCCGTTTCGTTGCCGGGGGCGCTTCGCTTGCCCGGCCTACGTCCGTTTTCGTTGGTAGTTCACAGGCCGGATAAGGCGCTTCGCTTGCCCGGCCTACGTCCGTTTCCGTTGGTAGTTCGTAGGCCGGATAAGGCGTAGCCGCCATCCGGCAATAATGTTTACACCATCGTGCCAATCGTCTTTCTGAAACGCAGTAGCGCTATCAGGAAGAAAGCACTGCCGATCGCCAGCAGCGTCAGAAACTGCGGCCAGACGATGCCAAACCCGGCGCCGCGATAAAGTATCGCCTGCGCGAGGCTGACAAAGTGAGTGGTCGGCATCGTCAGCATGATGTCCTGCACCATCTGCGGCATACTTTCACGCGGCGTGGAACCGCCGGAGAGCATCTGCAACGGCAGCAGCACCAGAATCATCAGCAGCCCCAGTTGCGGCATCGAACGCGCCAGGGTGCCCATAAAAATGCCGATAGACGTGGTGGCGAACAGGCTTAACGCGACACCCAGCATAAACAGCGGAATGGAGCCCTCAATCGGCACGCCGAGTGCCCCCTTCACCATCAGCATCAGCGACAGCCCGGAAACCACCAGCACCACCAGCCCCATCGACCAGACCTTCGCCATCATGATCTCAAACGGGGTGATCGGCATCACCAGCAGGTGTTCAATCGTCCCGTGCTCCCGCTCACGGATCAGCGCCGAGCCGGTCAGCACAATCGCCAGCATGGTGATGTTATTAATAATCGCCATTACGCCGCCGAACCATGCCGGGTCCAGATTCGGGTTGAAGCGCATCCGGGTTTCCAGTGAGACCAGCGGCTCGCTATTGTCGCGGTAACGCGCCACAAAGCTGTTCACCTCGCCGCTGATGATGTTCTGGATATAGCTGTTGCCGGTAAACGCCTGACTCATGCGCGTCGCATCGACGTTCACCTGAATATCCGGCTGCCGCCCCGCCAGCACATCCCGTTGGAAATTGGGCGGAATATTGACGGCAAAGGTGTAACGTCCGGCATCCAGTCCGGCGTCCATCTCATCGGCGGTGATCATCTCCGGCGGCAGGAACCACGGGCGATAGAAGCTGTTCACAATGCGATTCGACAGCTGAGACTGGTCCATATCGGCAATCGCGATTGGCGCAAGGTGCAGCGAACCCGGCAGAACGGTGGCGGAGGAGTACACCGAAATCGTGAAGGCAAAGACAATCAGCGTCAGCATTGCCTTATCCCCCAGCAGGCTGCGTAACTCTTTGATGCCGAGGTTATAAATATTGCGTAATCGGCGCATCACCCCTCCTGTTTTTTCAGCAGCAATACGCTCAGGCCAATCACCAGCGGAATGGCGATCGCCAACGGCACGAACAGCGGCCAGAGATCCATCAGATCCAGCGCTTTCGAGAACGTACCGCGCGCGATCGTCAGAAAATGGCTGGTCGGGTAGATCTCGCCGATCCATCTCCCCGGCCCTTCCAGCGACGCCACCGGGTCGATCATCCCGGAGAACTGCGTCGCCGGGATCAGCGTAATGATCGAGGTGCCGAAAATCGCGGCGATCTGGCTTTTCATAAACGTCGAAATCAGCAGCCCCATCCCGGTGGCGATGGTGACGTAAAGCAGCGCCGCCAGGGTGAGCGTCAGGAAGCTGCCCTTATGCGGCACGCCAAAAACAAACACCGACAGCGCGCAGAGCAACAGGAAGTTCAGCATCCCCAGCGCGATGTACGGCAACTGTTTACCGAGTAAAAATTCGCTACGGGTGGTCGGCGTCACATACAAGTTGATAATCGATCCCAGCTCTTTTTCACGCACCACGCTCAGGGCGCTGAGCATTGACGGGATCATCATCAACAGCAGCGGAATTACCGCCGGCACAATCGCTGGCAGGCTTTTCACATCCGGGTTGTAGCGATAGCGTGTTTCAATAGTCATCAGCCCGCCCTGGCTGCTGGCGTTCGGCTGACGGCTCGCCACATCCTGTAGCCAGCTCTGGTGCATCGCCTGTACGTATCCCCTTACCGTTTCCGCGCGACTGGGCATTGCGCCATCTACCCACACGCCAATCTGCACCGGCGTGCCGCGGGCGATATCCCGTCCAAAATTGGGCGGAAGTTCTATCGCGACCGCCACCTCGCCCGAGCGCATACGCCGGTCAAGATCGTCATAGCTGGTGAGCGGCGACTGCTCGATAAAATAGCGAGACCCCGCCAGGTTCAACGACCAGGCCTGGCTGCTGACGGTCCGATCGCGATCGAGCACGGCAAAGCGCAGGTTTTCCACATCCATGCTGATACCGTAGCCCATGATCAACATCAAAATGACCGTCCCCAGCAAGGCCAGCGTTGACCGCACCGGATCGCGGCGCAGCTCCAGCGCTTCACGGCGGCTGTAGCTGAACAGGCGTCGCAGACTAAAGCCCTGGCGCGGCGGTTTACCCGTTTTATGCACATCTGGCGCGTCCGCTGGCGGCAGCGGTGATACTGGCGCTGGCCCTGCGGCTTCCTGTAACCAGGAGATAAACGCCTCTTCAAGACTGGCTGCGCCCCGCCGCTCTACCAGTTCCTGCGGCGTGCCGCTGGCAAGCACCTTTCCGGCGTGCATCAGCGACATGCGGTCACAGCGTTCCGCTTCGTTCATAAAGTGGGTGGAGATAAAAATGGTCACCTTATCCTGACGCGACAGATCTACCATCAACTGCCAGAACATATCCCTGGCGACCGGATCCACACCGGAGGTCGGCTCATCCAGAATCAGCATTTCCGGGCGATGGATCACCGCCACCGCCAGCGACAAACGCTGGCGAATACCGAGCGGCAGCGCCTCCGGCAGCATATCTTCGACGTCAGAGAGCATAAAACGCTCGCTCATCTGCGCTACGCGCTGCGGAATCTCTGCGTCCGGGATGTGGAACAGGCGGGCATGTAGCTCCAGGTTTTGCCGCACGGTCAGCTCGCTGTAGAGTGAAAACGCCTGCGACATGTAACCCACCCGGCGGCGGGTTTCGATATCCTTCGGGTCAACCGACTGTCCGAACAGCCAGGCTTCCCCTTCGCTGGCAGGCAGCAGCCCGGTGAGCATTTTCATGGTGGTGGACTTGCCGCAGCCGTTCGAGCCCAGAAAACCAAAAATCTCTCCGCGCGGGATGCGGAAATTGACGTGATCGACGGCGACGAAATTGCCAAACCGCATGGTCAGATCTTTCGCCTCAATGGCTATCTCTTCCTGCGTCGCATCATAAGGCGGGATAACAACGGGTTTGTGCGCCTGGCGCTGCGCCTCTGGCAACAGGGCGATAAACGCCTGCTCCAGCGTGGCGCTGCCGGTTTTGTCCCGCAGTTCTTGCGCACTGCCCGTCGCCATCACTTCACCTGCGTTCATCGCCACCAGCCAGTCGAAACGCTCGGCTTCTTCCATATAGGCCGTGGCAACCAGCACGCTCATGTTAGTCTGCCGCTGACGAATGCTGTCGATCAACGCCCAGAACTGGGCGCGGGAAAGCGGGTCAACCCCGGTGGTAGGCTCATCAAGAATCAGCAGTTCCGGGTCATGGATCAGCGCGCAGCACAGCCCCAGTTTTTGTTTCATGCCGCCCGAGAGCTTCCCCGCCGGGCGATCGCGAAACGGCGCCAGCCCGGTGCTGTTCAGCAGATCGGTAATTCGCGCTTCACGCTCCGCTTTATCATGCCCGAAGAGACGCGCGAAGAAATCGACGTTCTCATACACCGACAGCGTATGGTAGAGGTTCTTTCCCAGCCCCTGCGGCATCCAGGCTATCCGTGGGCAGACATCGCGGCGGTGCGTCGCGTCGCGCATGTCGCCGCCCAGCACCCGCACATTGCCCTGCTCGATAACGCGCGCGCCGGAGATAAGCGACAGCAGGCTCGACTTACCGACGCCATCCGGGCCGATCAGCCCCACCATACAGCGAGCGGGGATATCCAGCGTGATGTTGTTCAGCGCCACCGTTGCCCCGTAATGCTGACTCACGCCGTCAAGGTGCGCCACGGGAGGAATGGGAAGACGCGCCAGGTTCGTCATTGCGGTAGCCTCACCGCCAGATCGTCAGGCCAGGGACGCTGTTCATCCAGCCGCACCCATGCCATACCCGGCAAACCGGTTTTAACGTATTCCAGATGCTGCTGTAACAGCGCTGGCGGGATACGCGCCTTCACGCGGAACATCAGCTTCAGCCGTTCATCGCTGGTTTCGACGGTTTTCGGCGTGAACTGCGCGACGCTGGCGACAAAACTGATGGTAGCCGGAATGCGCAGGCTGGGCGCGGCATCCAGCACCAGGCGCGCTTCCCCGCCAATTTTCAGCAGGCCGGCCTGCTCGGTCGGCAGGAAGAAGGTCATGTAGACATCGCTGAGATCGACCATATTCAGCACCCGGCCGCCCGCAGACAGCACCTCTCCCGGTTCGGCAACGCGGTACTGGACGCGGCCATCTCGCGGCGCTTTTAATTCACTGTCATCGATGTCCGCCACAATGCGTCGCTCGGTAGCCTGCGCCGCGTCTACGCGGGTCTGCGCCTGAATAATGCTGGTGCGGGCCGCTTCAATCGCCGCTTTCGTCGCAGAGACCTGGGCTTTGGCGGATTCCAGCGCGGCGCGAGCGCTTTCGGCAGCGGCGCGATCGTCATCCAGCTGTTGAGCGGAAACCGCACCGCGCTGCGACAGCGAGCGGGAACGCACATGACGTTTGGAGACCGAATCCAGCTCGGCTTCACGCTGCTTCACCACCGACTGGGCGGCGCGCGTTTCGCTCTGGCGTTGCTCCAGCAGGGCGCGCGCGGCGGCAACCGCGCTTTCAGCCTCTTTGATTTGCGCGATGGCTTCCAGCCGCTGTTCCTGCAACACGCGGGTGTCCATCTTCGCCAGCACCTCGCCCTGGCGCACAAACTGCCCTTCCGACACCAGAATGGTGTCAATTCGACCGGCGATTTTGGTGGCAATATCGACTTCTGTTGCCTCAATTCTGCCGTTGCTGGCGGCAAAGCCATCCGGTACGCCAGCAGGACGTAGCATCCACCACGCTACGGCTGCTATTGCCACCAGGATGCCAACACTCCACCACACCAGATGACGCTTTATTTTGTCCATATCCGACCCGCCGTGATCCCTGTTAGCCAACAATGCGTGTCACAACACCCCCGAACACATGTTCAGCGGGATATTCCATCCGGGATAAGAAGGAAAAAAAGAAAATGGCCAGACGGCATGCAGGCGTCAGCGCGGCGCTCGCCGTAAAGGAAAGTGAATGACGGAAATGCTCGAAAAACGGGTACTAATGTTGTCATCATCAGCGTTCCTGGCCGTAAATGAAACACGCATACTCATATGTACTATCAATGAAATACTAACACCAATACCCGTGATGTCTATTCACTTCATTCTTTAATGGGTTTCGCTGGCTTTTATTGGCAGAGAGACAATGTGGTATATCAACCGTTGATAAACCATCTAAATTATAAACATTGTGAATGGTTAACATTCTCTATACTGGCGGCTCATTTTATCGATCTCGTTATGGCGAGGCTCCTGCACAAATATAAGTTACCGCCCTGCTGGTATCGAGAGAGACCACTCAGGGAAATACAGGCATCCATCGAATCAAGGTGTTGCCAAGGTAACTTCTGACGATATCACTATCGGGCAGATACGTTGTGCAGTGCTAAAACCAGGACGTAGGGATCTGCCTGTGCTCATCCTGTCTTGTTCGCCCCTATGAGAGCTTTTTATAGGGAATTACATCAATGTCATCCATCCACGTTTGCAACGCACATCACCCGGCTCCGGCTTTTGACGGCGATGCTATCGCGCAATATATGCGTACCGATTTTATTACGCTGCCGGATCATCTCAGCGTTCATGAGGCGCGTGAATTCTTTGTGTCGCAACTCACCTCAGATGATATTCCCGGCCAGGTGTTTGTGGTTGCGGAAAAACAACTGCGCGGGGTTTTATCCATCAAGAAACTTTTGCAGGCACGCGACACGGCGCAATCTATCCGCGCCTTAATGGACAGTTGCCTGTTTCGCGTCAAACCTGACGACGAACGTCCACACATCATTGCCGAGCTGACCGAACGCCAGCTCGATCTAGTGCCGGTCGTCGATAAAGGCGAGCTGGTCGGCTGCCTGATGGAAAAAGAGATTGCCCATCTTCTGGAAGATGACGTCACTGAAGACGTGCAGCGCCAGGGGGCGACGCTGCCGCTGGAGAAACCGTATCTGGACATCAGCCCGTGGACGCTGTGGAAGAAACGTTCTGTGTGGCTACTGCTGCTGTTTGTGGCGGAAGCCTATACCAGTAGCGTACTGCAACATTTCGAAGAGGCGCTGGAGTCAGCGATTGCGCTGGCCTTCTTCATCCCCCTGCTGATTGGCACCGGCGGCAACAGCGGCACACAAATAACCTCTACGCTGGTGCGCGCAATGGCACTGGGCGAAGTGCGGCTGCGCGACATGGGGCGGGTCATTCGCAAAGAGGCATCGACCTCGCTGCTGATCGCCATAACGCTGGGCCTGGCGGGTTGTCTGCGCGCCTGGATGATGGGTATCGGCGTGGAAATCACGCTGATCGTCAGCCTGACGCTGGTATGCATTACGCTGTGGAGCGCGGTGGTGTCATCGGTGATCCCGATGGTGCTCAAGCGCATCGGCATCGACCCTGCGGTGGTCTCCGCGCCGTTTATCGCCACGCTGATCGACGGCACCGGACTGATTATCTACTTTAAAATCGCCCAGTATTTTCTTGGCCTGAACTGACAACTGCGCCCGACCGCTCTCTGGTCGGGCAAACCCGTTATCCTTCGCTCAGCGCCTGCGCGCATGCCCACGCGCTCGACCAGGCCCACTGGAAGTTGTAGCCCCCCAGCCAACCGGTGACATCCATCACCTCACCGATAAAATAAAGCCCCGGCACTTTTCGGGCCTCCATCGTGCGCGAAGAAAGTTCATCGGTGTTCACGCCGCCAAGCGTCACTTCCGCCGTGCGATAGCCTTCCGTACCATTAGGCTGTACGCGCCATTCGGTCAGCGTTTCAATCAGCGCTTGCTGCTCGCGTGCGTTCAACTGTTTCAGGGAAACATCCGGGATCTGCCCAAGCTGCTGTAAACATTCCACCAGGCGCTTCGGCAACTGCATCGCCAGCGTATTTTTCAGGCTTTGATTCGGGTGCGCGCAACGTTGTTCATTGAGGAAATCATCAGGATCGACCTCCGGCAGCAAATTGATGCTGACAAATTCGCCAGGCTGCCAGAAACTCGAAATCTGTAAAACCGCCGGGCCTGACAGCCCACGGTGGGTAAAGAGCAGATTTTCACGGAATACCGTACCGTCCTGCGCCGCGATCACCGCAGGCACCGAAACGCCGGATAACACCTGAAGCTGCTCCAGCAGCGGTTTATGCAACGTGAAGGGCACCAGCCCGGCGCGGGTCGGCAGGACATCCAGACCAAACTGTTCAGCAATTTTATAACCCAACGGCGACGCGCCCAGACCGGGCATGGAGAGACCGCCCGTGGCGATCACCACTTTTTTCGCTGCGACCGTCATGCCGTTCAGTTCCAGGGTAAACCCTTCGTCATCACGCGCGATGCTGAGCACTTCGCTGCGCAGACGCATCGTCACGTTGCCCTTTGCGCATTCCGCCACCAGCATATCGACAATTTGCTGCGCAGAGTCGTCGCAGAACAGCTGGCCGAGCGTCTTTTCATGCCAGGCGATGCCGTGTTTGCCCACCAGATCGATAAAGTCCCACTGGGTGTAACGCGCCAGCGCCGATTTGCAGAAATGGGGGTTCTGGCTCAGATAGGCAGCAGGTTCGACATACAGATTCGTGAAGTTGCAGCGCCCGCCGCCGGACATCAGGATCTTACGCCCCGGTTTTTTACCATTATCGATGAGCAGCACGCGGCGCCCCGCCTGACCGGCCTGCGCCGCACAGAACATACCCGCCGCGCCAGCGCCTATAATAACGGCATCAAACCTTTCCACTTTGCGATCCTCTCTGAAAACAGGGCGTGAATTGTAAAGATTCCTCAGTGGTCGCACCAGCGCCAAAATCGATGGATATGAGTATTTAATTGAATTCTATAAGATAATTCTTTAGTGGCATGACATTAAGCAGGCGTTATATCAAAAAAAGTCTATATTTCACTTTGCCCGCGCCGCGAAAGTCACTGATAATGCGCCGCGTTCATGTCCTCAAAATGGCGTAACGTCCTATGCTACATTTGTTTGCTGGCCTGGATTTACATACCGGGCTTTTATTATTGCTTGCTCTGGCTTTTGTGCTGTTCTACGAAGCGATTAACGGCTTCCATGATACAGCCAACGCAGTGGCAACCGTGATTTATACCCGTGCGATGCGTTCGCAACTGGCGGTTGTTATGGCTGCGGTCTTTAACTTCTTTGGCGTTCTACTGGGCGGTCTGAGTGTAGCCTATGCCATCGTGCATATGTTGCCTACGGATTTGCTGCTTAACATGGGTTCCGCACATGGCCTCGCTATGGTGTTCTCTATGTTGCTGGCGGCCATTATCTGGAACCTCGGTACATGGTACTTTGGTCTGCCTGCCTCCAGTTCCCATACGCTGATTGGCGCCATCATTGGTATCGGTTTAACCAATGCAATGATGACCGGCACTTCAGTGGTGGATGCGCTAAATATACCTAAAGTTATCAATATATTTGGGTCACTGATTGTCTCCCCTATCGTAGGCCTGGTGTTTGCTGGCGGTCTGATCTTTTTGCTGCGTCGCTACTGGAGCGGCACTAAAAAGCGCGCACGTATCCACCTGACCCCTGCTGAACGTGAAAAGAAAGACGGTAAGAAAAAGCCGCCATTCTGGACGCGTATCGCACTTATCCTCTCGGCTATCGGCGTGGCGTTCTCTCATGGCGCTAACGATGGTCAGAAAGGCATTGGTCTGGTCATGCTGGTTCTGATTGGCGTGGCGCCTGCGGGCTTCGTCGTCAATATGAACGCATCCGGCTATGAAATTACCCGTACCCGCGACGCCATCAACAACGTCGAAACGTACTTCCAGCAGCACCCTGATCTGCTGAAAAAAGTCACCGGCGTGGATCAGCTGATTCCCGCACCGGAACCGGGCGCGACAGAACCCGCAGAGTTCCATTGCCACCCGGCGAATACCATCAATGCGCTTGATCGCGCGAAAGGTATGCTGGCGAATCTGGAAAGCTACGACACGTTAAGCGTTGACCAGCGTAGCCAGCTGCGTCGCATTATGCTGTGCATCTCCGACACGACCGATAAAGTCGTGAAGCTGCCTGGCGTAAGCAATGACGACCAGCGTCTGCTGAAAAAACTGAAAACCGATATGCTGAGCACCATTGAGTACGCGCCGATCTGGATAATCATGGCCGTCGCGCTGGCGCTGGGTATTGGCACCATGATCGGCTGGCGCCGCGTGGCGACCACCATCGGTGAGAAGATTGGTAAGAAAGGCATGACCTATGCGCAAGGGATGTCGGCGCAGATGACGGCCGCAGTCTCTATCGGTCTCGCCAGCTACACCGGTATGCCGGTATCCACCACGCACGTCCTTTCTTCCTCCGTCGCGGGGACAATGGTTGTGGACGGTGGCGGTCTACAGCGCAAAACGGTCACCAGCATTCTGATGGCCTGGGTGTTTACCCTGCCAGCGGCGATTATTCTGTCCGGCGTGCTGTACTGGATCTCGCTGAAGATTATCTAAGCGCGACCGTGCCGGATGGCGGCGATGCCTTATCCGGCATACAAAAACGCAGCACGTAGGCCTTAAAGCGACGCGCCATCAGGCAAAGGAATGCAGAATCAACCGTATTGAGCGGGTCAGGAAACTGACCCGCTTTTTTTATATGCGCCGTTTTTCTATTAACTCTCTACTTTCATTAGGAAAATCTGAACACTTTTTGTTCAGATTATCGATACACGAGAAACTATCATGCCGGGCAGGATTAAAACCGAACACTGGAGGATGTATGGCTTCCGTTCCAACCCCTGGCCCTGGTTCAATTGTTATAGCTAACAACATGCGTGAAGCACGCCAAAATGGAATGTCTCGTAATATGGCCACGGCTTCTACTTACTACTGGTTCTATCAAAAAGTCAGAAATGGCGGCCCATGGGATTATAAAAAATTCGATCCGTATTTCGCAGCATTTGGCAATTTCAACTTCGGTGCCGCAGGGACTGCTGCAGGCATTCCTGCAAAGATCCTCCTTATTGGCGGGGGTTGGGCTCAGAACCGCGCAGGTACTTCAAAACCTGAATGGGGTAAATGGTACGATAAACCACCTTACGGTGATGACCCAACGGATCAGCGCAATATCAGAGAAGGAATAGACTATGCCATTCAGAACGGCTATTAGATGGCTCCATCGGCTTGTCACGCTTGTACTTCTCATCGTGGTTACAGGTTTTGCCTGGTTAAATCATCAGCCCGCCCCTCTCAGTGACGACGAGTTGCAGCGCGTTTATCAAGTTTCAGATTGCGTCTGGCTGTACATGACTGTGAATCATCAGGGTGGCGCAACCGTACCTACCATTTACCGATATTATCTGTCGAATAAGCTAGAGGGCAAAGACACAGACATTATCCAGCAACTCTCTACGAAATCTCCCGTCATTGAGGGTACTGGCACTATTACGAATGCCAGCCCAGATAAAAACGGGGCGGTGAGCATTTCTTATAGCGGTAAAGTTATCTCGATTCAGGACAATATCTCAGACCTCCGGTTCACAGTTGCGCCCTGAGCCGGATGATAAAAAGGCGAGGATATCCTCGCCTTTTTTATTTTTGCTCAGTGCCAAATCAACAGCGCAACCATACTGATCAGCACCAGACCGCATAATGCGCTGGTGAGGATGAACTGGCCGCGAACGCGTTCACAACGGCGGATGAATTCATCATCGTGGTGATCGCGATAACGTTGCGCGTAGATATACCACACCAGACGCATCTGTTTGTTGGGTTGACCATGCGAGGTAAAGAAGCCACCTCCATCCACATATTGGTAGAGCAATGGATCGCAACCACGCAGTACCACTAACAGCGCGCGTAACGATGAGAAATAGCGCGCCATATTAACAATGCAAACGACACATAAAGCCCAGAATAATGCGACGGTGCTTATCATACCTCCTCCCCGGCGACCCGCCCACGGAGCTCCTCTCCGGGACTACCGCTCCCCCGATACTCAGCCAGACAGTTCAGTGAAAGAGTCCTGCTAAACCGTTCACGCCAGTGCCCTGCATCCGAACGGCTCTATTAAATAGTGTAGGAGATCAGTTAATTTTTTTGCCAGAAGGTTAACCGCTATCAATGCAATTAACTGAAAATTTTGTTTAACTGATTGGCAAGCAAGGCGGATTGACGGATTATCCAGGTCGCTATAATGTAAGGATAGTCTTTACATTCACTTCTCGGCTGGGCTAGCCCCGCGCTGTAGTTCGCAGGACGCGGGTGACGCGGCGGCACAAGAAACGCTAGCTGGCTAGTCATCGACAACTTATGGAAGGAGTAACACTATGGCTTACAAACACATTCTCATCGCGGTTGACCTTTCCCCGGAAAGTAAAGTTCTGGTAGAAAAAGCGGTTTCAATGGCGCGTCCTTACAACGCGAAAGTCTCTCTTATCCACGTTGATGTCAATTACTCTGACCTGTACACCGGCCTGATCGACGTGAATCTGGGCGATATGCAAAAACGCATCTCTGAAGAAACACACCATGCGCTGACCGAACTTTCCACCAATGCCGGTTATCCTATCACCGAAACCCTGAGCGGCAGCGGCGATCTGGGTCAGGTACTGGTTGACGCGATCAAAAAATACGATATGGATCTGGTCGTTTGCGGTCATCATCAGGACTTCTGGAGCAAACTGATGTCTTCAGCACGCCAGCTGATTAATACCGTGCATGTCGACATGCTGATTGTTCCGCTGCGCGACGAAGAAGAGTAAGTTCTGTTGTGCCGGATGGCGGCTGACGCCTTATCCGGCCAGGCATTCATCAGCCCGATATACACAGCGCCCGCCAATGCGGGCGTTTTTGTTTATGCCTTCCCTCGAACACATTCCAGTACAACATTCCAGACCACAAATCATAATTAGTGTGATCAACTAATTAGATCGAAAACCATCTCTATAATAATCTATTCATTCGGTTAATGACCGCAGTCTATAACAGAGTCAGACTTTTTCGGCGCGTTTTGGCATACGCGTTCATACTTTTCGGGATGGCATTGAAAGGCGAAGGAATATGAATACAACTGCACCTACGGGCTTGCTACAGCAACCCCGTCCGTTCTTCATGATCTTTTTTGTAGAATTATGGGAGCGATTCGGCTATTACGGCGTCCAGGGCATCCTGGCGGTTTTCTTTGTTAAACAGCTTGGCTTCTCTCAGGAACAGGCATTTATCACCTTTGGCGCATTTGCCGCACTGGTGTACGGCCTGATATCCATTGGCGGCTACGTTGGCGATCACCTGCTGGGAACTAAGCGTACCCTGGTACTGGGGGCGATTGTCCTGGCGATCGGCTACTTCATGACCGGGTTATCGTTACTGAAACCGAACCTGATTTTTATCGCGCTGGGGACGATTGCCGTCGGTAACGGGCTGTTTAAAGCCAACCCTGCGAGCCTGCTGTCCAAGTGTTACCTGCCCAAAGACCCCCGTCTGGACGGCGCGTTCACCCTGTTTTATATGTCGATTAACATCGGGTCGCTGCTGTCGCTCTCCCTCGCCCCGGTCATCGCCGACAAATTCGGCTATGCCGTTACCTATAACCTGTGCGGCGCCGGGCTGATTGTCGCGCTTCTGGTCTACTTCGCCTGTCGCGGCATGGTGAAAGATATCGGTTCAGAGCCAGACCATAAGCCGCTGAGCTTCCGTAATCTGCTCGCCGTACTGATCGGCACCGTCGCCATGATTTTCCTCTGCGCCTGGCTGATGCATAACGTAAAAATCGCCAACCTGGTGCTGATCGTCCTGTCAATTGTGGTCATCATTTTCTTCTTCCGTGAAGCGTTTCGTCTGGATAAAACCGGACGCAACAAAATGTTCGTCGCTTTTATCCTGATGCTTGAAGCGGTGCTGTTTTATATTCTGTACGCACAGATGCCTACATCGCTGAATTTCTTCGCAATCAATAACGTACATCACGATATTCTCGGTTTTACCATTAACCCGGTCAGCTTCCAGGCGCTGAATCCGTTCTGGGTGGTGGTTGCCAGTCCGGTACTGGCGGCGATTTACACGCGTCTGGGGAGCAAAGGCAAAGATCTGACCATGCCGATGAAGTTTACGCTGGGCATGTTCCTCTGTTCGCTGGGCTTTTTGACCGCCGCCGCCGCAGGCATGTGGTTCGCCGATGCGCAGGGGCTGACTTCACCGTGGTTTATCGTGCTGGTGTACCTGTTCCAGAGTCTGGGTGAGTTGCTGATTAGCGCCCTGGGGCTGGCAATGGTTGCCGCGCTGGTGCCTCAGCACCTGATGGGCTTTATTCTCGGGATGTGGTTCCTGACGCAGGCGGCGGCTTTCCTGCTGGGCGGCTATGTCGCAACCTTCACCGCCGTACCGGAAAACATCACCGACCCGCTCCAGACGCTGCCTATCTACACCGGCGTGTTCAGCAAAATAGGCCTCGTCACACTGGCAGTCACCGTTGTGATGGCGATTATGGTGCCGTGGTTGAACCGGATGATTAATACGCCGGATAGCAGTAAATAAGCGTCAACTTTTAGTTCTGACCGCGAGTAACATCGCGGTTTTTTTATCTGTTAACTCTTACTATGTAAGAGTATAATTTGAACAAACAGGTCATCATGGACGGACATGACCATGAACTACATTGAATTTATTGAGACTTCTGTCTTTGCCCGCCAGCGGGAAGCTCTGCTCACCGAGGATGAATATCGCGCATTTCAGGAAATGCTCATTATAAACCCGCTGGAAGGTGATTTAATTCAGGGTACAGGTGGTTGCAGGAAAGTTCGTTTTGCTCCAGCAAGCCACTGTAAGGGAAAAAGCGGCGGGATTCGTAGTATTTACTATTTTCAAAATAGCGAAGGGCGTATCTGGCTTTTCATGGCTTACCCTAAGAACAAAAAGGATAGTCTGAGCGGCGAAGAAAAAAACGCCCTCAAATCCATCATTCACCAACTAAAAGAGGGCTCGTTATGAACGATTTCTTTAAAGATCTGATGGAATCTGCAAGCGAGGCCGTTGAAATCAGCCAGGGTCGCAAACCTGCTGCCCGAATCACCCGATATGAACTTCCAGATGTCAAAGCTATCAGGAAGAAAGCCAATATGAAGCAGAATGAGTTTGCACAGGCAATAGGCGTCTCATCTTCCCTGATTCAGGCCTGGGAGCAGAAGAGGCGTATCCCTACCGGAACTTATCTTAAGGTTCTTCGGGTGATAGAGCGTAATCCAGAGATGGTTAATCTTTTCAAAACAGTCTAATCGCAACATAGTCCGATAAGCACAGCGCTATCGGACATAGCCGCATCCGGCCTGCGTTCGGGCATTTACCCTTTACGCGCATCAATCCATTCCTGCACTTCAACCACAAAGGTCTCTGGCGCTTTACGGTACATCTTACGCGCCAGATCGAGAATGGTATGCTGCCCTAACGCTTCTTCCATACGCTGCTGCGCCATGTCCATTACCGAGCGCACGCCGCAGATACCTTCGCAGGCCCACGCCGGAGGCTGCTCATCAAAAACAGCCAGACGCTGGCGAATTTCACGGCATTCAAAGATGCGCTTGTCACCGTCAATGGCGTTGACCACATCCAGCACTGTGATGTGTTCGGCAGGCCTGGCGAGCTGAAAACCACCGCCTTTGCCTTCGATGCTGCGCACCAGGCCCGCTTTCGACAGACGGGTAAAAATCTTGGCCAGATAGTCGTAGGGCACGCTTTGCAGGTCAGCAATTTCGCGAACGCTCATATCGCGGGCGTCGCCTTTGCTGTCCACCATACACATCAGGCTATGGATGCCGTACTCAACCCCGGAACTGTAGAATGCCATGCTCTTATCTCAGCCAAAATAATTCTGAGTTATTGTAGCTTTTTCGACAGGCGCTTGCCAGACAGAGAACCATAGCACATTAGAAATTAAAATTTAATTCATTATTTATCATAATGATAACCACCAGATCTGGATCATTTTCCACCGGATCGCACAAATGACATTGCATTCATTAACTACGACTAATAAAATCCGAGTAAATAACTTCATCGTTAACATTGAGTGCAACCTAAATGCGTAAACAAATTCTGATCGTTGGTGCAGGTTTTTCCGGGATGTGGGCCGCGCTGAGCGCCGCCCGTCTGGCAGATAAACACCAGAATGACACAATTGATATCACCGTTATCGCCCCACAACCCGAGCTTCGCGTACGCCCTCGCTTTTATGAAAATGCCGTCCAGACGCTGGTCGCTCCCCTGCAACCGCTGTTCGACGAAACCGGCGTCAACTTCCTGCGCGGGACGGTTGCGCAGATCCTTCCCGACTCAAAAGAGGTGAGCTGGGCGGATGCCTCCGGCAAAACGCACTTGCATCGCTACGACCGTTTGATTCTGGCAAGCGGCAGCCACGTTAACCGTTCACTCGTAACGGGCGCAGATGCGCATGCGTTCGATCTGGATCAACTGGAAAGCGCCGCCGTACTGGAGCAGCACCTGAAGGATCTGGCGAACAAAGAAGAAAGCGACGCGCGCAATACCGTTGTTGTTTGCGGCGGCGGCTTTACCGGGATCGAGATGGCGCTGGAGTTGCCTGGCCGTTTGCGTGATATTCTCGGCGCTGATGCTAAGACCAGAGTAGTCGTAGTTGAACGCGGCCCGCAGCCTGGCGCTCGCTACAGCGAAGAACTGCGCAACGTGATTATCGAAGCGTCGGCAGAGCTGGGCGTGGAGTGGCTGGTGAATACGGAAGTGGAAAGCGTAGACGCAACGGGCATCACGCTGAAAGACGGGCAAACCATCGCGTCGCAAACCGTCATCTGGACCGTCGGCGTTCAGGCGAACGATCTGACCGGGCAGATTGACGCTCCGCGCGACCGTCAGGGGCGTTTACATGTGAACGCTCAGCTTCAGGTGGTGGGTCACGATGACATTTATGCCACTGGCGATGTGGCGTACGCCGCAACCGATGACAAAGGCAATCATGCGTTAATGACCTGCCAGCACGCTATTCTGCTGGGCAAGTTTGCCGGGAATAACGCGGCCGCAGACCTGCTGGAGGTCGCTCCTCTGCCGTATCGTCAGGAAAACTATGTCACCTGTCTGGATCTTGGCGCATGGGGCGCGGTCTACACCGAAGGCTGGGATCAGCAGGTAAAACTGACGCGTGCGGAAGCGAAAAAACTCAAGCTGTCGATTGTCAGCGAGCTGATCTATCCACCGAAGGCCGACAGAGCCGTGGCGTTTGAGATTGCCGATCCGCTGGCGCCGTTTGTTTAGTCAGCCTTGCCGGATGGCGGCGTACCCTGCATGAACCGTAGGCCCGATAAGCGAAGCGCCATCGGGCAATTCGTTACTCCACCAATGCCGTACCGGTATAAATATCAAACCGGTGGCCTTTGGTGACAACCGCGTTCGGCGTGGCGACATCCGCTAACGGTGGCGCGTAATCCGGGCGCTTCACCACGACCCGTTTGGTCGCCAGCTGGCGCGCTGGCGCCAGCAAACCATCGGCATCAAGATCCGGCCCGACCAGCGACTGAAACACCCGCATCTCTTTTTTCACCAATGCGCTTTTCTGCTTATGCGGGAACATCGGATCGAGATAAACCACCTGCGGGCGCGGCGTGATACCCGTCAGCGCCGTCAGGCTGGAGGCATGGATCAACTGCAAGCGTTCCTGCAACCACGGGCCGATTTCCGGGTCGGCATACCCGCGCGCCAGACCGTCATCCAACAACGCCGCGACCACCGGGTTGCGCTCCAGCATGCGCACTCGACACCCCACGGAGGCCAGCACAAAAGCATCGCGCCCCAGTCCCGCCGTCGCATCGACCACATCCGGCAGGTAATCGCCTTTAATGCCGACCGCTTTCGCGACCGCTTCGCCGCGACCGCCGCCGAACTTGCGGCGATGGGCCATCGCCCCGCCGACAAAATCGACAAAGATGCCGCCAAGCTTCGGCTCATCGCGCTTACGCAGCTCCAGATGCGCAGTCGTCAGCACCAGCGCCATCGGGTTGTTTTCGTCATGCTCTAACCCCCAGCGGGCGGCAAGAACAGATAAGGCGCCGTCTCCGGCGCCTGTTTCATCAACTAAGCAGATCTTCACGTACGCTATCAGCCTTTAATGCCGTAGTGCGTCAGCATCGCGTCCAGCTGCGGTTCACGGCCACGGAAGCGCTTGAACAGCTCCATCGGCTCTTCCGAACCACCGCGAGTCAGGATGTTGTCGAGGAACGACTGCCCGGTATCGCGGTTGAAAATGCCTTCTTCCTCAAAGCGCGAGAAGGCATCCGCCGCCAGTACATCGGCCCACAGATAGCTGTAGTAACCTGCCGCATATCCCCCGGCGAAAATATGGCTGAAGGCGTGCGGGAAGCGACCCCATGACGGCCCCGGCACCACGGCGACCTGTTTTTTGATCTCAGAAAGCGTCTCCAGAATTTTCGCCCCTTGTTCCGGGTTAAATTCCGCATGCAGACGGAAGTCGAACAGGCCAAACTCCAGCTGACGCAGAATAAACAGCGCCGCCTGGTAGTTCTTCGCCGCCAGCATTTTATCCAGCAGTTCCTTCGGCAGCGGTTCGCCGGTCTCGTAGTGACCGGAGATAAACGCCAGCGCGTCCGGCTCCCAGCACCAGTTTTCCATAAACTGGCTCGGCAGTTCGACCGCATCCCACGGCACGCCGCTGATGCCGGAAACGCCCGCCGTTTCGATGCGGGTCAGCATGTGGTGCAGACCGTGGCCGAACTCGTGGAACAGGGTGATCACTTCATCATGCGTGAACAGCGCCGGTTTACCGTTAACCGGACGGTTAAAGTTACAGGTCAGGTAGGCGACCGGTTTTTGCAGCGAGCCATCGGCTTTGCGCATCTGGCCGACGCAGTCATCCATCCACGCCCCGCCACGCTTGTGCTCACGCGCATACAGATCGAGGTAGAAGCTGCCGCGCAGTTCGTTGTTTTCGTCATACAGCTCGAAGAAGCGCACGTCGGGATGCCAGACATCCACATCGTTACGCTCTCTGGCTGTAATGCCGTAAATGCGTTGTACCACTTCAAACAGGCCGTTCACGGCTTTGTTTTCCGGGAAGTACGGGCGCAGTTGCTCATCGCTGATGCTGTAAAGGTGCTGCTTTTGTTTCTCGCTGTAGTACGCGATATCCCACGGTTGCAGTTCATCGACGCCGAACGTCGCTTTCGCGAAGGCGCGCAGTTGCGCCAGTTCTTTCTCGCCCTGTGGACGCGCGCGTTTCGCCAGATCGGTTAAGAAATCCAGCACCTGCTGCGGGTTTTCCGCCATTTTGGTGGCGAGCGATTTAAAGGCATAGCTGTCGAAACCCAGCAACTGCGCCAGTTCATGACGCAGCGCGAGGATCTCTTCCATCACCGGGCTGTTGTCCCATTTACCCGCGTTCGGCCCCTGATCGGAGGCGCGCGTCACATAGGCGCGGTACATCTCTTCACGCAATGCCGGGTTGTCGCAGTAGGTCATCACCGGCAGATAGCTTGGAATATCCAGCGTCAGCAGCCAGCCTTCCTGCTCTTTCGCTTCCGCCTGCGCTTTCGCGGCGGCCAGAGCGCTTTCCGGCATGCCCGCCAGTTCCGCGTCGTCAGTCACTAACTTCGTCCAGCCCATCGTGGCGTCGAGCACGTTGTTGCTGTACTGATTACCCAGCTCGGACAGGCGAGTTGCGATTTCACCATAGCGCTGCTGTTTTTCCTTCGGCAGACCAATACCGGAAAGCTCAAAATCGCGCAGCGCGTTATCAACCGCTTTTTTCTGCGCGAGGTTCAGGGTCGCGTAATGGTCGCCATCGCGCAGGTCGCGGTACGCATTGTACAGACCCTCGTGCTGACCAACCCAGGTGCTGTATTCAGACAGCAGCGGCAGCGTCTGCTCATAGGCTTCGCGCAGTTCCGGGCTGTTTTTAACGGAATTCAGGTGGCTGACCGGAGAGAAAATGCGCCCCAGCACGTCATCCACTTCCGCCAGCGGCTGGCAGAGATTTTCCCAGGTGTACGGCGCGCCCTGCGCCACTACCCGCTCCACGTTTTCACGGCAGTCATTCAGCGCCTTTGTCACGGCAGGCACCACATGCTCAGGCTGGATTTGGGAAAACGGCGGTAGCGAGAAAGGCGTCAGTAATGGATTGGTCATAAGCGCTGTCCTGTTGAATGAGGTGAATGAAGCGCGCATCCGGCGCTGTGCATATTTGTTTCAGATGGGGGTAAGTGTAGTGAATTTCAATGGCGAGCGTAGCGGAAAAATACCCGGTAGCGCTGCGCTTACCGGCCTACGGGTAATCTGCCCTTTTCTGCTGTAAACTGTGACAAATCGTCTATTTCAGCGGAATTTAATTACCCATGCTCAGTTATCGCCACAGCTTTCACGCTGGCAACCACGCCGACGTCCTCAAACACACTGTTCAGAGCCTGATTATCGAGTCGCTCAAAGAGAAAGAGAAACCGTTTCTTTATCTGGACACGCACGCTGGCGCTGGCCGTTATCAGCTGAGCGGCGAACACGCCGAGCGCACCGGTGAATATATGGAAGGGATCGCCCGCATCTGGCAGCAGGACGATTTACCGACCGAGCTGGAGCCTTATATCGGCGTGGTAGAGCACTTTAACCGTAACGGGCAACTGCGTTACTACCCGGGTTCCCCGCTCATCGCCCGCCAGCTGCTGCGTGAGCAGGACAGCCTGCAACTGACGGAGCTGCATTCAAGCGATTTTCCGCTACTGCGTTCTGAGTTTCAAAAAGACAGCCGCGCCCGCGTGGAGCGTGCCGACGGCTATATGCAGTTGAAGTCCAAACTGCCGCCGGTTACACGTCGCGGCCTGATCCTCATCGACCCGCCTTACGAAATGAAAACCGATTATCAGGCGGTCGTCAGCGGCATCAGCGAAGGGTATAAGCGCTTTGCCACCGGCACCTATGCGCTGTGGTATCCGGTGGTGCTACGCCAGCAAATTAAACGCATGATTCACGACCTGGAAGACACCGGAATCCGCAAAATCCTGCAAATTGAGCTGGCAGTACGCCCGGACAGCGACCAGCGCGGCATGACCGCCTCTGGCATGATCGTCATTAACCCGCCGTGGAAGCTGGAACAGCAGATGAACAACGTGCTGCCGTGGCTGCACAGCAAGCTGGTTCCGGCGGGCACCGGGCACGCTTCCGTCAGCTGGATCGTGCCAGAGTAATCACAGCCATCGGTGGAACCTTTTAATTCCAGGTATACAATCGCGAATATTTTGGCGAATGGCATTGCGCTCATTCGCCCTACAATGAACATGAAGGAGCGGTCATGACCAAACACTATGATTACATCGCGATCGGCGGCGGAAGCGGCGGTATTGCCTCGATTAACCGTGCCGCTATGTACGGTCAGAAATGTGCGTTGATTGAAGCCAAAGAGCTGGGCGGCACCTGCGTCAACGTCGGTTGCGTCCCTAAAAAAGTGATGTGGCATGCCGCGCAGATTCGCGAAGCGATCCATATGTACGGCCCGGACTACGGCTTTGACACCACCATCAACGCATTCAACTGGGACACGCTGATTGCCAGCCGCACGGCCTATATCGACCGTATTCACACCTCGTACGACAACGTGCTGGGTAAAAATAACGTGGATGTGATCAAAGGCTTCGCCCGCTTCGTGGATGCCCGAACCCTTGAAGTGAATGGGGAAACGATCACCGCCGATCACATCCTGATCGCCACCGGCGGTCGCCCGAGCCATCCGTCCATTCCGGGTACGGAATACGGTATCGACTCCGACGGTTTCTTTGCGCTGCCTGCGCTGCCGGAGCGCGTTGCGGTGGTCGGCGCGGGTTACATCGCCGTAGAACTGGCTGGCGTAATTAACGGCCTGGGCGCCCAAACGCACCTGTTCGTGCGTAAACACGCGCCGCTACGCAGCTTTGATCCGATGATCACCGAAACGCTGGTTGAAGTGATGAACACGGAAGGCCCGACGCTTCACACCCACGCGATCCCGAAAGCGGTGGTGAAAAACGCCGACGGCAGCCTGACCCTGCAACTGGAAGACGGTCGCAGCGAAACGGTGGATTGCCTGATTTGGGCGATTGGCCGCGAACCGGCAACCGACAACGTTAACCTTGCCACCACCGGCGTGAAAACCAACGAAAAAGGGTACATCGTCGTCGATAAATTCCAGAATACCAGCGTGGAAGGTATTTATGCGGTGGGCGATAACACCGGTGCGGTTGAGCTGACGCCAGTCGCCGTGGCGGCGGGTCGTCGTCTCTCCGAACGTTTGTTCAACAACAAGCCGAACGAGCATCTGGACTACAGCAATATTCCGACCGTGGTCTTTAGCCACCCGCCGATTGGCACCGTGGGCCTGACCGAACCACAGGCGCGCGAACAGTACGGCGACGACCAGGTGAAAGTGTACAAATCATCGTTCACAGCCATGTACACTGCGGTGACCTCTCACCGTCAGCCCTGCCGCATGAAGCTGGTATGCGTCGGCGAAGACGAGAAGATTGTCGGTATTCACGGCATCGGCTTCGGGATGGATGAAATGTTGCAGGGCTTCGCGGTCGCACTGAAAATGGGCGCCACCAAGAAAGACTTCGACAACACCGTGGCGATTCACCCAACGGCGGCGGAAGAGTTCGTGACAATGCGTTAATCGTCGATAAGCGCCGGATGGTGTGACGATCCTGTCGGCCGGATAGGCGTTTACGGCGCCATGCCCGATGGCGCTATGCTTATCGGGCCTACGCATGCGGTTTTCCGTAGACCCGATAAAACTTCAGCCGTCATCCGGCATTCTTTTATTTTCCTTGCATATACGGCGTATACACCCCGTTCAGGCTTTCCAGAAACGCGACGATATCATCAATGTCTTTCTGCGGAATCTCTTTCCCCACCTGATAACGCAACATCAGTTTCACCGCTCCGTCGAGGGTTGGCACATCCCCCCGGTGGAAATACGGCGCGGTCAGCGCAACGTTACGTAATCCGGGCACTTTCTGACGCAATTTATCGCGAACTTCATTGGTGACGTTCATACGTCCAATGTCCGCAGCGGTAATTTCGCCGAAATTAAAGTCTTTCTTCAGACCCAACGGCTCGAAGGAACGCCCACCGAGAATAATACCGCCGTGACAGGTCGCGCATTTATTCTCTTTGAACAGCTCATAGCCATGTTTCTGCTGCGCCGTCAGCGCATTTTCATCCCCTCGTAACCACTTATCGAAAGGCGAATTTGGCGTAATCAGCGTCTTCTCAAACTCGGCAATGGCATCCGTAATCGTTTCTCCGCTGAAGCCCTGCGGATATATCGCCGTGAACTGCTGTTTTAGCACCGGATCTTTATCGAGTTTCCCAATGATTTCATCCCAGGATTTAGAGGCCATTTCAATCGGGTTTAACGGCGGCCCACCAGCCTGCGCCTGCAACGTCGGCGCGCGACCATCCCAGAATTGCTCAACGTTAAAGATCGAGTTGAACACCGTTGGCGCGTTGATTGGCCCTACCGCGCCGCCCACGCCGATGGAGGTTTTCCTGCCGTCCACGCCGCCCGCGTTCAGCGCATGGCAATGCGCGCAGGAGATGGTGCTGTCACCCGATAAACGGGCATCGTGGTAGAGGGTAAAACCCAGTGCGACTTTTTGATCGTCAACCGGCAGTTTTTCGGGGACAGGCTGAACCGGCTCATTACGGTGCGCCGCCGCCGTATCCGCGCTGGCGTAGTAACGTTCGCGCTGTTTAGCGATCCAGCCGAGAATCTCCTCCCGCTCCGTATCACTGACCTTACCGGCCCAGTGCAGCGCGGTATAGCGCGTTGGCGGCATTGTTTCGTACTGCATCACCCATTCAATCTTATTCAGATCGCTTTGCGTGACGGGTTTATCCGCGACCAACGCGGCGCGTACTGCTTCAAGGTTGAAAGATTTATAGCCCAGTTGAATGTCATAATTCATCAACTGCTTAGCAACGGGAAAAGAGGAATAAAAAGGCAGTTCAGCAGAGGGGGTATGACAATAATCGCATCCCTTTTCCCGCAAAAAACCCAGGATTTTATTATTGTCTTCCAGCGTTGAGGCTTGCACATCAGCTTCTTTACTACGTTGATTATCGTGATACCAGACGTAACCAGATAATCCTAAATAACAAATCGCAATGCCTGCTATGGCTATCGCGGTAAGACGGGTAATGATTTTCATTATTTTACCCTCACTATAGTGAGATATTATGGCCCAGAAGATGAACATAAATCAGGCGTATGTCTTTATTAGACATAGCCATCATAGGAAATACAGGCGAAGGGTTTTTGATAAGTATCAAGCAATTACATGGGGATAAACTATCGATAAGATAGCTTTCCCCTATTATAAGCAGGGTCTTTCGGCGTCGGTATTCATAACTCGTTGCAATCGAATGTTCTGAAAGTGAAAATCTTCCTGTTACGGCTATTCCATATTTTTTATATTATTATCAGTAATCTATATTTAAAGACTCTTTTTCACGTATTAACAAAGCGTGATCTATCGCACAGTTTGCACCTCATATACCGAAGCGAATGTCTACGCTTAATAGACAGCCGGGCAACACCCGTATCATTTACGACGCAATCCGGAGGTCCTTCTCATTATGCTCAACCAGAAATTACACCCCGCCCCATCCGACGAATTAACGATCGAAATCGATCTGCTTTATGAAACGGATCCGTGCGAGTTAAAGCTGGATGAAATGATCGAGGCAGAACCGGAACCTGAGATGATTGAGGGGCTACCCGCCTCCGACGCCCTTACCCCAGCCGATCGCTATCTTGAGCTGTTCGAGCATGTGCAATCATCCCGGCTTTTTGCCGACAGTAAAACTTTCCCCGACTGCGCGCCAAAAATGGACCCGCTGGATATTCTGATCCGCTACCGTAAGGTCAGACGACACCGCGACTTTGACCTGCTGCGCTTTGTTGAAAATCACTTCTGGCTACCGGAAACCTGGTCCAGTGAATATGTCTCCAACCCGGAAAATTCACTGAAAGAACATATCGATCAGCTCTGGCCGGTGCTGACGCGTGAGCCGCAGGATCACATTCCCTGGTCCTCGCTGCTGGCGCTGCCGCAATCCTATATCGTGCCGGGCGGACGTTTTAGCGAAACCTACTACTGGGACTCCTATTTCACCATGCTGGGCCTGGCGGAAAGCGGCCGGGAAGACCTGCTGAAATGTATGGCGGACAACTTCGCGTGGATGATTGAGAATTACGGCCACATCCCCAACGGAAACCGCACATATTATTTGAGCCGCTCGCAGCCGCCGGTCTTTGCGCTGATGGTCGAATTGTTCGAAGAGGATGGCGTGCGCGGGGCGCGGCGCTATCTGGATCATCTGAAAATGGAGTACGCCTTCTGGATGGACGGCGCGGAATCTCTGGTGCTCAACCAGGCCTATCGCCATGTCATCAGAATGCCGGACGGTTCCCTGCTCAACCGCTACTGGGACGATCGCGACACCCCCCGCGACGAATCGTGGCTGGAGGATGTGGAAACCGCCAAACATTCGGGTCGTCCGGCCAATGAGGTATACCGGGATCTCCGTGCCGGCGCGGCCTCCGGTTGGGATTACTCATCACGCTGGCTGCGCGATGCAAGCCGGCTGGCCAGCATCCGCACAACCCAGTTCATCCCCATCGACCTGAACGCTTTCCTCTACAAACTGGAGAGCGCGATTGCCAACATTTCCGCCCTGAAAGGCGACCGTGAAACCGAAGCGGCATTTCGCCAGAAAGCCAGCGATCGCCGCGCCGCCGTAAACCGCTATCTGTGGGATGACGAGAATGGCTGCTATCGGGATTACGACTGGCGGCGCGAGCAAATGGCGCTCTTTTCCGCCGCCAGTATCGTGCCGCTGTATGTCGGCATGGCGACTCACGAGCAGGCAGACCGCCTCGCTAACGCCGTTCGCAGCCGTCTGCTGACGCCTGGCGGGATCATGGCGACAGAGTATGAAACCGGCGAGCAATGGGATAAGCCTAACGGCTGGGCGCCGCTACAGTGGATGGCAATCCAGGGCTTCAAGCTGTACGGCGACGATATGCTGGGGGATGAAATTGCCCGCAACTGGTTAAAAACCGTCAATATTTTTTACCAGCAGCACCATAAACTGATCGAAAAGTACCATATTGCCTGCGGCACGCCGCGTGAAGGGGGCGGCGGGGAATATCCGTTGCAGGATGGGTTTGGCTGGACCAATGGCGTGGTTCGCCGTTTGATTGGTTTATACGGCGAACCATAGCGGCGTTACCGAATCACGTTATAAATGGCGGTCTGAATCTTTAACCATTTTTTGTTTTCCACGCTGGGCTCGGCCTGAACACGCAGCCGGGCCTGCTCCATATCATGCTGCTGGCGCATCACCACCGCCGGAACGGTACAAAAACTTTGCAGATACTTTTTATGCAGCGACGTCAGCGACGCTCCGTTCAGCATGGCGTGGCTCAGCGACGTCAGGAAGCGTCGGCAGGGTTTTACCTCATCCATCAGCGAAGGGTAGCGTAGCAGCAGTTGCAGCACATCGGCGTTGCCCGTCGAAAACGCCTGTTCGGTCCAGGCCAGCTGCCAGTTCATCCCGCCCTGTAAGAACAACGCCGTAACGCGCGTATCATTACGGTCGATCGCCGAGCGCATATTAAACGGGTCCCAGGTGATCCCCATGCGGCTCATGGTTTCCCGCGCGGAGGGCGCCTCAAGCCGGGCGTCATCCTGCATGACCTCGTCGCGTTGTACGGGCGCGGCAGAAGGAGGCGGCGAGCTGAACAACCAAAACGCCCCCACCAGGATCGCCAGCACCATTGCGCCAACCCCGCCCCACAACACCCCGGAAATCAGCTGCTCACGCTCTTCAGCCGTCCGCTGCTGTCGCTTGTGAGGTGGTTCAATACTCTCGCCAATTTCCTGGTTATCTCCCCCCGCCAGCGCGTCTTTTTCTCGCGCCTCCTCCCAGAATTTCTCCACCACGCCCTCATCGGACGCCATAAACGAAGCCGGGTTTATGCGAGTGCGTTTTTCATTAAACGCCCGCTGTACCGAGCGGGTGATCTGGCGGAACTGACAATCCAGTAGCGACAACTGCACGGAACTGAGCGGCTGCCCGGCGATGATGCCGTTACGCGCCTGACGGCAATCCTCAAGGAACATACGCAGGGTCGTACGCGGCTCAACAAACAGCGTCAGCGCAGACGCGTCTTTGAAAAATGCGGAATAGTGACGGGCGAACGACTTTTTATCGACCACCATCAATGCCAGCTCGCTGAACAGCATCGCGCTGAGCGCATCCTGTCCTTCGCTGAGTTTTAACCAGCCTCGCAGACGATCGGCGCCAAAATGCAGCTTCAGGTAGCTATTCAACTGATGACGATCCGGCCACACCTGCGAAATAAGCGCTTTCAGCGTGAGTTCAATCGCCCGCAGCTGACGCCGGGCCTGTATTTGCGCGTCCTGATTGCCTGCATCAATATCAGTCTGATAAGTGAGAAGCGGCTGCCGCTGGCGCAGTTGTTCCAACGACGCCACAAAACGCAGGGCGGCAAGCAGTTGGTTTTCACTGACATCCTTCCCGCTGTCATATTGCGGAACATACTGCTGGAGATGTCGCAAATGCAGCATAAACTGGCTCAGTTGCGCATCGTTTATATGTAATTTTTTTGCCACCACGCTCCAGCCGCCTAAATTAAGGCGGGCTTGATCCAGTTGTTCCATAAACCAGCGCGGTTCTTTTCCTTCCGCAACATGTACGCCCAGCAGCAGCAGGATCTCCACTGACGCCTGACGGATGATGCCCAGACAGTGTTCAAAAGGCGAATGCATCGCCTGCGAAGCGTTATTCGTCATGATCGTCCCTAAAAAAGCCCCTCCATAAAGAAGGCTTTTAATATTATTTTAATTATCTGTTTTGATAGATATAACAGATTTTTTTGGCATTACAGTGACTATAACGCAAAGGTTGAGAAATTTATTTTGGGCGGCGAGGGAAATAAAGAGAAGTCGATGAACAGTCATCGCGGAATATTAAAATTAACGTCAGGAATAAAACAGCGTTTCTGAAATAAGTTTATCCTTAATCTAAATTAATGTTGCGGGTGTAAACCACCCGCTTAATATTATCATCCTGATTATAAGAACATGCCGCCCGACACTTCGATACGCTGCGCGGTCATCCAGCCCAGTTCATCGCTGAGCAACGCGGCGATGGCATCACCAATATCGTCCGGCAAACCGACCCGTCCCAGGGCGGTTTGTGACGCGATATACGCATTCAGTTGTTCATTGTCCCGCACATTGCCACCGCCAAAATCAGTTTCAATGGCTCCCGGCGCAATAATGTTCACGGTGATGCCGCGTTCGCCCAGCTCTTTTGCCTGATAACGCGTCAGCACTTCCATCGCCCCCTTCATCGCGGCATAAGCGCTGTAGCCAGGCAATGCAAAACGAGCCAGCCCCGTCGACACATTGAGGATCCTGCCGCCATTCTTCAGCAGGGGTAACAGCCCCTGAGTCAGGAAAAACGGCCCTTTAAACTGAATGTTCAAAAGCTGGTCAAACTGCGCTTCAGTGAAGGTCGAATACGGCGCGTTGATGCCGATTCCGGCATTGTTCAATAAATAATCAAATGAATCACGCTGCCACTCCGTTTTCAGGGTTTCCCGCACCTTTTCAACAAACGCAGGGAATCCCGAAATATCCCCGACATTCAACTGCAATGCTGCGGCTTTCCCGCCTGATTGCGTAATTTCATGCACGACCTGCTGCGCCTCTTTTTCATTGCTGTTCCACGTCAGAATGATCCCGATTCCTCTGCTCGCCAGCTTAAGCGCCGCGTTTTTACCGAGCCCTCGGCTGCCGCCGGTCACTAATGCGATACGTTGCGTCATAAGAAACCTCATTTCAGGTGTTGTGAAGATTGAGAAAGAGCTTATTAGGTGTTAGAAAAACAATAAATGTAGCGAAATGCGCTTCACTGTTTCATTCAGAACAACACCGGGACCTCGCGATGGATAAAATTCACGCAATGCAGTTGTTCATTCGCGTCGCTGAACTGGAGAGTTTTTCCCGCGCCGCCGAAACATCAGGCCTTCCTAAAGGTAGCGTATCCCGCCAGATACAGGCGCTGGAAAACCACCTCGGCACGCAGTTGCTGCACCGCACCACCCGGCGGGTTCAGCTTACTCAGGACGGAATGGTGTATTACGAACGTGCGAAAGATCTGCTGACGAACCTGGACGAGCTGGACGGTTTGTTCCAGCACGACCCGGCCAGCATCAGCGGCAAGCTGCGGGTCGATATGCCGGTTGGGGTCGCCAAGAACCTGGTGATACCGCGCCTGCCCGCGTTTTTACAGCAGTATCCGGGTATTGAGCTGGAACTCAGCAGCAGCGATCGCCTGGTGGATTTGATACGGGAAGGGTTCGACTGCGTGGTGCGGGTCGGGACACTAAAAGATTCCGGGTTGATCGCCCGCCCGTTGGGAAAGCTGTCGGTCATTAACTGCGCCAGCCCGCAGTATCTGGCGCGCTTTGGCTACCCAGAAGGTCTGGACGATCTGGCCTCGCATGCGGTGGTTCATTATTCCGTCAATCTGGGTACGCGCCCGCAAGGCTTCGAAGTGGCAACGGCAAACGGCACGCAGTGGATTAAAACCGGCGGCATTCTGACGGTCAACAGCACCGAGACCTACCATGCCGCCTGCCTGGCAGGGCTGGGAATCATTCAGGTGCCGCGCATCGGCGTTCGCGAGGCATTGCGCGCCGGAACGCTCATCGAGATCCTGCCGCAGTATCGCGCTGACCCAATGCCGGTGTCCCTGCTCTACCCGCATCGCCGCAACCTCTCCCGCCGGGTGCACCTGTTCATGGAGTGGCTGACCGGCGTAATGAAAGACTACGTGGACTGACACGCTATACTATTCTGAGAGTTAACAAAAGAAGGACTATCGACCTGATGACGCAGGAAAAAGACGTAAAACGCCCTATTCAGGAACTCGACCATGCGCCGGTGCCCAAAGTGGAGACGCACGATCGTGACGAACCAGAAACAAACAACAAGGCCACCCAGGCGCTCAAAACGGTCTCCACGACGGCAGCGAGAATCCAGCGTCAGCCGGTGATTGCCCACCTGATCCGCGCCGCAGAGCGTTTTAACGATCGGCTGGGTAACCAGTTTGGCGCCGCTATCACCTATTTCTCGTTTCTGTCGATGATCCCTGTCCTGATGGTGTCGTTTGCCGCCGCCGGTTTTATTCTCGCGTCGCATCCCACGCTATTAGAGGACATTTTCAATAAAATCCTGATGAACGTCAGCGACCCTACGCTGGCGTCCACGCTGAAAAGCACTATCAACACCGCCGTTCAGCAGCGCACCACCGTCGGCCTGGTGGGGCTGGGCATTGCGCTCTATTCCGGGATCAACTGGATGGGCAACCTGCGTGAAGCGATTCGCGCCCAGTCGCGGGATGTATGGGAGCGCACCCCGCAGGATCAGGAAAAAATCTGGATAAAATACCTGCGCGATTTTGTCTCGCTGATTGGGCTGTTGGTTGCGCTAATTATCACGCTGTCCATTACCTCGATTGCCGGTTCTGCGCAGCAGATGATTATCTCCGCGCTGTATCTCGACAGCATTGAGTGGCTAAAACCCGCCTGGCGGTTGATTGGGCTGGCCATTTCGATTTTCGCCAACTACCTGCTGTTCTTCTGGATTTTCTGGCGGCTACCGCGCCATCGACCGCGCAAGAAGGCATTGATTCGCGGTACGTTTATCGCCGCGATCGGTTTTGAGGTGATCAAAATAATCATGACCTACACGCTGCCTTCTCTGGTGAAATCCCCGTCCGGCGCCGCATTCGGTTCCGTGCTTGGCCTGATGGCGTTCTTCTACTTCTTTGCCCGCCTGACGCTGTTTTGCGCGGCCTGGATAGCCACCGCCGAATACAAAGACGACCCACGTATGCCAGGGAAAACCCACCGCTAGTTCATCATTTGATGCCGGATGGCGCGATGCTTATCCGGCCTACCGCCCGGCAGGTCGCTACGCCTTATACGGCACGCATTGCAGCATATAAATCCAGACCGTAACTTTTATTTAACCTAAAACCAGTTTTATCCTCTAAGTTTAAAATTGTGTGAAGCATTTCATAGACGTGAAATCGCAGGTCTAAACATTATCCCCTTTTTGACCATTATTTGAGCGAAATCCCGCTTTGTTACAGATTGAAATGTCGCTTTTGCTGTGCGTAATATGGCCGTTCGTTCGCCAAAAAATAAGAAAATACTATGCAAGCAACCGCCACCACACTCGACAACGAACAGGAACACGTTCCGGTAAACTCGCGCAATAAAGTCGTCGTTGCCTCCCTCATCGGCACCGCCATTGAGTTCTTCGACTTCTACATTTACGCGACTGCCGCAGTAATCGTGTTCCCCCATATTTTCTTCCCGCAGGGCGATCCGGCAGCGGCAACGCTTCAGTCCCTCGCCACCTTCGCCATCGCCTTTGTCGCGCGTCCAATTGGCTCTGCGCTATTCGGCCACTTCGGCGACCGCGTCGGGCGTAAAGTGACGCTGGTGGCGTCATTGCTGACGATGGGGATCTCCACCGTCGTGATCGGCCTGCTGCCGGGCTATGCCACCATTGGCATTTTCGCCCCGCTGCTGCTGGCGCTGGCGCGCTTTGGCCAGGGTCTGGGTCTCGGCGGAGAATGGGGCGGCGCGGCGCTGCTGGCGACCGAAAACGCCCCGCCGCGCAAGCGTGCGCTGTACGGCTCTTTCCCGCAGCTTGGCGCGCCTATCGGCTTCTTCTTCGCCAACGGCACGTTCCTGCTCCTCTCCTGGCTGCTGACCGATGAGCAGTTCATGACCTGGGGCTGGCGTTTACCGTTCATTTTCTCTGCGGTGCTGGTCATTATCGGCCTGTACGTCCGCGTCTCGCTGCATGAAACACCGGTATTCGCTAAGGTCGCCGCGGCGAAAAAGCAGGTGAAAATCCCGCTGGGCACCCTGCTGACCCGGCACGTACGCGTAACGGTACTCGGGACATTCATCATGCTGGCGACCTATACGCTGTTCTACATCATGACGGTCTATTCCATGACGTACAGTACCGCAGCCGCCCCTGCGGGGCTCGGTTTGCCGCGTAACGAAGTGTTGTGGATGTTGATGCTGGCGGTGATCGGCTTTGGCGTGATGGTGCCGGTTGCGGGCCTGCTGGCAGACGCTTTTGGTCGCCGCAAGAGCATGATCATTATCACGACAATGATCATTCTGTTCGCGCTGTTTGCCTTTAAACCGTTGCTCGGTTCCGGTAATCCGGCATTGATATTCGTTTTCCTGCTGCTGGGGCTGAGTCTGATGGGGCTGACCTTCGGCCCGATGGGCGCGCTGTTGCCGGAGCTGTTCCCGACAGAGGTTCGCTACACCGGCGCGTCCTTCTCGTATAACGTGTCGTCAATTCTTGGCGCGTCCGTAGCGCCGTATATTGCCGCATGGTTGCAGGGGAACTACGGTCTGGCGGCGGTCGGCACCTATCTGGCGTCAATGGCCGCCCTGACGCTGATTGCGCTGCTGTTGACCCACGAGACGCGCCACCAGTCGTTGTGATTTGACCGCCATCACCCGTAGGCCGGATAAGGTGTTTACACCGCCATCCGGCACTATCATCATTTCTTCATCTGCGACAAAATCATCCGACACTGATTCGCATCGCCTTCTGACGGGGAAATCAACGCCAGAAGCGCGGCGGCAGGCGTGACTAACGTCGCCAGCGCCGCAGCGACCGCGCCTCGCGCGATCAGCGGCCCGGCTTTCACCCCCGCCTGCGGGTTTTTAAACGACCCGCGCACATACAGCGGCGAACGCAGCGTAATAATACGAATCCCTTTGCTCTCTGGATCGATGGTTAAATCCAGTTGCTCAGAGGCGAAACTCGCGGTTCCGGTGACGTTAACCAACGCATTTTCCGTATCAAAAGCAAAGATTTGCGGGCGCGCAACGCCATTAACGATGTCAAGATTAGCCGCCGCGCAGTTGACCCGTACCTCATCGTCGCCAAATATCTGCCCGACAATAAAGTTGCCCACGTTCAGGCCGACAATCTCCATCAGGTTGCGGCTGATCACGCCATCGTTCATCAGCAGCTTCAGGTTGCCATTACTGTTACCTAACAGCGCCGCCACTGAATTGCCGCTTCCCCGGATATCCGCGTCACCGTTCATTTCGCCCAATGTTTTCTGCATCAGTTCGACATCCGGCATCAGCGCTTTCAGTTTAAGACGACGCGCCTGGATATTCGCCCTTCCCTGCATCGGCTTTTTATCCCCTTCCAGATGAATGCTGGAGACAATGCTGCCGCCAGCCAGGCCAAATTTCAGCGGCTGCAAACGTAAATCGGCATTTTTCAGGATGATATGGGTAGAGAGATCGCTGACCGGCAGGCTGCTGCCGTGCTCAATGCGCCCGCCCTTAAAGCGCACGTCGGCATCCATCACGTCCCATTTATCGGTTTCAAAGCGGTCATAAGGCAGCACTTTGTCGGCAGGCTGAATGCTCTTTTCGCCCTTGCTTTGCTCGGCGCGTTTCGACTGTTGCGCCCCCTTCCCGGAATCCACGCCGATCAGCGGCCCCAGGTCAGCCAGGCGAAGCTGGCGCGACTCCACATCCCCTTCCAGTTTGGGGCGCGGCTTGCCGGTGGTGTAAGCAAGAGAGCCGTGAATATCGCTGTCGCCGATGCGGCCATTAAAATTGCGGTAGTCAAAAACTGAGGATGTCTCCGTATCGATTTTCGCCACCAGGCGACCGTCCGTTTCAAACGGCGGCGTGTCCGGCAGCAGTACGCCGGTCAGGTCGTACAATTCGCCCAGCGAGTCGCCGGAAAACTTAAGCTGGAGATCGACGCCGCCCATGTTCAGCGGATCGTTGACCACCCCGGCAAAGGCCACGCGAGTATTGCCCGAGCGGAAGTCAGCCTGCACCGGGAAAGGCGCGCCTTCACTGCGTAACGCCAGCATACCGCCAATTTTGCCCGTGCCGGTCAGCGGTTCCCCGTTATAACGCCCCTGCGCCTTAAGGCCGAAAACATAATCCCCCACGTTGTTGTCGTTGTTGCTTTTGGCTCCCGTGACTTCGCTAAAAGGCAGTGGTTTACCCAGCGGATCAACCAGGATCTCGATATCGGCTTTGCTGACCTTATCGTCAATGGCGATACGCCCCTGATCGAACAAAATCGTATCCAGACGGAACGACCAGGCGGACGGCTGCGCATTGGGATCGTTTTTCTCGTCAGCCGCAAGAGTGAAGGTCCAGTTATTGTTTTTCTCCGAGAGGCGGATAAGGCGGGCGTCAGGCTTCACCAGTTTGATCCACGGCAGCCAGACGGTTTTGGTCAGCAACGCCAGCGGCGCCAGCGTGGCTTCAACGCGCGGGAGATGCACCATCGTGACTTCGGGGATATCCGGCGGATTGCCGAGGATAATGTCTTCGGCATGAACGTGCGGCCAGGGCACCCAGCTTCGCCAGCCGGTTTCCTGTTTTTGTCGTTCCCACACCACGCCCAGATCGCCGCGAATGGCGAATGGCCGGTTGAGTTCTGTAGAGACTTTCTGGTTGATGGCCGGTTTGAGGCGATTCCAGTCAAATGTCGCAATCAGGACGATGAGTACGACGATCAACAACAACAAAGCCCCTGATATGGCAGCGGTTATTTTGCCTGCTTTCGTCATGTTTTACTTCCTCACTTCTTTCCTTGCCAGTCCTAAAGATAGTCCAGCAAACGGAAAAGAGAGGCAGGCTGCGTCCTGGAATACCGCGTGAAAGACGCGCCATTCCGGGAAACAGCGGGTATTACAGCATCAGGATCACCTGTTCAAGGTTCTCCAGCGGAACAGGACGCGACAGAAAATACCCCTGCGCCGCGAAAGCGGGCGAACGTTGTACATCGCGCCACTCTTCCAGCGTTTCCACGCCTTCGACGATAACGCCGCGGCAATAGCGGTTCATCAGTTGCAGCAGCAGCGTAAAGAGGTTTCGCCCTTCCGGCGTCTGGCGCAGCATCACAAACAGATCCCGCGCCACTTTGATGTAGTCGTAACGCACTTCGCTCAGGGCAGAGAAATTCGCCATGCCGGTGCCGAAATCATCCAGCCAGAGCGGGCCGAATTCACACATTGAGGCGAACGAAGAGTCTTTCGGTAAACGAATATGTTCCACCAGTTCGAATCGCAGCCAGGGCAGGCGCTCAATCGTTTTCAATACCTCTGGCTGCTGACGCATCGCGATCAGCGTCGGGCCATCGACATTGACCGAGGCCAGCAGGTCATGACGCATGAAAAAATCGGCTTTCTGCTCCAGGAACTGGAGCTGTTCTTTCACCACATCCACGCGGTGTCTTACCGCCAGTTCGGCAAAATAGCGATCCGGGGCAACGCGCCGGGAAGGGTTATCCGGGTGTACCACAACCGTCAGCAGTTCCACGGCCATCAATCGCCCGTTGGTCTGGTAGATTGGCTGATAAGTGTAAGCACGTTCGCACTGCAACCAAAAGCGCCGCTCCTGCAAGCTTTCAATGCTTGCCTCAGGAATGCTTAGCTGCTGGATAACCTGCTTTATCATCTCAGATGTCCTGTTAATGAGAGTGTGACTGCCCGGACTCGTCAAAGGTTATCGGCGCTCTGGCAAAGAACTTTATGTTCAGCGTCCCGCAAAATAGAAACAGCATGACAAAAATCAACACAGAATACGCGTTGGCTCAAAAAAATAATGGAACGATGTTTTAATATAGTTGACCGCTGAATACACCACAGCGCACACTAACGCTAATTTTTTTCAGAGCAGGTTCACGACTATGTCCAAAAAGATTGCCGTGATTGGCGAATGCATGATTGAGCTGTCACAGAAAGGCGCAGACGTTCAGCGCGGTTTCGGTGGCGACACGTTGAATACATCCGTTTACATCGCCCGTCAGGTCGATTCTGCGGCCTTGTCCGTACACTACGTGACGGCGCTGGGCACTGACAGCTTCAGCCAGCAAATGCTGGATTCATGGCAAGGCGAAAATGTCGATACCTCCCTCACGCAGCGCATGGAAAACCGTCTACCGGGCCTCTATTACATCGAGACGGACAGCACTGGCGAACGCACTTTCTATTACTGGCGCAACGAGGCGGCAGCGAAATTCTGGCTGGAGAGCGAGCAGTCTGCGGCAATCTGCGAAGAGCTGGCGACCTTCGACTACCTCTACCTGAGCGGGATCAGCCTTGCCATTTTAAGCCCGTCCAGCCGCGATAAATTACTGTCGCTGCTGCGCGAATGCCGTGCCAACGGCGGGAAAGTCATTTTTGACAACAACTATCGCCCGCGCCTGTGGGCAAGCAAAGAAGAGACGCAGCAGATATATCAGCAGATGCTGGAATGCACGGATATCGCGTTCCTGACGCTGGATGATGAAGACGCGTTGTGGGGTGAAAAGCCGGTTGCCGAGGTCATTGCCCGCACGCACGACGCAGGCGTCCAGGAAGTGGTGGTGAAACGCGGCGCAGATTCCTGCCTGGTTTCCATCAAAGGCGAAGAGGTGATTGACGTTCCGGCGGTGAAATTGCCAAAAGAGAAAGTGATCGACACCACCGCAGCGGGCGACTCCTTTAGCGCCGGGTATCTGGCAATACGTTTAACCGGCGGCGACGCTGCCGGGGCCGCACAGCGCGGGCACCTGACCGCCAGCACGGTCATTCAGCATCGCGGGGCGATTATCCCGCGCGATGCAATGCCGCAATAACCGCACTGTAGGCCGGATAAGCGTAGCGCCATCAGGCATGACATTCTCGCCGGATGGCGGCGTGACCGCCTTATCCGGCCTACTGCTACTGCGCAGCCGGGATATCCGTGACTTCCGGGTGGACATCATCGGTTTCTGCGCTTGTTGCTGCTGCTGTCACTGGCGCCATGATTTGATCCCACGTTGCCTGTAGGTCCTTCATATTCAGCTCCGGTTCGCCCTTCGGCTGAAGCAGAATCAACGCCATATCTTGCGATAGCTGCTGACGCAGGTTTTGATTCAACATCTCAACGGTCAGGTTATTCAGGAAGTTCTGCCGTAAACGCTGGTACTGTTCCGGGGCAATATCGACCACCTGATTTTGCAACGAGCGCATCCGTTGGCTGATCAAGATATCGGTATCGGTACGCGCATAAGTGGCGAACAACTTCTGCAACTCCAGATTCTTCTGCGCCACCAGCGCGTTAAACTCCTCTTCCGGCAAGCCGTTATCACGGACTTTCGCCAGTTCACGCGCCACCAGCCCCAGGTTCAGATTCAGCTTATCGCCGGGGGATTCAACGTTGATCGCGCACTGCGCACGCAGGAACAGCACCCGGCAGTCAAAGCCGAGACCAATCTCTTTGGCGTTGTTCTTGCTGAGCGCCTGCTGAACATGCCAGAACAGGGCTTCACGGGCTAAATCCGCCTGCCAGTAGCGCAGCAGCGCGGCGGACTCGCGAATGGGCTGCCACGGCGTATCCCACATGATGGAGAGACGATCCTGGCGCACGGCGTCAGTCATAATGCTGACCGCTTCGGCGCGCAGAGGGGAAAGCGTCGGCACCGGCGCAGGCGTTTCACGTTTGCCTTGCAACTCGCCGAAGGTTTTGTTGATCTGCTCAGAAACCGAACGCGCGTCCACGTTACCGACGATAATCAGCGTCATCGCGTCCGGGGTGTACCATTTCTGGTAAAACGCGTTAAGTTTCTCTACATCCACAGGCTGTTTCAGCGGCTCGGCCGGATCGTGGCCTAACAGCGCAGACCCTTTCAGACGATAGCGCCACCAGCCCTCTTTGGTGTCCATAGGCCAGGTGGCAACCATATCTTCACTATTGACTGCATGCGCAACTGTCTCTGGCGTGATGGACAGTTTGCCGGAGGTATGCGCCAGATAAGAGAGCGCCTCTTTTAGCAGATCGTTACGGGTGTTGGGCAGGCTGAGGTTATATAACGTGGAATCATAAGAAACGATAACGGGCGGCACAGGGCGTTTGGGGTCAAAGCCCTGCTGCCAGAGTGAACGTGCTTGCGCGGCGTCAAGGCCGCCGCTTTGCGTCAGCGCGATACGGGGAATGGCATGGCTGAAACCGCTCTGTTGCGTACTTTCGGTGAGCGAACCGGTATTGACCAGCAGACGAACCTCAATACGATCGCTTGGGCGCTGCGGGGTAGCTAATACTTGCCACTGTAATCCATTTGCCAGCGTCCCCTGTTGCCATGCCGGGTCAGGCTGGAGCGCATCTGCCTGCACATAGCCGACAGTAGCCATCATCAGCAGACTGCCCGCTAAGAGTCGAATTTTTGTGCCCTGCATGTAAACCCCTGATCAACAATCCTGGTAATAAAAAGACAGCCTGGAAGGCTTATCTGAATATGACGTTAAAAACACTTCGTGTTAGACCGCGCGAACATAAAAATGTCACGCCAGAAGTGAAAAAATCCCGAAGCCACATGTTGAGTGATTCGGGGGCAGGGGTCAATTATGCGCAAACACCCGCAGTCCTGGAAGGGACTGCGGGCATAAGAGGTGAGATTAAGAGGATAATTCGTGCGTTTTGCCATCAGGCGCACGATTATTCAGCACATCATCCAGCTTTTTGTGGTCCAGTTCTTTCACCCACTTCGCCACAACGACCGTTGCCACGCCGTTACCGACCAGGTTGGTCAGCGCGCGGGCTTCAGACATAAAGCGGTCGATACCGAGGATCAGCGCCAGACCCGCAACCGGTAAGTGGCCCACCGCGGAGATCGTCGCAGCCAGCACGATAAATCCGCTCCCCGTTACCCCGGCCGCCCCTTTCGAGGAGAGCAGCAGCACCACCAGCAGAGTTACCTGATGGAAGATATCCATATGACTGTTGGTCGCCTGGGCGATAAACACCGCCGCCATCGTCAGATAGATCGAGGTTCCGTCCAGGTTAAACGAGTAGCCTGTGGGAATAACCAGCCCCACCACCGACTTACGGCAGCCCAGCTTTTCCATCTTATCCAGCATACGCGGCAGCACGGATTCGGAGGAGGACGTCCCCAGCACAATCAGCAGCTCTTCACGGATGTAGCGGATAAATTTAAAAATGCTGAAGCCAGCTGCGCGGGCAATCGAGCCAAGCACCACCACCACGAACAGAATACAGGTGATGTAGAAGCAGACAATCAGCTGCCCCAACTGCACCAGCGTACCCACGCCGTATTTACCGATAGTAAAGGCCATTGCACCGAAAGCACCGATAGGCGCCAGGCGCATGATCATGTTGATGATGCCGAAAATGACCTGCGAGAAGCTTTCAATCACGTTGAAAATCAGCTGGCCTTTGCTGCCCAGACGATGCAGCGCAAAGCCGAACATCACCGCAAACAGCAGAACCTGTAGGATATTACCGCTGGCGAACGCGCCGATGACGCTGCCCGGGATGATATCCATCAGGAAGCCCACGATTCCCTGGTCTTTTGCTTGTTCGGCGTAGATCGCCACCGCTTTAGCATCCAGCGTCGCCGGATCGACGTTCATCCCGGAGCCAGGCTGAACGACGTTGACGATAATGAGACCAATGATCAGCGCAATCGTACTGACAATCTCAAAGTAAAGCAGCGCAACCGCACCGGTGCGGCCCACCGCTTTCATGCTTTCCATACCTGCAATGCCGGTAACGACAGTACAGAAGATAACCGGTGCGATGACCATCTTAATCAGCTTAACGAACGCGTCGCCAAGCGGTTTCATTTGTGCGCCTAATTCAGGGTAGTAATGGCCAAGGAGGATACCAATGGCAATTGCTGTCAGGACCTGAAAGTAAAGGCTTTTGAACAGAGAGGTTTTCATAGGGTGTCCTTGAAGTAAAAACCACAGGTCTTGTAAGGTTATGGTTAACCTGCGGCCTTAAAATAACACCCACACAACATGACAGAAATGCACCTGGATCATAATTGAAACAAAAATGTTAAAAACTTTGAGCTGGCTCGCACAAGTCTGACCTTTTTTAAGTTTTGTAATCAGGCTGCGCGTTCTTCAGGTAACGTTCTTCAAACACATCCGGCGGAACCGCGCGGGCAAACAAGAAACCTTGCGCCACGTCCACCCCTGCCTGCGCCAGCCAGTCGCGCTGCGCTTCGGTCTCCACGCCTTCCGCGATCATTTTCAGGTTAAGGCTGCGCGCCATCAGGATAATCGCCGTGACCATGCTGTCATCTTCCGGCAATCCCTCAACAAACATTTTGTCGATTTTTAGTATATCGACCGGCAGCGATTTCATGTGCTGAAGCTGACGCAACCCTGCGTATCCCATACCAAAGTCATCCAGCGCGATGCGTACGCCCGCGCTGCGCAGCGGGCGCAGGATGGCGACGGCGGCATGCGGGTCGTCGATGCGTCGGCTTTCCGTTACTTCCAGAATCAATGTATCCGGCTGAATACGATAGCGGCTTAGCAGCTCCAGCAGATCCGACACCATATTCGGGTGCATGAGCTGCAATGCGGAAAGATTCACCGAGAGCGGCATCATCACGCCACGCTCCTGCCAGGCGGAAAGCTGGCGACAGGACTCTTCCAGCACCCAGTACCCAACCGTCACCATCAGACCACAGGATTCGATACGGTCAATTAACCCTTCCGGGAGTTCCCAACTGCCATCCGGCTGCTGCACGCGTAATAATGCTTCTGCGCTCAGGACCTTACCGCTGGACATCTCCACCTGCGGTTGCAGCCAGATGGCGAACTGGTGGTTATCCAGCGCGTTGAGAATATCGCTCTCTTCCGTCAATCTCTGCTGCGCGGCCTCCATCTGCGCCGGGTCAAAGAACTGAATCTGATTTTTACCTTTGCGGCGGGCGGTAAAGGCGGCGGAGACGGCGCGACCATAAAGCGCCTCGGCCGTCAGGTCGCCGTAAAACATCGCCACCCCAATGCTGCAACTGGGGCGTAGCTGGATGCTTTCGATCGGCAGCCGTTCATTAATGACAGTGAGCACTTGCTGACCTAACGTAATCGCGTGCCACGGTTCTTTTACGCCGTGCGCGATGATGGCGAAATCAAAGCCGCTCACCTGCGTCAGCACCATTCGCGGCGCCAGCACCGATTTCAGTTTTTCCACTAGCGTAAGCAACAGGATTTCCCGCTGCGTCTCTTTGAGCACGCCTGCGGTATCGCGCAGCGTTTCACAGGTGACAATCATTAACGCCGTCGTCTGCTGACGCGTCACAACCTGTTCCAGAAGCCCCATCAGAAAAGCCTTGTTGGGAAGCTCGGAAACCGGAAAGCGCATCGCATGATCGTTTTGCTCAATGCTGTGACGCTGGGCAATCTGCTGATTCAGGTTGTAGCTACGCACCAGCATACCAATCTCATCGTCATGATGCAGACGCGGTAGCGCCAGCTGATGGCCTGTCAGCTCCTGCGGCGGGATATCGTTAAGCTCCCGGGCGATTTTGCGTAGAGGATGCACAATCAGGCGGTTCATACACCAGGTTATCGCCACCGTCAGCATCAGCGATAAAAGTAAGTAAATGGTCACTAACGTCGAGAGCGTGCTCATCACGAACTTATACATGCGGAACGAGTCCGCCTGGAGCACCAGATACGCCAGCGGCTGTGGGTTGGCTGGCCGCTCAAGGGAATAGACCGGCAGCGAGATCTGCACCGGCAGTTCAAACAGACGCGTCACCGTCACCGGGACGGAGCGCTCAGGAATAAAACTCATTCGTAGCGCCTGGAATTGGTTCGGCAGCACCACGTCGGCGCGGCTGACCACGCCCGCAGGCTGAATGCGCGCCAGGATGGTTTCCGCTTCAGGGATATCCGCTTTCAGGATTGCGGCGGACAGCGGTTCGCGGACAGAACGGGCGATACTTTCCAGTTGCGTAGCCGTGTTATAGCGGTTCTGCTGTACTAAATGAAACAGCAAAACGGTGCAAAAAATAAATACAAACACCAGGACAACGGCCGCAACCATTGCCATCTGCTTAATTGTTAACGAGCGGCTGACGCGCAAATTGACTCTCCATGACTATCCCCAGGCTGCCGCCAGAGTATACCCGATCGCGCAGACATAAAGAGAGGCCGTATCTGAAAAGGACTTTTCCGAATCATCAGTGCCGGATGGCGGCGTGGCCGCAAGCGCGCGTTGTAGGCCTGATAAGACGCGAACGCGTCGCCATCAGGCGTTCGGCGCTTACCAGTCCGCGTACGGCACCAGCGGCTGCGGCGGTAAATCCATATCGCCCTGCCATCCCGCAGCGGAATAACGCACATACAGCAGGAAATGGCTCGGCGTATAATCCTTCGCTTCCTGAATATCAATTGCCGTTCCGAGGAACCAGTTAGACGTCACCCGTCGCTCGATCAGCGCCCGCGCCGTATAACCAAAGCCCTGACTGCTGCCGCCGCCATTCGTCTGCGTGGCCGCCTCTTCGCGGTAATCCGTCGGGATCAAATTCATCAGCGGATAACGCGGCATGGTTTTGGTGCGTGAATGCGACCAGGATACCGAACCGCCCAGCTCCCACGACCAGTTTTCCGTACGCTGCCGCCACATCACCGGCACGGCGAACGACACATACTCCTGCGGACTGTAATAACCGCCATGCCCCAGCGAATACCCGCTCAGGTCTTTGTCGTAGTGCCAGATCATATTGTTCAGGCCGACGGTGACGCGACGGTTATTCTCATTGATGATTTTATAGTAATAGCCCGTCATCCAGCGCACGCGCCAGTTATCCGCGACGTTCTTACCGGTCAGTTGATCGCCGCTCAGCGAAGCCCAGACGCCGTTGGCTTCACCTTTGTCATAGCTCAGGCTCACACCGCCGCCGTCCGCACGCACGCCGCCCCATTTTGTGCCCGTGTTGCTCGGCGCGTCTTTCTGCCCGCCGAAGGCCAGCAGAGAACTGGAGATTGGCCGACGGTGCGCGTTCAGCGTATAGCCCAGCGGCCCGATATCATTGCTGTAGCTCACGCCGCCAACCACATCGACAACGTTAAAGCCCATCGGCGTGGTCCCGATATCCCAGCTCCAGGTCTCGTTTTTCCAGCCGACCGCCACGCTCGTGCCGGTATCAGACTGGCTGCGGTTGCCGCTACAGTCATGCAGCGTACAGGTGCCCCAGTTCTTGTCCCAGGTGCCGTCCGCATGGGTCGAGAAACTGCCGACATCCACGTTCACCAGGTCAGCACGGAAGAACATCCGGCCATCTGACAACGGCGCGTCAACCTGGAACATGGTGGTATGCGCTTTCAGATCGGAGTAGCCGCCGGTGCCGCTCGATCCCCAGTAATCATGCTCCAGCGTGACGTTCAGATCCTGCTGTCGGTATAAATCCGCCGCATCGCTGCGCACGCCGCGTTTTAACCAGTCATCTTTCGCGTCATTACGGGTCAGGCGAGTAAAGGTGTCATTATCCTGCGGGCGGGTCGGCGTAATACCGGAAGCCACCATCGCGTCTTTGTACGTCTCAAGCGCCTGCTGCGGTTCGCCGTTTTGCGCCTGAAAACCCGCCGCGTCGCGCAGCACCATCGCAGTTTCCATAGAAGGCGGCTGTGACTTCGCCTGCGGCACAATCGTGTTGAAGGTCTGCTGCGCCGCGACGCTATCGCCCAGCTGCGCCTGGGCTCGCGCCATACGGCGCTGCATATTGATGGACAGCGGCTCCCCGGTCGCCGGGGCGGGAAGTTTCGCCAGTTCCGCCCGCGCCGCCGCGTTATCGCCCTGCGCAATATAGACTTCCGTCAGGCCAAGTCGGGCATCGACATTACCCGGCTCCCGCGCCAGAACCGCATCATAGGCGGCGCGCGCCGAAGAATAATCGCGCCGCTGCTGCGCCCAGTCGGCAAGGGTTAAATCAATACGCGTAGAGGCGGGCTGTTGGCGAAGCAGCGTTTCCGCTTCCCGCTCTTTGCCGCTATCACGCAGGCGGCTGGCGGTTTCCAGCACCTGATTATTTTGCAGCCTGTCCGCCAGTTCCCGAATGTTACTGTTCCACTGGCTACGCGGCAGATTATTGATATGCGCCATCGCCGCGCGATCCTGATCGTTGCCCGCGAGGTACAGCCCATAGGCATACACCTGATCCGGGTCGTTCGGTTTCTGACGCGCCAGCGCGCGCATGTGCGCATCGGCCTGGCTGCGCTGCCCGGCGTTCCACAGATCGCGGGACAAACGATACGTTACCCAGACGCTGCCGGGGTCCAGCGCCAGCCTGCGACGATGCAGTTCCGCCGCCTGCGCCCAGTTCCCCTGGTTTTCCAGCGCTTCGGCCTGCTGCGCCAGCCGGTCGTTTTCAAGGCTACGCTCAATATCATCAATACTTTGCCGCTGACGACTGGAGAGCGACGCGATAAACGCCGAGGCTTTCTCCGGGGACTGCTGACGATAGATATTCGCCAGGCCGCGCACGGCGTTGCTGTTGCCGCTGTCCATTCGCAGCGTCTGCTGATAGTAGCGCTCGGCGGCGGGATAATCTTTACGCGCCATCGCCACGTCGCCCAGCCCCAGCACGGCATAGCTGTCGGTATTGTCGATGCTCCTGGCCTGCCGGTAGAGGCGTTCCGCCTGGTCCGGGTTATTCGCTTTCAGCGCGGCGTCGCCCTGCTGAATCGCCAGCCAGTAGCGGTTTACCTTCAGCAGGCTTTCCCATTTGCCGCGACTGCTGCTGTTCGGGTCCATCGCAAGCGCTTTCTGGAACTGCGCCACCGCGCGGGCACGATCGCCGCGCTGCGAATAGGCCTGCCCCAGCGCGCCGACGGCTTCGCTGTCGCGGTGATCCGCGCTTACCGCCTGCTGCAATTCCGTTACGGCTTTGCCGCCCTGTCCGGCCTCCACCGCCGCCAGACCTTGCGCTCTGGCTCTGAACGCCGGGTCGGAAAGCTGTTGCTGCTGTTCACTCAACTTGCTGCGCGCGGCATTGACGCTGTCGCCTTCGCTAAACACCGTCAGGTATTTTTGCAGCGCTTTTACGCTGGCGTCGCTGGCAGGCAGATCTTTAATCTGCTGATACCAGAGAGCAGAAGCCGTCGTGCGCCCGGCGCTGGAATTCGCCATCTGCTCTAATACGGCAAATCCCTCATCGCGTCGCCCGCCGTCAAACAGCAACTGCGCCAGCGTGTTTTGCAGGGCGGTATTGCCCGGCGTACTGGCGTTAATTCTTTTAAGCTGATTAATCGCCTCGTTACGTCTCGCGGGAGATTTTGCCACCGTCGTCCAGTATTCCACCGCCAGATCGCCTTGCGGCGGATGACCTTTAAACAGCGCGTCGTAAGCGGCAATCGCTTCTTCGGTATGACCGGTGGTCGCCTGTAAACGCGCCTCCTGCAAGGACTGGCGCCCTTCCGGCGTGGAAAGCATCATCGTCGTGCGGGAGGACTGATACGCGCTGGAACTCGGCGCTAACTGGGAAAGCCTGTCGAGCTGTTTCTGCGCCCCGTCATTGTCGCCCTGGCGCAGCAGGTAGCGAAACCGGGCGGCGACCACTTCCGGGTTGTTCGGGTCGATCAGTTCCAGGCGATAAAGCGACTGGCGCACCAAATCCTCACGGTGCGAGGCTTCGCCTAACCGAACCTGTTGCAGCAACTGCTGTTGCGCGGAAGGCGCCGCCTCAGCGAACGGCATCCAGGCGATGCCGAGCGTCAGGCCGAGCACGGCCCGATGGCGATGCTTTAGCGTCTTATCCGGCCTACAATCAGCGGCATCCCGTAGGCCGGATAAGGCGTTACCGCCACCCGGCAAAAGGAGATGGATGAGACTTAATTTGAACTTGCGCATTCCTGGCCCCAGTCAGGTAGTAATTCACCTTTAGCGGTGAAGCGAAAACGATGCTGATCCCATCCTTGTCCGAAAAGCGTTAGCACATAGCTATAGTAGGCATCGCTACCGGGAAAATTGTCCGCCACGCGCTGTCGCTGCACCGCCTGAGCATCACGGTTTTGCAGGAAAGGCAATAAAGAAGCCGAAAAGCCCACCGGCCCGTCGCCCTGGGCTTTACCACTGGCGACATCCACCTTCTCTGGCGGAACGCCGTTTTTTGTCGTCAGCGTCGCCATCGGTTTCAGGCGCGTCAGCAGCCGCGCTTTTTGCGGATCGCCGTCGTGCATCATCCCCGCCCATAAATAAACGCGGATGGCATCGTAACTGCTGACCAGCGTTTTTTCCGGTTTCAGCTGCCAGCCTTTGTCTTTTTCATAGCGCACCCAGTCCGGCGAGAACCCTTTCGGGGCGGTTTCCATCAGCAAACGCATATTGGTTTCACGCAGCGTGGTCCAGGGCGCGCCAAAGCGGGTAAAATATTGCGCCAGCTGCGGGGGTAAATAGCTCGGGTTAAAGCGCCAGCGCGTCTTTTCCGCAAAACCCACGTTCCCCGGCAGCAGCATTGACCCCAGCCCCGGCACCGTTACCACCTCTTCACGCGCAATGCGTTTTAGCAGCGCGGCGCCAGTGTCGGTATAACGCGACGTTTTCCATAAGCGCCCGGCTTCCAGCAGCGACCAGGCCATCCAGATATCGCCGTCGGAAGCGGAGTTTGCATCCAGCACCTCCCAGGTCGAGGGGTCTTTCTGCCCCCACAGCCAGGCAGGCAGATGCGCCTGTAAGGAACCCTGCGCCAGGTTGTTTTGCGTCCAGTCGAGGATCAGGTCAAATGCCGGACGATCGTTGGCGGCGAGGGCAAAGAACAGCGCATAGCTTTGCCCTTCCGACGTCGTGATTTTGCGCGCGTCGCTGGGGTCAATCACCCGTCCTTCCTGACTGATATAGTCCTTTTTGAACTGTATCCATGCCGGCCACGTACAGGCCGCCTGCACGCTGACGGTCGCCAGCATCAGGGCAGTTAACATCCATCCACGCAGCGCGTTCATCATCGATTACTCGTTATCGGGATCGAGTCGACGACGGCTGATAATGCGCAGCAGACGCCACAGAACCCAGGCCAACAGCACGACGCTAACCGCCGCCAGTATCGCCAGCAGCACCGGATGATTCGATAACGCGTACCAGAGGCGTTCGAACCACGGTAAATGCCCTACGTAGTAAATATCGCCCACCCGCAGGCTGTTGACGCCAGACTCGCGGATCACCGACACGGAGCCAAACATAGCGGCGCGTTTTCCGCTGTCGTTCATCGCTTCGGTCAGCAGTTCATACCCGCGCGGGCTGTCTGCCAGCAGCGCCACCACGCTACGCTGGTCGTTGAACGGCGACTGGAAGCCCACTACCGCCGCCATCGCGCCAGCAGAGGTGATGGTGGATTTCGCATCCGGCGCGCGGTCGGCCTCATCCGGCATGATGCTCGGGAAGGTCGTCTGGCGCATCGGCGTGTTCACCCAACTTTGCGTCGCCTGTACCAGCAGGTCGATGCGTTTGTCATCTTTCAGTGCATCCGGGATTGTCCCGATCACCATAATATCCGCATCTTTACCCTGAATCTGGCGGCTATCGTCGGTGATGTTCAGGTTAATCGACGGGAAACCGGTCTGCGCGCCAATCGTCCCGGTCACATCCAGCAGCGTTTCCATCTGCGCTTCGTTCGGGTTTTTCGGCATCACGGCAATGGTTTCTGAAAGGTCAGCCATCCGGCTGAACGGGAAGCCCGCGTTGGCGAAGGCGCGCAGGTCCGGCATCGCGATAAAGTGATAATATTTCGAGAAATCAATGGTGGAGTCGTCGCCAATCACCACATGGTTTTGTACCGGCTGGAACGTCACGCAATTATCCACCGAGCCGCCCGGCATCGGGTTCATGTACTGGAAGTCAAAGCGCAGCTGGTTCATCGCCCCCAGCTTCAGCGCCGGGATCGACACGTCCGTTTTACCGTCAATCAGCCCCTGCAATACCGGCAAACGCAGCAGCAGGCGATTGCTTTCCTGGGTGCTGTTCAGGCTGAACGCTTGCAGGAACTGATCGTTCAGGCTGATATCCATACGCGAGCTGTCTTTGCTCGGCGGCGTGGTGTAACGGTAGTTGAGGTTCATATCAATACCGTTGCTGCGCAGCAGATAGAGATCCGGCGGCAGATTCAGCGACAGCGAAATCGCCGCAGGTTCCAGCCCGGTGGACTGGAGCTGCTCTTTATAGGTTTTCAGCTCGCCGAACGTCACCGCACGGTCAGTACGTACCCAGTTCGGTGCATCATAAGGTTTACGCGCCAGCAGAGGCTTCACCTCATCCACCACCACGCTGTCGCCACGGAACAGGATATTCCCTTGCGCAATGCCTTTCGCCGCCTGCAACAGATCGTTATCGTCGCGGCCAAAGACCACCAGCAGCTTCACATATGGGTTGTCCGGGTGGCTGATCATCTCAATCACCGGCGCTTTTACCGGCGGATGATCGCGCAGGAAATCAGGGCGCTTGTCGTTCGTGGCAAAGACGATGGCATTACGATCCGGCAGCGTGTTGTACATCACCGGGAAATGCTGGCCGCGCCAGCCTGCGCGCGAACCGAACCATGAAGAGACAATGGATGCCGCCTGCTGCTGCATCAGATCCGGCGAACCGGCAAAGACCACAGGCAGCGTAACCTGGCGGTTGTCCCGCGGATCGAAGAACGGCACCGGGAAGTGCGACAGATCGTTTTTCACCGGCAGGGTCTGGTACGTCAGATCCAGCACGCTGCTGCGGCCAACATCCAGCCAGAGCGTACTGCTGGCCGGGTTTTCGCAGACATCGCGATAGTGCCCGACGAACTCCAGCCGCACGCGGTTAAAATCGGTGATAAAGAGCGGGTTGATCGGCATCTGGGCCAGCGTCTTTTTGCCCAGTTGCTCTTTCGTGACCGGCAACACGCCCATCAGCTCATCATTGAGGTAGACCTTCAGCTGCGACTGGATCGGCAGCAACGACGGCGACGGGGTGTATTCCAGGTTCAGCATCGCTTTCGACACCACCTCATCGCTGCGCATACCGAACTCAATGCTGCCATTCGGGTTCACGCCACGCAGCACCATGCTGCCCGGCGGCGGCGCGATTTGCGCGAAGGTCAGCTTCACATCGCGGGAAGGCCCGTTTTGCGCCACCACGGGCGCATCGGCGCCCGGCATTACCTGGCCGACCGGCTGCTCCGGCGTTTCTGGCGCAGGCGCTGTCGGCGCTTGCGCTGGCTCAGCATTGATCAATGGTTGCATTGCAGGCGTCGCATTCGTCATGAAAGTGGGGAAAGCGCTTATCCCCATAGCCACTGCATAAACCCAGGAAAGTTTTCTTTTCATCGCGTTATCATCATTGTTGAGCCATCACCTGATCCGGCTGCCGCTCCGGGCGACGCGGAATAAACGACACAATCCAGGAAACCAGCGTCGTCAGAGAACGGAAAATTACTTTGACGGAAGACGGAGCAAATTCCGCAAGATGGCGGTAGCCACGGAAGCCCAGCTTCAGAATATCCAGCAGGCTTTCCAGCGGTTTGTCTTCCGGGAAGCTGTCCTGCCAGAGCGCCCACGTATCCGCGCGGGCAAATGTGCACTGCACAAAGTCGATATGTTGTTTCGTGGTCATCGGCAGCAATTGCAGCCCGACCTCATTGCCCAGCACGCGCACGACCTGAGTAGGAAAGACGTACTCTTGCTGGCCACGTTTAAGCAATAAATTAACCTTTTGCCCTTCCAGCACCTGCGCCTGCCCGTTGATCCGAATCCCCAGGCCGCCGTCGGAGAAGTCATGCACGGTGCATGAGAACAGGTGGCCATCTTCACGGGCAATGGCCGCCGGCATGGAGATTTCAACGCGGTGCGCCCGGCGTACCTGCTTACTTTCCACAGAGACCGCCACCGCGCCGCCCAGAATGATCAGGTTATAGAAAACCCACACCAGACTGACGATCACCGTGAGTATTTCGTTGGCGGGGCCGTAGTAGTAACGCCAGACGCCCACCACGACCCCCAGCAGGTTGAGCAGCACCAGGAAGATATAGGGCCGGGAAATCACCCAGTCAACATACTCTTCCTCTACCAGCCCGCCTTTCGCGGTAACGTTGAATTTCCCTTTATGCGGGTTGATCAGCGCCACCATCGTCGGCGGCGCAATATACCAGGCCAGCACCGTTTCGTAGATCTCACTCCAGAAGGAGTGGCGGTATTTCCCCTGAATCTTCGAGTTGGTGAGGCTGGCGTGAATCATGTGCGGCAACACAAACAGCGCAATCATCAGCGCGGGCGCATAGATGATATAGGCGTGCAGCAGCAGGAAAGCCAGCGGTGCCGTCAGGAAGATGAGCCGTGGAATGCCCGATAAAAAGTGGAACATGGCGTTGACGTAACACAGACGCTGCGCCAGCTTTAAGCCTTTGCCAAACAGCGGGTTATCCAGACGGAAGATTTGCACCATGCCGCGCGCCCAGCGAATACGCTGCCCGATGTGCGCGGACAGGCTTTCCGTCGCCAGACCTGCCGCCTGTGGAATGCGCATATAGGCCGAGGTGTAGCCGCGACGGTGCAAGCGCAGCGAGGTATGCGCATCTTCGGTCACGGTCTCAACGGCAATGCCGCCAATTTCATCCAGCGGTTTACGGCGAATCACCGCGCACGATCCGCAGAAGAACGTCGCATCCCACATGTCGTTGCCATCCTGCACCAGCCCATAAAACAGCGTGCCTTCGTTCGGCGTTTTACGGAAACGACCGAGGTTGCGTTCAAACGGGTCCGGCGAGAAAAAGTGGTGCGGCGTCTGCATCATGGCGAGCTTTTTCTCTTTCAGGAACCAGCCCATCGTCATTTGCAGGAACGAGCGTGTCGGTACATGGTCGCAGTCAAAGATCGAGACAAACTCGCCTTTCGCGTATTTCAGCGCGTTATTGATGTTGCCGGCCTTGGCGTGTTCATGCGTGGTACGGGCGATATACTGTACGCCGACGGTCTGGGCAAACTGGCGGAACTCTTCGCGCCCACCGTCGTCAAGAATCCAGATGCTCAGCTTGTCTTTCGGCCAGTCGATGCCCAACGAGGCATAAACGGTGTTTTTCACTACGCTGAGGTCTTCGTTGTAAGTCGGAATAAAAATGTCCACCGTCGGCCACTGCGCCATCTCTTTCGGTAGCGGCACGGGCTGGCGGTTAAGCGGCCAGACGACCTGGAAATACCCCAGCACCAGGACAATCCAGGCGTAGGTTTCCGCAAACAGCAAAATCAGCCCGCAAACCAGGCTCAGCGGGTCATCCCAGTTTAGCGTCGAGGTATAGCGCCACCAGATATAACGGCATGACACCGTCAGCGACAGCACGATCAGCATCAGGGCGGAGAAACGCCCCGGTATCCGCCGCACCAGCAGCGCGACGCCCCACAGCAGTATCAGGAAGATAAACTGCGACAGCGGGTTAAACGGCTGGGTAATACAGATGATCGCCAGAATCAGGGAAAAGGTGACGATGACGCCGAGGATAAAGCGGCGCACCCCGTTGCTAAGATGGCCCAGCTCTTTTTCGCTTTCCAGATGCGTGGTCTTTTTACTGACGCGGTCGGGCAGCGTGTCCATCCACTGATGATAGCGACCGCGCACGCCCAGCAGGCGGGAGAGCGACCGCCAGCGCGGTTCGACCTTCTTCTCTTTACGCGGCGAGAAGGCCATCAGCCAGAGCGTTTGAATGGCATAGCGGGCCGGGTCCAGCGGACGCGGTCGGTTGGCGTTAATGTGCGGATAGAGCGCTTTATGCTGCGCGCGAATGCGCTGCCAGCGCGGATGCTCAAGCGGAATAAAAGTCCACGCCAGAATCACCCACAGGCAGCCCAGCATCGCACTGAACGGCGACGCGCCATGACGGCGATACCCTTGATAGCGCTCGCTCAGGCGTGCGCCGACCGGCGGAATGAGAAGCCACCGGGTCAGGATGTTCATGATGCGCTCCCGGCAGGAGCGCGATTACCCGCATAGTGCAACAAACACCAGTTCGCCAGCGTTAGCACCTCTTCTGCCGCCAGCGAATCGCCACGGTACTCGCCCAGCGGCTGTTTCGAAGCCATACACTCCGCCATCGCTTCATCGCGATGGATCACCATCGGCAGCAAACGACGCTGGCTTTGCAGCCAGACCTGGTACAGATCGTCCTGCAACTGGCTGGCAATGCGTAAATCGTTAATCAGAATATGCGCGCCCGTGGGCAGCGCCTGTTGATGCAGCCGGATATGGCAATTGGTGTCCGCTTTTACCACCGCCAGCGTATGATCGCAGAGACTGACCAACTGTTGCGTCAGCGGTGAGACGCCGTGGGGAAGATCCAGCAAAATCCACGAATAGCGTCGGCTCTCTTTCAGTTCGCGCAGGCCAGCGCAAATAGCTCCCAGCTTTTCCGCCCATTCCTGAGGATTCTCCCGCTCTTCCACCGTAAGCTGTCCGAACGGCAGCAGATCGAGCTGGGTGGTATAACGCAGTCCGGCATCGCGCCAGTCTTTACCGTCCAGTAGCGCCCTGGCCCAGCCGTCGCGATGGGCAAAATCGACATTGAATGACATACGCAGCAGGTTATCGGGGCTGGCATCAACGACCAGCACATTTTCCCCGAGTATTTGCAGCGCCCAGGCGAGCGCCGAAGTGATTGATGTGGTGCCTACACCGCCGCGCACGCCCTGCAATCCCAGAATGGACATCCCTGACTCCCTTATGATGGTTGTTGCGCAAATTCAGCCAATAAAGGCCAACGTTTAATCGCCGCAGCCAGCTGTTCGCGTTGGGAAATATCGGTATAGTCTATTTCGGGCAAGGAGAAAGCCTGACTTAACGCCAGAAAATCATTTTGAAAGGTATAGCCCAATGCTGAATCAAACTGAGAGTCAGGTTCGTTGTTGTTATACATTCTGTATTGTGTCCCTTTTGAATATACTCACCATGCTTCAGACAATTTTTCTGGCAGCATCCCCCCCTCTTCACTGTTAATCTTCAATGCAGGGGATCGTTCATTTCTCGCCTTTCCGTTACGCAAACTGTAAGAGTAAAGAAAACACCATGACCGAGGTCGCAAGGCTTCCTGCCCGCCGAATTGATTCATATGCTAAATCTGATGTGTTTTAATTTCAATGTTAGGTTTATTTCTGAGCTTTCGCTAGTAAACTGATAAACAGATAAAATAGCGACAAGAGGGACGCTGTGGACCCCGTATTTTCTATCGGCATCTCATCATTATGGGATGAACTACGCCACATGCCTGCCGGCGGTGTCTGGTGGGTTGACGCTGATCGCAATGAAGATGCCATCAGCCTGGTGAATCAAACGATTGCCTCGCAGGCAGGGAACGCGAAAGTCGCGGTCATTTGTATGGGCTGCGATCCGGGTGAATTAATCAAATTAGATGAATCTCACGGCCCGGAAAAAATCCAGTTATTTTCAATGCCGGATTCTGAAAAGGGGTTATACTTCTTGCCCCGCGATTTGCTTTGTTCTGTTGATCCTACACATTACTTTTTCATTCTTCTTTGCGCGAATAACGCCTGGCAAAATATATCAGGGGAACGCCTTCATCAGTGGCTGGAAAAAATGAATAAATGGACCCGGTTCCATCACTGTTCGCTTCTGGTTATTAACCCTGGAAATAATAATGACAAACAGTTCTCCCTGTTGATGGGGGAGTATCGTTCGCTTTTCGGCCTTGCCAGCTTACGTTTTCAGGGCGACCAGCATCTGTTCGACATCGCGTTCTGGTGCAGCGAAAAAGGGGTCAGCGCCCGGCAACAACTGACGCTGCGCCATAAAGATGCGCACTGGGAGCTGGCCCACAAGGAAGAGGCGAACATCCAGCCGCGCAGCGACGAAAAACGCATCCTCAGCAATATCGCCGTTCTTGAAGGCGCTCCGCCGCTGTCGGAACACTGGGCGCTTTTTGATAATAACCAAACCTTGTTCAACGAAGCGCGAACTGCACAGGCGGCGACGATCATCTTCTCCCTGACGCAAAATAGCCAAATCGAACCCATGGCGCGAAATATCCATACGCTGCGCCGCCAGCGCGGAAGCGCGCTGAAAATTATCGTCCGCGAAAATCTCGCCAGTTTGCGGGCAACCGACGAGCGACTGCTGTTAGGCTGCGGCGCGAATATGGTTATTCCGTGGAATGCGCCGCTTTCCCGCTGCCTGACGCTGATTGAAAGCGTGCAGGGACAGCAATTCAGCCGCTACGTCCCGGAAGAGATCGCCACACTCCTGTCGATGACGCAGCCCATGAAGCTGCGCGGTTTCCAGACATGGGACGTCTTCTGTGAAGCCGTACATAACATGATGAGCAACACGCTGCTGCCCGCTGACGGGAAAGGCGTGATGGTCGCATTGCGCCCGGTGCCGGGTATCCGCATCGAGCAGGCGCTGACGCTCTGCCGCCCAAACCGTACCGGCGATATCATGACTATCGGCGGCAACCGGCTGGTGCTGTTTTTATCATTCTGTCGGGTCAACGATCTGGACACTGCGCTGAACCATATCTTCCCGCTGCCGACCGGCGATATCTTTTCCAACCGCATGGTCTGGTTCGAAGATAACCAAATCAGCGCTGAACTCGTGCAAATGCGCCTGCTGTCGCCTGAACTGTGGGGCACACCGCTGCCGCTGACCCAGGGACCGAACCCTGTGCTCAATGCCGAGCATGACGGGCGAGTCTGGCGACGTATTCCCGAACCCTTACGACTGCTGGATGACAGCGTGGAGCGCCCACAATGATGAACGTCAACGATATCATCCAGATCATCGTCTTTTGCGCGCTGATCTTTTTTCCTCTGGGCTATCTGGCGCGCCATTCGCTTCGCCGCATCCGTAACACAGCCCGACTGTTATTCGCCAGACCCCGTTATGTAAAACCCGCCGGAACCTTGCGCCGTGCAACAAACGTCAAGGCAGACAAAAAATGACTCAGCATACTCAAACCTCATCCATGCCTTCACCTCTCTGGCAATACTGGCGCGGCCTTGCAGGCTGGAATTTCTACTTTCTGGTAAAGTTTGGCCTGCTCTGGGCGGGATATCTCAACCTCCATCCGTTGCAGAACCTGGTCTTCATGGCCTTTTTGTTAATGCCAGTCCCCAAACTTAGCCTGCACCGTCTGCGCCATTGGGTCGCTATCCCAATCGGCTTTGCGCTTTTCTGGCATGACACCTGGCTGCCTGGCCCACAAAGCATTATCAGTCAGGGCTCGCAGGTCGCGGGTTTTAGCGCGGACTATATGCTCGATCTGGTGACTCGCTTTATCAACTGGCAGATGATCGGCGCCGTGTTTGTGCTGCTCGTCGCCTGGCTGTTTTTATCGCAGTGGATTCGGGTCACTCTTTTTGTTGTCGCCATTATGATCTGGCTGAACGTGCTGACGCTGACAGGGCCAGTCTTTACGCTGTGGCCTGGCGGCCAGCCGACCGACACGGTGACGACCACCGGCGGCTCTGCGGCGGCGACGGTCGCAACGGCAGGAGACACCCCAGTGGTCGGCGATATCCCGGCGCAGACCGCGCCTCCGACCTCAGCCAATCTGAACGCGTGGCTGAACACCTTCTATAACGCGGAAGAAAAACGAAAAACGCCGTTCCCGACGGCGCTGCCGGCCGATGCGCAGCCGTTTGAACTGCTGGTGATCAACATCTGTTCCCTCTCGTGGTCTGATGTTGAAGCCGCAGGCCTGATGTCACATCCGTTATGGTCGCATTTCGATATTCTGTTTAAACACTTTAACTCCGCCACCTCCTACAGCGGCCCGGCGGCGATCCGCCTGCTGCGCGCCAGCTGCGGCCAGTCGTCGCACACGAATCTGTATCAACCGGCAGGCAACGACTGCTACCTGTTCGATAACCTGTCGAAGCTGGGCTTCACGCAGCATTTAATGATGGGTCATAACGGCGAATTCGGCGGCTTCCTGAAAGAAGTGCGTGAGAATGGCGGTATGCAGACGGAGCTGATGGATCAAAAAGGGCTGCCCGTCACGCTGCTGGGCTTTGACGGTTCTCCGGTTTATGACGACACCGCCGTGCTCAACCGCTGGCTGGAAACCACCGAGAAAGATCAGAACTCGCGTAGCGCAACGTTCTATAACACGCTGCCGCTGCACGACGGAAACCACTTCCCTGGCGTCAGTAAAACGGCGGATTACAAAATTCGCGCGCAAAAGCTGTTCGATGAGCTGGACGCCTTCTTTACCGAACTGGAGAAATCAGGCCGTAAAGTGATGGTGGTGATGGTCCCGGAACACGGCGGCGCGCTCAAAGGCGACAGAATGCAGGTTTCCGGGCTACGCGACATCCCCAGCCCGTCTATCACCAACGTACCGGCAGCGGTGAAATTCTTCGGTATGAAAACGCCTCATCAGGGCGCATCGATTGAGATTGACCAGCCGAGCAGCTACCTGGCGATTTCCGAACTGGTGGTGCGCGCCCTTGACGGCAAACTGTTTGTCGAAGACAACGTCAACTGGGATCAGCTCACCCGTGGGTTGCCGCAGACCGCGCCGGTCGCTGAAAACGCCAACGCGGTGGTTATCCAGTATCAGGGTAAACCGTATGTGCGTCTGAACGGCGGCGACTGGGTGCCTTATCCGCAGTAAACGAAAAAGGCCTGATGGCGCTACGCTTATCAGGCCTACAGGTCAGGCACAATCTCCTGAAATTATGCCGATTTGTAGGCCGGATAAGACGCTTTCGTCGCCATCCGGCAAAACTCGCGCAAGCGCCGCAACACGCTGGAAAGATTCTTGCCAGCTGGCAACTTTTCTGACGACCCGTAAAAAACGAAACCCACTAACTCTTTGATATATAAAAACTCCTTTTCTGGCACAGCGATTGCTATTTGAGTGTGAGCTGTTCTGTTCCGAATCAAAGGAGATATCATGTCTGACTGTCGTACTTACGGATTCAACACCCAGATCGTTCACGCGGGGCAACAACCCGATCCTTCAACTGGCGCGCTCAGTACGCCAATCTTCCAGACGTCGACGTTTGTTTTCGACAGCGCCGAACAGGGGGCCGCCCGCTTTGCGCTCGAAGAGTCCGGGTACATTTACACCCGCCTGGGCAACCCCACGACGGACGCGCTGGAGAAAAAGCTGGCGGTACTGGAAAGAGGCGAAGCGGCACTGGCGACCGCGTCCGGTATTTCCGCCATCACCACCACGCTGCTGACGCTCTGTGAGCAGGGCGATCACATTGTCTCAGCCAGCGCGATTTATGGCTGCACGCACGCATTTTTGTCGCACAGCATACCGAAGTTCGGTATTGACGTGAGTTTCGTTAATGCCGCCAACCCGGATGAGATCCGCGAAGCCATCCGCCCGGAAACCAAAGTGGTGTACATCGAAACGCCCGCCAACCCAACGCTCTCCCTGGTCGACATCGAAACGGTCGCCGGGATCGCCCATCAGCGGGGCGTGCTGTTGGTTGTGGATAACACCTTTATGTCGCCGTACTGCCAGCAACCCCTGCTCCAGGGAGCCGATATCGTGGTTCACAGCGTCACGAAATACATCAACGGACACGGGGATGTTATTGGCGGGGTCATCGTCGGCAAGCAGGAGTTTATCGATCAGGCGCGGTTTATCGGGCTGAAGGATATCACCGGCGGCTGCATGAGCCCCTTTAACGCCTGGCTGACGCTGCGCGGCGTGAAGACGCTGGGGATTCGCATGGAGCGCCACTGCGAGAACGCGCTGAAAATCGCCCGTTTCCTGGAAAGCCATCCGAAGATTACCCACGTCTGGTATCCGGGGCTTCCTTCGCACCCGCAGTATGAACTTGGCAGACGCCAGATGAGCCTGCCCGGCGGCATTATCAGCTTCGAAATCGCGGGTGGCCAGGAGGCTGGCAGACGCATGATCAATTCGGTAGAATTGTGCCTCCTCGCGGTCAGTCTCGGTGATACCGAAACCCTCATTCAGCACCCTGCGTCTATGACACATTCGCCTGTTGCGCCAGAGGAACGGCTTAAAGCAGGTATTACCGACGGGCTTATCCGTCTTTCTGTGGGTCTTGAAGATCCAGAAGATATTATTAACGACCTTGAACACGCCATCAGAAAGGCGACATTCTGACCATTACGGTCGGAGCTGGCCTGCGTCGGCTCCGGCTGTTGAGAATCAAGGCACAACGGCCTGGCTATACGCATCATCCTTCCCGGGGTGACGCGTATTTTGGGCAGGGGGCTCTATGCAGGACAACACATTACAATTAAGCAACAGTAAAGCGACCACCGCAGCGTTATCAGGAAAACTACCGTTTACGAAATACGATTTTGGCTGGGTGCTGTTATGTATCGGCATGGCCATTGGCGCCGGAACGGTGCTAATGCCGGTACAGATTGGGCTAAAAGGAATTTGGGTCTTTATCACCGCGTTTATTATCGCCTACCCCGCAACCTATATCGTGCAGGATATTTACTTAAAGACGTTATCAGAAAGTGAAACCTGTAATGACTACACCGATATTATCAGTCATTACCTGGGGAAAAACTGGGGCGTCTTCCTCGGCGTAATCTACTTTTTGATGATTATCCACGGCATTTTTATCTACTCTTTATCCGTGGTTTTCGACAGCGCGTCGTACATTAAAACCTTCGGTCTGACCGATGCCGATCTCTCGCAGTCCATCCTCTATAAAGTGGCGATCTTCGCCGTACTGGTCGCTATCGCCTCCGGTGGAGAAAAGCTGCTGTTTAAAATCTCCGGCCCTATGGTGGTGGTGAAAGTAGGCATCATCCTGATCTTCGGTTTCGCGATGATTCCGCACTGGAACTTCAGCAATATTACGGCCTTCCCGCAGGCGTCGGTCTTCTTCCGCGATGTGCTGCTCACCGTCCCCTTCTGTTTTTTCTCGGCGGTGTTTATTCAGGTGCTGAACCCGATGAACATTGCCTACCGCAAACGAGAAGCCGACAGGGTGCTGGCGACGCGTATGGCCATTCGTACCCACCGCATCAGCTATATCACGCTGATTGCCGTGATCCTGTTCTTCTCGTTTTCGTTTACCTTCTCCATCAGCCACGAAGAAGCCGTTTCCGCCTTTGAGCAGAATATCTCCGCGCTGGCATTGGCTGCGCAGGTCATTCCCGGACAGATCATTCATTTCACCTCAACGGTACTGAATATCTTTGCGGTTCTCACCGCCTTCTTCGGTATTTACCTGGGTTTTCATGAAGCGATTAAGGGCATCATTCTCAACGTGCTGAGCCGGGTTATCGACGTGGAGAAGATCAATCCGCTGGCGCTGACGCTTGGCATCTGTACCTTTATCGTTATCACGCTGGTCATTTGGGTATCGTTCCGCGTCTCGGTGCTGGTGTTCTTCCAGTTGGGTAGCCCGCTGTACGGCATTGTGTCGTGCATCATCCCTTTTTTCCTGATCTATAAAGTCACGCAACTGGAAAAACTGCGCGGCCTGAAAACCTGGCTGATTCTGCTGTATGGGATTTTGCTGTGCCTGTCGCCGCTCCTGAAGCTGATTGAATAACGCGTTCCGTGCGCCGTCGGTTCCTGGCGGCGCTTAACTCACCCCTTCCAGTTGGTAGCTACGTATTTTATTCAGCACCGTCGTGTGCGAAACCCCCAACGCTTTCGCGATATGCCGGGAGGAGACATTCTCTTCCACCATCTGCTCAATCAGCTGCCGCTCAGCATGTTGCACCTGCTCTTTGAAGGGGCGGTCGGGATGCCCCGGCAACGCTTGTGACACCGTTGAAAGCCCCAAATCATCGCAGGTGATGACATCACTTTCTGACATCAGCATCAGACGGATAATGGTGTTCTCCAGTTCGCGAACGTTGCCCGGCCAGTGGTGGTGACGCAGTGACTCAAAACAGGCTTTGTCCAGTATCAGCCGCCGTTGAAACTCTTTGGCATATTTCTGTACAAAATGGCGGATCAGTAAAGTGATATCCGAAGGGCGCTCGCGCAACGGCGGAATCGTGAGCGTCAGTACGTTAATGCGATACCAGAGATCGGCGCGCAGCAGGCGCTGTTCGACCATCTCTTCCAGGTTCGCGTTGGTGGCGACAATAATACGCGCGTTAACCGGGATCACCTGCGCCCCGCCGACGCGGCGGATCCCGCCGTCCTGAAGTACCCGCAGCAGCTTGGCCTGTAAATTCAGCGGCATTTCGCCAAATTCATCAAGAAACAGCGTTCCCTTATCCGCCATTTCAAACAACCCTTTTTTCCCTCTGCCGTCCGCACCGCTGAACGCCCCTTTTTCATAACCAAAAAGTTCGCTCTCCATCAATGCCTCAGGCAGCGTTGAGCAGTTGACGGGGATAAACGGATAAAAGCGCCGCTGCCCGGAATTATGAATGGCGCGCGCCAGCAACTCTTTACCCGTGCCGGTCTCACCACGGATCAGGACGGTATATTTGCTGTCAGCGATTTTTAGCGCTTTTTCAATCAGCACCTGCATACTCTGGCTGCTACAGATAATATCGGAGAAATAGCGCGGTCGCGTCAGTTCAGGTGTGGCCAGTTCAGAAAGATTCTCTGAGAGATAAGCGACATTAATAATATCGGCATGTTGATTGAGGCAGGTCTGGACGCTGGAAATATCCTGCAACTGGCGGCACCAGGATTTAATCAGAATCCGACCCGGCGTGACCTTCATGGAGATAATATTAATATCGCGGCAGGAAAACTCCTTGAGGACATCCTCAACCATAGACAGACGATCGATTGTTTTAATATCCCAGCGTATCGTGACCACGTTGGCTCCAGATATTTCTGTGGCAATCAGAAATCTGCTTACATTCTAGTCGCTATGGGATAATGTTCTGCCGATGGACTCACATTGTGGAGCCAAAAAAGGAATATAAAAAAACCGGAGCACAAGGCTCCGGTTATGAGGCAATAACCAACAGTTATTGCTGTCGGTTCTCATCCTGATCGACGGCGAAACAGGCCACCAGTTGACCGCCGTAATCTTTAAGCTGCGGCTGCAACTGGGTGCAGGGGCCAAAGCGACGACGGCAACGGGCGTTGAAGGCGCAGCCCGGTGGCGGATTCAGCGGGCTTGGCAGCTCGCCGGTCAGCTTGATGCGCTCGCGGCGGTCATCCGGGTTCAAACGCGGCGTCGCGGAGAGCAGCGCCTGCGTATACGGATGGCGCGGGTTGGTAAAGATCTGCTCCTTCGTCCCTTTCTCCACGCAGCGGCCGAGATACATCACCATCACCTCATCGGCAATGTGTTCGACCACCGACAGGTCGTGCGAGATAAAGACGTAAGACAGCCCCAGTTCCTGCTGCAAATCCATCATCAGGTTCAACACCTGCGCGCGCACGGAAACGTCCAGCGCGGAGACCGGTTCATCGGCGATCACCACGTCCGGGTCAAGCATCAGACCGCGGGCGATAGCAATACGTTGACGCTGGCCGCCGGAAAACATGTGCGGGTAGCGATCGTAATGCTCGGTTTTAAGGCCGACTTTCGCCATCATCGCCAGCGCTTTTTCACGACGCTGCTCTTTGCTGAGCGAGGTGTTGATCAGCAGTGGCTCTTCCAGAATCTGCCCCACTTTCTTACGCGGGTTCAGCGAACCATACGGGTTCTGGAACACAATCTGGATTTTCTGCCGACGCAGTTTTTGCGCCTGCGGATCGTGCCTGAGCAGATCCTGCCCCTGATAATACAGTTCTCCGCCGGTCGGCGTTTCAATCATCGTCAGCAGGCGGCCCAGCGTGGATTTCCCGCAGCCGGACTCGCCCACGACCGCCAGCGTTTTGCCGCGCTCAAGGGTGAACGATACGCCATCCAGCGCTTTTACCAGGCGCTCGGGCGCAAACAGCCCCTTCTTCACCGGGTAGTGTTTTTTCAAATCGATGGCCTGCAACAGCGGCTGTTGCAAGGTGGCCTCGTGCGTACTCATAGTGTGGGCCTCCCGGCATCATCGAGTGGATAGTGGCATTTGGACTGGCGGCCGTCGCCGAGCAGATTCAGATCCGGCTCTTCGCTACGGCACTTATCCGTGGCATACGGGCAGCGCGGGTTCAACAGACAACCGTTCGGGCGGTCATATTTTCCCGGCACCACACCCGGCAGCGACGCCAGACGCGCTTTATCCTGCGCGAATTCCGGCAGTGCGCGCAGCAACGCCTGCGTATACGGATGACGCGGCGCGCGGAAGATATCGTGCGCCGCCCCTGTCTCTACCACCTGTCCGGCATACATTACGATGATTTTATGCGCGGCTTCCGCCACCAGCGCCAGATCGTGAGTAATCAGCACCAGCGCCATATTTTCTTTCTGCTGCAATTCCAGCAGCAGTTCGATGATTTGCGCCTGGATGGTCACGTCCAGCGCAGTGGTCGGCTCATCGGCAATCAGCAGTTTCGGACGACAGGCAATCGCCATTGCAATCATCACGCGCTGGCTCATCCCACCAGATAACTGGTGCGGATAGACATCCAGACGCGACGCCGGATCGGGAATCCCCACCTGAGTCAGCAGGTCAATCGCCCGCTGCCGACGGGTTTTCCTGTTGCCGCCCTGATGCACCTTAATCGCTTCCATAATCTGGAAACCTACGGTGTAGCACGGGTTCAGGCTGGTCATCGGGTCCTGGAAGATCATCGCCACTTCCGCGCCCACCAGGTTGCGGCGCTCTTTCTCAGAGATGCGCTGCAAGTCCTGACCGTTGAATTCCAGTTTTTCCGCCATCACGCGGCCCGGGAAGTCAATCAGCCCCATAATCGCCAGCGAGCTAACCGATTTACCGGAGCCGGACTCGCCGACAATACCAACGACTTCGCCCTGATTTACGCTGTAGCTTACGCGGTCTACCGCGCGAAACGGCGTACCTTCGTCACCGAAGTGCACCGATAATTTATCTACGTTTAATAACGCCATCTCGAACCTCTTACTGCTTCAGTTTGGGATCGAGCGCGTCACGCAGACCGTCACCCATCAGGTTAAATGCCAGCACCGTCAGCAGGATCGCCAGACCCGGGAAGGTCACGACCCACCAGGCACTTTGTGCGAACTGCAACACGTCGGAGAGCATAGTGCCCCACTCCGGTGTCGGCGGCTGCGCACCCATGCCGAGGAAGCCCAGGGCGGCCATATCGAGAATGGCGTTAGAGAAACCGAGCGACGCCTGAACGATCAGCGGCGCAAGGCAGTTCGGGAAGATATTGACGAACATCTGGCGCATCGCGCCTGCGCCCGCCACGCGGGAAGCGGTAACGTAATCGCGGTTCACCTCCACCAGCACGGCGGCGCGGGTCAGACGCACGTAGTGCGGGAGCGCCACGAAGGTCAGCGCCAGCGCGGCGTTACCGATAGAAGGGCCAAAGATCGCCACCAGCACCAGCGCCAGCAGCAGGCTTGGCAGCGCCAGCATGATATCGACGACGCGCATGATGATGTTATCAACAATGCCGCCGAAGTAACCCGCAACCAGGCCGAGCACAATCCCCATCACCAGCGACAGCACCACCACCAGGCAGCCCACCAGCAGCGACAGACGTGCGCCATACATCAGGCGCGACAGCACATCGCGACCGACATCATCCGTTCCCAGCAGGTGCGCGATACTGCCGCCTTCCTGCCACGCAGGCGGCGCCAGCAGCACATCGCGGAACTGATCTGCCGGGTTATACGGCGCGATGACGTTCGCGAACACCGCAATCAGGATCATGATGACGACATACGCCAGACCGACAACCGCACCCTTGTTGCGTTTAAAATAGTGCCAGAACTCCTGCAACGGGGTCATCGGCACCGGTGCAGAGATAACTTTATTTTCAGTAACCTGTGACATGATGGCCCCTTACTTCTTATGACGAATACGCGGGTTCACCACGCCGTACAGCAGGTCGACCAGCAGGTTGACGAGAATAATCATCGTCGCTACCAGTAACACCCCGCCCTGTACAACCGGATAATCGCGTCGTTGCAGCGCATCAATCAGCCAACGGCCAAGGCCAGGCCACGAGAAGATGGTTTCGGTCAGGATCGCCCCTGCCAGCAGCGTCCCCACCTGCAAACCGATCACGGTCACGACCGGCAGCATCGCGTTACGCAGCGCGTGTACGATGATGACGCGCATCCTTGTGAGGCCTTTGGCGCGCGCGGTACGGATATAATCTTCACCCAGCACTTCCAGCATGGAGGAGCGGGTCATACGTACGATAACCGCCAGCGGTATCGTACCGAGCACCATCGCAGGCAGGATCATGTGCGCGACAGCATCAATAAAGTTGCCCTCTTCGCCCCAGATAGCCGTGTCAATCAGCATAAAGCCGGTTAACGGATTGGAGTCATCAAGGAACACCATATCGCTGACGCGCCCGGAAACCGGCGTCAGGTTCCATTGCACTGATACCAGCATGATCAGCATCATGCCCCACCAGAAGATAGGCATAGAGTAACCGGTCAGCGCCAGGCCAACAGCGGTATGATCGAAAATGGAACCGCGCTTCACGGCGGCCAGCACGCCGACCGGAATCCCTACCGCGGTGGCGAAAATCATGGCGCAGACGCCAAGTTCCAGCGTCGCTTTAAAGCGAGGCACGAACTCGTCCCACACCGGCAAACGGCTTTTCAGCGAGATGCCCAAATCGCCATGCATCACCCCCCAGATGTAATGGAGGTACTGCTGCCACATCGGTTTATCCAGACCGAGTTCAGCCAGCAGTTGAGCATGACGCTCAGGAGAGATACCACGTTCACCTGCCATGATCATGACCGGATCGCCCGGGATCATATGGACGAAGGCAAAGGTGAGAAGGGTGATACCGATAAACGTGGGGATGACGAGTCCCAAACGTCGGAGGATGAACTGCAACATAACCCGGATTCTCTCTAATGACGCGCCGCCTGGTGACAGTGCGTCTGTATTGCTCACAAATCTTATCCCACGGCATACGCCGCCGTGGGGTAAAGCATTACGCCGGGTGGCGCTGCGCTTACCCGGCCTACGATCGTAGGTTCGTGCAAACGCAGCGCCGCCGGGCATGGGGTGCTCAGGCACCCCTGGCTTTTAATTATTCGACAGAGACGTTTTCAAAGTGGTGTTTGCCCAGAGGATCAACCACATAGCCTTTGACTTCTTTACGCACAGGTTCGTACACGGTAGAGTGAGCGATGATCAGCGCAGGCGCCTGGTCATGCATCACCACCTGAGCCTGTTTGTAGAGTTCAACACGCTTGTTGTGATCGTCAGTGGCGCGCGCCGGTTGAATCAAGTCTTCAAACGGCTTGTAGCACCAGCGAGAGTAGTTGGAACCGTCTTTCGCCGCAGCGCAGCTAAACAGGGTCGCGAAGAAGTTATCCGGGTCCCCGTTATCACCGGTCCAGCCCATCATCACCGCCTGATGTTCGCCTGACTTCGCACGCTTGAGGTATTCACCCCACTCGTAGGTGACAATCTTGGCCTGTACGCCAATCTTCGCCCAGTCAGCCTGAATCATCTCAGCCATACGGCGAGCGTTCGGGTTGTACGGACGCTGTACCGGCATCGCCCACAGTTCAACGGTGAAGCCTTTATCCTGGCCCGCTTCTTTCAGCAGCGCTTTGGCTTTTTCTGGATCGTAGTTGTAGTCTTTAACGTCGTCGTTATAGCCCCACATGGTCGGCGGAATCAGGTTCTTGGCTTCAACGCCCGCACCCTGATAAACCGCTTTAATGATCGCTTCTTTGTTCACCGCGTAGGTCAGCGCCTGACGGACTTTCACGTCATCAAACGGTTTCTTCTCGGTGTTGAAAGAGAGGTAGCCGACGTTCAGACCCGCCTGCTCCATCAGGTTGATGTTTTTGTCCTGCTTCATGCGCGCGATGTCCGCCGGGTTCGGGTACGGCATCACCTGGCACTCATTTTTCTGTAGCTTGGCGTAACGCACGGACGCGTCAGGCGTAATGGAGAACACCAGACGGTCGATCTGCGGCTTGGTGCCCCAGAAACCATCAAACGCTTTATACAGAATGCGGGAGTCTTTCTGGTACTGCAACAGCTGGAACGGCCCCGTACCGATTGGGTTCAGATCCACTTTCTCCGGCGTACCGGCTTTCAGCATGTTGTCAGCATATTCTTTAGAGAGGATGGAGGCGAAGTCCATCGCCAGGTCAGCGAGGAACGGCGCTTCTGGACGGGTCAGCACGAACTGAACGGTGCTATCGTCCACTTTCTTCACTTCGCTTATCAGGTCTGGCAGACCCATCCCTTCGAAGTATTCATAGCTGCCGCCAGACACTTTGTGGTACGGGTTTTCGGCATTTTTCTGACGATCGAACGAGAACACCACGTCATCGGCGTTGAAATCGCGCGTCGGTTTAAAGTCTTTGCTGTCCTGCCACTTCACGCCCTGACGCAGGTGGAAGGTGTAGGTTTTGCCGTCTTCGCTGACATCCCACTTTTCAGCGAGGCCTGGAATAACTTCGGTTGTACCGATTTTAAATTCCACCAGACGGTTATAGATAGGTACTGAGCTGGCGTCATAGGTGGTGCCGGAGGTAAACAGCTGCGGGTTGAAGCCTTCTGGAGAACCTTCTGAACAATAAACCAGAGTTTTAGCCTGTACACTTGCTGCGACGGTCATGGCCACCAGGCTCAGACCAAGCTTCAGCATCCCTGACTTCTTCAAGGAAATACTCATTCTTCTGCTCCAAATGTGATGTTGTTGTTTTACCCTTTGCAGTGGGTTTGCACCGCCTGGCCTTTTTTGTTTTTTACCCGGCCGGGTCGGCGTTAAGAGGATGGGGATTCCGTTCACATAAGCGCCTGAGTTGCAGTGCGGATTCTCCATGAAATGCCCCTCATGCCCTACAATCTGTCAACAGAATGTGAAAACGTCAATACAGGCAACCATGATTTACAACAACGGTGAGAATTCACAAACAAAGATTAAAAAAACTTCAAACGACTATTTTCAGCAGGGAAATTTGTGCTACTCCGTTAACACCAGAATTAATCGCTTCATATTTCGCAACATTTGGTGATTAACGTTTGTGCAGATTGTGAAAAATTTCTGACGAAATGCTGCATATCTGAGCGATTAATATCACGAACGCTAAAACGCACAGCGGAAAATGCTGGGCTCAGCCATAAGTAACGCAAAAAAAAATTTAAGCAAAGATAAAAAAAGACAATGGAATATGTCACAAAAACGTGAACAAACAGTGAGAAGTGATGCACATTTTTTGCCAATGGCGAAATCGCCGTAGGCCGGATAAGGCGCCTGCGCCGCCATCCGGCGTTGCCGAAAGTGGGCGACCGATCCTGCCTGATGGCGCTGCGCTTATCAGGCCTACAATGCTCATCCTCGTTAAATTCCGGGCAGCAAAAAGCCAGCCCGTGGGCTGGCTTTTCTGAATTGGTCGGTGATAGAGGATTACTCGCCACTGCGTGGCTCGCCCTTCGGGCCGTTGCTCGCGCAACGTTCTCTCGCTACGCTCGAGTCGAACCTCTTGCCCCCGGAGGTTCTCATCCTCGTTAAATTCCGGGCAGCAAAAAGCCAGCCCGTGGGCTGGCTTTTCTGAATTGGTCGGTGATAGAGGATTACTCGCCACTGCGTGGCTCGCCCTTCGGGCCGTTGCTCGCGCAACGTTCTCTCGCTACGCTCGAGTCGAACCTCTTGCCCCCGGAGGTTCTCATCCTCGTTAAATTCCGGGCAGCAAAAAGCCAGCCCGTAGGCTGGCTTTTCTGAATTGGTCGGTGATAGAGGATTCGAACCTCCGACCCCTTCGTCCCGAACGAAGTGCGCTACCAGGCTGCGCCAATCACCGAATGCGGGGCGCATCTTACTGCTCAGGCGCGCGCCCGTCAATCCCTTAGTTTGAAAATGCCATTCAATCGGCGAGAAAGTCAGCAGACCACTTACTGCACCGCTGCATTCTGTTCAGCCGGAATATGGCACCAGTCGTTGTTTTCGTTAATTCCGCCATCTGGCGAGGTGTAGCCGAGACATCCCATCACCGTGTCATACAGCTCCACATGACGGCGCGGCGTTTTCATCGCCGCCGCCTGTTGCAGGCGCGCAAGCATCTGCGCATGCTGCGGGTTCTCCAGATACTTATCCGACATCCACACCAGCATTGGCACCCGGAACTGTTCTGGCGGCGCCATCTTGCGCGGCGTGCCGTGCAAATGCTCGCGCTCATTGATCGACTCGCCGTGATCGGCGGCGTAAAACACAATGGCTTTCTTATCGCGCAGCTGATCGAACACGCGGGTAATAAAGTGATCAACATAGCTCACCGAGTTATCGTAAGAGTTGATCATCTCCGCTTTTGTGCAACCATCGTCAACGCCGACACACTCCGGCGTCCACTGCGCAAAACTGCGGGGATACCGCTGCGTATAGTTATAATGCGACCCTTTGGTATGCATTACGATCAGGTGTTTCCCGTCAGGGGTTTGCGCTAACGAACGCTGCATTTCATCCACCAGCAACATATCATCAACCGTCTTACCCCGGTTGCGCGGCTCTGCGCCGATTTGCTCGCGGTAGGCAATGTTATCCGCCATCGTATTGCTGTAGAACCACATTTCGCTCTGCATCGCATACAGATCGGCGCTAAACCCTAACTGCTTCAGCACCGCAAAAATGTTTTGCTCTTTCAGCGTACGCTGTGGATTCTCCGACGCGCCACCCTCGCGCACAAACATACAGCGCAGCGAAAGTTTGGTCGCGGTATCACACGACTCACCCCGGAACGCCGCGAGATTTTTTTCCTGCGCCAGCTTCGGCGTCGTGTTCCGCTCGTAGCCGAAGATGCCCATATGATCCCAACGCGTGGTTTCGCCGATGATAAACACAACATACGTGTCATCAATGCCTTCTGGCGCAACATAGGTAAACTTCTTCGCCGGGTTCATCAGCGAGTTATTATCCGACGACTCATCCACCTGCGCCCAGGCGTACAGCCCTAAAGCCGATAGCCAGTTCGACGGTAAATAAGAGTTCGCCACCACGCCGCCATAGCTCGGCAAATCGATACCCGTTGTTCGTTCAACATTCTTTTGCTGAACGTCGAGCAGGCGAATCGGCGCCCACACCATCACCCCAGCCAGAACCACCGCCGCCACGCTGCGAACGCGCTGTCCCGGCGTGCGTAACTGCCGCAGCAGGGTATAACGACAGCGGTTACTCCAGATAAAGACCAGCGGCAGAATGCTCACCGCCACCAGCCACAAAATGAAGTGCCAGCCGACGACCTCTTTCGATAAATCGATATCCGTGGTCATCACGGAGGCAATAATGCCGTAGCCGATCACCACGTTCAGGAGGGTCATGTAATAGCTGGCGCTCGCGGAGAACAGCACCACCAGCGTAGCCAGAACCCGCCAGGCGCGGCGACCAAACAGGGAAAGCAGACGGAGTAAGAAGAACGTGGCGAGAACCGTGGCCCCAAGTTCAACCACTGCCGAGAGGCCTTTCCAGACGGTAAATTCCTGCGCATAGCTGCCGAACCGGCGATAAAACACTGCGCAATTCATAAACAGGCCGATATAGAGCGCAAGCAAGAAGCTCAGCTTCTGCTGCGTCATCGATTTAATGTATTTCATGCAAGCAAACCCTGGAAATCGGGATAAAAACCACCCGCAAAAGGCCATTCCAGACCGGGCAGGTGGATAAATGCGGTAACAGCAGATGTCAGACAGTCTACACGCGCGGGTATGTAGACCACAGGGAAGCGTAAAAGTGTCGGAAGAATAAGCAAGCGGCCCGGATATTTACAAAAACATCCGGGCCGGGAAGTGGTTAAATGATGAATAAAATCAGGCGTGAGCCTCTTTAAAGACGCGGCGCTGAGGCTGGCGAATCGTGGTCGAGAGCGCCAGAGAGAGGATCAGCAGAGCGAAAATAACGCAGAAGGTGACGTAGAACCCACCGAACAGCGAGGCGATAATCGACCCGCAAATACTGCCAATCCCAAAGCCCAGGTAAATCACGCCGTAGTTTTTCGCCAGGTTATTCAGGCCGAAGAACTCGCTCACCAGCGACGGGAACACCGTGATCGTACCGCCGAAGTTAAAGGCGACGCAGGCAATCGCGGCGAAGAACGTCACATCACTCAGCGGCGCGAACAGTAATGCTGCCATCCCGACCAGCGAGACAACCTGACCGATAGTAATCACGCGGATACGGGCGATTTTGTCAGACAGAATGCCCAGCACCAGGCGGCCTGACAGGTTAGCGATGGAAATCACCGTGACCGCGTTGGCCGCCGAAGCAACATCCATATGCGCCAGCCCCTGAGCAATGTCTTTCGCCACGCCGATGACATACAGACCGCTCATGCAGGCCGTCAGGAACATCACCGCCAGCATCCAGTACTGCGGTTTACGCATGGACTGCGCCAGGGTGAAGTCGTTTTCCACCACCCCGTTTACCGCTTTAACATCCTGATTCGGCGCGTCTTTCATCAGCGTTGAACCAAAGACAATCATCACCAGCACAATCGCGCCCCAGATCATAAATGTCTTTTCCAGACCGACCGTCGCCAGCAGCTGGCTGTCGATGAATTTGAAGCCGAGGCTACCGAGGCCATAAGAACCAATCGAGAAGGCGGAAATCAGCCCTTTACGTTCCGGGAACCATTTTACGCAGTTAGACAGCGTTAACAGGTATCCCGCCCCGTCCGCCAGGCCAACCAGCACCCCGGCGCTCAGCCACAGCATCATAAGGTTGTTGGAATGCGCCGTTAAAAAGAAGCCGATGCCCAGTAAAACACCTGACGCCATCGTGACGCGTTTTACGCCGAAACGTTCCTGTAATTTACCCGCCACGGAAGAGGAGATCGCCAGTCCCAGGCTCAACAAGCCAAATGAAAAGGCCACCTGGCTGACGGGCTCATCCAGTTTCGCAGAGAGCGCGCCATTAAACAGGCTCCAGGTGTAAACAGAACCTAACGCAAATTGTGTGATGATGGTGCCGATAAGCGTCAGCCAACGGGTACGCTGATAATCAGAAGTTTTCATGGCAGTCTTCCTGCATAAACAAAGGAGAAATTCACTGCTGACAACAATAACGAAGTGCTTTTTATGCAGGGGAAAAACGGCATGAAATGCCATCAGAGCGGAATGAAATGCCTGGATTGCGGAATGAATGACGAGACAAAGACTGCGCAGCGTGATTTTTTTTAATGTCAGTTAGTACCCACTATCGCTGTACGTCTTGTTATTAAAGAGACTTAATTGTAAAAAACTTGTTTTTATTACGTGCGTATTCTCGTTAAAATCTGGCGCTAACGCCCAGGGTGTACAGATAGTCGCTATTACTTGCGCTGTTATCTGCCTGAGAGAGCGCCGCATACGCCGCGATATGCGGGTTCAGTAGCATATCCGCCCCCACCGTCACATCCAGCCAGTTGCCATTCTGATCCGCTGCCGTCATTCGACTCAGCCCCGACTGCGCTTTCCAGATGTTCTCGCCGTATTGCTGGTTATAGCTGATTTGCGCCCAGGGACGGATATCGCCAAACTGCGAATTCACCCGCCAGCCCAACGTACTGACGCTGGCATGCCACAGAGGGTCGGTCAGCGCCTGCGCCGTCACGCTGTCGCCAAATTCATTAAACATCGAGGTGGTTGAGCCGTCGTAGTGCAGGCTGGCGACCGGCCCGGTCGTCACGCGCCCGGCAAGCGGAAAATTCCAGCCCATGCTCATGCCGCTGGTCGCGTCCAGTGGCGTTTGATCGGCCAGGCTCAGCACAGGGCCAGGCGCATTCTGGCTGGACCGAATCCGCTCCGCCAGAATATCGTTGTAACTTGGTTGGTGATCGCTGTCCCATGTATAACGTTCTGTCGTATGACCCGATACGGCATCAGCGATATATTCTTGTTGCCAGGCATATGCTGTGTTAGTGAAAATTGCACAGACGATAACGCTCGCCAGGCAGCACCACACCTGGCGACCACTGCATTTTTTTATAATCATCAACGCGACTCCAGAGAAGAGCCGAATTCGGCGATATTATTGTCATTGTTTGGCGGTTCCAGGGCTTATTAGCCCTGTATTAAATATTGTCTTTTTAGCTGGCGCGTCAAGGCGGGCCGAATGAAATTTTTGCGGTAGTCAAAACAGCGAGGAAGAGTATGCAGCGTTGCGGATGGGTCAGTCAGGACCCACTATACATCGCCTATCACGACAAGGAGTGGGGCATTCCCGAAACCGACGGCAAAAAGCTGTTCGAGATGATCTGCCTTGAAGGCCAGCAGGCGGGGCTTTCCTGGATCACCGTGCTGAAGAAACGGGAAAACTATCGCGCAAACTTCCACCACTTTGATCCCGTTCGCGTCGCGGCGATGCAGGAAGACGACGTTGAGCGTCTGTTGCAGGATGCGGGCATTATTCGCCATCGGGGAAAAATTCAGGCCATCATCGGCAATGCCAGGGCGTATCTCGCAATGGCGCAAAATGGCGAACCGTTTGCTGAATTCGTCTGGTCTTTTGTCGAAAACCAGCCTCAGGTAACGCGCGCCGCCAGCCTGAGCGAGATCCCCACCTCAACCCCCGCGTCGGATGCGCTGGCAAAAGCGCTGAAAAAACGCGGCTTCAAGTTCGTCGGCACCACCATTTGCTACTCCTTTATGCAGGCGTGCGGGCTGGTCAACGACCATATCACGGGCTGTTTCTGCCATCCTGGAGGTCAGCATGATTCGCGAATCCCGGACTGAGGATATGGCGTCAATTTTGACGCTCTGGATGGAAAGCACGATCTATGCCCACCCGTTTATCGAAGCGCGCTACTGGCGCGAAAGCGAAGCGATAGTGCGTGACGTGTACCTGCCCGCCGCGCAGACCTGGGTGTGGGAAGAAGCAGGTTTACTGAAAGGCTTTGCCAGCGTGATGGAAGCGCGCTTTTTGGGCGCGCTGTTTGTCACGCCGGACGCGATCCGCCGCGGGATTGGCAAGGCGCTGGTGCAGCATGTTCAGCAGCGCTTTACCGCGCTCAGCCTGGAGGTTTACCAGAAAAATCAGTCGGCGGTGAATTTCTACCATGCGCTGGGTTTTCGTATCGAAGACAGCGCATGGCAGGAAGATACACAGCATCCGACATGGATTATGGGCTGGCAGGCGGATTAAACGCCGTAAGCGTCAGCGAAGGGCCGGTATACTTTTCAATCCACGCCAGCGCGGTGTTGCCCGCACAGCCGTTCCCCAGTCGCGAGCTGGGGAGATCTTTGGTCAACACGTTTACCGCGCCATTTTTGCAAATGCCGCCAGCCGACACCTCTAAATCCGGCCATGCCCCTTCATGAATGCAGATAACGCCGGGTCTAATGCCCTCCGTCACCACCGCGCCCGCCAGAATTTGTCCTCGGTGATTCCAGACCCGCACCGTGTCGCCGTCGGCAATGCCCCGCGTCTGCGCATCCTGCGGATGCAGAGTAACCGGTTCGCGCCCCGCCACCGCATACTGTTCACGAAGCTGGCTGTAGTTAAGCTGGCTGTGCAGACGATGCGCCGGATGGGCGGACAGCACCTGTAGCTGACCGGGTTCGGCATTGCCGTGCCATTCGTCCGGCTCCAGCCACATTGGGTGTCCTGGGCAGTCCGCATAGCCGTAGTCCGCAATTCGCCGGGAGTAGATCTCTATCTTGCCGCTGTCCGTTTTCAGTGGATGCGCGTCGGGGTCGCGGCGGAAATCCGCAAAGCGGATAAACTGCGCGTTGGCCGCATTCTCCGGCATTTCAATCAGATCGTTGGCTTCCCAGAACTGTGCAAACGGCGGCAGCGTCACCTGCTGGCTGGCGCCGCGTTGCCCGGCGATGTTGTAGAAGGTTTCCAGCCACTCAAGCTCGCTTTTCCCTTCGGTGAAGCGCGCATGGCCGCCCGTTTCCCAGCGCTCGCTCAGTTCGGCAAACACGTCAAAGTCATTACGGGCCTCATCACGCGGCGGCACAACCTGCTTCATCGGCACCAGATGCTGGTTGCTGTAGTCGCCGGTCATGGTTAAATCGTTACGTTCATAAGAGGTCGTGGCAGGTAACACGATATCGGCATGTTTCGCCGCAGCGGTCCAGAAACATTCGGAGATCACCACCAGTTCCGGCTTTTGCCAGGCGCGAATCAGACGGTTGGTATCCTGATGATGCGTAAAGTTCGCGCCACCGGCCCACCAGACGAAGCGGATATCCGGGAAATGGCGGTTCATACCGTTGTGCTGATAGGGCGCGCCGGGATTCTCCAGCGCCTCGACAATACGCGCCACCGGAATTTTGTCTACCGCATCGGTGCCGCCCGGCAGACTGCCCTGCATTGAAGCCAGTACAGCGGCGCGGCGCGTCGGGTTTCCCCCGTTGGCGAAATGGTACGAGAGGCCAAAACCGCCGCCGGGCGTGCCAATTTGCCCTAACATGGCGGCAAGCGTTACCAGCATCCAGTGTTTTTGCTCGCCGAACTGCTGACGCTGCATCCCCCAGCCAGACATCAACATGGTGGTATTTTTATGGAAGAGTTCCGCCAGTTCGTGAATTTTAGCGGCGGATACGCCGCAAATATCTGCGGCCCATTCCGCCGTTTTCGCCACGCCGTCGCTCACGCCCAGCAGATAGTCGGCGAATGTCTCGTAACCGGTCGTGCAGCGCGCCAGAAACGCGTCATCATGCCAGCCGTTTTTTACCAGCGTATGCGCAATCCCCAGCATCAGCGCCACGTCAGTCCCCATATGCGGGGCGATCCACTCCATCTTATCGCCAAAGAACGCCGCGCTTTCCGATCGCATTGGATCGATGCAGATCAGCCGTTTCCCGCTGTTGCGCAGCGCGGCAAAGTAAGCAATGCCCTGCTCATCCGACGCATTCCAGGCAATTTTTAGCGTATTCAACGGGTTGGCGCTCCATAGCACCACCACGTCACTGTGTTCCAGCACAACCGGCCAGCTGGTCTGCTGCTGGTAGACTTCGTTTCCGCCCACCACATACGGCATGATGGCCTGCGCCGCCCCCGTGGAGTAATCCCCCAGATGCCCGGTATACCCGCCCGCCAGCGCCATATAACGCTGCAACAGGGTGGAAGCTTTATGCAGCACGCCATTCGAACGCCAGCCATAAGAACCGGCAAAAATCGAGGACGGACCATATGTTTCACGAATACGTTTGTGCTGGGTATGGATCAGATCCAGCGCCTCATCCCAACTCACCCGCACAAATTCATCCTGGCCGCGCACGCCCTGTGGCTTCTCTGGCGAGGCGAGAAACCCTTTACGCACCATCGGGAAACGCACCCGGGTAGGGCTGTGAACCTGGTCGCGCACGACGGTTTGCAGGGAATTGAGATGCGAAGTGGGCAGCGCCCCGCGAGACGCGAGAACCGTCTCGCCGTCAGTGTCGACCCGGACAGGTCCCCAGTGGGCAGCGGTTAATACCGAATAGTGCGATGGTGCGTTGATCAAAATGCGCTCCTGAATGCGATGCAGGTGTGACGGCTTATTTATTATGCCGCTCAATGTTACTTACAAATTTAAGAGTCTTCCCTGGAATTTTCTTCATGTTCGCACGTCATAATCAACCGCCACCGTCGCTGTGGCGAAAAAATAAAAAAGTCATTAAGGAACTAAGATGAAAAAACATGTTTTGGTCATTGCTGCTATCGTGAGCGGCGCCCTGGCAGTATCTGGCTGCACAACAAACCCTTACACCGGCGAGCGCGAAGCGGGTAAATCCGGTATTGGCGCGGGCATTGGTTCTCTGGTCGGCGCAGGCGTCGGCGCACTCTCCTCCTCCAAGAAAGATCGCGGCAAAGGCGCGCTGATTGGCGCAGCGGCAGGCGCGGCGCTGGGCGGCGGCGCTGGCTATTACATGGACGTACAGGAAGCGAAACTGCGTGACAAAATGCAGGGAACGGGCGTGAGCGTGACGCGAAGTGGCGATAACATCATCCTGAATATGCCGAATAACGTCACCTTCGACAGCAGCAGCGCAACCCTGAAACCGGCAGGCGCCAACACGCTGACCGGCGTGGCGATGGTGCTGAAAGAGTACAACAAAACCGCCGTTAACGTAGTGGGCTACACCGACAGTACCGGCGGGCAGGATCTGAACATGCGTCTGTCGCAGCAGCGCGCGGACTCCGTGGCCAGCGCGCTGATCACCCAGGGCGTTGCCGCCAACCGCATCCGCACCAGCGGCATGGGCCCGGCGAACCCGATCGCCAGCAACAGCACCGCCGAAGGTAAAGCGCAAAACCGCCGCGTGGAAATCACCTTAAGTCCGTTGCAGTAATCGTTGTGCCGGGTGGCGACAGCGCCACCTGGCACATCGCCGGATGGTGGCTTTGCCTTATCCGGCCTACATTCTTATCCGGCATGAAGCGCTTGCCATCGTTGATTTTCGCGTTAAGGTGTTGTCACCAAATTCAGGGAAATCAGCGATGAGCAAATCAACACGGGCAACCATCAGCGATGTGGCGAAAGCCGCTAAAACCGGAAAAACCAGCATTTCACGCTACCTCAACGGTGAGAAGCATTTGCTGTCCGAGGCCCTGCTGGCGCGCATTGAAAAAGCCATTGCCGAACTCGACTATCGCCCAAGCCTGATGGCCAGAGGCCTGAAACGCGGCCGTACCCGCCTGATTGGCCTGATCATCGCCGATATTACCAACCCCTATTCCGTTAACGTGTTGAGCGGCATTGAAGCCGCCTGCCGCGAGAAAGGGTTCACTCCCCTGGTCTGTAACACCAACAATGAGGTGGATCAGGAACTGCACTATCTGGATCTGCTGCGTAGCTACCAGGTGGAAGGCATCGTGGTGAACGCCGTCGGGATGCGCGAGGAGGGGCTGAACCGCCTGCAACAGTCGGCGCTGCCGATGGTTCTGATTGACCGTAAAATCCCTGATTTCGCCTGCGATGTCGTCGGTCTGGATAACACCCAGGCGGCAACAACCGCCACCGAACATCTCATTGAGCAAGGGTTCGAGGCGATCCTGTTTCTCAGCGAACCGCTCGGTATGGTCAATACCCGCCGCGAGCGCCTGAACGCATTTCGTGCGACGCTGGCGCGTTACCCTGGCGTGGTGGCGGAAAACGCCGAGGTGCCGCTGGCGGAAAATACGCAACTGGATAACACCCTGCGCCAGTTTCACCAGCAGCACCGGGGGATGCGCAAAGCCGTGATCTCCGCTAACGGCGCGCTCACATTGCAGGTTGCCCGTTCGCTCAAACGCATTGGTCTTAACTGGGGCAGCGACATCGGCCTGCTCGGTTTTGACGAACTGGAATGGGCAGAGCTGGCAGGCGTCGGCATCACCACGCTGAAACAGCCGACCTGGCAAATTGGTTTTGCCGCTGTCGAGCAGGTTGTACGCCGCATTGAAGGGGGCAGCGACGCGATTCACGAGCAGGTTTTCTCCGGCGAGCTGATCGTTCGCGGCTCCACCGCCCGCTAATTTTCCTTCGTGATGGTGATCATAATTTCGACACACTGCACTTTTCTTTGGAACCGGTTCCATATAGCGTAATAGCAAGAGCGATAGATTTGGAGTTCCCATGCAAAGAAAAATTATGGTGGTCACCGCCGCCTATGGCTACGACCAGGTGCGTGCCGCAGGCGGGCAAACCGCGATGCTGCCCATCATTGCCGGAGCGGGGGCGGATGGCGTCGAGATTCGCCGTGAAATGTTCACTGACGCCGAGCTTAACGCGCTCCCGCTGCTGGCGGCCGCCATTGACATTTTCGGCCTGCTGGCCTGCTATTCCGCGCCGGAACCGCTGTTTCTGGAGGATGGCAGCCTCAACCCCCACCTTCCCGACCTGTTACAGGAAGCCCGCACGCTGCAAGCGCTGTGGCTGAAAGTGTCGCTGGGTCATTTTGAACGCCAGGATCAGCTCGACACCCTGCGTGACTGGCTGGAGAGCAGCGGCATGGCGCTGGTGGTGGAAAATGATCAAACCGCCTGCGGGAAATTGCGCCCGATGCAACGCTTCAATGCCGCCTGTCAGGTACAGAACCTGCCCATCAGACTGACGTTTGATATGGGGAACTGGCTGTGGGTAGGCGACTCGCCGGAAGACGCCGCACGCTACCTGGCGCCCGCCGTCGGCTATATCCACGTTAAAGCCGCCACGCCCCATCACGACAGTTTCCGCGCCGTTGCGCCGGATGACGCCGACCCCCGCTGGCTGGCGCTGCTGAACGCGCTGCCTGTTGATGTACCGCGCGGTATTGAGTTCCCACTGGAAGGGCAAGACTTGACGGCGGTGACTCGTCGCTACGTCGATTTGTTACGTGAGGAGTAACGCATGAAAAATTCTCTGGATGTCATCACGATTGGTGAAGCAATGGCGATGTTCGTCGCCACGCAAACGGGCGATCTCGCGGACGTAGACGCGTTTATCAAACGCGTCGCCGGGGCCGAACTTAACGTAGCGACCGGCCTGGCGCGCCTGGGGTTAAACGTCGGCTGGGTAAGCCGCGTCGGTGATGACAGCTTTGGCCGTTTTGTCCTTAAGTCGCTTGAAAAAGAAGGGATTGATGCGCAGGGCGTCACGCTGGACGGACGTTACGCCACCGGCTTTCAGCTTAAATCTAAAGTCGAAAATGGAACCGATCCCATTGTGGAATATTTCCGTAAAGGTTCTGCTGCAAGCCACCTTTCCGTGGACGATTACCACGATGCGTACTTCTCTGGCGCGCGTCATCTGCACTTAAGCGGCGTTGCGGCGGCGCTTTCCGCCAGCTCTTATGAACTGCTGGCGCATACCGCCCGCACCATGAAAGCGCAGGGCAAAACGATTTCATTCGATCCGAATCTGCGCCCGGTGCTGTGGAAAAGCGAAGCCGAAATGGTGGAAAAACTTAACCGCCTCGCCTTCCAGGCTGACTGGGTGCTGCCCGGTCTGAAAGAGGGAATGATATTAACCGGACAGCAAACGCCTGAGGGCATTGCCGATTTTTATCTGCGCCACGGCGTGAAAGCAGTGGTGCTGAAAACCGGTGCGGATGGCGCCTGGTACAAAACCGCTGAGGGCGAGCAAGGCTGCGTCGCACCGGTGAAAGTGGACAACGTGGTCGATACGGTTGGTGCGGGCGATGGCTTTGCCGTGGGTGTGATCAGCGCCCTGCTGGAAGGCCGCACGCTGCATCAGGCAGTGACGCGAGGCAATAAAATTGGCGCGCTGGCGATTCAGGTTCAGGGCGACAGCGAAGGATTACCCACTCGTGAAGCGTTAGGCGAATAAACTTCACGCAATGATAACAGCCCCCTGTACCCTACATACAGCGGCGGCATAGTGACAGAGGCAGGCCTATGACAAGCTCAACAAATGCAGCAAAACGCTGGTGGTACATCATGCCTATCGTGTTCATCACGTACAGCCTGGCGTACCTGGATCGCGCAAACTTCAGCTTCGCTTCCGCAGCGGGGATTAACGAAGACCTCGGCATCACGAAAGGGATCTCCTCCCTGCTGGGCGCCCTGTTCTTCCTCGGTTATTTCTTCTTCCAGATCCCAGGCGCGGTGTACGCCGAGCGTCGCAGCGTACGTAAGCTGATCTTCATCTGCCTGATTTTATGGGGAGCATGCGCATCGCTGACCGGGATGGTGAGTAATATCCCAATGCTTGCCGCCATCCGCTTTATTCTCGGCGTCGTGGAAGCGGCCGTTATGCCCGCCATGCTGATTTACATCAGCAACTGGTTCACAAAGTCAGAGCGTTCGCGCGCCAATACGTTCCTGATTCTCGGCAACCCGGTGACGGTGCTGTGGATGTCCGTAGTTTCAGGCTACCTGATTCAGGCGCTCGGCTGGCGTGAAATGTTCATTATTGAAGGTTTCCCCGCCATCATCTGGGCGTTCTTCTGGTGGGTGCTGGTGAAAGACAAACCGTCACAAGCTGGATGGCTGACGGAGTCAGAAAAAGCCGCGCTTCAGGCGCAGCTGGAAAAAGAGCAGCAGGGCATCAAAGCGGTACGCAATTACAGCGAGGCATTCCGCTCACGCAACGTCATCCTGCTGTGCATGCAGTATTTCACCTGGAGTATCGGGGTGTACGGGTTTGTTCTGTGGCTGCCGTCCATCATCCGCAGCGGCAGCGCGAATATGGGCATGGTGGAAGTCGGCTGGCTCTCTTCAGTGCCGTACCTGGCGGCGACGATCGCGATGATCGTTGTCTCCTGGGCATCCGATAAACTGCAAAACCGTAAACTGTTCGTCTGGCCGCTGCTGTTGATTGCCGCCTTTGCCTTTATCGGCTCATGGGCCGTTGGTGCGAACAACTTCTGGCTCTCTTATACCCTGCTGGTTATCGCCGGTGCGGCGATGTATGCCCCTTATGGCCCGTTCTTCGCCATTATTCCTGAAATGCTGCCGCGTAACGTCGCGGGCGGCGCAATGGCGCTGATCAACAGTATGGGCGCGCTGGGCTCTTTCTTTGGTTCATGGTTCGTCGGCTATCTCAACGGCGCAACCGGCAGCCCGGCCGCCTCGTACATTTTTATGGGGGTGGCGCTTTTCGCCTCAGTATGGCTAACTTTAATTGTTAAGCCTGCTAACAATCAGCAATTACCGATTGGCGCACGCCACGCTTAAACCTTAACTCACGGAGATCCGCATGAAGCCGTCCATTATTCTCTACAAAGCGTTACCTGACGATTTACTGCATCGCCTGGAAGAGCATTTCACCGTCACGCAGGTGCCAAATCTTCGCCCGGAAACGGTAGAACAACACGCCCAGGCTTTCGCCAGCGCGGAAGGTTTGTTGGGCTCCAGCGAAACCGTCAATAGCGCACTGCTGGAGAAGATGCCGAAACTACGCGCGGCATCGACCGTCTCCGTGGGTTATGACAATTTTGATGTGGCTGCCCTCAACGCGCGCAGCGTATTGCTGATGCACACGCCGACCGTGCTGACGGAAACCGTTGCGGATACGGTAATGGCGCTGGTGCTGAGCACCGCCCGCCGCGTGGTGGAAGTGGCCGAACGCGTCAAAGTGGGGGAATGGACAAAAAGCATCGGGCCAGACTGGTTTGGCACTGATGTACACCACAAAACGCTGGGGATTGTCGGGATGGGGCGCATTGGTCTTGCGCTGGCGCAACGCGCTCACTTCGGCTTTAACATGCCGATTCTCTACAACGCCCGCCGCCATCATCCTGAGGCGGAAGAACGCTTCAACGCCCGGTACTGCGATCTGGACACCCTGTTGCAGACGGCGGATTTTGTCTGCCTGATCCTGCCGCTGACGGAAGAGACGCATCACCTGTTTGGTGCGGCGCAGTTTGCCAAAATGAAGTCCTCCGCCATTTTCATTAACGCAGGGCGCGGCCCGGTCGTGGATGAAAACGCGCTGATTGCCGCCCTGCAAAGCGGTGAAATTCATGCGGCGGGTCTGGATGTGTTTGAACAAGAACCGCTGCCGGTCGATTCGCCGCTGCTGTCGCTGCCGAACGTTGTGGCGCTGCCGCACATCGGCTCCGCCACCCATGAGACGCGCTACAACATGGCCGCCTGCGCGGTGGATAACTTAATTGATGCGTTACAAGGCAAGGTGGAGAAGAACTGCGTGAACCCGCAGGTCGCAGGATAATAAATGGCCGGGCGGCGGCGTTGCCCTGCCCGGCCTACAACGTTGCTTAACCGTATGCCCGATCGACGCCAGCGCCATCGGGCATAAACAGCGTTACTGGATCGCGTTTACCGCAGTGGTCCAGGCCTGATTAAATGCCTGGTGCTGAGACGCCAGCGGCCCAATCAGCGTGTTGTACTGACTGGCCTGCTGTGACGTCGGGAACTGAATGCCGTTCGCGACAAAGCTCACCTGCGTATCCTGCTGCGCCACAAAGTCGCCGACCTGCACCAGTTGCTGCGTGAAAATTTGCGCAGCCGGAATCAGCGGCTGTAACGCCTCCGAAGGCGCCGTCACCACTTTACTGTAAACCTGATCAAAGACCGGTTTCAGGTCGTCGGACTGTTTCAGCGCGCTGTGCGCGGCATCTGCCTGCAATTTCGCATTCTGCAACTGCTGGCCCAGCACGCCCAGAGAACCATTTGCCTGACGCAGCGGCTCGCGCTGAGTGACATAGTCCTGAGGAACGCGGATTGCATTGACGCTATCCACAACCGGACGCAGACCGGAATCCATCGCCTGATTCACCTGCTGCGAATAGCCATACAGGATCGCATAATCAGACACGAACGGACCAAATTGTTTTTTCTGATCGGCGGTCAACGTCGGCAGACGCTCCCCGCTACGCATCGCAGTATTCTGCAGGAAATCAATAAACGCTTTACGCTGATCACCTTCTTTATCAAAACACCCGCTCAGGCTAACTACCATTAATAACGCCATAACAGGCGCAAACCAGCGAGAGCAGGACTTACCTGTCGCCATTTTAATACTCCTTTCACCCAAAAATGCGCACAACGATGCCGCGTGCCTGACGCTGACAAGGATAGTCCAGGACAGCCTTGCAAGATACCCTTTCTGCGTAATCTTGCCGTGGAATATTATACGAAGAAACGGCCAGCTTTTTTACGTGATAAAATTTTTGTTATCTTTACAATTGCGCGCCGTCGATCCGATATGTCGGCCTTTTTCAGATCCTTAGCCAACACGCGATCCTGACCGGAATGCGCTGAAACGAATCCACTTCTTTGCCGCTTCCAACCGGCTTCACGTTTCCCGACTATTCTTAATGAGCTTCGATGAAATTCACGATCCCGCTGTGTGATTTATAGGAGTTCTCAATGGAATACAAAGATCCTATGTTTGAACTGCTGAGCAGTCTGGAACAAATTGTTTTTAAAGATGTATCGCAGACGATTATCCTGACAAACAAGCCCAACCCTTTTACAGAGTTTGAACAGTTACGAAGAGGAACCGGGCTAAAAACAGATGATTTTGCCCGGGCGATGGGCGTAACCGTTGCCATGGTGCAGGAATGGGAATCCAGACGGGTAAAACCGTCGAGTACCGAGTTAAATCTGATGCGCCTGATCCAGGCCAACCCAGGTTTAAGTAAGCAGTTGATGAAATAGATTATTGCCTGATTTTTTCGTTTAACGGTCCTGTTAAGGGGCCGTTTCCCGACAGACTTACCCGAAAGAAGTAAAATAAAAGTTGCATCCACAAGCGTTACATGAGTTAATGCGTCCAACGGTTTGACGTACAGACCATTAAAGCAGTTTAGTAAGGCAGTCCCCTTCAAGAGTTATCCGTTGATACCCCTCGTAGTGCGCATTTCCTTAACGCTTAAAAAATCTGTAAAGCACGCCATATCGCCGAAAGGCACACTTATTTTTTAAAAGGTAATACACTATGTCCGGTAAAATGACTGGTATCGTAAAATGGTTCAACGCTGATAAAGGCTTCGGCTTCATCACTCCTGACGATGGCTCCAAAGACGTGTTCGTACACTTCTCTGCTATCCAGAACGACGGTTACAAATCCCTGGATGAAGGTCAGAAAGTTTCCTTCACCATCGAAAGCGGCGCTAAAGGCCCGGCAGCTGGTAACGTAACCAGCCTGTAATCTTAGCTTTATAAGCTCAGAATTGAAGATCCCTGCCAATCGGCGGGGATTTTTTTTACCTTTTTCCCCATAAAAAAACCTGCCAGATGGCAGGTTTTTTTATTGCGACGAACTTACTGCAACAGGGAAATATCCGCTACTTGCAGGAACAGCTCGCGCAGTTTCGCCAGCATAGAGAGGCGGTTGATGCGCAGATCTTTGTCATCAACCATCACCATCACTTTTTCAAAGAACGTATCGACCGGTTCACGCAGCTCAGCCAGTTCGACTAGCGCTTCCTGGTAACGACCTTCAGCAAACACGGGTTCAAGTTTGTCACGCAGAACCACAACTTGCAGAGCCAAAGCAATTTCCTCTGGTTCCTTCAACGTTGCCGCATTGACACGATCGTTCAGCACTTCGTCGGACTTCGCCAGAATGTTGGACACACGTTTGTTCGCCGCCGCCAGCGCGGAGGCTTCTTCCAGCGTGCGGAAGTGCGACACGGCCTTCATACGGGCATCGAAATCCGCCGGACGGGTCGGACGACGCGCCAGAACCGCCTGAATGGTGTCCACGGTGTAACCTTCATCCTGATACCAGGCGCGGAAACGACCGAGCATAAAGTCGATAACGTCATCAACCACATTCGCGTTGGTCAGCTTGTCGCCGTACAGACGCGCCGCTTCTTCGGTCAGCGTTTGCAGATCCAGATTCAGGTTCTTCTCAACGATGATACGCAGCACGCCCAGCGCGGCACGACGCAGCGCGAACGGGTCTTTATCGCCTTTCGGATGCTGACCGATACCGAAGATACCCGCCAGCGTGTCCATCTTGTCGGCAATCGCCAGCGCGCAGGCAACCGGGTTAGACGGCAGGTCGTCACCGGCAAAGCGCGGCTGATACTGCTCGTTCAGCGCGACAGCTACATCTTCCGCTTCGCCGTCATGGCGCGCGTAGTGCATCCCCATGACGCCCTGCGTGTCGGTGAACTCAAAGACCATGTTGGTCATCAGGTCACATTTCGACAGCAGGCCCGCACGGGTAGCGTGGTTAACATCCGCGCCAATTTGTTCAGCAATCCAGCCCGCCAGCGCCTGAATACGGTCGGTCTTGTCGCGCAGCGTACCCAGCTGTTGCTGGAACAGCACGGTTTGCAGACGCGGCAGGTTATCTTCCAGACGTTTTTTACGGTCGGTATTGAAGAAGAACTCGGCATCTGCCAGACGCGGACGAACCACCTTCTCGTTACCGGAGATGATTTGCTGCGGATCTTTAGATTCGATGTTCGCCACGAAGATAAAGTTCGGCAGCAGTTTGCCGTCTGCGGCGTAAACCGGGAAGTATTTCTGGTCGCCCTTCATGGTGTAAACCAGCGCTTCAGACGGCACCGCGAGGAATTTCTCTTCGAATTTCGCCGTCAGCACCACCGGCCATTCCACCAGCGAAGTGACCTCTTCCAGCAGGCTCTCGCTCAGGTCAGCGTTACCGCCAATCTGACGCGCCGCTTCTTCTGCATCGGCTTTGATTTTCGCTTTACGCGCTTCGTAATCAGCAACAACTTTACCGCGCTCCAGCAGGATTTGCGGATACTGGTCAGCAGTGTCGATGGTGATTTCCGGCTCGCCCATAAAACGATGGCCGCGAATGACGCGATCGGACTGGATACCCAGAATCGTTGCCGGAATGAGCTTGTCGCCCAGCAGCAGCGTTACGGTGTGTACCGGACGCACGAAGTGAACGTCAGACTCGCCCCAGCGCATCAGTTTCGGAATCGGCAGTTTCGCCAGAGAGGTGGCAATCATGTTCGGCAGCAGCGCTTCTGCGCTTTCGCCTTTCACATGCGCGCGATACAGCAGCCATTCGCCTTTGTCTGTGGTCAGACGTTCAGCCTGGTCCACGGTGATGCCGCAACCTCGCGCCCAGCCTTCCGCCGCTTTGCTCGGTTTGCCTTCCGCGTCAAATGCCTGGGCAATCGCCGGGCCGCGTTTTTCAACTTCGCGATCGGGTTGAGAAGCAGCAAGATTCGCCACTTTCAGCGCCAGACGGCGCGGTGCGGCGAACCACTCTACGTTGCCGTGTGCGAGGCCAGCGTTATCCAGCTCCGCAGTAACGTTCGCAGCAAAGGACTCCGCCAGGCTGCGCAGGGCTTTTGGTGGCAGCTCTTCAGTGCCGATTTCCACCAGAAAAGTTTTCTCAGACATGGCCGCCTCTTATTTGTCTTTGTTGCACATCGGGAAGCCAAGGGCTTCACGGGAAGCGTAGTAAGCTTCTGCCACTGCTTTGGTCAGGGTGCGAATGCGCAGGATGTAGCGCTGACGCTCGGTAACGGAGATGGCTTTACGCGCATCCAGCAGGTTAAAGCTATGGGCGGCTTTCAGAATACGCTCGTAAGCAGGCAGCGGCAGCGGGTTTTCCAGCGCCAGCAGTTGCTGTGCTTCTTTCTCATACTGTTCGAAACAGGTGAACAGGAAATCCACATCGGCGTATTCGAAGTTGTAGGTGGATTGCTCCACTTCGTTCTGATGGAACACGTCGCCATAGGTGGTTTTACCCAGCGGGCCGTCGCTCCAGACCAGGTCGTAAACACTGTCTACGCCCTGAATGTACATAGCCAGACGTTCCAGGCCGTAGGTGATCTCACCGGTAACCGGCTTACACTCCAGACCGCCAACCTGCTGGAAGTAGGTGAACTGAGTCACTTCCATGCCGTTCAGCCACACTTCCCAACCCAGACCCCAGGCGCCCAGCGTCGGGTTTTCCCAGTTATCTTCCACGAAACGGATATCGTGGATAGTCGGGTCCATCCCCAGCTCTTTCAGAGAACCGAGATACAGCTCCTGGATGTTATCCGGCGATGGCTTAATCACCACCTGGAACTGATAGTAGTGCTGTAAACGGTTCGGGTTTTCGCCATAGCGACCATCGGTCGGACGACGAGAAGGCTGCACATAGGCAGCCGCCATCGGCTCTGGCCCCAGCGCGCGCAGACAGGTCATTGGGTGAGAAGTCCCCGCGCCGACTTCCATGTCCAATGGTTGAACAATGGTGCAGCCCTGGCGAGCCCAGTAATCCTGTAAGGTCAGGATCAAGCCCTGGAAGGTCCTGGTATCAAACTTTTGCATATTATTTCGTGCTGGATACGTGTGGATTTAAAGGAAGGGATCAGTATACCCGCTGACCGCAAGATATACAGTACGAAACGGGAAAAAGGGGGAACTTAGCGCATGGAAAGATGTAAAAACTGCCCTTCTGCGTCAAAAGAGCAAACAAAACTCTCTTTGCGGAAAGTATTGCCGCGCATCTCATAGCTACCCTGGTATTGCTCAAAACCGGTCACATCAATTTTCTGCGTGCCGGTGTTATAACGCCGCGCCGCCTGCGCTTTGCACAATGTTTCCATATCCAGTGAGCGTTCCGGGTTCACGTTGACCTTCTGCGCCTTCTGAACCGGCTGCGCTGTCGTCGCGCATCCCACCAGCAGGAGGGTTAACAGCGCCGGAAAAACAGACTTCATCATCATTTTTATTACCGCCTTATTTGCCGGTCGCTCTTATTATTATTAAGGTTAGGGTTTAGCCCAAAAGACAGGCGCATTTTGCGAATCTCGCTGGGCCATCACAAGCTTTAGCGTAAAAACTCAGAATATTCCAGTGAGATACCGCGCCAATAAACAAGTCAGACCCTATTTAAAACGGAAGCAGAGGAACTGATGCAACCCAAAATATACTGGATTGATAATTTGCGAGGGATCGCCTGTTTAATGGTCGTGATGATCCACGCCACCACCTGGTACGTCACCAATGCGCAAAGCATCAATCCGTTTAGCTGGGATTTTGCCAATGTCCTGAACTCCGCCTCACGCGTCAGCGTACCGCTGTTTTTTATGATCTCGGGCTATCTCTTTTTTGGCGAACGTAGCGCCCAGCCGCGACATTTCCTGCGCATTGCGCTTTGCCTGCTGTTCTATAGCGCCGTCGCGCTGGTATATATCACCCTTTTTACGTCGATTAACGCAGAGCTATCGCTGAAAAACCTGCTGCAAAAACCGGTGTTCTACCACCTGTGGTTTTTCTTTGCGATCGCGGTGATCTACCTGGTATCGCCGTTAATACAGGTTAAAAACATCAGCGGCAAAATGCTGCTGGTGCTGATGATCGTCATTGGCGTTGTCGCCAACCCCAATACCGTGTCGCAAAAAATCGGCGGATTTGAGTGGCTCCCCGTTAACCTGTATATCACTGGCGACACGTTTTACTACATCCTCTATGGCATGCTGGGCCGGGCGATTGGCATGATGGAGACACAAAAACGTTCGCTGACCTGGATAAGCGCCGCGCTTTTCATTACGGCGGTATTGATTATTTCTCGCGGAACGCTACATGAACTCAACTGGCGCGGAAATTTTGCCGATACCTGGTACGTCTATTGCGGCCCAATGGTGTTTATTTGCGCCGCGTCGCTGCTCACGCTGGTCAAAAATACCCTGAATACGCGCACGGTTCCCGGGCTGGCGCTGATTTCCCGCCACTCACTCGGTATTTACGGGTTTCACGCGCTGATAATCCATGCGCTACGGACGAATGGCGTAGAGTTTAAACGCTGGCCGCCGCTGGATATCGTATGGATTTTTACCCTCACCCTGGCCGGAAGTTTGCTGCTGTCGATATTGCTACAGAAGATTGATACGCGCAGGCTGGTCAGTTGACCGGCCCTTATTCGTCATCAGAATACGTGGCGTACATATCCGTACCCAACAGACTCACGCCCAGCCCCAGAAGGCACATCACTTTGACGGCGACCGGTAAATCAATATTCCATAGACCGACAAAAAGCATACCTGCGGCGAGAAGTAACAGATATTTGCACCGGGTGAGCAGACGCTCATTTCCCGTCGGCTCCTGGCGTATTAACAGGGGAAAGCCACTCATCACCATTATCGCCAAAAAATAGCCCTTGTCGCTCAACGAGTGGCAAGCAGGCCACAGCCCTGTCAGATAGACCAGCGCACCGCCCGCCAGCATGATTAAACCGGCCAGACGCTTCCTGCGCACAACCTTATCGTCCATATCACTCTCCTTATGCTTTGCCGATTCACATTAAGACAAGAAATAAGAATGGAAAAGACGATAACCGGACAATAACGTGAAAATCAGAAAACACACATATTGATTTCGATATATATCGAGGCAATCAATAGAAAATAAGAATTCCTTCCGGCCACTGCCGGAAGGAATAGCGGATTAAGACATGAGCGGTAATAACTGCTGGTAAATGCGGCGGAACGTTTCGCGACGTTCAAGGTAACGCGCATGGCGTTCAGCATCAGGGAAATGCGCTTGCTCCAGCGGAAGCTGCGGTAATAAATCAGATAATGGTTGCTCTTTATTCATCGCAATTTGCGCCAGACGCGCGGCGCCCAATGCCGGGCCTACATCGCCGCCGGTACGGTAGTCAAGCTGTAGCCCGCTGATATCCGCCAGCATTTGTCGCCAGTATTCACTGCGCGCCCCGCCGCCGATCAGCGTCACGCTGCCGGGTTTCACGCCACAGGCATGCACAACATCCATGCCATCCGCCAGCGCATAACCGACGCCTTCCAGCACCGCCCGCGCCAGCTCTGCGGGGCCATGCTGATGCGTAAGGCCAAAGAATACGCCCTTCGCCTGCGGATTATTATGCGGCGTGCGTTCGCCGGAAAGATAAGGCAGGAACCAGACGGCATCCGCGTTATCATCCGCCTGGCGTGCCGCGTCAATCAGCGCGGGGACAGACGCCTGACCGGTTAATTTTGCCGCCCAGTCCAGGCAGGATGCCGCGCTCAGCATGACGGACATCAAATGCCAGCGTTCGGGCAATGCGTGGCAAAAACTGTGTACCGCACTTTCTGGTTTACTGAGAAAACCGTCGCTCACCGCAAAATAGACGCCTGATGTTCCCAGCGACAGCATGGCCTGACCCGCATTGATCATCCCCACGCCCACCGCGCCCGCCGCGTTATCTCCGCCCCCTGCAACAACAGGCACCGCAGGCATCCCCCAGGAGTGCGCCACCTCAGGCAACACCGTACCGGTGATGTCGCTGCCTTCGTACAGAGCGGGCATGTGTTCACGGGTTAGCTGACAAGCGTTGAGCATGGTGTCGCTCCAGTCGCGCGCTGCGACATCCAGCCACATCGTTCCCGCTGCGTCCGACATATCGCTGGCAAAATCCCCCGTCATACGCAGACGCAGGTAATCTTTAGGCAGCAGCACCTTTGCAACCTGGCGGAAGATATCCGGCTCATGGCGCTGAACCCACAGCAGTTTTGGCGCGGTAAAGCCGGGCATCATCAGATTGCCGGTAATGGCGCGAGACTGCGGAACCTGCTGCTCAAGCAGCACGCACTCTTCACCACAGCGTCCGTCATTCCATAAAATCGCCGGGCGTAGCACCTTCTGGTGTTTATCAAGCAACGTGGCGCCGTGCATCTGCCCGGCAATCCCCAGCGCCTTTACATCACGCAATGAATGCTCTCGCCCCAGCGCTTTTACGGCGCGATCCGTCGCCAGCCACCACTGTTCGGGATCCTGCTCCGACCATAATGGATGCGGGCGAGAGACAGACAGTTTCTCCGTCTGCGAGGCCAGCACGTCTCCCTGCTCATTCAGCAGGATGGCTTTCACACCGGACGTGCCCAGATCTATCCCGATATACATCGTGACCACTCCTTTATCGATGCGCCGCGTTGGCTAAACGCGGCGCAATGGCGATTACTTGTCGAACAGATAATGATTCACCAGATTTTCCAGCAGTTCCTGATGGCCGCTTTGATGCACCGGCGCCAGATTACGCTGTTCAGCATAGTGCGCGACGTCGCTCAGGGATAACTGGCCTTTCAAAATTTGCTGGCCCAGTTCGCTATTCCAGCCGGAATAACGTTTCGCCACGCGTTTATCCAGTTCGCCATCTTCAATCATGCGCGCTGCCACTTTTAATGACAGCGCCATCGTGTCCATCGCGCCAATATGACCATAGAACAGATCGTATTTGTCGGTGCTCTGGCGACGAACCTTCGCGTCAAAGTTCAGCCCGCCGGTCGTGAAACCGCCCGCTTTCAGGATTTCATACATCACCAGCGCGTTCTCTTCGACGCTTACCGGGAACTGGTCGGTATCCCAGCCCAGCTGCGCATCGCCACGGTTGGCATCCACAGAACCAAAAATGCCCAGCGCAATGGCGGACGCAATCTCATGATGGAAAGAGTGGCCCGCCAGCGTAGCGTGGTTGGCTTCAATGTTCACCTTGATCTCTTTTTCCAGGCCGAACTGCTTGAGGAAGCCGTAAACCGTTGCCACATCGTAGTCATACTGGTGTTTTGTCGGCTCCTGCGGTTTTGGCTCGATCAGCAGCGTGCCCTGGAAACCTGTTTTATGTTTATGCTCCACCACCATCTGCATAAAGCGGCCAATCTGCTCGCGTTCCTGGCGCAGATCGGTATTCAGCAGGGTTTCATACCCTTCACGGCCCCCCCACAGAACGTAGTTTTCGCCGCCCAGTTTGTGCGTGGCGTTCATCGCGTTCACCACCTGCGTCGCCGCCCAACTGAAGACTTCCGGGTCCGGGTTCGTCGCCGCCCCGGCGCCGTAACGCGGGTTGGTAAAGCAGTTCGCGGTGCCCCATAACAGCTTCACGCCGCTCTGTTCTTGCTTCGACTCCAGCACATCGACCATCTGCGCAAAGTTGTTTTTATACTCTTTCAGCGAGGCGCCTTCCGGCGAAACATCCACATCGTGGAAGCAGTAGTAAGGCACGTTCAGCTTATGGAAAAATTCAAACGCCACATCCGCCTTGCGCTTCGCCAGCTCCAGCGCATCGCCGGGCTGTTGCCACGGACGGTTGAACGCGCCTACGCCAAACATATCCGCGCCGTTCCAGCAGAAGGTATGCCAGTAGCAGGCCGCAAAACGCAGATGATCTTCCATGCGTTTACCCAGTACAATTTCATCTGGATTATAATGGCGGAAAGCTAACGGATTAGTGCTTTTAGGGCCTTCATAACGAACACGATCGAGTTGGTCAAAATAAGCCTGCATAATGAACTCCATAATCAGGTAATACGGCGAGGGATGGGTAATGGCGTAATATTGGTTACTCGATTCACATTGCTCAATTATGTTATTTCACTCTGCTATTTAGATAATTCGTAAGTGTGCGCTGCCTCGCAAAATAAAAGTAACCGTCTGCAAAAAATGGTTATTCATCAACAACGGAATGTAACGGGCGTAATGCGTCATTAAAAGTACGATCTCGGTCATAATTCACGAAATAAACCAAAAATCGTAACTGCAAGATAAAAATCTATAATTGCCTTCCGCGTATTAACTGCTAAAAATCTGCTACGTCTCACGCTGTGATTGTTACTTTTACCGCTGTTCCCTCTAACAAAAGGCATCACGATTATGAAGATAAAAAACATCTTACTCACCGTCTGCACTTCACTCCTGCTCGCCAGCATAACGGGACATGCCAAAGAAGTTAAAATTGGTATGGCTATCGATGACTTACGTCTGGAACGCTGGCAAAAAGATCGCGATATTTTCGTGAGCAAGGCCGAATCCCTCGGCGCAAAAGTATTTGTACAATCTGCCAATGGTAATGAAGAAACCCAAATGTCGCAGATTGAAAACATGATCAACCGTGGCGTTGATGTTCTGGTCATTATTCCTTATAACGGGCAAGTATTAAGCAATGTCGTAAAAGAAGCGAAACAAGAAGGAATAAAAGTATTAGCGTACGACCGCATGATAAATGATGCCGACATCGATTTTTATATTTCTTTTGATAACGAAAAAGTCGGTGAATTACAGGCTCAGGCGTTGGTCGATAAAGTGCCTGAAGGGAATTATTTCCTGATGGGCGGCTCGCCAGTAGATAATAATGCAAAATTGTTCCGCGCCGGGCAAATGAAAGTATTAAAACCTTATATCGATTCAGGAAAAATTAACGTCGTCGGCGATCAATGGGTGGACGGATGGTTGCCTGAAAATGCGCTGAAAATTATGGAAAATGCGCTGACCGCAAACAATAACAAAATTGACGCGGTTGTCGCTTCCAATGACGCGACCGCAGGCGGTGCGATTCAGGCGCTCAGCGCTCAGGGATTATCAGGAAAAGTCGCTATTTCCGGTCAGGATGCCGACCTTGCGGGCATTAAACGTATTGTCGCAGGCACGCAGACCATGACGGTTTATAAACCCATCACGCTACTGGCGAATACCGCCGCCGAGATCGCCGTCGAGCTGGGTAACGGGCAACAACCTAAGGCCGACGCCACGCTGAATAACGGTCTGAAAGATGTCCCTTCCCGCCTGCTTACTCCAATTGATGTTAATAAAACCAATATTGACGAAACCGTGATTAAAGACGGGTTCCACAAAAAGAGTGATCTGTAAACGTTGCGCCCTCTACAACAGCGGAGGGCGTCAAACCCTCCATGCCGGGTTCTCGCATTGGCTTATGTGGAGTAGTTATGCCCTATCTACTTGAAATGAAAAACATTACCAAGACCTTCGGCGCAGTGAAGGCAGTTGATAACGTCAGCCTCAGGCTTAATGCCGGGGAAATCGTTTCATTGTGCGGTGAAAATGGTTCGGGTAAATCAACGTTAATGAAAGTGCTGTGCGGTATTTACCCTCATGGCTCTTATGAAGGTGAAATTCTGTTTGCGGGAGAAACACTGCAAGCCAGTCATATTCGTGATACCGAACGTAAGGGCATTGCTATTATTCACCAGGAGTTAGCGCTGGTTAAACACTTAACCGTGCTGGAAAATATCTTCCTGGGCAGCGAAATCACCCGTAACGGCATTCTTGATTACGACATGATGACGCTACGCTGCCAGAAGCTGTTAGATCAGGTCAGCTTGTCTATCTCACCGGATACCCGCGTGGGCGACCTGGGCCTGGGGCAACAACAGCTGGTAGAAATTGCCAAAGCGCTTAATAAACAAGTTCGGCTGCTGATTCTTGATGAGCCGACGGCCTCCCTCACGGAACAAGAAACCACCGTGCTGCTGGAAATTATTCGCGATCTGCAACAGCATGATATTGCGTGTATTTATATCTCACACAAGCTCAATGAAGTTAAAGCTATCTCGGACACAATCTGCGTGATCCGCGACGGCCAACATATTGGCACCCGCGCAGCCGCCGGAATGGAAGAAGACGATATCATCACCATGATGGTCGGTCGCGAGCTGACGGCGCTCTATCCTAATGAGCCGCATGCTACCGGGGAGGAGATTTTGCGCGTTGAGCGCCTTACCGCCTGGCATCCCGTCAACCGTCACATCAAACGCGTCAATGATGTCTCCTTTTCGCTGAAACGGGGCGAGATTCTCGGCATTGCAGGGCTGGTCGGCGCGGGCCGCACGGAGTTAGTGCAATGCCTGTTCGGCGTCTGGCCTGGGCGCTGGGAAGGAAAGGTTATGATCGATAATCAGGCCGTGGATATTCGTCATTGCCAGCAAGCGATCGCTCATGGCATTGCAATGGTGCCTGAAGACAGGAAACGCGACGGCATTGTGCCGGTTATGGCCGTCGGGAAAAATATCACGCTGGCGGCGCTCGATCGGTTCACCGGGAAGATAAGCCATCTTGACGATGCCGCAGAGCAAAAATGCATTCTGGAATCGCTGCAACGCCTGAAAGTGAAAACATCCTCGCCTGATTTAGCGATTGGGCGCCTTAGCGGCGGGAACCAACAAAAGGCCATACTGGCGCGCTGTCTCCTGCTGAACCCGCGTATTCTCATCCTCGATGAACCCACCCGAGGAATCGATATCGGCGCGAAATATGAAATCTACAAACTCATTAACCAGCTTGTTCAGCAAGGTATTGCTGTCATCGTCATCTCGTCGGAACTCCCCGAGGTTCTTGGATTAAGCGATCGCATCCTGGTGATGCACGAAGGAAAACTGAAAGCCAACCTGGTGAATCATAACCTGACTCAAGAACAGGTGATGGAAGCCGCATTGAGGAGCGAATATCATGTCGAAAAACAATCCGTCTGAAGTGAAACTCTCAGCCCCTCTGACGGGCGGTTTTCCTGGGTTAAAATCACTGAACCTACAGGTGTTCGTCATGATCGCGGCGATTATTGTGATCATGCTGTTCTTTACCTGGACCACGGAAGGCGCATACCTGAGCGCGCGCAACGTCTCCAACCTGCTTCGTCAGACGGCGATCACCGGTATTCTGGCCGTGGGGATGGTTTTCGTGATTATCTCTGCGGAAATCGACCTCTCCGTTGGCTCAATGATGGGGCTATTAGGCGGCGTCGCGGCAATCTGCGACGTCTGGCTAGGCTGGCCATTGCCGCTTACGATTGTTGTCACGCTGGCGCTGGGTTTACTGCTCGGCGCCTGGAACGGGTGGTGGGTCGCCTACCGGAAAGTCCCTTCGTTTATCGTCACCCTGGCCGGGATGCTGGCTTTCCGTGGCATTCTCATTGGCATCACGAATGGTACAACCGTCTCGCCCACCAGCTCGGCGATGTCGCAGATTGGTCAGAGCTACTTATCCAACGGTCTGGGCTTCACAATAGGCGCCATCAGCTTAATGGCGTTTATCGGCTGGCAATGGCGCGGGCGTATGCGTCGGCAGGCTCTGGCGCTTAGCACCCCGGCTTCTACTGCGGTAGTCGGTCGCCAGGCGCTGACCGCCGTCATTGTCCTGGGCGCAATCTGGCTGCTGAACGATTATCGCGGCGTTCCAACGCCCGTACTGCTGCTGGTATTCCTGCTGCTTGGCGGTATGTTTATGGCGACGCGAACGGCGTTTGGCCGGAGAATTTATGCGATTGGCGGCAATCTGGAAGCCGCTCGTCTCTCCGGCATTAACGTTGAGCGAACCAAACTGGCGGTTTTCGCCATCAACGGCCTGATGGTGGCGATTGCAGGGCTGATACTCAGTTCGCGCCTCGGCGCCGGATCGCCTTCCGCCGGGAACATTGCCGAACTGGACGCGATTGCCGCCTGCGTGATCGGCGGAACCAGCCTGGCGGGTGGCGTGGGTAGCGTCGCGGGCGCCGTCATGGGGGCGTTTATTATGGCCTCTCTTGATAACGGAATGAGTATGATGGACGTGCCCACATTCTGGCAGTACATCGTGAAAGGTGCGATCTTGTTACTGGCAGTATGGATGGACTCAGCAACTAAACGTCGTTCCTGAATTCCAGAAAAGGGGTCATGCTCAATGCCGGTCAACACGTACCGGCATTGTCCTTTATGACTGATTCAGCAGGGAAAGAACTATGTTTGAGAAACGCCACCGTATCACACTGTTATTTAATGCAAATAAAGCCTACGACCGTCAGGTAGTGGAAGGCGTGGGTGAATATTTACAGGCATCGCAATCGGAATGGGATATCTTCATTGAAGAAGACTTCCGCGCGCGAATTGATAACATCAAAGAGTGGTTGGGCGATGGCGTCATTGCCGACTACGATGACGATGACATTGCTCAGGCGCTTGCCGATGTGGATGTGCCCATTATCGGCGTCGGCGGTTCTTACCACCTTGCTGCACACTATCCATCCGTCCATTATATCGCCACCGATAACTACGCTCTGGTGGAAAGCGCCTTTCTGCACCTGAAAGAAAAAGGGATCAATCGCTTCGCCTTTTATGGCCTGCCCGCCTCCAGCGGCAAGCGCTGGGCGGCCGAGCGTGAATACGCGTTCTGCCAACTGGTTGCACAAGAAAAATACCGTGGCGTGGTCTATCAGGGGCTGGAAACCGCACCGGAAAACTGGCAGCACGCGCAAAACCGGCTGGCGGACTGGCTGCAAACCCTGCCGCCGCAAACCGGGATTATCGCCGTTACCGACGCCCGGGCAAGACATGTGCTGCAAGTTTGCGAGCATCTGCATATCCCGGTTCCCGAAAAGCTGTGCGTCATCGGTATTGATAACGAAGAACTGACCCGTTATCTGTCGCGGGTCGCGCTGTCATCGGTCGCTCAGGGAGCCAGGCAGATGGGCTATCAGGCGGCAAAACTGCTACACCGCCTGCTGGATAAGGAAGTGCTGCCGCTGCAACGTATTCTGGTTCCGCCTGTGCGCGTCGTTGAGCGTCGCTCGACGGACTACCGCTCATTGACCGACCCGGCCGTCATACAGGCGATGCATTTCATCCGTAACCATGCCTGCAAAGGTATTAAAGTCGATCAGGTGCTGGACGCGGTCGGTATCTCCCGCTCGAACCTGGAGAAACGGTTTAAAGAAGACGTCGGGGAGACCATTCACGCCGTTATTCATGCTGAAAAACTGGAAAAAGCGCGCAGCCTGTTAATTTCAACCACGCTGCCGATTAACGAAATATCACAGATGTGCGGCTACCCATCCCTGCAATATTTCTATTCTGTTTTCAAAAAGGAGTATGACACGACGCCAAAAGAGTACCGCGATCGGTACAGTGAGGTGTTGTTGTAGCGGGGTCTTTTGTAGGCCCGGTAAGCAAAGCGTCACCGGGCGTTTGTGCCGGATGGCGGCGCAAGCGCCTTATCCGGCCTACAAAATCGGGTCATTACATATGCGCGGCGATTAAACGCTGGTTATCCTGATACATCGCGAACAGATAGTTGTTGTAGCTCTGCCCTTTCGTCGAATAACCCTTCAGCTTATGAATCATCGCGCTTGCGGTAACTTCCTGATCCGCCTTACGCAACTGGGCGCGAGACTTACGGAAAGACGAGTAAGCAGGATGCGTGTTCAGGTTAATCACGTACGCGTTAACCGACTCTTTAACCGAGCCGAACTGCGAGTAACCTTTCACTTTACCCGGCGCATTGGTACAACGCCCTTTTCCGCATTTCATGCCGAACAGGTTATTGTTGTTGCGCGCCAGTTTAGAGGTTCCCCAGCCGCTTTCCGCCGCCGCCATCGTCGCCACCATACTGGTCGGGATGATGTCTACGCGTTCCAGCAAGGTATTCCACGGAATGTTACGCGTGTTGCCAGACCACTTTACCTTGTAGCGCGCCGCGATATCTTTCATACGCGTACGCTCAGAAGGCGACCAGCGGTTCTGATACTGTTTTGAAATCAGCCAGTTACGATCCGCAGTAATCGCAGCATTTTGACTGGTGATAAAAGGCATAACCGTCCGGAGAAACGCTTTTTTCCTTGGTGTTCCGGAAGGGTATTTTCGCAAATCAGGAAGTGAACTACTCTTTGCACTATTGCGAGAATACTCTTGTTTACTGCTTACCTGTTTATGACCTGTCTTGGTTACGTGGGACTTTTGACTCGTTGTTGTCGTGTGCGCCTTCGCCAGCACCTCACCCGAAAATACTACGGTGAGTAACATAAGAATCATTGCCCCATATCGTCGTATGGGCGTCAATATCATTAGGTCTCCTGGTCGGATTTATACATTCCAACGCCTTATATTTTTCAAAAAAATGAGAGATGAATCTCAAATCATATCAAAAATAACCGTCAAGAGCACCCCAAGGAATAGTCCAATTCCGAAACCCTGTCACGCAATAATGGCGAAGAACGCTATTAATACGAAGAAAATGTGGTGGTTATCGCAAAACATGGCTATTTTCTGCGCACGATCGCTCACCCTCGCGCCTCAGCCTGGCGGAATACGCCAGAGGGATGAGTTATCCGCTATCTTTCAACGGCATACTGGCTAAAATCGCAGCAATAAGGAAAGCGTAATGAAACTTACCGCTTTTGCGCTGGCGCTCATGCCCGGCATCGTATTCGCCTCATCATGGACATCTCAGGGATTCCCGCCCTTTACGGCGGAAGGGACGGGTAAGTTTGTCAGCCATGCCGCGTTGACGAAAGGTACGCACCCTTTGACGCTGCATATTGACCAACAGTGCTGGCAACCTGCTGATGCTATAAAACTCAATCAGATGCTGTCGCTCAAACCGTGTGAAGGCACGCCGCCACAGTGGCGACTGTTTAAAGACGGCGACTATTCGCTGGAGATTGATACCCGCTCCGGTACGCCAACGCTGACGCTGTCGATAAAAAGCACCGCCGATCCCGTCGCCAGCACGGTGCGCCAGTGCCCGACGTGGAACGGCTCGCCGCTGACCCTGGAGGTGAGTCACACCTTCCCGGAAGGCGCGGTCGTGCGCGATTACTACAGCCAGCAAACCGCTACCGTTAAGAACGGTCAGATTACGCTACAACCCGGCGCGACCAGCAACGGGCTTTTGTTGCTTGAACGCGCGGAAACCAACGCGCCCGCCGCATTCAACTGGCATAACGCGACGGTCTACTTTGTGCTGACAGACCGTTTCCAGAACGGCGATCCGACGAATGACCAAAGCTATGGCCGCCACAAAGACGGCATGGAGGAGATTGGCACCTTTCATGGCGGCGATTTACGCGGGCTGGCAGACAAGCTGGACTATCTGCAACACCTGGGGGTGAATGCCCTGTGGATCAGCGCGCCGTTCGAGCAAATCCACGGCTGGGTCGGCGGCGGTACGAAAGGGGATTTCCCGCATTATGCCTACCACGGCTATTACACCCAGGACTGGACCACGCTGGACGCCAATATGGGCAGCGAGGACGACCTTCGCGCGTTAGTCGATGGCGCACACCAGCGCGGCATCCGTATTCTGTTTGATGTGGTGATGAACCACACGGGCTACGCCACGCTGGCGGACATGCAGACATTCCGGTTTGGCGCGCTGTATCTGCAAGGCGATGAGCTGAAAAAGACGCTGGGCGAACACTGGACTGACTGGAAGCCCGCCGCCGGGCAAAGCTGGCACAGCTTTAATGACTACATCAACTTCAGCGACAAAGCGGCATGGGAAGCATGGTGGGGGAAAGAATGGATTCGCACGGATATTGGCGATTATGACAATCCAGGCTTTGACGATTTGACCATGTCACTGGCCTTCCTGCCCGATATTAAAACGGAATCCACAACCCCTTCCGGCCTGCCGGTGTTCTATAAAAACAAACCGGATACCCGTGCAAAAGCCATTGAGGGCTACACGCCGCGGGATTATCTGACCCACTGGCTCAGTCAGTGGGTACGTGATTACGGCATCGACGGGTTTCGCGTAGATACCGCCAAACACGTCGAACTTCCTGCCTGGCAGCAGTTGAAAACCCAGGCCAGCGCGGCGTTGACCGAGTGGAAACAGGCCAACCCGGAAAAGACGCTGGACGACACGCCTTTCTGGATGACCGGTGAAGCCTGGGGCCACGGCGTCATGCAGAGTGATTATTACCGCCACGGCTTTGATGCGATGATCAACTTTGACTACCAGGAGCAGGCGGCAAAAGCGGTCGATTGTCTGGCGGATATGGACGCCACCTGGCAGCAAATGGCAGAGAAATTACAGGATTTCAACGTGCTGAGTTATCTCTCCTCGCACGACACGCGCCTCTTTCGGGAAGGTGGCGATAAGGCCGCAGAGCTTCTGCTGCTGGCGCCCGGCGCCGTGCAGATCTTTTATGGCGACGAATCCGCACGTCCCTTTGGCCCGACGGGTTCCGATCCGCTGCAAGGCACCCGTTCTGACATGAACTGGCAGGATATCAACGGTAAATCCGCCGCCACCGTTGCCCACTGGCAGCGAATCAGCCAGTTCCGCGCCAGACACCCCGCCATCGGCGCCGGTAAGCAAACCACGCTCTCGCTGAAGCAGGGGTACGGTTTTGTGCGCGAGCACGACGACGATAAGGTCATGGTCATCTGGGCGGGTCGCCCTTAATCCTGCCTGACGTCCGGCGTGCCCATCCGCCGGACGTCTCATCAAAACAAAACACCAGCCAGATAAAAATCTTCAGCATAAAGCATCAACCACGGCGTTAACGCCTGATTTGCACCCTGCCATAGGTAGCGCTATGGTTAGCCACTTTGATAATGAGTTCGACAGACCACCTGCTATGACATTCTCACTTTTTGGCGACAAATTTACCCGCCATTCAGGCATTACCCGCCTGATGGAAGACCTCAATGACGGCTTACGCACGCCCGGCGCAATCATGCTCGGCGGGGGTAATCCAGCGCAAATCCCGGAAATGCAGAATTACTTCCATTCGCTACTGGGCGAAATGCTGGAAAACGGCAAAGCCACTGATGCGCTTTGTAATTATGACGGTCCGCAGGGAAAAACGGAGCTACTGACAGCGCTCGCGTCGCTGCTGCGTGAGAATCTGGGTTGGGATATCGAACCACAGAATATTGCACTAACAAACGGCAGTCAGAGCGCGTTTTTCTACTTGTTTAATCTCTTCGCCGGACGCCGCGCCGACGGGACGACTAAAAAAGTGCTGTTCCCGCTGGCGCCGGAATACATTGGTTATGCCGATTCCGGGCTGGAAGAGGATCTTTTCGTTTCCGCTCGCCCGAATATCGAGCTATTGCCGGAAGGTCAGTTCAAATACCACGTTGATTTTGAACATCTGCGCATCGGGGAAGAGACTGGCATGATCTGCGTGTCGCGCCCGACTAACCCAACAGGCAATGTGATTACCGACGAAGAGCTGATGAAGCTGGATACCCTTGCCAATCAGCACGGCATCCCGCTGGTGATCGATAACGCCTACGGCGTTCCCTTCCCGGGCATTATTTTCAGCGAAGCACGCCCGCTGTGGAATCCGAATATCATCCTGTGCATGAGCCTCTCTAAACTGGGGCTGCCCGGCAGCCGCTGCGGCATCATTATCGCCAATGAAAAAATCATCACCGCCATCACCAATATGAACGGCATTATCAGCCTGTCGCCTGGCGGTATTGGCCCGGCAATGATGTGCGAAATGATCAAGCGTAACGACCTGCTGCGCCTGTCGGAAACGGTAATAAAACCGTTCTACTACCAGCGCGTACTGGAGACAATCGCGACCATTCGCCGGTATTTACCGGAAAATCGCTGCCTGATCCATAAACCGGAAGGCGCTATTTTCCTCTGGCTGTGGTTCAAAGATTTGCCGATTTCGACTGAATTGCTGTACCAGCGTCTGAAAGCGCGCGGCGTATTGATGGTTCCCGGCGACTACTTCTTCCCGGGGCTGGACAAACCCTGGCCGCATACGCATCAGTGCATGCGGATGAACTACGTTCCCGATCCGCAAAAAATTGAGGCAGGGGTGAAAATTCTTGCTGAAGAGGTTGAGCGCGCCTGGCGCGAAGGCTGACAGCCCCCCCGGTCATCGCCTGACCGGGGTGACACTCAGGCGGGTTGCGCGTGCAGTCGTTGTCGCTGCACGTTTTCCACATCAAGGCACTGCAACGCGTCAGTCGGGCAGGCCTCCACACATGCCGGGCCCGTTTCACGGTGCCAGCAGAGATCGCATTTAATCGCCTGTACGCGTGAGGTTCGCGAAACAACGTTCATCGCGCCGAACGGGCACGCCAGCATACAGCTTTTACACCCGATACAGCGCGCTTGTTCCACGAAGATGTGCCCATGATCGCGACGAATAGCCTGCGTTGGGCACACGTTCGCGCAGGGGGCATCTTCACACTGACGACATGCCGCCGCCGTGGTAAACGCATCGTCTTTAATGACCCGGATGCGGGAGACAAATTCCCCGGACGACACCGCCGCACAGTCCTGGTTCTCCTGATGCGCCACTACGCAGGCAACCTCACAGGTACGACAGCCGATACATTTCGCCGCATCCGCCATGATAAATCGGTTCATTGCCCTCTCCACCTGCGTAAAACCCCAGAGTGCCAGAGAGGGCGCGATCGCTGCTTTGATCCGACGAGGGAAACGATTAAATTTTGTCAGATGCCCATCATCTTCCGGGCGCCTGCCTTAATCGCGCACGGTAAAACCCAACTCATTCGAGATCGCCTGCGCGGTGTCACGCAGGGGTTTGAGCAGATTTTTCTCGCCAATTTGCTTAAGCCGGGACGTCGAAAGCGAAATAGAGATGGCGTATGGCACCCGATGGTGAATATCAAACACCGGCACGGCAATGCAGGAAACGCCCAGCTCATTCTCTTCGCGATCCATCGCCATACCGCTTTCACGAATTTGCGCCAGCTCGTCATACATTGCCGGCAACCCGGTAATGGTGTTACGGGTCAACGGCTGGATCTGATCCTTGTGGCTTTCCCAATAGGTTTCCACATAGTCAGGATGGCCGAACGCCATGTAAATCTTCCCCATCGCAGAGCAATACAGCGGCATATGCTGACCGATATAGGCGCGGGTGCGCAGCATGCCAGTGGTCGGCTCCAGCTTATAGATCAGGATGGCATGATCGTCTTCACGGCTGGAGAAGTTGACGGTCTCGCCAGTGGCGATATTCAGCGTCTCAAGATGCGGTGCAGCCACATGAATGATATTCAGTGATGACAGGGCTTTCTGCCCGACAGCGATAAATTTAGTGGTCAGACGATAGCTTCCGGCGGCAGGCGCGGGGGTGACATACCCGCAGGACTGCAACCCCTGTAGCAGTCGATGCACGGTACTTTTGTTCAGCCCGGCCAGTTCAGACAAGTGTGCCAGCGGGCATCCGTTCGGGTAGTTACTGAGGATCTCAATCAGCATCAAACCACGGAACAGGCTCTGACTACCGGCTGGCCTCTCTTTTTCTTGCGTCATTTCGCTCTCTTTTATGCCCATCGCTTCCGCTCCCCTTTTCGTCGCGCTCTGATGGTAACGCAAAGTGTGTTTCAGTTCACGATCTGAACCGAAAAAACACAACTATTTGATTTTGATGATTTTAAAAAATAGACCACCCCGTTGATCTGTCAAAATTTGATCGCTATATTTGAAATCAGATTTCGCATAGTGAAATTTAAAGATAAAAAAGCGGTCAAAAATAAACGGGAGAAGCAGGAATGAAAGTGACTTTTGAGCAGTTAAAAGAGGCGTTCAATCGGGTGCTGCTGGCGCGCGGCGTTGCGGCGGAAACGGCTGACGCCTGTGCAGAGATGTTTGCCCGTACCACAGAATCCGGCGTCTATTCGCATGGCGTGAATCGCTTTCCCCGTTTCATTCAACAACTGGATAATGGCGACATCATTCCTGATGCCAGACCGCAGCGCATCACCAGCCTTGGCGCCATTGAGCAGTGGGATGCTCAGCGATCCATCGGCAATCTGACGGCGAAAAAAATGATGGATCGCGCCATTGAACTGGCTTCCGACCACGGCATCGGCCTGGTGGCGTTACGCAATGCCAACCACTGGATGCGCGGCGGCAGCTACGGCTGGCAGGCGGCGGAAAAAGGCTACATCGGCATCTGCTGGACCAACTCTATCGCCGTGATGCCGCCGTGGGGGTCAAAAGAGTGCCGTATTGGCACGAACCCGCTGATTGTCGCCATCCCTTCATCGCCAATCACCATGATCGATATGTCGATGTCGATGTTCTCCTACGGCATGTTAGAGGTAAACCGGCTGGCGGGACGTGAGCTGCCGGTGGACGGCGGGTTCGACGATGAAGGCAATTTGACCAAAGAACCTGGCGTGATCGAAAAAAATCGCCGCATTTTGCCGATGGGCTACTGGAAAGGATCAGGTCTGTCGATTGTGCTGGATATGATCGCCACCCTGCTTTCCGACGGCGCTTCCGTTGCCGAAGTTACCCAGGAAAACAGCGACGAATACGGCGTTTCGCAGATCTTCATCGCTATTGAGGTCGATAAGCTGATTGATGGCGCCACGCGCGATGCCAAACTCCAGCGCATTATGGATTTCGTCACCACCGCTGAGCGCGCCGATGAGAACGTGGCAATCCGTCTGCCAGGCCACGAATTTACCCGGCTGCGGGATGAGAATCGCCGCAACGGCATCACCGTCGATGACAGCGTATGGGCCAAAATCCAGGCGCTGTAAGGAGGCATAGCATGATATTTGGACATATCGCACAGCCCAATCCGTGTCGTCTGCCAGACGCGATTGAAAAGGCGCTCGATTTCTTACGCACCACCGACTTTCGCACGCTGGACCCTGGGGTGGTGGAAATCGACGGCAAAAATATTTTTGCCCAGATAATTGATTTAACCACCCGCACTGCGGCTGAAAACCGTCCAGAAGTTCATCGCCGTTATCTGGATATTCAGTTTCTCGCCTGGGGTGAAGAAAAAATAGGGGTTGCCATCGACACCGGTAATAACCAAATCAGCGAATCGTTATTAGAACAGCGCGATATTATTTTCTATCACGACAGTGAACATGAATCTTTCTTTGAAATGGTTCCGGGAAGCTACGCTATTTTTTTCCCGCAGGATGTTCATCGCCCTGGCTGCAATAAAACGGTCGCGACACCCATACGGAAAATCGTCGTTAAAGTGGCAATATCCGCTTTATAAAACGTTATCTTTGGAGCACAACATGAAAACGAACAATACCGGTTATATTATCGGTGCGTATCCCTGTGCACCCTCATTTCACCAAAAGAGTGAAGAGGAAGAGAAGGAATTCTGGCGGCAACTCTCCGATACTCCTGATATTCGTGGGCTGGAGCAACCCTGCCTTGAACATCTTCACCCACTCGGCGACGCGTGGTTATTGCGCCATACGCCAGGCAACTGGCAAATCGTCGTGACGGCGATTATGGAAACCATGCGCCGTCGCGGTGAAAACCGCGGCTTTGGGCTGGCCTCCAGCAATGAAGATCAGCGTCAGGCCTGTGTGGCGTACTATCGCCACCTTTACCAGAAGATCACGACAATCAACGCGGCAAGCGCCGGGAAAGTGATCGCGCTTGAGCTGCACGCCGCACCGCTGGCCGATAACCCAAACGTCGCACAGGCAACGGACGCATTTGCCCGTTCAGTGAAAGAGATCGCTGGCTGGGACTGGCCGTGCGACCTGGTGCTGGAACACTGCGACGCGATGACCAGCGCCGCGCCGCGCAAAGGATTCCTGCCTCTGGACAACGTGCTGGAGGTGATTGCCGACTACGACATCAGCGTTTGCATTAACTGGGCGCGTTCCGCCATTGAAGGACGCAACACCACCCTGCCACTGACCCATACGCAGCAGGTGAAACAGGCTGGCAAACTCGGCGCGCTGATGTTCTCCGGTACAACGCAAAGCGGTGAATACGGCGAATGGCAGGATTTACATGCGCCTTTCGCGCCTTTCTGCCCTGACAGCATGATGACGCAAGAACATGCCCGTGAATTACTGACCTGCGCAGGAACAGACGTTCTGCAATTCATGGGCATTAAGTTACTGGAAATTAACGCTAATGCCGACGTCAGTCACCGCGTAGCGATATTACGCGACGGCATTACGGCATTAAATAACGCCAAATAATAAGACGTTGCCGGATGGCGGCGTAGGTCTGATAAGCAAAACGTCATCAGGCATTAAATAATTTACTTTTCATCGCCAGAATACTTACTTTACGAGAATACGAAGATGAATATGACCTCTCGCCCTACAGAAAAAGATATACCTCGTCAGCGTTGGCTGCGAATTATTCCGCCCATTCTGATTACCTGTATTATTTCTTATATGGACCGCGTGAATATTGCTTTCGCGATGCCTGGCGGAATGGATGCCGAATTAGGTATTTCCGCCACTATGGCCGGTCTGGCTGGCGGGATTTTCTTCATCGGCTATCTGTTCTTACAGGTTCCCGGCGGCAAAATCGCCGTTCACGGCAGCGGCAAGAAATTTATCGGCTGGTCGCTGGTTGCCTGGGCGGTTATTTCCGTCCTCACAGGCTTAATCACCAACCAGTATCAATTGCTTGCCCTGCGTTTCTTACTGGGTGTGGCGGAAGGCGGTATGCTGCCCGTCGTACTGACGATGATCAGCAACTGGTTCCCGGACGCTGAACGCGGTCGTGCGAACGCCATTGTGATTATGTTTGTGCCGATTGCCGGGATTATCACCGCCCCGCTCTCCGGCTGGATAATCACCGTACTCGACTGGCGCTGGCTGTTCATTATTGAAGGTCTGCTCTCTCTCGTCGTGCTGGTGTTGTGGGCGTACACCATTTATGACCGGCCGCAGGAAGCCCGCTGGATCTCCGGGGCGGAAAAAAACTATCTGGTGGAAACCCTCGCCGCAGAACAGAAAGCCATTGCCGGAAGCGAAGTCAAAAACGCCTCTCTCAGCGCGGTCCTTTCCGACAAAACCATGTGGCAACTTATCGCCCTGAACTTCTTCTATCAGACCGGGATTTACGGTTACACCCTCTGGCTGCCAACCATCCTCAAAGAGCTGACCCACAGCAGCATGGGGCAAGTCGGTATGCTCGCCATTTTGCCATACGTCGGCGCGATCGCCGGGATGTTCCTGTTCTCTTTCCTTTCCGACCGCACGGGTAAACGCAAACTGTTTGTCTGCCTGCCGCTGATTGGCTTCGCCCTGTGCATGTTCCTGTCGGTGGCGCTGAAAAACCAAATCTGGCTGGCCTATGCCGCGCTGGTCGGCTGCGGCTTCTTCCTGCAATCGGCGGCGGGCGTTTTCTGGACGATCCCGGCACGTCTGTTCAGCGCCGAGATGGCGGGCGGCGCACGCGGCGTTATCAACGCGCTTGGCAACCTCGGCGGCTTCTGCGGCCCCTACGCGGTTGGCGTACTGATCACGCTGTACAGCAAAGATGCGGGCGTCTATTGCCTGGCGATCTCCCTGGCGCTGGCCGCGCTGCTGGCGCTGTTGCTGCCCGCGAAATGCGATGCGGGTTCGACACCGGCAAAGACAATGAGTCCGCGTAAACACGCCGCGTAACACCATGCCCGGGGCGCAGCGCTTACCGGGCCTACAAAACCCGTAGGCCGGATAAGCGTGGCGCCATCCGGCAAAAATGAGACATGAAAGATGAGAGAGAAAGAGGCCTTCTGGCTGGGCATCGATTGTGGCGGTACTTATCTGAAAGCCGGTTTGTATGACGCCAAAGGTCATGAGCATGGGATCAACCGGCAGTCGTTACAGACGGCAACGCCACTGCCGGGTTACGCCGAACGCGACATGCACCAGCTCTGGCAACAGTGTGCAGCCACCATTGCCGGGCTCTTGCAGCGTACAGGCATCTCCGGCGAGCAAATTAAAGGCGTCGGTATCTCCGCTCAGGGTAAAGGACTGTTTCTGCTCGACAGGCAGGATCAGCCGCTGGGCAGCGCCATTCTCTCTTCCGACCGCCGGGCGCTGAAGATTGTCCAGCGCTGGCAGCAGGACGGCATTCCTGAACAGCTTTACCCCGTTACCCGTCAGACGCTGTGGACCGGGCATCCCGCCTCTCTGCTGCGCTGGATTAAAGAGAACGACCCTCAACGTTACGCACAAATTGGCTGCGTGATGATGGGGCATGACTATCTGCGCTGGCGTTTAACCGGCATAAAAGGGTGCGAAGAGAGCAACATTTCTGAGTCCAACCTCTACAACATGAGCAGCGGGCAGTATGACCCGCGCCTGACCCAATGGTTGGGCATCAGTGAAATCGACGATGCGCTGCCCCCCATTATGGGGTCAGCCGAAATATGCGGGGAGATCACTGCTCAGGCAGCCGCCATCACCGGTCTGAAGGCGGGCACGCCCGTCGTCGGCGGTCTGTTTGACGTGGTTTCCACCGCGCTCTGCGCCGGTATTGAAGATGAATTCACCCTCAACGCAGTGATGGGCACCTGGGCGGTGACCAGCGGGATCACCGAGGGGTTGCGCGACCACGAAGCGCACCCTTATGTCTATGGCCGCTACGTCAACGACGGGCAGTACATCGTTCACGAAGCCAGCCCTACCTCATCCGGCAATCTTGAATGGTTTACCGCCCAATGGGGCGAACTCTCTTTTGACGAGATCAACCAGGCCGTCGCCAGTCTGCCAAAAGCGAGCGGCGAACTCTTTTTCCTGCCGTTTCTGTACGGCAGCAATGCCGGGCTGGAGATGACCTGCGGCTTTTACGGCATGCAGGCGCTGCATACCCGCGCGCATCTGCTACAGGCCATTTACGAAGGGGTGGTGTTCAGCCACATGACCCATCTCAACCGTATGCGCGAACGCTTTACTGAGGCGCACACCCTGCGCGTAACCGGCGGCCCGGCGCACTCCGACGTCTGGATGCAGATGCTGGCGGATGTCAGCGGCCTGCGCATCGAACTGCCGCAGGTTGAAGAGACCGGCTGCTTTGGCGCCGCGCTCGCCGCCCGCGTCGGCACCGGCGTATACCGCAGTTTCAGCGAGGCTCAGCACGCCTTACGGCACCCGGTACGCACGCTGATGCCCGACATGGCCGCGCACCGTCTTTATCAGCGCAAATACCACCAATACCAGGATTTGATTCAGGCATTACAGGGCTACCACGCCCGCATTAAGGAGCACGCATTATGAGCCGACCATTACTGCAACTGGCGCTCGACCACACCAACCTTCAGGCGGCGCTTCGCGATGTCGCCCTGTTACAGGACCACGTCGATATCGTTGAGGCTGGCACCATCCTCTGCTTAACCGAGGGACTTGGCGCGGTGAAAGCGCTGCGCGCCCAGTGCCCGGATAAAATCATCGTTGCCGACTGGAAGGTGGCCGATGCGGGCGAAACGCTCGCGCAGCAGGCTTTTGCCGCAGGCGCCAACTGGATGACGATTATCTGTGCGGCACCGCTCGCCACGGTGGAGAAAGGCCATGCCGTCGCGCAATCCTGCGGTGGTGAAATTCAAATGGAGCTGTTCGGCAACTGGACGCTGGACGATGCCCGCGCCTGGTATCGCACCGGTGTGCGCCAGGCGATTTACCACCGTGGGCGCGACGCGCAGGCCAGCGGACAGCAGTGGGGAGACGCGGATCTGGCGCGGATGAAGGCGCTTTCTGACATTGGCCTGGAGCTGTCGATTACCGGCGGCATTACGCCTGCCGATCTGCCGTTGTTTAAAGATATTCGCGTCAAAGCATTTATCGCCGGACGCGCGCTGGCAGGGGCGGCGCATCCGGCGCAGGTTGCAGCCGGGTTCCACGCGCAAATTAACGCCATCTGGGGAGAGCAGCATGCGTAATCATCCGTTAGGTATCTATGAAAAAGCGCTGGCAAAAGACCTCAGTTGGCCGGAGCGCCTGGTGCTAGCGAAAAGCTGCGGCTTTGACTTTGTCGAAATGTCGGTGGATGAGACCGACGAACGCCAGTCGCGCCTGGACTGGAGCCCCACGCAGCGGGCGTCGCTGGTGACCGCCATGCTGGAAACCGGCGTGGCCATCCCGTCAATGTGCCTGTCCGCGCATCGTCGCTTTCCCTTCGGCAGTCGCGATGAAGCCGTACGCCAGCGGGCGCGCGACATCATGACCAAAGCGATTCACCTGGCGCGCGATCTGGGTATCCGCACCATTCAACTGGCGGGTTATGACGTCTATTACGAAGAACATGACGAAAGTACGCAACAACGCTTTGCCGAAGGGCTGGCGTGGGCGGTGGAGCAAGCCGCAGCAGCGCAGGTGATGCTGGCGGTGGAGATCATGGACACCGCCTTTATGAACTCCATCAGCAAATGGAAAAAATGGGACGCGCTGCTCGCCTCGCCGTGGTTTAGCGTTTACCCGGATGTCGGCAATCTCAGCGCCTGGGGCAACGACGTCGCCGCTGAGCTGAAGCTCGGTATTGACCGCATCGCCGCCATCCACCTGAAAGACACGCAACCGGTGACAGAGAACAGCCCCGGTCAGTTCCGCGACGTGCCGTTCGGCGAAGGGTGCGTGGATTTTGTCGGCATCTTCAAAACGCTGCATGAGCTGAACTACCGTGGCGCGTTTTTGATTGAGATGTGGACGGAAAAGGCCAAAGAGCCGGTGCTGGAAATTATCCAGGCGCGGCGCTGGATAGAAGCGCGTATGCAGGAAGGAGGATTCACATGTTAGAGCAGTTAAAAGCCGAGGTGCTGGCAGCCAATCTGGCGCTTCCGGCACACCATCTGGTGACATTCACCTGGGGTAACGTCAGCGCCGTCGATGAAACGCGAAAACTGATGGTCATTAAACCTTCCGGCGTTGAATATGACGTCATGACCGCCGACGATATGGTGGTGGTGGAGATCGCCAGCGGCAAGGTCGTTGAAGGCAGCAAAAAGCCCTCGTCCGATACGCCGACGCATCTGGCGCTCTATCGTCGTTATCCGCAGATCGGCGGAATTGTGCATACCCATTCCCGCCATGCAACGATCTGGTCACAGGCGGGTCTTGACCTGCCCGCCTGGGGCACCACGCATGCCGACTATTTCTATGGCGCAATCCCCTGTACCCGGCTGATGACCGTGGAGGAAATTAAAGGGGAATACGAATACCAGACGGGCGAGGTAATCATCAAAACCTTTGAAGAACGCGGTCTGAACCCAATGCAGATCCCGGCGGTATTAGTCCACTCACACGGGCCATTCGCCTGGGGGAAAGACGCCGCTGACGCCGTGCATAACGCCGTGGTGCTTGAGGAGTGCGCCTATATGGGGCTGTTTTCGCGCCAGCTCACGCCGCAGCTACCGGATATGCAGCCAGAATTGCTCGACAAACATTATCTGCGTAAACACGGCGCGAACGCCTATTACGGGCAGTAAGACAATAAAAAAATCCCTGGGCGTAAAACGTCCAGGGTAAGAATCCGAAGGCGACATCACGCTACGGAATAAACGGTTACTGACCTCAGCGATATCGGTATTGATAATCTACATTGTCCACCACACTATAAAGCGGTTGAATATCATCCAGTGCCAGTATGTATCCACTTCCTTTCACGCAGACAATTGAATTCTTCGGTAGCCCCAGCAGACTTAATTTATTATTTAGATTTTTGACGACTTTAGATAAACGCTGCGTGGAAGCACATAATTCATTTTTTTCCCAAACGTTGATGAGTAATTCATCCTTTGAGACATATTGAGAACGTGCATTGACCAAAAGGTAAACAAACAGATGGAGCATTGTCCGATTAAAAAACACTCCACAGAAAGAGATGACGCTATCCATTTTATTAACCGGCAGCCGGAAAATTCGAGCTTCGTTAATATCAAGGAATATTTCCCTGCCAATCATAAATCCATGTAACTGATATTCCATACTTTAGATACTCACGTTGAGCTAAACCAGAGATACCTGCTCATGTTCACCTCCTCCTTGATTATTGTGTAAGCCTCAAGTGTAAAAAAAAGCAATTTATTTTCAATAGTTAACCGACACAACTCTTTTCCCACACCTTTCTGATGGGGTATAGGTTTAATAGCTGAAAAAAATATTTGTATAAATTAATGTAATTACTAAAGACAAACGATTAGCAGTATAAGCTAAATAGACAGGGCTGGTGCATGTGACAATTAAATATTATATATTTATCTCAAATTACAGTTAATAATGCTGCGCCGGGTTCCCAACGACCGAACAGCGGCTTCACTCTCTCCGGCAAATCTGCCCGATGGCGCTACGCTTATCGGGCCTACATGTGCGGTTTCCCGTAGGCCGGATAAGGCGAAGCCGCCATCCGGCAACGTGGTTATACGGCGCTTAAAACAGCCCCAGCGGTTTATCGGAATAGCTCACCAGCAGACATTTGGTTTGCTGATAATGCTCCAGCATCATTTTGTGGGTTTCGCGGCCAATCCCAGACTGCTTATAGCCGCCGAACGCAGCATGTGCCGGGTAAGCATGATAGCAGTTGGTCCATACGCGTCCCGCCTGAATACCGCGCCCCATTTTGTACGCCAGGTTGCCGTTACGACTCCAGACTCCGGCGCCAAGCCCGTACTGGGTGTCGTTAGCCAGTTCCAGCGCTTCCTCCATCGTCCTGAAGGTCGTCACCGCCAGCACCGGGCCAAAAATCTCCTCCTGGAAGACGCGCATATTGTTCTTACCAAACAGGATGGTCGGTTCGAGGTAATAGCCCTCTTTCAGCTCTCCTTCCAGCTGCTTGCGCCGTCCGCCGGTTAACACATCCGCGCCTTCTTTCTTACCGATATCAATGTAGTTGAGGATGGTTTCCAGCTGACCCTGGGAGACCTGCGCGCCCATCTGCGTAACGCTGTCGAGCGGGTTACCGCTGCGAATGCTTTCGACGCGACGAATGGCCCGCTCCATAAAGCGCTCATAAATGGACTCCTGTACCAGCGCACGGCTCGGGCAGGTACAAACTTCACCCTGGTTAAAGGCAAACAGCGCAAAGCCCTCCAGCGCCTTGTCGAAAAACGCATCCTCTTCATCCATCACATCGGCAAAGAAGATATTGGGGGACTTACCGCCCAGCTCCAGCGTTACCGGGATAATGTTTTGTGTCGCGTACTGCATGATCTGTTGCCCGACTTCCGTCGAACCGGTAAACGCCACCTTCGCGATCCGCTTCGACGTCGCCAGATATTCGCCGATCTCTCCGCCCGCGCCGTTCACGACGTTGACCACGCCCGGCGGGAGCAGGTCGCCAACGATTTCCATCAGCAACAGAACCGAAAGCGGCGTCAGACGCGCAGGTTTGAGCACCACGCAGTTCCCCGCCGCCAGCGCCGGGGCCATTTTCCAGCTCGCCATCAGCAGCGGGAAGTTCCACGGGATGATCTGCCCCACCACGCCCAGGGGTTCATGGAAGTGATAGGCCACTGTTTCGCTGTCAACTTCGCTGATACCGCCCTCTTGTGCGCGGATACAGGACGCAAAATAGCGGAAATGGTCGATCGCCAGCGGCACGTCGGCGGCGCTGGTTTCACGGATGGGTTTGCCGTTATCCCAGGTTTCCGCCGTTGCCAGCAGTTCCAGGTTTTGCTCCATGCGATCGGCAATCTTAAACAGAATCGCGGCGCGATCCTGCACGGACGTATGCGCCCACTGTTCTTTCACTTTATGCGCGGCATCCAGCGCCAGATCGATATCTTTTTTGCCGGAAGAGGCGACTTCACACAGCAGTTGCCCGGTCACCGGCGTCAGATTCTGGTAATACTCGCCGTCTACCGGTGCGACCCAGTCTCCGCCGATAAAGTTGTCGTAGCGGGCTTTTAATTTCAGAGGAAAACCATACTCGCCGGGCTGAATACGCGTTGAAGGGGGATTATTGGTCATGACCGTCTCCTTACTGTAGGGGTACTACAAAGGTTAGACGGGACTGGCGAAATCTTCGCCAGCCTTTTACTGCTTTACGACTGCGGTCACGATATAGACAAGCGGATGTTTAAGCCGTTTCACCTTACCGCACAGTGTAGGCCCGATAAGCACAGCGCCATCGGGCATGACGCCGGAATGACACGATGCGTATATCCGGCAATCACTCAATTACATCGCCGCGTGGTAAATCGCCATGATCTCGTCGTGGGTCGCCTGAATAGGGTTGGTCAGGCCACAGGCGTCTTTCAGTGCATTGGTCGCCAGCACCGAAATATCTTCTTCTTTCACATTCAGGTCGCGCAGACCCGCCGGAATGTTGACCTGCTGCGCCAGCTGACGGATAGCGTCAATGCACGCTTTCGCACCGTCGGCTTCACTCATCCCGGTTACATTAGCGCCCATCGCAGCCGCACAGTCGCGCAGACGGCCTGCCGCGACCTGGCTGTTAAATACCTGAACGTGCGGCAACAGCACCGCATTACATACGCCGTGCGGCAGATTGTAGAAGCCGCCGAGCTGGTGCGCCATCGCGTGGACATAGCCCAGAGAAGCATTGTTAAACGCCATACCAGCCAGGAATTGCGCATAGGCCATCGCTTCGCGCGCCTGCGCGTTGCTGCCCTCTTCCACGGCAATCGCCAGGTTTTCCGCAATCATAGAGATGGCTTTCAGCGCGCACGCATCAGTAATCGGCGTTGCGGCAATAGAAACATAGGCTTCAATGGCGTGGGTTAACGCATCCATGCCGGTCGCGGCGGTCAGCGATTTTGGCATCCCCATCATCAACGAAGAGTCATTCACGGAGAGCAGCGGCGTAACGTGTTTATCCACAATCGCCATCTTAATATGGCGCGCCTCATCCGTAATGATGCAGAAGCGGGTCATTTCTGATGCCGTTCCCGCCGTCGTGTTGATGGCAATCATCGGTAGCTGAGGTTTCGCGGAGCGATCCACACCTTCATAGTCGCGGATGTCGCCGCCGTTCGCCGCCACCAGCGCGATGCCTTTCGCGCAGTCGTGCGGAGAGCCGCCGCCCAGCGAAATTACGCTATCGCACCCGTGTTCTTTCAGGAGTTTCAGCCCGGCAGCCACGTTTTCGGTGGTCGGGTTCGGCTGCGTGCCATCATAAATAACGCTGAAAATATCGCGTTCCTGCAACGCTTTCTGAATATCTCCAGCCATGCCTAATGTTGTTAACATGCTATCCGTGACAATTAATGTACGGCGAAAACCATATTCCGCCATGGTATTCATTGCTTCTTTTAATGCACCAGCGCCGATTACATTCACGGAAGGAATAAAAAATGTTGAAGCAGCCATTGTACCATCCTTAATTACTGAAATAAGGCTGGCAGCATACGGATGAACCTGTCGTGAAAATATGATCGCTGTTGTTATTTTCCCATTATAAAATATAAAAAAGCACATTAGGTTCATCGCCTGCTGTGCTTTATATAATTCAAGAAAATAATTGTATTAATTCATTTTCTATTTTAATAATTCGTATCATTCTTTTGCCGGAAATAATAACGCATCGCGTAATAAATGATCGTTTCCGCGACGGCGCGTGAATCCTGTCCGGTCAAAATACTCCAGAATCTGAATGGCGAGTTTTCGTCCAACATTCAGCCGATCGCGAAAATCAGCGGCGCAGGTCGAGCCTCTCTCCTGATCCAGTTCGCGGATCAGGTTCGCAAAAGCGACAATCCGATCGTTACGGTAATAACGATCTTTCACGATCGCGGTAATCATGCCCTGCTGTGCCGCCTGTCGCAGCACCTGCCGCATAACCTGCTCGTCCACGCCCTTTTCTTTCGCCAGATCGCGCACCCACCAGGGGTCGTCGCCAAACAGCGGCTCAATGTTTTGCCAGACGGCCTGCTGCTCGTCGCTGAAACCGGCTTTGTGATCCGGTAAATGCAACCAGCCATGGTGGCTGTGAATCACGCCGCTTTCACGCATACGGTCGATGAGCAGCAGCACCAGCGCTTCGTCTTCCATCGGGAGCGCCATGCGCCGCAAACGCTCGCGCCCCGGGCCGGGCTCATCGCGATGGTGTTCGTGGTACATCGCGAGCGTATCCAGAATCTTACGCTGCCAGCGCGCGGCAACAGGGGCGTTCAACAGGCTGTAACCCGCCTGAATAAAACCATGCTGTTCAATAAGCTGGCGCATACCGTCGCCGTTGAGCTGCCGCGCCCACACGAAATCAGGAATATTCACCGCGCCGCGTTCGAGATGCGTCGCCAGCGCGTCGCTGTCATCCCTGGCGTTTTCCAGCGCCGACAGCCATTGCAGATATTCCGGTTTACGTTTACCGCGACGCGGCGAGTTGAGCGTCACCACGCGTGCGCCAGCAAGCGTGGTTCGAGCAGAAATATCGCGTAGTACCAGCCGGTCGTTATCGGCAAGCCATAGCGGCGTATCGAACACCAGTTCCGCCAGCGTGCCCTCCAGCAGGGAAATACGTCCGGTGACATGGCTGGCGGCGTGGTGAATATGCAGCGGTTGCCATTGCACGAGCGGCGCAGCATGTTCTAACGAAACGATGACGCGTGAAAAGGCATCCGGCGGTACGTCAGAGAGAAGCCAGTCGCCACGGTTAAGCTGCTCTTTTTCCGCATCACCCGCGATATTCAGCGCAATACGCTGTCCGGCATGAGCGTGTTCAGTCGCCTGATTCTGCGCATGCAGGCTGCGCACGCGCATTGGCTTATTCACACCGGTCAGCCACAGCGTATCGCCGACGTTCACTTCGCCGCTGAGCGCCGTACCGGTCACCACCAGCCCTGCGCCTTTCACCGTAAACGCGCGATCGATCGCCAGGCGAAAGCTCTGATGGCCGGGATGCGCGCGGCCCGCCAACTGCCGTAAATGCTCGCGCAATGCCTCAATACCGCGCCCTTCATTCGCAGCGGTGACAAACAGCGTCGCGTCGGCAAACCCGTAATGGCCCAGCGTCGCCAGAATCTCTTCCCGCACCTCTTCTATTCGCGCGTCGTCCACGCGGTCGGCTTTGGTCAGCGCAACCGTAAGCTGCGGATTGCCCGTCAATTGTAAAATTTGCAGATGCTCGCGGGTCTGCGCCATCACGCCGTCATCACAGGCGACAACCAACAGCGCATGATCGATACCGCCCACGCCCGCCAGCATGTTGGAGAGAAACTTTTCATGACCGGGAACGTCGATAAATCCCAGTACGCGGCCATCCGGCTGCGGCCAGTAGGCATACCCCAGATCGATGGTCATACCGCGTTTTTTTTCTTCCGGCAGCCGATCGGCATTCACGCCGGTAATCGCCTGTAATAGCGTTGTTTTTCCGTGGTCAACGTGTCCGGCGGTTGCAATAATCATTTCAACATCATCTCCATAAACCGGGTCTCGTCTTCAAGGCAGCGGATATCCAGCCACAGGCGACCATCATAAATTCGGCCAATGATCGGGACCGGCAGCGCGCGCCAGCGAGCCGCCAGCGCCTCAAGACGGCTTCCGCGCCCGTCATGCGGCGTAAAGGTCAGTGCCGCGCTGGGCAGCCGATCAACCGGCAGCGAACCGCTGCCGATCTGCGACAGGCAAGGCATCACGTTTACCGCGAACTCCGCGCTAAAGCGTGCGGCAAGCGCCGCCTGTAGCCGCTGCGCCTGCGCCTGAATCGCCGCTTCACTGCGGGTTAACAGCCGCAGCGTCGGCAGTTTCTCCGCCAGCGCTTCCGGGTGCAGATAAAGTCGCAGGGTTGCCTCCAGCGCCGCCAGCGTCATTTTGTCGGCACGCAGGGCCCGCTTCAGCGGGTGGCTTTGCAGTTGCGCAATCATCTCTTTCTTGCCGACAATGATCCCGGCCTGCGGCCCGCCCAGCAGCTTGTCGCCAGAGAAGCTGACCAGGCTGACGCCTGCGGCAATCAGCTGCTGCGGCATCGGTTCTTTCGGCAAGCCGTACTGACTGAGATCCACCAGCGAACCGCTGCCCAGATCCGCCACCACCGGGATATCCAGCTCCAGCCCAATAGCGGCCAGCTCTGCCTCATCCACCGCTTTGGTGAAGCCTTCAATACTGTAATTACTGGTATGCACTTTCATCAACAGGCCGGTGTTTTCATTCACCGCCTGACGATAATCTTTCGCGTGAGTCCGGTTGGTGGTGCCTACCTCATGCAGCGTACAGCCCGCCTGACGCATCACATCAGGAATACGAAACGCGCCGCCAATCTCCACCAGTTCACCACGCGATACCACCACCTCTTTACCGTTCGCCGTCGCCGCCAGCATCAGCAACACGGCCGCCGCGTTGTTGTTCACAATACAGGCGTCTTCCGCCCCGGTAATGCGACATAACAGGTCCGCCAGCGCCCGATCGCGGTGTCCGCGCCCGGCGCCATCCAGATCATATTCCAGTGTGACCGGAGCGCGCATTGCCTGCGTCACCGCGTCAATCGCCTCTTCCGCCTGCTGCGCACGCCCCAGATTGGTGTGCAGCACCGTTCCCGTCAGGTTAATCACCGGACGCAGCGCGCTTTGCGCCTCTTTCGCCAGCCGGATATTCACCTCTTGCGCCCAGTTCTCGCACCACGCGGGCAGCGCCTGCGTATCGCGAATCGCTTCCCTTGCTTCATCCAACATCTGGCGAAGCAGATCCACCACCCTGGTGTGCCCGTGAGTGTCACGTAAAGAGAGAAAAGTGCTGTCACGCAGTAAGCGATCGATAGCAGGAAGCTGGCTGTAGAGTGAACGCGTTTCGGTTGTCATGAAAAAGGCCTGGCTGTTGGTGGCCCCCTCCAGTGCGGAGAGGGATATCGACATGAGGGGGATTGTACCGTGAGTTTGCTCAGGCGGACATAATGCGCATCAAGCCTTTGGCGGTTCCGTGCGGGCAAAGCTTTCGCGTTGAAAGAGCGTTTCCACCAGTTTGACTAAGTGCGGTCTGTCCACACACCAGCCCGGTGCCACGCGGCGGAAATTGAGGTAGCCCACAGCGCAGGCAATGGCGATGGTTGCCAGATTCACGGTATCGGTCTTAATCGTCCCGTCCACCAGATAACCTTCCAGCGCGTCCAGACTACGGTTGATTTTCTCGCGCTGGCGCAACAGTTCCGTTTCAGACTGCTGCGCCGCCGGGCGCGCCTGCTCACGCACGGAAACCAGACCGGCATCCATAATGCCGTCCGCCAGCGCTTCAATCTGCCGTACTTTCAGTGAGGCCAGCGGTTCACGCGGAATCATCACCGGAGCAATATCCAGTAACTCAATATATTCGGCGATTATCGGGGAATCGAACCAGCACTCTCCCTTATCCGTCACCAGCGCGGGGACTTTGCCAAGCGGGTTGTACTGCGCCACGCCGTTTTCCGCGTTGTAGGGAAGTTCATTCACAAATTCGAAAGTGATGCCCTTTTCCAGCAATAAAACCGAAATCTTTCGCACAAAAGGGCTGGTATAGCTGCCGATGAGTTTCATGCCGTGTCCTTTTTGCCAACAAAAAATAAAGTGGTATCAATAAATCCTGCCTTAGTTTTGCCGGATGGCGGCGCAAGCGCCTTATCCGGTCTACACATTGCAGACATTGTTCCTGTCGGTCTGATAAGCATAGCGCCATCAGGCATTTTTACTAAAAAGCAGGTGACGACCCGCTTAATGATCCAAATAAAGATAGTGCATCCAGCTGGTCATGCGCAGTAGCACCTTACGCATCACGGAGACATGGGCGAAGTGATCGGAGTAAACCGCAACCTGGGCGTAAATGCCGTCAGGCAGGGCATCCACATCGCTATTCGGCTCCAGCTCAATCAACGCAAGCACGCCGTCCATCCCCGGCGTTACGCTTAAGGACTGTAATGTTCCCTGCGCCTGGTAAGAACCGCCGGGCACGACCGGTAAAATACTCAACAACTTGCCCTGGAATACCTGGCCGGGCAGCGCATTGAACACCACTTCGGCCTCATCTCCCGCCTCAAGACGTAATAATGAGTTCTGCCGGAACTGGGCGACAATTTGCCGTTTTTGTTCGGGAATAAAAACCATTACCGGGCGCAGCGGCAGCGCGGCGGCATAGCTACCGGGCCGGATAAGCACCTGGGTCACATAGCCATTGCTCGGCGCGCGAATAACCGTCTGTTCAAGATTGTATTTCGCCTCGGCCAGTTGCGCCCGCAGGCTGACGATTTGCGACTGCTCGCCATCGACCATGCTGTCCAGTTGGCTCTGGATCTGCGTTTGCTCAGCAACAGAACCTTTTACCATCGCATCCTGCGCTAAATAGTTTTGCCGCGCGTTATCGATATCGCTTTCAGAGAACGGATTCACCCTCGCCTGACTGCCTTTCAGATAGCGCTGATAATCCTTATAGAGGCGGTCGCGTTCTGCGGACACCCGCGTGGTATTGGCCTGAGCCTCCGCTAATTGCGCCTTCAGGGTATGTATATTATGCGTGGCCGTGACCAGGTCAGCCTGTAACCTGTCGACCCGCGCCTGATACCGCACGGGATCGATTTTGAATAAAACATCGCCTTTTTTAATCAGCTGATTATTTTTATCCGTTACCTCACTCACAATACCTGTTACCTGCGGCGTAATGGGAATAGAAATAACCGCTTTCTGCGCCGTAAAAGTATAGGGGTGGTTATAGTTCATTAATAATATAAGTCCGCTAACTAAAAATACCCCGCCTAATGCCGCCGTGGAAAGTGTCCATTGGTTCACCGGAATCCTGAATATTTTAAATACCGCCCAGGCTAATGCTACGTAGGTCAAAACAATCAACAGATCCATGATTAGCTCTCCGACGGGGGAATATCAGGGGACTGTACCTCAGCCAGCTTTCGCTCCAGCGCTTCCACACGTTTCGACAAGGCGATAAGTTCCGGGTCAGGCTCCGGTTCTGGCTCAGGTTCCTTTTCCTGTGGTGAAACATGCGCTTGCATGCCCCAGCCCCGTTCAGGCTGATAAAGCGTGGCCCAAATCCACAGAAACGGCCAAATAACATGAAGCGTAAACAGACTGACCCAACCAGCAGTATGAATAGCATCAGCATGGGGGTGGTTTCGTTTTTTAGCGATCAGATAAGGGATGTCATGAATCATGATGATTCCATAAAAAATCACCAGAAAAACAAAGATCAATACTCCTAACGCGAAATAATTTAGAAACATACCTGCTCCGGCTTCACGCTAATAAGAGTGTTAAATGACAGGCGGCGTATTACGATTCCACCGATATTTTGAACATAATTCGAGTCCGCCATTTTCGCCATCAAACCAAAAGATAATTTTGCACGGCGAGAGGTTGCTCAATTACACATCAGAATGAAGCATGAGGCGGAATCTGCTTAAGATCACACCACACAGGTTTCGGATGAAAATATCTTGTGATTTAGATCACAAAAATTCAACAAACCCTCAAATCAAAAATGTGAAACAGTTCACATTTAAACGCTATTTCCACCGGTGATTCCGGGTTTGTTGTTTTTTTACACAGCGATTTTGTGATCAATATCACATCAATAACCACCATCTACCCTATATTCATGTGATCCAAATCACATAACAAGTCAGCAACTGGACAGTTGAACGATTCAGTGCCAGATTTCGCACTATCTACAGGGTCCGGCTACCTCTGCCGCTACATTAACAAACCTCGGGCTTCGAGCCTGCGCGACAGCAAACATAAGAAGGGGTGTTTTTATGTCATCCGATATTAAGATCAAAGTGCAAAGCTTTGGTCGTTTCCTCAGCAATATGGTGATGCCAAATATCGGCGCGTTTATCGCGTGGGGTATTATCACCGCATTATTTATTCCAACAGGGTGGTTGCCTAACGAAACGCTGGCAAAGCTCGTTGGTCCGATGATTACCTACCTCCTGCCGCTGCTGATCGGTTATACCGGTGGTAAGCTGGTAGGCGGCGAGCGCGGCGGCGTGGTCGGTGCTATCACCACGATGGGCGTTATCGTCGGTGCGGACATGCCGATGTTCCTCGGCTCAATGATCGCAGGCCCGCTGGGCGGCTACTGCATCAAGAAATTCGATAGCTGGGTAGATGGTAAGATCAAATCCGGTTTCGAAATGCTGGTGAATAACTTCTCCGCTGGCATCATCGGGATGATCCTCGCGATTCTGGCGTTCCTCGGCATTGGCCCGGCGGTTGAAGTCCTGTCCAAACTGCTGGCAGCCGGCGTTAACTTCATGGTTGTCCATGATATGCTGCCGCTGGCGTCTATCTTCGTTGAACCGGCGAAAATCCTGTTCCTCAACAACGCGATCAACCACGGTATCTTCTCGCCGCTGGGTATTCAGCAGTCCCATGAGCTGGGTAAATCCATCTTCTTCCTGATCGAAGCTAACCCAGGCCCGGGTATGGGCATCCTGATGGCGTACATGTTCTTCGGTCGCGGCAGCGCAAAACAGTCTGCTGGCGGTGCGGCAATCATCCACTTCCTGGGCGGTATCCACGAAATTTACTTCCCGTACGTGCTGATGAACCCGCGTCTGATCCTGGCCGTTATCCTCGGTGGTATGACTGGCGTGTTTACGCTGACCATCCTGAACGGCGGTCTGGTTTCTCCGGCGTCTCCGGGTTCTATCCTGGCGGTACTGGCGATGACGCCAAAAGGCGCCTACTTCGCTAACATCACGGCGATTATCGCTGCTATGGCGGTCTCCTTCATCATTGCCTCCATTCTGCTGAAAACCAGCAAAGTGAAAGAAGATGATGATATCGACGCGGCAACCCGTCGCGTGCAGGACATGAAAGCAGAATCTAAAGGCACATCCGCGCTGTCCGCTGGCGATGTGACCAACGACCTGAGCCATGTACGTAAAATCATCGTTGCCTGTGATGCCGGTATGGGTTCCAGCGCAATGGGTGCGGGCGTACTGCGTAAAAAAGTTCAGGATGCGGGTCTGAGCCAGATTTCCGTCACCAACAGCGCGATCAACAACCTGCCGCCGGATGTCGACCTGGTCATCACTCACCGTGACCTGACCGAGCGCGCCATGCGCCAGGTTCCGCAAGCGCAGCACATTTCGCTGACCAACTTCCTGGATAGCGGACTGTACACCAGCCTGACCGAACGTCTGGTTGCCGCGCAGCGCCACAACACCAACGAAGAGAAAGTACGCGACCATCTGAAAGACAGCTTTGATGAAGGGGATAACAACCTGTTCAAGCTGGGCGCAGAAAACATCTTCCTGGGTCGTAAAGCCGCCACTAAAGAAGAAGCCATTCGCTTTGCGGGCGAGCAACTGGTGAAAGGCGGTTATGTTGAGCCAGAATACATCGACGCCATGCTGGAACGTGAAAAACTGACCCCGACTTATCTGGGTGAGTCTATCGCCGTACCGCACGGCACCGTGGAAGCCAAAGACCGCGTGCTGAAAACCGGTGTGGTCTTCTGCCAGTACCCGGAAGGCGTTCGCTTCGGTGAAGAAGAAGACGATATCGCCCGCCTGGTCATTGGTATCGCGGCGCGTAACAACGAGCACATCCAGGTCATCACCAGCCTGACTAACGCGCTGGATGATGAGTCCGTGATCGAGCGTCTGGCGCATACCACCAGCGTGGATGAAGTGCTGGAACTGCTGGCCGGTCGTAAATAAGTCTGTTGCCCGGTGGCGCTGCTACCGGGCCTGCGGTGTACGGTTTCCTCTCCCGCAAGGGAGAGGGTTTGGGTGAGGGGGGAAGCCATGCGGTCCCTCACCCCAGCCCTCTCGGGTAAAAACATTAATGAAGGTTAACACTATGAAAGCATTACATTTTGGCGCAGGTAATATCGGTCGTGGATTTATCGGCAAACTGCTGGCTGACGCGGGGATACAACTGACGTTCGCGGATGTAAACCAGGTCGTGCTCGACGCCCTGAATGCCCGTCATAGCTATCAGGTTCATGTGGTGGGTGAAAATGAGCAGGTTGATACGGTTTCCGGCGTTAATGCCGTGAGCAGCATCAGCGATGACGTGGTTGAGCTGATTGCGCAGGTCGATTTGGTCACAACCGCCGTTGGGCCGGTGGTACTGGAACGCATTGCTCCGGCCATCGCCAAAGGCCTGGTTAAACGTAAAACGCAGGGGATTGAAGCGCCGCTTAACATCATTGCCTGCGAAAACATGGTGCGCGGCACCACGCAATTGAAAGGTCATGTGATGAACGCCCTGGCGGATGAAGACAAAGCCTGGGTTGAACAACATGTCGGTTTTGTCGATTCCGCCGTCGACCGTATCGTGCCGCCTTCCGCCTCCGCCACGAACGACCCACTGGAAGTCACCGTGGAAACCTTCAGCGAGTGGATTGTCGATAAAACGCAGTTCAAAGGCGCGCTGCCAGATATTCCAGGTATGGAATTAACCGATAACCTGATGGCATTTGTCGAACGTAAACTCTTCACGCTGAACACCGGGCATGCTATAACCGCGTACCTCGGAAAATTAACCGGTCATCAGACCATCCGTGACGCGATTCTCGATGAGAAAATCCGCGCTGTGGTAAAAGGGGCGATGGAAGAGAGCGGCGCGGTGCTGATCAAACGCTACGGTTTTGATGCCGACAAACATGCGGCATACATTCAGAAAATCCTCGGTCGTTTTGAAAACCCGTATCTGAAAGATGACGTTGAGCGCGTTGGCCGCCAGCCGCTGCGTAAACTGAGTGCGGGCGACCGTCTGATCAAACCGCTGCTGGGCACGCTGGAATACGGCCTGCCGCACGTTAACCTGGTCAACGGTATCGCTGCCGCGATGCACTTTACCAGCGAAGACGATCCGCAGGCTCAGGAACTGGCTGCGCTGATCGCAGAGAAAGGGCCGCAGGAAGCGCTGGCGCAAATTTCCGGGCTGGATGTAAACAGCGAAGTGGTAGCGGAGGCGGTTAACGCATACAACGCGACCAAATGAGGCAAAATACGGCGCAGGTCATCCTGCGCCCGAATGACAGATTGTCAGATATGCAGGCAATAATGGAACAAACCCAGGCCTTTGAAAACCGCGTGCTTGAGCGTCTGAATGCTGGCAAAACCGTACGAAGTTTCCTCATCACCGCCGTAGAGTTACTCACCGAGGCGGTGAATATTCTGGTACTTCAGGTGTTTCGCAAAGACGATTATGCGGTGAAATACGCAGTGGAACCGTTGCTCGACGGCGATGGACCGCTGGGCGATCTCTCGGTACGTCTGAAACTGATCTACGGTCTGGGGGTACTCAGTCGCCCTGAATACGAAGATGCGGAACTGCTGATGGCGCTGCGTGAAGAACTGAATCACGACGGTAATGAATATGCGTTCACCGACGACGAAATTCTCGGGCCGTTTGGCGAACTGCACTGCGTGACGGCGTTACCGCCGCCGCCGCATTTTGAGACCTCTGACCCGGGTTTATACGCCATGCAAATTCAGCGCTACCAGCAAGCGGTACGCTCAACGATGGTGCTTTCCCTGACCGAGCTGATTTCTAAAATCAGCTTAAAAAAAGCCTTTCAAAAATAGACCGTCAACCACTTACTGTTTTTCTTCCGGCTGCGGCTGATAGAGCTGGCGATAATATTCCAGACGTTGCAGGTACATCTGCGCATTTGCCTTCGGCACCTCATCAGGAACCATATCGCGCGGCGGCGTTTTATTCAGATACTCCCGAAATGCCTGACTCGAAGCCATAAAATCTACAGCCTTATCAATAAGAAGCGGAACGTTGTCACCTATTTTAACCATGATGATATCTCCATGTATTCTCCGCGTCGGGGAATGCGCGGCCGCTAATTTTAGTTTAGGCTCAGACAGGGTTTTCTATTGGGGAAAACGTGCTTAATCGCAAACCGCCATGCAGAAACCGTTAACATCACGTTTTGTTTATTAAATAAGTATTAAATCAAGACGTTACACAATAAATTAGCATTATAATACTTGCCTTATTTGATTATTTTTATCCCATTAGTTGTGAATAATCCCGCTCTGCGCGCATACTATAGAAAATTCATCCTGGTTCCATCAGAAGCTATCCCATGAAAGAAGTCGAAAAAAACGAAATTAAACGTCTGAGCGATCGCCTGGACGCCATCCGCCACCAGCAGGCCTCGCTATCCCTTGTCGATGCCGCTGACAAATATGCCGAGCTGGAAAAAGAGAAAGCCACGCTGGAAGCCGAGATCGTGCGCCTGCGTGACGTTCACAGCCAGAAGCTGAGTAAAGAAGCGCAAAAGCTGATGAACCTGCCGTTTCGCCGCGCGATTACCAAAAAAGAACAGGCCGATATGGGCAAGCTGAAGAAAAGCGTGCGCGGTCTGGTTGTCGTCCACCCAATGACGGCATTAGGCCGTGAAATGGGTCTGAAAGAGATGACCGGTTTCGCAAAAACCGAGTTTTAACCTTCTGCCGGGTACGCGCACGCTTGCCCGGCCCGCCCTTTCCCTCGCCCCCCTCAATTGGCCCAACCAATTATCCCTTAATCCGATCACTGGTTCACAGTTCATTAAAATTCACCTACACTAGCGTTGCCAATAAGCAACATTTGATTAACCATTCATTGTCATTACCCCTACATCCCAATATTGGCAGGGCCACTTTTACACATAATGTGACAAAGAGATGAGCAAAAGACTCATTGCATTATGCGTGTGACCCTCAGGAGACCTGCAATGAATCTCTGGCAACAAAACTACGATCCGGCCGGTAACATCTGGATTTCCAGCCTGATCGCATCGCTTCCGATCCTGTTCTTTTTCTTCGCGCTGATTAAGCTCAAGCTGAAAGGCTACATCGCCGCCTCCTGGACGGTCGCAATCGCGCTGGCTGTCGCGCTGCTGTTTTACAAAATGCCGGTGGATAACGCTCTGGCTGCGGTGGTGTATGGCTTCTTCTATGGTCTGTGGCCGATTGCCTGGATCATTATCGCCGCCGTCTTTGTCTATAAAATCTCTGTCAGAACCGGGCAATTCGACATCATCCGGTCATCAATATTGTCGATTACCCCTGACCAGCGTCTGCAAATGCTGATCGTCGGCTTTTCCTTCGGGGCATTCCTTGAAGGGGCAGCGGGCTTTGGCGCGCCAGTGGCGATTACTGCGGCTCTGCTAGTCGGCCTGGGCTTTAATCCGCTGTATGCGGCGGGTTTGTGCCTGATCGTCAACACCGCGCCGGTCGCGTTTGGCGCGATGGGGATTCCGATTCTGGTGGCCGGTCAGGTCACCGGGCTGGACAGCTTTGAGATCGGCCAGATGGTCGGCCGTCAGCTGCCGTTCCTGACCATTATCGTGCTGTTCTGGATCATGGCGATTATGGACGGCTGGCGCGGCGTGAAAGAGACCTGGCCTGCGGTGATGGTGGCGGGTGGTTCATTTGCTATCGCCCAGTACCTCAGCTCTAACTTTATCGGCCCGGAACTGCCGGACATCATCTCGTCGCTGGTCTCGCTGGTCTGTCTGACGCTGTTCCTGAAACGCTGGCAGCCGGTACGTATTTTCCGCTTTGGCGATATGGGCGCTTCACAGGTCGATCAGACGCTGGACCGCACCCATTACACGGTTGGTCAAGTCGTTCGCGCATGGTCGCCGTTCCTGTTCCTGACTGCAACCGTTACCCTCTGGAGCGTTCCGCCGTTTAAAGCGATGTTTGCCCCAGGCGGCGCGCTGTACGACTGGGTGATTAATATTCCGGTTCCGCATCTCGATAAGCTGGTTGCCCGTATGCCGCCAGTGGTGCATGAGGCAACCGCCTACGCTGCGGTCTATAAGTTCGACTGGTTCTCCGCTACCGGTACGGCCATTCTGTTCGCTGCGCTGCTGTCCGTCGTCTGGCTGAAAATGAAACCGTCTGCCGCAATCCAGACATTTGGCAGCACGCTGAAAGAGTTAGCGCTGCCGATTTACTCCATCGGGATGGTGCTGGCATTCGCGTTTATCTCTAACTACTCCGGGCTCTCCTCTACGCTGGCGTTAGCGCTGGCGCATACGGGCAGCGCCTTTACCTTCTTCTCGCCGTTCCTTGGCTGGCTGGGCGTATTCCTGACGGGGTCTGATACCTCATCAAACGCGCTGTTTGCCGCCCTGCAGGCGACGGCCGCCCAGCAAATCGGCGTCTCTGACGTGCTGATGGTGGCGGCGAATACCACCGGCGGCGTAACCGGTAAGATGATCTCTCCGCAGTCTATCGCCATTGCCTGTGCGGCAGTGGGTCTGGTAGGGAAAGAGTCCGACCTGTTCCGCTTTACCGTTAAACACAGCCTGATTTTCACCTGCATGGTGGGTGTGATTACCACACTTCAGGCCTATGTCTTAACCTGGATGATTCCGTGATTGTGATGCCAAAACGCCTGTCAGACGAGGTTGCCTCTCGTGTGCGGGCGCTGATTGAAGAACAACAGCTGGAGGCGGGCATGAAGTTGCCCGCCGAGCGCCAGCTGGCCGTACAACTGGGTGTGTCGCGCAATTCTCTGCGCGAGGCGCTAGCGAAACTGGTCAGTGAAGGCGTGCTGATAAGCCGCCGGGGCGGCGGAACGTTCGTTCGCTGGCAGCATGAAACCTGGTCCGAACAGAATATCGTTCAGCCGTTGAAAACGCTGATGGCGGACGACCCGGACTACAGCTTCGACATTCTGGAAGCCCGCCACGCCATTGAAGCCAGCACCGCCTGGCACGCCGCGATGCGCGCCACGCCCGCTGATAAAGAGAAAATTAAGCTCTGCTTCGACGCCACGCTCAGTGAGGACCCGGACCTCGCCTCCCAGGCGGATGTTCGCTTCCATCTCGCGATTGCGGAGGCCTCGCACAACGTCGTGCTGTTGCAGACCATGCGCGGCTTCTTTGATGTCCTGCAATCATCCGTGAAGCAGAGCCGCCAGCGTATGTATCTCGTTCCGCCGGTGTTTTCAAAACTGACGGAACAACATCAGGCGGTGATGGACGCCATTCTGGCCGGTGATGCCGACGGCGCACGTAAAGCCATGATGGCGCATCTCAGTTTCGTCCACACCACCATTAAACGATTTGATGAAGACCAGGCCCGCCAGGCGCGTATTACCCGCCTGCCCGGTGACCATAATGAGATTTCCAGGGAGAACAAAGCATGATCATTTCAGCAGCCAGCGATTATCGCGCCGCAGCCCAACGCATTCTGCCCCCTTTCTTGTTCCACTACATCGACGGCGGCGCCTATGCGGAATATACCCTGCGTCGTAACGTGAAAGACTTGTCAGAGGTGGCGCTCCGTCAGCGCGTGCTGAAGAATATGTCCAATCTGAGCCTGGAAACCACCCTGTTTAACGAAAAGCTGTCGATGCCGGTTGCACTGGCCCCGGTTGGCCTGTGCGGAATGTATGCGCGTCGCGGTGAAGTTCAGGCCGCCGCCGCCGCCGATGCGAAAGGGATTCCGTTTACCCTCTCCACCGTTTCTGTCTGCCCCATCGAGGAAGTCGCGCCGACGATTAAACGCCCGATGTGGTTCCAGCTGTACGTCCTGCGCGATCGCGGTTTTATGCGTAACGCGCTGGAGCGCGCCAAAGCGGCGGGCTGCTCCACGCTGGTCTTTACCGTCGATATGCCAACGCCTGGCGCGCGTTACCGTGACGCCCACTCCGGGATGAGCGGCCCGAATGCCGCCCTGCGCCGCTACTGGCAGGCTGCAACCCATCCGCAATGGGCCTGGGATGTCGGCCTGAACGGTCGTCCGCACGATCTGGGCAATATCTCCGCCTACCTCGGCAAACCGACCGGGCTGGAAGATTACATCGGCTGGCTGGCGAACAACTTCGATCCGTCGATTTCCTGGAAAGACCTGGAGTGGATCCGTGAATTCTGGGACGGCCCAATGGTGATCAAAGGGATCCTCGATCCCGAAGACGCCCGCGACGCGGTACGCTTTGGCGCTGACGGCATCGTGGTCTCTAACCACGGCGGCCGCCAGCTCGACGGCGTACTCTCCTCCGCCCGCGCCCTGCCCGCCATTGCCGACGCGGTGAAAGGCGATATCGCTATTCTGGCGGACAGCGGAATTCGTAATGGTCTGGACGTGGTACGCATGATTGCGCTTGGGGCCGATAGCGTACTGCTTGGACGTGCGTATCTGTACGCGCTGGCGACGGCGGGTCAGGCTGGCGTGGCGAACCTGCTGGATCTGATCGAAAAAGAGATGAAAGTCGCCATGACGCTGACCGGCGCAAAATCAATCAGCGAGATCAGCCGTGATTCACTGGTGCAGGAACTCGGTAAGAGCTTACCTGCCGCACTGGCACCGCTGACGCAGGGTGATGCGGCGTAGGCTGGATAAGGCGTCAGCCGCCATCCGGCAATGTAATGTGCATCGGGGATGCCTGATGGCGCTACGCTTATCAGGCCTACTACAGGGTGAGGGTGAACGTATTTTCTGCTATTCTGCCCCCCGCACTTAAGGGGGCAGTTAAGCATGTTGAATATCGTATTATTCGAACCAGAAATCCCACCAAACACCGGCAATATTATTCGTCTTTGCGCCAATACCGGTTTTCGTCTGCATATTATCGAGCCGATGGGCTTCACATGGGATGATAAACGTCTGCGCCGCGCGGGGCTGGACTATCACGAGTTTGCCGCCGTACAGCGCCATCACGATTACGCCGCCTTTGTCGCCGCCGAAAACCCACAGCGTCTGTTTGCTCTGACCACCAAAGGCACCCCTGCCCATAGCGCGGTGAGCTATCAGGATGGGGACTACCTGATGTTTGGCCCGGAAACGCGCGGTTTACCGGCGACCATTCTCGACGCGCTGCCCGCAGAACAAAAAATTCGTATTCCAATGATGCCGGACAGCCGCAGCATGAACCTGTCGAACGCGGTGTCGGTCGTGGTATATGAGGCATGGCGCCAGTTGGGGTATCCTGGCGCGGTATTGCGTAGTTGATTTTTGTCGGATGGCGGCTGACGCCTTATCCGACCTACGGAGCTGGTAGGCCCGGTAAGCGCAGCGCCACCGGGCATAAAGTCAGATGCCGTCGCCGTATTCGAACGTATGGTGAATCCCGTTAAAATGCTGATCCATATCCATTGACGGCTTATCGCTGTCGGGCTTACCGACAATCCGCGCCGGAACGCCCGCTGCGGTGGTGTGTGGCGGTACAGGCTGCAAGACCACGGAGCCCGCGCCAATCTTCGCGCCGCGCCCCACTTCGATATTGCCAAGGATCTTCGCCCCGGCGCCAATCATCACGCCTTCACGAATTTTGGGATGACGATCGCCGCTGGTTTTCCCGGTCCCGCCAAGCGTGACCGATTGCAGGATCGAGACATCATTTTCGATTACCGCCGTTTCACCGACCACAATCCCCGTCGCGTGATCGAGCATAATGCCGCGTCCAATTTTCGCCGCCGGGTGAATATCGACCTGGAAGGTGACAGAAACCTGATTTTGCAGGAATATCGCCAGCGCGCGGCGGCCTTCATTCCATAACCAGTGGCCGATACGGTAGGCCTGGAGAGCATGGAAGCCTTTCAGATACAGAAGCGGCGTCGAGTATTTGTCTACCGCCGGGTCGCGGGTGCGTACCGCCTGAATATCACAGGCAGCAGAGGCGATCATTTCCGGGTCGGCGGCGTAGGCCTCTTCCACCACTTCACGGATGGCGATGGCAGGCATAATCGGAGATGCGAGTTTGTTCGCCAGCATATAGCTCAGCGCACTGCCCAGGTTTTCATGCTTGAGTAGCGTCGCGTGGTAGAAACTGGCCAGCATCGGCTCACAGTCCGCCAGAGCCCGGGCTTCGGCTTTAATATTGTTCCAGACGATATCCAGTTCTTCACATGACATTGCTGACTCCAGGTATCAGGCTAACGACCGGCCCGTTCTTCGCGGGCCGGGTCATTTAATAAAACAGATCCTTACGGCTAGTGGCGACTACGCTCGTCCTTGCGTGCACGACCTAATAACGTCAATGCTGCCTCGCGCGCGTTTTTTCCGCAATACAATACTTGATAAATTTCCTCGGTTATTGGCATTTCGACACCAAAACGGTGCGCCAACTCACGAACTTCTTTTGTATTACGGTAGCCTTCAACCACCTGACCAATTTTGTCCTGCGCGCTCTGAACATCCATGCCCTGACCGAGCATCATGCCAAAACGGCGGTTACGCGACTGGTTGTCAGTACAGGTCAGAACCAGGTCGCCCAGACCCGCCATTCCCATAAAGGTGGTCGGATCGGCCCCCAGCACCGCGCCAAGACGCGACATTTCCGTCAGCCCACGCGTGATCAGCGCGGTACGTGCGTTTGCGCCAAAACCGATGCCGTCAGACATGCCTGCGCCAATCGCAATCACGTTTTTCACCGCACCGCCCAGCTGCACGCCGATGAAATCGGGGTTGCTGTAGACGCGAAAACTCTTACCGCAGTGCAAAAGTTCCTGCAAATCATCCGCGAAGGTTTCGTCCGTCGACGCCAGAGAAATTGCCGTCGGCAAACCCGCCGCCAGTTCTTTAGCGAACGTCGGGCCGGATATCACCGCCAGCGGGATGTCATCGCCCAGCGCTTCACGGGCGACATCCTGCAACAGGCGCCCCGTTTCCGCTTCCAGACCTTTGGTCGCCCAGACCAGGCGCGCATCAGGACGCATCAGCGGTTTAATCTGTCGCAGCACCTCGCCAAAGACATGGCTTGGCACCACCACCAGAATGTTACGGCTGGCCGCCAGCGCGGTGGCTAAGTCGCTTTCAAGGCGTAGCGTATCGGGAAAAGGCACATCAGGGAGGAACGCGACGTTGCAGCGGTCTCGCTCAAGGGTCGCGACATGTTTAGGATCGTGGCCCCACAGGACAACCTGGTGGCCGTTTCTCGCCAGGGTGATGGCAAGAGCGGTGCCGTACGAGCCAGCACCGATCACAGTCATTGAAGCATTACTTTGGTTCATCAGGCATCCTGATGTTCTTCAGTACCTTCGCCAGCCTGCTGCTGTAAATAGTTCATGAACAGCGCATCGAAGTTAACCGGCGCAAGATTCAGTTGCGGGAACGTGCCGCGTGAAACCAGGCTGGTGATGCATTCGCGGGCATACGGGAACAGAATGTTCGGGCAGTATGCACCCAGGCAATGCGCCATCTGAGTTCCTTCAATACCGCTGATGGAGAAAATGCCGCCCTGCTGAACTTCGCACAGGAAAGCGGTCTCTTCGCCCAGGGAAGCCGTTACGGTAACACGCAGTACCACTTCGTATACGTCATCTGCCAGTTGAGTAGACGCCGTATCAAGATCAAGTTTAACCTCTGGCTGCCAATCTTTCTGGAAAACATGCGGTGCATTTGGCGCTTCGAAAGACACATCCTTGGTATAGATACGTTGGATCTGGAAAGCCATTTCGGTGTTATTTTGTTCTGACATGTGTAGAAAACCCTTTAGTGTTGTCCTTAAAATACTTGCGGCATGTTTTAACGCAGCAGGGGATCCAGTCCACCACGCGCATCCAACGCATACAAGTCGTCACAGCCGCCAATGTGCTGTGCATCAATAAAAATCTGCGGAACCGTCGTGCGGCCACTACGCTTGATCATCTCTTCACGTTTTACGGCATCGCCGTCAATCGGAAGTTCCTGGAAACTCACACCCTTACTGCTCAACAGCGCTTTTGCACGATGGCAAAACGGGCAGGTTGCTTTGGTGTAGATCTCGATGTTGGCCATGACTTATCTCCCGTGTTGAGTAACGCGTTATTTCCCGCGCACTAATGGCAGGTTCTCACCGCTCCAGCCCGCAACGCCTTCTTTCAGCACAAAAACTTTCTCAAAGCCCGCTTTGATCAGTGCGTTTGCGGATTCCTGACACTGCATACCGGAACCATCAACCACGATCAGAGGCTTATCTTTGTGCTTTTCAAGCTCGCCAACGTTGTTGGCCTTGATTTCGCTCGGCAGCAGGTTAGTCGCGCCCGCGATATGGCCTTTGCGGAAGTCGTCACGCTGACGTAAATCCACCACAACGGCGTCTTCTTTGTTGATAAGACGCGTCGCTTCGCCGCGAGTAATAACCTTAACTTTAGACATCAGGCCTTTGAAAGTGGTGAACAACACCGCCACCAGTAGCGCAATCCAGGCGATACTCAGTATGGGATGGCGGCCAACAAATTGCATAATTTCTTGCATGGGGGGTAACAACTCCCGACTCAGTGATTAAAAAACCAGGAAAGGAGTATACCTGCGCGTTGGCGCAAATACAGCCAGAGCGTGCAATGGATTGCATTTTTGCGGGGCGCTACGGAAAAAAAACGTCGATCCGCGCCGCCCCCGGCTCGCTCTCTGCCCCATTCTTTGATCTTCTGAGGCTATTTTATCGATTCAGCTGTAGTAAAATTACGCAATTATTTTGTCTATTGAGTGTGAGGTTGTCGCAATGTCGGTTTCTAAAAAACCTATGGTACTGGTGATTCTGGATGGCTATGGCTACCGTGAAGACAGCCAGGATAACGCCATTTTGAATGCCAAAACCCCGGTAATGGATGCTCTGTGGGCAAAACGTCCGCATACCCTGATCGACGCTTCCGGTCTGGAAGTGGGTCTGCCGGACCGTCAGATGGGCAACTCCGAAGTGGGTCACGTTAACCTGGGCGCGGGCCGTATCGTGTATCAGGATCTGACGCGCCTGGATGTTGAAATTAAAGAACGTACCTTCTTCGCTAACCCGGTACTGACGGCGGCGGTCGATCAGGCGAAAAATACCGGTAAAGCCGTGCACATTATGGGTCTGCTGTCTGCGGGCGGCGTGCACAGCCACGAAGATCACATCATGGCGATGGTCGAACTGGCCGCAGAACGCGGCGCAGAGAAAATTTATCTGCACGCCTTCCTTGATGGCCGCGATACCCCGCCACGCAGCGCGGAATCCTCGCTGAAAAAATTCGAAGACAAGTTTGCCGCGCTGGGCAAAGGCCGCGTAGCGTCCATTATTGGTCGTTACTATGCAATGGACCGCGACAACCGCTGGGATCGCGTTGAGCAGGCCTATGACCTGATGACGCTGGCGCAGGGTGAATTCCAGGCCGATACCGCCGTTGCTGGCCTGCTGGCCGCTTACGCGCGCGACGAAAACGACGAATTCGTGAAAGCGACCGTCATCCGCGCGGAAGGTCAGGCCGATGCCGCGATGGAAGACGGCGACACGCTGATTTTCATGAACTTCCGTGCTGACCGCGCCCGCGAAATTACCCGCGCGTTCGTTAATGCTGATTTCGACGGCTTCGCCCGTAAGAAAGTGGTTAATCTGAACTTCGTCATGCTGACCGAGTACGCCGCTGATATCAAAACCGCCGTGGCTTACCCACCGGCATCGCTGGCAAACACCTTCGGCGAGTGGATGGCGAAGAACGACAAAACCCAACTGCGCATTTCCGAAACGGAAAAATACGCCCACGTCACCTTCTTCTTCAACGGCGGCGTAGAAGAACCGTTTGCAGGCGAAGAACGCATCCTGATCAACTCGCCTAAAGTGGCGACCTACGATCTACAGCCGGAAATGAGTTCCGCAGAACTGACCGAAAAACTGGTTGCGGCTATCGGGAGCGGCAAGTATGACACCATCATCTGTAACTACCCGAACGGTGATATGGTCGGTCACACTGGCGTGATGGAAGCGGCGGTTAAAGCGGTTGAAGCGCTGGATCACTGCGTTGAGCAGGTTGCTAAAGCGGTTGAGTCCGTTGGCGGCCAACTGCTGATCACCGCAGACCACGGCAACGCCGAGCAGATGCGCGATCCATCCACCGGCCAAGCGCACACCGCGCATACCAACCTGCCGGTTCCGCTGATTTATGTCGGCGCGAAAAGCGTAAAAGCGGTCGAAGGCGGCAAACTTTCTGATATCGCACCGACGATGTTGACGCTGATGGGTATGGAAATCCCGAAAGAGATGACTGGTAAGCCGCTGTTCATCGTGGAATAATCCTTCCCCATGAGGGGAAAGGCGTTTAATTCCATTACACGGGCCGTGAAACCACGCAGGTTTTCAGTCAGGCCCATGATTTACGCCAGCGTGTTGAGCGCTGGCGTATTGTTGTGCGCCTTTTCCGCCCATGCGGATGACCGCGATCAGCTCAAATCCATCCAGGCGGATATCGCCGCCAAAGAGCGTGCCGTACGCCAGCAACAGCAGCAACGTTCCAGTTTGCTCGCACAGCTCAAAACGCAGGAAGAGGCCATCTCCGCCGCCGCGCGTAAACTGCGTGAAACCCAGAATACCCTTGCCCAGTTGAATAAGCAGATCGACGCGATGAACGCATCTATCGCGAAGCTGGAACAACAAAAAGCCATTCAGGAACGCAGCCTTGCCGCGCAGCTGGATGCGGCGTTTCGCCAGGGCGAGCATACGGGGATTCAGCTCATTCTTAGCGGTGAAGAGAGCCAGCGCGGGCAGCGTTTACAGGCCTATTTCGGTTATCTGAACCAGGCGCGCCAGGACACCATTGCCGAACTGAAACAGACGCGTGAAGAGGTGGCGTCTCAGAAGGCGGCGCTGGAAGAGAAACAGAGCCAGCAACAGACGCTGCTGTATGAACAACGCGCCCAACAGGCGAAGCTGGAGCAGGCGCGTAATGAGCGTCAGAAAACGATCGCCGGTCTTGAGTCGTCAATCCAGCAGGGGCAACAGCAGTTAAGTGAATTGCGGGCGAACGAATCCCGCCTGCGCAACAGCATCGCACGCGCAGAGGCGGCCGCCAAAGCCCGGGCGGAGCGAGAAGCCCGCGAAGCGCAGGCGGTGCGCAATCGTCAGCAGGAAGCCACTCGCAAAGGCACAACCTACAAACCAACCGAAAGCGAAAAATCGTTGATGTCCCGTACCGGCGGTCTGGGTTCACCGCGCGGTCAGGCATTCTGGCCCGTTCGCGGCCCAACGCTGCATCGTTATGGCGAACAACTGCAAGGTGAGCTACGTTGGAAAGGGATGGTTATCGGTGCGTCTGAAGGTACTGAAGTCAAAGCAATTGCGGACGGCAGGGTGATTCTGGCGGACTGGTTGCAGGGCTACGGTCTGGTCGTCGTCGTGGAGCACGGTAAAGGCGATATGAGCCTTTACGGGTATAACCAGAGCGCGCTGGTCAGCGTTGGCACACAGGTTCGCGCAGGCCAGCCTATTGCGCTTGTAGGCAGCAGCGGCGGTCAGGGCCGACCGTCACTCTATTTCGAAATTCGTCGCCAGGGTCAGGCCGTCAATCCACAGCCGTGGTTGGGAAGATAAGTTTTGCCTCACTTTCGTCGCACAATACTCTCACTCGCCAGCCTGCTGGCATTCGCCTCCCCTGTTTTTGCTGGCAAACTCGCCATCGTAATCGACGATTTTGGTTATCGTCCGCACAATGAAAATCAGGTGCTGGCGATGCCGTCCGCCCTCTCCGTTGCCGTCCTGCCCAATGCCCCACATGCCCGTGAAATGGCAACCAAAGCGCACAACAGCGGGCATGAGGTGCTGCTCCATCTGCCGATGGCGCCGCTGAGCAAGCAGCCGCTGGAGAAAGATACGCTGCGCCCGGAGATGAGCAGCGACGAAATTGAACGCATTATTCGCGATGCGGTGAATAAGGTGCCGTATGCCGTGGGTCTCAACAACCACATGGGCAGCGCGATGACCTCCAGCCTGTTCGGCATGCAAAAAGTGATGCAGGCGCTGGAGCGTTATAACCTTTACTTCCTCGACAGCATGACCATTGGCAACAGTCAGGCGATGCGTGCCGCCTCCGGGACGGGCGTGAAGGTGATTAAGCGCAAAGTGTTCCTTGATGATACGCAGAACGAAGCGGATATTCGTCGCCAGTTTAATCGCGCCATTGAGTTAGCCCGTCGCAACGGGTCCGCTATCGCAATTGGGCACCCGCATCCATCAACGGTGCGAGTCCTTCAGCAGATGGTCTATAACCTGCCTGCGGATATTACGCTGGTGCGTCCGAGCAGCCTGCTCGACGAGCCGCAGACAGATACCTCTACGCCAAATCTGACGCCGCCGAAAAACGGTACGCCGGATTCGCCGCGAAATCCGTTCCGCGGCGTGAAGGTGTGTAAATCGAAGAAACCGTTAGAACCTGTCTACGCCAGCCGGTTCTTTAGCGTGTTAAGCGAAAGCATTACGCAGAGCACGATGGTGAACTACTTCCGGCATCAGTGGCAAGGCTGGGGCAAGATCGCTGCCCCCCAGAACGCTAACGCGGATTAATCGCTTTACGGGCAACGCGGTGGTGCGAGGCCGTTTTATCACGCCACCGGTATAACCGACCCGACCACAACAGCGCCTGATAAGCCGCCTTCGCGCTTCGTATGTTAAGCATCATGCGCTTATACATGCCGGAGGCAAATATTTCGGCGATCATCCGCTGGCGAATAAGCGTGTCCTGCTCCTTACGCACCGCATGACACACCCGCAGCGCTTCCCAGGTAATTTGTTGCTTAAATTCAGGATAGACGGGAATGCGATCCGCATAATCACTATTCAACTTTTCTAATAAACGCGTGATTTTAATGTAGTGTCGCTGGTAATGCAGATTACGCTCACCTTGTCGTTTCAGGCGGCTAACAGACTGATCGTGAAGAAAATATTTATACAACGCCTGTTCGGTATAGCGTACGCGCGTGGCATTGAACATCACTTCTGTGGTCCACAGAATATCCTGATGATGTAATCCTGGAACAAAGCTAATCGCGTGTTTTTCAATAAGGGCGCGCCGATAAACGCCCATCCAGACAACATGCGTCCAGCGGCGTGAAGCCAGCCCCATACGCAGCCAGTCCGGGCCGGTTAATACCCCTGTCGACCGAATGCGATCCGTGGGGATGGATGGCCAGGTATGCCCCGTCTCAAGAATGCACCAGTCTGCATTACACTGCGCCACATCCAGGTCATCCTGTAGCGCCATGGTCATCAGCGTTTCATACATGTTCGGATACACCAAATCATCGGCATCGACAAAAGCAACGTAGTCGCCGGTCGCCGCAGCCAACCCCCGGTTGCGGGCCACGGACGCGCCTGCATTATCCTGATGCAACAGGTGAACATGTGAATGGGTATCGGCAAAATGCCTTGCGATATCAACGGAGTTGTCGGTAGACCCGTCGTTAACAATGATGATCTCCAGCGCATTCCATGTTTGTGCAATCAAAGATTCCATGCATGCCTGGAAGCTATTACCCGCATTGTATAACGGAATAATAACACTCAGTGTACTTGTGCTGCTTTTCATAGAATGGCCCGTCAGTTTTTAATACATTGGCCCTTTCTACCGTGCTTTCATTAAGAAATTATTAAGTCCAGTGGAGATGATGGTTAAGGCGCACAAAACACCCTACAGATGAGAAGCCTCACCATGTATACTACGCCTTCGTATTATACGTATTTAGAATACTTATCTTGAGGGAAGTGATGACCATCAGTAAGACACATGAAAAGGGCTATACGGTCTATTACAAAGAGGAAAATAAAGACCTTAAGTCCCTGATGGATAAGTATATGAATAACGAAATCAGTGGCAAACCGCTGAACAGCGGCAACGAATTCCGCAGCGTAGAACTTGTTGAATACCAGTCACGGAAGTTCATCATCAAAAACGATCGCGAAATAGACCCACGATTTGAGAAAAAGATTCAGAATTTTCTCTCCGGGCCTTTTTATTCTCAGCTGATCCAAAAACTGGACAGCCTGGCGCCACAAGTGCGTGCCTGTACCGCCGATCTCTACTGTGTGGCCGAGAAAACACGTTTTCGCCAGTGCTATGATGTGTATACCCTTCATGAATATATTGAAGGGGAGCCATTAAATGATATTAATGAAAGCAATAAAAAAGATATTAAGGCGTGTATTCAGCAACTGCACCGGGCAGGTCTGGCCTCCAATGATATTCATGCCGGAAACTTTATCCGCACACCTTCCGGGGAATTGCGCATCATCGACTTATCCTGCAAAGGAAGTCTGAAAATTTGCCAGGCAAATGATATTTTAGTATTACAAAATAAATACCATATGAATATTGAAGGTCAGGGTCTGGTTTATAAACTTATTCAGCTTAAAGAGAAACTCAGACGCTTATCCCGCAAGATGCGCGGAAAATAAAAACGCCATTTTACGGCCAGGTTCGGGAAAACCTGGCCGCCAGCAGGATGCTGTCAGTCCCAGCTCAGAATCACTTTTCCTGACTGGCCTGAACGCATTGCATCAAAGCCTTTCTGGAACTCATCGATGGAGAAACGGTGGGTGATGATCGGAGACAGATCCAGGCCAGACTGAATCAGCGCCGCCATCTTATACCAGGTTTCAAACATCTCACGACCGTAAATACCTTTAATAAACAGCCCCTTGAAGATCACCTTCGTCCAGTCGATAGACATATCCGAAGGTGGAATCCCCAGCATCGCGATACGACCGCCGTGGTTCATGGTATCCAGCATGGCGCGAAACGCAGGCGGCGCACCGGACATCTCCAGGCCGACATCAAACCCTTCGGTCATGCCCAGATTAGCCATCACGTCGGTCAGGTTCTCTTTCGCGACGTTCACCGTGTGGATGATGCCCATTTTACGCGCCAGTTCCAGACGGTACTCATTCACATCCGTGATCACGACATGACGCGCGCCCACATGTTTCGCTACCGCCGCCGCCATGATGCCGATCGGGCCGGCACCGGAAACCAGCACATCTTCACCGACCAGATCGAACGACAGCGCCGTGTGTACGGCATTGCCGAAGGGGTCGAAGATAGAGGCTAAATCATCGGAGATGTTATCCGGGATCTTAAAGGCGTTAAACGCCGGAAGTACCAGATATTCCGCAAAACAACCGGGACGGTTAACACCGACACCCAGAGTATTGCGGCACAAATGCGTACGGCCACCGCGACAGTTACGACAATGGCCGCAGGTAATATGGCCTTCGCCGGAAACGCGATCGCCAATCCTGAAGCCTTTAACTTCCTGACCGATACCGACCACCTCGCCGACATATTCATGCCCTACCACCATCGGAACCGGGATGGTTTTTTGCGACCATTCATCCCAGTTATAGATGTGAACGTCAGTGCCGCAGATGGCTGTTTTACGGATTTTAATCAGCAGATCGTTATGCCCGACTTCCGGTACCGGAACGTCAGTCATCCAGATGCCCTCTTCCGCTTTCAGTTTGGATAACGCTTTCATCTCACATCCTCAGGCAATAACGCCCAGTTGTTTACCAATACGTGTGAACGCCTCAACCGCACGCGTGATTTGCTCAGGGGTATGCGCCGCAGACATCTGGGTACGAATACGCGCCTGACCTTTCGGAACAACCGGATAGAAGAATCCGGTCACGTAAATCCCCTCTTTTTGCAGTTCGCGGGCAAATTGCTGCGCAACCACCGCATCACCCAGCATCACTGGAATAATAGCGTGATCGGCGCCAGCCAGCGTGAAGCCCGCAGCGGACATTTGCTCACGGAACTGACGCGCATTCGCCCACAGGCGATCGCGCAGCTCGCTCCCCGCCTCAACCATCTCCAGCACTTTAAGGGAGGCCGCCACAATGGCAGGCGCCAGGGAGTTAGAAAACAGATACGGACGGGAACGCTGACGCAGCCACTCCACCACCTCTTTACGCGCCGCCGTATAACCGCCAGATGCCCCACCCAGCGCTTTGCCTAACGTACCGGTAATGATGTCCACGCGTCCCATCACGTCACAGTATTCGTGAGAACCGCGACCGTTCTCCCCGACAAAACCGACAGCATGGGAGTCATCAACCATCACCAGCGCGCCGTAAAGGTCTGCCAGGTCACAGACGCCTTTCAGGTTGGCGATAACGCCGTCCATCGAGAACACGCCGTCGGTGGCGATCAGCACATGACGAGCGCCAGCTTCACGGGCCTCTTTCAGACGCGCTTCCAGCTCCTGCATATCGTTGTTGGCATAGCGAAAACGCTTCGCTTTACACAGACGAACGCCATCAATAATCGAGGCGTGGTTTAACGCATCCGAGATAATCGCATCTTCTGCGCCCAGCAGGGTTTCGAACAAGCCGCCGTTGGCGTCGAAGCAGGAAGAGTACAGAATAGCGTCTTCCATACCGAGGAAGTCCGCCAGTTTTTGCTCCAGCTGTTTATGGCTGTCCTGAGTGCCGCAGATAAAGCGCACTGAAGCCATACCAAACCCGTGAGAATCCATTCCCGCTTTTGCTGCCGCAATCAGTTCGGGATGGTTAGCCAGCCCCAGATAGTTGTTGGCGCAAAAGTTGATGACGTGGCTTCCGTCTGCCACGGTGATGTCCGCCTGCTGCGCAGACGTGATAATGCGCTCTTCTTTAAACAATCCTTCCGCACGGGCGGTTTCCAGATCGTTGGTTAACTGCTTATAAAAATCCCCACGCATTGCGATTCTCCAGACTGGGCAAATTTCAGCACATATTACCCAAAGCTATACATTGATACGAGATGACGCATCATCACTTCTTGAAAATGCAGCATAAATCACGCGTACCCGCACAGCTTATCGGTGAATGGCTGAAGCCTGGGCCGTGTAGTGATATGATAAGAAGTATTCGTGTCTGAGATTGTCTCTGACTCCATAATTCGAAGGTTACAGTTATGATCATCGTTACCGGCGGCGCGGGCTTTATCGGCAGCAACATCGTTAAGTCCCTGAATGATAAAGGCATCACCGATATCCTGGTGGTGGACAACCTGAAAGACGGCACCAAGTTCGTCAACCTGGTGGACCTGAATATTGCTGACTATATGGATAAGGAAGACTTCCTGATCCAGATTATGGCCGGAGAAGAGTTCGGCGATATCGAAGCGGTTTTCCACGAAGGCGCCTGTTCTTCCACCACCGAGTGGGACGGCAAGTATATGATGGACAACAACTATCAATACTCCAAAGAGCTGCTGCACTACTGCCTGGAACGTGACATTCCGTTCCTGTATGCCTCTTCTGCGGCAACTTACGGCGGTCGCACCTCTGACTTCATTGAGTCTCGTGAATATGAGAAACCGCTAAACGTTTACGGCTACTCTAAATTCCTGTTCGACGAGTATGTACGCCAGATCCTGCCTGAAGCCAGCTCGCAGATTGTAGGTTTCCGCTATTTCAACGTTTACGGACCGCGTGAAGGCCATAAAGGCAGCATGGCGAGCGTCGCTTTCCATCTGAATACTCAGCTCAACAACGGTGAAACGCCGAAACTGTTTGAAGGCAGCGAAAACTTCAAACGCGATTTTGTCTACGTCGGCGACGTGGCTGATGTAAACCTGTGGTTCTGGGAAAACGGCGTGTCCGGCATCTTTAACCTGGGCACCGGGCGCGCGGAATCCTTCCAGGCCGTGGCGGATGCCGCGCTGGCTTATCACAAGAAAAGCGACCTTGAGTACATTCCGTTCCCGGAAAAACTGAAAGGCCGTTACCAGGCGTTCACGCAGGCGGATCTGACCAATCTGCGCGCCGCAGGCTATGACAAACCGTTCAAGACCGTTGCCGAAGGCGTAACGGAGTATATGGCCTGGCTGAATCGCGACGCGTAAGAAGAAACATGAAAATACTGGTGATTGGTCCGTCCTGGGTAGGCGACATGATGATGTCGCAAAGTCTCTATCGCACGCTCAAGGCGCGCTATCCCCAGGCGATAATCGACGTGATGGCGCCCGCGTGGTGCCGCCCGTTATTGTCGCGTATGCCGGAGGTCAGCGACGCGATCCCCATGCCGCTTGGCCACGGAGCGCTGGAAATTGGCGAGCGGCGCAAGCTCGGTCATCGTCTGCGTGAAAAGCGCTATGACCGCGCCTATGTTTTGCCGAATTCGTTTAAATCCGCACTCGTTCCTTTCTTTGCCGGCATTCCGCATCGCACCGGCTGGCGCGGCGAGATGCGCTACGGCCTGCTCAACGACGCGCGCGTATTAGATAAAGAGGCCTGGCCATTAATGGTGGAACGCTATGTGGCGCTGGCCTACGACAAAGGCGTTATGCGTACTGCCCAGGATCTGCCGCAGCCTCTGTTATGGCCGCAGCTACAGGTGAGCGAGGGCGAAAAGTCCCTCATCTGCAACGAATTTTCTCTTTCCGCTGAACGTCCGATGATCGGTTTTTGCCCCGGCGCGGAATTTGGCCCGGCGAAACGCTGGCCGCATTATCACTATGCGGAACTGGCAAAGCAGCTCATCGATGAAGGCCACCAGATCGTCTTGTTTGGCTCAGCAAAAGATCATGACGCCGGAAATGAAATTCTGGCTACACTGAATACTGAGCAGCAGGCCTGGTGCCGCAATCTGGCGGGAGAAACGCAGCTGGAACAAGCTGTTATCCTTCTATCCGCCTGCAAAGCCGTTGTCACGAATGACTCTGGTTTAATGCATGTCGCCGCTGCGCTGAACCGTCCGCTGGTCGCGCTGTACGGCCCCAGCAGCCCGGACTTTACTCCCCCACTTTCGCATAAAGCGCGGGTTATCCGTCTGATTACGGGTTATCACAAGGTGCGCAAAGGGGATGCTGCGGAGGGGTATCATCAGAGCCTGATTGACATCACGCCGACGCGTGTCCTGGAAGAACTCAATAGTCTGTTATTACAAGAGGAAGCCTGACGGATGCGGGTTCTGATAGTCAAAACATCATCAATGGGGGATGTGTTACACACATTGCCCGCACTGACTGACGCACAGCAAGTCATCCCGGGTATTCAGTTTGATTGGGTGGTAGAAGAAGGATTCGCGCAAATTCCATCCTGGCACGATGCTGTCGATCGCGTGATTCCCGTCGCTATTCGCCGTTGGCGTAAGGCCTGGTTTTCCGCGCCCATCAAAGCTGAACGTAAAGCCTTTCGCGATGCCGTACAGGCACAGCAATACGATGCGATTATTGATGCCCAGGGGCTGGTAAAAAGCGCGGCGCTGGTCACAAGACTGGGACGCGGCGTAAAGCACGGCATGGACTGGAGTACGGCCCGGGAGCCCCTGGCCAGCCTGTTTTACAACCGAAAGCATCACATCGCTAAAGCGCAGCATGCCGTTGAACGCACCCGCGAGCTGTTCGCCAAAAGCCTGGGGTACAGCAAGCCACAGTCCCAGGGCGATTATGCGATTGCGCAACATTTCCTGAGCAATCTGAATGCAGACGCAGGGCAATATGCGGTATTTTTACACGCAACTACCCGAGACGATAAGCACTGGCCGGAAGCAAACTGGCGAGATCTGATCGGCCAACTGCGTGATGCGGGTGTACGCATTAAGCTGCCCTGGGGTGCGCCCCATGAAGAAGCACGGGCAAAAAGATTAGCGGAAGGATTTGATTATGTGGATGTTTTACCACGAATGAGTCTGGAAGAGGTCGCACGCGAGTTGGCGGGGGCAAAATTTGTAGTGTCCGTTGATACCGGGCTTAGCCATTTAACCGCCGCCCTTGATCGACCTAATATCACGCTGTATGGCCCGACCGATCCGGGACTGATTGGGGGATATGGGAAGAATCAGTGCGCGCAAAAGAGTCATTCAGAGAAGATGTCAACTCTGAGTGCGGATGCCGTCAAAGTATCATTGCTTGATTTTAATTTGCTATAACTTTTAAAGAGATTAATCATGCTTCGTGGACACACGTTTTCTCGCTTTATCCGCAGCACGCAAAATAATCCGTTTAACGTTATCTATTTTTTATTTTATGCCGGGTGCCTGACGACCCTGGCGATGCTGCTGATCAATCCAGACGAAGCTTTAAAAGTTTTTATTGCATGTGCGGTTCTGTCGCTACCGATTATCGGTAAACACAGCAAGTCACTTCTGAGTGATAAGAAAAACCTGCTGTTACCCGTGATGCTGCTGCTCTTCGGTTTAGTACAAATTATTTGGGTTGAGATCTTTAAAGAGCCGGGCTCATCCTTTACTGGCGCTTATCGCTCATATCAGAACGGCGGTAAAGTGATGATCTTTGCCGCATTGATTGTCACAGCCCTGCAATCGCCAATCGCATGTGCGATGAAAGATCGTATAACCCGCTACTGGGTGATTACGACGGCTGTTGGTTTGTATCTTTTTGCGGGTTATCAACTCCTCACCTCACCAGATCCGCTTAACTACCGTGTCGAACTGGGTTTTGAACATCCGACAGGAGCGGCTTATGCGTTGACGTTTGTCGCATTACTCGCGTCACAGGCCATCATCAACTTGCGGCTGAAGCATACAATCCTGCTATATTTATTACACTTTTTGGTATCACTGGCGGTTATCACTATAACGCAAACCCGCGCCGCCATTCTGGTCTATCCGGTTCTGAGCATAGGGCTATTTTTCTTACACTATCGGCATAACCGCACCGTTTTGCTGCGTACGTTACTGGCCTTTATTGTTCTCGCGGGGCTGGCAGCAATCCCTTTAAAATCGGTGATTGAAAAGCGCTATAACAGCTTCGTAACCGATATGCATTCTTACAGTAAGAATAACAGTAATACCTCGATTGGCGCCCGACTCGCGATGCAACGAGCGGGTATTGATGCTGGAAAAAACCACTACTGGGGCCAATCACTTGAACAACGCGATGCTGGAATGCGGGATTTTGCCCGACAGGATACCTCGTTAAGAGGAGCACTTGGGTTCGTCGACATCCATTTGCATAACGAATTCATTGATACTTTTTCTCTTAAAGGGATTTCTGGCGTCATCGCTCTGCTCTTTTTGTATCTGGCGATGTTTTTAAAAGCTTATACACAACGTAGCCCTCTGTTATTCATCATTTCCAGTGCTATAGTTATCTATGGTTTAAGCGACTTATTATTATACGCCAAAGGTGAAACTCTGAGCAGTATGCTGGCATTATGCGCGGCGATGATGCTGACACCAGGCACGATGAGAGAGTTATGCCATGATTAACGCTTCAGATTATTTGCTGAGCATTATTATACCGGCATACAACAATGCCGAATTCATTACGGATACGCTGGCGTCTTTACATCAGGGCATCACTAATGAGGTAGAAGTAATCATTATTAATGATGGCTCAACGGATTTGACTGAAGAACGCATAAATGCGTTTTATCGCGAACATCATTGCAACAACGTGAAATACATCTACCAGGAAAATCATGGTGTTGCGATTGCCCGCAACGTCGGGCTTTCACATGCGACAGGGAAGTATATTGGCTTTGTTGACAGCGATGACATTATTAGCCCGGATTATTTTTCGGTTCTTCTCCCTAAATTAAGAGAAGAGAAATATGATATCGTTGAATTCAACTTAACCCGTGACATTAATAATCTCTATCAATGCAAAAAAGATAAGCCGGATGCGGTAAAACAGAGTGAAATCACGTTAACGGATGAAAATTTAACGCAGTTATTACCCACTTTCCGTGCGGGTCAATGGCACCTTGTAACAAAATTCTTTCGCCGTGACATTATTGGGCAAGACCGCTTCGAAGAACATCATCGTTATGAGGACATTATTTTTTGTCCATTCCAATACTTTAAATGCCATAAGATCTTAAAAATAGATAACAAGCTATATTATTATCGAATAAACGATCGGAGCATTACCGAGAATATTCTTGAAAATGATGCGCAATATATTTTCTTCGCCATGCGTAAAATGTGTGACTATATAAAAGAAAATGATGAAAAACGAACTGTAGCCACATTAATGATCATTAACTGCTTCCTTGAGGGACGCAAGTTGCTGCGCAAGAAGAAAGGTTATTATCGCTACGAAGAAGATATGATCAGTGACATTCAAGATGCACTAACATGCTGTGATACAAGCATCGTTAAAAGAAAAGTTATTTATAAAATGAAGTACCCACACATTGATCGTTTTATTTCAAAAATACGATTTAAAGCCATAAACGCTTGCAAAATGTTATTTGTTAGCAAGGAAAGTTAATATGTTTGATAAAGTAGAAAGAATTCTTATTTGCAAGCTTAAGTTTTATGGCGATGTTCTGCTCATTACCCCTGTTATTGCCAGTATCCAGGCACGTTATCCGCACGCAAAAATTGATCTTCTTCTTTATAAAGACACCAGGGCAATTTTGGCTGCTGATGAGAGAATCAACAACTTTTACCTTATTGAAAAAAAGAAAGGTCTGCTGGAAACCATTAAAAATTATATATCGGTACGCCGCCAGCTGAAAAAAAACCACTATGACCTTATTGTCAACTTAACCGAGCAATGGCCTATTGGCGCACTTATCGCTTCCCTACGCCGCCCCTCTATTGCCTTTAAAAGGGACAAGAAGCAGTGGAATTGCCTTTTTACAAAAGTCACACCAACAACCGGAACTCATATTGTTGAGCAAAACTTATCCATTCTAAAAGGCCTCGACTTTAGTGAAAGCGAGCTCAAAAAAGAGATGTTGCTCTGCTATCGCGAGAGTGACTATCAATATTTACTGACTCAGCTTCCCGCGCTTCCCACGCAAAAATACGTTGTGATTCAACCCACTGCAAGACAGTCCTTTAAGTGCTGGGATGATGAGAAATTTGCGCATGTCATAGATTATTTGCAGCAACGCGGTCTGCATGTTTACCTGACCTGTGGACCCGCAGTACAAGAACAGCAGCAGGTAGCGCGTATCGCCGGACTGTGTCAATCACCACCAGACCTGACGGTGGCAGGTAAAACGACCTTCCTGCAACTGGCGGCGTTAATCGATCATGCAGTACTGTATATCGGCGTGGACTCCGCCCCCATGCATATGGCTGCCGCATTAGGTACGCCGCAGGTATGTTTGTTTGGCGCCACAAATTATCAACAGTGGAAACCCTGGTCAGATAAAGCTGCGCTGATCTGGGCAGGCGATTATCATCCAATGCCGACCCGGGCAGAACTGGACAGATCCCGGAAATACCTGACCTGGATACCAGAACACGCAGTTATTGACGCTATCGACACCGTGCTCCATGATAGCAACCCGGTTGAAGGAAATGAGACAGCGTAAATGGATAACAAAACTAACGTAATTAATATTGCCTACTGCACAGATGCTAATTATCTGGAGTATGTTGCCGTATCCATTATGTCTGTCATAATGAATAACCCTGAGCAATCTCTCGCATTTTTTGTCTTTGTCTATGATGTCAGTGATGAAGACATTGCGAAGCTACAGTCGACCAGTAATAAAATTCAGGTTATCACGATCGATAAGGCTGATATTGAAAAATATAACAATGATTTTGCGATAAAACATCTCAATCGCTCAACTTATATGCGTCTGGCTGTGCCCCGTTTACTTAAAGACAAAGTAGCACGTTTTATCTATCTTGATGCCGATACGCTATGCTTTGACTCACTCAGTGAGATTAACAGCGTTGATATTGATAATGTTGTTTGCGCCGTCAGCCATGACTCTCTCAACATTCATGATAATAAACACGCCCGGCGATTAGGGCTGAGCATCGATCACTATTTTAACGCTGGTTTCCTTTATATTAATGTCACGAACTGGATTAAGCATGACATTGAACATAAAGCAAATACCGTGTTATTTGAGCAAGGAAAATCATTGCCTTACTTTGATCAGGACGCACTCAACATTGCAATGAACGGCAATATTACGTTTATTGATAACCGCTGGAATTTCCTGTTTAACTGGTTTACTGACGAACAGAAAGAAAATTTCTTCTATCACAGTGACACGCTGCCAAGAATCATTCATTTTACGGGCGGAAGAAAGCCGTGGTATAAAGAACATACGGGGCTGTCGCAACAGCTTTATGTTTTCTACCACCATTTCACGCCCTGGCGGAATGCAGAGTTACGCTCTTATGCCCCTCGTATGAGGCCTACCGATTATCGGGTGTACTCCCGTCAGGCGGCAAAAAAAGGTAATTATTTTACCGCCATAAAATGGTACGCAAAGTACCTCAAAACCAAGATTCATTAAAAAAAGCTCCCCTCGGGGAGCTTTTTTACTTACCTTTGACTTTTTCGGCCAGATAGCCTATGTAGCTGATAATTGAAGCAATATATTTACCCTGTAGCCTTTCATGACGTGACTTCTTCTTATACTGCTTTGGCGTTCTGGCAGGCAACAACGGCACATTCGCCCATGGTGAAGCCTTCCATGCCTCCACAAAATACTGTGCAGACGGATAATTTGCCCAGGAATTCCAGGGTTTAGTTACCCCAATATAGTGAATAAGAATGGTATCCGCCGTTATATATTCTTTATAGCGTGATATATCTTTGCTTTTTAACTCTTGTTTTATACCATATATCGCATTGTAGATACGCGGTAAAAAGATCACTTTATTTAAGAAAAGAATATTTAAAACATCCTGATCGGGGAAAGAGAGTTTCTGATTTTTATCCAGGAGGATATCAAATGCAGCACCAATAAAGTTCTGCTCTTTCCACTTTTTAAGATTCGCATAGATCACACCAGAGTTAAAATAATCACTATTTTTCTCAATATCTCTGGCAGGACTATCATCGACGTCCCTTACTACCGCAGCAACATGCTCATCAAGGTTGAGATGACTCAATTCAACAAGTGAGCCTTTGCATATCACGTCTGCATCAATGTACAGGAGTGAATCAACTTTTTCACCTAAATATTCAAATGCGATAAAACGGAAATACATCGCATGAGACCAGGCATTACCGCTGGGCAATACCTTTAGCCCCTCGGCATCCATAACATATATTGAGATGTTAGTAGAGAATTGCTGCGCCAGCATACTTATTTTCTGTTGATAATCATCATCCACATAATCAGTAAAAAGATGGAAATGGATATTGATGTCTTTATTATGTATCAACACTGATGTCATCGAAATCGCGGCGCCAAACATGAAGTTTTTATCAACACCCCAGGCGATATTGAGCTGTGGACTCTCCCCGGCTGGTGCTTGATTAAAATCAAGTATCTTTTTTATAGACTGATGGCAATCAAAAATCATTCACTACACCTATTTAAATTTATTTTCAACAAGCCACTCAATGCACTTTAGCGCCGTGTAGCTTATTTTTAATATACATTATATGGCTAAATATAGAACGAATATATTTTCGCTGTATCCTTTCATGGCGTGACTTACGCTTATATAATTTTGCCGTATTTGCATTGAGTAACGATTTTTCGGCCCATGCCGATTTTTTATAAGCCTCAATAAAGTACTTAGAAACCGGATAGTTAGCCCACGTATGCCACGGTTTTGTCACGCCGACATAATGAATTAATACCGTACTCTCAGTGATAAAGTCCTGATAACGATATTCATTTTTATTCTTCAGTTCCTGGTCTACGCCATAAATACAATTAAAATCACGCCTCAGCAGGATCACATGCCCAACAAATAAGATATTCAGGATATCCTGGTCAAAATAAAGCAGTTCTTTCTGACGCTCATGCAAAACTTCAAAGGCTTTGGATAACAGTTTTTTTTCTCTCCAGACATGGAGATTAGCGAATACCACCCCTGAATTAAAATAGTCACGAGCTAACTCAGGAATACCCAGTCTCTGCCCGGATTTTAAACGTACTCGATCAATATCATTAACAACAGCCGCATATTCTCCGGCAAAATGAATATCCGTCAGTTCCCGCAGCGAATTTTTACAAACGATATCGGCATCCAGATACAGCACAGAATCCAGCTCACGACTTAAATACTCGAACGCAAAATAGCGATAGTACATCGCATAGGTCCATGCTTTAGTACTCGGCAACTTGCGAAACGCCTCATTATCGAAAACTAAGACCGTTACCGTTGTACCATACATTTGCGTGAGTCGTTCCACGCTTTCCAGGTACTCATCATCAACATAGTCCGTCACAACATAGAAATGGATATCAATATCAGGGTTGTTCACCAACACTGATGTCATTGAAATTCCAGAGCCAAATAAAAAATTTCGATCTACACCATATGCAATATTCAACTTTTTGCTTTTCTGGTGTGTAGCGTTGTCGATAACCTTTTTTTGAATTATTACGTTTTCAAAATCAATGTTCATGATGAGATCACCTCAAACCCTGTATGTGATTTTATAACGCTTTTCTTATCGTTCTTTGTTTGATTTTTTGTGCTTTCGCCGCCGCTTGTTCAAGCAAACTGGCTTCCTTGCGAAGAATTTCACGCAGTGGCATCGAGAAATAAACGCGTAAAAAACGATAAATATCTCTCGAGGTCAGGCCAATTTCGAGTGAGGAGAAATAGAGTCCAATCAGATCCTTATCACGCCAGCGACGCGGCACCCGGCGACGAATTTGCGCGCGATGCAGATCAATCACGGAAAGTTTTATATCAGCCACATCAGCCGGTAACGGTTGCTGTAGTAAAAAATGGCAAATATAACAATCCCGATGATTCACCCCACCACGATGCATTTTCCCCACCATCTCCGCCAGTCGGGTGATAATGGTTCGTTTTAAGGTGAGGTCAGGACGTTCTTCACTCCACCTGGCGCAAAAGTCTTCAAGGCTTATTGCCGGCGAGAGGTCTTCCGTGATGATAAACGATGTCCGCTGCAACGGATTAAACCCTTTTTGCCCAAACGCGACGCCGGTCATGGTATCAACATTCAGTGATTGCAGACGGTGAATAGCCAGCCACTCGCGATCCGCGCCAAGAACGGGCATACGCAAGGAAATAAGGTTTTTTAGCACTTCTTTCAGCGTGGTTCCGTGATGGTATTTCAGGAAATACCCTTTACCCATCATCTCAAAACGCAGCGTCCGCCGGGTCTCCAGAGCGCGGAAAACCTCCCCGTCCAGTTTCGTTACTTCGACAAACGGATCTTTACCTTGCCACTGCGTAGCGAATGGCTCTTTTAATTCAATCATTCTCAAAACCTAAAATGATATCAGCCGCTTTATCAGCCAGACTGTAGAGATCTTCTGTATCGGCAAAGTGTCTTGCATGACTTGCCCATTCACTTCGCTGCTCACCTTTCTCCAGCGCATCGCAGAGGGAAGCATTCAGGACTTCCTGTGCAAAAGGCTCCGGTATAACAACGCCACACTGCGCAGCATTGATATAGTGCGCATATCCACAAACTTCGGTGGTCAACACGGGTAGCCCGGCGACAATCGCCTCTAATAATACGATTCCGGCCGCTTCCTGAACGGCAGGATGAAGCAGCAAATCAGCAGCAGACATCAGCGCTGAAATATCATCGCGCCCTGAAAAAAACTGCACCTGCTTCTCAATCCCTAATTGACGCGCCTGGGCCTGATACCGGTCGGCCTTGTCTTGCCCGACAACCATCAATCGCGTACGTTGACGTATTGCTTCAGGTAAAGAAGCTACCGCCAGTAACGTTCTTGGTACCCCTTTGCGTTTAAAATCCGAACCTACCTGCAAAAGCAGGAACTGATCTAACCCAATGCCATTTTTTTCTCTGACAATCTGTCTGCTGTTTTCAGGTTGCTGGCTGTATTTCCTGTCCGGGTATATCCCTGGCGGCAAAATATGAAAACGGCGATCCTCAGTATGATAATGATGCTTAAAGTCACCGATTTGCTTATTTGTTAACATCAAAAGCTCGGTATGAGCACCTTGCTGGAAGGTCGCTTTTTCAAAAGCTGCATAGTGCTTATAACGACTGGTCAGCTTATAAAAGAAACCCTTTTCACGGGCGACTTTTTCCGCGTAGCACACATCTGCCGCATAATAGACATCAAGCCCGGGCATTTTATTAAACCCAACGACGCGATCGACGGGATGTTGGCTCAGGTAACTCTGAACCCACTGATAATACTGTTCATTTTTTCCATGATTAGTTCTGGCAGTCACCGGAACAAGGATAATTTCAAGGTCGGAGGGACGTTCGCCCTGCCACTGCTGAGTCAATACCTGAACATGATGGCCACGCGCCGCAACCGTATGCGCTATACGCAGGAAATCACGCTGCAACCCGCCATAGGGAAAATATTTGTACAAACAAAAAGCAATGGTCATGCAATAATATCCGCGTTACGTCGCCAAACATCCCAGGCCTGGCAGGTAAAAGCGCCGTAATCTTTGTCTGCAAACAAAGACTACCCTCCATATTCCCGGCGCCCTGAAGGCTGATGGCTGCCTGAATTTGCGCAGTAGTATACCATTGATTAGCTCCCGAACCGAAATGAATGTTTTTTAAGCAAAAAGTTAATTTTTAATTTCAAAACAATAAGATGTAAACCATTACTATTGAAGGACAGAGTACGATTTCACGCGTTATTCGGCGTTAACAGCCTGTTTTGATGTATCTGGAGAAAAACACCTACCGCAAATAATGTATTGTCAATTCAGGTGTTTTAGTGCAACAAGGATAAAAATGATGGTAAAGCCCAGGCTAAATACATAGAATCCCCAGCACATCCATCAGTCAGCTATTTACTATGCTCGAATTGCTTTACACCGCCCTTCTCTACCTTATTCAGCCCTTGATCTGGATACGGCTTTGGGTGCGTGGACGTAAAGCGCCAGCCTACCGTAAACGCTGGGGCGAACGTTACGGTTTTTACCGTCATCCGCTTAAACCTGGCGGGATCATGCTGCATTCCGTCTCTGTGGGTGAAACACTGGCGGCAATTCCTTTAGTTCGCGCCCTGCGACACCGTTATCCTGATTTGCCGATTACCGTCACCACCATGACGCCTACCGGCTCAGAGCGCGTACAGTCCGCATTCGGCAGCGATGTTCAGCACGTCTATCTTCCTTATGATTTGCCCGATGCGCTCAACCGTTTCCTGAATAAAGTTGACCCTAAACTGGTGTTGATTATGGAAACCGAGCTCTGGCCGAACCTGATTGCCGCGCTGCATAAACGTCATATTCCGTTGGTTATCGCCAACGCGCGCCTTTCCGCCCGATCGGCTGCTGGCTATACAAAGCTGGGGAAATTTGTTCGCAGACTGCTGCGGCGCATTACGCTAATCGCGGCGCAAAATGAAGAAGATGGCGCGCGTTTTATCGCGTTGGGTGCGAAAAATAACCAGCTCACCGTCACCGGCAGTCTGAAATTTGATATTTCCGTGACGCCGCAGCTTGCAGCAAAAGCGGTTACGCTGCGTCGCCAGTGGGCGCCGCACCGCCCGGTGTGGATCGCCACCAGTACGCATGACGGCGAAGAGAGTATTGTTATCGCCGCTCATCAGGCATTGCTGCATCAATTCCCTAACCTGCTGCTGATTCTGGTTCCTCGCCATCCAGAGCGGTTCCCGGATGCGATTAACCTCGTGCGCCAGGCAGGGCTCAGCTATACCACGCGTTCCTCAGGAGAGGTGCCGTCCGCCAGTACCCAGGTTGTTATTGGCGATACAATGGGCGAATTAATGCTACTGTATGGTATTGCGGATCTCGCATTTGTCGGCGGTTCGCTGGTTGAACGCGGAGGACATAACCCGCTGGAAGCTGCCGCACACGCGATACCGGTATTGATGGGCCCTCATACCTTTAACTTCAAAGATATTTGCGCCCGACTGGAGCAAGCAAGCGGGCTGATTACCGTAACCGATGCCACTACGCTGGTAAAAGAGGTTTCGTCTTTACTGACCGACGCGGATTATCGTAATTTCTACGGTCGACACGCCGTTGAAGTGCTGTACCAAAACCAGGGTGCGCTACAGCGTCTGTTACAACTGCTGGAACCTTACCTGCCACCGAAAACGCATTGAGGGCTGTCATGCAAAAACGGGCGATTTACCCAGGAACCTTCGATCCGATCACCAACGGCCATATTGATATCGTGACGCGCGCGACGCAGATGTTCGATCACGTTATCCTCGCCATTGCCGCCAGCCCCAGCAAAAAACCGATGTTTCCCCTTGAAGAGCGTGTAGCGCTGGCGCAACAGGCGACGGCGCACCTCGGCAACGTGGAAGTCATGGGATTCAGCGACTTAATGGCCAACTTCGCGCGCATTCAGCAGGCCAATATTTTGATTCGCGGCTTGCGCGCCGTGGCTGATTTTGAATATGAAATGCAACTGGCGCACATGAATCGCCATTTAATGCCGCAGCTTGAGAGCGTCTTCCTGATGCCTTCAAAAGAGTGGTCTTTTATCTCTTCTTCGCTGGTAAAAGAAGTGGCGCGCCATCAGGGCGACGTTACCCACTTCTTACCGGAGAACGTTCATCAGGCCCTGATGGATAAGCTGAAGTAAAACGCTTTTGCCGGATGGCGCGTCAGCGCGTTATCCGGCCTGCAATCCATCTTATTTCTGACACTGACGGCAGTAGAACGTCGCCCGTTGCGCGTGTTTAGCCGCAACGATCGGCGTACCGCAAACCCGGCACGGTTCCCCTTTACGTCCGTAAACCTGCAACTCCTGAGCAAAATAGCCCGGCTTACCGTCGCTTTGCAGAAAATCTTTCAACGTTGTACCACCCTGCTCGATGGAACGCAGTAAAACTGCCTTAATCACGCGAGCCAGCAGCTCACACTCAGCCTGCGATAATGACGACGCCAGACGGTCAGGATGGATACCAGCCGCAAACAACGACTCGCTGGCGTAGATATTTCCCACGCCCACCACCAGTTTGTTATCCATCAGCCAGGGTTTAATTGCCGTTTTCTTCTTCGCACATTTCTGCTGCAAATAGGCTCCGTTAAAATCGTCGCTCAGCGGCTCCGGGCCGAGATGCGCCAGCACGTTATGCCCTTCCAGCTCTTTCGTCCACAGCCAGGCGCCAAAGCGGCGAGGATCGGTGTAGCGCAGGACTTTGCCATTGCTCATCACCAGATCAACGTGGTCATGTTTTTCAGCGGGAAGTTCTTCAGGAAGGATACGCAAACTGCCCGACATTCCCAGATGAATGATTATCCAGCCATCCGGTAACTCCAGCAGCAAATATTTCGCGCGGCGTTGAACGCTGAGAACGGGTTTATCGCTCAGGCGGTAGATCTCTTCCGATACCGGCCAGCGCAGACGTCCATTACGCACATTGGCATGCAGAATGGTTGCCCCAACCAGATGCGGTTCAATGCCGCGGCGGCTGGTTTCAACTTCAGGTAATTCAGGCATAACGTCTCCGGCTCTGTTTCAGGTCTCATTAATATGGGGACGGCCAGAAAACAAAAAACCCCGCCGAAGCGAGGTTTTTCACTACATCAAAGCGAGAATTATTTGATTTTCGCTTCTTTGTAGATAACGTGCTGACGGACAACTGGATCGAACTTTTTCAGTTCCAGTTTTTCCGGCTTAGTACGTTTGTTCTTCGTGGTGGTATAGAAGTGACCAGTACCAGCAGAAGAAACCAGCTTGATTTTCTCACGAATACCTTTAGCCATGATTTATTTCCTCTAAGTACTTAGTACTTTTCGCCACGGGCACGCAGTTCGGACAGAACTGTTTCGATGCCTTTCTTATCAATTACACGCATACCTTTAGCAGATACACGCAGGGTGACAAAACGCTTCTCGCTCTCAACCCAGAAACGGTGAGAGTGCAGGTTAGGCAGGAAACGGCGTTTAGTCGCGTTCAGTGCGTGGGAACGGTTGTTACCGGTCACCGGACGCTTGCCAGTAACTTGGCAGACTCGGGACATGTCTATTCTCCAAAAATCAAATTAGCTCGAGCTTCGTATGGGGTATTGGCGCCTCGTCAGGCTTCTCAGCCTGGTTATCGCAGTTCATTGTGAACTCTCGATTGCCAGGCCCAAATGCCAAACCCGAGATTCTCAAAGGTGGCGTAGTATACGCTGTGTAAGCGATGTGCTCAAGTCCCGAACAGACAAAGATCCCGATGGATCGCGCGAAGTGTTCTAAATCCAACCACGTTCGGCAAAAGAAACGTACTCTCCGCGCCCAATCACAAGGTGATCCAGTACTCGTATATCCATGAACTGACAACATTTTACGACACGTTCGGTGATGAGTTTATCCGCTTTGCTCGGTTCTGCACACCCCGAGGGGTGATTATGAGCAAGGATCACCGCAGAAGCATTTAATTTTATCGCCTCGCGGATAATCTCGCGCGGATGCACCTCGACATGATTCAGCGTGCCGGAAAAAAGACGGCTGTGTTTAATCACCCGGTGCCGGGCATCCAGAAAGATCACAAGGAAGATCTCCCGCTCTTCCCCCGCCAACTGGCTTTGCAGAAACTCACGCGTCATTTCCGGGCTCAACAACGCGTTTTCCTTCATCATGCGCACCTTGTAATAGCGCCTTGCCAGTTCGGCAACCCCCTTAAGCTGCGCATACTTAGCGATACCGATACCTGTACCGCGAAATTGCGCGAAATCCGCAGACAGCAACCCATAGAGCGACCCACTGCGTTGCAGCGTTTCATGCGCCAGAGCCATCACATCTTTTCCTGGCACTCCTGTACGTAAAAAGAGTGCCAGCAATTCAACATCCGTCAGCGAACCAATTCCTGACTTCAACATTTTTTCCCGGGGCATTAAACGTTCCGGCGCATCCATACGTTCACCTCCTTAAGCACGCCTCATGGTGGCATAGCTCTTGGGGTGAATCGACGCCCGTATTTCACTCCTGCGTAGCGCCTCGCAAAGTGAATTACGGGCAACTGCACGACGGGATTCAGGATTGTGATAAAATGTCCGCCTTCTGGTGCAATCCAACAGGAAAGATCATGATGAGCCTGGCTGGCAAAAAAATCGTTCTCGGCGTGAGCGGCGGCATTGCTGCCTATAAAGCCCCTGAACTGGTGCGTCGTTTACGCGAACGCGGCGCCGACGTCCGCGTGGCGATGACCGAAGCGGCAAAAGCCTTTATCACGCCCCTGAGCCTACAGGCGGTGTCGGGTTATCCCGTCTCTGACAGTCTGCTTGACCCTGCCGCAGAAGCCGCGATGGGCCATATTGAGCTGGGGAAATGGGCGGATTTAGTTATCCTCGCGCCAGCCACGGCAGATCTGATCGCTCGCGTCGCTGCCGGTATGGCCAACGATCTGGTTTCAACGATTTGTCTGGCGACACCCGCCCCGATTGCCGTGCTTCCGGCCATGAATCAGCAAATGTATCGCGCCGCCGCCACGCAACATAATCTGGATGTACTCGCGTCACGCGGAATGCTTATCTGGGGGCCGGACAGCGGCAGCCAGGCGTGTGGAGACGTGGGGCCAGGACGCATGCTCGACCCGTTGACCATTGTGGATATGACGGCAGCGCATTTCTCCCCTGTCAACGATCTGCAACATCTCAACATCATGATTACGGCGGGCCCGACGCGCGAGCCGCTCGATCCGGTGCGTTATATCTCTAACCACAGCTCCGGTAAGATGGGATTTGCCATTGCCGCCGCCGCCGCACGACGCGGCGCCAACGTTACGCTGGTTTCCGGCCCCGTTGCGCTGCCCACGCCACCTTTTGTTCAGCGCATTGATGTGATGACCGCGCTGGAAATGGAAGCGGCGGTCCAGGCAGCGGTTCAGAAGCAGCATATTTTCATCGGCTGTGCTGCGGTTGCTGACTACCGTGCAGCCGCCGTCGCCAGTGAAAAAATTAAGAAACAGGCGACGCAGGGCGATGAATTAACAGTCAAAATGGTCAAGAACCCTGATATTGTCGCCGGGGTCGCCGCACTCAAAGACAAGCGTCCTTATGTCGTTGGGTTTGCCGCGGAAACAAATAATGTGGAAGAATACGCCCGGCAAAAACGTATCCGCAAAAACCTTGATCTGATCTGCGCGAACGATGTTTCGCTTTCAACTCAAGGATTTAATAGCGACAGCAACGCATTACACCTTTTCTGGCAGGATGGAGATAAAGCCTTACCGCTCGAACGGAAAGCGCTCCTGGGCCAATTATTACTCGACGAGATCGTGACCCGTTATGATGAAAAAAATCGACGTTAAGATTCTGGACCCGCGCGTTGGGCAGCAATTTCCGCTTCCAACTTATGCCACCTCCGGCTCCGCCGGACTTGACCTGCGCGCCTGTCTCGATGACGCCGTAGAACTGGCGCCTGGCGCAACAACGCTGGTGCCGACCGGTCTGGCGATTCATATTGCCGATCCGTCTCTGGCGGCGGTAATGCTGCCACGTTCCGGCCTGGGCCATAAGCATGGTATTGTGCTCGGCAATCTGGTCGGCCTGATCGACTCTGACTATCAGGGTCAGTTAATGGTTTCCATCTGGAACCGTGGCCAGGACAGCTTTACCATTGAGCCAGGCGAACGTATTGCTCAGATGGTTTTCGTACCGGTTGTACAAGCCGAATTTAATCTGGTGGAAGAGTTTGAAGCCACCGACCGTGGTGAAGGCGGCTTCGGCCATTCTGGTCGCAAGTAAGACATTTACGCATCCTGATAACGACATAACATCGCCGCAAACGCTGAGTTTGCGGTCATAGTGTGGATGCTCGCCTGGCAAGTGCTTATTTTCAGGGGTATTTTGTAACATGGCAGAAAAACAAACTGCGAAAAGGAATCGTCGCGAAGAAATACTTCAGTCTCTGGCGCTGATGCTGGAATCCAGCGATGGAAGCCAACGCATCACAACAGCGAAACTGGCAGCCTCCGTCGGCGTTTCTGAAGCGGCGCTGTATCGCCATTTTCCCAGTAAGACTCGCATGTTCGATAGTCTGATTGAGTTTATCGAAGACAGTCTGATTACCCGTATCAATCTGATCTTAAAAGATGAGAAAGACACCAGCGCGCGTCTGCGTTTAATCGTGTTGTTGATTCTGGGCTTCGGCGAACGCAACCCAGGCCTGACGCGTATCCTCACCGGTCATGCGTTAATGTTTGAACAAGATCGCCTGCAAGGACGGATTAACCAGCTGTTTGAGCGCATTGAAGCGCAGCTGCGTCAGGTTCTGCGGGAAAAAAGAATGCGCGAAGGCGAAGGGTACGCCACGGATGAAACCCTGCTGGCAAGTCAGTTGCTGGCGTTTTGTGAAGGGATGTTGTCCCGCTTTGTACGCAGCGAGTTCAAATACCGCCCAACGGACGATTTCGACGCCCGCTGGCCGTTGGTTGCTGCGCAATTGCAGTAACAGCGTAGCCGGATGGCGGCGATGCCTTATCCGGCCTTACAGGCCCGGTAAGCGCTACGCCGCCGGGCAATTCACTTAAACCCCGTACGCTTCCCGATACGCGCGCACTGCCGCCAGATGTTCCGCCATCTCTGGTTTCTCTTCCAGATACGCAATCAGGTCTTTCAGCGTGATAATCGAGATCACCTGACACCCGTAATCGCGTTCCACTTCCTGAATAGCGGAAATCTCGCCACGGCCACGCTCCTGACGATCCAAAGAAATCAGCACCCCCGCCAGACTTGCGCCATTCGCCTGAATAATCTCCATCGATTCACGAATCGCAGTACCCGCAGTGATCACATCATCCACCAGCATCACGCGTCCCTGTAATGGGCTCCCGACCAGACTTCCGCCTTCACCGTGGTCTTTGGCTTCCTTACGGTTAAAGCAGTACGGCAGGTCTTTGTCATGGTGTTCCGCCAGTGCAACAGCGGTGGTCGTCGCAATCGGAATACCTTTATAGGCCGGACCAAACAGCAGATCGAAATCGATACCCGAATCCACCAACGCTTCGGCATAAAAACGTCCCAGCAGAGCCAGATCGCGCCCGGTATTAAACAGCCCGGCGTTGAAGAAATAGGGGCTTTTGCGCCCGGATTTCAGCGTAAATTCGCCAAACTTTAGTACCTGCTTGTTAAGCGCAAACTCAATAAACTGGCGCTGATACGGTTTCATGGATTCGCTCCTCATTTCACTTTATTACAGACAAAAAAAAGGCGACTCGCTGGTCGCCTTAAAATCAATTTTCTAACGCCGCTTTCTGCGTCGCTACAATGGATTCGATTCCCCCTCGGGCTAATGCCAACAAGGTAAGGAGTTCTTCGTGACTGAACGGCTCGCCTTCTGCCGTTCCCTGCACTTCAATAATTCGACCGTCTTCGGTCATTACCACGTTCATATCGGTTTCAGCCGCGGAGTCTTCAACGTACTCCAGATCGCAGAGCGCTTCACCATTCACGATGCCGACGGAAACCGCAGCCACCATCCCTTTCATCGGGTTGGTTTTCAGCTTACCGTTCGCGACCAGCTTGTTCAGCGCATCGGCCAGCGCAACACAAGCCCCGGAGATAGATGCAGTACGCGTACCGCCGTCCGCCTGGATCACATCGCAATCCAGAGTGATAGTAAACTCGCCAAGCGTTTTAAGATCGACAGCAGCGCGCAGCGCGCGGGCGATCAGACGCTGGATTTCCATCGTGCGGCCGCCCTGCTTGCCTTTCGCCGCTTCACGCGCGTTACGGGTATGCGTAGCGCGTGGCAACATGCCATATTCTGCGGTGATCCACCCCTGGCCCTGCCCTTTCAAAAAGCGCGGTACGCCTTCTTCGATGGATGCCGTGCACAGCACTTTGGTATCTCCAAATTCGACCAGCACCGAGCCTTCAGCGTGTTTTGTATAGTTACGGGTCAGGGTTACGGGACGCACCTGATTAGCGCTACGGCCTGCTGGACGCATATTGAGATCTCCGGCTTGAAACGAATGTGGCTGCGCATTATACGGACTTCCGGCGGTTATTCCTATCCTGACAAGGCATGGATGGCTATAATCCTTCCATCTCTCCTTTAAAAACAGGAACGTCTATGATCCGCAGTATGACCGCCTACGCCCGGCGTGAAATCAAGGGTGAATGGGGTAGCGCTACCTGGGAAATGCGCTCGGTAAACCAGCGTTATCTGGAAACGTATTTTCGTCTGCCGGAACAGTTCCGTAGCCTTGAACCTGTTGTACGCGAACGCATTCGTACACGCCTGACGCGCGGAAAAATCGAATGTACTTTACGCTTTGAACCCGATGCCAGCGCGCAAGGCGAACTCATTCTGAATGAGAAGCTGGCAAAGCAGCTCGTTGCCTCTGCGAACTGGGTCAAAATGCAGAGCGATGAAGGGGAAATCAACCCGGTAGATATCCTGCGTTGGCCGGGCGTCATGGCCGCCCAGGAACAGGATCTGGACGCGATTGCCGCAGAGATCCTCGCCGCGCTGGACGGGACGCTGGATGACTTCATTGTCGCCCGGGAAACCGAAGGTCAGGCTTTGAAAGCGCTGATTGAGCAGCGTCTGGAAGGCGTCAGCGCTGAGGTAGTGAAAGTCCGCGCCCATATGCCGGAAATCCTGCAATGGCAGCGCGAACGTCTGGTAGCAAAACTGGAAGACGCACAGGTACAACTGGAAAATAACCGTCTGGAGCAAGAGCTGGTGCTGATGGCGCAGCGCATTGACGTGGCGGAAGAACTGGATCGTCTGGACGCGCACGTCAAAGAAACCTACAACATCCTGAAGAAAAAAGAGGCGGTTGGCCGTCGTCTGGACTTTATGATGCAGGAGTTCAACCGCGAGTCGAACACGCTGGCCTCCAAATCCATCAATGCTGATGTCACCAATTCTGCAATTGAGCTGAAAGTATTGATCGAGCAAATGCGCGAACAGATCCAGAACATCGAGTAAACCTCATTCCCACGTAGCCCGTCGCGATGCGATGGTGCTACGTGCTTTCTTTACACTCCGTACCTCCCTCGCCACTCTCGGATTACTTTTTCTTATCCATTTTCTAATCCATTAAAAATGAATAACGCATAAATAGCGGATGAATCGCAATATCCGCATAAACTATAGTTATCAAAATTGCTTCACCTTAGAAAATCTCAATCGTGATATTACGCACAAATCGTTAGTCTCTGCCCTCAGTAAACCAGGGGGAAGACATGCTGTTACACGTTCTCTACTTAATTGGCATTACTGCCGAAGCCATGACCGGGGCGCTTGCTGCGGGTCGACGCCGCATGGATACATTTGGCGTTATTATCATTGCCACCGCGACAGCAATTGGCGGCGGTTCCGTACGCGATATTCTGCTCGGTCACTATCCGCTTGGTTGGGTACAGCACCCTGAGTACGTGATTATTGTCGCTTCTGCTGCGGTTCTGACGACGATCGTCGCCCCTGTAATGCCTTACCTACGCAAACTGTTCCTTGTACTTGATGCGCTGGGCTTAGTGGTCTTTTCTATTATCGGCGCTCAGGTTGCGCTGGATATGGGGCATAGCCCGGTCATCGCTATTGTGGCGGCTGTCATTACCGGCGTATTTGGCGGCGTATTGCGTGACATGTTCTGCAAACGTATTCCGCTGGTCTTCCAGAAAGAGCTGTATGCTGGTGTTTCCTTTGCGTCTGCCGTGTTGTACATCGCGCTACAACACTACGTATCCAACCACGATGTCGTGGTTATCTCCACGCTGGTTTTTGGCTTTACCGCTCGCTTGCTGGCGCTGCGTCTCAAACTTGGCCTGCCGGTGTTTTACTATCGCCACGAAGGTCACTAAGGGCTAAAGCCGTTAATATGCCGGGCAGCCAGCCAGTTGCCCAGTGCCCGTATTTCCGGGTTATCCCGCCACTGGATGACCCGCCTGGCGCGCCCCTCCCCTGTCGCCGGAAGCTGTTGCCAGTATTCTGCCGTGCGTGCCAGTAACGGCCCCCATGAACGATCGCCGCTGGCCTTAAGCGCCCCCTGCGTTAACGGTATGCCCATCGCCATCACCCAGCGGATAAATGGCCGATGCCGCACCAGGTTAAACTGATGCCACAACTGCTTGCTTTTTTCTTTACTAAACCCAGGTGTCGCCTGTAGTTGTTCCTGCGTTAACGCGAGCCAGGAGAAAATATGCTCGAAACGATGCGCCTGGTGAAGCACACGCCATCCTGCTTCCCCCATCCCGTCAACCTCCAGCGCCTCCTTCGACCCCAGCCAGACCAGCCTGGCGATGAACTGCTCCTGGCATACCTCAGTCGCATAAAAACAGGTTAATGCGTTATAGCGATTCCCCGGCGGTGCGGGCTTATCCCGTTGAGTGCTACGCCAGACAACCTTATCAATACGCGGAATCCCCTGTCCGGCAAGGCTGACAAGAATGTGGTCACCTGGCACAATGTCCCACTCCTCCCAGCGCCTGACAGACCCTACATTCACACGCTTCACCCGTTTATCATCCAGCATCACTGGCGCAAGCGACGCCACAACCGAGATTTTCCCGCTCTTGCCGACAGCAAACTGAACCCCGGTGACTTCAGCTACTTTTGCGACCGGAGGATACTTCCAGGCAACCAGCCAGTCTCCCTGCCCGGGCATCCAGTGTCTGGCCTCAGGTTCTTTACCCGTTCTTACCACGACTCCATCGGTAACGAACGGTAATCCCGTTGTCCACCATGCTGTACGCACGCGTTCAACATCATCAGCGCTTTTCACCGGTTGAGAATATTGTTGTGCAAAGCCAAATCCTGCCCCGGACAGTTGACGCAAGCGCTCAGGCATCGTTGCCGGGCCATCAGGCCATGCCCAGATGAAAACAGACAGCGACTGGAGCGACGAGGTGTTATTCTGGCGCATCATCATTCCGGCGACCTTCGAGCGGGCATTCATTCCTCCCATTTGTCGCTGAATATGGTTGTCGCGCAGCAAAAAAATCTCACCCTGCAACGTGCTATTGGCAAGCGCGCCTTTTGTGCTTTGCGGTACTGCGGGTATTAAACGCACCTTCTGCGTCCAGTCCTCGCCTTTAAGCCCGCTTCCCCGGCTAATCGCGCTGACCAGGCGCCCATCCCGGTATACGAGAGTAACCGCCACTCCATCCACTTTCGGTTGCACCCACAAATCGCTGCGCTTACGCATCCACTGCTGCACCGCCTGTTTGTCCGCAAGCTTTCGCACACCCGTATGCGGAACAGGATGGGGCAATGAGCCGCTCACTGGCGGCGCCAGTTCTGCCCCGGTATCACCGCCAAAGCAGCGTTGCCATTGCACCAATTGCGCGCTGAGCTGATCGTAAACACTATCGTCTACCGCACTAACCCCCTGCTGCCAGTAACTGTCGTTCCACTGGGCGAGCTGCTGCTGTAGCCGGGCGATTTCGTCATTCGCTCTGGCTGGCGACCAGTCAGGGCAAGCCGCCCATACCGGGAAATGCCACAGCAACAGACTCAGCACGATACTTTTCCCTCTTCTCATCAGTACCTCCGCTGTAGATTGCGGGCCAGGTATAACGCGGGGCGTCATCAAAACCGAGAGGCAAAAAGCGATCGTGCGAACACGCTTCCAGACATTTTCATTGATTGCAGTAACTACACGGTAAATCAGGAAACAGGTACGCAAAACGCAATAAACTGACGCAAAAAGTGTGACAAAGGCTACGTCACATAGCGGCGACGTGTATAATAAGCTCGTATGTAGGCTCTCTTTCGATAATCACATACATAAGATACTCATGGCTCAAGGCACGCTTTATATTGTTTCTGCCCCCAGTGGCGCGGGTAAATCCAGCCTGATTCAGGCGTTGTTAAAAACCCAACCGTTGTATGACACCCAGGTTTCTGTTTCACACACCACGCGCGCACCGCGTCCGGGTGAAGTGCATGGCGAGCATTATTTCTTTGTCGATCATCATGAGTTCAAAACCATGATTGGCAGAGATGCGTTTCTGGAGCACGCTGAAGTGTTTGGTAACTATTACGGCACATCGCGTGAAACCATTGAGCAAGTGCTGGCAACGGGTGTGGATGTTTTTCTGGATATCGACTGGCAGGGCGCACAGCAAATTCGTGAGAAGATGCCGCAAGCGCGCAGTATCTTTATTTTACCGCCGTCCAAAATTGAGCTGGACCGCCGCCTTCGCGGGCGCGGTCAGGATAGCGAAGAAGTAATCGCAAAACGTATGGCGCAAGCTGTTGCAGAAATGAGCCATTACGCCGAATATGATTACCTTATTGTGAATGATGATTTCGACACCGCCCTGGGCGATCTGAAAACCATTATTCGCGCCGAACGTCTGCGCATGAGCCGCCAAAAGCAGCGTCATGACGCTTTAATCAGCAAACTGTTGGCAGACTGAACCCACTTTCAGTATTATGCCCAGTCATTTCTTCACCTGTGGAGCATTTTAAATATGGCACGCGTAACTGTTCAGGACGCTGTAGAGAAAATTGGTAACCGTTTTGACCTGGTACTGGTCGCCGCGCGTCGCGCTCGTCAGATGCAGGTAGGCGGCAAGGATCCGCTTGTACCGGAAGAAAACGATAAAACTACCGTAATCGCGCTGCGCGAAATCGAAGAAGGTCTGATCAACAACCAGATCCTCGACGTCCGTGAGCGCCAGGAACAGCAAGAGCAGGAAGCCGCTGAATTACAAGCCGTTACCGCTATTGCTGAAGGCCGTCGTTAATCACAAAGCGGGTCGCCCTTGTATCTGTTTGAAAGCCTGAATCAACTGATTCAAAACTACCTGCCTGAAGACCAGATAAAACGTCTTCAGCAGGCGTATCTCGTTGCACGTGACGCTCACGAGGGTCAGACACGTTCAAGCGGTGAACCCTATATCACGCACCCGGTTGCGGTAGCCTGTATTCTGGCCGAGATGAAACTCGACTATGAAACGCTGATGGCTGCGCTGCTGCATGACGTGATTGAAGATACTCCTGCGACCTACCAGGACATGGAACAGCTTTTTGGTAAAAGCGTTGCAGAGCTGGTAGAAGGGGTATCCAAGCTTGATAAGCTTAAGTTCCGCGATAAGAAAGAAGCGCAGGCTGAAAACTTTCGCAAGATGATTATGGCGATGGTGCAGGATATCCGCGTCATTCTCATCAAACTTGCCGACCGCACTCACAACATGCGCACGCTGGGCTCATTACGCCCGGATAAACGTCGCCGCATCGCCCGTGAAACCCTTGAGATCTACAGTCCGCTGGCGCACCGTTTAGGTATTCATCACATTAAAACCGAGCTGGAAGAGCTGGGTTTTGAAGCGCTGTACCCAAACCGCTATCGCGTGATTAAAGAAGTGGTAAAAGCCGCTCGCGGCAACCGCAAAGAGATGATTCAAAAAATCCTCTCTGAGATCGAAGGACGTTTGCAGGAAGCAGGCATTCCGTGTCGCGTGAGCGGGCGTGAAAAGCATTTGTACTCTATCTACTGCAAAATGGTGCTCAAAGAGCAGCGTTTTCACTCCATCATGGACATCTACGCCTTTCGCGTGATCGTACATGATGCCGATACCTGCTATCGCGTACTCGGCCAGATGCACAGCCTGTATAAGCCGCGTCCGGGGCGCGTAAAAGACTATATCGCCATTCCAAAAGCGAACGGCTATCAGTCTTTACACACTTCGATGATCGGCCCGCACGGCGTTCCGGTTGAGGTACAAATCCGTACCGAAGACATGGACCAGATGGCGGAAATGGGGGTTGCGGCGCACTGGGCTTATAAAGAGCACGGTGAAACCAGCACCACCGCGCAAATCCGCGCCCAGCGCTGGATGCAAAGCCTGCTGGAGCTGCAACAGAGCGCCGGTAGCTCGTTTGAATTTATCGAGAGCGTTAAATCCGATCTCTTCCCGGATGAGATTTACGTTTTCACACCGGAAGGGCGCATTGTTGAGCTGCCTGCCGGTGCCACGCCGGTCGACTTCGCCTATGCCGTACATACCGATATCGGTCATGCCTGCGTAGGCGCGCGCGTCGACAGGCAGCCATACCCACTGTCACAGCCGCTTACCAGCGGTCAGACCGTCGAAATTATTACCGCCCCTGGCGCACGCCCGAATGCGGCATGGCTTAACTTTGTCGTCAGCTCAAAAGCTCGCGCCAAAATTCGCCAGTTGCTGAAGAACCTCAAGCGTGATGATTCCGTCAGCCTGGGGCGCCGTCTGCTCAACCATGCCCTCGGCGGCAGCCGTAAACTGGCTGAAATCCCGCAGGAGAACATCCAGCGCGAACTGGAGCGTATGAAGCTCGCAACGCTGGACGATCTGCTGGCGGAAATTGGTCTGGGCAATGCGATGAGCGTGGTGGTGGCGAAAAATCTTCAGCAAGGCGAAGCCGCCGCACCAGCCACAACGCAGTCCAATCATGGGCATTTGCCGATTAAAGGCGCGGATGGCGTGCTGATCACCTTTGCGAAGTGCTGCCGCCCGATTCCAGGCGACCCGATCATTGCGCACGTCAGCCCAGGTAAAGGGTTAGTGATCCACCATGAATCCTGCCGCAACATCCGTGGTTACCAGAAAGAGCCAGAGAAGTTTATGGCTGTGGAATGGGACAAAGAGACGGAGCAGGAGTTCATCACCGAAATTAAGGTGGATATGTTTAACCACCAGGGGGCGCTGGCCAACCTGACGGCGGCAATCAACACGACGACCTCCAATATTCAGAGTCTGAATACGGAAGAAAAGGATGGTCGCGTCTATAGCGCCTTTATTCGCCTCACCGCGCGCGATCGCGTGCATCTGGCGAATATCATGCGCAAAATCCGCGTGATGCCGGACGTGATAAAAGTCACCCGTAACCGAAACTAGTTTTATGAACTTACAGCGTTATGCGCGTATCTGCGAGATGCTCGCCAGGCGTCAGCCTGATCTGACGGTCTGCATGGAGCAGGTCCACAAACCTCATAATGTCTCGGCGATCATTCGCACCGCCGACGCAGTAGGCGTACACGAAGTTCACGCCGTCTGGCCGGGCAGCCGTATGCGCACCATGGCGTCGGCGGCAGCGGGCAGCAATAGCTGGGTACAGGTGAAAACCCACCGTACCATCGGCGATGCAGTCAGCCATTTAAAGGGCCGGGGCATGCAGGTTCTGGCGACTCATCTCTCTGATAAAGCGGTTGATTTCCGCGAAATCGATTACACGCGCCCAACCTGCATCCTGATGGGGCAGGAGAAAACCGGCATCACCCAGGAAGCCTTAGACCTGGCGGATCAGGACATCATCATCCCGATGATCGGCATGGTGCAGTCACTTAACGTTTCCGTCGCTTCCGCTCTGATTCTCTACGAAGCGCAGCGCCAGCGGCAGAACGCAGGCATGTACCTGCGTGAAAACAGCATGCTGCCGGAAGACGAACAGCAGCGCCTGCTGTTTGAGGGCGGCTATCCGGTGCTGGCGAAAGTCGCCAAGCGCAAAGGTCTACCCTACCCTCATGTAAACATGCAGGGTGAGATCGAGGCCGACGCCGCCTGGTGGTCCACGATGCAGGCAGCAGGGTAATCACATGAAAGGCCGTTTGCTGGATGCCATCCCGCTCAATTCCCTGACCGGCGTTGGCGCGGCACAAAGCAGCAAACTGGCAAAAATTGGCCTGCACACCGTGCAGGACCTCCTGTTGCACCTTCCCCTGCGTTATGAAGATCGCACCCATCTTTACCCGATTGGCGAACTGCTGCCGGGCATTTACGCCACTGTTGAAGGCGAAGTGCTGAACTGCAATATCACCTTCGGCGGTCGCAGGATGATGACCTGCCAGATTAGCGATGGCTCCGGCATTCTCACCATGCGCTTTTTCAACTTCAGCGCGGCAATGAAAAACAGCCTGGCGACCGGACGGCGCGTACTGGCCTATGGTGAAGCCAAACGCGGGAAGTACGGCGCGGAGATGATTCACCCAGAATACCGCGTGCAGGGCGATCTCAGCACGCCGGAGCTTCAGGAAACGCTCACGCCCGTTTATCCGACCACCGAAGGCATTAAGCAAGCCACGCTGCGTAAGCTCACCGACCAGGCGCTGGACCTGCTTGATACCTGCGCCATTGCCGAGCTTCTGCCGCCTGAACTTGCGCAAGGAATGACGAGCCTGCCGGAAGCCTTGCGCACGCTGCATCGCCCACCACCGTCGTTACAGCTTAGCGATCTGGAAACCGGGCAGCATCCGGCGCAGCGACGTCTGATTCTGGAAGAGCTACTGGCGCATAACCTGAGCATGCTGGCGCTGCGTGCCGGCGCGCAGCGTTTTCACGCCCAGCCGCTTAGCACGAACGATTCACTGAAGAATCAGCTGCTGGCCGCATTGCCGTTCAAACCAACGGGTGCGCAGGCGCGCGTGGTGGCGGAGATAGAACGCGACATGGCGCTCGATGTGCCAATGATGCGTCTGGTGCAGGGCGACGTCGGTTCCGGTAAAACGCTGGTCGCCGCACTGGCTGCGCTACGCGCCATTGCGCACGGCAAACAGGTGGCGTTGATGGCGCCGACAGAACTGCTGGCCGAGCAGCATGCCAGTAACTTCCGCAACTGGTTTGCACCGCTTGGTATTGAAGTGGGCTGGCTGGCAGGTAAACAGAAGGGAAAAGCGCGCCTGGCGCAGCAGGAAGCCATCGCCAGCGGGCAGGTACAGATGGTGGTCGGCACCCACGCGATTTTCCAGGAGCAGGTACAATTTAACGGGCTGGCGCTGGTGATTATCGATGAACAGCACCGCTTCGGCGTCCATCAACGTCTGGCGCTGTGGGAAAAAGGTCAGCAGCAGGGGTTCCACCCGCATCAGTTAATCATGACCGCAACGCCGATCCCCCGCACCCTGGCAATGACCGCCTATGCCGATCTCGATACCTCCGTGATTGATGAGCTACCGCCGGGTCGCACACCTGTCACTACCGTTGCCATCCCGGACACCCGTCGTAGCGATATTATCGATCGCGTCCGCAATGCCTGTACCCAGGAAGGCCGCCAGGCATACTGGGTCTGTACGTTGATTGAAGAGTCAGATTTGTTAGAAGCCCAGGCTGCGGAAGCGACATGGGAAGAGCTCAGGCTCGCCTTACCGGAGTTGAAGATTGGTCTGGTTCATGGGCGGATGAAACCCGCAGAGAAGCAGGCGGTGATGGCGGCCTTTAAGCAAGGTGAGCTGCACCTGCTGGTCGCGACAACGGTGATTGAAGTCGGGGTGGATGTCCCCAACGCCAGCCTGATGATTATCGAAAACCCGGAACGGTTAGGTCTGGCGCAATTACACCAGTTGCGTGGACGCGTGGGCCGTGGCGCGGTGGCCTCCCATTGCGTACTACTCTACAAATCACCGCTCTCGAAAACCGCGCAGAAGCGCCTTCAGGTCTTACGGGACAGCAACGACGGCTTTGTGATTGCGCAAAAGGATTTAGAGATTCGCGGCCCCGGTGAACTGCTGGGCACGCGTCAGACGGGTAACGCCGAGTTCAAAGTGGCGGATTTGCTGCGCGATCAGGCCATTATCCCGGATGTTCAACGCATCGCCCGTCACATTCACGAACATTATCCGCAACAGGCAACCGCCCTGATTGAACGCTGGATGCCCGAAACCGAGCGTTATTCCAACGCCTGATAACCCCTGCCCGAGACCGTTTGTAAAATTTATAAATGCAATCGTTTGCTTTTACCATCTGGTCAGATAAAATCACCGCTTTTCCACCATGGGATTGCCTCTGATGTCTGTTAACACCGTCGAGTCGGCAAATGCGCAACCGGTTGCGCAGACGCAAAACAGCGAACTGATTTACCGCCTTGAAGATCGCCCGCCGCTCCCTCAAACCCTGTTTGCCGCCTGTCAGCACCTGCTGGCAATGTTCGTCGCGGTCATCACGCCAGCGCTGTTAATCTGCCAGGCGCTCGGTTTACCGGCACAAGATACTCAACACATTATCAGTATGTCGCTGTTCGCCTCCGGTGTGGCCTCAATTATTCAAATCAAAGCATGGGGGCCGGTCGGTTCAGGGTTGTTATCTATTCAGGGCACCAGTTTTAACTTCGTCGCCCCGCTGATTATGGGCGGCACCGCGCTGAAAACCGGCGGAGCGGACGTCCCCACCATGATGGCAGCGCTATTCGGCACGCTGATGCTGGCAAGCTGCACCGAGATGGTTCTCTCCCGCATACTGCATCTGGCGCGCCGCATTATCACACCGCTGGTCTCCGGCGTGGTGGTGATGATTATCGGTCTGTCGCTGATCCAGGTGGGTTTAACATCCATTGGCGGCGGCTATGCCGCAATGAGCGACAACACCTTTGGCGCGCCCAAAAACCTGATGCTGGCAGGCGTTGTACTGGCGCTGATCATCCTGCTTAACCGCCAGCGCAACCCCTACCTGCGCGTGGCCTCGCTGGTGATCGCGATGGCGGCAGGCTATCTGCTGGCCTGGTTTATGGGGATGCTGCCGGAAAACACCACACCGGCAACACAAGACTTAATCATGGTGCCCACGCCGCTGTACTACGGTCTGGGCATTGACTGGAACCTGCTGCTGCCGCTGATGCTGGTCTTTATGATCACCTCACTGGAGACCATCGGCGATATCACCGCCACCTCCGATGTCTCCGAGCAGCCGGTCTCCGGGCCGCTGTATATGAAGCGTCTGAAAGGCGGCGTGCTGGCTAACGGCCTGAACTCTTTTGTTTCTGCCGTGTTCAATACCTTCCCCAACTCCTGTTTCGGGCAGAATAACGGCGTGATTCAGTTGACCGGCGTGGCCAGCCGCTATGTCGGCTTTGTGGTAGCACTGATGCTGATCCTGCTCGGCCTGTTCCCGGCGGTAAGCGGCTTTGTGCAGCACATTCCTGAACCGGTGCTCGGCGGCGCCACGCTGGTGATGTTCGGCACCATCGCCGCTTCCGGCGTGCGTATCGTCTCCCGTGAACCGCTGAACCGCCGCGCTATCCTGATTATCGCGCTGTCGCTGGCTGTCGGCCTGGGCGTTTCTCAGCAGCCGCTGATCCTGCAATTTGCGCCAGACTGGGTGAAAAACCTGCTCTCCTCCGGCATTGCCGCTGGGGGCATCACCGCTATCGTTCTGAACCTGATTTTCCCGCCAGAGAAGCCGTAAGCGAAATGCGGCGATGATCGACAATCATCGCCGCTGTAACGCTCTTTCACCATTCCCGCCTTGAGGATTGCGCGTAAATCGTGCATAACTCAGATGTGTGCACTTCGCGGGATGGAAGACCATGAAATTTATTGGAAAGCTGATTCTCTACATATTGATTGCCCTTTTGGTGGTGATCTTCGGCCTCTATTTTCTGCTGCAAACCCGCTGGGGCGCGGAGCATGTAAGCGCCTGGATATCAGAGAACAGCGGGTACAGCCTGACATTTGATGTCATGGACCACCGCTTTTCCGCACCGTCCCACGTTTTGCTTGAGAACGTTACGTTTGGCCGGGATGGTCAGCCCGCCACGTTAGTCGCGAAAACGGTGGATATCGGCCTGAGCAGTCGCCAGATAACCGATCCCCTGCACGTCGACGCCATCCTGTTGCAGGACGGAACGCTCAATATCTCCCCGCAGACCGCACCGCTTCCTGTTCAGGCTGACCGCCTGCAATTACAGAACATGGCGCTTAACAGCCCGGGCGGTGAGTGGAACCTGAGCGCTCAGCGCGTTAACGGCGGCGTGGTTCCCTGGCGTCCCGAAGCGGGCAAGGTATTGGGGAATAAGGCGCAGATCCAGCTCAGCGCCAGTTCACTCACGCTGAATGATGTTCCCGCGACCAACGTGCTGATTGAAGGCAGCATTGATAAGGAACAGGTAATCTTAAGCAACATTGGCGCAGACATTGCGCGCGGCGCCTTAACCGGCGTAGCGCGACGCAACGCGGACGGCAGTTGGGTGGTGGAAAATCTGCGTCTGAACGACATCCGGCTGCAAAGCGATAAATCGCTGACCGACTTTTTTGCCCCGCTCACCGCTATCCCGTCTCTGCAAATTGGCCGTCTTGAAGTGACCGATGCCCGCCTGCAAGGCCCGGACTGGGCAGTAACCGACCTCGATCTCAGTTTGCGCAACCTGACGTTCAGCAAAGATGACTGGCAGACGCAAGAAGGCAAACTGTCGATGAATGCCAGCGAGTTCATCTACGGTTCGCTGCATTTCTTCGATCCCATTCTGAATGCCGAATTCTCACCGCAGGGCATTGCGCTACGCCAGTTCACGACCCGCTGGGAAGGCGGTATGGTCAGAACATCCGGCAACTGGCTGCGTAATGGCAAAGCGCTAATCCTCGACGATGCCGCCATTGCCGGGCTGGAATACACGCTGCCGGAAAACTGGAAGCAACAGTGGATGAAACCTCTGCCAGGCTGGTTAAACAGCCTGACGCTGAAAAAATTCAGCGCCAGTCGCAACCTGGTGATTGATATCGACCCGGCTTTCCCGTGGCAGCTCACCGCGCTGGATGGTTATGGCGCGAATCTGGGACTGGTGCAGAACCATCAATGGGGCGTATGGAGCGGGAACGCAACGCTTAACGCGGCAGCCGCGACGTTTAACCGTGTGGACGTGCGTCGCCCCTCTCTGGCGCTGGCGGCAAACAGCAGCACAGTTAACATCAACGAACTGAGCGCATTTACGGAGAAAGGGCTGTTAGAAGCCACGGCCAGCGTTTCACAACTCCCCCAGCGCCAGACAAAAGTCAGCCTGAACGGACGCGGCGTGCCAATGAACGTCTTGCAGCAATGGGGATGGCCTGCGCTGCCCATTTCCGGCGACGGCAACATCCAGCTTACCGCCAGCGGTAATATCCAGGCGGACGCCCCACTGAAGCCAACGGTAAACGGCCAGTTGCACGCGGTAAACGCCGATAAACAGCAGGTGACGCAAACAATGCGGGCAGGCGTTGTGTCAGGAGCGGAAGTCACGCAACCACAGCCTGCGCAATAGTGTGTTTTGCCCGGTGGCGCTACGCTTACCGGGCCTGTGACAGGTTTTCTCACGAAACGTCGCATGGACGCTATGTGAACTCATAATTCCCAAAAGATATGAAAACAGGTAACTCATGGATTTTGTGAAGATTTATATGAAACCGATCATGGTAAGGCGAAAGGCTGATGAAAAAAGTGAGAGGGGGGATGTGGAAACCTTGAGAAAGTAGCTATAATGCGCCCCGCCTCCATGTAGCAATGTGGGCGCGGAAGATCGTCGTCTCCGGTGAGGCGGCTGGACTTCAAATCCAGTTGGGGCCGCCAGCGGTCCCGGGCAGGTTCGACTCCTGTGATCTTCCGCCAAAGTTCCTCACTCTTCCCCTGGGTCTTAAGCCAATTCCCCAAACTCATTCCTTCATTGCGACCTGATCTTTAAACGCCCTCACCCATTATTAAGAAATCGATTATGGCTGTATCGTCCTGACGGCCTGGAGCGAACGGGAGAAAACATTACCTGGTGAACTAAAAGAAGCACAACCGCAGTTAAAAAGGATTAAGGGCGCGCTGATTCCCCTCGTCATATTGTGCGCCGGATGGCGCTTACGCTTATCCGGCCTACAAAATACAAACGGCAACGCATATCGCCTTCATATCGGTGGGAGTTCCAGCCTTTCGCAGCGCGCTTTTACCGCTTCGTGCAGCAGGCGGACTGCCGTCGAAAGCTGTTTGCGGTGCGGGCAGATCATGTTCAGCGGGACTTTCTCTCCCTGATAATCTGGCATCAGGCGCTGCAATCGCCCGTCACGCACATCTTCAGAGACATCAAGCCAGGCTTTATACGCCATCCCCTCTCCGGCGATAGCCAGCCGCCGGATAACTTCAGCATCGTCGCTCATCATGGTGCCGTTGACCTGTACGCTGCTGACGTCACCGTTGCGGATGAACGTCCAGCGGTCATGCAGGCGTCCGCGCAACACGAACGTTAACGCATTCAGATTCGCTAAATCATCGGGATGACGTGGATCGCCGTGTTGCGCGACCCAGTCCGGCGAGGCCACCAGCACACGCCGGTTATCGGGGGAGACGGGCAGCGCGATGTAAGAAGCATCTTCCGTATTGCCGTAACGGAACGCGACATCAACCGGATCTTTAAATACATCGGCAACCTGATCGGAGAAAAACACCCGCAGGCGCAACGCAGGGTGGCGACGGCGAAACGACTGGAATACCGGGAGCAGTAAATTGCGCCCAAGATCGGAGGGCACGGCGATTTGCAGCGTACCGGAGATCTCATCTTCCGGCGTCTGAATTTTTTGCAGCCCGGCGTGCATCACCTCAAGCATCTGTCTGGCGTAAGGCAACCAGACCTCGCCTTCCGGCGTCAGCCGTAAGCTGCGGGTCGAGCGTGCGAACAGGCGAATGTTTAACGTAGACTCCAGCCGTTTGATGGCGGAACTGACCTGGGCAGGCTGTACCCCGGCTTCCCGCGCGGCATCGCTAAAACTGTTTAGCGCCGCCGCGCGAACAAACAACGTGAGATCTTCAAGCCGGAACATTTTCACTCCCCGAATATAAGTCCTGTCGTCGTGAGGCTATTTTTCCCGTTCTGCTGGCGGTTTACCATCGAATTATACAAACGATAAACCTGTTCCCACACCGGAGACGTTATGAAAGCCATCGCAATTACCCGCGCCGCGCCAGAAGGCAGCAATATTGAGTTTTTACAGGACATTGACCTCCCTGTTCCGGTCGCCGCCGGACATGACCTGCTGGTTGAGGTGAAAGCCATCTCCGTTAACCCGGTCGATACCAAAGTACGCGCGGGTTTTAACGCAGAGACCCCGCGCGTGCTGGGCTGGGATGCCACAGGCGTAGTGAAATCAGTCGGCGAGGCGGTGACATTGTTCGCACCGGGGGATGAAGTCTGGTATGCCGGCGCGTTGGGCCGTCCGGGAAGCAACAGCGAGTTCCAGCTTGTTGATGAGCGCATCGTCGCGTTGAAACCCAAAACGCTGGATAATGCCGCCGCAGCAGCGCTGCCGCTGACCTCGATCACCGCATGGGAAATGTTGTTTGACCGCCTCGGCGTTGAAGAAGGCGGCAACGAAGGGGATACGTTGCTGATTGTCGGCGCCGCAGGCGGCGTGGGCTCCATCCTGACGCAGCTGGCCCGCAAACTCACCCGACTGACGGTGATCGGCACCGCGTCGCGCCCGGAAAGCCAGAAATGGGTACGCGAAGCCGGTGCGCATCATGTCATCGACCATAGCAAACCGCTGACGGAAGAGCTGGCGCGGATCGGCATCAACGCGGTGACGCACGTCGCCAGCCTGACCCACACTGATAAGCATTACCCGCAGCTCATCGAAGCCCTGGCGCCGCAGGGTAAGCTGGCGCTGATAGACGATCCAGCAACGCTCGACGCACGACCGCTGAAAACAAAGAGTATTTCGCTGCACTGGGAGTTTATGTTTACCCGCTCAATGTTTGAAACCGACGACATGATCGCCCAGCATCAGCTACTGACCCGCGTGGCGCAGCTTATTGATGCTAAGGTGATTCACACCACGCTGGGCGAGCATTACGGAGCCATCAACGCGGCGAATATTCAGAAAGCGCACGCACAGCTTGAAACGGGCCGCTCCGTCGGCAAGATTGTGCTGGAAGGCTTCTGATAAGCCCCCCAGGGGCGAGAAAGTCGCCCCTGCTTTTTTATACGCCGCGTAAAACTATATGAACGGGTTGTCTCTTCCGGGACGAAATCGCTATGCTTGCCGCATCGCCCCTCTACCGCTAACGCCCATGATCAAAACGCTGCACATCGAAAACTACCGCTCGATTCGCCATCAGTCTCTGGAACTGGAACAGCTCAATATCGTCTTCGGCCCTAACGGCACCGGAAAGTCGAATATCTATAAGGCGATTCACCTGATGCACAGTGCGGCGCAGGGGCAGTTCTCACAGGCGCTGGCGAACGAAGGCGGTATTCTGAAGGTATTCTGGGCCGGGAAAACGCGCAGCGACCAGTTGCGGCGCATGACTCTGGCGGTAGAAACAGAAACCTATGAATACGAGTTACAGGTAGGGTTTGTCGAGAAGCTCCCCTACCCGTCGCAGTTCGATCTCGACCCGGTCATCAAAGAGGAGTCTGTCTGGTTGAGCGGGCACGCTCGCCGCCCCTCCTCACAGTTGATGAAACGTAAAAACCAGGTCGTATTCCTCAATAATATCCATCACGAGAAAGTCACCCACAGCGGCACGCTGTATGAGAACGAGTCGGTATTCGGCCAGTTGGGAGAGCCACACCTCTACCCGGAGGTGTCGCAGATGCGAGAAATGCTGCGCAACTGGCGCTTTTATCATGAGTTTTCAGTCTCGTCTGGTTCTGCGATTCGTGTTCCGCAGGTGGGATTCCGCTCACCGGTTCTGGCCAGCGACGGAGCAAACCTGGCGGCAGCGTTCCAGACAATCGTCGAGATTGGCGATGAACTGCTGCTGATGCGGATTCTCGATCGGGCATTTCCCGGTTGCGTGTTCTACAGCGATAACAGCGGCGGCCGCTTTCGCCTGATGATGAAACGCGAAGGGTTGACCCGTCCGCTGGAACCTGCGGAGTTCTCGGATGGCACGCTACGTTTCCTGTGCCTGGCCGTAGCGCTGTTAAGCCCGCGACCGCCAGCTTTTATCGCGCTCAACGAACCGGAAAACAGCCTGCATCCGCAGATGTTGCCCGCCCTCGCCCAACTGATCGCCGAAGCCAGCCGCCATTCGCAAATCTGGCTCACCAGTCATTCGCCTGAACTGGCCAATCTGATCGAGAAACATGCCGCGTTTTCGCTGTATCAACTGGCGATGGAGGACGGTGAAACACAGCTTACCCGACTGTCGTAAAAGTGGGCGATGCTAACGCCCGTCTCGTTTGTGCCGCCATCTCTGCTATGATGCCTGCACATAAAAAAGACAAAACACCATGTTGAGGAAAAAATGGGGTCCACCAGAAGAGGGATGCTGAACGTCCTGATTGCCGCCGTATTATGGGGAAGTTCAGGGGTTTGCGCGCAGTACATTATGGAACAAAGCCAGATGTCGTCGCAGTTTCTGACCATGACGCGTCTGATATTCGCCGGGTTAATTCTGCTGATGCTCTCGTTTGTTCACGGCGACAAAGTATTTTCCATTTTCAAAAACCGCCAGGACGCCCTAAGCCTGCTGTTCTTTTCCATCATGGGGGCGCTTACCGTACAGCTCACCTTCCTGCTCACCATTGAGAAATCCAATGCCGCCACCGCAACGGTGCTGCAATTTTTATCGCCGACGATTATCGTGGCGTGGTTCTCGCTGGTACGGAAAGCGCGCCCCGGCATTCTGGTGCTGACGGCCATTCTCACCTCTCTTATTGGCACCTTTTTGCTGGTAACACACGGTAATCCGACATCGCTGTCTATCTCGCCTGCCGCGCTATTCTGGGGGATTGCCTCCGCGTTTGCCGCAGCGTTTTATACGACCTGGCCCTCTACGCTGATCGCGCGTTACGGCACGCTTCCTGTCGTTGGCTGGAGCATGTTGATCGGCGGCGTGATATTGCTGCCCTTCTATGCCGGGCAGGGAACGGATTTTGTGGTCAGCGGCAGCCTGATTCTGGCGTTTTTCTATCTGGTGGTCATCGGCACATCGCTGACTTTCAGCCTGTATCTGAAAGGGGCGCAAATGATTGGCGGGCCGAAAGCGAGCATTCTGAGCTGCGCGGAACCGCTAAGCAGCGCGTTGTTATCGCTGCTGTTGCTGGGCATCAGCTTCACCCTGCCGGACTGGCTTGGTACATTGCTGATCCTCTCGTCGGTGGTGCTGATTTCAATGGATTCCCGCCGTCGCGCCCGGGCGGCATAAGGCAAAAGAGTGGACTCCAATAATCTGGTCCACTCTTTTATCGCTTATAATGTCGCGTTAATGTTTATTAGCCTTTTGTATAATCTGCAATTTTTCTGGTCGATAAGCTTACGCGTCAGCGCCCAGCGCTCCCGATAAACCAGTTTATCGCTCACATTTAATTCCAGTGCGATTTCTTTAACCGACATGCCTTGTAAGAGATGAAACACAATTTGCTGCTCACGCAGCGTGAACAAGAAACTACTTGAACGGCATTTTCTATTGCCATTAATTACCGCATTACAATGCACCATGAAAGCATCCATGCGCTCCCTGACCACCGTAAGGCCATGCAGTCCGGCGACCGAAAGAAAAGAGGTATGGTCAGGGTTATACATATCGACAAAAAAGAGTATATGATTAAAACGCATTCGCTTTATCTCTTCCCCTTTTGCCGAGAGGGTAATATCGTGTTCGAGCGTGCGACTGCGTTGTTTATACGTCGCATCAAACCGCAATGAAAACGGAATAAAATTACTGTACTTATCGATCAGGTGAAAGGGTATATCTTCATTAAGCCCCATTTTCAATCCTGATTCATGCAGGGCATCTTCAAAAAGTGTATGAATGGCAATACCATCATAAATATTTTTTGTCAGGTAAATAAATTTAAAACGTAAGGATGAAGGGTTAAAATTAAGCATAACGTTATCCTTCGCATTAGTAGTTATAGGTATTGACCACGCCATAATCATCAATCCATGAGAGTGTTTTGACTGTGCCCTCCCCTTTTGTGTTTTTGGGTAAAACAACCGTTTTAGTTGACAATGGTGCCCAAAGACCATCATCAGGTAATTGCTTTATTTCTGTACCGTCATTCAACGTAAGATCCATTAATGTTACGTACAAAGGTGAGTTATTATTTACTAACAGGCAGCGTTTTCCTCCACAATCAGATAAAGAGATGTGTAATTCTTTTATACTTTCCTCAAGGGTGATTGCTGCCAGTGCAGTGGGCCGCCAGAATAACTTCACCCGAGTACGAAAAGCGACCTGTAGCGCGCTCTTCTCCGCTTTACTATCAGCCACAGGAGGGACTTCCAGCGTGTTCAGCCAGAATAAAGATTCTCTGTCAGCAGGTAATGTATGCTGGTCGCCAGTAAACTGTATCCGCACCGCCCGGGATGTTTTTCCTTCAAGCCGAAAAATCGGAGGTAAAATGATAAACGGTGTTTTAATCTCCTCGGGACGATCAAAAATATTGTCTTTTTCAGTCCACAACTGCAATAAAACGGGTTTCAGCCCTTCATTGTAAATAGTAAATGATGTTTCGCGCGCCTTTTCATTAATTATCACTCGCGTGTAATTAATATACGTTGCCGACATAGCCGATGACGGCAATAAAAGTAAAATCAGGAAGTGGTTCAGAACATATTTTAGCCGTTTCGCCATGCCCCCTCCTCTATTTATAGACAAGGGTGAATGTCACTGCACCTCTGACATCGCCAGAAGAGACATTTGCCGCAGTCTGATATAAACCGGCACGCAGTGGCACGGTATAATTCGCATTGTCCTGAGCCGGATCATAATCCGTCAGGAGATATGCCGTATTAAACGACAGAGGGATATTCTGATCGTCCAACAACTGGATACCCACGCCGCTCGCCGTTGAGGTGCTCGCCAGCGCAAAAACACCGTTGGCGTTATCAATAATGGCCGTGGTCGGCGTAAAAAAATAGCTGATGCTCGATAACCCTGCCGGGCATTTTGTAAAGTTCAGATTAAAATCAGTACGCGCAGCGGTATAACCTATACCACTAAAATCCGTTCGGCTAACAGCCGGTAAATTAACCGTGACATCCGACGTCGTACAGGTTCCCCCGGTGGTGGATATGATCAGCCCTCCCGCCAGAAAATCAGCGATCATATAGGTGCCGCTGCCAACAGACGTACTGCCCCCGTATGTCTGGTAGTGTCGCATATACATCGGGTCAAAGACGGAAGTGCTGCCTGCGGTTAACGATGTCGACGTTTTTACAAAACGGATTTGGACATCCACGCCGAGATTCCATGAACTTCCATCGCCTGTCACCGTAAATAACTGCGAAGGCGTCTGCTGCCCTCCGGTCGCAATGGTAAGAGGATACCAGTCGCTGGTTTGCCCTTTTACCGTATAGCGCCAGCGAGCGATATACCCCAACCCGGTTTTTACCGTCGTGTTATAGACAGTATACGTTTGCCCATCGACCTGGGTAGTTCCCCAAACGGTGTAGGGGGGATACCCCTGTACCGCCATCGGGATGGCGTAGCTTTGATAATTGGTACGATGAGAGCAGGTCCATGCCGTCGGGTTGTAAGAGGTCGCCCAGGTCCCCAGCAAATCACCGACGGCAGCATCTTTACCCACCTGTACGGTCGTAGAGTCAAAGTACTGGTAGTAGCCATTGGTACGCTCACAGTTCACCCACGTCCCGTCCGCTCGCGCCACGCCGCACATCGCCGCCAGTGCCAGAAAAGAGAGGGCAATGCCCGTTACGATAGTTTTCATCTTTCACTCCTTAATTACTGGCATACCGCATCAGCCCGACGTAAGTCGGCGACATCTGCGCTTTTCTGCTCTGATAAGCGGTAACTGAACTGGCACTCCTGACCCGATCCACTTCCCCATTTCACGCGCAATTTGCCCGCCAGATTCTTAACGCGCGCAAAACTTTGCCCACCCTGGGCGATGTAACCGACAGTATTGCCGCTCTCATCGACCACATCGGCGCCAAAAGGCAGCACATCACCGGCATGGCGGAGAGTGAAAAGCACGGAATACCCTGTATCCGTGGCGTATTTCATCAACACCACGGCGCCTGCGGTAGGGACGCTGTTCTGGCTGGTGACGTCCAGGGAGATATCATTCGATAGCCCCCGGGGATCGAGCTCAATCGTGTTCTGGCGATAGGGTGAGAGGTAAGGCACTGCGGCATTACCATTGCGGTTAAGGCTAAGGCTGCTGTTGTTTGCCACCTTTGCGCCTCCCGCATGTTCCGCTTCAATGACCGCCATGGTGTCCCCCATGATCGGCGTCAGCACAACGCCATTTTGCCAGGCGACAACACCGCCAGAGAGGTTCATGCCGTATTGCTGGTAGCCCTGGCCTGCTGAGAAACTGCCGCCCATGCTGGTCCACGGCGAAGTCCAGTTACCACTGACGCCGCCCGTGGTTTTATTGCTGCTATGGTCGTAGTCATCCTGATTGACGAACGCGCCCCAGTTATACTGACGGTTCTCCCCGGAGGTGCCGGCGATTGAGTTTTGCAGCCCCCGATGCCCGCTTTCCTGAACATAGGTGGTACTGAGATAAGCCGAGCGCGCGCTGTTCCCTAACGGCAGGGAAATCCCTATCGCGATTTTGTTATCCCATTTGTCTTTCACTAAATCGCGGGTACGGCTGGCGTTGAGGTTAAAATTGAACCACTTGAACGCATTGGTGTAACCCAACTGATACTCGGTATCACGCCCGCTTTTGTTCCAGTAATCCTGAGTGCTGGCACTGAGATTAATGCTCCCAAGCGTCTCGGAAATAGTCTGCGTTGCGCTGAGTTGCAGACGATTCTTGCGGTTAATGCTGCTGGAATAAGCCCCTTTATTTGTCCGCTCTAAATCACGCATCAACATCGCATCGTCAATATCGTAATAACCGGAGCTGGAATAACGATAGCTCGCCAGGGTGATATTGGTATCAACGACGGGCAGAATCCTGGCAAATGAAAAGCGGATGCTCTGGCCTTCACGCTTACTGTTATCCGCAAGCGTCGTTCGCGCATGTGTTATGTCAGCAGAAAGCGCGCCAATGAGCGTATTGAGCGCGACGCCACCTGCGACCGATTGATAATCCTCCCCGCCCATCGCACCGGTGTAAGTGGTCAGTAAGTTAGTAAAACCATGACGGAATGTCCCCATCGCAATCTGTGGTTTCTCATTCACGGAGGTATTCCGATAGCGCCCCGCCATCAGCGAATAGCGACTGGTTCCCGGGCGGAGCAGTTCAGCGATGGAAGCATAGGTCACGGTAAAACTGTGCTCACTCCCATCTGCCTCTTTAATCGTTACCAGCAGATCGCCGCCGGTGCCATTGGGATACAGGTCATCAATACGGAACGCGCCAGGCGGAACCGTCGTTTGATAGATACGCGCGCCGCGCTGACTCACGCTGACGAGTGCATTGGTGTTTGCAACACCGGTAATGACTGGCGCATAGCCTCGCTGGGAATCCTCATACATACGATCGTCAGAAGTCAGCATTACGCCCCGAAAACCAACGCTGTCGAAGACCTGGCCATCCGTGGTGGAATCACCCATCACCAGTTTGCTGCGCAGCGGAATAATGCCGCGCTCAAGATAAGTGCTGGTTGAGTCATAATGCCAACCCTGATCGTTGTTCCAGTTGAAAACACCGCGATAGCGTAAGCGCCAGGCATCCCAATTGAGCCCTCCCATCAGGCTCAGATACTGAGATGACATAGAGTCCGTTCCAGACATCTCTGCATGCCATGCGTTGTAATCATATTGCAACGTCGCAGCAGGAATACCGTTATCCCATAATTCAGGATTAACATAGCCGCGAACCTGGCGAAGCAGCCATATCTGAGGCGCCTGCACATTGATGCGCTGTGTCGTCACATCGTAATAAGCTGTTAAATCAGAAGATATATCACCAATACGCACACAACTTTCATTATTCTTTAACGACTGGCGCAGCATTGGATCAATTTTATCAATATCGATTCCCAGCGTTGATATCAGCTTCAGCGTAAAACACGGTTTGGCTACCACGGCATTGCTTTTATCATTTTCGAACTTAACTTCACCACGCCCTCGCCATTTGTCGTTCACATACAGATCGACATTATATTGTCCCTGCGGAACCGGGTTTCCCTGAGAATAGTTGCTAACATCAATCGCTGAGCGTAAAAAATCGCTATTAAATTGCACTTCATCATTTTCAGCGAAGGCAACCTGAACAGAAATAAAAGATAAAACAACGAATTGAGCAATGCGGGTTAATCTCAGAGGACAAGAAATAACGTTATGGGCTACTTTGTAATTTTTGCTCATTTGTTGTTTCTCCACCATAATCATTTATTACACTGTAAAAAACTGAAGCACCGCTCAATTGCGTCGATTTTTTATTAGCGAGCGGGAATACTATTTCGCTTTTTGGCTTCACCATACGCTGGGGGAAGTTTTCTACAGCAGCTAATACAGCTGACCCTGTTGTTCGACGAATCTCAACCTTGCTGAAAGTGATGTAATAGGGAGAGTCGTTTACTACTTTTATGTTGTTCCCTTGTTGGTATATTTTTAATTCTTTATAAGACTGTAATGGTGTTGGTTGCAGATTATCCGGGCGATAGAATAATTTTATTCGGGTACGAAATGCCAATTGCATATGCGTTTTGCCCGACGTTGAATCCTGTGCTTTTGGCGGAATTTCCAGCATGTTGAACCAAAACAAGGACTCCCTGTCCTGCGGCAATGACGGGTTCGTCGCCATGATTCGCACAGCTTGCCCTTTCGCCGGATCAATACGAACAACGGGAGGAGCAATGAGGAACGGAACCGTGATCTCCCCAGGCTTTGCATTTGGGTTACCATCATCCATCCATATTTGTAAAAGATAAGGATTATTCCCCCGGTTTTTTAACTGTACCGTTGATTCCTTGTCTTTTGCATTAAATACAATGCGTGTTCCGTTAATCACAACGTCAGCCATAGCATTCAGTGAGAACGCCGAAAATAACAATACCAGCCCGGAAGATAATATCTTTAACATCTCATCACCTCATAATCAGGAGTAAAGGACGCCGCCTTTACTCCTGTCTTTATTACTCGTAAACCATGGTGTAATCGACCTGAGTCGTTACAGAACCCGCAGTAGACGCGCCAGTAGCATAATATTGCGCAAAGTAATTCAGCGTACCGTTTCCAGAAGAGATATCGACAGGGATATCATTCTGGCCATTCGCTACTGAAGCCCCTGCAACAATGGCGTCACGATCGGCGTTTAATAATTGAACCTGCACGTTAGTCGCTGCATCTGCCGCTGCTGAATCAATGTTCAGACGACCGGTTGTGCTATCAACATAAGCGCCAGGTTCGAAGTAGGTGCTGGCGGTATTTAAAGATGTTCCTGAGCAGTTACTCAGCGAGATAGTGAACGGCGTAGCACCTGCCGTTGCGCCTGCTGCGCCGAGCGTAGTAGCCGAAACGGTTGGCAGCGTTACCGTTGCATCATTACTGCCACCGTCGACAGAAATAGTACAAGTTGTATCAGTAATTTGTCCGTTAATTGTAATAGTTCCATCCACCGCAAATGCTGAAGCAGTAAATGCGGAAGTGATAACCATTGCTAACGCGGATAACGCATAATTATATTTACGCATAATAAATTCCCCTGGTGTTGTTGATATAAATGAACGACGTATTGAATGTGTTATTAAGGCAAAACAAACCTCACCCCATTATCAAAAATGAGTACTGAATAACACCTTCCGGTTCCATTGACATAATATACGCAAAACTTTCATCCGCAATATTAGGATTTTTCAACCAAAAGAAATCAAATCCAAATGCTTACAGGAAAATAAAGTACCGCATAATATCTGCGCTATTCACCATGCAAAATATATCGATAACCAGGTTTTTATAAGACAGTATCAGTTAAAAAAAGATAAAATTTTATAAATCAAATAAATTGATCCAGATCACTGCACAACCCAAAACAGTCGAAATTTAAACATATAAAAAACACAATAAAAACCAAATATCAAACAAACAAAAACAAAACGATCACATTTATTGCTGCATTATTAGCCAGAAAACACCACTTTTAGAATTACGAGAATAATCCTGACAATACGACTAAAGTATTTTATATAATTTATTAATAATTAATGAGTTATTACAAACAAATCATTTTTTTAATTTTTTGCAAGAATAATCCTATTTAGATTCTAAACGTAACTATTGTTAAGCTAAGGTTACAATACATACCATTTCCAGGAATTTTACCGGAACGATCTTTTCTTTTAATCACCTACTATTTCTCAGTATAAAAATCTAAAGATTGCTTACCACAACCTTACAAAAAAGGACAATCCACTATTAGAATCGGCTTTTTTGAGCACAAAAAAGAATGGAAGGGGAAAGTTTGTTGAAAACTCCGAACGGGGAAAAAAGAAGAGAAATTTCGCTATTGTCGTTAAGCGGGAAATACCATGCTGCATGTTATCGCCAGAAAAGAGTCTCTGGCGATAAAGTTCATTTAACTTAAAGCGTTACCGATCACCACCCCGGCACCGCGCCACCGTTAAAGATAGTCTCTGCGGCTTTCGCAACTTCCGGCGATTGATAAGACTGCAAAAACGCTTTCACATTTTCAGCATCTTTGTTGTCTTCCCGCGCCACCAGTATGTTCACATACGGCGAGTTTTTATCTTCGATAAAGACGCTGTCATGCACCGGCGAAAGTCCAGTTTGCTGGATGTAGGTGGTGCTAATGATCGCCACATCCACTTTCGCATCGTCCAGGACGCGCGGCAGCTGTGCGCCTTCCAGCTCCATAATATTCAGATGACGTGGGTTGTCGGTGATATCCAGCGCCGTTGGTAACAGACCCTTCCCCTCTTTCAGGGTAATCAACTTCTCTTTTTGCAGCAGCAGGAGCGCACGCCCGAGGTTGGTCGGATCGTTAGGAATGGCGATCGTCGCCCCGTCTTTCAGTTGATCAACCGTTTTAATTTTTTTCGAGTAGCCCGCCATCGGGAAAACAAAGGTGTTGCCTACCGCTACCAGCGTGTAGTTATGGGCTTTGTTATCTTGTTCGAGGAACGGTCGATGCTGGAACACGTTGGCGTCCAGTTCGCCGTGATTGGTCGCATCGTTAGGCAGCAATGAACCGCTGAATCCTACCAGTTCCACATCAAGACCGTACTTCTCTTTGGCAACTTTCTTCGCGACTTCCGCCACATCCTGCTCGGCGCCGTTAATCACGCCGACTTTGATGTGTTTCGCGTCGCTGCTTTGCTGATCGCACCCCGCCAGCAATATGCCCGCCAACAGTACCGCCGCCCCTGCCCGTAAATGAGGTATCGTCAATTTCACGTTTTTATCCTTATTAAATAACCATCTGATGGGTAATGAAATGACTATAGCGGGAAGGCCGCTGCGGTTTAAAAAACGAAAAGGCATCAGCAAGAAGAAAAAGGCATATACAAAAAGCCCGGTGGCGCGAACGCTTGCCGGGCCTACGTAAACTACGCCATCAAACCAGCGCTTTCACGATCTCCATTAACCTGACGATATCGTCAGGCCGGGTGTTTCCGGTTTGCGGATCGATAATCGAGCTGTAAACATGCGGCATCACGCGCGGCACGCCCGCCTCCAGACAGGTTTGCAAAATAACGCCGAAATTTTCCAGGGAAATGCCGCCGGTCGGTTCGATCAGCGTCATCCCGTTGCGGGCTGCGCTGGTTGCCAGCACATACAGCTCCGGTAACGACGTCTCGCCGCCCATCGGGAAAAACTTCGCCGCGTGCGCCCCCATATCCTGCATCATGCGTACCGCTGCATCGCAGGAAACGCGGGCAGGCGTCCCCTGGCTGCTGCGAACGCCAGTGGAGATAAGCACCTCGCCCGGCGTGCCTGTCGGGCTGACCAGCGCGTTGATATGCGTTTTTTCGCCGCCCGTTGCCGCCAGCGCGCCAGCGGCAAAACCACATCCGGTAAAGGTCTGGTTGACGTGCGCCGGGTGTACCTTTGCAGCAATCATCGCCGCCTTATAGTATTGCGCCGGATCGCCCGCTCCCAGCCCCACGGAGATGCACGGCACTTCTGCCATCCAGCGTTTTACCTCCTGAACACCGTCTTCCACTGAGGCAAACTGTGCGGAGAGGACGCCGATCGCCACATGGCCTTCGGCAGCATCATAGATTTCCCTGGCATTGGCGATATCTTTCGCCAGTACGTTAATCGCCACACGATTACGATAAAAATTAATCTGCTGCATGGTCGGCAATCTCCTTCAGTCGCGCCACGATTAACGCCATTTCCCCTTCTGCGACCGTTCGCGGGTCGAGGCTGAAAACGCCCTGGTGGAGGTTATAGCGACGGGCATAAATGGCGATATCGCCGCCACGCAGCTGAGCTTCGACTTCGCGGGCATCCAGCCCCAGTTCACGGGCATTCACCCGAATACGAATACGCCAGATCGCGCGCCCGGCCTCATCCTGCTCGATATCCGCACTCAACCCACGAATCGCTGAAATGGCGTCGGCTACCGGCTGAAGCTGTTCGGCGGTGACTACCGTCTGCCCCTGGTGATAATTCTCCAGCGCATACACCAGCCCGACCATATTCTCCTTACCGATCTTCATCGCTCTGGCGATGCCGTGATGCTGCGCTTTGCAGGCAGCGATCCACGGTTTCTTGCCGGTGATAAATCCAGAGGTTGGCGCATTGAAGGCTTTCGCGCCGCTGTAGACAACCATATCCGCGCCGCTCGCCACCCAGACGTGCAAATCCTCCTCGGCAGCGGCATCAACAATTAACGGCAGGTTGTGGATCTGCGCCACCTGGATGAAGTCTTCAATGCCCAACATCCCCTTCTGCACGCAGTGATGTGATTTCACATACAGCAGGGCGGCGGTGTCATCGGTAATCGAACTCTCCAGTTGCCAGCGCGCGGCCAGGTTGCTCGACCCCACTTCCACTACACGCCCGCCACCCAGACGGATTGCGCTGGTGATCGGCGCGCCGTAATCCACATTATGCCCACGCAGCATCACCACTTCATTGGCCATACCGGAACTGTCCGGCATCTGCGTGACCCGGGCCCGATCGCCACGGGTAATGGCGGCGGCAACGGCAATCGCAATTCCCGCCGAGGCGCATGAGGTGACATAACTGTCTTCCGCGCCGGTATAGCGGGAGACCCGCTCACCGGTTTTTTCCACCAGCTTGTCGATCTCGACAAAAGCGGAGGCCGCACGCGCCGTGGCGTGCATCACCTCCGGCGCGACGCTGGAGACGCCAAGAATCGTCATCTTGCCGCAGGCGTTAATCACCTGCTTTAGCCCCAGCTGTTGATAGATATTCTGTGTCATGGCTTACAACACTCCCAGCAGCGAGCAGACCACGCTAAGCGCCACAATCGACAGCAGAATGGTGGTGTAACGCGGCCCTTTCTTCACCAGAAAGATGTAGATGGCAAATACTGCCGCCAGCGGCAGCAGGCCAGGCGCAATCGAATCGAGGATCTGCTGAACCACCACTTCAGAACCTTTCAGGGCGCTGATTTTTAGCGGGGTAGTGATCTTGACGTAGCTCGCCGACAGCGCCCCCATCATGATCAGCCCCAACACGTTAGCGCCGTAGATCAGTTCCTTGATTCGCCCCCCTTGCAACAGCCCGACGATGGAATCACGTCCCAGCGTATAGCCTTTGTGAATCAGGCCGTAGCTGATCGCCAGCGTAATGGCCGGATAGAGAATCAGCGGCGCAATACCCCCGAATGCGCTGCCATTGGCGGCGAACGGAATAAAAATCGCAATCAACAGCGGCATCACCGCCGCCCAGACGATGGAATCGCCCATCCCGGCCAGCGGCCCCATCAGGCCGGTTTTAATCCCGGTAATGGAGGCGTCGCTGATCGGTTCGCCACGCGTTTTCTGCTCTTCCATAGCGATGGAGATGCCCTGGATCACCGCGCCAAAGGTCTGTTCTGAGTTAAAGAAGTTCAGATGGCGCTTCAGCGCTTCCACCTGTTCCTCTTTTTGCGGGTAGAGTTTTTTGATGATCGGCGTCATCGAGGCGCAGAAAATCAGGCTCTGTAAACGTTCATAGGAGTTAGAAACCTCCGCACCCAGCCAGTAGATAAACCACGCCCTGGTGATGTCCGCTTTGGTCAGCGCTCCGGTTTCCCGCGCACGCTCAACCAGTTCATGTTGCATTACGTCGCTGCTCATCATGCTGCTCCTTCATTTTTCGCCAGACCTTTAATCAGGAAGGCCACACAGGTGCCGAAGATTGCCATCGCCATGATGTCGACCTTGAGGTACAGCACCGCGAAGAATCCACCGATAAACCACGGCAGCAGACTCTTTTTGCCGATCACCATAATGGTGATGGCGAAGCCCAGCGCCGGGAGAATCCCGCCCATAATTTCAAAGGAGTGGGTCAGCCAGTGCGGCATCAGCTTGAGGAAGCTTTCCACTACGTTCTGGCCGAAATAGTTGGCGGCGAACACCACCGGGAAACGCAGCGCCAGACCGAGTAACGCCGGGTAAAGGAAAGCGCAGCGCATAATGCCCGCCATGTTTGCCGTTTCCGCGTGTTTGTCGGCCATATGTACCCAGGCGGCGTTCAGCGTACGGCGTAGCTGGTCGAGGAATACGCCGATCACGCCAAACGGAATCGCCAGCGCAATCGCCAGGTTGGGGTCCATTCCGGCTTTAACCGCAATGGGGATCGAGATACAGGCCGCCAGCGCCGGATCTGACGGCACGTTGCCGCCCGGCGTCGAGGTCACGCCCAGATAGACGAGCTGCATACCCGCCCCGATGATCATCGCCGTCTGCATATTCCCGAGCAGCAGCCCCACAAAGACCGCGACAACCACCGGCTGAAGCAGCATGGCGGAGAAGGTGTAGCCAAGGCGTAATCGGGCAAACCAGTAATACAACCCCATCAGGCTTGCAAAGACTAAAGTATCCATAGTGTTATCCCATTATCAGAGGGTTAGAATTTTTTCAGGATATCGTCCAGCGACTGTGGTTTATCTTCCGGGATAGTCTGGAAGAACACCTGAATCCCACGACTTTTCAGGTCGTTAAGAATGCCAACGTCTTTTTCATCGAGCGTAATGTTCTGGAAAACCGCTTTGCGGTTTGGCCCGCCGCCTAAGCCCCCAACCTGAATGGTGGTGACATCAAATCCCTGCTGCACGGCCTGTTGAATGGCCGCCAGAGACGGGAACAACACCAGCACATTGCCGTCACCGAGTTGGTTTTCTTTCCACGATGCCGCAAAGCTCTGGTTGCTGTAGCAATCCACTTTGATGTTTGGCGGCGCGGCCATCAGGTAGATATTTTTCATAAACGGATCGGCGTCCAGTTCGTCACTGACCACGGCAATCCGGTTCGCCTGGGATTGTCCGACCCACTTCGTCACGACCTGCCCATGAATCAGACGGCTGTCGATGCGACATAACACGATGTTTGCCATAATGATTTTCCTTATTGTGATTGTTGTAATTGACGAACATGGGCGACGACATCCAGACAACTGCTGCGCCCGGCTTCCACCAGACCGCTCACGCAGGCGGTAAGCGGGCCGTGTTCGCGCCGGTCCAGCGCCTCCAGCAGCAGCGAGGCGTTCAGCCCGGAAACCACCGCCACCGGATAATCCGCACTCAGTCGTGCCGCCACGTTGGAGGTCGTGCCGCCAACAAAATCGGTCAGAATAAGTGAGCCTTCCGGCATGGTTTTCACCACGGCTTCGACACGTTGATAAAACTCGCCCAGCGTATCCACGGGCATGAGCGCAATTTCTGTTACGCCTTTAATTTCCCCCATCACCATGCGAAGGCTGTTGCAGAGCTGTTGTCCCCAGCCGCCATGCGTCAGCAGCAGGATCTGGGGCAAGGATTCAGTGGTAGTCAAAATGGCCTCCTGGCTCGATTACATGAGACTGGCAATGCCCGATAGCGCCATCCGGCACACATTTCCCGGTGGCGCTACGCTTACCGGGCCTACGAACCGGGCCTACGAATAGCAAACGCCATCCGGCAAAACTCATCAGAGTAAGAGCAAAGGCTGTGCCAGGATTTGTGTCACACGGGGGAGAAGAGAGGTCTGGCGAGGCGCAGCGCCACGCCAGATAAGGGATCAGCTATAGAGTAATTCGTAGATATAAAAATATTCCGCGTCCGATAAACGGATGGCATAAGCCTCTTCAATCGGCAGGAAAGCCGATTTGATGACACTAAACGCGCGGGCATCCAGATCCGGTTTGTTTTCCAGCGCCATCTGTAACGGTTTTCGGTTAATCACGATACGCTCGACCATGCAGCAGCAGTGGATCAGGAAGCGCAGTGTCACCTGGCGGCTTGGTTTCAGCGAAAGCGTGGTGGTCAGATGGTTAAGCACCCCTTCCATTTCTTTCAGAATGCGCTGCGGGTTAAGCACTGAAATATGGTTGATGATGCTCTCCATCGTCAGCGCGCTGATAAAGCGCATTGCGCTGCGTTCCATTTCCAGACGGCGTTCAGCGCTGGTGAGGTCCGGCGTTAACAGGCTCAACACCAGTTCCGGCCCCTGCTCAGAGAACAATTCCTCCAGCGAAATGAATGGAATATCCGGCAGCCCCGGCTGGAAGGTGCCAACAATACCCGCCAGTCGTTCACTGGCATGCAGCGACTGCTGGACGCGCTCCAGACTGCGAACATCGTTGTAATCGAGGATCACCATCCGCGTGTCCTGCGACATCAGCTCGCCAAAACTCTCCTCCAGCACCTTTTTGATTTTTTCCGCCGTGCCCATGCCGGTAATACAGGAGATAACCAGCACTTTGCCGCTGCTTTCCTGCTGTGGCGTACAAAGCTGACAGGGGATGCTTTTACCCTGCATTAACGCCGTCAGTTGCGGCAGGTCGCTGGTTTCATAGCTTAAATCCAGCCCCACCTCCAGCAGGCTGGTCAGGGTTATATTTGGCATCAGCAGAACGTCAATCTGGAATAATTTGCTGATCGTACTGCCAAAATGTACCAGCGAGCCGATGTCCACCATCAGGATCAGCCGCTGATAACGTCGGGTCTGAATCATCTGGGTCAGAGTTTCCAGCGTGTCATGCACCGACTGCTCAAACGGCATATCGATAGCACTGAACAACTCGCGCTCCAGCACCCGATTCACATACTGCGCCATGCTTGTGGCCGTTGTTGCGCCGTGAGCAATCAGGATCACCCCGCAGTCCGGGCTGGCGTCGATACGCTGACGATAATGACGACACTCTTTGAGGAACAGACACAGCCAGACCACTTCCGTCGCCGGACACTGAATATGCAGCAATTCATTGATTTTTCGGCACAACAATGTGGCGTTGTCGTACTCATCTTTGCAACGATCGAGGATCAGGCTGGAAGAATAAAGCTGCGGGATCAGGCCGCGCTGAACGTAGCCAATCAGCGCCAGAAAATGTTTACGCAGCGGATTTACCAGGTTCTCCGGCAGCGTAAACGTAAGCACCTGCTCCACACAGCCAATAAGCAGCGTCACGCGTTCCTCAATCTGGTCGCCATAACGCGGCGGATGCGCAATATTGTCGCGACTGTAGAGGCCATATTCAAAAATTGAGCTGAGCTTATTTTTCAGGATCGCCAGCGTTTCCGCCGGAGGCACGTTACTGTTGCGCAGATTGACGTATTCGCGGGTCAGGAAGCTGTAAAAGAGATCGCTCTCTTCAATCTCGGCGCCCGTCGCCAGCGACGTTTTCAAGGCGGGCAACGTGCGCGCGTCAACGTTCAAGCGCTCTTTGCCATCAAACAGCGTGTCCACCAGCAGACGTTGCTCCGGCGTGGCGTTAAACGGCATTTCCGCCAGCCGTTTATCCAGTTGCAGCGTATCGTTATGCTCCGTCATCCCCGACGCCCATGCCTGAGCGCAGAGGAACTGGATATCACTCTTGAGCTGGCCGATGTTGCCTTCCAGCGGCTTATTCAGCAGCCAGAGCAGCAGCGTCTTGTCGATACTCACCGTGCGCTCAATTTTGCGACTTTCACGTTGCAAAAAGCCGACAATCAGCTCCACCTGTTCTTCGATTGAACGCTGGCGAATGCCCGGCAGATCGATACAGACCTGAATACGCCGCTGGAAAGTACGCAACAACGCCGAACTTACCGGTTCTGTCGTCGCGCAAATCAGGCGTACCGATATCGAACGCGCCTTGCTGCTTGCCCCCAGCGGACGGTATTCACCTTTATCGAGAATGGAGAACAGCTTTTCCTGCCCTTCATATGGCAGACGGTGTACCTCATCCAGCAACAGATAGCCGCCGTCCGCCTGCTCCACCAGGCCTGGTTTATTCTCGCTCGCTCCGGTAAACGCTCCCTGTCGATGACCAAACAGGTGCGAAGAGAGCAGTTCCGGGTTATGGGCATATTCCGCACAGTTAAAATAGACCAGCGGCGGCAGGGAGCCAGCGGCGTGCTCGCAGGCAAAGCGGTGCATCAGTTCAGCAAAGAAGGTTTTGCCAACGCCGGAAGGTCCGGTCAGCAACACATGCAACCCGTGGGGGTAAAGCACTGCGGCGCGGCCTTTTTCTACTGCATCGCGCAGGCTGCGATCGTAGCCAATCAGACCGGTAAAGGGATCGTCGATTGTGTGCCCTTCCTGACGCGGCAACAGATCGGCAATTGTACGTACTTCACGTTCGGCGTCATCCAGCTTACGCCCCAGCAGCGTTTCCAGCGCCTGACGGTGCAGGAAAAACACCGGGCGGCCCCGGCTTTTGATCGCCAGACCATCATTGCAGAGTTGATTGAGATCTTTACTGACCGAGTTACGCGCCAGCCCGAGGTTAAAGCCAATGGCTTCCGCCGTAAATGCCGTCTCCTGCGCCAGATCGGCAAGATTCAGCCCGCGCGTCAGCCGTTCGAGTTCCCCCAGTATTACCTCAATCCGTCTCATCTCTTTACCGCTTAAGAAATAAATGATTGTTCAGAACATACACTATTCTGCTACGCAAGAAAGTGAGAGAGCGGGGAGAATCCGCCTACAACTTACAGACGAGACGGTTTTGCGAAGTAATGCGGACCGCTGAGAGAGTCGTGTTCTGTCTATACTTATGCTTAAACTTTGAATACTGGATGATGACGATGAAACAAACCGCCCTGCTGCTCTTTACCGCCCTTCTCGCGCTGCCAGGCATTGCGTTGGCTAACTCGCCTTATAGCTCGCTTCAGACCGCTAACGAAAAAAGCACCGTCCTGAAAGAGCTACGCAAAATGTGTACACCGCAGGCATCGCTGTCGGATGAGGCATGGGAGAAGATGATCATGTCGAATGAGAGTAATCAACAGCACATCCGCGAGGCCATTGTTGCGATAGAAAGGAACAACCAGAATAACTACTGGGAAGCGCTCGGCAAAGTCGAATGCCCGGATATGTAAAACGTCATGGGTGACCGAATCGTCACCCCTTTTGATGTATTATCGCGTCGTTTGTATGCGAACTTTTACCGTCACCAGCAGCGCCGTCAGCAACATCAGGCTGCCGGAGAGCGCCAGCGGCGACAGCAGACCAAGGTTATCAAGCGCATAGCCGCCAACAGCCGCACCGCAGGTATTGGCAAGCTGGATCACCGCAACCTGAACGGACCCGGCTTTTTCCGCCTGATCGGCAAGCGTACGGGTGATCCACGTTGACCACCCTACCGGCACCAGCGCAAACGACAGCCCCCAGACAATCGCGATCCCTGCCGCCACCACTTTTTCGCTTCCCCACAACGTCAGCACCAGCGCGCTGACGGCCAGAACCAACGGCGCGCCTGCCAGCGCCAGTTTGACCGAGCGTTTAAGAATAAAAGAGGAGAGCGACGTTCCCACAAAACTGGCGATGCCAAAGCTCAGCAGCACCAGCGTCAGGCCATCGACATCAAAGCCCGCCAGATTCATATACACCGGGCGGATGTAGGTAAAGAACGCGAACTGTCCGGCAAAGGACATAAAGATGGCGATCATCCCCGCCATTACGCCGGGACGTTGCAACAGACTGAAGATATTTTGTTTTTGGTGAGACGGTTCGCCAGGCAGCGAAGGTAACGATTTCACTACCCAAATAACACACAGTACGCCCATCACCGCCGCCGCGTTAAAAACATGACGCCAGCCAATAATCCCACCTAAAAAACTGCCCAGCGGCGCGGCGATCACCAGCGCGATGGAGACCGCGCCAAAAATAACCGACAACGCTTTAGGCACGGTACGCGGCGGCACCAGACGCATCGTCAACGAAGCCGACATCGCCCAGAATCCCCCCAACGCCAGCCCCAGGCAGGCACGCCCGGCCAACAGCAGCGTGAAGGAAGTTGCAAACGAGACCAGCAGACAGGAAAGCGTTAATAAAACGGCAAACAGGATCACCACATAGCGACGATCGGTCGCCTGAATAATTTGGGTGATAAACAGGCTGGCAAACATGGCGACAAACGCCGTTACCGTTACCGACTGCCCGGCGACGCCTTCAGAGATTCCGAGGTCCTGCGCCATCGGCGTCAGCAGGCTGACGGGCAAAAACTCAACGGTGATCAGGCAGGCAACACAGAACGCCACAGCGAAAACAGCCGACCAGTTTGGCCGGATAATCGTCTCAGCATGGGATTGTTCTTCGATTCTTGCACTCATTTCGTTACCTGCGTCTTTCTCTGCCAGAAAAGCCGTGCAGTGTAACATCTAAAGTGTGACGCATTTAACGTTTTAGCAACTTTCCTTTGTTGCAGGGAAATATGCTTACCCGATCGCATGATGAAAAATGCGCCATGATATTCGCGCGCCTTCGCATTCACAGCGGGAAGAAAAGGACATAATATAGCACTAAGTGCTATACTTACGGTTACAGGATGTCAACCCGATGCGTGTATTTAAAACCAAATGGTTTGCCAGGGAAGCAAAGTCCCATGCAATCAAAGACGAAGAGTTATGTAAGGTTATTGCAGCAGCAATGCAGGGAAAAGTGGAGGATCTCGGTGGTGGGGTTTACAAAAAACGCCTCAATCAGAATCGCGATCGCGCGATCATCCTCGCAAAAGGCGGTATACATTGGTTTTATACATTTTTATATGCCAAACAGGATATGGCAAACATCGACAATGGTGAATTAGCCGGGTTCCGCGAGTTAGCAAAGCATTATGCTGGTCTCGCTGAAGATAAAATGACGGCATTGATTAAAAGTAAAGAATTGGTGGAGATTTGCCATGACTGCAAAAAATAAATTCAAAAGCCCTGCTTTTGAAGCTATTCACAGCGCAGCTTCTGGATTATTCAGCGTTGATGCCATTCCCCAGGAAACGATGCGCAACTTTGACAAAGCATGCCTCAGTAGCGTGGAAGATCTTCAGCCGCTTGAAATCAAAGCACTACGCGAGAAGCTGAACGTCAGCCAGCCCGTTTTCGCGCGCTATCTGAATACCAGCGTTTCTACAGTGCAAAAATGGGAGAGCGGCGCAAAGCGCCCCGGCGGTATAGCGTTGAAGCTTCTTACCATTGTGCAAAAGCACGGACTAAAAGTGCTGGCCTGATGAGTCTCGCTGATAAGCAATTAACACCATTCGTTATATGCAAAATGGCACATACCGTTCTCAATGCAACCAGTGCACGCCATCTTCAGGTTGAAAAAGGGCGTTGTAGCGTATCTGGAAGGCGTTAATCTCTTGCATATCCGGTTCTATTTCGCGCAGAAACCCCAGCGCCAGGCGTACCTGCGCGTCAGTAATTGGCGCGGCCAGACGCGTTTTTTGCAGCTGACGATACCACTGTTGCAGGTTCTGATCGCTGCCATCCACAATCACGATCTGCCAGATCAGCAATATCTGGGCGGCATTTTGCAGATGTGATTCATCAGGACGATGCAGGTACTGTAAAAACGCCTCTCCAGGCGCTTTACCCATCTGGTCGATCATTGACTCCACCGGCACCACGCTGATGCCCAGACGCTCGCTTAACCGACGAATCGCACGCCGGGCCCCCGAGGTGAGCACCCTGAAGCCAACAATAAACACCACGACCAGCGTGGCCAGCATAATCCAAATCATAACCTGCCCTGTTAAACCAACTTTGCAGAAAGCGCCTGACAGGCTTCACGAACCCACTGCGAATATTGTGGAATGCACTCTTTTGGCATTTGCAATTCAACACCGCTGATACTGATCGCAGCAATCACCTCATGATTACGATTAAACACCGGCGCAGCGATACAATAAATACCTGGGGAATCTTCCGCGTTATCAAAGACCCATCCTTGCTCACGGATTCTGGCAAACTCCTTTAGCAAGGCTTTCTTACTGGTGATGGTGGTCTCAGTGTATTGCGGTAACTGCTCATCCGGCAAAAGTTCGTCCATTTTGTCCTGCGGTAACCAGGCACAAAGCGCTTTCCCCACGCCGGAACTGTGCATCGGCAGCTTTTTACCGACCCAGGTACGAATACCGATTGGCTGAGTGTTCTCAAGCTTCATCAGGTAAATGGGCGCGACTTCATCCAGGATACCCAGATGGCAGGTCAGATCGGTTTGCTCACGCAATTTCTCCAGAACAGGCAGAGCAACGTTGCGGATATCAAATTGCTCCAGCGAACGATTACCCCATTCGTACAATTTCAGGCCCAGGAAAAAGCGCCCCTTTTCCAGACGCAAAAGGTGATGTTCGACCAATGCGTTTAACAATGATGACGTGCTGCTTTTAGGTAATGCTAAATCTTGTTGGATCTGGCTGAACGTCGCCCCTGGTGTATTGAAGAGGTAATTACAGATTTTTACCGTCTTATCCAGTGCGGGAACAGAGGTCGTAATATCCTGGCTCATACGAAATTAATCTTTTCTATTCATAGACTCCTCTCAGTATACCGCAATCACTTTCCTCAGGAATGCGGCTTTTTTGCGCATAGAGGAAGCACAGGCAATTCCTGAAATGTTAACCACCTAAATCAGATCGCTATCACAATTGTTCATTTGTTCTGCAAAAATCATTGACGAATGATTTGGATATTTGCTGTACTAATTTCAATATACAGAACATTAGTTCCATATACTGAACAAGAGGTAGCAATGTCGAACGTATTTAAAGGTATCTTTCCGCCAGTCCCAACCATTGTTGACAATCATGGCGAATTAGATCGCGCCGGAATGGCCACCATGATTGACCATGTCATTAACAACAGGGCTGACGGAATGCTGATTCTGGGCAGCGGCGGTGAGTTTTCACATTTTTCCACTGAGCAGAGAAAACAGATCGCCGAATTCAGTCTGCAATATGTTGCAGGAAGAGTACCGGTGTTAATTGGTATTGCCTGCGCCAGCACCGCAGAAACCATCCAGTTAGGTGAACACGCACAAAACGCAGGCGCTACGGGCGTACTGGTGGTGAATCCTTACTATGCGAAACTCAGTGATGACGCGCGTTTTACGCATTACAAACGCATTGCCGAAGCACTCAGTATACCTGTCTTTTTGTATAACTTCCCTGAGTTAACTGGCCAGGATATCGGTCTGGACGTGATCACCCGACTCGCCCGTGAAGTGCCTAATATTGTAGGAATTAAAGACACCATTGATAACATCAGCCACACCCGGGAAATTATTAATCGCGTCCACCCATTCCGCCCGGAGTTTATTGTCTTTAGCGGTTATGACGAATATTTGCTTGATACGCTATTGTTGGGCGGTCACGGTGGAATCCCTGCAACATTTAACTTTGCCCCACACATTACCAGAGGCATATATCAGGCATTTATTCGTGAAGACCTCACTACGGCTAAAGCACTACAGCAGCAACTGGCAACGCTTTCTCCTCTGTATGCATTAGAACAGCCTTTTTTTGGCGTCATCAAGACAGCTATCAAATTAACTGGAGTGGATATTTCAACTGCCGTAGTTCCACCAGCCTTACCACTCAATGAGGAAAAAACAGCCCTTGTTCGAAATATTCTGGCCCGTATTACTCTGTAAATCAGCATGAGAGCAATGATAATGAACATCAACCCTGTACTAAAACTCAATCCAAAAGATGATGTGGTTATCGCAAGACAGTGTGTTCCCGCTGGCACCTGGCTTGAAGAAGAACAAATTACAGTTATCAGCGACATTCCCGCAGGACATAAAATTGCCCTACGCTCACTAAACATCGGAGAGGCAGTGAAACGGTATGGGCAGATTATCGGTTTCGCTACCCAACCTATTCAAGCCGGCGAGCATATACATATGCACAACCTGGGCATGGGCGATTTTGAGCGTGATTACGCCTGGGGCGTGGATCGGCATTCCCCCACACCCGCCGAACATCAGGATATATTTCAGGGAATTCGTCGCGCTGACGGGCGTGCCGCCACGCGTAACTATATTGGCATTTTAAGTTCGGTTAACTGTAGCGCGACGGTCGTCAGAGCGATTGAGGATCATTTTCGTCTACACGGTCTGGCCGATTACCCAAATGTCGATGGCGTGGTGTCGCTTCCACAAAGTTTTGGTTGCGCGATTGGCTCTAAAAGTGAGTCCATGGCGGTCATGCGGCGCACGATGGCAGGTTACGCCACACACGCCAACTTTGCTGGCGTCATTATTATTGGGCTGGGTTGTGAGTCCAGCCAAATCAAAGACATGATGAATGCCCATGGGTTGGAAGATGGTCCAATGATGCACAGCTATACTATCCAGGACGTTGGCGGAACACGGCATGCCATTCAGAAAGGGATTGATCTGGTAAATCAAATGCTTCCCCTCGCGAACCAGGTCATCCGCGAACCCATTCCCGCCTCGGAAATTATTCTGGCGCTGGAATGCGGTGGCTCTGACAGCTATTCCGGTATTTCCGCCAATCCAGCGCTCGGCTATGCGGTGGATAAGCTGGTACAGCAGGGTGGCACGGCCATTCTGTCTGAAACATCAGAAATTTATGGCGCAGAACATTTATTGACCCGCCGCGCTGTCTCGCGCGAGGTTGGCGAAAAACTGATTGCGCGGATTCACTGGTGGGAAGACTACTGTCGTCGCAGCGGAAGCGAAATGAATAACAACCCTTCAGCAGGTAATAAGGTTGGCGGACTTACCACGATTCTGGAGAAATCCCTCGGCGGTATTGCCAAAGCCGGAACCACTAATCTGACAGAGGTTTATGAATACGCAGAACCAGTTACAGCAAAAGGGTTCGTCTTTATGGATACCCCCGGCTATGACCCTATTGCCGTTACCGGGCAAATCGCAGGCGGCGCGAATCTGCTTTGCTTCACCACTGGCCGGGGTTCGGCATTTGGATCCAAACCAACGCCCAGCCTGAAACTGGCTACCAACAACGCGCTCTGGCTGCGCCAACAGGAAGATATGGACATTAACTGCGGCACCATTGTCGAAGGTGAAGAGACGATCGCAGAAGTCGGTGAACGTATTTATCAAATGATCCTTGATATGGCATCCGGCAAAAAAACAAAAAGTGAAGAATTTGGCTATGGTAGTCAGGAATTTGTCCCCTGGACAATTGGCTCCATAATGTAACGCTCCACAATATAACAATACCTCGTACCGCCATGCTCACTATGAGCATGGCAAGGAGTTCCTATGTCTATTGTTAATGTAAATACTGAAGAAGAAAAATTAAAGGCTACAACAGTAAGATGGCGAATATTTATTATTATGCTTTTGTTGGGTGCGATTAATTATATTGATCGCACATCGCTTTCTATTGCCATGCCCTATATTACCGATGAATTTGGCATTACTGATACCCGGGTTGTCGGTGTTATCCATAGCGCTTTCTTCTGGGCTTATGCACTGATGCAAATTCCCAGCGGCGTGATTGCAGATAAGTTCAAAGCCAGAAATATTATCGCACTGGCTACCATCTTATGGGGAGCATTCCAGGCCGTTGCCGCCTTATGTCACTCCATTTTCACGCTTTCACTTTCCCGTCTTGGTCTGGGCGTCACAGAATCCCCTATCATGCCCGCAGGCGCAAAATTAATGGGGACATGGTTAACGCCAACTGAGCGTGGGCGCGGCTCAATGTTGCTCGATGGCGGCGCGCCATTAGGAACCGCGCTGGGTGCGGTCATCATCGCCGGGTTGATTGCCTTTTTCGACTCGTGGCGTATGGCGTTTGTTGTCGCGGGGGTTGGCACGATGCTCGTCGGTTTACTGGCATGGTGGTATATCCGTACTTATCCGTCAGAACACCCACGTATTAACCAGGCGGAACTGGACCATATCACCGCGGCAAACGGCCCAGCCACCAACAGTAAAAAATACCGTCTCGCTGATATCAAACCTTACCTCAAGCAGCGCAATGTGCTTGCGTTGATCGGCGGATGGGTATGCTACAGCTTTGTGTTCTATGGCCTGATGACCTGGCTGCCACTCTATTTCCAGGCCACTTATGGCTTTGATATTAAGTCGATGGGTGGCGCGATGGCGCTGATCTTCCTGCTGTGCTTTATTGGTCAGCTCACAGGCGGTTACATCATGGATAAATGGCGCAGTAAAGGCGCAAAAACCAGCCGCGTTATGCATACCATGTTGGCAATTTCCGCCACTACCGCAGGGGTAGGGATTTTTCTGTGCGCCCAAAGTTCAACACCAGCCATTGCGATTACATTGCTGACAATCGCGCTCTTCCCGTTACGTTGGGCCAGTGTCTACTGGTCAATACCGGGTCTGCTGGGAGCACAATCGGTAGCAGGGACTATCTGTGGCACCATGAACTTTACCAGTAACCTGTTCGCTGCCATTTTGCCTATTTTTATCGGCTTCCTGGTGCAATCTACCGGTAATTACTATGCCGCGATGATGTTCTTTGCGCTGGCCGCAGTGGGTTACCTCATCTGCTCGCTGCTCATTAACTTCGATAAAAAAATGGATATTGCTGAAAAGTAATTACCCGTCTCCGGCCCGCTCGCGGGCCATTTTTTATGGCATCAGGAACGAAGTATGTTCAATTCAGATAACTTTATTGCCGTCGACTGGGGCTCCAGCAACCTACGCCTGTGGGTTTACCAGAAGGGGAGCTGTGTCTGGCGTCACGCCAGTCATGATGGGGTGATCAATCACCATGCAGGGCAGTTCAAAGATATTTGGCTGACATTGCTCGAACAGTGCCCACACACTCTGGCAGATAATACGACGGTTATCATGAGCGGCATGATTGGCAGCAATATTGGCTGGGTAGACAGTCACTATTTACTCTGTCCGGTCTCCCTGCAAACCCTGTCGCAGCATCTCACTCAAGTTCATGACGCGGGCCATCTCCCTGTATTTATCATTCCTGGTTTGCAGTTAGCGGGATCTGAAACCTGTAACGTGATGCGCGGTGAAGAAACACAGCTTCTTGGCGCGTTATCAGAAAATAGCTGGTATGCCTTCCCTGGCACCCACAGTAAATGGGTACGCATGGAGAACGATACGGTCCGTGATTTTCAAACCATCATGACCGGCGAATTTTTCCACCTGCTGACCCGACACTCCATCGTGGGAAAACACGCAACGGTACAACAGCACAATGTCGATGCTTTTTTAGCGGGCGCAAAACGTGGTCAACATGAAAACTGCCTTTCTCGCGGCGTCTTTGATCTCAGAGCACGAACACTAAGTCATATCCTTCCTCAGGACGCGCTTTTTGATGCCTTATCCGGTCTGCTGATCGGCCATGAAATCGCACAAATGCTGCAACATTACGCAATCCCTGCACACGAAGAAATTGTACTGGTAGGCAGCGACGAGCTGCTCGTCCGCTACCAGACCGTATTCCAGCTTTTTGGCCAGCGCTGTCGCCTCCTCAACGGTGAAACAGCATTCATTAACGGCATCAGGAGTGTTTTACATGAACATCCGTAATCCTTTGGTCGCAATACTACGAGGTATAACGCCCGATGAAGTTCTGGCGCATATTGATGTACTCGCAACAGCAGGTTTTACCACCGTAGAAATTCCGCTGAATTCCCCCGACTGGCAAACCAGTATCGCCATAGCCGTTGCACACTATGGTCAGACGATACATATCGGCGCAGGAACCGTGACCGCCGTTAGCGAAGTTAACCTGTTATCCGCATTCAAGTGCTCGTTTATTTTGACGCCGAATACCGACCCGTCAGTTATTGACGCGGCACGAGATGCCGGAATGACGACCTGTATCGGCTGTCATACCGCCAGCGAAGCGTTTGTCGCGATCCATCACGGCGCCAGCGCATTAAAAATTTTCCCGGCAGGCGAACTGGGGCCAGGATACATCCGCGCATTAAAAGCCGTTCTACCGACGCATATTCCACTCTATGCCGTCGGTGGCATCCGTCCCGACAATCTGGCTGACTATCTGAATGCAGGATGCATTGGCGCAGGATTAGGCAGCGATCTGTACCGCGCCGGACAAACCGTAAACCAGACGGCAAGAAATGCCCAGGCCTTTATCGAGGCGTGGAACGCCTGTAAGCAGCAATAAAAAAGCCCGGCGCCAGGCCGGGCAAAACGTTACCAATACACACTTAAGCGACTTTCAGTTGCTGTATTTTTTTCTCACGGCGAATTTTACGTTCTTCCAGCACCGCGACCATCGCCATCAGGCAGATGCAGCTAATGGCAGCGGCATCCAGCGCGGCGAAGGTGCCCGCCCAGCCGGTCAGACCAAAGACTGGCGTACCGTCGGCAATCATCCCCAGCCCCAGCTTGGCGAAGCTGTCGCCGATCAGGTAAGCGAAGGTGCCTTTAATGCCGTCCGCCGCGCCGATCGCTTTTTTCGGGACGAAGCCGACTGCCGCCACGCCGATCAGCAACTGCGGGCCAAACACCAGGAAACCGAGCGCGAACAGGGACGCCAGGTAGACGTACTGGTTGCTGGCATGCTGGTAAACGCCGAGGGTGGCGATAATCAGCGCCAGCGCAACGCAGGCCACCAGCGCACGACGACCGTTCGCCAGATCCGACAGCCAGCCCCACAGCAGCGTGCCGACCAGCGCGCCCACTTCAAACAGGGTAAAGCCCTGAATCGCCACTTCTTTAGAAAGTTTCAGTTCCTGGAATGCGTAAACGGTAGACCACTGGTCGATACCAATACGCACCACGTACAGGAAGATGTTGGAGAAGCACAGCAGCCAGATCACTTTGTTTTTCAGGACGTATTCCACAAAGATCTGCCACTTGGTCATCTCATTTTCTTCGGTCTCTTTGTCCTCTTCGCTGATCTCTTCGCCGAACAACTCTTCCGCCTTACCAAGACCATAAGATTCCGGGGAGTCGCTGCCAAAGCGCAGGCCGATGAAGCCCACAATCAGCGCGATGATCGACGGGAAGATAAACATGCCGATCACATGGCCGTCGAACAGGTAGTTCGCGCCGAACAGCGCCACGCCTGCCGCGCCAGCGCCGCCGAGGTTGTGGGAGATATTCCAGAAGCCGAGGAAGGTGCCGCGCTTACGACGGGGCGTCCATTTGGTGATGGTGGAGTAACTGCACGACCCGCCGGTACTCTGGAAGAAACCGCTCAGCGCGTAGAAGGCGATCATCAGGAACAGGCTAACGGAACCACTCCCCATGCTGGCGCTGAAGCCCAGCATACAGATAGCGGAAAGAATCAGCATAAACGGCAGGAACTGCTTGGTGTTTTTGCCGTCGGCATAGTAGGAAACCAGCGTTTTGCCTACGCCATAGGTGATCGAGAAGCCCAGACCAATCATCCCCAGTTGCGTCATGCTCAGCCCGTAGGTGGAGATCATGTCGTTCTGGGCGATGTTGAAGTTTTTGCGGATCAGGTACATGGTCAGGTAGCCGATAAAGACCACCAGATAGGACTGCATGAACGGTTTGAACCACATTTTGCGCCGTACATCGAGCGGCAGATCCAGGGTCGGCTTACGCACCTGGTTTAAGAAGTTCAGCATGGGACGGGTATCTCCTGATTTTTTAAGCCTGCTTTATTGCAGGCATTGTAAAAATCAGTCGCCCAACCAGCCTGAGACAGCGTCCAGGCGAAACCGGGAAAATTTCTTAGTTTTGCCCCACTCGGGGTAAAAAGGTGAAGTCCGTCACGTAATGCTGGCCTCGCGCGGCGCCTGCGCGTTCAAAAACGGCAGCAGCAGCAAGGCGGAAATGCCCGCCGCAATGGCAATCACCACAAAGAACCCGGTCCAGTGCCAGGTTTCCATCACCTGCGCCAGCGGCCAGCCGGAGAGCGATGCACCAAGATAGGCAAACAGACCGACAAAACCGGTTGCCGCCCCCGCCGCCTCTTTGTGCGAACATTCCGCAGCCGCCATGCCGATCAGCATCTGTGGGCCAAAGACAAAAAAGCCGGTGGTGAAGAAGCACGCCGCCTGCATCACGTAACTGGCGAACGGCATCAGCCATAACGAACCGACAGAGAGCAGTATTCCGGCAGCGAAAATCAGGTTCATTGGCCCACGGTTGCCGTTGAACAGTTTATCTGAACCCCAGCCCGCCACCAGCGCGCCGATAAACCCGCCCAGCTCGAACATCGTGACCGCCGTGTTGGCGGTGACCAGATCGACACCCAGCGTCTCCGACATATACAGGTTGCCCCAGTCGTTGATCGCCGCGCGTACCACGTACACCAACACATAGCACAGCGAGAGCAGCCAGATATAGGGATTCAACAGCACGTATTTGGTCAGGATCTCTTTGCGGGTCAACCCCGCGCCCTCCTGCTGCTGAGCGATTTCCAGCTCATCATGCCGCCAGTCCCCGACCGCTGGCAAACCGATAGCCTGTGGCCTGTCGCGCAGCCGCCAGCAGAGAAAAATGCCGACGATAATCGCCAGCGTTCCGGCAATCATCATCCCGGCGCGCCAGCCGTAATGCAGAGCGGCAGCAGCCATGACGATCGGAATCAGCGCCCCACCGACGTTATGCGCAGTATTCCAGATAGCCCACCACCCGCCACGCTCATTACGCGAGTACCAGGACGTCAGCAGACGGGCACACACCGGCGCTCCCCAGCCCTGGAAGAAGGCATTCAACGCCCACAGTAATGCAAAGGCCCACAGCGACGTGGAGAAACCGAACAGGATATTCACCACGCCGGTGGCGATCAGCCCAATGCCCATAAAATAACGGGCGTTGGAACGGTCGCTGACAATGCCAGAGACAAACTTCGACAGGCCATAGGTGATGTAAAACAGCGTCGCCAGCAGGCCGATATCACTGCGGGTCAGCACGCCGCTGACGAGGATCTCCGGCACGGCGGCATTAAAACTTTTACGGGTGAAATAGAACAGCGCGTAGCCAAGCCAGATGGTAAGTAAGATCTGTCGCCGCCAGTAGCGGTAACGCGCATCGACTTCGTGTTTATCGGTTATCAACGGCGCATTTGCCGGAGCTTTCAGAAACGTCAGCATCGCCGCTCCTTAAACGTAACGCAGAGGCAACGACACGCTAACGCGCGTGCCGTGCGTACAGGAGATGGCCAGCACGCCGCCAAGCGCCGTCACGCGCTCGCGCATCCCGGTCAGACCAAAGCCTTGCTGGCCGGAATCCGGCGGCAGGCCGCTGCCATCATCTTCAATCACCAACATCAGCCGCTCATCCTGCTGCCAGCCCTGTAGCGTAACCGCGCTGGCATTAGCGTGTTTCACAATGTTGTTCAGCCCTTCCTGACAGACGCGAAACAGCGTTACCCGCTGGCTTTCGCTGAGCGCAGACTCGTCTATTCGCCAGTCGAGATGGCTGATAATGCCGCGACTTTCCAGCTCCATTTCCCGCATCAGCGAACGGATAGCCTGTTCCAGCGTCAGGTCATCCAACTGGCGTGGACGCAAGCGCCCCAGCAGGCGACGCACCGCGTCATACACGCCCAGCGACAGTTGCTCAATGTGCGCCCCGCTCTGTTTTACGCCGCCATTATCCGCCGCCAGCCGCTGTACAATTCCCGCCTGAGTGCGAATGGCGGTGATGGTCTGACCGATGTCGTCGTGCAGTTCCCGCGCTACGTCGCGCCGCACGCTCTCTTCCGTTTCCAGCAGGCGTTCCGCCAGACGATGGTTGCGCGCCAGCTCATTTTGCAGCGACTGGTTGAGTTCGCGCAGGCGCTGAATCCCCGCGCCAAGCAGCAGCCCTGTCAGGCTTTGCGCCAGCAGAGAAAGCAGTAAATCAACGGGATGATCGTGCCAGGTCTGGCTGGCAATCAGCGCGATGGCGTTCATCAACGTCGCGATCAGCGCCCCTTGCCAGCCGTAATGCCAGGCGAGCGCAATAATCGGTAGCGCAAGGCAGAACGGCGTAAAGCGTGACAGCTCAGCCGGTAGACCCAGCTGTAGCCACAGACTGACGGTGAACAGCAGCAGATACCAGACCAGATGCCGCCCGCGCCAGTTCACCGGCTGCGAGACCAGCGCCGGGCCGAGCGGTAACCAGGTGGTGCTGGTCAGGTAATGCCAAAACACCAGACAGATGGGCGCCAGCGTCAACCCGCCGGTAAGCGTCAGCAGCAGCGCGTTTAACGTCTCTTCCCCCTGGCCTAACCAGGGCAGAGACTGTAACAATGCCGCCGCCGTCAAGGCCGCGCCCTGTAACAGCAGGGTGCGCCAGTCGCGCTGATGGCGATAGCGGGAGATTAATGCCACAGGCAGCAGCGTCAACAGGCTTCCGATCATCAAAAGCGGTAGATGCGCCAGCGCCACTTCCTGCGCCAGCCACCAGACCAGCAGCCATTCCGCGCCCAGCAATACCGGCCAGTAGCTGCGCGGACACTGCAACATCAGCCCCAGGCGTAAACCGAACGGGAACAGCAGTACCGCCAGCTCCGGGCGCTCAACCAGGTGCAGGCTGATGCTCCACAGGCAAAACCACGCGGCGGAGAAGATAAAAAAGCAGGCAATAACGGTAATTAACCGGGAGAGGATGGTTTTCATCACCAGCTATCAAACATGCGGCGCGCCAGTTCAACGTCGTTGCTGACGCCCAGTTTTTCCAGAAGATTGGCGCGATGTACGTGTACCGTTTTTGGCGACAGCCCCAGCTCGGCGGCGATCTCTTTCACCGCCATTCCCTGCGCCAGCTTTTCCGCCACCTGGCGTTCACGTCTGGTCAGCGGGTCCTGCCGTCCAGCCGCCAGTTTAACGGCGATATCCGGCGTCAGGTAACAGCCGCCCGTCGCCACCGTGTGTACCGCGGCAATCAGCTCGTCAGGGCTACAGCGCTTGGAAAGGAAGCCGCGCGCACCGGCGTTCAGCGCCTGTTCCACCAGCGCCGGACTGTCATGTACCGACAGCATTATCGTCGCCATCCCTTTAGGAAGCTGACTTAATAACTCCAGCCCGGAGATATCCGGCATGGAGATATCGCAGATGCAGACCTGCACGCCGCGCCCCGGTAATCCCGCCAGCGCCTCCTGCCCCGAGCCAAACTCGGCCACAACCTGTAAATCAGGTTCCAGCCCCAGCAGCTGCGCAAAGCCGGAGCGGACGATAAGGTGATCGTCAATAAGGGCGATGGTGATCATGGTTCTGTCCTGGTACTTGAAAGTGCCTGATGGCGCTGCGCTTATCAGGCCTACGGGCGGGAGCCGTTGTAGGCCGACCATCCAACAAAGCGCTTACCTTAACGATAAGCGCATGGCTGTTCAAGCCGTGAGCAGTATTCAATGCGTCTGGCGGGCGTACGACTCCGTTACGGTTCCATACAGTCCAGGTCGCAGATACGCACTTTGTCGCTATCAGAAAAAAGCGCAAAGGAATCCCGAATATCGGGCCGGATCAGGGTGGTTTTGAGCAGTGTGATGTAAACATTCTCTAATTTCATCACATTAAGCTGGCAAGTGCTTGCAAACCCAAAGACATTCACTCGCTGGTAAGCCGAGGATAACTGGCAAATATAATCTTCAGAAATGGCGTTCAGCGTAATTTCCGTCATGCCAAACACCTGCTGGCTGTACTCTCTTGGGTGCCTGAGGTACTGGAGTGAAGGATAGTGCGCTGCGAGCGTCTCTATCTTATGAATCAACGCAATAAGGTTGGAATCATTTTTCACATCAAGGATATCTTTAAATTTCGAGCCCACAAAAACATTGATCTCCCCGGCATAGACAGGCGCACTGCGCTCAGTATGCAAGCGCTGTTTCTCCTCTGAGAGAACATCAATATAAACAATATCGCAGTCTACATTTCTACTTTTGCTTTTATGCTTTACGATAGAGAAATGCAGTTCACTTCTTTTCGCGATATCCCTGATATTATAATGCTGACCAAGCCACATTCGCGTTAACTTACGACCGGGGCCTTTTCGTAGTTTTATTTGTTTATCAAGATAGCCTGCGGAGTTGATACTCAGAATGCCATCATCAAACGTTCTAATCTTAACGTCATCAGACAACATTTTTAGAATGTATTGCACTGAAAGATGGCTGATATTCGCCATATAGACATAATGGATTGTCTTATGAGAAAGAAAGCGATTGATTTTCAGCATGTTAATAAAGCCATAATCCATACTGGCGACTAAGCCAGAAGAGAATTCATTATTAACCGTTTCATATATATAGGACTTTAACTCTACCTTTGTTTTAAGGTAGATGATATGAAAACGCGCGTGTCTATACCTCGCTTTAATCTTAGAAACAATTCTGAGCTGAAGCGGGGAGCAAACAATAAAAAGATGCTCAACGATTTCCATTAGTTATTCGCTCTGAATCACAGCAACCCGGCGCATAATATCATTGCAATATGACATCGTAAAGAAGCGTCCCGGACGCTCAGGCGAGTATTGGTCACTTTGTCCGAAAAGATACTTTCTATACTGCAAATAAGACAGTTCATAAACCGGATAATAAAGGCACGTCACGTCCGAAAATATTACTTATAGTTATATAACACTCTCAAATAATTAACCTGAACAAGGGTTTCCCCTTGTTCAGGTAGCCATTACTACTCAAAGAAAACCGAGATTTTATTAAACATTGACGGATCGGACTGATTGCGCGCCACTTTCACCACATCTTCCAGTTTATCGATCTGACTAATCATCTGCTCCAGACGCTGATCGTCGTTGACCAGTAGCCAGATGCGGCTCTGGTCGCTGCTCTGGATGGGTAGACAAAGAATCCCTTCCACGTTGAAAGCGCGACGGGCGAACAGCCCACAAACGTGCGTCATGACGCCAGGATGGTTACGGACGGTGAGTTCCAGGATAACGTTCTCATGTGATTGTTTCTGCATGGTTTATTCCCCCACCATCTCAGTATTGGCCGCACCCGGCGGCACCATCGGATAAACTTTTTCGTCTGCATCAATACGTACATGGATCAGCGCCGGTCCTGGGCGGCTGATGATTTCCCGCAGCGCCGCTTGCGGATCGGCTTCATTATTTAAATCACAGGTTTCCAGACCAAAACCAGCGGCAATCTGCATAAAGTTGATCATCCCCGGATAGGTGGCAGCAAACACGCCCTGCTTGTAGAACAGGCTTTGTTGCTGATGCACCAGCCCCAACGCTTCGTTATTCATCAGGATAATTTTTACATCCAGTTGGTTTTCGCTGGCGGTCGCCATCTCCTGAATATTCATCATCAGGCTGCCGTCGCCGGAGAAGCACAACACTTTCTTGTCCGGGTTCGCCAGCGCCGCGCCAATCGCCGCAGGCAAGCCAAAACCCATCGTCCCCAGCCCGCCGGAAGTCAGCCACTGACGCGGACGGTTGAGCGGATAAGCCTGTGCGGCCCACATCTGGTGCTGGCCTACATCGGTCGTGATAATCGCGCTGTCATCCACGCAGGCGGCAACGGCATTAATCAGCCCGTAATGGCTGAGCGGATCGCTGGCTTCAGGGATCGCGCACGGGAACTCGCGCTGCAAATCCGCCACCAGTTGATGCCACTCTTCGCGTGGCTGAGCCTCAATGTGCGGAATCAACTGCGCCAGAACGTCATCAACATCAGCCTGAATGGCAACGTGCGGTTGTTTAATTTTACCCAGCTCCGCGCGATCGATATCCACATGGATGATTTTGGCATTCGGGCAGAATTGTTCGGTTTTGCCAATCGCCCGGTCATCAAAACGCGCCCCCAGAACCACCAGCAGATCCGCCTCTTGCAGAATATAGTTTGTGCTGCGCGCGCCATGCATGCCCAGCATTCCCAGAGAAAGCGGATGCGCCTTCGGCAGTATGCCCAGCGCCATCAGAGTCATAGTGGTGGGCAGTCTGGCTTTTTCCGCCAGTTCACGCACACGCGCAGGCGCGTTAATCACGCCGCCGCCAAGATACAGCACCGGGCGCTTCGCGGCGTTGATCATCGCCGCCGCATCACGAATGCTCTCAGCGCTGAATTCCGGCGCCGCCATTTTTTCAGCCGGAGCAGGCAACGCTTCAATGTCAAACACCGCCGTCTGTATATCCTTAGTAATGTCTATCCACACCGGCCCAGGGCGCCCGGACTGGGCAAGACGAAACGCATCGCACATTACCTGTGGCAACTCATTGATATCTCTGACCAGATAGTTATGTTTTGTGATGGGGATAGAGATGCCGTAGGTGTCAACTTCCTGAAACGCATCGGTGCCGATCATCGAGGCCGGAACCTGACCGGTGATGCATACCAACGGAATGGAGTCGAGACGCGCGTCGGCAATGGCGGTAACCAGGTTAGTCGCGCCCGGCCCGCTACAGGCCATACATACCGCGGGTTTACCGTCGGTTCGCGCCATCCCCTGAGCGATAAACCCCGCCCCCTGTTCATGGCGCGCCAAGATGTGGCGAATTTGCGTACTTTGGCTTAAGGCGTCGTAAACGGGGAGAATCGAACCGCCCGGAATGCCAGTGACGATGTTAATGCCCTGACGTTCCAGAAAATGAACGATAAACTCTGCGCCCGTAAAGCGCGTACGCGGGGATGTTGATGTTGTGCCCGAACTTGCCATGCTCCAGTCCTTTTATTCTGGGCCGACTTGCCGGGAAGGTGTCTTAAACGAAAAACCCCGCCCGGTTTGCGCCGGCGGGGTTTTGGAATCGTGTGTTGTTCCAGTCCCTACGGCGCATTGCCGACGACCACCACCACACGCACGACGACCACTGCGGCAGGTTGCGCAGTTTTTAGTAGGGTCGCAGTCAGCATGGAAGGGTTCATTAGGGACCTTGTCTGTTTATGGATTAACAGGTTTTATACAAGCACAGCTTTTCAGGCATGACAACGGAAAATTTTTCATCTGCACAAAAATGCGTCGACGATCACGCTTTGCCAGATGCTGACGCAGGCCTGCAAAACAAAAAACCCCGCCGGAGCGAGGTTTTTATCAGCGTTATGCGGTTGGTTGCCGCAAAGCACACTGTGTTATATCAACATCAGAAGTATACGCGTTCCGCGAAGAACACGCAATTTCGGCACGAATTTTGACGCATTTGAGTATGGATCAGAAGTCGCGATCCGTCCACAAAATACTGTTCATTCATACAGTATTTATCTATAATATCACTGTACGCAATGTGTTATAGGGGGCCGCATCGTAACCGGCGCAACAAAGTCCTGGCTGAAACGGGTGGTGCCGTCAGCGCCTTAACCCCCGTGTGAGCACACTGTGTTATGTCAACAAAAGGTGCTGACAACAGGCGGCGGAGAGGTACGTCAGCACCGTGCTCCTTTTACCAGAAGGAGAGCGTATGAGCCTCGTGGATATCGCTATTCTTATCCTGAAACTCATTGTTGCTGCACTGCAACTGCTTGATGCCGTTCTGAAATACCTCCGGTAATTCAGATTCAAGCCGCACCGAAGGGGAGCGGGCAACCGCTCCCCTTTCATCATCTGCCTGGTGCTTGTCCATCGTCGATATGTTACGTTTTTATGACAACCACTGACGATACCCAAACCATGACCCTTTCCATTTTCTGCATTTTGCTGTTCGCCGCGCTGCTGCATGCCAGCTGGAACGCCATCGTGAAGGCGGGAAATGACAAACTTTACTCCGCAATCAGCGTCAGTGGTTCCGCAGCGTTGATGGCGCTGGCGTGTCTGCCCTTCGCCCCGCCCCTTCCCGCCGCCAGCATCCCTTTTTTAGCCGCCTCCACCGCCTTACAGGTGGTTTATACCGTGCTGGTCGCCAAAACCTATCAGGTTTCGGATATGAGCCAGACTTACCCCCTGATGCGCGGCACCGCACCGCTGCTGGTGGCGATAATTAGCGTCCTGTTTCTTGGCGATAGCCTTTCCACAATGGCCTGGCTCGGCATCGCGGTAATTTGCCTGGCGATTCTCGGCATGGCCTGTAACGGTCGTGCCCGCTCCCGGCGGGGTATCACGCTGGCGCTGATCAACGCCTGCTTTATCGCTGGCTATACGCTGGTGGACGGCACGGGCGTGCGGGTGTCGGAAACCGCGCTGGGTTATACGCTGTGGACCTTCTTGTTGAACGGCACCTGTCTGCTTGGCTGGGCGATGATTGCCCGGCGGCGGGAAGCCTCGCGCTATCTGGCGCAGCACTGGAAGAAAGGCGTTTTTGGCGGTATCGGCACGATGGGTTCCTATGGGCTGGCGCTGTGGGCGATGATTCAGGCGCCGCTGGCCGTGGTGGCCGCACTGCGTGAAACATCCATTCTGTTCGGCGCGCTGATTGCCTGGCTGCTGCTCAATGAGAAAGTCGCCGGGCTACGGTTGGTCGCGGCTGGCGGGATTGCCGCCGGGGCGATATTGCTGCGTTTATCCTGATTGCCGGATGGCGGCTACGCCTTATCCGGCCTACGGGAGCCGCCGGGCACCATCAAACTGCGGTAAAATAATCTCTCGGCAACAATTGTTGCCGCTTTTTGTTTACATATCCTGCCGTTCGGCTCCCGCGCTATTCCCGCCGTGAATATGGCCTTCTTTTTTTAGTGTGGTAGATTCCACTCGCATTTATGGGAATGCGTAGCACCTTATTCTTATTTTTTTCTTTTTTAAAAAGTAATCAGCGAAATGAAAAGGCAGAGAAGCGTCAATTTGTTGTTGATGTTGGTATTACTGGTGGCCGTCGGGCAGATGGCGCAAACCATTTATATCCCCGCCATTGCCGATATGGCGCGTGAACTGAACGTTCGTGAAGGGGCAGTACAAAGCGTCATGGCCACTTACCTGCTCACCTACGGCGTATCGCAACTGTTTTACGGCCCGCTTTCCGATCGGGTAGGGCGCCGCCCGGTAATCCTCGTCGGGATGTCCATTTTTATGCTGGCTACGCTGGTCGCGATTACCACCCACAGCCTGACGGTATTGATTGCCGCCAGCGCGTTGCAGGGCATGGGCACCGGCGTCGGCGGCGTGATGGCGCGTACGCTGCCGCGCGATCTGTATGAAGGTACGCAGTTACGCCACGCTAACAGCCTGCTGAATATGGGGATTCTGGTGAGTCCGTTGCTGGCGCCGCTGATTGGCGGACTGCTGGATACCGTCTGGAACTGGCGCGCCTGTTACGTTTTCCTGCTGGTTCTCTGCGCAGGCGTCACCTTCAGTATGGCGCGCTGGATGCCGGAGACGCGCCCCACAGGCGCACCACGTACCCGCCTGATCGCCAGCTATAAAACATTATTCGGCAACGGCGCATTTACCTGTTATCTGCTGATGCTGATTGGCGGACTGGCGGGAATCGCCGTCTTTGAAGCCTGCTCCGGCGTGCTGATGGGAGCGGTGCTGGGTCTGAGCAGCATGGTGGTGAGCATCCTGTTTATTCTGCCAATTCCGGCGGCGTTTTTCGGCGCGTGGTTTGCGGGTCGCCCGAATAAGCGCTTCGCAACGCTGATGTGGCAGTCGGTATTCAGTTGCCTGTTGGCGGGCGTCATGATGTGGGTCCCAGGTCTGTTTGGCGTGATGAACGTCTGGACGCTGCTGATCCCCGCCGCGCTGTTCTTCTTCGGCGCCGGAATGCTGTTCCCACTGGCGACCAGCGGCGCGATGGAACCTTTCCCGTTCCTTGCCGGAACAGCTGGCGCGCTGGTGGGCGGCCTGCAAAACATCGGCTCCGGCGTGCTGGCGTGGCTCTCCGCGATGCTGCCGCAAACCGGGCAGGGTAGCCTCGGCTTTTTGATGACGCTTATGGGGCTGCTGATTTTATTGTGCTGGCTGCCGCTGGCGTCGCGTGTGCCGCATCAGGGGCAGACGATTTAATCGAATGATGGCCCGGTTTCCCGCCGGGCTTTTCACATACCGGCGAGATCATCGTGGTCAGGAGCGGCTCCAGCGCCGGACGCCACGCCCCTTCTTCCCCGTCATAAAACTGCGTATCCGCGTTAATCGCATACGGAATATTCACCCTTTGCAACTCGCACGCCATAAATCGGGCAAACGCGAGCTGCGAAGCGGAAGGGTTATTTTTGATTGATTCGCCCGGCGCCCAGCCGCCAACCCAACTGGCATGGCCGGTTTTTTGCTGCCAGCGCGCGGCGGCGTTAATTCGCGCGCGAATCGCCGCTTTCTCCGCCGCCGTGCCCGACGTCCACGGGTATTTACCGTTATTTTTCAACGGCCCCCACGGAAAGATATGCCACTCCGCCAGCACGTAATTCTGGCTTTGCGGGGGCAGTTTTAGGGCCGACAACGCTTCCGGCGCGGCGCGCAGACGAGGCGCGACAAAAATCATGCGTTGGGGGTCAATCGCGTGAAGGGTGCGGATGGTTTTGTCATATACCCGGTTCAGGGAAGCCTGGCTGTGGTTGAGTTTCTCCGCCGGTTCATAAATCAGGTCAAACCCCAGCAGCGGCGAACGTTGCGCAAAATAGTGCGCGACGGCTACCCACCAGTTGATCACCTCTTGTTCATTGCCGGGGCTGGGGTCGTTTTTATACTCATCGGCCTGATAAGCAATGATCGGAATCACGCCATACTGCTCACACGCCTCCACCAGTTTTCGCAGGTGGATGAGTCGCGCTTCCGTCGGCTCTCCCGCGACGCGTATGCGCACATGCTTAAATCCCTTCGCCTGGAAATCACGCACCACCAGAGGATCAAACTCCCGGATACCCCGTTCGGTGCGCGCCCAGTCAACGTCCATCCCCACACCAAGCTGCTGCGCATAGCGCGAAGCGGTCAACGGCGGCTGAGCCGCGCACACCGTGGCGCTGACGAGCAGGAAGAGAGAAGCAAGCGGCTTTAACACGATTGTCCTTAAGCAAATCATCAGGAGTCATATCACGTATTTAGCACGCTTTCTGGCTTTACATGCAATAAATCTTCGCGTGGCAAACGCTACGTCGCCTGCTCCTGCAACCAGCCGATAAACGCCTCGATTTTCGGCCACTGTCTGCCAGGCAGCGTGGTCACATAATAGTGCTGGTGGCATTTCAGCGTCATCTCGCCGAAAGGCGCAATCAGTTCGCCGCTATCAAGACGCTTTTGCACCAGCCGTTTACGCCCCATCGCCACGCCGATATGGTTCATTGCCGCAATAACGGCTAAATCGGAACGATCGAAGCCAATACCCGACGATGTCGGCAGATTCACGCCAAAATGCTGCGCCCAACTGTGCCATTCATCAGTGCCGGAGTCGTTGCTCCATGCCTGTCGGTCATGCAGGAGCGTACAGTGGCGCAGGTTAACCCGCGCATTCGTTAAGTCATGATGACGGGCATATTCGGGGCTGCACACCGGCAGAATGGCCTCATCCATCAGGAAGTGATGCGTCAGCTGCGCCGAGGGCGCATCATCAAAATAGATCGCTAAATCAATCCCTGCCCGCTGGAGATTCACGTTGTCATTACCGGTCAACATGGTCAGCGAGATGGACGGATAGCGGCGAGTAAAGTCTCCCAGCGCAGGCACCAACCAGCACTGAGCAATCGAAGGCCGCGAATAGACGGTCAGCGTCCCTGACAACTCCTGATTTTTAATATCGAGGATTTCCTGATTCAGCGTATCCAGCGACGATTTCAACGCCCAGAATACCCGCTTGCCCTCATGGGTGAGTTCCACTTTGCGGTGCGAACGGACAAAGAGCTGAATCCCCAGTTCCTCTTCCAGTTGATTGATTCGATGGCTGACCGCGCTGGGACTTAGCGACAGCTCATCCGCCGCCAGCGCAAAAGACTGATGCCTGGCCGCCACTTCAAAGGTGTACAGCTTTGATAATTGCCAGCCGTTGAGTAAACGGTTTCTGCCGTCGCGTAAGGGTTCCATCGCCGCCTCTGTGACCTCTTTTTGGCTTTGCAGTGTAAAAAAATGCGCCTGGAAAATCAGCGTAAAGATGAATCAAAGTGAACCATATCGCATAAACAGACCATTATTGGATGCAAATCACCCTTTTGATTCAATCTGGTTCATGTGAAGGGCAATTTATATCGTTTGTCAGCAAGTGCCGTTTTTTCGTCCAATACGCCTATGTTAATCACAGGGTAAGGTGAGATATGCACTCTCAAATTTGGGTTGTGAGCACGCTGCTGGTAAGCATCGTGCTAATCGTGCTGACCATCGTGAAATTCAGATTCCACCCGTTTCTGGCACTGCTGCTGGCCAGTTTCTTTGTGGGCGCGATGATGGGCATGGGGCCGCTGGAGATGGTCAATGCGATTGAAAGCGGTATTGGCGGCACGTTAGGCTTCCTCGCCGCCGTCATCGGTCTCGGAACCATTCTCGGCAAAATGATGGAAGTGTCCGGCGCGGCAGAACGGATCGGCCTGACGCTCCAGCGTTGCCGCTGGCTTTCCGCTGACGTGATCATGGTGCTGGTGGGGCTGATTTGCGGCATCACGCTGTTTGTGGAAGTGGGTGTGGTACTGCTCATCCCACTGGCATTTTCGATAGCGAAGAAAACCAACACGTCGCTGCTGAAGCTGGCTATTCCGCTGTGTACCGCGCTAATGGCGGTGCATTGCGTGGTGCCGCCGCATCCGGCTGCGCTGTTTGTGGCGAATAAGCTGGGCGCGGATATCGGTTCCGTTATCGTCTACGGTTTGCTGGTTGGGCTGGTGGCGTCGCTGGTCGGCGGGCCGCTATTCCTGAAGTTCCTCGGCAACCGCCTGCCGTTTAAGCCGGTGCCGACGGAGTTTGCGGATCTCGAAGTGCGCGATGAAAATACGCTGCCTTCTTTACGCGCGACGCTGTTTACCGTCCTGCTGCCGATTGGCCTGATGCTGGTAAAAACCGTTGCCGAACTGAATATGACGCAGGGCGGCACGCTGTATACGCTGCTGGAGTTTATCGGCAACCCGATCACCGCAATGTTTATCGCCGTTTTCGTGGCCTATTACATTCTCGGCCTGCGTCAGCATATCGGTATGGGTACGTTGCTGACCCATACCGAAAACGGCTTTGGCTCGATTGCTAACATCCTGCTGATTATCGGTGCAGGCGGCGCGTTCAACGCTATCCTCAAAAGCAGCGGTCTGGCGGATACGCTGGCGGTGATCCTCTCCAATATGCACATGCACCCGATTCTGCTGGCCTGGCTGGTGGCGCTGATTCTGCACGCCGCAGTGGGTTCCGCAACGGTTGCGATGATGGGCGCGACGGCGATTGTCGCGCCGATGCTGCCGCTCTACCCCAACGTCAGCCCGGAGATCATCGCCATTGCCATCGGTTCCGGCGCGATTGGCTGCACGATCGTGACCGATTCCCTCTTCTGGCTGGTGAAGCAATACTGCGGTGCCACCCTGAATGAAACATTTAAGTACTATACAACCGCGACATTTATCGCGTCGGTTGTTGCTCTGGCGGGCACATTCCTGCTTTCCTTTATCATCTAAGCGCAAAGAGACGTATTATGGAAAACGCTAAAATGACTTCACTCATCGCTCAGTATCCTCTGGTAGAGGATCTGATCGCCCTCAAAGAAACGACCTGGTTTAACCCAGGCACCACCTCTCTTGCGGAAGGTTTACCCTATGTTGGTCTGACAGCGCAGGATGTACAGGATGCGCATGCCCGCCTGGCCCGTTTCGCGCCGTATCTGGCAAAAGCCTTCCCGGAAACCGCCGCAACCGGCGGGATTATTGAGTCTGAACTGGCGATCATCCCCGCAATGCAGCAGCGGCTGGAAAAAGAGTACAGACAGAAAATCAGCGGCGAACTTCTGCTGAAAAAAGACAGTCACTTACCGATTTCCGGCTCGATAAAAGCCCGTGGCGGGATTTATGAAGTGCTGGCCCACGCGGAAAAACTGGCGCTGGAGGCGGGTCTGCTGACGACCGAAGATGACTACAGCGTAATGCTTTCACCGGAGTTCAGGCAGTTCTTCAGCCAGTACAGCATTGCCGTGGGTTCAACCGGTAATCTGGGGCTGTCGATTGGCATTATGAGCGCCTGTATCGGCTTTAAGGTGACGGTGCATATGTCCGCCGACGCCCGCGCCTGGAAGAAAGCCAAACTGCGCAGCCACGGCGTAACGGTAGTGGAATACGAAGAGGATTACGGCGTAGCGGTTGAGCAAGGACGCAAAGCGGCACAGTCCGATCCAAACTGTTTCTTTATTGACGATGAAAACTCCCGCACGCTGTTTTTGGGCTATGCGGTGGCCGGGCAGCGCCTGAAGGCTCAGTTTGCGCAGCAGGGGCGCGTGGTGGATGCCGACCATCCGCTGTTTGTCTACCTGCCGTGCGGCGTTGGCGGCGGCCCTGGCGGCGTGGCTTTTGGTCTGAAACTGGCATTTGGCGACAACGTCCACTGCTTCTTCGCCGAACCAACCCACTCTCCGTGCATGTTACTGGGCGTGTATACCGGTCTGCATGATGCCATTTCCGTCCAGGAGATTGGCGTCGATAACCTGACGGCGGCAGACGGCCTGGCGGTGGGGCGCGCATCCGGGTTTGTAGGGCGGGCAATGGAACGTCTGCTGGACGGGCTGTACACCCTCGACGATCGGACGATGTACGACATGCTGGGTTGGCTGGCGCAGGAAGAAGGTATTCGCCTGGAGCCTTCCGCACTGGCGGGAATGGCCGGGCCGCAGCGTGTTTGCCGTTCGACGGATTACCAGCAGATGCACGCCTTCAGCGCTGAGCAGCTTAATCACGCCACGCATCTGGTGTGGGCGACCGGCGGCGGTATGGTGCCGGAAGGAGAGATGGCGCAGTACCTGGCGAAAGGGCGCTAAACGTCACTGACCTTAACGCAGCATCGCCATCAGCTCCATCGGTGAGCGATGCTGTTTAATCAGATCCCGCATGACGCGCATATGCGGAGACGTGTGGTTAATAAACGCTTTATACCCGCCGCACAGCACGCTTTTCCCGCTTAAATCCCGATGCTTTGGACAATCACCGTTGCAGAATCGCAATAAGGCGCAGTCCAGGCAATCCGCCCCCAACGTTGATTTTTTCTGCTGTCCAAATTCTCTCGCCTGCGGGCTGGCGTTTAGCATATGTAGCGGCGTTTGATGGATATTACCCAGCCGGAACGCCGGGTAGACATAGTGATCGCACTGATAGAGATCGCCGTTTGCTTCCAGGGCGAACGCGTGACCGCAGGTTTCGCTAAGCGCGCACATTTGTGCCGGATGCCCGCTCCACACGCCCAGCATCGAATCAAACAGTTGCACAAAAACGCGCCCAATATCTTCCCGAACCCAGAGATCAAACACATCGTTGAGAAAATGCCCCCAGTCTTCCGACGTCACGGAATCAGCGGTCAGTTTGCCGCTATCGTCACGTTCAACCAACGGAATGAACTGAAGAAAAGGCGTGCCAAGCTGGCGAAGATAGCGATACATACGCGCAGGCTGCTGGCTGTTCAGCCGATTCACCACCACCAGCAGGTTGAAGTCCACGCGATGGGCAACCAGCCTTGCTATCGCTTCCACCACCTTATGATGCGTTGGTTTTCCACTACGGCTAACGCGATAAGCATCATGTAAATCGGCGGGGCCATCCAGTGAGATACCGACCAGCCAGCCGTTATCGCGTAAGAATCGGCACCACTCGTCACTGAGTAAAATGCCGTTAGTCTGGAAGGTATTCTGGATGCGTTTCCCCTCCCCATAGCGTTTTTGCAACGCGACCACGCGGTGAAAAAAATCGAGTCCACACAGCGTCGGCTCTCCGCCCTGCCAGGCAAACAGCACATCATCAACCGGCTGCGCGGCAATATGCTGGCAAATAAAAGCCTCTAAGGTCGCGTCATCCATAACGGGTTGAGAGGGTTTATCGATATAAAAACAGTAATGGCAATCAAGGTTACAACGTGAGCTGGCCGGTTTAGCCATGACCTGACATCCTGTCATGCAACATCCCTAATAAAGACGATAAGTTGACGAATATGCGTTACAGCAAACAGTATTGCGAGGGACAACACCGCGAGAGAGATCAAAAATTTGTCACGCACGGCGCGAGATTCGGAAAAATCACTGTGCGCCACATCCATCAGGTTACGGCTGCGGGTATAGCGCCAGAGAATGAGCGCGACAATCGCCAGCACGCCAATAGAAACCCAGAACAGAAACCCCGCCTGATGCCAGTTATGTTTCAGCGCCAGCGCCATCAATGCGCCATAGCCTAACAGGGTACGAAACCAGGCCAGCGACGTGCGCTCCGGCTGTAGACCGGGATCAACCTGACGGCGGGCTTTGCGGCTATCCGGCATACAACACCAGCGCCATGACAATCACCGCAACAATCATCAGCATCAGGCTGATTATCATCAGGCTATGGGTGTACGGCAGGTCTTCTTTCAGACGCATCGCTTTTTCGTTGCGTAGCCAGCGCAGATAGCCATAAATCGCCAGGCCGCCCGCAAAGAGACACAGCAGCAGCGCCAGCAGTTCGCGAATCACCGGCGTGGCGAAGTCCGGCGCGAGTTGGTCAAGCCCGACGCCCGCCGCCAGAAACCCCAGCGCGGTGCGAATCCACGCCAGAAAGGTACGCTCATTTGCCAGCGAGAAGCGGTAATCCGGCGCTTCTCCGAGGCGGGAAATCTTCATGACGGCTCCTTTAAATTATTGCCGGATGGCGGCGTAAGCGCCTTATCCGGCCTACGGTATTGCGCTTTTGTAGCACCACCGGGCATAACGCATCAAAACTTCTGCTTTTTCTCTTCTACTTTCACGCCTTGCGTGGGCAAACCGGTATCGTAATCACGTACCACCGGAGAATAACCGTCTTGCGGGCGTGGGCGGAATGCCCCCATCCAGCGCGGCCGGGCATCTTTACGCCACGGACGCAGGCTCCACTGGTACGTACGGAACGGGTCGCGGATTTTATCCATGTAATCCAGCAGCGCGTCGTGCATCTGACTGCGAACACCGGCAAATTCCGGCGCAGCAATCAGATTATGCAGTTCATCCGGGTCATTACGCCTGTCGTACAGCTCATCGCTGGTAAACAGGTTCAGCACCAGCTTCCAGTTATCCGTCACCCAGCAGCGCACCGGAATAAAGCCGCCAAAGCTGTCATGCTCGATCTCATAGCGGTTGAACTCCACCATCACCCCGCGCGGCGCTTCAACGGCCAGGATGTTTTCACCCGGAAGAATATCGGGCTTATCAATCCCCGCCAGCGCCATCATCGTAGGCAGCAGGTCAATATGGCTGACCGGCGTATCGATCTGCTGCGGCGCTCCCTGCGGCGGGCGCATAATCAGCGGGATGCGGGTAATGTCATCATACATTGCCGCCCCTTTGCTGATGAGTTTGTGCGCCCCCATCATTTCACCGTGATCGGAGGTATAAATCACCCAGGTATTCTCACGTTGTTCCGGGGTTAACGCATTGATCACCCGCCCAATCTGATCGTCAACAAAGTCATTGCAGGCAAAGTAGAGCGGATGATGATAACAGCCATCATCGCCCACCGGGGACGGCATCGCCTGCGCCCATAGCCGATGGTGCTCAGGTTTATTGCTCAGCGAATCCTGCGCCTTCGCGCCCAGGTCATAATAAAAATCCTGATACTTCTCCAGATACTCAACCGGACAGGTAAACGGATGATGCGGCTCATCATAAGAGACCACCATCAGGAACGGTTCGTCATCTCTCGCTGGCTGATGGAGAAAATCAACCGCCCGGTTGCTGATGCGATACGCCCAGGTAAAGGTCTCATCAATATTATTGGTCTGCAAATCCTCAATACTGTTCAGTCCGTTACGCCACAGGCTGATTTCATTCTCCGTCAGTTCAGAAAGGTAGTTCGCGCCGTCATACCAGTAGTCGGCATCCCACTCAGGCGGGCACTCGCCGGTGCCAAAGTAATCGTGCCCGTCGAGGTGCCACTTGCCGATATAGCAGGTGTGATAGCCTGCATCCTTAAAATAACGCCCCATCGTGGAGATGTTCTTCCCCGGTGCGACGTTGTTCGTCCACGGGCCGGACTGATTGGCATAAATACCGGTAAAAAGCCCCGCGCGGGCTGGCGTACACACCGGCGAGCAGGTATACGCGGAGTTAAAACGAATCCCTTCAGCGGCCAGGCTGTCAATATGCTGCGTGTTCAGTGGCTTACCGCTATAGCAGCCCACCATATTGGTCGCCTGTGTATCGGTCATAATGAACAGAAAATTCGGACGGGTCATGCTTTATCCTTAGCGTCAGAAACATAAACCACAGGCGCGGAATGGCGCGTCTGCCATGAGCTGTAAATCAGGTAAACAACCACCGCAGCGGTGATAGCGTAGCTGAGAATGGTCAGCCACCGGGTCTGATAGCCACCAAACTGCGCCAGACCAGAATAGACGCCAATCATCGCGAACAAGACGCCAACGGCGGCGATCTTCACGTTTTTCCACGGTTTCATGTCGACCGCAAACGCATCATGAAATTTAAACGGCGTTGCACGCGGCTTAATCACGCCAATGAGCAGCATCACCACGACGTTGATACAGAAGGTACAGGCCAGCACATAGAGGAAATGAAAATCAAATTTCACCAGGTAGTTGATGGTGATGTAACTGACAATACCGAGTCCCATTGCGACCTTCGCAGCCAGCGCCGGAATACGTGGAAAGAAGAAGCCCATAATAACAATGGTCACCAACGGCACGTTATAAATCCCGTTGAGCTGTTTCATCCAACTGTAGAGCCCTTGCGGCGCATAGGCGATCCACGGCGCCACCAGCACGGAGATCACGGCCACAATAAAGCCAAAGCGACGACCAACAGTGACCAGTTTATCGGGGCTGGCCTGTTCATTAATCAGTCGGCGATAGATACCGAGGCTAAACAGGGTCGAAGCACTGTTCAAAAAACCGCAGAATGCGCTGATAATCGCGCCAAACAGCACCGCGCTAAAAAAGCCAATCAGCGGCAGCGGCATCACTTTGTTCACCAGCGCCGGGTAGGCCATGTCTGCTTTCGGTAGATCCTGAAAGAGATGAAAAGCGATAACGCCCGGCAGCACCAGAATCAGCGGGTCCAGCATCTTCAACACCGCCGTAAGCAGCGCCCCTTTTTGCCCTTCCGATAAACTTTTTGATGCCAGCGTACGCTGAACGATCCCCTGGTTGGTGCACCAGTAGAACGTATTGACCAGGATAAGCCCGGTCAACGCCGCGCCAATCGGCACCGGGTCGTTGCTGCCGCCAATCGAGTTCAGCATCTGGCTGTGATCCTGGGTTAAGCGCGTAATACCTTCGCTCAGACTGCCTTTCCCCATCGCCATCAGACCAAACAGCGGCACCATCAGGCCGCCAATCACCAGACCGATACCGTTAATCACATCGGCAATAGCAATCGCCCGCATCCCGCCGACGACAGCATACAGGATGCCGCTAATCCCCAGCACGACAGCCATCAGCCAGATCGCCGTATGTTGTGAAATACCAAAGGTTTCAGTGACATGAAACATGCTGTTAAAGGCAAGCGCGCCGGAATACAGAATGATGGGTAAAAAACAGATTCCCGTCGCAATCAAAAAACAGCAATCAATAATGATGCGGGTAGTTTTGTCATAGCGCTCTTCAATAAAATCCGGGATCGTTGCAATGCCGCGTTGCAGATAGCGTGGCAGAAAGATCAGCGCCAGAAAAATAAGCGGAATTGCGGAGATGACTTCCCATGCCATTACCGACATACCGCTGCGGTAAGCCTGGCCGGTTAATCCCACCAGTTGTTCCGTTGAGAGGTTAGTTAACATCAGCGAGGCGGCAATAACCGGCGCTTTTAACGAACGTCCCGCCAGAAAATATCCCTGCTGCGAACCGGTATCCGCTTTTCGTAACTTCCACCAGGTGATAACCGCCACCAGTAGCGTAAAACCAACAAAGCTCAAAATTTGTAGCGTATTCATCTCATAGCCCTTGTTTTTCATTATGTCCCGGCAACGGTAGGGTCAACACGAGGTAAAGCATGCCGGGTCAGGCAGTCAGATTTCTTAATTACAAACATCGCCTCCCTGAAGCATTCACTTTCTGTTATGTTCAGGTTGTGGGCATCATTCTCCGGCGAGAAAATAAAATGAATGGAAACTTGCTAAGTTCGCATGTAAAAAACGAAACTACGTACAATATTCCCCTGTTGATTAATGAAAATGTGATCTCCAGCGGAATTTCATTGATCTCGCTGTGGCATACCTACGCTGACGAAAATTACCGTGTTATATGGCCGCGAGATAAGAAAAAGCCGCTAATTGCCAATTCGTGGGTCGCGGTCTATACCGTACAGGGGTGCGGGAAAATCCTGCTGAAAGACGGTGAGCAAATTACATTAAACGGCAACTGCATTATCTTTTTAAAACCCACCGATATACAGTCTTACCATTGCGAAGGTTTATTGTGGGAGCAATACTGGATGGAGTTTACCCCAACCAGTATTATGGATATTCCTATCCGACAACAAAGCATTATTTATAATGGTGATGTTTATAATCAGGAACTGGCCGAAGTTTCACAATTAATTACCCGCCCGGAACCGATTAAAAATAATCTCGCCGTCGCGTTTCTCACGAAAATTATTTATCAGTGGATTTGTCTTATTGACTCAAACGGGAAAAAAGACCCACAACGCATACAGGTTGAAAAGTTAATTGCAGCGTTACATGCCAGCCTGCAACGCCGCTGGAGCGTGGCGGATATGGCAGCCACGATCCCCTGTAGCGAAGCCTGGCTGCGTCGTCTGTTTTTACGCTATACCGGGAAAACACCGAAAGAATATTATCTGGACACCCGGCTGGAACTGGCATTATCGCTGTTAAAACAGGAAGGGAATACGGTGGGTCAGGTAGCGGATATGCTCAACTTCTTTGACTCATTTCATTTCAGCAAAGCATTTAAGCATAAATTTGGCTACGCGCCGTCGGCGGTGTTGAAACATCCTGACCGGCACCCGCTGGATGCCGGTCAACAAGATTAGTGCAGTTCAGGCCAGTATTCTTTGTTGGCTTCAATCAGATCATCAAGAATCGCTTTGGCGACAGACGCGCTCGGCACGGTTTTGGAGAGCGTAATCGCCTGCCACAGACGCTGATAGGAGCGATGCTCCCAGGCATCGACCACCAGTTTCTCGACGGCCACCTGCTGGCTCATCAGCCCTTTCTGGAACTGCGGAATATCGCCAACCGTCAGAGGCTCCGGCCCGTTATGCCCCACCAGGCAAGGGATCTCCACCATCGCTTCATCATCAAAGTTATGAATCGCCCCGTTGTTTGGCACAATCAGCAGCATCCGTTCCTGCGTATTAAAGGCGATTGCCGTTGCCAGATCGACGATATAAGACGCGTGTTCATCAATTTCCAGCTCGCCAGCGGAGGAGTGGCCCGCTTCAATAATCGCGCGACAGGAGCCAAATACCTGTTTTTCGCGGTGATCCATCACCTCATTAGCACGCGTGCGCGCCGGGTTCGAGTGCTGCACCACATAGTCCGGGAACAGATAGTATTTCAGATAGGTGTTCGGCATGGTGTCCGGGTCCAGTGCCTGCACATCCTTCGCTTTGGCGAACGTATCATTCCAGCTCGCTTCAGTATGCGGATCGTTAGATGGCGGAACATAACCGTGTTTCGCGACGTATTCCCGCAGTTTCGGCATCAGGTCGTTACCCTGCAAGTCCTCAATCGACGTCCACCAGCCAAAGTGGTTCAGCCCGTAATAACGCACGCGCATTTGCTTACGATCTTGCAGGCCGACAATCTGCGCCATCCGCCCTTCAATGCCGATCGGCATATCACAGATATTGAGGATTTTGGCGTTCGGGCGCAGACGGCGCGTCGCCTCGGCCACTATCGCCGCCGGGTTGGAGTAGTTCAGCATCCACGCGTTCGGGGAGTATTTCTCCATGTAATCCACCAGCTCCAGTACGCCGCCAATAGAACGCATCCCATACGCAATCCCGCCCGGGCCACAGGTTTCCTGGCCTAACACGCCGTGGCGCAGCGGGATTTTTTCGTCTTTTTCCCGCATCGGGTATTTGCCCACGCGGATATGCGCCATCACGAAATCAACATCGGTAAACGCTGCTTCGGGATCGGTGGTGTAACTAAACTCAATCTCCGGCGCCTGCTCTTTAAGGATGATTTTGCACGCTTCAGCAATCACTTCCTGGCGAGCGCCGTCGTTGTCATAGAATTTCAGCGCGCGAAGCGGAAAACGGTCCTGGTTTGCCAGCAACATCAATACGATGCCCGGCGTAAATGTGCTGCCGCCGCCTGCGATAACCACTGAGAATTTTTTCATGATACTGCCTCCGTCATGGGGATTTGTTCGGTCGATAAGGGGGATTTCATTAGCGTTTCAAGCTGGTCACGCACCTGGGGCACATGCAGGCCGACAATCACCTGGATGCCATTGCCACGGCGAACCACGCCGTGCGCGCCCAGCGCTTTAAAGACGTCATCACTCTGGGTCTGCGCCATATCGTGGAGCGCGATACGTAAGCGCGTGGCGCAGTTATTAATGCTTTCGATATTGCCCGCGCCGCCCAGCGCCTGGAGGAACCCGGCGGCCTGCCCAAGTTTTGCGTCCGGCGCGGGCGCCGTTGTCTGTCCACGCGCGGCCTTGTAATCCGCTTTGCTGTAGAGTCTGACTTCACTCTCTTCACGACCCGGCGTTTTCAGGTTGAAGCGCAGGATCAGGGTGCGGAAAACCACAAAATAGAGGGCGGTGAATGCCAGCCCAATGCCTATCTGGGTAAACATCATTCCGGCATGGTTGTGGAACATCGGGATCCAGTTTTGCGGTAAGAACTGATCCAGCAGTCCGCCACCCATATTTCCTACCACGCCGCAGATATACATCACCGTCGCCATTGAGGCCGCCAGCACCGCGTGTACGGCAAACAGCAGCGGAGAAATAAACAGGAAAGTGAATTCCAGCGGTTCCGTGATGCCCACCAGTACAGCGGTCAACGTGGCGGGGATCAGCAAACCGGCGACCTTCACCCGGTTTTCTGGCGATGCGGTGTAATAGAGCGCCAGCGCAATCCCGACGGAGCCAAAGATTTTTGAGTTACCGTGCAGGGCAAAACCGCCTTCCGGGAATAACGTCTTCAGCGATTCCGTGCTCTGGCTGAACGCCTGCATGTGTTGCGCCCAGTAAACCTGAATGCCACCTTCTACCGCCGCCGGGCCAAAAATGAAGGGGCCATAGACGAAGTGGTGTAACCCTGTCGGGATCAGAATACGTTCGAGGAAGGTGTAGACCCACACGCCCAGCGCGCCCGCTGAACGCAGGAAAGCCTGTAGGGATTCAATGCCCATCTGCACTTTTGGCCAGCCGAGCAGCGTCAGCCAGGCGCAGGGGATCATCACCAGGAACGCGATAATCACCACAAACGACGTGCCCTGAAAAATACCGAGGAACACGGGCAACGGCTTATCGAAATAGCGGTTGTGCAGCGCGGTGACGATGCCCGAAATCATAATGGCGCCGATAATGCTGGTATCGAGCGTTTTTATTCCGGCCATCATCGTCAGACCGCTGCCTGCCGTCGGATCTACGCTGAAGTCCACGCCGAAAAAATGACCCCAGGTCATGCCCATGGCATTAATGAAATAGTTCCATGTCAGGAAGCTGACCAGCACCGCCAGACAAGCTCGGCCTTGCGCCTGTTTAGCCAGGCCAATTGGCAAGCCGACGGCGAAAATCAGCGGCATATTACGGAAAACCGTCCAGCCGCCTTCTTCAATAATATGAACGATTTGCGCAAATAAACTGTTGGGATCGGTCAGCGCTTCGCCAACAAAAAGCGGGTTGCGCAGCATGATAGCGATACCCACGACGATACCGGCGAACGGGAACAGCAGTACCGGGGTAAACATAGCGCCGCCAAAGCGTTGTATTTGACTGAGCATTTTTACATCCTCATATAACAACCAGTAGGGAGAGGCCTTTTTTGTAGTGATTGCTGGCCTGATACGAGAATAGGTAGTTGCGATTCTGAGAACATGACGCGCCGCTTCGATTCGTGATCGCATTCATGGTTTTAATTCAGTCAATGATGTCTACTTTTTACATAAAAGTTAGACATCAAAAGGTTCGTAGCGCGGAAATTAAAGGGAAAAAGAGGTCTGGTAGTGATCTACAAATCGATAGCGGAACGACTAAGAATCCGGCTCAACTCATCTGATTACAACATCGGTAGCCCGTTGCCTGGTGAAAAAAAGCTGGCGGAAGAGTTTGCTGTGTCACGAATGACCATCCGCAAAGCCGTCGATATGCTGGTGGGATGGGGACTGGTGGTGCGGCGGCACGGGAGCGGCACATACGTGGCGCGTAAAGACGTTCATCATGAAACCACCAACCTGACCGGATTGGCGGAAGTGCTGCGGCGTCAGGGAAAAGAGGTCACCAGCCAGGTGCTGGTATTTGAAGTGATGCCTGCGCCCCCCGCCATTGCCAGCCAGTTGCGGATTCAGATCAACGAACGTATCTACTTTTCCCGCCGCGTGCGCTATGTGGATGGTAAACCGCTGATGCTGGAAGACAGCTATATGCCCGTCAGGCTGTTCCGTAACCTCTCGCTGATCCACCTGGAAGGGTCGAAATTTGATTATATTGAGAAAGAGTGCGGCATCACCATCAGTGGCAACTATGAAAGCCTGACGCCTGTACTGGCCGATAAACAGCTCTCCGCGCAAATGAACGTCCCCGAGCAAACGCCGCTACTGCGGATCACATCGCTTTCTTACAGCGACAGCGGGGAATTTTTGAATTATTCGGTCATGTTCAGAAATGCCAGCGAATACCAGGTGGACTACCATTTACGGCGCGTCCACCCGGATGCAAACCTGACCTAGCCTAACCCCCAGAAAAGCACCGCCAGCAGTTGCGGGGTGATAATCCGCAGGAACATTACCAGTGGATAAACGGTGGCGTAGGAGAGCGCCGCCGCGCCGCTGGTGGCATGCAGGTTGTTAGCGAACGCCAGTGCAGGCGGATCGGTCATTGACCCCGCCAGCATCCCGCATAGCGTCAGGTAGTTCATTTTGGCAAAGATACGCGCCAGAAGACCGACGGTAATCAGCGGAATGGCAGTAATAAAGATGCCGTAACCAATCCAGCTCAGACCATCACCCTGAGTCAACGTATCAATAAAGTCACCGCCAGATTTCAGCCCGACCACCGCGAGAAACAGCACGATCCCCAGCTCACGCAGCGCCAGGTTGGCGCTTGGCGGCATAAACCAGTACAGCTTGCCGATGCTGCCGATACGTCCCAGAATCAGCGCCATGATCAGCGGCCCGCCCGCCAGTCCCAGCTTTAACGCTACCGGGAATCCAGGGACAAACAACGGAATCGACCCCAACAGCACGCCCAGACCAATACCGATAAACACCGGTAACATCTGCACCTGTTGCAGTTTTTGCTGGGCGTTACCCACAACATTGGCCACCGCATCAATTGAAGAGGGACGGCCAACCAGATTGAGGATGTCACCGAATTGCAGGCTGGCGTCGCTACTGGCCACCAGCTCTACGCCCGCACGGTTCAGACGGGAGATCACCACGTCATAGCGCTCTTTAAAATGGAGGTCGCGAATGCGTTTTCCGAGCACCTTTTCGTTAGTGACCACGACGCGTTCAACGCGCAAATCCGTCCCTCGCGTTGAGAGCGAGGTGTCCACCTCCTGACCAATGACCAGCTGCGCGTTATGCAGATCGGCGGGCTGTCCCACCAGATGCAACAGGTCGCCCGACTGGATGATCGTTCCCGGTGAAGGCACCATCAGCGTCTCGTCGCGTTTCAGACGCGAACAGATGATTTTATCGCTGTTCAGGATGGGCACATCCTGGATCGCCATATTGTTGAGATTCGGGTTCTCAACACGGATATTCATGGTCTGGATTAACGAGTGTCCATTGCTAAGCGTGTCTTCATGCTGCTTCGCCTCCGCCTCCACGTTGACGCGGAAAATCATCCGCATCAGCCACATGGTGAGCAAAATACCGCAAATCCCGAAAGGATAGGCCATCGCATAGCTCATCCCCATCTGATCTACCGCTTCCATTGGCGTTCCCAGATCGCGCAGAATTTGCTGCCCGGCCCCCAGCGCTGGCGTATTGGTGACCGCGCCGGAGAAAATCCCCAGCACCACCGGTAGCGGGATAGCGAAGATTTTATGCAGAATGGCGGTAACCAGCCCACCGATAATAACAATCAGGATGGCAAAGAGATTAAGGCGCAACCCTGAGACGCGCAGAGAGGCAAAGAACCCCGGCCCCACCTGAATACCAATGGTGTAAACGAAGAGTATCAGGCCGAATTCCTGGATAAAGTGCAGCATGTCACTGCTCAGCGTCATCCCGGCCTGATCGACAAAGTGGCCGACGATAATCCCGCCGAACAGTACGCCGCCAATGCCAAAACCGACACCCCGCACCTTGATATTGCCGATCCACAACCCGACAACCGCCACCAACGCCAGAACGCTGACCGTCAATGCTATATCACTCATCTTCTTTTCCCTGTGAATAACATTTCAATTTACGTGGATTATGACTGAACCGTTCAGGCATATATGCAGCATGGCGCACATTATCACGTTACAACGCCCCTGAGATGCCCGCTGCAAGGGCGTTTCAGGTCTTTTTCTTAATAGAAATCTGAAGTTGCTGAATGCTTTTTTCTGGTAAAGGCAGCGCTTCAGGCATTGTTCCCCCCAGATCCTCGATGGTCTGGCGGACTTTACGCCCGACATTGTAATGCGTTTGGTTGGCCTGCTGCTTCGTATTAACAGAATCCCTACGCAGCTTTTCTTCCGTTTGAGTCGCCCGAAAAAGGTTCGCCGCCAGTTCAGTTGAACCCATATGGTCGAGTATTTTTTGGTTTTTCTTCAATCCCTTACGTTCATGGATGGCTCGCTGATCCAAACCACCATACAACCCCTTGTAGCCATGGTTCTGGAAGATAGCAAAGTCAAAAGTGGTCTCGACACCAGCCTGCTGAGCAGTTTCAACCAGATGCTTATTATGTTCTTTCAGTTCATTGCGTAAAAACAGGCGCTTTTCATCTTCGCGCAAGGACTTAAAAGCGGCATCATCGGCCAATTCCTGGCGTCGGGTTTGAATGGCAAAGTACGTTTGCCCTGCCGCAATGACGGGTTTTGAAGGGTCCCCATTCTGAACGACCAGATAGCAGGCGTAGCGGGATAACTTCATATCTTTCAGTTCCCGACACGCACCGGAACCAATCCGTACCATAGCGAGGATCTCCTCGAAATGGTCGCAGGCTAACTGGCCGCTGGTACGGCATGATTCCACAGCTTTTTTCAGCACGGGTACAAAATGTCGATACTCTGAATATTCAAGAGCCTTAGCCAGTGCGCGCGCTGACCAAAACTCAGTACCTTTATCATCAAGCTGTTTCATTACTTCAAATGGTTGATGCTCACTCATAAAAACATTCCTTCGTTAAAGAGCTTTTGTACTGGATATTCTTACAGTGAAACATCTATTACAACAACGTGATTTAGTGTGCTTTCACGCACAAAAATGCCCCGTCATTGCTGGCGGGGCGATTTGCCGGATGGCGGCTACGCCTTATCCGGCCTACAGGTAGTCCTGGATTAGCTATTTAACGCGGGACGTTCGCTAATAGCGATACGCTGCGGAGCGATGGTTTCCGGCTCGTTGCGGGTTAAATCAATGTGCAATAACCCATTGGTGAAGGTCGCGCCGCTGACCTCCATATTTTCTGCCAGAGTAAAACTCAGACTGAATGGCTGTGTCACCAGCCCCTGATGCAACCATTTGGTTTCTTTTTCCGGCTGCGCTGGCGTGCCTTTTACGGTCAGGCGCGTGCCTTCCAGCTGAATATCCAGATCTTCCTGACGGAAACCGGCTAACGCGAGGGTAATGCGGTAGTGGTTGTCATCGCTTTTTTCAATGTTATAGGGCGGGAAGCTCTGGCTTTCACCGGTGTTTTGCAGGGCGTTGGCCAGTTTGTCAAAACCGATCCATTGACGCAGCAGTGGGGATAAATCGTAATTACGCATGATAATCATCTCCTTCTAAGAAGCGAGTAATACCCAGCGAATCCTCAGATTCGCATATGCTCCCTGACGGCGAGCATGGGGATAACAGGCCGCCAACGGCGACCTGACTGAATCAGTTAATTTCGATACGGCGCGGTTTGTTCGCTTCTGGAATCACGCGCTCCAGGTCGATATACAGCAGACCGTTCACCAGGTTAGCGCCGCGAACATGAATGTTCTCTGCTAACTGGAATTTGCGTTCAAAGTTACGCTCTGCGATGCCCTGGTAGAGATAGGTACGTTCTTTTTGCTCATCCGCGTGAGCGCCTTTTACCACCAGCAGATTATCCTGAGCGGTAATTTCCAGTTCGCTTTCCGCAAAGCCTGCAACGGCAATCGCAATGCGGTAATGGTTTTCATCCACCAGTTCGACGTTATACGGAGGATAACCGCCATTACTCTGGCTCTGGTTGTTTTCTAAGAGGTTAAACAGACGATCAAAACCAATGGCAGAACGGTACAGCGGGGATAAGTCAAAGTTACGCATAATGAATAGCTCCTGAAATCAGCGAGAATAGTTGACCTTCCATCATGGACAGGTCAGGTAGCCAGAACACCCATCAGGCGTGCTCTTTATTTGCCTACACCCTAAAAATGGGTCTGGAAATGAACTTTTCAAGCGCTTGCAGGGGACTTTTTTTGCAGTTTGTTGTCTATCGCATAGACTGGGTGAACAGCACACATTGTTAAAGTGCGATAAGCGCCACAGTGCGACGTGATGGTGATGTTATTTTTCGCGACGGATCGCTATAACTCATCATGCAAACATCGATAATCAACAGATGAATAAATCATGATAAAAAATGTGTTGTTAACGCTGATGATGTGCAGTGGATTGGTTTTACTGGGTGGCTGCTCCAGCGTAATGTCACATACCGGCGGCAAAGAGGGGACCTACCCCGGCACACGCGCCAGCGCCGAAATGATCGGCAGCAGTGATACAAACTGGGGCACCAAATCGCTGGCAATCCTGGATATGCCCTTTACCGCCGTCATGGATACGATACTCTTGCCGTGGGACTTCTTCCGCACAGACAGCTCAGTGAAGTCGCGAGTGGAAAAGAGCGAGGAGAAAACAAAGATGACCAACGCCGTTATTCCCCCAGCAAGAATGCCCGCTCACTGATTTATCGTTCGGTTTCCGTCACCCAAAGCTGGCGGAAACCGTCAACCTCTTCCATCCACGCGATTAACGCCCCATCCGGCGAAAAAACAACGGCGTCCGCGGAAGGCGGGCTGTCATGACTCGCCGTTAAAAAGGCGATTGCTCCGCTCTGCGCGTCGCAGCAGGCAATGCGGTTTTCCAGCACAAACCCCAACCACCGGCCTGACGGGTGCCAGTTGAACGCTGACTGAATATCGGTCGCGTTATGCGTAAGCTGGCGCGGCTCTCCCCCCTGCGCCGGGATCAGCCAGAGCTGGACAATACCGCGATCATCGCGCATCAAAAACGCAATGTCCGTGGCTTGCGGGTTACTCCGCACCCAATGGCGCGGAACGTTTACCAGCCCAGGGAAAGCGCGATCGTGCGTAAAGGTCAGACGGCGCTGAACAACGCCCGCAGGCGGCGCTGGCAGCGTTGATTCTGTTCCGGTCAGCGGCATATCGCCTGCCTGTTTCCAGCCTTTTTCATCCTGCGGCAACGCCACCAGAAACAGCTCCGGCACTTTTTCACCCTTCGCCGACAAGGTATCGCCAATAAACGCCAGCGCATGATCGCCCACCCAACCCTCTTCGTAGGCGCGGTTAATGTCATCGCTGCCCGGCCGTGGCGCCGGCGTGGTCTGGCTCACTAACACGCACCAGTGGCTGCCGCTGTACTCCCGAGGATGCTGAACCGCCACCGTAACCGGGCCATACGGCACCGCAACGCCGACGTTACGCAAGTCCAGCGCCGGATCGCGCTCACGCAGTACATGGTCGTTATAGGTGAAGCTGACACGCTCGCCGTTCGGACTGAACACATGCACATGGCTGCCGCCGCGCAGCGCGCCGGGCGTATACGGCACGGTGATGTCCATTGCATCCAGATTCGTCACGCGGTTTTGCGCCGCTATCACGCCGCGACGATGGTGGAAATCATAATGCCACGTCTCGTCCGGGTTCTCCGGGCCATGAATGAACACATAGCGATCGTCTTGTGGATGAACGGTCACCACGCCAACGTGCGCGCCCTGCGTAGCGCGATAAATGACCTCAATCTCGCCAGTCCGTACGTTGACGCGCTCAATCGTCTCACCGGTAAACGAGGCGCCTGACGGGCGCACATCAAAAACCAGCCACTGGCTGTCCGCCGTCCAGGTGTTGGTATTCGTAAGCTGATGATGACGCGAAGCGAAAGTGATTTGTTTCATGGAGATACCCTGATGCGCGGTTTTCGCATCAGGGTATAGCATTGGAAGAAATTAGCCTACCCGTTTAACGTCGCCGACCAGCAGGATATAAGAGAGCTCCATTTGGGGAGGGTAGCTACCGCTTTTAAAAACTCAGAATATTAACTTACTAACAGTCATGTTATTGCGATATTTAACTAAAATGTTGGCAACAAAAAGTGAATTCAGGATGCTGCTAATGATAATACAGGTGATAATGAGTTTCATTCGCGATTATGGTTTGTTAACATACCTGCCTGTTATAAACCAGTCTGCATCAATAAAATGGCCAGTGAAGGCCTCTTCCAGGCAGAGATATGCGAAAAAAAATAATCCTGACTTCTTTGATAGCGTTAGCCAGTCTGAGCCTGAGCTCCTGTAGCCAGCCTGCATCAATAAACCAGAATAAACCATTACAAACAGCCCGTATTTCTGACGGGCAAATAGTTGATTTAAGAAGCAATAAAACCATTACCAAACAAGAGCTTTTGGCTGAGCTTGCCGTTGCCCGGCAGCTTATTATTGGCGAAAAACACGATAATGCCGGACATCATCAGATTGAGCTCTGGCTTATTCAAAACCTGCCCACCCGGCGACCACAGGGGAGTGTGCTGCTTGAGATGCTGACGGCAGACCAGCAGCCCCGCGTTAACCAGGTTAAACGCTGGCTGAAAGATGATCCCGTGGTCCGGGATGGCCGTATTCAGGAACTGCTTAACTGGCAAAAAGGGTGGCCCTGGGAGATGTATGGCGACATAGTCATGCAGGCATTACGTGCGCCTTACCCTCTGCTCAATGCCAACATTGACCGGGATCGGGTAATGGCGCTGTACAAAAAAAACGAATTTCCTGAAGGGAAAAAATCCACAGCACCTGCGGTACAAGAAGCTCTGCGCGAAACCATCATAGCCATGCATGAAGGCAACATTGAAGGCCAGCAACTGGCGTCAATGCTCTCTGTTCAGCAACAGCGGGATCGCTACATGGCCCGCCAGCTTCTGGATGCCCCGGCTCCGTCGTTGTTGATTGCAGGAGGTTATCACGCGTCAAAAAGTATCGGCGTACCGTTACACATAGAAGATCTCGCCCCCGGCACCCAGCCTGTGGTGCTGATGCTCGCAGAAAAAGGGATGAACATCACCATAGATCATGCTGACTACGTGTGGTTCGTGACGCCAGACACTGCAAAACGGTAAACCATGGATGATGAATATTCTCTACCTTCCACGACCGGCAAAATGGAGCGGCTGGTTTATCTGTTCACTGCTGCTTCATGGACTGCTTTTCCTTGCGTTTGTCTGGCGGTTTTCCGACGTACAGCCCGCCACGCCTCCTGCCCCGGCGATAATGCTGCAATGGGCCGATAATATCGAGGCTCCTTCTTCTCCTCTTCCGCTTCCGGTGGGAATCGCTCAGCAGGAATCCGCAGCGGCAGAAGAAAAGCAGCAGGCTGAGGACAGGCAGCAGCGTCCTGTCACTGAAGACAGGGATGCGACCATTGAAATAACCAGGAAGAAAAAGGCATCCGACGGGGAAAAGAAAAAGCCACGTCCGCCACGTAAGATAAAGGATCAAACCAGCGACAGCAGCCACGCAGCCGTTTCCAGTAATGCCGCGCCTCAGGCCCCGGTCGAATCATCCCGTATTGCTGCGCCTTTCAACAGCGACTCAGCGAAGCGAGACAATTCCGGTACATCCTGGGAAAGCAGAGTGAAAGGCCACCTTAACCGTTATAAACGTTACCCAGGCGATGCCAGAAAACGCGCACGAACCGGCACAGCCATAGTGACTTTTACCGTTAACGCACAAGGCACCGTTGTCAGTAATTCTCTGGCAACGTCTTCGGGAACCCTCTCTCTCGATCGCGAAGCTGTTGCCGTTTTAGAACGCGCTCAACCACTTCCCAGACCACCAGCTGAAATATTAGAGGGAGGCTTCTTTAAAGTAAAAATGCCGATTACCTTTGATCTGACGGAGTTAAGGGAAAATTAGCGACTCTGGTTCGTTTAACTGAAATTTGATATTCATTTTTATGCTGAACATTTTATCAGACTTCACTGCTGTCGAAAAAATCAAGAAAACGTCAGAGAAGTTTTATTAAAAAAATAAACAAAGATCTGGATCTTTTATTTATTACGATACTTCTAAGGATATGTATGAACGTTATTAAACTGGCCATCGGCTCAGGCATATTATTGCTCAGCTGCGGTGCTTACGCACAATCCATCAGTGAAAAAACAGGTACCGATAAAAAAGGAGCGGCAGAATTCAGCCCGCTCAACGTTTCTATCGGGAAGACGACCAGTGAGCAGGAGGCTCTTGAGAAAACAGGCGCGACCAGTTCCCGGACAACGGACAAAAACCTGCAATCACTCGACGCAACGCTGCGCAGCATGCCCGGTACTTATACCCAAATCGATCCAGGCCAGGGAGCAGTAAGTGTGAATATTCGCGGCATGAGCGGATTTGGCCGCGTAAACACTATGGTGGACGGTATCACCCAAAGTTTTTACGGCTCCTCAACCTCCGGTACCACTGCACATGGCTCAACCAACAATATGGCTGGCGTACTTATCGACCCTAATTTTCTGGTAGCAGTTGATGTTACGCGCGGCGACAGCAGTGGCCCGGCAGGAGTCAACGCCCTGGCCGGTAGTGCAAACATGCGTACTATTGGCGTTGACGATGTGATATTTAACGGTAATACATATGGCCTTCGTTCACGTTTCTCAGTCGGCAGCAATGGGCTTGGGCGCAGCGGAATGATCGCCGTCGGTGGAAAAACCGACGCTTTTACGGATACAGGCAGCGTTGGCGTTATGGCCGCTGTGAGCGGCAGTTCTGTTTACTCTAATTTCTCAAATGGCTCTGGAATTAACAGCAAAGAGTTTGGTTATGATAAATATATGAAGCAGAACCCCAAATCCCAACTGTATAAAATGGATATCAGACCAGACGAATTTAACAGCTTCGAACTTTCCGCTCGAACCTATGAAAATAAATTTACACGTCGTGATATAACCAGTGACGACTATTACATTAAATATCATTACACCCCTTTTTCTGAATTAATTGACTTTAACGTAACGGCCAGTACCAGCCGCGGTAATCAAAAGTATCGTGATGGCTCGCTGTATACTTTCTACAAAACCTCAGCGCAAAATCGTTCTGACGCGCTGGATATCAACAATACCAGCCGGTTCACTGTCGCGGACAATGACCTGGAGTTTATGCTGGGCAGCAAACTGATGCGTACCCGCTATGACCGGACAATTCACTCAGCGGCGGGCGACCCGAAAGCGAATCAGGAAGCGATCGAGAACAATCCGTTCGCACCCTCCGGCCAGCAGGATATTTCAGCGCTGTATACCGGGCTGAAGGTTACGCGCGGCATCTGGGAGGCAGATTTCAATCTCAACTACACACGTAACAGGATCACAGGGTACAAGCCCGCCTGCGATTCACGCGTTATCTGCGTGCCACAGGGTAGCTACGATATTGACGATAAGGAGGGTGGCTTCAACCCTTCAGTTCAGCTTTCTGCTCAGGTAACACCATGGCTTCAGCCGTTCATTGGCTACAGCAAATCCATGCGCGCCCCGAACATCCAGGAGATGTTCTTCTCTAATTCAGGAGGCGCATCCATGAACCCATTCCTGAAGCCTGAACGTGCAGAAACCTGGCAGGCGGGTTTTAACATTGATACCAGAGATTTACTGGTCGAACAGGATGCCCTGCGCTTTAAGGCTCTGGCGTACCGCAGCAGGATCCAGAACTACATCTACAGCGAGTCTTATCTGGTTTGTTCTGGAGGTCGTAAATGCAGTATGGCTGAGGTGATTGGCAATGACTGGGAGGGCATGAGCGATGAATACAGCGACAATATGTACATCTACGTTAACTCGGCAAGCGACGTTATCGCAAAGGGCTTCGAACTGGAGATGGATTATGATGCAGGTTTTGCCTTTGGTCGACTCTCTTTTAGCCAGCAGCAAACAGACCAGCCAACCTCCATCGCCAGCACCTACTTTGGCGCAGGGGATATGACCGAACTGCCCAGAAAATACATGACGCTGGATACCGGTGTTCGCTTCTTCGATAACGCGTTGACCCTGGGCACTATCATAAAATACACAGGCAAAGCTCGTCGCCTGTCGCCTGATTTTGAGCAGGACGAACATACCGGCGCAATAATCAAACAGGATTTACCGCAGATCCCAACGATTATCGATCTCTATGGTACTTACGAGTACAACCGCAATCTGACACTGAAACTTTCGGTACAAAACCTGATGAACAGAGATTATTCGGAGGCCCTGAATAAGCTCAACATGATGCCGGGTCTTGGTGACGAGACCCACCCGGCCAATTCCGCGCGTGGCAGAACATGGATATTTGGCGGGGACATTCGTTTCTGATGACAATTTCCGCGAGGTTCAGACAGTACGTTTTCTCTCTTATGTCAATTTTATTGCAGGAACGAAAAATGAATATTTTCACTTTATCCAAAGCACCGCTATACCTGTTAATTTCACTATTTTTACCCACGATGGCCATGGCTATCGATCCACCTGAACGCGAACTTTCGCGATTTGCCCTGAAAACGAATTACCTTCAGTCCCCTGATGAAGGCGTCTATGAACTGGCGTTTGATAATGCCAGTAAAAAGGTGTTTGCAGCAGTCACCGATCGTGTAAATCGTGAAGCCAATAAAGGCTATCTGTATTCGTTTAATTCAGATTCGCTGAAAGTCGAAAATAAATACACGATGCCATACCGGGCATTTTCGCTGGCGATAAATCAGGATAAACATCAGCTCTATATCGGACACACCCAGTCAGCGTCCCTGCGTATCAGTATGTTTGACACCTCAACCGGCAAACTGGTAAGAACCAGCGACAGGTTAAGTTTTAAAGCGGCAAACGCTGCAGATTCGCGTTTTGAGCATTTGCGCCATATGGTTTACAGTCAGGATTCCAATACCCTGTTTGTGAGTTATAGCAATATGCTGAAAACGGCCGAGGGCATGAAGCCTCTGCATAAGCTGTTAATGCTCGACGGGACGACGCTTGCCTTAAAAGGCGAGGTTAAGGATGCTTACAAAGGTACAGCGTATGGTCTGACGATGGATGAAAAAACACAGAAAATCTACGTTGGCGGAAGAGATTACATCAACGAAATTGATGCGAAAAATCAGACGCTGCTGCGTACCATCCCGTTGAAAGATCCGAGACCACAAATCACAAGTGTGCAGAATCTGGCGGTAGACTCCGCTTCTGACCGTGCCTTTGTGGTGGTATTCGACCATGACGATCGCTCCGGTACAAAAGATGGACTCTATATTTTTGACTTACGCGACGGTAAACAGCTTGGCTATGTGCACACAGGAGCCGGAGCTAACGCGGTGAAATACAATCCGAAATATAACGAACTGTATGTCACCAACTTCACCAGCGGCACCATCAGCGTAGTGGATGCCACCAAATACAGCATCACCCGTGAATTTAACATGCCGGTCTACCCAAACCAGATGGTGTTATCGGACGACATGGATACCCTTTACATTGGCATCAAAGAAGGCTTTAACCGCGACTGGGATCCAGATGTGTTTGTAGAAGGGGCTAAAGAACGCATTCTGAGCATTGATTTGAATAAGTCGTGATCAGAGATAAGAACTCCGTTCCCCCGTCAAACTGGCCGGGGGAACGGCAAACCAGCGAAGTACTGTAGTCCGCCGCGTCAGCGGGTTCTCGGATGGCGGCTTCTCTTAATCCAGGCCAGCCACTTAATTCAGCACAAATTTCTCAATTGCGTATGCCACACCGTCTTCCAGGTTGGATTTGGTGACAAAATTAGCCACCTCTTTCACCGACGGAATCGCGTTGTCCATCGCCACACCCATGCCTGCATATTCGATCATCGCGATGTCGTTTTCCTGATCGCCAATCGCCATGATTTCTTCCGGCTTGATCCCCAGTGCATCGGCCAGCGACTTCACGCCAGTGCCTTTATTGACGCGTTTATCCAGGATTTCGAGGAAGTACGGCGCACTTTTTAACACAGTATATTTCTCTTTTACTTCCGCCGGAATACGCGCAATGGCCTGATCAAGGATGACGGGTTCATCAATCATCATCACTTTCAGGAACTGCGTTGCCGGGTCCATTTTCTCCGCTTCGCAGAACACCAGCGGAATGGTGGCGACATAGGATTCATGTACGGTGTAGTAGCTGATATCACGGTTTGCGGTGTACAGCGTGTTGCGATCCAGCGCGTGGAAGTGTGAGCCGACTTCGCGGGACAACTTCTCCAGAAAGCGGTAATCGTCATAGCTCAGCGCCGTTTGCGCGACGGTACTGCCATCGCCCGCTTTCTGCACCAGCGCGCCATTGTAGGTGATGCAGTAGTCGCCGGGTTGTTCCATGTGAAGCTCTTTCAGATAGCTATGGACACCCGCATACGGACGGCCAGTGGTCAGCACCACGTTAACGCCACGGGCGCGCGCGGCGGCAATCGCCGTTTTTACCGCAGGTGAAATGGTGTGATCGGGCAGCAAAAGGGTGCCATCCATATCGATAGCAATGAGTTTGATAGCCATGAGTTCCCCGGATTAAATGAGTCCGTCCTCATGCTAACGCGATTCCGCTCAAAAAACAGCAACGAAAAGGGGGATAGAAAGGGGAACCGGGATTCCCCTTTTGCAGATCGGTTGTAGGCCGGATAAGGCCTAAGCCACCATCCGGCAGATTAGGCTAATGAACTGCCTGATGGCGCTTCGCTTATCAGGCCTACAAGCTGATTAGATATCGATGTTTGCCGCTTTCAGGGCGTTCTCTTCGATAAAGGCGCGACGCGGTTCAACGGCATCGCCCATCAGCGTAGTGAACAGCTGGTCGGCGGCAATCGCATCTTTCACGGTGACGCGCAGCATACGACGGCTTTCCGGGTCCATTGTGGTTTCCCACAGCTGATCCGGGTTCATCTCGCCCAGACCTTTATAGCGCTGAATCGCCAGGCCACGACGGGACTCTTTCACCAGCCACTCCAGCGCCTGCTCGAAGCTCGCAACCGGCTGACGGCGCTCGCCACGTTCAATGAACGCATCGTCTTCGATCAGACCGCGCAGCTTCTCGCCGAGCGTGCAGATGCGACGGTATTCGCCGCCGGTAACAAACTCGTGATCCAGCGGATAGTCGGTATCCACGCCGTGAGTACGCACGCGAACAATCGGTTCGAACTGCTGCTGTTCGGCGTTCTCGCGAACGTCAAACTTCCACTGGCTGCCGTGCTGCTCTTTCTCGTTCAGCTCGGTAATCAGCGCGTTCACCCAACGGGTGACAGCCTGTTCGTTGCTAAGATCGGCTTCCGTCAGCGTCGGCTGATAAACCAGCTCTTTCAGCAGCGCTTTCGGGAAGCGACGCTCCATGCGGCCAATCATTTTCTGCGTCGCGTTGTAATCAGAAACCAGTTTTTCTAACGCTTCGCCCGCCAGTGCCGGTGCGCTGGCATTGGTGTGCAGCGTTGCGCCATCCAGAGCGATGGAGATCTGGTACTGATCCATCGCTTCATCGTCTTTAATGTACTGTTCCTGCTTGCCTTTCTTCACTTTGTACAGCGGCGGCTGCGCAATGTAGACGTGACCGCGCTCGACGATTTCCGGCATCTGACGATAGAAGAAGGTCAACAGCAGCGTACGGATGTGCGAGCCATCGACGTCCGCATCGGTCATGATGATGATGCTGTGATAGCGCAGTTTATCCGGGTTGTACTCGTCACGACCGATGCCGCAGCCCAGCGCGGTGATCAGCGTCGCCACTTCCTGGGAAGAGAGCATCTTGTCGAAGCGCGCTTTCTCCACGTTGAGGATTTTACCCTTCAGCGGCAGAATCGCCTGGTTCTTGCGGTTACGACCCTGTTTAGCAGAGCCGCCCGCGGAGTCCCCTTCCACAAGGTACAGTTCAGACAGCGCCGGGTCGCGTTCCTGACAATCCGCCAGTTTACCCGGCAGACCCGCCAGATCCAGCGCGCCTTTACGACGCGTCATTTCACGCGCACGACGCGCGGCTTCACGCGCACGCGCCGCATCGATAATTTTGCCGACCACGATTTTAGCGTCGGACGGGTTTTCCAGCAGGTATTCGCTCAGCAGCTCGTTCATCTGCTGTTCCACCGCCGATTTCACCTCGGAAGAGACCAGTTTATCTTTGGTCTGGGAGGAGAATTTCGGGTCCGGCACCTTCACGGAAACCACGGCAATCAGGCCTTCACGCGCATCGTCGCCGGTGGCGCTGACTTTGGCTTTCTTGCTGTAGCCTTCTTTATCCATATAGGCGTTCAGGGTACGGGTCATCGCCGCACGGAAGCCTGCAAGGTGCGTACCGCCGTCACGCTGCGGAATGTTGTTGGTAAAGCAGTAGATGTTTTCCTGGAAACCGTCGTTCCACTGCAATGCAACTTCCACGCCGATACCGTCTTTTTCGGTGGAGAAGTAGAAGATATTCGGGTGAATCGGTGTTTTGTTCTTGTTGAGGTACTCAACAAACGCTTTGATGCCGCCTTCGTAGTGGAAATGGTCTTCTTTGCCGTCGCGCTTGTCTTTCAGACGAATAGAGACGCCGGAGTTCAGGAAGGACAGCTCACGCAGACGCTTAGCCAGAATTTCGTATTCAAATTCGGTGACGTTGGTGAAGGTTTCCAGGCTCGGCCAGAAACGCACCATCGTACCGGTTTTGTCAGTTTCGCCGGTCACCGCCAGCGGCGCCTGCGGTACGCCATGCTCATAGATCTGACGGTGGATTTTGTTATCGCGCTGGATAACCAGTTCCAGTTTCTGGGACAGGGCGTTAACCACGGAAACACCCACGCCGTGCAGACCGCCGGACACTTTATAGGAGTTATCGTCAAATTTACCGCCCGCGTGCAGCACGGTCATGATCACTTCCGCAGCAGAAACGCCCTCTTCCGGGTGAATACCGGTCGGGATGCCACGCCCGTCATCCTGCACGGATACGGAGTTATCGGCATGAATGGTGACGATAATGTCTTTACAGTGACCCGCGAGCGCTTCGTCGATAGCGTTATCTACCACCTCGAATACCATGTGGTGCAGACCGGTGCCGTCATCCGTGTCGCCGATATACATACCCGGGCGCTTACGCACCGCATCCAGCCCTTTCAGGACTTTGATACTGGAGGAGTCATAAGAATTCGACATCAACGTTTCTCGCTCAATTTATCTTGGGTTAATCCGTTATTTTACCCTTTTCCACGGTGAACATCTTCGAATTTTTGTCCGACATGTCCAGAACGTGTTCAGCGCTGATTGCGCTGACAAAGACCTGTGATTGCGTCGCTTTCAAGCGGCTGGCCAGCAGCCCGCGACGCGCATCATCAAGTTCAGAGGCAAAATCATCTATCAGGTAGAGACACCGCCGCCCGCTTTCACGGGTGAGGAACTCCCCTTGCGCCAGTCGTAAAGCGCACATCAGCAGTTTAAGCTGCCCACGCGATAAGGTATCTTCCACCGGCGCACCGTCAGCACGAATGCGGAAATCCGCTTTGTGCGGGCCATGCGCAGTGTAGGTCAACATGCGATCGCGTTCGAAGCTCCGCTCCAGCACCTCGGCATAATCCGTCTCTTTTTCCCAACCGCGCTGAAAAGAGAAGGTGAGGGAGAACTCCGGTAGAAATTGCTGGCAGGTATCCGCCATATCCTGCGCAATACCAGCACTGTACTCAGCACGCCAGGTACTGATTTGTTCCGCGAGAGGAATCAACTCCTTATCCCACGGACGCAATTGTTCATAACGGCTTACCTGGCGCAGCGCCGCGTTGCGCTGCTTGAGCAACCGCTTCAGGTTGCTCCAGGCGGTAAAAAAACCGACTTCGTTGTGAAAGCATCCCCAGTCAAGGAACGCTCTTCTGTATTTGGGGCCGCCGTTGAGTAAAGTAAACCCCTCAGGGGTAATCAACTGCATCGGCATCAGGTGCGCCAGCTCCGCCACTTTGTGGCCGTCGGTGCCGTCGATGCGCACTTTGCTGTCGCCCAGCTTGTCTTTCGTCAGGCCGATAGCGGTTTCGCGCTCTTCCCCTTGCAAACGTCCGTGGAGGACAAACGACTCCTGCTCGTGACGAATGACGCGGCCAATCTGCAAACTGCGAAACGCCCGGCCGTGGCCGAGCGTATAGATAGCCTCCAGCACGCTGGTTTTGCCGCTACCGTTTGCGCCAACCAGGAAGTTAAAGCCGGGGGATAAAGCGAGATCCGCATTTTCAATATTGCGAAAGTCGCGGATCAACAGGCGGGTGAGCGACATTACAGTCTCATTGGCATCACAACATACGCAGCACTTTGAGACGCCGCATCTTCAATCTGTACGCTGGAAACGGAGTCTGTCAGCAGAATACGCACGGTTTCACATTTCAGCGCGTTCAGCACATCGAGCACGTAGCTGACGTTAAAGCCGATCTCCATCTCAGTACCGCCGTAGGTGACGTCCAGAATTTCTTCCGCTTCTTCCTGTTCCGGGTTGTTGGCGGTGATTTTGAGTTGGTTTTCGCTCACATACAGGCGTACGCCACGGAATTTCTCGTTGGAGAGAATCGCCGCGCGGGCAAACGCCTGCTTGAGAATATCGCAACCCGCTTCCAGCGTTTTGTCCGGGTTCTTCGGCAATACGCGGCGATAATCCGGGAAACGACCATCAACCAGCTTGGACGTAAAGATAAAATCACCGACGTGGGCACGGATGTTGTTACTGCCGATCTGTACGCGCAGCGGGGTTTCGCCGCCGTCGAGCATACGCATCAGCTCAATCACGCCTTTACGCGGCACAATCACCGAATGGTTAGGCAGAGATTGCCCGACCGGCATAGAGCAGACCGCCAGACGGTGACCGTCGGTCGCGACGGTACGCAACTCTTCACCTTCAGTCTCAAACAGCATGCCGTTTAAGTAGTAACGAACGTCCTGATGCGCCATTGAGAACTGGGTGGCTTCAATCAGGCGCTTCATCGTTGCCTGCGGCAGGGTGAATTCGACTTCGCTCTGCCAGTCATCCAGATTAGGGAAATCGGCGGCAGGCAGCGTGGAAAGCGAGAAACGGCTACGCCCGGAGCGCACCAGCATCCGATCGCCTTCCAGCTGGACGGCAATTTCAGCCCCTTCCGGCAAGCCACGGCAGATATCAAAGAATTTCCGCGCCGGGACGGTAGTTGCGCCTGGTTCATGAGGTTGAATCAACGCAACGCGCGCCACCATTTCCATTTCAAGATCGGTGCCCGTCAGCGACAGCGTACCGTCAGCCACCTGCAACAGCAGGTTACCGAGAATGGGCAGCGTAGGACGACCACCCAGCGGGCCACTGACCTGCTGAAGCGGTTTTAATAAATGTTCACGTTCAACGGTAAATTTCATAGCGTCACGAAGATAATGTTCTGATTAAGTTTGAGAAATCTTCTTTAATATCATGGCTTTCTTCACGCAACTGCTCAATCTTACGGCAGGCATGAAGTACGGTAGTGTGGTCACGTCCACCAAACGCGTCGCCAATTTCCGGCAGACTGTGGTTGGTGAGCTCCTTTGCCAGCGCCATAGCCATCTGACGCGGGCGCGCTACCGAGCGAGATCGACGCTTGGAAAGCAGATCCGCGATTTTAATTTTGTAATACTCCGCCACCGTCTTCTGGATATTGTCGATGGTGACCAGCTTTTCCTGCAACGCCAGCAGATCGCGCAGCGCTTCACGCACAAAGTCGATAGTGATAGCGCGTCCGGTAAAGTTAGCGTTAGCGATCACGCGGTTCAGCGCCCCTTCCAGCTCACGCACGTTAGAGCGTAGTCGCTTGGCAATAAAGAACGCCACCTCACCAGGCAAACGAATATCATTTTCGTCCGCTTTTTTCATCAGGATCGCCACGCGGGTTTCCAGCTCAGGCGGTTCGATCGCCACCGTCAACCCCCAACCGAAGCGGGATTTCAGACGATCTTCGACGCCATTGATCTCTTTTGGATAACGATCCGACGTCAAAATGATCTGCTGATTCCCTTCTAACAGGGCGTTAAAGGTGTGGAAAAACTCTTCCTGGGATCGTTCTTTATTGGCGAAGAATTGAATGTCATCAATAAGCAGTGCGTCAACGGAACGGTAGTAGCGTTTAAACTCTTCGATCGCGTTGTTTTGCAAGGCTTTAACCATGTCCTGCACAAAGCGCTCGGAGTGCATATACACCACTTTCGCATTCGGTTTGCGCGCCATAATGCCGTTGCCCACCGCATGCAACAGGTGAGTTTTACCCAGACCGGTGCCGCCGTAGAGGAACAAGGGATTGTAGGCGCCGCCAGGGTTGTCCGCCACCTGACGCGCCGCCGCGCGCGCCAGTTGGTTGGATTTACCTTCGACGAAGTTATCAAACGTGTGTTTCACGTTGACGTTAGAGCGGTAGGTCGGTTCTGCCGGAGCCGGCACGTTATCCCAGCCCGGGCGCGCCGCGGCTGGCGCCGCACGCTGTGGCTGCGCCTGAGCGACCTGCGCAGGCACAACAACATTGTTGACCGGCGTTTTGAGCGTTTGAGTGACGGGTTTCGTCCCGACCTCAAAACGCAGTTGTGGGGCATCCGCTCCGCAGAAATTATTCAGCAGTCCATTGATATTATTGAGGTACTTGTCTCTTACCCAATCGAGCACAAAACGGTTTGGCGCATACAAAGCCAGCGTGTTATCGCTCAGTTCCGCCTGCAACGGGCGTATCCACATACTGAATTCTGTGGCTGGTAACTCATCCTGCAATCGGGCAAGACACTGCTGCCAAAGCGAAAGTGACACGGCGGACTCCACTCGAACAAAAGTCGATAAATGACAAAGGCTGAAACATTCATGATTGTTGACGCACGTCGAAAAGACCCTGTGCATAAAAGGGTGACGTGCGAATTGCTATCTGCAATTTTACCCGATCAGGATCCGTTGAAACGATCAGGACCGC